>WUUP01000010.1 GCA_009833045.1 Saprospirales bacterium GYS_P2D
TCATTGATTTCATCGATTAACTCCGTACTGACATCAGCGAAGTTATTGACGAAGTTGAGAGGATTCTGTATCTCATGAGCGATCCCTGCTGTGAGCTCTCCGAGGGATGCCATTTTTTCGGCTTGGATGAGTTGGGCTTGGGTAGATTTGAGATGATCTAAAGTCTTTTCAAGACGATCTCGTTCTTCAGCTATCCTTTGTGCCTGATTTTCTGCTTTTTGTAAATCTAAAAACCGGATATATGCTTGCTCAAAAACCTTCGCAAATCGTTTAAAAATATCATGAGTTTTTGCTGGTACGAATTCAGTGGTGATAAAAAGCAAATAACCATATCTGAAATATACTACATGATCGATCTGGTAAGTAGGATACGAACCATTTGACTTCTTCAACTGTCGCAATATATCGCCAATGATGGGCAGTGCACTCATATTTTCATAATGCTGTATGCAGGCCTCATCTTTATATTCTTTGATGTATATCTCACGACCTGACTGACCTATATCATAGTATTCTTTGAATACGCCATCTCGAGGTATAACATATTGAGGTAGCATACCTTGCTCATTCCCAAACCACTCGATAGAATCGTCCTCTCTATAAATGTTAAATGCACAGCCCCAAGTCCTTATACCCAGTGCCCTAACCTCCTTATCTAAAAGATATGAAGCCTCTCTCAACTCATCACTATGGCGCATCGCCATGGTCTTTGATCGTACTCGCTCCAAAGCCGCTTCTATCTGTGCCTCTCTTGCCTGTGCTTCTGCTTTTTGTAGATCAAGGAATCGAGTGTATGTTTGTTCGAATACTTTGGCGAATCGAATCAATATCTCTTTGCCATCTACCTCATGATCATTCATTAAGAGCAAGGCACCATGTGAGAAGTAAGCATGATGAGCGTATAATTCGTTTACTTCAACACCTTCGTTTTTGTACTCTTCAGTAATATTTAGGAATTGTTTTACATTGAATTGTTTAAATATTGCTTCAAGTTTTTGATGATGTAGATCTAAAGCTTCTCCATAAATATGCATCATCAAATATTCTGCCCCATCCTTCCAACTATTATACATTTTATTCAATTGGGGATCATCTTGGACAGGAAGAGGAAATACTTCTGGTACTAATTTTCCTTTTAATGAATAGTACATCTGACCTATTGGTCCATCATTCATTATGAGGATTCCACATCCGTTGTTATCTAAGCCTAATTGGACCATTTGGTCAAACAAGATGGTTGCCACATTGGACAATTCATCACTTTTGTGCATGGCCATAGATGCTGAACGTACTCTTTCTAATGCCGCTTCTATCTGTGATTCTCGGGCAAGTGCTTCAGCTCTCTGCAAATCAAGAAAACGAGTGTAGGCCTGATCAAAGACCTGAGCCGCTTTTCGCAATACTTCTCTCGTATCCTCTGAGGCTGGCGAATGTGTCACCAATAACAGGGAACCACCAGAGAAATCGGCAAAATTCCAGTATTCTGGATTGTTAGAAGTCCTTCGGTTAGCCACAAAACCCACTCTGCGAGCTGCAATCATTGGAGCGTATTCCACCATCACTTCTTGCCACTCTTCTGCCATACTTTTGTCAAATTCAATCGTATATTCTTGTTGGTCAGAATGGTACATCTCTATCATGTATTCTATCTGCTCCATCGCATCTACGGGAAAGCGTATGTTGGCGATGACAATCTCTCCTGATTCTCCAGGTGGCCGTACAGCTGCAAAAGACTCAAACATTTTCGCTCTATCGGTATACAGATGAATGACACTGGCCTCTAAATCCAACTGCCCTAAGGAGTCAATTTGCCGCCTCATTTCAATGATGACCTCTTTCAATTCCTCAGAACTACGCATCGCTATGGCCCGACTTCGGATTCTTTCCATCGCAGCTTCTATCTGGGCTTCTCTGGCTTGTGCTTCTGCTTTTTGTAAGTCGAGAAATCGGGTATAGGACATCCCGAAAACTTTGGTCATTCTTCTCAAGACCCTTAAGTCCGTCTCAGAAAAAGGAGCGATACTGGTAAAGATAGTATTTGATAAATTATGAAATCGAACCGTGTGGATGTAACTTTTTTTCAGTTTTGCATTCTCTAATTTCAAACCTCTTTCTAAACTGACTTCCTTTTTAACAAAGTCAATCCAGCCTTGTAATTTAGCGCCTTCACAATCTACAGTAAATTCCCTTATTCCTTTTTTTAACTGGCGAAAAGATTCTTTAGCGAACCAAAAATCATTTATAGTTAATTCAGAGGTGATACCTATGCTTTTCTCATTGGCAAAATATAATTGATAGCTTTCTTTTGCTTCATCCACCAGAATTACAGAAGTTGCATTAATCGGAATCCCCAATTGTTCTACTTGATTAAAAAAGGTGAGTGCCACCGTTGCTAATTCATCACTTTTATGCATCGCCATAGATGCGGAACGCACCCTTTCTAATGCCGCTTCTATTTGTGCCTCTCTTGCCTGTGCCTCCGCTCTTTGTAGGTCGAGAAAGCGGGTATAGGTTTGCTCGAATACCTTAGTAAAGCGAATAAAAATATCATGATATGCGGGTTGGGCTTCGTGAGTGCCAAACATGACATAACCATACTTGAAGTTGCCACAGTTAAAAACGACTTTTTCTGGTAAGAATATTCCCTGTTTATTCATTTCCGTTACAGACTCGCCTATCGATTGAATCTTGAGCATATATTGATAATGATCGGCTAATCGCTTTCCTTTGATTTCTTCAATATGGAGGGGCTTTTTTAGTTTCCAGGCTTCATAAAATCCTTTTAGGACAGGTTCTTCTTCGTGCTGTAAGACCATAGGCTTCATGGGGCCTACTTGTGTGCTTGCCCAATTATCTGCTATTGACGTACCATTCCTAAAAATGCAAAATGTAAAAGTCCAAGGTTCGATCCCCAGAAGTTTAAATTGCTCAAACATTAATTGTGCGGCTTCAGGCAATTCTTCACTTTGGTGCATCGCCATAGTCCGAGCTCTTACTCTTTCCAAGGCCGCTTCGATTTGTGCTTTTCTGGCTTGTGCTTCCGCTTTTTGTAGGTCGAGAAAGCGGGTATAGCATTGCTCAAATGACTTACCAAATCTTTTTACCAGCTCAATTTCTTCTACTGTTGGCTTCCGGTTTTGTACTATACTAATCGTTCCATATTTGTGGTTGAATTCTGTTGATTCAAAGTTTTCGGCACCTTGTGTTATTGCATATTTTTCAAAGCCATTGAAACCCGTTATGGCATCTACTTCTTTCGCATATTTTATCACTGCTCCCTTCCCACGAACAGAATAATGTGTGATTTCCTTGCCCGATTTCCATTCTTTGATTGATGTTTCCTCCCAAGGAGTCGTTGGTAGTCTTAAAGAGGTGGCTTCATCCGTTATTCCTTCTAAAGGTGAAAACCACTGATCGATATACTTTTCTTCGAGATGATAAATCCCGATGAATGCCATATAGATTTCTTTTTCCAATGTTTTGAATTGTTCAAAAAGAACTTCTACCACATTTTTGAGATCGTCCGTTTCATGCATAGCCATCGATGCTGCCCGAACTCGTTCTAACGCAGCTTCAATCTGTGCTTCTCTGGCTTGTGCTTCCGCTTTTTGTAGGTCGAGAAAGCGGGTATAGGTTTGTTCAAAAACATGGGCAAAACGCTTTAGAATACGAATTGATTCTTCTGAAAATCTAGTAGAATTTACAGCATGAAGTTGACCATATTTTGTGTTTAACCATAAATGTACTGGATTGGCTGTACGCATCATTTCTTTAAAATCATCTGGTAATTTTCCTAAATCCGTATTGTTAATCAAATAATTGGCAAAATCTACTCTTTCCTGCCCAATTGGATTAACAGATATATGTGGTTCCCCTTTTTTCCAACTATCCCAAGCAGCTTTAAGTATCGGGTGTCCAGCTTCTCTTACTTGAAATTTATAACTTTCAGGAAGTTCATTTACGATGAAACCAGACATATAGCACTCTGATTCTCCTGTAATTTCATTGAATATGTTGATATTAAAACCATTGTCCACCAACCCCATCGCACCTAATTGTTGATAAAAAACACCAACAATTTTTCTTATTTCATCACTCTTATGCATGGCCATAGAGGCGGAACGGACTCTTTCTAAGGCTGTTTCTATTTGTGCTTCTCTGGCCTGTGCCTCCGCTCTTTGTAGGTCGAGAAAGCGGGTATAGGTTTGTTCGAATATCTTGGCAAAGCGTACGAAGATATCTGTCTCTTCAAAATCTTCAATAGTGATAATAAGTAAGAAGCCATGAGAAAAAGGAACTCCGTGGACTTTCTGTTCCATGGGAAACTGAATACCAGCAGATGCTACCTTTTCCAAGTTCTCTTTGATGATCGGATCTGTCATAAGGAATTGCACCATGTTGTCCATAGTTTTCCCTTTTACCCATTCAGTATGTATTGGTTTTTTGCTTTTCCAAGCTTTGTAGAGATTGTGATGTACGGGCTCTAGTCCATGATCAATTTGATGAGTGTTAAAAACTTCAACTGGCAAAGCATACATCCATTGTTCTACGAGTGTAGTATCCTCTTTGCATAAAGCGAATCCACAACTAAATAAATTGGCCCCTAAGTTCTGAATCTGTTTGAAGAGTACTTCTGCTGTCTTAAATAAATCAGAGGACTGATGCATCGCCATCGATGCAGACCTTACCCGTTCTAATGCCGCTTCGATTTGTGCTTCTCTGGATTGTGCTTCTGCTTTTTGCAGGTCGAGGAAGCGGGTATAGGTTTGTTCGAAGGCTTTGGCAAAACGAATTAAGATGTCATGGAATTCTGGGATTTCATGAGGTGTACTCAGAAGGATATATCCATACTTGAAATTGGCGCTATGAAAGATCGTGGCATCTGGGAGTGCCATTCCTTTGCCTTTAAGTTCTTCTACCGATTTCTCGACCGCTTTAATCTGAAGCATGTACTCCAAATGCTTCTTCAGCTCTACATCTTCGACTTTTTTGACATATAGAGGTATACCTTTTTTCCAAGCGTCGTATTTCCTTTTGAGAACAGGATCTTCATCATGTCTGAGGATCATAGCATCCAAGGTGCCTATTTTCCCTGAGGCCCAATTATCCGCCACAGACGTACCATCTCTGAATATGGTAAATGCGCAGACCCAAGGATTCACTCCCAACGAGGTTAACTGGTCGAACATCAACTGCGCCGTATTGACTAACTCCTTACTACTTTGCATGGCCATAGTCCTTGCACGAACTCTTTCCAGTGCCAGTTGTATCTCTGCTTCCCGTGTTTGCGCCTCTGCTTTTTGCAGGTCAAGGAAACGGGTGTAGGTTTGTCCAAAGACTTTCGCAAAACGAGGTAATATATGAAGATCATCCAGTGGGCTATTTGTAATAGCAAGTAAATAACCCTGTTTAAAGCTGGCGGCATAGTTGGTTTGTGATGCGGGTACCTTTCTTTTACTAGGAGGTACGTGCTCAAAGATTGCCTTTATTTCAGGCAGGCTCATCATCCTCTCACTGTGTCTTTTGGAAGCTTCCTTACTCAGGGTTTCTACATAGAAATCTTGCTGTATTTCCCATACTCTATACAAGTTTTTTATTGGTTGGTCCAGGTCCTTAGGGATATGTATGGGGGGCAACATTTTTAGATCATAGGAGCACATCCATTGTTCGGGTTCTTCACGGTCGCATAATACAATACCTGAACTTTGTATCTCACTGCAAAAACCAAATAGTTCTTTGAAAAGCAATGTTGAGACTTCCGTTAACTGATTGCTATTATGCATCGCCATTGAGGCAGCTCTCACTCTCTCCAAAGCAGCCTCTATCTGCGCCTCTCTGGCTTGTGACTCTGCTTTTTGTAGGTCGAGAAAGCGGATGTAGGTTTGTTCGAAGACCTTCGCAAAGCGCTGTAATAAGCGTAGTTCTTTTTCTTCAAATTGACGAGTGCTAGTCACTACTAAAACCCCATGAGAAAAATTGACTCCATTTTGTACTATTTGATCGGGTCTATTTTGTAATACATGTTGTACACTTTTTTCTTGAGAGAACAATGGATTGGCTACAAGCAAAGCCAATAAATCGTCCAAATCTTTCCCCTTGTAAATGGTGTTCTCCAATAAATTTATGCGTTCATATTTTGGCGTGTTTTTCCATCGATTGTAGTTTTTTTTGATCAAAGGAGAAAATTCTGCAATGGGGAAATCAAATCCTTTCACAATTTTATATCCATTCGGTTCGGTTATCCAGAGTTGGGATGTACCGGATTCTTCTTTGTGTAAAGAAATATGAAACTGATCTTCCTCGCCGACCAGCTTTATAGCTTTCAATTGCTGAAAGACTAAGCTCGCTACCTCAGCTAGCTCATCACTCATATGCATCATCATGGTGCGTCCCCTCACTTTTTCCAATGCTGCTTCTAAAGCAAGGGCTTGCTCCAATTCTTGAATTCTTTGATTTTGCGAGTGTGGCATTTTTATAAGTTTAGTTTACCAGACATCATCTTGTTATCCAGTAATAGACTTTTACAAGCACATATCCATTAAGCCTTTTCCATTCATCTCGATATTCTTTTTTTTAAAGGATAATCGTTCTTTAAAATAGGATAAGGAAGCAGTGCAACACGGATACAACTCGCTTTTCCACAAGTCTATATCCGATAAGGTGTATATAGCGTATCACTTCAGAGATTATAGACAAACGTTTTTTGGCCAATCACTCAAAGGAATGTAGCTAATGAAATGATTAATAACATGGCATTGGGGCAAACGGGCGGTTCTCCAAGAGATAAAGTCTTTACAACTGATTGTATTTATTTTCATTTGGAAGAGCCGCTTATCGCTACTAAAGATAATGATTTTGTAATAGGGCTGAGGGTATGTTAATCAAGGAATATCCGAGAGGTGAAAATGATGGTATTTAAGAGTGTTTGTTTCCTTAAGTACCTCGGAAGATGGTTAGCTTAAGGAACTAATTTCGGATTAGTTGATTATCAGGGTTTATAATAGGAAATCGATTTTAATTGGTTTATGCCATCAATATCTGCCTTGCGATTTTTACTGTCATTCTGACTTGCTGAATGGGGTTTTGGTGGGGATTTGCTTCTGGCAGATATGCCAGTAGTATTGAGCCATATGTCAGCTGGCAAAGTCACGATAAACGAGGGGCTTTTGTGATGATATCACATGGCATTTGAATCTTTCATGATTGACGATCTGCGTGTAGAGCCTTTGCCTGGAGGACATAGTTCAGCTATGCTTTCTACCTATGGCTCCCCACTCACCTCGACATCATACAGCTCATAGCTGCCTTCATTACAGCTTTCGGAGGTCGAAGTTGAATCGCTACCGTCTATCAGGTGTAGGGAGTAATATTGGATGTTTGTCTGAGGGCTTACGCCGAATATCTGGTCCAATCCATCTGTTTTGATGTAGGTTTGGGCAGGGCCATTACCCATGAATATGAGATCTGAGGGTACAGTGATATCACAGGCAGTCAGCTCTATGGTGTCATTATTGATCATAGGACTGAAGAAAATAGTGTCCATAGGACAGGCATCCTCCACGAGAGATCGCAGTGATCCGACACCACTATCTCCGACATGCTCTACCATCATTGCCTGAGGAGTACTCGGACGATCAGTTAGTGCATAGGAGATATACTCTGAGCTGGTATAAAATGAATAAGCCATATAGCCCTCACCAGCATCACGCTCATCGATGACCTCGATATCAGTATGGTCGATGATACGATATCCATTGTGTTCTTGATCTATATCTTCGGATTTAACGGCTATGATGTTGAGAGTAGTTGGTTCACTCCATCCATCGATCTCTGACTCCGCATAGTAGAGGGTCATCAGTAGCGAGTCAGAGGAGTGGTCATTTTGGAGAGAGTAGACCTTCGTACTTCTGTGTAGACATTGCGAGACTGTATAGTCTAATGTTCCGTCCGCTGCTGATATGGACAGCTGAGTACATCCCAGTGGATTATTAGCTTCGGCGATGACACCGATGAGTTGATTTTGATCTGAGATGAATGGGATCTTAGAGTCGGCAGGGACCGTAGCTTCCATCATAGCCATACTATCCGTAGCGATCTCGAGGCCTTCGCCTGTGACTTCTACATTGTCTATTGAGAAGCTATAAGCACTGCCATTGAGAGCATCGTTTTGCCATTCGAATCCCAGATAGAAAGTTTTATTCGCCAGCTCAGGGTGTATGAGGCTATAGCGGCCAGATACCGGTACTGCTCCACCAGCCGCTGCCGCTCCCACATATTCTTTGACATCAGTCCAGCTAAATCCATCCTCACTGATCTGAAAGGTGCCAAAGTCAAAGAGAGCTGTACTATCGACTAAGTCTCGCTCTCCACCGACCTGAAAGTCAAACTCGATGCGCACATTTTGTCGACCGATGGCATTAATCTCAGGAGATACCAGTCGTACGTGCGACTCGATGAGCTGCATATAGGTCGCTGTAGCTGTAGCCGTAGGGAATGATATATGTGCCTGATCACTATTAAAATCATCAATAAACCATTCATTAAGTTGAGAGGCAGGATTGACGGTCTCCTGTCGCCAGCTACCATCATCAGTAGAGAAGTCCTCTGCGAATAGTATCGTTTCACCACCGACCGCTGGTATGCCGTCATCATTGATGATGATGAGCGTATCGATATCATAGTATCCACCACCGCTCATCTCGATGATGATGGTATCGTCTTCTTCTTCGACCTGATCGTCATAGATGATCAGGTCGAGTGTCTTAGCCTCACTACCACTGAATGCCAAGGTCGGCGTGCAGACTTCATAGTCCACACCTTCGATAGCATTACCACTCATGGTGAAGGTCACGACTGTGTCAGCCAAATAAGAGTGTAGGCCAATCGATACGACTTGTTGTGCCTCACAGCCGATTTCTTCACTGCGCTCACTGATCTGCGATAGGTTAAACTGATTGAACTCTATCGTGGCACCGCATGCGCCCCAGTCTTCGCCAACACCTACCGCATACCACGCTCTAACGGTCTGCTCGACCTCGGGGCTACAGGGGCCATACAGTGCCCTCGCTATATCTATGGTAGCCGCTCGCATATCTACGAAGCGTGCATTGGGCATGAGTAATAACTCTGCGCCATAGGTGATCTTTTCAGATTTTCTGATGCCGATACCTGTCACAGAGTATGTGTTTCCTTTATCATTGATCTCATCATCTGCAGCGGGTTTCGCATTGCCGGGACTATAAGGCTGTCCAGACCCCACTGTCAGTAGATAAAACCATTTATTGAGCACGCCACTATTGAAATGGATACCACAGAAGTCATTCGCTACACTTGGTGAGGCACAGTCAGGATCTTGCCACCAAGTGCCCGCACCATAGGTGTCAGGATTGTTCTCTGCAGGCGGATGATCCATCCATCGCAGCGCTCGTGAGGTAGCGCTACCATAGCTGCCTCCATCTCGCTCATCGATCTGCTCTCCGATGCCCCAGCGATCGTAGGGTATTGAGCTATCGATACTATCGAGGACATACTGCTCTATGCAGGCTGCCCAGATATCTGATAGTGCTTCATTCATCGCTCCTGACTCTCCAGAGTATACTAAGTCCGATGTCGAGGTGCATATCGCATGGCCGATCTCATGAGCACAGACATCGAGAGAGACCAGTGGGCCATTGGAGGTGAGAGAGCTCGTAGGAGCATTATGTCCACCTTGATAAGAGCCATCTCCGTATTTCATATAGAGTCCATTCCATGAGGCATTGTCATAGCCCTCTCCGTGATGTACAAATGAGAGAAGCGGTGAGCCAGCATCATCATATCCATGACGTCCATGTATCTGCTGCCAGTATCGTGCGACCATCGCTGCTCCCCAGTGAGCATCGATAGCGATATCGTCATTTTGGACTTCGCTACAGAGGCCAGGTGTGTAGGTCTGGCAGCAATAGCCATCCTTCAGGTCACCAAACACTACTTTGCGATGTTCCTCTTTTCGCCAGCGGTCATCTGCTGCTTCTCCTCGTATCTCTATTTTAGTTAGGCAGGGATCATCAGTCTCGTCTCCATCTTGGATAGGCTGAGATAGAGCGACTATGCCCGGTGTCGATACTGGAGTGCCGCCGAGTCCCTCGAGACTGCGGGTCTCACAGAGGATACCGCTCAGGGGCTCTCGACCGATCAGCTCAAAGGTGTCGATCGATACCCTCGTAGTCGGAAATTCTTTCCACCCAGAGTAGCGAGTATCCCCCTGTCCTGGTCTTTTTATGGGATCGCTGGATTCGCTGTGCGTATGCTTTTGTAGTGGATCTCTGAGTAGCACTCTACCATCTGTAGCACTGACATAGACACGATCCCGATACTCAGGCTTCACCGACTCTATGACAAACTCGTAAGCCAGCTCCAGTTGCGGTCTTTTAGACGCATAGTCACGGATATATACCAGCTCGCCAGTAGGGTAGTCTTGCTGTAGAGCCAGCTCCAGTGCTTTTCTTTGAGATCCTGATAGTGATTTGGTTTTCAGTAGCTTTTCTGTTGCTTCCCAAGCATATAGATTGCTCTTGATCTGCTGGAGTGCCTTTCGGAGTGCTTTTTTTTCGCTGAGAGCTGCTGACTTTAGCGGTCGTATCTGGTCATAGTGCTCAGCGTGTATAGTAGTCAGTGTGCCATGCTCGATGATGGCTGTGTAGTCAGCATGAGGTATAGGTATGCCTTGGTGGCTGCGTTGGTATCTTTTGATCGTGACGGATGGAGAGAGCTGGGTAGATTGAGTTTCTTGTAGTTCTTCGGGATTGAGTTTGAGTAGTTCAGATATGGCTATTTGAGGATTTGATTTGCTTAGCGCAGAATGTTGTGATATATGGATAGCTTTAGGTGTGCCAAGTACTTCTGACATAGAGTAGTCAGCTACTTGGATGTTCTTTTTTAGCTCATACGACTGGCCGTATGCAGATGCTAAAAATATCAGCTGCCATATGATCAGAAGCATTCTCATCTGACGAGTTTTTGCTGATAGGCTTTTTTGACCATTTCACCTCGAGAGTTGACTTGGAGTTTTTCATAGATGCTGCGGATATGGCGTTTTACGGTGTTGGCACTGATGTATAGCTTGGAGGCTACGGTCTTATAGTCATCGCCATCACATAGCAGCTGGAGCACTTCTTGCTCACGATCGGACAGATCGGTATTGCGATTGATGAGGAATGACTCTACGACCTTACGAGCTATACTGGCGCTCATTGGAGCCCCGCCTTGGTGTACTTCTTTGATGCCGTGGATCAGCTTTTCGGGACGTAGACCTTTGAGGAGATATCCATTAGCTCCGTAGCACAGCGATTGGAATATTCGCTCCGCATCCTCATTGACCGTCAGCATGACGATAGGGATGGACTGATTGATATCACGGATGCCTCTGACACACTCTATACCATTCATGATAGGCATATCGACATCCATTAGGATCACATCTATTGATGAGTCAGCGAGCTCTTTGACCGTGTCTTTACTCCCTTCGCATTCTACTACACAGATCATCCCTTCTGTGTCATTGATCAGTGTTTTGTAGAGATTTCTGATCATCGGGTCGTCGTCGACTATAGCTACTTTTATCATGAGGATTGGTTAATATATGATCCAATGTACGTTTTATCTTTTTACTGCCCAATGGCCCATATGGGTCATTGTATGATGAGTGTCACAGTGGTGCCCTGACCTTTGAGCGAGCCCACCTCCAGAGTGGCGCCTATTTTCTCTGCTCTCGTGCGCATATTATTGATACCATTGACTCGCTGCAGGTCCTCCATATCAAATCCCTGACCATCATCTCTCAGTACGAATGCCATACTCCCATCGTCACTACGATTATACTTGAAGGTGACTAATCCTGCCTCAGCATACTTGATAATATTAGTGATGGCTTCTTTGAATATTAATATGAAATGTCGTCTCACATTACCTGGCATCTCTATCTCTTTTAGGTCGGTGGAGACGGCCTCCATCGTAAAGTCGGTATCTGCATACTCAAATGAGTCGAGTGCAAAATCTCTCAGCCTCAGCAATACATCAAAAAGGGTATCATGTGCAGGGTCGAGTACCCAGATAAAGTCCTGCATACCAGAGCGTAGGTCTTGTACATTGTCCTGTAGTTGATGCATTACCTTGACGATCTCATCCTCTGTAGACTTACGAGAGGCATGATCTGTCAATAGAGAGATCATGGTGATTTTATTACCCGCCTCATCGTGAAAATCTCGAGACATCTTCTTCCTAAATATGCTTCGCTCGTTTTCTCGAGCCTCGGCGATCTGCCTCGTCCTATGCGTCTGAAATTGGATAATCCCATACACAGATATAAATGCAAATAAGCCATAAAGGCAGTATGCCCACCAAGTCCGCCATGGTGGTCTACATATGTGTATGTCCACAGATCGCTCATCTCCTATGAAGTCCTCATTTTGGTCTACCAGTTGTACTTTGAATGTATAGTTGCCTGGTGCCATCTTAGGATAGGGAGCGAAGTTTCGATCACCTGCATTTGTCCATTCTTTTTCCAGCCCGTCCATCATGTAGAAGTAGCGATAAGAGGAAGTGTTATTGATGCCCAAGGCCGCAAACTCAAATGCTATGGAGTTCTGATCATAGTTGAGCTCGATTCGTTCGGTCTCGTTGATGGATTTTTCAAGGTAGTACTCTTCATCCTCAGGCTGATCTGATACACGTACTGATTGATTGAATAGTTGAAAATCGGTCCATACTATGTGAGGATTTACTTCTCGGGACTCGACCTTGAGTGGATCAAAGACAGTGACTCCCTCCGCTCCTCCAAAGAGAAATAGGCCAGAAGAATGCTCTAAGAAGGAGTGTTGATTGTACTCATAGGTGGCGAGACCATGAGCTCTACCATAGTTAGTCGTGTTGATATCTGATGAGCGGATGTCGATTTTACTGATGCCTTCATTAGTGCTGACCCAGATGTTGCCATTGTCATCTTCGAGAGCAGCATATATGACATTATTAGGGAGCCCGTCAAATGTATTAATGTGTTGAAATTGCCCTTCGCTGTCGAGTATGTCGAGCCCGCTAACAGTAGAGACGAGGAGGCGATCATCGCTGTAGGTATTAGTAGACAGCACCATGTTGGCCGATATGCCAGACGGATTATTTCGATTGAGCGTACGATTAGTGAATGTCTCAGTATCTGGGTCAAAGTGACTCAATCCACCATTAGCAGTAGAGAGCCAGAGCGTGCCCTCGTCGCCCTCATAGATCCTGAATATGTAGGGATGACTCAGTCCATCATCGGTGTCATATATTTTGATATCTTGTGAGTCTGGATGAAAAAGCATTAGCCCCTTGCCTCTGGATGCCAGCCAATATCTTCCTGCCTTATCTTGATACACTTGATTGACGCCATCGCCTTGTAGGGCTTTATTGGCTAATGGGTAGTCGTGCCATCGCCACGTGCCATCTTCATAGCTGATACGAGAAAAACCATTTTTGCGATAAGCTATCCATAGATCTCCTGATCGATCAGTCGTGATATTGATCCCATAGGCATCATTCATGCCAGGAGTATTGCTCGGGAGATGGCATTCTGCTGTCCATTCATTGACCTCTCCGTCTGTATAGATGTGCATGAGACCCTCTCGACTACATATCCAGATGTCCCCCTGCTGATCCTCAGTCATCCCAAGAGCGGTACTGGTGCAGGCATACTGAGCATAGAGTGGATCCAGTGTCTGAAAGTCCGGAGGCCGAATCGAAAACTGATGTACACCTTTGCGAGTGCCTGCCCAGACGATATCCTCATCGACTTCATAGAGCGCATGGATGAAGTCACTCTTCAGCGTGTTTTCTTGGTCACTACTGATATCCCATCGATATCCAATGTCAGTCTGATAGTGGCCAAGTCCTTTATTTGTGCCGACATACCACTCATCATTGTCGATGAGCAGGATGGTCACTATGGAGTAGTCGCTCAGCTCATGTCTCAGCGTGGACTTTCGCTTATTGTATATATATAATCCTTGGGAGGTGCCTATGTATACATTGTGTGCCAGACCTTCTATGGCATTGACGATCGGTGCCTCTTCTGAGAGATATAAAGGAGTTAGCTCTTCACTATTTTTCTTACGTATGTATACTCCATCATTCGTAGCTATGTATTGATCATCTTCTTCTGTGATATAGATGCTATTGATGAAGCAGGCCTCGTCACTGATACAGTTAGGTATATCGAGATACTTTCGTTCATTGATATCGAACGAGAATACACCCTGTTCTGTCCCAACTAAGAGTATAGAGTCTTGATACAGCTCCATAGAGTGAATAGATGCAGCTTCTGGTATCTGATCGTATTGATAGAAGCGCTCCATCTCTTTATCCCACATAGCCAATCCTCCGCCAAAGGTGCCTATCCATATCTTTTCATCTTGATCCTCCAAGAGTGCCCATATATAGTTATTAGGTAGAGAGTAGGGATCAGTAGGGTTATAGCGATAGCTTTTGAATGTGCTATTGTCATATCTTAATAAGCCATCCTGCGTACCCACCCAAACGAATCCATCGCTGTCTCGCAATATACAGGTGGTGAAGGACTCCGTGAGCTGCTCAAAGAAGATCCTGTCCTGTGCCCGTATTGGCGAAAGCCAAAATGCCATCGTTGACATAAGTAGGCCCGATATCCAGGATAGATATGATGGCGAGAGTTCGGTTTTATAGAATGTTCTGATAGGCACTACGTACTTGTTAAGTCAAAAAAAATGCCGACAGCCTGTTTTTCAATATATGTGCAATATGATCCATATGGGTCATTGTGAGCACTTGAGTCCGCCTGTAATTTAGCAAAAGAAATTCTACTTAAACATTTACGAGATCAAGCAATGATCATTTTATAACCAATAAAAGTAATTCTAATGAAACACGGCTTACTATTCTTTATCGCATTAATTGCACTACCACTGGGCTTGATGAGCCAAGTCACGGGAGATGCAGATGCACTCATCACTCACTATCTCGAGGAGACAGGAGGAGCGACTCTCAAGTCTGCTAAACTACAGTATGATGTCATGGCTGATCAAGCTGAGCTGAGGTCAGGAATCCGCAGAATCCAGGCGAACCAAAAAGCTAATGGTATCTATGTGAAGGACGCCATCCTCTCTATAGCCCATAAAAAAGAGGGCAAAATGCTGGGCAATAATACCTTCACCGGCTATAAGCCCAATACCACTAAGCCCACAGTGTCAGCGATAGAGGCGCTGCAGGTTTCTATGGCTAAAAATCAGGTTGATGGGATTGCCAGATTCGCTGCTAAAGAGACGAAAAAGTCAAAGGACGCACATGTGATCTATGCACGTGACGGCCAGTTTGCCTCAGATCCAGAGACTCGCCTCATATACGTGAAGGATGATGCGTCAAAGTCATTGAGACTGGCCTGGGAGACTCAGCTACATACCATAGATAGACAGCACTACTGGGTGAGCTATATAGATGCTCAGACGGGAGATGTGATCTCTACAGAGGACAAGGTATTACATTGTTCTTTCGGTGCATCGATGGTGTATGATGCCTCTCCTGAGGAGCAGGCTATACTCGACGCACGAGAGCATGAGAGACATATGCAGAGTGCTGCAGAATGGGAACAAATGCATGCAGGTCATCATCACAACTATTCAGCTGTCGGAGAGCCAGTGACTACTACGACAGTAGCACCTGCACACAGCTACTTAGTGCTCGATTTGCCAGCAGAAGCGCCCAATGATGACTCAGCGCACAATGGTCAAACAGTCGTCAAGACGGCCGGGGATCCAGTAGCTTCTCCATATGGATGGACGAGTACAGATGGTATTTTACAGCTTCCTTTCACTAAGGGCAACAACGTATATGCATTTTATGATCCGAGCCCGACTCCGCTCGGAGGTGCTCCAAATCCTGCTACTGCTGCACAGGCATCGAGCAATAACCTATTAGGGGAGCAGCAGTTTTACTACGAGTGGGACCTGACTAAGGAGCCAGAGTATATGACGACGAGTACTAACAATACATTCCCAAATAGGAATGCAGCGATAGTCAATCTATTTTATCAGAATAACTTAGTACACGACGTCTTTTACAATTTCGGATTTGACGAAGCGGGCCGCAACTTCCAGTTTGAGAACTTCGGAAAAGGAGGACTCGGACTCGATGAAGTACTCGCACAAGCTCAAGATGGCGGAGGTACTAACAATGCCAATATGCTCACGCTCCAAGATGGAGTGAGCCCACAGATGCAGATGTATCTATGGACAGCATCAGAGGCCGATGAGCTCGTACAGATCACTTCAGTATCTACACCGACCTTTGCAGAGGGAGGCGATAAATTCTTAGCAATACAAGGAGCTATATACAGTACATTGACGCCTTATGATCTACATGCTAATCCTGTATTGGATAAGCCATTAGTCTTAGTCAATGATGGCTGTGGTAGCTCTCTTGGCTGTGGAATGGGTAGTGGCATTGGCTCTGCACCGTGCAATAGTGTGACAGGATCCATCGTACTCATCGATAGAGGTGATTGTTCATTCGTAGAGAAGGTAGATGGAGCTCAGAAAGGTGGTGCCGCAGGTGTCATCGTGATGAATAATAATACAAGTAATCCTGATGAGGTAGCAGCGATGGGCGGTACTGATCCTACTGCTAATACCATCACCATACCATCAGTCATGGTGAGCTACAATACAGGCCTCATCCTCAAAGAGTCACTCGCAGAAGGAGCTACTATCATAGGATCTCTCATCCAAGAGAATCCACCATCACCTAAGAAAGATGGTGATTTTGATAATGGTATCATCGCTCATGAGTATGGCCATGGTATCTCTTCTCGTACATCTCCACAGGGACTCCTCGGAGGTACACTATCAGGCAGTGAGCAGGGTGGAGAAGGTTGGTCTGATTACTATGCTCTCTATCTGACTACTACGGCAAGTGATCTTGCGATGGGAGACCCACTTCATCCCAATGGTGTATTACCGAGCAAAGGAATTGGTACCTATGTGACACATACAGATTCTGATGGTCCAGGTATCCGTCCGAGAAAATACAGCATCGATATGACTGAGAATGAATACACATTCGCAGGTACGACTAATGGTGGAATCGGTATCGGCAATAGTGCCGAGATCACTGTGCCGCATGGTGTAGGATTCATCTGGTGTACGATGCTCTGGGAGATGACTCAAAATCTCGTAGACGAATACGGATTTAACGATGATGTGACCTATAATCCTCCGACTGGAGATATCAGCGCAATAGCGGCTAATCATGCAGGAAATAATCTGGCACTGAAGCTCGTACAAGAAGGCATCCGCCTACAGGTGCCGAGTCCTTCATTCACAGACATGAGAGATGCAATCTTGATGGCTGATACGCTGCATTATGATGGAGCACATGGATGTTTGATATGGCAGGCTTTCGCCAAAAGAGGACTTGGTGTCGACGCTATCAATCCGTCTAACAATATCGGAGACGAGAGAGATGGCTATGCCACTCCATGTGATCAGACACAGGCTTTTCATGATATCAAAGTATCAGCTCCATCTGTACTCGAAAATGAATCAGACCTCACACATGTGATCACTGTGACAAATACATCACCTGCTGCCAGCTCAGATGTGCCAGTGACTTATTCATTGCCTGATTATTTCACTCTCACTGGAGTGACTGGAGCAGACTACATGCAGGTAGGACAGACACTGATATTCTCTATAGATGAGATAGCTGCAGAGTCGGCACATGAGATCAGCGTGACAGGATATATACTCACAGAGACAGCAGCTGAGATCACTGCGAGCTATGGCTTTGAGTCAGGTACAGAGGGCTGGACTGCAGTCACTGGAGTAGGAAATAGCTTTGAGCGTCGTACTGACGGAGATGCTCAAGAAGGTAGTGCTTACTTCTATACGACTAATAATGGACTGACAGGCCTCAATACTACACTCGAGAGTCCTACGCTACCAGCGAGTGATGGTACGAGACAATTGAGATTTTGGCATAAGTATGATACGGATGCTGGCTATGACGGAGGATATGTAGAGTATACTACTGATGGTACCAACTGGGCACTCCTGCCGCTCCAAGAAAATGGCTACAATGCTAATCTCGGTAGTCTATACAATGTGGTTTATACAGGTCCTGCATTCTCAGGAGGTACAGCAGACTACATCGAGTCAGCAGGTATGCTCCCAGCGGGCACGACTAATGTGCGATTTGTTTTCACCGAAGACGCTGGTACAGGCGGAGGAGATGGATGGTTCATCGATAACATTAAGATCGTCGAAAATCCTGCTGTGACAGGTACTGCAGTGACAGTGAAGGATCCGATCAATAGTGGTGGCCGTACCTATGTAGATGAAGTACATACCCTCATCATACCGAGCACTAAGCCGACATTTGACATCAAGCCATCTATATCAGTAGCGACAGGTGTCGTTAATGATGATGGTACGCCGATGAGAGTCTTGGTAGATATGATCGAGATGTCTGGCAATCAAACTACAGGCCCTGTTAAGGTACGCATTGCCAAGAATGATTTCTTAGGATTTGACTTTGATCCATCGTTGACATCGATTGGAGGTCATGAGGTGGACAATGACTTATTCACATTCAGTGAAAACTTCCTCTATTGGGAATTCACGACAAGTGCTAATATCCTCGCTAATGAGTCGCTAAAAATTGGATTCACGGGGACATTTGAGTCAGGAGGAGATGGTATCCTATCCATCACTGCGAAAACCGCAACCCTCTCCAAGCTCGAGGATAACAAAGCAAATGACAAAGATCAAGATACTGTAGACTATACTACAGGAGAATAATCACTTCACGGGGCATGATAGAAGCTCTATAGCCATATGTCATGTCCCATCTTTCATCAATAATAAAATGACAATAATGAAAAAGAATATATACATACTCTCAGCCATACTTCTCTGTCTATTACAGGGACTCACTGCACAGGATATCTCCCTCACGAATGCTAATCTGGTCAGACCAGCCAGCGGTCAGCAGTACGGCCAGGCATGCTTCACCATCATTGCTGAGGATGGGGTAGAGGTCACCTCTGTACCACTCGCAGTAGAGATCTCTCTCAGCAAAGTACAGTTTGATGCATCAGGTATCACTGGATTCATGAGTGATCATTTTGACTGGGTAGTTGACGGCTTTTCGCCAAATGTGATACGAGGTACACTGACTAATGGAATACCGGATGTAGAAAATGATGGAGGTGGAGCTCAAGTGTGTGTTCCTGTTCGTCGTAGTAAAAATAAAGACTACAGAGATAGCCGAAACGGATATGTCGTGAATATCATACCAGGCTCCATAGATCAAGGAAGCAATATGGGCGCCGACTTTACCAGTAGATTTGGATTCAGTAGAAGCTATGAAGCTGCTCCTGAAAAGGGTGTCATGGCTAAGAATAATGTCACTTCAGAATCTATCATGGTAGATGAACTGAGCATCTATCCTAATCCTGCCGCTAAGGCTGTCAATATCAGTGCTACTATCTCAGCTGATGAGCATACGATCAGCATTTATGATGTGACTGGTAGGGCTATGATCCAGTCTCAGACCTTCGGAGGATCTGCCCAGATAGATGTAGTAGACTGGGCATCAGGCATGTACCTCATGGAGATCCAAAATGAAGTAACCGGTGATAAAACAACCCAGAGAGTGATGGTATCAAAATAAGAGCGAATAACTAAGGTGGTCGTTGATAATTCCAAATTGATTATCGGTTGACGTAGGGCTGTCCGCAGGTGGGCAGCCCTTTTTTTTGTTTTGATTTTTATTACTTCTATGTCTCTGCGGAGTAGATGCTTCTCAGTTCTGAGGGGGGAGTGTATTAGAATGTTATTAGCTGAAGGTTCCTCCCTTTCGGCTTTCGAACCCTCCGCCCTTCGGGCACCTCCTTTAAAATAGAGGACTGACCATGCGCTGGCATTTATGATAACGATGATCGATTTAAGTAAGAGCTTAATGGGTCATGCTCGATACTCGCTTCTCGTCACTTACTACTTTTGCCGACAGGAGGATGAGTTCGATAGTTGATCTTGAGCAGCTAATAACGTCTTTCTTTCCTATTCGCAAAACAGAATTTTGCATGACACTACGAGGGAGAAGATTCTACGCCGAACGATGGGTTTATTTTCTTACCTATTGTCATCTCGACGATAGGAGAGATACTTTGACATCCAAGGGTAGGTGCTAAGCTCCAGCAGGAGGTATAGAGAATAGGGCCATATTGCCTTTCGGCTGTCGGAAGCCTTCGCCCTTCGGGCACCACCCTGCCAGGGAGTGCTGATTTTGTTCTGGCATTGATGATATAGGGAATCGGGTCAGTTGAAAAAGCATAGTATCATCCTTCTTTTTCAAGAGAAGGACAGGAGGATGAGTTCGATAGTTGATCTTGAGCAGCTAATAAGGTTTTTCTAACCTATTCGCAAAACTGAATTTTGCATGACACTGCGACGTAGAAGATTCTACGCCGAACGAAAGGAAAACATACTCAATACTCGTTTCTCGTTACTCACTACTCTTGCCGACAGGAGGATAAGTTCGATATTCGATATAATGCTATTCATACCCACGTCCGAACCCTCGTACCCTTTTCCATTCCGAGCGGTGTCGAAAAGGCCTGCATATTGACCATTCCTATCAATAAAAAAGAGCCATTGACTAACGCCAATGACTCTTGATAAATCTTAAAATGAACGAAGCTTATCTCACGCCGGGTAGTCCACTCGGAGGCACATCCCCTTTGTCAAAGAATGATGGTGCTGCTACCTGTCGTGGGAATACCTCATCGAGAGTATTGCCATCGTATATGCGACCATTCTTGATGACCTGATGCACGGTGTTCGTGTTCCGGATATTCTCAAGCGGATTTTCATCGAGGATGACGAGGTCTGCGATTTTTCCCACTTCGATAGAGCCAAGGTCTTTCTCCAGACCTATGGCCTCGGCACCAAGGATAGTCGCTACTTGGAGAGCATTATGATTAGTCATGCCGCCTGATGCGATAGCCCAGAGCTCCCAGTGATAGCCCAGACCTTGTAGCTGTCCATGTGATCCGACACCGACGATACCGCCATGTTCGACGATCTTGTTACACGACTCTGCATGCTTTTGGAAGACATGCTCCTCATCCATGAACCATCCTGGTCTGCGACGAGTCTTGGCATCCAGCTCCGCCTTTGGAGTGAATCGATTGAGCTTTTCGTCGTATTGTGGATTCTCTCGAGAGTAGAAGTAATTCTCTGCCCAAGGACCACCGTATGCTACGAGCATAGTCGGTGTGACAGACATACGAGACTCTGCGATGAGCTTAGCCAGATCATCATAGATCGGATAGATCGGTAGTGCATGCTCATGTCCGGGGTATCCGTCGAGGAGCTGAGTGATGTTGAGTTTGATATCCAGTCCACCTTCTGTAGTAGGCATGATGTTTTGCTTTTGAGCACTCTTGATGACCCATTGGCGATGCTGACGATTGCCGACGAGGTACATTTTGATGGTTTTGGTATCGTAGTACTTAGAGTATTGCGCCATGACGCTATCCACATGCTCCTGACTGGTCATACGGTATGACCAAAATCCTATGCCTGGTCCAGTAGAGTATATCCGTGGTCCAGGTATTTGTCCAGACTCTACCATGTCTTCATAGGTGAGTACGTCAGTCGTAGCCGTCTGCGGATCACGAGTCGTAGTGACCCCATAGGCGAGATTTGCCGCATACATCCAGACATCGCCCTTGTGCAGCCCCCATACAGGCCACATATGAGCATGTACATCGACGAATCCCGGTACGACTGTTTTGCCAGCCAAATCACGGATCTCAACATTCCCAGAAGTTGTCACAGTACCAGATGCCCCTACAGCCATGATTCGGTTGTTTTCTATCAGTATATCACCACGTTCTATGACTTCATCACCGTCCATAGTGATGATCCGAGCATTGGTCAAAAGTACTTTAGACTGAGGGATATCACGATCAACCCATACCTCTATTCGTTGCTCAGCCGGTTGGTACTGTTTCTCTTTTTCTTTCTTCTCGTCTTTATCGTCACTATGCTCTTTCTCTTCACCATCGCTATCTGTATCTTCTTCTGATTTTTCAGATTCCTCCTCTTCCTTTTTGGATTTTGCCTCTTCTTCCTTTTTCTTTTCTTCAGCTTTTTTCTTTCGCTTATTCTCTTCTTTTATGCTTTTCGCTTCCGCAAAATCATAAGTAAAAAGTGCATTGCCGAGTGACCAATAGATCTGCTTAGCATCTCCAGACCAATGTGGCCATTCTCCACCGGTGTTTGTTAGTTTCTCAGATGGAAATATGCTATTATCAGGCTTGGCGACATTAATCGATGGAGTCTCACCACCGATCATAGGGACATTGACTCGGTAGATGTCATTATTGATCTTTGCTAATACATAATTGCCCATAGGCGCCATAGTCATTGTCGAAGCATTGGATGGTTTTTTAGCTGGTTCTGTCTCCGAAGCTACCAGTAGACAGTGTGACTCTCCATGGAGCTCAGCCGGAAAGGTAGTCACACCAGACACTTTTACATGTTCTTTCTCATCCGTACCATCCCATTTGATACTCATCAGTCCTTGGCCAGCTTTATTGAGGTAGATTCGCTCTTTTCCTTTGACGAAGTGCAGATTGTACCGACCATGCGCATGATCGACATATTGGATGTCACCACCATTTGATGGGATATAGGAGATCTTAGTATTATTAGCATATGAGAATGGGTCAAATGCTCCCACATATGTCTGCGCAGCATCACTAAGGAATGCAATACGTCCTGTCTGCTCATCCCATGCGGGACTCACGTAATAGCCTCCCTCACGAGTCAGTCGAGTCGCTCGGGCTCCAGCAGTCGCATTGACTTTGTAGATATGCCCTTCATCCTCTTCCCAAGAGACAAATACGATCTGTCGGCTGTCAGGACTCCATACTGGCATGGCTTCAGTGAAGTCATGATCGGTCACTCGCTGAGGAGTGCCATCTGGATAGTCAGCGATGTAGAGACGATTGAGCGCAGTGAATGCCACTTTCTGACCATCTGGCGATACCCTTGGATCTCTGATCTGTGTCACGACCATCTCAGAGCTGTCCGATATGCGATAGTCAAACTTGACTCTCGGGCCATAGTGGATCGTGTCTGACACCATGAATGGGATCACTTCTGCTGCTCCCGTATTGATATCGATCTTGTTGATCTTGCCGCCATAGGATGCTACGAGGGACTTACTATCAGGAGTGAAACTCATCGCTGGATATACTCCAAGTGTAGCGATCGACTCCTGGTCATCACGCTGGACAGGGTAGGCCAGCCACTCTTCGTCACCAGTCTTGAGATTTCGCTTGACGATACCAGACTGAGCATTGTGACGAGTCACATATACGAGCCACTGGCCATCTGGAGATAGCGTCGGAGCGAATGCTGAACCATATCTGCGAGTGATCGTCTCTATCTCTCCAGTCTCACGGTCATAGGTAGCGAGCTGATATTGAGGTAGCTGCGCATTATAGTTCCATGCGCCACGTCGCTGTGAGCACCATATGTATCGCTCATCAGGACCAAAGGCTGGTTCGATCAGCTTGAGATTATCTGGCTTTTTGACGAGCTGGGCACCGCCACCACTTTCTTTATGATATAGGTGGAGTTTGAGATTACGGTTTCCCTTACTCACCACGATATATTCGCCATCAGGCGTCCATTCCGCAGATTGGTAGTGTTTGTCTGTATCCTTAGTGACTTGATGCCACTCAGAGCTATCGATATCATAGGTCCAGACATTTTCGCTGCCAGAGCGATCAGTGGTCATGACGAGTGACTTGCCATCTGGACTGTATTTAGGGTGAGTCTCATAGGACATGTCGCCTATGATACGAGTCGCCTCTCCGCCTGAGATAGGTACAGTATAGATATCTCCTAATAGATCAAATACGATCGTAGAGCCATCAGGACTTACGTCCAAAGACATCCAAGTGCCTTCATCTGTATTAAGTAGAAACTCTCGAGTAGGCTCCAGAGGGAGGTTTTTGGTAGCACGTTTGATCGTGTCTTGAGCGGTAGTGTCCGCTGTCTCTTGGGCGATTAGATTGACTACTGCTAAAGTCAAAAATGCCCAAATGAGTATTCTCAGGTTCATAGTTTTGGTATTAGAAGGGCAATTTAGCGAAAAAATGAATTGTGCAAAGGTGAGGAATGGTGAGTAGAGAGATTCCTGTTTATCAACGCCAAATCTTTCCTCTGAAACCACAGATCTTTCCCTTTGATCAAGATGAAAAGTGGTACCTATCTGAAAATTCCTCCCTTTCGGCTTTCGAACCCTCCGCCCTTCGGGCACCTCCCTTAAAATGGAGGACTGATTTTGTGCTTGATTACGATCATTGCAGTAATTCTATCAATTGAAAACATAGTGTACCATCCTTCTTTTTCAAGAGAAGGACAGGAGGATGAGTTCGATAGCAGATCTTGAGCAGCTAACAACGTCTTTCTATCCCATTTGCAAAACGGAATTTTGCATGACACTACGACGTAGAAGATTCTACGCCGAACAAGGGCTTATTATCTTATCTATTGTCATCTCGACGATAGGAGAGATACTGTGACATCGAAGGGTAGGTGCGATGCTACAGCAGGAGGTATAGAGTATAGGGGCTTTTTACTTTTTGGCTATCTGAACCCTCCGCCCTTCGGGCACCTCCCTTAAAATGGAGGACTTTATAATGTGCTCGCATAGATGATAGGGATGATCGATTTAAGTAATAGCTTATTGGGTAATGCTCGTTACTCGCTTCTCATCACTCACTACTCTTACCGACAGGAGGATGAGTTCGATAGCAGATACTGAGCAGCTAATAACGTTTTTCTATCCTATTCGCAAAACAGAATTTTGCGTGACACTACGACGTAGAAGATTCTACGCCGAACGATGGGCTGTGTGAGATGGTATTGGGAAGAGAGGCCATGAGCTGTAGCTATGGTTGTATTTAACTCTCTTGGTCTTTCTACTACAAGAAGTAAAGATCTCTCCACAAGGTCGAGATGAAAATAGTAAACTAAATCCCCGCAGCCACTTCTTCCATCAAATCAAATACAAGATCTACATCCTCCTTTGTTGTCATCCAATTGACCAATGAACAACGAATGCCCGCTACTCCATGAAAGACGGTCGGCGTCATGAAGACTTGGCCAGTGGCATTGAGCTGATGAAGAAACCTTCTGACATCATCAGGCTCCTGAGTATCTCTTAGGCTAAAGCAGAGATTATTTAAGTGAGCAGGAGCTATCTGCATGAGATACTTGCTATCGTCTATCAGCTGTCCCAAATACTGTGCTAAGTCAATACATCGATCCACGATCTCAGCATATCCCTCAGTTCCATATGCCTGAAGACTAAACCATGCAGGCAAAGCTCTCATCCGTCGAGAGTTCTCAGGTAGGAAGTTGAGATAGTTAAATTGCTCTAAAGGATCACCGAGATAAGGGGCGTTAGAGTTTTGGTAGGTTTCTACTTGATGGAGATTATGCTCGTGTCGGACCAAAAAGATGGCACTGTCATAGGGTACATTGAGCCACTTATGACAGTCTACGGTGATACTATCGGCCGACTCCCAGCCCGCTAATAGATGGCGATATCTATCAGAACAGGCAGCGAATCCTCCAAAAGCGGCATCCACGTGCAGCCAAAAATTATATTTTTCTTTGAGTGCTACGATAGCTTTGAGATCATCAAAGTCTACAGTATTGACGGTGCCACCGCTGGCGATGATGATGGCCGGTGCTCCATCGAGTGACTGAAGTTTAGCTTCCAAATCAACAATGTCTATCGCCTCTCGAGGAGAGGGTAGTGTTGCTACTTTTATGATGTTAGCACTACCTATACCGAGCATAGATAGCGCCTTGACAGCAGAGGAGTGTGGAGTGGCAGAGAGTACATTGATCTTGTCCGTCACTCCAGCTTTGGCTATGTCCTGATCAATCTGTCGACCGTGCCACTGTCTGGCGACTCCGAGGCAGGTGAAGCTACTCATGGTAGCACCAGTGACAAATCCACCCAAGAAGATATCCTGTGGGAGATGAAATAGCTGGCACATCATAGCGATCGTATCTCGCTCTATGATGGCTGATATGTCGCCTTGACCCTCGGTGCTTTGAGTGTTTTGATCATAGACACTACTCAGCCAATCTCCTGCGATAGCTGCAGGTGTCGTGCCTCCAGTCACATATCCCCAATATCTGGGCCCCGAGCTACTCACCATGAGGTGCTCATATCTCTGGTTGAATATAGCTAATGCTCTATCTGCACCTTGCCCTTGAGCTGGTAGTTTATTTGCTTCAAAGTCCAGAGATGGCTTATCAATTGTTGTTGGCCTCGAGCCTATCTGCTCTATGTACTTTGTGCTCTGCTCTTTGATTTTAGATAATATATCAGAGAGCCCTTTGAGGTCTTTGTTGAGTTGTGGGTGCATGAGTTAGTATCGATTTTACTTACCGTATTTCTGTTGATTTTCTTTTACTCTAAAACTGACAATACGACTAATCAATTCAATCGGTAATTCTTCGTCATGCGGAAACTGAACAGAGCCTTTTCCTTGCTTATAATTAGATAGTTCGTCAGCGAATTCTGAATGCCCTGAAGGTGTAGCATAAAATCCTATATGCTGATCATATCCGGCAAAATAGACTAAGGGCTTTTTATAGGTTTTATAAGCTGGCATGCCATAAGATATGCTTTCTGTAGCGCTTGAAGCTGCTTCTTGTATTACAGCTCTGATTTGATTTAGCCGAGACTTAATCTCTGGAGTGTATTGATCTATATAGGTAGTGACGGTATCTTCTTTTCTCATGACGATATGGATTAGTTTAGCCGATACGAATACCATTCTCGATAGGGCGCTCTGGTGCGAGGAGGGTGACTACACCATCATCGGCTACGCCGCCGAGTACGAGACATTCGCTCATGATATTTGCGATTTGTTTGGGTGGAAAATTCACCACGGCGATCACTTGGCGACCTATTAATGTACTTGGCTCGTATAGATCAGTGATCTGTGCAGAGGTCTTTCTTATACCGATCTTTTCACCAAAATCAATGGTCATTTTATACGCAGGCTTGCGAGCCTCTGCGAACACCTCTGCTGTAAGTATCGTACCTACACGCATCTCGACTTTCATGAATTCGCCCCAGCTCAATGATTTATCGTCACTCATGTCCACTTAGTTTAGATGATTCAATGATAGTGATATATAGAGAAAGGCACCGAAAATTTCAGTGCCTTTTGAGTAATTAAAGTCTTATGTGATTTCTCAGTTGATGCTTTCCAGACTTACTTTCTTTTTACCTCTTCATTTCTCATGATAGGCTTGATCACGAAGCTGAATTCATAGTCCTGAGCGGGTACTCGATACTCTTCATGGGGGAGCGCTTTCCATGACCAGCTGTCGTCTCCTCCGAGACCCATCTGCAGATGATCGATATTGATAGTAAGTGCGTCAGATGTACTGAGGTCATAGGTGTGCAGCGCCTCCTCGATCATCTCAGTCGAGTATGGCCATACGCTGAATGTCACGGGATCATCAATAGCTCCCACGTATATTCCTGCTCCGCTTTCATCCGTTAGTGCAAACCACTCAGTCTCAGTCCGAGCGCTGCTCTCCTGAGGTCGGATATAGGAGTAGTAAAAGTCCTCGATTGGCATCTCGTAATGACCGACGGTAGCAGCCATATTTCTATCCCAATAGTTTTCATACGGGCCTTTTCCGAGCCAGTGTACCTGATCGTAGCTGTCATCTATAGATAGCTGGACACCGACTTTAGGTATAATAGGTAGCTCGGCCTCGATGCGCTGTGCAAAGTGTACTTTGATGTCGCCTGATGCGCTGATTAGGTAGTGCATGGAGAATGAGCCTACACCCTCTACTTCATACTCAGCAGTGACTTGGGCATGACTATCATCTATCGATGTGATGTCAAATGAGCGCAGCTCTAATCGATCAGGGATGTCTCGCCAAACTTTCAAGGTCTCAGGAGTACGAGTGCCTCCTCGATCATTGTCAGTGGATGGGCGCCATAGCTGAGGGACGATGCCTGACTTTAGGATTTCTTGATCTGCATAGGCTATAGAGCTTAGCTGTCCTGTTTCACTGTTAAATCTGATATCGAAATCCTTCCCACTGATGGTATTCCCATTGATAGTGAGTGTAGTCTTAGGAGATGATGTCATAGCTACTGATGTGCTCGAAGGGATCTGATATTGATATCTCTGTACCTCATGCCCAGCGTCCGCCCATGTTTTGGCTGTAGCCAATGTGAAAATTACATTGACATCGTATCGAGCATCCGCCATGCGCTCGGTAGGGAGCTGAGCATCTATTTTCAGGGCGCCAGAATCGCCAGGGGCGACATCCACTGATGGAGCTGTACCTATAGAGATTACCTTCCCATCTTCGAGGAGCTCCCAGCTGATCTTGTATTCATTGAGATTAGTGAATTGATTATAGTTAGTTACTTCCAGTTTTCCGTTGAATGCATTCTTAGTCTTCAGCTGGATAGGAGAGTACTGGTACTTTACTTCATAGGTCGCAGGCTTGAGGCCAGTCATCGGATCTACTATACCATTAAGACAGAAGTTGCTCGTATTGATCGCAGTATCTCCCATATCTCCTCCAAAAGCGAAGTACTCTTCACCATCAGCGGTTTTCTGCAGTAGTCCTTGATCTTTCCAGTCCCAGATATAGCCACCAATCAGTCGTTTATTCGCTCTGATAGCATCGGTGTATTTGTATAGGTTGCCTACTGAGTTGCCCATAGCATGAGCATACTCGCACCAGATTACTGGCCGTGTTTCTTCTTCCCAGTTAGCCATATCGACCATGTACTCTATCGGAGCATACATGCGAGATACCATATCGACATAGTCGGGATCTCGGTAGAGTCGATCATCGATCCTATGCTCTCCAAAAGTCGTCTGAGCACCCTCATAGTGTATGGGGCGAGTCGGATCGTAGTATCTGATCCATTCGGCCATGGTCGCATGATTGTAGCCAGAGCCGGATTCATTGCCCAGTGACCACATGATGATGCTGGGGTGATTCTTATCTCGCTCGACCATCCGAGTAGCTCTCTCCAAGAATGCATTGCTATATGCTGGATCATTGCTGAATTTCCCACCCAGACCATGTGTCTCCAGATTCGCTTCGTCCATGACGTATAGGCCATAGTAGTCGCAGAGCTTATAAAACTCCTCATTATTAGGATAGTGCGATGTACGGACCGCATTGATGTTGTTTTCTTTCATGACGAGGATGTCTTTGACCATGGCTTCTCGACTGACGACTTTGCCAGTGATCGGATCATGATCATGACGATTCACCCCATAGATTTTAGTCGAGACGCCATTGATGAGTAGCTCTCCATCTTTGATCTCTACTTCTCTGAACCCCACTCTGGTGCTACGATGCTCTATGGCCCGTCCTGCTCCATCAGATACGGTCAATAGTAAGGTGTATAGCTGTGGATCCTCTGCTGACCAGAGTCGAGGAGATGCTATGCTCGTCTCGAGGAGAGGGAATGCAGGGCCTCCACGCTGACCGAATGCCTCTTCATAGATATCCTTCATGGAGATAGTCATAGGATCATGAGCTACTTTTTGTCCTTGATCATCATATAGCTGTGCGCTGAGCTGATAGCCAGTGAGGTCGGTATGGTCAGACATACGTACCCGAGGGCGTAGCTGTAGCATGGCTGCATCGTAGCTCTCGGATAGCTCGGTCCTGACAGCGAAATCATATAGCTGTACCTCTGGCGCTGCACTGAGATATACATCTCTCTGTATACCACTAAGACGCCAGTGATCTTGATCCTCGAGATAGACCGCATCGCTATAGCGGAATACCTTGACGGCCAATGTGTTTTCGCCAGCCTGTAGGTAGTCGGTGATATCAAAATGAGTAGGTAGTGCTGAGTCCTCACTATACCCGAGGAGCTGACCATTGAGCCAGACATAGTAGGCACTACTCACACCGCCAAAAGTGAGCGTGATCTGCATGTCCTCCCAGTCTGCAGGGACCGAGAATGTCTTGAGGTAGCAGCCCGTAGGATTATCTTCTGATGGAGGTAGAGGCGGATGCACTGGGACGAATGGATAGACGATATTAGTATAGATCGCTGTGCCGTAGCCATGTAGCTCCCAGTTAGCTGGGACAGGTATCTCATCCCATGAGGAGGCATCATATCCTCGCTGTTCAAATCCCTGCGGTGCAGCCTCGGGGACTGCGGACCAGTGAAACTTCCATTCTCCATTGAGGCTCTGATATCGCTCTGAGCTCGCCCTGTCATCTGCCAATGCGGCAGCTGCTGAGGAGTAGGAATGAGAAGTCGCTTTAGCAGGCATGCGATTGATACCAGTGACCTGAGGATCTTTATAGGCTTGTAGCTCGGAGAGTGACTGCTGACCGATCAGCAGCTGTGCAGATAGCAAAAGAGCTATCGCTATGCGAAGAGGGTTCTGCGCCATGATAGATAGTGTTTAGTTTTTCAGCTTCAAGGTACAGATTGAGCTTTGCTTTTCACATAGCGAGAGTTGAGTTTTATTAGCACTGTTGATAAATTATGTGTTTGGGGTACACATAAATGATTCTACGTTAGTGTGTGAACAGAGTAGATGAGTTTATTTTCGATATGGAAAACATACTTGGAGCGTGTCACCATCTATATTTTTGAGTATTAGCCGTTCGGAGTCTCTTTCGTAGTGATTGATGTTTGTTTCGGAGGTTTTAAAGCGATTCCTGTCACCATTTACAAATATCAATGGCCTTGGTATGTCCTCTTTCCATTCTTTGCGCCTACTCCTCAAGTATGAAACTCCATTTAAATCATAAATTTCTACGAAAATTCCATGTATTGTATCTTCTATAATCTCATTTCTGATACGATACTCTTTGACAGTAGGTTGTGCTTCCCAGATCTCGAAAGGCGCACCCATTTTTTGTCTTGCGGACATATATGCATGATACATACTATCAATACGTGGAATACTGATCTTCTCGTTCATGTTGAATCCTAACTTAGCGATTAGCTCAGTATTGGATAGTGAATCAAAAAGGCCATCATTTATACTTGAATGGTAGTGGCCTTTGAGTATATAGTTTCTCATTTTATCATTAGAGATAGCGCCTATTTCATAGCCTTGCCAAAGCATAGGGAATGTATGTGCTGCGATATCCGGATTCCAACTGTGTATCCAAACATAGAGCAGACCATGACCAGTAGATTCTACATCCTTTGTCGGATAGCCGTACTTGTTATAATAAGCGGCTGCTAATTTGATGTTCTCAAAGTCATTTTGAATAGTTGCATCCTTCCCCCTGTATTTTTGATCTCTTTCTATGACTTGCATCCAAAAGCGTCTCCGCTCTTCTTTTGTTTCCAGATGATCAACAGCATGTATAAGCTCTACATATGTAGCTTGTGCAAAAATCGACTGACAGAATAGTAAGAAAGCAAGGATAGTGATGTAAGAAAGTAATCTGAAAAATCTCATGAAATTCATACCTCTTTAGCCAGCTATATGAATGGGTTTTGTAAGATGAAACGGGATAGGATCTCTGCAAATTACGCTGAATGCAAACTAAAAAAGCCAAAGACCCTCTGGCCTTCGGCTTTTATCAAAATCTATTAATCAAGTTTGTATTATGCAGTCTCGAGCTCGAGCTCTGGCGCTACTGGAAAATCAATAGCGAAGTCCGCCAAATTGTGGATATAGTTGCTGATGATCTTATCTCCGATGACGATCACTACGTCGATCAGATTTGCTTCAGTATATCCAGCAGCGAAGAATGCTTCTTTGGCTGCTTCGCTTGCATTGCCTCTATTGGCTACAGCCGAAAGAGTAAACTGCGCTAATGCATCCAGCTTCGTATCAAATGAAGCTCTTCCTCCTCTGATCTCTAAGATCTGATCATCAGAAAATCCGTTCATCTTGCCGAGCTGTGTGTGGGCAGACTGACAGTATCTACAGCCATTGTACTGGCTCACTACAAGATTGATGATTTCTCTTTCCTTTGCCTTGAGTGTTGACTTTCTATTCTGCAGAGCGAGATAGTCGCCGAGAGCTGTATCATTCTTAGCGTAGTATGCATAGAGATTTGGGACGAATCCTAATTGGCTCTTTACATTATCAAAGATCGCTTGGTTGTCAGCTGATACTTCTTCTCTGGTAGGGACATTAAATTTTGACATGATTATGATGTTTTTGTTTATTGAATTAATTGATGATTCAAAGATGCAGGCACATTCGACCTATCATGTCATCTGGATTTCCTGAGGGCTTATCCGTTTTTCCCGACTTCGCTGGATTTGTAGTCAGCGGGAGATATTCCGGCCTTTTTCTTGAAAAAACGGCTGAAAGACTGCACATCACCAAATCCCAACTCATATCCAATCTCTGTCACGGATAGCTGGCTATAGCTGAGTAGTCGGCGAGCCTCCAGTATTTTTCGATCTTGGATATACTGTAGTGGTGTCTTAGTCCCGAGTTTTTTAAATAGGTTAGAGAGTGTCTTTGGCGATTTATAGAGGAGCTCTGCATATTCGGCCACAGTATGCTTTTCTTTGAAGTGCTGCTCTACGAGAAAGTTATAATCTCTCAGGATATCCGACTGCTGATTGTCAAGCTGTGAGAGCTCAGTACTATTGCGATAGATCCGAGTGCAGAGGATCAGGATCCGCTTGAGCATCATCTGAAGCATCTCCTCCTGCAGTTCATCATGTGATCGCATCTCCTGTATGAGCATCTGCCACACCGTATTCAGGATCTGGGCATCTTCTTCATTGGCATGAAATGTCGGTAGCTGCGCCGCTCCATAAAATAGGATACCTCGACATCCGACCTCGCTATCATGATTGATGATACAGTAGAAGTGCTTATTCCACTTGAGTAGGCGAGCAGCAGATATCTGGACGATAGATACCTGATGAAACTCTGTGAAGGCTACGATATCGTCCTTTTGAAAATGATGATGCACACCGTCGATGATGAGCTCACTACCATCCTCCTGAAACCACAATAGACTCAGCTCACTGGGAGCTGTCGTGATAAGCTCCAGATGGTCAGTAGCAGATATGTTTTTTACATTGAGAAATTCATCATGCTTGCCAGTATAGATCATAGTTCGTTTTGTTATGACCTATAGAAAGTATAAGGATTCAGCTTAGTTTATTGGCTATAGCCAAAACAGATACATATGTAGTGGCTGCGACTTAATGTGAACTTAATGTGTTCGAAGCCATGACCACCGCTCTGCCCAATCCTCCAGTACTTCATCTCTCCATTTGCTGAGTGTTTTTCCTCCTTGTATTTTACCATCATAGAGAGCGGGATCAGCCTTGTCGGTATACCAATGGTCTCCGACGATATAGTCGGTCTCACGAGAAGGTCCAGGCCATTGATTAGTCACTATGATATGACCAGAGAGTCCATCCAAGGCGGGAATGTCGGAAGTGATGTTGAGGGTAAGTGTCTCTGCTTTTTTAGGCATGTATCTGACGGCATATCGCCCATCTCCCAGATAGTATCCCGGCCAGCGCTGTACAGACGAGCTGCCATAGGGGACATCGAGGCTAAAGCAAGATGAGTCAGGATGTATGTCGAGCACAGGTCCAGATAGATGGTATTCTAGCGCTGTAGCGAATGCCACTGAGTCTGTCAGTGTAGACATACCGTCAAAAACAATTCGGGAACTCCGATCTGTACGCTCAAAACTACCTCCCCAGCTGTCGCCAGTAGGATCATCGGGATCGCCATGCATGAGGTAGAGTAGAGACGGTGTATCTCCCATCTTGATCTCGCCACCATAGTACGATCTGAAGTCAGCACCCAGCATTCCTGCACCACGGATATGCTGATCATAGTAGTCAGTGCGGTCTATCTCATCGATTTCGGAGGAAGAGAAGAATCCATAGTAGCTACTATTCACCTCTATAAACCACAAATCCGGATAATGCTCTACGATATATGCATAGCTATTGGCGCTCCATTTTTTATTAGGTCCACCGATCCAGTATATCCTGATATGATCTGCTATATCGGGATGGTCATGTAGAGCCTGTGCCACATCCTCGAGCCCTCCCCAGACTAATATCCAGAGGGGCCTTTCATCCGGCTGCATGGCACATTTGGCGATCCATTCTGAGCCTTCTGTTGCTTTTCGATATCCCTTGTAGGGGGCATTACCACGTACGCTTTGCTTAGTGATGGATCGGAGAGAGGCAGGACTATGCCATCCCTCTGCATGATCTCTTAGCACAGGTAAATCCTGCTCGTAGAGATCGATCATACGCAGGATCTCACGAGTACTCCCAGATCCATAGGAGGGAGATGATACGAGTCCCTCTATATCAAAAAGATGATTGTACATGAGTAGATGTGCCATTGACTGATTGTCATCAGGGTCGGTACCTCCGATATCTGTGCTGATGAGTATGCGTGGTTTGCTTTTTACTGTGCTCAGTGGCTGACCAGCGCAGGCGAATAAGAATGATATGGAGTAGAGGAGTATAGCTTTATACATATCTCGATGATGATAAAGTGAATGAATAAAAACCAGTGTATCTCCATATTATCCACCCAAGATAATCAAAGTCGAATAAAATGAACGAGAGCCAAAACAATACTATCTGTGATCTGTGAAGATCTTGATACGCATCTCTGTTAAATTCATTCTTAAGGTATATTTTATTACATGATTACAATATCAAGTTAGGTCAATATAGATAGTAGCGGAGTCAGCAGATTACGTGATTAACTCTTCTATGAGTATTTCTGAAATAGAGTATTTATTGGATTTTAGATCAGTGGCGTATTTTTCAAAATTCTTTAAAAAATCTACCGAGTATTCTCCAAGTGAATATCGTTGATTGAAGAATCAAGAAGTTGGTGGATCATAAATGTTACTTTAATATTGATAGTGTATGTTGCGTCATTTGATCTTGTGATCACATCATATATTGGTCAACACCAACATTTTATCCTTGAGAATAACTCATTCATCTATTTATTTTTATCGTTAAAGTGTTTTTAGCTTGATTCGTATCCTGTAATCGCAGAGCTGATGATCACTATCAAAGAACTAAATAAATCCTACAAGACAGACTTCAATGAGCTGCATGTCCTCAAGGGTATCGATCTCGAGATCCGAGAGGGAGAGCTCGTATCTATCATGGGATCATCAGGATCAGGTAAGTCCACACTACTCAATATCCTTGGTATCTTAGATGACTATGACACCGGAGAGTACTGGCTCAATGGACAGCTGATCAATAAATCCCTGACGGAGAAACAAGCAGCGTACTATCGCAATCAGTTTATTGGATTTGTCTTTCAATCGTTCAACTTACTTCCTTTCAAGACTGCTAAGGAAAACGTCGCTCTGCCACTATACTATCAGAAGGTGCCACGTGCAGAGCGTCAGGCTCTCGCCGTGGAGTACCTGGATCAGGTAGGGCTCAAGGACTGGGCTGATCACTATCCCAATCAGATGTCAGGTGGACAGCAGCAGCGGGTAGCAATAGCTCGAGCTCTCATCAGTCAGCCTAAAGTAGTATTGGCCGATGAGCCTACAGGAGCCCTTGATAGTGTCACTACAGAGGAGGTGATGAATATCTTCAGGAGATTTAACGCTCAAGGGATCACTATGGTCATCGTCACACATGAGGATGAGATCGCAAATCAGACTAATCGGATCATCCGTATCAAGGATGGTCTCATCGAAAGCACTGGCTTATGATCGACTGGGACAAGTGGCAAGAGATATTTGACTCGATCAACCGGCATCGACTACGTACAGCGCTGACAGCCTTTGGTGTGGCGTGGGGTATCTTCATGCTCGTGATACTGCTGGGAGCCGGCCAAGGCCTCCAAAATGGAGTCGCTTACAATTTTGAAGGAGATGCACTCAATAGTCTCTGGATCAATACCGGCAGCACCTCTAAGGCCTACAAAGGACTTGCAGAAGGTCGCCGTGTCAAACTGACAAACGATGATTATGACTTTCTCATTGAGCAATTCGACGAGATCAATAAAATAAGTGGCAAGTACTTCCTCCGATGGAATACGATCGTCACCTATGGTAATAAGACGCAGACCTACTCTGTGCAAGGGACTCATGTCGATGGGGCCTTTATAGAGAGTCTCCAGATCCTCGAGGGGCGATATGTCAATCAGCGAGATCTGGATGAGCTACGTAAAGTCGCCGTCATCGGTCGAGACGTCAGAGATGAGTTTTTTCCTGATACTGACCCGATCGGAAAAGAGCTAAAAGTAGAAGGAAGTATCTATAAGATCATTGGTGTATTCTATGATCAAGAAGAAGGGCGTACCATGCAGCGGCTGTACTTACCAATTACTACATTACAGAGCGTCTACTCTGAGTTTAATCATATAGATGAGTTAGTCATAGATATGGGCTCATTGGGCTTTGAAGAGATGGTCATGGTCGAGGATGCTATCAAGCGAATGCTCAGTGAGCGAAAGCTCGTAGATCCCGAGGATCGTCAGGCTATACGTATCTGGAATATGGCTCGTGAATATAAATCCTTCATGGGGCTCATGGCGGCTATCAAAGGCATCATGTGGATCGTAGGGATATTCTCCATCATAGCTGGAGTCATAGGCGTCAGCAATATCATGCTCATCATCGTCAAGGATCGGACTAAAGAAATAGGTATTCGAAAAGCCCTCGGCGCTACACCGAGATCTATCATCGGGATGATTTTTCAAGAGTCGATATTCATCACAGCGATATCGGGTTATCTGGGATTAGCGATGGGAATCGGAGTCTTAGCACTCCTGAGAGGTATGGAGAGTGAGTTTTTCAGACAGCCAGAGATTAATATCTGGATCGCCATTGCCGCTACTATGATCTTGATATTAGCGGGAGCGCTGGCAGGATTTCTGCCCGCACTACAGGCTGCTCGTATTAATCCTGTCAAAGCCATAAAATCCGAATAGTATGAGAGGAATATTTGACGCAGATAAATGGCAAGAGATATTCGCTACTATTCGCAAGAATAAACTCCGAAGCTTCCTGACCGCACTGGGTGTGTTTTGGGGAATATTCATGCTCGTCTTCCTCCTTGGTATGGGCAAAGGACTCGAAAACGGAGTGTATAAAGATTTTGGCAGTCGAGCCAAAAATGTTATGTACATCTGGTCATCTCGTACGACCATGCCGTACAAAGGATTCCCGGCAGGGAGATATGCAAGACTGAAGCTGGATAATATTGATGTCCTCAGAGATAAAGTAGAAGAAATAGATCTTATCGCTCCGAGAAATGAGGTTGGGCCTTTCAGAGTAGAGTATAAAGGAGAAGGGGCAGATTATAGCGTCAGAGGCGAGCTCACGGATATGCCGATCATAGAGGCATTCGTCATACACGAAGGGAGATATATCAATGATGGAGATATCGCACAGGCCAGAAAGGTCGCTACCATCGGTACTACCGTCAAAGATGTGCTATTTGGCGATAAGAATGCCATCGGGGAGCATATCACCATCAAAGGAATAGACTTCAGAGTGGTCGGAGTATTCGGTCCGGAGCAGCAGAAAGAGTGGAATCGCTCCGACATGGAGTCCGTAGTGGTGCCGCTGTCTACGCTGAGTAGAGCATTCGGCACGGCGAATAGGGTAGACTACATGGTGGTCTCCGCTAAGCCAGGAGTGCACGTCGCCGATATGGATCCTAAGATCAAGCGCATACTCAAGGAGCTCAATAGCATACATCCTGACGATCCGCAAGGCATCGGAGGATTCAATCTGGAGAAGGAATTTCAACAGATACAGGGTCTCTTCTTAGGGATCAAGGTATTCTTATGGTTCGTCGGGATCGGTACGCTACTGGCCGGGATCATCGGAGTGAGCAATATCATGCTGATCATCGTCAAAGAACGAACGAAAGAAATAGGCATCCGAAAAGCCCTCGGAGCGACACCGGGCTCTATCATCAGTATGATATTGACGGAGTCGGTATTCATCACGGCGCTATCGGGCTATCTGGGTATCGTACTGGGCACATTCATGATCTGGGGCATCAAGACTCTACTGGATATGAGTGGTGGCGAGACTGAAAATTTTCATAATCCAGAAGTCAACTGGTATGTAGGACTGGCGGCTCTGATCGTACTCGTAGTCGCTGGCATGGTCGCTGGACTCATACCTGCACTTCAAGCCTCCAAGGTCAATCCCGTAGTCGCACTGAAGGATGAATAAATATTGATAATCAATTAATTAGAAGATAAATACTGAACTAATGAATAAAGGATGTTTAATCGGTGTAGGACTCATGCTGCTCTTAGTGACCGCAGGATTAGGCTACTACTTTGTCTCTCAGGGCAATAGTGGTCCCGTAGAATACGAGAGTACTAAGGCAGAGGTCAAAGACATATTAGTCAAGGCGGTAGCTACAGGATCTATCAAGCCACGACTCGAGGTCAATGTCAAGCCACAAGTATCAGGTGTGGTAGATGAGCTCTATGTAGAGGCAGGTGAGATGGTGTCTAAAGGTCAGCGACTCGCTAAGATCAAACTCGTACCCTCGGAGGTCAATATCAATAGTGCTCGATCCAATGTGGAGCTGGCTCGTATCCGTGTCAAGGAATCAGAGCGTGAGCTACAGCGACAGCAGGAGGTATATAGCAAGAAGCTCGATGTGCAGGAGACTGGACGCAGTCTCGAGGTGGCTCGCCAAGAAGAAGAGCGAAATAGAAAACTCCTCAATGAAGGGATCATCTCCGAGCAACAGTACAACCAGTTTAAGCTGGATCTCGATCTCGCACAAAATGCCTACGACAATGCATCACTACTATCATCTAATAACATCCAACAGGTACAAGCTCAGCTGGATATCAGCAAGCAAGAACTGGCTGCTGCCGAAAATAACCTACAGCTACTCAGAGAAGGTCGCACTAATCGATCTAATCAAGTATCAAATATCGTAGTGGCTACTGTAGATGGTATGGTCCTCGACGTGCCGGTAGAAGAAGGCTCATCGGTCATCGAGCGAAATAATTTCAATGAAGGGACCAGCATCGCAGTGATCGCTGATATGAACTCGCTCATATTCGAAGGGAAAGTCGATGAATCAGATGTAGGAAAGCTCTCTGAAGGCATGGATCTGATCCTGACAGTAGGAGCGATACCGGATGATAAGTTCGATGCATTATTAGAATTCATATCGCCAAAAGGAGAAGAAGAAGAGGGTGTAGTGAAGTTTGAAGTGAAGGCTGCGCTTAAACCATATAGCGAAGACATCTTCCTCAGAGCTGGATACAGTGCCAATGGTGATATCATCATCGATCGACGTGACGAGGTAGTCGCTGTCCAAGAGCGTGATGTCATCTACGAGGATGACGAAAAAACTTTCGTAGAGATCACTACTGGCGAACAACAATTTGAAAAAAAGGAAGTTAAATTAGGGTTGTCTGATGGCTTATACGTAGAGGTCACAGAAGGTCTCGATACCACGACACAATATAAGATACAGTTAGATCCTGACGCCGGAAAATAAAGTTTGAAAGTTGGTTTAATTTTGTTTTGAAAGGTCTATGTTCACTGGCATAGGCCTTTTACTTTTTAAGGGCTTTATTATCATGTCATTTGATCAGGAATTCGATCTGATGGACTGGCAGATACAAGGCCCTTAGGTACGGTGGTGTGAGAGGTGCACTGGCGGTCATTCGGCTGTCAGCTACCTACTCGATTACAGGCTGGCTATTAATTCGTTAGATACTTTATTTTCAATTGAAGCATCTACAACAGCCAACCCTCTAACTATACTTTCAATGTTAGTTACTTGATTACTCTTTAGTTTAATTTTTTTCAACAATACTTCTTTACTTAATTCTAATAATTTTAAAGCTTCGTAATTCATCTGAGATTTTGATAGTTCTATAATTCCTGGTATTGATTTAGTCAAATCTTGATCATTTATATCTTTTACAAAATTTTTAAGATTGTTATTTAAGTATGTTTTTACTGGATCAATATAACTTTCTTCGAAATCGGTTATTCTTCTTAACATCTGAAAGATAATACTTAAACTATTTGATCCAGTATGTGATTTGGACAATTTAGAAAGAAATCTTCCTTCTAAATATTTTTTGGTGATGCCTCTATTGATTTTCAGACCATATGAAAAAGTGCTAAGGAATTGCTCAAATGGCAGTTGTTTGAATCTGCTATTTTGATTTACTTGATAATCGAGGTATTTGTTGAAGACAGTTTCAATTAAAGAGTCGCAATTATCTTCCCGATTTAGAAACAACCATGTTCGAAATTTGTATAATTGCTCTGTTATCTGATATGCACTTAACGGCCCCTTTATGGTAGCTTTGAAGAGAATGGCTGGATCTACTTTTTGAAAAGAAGAAGTTACTTGATGTTTGTTTACTTTTCTGATAGAGGTTAAGTAATGTTCTAGTTTGGTGAATTTATTATTTCTTATAAATTCTTCGATTTGCTTAGTCGATATATCAGTATATGTGCTTTTGAATTCTGCGAGTCTGTTATTAATCAGAATTTCAGTTTCAGTAGAAATTCCATTCTTCAAATTGTACTTAGGGTTGTCAAGAAGAAGCTTGATTAACCTGAGTGTTTCAATTTTACTACAATCCTGCAATAAAAAATGGAATCGTTTTGAATTAAAATAGTAATACAGTAATGGATAAATTGTATCAATAAATCTATCGAATTTGCAAAGCTCTTGTACCCTCAAAACTATAGATCCTAGTGATTGCTCTCTGTTCAAGTAGTTGAGAATTATACCTTCAGATATTAACTCTGCAAGTAGCTTAATAGAATAAGGACGATTAATATATCTTATGTCAGATAGGGCTTTTAAACAAGATGATAAGTTTGAATCTTTGGTACTATTTTCAAAGCGACTTCTTATGGTTGGTTCTTCCCACAATTGATGTGCAATTCCAGTTCCTATAGTATCATCAATTGACTGAAATTCTCTAAGTGCAATTCCAATTTTATCACAAGTAAGTCTTCTATTGTTGTTAATGAACTTGTCAAAGTTTAGAATATCTACTATCCCGCTCAGCAATATTCTAGATTGGTTTGAGGTATTCAGCTCTGACAAAACCATTGATAGTTGACTAAGTTCATATAATTCCATGACCTTTAAATACCACGTTGGGAAGTCGTAGGTATTAAGAATTCTATGAACAGTACCTTCAGCAAATTTCTTCTTACTAATTGATTTAGCAAGTTCTGTGATTCTTGTTTGTCGACTATTCTCTGGGCTTTTATTCTTCTTAATATATGAGTTTATCTGTCCACCTATTTCTTCATCGCTCTTTAGAGATTGATATATTTCGTAATCCAAACTATCATAGATCAATAGGGGCGATTTCTCTAATTTATATTTTATGAAATTTCTGTATAGACTAAGATTGTCTTTGTCTATTGAATTTAAGTTGTTACTAATTATTTGAACTAATGGGTTTCTGGTTCCTTCTGAGGTGTTTATTGTTTGCAAGTTTAGAATCTCACTTTTAACCGTATCAAGAATTAAAATATTCGCTATGTGCTTTGATCGACCTTCGTGAAGCCCTATTAGGAGCTGATTAATGTTTAGATTACTGATATTTGGTTGTTCATTAATGTAGATCGTCAACCAATTTCCAATATCAATATCGTCAAACGAATTCCGTATTGAGCAAGATTGGAAAATTGCTTTTGCAATTTCACGATGCTGATATCTATAATATTCTGATTTTCGAATTCTTTGTAGTAAGCCTATTTTTTCCAGTTCAGGGATTTCTTCTCTTCCACTTCTGTACATCCTTGTTGGAATATCGTGCATTCCTAAATATGCCGATATAAATAGTGCATTTGTTTGAAAGTCGCTAAGATTCTGATCTTCGAAAAAATTATCTAAAATTTCTGATTCTTCTAATTCACTAAATTTTATACTTGAACCCTTTTCGATCCAATGTGATAATGCCAAACTTAGCTTAACTAAATTATTTCGATATTTATTTGTTACAACTTCTATATTTCCAATTTTCCACTCCCTACTTTTCAATAGTTGGCTCGTTCGCTTTCTAACAATACCAATAACCTTTTGGGCTTGATTTGTTTTATTATCAATATAGAACTTAGGAACTCCTATTAATAAACTCCGAATCTCATTCGTTGGTCTTGCGATATAGATGGGCTTTATCCAAGGAAATGTGAATAATTTTTTCCTGATTCTCTTTAATAATTTAACATTCAAATGAGCATCATCAATAATCAAAATCGAATGGTTGAAAGATAGCTGATAGAGATCTTCCATTAAGCCATCCGTTTCAAGAGTAGAATCAGAAATGAAAAAATCTAAGTAGTATACTTTGTGTAGAAAACTTATTTCATATGAAAGACTCTTTGCGAATTCTGTTTTACCACTACAAGGTGAACCTAAAATTAGTAGCTCTTTGCTTGAGTTTGAAATTTGATGGGTAATTTCTTTTTTAAGAGAGATTTCATCTCTGGTAAAATAAAGAGAATTATCCTTGAAGTCATTTTGTAAAACACTGACATAATTTAATGCATTTACTCCTCTGAAGTCGCTTTCCATTTCAGCACGAATAAATTCATGTAGATAATTTCTTCTTGATTTAGAAATTATTGAATCGTACTTTTCACAGAGAGAAGAGCTAGTCCTTACCTTTATTTTAATCCTATACTTATTCTCAAGTTCCTTTAGATGGGACTTCTTTTTATATTCTCTTATGTACTCTGAATCTTTTGTGAAAAAAATTACAAATTTATCTGTTGGATATTCCTTGTATTCTTTTGATGTGATAAATCTTTCAACTGTATTTGTAACTTTAGTGCTTACGTCATTGACACTTTTTGATGTTAGTGCAGTTATTTGAATTCCGAGATTCAAATTGGGTTCATAAAGATCAATTCCCGGAAAGTTCTTTTTTTCGAAATTTAGATTAATAAGTTCGTTGTATCCATAAAGAAGTTTAAATAGACGTAAATAGAAACTTTCTGCTTCTTGATATCTCTGATCGATATCAATTATTCTTACAGCGTCTTTTATATATACATTAAATGATTTAACCATTCTCTATTTTCTCGTGCTTGCCTGTAACTCACTTATATCAGATCAAATCCCCTTTAAATGATCTGCTTTCCTTGATTTCGCTCTAAATATAACAGAACGACAAGTACATATGAAAAATATTTCCGTCATTCATCCTGTACGATAGTAAAGGGCCCCATATTTCACTTGCCCGATAGCTGTCTCAGATCTGAGTTCAATGATTTCTGTAATCTCGATCACGCTCTCGACGAAAGTCTCATGAATCATTTTTAGGTTTGAGCTTGTTGTATTGAGTAAATATGTAATTAACAGTAATAAAGAAAAATGAGCAACAAACAATCATTCTACGATATCGTCTCTTCTGAGCGACCTACATTAGTGGACTTTCATGCGACTTGGTGTGGACCCTGCAAGATGATGTCACCGATCCTCAAAGACCTCGCTGGCAAGATGGGCGACAAGGTCAAAATCATCAAAATCGATGTAGACAAGAATCAAAAACTGGCTAATAAGCTCAGCGTCAGAGGAGTACCGACATTAGTCATCTATCAAGCGGGCAAAATCGTCTGGAGAAAGTCAGGTGTGCAGTCAGTACATCAGCTCGAGCAGGCACTCAAACCTTTTTTGGCTACAGCCTAAAATCATCTCTGTGACAGTCGTCACATACGATATACAGAGTTTATCTGACATTTGTGCTAACAAAATAAATAAGTCGAATCATGTACATAGAACAAATCTACACAGGTTGCCTTGCTCAAGGTGCCTACTACATAGAATCAAACGGAGAAGTAGCGATCATAGATCCCCTCCGAGAAGTACAACAGTATATAGACAAAGCCAATGATCGTGGCGCTAAGATCAAATACGTATTTGAGACACACTTTCATGCGGATTTTGTGAGTGGCCATGTGACGTTGTCAGAGCTCACTGGGGCTCCAATCATCTATGGACCTAATGCTAATCCAAAGTTTGAAGCTATCATAGCGGAGGACGGACAGGAGTTTGTACTGGGAGATGTGACTTTTAAGGTGCTACATACTCCAGGACACACTATGGAGAGTACGACCTACCTCCTCAGAGATGTGGAGGGTGAGGATCATGCGATCTTCTCTGGAGATACTTTATTCTTAGGAGATGTGGGTCGTCCAGATCTCGCTCAGAAAGCAGCGAATATGACACAGGAGGACCTGGCAGCGACTCTCTATGATAGCCTGCGCAATAAGATCATGCCACTGGCTGACGAAGTGATAGTCTATCCTGCTCATGGTGCTGGCTCTGCATGTGGCAAAAACATGATGAAAGAGACAGTAGATACACTGGGTAATCAGAAGAAAGTGAACTATGCGCTCAGAGCGGATATGACTAAAGAGGAATTCGTCAAAGAGGTGACTGATGGATTGGCACCGCCACCGTCGTACTTCCCTCTTAATGTCAAGATGAACAAAGAGGGCTATCAGGACATCGCAGATGTGCTCAAGCAAGGTAGCCATGCCATGAGTCCTAAAGAGTTTGAAGTGGCAGCTAATGAAACAGGTGCTGTATTATTGGACGTGAGGTCAAAGCAGGCATTCAGAGAGGCGCATGTGCCGAGATCGATCTTTATTGGATTGGACGGTAGCTTTGCACCATGGGTAGGAGCACTCATCGCTGATGTGACGACTCCGATACTACTCATAGTCGATGAAGATAGAGTAGAGGAGGCAGTGACCAGACTCTCGAGAGTGGGATTTGACAATACGCTCGGCTATCTAAAAGGTGGTGTGAAAGCATGGAAAGAAGCAGGTAAGGAGGTAGATAGTGTGAGATCATGGACTCCATCTGAGCTCAAAGACATGATCGAGGCTGGCGAGACACCTATCATTGATGTGCGCAAGCCGACTGAGTATCTCTCTGAGCATGTCATCAATGCGGAGAATGCACCTTTGGATTTTCTGAATGAGCATATTGCTGAGATTCCAAAAGAGAATGACTTTATCATCCACTGTGCGAGTGGATTCCGATCTCTCATAGCGAGCTCTATCCTGAAGGCTCGTGGCTATCATAACATGATAGATGTAGATGGTGGAATAAAAGCTATGAAAGCTGATGGTATAAAAGTTTCGGACTATGTTTGTCCTACTACTTTGTAAAATCAAGCATTAATGAACATAATCGCAAGCATATTCAAGTCTAAGTGTCCGAAGTGCCGAAAAGGAGACTTGTTTACTAAGCCATTTGATATAAAAAAACCGCTCGACATGCCTCGCAACTGTGAGGTATGTGGGCAGCGGACAGAGCCGGAGCCAGGGTTTTATTTTGGAGCGATGTTTTTATCTTACATCATTTCAGGTTTTGCGCTCCTCTTTGTAGCATTGCCTTTGGTTTTTGTATTTGATTGGAGTGTCAATGCGACGATGGTAGCGGTCTTGTTTGTAGCGGCAGTATTCTATATTAAGCTGCTGAGACTATCCCGATCACTATGGATACACATCAGTGTGAAGTACGATCCTGAGGCCGCTAATCAGACAGCATCCGCCTAAGAATAGGTAGAATAATCACATAAAGAATAAAGAAAAATGATTGAATTTTTAAGCCAACCCTGGCACTGGTCTGTGTCGGGATTCATGATCGTAGTGGTCATGTTTTTGATGATATATTTAGGTAAGAAGTTTGGGGTTTCTACTTCTTTTCAGACGATGTGCTCTGCCGCAGGTATGGGGCGAGTAGCAGACTACTTCAAGTATGACTGGAAGACCCAGTCATGGTTATTATTTTTTGTAGTCGGTAGTATCATAGGTGGAGCGATAGCATCGCAGGTATTTGGAGATCCAGAGCCCGTACAGATCGCTCAGTCTACGATCGATGATTTAGCAGCATTAGGTGTAGAGGCACCGACGACTGCGCTATATCCTGTAGAGCTTTTTAGCATGGAGACACTGGGCACTGCTCAGGGTATCATTCTCTTTGTTTTAGGAGGATTTTTCATAGGATTTGGGACGAGATATGCAGGAGGATGTACTTCTGGCCATGCTATCACAGGTTTGTCCAATCTTCAGCTACCATCGCTCGTAGCGGTCATAGGCTTCTTTATCGGAGGCTTGCTGATGACCCATGTATTGTATCCCATCATTTTTAATCTCTAAACTATCATCCCAATGAAAAATATAAGTTTCCTTTTCGTAGGCGTCCTTTTCGGTATCGTCATGACTAAGTCAGAAGCTATCTCATGGTACAGGATTCAGGAGATGTTTAGGTTTCAGAGTTTTCACATGTACGGTATCATTGGAGTGGCAGTCATACTCGGAGCTATCATGCACTACTGGATGAAGCGCTCAGGATTTAAGACTGTAGATGGAGTGCCTGTGACATTCGCAGACAAGTCAAAGACTTACTATGCGAGCATTTTTGGAGGTACGATATTTGGTCTGGGCTGGGCGATGACAGGAGCATGTCCGGGGCCTCTTTATGTCTTATTAGGCCATGGGCTATGGGTGGTCGGAGTGATCATACTTAGTGCACTGGCAGGGACGATCACTTATGGTATGGTCAAAAGCAAGCTCCCTCATTAAAAGTCTATTTGATCAATCATTTCTGCGAGCAGAATATATAAATAAGCTGACAATCCTATTTTTGCTGATATGAGAAGCTATTTATGTATTCTGCTTTTTCTTTTGGCTGGTAGCCAAGTATCTGCACAGGAACTCACCATACGTCCTATTGTCAATCTGCAGCTCTGGAGTATTCATACTACTGGTCATGAGCTCTATGATGAGAGTTTAGGACAGTATGTACCGGTTGGCGATCGACTCAATTTTCAGTTGCGCAGATCTCGATTAGGATTCAAGGGGAAGTATGGAGATCGACTGTCTTACTCTTTAGTTACGGCGATAGATGGTGTAGGCCGAGATATCTATGTAGCCACCTACGGTCCTGCTAATAATGGCGCCAGTCCGACCCTGAGATTTTGGAATTCTTCTATCAACTATAGGCTCACTCCTGACAACGATGCCCTTCATGTGAAGTTCGGTTATTTCGCTCCAGAGGTAACTCGAGAGTCTATCACCAGTCCATTCAGAGTGAGTGGCTTTGAGAAGCTCTGGTCACAAAACTATATCCGTCGTCATGTCGCTGGATCTGGGCCAGGACGAGTGATGGGAGTAGTAATTGGCGGTATGAAGATAGCTACGGATAGCCCATTAGCCGTGAGCTATGACTTCGGTATTTACAATCCATACTTCAATCAAAACGGCGGTAATACAGCAGGTGCTAATAGTAGTAATATCATCTCTGGTAGAGTAGTCGCTCATATCGGAGACCCTGAGTTTAGTAAGTATGGTGCAGGGAGAAAGGATAATCACTTTGGTCAGAGGCGAGGAGTCAGCGTAGGTCTGTCTGCGACCTATCAAGGCGAGACGACCACTTGGGAGCAGAATGGACTCACTGCTATAGATTTATTAGCTAATTATGATGCACTCAGCTTCATGGGCGAATGGGCTTTTCTAAATCGAGAAGGTGGCAATGCCTCTATGGATGCCACCGTCATCGGCATGAGAGTAGGCTATAATGTGCGACTTGATGATCAAAATTTAGAATTTACCATAGGTCAAATGATACTCAATGGTGCGACCTCGCAAGCTGATCAGGACGAAGCTATAGCACTGGGAGCATTCTATGGAGAGGATCGCTACACAGAGCTTAATGTCAACTGGTACATGAATAAACATGTGAAGCTAAGTCTCTCGTATACGCTCAATAGTGGTGATCCTGGCTATTACGATTCTCCAGGATCGGGGAATAACTATTTCACTCAGGCTGGCGAGTCTATCACGAGAGGCGACTTCCTCGGTATCGGACTCAATTTTGTCTATTGATTAAAGTAGGCCGATAGTGTGCTGGTCAGTTCGTCATTTACAGCAGTAGTGATCGGCAGCTCGACCACGCAGAGCTCAGGAGAGTCGATGTATTGATTGAGGATCGTTTTGAGATACGTTACTGACTCTGGTCGATGACCTTTTATGCCAAAGCTTTCCGCCAGCATCTTAAAGTCAGGATTGCCCAGCTTTGTGCCGAATGATTTCCCCGAACTCATCTCTTGTTTCCATTCTATCAGGCCATAGTTATTATCATTGAATATGACGTACATGCACTTGACACCCAGACGATGTGCAGTCTCGAGTTCTTGGATATTCATCATAGCGCCACCATCGCCCATCATGGCCACGATAGGGCGATCAGGATAGAGCATAGATGCTGCTATGCCGCCAGGTAGTGAGATGCCCATACTGGCGAGTCCATTAGAGATGATACATCCGTTGGGGATTTGAGTTTGGTAGTTACGGGCGATCCACATCTTATGACTTCCGACATCGCTGATGACGAGTGCCTCATCAGGAAGGGTCTCGTTTAGTAGGTGGAGTACACCAGGTGCATGATATTCTTTGCTGTTTTCGGGGAGGGCGTATTTCTTGATACTTTGCTCGATACGCTCCTTGATAGGAGTATGCCAGATATCGTATCGATCAGACATCGACGAGCGGAGAGCGCTTACGATAGAAGCTATATCACCTATGAGCTCCACTGCCGGTATATACTGTTGATAGACCTCTGCAGACTCAAAGTCGATATGTATTATCTTTTTATCTGCCTTTGGGTTCCAATTAGCCGGATCATACTCTGCAATGTCATATCCGACAGACAGGATCACATCCGCCTCTTCAAAAGCCTCGATGATATAATCTTTAAATCCCAGACCGACTGTGCCTATTGATAGATCGTGTCTGGCTGGGATGGCCCCTTTACCCATGAAGGTAGTAGCGACTGGTATCTGTGTTTCCTCCACTAATTTCAATAGAGACTGGCTACATCGGCTTCTTATAGCGCCATTGCCTGCTATTATCAGGGGCATCTTTGCCGTCTGGAGGATTTCTATGGCTTGGCTGAGGGCTTTGGGATCAGCGGCTGGTCTGCGTACAGAGTATTTTGGGAGTGGTGCGAGATCTGTATTGACGGCCTGATGGGCCAGGTCTTCGGGCAGCTCTATATGTGCGGCACCAGGTTTTTCTTGCTCTGCTGTTTTGAATGCTTTCCTCACGGCCTCAGGTATGATCTGTGTGTCTCGGATCTGAGTATTATATTTTGTGATAGGCTCCAACAAAGCTATGACATCAATCATCTGATGACTCTCGTGATGAATGCGCTCGAGGCTACCTTGGCCAGTTATGGCGACCACAGGGCTCTTGTCGAGATTAGCGTCAGCGATACCTGTTAGGAGATTAGTGGCGCCAGGTCCGAGCGTCGATAGGCATACGCCTGCCTGACCAGATAGCCGACCCCATACATCAGCCATGAAGGCCGCCCCCTGCTCATGCCGAGTAGGAACGAATTCTATCGTGGAGTCTGCCAAGGCAAACATGATGTCTTCATTTTCTTCACCTGGTACGCCAAAGATGTATTGTACACCTTCGTTTTCCAGACATTTTATCATTAGTTCAGCTGCATTCATGCTCGGGTACGGATTGGGTTATCTTGATAATTTTTGATTTCTATTACTTCTCGTGGTATGCGGATATTCTCTCGATGTAGTCGTTGTAAGATATTCGTCATTGCTTCTGATTTGACCTCGAGTCCGGAATACTCACCATGTGTATCTATCCAAAATCTCACTTGGATATCAATGGTATTCGGACCAAACTCTTCGATGTGAGTGGTGGGTGCTTTTTCTTCCAGCAGTATGCCGGGGACCTTCTTCAGTTCATCCATAATCATTTGTCGAGTCAGGGAAATATTGGAGTCATAGTCTACACCAACATTAAAATCCATGCGGATATAGCCATCCTGAGTAAAATTGTATAAGGGGTTATTTATGATTTGTCCATTGGGGATATAAACATCCTTACCGTCAAAAGTTTTGAGATGTGTATCTCTAAGACTCATAGATAGTATGGTGCCGGCGATACCTTTGGTCTCGATCACATCCCCGACATGAAATGGGCGTTTGAATGCCATCATCATTCCTGCGAGCAAATTTTCGCCTATATCCTTGAATGCAAACCCGACTACAAATGCTGTAATTCCTGCCGCTCCTAATAGGCTCGTAGCTACTCCCGTTTGGCCTATGATCCAAAGGAAAGTCAGCGCTATCAATATCCCATTGATCGTAGTGATGATACTACTACTGAAGTCGATCAGCAGCTGGTCATCAGCTTTTGAAGAAAAATAAGAGGTGAGTCTGCTACGAATACTTTTTAGTAAGTAATAAAGTAGGAAAGAGACGATGAGTCCGAGCGCTATCCGAGGAAGTACTCCTACTACGCCGTAATAGTATCCCTCGACAGTGGACATCATTTCTTGAGTGAGGTCTGACATATGGTTTGTTTTCCTTTATGATGGAGTGGGCATCAGATTATGTTCGAAGCGAGTATCGAGTATGATCAATTAGATCGGCCATCGAACTCATCCTCCTGTCCTTCTCTTGGAAAGAGAAGGATGGTACATTTCGTTTTCAATTGATAGAATTACTGTAATCATCTTAAGCAAGTAAAAAACCAGTCCTCCATTTTAAGGGAGGTGCCCGAAGGGCGGAGGGTTCGAAAGCCGAAAGAAAGGGATTAGCATTTGTATCCACACTTTTCATCTTGACCAGCGGGAAAGATCTATGTTTTTAAAAGAAAGAGATATGGTAGTGAAAAACAGAGATCTCTCAGTGCCTTCGAGATGAAAATGAAAGGGTAAACACAAAATCAGTCCTCCATTTTAAGGGAGGTGCAATAGGTGGAGGGTTCGAAATCCGAAAGAAAGAATCAGCTTGTTGTATCTGTACTTTCTAACTTTCTACTTGTCAACTTTGAACTAAAATTGAGGTCTCCGAAGGACGGAAGGTTCGAAAGCTGAGAATCGAGTGACGAGTATCGAGTACGTAGTCTCGGCCATCGAGATCATCCTCCTGTCCTTCTCGTGGGAAGAGAAGATGGTACATTACGTTTTCAGCTGAGGTCATTACCGTAATCATCATAAGCAAGTACAAAATCAATCCTCCATTTTAAGGGAGGTCCCCAAAGGGCGGAGGGTTCGAAAGCTGAAAATCGTGTGATGGCAGTGGGTATCGAGTACGTAGTCTCGGCCATCGAGATCATCCTCCTGTCCTTCTCTTGGGAAGAGAAGGATGGTACATTACGTTTTCAGCTGAGGTCATTCCCGTAATCAGCGTAAGAAAGCACAAAATCAGTCCTCCATTTTAAGGGAGGTGCCGTAGGTGGAGGGTTCCGACAGCTGAAAGAAAGGGGTTAGCACTTACAACACTTTTCATCTTGACCAAAGGGAAAGATCTATGTTTTCAAATGATTTTTTTCGGTAGAGAAAAACAGAGATCTCTCAGTGCCTTTGAGATGAAATAAAGCGGTGAAACAGAATCCATCGTTCGGCGTAGAGTCTTCTAAGTTGCCATGCCACCCAAATATCGGTTTTGCGAAAAGGATCTATGTTACTGAAGATGCTTCGTGTGCATGGCTCTAAGCGAGATCTGCCAAATTTTCAAAATTTAGCAGATCTGTGTATCCGTTTGATCTGGGTATTATCCTCGTTGCAGTATCACACAACATTCCGTTTTGCGACAAGCATATAAAACATAAAAATTAATTAGTCAATACTGACTAATTGTCGATTCTGATCTCTATCGTCAATACTATAAATTAGTCAATAGTGACTAATATAATAGTTTGTCTTAACTTGGTGATGTATGAGCAAGAAAAGCTACATAATTGATAAAGCGAAGCGCTATTTTAACCAGCAGGGATACCAGTCGGTGACCTTGCATGAGTTAGCTCAGCATCTGGAGATGTCTCGGGGTAATCTTACCTATCATTTCAAGGATAAAAGCAGTCTGCTACAGGCGATAGCTGATGAGATGTGGGACAAGATGAAGATCGAGCGAAGTAAGTCCAGAAAGCTCCCTTCATTTGAAAATCTACATAATGAAGTGCAGTTGTATTATAAGTTTCAGAGAGAGTATAGCTTCATATTCTTAGATACGCAGGTGCTCAATGATCCGGTGATCAAAGAGGCGTTCAGAGAGATGACGGAGCAGACGATAGAAGATAACAAAGCGAATATCGCATTCAGTATACAGATCGGCAACATGAGAGCTGAGTCCTATCCAGGTATGTACAATAATATTGCTATGATCACATGGATGTTGTCCTTTTTTTGGTTGCCGCAGCAGGTGATCCGAGGTGAGCGCAGCCGAGAGGATGGAGAGCGATTGATATGGAGTATTTTGATCCCGCACTTCACGGAGAAAGGGATTAAGTCATTTACTAAATTTTATGGAGAAGAGATGCTACAGTCATTGGGAGAGCCCTTTGAGATGGATCTGAGTAGTATCGTATCTTTTTGATTATGGGAGTATTAAGATCTAAAGTTAACACTAAGTCCAAGTCGTATCAGGATAACTATGCCAAGATGCTCAAGCTCTGTGAGAAGCTCGAAGGGCATATGGAGAAGAGCAGATTTCAGGGAAAGGACAAGCATATAGACCGAGCTCGAAACAGAGGGAAGCTATTAGCCAGAGAACGGCTGGAGCTCGTACTGGACCGTGATAGTCCTTTCTTAGAGCTCTTACCATTATCTGGTATGGAGCGAAAAGGTGGTTTTGGAGCAGGAGGTACAAATATATCAGGCATAGGTCTCGTGCAGGGTAAGCTCTGTATGATCAATAGTAATGTCGGCACTCGAAAGGGAGGCTCGGTAGACTATGCCACCGTATTCAAATCGCTCCGCCTCGGTCAGATCGCCCGTGAAAATAGACTGCCAAGTATCAATCTCGTAGAGAGTGGAGGCGCTAATCTTCCGGATCAAGCGAAAATATTCAACTATGGAGGTGAGTCATTTCGGGAGATCACCCGGCGCTCAGAGATGGGTATACCGACTATCTCGGTGGTATTTGGCAATGCTACTGCTGGAGGTGCTTATGTGCCTGGTATGTCTGATTATTCGATTTTTCAGAAGAAAGCAGCGAAGGTATTCTTGGCAGGACCTCCATTAGTTAAAATGGCTACTAATGAAGTGGCGACTGATGAGGAGCTTGGAGGGGCTGAGATGCACAGTCGAGTATCGGGAGTCTCTGACTATCTCGCAGAAGATGAATATGACGCTATCAGGATCGCTCGTGAGATCATGGAGTTCATCGATGTGGACGAGCCGCATTACATTCCGAAAGGAGAAATAAAAAATCCTCTCTATGGTGCTGATGAATTGTTAGGAGTTGTTTCTGCGGATCCTAAGATTCCATTTGATGTGAGAGAGCTGATCATGCGGATCACAGATGGGTCAGAGTTTGCAGAGTTTAAGCCAGAATATGGTAATACTATGGTCACAGGTTGGGCGCATATACATGGGTACAAGCTTGGCATCGTAGCAAATAATGGAGTGATCTTCTCTGAGTCTGCTAATAAAGCAGCACAGTTCATACAACTATCCAATAAGAATAACATACCGCTACTTTTCATGCACAATACTACTGGCTATATGGTCGGCAAGGCCTATGAAGAAGGAGGCATCATCAAAAATGGGGCAAAGCTCATCAATGCGGTAAGCAATAGCAAAGTGCCTCATCTCACACTGATGATCGGCAATTCATATGGCGCTGGAAACTACGGAATGAATGGCCGCTCTTATGATCCACGCTTCTTATTCACCTATCCCAACGCTAAGATCGGAGTCATGGGATCGGAGCAGCTGGCAGGAGTTATGGAGATCGTACAGCGAGCCAGTGCTAAGTCACTGGGCCAAGAATATGACGAGGAGAAAGGAGCCATGCTCAAAGCTATGCTCATAGCAGAAGCTGAGTCCAAGGCATCAGCATGGCACTCTACCAGTGAACTCTGGGATGATGGAGTCATAGATCCGAGGAAGACTCGTAGCTACATGGGATTCGCTCTGGCGATCGTATATGGTCAGAAAATAGAAGGGGCAAAAGGATACGGAGTATGGAGACACTAAAAATGAAAAATATCAATTCAATCCTCATCGCTAATCGTGGTGAGATCTCTCGACGGATCTCTCGGACCTGTCGGCAGATGGGGATACGCTCAGTCGCAGTGTACACGGAGGTAGATCGTGATCTACCATATGTCTCTGATGCCGATACGGCAATATGTATCGGCCAGGATAGAGCGGATGAGAGCTTCCTCGATCAAGATAAAATCATCGCCGCTGCTCGTCGAACGGGTGCTGATGCTATTCATCCAGGATACGGCTTCTTATCAGAGAATGCAGACTTCGCACAGCGTTGTGCTGATGAGGGATTGATATTCATTGGGCCACATCCTGAGGCGATCGCATCAATGGGCTCTAAGTCACAAGCTAAAGCTATCATGGAGGCCCATGATGTGCCAGTAGTGCCTGGCTATCGTGGCGAGGATCAGTCAGAGCAGGCGTTACGGTCTGCTGCTGAGGAGATCGGCTATCCACTTTTGATCAAAGCCGCTGCAGGAGGTGGCGGCAAAGGAATGCGCATAGCTCACAACGCCCAGGAGCTACCGGATGCGATAGCCACAGCTAAACGTGAAGCGCTCAATGCTTTTGGCGATGATGAGCTCATACTGGAGCGATATATTAGCTCTGGGCGGCATATTGAGTTTCAGATATTTGGCGATCAGCATGGGCGGGTCATTCATCTGCTCGAGCGAGAGTGTACCATACAGCGGCGTTATCAGAAAGTGGTGGAGGAGAGCCCTTCGCCGATCATGACTGATAAGCTGAGAGCTGAGATGGGGGAGTCAGCCGTACGTGCTGCACAGGCTCTTGATTATGATAATGCGGGGACGGTAGAGTTTATCTATGATGATCAGTCTGGAGAGTACTTCTTCCTTGAGGTCAATACTCGGCTGCAGGTTGAGCATCCTGTGACAGAGGAGATCACGGGTCTTGATCTGGTACAGATGCAGATAGAGTCCGCTATGGGGCTGCCGCTTAAGATCACCCAGGAGCAGGTCGAGAGTCAGGGATATGCCATCGAGCTGCGACTCTATGCGGAGGATCCAGATCAAGACTTCATGCCGCAGACTGGTAGGGTAGCCGCCTACTCATGGCCAGAGATAGAGGGATTACGTGTAGAGTCGGCTATACAGACGGGTAGTGATATATCGATCTATTATGACCCGATGATCGCTAAGCTCATCATCCATGATGACACTCGTATCGGCGCTATCAGGAAAATGAGGTATTTACTCTCTGAGATGGTATGTCTTGGACTTAGGACTAATCAGGCATTCTTATCACGTCTCATGGCGCAGGAGAGCTTTATACGAGGTGAGTATGATACTCACTATATCGCTCAGCACGAGGAAGTTCTCATAGGTCAGGCTACTTCAGAGGTGGCTATACATGAGGCGATTATAGCTGATGCCCTATCTGGATGGTTGGAGCGACAGCAGAGCCAGATATTGCTTAGGTCGATACCATCAGGTTGGCGAAATAACTTCTATCAGCCACAGATCTTGAAGTATGAGGCCGCTGGTGCGGAATATCAGCTCCACTATAGATATCTTGATGGCACCTTCGATATCGAGATAGGAGAAAAAAAGTACAATGTCAAAGATGTGGCTCAATCAGATCACATAATCGCTTGTGCTATCGATGGTATGGTACAGCGGTATGAGGTGCATAGCGCTGATGATGTGAGCTATGTTCATCATCCACGATATGGACAGTTTATACTTCAGCGACTGCCGAGATATCCGCTGAAGGAAGTGCAAGTCGAAAAAGGTGCCTACCTGTCACCTATGCCATCGCAAGTGGTCAGTGTGTTGGTGACAGCTGGACAAGAAGTGGCTCAAGGGGATCCATTGATGGTGCTCAATTCCATGAAAATGGAGAATACTATAGAAGCTCAAATAGATGGCGTCGTCGAGGAGATCTATGTCTCTGATAGTCAAACGATTGAGGCGAACTATCTAATGCTAAAAATTAAAGAGAAATAAACTACATGAATCTATATACTACAGAACAATTAGCTCAAATCAATGAGCATAAATTTGCCTTTGTTGAGTGGGCACTGTCAGACCATTTGCTCAGTATGACGCTTAATCGAGCGCACAAGAAAAATGCGCTTCATCCACAGATGGTCAAAGAGATAGCCTATCTCATGCAGTACGCTCATGATACTGCTGAAGTATGGATGGTGACTATCCGAGCAAAGGGGAATGTATTTTGCGCAGGGGCGGATCTGAAAGCGATGATCGGTGTCATCGAGCCAAATGACAGCACCATCCCTGATGCAAGTACCAAGGATATCTTGATAGGTGAATTATTCAATAAGGTGTACAAGCCTGTAATCTCTGTGGTGACAGGAGATGTATATGCAGGAGGCTTTTTCTTTTTGGCCGGTTCGACTATCGTTGTCGCTCAGGAGGATGTAAAGTTCGGACTACCAGAGGTAAAGAGAGGCTTGTATCCTTTTCAGGTGATGGCGGCACTACTCAAAGTCATGCCTGCTCGCAGAGTCATCGACTGGTGTATCAGAGGGTACAATTTACCTGTCACCAAAGCTCAAGAGTATGGCCTCGTCACTGAGGCCTGCCCCGCAGATGAGATCGATGAGGTCGTAGATCGCATAGTCGCTGAGCTCAAGCAAAATAGTCCATCTGCTATCCGCCTGGGCCTACAGGCGTATGATCACATATTGCCTGCAGGCGAAGAGCATCAATATCTCTACGATATGCTACAGCAGACGATAGGTTCTGCCGATGGACAAGAAGGGCTCACTGCTTTCCGTGAAAAAAGAAAACCAGAATGGAAGGGATTTTAAAATCAATCATGAATATCATCCGATGAAAAAACTAATACTATCTGCTGCACTTACTGGAGCTGCGACTAATCGTAATCACTGCCCAGCGATACCCTATACACCTACTGAAATCGCCGAAGAAGGAAAGCGGGCTGTAGATGCTGGCGCAGCTATACTGCACATCCATGCTCGAGAAGAAAATGGTATGCCCAGCTGGAGAACAGAGGTATTTGAAGAGATCCACAGCGAAGTGCGACGGCTATGTGCCGACGTGATTATTAATTTTTCTACAGGTGCGATCGGACTGAGTAAGGAGGAGCGCATGGCGCATATTCCTGTGACTCGTCCTGATATGGCAGCATTCAATATGAACTCGATGAACTATGCCATTTACTCTCGCAAAAAGAAGAAGTTTCACTGGGATGGCGTATTCGAAAACTCATTCTCCACTATGCAGTATGTCATAGAGACGATGAATGCTGCTGGGACAGCTCCGGAGATGGAGTGTTTTGACGTAGGACACGTACGAAATGCGGAGATATTCAGAGATATGGGGCTGCTACCAGAGAATGCTTGCTATAGTCTCGTGATGGGTGTCATGGGTGGTATCCCTGCCACACCTGAGAATCTCATCCATCAGATCAAGCAAGTGCCAGAGGGAAGATTTTGGCAGTCGATCGTCATCAGCCGAGATCAGTGGCGACTATCAGCGATAGCGGCAGCCATGGGAGGCAACTTCAGAGTAGGGCTCGAGGATAATTTTTATCTGCCTAATGGCGAAATGGCTAAAAGCAATGGAGAACTTGTGGCAGCTGGAGCGAGTCTGGCTCGAAATATCGGACGAGAACTGGCATCAATCGCTGAGACTCGTGAGATGCTCGATATCCCATTCAGACACTAATGAAAACAGGTAAGATGATGTACAGTGCAGATTTATTAAAGGGGAAGAAAGCATTAGTCTCTGGAGGACGATCGGGGATAGGATATGCTATCGCTCAGCAGTTCTTGCAGCTCGGAGCCGAGGTGATGATTATTTCCCGAAAGGAGGATAAACTCAAAAATGCCGCTGAAGAACTTAGCGAATATGGGGTTGTACATCATCACGCCTGTGATATACGAAAGACAGACGATATCCGTGCTGTTGCTGCTGCGCTCAAAGAGCAAATGGGAGGTCTCGATATCTTGGTTAATAATGCGGGTGGGCAGTTTCCTGCTCCAGCGGAGCTCATCAGCGAGAATGGCTGGGCGGCTGTGATCAATAATAATCTCAATGGGACATTCTATATGTCCCAGATCATGCATCAAGAGTTTTTCATGCCTCAGTCGCATGGCATCATCGTGAATATCATTGCAAATGTCTACAGAGGTTTTCCAGGGATGGCTCACACAGGAGCGGCCCGAGCTGGAGTGGACAATCTAACAAAGACACTGGCCCAGGAGTGGGCAACCTACGGCGTCCGAGTCAATGCTATAGCCCCCGGGACTATCGAGTCATCTGGTCTGGAGCAGTATCCGCCGCAGATTCAAGCGAGATTTGAAGAAGGCCGTCGAGAGAATCTCTTAGGACGATTTGGTACAGTGTCAGATGTGGCAAATGCGGTGACCTTCATGGCATCCGATCTATCGAGCTATGTGTCAGGTACGACACTCTACGTAGACGGCTGCGAGCATCTGGCTGGCGACCGTATGGGTATCATCAAAACGATAAGAGATATGATGAAATAATACAATATGTCGCTATGAAATCTAACACTATCCAACCACTAATCAGTCATTTTTATCATTGGGAAAAGGAGAAAGCCGATGAGGTATTCTTGAGGCAGCCCTATGGTAGGACATGGAAAGAACTGACATGGAGGCAGGCCGGGGCTGAAGCCCGGCGTATAGCCTCAGCACTGCAGGATATGGGATTAGGACATGGCGATCACATTGGCATATATTCTAAGAACTGTTATCACTGGATATTAGCGGATCTGGCGATCATGATGATCGGTGCAGTGAGTGTACCGTTTTATGCGAGTCTGCCCCGGCAGCAGTTGGCTCAGGTCGTCGAGCTCAGTGATATCAAGGCCATATTCGTAGGAAAGTTGGATAAATGGGGCGATAGAGCAGAGGCGATACCAGAAGGTGTGCAACTGATCAGATTTCCACATTATGAGGGCAACGCTCCAGTAGAGCTGGGGAGAGCGTGGGATGAGTTGTTGGCCAAATATGAGCCCATCGTAGGTGAACCAGCACCTCATATAGATGATCTCTGGACGATAAAGTTTACCTCCGGCACGACCGGCACTCCTAAAGGTGTGATGCATGTCCATAGAAGTCCCGTACAGACAATGATCACGGAGTATGAGACGGATTTTATTGGCCTCAGCCGCATAGATCATATCAAGTGTTTTTCATTCCTTCCACTCAATCATGTCGGCGAGCGCATGGGAGTCGAGGTGCCATGTCTATATGCTGGAGGGACGATTTCCTTTGCTGAAAATTTGGACACATTCGTAGATAATCTCAAGGATACACAGCCGACATTATTCTTTGCGGTACCTCGCATATGGACTAAATTTTATCAAGGGGTCATCGCTAAATTACCTCAAAAAAGATTGGAGCTATTACTGAGGATACCTGTGGTGTCAGGTCTGGTCAAAAAGAAAATCCTGAATGAACTCGGACTGGGTGCTGTACAAATCGCTGCGACAGGGGCGGCTATCACCCCAGAGTATCTCAAGAAATGGTACTCCAAACTGGGCATCCATCTCATCGAAGCCTATGGGATGACCGAGGTCTGCGGGAGCATGACGAATAGTCCGATGCAAGATGCGCCGCCCGACTCTGTAGGGGTACCCGTGCCCAATGGTGATGTGAGGATAGATCTCGATACCTCTGAAATACTAATGTCCTCGCCATATATGATGAAAGGCTACTATAAGAATCCTGAGAAAACGGCAGAAGTGCTAAAAGATGGATGGCTACATAGCGGAGATCGGGGTACTATAGATGAACGAGGATTTGTCAGAGTAATAGGACGAGTCAAAGATGCCTTCAAGACATCCAAAGGGAGCTATATCACGCCGAATCCGATGGAAGAGATCATCGCAAATAATCCATATGTCGAGCAGTGCTGTGTCGCTGGGCTCGGTATACCGCAGCCCATCTGTATCGTGAATCTCTCTGAGGCCGCTAAAACTGCTGATAAGCAAGCCGTAGCAACAAGTCTGGAGGAGAGTCGCCAACTACTAAATCATGATCTGGCTAACTATCAGAAAGTGTCAACGATCATCATCGATGAAGACATCTGGAGTGAGTCCAATAAACTACTGACTCCTACCATGAAGGTGAGACGTGGAGCCTTGGACGAAAAATATGGCAAACACTATCTCGCATGGAATGATGCAAAAGAATCTATACTATGGAAAGCATGAAAAATATAACAGCATTCATCACAGGATCCAGCAGAGGCATTGGGAAGGCTATAGCCCTAAAATTAGCTGAGCAAGGTGCTAACATAGTCGTGGCAGCTAAGACGGTAGAGCCACATCCAAAGCTCGAAGGAACTATATATACAGCTGCAAAAGACATAGTAAAAGCAGGTGGTCAAGCACTGCCAGTAGTCGTAGATATCCGATCAGAAGATACTATACAGGCAGCTGTAAATCAGGCGGTTGATACGTTTGGCTGTATCGACATACTGATCAATAATGCGAGTGCGATCAATCTGAGCAATACAGAAAGCCTCAATATGAAGCGCTATGATCTGATGCATGATATCAATGTGAGAGGCACATTCCTCACGAGCAAACTATGCATACCTTGGTTAAAGAAATCTCAGAATGCACATATACTTACGCTATCTCCGCCTCTCAATCTTAAGCCTGAATGGTTTGGGGCTCATCTGGCATATACCATGTCCAAATATGGGATGAGGATGACTGTATTGGGATTAGCAGAAGAACTCAAGAAATACAATATCGCTGTGAATGCGCTCTGGCCTCAGACGGCGATAGCTACGGCTGCTGTCAGAAATGTTCTTGGTGGCGAGGAGCTGATTAAATGTAGTCGCTCTACCCAGGTCATGGCGGATGCTGCTTATGAAATCTTGAAAAAGGATAGTAGTGAGTACACTGGGCAGTTTTGTATAGATGAGGAGGTGCTCAGGGAGGCTGGTGTCACTGATTTTGATCAGTATGCAGTCGATCCAAGTAAGAAGCTATTCAAAGACCTATTCGTAGAATAAAAACTAAAGAACAAGAAAAAACCTATCGTTATGAATCAATACTATTTTACTGAGGAGCATGAGATGTTCAGAGAGAGTCTGCGCAGCTTTTTAGACAAAGAAGTGGCTCCTAATATTGACAAATGGGAAGAAGAGAGAAAAACACCAAAAGAAATCTGGAAGAAGATGGGAGACATGGGTTTCCTTGGTCTTTCGTATCCAGAGAAATATGGAGGCTCAGAGCTGGACTTCTTTTATGATGTAGTGTTCAATGAAGAAATATGTCGTCTTAACTCTGGCGGATTTTCTATCACACAGCAGGTCACTCAGTATATGTCAGGGCCTTATATTCTGAAGTTTGGCTCAGAGAAGCTGAAGCAAAAGTATCTGCCTGGTATCATATCTGGAGATCAAGTATGCTCTATCGGTATCACCGAGCCAGGAGCAGGGTCTGATGCTCAAAATATCCAAACCAAAGCCGTCCGAGATGGTGATCACTACATAGTCAATGGCTCGAAAACCTTCATCACGAATGGTGTCTATGGGGACTTTATAGTGACGGTAGTTAAGACTGACCCTGATGCTGGGGCAGCAGGTGTAAGCTTATTAGTGATCGAGCAAAGCATGGAGGGGGTGTCCACTAATAAGTTGAAGAAATTGGGCTGGCACTCGTCGGACACGGCAGAGATCAGCTTTGATAATGTGCGAGTGCCTGTAGAAAATCTCGTGGGCGAAGAGGGTAGAGGATTCTACTATCTGATGAATGGCCTACAGCTCGAGCGTCTTTGTGCAGTACCAGGAGCTGTCTCTGCTTGTGAGAGAGCTATCGAGCTATCGCTGCAGTATATGTCTGAGCGTCAGGCATTTGGTCGGCCGATTAACAAGTTTCAGGTGCTACGTCATCGTATCGCTCAGTTAGCTTCAGAAGTAGAGGCTATGAAGGCTTTCTCTTATCAGTGCTGTAAGATGTATGCTGACGGCATCTATGATGTCAAACTATGCTCTATGGCCAAGCTGCTCGTGACAGAGCTATCTGAAAAAGTAGCTACTCAGTGTCTTCAGCTTTATGGAGGCTATGGATTCATGGAGGAGTATCCGATGGCACGGATGTATCGTGATGTCAGAGTAGGTACTATCGGAGGAGGATCCTCTGAGATCATGCGAGAGATCATCGCTAAGATCGTCATCGATGATGTGAGCTATGACTCTGCTGGGTCTAAGTCGGCGGGAACTGTCTCTCGTGCACAGTCCAGCTCGGCTCCAGCTCAAGATCTGTCAGAGATGCTATCTACCATATCCGTCAAAGCCGCTGAAGCGCCAAGTCTCGGCAGTACGCTCAAGTTTGATTTTGGTGATAGACAGTTATTCATAGATGGATCAGAAGGAACAAATAAAGTATCTGAAGTGAATGATCCAGCGCAGTGTACAGTGACCATCTCAGAATCCGATTTTCAAAAATTAGTGGCTGGACAGCTTAATCCAATGGGAGCGGTCATGTCTGGGAAAATAAAGATAGATGGAGATATGGGAGTGGCTATGAAGCTGCAGTCATTATTTTCATAAGATAATACGTATCAAGGATACGATAGAGAATTTAAACAAAATAGAAAAGCCCTTGGCATTACTGCCAAGGGCTTTTGAGTTGATTTAACTAATGTTTTGCGTTCGTTAATTAGAATTTGGCATTGAATACCACTCTTCTGTTTTCTGCTCTACCAGCAGCTGTATTATTATCTGCTATAGGCATTAACTCTCCAAATCCGACTGCCTTAAGTCTTGATGCTGAGATGCCTTTGCCTACGAGATAGTTTAGTACAGCAGTAGCTCTCTCACTTGATAGCGTCATGTTGCGCTCATCGTTTCCTTGAGAGTCAGTATGACCTTCTATAGTCACCATGAGACCAGGGTAGTCGGTCAGTACTTCCGCTACTTCGTCGAGGATAGCATATGACTGACGAGTGATCTCTGATGATCCACTGCGATAGTTGATACCTCTTAGCGCTCTGGTGAATACTTCTGTAGCAGCTGCAGGTACAGGCTTAGCACATCCATCAGGACCTACGACGCCTCCTACCGTAGGACACTTGTCATCTTTATCAGCTATACCATCCCCGTCGCCATCAGGACATCCGTTGACAGGGCCTGCGGTATTTGGACATGCATCCACATCATCATTGACTCCATCGCCATCGCTGTCAGACTTACAGCCATTAGCAGCATCACCTGCTACATTAGGGCATTCATCATCTTTATCAGCTACACCGTCACCGTCACTATCAGGACATCCATTAAGAGATCCAGATGTGTTAGGACATGCATCATCTCCATCAGCCACACCATCACCATCAGCATCAGGGCAGCCCATGAGTGTACCGCTTGTGTTAGGGCACTTATCATCTTTATCAGCTACACCGTCGCCATCACTATCAGGACATCCATTAAGTGTACCTGATGTGTTAGGACAGTCGTCATTACGATCGATCACGCCATCACCATCCGAGTCAGGACATCCACCATTTGCGGCTGTGCCAGCATTCATTGGGCAGTCATCTTGACTATCGATGATACCATCACCGTCAGAGTCAGGACATCCGCCAAACTCTTTTAATCCTGGGATATTTGGACATGCGTCTTTTTTATCTCGGATACCGTCACCATCTGCATCAGGAGCTCCATCGTCACCGAAAGTATAGGTAAGCGTACCTAAGACTCGTCTGCCAATCTGTGGGAAATTAGGGTAAGTTCTATACTTGCTGTCAAATAGATTTTGTGCGGTAACAGCTAATTGTAATCCGCTATCAAATCTATATCCTACACCTGCATCTACCAGATTTCTTTCGTCAGTATCTCCAGAATATTGACCTAAGAATACTGGGAATGACGGATCATGCTGAAAAGCCATATTCGCTGTCCATCCATACTCAGGAGTTAGATTCCATCCTAATCTGTATCGATTAGTAGGTTGTGCTATTGTTGTTTGTTCTGTACCATCGACACCTACTATTTGAGGGTTGAAAATGTTATCAGATGTCCAAGAATAGTTTCCAAATATTGACAAATCATTGTTGACGAAATAATTAAGTCCAATGTCTGTACCCCAATAATCATACTCTTCAAAAGTCCTATATCCCGCAGCATATAATGGTACTCCATCAATGCTTGGCAACTCTTGAGTCGGAGTCCATGCCATAACACCTGCATTGCCTAATCCAACTAAAGCTGGAGCCAATGCTGCCTCAGCACCAGCTGCTGCTGCTGTATATCCTCCCAATATATTTTGTGTAAGACCAGCAGCAAGCGGTGCAGCAGCTGCACCCAAGGCCGCTAACTCAGATTGCAAAAAGTTTTGGATTCCTTGAGCATCAATATTATTGACGAGGTCATTAGCTATATTCAATCCTGAGAGGGAGTATGTAGGGCTAATACCGGTAAATAGGGTAGATCCATCTATACTTCTGTTATATACATCAATAGATACGCCGAGTTTGTCACTGAATAGACCTTTATAGCCAAATTCCCAAGTATCTTCGATCTGAAGAGTTGCTTGTGGAGCATCTATTAAGCCAAGAGGTTCTCCGTTGAATAAGTTTCTACCTTCAAAACTTCCCGTGAATCCTGAAGGAAAATTTGCTGGATTCGCAAGATATCCGGCAAGATTGTTAGCTGTATTTTGTGCTAACTCTGCAGGGACTCCCTGCGCTATCATGCCTTGAGCCAGAGCTGGTAGAAGTTCTGGTAATAGACCTTGAGTAGCTAATCCATAAGCAATAGCATTTGGAAGTCCAGGAGTACCTACTGGTAAGTCTGGTAGTCCCAATCCACTTAACAGTGAGTTCCAAACGATCATAGGGTTACTCCCAAATGTCTGTGGCGTTTTGTTTCCATATAGCCATGCATATCCTACTATCCCTGAGCCCGGCACATTAAATCCAGAAACAGGGAAATCAATATTATTGATTAACTGCGATGGAGCCGAAACGGCTCTATTAAAGCCACCTCTGAACGTGTGCTTAGGACTGGCTTTAAAGACAGCCACTGCTCTTGGAGAAAAAGCACCATCATCTAAGAAGTTGAACTTGTCATACCTTCCAGCAAGTACTAAGTCTAACTTTTCAGTAATGGCTAACTTAGTTTGGAGATATCCACCGACAATATTGTAGTCATCGTTATCCTCGTTTCTACCATATACTTGATTATTAGTATTCGCACTCGAGCTACGATAATCAAATCCAGCAGTCCAGTTAGCGTCCAAAAAGTCTGGTGTATCGAAATTATATTGAAGCTGTCCTTCAAGTTGTGTTCTATCGATCCCTGATGTATTACCTGTTTGGTATAAGAATGTAGGCTTTTCATCTGTACCTCCATTATTTGTCAACCAAAAAGCTTGAGCGAAGAATCCACCTTTCTGTACTCTTGCTTGAGTCCAATATTCTGTCGCTTGAGTAAGGCCTACTCCTTGAGAATTATAAAAAACAGATGATCCATTATTAGTACCGCCTGATAAAACTAATGACAAGTCGTCTTGTGGTCTAAACTCTAATGTGCCATTCAAAATAAATGATTTCCAATGATCCTGTATGGGATTTCCATCGCCATCTGGATCTAAGTCAGCAGACGATAATAATGGTCTGCCCGGTGTCCCGACATCCACTATGCCATTTGATATCGCTGGACTGACTATTGAGTTTTGAGTCAAGGCAATCATGGCGGCGTCAATGGCAGCTTCCTCAGGATCATCTCCGTTAGCGTCATACTGAAATTCACCACCTCTTTTCATTGAAGCATTGACTTTGAAGCCAAATTTGTCTGAAACTTTAGTAGCATGTCTCAATGATCCACCAAAAGTGCTTAGTTCTCCTCCGATTAGCTCTACCGTCGTTCCTGGTTTGTCTATAGGAGACTTACTAATAAAGTGTACCACTCCATTAGTCACTCCAGGTCCATATAGCGCAGATCCTGGACCTCTAACTACCTCTATTCTCTCAATATCGATATTGTTCAGAGGGGAGTTGAGATTATCAAATGTTCCCAGTCCAGGTCCAGACAGCGCTCGGTAATCCAAAATTGGAAATGTCGCAGAACCAAATAGTCCGCCATCACCTCTCAATTGGATATTTACACGCCCTGCACCTTGCTGCTGGACATATACCCCTGGTTCATTGATGATAGCACGTGCTGCATTATCATTAGGAGTGGCCTGGAGCTTACGAGCTGTGAGGACAGATACTGAGGCCGGAGCTTCTTGTATCTTTTCTCTACGTCGAGATGCGGATATGACTACGTCTTCCCCGATCAGGACTCCCTCTGTTAGCATGATGTCTACACTGCTACTGGGGGCATTGACCGCCATCTCTTTGGTATTGTATCCTGTGAAACTCACCACGATCGTGAGGGGGAAATCTTCGGAGGTGGTGATGGTATACAATCCATCAAAATCCGTAATCGCTCCATCTGTAGTCCCCTTGACCAAAATATTCGCTCCGATCAAAGCTTCTCCAGATTCGTCTGTAACTGTTCCACTGATAGTTCCCTGGGCTGATAGTGAAAGGCTCGCCAGCATAATGCATAGCAATCTCAGGAATCTTGTCAAATAGTTCATTTTTTTCATACAATACAATTCTTTAAATAATACACTCAATCAGTTGCGGAAAGATGTTTTGTTTAAGTTAGAATTAGCAACTGTGATTTTGAGTAATTTGCTTAACGCCTGTTAATGTATTTAATAATTGTCACATACCAAATAATATTTTAATTGCATTGTGTCCAGCTATGAGAATTTTAATTAGCGCTTTTGCAAATAGCTTGACTTTGTCAATTGTCAGATTTAGTAAAATCGTACTAATCACTAATATTTCTAGGGCCTTGCTGCTTTTTAGGTCTATTATCGAGGGCTACAGCCATAAAAAAAGAGGAAACCGATAATTATCAGTTTCCTCTTTTTAGATCAGTTTTTAAATTATTAATTATTCAAAACTGTAAGTTATTTTACCCAAAACTCTTCTGCCGATAAGTGGCATATTAGGGTAGTATCTGTATTCATTGTCAAAAAGATTAGTCGCAGATAGATCAAGAGACAAGCCACTGGCTAACTTATATCCTACGCTGGCATCTACGAGATTTCTCTCTTGTGCGATACCAGAGAAGTCACCAGCATTAGCAGCAAAAGAATCATCATGCTGGAATGCTACCTGAGCTCTGAAGCCCATTTCTGGAGTCAGTCTTGCACCGATTCTGAACTTGTTCTTAGGTATGTTGAGATTAGTAGGTAGTAATGGAGATCCTTCAGGACTGCCGATCACTGACTGCATGAACTCATTTTCGCTGACCCAAGAGTAATTTCCGAAAAGTGTCAAATTCTCATCTACAAAGTATTCTAATCCTAAATCTGATCCAAAGTAACTTCTCGCATCAAACGTACGATATCCAATACCAATGTTAGTCGCTCCATTGTTAGGCAGCTCTTGAGTCGGTACGGTAGCGTGGAAAGGTAGCGCTGTCAATACTTGACTTAAACTTGCTCCTCCAAATCCAGCTTGTGGAGTGTTTAGGAATTGATTACCACCTGCATTGTATGCACCATTAATACCTGCTCCTAAAGCTGTGGCAGTAGCAGTAGCAGTAGCAGCTGCGGTCGCTTCGTCTAATCCTTGGGCGATAAATGCTGCTTGTAGTTGTGCTTGGATCTGTGGTTGAGCGATAGCCTGAACACTATTACCTAAGTCTGCAGCTAAGCCATCTATACCCGTCAAAGCATAGGCAGGAGAGATAGCAGTAAATTGACTATTCTTATCTTCTCTCACCCAGTATACATCCCAGCTCACGCCGAGTTTATCACCGATGAGACCTTTATATCCTACTTCGATATTATCAGTCACAGCAATGGCTGAAACTGGTGCATCGATCAGACCTAATGGAGAGCCATCAAAGATATTGAAGCCTGGTGTAAGCGCTCCACCAAATCCTACAGCTGCAGGATCAAGATTGCTCAATACTCCCTGCACAATAGGTGCAGCTGCTGCTGTAGATGGATCCGACTGTAGCTGTGCTACTACACCAGCGATGAGTGCTTGATTGAATGTTGTACCATTTGCATCTATTGGAAACTCTAATAATGCACCTAATGGAAGACCTGCTCCTGGAGTACCAGCTGGTATGCCTGGGATCAAAGGCGTAAACCATTCTATGTTAGGATTGTCACCAAATGTTTGTGGTGTCTTGTTGCCATATAGCCATCCATAGAATCTATTAGGAATGATAGATACTAATGGGAAGTCAATATTTAATTGAAGGTTTGATACGGTAGAGTTGGCTCTATTGAATGATGCTCTGAATGTATGCTTTGGTGAAGCCTTGTATACGAGTGCTGCTCTTGGAGCAAATGCACCCTCATCAATAAAGTTAAACTGGTCATATCTACCAGCTACTACTAAGTCTATTTTGTCTGAAAGACCAAATTTACCCTGGATATATCCACCCACTATAGAGAAGTCATCATCATCTTCATTTCTACCATAAGTTAGATTTTCAGTGTCCTGTCCTGATGATCTATAGTCAAATCCCGCTGTCCAATTACCGTTGAGGAAGTTTGGAGTATCAAAATTGTACTGTAATTGTGCTTCCAGTTGATCACGTGCAATAGAAGTCACATTACCTGTTTTGTATAGGAAAGTAGGAGAGTCTCCTTGTCCACCATCATTATCCACATAAAATATCTGGCCGAAGAATCCTCCAGCCTGTACACGTGTCTGTGCCCAGTATTCTGTGGCATTAGCCAGCCCTGGCCCTTGCTCATTAAAGAATAATGAAGCGGCTTCATTGAAGCCTCCAGATACATTGATTGATAACTGATCAGCAGGTCTGAATTCTAAAGTCGTATTGATAGATGTATTATACCAATCTTGTCTCATAGCATTGCCATTGCCGTCTTCATCGAGTTCATCAAAGGAGAACAGAAGCTCCCCTGGAGAATTGATATCCACTGTACCACCAGCGACAGCAGGCTTGTATAGGCCTCGTCCCTGTCCTTGATTTGGTAAGAAGGTAGAGATGTAAGCTGCATCTTCAGCATTATTAGGATCATACTCAAACTCGTCACCTCTACGGTGCTGTACATTGACCTTAAATCCAAATTTTTCACTCACTTTAGTGGCGTGTCTGATAGCTGCTCCCAGCGTATTGAGCTCACCATACATTACTTCTGCAGAAGTCCCTGGCCTGTCGATAGGGCTCTTAGTGATGAAGTGTACTACACCCTGTGTCACACCAGGACCATATAGAGCTGATCCAGGTCCTCTCACTACCTCGATACGCTCGAGATCAAGGTTCATGATACCCGCTTGATCAGACTGAAAAGTACCGATCCCTGGACCTACTAAGCCTCTGTAATCCATAATCGGGAATACGGAAGTGCCGAATAATCCAGAACTACCTCTCATGGAGATATTTATACGGTTCGCTGATTGCTGTTGGATTTGTACACCGGCGGTATTAACGAGGTTTCTTGTTGCATCAGTTGCATTCGGGCTATTCTCGAGAGAACGAGCTGAGAGTACTGACACTGAGGCTGGTGCCTCTTGTACCTTCTCCCTTCTACGAGAGGCGGATATTATTATATCCTCTCCGATGAGTACACCTTCGACCATCTCTACTCTGAGATCTGTAGTTGGGCCATCGAGTGTGATCGTCTGACCATTATATCCAGTAAATGAAATGTCAAGATCGAGCGGGAAGTCAGCTTCTGTGGTCAATGAGAAAGTACCATCAAAGTCTGTGATAGTACCTTCGGCAGTGGCTTTGATTAAAATGTTTGCTCCGAGCAATGGTTCTCCAGCTCCATCGACGACGATACCGCTGATCGTGCCTTGTGCCATGATAGTCATACTCGATGCTACGATTAAAAATAAGCCTAATAGGCTGTTTTTAAAGTAGTTTGTATTCATACAAATTTTAGTTTTAGTTAAATATGATTTGTCGTGTTCATACTTGCCGCTGAGTAGCTTGATAGTCTTAGACGGGCATAGTATAAGTCTCCTAAATATTTTGCCATATTAATAGCATTTTGATTGATATCAAAGCATTGAGATATAAGAAAGCTTTAACATAAATTGCTTTGAAAATACGAATTTTGTAATACTTCAATTTAGCCGACTATGTGTTTGTATTTTCAAAGTGATATCTACTTTATTATGAAGATGTTTGGGGTTATTGTGGAATAATATATTGATGTGGCTGCCAATAAATATTTACTCTGAGTATAGATTATTGTCGATCATATCACATCATTATTTCGGCGGAGCGCACTTGTCTGGCTGTATTATTTAGTTTCCCGTATTTTTTCGTTGCTTTGTTATATTTCTAATTGAATATCAATCGACTATGAATTATGATTTAGTGATCTTTGATTGTGATGGCACCTTAGTGGATAGTGAGCCGGTGACCATGCGACTTATCACTAAAATGATGAAGGAGATGGGCATAGAGTCTGACACGGAGTCAAATCTTGCCCGCTTTGCTGGAAAGAATATCTTCTTTATCACCGAGTGGATGGAAGAGATGATTGGTAGTTTTGATAAAGCAGAATTTGAGCGAGACTATCGTGAGCGATGTCTTCAGGTTTTTGATGATGAGTTAGAAGCAGTGCCGGGAGTTATAGAGCTCATTCAGTCCCTCACGGTGCCTTATTGTATCGCATCAAATGGACCGATGGAGAAGATGGATGTGACACTCCGAGTGACTAATATCATGGAGCTATTTAGTCGAGACCATATTTTTTCTGCCTATGATTTACAAAAATGGAAGCCTGATCCAGCGCTGTATCTTCATGTGACTGAGGTCATGGGAGCCACCAAGGATAAAGCTGTGGTCATAGAAGATACCCTCCCAGGCTTAATGGGAGCTGTCAATGCTGGTATCGATGTGATCGCCTATAATCCTCATCATAAAACGGAGCTCCACGTGGATGGCGTACCAAATTATGAACATATGGATCAAATACGTGAGCATCTACACACAGCGAGATAGAGTAGTCCACCGAAAAGGCTTACTTTTGCGGTCGATCTAAATGTACAAATGGCGAAAGAAAAAGCTAAAGCAAAAATCACCAAACAATCACTCAAGTCAGCCTTGAGTATTTTCCGTTTCATACGTCCTTATCAAGGCTATTTTTACGGTGCTATCAGTCTACTCGTCATAGGTAGTATCTTGATGATGATCATCATGGGTATCCCTGGTGAGATGGTCAATGCAGCTACCGGAGGTGAGGCGAGATTTCCATATGATTTGAATACTTGGGGCTTAATCATGCTGGTAGTATTAGCAGCGAGAGCCTTATTGTCTTTTGTGCAGACTGTCCTTTTTGCTAATGTCAGTGAGAGAGGAATGGCCGACGTGCGCAGAGAGCTTTATAATCGGCTCATCAGTCAGCGCATGGACTATTTTGAGCAATTCAGAGTAGGAGAGTTAACCAGCAGAATTACGGCAGATGTAGAGCAGCTACAAAGTGTTTTTTCGATCACTTTGGCGGAGTTTATCAGACAGGTGTTGATCTTAATATTTGGTATATCAGTCTTGGCCTATTTGATGCCCAAGCTTTTCGTAGTCATGCTGATGGTGATACCTGTAGTCGTTGTATTGGCGATGATATTTGGACGGTACATTCGGAAGCTATCTAAAAAGCGACAGGCACAGCTCGCTGATACTAATACAATCGTAGAAGAGACCTTGCATAGTTTTACAGTTGTTAAGGCTTTCGCCAATGAGTTTTTTGAGTCTAAGCGATACTCCGATAGCATAGAGAAAATGGTAGGTATATCTCTGAAATTCGCTCAGGTTAGAGGCTTGTTCTTTGCCTTCATTATCTTTCTATTATTTGGTAGTATTCTATTCATATTATGGCAGGGTGCCTTCATGGTACAAAATGGAGATATGGAGGCAGGAAGTCTACTTTCATTCGTCATCTATACTGTGATGATCGGAGGAGCAATCGCCAGTTTGGGTAATCTATATACTACTATTGCCGCAGCATTGGGGGCTACAGAGCGGGTCAAAGAGATCCTTGAGCGGCCAGTAGAAGTAGAAATAGCTGATCACTCTGAGACCGTCAATATATTGGGTAAGATAAAGTTTGACAACGTGCGCTTTTCGTACCCGTCAAGATCTGATGTTCCTATACTCAAAGGGGTGTCACTGGATATAGATCCAGGCCGAAAAATCGCTCTCGTCGGGCAAAGTGGTAGTGGTAAGTCTACTATAATACGTCTCTTGATGCAATTTTATGATCTTGATGCTGGTGAAATATATATTGATGATAAGCCTCTATCGGCTTACAATCTTACCGCATACAGAAACAATATAGGACTTGTTCCGCAGGAGGTTATTCTATTCGGTGGAACTATCAAGGAGAATCTCCTATATGGGAATCCTAATGCTACACATGAAGAAATCAAACAAGCTGCTATCAAATCAAATAGCTGGGATTTTATCAAGAGTTTTCCTGACGGCCTTGAGACGATAGTCGGGGAGCGAGGGGTCAAACTCTCCGGTGGACAAAAGCAACGAATAGCAATAGCTCGAACAATACTTAAGGATCCGGCGATCCTGTTATTAGATGAGGCGACCTCTTCTCTCGATGCTGAGTCAGAGCGAGTAGTACAAGATGCTATGGACAAGTTGATGGAAGGTCGTACATCCATCATCATAGCACATCGCTTAGCCACTATTAAGAATGTGGATCAGATCTATGTATTGGACGAAGGTCAGATTGTTGAGCATGGTACTCATCTCGAGCTGACCGAGCGATCTGAAGGAGTCTATAAAAAATTAGCTGCCTTACAATTTGACCTAAAAGCATAACTATGAAAGTATCTGTAATCTATAGTATTTTATTCTTGATCATTTTGGGTACGATCGATCTATCAGGGCAGATAGGCTATGGGCTTACCGCCAAAACTGAGCTATATAGTCGATATAAGAATCCACCAGATAATATCTCTCCTGATGCTGCAGGTAGCGCTTTGTTGAATATAGGATTAGGTCCCAAGCTTTGGTTTGGTGGTCGTCATGTGAGCTTTTCTCCTGAGGCAGCTGTAGTATTTTCGCCTTTTGCTTTGAGTACAGGTGAGTTTAAAGGGCTTGGAGCTGTGAGTTTTCCGATTATGGGGAAGCTCCATTTTCTGGGTATGACCAATTTTAATAATGACGGAAAGTTTGGCTTTGCTTTGGGTGGAGGTATTCAGTACACTCGTACTGAGCTTTTTGGACTCAAAAATTCATTAGAAGAAAAAGGAGTCGAAAGAAAATACTTTAAAACTTACGTAGTAGAGGCAGACTTTGGCTTTGGGATCAGTGGATTTAGTTTGCACGGTTTAGTGAGGTATGGCTTTAATAATGATACTGATGCCAATACTATAAGCGTAGGCATAGGTTATGATTTTAATATTCCAGTGTTACGAGAAAACATCGATCCAGAGTTTTAGCATATTTATATAAACTATCTGATCATCAAGTCATTACGCTCATTCCATACGTTTCAGACAGATCATTTGGCTCGAGAGATACACATAGCGTCTACTCGGTCAGAGATGATCGATCTGCTAAGATCTCATCCAGAGAGCCTGGTCATAGGAGGAGGTAGTAATATGCTATTCACTCAGGATCAAGATAGAGATGTGATAGTCATCAATACTAAGGGAAAACAACTGATAGAAGAATCTGAATCTTACGTAGATATCCAGATAGAAGCGGGTGAAGCGTGGCACGATCTGGTGATGTGGGCAGTAAGTCAAGGCTACGGAGGAATAGAGAATATGGCACTCATACCAGGCAAATGTGGTGCTGCTCCCATGCAGAATATCGGAGCCTATGGTCGTGAGATCAAAGACGTATTCGTAGCATTAGAAGCTTATGACAAGGTAAATGATTCTGTGTTTTCCTTGAATAATGAAGAGTGTGAATTTGGCTATCGAGATAGCATCTTTAAGAATGCACTGAGAGATAAAGCGGTGATACTGTCGATCACTCTCCGTCTCACTAAAGATGGATATCATCTACTGAATACTTCCTATGGCGCTATCGAACAACGCCTCGAATCAAAAAGAAAGAGTTTACATCCGACTATCCAAGATATCGCTGAGGCAGTCATCGAGATTCGCCAGTCAAAATTGCCCGATCCTACTCAGCTCCCCAATGCTGGTAGTTTTTTCAAAAATCCAATCCTCGAGAGAACTCAAGTAGAAGAATTGCTACTCACTTATCCTGATATGCCTAATTATGTGGTGGATGCTGACTATATGAAGCTCCCAGCGGGGTGGCTGATCGATAGAGCGGGGTGGAGAGGTCGCCGTATAGGTGATGTCGGTACCTATGAGCACCAAGCCCTCGTGCTGGTCAATCATGGTAGTCCATCAGGGCAAAATATTATTGATTTCGCTCGTCAGATCCAAAAGTCAGTTTATGACAAATATGGAGTGGAAATAGAACCTGAGGTCAATATATACTGACCTTAATTTTCTTTATCATTATTCATAGGCTCTTCCTCGTATGCTGGATCTTCTTCTGGATAGGTATATGCATTTCCTTTTCTACCGAATACTGACAGTCTGACATAGCGCTTAGGATTGAGTCTGAGGTCTTGGAGGAGCAGTGCCAAGTGCTTTGAGGTTTCCTCCAGATTATTATAGATTTCTGGATCATTGATGAGCTTGCCCACAGATCCTTCTCCATTTTCAATCTTAGCTAATAGTTCATTCACATTGTCAAAAGAAAGGCTTGCTTGATCAACGGTTTCTTGCAAATCTTTGAGTAGAGCGTTGGTATTGTCAAAAGTCTCACTTGTTTTGCCCAGTGTAGTACCGAGATCAGCATCTACGAGTTGCTGTGACAGCGTAGAGAAGTTACCTATCATGCCTTCCAGATCGTCATTGGTATTTGCCAGTGATGTACTGACTACCGCCATATTTTCGATAGTGGTGTTTAGATTTTTATAAGATGTACGCATGAGTGCATCGAGATTAGCAGTAAGTGATGCCAGATTGCTCATCGATTCTTCGAGACTTTGGATGCTATTGCTTACAGCATTATTTGAGTCTTCTCCAGTTAGCTTAGACAGTAGCGTGTCGATTATAGGCCCAGCTTCTGACTTTAGAGTAGCCATTTGATTTTGGAGGCCGCCAGTACCTAATATTGCTTCGATGACACCTCTTGTGCCAGGCGTGAGAAAATCGCCATTTTCGGCACAGTCAGCTCCAGAACAAGCTTTGTCGTAATCTAAAATTATTTTCTTCGAACCCACCAGACTATTATCAGCAGCTAAGAGTGCTTTGGCATCCTTTGGTACCTTCCAGTCTCCTTGTATATCAAAAGTGATAATCATGTTTTTGACATTCTCAGGATCGAGCGAAATATTAGATACGGTGCCTACGACAAATCCGTTAATCTCAACTGGTGCAGCAGGTTTAAGACCTTCTATATTTTGATATACTGTCTTATAGGTATTCCCCTTGCTCAGTACATTTTTCCCTTTGAGATATTGATATCCCAAGATAGCACCAGCAATGGCGATGAGACTGATAATACCGAGCTTTAATTCTTTTGACATAGCTTCATTTTGGCTAAAAGGAGTGCAAATTTATAACTTAATACGTATGTCGCCTTGATATGCTACCACAAATGCACCATTCAATCCTTTCTCTCTTAAGTTTTGTCGTGCAGCCACTGCTTCTGAGAGGTTTTCATACTTACCATACAGATATTTATAGGATTCTTTTTCTTTCTTTTCTCCGATGTTATCTAGAGTAGAAAGTATCGGATGTTCTTCTATTCGTATAGCTTGCGTCATGGATGCTACCTGAACGCTATAAGTCACGTTTGTGTTCATTTGGGTGACCTCACTTATTGGATTTGTTTTCATTACCTTATCATCCTCTTTTTGTCGAGGGCTATCAATTAGATTGATAGTTTCTTTGACTGGATTATTCGTATTGGCTATGATATCTGTTTCTTGCTTTGTGTGGGCGTATCTTTTTATACCCTCAGCGATGCTATAGCTGATTTTGAGTATGCCTTCTTGACTGAGTAGGTACTGTTCGTTTTCAGGATGAGATATGAATGCCGTCTCTACTAATATACTGGGCATAGTGGCTTGACGTAAGATTAAGAATCCAGCCTGCTTTACACCTCGATTTACCAGTGGTGTTTGACTTCCTATTTTGTCTTGTATCATTCCGGCTATTTCTACACTTTCTCGGAGATGCGCATTTTGGATGGCGGCCAATAGAATGTGCCCCTCGATAGAGTATGGATCAAATCCATCGTAATTAGACTTATAATCTGACTCCAGGAGTATGGCTGCGTTTTCTCTTTTAGCGACATCGAGATTTTCTTTTGATGAGTGTAGACCCATCACGAATGTCTCTGCGCCTCGTGCTCTTGTACTTTTTGCCACGCTATTGCAATGTATTGATACGAATAAATCAGCTTGAGCGGAATTAGCTATTTTGACTCGATCGTGTAATGGGATGAATACGTCGTTGTCACGAGTATAAATTACTTCTATATGATTATCATACTGTAGGATGCCTCCCAATGTCAGAGCAATATTCAAGGCTATATCTTTCTCGTACGATCTACTCCCTACGGCACCACTATCATGGCCGCCATGACCAGCATCGATGACCACCTTAAATTTGCTAATACTCTGTGAATGGCCACCAAGGCTCCAGAGTGTAAGCAACAGCATGAAAAATGATTTCGTTATCTTTTGAAATATTGCCTGATTCATTAGATCCATATTTTTGCAATCTTTCTGCTAATTATAATAGTACTTTGTGTGCTGTTTGTATTTGACCACATGATATACAGTATCATACATATTAGTACTTTTACAAATATATATCAAACATTGCATAGCATTGGGATTTAAGAGCTATACCATATGTCTTAGTGCCATATTAATGTGTGTGCACATGTTTGGACAGTCAGCTGATAGTCTGGTGGTCAGTCCTATGGTCATAGATACCACCCCTCCAGCGATAGACAGTGCTAAGTACAGACTGCAGAGCGAGCGTCCAGCTGAGTCGTTTGGTGGAGGGCCTACGCCAAAAGGCATATCAAGTCAATTGACTTCTGATCAATCACAAGCTGACGCAGGTAGACCTCAGACTGGCACAGCTACCATTGGTGGCGATCCGCTCAAATATGGTGCTAAGGATTCGAGCTTTCTGGATATAGTCAATCAAGAACTACACCTTTATGGAGAGGCTTTTGTCACTTTTCAGGAGTTTGAAGTGAAGGCTGATTATATCTTGCTCGACCTCACTACTAATGAAGTAAAGGCAGCCAGGAGAAGTAAGTCTACGCCTAAAACTACCTTCTCCTCAGGCGAGCAAAATGTGTCTGCGGAGGAGATCAGGTTTAATATTGATAGCCAAAAAGGAATCGTCTACGGAGCGAATATCATCCAAAACAATCTATATGTACATGGAGCTACGACCAAATTCGTCCGCTCAGGAGATGACAGTCTACATATAGAGGATGTGATCTATAATCGGAATGCCCTCATCACTACTTGTGATCATGAGCATCCGCACTGGGGTATCCGTACGAGTAAGCTGAAATTCATACCTGATAGGCTGGCTGTCATAGGGCCGTCCAATATAGAGCTGGCCGGTGTGCCGACTCCTTTAGTGATGCCTTTTGCATTCGCTCCATTGATGAATTTTAATAATGCAGCTTCAGGATTGATTTTTCCTACTGACCCATTTTATCAGTCTCCTGATTTGGGATTGGGTGTGAGGGGCTTGGGCTATTATTTCGCCCTGAGCGAATATGCTGATCTCAGTGTACGAACAGATCTCTATACTCGGGGATCTTGGGCAATCACGACTAATACTAACTATAAGAAACGATATAAGTATACTGGTGCAGTGAATCTTAGTTTCTCTAAGCAGCTCAGAAATGTAGCTGGGCAAATAGAGCCGAATGTCCAAAACTCTTACTCGATCACGATCAATCATAATCAGGATAGTAAAGCACATCCTTTTAGGACCGTAGGCGGTTCTTTGAGATTCACCGTGAATGACTATGATCGTAGGAACTATCAAGATGCGCAGTCCCAGCTAAATAGTCAGATCAATTCCAATTTTAGTTACAACTATAAACTTTCAGATGTATGGAATTTTTCTACTGCCATATCGCACAGTCAGAACACACTAAATAGGAGTATCAACTTTACACTCCCTGACGTGAAACTAAGAATGAAGCGTATTTTCCCATTTAAGCGAAAGCAAAGTATCAATGATGAAAAATGGTACGAAAAAATCAATATGCAGTATAGCGGTCAAATGCAGAACAAAGTGAGTACCGTGGATACGCTTCTCTTTACTCAGGAGACTTTAGAAAGTTTTCGGGCTGGAGTGACGCATCAGATTGATGCAGGTGCTTCTTATAATCTTTTTGATTATTTCACTTTTAATACGACTGCTAACTATGATGAATTTTGGTATATGCAGACCCATGAGTTAGGTCGTGATTCGCTCGGGCAGATTGATAGTGAAGTAGTGTCTGGGTTCAAACCATTGAGAGAGATGTCTATAGGTGCCAATGTGACAACTAATATTTTCGGGACAATTCAATTTAAAAAAGGTTGGTTGAGAGGGCTACGTCATCAGATTCGACCATCAGTAGGTTTGAGCTACAGGCCTTCGACGGAGGGATATTACGAGTATTTTGATCTGGATCCGAATTCTGCGATTGACGAATTAGTCAGGTACAATCCCTTCAGTCCTGATAATCCTTTTGACAATACTGATAATGAAACGCTGTATACCAACAATAGTCTCAATCAAGGAGGTATGTCCATTAATTATAGTCTGAATAACACCTTTGAGGGGAAGTATTATAGCAAGAAAGATAGTTCAGAGAAAAAATTTAAAATATTCAACTCTGTGAATCTTGGAGGTAACTATAATCTTCAAGCGGATTCACTCAATTGGTCTACTATCAGCCTCAGTGCCAATGCTAATATTCTTAAAAATGTATCTACTCTCTCGATATCAGGCACTCTGGATCCCTATAATGAAGTGTCGACAGGTGGATCTGGTAGACGTATCAATACGACCATGTGGGCTTCAGATAAGAAGCTATTTAGGCTTGACGCCCTCACTTTGAACTTATCTACTCGCTTTACACTGGAGGATTTGCGTGACTGGTTAGTCTATGGGGGTGAGGCGCCAAAGACTAATAATGCTCGTAATCCAAGGAGCAAAAATGAGCATCCAGAGCTCTTCAGTTGGTTTGAAGGAGCTCGTATACAGCATATTTTCAGATTAGCCTATAAAAGTGACGGTGACGATCGATCATGGGAGGTAGGTACTCATAGTATACAGCTCACCACAGGCAATATCCCTCTGACGGATAAATGGGGAATGAGTGTAGGAAACCTATCGTATGATATCAAAAACAAGCGTTGGGTATATCCGTCTTTCACTTTAAATCGTGATTTGCACTGTTGGCAGATGAGTATCAGTTGGCAACCTCAGGCGGATACATATTCTTTTTTTATAGGCGTGAAAGCAGCTCCATTCTCTGACTTCTTAAAGTATCAAAGTGGACGCACGGCATTCGATGCGAGCTTTATTCGTTAGCGTGTATATATATTTTCTGTGCAGTAGACTGACCTTCGTATTCCATCGTGAGTATGTAGACCCCGCTTTGATATGATTTGCTATCTATTAGATGTACACTGAGGGCATTTTGACGCTCTGTCCATATATGCCGACCTTGTATATCATAGAGTCTCAAGGTGTAATTGATCTCTGGTAAGAAACTCAAGTTAATCTGTACTCCAAATGGTGTCTGTCTGATCAATGCAACCTCTAATGGTGCAGGAGGTATCGGAGTAGCATCGCTACAGATACCACTACTTATTAATTCATACCTATATCTGAATAGGGCATCTATCATTCGATCAGTCTGCCCCTGAGTAAAATACCACATACATTCGTCATCCAGGAAATTCATGAAATTGTGCACCATATCTCTACTGCCGCAGCTGCTCTTGCTCCCCATGACACAGCCAAAATACGCTTCACCCTGTCGTGGAGTGTCATCGACCATGTCTCCTTCATTAAAACAACTAATGGTCTTACCCCATAGATGATCGAGATTCAGATAGTGGCCTATTTCATGAGTCAAGGTCCTGCCGAGATTAAATGGATAGTCTGAGTCTGGTCGTGATCCTACCACTTTAAAATCCAACTCAATCCCATCTTCTCCTTCAGGTACTTCTGGATCATTGGGGAAAGTGGCTTTGCCTATGATTTCATCAGTACGGGCGCTGACCCATACATTGAGATATCTGTCGGTATCCCATGCATCCACTCCTCCGAGATCACTGTGTTTGATATGAGACTTTCTTGATTCTGTGCCTATGATCCCTCCGATAGCAGGTGTCGAGGAGTAGATACGATTGATACCATTAGAGGGATGACCTTCAGGATCTTCTTGAGCTAGACAAAACGAAATATTCACATTGCCCACATCCCTTTGAAATTCCTTTGGCACATTAATGATATCAACATTATTACCGTTGAAATCATCATTCAGTACTTGTATTTGTGAAAATATGAGTTCGTCGGGTAGGTTTTCTTCGATGTCATGCCAGAGTATGTGAAATACAACAGGTATGGTGATATCATTTCTGGGATAAGCAGATAGCTGAGTAGGGGAGAAGTCAATAGGGCTCATACTGCCACAGTGCGTCTGGCTATGAGATACTATAGGTAGTATCAATAGAAAGCAGCACGAGAAGCAAGTATTTAAGTATTTTGACAACATTGACTATTATGGCCTCTTAAGATAATAATTCTTATGATCATTGGTTCGGTTAGAATTGAGTTTTGCATTTTTTTGATGTTTGTCAATAAAACCACATATTGAATTTTATCATATATGATTTAATTTTATCACCTTTGTCACTACGAATTTAACTATGCGCCAATACCTGAAATTATTAGACCACATTTTGACGACTGGAGTCGAAAAAGAGGACCGTACAGGTACTGGGACGATCAGTTGTTTTGGGTATCAGATGCGGTTTGATTTAGCGCAGGGTTTCCCATTGCTGACGACTAAGAAATTACATCTACGATCTATTATTCATGAGTTGCTCTGGTTTATTCAAGGGGATACTAATGTGCAGTACCTCAAAGAAAACAAGGTGAGGATCTGGGATGAATGGGCTGATGAAAATGGAGACTTAGGACCTGTATATGGTAAGCAGTGGCGCAGCTGGGAGGGAGCCAATGGCGAGACACATGATCAGCTGATGAATGTGATCGATATGATCAAGAATAATCCTGATTCTCGCAGAATAATAATCTCTGCTTGGAATGTTGGCGAATTAGATGATATGGCCTTGATGCCTTGTCACTGTTTGTTTCAGTTTTATGTGGCTGACGGTAAATTGTCTTGTCAGTTATATCAGCGATCAGCAGACACATTTTTGGGAGTTCCTTTCAATATTGCATCATATGCTTTATTGACTATGATGATTGCCCAAGTATGTGATCTTGAACCAGGCGAATTCGTACATACCTTTGGAGATGTACATCTGTACAAAAATCATCTTGACCAAGCACAGGAACAATTAAAAAGAGAGCCTCGAGAAAGGCCTCAGATGATGTTAAATCCGGTGGTGAAAAACATAGAGGATTTTAGATATGAGGACTTTAATTTAGTGGGATATACGCCACATCCTCATATAAAAGCAGCGGTGTCTGTTTAGCTATTTGTATTGAGTCTGAATAATAATAGGCCTCGGCCTTTATTGCTAAATATAGGTGTGGAAAGTTAATTTTGCGCCAAAATTTATCTAAAAGAGTAATGGTTTTCCTTTACTCTTGATGTAAAGAAGAGAATAATGACATTGAAAAATTTGAGATCATTCTTATCGCTTGTCTGCCTTTTGATGTCTGTCAGTGTATTTGCGCAGCCGTCAGTGGATGCTGGTAAGACCTTATTTAGGAATTACTGTGCTACGTGTCACGCTAAAGACATGAAGACAAATAGTACCGGACCTGCTCTCGGTGGTACTGAAGAAAGATGGGCCGATTATCCTCGTGAGGATTTATATAATTGGATCCGAAATTCACAGGCAATGATTAATGCGGGTCATCCACGAGCTGTTGAGCTTTGGGATGAGTGGAAGCCGACAGTCATGACGCCTTGGCCAAATCTCACAGATGACGATGTCGAAAGTATCCTTCTCTACATTAATGATGAGTACACCAAAGTGCCAGCTGCTGCCGTCGCTGCAGATGGTGGATCTGCTGGAGCGGTAGCAGATACCTCTGGTAAGTACAATTGGCTTTATTATGTCTTATTTGGTATGTTGGCATTTTTAGCCATCATCTTAACTAAGATCATTGGAGGTCTTGATAACGTGCTTGCTGCAAAGGATGGAAGAGAAATAGATCAAAAACCTTTCTTAAAGCAAATATTCACTAAGCAAGTGACAAGTTTGTTGATTTTTGCTGCTGTAGTCATAGGTGGATACACTACTGTGACGAGAGCTATTAATCTTGGCAGACAGCAAGGATATCAGCCAGATCAACCTATCAACTTCTCTCATGCGATACACGCAGGAGAAAATGGAATCGACTGTCAATATTGTCATGATGGTGCGAGAAGATCAAAGCACGCTGTGATACCTGCTACTAACACTTGTATGAATTGTCACTCTGCTATAAAAGTAGGTAGCAACTTTGGTACTGCAGAACTCACAAAAATCTATGCATCTGCAGGATACGATCCTAATACGTCAAAGTATATTGAAGAGGACTTGACAGATGAAGAGCTCGAGACACTATATAAGAAGTGGATCGCCGACAACTATCTCTCAGAGACGGGTCTGACAGCTTTAGATCGAAAAGGTAATAAAGTGGTCAAAGATCAGTGGGAGGACATAGTGAGCTCTCTGACTAACGAGCAGAAAAAATCAATACAAGGCCCTGTAGAATGGGTCAGAATACATAACCTTCCTGATCATGTGTATTTCAATCACGCTCAGCACGTATCTGTCGGAGGTGTAGAATGTCAAACATGTCACGGTAAGGTCGAAGAGATGGCAGTAGTAGAGCAGCATGCTCCACTCAGCATGGGATGGTGTATCAACTGTCACCGTCAGACAGAAGTAGATTTTAAAGGAAACGAGTATTATGCTAACTATGAGCTCTATCATGAGCAGTTAGCGACTGGTGATAAGGAGAAAGTAACTGTAGAGGACATCGGTGGACTCGAGTGTCAAAAGTGCCATTACTAATATAAGATTACAGTAAATCAGTAATATGAAACAAGAATTTGGAGGTATTTGGGTCGGTGAAAAGGATCTGACAAGAGATCAGGCTTTTATTGCTGAAGCTCAAAACGAAATCCAAAATGGATCATTAATTGAGGCTCTCGGTGAAGAAGAGGTGGCTGAAGATCTTGGTGGTGATCGAAGAGATTTTCTAAAGCTTTTAGGCTTTGGGCTTGGTGCAGCGACTATGGCAGCTGGATGTGATATTCCTGTGAAAAGGGCAATACCATATGTAGTAAAACCTGAGGAAATCGTACCGGGTGTAGCTACTTACTATGCGTCTACATATGTAAGTGGTGGAGAGGCATGTCCTATCATCGTTAAGACTCGTGAAGGTCGACCTATCAAGGTAGAAGGTAATACGATGTCATCAATGACTAACGGAGGGACATCTGCACGTGTGCAGGCCTCAGTTCTCAGTCTATACGATGTCAATCGTCTTAAAGAGCCTACTGTAAATGGTGAAAAAGTAAGTTGGGAGGATTTAGATAAATCTGTACTATCTGCGCTCCAGGGTGCTCGAGGCATTAGAATTGTGTCAAACACCATTCTAAGCCCTACCGCTAAAAGAGCGATAGCGGATATGAAAGCTAAATATCCTTCTGTAGAATTAGTGACGTATGATCCTGTTTCTTCAGCAGCGATTTTAGAAGCTAATGAGCAGAGTTTTGGAGATAGAGCTATTCCAGATTATCGATTTGATAAGGCTGATATCATTGTATCATTTAATGCTGATTTTTTAGGTACTTGGATATCACCTACGGAATATGCCCACCAGTATAGTAAAAACAGAATCATTGATGATGTACACAATGCTAAAATGTCGAAGCATGTGCAGGTGGAGGCACAAATGTCAATGACAGGGTCGAATGCAGATAACAGAATATTAGTAAAGCCATCACAACAAGGAGAAGCTATAGCATATCTATATGGTAGAGTGGCTGGTACCGCTGTAACTACTTCGCTTTCTGATAAGGTGAAGACGGCACTCAATGCTTTAGCAAATCAGCTGAAAGGAGCAAGAGGCAAGTCACTCATCGTGTCTGGTAGCAACAATGTGTCAGAGCAACTTTTAGTCAATGCAATGAACGCCGCTCTTGGTAATTATGGCTCAACGCTATCTTTTGATCATGCCTCTTTACAGAGACAAGGAGATGAAAAAGAATTAGTTCAGTTAGTTGCTGATATAAAGAGAGGAACTGTAGATACAGTAATATATAATCAGTGTAATCCAATATTTGAATATAGTTTCATTGAAGGATTAACAGATGCGCTCACTGGTGTAAAAAACAGTATCGCACTGAGCTATGATATGAATGAAACTTCTGATGCTGCAAAAATTGTAGCACCAGTACATCATTATCTTGAAAGCTGGGGTGACGCAGAGATTAAGAGGGGAGAAGTAAGTGTTATTCAACCTACTATCAGTCCTCTATTCAATACAAGACAAGCTGAAGCGTCTATATTAGCTTGGGCGGGATACCAAGCGACCAGCGATCAGCCGTATTACGACTATATGAAGTCTGCATGGCAGTCTGGTTTGTTTACGCAGCAGAGTTCTTTCTTGTCATTCAATACATTTTGGGACAAAGCATTACATGATGGTGTGTTTAGCTTTTCTACAAGCTCTAATGCATCAGCAGAACCAAGTATTAATGTGTCAAGCGCTTTAAGCGGTATTTCTAAAGCTGCCTCTTCAGAATTAGAAGTTCAGTTTGTGGAGCCTATTTCTATTGGAAATGGGGTGTTTGCCAATAATCCTTGGTTACAAGAATTACCGGATCCTGTAACGAGAACAACTTGGGGTAACTATTTGTCAGTCCCTGTTGGTTTTGACGGAGTCAAGAAGTTCAAAGGAATGAACGGTCTCAAAGATGGAGATCTTGCTAAGCTTACTATAAATGGTGCTGAGTACATCCTTCCTGTTATTCAGCAGTTTGGCCAGGCCCCAGGCACAGTAAGTGTTGCTTTAGGATATGGTAGAAAAGTAGTAGGAAGTGCAGGAAAGAGTATTGGAGTAGATGTAAGTAGTGCTATCAATACTTCAGGGGGAAGAGCTGAATACTACAATACAAATGCTCAATTGTCTGGCAAAGTAGGAAAAGAGCAACATTATAGTAGTGTACAGTATCATCATACTATGGGTGTCACTGCTGAGAATGCTAAAACTGGTGAAGAATTTAATGCTGATGAGGCTGCTTTGGCGCCTGGTTATGGCAATGTATTCTCAGGTTTCCAAGGCTCTCTAACAGATAGATCTATCATCAGAAAGGCGCACGTGGATGAGCTCGAAAAAGCGGTTGAAGATCTGCATCATGAGCGTGAGCATCATGAACACCTCAATGAGCAGACGCTATATCCATACGACGAGTATAAAAAAGAGAAATACGATGTAGGACACCATTGGGGTATGCACGTTGACCTCAATGCTTGTACAGGTTGTGGTGCATGTGTGGTGTCATGTATGGCTGAAAATAATGTGCCAGTCGTAGGAAAAGAACGTGTATCTAAGCATCAGGAGATGACTTGGTTACGTATTGATAGATATTTCTACGGAGATGTAGAAAATCCAAACGTGGTCTATCAACCTATGATGTGTCAGCACTGTGACAATGCTCCATGTGAGAATGTGTGTCCTGTGAATGCGACCAACCATAGTTCAGAAGGACTTAACCAAATGACCTATAACAGATGTATTGGAACGAGATATTGTGCAAACAACTGTCCATACAAAGTGAGAAGGTTTAATTGGTTAGATTATACCACAGCTGATCTATTCCCTGGTAATCAAGTAAATGTCAACAAAGAAGATATTCCATTTGGTGCTGATAATCTTACTCGTATGGTATTAAATCCAGATGTAACAGTAAGATCAAGAGGGGTAATCGAAAAGTGTAGCTTCTGTGTACAGAAAATACAAGAAGGTAAGTTGACTGCTAAGCGAGAAGGTCGACCATTAAAAGATGGAGATGTAAAGAGTGCATGTCAGACATCATGTCCTACAGGAGCGATTACTTTCGGAGATACGAATATGAAGTCAGGTAAATTCCATGATAAAATGGAATCACCATTGAATATGATTGTTTTAGAAGAAATTAATGTGAGATCATCTGTCATGTACACTATGAAAGTGAACAACAGAGACGAATCATTAGAAGTATAAACTTATTTAAACTATAAGCTTACTACATGAGTGCAACAGTAAGTCCAGTAAGAGAACCCTTAGTACAGGGCGGTAAGACATATCATCAGATTACTGAGGATCTTATCAGCCCTACGGAGCGAGCTCCAGGAAAAGAGTGGTTAGCGATATTTGGAATTTCGGCCCTTTTAGCTGGTGTGATGGTATTCTGTATCATTTGGACCATCTGGGTAGGTATAGGATCATGGAATCTTAACAGAACCATCGGATGGGGTTGGGATATCACCAATTTCGTATGGTGGGTAGGTATCGGTCACGCAGGTACTTTGATCTCAGCTATCTTATTACTCTTTAGACAGAAGTGGCGTACTGCAGTGAATAGAGCTGCGGAGGCGATGACGATATTTGCGGTAATGTGTGCTGGATTGTATCCATTGATTCACATGGGACGTATCTGGTTGGCGATATTTATATTTCCATATCCGAATACCAGAGGATCTTTGTGGCCAAACTTTAATTCGCCACTCCTTTGGGACGTTTTTGCCATCTCGACGTACTTTACTGTATCAGTATTATTCTGGTATGTTGGTTTAGTTCCAGATTTTGCTACCATTCGAGATAGAGCTTCTGGTCTTAGAAAGAGAGTGTATTCATTTTTAGCGTTTGGATGGACCGGATCTGCTAAGCACTGGCAGAGATGGGAAGCGCTTTCATTAGTATTGGCAGGTTTAGCTACTCCACTTGTACTTTCTGTACATACGATAGTAAGTTTTGACTTCGCTACATCAGTGATACCTGGATGGCATACCACTATATTCCCTCCTTATTTCGTGGCAGGAGCGGTTTTCTCGGGTTTTGCGATGGTACAGACATTGATGTTAATAACACGTCGACTACTTAATTTACAAGAATATATCACATTAGGTCACATCGAGTCAATGAATAAGGTAATACTTGTGACTGGTACTGTAGTAGGTGTGGCATACCTGACTGAGCTCTTCATTGCTTGGTATTCTGGATATATCTATGAGCAGTTTGCATTCTTTAATAGAGCTCTCGGGCCATATTATTGGTCATATTTTGGCATGATGTTCTGTAATGTAATATCACCGCAGATATTCTGGTCAGCTAAAATGCGTCGGAGTATATGGTGGACATTCTTTATGTCAATCTTTATCAATATAGGTATGTGGTTTGAGCGATTTGTAATTATCGCTACGACACTTGCACGTGACTATATACCATCAAGTTGGAGTTATTATGTGCCTACATGGGTTGAGGTAGGCATATTCATCGGGTCTATGGGCTTCTTTGGTGTTTGCTTCTTATTGTTTACCAGAGTAGCACCAGTTGTTGCAGTAGCAGAGATAAAGTCGATACTTAAGACTTCTGGAGATCAGTTCGTCGGGCCTATCAGAGCTCATCACAATGAGGTAATGGAAGAATACCATGAAGCTGAAGCGCATGGTAAAGTATATAGTAGTCACCATCACGAAGAAAGTCACTAAGGAACATGGGACAATATAACAAAGACATAGTATTTGGATTATACAACGATGAGACTGAGTTGATGCATGCCATTAAGGAAGCTAATAAAGATCATCTTGATATATATGATGTTTACACTCCTTTTCCAGTTCATGGATTAGATCCACTTTTGGGCTTGGAGGAGTCGAGATTGCACATCGCAGGATTTATCTATGGTGCTATTGGTACATTGACGGCATTTTTAGGTATGACATGGATCTTTACTAAAGATTGGCCGATTGTATTTGGAGGTAAGCCCCACTGGTCAGTGCCAGCTTTTATTCCAATAACATTCGAGTTAACGGTACTATTCGCCGCCATAGGTATGGTAGTTTCTTTTTATACAGTTTGTGGATTAGGCCCTGGTGTTGAAAATCCTATTTTGGATAAAAGGATTACTGATGATAAATTTTGTTTAGCCTTTGATACACATCATGTTTCAGTAGAGCAAGCTGAAAAATTCTTGAAGACTACAGGGGCGGCTGAAATTCATAACAAGACGATATAAGCAGCTATGAACGGAAAATTGATGAATATTAAGTATAGTTTTCTTTGTGCCCTCGTGGTAGTATTATTTTCTTGTCAGCAACCGGGCGTTAACTCAACTGGTAGTGAGTACATGCCTGATATGGGACATAGTATCGCCTATGAGGCTAACTATTATAACTATTACTATCATAATACTTGGGGTTCAGAAGACGAATATTATGAGTATGCAAAACCTAAGTTACCTGTAAAGGGTACAGTGCCTCGCACAAATGCAGTGGGAAATGCGGTGTATGCATATGGTAATACTGAAGAGGAGAGAGCCAGAGCGACAGCAGAACTCATTGATAATCCATATCCAATCACTGATGCGGGTATCGCTGGAGCAAAAGACCTATATAATATTTACTGTGGTATTTGTCATGGTGAAAAAGGCGATGGTGCAGGTTATCTGGTGAGAGAGGACGGTGGTAAATACCCTGTGCAGCCTGCTAATCTCCTGTTAGAAGAGTTTGTTAATGCGTCGAACGGTAGATATTATCATGCGATCATGCATGGTAAGAACATGATGGGAGCTTATAAGGACAAATTAAATTATGAAGAGAGATGGCAAGTGATACACTATATCCGTTCTCTACAGGCGAAAGAATTGAAATTAGAGTATAACGAAAGTGTAAATACATTGAATGAAGTTGATGTGCCTGCAGCTACATTAGCGGTTCATCATAGTAGTGCTGAAAAGCATATGATGGATGAGGGACATGATGCTCATCAGGTATCAGATCACCATGACGAATCTCATCATTAATATAGTATGAATAGTAGCAATATGACAAGATATAGTATGCCAGCTAAGCAGCGAACTATCCTGCTTAGTGGTATGGCACTCGGATTGATCAGTTTAGTGATCACGTGGTTTGGAGATGATGCTCATCATACCCGTTTTTGGACAAATTTTTTGCATAACTCTGTTTTCTTTACAGGGATATCTTTTATGGCTGTTTTCTTTTATAGTGTGTGTAATACTGCCTGGGCAGGATGGCACATACAGTTTAAAAGAATATGGGAGTCTATGTCGATGTTTTTGATAGTAGGTGCTGTGTTGATAGGTATATTGACATTGACTACAGTTTTTGATCTTAATCATCTATATCATTGGGCCGATTCTCATTCAGTTCATGAGGATAAAATATTAGAACACAAATCATCTTTCTTGAATAATGGTTGGTTTATAGTGAGTTTTCTTGTGATACTCGTCTGGTTCTATTTTGCCTTTAAAATTAGAAGTAACTCGATAGAAGAGGATGAGCGTCATGATAAAGAATATAAAATACACTTCAAGAATAGATGGTGGACTGCTACTTTCTTACCTATAGCTGGATTTACAAGTTGTCTTGTTATATGGCAATGGGTGATGTCTCTCGACGCACACTGGTACAGTACTATGTTTGCTTGGTACTCTTTGGCAAGTTTATTTGTGTCTATGATTGCATTGACGATCTTGATATTAATCTATTTAAAGAGCAACGGTTACTATCCTAATATCAGTTTAGAGCATTTTCATGACTTAGGTAAGTTCATGTTCGCATTTAGTATCTTCTGGACCTATTTATGGTTCAGTCAGTATATGTTGATATGGTATGCCAATGTTGGTGAAGAAACTATATACTTTAAAACTCGTCAGGATGATTATCCAGTCTTGTTTTACGCCAATTTAGTTATAAACTTTTTGTTACCATTTTTCATTCTTATGAGAAACGATACAAAAAGAAAATATGGTACTCTCATATTTGTTGGATTGGTTGTCATTTTTGGTCATTGGTTAGATTTCTTTTTGATGATCAAACCTGGTGCGCTTCATACAGCTCATGAGTTAGCTGGACATCATGGAGACGCACATGGGGCAGCTGATCATGGTCACGACATGGTAGCTCATGCATCCGAGGCAGGCCATCATGCAGCGGCTCACGCATCCACTTTCGAAGCGGGTTTCACTCTACCTGGTTTCTTAGAAATTTTTACAGCTATTGGATTTTTATGTGGATTCTTATATTTCTTCTACACGGTATTTAGTAAATCAAATCTCGTAGCGAAGAATGATCCATATTTAACTGAAAGTTTACATCATCACGTATAAAATACAATTATGATCGGCCTTTTAATAGTCGGAATTTTAGTACTCATAACCATTATTGCAATTCAAATTGGTAAGGTTACTGATTTGACTTCCGAGATACGTGGAGAGGAGGTAGTAGCTCAGCGTATTACTGAGAATCAATCTCGATGGTTATTAGTTTTTTGTGCAGTGTTTCTTATTTATTGTGTGGCGTCAGCTATCTATTATAAGAATTCAATGCTAGGATACGGTCCACACGAAGCAGCATCTGCTCATGGAGTGAGGATTGATGGCCTTTTTAATACTACATTATTATTTACTGGTATAGTGTTTATAGCGACACATATTGCTCTATTCTGGTTTGCCTTTAAATATCGCCGTAAAGAGGGAGTGAAGAGTAAGTTCTTTGCCCACAATACTACTTTAGAATATGTTTGGACAGGTGTACCTGCTGTAGTGATGGTACTTCTTGTGGTGAATGGTCTTGTCGTATGGAACGATGTAATGCCTGATATAGATCCTTCTGAAGAAGTTATCGAGTTTGAAGCTACGGGGTACCAATTTGCTTGGGATATTAGATACCCGGGCCCAGATGGTAAGTTAGGAACGAAAAATTTTAGATTAATAGATGGCGCTAATAATCCATTAGGACAAGACTGGAGTGATATTAAAAATGTAGATGATTTTCATGCTACGGAGATATATCTCCCAGTCAATAAGAAGGTGAGGGTACAGATTACGGCTAAAGATGTATTGCATAACTTCTATTTACCTCACTTTAGACTTAAGATGGATGCAGTACCAGGCATACCGACTTACTTCGTCTTTACTCCGACGAAAACAACTGAAGAGTATAGAGAAGAATTGAGTAAATATCCAGAATGGCAAGTACCTTATGATGAGTCAGATCCTAATGGCCCTCAAAGATGGGAGCTTTTTGATTACGAGTTAGCCTGTGCTGAGCTATGCGGCAAAGGCCACTACAGTATGAAACGTATTGTGAAAATAGTATCTGAGGAGGAGTATAATGATTGGTTAGCTCAACAAACAAGCTACTACGTACAGAATGTACGGAATACTGACAATGATCCATTCAAAGGTCAATTATTGGATTACGAAGTAGCTGCAAGATCTGCTGAGTTAGAAAGTGAGTTTGAGTCAGCCATTATCATGGATGATCCTAGTGAAGCATCTATTAGATTAACAAACGTATTCTTTAATACAGGATCGGCGGAGCTTAAGGCAGATTCTAAATATGAATTAGATAAGGTTGCTGAAATCCTTAAGGATTATAGTGACGTAAGTATAGAGATATCCGGACATACAGATAATACAGGTAATACTGATTCCAACTTGATATTGTCTGATGAAAGAGCAAAGACTGTAACTAACTATTTGATCAACAAAGGAATCGTAGCATCTCGATTAAAGTCTGTTGGCTTTGGTGAAGCTCGTCCTGCAGATACGAATGACACTGCAGAGGGACGCCAGAATAATAGAAGAATTGAGATGAGAATTATCTCACAAAATATTTAAACATCTTAGTATGTCTTTAGTGAAAACATTTGATGAGGAAGTATTAATTGAGGAGCAAGGATTCGATGATCATTTTCATGAGCACCATCATGAAGATAAATATAAGTCGAGCTTCATTTTTAAATACATCTTCAGCCTTGATCATAAGATCATAGCACGGCAGTTTTTGTTTACTGGTATATTTTGGGCACTCATAGGTGCTGCGATGTCAGTAATCTTCCGTTTACAGTTAGGATTCCCTGATGAGAGTGTAGCTTGGTTAAAGCCGTTCTTAGGTAGGTGGATCATGATTAATGAAGAGACTGGTATGGGAACATTGGACCCTCAGTTTTATTACGCATTAGTGACCATGCATGGTACGATTATCGTATTCTTTGTTTTGACAGCCGGACTAAGTGGAACCTTTAGTAACTTATTGATTCCATTGCAGATTGGTGCCAGAGATATGGCTTCTCCTTTATTGAATATGCTATCATACTGGTTCTTCTTTTTGGCTGGTGTCGTTATGTTCTTCTCACTCTTCTTGAGTACGGGGCCTTTCTCAGGTGGTTGGGTAGCTTATCCACCGCTAAGTGCCTTGCCGCAGGCCTCCAGTGGATCTGGAGCTGGTATGACGTTATGGTTAGTTAGTCTGACATTTTTCGTAGTATCAGTACTATTAGGGGGTATTAACTATATCACAACTGTACTTAATCTACGTACTAAAGGAATGAGTCTTTGGAAAATGCCATTGACTATTTGGTCATTTTTTATAACTGCAATTATTGGACTCCTTTCGTTCCCAGTATTAGTTTCTGGTTTCTTTTTATTGATGTCAGATAGATCCTTAGGTACGAGTTTTTACCTCAGTGATATATTCATTAATGGACAAGCATTAGATTATGTAGGTGGTAGTCCTATCTTATACCAGCATTTGTTCTGGTTCTTAGGGCATCCAGAGGTATATATTATCATACTTCCAGCGATGGGTATCGTGTCAGAAGTGTTATCTGTCCATGCACGTAAGCCTATTTTCGGCTATAAAGCGATGGTTTATTCGATTGCATCGATAGCATTCTTATCATTTATCGTTTGGGCGCACCACATGTTTATGTCAGGAGTTAATCCTTTCATCTCTAATTTCTTTGTGGTATTTACATTGATTATTGCTGTACCATCAGCGGTAAAAGTGTTTAACTGGATTACAACCTTATGGGGAGGAAGTATACGTTTGAATTCTCCAATGCTTTTCGCTATCGGTTTCGTATCACTATTCATTTCTGGTGGTCTTACTGGGATATTCTTAGGTAACAGTGCGCTGGATATACAGCTTCATGATACATATTTTGTTGTTGCACACTTCCACATTGTGATGGGTGTTGCTGCATTCTTCGGGATGTTTGCGGGGATTTATCATTGGTTCCCTAAGATGTTCGGTAGATTCATGAATGAAACTTTAGGACGTATTCATTTCTGGATCACCTTAATAGGTGCCTATATGATCTTTTGGCCTATGCATTATTTGGGTATGGCCGGTGTTCCGAGAAGATATTACAGATTCGATAGCTTTGATGCTTTTGGGCAATTCACCACGATGAATGAATTCATTACCATTGCCGCTATCATTGTTTTCTTTGCTCAGGTATTATTTGTCGTAAACTTCATCTGGTCAATAAACCATGGTAAGGAGCAAACGACTAAGAACCCTTGGTTAGCTACAACACTTGAGTGGACTACACCAATCAAAGCTGGTCATGGTAACTGGGAAGGAAATATCCCAACAGTACATAGATGGGCTTACGATTATGGTAAGGATGGTGAGGATTATATTCCACAGTATATACCGCTTACTGAGAAGGAGAAAGCAGAAATCGATAATCACTAATCCAGTTACTCTTGAGTAGTTCTGTAAAGACATATAGCAATTCTCATTCAGAAGCAGGTGTAATAAGCCATATGGCGGATTATGCGATGTTAGTGAAGATGCGTTTGACAAGTTTAGTTGTTTTCACTGCTGTAGGAGCGTATTATGTTGCTACTGGATTAGATGCTTCACTCGCTTCCATTCTAACGTTAGCTTTAGGAGGATTTGGTGTTGCTGGTGCGAGTAATGCGATAAATCAAGTCTTGGAGAAAGACTATGATAAGTTGATGAAGCGCACCGCCGGTAGACCTCTTCCATCTGAGCGCATGAGTACAGCAAGTGCGGTGTTATTTGCGGGTATGCTTTGTTTAATGGGAATTACTGCCTTAGCGACGTTCAATGTTATGGCCGCTTTTACGGGCATGTTGGCATTTGTTTTATATGCATTTGTATATACACCGATGAAAAGATATAGCAGAGCAGCTGTCTTTGTAGGTGCTGTAGCTGGTGCGATGCCAATGTTAATAGGGGTCGTCGCATATTCTGGTGAATTGACGATCTTAGCGTTGTTGTTGTTTGCTATTCAATTTGCGTGGCAATATCCTCATTTTTGGTCTATAGCATTTTTAGGACATGAAGACTATTCGAATGCTGGCTTCAATTTTGTGCCCACGAATGCGGATGGATCAATACAGAGAAATATAGCAAGTTCATCTATTGCATATGCTGTACTTCTTATTGGTCTTTGTCTGAGCTTGTATGTTTACGGATATTCTGGTGTTACTGCCAGTGTAGTTCTTGGCCTCATGACGGCCATGTATCTCTTCTATAGTGTTAAGTTCTACAAAGAGTTTGATTTAGGATCAGCGAAGCAATTAATGTTTTCTTCGTTGATGTATATACCGATGGTATTAATTGTTTTAATCATAGATAAGTTATTTTAATATGGAAAAGTCTATGACAAACAAATACTACAACACTAATAATAGAATCCATCCTTTAAAATTCGCTCTTTGGATTGGGATGGCGAGTATTACAATGATGTTTGGGGCTTTTACAAGTGCCTATGTCGTTCGTCAGGCTGCTGGTAATTGGTTGGAATTTCCATTGCCCAATATTTTCTTTGTGAGTACAGCAGTATTACTCATAAGTAGTATTCTTTTACATACATCTTTTAGGAGTTTTAAAAGTCAGAAAGAAAACTTATATAAATTCTTTCTTGTCGGAAGCTTTGTTTTAGGTGTCTTATTTATTGTGTTGCAATATGAAGGATGGGTCCGACTTTTTGAGATCGGAGTAGATCTGAAGGGGAATCCAGCTGGTTCTTTTCTCTATGTCATCACAGGAATTCATGCTTTGCATGTGATAGGTGGTATAGTCGCATTGATCATAGCAATGATTAATGCTTTCTCATTAAAATTTAAGATTACAGACAAACGAATAATAAATTTTGAGTTAACTCTACACTATTGGCATTTTGTCGATTTGTTATGGGTTTATCTTTTGATCTTCTTGTATTTAAGTAGATAATCAATGGCAGATACATTAACACAGACTAACAGTCCGATGACTGAGGGAAGTTGGGATGGAGCTTCAAGACCATTCAAAGCGAGCTATGGTAAACTGATGATGTGGTATTTCCTCTTATCAGATGCATTTACGTTTGCTGGGTTTTTGATTGCATATGGAGCATTACGGATGAGTAGTCCTACTTGGCCAGTACCAGACTTCGTTTTTTCTACAGTGCCTGAATGGCTACCAGGTAGTGCACATCACAAGCCACTCATTTTCGTGACTATCATGACATTCATACTTCTGGCAAGCTCTTTTACTATGGTGAGAGCCGTACAAGAAGGTCAGCAGGAAAATAAAAATGGAGTTGTCTTCTGGATGGTCTTAACAATTATAGGCGGTGCCGCTTTCTTAGGATGTCAAGCTTGGGAGTGGAATACACTGATAAACGAAGAACACGTTTCGTACCATACAAATCCTTTTGGTACTCATACGGAGTATGGAAAGTACTTAGAAGGTGATGGCCATGATATTGAGGCTGGTGATACCTTTCAACCCGGTGATTCATACTTGATACATAATGTCGATGGTCATTGGCATAAACTGAAATATGAAGTAACAGAAGGGGAAGATGCAGGAATGACGAAGGAAATGAGTTTTGGCCCCAAAGCATTTAGTGCCTTATTTTTCTTTATAACAGGATTCCACGGTTTCCACGTATTCAGTGGTGTGGTATTCTTACTAATCATATGTATTAATGCTGCGTCAGGTCTTTACGTCGCACGTAAGAATGAATATGAAATGGTAGAGAAAATTGGACTCTATTGGCACTTTGTCGATCTGGTTTGGGTATTTGTATTCTTAGTATTTTATTTACTGTAATCATCTAAAGTTAAATTAATTAGTCATGGGACACGATTACGAAGCAGGTAAGAAGACAGCGGTTAGAATCATTTCGATATTAGCCATTATAACAATAGCTGAAGTTTTGTTTGCCTTATTAGGTAAAGGATACATAATTCCAGGCGTACATTTTCCAGCTGTTATTATGGGAGGTGTGATGATCATCATGAGTCTGGTAAAGGCATATCTCATAGTATATGAATTCATGCATATGAAGTACGAGATGCCAGGAATGGTACGATCTGTACTACTGCCACTATTTTTATTAGTGTGGGGTATTATTGCTTTCTTGTACGAGGGTACAGCATGGAAAGGCAATAGACAGAAAGTAATTGAAAAAAATGAAAGATCAGTAGAGACGTTGACGCAGCCATCAGCTGAAACATATCATGCAGATGATAGTCATTAATCTATTGTTCTACTACTTATGATAAAATAAAGAAAAGGCGGTATTACCGCCTTTTTTTATACCATTTGTTGATCATTTTTATTCACTTGTGGTTATACAATAGATTCATTACATAGGAACTTATGCCAGAGAACTTACGAAAATATCTTATCGCTGCAGCTGTGGTGTTAGTTTTGATTGGAGCTCCTTTCGGTTCATATTTCTATTTGAAGTATGGATTAGAATACAGGTTAGAATCTCAAGAGCAGTTGAAACCTAAAGAAGTAGATGCGTCAGTTATTCGTGCTATTAAAGAATTAGTGCCATATGGTACTGCGGCATTAATACATACAAGAGGTGATGAGGATACTAAAGGTATCGAATTGCTGAATAAGGTAGGAGAGAGAATAGTAGATAGAGATTACTTTGCTATTTATAGCTCTGCGGCATCTACTAATTTTGATAAAATATCAAAGGTGACTTCTGACCCATCCGCTAAAATGAAAGATTTAATAGATGATCATTTTATCTTAATTGATTCGGCTGGGATCGTGCGTAATACCTACCCTGGTAACAAGGATATATCTAAAGAACTTATAAGACATTTGTCAGTTGTTATTCCATTGCCTAAGAATCGAGAAATAAAGCTTGAGAGAGAATTAGAAGATTAAACAAAAAAGAGAAATGAGTAAAGACGTATTTCCAGCAAATAAGCAATTAGAAACCAAGCTGAACAAATTAACTTGGGTCGTATCGGCTGCGGTATTCTTATTAGTCGTACTAATGAGAAAAATTAAAATACCTACAGATATAGATTTTACTTTCTTGCCACCAGTTTATTCATTTCTCAATGGCTTGACAGCCTTGTTTTTGATTATAGCATTAGTATTTATCAAAAAGGGTATGGCAAATCAGCATCGTAAAATGATGACATTAGCCTTGGCTACATCTGTTCTTTTTCTCTTGGGCTATGTATTATATCATATTACCACTCCTGAGACAAAATACTGTGGAGTAGGAGCAATACGATATGCGTATTTCTTTCTTTTGATTACTCATATAGTCTTAGCGGCTGTCATCTTACCTTTTATTCTATTCACTTACATCAGAGCATACACTAATCAGTTTCAGAGACATGTAAAGATGGCTCGATGGGTATTCCCTCTTTGGCTGTATGTCGCCTTAACTGGACCGATTATATACTTGATGTTATCACCTTGTTATAATCATTAGTATACCTTAATTTTAGAATCATGAAGCGAATACTAATCGTAATAAGTCTTATTCTAATATCTTCAGTCGCTATAGAGCTGATAGCTCAGTGCCCTATGTGTAAAATAGCAGCTGAGTCTAATCTTGAGAATGGAGGATCTGCAGGTAAAGGTCTTAATAATGGTATACTTTATATGCTTTCTCTCCCTTACGTATTGATAGGACTATTGGGTTTTATATGGTATAAGAATAGAAAGAAAGAGACCCTCGAAGAAATATAAAAAGGCCGCCACGAACTTTATCCTGGCGACCCTATCGGTCAAAACGACATTGCGTAGCCGATACCTACTGAATAACCTTTATTTTTCATATCTAAGTCGATAATTGTATTTGGGATTACGGATTCGAAAGAATTCTGATATCCTACTTCACCTATTATTTTTCCAGGGCCTACTGGATGAGATATTCCCACTCCTATAGTACCGTAGTATATGCTGGTATTGATGTCGTCTGTTGGAATACTGATCTCTGGCAAGTTGAATCCAAAAAGAGCGGTGGCCTGTGGACGAATAGATGCACCGGTAGCCAAAGAATACCCACCTCCTGCACTGACAAAATACTTAGTATCATTATAACCAAAATAGTACTGAGCTGTCAGCGGTATATCAATATGCTCACTCTGATACTTGGCACGTATACCTACAGGTATATCAAATCCTCCAACGCCGATGGATTCATCATATGAGAGTACGGTCCCTTTCTTTACGTATGTAGCCCCTGTTTTGATAGTCCATGAAGGAGACAGTGTGTACTCTCCAAAGACTCCCAGCTGCTCACTGATCATAGACGAGGACACTTGGTCAATGACTTCAGTATTACCTCTGTGATCTATATTAGATATAAAGACTCCTGTACGGACACCTGCATCTATCTGAGCTTGAGATGTCGTGATGCCTAAAAGGCCGAATATGGCAAAGAACGTAATAAGTGAATGTCTCATAATGTCTACATTTTAATGAGCAACGTGCTCGTTATTAATTTTCCTTAAGTCATTTTACGTTGTCTTAATCGTTTGCAATAAAGACTATGTGAGAATGTTAAGGAGCGTTAATGCGACATTAATGAAATGGTAAAAATCTATCGAGGGCGAATCTCAAGTGCTGTCATCAACCAAGCAATGATAAAGGCAATACCACCGATCGGTGCCACTGCTCCTAAAATCTTAAGCTGTGGTAGATCGAGATATTCATTAAAAGATAGTACATAAAGAGCCACGCTGAAACATAAAAGACCAATCAAAAAGAATAGATTGATCAGGCTGACTCTACTGCTCCGCACCGCTGCTAAGGCAATTGTGGAAATAGCCATGCCAAGGGCATGAATGTAATGATAGAGATTAGCCGTCTTATAGGTGGCCATATACTTGACAGATAGTCTCGACTCTAACATGTGAGCACCAAATGCACCCAATACTACTGCCAAGCCTAATAATATAAAACTGATGAAAAGGAATGTCCTATGCTGTCGAGTGATCTCTATACTCATGGTACAAATAACATGACTAATCAGGTAATTTCCAATTAATCGTCGGTTTATTCATTTCATTCAAAAGGGTGTTTGTTTTAGAGAAATGCCTTGATCCAAAGTAGGCACCTCGAGCTAAAGGGGACGGATGAGCTGCTGTCAGGACATGGTGTTTATTAGTATCAATTAATACTTGTTTTGATTGTGCAAAACGCCCCCATAGAAGAAAAATCAGGCCAGATTTTTCATCTGAGAGTCGTGATATGACAGCATCAGTAAATTTTTGCCAACCTATGTTTTTGTGTGATCCTGCATTTTTATGTTCTACGGTGAGCATAGCGTTGAGCAAGAATACTCCCTGTGTAACCCAACTGCTTAAATCCCCATGATTTGGGATCTCAAAATCTACATCATCGGATAGTTCTTTATATATATTTCTAAGCGATGGAGGGATGCGGACACCCCGTGGCACCGAAAATGATAGGCCCATAGCTTCACCTGGGCCATGATATGGGTCTTGACCAATGATGACCACTTTTACTTGATCTACAGGCGTGAGATTAAAAGCATTGAATATGAGAGGTCCTGGAGGGTATATTGTAATACCGTTTTTCTTTTTCTGCTTCAGTGTGGTCGACAGTTCTTGAAAGTATTCAGTTTCGAACTCATCCTTGAGCAATTCTTTCCACGACCTTTCTATCTGTACTTTATCAGCCTTCATGGTATAATGATATAAAAAATACTGAAATCGATATCGTGCAGATACGTTGCATTTAGGACTATATACTTGTGCCAAAACCGATTCAAAAATGGACATGTATATTCTCATTGTGTTAGCCTTAGTGGGCTTAATATCTATTGCAAATCTCATAGTGAATCTTCTCAAAAAATGCCCTGACTACGGTGGTGAGCTGGAGATGATACGACAAACATCTCACCGGCTATCACAACAGCATGATACTACGCTACGAGAAGAGCTCAAAAATAATAGAGACGACATTTCACTTAGTGCCAATGGGCTCCAACAGTCGTTAACTCAAGGTCTGCAAGTGATCTCACAGCAGCAGGGCCAGAGCTTAGACAAATTTCAAAAGCAAATGACCGACACAGCACAGATGAATCATATGAGACTCGAGTCGCTCCAAGAATCGATCGTGAAGTCACTTCATCGAGTAAAGGAAGAGGTCTCTCGACAATTAGAATCTATACAGCGTGACAATAATACACAGCTCGAGAAGATGCGTCACACTGTAGATGAGAAATTAAGTAAAACACTCGAGCAAAGACTGGGTAGGTCTTTTGAGTTAGTAGGTAGACAGTTAGAAGCCGTACAAAAAGGACTGGGTGAGATGCAAAGTCTGGCAGCCGGAGTGGGCGATCTAAAAAAAGTATTGACCAATGTCAAAACACGGGGTGTAATGGGAGAAATCCAACTCGGCAATATTCTCGAACAAATACTGACACCTGACCAATATGGTCTCAATGTCGCTACCATACCAGGTAGTGGCTGTCATGTAGAGTTTGCACTGAAGCTCCCAGGTAAAGAAAAGGGGAATGAAGTGTGGTTGCCTATAGATTCAAAGTTTCCAATGGACCGATACGAACAGCTGGTAGATGCCTATGAGTCAGGAGAAGCTGATCAAATACAGGCGGCTGTCAAGCAGCTACTCAATACCGTAAAGTCTATGGCTAAGGATATCAGCCAAAAGTATATAGCGCCTCCACATACTACGGATTTCGGTATTTTATTTTTACCAATAGAGAGTCTGTATGCGGAGGTCGTCAGACATCCTGGCCTGATGGAGCAGCTGCAACGTGAGTATAAGATCGTACTGGCAGGCCCATCTAATCTTGCTGCCTTTCTCAATAGTATACAGATGGGATTTAGGTCACTTGCTATACAGCAGCGGAGCAGTGAGGTTTGGAAGATATTAGGTGCTGTCAAAACGGAATTTGGCAAGTTTGGCTCTGTCCTCGATAAGGTGCAGACAAAGCTCCAGCAAGCCTCGAAAACTATAGATGACGTAGGAGTAAGGTCACGTGCTATTGAGCGAAATCTCCGAGCTGTGGAGGCTCTGCCAGTACATGAGGATCACTCCATCCTCAGCGATGGTCTCGAGATGAATGAGCTTAGCACATTGGCATAGACAGCGAGAGCATAAGAAAAAGTGAGATAGGGGAGCCCCTATCCCACCAACTCTGGACTCTCCAATAACTTGAAGAACTGATCTAACTTAGGAGTAATAATGATCTCTGTACGACGATTTTTGCTTCGCCCCGCAGAAGTGTTGTTGTTCATTTTTGGTACATGGCTGCCCCGTCCAGCTGCTGTGAGACGCTCTGGTGCTACATAGTACTCATCGGTGAGTGTACGTACTACAGCAGTGGCTCTGAGTACGCTCAGGTCCCAGTTGTCTGATATTTTTTCCGTTGTGATAGGTACATCATCGGTATGACCTTCCACCAGTACATTCAGTTGATCATGATCATTGATGACAGCTGCGACTTTGGAGAGGATACCTTTAGCGGCTGGGGATATCCTGGTGCTACCTGAGCTAAATAATAGCCTATCGGCGATCGATACATAGACGGCACTGCCTTTGACCTCGACCTGTATATCTTCATCATCCATATTGATGAGAGATCGTTTTAGATTAGTGACGAGTGCCAGATTGATCGAGTCTTTCTCATGTATTTTATCGGTGAGGTCTTGGATATAGGCGTTTTGTCTATTAATATTTTCAAGCGAAGACTGAATACTACGAGCATCTGTTTGATTAATTATTGACAGATCGGCCATGCGATCGAGGAGGCTGGAGTTAGTCTCTTGCATGTGAGTGATCTGCTCATTGAGTTGATTGATTTGCTGATCCTTTGTGTTTACTTCTTTTTGGAGCCCTTTGATTTTGTCTGATTGACAGGAGCCAAAAGCTATCGGGACTAAAAGCATTAGAATATATCGTTTCATGTACATAGGTTTGTGATCAAAATTATTTTCATACGCTCGCTTGCGCCTGCGGTGATGCCCTTAAAACGTATTAGGGTAAGCCCTATATTGCGATAAGCGCATGAATAGAATACCTCGAGATAGAATATGAAGCTGGAGAAAATCAAAAAAGCCATAAGGGAGTATAAGAAGATACTCGCAGATCCTGACTATGAAGAATGGTATATCTGGGAGCTATTAGAGCAATATCAGGAGTATTGGGACATGGATGCCATGTCTTTCAGTTCAATGTTTGATACGGCCTTTTCAGGAAAGTCTAAACTATGGACAGACCAGGACTACCAACCCAAGATGGTAATGAGTTATCTATCTCAGAAATATGACGACCTGATCAGATCAGCTTTTGGAGATCTCTATGCAGATCATAAAGACTTGGCTGGTAGGGTAGATCGATTCATATACCAACTTGATCAGGTATATATGATAGAACGAAGAGATGATTTTCCTTTTGCCTCTCACTATCATGAAGATAGGCAAATGATTTTTACCTATTTAGCATTTCATGATCCTCAGCAATATGCCTTTTATTATTTCCGTCCGTTTGCAGAGTTTTTAAGGTATGTGGAGAGTCCAAAGCCTTATCCCAGTCACGATATTGATCGCTTTTATAAAGTATGCAAGGCCATCAAAACTATCGCTTTGAAAGATGATGAGCTCAAGACTATTATTGATGAAAAGCTCGGAGAGGGATATTTTGAGAAGGCACCCATGATAGTAGTAGGTGAGGTCTATCGATTAGTGAGTTTTTACACTTAGTACGTGTACTCCGTTTTCGATATGGACATGGTATGCTTCTGCTTTTATGCCATGGACGGTTTGGTATTTTTCAAGAATATTTTCCACTGCTTTTTTTACCATTGAGGAGTTTATCAGATTGAGTGTACATCCACCAAAACCTCCTCCCATCATACGAGCACCCGCAACGTCTGGGATATCACGTGTGATATCCACTAATGTGTCGAGCTCAGGGCAGCTGACTTCATATTCTTGCGATAGGCCATCATGACATTCGTAGAGTAGTTGGCCCATATGCCTTATATCATTGGACTGCATTGCTTTTACGAATGATTCGACTCTATCATTTTCTTCTATGATGAATTTAGCTCGTGCATACAGTGTCGGAGATAAAAAAGGTCTGCATGCATGGAGCTGTGTCATAGTCAGATCTCTGAGAGAGGTGAGGTTGAGATCAGTCTGCGAATTAATGATAGATATTATCTCTTGACATTCGCTGGGGCGGTCATTGTATCCTGATTCTGTGTGTTGATGTTTTACGTTGGTATTGATTAAGACCAGCTCGTATTCTCCCAGGTGGATCGGTATTTTGTCGTATTCTAATGAGCGACAGTCCATTTTTAGCGCAGTATCTTTTTCACCGAATACACTTGCAAATTGATCTAAGATACCCGATTGAATTCCTAAAAATTGATTGTTTGATGCTTTACTAATTTTTGCAATATCCCAATTAGAAAGATTCAGATCAAATGTTTCGCTAAGAGCCTTAATGAGACCACAGTCTAATGCCGCAGAGGAACTAAGTCCTGCTCCGATAGGTATATTACTATTGATCTCGCATTGAAAGCCACGTATATGATAGCCTCGCTTTTGTAATTGATCCAGTATGCCTATTAGATAATTTGCCCATGATTTAGTGGATAGCCGGAGGTGATCGAGTTGTCCGTTATATTGGTCATTTAGATCTTTGGCAATAGCCGAAAATTCATTTTCCATCCCATTGGCGGCCATTTTAACAGTCACATATTTGTCTATAGATGCAGGTAGTACGAGGCCAAGATTATAGTCTGTATGCTCGCCGATGAGGTTGATCCGACCTGGAGCTTTTACTGTTGTCCAGTTTGTAGTTAGTGTATTGTTATCCATGGAGTAAGTATACCTCAGCACAAGATAATAAGCGTCGAGAATAATAACTGTAAAGTATACGCTAAACTGAGAAGTCAATAAACAAACTTATTGGTCAATCTATTCACTAATAGAAAAGAATACCTTTATAAATAAAAGATATGTCTGGATACAAAGCCATCAAATTAATCGAAGAAGAAGGAATAATAATATTGACCATAGATCGTCCCAAGGCGCTTAATGCACTGAATAATGATGTTTTCTTAGACTTAATACAGGCTTTCACAGAAGATGAGAGAGTGCTGGGTGCAAAAGGAGTGATTATCACGGGTACCGGGGATCGAGCGTTCGCAGCAGGTGCAGATATATCAGAGTTTTCAGAGCTCGACGAGGCAGGTGCTATGGCACTAAGTCAGCGGGGACAGGATATATTTCATAAGATCGAGCACTTTCATAGACCTGTGATTGCAGCCGTCAATGGATTTGCATTGGGAGGGGGATGTGAGCTGGCCATGGCATGTCATATGCGTATAGCTGCAGAGAATGCTAAGTTCGGTCAGCCAGAAGTGAATCTTGGGATCTTACCTGGATATGGTGGTACACAGCGACTGGTTTATCTGATAGGTAAAGGAAAGGCCATGGAACTGACACTGACTGGTGATATGATAGCTGCTGAAGAGGCCCATCGCCTAGGACTTGCTAATCATGTCGTACCTCAAGAAGAGCTGCTCGACAAATCTAAAAGTATCATCGCAATAATAGCGACTAAGGCACCATTAGCTATAGCTGAATCTATCCAGGTAGTTAATGCCGCTCTGGATCAAGACAAAAATGGATTTGCAATGGAGGTAGCTGCTTTTGGCAGGCTGGCAGAGACAGAAGACTTCAAAGAAGGTTCAGCTGCTTTCTTAGAAAAAAGGAAGCCGAGCTGGTCGGGAAAATAAAAGAACATCTGAATAGTGACCTATCAATAATATATGCGTCGTAATAGTAGGTTACAACTCACAGCAATAGATAGGTTGCTTATTAAGGAAAATCGGCCCGCTAAAATAGCGGGCTTTTTTTATGCGTCTATCCAAGAAGAGATAATCTCATCTCTATCACCACCAAGTGGACGAGGTCCGTGAGATACCTCACTCTGAGTCCGAGAAAATCGTGGTGCAGGAGCAGGCTGTGTCATCCCATCCACAGATATATAGGTCTGTCGAGCCTGATTATGTGGGTGCAGTGGAGCCTCTTGATAGCTCAATACTGGCGCAAAGCATACATCAGTGCCTTCCAGTATGTCACACCATTCTTTCTGTGTTTTTGATCGGAATATATTCTGAAGTTCCACCTTGAGAGCAGGCCATTTAGCAGCATTATTTTGAGCTTTAAAAGTCGCTTCATCGAGTCCCATTAGCTTTTTGAGCAATTCATAAAACTGAGGCTCGATAGCACCGATACTCACATAGCGCCCATCAGATGTCTCATAGCATCCATAATAATGAGCCGCTCCATCGAGCATATTAGCTTCTCGTTTTGGAGTCCATTGGCCCATCCCATCGAGCGTATAGAAAATCGACATCAACAAAGCTGAGCCATCCGTCATGGCTACATCAATGACTTGACCTTTTCCTGATTTTAGACTTTCAATATAAGCAGCCAAAATACCTGTGACTAAAAACATAGCTCCTCCGCCATAGTCCCCTATCAGATTGAGTGGGGGGACAGGTGGAGTGCCTTGAGTCCCGATGGCATGCAGGCTACCAGTGAGCGATATGTAGTTGATGTCATGTCCTGCTGCTTTGGCGAGCGGGCCATATTGACCCCAGCCAGTCATACGGGCATAGATCAGGCGAGGATTACGCTCATGACAGACATCCGGCCCTATACCGAGTCGCTCCATCACGCCTGGCCTGAATCCCTCAAAAAGGACATCCGCCTTTTTCACTAATTGGAGCAGTATTTCTACCTCATCGGGATCCTTCAGGTTGAGAGCGATTGACTTTTTTCCTCGACGATTGCAGTCAGGTATGACCACATCCATAGCACGACGCTCTACAGAGATGACCTCAGCACCCATATCAGCTAATAGCATACCAGCGAATGGGCCTGGGCCGATTCCAGCCATTTCGATTATTTTGATTCCCTTCAGAGGCCCCATGATAGTTACTGTTTTATACTATAGTCCAAGATAATAGGAGATCAAATAGATACCATATCTACTATTGGCGTGAGTAGGCTATGCTGCCAATGTCATATCACAAAATTGAATCCTTTAGAGCGAAGCTCTTCATATTTATCGGCATCAAACTGATACAAGTAGGCTCCTTTTTTGGAAGTGGACTTGTCCTTTTCATCCAGCTTGGTGAGAATGCCCATAGAGATGATTTTCTTTCTGAAGTTTCGACGATCGAGATCCTTTTGATAGATGGCATCATAAAATCTCTTGAGATGTGGCAGGGTGAACTTCTCTGGTAATAGCTCAAATCCAATAGGTTCATATCGTGCCTTTCTTCGGAGCTTGTCGAGTGCATCTTGCACCATCTGATCATGATCGAGGATCAGAGGTGGGATCTCATCTATGGCAAACCATTTCGCTTGATAGGAGTCGGCTTTGATGACTTTTGACTCATCGATCCTGACTAATGAGTAGTAAGCCATTGATATCACTCTGCCTCCTGGATCTCTATCGACATCACCATACCATGCTAATGGCTCCATGAATATTTCGTCTATACCAGTGTATTCTTGTAATACTCGAACTGCTGCGTTTTGAACATCTTCTTCGGGATTGACAAATGAGCCTACCAGCGACCATTCACCTTTAAAAGGATCAATTTTTCGCTTGAAAAGTAAAAGATTCAGCTGGTTTTGATCAAATCCAAAGATGATGCAGTCTATCGATACAAGGATTTTTTCATTGTCAGAGTAGGTGTGGACGACAGACATAGTTTAGAGATGGTGTTATTATGGATGTAATATACTGCTAATATATAGATGCCTAAAATTTTGGGGATGAGGGCGAAATATTGAGGTATATGAAATCAATCCAGCATGACAGTATGCCGATAGAGCACATCGTTCTGTTCATTATGTAGTTCTATATCCACTTTGTGGTTAGAGATTTTTAATAGCCCAAAGTTCTTGACAGTGACGAGTGGGCCTTTGCGATATCGGTTAGTTTCCCTTTTGAGAGCTTCATAGCTATGGGTCATGCCGCTCGATGTAACTTCTGTGATGAGCTGATCTCGATGGGTGAGAGCTGCCACCTCTGCGATATGACGATCTCCACTGATAAGTATAGGATTTTTCACATGTGGAGCACTGAGTAGTGAGAGTAGTCGAACGTAGTCTTTTGGATAGTTATACCATTTTTCATACCCATGATCGACATGGAGAAACTGTACACCACCAGCTATTATATTGATATCGGCATTACTCTTTTTGAGCTCAGACTCAAACCACTCCCACTGATCTAATCCCAGCATAGTGCCATCTGGCGTGCCTAATGTATCCCTGAAGTATCTGACATCTAAAAGGATGACTTTCAATAGTATATCATCAATGTTATATTCATATGATTGATAGGCTCCTTGGCGTTGGCGTGCTGGATCTTTACTCGGGATGTCGAGGAAGTCAAAAAGTAAATCCCTACTTTCTGCCTTTTTGGCAAACTCTTTACCTGCGTTATTCGCACCGTAGTCATGATCATCCCAGACTCCTATTATCGGACACCGATTTTTTAGTAGCTGATACTGCTTGTTAGATTTTTGAGTATCATACATAGCTTTCATTTCATCCATATCCTCAGTATCGGCATAGATGATATCACCAGTCCATATCCAGAGATCAGGATCATTTTTCACTATCTGCTCCCACATTGGTTGCGGCTCCCACTGCTTATTGCAGCTACCGAAAGCAATAGTATACTCTGTGGCATGTGCATCGATATCTCGACGGGAACTGCACGATATTAATAGTACTGAAATGGCAAATGATAGAAACCAGAAGGCTGAGCGACGATACATGACATTTATTTTTTAATACTCAATATTAGTTCTTCCTTTTCGCTTAATTCCTCATATTTACTTTTTTAATATTTAATTGATATTACAGCGCATATTATGGAAGTGATAGATGGGAAATTTCTCTCAGCTCAGCTCAAAAAAGAAATCGAAAAAGAAGTCGATGATCTAAAAGAAAAAGGAGGGAAAGTACCTCATCTTGCAGCGGTCTTAGTAGGCGACAATCCTGCGAGCCAATCATATGTGCGTAGTAAAGTGAAATTTTGTGATGAAGTGGGATTTGAGTCCACTCTGATCAAAAAAGACGAGTCTATCAGTCAAGAAGAGCTACTGGATATCGTGAGAGATCTCAATGAGGATCCATATATAGATGGTTATATCGTACAGCTCCCGCTGCCGAGGCATATTGATCCAGAAGTGGTGAATCTCACCATAGATCCTAAAAAGGATGTGGATGGATTTCACCCGATGAATTTTGGAAGAATGGCACTGGGCCTACCAGCATATCTCCCTGCTACTCCTCAAGGGATATTAATGATGCTCGAGAGATATGACATAGAGACCTCTGGTAAGAAATGTGTAGTCGTAGGTCGTAGTAATATCGTGGGTATGCCTATGGCTATATTGATGAGCCAGAAGAGAGCTTTTGGCAATACTACTGTGACAGTCGTACATAGCCGCACTAAGAATGCAGAAGAAGAAATACGTCAAGCAGATATCCTGATAGCTGCGATAGGCCGAGCTAACTATATCACAGCAGATATGGTCAAAGAGGGAGCTGTAGTAATAGATGTAGGTATCAATAGAGTAGAAGATCCTACTCGCAAAAGGGGCTATCGTCTCGTCGGCGATGTGGACTATGCCAATGTATCACAGAAGGCATCTCATATCACGCCAGTACCTGGAGGTGTCGGTCTCATGACAGTAGCTGCTCTCATGATGAACACCCTCAAGGCCGCAAAGAAAGAAATATATAATTGAGTATCTTGCCCCATATGAACTGTAAAACTGGAGCTGTAAGGCTGATCGATCAGATCATATCTACTATAGAGTTGATCGATTCGCAGGATTATGATCGAGAGCTGGAGCTCTATAATGGTTCGACCCTTGGTAAGCATTTTCGGCATATTTATGACTTTTTCAATTGTCTACTTCAGCAGTGCGAATGCCAGCTCGTAGATTATTGCCAGCGAGATAGAGATGCTCAGATAGAGTCAGATATGGACTATGCCAAACGCTCATTTGAATCTCTCAAAGATGGTCTCCAAAATATAGATGAGGATCAAGTGATCACAGTTAAAGCAGATTTTGAGCTCGAGCCAGGTGTCCGGCCTGTTGTCCAGACCTCTATCGGTCGAGAGGTCATGTATGCATATGATCACGCAGTGCACCATTTAGCGATTGTCAAAATCGGCCTTCGGGACCTCTATCCTGATAAGCCCTTTGATCAAAATATGGGAGTCGCAGCATCAACTATACGGCATCAACATCAGACTCATTAGCAGTCATCTTATAAAATACATATCAATATGGAAGGATTCTATTATAAGCTTTATATCCCAGTAGAATCAGAAGAACATCAAGAGATCATTTTGGCAATGATAGCTGATGAAGAAATATCTGCTGTAGAGCAGGATGATAGCGGACTGACGATATACCATGAGTCCGCCGAGGTGCTTGATAGAGCTAAGAGTACAGCAGAGTCACTTCCATTTTTAGATAGCGAGCTGAGCATCGAGCAGTTACCATTAGAAAACTGGAATAAAAAATGGGAAGAGTCTTTCCAACCTATAATCGTAGGGAACTTTTGTGGTGTGAGAGCGAGCTTTCATGAGCCTCTCGAGGAGGTCAAGCATGAGATTATTATAGATCCTGAGTTGGCATTTGGGACAGGACATCATGAGACTACCTACATGATGATGCAGCAGATGGAGCTGTTGGACTTCGCTGGGACTAAAGTCTTTGATTTTGGTTGTGGTACGGCGATTTTGGCCATATTAGCTCATATGCTGGGTGCTGAGGATATATATGGCATCGACTATGATGAGCAAGCTATCAAATGTGCTCATGACTGCATCCAGCTAAATGATACCGATACGATCAGACTGGAAGCATGTGTCATCACTGATACGCCAGTAGAGCAGTATGATATCATCTTAGCGAATATCAATCGGCAGGTGCTACTGGACTCAGCAGAGGAACTCAATAAACGTTTAGCCCCTGAGGGCGTTTTAGTTTTGTCTGGTCTCTTAGTCGAGGATGAGCCGATCATCACAGAGAGATATGATCAGGTAGGATTCGAAAAAGTATCTAAGATCAATAAAGGAGAGTGGATCTCTCTAAAAATGAAGCATGGTAGAAAATGAAGTGATCGAAGAGCCTAAACACTCTTTGATAGATGACATCCAGGCAGTAGTGTTTGGTGTGTCTATGGCATCTTTTGGTATTTATATTTTGACGTGTTTAGGATTCATTACAGGGCAAACAGCTGGTCTGGCTATCCTGATATCCTATGCCACAGGCTGGTCTTTTGGCCCCGTCTTTTTTGTGGTCAATATTCCATTTTACTGGTTAGGTTATAGTCGCTTTGGCTTCCAGTTTGTATTCAGGACATTTATATCGGTTCTACTACTTTCAATATTGACGACATACTTTCCATTGGTATTGACATTTGACTATCTGGAGCCGCTGACTGGAGCCGTTTTATTTGGCTTTGCTACTGGAGTAGGTCTCTTAGCTTTGTTTAGACATGGTGGGAGTCTTGGGGGCATAGGCATATTAGCTCTATTTATACAGGATAAGACAGGATTCAAAGCAGGCTACACACAGCTCTTGTTTGATATTGTACTCTTTGGGATAGCTCTATTATTGCACGAGTTTTCTATAGTTTTCTATAGCTTCATAGGTGCAGTAGTGCTCAATCTCGTAGTAGCTATCAATCATAGTGAAGATAGATACATCGCCACTTAGAGAGCTTCTATCTGTGGCACCTCTGAGAGCAGCTGATATAGCTTGTGTGTAGGTAGGCCCATGATAGTATAGTAGGATCCGTCTATGTGTGTGACCTTAGATAGGCCTATCCAATCCTGAATACCATAGCCTCCAGCTTTGTCCAGTACTTCATGATTATTGACATACCATTCTATCTCTTCTGTAGTCATGAGATCAAGTTCGACATTGGTCACATCATCAGTGGCTTTTTGGTATATCCCTGGTATCGTGATACATACACCTGTTACGACTTGATGAGTTCTACCAGATAGAGTGAATACCATATTCTTAGCTTCATCTAAATCTCCAGGTTTGTTCAGCACTTGATCATCCACCAGTACAGTCGTATCGGCAGTAATGATAAGGTCAGTGGGGCCACATGACCTGCTCAGCGCTTCTGCTTTTAGTTGACTGAGATATTTAGCATGGGCAGCTATGGGGATCTCAGGAGGCACTATTTCAGGTATGTCACTTTTCTTTATGGAGAAGTCTAATCCCATATTCTGCAAAAGCTCCTTCCTTCTCGGGCTACCAGAGCCCAAAATGATGTTATATGATTTTAGATGGCCGAGTATAGTCATGTCGTACAGTATAGTATTAAATAAAAGAGGCCTATGATCATCCAGATCTTGTACCACTGGCTGATCGCCCCATAATCAGAAGTCTCATGTGCTGTGATCAATAGATAAAGAAGATAAAAAGAAGGAATAAGAACTATAGCAATACCTATCCACATCCATGAAATCTTGAGGCCTCCAAGATAAAAAAGCCAATATCCAAGAAATAGTTGGACAGCGAGGTGTAGAAAGATTAAGCTTTGTTTTGTCTTAGGCACCCCTATAGATATAGGAAGGGTGTGCGCACCGATGTATTGATCTCCTTTTATATCCTCTATGTCTTTTACGATCTCTCTGAGTAGGGTAGTGAAAAATGCAAATCCTCCATAAAAGATCACTATTTGAGTGATGTATTCATACGATGCTGTATCAATAGTCTTCAACATGGCCAGTGGCTCTCGCTCTGCTATGAGGAGCAATAATACCACCCCAGCGCAAAGCCCAGCTACTAAAACATTCCCAATGAGGGGCCATTTCTTAATGTATCGGTTATATAGCCAGATGAGCGCTACTGATCCGAAGTAAATCCACATATACTCCGGATGATCTATCTCCATAGCAAGAGAAAGTGCGAATGGTATAGGAGCTATCGTAATGACAGCATATCCTATTAGCGCTAATTGCTTTTCCCAGCCTTCGTCTATGAAGCTTCTTTTCTGATTAATGCGATCTGTGGTGCCATCAGAGATATCATTGTGCAGATATCCCCCAGCTGCCACACATATAGTCAAGAAGAGAAGCAGATAAAAATCTTTGAATGATAGATTAGCCTCGATCTGATGTGTATGAAGCGTAGGATAGATGACCGAGTAAGCTATCGTCCAGAGCGTCAATGCCACCACGAGTAGATTTGGTACTCTGAATATGCTAAGCAGAGACGACAGCACTACATATTATTGATTATCTCGCCACTCGTAGACCCATTTAGCTTGGATCTGCTCGAGATGCCCCTCACTACAGTCTTCTCGATTGCCAGCAAAGTTTGGTAGTTCTAATACCCATTCGATCAAATCGGTAAAACGAATACGATATATCTTACTCTCGGTAAAATCATCACCAAACTTGTCATAAAGACCCATAGCGATATCTTCATGATCCGCCCAGTCTATAGGTAAGTCGTCAAAATCTTCAAAAGCCATTATTATCCCTTTTTCTTGATAAGTTAGATTTGATATAGTCGAGCAGGATTAGTGCTCATGTCCGATGATCTGTGATTGATCAGGTATCACCACCTCGATCTCAGCGTCATCTTCGAGTATGATACACTGACAGGCGAGTCTGGACTCGAGTCTCGGATCGATAGCACGATCTATGAAGTCTTCTTCCTTATCAGAGATTTCTTCGAGATATTCATCACCTCGCTCTACATATATATGACAGGTGCTACATGCGCAGACACCACCACAGTTGTGATTGAGGTGTATATGATGATCTTCAGTCACTTCGAGTATAGAGATATCGGTTTCGATACCATCTATCACTTTAGTCTCTATACTGTCATCTTCAAATCTAAAAGTGATTTTAGCCATATTTGTTAGTCACTTCTTTTTAGTTTCACAAAGCTAAAGACAAAAAAACACGATTTGTTTGCATTCTGCGTTTTTAAATCTTGCTAAATGATGATATATTCAAAATGCGTTGCTGCACCGAGCTATTTTCATCAAGGCGCAAACTTATAATTAATATTTACTAAACACATTGGATGCCTCAAATAAGTTCCATTTCTGACTTCAAACCTTATAAGTATAAAGATCTCAAGATTTATTCTTCGACAGAATGGCTCGCTGACAATAGAAAGAAGTACAGACAGGTATTTGAAGAAAAAGCAGTCAAGTATATTTATATAGACTTATCGCTCATTAATAAGCTATATGATAGAGAAAACTGGGACCTTAAGCTCTCTATCAAATGCTATAGACTGCATAAAGGGAAGAATGAAGTCTGTACGCTGGAGATAGATCGTCAGGTGAGCAAGCATGATCATATCATACATGTCAGAGAAGGCTGGGGAAACAAGAAAACAGGGAGCTTCTGGAAAAAGGGGAAATATTGCTGGGAAGTGTACGAAGGAGAAACTAAGCTCGCTACTAAATATTTCCATATCGAGGATCTCGCTTCAATCTCTGGTGGACATCCTGAGACTACGCTGAAGGTCGAAAGCATCGACTACTATGAGGGTACGTACGATCAGCCTGAGAAAGATGATGATCATGTCTACTATACTCAGTTTGATAGCCGCAATACTCGTTATGTTTTCGTAGAGCTAATGCTCGAAAATCGTCTACACAAGAAACACGAATGGTATGCCGAGATATTCATCCGTTTCTACAATGAAAGTCGGGATCTCAAGGGGGAAGTTGTCAGACTTGAGCGCATCAAAAAAGGTGAAGATAAAGTCGTGGTCAATGCTGGATGGGGCTCCAATGTCAAGGGCTCATGGCGAGCCGGCAAGTACTTAGTAGAAGTCATCTACCAAAATAGATTAATTGCATACAGTCATTTTGAAATAGCTTATTCATTTAAAGAGGGATTCAATGATGTAGAATATCCTGAGTATATCATATCTACTGAAAATCAAATCCAAGAAAAAAAGTATAAAAGCAGAAAAGCTCTTGAGGAGCTAAATAAACTAATAGGTCTCAAATCAATAAAGAGGCAAATCCACGATCACACTAAGTATATTAAATTCCTTCAGTTGAGAAAGGAAAGGGGATTTGAGGAGGCTGAAAAAATCACACTCCACAGTGTATTTGTTGGTAATCCTGGTACGGGAAAGACTACTGTAGCCAGAATGCTCGGATCGATCTATAAGTATATCGGACTACTATCAAGTGGACATGTCCACGAAGTCAGTAGAGTAGATCTGGTCGGAGAATACATCGGACAGACCGCCCCTAAAGTCAAAGATGCAATAGAGAAAGCAAAAGGAGGAGTGCTATTCATCGACGAAGCTTATTCTTTAGCTCGTAGTAATGAAGATTCTAAGGATTTTGGACGTGAGGTCATCGAGCTCTTGATCAAAGAGATGTCACATCCTAACTGCGACTTTATGGTCGTAGTAGCAGGATATCCACAAGAGATGGATACTTTCATTCAGTCCAATCCAGGATTGGCTTCAAGATTTAAATATACCTATGATTTTCCTGACTATCAGCTCTCTGAGTTGCTCGAGATCATGGAGTATTTTTGTGAGGACTATCAGATTACTTTTACTGATAGAGCAATGAGTGAGATCAGAGAAATCATACAGGATGCTTATCGTAATAGATCTAAGAACTTTGGCAATGCTCGGTACATTGCTCAGCTACTTGAAAAGGCTAAAATACAAATGGGAATACGTCTCATGAGTCAGCCTAAGAAGGAATGGACAAACGATGAGCTAAAAAGGATATCGCTCAAGGATGTGATAGCACTTTCTCCTCGTTATCGAGCGGCAGATCCTTTTTCTGTAGTCATTGATGAAGAAGAACTATCTGCAGCTATGGCTGAGCTAAATGCGCTCATAGGACTTAGGTCCATAAAAAAGAAGATTTCAGAATTAGTGGATATCGTCCGATATAGGGTAGACCAAGGAGAAATGAAAGTCGGAGTGTACAATATGCACGCTGTACTGACAGGTAATCCTGGTACAGGTAAGACCACCGTCACACGTATCTGCGCTAAGATTTTTAAGGCGCTGGGAGTGCTCGAAAGAGGACATATGGTGGAGACAGATCGACAGGGACTCATAGCTGGCTATGTAGGTCAGACGGCTATCAAGACGGCTAAAAAAATAGATGAGGCTACAGGTGGTCTTTTATTTATTGACGAAGCCTATGCATTGCTAAAGAAAGGAGCCCACAACGATTTTGGAGATGAGGCCATACAAGTCTTACTCAAACAAATGGAAGATCGAAGAGGAGAGTTTTATGTGTTCGCTGCTGGGTATCCCGAACAGATGAATGACTTTCTCAACATGAATCCTGGACTAAAGAGTCGTTTCGATATATTCTTAAATTTTGAAGACTTTAATCCAGAGGAACTGACAGATATAGCAAAGTACTTCTTGAATGAGAAGCAATACAAGATATCCTCTGATGCTTTAAGCCTGTTATCCCGTGAGCTCAAGAAAGAGTATGAGGAGAGAGATAAACAATTTGGGAATGCACGTCGTGTGCGTATCTATATTGACGAAATCATAAAGTATCAAAACTTGAGACTGGCTGATGAAAGACATTATAGTCATAACAACTATAGTAAACTCATCAAAATAATCGACGTGGAGCAGGCATGTGCCTCAATTCAGCAAGAATATCAGTATCGTAGACAATCCATCGGATTTTAAAAGGCCCAAACAAGACCTGCTGATAGGTTGCGTCCGAACACCTGATAGCCATCTAATACTTCATAGTCATCATTTAAAATATTCTCAGCTGAGACATTGATACTGAAAGTATTTGTTGGGCTATATTTTGCATTAAAGCTTAGTTCTTTTCTTATACCGGATTTTACAACTCCTTGCAGTTCTGAATGTCTTAGGTTTTGACCAGTATTAATGTTCGCTGATAGTGATGCGCTGATTTTGTCATCTTTGGTATGAATTGTTGCCATCGGGCAGAACTCAAGTGTAGGTCGATGATAGAGTATGACTCCATCATCAGATATATAATGACGATAAGTAGAAGACAAACCAAAATCTAAGTAATCAGAATATCGATAGTCAAGATTGATAATACCACTGGCTATCTGATAATCCACAGATGAGATATCCATTAGAGTCATTTCGCTCTCTGATACATAATTAGCGTCGTCATACACTCGTGCTAAGCTACCTGACACATTTAGCGTCCAGACTTTTGCTATATCAGTATTGACAGCTATTTCCGCTTTTTGTGTCAGCCTTGACATCGGTGACTCCATGAACATGAAGTCAGTATATGGATTGATTTGTGAGATTTGTTGGAGTCCGAGATAGTCTACTTGTTGATCGAGATTGATAGCTATCCGTGTTTGCTTGTTTGGATAGATAGTAGCTGATAGCGTTGGGATGACTTTGTGATTATTTTGCCAGTATGTATGATTAGCACCTATGCTACCTGTCCATTTCTCATTACGATGCTGGAAACTTAGCGTATTGCTGATATTAGTTAAATTATCAAAGTTGTAGTTAGACGAAAGCTGTGCATATGATTGTATCGCTACACTCCAATTATCATTTAGCCCTTTCTGTACAGCAGACGAAAAGCTCCATAGATTTTCTTTTATACTAGCCGTATTGGTATTGTTAAGTTCGATAACAGCATTTACATTCCAGTCAGTACTTCGATCATTAAAGGAGGCAATATCTATTTTTAGATCAAAATCATCATAAGCTATTTCATTGATCTCTTGATTGATGACTTTATGATTGTATCTATAATTTCCATATGTGCGTCCACCACCTTGTACTCTGATCGTACTCATCAGATGGTCGTTGATATAATATTTCATGCCAATCTGTCCATTTAGGTCAGATAGATACTTGTTTGATATATCATTTTCTCGCCATTGGTCGTAGGCTATATGTCCAAAAATGTGAAAGTAATTATCTACTTGATGACCTACATAAGCTTCCCCTGACCAAGGGTTAGTGGTTCCTTTATTCAGTCGAAGAAAACCTGTTTTACCTGAGTTGTCATTGATAGCTTCATATGCGATGGGCTCTATATCGAGAGTGATACTGGGCTCATATGTATCCATTGATAGGAGTGCTTCTCTACTTTTGTCTACAGGGCCATTTTCGCTGATCTCATGATGGATATCTATGTAGATAGGCTCAGCTTTGTAGAGATCTTTGGAGAAGTCCTTTACTACTTGCAGATTATTATCATCTATGTTTTGAGCAGCACCATTTAGATAGAGTAGGGTACTGATTAGTAGGATATATGTAGCTTTCATCATCTTATTATTGAGTAAGTATTCTTATAGATTTAGAGAGTTGAGTCTTTTTTCAGCCTGTAGTATTAGCGATTGAGGGATTTCGATCTCGGCAGATAAGAGTCCTTCCAGAGCTGCGATGGCATCGTTCTTATCACCTTTCAGGTAATATGCATCCGATAAGAGTATGATGCTTTTTGCCAGCCAAGCAGAATCTGTAATGAGTAAGTCATAATTACTCGTGATTTTATCTATGCTTTCTTCTAATTTATTGAGATTCATAAGCGCCAGCGAATGAGCATATATTTCCTTTGGTGTTAGCTGGATATATCTACTGATCTCGATATTTGATCTATTATCGAGTATTTGATCCCATTGTCGTGTAGAGATTTGATGCGTGGTTAGCTTTTGGATGATTTCTGATTTTTGAGTGTCATCTATCATAGCATTGCAAAGAGTGCTTAGATCCTTTTGTATTAGCTCATGTTGATCAGTTTCGATTTGAGCTATGGCTTTTCTATATACCGTAGACGCTTCATGATCAAAGTATCCTTGATTAGCATAGGCGATATAAGACTGGTAGTCTTTATTTTTTTCATATAGGATGACTCCAACCTTTGTTGCTATATCAGGAGCTTCATTTAGGTCGATATGTTTATTTACGGAGAGGAGATATTCATCCCAGGCTGCAAGCTTGTAGAGTATGTCGATTTTTGACTTTACAGCTTGATTCTTGTAATTCCCATTTGGATGATCTTGTATTAATTCATCGAGTACCGATAGAGCTTTGTCATTCTCGCCATTGTCGAGGTGAGTTCGAGAGAGCTCATAGAGTATTTGTTCTGGAGATTTATCAGTTTCTATCTCTTTAGTGATGGCTACATATGCCTCTGTATCTGTATTATAATCTCTATATATTTCTTTCAATGCGTTTTGTGCAGACATCCTGTTTTCATCATTAGTCGATGTGTGTAGGATACGCTGATAGTACTGTTCAGCCTGCGCAAAATCTCCTGCATTGACGTTTATTAATCCCAATTGGATAATTGATTTTTCTTGGATATCTCGATCCACAGTATGATTTGCTAAGTCTCGATAGAGCTCTTCAGCCTTTTGGTATTTTCCTAAATTAAAGAGAGATTTCGCAGCTTTATATTTTGCTGATACGGCATACTCACTGTGTGGATAGTCATCATACAGCTCTTGTAGTAGTATCACTTGATCGTATAGTTTTCCTCTCAGTTCTGCGACGAGTGCTTTTTGATAAAGAGCGTGATCAACGCCTCTATTGTTTTGGAATGAGTAGCTATAGGCTCTTTCAGCATTTTCCAGATCATTTTGTATGACATAGCAGTCCCCCATACGATTGTATATATCATCTGAGAGTTGCTCATGTTGAGGAAGGGTACTCTGCTGTAGATTCATTTTTGCATTGCTAAACAAACCTAAGGCCCGATCCACATTCTCCTCCTGAAAATGCAGATATCCTAAATAATACTGACACGCTCCGAGCAATCCTGTATCACTGCTCAGGCTATTATTGGCTATGAGCTCTGATAGTTTAGATTTGGCTTGAGCCGTTTGACCATTTTTTAGTTGATAGATAGCCAGATGTGCTGATAATAGCTCATCATACTCAGTAGGTATAGATAGGAGTTGTATCTCGTTGATAGCTGCTGTGACGGCATCCCAATTTTTATTATTCACTGCCTTTAGACCTTTGTTATAGATCTTTTTGAGTATTACTTGCTGACTTTGAGGATTATCTCTGAGCGCTTTTGATAGCACGGCTAATTGTCTTGGATCTTCGATTGCGTTAAGATGATTATTGATGATGCGTATTCCAGCGTCATGATATTCTGTGTTGAGGAGTTGCTGGGATACAGCTATTGCATTTTGACTATTGCCAGATGCACTATGCAGTTGTGCCAGGTTGTAGTTGATTAGGTTTTGATTTACGGAGGTGTTTTTGAGTGATTCAAATACCTTAATAGCTTCTGCTGATCGCTCTGTAAGGGCCAGAGCATATGCTTTCTCATATTTTAATCGATCAGAAAGCACGTCTGTAGTCAATAGATTGAGCAGTTGTTGATGTTTACCACTTTGATTCAGTGCATAAGCTATAGCAGGGAATATTTCATCTGTTGGATCATCAGTATCTAACAGAGCAATCGCATTATCATAATCTTGCTGATGATAATAGCTCAATGCTACGATTTTCTTTATGGATTGACTGTTTTGTATGCGTTCATTAGTCCTAGTACTGTAGTATTGAATGACCTCTGGGTAATGACCGAGCGCATAATGCGATGTAGCGAGATAGTAAGGCAAGTGCTGATGGAGGATTTCATCTTTGCCGATTTTTAAAAAGTGTGATAAAGCTACATCATACTTGCCTGACAGCATTTGAGCTATACCTGAGTAATATTGGGCGTAATTGTATTCTGGATGCTTCTGATCTATTGTAGTCTCAAAAGCTGTTATAGCTGTAGCGAAATCTTTCTTTTTAAAAGCCTCGTACCCGATGTAGAAATTTAATTGAGACAATTGACCCTCTTCTATTCCGAGACTTTTTCCATATGCTGCTATATCTCCACCTTGGATAATACCTGCTTGACTATAGTCCTTTATCATGCTGACTAAAGCAGAGCTTATCTCTTGATTATTAAACTGTGCCTTATCATGGCTTCTGATAGACGCTGTTGTCTCGAGTGGTCTTTCATTCAAGGTAGCAAGTAAAATCGCTTTGTTGTTTTCGATTTTATCTGAGAGGGTAGGCTCTTGATACTGATACATTTTAAGTACCGCATCATACACTTGATAGTGCATAGCATCCTCTATAGTTAGCCGTTTGTCTGCATGCGCAGATTGTATGCTTTGGGCATTCATTTTGATACCGATAGCACTGCTCAAAATAAATAAATGAAGACTGATAAATAGATGATTACGCATGATAAAAAATTATAATATGTAAATGTACCTATACTTTGTCTATTTCACAAATAACACGATCGTAGATCTATGTGATACGGTGATTATGCAGGAGCTACGTACTTTTTGTAGTGAGACTTTGCGCTTAGCGAAAAAATCTCTATTTAGGGGGCTTATTAAATGATATAAAATGAAGATTTATTGTTTTTTGGTTGCTCTATTGATGACTCAGATTGGATTTGCTCAGCCAGATAGATGGCAGCAGCGTGCCCACTACAAAATGGATATCGACTTTGATGTAGAGAAACATCAGTTCAAGGGGAAGCAAAAACTCAAATATTGGAACAATTCACCTGATACATTAGAAAGGGTGTTTTATCACCTGTATTTTAACGCCTTTCAGCCTGGTAGTATGATGGATGTAAGATCACGTACTATCGTAGACCCAGATCGCAGAGTGGGGGACCGTATCTCTAAACTAAGCGATGAAGAAATCGGCTATCATAAGATTGACAAACTAAAGCAAGATGGAAAAGATACCAAGTACGAAGTGGTCGGGACTATCCTCGAGGTGCAGCTCGCTAAGCCCATAATGCCTGGTAAGAGTTCGACTTTTGAGATGGAATTTCACTCACAGGTGCCGCTTCAGATCAGGAGATCGGGCAGGGACAATGCTGAAGGGATCGACTATAGTATGGCTCAGTGGTATCCTAAGATGGCCGAATATGACTACCAAGGGTGGCATGCTAATCCATATGTCGGAAGAGAGTTTTATGGCATATGGGGTGATTTTGAGGTCAAAATCAATATTGATGATAGCTATATAGTAGGAGCTACAGGAGTTTTACAAAACGCTAAAAAGATAGGTCGTGGCTACTCTGATAAAGAGGTAAAGGTCAAAGGGAAGAAGGTCTGTTGGGAGTTCAAAGCGGAGAATGTTCATGATTTTGTATGGGCTGCTGATCCGGACTATGTAGTGGATAGCTACGAGACTCGAGAGGGCATCATGATGTACTTCTTGTATCAGCCAGGAGAGAAGACCACTGAGAACTGGAAAAATCTTCCTGCTATATTGGATGAGGCGATAGGATTTATGAATAAGAGATATGGGGAGTATCCGTATCCTGTATACAGTTTTATCCAAGGTGGAGATGGAGGTATGGAGTATCCTATGGCGACTCTCATTACAGGTGAGCGATCGATAGGTAGTCTAGTAGGCGTGTCTATACATGAGTGGATGCATAGCTGGTATCAGATGATCCTTGGTACTAATGAGGCTCTGTATCCATGGATGGACGAGGGATTCACGACATTTGCATCAGGAGAAGTTATGAATCACTTGCGATCCAAAGGTATGATACCTGGTGATGTCGCTGAGATACATCCTAATGAAGGTTCTATACGTGGATATATCAATCTCACGACTACAGGTCTCGAGGAGCCACTGAGCACCCACGCCGATCACTTCATGACAAATCGTGCTTACGGCTCAGGATCATATACTAAAGGTGCAGTTTTCATGAAGCAACTCGAATATGTTATCGGTGAAGAAAATCTTACTTCTGGATTGTTACGATATTATAATACTTGGAAGTTTAAACATCCCAATGTCAATGACTTCATCCGTATCATGGAGAAGGAGTCAGGACTTGAGCTCGATTGGTACAAAGAATATTTTGTCAATACTACACATACCATCGACTATGCTGTGACGGATGTCGTAGCTGAGCAAAGTAACTCCGTCGTTCAACTACAAAAAGTAGGAATTATGCCAATGCCCCTGGATGTGTATGTCCACTATACGGACGGATCAACAGAAATTATTAATATACCACTGCGTATCATGAGGGGAGCTAAAGAACGTGAGTATAGTGAAATGGACTATCGAATAGCAGAAGATTGGCCTTGGACGCATCCTACATACGAGCTGGTGCTCAATAGATCTATCGAAGAAATAGAATCGGTGTCAATCGACGACTCTTTCAGATTAGCGGATGTAGATAGTGCTAATAATGAGTGGGTAAGGACCACTGCTGAAGAATAAGGAAAAACAGCAACAAAGATTTAGAAATCAAGCGGCTTGCAGCTGCTTGTTTTCTAATTTTGCTAAATGCTCTTGCTTTGTCTTTTCACGATTAGAGATGGCAAAGTCTGTATGATAATGATGACTCTTTAAAAAGCCTATCTGGATATTATCAAACTCTGAATCGAGGTTTGGAAAAATGTCAAACGTCTCCCATTCCTTTTTTAGAGTAAGTCCTGTCGATACAAAATCATTGCGACCCAAGTAATCGAGGTCTGCATCACAGATGATCTGCTCCAATAGATTTTGAGGATTCTGCGGTATCTTGGTAGCTAAAATGAGTTTTTTTACAGTCTCAATTTGTTTCTTGTTGTATTTATGCTTTTTCATCATTTTACTGATGATTTCTGCACCTACTTCCTCATGATTTCGATAGGTCTCTAAAAACCCTATATCATGCCCAGCAGCTGCTATCTCAAGTAGCTCAGCGTCTTCTTTTGATAGATTATAATAGTTGACATAAGCCTTGCATACATTGTGCACATCTATAGTGTGATGCAGGCCATGATAGCTCAATCGCTGATCGATATTATCCGCTATTTTGCTGTAGATTTCCCTTATGATCTGTTCTTTCTTCATGGAGCTATCTTACAAGTTATACTTATTCGTCACATTATGACGAGATATTCCCTATAAAGTCTCAAAAATTTAGCCAAAATTAGTTTAAGACAATAGGGTTTTTCTTAGTTGTGACATAATACATCTCCATTTCGTTCATGTTTTTTACTTTCATACTACCTCTTTTTTCAAATTCATATTGATCTTTCACCAGTTCGTAAGTCGCACGACTGATATTTATTCTTTGAGCTTCTGACTGACTTTCGAGTCGAGCAGCTACATTGACTGTGTCACCCCATATGTCGTATGCAAATTTCTTCATTCCCACCACACCAGAAATGATCGGACCAGTATGGATACCGATCCTTGCATCAAATCTTACTTTGCCCGATTTTTCACGCTGATGATTCCATTCATTAAGAAAACTCACCATGTCCAGCGCAGCATTAATAGCATCTTGGGCGTGTGATTGATTAGCGACGGGGACTCCGCCTGCACACATATAGGAGTCTCCTATCGTTTTGATCTTTTCAATATTGTATTTTGAGATGATCTGATCAAAGGCTCTGAAACATTCGTCTAAAGCTTCTATTAGTTCTTCGGGTCTGAGTTCTTTTGAGATTTTAGAAAAATTGATAAAATCAGTAAATAACACCGTAACCTCCTTCAGCCTTCTGGTGGTGACCTTAGATTTTTCTTTAAGTTCTTGTGCTATGAATTGAGGTAAGATATTGAGCAGCAGCTTTTCTGATCTTTCTTTTTCTTCTTCTATGATCACATTCTTTTCTGCGAGCATTTTATTAGAGCGCTTTGTGCTGATAGCGATCCATGATACAAATCCTACTAAACCAAGAGCTAATAAGCCCAAAGATCCATATAACTTTTGCTGACTACTTTTTAGTTTTAACTCTGACTCTTGCAGCTGTATTTGCGATTCTTGGAGATCCAGTTGAGATTCTTGATGTGCTATCAGCGCTTCATTACTCACGAGTTTTATGGAGTCCAGTTCTGACATGAATTTTAAAGAGTCTATCATCCTCATGTTGTACTGGATGATAGCTTCTTGCTGAGCTTGATCACGATTCATCCTTTCGATGAGCTGAGATCTCCGAGATAGCAATCTTTTGCTTTGAGCTACAGACTCAGAGAGTTCTTGCCGTACTTGCTGTAGTTGTTCACGTTCTTCTTTGAGTTTTTCTAATTCTACAAAGGCCTCTTCTGTTTTTAGCTTTTTGAAATCCTTGAGGTCTTCCTTTTTCATATGAGCCACTCGCTCTATCTCTACTTCTCGTCCGAGATCATAAAATGACTCTATAGTCTTTAGTCTTTTTTTGTCTTGCCTTTTATTGAGTGCTACATCTTGTGTAGCCTCCAGCATTCGGATGGATTCAGTGATTTGTTCATTTGTAGGCGACACTCCAGAGACAAAATCTAACGCCTCGACTAACTCTTTTATATATTTATCTGTTTTAGGAAAGTGGTCATAGATCAGCTCTGCTTTATTGTATTCTACGACCATACGAGCACTGCGAGCTAGCTGTTTTGCTTCCTTTATAGCGTCATCATAGAGACTGAGCGCATTATCATATTCTCCTAACTTTGTTAGTTCTTCTGCACCATTTACAGCGATTTGTATTAATTCAGGACCTGATTTGTCCTTCATTTGAGCCTCTATAGTCTTCATAGAGTTTTGAGCAAACCCAATCTGAACTATGCTCATCAGTAATGAGATAGTGAATATTTTTTGGCAGAGATACATGTAGATTTTATTAAATCCGCTTTAAGGTACATATTCTTTATCATATTGATAACAAAATGCTATGAATTTGATAACGCTATAGATTATACGTTCTCCGTATTCTTATTAAAGATTCTTGCTAGGATTATATTACTTACATCTTAAAGTTAGACAGTTATGAGAGCTTTTTTACTTTTCGTACTGCTAGCCTGGATACCTACACATTTATTAATAGGGGCCGAATCATCTCGGCACATAGAAGGAGTCTGGTATGACTATGACACTGGAGTCAGAGTAGAGATCAAAGATCATCGAAAAGGAATCAAAGTCAAAGTCAAAAATGGTCACTTTCGTAGAGGATGGAACACCTACTTTAGCATGGGACGTGGAGTCTATGACGACTGTGTGGGGAGTGCACTGGTCGTCATAGATCGACATACGCTCAAATGGGTGAGAGGTAGACATCGTCGTCCTGTATATCTCGAGAGAGGTCGTGAGCATCGTAGCTGGCGTCAAGGTGGATACACTGATCGCTACTATAGAGATAGGGTCCCATACGATCGTCATCGATTCGATAGACGGCAGCGACTCTCCGGTGGATGGTTTTGCTCAGAGCGAGGGCTATCACTGGATATAGAGCTCAATGATCGAGGATTCAGAGCTAGAGAACCAAGAGGTACATGGATCTACTATGATCGTATAGGCGATGACCTATACCGGGACAATCGTGGCAACGCATATCGAGTATATGGAGACCAAATAGAATGGCAGTCTAATGACGGTCGCCGAAAATTTCGATTCTCTAAGAGAGATTGAAATTGAAAAACACATTTAGTTAACATACGAGTGCCTTCTATTAGGCACTCTTTTCGTATAATGGGCGGCTATCTCAAAAATGTCGTCATCACATGAAGCTAAAGACAGTCGTACATCCCTATATGGGATACTGCAATGGTAGTCGGATCTATCTCAAGGGAAGAGTGTATAAGTCTCGAGTCAATGTGGACGAAAATGAGTATTCATTTTTCAATAATCTTCTCAACTCCATTTTTAGATTTGGCACTATCGAGCTCTGTAATAAAGTGGTGGAAATATCATTTGCAGGAAACACTTTGACATGTCAAACAGATAAAGAAGGCTATTTTGAGATAGATGATACCCTAAAGAAACCACTAAGTGCACAAGAAAATGAATGGCTAAAAGCCGAGTTAGAAGTACATCTTGGCGCTGAGCGATTACTATCCGAAGTACATGTGAGACACCATAGACCTTCTGATGAATTAATCATCATATCTGATATAGACGATACCATCATGCAGTCGTTCGTCTCCTCATTATTTAAGGTGAAGATGATGTATTACACATTTACAAAATCACCTTTTCAGCGGAAGCCAATCAAGCAGATGGATCGGCTGATGAATCGACTGATGGATGAGGTGTATCAGAAGCGCTCATTGTTTTACGTAAGTAATAGTCCATGGAACATTTACGACTTTTTGACACGCTTTTTAGATATATACCATTTCCCTAAAGGGCCATTATTTTTACGTGATTATGGGAGGCAGATGTTATTCAGAAATAGCAATGATCCGATCCATAAGCTTGTCACAATCAAAAGGCTTTTAGAGTTCTTCCCCGAAAACAAGGTGTTGCTTTTTGGAGATTCTGCCGAAAATGACGTGTATTATTATTTACAGATGGCTGACTCTTTTCCTGATAGAATCAGAGGAATCTTTATACATGATATTGGGAAACGAAAGCACAAACAACAAATCTACAGGCTCATTCAAGAGCGCAGTGATGTGAATATTGTTTTGTCAGAGGATATAAGTGCTTTCGAAAAAGAGTGCGAACGAATGGGATTAATCTAAAGATTGATTATCTTCTCCAGCTTTGAGCACCATCTCTTGATACTCCTCTGGAGATAGACCGTCCATCACATAGTCTATAGGATTGACAGCCTTACCGTTGACATGTACTTCATAGTGACAGTGAGGAGCAGTGGATGTACCAGTGGAGCCTACAGTGCCTATAGCTTGTCCTTTTATGACTTTTTCTCCTTTCTTAACTAATACTTCAGACATATGAGCATACAATGTCTCAAAACCATAACCATGATCTATTACGACATTTGTTCCATAGCCTGTTCTTCGTTTTTCCACCTTCGTCACAGTACCGTTGCCCGTAGCCTGGATAGATGTTCCTCTTGGAGCTGTGAAGTCTATACCTTTGTGCATTTTACGCACTTTGTGTACAGGATGTATACGCATGCCAAATCCAGATAGATGACCGACCTTTCTTTTTAGCTTATCCTCTTGGATGGGCTTGATACTTGGGATAGAGGCGATACGGAGTTCATGGTCTTTCGCCACATTGAGTAGCGAGTCCATTGAGCTGTTTTGTAGGCTCACTTTGGTTTTTAGTTTCTCTACTTTATCGAGTGCTGCTGAGAGTAGCTCATTAGCTGTCATATTATTTCTCAGTCGTACGAGATTTTCTCGACCACCGATACCACCATTCCACACGGCATCATCTATAGGATCCATGCCCAATACAACTCTATGTACCTCAGCATCCTTTTGCTGAATTTTATCGATATCATCGGTGAGTTCATCAAACTGCTTAGATAGATCATTGTAGTAAAACTCCATCTGTGCAATGTCTCGTTGAAGCGCTTTCTCTTTTGGTGTAGGGAAGAAATAATATGCTAAAGCGAAGAGTACACCAGCTGTAAACAATACGGCAGATCCGTATTTAAGTGATGTGTACAGCTTGTTTTTCAGTGATTTTTCCTCCTTCTCATATTGTAGAGTCGAAGGATTAAATACATACTTTTCTTTACTCATTGAGCATCTTATTATCTACTAAATATTACTTTTGACGTCCGTCAAAAATGGTGGTGGATTGATTGCTCACGGGATTGTTCATGCGAAATTAATATTAGTTCGCAATTAGACAAAATTTGATTCGATTAATTCAATAGTCACATATATTTTTTTTAGTAATTGATAAAGCTTTGAATATCTGACAAATGATCAGCTCATAAAGCTTTGTGATATAGGAAGATAGAGATTATGACAGCTAAAGAAATTCGGGATAAGTTCTTTCATTTTTTTGAAAGTAAGCAGCATAAAATAGTACCCTCAGCACCGATCGTCAATAAGAATGACCCTACACTGATGTTTACTAATGCAGGGATGAATCAGTTTAAGGATTTCTTCTTGGGAAATAAAAAGCCGGATGTCAGAAGGGTAGCGGATACACAAAAATGTCTGCGTGTATCTGGTAAGCACAATGACCTTGAAGAAGTTGGAATCGACTCCTATCATCATACGATGTTTGAGATGCTCGGCAATTGGTCATTTGGTGATTACTTTAAGAAAGAGGCAATAGCCTGGGCATGGGAACTTTTAACAGAGGAATATGGATTGCCCAAGGATAGACTGTACGTTTCTGTATTTGAGGGAGACATGTCGGAAGGGCTCGATGCTGATGAAGAAGCGGCTGACCTATGGGCTGAGTATGTGGATAGAGATCGCATATTATACTTTGATAAAAAGGATAATTTTTGGGAGATGGGAGATACAGGCCCATGCGGCCCTTGTTCTGAGATTCATATAGATCTTCGTCCCGATGCAGATCGTAGCAAGAAAGATGGCAAAGACTTAGTCAATGCTGATGATCCTCTGGTCGTGGAAATATGGAATCTGGTATTCATACAATACAACAGGAAGGCCGATGGATCTCTCGAAGAACTCCCTGAAAAACATATTGATACAGGAATGGGTTTTGAGCGGCTATGTATGGCGGTACAGGGTACTCATTCCAACTACGATACGAATGTGTTTTCGCCATTCATCGAGTATATAGAGCAGCAAACAGGCAAGAAATATGAAGGCAGCTACGAGCTCTCCGCTAAAAAAGATATCGCTTTTCGAGTCATCGCTGATCATATACGAGCTACAGCATTTACCATAGCTGATGGACAGCTGCCGAGCAATACCGGTGCAGGATACGTGATCCGAAGGATATTGAGAAGGGCAGTGCGCTATTATTTCTCATTCTTAGACAGAAAGGAGCCACTACTACATACGATGGTACCTCTTTTGTCAGAGTACTTCGGAGATGTCTTTCCAGAGATCAAAGCTCAAGAAGAGTTTGTAGCCAAAATCATATTAGAAGAAGAGAAGGGATTCTTACGCACTCTTGATGCAGGGCTCAAGCGATTATCTCAGATAGAGATTGAGGATAAGGTCTTAGATGGCAGGGTAGCCTTTGAGCTATATGATACTTATGGATTTCCCATAGACTTAACTCGATTGATCGGTAGCGACGAAGGATGGACTGTAGATGAGGCAGGTTTTAAATCAGCTCTCCAGGAGCAAAAGGAGAGATCTCGTGCCGATGCTAAGAAAGTCATGGGTGACTGGATCGATATCATGGATGTCGATGGTGTAGACTTCATCGGATACGACTACGAAAGCGCAGATGCGGTGAGAGTAGTAAAGCATCGCACCGTCCAAGTAAAGGATAAAGAAGTATATCAATTAGTGTTGGATAAGACACCATTTTACGCTGAGAGTGGTGGACAGGTTGGAGATACAGGAACCATAGATTTTGGCAGTGAGACTATCAAAGTCTACGACACTAAGAAAGAGAATGACCTCATCGTGCATTATGTAGATAAGCTACCAGCGGAGACGGATAAAGAAGGTAAAGCTGTAATAAAGTCTGAGCGCAGATCATTGATAGAGAATAATCACTCTGCTACTCACCTGCTCCATGCAGCTTTGAGAAAAGTGCTCGGGGATCATGTACAGCAAAAAGGCTCCTTAGTAAATGAAAAGTATCTCCGATTTGATTTTTCTCACTTTGAGAAGATGACAGATGAGCAGATCGCTGAAGTCGAAAATATTGTCAATCAAAAAATCAGGGAGAATATCCAACTGGGTGAGCAACGGAATGTACCGATAAAAGTAGCTCAAGAGAGTGGTGCCATGATGCTATTTGGTGAGAAATATGGTGAGCACGTGCGGATGATCACATTTGACCCTGACTATAGCGTAGAGCTCTGTGGAGGGTGTCATGTCGATGCTACCGGCGAGATAGGATTATTCAAAATCAAGAGTGAATCAGCAATAGCCGCAGGAGTGAGACGTATCGAAGCACTCACGGCTGATGCCGCCTATGCCTATACTAATGAACTCATCGCAGAGCTCGATGATATCAAGTCGCTGCTGAAGTCGCCAACTCATGTAGTAAAGCAGATCAAAGATCTAATAGAATCGAATAAGCATCTCGAGAAAGAAATCGGACAGCTAAAATCTGAAAAGGCAGCCGGACTGAAGGATAGCCTCATCGCACAAATCGAAGAGGTCAATGGTACGAAGGTCCTAACAGCAAAGCTGGAAGGTATAGAGATGAACGATGCCAAAGGATTAGCGATGAGCATCGATCAGCAGGTGGGATCGTTGGCCATATTGTTTGGTATAGACAATGGGGATAAAGCCAATCTCATACTCAATATATCAAAGGATATCACCTCAGATAAACTCCATGCAGGAAAACTTATCAAATCTATTTCAAAACACATCCGTGGAGGCGGTGGTGGGCAGGACTTTTACGCTACGGCGGGTGGCAAAAATCCAGCAGGTATTGATGAAGCATTTACCGCTTTCAAAGAGTCTATTTAAGAAGATATCATTGATTTAACATTATGTTCAAATGGCCTGAAGACGTGATTTTCAGGCCATTTTTTTATCAAAATCGTCAAATCCAAAAAACGAGGGAATAGTACCAAAAACAGAAGGGTATCTACAAATAGTCGACAAGCTCAAAATCCATAGTGGCTGTGGTCGTAATATGCGTCCATATTGTGTAACACTAATTTTTTTGGGATGAGCCAATTTTTACAATTCACGAAACTTACATTACTTACTTTCGCTTTAATGATACCCTCTATCTATGGAGGTGCCACAGAAAACTGTAGTAATGGTATCGATGATGATGCTGATGGATTGATAGACTGTGGAGATACTGATTGTTATGGAGATGCGGCATGCGCTGATGCATTCGAATGTACTAATACTCTGTATCAAGTCATTTCTAATACTCTCAAAAGATTAGACGTAGCATCGAGCTCATATATAGATGTTGGACCTGCCAACTCCAACTATAATGGGGCTGGTTTCAATTTTCAGGATGGATATATCTATGGCATCAAGGCTCAGTCAGGGATCTACAGTCTCTGGAGGATAGATGCTGCTGGAGTTGAGACCAATTTAGGACCCATCCTCAATTTTGGTGGTATACATTATGCCGGAGACTTTGACCAGTCCGGAAACCTCTACACCTATAAAAGTGGATCTTATCCAGCTATCTATTATGTAGATGTTGACCAGTTTCCTCTGGTACATCAGTCGGCGACACTGACTAATCTCACAGGAGGGAGCATCCCAACTGCAGCAGATATCACTTTTAATCCTGTGACTAATAAGTTTTATGGCATGAGCTCATCAAGATCCTTAGTCATCATCGATCCTGTAGCTAATACAGTGGAGGTAGATGGATCGCTCAGTGGACAGATAGATGCGAGTGGAGCTTTTGGAGCTGCATATGCGGACTCTGAGGGCAATTGTTATTTCTCTAATAATGCAGATGGTAGAATATTTAAACTTACGTTTGATAGCAATGGTGATCCTTTATCATTGACTCATGTAGCTACGGGTTCTCCGACTAATTCTAACGATGGTATGGCGTGTTCTAATTCGCTGCCCCCATTCGAGACTAACTGTGGTGACGGTATAGATAATGATGGCGACGGCTTAGTAGACTGTGACGATCCTGATTGTTTTGTCGATAGTGCCTGTCCTCGACTCGATGCTGTATTGACTACAGTCAATGAATCAGGTCCTGGAGGAATTGTACCATTTCACTTGAGATTGATCAATAATAGTCAAGCCGATGCAGTAGACTTCTGTATTGACAATGTCTTACCGCAAAACTTTGTATTCATTTCGGACTCAATAGCATTTAGCGGTGGTGCATCACAAACTGATGTGCAGCAACATCCAGCAGAAGATGACACAGATACCATATCATGGTGTACGCTCAATCTTCCAGTAGGGGATACTATAGAGATCATGTTTAATGCTTTAGTGACTCAAGATGCGGCAGATGGCACCTATACTAACACAGCACAGGCTACAGGTGTCCTCATGGATCCTACATTGGTGACAGCTGATATTGCGCTTTCATTAGAGTTGATGGCTGCTAAGACACCATTCGTATGCGAACCTGCATTTTACCAAGTATATAAGAAAAAAGGCGAACCAAATGTATATGCTCGACTACAGATCGAGACGGGCGGATATGAGGAGATAGCTACTATATCATATCAAGCCAATGGCCTTGGATTTGACTACGGGACTGGATTGGCTTATGGCTCAGATGGCAAGTATTTCATCAGTTTAGATCAGGCTGGGGTAGTAGAAAATTATGGAAAGCTATTCGCAGGAAATGTCTTCGTCGGAGATACTGATACGCTGGGCCACTGGTTTGGTAAGGACAAAGGAAACATGGTCAAAATAGACATCGAGACGAAGACTATAGAAGCGACCTACAGCGGTCAAGGCATGCCAGGATGGGATATGGCTTATAACAAGGATGGAAACTTCTACTCAGTACATAACAGTACACTTTACAAATTTGATCCTACTACTGGGACAAAATCAACGGTAGGTGCAGTGTCTGGAGGTATACCGACCTCTGGATATGGAGCGCAGTGGACAGGCTCAGATGGGAAGCTGTATATCTCAAATAATAATACAGGAAATATCTATAGAATTGATGTGGACTCACGGGTAGCCCAGCTGATGATGACTTCCACACCAGGCTTACAGTACAATGATGGTTTTTCATGTCCGACTGAGCTGCCTGCTCCGCTCAATTATGACCTACATGATTATAGTGGATTTGGGCCAGCTCAGATATTCACTTTTGCACAGCAGATAGGTGGCGTACCGATTCTCGATGCAGTATGGGCCGGTACAGGCATATCATATGAACCCTCTATTGATGCTTCTGTTGATGCAGATGCCGATGCTTTCGATGATGGATTAGACCTCCCTTCATTCTTTGCTCCTGGTACATCTATTGATTTTGATGTTAATCTCAATACTAATCAGTCTAATGTAGATGCATACTACGGTCTTTGGATAGATTTTGACGGCGATACGGTCGTGGACACTTTCGTGAATGGTATGGAGACGATAAGTGGTGCTTCTACTGTCACTCGATCACTAACTGTTCCTATGGACTATGTAGATGGCCATATCAAGGCCAGATTGATAGTAGCAGAGAAAGCTATCAATGAATCTGATATCAACATAAATGCTGATGACACGACTGGTGAGGTAGAAGACTATTCATTCTACGGCAGTAGTACTGTAGACTGTGGCAATGGCATCGATGATGATGGTGATGGTCTTGTAGACTGTGATGATCCTGACTGTTTTGAGAGCTGCAAGTACACTACGACTAAATCAAGTTTTGACGGTGGACTCGAGAGTAACAACAGACTTAGTCAAAAAATCAGTCTCACAAACTATAAGAGAAAACGAGGCTATATACAAAATAGAAATAGAAGATATTTTCAGCGTAAGGTGAATAAGGCTGAGATGGACAAGGCTGCTGATAAAAAGAGACTCAAGTCTGGAGCAGTAGCGATCGAGTCTTACATGCCTATAGGAGCTATCCCTGGCAGACAGTACTATGAGAGCTCTCCGCAGCATCTCATTGACCTGACTAATGCTACAGATCTTGTATCTGTGGACATCTACGATGGTGCAGATCGCACAGCTGCTGTGCTGGGTCTCATATCCCAAAATGGTGTCTATGAGCACACTAAGTATGTCTGTGACAGATTAGCAGGTAGCAAGATATTAGATGTATTGACCTATACTATCGATCTCGATGCTACGACCACGCATGATATCATCATCCCTAAGCTCATGCTTGCTGAGGGTAACGTTGAATATGCTTTTAGCTTTAGTCTTAGAGAAGAAGGCAATGACTTCATATTTGAGTCTCACTGGAATCTTGATAACTATACGAAGGATGTAGCATTTTATAATTTCCAAGTGTGGGCGAGCAGTGTCAGAGATCTTGAGTTATTGATCAAGGAGATATTCAGATTAGTGACAGATACGAGCGCAAACGGGAAAAACATAGCTTCTTACAGCCTTGGCGAAGCACCATCATTCTTTATCAATGATGCGACTTTTGAGCGCAGTAGATTGAAGATGAATGTGACTAATAAAGAAGGGCTGACGTCTATCGATCTCAAGGGACTTTACAGCCCTTCTGAAACTATCGAGATAGCTCAGCTTGATATGACGCTTCCATTGACTGGGGCTGAGACAGAGCATATAGAGTTTGATGTGAATGGTGTATTCGATATGGGGATTACTTTTTACCACGATCAGCTCACGACTAATGATGTCATCTTTGTCGCTGATGGACCTTGGAATACCTCGTATGATGCTAATGTGGATGCACTGACTACTTTTGAAGTGAGTAATACTAATGATACCCGTGATCATGTATTACCACTCAATCGCTCAGTATATATGGCTGGAGAGGTGCAAAATTTCATTGCACTTTTCAGACCATTTGATCCTAACTTCACACCACATGATGTGTCTGAATATCAATCTTTGGATTTCACAGCAGCAGGTAGAGGAACACTTGAAGTTGCCATCGTCAAAGAAAGTATAGGCCAGTGGGAGCTACAGGCCAAAAGAAGAATAGAGCTAACCGAAGAGGCACAAGACTATAGCTGGAGCATAGCACACTTCCTCAATGGACTTGGCCAGACGACATCATGGGAAGATATCTACATGGTACAGTTTACCATAGTCGGAGATGGAGCTAACATGGTACCATTCTCATTGGATCTGTCAAATGTGGCATTCTCCCAAGGGGAGGGAGATGATGAGTTCGTCGTGTATACAGAGGGAGGTAATATCAATCCACTGACTAACGAACAACATACAGCTAATCGCCCTGACGATACGGATATGGAAGAAGTGGCCATGACTGCTAATGGGCAGACAGAGACCATCGAGATATTCGTGAAGAATACAGGAGATACGATCATGTCTATAGATCAGATAGATGTGGATTCGAGATATGATGATTTTCACGTAGATTTCATTGAGTATGTGGAGTTAGCACCTGGAGAGGGACAGAGCTTCACTGTCAGCTATATCCCACGTGATTATCTGATGGAGAGCGAAGCGATGATCTGGTTGACAGTCAATGGGCAAGAAGGGCTTTATAGCTTTAAGCTAAAGGCTGTGTCTGTATGTCCGAGCGTAGATCACGTGGCCACTGCAGATGTGCAGCGATACTTCTACCTACAAGAAAAACAATTTAAATCAGCGGCTGACTTAAGCTCAGATGCAGTAGTGGCGGGCACTAATGTAGTATTCAAAGGAGCTAATTCGATAGAGCTGCAAGGAGGATTTGAAGTAACAGCGGGCAAGACGCTGGATGTAGAAATCTCAGATGAATGTAATAATCCAATGAACGAATAGGATAGAAATAAGATATTGTTTAAGGTGATCGAATTAGGGCTGTCTGCGTTTGCAGATGGCCTTTTTTGATAGATAGGTTTTCTCCATTATTACCTTTTGAAGGATGTTCTTGTTATTTCCCAAGTGGCTTACAATCTGTCAAGTCACATAGTAAGTGAATGAATATCATAGAACTGATAATCTCATGGATAGCCCTTTCATTCTCCGAGAATATTGTCGGTTCAATAGGACTAAGTATATGCCCACTCCCAACATAAAAAAGGACCCAACCGCATGGCGATTGAGTCTTCTATTTATTCTTAAGTAACTAAAGTCTTAGTTAGGCACATTGTCCGGATCGAGGAGGTCGTAAAATTGATCAACCTTCGGTAAGATAATGATACGAGTACGTCGATTAGTCTGACGACCTTCTGGAGTATCATTTGAGGCAAGAGCATTGTACTCTCCACGACCTGCAGCGATCAGACGATTTGGATCTATGTTAAAGTTGTTTTGGAGGATTCTCACTACAGATGTCGCTCTTGATACAGATAGATCCCAGTTATCTTTATAGCAAGCTCTGCTGATAGGACGATCATCAGTGTAGCCCTCTACCATCACCTCAAATCCTGGACGAGATTCTACGATCTGAGCGATTTTGCCCAGTACTTGATTAGCTCTTGGCGTAAGATCAGCACTACCACTGTTGAATAGCATTTTATCACTGAGATTGATCATAACTACGGTCTTATCTACTTTGATATCTATATCATTGTCAGCGATACCATCTGCGAGTACAGACTTTAGATTCACGGCTAAAGCTAAGTTGATACTATCAGCTTTAGATTTAGCAGACTGTAGTAGATTGATGTATTGATCTTTTCTCTCGAGTTGCCCGAGAGTTTCTTTGATATTTTCATTAGCGGATTGAGAGAGGACTGTGAGGTCACCGACTTGCTCTACCTGTTTATCTCGCAGAGAGCGTAGATCGGATACTTGCTCTCTGAGGTCCGTTATTTGTTCTTCTCTAAGATTTAGTTGATTTTCTGCAGTGGCCAGATCAGATTTGAGTCGTTGAGTCTCATCTTCACATTGCTTGAGCATTTTGAGCTGAGTACTCAGATCTTCTCCGCATTTTTGGAGTTCTGCATTTGCCATGTCATAGTCAGCCTGCAGTGCTTCGAGTGTTTTTTTGCTGACGCATGATGTAGCGGTCATCACCACCGCCCCACATAGTATTACATATAGTCTTAGATTCATTTGTGGTGTTGTTTTATCTTATTATTTGAATATTTCCAAAATTAATAATTGCATTTGACTCAGCCATAAGAATATATCCTATTGACATGTTAAGATTATTAACTTAGTTTCCGTCCGTATTTTTCTAATAGAGCCTTAGTCGCTAAGATACCTTCTTCTTCTGTTAGCTCATTTCCTTCATATTCTATACCAACGTAGCCTGTGTAGTTATGTTTTTTTACGATGGTTAGCATTTTTTCAAAGTCAATTTCTCTTTCATCTCCCATAGCGTTGAATACATTTGCTTTAGCACTGACAGCCTTAGCATAGTCCATCATTTCGTCGACGCCTTTGTATTTATCGTATTCTTTGATACATTTAGCACCCCACTGAGCGCCGCCTTCTCGCTCTATACAAAAATTGCCAAAATCTGGTAGAGTACCACAGTTTGACATATTTACTTGTGCCATTACATCACTGAGCCATTTGCCGTCAGAGGAGTATGATCCATGATTTTCGACGATCACATTGATGTTTTCATTAGCAGCATATTCCGATAGAGATCCGAGTCCTTGGACAGCAGCAGCTTTGACCTCGTCAGCTGTGCCTATACCAAAGGCGTTCACCCGTATACTATGGCATCCCAGATATTTAGCAGCATGTACCCACTTATGATGGTTTTTTACAGCTTCATTTCGTTTGGTGTCGTCCGGATCTCCGAGATTTCCTTCTCTATCGATCATGATCAGTAGCTGTTTGACATTAGCGTCTTTAGCTGCTGTATTCATTTGGTCGAGATAGTTGAGATCTTCAGCCTTATCGGCAAAAAATTGATTGACATATTCCACCGCATGGATACCCATCGAAGAAGCTTTAGCAGCAAAATCCAGATGGTCTAAATTCTTTTCCCAGAGCGCCTTGTGAAAACTCCATTCGGCTAAAGAAATCTTAAAGAACATATCCTTAGTAGCCATTTTATTGGGGCTTGATGCACAGGCAGTGTGGCCGAGTATAGTGCCTCCGAGGGCTAAATACCCACTTGTTTTAATCCAGTTTCTTCTTTTCATGTTAGTAAGATAGCATTGTGTAATTGGTCATGCAATTGAACTTTAATATAATCAGAGTATTCATGAAGCCAATAATGATGCAAATAATGAAGTAGATAAAAATGACGTAGCAGGATATAATAGGGATAGAGTCCTACCTTTGCATCCTCTTAATAAAAAAATAGTCAGTCCAAATGCACACTGAAAAACACACAGATCATACTGATATAGAAATAAAACTGAATACGATAGAAGAGGCTGTCCAAGATATCAAGGATGGTAAAGTGATCATTGTAGTGGATGATGAAGATCGTGAGAATGAAGGTGACTTTATTTGTGCAGCAGAGTGTGCTACTCCTGAGATCATTAACTTTATGGCGACTTATGGACGAGGCTTGATCTGTGCACCGATCACAGAAGAGAGAGCTAAGGAGCTCAAGCTATCTCGTATGGTCACAGAAAACACCGATCTACATGAGACAGCATTCACTGTATCCATCGACTATAAGAAAGAAGGTTGCACTACAGGTATATCGGCGTATGATCGAGCGACTGGGATCGTAGCGCTCACTAAAGCGTCAACTCTGCCAAGTGATTTTGCTCGACCTGGGCATATATTTCCTCTCATCGCTAAAGACGGAGGCGTACTAAGACGTACAGGACATACTGAGGCATCCATTGATCTTGCGGTGATGGCTGGTCTCAAGCCAGCAGGAGTGCTCATCGAGATACTCAATCCAGATGGTACGATGGCCAGGCTGCCACAGCTCGTAGAGATAGCTCAGCGATTTGACCTCAAGATCATCACGATCAAAGATCTCGTCGCCTATCGTATGAAGCGTGAGCGTCTCGTACAAAGAGATAACGAGCTCACGATCGAAACAAAATATGGAGATTTTGATCTCATTGTATTCAAAGAAATGAACACGGGCGTATCACATTTAGCGCTCAAAAAGGGAGAGTGGGAAGAGGATGAACCTGTGCTCACAAGAGTACACTCAGGGTCAAATACGTCTGAGATATTTGCCTATTTCCTAAAAGATACTAATCGTATCATCGACAGCACACTCACTCAAATACAAAAAGCAGGAAAAGGAGTAATGATCCTCCTACGTCAAGACGAACCATCTGGTGGCGTAGCTGATGTAGTAGAGATGCTCCGCAAGCAGAAAGATGAGGGTAAAGGCTATAATCCATACATGCAGCGGAATATGGAGTCTGAACAAAAGGACTTTGGTATAGGAGCTCAGATCCTACATGATCTGAATATCCGGAAACTCAGATTGCTGACGAATAATCCTAAGAAAAGGGTAGGCCTGATAGGCTATGATCTTGAGATAGTGGATAATGTGCCGCTTTAAAGCGTTCTGGTTTGGTGAGTTTTCTTGTTTAATTCGTTGAATGGTTTTGATAGTTAAATGGGGCTCAATAAATTCTGCTAACTGCTAACTGCTAACTGCTCTTATTAGTCCTCTTCTATAATTTTTAATACTTTCTCAATGAGCTTAGGCTGTAGTCTAAAGCCATTATGTTGAAGCTTGATGATAAGAGGTTTAACTTCCATTAAGTATCCTTTGCTTTTTCCGAGAATGAGTAAACCCAAAAGACCTGTTATTTTCAGACCTTCATTAAGCGCTATTTGTCGACCACGATATTCATCTATTAATAAAAAATCAGCTTGAGTTTCTATTGCTAATACAATCGATTCTGCTTCACCGATATCTAAGTCAGTGAGTAGTGCGTCTCTTTTAGCTGTATTCAATATTGATTTAACGGAAATCCATTCTGCTTTTAAGATGGCAGATTGATGACCTTTCATTCGGTGTAACTCTGTTTTTACGGATTCCGTGATTACTACTTTTCCAAACAGTGACTTTAAAAGATCAAGTTGTTCAATTTGAATTAGATTAGAAATAACAGAAGTATCACTGACAACAATCATTCTGAAATGCCTAACATATCTAAATCTTGCTCAAGATCATCTTCAGAATAATGAATGTATATATCCCTATTTGATAGCTCAAGTTGGAACGCTAATTGGTCTAATCCTGACAATGATCGAGCTTGTCCCAAGCTCAATCTCTTTTTTTCATATAAGTAGCAGGCTAAATCAATTCTTAATTGGTTTGCAGATATTTGTGCCTTGCTTAATGTCTCATCTGAAATAACCAGAGCCATATCACTTTTCTTTATGAGCAGTTTTAATATAACGCAATATAATTATAAATCAGTTTCACAATAAACAAAAACTAATCACCAACTATCCACCATCCGCCCACTTGGCTTGATCTGATTGGCCATCATGAGTAGGCCAGAGAGTATCCACTGACGAGTGTCTTTGGGATCTATGACTTCGTCAAACTCTAATTTGGAAGCTGCTTTGATAGCTTTACCTTGATGATATGCTTTCTTTACCAAGGTCTCGTATAGCTGTTGCTTGGCTTGGATATTTTCAGTCGCTTCCAGCTCTTTTTTGAATCCCAATTTGACAGCGCCCTCGAGGCCCATAGCTCCAAACTCCGCCGTCGGCCAAGCTATGCTAAACTGTGACTCGTGAAAACTACCACCCGCCATCGCCATAGCTCCGAGACCATATGCTTTGCGCAAGAATATCGTAAAGATGGGCACCTCTATACGACTGCCTGTGATGAACATCCTTGATGAGTGCCGTACCATCGCTGTTGACTCGCATTCTGGCCCGACCATGAATCCAGGAGCATCACAGAGAGACAGGATAGGTAGACCATGTGCGTCACATAGCAGCATGAATCGAGATGCTTTATCGGCAGCAGCACTATCTATTGCACCTCCCAGATGACGAGTGCTATTAGCGATAAGGCCCATAGGCCGACCCTCTACTCGGATGAGAGCGGTGACCATATTATGAGCATAGCCAGCTCTCAGCTCCAGGACGCTATCTGTATCGGCGATATGCTCGATGACCTTATGCACATCGTAAGCAAATTTTCGATTCTCCGGTATGAGCTCTTGGAGCTTAGTTTGATCACTACAGGTGAATTCTTTGATACTCCCTTGGAAGTAGCTAAGGTATTTTTTAGCCACAGCCGTAGCTTCTACTTCATCTTTGACGAGTATGTCGATGACGCCGTTTTTATATTGATCAGCGGCCGGGCCTATGTCTCTGGGATGAAATCTCCCAAGGCCTCCACCCTCGATCATAGCAGGTCCTCCCATGCCGAGATTACTATCTTCTGTAGCTATGATAACATCTGAGCAGCCGGCGATAGCAGCATTCCCAGCGAAACAATATCCTGAAACTATTGCCACTCGAGGCACGATACCACTTAGGCGTCCATATTCGACGAAAGTCGGAATATTAAGTCCTCCGGATGATATAAACTCAAAATCCACATCTCCCGGTCGTCCGCCACCGCCCTCTACATAAAAAACAACAGGAATCTTGGCCTGTCGAGCCAGTTCCAGCATACGATCCGTCTTCCGATGATTAAATCCTCCCTGTGTGCCCGCCAGTACGGTGTAGTCATAGCTCAATACTGCACACATACTATCCTCCGCTGAGAAATTGTCACTATTTACCTGACCGACACCAGCTACTAATCCATCTGCAGGAGTATCTCTCATGAGGTCCTCTTCGCTCTTGCGTCCTCTCTGACCTGCGACTATGAGTGATCCATACTCTAAGAAGCTATCTGCATCACAGAGGTCATGTATGTTCTCACGTGCGGTTCGTTTCCCTTTAGCATGTCGTTTTTCGACAGCTTTAGGTCGTGATTCATCATCAAGTAGGGTCTTACGGTCATAGTAGTCTTGTAAATCTTTTCTCATCATTCTTATTTGCTATACACAAGGTAGTCTGAAGCAGACAGTCTACCAATCAAGAAATAGAGTAAGTAATTGGCCATGCCAATAAAGCCCACATCCCGATTCAACGATACTTAGGATTTGATTGTAGATTTAGACAAAATGTAATTCGCATATGTCATTAGAAGATTTCAGAAAAGAAGTGATAGACTTCATCGAAGCCAACTGTGCGGAGTCTATGCGCCAACCAATGGTCAAGGAGTCAGATACCTACTGGGGTGGTCGAAATGCGACCTTTCAGAATGAAGACCAAGAGCGATGGTTTACTGCCATGGCGGAGCGAGGATGGACGACACCGACCTGGCCGAAAGAATATGGAGGTGGTGGCCTCTCAAAGGCTGAAGCCAAAATCCTCAAACAAGAAATGGACAAAAGAAAATGCCGTCCACCTTTATTGAGCTTTGGGATATGGATGCTCGGGCCGGCCTTATTGCAGTTTGGTAGTGAGGAGCAGCGGCAGCAGTATCTTCCAGACATCATACAGGGTAAGACACGCTGGTGTCAGGGCTATTCCGAGCCTGGAGCGGGTAGTGATCTGGCAGGGCTACAGACATCAGCTATATCAGATGGCGATCACTATATCGTCAATGGTCAAAAAGTATGGACCTCATATGGAGATAAAGCGGACATGATATTCGCACTGGTACGCACTGATCAGAGTGTGAAGAAGCAGATGGGTATCACTTTCCTATTAGTCGATATGGACACTGAGGGCGTAAGTACTCAGCCTATCAAGCTCATCAGTGGTAAGTCTCCTTTCTGTGAGACCTTCTTTGACAATGTCAGAGTGCCAAAAGCTAATGTCATCGGAGAAGAAAACGCCGGCTGGACAGTAGCTAAGTATCTCTTGACACATGAGCGTAGTGCTATCAGTAGTGCAGTAGATGCAGACATGCTGACTCCGCTATCATATTATGCTAAAAACTCTATTGGCGTAGATGAGACAGGTGTCCTGAAGGACAGCATTTTGAGATCAGATATAGTAGAGTGGGAGATTGACGCTGCAGCATTTAAGTTTACGCTTGAGCGTATCAATGAAGAAATGAAGGCTGGACAAGCGATAGGTGCTAAGTCATCATTCATGAAGTATTATGGCTCCGAGCTTAATAAGCGTAAATACGAACTCCGACTACAAGTAGAAGGTGCTGATGGTCTCGTGTGGGATGGAGAGCGTACGAATGAAGGAAAAGTAGCTCGCCAATTCTGTAGAACTAAGGGCAACTCCATAGAAGGAGGTACGAGCGAGGTACAGTTAAACATTATTAGTAAACATATCCTGGGACTACCATCCTAAGGTCTAAAATATAGCAAATGGCATACGTATTAACAGAGGAACAACAGATGCTGAGTGACTCAGCGAGGGACTTGTTTAAAGCGGCACCAGTGGCACTCGTCAGAGAGCTCAGAGATCAAGATAATGAAGTGGGCTATAGTCAAGATCTATGGAAAGAGATGGTCGAGATGGGTCTCAATGGTCTCCTCGTGTCTGAGGAAAATGGAGGCATGGACTTCGGATGGAGAGGTATGGGGGTCATACTCGAGGAGTGTGGGCGTACCCTGTCTAATAGTCCAGTACTCACTACAGCTGTAGCAGCTCATATCATCGATAGATATGGATCTGAGGAGCAAAAGGCTATGCTAACTGAGATCATAACTGGAGGTAAAAGTATCACAATCGCTCTCAGGTCGACAAGCAGGATGAGCGCCGATGAGTGTATCGTGACAGCAGATGGTGATCACTATCTACTCTCTGGAACTAAACAGATGGTAGCGAATGCCAATACTGCTGACTACATCCTGCTATCAGCACTATCTGATGGGGTAGAGCAGTACTACCTCATCGAAAATAGCGATGCTGTCCAAGTTGAAACAGAACGATATATGGATAGTCGCATGTACTCGAGGCTGAGCTTTGATAGTGTCAAGTTGAGCCAATCCGCATTAGTAGGAGTGGCTAAAGCGCAGAGAGCAATTGCTACCACATTGATTTCAGGGCTCAATGCCCTGCTTAGTGCAGAGCTTTTAGGACTGATGACTGAAGCTTTTGAGCGGACAGTAGGATATCTTAAGGAGCGTCGCCAGTTTGGGGTATTGATAGGATCGTTTCAGGCGCTACAGCATAGAGCTGCCGATCTATACAGTGAGATCGAGCTCGTCAAAAGTATAGTGATCAAAGCCTTGGATGCTCTTGATGATGGTGACCCTATAGCTACCGCTTACTGTAGCATGGCGAAAGCTAAAGCCAGTAAAATCGCACAACTTGCGACTAATGAAGGAGTACAGATGTACGGTGGTATTGGGATGACGGATGATGAGGAGATCGGATTCTTCATGAAGAGAGCTCGAGTCGCTGCTGAGCAGTTTGGCAGTATGAGCTATCATGCTGATAGATTTGCACGATTGAGTTCTTACTAAGATAGATTAAGACATTTTCGATAGTTAATAGAGCCCGCTATTTTGGTGGGCTTTTTTGTTGGGTACCTATAGCTATGCTTCTACTTAGTATGACTATTTTGCTGCCGATTATGGGCACATTGATAGGTATCGGCGGGCTGAGTAGAGCGGGGAAGAGTACTTTAGCCAGACTCTTGGCAGAGCGACTCATAGATGAGGGATATAGTGCCATAGTCCTACATCAGGACGAATATGTTATTGAGGAGTCTGATCTTCCTTTGATCAGAGATAAGCAAGACTGGGAGGTTCCCCAAAGTATACACTGGAAAAGCTTAAAATTAGCTATACAGAATGCCACCCAAAACTACGATATCGTATTTGTTGAGGGATTATTCGCTTTTCATGATCCACTTTTGACTGAGCAGATGGATCATCGGATTTTCATAGAGATATCCAAGAGTAAATTTCTCGAGCGTAAGAAGGTAGATCTACGATGGGGTAGTGAGCCTGAGCCGGACTGGTATATGGAGCACATCTGGCAGTCCTATCTCAGATATGGACGACCGACACTCTCTGATGGATATATCTGTCTTAATGGTAGCCGATTCTTTGATATTGACGGTACACTGAGAGCCATCAGTATACTACCCAGTTAGTTATTTCGCTTATCCCACGACAGTGCTAATCTTATCTTGTAGTAATCCATCTCCCCGTTCAGTGCTTCATGGATCGGCTTCAGTTGATCTCCGACATCCACGTTTTTAGCTACAATTAGCACCTTATCTATCTCTTCATCTGTGACGTACTGCTGGATATCGATAGCTTCTCCACGCTCGTACAGAGCTGCGAGATGAGAGTAGACAGTGACGATATTCATTTTTCGCTGTAGCGAAATCTGAAATGGTGTAAGCCCTTCTTTATACAGAGCAAGCGTCTGTAGATAAGTGCGACCTTTCATTTTCTTGCTATGTGTCTGCGTCAGAGTATACTGCCTGATAACCTCTATAATTTCCTCTCCAAATCGCTGGCGCTTAGTATCTCCGATACCATCTATCATCATTAGATCTTCAGCGACTATCGGTTTTTGCTCAGCGATCTCTCGGAGGGTCGCATCATGAAATATCACATAGGCTGGCGCATTGATCTCTTGCGCTTTTTGTTTTCTCCATTCTCGTAGTTTTTCAAATAGTTCATCTCCGATGACCGCTTTCTTACTGACTTTACGAGTCTTTTGTTTTTCGGATGGCTTCTGGTAGGCGACCAGATTGACCTGCATATCTCCGGATAGTACGCTTTTGGATAGCGGTGTTAGCCGTAGCTTGTTTTGACGAGCATAGTCTACCTGTATGAGCCCTTGATTGATCATCTGTAGGCAGTAGGTACGCCAGTGGGTATAGGGTAGATCTCGCCCCGCTCCAAAAGTCTTGATCTGATCCCAGCCTTTTGATCGAATATCATCTTTAGGATTCCCTTTCAGTACGTCGAGTAGCTGGTGTATGTTGACTTGCTGCTTCGTACGATAGATGGCAGAGAGTGCTTTCTGGGTGAGAATAGTGCCCTCTATTACTTCAGGTGGATAGAGACAGTTGTCACAGTGACCACATTTCTTATTCTTGTATTCACCGAAGTAGGAGAGGATCATATTCGTACGACATACTGCAGCATTAGCAAACTCCCACATGCGATCCAGCTTGGCATTCTGTACATCTTTAAAATCTTCATTGCCAGGACTGTCCTCTATAAAACTCTTCAATCGTGTATGATCGGCCCAGCTGTAGAATAATAAAGTCTCAGATGGTAGACCATCTCGACCAGCCCGTCCAATCTCTTGATAAAAACTCTCAATGTTTTTTGGGAGATTATAATGAACAACAAATCGCACATTTGACTTATCGATACCCATTCCAAAAGCGATGGTGGCACAGACGATCTTGATTTCATCATTTTGAAATCTCGTCTGGATACGACTTCTACTCGTGCTATCCATACCGGCATGATAGTACGCCGCTGAGAAACCTCTATCTTTTAGCTTACTGGCTACATCCTCTGTACTCTTTCTGCTGAGGCAGTATACTATGCCCGATTCGTCCTTGTATTTAGATAAAAACCTTTCGATTCGATTGATTCGATCGATACCTGCTTGTGCAGTGATCATCAAATTATTTCGCTCAAAACTGGACAAAAACAACTTAGCATCAGCGATGCCGAGCTGCTGCATGATATCCTGCCGAGTAGCCTCATCAGCGGTGGCCGTCAGTGCGATAATGGGCACGTCAGCAAAACGCTCTCTGATGAGTTTTAGCTTGGTATATTCTGGTCGGAAGTCATTGCCCCATACCGATATACAGTGTGCCTCATCTATCGCAAAAAGCGATATCTCAAAGCTGGACAAGTAGCGCAAAAATCGATCTTGTACAAAGCTCTCAGGAGCCGTATATAGTAGTTTGAGTTGATTAGCATCCAGTTTTTGATGTAGCTCCTGACGCTGAGCTGCACTCATGCCACTATGCAGATAGGCCGCCTCTACGCCCATCTGCTGTAGAGATACTACCTGATCTTCCATCAGCGCTATGAGTGGAGAGATTACTATCGTGAGTCCATCTTTGACTATAGCAGGTATCTGATAGCAGATTGATTTACCTCCACCGGTTGGCATGATGACCATGGCATTTTTACCATGCAAGACATGATTGATGATCTCTTCTTGCTGACCTCTGAAGTCAGTGTATCCGTAGGTATTCTTTAATATCTGATGTACGTCAGTAGTCGTCTCGTCCATATTATGATCTATATGATATCTTCAAATTCCTCTTCCTCTCCACCACCGTGTATCTCTGAGAGTATATCAGAGCGAGTTTCGTCGAGCATAGCGAAATGCTTGGCTATTTTCTGAAGCATGAGCGGAGATAGTGTATAGGATTTAATGGCTGGGATTTGCTCAGCATCTATATCATATAGCTTATACCACTGTTCGGTGGTGCCATTTTCTACTTTTAGACTATGCTTCATCTGATGATGAAAGAGAGTATACTTCCAGTTTCTATGATTCCATTCATTGACTATTCTCATGTTTAGCGCTTTAGATCTTGGTCTCTTGAGATGTTTTTGGAGATATATTTATATAGATTTTTAGACGCCTGATTCTCATTTAGTAATGCTATATGATTCTTGATCGTCTCTTTATCGTTTCTTATCGCAGGACCCGTCTGTACATCCCTTGGTGGCTCTCCATCTATGATCCGCTGAGTAGTCTCTTGCATGAGTGCATGTAGATACTCAAAGGGTAAGTTCTCTGATTGGCAGTATTGATAGGCCTGATGATACATATAGTTGACGAAGTTATTGACCCATACTGCAGGCATATGTAGCTTGGAGCGGAGTGCATCAGGAGTCTCATATGCGTGATCAGAGATGATAGAGGCGATTTCTATTAGTTCTTCTGTAGTATCTACACTATTGCTGCATATCAAAATCGGCACGTTTCGAAAATCAATATCTCGATCCTTCCTTACCGACTGCAGGGGATAAAAGGATCCATAATGACCATGATCAGAGAGTAGAGTAGAGGGCATACTCCCAGAGCAATGGACTACTATAGCATCTTGATTTTCAATGACAGAATGAAGCAGCTGAGCGATAGATGAGATGATAGTGTCTTTGACTGCGATCAGGTAGATATCTGCATAGGGATCAATTTGATCTATGTGATCCGTGATTTCTCCCGTTAAATATGATTTCAGATGGAGAGCATTTTGGATCGTCCTATTATAGACTTGATAAAAGGGATGCCCAGCACGATGATAGTTGATACATAGCTGCGTTGCCATGTTACCAGCTCCGATTATCACGATCTTCTTTAGGTGACTCATACCTTTGCAAGGATAGAAAATAACTTCTTGGCAAAAAACAAAAGAGGCTTGAATCCTTTGATCCAAGCCTCTTTTAATTTTATATAAGGTTAGTTATTCCCTTAATACCAATTGTTGACTTTTTCTTATTCTACTTTTAGGACCTTCTCAGAGATAGTATTCGCTCCGTCTCTCACGTAGAATATATACTGTCCTGCGTTAAGATTTTGAAGATCGATTTTATTGTCATTTTGAGTTAATGCTGTTTCCATCATTACTTTTCCTGACATGTTTACTATTGCGAGGGTAGTGTTTGTTTTATTCTGATTGATCATCACATAGTCAGTCGTTGGGTTAGGGCCGATCTGGATGTCAAGTGCACCTTCTAATTCATCACTCATTGATTTACTTAGATCGTGATATTCTTCTACTTCTTTCGTTCTGATGGTATTAGGAGCGATCCATTCTGCCATTTCTACGAATGCCGTAGCGTATGCATCACTTTTGCCTTCTCTGGCCCATACTAAGTGTGCATCTGTATCATGATCTTGGATGTCGAATACTAAAGTTGCTACTGATGTCCATTCGCCAGCTACTGTCACACCACCTTTTTGCATGTCAGCGAGCTCGATAGTGAAGTTGACAAAACCCATGTTGTTGTCAAAGTTCAGCTGATTTACATCGTCAGCATTCACTGCTTCAAATTTTGAAACGACTTTGAGTTTATTATATGCCTCAGTAGAAAGAGATGATTTGCTGAGTCCGTTATTGAGTTGGATGGCAGATGTGTTGTAGTATGCTCTTAGGTTTTGAGTGCCGAGATTGAATGAACCACTTTTTGCTCTAATCTCTACATCTACATAAAGTCTCTCCATTGATACTTCTTCGTTAGCGAATCTGATTTCTACGTCGCTTGCGAAACAAAAGTTCAAAACTAAAACTGCGAATAAGGTGGTTACTAAAGTCTTCATAATAAGTTCAAATAAGTAAGGTTACATCTCTAAGACTATCAAGATAAGAGTGAACCACATTTTTGCTGTAGAGTATCTGTAGAACTGTCGGCTACTTTACGTTACCAGCTTGTGGTATATCTGTATACTCCTGGATTAGGGGCTTTTAGCGACGAATTAAGCTTGTAATTTTCTTTTTTTACGTACGATGAGATTGAGCAGAATGCCGAAAAGCATCATCAAAGACCCTATCCAAACCAAGTTTATACCTGGGCAGATATTCGCTTGGACGATTAGTATGTCGGATCTTGGCACATCATCAGCTATGAGCATCTCTATAGGCTTTTCTGATCGCTCATCTCTCGCTACGGCAAATGTCATTTCCTCTGTCGTAGGATCGATATTAGAGAAACGGATATGAATGCCTGTTTTAGGATCATAATCTTTAATACTGAATGGCTGTAGATCTTGTATAATGTAGAGGGGTTGTAGAGTCGTAGCATCTTGATTAGGAGCGATGATACTGACCTTAGCACCTATTGCTATATCGCCTTCTTTGGCTTCATAGTTTTTGTGCTCAGGGGAGCGATCAAAACCTAAAAGGCCGATGACGTATTCTCCATACTTGAAAGTCTCACCATTTTTAATGGTATACATCTCATAGTCGAGTGCTGCTTCTTCTGTAAACAGATCATTAAAGGTCTCTTCACGGAGTTTGATCTTGATACCGAGATGATCGACTACTTCAGGAAACTGAAATATTAATGCATCCTTGAGCCCTAAGCCAGGATAGGCTTCGTATTCTCTTTTTGTTCTCTTATCGGTGAGCTTTAGAGGTAGAGCGATCGTCATATCGTATTTTTCGATCTCACTATGCTTAGTAGCATCGAGCTCATAGTCATAGTCGATCTCACCGACCTCGACGATATAATTCTCTTCTTCAAATGTATCCCCTGGCTGCACTAAATGAGATAGATACTTCAGTGAGTCCTCGATCATCCGAGCCTGCTCGATGTCCTGCATATGTGGAGGAGGTGCTGCCTGAGTGAAAACATCGTAAATAACATTATGCTCTGTACCCGGATTAAATGCTTCTATTTTAGTAAAATCGTTGCTATAGATAGCACTCGGATATGTGGTGAATTCATCCAAAGTGTTGTTGTTCTCATCTACCTTACGGAAATTCAATTGATACTTCCTGAGATTTCCGATCAGTGTGTCTCCAACATAGTTGATCCAATATTCAGAAGTGAAAAATGGCTCGTCTTCTATCAGGATGATAGCTTTATCAACTGAGTCCTCCGCCATGATATCACGCTGAGCAAAAGGGTTAGTAGAAATAGTTGACTGATTAAGGCCTGTAAAAAGAATACCTAATGTCAATATTCCAAATCCAAGATGAGACAATGCCGCACCGGATTGCTTCATATTTCCTCTGATGTAGGTGATAATGTAATCCATATTACCCACTATGGTGAATAAGCCAGTAAAAAGAAAAACTTGATGTTGCCAAGCGGGTGAATAAAGTTGAGAGTTGATAAGCACGAACAGCGCAATGGTAATAGCTAAAATAGCACCTATATGAGTGAAAAACTTCCTTTTATTCTCCAACCAGTTAAAACCTTTGTAGCGAAGCAGTATCGAAAAACCACTCAGTGTGCCTATGAATATACCTATCCATATCTGAAATCTATTATGATGTTCGACTTGATCTTCGATCACTTTGCCTATGTAGTCAGGATTAAAAAGCTCAACGATCTTATTATACACAGGTAGCGATGTCGAAATCGTCATCAGCGCTCCAGAGAATAAGAGTACTAATGCTCCTATGAACATCCAAAACTCTCTACTGTATAATTCCTCTTCTTTTTCTTTGACAGGGATAGACGGCCTAGCACGATAGTACATGAACATCGACAGAATCACACCAAATAATATAAAACCAATCAGCTGTGCCTCCAGACCCATAGTCGTAAAGGCATGTACGGAAGTCTCACCGAGCACTCCACTACGAGTCAAGAAAGTAGAATATAACGTCAATAAAAACGCCAATAGATAATAGACATAGGTGGACTTGAAAGAGTAGCCGGTATTATTAGCTATGAGGTTGGTGTGTAGTCCTGCGATGAGGATAAGCCAAGGTACGAGGGATGAGTTTTCTACTGGATCCCAAGCCCAGTAACCACCAAATGTCAATGCCTCATAGGCCCACGCTGATCCCATGAGTATACCCAGACCAAAAATGAACGATGAAAACAAAGCCCACGGCTTTACAGCTCTCATGACTTCGTGATGGTCACGTTTAGCTAATCCCGCTATGGCATAGCAAAAAGGTATAGAGATTGAAGCGAATCCTAAAAAGAGTACAGGAGGATGGATTGTCATCCAATAGTTTTGGAGTAGGGGATTGAGACCTGTCCCGGTTACTACACTTAGATAGTCAGCATTATTAAATATCGGAGCCTCAAATACGTCCCTGATAAGAGAAAAAGGGCTACTACCTATCTTTTCTTCATCACCTGTGAATGGTAAATAAAGTCCCAATAGCATACTCCCAATGAATGCTTCGATCATCGAAAGTGTACTCATGACAGGTGATTCCCATTTCTTAGCTGTACGGATCAGGATAAACCCTAAGATGATATGCCAAAACATCCATAGCATAAAGGAGCCTTCTTGATCTTCCCAAAAGGCAGCCAATAGATATTTATATGGGAGATTGTCGGCAACGGTGCGATAGACGTATATGTATTCGTACATTTTATTGATCATAGCATAAAAAATTAAGGCTATGACGCTAAAGAATGATATACCATGTACAATAAAACCTACACGACCCAAACTGAGCCAACCGCTACCAGGAGTCTTGCTATCTCGATAGTAGCTGTAAGCAGCGAATAAGGATGATACAAAACCTAATAAGATAAGGATATGGCCCAACTGTCCTACCCACAGGTGCTCACCTATGTATTTTATTTCATCCATTGATTCTTTACTTTATGTGATGCTTATCCTTCGTTACTTCTGAGTGCGAGTTCTTCGTCTTTGTACTTTGATGGACACTTCAGGAGTATTTCGCTGGCATAAAACTCATCCATCTCTGACATTTTACCTGTCACTACGATCTGCTCAGAGCGCTCAAAATCCTGTGGTTTAGGCTCATTGAGGACTACCTTTTTCTTATCACCGGATTGATCGATCATATAAAAGCTGAAAAAGTTAGGATTCTCCTCAGGATTGTACTCGATAGGATCTGTCAGCGACAGATTCCCCACTACTTTAGCCTTAGAGCCACTGCTCTCTGCCATATCAAACGTAGAGTAAGAGCTTAAGTCTTTAGATGTGATGACTAAGGTCACGATGGCGGCGACGATCATCAATAAAGCGATTATATGTGTCTTTTTCAATTTATTACTGCTTTAGCTTCGCAAATTTACGACAAATAAGCTCCCTTAACTGTTCAAGACAATTTCTTTAGACATAATTTAAACTGATGGGGCATTTACAATAAATGTGAACAAATCATCATATATATTCACCGATCAAATCGGCAATCAAAATAGATGAAAAGACTCTCGAGCTTAGTAGATATCAAAGGAGTAAATATTCATAACGGGGATAAAGTCGTATTGCAAAATATTGACTTTAGCCTATACGATGGTGAGTTTTGCTATGTGATAGGACGTACTGGTTCAGGCAAGTCCAGTTTTCTAAAGAGCCTGTATGCCATGACACGTATCTCTGGTGGATCAGCCACTATACTTGGCCAAAATTTATATCAATTAGGTGAAGTAGAGATTCCTTATTATAGACGAAAGTTAGGGATGGTTTTCCAAGATATTCGCTTATTATCGAATAAGTCGGTGAGAGAAAATCTGGATTTTGTTTTACAGGCCACCGATTGGACGGATGAAGGTGAACGTACGATCAGAATCGATGAAGTCTTGCGACAAGTAGACATGTCTCCTAAAGTAGATCATGTTGTGACCGAGCTCTCAGGTGGGGAACAACAAAAAGTGGCTATCGCTCGGGCAATACTTAACAAACCTAAACTGATTTTAGCAGATGAACCTACAGGAAATCTGGATCCTGAATCTTCTGAGATGATATTGCTCTTACTACGCCAGCTGGCAATAGACTATGGTGCATCAGTGATACTATCTACTCATGACCAGAATCTCCTACAGCGTTTTCCGTCTCGCTCTTATAGCTGTCGAGATGGGAGTATGACTGAGCTTTAGGCAAGAGAACGATGTTCTTTCTTCGCTCTATATACTTCTTCTTATCATACTCATAGCGTAGCAATAGCTCACCACTGATAGGGTTATTGACTACTTCTTTGATCATTAATTCGTAGGTATGTGACGTCAGATTGAGTCTTAGACCTGGGACGAAATTACCATTCCAGTAGGCCGCTAATGTACCATCTGCATAACTATCATCGATACTACCATGTATCTGTATGCCATTAGTATCATAGCTGATCTGATTTGACATATTTATTCGTGGTACGATGACTTCTTTTTCGACTACAGCTATAGGCTTCTGGATTGGCGTATCTTGACTTTTAGTCGTTTTCTCTACTTGAGCTACTACCTCGTCGTCGGTATAGCTGATCCTACGGATTTTGAGGATTCCATTATCAGTAGTGATTAACGCTTTGCGCTCTACACCAGACGTACCTACTTCTCCGACGCTCTCATATATGGCTTCTATTACTCCAGGTGTTGAGGTGTTATTGACCATTATGAGACTGATATCTACTCTTGGGTAGGATCTACCGCTATAGTTTATTAAGAATGATTTCACCTTTTGTTTAGATCTTTTGCCAGTAGTACCTACAACTCCATCATCGACGATAGCTCCATCATCAAAAATACTGTAAGGACCCGCAGTATAATCAGCTATTATACCATTCAGGGCAGCCTTTAGCTCTGATAGTACAGCTTGGTCTTTTGTGTTTTTAATCTCAGATTTAAGATCATTGATTCCAGTCAATAGGCTTTTATAGTCTTCTTCTATTAAGACACGAGCTGCCGACTCATGCTGTGCTTGCAAAGTACTTAAGCAGAGAAGGGCGATGATAATGCTATAGTATTTTTTCATGGTACTACGTATTGACAGATTGAGGTGTGCTGGAGGTGCGGATAGATCCGAGTAGCACCTGCCATTCTATGTTTTTTTTGCCCGTGAGGTCTATGGATTCGACCATCTCGGCGTGGAGTTCTACTTGCTTTTCTATTTGATCGCTATAGAGTATCGTAGATTTCTTATATCCAGTGAATCGTTGATTTCCCTTTATTTTTGCTATTTTCTTAGGTAGCTCTGTAGATATATCCTGCCATGGAGAGACCACTGATAGATTCTGATCCCAGGTCAGTTCTATTCCCTCATATCGGTCGAGATTAGCTAATCGTTCAAAGTAAGCCCGAGGACTTAGTGATATTGGCGATGCTTGGGACTTATTTTGTATTTCAATCTGAGCGCCTCGCTCTATGAATAGATCTAAAGCATTTTGTATCAGAGAGGATACTATGGCTTTGTTCTGCTCATTGGCGATGAGATTTTGTGCATCGACGAACTTCCAGAATTTGTCATGTGCTAATTCATATAGCATTTCATCTTCAAAAATTGGAGTCTGGGTATTATTGCTCATTGCTTTCTCTCGATCGAGATTCCAGCTGTCAAGTATTATTATGTTTTCTGACTGTGTGATGAGCTTGGATAGTACCAAATTGAGACTCTCTATATCAGTGAAATGTCGCTGAGTTACATTAGTTAGCATTCCATCTGAGAGATGATCACTATTAATAGCTAATAGCTCTGAGATCTCATATGCCTCTATTATATCAGAAATTCGGTCTGACTCTTCTTCTTCGAAATGCTGCTCACCTTCGATATCAATAGATAGTGTTTTGATAGCATATCCTTGGTTTATTAAGTGTTGAGCTACAGCTGATTCATCATTGATAGATGAGGATATCAGATAGACCTGTTTTTGAGGCCCTTGTCTATTACAAGAAGCGAAAAATATGACCGCTAAAATATTTACAACTATATATCTCAATACTTTGAATCTATTAGTTATTGATCCAAAGCTATTTATAATATATGGATTTTGCTAATATATAAAGCTGTATTATGATATTTTGTAATGTGTAATCTAAATAATGTCTTGATACACCAGTGTTAGGTCTAAAATGGTAGCGTGGTGACTTTTTCCCAAAAGATCTGTAGAATGTAGGGATCTACCACCGATATGAAAATGACACCGTACAATGCACCCCATAGATGGCCTTGATGATCTATATGACCACGTTCTTTCATGGAGGCCCATTGGCTATAGCCAATATATAAAATGGCAAAGATAATCGCAGGTACTGGTGGAAAGATGAACATCTGCCAAGGATCATACAGACAATATATCAAGACTATGGCCGAGGTGACACCAGAAGCCCCAAGACTTCTAAATGCACTATTATCTTGATGTTTCATATAGGTTCCGATATTTGACACGATGAGACCTAACATTACAAATATGCCGAAAAGAACCAAAGCTGACACTTGCCCAAATCTATAAGTCAAGTACTGCTCTACAAAAGGTCCAAACTGATAAAAAACAAACATATTAATCAGTAGATGATTCATACTGCCATGTATCAGACCACCAGTGATCCACCGATAGTATTCTTTTTTCCTTTTCTCGATATAAGGATAGTGTACGAGTCGATCGAGCCATGAGCGATCATTCAGACACTTGTAGCTAATTAGAACACTGATCCCTATGAATATATAGCTCAGATACATGGTTTGTCATTTTATTCTGGCTCAAAAATACCTCCTGTACAGATGACACCATTAAAAAAGGGAGCCCAATGACTCCCTTTTTTGATATTCTGTAGTTTTTATAGCACTCTTTATCTGTGCTCATCCACTTTTTTGAGATGCTCAAAGCCATCTATACCTATACTATCAGTGAGCTTAGATAGGTCTTTGAGATTTACCACTCCATCCAGACGGATGAATACATTTTGATCTGTATCATGCACCATTAGTAGGAGATTTTCTACGATATCAGATCCATCGCTTTTGTCTGTATAGAGATGTACCCGTTCGCTACCGTCCTTGACAGAGAGGAGCTCAGCCATATTTCCATTTTGGGCTATCGTGCGTGCCTGTTTGAATAGGTCATATTCTGCGTTATCCTCTTGGATATAGATTTTGAGACTATTGATTCCTTTGATCAGGTCCTTTACATTAGCATCATCCATCTCGATATCCATTGATGCGATCATTTTAAACATCTCTTTATTCACCGATACGATAGCGATGTCATCACGATCCTCGAGATCACTAAAGAATGAACGCAGCGTCTGTGCATTAATACTGAGGCCGATAAATAGGGCCAATGTCAATGTGATTATCTTTTTCATTTATATTGTTGTTTTAGTCCGTTGTCGGAGTTAGTTAAGATTAAAAATTCTTGTTTTATCAAATTGCTCTAAACCTGCTTTCACAGTGAGCTCGCTTTTATCTACTGATCCATCGATCATGGAGAGGGCAGCCAGCGTGACCTGTAGCGCCTCCTCAGGATCCTGTAGGTCCTGCTGCTGAGTCCTCGGAGACAGCTGTACGAATGCGATCGCCAGGATGACCACTGAGGCTGCTATGCTCAGCAGTACTCTCCAGCTACGAGCTTTAGGCTTGACCTGTGGCATCTGTACTTCTTTTGCATAGCTATTAGCCCGCTCTGCGGCGAAGTAGCTAAAGAGAACATTCTCAGGAGAGTCGGGGAGTAGCCCTTTAGCATCATACTCTTGGATGAGTCTTTCCTCATCGAGAGTAGTCTCTCCGTCCCAGTATTTCTCCAGTAATTCGTTAATATTTACCTGTTTCATCTTTCTATGTTTGAAAGTTTCTTTCTTAATGTTATTCTGGCTCGATGTAGGTAGACTTTTACTTTTTCGATAGAGAGTCCTGTGATATCAGCTATCTCTTTATACTTATATCCTTCGACATCTCGGAGATGGATCACCTGCATCTGATCATGTGGCAGCTCTTTTATTGCCTGTCTGATGAGTGTCATCGTATCCTGACTTTGTACTCTATCATGTGGCGTCATAGCGCTATCTGCTACAGCATAATGGGCCTCTACTGGCTCATGATAATGCTTCTTTTTGCGGAGCTTATCGAGTGCCAGATTTCGAGTCACGGTCATACACCAAGCCTCTTTATTGTCAATATTTTGGAGGTCATTTTTCTTATTCCATACTTTTATGAGTACCTCCTGTACTACATCTTCTGCGGCCATCTTATTACCCAGTATGCTATATGCATATCTGAACAATTTATCTTTTATAGGTATTACAGCCTGCAGCATTTCGTTTCTACTTTCGTATATATGAGGATGACGCAATTCCATGTAGCTTTGTTACACGATCAATAAAAATATTTTCACTTGGCGATAAAGGTATTAGATAGACTATTCTTGAAGGGCTTCTGGGGGCCATATGTCTTGTCCTTTTTTATCGTGGAGTTTGTATTGGTCATGCAGACCTTATGGAAGGTAATAGATGATATCTTGGGAAAGGGCTATGGTATATTAGATTATTTTGAGCTTCTCTTTTATCTCAGTGTAGTGTTGATACCCATGGCACTTCCTTTGACAGTCTTACTATCCAGTGTCATGGTCTACGGAGAGATGTCTGAAAAATACGAACTAACTGCTGTCAAGTCCGCTGGCGTGTCACTTTTCAGAATGCTCCGTCCGGGACTGATCGTGGCATTCCTGACTATGTCGCTTTCCATATTTGCATCTAACTTTTTAAAGCCTGATTCCAACGAACGCTTTATGAAAAAAATGAAGGATATGAAGACCAATGAGTTGACCTTCGTTTTTGATGAGAAGATTTTCAATCGTTCGTTTAAGGGATATTCCATATGGATAGATCATAAGCTACCTGATGGCAAAACCATTGAAGGAGTCATGATCTATGATCACAATGATGTAGACAAAAGTGTGCTACATCTGACCAAAGCTAAAAAAGGGGAGATGTATACTACCCATGATCAAAAGTATCTGGTCATGGAGCTATATGATGGATACATGATCAAAGAAGTCAGAGGCGAATCTGCAGATCGGACAGATAAAGGATTTAATTTGAAAGGACGCCCCGTGAGTAGAGTCTACTTTAGCCATTTGAGGAAGTCCTTTGAGCTCGCAGAACTATTGAATCTCAGTATCAATAGTATGGATCATCAGGCCTACGAAATGATGAATAGTGCAGAACTATTAACAGTCATTGATTCTCTTACTATCCAGAGACAGAATAAAATAGAACAGGGCATGTACAATTTTGGAGAACTAACGAAAGATTACACACCTACGACCTCTGATCCCTCTAGCCAAGAAGCACTCGATGAGTCTGCAGCGAGCCAACTCGATAAACTCAAACAGCATGAGGCCTCGAGAGAAAGAAGCTTGACTGATAAGGATTTAAAAAAGCCTAAGCAATTGCCTACGATCGTTAAGCCACCACCATTTATCTTAGACCCTGTAGAGGTGAATCAAATGTTGGACTACTGCCCTGAAGATGAGCGCTTGTCTGTACTGGATCGCAGTATCAAAAATGCCCGTGCAGTGAGTGATCGTGCGTACAATAAGAATAGTGAAATCCGAATGATAAATAACAATCAATCTAAACATGTGCTCAGGCTACATCAACAGTACTCTTGGGCCTTAGTTTGTTTGATTTTTTTATTCATAGGAGGTCCGGCTGGAGCTATCGTTAGAAAAGGGGGCTTTGGTCTTCCACTATTGATAGCTATAGTGTTTTACATGATATTCATCATGACTAATATCGCTGGAGAGAAGCTCATGGCCAGTAGAGCACTATCTGACATCCAAGCTGCTTGGCTGCCTTGTTTCTTATTGGTGCCTTTTGCGATATATCTGACCTGGCTGAGCCTGAACGATAAGAATATCACCAAACAAAATCCTATCGTGTCTTTCTTTTTAAATTGGCGAGAAAAACGGAAAAAGAAACAACGAAATATTATTTCTTCCTAAGCAACTGAATCAAGTAGGCTCATTATTCTCAATTTCCTCTTGAGTCGCTCGTAGCATATTTTGACACCATACTAATAGTTCTTTAGCTCGTTGTACTTTTTTCTGGAGTTCATCTATTGGTACGCCACCTGAGTTTATCTCTTCTATGATGGACTCGAGTTCCGTGATACTATTGGTATATGTTTGTTTTTTCTTTGGCATTATTGGATGATTTTGCTATTCACAGTACCATCTTTGAGATGGATAGTTACTTCGTCGTTGATAGATACATCGGATACACTTCGGATACTTTTATTCCCTTTAGACAGGTAGGCATATCCTCGAGAAAGCACCACTTCGGGATCTTGCGATTCGATTCTGAGAGCATACTTTGATAGCTGATTTTCAGCTTTGAGTAGTAGCTGTTGGGCACTATTTTGGAGCTGTCTATCTATTGACTCCAGTTGATATCCAGCTTTAGTAAGATACTGGAGAGCCAGAGACTGGATTCTTTCCTTTTTCGAGTGTAGCCTCAGTTTCTCTTCATTGATCACATTAGTACTGAGTTGATGTATCACTTTGCATAGATGATCCACATGTGACTCATATCGGAGATGATGCTCGATCAGGTAGTCGGCTACAGCTGTTGGTGTTTTGACAGATGTATTACTGACCATATCAGTGACAGTATTATCTATGTCATGACCGATACCTATGATAAAGGGCAGGGGAGATGTCGCTATCGCTTTAGCGATATTATAGTTGTCATATCCTGATAGGTCGAGTTTGCTTCCTCCTCCTCTGATGATGATGACGGCGTCGTATTTAGATTCTTTAGCATTGATCTGATTTATCGCTTGACAGGTATCAGCTTCTACATTTGCTCCCTGTACAGCTCCATCGTATAGATCGATATGATAGGTGTATCCATAGCTATTTCTCTTGAGTTGATTTACAAAGTCCTGATATCCAGCGGCTGTACTGGATGATATTACGGCAAGTCGCTGAAGAACTGGCTTCAGGATGATCCCTTTATTAAGCTCCATAAGGCCTTGATCTTGAAGCTTTTGGATGATCTTTTGTCTATTCAGCTCCAGCTGACCATAAGTAAATCTGGGGTCAATATCCTCGATGAGCAGCTTGAGGCCATAGCGTTCGTTGAAGTCTACTCGACATTTGACCCTGACCTCTGTGCCATCTTGTAGGAGGTCATGAACGACATCGCCCAACTTCTTGCGGATGAACTGATAGTTTCGATACCAGATAGCCGCTTGAACTTGGGCGATGACTTTATCCGTGACCTCATCCTTTTGGATGAGGTCTACGTAATGATTTCCTTTGGATTCTTTGATTTGCGCTATTTCAGCCTCGATCCATAGTGGTTCTCTGAAATTGAGAGCGATGACACGACGGATATACTCATTGAGCTGATAGAGCGTATAGGATTCCAATATACTCTTAAGCTAATACTTCTTTCACGATATCAGCTGCTTCCTGTAGTACTACGGCAGAGCGTACTTCGAGTCCAGAGTTATCGATGAGATCTTTAGCTATCTCAGCGTTAGTACCCTGTAGTCTCACGATGATAGGCACATTGATATTACCCATATTCTTATAGGCATCTACTACACCCTGAGCTACACGATCACATCTCACGATACCTCCGAAAATATTGATTAATATCGCCTTTACGTTAGGATCCTTTAAGATGATTTTGAAGGCATTCTCCACTCTTTCTGCATCAGCAGTACCTCCTACATCGAGGAAGTTAGCAGGGGATCCTCCGCTGAGCTTGATGATATCCATAGTAGCCATAGCGAGACCAGCACCATTTACCATACAGCCGACATTACCGTCAAGCTTCACATAGTTGAGGCCAAACTCTTTAGCTTCTACTTCTGCTGGATCTTCTTCAGATGTATCACGCATCTCTGCGAGATTAGGATGACGGAAGAGAGCATTGTCATCTACTGTAGTCTTACAGTCTACGGCTAATATTTCGTCATCATTATTCTTCAGACACGGATTGATCTCTATAAGAGATAGATCATTGCCTACGAATGCATTATATAATTTAGTGATGAATTTCACCATTTCTTTGAATGCCTTGCCTGATAGCCCAAGGTTGAAAGCTATTTTTCTGGCCTCAAAAGGCTGAATACCCAGACATGGATCAATGTGCTCTTTGAATACGAGATGTGGAGTATTCTCAGCTACTTCCTCGATATTCATACCACCTTCTGTACTATAGATGATTACATTTCTCTTTGACTCACGATCCATCATGATAGATACGTAGTACTCTTTGCACGCATCAAAATCTGGTGCATATGAGTCTTCAGCTATGAGGATTTTCTGTACTAATTTACCAGGACCTTCGAGTCCACCAGGAGTCTGAGGTGTTTTTAGCATCATGCCGAGGATATTGCCCGCATGTTCCTTTAGTTCCTCTTCATTTTTAGCGAGCTTTACTCCACCTCCTTTACCACGTCCTCCAGCGTGTATTTGTGCTTTTACGACAGCGAATTCTGTACCTGTCTCTTCTTTTAACTGTTTAAAGGCAGCTACAGCCTCATCGACAGTGTCTACTACTTTTCCTCTCTGGATTTTCACTCCGGCATTTTCTAGTATGCTTTTGCCCTGATATTCGTGCAGATTCATCTGTTATAGTTTTTGTGCAAATGTAAAGTTTAGAAATTAAAAGACATACCTAATGGTAAACAGTATTATGCTTTTTATCACATGTTTTGTGCTTTTATATTGTTCACTGGCTTTACGCCAAAAAATCATAAAAGTATAATTGACCAATCAGGTATAAAGTATCGAATAGTAATACCTTTGCGGGACATTTTACATTTTTATTTTTAATCACTTTGGGCTCTTGGCCCGAATGATGTCTAACTCAAAATCAATAATAATAATGAAGGTAACTGTAGTTGGTGCAGGAAATGTAGGAGCCACTGTAGCTAATGTGCTTGCTCACAAAGACATAGTCAATGAGGTCGTACTTCTCGATCTAAAAGGGGATATGGCAAGAGGCAAAGCACTGGATAGCTGGCAGCAAGCGCCGATCGATTATTACAGTACTATGCTCACAGGTACTGAGGACTATAAAGATACGGCTGGATCTGATATCGTAGTGATCACTGCTGGTATCCCTCGTAAGCCTGGTATGAGTCGTGATGACCTCATCTCGACTAATGCTAAGATCGTGACCTCAGTAGTGGACTCGATCTTACAGCACTCGGACAATCCGATCATCATCATAGTATCTAATCCACTCGATGTGATGACCTACGCAGCTCATGCATCATCTAAGATGGATAAGACCAGAGTATTTGGTATGGCGGGTATCCTTGATACAGCAAGATATAGAGCATTCCTCGCTACAGCGCTCAAGGTATCTCCTAAAGATATCCAAGCGTTACTTCTCGGAGGTCATGGAGACACTATGGTGCCTCTGCCGAGATATACGACTGTCGCAGGTATCCCAGTGACTGAGCTGCTCGACATGGAGACTATCGATGCGATCGTAGAGCGTACTAAAAAAGGTGGTGGAGAGCTCGTCAAGCTTATGGGCACATCGGCTTGGTATGCACCAGGTGCAGCAGCAGCCCAGATGGTAGAGGCTATCGTCAAAAACGAAAATAGAATCTTCCCATGCTGTGTGAAACTCGATGGAGAATATGGCCAAAAAGATGTATACCTCGGTGTACCAGTAAAATTAAATCGTAATGGTATCGGTGAGATCATCGAGATCGATCTCAATGATGATGAAAAGGCACTACTCGCTGACTCGTCAGCTCATGTCAAGAAAGTAATGGATACTTTCGATGGTATGAACCTTTAATATTAAGGACAGTTCTTATATCTGATATGTTAATCGAGCGTACCGAACTAATACGAACAATAAGAACTAATACAGGACAGGCTCTCTACGATATGACTTTCGAGAAGCCTGTCCTTCTTGTATTTCTACGGCAGTTAGGTTGTGTTTTTTGTCAAGAAGCGGTGAAAGACCTCCGGAATCTCTCTAAAGATCTTAAAGAAAAAAATGTAACTCTCTGCTTTGTCCATATGGGCACGCCTGAGCAAGCAGAAGATTACTTCGCTGGATATAATCTTTCTGGAATTCCTCATATCTCAGATCCAGAATGCAAGCTATATGCGGGTTTTGGCTTAGTCAAAGGATCTTTCAATCAATTATTTGGATTGAAAGTATGGCTCAGAACAATAGAAACTGCAGTTAAATCCAATGCTAACTTGTTCGCCAAACAGATAGGCGATGGTTTTCAAATGCCTGGCGTTTTTTATCTGATCGATGGGCAGATCGCTTCTCAGTTTATCCACTCTAAGGCCTCAGACCGTCCAGACTACATGGATCTCATTAGCTGCAGCCTAGGCTAATATTAGTATTTATTTAAGTCTATTTGTGTAATTCTCCATTTCGTATCATCGTTGATATGACGTGATATGATAAATCAATAATACTATGAGATTATTTTGGTCTATATGTTTTGCTCTGTCCGTGAGTTTAGTGATCGGACAGGAGATGAAATTTTATGCAGATGTGATGGTCAATGCTGCAGATCCTGAGCACCGAAAGTTAGCTGCTAAAGGGTTTGAAGATTTATTCACGGCCTCATTGGCTGAGAAAGGTTCCTTTGAGCGTGACTACGCAGAGCTTGAGTGGATCTCCATACAGTATCCTGCAGATCGATCATTTAGGATCATCTCATGGCAGATCAAAGGTGCAGAAGGAGAATATGACTATCGATCTATCTACCAGAGTCCTGAGATCATGGCCATGACAGGTTCACAGTCGAGTTCTACTTTAGAGGGGGACTATGATGAAGTAGCTTTCGCCGAATGGGCAGGAGGATTAGTATATAAAATATTCAAGCAAGGAGATCATTATATCGCATTCACTTTCAGATATCTGGACGAGCAGACGAAACTTAAGACCTGCGAAGTGATCAATGTATTGGAAGAGCAAGTCAGCCTTGGGTTTCCGCTGTTTCAAGAGGAAGAAGGATCGACTAACTATAAGAATCGTATCGTGCTGCGCTACTCAGCAGATGCTAATGCTACTCTCGCTCTGCAAGAAGAATCCTCGAGAATAGTATATGACAATCTCATACCTGTAATGGGACGTATGCCTGGGCAAGGACCTACCCAAGTGCCCGATGGTAGCTATAAAGCTTACTCATTGGAGGGTGAAAAATACAAAGCAATCGATAAGCTTTTTGACCAAGTGATGGACACTCCGCCAAGAGCGCAGCGACCTACTAAGGGAGGCAAAGATCTATTTGGCAGATCAAACGGGAATTAATGCAATTCTTAGCTCTCAATAAAAAAGAATATCCACCGCACTATTAAGAGATGTGGGAAACAAAAAAGCCTTTTCGCAATGAGCGGAAAGGCTTTTTTAGTAGTGATCCCGGCAGGATTAACGGGGTGTGTATCTATGCAAATAATAACGTGCATAGGGCGACATTGCATAGATTGAGCGTGTAATAACTTGCATAGTAACGCAAATAAAGTTCTACATTAGTTCTACAATTCTTTTTGTATGTATGTAAGATTTTATCCGTATCGGGGGCGGACCGAGGACTGCTATATCAAGGCTAAAGTAGCTGTACCGGATGGCTACTACCAGTTTAATATACCTCATGAGAGGGTAAAAATGAAGGATTGGGATAAGAAAAAGGGCAGGGCTAAGAAGTCGCATACCAGCAGTGTCGCTCTCAATCGATATCTCAATAAAATAGAGATGGCTATCTCTGATAAAGTCCGTGAACTCATCATAGAACAGGACTACAGCCGCTATACAGTAGAAAAATTCATCAATGATTACTTCCAGAAGGGTAGAGGGGATGATTTTGTGACGTTTTTTGATAGCTTCATCAAGATAAAGGAGAGAGCGTCCAGATCCACGGACCGCAATCACCTGGGGCGCAAGTATACCAACATCAAAAACAAAATATTGTCCTATGATCCTCATGTCAGATGGTCTCGGATCAATCAGCAGTTTCTCGCAGAGTGGGCGCACCACCTTTTTGATGAGTATGAGCTGGGGACTAACACGGCGGCTAAGTACGTCAAGGACTTCAAGTCATTCCTCCACTATGCTAAGAAGCAAGGGCATATATCAGAGCGCAATGACTATGCGGAGTTTTCGATAGCACGGGTAGAGGTGCCACAGCCCTATCTGACCACGGCGGAGGTAGATAAGCTATACAAAGCTACGGGCCTATCTGATGAGCTACATAATACACGGCTGCTACTGCTCAAGGGATGCTACAGCGGCCAGCGCTATAGTGACTGGGATATGCTCAATATCGAGTCAGTATTCGAGCGAGACGGGGCGTACTACCTACAGCCTACCTATATGAAGTCTCGTAACTTCTCCTATATCCGAGTACATGAGAAGTTTTATAAGGTGCTGCAGCAGCCTACCTATCCGCTCACTAATCCAGCCGCTAATCGCAATATCAAAAACCTGTGCGAGGAGGTGGGTATCGATGAGCCATTCCTCAAGACGACCTATAAGGGCAATGTCATGGACCGTCAGCTGGTCCCTAAGTATCAGGTATGTAGCTCACATATAGGGCGTCGATCATTCGCCTGTAATGCGATACTGGCAGGGATCAATCCTGAGATAATCATGGCTGCAGGTGGCTGGAAGTCCTACAAGACATTCAAAGGATATATCAATCTGTCGAGTATCGATGGTACTGATCAGTTTGATCTGGTATATAACTAATTGTAACTTGTCACCTCTATTATCTGTGCCCTAAATCCAGTTGTAAAGGATTTCTTTACAACTGGATTGCTTTGGTAAAAAATACCAAAGCACTACCTAAAGCAATGTCTAAAGCACTACCCAAAGCAAGTCCAAAGCATTGTTGGCGCAATGTCCAAAGCATTGTTAGTAAAAATATACTTACAAGTAAGTATATGACCATAGACCTTAAGACCTATAGACCAAGGGATAGGATTTTTTCCTTTTTCTCAAAAAAAAAAAAATAGAAAATAAAGCTGACGCCTACTATCTCAGACTCGGATAGCCGAGACCCAGGGGGGCGGCGAAGCGTGCAGAAAGAGTGCACGGTGCTATCTGTCGAGCAGGTCAGCATACTCGGACCGATAGGCTCGGATCATCTGCTCGAGTAGCTCCGAGCGCTGCTGGAGCTCTCTCAGCTCCGTGAGCAATAGCCGATAGCGGATCTGCACATCCAGCGGCATATACCTCGCCTGTGACTCACCTACGACGCTGGGAGTGTCCGATGTGTGAATCACATAGTCTGCACTATCCGGATAATGCTCCAAAATCAACTCCGTCAAGAAATCCGTACGCTCTTTTCCGCTCTCATACTTGCTGATTCGGGCCCTGTCCTGCCCAATTTTGTCAGCTACAGCCTTTTGGGTAAGTTTTTTCTCACTTCTAAACCTTTGCAAATCAACATGTTGCATCACATTTAGAGGATTTGATGGATAAAAAGTGAATCACATATTTGCAAATGTGAATCACACGAGTTACATTTGTATCGTGCTTACGGACGAAAAAGCACAATTCCGCAAAGGTAGGAAACACAATGAAGAAAACAGAGAATGGAGCGAGGTCAGTTCCATATCTCTGACGGTAAAAAACACATGAGACTCAGACCAAAAGTGTATCTCACTGATACCGAGAGGCTCATACGACGACAGGAAGCAAGTATTTATTTTTTGGTTGATACAGTAGATGATCAGGGCAGAGGATCACATGATAGCTCCGTGCCCGGTAGTATCCCTCGGTCCTGATCTATCTCAGAAAAAAAGTAAAAAGAACATGGCAGAAGAAAATGTCAGAGTAGGCATCAAGCTCAATAAGGAGACAGAGTGGGCGGAGATCCGTCAGGCGATCACGGAGGATCATATCCATCACGGTACGAGTCATGCGATCAGCAGGTATATCATCGAGGAGGTGATCACTCCGACGCTGCGACTCAGAGCTCTACTGCGAGATGCAGGGGCGAGATATGCGAGGCTGGATAGTGTGGTGGATCATCTCACTGAGGATGAGGACAGGCTGAGAGCACTGGTAGAGGATCTCAATGAGCTATCCCTCGTATGATACCGGACGATATAGATCAGATCGATGAGTACGCTATGAATGCTCAGCGCCCAGCAGTGGAGCGCTACGATAGCACAGCGTCTCGCAGAGCTCTGATCCTGATGACGATAGCAGGAGCCTGTGTGGTCATGATAGCGATGATGATCATACTGCTCTCGATGATATAATTAACCAATCTTTTTGATTTATGGCCTGAGTCACTCCAGGCCGAGCTGAGAGTGACACTGTTAATACTAACCCTTGATTTTTTTTGATGACCTGATGGAGCAGGGCGGCTATCTCAAGTGCATTCATTCTATTTTGAAGTTAGATAGTTTTTTCATACGATTTTAGTTTAAGAATGCCGCCCTCTCCATTTTTTTTTAAAAAGCAATAATGGAAAGTACCGTACGAGCGATAGTAGTCAAGATAGATAGTAAAGATGGCATGATGGAGCGTCAGGCGCTGCCTGGAGACGATGAGAGCCGAGTACAGCTCATACAGAATGAGTACAATGATAGTACTCGATCTGTCATAAGATTCAACTGTCTGGAGGGTCATATACGTCGTCTATATCTGGTAGCCTATCCAGATCGTCAGGATCGGATGCATCAGTATCTGAGAGTCAAGATGGTGGGCGTAGGTCAGGAGCTGGTACTACAGATGTATTTTAACTCTGCTATGGCTCGATCATTTCTCTCGAGATATGAGCATATCGATCTGGATCAGCCCTGTCGTATCCGCACGGGCATGGGCGATAAGGGTCCTATACTCTGGATAGAGCAGTATCTCAAGACGGTCAAGATGAAGTATACTAAGGCTAATCCTCATGATATGCCGCAGTGGATCCAGAATGCTGACGGTCGCTGGGACTCTACGCCGCAGATGAAGTGGTGGGAGGTCAAGCTACTCAGCTATGATCGTGCACTGGTCAATACCTATGGACGATGATCACGCAGTACGACATATACAGAGCTACTCGACAGGCGATAGAGGAGTCTATACCGCAGATCGTCTCGCTCGCTACATCAGTGAGTAGTAGACTGCAGGGGCTCGGCGATACCTGCACACAGACAGAAGCTGCACAGGCTCTCGGCGTACACGCAGCTACGGTGAGTAGGATGATAGAGAGTGAGGAGCTGACGCCTGTATACCTCACGGATGGAGGCAGGGCGAGAGTGCGTACCAGTGAGCTACACAGCTATGTAGTGGCTCATGTCTGTGCCATGGATAAGCATACTAAGAAAACGGTCATACATCCCTCCGCTGCTAAAAGTAGCGCTGTGAGTGATGGCGCTGTAGGGTGATGAGAGAATGGTTGTAACACAAAACAGCCTACAGCATGACCACTACTATTTTTCACATATCAGTTTTGGGAGAGGACAGTCGCTTGGTGTCTGTCCTCTTATTAAAGAAAAAAAGTAAAGAAGTAACGTTTTTGGTCAAGGCCGCCAGCCTACTACCTTATTATCATTTTTAGTCGGTTTTACGTTTCCTACTGGCTGGCGGCCAACTTTTGATCCATCAAAAAAATAGCTCATGATACTACAGTATACCATCATCGTATTCGTCACACAGTTGATATTCATCGGATTCAGGACGGTCAATGTCAAGTGTGTCGCTGATAAAAACATGACAGGAGCGCTCATATCAGGCGCTATAGTGCACATCGCATGGCTCATCAGTATAGCGATAGGTGCAGTATCGATGCATGAGATCATGACACACTTTGAGCTGGAGTATATACCGGTGATCATCGCCTCCCTATCAGGAGGGCTACTTGGCACCTATATAGCTCTGAGACGGATGATGAGCTCATGAGTCAGATGGATGAGCTACTGGCACTACGTAGGCAGCTACAGGAGGTAGAGAGACGGCTACAGCAGACACATGAGCGGATACTATCCGACCAGATCACACTACGACAGCTACGAGCTGACACTATAGAGCGAGAGCAGTATCTCAAGCTGCTCTCTATGCGAAAAGAAAATCTAATATCTCACATAAGAAACTACAGCTAATGAATCATCAAAATACTGTATATGAACATCATATCAATGCTCATGCCGGACATACCGCTCAGGAGCTCGCTGATGAGCTGGGTATCCCTGTCTCAAAGGTCATCCGCATCAGATCAAGACTCGCTACCAGATCACTCCTCTACAGCTCTCTCCGCCGCAGTCGATCTGGCAGGCGAGAAGATGGACGAATTTATCACGCTGTTACCGATCCTCGTTAGTCTATGCGCTCTATCGACTATCGTGATCATACTGATCGCAGAGTATCAACAGAAAAAAGGGATAAGATGAAAAAGAAAACCAAAGCGCTCATATATCTGGAGGCATACAAAGCCATAGCCGTTAATGTCACTCACCGACGTATCACTATGGATGAAATAGAAGACCTCGCAGGACTCGCATTAGGCTTTAATAAGCCTACTATCAAAGCGGCCAGAGAAGAGATCCGACTGCTAAAAATAGAACTACAAAAGTACAAGGATCGAGTCAGTGCCCTGGAGGGCGAAAAAACATCTACGATAAAGTACTACGAACAGTCAGAAAGCGAGCTCAAAAACGAGATAAACGAACTGAAAAGCACAGCAATCAAGTACAATGAGGGCGAAATGATCAAGACATGGATCGAGGCTCGAATGCATCAAGGTCGTGCCACTCCACGGTGGGCATGGGATAGCTATGAAGATTATAAAAACTCGAGAGATAAAGCATAGAAAATTGAGAATTAAAACCATTCAGTATGATGCTATTGGAGGTATCCGAAACCCTAATGACTTATTAATAGACATGAAACTAAGAATATATGTCAAGTTTTGGTTTTTCGGGCGCTGGCATCATATAGCTACCTTATTTTATCAGCAACATAGGATGCACGTACTTATACCACACGAGAATGTCGATTCAGAAAATCTCTCTGGAGATGGCCCAGCAGCTGTATATCGATGCAAGGATCTGATCGATGAGTTAAGAAAAAAAATATGACCAATCCCCCTTTAAAAATATACTTACAGGTAGGCGATGTAGATCGATATGAGGACATCGATATAGATCAGGCTACCTGGTCTACACATCGAGAGTCACCGACCGATATAGAGTACTACATCAGTCCTACGATACGCCGCTGGAGACCTGAGGAGATAGCCATCCTGCGAGCGGATCTCTATCAGCCTGGTCCCGTGATGCATCAGCGGATACTACAGGCTGGATATCGTAGGAGCCTATCTGCAGTCAATAAAAAGCTACATCAACTCAAATATGAAAAGCAATATGAATAATGTCACACGACAGGAGATAGTGGGTTTTAATCCGATCACTGACCGCTGCAGATTTGCCGATGAGCTGCCCGGTGCAGCCGATGATCCTAAGGTATTGTCCCCCGATACACTCCGCTATATCAGTGATAATATCAATAAGACCAGCATAGCCCTCTATCAAGATCTTGGAGGTAGAGCGGGTCTGGGACTACACCTCACGGTATTCAGAAAAGTGCTCGGTAGCATCAAAAAGAAAACAGCGAAATGAAACCCATACCTATACAGTCCTATCTGAATGGTGCGAAAGTAGAAAAAGAGCTACGGACAATAATCGATCTGTACTATATAAGTATCGTCTACCTACAAGATAAAGCGATATCAACTCCTTATATCCCTTGGTCAGTATACAAATGGCGAATGGATGGGATGCCAGATGAGATCGATGTCTTACTCGCATATATCAATGAGAAAGATCATAAGAGCGGATATAATCAGGTCATATTAACATTTCAAATAGTATAATGAAAATACACACACTCATTAAGGCATGGTTTGACTTCTCCTTTGAGTCATCAGAGGTGCGACCGATCCATCACAGTCTCTACTTTTGGATGCTGGAGCTCAATAATCGGCTCGTATGGATAGAAGAGTACGACATACCTACCGATGCGGCCATGGAGGTGCTGGGTGTGAAAAATTATAAGACCTATATCTCTGCCTTTGAGCGGCTCGAAGAGTGGGGATTCATCAAAGTGATCCAACGGAGCAAGAATCAGTATACCTCTAATAGGATTGCTTTGGTAAAAAACACCAAAGCACTACCCAAAGCATTGTCTAAAGCACTGCCCAAAGCAGTGATAAAGCAAAGCCAAAGCACTGCCCAAAGCATCATGGCAGAAAAAGAGGAAGAGCAGACAGAGCAGACGCCTACCATCACCACCGTGGATCAGCCGCAGGAGAGTGCTGATGATGGCTTTGACTGGTCTCAGGTGCCAGCGGATCGGGATCTGCCAGCATTTGGACAGGTGAGGCGTCACTATGAGTCAGAGCTCGGCTATAGCTGGACGGAGCAGACACGTAGGAGCTGTGACTCACTACTACTGCGGATACAGCGCTATCTCAAGACGCAGCGACAGTGCTCCATCGGAGAGATCACAGAGGATGAGCAGTATGAGTTTTATCTGGCTATGGTCCAGTCGGATAATTGGCATGTCAAGAATAATCTGAGCCTCTCTACGCTTGATCAGAAGTTTGACGCTATCGTCAGCCAGCTGGTCCTACATCCAGAGGGCAGTAAGAAGAAAAAAGTATCTATCAATCTATCAAAAGCCATGGAGTATGCCCGGTAAAGAGATCATCATGAGCCCTAATAAGGGGCAGGTACTACAGCGAGGCGATCAGGAGATCATCACCGTACCACAGCGCACGGGATCAGTACAGGTGATCTACTCCGATGAGCTATATACAGAGCTTCATGAGGACGGACTCCAGCAGCTCCGATCGGTGGTCCCTGATCTGAGTAAGGCCGGTATCATGGATCGCCTCCGAGAGGCATTCGAGACATACGGCTATAGCATGACTAATGCTAAGGCCATCGGTACCATGGCTAAGATACTATATGAGGATTTTGCTAAGCTCCGATTTTTGGATATTGATACAGCATTCAAGATGCATGCCGCAGGCCGCCTACAGGTAGATATGAAGACCTACGGTGATGAGATCACTGTCCGTCAGGTAGTCACGCTCATGAGAGCCTACCGTCAGCATCAGGATAAGGTGCTGCAGCCCTACCGAGACGCCTATAGACGACAGCGAGAGGAGATGCGAGAGCAGCAGGTAGAGCGAGTGCCTGCGCCTGAGTCATTCAGACGGCGTACGATGGAGCTGAGCGCACAGCTCGAGGCGCAGGATCAGCAGCGCAAGATGACGTCAGGGAGATTTGCTAAGATGAGGGAGCAGTATCAGTCGGCGCTGAGGAGTGAGGAGGAGTGATGGTGAGGGGAGCATGCACTATAATGACCAAGTGTAGGTGTCGTTTTTTTCACAATTTGAAACACAAAAATTATGATTACAGATAATGATTACAAGATAGCGGAGGATTTAGAGGGGCTACTTTACCGCATGGCATTAGATGATCCTGATAAGGCTATAATGGCAGAGACGGTGGCAAGGATGAGGGAAAACTTAAAGAAAGCACCACGATCTTATCAACCACTAAATGATGAAGAAAAAGAAAATAACTATTTCCTTGCGGAATGTGATAACTGTGGATGGTGGGGATCATCGGGGTTATTAGATGGCGGAGGGGCTATTGCTGATACGGGTGATCACTTTGATTGCACTTGCCCTGTTTGCGGTAAAGTAGACCCTGACGAGAAATCTGTGATAAAAAATGATCATCCTACACATAATTATAGATCGTAGGGGCCTCGGGTACGATGTGGCAGTCGGGTAAGTCTGAGAGTTCAATGCCAATAGCTACGATGACTATACTTGGCCCCTATGTGTCTGTAATGTCTAAAGCATATCGAGAGTCTATTTTTTTTGAGCGTGCGGAGCATTATCCGAAATTATTTTAGGTAACTATATACAAGTTTACACCTTGAAATTAAATTAAAGGCGAAGTAATAGTGAGGGTTGCCTTAATCAATGACAATATTTGGGCTACCCAAAAGGGGATGAGTATCATTTTTAATACTGATAGATCAAATGTCACTAAACATTTGAAAAATATCTTT
>WUUP01000011.1 GCA_009833045.1 Saprospirales bacterium GYS_P2D
GTGGTTATAGCGAAGGGGAACCACCTCTTACCATTCCGAACAGAGAAGTTAAGCCCTTCAGCGCCGATGGTACTGCTACGGTGGGAGAGTAGGTCGCTGCCAGCTAATTTTATAAAGCCGAATCTAAACAGATTCGGCTTTTTTTATGTTCTTCATCCAAATTTGGTAAAATGAATAAGGCTCTAAATAAGTGGGCAGTTGAAATACTATTCATATTCTTCACAGCTACGCTGGCTTTTTTAGTAGTGCTACCAATAATCAATAATTCTATTGATTTTCCATTCTTTACTTATAATGTAATTTATGCTTTTGTTGGTCTTACAGTACTGAGATATTTAGTGCTATGGGAATGGCATCCTATGGCTAATAATAGATGGTTTAAAATAGGCATAATCTTTATAGTGCCTCTTGTATTTTTTCCATTAATGGAGGGTATTCATTCTTTTGTGGAGTTTAATGATCAGGTAGGCATTCAGTCAATACTTAGCCATTTGAGCTATGAGGAGGCTCAATTTTATCGTGGGTATATTAGATCTGAATATTTGTTTTTTGGGATAGCAAGTTTTTTAGGAGCTTTGTGCATGATCTTAAAAATGATGAGATCTTTGTGGCGACAATATAAATACGGACATGAATAGTATAGAAGAATTTAACTCTTATCGTGAGAAGATGAATGAAAAGATATTCTCACAGAATCATAAGAACTTAAATCGGTTTTTTAATTTAGATACGAATACCTACAAGGATGGAGCATTGGATATCAAAACCAAGGAACTTTTGGGTCTGGTGGCATCTATGGTATTAAGATGCGATGACTGTATACGATATCATTTAGGTACTTGCTACAAGATAGGTGTTACAAAAGATGAGTTATTTGATCTATTTATGGTAGCTAACTTAGTAGGAGGATCGATATGTATACCTCACACACGAAGAGCTTTAGAATATTGGGAAGAGCTGGAAGAAGCTAATCAATAAATCAGTATCATAATGAGTGTAGAAATGATAGTGAGTCCTATGCCTATCACAAATATCTCAAACGCTCTTCTTATCAATTGATATTTAGCTCCTAAAATACGACCCACCAAATAGTGATCTTGGAGTATGTAGTCACTTATTTGATCTTTTTGACGGAGTGACCTTTCAACGAATGGTAAATATTCGGAGTTTTTCATTTTATGGTAGTTTCCAAAAAAGAAGGGACTCTTATTATTTATTGTTTTGGTCTTATTGATATCTGCTGGTCTAAGAACAATGGCACAGACTATCACGGTGGTAATACTGGTAAGTCCTAATATAATAATTGGAAGGTAGAGGTGATTTCGCTCGATAGTATGAAGATGAGTCAGAATCATGGGCACCAAGATGGTAATCATGATAGCATTGAGACTCATGAGAATATTTGCCTTGTTATCAGCTATATTAATGAGTTCGACATTATTGCGACCAGTTGTGCGTATAATGTTAATTGTCTTTTTGCTGAGCTTTATGGGTTTCGAATCATTCATATGATCAGTTAGTTGATAATTCTTATCCTAAGATGAATGTAGCTAACTAATAGTGTTAGCCTATATTTGTGCAGCAAAAGCGTATCGACATAAAGGTAGCTTAGATCCATTACTAAAGTTAATCACACAAGATGAAAATTTCCCTTAGTTGGCTTAAAGACTATATCGATATAAAGGAAACCCCAGAGGAGCTGTCAGAAATATTGACTGCCATTGGACTGGAGGTAGAAGGTCTGGAGGTGAAAGAGAGTATAAAGGGAGGTCTGGAAGGATTAGTTATAGGCGAGGTAAAAACCTGTAACAAGCATCCGAATGCAGACAAACTATCATTGACAACAGTTGATGTAGGAGGAGACGCTGATCTACAAATAGTTTGTGGTGCTCCTAATGTAGCTGCAGGGCAAAAAGTGGTAGTAGCTACTGTCGGTACCATGCTATATCCTACTTCAGGAGAAGCCTTTAAAATCAAGAAAGGGAAAATACGTGGTGAGGTCTCAGAAGGGATGATCTGTGCTGAGGATGAAATCGGCATTGGGTCAGACCACTCTGGTATAATAGTGCTGCCAAAAGATGTAAAAGTAGGAAGCGAGGCGAAAGACTACTACAATGTTGAAACAGATGTGGTATATGATATCGGCCTCACACCTAATCGTTCAGATGCGACATCACATCTCGGAGTAGCAGAAGACTTAGCAGCTTATTATAGCTATAGGGACGGGACACCATATGAGCTGCGTTATCCAAATGATGAAAATTTCCGTCAAGGAGATCAAAAAGCGATCAGTGTAAAGATAGAAAATGTGGACGCCTGCCCTCGATATAGTGGCATGTCTATAGGTAGGGTAAAGGTCAAATCTGCACCTGAATGGATGCAAAATAGACTGAAGTCAATAGATGTGCGTCCCATCAATAATGTGGTGGATATCACTAACTATATTTTGCATGAGTATGGGCAACCTTTGCACGCATTTGATGCGACTAAAATTGGTGGAAATGGAATTGTTGTAAAGACTTTAGCAAAAGGAACAAGATTCGAGACATTGGATGAGGTAGAAAGGGAGCTCCAAGAAAATGATCTCATGATCTGTGACGGTGATGAGAAGCCTATGTGTATTGCTGGTGTTTTTGGGGGCATCGGTAGTGGTGTGACTACTGATACAACTGAGATATTTTTAGAATCTGCCCATTTTGAAGCACAAGGCATCCGAAAGACAAGCACTAAGCATAATCTCCGAACGGATGCGGCGAAAGTGTATGAGAAAGGTAGTGATCCCAATGTGACAATCAAAGCTCTCAAAAGAGCGGTATCACTCCTCGTCGAATATGCAGACGCTACTCCAATCAGTGAAATAACAGATGTATACCCTGAACCGATAAAACCTCACGAAGTGGTGGTGCGCTCGAGAAAGGTAGCTCAAATAATCGGAAATGAACTTAGCGATAGCGATGTAGAAAAATCTCTCAGAGCCTTAAAAATGGATTTCGAAATCTTAGGTAAAGGTGAGTATAAGGTGTCAGTCCCTACTAATAAGTCTGATGTCACCCGAGAAGTCGATGTCATCGAAGAAATACTCAGAATATATGGCTATGACAATGTGGCCATCCATAATCGACTAAGCACGGCCATAACTCCATCTATCAGGCCCGATATGCCATTGATCCGTAATCTGCTGGCAAACCATCTTATAGGGAAAGGCTATAATGAGATAATGGGTCTATCATTAATCCAGTCAAATAAGTATAGTGGAGTCATGGAGCCCTATACGGAAAATGCTGTAGTAATAAACAATACCTCCAATATACATCTCGACATAATGAGACCGGAAATGATGACTTCTGTAATGGAATCAGTGGTCTACAATCATAATCGTCAACAGCGAGACATCAGGTTTTTTGAGTTTGGTAAGAGCTATAGCCAAAATGGAGATGAATACATCGAGACTGAACAAATAGCTATAGCTATATCAGGAAATGAAGAATCAGAGTCATGGATAAACTCAACGAGAGAGGCTGACTACTATAGTCTAAAAAGGGTAGTATTGGAAATAATGACAGTATTGGGCATTGAAAAGTACCAATCTGAAGAGCTGAATGATGAGCGGTTTGGATTTGGCATGAGATACTTTAGAGGTAGGCAGCAGATCGTCAAGTATGGCCAAGTATCTCAAGCTGTAGCGAAAAATGTAGGCGCAAAAATACCTGTATATTATGCAGAGTTTGACATGGATACTTTGCTCAGTACTCAAAAGTCAAATAATCCTGTAGTGACAGACATACCGAAGTATCCATCAAGTCGTAGAGATGTAGCATTAGTAGTCGATGAACGAGTATCCTACAGCGAAATCGATGCTATCATCAATAAAGTCGGAAAGCAAATGATAGAATCGGTGAATCTATTTGATGTATATCAAGATAGCAAGGTCATAGGAGACGGGAAGAAATCTTATGCCATTAGTATTCAGTTTGTAGATCCCGAAAAGAATCTCAAGGATAAGGAACTCGACAAAATTGTCAGAAAAATAGTTGACATAGCCGCTGAAAAAGTAGGAGCGAGCTTACGTTAGTTTGGACTTATCGTTGAATGTCAGTAATTTTCAAGCCATAATGACTGTGACGATCGACATGATACGGAGGATAGAAGAAAAAACTATCCTCATAGTAGAAAAATTAAATGAGGTCGAGGCCGAAAGAAATATATTAGAAAAAGAAAATATACGTTTAAAAGAAGAAAATAATCAACTACTAAAGAAAGTAGCAGAATACGCTCAGCATCTGAGTAATGATAATATCAAGTCCAATGAAAAGGACAGCCATATACATATCAAGAAATTCAAAACTGAAATAAATAAATGTATTGAAGAGATAGACGACTGTCTCAATCTCGTATAGCAGATAAGATGAAAAACAAAAGCCAAATAGTGGAATTGAGCATACTGGGGAGGACCTATCCGGTCAAAATCGGAGAAGGGCAGCGAAGTGAGCTTATGGCAATAGAAAAAGAAATTCAAAATCAGCTAAATCAATACAAAATCAGGTATGAAAATATAGATCATCAAGACTGTCTGTCTATGGCTCTCATAGAGACTCGAGTGGATGGGACGAAGTCTATAGATCCAGATGAACAGGTAATGATCACAGATCTGCGGCGCATAGAGGCGCTGCTGGATGCGTCTTTATCTGCGTAGCTCTCTTCTTTCTTTAAGTGTTTATTTAGCGCCAATAGCAGATGTGCTTTGGTCATTTTATATTGCTAACACTTAATGATATCTACACAATGGACATAACAGGACTGATAGGAGGATTAGTCGGCGGACTGGTGATTGGATTTTTGGTGATGAATTATTTTGTCAAAAAGATCCAAAAATCCAAGGGCGAAGAGATGAATAAGAAGGCGGATCTCACGCTCAAAGAAGCGAAGCTGACCGCCGAAAGAATCGTCTCAGAAGCGGAGTCAAAAGCTGATAAAATCGTCTCTAAAGCTGAGAATAAGAATGAATCTATCAAGCAAAAGAAGATTCAAGAAGCTAAGCAAAAATTTGCCAATCTCAAGAGCAAGTTTGAAACTGAAAAAGCGGATCGTATAGTCGAGCTCAAGGAGAGAGAAATGGAGATCAAGACTCTCGAAAATACGCTCAAGCAAAACCAAGACAATTTCAAAAAGGAAGTGGATGCGCTTGAAAATCGAGAGTCAGAAATAAAAGTGATCAAAGAAAATCTCGATAAGCAGCTAAAAATCGTTGGTAAAAAGAAGGAGGAGTTAGATCAGCAAAATGAAAAATTCATCAAGGAACTCGAAGTAGTGTCAAAGATGAGCGAGCATCAAGCTAAAGAACAGCTCCTCGAAGCTGTCAGAGCAAAAGCTGAGACAGCGGCACTATCTATCGAAAAGGATATCATAGCTGAAGCTACATCATCCGCTAACAAACAAGCCAAGAAGATCGTCATACAGACCATCCAGCGGATGTGCGCAGAGTACACGATTGAAAATACCGTATCCGTGTTTAATCTGGACTCCGATGATATTAAGGGTCAGATCATCGGTAGAGAAGGAAGAAATATCCGAGCTTTGGAGTCTGCGACTGGTGCTGAGCTCGTGGTAGATGATACACCTGAGGCAATAGTGATCTCCAGTTTTGATCCGATCCGTAGGGAGGTGTGTCGATTAGCGCTGAAGCGTCTGGTGGCTGATGGTCGAATACACCCTGCTAAGATCGAGGAGGTAGTAGCAAAAGTCAAAAAACAACTCACAGAGCAAATCATAGAGATCGGAGAGCGTACCGTGATCGACCTGGATATACATGGACTACATCCATATCTTATCAAAATGGTCGGACGTATGCGATTCAGATCGAGCTATGGTCAAAATCTCCTCAAGCATAGTATCGAGACGGCTCATCTATGTGCGGCTATGGCTGCAGAGATGGGCATGTCCAAGAAACAAATCAGTATGGCTAAGCGTGCAGGACTACTCCATGATCTGGGTAAGGTGTCAGAAGAAGACTCTGATCTATCTCATGCCCTACTGGGTATGCAGATCTGTGAGAAGCATAAAGAGCATCCTGTAGTACTCAATGCTATCGGTGCTCACCACGACGAGATCGAGATGAATAACATGATCTCACCAGTCGTACAGGCTTGTGATGCGATCTCTGGCGCTCGACCTGGGGCACGTAGAGAGATCCTCGAGAGTTACTTGAAGCGTATTGGCGAATTAGAAGAATTGGCGATGTCTCATGACGGTGTCCAAAAAGCCTATGCAATACAGGCCGGAAGAGAGCTCAGAGTAGTCGTCGAGAGCGAAAAGGTAAGTGATGAATATGCCGAAGATCTGTCATTCATGATATCGCAGAAGATACAAGATGAAATGCAGTATCCAGGTCAGGTAAAGGTAACTGTGATCAGAGAGAAAAGAGCAACAAGTTATGCTCGATAGATCGAATAGAAATATCTAAGAAATAGAAGCGATGGTCTTATAGGCTGTCGCTTTTTTTTGTTTGATAGACTGCTACTGAGCGGGAGCGGCCTGTTTAGAGGACCACTAAATAAAAAAACTATAGTCGTAGTCACGTTTAATACTTTAATATACATACCTTTGCGGCGATTTTTAACGATACATATATCTTATATGTTCCAAAGAAAGTTCTTACTCTGTTTAGTTTGGCTACTTGCCGCACAGCTTGTTTTTGCAATAGAACATGATGGTCATGACCATGATCACTCTCACGATGATCATGCTAAAACTGAGCATGCATCAGGAGATCATGACGATCACGATATGCCTTACACAGATAGAGTGATGCATCACATCGGAGATGCTAATGAATTTCACGTTTTAGGTGACTTTCACATTCCACTACCATGTATCCTATATTCCAAAGATGGAGGACTTGATTTCTTCATGTCATCAAAATTTGATCACGGTCATAAAGCTGTCAATGGATATGTGCTCAATCATGGAGACGTACAGCGACTAAAAGGCTATAGTGGATCAGAAGGTCATGTAGAGTCTATCAAAGCAGATGATCATGGTCACTACAAAGCGGTAGTAGATGGGAAAACATACGAACTCGAGAAACCATCGGCATTTACAGCGATGACTTCATGGTTTGATTTTTCTATATCTAAGAATGTATTCACATTGATTTTGGCTTCTTTGCTGATGTTCTTTGTGTTTGGACGAGTGAAGAGATCGTATGATGCGAGAAGTGGTCAAGCGCCAAAAGGAATGCAGAGCTTCTTTGAGACAATCATAGTATTCTTGAGAGATGAGGTGGTAAAGCCAGCTATCGGGCCAAAATGGAGAAAATATTTTCCGTTCATAGTTTGCCTTTTCTTTTTCATTCTATTCTTGAATTTATTGGGGCTTGTTCCAGTGTTCCCAGGATCTGCTAACGTGACAGGTAATATCGGAGTCACTATGGCATTAGCTGTGATCACTTTTGTAGTTGTCACAGTCAGTGGTAATAAGCACTATTGGGAGCACATCGTATGGATGCCGGGTGTGCCTGCATTTGTTAAGGTGATATTGACGCCACTTGAGATCTTAGGGATCTTCATTAAGCCTGTTACGCTTTTCATTCGTCTCTTTGCGAATATTACAGCGGGTCACATTATCATATTGAGCTTAGTGGGTATCATATTCTTATTAGGGAATAACGGAGAGTCACTCATGGGAGCTGTAGGTGGCGGAGTGATAGCGATTCCATTTTTATTTGTGATGAATATTTTGGAGTTGTTTGTAGGTTTTCTACAAGCCTTCATATTTGCGCTATTGAGTGCTGTATATATTGGGCAGGCAGTAGAGGAGGAGCATCATGATGCAGAGCATGCTCATTAATAGGATTTGAAATTATTAATTGTTATTTAAATATATTTTATCATGACAGGAACATTAGCTGCTGTAGGAGCTGGATTAGCTGTAATCGGTGCTGGCATCGGAATTGGTCAGATCGGAGGAAAAGCAATGGAAGGTATCGCAAGACAACCTGAGGCTTCTGGAGAGATCAGAACTGCTATGATTATCGCTGCTGCCCTTGTAGAGGGTGCTGCACTTTTCGCTATCGTAGTTGCACTTTTGGGCAACGGATAATCCGAAAATGCGATAATAAAAGAATAGAGAGCGCACCATACGATTGGTCTGGGCGCTTTCTTCTTCCTTTTTTAATGATAAGATTTTTAAGTCAAAGAATATGTTTTTAGTAGAGTTTTCACCAATTATCCCTGAGTTTGGAATGTTTTTCTGGACTTTATTGATGTTCCTGTTAGTATGGTTCTTTTTAGGTAAAAAAGCTTTCGGTCCTATTGCTGACGCATTGACTGAGAGAGAGGAGAGCATACAGAAAGCTTTAGACCAAGCGGAGACAGCTAAAGAAGAAATGGCTGCACTTCAAGCGTCAAATGAAAAACTTTTGCAGCAAGCAAGAGAAGAAAGAGCAGCAATGCTTAATGAAGCGAAAGAGACGAAGAATGCGATAATAGCTGAGGCGAAAGCGAAAGCAAAAGCGGATGCAACGAAAATCATCTCTGATGCACAGGTGGAAATCGAAAACCAGAAGAAAGCCGCTATAGCAGAGGTGAAAAGTCAGGTAGGAAGCTTAGCGCTGGGGATAGCTGAAAAGGTACTACAGAAAGAGCTCAAAGGAAATGAAGAGCAAGTGAACTTGGTCAACAAGCTTGTCACTGAGATCAACAATAATTAATCTAAGAGAAGTAGAGACAGATGTCGATAGCAAGAATAGCCTCTCGATATGCTAAGTCACTTTTAGATTTAGCTCAAGAGGGAAACAAGTTAGAAAAGGTAAAACAAGATGTAGAATTGTTTTCTTCCGTACTTGACAATAGAGAATTCTATATGATGATCCAGAGTAGGATCATTAAGTCAGACAAGAAGTTGGCTATTTTCAAAGGGCTTTTCGATGGCAAGATTGATGAGTTGACTGCTGCTTTTTTTGATATAGTCATCAGAAAGGGCAGAGAGGAGTTTTTCCCTGGAATTGCAGAGTCATTTCAAGATCAGTACAATGAAATGCACAATATCACGACTGCCCATGTCACTACTGCTCAGGCGATAAGTGACGACTTACTGGATAGTATTAAATCTAAGCTGCCAGCACTTGGTGTACGAGGTGGTACAGTAGAAATAGAAAAAAGTGTAGATCCTTCGCTCATAGGAGGTTTCATACTGCAGGTGGGTGATAAGCTCATCGATGCCAGCGTAAAAACGAAACTGGCAAATCTTAAGAAGCAATTAGTAGACGCATAATAATAAATACATAAAAATCTAAAACAATGGTTGGTATCAAACCTGATGAAATCTCAGCAATCCTCAAGCAACAATTAGCTGGTGTAAGTACTGCTGCAGAATTAGAGGAAGTAGGTACTGTTCTTCAAGTGGGTGACGGTATTGCACGTGTATATGGATTGACAGGCGTACAGGCAGGTGAGCTTGTAGAGTTTGACAGCGGCGTGCAGGCTATCGCATTGAACCTCGAAGAAGACAATGTGGGAGTGGTACTCCTCGGTGGCAGTGAAGGCATCAAGGAGGGCTCAAAAGTAAAAAGAACGAATACCATCGCATCTATTAATGTAGGTGAGGGATTCGTAGGAAGAGTAGTCAACCCACTGGGCCAACCAATAGATGGTAAAGGACCCATCCAAGGTGAGAGATACGAGATGCCCCTCGAGCGCAAAGCACCGGGTGTAATCTATCGTCAGCCAGTGAATGAGCCATTGCAGACTGGTATCAAAGCAATCGATGCGATGATACCTATCGGTAGAGGACAGCGTGAGCTGATCATCGGTGATAGACAGACTGGTAAGACAGCTATTGCTATCGATACTATCATTAACCAAAAAGAGTTTTACGATAGAGGTGAGCCTGTATTCTGTATTTATGTTGCGTCGGGACAGAAGGCATCTACTGTAGCTCAGGTGGCTAAGGCATTAGAAGAAAATGGTGCGATGGACTATACAGTGATCGTATCAGCATCTGCAGCAGATCCTGCACCACTTCAGTTTTATGCGCCATTCGCAGGTGCAGCTATTGGAGAGTATTTCAGAGATACAGGTCGTCCTGCGTTGATAGTATATGATGACTTATCTAAGCAGGCTGTAGCTTATCGTGAGGTATCATTGCTACTAAAGCGTCCTCCAGGTCGTGAGGCTTATCCTGGTGATGTATTCTATCTTCACTCAAGACTACTCGAGAGAGCGGCTAAAGTCATCAATGATGACGAAATCGCTAATAATATGAATGATCTACCTGAAAGTCTTAAGAAAGCAGGTATCGTCAGAGGAGGAGGGTCGCTCACAGCACTCCCGATCATCGAGACGCAAGCAGGTGATGTATCGGCATATATACCTACTAACGTAATCTCAATTACTGATGGTCAGATATTCTTGGAGTCAAACCTATTCAACGCAGGTGTAAGACCAGCTATCAACGTGGGTATCTCGGTATCACGTGTAGGGGGATCAGCGCAGATCAAGTCAATGAAGAAAGTGGCAGGTACGCTCAAGCTGGATCAAGCTCAGTTTAGATCGCTCGAGGCATTTGCGAAGTTTGGATCAGATCTGGATCCTGCGACCCAAGCAGTTCTTGAAAAAGGAAAAAGAAACGTAGAAATCCTAAAGCAGCCGCAATACTCTCCGGTATCAGTAGAGAAGCAAGTAGCGATCATCTACTTAGGTACTAAAGGATTATTGAGAGATATACCAGTAGACAAAGTGAGAGAGTTTGAAGAAATGTTCTTCACTACTCTTGAGCAAAAGGCCCCAGAAGCCTTGGCTACATTTAAGGCTGGTAAGTTAGATGATTCTGCGATTGATGCAGTAAAAGCTATCGCAGCAGACTTAGCAGCGCAGTTTAAATAATCAGTATTCACTCCAAGTAAGTTCTACCATGTCTGGACAGTTAAAGGAAGTAAGAGAACGGATCAAGTCGGTCAATAATACGCAGCAGATCACTAAAGCCATGAAAATGGTATCCGCTGCAAAATTGCGTCGTGCTCAGCAAGCAATCACAGAAATGAGGCCTTATGCTGATAGACTTAATAAGATCTTGGCTAACATCTTAGCTAACGTATCAAGTGACGAAGCTGGTTCTTCTTTCGGTGTAGAACGTGAAGTGAATAAAGTATTGATGATCGTTGTCACGTCTAATCGTGGATTGGCTGGAGCATTTAACACCAATATCATCAAAGCCGCCAAAGCTAAAATGGCTACTGAATACGCTGAGCTGGTAAGACAAGGAAAGCTTGATGTACTATGTATCGGTAAGAAAGGATACGACGTCTTCAGAAAAAGTGTAGATGCAGATCGTATGATAAATGATTATGTAGCTCTATTCGAAGATCTATCATTTGAGAATGTTGCTACAGTATCTCAGTTAGCCATGGACAAGTTTGAAAGTGGTGACTATGATAGAGTAGAGGTAGCATATGGACAGTTCAGAAATGCAGCTGTACAAGAACCTACTGTAACTCAATTCTTACCGGTAAAAGATGAGCAGAAGTCTAAAAAGAAGAAAGAGGATAAAGATGTGAAAGCAGATTATCTTTTTGAGCCTTCTAAGAAAGAACTTCTCGAAGAGTTGATTCCGACTATACTTCAGACGACTTTCCAAAAATTCGTGCTTGATACGCATGCTTCTGAGCATGGTGCTCGTATGACTGCGATGGATAAGGCGACTGAAAACGCCAATGAACTACTAAAAGATCTCAAGATCACTTATAACAAAGCTCGCCAAGAAGCTATCACCAAGGAGCTCTCAGAGATCGTGGGTGGTGCTGCTGCGTTGGGTGGATAGTATCTGCTATCGCTTAGTGATGAGAAAATATATGAAATGGCTGCCTAAACAGGCGGCCATTTTTTTGTAGATACATCTCGTTATTAGCTCTCCAGATGCTGAATGAGGTATAATTGAAAATGGTGCAATCAGAGCTTACTATTTTAGTAGATACGTATATCTGCTTCGTGATTTCTGCTATTTTTACGCTTCATCATCCAGCAGTATGAAGGCAATAATACCAGTAGCCGGAGCCGGCGTCAGACTTAGACCTCACACCTATACTCAGCCAAAACCGTTGATATTGGTGGCAGGTAAGCCTATCATATCTTTTATCATAGATCAACTGGTAGAGGCTGGTATTGAGGAGTTTGTCTTCGTGATCGGATATCTGGGAGAAAAAATTAAAGCCTATCTGGATACAGCATATCCTACGCTGAATAAAACTTTTGTTTATCAAGAAGTGAGGAGAGGTCTCGGTGATGCGATACTACATACTCAGTCTATAGTGTCAGAAGAAGAGGAGGTGGTGATCCTGCTCGGCGATACAATAGTCGATCTCGATATGAAAGACTTTTTAAGTCAAGAAACCTCGTGTATCGCTATACAAAAGGTAAGCGATCCTAGACAGTTTGGAGTAGTCGAAAAGAGTAAAGATGGGGTGATCCAAAAAGTAGTGGAGAAGCCCAATATCCCCAAAAGCAATTTAGCGATCGTAGGTCTGTACAAATTCAAGGAAGTAGCGCAGCTCTATCAATGCCTATCTGCGCTAAATGAAGAAATAGATCCTGATGCTCAAGAGCTACACCTGACCAATGCGATCATGAAAATGATACAAGACGGAACAGAGATCCGTACCTACGAAGTGCAAAATTGGTATGACTGTGGAAAAAAAGACATCCTCCTCGAGACTAATCGGGTCTTGCTACAGCGTAATGTAAGTGATGTGGGGACGAGATTTGTCTTTGATCACAGTATCATCATTCCGCCAGTAGTATTTGGTAAATCGTGTAAGTTTTCTAATTCTATTATCGGTCCTAATGTGACCCTCGGCGATAATGTGACGATCACTAACTCACTGCTGAGCGATAGTATCTTGGGTAACTATGTAGAGATACGAGGGGCTGTACTGAGCAAGTCTGTCATCGGGAATGATGCAGTGATCAAAGGACTCTCTCAGAGTCTCAATATTGGTGACAACAACGAGATAGACTTCACACAATAGACTGAAAACATACTCTTCTATAATCTATACATCCCATTTTGGCGAAAGCCAAATAAACCTCAGCTCTCTACTTCGATGATACTCTGTATGAATTCTTTTTGGAGTACGAGTTTGATATTAGTCAATACGATCTCTCCCATGCTATTGCATTTGAGGAAGATATCATTTTGATGATGCTTGGCGAGTTCTTTTCGGAGCTGCAATACTTTGTTCTCAAAAGAGATTTTATCCTTGATCATATTATTGAGCAGCTGATTGATCTGCTGACGAGAGTTACGAGCTCGACGGGCTATGAGCGACCGCTCTTCGAGCTGATACTGGCGCACAGCGCCTGACTTTAGCAGTTTGATACCTATATCAATGATAGGATTATTTTCCTTGAAGTATTGAGGGAGATAGAAGCTCTTACGTCCTTCATAGGACTGCTGATCAAAGTCTATTGCTCTAATGCGATATTGTGATCCTTCGATATCGGGAGTAATGTCGACGATATAGTTATATGCTCTCATATCTCCCAGCAATCGTACAAAGCATCGCTCATTAAACTTGATAAACTCCTTAGCAATACGGATCTGATCAAACTTAGGTACATCGAGATAATTCTTAATAAAATCATCGCCGGGTACACCTGCAACGTGCTCCTCGATCAGTGTCTGATCATAGATCAGATAGTTTAGTCGATCTGGAGAGAGTATGCCTTCGAGCTCGAGTCCGTATATCCTGCTCGCATCGATCCGCTTGATGTAGAAATGGTCATAGTTGTCATTGAGCTTATTGATAATGCGTACTCTGAAGGGCTTAGTGTTGCCAAAGGTACAGTAGTCGATACGTGCTACTGTGAGATGCTCGATGACACTGAGGTCTCCCTCTGTTTTGAGTAATGCGTATATCTCACATAGGTTGCGATTGACCTCTTCGAGCTCTGAGTGATCATAAAACACTGTCTCCCAGAGAGTATCCTGTCCTTTACTGTCTATCAAGGGTATACTGGCCATATATCTCAGCATATCATCATACTGTATAGGCAGGGCTGCATAGCGGCCATACTGCTTGAGATACTCCAAGAATCTGTCAGATGGAGGAAATACTATCTTTTTCTTTGATGGTTTATTACCGAGCATATGAATTATTATATCAATTATAATACCTAAAATGCTGCATTGTGCTGTAAATAATTGAATCTGTTGTCGGGAGGGCCTTATATTTGGCGGCTAAATCTAAAGTCGCATTATGCCTAAGGTGTCTCAGAGAGGAGATGAGATGACTCAGTCTCCTATACGCAGTCTCATACCCTATGCTCGTCGAGCAAAGGAAGAAGGGGTACAGGTTTACCACCTGAATATTGGTCAGCCAGATATCGAGACACCAGCCGCCGCCATCGCCAGTCTCAATGACTATGATCATACAGTGATAGAGTACGGAGCCAGCGAAGGTGCGACTGATCTACGGGAGGTCGTACGAGACTACTACTGTGATAATGTATCACAGATCGATCTATCAGATATTTATGTGACTACTGGAGCATCGGAGGCGATCAGCTTTACCTTGTTTTCATGTTTTGATTCAGGAGAGGAGGTGATCATACCAGAACCTTTTTATGCTAATTATATCGGATTTTCTCATACCTCTGGGGTGAGATTAGTACCTGTGACGAGTAGTATAGATACGGGATTTAGTCTGCCGAGTCCAAAGGCATTCGAGCAGCAGCTCACGGATAAGACGAAAGCTATATTCCTCTGCAATCCTGGCAATCCAACTGGCAATCTATACAGTGCAAACGAACTCAGAGAGATAGCCAAAATAGTCAAGAAGCATGATCTCTTTCTGATAGTAGATGAGGTGTATCGAGAGTTTTGCTATGATGATCAGTTTCAGTCGGTACTCGATCTGAAGGGGCTCGAGGATCATGTAGTCGTTATTGATTCAATATCAAAGGTGTTCAGCGCATGTGGGAGTAGGATAGGATTCGTAGTGAGTAGGAATAAGTCTGTCATGAATAATATCCTCAAATATGCTCAGCTGAGACTCTGTCCACCTATGATAGGACAGCATGTAGCACAGGCGTGTTTTTTGGATAGATCCTCGTATCTAAAGGAGGTCAAGGCAGAATACAATCGTAGACGACTCTATCTCTATGAGCGTCTCTCAAAGATGGAAGGTGTCAAAAGCTATCTCCCTAAAGCGGCTTTCTATATCATGACAGAGCTACCTATTGATGATGCTACGGCATTTTGCACTTGGCTATTGAGTGACTTCAGGATGAATGGTCAGACGATCATGATGGCTCCCGGTGATGGATTCTATCTCAATCAAGAGCATGGTAAGAGACAGGTGCGTATAGCATTCGTACTTGGTATACGAGAGCTGACGAAGGCGATGGACATCTTCGAGCAAGCGCTCAAAGAATATCAAGCCGTGGTAGCTAATCAAACACAACAGTCCTATTCTTATAGATGAGGACTTTATGATTGAGATGTGACCAGATCGCATCTGCGAGTACGATTTTTTCTATGTTACGACCTTTTCGCTTCATCTCGTTGATATTGTCTCGGTGGGAGATAGATACTACGTCCTGTGCGATGATAGGCCCTTCGTCGAGGTCTTCAGTCACATAGTGTGCAGTCGCACCCATAAACTTGACGCCACGGAGATAAGCCGCCTTATAGGGGTTAGCTCCTGCGAATGCCGGTAGAGAAGAATGATGAATATTAATGATCTGCATCGGAAAGGCCTCCGTCATCTGTCCTGACAGTATCTGCATGTATCGAGCGAGGATGACAAAATCTACTTCTTCACTTTTGAGTAGCTCGATCTCTTTTTGCTCCTGCTCTTTTTTGTTTTCTCTGTTGATAGGGAAGTAATGATATGGTATGTCATGCCGCTCCGCTAACGGTCTGAACTTCTCATGATTGCTGATGATGAGAGGTATCTCTATGTCCCATTCACTGGACTCATAGCGACTGAGTATGTCATGGATACAGTGGGCATATTTAGATACGAATAGGGCTACACGAGGCTTGGTATTACTGAAGTGAAGTGCCCAATTCATGCCATATTTTTTTGCGATAAGCGTATCGAAAAACTCTCCGATCTTCTCATCAGGAATAGAAAATCCCTCCAACTCCCACTCGATACGCATGAAGAAATGCTGATCCTCACGATCGACATGCTGAGCGAGACCAATGATATTGCCATTATTATTCAGTACGAAATCACAGACCTTGTGGACGATACCTTTTTGATCCGGACAGCTGATTAATATGATGGCGGTATTCTTCTTCTTTTTCATGATAGACGATTGACGATTGTATATGTACCAAAAATGATGCCCGACGGACATTTTGATCTTTTGATTCACATGTATGAAATACTTACTTTCGCCTCAGCGTAGTTACTATTATCAATCCAAATAAAATTTCTTATGAATACATATGGCTTTTCTTTCTTCGCTGCATTACTCTTGACGATCATGATGTCCTGCTCTGATAGTACCGATGATCCGACTACTACACCCAATCCTCCGAGTGATGGTGGAGAACCTGATCCAACAGCTGAAGTAGCACCAGATTTCAGCCTGAGCACTTATAACGGAGGTACTGTCAAGTTGAGTGATTTTAAAGATGAGGTATTAGTGATTTTCTTTTTTGGTAATACCTGTCCACCATGTATTGCTGTAGCTCCAGATGTAGAAGAAAAGCTCAATAAGGCATTCGAAGGAGAATCGAAGTATAATATCATCGGTATCGATGTCTGGGATGGTAACGCTGCCTCTGTAGAAGGATTCAGAGATAAAGGGGGTGTATCATTTCCTCTGGCACTCAATGGGTCAGGAGTGGGCTCTCAATATGGTGCTGGTCGAGATCGCCTCGTAGTAGTGGATCAATCTGGCAATATCGCATTCAAAGGTGCTCAGATCGCCGCAAATGACATGGATGCTGTAGTAAGTCAAGTGACGGCACTGCTCAACTGATAATGAAGTACAACTAAACAACAAATAAATCTATCACGATGAGTAAGTATCTCTACTGTGCGTCCTTAGTGCTATGTGCCTATGTAGCTATGACGGCACAGACCGTCTCTGACTTCAGTCTCGAGGATATCGATGGGGAGCTCGTCTCTTATGAAGAGCTCAAGGGAGAGCAGCTCACCGTGATAGACTTTTGGGCGACATGGTGCAAGCCCTGTACTAAGGCCATGCCTAAGCTCAATAAAATCTATGAAGAGTACCAAGTAGATGGTCTTAATATGATCGGTATCAGCTGTGACGGACCTCGGAGTATAGCCAAGGTCAAGCCTGTAGCTAAATCACTCGGAGTAGACTATGCCATCCTCAAGGATATCGACTGTGAGGTGATGAATAGCTTTCAGTTTCAAGCATTCCCCACGCTGATCATCGTCGATCAAGATGATGAGATCGTATGGGTGCACGAAGGATTCAGCTCGGGAGACGAAGAGCTGATCGCAGAGCATATCAGAGAGCTGCTCAAATGAGGATTTTAGTATCGCTTGTTTTTCTGATTAGCGCTTGCGTGCCATTGGCTTTTGGCCAATTTTCGGGAGTCAATGTAGCAGAAGTACAGTTTGGAAAATTGCCCAACGAGGCAGCAGATCCTTTCCCCTCTCTATATGATAGAGCTGTGCTCAACTATCGATATGGTAAGCTCAAAGCATCTGCTACCATAGAACAGTATCAAGTTAAATATGAAGATCGTCGCTATTTTGACCTATCTCAGCTGAGACTGGGCTACAAGACTAAGCACTGGGATATCAAGCTGGGCAATTTTTATGAGACCATAGGTCGAGGGATGGCTATTCGATCGTTTGAGATACCCGCATCTATACTGGAGGATATAGGATTCAGATCACGCAGCTATTTTCATCGAGATATATTAGGTGGATCAGCAGCCTATCAGACTAAAAAGTGGAAAGTGCAGCTCCTCCATGGTGAGATATTGAATAATCTCTTGCCTCCGACTTTTGATAGGTCAGACCGTAGGACAGAGACCGTCTCAGGCATGACTGGCAGCTACAAGATCTCTCAACGTATCAAGCTGGGCGCTAATCTCATCAATATCAAAGAGGATAATCTCTCTGCACGTCAGATCGCAGGAGGGAGTGTATCAGGCGATATCGCAAATGGCCTCAGCTATTATGTGGAGTATGCGCACAGTTTTAGCCAGGCTAATGACTATGCTCTATATGCAGGACTCACTGGATATGTCGGAGAATTGACCTACAATGTGGAGTATAAAAAATATGAAAACTTCATCATCGGATCGGGTCTCAATGAGCCTCCTGCCCTCATCAAGCAGCATACCTATAAGGTGCTCAACCGAAGCACCCATGTGACTAATCCGCTCAATGAAGAAGGCTATCAGATCGATCTCTACTATCCAGTAGGAGAGTCCAGCAGTATTAATTTTAATCATGCCTTAGCGGCAAATACGTTCGGTGCTACGAATTTTATATTTAGAGAGTTATTCGCAGAGTGGAGCAGTAGTCTCAGAGAGGGACTGGACTACAAGATTTTCTTAGACTATGCTCAGGATCCATTCAAAGGAGAAGCGGATCGCTGGTCTACAGGATTATATGTAGATCTCGCTCTTGGAGGAGAGATGCGACTACTGCCCGAGGTAGAGTATCAGCGTTTTAACAGATTTGGCTCTGCGGTGAATAATCAGAGCTATTCGCTGGGTCTGCATTTAGACAAAACGTTTTTCGTATCAGTGATATTAGAGACGACTACTGATCCATTCTTAGTGGATACAGGAGAGAGCAGTCGAGCCTATCTGGGTAGCAATATTCGCTTTAAGCCCAACTATAAAAATACTTTTCAGCTATTCCTCGGAGAGCGTAGAGGAGGCCCTCTGTGCAATGCTGGAGTATGCTATGAGATTTTGGATTTCAAAGGGATTGAGACTCGCTGGACCGTGAGGTTTTAGGAGCAGATCCTTATTCATCAGAATGACGTAGTTCAAAAGGTATCGTTTCTGTAGAGCTCTTCTTTACAATTCTTATTTTCATAGTATGAAGTATAGACTACTCGGCCGTACAGGCTATGAAATATCAGAAATAGGACTGGGGACATGGCAGGTAGGCGGTCGCTGGGGTGATCCATTCAGCGATGAGACGGCCGATAAGATACTCCATACTGCTATTGATCATGGGGTAAATTTCATCGATACGGCAGATGTATATGGCAATGCTATCGGAGAGAGTGAGACTGCTGTCGGTAGAGTGGTCCGATCTCGATCAGAGCGCATCTACGTAGCCACTAAGTGTGGCCGACAGATCAATCCTCATGTCAATGAAGGCTATACTCCGGCAGCACTGACTCAGTATGTCGAGGACAGCCTGCGGAGGATGCAGCTGGAGACGATCGACCTCATACAGCTACACTGTCCGCCGACAGAGGTGTACTATCGACCTGAGATATTTGAGACTTTCAGCAGACTACAGGAGCAGGGCAAAATCCAGCGTCTGGGAGTCTCCGTAGAAAAAGTAGAAGAAGCACTAAAAGCTATCAGCTATACCAATGTGGCTAGTGTGCAGATCATATTCAATATATTCAGACAGCGCCCAGCTGAGCTATTCTTTGAGCAGGCGCAGCGGCACGATATCGGTGTGATCGTCAGGGTTCCTTTGGCGAGTGGATTATTGACCGGTAAGTTTACTCGGGAGAGTACATTTGGAGCGGATGATCATCGCCATTTCAATCGTGATGGAGCTGCTTTTGATAAAGGGGAGACATTTTCAGGAGTGCCCTATAATATTGGTTTGGATGCTGTCGATCAGCTCAGAGAACATTTTAATAATGTAAATCTCGTCCATCTGGCACTGCGCTATATCCTATTGCATGAGGCGGTCAGCACGGTGATCCCTGGTGCCTCTCGACCAGAGCAGGTCCTGTCTAATCTCGTGGCCAGTGATAGCCCTCCTCTCAGTCTCTCTGATATGAATGCGATCGGAGATATCTATGAGCGTCAGATCAAGGAGCATGTGCATCATCTGTGGTAGGGGGTGAAGAAGAGAACTCCCCCAACCCCTCTTGCGAAGAGGGGAGGAATGTATTGCTGGGAGTACAGAAGTAGCATCTCGCTTTCAAGGGAGACGGGAGAGGGTTCGAGGTCAGCATCAAAGCAATATGTGTAAGATCATAAATCAAGAAAGTAATGAAATACTCAGATGCACTGAGCTATGCACGTCATATGAGATAGCATCCTACGTCGGCAGAGCTATTCATGTGGGAGCGAGTAAGGCGAAAGCAGGTAAATGGCATCAAGTTTTATAGGCAATACATCATTGAGCATGCTGATATATTAGGAGTTAAGGCTTTTTTCATAGCAGATTTTTACTGTCATCCGCAGAAGCTGATCATAGAGATCGATGGTGATATCCATCTGACATGTGAGCAGAAGAAATATGATAAAGAGCGGTCTGAAGTCTTGAGAGAAATGGGATATCGTATTATTCGTTTTACTAATCAAGAGGTGCTCGAAAACTGGGAAGAGGTACAAGAGCGATTGCTCCTAATGCTCGGATAAGAACTCCCCCGACCCCTCTTGCGAAGAGGGGAGGAGTGTGTGGTGCTGGGAGCGAAGAAGCAGCCTCTCCCTTTCAAGGGAGACGGGAGAGGGTTCGGAGTCAGCATCAGAAGTGTGTACTAACTTGACGGAGAAGGGAGAGCACTCTAAAGATATCCTAAAGGTAATTGCCTAGTTAAATTGAAATTTCTCAGAAAGTCCTATATTAACTACCATACTCAAAACGTAAACAAGATGAATGAGAAAACTGGCTTAGGATTTGGTGTCAGAATGAAAGCACCAAGTGTTAAAATCGCACTATTGGCTTTATTCTATTTCTTAGGGTATGGATGTGTACAAGGTCAAGAGGGGAATGTAGAATTACCCAGTAATTTAGGGTTTGTTGTATATAAAATTTCTGGAGACAAGGTATTAAATCACTTTAATGAACTTAGTAAATACCATCTTGAGGATCTTACGATTAATTCTAAATGGCAATATCATCTCGTAATATCAAGTTGCAATCTATATTTAGGGAGAGATTCATCTTTATATAATTTTAATGAGGCAAACAGAATAGATCCATATTCCACTTGTAATGCTATGAGAACACGTCATAACACATTTGTCAATCTTTTAGAGCAAGGCAAATTAACTGGTATAGAAAGTGAATATATCAAGGCAATTCGAAAAGCAACAGGAGATAGTATATTTTCTTGGTATTTATGGGATTTGCCAGATTTTGATGAGTATGCATTTATTGATTCATGTAATTTGAAGTATCCATCAAAACAGTTGCAAGCTAAGAAAAAGGCAACGACTGCCATCTCTGAGAAGATTGAACAGAGAGACCAGAAATATAGATCAATAGGCGATCTTGAAAAGCAACATGTTCTGGATCAAATAAATAGAGATTATGTTGATAGCCTCTATGCTTCAAGAGGAACACTTTCTGAATTTGAAGAGGAGGAGGTATACCAATTTTCTATGGTAGCGCATCATTCTGAAGATTGTGATTGGGTATATCAATGGACAGAACGATTGATTGATCACCAGATGAATGGGTATAAGGGAAAAATGCTTCTTGACCAATTATTAGATCGAATGCTTCACCCAAATAATGGATACTGTACAAAGCAGGATGCACAAAAAAGAGCATATTTCATTTATATGATAGAGGATAAGTACCCAGGTTTTCTTGACGGTATGCATCTGAGTTGGTGATGTCATCATATCAGCCATATCATGATGAAAGATGGAATAGGCTGTGAAGATTAGCAGCATATGTAGTAGTAGGAACTCCCCCAACCCCTCTTGCGAAGAGGGGAGGAATGTATTGCTGGGAGTACAGAAGTAGCATCTCGCTTTCAAGGGAGACGGGAGAGGGTTCGAGGTCAGCATCAAAGCAATATGTGTAAGATCATAAATCAAGAAAGTAATGAAATACTCAGATGCACTGAGCTATGCACGTCATATGAGATAGCATCCTACGTCGGCAGAGCTATTCATGTGGGAGCGAGTAAGGCGAAAGCAGGTAAATGGCATCAAGTTTTATAGGCAATACATCATTGAGCATGCTGATATATTAGGAGTTAAGGCTTTTTTCATAGCAGATTTTTACTGTCATCCGCAGAAGCTGATCATAGAGATCGATGGTGATATCCATCTGACATGTGAGCAGAAGAAATATGATAAAGAGCGGTCTGAAGTCTTGAGAGAAATGGGATATCGTATTATTCGTTTTACTAATCAAGAGGTGCTCGAAAACTGGGAAGAGGTACAAGAGCGATTGCTCCTAATGCTCGGATAAGAACTCCCCCGACCCCTCTTGCGAAGAGGGGAGAGATGTGGTGCTGTAAGTACAGATATAGCTTCTCCCTTTCAAGGGAGACGGGAGGGGTTCGTAGACAGAAGAGTGAGCATACCAGCTTAATGGAAAAATGAAATTGATGTCCATACTGAGATAGGACTTTTATATAATAATCCTATCTTAACTATGATAATCAAAACGTAAACAAGATGAATGAACAGATGATCAAAGTAGTAGGGTGTTTTGGGATCTTGGTTGGTTTAGTCTTTTTTATCAATAGTGCTGACAGGAGGGGACCATGTCCTATTGACTTTGCAGAGATTAATCCTGATCCGACTTTTTACTATATAGATACTGTTGTCTTCAGACAGAGTATCGGTAAGTCTGAGGATGTGATACATTATGTACAGAAGGAGTACTTAGAAAAAGTGAATAGTCTACACATAGATTCTTCATTCTTGGCCATTGCTCATAGCGATTGTAGATCTTCTTTTTGCCAAGAATATTTAGGTCGTGTCATGCAGACTTGGCAGAGTGATGAGTATGGGTCGTCTCGATATCCATATTTTTTCAATGGCAGATTTTTGGTAGATAGTTTACTTGCTATATGTGCTCGGGATGGATACCATATTTCTGATCCGCTTAGAAATCAAGAGTACATAGATGCACTTGATGAAATAGGCGATTTAGACCAGCTTTATCGACGCCAGCGATTGACATATAAAGACAATAGTAATCGTCAAGCGGAGGTAGACTCGATTAATCGAGTAAAACTGGATTCGCTTTTCAGCAGATATGGATTTCCCCATGTGTATACAGTGGGGTACAAAGGACATGAAATAGCATGGCGGGTACTACATCATAGCGGAGAGTGTGACTGGAACAAAAAGTGGTTTCCACGATTCTTAGAGGACTACTATAGCTATCCTTTTGAAGGATATTCAATGTATAGGACGTACGATAGGTTCTATGAACTTGAGAATGGATGGTGTGAGGGCGACCGAGAGTTTATCCTATCACATCTGCTACGATCAGGGAATACAGAGTTAGAAAGACTTGTTAGGCGATAATGGGTTCGGGTTTCCTTAGTGCTTACAGTACTCGGATAGGAACTCCCCCGACCCCTCTTGCGAAGAGGGGAGATTTTAATTTTTAGATATATGTATTTATCAATGGCAGTAAAAGGAGGACGAAGGGAAGGAGCAATTGTTTGGGACTCAATACCGATATAATAAAAAGGGTGAAACGTACATCTATGACCTGCACTGTCCAGAAGAAGTCAATCTCAGAAGGAGTAGGTATGGGCTGTCTCCGATCGATGATTTTGATGTTATGAATTTTGGATGAAAAAGCTAACTGTTATTCACATGCGTAATTATTTTATATTTTTTGGTTTCATTCTAATGATGAATGTCAGTTGTTCTTCTGACTACGACCACTCTGACTACTTAGATTGGCAGAGGAGGGCGATGTTGGCCTTTAAGTCACGGGATTTTGATACTGGACTTAAGCATTTTGAGAAGTGTATTAAACTAATGCCTTCTGAAGATACCTCTAACTATTTATATGCTGCTGTTTGTGCATTGGAATTAGGTAAGGATCGAATTGCAAATGATGTGTTGATTGATGGAATAACAAACTACTTTATTTCTAAAAGGTACTTCAACACCTTTGAAGGTTTTGATAGTATAAGGCAGCATCCCGTTGTGATGGATATTAACGAAAAGTTCGATTCTCTTCAACAGATATTTTATGATGGATTAAAATGTCCGAGTGAATACTTTGAGATAGATAGTCTTCTTAAACGAGATCAACAAGTAAGGACTAATAATCATAGCACAATGGATATGTTGGAGGTCGATTCTCTCAACATTAATAGGCTCATGGAGATTACAGAAAAATGTGGATGGATAGAAAAAGCTCAAATCATATTGTGGCATCAACGATATGACTACGGTAAGGACACAAGGATTTGGAATTTTTTCACAAAAAAAATAGAAGAACATAATTTAAAGGCAAAAAGAAAAAATAGCATCTGGGCGAGATATGAGGATCATAGGGCGATTTATAGTCATGGACGTCAGATATTTGGCCAATATTATTACGCTTTGGATCAATACCCATTAGAATCAATAACAAATATTGATCAAAAGCGAGATTCTATTGGTCTACATCCATTTTGGTATTTGAATGAAATTTATGGATTCCCAGTCCCTGACGGTTATGATATCGAATTAGAAAAGCAAAAAATGGGTTATTAAACATGTGATTTTATAAACTCCCCCGACCCCTCTTGTGAAGAGGGGAGAGGTGTGTTAGGAAGATAGTTTTTTAGGAGTAGAATTATAGCCTCTCCCTTTCAAGACAGACGGGAGAGGGTTCCGAGTCAGCATCAAAAAACGCAAAGCCCAACACACTCCCTACTCACTCAATCTTACCCCATCCACTCTGATGTCCAGCGTCTTCTCATAGATGTCATCTGATCCATTCTCCAGACGGAGTACTCCACGAGGGCATACAGCAGCGCATACACCACAGCCTACGCAAGAAGCACGGACGATGTTTTGGCCCTTCTGTGCATAGGAGCGTACGTCGATGCCCATCTCGCAGTAGGTGGAGCAGTTGCCACAGGAGATACACTGACCCCCATTAGTGGTGATCCTGAATCGTGAGAAGAACTTCTGCTGTAGACCCAGTAGTCCTGCCATCGGACAGCCATATCGACACCATACTCTACTCCCCATCAGTGGATAAAATCCTACACCGATGATCCCTGAGAATATCGCTCCGATATAAAATCCATAGGCACTCCGTAGTGAGTAGGCATCGATGAAAAATGCATTGCCACTACCTATGAAATAATTAATCAATAGGATAGCTACTATCACAGCGAGGACGCCCATGATGATCTTGCCAGCGTCTTGCTGTAGATCTGGATGCTTATCCTTGAGATAGTAGACGAGTCCGATCACACCGAGGAGGAGTATCGATATCCCTATGGCAAACATGTCACGTGTCAGCCAGTATTGCTCCGGATTATTGCCCATCTGTGTATAGAGCACAGCGATGGTCATGATCGTCACGAATACTAACACGAGATGTATCACCCAGCGTTCTATTTTCCATGCTTTGAGAGACTTATCAGATAGCTGGCGAAAAGGGTCGCCTGCCGTCTCTGCCAGTCCTCCGCAGCCACATACCCATGAGCAGTACCAGCGCTTACCATAGAGGTAGGTGAGTAGCGGCGATATGAAGAAGATCATCGCTATCCCAAGGATCAGCATGAATAGGCCGATAGACCCATTGCTGATCATGCCCTCCCAGTGCCAGTCAAAAAAGAAATCATAGTCGAGCGGCCACATGTTTTTCATGTCTTTATCAAACCACTTATTGTAGGTGGACTTATTGAGCCCCTCCATGAGCTCCGGTATTAAGAAGGCAAATCCCGTCTGAAAGAACATGACGGAGATAGTCCTGAGGACCTGATATTTATTGTGCCGATACTTCCAGATATAGCGTATGCCAAATATGATGATCGCCAGCGTGTAGAGTGTCCCGTAGACAAACCATTGACTCGCAGGGACTCCTTTGATCCACTGTGATAGCGGGTCAAATAAGGCCACTAAGCCAGTATTAGCTGCGCCATCGCTGCCCAGACCGAGTACCTGAGGATACTGATAGAGGACGATGTAAAATGCTGTGATCGCTACACCGGCTACCCATGCCGAGATGCCTCTACTGGAGATTCTATCGTGCCATATGTTATTATTCTTGATGCCGGCTGGCTGCTGTAGGTAGGTGACATACGAGAATGATACGACACCAACCGTCATCAGTCCAAGTGATGCGATCAGCCATGCCGTAGCATTGGGAAATGTCACTCCAAAAGTGGCAGCTATCAATATGGTCAGTCCCGCTATGCCGATCGCTGATGTCAGCTTCTGAAGTGGTGACCAAGATAGGGTATCAGGATTAGCTATAGATAGACTTTTATATACTTGAGACATGTGATTATGCTTTTAAGAATTGAAGGACACGATTGAGCCCACGAGAGGGCTTGGCAGTGATAGAGGAGCCGGTCTGCTGTCTGTAGACGGCCATGATATCCTCATAGTGACGCTGATAAAACTCAGGATCAAAATGCGCTAACTCGAGTCGACTCATGACAGCCTCGATAGTGGCCTGATCTCGGAGCCACTTCTCGCAGACCTCATGTCTGAATCTGATACCCATGAGATTGAATCCTGTGACTACCTGAGTATCGCTACGATAGAGTATGCGGACACTTTGCTCTCCATCGGGATGCTCCCAGTAGATAGAAGATATGCCATCGACTGGATTCGTGGGGACGTCTCCATACACTTGATATTCTATATCTATGAATTTTGCACTGTTAAACCAGATGCCTGGATCATAGGCTGTGGTGACGCCGCATATATTTTTCGCTACGGTCTGTCCCATCATGCGGCCAGTATACCAGACAGCCTCGATGGCTCGACGGCCCGATACGGGCTCTGTGATCTGAGCGCAGTCACCGATAGCATATACATCAGGGATACTCGTCTCCAGATGGTGATTGACCACGATGCCTTTCTCTATGTGTAGATCGGATGATTTGAGCCAGTCGACATTCGGTCGTACGCCAGCTGTGAGTCCGACATAGCCGCAGTCTATGCGCTCTCCAGTCTCTTTGACAGTCACAGCACAGGCTGTGCCAGAGCCATCATCGATGATCTCTCCGAGATTGACTCCCAGACGCAGATCTATACCTCGAGACTGGATGTGACGAGTGATCATAGCAGACTCTTCGGCAGGTAGAACATTCTCCCAGTAGCTGGACTCTCTGACGATCATTGTCACAGGGATATGGCGTGAGTGATACATCTCAGCGAGCTCTATACCTATGAGCCCTCCTCCGACTACGACAGCTCTTTTGAGGCCTTTGCTGTAGGCTTCGATCTGCTCCAGGTCCTGCAGACTATAGAATCCTCCTACACCTTTGAGATCTTGTCCTGGCCAGCCAAATTTATTGGGCATAGACCCTACTGCGATGATCAGCTTGTCATAGGGCATCGGTGCATTGAGACCTTTAGTACTGAGTGTCTTCTGCTGATAGTCGATCTCGGTGACATGATCTTGGAGCAGTGATATGCGATTCTTGGTCCAGAAGTGGTCCTCGTAGGGCTTAGTGTCGACATATCGCATGTGTCCCATGTACATATACATGAGAGCTGGACGACTATAGTGATGTGCGGATTCGCTGCTGATCACGGTGATCTCGTGATCGGAGAGCTTTCTGATATAGCGAGCTGCGGTGATGCCGCTGATACCATTTCCGATGATTATTATCTTCATATGAGGAATATTAATGCTCAGCTGTGTCAATAGTTATAGAGAGCTGAATGTAATCATTTTAACATTGCTGCAATTGTCTTCTCAGATACATTTGAGGGAATACCCTGAGGTGACATACGCTGATATAGCTACCTTAGAGTAGTCGCATAGTTAAAATTAAAACTTTAGTTATCAACTACTTACAAATTATAAAAGAGTTTTATATTTGCCGATGATTGCTTTATTGTGTTGAAAGGCTTCTTTTTGGAGAAATAAATTTCTTTTAACAGTTTGTTAGTACAGAAAAGCGTCTTAACACTTTATATTTGAAACGAATGCTCAGAAAACTGAAAACATATTGTCTCTTAAGCCTCTTCATGATGGCTGCTATCTGTGTGGAGTTGCCCGCACAGCACGGCGGTGGAGGTGATCAGGACAAGTCTTCAGTGCCTACTGAGCTCACCATTTATCCTAATCCTGCAGTGGAGTATTTTACTATCAATGCAGAGGTAGCCGTCAAGCGTATCACCATCAATAACATCGTAGGCAAGCAGATGCTCGATCTCCAGAGTAATGCTGATAATCGATATGATGTATCCGACCTAAAGAAAGGGATCTACGTAGTACGTGTCTTTGATCAAAATGATCAACTATTGAAAGCTCTCAGACTAAGTAAGTCATAAGAGCTATCTTCCATTTTATTGAATTAAGTTTTTTTTAGTCTGCTGGATATTCTGCAGAGTTTCTTGGAGTCTCCCAGAGTCTGACTTTGACATCATATTTTTCTCCGAGCTCTTCTTTGATTTGTTGATAGATGAAGTAGCAGATATTTTCAGTAGTAGGGCGGATATCTCGGAGCTCAGGTATGTCAGTGTTGAGATTTTTATGATCCAGTTTTTCTTCTACTTTTTCTTCGATGATATCACGTAGGTACTTCAGGTCGATGAGCATTCCCGTCTCAGGGTCTACTTCTCCAGATACTTTGACTTCGAGATCATAGTTGTGCCCATGATAATTTGGGTTATTACACTTGCCGAATATTTCTTGATTTTTTTCATCACTCCAGGTGGGTACATAGAGTCGGTGTGCAGCGTTGAAATGTCCTCTTCTATATAGGGCTACTCTCATGATATTTTCCGAAATTTTTATTTAACTATTCCTCAATCTGAGAAACAGCGGCAATATTAATAAGTTTATACTTCAAATATTGATAATACCTAAGGAATAGCAGAGTTGAGCAATAAGATAGTCGGACAAAAAAAGCTACTACAGTCACAGTATGAGGCGATCATGCAGGATCAGTTTTCGCATGCCACATTGCTATATAGCAAGAGCGGGTATGGAGTGCTGCCTATCGCACTGGAACTGGCTGAGTTTTTAGTCTGCCAAAATCGCTCTACTGCTGGTCCCTGTGGACAGTGTCCATCTTGTCATAAGAGTCAGCAGTGGATACACCCAGACATTCATTTCGCTTTTCCAGTGGTGAAAAAAGGAAACGCTGAGCGAGTTAAGATTACCTCTAAAGATTTTCTATCTGAGTGGCGAAAGGCCTTGGATGCAAATCCATATATGTCACTGGCAGAGTGGGTGAGTGATATTGTGACTTCGAGTGCCCGTGCGGATATCAATGTCACTGAGTGCAATCAGATCAGCCATCAGCTGACATTACAGGCTTTTGGAGGTGGCGCTAAGGTGCAGATCATATGGATGGCTGACCTACTGGGCAATAATGGTAATCGCCTCCTCAAACTTATCGAGGAACCCCCAGAGAATACCTACATCATCCTCACGGCAGAGGACACCGATAGCGTGCTCAATACGATCAAGTCAAGATGTCGACTACTCGCAGTACCTCGTATTGATGAGGCATCAGTGCGAGACTATCTCGAAGGGGCCTATCATGTCGATGTAGAGAAAGCCAGTCAGATAGCATTCCTCTGCGAGGGGGACTTTAGCGATGCGCTGAGCTACGTCGATGTAGATAGTGGGCAGCTACTGCAGATAGCGCTGCTATTATTCGCTGTGACGAGGGCTAAGGATATCGTGGGCATCAGAGACTGGGTCGACGAATTCAATGGATATAATAGTCAGGAGCAGAGAGGCATACTGCACTATATACTCAAGCTACTCCGAGAGATGCTGCACTATCACTATCTGGGTGAGGCAGGTATCCGGCTTGGTAGAGAGGAGGTCCATATGCTACAGGAGCGAGGTGTCATCGCCGAGATGACACTCGAGCGGATAAAGCGCTTGAGCGATATACTATCTGATGCGCTGACTGGTCTGGCTCGCAATGCTAATACCAAAGTATTAATGTATAATACTTGTCTGGAGATAGAATCCGTTATACATAGTGAAGCAATACTAACAAGATAAAATAGTACTTTTACCTCATGGGATGTGCAGGATGTAATACAGGATCGGATGGAGTCCCAAAGGGATGTGGTAGTAAGGGGCACTGTACTTCTGGTGGCTGCAATAAGATGAACTCCTTTGACTGGCTGAGTAATCTGGATCTCTACGATCCGATGGAATATCAGTATATCGAAGTATCATTCAAAAATGGTGCTCGAAAGGACTTCTACAAAATGAATCCAAAGGTAGATATCATCACCGGAGATATGGCCGTAGTCGAAGCCTCCAGTGGATATGATGTAGGTCAGGTGAGCTTATCAGGTGAGCTCGTCAGACTACAGATGAAAAAGAAGAGAGTCCAAGAAGATCGTGTCGTCCATAAAGTACTCCGCCGAGCCAATGAGAGAGACCTCGAAAAACTCGAAGAAGCTCGCAGTAGAGAGCACAAGAGTATGGTGCGTGCTCGGGCTATCGCTCGGACGCTCAGCCTCGATATGAAGATCGGAGACGTAGAGTATCAAGGGGACAATCGTAAAGCTACTTTTTACTATACCGCAGATGGCCGTGTAGACTTCCGAGAGCTCGTGAGATACTATGCTAATGAGTTCAAGGTGAAGATCGAAATGCGTCAGATCGGGAGTCGTCAGGAGTCAGGCCGCATCGGTGGTATGGGCCCCTGTGGTAGAGAGCTATGCTGTAGCACCTGGCTGTCCAACTTTAAGTCAGTCAGTACCAGTGCCGCTCGCTATCAAAATCTCGCTATTAATCAGACGAAGCTATCAGGTCAGTGTGGTAGGCTCAAGTGTTGCCTCAATTTTGAGCTCGACTCATATCTTGATGCACTGGATGACTTCCCTGTAAAGGCTGATGTACTCAAGACCTCTAATCATCGCTATGAGCTGATCAAGACTGACATATTCAAAGGGATCATGTACTATATCCAAGTGCTCAATCGAGGTCGTGGAGCTGTGATCGCCTTACCAAAAGAACGAGTCACAGAGATCCTTGAGTTGAATAAGAAAGGAGAATTTCCTGAAGAACTGGGTGGTGGCGAATATGCCAGCATCGGATCAGAGAAGGAGGATCACGATTTTGAAGACGTCACAGGATTCATCGAGCTGCCGACACGTACTAAGCGCAAGAAACGAGGCAGAGGTAATAACGATAGGAGAAAGTCTTCATCTCGATCACGATCTAATCGTGGAGCTAACAATAGAGGCCCTCGAGACAAGCAAGACTCATCTACGCAAAATCGATCTGATGAAGGCTCTGCAAAAACAGAGAATAAGCCCTCATCTCGATCCAATAACAAAGGGGGCTCTAACAGAAGCAAAGGAAACCGCTCCTCGAGTAATACGAATAATGAGTCGAGATCAAAACGTAGCAGCCGTTCAAAGCGTTACTCCAATAAGAAGAATAGTAATAAGCCAAATACTGGCGACAACAATAATCAACAAAAGAAGTAAAATAAGACATCATGGAATATGATATCGTCATCATAGGTGCAGGCCCTGGTGGATATGTATGTGCCATAAGAAGTGCACAGTTAGGATTTAAGACAGCACTCATCGACAAAAGAGGTACCCTCGGAGGGACCTGTCTCAATGTAGGCTGTATCCCATCAAAAGCGCTACTGGATAGCTCTGAGCATTTTCACAATGCTGAGACGACATTCGCTGAACACGGTGTCAAGGTGGGAAAAGTAGAGGCAGATCTCGCTCAGATGATCAAGCGCAAAGATGAAGTGGTAGCACAGACTACAGGTGGTATCGACTTTCTCATGAAGAAAAATAAAGTGGAGGTCTATCATGGCACAGGATCATTTAAAGATGCTACGACTGTGGTGGTCGAGGGCGAAAAGACTGTAGACCTCAAAGCAAAAAAGATAATCATTGCTACGGGGTCAGAGCCTATCACGCCGCCGACTTTTGGCTATGATGGTAATCGGGTGATCACCTCTACTGAGGCACTCGAGATCACTAAAGTGCCTAAGTCTATGGTCGTCATCGGTGGTGGGGTCATTGGACTCGAGCTTGGATCGGTCTATGCTCGTCTGGGGACTCAGGTGACGGTCATAGAGTACCAAGATCGACTCATCCCAGGAATGGACAAGGAGCTCGGTAAGGAACTTAAGAAATCACTCAAAAAGCTCGGTATTGACTTCAAGCTCAGCCATATGGTGACTGAGGTCAAAGGACTCAAGACTAAGGCCAAAGTATCATTCAAAAAGAGAGATACGGAGGATGTCGAGATGATCGAAGCGGACTACTGTCTCGTAGCTATCGGACGTAAGGCCTACACGGGAGCATTAGGGCTCGAAAATATCGGTGTCAAGACGGATGATAGAGGTAGAGTAGAGGTCGATGAGCACTTCCAGACAAATGTGCCTGGAGTCTATGCTATCGGTGATGTGATCCGAGGCGCTATGCTCGCTCATAAGGCGGAAGAAGAAGGTGTAGTGCTCGCAGAATATCTTGCTGGACAAAAGCCTCATATCGACTATAATCTCATTCCAGGTGTAGTATACACTTGGCCTGAGGTGTCAGCGGTAGGACAGACAGAAGAGCAGCTTAAGGAGGCTGGTGTGCCTTATAAGGTTGGGAAGTTTCCGATGAGAGCGCTGGGTCGTAGCCGTGCCAGTATGGATATCGATGGTGTCATCAAGGTGATCGCTCACAAAGACACAGACGAGCTACTCGGTGTACACATGATCGGAGCTCGTGCAGCCGATATGATCATGGAGGCAGTGGCGCTCATGGAGTTCAGAGCATCGGCAGAGGATATGGCTCGTATATGTCATCCTCATCCGACCTACTCAGAGGCAATCAAGGAGGCAGCTCTCGCTACAGATGGCAGAGCACTGCACAATTAGACTATAAAAAGAAAAAGGAATAGATAGGGGAGAATGGCTGACGGCTGTTCTCCTTTTTTATTTGATAGAGCGAAACCAAGACATAAGACTCTCCACGTCATTGTCCGAGAGCTTAGCGTCAGCATGAGACCAAGTGTAGCTCTTTAGCGGCATGTGTCGCTCTTCGATTTCCTCGATGTTTTCTTCGATTTTGTGGGCTCGCTTATCAGCGCTGTAGTCGCCCCACTCAGAGAAGTTGAGCTTCTTTCTACCATTTTTTATATGTCCCTTCACCCACCAAGCGACGGGCTGCACATTAGTATACCATGGATACTCGGTATGATTGGAGTGACAGTCATAGCAAGCGCTTTTGATGAGTGAGCCGATGTTAGCAGGAGGATTAGTCATTGTGATGAAATCCTTCGCTGGGTCAGTAGGAGGATTAGTCTTGTCGATACTGATGAACTGTATGATGACTAAGGCTATGAGAGCCAATACTAAAAAGCGCTTTATAAGTTTCATATTGACAAATATATGCAGCTTGTGCTAAAATTCGTTTATTCTGGTAGCTCGCCACTCATGAGAGCAGCAATATCGAGATCATGTTCTTGGATGAAGTTTTTCATCGTAGGCAGCTCATTGAGCAGATTTCCGATCTTGATCATGTCCTCCTCAAATTCTAAGATGTAGTCTTCATGCAACTTTTGAGTGAGACCGATGATTTTCTTGACCCGCTTCACGACATATTCATTGAATGATTTGGAGGCAAAGTATCCCTCTTTTCGGAGTTCTGGGAAGTTTCGCTCTATGCCCTCTATGAGCATCAGATAGTTGAGCTCGATCTCTCCGAGCTTATCAGTGGTGATATCCTTGTGATAGGTGATCTTGCCACTCAACTCTCGGAGTGTCATGAGTAGATAGCCTGGCGAGTAATAGTATTGCGGATATTTAGCCATCTCATTCATGATCTCTTGACGTACATCGCCTCGTCGCTCTTCTTGCGTCTCGCTATATTCGAGGAGCTGATATTCGAGTTTATGGACGAGTTTTTGATCCTTTGGTAGTAGACGGAATAGGAGTTTATCCTTCTCTCTATCACTGAGATCAGAGATGGCGTCTTTCAGTTCATTGGAGAGTTTAGCTCTGGGCATATTTACTACTATATAAAACTTAAAATTATAGGAATACTTAATATGTTACAGGAATCTGTATTTTTCCAATCGATCGAAGATCTATTAATTTTTAAGAAATACCAATTGACGAGGACTATCACAATACTCATTTTATTTTGGGCTCAGCTATCTATGGCTCAGAACTATCTGAGTGATAGTCTCCAAGGGATGCTGCAGACCGCAAATAATCCTATGGAGCAGATAGACATTTATCTCGGACTGTCACGTATTCATTTAGTCAATAGTGGATATAAAACTAAAGGATTAGAAATTGCCGAAAAGGCACTCGAACTCTCTCGAGAAATCAATAATAAAAAGTATGAAGCTGAGTCCCTGTGTTTTGTCGGGATGCTCAGGACTAATCTGCAGTTAGAGCCGCAAGATGAGTTTAAGAGAGCTATCGAAATAGCCAAATTATCTGGTGATCCTGATGCGATTTTGTTTGCGACCTATCTCTATGTTGAGTTTGAGCTACATGACTCTACAGCTGGAATCGCCTTGCTGACTGATGTCATCGATAGGTATAAATCTACCGCCAACGCTAAAAATCTGGGAAATTGTCATAAAGTATTAGCCTATCGATACGAACTGATAGGAGATTTTGCGCAAGCTGAAAAAGAGTATGATTTAGCTATTCATTATTTCACTGAAGTAAAAAACTCTGATAATATCGACCCTGCTCTGGGACGACCCAGTACTCTGATGATTGATAAAGGACAAAGTAATCTGACCCAATCTTACGCCTACAGGAGTGATCTCTGGGTGAATATGGGAAAGTATGAAGATGCCATGTCAAGTGCCACTCTGGCAAGAGAGATAGCTATCGAGGCGAATAATTATTCTGATGAAGCTTGGGCTACCTTTAAACTGGCGAACATATATAATAGTCTCCAGCAGTATGATAAGGCCATACCACTCTACCAATCCGTGGTCGATATGACATCTAAACTGGATGAACCTATGACACTATCACAGGCTTATCAAGAGCTATCTAAAATATACGATCAGCTGGGCGAACCAGAAGAATCAGAACTAAGACTGAAAAAAGCACTTGAGCTGTCAGAACAAAATCCTTTAGCTAAAGCGGATATTCTCTTAGATTTTGCGGAGATCAAATATGGCCAGGGTCTGTATGATGAGTCATCCAGCCTTTTTTTGCAGGCGGACTCCATATTCACTGGTCGGGATGATCAGAGTCGGACTAAAACGCAACTGGGAATAGCTAAGAATCAGCTGAAGTCAGGAAATATAGAAAGATCAAGCTCTATAGCAAATGAGGTTTTGGCAGTATCGGCAGAGCTCAATGATAAAAGACTGGCATATGAAGCGTACATGATCCTCGCAGAGAGCTATATGAAAGTGAAAGAAATAAACAAAGCGCTCACAGCTGGTCAAAATGCTCTCGAGATAGCCAATCAGTTTGATGGAGAAAAGACCTTAGGCTTAAGAAGCCATCGATTACTATCCGAGATCAATGAAAGTATAGGTCACTTTGAGCAATCACTCCATCACTATAAGATGTACAAGTCACTCTCAGATAGTACGATCACATCGCTGGCGATCGAGCAACTGAAAAAAGAGCAAGTCAACCAAAGGGTAAATGACTACAAGCGAGAAAAAGAAAATGCAGAGCGAGTCTCAGAAGTGTTATCTCGTCAAAATAGTCTCTACTTACTTGTTGGGACCATGCTTTTATTGATGCTGATTGGTGGTTTGGCACTGGTCATGCAGCTGCGTAGGGCTCGAGCACAGCTGAGTCAGCAGAATGCTCAGCTCAATCAATTCATCCATACAAAAGATCGCTTCTTTGGTATAGTAGCCCATGATATACGGAGTCCTATCTCAGCGCTGGAGAGTGTAGACTTTCAGATCAAGCATTACCTCAAGAGGGGCAATTTTGAGAAAATAGAAAATATCACAGAGCTCATAGGTAGCACGACACAGCGACTCAATAGCTTATTGGACAATTTAGTCAATTGGGCGCTGAGTCAGACTGGTATGATACCCTATCATCCTACCACCGTCAGTCTCAGGAATAACATAGAGGAGTGTCTGGAACTCTATACTGCACAGATCAAAATTAAAGGGATAATAGTCAACAATGAGGTCTCACCAGCAATAGCTGCCTACGCTGATGCCAATGCGTTCAATACAATCATGAGAAATATCATTGGCAATGCGATGAAGTATTGTGAAGAAGGAGATCATATCAAGATCACCGCTCAATCGAAGGATCGATGGGTAGATCTAAGTATCCAGGACTCAGGTGTAGGTATGGACGAAAGCACTTTGGCGAATATCTATGAGCTAAAGAAGAAAAGTAATGCTGGCACCTCTGGAGAAAAAGGTACGGGCTTAGGCTTGACACTCGTGAAAGATTTAGTAGAGCTTAATCGGGCGAAAATAAACATCTCATCAGTGAAAGGATCTGGTACAGAGGTCGTCATTAGTCTTCCCCAGTCGAACTCTTAAGATTTAGAGACGATCATAAAGCGCCTTAAATTTCTGCATATTGGACCGGCTGATAGGTACGGTTCTTTCTTCTAAGATAATAGATTCAGCTCGCAGGTTGATGCTTTGGATTTTCTTAATATTTACGATATGCTTTCTATGGCTCTGCCAAAAAGTATGGGTCGGCAGCTTGGTCTCGATATCCTTGAGTGTAGATCTGATATAAAATAGGTCCTGATCAGTATAGATCCGGCAGTAGCGGCCATCAGCCTCTACATCAGTAATATCATCGAGGGAGACCTTCTGGAGTTTCAACTTTTTCTTGATATAGAGATATTGATCTTGATCAGCAGAGCTGGTCAGGGATGATTCTTCATTTTCTGATAGTCGGGCAACCACGAGCTGGACACTTCGTTTGAATTGTATCTCCGAGAAGGGTTTAGTGATGAATGCTGTAGGTCCTGTAGACATCGCTCGAGTGAATGTATCGTCATCAAAATTTGATGTGACATAGATGATTTGAACCTTTTGAATATCGCTGATGAGTGCATATAGCTCTATACCATCTACGCTCCCGTTAATATTGATATCCATGATGACCAGATCTATGGCTTGCTCCTGAGCTATTTTGACGGCGGATGCAGCATTGTCGACAGTAGCGACGTATTGATACCCCAGATCATCTATGTATATCTCCATCATAGAGGCTAATAGTGGCTCGTCCTCCACCAGTAATACAGCACATTGATCTGAGGTGTCCATCATTATTTGAGCTTGAGGTTATTAGTAATATACAATGCTGTTTTTCATTTACTGTTTATAGAATTCATCAGTCGTGGCAATCTCCCATTTGCCAAAATGTATATGCTCAAACATACCATTCATGACCTAAAAGCTGCAGTTCATGACCATTTAATTTTTTTAACCAACGTACTAAACTATCCTTCGGATTAGCCATGGGAGGTACTTGAGCCGAGTACACTCTTAAGAGTGAAAACTTGGTCTCGAGCATTTCACTTTAGTATACCCTTTAAAACCAAAAATAATTGACCCATGATAAGATTCTACTTATTGTTCTGTGGTATTCATTTGGCATTATTCACTACTGCTCAGAGCTACCCTGTAGCTTTTTCTGATGGCATCACATTCACAGATGTGGATATGTCGGCTGTCATAGATGATTGTGCTGGGACACTCACTGTAGATATCAAGGTGCTATATGAAGGTAATGGCGCACAGGGAGGATTTGAAGATTTTGAAATCAATATAAAACGAGGTGATGGTAGTGAAGAGAGCATTTTTAGAATGCAGAGAGGATTTGTAGGGAGTGGTAATTATCCTCCATCTTTTGTCGGAGGTAGAATAGGACACATTGATGTCGGTAATATATATGCCTATAGATTGAGATATTACATCAGGTCGAGTTCGGCTAATAATGTATCTGTACTATCCATAAATGAAGCCACGTCCGATCGTCACGCTCTGCGCTTGGTATTTGACAATCTGCCTGCAGATCTATTTGGCCAAACGTATAGTGTGAGCTTAGGAGGGAATAACTGGTATCAAGTAATTGATGGAAATGGATCCAGAAGATATTCTAATAGTAAAACGATCTCTGTATCCCAAGCTGGAGTGGAATCTCCGTCATATAGTCTCAGTACGGTGCAGGATGAGAGCTGTGATCATGTGAAGTTGACTTGGGTCAAACCAACTACTGTAGCGGGATGTGCAACTAAAAACTATATGGAAGTCTATCGTCGTCAGGGCTCATCAAGTGGTTTCCAATACTTGGATAGTGTTCGATTTGACCATGGCAATTCTTATCATGATACAGGGGCATCAAAAGGCGTGGATTATGAATATCAAATACGCCATGCATTCTACCCCAATGCTTTTAGGGCGGATTTTGCACCATTTTCATCTATATTATCAGGCCGCAGGCTGGGTCGATTAGCTGTACCTACAGACTTTTCTGCTACAGATGATGATTGTATGGGCCAGACTGTTTTGAGTTGGTCATGGCCCTACTCTTCCACACAGTTACGAGACTTCTTGATACAGCGCCGAGAGAAGGGCGCACAAGACTGGGAGGATGTCGGCTATCCATCTAAGACCGCTACCTCGTATGATGATGATTCAGCTATACCAAATGTCATCTATGAGTATCGGATATTCTCACGAAATGTTTGCTCTACACCGGATTTGTCTCTATCCTCAGCTGTGGTAGAAGGTATGACACCGGGTGATCCCATAGAGCCTGTGGTGGATAGCGTAGTGCAGATTAATGAAGGATTTGAGATACACTGGACGACCCCAGCGAATGATATCAATACTGGATATGTGATAGAAAGAACTTTTCCTGGAGGAGGAAGTCCGTTTATCATAGACGAGATTCCATTGGCCGCTACGAGCCATATTGATACAGATGTCGCAGAGTGTGTCACCTATACATATCGAGTGAAGGCCATATCGGTTTGTTTTCCTCAGGGTAAGGGTAATAATGCAGGATCAGGTATCATCACGCCTGATCTTAGTAATTCTTTCTCTACCGATGGTCAAGGCTTCAGAGCTTCTAAAGGGTATTACTCAGACAAAGTCGAGCTACAGTGGCTCAATCAGAATGAGTCTTTGACCAATACGGTCAAAGTGTTTAGGAGAGTATTGGGAAGTGGAGAGCCGTTTACACTATTGACCACGCTCAATGGTGGCTCCGGGATCTATAATGATCAATCGGCTAATGCCGGAGAGCTATATGAATATGAGATCGTGGCTGAAGGCCCCTGTGAAAATACAGCAGTAGAAAGTAATCGTGTCAGAAGTATAGGATTCAGAAGAAAGACCGGAATAATCAATGGAAACGTCAGCTACGAAGGTGGTATCGCTGTGGAAAATGTCAAAATCATAGCAAGTGATCCTTCAGATGTTTCTTTTCCCAGTCTGAAGTTTGAGCTGAGTGATACTGCTATCGTCGAGCACACTGCGGCATTGGAGCTCGGAGCTGAGATCATAGTTGAATCATGGATCAAACCAGATGATCTGAATCAAAGTTTTAGCATCGCTCAAAAAGAAGGCAGCTTTGATATGGAGTACAATCATGGTGCTGCTCATTTTCGCTTTTCTGTGACCACCTCTACAGGTGTCCATGAGGTCTCTTTACATCAGGATTCGATTGGTAATTCTGATTGGGTTCATGTGGCAGGTAGTTTATCGGATGGTCAGATACAGCTATTAGTGGATGGTGTGGTAAAGGCGTCGAATAGTGTAGCAGTCGCCGTAGATATCATTGATACAGAGTATCCTATCCTCATTGGTCTTGGACTGAATGGTAAGATCAAAGAATTTAGACTTTGGAATGTGGGAAAGGACTCTATACGTTTTGCACAAGATTATTCGAGATTTTTAGCAGGTAATGAAGCTGGCTTATTAGTCTATCTGAATGCTGGCGAAGGGCGTGGAGACTATGCCTACGACTTATCGAGGAGTGGCCCTTTTTTTAATAAGCATCATGCTCGACTCAGTGACCCGCAGATGTGGGATCTGATAGATAGTCCATCTACTGATCAACTCTCCATCAGCGCATATACTGACCAAAATGGAAATTATAACATGGTGATCCCATATGGTGGAGTCGGACAAAATTTTGTCATCACACCTATCTACAATATTCATCAGTTTGATCCCAGTACTAAGTCAGTTTTCATAGGTGATGGAAATCCTATCGAGAATGGAGTAGATTTCACTGACATTTCTGCTTTTAAGGTGGCTGGGCAGGTATTTTTTGAAAATACTAATTGCCCTTCCAGGGATGTTTTTGTGAAAGTCGATGGAGAGGTAGTCATAGAAAATGGGATCCCTGTAATGACAGATGCCACAGGATTTTTTGAGATGGACGTACCGATCGGTAGACATGTGATCACGCTTGAAAAAAATGGCCACGTTTTTTCCTCTGGTAGATTTCCTTCTGATGGTACTCAAGATTTTCAAGCGCCAGTTAGTGGTATTGAGTTTGTCGATGGTACGCTTCGCACTGTCATAGGTAGAGTGGTAGGAGGCACACGAGAGGAAGATAAAGTGCCAGGATTAGGCCGATCAAAAAATAACATTGGTATAGCCAATTTGACATTTGATCCAAGTCTGACATGTGGGTGGATCATAGATGAAGAAAACGGTATCACCAGCCCTGATACATCCCTCAGCACAGATTCTTTGACAGGAGAATATAGGATAGAGCTGCCTCCTTTGGAGTATAATGTCTTAGATGTCACAATAAAAAATAACAGTGGTATAGATTTAGGTCCTTCACAGGTTTTGGATTTGACGAATATTGTTTTCGGTCAGACTGTTGTAGATACGGTTTTTCAGGAGGGGACAGACAATGTGGTAAGTATCGACGAAGTATCTTTTCATGAGCAGTTGGATTTTATCTACAGGGTGGGCCCATCCATCGATGTGACCGATGTGCATGGCGGTCCATTTATAGGGGATGATGAGATTTTGTTTTCTCATTCCTCTTTTGGAAGTGATACGATACCTGTGAGCAGTTTATCTCTATTGTATCCTGTATTCATTCAGGGTGCTACCTACAAGGCACGTATCTCTACTTTTGAAGAATATGTCAATCTGGATAGCGAAATAGAGTTGATAGATCGGGTCCCAGTGACTGATGGTATATTGACTATCAATAATGAGCTCAGCGCTGGTGATCAGGTCCAAATTGATCTTTCTGATGATCCTATTTTTAATGGTGACACCGTATTAACTTTCATAGCCGGCGAAGCTAATATTGCGGAGAATATCACCATACCTGACTATAGCTTCACTAAAGAGTTTAAGATTGATCTTCAAGTAGGAGCATTTTCCACATCGTGGGAGCCCATCGAGGGACCTGTACCTCCAGGAGGCAATTCTTTTTACAGAGCTTATATCATGGGTGCTAAGGATATAGAGCAAAGTGATTTTGCTACTCAGGGTCCAGATATGGTATCCTATATACTCAGGGATCCACCTGGTAGCCAGAGTTCGGCTACTCGCAGCATTGGCACCTCAGTGATATCCGTCACCAGTTGGGAGTGGAATGTCGGTGGTGATGTAAGTTTTAATAAAGGAGTATATGGAGGTTTAGAGTTTCAATCAGGTATAGGCTACATAGTGCCCAGCAAAGTGAAAGCTGATATCAATATCGGTATAGAAGCACAGGTGGCAGGCTCAGAAGGAAGAAGTGTCACAGAGACCATGACCAATCTCTCAGAGTGGTCTACCAGCGATGATCCGCTTTTGGCAGGATCAGAGTCTGATCTATTCATAGGATCATCAAGAAATTACCTTTTTGGCTCTGTCACTTCATTGACAGTGGTCCCCGCTACCGTTTGTGGATCATCCACTTCTTTTACTTGTTTCGATGTATTGGACAATGGCTATCGATTAGCCATAGAGCAGTCACTATCAGTGGCTAAAGGGGATGTGAATACCTCTTTTGTGTTCACCCGAAACAAAATTGAAACCGATGAGATCCCAGATTTAATCAGACTTAGGAATGAATATTTATCCAATAATCCAGCCTATCAGAGCAATCTGGATATAGATCATCCATGCTTTGGATTAAATAATGATGACCCTCTGTTTGATGAAGATACAGAGTGTCCTAATACTTTGTCTCCGACTGCAGATCCAGATAGATTTCAAGTCGAGGATCTGGATGGCCCGAGCTATACCTATACTAAGCCCACACCTCAGTCGATTGACTCTGTGAGAATATTCAATCAGCAGATCAGACTATGGACGGAAGCGCTCAAACGAGATGAACAACAGAAAGCACAAGCAAGAAACGCTGTCAATTATTCATACGGCGGAGGTGGAGCCTCATTTACAAATACATCTTCCACTTCAAGTATAGTCGAAGAACATACCACAATCGAATTTCAGATCACCGAGAAATTGACTACACTCTTCGGTTTTTCTTCTGGTGGGGTTGGATTTGACAATGAACTGGCTATATCACTGACAGAAGGTCGTACACAGACTAACTCAGATATCATAGAGAATAATTATGATATCAGTTATACCATATCTGACGATAGTGAATGGGATGATTTTTCTTTTGATGTATATCCTCACAGTATTTCAGGAGGTCCGATATTCAAGACAATCGCAGGGCGAACTTCATGTCCTTGGGAGGGACCTGTATACAGTAAATATTACTCGCCAGGTACTCTGCTCAATCCAGGTACGATCCAGCTAGAGCAACCTCAGATTTCCATATCTCCGTCTGTACTATACAATGTGCCGCAGGACGCGACAGCAGTCTTTACGATGACATTGACTAATAATAATACGGTCGGAGAAGGCTGGGAGTATGCGACTAAGCTGATACCCGAGACAAATCCTAATAGTCTGTCAGTCAATGTAGGTAGCTCTGATGATCTGACTCGCACATGGGTCATCCCAGCTCAGTCTTCGATCACTCGAGATATATTCGTCGAGATAGGTAATGCCTATGCATATGAAGGCCTGCAGGTGGCTATGCACTCTACCTGCCAGTTTCAGCAAGGGCTGAGTGAAGAAGAAGATATTGTTGATTATGCCGAATTCAGCGTTTATTTCGTGCCTGAGTGTACAGATATCGCCCTCTCACATCCAGAGGACAATTGGGTGCTTAATAGTGCATTTGACAATACCTTAGATATCGTAGTTGCTGACTATAATATCAATCATCTCAATCTCGATCATCTCAGCATCCAGTACAAAGCGTCTAATAATAATAACTGGTTCGAATTAGAAAAATACTACTATGATACCACAGGGATGAATGATCCAGAGGCGCTTCAGATAGATCGTAGTTCTCCTCAGAGTGCCTACAGCTGGGATGTAAATCAGATACCTGATGGAGCCTATGACCTGAGAGCTTTGACAGACTGTACAGTGGCGTCTACTACTTCGCCAGTCTACTCGGGATATATGGATCGTATCAATCCTCATGCTTTTGGTGCACCCAGCCCAGCAGATGGGATATTAGATCCTGATGAGGATTTATTGATCAGGTTCAATGAGTCTATCGATATCGGGACCGTGTCAGATTTCAATATTGATGTCCGTGGCGTGCTCAATGGTACGCCTCTTCGAAATCAAGAAAGCTTAGCTTTTGATGGACAAGATGATTACGGAGAGATCCCAGAATATCAACTCCAGAAGCGTTCTTTCACATTCGAGACATGGGTTAAGCGGTATACCTTTGGTGAGCAGGTAATAATCTCTCAAGGGCAGTCTGCTCAAGATCTGATGGCTTTTGGATTTGCGGCTGGTGATCAGCTTTTTTTACAGCTGGGTAGTATCACTGCACAGTCTGATATGTCGATCAGCGATACAGATTGGCATCATGTCGCTGTCTCGTATGATCGGGAGAGCGAGAGGGTTTCATTCTATATAGACAATCAGTTGAGCGGAGCACGTTCTTCCTTCGTCACAGACTATACGGCGGATGGCGCTCTATTTGTGGGCAGGACAGCAGCAGATCTGATCCCAAAACTTGGAGGCCAGTTAAGTGAATTGCGCCTATGGAGTATATCTCGAACTTTAAGTGAGATAGCTCCCCGTTCTGGTATTATTTTGAGTGGTCGAGAGGAGGGCCTTGTCGGCAATTGGTCTCTGTCAGAGGCCATAGGGAGCCGGGCTGATGATAAGGTACGATCTCGTCATATGCAGATTTTTGGAGCCACATGGGCGATAGCACCTGAGAGTCACTCTTTTGAATTTTCAGGTAATAATTATCTCAAAGCCAGCAATACAGGATCACTTTCTATTTCTGATGAAGCAGATTTAACTTTCGAGGGATGGATCAAGACTGATCGAACGAAGCGGATGACAATTCTGTCTAATGGTATCCCCTCTGCTGACCATCCTTTTTTCTGGCATATCGGATTGAATAGTTTGGGTCAGTTAGAGGTATTAAATAATGATACGGGAGTATATTCTTCCACTTTGCTCAATGATAATGATTGGCATCATTTTGCCATAGTCATAGAGCGCACGAGGGCCGTGACGCTGTATATAGATGGACAGGTAGAGAGGACTGCTAATGCTGCTGACTTTGGTAGTTTTGGCGGCCCAGCCTTTTACGTCGGAGCATCTGGATTTTTTATATCTGGAGTTGAGACGATCGATGATGAATTTGACGGAGCGATAGATGACATTCGTATTTGGAATGTAGCTCGCCAAGCGGATCAAATAAAGAGAGATTTCAATAATCAACTTTTAGGAGATGAGCCAGGCTTGATGGCTTATTATCCATTTGACGAGTATACACTTGACTTAGGAGTATATAGCTTGACGCAAAGTCTAAATGATGCTGCTGAGGAAGGTTATGATCTCTCGGCTGTCAGAGGTGGAGCATTCAGTACTAATAGCCCAAAAATTAGGCTACCAAGGCCTGTAGAAAAAGTAAACTTCAATTTTTCTATCAATGAAGATGAAATCTACATCGAGCCCACGGATGAGGCAGCGAGATTAGAAAATATAACTCTCGATATCACTGTCAAAGGCATACGAGATCGGGCTGGCAACTTCATGGAATCACCAGAGACCTGGATAGCATACATCGATCAAAATCAGACATTTTGGGAGACAGAATATTACCAATTTGATAAGGCGTTTGAAGAAAGTTTATCATTCAACGCAGTGATACAAAATACTGGAGGGCGACAGGAGCAGTATACCATTTCCAATATCCCAGCATGGATGACGGTGAGCCCGACAGCAGGGATCATCCAGCCCAATAGTGAGGTGATCATAGAAGTCAGTATTGATCCATTACTGAATATTGGTAAATATGAACAAGACCTCTATGTATCAACAGAGAGCTTTGGGTATAACGAGAGATTACTGATTGACTTGAATGTATTAGCGGATCCTCCGGAGTGGTCGGTAGACTACACCCACTATTCTTACAGTATGAGTTTGATCGGAGAGTTGTTCATAAATGATATCATCAGTGCTGATGAGTCTGATATGGTGAGTGTATGGGTCGGAGAAGAGATCCGAGGCGTAGCCCCTGTATCCTATGATCCAGCCAGTGGTAAGCATCTGGTATTCATGAGTATCATGAGCAACGAACCCTTCGGAGATACCTTAGTATTCAGAGCGTGGGATGCAAGTCTGGGAAGAGTCTTGACAGACGTCTCACCTTATGAAATGTTGTTCGCGAGCAATGATGTCAAAGGCTCTAAAGGCTTCCCAATACCTGTCAAGGCGAAACTCTTGACCCAATTAGAGTATATCTTGTATCCCGGGTGGAATTGGATTTCTTTTCCAATATTTTCTGACCACTTAGACGATATCGATCATATACTTCAGGATCTATCTCCTCATGATGGGGACGAAGTCAAAAGTCAAACAGCCTTTCAGGTCCACTATGATGAGTGGATGGGGGATTTGAGCGGATTTGATACCGACCGAGGTTTCAAAATCAAAGTCGCTGAGCGTGATACTTTTAGCTATGAGGGGATTTTTAATAATCCTACAAATGAACCCATCACTATCAAAGCAGGGTGGAACTGGATAGGATTCAAAAGTCTGACGACTATGAATATTGAGACCGCTTTAGCTTCATTAGATCCGCAGACAGGCGATCTTATCAAAGGGAAAAATGGTTTTGCCATATACGATGAGTTATTCGGATGGGGAGGCAATTTAAAGACCCTCGAGCCTCTACAGTCATACATGCTTCAGTATCATAAGGATGACTTACTGATCTATCCGAATAGTAGTCCTCTTGGAAATGCAGTGCCCATAGCCGATCTAAAGGAACAGATCGACCAGTATATCCAGCAATCAATGAATGGTTTTCTTATTTCAAATACTAATAATTAGATCACGATGAAGACGATAAGAATAATGAAAATGGGACAGTTTTGGTCTATTGTGATGATTGCGTTTTGGGTGATCCCGATGGCCTCACTTGCTCAGGTCCCAGATTGGGAAGTTGATGCTGAGAAGTATCAAAATACCATGACGGGTATTTTCAATGTAAGTGCTGACTGTATTGATTCAGAAAATCCAAATGATATCATTGGAGTTTTTGATTTAGCTGGGAATGTAAGAGGGGTCAAAAAGACAAACATAGGAATGAATGCATACATCACTATTTATGGCAATGTGGCTGGAGAGCAATTAGTATTCAAGGTATTTAGTGCTGAGGATAGAGCAGTGTACAATGTCCATGGCCAATCAATGATTCATTTTGACGGTGGCAGTATGGGCAGTCCTATTGATCCTGTTCAGCTGGTATTTGACCTGCCTGAGGATAAGATAGCGCATGAGGAAGCCCAAGAAATGAAATCTATCTCTCGAGATATCACTGTTTACAATACGACGCAGGTAGATCTTGAGAGTATAGGAGAAGGCATATGGAGTGTTTTCTCAGGCGAAGGAGGCGTCATAGCTGATGTAGACGAGGCTTTCACTACTTTATCAGGTGTTTTGGGTAGTTCTTACACTTTGGCTTGGACTATCCCAGCAGCAGATTGCAATGGCCATTCTTTTGAATACCAGATTCTTTTTGCCAAAGAAGCTATCGATTGTCCATCGATCAGAGAGGTAGGTCAGAGTGTGATAGATCACCCAGATGGTATACAGGCTTTCAGGGCGGGGTCCATACTGCGGAGTGATGCTACGCTATCGGGTAGGTACTATGAATTTTCCGCTGGTGCAGAGATAGATTTGCATCCAGGATTTGAGATTGAGTCTGGTCAACCTTTCTTAGCCAGTATCAGAGATTGTGCTGAATAAGAGTTTATAAGACTAATCGAGTAGATACCTAGAAATCTGAGTTTCAGGATTTCTTCATATATTCTGTAGATTAGGTTCATGAATAGAAGAAAAGCACTGTGGTGGCTATCGGGATCTGCATCTATGCTCGTAGCCTGCCATACACAACCAAAAGTAATGGCTCAATCCCCTGAGCTCGCACAAAGGCTCATCAAGCCTAATCGACTAAAAAAAGGAGATACGATCGGCCTCATCGCTCCTGGCAGTGCTCTCAGTACTGCTAAACTGCACAAGTGTATTAATCAGCTGGAAAACTACGGATTCAAGGTGAAAAAAGGAAAGTATGTCGGTGACGAATATGGCTATCTGGCCTCTGAGGATAAAAATCGGCTGGACGATCTGAATGCGATGTATCGTGATGATGAGGTAGATGCCATCTGGTGTGCTCGAGGGGGCTATGGATGTACGAGGCTGTTGCCAAATATTGACTATGATCTTATCCGACATAATCCTAAGGCCCTCATTGGCTATAGCGATATCACGGCACTACATCAGGCAATCTATCAGTATGCTGGTGTAGTCGGCTATCATGGGCCCGTGGCATCGTCAGATTTTAATGACTATACGGTCGAGCAGTGGGAGGAGATACTCGTCAATCCTGTGGATCAACTAAGCCCGCAAAATCATGAAGACCATGAATTAAAGACTTTGGTCAAGGGTATGGGGGCCGGTGTAGTAATGGGAGGTAATCTTACACTGCTGGCCAGTATGTGTGGTACGCCCTATCAGTGCGATTTTACTGATAAAGTGGTGTTTTTAGAGGACATTGGCGAAAAGCCATATCGCATCGATCGTATGCTGACACAGCTCCGCCAATCCTGCCATCTGGATCAAGCAAGTGCGATAGTCTTAGGTATATTTTATGACTGTGAGGCCGATCCTGATGATAAGTCACTCAGTCTTGAAGAGTGCCTAGCTGATAGGATCGTCGCTCTCGGTGTGCCTACACTCAGTGGGGTATCCATAGGGCACATAGACCATCAGCTCACTGTGCCTGTAGGAATCCGTGCGGAGGTGGATGCAGATGCGCAGAGTTTTACCTTCTTAGAGGCGGCAGTGTCGTAGATATAGTCAGCAATTAGCCATGTGCCATATTTATCAGCAAATTTGACGAACAGTCCGTAGCTTCCATTCATTAGTCTGCTGAGCTGGATCAAAAAAGCTTTTTACATTAGCCGCTCATATCACTTATCGATGAAACACTGGATAGCTGCTGCAAGACTGAGGACCCTACCGCTCGCCATGGCGAATATCATCATGGGTGGCGTATTAGCTGCCTACTTTGCTGATTTTAGCTGGGGCTTATTCGGACTGACAGTTCTAACTGCTTTGGCTCTTCAGATACTTTCCAATTTTGCTAATGACTATGGAGATCATATCCACGGTGCCGATCATATAAATAGAGAGGGGCCATCCAGAGCAGTACAGAGTGGGCAGATATCGGCATCGGCTATGAAGCGTGCTATGGTTATCACTGGTGTCATTGCTCTGGTCAGCGGACTCGCCTTGCTGCTCATATCTCCGCTCTCATGGATGGAGCGAGGAGTATTCGTAGGATTAGGGCTGGTGGCCATCTGGGCTGCGATCAATTATACCGCTGGGGACAATCCCTATGGCTATCGGGCTATGGGAGATGTCAGTGTGTTTTTGTTCTTTGGCGTATTAGCGGTGGTCGGAGGCTTTTATGTGATGACGGGTGTGTGGGAGTGGACGACGATACTGCCCGCTATATCTTGTGGAGTTTTCTCTATGGCTGTGCTCAATATCAATAACATCCGTGATATCGACTCGGATGTCCAAGCTGGTAAACGATCTCTGGCTATCAAGCTGGGTCGGGACAATGCTGTGCGCTATCATCTCGGTCTATTGACAATAGGTGTCCTGTGCGCTATGCTATTTACCTATTTACATTTTCAGTCGCCTTGGCAGTGGCTCTTTATGCTGACTTTGCCTTTGTTTTTTATTAATTATCGAGCAGTCCTGACTAAGACTCAGGCGATGGAGCTTGATCCTTATCTCAAGCAGATGGCGCTGAGTACACTTCTTTTCGTCGTCACGTTTTCGGTAGGATTGTTAGTTTGATTGATAAGTAGCTGAATTTCTGTAGATTAGACGGATGTTGCGCTATCTGACCCTACTGTTATTGACCATTGGCTACAGCCTATCTGCACAGGATAGATGTGGTGGTAGTCTTGGGCCCAATCTTTTTGATGAGGGAGATTTTGGTACTGGAGCGCAAGGTATCCTACTCGAGGATCCAGGCATCGCACCCGGATACCAATACGTCACCTTTGGTCCCCCTAATGATGGTCAGTACCTTATCACTCGACATGTCAATACTTGGTCAATGGTCTGGGATACCTGGCTACGTATACCTGACAATAGTAGTGATCCCAATGGCTATATGATGGTAGTCAATGCCTCTTTTGACCCGGGAATATTTTATGAAGAAATAGTCATGGATATCTGTGAGAATACCCAATTTGAATTCACCGCTGATATCATCAATATGATACGTACGGGAGTCAATGATCATAGCGACCCCAATGTGGCATTTTTGATCGATGACGAGATCGTCATACAGACAGGGAATATCCCCAAAGATGAGCGCTGGCATACCTACTCGTATAGTTTCACCACAGAGCCAGGACAGACTTCTGTCAAGCTCACTCTACAAAACAATGCACCAGGAGGTATTGGTAATGATCTGGCTCTGGATAATATCACCTTCAGAGCCTGTGGTCCGCCGAGCCAGATAGCGCTCAATAGTGATACGGTGGCATGTGCAGAGGATTTCCCATTGACCCTGACTGCCATAGTGGACGGCCTGTCGGCAGGTGATCAGTTTTATCAGTGGCAGATTCAGGGAGAGGAAGACGAGTGGATCGATATCAATGCAGGAGGTGATCAGACTATAGAGCACATTGATCAGACGCCCGGTCGATATAGCTATCGCTTTGGATTCGCTGGCTCAGAGGATAATTTTAACAATGAGAAATGTAGATTTTATTCCGAACCGATCAGTATCACCGTTCCACAGCGTGAGTATATGTACCAAGATACTATCTGCGGAGGTACAGGTATCATCATCGATGATCTGGAGATTACTCAGCCTGGTGTGTATACCGAAACATTAGTCTCGAGCTACGGCTGCGATAGTATCGTGACCTATGTCATCGATACAGTACAGAGAGCGACAGTCAGTGCTACACTCTCTTCAGACGATCCGGGTTGCTTCGGTGGGATGGATGGGCTGATATCGGCAGCGGATGTGTCACAAGGCTATCCACCCTATCATCTCAACCTCAATGGCCAAGACTATGAAGGGTTGTCGGTTGATGTTTTGCCTGCCGGCGAATATCATGTGCAGGTGCAGGATCGATACGGTTGTTTTTATGAAGAGGACGTCTCTTTATTTGATCCAGACGAATTTAGGATAGATCTCGGAGATGACTTGATGATCCTATTAGGAGAGGAAGTGGAGATCGCCGCCATGGCTAATCAAGAAGTAGCCTCATTGAGTTTTGATATTGGCTCAGATACTACTGGTGCTCAGCTGACGATACTGCCTATCCAGAGCGGATTTTTATCAACGGAGGCAGTAAGTGCTGATGGCTGCAGCGCTGCTGACAGTATCTACATCAGCGTGGATACCGATGTCTCGATCTATGTGCCTAATGCTTTCTCACCAAATGAGGATGGGCGTAATGATAAATTCAGGATCACCGCTGTAGGCAAAAGTCTGCAAATAGTCGAGACCCTACAGATCTACAGTCGATGGGGCGAGCTGCTCGCCGATGTCACTGATATAGCCGGATGGGACGGTCGAGATAGCAGTGGTCGTCTGGTCCAACCAGGGGTCTATATGTATCGATTATCTGCGATTTTGATTAATGGGGAACGGATCGATCGTACAGGATCATTAACTTTGATTCACTAAAAAAATCATTACTGCTTCATGTTCAAGACTTATCTCGAGTTAGGATTCGACCATATATTAGATCTCAATGGGTATGATCATATCTTATTCATCATAGCTCTCTGCGCTGTCTATCACTATCGGCAGTGGAAGAATATCTTGATTTTGGTAACCGCATTCACTTTAGGTCATAGTGTAACTTTAGCACTCTCAGCTTTGAATATTGTAGTGTTTAAAGCGGAGATTATTGAGTTTTTGATCCCTCTTACGATTTTATTGACCGCTATATTCAATGTGTCCAAACGGCAAGTAGGCGAGGAGAAAGTCATGTTTAATTATGGATTAGCGCTCTTCTTTGGGTTCATTCATGGACTGGGATTTAGTAATTATTTCAAGGCCCTTTTGGGCAAAGAAGAAAGTATCCTTGGGCCTCTTTTAGCTTTTAATGTAGGCGTAGAGCTGGGTCAGATCATCATCGTCCTGCTGACTATGGCGATCGGATATGTCTTTATGACGGTGCTACGGACTAAGCAGCGAGACTGGACGCTATTCATATCAGGAGCAGCGGCTGGCGTCGCTTTCATCCTTTTGATGGAGGCTAAATTCTGGTAACAGGATTTTTTGAGATATCAGATAAGCGTTTATTGGCGTTAGGTAGTTATCATTGAGAGTTACATCTTATTGATCTTAAATACAACTGCTATGAATCGCCTACTGCTAATCTTACTATCTATTTCTACCATATTTTTCTTCCAGAGCTGTGAGGATAATGACTGTACTACCGAGTATACTTTTCAGTCATGGACGCCAGTGTATAAGTCTGCTGAAGAACTCGTCCCTACAGTCGAATACGTCGCATCAAGAGAGCTCGAGTCTCCGGGCAAAATCTACTACTACGGGAAGTATATCCTCATCAACGAAAAAAATCAAGGTGTCCATATCATAGACAATAGTGACATCACTAATCCGCAGAAAGTCGGATTCATAGCCATAGAAGGCAATCTCGATATGGGCCTCAAGGGTGACTATCTCTATGCCGATGACTACTATAATCTATTAGTGATCGATATATCAGATATCACAGCGCCAGAGATCGTATCAACCGTGCCTGGCCTCAAGGATGAGTATTTATATTTTGATGAAGCTCGTGGAGAGTATATCGTTGACTACAGTCTCATTGAGGAGACACGTGAGTTTTCTTGCGAGGATGAGGTGCCTTTTGAGATCACTGATGATGCTGGCAATGTGCTATACAATGTGGATGTCTGGAGAGTATTTGAGGTGGATGATCTATTAGTCGCTGATGCTGCAGGAGCACCTGGTGGCGGTGGAGGAGGTTCATTGGCTCGATTAGCCTTTGTCAGAGATCATTTTTACTATGTCAATCAGCAGTCGCTCAAAGTTTTTGATACCCAAGATCTGGCTAATCCCGATTTGCTCAATACCGTATATCTGCCTTGGGGAGTAGAGACGATGTTCCCTTATAAGGACAAGTTATTCATCGGCGCAAACGATGGTATGCACATCATGGACAATCGAGATCCGGCTAATCCAATACATATTTCAACCTTTCAGCATGCTCGTGCCTGTGATCCAGTAGTGGTCTCAGACGATATCGCCTACGTCACGCTACGTGATGGATCAGAGTGCCAAAACTTCATCAATCAACTCGATGTAGTCGATGTGAGCAATATCCGAGAGCCTGAGCTCATCGCTTCTTTCCCAATGGAGCATCCACATGGATTGTCTGTACGAGAGGAGACGCTCTATCTCTGCGAGGGCGAGCATGGTCTGAAGATTTTCGATGTGTCGAATATTGAAGAAATACATGAGAATCTATTAGCTCACAACGATCAGCTCCATGCCTATGATGTGATCTCGCTTTCGTCAGAGTTATTATTGATGGTAGGAGATGATGGTTTTTATCAGATCGATGTGTCAGACCCAGGGTCGCCATCACTCCTGAGTGCTATACGGATAGGAGAGTGATAGAGCTTAACTAATCCATAAGATCCATCCAAGTAACTTTTTGAGCCTGTGGATCGTTGTATCTGTATGATTTGGAGTATTCTCATATATCTATTTGCCTTCTCCTCAGCTGAGCACGACATTCACGTCAGTGTCAGTGATATTGAGATCAAAGAGACTCGAGTAGAGGTGACTATAAAGACCTTTCTTGATGATCTGCAGTTCGCCATCGGACTGACTCCTGGCGAAGAGTTACCAGCGGACTATACGAGTGCTGATCAGATGATCGCCGAGTATATCGCTGATAAGATCTTACTGAGTACAGATGACGACACGATATCGCTGGAGATGACGGATCTATCAGCATCTATGGACGCAGTATGGATCACCCTCGAGGGCGACTGGACAGGTCAAAACAATGACAAAGCCCTCACCATAGTACAGTCTCTACTCACGGAAGTATACAGCGACCAGACTAATCTCATCAATGTCAAATGGGCTACGGGCAAAGACTCTGCTCTCCTCGATCGGAAGAAAAAGCAGACCGAGATCAGACTCAAGTAATATTTACATCACAGTATAAAAATAGAAAATAGGAAGTCATCCCTTTGGTGACTTCCTATTTCTCTTAGAAGATAATAATGATTCTATGAAATGGTTATTACTTAACCGTCTTATGTGATATGATAGTCCAAAGATGAGCCAATCGGGAGTCTGGCCCTATCACTGATTTTAGGATTTTAGCTCACTAATATTGGGATTGGTAATACCTAAATTTGTTAGTTGGTCGATCATTTTAGCTCGGGATGATCATATTCTATATCTTGGGGCTACACTATTTTCCATATCATGAGATTCCTACTATACACTCTTTTTTCGTTATTGACTTTTACTACTATTTCAGCCCAGGAAGGTTTTGTCATAGATCAGTATGAGGTCGAGATGATCCTCTCGGAGAGCGGTGAGATCAAGGTCATCGAGGATATCGATGTCACTTTCACAGAGCGACGGAGAGGCATATTTCGTACTATACCGATCAGATATCAGAGCGAGAGTGGAGATAAGCGCATCAGGGTGACAGATGTACGAGTGCGAGACTGGCGATCCAAAGTGTACCAGGAGGGCAATGATCAAATGATACGTATCGGCGATGCTAATACCTACGTCACTGGCCCTCAGTCCTATCATATCGAGTACAAAGTACAAGGCGCTATAGCGCAATATGAGGAGCATGACGAGTTCTATTGGAATGTCATCGGTACAGACTGGAAAGTACCCATGGAGAAAGTGAGTTTCTCGATGCGATTTCCTTATGGATGGAAGGAGAAAATAGAGGAGTTTGTGACATTCAATGGTCGAGGAGGTGATCGCTATCAAGATATCATACTGAGTAAAGAGGATAATATTTTCGCTATGACAGAGCCGATCTCTTTATCTCCGGGTAATGGGATCACTGTAGCTTTCAAAGTACCCAAAGGACTTCTACCTGCCGATGCAGGGCAGTCAACGATGACTAATACTGGTCGAACCGATGAAATGGAAAAGTACAATCCTGGTGGAAGCAATTGGCTCACGCTCATTCCTGCTGGCATAGCGATGTGGTTATTTAGTTTTTGGAGACGAGATGGGCGGAGACAGTCAGAGCCGTCAGATGTACCCCTCCGGTATCATCCACCAGCGGGCATGAGTCCAGCCGAGGTCGGGACTTTTTATGACTATAGAGTCAATCGTCGAGATATCATCTCCCTGCTGCCATACTGGGGAGAAAAAGGCTATCTCAAGGTCAAACCCATCAGCGATGATGATGTATACTTTGAGAAAATACGAGATATCGAGCCAGATGAACCGGCATACGCACAACGCTATTTCAATGACCTCTTTGAGAAAGGGGATAATACGCTCCTGTCGTCCTTGCAAAATAAGTTTTATCAGACCATGGGGCGAGCTGCCTCTGGTATCATGAAAGAAGTAAAAGCACAAGAACTTTATGATGCTACTTCGCTAAAGCGTTTTCATTCTGGCTGGATGATAGCTGCCTTTATCTTGGCACTTGGAGCTGGGATTGCTTCGATGATCATCTTTCTCAATTTCTTCATGGGGATAGCTTTCATTATATTAGGTGTTTTCTGTTTAGTGGTCCATTTTTTACAACCTAAGCTATCTGATCGAGGATATGAAGTGCACAATCACCTCCGTGGACTCTATGCTCATCTGAAAAATCCCAATCCAGAAAAGCTAAATGAGTTGCTGTCCGAAGATCCTAATTATCTCAATCGATTATTTCCCTATGCTCTAGCATTCGGACTGGATAAGCAGTGGGAAGACTTCTTTCGAGATTGGGAGATGAGTCCTCCGATGTGGTATATCTACGATGGATACGGGCATGGTCATCATCACCACAGTTTTGGCCAGTTCACTAAGGATTTTGGAGCTCACCGCATCGAAAAAGTATTTTACTCAGCACCTGCATCGAGCAATAGTAGCGGCGGAGGATTCAGTGGTGGGGGTAGCGTCGGTGGTGGATTTGGTGGCGGTGGCGGTGGTAGCTGGTAGCAAAGCTATTTTAGCTTGTAAAACTTAGATCCGTTATTAGACTGGATAGATCTATTTAGAGGGTTGATTTTTAGTGTCTCAGTAAGTTTGCCATTGAGAAAAGTCCCTTGGCCTTCTATATAGCTGATCATATAGGTAGAGCAGTCTGTATCTTGGATTTTTAAGTGGAATTCTGGTTGCCATGAATGCAAAGAAATCATTTTAATGGGCCAATCTGGACGTGCGATAGAGTGGGTCATTTGATTATTCAGATCGTTAAGATCGTCTATGAATATGACATCGACCTCATCAGTCTGACTATGAATATCTATCTGAATTGAGCTCCAGAAACGAGATTTTTCTGACGAGTGATTTACATTCTTATTCTCATATGAGAAATCAAAGAAGATAGAGTCTTGTTTTTCTCTGATGCACTGATAAGTTGCATATGTAGTGCTGTCTATTACCGTAAGGGAGATAGTATTCTTCTGTTTTTTATAACTTCCTTTTCAATCAGTATTGAATGGAGGAGTATCATTATAGTGAGCTCTTTCGAATGTGCCATCCTTATAAAATCGATAGGTGTCTCGTTCAAAATAGATACCTCCATTCGGCTGGGATGACCAGACGCCTGACAGACTCTTGGTACACGCCGATAGTCCGACTGCAAATAGGATGATGAGAAATGTTTTGGGTAGCATACAGATAGATAACGATTGAGCCTTACGGATGCGCCGCCACCCATACAGCTCCATCCTGAAAAAATTCTTTTTTCCAGATAGGTACGGTCTCCTTGAGTGTATCGATAGCATATTGACAGGCGGCAAAGGCAGCAGCTCTATGAGGTGTAGCCACAGCGATGATGACGGCGATCTCGCCTATCTGGAGTGTGCCGACTCGATGATGGATAGAGACGTGTATAGCGTCCCAGCGCTTGACGATGGTGGCTGCGATTTTTTGCATCTCTTTGATAGCCATAGGCTCGTATGCTTCGAAGTCCAACTTGATGACTGCTTTTCCTTTGGTCTGCTCTCGTACCGTTCCGACGAATAGCGTATTGCCTCCTGCAGCAGGAGACTGTACGGCTGAGTAGCAGCTATCGATACTTAGGGGATTAGCGGAGATCTGTATGTCTATCATTTCATTTTAGATTTATCCACCTGACACGGGTGGTATGATCACTACTTCGTCACCATCCGACAAGACATAGCCATCGTCTCGATATTCTTCGCCCACCGCCAGCGAAAAACTCAATAATTCTGCGAAAGCTGGATATGTCGATATCAAGTGAGCCTTAAGATCAGCGATCGTATGTACTCCACCGACCTGTGTATCGGTACTCGTGCCATCCATGATCTCTCGAGCGATGCCATAGGCAGTCAACTTTAATTGCATTTGATTAGTTTAATTATTTCTGTTTTGCATAATACTGCAAGTTTTAGACTTATACCATATCTTCATCTGGATCAATCGACTGTCTCATGCTCTATGACAATCATGGTAGGAAAATAAATTATCTGCGAATCGCTGTCACCGATCGTTGCAATTTGCGATGCCATTATTGTATGCCAGAGGAGGGGATCACTTATGTGGATCGATCTGATTTATTGACATTTGAGGAGCTGGAGCGAATAGTTGAGATATTCGCAGGACTCGGGATTAACAAGGTGCGAATCACTGGGGGAGAACCATTTTTGCGAAAAGGACTGACAGATTTCATCTCAAGAATTAATAGTATTGAAGGTGTAGATGCTATCCATATCACGACAAATGGGACACTGACCAAAGGTATCGTCCCTCAGCTCAGCGATATGGGTATCAAAAGTGTCAATCTAAGTCTCGATAGCATTGATGCTCAGCGATTTTATCAGATCACACGTCGAGATAGTCTCCCACTGGTGATGGATACGCTGGAGCAGCTCATCGATCATGGGATACAGACTAAGATCAATATGGTCGTCATGGCCCAGCACAATGTAGAGGATATCCTTCCTATGGCCGAGCTGGCCCGAGATCGACCGATCAGTGTGCGATTTTTGGAGGAGATGCCATTTAATGGATCTGATAGTACTACAGATCTCGGTCTGTGGGATTATGTTAAGATCCAGGAGCATTTGGAGTCTGCCTATCCCGATATGCACAGAGTAGCTGATGCACCGAGCTCTACCTCGATGAATTATCATGTGGATGGATTCGCTGGTACGCTGGGAATCATCGCATCATATACTCGATCATTTTGTGGTAGCTGCAATCGGATCCGACTCACTCCTACTGGTGTGCTCAAGACCTGCCTCTATGACGATGGAGTGTTCAATATCCGAGATCTCATCAGATCAGGAGCGACGGATGAGCAGCTGATCACTGCGCTGCAGGATGCCCTCAGCCACAGAGCTAAAGACGGCTACGAAGCCGAACGCAATCGAAACATTAATCTTATCACAGAATCAATGGCAACTATCGGAGGATGATCAGTGTAGCAGAGGCAGAGGAGATAGTTTTATCACGAGTTAGAAGTTATGGAATAGAGGAGGTCACGCTATCAGCGGCTATAGGCCGAGTGCTCATGGAGGATATTCGAGCAGATCGTCCACTGCCGCCTTATGACAGAGTGACGATGGACGGCATTGCTATACTATATAGTTCTTTTGACGCAGGTCAGCGAGTATATGAGATAGCCGACATACAGGCAGCGGGCATGCCGCAGAAGTCACTCAATGACTCATCTCAGTGTATGGAGGTTATGACTGGAGCGATACTGCCAGCAGATGCGGATACGGTCATCCGATATGAAGATCTCACGATCCATGAGGGCAAGGTAAAAATCAATATAGAAACGGTCAAGTATAAGCAAAATGTCCATCGACTGGGTAGTGATCGAGTGCTCGGAGAAATACTCGTACCGTCGGCTAGAATAATATCAGGAGCCGAGGCAAATATCTGCGCAACCGTAGGTAAGGCTACGGTCAAAGTGGCTAAACTACCTCAAGTCATGGTCATCTCTACCGGTGACGAGCTCGTACCTATAGTCGAGCAGCCTCTGCCACATCAGGTACGTCGATCTAATGTGTATGCCTTGCAGACGGCTCTCCAGCAGTCTGGGATCAACTGTGATACCGCCCATCTCAATGATGACATTGAAGAGCTGCATGGTGCACTTAGTGAATACTGCGCATCATATGACGTGCTCATTTTATCTGGAGGAGTCTCTATGGGCAAGTATGACTATATACCTGAGATACTGCAGCAGCTTGGGGTGGAGCAGTTATTTCATAAGGTACGACAGCGACCAGGTAAGCCTTTTTGGTTTGGTGAGAAATCAGATGGACCAGTGGTCTTTGCGCTGCCCGGCAATCCCGTATCGTCTTTTGCCTGCCTACATCGCTATGTGTATCCATGGCTATTTCGTTCGATAGGGATGAGTAGGACAGAGCTATTTGCGGAGCTCGGAGCCCCGATCAGCTTCACTAAGGATTTGACTTATTTCGCTCAGGTCAGGCTAAGTTGGGATAGAGGCCGTCTAATAGCTACACCTGTAGAAGGCAATGGCTCTGGTGATCTCGCCAACCTGTCAGATGCAGATGCATTCCTCGAAATACCTCGTGGTCGAGATCTTTATGATCCGGGTGAGATTTTTAGAATTTATCCCTACAGACCTTTGACCTTAATATCGTAGTCCGAGTAGAAGAACTCTCCACGTAAGAACTCCTTATTGCGCTCTGCATCACTGCGATAGCTTTCACGATATATCGGCATAGCTATAGGTAGAGATCTGTCACGCTTTGTATTCTCGATATAGGCATAGGTCGGAGCATGATAGACCATCGCTGCGAGATACTCTCCAGATGATTGATCAAAGTAATAGTTCCACGTATCATCCGTACTATGAGTTGCATGCTGATCTGGGTTGTATACCGCCTTGATTACATCTGCGATCTTACCATCGGCCAGAGTCTCAGTACCGAGGTAGCTGAGTGCCACATTGGGATCTTTTAGCTTGAATGGCATCAGGAGCACATAGGTAGCGCTGTGAAAGGCTTTAGTAGCACTCTCTTTACTATCCTCCAGCTTTTGCCCGTTGAGATATTCATAGGCGAGACCATCTTGATAGACGATAGAGTGACTGCCATCATTGTCCTTCCAGAAGATATTGCCACTCATCTGCTCACCAAACTGATATTCGTGAAACTGGGTCATATCGCTCTCTTTAGATCCATCTTTGAGGTACAGTATGCTTCTCTTTTTGTATGAGATGCTTACGAGATTTTGCCAGTTATCCCAGCCACCTTCAGCCATAATCGCTCTATCGATGATTTTATTGATCTCTGTATCTATGTCCGACTGTGTAGACATGGTCTCTTGACTCTTGCATGATATACATAGCAATATTGAGATGCATAATAGACAGACTGATAGGTGCTTATACATAGTTATTTATCTAATAATCTGCAAAAGAACTAAATTCTACAGAAATAAAATCACATCTCGTATTAAATCATCTACTCTACCCAATGTAAATGCTCGCCGAGTGACTCTTGCGCAGCTTCACAGATCAATTGGTGAAAATCGTCACTGTCATTGTCTACTTGGGCCTTTTCGAGTGACTGGTAGTATTTGATACGTGATTGATGGTCTCCTTTGAGTATGACCATGGTGTACCCATGACTCATGAGTATGAGATTCATGACCAGACGAGCTGTGCGACCATTGCCATCTATGAATGGGTGTATACTGACTAAGCGCTCATGCATCTCTGCAGCAAGCACAACAGGGTGCAGCGAGACTCTGTGTCGCTGATAGAAGGCAAAATATCCCCTCATGAGATCTGTGACCTGTAGGTGATCAGGTGGTATATGTCTACTGCCTGATATACGGACATTAGACAGTCTATATCGACCTGCGTGCTGACGATCTATACCTCGTAGTATAAGATTGTGCAGCTCAAGGAGGAGTCGCTCAGATAAGGAGACTCTGTCTCTGACCAATTCATAAAGGAGAGTGGTAGCCTCAGAGTGATTGATAGCCTCCAGGTGCTCGGTCATGGACTTACCACTGATAGTTAGACCTTGATTGATCACGAGCTCTGTCTCTTGGAGATTGAGAGTGTTACCTTCAATCTTATTAGACTCATAGGTATAACTGGTGCGAAAGTATTCCTTGAGACGCTCGAGATGTATACCCTCTATGGGACGTAGCTTCTGCCAGCGTGTTTGAGCATTATCTATTTTTTGCAGTAGATCTTGGACTGTAGGTGAATACCTCAACTGCTCAGCATCAGAACGCTGGGATCGTAGATAGCTGATACGATCTTCCGCTGCGACCATGACATCAGTATACATATCGTAGTCTTCTTTCATCAGCTCTACGATTTTGTCAGCGTACCAGTATTTTTTGAGGGTAGACTCACTAATGGAGAATGCTTCTGCTAAAGCATATAACTGCTTCATAGTAGGTAGGCGTTTATTATTTTCCCATCGGCTGATGAGCGTATAGTCCACCTGTAGCTGGTCAGCTAACTGCGATTTTGAAAGATGTTGCTGCTCTCTTTGGGTGCGTATGTATTCTCCTAATGCTTTCACACCCTAAAAATATGACAAAATTTGTCAAATATTATACTATTATGACAAATTATGTCATTTTATCGAGTCAGGTAACTCTCTATTTCGGCGACCATTTTTTTAGGGCCGAGAAACAGTGGCGCCCGTTGGTGTAACTCAGTAGGTACGATGTCCAGGATGCGCTGATTGCCATCTGTGGCGACGCCTCCAGCCTGCTCCATGATATATGCCATTGGATTGCACTCATAGCAGAGCCGCAGTTTACCATTTGGCTTGCTCGTGGTGCCTGGGTACATGTATAATCCTCCTTTGAGCATGTTGCGATGTAGGTCGGAGACCATTGATCCGATGTATCGGCCGGTATATGGTTTCCCCTCGAGGGGAATGTTCTGTTTGATATTTTTAAGGTAGTCCCGGACGCCTTGAGAGAAAAATGGATAATTTCCCTCATTGACAGAGTAGATACTGCCCTCCTCAGGGATGCGCATATCAGGATGTGATAAGAAGAAAGAGCCTATAGTAGGATCAAAGGTGAAACCATTCACCCCATTGCCAGTGGTATAGACCATCATAGTCGATGATCCATAAATGAAGTAGCCCGCAGCTACTTGCTGATTACCTGGTTGTAAGAAGTCCTCTATTATGGCTTTTTCACCCACAGGGGATACTCTTTTGTATATCGAGAAGATGGTGCCCACTGATACGTTTACATCAATATTGGAAGAGCCATCGAGTGGATCTATGAGGATGACATACTTCCCATTGCGACATTGAGGGCTATCAAATGCAATGAATGAATCCTCTTCTTCTGATGCTATACCACAGGTGATCTCTCGAGCTTCGACCGAGTCTATGAATTTTCGATTAGCGTATACATCGAGTTTTTGCTGATCTTCACCTTGGATATTGGTATCACCAGCTTTGCCCAGTATGTCATCGACTAATCCTGCTTTGTTGATTTCAGCATTTACGATTTTAGCAGCGAGGCGCAGGCTACTTATGAGTTTGCTGAGCTCGCCAGTGCTATATGAGACCTGTGATTGAGTCTTGATGATGAACTCTCCTAAAGTGGTTATTCGTGACATAAGTTATTATTGTAAACGTTTACGGCTCGTCAAATGTACGCCAATTATCTCCATATCCTTATTCCTATTCTTACAAATCCGTCGCAATTAAGGCCCGTCCTGCCTACCTTTATCCCATGATTCAAGATTTGACAGAAAACATAATAGCACTCTCTACTCCTCAAGGTGTAGGAGCCATAGGAGTCATTCGTCTCTCAGGACCAGGTATCATTGAGATCAGTGATCGTTTTTTTAAAGGGCGAAACTTGACTAAAGTCGAAGGTAATACTGTGCACTATGGTAAGATCGTAGATGAGTCAGACCGTATCATCGATGAGTGTGTTGCTACGGTATTTAGAGCACCGAGAAGCTACACAAAGGAAGATGTGATCGAATTTTCTTGTCATGGGTCGCCCTATATCTTGGATCAGGTCATACAGCTATTCTTGCGTCACGGTGTGAGAATGGCACAGGCAGGTGAGTTTACGCTGAGGGCTTTTCTCAATGGGCAGATGGATCTATCCCAAGCAGAAGCGGTAGCTGACCTTATTGCTTCTGACAATGCTGCCAGCCATGAGATAGCTATGCGGCAGATGCGTGGAGGATTCTCCGATGAGATCAAGCAGCTCCGCCAAGAACTGATCGAGTTTGCCAGTTTGATAGAGTTAGAATTGGACTTTGGAGAGGAGGATGTGGAGTTCGCAGATCGCTCTAAGCTGCAAGGGCTGGTAGAGAAGATTAAGTCTGTCATTAATCGCCTGCTCGAATCATTTCAGCTGGGCAATGTCATCAAAAATGGGGTCACCACTGTCATAGCGGGTCGACCTAATGCAGGTAAATCCACTCTGCTCAATGCACTTCTCAATGAGGAGCGGGCCATCGTATCCGATATAGCAGGTACGACTCGAGATACGATCGAGGAATCTCTTAATATCAAGGGTATACAATTTAGGCTGATTGACACGGCAGGTATCCGAAAAGCTCAGGACGAGATAGAGCGGATAGGAGTCGATCGCACTATCGAGAAGATCGGTAGCTCAAGTATCGTCATATACGTATTTGATGTGATAGAGTCATCACCAGAGCAGCTTTGGTCCGATATTGATCGATTCCTCGAGGGGAGTAAGGTGCTCACAGCAGGTAGTAAGCGGATCTTCATTGCTAATAAGATGGATCTCAATCCGTATATCCGACCAGAAGACTACTATCGAGATGGTCTCATCTCCACGGATAATCTTATCACCGCCAGTGCTAAGAACAAAATGAACATAGACTATATCAAAGATAAAATCTATGATACTGTCATAGGTGATCCTACGATGATGCAGCAGACCATAGTCACTAATAGTCGACACTATGATGCTCTACGCAAAAGTGATGAAGCGCTCGAGGCAGTACTCAGAGGACTCTCTGATGGTACTACAGGAGACTTCATAGCCCTCGATATCCGCCAGTCATTGCACCATCTCGGAGAGATCACAGGAGATATATCTACCGATGATCTATTAGACTCGATTTTCAGTAATTTCTGTATTGGAAAGTAAGTGAGATAGGATTTTGGCGACAAAATTCGTTTTCGAACTTATACCGACTCTGGAGGTATCTTGATAGGTTTAGCAAAAAATCGTTTTGAACTTATACCGACGATAGGAGGCTATAAGATTTAGGCATATCAACTCCTTTGATCATTTGTTATCATTATGCTTAATACCCTTCTTGAAATATTGACTTAATAGATTTGGTTACTTTAGTATCACAAGATTAATAGATCATCTTAATCGTCTGTATGAAAAGAAGAACTTTTATCCAAGAAACAGCAGTAGCCGCTTCTTCTTTGGTAGTAGCACCCGCTATAATCAAGAATGCCAAATCTCTCAGCCCAAATGACAAAATAAACATTGGTGTCATAGGGTGTAAAGGAATGGGATGGGCAGATACCACCTCGCTACTTAAAATGCCCGACATACAGTTGATCGGCATCTGCGATGTTGATCAATCAGTGATAGATCAACGTCTTTCGGACTATGCTAAATTAAGAAATAATATACCTAAGACTTATACCGATCATAGAGAGCTATTGCAAGATGAATCCATAGATGCGGTGGTGATAGGCACACCGGATCATTGGCACTGCAGTATGATGGTAGACGCCGTGATGGCCGGTAAGGATGTTTATATCGAAAAGCCAATCGCTAATTCAATCGAAGAATGTAATATCATGTTAGCTGCTCAGAAAAAGACAGGTCGTGTGGTGCAGGTGGGACAATGGCAGAGAAGCGGACCTCATTATAGAGAAGCGATCGATATAGTTCGTTCAGGAATCTTGGGCAATATCAGATTGGTTAAAGTCTGGGCTTATCAAGGATGGATGAAACCTATGGAACCAATGGCTGATGTTCCGGTACCAAGAGGTGTGGATTATAAGCGATGGTTAGGTCCAGCTCCAATGAGGCCATTTAATCCTAACAGATTTCATTTTAATTTTAGATGGTTTTGGGATTATGCGGGTGGTTTGATGACTGATTGGGGTGTTCACGAAATAGATATTGCATTATATGCTATGAATGCGGTAGCTCCTAAGTCAGTGATGGCGTCAGGTGGTAAATTAGCCTATCCTAATGATCCAGCTGAGACTCCAGATACCCTCCAAGCCGTGTTTGACTATGGAGATTTCAGTATGCTGTGGGAACACGCTACAGGGATAGATGGAGGACCTTATGGTCGCACAGAGGGCATCGCATTCATTGGTAATAATGGCACCCTTGTGGTCAATAGAGGAGGCTATGAAGTCATCGCAGAAAGAGAATTTGTAGGCTGGGGGCGCAATGATGGTAAACAGAAAATGGAACCTATACCTTTTGTGCAAAAAGATCCCAACGTAAACATACTGGACCTACATACCGAGAACTTTGTGGCAGCTATAAAGGCTAATGACCCATCTATGCTCAATACACATATTAAGTCAGGAAGTGTAGCAGCAATCAATGCTCAAATGGGTAATATCGCATATAAAACTGGAGAGAAAATTTACTGGGATGCTAATGAAAGTAATTTTGGAGATAATCAAAAAGCTAACGAGCTGATTCATGCTAAATACCATAATGGCTGGATGAAACCTAAAATTTAAAGTGATATAGTCTCAGAAATCGGTATTATTATTTGAGATACTGATCTTTTCGACTACAGATAGATATCCTCCAGTACACCAGCCAGTCTCACCCCGGCCTTGAGCAGGCGCTCCTTGACATGGACGATGTAGTCATGCTGATACTGCCATGAGAGCGAAGGCAGTCCTGTCTCACGGTCTACATAGTCATAGATGGTACGATATATATCTTCTCGGAGAGTGATAGATTCTTGCGCCCACTGGTTGAGCGTAGACCGCTGCATAGAGCGTGCTTCTTCAGCTGTGCATTTATTGATGAATATGGCAAACTCTGTATAGCTAAGCTTCTCATGCTCGATGATCTTAGTATCCCAGACAGAATGAATATTAGTGCGCTCTGAGAAGAAGAGTACGTTGATATTATTGCCTCCACGATCTTTGTTTTTACCTACGTGCATAGGCTGATGGATATCGCCGACGAGATGTACTAAGAAGGCTAATGCCGTTGCCTTAGTAGATCCTCTCAGAGGTTTGGCATCATGATCATTCATCATGTCCTTCAGCCATACTGAGGCTTCCTCATCTCCGCTAAGGATATTGATCATGAGCTCTATGGCTTCTGTGGCATCATCTATTTTATCATTTTGGCTGTACTTATCTCTTACATCTTGTACGGTCTGATCATCATGCACCGTAGTGTAGTGCCAGCTATCGGCAAACTTCCAGCCTTTTTCAGATTTGATATAGTCCGGCCAATTCGCTAATTCGGCAAGGTAGTCGGGTCCCATTATTTCTCTCAGCTCAGCTTTTACGTCTTCAGATAGATACTGATTACAGATCTCTGCGACGATTCGGTGGCCATTTTGGCCCCAGGCGGATAGCTCCACTGAGGGAAATAATAATAGTATTCCGATGATAAGTTGTACCAATAATTTCATAGCGTATGCTTTTGCATATTTATGATGTGAATGTACTGGTATTCTTCCTATTGGAAAATAGTCGACCATTACTATTCGATTAACAGAGCATAGCAGGTCATAGCTCTTGTCTTAAAGAGAAGCGGGTAGCATAGTCTCCCACGATATAGCCCAGTCTCAGTCCCTCATCACAGTCCATACGAAAGTGTACTCCGAGTGGTATACGACTATATGCATTCTCACGAGCCATGATATGAAAATTAGTATAGGTCCGAGGTGTGCCAATGAATAATGTCTCATCCTCATGACATCGATCCGTGAACTCTCGCACACCAAGGCTAAAGAATTCTTCGAAGATGGCCGCTCCAGCTGATGCAAATGTAGAGTGCCCAGAAGGGTAGGCCGGGAAGTTGGGATTTTGACTCGGGATACCCTCCGCATCTCCCAGTATCGTAGTGAAATCTGGATTAATCACTCTACGGATATAGTCAATAGGCCGTTCCAGATTGTATTCATATTTTCCCTGCCAGCAAGTGACTGCTGCGTCATTAAGAGCTATACCGAGTCGCATATACATTTCTATTACTTCCTGGAGATCACTATTGGCTACTTTGATGAGTTGATTGGCAATGGCTATCTGACGAGCCGGAGGACTAAAAGTGATACCCACGATATCATCACTCCAAAACTCAGCTATCCACCGCCCCTCATGATCAAGATTAGCTACTACATCGTTCACCTCGAGTGCCTCCTGATAAAATCTCGAATCTGGCTCCTCGCTATAGACTGCTGGAGGTATGAATGATACGGCTGTATCTGGTGTGACAAATTTTCTAACTCGGTACCAGTATGGATGGCAGGCATTTCGAAAATCTGGTTGGGTGGGCTGCCAGTATCCTACTCCTGATGGTGGAGTATATCCTTCTGGCTCTACATCATGGACTTGGATCTCCGATTCGATATCTGATTGAGCATACTGGATCACAGATGATGCGATGAGATTTGCCCTGTCGAGGGCATCTTGATAGCCAGCTGTACTCATCTGAGAGTTAATCCTCTGAGCATGACTGAGGTATAGCTGCTCTACGTCAAATCGCTGAGCCTCATTCATAGAATGGAGAAAATAGGTAAATGTTTCTCGGTAGACATGGTTGAGTACAGCCTCCCAGTATAGTGAAGACTCTACTCGCAAGGACCATATGGTCTTGTCAAGGGGGTCATCACCGACTGATGTATAGTCAGCGAGTACGGTAGAGATCGAGTGGAGATCATACATGCCCGGCACTACGGCTTCGTATGCAGCGATGCCGATATAGCCCAGTGCTCTGGCCGTTGGATTAGGTCTGAAGTCCTCCAAGTCTTTTTCTATATCTAAGTATAAATTGTACCAATCATGAGTTAAGTCAATATCGCCTTCGCTGACTGCTGGTACGATCAGTTCACTGATGGGTTGGTCGATCACCGGATCATCGATCACGATCGGATCGTCTGTGCAGCTTGATAATATAGAAACTAAAAAAATGACAAAAGCAAACAGTCTCATCGAATCTCTCTGGATCATGCGCAGCCAAATTTGTGTTGGATAATGGTCGATCTATGCGGTGTGAAAATAGAAGTCACTGTCAGATACTTCTGTAATACGCATCACAAAATTAGAGTTAAAATGAATCGGTAAAAATGAGAGATCTTATAGACGGATAAGCTTAAATTATCATGCAATAAGGAGAAGAGAAAGGAGCTATTGCATCCTTTTTGTTTTTAGAATGTTTATGACTGAATATCTGACTATATCACCTTTACTCATAAATCAATTAATATGTCAACATCATTCAAAACAGCTGTAGTATTTATTGGGATATTACTATGTCTCGTCGTTGCAGGGACTTTTCCTACGCCCAATGTGCTGGGCATCGTACTTTTAATTGGGTCTGGTTTGATCTTATATCAGATGTACATGGTACTTACGGATGACTATGTGTCTCGAGGTGAGACGGATGGACCTGCACCCGGATATCGTAAGACAAAATAGAGTATATGCCTACTCATAGGTGACCTCATCTTTCAAGATTTAATATAGGATAAACTTGTGTGTCTGTAGGCCTTATTAATTCCTATTGACAGCTGTATCTATTGTACCCTATATATGTGTATTTTTTTTGGTGAAAATGCCCTTCTATTTCTCTCTACTCAGTGCTAAGCTCCTCTCTAAATCAAATCGTACCTTGCACCCTCATTATCAAATAGAATATTAATAGAAATGGATAGTGCATTAATGGATAGGTCAGAAGGAAAATGTGAGCTCTGTGGTAGCTCAGATGGGCTGAGAGCATTCACAGTGATACCTCGTACAGATGAGATCGGGATCTGTGCGCACTGTGCTACTGATATAGAGGGTAGCGAGATCAAAGATCCTAATCACTGGCGCTGCCTCACTGAGAGTATGTGGAGCCAGGTGACTGCTGTACAGGTGATGGCCTATCGCATATTACGGAGGCTGAGTAGTCAGGGATGGGCCCAAGATTTACTCGGTATGATGTATCTCGATGAGGATATGCAGGACTGGGCGGATGCAGGTGGCTCAGCAGTCGTGCATCTCGATAGTAATGGTCATGTGCTCCAGCAAGGAGATAGCGTAGTCCTCATCAAGGATCTTAATGTCAAAGGTGCCAACTTCACTGCTAAGAGAGGTACAGCAGTCAGGCGTATCAATCTCGTAGCGGACAATCCTGAACACATAGAGGGCAGAGTCAATGATCAATATATCGTCATCCTGACAAAATACGTCAAGAAGTCATAATACAACAAAGGAGGTCTTAAGACCTCCTTTGTGAATTTCTATAACACTGTTAAATCAAACGAAAATCATACTATTGGAGCAGCACCGATGATTTCAGCAGATAGCTCGCTCTCATATTTTTTCATGTTATTGTTAAATAACTCTGCCAGCTTTTTGGCTTGCTCATCATACTTGTTTTCATTCCTCCAGTTTTCTCGAGGATTGAGGATGGCATTTGGCACATCTGGACATGATCGAGGCATCTCGAGACCAAATATTTCGTGAGTACTATACACTACATCTTTGAGCTCGCCATCAAGTGCTGCTTTGATAAGGGCACGAGTATATGGTAGCTCGATACGACTGCCTTCTCCAAAAGCACCGCCGACCCAGCCCGTATTGACGAGCCATACCTGTATTGGATCGCCCTCTTCTGAGGATCCTTTGAGTTTCTCACCGAGGAGATTAGCATAGGTAGATGGGTGTAGTGGTAAAAAGGGAGCACCAAAACACGCCGAGAAAGTGGCCTGTGGCTCTGTGATACCTTCTTCTGTACCTGCAATTTTGGCAGTATAGCCACTGAGGAAGTGATACATCGCCTGTGCTGGATTGAGTCGAGAGATAGGAGGCAATACTCCGAAGGCATCACAGGTCAGGAAGAAAATATTCTTAGGTACTCCTCCTCGAGAGTTATACATGATATTGTCTATATGATACATCGGGTAGCTCACTCGAGTATTTTGTGTGATGCTACTATCTCGGTAATCTGGCTTCTTAGTATGCTCGTCATAGTTGATATTTTCGAGCATTGCGCCAAATCTTATGGCCTTGTATATCTGGGGCTCTTTACTTTCTGATAGATCGATGACTTTAGCGTAGCAACCTCCTTCGAGATTGAATACATTGGCCACTGACCATCCATGTTCATCATCTCCGATCAGGCGTCGATTTGGATCATTGGAGAGGGTAGTCTTACCAGTGCCTGATAGTCCAAAGAAAAGAGCAGTGTCGCCCTTGGTGCCCACATTCGCACTACAGTGCATAGAGAGCACATCTCTGCGAGTGGGTAGTACATAATTGAGCACTGAGAATATGCCTTTTTTGATCTCACCCGTATATCCGGTGCCTCCTATGATGATCGTCTGCTCAGAGAAATTGATGATAGAGAAGTTTTCTTGTCGAGTGTGATGCTTAGTAGGATCCGCTTTTACACCTGGGAAAGAATAAATTGTCCATTCGTCAGTCTCCAGATTGCTCATCTGAGCACCGTCAGGACGGAGAAACATGTTATAAGCAAAAAGATTTTGCCAAGGATACTCTGTGTAAACCTTGATATTGATCCGATACTTGTGACTCGCACAGGCATAGGCGTCTCGCATATAGATCTCTGGGAGCGTCCCAGCATAGGACTTGATCTCGTTCAGTAGCGCATCATAGCTGTCCTTGGAGATAGGGATATTGATATCTCCCCAGTCTACTGTCGAGCTGGTGAAGTCATCCTCTACGATATAGCGATCTTTAGGAGATCTACCTGTAAACTGTCCAGTATTAATAGCCAATGCTCCATTGTCTACTAATGTACCCTGTCCTTGGCGAATGGTCTCTTCCACCAGCGTTGCTACTGGAAGATTTGCTTTAATATGTGGGTGAATCATAAATAAGTGTACTATGTGAACTTGATATATAATTTATCTTTTCCCTGTACACGATGACGACTCAGTAAGTAACTGGGGCATAAAGGTATAGGCTTAAGAGTATTATTGCAGCCTTTATCCGAGAGAATATTTTAAAAAATTCAAGTGAAAAGCTTTCGGATGAGTCAAATTGAATATCAATAGACTGATTTTGAGTGAATACTCCCTATTTGTGTACCTTTATAAATCAATTCGGTAAGAAAGATTGTTGATTAAAATAAATTGAATAAATGTCCAACGCCATATTTAAACTGCCCACTCCTCAGAATGAAAAAGTCCTCTCCTATGCACCCGGTAGCCCAGAGAGAGCGGAGCTCCAAGCGATGCTACAGCAGCTCAAAAGCGAATACTGGGAGGTCCCTATGACCATAGGTGGTCAAAAAGTAAAAACAGGTAATACAGTCACCATGCATCCTCCACACGAGCTCGCTCATACACTGGGAGAGTATCATGTAGGTACAGCTGAGCATGTACAGCAGGCTATCGATGCTGCCTTGGCGGCGAAAGATGCTTGGGCGGCTATGCCATGGCAAGACAGAGCGTCGATATTTCTCAAAGCAGCGGATCTTATAGCAGGGCCATATCGTGCTAAGATGAATGCCGCTACTATGCTTTGTCAGTCAAAAAACATCTATCAAGCAGAGATTGACTGTGTGGCAGAATTAGCTGATTTCTTACGATTCAATGTGGAGTATATGGCTCAGATATATGCTGAGCAGCCACCCATCAGCCCTGAGGGCATCTGGAATCGCCTCGACTATCGCCCATTAGAAGGGTTTGTGTTTGCACTTACTCCGTTTAACTTCACCGCTATAGCGGGAAATCTCTCAGCTGCACCAGCGATGATGGGCAACACTATCGTGTGGAAACCATCTGAGGCGCAAGTCTATTCTGCAGCACTGGTAATGGAGATATTTGAGTTAGCAGGACTACCAGATGGAGTGATTAATATGATCTTAGTAGATGGTCCTGAGGCAGGAGAGGTGATATTCAGCCATCCTGATTTTGCAGGTCTTCACTTTACAGGTAGTACTGGTGTATTTCAGCATCTATGGCAGACTATTGGTAATAATATATCTAAATACAAGAGCTATCCGAGAATAGTCGGTGAGACTGGAGGAAAGGATTTCGTGGTAGCTCATCCATCATCAGATGCTAAGCAGGTTGCCACTGCATTAGTCAGAGGTGCTTTTGAGTTCCAAGGACAGAAGTGCTCTGCGGCATCGAGAGCCTATCTGCCAGAGAGTATGTGGTCAGATGTGAGGTCTTATATGGAGGCCGACTTGGCGTCAATGAAAATGGGCACGACTGAGGATCTTGGCAATTTTATTAATGCGGTGATCACAGAGAAGGCATTTGATAAAATCGCATCTTACATAGATCAAGCAAAAGCTGATAGTAATGTAGAAGTCATCATGGGAGGTGGATATGATAAGTCAAAGGGCTACTTCATAGAGCCAACTGTCATCCTTGCAAAAGATCCAAAATATCGTACGATGTGCGAGGAGATCTTTGGTCCAGTATTGACGATCTACGTCTATGCAGATGATCAGTATGAGGAGATCTTAGAGCTGGTAGATACCACGTCGCCATATGCATTGACCGGCGCCATCTTCGCTAAGGATAGAGAGGTTATCCAGTTCTCAGAGCAAAAGCTCAAAAATGCTGCTGGTAATTTCTATATCAATGATAAGCCGACAGGGGCAGTAGTCGGTCAGCAGCCATTTGGTGGAGCCAGAGCATCGGGGACTAACGATAAGGCTGGATCAATACTCAACCTCTACAGATGGATCTCTCCGCAGACTATTAAAGAAAACTTTAACCCACCTACAGACTATAGATATCCATTTTTAGGGTAGACCGAGAGTTTGATCGGTAGGTATTTAAAAAAGTAGAAGCGCTCGATGTGTCCCTCGGGCGCTTCTTTTGTTTCGTTCGTTATCGTTCTCCTCTTTAAAAGGTACAGTTGGGTGTTAAAGAGCGAATTATGCTGTATTCTCTTTTAAGACGATGAGGAATCCTTAGAGTAACATGTGATTGGTGTCGGCTTGTAGTCAGTTTTGATATTGATCCAATGGTGAGAGAAGCAGAAACAAAAAAAGCTCCACAAGTTAATGTGAAGCTTTCTGCGGTCTGGACGGGACTCGAACCCGCGACCCCCTGCGTGACAGGCAGGTATTCTAACCAACTGAACTACCAGACCTTTATTCTTAATCAGAGATAATTCTCTGTGGTAGTTATTTTATTTCTGCTTTTCGTGATAGCCTTTGTATCAAAGCGGTGCAAAAGTAAGACGCCAAAATCAATGCTGCAAGAAAAATCTAAAAAAAATGATTTTTTTCTTTGGATACAGCACAGATAGGCTGAGTTTCTTAATTTCGCCACTGATCAATCGCCTGATTATTATGGTCTTTTTAGATTTCGAACAACCATTAGAGAGCTTATATGAGCAACTGGAAACTCTCCAAAAGCTCGGAGCAGAAGGAGATATCGATATCACTGACAAAGTCAAAGAGCTCGAGTCGACTATAAAGAAGAAAAAGAAAGAGATCTACACGGAGCTCACGAGATGGCAAAAAGTACAGCTATCTCGCCACCCATCTCGTCCATATACACTTTACTATATCAATCAGATCTGTAAGAGATTTACCGAGCTTCATGGTGATCGCAAGTTTGGTGATGATAAGGCCATAGTGGGAGGTCTGGGTACTATAGATGGTACTACGGTCATGATCATAGGACATCAAAAAGGCGTCAATACTAAGATGCGTCAGTATCGCAATTTTGGAATGGCGAATCCCGAAGGCTACCGAAAGGCTCAGCGATTGATGAAGATGGCCGAAAAATTTAATATCCCTGTGGTATGTCTTATTGACACTCCGGGGGCTTTCCCAGGTCTCGAGGCGGAGGAGCGAGGCCAGGCAGAAGCGATCGCTACTAATCTTTTTGAGATGGCCCAGCTCAAGGTGCCTATCCTGTGCTACGTGATAGGAGAGGGAGCTTCAGGAGGAGCTTTAGGTATCGGTCTGGGTGATAGGACATATATGCTGGAGTTTACCTGGTATACGGTGATATCACCGGAGTCATGTTCGTCGATACTATGGAGGACATGGGACAATAAAGAACAAGCTGCTGAAGCGCTAAAACTAACTTCAGAAGATATGCTCTCTTTTGAGCTAATAGATGGGATAATACAAGAACCTATCGGTGGGGCGCATTCAGATCCTGAAAAAATGGCCAAAGCCCTCAAAAAACACATCAAAGCTACGCTCGCAGAGGTAGCTGATATGACTCCAGACGAACTCATCAATAATAGACTGGAGAAGTATGATGGTATGGGTAGATTCGTAGAAGCATAAGAGAGCTACCCAGAGTAGCAGCGTGTATGATCGGATCTATTAAAAAACATTACTATAAGACTCATCTGAATAAAATACCTGCTCGTGAATCGAGTAAGGGTCGAACTAATCAGCTCAGATCTGTGACTATTCTGTCTGATGATGATTTTTCGAATATCAGTGATATGCGAGATGCGATGGGGGCATTTGAGCGAGCTGGTATTCAGGCAGACGGATTCTTAGTCAGTACTAAGGCTGATGACTCAGACGATACAATAGTCATCATCGGTCCGAAAGACATTCACTGGTATGATATACCTAAGCAGGAGACCATGATCTCATGGTTACAGCACAAAACCGATCTATTGATCGTGCTCAATCCCAATAGTTCGCCAGTGATCAAATATCTTTGTGCTTCATCTAACAGTCTGCTGAAAACTGCGGTGGCTTTTTCAGGTGATTATGATGAATATGTAGATTTTTGTATTGAGGTAGCAGATGATCGACAAAAGAATATAGGAGGCCTATGTCAGGCGATATATACAGAGTTACTGCGGATTAATCGGCTGGAGCCTAATAAAGTGAATACATGAAACATCAGAAATACGTCGGGACAGGAGTAGCATTGGTCACTCCTTTTAAAAATGGAGAGGTAGACTACAACACGCTGGGGCGTATCATCAACTATGTGATCGATGGAGGCGTCGACTATCTTGTAGCATTAGGATCTACCGGTGAGACAGCTACGCTCAATCACGAGGAGGCCAGAGATATACTCAACTATACCATAGAAATCAATGATGGCCGCAAACCTATCGTGGCGGGTAATTTTGCTGGTAATAACACAAAAGAATTAGTCAAGTACATTGAGTCATTTGACTTTTCAGGGATAGATGCGATCCTCTCGTCCAGTCCGGCGTATGTCAAGCCATCACAAGAAGGAATCTATCGTCACTATATGTCAATGGAGAAAGTCTCACCAGTGCCGATCATTCTCTACAATGTCCCGGGTCGTACGATGTCTAATATGGACTGGACCACTACAGTAAGATTAGCAGAGGCGAGCGAAAAATTCATCGGGATCAAAGAGGCTACAGGTGATATGATCCAGACTACTCGTATCGTCAAGAATAAGCCAAAGGACTTTTTCGTCACATCAGGAGATGATGAGGTCACCTTGCCATTCATATCGGTAGGTGGTCATGGAGGCATCTCAGTAATCGCTAATGCACTGCCAAAGCAGTTTTCTACTTTGGTGAAATCCGCTTTGCAAGAGGATTTCGTCAAGGCTCGAGAGATGAACAACAACATCTATGATCTGCATAAGTGGTTATACGTAGAGGGTAATCCTGTAGGTGTCAAAACAGCTATGGAAATACTTGGATACGGTACTAATGAGGTGCGACTCCCACTCAGTCCGATCAGTAGTGATAACTATAAGTATCTGGAGCGAGTACTTCGCAAGATTATTGATTAGATACCCTTGATGCGCTCGAATAGCTCTCTGATTCTTCGCTCTCGGTCCTCAGGTTTAGGTCCGGCCTGGCTCTCAGAGAGCTCATAGTAGCCATCTGATTTTTCCTTTAGGGGAAATCTGAATATGTAGCCCTTCGATCCATCAGGCTCATCATAGATGCCAAATCGCAGATCATTCATGATGAGCTGGCCTGCCTCTTCAGTTATATTGTAGTAGTCATTAGCAAACCAAGTTAAAGTGTTAATTGTGAAATCATCCTTCTTAGGATCGATCAGGTCCTTGTCATGTGGGATAAAGCTATACTGCACCCCACGCTCTGAGTCAAAATGTGAGTACAGCCCGTAGTAGTATCCTTCTTCTGTCTCGGCGAGGCAAAACCAAAGTATATTATTAAGAATCGTAGGACTGGTCATGTACCGCTGATAGTTGATGCTATTTCGCTCCAGCGTCTCCGTCCAGATTGAGTTGATGATGGTTTTATTCACTACAGTGAAAAGAAGATAAGCCGAACTTATACCTATCCCTATCCAGGCTAATCTCCTACGAAGTGGATTAGCTCGATGATAGAAGCACAGAGCGATGATACAGAGTAAAAATGGTGTAGTGTATATCGGATCAGCTACAGATATCGCATTGAAGGCTACTCTGTAGCTGCTAAAAGGCTGAAAGAGCTGCGTCCCGTAAGTAGTGAAGCAGTCCAAAATAGGATGCGTAAGCAGGCTCCAAAAAAATAGCCACTGCCAGTCCCTGACTGATGCCTCCGGAGGTGATAGCACTCTCATGAAATATCGTCTGTATAAAGCATATCCCATGATCCCCAATACTCCCATGAGAGGTAACCATGAGACTGTAGACACATCAAAAATCCGTGTCATAAATAAGCCAATCCCCATCGGGATGCCAAACCATCCTAAGAACGCAAACCAACGATGGTAGCTCGATGCATACATCCGATGGATCAGGTAGCCAAAAAGAAAAGCTCCCAGTATAGAGAAGACTATGGAGTGAGAAAAGCCTCTGTGATAGGCCAGCTCCTGTATCTCAGATACGAAAAAACCAGTGATCACATCCAGATCAGGTATAGTGCCACCCACAGCACCCCAGAGTATCGCTCTATTGCCGACTTTTTTACCCAGAGTGATCTCTCCTACGGCAGCACCCAGGACGATCTGTGTTAATGAATCCATGCTGGAAGATCTTTATATTTTCAGCTTAGAGATGGCAGATTTTGAGGCAGACTGCTCTGCAGATTTCTTGCTATAGTCATCAGCGATGGCCACTTCGTCTCCATCTATCATGACAGCGACCTTAAATCGGTCACGCTTATCCATTTTATATTTAGACAGTAGTCGATAGTCGATATTAACATTGTTCTTTTGGCCCCATTCGAGGAGTATACTCTTGTAGTTATCATCCTTATTCTCGAGAGTATGAATGTCGAGATGCTTGAGCAGGATCTCACCGATGACGTATTCTTTCGTATCGTCAAATCCTTTTTCGAGATAGATAGCACCTATCAAGGCTTCAAATGCATTACCCAGCATAGAGCTACTCAAGCGCCCCTGAGAGTAGTCGCTCAAGATGATATCAAGGCCCATCTGGCTGGCCAAGGTGTTGAGGGTCTTTCGCTTGACGATCTTAGATCGCATCTTGGTCAAAAAGCCCTCATCTTGACTTGGATATTTCTTAAAGAGGTATTCAGCTACTATAGTACTGAGGATGGCATCTCCCAGATATTCTAATCGCTCATTATGCTGATTATTTTGGGTGAATTCATCATTCATGGATTTATGATAAAAAGCTAACTTAAACAAGCCCAGACGCCGTGGAGTGAAGCCCAGTACCTGTCGCAGTCGCTTGGCGAGCAACTTATCTTTGGATAGATAGTAATTGTAAGTTTCTCGTATCAAGCTTTTTTTACTTTATCATTTTCTCGGTAGCTCAAGTTAATTAGCCATTAAATCTTTTGAAAATAACAGATGCATTGTGGCCGCCAAATCCAAAAGTATTACTCAAAAAGGCATCTACTTTCCGCTCTTGTGGTTGATTAAATGTGAAGTTCAGCTTATTATCTATTTCGGGATCATCAGTGAAGTGATTAATCGTCGGAGGTATCACACCATCTGTGATAGTGAATAGTCCAGCGATAGCCTCTATCGCTCCTGCTGCACCGAGCAGGTGACCTGTCATCGACTTAGTAGAGCTGATATTGAGATTGTATGCGTGATCTTTAAATACATTTTTGATAGCTAATGACTCTGCTACATCACCGAGTGGAGTAGATGTACCATGCACATTGATATAGGCTATGTCTTCAGGATTAAGCTTGGCGTCAGCGAGTGCATCGATCATTACTTGTGTAGCTCCGAGTCCCTGAGGATGCGGTGCTGTCATGTGGTGTGCATCTGCCGTCATACCTGCACCCACGAGCTCAGCGATGATGTTGGCTCCTCTTTTTTGAGCATGCTCGAGTGACTCAAGTACGAATCCTCCAGCACCTTCTCCCAGTACAAATCCATCTCTATCCTTGTCAAACGGACGAGAGGCCGTCTGTGGATCGTCATTGCGAGGGCTAAGTGCTTTCATAGAGCCAAATCCTCCAACACCTGTCTTAGTGATAGCGGCCTCTGATCCTCCAGTGACGATGAGATCAGCTCTACCGATACGGATAGTATCCATACTTACGGCAAGAGCATGCGTAGATGTCGCACATGCAGAGACGATACCATAGTTGACCCCTCTGAGGCCGTACTCCATAGAGATGTGCCCTGCAGCTATGTCTATGATAAGTTTTGGGATCAGGTATGGATTGTATCGAGGTTTTTCTGGATTATTAGCAGCATAGCTGATCTCTGATTCTAATACTTCGAATCCGCCGATACCGCTACCCCAGATTACACCTGCACGAGTCAGATCTATCGACTCAAAGTCTACTCCTGAGTTTTCGACAGCTTCTTTAGCTACGACCATGGCATACTGTGAAAAAGGATCCAGTTTACGCACTTGCTTTCTATCAAAGTGCTCTGATGGATCATACCCTTTAAGTTCACATGCGAATTGGGTTCTGAAATTGGTCGCATCAAAATGCGTGATCATATCTGCTCCACTGACTCCTTTGTATAGATTTTCTTTATACTCTTGGATGTTGTTTCCGATAGGCGTGAGTGCTCCGATACCTGTGACTACTACTCTATGCATTCTTCAAAATTAGTAAAACGAAAATACCACAAATAAAAAATCCACAAACTTTATAGGCAAAGCTTGCGGATTTGGTTCTTAGTTTGGGTTAAAAAACCTATTACGCCTTAGCGCTTGTCAGAAAGCTAACCGCATCACCTACGGTTTCGATTTTTTCAGCTTCTTCGTCTGGAATAGCTATATCAAATTCTTTTTCGAACTCCATGATAAGCTCTACCGTATCCAATGAATCAGCCCCAAGGTCGTTAGTGAAACTTGCTTCGTTAGTAACTTCTGCTTCGTCTACGCCAAGTTTGTCTACAATAATCTTCTTAACTTTTGCAGCAATCTCTGCCATGATATTGGTATTTTAAATGAATCGCAAAATTACATCATAAAAAGCGAACCTTACAATTTAAAGTTCCAGTAATTTCCTTTTTTCTATTTTTACCGAGTCATAAAAAAGGTACAATGAAAGTAAATGATCATCAGAATACTAAGATAGTAGCCACCGTAGGGCCAGCTTGTAACTCACCTCAAAAGTTGAAAGCGTTAGCTGCTGCAGGAGTAGATGTCTTCCGACTCAATTTTTCTCACGGCTCTCACGAAGACCACCTCAAGGTCATCCAACATGTCAATAAAATCAATGAAGAATACGGGCTTCATTTGTCACTTTTAGCGGATCTACAAGGGCCAAAACTGCGTGTCGGCAAAGTGCAGGAAGGTGGTATCCCTCTGAAAAAAGGTGCCATTATAAGATTCACTAATGAAGAGTGTATAGGCAATGAGGAGAGGGTCTATATGAGTTATGATCAGTTTGCTCAAGATGTCAATGTAGGGGAGCGAGTACTATGTGATGATGGAAAGCTGGTCCTCGAAGTAGCAGCTACTGATGGTGAGGCTAATGTAGATCTCAAGGTCATACATGGAGGTATCCTCAAGGCAAATAAAGGCGTAAATCTCCCAGATACTAAGATATCTCTGCCATGTCTGACTGAAAAGGATCTCAGGGACCTGGAGTTTATCCTTACTCAGCCAGTTAACTGGATAGCATTATCATTTGTGAGAGAAGCGGCAGATGTATTAGAGCTCATCTCTAAGATAGAAGCAGCGGGGCATCCTGCTAAAGTGATCTCTAAGATCGAGAAGCCAGAAGCTGTCAAAAATATAAAGGAAATAGTCAAAGCCTCTAATGCTATCATGGTCGCCAGAGGTGATCTCGGAGTAGAAGTGCCGATGGAGAGGGTGCCATCTATCCAAAAGAAAATCATCAGTATGTGCATCCAGCGTGCTCGACCTGTGATAGTCGCTACTCAGATGATGGAGAGTATGATTACTAATCCGAGCCCTACACGTGCAGAAATCACCGATGTAGCGAACGCTGTACTTGATGGTACAGATGCCGTGATGCTTAGTGGAGAGACCTCTGTAGGAGAACATCCTGTTGAAGTAGTAAAGGCGATGAATAAGATCATCGGTGAAGCTGAAAAACACTACGAACTGACTAGCAAAAGACCAAAAGCTAATAGTAAAGCATCGACCTATCTATCCGACGTGATCTGTATACGTGCCGCTAAGCTCGCAGAGGAGATCAGGGCAAAAGCCATTACAGGACTTACGGTTTCTGGATATACAGCATTCAAAGTATCGAGCTATCGTCCGAAGTCTAAGATCTGCATTTTCTCTAATAATCAGTCGATCCTCAAAACGCTCAATTTGCTCTGGGGAGTCCGTACCTATTATTATGATGAGTTTACGACTACAGATGGAACCATCGAGGATAAAATAAACATTCTAAAAAATAAGAATGTACTCAAGACAGGAGACATCATCGTGAATACGGGTAGTATGCCTATCAAAAAGAGATTCCGTACTAACATGATGAAAATAACAGTCGTCGAATAAGACGATGACAATCTGCTCATGAGTAGATGCGTTTTGTGATAATGAAAAGCTATTCATGAGCAGATTTTTACTTTTTATTGGGCTGATCGGCCTTACGTTTTCAGGACTATTCGCACAGGAGAGATATACAGAAGAGCAGATCGCTCTCCAAGACAGATTCATACAAGCTAATCAGTATAAGCTACTCGCTAAGTATGATCAAGCCCTCGAGATATATGAGAGTATCATAGAGGCGGATCCGGTCAATGCCTCCGTCCATCATGATATGGCGAGAGTTTACCTAGCTCAAGAGGAATATGCTAAGGCTGAATCTACAGCCAAAAAGGCCATAAAGTTTGATCCACGAAATGTGTGGTATAAGATGACCCTCGCTGAAATCTACAACCTCACAGAACAATACGCTAAGGAAGCACAAACCTATAAAGACATCTATACTCTCCAGCCTAACATTGATGTAGCCAGAAGATTAGCCTTAGCATATGCGATGAGTGGCGACTATAGTGCTCTGGAGGAGGCAGTAGATATCTCTCTGGGAGAGTATGGATATGATATGTCATGGATAGATATGGTCGTCGATCCTCTCATGGATAGCGAGCAGAACAATGCCGCAGAAAAAGCACTCAAGAAATATGCTATAAACTATCCTACAGAGAGTGATATACAGGTCCGACTGGCAGAGTACTATCACTATACTGGACAAGCAAAAGAATCTAAAAAAGTAGTATCTCAGCTACTCGAAAGAGAGCCTGAGAATGATCAAGCTCAAAAGCTGATGGCACTCCTGCAGAGTGAGGATCAGTCGGATGACGCCATGCTCAGCTGGGTGTCTGATGAGCGACTCGATCTGGATATCAAGATCAAGAAGCTCCTCCCAATACTCAATGATCATAGTGCTGGTAAGAATGTAGGAGTAGATCTCTCGGAGGTAGCTACAGCCCTGAGAGAGGATCATCCAAATGAGGCTAAGGTCTGGTCCCTTAGTGGTGATATCGCATATGGAGATGGTGATCTCATGGCTGCGATAGATTACTATGAAAAAGCAATAGAGCTGGATAAAAGCGTCTATCCTATATGGCATCAGCTCATGCTATGTCAGCAGCTGACTGGAGATATTAAGGGCCTGGCCGAGTGGTCTGAAAAGGCACTCGACTACTATCCTAATCAGAGTGGCCCATACTACTTTCAGGCAGTAGTTTATCTCTTACAGGATGATGTCTCAGAGTCTGAGTACTACATCAGCGAGGCGGAGTTCATGGGTGTAAAGGATCCCTATCTCGCAGTAGGTCTTACAGAGCTAAAGGCGCAGATCAAGGCAAAGTCAGAACAATGGTCGGAGGCCATCGCCCTGCTCAATACCATCCCTGATCAGGCAAAAAGTGCTGCTACATACGAACTTTTAGGAGACTATCACTACTCCGCAGGTGATAAATCAGCTGCGACTGAAAACTATGGCAAGGCACTCAAAAAAGGCGGAGATAAAGCTCGGCTCAATCAAAAACTACAGTCCATATAGATGCGAGGATATCTCATACTCTCTATAGTGGCGGTACTCGCCCTACTCTCGAGCTGTCGTACTAACAAAGAAATACCAAAAGCTAAGAAGCAATCTCTCAGTGAAGTACTTGCTGGAATGGAGAGTGCCCAGCGAGAGTATCAATTTTTTTCGGCCAAAGCCAATGTTAAATTTGAAGGAGAGGAGATGCGAGTAGGAGGTCGGGCTAATATCCGTATCATCAAGGATAGTCTGATCTGGATGAACTTCAAAAAGCTGAGCATAGAGGGCTCTCGAGCACTCATCACGCAGGATAGCTTCTGGATAGTATATCGACTGGACAAGATGTATGAGTCAGGTACTTTTGAGGAGTTGATGGAGGCCTATGATTTGACGTTCAGTTTCTCTCAGCTACAAGACTATATCGTGGGTAATTATCCGGTGCCTACAGCTGGTCAAGTCAAAGACTATAAAGCTAAGAAGCTCTACATGATGAGCTTTTCTGAGAATGCAAATGACTATATATATCAGGTAGATGGAGCGTATCAGCTGCGAGATTTCACGATCGTAGATGCCTATGGTAGGCAGGTGCAGGGGAGTTACTCTGACTATGGTAGTGACGGATATGCTTATCGCAAAAATTTTGACGTCCAGATAGATAGTACTGCCAACGGGGGAATTTCTATAGATTTGATGGATGTAGAGTTTGATGTGCCAAAAAAGATATCATTTGATGTTCCGAGTCATTATTATAAGTTGCCTTAGTATATGCTGCGCTATATCTATGGTCACTGCTCAGGATATCAAAAACTATCAAAAGCAGCGACAGATCCTCAATGAGCATATCAATATGCTCGATCAATCCCTCGATAGTAAACAGCGTGAAAAATATTCACTCACGAAAAATTATCAACTCCTCGAGAAAAAGATCGAAAAGCGAGAAGAGCTCCAGACCACTATACAAAATGAAATGCGACTCATAGATAGCTTAGTGCAGGTGGGCTCTACTGATCTCAGCAGGCTGGAGGATATGAGCCAAGTACGGGAAGAGCAGTACGCATACTATTTGCGAAAAGCATACTATCATCAGCTACAAAATAATACATGGCTCACCTGGCTGAGCTCATCATCCATCAGAGACTATCTGCTAAAGCGGCGATATCATCGACAGATCACAGACCATGTAGATGCGAGTATCCGAGAGCTGGATAGGCTGACACAGTCAATACAAGATACGATCTCCTACCTGTCTGATATCCGCCAAGAAAAATTGAAGCTGCTCTCTATCGAAGAGAAAAATCTGTACGCACTTAGCGCTGAGAAGAAAAGTAGTCAATCCCTTATAGAAGATATCTTCAAGGAGGAATCTCGTCTGCGAGCTGAGCTCCAAAAACAAAGACAAGAGGGCGAACGACTGAACAAAATCATCACCGAACTCATCAAGAAAGAGGAAGAGGCAGCGAAAGCAGAATTAGCAGTGGACAATGTGTCACTCACCGGAGGTTTTGTCAATAACAAAAACAGCCTCCCTTGGCCTGTCAAAGGGGGCGTGATCACGGACCGATTTGGTATAAAGCAACACCCTACGCTGAGGAATGTCAGGACTCAAAATCTCGGTATCGATATGCTATGTGATGCGGGAGCAAAGATCACCTCGATATATGATGGGACAGTACTGATAGTGACACAGCAACATCCCTATGAGAATATTGTGATCGTCAATCATGGAGACTTCACTACGGCCTACTTTTATCTGGTGAAGCCCTATGTCAAAAAAGGGGATAGTGTCAAAGCTGGTGAAGTGCTGGGAGAGCTCGGTAGATCTACGTCTAATGCCGACTTCCATTTTGAGATATGGAGAGATCAGCAACAAGTGGATCCTGAGCTTTGGCTACGCCATAGGTAGCGCTACCGATCTATTCGTACATTTGTATCACACTAACCATCATATATGTCAGATAGCTGGGAAATAGGAAAAAAGAAAACGTCGGGCCTCAAAAAAAGAGCAGAGAAAGCCGTGCTCGTCGGATTGGCCAGATCTTCTCAGTCAAAAGAAGAAATCAAAGAGTATCTGGACGAGTTAGAGTTTTTAGCGATGACTGCAGGTGCGGAGAATGATCGATTTTTCATCCAGTCACTCGATCATCCTGACTCGAGGACCTTCATCGGTAGTGGAAAGACTGAGGAGATAGCCGAGTATATCGAGGAAAATGATATTGATTTAGTCATATTTGACGATGATCTTACGGCAAAGCAGGCAGGTAATCTGGAGAAGATATTTAAGCGTAAAATCATAGATCGGAGCACGCTGATCCTGGACATATTTGCTAATAGAGCACAGACTGCACAGGCTAAGACGCAGGTCGAGCTGGCGCAGATGCAATACTTACTCCCGAGACTCCGTGGACTCTGGACTCACCTGGAGAGACAGCGTGGTGGTATCGGTATGAGAGGTCCTGGTGAGCAGGAGATAGAGACGGATAGACGTATAGTGCGTGATAAGATCTCTAAGCTCAAAAAGAGACTCGAAAAGATAGATCGCCAAAATCAAACACAACGAAGCAATCGTGGAGAGCTCATCCGTGTAGCACTCGTAGGATATACTAATGTCGGCAAATCTACTCTGATGAATCTCCTGAGCAAGTCAGAAGTATTCGCAGAGGATAAGCTATTCGCCACTCTTGATACGACTGTTCGGAAGGTAGTATTTGATCGTATGCCATTCTTGCTATCTGATACGGTAGGATTCATCAGAAAGCTACCTCACCATCTCATAGAGAGCTTTAAGTCGACGCTGGATGAGGTCCGAGAAAGTGATGTGCTACTCCATGTGGTCGATATATCACATCCACAGTACGAGGATCATATCAAGACTGTCCATGAGACCCTCAATTCGCTCAAGGTCGAAGGGAAACGACAGATCATCGTATTCAATAAAATAGATCTCTATCGAGAGAAGTACTTTGATGAGCTACTCGACGACGAAGTCAAGCATGAGATCATGACAGAGCTAAAAGAAAAACTTCAAAATCAATATCACGACTCCGAAGTGATATTGATCTCTGCTATCCAAAAAGAGAATATTGAAGAGCTGAGGGCCCTCATGACGAAAGAGATCGAGGCAGAATACAAGATCCGATATCCATATCGGACACACCATTTTTAAGAGAAATCGTATAAAGACAAAATAGAAAAGTGGATATACTAAAGAAATACGCTAAGTTGCTCGTAGAGTATTGTTTAGAGCTACAGGCAGGGGATAAGGTGTTCATACAGTCGACTACGTTGGCAGAGGATCTTGTCAGAGAGGTATATAGAGAGGCGATCAAGGTCGGTGCCCATCCAGAGATAGATCTGATGTTCAGAGGTAAGAGTAAGCTGTTTTTGGACAATGCTAATGAAGATCAGCTGGGATACGTATCACCGTTGAGAGAGTATGTTTTTAATCATTTTGATAAATATCTCTACATCCGAGCTCCATTCAATCTCCGAGAAGATAGTAATGTAGACAGTGCCAAGCGTACTAAGCGATCACTGGCATCTAAGCAGCTCAATGCGATCTTCTCTAAGCGGACTGCCGAGGGATCCTTAGTCCGTAGTCTGTGTCAATATCCCACGCAGGCGTCAGCGCAGGAGGCAGGTATGTCACTGGAGGAATATCAGGATTTTGTATTCGGTGCATGCCATCTCTATGATGCCGATCCTGCTTCCTCATGGAGAGAGATCAGAGCCGAGCAGCAGCGATTCGTCGACTATCTCAATCAGGCTAAGCATATCCAGTATAAGAATAAGAAGACTGACATCAGATTCAGCGTAGATGGTCGTACATGGATTAATTCTGATGGACGGGTCAATATGCCGAGTGGAGAGGTGTTCAGTGGTCCAGTAGAAGATAGTGTCGAGGGGACAGTATACTTTGACTATCCATCGATCTATATGGGACGAGAGGTGCAGGGCGTGACCTTTGAGGTGGAGCAAGGCAAGATCGTATCTTATAGCGCTGATAGAGGCGAGGAGATACTCGATGAGATCATGAAGATCAACGGAGCTCGATATTTTGGCGAGGTAGCTATAGGGACTAACTACAATATCCAGCAGCCTACTAAGAATATATTATTTGATGAGAAGATCGGAGGTACTATCCACATGGCGATAGGACAGAGCTATATCCAGACAGGTGGTACAAATCAGTCTGTGGTTCACTGGGATCTGATCGCCGATATGAAAGATGGTGGAGAGATCTACGCTGATGGCGAAAAGATATATCAGGATGGTAAATTTTTGATCTAATCGAAATACACCCGGACTTCTGTACGACGATTGTATTCATGTTCTTTTTCGGTGCAGTAGACGCCGCTTGAGCAGTGATTTCGTAGTTCTGTTTCACCCTTGCCCAAGGCTTTTACTCTGAAGTCGGACACTCCTTTTGATACCAGGTATAGCTTGGCAGACATCGCTCGCTCGACAGATAGCTTTAGATTGTAGTCTTGATTGCCACGAGAGTCGGTATGAGCGATGAGCTCTACATTGGCATTTTCATATTTGAGTAAGAAGTCAGCTAAGGTATCAAGCTGTCCCAGCGATGATTTACTGATATCGGTGCTCCCATAGTCATAGTAGAGTTGGTCAAAGACTAAGGTTTCTGCATTGAGTATTTTTTCTTCGACAGGATTGCGTGGAGTAGGAGTCGCCACTGGTGCAGTCGTTTCGATGACAGGATTGGGAGCTACTATTTCTGGTTCTTCTTTTTCTTCTACTGGTGTTGTTGTTATCACTTCTGCGGGAGTGGGAAGCGTTTCGTCCTGACGGATGCGGATGGTGACTTCTGGCGTCATCTCAGCACCATCTATGAATGAGGTAAAAGGTTGAAATCCCTCTCTCTGTACAGAGATGAAGTATTCATCCTGATTATTGATTTCAAAGATACTTCGACCTTGATCATCACTCAGCTTAGTGATATTTCCACCTTGAGCTTTAGGTACTATATTGAGCAGGATACTCTGATCCTCACTCACATCGAGCGCCTCTATGTCAAATGACGACTTCATATCTCCAGAAAATGGAATGAGGGATACAAATGCATCAGAGATCTTCTCCCCTTCATGATCTTCGACGATGACCTCGAGATCGTACAGTGCCCGCTGCGTCTGTATAGTGATGAGCTCACTGTCAGCTATAGAGATCTCAGTGATGATCTCTGTATCAAACTGTGCGAAGTATATGTCATCCTTGCCCTGACCTCCAGCACGATTACTACTGAAGTAGGCAGACAGGGCATCCTTGGCCACGATCATTCCGATATCATCTGCTGAGCTATTGATGGCTGATCCGAGATTGATCGCCTGTTGCCAGCTACCATCTCGATAGGTGCTCACATAGATGTCGTAGCCTCCATAGCCACCTCTGCCGAGAGAAGAAAAGAAAAGTACACTATCTTGATACAAGAATGGGAATGCTTCATTGTCTGGAGAATTAATATTGGGACCGAGATTTTTAGGCGTATTCCAGCTACCATTTTCACCTCGAGTGGCATACATCAGATCATAGGCTCCGATACTCGGAGTAGCATCTGTCGAAAAAATAATCATGTCCCCATCAGCTGATAGAGTAGGGTGTTGAGCTGAGTATTGCTCTGGTACGATGACCTCTTCGAGATAGCTCATTCCAGACTCACTCATGGTCGCAGAATAAATACGATTGGCTGCTTTTTTTCTTCCTTTTACTTTTCGCTTAGATTGTGTGTAGTATAGTTTTTTAGCTGTAGCTAAATAATAAGCTGGTCCAAGGTGCTCATCTACATCATTGATAGCTGATAGCGATTGATTGATCTCAGGATCAGTAGAGCTTAGATCAAAATATCGTTCATTAATCTCCTTATCTTTTTTACCGCCTTCAGCATTCGTCACATAGAGTATAGATCCCTCATAGTAGCATGGAGAAAATTCCATATCTGGACTATTGATGCTGCCTATAGGAGATATCGCCACATCGCTGATGGCCTCATAGTTGATCTGTAGCTGAGCTATCGCAGAGTGTAGTGCAAAAAAGGATAATATGACTGCTAAGCACTCTCTCATATCAGAAGAATCGGGGATTGATCTCTCGGGATGCATGGTCAGTCTGACCGATAGTATAGTGGACTACTGCCTCGATACTACCGCTGGATGCTCGACGGATATTTGAGAGGGTGATATCATATGCCGCTGCTATGAGCAGGCCAGAGTTGACCTGTAGACCTGCTAATACAGCAATGGATTCTCCAGCACTCTCACGATCTCCTCCGAGGCGATAGTTGATCCCACCGGTCAGTCTGTCGGCATACATGACGCTGAGATTGACATCGAGATCGACAGGGGCATTCTCTGTGTATTTGATGAGTGCCTGCGGGACAAATTTCACCATAGAGCTCATCTCTATCTCACCACCTCCCATCGCATAGAATATTCGTTGCTCACGGCCAAATCCTTCTTGATTTTCTATATCGAGCAGCGCCTCAGATAGCCTCGGTGAGGATAGCCCGAGGTAAAAGCTCTCTGTACTGTAGTAGAGACCTCCACCAAAGTTGAATACATTTTGATTGTAGTCTTGCGCATTCAGCGAAGGATCGAAAGCTATGCCATCTATCGCTAATAGACTCGGATCGGTAAAATTAACCGAGTATCGTCTCAGCGAGGTCTGTAGCCCGATACTGAGAGTCTGCGATTCGCTGATCCTGATGCGGTAGGTATAGGCTCCTTCTATAGTTTGCTTTTCAGAGACACCGATCGTATTTCGATTGGCTGTGATGCCGAGTCCCGCATTTTGGGCGAAGAGTGGAATATTCACACTCAGCGCCTGCGTCTGAGGAGCACCCGGAAATCCGATCCACTGATTTCTGACGATACCAGTAAAGCTCACTCCCTCATAGTGTCCTGCATAGGCGGGATTGAGCGCCAGCTTATTATACATGAACTGTGTATAGAGCTGATCCTGCTGTGTCCATGCTGTGAGACTACAGATGAGTAGTAGGGATGATATGACTATCGATCTTATCATCTCTCTATGACTATAAATCCTTTAATAATAGGACTATCAGGGGTCAGCTGAAAGACCGTAAAGTATGTACCTGCTGGCAGTGCCGCTCCATCGTATGTCCCATCCCAATCATTCTCATAGGGCTGCGCATAGTACACTTCGTCACCCCATTGATTGTAGATGTATAGTTCGTTTTGTGTTTGATCTCCTGATGCGATACATGGTATAGTCAGCAGATCATTTATACCGTCATTATTAGGAGTGATGACCGATGGGACGAAGCAGTCATTTTCATCACCGACTATGATTGATATTTGTCCCTCAGCACAGTTGTCATCACAGATAGGTGAGCATGCCTCATAGCGGATGATGACCTCTCCAGCAAATCTACTGCCAGCTTCATAAGTGAGCTCTCGAGTGATGTCATCCAGAGTAGCGACACCAAAAGCGGGTTCCTGGATGATGGATATTATAGTCTCATCATTGAGATCATCATTAGCCGTGATATCAAATGATGAGCTAGTATTGTAATCTACTTCATATTGATCATCGATGACTGCATTAGCCGTCTCGACAGTAATGATCAGATCATCGGTCGAGAAGTCTGCGCATGGGCCATTACTCAAGGTCCATGATAGCTCGTTCTGCCCGAGAGACAGACCGAATACCTCTGTCTCAAAATCAGTGGCATCTGCGAAGCTGATCGCCGGATCAGAGGAAGACCAGCGACCTTGGCCTCTCAGTGGTTCAGTAGCAGCGATTGATACTCCGTCAATCTCACATGCGATCATGTCATCCCCCGCTCGAGCGGAGACATCAGGTATACTCGAGATCTCGACGATGACAGGCACTGACTGTGGTGATCTACAGCCATCGATGATTCTTTCAGCGATGATATTATTCACACCCGGATTAAATCCTGCGGTACTCTCGAGGCGTAGACACACATCATTGGTCTGCCCGATGGTGACACCATTAGTGGTATTGATCCATGTGACGAGTACTCCCGCTGCAAAATCATCTCGGTCAATACAGAGCTCTATCGGTGTAGGATCATCCTCACAGACCTCGTAGTCAGGACTGTCGACTCTCGGTGCTGATGGTATGTCATTATATTCTATAGCATCAAATAGGGCAAAGTCGGAAGGACATCCATTTTTGATGATGCGAGCTTCATATGGCCCCTGAGTTTCTATTGTGGTATTAGCGATAACGATCCTATTTTGATCGCTGCTATAGCCGTCGGGACCTCGCCATTCATATTCGGTATCATTTTCTTGAGCGACTTCGAGCACGAGATCTTCTCCGAGGCAGACGGGGACATTACTGCTGATAGTCGGAGGATTAGGTGTGCGAAATATCGATAACATCAGCGTATCAGAAGGATCTGACTGGCAGGTCTGATTAACAGCTCTTACGATATATAGGCCTGCGTCCTCTTGAGTGATATTGTCGATAGTCAGACTTGGTATATCAGTATTAAAATTGCCTGTAGGTGTAGTCCAGCGATACTGATAGCTGCTATCTATGATCGATGGGGTAGTGATGATGACGCTATCTCCCACACAGCCAAAGTCAGTCCCTCCGAGCTGCAGCTTTGAGGGTATGTCATTGATTTCAAAGTAAGCGCTATCTGGTATAGATGGACAGCCATTACGAGTAGCCACTAAAGTATAGTACCCTTCGTTAGCCGAAGTATAATTTAATAGTTGTGGTCGATTTTCATCGGAAGTGAAGCCATCAGGCCCCGTCCAAGCATATTCGACACCATCATCTGGAAACACAGACTGATTGAGTATTGCTGACTTGCTACCATCTGTACACTCGTCTATATCGGAGAATATTGAGAGTATCAGCGGTCGCTGAGTGACTGATATGCTCGTGCTAAACTGATGCTCGCAACCTGTGGCTGTAGTCACGATGACAGAGTATGTACCGGCTATCGATGGAGCTGCAGGATTTTGATCAGTCGAGCTGAATCTGCCTGGACCTCTCCATTCATAGGTAGCTCCAGCTATCGTGTCTATACTCAGTCGGATAGAGTCACCCTCACAGATGAGACTATCATGACCGATAGTCAGATCGAGCTGATCGATGATGTCAATATTCACCAGTGTGGAGGTGTCAGATCTACAGATGCTGTCGAGCACGATCACGCCCCACTCACCACGGTGAGTGCTATCTGTCTCATTGATCACCAAGCTATCGACATTAGTCAATTGATAAAACTGATTATTCAGAATCCATCGATAGACGAACTGGTCAGCCGTATCATAGTTGCTGATATGAAATACAAATGGTTCTCCCTCACAGGCATTAGGAGCACTCTCGATAACAGGAGTAGTCAGTAGCTCTATCACCTCCACCTCGATGTGTATACTATCTCTACATCCCTGACGACTACTGATGAGCGTATAGGTGCCGGCATCAGCGGCTGTGATATCTCTGATCGCATCAGGGATGAGCTGATCACTACTGAATCCATTTGGTCCGATCCATCTATGGGTCAAACTCGTGTCGTCACTGATGGCATCAAATCGTATGCTCTCACCAGCACAGAGAGAGTAGAAAGTATCGGCTACCATGACCTCCACCTTTTCTAATATCTCTATCATGACTGGCGTCGAAGGGGCAAAATCCGAATCACAAACATCGGACTCTATGATGAGGTAGTACTCATGCGTCCCAAGTGATGGGCGGATAGTGATAGCGGCCGTATCTGTAGCAGCGAGGAGACTTCCATCAGGGAATGTGCCCTCATACCAGTTGTATTGTACTTCGCTCTGATAGTTGAAAGTGCTGAGCTCTACGACATCTCCATCACAAAATGTGCTGGCATCGAGCAAGATGTCTGGTGAAGTAAAGTCTTGGATAAAGACCTCCGTGCTACCAGTCGATCTACAGCCACCAAAGCCTGTCAGCTCCAAGCTATATACTCCAGAGAGTGCGGCTGAGGCATTTGGGATGACTGGATTTTCAGCGGTCGATACATATCCATTAGGGCCCGTCCAGCGGAATGAATAGACATTCGGATCAGGAGACATTGGTACATTAGCGAATAGTCTGATCGTATCTCCGAAACATAATACTGGATCTGCAGTCGGCTCGAGATCATATGGGATAAGTCGAGCATTAGTTTGGCACTGTGTGATATTACCAGCCAAGTCTGACACCGCCAGAGTAACTGTAGTCTGAGTGCCTATATCACTACAGTCGAGTGCTATACTATCGATACTGATAGAGCCGATCTCACAATTGTCCATAGCTGACGTCAGTATGGCCATGGTATCAATGATCGGAGGCAGTAGTCCACTCGGATGTACTTGTAGATTGATATTGGACACACAGCTGATCACTGGAAACTCTTCATCTCTCACCGTCACTGTATAGTCACAGGTGCTTGTATTATTTTGATCGTCAGTATAAGTATAGCTGATGATATTATTGCCCACATTGAGTGGTATGATGATAGGTGTAGACGCACTATTGATCTGATCGGCACTGATCGCAGTAGCTCCACTCACACTGATGCCCGATAGCTCCATGTCTCCAGAGCAGGGATCGCTGATCATAGGTAGCGAGTCTATCTGATAGTCATAGCTGCAGGTAGCTGGTAGGAGTGTGACTATTTCATCATCTGGACAGACTAATGCTTCGCTTGGTCCTCCAGATATAATGATGCTTTGTGTAGTACTGTCAGCATTGTTAGCGCAGTCATAGAGATAGTAATTGATCTCATATTCGCCAGCAGCGAGCACTGTATCTATATCTGCTGTTATTGGTTTTTGGTCGCTGTCATTGATAGAGTAGAATGCTCTCAATCCTCCAGTAGCATTGCTCTCCAGGGATAAGGTAGCGGAGACCGCTGTATTAGGACAGACCGTATTGATTGATAGCGAGGGTACTCCGTTGATAATATTCGGCTCCAGCCTAAAATCAACAAATCCATCATCTATCCATGCACTCAGCTGCGAACCAGTGAGAGTGATGGTAGTAGTACCAGCACCACACTGTGCCAAGGTATTATCTGTACGACCTATATTCTGCCCATTTTCGTCAATGATGTTAAAGTATTCTGTTGGGTTATTCGCATCGATATTGGAGATGCGAATGGACAGTGTGATATCGTCATCAAAATTAATAGCTCCTGTGATCGGCCCTAATCTAATATCGACAGGATCTACAGGTGCTTCATCATCAGGTGCAGTGACCATGATCTGACCAGTGCTATACTGACTGTTACTTTCTGACAGACAGTTGTCCGTACCCATAGGTGGCATGATCGTGATCGCTGCGGCGCAGTCTCCGGCCGTCGGATCTACTGTGATATCAAGATCTTCGTACATAGTAGTAATAGTAGGGGCTTCATCATCAGATATGCCATAGGTAGCCGTATAGCGTAGCGCATTGCCACATACATCGATGAAGACAAAATCAACCTCCTCATATCGGATCAATCCATCTCTGCTGGATGGACACTGAGCCGCATCAAAATCCCCTGGAGGAGTGCCTGGCCATGTCGTAGGATCACTGAGATCATATGATCCAGGTACCGCAGCGAATGATTCTGATATCTCGTTGATGTCGTCATTGATGATCGCATTTGCTCTGCCATTGACCCAGTCGCTGAATCCACTCTGGATATCGATCGGGCTGTCACAAGGTAGTATGATGTCTATTGCCGGGCTGACGAGGACAGGAGCCATGCTATCGATCACGGTGATACGCTGTGGTAGGACTAATGCACTACCACAGAGATCCTGGATGCTCCATCTACGAGTGATGATGAGCTGACAGCCGTCAGTTTCTATATTGTCATCATAGTCAATGATGACCTCCGAGCTACAGTTGTCTATGACATCGATCGGCATACCTGTGATCGCAGGATCAGGATTTGGATCATTAAGTATAGTAGTATCGGCAGGAGCAACGAATCTTGGCTCCAATGTATCGGTGACGAAAATCACTTGAGAAATACGAGCCTCATTGCCACAAGCATCTGTAGCCACATAGGTACGCTCTACTCGATAGTTAAAGTGTTCGCAGGTATTATCATTTGGATCTTGAGTCGAGATATCTATGATCTCAGGTACGATGGAGCCTACACATTCGTCGGTGACATTGATACTACGAGCCGAGGGTACGTTATCACAGTTGACCACTAATGTGTCTGGCAGCTCCGACTCAAATATCGGTCGCATCGTATCAATAAGGCTGAAGATCGCTGTGGCGCTTGATTCGTTGCCACATTCGTCCTGAGCTACGAAGGTCACAGTCAGCTCATAGTCACAGCTCTGTGCCGAGCTTATCAGATTAGGTGCTGTATTGAATGTGCCGCTGCCATTATTGCCATCGGTATCAGAGTACTCGTATCGAAGGAAGCTCTCCATCACGGAGCAGGCATCATTGATCGTTGCTCCTCCGAATGTAGCGATCCAGTTATTGAGACTATCGTTGCGTCCCGGTTGGCAGATGATACTGTAATCAGAAGGCAGCACTGTGAATACCGGTCCAGACGTATCGATCACCTCAAACACCGCAAAACTGGTATCACTATGATTGGCACAGCTATCAATAGCGTAAAATCCTACCTCGACCATACCTGTGGTGCCACACTGTATCGATCTGTCCAGATCGAGCTGCTCCAGAGCCTGAGGGGCTGTGAGCGTAGTCATCAGCGTGACTAATGAGCTATCATCCATCGCCTCGAGATCTGCAAAGCGATCATACCATGCCTGTAGACTATCCTCGATGGCCAGATCACAGCTCACCACCAGATCCATCGCAGGTGTGAGTATCACGGGTGATATTGTGTCAGTTGCTGCATGAGTAGATGAGACGCTGGTATACAAAGCCATGAGTCCTATCATGACGATACGCATGGAGTAGAGGATATGATATGTAGGCTGCTCTTTTATTCTTCCTCTTTTTTTGAGTTAAGTCTTTTGTCTTCCACGTTTTCATTGAGGAAGGCATTGAGATCATCGATAGAGATATTCGTCTCCATCTGACCAAATGGATCGACTTTGATGTCAAATCCTTTTAGCTCCTCATGTGTTTTTTTGTTCTTATTATCCATTGTTTATGAGGCAGTTTTTATTGCTATTGCTTCTTTGAGTCCTTGCTGTAGACGAGATACGGTCTCCTCTTTACCCAATAGTGCTATCATCTCAAATAAGTCAGGCCCTGCCATCGAGCCTGTCATACATATACGTAGCACAGGGAGTATCTCTCCAAATTTCAAGCCATTGTCGTTGATGAAGCCTTTTACTAATGCGCTCAGAGATTCAGCGTCCCATGCATCACTCGCCTGTAGGGCTGATATGATCTCCTCAAAGTGAGCTTGATTATCCAGTTTAAATTTCTTCTTGAGTGGCTTCTCCTCATATGCTGTAGGTGCTGACCAAAAGTAGGTGCCCTCTGTCACAAATTCGCCGATGCTCTCGACTCTTGGCTTGAGCATGTCGATCACACCACTGATAAATTCATCGGAGAGATCACCTCCTACAGCCTTGATGTCATCAGCTACCAAGGCCAATAGTTCACTGGTAGGCGAGGCAATGATATACTGCTGGTTAAACCACTTTGCTTTATCATAGTTAAACTGAGCTCCCGATTTGATGATCTTAGCTATTGAAAATTCTTGTGCCAATTCATCTCTGGTGAACATCTCTTGGTCAGTACCAGGACTCCATCCAAGTAGCGATAGGAAGTTAATCAATGCATCTGGCAAAAATCCCTCTTCTCTGAATCCTGCATAGATGGCTCCTTCTTTTTCATCATTCCACTCCAGTGGGAATACCGGGAATCCAAACTTAGCGCCATCTCTTTTGCTGAGTTTACCCTTACCACTTGGCTTCATGATCAAAGGGAGATGAGTGAATACCGGCATCTCCGCCTCCCAGCCAAAAAATCTATAAAGTAATACATGATGAGCAGTGCTGCTGAGCCACTCCTCGCCACGGATCACATGAGATATCTCCATGAGACGATCATCGACGACATTCGCCAGATGATAGGTAGGTAGTCCGTCAGCCTTGAGTATGACCTTGTCATCGAGCTCTGATGTGTCAAACTGTACTCTACCTCGCACCTCATCGCTGAATCCGATGACCTCGCCCTCTGGTACTTTCATCCGGACGGTGACATTTTCACCTTTTTCGATTAGGTCTTGTACTTCGGCATCAGAGAGAGTCAGGCTATTGCGCATCGTCATACGGATGCTGGCATCATATTTAGGGCTGTGCTTGCCATTAGCTTTCTCTCGCTCCCTCATCTCCTCGAGCTCCACAGGAGTATCAAAAGCATAATAGGCATGTCCTGCCTCGATCAGCTGCTCTACATGAGCAGTGTATATATCTCGACGCTCTGACTGTCGGTAGGGCCCATAGTCTCCACCATGATCCACACTCTCGGCAGGTATCAACCCCAGCCAATTGAGCGACTCGATGATGTAGGCCTCTGCGCCTGAGACATATCTGGTCTGATCAGTATCCTCGATACGGAGGATGAATGTCCCATTATGTTTTTGTGCGAATAGATAATTGTAGAGAGCAGTCCTAACTCCACCTATATGCAATGGCCCCGTCGGAGAGGGCGCAAATCTTACTCTTACTCCTTTGCTCATGGATTCTATTGTTTCTTACTATTATAGCTGTGCAAAAATATTACCATTGTATCAGGTTCGCCTGATAAATCAGAATAAGCTTTTATTAAAATGAATAAACAGCTCTATTTCACGAGAGTTCCCCGATGGATACAGGGCTGTTGTCGTGGATTAGTCTGGCGGCGAGCGGATGGTGATAGACCGCTATTGACATTTGACGATGGCCCGCATCCAGATACTACTCCGTGGATCCTCGATGAGCTGGATAGGATGGATCAGGGAGCCATATTCTTTCTGATAGGGGAGCAGGCTGAGCGGTACCCCGAGCTGATGGACGAGATCCGACAGCGAGGTCATCAAGTGGCTAATCATGGCTATCAGCATCTCAGAGGATGGCAGCTATCAGTAGATCACTTTCGTGAAAATGTAGAGCGAGGTGCAGAGATCACAGGGTCTACTCTCTATCGACCAGCCTATGGCCAGATAGGCTTTCGCCAATATCGAGCTATAAAAAACGATCACCAAGTCATGATGTGGTCTGTGATGCCCGGAGACTTCATAGAGGATATAGATGTCAAGCGGCGGATGGAGAAAATCAAAAAAGTTCTACGTCCAGATGACATCATCGTGCTTCATGATAACGTGGAGCATTTTGAGCGTATGAGGCAGATGCTTGTGATGTTGGGGTGAGAGTATTGTGTATATTAAGAATCGAATATTTCTTCAAACATGAGCCAACAGCAAGTTATAACTTTATTAGTCTTAATCTTTTGTATAGCAAATTGGATCTATGGTTATAAATCAAAACGGTAGGATAACTATGACATATACTCTAAAGGCAGCAGGCATATGGCTTTATTCATGATATCACTTATTTGTATCTATATTTTGCTAAAAGGTCAATAGTTGCCAATCACTCAATAATCATTTACTGTCAAATCGACCACGGCACGAGGGAGATATACTTTGACTTCGGAGGTGAACAAACCAGAATACCAACACAATAGCAAGAAGTCCCCACTACCTTTTCATCTCGATGGCACAGAGAGATCTTTGTTATCAATATGATGTGACTTCAATAATCAACATAGATTTTTCCCTACGGTCAAAATGAAAAAGTATTTGATTCATTGCACAAACTACTTCGCATGAAACCGTAGAGTGCCATCCTTCTTTTTCAAGAGAAGGACAGGAGGATGAGTTCGATGGCCGAATAGAAGCATCTTCGACTTTTGAACTTGCTCACTTGCTACCTAAAATTACTTTCATCGATAAAATTCAAGCATTCATATAGTACTTTGCGTAGTTAAGCTACCTTGTATTGCATAGTACTTGCTTTTGCATGTATATTTGAATCGTATTCATAAATGAAATGATATGACCATTGAAAATACAAAAGCACAAATGCGAAAAGGAATCCTCGAGCTATGCGTGCTATCGATAATATCTCAAGAAGAGGCCTACCCCTCAGACATCATCAATAAGCTGAAGGCGGCCAAACTCATCGTCGTAGAAGGAACTCTCTACCCACTGCTGTCTCGACTGAAGAATGCTCATCTGCTCAACTATGAGTGGAAAGAATCTACCAGTGGACCTCCACGTAAGTACTATAGCTTGACAGATGAAGGACAAAGCTTTCTCGATGGACTGATGGCGACCTGGAAAGAGCTGAACTCAGCAGTAAATAATGCGACCAAGAAATCAACTACTAACGAAAAATCCGAAGAATGAGTGACGCCCGAGGGGGAATTGCTTAACTTATAACTGAATCAAAATGAACAAAATATTCAATATTAATTTAGGGGGATATCCTTTCACGATCGATGATGATGCGTTCTTCACGCTGGATAAATATCTCACTACTATAAAAAATCACTTCGCTCAGTCGGAGGGCTGCGATGATATCATCGCTGATATCGAGGCACGAATAGCAGAGCTATTCAATGAAGAGCTCAAAGGCCAGCCTATCGTAGGTATGCGAGAGGTGGAGCGAGTGATCGCTATCATGGGTCGACCTGAGGAGTTTGGCGCATCGTCAGAGGACATCTTTGAGGATGAGGAGCCCGCTACATCAACTACAGGGAGCAAGCAAAAAAGTACCTACAAGACTGGTAAGCGCTTATTCAGAAATACCGATGAAAAAGTAGTCGGTGGAGTCAGCTCAGGTCTCGCAGCTTACTTTGGCATACCAGATCCGGTATGGGTGCGGATAGCTTTTGTGCTTGGCTTGATCGGTGGCGGTGTGTCTCTACCCCTCTATCTCATTCTCTGGGCGGCGATCCCAGAGGCGAAGACCGCCGGAGATAAGCTCTCGATGAAAGGAGAGAAAATTAACGTCTCCAATATCGCTAAGAAAGTAGAAGAAGAACTCAATAATCTGAGTGAAACAATCAATGAGTTCACTCGAGAGTTCAACTCGAAAAAAAAAAGGTAGACCCTCATCTGCAGAGCTCTAAGTCGCTCATCTCCAAAGCTGTTTTGGGGATCGGGACTCTCTTTGGAGCAGTTATAGGATTATTCAAAAAATTACTATTCCCCATTATAAAGTTGGTGGCGATCATTGTGATCGCCGCTTTTTTAGTTAGTTGGATAGGCATGGCATTCGGAGGGTTTTTCTTGACGCCACTGATTCCAGCAGTCTCACCAGAGCCCTTGGTGAGTGGATATTTAGGAGTGTTTTCAGGTATTGTGAGTCTGGGGATTATTCCTTTTATCATTTTGATTTGGTTATTGTTTAGGATCTTATTTGGCTATCGAGTCAGTAAGAGAGTGCGAAGATTTACATTTGGAATTTGGATAGTGACCATTTTATGTTGTGGATTGACGGTTTTATTCGGTGCGAGAAATTTTATCCATGAGTTTTCGGACTCTCAGATCGTCATGGAGCAAGAGTTGACCGCTGGAGATTCGTTGACCTTTTCGATAGCTAATACCTATGATGACGTGATCAATCGTGATAAGCTTCAAGTGACATTTGATGGCCTACTCATCAATAAAGGTGAAATCTACTTGAAGAATGTCAATGTCCATATGGTGCCGAGTAGCTCCTCTACCTATTCTGTCGTAAAAACATCGAGGGCCTCTGGAGCGTATCGATCAAGCGCCGAACGATATATGCATACGCCGATACATGAGGCTGAGTGGAGTGACGATAGAGCTATGATCCCTACCCATACCAGATTACCAAAAGGTAAAAAATACAGAAATCAATGCTATGACTATACTGTCAAAATACCAGTGGGCACAGTAGTCAATTTTGACGGAAAGAAAAACCTCTTTCGCCACAGAGATGTCAATAATGAGATGATAGATTTCTCAATGACCTATGTGATGAAAGAGGCTGGACTCGCAGTGGTAGAGTCTTGATCAGATTATTCTTGCTCAGCGGCAGGGGCTTCCTCAGTAGGAGCTATTTCCTCGAGCGTGAGTTCTTGACCCATGTATACGATGGTGTCGCCCTCGACTGCTGCAAGAGATGTATCCGTAGCTAAAATCATATTGACTTTGCCATCCGCTTTCTTGACGAAAAGTGGGACTGATTCTGTAGTCTCATTGAGTAGGGTGTAAAACTCTGCTACTCGGGATTCGTCTGTCACTACATGCTCTCTGACATGTGGGTGATCTCTAGCTACCTCGCTGATATTGATATAGTCATCATGTGCTGAGAATAAGCCATGACTATCGATATTCGCTGGATTTCGTAGCTCCTCTGGCGTGATCAGACGATAAGCTCCTGTCTCCCCAAAGAATTTCTTGAGATTAGTGATAGCATAGTTATTCACCTCATTACTACCAGTCATAGACATGATGATACCTACATCATTCAGATCGAGGTTAGTCGATAGGTCATCGTTGTAGATATTCGCATTGATAGCCTTGAGGCCCATGGCGTCAGCTCTATTGATATTGTTTTTATTACTATCGACGAGCACCACATTGATGCCACAGCTCTGTAGATAGTCAGCGATGAGTCGAGAAGGCTTAGTAGCACCCACGATGAGGATGCCATTGCTGCTCTCAAGGGATACGCCGAGAAGTTTAGCCACGAGCTTAGCAGTAGTAGCATTGAGGAGGACTGTGCCGAGTACCACCATGAAGACTAATGGCGTAATGTACTCTGCCTGAGGAAATCCATCTTTCAGGAGCTTCAGTCCAAATAGGGATGCGATACCAGCAGCTACGATACCTCTTGGGCCCATCCAGCTGATGAATAATTTTTCTTTAGTGGTCAGCGTAGACTTGCTGGTACTCAGGAAGACGGAGAGTGGCCTCACCACCAGTATGACCAGGGCAAACAATGTCAATGGTCTCCAATCCTGCAGCAACATGAGATCTTCAAGGTCAATATTAGCGCTAAGCAAAATGAACAGTATCGAGATCAAAAGAATCGCCAATGACTCCTTGAAATAGGTAATCTCATCCATATATGGTACATCGATATTGCCAAGTACCATACCAGCGACTACTACTGTGAGTAGTCCGCTATCATGCACAACATAGCTGGAGCCAATGAATAAAGCTAAAACGAATGCTAATGAAAATATAGTCAGTAGATAATGTGGGATCATGTGTCGCTTGAGCATCTCACGAAGTGCAAGAGCGGCTATCGTACCGAGCGATAGACCGATGAGCACGATCTGCGTAAACTGGAGAATAGCCTCCGAGGTGAAACTCCCTTCATGGTGCCCTGCAGCACTGATGAACTCATAGACTAATACGGCAGCCAATGCGCCAATAGGATCGATAAGTATCCCCTCCCACTTGAGGACTGTCGCTACGTTACGATTGAGTGGGACATTCCGAAGGATCGGTGCGATCACTGTCGGTCCTGTCACGATGATCAGCGCAGCGAATAGGAAAGATATTGACCAATTAAGATTGACCACATAGTGTGCAGCCAGCGTAGATAGGGCAAAAGTCACTAAAGCCCCGACACTGATCAGCTTACCGATGGTATCGCCGACTCCTTTGACTTCTTCTCGCTTGAGGGTCATCCCTCCCTCAAAGAGGATGATCCCAATGGCCAGCTCCACGAAGTGAAAGAGGCTCTCACCTGGGAAGAGACCATGATGTCCATTCCAGATAGGAGAGATCCATTTTTCGCCACCTGCAGACCACAGAGTCGAGAGTGGACCTACGATCAGACCTGTGATGATCAGTGGTAAGATAGCTGGTACTTTGAGCTTCCAAGCGATCCACTGAGCCAAGATTCCTAAAATGACAATACCTCCTAATTCTAACATTCTTTTGCTTTTTGAATATCCTTGATGGTCTATCAGACCCAATCTGTCGAGCCTAAGTGCCTGCAAAATAAAGAATCACATGGATTAAAAACCATACTTTTGCAGTCCGTTTTTTTAGACGAAGATTTTATCCAAATGGGTCGAAAAGAAGAGATAGAAAAAAGAAGAACATTTGGCATCATATCACACCCTGATGCTGGTAAGACGACTTTGACAGAAAAATTACTCCTATTCGGTGGGGCGATACAGGTCGCTGGAGCGGTCAAGTCAAATAAGATAAAGAAGGGCGCCACGTCTGATTTTATGGATATCGAGCGTCAGAGAGGGATCTCAGTAGCGACCTCGGTCATGGCTTTTGACTATCGAGATCGAAAGATCAATATCCTCGATACGCCAGGTCACAAAGACTTCGCTGAAGATACCTATCGTACGCTCACGGCTGTGGATAGCGTCATTGTGGTGATCGATGTGGCAAAAGGGGTCGAGGAGCAGACAGAAAATCTCGTCAAGGTCTGTAAAATGCGGAAGACACCTATCATCGTATTCATCAATAAGTTGGATAGAGAAGGTAAAGATGGATTTGACTTATTAGACGAAGTCGAGCAAAAGCTGGGGATAAATGTAGTACCTCAGTCCTGGCCGATTGGTATGGGGCAGCGATTTCAGGGAGTGTACAATCTCTATGAGAAAAAGCTCTGCATATTCAGCGCCCATGGTAAGCAGACAGAAGAGGAGACCATGACATTCACCGATCTCAGTGATCCACAGCTGGATGAGATCGTCGGAGAGCGAGCAGCCGATACCCTCCGTGAAGAGGTCGAGATGATCTCAGAGGTCTATCCTGATCTGGATGTATCCGAATATCTGAAAGGAGAAATATCGCCCGTATTCTTTGGTAGTGCGATTAATAATTTTGGAGTGAAGGAGCTTTTGGATTGCTTCGTAGAGATTGCTCCGTCGCCACTGCCGAGAGATACCGAGGAGCGTACAGTCGATCCGTATGAGGATGGTTTTACGGGTTTTGTATTTAAGATACATGCTAATATCGATCCTAAGCACCGAGATCGAATTGCTTTCCTCAGAGTGTGCTCTGGGACTTTTGAGCGAAATACTAACTATCAGCATCAGCGCTTGGAGCGAAAGTTAAAATTCTCGAATCCGACATCCTTCATGGCAGCCCGAAAGGAAGTCGTAGATGAGGCATTTCCTGGAGATATCGTCGGCCTTTATGATAGTGGCAACTTCAAAATCGGAGATACCCTCACTGATGGAGAGTCGCTCAACTATAAAGGAATACCAAGCTTTTCTCCAGAGCAATTTAGATTTGTCAATAATGCCAATCCACTGAAGACTAAGCAGCTCAATAAGGGATTGGCACAGCTGATGGATGAAGGGGTAGCGCAGCTATTCACTATGGAGCAGAGTCAGCGTAAGATTATTGGTACAGTGGGTGCTCTACAGTTTGATGTGATCCAGTACCGCCTCGAGCATGAGTACGGAGCCAGCTGCACGTACGAGCCTCTCCGTATCCACAAAGCCTGCTGGGTGAGCTGCGATGATCCTAAGGTGCTCAAAGAGTTCATAGATCGACGAAAGAAGGATATCGCCCATGATAAAGATGGCAAGCTGGTCTATATGGCAGAGTCACAGTGGGGACTGAAGACGGTACAGGAGAATCACCCCGAAGTGGAGTTCCATTTTACAAGTGAATTCTGATGGATGGAGATTTTAGTCGTTAGACTGTAGTCTATAGATTTGAGCTAATATACTTTAAATGATAGTTTTTAGCTTCGTCTACTGATTATCTCATTTTATATCGGGATTGATGGCGTTTAAGTTTGAACAGTTAAAGTTTTGGCAGCGTGGAATAGATTTGAATATTAGTATAAATGAATTAGTGAAATCTTGGCCTCGAGAGGAACTATATTCATTAACTAATCAAATAAAACGGGCTGCTGATTCAGTAATATTGAATATAGCAGAAGGATCTACGGGGCAATCAAATAAAGAGTTTTTGCGATTTTTATCCTATTCACTCCGATCAGCTGTTGAAGTAGAAGCTTGCTTACATATAGCTAAGTCACGGCATTACGTAAATGAAGAGACTTTCTCAATAATGTATGTCGAGATAGAAGAGATCATTAAAATGATACAGGGCCTGAAAAGATCAATAAAAACTAAAGTCTAATCACTAAAATCTAATAAACTTAACGGTGAAAATACTAATAATAGGAGGAGGAAATATGGGCTTGACCTATGCACGAGGATTCTTGAAATCCCACATCGTAGAGCTCGGTAATATGTATATCCTCGAGAAATCTCCTGAAAAAGCAGAAGAATTACGCTCATATGAGATTGGCCAAGTATATGGTAATCCCGGCGAATACATCCGGCAGATGGACCTCATCGTATTAGCGGTGAAGCCACAGGATGTCAATATCGTATTTGACTCGATCAAAGACTACATGGATCCGCAGCAACTCGTGCTATCGATCATGGCAGGAGTCACTATCCATACGATCTCTCAGGGGCTCAATGCTCAGAAAGTCATCCGAGCGATGCCAAATCTACCCGCACAGATCGGATCAGGGATGACCGTATACACTTCATCAGATGATGTCACTCGTGTCGAGCTCGTCACCGTACAGAATCTACTCGCCGCATCCGGTAAGACGATCTATGTCGAGCGAGAAGAAATGCTTAATGCTGCTACGGCTGTGTCAGGATCAGGTCCGGCCTATGTGTTCTATTTCATGCAGTCCCTTATCGAGTCCGCTAAGGATATGGGATTCACCCAGTCGGAAGCTGAGCTACTGACTTATCAGACTTTCAAAGGGGCCGTAGATTTATTCAATAAACATGATTTTTCATGCGAGGAATGGATCAAAAAAGTCAGCTCCAAAGGAGGTACTACCGAAGCAGCCATCAAAGGATTCAATACGAAAGAAGTACAGCGAGGATTCAAAGAAGGAGTACAAGCTGCGCTGAGAAGAGCAGAAGAGTTGGGGGGATAAAAACTAAGTTTAGATGGTTTTAATAGTTTTGATAGTTGAATTGTTTGTACATAGGTATCAATAATATGGCACGAATATCAAAGTTTGAAGAGTTGGATTGTTGGAAGTCGGCGCATGATTTGTTAATTATGATTTATAATGTCTTGGGTAACGATACATTTAGAAGGGAGTATTCACTACAAGATCAACTCAAGCGGGCCACATTATCTATTTCAAACAATATTGCTGAAGGTTTTGAACGAACCTCTACAAAAGAAACTATCAGATTCTTGGTGATAGCAAATAGCTCAACCTCTGAGGTCAAGAATATGCTGATAGCCTGTAAAAGCTTAGGTTTTATGACTCTCAATGATTATGAACAACTAATGACGCAAACACAGAAAACTCAAAACTTGACTAAAGGATTTATCAGATATCTCAATACTTTAGCGGCTCAATAATGGTAGTTGAAACGATTTAACTATTTAAAACAATTCAACAATCCTAACATAAAGTAGAAAATGGACTTTAAAAATATAATATCACACTGTAAGGAATACGGATACATCTATCAGTCGAGCGAAATCTATGATGGTTTGGCGGCGGTATATGATTATGGACCTTATGGTGTCGAGCTCAAAAATAATATCAAGCAGTACTGGTGGAAGTCGATGGTGCAGATGCACGAAAACATCGTAGGTATTGACGCCGCTATATTCATGCATCCTAAGACATGGAAGGCATCGGGACACGTAGATGCATTCAATGATCCACTCGTGGATAATAAGGATAGTAAAAAGCGCTACCGAGCTGATCAGCTCGTAGAGGGGTACTGTGAGAAGATCGAGAATAAGATCAAGAAAGATGTGGTCAAGGCGCAGAAGAGATTTGGTGACAGCTTTGATGAGGCGCAGTTCAGATCGACTAATCAGCGTATCCTCGATCGTCAGGCAGAGATAGATCGTGTGATGGGCCTACTCGGCACACACATGAAGAATGAAGACATGGCAGGGCTCAAGCAGCTCATCGAGGACCTCGAAATAGCATGTCCGGAGAGTGGTAGCAGAAATTGGACCGATGTGCGTCAGTTCAATCTAATGTTCAACACACAGCTGGGGAATATCGCTGGTGAAGAAGGAAAGCTATATCTGAGACCAGAGACAGCTCAGGGGATTTTTGTCAATTTTCTAAATGTCCAAAAGACGACTCGTCAGAAGATTCCATTTGGTATAGCGCAAATCGGTAAGGCATTCCGAAATGAGATCGTAGCTCGTCAGTTCATCTTTAGAATGCGAGAATTTGAGCAGATGGAGATGCAGTTTTTCGTGAAGCCAGGAACTGAGATGGAGTGGTACAAGCACTGGAAAGAAACCAGACTACAGTGGCACAAGAATCTGGGCGTACCAGCCGATAAGCTACGATATCATGATCATGACAATCTCGCACACTATGCAAATGCTGCTGTCGATATCGAGTTTGAGTTCCCATTTGGTTTCAGAGAGTTGGAGGGGATACACTCTCGTACGGACTTTGACCTCAGCAGCCATCAGGAGTTATCAGGTAAAAAGCTACAGTACTTTGATGTGGAGGAGAATAAAAACTATGTGCCATATGTAGTGGAAACCTCTATAGGCTGTGACCGTATGTTCTTAGCACAGGTGAGCTTAGCACTTCAGGAGGAGACGGTGCCAGATGCTGATGGTAAGGAGTCGACTCGTACAGTGATGAAGCTACATCCTGCGGTAGCTCCCGTCAAATGTGCAGTCCTGCCACTCTTGAAAAATAAAGAAGAGCTCACTAATGTGGCGGAAGACATCACTCGTCAGCTCCGCAAGACGATGAATGTGCAGTATGACGAGAAGGATACTATCGGACGTCGCTATCGACGACAGGATGCGATCGGTACGCCATACTGTGTGACAGTAGACTTTGATACTTTAGAAGACAATGCCGTGACGATCCGAGATCGAGATACCTTGAGTCAGGAGAGAGTGAAAATCTCTGACCTGTCTAGGATCATCGGGGAGAAGGTATCGATGGATGATATCCTGTAGTAATCGATCATTGGCTATTTTCTTTACACTTTTGTTCAATCACCCTTTGAAGGTGACTGAATAGAGGTCATTTCTTTAGGCTCGATTGCTGATGTCCTGTGCATGGTCGCAGTAGGAAATTTCATTCAACTTAGACTATATCTATTTCCAGTTCATAAGGAGTGCTGATATTTCTGTAAATTGATGAAATGAACAGCACAACCAATATTGACAGAGCCCTTATGATAATCATTTTGTGCTGCTATTCTATCAATTATTTAGCTGGTCAGGACAATCTGCAGGAGGCATTAAGGATTGCACCACCGAACAGTATTGAGAAGGTAGATATTTTAAATGCACTTGCCGAAATCAATACTTGGGTAGACAATGACCAGGCTCTGAGATATACCAATGAAGCACTGTCTATAAGTCAAGAGATTAAATATACTCTCGGAGAAGCTCATAGCAACTGCAACATCTGTCAAATCAAACAAGCACAAGGCAACTATGATTCTTCCACTGTGAATGCAAGAATTAGCCTTTCTATGTATCAATCCGCTAATGATAAAGAAGGAGAAACCGACGCTCTTACATGTCTGGGGATGGCCCATTACAGAATCGGTAATATAGATAGTGCCCAGATCTACTACGATCGAGCGTATGTCATAGGCAGAGAGGTGAAATATGTCAAAGGCTTAGCGATGGCTTCAAAAGGTCAAGGAGATATCCATGAAAGAAGTAGTGAGTATGACCTTGCTATGGAGAAATACCAAGAGAGTTATGACTTTAGCTTAGCGATTGGATATGATGAAGGTGTAGTGAGAGGTCTAAATGATATCGGAATCATATCAGAATATACTGGCAAAATAGATCAAGCTTTAGAAAAGTATTTGGAAGGTCTACAATATGCAGAGAATAAGAAAATTCCATATCTATCGGGTGTGTCGGCAAGTAATATTGGGACTCTATACTTTATCCAGAAGAAGTATGACAAAGCAATAGAATATGCACAGATAGCTTTGAAGTACTATCAAGAGATTGGAAATTATCGAGGAGTAGGTTTTGTCCATCAGGATATGGGGCAAATTCTCAAAGCTCAAAATAGACTCGACGAAGCCTTGATTCAATATCGAAATGCAGAGGAAATCAGGCTTGATCAGAATGATAAAAGGGGTCTTTCATTTACCTATTTCGGGATGGCGTGGACTTACAAAAGAATGGGCGATATGGCTCGTGCGAGAGAATATATGGAAAAGAGTCTTCAGCTGAGAGAGGAATTAGGATTTGAAAAAATGGTTATGGCATGTATCAGAGCACTGGCTCAATTTAACATGGCAGAAAAGAGATATAATGAAGCCTATCCTTACTTAAAAAGATCCTATGATTGGGCTATGAACGCTAATAGCGCCGAATCATTGTACGAGTCTTCTCAAGCAATGGTAGATTACTATGAGGCTATAGGTGATTTCAAAGGAGCGTATCAATATCAAAAGATTCTCCTGGCTGCTAAAGACAGCTTATTCAATGTCAGCCAAAATGAGAGTTTTGCAGAAATGCAAACTCTATATGAGACCGAGAAAAAAGAAAGAGAGATTCTCCAATTAGAAAAAGATAATACCAAAGTTACCACCCAAAGAAACTACCTCATGGGCGGATCTCTGACATTGGGTTTATTAGGTCTTTTTGGATTCCAGTGGTATAAAGTACGAAAAGAGAGAAATGATAAAAAGGAGTTTGCGGAAGCACTGCTTCTTACACAAGAAGAAGAAAGAAAACGATTGGCACGTGACCTGCACGACGGTATCGGACAATCACTTCTGTTAGTCAAAAAGCAATTGGAGAAGAATACTGCAGTGACTCTCGAAAATCAGAATCTCATATCTGACACGATAGAAGAAGTCAGAAGCATATCACAAGCTCTCCATCCCTATCAGATCGAAAAATTTGGAATCACTGCGGCCATTGAAGATATCATGTCCAAGGTTGAGAAATCAACAGATTTATTTGTCACCAGTGAGATAGATGATATCAATGATCTATTATCTGATAAGGCAGAAATCAACGTCTATCGCATCATACAAGAGGCTATGAGCAATATAGTAAAGCATGCCCAGGCAACGGCAGCTAAGGTCGAATTGAAGAATACTGTCCGGAATATTCAAATATCAATTCAGGATAATGGGAAGGGATTTAATCATGAGATTGCCATGGCTCAATCAAAAAGCCTGGGTCTCAAAACGATGTATGAAAGGGTTAATACTTTAGGAGGTAGTATTCGATATTCTGATAATGATGGAGTGGGCACTCGTCTGAATATCGTGATACCTCATAGGAGCAAAGGGATGTAGTAGAATGATAGTTGGAGTAAATCAGTGTAATGAATAAGAGCTTAATCAAGAATCGCCTTATGCAAATGCCCTTCTACAAGATATTACTATTTTGCCTCATAGCATCATCCCATTCTTTTGCCAATATCGATAGTCTTACCAATTTACTGAGTGTGTATCGGAATGATACAAGCCGAGTCAGAGTCTTGAATACATTAGCTGATAAAATTCAAAGTTCCGACGGAGAGCAAGCTCTGGCCTATGCTATAGAAGCAAGAGAATTAGCACAATCACTAGATGATCAACGAGGAGAAGGTGAAAGCTTTTATCAGTTGGCATATATTTATCATAGTTTAGGAAAGTATGAACTATCTCTGGAAGCTGCGCAAAATGCAGTTAATATAGCTCATTCATTAGGGGCTGTTAAGAAAGAAGCCTCATCTTATTACATATTGGGAGCGATAAGGGTGCACAATGGTGACAATACGGAGGGAATGCAAGCGTACAAAAGATGTTATGAATTAAGCGATAGTATCAATTATCAAAGAGGCATACGTAATGCGGCTAAAGGAATGGGTGATGTAACCTTCTTGCAGGCAAGACATGTGGAGGCCGAACAACATTTCAACACTCAACTTAGGATCAGCATGGAAACATATGATCAAAGAGGAATAAGTATATCTTATCTGGATCTAGCAAGGGTGATGAAAGCTAAAGGAAATTTTGCAGCGGCAGTTGAATATTACCTAAAAGGAATAAAAATCGCCAAGTCCATAAATGATATTAGATTGCAAGCAATCATTGTTCATAATCTGGGTATAATTTATTTTAATATGGGCGATTATAGAAATGCCCTTCATTACCATGAGCAATGCATTTCCTTGTCCGATTCAATCTCATATTCTGCTGGATTGGCAGGAGGGTATCAAGAAGTTGGAAGAATAAAATATAAACAGGAGGAGTATGATGAGGCCATATCCTTGTTTGAAACATCCTTAAAAATAAGACAAACCGCAAATGATGTCAGAGGCGAATCCTACAGCTATGAAAACCTAGCTAAAGCATATGCCAAAAAGAAAGACTTTGAGACTGCCATGGATTACCACCAAAAAAGCCTCTCCATACGTGAAGAATTAAGATATCTGGGTGATATGGCCCGATCCAATCTTGAAATTGGCAAGCTAATGATGGAAGCTAACAGAAATAACACTGCTTTACCTTTACTGATTAATGCTTTAACCCTAATGGAAGAGGTTGAAGATTTGGAATTGTTATCACAAATTCAACTATCTCTTTCGCAGTGCTATGAAACCTCAAAGGACTATAAGGACGCTCTGAAAGCGAAAAACGACTACATTCAATTAAGAGACAGTATAATGAGTCGAGAGAGTCGACAACAAGTATCGGAACTAAGATTGTTATATGAAACTGAAATCAAAGAGAAAATACTTTTAGCTCAAGAGATCTCAATTCTACAATTAGAAAAAGATCACACTAAAATCACATCCCAAAGAAACTACCTCATGGGAGGATCTCTGACATTAGGTTTGTTAGGACTTTTTGGCTTTCAATGGTATAAAGTGCGCAAAGAAAGAAACGACAAAAAAGAGTTTGCTGAAGCACTGCTTATTACACAGGAAGAAGAAAGAAAACGACTGGCAAGAGACCTTCACGATGGTATCGGACAGTCACTCCTGTTAGTCAAAAAGCAATTGGAGAAGAATACTGCAATTACCCTTGATAATCAGAATCTTATCACTGATACGATAGAAGAAGTCAGAAGCATATCGCAAGATCTCCACCCTTATCAAATCGAAAAATTTGGAATCACTGCCGCTATAGAGGAAATCCTATTCAAAGTTGAAAAATCAACCGGTCTATTCATCACCAGTGAGATAGAAGATATCAATAATCTATTATCCGATACAGCAGAAATCAACATCTATCGCATCATACAAGAGGCCATGAGCAATATTGTAAAGCATGCTAAGGCAACTGCAGCTAAGGTCGAATTAAAAAATACTACCAAGAATATTCAAATATCAATTCAAGATAATGGGGAAGGCTTTAATCATGATATGGTAATAGCTCAATCAAAAAGCTTGGGTCTCAAAACTATGTACGAGAGGATAAGTACGATAGGGGGGAAATTGAGATTTTCTAATAATCAGGGTGGAGGCACACATGTCAACATCATAATTCCTATCAATTAGTGTAGCTATGATTACAGTACTCAATGCCGACGATCACCCTATACTCAAAAAAGGTATCAGTGATCTAATCAGATCCACATCCGATATGCAGTGGATAGGATCGGCATCAGACGGCCAAGAAGCATTGACAAAGATCAGAGATATGCAACCTGATATTGCTTTACTTGACATAGAAATGCCACATCTAAGTGGCTTACAGGTAGCAGAGAAGCTAATGAGTGAAGGCATTCATACCAGATTCATACTTTTCACACTTTTTAAGGATGAATCATTTTTTCAAAATGCTATGAAAGTTGGTGTGATGGGATATTTATTAAAAGAGAGTTCTGAGGCCGAAATCATAACATGTATCAAGTCGGTAGCTGCTGGCAGAGCATATGTCAATCCATCGTTGACGCACATGTTGATACAAAACTCCAATCAAGGACCCCAAGAATTGGATAATCTGACCAAACATGAAAGGAATATTCTCAAGTTGATAGCTCGTAATAAAACAACTGTAGAAATAGCAGATATGCTTTTCATCAGCCCAAAGACTGTATCTAATCATCGGACTGCCATCAGTAAGAAACTCAATCTCGATGGCAAACAGAATGCTCTAATGAAATGGGCCATGAATAATGCGCAGTGGTTGAAGTGATCTGATCCTTCTCCTTTTTTTCAACTCTGAATTATGATTATAGGGTCTGGACCCTATGCAAATTGGGTATCTGGGCCTATTTCAGTAGGCACCGCTCTGCTATACTTTTATACCATATCAAATCAAGAAGTCATGGATATCACCAGAAGAGAACAAGAAGTGCTACAATTGATTGCTTTCGAAAATACTACTCAAGAAATAGCGAGTAAACTATTCATCAGTCCTCATACAGCGATCACTCATCGCAAAAATCTCATGTATAAGTTAGAAGTCCGTAATACGGCAGGACTGGTCAGAAGAGCTTTTGAGATAGGACTATTAACTATTGTGAATTGAAAAACCACTTTTATTTAGAAAGTGGAAATCTATGAAGTCTACAGCCTCAAATGAGTTAGATTATTATGATCTATCCAATAAAATCAAGGATGAGATTTACCAAATAGTAGAACAACTGAAGCTCAGTAATGCCCAAGCAGAAATGAATAAAGTAGACTTGGAAAATCTCAGAATGTCTATTACAGAGCTAAAGATTGATCTCGAGGCATTTATTTGACCAGTAGATCGTCGAGATATATTGATAAATGAATAACTACTTTTTACCATCAACACCCACTATGAAATCTATACTACCCTTTTTACTATTACTGACATTGATATTTGCTTCAGAGATATACCAGCCTAGTATCTACGCTCAGGTAATCAATGATCAGATCAACGTACATACGACTACAAGATCATTTAAAAGAAATGAATACTGGTCGAATAGCAATGATGGCACTATGGAACCAAGATGGCTGCTTAATTGGCAAAACGGATCTCCATATACCATCACAGGAAATGAGAGATTTTATGATACAGAGGCATATTGCTTTTGGAGTACACATTATGATACTGCCTATCATAACTTTACTATGTCTACGGCTCAGAATTTGCCATTTGATGCTTTGCAGAATGTCATATATATGGCCTGGGAAGATGATGATGCAGGAACTTTATATAATGGGCAAAATACAGCAGACAGAACCGCCCCCTGCTACCCTTTAAATCATGAGGATGAAATTAATTCGAATCGATTGGGCACCTATTCATTTCCTATCCGTGAGGAAGGTGATCTGCCGGGCATCTGGCGTATAAGGAAACCTAATCAAGCTCTTTTGTCTCATCCTCCGACTACATTGGTCATTCCGACTTCGATTACATTTAACACTATATGGCGCTATCATTATGGATATGATGTTTTTAATCCTCTTGATTTTGGAGAATTATCTAATGGTATGAAGACGCATGTTAATCGCACTCAGAGCGTTCCTGATGCGGTATCATCCATCAATTATAATCATTCCAATGCATGGTTTGGATCCGGAGCACAACCATCTACGGACGTGACCTATAAGTTTGTAGTAACTGGATCGATGAAACGAGTGACGATCTCAACCGATGATAATTTGACCGATTTTGATACTTATTTACATTTATTTTGGTGGCCAGGATCAGGGTCCATTAGAAAGATAGCAAGCAACGATGATATCAGTACTTCTCCTATTAATCGCAAATCCTCCATCACCAAAGATCTGTGTCCAGGGACCTATTATGTTATTGTCGAAGGATACCTTAACACTACAGGTACATTCAAACTGTCAGTAACATCCAATAATTCTCCATCGGAGGCATTAGCAGCAGGAGAGATTACCAGCCTCAACGCTCAAGTCTGTGAAGGTCAAACCAACCCTACTTTGAATAATGAAACTGCCGCTTTTGTGATAAATGGAGATATCGGTGATGCTTCTAATCCGGCAATCAGCTATATATGGCAAAAGAAAGTCGGCAATAATTCTTTTGAGAATCTTTTAGAAGAAAATTCTTCAAGTTTGAGCACCACGGGTACCATGGGCACAGAAGATATTGTTTTTCGCAGACAGGCTATGTACTGTGGAGTTACATCAGGATGGGCGTATGATACGATTCATTATCTGGTTGGTAGTGCTGATGGAGGAGAGATTGCTTTATCTGATGGTAATACCATCCCTGAGGGATTTGATCCGGGATCATTTAGCTCTGTAGTCGATGCTACGACCGATCCAGCACCTGCTATGTATGAATGGTATAGCAGTATTAATAATGGAGCAAGCTTTATTAAAATCGAGGGTGCTACTGATGCTTCTTATGATTCCGGCAATTTAGATCAGACCACGATTTTTAAACGGAGAGCATCCAATGCTTGTGGTTCACAATATGATGATAGTAATGAAATTAAGGTAACCGTAATACCTGCTAATGGAGCAGTACGGGGGAAAGTAGTGGCTCCAGCACTACCAGGTCAGACAGAAGTGGGGATAGAAAATGTCGAAGTCTGTGCTATTCCTTTAGATACAGCCACGATTGTTCATTTATATGGCAAGTGTGATACTACAGATATGAGTGGGTCTTATTTTATTCGAGATTTGTATTACGGTAGTAGTTCTGCACTATTTAAGATTACAGCCCAATATGAAGATCATGATATCAGAATCAACAATATTCCTACCTCTGATAGCACGCAAGAGGTGATATTGTCCTCAAGTACGCCTCAAATAGCCAATTTCGTAGACCATACCGTATATAGTATTTCAGGAAATGTATATCAAGAATTTACTCAAAATGCTACTACATCGACACATGGATTAAATGGAGTTGTGGTCAAAGTATATGCTCAGGGAGATCTGAATACTGTCATAGGAATGGATACCACAAAACATATTCCCGGTGGGAATAACTATGGAGATTATGGGATCATAGTGCCTACAGCAGGCAACTACACTATCATAGCAGAATATATTGATGATGATACAGGTGCTGCACATACGTTTGACCCTCCTATGCGCACAGTCAATGTAACTCAAAATGTTATGGACATCGATTTTAAGGATACAAGTACAGAGCATCTCGTGGGATATTTGGGGGCAAGCTGCAATCGACCATTAGGAGGAGCTGTACAGATTAGAGTATATCAAAATGCTGATATAGGTGGTTTCTCAGCCTTTTTTGATGTTCAAGAATCATTTAATCTCACCTTGCCAGCTAGAGAATACTTAGTTGAAGTAACAGAAGATCTGTATATAGATCTGAGTTCTGAATATGAATCCTCACGGGTCAAGGATCAATTGGGTAAGTTTAGTTATTCTACCGACATAAGTTTTGATTCGGATTCTTCACTGTATATCTATTATCACCCTGCAGTTATAGTCGAATTAGAGGGGATTCCAGCGCTAACAAGTTGCGAAGCATATCCATTCAGTTTATTAGAGCAAGGGAAAGAGTATCCTGATTTTAAAATAAAAGTATGGGAGGGACCTAAAGCCAACAATTGTCAACTTGATGAGGGAGAAGTAGTCATATCAACGGATGGATTTCAAAAGACGATCCCAGTTTTGAACGGAAAAGTGGACTATCTATTGATCGGAGGACAACCGATTATACAAGCTCCACATACTGCGAGACTAATGGTTCTGGCGAAAGATTTTAGATCAAATGATTCAGACAGTAAATATTTCGATTTCTTAGTACAGGGTGAGAAAGCCATTGGAGAGAAAAAGATTACTGTTTCACCACAGATTCCTTTTTTGGTTCTACATGATCCACCAGGAGATCTGAGTTATAGCTACATGATCCAAGATTCCTCCTATCAGACTACTATGCGCTCATCGATCAAAAGCGCAAACGAAAAAGGGACATGGGAGTATACACAACTAGGAGCAGCTTATTCACTGGGGATAAGTGCTGGGCCAATATCTGAGAGTATTGACCTGATAGGCATCATGTCAGAAGATGAAAGTATCAGTAGAACGGACAACACGGCTAAAATCACCGAGTCAGTGATTGAAATCAAATCATCTACCGAATACATGACATCAAATCTGCCGGATGCATCTGTGATAGGGGATGCCGGTGATATGTTCGTTGGTTTTGCTATGAATTTTTTGTACTCAGATACTGATAAATTGCAATTTGACAACGCTAACTGCCGAGTCGATTTAAACAAAGGCATAGTTTGGTCTCCAGATTCTATCAAAACTAAATTTGCTCTATATGGGTATGCAGTTGAAAGTGAAATCGTAACTCTAAGAGAAAAGGCAAACCAGATTCCTGATTCTGCAGGCTACTTTTTGAACCAGGCCAAAGTATGGGAAGATATGTTAAAAGATAATGAGCTTACTAAGGCTAGAGTCATTGCCAATGCTGCTTATCAGAAAAAGGGCAATATAACTTTTCCAACAGGAGGAGGTACAGTAAAATATAGTGAAACGAGTATTCAATCTTCGACCAGCACAGTAGAGTTTTTGGTAGAGCTGGATACGATTGTTAATAAAGGTGGACAATGGGAAATCGCAGGCAGTGGAGAATCCAATTCGAAGCTGACTCGTGTAAAGGTAGAAACAGGACGATCCAGAGACACAATTAGGCAAACAGAGGTGACAATAGGATATGCATTAGGAGATGATGACTCTGTTGACCGATTTACTGTAGATATCTACGAGGATCCTAGATATGGCACACCGATATTCGTATCAAGAGGGTCGGAGACCAGCTGCCCATACGAAAAAGGATCAGTACCAATTGACCTATTTGAGTTATCATATGATACAGATTATCCTGCCAGTGCTACTGATATACCATCTGATCAAGGTGTAGCATTTGGATTCAAGATCAGAAATAACGGTAGATATTCGAGAACATATTTGATATCTAACGATATCCGATATAGTACAGGGGCTAAAGTAGAAATTGGTGATGGAAATGATAATATCAGTCAAATCACTATTGCGCCTGGGGTAAGTGAGACAGTACAAGTAGTAGTAAGAAGAGAGACTGCGATCAATTCTAATATTTATAGTTTCCCTAAGATTAGAATAGTAGTCGAACCAGAGTGTACAGGACAGTTCTATGATCCTATTTTGACAGAAGAAATATTCTTCAGCGTTGACTTTAGGAGCACCTGTAGTACTATCTCTTTAGTAGAGCCGTTTGATGGAGCTGTCGTGAATATTGAAAGTAACAATCTGCTACCTGTAGAAATGCGAGATTATGATATCACTAAGATAGATGTTGTGACTCTACAGTATGCTAAAGCAGGTACAGGAGAATGGCTTTCATCTGGCACTATGGTATTTCCTGTAGCAGATCTACCTACAGGCGAAACAGGAAAGAGGCAAAATTGGAATCTCAATGAGATTATGACAGATGGTATATATGAAGTCAGACTAAAGGTAGTATGTCCATTAGGAGCTATAAAATATTCTGAAATACGGACTATCATCATAGATCGTACTAAACCTATGGTGTTTGGTATTCCAGAACCTGTAGATGATATCTATGATCAAAGTGAGAATGATCAAATATCTATAGATTTTGTTGAAAGCATCGTCTGCGGGGTCAATACATCTGCAGTCATAGTAGATCTGATCACAGGTGATACACTACAGACTAACACAACCTGTCAAAATAGTAGGATCATCGTCACTCCATCAGCGATTTTAGCTAATCGGACTCCATCTGTTTATCGGGTGATTTTATCTGGATATACAGATAGTCATGATAATATGGGAGACGCAAAAAGCTGGGTATTTATAGTCGGTGATTTTAATGTGGAATTAGCTACTTGTTTACCAGACCTTGAGATTACCAATAATAATGATAATCAGGATGCGATCAATGTATCTGTATATAAGGCGCTCTCGATTAAGTCCAATGGTACTATACCTGGATATGGTATAACGAGCTATAAAGCTCAGTCGGAAGTAGAATTAGATGGAGGCTTTGAGGTCACTTCGGGTGGGCAATTTGAAGCGCTGATAGAAGCCTGTGAAGATAATTGAGAAATAAAAAGGAGATTGTGAAGTGATCACAATCTCCTTTTTAGAATTTATTCTGATTCCTTATTTCAATTAAAACCAACTACCTCCAAGCTCAGCTCTGAATGGCCAAGGAATCGCTGCCAAAATGATAATTAGAGCTATCAGATTGAATATGAACAGTGTCTTATATCGCTGTGGTGCAGGCTGTCTCTTTCCTTTGGAGTAGCCGATCGTCACGAGCACAGCAGCGATGATCATCATCAGGATGTGCTCCATCCCATAAAATCGAAGAACAGCTGACTGCATCATGCCCTCGACATGCTGCACCTTTGGACTGATGAAATAGAGTACTAATCCTATCAATGTCTGGACATGGACAGCGATCAGATTAAACAAGAATGGTTGCTTTGCTTCTGTGGTGTCTTTCTTTGACATTTTTTGATAGGCAGCGACGATCGCTGCGATCAATAGGGCTAACACGATCCATCTAAGACCGGAGTGTGAGTGCTTTAGCATGCTATACATAGACTGTTGTTTTTGTTGTATTTGAGTGTGAAAATAGACTTTATTCTTGGATCAGCTTTCGCAGTATATCAGCGAAGCGTACGATCTCTTCATAAGTATTGTATAGAGGAACAGGCGATATCCTGATTATGTTGGGCTCTCGCCAGTCACAGATGACATTCGCTTGGATCAGCTGTGAGAATAGTGCTTTGTCAGCTCCCTTAATAGCAAGCGATGTCTGACATCCTCGCTGATCAAAGTCACCGGGAGTGATCACGGTGATCTGATCACCGATCTGGTCGGCGATACTATCCAGCAGGAGTGCCGTCATCTGCTCACTCTTAGCTCTCAGCTGTGCGATAGATGTACTATCAAATAGTGCTAATGACGCTTTGATGGCTGCTATAGAGAGTAGAGGTGGTGTGCTCATCACCCATGCCTCTGCGCCTATACTCGGGTCAAAATGATCTCGCATGAGGAATCTCGTAGACTTCTTATTGCCCCACCAACCTTCTAATCGGTGGATGCTTTCATCATGATGATATCGCTCATGTACATAGAGCCCACCGATGGCTCCAGGCCCTGAGTTGAGATACTTATAGTTGCACCACGCTGCGAAGTCTACTCCCCATTCATGTAGAGAGAGAGGAGCATTACCCACAGCATGAGCCAGGTCAAATCCCACTCGACAGCCCTGTGCATGTCCCCACTGAGTGATCTGCTGCGTGGGGAGGAGTTGCCCAGAGATATAGTTGACCCCACCGAGTAGGATCACTGCTGTCGTCTGTCCGTGCTCAGCTATCGTCTCTTTGATAGAGGCCACAGAGAGGATGTGATGGTCATCATTATCGATCTCGATGATAGCATCAGCAGGATCGTAGCCATGGAGGCGTACCTGCGACTGGATGATATATTGATCTGAGGGAAAGGCATCTTTCTCCATGATGATTTTATATCGATCAGGTGTCGGTTGATAAAACGAGCTGAGGAGTAGCTGTAAATTGACCGAGAGAGTATTAGCGATGGCCACTTCCGTGGAATGTGCTCCTATGATGCGACCTATGGAGTCTTTCAGGCGATCGGTATAGTCGATCCATGGCGTCTTTCCCTCAAACCATGCCTCCACTCCCAGCGTACTCCACTGTGTGAGTATCGCCTGGATCTCTTGCTGTGCTGTTTTTGGCTGCAGACCGAGAGAGTTGCCACAGAAATATATCTGTGGATTTCCGTCTTTATCTTTTGGGAGTAGAAACTGCTCTCGATATGATCGAAGTGGGTCGTTATTATCGAGCTGAAGGGCTTTTTCGAGATTTTTCATTCTTTATCTATCTACGGATGGCCAAAAATGTTGCGAAAAATTGGAAGATTATAATTAATCTCATATTATAGCAGTGTATTAGTATGATAGTACACTAAAACATAGTTATGATTGAGATTACAGATTTAGGATTTCATTATACTCCTCGGGCTCCTATCCTGCGGGGAGTGACTACTCAGCTGCGAGGTGGTATGATATATGGTCTTTTAGGCAAGAATGGAGCTGGAAAGACCACCTTCCTCAAGATTATTATGGGCCTACTCAGACCTAATTCAGGAGAGATAAGGGTGAAGGGATATAATCCAACACGTCGGCAGACGGCCTTTTTGAGCTCTATTTTTTATGTGCCAGAGGATCCTTTTTTTCCTTCGGGATCATTGAGACGATTTGTGCAGAGTTATGGCCCATTTTATCCATCATTCAGCAAGGCTTTATTTTTTGAGCTCTTAGAGATATTTGAGGTAGATAGATCTGTATCATTTTCTTCGATCTCTTTTGGCCAGCGCAAGAAAGCTTTTATCGCCTTTGCGATCGCCTGTCAGACGAACATCATCGTCATGGATGAGCCGACTAATGGTCTCGATATCCCCTCTAAGCGTCAATTCAGAAAAGTCATCAATCATGTCATCAATGATAGTCGGCTGATGATCATCTCCTCTCACCAGATACGTGATCTGCACAGTCTTATAGATGCCGTGATCATGGTAGATGAGGGTGAGATATTGATAGATCATAGCTTGCCAGAGATTGAGGAGTGTCTACGCTTTGAGGTATTTCGCTCGGAGCCAGGGGATGAGGATCTGCTCTACTATGAGCGAGTACCAGGAGGGTATCTCGGGGTGAGAGCCGGGAGATATGATCACAGCTCGCTGGAGATCGATCTCGAGATATTATTCAATGCTACACTGGATCGAAGAGATCATATGAAAGTATTACTTCACAAAACTCAAGACTATGCTCAGGCTTAATACTCATATGCGCAGAGTAGGGTGGCTGATGACTACTGAGATGCTGTATAAGTGGCGGCAGCTCCTATTAGTTTTTGGGATCGGTTTTGCACTGCTGATGTTATACTATTTAGTGCCAGCATTTAGTATCTCCGACTTGATCAGAGGCCTGACTAATCCTAATACTACCTTTAATTTTTCCAGCAGTCGGACTATTTATTCTGTAGGTAGAGCATTTATTAATGTGCCAGACTCCTATGGACTGCTAAAATATCATATCACCTACTTCCCATTGGCTTTATATGGCATTGGACTATTGTTTAATAGTATCTTATTCAGCGAGTATGGAGACACAATGTCCCGTCGCTTTCATTTGAGTTTACCTGCTTCCATCCCTGAGAAGTGGGGAGCGAAGGTCATATTATCCTTAGTCGTATTTCCCCTCGCTTTTTTATTGCTTTATCAGTTGTATGCATTGATTACTTATCAGTGGGGGGCTTTGAGGGGGATGAATTATGTGAGACTATCGCTGCTGGATCCTCTGCTGTGGCATCATGTGGGATACTACTTGCTGTATGGAGGCATCTTCTTTGGGTTAGCATCCTGCTTTAAGAAGTATGGAATTGTCAAAGTTGTACTATTTTTCATCGGTATTCGCTTAGCGACGAGCATTCTCATGAGTATCATCATGATCATATTATTGCCTGATTTTGATACAGATCAGTTGAGCGATTTTTTCTCCTTATCAGGGTATCGCTCCTTTGTCTTTGACAATGAGCATAGCTTTAAAGAAGGATTTATTTCGCACAATTTACTCCTATCTAATCCTTGGATACTTGGCGTAGTTGCGATACTCAGTTTGATATTGAGCTATCTGAAGTATCAAGAATTAGAGGCATAACGAAATATATTTAATGGATTTTTTTGAGAGTAAGTCAATATATCTGCAGATAGCTGATCATCTGATCGATCAGATCCTATCGGGTGAGCGGGTAGCGGGAGATCGGATGGCATCTGTGAGGGAGCTGGCAGCTGCACTCGAGGTGAATGCTAATACGGTAGTAAAGACTTATTCATTTTTGACAGATCTCTCGTTGATAAAAATGCAACGGGGAGTAGGCTATTTCGTGACGGACGAAGCTCCAGAGAAAGCGAAGCTATACCGCAAGGAAGAATTATTGAATGAGGATGTACCGAGACTCCTGCAAAAACTCAAACCACTCGGCCTATCTATCGATGACTTATTAAAGGAATATCATGCTAAAAACTAAAAGCTCTATACTCATAGCTATCTGCACGGTGATGTTTTTTCTATCTATTGCCGCTTTTGGGATTCATGTCAAAAATCATGTAGTACCTAAAGAACCAGCTTTGATAAAACGAGGGGTAGACATACTCAAAGGAGAGGCTGTTAAGGATTCAATGTCATTTGAGTATTCTCATCTTCATGTGACCTTCCCAGAGGTGATGATCGATGGGAGGATGTCAGGAGTAGTGCATATGGAGGGTATCGATACAGCGTATTCTGCAGTCCAGATAGAGAGTCGTAATGATACACTCTATGTCAGCTATAAAAATGACATGGTCAATAAACCAATAGGTGGCAATGCCGAAGTCGCTATAGATATACATGTCGGAGGTAAGGGGCTACAATCCATCACAGTGACAGATGAGGGTAGTATCAAAACTCCTCTCCGTGCTAAAGGCGCCGATAAGGAAGGGAATATCATCTACCCTCAGGAAAAGCTCGATCGATATACATTGTATTTTGAAAAGTTAGATCTGATGCTGAGTGGATTTGCTGGGGGCTATCAGACGGCACCAGAAAATGGAAATGTACACCTGCTGTTAGACGGACGAGAGCTAAATGTAAAAGTGGAAGATCAAAAAGGTATGGGAGGTAGCGTACTGAGAGGCAAGGTAGATGAGATCAATGTCGTACACACTGATGGCTCTATGAACCTGGATGCTCAGCATGTAGAAGCCAAGGTAGTCCGGATCAATCAGGACAAAAACAAAAGTAGAGGAGTGTATGGACATGCATTTTTCAATGTGTCAGACTCTCTTTATTGCAATCTCTATAGTACTTTGGACGTATACTACAGCGGTGATCCTGTAGTCAAAAAAGTAGAAACTAAAGAAGGTAGAGTAGTCCATGTCTCCAAAGATTAATATTCGCCAAAGCAAGGACATAAGCGATATCAAAGGTATCAGCAGACTGCAGCAAGCTAATCTCGCTAAGCATATCTCGGCAGATGAGGCACGAGAGCAGGGATTCGTCACCTGTGACCATACTGTCGAAATGCTCGATCGGATGAGTCGTCCACATCCGCATATCATAGCTGTGGACGAGGACAGAGTGGTGGGATACGCATTGACGATGATGGAGTCGCTGCGAGACGAGGTGCCAGAGATAGTGCCTATGTTTGCTCAGATCGATGTAGAGATGGAGCGTAGAGAGTGGCATGATCGGAGCTATTTAGTCATGGGTCAGGTATGCGTAGCTAAGAGTCATAGAGGTCAGGGAGTATTCTATCAGCTATATGATGAGATGAAGACGCAGATGGCTGGTCACTTTGATCTGATCATCACTGAGATCTCAGCACATAATACTCGCTCCCTAAGGGCCCATGAGAAGCAGGGATTCAAAGTAATGAAAGAGTATGTAGCTCCCGACGGACACCCTTGGGTGATCGTTTCTTGGGATTGGTCGTAATCTGGCAAGATTAGATCTTAGCAAAATATCGTTTCGCCTCAGCGATTACTTTTGGAGCTAAAATGAGGGTGGCTATCATCGTAGGGATTGCCATCAAGGCATAAAATCCATCTATTAGATTGATCATCATATCCAATGTGGTAGCAGCTCCCATCAATATGCTCAAAAGGTAGAAATAATTATACCAATGAGCTCTTTCTGCTCCGAGGAGGAAGTTCATACACTTTGTCCCATAGTATGAAAATGAGAAAAGAGACGAAATGCTGAAAACTGCTATGCAGAGCAGTAAAACATATTTTCCTACACCTGGGATACTATGCCCAAATGCCTGAGCGGTCAATGAGACACCATTGGACTCACTGGTCTGCCACGTATCGGTGACCAAAATCGCTAATGCAGTCAAGGTACACACTACCAATGTGTCGATAAGTGGCCCCATCATCGCTACGAGACCTTCCTTGGTCGGTTCATTCGTCTTGGAGGCGCCATGAGCCATGGGAGCAGTACCGATACCTGCTTCATTGCTGAATGCTCCTCTACGGATACCCAGTAGGATCAGCCCACCGAGCATGCCTCCCATAAAAGAATCTCCAGTATAGTATGTAGCATGAAAAGCATCTGTCACGATCAGCCCAAGATAGTAGGGTAGCTTGTCAAAATTGGCTATCAGAATAAATCCTACTGCTAAAAAATAGAGTAATACCATGAATGGCACGAGTCGCTCTGCTGTCTTGCTGATGCGCTTGATACCTCCGAGTACGACGACTGATGTCAATAGTACGAGCAATACACCAACGATGATATCTGAACTCATGCCACTGTACAATCCATGCGGCTTGAGCAGGATGTCTCGTATGGCTTGAGTGAGCTGATTAGCGTTGAATACGGGTAAGGCACCTACCAGTCCGGCTAAAGAGAAAAATACTGCTAATGGTCGCCACTTATCGCCAAGGCCTTCAGTGATAAAATACATAGGGCCACCCTGTATCTGACCTCGAGAGTCGTGTCCTCGGTACATGATCGATAGACTACCTGTGAAAAACTTAGTACACATACCTATGATGCCACTGACCCACATCCAAAATATGGCACCAGGCCCACCGATGCTGATAGCTACCGCTACACCAGCGATATTGCCCATACCAATAGTGGAGGATAGTGCTGTAGATAGGGACTGTAGGTGATTGATTTCTCCCTTAGCATCTGACTCTGCATGCTGGCCTCTGAGTAATTGTATAGCATGACGAAGGTATCCATAGGGTTTTAGACGTGACAAAAGTGTCAAGTAAAGACCACCTCCTATTAACAGTAGAAGCAGTGGTAAACCCCAAGCATAGCTGGCAAATTGGCTAATAAGTGCATCTATCTTTTCGAACATAGGGTAATCTTGGTGATGTTGAGCAAGATAGTTAAATAAAAGCTAATTCCATTTTCGGGGAATTACCTGTTGACATTGTGCGTATAAAATGTAGATGTTTGCGCCTTTTTAGAAATTCAAATATTAATCACAAGACCTCTTATGGCACGTACTTTCAAAATTGCATTTTTCGCTGTGATGACCAGCCTCATCTTGATCTCATGTGGTGGCTCTGATAGCACGACTGCTAATAAAGTGACTACTATCGAAGATCTGCCGTTTGCTCAGGCTCCTGATGCTAAGGCATATGCTGATCTGATCCTCAAAGCGATCAAGACGAATAGGGAAAAACCAATCAAAGAAGAGTTTGTGCCTCAGACACCAGTCAATATCGTACAGCTCAATAGAATAGTAGGTATGTATAGCACCGCTATTGGTGGCAAGGATTGGGAGTTTCACGATTTTCATATACTTAGTGAGTCCGATGACCTGACTAAGGGATTTGACTATGCATGGTTAGATAAAAAAGGTCGCCTTGGTCTACAGATTTATGTCCTGCCCAAAGAGGTAGATGGTAGATTCTACATTGAGAAATTAGACTTTCAGAGTAGACTCGATGTGATCGATAGTGTGACCTTCCCAGCGGGGACAGGTATCGAAGACTATAAGAAGATAGATTACGACTGGGCGGCTAACTAAGCCAACCCTCCTTTTTCATTTTAGCAAAATCCTTAGCAAAGTAGGTGATGATCACATCTGTACCTGCTCGCTTCAGAGATAGTAGGGTCTCTGGCATAGCTGTATTATAGTCGAGCCACCCATTTTGGCAGGCGGCTATGAGCATAGCACACTCACCGCTGACGTGATAGGCAGCGATCGGTTGTGCATAGTTTTCTTTCAGCTGCTGGATGATGTCCATATAGTGTAGTGCTGGCTTGACCATGAGGAAGTCCGCCCCTTCTGCAGCATCCAGATCTGCCTCTATCAGTGCCTCCCTTTTATTAGCGGGATCCATCTGATAGGTCTTTTTGTCTTTAGGGATATTGGGATCATCGACAGGTGCAGAGTCCAGTGCCTCTCTGAATGGACCGTAGAAAGCGCTTGCATACTTGGCAGTATAGGACATGATGGATACCTCTGTATGACCATGAGCATCGAGGGCATCTCTCATTGCTCCGACTCGTCCATCCATCATATCTGATGGGCCTAAAATGTCAAATCCTGCTTCCGCTTGGGCGATTGACATTTTGATTAGTACTTCTACAGTCTCATCATTGAGGATGCGACCATCTCTGACGATACCATCATGACCATCTGTGCTATATGGATCCATCGCCACATCGCTGATCAGACATGCCTCTGGAAATCTTTTTTTGATCTCAGATATACATTTGAGATAGTAGTTTTCCTGAGCATAGCTATAGGTAGCCATCTTATCTTTTTGCTCATTCTTGATCTTGGGGAATATCATGAAGCTATGCAGGCCCAGATTCATACACTCATCGATCTCGGCTAAAATGCGGTCTGGGGACCATCGATAGTTGCCCGGCAGCGAGTTTATTTCATCTTTAATTCCTTTACCCTGAGTTAAAAATAATGGGTATACGACATCATTAGTCGTGATGACAGTCTCTCGAGCGAGTCTTCTGACAGCTGCTGATTTTCTATTACGACGTGGTCTGATCATTCTTTCTTTTTTTCTTAGGATTGAGAGGTACTGGGTCGGGCCCAAATCCTCCCCAAGGATTGCATCTCAAGATACGCTTAGTCCCCATCCAGATTCCTCTGAATACTCCCCATTCCTTGATAGCATCAGCAGCATAGTGTGAGCACGAAGGCTCATATCTACATCGCATGCCGAATACTCCGCTCAGAATCGGCGAAATGATCCACTGATATACTCGGATAGGAAGTACGAATAAAGCCCTGATTGCATCTTGTATCATAATATACTCAGGATTGCAGTCTTTTCGCTCTTGCTGAGCAGATAGTGATCCTTGTGTTTAGTATCATATTGTAGTTTCACTATGTTCTTTTGATCATCAAAAAGCTCGTTGAATAGATCCATTTCGACAGAGATATCATCACTGATGTCAGGTGATAGTATTTCCATATAGCACCATACACTTGAGAGATCTTCATTGACTTCTTTGCCCAGATACTGATAGGGCAGGGTATTCGATCCTGATGAGATCATCAGATGCTCCGTGAGATATAGCGCTATGAGAGAGTCGGCATCAGATACCTCTCGATCAGTACATAGATAGAGGTCTTGGTGCCCCTGTAAGTCAAGAGCTGCCTCCAGATCATCGATGAATATATTCATCGTAATCTCAAATGCATCCGTCTCAGGATTATATATGATATCTGTACGACTCAGATGTAGATCATGGATAGTCTCGATATCATGTAGAGTCGAGCTAAATGTGAGCAACAGAAATAGATATGTAAAATGCATAATCAAATATACTTCAGATATGAGTGTTTTGTCAGGTGATTATGATTTCCTTGATCTAATAAAAGTATCATGATAGGACTATTCAGATTTCACTAGGGTACAAAACTATACTCTCAGTAAACTTTGTTAATCGCAAAGCGTTAAACTTTTACGTTAAAGGAATATTATTGCCTGAAAAACTATATTTTGAGCCAAATAAAATGTTAAATAATTATTACCTCTGTGACGTTTCACTTTTTTTTGTGTCATAATAACGTCTGATAAAGATTCAGAAAACATAGTAATAGGATTTATTTTTTGGTTGATGCAGTGAAAGGAAGCTGGCTCGCCTGAGTCGGCTTCTCTTTTCCAAAAACGCTCTCCAAAAAAAAGAAGAAAAAAATCTGATCTATGTGTGACTTATTAAAAAGAACAGAGTCTAAAATAATAGATAGTAATAGTAATAGGATTTATTTTTTGGTTGATGCAGTGAAAGGAAGTCATCTCGCCTGAGGTGGCTTCTCTTTTTTTATGAAACGTGCTAAGTAATTGATCTAATAATAAAAAAAAGCGCCTTCTTGGGATTCCGAGAGGCGCTTTTGCTTTTTATAGGGTAAGTGTGGAGATTATCTATATGTCCACATTTGCGTAGGTAGCATTTTCCTCGATGAACTGTCTACGAGGTGGTACTTCGTCACCCATCAGCATTGTGAATACTTCATCAGCAACATATCCATCCTCGATAGTGACTCTACGTAACATACGAGTAGTCGGATCCATAGTCGTCTCCCAGAGCTGCTCAGCGTTCATCTCTCCGAGACCCTTATAGCGCTGGATTTTGACTTTAGACTCATCTCCTCCAGCTGCATAGTTTTGGACAGCTTCTTTTCTTTCTTCTTCATTCCAGCAGTATCTGAACTGCTTGCCTCGGCTCACTCTGTAGAGTGGTGGAGCGGCCACGTATATATTGCCCTGCTCAATGAGCGGCTTCATATATCTGAAGAAGAATGTGAGGATCAGTGTCACGATGTGACTACCATCGACGTCGGCATCACACATCACGATGATCTTGTGATAGCGGAGTTTAGAGATATTGAGTACTCGCTCACCTTCTACTTCTTCGATATTGACACCGAGAGCGGTAAACATGTTTTTGATCTCCTCATTTTCGTAGATCTTATGCTCGAGAGCTTTCTCTACATTGAGTATTTTACCTCTCAGAGGTAGTATTGCTTGTGTGTTTCTATCACGACCTTGCTTAGCTGTACCACCTGCCGAGTCTCCCTCCACAAGGAATATCTCACAATCTTCAGGATTGCGAGAGCTACAGTCTGATAGTTTGCCAGGTAGACCACCACTGGTGAGTACCGTCTTACGCTGTACCATTTCACGAGCTTTGCGAGCTGCATGTCGTGCTGTAGCAGCGAGTATTACTTTCTCTACGATTTTTTTAGCTTGTAGAGGATTTTCTTCGAGATAGTATTTGAGTACATCACCTACTGCACGTGATACGATACCTGTGACTTCAGAGTTGCCCAGCTCTCCTTTCGTTTGACCTTTAAACTGTGGCTCAGGCACTTTGACCGAGACAATAGCAGTAAGACCCTCTCTGAAATCTTCTCCTGATATGTTAAACTTCAACTTATTGAACATGCCAGTGTCTTTACCATACTGTGTAAAGACACGATTTACGGCTCTTCTGAATCCATTTACGTGAGTACCACCTTCTCTCGTGTTGATGTTATTCACGAATGAGTAGATATTTTCTTTATAGCTCGTGTTATACTGGAGGGCTACCTCTACTTCGACATTGTCCTCTGATCCCATCACATGGATAGGCTGGTTGATAAGTGGAGGCCTGTTTTCGTCAAGAAATCTCACAAATTCTTTGAGACCACCTTCTGAGTAGAATGTTTCAGTTTTGAAGTTGCCTTTATCATCCTTTTGGCGCTCATCGGTCAATGTCAGTGTCAATCCACTATTTAGATAGGCTAACTCTTTGAGACGAGTCGCCAATATGTCATACTTATATACCGTCTCTTCAAAAATCTCAGGATCTGGAGAAAACTTGATTTGTGTACCAGTAGTATCAGTTTCGCCAATAGTTACTACTTCTGTGATAGGTTTACCATCTGAGTACTCTTGCATCCATATCTTACCATCTCTCTGTACCTCAGCACGTAGGTAGCTGGATAGAGCATTCACACAGGATACCCCCACCCCGTGTAGACCACCTGATACTTTGTATGTGTTTTTATCAAATTTTCCACCAGCGTGTAGGACGGTCATTACGACTTCGAGAGCTGATTTCTGCAGCTTTTGGTGCATACCTACTGGTATACCTCTACCATTATCCTGTACGGCTATAGAGTTGTCCGGTAAGATGCGTACATCTATAGTATCGCAATGTCCTGCGAGATGCTCATCTATGGAGTTATCTACGACCTCCCAGACCAGATGGTGAAGACCTTTAGAGTCGGTGCTACCGATATACATACCTGGGCGCTTACGCACCGCTTCCAGCCCTTCGAGGGCTGTGATATCATCTGCACTATAATTGTTTTGATTATTTGTGTTCTCTGCCATGAAATGACTTTATATTCACTACTTAAAAGAAGCTGCAAATATACGAATTAATAAGTGGGTAAATGCGATCTGAGTAGACGCTAACTTATTCATTTAGAATGATTTTTGTATATCTGATGTTAGATATGTAGCCGAGTATGATAATCGGGACGATATGACTATGCGACAATGGAAAATAGCGACGGTAGAAGAGTGGAGTGATCTGATAGATGACATAGTAGATGTGTGGTCAGATAAGCATATTTTATTGCTCAGAGGCGATCTCGGAGCTGGTAAAACTACATTAGTTAAACAACTCATGGCTCACCTCGGGAGTACTGATGAGGTGAGTAGTCCCACCTTTTCGATCATCAATGAATATGTCACCTCCCGAGGCGCAGTCTATCACATGGATCTTTATAGGCTGAAGGATGAAGCAGAGGCCATTGATATTGGTATCGAAGAATATTTGGACTCAGGAGAGCTGTGTGTCATCGAGTGGCCCGAACTTATCGTAGATTTACTGCCAGAAGAATACTGTGAGATACAGATAGAGGTCGACGAGATGGCGTGCCGGACTATCACAATACACTAAGTTATGCCTATTAAAGACAAATATTCTTTCTCTGATTTTTTTACTCAAGGACAGTACGAGACCCAAGTAGAGACACTGGAAGTCCTCAAAAAAGGAGAGGGTGCAGTAATCGGTATTCCAAAAGAACTGTACTATCAAGAGAATAGGGTAGCTCTCATCCCTAACTCGATACGGACGCTGATTGGCTATGGGCATAAGGTATTAGTGGAGTCCAAAGCGGGTGAAAAAGCCCACTATAGCGATGATCACTATGTCAACGCTGGAGCGAAGGTCTTAAAAGACAGAGCTACCGTATATGGTGCTCAGGTCATCATTAAGTGTGCTCCTCCCACACTGGAAGAGCTGGACATGTTTAAACCTGGACAGATCCTTATCACTCCGACACCACTACCACTCATTTCTAAAGAGTATCTCGCAAAGCTAAAAGACAAGAAGGTCATTGCATTCGCCATGGAGCATCTGTATACCAGGGATGGCTCATTTCCGATCATACATATCATGAGTGAGCTCGCCGGCCGACTGACTATACTTACTGCAGCAGAACTACTCTCTACGGAGAATAAAGGGCGTGGAGTACTCCTCGGAGGAGTATCTGGTGTGCCTCCTGCTAAAGTGCTGATACTCGGCGCTGGAGTAGTAGGGCAGCATGCGACACAGACGGCTTTAGGATTGGGAGCATCTGTTAGGATATTTGACAATGATATCAACAAAATCATACGACTCCAGAATAAAGTCGGCCGACAGCTTCATACTTCATCCATTAATCCCGAATATCTCGCCTATCAACTGACCAGTGCAGATGTCGTGATAGCAGCTATGCACTCTAAGACAGGTCGTGCTCCTATCCTCGTCACTGAAGAGATGGTCAGCAATATGAAAAAAGGGGCTGTGATCATCGATGTCAGTATCGATCAAGGCGGATGTATCGAGACATCTGAGATGACGACCCTCAAGAATCCCACCTTCGTCAAGCATGACGTGATCCACTACTGTGTGCCCAATATCTCCTCAAAAGTACCACGTACAAGCTCCGCAGCTATCAGTAACCTACTGACCCCCTTACTCTTGCAGATCCTCCATCAGCGCAAGATCAAAGATGTCCTCTATGATTATGATGGCATCCGAAACGGCGTATATGCTTATGAGGGCCATATCACCAATGAATACTTAGCAAAACGCTTTGAGCTGAAGTATACCGCCCTCGAGTTAATACTTACATCTACAGGCAGTTAATCTGGCAAAATATTTGTTATCTCTTGGTTAAATCCTCAATACTATTGGTGGTATGGGGAGAACTATATTGTCATTTATATCGTTTAAGTAACTATAGAACCCGTTATTATGATCAATGACCAACCACAAGAGATCTCAGGGGAAAGTTTAAGCTATTGGGATCAGTTTTATGCTGAGCACTACCATTGGCTCTATGAATCTTCGCTCAAGCTCAAAAAATCGGAAGACCAAGCCAGAGATTTGACGCAGCGAGTTTTTACTAAGTTATTATTGAGCCGTCCGGAGATGGTGATGAGAGGTAGCCGAGAATCTATCTCTATGGAGATAGGGCTGATCTATCCAGCACTCAAGGATTTTCTCAAGAATAGAGTAGTATCGGTGAATGATTTATTGCAGGACTTTTATTCTCCTAACTAAAAATGGCCCTCATCGAGTAGAAGAGAGCCATTTTTGATTTTTATAAAGCTACCGAGATCGTCCCCGGTCCCTTAAGAGAGTAGTGACTGTAGCTTCATCGCTAAGCCCATATCTCCTTTGATCTTTACTTTTCCTCCCATCACGGCCATCATCGGATTGAGGTCACCGTTTTTGAGCTGCATGAGTGTATCTACGCTCGTAGTGATCGTGCAGTCAGCATCTTCATCTGTTTGGCTGATCACATTTGAGTCGCCAGTACCATCGATGTATACCACGTGGTCATCAATCTGAAACTTGATAGTCGCACCGATAGGATCAGTACTCTGTGCCTGCTCATTGAGCTGTGCTAACAATGCTGTAGCATCCATTCTATTAGAGTTTTATAGTTTGAGTTATAAAATTAAATATCATATTAGGCAAAAGCCTCTACGACTTTGTCTTCTTTCACTATAGTCAACACCTCATCGCTCAATAAAATTTCAGCAAGACTCGTAGTTTTTGTCAATTCATACTTGAAGTAGAATTTCATAGTATGAACTTGTGCTTCATAGAAGTCTTCTGTTTTGACCATTTTATTAGTGACGATAGCTTGCTTAGCGGCGGTAGCCATCTTGATCCACTGCCATGCGATGATCACCGTACTGGTGAACTCCATGAAGATCGTAGCATCAGCGAGGAATCTCTCGAAGTCTCCTTTCATAGCAAACTGTGTCAGGTGGCCTAAGACCTTTTGCGTCAGTCCGAGCTTTTCAGACATGATCTTCACGTATGGCCTGAGCTCATCGTAGGATGATGCCGCCTCGAGATCTTTTTGTATCTCAGTCATGAGAGACATGATGACTGCACCATTTTTCATGAGTGCCTTACGGCCCAGTAGATCCAATGACTGGATGCCTGTAGTGCCTTCATAGAGAGCGGTGATACGCACATCTCTGTAGTGCTGCTCCAGAGGGAAGTCTGTAGTGAATCCATATCCTCCTAATACCTGCATCCCATTAGAGATAGCAACTTGGCCCATCTCTGATGGATAGGTCTTAGCTATCGGAGTGAGTAGCTCGAGGAGGTCATGGTATTTTGCTTTTTCTTCGGTGCTATCTGCGTAATGCGATAGATCGAGATATTTACCACACATGACTAATAGACTGGCACATCCTTCTACTACTGCTTTCTGTAGCATCAGCATACGACGTACATCTGGATGATTGATGATGAGGGTCTGAGGAGCGTTGATATTCTTACCGCCTGATCCGTCGAGCTTTCGACCTTGTGGTCTCTCCTTCGCATATTGGAGCGATGCATGATAGGCGGCAGATGCGATAGCGGCAGCAGTGAGTCCTACCTCAAGACGAGCACCGTTCATCATTTGAAACATATACTTCAGTCCACGATTAGCTTCACCTACGAGATATCCTTTACAGTCCTGCTTATCACCGAATACTAAATGCGTAGTGACATATCCACGTTGACCCATTTTTTCAAATTCGCCAGCACAGGTGACGTCATTTGGCTCCATGCCATCATCAGTCAGACGATATTTAGGCACTACGAATAGGGAAATTCCTTTAGTCCCTGCTGGGGCTCCCTCGATACGAGCCAAAGTGAGGTGTATGATATTCTCAGCGCAGTCATGTTCTCCTGCAGAGATGAATATTTTTTGTCCTTCGATATTGTAGGTACCGTCTCCATTATCCTTAGCAGAGGTGACGATGTCTGAGAGTGAGGATCCGGCCTGAGGCTCTGTGAGCGCCATCGTACCACCCCATTCACCAGATAGCATTTTAGGCACATAGGTATCAAAAAGCTCCTTGGATGCAAATGAACGGATCAATCCTGCAGCACCTGCTGTGAGACCAGGATAGCCTACTGCTGTGTTATTGGCGGCAGTGTTAATAAAGCCAGAAGCGATACTTGCCATGTGCGGCATTTGTGAGCCTCCTTCTTCGTAGTCAAAGTGAGAGCAGATATAGCCATTTTCGCCAGATAGCTTCATCACTCTCTCTATCTGTGGATGACAGGTGATTTTACCATCTTCAAACTTGGCACCCTGGCGATCCATCTCTGTGAAGTAAGGGTAAAGCTCTTGATCTGCGTATTGTTTAGCAGCATCAAGGAGCATATCTATACTGTCTGAGTCATAGTCTTCAAATCTCGGAAGACTCAATACCTCGTCTATATTGTGTACATTTTTCAATAAGAACTTGAGGTGATCTACACTTACGTAATTTGCCATTTCTTCGTTTTTTTACTTGGAGTTAAGTCCGCCAAATTTATAGAAAAACATATTGTCGTGCCTGCCAATTAAGGCGGATTTGACTGTATTTCGGCTATTTGCCAATAATAATTTGGTGCTGACTTATGGGCGCAAGGCTTTGCGTGCCATGTTCAGGCTGAGGTCTTTCAGATTTTTCAGATTGACATGCATTAGTGGAGAGTCGATGTTTCCAGAGGCGGTGAGCAGCTTGATATATCCGACCACCATAGTCCATCCCTGAATAGTATGTAGCATGGGGTCTACATCTCGCTTGATTGATTTGTCCACTATACCTCTATTGATCTCTTTGACAGTGAGTTTGATCGGGAGATTTTGGAGATCTTGGATCTTTGCAAAAAATATACTTTCAGTTAAAGTGCTATTGGTCTCTGGGGAGCGTTTGATATTGCGGATCATCGAAAAGTAATCCACCATAGCCTCTGAATAGAGGAAGTTTTTTTCGCAAAACTCAAAGAAGGATTCAAAGATAGCGATAGTAGAGTCAAAGCCATTGTTGGACCTATTAGCATCTATGCTACTGTAAAAAATCTCCGTGAGCGCTTGAAATGCCTTATAAATCACCGCCATGTAGAGATTTTCTTTACTCTGAAAATAGCTGTATAGTGTGACCTTAGTGATACCCGCCTTTTGGGCGATATCCTCCATCTTAGAGCTATGAAAGCCGACAGTCTCGAATATTGATTCCGCCGCCTGTATGATATTGTTCTCCTTTACTTGTCGTTTAGCGTGATCCATTATCGGCGTAAAATACACGTGAAAAGTCAAATAAAAAACCCTATCAGCACGAATACTGATAGGATTAAATTTATTACCCCAAAAAAAACCAATTGTTGATTAGTATATTTCAAATGTCGTGCCGAAAATCAATAACACATAAGTAAAGAACAAGCGTACTTTTGCCTCTACTCTTCAATATGCTGATATGTCCGATATAGATCCTAAGATTCTTTCATACTGTGAGGAGCATTCTGCTACCACTGCGCTGCTCGATGACATAGAGCGTAGTACCTTTCTACGCACAGTTAAGCCTTTTGACGCATCTGACATGATACAAGGGCGATTGCTCAGTTTGTTGGCTCAGCTGATCCGTCCTCGTTTGATTGTAGAGTTAGGTACATTCACTGGATATGCCGCCATCTGCATGGCCGAGGGACTCGATGCTCAGGGTAGACTGATCACTATAGAGCATGAAGAGACGATCGTACCACTGATCAGAGAGCATATCGCACAGGCGGGTATCGAGGATAGGGTAGAGCTCATGATTGGCTCGGCCCTTGATCGTATAAAGGACCTCCCTGATGAGATCGATATGGTGTTTATTGATGCGGCTAAGCGAGAGTATATAGACTACTATGAGCGAATCTTGCCCAAGGTCCGACCCGGAGGAGTCATCATCTGTGACAATGTACTCTGGAAGGGAGAAGTGGTCAATAAGCAGAAAAACAAAATGGCCAGTGCGCTGGATGGATTCAATAAGCATGTGAGCCAAGATGATCGTGTAGAGGCATTCATACTTCCCTATCGAGATGGACTCAATATCATAAAGAAGAAATAGGTGGCTGGCATATACATACATGTACCTTTTTGCCGTCAGGCTTGTCACTACTGTAGCTTTCATTTTTCTACCTCTCTGCGACTCAAGGAGGAGATGATGTCTGCGATGCTGATAGAGATGCAGCAGGTCGAGAATAAACCATCGATGATAGATACTATCTATTTTGGTGGTGGTACACCGTCGATTTTATCGATCGAAGAGATAAAGTTATTAATGGATCAGATCTATCGTCACTATGAGGTGAGTGGGGATGTGGAGGTCACGCTCGAGGCGAATCCAGAAGATCTATCTGAGGACTATGTCAAGGGGCTCAGGGATCTTGGGGTCAATCGGCTGAGTATTGGTATCCAATCGTTTTTAGAAGATGATCTGCAGTATATGAATCGTGCCCATAGTGCTGAGCAGAGCCTACAGGCAATAGAGTATGCACTATCAGGGGGGATCCGAGATGTGAGTCTGGATCTTATGTTTGGACTCATCGGCTCAGATCAGTCTGCCTGGCGAGCTAGTCTCGAGCAGATCATCGACTTGAGCCCGACTCATATTTCCTGCTACAATCTCACTGTCGAAGAACAGACGGCTTTCGCTCACTGGAGAGAGAAAGGGCAACTGCAAGAGGTAGATGAAAACATACAATATGAACAGTATCTCATGACTCATGAGCTCCTAAGCTCTGCTGGATATGATCATTACGAGATCTCAAACTACGCTAAGCCAGGACATCGATCTCGCCATAATCAGTCATACTGGAACTCCCAGCCCTACATCGGTATCGGGCCATCTGCACACTCTTTTAATGGAGAACGGCGCTCATGGAATGTGGCCAACAATGCTAAATACTTAAAACAGATCAAAGAGGGACAGGAACGTGAATCTGAGCTGCTCAGTCCATCCGATAGATATAATGAGTACATCATGCTGGGTCTACGTACAGCAAAAGGTATTGCTAAGTCCCAAATAGATGAATTTCCTAAGAAGATGAGAGAGAGCTTTGATGCAGTATCGGCTCGACTATTGGGCCAGGGAGTGTTAAAGAGCTCTGGAGATACAATCTACCTATCTCCAGAGCAATGGTATATCTCTGATGCTATCAGTGCTGAGCTATTCTGGGATGCAGATTAGCTATTGATCGTCTCGAGGACTTGATCTCCGTGTACTTTCGTTTTGACCTTGCCGAAGATGTGCTCGATGACCCCATTTTCATCAATCAAAAATGTGGTACGCACCACGCCCATATACTCCTTGCCCATGAATTTTTTGAGCTGCCAGAGGCCGTAGGCTTTGATCGTTTCTTTTTCTTCATCTGCGAGTAGTGAGTATGGAAAGTCATACTTATCTATGAATTTCTTATGCCGTGTGACAGAATCGGGGCTCACACCGAGGACTTCATAACCCTTAGCTTGTAGTGTGCTGAAGTTGTCTCTGAGGCTACAGGCTGCAGCTGTACATCCTGGTGTCATATCCTTCGGGTAGAAGAATAAGACCAATTTTTTACCTGAATAATCGCTGAGAGATATCTCCTCGCCTTTCTCATTGAGACCTTTGAAATCGGGGGCTTTGTCGCCTACTTTGAGTTCTGCCATGATCGTAATTGTTTTATAGACATGACTAACTACCCATGGCTATTTTGGTTCACTTTTGGCTTAATAGATAAAGCGACGAGTCTCTATGGATTCATTGCCTACGCTATCTTTGACTTTGATGGTGAGGGTATGCTCTTTATTCTCTTGAGGGATAGTCAGATCATGCCAGACCTTATTAGATTTGATATCATGCTGACAGAGTTTCCACTGTCCATCGACTATTAGTTCATACCTCATATAGTCTTTGCTATAGGCTTCTTTATAGTTGTCTTCCATCTGGAATGCTATACGTCTGTAATCGCCTTTGGGGAGAGATACGATAGTGATGGTAGGGGCCTCAGTATCTATGGATAGTTCGTAGCTGCCTACTTCATTGACGAAAGTCACTAAATTATTTCCTTTCTCCTTTTTTGCCCCAAGGGATACGATTTCTCCTTTATCATTCACTTTTGTGAATACTGCTTTATGATGCTGATTGATACTGTCGATCTCCGCAGTAATTTTGAAATATTTAAAAAGAGGTATAGGCTCAGGACTCTCGATATATAAGGTCTCAGCGTCTGCAATGCACCTGATATAGTGAGGGCGCTCTACGGCACCACTTGGTATCTCGATAGTATACTGTCCTGCCTGCATAGTCGTGCTATCATGAGGAGAGAGTCGACTATAGCTGGAGTCATAGCGTCTTTTGATCGCCGCTTTCGCATCGCTGCCTATTAGCTTAAACTGTACGGTGGATTCGTTCTGATCATAGTCATATGCAGTGATGGAGATCTCTGAGGGCATGAATGCTATAGGATATATGATTCCATCAGAGAGCTTCTCATCATAGATTTGCAGCGGATTTTGCGCTGTGCGAAAGCAAGTGCTATAATATTTCTTGTTCTTCTTTGCCTCATAGTCCATGTGAGCATGGATATATCTTGAGTTTTCGAATGATACTTCATTCAGCTCAAATGCGTAGTGATCACGTCCATTGAGCTGCATTTTGAGCCCATAGATACCATTATGATTATTAGCGCCATTCATGGTGTCATAGCAGTGCAGGCCGAGTCCTATGGCGATAGCGTCCGTCTGGATGATATCTTGAGTTAAGGTATATTCTCCATTGCCCCGATAGGTGACGGGATAGTAGTTTTTAGTGAGCTGCTCTCCATCTGGGGTGAGTTCGTATAGGATGACTCCGTTAATAGTGGGGCGCTGTGTATCTTTTGGCTTAAAGCCAAATCGAGACGGATTGACTGGTATTTCGGTATCAGTATTGCGGATCTCAAAGTGTAGATGAGCTGCACTGGAGCGTCCAGTATTTCCCATGATACCTATGTATTGACCTGCTTTTACTCGGTGACTGGAGTCAGGTACGGTATAGTTGAGTTTGTGGATCTTCTTACTATATAGGATACTATCGATATGGCTACGTATATCTGGACTGAAGTCGTACAGGTGAGCATAGACTGAGGTATATCCATTAGGATGATCTATGTAGAGCGCATTGCCATAGCCGTCGGGCATGACGCTGATCCGAGATATGTGTCCTTCAGCTACTGAGTAGATAGTATCACGAGGGACACCTCGATACTGCTTATAGTCTATCCCTGCATGAAAATGAGCTGTCCTCGGCTCCCCATATGAGCCAGAGAGTCTGGTCTCATGTCCGATCGGTGATCTGAATGGCTGAGCACTCAGCATGTAGTACGAGGCTAAGAATAGTATGACTGATATGTACCGTATCAATGTTTTAGTTCGACTTTTATATGAGTGATAATATGGAGATAGCGATCTATAGCCGACTGAGATGTATCTGTCAGCTGGCGAGATAGCTGATCGTCAGTGGATATCTGCCGAGTGACGAGATCAGCGATGTGCTGATGGACTCTACGTGATATCCAGGCTTGATCTTGACGATCACGATGTGCATTTTTTTGTTCGGATGACTCGATGAGATCGATGTAGGCAGATAGGCCGTCGAGTAGTGTATCATATCCTTCGCCAGTCAGTGAACTGTAGGCGATGACTGGAGCTGTCCATGTGTTATTTGATTGGCTGATATGACGAGCCATTTTGTAGTCTTTCTTGATCTGATCCGCCAGTGTTTTTCGCTCACCGTCGTATTTAGTGATGACCACGAGATCAGCGATTTCCGTGATGCCTTTTTTGATGCCTTGGAGCTCGTCACCAGCACCTGGCAGTAGTAGCAATAGGCTGATATCTACCAGCTGCTGGACCTCATGCTCTGACTGTCCTACGCCTACGGTCTCTACGATGATCGTCTCGATACCCGCCGCCTCACAGAGGAGGATGGCTTCATAAGTATAGGCGTGTACGCCACCGAGGTGCAGTCTTGAGGGACTGGGTCGGATGAATATCTCTGGGCGGCTACTGAGCTCGTCCATACGGGTCTTGTCTCCGAGGATACTTCCTCGTCTATCGATACTACTCGGGTCTATAGTCAGTATAGCTGCTCGATCTCCATCGGGAATATATCGAGAGAAAAAAGACTCAATGAAGCTACTCTTGCCAACGCCTGGGCTACCAGTGATGCCTATTCGCAGTGATGGCCTTTTTTGACCTCGAGTCTGGCAGGTTGAGATGATCTCATAGGCGAGCATGCGGTGGGTGTCGACCTCACTTTCGAGGAGGGTGATTGCTTCTGCCAAGATGGTCAGATTTTGTTGATCATAGATACCATTGACATAATACTCGAGACTACGCACGGAGCGCTTAGCCTTTGGGAGTATCTTACTGATATTTGGATTGATCTTGCTCACACGATTTATCCCTCAGAGTAGGACATATTATTGCTTTATTTAATGCCAAATGCGAAAGTAGTTCATCTTCTCACTAAATAGCCTGATTGACAATACTAAAAAGAGATTTAAAGTAGAATATTCTATAAACTTGCAAAACCATTTATATCAAGGCACGTTAGGTGTCATCGGTATCTTAACAAAGTAAATATGTCAGTCAAGAGAATTTATTTAGATTATAACTCTACTACACCTTGTGATCCTCGAGTAGTGGAAGCTATGTTACCATACTTTACAGAGTATTTTGGTAATGCAGCAAGTAGAAGTCACCCATATGGATGGCAAGCAGAAGAAGGTGTAGACTATGCGAGAGAGCAAGTTGCTAAACTGATCAATGTAGATCCAAAGGAGATTATCTTCACATCGGGTGCCACTGAGGCGGACAACCTCGCACTCAAAGGTGTGTATGAAATGTACAAGCGTAAAGGAAATCATATCATCACCTTAGAGACAGAGCATAAGGCGGTACTCGACTCATGCAAAAAGCTCGAAAAAATGGGCGCTGAGGTGACGTACCTATCTGTACAGCGGGACGGATTAGTAGATCTGAAGGAGCTCGAAGCAGCAATCAAGGATAATACAATCCTCGTCTCAGTAATGTGGGCGAATAATGAAACAGGCGTCATTCAGCCGATGAAAGAAATCGGAGATATCTGTGCTAAGCATGGTGTGCTGTTCATGAGTGATGCGACACAGGCGGTAGGTAAGATACCTGTAGATCCAAAGGCAGTAGGAGTACATCTCATGGCATTCACAGGGCACAAGATGTATGGTCCTAAGGGTGTGGGAGCCCTTTTCGTCAATCGTAAGAATCCAAGAGTAAAAGTAACGGCTCAGATGGATGGCGGAGGCCACGAGAGAGGTATGAGATCAGGTACGCTCAATGTGCCAGGTATCGTGGGATTTGGTACGGCAGCTGAGCTATGTCGCCTTGAGATGGAAGAAGATGCTAAGCGTGTATCCAAACTAAGAGATAGACTCGAAGCAGCCCTCATGGACAAACTCGAGGAGACTTATATCAATGGTAACACTGAGCACCGTATGCCTCATGTGACTAATATCTCATTTAAGCACGTAGAGGGAGAAGGTCTTATGATGACATTCAATCAGAATATAGCGGTATCATCAGGTAGTGCCTGTACATCTGCGAGCTTAGAGCCATCATATGTATTGATAGCTTTAGGATTAGGAGATGACTTAGCACATTCATCGATCAGATTCAGTCTTGGACGATTTTCTACGGATGAGGATGTGGATCTCGCTATCGACATGCTCACTAATGGTGTAAACCATATGAGAGACCTCAGCCCGATCTGGGAAATGTATAAAGAAGGAGTAGATCTCGAATCAATAGAGTGGTCAGAGCACTAATCACTCATGGGGAACTAAAAGGAATAAAAATCTGTTTTAAACACTAACAAAAGAGATAGTCTAATGGCTTATTCAGAAAAAGTATTGGAGCACTTCAAAAATCCTAAAAACGTAGGTACACTCGACAAGACTAAGAAAACTGTCGGTACCGGATTAGTAGGGGCACCTGAGTGTGGAGATGTCATGCGTCTGCAGATAGAGGTAGATGAGGCTACACAAAAAATCAAGGATGCAAAGTTTAAGACTTTCGGATGTGGATCAGCGATCGCATCCAGCTCACTCGCTACTGAGTGGCTCAAAGGAAAGTCTGTAGATGAGGCGCTTCAGATTGATAACATGGATATCGTAGAGGAGCTCGCATTACCTCCAGTGAAGATCCACTGCTCAGTATTAGCGGAGGATGCGATCAAGAGTGCGATCAGCGACTACAAGACTAAAAATGGAATGGAAGGGTAATAAATACCTGACCATCGAGTCTGCGATAACTACAAAAACTGCATAGACATGTTGTACGTAGCAGAAAGTGCAAAAGAGAAAATATCAGAGCTTCGTTCAGCAGAATCGCTGGGCGAAGACTATTTTATCCGAGTCTCTGTGACCAGCGGAGGGTGCTCTGGATTGACTTATAATATGGATTTTGACAATGAGTCTAAGAAAGATGATCAAGTCTTTGAGGATAATGGTGTCAAAGTCGTGACTGACCTGCGCAGCTTTCTATACCTGTGCAACACCACCTTAGAGTTCAGCGGTGGGCTGAATGGTAAGGGCTTCTATTTTAACAATCCCAATGCAGCCCGTACATGTGGCTGTGGTGAGAGCTTCGCTGTGTAGTTGAGGCGACACTTGGACCTCAGGTCTTCGCTGTTGAGATATTTCGTTTTGCTTAGATATCACATCAGCGCAGGAGATTAATTCATATTAATACATTCATATAATTGATTTAGGTATGAATATTGCCTTAGATTTGTCGTACAAGTGATCAATCAATTTGGAACTTTATCAATTTCTTGCCCCTGCTTTAGCAGCATATTACATCTACCGACTGATAGTAGAGCTAAAGAATAGACGTAAGTTTCTATTCACAAATGTGATATGGCTATTTTTCTGGGGATTGATAGCTGTTTTAGGGGTTGTTCCACATGAGTTTTCTACACAGCTGGCCAATGTGCTCGGTATCAAGAGCAACATCAATGCGATCATTTTCATCGCTTTAGCTTTCGTTATTTTGCTCTGCTTTTATCTATCGGCTAAGATCGATAATATGGATCGTAAGATTACAGAATTGGTACGTCAGCTGGCGCTCGATGAGAGCAAGATCCGTGATCTCGAGCGTAAGCGTATCCAAGAGATGAAAGATCGAGAAGAGGGCAAGTTCATCAATAAGATATAGCCGCTGCAGCATAGTCCACTATCTATGAAGATTCTATTCGTCTTAGAATACTACTACCCACACATCGGTGGGGTAGAGAGTTTATTCAAGGCTCTGATAGATCAGCTGGACTCAGAGGGCCATCAAGTCACTATACTCACTAATAGATACGATCCATCACTACTGGCTGTAGAGCAGCAGGGGAATGTCACTATCCGTCGGTACAATTTTCGAAATCGCTATTTCTTTACCTTCTTAGCATGGCTACCTGCTATACGATTAGCCAGAGATGTCGACCTGATACATACCACTTCGTATAATGCAGGCATACCTGCATGGATAGCTGCTAAGCTGCGTAGTAAGCCGGTCTTAATTACTTTTCATGAATATTGGGGTGAGCTGTGGGATGAGCTGCCTTGGATGTCTGGTTTCGCCAGGAGGTTGCACTCAGCATTTGAGAAGATGCTCGTTAGGCTATCCTTTGATCGCTTCATAGGTGTGTCAGATTTCACGGCTGAGCGTCTCATTACATCCGCTAAGATCCCCGCCAATAGGGTAGGACGAGTGTATAATGGGATAGACTACACTGAACACTGGCCGAGCTGGTCCGCAGACAATGAGCTTTTCACCTTCACCTATTTCGGCAGGATCGGATACTCTAAAGGCCTGGACCTGCTTGTCTCAGCGATATCTATACTAAAAGAACAAAAAGTAAAGTGCATCCTGCAGCTGGTAGTGCCTCAAGAAGGGCTCTACGATCTACTAATGAAGCTCATAGAAGAAGCTGATGTCGCAGACTACATCCGATTTTATCACGAGCTGCCGTATGAAGAGCTGCAGGACTTGATAGCTGGGAGTGACGCTGTAGTGATTCCGTCTTATAGTGAGGGATTTTGCTATGCTGCCGTGGAGACGATGGCCATTGGTACGCCTATCATATCCTCAGGTCGTGGTGCGCTGGGCGAGGTGATCAATGGCCGCTATATAGAGATGTCTGAGCATACTGCTCAAGCACTGGCTGATGCTATGCAGCAAGCCATCGCAGGAGAATGGGATGAAAAAGAACCGAGAAAATACCCGCTCTCCGATACTATCACTGCCTATATCAATGAATACGAGCACATTCTGTCAGCAGAGTAGTTAGATTTTCCCTTCATCCAGAAAGCTATAGTATTGTCGATTGCCGATGATGAGATGATCCAAGATCTTGATGTCCAGCAGTTTTCCTGCTTCTTTTAGTTTTTTAGTCAGAGCGATGTCTTCATTGCTGGGAGAGATACGACCTGAGGGATGATTGTGCACGAGTATTATGCTACTGGCTAATCGGCTGATCACAGGTTTGAATACCAGTTTACTATCCACGACTGTTGCTGATACGCCTCCACTACTGATTTTTTCTTTGCTGATGACCTCGTTACGGCGATTGAGCAGGATGATCCAAAACTCTTCATGAGGTATATCCTCGAGTAATGGTCCGATGATAGAGTAGGCATCGTAGCTGGAGCTGATCTGTGGGCGCTGCTGAGGCGCCTCCGCCTGTCGGCGACGTCCGAGCTCGAGCGCTGCGGCTATAGAAATCGCCTTTGCCTCACCGATCCCTTTGAATTTCATCAAGAACTCTAAGTCCTTACGGCCTAATTCATTGAGGCTGTCGACCTCTGAGAGGATACGCTGAGCGAGCTGTACTGCGGTCTCGCTGCGAGAGCCTGATCCCATGAGGATGGCAAGGAGCTCAGCATTAGTGAGGACTTCACGCCCTTTAGCGATCATTTTTTCTCGAGGGCGATCTTCTTCTGCCCAAGTCTTGATGGAGGAGTTAGCATTCATATCAATAGCCTTGTGACGAAAATAGTGGAAAATGATACTATCTCTGAGCTAAGAATATGAAAAGAAAAGGAGTAGACCATTTTGGGGGCCGACTCCTGTAAGTACTTTCTTGAGTAATTCTTTTACCAACAACATTCTAATCTTGACAGCCAGTGTTGTCAGTACTGAGTGTTGCTTGCTGAGGTATCGATACATCATTTTCGAAATCAATGATAGGGGCATTCAGATTGACTGTCGTATTTGGGGAAAACTGTACTCCCGATTTAAGAATAATTTGATCCTTGGCCGAGTAGGTGCCATCTAATATTCCTAAAGCTGATGTCAATTCTAATATGTCCAGACATGCATTACAGGTATTTACTTTATTGGCACCGGATGACCAGTTGGAGATACAATTATCAGATAAACTGAAATTCATTAAAGTACCTGTATTTGCTAAAGGAGCTAAGTCTGTAGCTGTAGTCTGAGTAGAACTCTGGCAGGCAGCGGCATCATTAAAAGAGAAATATGCTACCAATCCTGAATCAGCAGGGTCTATAGGTGTTGCCATGGTTTCGAGGATTTCTGTTTGCGATAGTGCCCGATCCCATATGATGACATCATCTATTGACCCATCGAAAAATCTTGTTGGGATTCCCTGATAATTTGATCCTATGATGACAGGATCATCACTGGTAGCTATACTGCCTGATGAGGTATTGCTGACATCTAATACGCCATCGATGTATAGAGACATTGATGAGCCATCATATACTCCCGCTATATGATGCCATTGATTATCATCCACTGCGACCGATCCATCCAGTTGTCCAACACCACTGAGTGCAAATGATATGGTACTGTTAATCCAATTTCTCGAAATTCTCCATGTGTTATCTCCCTTAGTGACTATGGCTTGATTAGGAATGTCCCATTCATCCACCTTGATCCATGCCTCCACTGTGATGGGGCCGGTGATATCAAAATCACTTTCATTAGGTAGAAGGACGTAGTCATCTATACCGTCAAAGTTGAGAGCGGCATCAGGGGTGGCTGGGCATAGGTCCTCAGTATCGGGGATAAAATCGCAGTCAAGATCACTCAAAGGGTTTGGAGCATTGAAGGTGATGTTAATTTCTAACTCGCTTGTTTCTGCTTCATTAAATTCGTCAGATGAATCATTTGTAAAGCAGTCCGGGACTATTTCAAGTGTTATGCTTGCTTCGGTTATAGAACTATTGGCAAGTCTCTCTATCAGTATTTTCTGTGGATTATTATTTCCGTCTGAATAGCAAGAATTTGGCCCCACAGTAAAAAGACCAGTAATGCTGCCAGCTACTAACTCACTACCTATAGTTATTTTAGCATTGTTCGTGTTTGATTTGATTCGGATCCTGTAGTCACGTATTTCATTGCTCTCATTACAGATCTCCAGTGGGAGCTCAATAGCATTTGTCTCATCTGTTGATAGGTAGACGATGTCAGAACACCCAGATTGTATACCAAGCTTAGGAATATTCCTCAAAATACCTCCTTCAAAAGGGCAGCTTGTCCGAGTATCTGGTCTTAGACGAAATAGAGGTGATCCGAATTTCTCATTTTTATATACCTCGACTTTGAGCTCATCTTCTTCATCTTTAATAGTGTAACTTATCATTTCTACTGTGCTTGAAGAGGAAGAAGTTTCTTGTCCGTACGTCTCCGTCCAAGTCCACACTTTGGAAGATTCAAATCCATTACCGGCGGCATTAAAGAATCCTGTCAAACCTGCTGTCTCCGTAGCAATGCTTTGATAGTCATAGGAAAATGACTCTGTAGAGCTAAGTTGATAATCTTCGGTCCAGGCTAAACCTGCTTCGGGATCTGCCAAGGTCAAATAGCTAGGATTTAGTTCGCTTTGAGCTAATTGATCAAAGAACTGATTGTAGACTTCTATTTGATTGTTTTTTTCGAGTGCTTCGATACTATCTGTGCTGCTTGGATTGGGATTGTTAAAATAAGCAGCAACATCTGCTACCAAGGCGTCTCTTTCGGTAGTCAGACGAGCTCTTGACTTGGCCGATAGATAAGTGCCTGTATCATCAGCATAGACATATAGTTGATCTTTAAGGAGTGCCTTGCAGTCTGGCCCATGATACATGATATCTCCTTTTGCTATGATTTGTCTTTTAGATATACCTATAATCAGGTCTGAGTCGGCGGCTTCATTGCCATATAGTTCATCTGTATCAAATCCTTGAGTAATGGTAGTGCAGGTCTGCAAGGATTCTGTTTCAGTCAATGATTCTCCAGTCTCAAACCCTGAAGAGCCAGTTAGGCCAAACTCTAAATCAACGGATACAAACTCTCCGGCGGAAAAGGCAAATCCTACAGTGATATCATTGTCGCTATTAAAAGTCTGATCACTACCAAAAGTGACATTGAGATCTCGGCATACCTCAGTAGCAAAATTAAACGCACTCGTGCTAAGATCTCCAGGTGGCTTATAGATGACCCATCGAGGTATGACAGGGGTCTGAGTGACATCTATGACAGGTAGATTTTCAGCCGTAGGACCTTCATTAAATACTCTTATCCAATTAGAATAAGTCCCGACTTCTGACTGATCATTATATAGTGTCACAGATACGAAAAGGAAGCCCACATCTGTACCAAGCTTTGGTCTCCACGTGAAAGGGAATATCAACTCTTGATTTCGGGTACCTTGAACTTGCTGTCCATCCACTATGATCTGATGGTCAAGTTTTGGATTTATTAAGTCGTCTTTTCCAGTATAGCTGATGTCGATTTCATAGTTAGTGATAGGAACACCCGCATAGAGTCTAATAGCGCTCGTGTAAGGTCCACCTTTAGTAGAAGACACAATCCTCCACTCTGGTAAAAACTCTGTGTTACTTAATATCGGGTTAATCTCAGTTTGATAATTTGGACAATCGCCAGTTTCGCAGGATATTCCATAAATTAATCCAAGAGGATTACATGAAAGTGAGTACTTCTCCATTGGTAGCTCGAACACGGTCATATCTAATACGTCAATATTATTTTCGGTAAATGTCCGGGGGTATCTACCTCCAGTGATTAGTGCTATCTCGTAGTTTACATCAAATCCATCACCATTGTTAAACCAGTTATTGTCCCATCTACCAGTGAATTTAATTTTAGAACTGCTATTGGGTAAACCAATGACCGTCAAAACTGCTATTTTTTGAACACCCACGCCGTTTTCTAACGATATTGTTGTACCTGGAAGACTATTACACATATCAAAATTGAAACAATGACCATTGGTAGTCGTGGCATCAGGTGTGCTACAGATATTCAAAAATTCTTTTCCTAACTTAGCTATGAGGACTTCATTGTCATCTTCATCTACTACATGGATATCCATCCAACGCATTACATTAGCATCTATACATGAACCAAAATCTTCATTAACTGGAAATTTAATTGTTGATACCCCTGTGAGACTGAAGTATTCAGCTGTAGTTGCGCTCCTAAGAAAATCTGAATTGGACTGCGTATAGGCAGATGAAAATGAAAATAGAAATAGGAGAGTCATGATCGCTGAGCGTAGTACTTTGGAGCCGGAATGAGATATAGCATTCACATTGTCATATTTAATATGGATTGAGCTATCATGCGTGTTACCAGATAAGTATCCCAGCTCAAATCCTCTTCTGACCAGTCCAGCCGCATTTTTTACCTGAAATTTTCTCATCAGATTTTTCCTATGTGAGGTTGCTGTATGACTACTGATATAGAGTTCATCAGCTATTTCTTGGGTTGTTTTCTCATGAGAGATCAGATGCAGTACTTCCTGTTCTCTTGGAGAGATGTTTGACGGTAGATGAGTGTTTTCCATTTTTACTAATGCCCGTTGATTCATACTTTATGATTTATTCTTATTGTGTATGTTCCATATTTCCTGCACCGCACTACCCATCTGATTTATAGTATTTTGATACATAGATGAGGTCATGCCAGAGAAAGAAATGGAGAAGATCATGATGACATCAGAATCACTAAATGAAGAGTCAATTCGACATGTCAAAATGAATTTTTATAAAGGAATCAAGTCTTAAGTAATAGTTGTTGGTGTATTGTTTCGGGCGCTTCGTTTATTGTCCCATGTGTTGTTTATTGTCTCATTCTTAGCTTATTGTCTCATTTGAGCATATCAGAAGATGTGGATTTTGAAAGACTACTCTTGATTAAAAAATGGAAAAGAGTATTGAGGAACAGCTCTACAGCACCTGATGTAGTACTTCTATGACTGTGGGATGAGATCTGAATAGATCCCAATGTGGCTCTGAGATGATATGCTTGAGCCCAAAATCTCGCTCCTCATAGGCCTGTGCCAAGTATTGGATAGCTTGAGCTTCATGACCTAAGTGAAAATTAATCAATGCCAAAATCGTGGGTTGGATCCACTTCTCAGATTGCAGCTTTTCTAAATGATCGAGTAGCAGGGGTAGTAGATTTTTGTCACCATGATAGTAGTGAAAAATATATCTACCCACCGTCCATATACTGACTCTGAGAGGTAGTGCTTGCTGATTAGAAAAAGTCAGGCGAGCTTTTAGCAGATCTCCTTTGTGGTAGTAGCTGAGGGCTAATATTTCATTGAGGAGTGCATTATCTGGAAATTTTGGGATGAGCGGCAAAAAAAGCTCTACAGCCATATCTCATATTGATCTGCACGACGATCTCTGGCGTTTTTACTTATGCTCTGAGGGGAGTAACTGATGAGCTGCGGATAGCTACTGTCATGCAGATGAGTAAGGTCAAAAAGAGAATAATGATAGCCCATTCGCCTAATGTAGGAATCGCTTCAGTCACAGTAGGTGTCGCAGACACCGTCAAGGTATCTATACCTATATCTCCATGACTATTATTGATGGTGCCCTCCGTACCTACGAATTCTATTCTGATCGTCTGACCATCATAAGCTGATAGGTCGATGACTGCCTCTGACCAAGTAGATCCATCTGTATGAAATCCATTTTCCTCCATGAATACAGGTGTGCTGATGCCGGCACTTAAAATATTAACGGCTAATGATGACGGCGTCGCACTGACCGCATCTCCATATAGCAAATAATAAAATGACATAATTGATGCTGTACCGTCCAAAGTAATCTCAGGACTGACAAATGAATACTCCGTCTCTGGACATCCTCCTACCATTGTAAACCCACAAGAGTGCTCAAAATATGCGTAGTGTGTCCCTTCATGAGGCATGTTGGGACCTGTATCAGCCGTCGGGGTCATACCTGTAGCTAATGCCCAACCCATCTCTGCGTCCGCAGGCATATTAGCAAGGCTTAAATCACTATCAGCTCCCCAGCCTGCAGTGTCACTCGGCTCAAACCCAGTAGAATAAAGTACGGTACTCTGACTAAACACCAAAGTGCCAATCGAGCAGAGTAATAATGTGTATATGAAGGATTTCATTGATATCTTTTATTTGATTGATATTCAAGGACCCATCAAAGATAGTTTTACACATTGTCTTTGATGGGATCCAGGCAGTTATTTGTTTCGTGATTCTAATGCTTTACTCAAGAGTGCTCTGATCTCTGCCGGAGAGGATCTCTTTTGCTCCTCAGGCCAGGTATTAATAATCTCAGTGACCACTTGACATGGCTCTATATGTGCCTCAAAAAGACCACCGAGCTCCACCTCAAATAAGGGCAGCATCACGATACTATCTCCTGCATAAAACTTATAGCTCTCTCCATTATCCACGGTGCCATTACTGCTGATAGAGATAGTAGCTCTGATATCTGTCGGTGTATCATCATGATTTAAAAACTCACCATCTATGTACAACTGCTCGAGCGCACAGTTCATATAGGCACATAACTCAGGATTTGACATAATGATATCCATCATGACTTCTTCTGTATCACAGCCATTAGAGATCACGACCTTGAGCGTGCCTGAGGCCTCAGGCATAAAGTCTACTACGGGCCCTGTACTACCCACTGGCTGGTCATCAAAGGTCCATGTGTAACTAGTACCTGTCGGCTGTACAGGGATACTCCAGACTCCTGCGGTAGAGGGACAAACGGCTACTGGTCCAGTTATCGCTATCGGACTAAACTCATAGCCTATGACCGTGATCGTAGATTGACAGGTGCTGGTATTCCCCGATAAATCTGTAGCTGTCAGGGTGATGTCTCTCGTGCCTATATCTGCGCAGGTGAAAGTGCTCTGGCTCAACTCAATAGTCGAAGAACCACAAGCGTCACTATTACTTAGTATTACATCTGATTCGTCGATCATAGCGGTACCTGATGCATCAAGATACACTATAGCCTGTCTGCACATGATCTGAGGAGCTATCGTATCAAGTACGGTGACCGTAGCTATACATGTACTCACATTACCATTATGGTCAGTGACTGTGAGCGTGACAGTATTCGCACCTACATCAGCACAGGTATAGCTGGTCTGACTCACTGAGGCACTGGCGATACCACATGCATCACTAATAGAGGCTATGACATAGGATGAGTCAATCGTGATCGCTCCTGCTGCATCGAGATAGATGGTGGTGTCTGTACACATCACTACTGGTGAGATGGTATCTACCACAGTGATCGTAGGCATGCAGCGGAGTGTATCACCTCGTTCATTGACAGCTATGAGTTCGACGGATATAGGACCCTCTGTATCATCACAGTCCACTATCGGATCTGCTAAGTATACGGTATCAAGCGGACAAGCAGATACGATCATCTCTATGACCATACTGGTGTCGATGGTGGCCATACCTGAGCCATCCAGGTATAGCGTAGTATCCATGCAGGATAATGTGAAGAGCGTAGACTGAAACTCATAGGCTCCGATATCAACCACCTCATCAAATACTCGTGGCATACCTGCTAAGTCCAGAGGAAGCATCTCCATCGAGTCCAGATCCATATCTATGTCAAAGGTATCTTTAGGTAGTGCGGTATTCAGACCCGCATTGATGGCTTGTGAGCATGCCGTGAGTCGCAAGTCACCACCTGTAGAGGGTGCTGTAGGTACATCCATGATGAAGAGTGGATCTCCACCAATAAGATTATTTGATCCTGCATGACTTCCAAAGATTTCTGGATTATTCGGAGCAGTATTCTTTGCGACAATACTATTGGTCAGCATCACCGTACCAAACTCATTGAAGATCCCCCCCCCGGAGTTGGAAGCGGTATTGCCACTCACGGTACTATTGGTCAGGGTCATGGTGCTGATGAAGTTGAAGATCCCCCCCCCGGAGTCGGAAGTGGTATTGCCACTCACCGTACTATTGGTCAGGGTCAGGGTGCCGTAGTAGTTGTAGATCCCCCCCCCGTCGTAAGCGGAATTACCACTCACGGTACTATTGGTCATTGTCAGGGTGGCGGTTGATCCTGTGTTGCTGATCCCCCCCCCGGAGTCGGAAGTGGTATTGCCACTCACCGCACTATTGGTCAGGGTCAGGGTGCCGTAGTAGTTGCTGATCCCCCCCGCGGAGTAAGCGGAATTGCCACGGACCATAGCATTGGTCAGCATCACCGTGCCTTGATTGAAGATGGCCCCACCTATAGTAGTGCCCGAAAAAGGTTGTACTCCAGCACCATTTCCATTTTGCATAGTTACACCAGAGATGGATACGGTATCTCCTGCTGGGATGTGGAAGATCCTGGAGGTGTTCATCCCATCGATGATGGTATTCGTGGTGTCATTACCGATGATGACGAGGTTTTTGTCGAGGGTGATCTCGGTGATTAGCTCGATGGTGTCCATGTTAAGGTCGTCATGGAATCGTATCGTATCGCCCGCACAAGCCGTACGTACGATATCTCTCAGTGAGCCTTGTCCATCATCCTCTATGGTGGTCACGATCTTGGTGCCTGTGTCTGCTGGTCGCTCATAGGCGCCGATGTCTATAGTGCCTATCTTGCGGGGATTGCCGAGGATATCTTCTGTGGTCATATTGGCTGCATCGTCACCCATGTCTATAGCTGGTGATCCACACTGTAGGCGCAAGTCACCACCTGTAGAGGGTGCTGTAGGTACATCCATGATGAAGAGTGGGTCTCCACCAATAAGATTATTGGATCCTGCATGACTTCCAAAGATTTCTGCATTACTCGGAGCACTATTCTTTGCGACAATACTATTGGTCAGGGTCAGGGTGCCGGAGTCGTTGTCGATCCCCCCTCCGGAGTTGGTAGCGGAATTACCACTCACGGTACTATTGGTCAGGGTCAGGGTGCCGAAGTTGCTGATCCCCCCCCCCGGAGTTGGAAGCGGAATTTCCACTCACGTTACTATTGGTCAGGGTGCCGAAGTAGTTGTAGATCCCCCCTCCGGAGTTGGAAGCGGAATTTCCACTCACCGTACTATTGGTTAGGGTCAGGGTGCCGAAGTCGTTGACCATCCCCCCTCCGGAGTTGGTAGCGGAATTTCCACTCACCGTACTATTGGTCAGGGTCAGGGTGCCACCGATGATGTAGATCCCTCCCCCGTAGGTAGCGGTATTACCACTCACTGTACTATTGGTCATTGTCATGGTGCCGGAGTTGTTGACGATCCCCCCTCCGAAGGAAGCGGAATTTCCACTCACCGTACTATTGGTCAGCATCACCGTACCAAACTCATTGACGATCCCCCCCCCGTAGTTGGAAGCGGAATTTCCACTCACGTTACTATTGGTCAGGGTCAGGATGCCGTAGTTGTAGATCCCCCCCCCGTAGTTGAAAGCGGAATTGCCACTTACGGTACTATTGGTCAGCGTCACCGTACCTTGATTGAGGATGGCCCCACCGGAAGTAGTAGTGCCCGAAAAAGGTTGAAATCCAGCCCCATTCCCGCCTTGCATCTTGATGCCGGAGATGGATACGGTATCTCCTGCTGGGATGTAGAAGATACGAGAGGTATTCATGCCATCTATGATGGTATTCGTGGTGTCATTGCCGATGATGACGAGGTTTTTGTCGAGGCTGATCTCGGTGATGAGCTTGATGGTGTCCATGTTAATGTCGTCATGGAATCGTATTGTATCTCCCGCACAGGCTGTACGTACCATATCTCTCAGAGAGCCTTGTCCATCATCCTCTATGGTGGTCACGATCTTGGTGCCTGTGTCCGCTGGTCGCTCATAGGCGCCGATGTCTATATTCCCTACTTTACGAGGATTACCGAGGATGTCTTCTGTGGTCATATTGGCCGCATCGCTGCCCATATCAATAGCGGGAGATTCGCACTGTAGGCGGAGGTCACCACCTGTAGAGCGTGCTGTAGGTACATCCATGATGAAGAGTGGGTCGACTTCCGATCCTGTAATCCCAACAAGAGGACCAACCGGAAATTCTGTAGCGACACTTGTATTATCGCCGATGAGATTATGACCACCATCAGTTATGGTTCCACCCACCTCATATATATCTGGCCCTGACCCATTATCATTATTCTTTGCGACAATACTATTGGTCAGGGTTGCTGAACTTGTGTTGAAGATCCCCCCCCGAAGTTGGTAGTGGTATTTCCACTCACCGTACTATTGGTCAGGGTCAGGGTGCCTCTGTTGTAGATCCCCCCCCCGGAGTTGGAAGCGGAATTGCCATTCACCGTAGTATTGGTCATGGTCAGGGTGCCTGTGCTGTTGAAGATCCCCCCCCCGGAGTTGGAAGCGGAATTGCCATTCACCGTAGTATTGGTCAGGGTCAGAGATCCCCGATTGCGAATAGCTCCGCCAGTCCCTGATACTATTGCTCCGGAGCCATTACCTCCTTGCATCTTGATGCCGGAGATGGATACGGTATCTCCTGCTGGGATGTAGAAGATACGAGAGGTATTCATGCCATCGATGATGGTGTTAGTGGTGTTATTACCGAGGATGACGAGTTTAGTATCGAGGCTGATCTCGGTGATGAGCTTGATGGTGTCGCCGTCGATTCCTGAGTCAAAGGTGATGGTATCTCCCGCACAGGCTATATCTACTAAGTATCTTAATGACATAGGGCCATCATCATCGGTATTCATTACGATGAGCGGCTCAGTGGACGATTGCTGTGTCTCATAGGCGCCTATATCTACAGCAGTACCGAAGACTCTCTGCTCGCCTGCCAGATCGATCAGTCCAAGATTAAGACCCATTGTATCCTTTCCTGCATCTATTACAGGAGAACAGATGCGCAGCCTGAGATCCCCAGTACTATTTGGTAGTGACATCATATCGACATCAGTGACGAAGAGTGGATCGATGGGCATAGCTGTGGTTCCGACTTGGTTGCCATTCGTGCCATTTACTATTGTAGTCTGTCCTGTACCATCTCCTATCAGATTATGACCGCCATCAGTTATGATTCCACTAAACTTACGTATATCTGGTCCTGATCCATTATCATTGTTCTTTGCGACAACATTATTGGTCAAGGTCATGGTAGCTGATCCGATGTTGAGGATCCCCCCCCCGTAGTTGGAAGCGGAATTGCCACTCACCGTACTATTGGTCAGCGTCACCGTGCCGAAGTTGTAGATCCCCCCCCCCGGAGCCAGAGGTAGCGGAATTGCCACTCACCGTACTATTGGTCAGCGTCACCGTGCCTAAGTCGTTGTAGATCCCCCCCCCGGAGCCAGAGGTAGCGGAATTGCCACTCACCGTACTATTGGTCAGCGTCACCGTGCCGGAGGTGGAGTTGAAGATCCCCCCCCGAAGATAGAAGCGGAATTGCCACTCACCGTACTATTGGTCAGCGTCAACGTGCCTTGATTATATATTGCCCCTCCAGAAGTTCCCGGAAAAGGTTGATTTGGCGATGCCCCATTACCTCCTTGCATCTTGATGCCGGAGATGGATATGGTATGTCCTGTCGGGATGTGAAATATACGGGAGGTGTTCATGCCATCTATGATGGTGTTCATGGTATCATTGCCGATGATGACGAGGTTCTTGTCGAGGGGGATCTCGGTGGTGAGGTTGATGGTGTCCATATCCAGACTTGCGTCAAATCTGATCGTATCTCCCGCCATAGCATTACACACTGCGAATCGTAATGATCCACAGCCACTGTCATTGGTATTGGTGACAAGCGTAATCG
>WUUP01000012.1 GCA_009833045.1 Saprospirales bacterium GYS_P2D
CATCGCCTGATGTCTCATCGTAAGTCATCGGTGTAGTAGTCTCCAACTGCGTGATGTCTACTGTGAAGGTGTTGCCATCTTCATCTAAGTATGTGATCGTCTGACCTACTGTATCCATAACTGTCAAGGTCTCCAGATCTGTCAGGTCGATAGTCGTGCTATTGCCATCCTCGTCAACATACACTATCGTCTGACCAGCGGTATCCAACGTAGTCACCGTCTCGAAGCTATCTACTTCATTCGCCAAGTTGTATGTCGTAACGTTTCCATCTTCATCAGTATATGTTACATCTCCTGATGTCTCATCATAGGTCATAGTGGATACCGTCTCGAGAGTAGCAATATCGATCGTCGTTGTGTCGCCATCTTCATTGATATAGCTGAATGTACCATCCAGATTATCAACTACTTCTGTCACAGTCTCAAATGAGTCAATCTCATTCGCAATGTTATAAGTAGTCATTGTACCATCTTCATCGGTATATGTCACATCTCCGGATGTCTCATCGTAAGTCATCGGAGACACTGTCTCTAAGGTAGCAATATCGATCGTTGTCGTGTCGCCATCTTCATTGATATAGCTGAATGTCCCATCAAGATTATCAACCACTTCTGTCACAGTCTCAAATGAGTCAATCTCATTGGCAATGTTATAAGTAGTCACTGTACCATCTTCATCTGTATATGTTACATCACCTGATGTCTCATCATAGGTCATAGTGGATACCGTCTCGAGAGTAGCAATATCGATCGTCGTCGTGTCGCCATCTTCATTGATATAGCTGAATGTCCCATCAAGATTATCAACCACTTCTGTCACAGTCTCAAATGAGTCAATCTCATTCGCAATGTTATAAGTTGTCACTGTACCATCTTCATCAGTATATACTACATCGCCTGATGTCTCATCATAGGTCATAGTGGATACCGTCTCGAGAGTAGCAATATCGATCGTCGTCGTGTCGCCATCTTCATTGATATAACTGAATGAACCATCAAGATTATCAACCACCTCTGTTACAGTCTCAAATGAATCAATCTCATTTGCTATATTATAAGTAGTCACTGTGCCATCTTCATCGGTATATGTTACATCTCCTGATGTCTCGTCGTAGGTCATCGTAGATACTGTCTCAAGAGTAGCGACATCGATAGTCGTCGTATCGCCATCTTCGTTGATATAGCTGAATGTACCATCCAGATTATCAACCACTTCTGTCACAGTCTCAAATGAGTCAATCTCATTCGCAATGTTATAAGTTGTCACTGTACCATCTTCATCAGTATATACTACATCGCCTGATGTCTCATCATAGGTCATAGTTGATACTGTCTCAAGAGTAGCGACATCGATAGTCGTCGTATCGCCATCTTCATTTATATAGCTGAATGAACCATCAAGATTATCAACCACTTCTGTCACAGTCTCGAATGAGTCGATCTCATTCGCAATGTTATAGGTGGTCACTGTACCATCTTCGTCGGTGTATGTCACATCTCCCGATGTCTCATCGTAGGTCATCGTAGATACTGTCTCAAGAGTAGCAATATCAATTCTGGTCGTATCACCACTTTCATCTACATAGCTGATAGAGCCATCGAGATTATCAATAATCTCCGTAACCGTCTCGAATGTGTCAATTTCATTTCTGAGGTTGAAGTTGGTAATGTTTCCATCCTCATCTGTATATGTTACCTCACCGGTAGTTTCATTATAGGTCATTGTAGATACAGTATCATTGTAATCACCTAAGTAAACTTGACCTCCATCTACCAAGTACAGCGTATCATTACTAAAGCTAAGTGCCTGATCATCTGTATCAATGGTATTAGGTGGCAGTACTATTTGACCTCCATCTTCAAGATATATGGTATCTCCGACTATGCTCAATTGCTGATTATCAAGAGCGCCTAAGTCTACACTTACTGGTGCTCCGTTTTCGATCTCAATCGTCAAACTGTCACCACTCAATGTAGCTGCCGTCAAATCCTGCTCATCGGTATTATCAAGGTAATCTCCTAAGAACACCTCACCACCATCAGCAAGGTAAAGTGTATCATTACTGAAGCTGAGTGCCTGGTCATCTGTGTCTACTGTGCCTGGAGGCAATACTACTTGTCCTCCATCTTCAAGATATATGGTATCTCCAACTATGCTCAATTGCTGATTGTCAAGAGCGCCTAAGTCTACACTTACTGGTGCTCCATTCTCGATCTCAATCGTCAAACTGTCACCGCTTAATGTGGCTGCTGTCAAATCCTGCTCATCTGTATTGTCAAGGTAGTCTCCTAAGAATACCTCGCCACCATCAGCAAGATAGAGTGTATCATTACTGAAGCTGAGTGCCTGGTCATCTGTATCTACTGTGCCTGGAGGCAAAACTACTTGTCCACCATCTTCTAAGAAGATCGTATCGCCAACTATGCTTAATTGCTGATTATCAATAGATCCTAAGTCTACACTTACCGGAGCGCCATTTTCGATCTCAATCGTCAAACTGTCACCACTCAATGTAGCTGACGTCAAATCCTGCTCATCGGTGTTGTCAAGGTAGTCTCCTAAGAATACCTCGCCACCATCAGCAAGGTAGAGTGTATCATTACTGAAGCTAAGTGCCTGATCATCTGTATCAACGGTACCTGGAGGCAATACTACTTGTCCACCATCTTCGAGGTAGATCGTATCGCCTACTATGCTCAATTGCTGATTATCAATAGATCCTAAGTCTACACTTACCGGAGCGCCATTTTCGATCTCAATCGTCAAGCTATCCCCATTTAGAGTTGCAGCAGTTAAATCTTGATCATCTGAAGCTGGATCTCCCGCAGGTCCTTGAGGACCAACTGGACCTTGTGGTCCGGTGAAATCATCAGTCACATATGATGTCCCATCTGTAAACTCAATGGTGAAAGTACCATCTCCATTACTATATGATGTATCTATACCGATACCATCAGCTCCATCTACGCCATCGGCTCCAGCTGCTCCTGTAGCACCGATAGGCCCCTGAGGACCCGTCAAATCTCCTGTAGTGAAATTTGAGCCATCTGTATATTCAATTGTGATCGTACCATCACCATTATCTATTGTGTTTGAAATTCCGACTCCGTCTGCTCCGTCCGCACCATCTGCGCCGTCAGCACCATCAAGACCTGGAGCTCCTTGAGGACCGGTAGCACCAGCGGGGCCAGTAGCTCCAGCAGGCCCTTGAGGGCCTGTCAGATCTCCCGTCGTAAAAGATGAGCCATCTGTATATTCTATTGTGATCGTGCCATCACCATTGTCTATCGTGTTTGATATGCCGACACCGTCTGAACCGTCCGCTCCATCCAAACCTGGAGCTCCTTGTGGACCGGTAGCACCAGCTGGGCCGGTAGCTCCTGCAGGTCCCTGAGGCCCCGTCAAATCTCCCGTTGTGAAAGATGAACCATCTGTATATTCTATGGTAATCGTGCCATCACCATTGTCTATCGTGTTTGATATGCCGACACCGTCTGAACCGTCCGCTCCATCTGCGCCATTAAGACCCGGAGCTCCTTGAGGACCAGTAGCTCCAGCCGGGCCGGTAGCTCCTGCAGGACCCTGAGGACCTGTCAAATCTCCAGTAGTAAAAGTAGATCCATCTGTGAATTCTAATGTAAAAGTACCATCTCCATTATCTATTGTATTAGAAATACCTACTCCGTCCTCGCCATCTTCTCCAGCAAATCCTCTCGGGCCAAACAAAGAGGCGGTAGTATCTCTCGTACCATCTGTATACACAAAAGTCACTGTGCCATCAGTATTGCTTATTGCATCTGCTATGCCGATTCCATCTTCTCCATCTGGTCCTTGTGGACCAGTAGCTCCAGCTGGGCCTGTAGCCCCTTGCTCTCCACGAGCTCCTTGTGGGCCCGTCGCTCCTTGTGGTCCTTCTGGACCGGTAGGGCCCGCTGGCCCAGTTGCGCCTTGAGGACCCTGAGGACCAGTGGCTCCTGTGAGCCCTCGCTCCCCTTGAGGACCTGCAGGTCCAGTATCCCCTTGAGGCCCTTGCGCTCCTTGTGGACCAGTAGCTCCATCTGCCCCTCGTAAGCTATCTAAGAAATCCTGCTCCGAACCTGTGTTACCAGCTCCAAGCCATATCTCATATGCTGACTGACCATCTGATCCGTCTGCCCCATCCTGTCCAGTCGCTCCATCTGCACCTCGCAGACTATCTAAGAAGTCTTGCTCTGTACCTGTATTTCCAGCTCCCAGCCATATCTCATATGCAGACTGACCATCTGATCCGTCCTGGCCAGACACACCATCTGCACCTCGTAGACTATCTAAGAAGTCCTGTTCTGTACCTGTATTTCCAGCTCCCAGCCATATCTCGTATGCAGACTGACCATCTGATCCGTCTTGACCGTCTTGTCCAGACACACCATCTGCACCTCGTAGACTATCTAAAAAGTCTTGCTCTGTACCCGTATTTCCAGCTCCGAGCCACACCTCATAAGCAGACTGTCCATCTGCGCCTTGCTCTCCCTGAGGACCTGTCTCCCCTTGGGGACCTTGGATGCCCTCATATTCTGATAGATCGACAGATACTGTACCTCCATCTTCGAGCGTCAGCGTCAAAATAGAACCGACCAGATCAAATCTTTCGATTTGCTGGTCATCTTGAGCCTGATCGATGATCGGTTGGAGATCTACCGTCTGAGTATTCCCTCCTTCTATTGTAATATTGAGATCGGTACCATCGATACTGATATCTGATATATTTTGATCATCAGTATTGGCACTAAGGCAGGTCCATTCTGGAGCCGGCTTAGTGCCTATATTTACTTCGACACAGTTATTATCTGTATTGTAAATGGTGAGACCCGTAGGCGGGAATACTATATTATCCCTTTGTGCCGAGGTGAGTCTTGGCCATAAAAATCCTTTGTCGGTACTCTCTAACTCTAAGAGAGAGGCTGGGTCAATCATGTTTGGATTGTCCCCCATTTTGATCTGTGCATCAGCTGTGTAGGTAGCTACTACAAGGACCAAAACCGAAAAGATTCGTAAAATTTGTTTCATTTCTATTAGTTTCGAGGTGGTCAGATATCTCATTTTATTATTAAGGTGTTCTGATACGATTTTGACGTACTAAGGTGATTGGTGATACTGTGATTTATGTCCATTACTTGACATATTAATTGATTAGCCTTCGATAAAAACGATCTAAGAGAACTCAGTAAGTGACTGAATATCAATACGATAGCATAATTAGGAAATCTGAAGAGCGGAAGCGCTCTCGATGAGTCATGACACTGACCCATAAAGTATTGAGCGGATACAGACGTATCCGGTGATTGGGGTTTGTCGAAAGTTTTCATTTGAAGTTATGCTGTACCTTACAGACAGATCAAATGCCTCTCACCCCCTAATCATTAGTAGAGTTTTTGTAAAAAATATGTAGAGCTTAGTTAAATTTTAACATTTACCTCCTCAGGGTAATGTTGTGATGATCGATAAAACAAGTACATCGCTATGACTCCTGTAATGAATGTAGCACAGAATGCATATCGTAGAGATTCTGCTCCATACTCAGGAGATAGTGCATCACTGATAGCGCCTATACCCAGAGGCCCTAATCCCAATCCAATAATATTCAATACTAAAAACAAAATGGCGGAAGCGACAGAACGCTTATGAGCGTCTATCAGATTGTGCGTGACTGCGATACATGGTCCGAGATAAATCGCCGTCAATAGAGAAGTCAGAAAATAAGCAGCAAAAACAATTGTAGTGTTGGCAGCAAAGAAGGCTATCGCTGAAGGTCCAAAGCCTAATATCTCAGCTACTACGGCTATCCAGAGATACCAGCGGATATCCTTTTGCCCGAGGCGGTCACCTAAGTATCCACCCATGAATGTACCTATCATGCCACCGATACCTGATGCCAAACCCATACCCACTCCGACTTCAACAATAGAAAGTCCATGGACTCTGATCAAGAATGGTGCAAAGAAATTGCCGACACCATAATTAGCAAATGTGTGGATCCCACAGGCCAGTGCTAAATACACAAAAGTCTTTTTAGACCTAAGCACAGCCAGCACTTCCCAAAAGGACTTTGCTTCTTCTGCTTGATGGGTGTCACTTATACCCTTGACAGGTTCCTTCACAGTGAATAGTAAGATGAGTGCATAGATCACTCCAGGTACACCCAGTGCGACTAATGCCATTCTCCATCCCAGATGCTCGTCCAGCCAGCCTCCTCCGAGATACCCGATCAATATACCAAAGTAGATACCCGTAGAATATATCGACAAAGCAGTAGCTCGTCGCTCAGGGGGGAAATAATCCGAAATAATACTATGAGCTGGTGGGCTACCTCCGGCCTCTCCTACTCCCACACCGATCCGAGCTAAGAGCAGCTGTATGTAGTTTTGCGCTAAGCCAGACAAGGCTGTCATCAGACTCCAGATGGCTAATGATGCACCTATGATATTACGACGATTACTCTTATCTGCAAAGCGGGCAATAGGTATGCCCAATGTCACATAGAATAGCGCAAAAGCTAATCCCGTCAAAAGGCCCAGCTGGGTATCACTCAGTCCGAGTTCGCCCTTTATCGATTCCTGTAATATGACAAGGATCTGCCTATCTATGAAATTGAAAGTATAGACACCTGTCAAAATCAATAGGACATAGCCACGATAGCGTGACGAATAAGGAGTTGAGCTGTTAGCTTGCATGATTAGATAGTAGTGTTCTACCTAAAGGTGGTAAAAATATCAATCGTCTCGACTTAAGCAATCGTTATTTTATTTGGCGAAAGCCAAAACTACGTAAAACAATATGCCGCATATAGCAATACAAACTGTAAAGGCAGCCTCAACCATAAGAACCACATCGGAATCTTCATCCCTGCTCCTCTCGAAGTGACCATATAAATATTAGCAGGAAATACGGCTATCAATAATGCTATGATCCCCCATGCTGCGAAAGGACGAATCACAGGTATGAGTAGACCTACTCCACCGAGGATCTCAGCAACTCCCACTACTATATTAATAGTCTTGCGATAAGATCGAAGCCATGGAGGCGTAATCTTATAGAAGAATCGAGGCTTCATAAAATGCGAATAACCCGCATAGATGTAAAAAGCACTCTGCAAGATCAATATGACAGTCAGCCAGATACTCATAGTAGAAATCAGTAGAATAATGAAGGAAAACCAATACAAATCATCCGGTATCCTGATCAAAATCAAGACATCCCAATCTTCTGTTTTGGATATTGTATACAACCATAAAACAAAAAGATGAAAAAGATTCTATTTCTTACGGATTTCTCAGCGAATGCCAATAATGCTTATGTCTATGCCCTCAGTATGGCTCATAGTCTCGGGGCAGAGGTCACGGTACTTCACGTATACAGTCTCCCCGATATCAAAGAAATAAGGCTGCCACGCACTCTGCAAGATGTGTATCAAAGCATCGAGCTCGAATCATTCGAAAACCTCAGAGACAACGTACCTATGCTACGATCTATAGCTGAGGATCACGATCTATCTGCTGTCCCTGTCTATCATGCGCTACTCGAGGGTGAACCTATCAAGACCATATGTGGATATGCGGAGAAACATGAATTTGACCTCATCGTCATGGGTACTAAGGGTGCTACTGGACTGAAAGAAGTATTCATCGGTTCCGTCACAGCTAAGGTCATGGAGAAAACCAACAAACCTCTACTCGCTGTTCCTGATGTGGCACAGTACGACGGAAAGATCGATAGAGTAGCTATGACTACCGAGTTTAAATCTGATGAGTTGGCTGCGCTCAATTATCTATTACCTACTATCAGAACAATCAATGCCAAGCTCTACGGCGTCCACGTAGGCTCCACGACCAATGAGAAAGTAGCGGCTGAAAAGTTAGCTTGGGAAAACTACCTCATCAAAGATAAAGATGCTGTCACCATCGATATCGTAGATGCTATCGATATCGAAAAGGCCCTGATGGACTATTTCGATAAAAATAAAATCGATATCGTAGCCATGCTCACGCATAAGAAAGGATTCTTCAAGCGGCTATTTGACTATAGTGTGACTAAACGGATGATCTACCATCTCAAGACTCCGATATTAGTGATTCCTGAGACGATATTAGTGTAAGGAGGCTGACAGAAGAATGAATAGATAGCCAGAATATAGTGAAAGCATCTACTTTCGAAGTGTATCAATTTCATGCCAATTGATTCAGGGTAATTAAAGCTGTCTTCGTGACAGCTTTTTCTTTTTATACCCATTCTCTTATAGTCACCACTGTGGAGTTTCTTTCCATCGCTTTTGCTTAGACCACCTATTCCGATATATGTCCTTCTCACCTAAAGCAGATCAAGTGATTTATATTTACTTTTGACCATCATATTAAGGAAAACCATTATGAAAAATCGACTCATCCTACACCTTCTTTTGTCATCACTTTCTGTATGCCTCTGGGGGCAAAACAAATTCACCACTACTATTAAGGAAAAAGCTCAATCTCCAATACATACTGATCAGAGCCATATCTCAGATAGACTCTCTATCACAGCCCCGGCATCCTCGGACAATGGGAGGCTACTATCAACAAATAAAATACACTGGTCTACGAATCCCATCGACCATCAAACTCGAATCACGAAGTTCAAAAAGAGTAATAATAATAGCTGGATGAAAGTATCTCCAGCTAAGCGTCTCAAGAGCCTATCCACTGATGATCAGTTTGTCCAAATAGTAAAAGAACTCGGAAAAACCTTTAAAATCAAAGATCCTACTTCTGAATTCTTCAAGCTAAGTGAAAATGTCGAAGGCCATCGCATACATACTAAGTATCAGCAACAATACAAGGGAATCAAAATATACGGGGCAGAGCTCATCGCTCACTACCAGCAGGGTGCTCTACATCTACTCAATGGGCGACACTATCCTACCACAGAGATAGATGTGACTCCGAGCCTCGATGAAAGGAGCATATACCATATGGTCAAACAAGCACATGGCAAAAGTATAGATATAAAACCCGACCTGCTCTATATCGTCGGTGGTCAACAGCTATCGAGCAATCTCATCCTCTACCCTCAGGGTGACCAAATGAGATTAGCCTACCATGTGATATACTTTCCTGATATGAGTGAGCAGTGGGCCTACATCGTAGATGCTCACAGTGGCGAGATCATCCATAGTCATAAGAACTCATGTGAATTTCACAATCATGATCTGATAGATGAGCATGACTTTGCTGGACCACAGGTGGCACAAGATCTGGACATTAAAGGTGACAATATCACACTCAATGTATACGAAGAAAACGGCACCTACTATCTGCTCAACATCGCAGAGAATATGTACAACGCCTCACGATCAAGTCTCCCCAATGAGCCTGTAGGAGCGATACTGACGCTGGATGCGCTCAACACATCTCCAGAAACAGATGACTTCGTGATAGATCATATCTCATCGACGAATAATCGCTGGAGCGACCGAATCGCAGTCAGTGCTCATAATAATGCAGCGATCGTATACAAGTACTTTGAGAATAACTTCAGTAGACTGTCTTTTGACAAGGTCGGTAGTACGATATACTCTATGGTCAATGTCGCAGAGTCTGATGGCACAGGTATGGATAATGCTTTTTGGAATGGGATTGCCATGTTTTATGGTAATGGCAATCAAGCGTTTAACACCCCACTCGCAGCTGCGCTGGACGTAGCGGCTCATGAGTTTTCGCATGGAGTAATACAGCATGAAGCCAATCTCCAATACCAAGGTGAGCCTGGTGCACTGAACGAGTCATTCGCTGATATCTTTGGCGTATTAGTAGAGAATAAAAACTGGGCCATGGGCGAAGATGTGGTTAACACTAGCATATTCAGGACAGGAGCTCTCAGGGACCTATCGAATCCAAACAACGGAGGCTCTCGCCTGGGCGATACAGGATGGCAGCCCAAGCACGTCTCAGAGCAGTACTTTGGCAATGAGGATAATGGCGGAGTACACATCAATAGTGGCATCCCCAATCATGCTTTCTATCAGTTTGTCAGAGCACAGGTAGTCGACCTCAATCAGGCTGCCCAAATCTATTACAAAGCCTTATCTGATTATCTCACCTCATCATCAGACTTTCAGGACTTGAGACTGGCAGTAGAACAGTCGATCATCGATCTACATGGTCAAGACCAGACCATACTAGGCGCTGCAGCGGCGGCATTTGATGCCGTGGGCATTTCAGATTCTGGCGAAGAGGTATCTACTGGTGAGCCCGTGACTTTTGAGTCGAACAATGGAACTGACTTTGTCATCTACTTTGACCCGAGCAATCAATCTAACATATCCGTACGTACTGTCAGCCAAGAGATAGATGATCTCATCTCGCAGCGGGGACTATACAATACTCCATCTGTCAGTGATGATGGCACTATCATCGTATTTATCGGACTGGATCAAAACATGTATGCACTGACGATCGACTGGTCAGATGGCTCTATCGAAGAAATCCTACTTGACGATCAGACTCAATGGAGAAATGTGGCCATATCTAAAGATGGAAGCAAAATAGCCGCTATACAAGGAGATCTAAGCCAAGGAATATATGATAATCAGATCTTAGTGGTCGATCTCGTATCAGGAGCTAATCAATGGTACCAACTCTACAACCCTACCACAGCTCAGGGTGGTGTACGAACAGGTGATGTACTATTCGCTGATGCTTTGGAGTGGGATCACTCCAGCCAATTCGTCATGTACGATGCGTCCAATCAGATCATCAGTTTATTCAATGATCCCATAAACTATTGGGATATAGGATTCCTCACAGCCTGGGATAATAACACTAATTCTCTCGGTGATGGAAATATCCTAAAGCTCTACCCAAGCCTCCCCGAAAATGTAAGTATTGGCAATCCTACCTTCTCCAAAAACTCACCCGATATCATTGCCTTTGACCTACTCGACCAACGAGACGATACAGAGTCCTACTCTATCCTCGGCGTCAACCTGGAAAATGGAGATCAGGGGATCTTTTATGAGCAGTCTGTTTTGGGTTTCCCTAATTTTAGCACAGCGGATGATCTCTTGATATTCAATGCACTGACCAATAATGGTACCGATGTACTGGCTGTCACAGCTGTCGCAGAAGATCGCATATCCGCATCAGGCAATCCCCAGGTATTCATCAGCAATGCTAACTGGGGAGTATGGTTTAACAATGGATCCCGAGATCTATCTACTGCTACCGATGACCCTGTGATCTCGGACGCTGGATTCGCCATCTATCCTAATCCTACGAGCAGCGCTGTCACCATAGAGCTCACTGAAGCTAAGTGCTCTCCGTGTCAGTACGAGATCTATGATCAGATAGGACGGGTACTACTATCTGGCAGCATCAAAAATGAATCAACTCCGATCGATGTGACAAGGCTCCAAGAAGGGAATTATTTCTTGCTCCTCAGAGCAGATGATCACAATTTCAGCAGTGTATTTCAAAAATTATAATAGCCTCACACAACCATCTCGATGGATATAGCATCTAAGAGTGTGAAGAGCAAGCGATGAATACCGAAGAAATCATATATCGATGTCAGCAGAATGAAAGAAGAGCACAAAACGAGCTCTTCCAACACTATGCTCCACTGATGTACAGCATCTGTCTGAGATATATGAAAAATCGTACCGACGCAGAAGATGTGATGGTGCAGGGATTCTTCAGAGTATTTGACAAGATCAACACCTATAAATCCGAGGGCTCGTTTGAGGGCTGGATGAAGCGAATCATCGTCAATGAGTGCCTCATGACTCTCCGAAAGCGTAAGAGCATGGGCATGACAGTAGTCATCGATGACGTCCAAAACGACATCTCTATCCCATGGATGGATGATCTCGGATATGATGAGCTCATCGCACTACTCGATGAGCTACCCGATGGATACCGTACTGTGTTCAACCTATATGCTATCGAAGGCTACAAGCATCGAGAGATAGCTGAGCTGCTGGACATCAGTATTAATACCTCGAAGTCTCAGCTGATCTTAGCACGTCGTAAGCTTCAAACATTATTTAAAAAAAAATCACAGATTAAAACCGCTTAGTCATGAGATCTGTAGACGATATCATCAAGTCCTCTGAGACGCAAAAAAGAATAGACATCAATCCTCAACTCTGGGATCGAGTAGAAGAAAAACTCGATCAAAGAGATCTGGTCAAAAAGAAGAATCGCCAGATATGGATGGTGGCTGCCAGCATGGCTTTCGTGATGGTGAGTGCTATTGGGCTGTTGAGGTATAACACTCCACAGTATCAGGTAGAAGATCTCATCAATACTAATCATCCACTACTCTCTAATGAGCTCATCAACCAGCTCAATAGCAGTATCATATATCAAGATCTACCTGATCACGAGGGGACTCTACAGGCTAATACCGCTCCTGTGATCTGAGTCTCTCCTCAAATCCCGAAGGACAGCTGAACTCTACCCACTCCTCGTCTCGGGGATGGCGAAATCTTATGTAGGCCGCATGCAGATACAGTCGGTCTGCGGTCCTCCCATAGAGATCATCTCCCAGTATTGGCATATCCAGCCCTCTACTATGAGCTGCGTGTACCCTTAGCTGATGGGTGCGGCCTGTCACAGGATAAAATCTGATCTGCGTATACTTCTCTATATAGCCCTCTACCTCATATCGAGTGACCGCAGGCTTACCATAGGTCTCGCAGACGAGCTGTCGGGGGCGATCATTGAGATCCACTCGCAGAGGCAAGTTTATCTCTCCCTCTTGCCCTTTCAAAAGACCATCGAGGATCGCACTGTAGCGCTTGGATATCGTACGATTGATGAATTGCTCCTGCAGATACTTATGAGCTCGCTTAGTCTTGGCTATGAGCATGATACCTGAGGTCGACATATCGAGCCGATGGACGAGCAGCGGTCCGGTAGCTCTCCGATATCGAGCCTGCATACGAGTATAGACGGAGTCCATGATCGTCTTTCCTGGTACTGATAGCATCTCATGTGGTTTATTAACGATAGCTATGAGATCATCCTCATACAGAATCTCCACGTGTTTATCTTGAAAGTCTGTGGCCTCCATAGGATTAGGCTCCACATTAATGCCTGATAGCATATGGCCGAGTATCGGTTCACACTTTCCTCGACAGGCCGGATAAAAATATCCATGCTTTCGCACTTCTGAGGTTGGCCCTTTCCCCCACCAAAACTCCCCTATACATATAGGCTCCAATCCGTGCTCAAAAGCATACTGTAGCAGCTTCGGCGCAGCACAGTCTCCAGCGCCAGCAGGAGGCACTCCTGGTAAAGTATTGACAAACAATTCTTTCACATTTTGCTTCTCTCCATTGATATTTAGAAAATCATATTGAGCGAATAGACGTTGCTGCAGTGCATTAGACCTTTCCTTTCGCTCCTGCTTATAGGCATCAATCTGATCTTGATAGGTAGCCACTTTATTCCGCTGAGACTGGAGGATATGCTCATGCTCCTCTGCCATTTCTCTGAGCCGCTTTTGCTGATGATAGCTGGCTTTTTGATGCTCTATATGGAGTAATTTATAGTCAGCTTCACTTAGTTCTATTTCAGCTGTTTTTCTTTCTTTTCGGCGTACTTTCCTTGCTTTCGCAAAATCTCCTTTAGCTATAGCTAATTCCTCAGCCAGCTTCTCTTCCTTAGCCGCTAAAGTCTCTTTCTCCTGGATATAGTCTTCATTACTCTCCAACTCCTCGATGAGCGCATTAAGATTATTGATGACGCTCTCCTCTTTTTTATAAAAGCCCGATTCGTCCAATAAATCAAAAATTGGAGGTACAAATCCAGGCAGCTGATAGCTCTCCGCCATCTTGCCAGAGAAGGCAGTCAAAAATCGCAATTCCCCATCCTCAGTCTTGACGACGAGTATGCCAAACATTTTGCCAACAGGATTCCCCGATCTATTGGGGAGTATTCCAAAATTGTGACTCCAATCTTCCTGCTCCATCAGATATTGCTGCAGCTGCACAGCCGCCGCCTCCACTAATGGATGTGGGGTATAATAAAACGGAAATGTAAACTCTGATGGTAACTCTATATGAGATACATCCGCAGCAAATCGGTGTAAATAGCTATCTAATTCTGACAAATCGAAAGGTATTAGGCTGAAGGATCAACTTTAAACGGATGACGCTGGACCCACTGCTGATGTGGCACAAAGTATTTAAAGGCGACGGGTACTAATTTATTCAATACAGGATTGCAATGGCGAAAATAGCACCACATATCATGTGGCTCTGCGCCGATACTACTCTTGATCTCGAGTGCTGTCCGGTAGTAGTAGAGATCATCCGCTCCGACCTCGATAGCGTCTCTCACCAGATCCAGCAGAATATTGAGATATATCTGATGACGCAGATTCAAGCGCTGATTGACTCCGATGAAATGTGAGTCAAGCTTGCCTCCATCCAGTATCCAAGAATAAAATCCTATCATCTCATCCTCGATGAAATAAGCATAAACTCTATAGGAATCGCCAAGCCGCTTTTTGAGCGCCAGAAAATACTGCTCGTCACCCTGTGCTAACACAAAACCCGATCCACTGAGTACCTCACAGTACAAGCGATCCATATCTGGAGCGAATCGCTCCACCTCTGCGAGACTTAGCTCACGACGTATTACTCCTTTTTGTTTTCGGATACCAGCCTTCATTCTGATCCTATACTTAGATCGCATATCGAGGAGATAGTCATCAAAATCACTCCAAGACTTTCTGATAGGCAGTATCATATTAGGATCTATCTGAAATGGGTATAGCCCAATTTTTCGAGGCGCTGGGTGCTGCTCTGAGTCGAAATAGTCCTTATAGAGCACTCCTCCAAACTGATAAGGAGTACCTCGCCATTCGCACTTGAGCTCCTTAACGATCTCGTCGACTATGTGATAGCGCTTCTCCTGAGGGATACTCTCATCGACAAAATGGTATCCATATTGGCCCGTCAGATAGAGATTACCCACGGTGAGCATATTAAAACTCAGCTTACTCACCGCTGACTGTCTGAATCGCTGCCAACGCCGAGATAGACTGCTCCGATTAGTACTGTAGTTTTCATAGTTAAAACTCTCACTGAGCCTCAGGACTAAATGCTGAAGCAGTACTGACCCGATGAGCTCTTTGGCGTCATTGTAGATCAGGACATAGGCATTTCGGAGCTCAGATCGAGAGTGATCCTCGATGACTCGCAGATAATCACTCTTAGCAAAATACTCATCGAGACAAACACTATCCCACTCATCAGCGATATCTACTATATCATAGTGTACAGATATAGACAGCGTGTGTTTTTTCAGTCTGTGATCGATTATCGACAAATCATTTCTTTTTCGACAGACCGTTAATGTAGGAGTATTTGATAGCAAAGTGTGGGGATCCATGTATTAATTAGACGAATAGTCGGTATGCGACACTTGTCTTCGTGATTTTAATCGACTACCATTGAGTCCATTCTTATTGGCATACCAATATTCTACAATATGCATAATCGAATAAAGTTTATCCGAGTCATTCAAAAACTGATCGGGAGCGGCATACTGTAGCGCCTCATCGGTCGGTATCGCATAGATCATTTTCTCTATTTCTCCATTTCCTTTGACGAAAGTCAACTCCTCTACTGGCGATATACCGATCTCTGTATCTTGATCGACTGCTCTACCCAATACGAATACATCGATGAGCTCATCGCCATCCATCATAGTGCCATGAGGAGCCGGATATGCTGAATAATAGTCTATAGCTCCCATCTCGGCATAGTCTGCGCCCGCAGCATGGGCTATACGCAGATCGATAGGGCCTTTTTCATAGGTCGTCTGCTCGTAGCAGGAGCTGAGACAAAAAAGGCTACTGAGTAGGGTCAAGATGATAATATGCTTCATTCTATACGATGGTATTGGACAAGACAATTGAAAAGAAAACAAAGTTAAACTTTTGTATTACAACTATTTATAGGTTTATTCACTTCACATTAAAAGCATATCACAAATGAGTAAAGGATATTTTCAGCCTGAGGATCTCAAAAAATTTGGAGAGATCACAGAGTTTCAAGAAGAGCTCGGCACGAAATTTTTTGAGTATTACGGAGCTGTATTTGAAGAGGGAGCCTTGACGGCAAGGGAAAAATCTCTGATAGCCCTCGCAGTAGCTCACACGGTAGCCTGTCCGTACTGCATAGATGCCTACTCTTCTACCTGCCTGAGCAAAGGAGCGGATGAGGAGCAAATGATGGAGGCCGTACACGTCGCAGCAGCGATCAAAAGCGGTGCTACACTCGTCAATAGTGTGCAGATGATGAATCATGTGAAGAAAAAATTAATGTAAATCCCCTCGATGGCAATCAAACAAAGAACCCAAACTCTCAAAAGGAGCCAAAACAAACTAAACGATACCTTTCTTCAACTCAAAGTACTCAGCGAGGCTGAGCAAAGAGTTGATGGATTTCAACCATTCGCAGATAAGATATCAGATCTCACAGATGCAGGTATCACACCATCAGGGATAGATATTTTTCAGATCAATATCGGCAAGCTGTGCAATCAGACCTGCGCTCACTGCCACGTAGATGCAGGACCTGATCGCAAAGAAGAAAACATGGATCGAGAGACGCTCGAGATATGTCTGGATATCATCAAGACCCATCAGATACCTACTGTAGATATCACCGGCGGAGCTCCCGAGATGAATCCTCACTTCAGATGGTTTGTCGAGGAGTGCACCATGGCAGGAGCTACGGTGATGAATCGATGCAACCTGACTATCATCGAAGCGCACAAAAAGTATGCGGATCTCCCCGAGTTCTTTGCTGAGCATGGAGTACATGTGGTGTCATCACTACCCTACTTCTCTAAGACTCGCACAGATAGTCAGCGAGGATCTGGAGTCTTCAATGATAGTATCGCCGCTCTGAAGAAGCTCAATGCTGTAGGCTACGGCATAGACGGTAGTGGACTCGCTCTTGATCTGGTGTACAATCCTTCTGGAGCGTTCCTGCCCGGAGGTCAAGAAGAGCTGGAAAAAGAATTCAAAAGTCAGCTCAAGCGTCGTTATGACATTGACTTTAATAATCTCTTCGTGATCACTAATCTCCCTATCAGTAGATTTTTAGACTACCTGATCGAGACGGATAACTATGAGAATTACATGGATGAGCTGGTCAATGCTTTCAATCCCGCTACGGTACAAGGACTGATGTGTCGTAACACTATCAGCGTGAGTTGGGATGGATACATGTACGACTGTGACTTCAATCAGATGCTCGATCTCAAGGTACAGGCTCCCGGAGTACATATCAAGGACTTCAACAAAAAGGAACTCATGGAGCGTAAAATCGTAGTGGCCAATCACTGCTATGGCTGTACTGCTGGAGCAGGGAGCAGCTGTGGGGGTGAGATAGCCTAATCAGCACATTTATAAAGTCAAATATTGGTTCTTCAGACATTGCGAGCTCAAAAATGAATTTGTCGAAGTGCCATGTGATCAATATCTTACGAGCCGAATACAAAATCGCAAAGTATATATGCATTTAAAAAATCTGAAAAAACTAATCTTACCCTTATTACTCATACTCTCAAGTCCACTCTTGCTACTCAGCCAAGAGGCGCAAGGATGGGACCAGAAAATTGATGAGGCATTTGCACCATTTTCGACTGCCTGTCAAAATATCATCTTTGTTGAGGTCTTTGGGATCCCTTTAGTCCTCATCGTATTGGTATTAGGCGCTTTACTTTTCACCATTTACTTTGGTTTCGTTAATATCAGACGCTTCTGGACTGCTATCAATGTCGTAAGAGGTAAATATGATGAAATAGACCATGGTGTAGCAGAGCCTGCATATGGTGATAGTACACCTGGTGGAGATATCATCGAGACGATCAAAGATGAAAGTCATGAAGGTGAGGTCAGCCATTTCCAAGCCTTAGCAACAGCCGTATCAGGTACTGTAGGAAATGGTAATATCGCAGGTGTGGCATTAGCTATCGCTATTGGTGGACCAGGAGCTACATTCTGGATGATCATCTGTGGACTACTGGGTATGTCATCAAAATTCGTCGAGTGTACTCTCGGTGTGAAATATAGAGATATCGGAGCAGATGGCACCGTATATGGTGGCCCTATGTACTACCTCACCAGAGGTCTAAAAGAAAAAGGATACGCCAAATTAGGTAAAATAGTAGCTGTGATCTTCGCAGTACTCTGTATAGGAGGCTCTTTTGGTGGTGGCAATGCGGCGCAATCAAATCAAGCGGCTCAAGAGATTGTTGCCTTATTCGGCATGGATAGCTCCAGCGGAGGCACCTTAGTTGGGGTAGTCTTAGCGATCCTCATTGGTATCATCATCATCGGCGGTATCAAGCGTATCGCATCTGTGACAGAGAAGGTAGTACCGTTCATGGCAGTGATGTATGTATTAGCTTGTCTATTCATCATCTTTTCCAACTTTAGCTATGTAGATGATGCGATCGGACAGATCTTCACTCAGGCATTCAAGCCAGAAGCGGGTGTTGGAGCCATCATGGCTGTACTCTTCCAAGGATTTAAGCGTGGAGCATTCTCCAATGAAGCAGGAGCCGGATCAGCATCTATCGCTCACTCAGCGGTGAAGACTAAATATCCAGCATCAGAGGGCCTCGTAGCACTATTAGAGCCATTCATCGATACGGTAGTAGTCTGCTCGATGACAGCATTAGTGATCATCATCTTTAATCAAGGTGGAGCACAATTCATGTATGGTGGTGACGGCGCTGGTAATGTGGTCATCGATGGTGAAACATTAGCAGGGGCAGGTATCACTGCTAAAGCATTTGCACAGTACATCCCTGGATCACAGATCTTCTTGACAGTGGCGGTATCCCTATTCGCTATCTCGACGATGATCTCATGGTCGTATTATGGACTTCAGGCGTGGATGTTCTTATTTGGACGTAGTAAAATCGCAGATCTCACATACAAAGGCTTGTTCTTAGTATTCGTGGTGATCGGAGCTGCAGCCAATATGTCATCAGTTTGGGGATTCTCAGATGCCATGATCTTAGGTATGGTATTCCCGAATATGGTCGGCCTTATCATCCTAATGCCAGTAGTGAAAAAGGAATTGAAAAAATACACTACCGCTATCGCTAAATCATAGCCATAGCAGAGGAGTATATAAAATGACAAAGGGTCAGCTTTCGCTGACCCTTTATTCATAGTATTTCATATAAAAGAGCAATCAAAAAACCGCTTGGACTTATCTTTATAAGCAATCAGCTTTCTGGGGTAATTATTCTTAAATAACAGAATAATATCATTTCCACCAATAAGACAACTATGCACTTCATCAACCCCTATAGACGATAGAATAAAATCAATGAGTGTAAAGCCAAAGACAGTTTTTTTAATACTGGGAAGTAACGTAGGTAAGCGAAGAGCAATGGTCGAGAAAGCAAAATTTCTCCTCAAAGCACACTGTGGACCGATCATCAAAGAGTCCTCTATGTACGTGACAGAGCCATGGGGTGAGGAAAATCAAGCAGAATTCATCAATCAAGTGATACAGCTCGAAACCTATCAAAACTGTAGGAGTCTACTGGAATCCTGTCAGCGCATAGAAGAGCATCTCGGAAAGTATAAAACCAGTACCTATGGGCCGAGGAAAATAGATATCGACATATTATTTTATAATAATAAAGTAATCAATGAAGAAGATCTAATAGTACCACACCCTCGACTCCATGAACGCAATTTTGTATTGGATCCACTGTCAGAAATCGCTGCAGAATATATTCATCCTATTTTTAATGTATCGATAGACCAACTTAAGCAAGATTCATCCGATATTTGCCGGACAGAAAAGCTTACACACTGAGATGGCCGTTGAGATACCGTATAACTATATATGCGTAGAAGGAAATATAGGATCTGGAAAGACCTCTTTCACACAGATGATCCATCAAGAGTATCAGTGTGAGCTCATCCTCGAAGAATTTAAAGATAATCCCTTTTTACCTTTGTTTTACCAAGATAAGGAGCGCTATGCCTTCTCGGTAGAGCTATTTTTCATGACTGAGAGATATAAGCAGCTGCAGCGGCAACTACTCAATCAGGATCTCTTTCAGCAGTTTACCATATCTGATTACTCTTTTATCAAGTCTCGCTTATTTGCTAAGAATAACCTCATAGAAGAAGAGTATCGACTCTTCGTCAAGCTGTGGGAAGTGCTCAATAATCCTTTCCCAAAGCCCGATATACTCGTATATTTTCATCGAGATGTGGAGATCTTACAGCATTTCATCGATCTCCGAGGTCGTGAATACGAAAAACTTATAAAGCCAGAATACTTACTCCAAGTTCAGCACACCTACTTTGACTACTTCAAAAATATTTTAACATTCCCAGTAGTGATCATTGACCTGAATACGATTGACTTCGTCAAAGAAAAGCAGCATTACGAGGCACTCAAGCACCTGATCTCTTCAAAGTACAATCCTGGAGTACACCGGATCAGCTTATTAGTCTAATAGATAAATGAAGACCGGCGGCTACCATCACCACCAAAAAGGTAAGCTATAGCAAATTCAAAATTGCCTCGACGATCACTAAACTGATCAATATCCCCTACTCCGATCTCATAGATCAAATCTATCGTGTATGCATCATACTCGAGTACCGCACAAAATCCTAAGGACTCCATGCCAAATCCATCAAAGTGATCTACTAAACGAGGAACGACTCCTACACCAAAAATAAATCCATCTGCACCACCCTCTCTAAAGCTAATGGTATGTCGCCACGAAAAAGCTAAAAAAGGATCCTGATGCTGCACGATAGCAGTCGTACCATATCGGACAGATCCCGCCACAGGGAGACTGAGATGTGCATATCCAGAGTACCGTCGGGAGATGAGTAGTGTAGAGTTGTCTATTATTGACTCATTGTATGGGCTCATATGATAGAGACTACCGCCAATGCCATACTGTATCCCAGAAGATAGTCGTCCCTGCCAAGACAAGCCTATCGCCATATCAAGTGCGGATCTACTGACCAGTCTATCTACTAATGGCTCACCAGAAGGAATGTCAAAGTTAACCGCTTGGTTTTCGACATCATATTGGTTACCATACCAGAAGCTCTCGTTAGTAGGATTGAGTAGATTAGCTCCTATGGTAGCCCCTACTGATAGTCTCTGATAACTATCTGATGCCTGACTCAGCGTCTTGCTGAATCTCACTGAAGCCATGATATCATTTTTGACGAGAATTGTATTTGTTGGATTATCTTGGGTGACTCTGAGCTCTGTGGTTAGATGATCATCACCGAGATTGATATGACGATTCCAATAGACGGAGTAGATTCGGTTAGGACTCTGTGCTCCAGTGAGATTGAGCGCTCTACGGTAATTTAGGCCAACTTGATTCTCATATCGATTGACCGATATGTCGGCGACCGAGTAACTTGATATGGCATTATTAAGATTAGAAAAAAGGGCATCTTGAGATATCCCGACTCCCGCCACCATCATTAATACGATCGATATAGCTATTCTAGTCATCATCGTATTAACTGTACTGTACCAGAAAAAGTCCCCGATCTACCATCTGCAAAAATGGCAACAGCGGTCCACACATATGCACCTGTCGACACCTGCTTTCCTTTGAAAGTGCCATCCCATCCTTTATTCTCTTGATTCACCTCGATATTGGAGTCATAGTAAAGTCTCACACCAGTCCGATTATACACGCTGAACACCTGGACTATGGCTCCAGGAGTACCATATACAAAAAGTCGATCATTTTGATTGTCCCCATTAGGCGTGAATGCCGTTGGTATGCTGACATGATTGGCTCTTTGGATAAATATTTTCTTTTCGTCATATGCCACACATCCTGCATCGTCTATCGCCTCTACAGCTACTACGGTAGTGTTTTCGATAGCTACGATCGTCGTACTATCACAAGAAGTACATGGCAGTATGCCATCTGGATCTGAGGTCCAAAATAAGTCATATTCGCCCTGAGCGCCTATCACCGTCAGAGGTAGATCCACATCCTGAAACTCATAAGCTGTCGTATCTACATCCATATCGAGTCTAAACGTATCTGGCCGATTAATCACTATCGAATCTATAACGAGCTCACATCCAGCATCATCGACCACTGAGGCCGTATATATACCCTCGTCGAGACCTACGTGCTGAGATCCTGACCAGCTACCCTGTCCATCTGATATGCTGACCTGATAGCTACCTACGCCGCCTGCGGCATCTATGGTGATGGACCCGTTGTTATCATAATGACATATTACATCGGTCGAAATTACTTCTGCCGTTAAGAGGTCCTCGGGCTCGTCAATTGAGAAACTGGCAGTAAACTCACACTGATCCTCATCTATCACCATGACATTATAGACTCCAGCAAACTGTCCAAAGAGATCCTCGCCTGAAAACAACGGCTCTCCTCCACTATCTGTCCAACTAAAATTTAAAGCACCATCTAATCCAGATATACTGAGATCAATATTGCCTGAAGCATCACCACTACAGGACACTGGATCAACCTGAGCTGTGATCAGCACCTCCTCTGCTCGCCGAATGGTGAATGCATCTCGAAAGGTACACCCCATAGCATCGGTCACTGTAATATCGTACTCGCCATGTGGCAGAACAACGAACTCGCCACTCTCTCCAGTCTGACGGATCGGACCATCGATCAAATAGCTGTAGGGTGCCGTCCCATTAGACATTGATATACTCACGCTACCATCATCAATACCGAAGCAAGTATTATCAGTAGTCGCTATCGCAGCGGTCATCGCTAATGGCTCTATGATCTGTATACATGTATCGAGCTGACACCCGCTCGCTGAAATAATCGTCCCACAGTACTCTCCTGCCGATAGTGACCGACGTGTACCATTGATCTGATCATCGTTCCAAGTCAGAGTCAAGTCATCAGTGGTGATAAAAGTAATCACCCCGTCATCTTCGCCAGAACAGTCGGGATGTTCCACAGAGAAGGAGTAAGTAGGTACCTCCTCTGCATCTACTACTATCGTGCTCATGACTCTACATCCCCGATCATCTGTCACGGTGACCTCATAGCTACCTGCAGGTAGTCCGTCTATCTCGTCTGTACGCTGACCAGAGGACCATGATATAGTATATGGCGCTACACCTCCTATGATATCAAGTGCTATCGTCCCATCAGGCTGAAAGCTACAAGAAGCGTTCTGTACATTTTCGCTAACACGAAGTTCTTCAGGCTCTGTGACAGATATCATTTCGGAGTAGTCACAGCCGTTTTCATCAATGATCAAAAGGCGATACTGTCCAGCTCGGAGCATTGTAAAATCTCTGAGTGTATCTCCTGTTTGACTAATTAAGTATTCTTGATAGCTGATACCATCGGTGATCACCTCATAGGAGATAGATCCGTCTTGCTCTTGAAAGCACGATACCGGTGAAGCCACTATATTTTCTATCTCCAAGGTAGCAGCCGACAGGATTTCAAAAGTATCCATCAGCATACAAGCGCCTTGGTCACGTACTATGACAGAGTAGATACCAGGATCAAGGCCATTAGCGCTTTCTTCATCAGATCCATTGCTCCATTCGTAAGTGTAAGGTGGTGTACCTCCTCTGACAAACAAATCAATGAATCCCTGTACTCCACAATAGGCATCCACCTTATCGGAGATGACTGTCATCGCCATCTCTCCTGTGATCACTACTGCCTCAGTGACCGAGCAACCATATCCATCAGTGATACTTATCTCATATCTACCCTCTCCTAATCCTGTGAACTCTCCAGAGGCAGACTCTTCTCCATTTATCTCGTAGCTGTATGGGCCTTTTGTACTATTGGAGCTAACATTGATCAGCCCGTTTGGGCTACAGGCATCGGTATTATTTCTTCTTAGATCAATAATAAAATTAGGCTCTTCGCATGGCGGTGTCCCGCAAAAAAGTTCTGCCTCAGCACTACTACAAGTACCTGCTGCCGCTCGCACTGCAAAGCCGACCGTCATATCAGGCGGTAATTCAGTCACCAAATATTCAAACACATTACCAATCAACACCCAATCACCGTCAATATTTATCTCAAACTCAGTATTCGGATCCGTATGTGTCCAGCTAAACAATAGCTGATCTCGATCTATCTCTGTACAGCTGAGATTGTCTGGAGCCTGGAGATCATCGACTAATGTCAACATACCATCCATCTCATAGCTGCATCCAAAACCATTTTGTGCTGAAATAGTATAACTCATACTCTCAGTAAACTCCCTGTCAAAGTCTACCAACTGACCATTCTGATCAGTGATACTATACTCTACCGCAGCTCTATTGAGCGTAGATATTGAGACTCGATCTATAGTACCTCGATTACTATTAGGCACATGATCGATGATCACGATAGACCAAGCTCCGCTGACTGAGCTCGTAGCATAATAGTCGCTCAGCCGAGAGCGCACGGACGGATCACCTTCTACACAGAGCACATCTCCAAATGCTGAGCCCGAGAGTTCACCCTGTCTCCAAATGGCCGCTGACTCCCCAGTAGGGCTGCGTAGGGTGACTGAGAGCTCTGATAGATCATCATGTGATATACCATCTAAACATAAATCCAAAAAAAATCCGTCAAAAAATACACCTGTCTCATCCACTGTCACATCAATAGTCGTAGTGCCTCCAGCAGGCTCTCCTATAGCAGAAATAGAAAATGCACTACTGTAATCGGCAGTAGTCTCTTCGCTCTCAGGTAGCATAAGCATCAGCTCTTCGCCTCTACAGATAGATAGATCGAGGAGTGGATCGAATATTTCTTTCAGCTGATTGTCAGTGATGGATAGGCGAAGCGTGTCGATACTGCATCCATCCTGATTGTCTATGAAAAATAGACTTTCTGCCTGTTCTGTATTTGCATCTTCGATAGCGATGATATCCAGTTCGGCGTTCCTACCTCCAGCTGGCACTGTGAAAACTGTCCCAGAGATACTATAGTCTTCTCCCTCACGAGCGGTACCTCCTAAGCTTGGTATCGGCACCACAGTCTCCTGCGCTACCGCTTGATCAAACTCCACTCCGATCACTCCTCTATCACAGCCCTCTTGGATCTCATCCCCTATGGCACCTCTCACGTAGTAGCGATAGTCTCGAGTCTTCAGACTATTAGCCTCGAGGAATACGGCACTATCATAATCAAAATCATTATTGTCTCCAATGATTAATTTGATAGTATAGCTCTCACAGGGCACTACCTTTATTTTCGCTTTGAATACATCTAAGAAACCATCAAAGGTAAATGTCTCACTGCCTGTATTATCATTGTAATATTGGCTAAAGCCTAATGACTCAAACTCATCATCACATGTATCGCCCGACGTTAGCTCTCCTACATCGCCCGAGTTCACACTATTTGTCCAAACAGGGAAATCAGTAAATGTATTCCCGGTAGGATCGGATGGATCTGGCACCAGGGCAATATTCACTCGATCGTAACTCCCCCCATATGGATCAGCACCCGAGACAAAAAATGCAAACAGATCGTTGAACTTAGAGCAAGTAAACTCTGGATACTCCTCTGAGGCGAAAACATAGCGAAACTCCAGCTCTTCTGACTGAGGAACAAACTCTATCTCTATACCTGTCACCTCCTTGATATCAGACTCTGTGAGGCTCTGCAGGTCAGGATCGGAGCTCACAAAATCATCATCTGCCGTATCACCTGTACTTGTACTATTATTTGCTTGCGCAATATTTTGTACAGAGCCGGTAGATAAAACCATACCTCTATCGAGACTTATATCACCCTGAGCTCCACTATATGCACCTATCGACTTGGGACTGCCAATAGTCCTTATGCTATTGACTCGTACACCATTACCCAAAAAGTTTGATCGTACAATATTCTCAACGGTTAGATTCGTGCCATTAGCAGTTTGAATAGATATTTGGGCATGCAAAGGAGACAACATTGCACCACCACAGCATGTTATCATGCATAGCACGGAGAATCGGATATGAGAAAAGAGATTGATAATGGTGTTATTGTAGTTTAAAACCAATTATTGGTCTAAAGATTTAATCAATTTCCATAGATAAAAATTATTCTTGCATCTATTTCTTTACATTTTGACTTCAATATCATTCAATTGACACATTTATGAGACAGTTTTTTAAGTATGTGTTCTCTTCTTGTTTAGGAACGATACTCGCATTAGGCCTCATTGTTTTGGTTTTATTCTTGGTCGGCATTAGTAGCGCTCCTAAAAATACTATTCCAAACGATGCCGTGCTTCATCTGAAGCTCAATACTTTTTTGCCCGAACTCACTAATAATGTAGAGCAAGATCCATTCGCTTTTGAGCAACCGGATATGGTCGGTCTGAATGACCTCACTGCCCTACTCAGACAGGCTCAAGATGATAAAAACATCAAAGGTATTTTGCTCCAGACTGAAGAAGCTGCGCTGAATACATCTACCGCATTATATGTGTCAGAATTATTAAGAGAATTCAAAGCTTCTGGTAAATACTTGGGAGCTTATGGTAACTATTTTAGTCAGACAGGATACCTATTAGCCAGTAATGCTGATGAGATCACGCTCAACCCCAATGGCTTTCTTGATCTAAAGGGTTATGGTATGGTGATCCCATATTTCAAGGACTTTAGCGAAAAAACCAATATCGATTTTGACGTATACTTTGCTGGAAAGTATAAAAGTGCGATCGAACCATTCTATCGCAGTGAATCATCAGAAAATAATCGCTATCAAACTCATGAATATTTGAGCGATTTTCAAGACGTAGTGTCAGCTACCATAGCCACTAATCGTGGCATGACAGCACCAGAGGTAGAAAATATAATGATAAATGCCCTGGCTACACATGCAGAGGCTTGTCAGGATCTCAACCTCGTGGATGAAATAAGCTATTGGGAAGAATTTGAAGAAAGTCTTGAAGAAAAACTGGATGTCAGTAAGGTGAAATATGTAGAACTCTATGACTACTGGAAGGCTACTAAAATCGACAAGGGTGACGGCAGTGACCGCATCGCTATAGTCTACGCTGAGGGAGAGATAGCACATAGTGGTAAAACCAAGGGTGCTGTAAGTATGGAGAGATACATAAAAGCGCTGGATCGTATCAAGAAAAATGACAAAGTCAAGGCGGTAGTACTCCGAGTAAATTCACCTGGAGGTAGTGCCTTCACTTCTGATTTGTTTTGGAAGAAGATAGAAGACATCAAAAAGGCAGGCAAAGTAGTGGTGGCCTCCTATGGAGACTATGCGGCATCTGGAGGATACTATATATCATGTGGAGCTGATAAGATAGTGTCTGAACCTACTACCCTCACAGGGAGTATTGGAGTATTCTCGATGATACCTGATATGCATGAGTTTTTTGACGAAAAACTGGGCATAGACTGGGATACTATAGGCACCGGAAAGCATACCTTCCTCTACTCCACTATGACCACTCGTAGCGAAGCAGATAATCGCAAACTGATGAACGATACTGAGCGTATCTATGATCAGTTTTTGACTCGAGTAGCAGAGGGACGAGGAATGACAAAAGAAGCCGTCAATGAAATCGCTCAAGGAAGAGTGTGGAGTGGCATGGATGCGCTGGAGGTAGGCCTCGTAGATGAGATTGGTACTATCCAGGACGCTATTGAGATCGCAGCGGCAGAAGCAGGCACGGACAGCTACAAGCTACTTCAGTATCCTGTCATCAAAAAGACATTCTATGAAGAGCTCTTGAGCAGTATGGCGACCGAAGATCTCGCTAAAGCAGTTGGCCTCCGAGGCCCAGGCTATGAAGCCCAGCAGAAAACTGCTCAAGTGATCAATGAATTCGTCAAACATGTCGACAACGCCACCAAAACTCCTCAAGCACGATTGCCATTTATGCTAATGGAATAGAAATTAACAATCTATTAAAATTCAATGTTAAAACTTTGATTTACATTTGATGTTCAAACATTGAATATAAAATAGCATAACATGAAAAAATTGATTTACACTTTCGGCTTAGTTTTATTTACAGCGATGATGGCTATCGCCAATCATATGGAAGAAACTGTAAAACCAGTCAAAACTGGAGAAAGTAGCGTAGAATGGACCGGTAAAAAAGTAACCGGTAAACACTATGGAACGGTAGGTATCAAGTCTGGAGAACTTAAGTTTGATGGGGATGCATTAGTCGGAGGATCATTCGTGATCGATATGACTACTATCACTGTGGATGACCTCGAGGGCGAATGGGGTGACAAATTGCTTGGTCACTTAAAATCTGATGACTTTTTCGGTGTAGAAAATCATAACACAGCAACTTTCACTATTACAGAAGTAATGGCTAAAGATGGAGTATATGCTGTCACTGGAGATCTCACGATCAAAGGTAAAACTGCACCTGTTACATTCACAGCTAATGTGGATGGCTCTACTGCTACAGCTGATATCACAGTAGATCGTACAGTATATGACATCAGATACGGCAGTGGAAAGTTTTTTGACAATCTTGGAGATAAGACAATCAATGATAACTTCACTTTAGCAGTGTCATTAGCGTATTAATCGGATAAGTTGAACACCAACATAAAGATGAAAAGGTCTACGAATTTCCCGTAGGCCTTTTTCTTTTGGGCCTGATGTATGGGCGTATGATCAGGCGCAAAGACTGATCATAAGTGAGATAATTCCAAGTCCAATTTAGGAATACTACTATTTTATTTTTTACGCCTATCAAAGAGTTGATATGGACAAATAACCATACGAGCCATGCGAAAAAACCCTTAAACTTAAAGCGTGGGAGCTCGACTACCGCTTTATTCCTACCAATAGTCGCCATACTCCCTAAGTCATTGTATACGAATCCTTTAGATTGCTTTTTGATCAGATTCTTAGCTAATAGTTTCGCCTGCTGTATAGCGACCTGAGCGACCTGAGGATGCCCTCGCTCATACTCTTCTGACTTGAGATAGGCCAGATCTCCGATCGCATAGACATTATCATATTCGCAGACTTGGAGTTGTTCATCGACTATAAGACGATTAGCCGGGCCATAGCACACTTCTTTGAGACCATTGATGCGTGGACACTTGACACCAGCCGCCCAGATGACCTTGCCTGCTTTGATTTTTGAGCCATCTTTGAGGTACACATAGTTTTCGTCGAGGTCTACTACCCTACAGCCGGTCATGACATGGACTCCCAGGTTTTCAAGATATTCTTTAGCATTATCACCTGCGAACTCCGACATCCCAGGCAAGAGTCTTGAGCCCCCCTGTATCAGATATATATCTACCTCATTGTAGTCGAGTTCTTTATAGTCCTTTGGCAGAATGTACTTTTTCATCTCTGCTAATGCTCCTGCCATTTCCACACCAGTGGGACCACCTCCGACGACCACTATATCGAGCATGAGCTGCCGATCTTCAAAATTTCGAGTTATCAATGCATCCTCCAGATCCGAGAGTATTTCATTTCGCACAAATAAAGCCTGAGATACCGATTTGAGCGGATATGCTAATGCTTCAAATTTTTGATTATTAAAGAAATTAGTCTGTGTGCCATAGGCCAGGACCAATATGTCGTAATTGACCAGACCGACATTGGTGATGATACGATTTTGCTCAGCTTGTATTTCTTCTACTTCTGCGATACGTATGGTAACATTGTCAGCACGCTGAAAAGCTTTCCGCAAAGGAAAACTAATCGAACTCGGCTCCAGTCCCGACATAGCAACCTGATAAAACAAGGGCTGAAACTGATGATAATTGTGCTTATCAATCAAGACCACCTGAAAATTCTTCTTAGCTAACAGTCTGGCCAGCTTCAATCCTGCAAAACCCGCTCCTACTATCACTACCCTTTTTTGCTCCAGCTCAGGAATATTTACTGCCATTGACTACTGTCTTTTCTATTCATATTGTTACACTTGTGAAGATAATACATCATAGCTCCACCTACCCTATGACCGAACAAAAGTTAATACCACTCTTTCCACTGCAGATCGTCGTTTTCCCTCGAGAAGAGCTCAACCTGCATATATTCGAACCTCGATATCGACAGCTCATTTTGGAATGTAAGCAAGAGGACATCCTATTTGGTATACCTTACCATAGTGATGATACAGAACTACTATACGGCTGCTCTGTCCGACTAAAGGAGATATCTAAAGTCTATCCCGATGGTAAAATGGATATTAAAACAGTGGGAATAGGCCCTATAGAAATCATAAAATACTTAAAACAATATCCTAATAGGCTCTATCCTGGAGGCTATGTGGAAGAACTCGAGTGGGATGCAGACGGTGAAATAGAACTATATGAAAGAATAAAACAACAGATCACAGATCTGTACAATTTCATGAATATTAAAACCCTACCAGAGGCCTTTGAGAGATCATTCATTACATTTGAGATAGCTCATAAAGCGGGACTCTCCAAGGAGCAAGAATATGAACTACTCCAGATCCCCTACGAGCAAGAAAGACAGCTCTATCTGATCAATCATCTCGAGGAGATGATCCCAAAAGTAAAAGCTATGGAAGAGCTCCGTAAAAAGGTACAACTCAATGGCCACTTCAAACATATCATACCTCCGAAAGTCTAAACTCTAAAGCGATGCAAAAAGTCATAAAACTAATAACTGCCCTCGCTGCCATCAGCATTATTTTATTCGCCTGTAAGACACAAGTGTCTATCACAGACATCAGTGAGAAAGATGTCCAAAAACATGTGACTCAAGCTAAAGCGGGACTGGCCTCAGCACATCCTGCAGCTACTGCTGTCGGGCTGGAGATCCTCAAAGCTGGTGGCAATGCTGTAGATGCCGCTATAGCTACCCAGTTTGCGCTGGCTGTAGTATATCCTGTCGCTGGCAATATCGGTGGAGGAGGCTTCATGGTCATCCGCAATGCAGATGGCTCCACCGCCGCACTGGACTTCAGAGAGATGGCCCCTGCCTCCGCAGACAGAGATATGTACCTCGATAAAAATGGTGACGTCATACCTCGTCTGAGCATAGATGGTCACCTCGCATCAGGAGTCCCTGGTAGTGTAGCCGGTATGCGAGCTGCCTATGAGAAGTACAGTAAACTAAAAGACTGGAAAAAACTAATCCAACCATCGATCGATCTGGCTCGTGACGGAGTCATACTGACAGAGCGAGAAGCCAGAAATCTGAACAATGCAGAAGAAAAATTTGAGCAATTCAATACACGGCCTACGAGATTTGAAAAAGAGGGTGACTGGCAGGCCGGAGAACGCCTTATCCAACCAGAGCTGGCAGCTGTCATGACTGCTATAAGAGATGAGGGCAATGCGGGATTTTATGAAGGATGGGTGGCCGATAGTATCGTCGCTGAGATGCATCGTGGTGGTGGCATCATCAGCCATGAAGACCTAAAAAGCTACAAGGCACAATGGAGAACTCCCATAAGTGGAGAATATAAAGGAAATAAGATCATATCTATGCCGCCACCATCAAGCGGCGGTATAGCACTGATACAGCTACTCAATAGCATCGAGGACTATGACATCGGCTCCTATGGCGTACACAGCCCAGAGGCTATACATCTCATGGTCGAGGCAGAGCGACGAGTATATGCAGATCGAGCGACACATCTCGGAGATAGCGACTACTACGAGGTACCCATCTCTGGACTACTCGACGAATCATATAACCTATCCAGAATGCAAAATTTTGACCCTGAAATGGCATCAAAAAGTAGCGATATAGCAGCAGGCACACCGATGCCGAAAGAAAGTGAACAAACAACACACTTCTCAATCGTAGATGAATATGGCAATGCAGTATCCGTCACTACGACTATCAATACTGGCTATGGATCAAAAGTGGTAGTCGGAGGAGCAGGCTTCTTTCTGAATAATGAGATGGATGATTTTAGCGCAAAGCCTGGCGTGCCAAATTTCTTTGGCCTCGTGGGCAATGAGGCAAATAGCATCCAAGCTGGTAAGCGTATGCTATCCTCAATGACTCCATCTATAGTGGTAGGATCAGATGGCCAGCTAAAGATGGTCGTAGGTACTCCAGGAGGATCTACTATCATCACTTCAGTTTTTCAGACTATTGTCAATGTATTGGACTTTGGCATGAATGCCTATGACGCTACACAGACCTGTAGATTTCACCATCAGTGGCTCCCTGATTTGGTCTTTTATGAGCCCGACTGTCTGGGAGCGGAGGCACTCTCTACCTTATCTGCTATGGGACATAAAATGGAGCAGCGATCTGGCACCATCGGAAAGGTCGAAACCATACTCGTGAATAAAGATGGAAGTATCGAAATCGCAGCTGATCATCGAGCTGATGATACAGCTATGGGATATTAATATATTAGCTATATAACTAAAAAAAGCAGCACATATGGCTCGTAATGTATTAGGAGTATTAGTAGGAATTGTTTTCGCAGCGATAGCGACTGCAGCTGTACAGAGCATTAATTGGTCACTATTCCCTTTCCCAGAGGGGCTACAGATGGATGATACAGAGGGGATGCAGTCCTATATGGATGCACTCCCGATAGGAGCATATATAGTCGTTTTAGTGGCACATGCAGTTGGAGCCTGCGTAGGAGCGTTCGTATGCTCCATCATCGCTGACACCTATCAGAAGAAATTATCATTGGCGATCGGAGTATTCATGTTATTCATGGGTTTAGGCAATCTGCTATCTCTTCCCCATCCGATATGGTTTAACATAGTAGATGTCATGGTGTATTTGCCTGCAGCCTTTTTGGGCTATCGTCTGTACGTCAAGTACTGGCTACCGAGACAGGCTCAATAGTTACTTATTTGATATAAAGTATCTGAAGGACCAGCTCTTTGAATAGCTCACCTGGTGGCGTCCCACTACGTCGTCCCATACCTTTAGACTGTCCATCATATCTACATAGTAGTTTGAATACTTTTCGCACCTGCGGCTCAGTATAGTACTTGATGGCTTCTTTGTATTCTTTGACGAAATATGGCCCTACCTTGAGTAGCTTAGCGAGCTGTGCATCTGCTGTCCTCGCATGATGGTGTGTGATGTGTATCCGCTGAAAATGATTATTCATAGCTGGGATCATCATCTGTACGGGATTCTTGTGGATATTGTCCACAAGATTTTGCAGGATAATATGTACTTTATAGGGATCACGTTTATTGAGCTCCTTTAGCAGGGCGAATATATTATACTCCTTACTGATACCGATATACTTCTCTACATCAGCCACTTCGATCATCTTACCAGTAGGAATATTTAGCTCGACTTTAGATATTTCGTTGACCAGTTTTTTTAGATCGGTACCGAGATACTCTGCTAATAGCATATTAGCATCTGGAGCTATCTTTCGATTTTTAGATCGCAGATATTCATTGATCCATTTTGACAGATTATACTCTCGGACTGCCGCACTGTGCAGCATAGCAATATGAGGACTTTTCTTAGCATCTTTGACCCAAGTGATACGACCGTCGATCTTCTTATTCTTGTATGCGATGACCATGACCGTCATATCTGATGGCGAAGCAATATATGACCCCATTTCCTTGAGATCCACCATATCCTGAGCCTCCTTGAGGATGACTACACGACGCTGACTCATCATAGGATACTGGCGAGCCTCGTCTATGAGTGTCTTGAAGTTAGCATCCCGACCATAGATGACTACTTGATTAAATGCCTTCTCGCTATCAGTGAGTGCATGTGCCTCGATGTAGTCTGTGATCTCATCTATAAAGTACGCCTCCTCACCATGCAGGATATAGATCGGTCGATACTTGCCCTGTTTGAGCTCTGTCAATATGTGATCTGCTGTCTTGTACTCCATAGTGATAAGATACTGAGGCCAAAAATAGAAGAAATGACTGGTAGCCCAGATATATAATCACTAAATATCAGATGAGGCCAATTGCAGAATTGACAAATATCAAGACACCCCATAAACACGTAGATAAATACCCTTATATTCATTATAAAAAATGAGATTTTCTATACATTATCATTTACTGTCATATCTTTACTGCCGATAGTAAATAATCGCTTCGATATTATCCCTTTTGGTTTTAATATCAGTTGATGACCCTGAGGGTATGAATGATGTGAAGTGAGATAGCCTCTTCTTTCTTAATTGATTGAGGAGGTTTTTTTATGCTTTCGCAGAATCTTTTTCATCTATATAGAGTTATTTCATTAGTATGATTTTTCAGAAAGCAATCCTTCTTTTTAGCATTTTAATATTAGCTCTACATCTATCTGGACAAGAGCATATCAACTGGGAGATCCTCGCTGACGTCGAGTGGACCGAGGAGATCGATAGCACTACTGGCTATGGTTCTATGCGAGGTGCTTTTGGAGAGACACTATCTCAGTATGACGGTCAGGAAGTCTACATCGATGGGTACGTCATCCCTCTCGATGCTATGGGGTTCAGCTATGCGCTCAGTCGCAGCTCTTACGCTTCTTGTTTTTTTTGTGGACAGGCTGGCCCAGAGACGGTGCTGGACCTCAAAGTAAAGCCTCGATCTATCCCCGCTCATCTGCAAAACAATACTTCCTTAAAATTCAAAGGTCGACTCGTACTACGTGAGATCAATCCCACAGGTCTCAACTATATACTCGAGGACGCCACACTCATCGAATAATCCCAAGCAGATATCTAAGAATTCGTTAAGAATTGGCCATACAGTCCTAAGTTTATCTTAATAATGGTGACCATCTGTAACGCTTACGTATTCGTCATACGTCCTTCAGATGTCTAAACCATTATTCATATAAATCAAAAATCTACTACTATGAAAAAATTATACGCAGTACTATTCTTTTGTTCGATCTTATCTATCAGCTATGCTCAGCAAGAGGAGACCATATTCAATGAATTCGGAGGAATCGACTTTACAGGTGTATGGGCAGGCAGTAATAACAGCCTCACCGATTTTGATAATGATTTTGAAGTCACTAATGGCGGATTTGTAGTCTTTGAATTCAACAATAACTTCCTGATAGGTTGGGAAGGCTATGACTCAGGATTCACATCTGATGGTACAGAGATAGATATCAAAGGAAATGATCTACTTCTCGGCTATGCATGGCGCAGCAAGAAAGTCATACATCCCATCATGTATCTGAAAGGAGGTAAAAGCACCTTAGAAGTAAATGATGTGAGCAGTGATAAGGTATTCGTGGTGCAGCCTACTATAGGTGCAGAGGTCAATATCGCACGCTTCTTCAGATTAGGCCTTGATGGAGGCTACCGTTTCTTTGGCAATACAGATCTCAATGGATTCAGTAATAACGACTTCAGCGGTCCGATTATGTCACTCCGACTCAAGTTCGGATGGTCATGGGGCCGATAAAATATAGAATAATTAGAAACTCTTCTTACGCATGTAATGGTCATAGGCATTGTCTATGGCCATTTTTCATTTCGGTCCATACTCATAGATCTTAGCCACGAGCCCTTTTCCTTCATTGGAGATGTACATCGTGCCATCCGCTGTAAAACAAATGCCCTCTGGTTGAGTATGCTGACGCTCATCGAGCATAACTACAGACTTGACACTTCCCTCATCATCTAATATAACCAATGATTTCCCTACTGAAGAAAGTACATAGATATCACCCGACTGAGGATGTACAGCTATCGCAGATGGGCTGAAATCTTTGATCCTATTGTGATAGCTTTTTGAGGCATATTTTGACATTTCGCTATTACCATATTTTGATTCTATTTGCTTGAGCAGGTCATCATCATTGATGAGATAAACTGGCTCCTCAGACCACTCATCACTTGATAAATCATAGGAGTAGATTGCCTTTTGGGTTTTATCCTTTTCTGTTTTCTCAGTGTAAGGACGCCCTTTGCATACTATGAGTAGTTTATTTGATTTTTCATCATGACTAATACCTTCGATATCATTAGAGCTATTGAGAGGACCTTTGATGGTTTCTTTATCTCTTTGCTCAGTGAGATCGTAGGGATAGATATTACCATTTGACTTGATCGTATAAACAATATTACCTACTCGCTCTACCCCTTCGTAGTCTCCTTTTTTGCCAAAATCATATTCCTTTTGGATGCTCATATCCGATCGATCCAAAACATAGAAATGTCCTTTCTCATCATTGACCCCTACTAATGACGCATCTTCAAACTCTGACAGCCCTGATATCTCGATGAGCTCACGATCCAATGGATAGACTTCATCATAGGTCGACAGATCATAAGGTATCCCTTCAGTCTGCGGCTCTAAGCCCTCGCTACCGACTGCTGCATGGGCAGTCTGGGTAGGTGTTTTTGATTGGCTACAAGCCGCATAAATCAATAATAAAACCAATGAATACTTCATATCAACAAATCTATAATAATGTCTGCCTATAAAACTAAGCTGTCGGTCGAATAATAATCCAATCGCTCAAATCGTATCGTAACTTCCTACTATCCAATAAATCAAATCCTTACACTTATGCTCAAAGAATTCTTTCTATTCTGCTCCGGGATCAATACCACCCTACTCAAGCGTACACCCATCGAGACTAATAAATACATCGGTATGGGTGCCACGATATTCTTCACAGGAGTATTCGCCGCCATCGCTGCAGGCTATGCAGCTTACACCATATTTGACAGCACCATAGCCGCTATTGTTTTAGCTGCTTTCTGGGGCCTGATGATATTCAATCTGGATCGATATATCGTCTCCACGATGAGGAAGCAAGATTCTTTCTGGAGTAATTTCTTCAGTGCTACACCACGTATCCTATTGGCTATGCTGATCGCTGTCGTCATCGCTAAGCCATTGGAGCTCAAGATTTTTGAAACGGAGATCGAGTCAGAACTCGCCATCATCCAGCAAGAGAAATACCAGGAGCAAGATAATGTAGTACAGGCTCGCTATCAGTCGGGCATCGATAGTCTTCAGTCTCAGGTCACACTATGGAAAAACGATATGGATCAGAAAAAAGCAGAGCGTGATGCTCTCGTAGCTGCCGCTATCGCAGAAGCTGATGGCACAGGTGGCTCTATGCAGCGCAATTTGGGTCCTATCTACAAAACTAAAAAAGCAGCTGCTGATCAAGCTCAAAAAGAACTCGATGAGATCAGCAGTACTAATCTGGCCCTCATCGATGCGCACCAAACTTTGATCAATCGTAAGCAAGAGCAAATGAACTCGGATTTGGACGGTCAGCGCAGGATCGCTTTGACGGGATTTGCCGCTCGGCTCGAGGGTCTGGAGCGAGCTGCTGACAAAAGTGAAGCCATCAGACTGGCGAGTCTATTCATTATGCTACTATTCATGGCAATCGAGCTGGCGCCGATCATCACTAAACTGATCACTAAGAGAGGTCCCTATGACATGAAGCTCGCACAGCATGAGATGAGATATATGGAGGCCTATGAGAATAATGTAGCAAAAGTAAAAGCTGCCCTCAAGAATCAGGCGGACTTTGATCAAGAGACACAATCACATAAGCTAAAGGCCGCTATACAAGCAGAAAAGCAAATCGCAGACATGGCTATGCAGCAACGTATCGAGCAGCTAAAACAACACCCTGCTCTTTGGAGCGAATATATAAACAAGGGAAAAATACTGGATGTATAGACCTACGAGATATTGACTTTGCAAACGGAGATTTGCTGAGTCAATATCTTTCTGAGCTATAATTAATTATTTCGCTCAGAGATCTTCATCTGGACCCCATTCTTAGGTCGGAGTGTGATGAGAGGTTGAGCGATCACCTCTACAGACGCATCCCACTCCCAGTCAAAGTGAGCTAATAGCTCATATAGCGCCATCTGCATCTCGAGCATTGCAAAATGATTACCAATACAAAGTCTTGGCCCTCCACCAAATGGATAGTAGGCATAGCTATGTTTGGCTTTTTTATTCTCTTTGTCAAAACGCTCTGGGATAAAGTCATTCGGTCGATTCCAGACCCGAGAGTCTCGGTGAGTGCCGTACACATACAGACCGATGAGATCACCTGCTCCTATAGAGACATTCTTGATCTGATCATCACCGATGGCTACTCTATCGAGTATCCAGGCTGGAGGATATAGCCTCATGATCTCTGAGATGACATTATTAGCATATTCGCCAGTCATGAGGGTAGCCATTGATATGCCATCGACTGATATCCTTTGATACTCCTTTCTGATTTGGTTGATACTCTCAGGATGTGAGTGGAGCGTATAGAGTCCCCACGTGAGGGCATTTGCAGTAGTCTCATGTCCTGCTGTGAACAATATCAACGCCTCATCGAGCAATTGCTCCTTCGTCATGGACTCACCTGTATCCTCGTAGCGGCTATTGATGAGCATATCGAGGAAATCATCATTTTCAGAAGGATGCTCGAGTCGCTCAGCGATGACTCGCCGCATGATGTCTTTTGTCTCTTCTGCGAGGTCGTGTGCCTTTTTCATCTGGCCAGTGAGATGCCTATACCAGTTAAACATCGGCTGCCTGACCTCCTTGATGATGTGCTCCTGCAGCTCAGTGAAGGCCACTCCCAGCTCAGTGATCTGATCCGACGAGATCCCCGTACTGAATAAACTTTTGGAAACGATCCGCAGGGTCAGCTCCATCATCTCTTGCGCTATATTGAGCGAGGGATTAGTCTTGATTTTCACCTTCAGATCAGCGATGTAGTCTTGGAGTTCTGAGTACATCGTCTGGACGAGCGCTTCTATCTTGGCCTTGTGAAATCCCGGCTGTATCAGTCGTCTCTGCTTGAGCCAATACTCCCCATTGATCGTGAGAAGTCCATATCCTATGTATTTGCCCAGTGACTCCGTCTGTAGCTCGGACTTTCGGTAGTTTTTATTATTCTTTTGGAGGATGTGCTGTACTACATCGGGATCGATAGACATAACGATTTTCTTACCTCCGACGATACGAGTATAGTAGGTAGGACCATACTCAGCTATCGCCTCATTGATCACCGGGATTGGGTTTTCTACGAATTTTAATGCACCTAACAAGGTCTTAATATATGGGACAGATTTTACTGGATAATCCGAGAGTTCAATCATTTGTTTTTATATACTGTATACTTTGACAGACATATACCACGGCACACCGAGTGTACCTGCATTGAGAGAGGCTACAGACTCCCTTTGCGGTATTTTGTAATCAAACCAGTAGATGAACTCTTCGTTCAAGAAAACATAATAAAAATCCCCCTGCCGACGAATCGTTATTTTATTTGCTCCATCCAGTACTTTATCAAAGTCTTCTTCGAGATACATCAGTCCCCAAACATCATTGCCGCTATCGATAGCGAATAGGCCATCTCTATTAAACCCCACTCGTATCCGATCATCGTTAGCCGCTCCCATAAATTGAATTCCGACAAATCCCTCGGATGTACCAGAGATCATATCAACTTCTATTTCAAAATTCCCTTGACTGATCCCGATAGCACTTTCTTCAAAGGTTTCTTGGTTTTGAATAGACACGACCTCTATTCTATTAAGGATCGCTGGATCATCATATTCCGCACGACGGTCCACCCAGTCTGGTGCCGCCAAAGCAGTATTAAAAAACTCTTGTCGGTAATAGGCTAATCGACTACCAGCATAATTAATCACAGCATTACTACCCTCTGGTATAGGGCTTCCTCTCATGCGGCTGGCCCATTCTCCATTTGGTAGTTTATCATTGCGGTGACCTCTGAATAGCTCACAGTGACCGAGCTCATGGAATATCAATCCTTCTTTGTCAAACTCTGAAAGATCTTCCCAAAATACCTTCTCAATCTCTATAAGATGATCTCCACGACATACGCCTCCTGTCTCCAGATCTACCCTCTCTCTAAATCGTATAGTCAGCCCTGTATCACTGAAGTCAATATCGTGTCCATACTCCGCAGCCATATCTATGAAGCGATCTACATATGGCTGAAAAGTGAGCGGCACATCATATACCGGCTCATCAGCCCCGCAGCCCACGAGCGAAAAACAAAAAATCGATAGTACGATGACTCTATTCATGATAAAATGTGCTTTTCCATCCATAAAGTAATCAATTTTTACCTAAGGAAGTTTTACAAAGCTATGCTATACATCAAAGATATTTGGTATAAACCATTGAAGATCAAACCATATTCTAAATATCTATAATCCTGTCAGAACATAGGGATTAAGAATCCATCATTTAGTATTTTTCATTCTTGATGAACCTTGGTTTTCATTTTTATAGTAGAGTATATCCAGTAAAAATAATTTGACTGTCAGAAAGGTCAAAAACGATTGGATTAACTTCTACGGCATCAGATCGAGGAAAACATAAAGCAAAGGAAAGTAGATAAGTAGAAGCTCATGGAAGAAAAAAAAGGTAAAGAAATCAAAAAGCTACTCGTAGCTAATCGTGGAGAGATCGCTATACGTGTATTCAGAGCCGCCTCTGAGATGAATATCCGCACAGTAGCGATATACACTCACGAGGATAGATACTCACTACACCGCTATAAAGCCGATGAGGCCTATCAAGTCGGCGAAAATGATGATCCACTAAAACCTTATCTCGACATCGATGCGATCATAGCTGTAGCTAAGGAAAACGGCGTCGATGCTATCCATCCAGGATATGGTTTTTTATCAGAGAATGACACATTCGCTCAGGCATGTATCGATGCGGGTATCATCTGGATCGGACCAGCACCGCAGGTGATGCAGGCACTCGGAGACAAGCTCATGGCAAAAGATGTAGCACTCCGAGCAAATGTCCCGATCGTACAGGCCAGCCAAGGGGCTATACAAAACGTAGAAGAGCTAAAAAGTGAAGCAAACCGAATCGGCTATCCGATCATGGTCAAAGCTGCAACAGGTGGTGGAGGTCGAGGTATGCGTGTAGTCTACAGCGAAGACGAAATCGTCAATGCCTACAATGAAGCCTCAGGCGAAGCCAAAACAGCTTTTGGCAATCCGTCTGTATTCGTAGAAAAGTATATCGAGAATCCGAAGCACATCGAGGTGCAGATACTCGGAGATACCCATGGTAATCTCGTACACCTATTTGAGCGGGACTGTAGCGTACAGCGTCGACATCAGAAGGTCGTAGAGGTTGCGCCAGCTGTGACACTCAAGTCTATCACTAAAAACAATCTCTACAAATATGCTCTGGCCATCTGTGGAGAGCTCGACTATCAAAATGCCGGTACTGTTGAGTTTCTCGTAGATAAGGATGAAAACATATTCTTCATCGAGGTCAATACTCGTATACAGGTAGAACACACGATCACCGAAGTCATCACAGGTATCGACATCGTCAAGAGTCAGATACTGATCGCTCAGGGCGAAAATCTATTCGGGCCAGCTATAGGCATCTACAGTCAGGAAAATATCTCCTACAGAGGAGTAGCCATCCAGTGTCGTATCACGACGGAGGATCCATCTCAGGGATTCAAACCTGACTATGGCCGATTAGTCGCCTATCGTAGTGCCAGCGGATTTGGCATACGTCTCGATGCTGGTAATGCCTATGCTGGAGCGAGGATCTCTCCATTCTTTGATAGTATGCTCGTGAAGTGTACCGCCTCTGGAGAAAACATGGCTGCAGCCTCTGATCGTCTGCATCGAGCACTCCGAGAGTTCAGAATACGAGGTGTAAAATCAAACATCCCATTCCTACTCAACCTGCTGAAGAATGAAGAATTCAGAAATGGCAATACTACGGTCAACTTCATAAAAGAAAATCCAAATCTGGTCAATACTAAAGTCAACTGGAAGGATCGAGGTACAAAGATGATCACCTATCTGGCCGAGACTATCGTCAATGGCAATCCAGATGTCAAGAAGCTGGATCCAGATGTGACTTTCGTCAATGCTAAAGTACCAGCGTACAAAAATCTCGAGTATAAAGATGGTACTAAACAGAAGCTCACTGAGCTCGGTCCAGAGGGATTCGCTCAGTGGCTCAAAAATGAAAAAATAATACACTATACCGATACGACATTCAGAGATGCGCATCAGTCACTTCTGGCGACTCGTATGCGTAGCTATGATATGCTCAATGTAGCTGAGTCCTATGCTAAGCATCATGGACACGAGTTATTCTCCATGGAGGTATGGGGAGGAGCGACATTTGATGTGTCGATGAGATTTCTCAAAGAGTGCCCATGGCAGCGACTGGAAAAGCTCCGAGAAGCCATCCCTAATACACTCCTCCAGATGCTACTCCGTGGCTCTAATGCTGTAGGATACAAAGCCTATCCAGATAATCTCATCGAAAAATTTATCGAAGAGTCTTGGAACAAAGGTATCGACGTATTCAGGATTTTTGACTCCCTCAACTGGCTCGAAGCCATGAAAACCAGTATACGCACTGTCAGAGAGCGCACGGGAGGTATCGCTGAGGTATGTGTGTGCTATACCGGTGATGTGCTCAAAGGAGGCAATAACAAATATAACCTGCAGTACTATGTCGATATGGCGAAGGCCGTAGAGGATGAAGGAGCGCACATATTAGCCATTAAAGATATGGCAGGCCTACTCAAACCAATGGCCGCTGAGGTCCTCATTTCGGGCCTAAAAGAAGCCGTAGACATACCGATACACCTACATACACATGACACCTCATCTATCCAGAGTGCGACCTATCTCAAGGCAGTAGACGCCGGAGTAGATGTGATCGACCTGGCGAATAGTGCACTCTCAGGACTCACGAGTCAGCCCAATCTCAACTCTGTAGTAGCGATGCTACAGGGCCATGAGCGAGAGAATCCTATCAATCTCGAAAGTCTCAATCGCTACTCAGATTATTGGGAAACTGTGAGACAGTACTATTACTCATTTGAGACAGAGCTCAAGGCAGGCACGGCAGAGGTATATGATCACGAGATACCTGGTGGCCAATACTCTAATCTCCGCCCACAGGCACGTGGTCTCGGACTGGAAGACAAATTTGACGTGATCAAAAAGAACTATAGAGATGTCAACGAGCTACTGGGAGGCATCGTCAAGGTGACACCATCATCCAAAGTGGTAGGAGATATGGCCATGTTCATGACATCTAATGATCTAACTATCGAGGATATCAAGACTAAAGGGCACACCTTAGCATTCCCTGATTCGATGATCTCTCTGATGAAAGGAGACCTCGGTCAGCGTACCGAGGGATGGCCTGAGGATTTTCAAAAGATGGTGCTGAAGAATGAAAAAGCATTCACTGAGCGGCCAAATGCTCATCTGGAGCCTATCGACTTTGATAAGGAATTGGTCAAGTTTCAAGAGGAATTCCCCAATGCTCAAGACCCAGCACATTTCTTAAGCTATAAGCTGTATCCAAAGGTGTTTGCAGATTTTTACGAGCATCTTGAAAACTATGGGGATACGAGTAAACTCCCGAGTCCAGCATTTTTCTATGGCTTAAAATTCAACGAGGAGATACAGGTCAATATCTCGCAGGGAAAGACTATCATCATACAATATCTCAACACCAATGCTCCGAGAAAGTCCGGTAGTCGATTAGTCATATTCAGACTGAATGGTGCTACTCGCTCTATACTCGTAGATGATAAGTCTATTGATAATACATTAGCACAGCATCTGAAAGTGTCAGCTGACAATCACGTAGGATCACCACTACAGGGATCCCTCTCTAAGATATTAGTCAAGCAGGGCGATGAAGTCAAGACTAACGATCCTCTCTTCATCATCGAAGCGATGAAAATGGAAAGTACGATCACCGCTCCTCAGGATGGTATAGTATCAAAAATCCATCTGGGAGAAAAGACACTGGTGCAGCAAGACGACTTAGTACTGGAGCTGGACTTAAAATAAGTCCAGACTCCGTAGATCATCTGGTCGGAGAGGCTTTCGGACGAGTGCAGCTACATATTCATATTGCTGAGCTTTTTCGAGAGCCTCTTCGTTTTTACTGGCAGATAGTATTAAAATCTTAGAGTTGAGTTCGATCTCATGTAGTGCCTCGAGAAACTCAATACCCGACAATATCGGCATATCAAGATCAAGGAAAATGAGATCAGGGTGAGCGTTGTTGTTTTCTTTGAGTAGAGAGAGTGCCTCAGCAGAATTACTGTAGGTCGTAGTCAGACAGTTAGGACATACTCGCTTGAGCGTCAAGCTGTTGACTTTGTTTTGAAATTGATCATCATCAATAAACCATACGTTTCTCTCAGTCATCGATTTATCTTATTAATAGTTAAGACCTCACTCAAAAGAGCTCAGCCGGGTGTAAAGTGTAATTATTAAATAAGTAATAAGAGCGAAAGTCAACAATGGTTAATTGTGGGTAAGTTTATACAGACGTACCTTCCAATTTGACAACAAATCTATGTCTTACTGTTCAAAGCGAAGGGAAGTATTCTATGAATGGATGATGCGTTTCTGTTTTTGGTAAGTATCGCCCGATTTTTGGTAAGTATCGTCCGATTTTTGGTTATGCCTTTAGCTCCCCACCATTTCCATGAGCTTAGAGAGCTTGTTTTTACTTAGTGGCTTAGTGATGTAGGAGAGGACATTTTCATACTTATCGACGAGAAGCTGATCATCGGGATCGATAGATGAGGAGAGTATTACTATATTGACAGCTATACCTGCTGCCTTGACCTCCGCTAAAAACTCTGCTCCTGACATATTTGGCATATTGAGGTCTAAGAAAATCATAGTAGGCATCTCTGCGTTGCCTTTCAGTTGTTGTAATGCCTTGGCTGCAGCAGTGAAAGAAGTAATCTTCACTCCTTCGCAGCATCGCTTGATAGCCTTGCTGTTGATGATATTCTGTATGCTATCATCATCTACTAACCATATTTTCTTTCCTTCCATTTTTGCTCTCTCAGCAGCGTAATTTATTGATCTCCTCATTGATATTATAAATCTGTCTGGATTCGATTTCAATTAGACGCAGTATTTGTAATAATATATCTAACGATTATATGACGCTTTTTAATTCAGATATGACTATAAGAAATCCTAATGTAGTGATAAAGTAATACTATGAGGGTAGATCTGACAGCATATTGGGACACGATGTATCCCTACTGCATACGATCTGTACACTTCAGATAGTGACACTACTCTGATCCCCGTCTCCTTTAGTCTTAGATTCTTCTTCATTAGTCGATCAGTACGATTATATCGTAACTCTCCCCTACCTGATCTCCGTCCTTAAGGCATATCAGTCATGTGGCTGATCACTATTACTATCCATTACTAACTAAATCAATTATGAAAAAACTTCTATTACTATTCGTATCGACCACCTTTTGTTTCTCCATTTTATCAGCACAGTATAGCCTTAGCGGCAAAATCGTAGATGATACTGGCACTGGTCTTGAGTTTGCTAATGTCCTACTACATGCATCTGCGGATAGCTCTTTTGTGAAAGGAGCTATCACTGAGCTCGATGGTAGCTTCACATTCGATGCTGTCACAGCAGGTAGCTACTACATACAGGCCAGCCAAGTAGGTCTACAGACTCAGACCTACTCTGACATCCTGATCTCCAGTACAGATGTGGCACTCGAGCCTATCACCCTCACTGCAGGTCTCGCTCTCGAAGAGGTGGTCGTCACTACGACTCGTCCTCTCATCGAGCTCAAAGCAGACAAAGTCATAGTCAATGTGGAAGGGAGCTCAGTATCCGTCGGCAATAATGCACTCGAAGTACTCGAGCGATCTCCCGGCGTCACAGTAGATCAAGACAATAATATTTCCCTCAAGGGAAAACAAGGAGTCCTCATCACTATCGATGGCAAAAATCAATACATCTCTAATGAGCAACTGAGTCGTATGCTGGAGTCTATGCCTGCCGATGCTATAGCGAGCATAGAGATCATCCAAAATCCATCAGCTAAGTACGATGCAGCAGGCAATGCTGGAGTCATAAATATCAAACTCAAGAAAAAAGAAAATCTTGGGACAAACGGGAGCTTGACTCTCGGCGCTGGACATGGTAGATATGCTAAAGCGAATAGCGGAATCAACCTGAATCATCGCACGGAGCAAATGAATCTATACGGTAGCTATAATAATCGCTACTGGAAGGGATTTCAAGATATAAATATCAATCGATCGGTCCCTACTGCGACAGGTCTCAGCTTTTTTGAAAATCAGAGTGATATGATCAATATCTCACGTAGTCATAATGCTAAGGTAGGACTGGACTACTACCTCTCTGATCGCACCACATTCGGAGTATTGGGTCGTACTAATTTTGGAAGATTCAATGGAACCAATGATAATATCACACAGATCGCTGGAGTGAATCAACAGAATTTTGATAAATCACGCACTCTACTCGAGAGCGAAGAAACATGGACACAAATCGCCGCTAATATCAATCTGGCTCATGAGATATCCGACCAAAGCTCGATCAACGTAGATGTCGACTATTCTATCTATGACAATCCTAATCATGCTATGTATGACAACTTCTTCTACCTCAGCGATGGATCTCAAGCGATGGCCGATCTACTCCTCGACAATACCAGCGATGTCAATGTAGATATATTAGCCACTAAGCTGGACTATAACACACAGATCGGAGACATCAGTATCGAGACCGGTGCTAAATATAGCTATGTCACTACGGACAATAATACCGAATTCATGGAGTATCAGAATACAGAGTGGGTATCAGATCCTACCCTGTCAAATGAATTCACCTATGATGAATCAATCATCGCTGGATACCTAAATGGCTCAACTATCATAGGCAAAGTCAATCTACAGGCGGGACTCCGTATGGAGCACACTATCTCTGATGGATACAGCCCAACTATGGATCAGCAGGTGAAGAAGGAATACACTAACCTATTCCCGTCGATGAGCATATCACACCCTATCGGAGAAAAAAGTAATCTGAGCTATACCTACTCACGAAGGATCGATAGACCGACCTATAGAAATCTCAATCCATTTATCTATTTCTTAGACCAGTTCACTTTCATGAAGGGAAATCCATTCTTAAGTCCGCAGATGTCTAATGCCTTTGGTGTAAACTATAGCTTAGGGCGTAGCCTATTCGTCTCAGCCAACTATAGTCACACTACCGACGCCATGACTGAGATCCTGGATCAAAATGACGAGACACAGCAGACCTTTCAGACAGTAGTGAATCTGGATGACTTCAGAAACTATAGTCTCAATGTGACAGCGCCTATCGTAGTCGGCCAAAACTGGACCACAAGATGGAGCCTCACAGGATTTTATAATGATTTCAGCAGTGCTAACAGTGAAATAGATGTGCAATCAGATCAGCTCTCCTATCATATCAATGTATCTAATGATATATCGATCAATGATAAGCTAAAGGCAGAGGTCGGAGCATTCTATCAGTCGGCTTTGACCTACGGTATATTCGAGATAAAGCCAAGATACAGTGTCGATCTCGGTGCCAGCTACAAGGTGATGGAGGGGAAAGGAAGCCTCAAGCTAAGTGTCAAAGATATATTCTGGACGAATAACAATGATGTCTTAATAGATCACGAAAGTATAGATCTCCGGACGAGAAATGTCCGAGAATCCAGAAGAGCTCAGTTGACCTTCAATTACAATTTTGGAAATCAAAAGGTCAAAAAAGCAAGAAATAGATCAACAGCCATGTCTGACGAAGAAAACCGAGTGGGTCGGTCTAATTAAGAATAGTGTATCACTAAAGTTTTAGTAGTAATTGATTCAACACAGTAGAGCTGCGGAATAGTCCGTGGCTCTATTGATTTATCTGAGATATTGTTTGACTTTATCTACCGAGATAGCCTTAGTCACATAGCTCACCACATTAGCATATCCATAGGATCGCTCTATATCTGCAGGATCTATCGATGAGCTCAGTACTATCACATTGACATCGATCCCCTGCTCTCTCGTCCTATCTAAAAAATCAAATCCTGACATGATGGGCATATTGAGATCCAGAAATAATAGATCTGGCTTATTACCACTCATGAGATCCTCGAGAGCTTTAGATGCTCCCTCATATATCTTGATCACAGCATCAGGGACCACACGTTTCACCGTGCGCTTATTGACTATATGCTGTATCTTATCATCATCGATTAACCAGATTTTCATGTGCTTTTTATTGATTGTTTTATGGGTTTAGGGGCGCTATTTTTAGTTTCTAATATTGGTAGGAAGTATCACATTCATATCAATACGACACGGATCATCTATATCGATCATCAGTCCTCCATTTAAAAAATCTACTAATTCTAAAATCAGACTCATATCTATATCACTATCCGAGCTCATCAGATCCACGAGAGTCTGCCTATCAGTATCTGATATAGGCTCACATAGATGGAGAGTCACCTCTAGATCAGTATAAGTGATATACATGTCTACCTGTCCATCAGATATGTATCGCTCTATGAATCTACTCATCTCGTCGAATAAGGCTGTATATATCCTCTCTACACCGTATACTGGTAGTACTGTGGACATATGATGTAGTCGGACATTGGGTAGATGACTATCGAGCGCCATGATTTCTATACTGGATTGCGGCTCTTTGATAGATCCAGACTTGAGCTGCTCGATGAGTTGATATTTGTTGATATAGTTCTCTGTTCGAGTGGCTTGGCTGAGTATATCACCCAGTGCTATTTGGACATTTTGATTTAACTTTTGTTGGCTTATGAGTTCTTTGGCATTAGTCGTGATGAGCATCATTGATGCTCTTATCTCATTGACCATGGATGTACAGATCGTGCTTTTCATGACTCAATATTACAGGAGATACGAGTCGCCATATTCGGTCCTTCGATTTTAGGTGAGGAATGTTAGATTTCTGGAGAAAACATAACTGATTTTTGCGATGCGACTTGATATTACGAATTAGTTCGTATATATTAGCTTACGAAAATATTCGTACAATGAGCAAGAAGACATATACCCCGACTGAATCAGAACTACAGATCCTCCAAGTCCTCTGGGACAAAGGAGCCGCATCTGTCCGACAAGTGAACGAAATCCTATCTCAACAAAAAGAAGTGGGATATACGACGACGCTCAAACTCATGCAGATCATGACTGACAAAGGTCTCGTGACACGTGACACCTCGAGCCGGACACATATATACAGTGCTGCGATCGAGCAAGAAGCAACCCAAGGCAAACTTTTGAAGTCTTTCTTAAAGAATGCTTTTCAGGGATCAGCGAAAGCGCTGGTGATGCAGGCACTGGGCAACCACGATGCAAGCAAAGCGGAGCTGCAAGAGATCAAAGAACTCATAGAAAAACTCGAGAATCAATAATTAAATCCATCACTCCATGCTATCCTATCTCAACACTTGGTTTTCTGATACAGCGGTAGAGGCTATATCCTACACCCTACTGCATAGTCTATGGCAGGCACCGGTCATAGCCCTATTCATGTTCGTCGCTCTGAAGCGCTACGATCTCAAACGCTCCAAAATCAGGCACAACATAGCGTATAGTGCCTTGCTATTGGTTTTTGGGGCCGCCGTATTTACATTTTTGTATTACTTCCTCCGGAGCACAGGAGGCATCACACCTATAGCTGATACAGGAGGCGCAGATATGATACCAGCTGGTATGCTCCTGAGTCCAGCTGAGATACAGGCTGACGGCCAAGGGTCCATTTTCATGTTTCTTGAGTCCAACTTCAACCGCATCACCTACTCTTGGGCTATCGGAGTTGTTTTATTTTCATTAAAAATATTCATAGGTCAGCTATACATCCATCGTATCAAGTCTACTCTGAGCTATGCCGTGCCAGCTGAGCACTACCACTCGATGACGTCTATCATCGATCAACTCGGCATCAACAGAAAAATCCGACTGGCTACCTCCCAGATCACTAAAGTGCCAATGGTCATAGGCCATGTACGCCCGATAGTGATACTGCCTATCGCTGCGATCAATCATCTGAGCATCGAGGAGACAGAGACCATACTCGCTCATGAGCTCGGTCATATATATCGTAATGATTTCTTACAAAATCTCATCATGCTCACGATCGAAACCTTGCTATTTTTTAATCCAGCAGTATGGTGGATGTGCAGTGTCATCCGCTCAGAGCGAGAGAGCTCATGCGATGACATCAGTGTAGCTCTCTACCCCAATAGATTTAGCTATGCTCGTACCCTAATGAAGCTACAGGAGATACAGGCAGGACATCAGCCACAGCTGGCTATGCAGCTCTATCGCAATAAAAAATCATTGCTCGTAAGAGTAAAAAGAATACTCAATCAACCTATACAGCAGTCCTACCTACGTGAGCGCAGCGTAGCGACACTACTACTTCTGATGGCTTTGGTGACTTTTTCGTCAGCAAGTAATTATGTCAAAAATGAATGGATCATCAATACTGGCGATCCGATCGAGCCTGAGATGATACTCGTAGAAGTCAATGCAGATAATGTAGCCACTTTTGATGACTATGAGATCATGGAGCCGATAGATGAATTAGTATTAGAGATGGAAAAATTAGCACCTGTCAATCGCCACACCGACTGCGCCCCAGCACCTATCAAAAAGCCTCGTCGCCCTGTCATCAAAAAAATCATCAGTACACAGCAGCCTGTGATACTCTCAGAGTTTATCATAGGTGATGACGAGCCAGTATTAGTCAGTAGGACACGTCACGATATCTCTACACCGGTCACTATCAGTGACGACATATCTATCATCGCTCAGCATGGCAGATATCGTATACAGATTGATACCATCGATGAAGAGGATCTCGAAGAATTCATAGAAGCACGAGTTAACACAGAGGAAGTAGAAGCTTGGTCGAAAGAGATTGAGCAGAAAATGGAAAAGTGGAGCGAAAAGTGGTCTAAAGAATTTGAAAAGGATATGGCCAAATGGGAAGTCGAAATGGAAAAACTCTCAGAAGAGCTGGAAAAGAAATTTGACAGTGATGAGTGGCGAGAAAAGACAGAAGCTATGTCACGAGAGATAGAATCTATGTTTGACGAAGAATGGGCGGAAAAAATGGCTCAAATGGGCTCAGAAATCGGAGAGCATGTATCAGAAAGTATTAACGAAGAATGGCTCGCTGAAATCCAAGAGATGAGTGAAGAAATAGCCATAGAAGCCGAGGAAATGGTGGAAGACATGGAGATACACATACACGATATGGACTTTCATCATGTCGACGATGGTGCCTACATCTATGAGCACAACTCTGATAACCGTGATGCATTCAAAGAAGCATTGGTATCTCAGCTCATCGCTGACGGTCTCTGGACAGATGGACGCAACAGCTTTAAGCTAACAGAGAACTATGTAAAAGTGAATGGAGATAAATTGAAGTCAGAAGTAGCTCAAAAATATAGAAAACTCGCTCTAAGTCATATCGAAAATGCCGATGAAGGCGAACTGAAAATATCATTCAAAATGAGGGGCAAGGATCTCAATGACACGAACAATGTCAGTCTGAGCATCTCTATCTCCCACTAAAACATACCCACTAACTAACTATCGAATGAGCCACTCTCCTTACTACAGGTGAGTGGCTCTGTTTTTTCTACCTATCCATACTTATTTGTCATGTACTTATATGAGGAGCGCATGAGATCCTGTAGACTCTCAGTATCTACGTCATAGAGCCTCTTGATATATTTGCCTTTGCGAAATTTCAACTATTTAGCTCCCTCCATGATCGATTGAACTACATCAGGATTGAGCAGGGTCGAGATATCTCCCAGATTAGAGGTGTCGCCAGAGGCTATCTTGCGTAGGATGCGACGCATGATCTTACCAGAGCGAGTCTTTGGTAGACCTGAGACGATTTGGATCTTATCGGGCTTAGCGATTGGGCCGATCTCCTTAGTCACCACATCACGGATTTCTTTCTGGATATCCTCAGATACATAGTCATCCATGATCACATAGGCATAGATACCCTGCCCCTTGATATCGTGTGGATAGCCGACCACCGCTGACTCCACCACATGAGGGTGCTCATCGATAGCATTCTCTACCTCTGCTGTGCCCATACGGTGACCTGAGACATTGATCACATCATCCACTCTACCGATGACACGGATACGTCCGTCTTCATCCCGTCGAGCTCCATCTCCTGTGAAGTACATATCCTTAAATGCACTGAAGTATACATTCTTGCAGCGTTGATGATCGCCATAGGTCGTACGGATAATCGATGGCCAGGGAAACTTGACACAAAGTAGTCCTTCTGCATTATTCTCTTCTATGACATGTCCATCACTATCTACCAGCACAGGTTGGACTCCAGGTAGCGGATAGGATGCATAGGTAGGCTTAGTATCCGTCACGCCAGGTATCGGTGTGATGAGGATACCACCAGTCTCCGTCTGCCACCAAGTATCTACTATAGGTGCTTTTCCTTTACCGATATGCTCATCATACCAGTGCCAAGCCTCCTCATTGATCGGTTCGCCTACGGATCCGAGCACCTTGAGAGATGAGAGATCATATTTAGCGGGCCACTCATTGCCTTTCGCCATGAGCGCTCTGATAGCCGTAGGCGCTGTATAAAACTGGTTGACACCATGCTTCTCCACTACCTGCCAAAATCTACCTGCATCAGGATAGGTCGGAACACCCTCAAACATAATCGTCGTAGCTCCTGCGAGCAGTGGACCATAGATGATATAGCTATGTCCAGTGATCCAGCCAATATCGGCCGTACACCAGTAGATATCTCCTTTTTTATATTGGAATACATTCTTAAAACTATAGCAAGTATAGACCATATAGCCACCACAGGTATGGACCACGCCTTTTGGCTTGCCTGTAGATCCTGAGGTGTATAGTATGAATAGCATATCCTCAGCATCCATCACCTCTGGCTCACATACCACTGGTTGAGGATCGACTATATCATCCCATCGGACGTCTATAGCATCATCCCATGCTACTTCTGCTCCAGTATTGTAGTCTACGATGATACGCTCTACAGATGGACATCCGATCGCCATGGCGTCATCTACTACTGCCTTTACAGGAATGTCCTTAGCTCCTCGACTATTATAGTCCGAGCAGATGACGACCTTAGCCTGAGCATCATTGATACGATCTGCCAGTGCTTGCGCAGAAAATCCAGCGAATACTACAGAATGAACAGCACCAATACGAGCACAGGCTAATACCCCAATAGCCAGTTCTGGCACCATTGGCATATAAAACACTACTCGATCTCCTTTTTGGACGCCTTGCTCTCTGAGGGCATTACCCACTTTGCAGACGGCCTCGAGCAGCTCTATATAGGTGTACGTCTTGATGCCTGCATCGGTATCATTGGGCTCCCATATGAGGGCAGTATCATCCCCTCGATCGGCGACGTGACGATCGAGACAGTTTTCTGTTATATTGAGTTTGCCACCTTTATACCATTTGACATCTGGCCCATCAAAGTCCCACTCCAGGACGGTATCCCATTTTTTTCTCCATGTGAAGGTCTCTGCCTGTTCCGCCCAAAATCCCTCTGGGTCCTCAACACTGCGGGCATAAGTACTCTGATAATCAGCTAAATCCTTAATCTGATAAGTCATATCTATTTTGTTTTTCTTCGACTCCATTAATTTAAGTGGACGATCGAGAGTATGAAAATATAGTACCCAATAAATCAGGCATGAAGTAAAGAATGAGAGAATAGTGCTATCAAAACTAAAAAATAGATTATTCTTGAATGAATACTATCTCCATATGAATATCCTCATCGCCAGCGACAAGTATAAAGGATCAATGACCGCTCATCAAGTATGTGCGGCCATAGCTGGAGGCATACTCCAGTCACATCCTAATGCTCATATCACACAGCTACCGATGGCGGATGGTGGAGACGGTACCATGGAGATCCTCAGTCAATCCCTATCACTCGAGACTGTAGAGCGTGATACTATCGATCCACTTGGTCGTCCTATAACGGCAAAGTACTACCACACTGCTGATACAGCATATATCGAGCTCGCTGAAGCGTCAGGGATCGCACTACTCCACTCTGCCGAACTCAATCCGATGATCACCGACTGCCGTGGCACAGGCATCCTCATCAAGGATGCACTCTCCAGAGGAATAGAGCATATCATCCTCGGACTTGGAGGCAGTTGCACTACAGAAGCTGGGCTGAGTATTGCAGCAGAACTGGGTTATCAGTTCCTCGATGATCATGGACAGCTTGTCTCACCAACTGGAGGAAATCTCATGACCATCCAGTCAATAGTACCACCCGAAATATCAAAACTGAAAAAACTCACACTACTCTGCGATGTAGAAAATCCGATGTATGGGCCAAATGGTGCTGCTTATGTCTTTGGCCCTCAAAAAGGGGCAACTCCAGAGGAAGTCGAAATACTTGATCGAAGCCTCAAGCATATAGCCACTCTCTTACAAGAAGCTACAGGTAGAGATCCTCAAAATATCGTAGGCGGTGGAGCCGCTGGGGCAATAGCTGCAGGACTCGGAGTACTATACGATGCAGAGATCAAAAGTGGATTTGACTATCTGGCGGAGCTCTTTCAACTCGAAGAGCAGATCAAAGATGCTGATCTCATCATCAGTGGCGAAGGCCTGCTCGATGCTCAATCTCTCCAAGGCAAAGTCGTCGGATCGATCGCTACCCTCTGTCACCAATATAGGAAACCACTAATCGTTTACTGTGGTGATAGTCGACTGTCAGCTGATCAGATCGAGGACGCTCATATCCATAGTGTCGAGACAGTGATGAGTCGTGCAGTTGATCTTAGGGATGCGATGGAGAATGGGGAGAGGTTTTTATGGGAGATGGGTAAAAACCTATCATTCTCCCCTCAATAACCACGTAGGAAGAGCCCTATTACTCCTCCTAATATCTAATAAACCCGATTTGTCTTACCTTTTGAGATGCTTTATTCCTGTTACGCTTGACCCGTGCATGAGCATGCACATCACTTCAAGAGCAAAGATGGCTCCATTCCCTAAAAGGATTAAGTAGAATTACCCAATTACCGGTTTCGCTTACCAATCGGTATCCTGAGAGACACCAGCGTGCCTTTCTGCACCCTCTGATCATAGGATACATGGAGGGCATCTTCCGTATTGATGAGTTGTAGTCTGCGAGCCGTGATCGAGCTGCCCAATGACTTGGAGCCGTTGGCCCCTTGTTCTGAGATTCCTACTCCATTGTCTTCGATGATCACCTCTACATAGCTATCCGAAAGACTATATCTCACGGATAGATGCCCCATATAGTCGATCCCTTTAAATCCATGTAGGATTGCATTTTCGACATAGGGCTGTACTAATAGCGGCGGTATGTATATAGACATAGCCTTTGACTGATCGACTGTCTCTATCTCATAGTCAAACTTTGAACGATATCGCATCTTCTCCAGACTGAGATAGTTTTCTATCATGCGGACCTCCTCATATAGACTGATGTAGCCCTCATTACTCGCTTCTAAGACCTGCCGGATGAGTGCAGCAAATTTTGACAAGTAGGTCATAGCCCCCTCTTGATCATTTTTGACGATATAGTTTTGGATGCTGTTCAGACTATTGAATACGAAATGAGGATTCATCTGTGCCCTCAAGGCTTTCATCTCGAGAGATCTCATCTCTTCGCTGATCTGCTGATCCTTGAGGAGCTCTCGGGTATGCCGTCGATATGCGTATATGGCCGCAGATAATATCAGAATGCCCCCTATGATATTAAACCACCAAGTAGCCCACCATGGCTTTTTAATCTCGAAGTCGTATTGTACAGAAGGGCCCCATTTACCATCTACGTTTTTGGCCTGCACTTGCCAATCATATCTTCCAGGGGTGAGATAAGGATACTGCACTGATGTATTTTGAGTATAAGTCCAGTCATTGTTATTTAGTCGGTATCTATAGTCAATTTTACCATTTTGTTTGTAGTCGAGCGCTCGATATCCAATAGCAATCGAGCGCTGATCATGTGCCAATGATACGGTCTCTGTGGGTTGACCATTTACCAATACTTCTTCTATAATTGCTTTTATTTCAGGCTCCAAACTCTCAGTATAGTCGATGACCGATATCCCTTTAGCTGTAGCGACATAGACTAATCCTCCATTCACATCGATATCGAGTACTTCATTTGTAGGCAAACCATTAGAAATATTGTAGGACTTTCGTGGGATCAACTGTCCATCTACCACACTGACGAACTGTACTCCCATTTTAGTCGACACTACGGCCATGGAGTCATTAAATACCTTGATCTGCTCTATACTATTAGAGATAAGATCATCACTGACTGTCAGTGAGTCCAATAAATCCTCTCCATCATATAGATATAGGCCGTATGCATTTGATCCAATTAATAAATGATCACTTACAGCTTCCAAAGCATTTACCCTAATATTTAACTTAAGAAACGATTTCCAGATACTTGTATCCAATGAGGTAGTACTATGAAGGCCATTAACTGTCGATATTATGTACTTTCCCTCCCATTTAATAGCATCTAATATTCGTGTATTTGAATGCAGTTCATTCAATCTATAATTAAAAAAATCACCTGAGCTATCAACGTAAAAGGACTTCAAAGTATGAGTAAAGAAAAGAGTAGAACTATCAATTGATAATATATTTAACAAACTAATTGGTTTATTAGAAGATTTGGTTTTTAGAAACTTAAGGTGATTTAAATTAGAATCAAGAATTTTACTCTTGATTGAAGCTATTAAAATTCTATTTTTTACCCAATTAAACTTAATCGACCTTACCTCTATATTCTCGATTATTTTTCGATTAACCCTGAAATTTCTAGTGTAATCTACGATTTGATTATTCTCTTCTAAGACTATAACACTTTTGTCATTCACGATTATGCTCTTTACGGGATTGGAAGTCTTTGTACTTACGCTCGAAGGTTGAATTCTAAATAAACCTTTATTTAATGTTGTAACCCATAATTGTTGACTTTGATCTAAATATATACCTGTAGCACTGACATCACTTAGAATACATTCTCCGATATTCTTTTCAAAATCATTGTCAGAATCGTATTTATAAAGACCTTTATTATTTAGATATCCAACATAGACTTGATTTTTTGAATCAACATAAACCTCTTCAATAAAAGGGTTGCCCATTGAACTAATCTGTAATGTATCGTTTTCAAAAAAATAATTGGTCTTTCTGAAAGTTACTATATACTTTTCCTCCCCATACTTAGCACCTTTAGTTTTAGAAAACCCTCTGTATTCTAAATTATGATTTTGTTCAAACGGACGATTGTTGAATTTTAAGGATTGAGTGTAAACCTCATTTCTGGCGTTGTTCTGTTTATTTTCTTTTTTGTCTAAATTTTCCCCAAAATAAAAGACTTGGTCTCCTACCCCATAAAATAATACATATCCATCTGAATGCCTCTCATCTAAATGTTCTACTATTTCACCTTGAGGACTAATTATCAAAATATCTGGCTCTAATCGAGAGGAAATCAATAGATTATTCTTAGTGACACCCCAATTCCCCACCCGGGTACCTTTTAATTTGCTAAGAATATAATCAGTATTAGGCAAGGCGGTAACCATATCACTTCCTTGCTCTAAATAAAAAATTCTGTCGGATAACGTAAAAATCCAAAGTCTACCATCAAAACCTAACTCAATATCCATCACAGCTATATCCGTCAGCCCATCCTCTACTCCATATGTCCTAAATTCATATCCATCCCATTTGACTAAGCCTCTGTCTGTAGCGATCCAGATATATCCGAGCGAATCCTGCAATACGTGATGACACTCATTGCTGGGGAGACCCTGATCTACTGTATACTGAGTGATCAGATAGTTGTCCAGCTGTGCATCCAGAGATACACATCCGGTCATTAAGAATAAGCTAAATATGAATGACCGATTCATGCTCTTAAAAGTAGCAAAATCACTCACAGCTTAGTTATTTCAGCTGATCTAAGACTTCTGCTTTCTTTCTACGGGAGATGGGCACTGTCGTACCATCTGAGAGGTCGAGAGTCCCCCCATCAGCTTTATTGTAGCGGATCACATGATCGAGATTGACCAGATAGGACAGGTGTGGTCTTATGAATTTGTCAGACTCTATGAGCGACTCTATATGAAGTAGCGTCTTACTGATGGTGATCTTGCGGCCCTGTACAGTCTGTACAGTCGAGTAGGATCGATCTGCAGTGACCATGAGAATATCAGAGATATTGAGTCGCTCTATGCCCTCAGTAGTAGGCAGGGATATGACCTGAGATTCATTACCCAGTGATTTGATGATATCCTTGAGCTTATCGGACATGATAGCGGAGCTCTCTGAGCTACGGATGTGATCTATGATGCTGATGATCCGATCAGGTGCATAGGGCTTTAGCACATATCCTACTGAAAAATAGTCAAATGCCTTCAAAGCGTATTGATCATATGCAGTAGTGAATATCAGCTTAAAATCGATCCGATCGAGACTATCGAGCACTTCAAAAGCATTAGCATCTGCCAGCTGTATATCACAAAAGACAAGATCAGGCTTAGTCTCTGCTAAGAGGTCAATTATCTCACTCTTGTGACCAGCATGCCCGACCACTGTTAGATCGGGTAGATATCTCTCTATGATACTACTGAGCAGCTCTACAGCATCCTGTTCATCTTCTATGATCACTACTTTCATCCCTTACTCTTTTGCGTACTATATATGCTCAAATTTTACTCTATACGATCACTTCTGGTGGCAAGAATGGACTCGCATCCCCTTTCCCCTTGATGATCTCTCTGACTATAGTCGAGCTGATATGAGAAAACTCTGGCTTGCTGATCAAAAATACGGTTTCGATATCTTTCCCTACTATATTGTTGAGCTGCGATATTGTCTTCTCATAGTCAAAATCAGATCCATTTCTCAGGCCTCTTATCAGATATTTTGCACCTACTTCATTGCAATAATGCACTGTTAAACCTTCAAAGTGTCCTACTTCTACCTTATCATGATCTTTAAATACTTCATTCAGCCAATGAAGTCTCTGATCAAGATCGAATAAGTATTTCTTTACAGAATTCACCCCTACAGCCATAATGATCTTATCAAACAATGGCAATGCTCGATTGACTATATCTACGTGTCCTGTGGTGATAGGATCAAATGAACCCGGGAATACCGCTATTTTCATACGTGATTGTTAGTGATTTGCTCGCCTAAATTTAGAAATAGTATGAATATCATAGAAGAAAACAATTTACACTTTTTGATCTGACGGATCCATCGACGTTACTCTCACATATTGCCTTCTTCTCGACTCTATATTCTCTATGTTTAGGTATATTTGCAATATTCGCCAATAAACTAATTGGCTTCATTCGCAATTTAATAGAGAACCCATTCAATTAATACATCCAAATATAAAAATCCATAATGAAATTTGATTTAGTCGTCGTCGGAAGTGGACCTGGAGGATATGTGGCAGCTATCAGAGCGAGCCAGTTAGGTCTCAAAACAGCTATCGTAGAAAAAGAAAATCTCGGAGGAGTATGTCTTAACTGGGGATGTATCCCTACCAAAGCTTTGCTCAAATCTGCTCAAGTATTTGAATATATCAAGCATGCTGAAGACTACGGGATCAAGGTAGGTAGTTCAAAAGTTGATTTTGATGCAGTCATCAAAAGGAGTCGAGATGTGGCAGGAGGCATGAGCAAGGGTGTCCAGTTTCTCATGAAGAAAAATCAAATCACTGTCATCAATGGATATGGTCGACTCGTCAGAGGTAAAAAAGTAGAAGTCACCAAAGAAGATGGCTCTAAAGAGACTATCGAGGCTACCAGCATCATCGTAGCTACAGGTGGACGTGCAAAAGCACTCCCTCATATCCCTATCGACGGCGAAAATGTAATAGGCTATAGAGAAGCCATGACACTAAAAACACAGCCAAAATCAATGGTAGTGATGGGAGCTGGAGCTATCGGCGTAGAGTTCGCTCAGGTATACAGCGCAATGGGTACCGAGGTGACTATCGTAGAGTTCATGGAGCAAGGCTTACTACCAAGAGAAGATAAAGATATATCTAAAGAGCTGGGTAAGATCTTCAAAAAGAAAGGGGTCAACGTCATGGCTAATGCTGCCGTACAGAGTATCGAGAAAAAAGGAAAGAGCCTCGTAGTAAAGGTCGAAAACAGAAAAGATAAAAGCATAGAAGAGATCAAATGCGATGTCCTCCTCTCTGCTACTGGTGTCACGCCAAATGTAGAAGACATAGGACTCGAGACTCTCGGCATCACTGTCGAGAAAGGGCTCATCAAGGTAGATGAGTACTACCAGACTAATGTCCCTGGCATATACGCTATAGGTGACGTGACAGCAGGACCTGCTTTGGCGCATGTAGCGTCAGCAGAAGGCATCATCTGTGTCGAGAAAATCGCAGGCCATCACCCAGCTCCACTCAACTATGAAAATATCCCATCATGTACCTACTGTAGCCCAGAGGTCGCATCTGTAGGTATGACAGAAGAGCAAGCTAAAGAAGCTGGCTATGAAATAAAGTTGGGTAAATTTCCATTCTCGGCATCTGGTAAAGCGAAAGCAGCCGGGAGTCCGGAGGGATTCGTCAAGATCATCTATGATGCTAAGTATGGAGAGCTGCTCGGAGCTCACCTCATAGGTGCGAATGTCACTGAGATGATCGCTGAGATTGTAGTAGCTCGAAATCTGGAGACCACTGGCAACGAAATGATCAAATCCGTACATCCTCATCCTACTATGAGTGAGGCCATCATGGAGGCTTCAGCAGCAGCTTTTGACGAGGTGATACACCTATAGGAGAATATTAAAATAGACATTCATAAAACCCATAAAGCCATAAACTTTATGGGTTTTCTTTTTTTATTTACAGTATGAACAGAGTCACCTATACCCTACTCGGATTCTTTTTAGCACTTTTTGGCTTTTTGAGCTTACTATTGAGCTTGATCGGTCTTAGACTCTGGCCCATTTCGTATATAGACAAAATGACTTCCCCAGTAGCAGCATTGTCGATTAAGCTCGTGATGATTATCGCAGGGATCATACTATTCTACATGAGTCGGATCAGTAGAGACGAGGTAGATTAAGACTCCTCTTTCCTCATACACTTTTGTGCTTAGCCTTTCAGCGAATACATTCATACCCTTCATAGCGAGCAATAAAAAAAGGTGATGCCAATCGACATCACCTTCTAAAATACTTGCTATGATAAACTAACTAACTTGCTAATCTTATAGATCCTTGACAGTCGAGATGATACTCGCTGCTACTGCGTAAGGATCTGCGTTTGAGGCAGGTCTTCTGTCCTCGAGCCATCCTTTGTACCCACTCTCTACTGTAGCGATAGGAATACGGATAGATGCTCCTCTATCAGATATACCAAATGAGAACTTCCTAATAGACTGAGTCTCGTGCTTACCAGTCAGACGCTGATCATTGTATGCTCCATATGCAGCGATAGCCTCTTTGATACGAGCTTTTGGTCTGAACTTCTCACAGATCTCATCGTACTTCTCTTTTGATCCACATGTACGTAGAGTTGTATTAGAGAAGTTGGCGTGCATTCCTGATCCGTTCCAGTCAGTATCACCGAGTGGTTTTGGATGCCATTCTATATATACACCATATTTTTCGGCAGTACGCTCGAGTAGGTATCTTGATACCCAGATTCTATCACCTGCTAATTTTCCACCTTTTGCGAATATCTGATACTCCCACTGTCCACATGCTACCTCAGCATTGATACCTTCTACATTGAGGCCCGCTTCGAGACAGATATCGAGATGCTCCTCGACTATCGCTCTACCGAAAGCGCTCTTAGCTCCTACTCCACAGTAGTATGGTCCTTGAGGAGCTGGATATCCACCACCTGTAGGGAATCCTAAAGGAGCCATCGTATCAAGATCATACAAGAAATACTCCTGCTCAAATCCGAACCAGAAATCATCATCGTCGTCCATGATAGTCGCTCTCTTATTAGTAGCGTGAGGCGTACCATCAGCACTGAGCACCTCCGTCATCACGAGATATGCATTCTTACGATCTGGATCAGGACAGATGAATACAGGCTTGAGGATACAGTCAGATGCACCACCAGAAGCCTGATTAGTAGATGATCCGTCGAATGACCAAAGTGGACACTCTTCTAATTTTCCAGAGAATTTTGAATCATCAACAATCTTGGTTTTTGATCTGAGGCCTTGTGTAGGCTCTGATCCGTCTAACCAAATGTATTCCAATTTAATCTTGGCCATTTTTTTATTAATTTTTCTTTATGATCTAATAATGGTCGAATATAGAGCTACCTTTAAAGCTGTCATTTTTCTGAATTTTTATAATTGTGATCACCAAACGACACACATATATTCAAACATCTGATTTACAATACTTTAGGATTTGACAAAATGTTATGGCTATTTCAAAATGAAAAGGGATAAAAAATCTAAAAAAATAGTTTTTCAGCCCAAAAAAGAGCAAAAAACATATTTTCAGCACCCTTTTTTCTCGTTTTGGAGATTATTTACTGCATTTTTTGTCATTTCGCTCTACTTCAACATTACTCTACTCTATGCTCAAGATGCACCTAATGCTGATGAGCTCAATCAATGGCTACAAGACATCCTCGAGAACCAAGAGGAAACAAGCGACTTTGATTTTAATACCATCTTTGAGGATCTCTATTTTCGACTGCAGTCGCCACTTAATATTAACAGAGCTACAGCCACTGAGCTCAGTGATCTACAGGTACTGAGTCCCATAGAGGTCAATGCATTACTGCTTCATCGATCCCGATATGGAGATCTACAGGATATCTATGAACTACAGGCCGTAGAGGGACTCTCTATAGATAAGGCTCGCATCCTATCAAGACTTTGTTATGTCCCAGGTAGCGGCCTCATACTCAATCGAGAGACGGACCCCATCACTAATCTATATCTCAAGTGGGAGCGAGATCTACAGACTCGGAGAGGCTACGATCCAGAGCAAGCATCGAGTCCATACCTTGGAGACCCTAATGCTCTCTATGCGAGACTACATAGACGAGCCCCTCTCGACTGGTCATATGGCCTGACTCTCGAGAAAGATGCAGGTGAGCGGCTATCAAAGGGACCAGACTTCATCAGTGGACATGCTATGCGTGAGAATGTCAGTCCAGTACTGGACAAAATCATTTTCGGAGACTACTCAACCAGATTTGGGCAGGGACTCATACTCAATAATGGATTTGGCATCGGTAAGAGTAGCTACACCACATCTATCAAGACAGACGCTCCTACCCTACGTCCCTATACCAGCGCTCAAGAAAACATCTACTTCAGAGGTATCGCTGCAGAGCTACGACTATCTGATCGATGGCAGCTGATCAGTATGCTATCATCCGCCTCTCATGATGCTAATGTGCTATATGACGACTCCGGCAGACCTCTTGCAGTCAGTAGCCTTCAGACCATAGGCCTTCATCGCACTATAAATGAAATAGAAGATCAAAATAGTCTACAGGTATCTAATGTAGGCCTAAGACTGACTCATCAGCTACCATCACCATCGGACCAGATATCCTTCAACGCCCTGTATGGTCACTACTCCCTGCCTATACAGCCCAGTAATACTCCCTATAATCAATATCGGCTCTCTGGGGACCAAAGTCTAAATATCAGCTTAGACCACAATGTCATGATCGATGGGTACAACTGGTTTGGGGAGCTGGCCATCTCTAAAAATGGTGCACTCGCTACTACTCAAAGTATCATCACGACTCTCGATCCTCGACTTGATCTGGCCCTCAATGTCCGCTACTTTGACCGTGCCTATCAGGCCCCATTGAGTAATTCTTTCGCTGAGAGTAGTCGTATACAGGATGAGCAGGGAGCGTATGTAGGTCTCATCTACACTCCTCATCGATCATGGCGCATATCGGGGTATGCAGATTTTTGGCAGTATGCATGGCTCCGATTCAGGGTGGACGCTCCATCTGCAGGTCATGAATATCTCCTCAAGATCGAACATTATAAAAAACGAAAGTCACGCAGCTACCTGCAGTATCGCTATGAGCGAAAAGAAGAAAATACCAGTCTCGAGACTCGCATCGATATGGTAGTACCTCGATCGCTACATCGACTCCGTCTACATACGGAGCATCATGTGGGAGCTCTGACTCTTCGCTCACGAGCCGAGCTCTCCCACTTCACTAAGGATAATAGCTCAGAAAATGGCCTGCTTATCTATCAAGATGTCAACTATAGTAGCCTCGAGTATCCCTTGAGCGTCACTTCACGGATAGCCTATTTTGATGTGTCAGATTTTGACAGTAGAATTTATGCCTTTGAGAATGATCTGCTCTATGAGTACAGCATCCCCGCATATAATGGACAAGGCTGGCGATACTATCTCAATCTGCGCTATCGCCTCAGCTCACCCATCATGATCGAAGGGCGCTGGTCTCAGACCGTATATACAGATGATAGAGAGAGTATAGGTAGTGGCAATACGGAGATTTCTGGTAATAAACTGACTAATGTCAAACTCCAGCTACGCTATAGCTTTTAATCATAGATGAGGTACTGCTCTCGTATTGCTCTGAACTGACTGAGTCCCGGCTGCCAAGTAGCTCTGATCTCCTCCATCGTCCATCCATCACTGATCTGCTCTCTGAACTCCGCCGTACCCGCCAGCTTTTCAAAGAAATTATTATCAATGAAGAATATCGTCGGATCGCTCCCCATACGCTGATAGCCATCTATCAGATAATCCCATCTCAGAGCATCCCAAGATTTGACGGCAGCTGGATCAAGCATGGTAAGGTCGACACCATGACATTCTATACTCTCATGCTTAGGATACTTAGCTCCTGATCGGCTGATCGGAGTGAAGCTGTAGTCTCCCCGCATGTCTGGATGACCGTATATCTGAAACTGTGTCTCGGTCCCTCTACCTACTGATGCTGTCGTACCTTCATACAGACATAGAGAAGGATAAAGTAGTACAGAGCGAGCATTCGGCAGATTAGGCGATGGAGAGATCGGGAGATCATAGTAGCTATCATGTGTATATCCAGAGCAAGGGATCACTGTCAGTTCGCATTGAGCGCCATTCGCCAGCCACTTTTCTCCATTGATCATCTGACCGTACTCTCCTATCGTCATGCCATAGACCACTGGCACTGGATGCATCCCGACGAATGACTGATATTCCTCCTCCATGATGGGACCATCGATATAGTGCCCATTGGGATTGGGTCGATCCAATATGACAACGGGTATTTCGTTTTCGGCGGCAGCCTCCATCACATAGTGCAGCGTAGATATATAGGTATAAAATCTCGCCCCTACATCCTGTATATCAAAGACGATAACATCAAGTCCCACAAGCATCTCCTCAGTAGGCTTCTTAGTCTTGCCATGTAGGGAGTATACCGGTATCCGAGATAGATACTTACCATCCTCGATATGCTCTCCAGCATCGGCATGCCCAGAGAAACCGTGCTCCGGAGCAAAAATCGCAGCCAGATCTACTCCGATCGATAGCAAGCTATCCACTATATGGGTCTCATCGATAGTACTCGTATGATTGACCACTACTCCCACTTTCTGCCCATCGAGTAGTGGGAGATATTGATCCGTATGATAGGCCGCAGGGAGTATCGGCTCCGATACTTCAGTCGCATTACCGGACTTTTCGGCAGATTGGATCTCTGATTTACAATATCCTATTAAAAGACAAGCTAATATGTAATATTTTAGCATTCTGATAGATTTATACTTTTCTACTTGAGAAAATACGCAATAATAGATATCGAGACTACAGGTGGCTTATTCAATCGGGATAAGATCATCGAGGTCGCTATCATCGTGACTGACGGTCGAGAGATCTTAGCCGAGTACGAATCACTCGTACATCCAGAACGATCCATCCCGCATCATATTACTCGGATCACGGGTATAGATGATGATATGGTGGCTGATGCGCCAAAGTTTTATGAGATCGCTAAAGACATAGTCGAGCTTACAGAGGGCTGTATATTCGTCGCACACAATGCTAAGTTTGATTACGGATTCATCAAGCAAGAGTTTAAAACACTCGGATATCCCTACAATAAAAAGAGGCTATGTACGGTCAAGCTCACTCGTGCTCACCTACCTGGACTAAGGTCATACGGCTTAGACAATCTGATCAGGCATTTTGACCTCAAAGTCGAAAATCGTCACCGTGCCTATGGGGATACTTTTGCTACCTATGAGATATTCTCCTATCTGTACCAACACAAGCTCGATGAATATCACATCGATCAGATCATCAATCAAGGTATCGATGCTACTATACTACCAGATGGCATGGACCTCCAAGAGATGCACGACGCTCCAGAGACCCCTGGCGTCTACTATCTGAGTAATGTCCACAAGCGAATCGTCTATGTCGGAAAGGCCAAAAATATCAAGACGAGACTTTTTCAGCACTTCCGAAAGCTGAGTCGCAAGTCTATCAAAATCCACAATCAGGTCTGCCATATCAACTATAAAGAAACGGGGCATGAGCTCATCGCTCTCCTACTCGAGCTCCACGCGATCAAGACCATCCAGCCTGAGCTCAATAAAGCTCTCCGCCGCAGTGAATATCCCTATGCTCTCTACTTCAATCCTAAAGCCCCAGCCGACAGAGAGTGCCTCTTTGTCTTGAAGCAAAATAAGAAGAATGACCATCGCTACGAAAAGGTGAAAATCTTTGGCTCTAAGATCAGTGCCGACGGCTATTTGCAGGAAAAAATCATCTCACACGAAATCTGTAAGCGATATGCTAAGACCAGAAATAGAGAATTTGCCTGTCACTGTCTCGAGGGCTGCAGCTCATTTTTTAGCGATGATAGAGAGCCTATATTTGAGATGATGGAGGAGGCTCGAAATGAGTTTGAAGAAGACTTCGTCCTTATACTCGACGGTCGAGAGCCTGCGGAGCAGTCATTCGTCATGATCCATGAGGGCAGATTTTGGGGCTTTGGATTCATCGAGCGAGATGCGACCATCACCTCCCGAGAAGAGTGGAACGACTACATATCCTACCAGTTCTCCTATCCAGAAGCGAATGGCATCATCAAGACCTATATGCGTAAGAATAAGGTAAAGAAGGTGATGATATAGCTGAGTAGGATGTATAAGAGTGAGTCGCAATTATCTAAATAAAATAGCATTGGAAAATAAATACCACATCTCTACAGAATACCGACGTTTGGACATCGATATGATTCATGAATTCTTATCGACCGAAGCATACTGGAGTCTAAATATCCCAAGAGAAAAAGTAGTCAAGTCAATAAAGAACTCCCTGTGTTTTGGAGTTTATGAAGAGGCCAAACAAGTCGGTTTTGCCAGAGTAATCACCGACTTTTCCACCATTGCATATTTGGGCGACGTTTTCATTCTGGAGTCACATAGAGGAAAGGGGCTTTCAAAGCTATTGATAGAAACTATAATGAGCCACGAGGATCTACAAGGTCTAAGAAGGTGGATACTGCTCACGGGCGACGCTCATGAATTATATAAAAAGTATGGATGGAAGGAAATAGCAGATCAAAGGGTATGGATGGAGCTGAATGATAGTAATGTTTATCGAAAGGAGTAGTTTATTTTTTGTCGGCATCATGGGGTTGATTACACCTCCCTTAAAATGGAGGACAGATTCTCATGGAAATCAAAACCTTCCAAATCTAACACGAGTCTTGTCATGTCGAGGAAGGCACGACTGAGACATCTTTTGACTTCGCAGGCAAAACAATGAGGGCTTTGCCATGCAGATTAGAGCTATAATATAGCTTGGTTCTCTTGTCAGCATCTAAGTCATAGCACAAACCTACGCATGACTGGAGATCTTTCCTGTTGGTCAAGATGACAAAAGAGGTGTTCGTCAGCATCATGGGACTGATGCGAATTTATGGATTTCACTGATTATTACATCGTCTAACCCTCCGCCTTCGGCACCTCCCTGCCAGGGAGGACAGATACTAGTGACGATGAAAACCTTCCTAAACCACCACCATTCTTGTCATGTTGAAAGAGGCACGACCGAGACATCTTCTGACTTCGCAATCAAAACAAAGTGGGCCATACCCTCAGATTAGAACTATAACATAGCTTGTTTCAGCTTGTTGGTATCACGGATTGATACGGTTTTATGGATTTCACTGATCCTTCTCTTCACATCCAATCCTTTGCTTATTTTCTACTTTCTTAATCATCCGTCACCTGCACATGTTTTAGCCTCACCCCTTCATTTTCATCTCGATGGCACAGAGAGATCTATGTTAACCATTAGTACACCAGCTCATTTGAGAACATAGATCTTTCCCTATGGTCAAGATGAAAAATGTGTTTTTAAGTGACTCCCTTAATTTCTACTTCAGAACCCTCCGCCTCCGGCACCTCCCTGCCAGGGAGGACAGATAATTTTGAAAATCAAAAGCTTCCTACACTAACACCAATTTTGTCATGTCGAGGAAGGCACGATTGAGACATCTTCTGACTTCGCAGGTAAAATAATGTGGGCTTTACCATCCAGATTAGAGCTATAATATAGCTTGGTTCTCTTGTCAGCATCTAAGTCATAGCACAAACCTACGCATGACTGGAGATCTTTACCGTTGGTCAAGATGACAAAAGAGGTGTTTGTCAGCATCATGGGATTGATGCGGATTTATGGATTTCACTGATTATTATATCGTCTAACCCTCCGCCTCCGGCACCTCCCAGCCAGGGAGGACAGATTCTTGCATAACGAAAAACGTTACATCCAAAATTATCAACATTCTTGTCATGTCGAAGGAGGCACGACTGAGACATCTTCTGACTTCGCAATCAAAACAAAGTGGGCCATCCCCCCAGATTAGAACTATAACATAGCCTATTTCAGCTTGTCAGTATCTAAGTCATATCATTAACCCTACGCATAAATGGAGATCTTTCCCGTTGGTCAAGTTGACAAAAGAAGAGCAACCACCAACAAAAAAAGCGACCACCTGTTTGGATGATCGCTTTCTACTTATTTTTTACTTCATTCAGAGAAGCACCCTACGCATGAAGACTTTCATTCAGCTCTATGAGCTTCGTATTCGGTCGAGCAGTGAGCTTACCCGTCTGAGAATCGAGGAGGTAGAGCAAGTATCCTCGTCCATTGAGCTCTGCGCCTTTGACTACATTATCTCCTTCTCGGACTACCTTACCATCGATATCAATAGGCTCTTTATTTTCATTATAGAGGGAGATCTTAGCAGCAGCAGTGACGTATACACCTGCCGCCACAGTACAGCCATCACCAAGTGATATACCTGTACCAGAGTTAGCTCCGAGGAGACACTGCTCTCCGATTGAGATGACATTTTTATTTCCTCCTGATAGCGTACCCATGATAGAGGCTCCTCCTCCGAGATCAGACTTGTCTCCTACTACTACACCTGCTGAGATACGGCCTTCGACCATGGCGTTGCCGAGAGTACCTGCATTGAAGTTGATATAACCAGCAGGCATCACCGTCGTACCTGGGCTCAGGTGAGCACCGAGACGCACTTGTGATCCAGAGACTACTCTTACTCCATTAGGTATGTGGAAATTAACCATATAAGGGAATTTGTCCACATGCGATACTACAAGTTCTTCTCCCTTGAGTGTATACTTGATACGCTGAGCAGCGAGATCTTCAGGAAGGATGGGACCTCGATTAGTCCATGCGACATTGTTCATCTTGCCAAAAATGCCAGCGACATTAATCTCATGAGGCTTGACATGAAGCTGACTGAGGCACTGTACTTTAAAGTATCCCTCTACTGCCGACTCTACCGGCTGATCTGCATCAAATAGGAAATAAGCGATCACCTCCGTACTGTGATAGCCATCAGTCTCCTGATAGTAACTCAGGATCTGGTCTAATACCTGAATATTTGGATGAGACTTGCCATCTCCTCTGAATGGCTCAAACTTGGCAATAGCCTTATTGAGCATTTCTTTGCTCATTACTTTATAGCCATTGGTGGCACCTTGGCACCCTGCTGCGTCTTGGAGGACAGCAGCTGTGCCATACGAACTCTTATAATTGATCAATGGAAAAAAGACATCTAAAGTTTTATCCTCTTTAGCTCTCCTAATCCCCAATCCAAATGCCAATGGCTGCTGGTAGCCCTCTCTTTTTTCTACTTCTGCTACGTATTGCTTGAATGCTTCTACAGTTTTCATGTATGTCGACTTATATTATTTTACTTGTAAAAGTATTTGATTCGATCGATCAGCAGCGAAAGATCTTCTTATGAGCTTAGAATGAAACGTGATCTCGGATAGCCGCATTAAGTGTTTTAGCTGCAGCCAATGCTCCCTCATCAAAGCTCTCTGTCTCGTCCGCATAGATGATCCCTCGAGAGGAATTGATGAGTAGTCCATAGTCATCCGTCATGCCATTGTCCAGTGAGCTCTGGAGGTCACCTCCCTGCTTTCCGATGCCCGGCATTAAGAAAAAATGATCAGGGACAATATCTCTGATCTCCTTGATATACTCACTCTTTGTAGCACCCACGACAAACATCGTATTGCTGGCATCGCCATATTCAGCGCAGCGACGTATCGTCTCTTGATATACTCGCTCTCCATTCTTGAGTTGCTGCATTTGCACATCTTGACTTCCCTTATTCGACGTCAGTCCGAGGATGATGATCCACTTATCATCATAACCATAAAATGGCTCCAGCGAATCACTCCCCATGTATGGTGAAACTGTGATCGAGTCAAAATCATAGGTCTCGAAAAATGTCCGGGCATACAGCTTTGAGGTATTGCCGATATCGCCACGCTTGGCATCTGCGATAGTGAATATCCCATCTGGGATTAGGTCCAACGATCTCTCCAACGCCTCCCATCCTTTGGGACCGAGAGACTCATAGAAAGCAATATTAAACTTATACGCTACACACTCATCACTCGTAGCGGCGATGATACGACGATTAAACTCCACGATAGGATCCTCATAATGATCAATGATGAACTGCGGGATACGCTTTATATCTGTATCCAGCCCCACACAGAGCATAGTCTTTTTGTCTTGGATCGCTGAGATGAGTGCTTTTCTGTTCATCGTTTATTTTACTTCTACCATTTGAGTAGGCCCCATTTTTTGATTGCGCTCATTGAGACACTTGATGAATCTGTCAGTGAGCTCGTCAAACACTGGGGTTACAGGATGATCGAGATCCAAGGTCGCTGGATATCCTTGATCTCCTGACTCACGGAGACCTTGTACCAGTGGTACCTGGCCCAGTACGGTCGTATCATATTTTTTAGCTAACTGCTGTGCCCCTCCTTCGCCAAAGATGTAATACTTATTATCTGGTAGTTCTTTTGGAGTGAACCATGCCATATTTTCGACTATCCCAATGATTGGTATTTTGATCGAGTCGAGCTGAAACATATTCGTTGCTTTGACAGCATCCGCTATCGCTACCTGCTGAGGAGTCGTGACGATCACAGAGCCAGTCACAGGTATAGACTGTACCAGTGTCAGCTGGATATCACCTGTACCTGGAGGTAGATCGATGATCAGATAGTCGAGCTCTGGCCATGTACATTCATTGATGAATTGCTTGATGACGCCACTAAGTCTCGGACCTCTGAGGATCACCGCTTGCTCAGGATCTACGATGAATCCTATAGACATCAGATGAACGCCATATTTCTCGATCGGTATTAGCTTAGGCTTACCATATACCTCTTGGATCTCAGGACGCACATTATTGAGCTGCATCATAGTCGGTATACTCGGACCATACAGATCAGCATCCATGAGTCCTACTCGATAGCCCTTCTTACTGAGCGAGATAGCGAGATTGACCGATACGGTAGACTTCCCCACTCCTCCTTTACCTGAGGCTACAGCTATCACATTTTTCACCTGCGGGAGCACGGTTTTCTTACCTCCGCCTGTAGCGAAATGTATATGTACCTCTACATCCTTAAACTCATCTTTGAGTAGCGCATAGCACTCTGAGTTGATGGCGAATTTTGCCTCTTGTGAGAGATCAGTGACCTGTAGTGCAAAGAATATTTGCTTGTCTTGGATCTTCAGATCTTTGACACGCTTGGCACTCACTATATCGATACCCGTAGATGGATCTTTGACCTGACGGAGTATCTCGACGACTTTGTTATTATCAATCATAATTAGGCAACAAAAGTAATAACATCATGTTTTTCTGAGCAGATGAATTATTGATTCCTTTTGCAGAATGGAAGTATCAATTGTCCTTCTAAATAAGCTACAGCTGCCAAAAGCAAATTTTCGATAGTCCGAATAGTGATCATATTGCAGGATGTTTTTAGTAAAAGTCATTTTCTTTGCCCTACTATTTTTCATAAATACTTAGCTTGGAAGTACACTACGATTTAGAGAAGCTCCCTGATTTTACTAATGCTGTCATCACCATCGGTGCCTACGACGGCGTACATCATGGACATCGAGCGATCATCCAAAAGATCGTAGACCTATCTAAGGAAGTAAATGGAGAGTCTATTTTGATGACATTTCATCCTCATCCGAGGAAGATCGTATTCCCAAAGGATAAGAGTCTCCGACTCATCACTACTCATCAGGAGAAACTGGATCTACTCTCCGAGACCGGACTCGATCATGTTGTGATCGTCCCATTCACCATAGAGTTTTCTCAGATCAGCCCAGAAGAGTATATCGAAAAAATACTCATAGAGAAGCTCAAAGCCAAGCATGTCGTCATCGGGTATGATCATAAATTTGGGCTCAATAGATCTGGAGATATCCACCTCCTTAAAGCGTATGCTGATCATGAAGTGTTCAAAATCTATGAGATACCTGAGCAAGACATCAACGATCTAAAGGTCAGCTCCACAGAAATACGAAAGCATCTACAGGAAGGGAGAATCGCTGAGGCTAATACACTACTGCATCATCCATTCTTGCTCTCGGGAAAAATAACTCAGGGGCTCAAGCTCGCAGGATCACTCGGCTACCCTACTGCTAATATCAAGATCGATGATGAGGATAAGCTCATCCCCAAACATGGCACCTATGCGGCACGTTGCACACTGGGCGATGAGCTCTATGACGGGATGGTATATATCGGCCAGAGCAAGACGCTACATGATGGCAGCCGACTGTCTGTAGAGATGAATATTTTTCATGAGTTCAGGGAGACTTTTTATGGCGAAGCGCTAAAAATCCATCTCCTGAAATACATCCGAGAGGATCAAGTATTTGATGAGAAAGAAGAACTACTCTATAACATTGCTCAGGATAAAATAGCTTGTGAAAATTTCTTCAGATTTCATCCCGATCAACAAAGCGAAGAACTCACGATCGCCATCCTCAATTGGAATGGTCGAGAGCACTTAGCAAAGTATCTGCCGACTATGTATGATAGCTACTCTGGAGCCTATCGCATAGCAGTGATAGATAATGATAGCGATGACGGCAGTACAGACTATCTGAGACAATATCATCCAGAGGTACAGATTATTTCTTTGGCAGAAAATTTTGGCTTCGCTGAAGGGTACAATCGGGGCATGGAACATATCGATACACCCTATGTAGCTATCGTCAACTCTGATGTGGCTGCTACTTCTGGCTGGCTCGACCCTATCATGCAGCGATACCGTGCAGATAAAGAGCGTCGCATTGCTGCTATACAGCCCAAGATATTAGCGGATCAGCGCAGAGACTACTTTGAGTATGCTGGAGCGGCAGGAGGCTTCATAGATGCCTATGGCTATCCATTTTGTCGAGGGAGACTATTTGATGATGTGGAGCAGGATCGTGGCCAATATGACACTGCTCAGGAGATATTTTGGGCGACTGGAGCAGCTATGGTCGTTCGTACCGATGTATTTAGAGTATTAGGAGGATTTGATGGAGACTTTTTCGCTCATATGGAGGAGATCGATCTCTGCTGGCGAATGAAGCAGGCTGGCTATCAGATCTGGTGTGAGCCCGCATCGACCGTCTACCATCTCGGTGGTGGCACTCTCAACTATAATACGCCACGCAAGACATTCCTCAATATCCGCAACAACTGGTGGATGACTCAAGCTAACTGGCCAGAAAGCGAACGTGCACCGAAGGCTCGGACCCGATGGGTCCTCGATTGGGCATTCATCCTCCTCAATATACTAAAAGGAAAATCAGAGCAGGCTAAAAGTATCCTCAAAGCCAAAAAAGAAGCAAAAACGAACAAACACAAGGTGCAAAAGAAACGAAGCGCTATCCAATATCACAAAAAGCGATACGGTGGCAGCTACAATAGTACAGGCACCTATCAAGGACTGATCCCTGTCCAATACTTCTTAAAATCGAAAAAGAGATTCGATCAGATCGCTGACAAAATCTCCTAATAAAAGGATCTATGAAAATCGAAATGATATACGAAGATGAGCACATCATAGCGCTCAATAAGCCTGCAGATGTACTGACGATCCCAGATCGATTTGACCCCACTCTGCCCAATCTCAAGGACTATCTTCTCTCTAAGCATACGGAGATATTCGTGGTCCACCGGTTAGACAAGGAGACTTCAGGGATTATTCTTTTTGCTAAGAGTGCCGATGCTCATAAGCAGCTAAGCGAAGCTTTCCAAGGGGGTGAGATAGAAAAGTATTATTGGGCATTGACTATTAAGCCTTATCAAGACTCAGGCATCATCGAAGAAAACATTGCAGAAAGCGAAAAGAAGGGTAAATACAAAGTCGCTAAAAAAGGAAAATACTCGCTCTCGGAGTATCAAGTACTCGAGTCTTATAACAAGTATGCCTTAGTCCAAATCCGTATCCATACTGGACGTACTCATCAGATCCGAGTCCATATGAAGCATAATCACTCTCCGCTGCTCGTAGATAGCAAATACGGGGCGATGGATGCATTCTATTTATCACAGATCAAAAAGTACAAGCGAAAGAAAGAAGTCGAAGAGCGACCGCTGATCTCCAGGTGTAGCCTACATGCTCGACAGCTGATACTCACTCACCCTGTCACTGGTGAGTCCCTTGACCTGACCGCTGAATTACCAAAAGATATGAGAGCGACGATCAATCAGTTGAAAAAGACGTATGCTTAGTTGAGTCCATCGGTGGGAGGCATTTCAGCGATGACGGTATAGCTACCACCCTTATTATGAGTGGCTACATTCCAAAGATTTTCAGGTTTTTCTTTGAATGCATAATTAGCATACATATCGGTGAGCATCCATGAGCCATACTCCACCTCATCTGCCAGCTGACCAGCTGACCACCCCGAGTACCCCAAGAAAAATCGAATATTATGAGGTAGTATGAGCTTATTCTCTATCAAGAACTTAAGCTTCTCATAATCTCCTCCCCAGTAGACACCATCGACTACCTTGATACTATCATCGAGGATGTCTCCTACATCATGGATATAGTGGAGCGTATCTTTTGCTACGGGACCACCTACATATACTGGAGACTCTATCTCTGGAAAATCATTGACCAGCTCGTTGATTGAGGTGTTGATCTTTTGATTGAGCACAAAACCCACACTTCCATCCTTCTTGTGATGATCCACCACTAATACTACAGCCCGTTTAAAATTAGGATCCAACATAAAGGGCTGTGCTAATAAAACTGTGCCTTTAGATATGATTCTTTTAGCCATTTTCTACCCAGACCTCTGCTTCTACTTGACGTGATATTTTTCGTAGCATACCGAGAAGGATTTTGCCTTTGCCCCCGATCTCTACGAATGAGTCAATATCGTCCGCTATCATCTGCTGGATAGACTGGGTCCATCTTACTGGGCTGATGACTTGCTTGATGATATTTTCTTTGATCTCATCTTTATCCTGATGTGCTTTAGCATCCACATTTTGGTAGACTGGGATCTGAGCATCACTAAAGCTCACCTCTCCAACTGCCGCCGAAAATGCCTCCATCGCTGGCTCCATCAGGGGCGAGTGAAAGGCTCCACCTACACTGATCTCAAGTGCACGACGGGCACCTGCCTCTTTTGCTGCTTCGACTGCAGCAGTGATGCCTTCTTTAGATCCGGAGATCACCAGCTGTCCAGGACAGTTATAATTAGCGGGGACGACTACTGCATCGATACCAGCACATAGCTCCTCTACGGCAGCGTCTTCCATACCCAGGATCGCAGCCATAGTACTTGGGTTTTGTTCGCAGGCCGCTTGCATCGCTTCTGCACGCTTTTTGACGAGATAGAGACCTTCTTCAAACGTCAATACTCCTGCTACTACCAGCGCTGTCAGCTCTCCCAATGAGTGTCCTGCTACCGCATCTGGAGTCGCATCGCCGGCCTGATCTCTCCACACCAAGTAGCTGTGCAAGAATACGGCTGGCTGGGTATATATCGTCTCTTTTAGTTTCTCTTCGGGCCCCTCATACATCACTGTAGAAAGGTCCAATCCCATGACATCATCGGCTTTGTCAATGATAGACTTTAGCTCAGGACTCTTAGCAGCGAGCTGCTGCCCCATGCCTACAAACTGTGATGCCTGTCCTGGAAATAAAAATGCCTTCCCCATATTTTTATCTCAATTTTGCGCTTATCAGATTTAAAAACTCACTTCTCGTCTCCACGTTTTTGAATTCACCAGTGAATGCTGAAGTGGTGGTCACGGAGTTTTGTTTTTGGACACCTCTCATCATCATACACATGTGAGCTGCCTCGATGACTACGGCCACACCCAGAGGCTTGAGCGTCTGATCAATACAGTGTAATATCTGATCTGTGAGTCGCTCCTGTACCTGCAGTCTACGTGCGAATGCGTCTACCACTCTCGGTATCTTACTGAGTCCGACGACATGACCATTAGGTATATAGGCTACGTGCGCCTTTCCAAAAAATGGCAATATATGGTGCTCACACATCGAGTACACCTCGATGTCCTTCACTAATACCATCTCGCTATATTCCTCCTTAAACAGGGCTCCTTTGAGTATCTCTTCGGGCTCCAGATCGTAGCCATGAGTAAGAAACTGCATAGCTTTAGCTGCTCTCTCGGGAGTTTTCACTAAGCCCTCTCTACTCGGATCCTCATTGATGAGCTTGAGGACAGACTGATAGTGTCCTTTTAATTCTTTGGTCGTGCTCTCCGTGTAAGTTTCCTTTTTTTCGAATGCCATATTGCTGCAATAATACTATCTCTAAATGATATGATACCAAAGTCCAACAAGACATTGATCTAAAAGATCACAGATTTCATCCCATTTATTATCTCTCATGAGGAGAGCTCGGTAGATTAGAGCCATGTTTTTGAGTTTAGAAAAAGACCAGAAGCTCTATGAGCTCATCGAGAAAGGTATCCAGAGAGGGATACTCTATCATATCTTCTTTTGGGTAGTGTTCTTTTTCTTTTTGATCATCATGGATTCAAGCGATACAGCTCTTGGAGCTAAGATGGTGTTCAAGGCGCTCCGTATCACTTTTTATATATTGATCGTTTACACGAATATTAATTATTTCTTTCCGAAGTATCTCAAGACTAATAAGCTCCTGCTTTATGTCATATTGTTGATACTACTGGTAGCTCTCCTCTCTCCGATTGAAGTAGCGCTCCATTACCTTCTATTCAGGTCAAAAGAAGTCACCTTTGATCATATCTTCACACTTCAGGAAAATGCTCGCTATTTTTTAGGTGGATTTTTCATCGCTTTTTCTTCGTCTATCTATAAGATCATCAGCGACTGGATGGAACATCAGCGAGAACGTCAGGAGCTCCAGCGACAAAACCTGAGGTCAGAACTTAAGTTTCTTAAAACGCAGATCAATCCTCATTTTTTCTTCAATACGCTTAATTCGCTTTATGCTCTCACTCTCAAAAAAGATGATCGGGCTCCAGAAATAGTACTCAAACTGTCTGAAATGATGCGATATATGCTCTATGAAAGTAATGAGCGGACTATCGATCTATCTCAAGAGATCAGCTATATCCAAAACTACCTCGAGCTCGAAAAACTACGACATGGAGATAATTTCAGAATAGAACTCAACATCGAAGGCACTCCTGAGGGACATGAGATAGCCCCACTTCTGTTTATTCCATTTCTGGAAAACAGCTTCAAACATGGTATCGATGTAGAACTCAAATCAGGATTCGTATGTATAGATCTCAAGATTCACGAAAGTGGGATACATCTCAAAGTAAGAAATAGCAAACCTACACTGATCAAAGAAATGCCTAAAGAAAAGAAAGTCGGTGGCATAGGTCTTACTAACGTCCGGCGTAGGCTCAATATCCTTTACTCTAATCGCTATGATCTGAAAATCAATGAGACGCAAAATGAATTTCATGTCAACATGAGTTTAAGAGGTACCCGAAAGGGGCAAAGCGCCTTATTAAATAGATAAAAGATGCCGTACTTGGATATATCTATCTTTCCAAGTAATTCATAGATATTTTTTAGAATACATCGAGATATCTCCTACTTTCATGGAGTATAAATCGAATAACCGTAACCGAATAGTAGTACATGATCAAGACAATAATAGTAGACGACGAACCTCTGGCCCTCGAAATATTAGAAGCTCATATAGAAAATGTCCCAGAACTCGAACTCGTGGCACGCTGTAGTAATGCCATAGAGGCTAACAAAGTCCTAAAAGAGCAGCAAATCGATCTGATGTTTTCAGATATACAGATGCCACAGCTATCAGGTATAGAGTTTTTCAGATCTCTATCTCATCCACCGATGGTGATATTCACTACGGCATATCCTGAGTATGCAGTCGAGGGATTTAATCTCGAGGCTCTTGACTACCTACTAAAGCCGATCAGCTTTGAGCGTTTCTTCAAAGCTGCTAATAAAGCCATCGAAAGATTCAAATCAAGCGGTGCAGATGCTGTCAGCGCTACAGGAGTAGCTGATAGCAGTGAAGACTTCTTCTTCGTAAAGTCAGACAAGAAGCTCGTCAAAGTCTTCTACAGAGATATCCTCTATATCGAGGGACTCAAGGATTATGTCATCATCCGCACAGAGACAGGACGAGTCATCACTCTCCAGACGATGAAAAGTCTCGAGCAAAAACTACCTACGGACATGTTCATGCGGATACACAGATCCTATATACTCAATACGACGAAGATCAATGCCCTCGAAGGAAATATGGTGGAGATCACCGAAAAAGGAAAGCCCAAGCTCATCCCGATCGGCAAAAACTACCGAGACCCATTAGTCCAGATCATTGAGGACAAAAAACTATAAATAAAAAAGGAGCCTGCTGGGCTCCTTTTTTATCTTCTACATCACTGGTTTACCATTAGCTCACTACGCTAAAAGCTTGCTCCAAATCTCCAATGATATCATCAATATGCTCGATACCGACACAGAGACGGAGTAGATCCTGAGTCACTCCTGCTGATGCCTGCTCTTCCACAGTCATCTGACGGTGCGTAGTACTCGCTGGGTGACAAGCCAGTGACTTAGCATCTCCGATATTCACGAGTCGCTTAAAAATCTTGAGCTCATCATAAAATTTCTCAGCAGCATCATAGCCTCCCTTGATACCAAATGTCAAGAGTGAAGATGGTTTCCCGTCACAGTATTTATTAGCCAGTGCATGATACTCACTACTCTCGAGTCCACCATATTTCACCCATGCTACTTGATCATGTCCTTCGAGGTACTTCGCTACAGCGAGTGCATTATCACAATGTCTCTCCATCCGCAGATTGAGCGTCTCGAGGCCCTGCAGCAGCTGAAATGCTGCCATAGCACTAAGCGCCGATCCCGTATTTCTGAGAGCTACCGTACGGGCCCTACCGATATAAGCGGCTGCCTCAAAAGCATCATTATAGACCACTCCATGATAGGATGGCTCTGGTGTGCTAAACATCGGGAATCTGTCTGAATGCTCCGCCCATGGGAAGTTGCCCCCATCAACGATCACTCCACCGAGTGTCGTACCATGTCCACCGACATACTTAGTGAGTGAATGCACCACGATATTAGCGCCATAGGCGATCGGATTGATCAGTGCTGGAGAGGCTACGGTGTTATCTACGATCACAGGCACGCCTTTGGCGTGTGCTGCCTTAGCTATGGCCTCTATATCACAGATATTACCTGCAGGATTACCGATCGTCTCACAGTAGACTGCCTTCGTCTTATCGTCGATGAGCTTTGCCAGATCCTCTGCATCAGCAGATTCTGCAAATTTCACATTGATGCCTTGCTTAGGTAGCATATGAGCGAATAGCGTGTAAGTACCTCCATATAGCTGAGGAGTCGATACTATGTTATCACCCATCTCTGCGAGATTGAGGATAGCATAGTTGATCGCAGCACTACCCGCACTCACACAGAGCGCAGCGATACCTCCTTCGAGAGCTGCCATACGCTCCTCGAGCACGCCTACTGTAGGATTCATGATACGGCTGTAGATGTTGCCAGGCACCGCCAGGTTAAACAGATCAGCACCGTGCTGAGCATTGTCAAATTCGTATGCGACCGTCTGATAGATAGGCACCGCCACAGACTTAGTGGTAGCCTCTGACGTGTAGCCACCATGTATCGCAATAGTCTCCTTTTTCATGATTTTATCTTTATGGATTATGTAATAAAAGATTGAGCCTGTTAAGATATCAGATTCTCAGGCTTTCGCCCAATAGATAGGACAGATATTAAAAACGGTGTAGTACTTTAGCACTCTTATCAATCAATCTATCGATGACCACATATCACGTACTCATATACCATACTGTAGATGGCTACGTCGAGCGACGCAAGCCCTATCGCTCAGATCACCTGCGTCTGGTAGAGCTGGCATCAGAGCGAGATGAGATAGTCATGGCTGGAGCACTCGATGAGCCTGCAGATAGTGCGCTATTAGTATTCAGAGGAGATCGGTCTATTGCCGAAAATTTTGCTAAACAAGATCCCTATGTTCAAAACGGGCTGATTGAGTCGTGGGAGGTCCGTCCATGGAGAGTCGTTATAGATCCTACTAATCCTACACCAAAAAAATAAAAATAACATGCGTAATCTAATCATCATAATCACCGCTGTATCACTACTAATGAGCTGTCAGTCAGATAAATCAAGTACCGATAGTGCAACATCCGAGACTTCTGCTCCCGCTCCAATAGAGCGCACTCCTTCAGGGCAGCGAGTGATTAAAATCGATCAGCCTTGCAATATCTTCTCAATGAATGAGATAGAAGCGGCCTTTGGATATGATCAGCCAGTAGTCATCACAAGCACTGAAGTCAAGACGGATCAAGCTAATCAATGTATCTACTCAGCTGATGGAGACATCCTACATCTCATCATTCACAATACAACACCTGAAAAATACGAAGGTGACAACGAAGCCTATCTCAAGACTATATTCAAAAACTATCTCCGTGCAGGACAGCAGCGAGAAGGCTTTGAAGTGATTGGGAATATTCCTTTTCAAGCAGGCTGGACGCCCAGTGGTGTAGACTATTTTGGCAATTCTTTAGATTTCGTAGTTAATAATCACCGTATGACCATACAGTATAAGTCTACCAAAAGTGATACTACTACCATCAAAGATCGAGCTGTCGCTCTGGCTGGTAGTCTGATGGAGTAAGCTATCTACTTAAATACTACTGCGACTTTCTACTTTTGCTGTAGATCTCGTATTCATATTCGTACCTTAGTCCTATCATCTATAAGGAAAAAGGTATCATGAAAAAATGCTTAGCACTGGATCTCGGTGGCACCAAAACTCATATCGCTCTGGTCAATATCGAGGCCTACAAATGGGAGATCATTAAAGAGCACAAATACAAGTCGCAAGAAGCAGCAAGTCTCGAAGAAATAATATTAGATTTCAATCCAGACTGCAGCGATATATCTGCAATCTGCGTAGCGGTAGCTGGACCTGTGATCAATTATCACGTAGACCTCACTAATCTATCATGGGATGTCGATCGAGAGACTATCCGGTCAGCGACTGGAGTACAGTCCGTATATCTCCTCAATGATCTGGAAGCCTCTGCTATCAGCATACCTCTGCTGGAAGATAGTGATAAACTGAAAATATACGATAGCCCAAACGACTATCCGGGTAATATCGCTGTGATCGCACCAGGTACGGGTCTTGGTGAGGCGGGACTATATTTTGACGGTGAGCGATATCATCCCTTTGCTACCGAGGGTGGTCACTGTGACTTCTCTCCGAGAGACAGCACGGATGTATCGATCCTCATGTATCTACAGCACAAGTACGGCCATGTGAGCTGGGAGCGATTAGTCTCAGGTATGGGGATCGTCAATATCTTTGACTTCCTACGTACCTCAGCGACACATGAGCTCGATCCTGACTGGGAGGCTCGCATGCTGGAGGGAGACATCGCTGCAAATGTGAGCAAGGCAGCTATAGAAGGCCATCCGATAGCTATAGAGACCATGGAGGCATTCGTGCGATATCTCGCTATAGAAGCGTCTAATATTGCTATGAAATTTAAATCAATGGGAGGTATCTATATCGGCGGTGGTATCATCCCTAAAATATGGAATGAAAACTATCATAAGATCTTTTTGGAGCATTTCTTTGATGTCGGCAGGATGAAGACGCTACTTCAGCAGATGGATGTCATCATCATCACTGATGCGACCTCCGTACTCGAGGGCACTATCCACTATCTTATCTCTAAGGTCTAATACAAACAGATATAAAAAGAAGAGAGGCTCACGGATGATCCATGAGCCTCTCTTCAATCTTTACCTAAATATATTCATCCATTAATTGGATGTCACTCTTCTGAGGATACCTGACTCGTCTATGACTAATTCCGCCTCAGACCATCCTCTGTTCATTGCTTTTATTCTTGCTTGCTTAGCCTCTTCTAAGGTAGAGAAGCCTCCTAATACGAAGATTGTCCATCTACCTTTAGTCCATTGCTCCAGACGCCCTACATCTTTGATCCCTTCTACATTAAATTTCAAAGGATCTTGGTACGAAGCCAATTTGACTTTGTACTGACTCTCTACATTGTAGCTATTGATATACGACGTAGGCTTGAAGCTATTATTATTAGTAGCTTTCACGAGCTCAAAGCTGGATACTGTCATGATATCTGCGGTGACGAAAGCATCAGCAAATCCTGCTTGTTTCACCTTTGGTAAAATAGCTTCCGCTTCACCTCGAGTGTTATAATATCCTAATCTAATTTTTACAGCATTGGGCTTGAAAAATCGATAGAGATTGCCATAGCTACCTACAGCGTCATAATAGCCCAATAAACCTTGAGACTGAGCGAGTGAGGCTAACTGGATAAAATATACCTCACTATTAGCAGCCGGTATATTCTCATTGTCAAAAAGCACTTCTGAGAAAGTAGCTCCTGCAAAATCAAACATAGCTTCTTCTTCATACATCACCGTCTCTTTAGCACTGACTGCTACTACCTGTGCATCACCCTCTGACTCCAGCTCTACGATAGGAGCTGACGCTTCTTGGGCCGCTTTAGTCTCTGCAGCGAGGTCTTCGAGATTGACAGCAGGTGGCACCTCTACGATGAGCTCTTCATCAGGAGTCTCTGATAGCTCGTAGGCTACATATATGTCTTCTTTTCCTCTACCTCCGAGACGATTAGAGCTGAAGTAGTAGGCTCCGCTCTCATGATCTACGATGAAGTAGTAATCATCTGACGGAGAGTTGATCCCTTTCCCCATATTCTCTGCTAATGACCACTGCCCCTCTGACACAGTCGAGCTGAATACATCGTATCCTCCGAGGCCATTCTTGTAATCTGATGAGAAGTATAGCTGCTCACCATCAAAATATGGAGTGATTTCATTGCCCGGAGAGTTGATCGCAGGACCGAGATTTTCTGGAGTCGACCAGTGAGCATCTCTGAAGTAGCTCACATAGATATCAAATCCACCGTATCCTCCTGGACGATTGGATGCAAAATAGATCGCACTTCCATTAAACCCAAGAGAAGGGAATGCATATGAATAGCCTACCTGATTATATGGAAAAGGCTTAGCATCTCCAAAATCTCCTGATTCATTAGTAAAAGCGAAATATATGCTCATATCTGGTTCATCTCTGAAAATGTGAGTCGAACTACTGCTGAAATTATTGCGCATAAATGCTACCATACGGCCATCTCTCGAGTAGCTGACAGGTGCTATATTATGAGTTTCCTTAAAGTCAGGTCGCAAAAACTGTACATCGTCAGCAGATACATATTCTCCTTTAGGAGCGATATATAGCTGATTACCTCGTTGGTTGATATGGCTATCATTCTTCTTGTCAGTATCTCTTTTGAGATCCTCTCTGAATGAAGCAAAGACGATTTTATCCTTGAAGAAAGAAACTGCAAAGTCAGATTCTTCAGAGTTAGCATCAAATGATAAGATATCATATTTCTCTTCTTTAGTCAATAGCTCTTTGGCATACTCAGTACTATTGATGAAGTAATCCGCCTGAGCAGGATCTACTGCACTATAGCTCGCATACCAAGAAGATGCCTGAGCATATAGCCCGACTTTCTTTAGCGTATGAGCATAGTTGAGCTGATAAGAGGCATCAAGTTCATCTGATAGTTGAAATGCTTTTTCGTAAGCCTTTAGTGCTTCGAGTGGTTGATTAGTCATGCGATAGGCTTCTCCGAGCTGAGCGTATGCCTTGGCATTGTCAGGATTCATGGCTATGATTCCTTCGTAGTTTTTGATAGCGAGATCAAAAGCCTTAAGCGATAGTAGCTTATCCGCTTTATTCATGTCTTTCTGAGCTAATAGGCTGAAGCTCATCAACATGGCGATCATACACCCAAAAATCAATCGTACTCTCATGAGTTTTTTATTTAATTACTACAATGTTTTCATCACTTAGCGATCCATACACTAAGGGCTAACGACAAATATATTAAATAAAAAACGAATATGTTACTTTCTGTGCGAAAGGTTTTTGAGCATTAAAAAAATTGCACTATGATGGGTCACTTCTTCTGATCCATCATCGCCATACCTCCTACGATGACCATACCCAATATGCAGGTCACTACAGCTCCCAGTAGTTTTGGATCGCTCATCGTCTGATAGACTGAGGGTAGCACATTCAGCTCAGTCACGATCTTATAAAGCTCAGGATCAGGTAGTACGGTACTATTGATGGCCTCGATAGCTCCTGTTTCTTTATTGAATACCTTATTGATCACCTTCCACGGCCATAGTTTATTAAGAGATCCAAGAAGGACACCTATGAGTACAGCCATTGTGGTATTCTCATAGTTTTTAAATAGATAAGATAGTAGTCTCGCAAAAGAGAAAAGACCGACTAAAACTCCCAAGCCAAGTGAAGCCAATATAGATATTCGCTTAAAGCTAAAATCTCCACTCAGCAGTGCTTTGACAGAATACATCACGGTGTGATATAGACCAAATAATAATAGCATAAAGCTCCCAGATACTCCAGGTAGCATCAGCGCTGATATCGCAATAGAGCCTGCCAAGAATATATATAGCGGATTTTCAGAACCAGAAGAGGGCGTCAAGGTAGTAATGAAATATGATAAAACTGCTCCTACTATCAGAGCTATGATCTTCATTAGATCCCACTTTACATCTTTAGCCAGATAGGCGGCTGAGGCCAAAACCAATCCAAAGAAAAACGCCCAAAGCATCTCCTTTTGAGTCTCTAATAGATGTGTGATCGCTAACACTCCAAACAATAAACCAGCTACCATCCCTCCTAATAGAGTGATCAAGAAAGCTCCGTTAACAGACTTGAAGAAGGCTCCAAAGTCGGACTTAATGAGCCTGATATTATTAGGCTTAATAGAATTAATCGTATCGATCAGCTCCTGATAGATCCCTGTGATAAAAGCGATCGTACCGCCAGATACTCCTGGGATAGCCTCTGCGATCCCCATGAAAAATCCCTTAGCAGCGAGTTTTACTCTTTCCATGATGTTATTTGTCGTTGTTGGTTCTCATTTCGTGTTCGTACTCTGTTTGCGGCACTGCCTCCTCTATCGAGTCAGATAGCCTGAGGTCATCGAGATCAGGCATACCAGCTAATACATATGAAGTGTATATCACACTGCCGATACTACTGATCGCTGCCCGCATACGCTCCTCGACCATATCACCCATCCTTTCTTGATAGGCTGCCGCATACTCTCTACATGGCACACGCACACTACGTCCTCCCCTACTATCGTAGCAATACTGATGATCTACAGGATACTCATCCCTCAGCTGCAGCTCAATCGCTAATAGGTCATCGACGTGGCTGTGAGACTCCATGATCACCTCCCAGATGAAAGAAGGCATATCCTCTATATACTCCGCAGGCTCTACGAAAAAATCATATTGCGCCTCAGCGAAAAGCTCTGGTATACGTGTCTCCCAAAATGCATGGATCCCATCTTGGCCTGTCAGTTGGCCATTATAGTTTTCTGTAGTATGCAGCGGTACATGAGCGTCGGCGATGTAGTGCCCCAGCTCTGCACTGATCGTCAAGATCTGCTCTACATCTCGTGACTCAAAGGCTCTCTCCAGCGCCCTCTGCTGCTGTATCACCGTATAAGGCACGATCCCATGTAGGGCAAACTGATCCTCCAATCGGATCACATCGCCATCAAAGTCAATCACAATCTCTCCATCAGCGATCAATTGATCCAATCGCCTATCTCGCTGTAGACTATCTCTCAGAGCACTATATATATCCGTCTGCTGCATGATCATGTCAGTCTCCATGAGACCATCATATATGGGCATGACATTTCGTGGATCCGTGACATCCGTCCAGTCGGCAAAAAGTAGTACCACATCAACTAAATCCTGTCTGAGGTACTCAGGATCATAATCCTCCCAGATATCCAGATCTATATAATGTCGATAGGCCTCCAATGGTGTAGCATATCGCCGCTTGTCAGGCGCTACAGAGCGCTGCTGCATATAGTCAATATGTTCCTTATAAAAGCCAAAAAGATCTGGAGGTAGCGTATAAACTGCAATCTTATTGATTAATCGATGACCATAAAAGCCCCATACCGGATCGTCACACACAGTACGACTACTGCTAAGTATGAGCAGCAATATCACCAAGAGAGCACTATGTACGACTCGCATATCTATATTTTCGGAGGACTTTGACAAGCAAGGTCAATAATAGCCCAATTAGTACTGGGAGCCCTATCAATATGAAATAATACCATGTCGAGCGCTTCTCAAAGGCGATTGGATCGATCAGGCTGATGGATATTTCTTTTTCACTCAGATCATTGAGCTGAGTACCATTGACTAAATATTCTAATATTGCTGCCAAGGCTTTTTGATTACCATCATAGAGCTGCCGATCCCAATAATTATAACCTATCGGGAATAAGGATCCATCGGCTCCTATAGCAGGCATCGCAAAATCTGCATCCGCCATCATCACCTGCCGACTCTGCGAAGTCTCAGAGATATATTGTTTACCTGCTGATTGCATCATCTCTCGATCGGAGCCACTCAGCCTATTAGCAAAATAGGAACGCTGCAAACCTGTGACTGCAGTAGCGACCACTTGAGGTCCGTCTCCATAATCAGCGGGATCAGGCTCCACACGGAGAAAATCAAAACCTAAACTAACTGGCGATGGCTGTAGATGAGTGTAGTCTGAAGTCTCTATGAGAGCAGTGTTTTCTCTGCCCTCCAGTCCATCAATAGACTCTATCGGCGTAGTATATTTCATCAGGACAGGATCACTACTCTGTGGCAGTACTCCCTCATCCGAGATCTGTACTAATGGATGATATGGATACGGGATCAGCATCGTCTGTGCCTGTCCGCCCTCTTGGCCTACTACCTGGGGTATCGGAGCACAGCTCATACTCATGAGCATCTCTGTGCTCAGTCGCACTCCATATTTAAACAGCATATCTTCAGCCACATACTCCATCGGTAGAGCGATATACTCACCATATCGTGCGATACTGTCTACTGAGACATTATACTTATTGATCAGCCACGCTACTGGGATATCGCTCATAATAGCCTGATCGATAGCGAGCATACTCTCTCGAGGTAAATCAGAGCGGTCCAGTAGACTGATGACCATATCCACTGTATCCATCTGCCCCATGAGCTGACGCCCATTCATGGGGAAATAAAAATAATTGCCCACTGAGCCACGCAGATCATTAAGCCCTTGGGCCAGTAGCTGATTTTGGCCGCCGATGACAGCGACTAATCCTGTACGCTCCTCCGACAGGTCTCTGACTGCCCGCATGAGCTTATTCTCGAGCTGCACCTGCGAGCTGAGTATAGCTTCCTCTTCTGTCTGCTCAGGGCGCTTGCTATCGAGCAGATTGACGAATATCACTCGATCCTCAGTGTGCACTGAGATATACGGATAGATCACGCTTTGGCTGAGTTCATCTTCATTAGTCACTCTACGAGATATCGGAGCGACACCGTAGGACTGTAGATATCTCTTGAACTGTGCTATCTCCTCTGGTGACCCTTCGGTAGGATCTTTGTATACGATATTTATATTATCATTCGCACGGCGGAGCTCATTGAGGTAGTAGTCTATGAAGCTACGGTAGTTTCTGAAGCTCGGCGGGACATTACCCTCGAGGAGCACGGTGATCATCATCTCTCGATCGACTTCGGCGACTATTTCCTTAGCCGCAGCGCTGATGGTATACCTCTTGTCTTGAGTGAGGTCCCACTGAGGATTGTACACTATACTTAGCAAATAACCCAAGATCACCAGTGCGAGTATGCCCAAATATTTCATCATTCCTCCCATCAGAAATTACGTCTTTTGAGATTCCATATAGCGAGTGTCAGTAAGCCTGTAATCCATAGCAGTAAGTACATGATCGTTCGTAGCGGTAGCACACCTCTGCTGAGATAGTCTCCATGATACTCCCATCCCATAGACTCGATCGCATATTTCATGTCTGGGCTCCATATCCGCATATTGGCTATAAAGCCGAGACCTCCGTAGCAAACGAATCCTATGACTATCGCTATCAAAAATGCGACTGAAGAATTTTCAAAAAATGTTGAAGTGGCCACCGACAATGCCACAAAACAAGCCCCTATCAATAATAGCCCAAAGTACGATCCGATGATCTGCCCACGATCCATATCTCCACTGAGTGCGATATCGCCGATCACTGACATCGACGGTATAGATATCAGTATGATGAGCAATACGACAAACATACCTGCTAAAAATTTAGCGGTGACAATACTTCCCCACGACTGAGGTATCATGCTCAGCGTCTCAAAGGTACCATAGCGATACTCTCCAGAAAAAAAGCTCACCGTCAGCACCGGTATCACAAAGAGCATCAAGTAATAAGCAACTGTAAAAAACAACTCTGAGGTCGCATAGCCAAATGAGAAATAGGAAGTATCAGGAAAGACCCACAAGAACAATCCTGATATCACAAAAAAAGCAACGACTATGGTCATCGCTGTCCAATTATTGAAAATATCCTTTATCTCTTTGATCAATAATGCCCTCATGAATCCTTAAATAATTCGTCCAAATCCTGTTTGTATTCTTTGAGCTCGAGTATGTAAGTATTGGCTACCGCCACTGTATTAAAAATCTGCTGTCGTGGATCCGCCCCCGCCTGAGTCTCGATGAGGTAGCTATGATCCTCCCCTTGACGCACCTCGGTCACTCCAGCTATCTTTTGCAGTGCTGTCTCAGATAGAGAGGCCGCTGTCTGCAGGACCCATTTTTGAGTTATATTTGCTTGACGCAAAATTTCGTCTTTAGCCAGTCGTCCATCCTCGAGCAATAATATACGTCCACAGGTAGCCTCGATCTCCTGCATTAAGTGTGAAGACAGTATGACCACCTTGTCTCGAGATAGTCGTGTGAGCATCTCCCTGAACTGTATGATTTGTGCAGGATCGAGACCATTGACTGGTTCGTCGAGGAGGAGCACATCTGGATCATGCAGGATAGCTGCTGCCAATCCCACTCGCTGCTGATAGCCTTTAGAGAGCTCCTTGATCAAGCGGCCTGACATTTCATCAAGGCCGACGGCTGATATCACTTCTGAGACCTTAGCTCCTGCATCAGCTATACCATATACGCCAGCGATCCAGCCGAGGTACTCTCTCACATAGTGATGAGGATATAACGGATTTTTCTCAGACATATATCCGATCTTCATGCGATAAGGCTGACCGCTCCGTTGGGTGGTGCCATCAATAGTGATGGATCCATCATATTCTGACGATATCCCGGCTAATATCTTGAGGATGGTAGTCTTACCTACACCATTCTTTCCTAAGAGTCCGATGATCTCACCACGCCCTACCTCAAAGGATATATCCCGCAGGACCTGACGATCTCCAAAAGACTTATTGATATGTGATACGACTAATGACAAAAAGACATATTATAATTAATCAAATGTAAAAGTATTCAAATTGAATAACTTATGAGCATGAGATACTATTTAGCCCACGATATAACGAAATCATTCTACGATATGATATCCATATTCAGCTATATTCGCCGATCTCAGGACACAGCATGCTCGACTATATCAAGGCACATATTAGAAAAATAGCTATCGCACTGCGAATACCGCTATCAGAGAACATTCAGAATGATACCTATACTATCAGGCTACTCAAGCACTATCTCCAGCCTGACAGTTGCTGTATCGATGTGGGCGCTCACAAAGGTGAAATACTCGCTGAGATGATCAAATATGCTCCATCAGGCAGGCATATCGCTTATGAGCCCATACCTGCGCTATATGATCAGCTACAGCAAACCTACGGACATACTGTTGATATACGTCATATCGCTCTGAGTGACTCACAGGGCGAAAGCAGTTTTCTTTATCTGCGAGACCTTCCCGCCTATAGTGGTCTGAGGAAACGCTCCTACCCTACTCCTATAGAGCCAGAGACGATCACCGTGATGACTGACACACTCGACCATCAGGTGAGCCACTCAGTACAGCTCATCAAGATCGATGTCGAGGGTGGAGAGTATCAGGTACTCCGAGGCGGGACTGAGATCATACAGCGATATCATCCTATTATCGTATTTGAGTTTGGCAAAGGCGCATCGGACTACTATGATACATCCGCAGCGGATATGCACACTCTACTCTCAGAGCTTGGGTACCAGATATACACTTTAGCTGATGGGATCGATAGACGAGAGCCTCTATCACTCGATGCACTCTCTATAATCTATGAGCAGAATGAGATCTATAATTTTATAGCTTTCGCTAATTGACCACATTGATAGGATGGCCATTGATATGGGCTTTGAGATTGCGCCCTACCATATCGAGGAGTCGCTGCCGAGACTCTCGAGCTACCCAAGCCATATGTGGGGAGATGATACATCTGGGCAGTCCGATCAATGGATGCCCTTGAGATGGAGGCTCCTCAGAGAGGACATCGAGAGCGGCCCCAGCTATGGCTTCTTCTTTTAGGGCATTCGCTAAGTCTGCTTCGTTAATTAATCCACCTCGGCCAGTATTGATCAGGATTGCTGTAGACTTCATCTTACTGAAGACATCACGATTTATGACACCCTGATTAGCGGCTGAGAGCGGAGCATGTAGACTTAAGAAATCCGACTCGGCGATTAGCTGATCAAAGTCTACCATCTTGACACCGATCAGATCAGAAGGCCCATCCGATCGCCTATAGGCTATAACTCTCATCCCAAATGCTAAACCGATCTTTGCTACCTCTCGACCTATCACACCATATCCATATATACCGAGCGTCTTGCCACTGAGCTCAGTGACCTCTGATAGCCAGTAGCACCAGACATCTTTTTTTGTCCATTCGCCCTGAGCGACACTCCGAGCATGGAGGGCTACCTCATTAGTGATCTTCAGTATTAATGCGAATACATGCTGCGCTACTGCTGTAGATCCATAGCCGACGACATTGCAAACATCCACTCCATGTTTGCGAGCGGTCTTTATATCGATATTATTATATCCAGTTGCTGTGAGTAGTATGGCCTTAAGCTGAGGTAGCTGTTGGAGGTGCTCCTCTCCTAACACTACTTTATTGATGATAAGATAGTCAGCATCTTGAGACCGTTTTAGTATTTGATTATTAGGAGTCGCTTCATAGATCTCGACATTCACATTGGGTAGATCGAGCTGCCACTGGACATCTCCAGGATTGATCACTCGGCCATCAAGTACTACTACTTTAATCATATTTTGTCGGATTAATAGTCTGACCGACAAAATAAGACGAAAAGCTCCTTTAAAGAAGAATTTACTCGCCGTACTCGTCTAATATATCTCCTATAACCTCACCGACTGTGCGCTGACTATAGACACATCCCGAGCAGGTCGAGATTCGCTCAGTGGAGGTAGACAACTCAGCAGCGACCGCCGCTACTGCATCCACTTCTCCTAATCTCAGGAGTGCTTCTACTGCATATACCTGCCGGACGGCATTCTTACTGCCCAGCCATACTTTGAGCGTTTCAGCGTCTTGATTTTTATAGAGCTCTTCGGCTAATGTCCTCGTCTGAGGAGGTTGCCCTGCGATACCACAGTGTGCTCCATAGGTTTCTCCCATACCGAGTTTTAAATCTAATTGGCTAAAAGCTAAAAATGGTGCAAAAAAGAAAAGTGTAAAAAGTAAATGTCTCATAAATTGCTTTATATACTATTGAGACGCAGCAAAACGGATCAATGCACAAATGTGAATCAGTATTGACGTAAGTCTTACGACGAATAATCAATAGATTAGCTACAGAAAAGGAAAAAGGTAATATGAAAATCGCTCAACTATCTCTATTCGGATTAGCTGCACTCACTATGAGCTTCTATAGCTGTGACTCTGACAGCTATAGCTATATGGCGGTCGGCACCTATACTCAAAAAGAAAGTCATGTCGACGGAAAAGCCGAAGGAATATATATCGTCCAGCTCAATAATAAGACCGGTGAGCTAAGCATGAAAGACACGATCCAAGGCCCTATCAATCCCTCCTATCTGTATATCCATCCAGAGACTAAGTGCATTTACACTGTACATGAGAGAGCCTTGGCAGGCAATGAAGCCATCGGCACGATCGCAGGCTATAAAGCCGAGCAAGAATCTGGTGAGTTCAAGCTGATCAATAAAGTGCTGGCTGGGGGTGATGCCCCATGTCATATCATCAAGACTGATGACTCAGAGCATATCATCGTATCGAGCTATATGGGCACGGTCAGCTTATTTGAGATCAAAGATGATCTCAGCCTGAGTACAGCGCTGGATATACATACTCCCGATACTATCACACAAGATCACCCGAGACAGGATGCGCCTCATCCTCATATGGCTACTTCGGGACCTGATGGCAGCATACTCATAGCTGATCTTGGCAATAATGTGATCTATCATATGACTATCAAATCAGATCAACTACAGCTCAAAGGGTCCACACCTATGTCGACGGGTACAGGTCCTCGACATATGGTAGTAGATGGCGATCTCATCTATGTATTGGGAGAACTAAGCACTACTATCGAAGTATATCAATGGCAAGGCATAGCGAAGCCAATGAAAGCTATACAATCAATAAATACCCTCAGCACGACAGAAGATCTCGTCAATAGTGCCGCAATACATCTACACCCATCCGGCAAATGGCTCTACTGCTCTAATCGTGGACTCCAAAAAAGCGCCATCCAGAGCATATCTCTCATGAAAATCGATAAGGACGGTCTCTTGGAGCTGGTAGAAACGGTTGATACTGGTGGACTGATTCCCAGAGACTTTGCCATCACTCCCGATGGAGATCACCTGATAGTAGCCAATCAAAATAGCGATAATATGCTCAGCTACTATATCGATCCAGAGTCAGGTCGACTGACACCTACGGGTCATGAGCTACAGATACCTACACCTGCTTGTATCAAGTTCTTCTAACACCTACTGACCATCTAAAAAAACCTATGGCTATCAAGTCAAAGCTGCCCAACACGGGTACTACCATATTCACTACGATGTCGGCTCTGGCACGAGAGCATCAAGCGATTAATTTGGGTCAGGGATTTCCAGATTTTGACTGTGACACTGTGCTACTCGATATTGTAGAACGACATCTACGGGATAGTAAAAATCAATATGCTCCTATGGCTGGAGCTCCGGCCTTAAGAGAGGCCATCGCCGCTAAGATCTACCGCACACATGAGCTGAGCATCGACCCTCTAAAAGACATCTGCGTCACATCTGGCGCTACGCAGGGCCTCTACTCTACGATACAGGCACTTGTGCATCCAGGAGACGAGGTCATCATCATAGAGCCCGCCTATGACCTCTACGCTCCATCGATACGGCTCAATGGTGGTATCGTAGTCCCCTATCCTCTATCTGCTCCAGACTATCGAGTAGACTGGCAGGCCCTCGAGGATCTCGTGACCGAGCGCACGACAATGATCATCATCAATACACCTCATAATCCTACTGGTCAGATACTACACGCTGATGATCTCACACAGCTACAGCGGATCTCGTGTAAGCATGATCTCTATGTCCTGAGTGATGAGGCCTACGAGCATATCATATTTGATGGTGAGCAGCATGAGAGTGTACTGAGATATCCCGAGCTGTGGGAGCGTAGTATTGCCGTATTTTCGTTTGGTAAGACTTTTCATGTGACAGGATGGAAAATAGGCTATGTCATCGCTCATGAATCTATCATGACAGAGATCAAGAAAGTCCATCAATGGACTACATTTTCGATCAATCACTTCCTACAGTGTGCTATCGCTGAGTACCTCGAGGATGCCTCCCACTATGAGCATCTTGGTCGCTTTTTTAGTGACAAGCGTGATCTGCTCACTCGAGAGTTAGCCAGTAGTAGGCTGAAGCCGATACACTCCGCTGGCACTTATTTTCAACTGTATGACTACCGTGATATCAGTGACTCATCAGATTTGGATTTCGCTGTAGAGCTGACTCGAGATCATGGTGTCGCTGCTATACCTCTTAGTCCCTTTTACACTCATCCCAGACCTGAAGATCGAGTTATTAGACTCTGTTTTGGCAAGACTGATCAGGCTCTACTCAATGCTGCCGAGCGCTTACGCCACCTATAATTCAGCGCTCTCTATTACGATTGTTTTCTTACGCTGCTATAGTTAGGAATTTATACATACCTGCTTCATATATTATCCCCAGTATATTTAGCCTGATAGCATCTATTTGGCTATAGCCAAAACAAGGCCTCCCCCATGGCTCTACTTTCGAGCCTATAGAATTAAGCATCGATAACCTTCACCCGACAAGATGATAGGTAGACGTGCTGTAAAAAAAGAAAGGCCATTGCCGAAGCAATGACCTTACACATTCTCATTTATATACTCTTTATCAGAGTATTACTTTCTCGGTACTATCGAGAATAAACCATTATTCTCAAGTAGTAATCCTTTATCCTGTACGTTGACATCACCACTCAGGTCAAGGTCTCTGAGGAAGTAGCTACTGTTCAATCCATCGTCAATGATCCACTCTCTGAGATCATTAGCGTTGATATCTATATCAGCTGATCCAGTAGACTGCTGATCACCGTTACCAGCGAACATCGCATATACTCCTGGAGCCACTTCTTTCTGACCTACGCCCATGAATCCTTTGTAAGAATTGTGACGTCTGAAGTCGTAACTGATTGATCCGTTGATCACTGGCAGCTTGATGTGAGACATTGCCAATAGGTGGTTTCTGTGCTCTATCACGATGTAGTAATCTAATGTCGGATCAATATCACAACACTCGTATCCTTCGACAAACTCGATCGAACCATCACTGTGGAGTAAGGCCGCTCGAGTACATACTGTAGACTCTGCAGTCACATCTGATCTCAAGCTGACTAATACCCAATCAGTCACTGTACGTGGATAGTTACCATTCATTCCGACTACTTGGCCGTTTTGTACGAATCCGTTGCCCTCAGTTCCATTGTAGAACCATGGAGCCTGATTGTACGGTTGTCCTGTAGCCATCGGTGTACCGAAGAATGTCATCGGACGCTGACCTGGTAAGTATCCTAATCTATTGAGCTCTGTAGTCATTTCTTCTGCATCATAGTCATAAGGACCTTCTAAGAAGGCTGCCGTATTGATCTCGATACATGCTCCACCGTTGAAGATGAGTTCTACTTCTTCGTAGTCTTCATCATCCTCGCTCTGATCACCATCATCATTGCCTGGAGCAGAATCTGGGTCAAATGTGAAGCTCTCTACGATCTGAGCTACGTTGCGGTAGTCACAGTCCTCAGTCAAGAAGTGTACTACTCTCGCATCAAATGTGAATGTCACTGACTCATCTACGCCGAGCTCATCTACGAACCAGAAGATCTTGTTCTTAGTCAGCGCACCTTCGTGGCTGATGTTAGCTATATCTGCGTATCCATCAGGTAAGATATCCTCTACTCCGATACCGAATGCAGGATCTGGACCGTAGTTGATCACTGTGATACTGAACTCTACTTCATCATTAGGAGATACCTGTACTTTATTCACTTCTTTGATCAACTCAAGATCCGAAGTCTTACCTACAGTGAATGTAGCTGCGCTCTCGTCATCCTCAGATGGCGTACCATCCATGTTGTCAGGAGTAGAATCTGAATCTGTCTGATCCATAGCGGTCACCTCTGCGAGGTTAGTTACAGCCTGTCCATCAGCCTTAGCAGATACTCCTGCTTCGAATGTCAAGTCGATGCTCTCTCCTGGTGCAAGATTAATATCTGTCCAGATGATTCTGTCTCCGAGGAATATTCCGTTGCCAGAGATATTCTTGAAGTCTACACAGAAGTCAACTGGTAAGTAATCAGTCACCTCTACGTGAGTCGCATCGTTGTCACCTTCATTAGTCACTGTGATCGTGTATGTCACTACATCTCTGATCTCAGGATTAGTATCACTCACTGTCTTAGTAATTGATACATCCGTAGTCTCAGGCTGTGCGATCGCATAGTCTTCGTCATCCTCACTTTGATCTCCGTCATCATTGTTTGGCGTAGAGTCGATATCATCCTGATCAGCAGCTGTGATCTGAGCGATATTCTTATAGTCTACTCCAGCACCCGGCTCCTGTACGATAGCCTTGAATGATACTCTGAAGAGTGATAATGCATCTACACTGATGCCCGTCCATCTCACTGTATTGTTATCGATCATCGCACCACCGTTGTCCATGCTATTATCGATAGCCACGAATCCGTTTGGTACGTAGTCTTCGAGTGCAACACCTGTCGCATCGAGGTAGCTATTGTTGAAGATAGTCAACTGGAACAAGATCGTATCACCAGGTTTTGGTGTCTCATTGTTCACACGCTTGATCAACTCGAGGTCGATCTTATCTTCTCCACACTCTACAGGGATACCTACTGTGATCGTTATGCTCGCAGTACATCCTTCTGCATCTACTACTTCAGCTGTGTAAGTACCTGGCGTCAATCCTGACTGAGCAGCTGTCGTGCCACCATTTGACCAAGTATATACATATGGTGCAGTACCATTAGCGGCAGCTACCTCAGCGAAGCCATCGTTGCCTTCACATGTAGCATTCACAACCTGTACCATATTAAGTGTCAATGTACATCCTGTCTGACAATCAGGATCTCTCGTGATAGTCACATCAAGTGATGCTTGACATCCATTAGCATCGAATACATCTACTGTGTATACTCCTGCTGCAAGTCCAGTCTGAGTAGCTCCATTTCCTCCGTTTGACCAGATGTATTGGTATGGTGCTGTACCTCCCAGAGCGAGTACTTCTACAGATGCATCATTGAGATCACATGACTCAATAGTCTGAGACTGTACTACGATATCCAGATTGTTTACTGCATCCTTCACATCGATGTCAAGTGACTCGCTACATCCATTAGCATCTGTCACCGTCACTGCGTATGTGCCGCCAGCGAGATTATCAATGCTTGATGAAGTCTCACCATTTGACCATGCATATGTATATGGAGCAGCTCCACCTGTCACTGATACGCTGATCGCACCAGTATTGACACTACCACAAGCGATATCTGTAACCATCGGTGTGATCGTGAGATCACTGATCGTACGTGATACCGTCACTCCAGTAGATACTTCACATCCTGTACCATCGATGATAGTCACTGTATATGCACCTGCCTCAAGTCCTGTGATCGTAGACGTCGAAGCTCCAGTAGACCAGCTGTAGCTATATGGAGTAACTCCCCCTGTCACTGTCACTGATGCTGTACCATTAGCTCCTGTACAAAGCTCATCTGTCGTAGATGTAGTAACTATCACATCACACTCAGATATGACCACTGTCGCATTGTCTTCGTCATCCTCACTCTGATCTCCATCGTCATTATTAGGTACTGAGTCAGTATCATCTTGATCTGCTGCGGTCACCTGAGCGACGTTAGTGTAGTTGAGGTTGTCACCTGCTACTACTCTTGCATCAAATGTGTAAGACTTGGACTCGCCTACTTTTACTTCTATACCGCTCCAAGTAATAGTGCTACCTGAGAGGACACCGTCACTACTGATATTGAAGATATTGCTGAAGCCATTAGGTACTGGATCTGTGATCTGTACGCCTGTAGCATTAGCCGTTCCTTCGTTAGTCAGTGTGATCGTGAATCTCACTATCTCTCCTGCAGATACTACTGACATATTCACCTCTTTCTCTAAGGCAATATCAATCTTGCCTTTGAATCCAGCGTCGATATCATTATTGATCTCTCCACTTGACATTGAGAAAACAGCTGTTGTAGCACTTGCCATGTCGATGTCACTATCATTCGTGCCATCACCTTGATTTTGAAGAGTCACTGTATATCCAGTCGGTGGAGTGAATCTCACTCTGTAATCTCCAGGGAAGATATTGTTAAACTGGTAAGAACCATCATCCTCTGTAGTCGTAGACGCTAACGTCACTCCCTCAGGATTTAATAATTCTACGTATACATCTCCTAATCCAGGCTCATCGCTATCGAATATACCATCACAATCGTAGTCTAACCATACTTGGTCTCCGATCGATGTATTCTGATAGTATCCTGCATCTATCGTCTTGTCGCTTTCGTTGACATCGAGTGTGATGAGGTGAGACTCTTCAGTCACCATATTCACATCACTATCTCTGTCATCATCTGTTCTATTTGGTAATGTAATAGAGTAACCAGAAGGCGTCACGAATCTCACATAGTACTGTCCAGCACTTAGGTTGTTGAACATGTACATACCGTTTTCGTCAGTTTGTACTCTTCTGATTTCGTTCTTATTAGCATCAAGCAAGATGACAGTTACGTTAGGTATTCCTACTTCACCTTCATCCTGCATACCATTTCTATTAGCATCTATCCATACTTGATCTCCAAGAGCTGCTGTACAGTCTTCTTCCTCTTCGATGACTACATCAAGAGTAGTGAAGCATCCGTTAGCATCAGTCACGAGTACCTGGTAAGTACCTGCAGCTAATCCTACAGCCATTCTTGCAGTCTGCATGTTAGCATCATTCCACTCATATGTATATGGTGCAGCACCTCCAGTGGCAGATACGATAGCCATACCTACAGCACCTTCGTTACATGTTGCATTAGATTTCTCTTCTAATGTCACCAATACATCAGCTGTCTGATCGATCACTTGGACAGTCGCTCTGTTTTCACAGCCATTTTGACCTCTTACTACTACCGTGTAAGATCCAGCGATTGATACTTCTGGATTGCTCATACTGCTTGAGAATCCATTAGTACCTACCCAGCTCACTACAGTACCGTTAGTGTTCACCGTGAGTGACACACTCTCATTAGTACATGTGATGAATGCATCCTGAGCCTCGATAAATGGAAGCTCTGTGTCATCCACTACTATCACTGACTGGCTCGCTGTACATCCTGCAGCAGTAGTCACTGTCGCAGTGTATGTACCTCCTTGGCTCACCTCTGGAGACTGAGCTGATGATGTAAATCCATTAGGTCCAGTCCAGCTGTAAGCCACACCTGCTGTCGTCGAGCTCGCACTCAATGTCACTGATGGCTCAAGACATGTGATAGATCCACCTGTCGCACTTACGTCAGGGATATCTGCATCGATGCCTACGACTACTGACTCAGTAGCTGTACATCCCGCAGCATTAGATACTGTCACTGTATATGTACCTGGCACTGTCACAGAAGGCTGTGCTTGAGCACTGGTATATCCTTCTGGACCTGTCCAGCTAATGTTAGTAGCATTAGTAGACAATCCTAATGTCACAGAAGGTTGAGTACATGTGATCGTACCTCCTGTAGCTGTCAGCGTGATAGCATTTCCACCATCCACTGTCGCACTACATGTCGTAGTACATCCATTGCTATCAGAGATAGTCACTGTGTATGTACCTGGCAACAAGTTAGTCGCAGTAGCACCAGTCTGTCCGTCAGACCACTGATAAGTGATTGTGCCTGTACCATTGATCGCCTGTACTGTGATAGCTCCATTCGCCTCTCCACATGTAGATGGAGTGACATTAGTGATATTGCAGCTGAGTGCATTGCTATCTTCTAATGTCGCACTACATGTAGTAGTACATCCATTCTCATCTGTGATAGTCACTGTATATGTGCCTGCAGCAAGATTATTCGCTGTAGCTGTCGTCTGTCCATCAGACCATAAGTACGAGATCGTACCTGATCCATTAGAAGCTTGTACTGTGATCTGACCATTAGCGCTACCGCATGTAGGCTGGATCACATTATTAATGCTACATGTGAGGTCACTTCTACTTGGAATTGTGACTTCACAAGTAGTAGAACATCCGTCTCTGTCAGTCGCTGTAACAGTATGGACACCTGCTGTCAGTGAATTAGCTGAAGGCCCAGTCTCACCATTATCCCATAGATAAGTGATCTGACCATTAGCCCCGTTCACCTGAACAGTGGCTACTCCATTAGCAGCATCACAATCTGCAGGTCGATTGACATTGATAGTACAGCTGATTTCTTTTACGCTAAGTACGAGTACCTCATCCGCTACACATCCGTCATTAGTGACGGTGTATGTACCTGCCTGAGTATAGTCAGTACCATTCCAAGTGAATACATCACCTGCACAAATAGTCTCCACTGTTCTGATATCAGCTGGCTTCTCTGTCACTGTCACCACTAACTGGTTGTCAGCTACACAGCCCGCTTGCGCATCTGTATATGTACCCGCTCCGTTCACTGTGATACCGTTCCATGTGAATGGTAAGTCCTCTTCACATACTGTACGGTTTTCTACAATCGGTGCTGGCTTCTCTGTCACTGTCACCACTAACTGGTTGTCAGCTACACAGCCCGCTTGTGCGTCTGTGAAGGTACCTGCTCCGTTCACTGTGATTCCATTCCATGTGAATGGAAGATCTAACTCACATACTGTACGGTTCTCTACGATCGGCGCTGGCTTCTCTGTCACTGTCACCACTAACTGGTTGTCAGCTACACAACCCGCTTGTGCATCCGTGAAGGTACCTGCTCCGTTCACCGTGATTCCGTTCCATGTGAATGGTAAGTCCTCTTCACATACTGTACGGTTCTCTACGATCGGCGCTGGCTTCTCTGTCACTGTCACTACTAACTGGTTGTCAGCTACACAGCCCGCTTGTGCGTCTGTGAAAGTGCCCGCTCCGTTCACTGTGATACCATTCCATGTGAATGGTAAATCCTCTTCACATACTGTACGGTTTTCTACGATCGGCGCTGGCTTCTCTGTCACTGTCACCACTAACTGGTTGTCAGCTACACAGCCCGCTTGTGCGTCTGTGAAAGTGCCCGCTCCGTTCACCGTGATACCGTTCCATGTAAATGGTAAGTCCTCTTCACATACTGTGCGGTTCTCTACGATCGGCGCTGGCTTCTCTGTCACTGTCACCACTAACTGGTTGTCAGCTACACAGCCCGCTTGCGCATCTGTATATGTACCTGCAGCATTCACTGTGATACCATTCCATGTGAATGGAAGATCCAACTCACATACTGTACGGTTCTCTACGATCGGCGCTGGCTTCTCTGTCACTGTCACCACTAACTGGTTATCAGCTACACAGCCCGCTTGCGCATCCGTGAAGGTACCCGCTCCGTTCACTGTGATACCGTTCCAAGAGAATGGAAGATCCAACTCACATACTGTACGGTTCTCTACGATCGGTGCCGGCTTCTCTGTCACTGTCACCACTAACTGGTTGTCAGCTACACAGCCCGCTTGTGCGTCTGTGAAAGTACCCGCTCCGTTCACCGTGATACCGTTCCATGTAAATGGAAGATCCAACTCACATACTGTACGGTTCTCTACAATCGGAGCTGGCTTCTCTGTCACTGTCACCACTAATTGGTTATCAGCTACACAGCCCGCTTGTGCATCTGTGAAGGTACCTGCTCCGTTCACCGTGATTCCATTCCATGTGAATGGAAGATCTAACTCACATACTGTACGGTTCTCTACAATCGGTGCTGGCTTCTCTGTCACTGTCACCACTAACTGGTTGTCAGCTACACAGCCCGCTTGTGCGTCTGTGAAGGTACCTGCTCCGTTCACTGTGATTCCATTCCATGTGAATGGAAGATCTAATTCACATACTGTACGGTTCTCTACGATCGGTGCCGGCTTCTCTGTCACCGTCACCACTAACTGGTTGTCAGCTACACAGCCCGCTTGAGCGTCTGTGAAGGTACCTGCTCCGTTCACTGTGATTCCATTCCATGTGAATGGAAGATCTAACTCACATACTGTACGGTTCTCTACGATCGGCGCTGGCTTCTCTGTCACCGTCACCACTAATACTTGATCTGCAAGACATCCGTCATTTGTAGCTGTGTAAGTACCTGCTCCAGAGATCGTCTGACCATTCCAAGAGAATGGAAGATCTAACTCACATACTGTACGGTTTTCCGTCACATCTGCCGGCTTAGGTGTCACTGTCAAGTTCAATACTAAATCAGCTGTACAATCCGCTCCTTCTATTCTATCTGTTGTACTTGCGTTGTACTGGCGGCCATTCCATACATATGGTAACTCATCACTACATACTGTAG
>WUUP01000013.1 GCA_009833045.1 Saprospirales bacterium GYS_P2D
GCCGGAAATTCTGTAGCGACACTCGTATTATCTCCGATCAGGTTATGACCTCCATCAATTATGGAGCCACTAACTCTATATATATCCGGTCCTGATCCATCATCAGTATTCTTTGCGACAACACTATTGGTCAGCGTCAACGTGCCGGGGGTGGAGTTGAAGATCCCCCCCCCGAATTGAGCGGAATTGCCACTCACCGTACTATTGGTCAGCGTCAACGTGCCGGGGGTGGAGTTGAAGATCCCCCCCCCGTCGCCGAAGGAAGCGGAATTGCCACTCACCGTACTATTGGTCAGCGTCAACGTGCCGAAGTTGTAAATCCCCCCCCCCGTCTCTGGAAGCGGAATTGCCACTCACCGTACTATTGGTCAGCGTCAACGTGCCGAAGTTGTAGATCCCCCCCCCCGCTCTTGAAGCGGAATTGCCACTCACCGTACTATTGGTCAGCGTCAACGTGCCTTGATTATATATTGCCCCTCCAGAAGTTCCCGAAAAAGGTTGATTTGGCGATGCCCCATTACCTCCTTGCATCTTGATGCTGGAGATGGATATGGTATGTCCTGTCGGGATGTAGAAGATACGAGAGGTATTCATACCGTCGATGATGGTGTTGGTGGTGTCATTGCCGAGGATGACGAGGTTTTTGTTGAGGGTGATCTCGGTGGTGAGCATTATAGGCATACCATCGATAGTGGTGGAGAAGGTGATGGTATCGCCACTGGTGGCATCAAGGACGGCCTGTCGTAGCGAGCCTGGGCCGGTATCGTTAGTATTAGTGATCTCGATAGTGGCAGCATAGGATAAGTATGGGAGCACCATCATAAGGTATAAAATGATATATCGAGCGTGGTAGGATATAGTTGTCATAGTATTGGGTGTATTAGTATCGGTGATGTGGATGATGGCTTTCAATGTGGTGTAGTCTATTATTTTTATTGTGCAGGTAGAGATAGGTATCCTAACTCAAAGGCTCGCCGTACGAGGCCTGCCGTATTTTTGACGCTAAATTTTCTCATCAGATTTTTTCGATGAGTGATAGCGGTATGTTTACTGATATACAGCAGCTGTGCGATCTGCTTGGCCGTATACTCATAGGCGATGAGATGTAGCACTTCTTGCTCTCTGGTGGAGATAGTCGACAGGAGCTGAGTATCTGCCATTTTTGCAGATGACTTACTATTCATTTTTTTGATTTATTCTATGGTGTCAATACTCCATCTCTATCTTACTTCCACCACTCTGATTAGCAGCTTTTGCTGATCGGATGTGGAGATGACAGTAATGGTGATGGAGATACTCATGATGGCTTTTCAGAGGATGAATGTCGATCATCAGAAAAGGCCAAAATGATACATTCATAAAGTAAAGAGAACCGCAGCTGTAGTGATTGGTATATTGTCTCAAATGCTGCGTTTATTGTTGCATCTGTGGTTTATTGTTGCATCTGTGGTCTATTGTCTTGTTTTTGCTCCTATAGAGCCTCTCATGACACCTTTTAAATCATCATTAGCGATAAGCGATAATCAAAATATATAGATGGAAAAGCGATAATAAATTAGCTCACCTGATGAAGTACTTCTACGACTGTGGGATGAGATCTGAATAGATCCCAATGTGGCTCTGAGATGATATGCTTGAGCCCAAAATCTCGCTCCTCATAGGCCTGTGCCAAGTATTGGATAGCTTGAGCTTCATGACCTAAGTGAAAATTAATCAATGCCAAAATCGTGGGTTGGATCCACTTCTCAGATTGCAGCTTTTCTAAATGATCGAGTAGCAGGGGTAGTAGATTTTTGTCACCATGATAGTAGTGAAAAATATATCTACCCACCGTCCATATACTGACTCTGAGAGGTAGTGCTTGCTGATTAGAAAAAGTCAGGCGAGCTTTTAGCAGATCTCCTTTGTGGTAGTAGCTGAGGGCTAATATTTCATTGAGGAGTGCATTATCTGGAAATTTTGGAATGAGTGGCAAAAAAAGGTCTATAGCCTTATCATATTGAGCCGCTCGACGATAGATATCTGCGAGGCTAAACCAAGCATTGTATCCCAATGGGTCTAATGAGTATGCTTTCTCCGCTAAGGGGATCGCCCGATCATAGTCTCCATGAAATGCATAAAAATAGGCCTTGATCCTATATGCATCCATAGCCATAGGGTCATAGTGTATCGCCTGATCAAATGCTCCTATGGCTGCATCAAAATCATAGTCGAAGTAAAATTTTAACCAAGCATTAATGATATATCCTTCTGCGGCAGTTGGTTGGAGTTTGACAGCCTGTTCGTAGGAGGTCTGGATCTTGTCGAGAGCATCCATTGGGCGACAGCCTGCAAAAATACATTTGTACAGCATGGCATAAGCCATCCCAAAGTAAGCATGTACAAAACTGGGATCAAGCTTAGTCGCTTCTTCGAAAAAATACATGCTGAGGTCTAAGTCACTACGCAGCTCAAACTGCAATCTCCCCTTGAGATATAAGTCATAGGCTCGTATGCTTTTTGTTTTTGGCTTTACTATGAGTGATTCATTCTCTTTTTGTAGTAATGTGATGCTCAGTTTTTGGACGATTTTTCTGGCGATATCTTCCTGCATCTGAAAAATATCTTCTAATTCTCGATCGTACTTTTCTGTCCAGACCTGATATCCATCAGATGTCGTGTAGAGTGTGACTATGACTCGCACCTTCTGATCACTGATGCGTATGGTGCCGGTCAGTACATGAGCTACACGTAGCTTTCGTCCGATGAGGACGATATCTTCCTGAGAGTTTTTAAAATAAAACGAAGATGCCCTGCCAGCTACATTGAGATTGTCCAGCTGTGATAGGCTATATAGTATCTCTTCTGCCATGCCATCACTGAAGTGAGTCTCCGCAGTGTGACTGACAAAGGGTAATATGGCAATAGAGGATTGCTGAGTGCTTGAGAGATTTTCAGGAGAGGCATTGGTAGCCTTTGAATTAGCTCTTGCTTGTCTGATAGCTTCTGTCCTATACTCAGTGGGAGATAGTTGATATTCTTGTTGGAAGTATTTGCTGAGGTTTTGTGGGCTGGGTATCCCGACTTCGTATGCTATCTCAGAGATGTTCTGATCGGTAGTAGCGAGTAGCCTCTTGGCATAGGCCATTCTTTTTTTTCGCAGATAGAGAGCGGTAGAGAGTCCTGTGAGAGATTTTAGTTTTCGGTGGAGATGAGATCGGCTGATCCTCAGCTGGAGACAAATACTATCGATCGAGAGTTCCTTGTTTTTCATCAGGTGATCTATAGATGAATCCACTAATCCTAAAAACCCACTCTGCTGTATCTGCTCCATATAGTGGATGTAAAATAGCTAAACTACTCCATACGAAATCGAGTGAGAAGTATGAATATGAAAAACAGGTAGAAATAGGTAGGAGTGATGAGATGACAAATAAGAATATGAAGACAAATAGTCTCAATATTAGCTTTTGGTGGAATCAAAATCCCCCCTCAAGCTGTTTATTCTATAATGAAGCATCGATCGCATTTAGCATTAGTTTTTTCTGGAGGTGGCGCCCGAGGATCCTATCAGGTAGGAGCCTGGAGGGCTATGTCCGAGACTGGACTCGCCGGACGTATAGGTGGTGTTTATGGGACCTCTGTAGGAGCTATCAATGCTGCTGCTTTTGCTCAGGGTGACTATCGCCTCGCTGAGGATATCTGGCGTGAGATCAATTATGAAAAGGTATTCGCTGATCTCTCTGATCAAAAGATTGATAAGTTAACTCGCTCCGAATATGTACGCTTATTCAGGAGTATCGTACAGCAGGGAGGCCTGCAGGTTGAGCCACTGAAAAAGCTATTGCGAGAAGCGCTCTCAGAAGAAAAAATACGGCAGTCGGCTGTTGATTTTGGCTTAGTCGTCTATGATCTCACACATCGTAAGCCGCTCTATCTACGTAAGAAGGATATCCCTGAAGGACAGCTCATCGAGTATGTGATCGCCAGTGCTACCTTCCCATTATTTCAGCCTCACAAGATAGATGATACACTCTTTTGGGATGGAGGCATCAGTGACAATCGGCCCATGCGTCTACTCAATGATAAGAAGTCCGTCGAAAAAGTGATCTGTGTAGATGTGACGATCGCTCGACACTTCTGGAAGAACAAAAGGCCAAATAATGATGCTGAGGTATTCTATCTCCGGCCATCAAAGCTACTCGGTAGTCCTATGGCATTCAAAAATCAAAGAATACGCAAAAATATGCGGTTGGGCTATGTCGATACTATCGCACAGCTACGAGAGGGTGATGTTATTTAGCTGATCTTTTTCTGGGCTATAAAAAACAGCTCCGAGCCCTGTCGGGGCTCTATAGAGTTATAGCTATCCTCCATGGTCTTGATATCGAAATAAGGCTCAAAAAGAGTCAGGTAGTCCGCTCTACAGCCTCCATAGGGTGGATGATCCTCTCTCATCGGCACTCCGAATAAAAGACCAGCTAACTTACCTCCAGGCTTTAATATGCGATGCATATGCTGGACATAGTCAGCTCTCAGAGCTGGGTCAAGTGCACAAAAGAAGGTCTGCTCGATGATCAAGTCATACTGCCCCGTATGCTCAAAGAAATTTTGGAGATGAAGATGATCTTTAGGGAATGTAGGTAAACGCTCCGATAGACTCTGAATGGCCAAGGGAGCTATGTCCACAACGTGCACCTCTGAGTATCCTTGCTTATGGAGATACTCTGCTTCATAGGCATTGCCAGCTCCTGGGATGAGTATTTTTAGATCTTTGGTCGTGAGCTGGTCGATATATTCTTTCAGCGGAGTAGAGACATGACCGATATCCCAGCCGGTCTCTTGATTCTCATACTTGCTATTCCAAAAATCTTGGTTTAATTCTATCATCTTCCTTTTAAAATTTGATGACTGTATAGCCCTCATTACCAAACTCTACCAAAACAGTCATCGCTGAGAGGGATAGCTCTATCCCGTCGATAATCTGGTCCTTTGGGATGTCTCGGGAGCGAGATGACTGTCCGCAGAAATAGAGCTGTACCCCATTATCCAGTAGCTGATTGATGAGTGGGCGATTAGGGTTGTCAGTACCATATTTAGCTTTGTAATACTCATCTCGGAGTATCTCTGTGCTGGCTTTATTATGTATGACTGCAGCGACATGCAGCTGATCAGCTGGCACTCCTGCCTGCGCATGCATATTGAGAAATCTCGCTATGGTATTTAGCTGAACGTTGACCTGATCATGTACATCATCGCTGCCGTATATGTCAAATATTACTCGATACTCTCGCTCTGTATCCGTCTGGTAGTCGACGTCATCTATTGCCCAGACCTGTCCATAGCCCTCGATGATGGGCCCATCAGATTTTTGTGCACTGAGCTCTGCCACCATGAGGAGGCAGAGCAAATAGAATAATTGTTTCATATCGATTATCCTTTTTTAGGAGGCATCGTAGGGCGTACTTCGATCTTAGATGGGAGCGTACGAGGATTCATTTTGAGTAGATCTATGACCAGTTCGCCGATATCTTCTGGCTGAATCTTCCACTCATCTTCTTTGTTGGGCACATGATTATTGAAGTAGGTAGCTACTGATCCTGGCATGATAGTACTGACCTTGATACCATACTGACGTAGATCGAGCATCACTGCCTGAGTGAATCCCACCACACCAAATTTACTCGCATTGTAGGCAGAGCCATTAGCAAAGAAATTAGTCCCTGCGAGGCTGGCGATGGTGATGAAATAGCCTTCGGTTTTCTTGAGTGGCTCTATGGATGACTTGATGGTATTGTATACTCCAGTCAGATTGATATCTATGACCTCATGCCACTGCTGCGGAGTGAGATCCTCGATAGATGCGAAGTGTCCGACCCCGGCATTAGCTATGACGATATCGATCTGGCCCCATACGTCGAGTGCTTTTTTGACCATAGCCTCTTGATCCTCCATCTGGCGTACATCGGCTTGGAGACCTATACATTTTCCTTTGCCGATGGCCGTGAGTTTTGCGGCACTTTCTTCTGCTTTTTCCAGACTTCTACTGGTCACGATGACATTGACACCTTCAGCGATGAGGCATTCTGCGATGCCATATCCGATTCCTTTAGATCCTCCTGTGACGAGTGCTACTTTTCCAGTCATTCTTTGTCTACTTTCTATTGTTAGTTAAATCTTTTAGTTGAAATATAGAATGTATAACTCAGACTGACAGGCAAAGTTTTTTAGCCCCATTTCATTTTTGGGATTTAATGGGGTGGAGATCACACAGTCCAGTGCTAATAATCGTCTTTTCTTTACTCTGGATAGTTGTTCTGTATCCAGCAGGTGATGATCTCGAGCTGGATATCACTCAGGTCGTCTTGTAGTGATTCTGGATATACACTTTGATTAGGTGGCATACCAGTAGTAGGGTTATTGCGACGATCGATGACTCGCTCTACGAAGCTACCATCATTGAGAAAACGCTCGAGCCCCTCATATGAAGTCAGGTCTCCAGGTACTCCACCAGTGAATCCATCATGACAGCCACTGTAGGCGCAGGTCTGGTCGATGATGTCTTTGACATTAGTACTGTAGGCGGTACCCTCGTCGCAGGTAGCTGCAGGCTCTACTTGGTCTTTGGAGCAGGCGAGAATAGTGATCAGGACAGCGGATAGTGTGAGACTTTTTATTTTCATAGATATAGATCAGTTTTCTAAAAATCTAACGAGGCGCTGGTAGTCCATCATATTGTCCACATCAAAGAAATGGTTAATGCTATTGACTTCTACTTCGGTGTAGTTTTCCTTATTATTCTGAATGACTACACGTGCATCAGCGTCAGCAGGTAGCTGTAGGATCTGCTGCTTGTAGGCACTATGAAATATCACAGGGTGTCCTATGCTCCCCTTATAGATCGGCCTGACGATTGGGTAGTCTATAGATGATAGCATATCACTATAGGCCTTGATTATTTCATTGTAGTCCTCTGATGTGATCATAGGCATATCTCCCAGACATATCATGAATCCCTCGGCATCTGCCGATAGCTGACTCATAGCAGATTTGATGCTGAATGATTGCCCTCTTTTGTGAGCAGAATTGTAGATGAACTGGACACCCTCTATATCTCCCAGTGCATCGATGACCTGATCATGCTCATGTCCTACTACTACGATGACCCTCTGTGCCTCACTGGCACTCACTGCTGATACCACTCGATGTATCATCGTGGTATCTCCGGTCTTTAGTAAGAGCTTATTTTCTTTAGGCATCCTACGGGAGCTCCCCGCAGCTAATACTATGGCATCAATCTTCCTCAATCTTCCAGATCCTTTATTAAATATTCTGTATGTTCAACAAATAACGTATCGATTACGTTATCCTATCTTCTTTGGGCATGCACCCTGTTCAAAACTTCAAAATTAGCTTTTTGGTCTAAGTGCTACCGCATTTTTAATCTATGAAAAATGATAAATACATAGCAACTACTGTATATCATAGATCATAAAGGACTTAGGATAAACCTTTGTTAATGAAAATAAGAATGCTGCTGTACCCCTTTTAAATTGATAATTTTGTGGATCATGGATTATAGGAAGTATGCATGAACTCATGTGCTATTTCTTTTTCGCCATCATTTTTTTAGACATTAATACGTGAGTCAAGAGACTAATAAAAAGTTTGATATAGAGTTATTCGGCCGAATAATAGCCTTGGCTCGACCGTACAGGTATTTATTCATCAGTACGATTCTATTAGCCGTGGTATTGGCACCTATAGCTATGCTTCGGCCCTTTTTAGTCTCAGTGATGGTAGATGACTACATACTGTACAATGATCTTGACGGACTCTTTAGTATGTCATTCTGGTTCATCGGAGTGGTAGTGCTTACCGCAATACTTCGCTATTTTCTGATCTATAATAGCTCACTACTGGGGCAGTATGTCATCAGAAATCTGCGCAACAAGGTATTCTCACATATACTTTCTCTGAGACTACGATTTTTTGATCAGACACCTATTGGTCGAGTCACTACTCGGACTATCAATGATATCGAGACGATCAATACCGTATTCACTCAAGGTATCATCACGATGGTGGCAGACCTACTCAGCATATTTGCGGTGGTCGGTATCATGCTATATACGAGCTGGGAGTTGACTCTATTAGTTTTGGTGACATTACCCTTGCTTTTGGGCGCTACCTATATATTCAAGGAAAAAGTAAAAGTAGCCTTTCAGAAGGTGCGCACTCAGCTGTCTAATATGAATGCCTTTCTACAGGAGCGTATCACTGGGATGAGTATCATCCAGATATTCAATGCGGAAAAGCAGGAGATGGAAAAATTTAAAGGGATCAATCGAAAGTACACACAGGCTAACCTTGATGCGATCAATTACTATGCTATCTTCTTTCCTACGGTCGAGTTCATCAATTATCTGGCCTTATCGATCTTAGTCTACATCGGAGCACGCTATGTGATAAATGATAGTGTGAGTATTGGAGCTTTGTTAGCCTTTCCTTGGTATATTGAGTTGCTCTTCAGACCGGTCAGGATGTTAGCGGACAAATTCAACACGCTACAGATGGGCATGGTAGCAGCTGATAGAGTGTTTGATGTACTCGATAGTAGAGAGCAGATCACTAACAATGGATACCTCAAACCCGATAATCTAAAGGGCGATGTCAAGTTTGAAAATGTGAGATTTGCCTATGATGGCAAAAATGAAGTCATTAAGGACGTGTCGTTTCATCTGGAGCATGGCAAAACACTGGCTATCGTGGGCAGTACGGGATCGGGTAAGACTACTATCATCAATCTGATCACGAGATTTTATGATATTAATAAGGGGAATATCCTCATCGATGATAAGAACATCAAAGAGTATGATCTCGATGCACTGAGATCACAGATGGCGATAGTCCTGCAGGATGTATTCTTATTCTACGGGACGATCTATGAAAATATCACGCTCAAGGATCCCAATATCACCGAGGAGGAAGTGCTTGAGGCTGCTAAGGTCATCGGAGCACATGAGTACATCATGGAGCTCAGAGATGGGTATGACTACATGGTCATGGAGCGAGGGGCTAATCTCTCCATGGGGCAGCGCCAGTTGATTTCGTTTGTCCGGGCATTAGTCTTTGATCCGAGCATCCTAATACTGGATGAGGCCACCTCGTCGATCGATACAGAGACAGAAGAGGTCATCCAGCATGCCATAGAAAAGCTCATCGCTAAGCGTAGCTCGATCATCATCGCACATAGGCTCTCTACCATCCAGCATGCTGACTATATCATGGTCATGGACAAGGGGGAGTTAATAGAGTTTGGTCATCATGACGAGCTCTTGCTCAATGAAGATGGACGGTATAGAGAGCTCTACGAGATGCAGTTTGGTGAGGAGATGGCTGTCTGACCAGCATTAGTCTGATACTCTGCTACATTTATCGATGTATAGAACTATGCCCGACATGAGTTCGTTATATTCATAGATTCATATTGATAACAGAATATTACAAGTCATGTCACAATATAAATTCAGCACAGGAAAATTTAACCCGATAGTTGGCCTGCTCATGGGTGTGCTATTTATGGTTGGCCTATTCTGGTTAGCTAAGGGGATCTTTACCATTTTATCATGGGCATTTCCCGTGATGATCATCGCCACTGCCATTATTAACTATCGAGTGATTTTGGGTTTTGGTAAGTGGGTGCTCAATGCACTCAAGATCAATCCAATGATCGGGATTGTGATTGTTTTGTTTTCATTCTTGGCATATCCGCTCGTAGGGATGTTCTTACTATTCAAAGCACTCGCATCGAGAGGTAGCGGTAGGGAGCAGGTGATCGCAGAAGAAGTACAGGGCGAATACATCAATTATGAGGAGGTCGAAGTAGAAGAAGACTTCTTGAGCCTTGATGATATCAAGAAAGAAAAAGAAGCTGTCCAGGATAAGTATAGTGATCTATTTTAATTAGCTCTCTGAGCACATAGCCATATCGGACTCAGTCTCATAGTCATATTAGTATCCATGGTGTCAGCGGCAATGTATGTGCTGCTCATCGTGTGGTATCGCTACCACTGGATGCAGTCAGATACTCCCACTTCATCCGGGGCGTCGCAGCTATCGTCACTATGTGTCGTCATCATAGCACGAGATGAGGAGGATCATATTGCTACCACTCTCAAAAGCGTACTCAGGAATCAGACGCAAATCCCTTTTCAAATCATAGTGGTAGACGATTACTCTACGGATAAGACTATAGACGAGATCAGCGCTCTCAGAGATGACCGGATCACCGTACTGGAGCTAAGTGATTTTGAGGGTCGAGCCCAATATGGATATGCTTTCAAAAAAGCAGGTATCCACTATGCTTTGGAGTATACTACCGCAGAGTATATCCTCATGACGGATGCAGATTGTGTAGTCGGCCCAGACTGGATAGACACGATGGTAGGGACCTTAGCCGGCGGTGAGGATGTAGTCACCGGACCTGTCAAACTGACTAATCGAAAGGGAGTGTTAAGAAGATTTCAGCAGATAGAGATGATGGGGACGATGGCTGGGACATTAGCCGGTATAGCCAGCGGTAGCTATCACAGTGCTAATGCTGCTAATCTACTGTTCAGGCGGGATGACTATTTGAGATTTCTCAGCTCTACTGAGAAGCATCTGGCAACTGGTGATGATGTGTTTTTCGTGCAGTACATGGCCGATCTTGAGGCCAAGATTGCATTTTGTAAATCGAAAGAAGCCATAGTTGAGACAGCCACATTGGCTAACTTTAGTGACTTCTATCAGCAACGGGTGCGATGGGCGAGCAAGACTACCGCATACTCAACATTTGGCTTGACTGGACTCATGGCATTTGTGTTTCTCTTTCATTTGTTGATGATAGTCTTACCCATATACGGTATGTTAAGCTGGCAGATGCTATTCATAGCGTTGGGCCTGACCCTTTATATCTCTAAGATCTTAGCTGATTACTATCTCCTGAGAGAGACAGCGTCGTTTTTTAGTGTCGGACTCTCTTTTTTCAGTTTGATAGCTATGGTTATACTACACGCAGTCTATGTCGTTTGCATAGGTACTGTGAGCTTAATTGCCCAACAGTATCAATGGAAGGGGCGAAAAATCAGTACTCGCTGATTTATTTTTCCAGGGTGTCTATCATGCCGACTTCCTGTAGTATCTGCATCTGCGGAGCGTAGGTACGGGCGATATTTTCTCGAGTAAATACCTCAGTCGTATCTCCATAGGTCAGCAGTCGCTGATTGAGCAGGATCACTTTATTGAAATAATCATCTACCGTAGCCAGATCGTGATGTACTACGAGAATGGTCTTGTCTTCGGCAGCCAATTCTTTGAGGATTTCGATGATCTTGTGTTCAGTAGTCATATCCACTCCTACGAAGGGCTCATCTAAGAAGAATAAATCCGCCTCTTGACAGATCGCCCGAGCTATGAAGACTCGCTGCTGCTGACCACCTGAAAGTGCTCCTATCTGTCGATCTCGGAGATCGAGGATACCGAGTTTTTCGAGTGCTTGCTCCGCTATCCGATGATCATTTTTATCCAGCCTTTGGAGCATTTTCTTGTGTGGATATCGACCCATCAGTACGATGTCTATCACCGTAGCCGGAAAACTCCAATCTACCTCATCCTTCTGTGGTACATAGGCTACTCGTTTTCTTACTTCTTCTACCTCTTTATCAAATACTTTGATCGCTCCAGTATTGATATTGATGATACCCAAGATAGACTTAAAGAGTGTTGATTTACCTGCACCATTGGGTCCTATGACACCATATACATTTCCGCTTTCTATCTTGAGGAAGATATTAGAGAGTACTCTTTTGCGCTCGTAGGAGACAGAGAGGCCTTTGACATCAATGACTGTGCTCATAGTGCTTAGTTATTCATTTTATAGACTAATAGTCCGAGCGCTAATAGCAGCCCTATACCTAATATCCAAAGAAAAGTATAGTTAGTCTCAGACTTCTCATGATCCTCAGTATCGGACTGTGTCGACTGTGAAAGTGCAGCTACTATCGTATCAGTATTATACCGGAGCATATCGATATAGGTACTTGCAGGACTCTTGATATCTCCGAGAGAGTCGGCGTAGAGTTTACCTCCGATTTTGATTTTATTATCGCTGGCGAGCTGCTTGATCAGTTTTGGATTAATCGTGCTCTCGACGAATACCGCTGGCACCTTATTTTCTTTGATCACCTTGTTGACCCGTATGATGTCAGAGGTCTGTGCCTCCGCCTCTGTAGATATGCCCATGATCGCCTCGAGCTGTATGCCGTAGCGCTTACCATAGTATTGAAATGCATCATGACTCGTGATGAGTATACGCTGCTGAGCAGGGATGGACTGTATGGCTTTGCTTATGTAGCTGTCTAATTCTTGAAGCTCTGTGCTGTAACTTTCTAATCTCTCGCTATAGTACTCGGTATGCTCAGGGTCTATACTGGATAGTGCCTTAGCGATATTTTGAGCGTAGATGATACCATTGGAGGCATCCATCCACGCATGTGGATCGGCAGAGTTTTTATAGGTCTGGCTGGTAAGTACATCTATACCCTCTGTGACGGTGATGGTCTGAGCCTTGGTCCCTGAGTTGTCGATGAGCTCCGTGATCCACCCTTCGAATGTTAGTCCATTCACCAAAATCAAATCACCTCTGGCGACTAATCGTACATCTCCAGGAGTGGGCTCATGTAGATGAGGGTCACCCCCTATGGGGACGATCATCTCGACATCGATATAGGCCCCACCTATCTGCTCGGCTATGTCTGCGAGCATAGATGCAGAGGCGACCACGAGAGGTTTTTTTTGTGATAGGAGAGGGCTTGTCGCCAATAGGATAATACTCAATGTTAGATAGAGTCGCATTAGTTTTGATTTGTCTTTTTGAGAAATAAGTTTCGGCTGACTTTCTCCGTCAGTAGCACTGGACCCTGATCATCTATTTTGACTTTGATCGACTTGTCATACATGACCTTATCTATGATCTCGAGCTTCGTTCCGAGTCCTATCTTGAGATCATTGAGATAGGAGAGAAATTGATCATCATGGTTTTTGACCCCAATGAGCACTCCCTTATCTCCTTTGTACAGTTGATTGAGAGCGATTTGTTCTCTGAGTGTATATTTCCCTTCCGCATTGGGTATGGGATCACCATGTGGATCATATTTTGGCCGGTCAAGATAGTCATCGAGACGCTCTATGAGTTTGTCGGAGTCGATGTGCTCGAGCTGCTCGGCTATGATATGGACCTCTTCCCATGAGAAATCCAGCTTTTCTACTAAGAATGTTTCCCAGAGTCTGTGTTTTCTGATGAGTGTAGTAGCGATCTGGTGACCCGTTGGGCTGAGTCGTGTTCCTTTGTATTTTTCGTAGATGACAAGGTTTTTAGCGGCCAGCTTTTTCATCATATCGGTGACAGATGCTGCAGTGGTGCTCATGCGCTCAGCTATGGCATTGGTGCTGGCTACATCCTTCTCTTTTTCATAGATTTTATAGATGGCTTTGAGATAGTTTTCTTCGGTGAAGCTGAGCATTCTTAATTTTTAGATTCAAATATAAAATGAATTTTGATTAGCCTAAAAATTCTCATCTGGGAATGGACAAAATTCAATACAACTTCTATGTGTCGATGTGACAGTTGCTATTGGGTGAAATTTCAAAATAACAGTACATTTGCACATCTTTTTATAGAACAAATTTGAAAAGCTAAATAACTTAACCAAATGGCACAAACGCTTACTTATATCATCCCTGTGTTTGGAGTACTTGCTCTCCTTTACACGATGTGGAAATCTTCTTGGGTAGGAAAACAAGAAGTAGGAACCGACAAAATGGCGGTTATCGCAAAAAATATTGCTGATGGAGCTATGTCTTTCTTAAAGGCTGAATATCGCATCCTTGCTATTTTTGTAGTCGCTGTAGCAATTCTTTTAGGTATCAGCAGTGGTTCTCCAGACTCTTCTCCATTAGTAGCACTTTCTTTCATCTTAGGAGCTATATGTTCGGCTCTTGCGGGATTCATCGGTATGAAGGTAGCTACTAAGGCTAATGTCCGTACCACGAATGCTGCCCGTACAGGCTTAGGAAAGGCTTTAGAAGTAGCATTTGCAGGTGGAGCTGTGATGGGATTAGGTGTAGTAGGATTAGGTGTTTTAGGACTTGGTGCTCTATTCTTACTTTACTCACAGATGTTTGGTACTGAGAGTCAGGATGCAGTAGTAAGAGTCATCACTGTCTTGACAGGATTTTCTTTTGGAGCTTCATCCATCGCCTTATTTGCGAGAGTAGGTGGAGGTATCTATACTAAGGCTGCCGATGTGGGAGCTGATCTCGTAGGTAAAGTAGAAGCTGGTATCCCTGAAGATCACCCGCTCAACCCTGCTACTATCGCTGACAATGTGGGTGATAACGTAGGAGATGTAGCTGGTATGGGAGCTGATTTATTTGAGTCATATGTAGGATCTATCATCGGTACGATGGTGATTGGAGCGACTTTTATTGGTGTTGCAGGATTCGATACATCTAATGAGCTCGGAGGGCTCAATGCTGTATTCCTACCATTATTATTGGCTTGTCTTGGTATCGTGACATCTATTATAGGTACATTCTTCGTCAAGGTAAAGGAAGGGGGAGATCCTCAAAAAGCACTAAACACTGGAGAGTTTATCGCTGCGGGACTTATGCTCATAGGTACCTTCTTGATCGTACAGCAGTTCTTACCTTCTTCTTGGACTGATGTTTCAGGATTTGAGTATAGTTCGATGGGCGTATTCTACGCCGTACTCTTTGGATTGGCTGCAGGATTATTGATAGGTATTATTACTGAGTTTTATACAGGTACTGGTACTAAGCCGGTGAAGTCTATCGTAGAGCAGTCACTCACAGGATCTGCGACTAATGTCATAGCAGGTCTTGGTGTAGGTATGCAGTCTACGGCTCTTCCTATCTTAGTTTTAGCTGTAGCTATCATAGGTGCTCACCACTTCGCAGGATTATACGGTATCGCTATCGCAGCGGTAGGTATGCTTTCTAATACTGGTATCCAGCTTGCAGTAGATGCATACGGTCCGATCGCTGATAATGCTGGAGGTATCGCAGAGATGGCAGAACTACCTAAAGAAGTAAGACAGAGAACAGATAAACTCGATGCAGTGGGTAACACTACAGCAGCTATCGGTAAAGGATTTGCTATTGGATCAGCAGCACTTACAGCTTTGGCCCTATTTGCAGCATTCATCACTGCATACAATGTAGCTCATCCAGATGATATACTCACAGGTATAGATATCACTACGCCGAAGACAATGGCTGCCTTATTCATCGGTGGTATGCTTCCATTCTTATTCTCTGCACTCTCTATGAATGCAGTAGGCCGTGCGGCTATGGATATGATCCAAGAGGTGAGAAGACAGTTCAAGGATATTCCAGAACTAAAAGCAGCTCTCAATGTGATGAATAAAAATGAAGGCATAGAGATGAAGGATTGGAGTGCAGCAGATATCAAGACATTCGAGAGTGCAGAAGGAAAAGCAGAGTACGGTAAGTGTGTAGATATCTCTACGAAGGCGTCTATCCGTGAGATGATACTTCCTGGTGTCATAGCAGTTGTGACTCCAGTGATCTTTGGATTCCTCGGTGGTGCTGAGATGCTCGGTGGGCTACTCGCAGGTGTGACTGTATGTGGTGTATTGATGGCTATCTTCCAATCAAATGCTGGTGGAGCATGGGATAATGCCAAGAAAATGTTTGAAGAAGGTGTAGAGATCAAAGGTAAGATGTACTACAAAGGATCAGAACCTCACAAAGCAACTGTAGTAGGTGATACGGTAGGAGATCCATTTAAAGATACTTCAGGACCATCACTTAATATCCTTCTTAAATTGATGACAGTGGTAGCGCTTGTGATCGCACCATTCATCTAAGAGTAAATATGACATAAAGATGGAATAACTATTATTTCGTTATTCATCTGTTAAATACCAAGTGCCCGTCGAATATCGATGGGCACTTTTGGTATAATGTATGTATATTGATCTATATCGATGATCACTGAGGGTAGTAATATGTCTTTCCTTTTATTTTACGGTACTTCACTGATAGGTCGATATAATCTTTTTAATAGTCTAAGTGTTATTGATACCAATTGGTGTCAGATAAAGTATAAATGAAAAATATGATCAGATTAGTAGTTGTCGCCTTGATAGGAATGTTCAGTTTCTTTTTCGGAGGATTTCAGGGAGGTGAAGAGGTCAATGTCGATCGAGAGAAAATGATCCAAAATGCACTTATTGGAGTGTTAGATCAGGCGCACTTTGATCCCAAGGATTTTAATGATGAGCTATCTACGCAGGTATTTGAGGAGTTTTTACTTTCTGTAGATGGACGTAAGCGATTTTTCACTCAGGAGGATATCGCAGCGCTCCGAGTACATGAGTATGATCTTGATGATCAGCTGAAAATGGGTGATTTGACCTTCTTTGAGGAAGCTAACACGATGCTCGAGGCGAGAATAGCTCAGGCAGAGACTCTTTATAAAGAGGTATTAGAGCAGCCATTTGATTTCACCCTTGATGAGTCATATGAGTTTGATCCAGAGAAAAAAGAATATCCAGCCGATGATGCTGATATGAAGGATAGATGGAGAAAGTCGCTCAAGTATGATGTCATGACTAAGCTCGAAAAAAAGCTCGATGCACAAGAAAAGGATGAAGACGCTGAGCAAAAAAGCTACGCTGAGCTCGAAGAAGAAGCTCGGGAGCAGGTCAGAGAAAACTATGACGACTGGTACAAGTCATTCAAGAAAGTAAGAAGATCGGATAGATTTGAGGCATATCTCAATTCATTTGCACATCTTTTTGATCCGCATACTGACTATTTCAATCCTAAGGAAAAGCAAGATTTTGATATCAATATGGGCGGTAAGCTCGAAGGTATCGGAGCCCGTCTCAGATCAGAGGACGACCTGACTATCGTAGCATCTATAGTCCCAGGTGGACCCGCATGGAAAGGTAAAGAGCTCGAAGTAGAAGATGCTATCCTCAAGGTCACTCAAGAAGAAGAAGAGCCTGTAGATGTAATAGGTATGCGACTGGATGATGTCGTCTCTAAAATCAGAGGTGATAAAGGGACGATCGTAGGACTCACCATCCAAAAGCCAGACGGTACTATCCAAGATATCACTATCGAAAGAGATGTAGTAGAGATAGAAGAGACATATGCCCGATCCGTTAAGATGGATCTGGACGGAGTCATTGATAATATTGGATACATCCACTTACCTAAGTTTTATAGCAGCTTTGAGGGGCCAGATGGCACCAGCTGTGCTGCTGATGTAGCTAAGGAAATAGAAAAGCTAAAAGCTGAGAATGTAAATGGCATCATCCTCGATCTGAGAAATAATGGAGGAGGATCACTTCGTGACGTGGTAAATATGTCTGGCCTATTCATAGATGAAGGGCCTATTGTCCAGGTCAAGCCAAGAGATAGAAAAGCATATGTGTACAAAGATGAAGATGAGTCAGTACTCTATGATGGCCCACTGATCGTCATGGTCAATTCGTTCAGTGCCTCAGCATCTGAGATTTTGGCAGCAGCCCTCCAAGATTATAACAGAGCTGTGATCGTCGGAGCTCAAACATTTGGTAAAGGAACTGTGCAGCGATTCATAGATCTCGATAGAGCGGTGAGAGGACATACTGAGCTGAAGCCGCTGGGAGAGCTCAAGGTCACTATGCAGAAGTTTTATCGTATAGATGGTGGATCTACTCAGCAGAGAGGAGTGACTCCGGACATCAGTTTCCCTGATAGATACTCGCAGATAGAAGTAGGTGAGAGAGAATATCCTAACTCTATGGAGTGGTCAGAGATAGCAGGTCTGGAGTATGATCAGGATATCTATCAAGTAGAAAATAAGAGTCTGCTTATGGCTAATAGCCAAAATAGAATCGCTAAAAATGAGGATTTCAAATTAATCCAAGAACAAGCAGCTCTACTCAAAAAGAATAGAGATATAAGTGCCTACTCGCTCAATATCGAAGAGTACAAAGCCTATCTCGCTCAAAAAGAGGAAGAAAACGATAAGTTTGATGGTCTTTTTGATGAAGATGTAGAAAATCTGGTCATCAGTAATCTGACAGTAGATGAAGAGAAAATCAACTTTGACGAGAGTACTAAAGCCAGAAGAGATGATTGGGTAGACGGGCTTCAAAAAGATATCTACATCCAAGAGACATTAGCTATCATGAATGATATGATCAATGGTCCTGCATACACTAATCATGAGGATGAAGACAAAGAGTAGGAATAATAACAATAACAATTAATAGGATGAAGCCTTTTCTCAGCTACTGAGGAAAGGCTTTTTCTTTATTCATCGTAATATAGCCACCAGAAAGTAGTGAGCCCATGGAGTACCTGAAGTTAGAGAATGTATCAAAGAGTTTTGGAGAGAAAGAACTATTCAAGGATCTATCTCTGACGATCAGTAAGGGGGAGCGTATCGCTATCATAGCCAAGAATGGATCGGGTAAAACTACACTCCTGAAAGTAATCGCAGGTGTCGAAGCGCCAGAAGGAGAAAGATCAAAGGTATTACTGAGTAAAGCTATTAAGACGGCTTTCTTACCTCAGGAGCCAGAGTTTGATCCGATGCGATCAGTCATCGAGGTCATTAGAGCCACAGATCATCCTAAGATCAATGCCATCCGACAGTATGAAGAGGCATTAGAAAGTGGTGATGAAGCTAAGATCCAAGAGGCTCTCGTCAAGATGGACGATATGAAAGCATGGGACACCGAGGCGCAGATGAAAGAAATCCTCTTTAGACTGAAGCTCGATGATATGGATCAGCTCGTGAGCACTCTATCTGGGGGGCAGCGTAAGCGATTAGCACTGGCCAAAATTATACTCGATGAGCCAGACTTCTTAGTACTGGATGAGCCGACTAACCACCTTGATATCGAAATGATCGAGTGGCTGGAGCAGTATCTGCAGTCGTCTAATTTAACCCTGTTTATGGTGACACACGATAGATATTTCCTCGAGCGTGTGTGCAATCAGATCATCGAGCTGGATAAAGGAAGGCTATTTATATATCGTGGCAACTACTCTGCCTATCTCGAAAAAAAAGCGCTCCGAAGCCATACAGAATCAGTCAATATTGATAAATCTAAAAAGCTCCTACAAAAAGAACTCGAGTGGGTCAGACGTCAGCCCAAGGCTCGTGGAACTAAGGCGAAATCTCGAGTCGATGCTTATCATAAGCTGGATGATCATGTGAGCAGTATCAAATATGATCAGGTATTTGAGATAGACATAGATGCAGAGCGACTGGGTAAAAAGATTGTAGAGTTTTATGATGCCTCTAAGTCTTTTGGAGATAAGGTACTACTCAAAGAGTTTTGGTATAAATTCAAAAAAGGAGAACGAGTCGGGATCAGTGGTGTCAATGGATCAGGTAAGTCGACCTTCATCAAACTCATAGTAGGTGATGAAAATCTGACCAGTGGAAAACGAGTAATAGGTGAGACGGTGGCATTCGGGCACTATCAGCAGGATGGGATCCAGCTAAAAGAAGACAAGAAGGTAATAGAAGTCATAAGAGATATAGCTGAGTATATACCGCTCAAAAAAGGACTCAAGTTATCAGCAGCCAAGCTGCTCGAGACATTCATGTTTAGCAGAGATCAGCAGCAGGTATACGTCAGTCAGCTCAGTGGTGGTGAGCGTAAGCGACTGCACCTACTATCCGTCCTCATCAAAAACCCAAACTTCCTCATACTCGATGAGCCTACAAATGATCTGGATGTATTGACGCTCAATGTATTAGAAGAGTATCTCATGAAATTTCCAGGATGTCTGGTAATAGTGAGTCACGATAGATTTTTCATGGATAAGCTGGTGGATCACATGTTTATCTTCAAAGGTGATGGCGAGATAGAAGATTTTAACGGTACCTATAGTGAATGGAAAGCACAGCAAAAGCCAGGATCTAATAGTAGCGGACAAAGCGCTGTATCACCTACGATAGAAACCGCCAAAGAAGAAGTTGTCGCTGAGCCGGAGCGAAAGCTGAGCTATAAAGAGAAAATGGAAATGCAGAAAATCGAAAAGCGTCTTGATGAGATCCAAAAACGTAAGAAGGAGATCGAGCAGGCTTTCCTTGATATGAATATGGACTCCAGTGAGATAGAGCGTTTATCCAAAGAGCTGGGACAACTCAATAATGAAGCAGATGAAATAGAAATGCGCTGGCTGGAGCTGGCAGAGTATGCTTCGTAAAAAAGAAAAAGCCCTGATTAAAGGGCTTTTATTTTTGCTTCTAATTCTTTTTCATATCCAGGAAAGTAGCCCGTCTGAACAGATCTAATGGTACCATCTCCATCGACTAATATGGAGTAAGGGATACCAGTAAGCCCCAGCTTTTTCATGAGCTCTTTTTGGTCATCGTGGAGAAAAGTATAGTCCCATCCGTTGGACTCAAACATTGATTTAGCCCGCTTGAGCATAGGCCCATTATCCACGGTCACTGCTATGATTTCGATATTGTATTTTTCTTTCCAGTCTGGATATACTTTGTGCAGGGCTGATAGCTCCATGCGGCAAGGGCCACACCATGTCGCCCAGAGGCTGATTATTTTAGGAGTGCCGTCTGCTACGTAGTCGTGCAGTGCTATAGGTTTACCATCTATGTCACTTACTGTCGCAGTAGGCAGCTTGTCTTGGCCAATGGCGAGCGATAGTGACGTCAATAGCGTAATTATTACCAGAAGATGATTCTTCATTTGAGTTGGATTTTTAGTAAGTAAGTACGATGAAAAAACGCCGTCTAGAAAAAATTAATTCTCGATGTGTTAATATTAACGATTCTTTTTGATCCGTAGATACTCGTACTTACCCCTAAAATCTCCTCTCTATGACAGTTTCTTCGTTTTGTTTTGAGTATATGGTATAGTCGAGACTGTCAAAATCAACTATTAATTTTTCTTCTTGATCACCTTTTGTCCAGGCCAGCTCGAGTGTCTGACCAGATACTACTGATGAAAACTCTCCGTCAAAGGACTCAGCCTGATTTCGATATTGGATGAGGGAGATCAGTCGCTGTACTACGGGTCTATCTACAGCTGCCACAGCCTCATCATGTGAGAAGTAGTGACGATTGATGTCTCTACCTACGTTAGATTTAGCGAGTAGATCCATGTCATTGACTTCTGCGAGCATACCGATGTAGTATACCTGTGGGATGCCTGGTGCAAAAAACTGAATAGCTCGAGCCAATATATATAAATCATCCTCACGTCCCAATGTGTCATAGTAGGTACTATTGACCTGGTAGAGGTCGAGATTGGACGCTGCGGCGCCTGTGGCCTGACGAGACTGCCCACCGGTGCGCTCATGCATCTCCTCGACGAGACGATCCACTTCTGCATCAGGGATGAGCCCTTTTTTACTTTTATCCTTCGCATGTGGTCCTACATCTATCACTCCTATGCCGTCATGAGTATCCAGCACAGTGATGGCATTGCGAGGGCTGATCTGTAGCCATTTATTGAGATATTCTCCAGTCTGTGTATAGATGGCATGTAGTATGAGTGGAGGTAGTGCAAAATCATATACGTAGTCCACCTTTTGAGCGATGGCGATTTGCTCTTTATAGTAGGAGTGAATCTCTACTAATACTTCCATGCCGAGCTCGTGAGCTCGCTGTGTGAGCGTGTGGATGAAGTCAAAAGTCTCTGGTAGCATGAAGCATGACGTACCAGGTTTTTTTACAGCATATCCTGCTGCATCGAGACGGATGAGTTTTATTCCATTTTCGGCGAAAGCCTGAAGAATCGACTCTAAGTATCGCTGCCCAGCATCGCTGAATACATCGATGTCTATCTGCTTAGCAGTGAATGTAGTCCAGAGATGCTTAGTCTCTCCTGCTACTTCATATGGGGTGAAAGGAGATCCTGGCCTTGGTCGATAAATAGCGGCCATCTCAGCATCTGTGATGCCCTCAGGGAATATTTTATCCTCCGTCAGGAATAGCTCCGCATATTCACTTTTATCTCCTTTTCGGAGGTAATCCTGAAACATCTCAGAGTCTGCAGAGACATGATTCACGATGAGGTCTGCGGTCAGTTCTACTGATTGGCTCAGCTCCTTGACATCACTCCAGTCACCTATCTGTGGATCTACGATAGTATGATCGATAGGATCAAAGCCCGCATCAGCTCCATCTATAGGATAGAAAAAAGGTAGAAGGTGTGCTCCACCAAATACATCTTTAAGCGGACCCGTGATGAGTCGGTTGAGATCTTGCACTCCACCGCCAGACATGCGATCCACGTAGGTGATTAGGTTTACTTTATTCTTCATAGTATCGACTGTACTACAAAAGAATAAAAAAGCAGAGTGTGATATAAGTGTTCTATTCGTACAATTTTAGCAACTTTTCACCGACAACGATTCCGCAATCCATTAAGTTTTCAGAGGGTGGCAGAGGACATGTAGCATGAGGGGTGAAAACACAGGGAGGATTGATAGATTGGTTAAAGTCCAATATCGTTTCTCCTTGACTATCAGCTACTTTAGGGTAGAGATATCGCCCTCCTCCATAGGTGTCAATCCCCGTAGTGGCATCTGAGAATATGACCATATAGGTCTCCTCATCATTATATAGGGCAGCAAGTCTATGGGACTCTCCGTGCAGCTGAAAATCCAGATAACCAGCAAAAGGTGTATCGAACTTCATCCCAAGGATATTATCATATTGGATAGTCTGGCTACTATCTACTGGCGTGAATTTCGCCTTGACCCGATAGGTCTCATCATAGGGATAGTATGGGATATCTGTAGCTAAAAGCGCCTGGCGATAGCTACTCAGTGAGTCCTTGACTCTGAGGTAAGCCTTATCTTGACGCTCTATGATATGCCATTGTAGACTTCGCCAAGAAGCTATGGTCGGACCACCTTCTTCTTTGTCGGTGAGCATCCTCACTTTAGTAGCGTTGAGCCCATTAACCTTGACCTTGAGACTGGAGTAGGCGTCCAGATAGTAGGCAGAGTCGATCTCCACTATCCGACCCATGCTCGTAGCTGCAGTTTGAGGTAGAATAAAATCATTATTCTCTTTACTGCCAAAGTAAGCCATTGAGTTTTTGATCCAGAAAAGTCCTACCACTGAGGGCCATCCGTATGGATCAGTCAGAGCTACTCGTCTTTCTTCTTTCCATTGATTCCATTCTCTTTTTTCGGGGGCTTGACATGATTGTAGAGTCCAAGCTAAAATCCCAATAAAAACTATCCATCTCATGTTTGGAGCATTTCTTGTATTTGCTATTCTAATCATCAAATCTAAACAGTGTCCTCAAAGATAGTACATACCGAAGTAGATGGTAGACGACTGAAGCTGTCTAATCTGGACAAGGTGCTGTACCCATCGGTAGGAATCACTAAGGCGGAGGTCATCCAGTACTATCTGGGCAATGCGAAGATGATCTTGCCCTATCTTGCTGAGCGAGCATTGACAGTGATTCGATTTCCAGATGGAGTGGGAGGTAAGAGCTTTTACAGCAAGGATAAACCAGACTGGACTCCTGAGTGGCTACCCAGCATCCTCATCGAGCACGATGAAAAGACTATCGACTATCTGTATGTCAAGTCGCAGCCTGAACTGACTTGGCTGGCTAATCTGGCGGCTCTGGAGTTGCACCCTATGCAGTTTAGAGTGCATGATCGAGACCGGCATCCTGATTTATTCATTTTTGATCTGGATCCGGATGAGAGTATCACATTTGATCAAGTCAAAGAGGCTGCCTGGCGACTCAAGGCGTTTTTAGAGAGTTTAGACTATACGCCATTCATTAAGACCTCGGGGGGTAAAGGGCTGCATTTGGTCGTGCCTATTTTGCCCAATTGGGATTTTGAGACGCTCATAGATAGCGTCAAGAAGATGACCAAAGCTTTCATCGCTCAATATCCCAGACTCTACACCCTACAAGTCCATAAAGAAAAACGAAAGGGCAAAATCCTCATCGATATCTATCGCAATCATTTATCTAATACGACCGTAGCTCCCTACAGTCTCCGTGGACGCAAGGGAGCACCGATTTCTTGGCCGATAGCCTGGGAACAGCTTGATGATATCCACTCTGGTGGGGATATCCATATGGGCAACTACAAGAACTATCTTAAAGACTCTGGTGAGCCATGGGCTGACTGGAGACAGCATGCCTCCGAGCTACATGACCAGCGTATACAGGTGGCTATGGCGGCTGGTGCGATAGATGATAGACTCCTCAGCTATGTGGATAAGCGAGAGCTCGCCACGACTCCTGAGCCCTATCCCGATGTCACTGCTCGATACACCGATCAGTATGTAGTGCAGCTACATGATGCGTCTAATCTCCACTATGATCTCCGTCTCGAGGATAATGGGGTGCTCTGGTCATGGGCTATACCAAAAGGCCTGCCATTCCGCAAAGGACAAAAGCGTCTCGCTATCCGGACTGAGGATCATCCTGTCAAGTACCTACACTTTGAAGGGCTAATACCTAAAGGAGCCTATGGCGCTGGTGAGATGTGGGTCGTACATGGTGGACATACCATATGGCATAAAAAGGAAGAAAGATCGCTCTCATTCACGATAGATCAGAGGAGGTACAAACTCTATCAAACCAAGAATAAAGACCAATGGCTCATCGAGACGGATAGTGATCATACATATATCAATCAGGATCGTGGGGTGTCTCCGATGCTGGCTGAGGCCTCGGATGTCATATTAGCTGGAGCTGAATGGGGATATGAAGTCAAATGGGATGGTATACGGGTATTGATCTATGTGGAGGATGACGAGATACGGATCATCAGTCGCAATGGAAATGATCTAACTGGGAAGTTTCCTGAACTGCAGGACATGGATAGATTTGATCTGGAGCAAGGTGTATTTGATGGAGAGATAGTCGTTTTGGATGATCAGGGCAGACCGATATTTCATGATGTCATCAGTCGAATGCACACGGGATCAGCTGTCGCCATAGAGAGACTTGCTCGAGATAAGCCTGTGGTCTGTTATTTATTTGATATGCTGACGATGGATGGTCGGGACATCATAGATGAACCGCTACATCGTCGTAGAGCCTGGCTAAAGACGGTGGTGAGATACAATAATACCTATCGCTTTAGCGAAACTTTTGCAGATGGACAGTCTCTCTATGGTGCTATTGAGGCTAAAGGGATGGAAGGTATAATGCTCAAAGATCAAAACAGTCGATATGCCCATGACAGCCGCTCTCGATCATGGCTGAAGGTCAAGGTCCGAAACTTGGATCAATCTTTGATCATTGGATATACTGAGGGAAAGGGCGATCGTGCGGGCTTATTTGGAGCGCTGCACCTCGCTAAGGAGACAGACGAGGGCCTGATATATATGGGTAAAGTAGGTACGGGCTACGATCATAAAAAGCTCAAAGAGCTCAACAAAATCGTAAGCTCAATACCTGAAATCACTAAGCCTATAGACGATCAAATCTCGGAGGAGAGTCGTACTCACTGGATACAACCAAAGTTAAAATGCGAAATACAATATGCCTCGATGAGTGCCAATGATACCTATCGAGAGCCTGTTTTTATACGATTAATAAACGAAGAATCATGAGATCCATTTGGAAAGGCCATATCCGGTTTTCTTTAGTCACGATACCGATACAGATATTTAATGCGATGAATACTAGCTCTGAAATCAGTTTTAATCAACTGCACAAGGAGGATCATGGCCGCATATCGTATAAACGAGTCTGTAAAAGCTGCAACAAGACTGTAGCCTATAAGGATATCGTCAAAGGCTATGAATATACTGATGATCAGTATGTAGTACTCGAGCCACATGAGCTCGATGCGATCAAGCTCAAGAGCACTCGAGCTATTGATATTGAGGCATTCGTAGAGCTCTCAGAGGTGCATCCTTCGAGATTTGAGGCGGTCTACTATGTAGGTCCTAATGGTGATGTGGCCAAAAAGACTTTCGGACTATTCGTCAATGTTCTGAAAAAATCGGGTAAGGCAGGCGTCGGTCGGATCATACTTCGAGACAAGGAAGATGTCGTCCTGCTCACCGCTCAGGATGATGGCATGATCATGTACAAACTCCGCTATCCAAGGGAAGTAAGAGATATCAACGATGTACCAGACCTTGAGCCTGTGGAGGTCGACGAAAAGCAGATGGCCTTAGCAGAGACATTAGTAGATTCATTAGCCACGACATTTGATGAGATAGATTTTGAAGATAGATATCGAGCGGCTCTACTCGACTTAGTTAATGAGAAGATTGAAGGAAAAGAGATCGTGAGTGTTGTAGAAGAAACCTCAGAGGCTCCAGTCGTAGACATCATGGATGCACTCAAAGCGAGTATAGAAGAGGCTAAGAAAATGAAGAAAGGCGCATGATCAAGGTGCTCTCTTGGAATATCCAACAGGGTGGTGGATCTCGTATCCATAAGATCATGTCAGCTCTCGGCAAAATCAAAGCGCAGGTCGTAGTCCTATCCGAGTATCGAAATAATAGTAACGGACAAAAGCTGAGAGGACTACTCCTAGCAGCGGGCTATCGATATCAAGCAGTATCAGCGGCAACTGCCCAAGTGAATTCTGTTATCATAGCCAGTACTTTTCCATTTAATACACAGCTATTTCCACACTCTGATACTGAATATGGGCATAGTGTTATCAAAGCTGAGTTTGATGCATTTTCTGTGTACGGCATGTACTTGCCACATAAAAAGAGACATCGATTATTTGATTTGCTCCTTTCTGAAATATCAGCTGAGAAGCCCATGATCCTCTGTGGAGATATGAATACAGGAGTCAACTATGTAGATCAAAAAGGTAATAGTTTTTGGTACGCTGATGAGTTCGTAGAGATCCAAGAAAATGGCTGTAAGGATGCCTTCAGATATCTACATCATGATATCAGAGAATACTCCTGGTATAGCCATCAGGGCAATGGGTATCGCTATGATCATACACTAGTGCATGAAGATCTACTACCTATAGTGACAGGGTGTGAATATTTGCATATTTATCGAGAGACCAAATGTGCCGACCATTCTCCTATGCTTTTGCAAATAGGTTAAGTTTTACTTTAGCAGTGTTTTGGCTTTATCGGTATCTTCTTCATTGATATAGAGCTCTATTTCACCAAAAGTGAGGTAAGAAGAGTCTTTCTTATTCAAAATCCAAGAAACAATACCGCTCTCTTCGAGCTTGAGTTTAGCTACTTTAGCTTCTATCTCGGATGCGAAAGTTTTGATAATTACTTTTCCTTCCATGCTATTGGTGATTATTAGTTAGATTGTTTGAATAAAACGCCAATTAATCAAAATTAGTTCGGTCAAGGCTGCACAAGAGAATGAAATATGAAAATGCGAATCGATAAAAAATATAACGGGCCTCCCCATAGTGGAAATGGAGGATATGTATGTGGACTGATGTCAGAGTCGATTGAAGAAGTTGGGCCATTGGAGATTACACTACTTGCTCCACCACCTCTTGAGAAAGATATGGAGTTGATATCAGATGGAGATCAAAGCTGGTCACTCATTGATGAGGATCGGGTCATAGCTAAAGCTAAGACTAAGGGGCTCGATATCGCAGTACCTTATCATCCTACTATGAAAGAGGCAGAAGCATGTGCGGAGACATATCCAGGTCACGATCGGCATGTTTTTCCGACCTGCTTTGTTTGTGGTCCTGCGAGGAGTGAGGGCGATGGATTGAGACTATTCACTGGACGATCAGAGACAGGGACTTATGTAGCTGCTCCATTTCGCATCTATGCTGATTGGGTAGATGAAGCGCAGATGCTCAGAGAGCGATTTGTATGGGCGGCATTGGACTGTCCGGGCGCATATGCTATCTCTCAGCTACATGAGGACAAGCCCTTAGTGTTAGGGCGTTTTGAGGTTATTATGGATCACCATATTTCAGTCAGCCAGGATGAAAGTATGATAGCTGTGGCATGGTTTCTTGGTGCTGAAGGAAAGAAGCACTACGCAGGCTCAGCGCTGATTGATGATCAAGGTAAGGTCTATGCCCGAGCAATGGCTACATGGATTGCTATCGATCCAGAGAAATTTTTAGCTAATCAAAATGCAGGGTAAATTGAAGGTAGTATTTATAGCAGACTGTCTGACTACTCAGCGGGCAGGGATCCATTACTATGCTCGCCAGTTCATCCCGAGAGTCATAGCTCAATATCCGGATCATGAATATTATCATATCACATCTCAGCCCTATGAGCTATCTGCATCAGAGAATATCGTGGTCCCCATCACTACTAAGATCCCGATGCACTATAGAATTAGGTACTTCACAGCTATCCCTAAAGCTATAAAAAAAGTAGGAGCGAATGTCGCTATTGAGTTGGCGCATTTTGGTCCATTCAGACTGCCAAAAAACATAAAACGATATACTGTCATCCACGATCTTACTCCGATTTTGTATTCTCAATATCATGATCGACCATCTGTGCTATGGCATAGATTTCGTCTGCGGCCTTTGCTCCGTTCGGTAGATGGTATCATTACTAATTCTCATACAACTCGTCAAGATATCCATAACCATCTGAGTATCGATCTACATAAGATAGAAGTAGCCTATCCCGCAGTTCAGACGTCTAAAAGAATCTTGCGATCAGTAGCCAGACAAGATCGTGTCATAAAGCTTTTGACGGTAGGCACTATAGAGCCTCGGAAGAATCATATCGAAATACTGCGGGCGTTGGAGCAGGCAGTAGATCAAGGTTTTGGTCCCTTTGAATGGTATATCGCTGGAGGAGAAGGGTGGGACTATCGCCAGATCAATCGTGCCATGTCGGAGAGTCCTATAGCTGATAGGATCAGAAAATATGGTTATGTCTCTGATGCAGATCTTCAAAGACTATATCAGCAGGCTGATTATTTGGTCTATGCATCTCGTTATGAGGGCTTTGGCCTTCCGATCAGTGAGGCAATGGGGCATGGCCTAGGATTGATACTATCAGATATCCCAGTGCACAGAGAGGTGGCAGAGGATACGGCTCTGTATTTTGCGGATAGAGATACTCTCGTAGGCCTACTCATGGACCTTGAAAAGAATGTAGCAAGCAGCAGAGACTATACTGTACCATTGACGAAACTGAATGATTTTCGTCTTAGAATATTAGAATAACTGAGCACTACGAGAAAGGTGAGAGGATGCGACTGACCATTCTAAGACCAGAGGCGAGATTTTGGCCTTTTTTCATTGTGTCGGCGGAATAAGTTACATCTATTGGGATCTCTTGTATTTTGAATCCAGAAGAGTTGGCTTGTTTGACGATCTCCATGCAAAATTCAAACCCATCATAGTTTAGATTGATATGACTGGCTAATCGAAGAGTCATTGCTTTGAGTCCACTTTGACTATCAGTTAAATACTTGCCAGTAAGGGCTAAGTTGATGACGTTCCCTACTTTATTATAGAGTACTCTTTTCTTGGGTATATTATTATTTTTTAGAAATCTTGAGCCAATGACTAAATCACAATTATTAGCTCTTAGGTGAGTGATAAGTCTGAGCAGATCTTTGGGGTTATGTTGGAGATCCGCATCAATAGTTGTGATTATCTCAGTATGGCTACGAGCTGCATAGGCGATACCGGTTTGAGTCGCAGCACCAGCCCCGAGATTGATGACGTGATCCAGTATAGTCACGGTGTTATATTTTTCGGCTATCTCTCGAGTCTTATCGGAGCTATTATCATTGACTAATATTATGTTGGTCAGTCCCAACTCGAGCAATTGCGATATTAAGTCACCTATAAATTTTTGCTCGTCCTTGGCAGGGATAATTACAGCCACATTGGATAGATCAAGTACGTCTGATGTTTTCATCATTATAGGATCTTATAAACTGCATAACTGCCAAAGTTCTTAATTTTCGTGCCGAATACATTCGCAATTTCTTGTGTGTTACCATTCACATCTTGAAACTCCACAATCCGATCTGTCGCTATCAAGCTCACCTTAGGATTTTGATAAAGTACCGCTAAAACTTGCCTAAATTTATTAGTAAGACTTTTTTCAGGAGTGTTGTCCAGCGTCGGGGTATGGAGGTCTACAATAATATACTTCATATCCGAAGCTTTCATCACATCTATTAATTCTGTCTTATCCTCATATTGTTGATTCAGCCAATAAAAGGTCGTCAACAAATTGTCCTGAAAGATTCGATTTACATTGTTTTTGATGTTGAATGAAAAGCTTGTCCCTATCATATAGATTAGACCATTATTGCTATTCATATCATTTATAGCTTTCGCCAAATTAGGACTGGTAAGATTGAGAGTTCCCTCTTCGTCAAGAAGGCCCATAGAATATGGGAAAACAGTTCCATTGACTATAGTCTTACCATAATGTTCTGGGTGACTACGCATAGTCAGATCGATATTCGACACTCGACTGATCAGACTGAACAAGGCAGAGAATACTAATACTCCGGTAAATAAAACCTTGGAGTACATCGAAAACACCGTTTTCTCTTTTTCAGATTTTCCGCTCCCATAGTAATACCCAATCACCAATAGCATCAATGGAACAATTAAAAAACCATACCACAAGATTCCAGCAGAAAACATGGTGAATAAAAATCCAAACCCTGCTAATGTGATAAGTAAGACGTTCCTGAGATTCCGCTGAGCTTTGAATAGAAGAGGCAAAAGAATAAGCACAAATGACCCAAAAAGAATGAGATAAGTGAATTCATTTGATTCTTCAGATAGATCCGGCACTATAGATTGTGCTTTTTGAAAGATGGAGGATAAAAGGCTATCCGAAAGATTATTTGATTCTTGAGCTCTTGTCCAGTTGTCCTGTGAATTGCTTAATCCATTTGGCGTGATAATATTTGAATTTGCAAAACATATAGTAATATATGCTATCAAGATGACAGCGTATAAATAAAATAGCCACCCTAGTCTTCGAAGCCGGTATAGTAGCAATAGAGGAAATAAAAGCAATAAATGAAGACCTACTTCCACAAATTTGCCCTGCTGATTGACATTTTGATTGATATCATAAGGTAGTGTGAGATATCTGTATGTCAGATCTTCATATCCAAAGTATCTTTGTATTTCTTCTCTTTTGGGATCGGCGTCTATTTGTTCTTCTCGAATTTCCTGCTCTGTCTGGCCCAAAGATATGAATGCTACAGCCTGAAAAAGTATCAGCAGCACAAACTGGATTTTACTTTTCATTAGCTGCTTTTTTTGAGGCTTTATAATTATCGTTGAACTGGAATATACTCATCTCAAGTTGAGGATTAGTACCGGTTACTATTTGCTGGAGACTACCTCCAGTTATTTCTTTGTAGTTCTTCATTCCCCATGGCACAAAAGGTAGAATACTCAGAAAGACCAGAATAGCTGTAGCTACGAGATTTTCTTTAATTTTATTTCCTTCTTGAAGCATTGATATCAATAGAATAGATATTGACGCAAGTAAAATCATGATGGCTTCTTGATGGGGCTTGATATGGTATACCCTCAATCCGCTAATGTCATCGACATGAGCCATGATGAGAAATCCAAAACCGAAAAAAGCAATGAAGAAGGCGCCTATACGATTGTAATTGTACCACCAGAGTCCCACAAATAACCCAAAAGTCAAGAAGATACTTAGCACCTTAATACTAAGTGCAAATCCCATCAGCAGACCCAAGACAATGACTATTTGCCAATCAAATCGGTCTGCGATCAATGATTCTGTTTTGAGATCTGATTTTTTCTCTGTGAGCCAGTAGAAAGTCAGGCAGAGGATACTTATCTGTACAAATAGGAGCGCTAAGTCAACTTTATACTCAATGATCCAATGATTGTTGATCGCTGGAGTGCTGAGGAATAAGAACACTGCCAATAGGACATAATTAGCGTCAAGCTTGAGGTATCTCACTCCCAGCTCATAGATACCCCAAAAGCTCATAAAGCCTCCAATAGTCGCTAAAAACATCGTGACCTCAGGACTGAAGAAAGCGATATACCCTACTGACTCCATTAGGCTCCAAGCATATGGCTGAAACCCTTTGACCAAGCTACCCTGATCGGCTAAAAGCTGCGCAATGTTGACATAATAGTTTCTTGCATCAAAGCCTAATGGGAAAGGAGACTGAGTATATAGAAAGTTGATACTACTATAGATCAATGTGATAAATGCCACTAAATACCCCCAGAAGTTCCAACTTGATGGAAACTCAAACTTATTCCAAAAGAAATTTTTACTATACGAGATTGTGCGTTTATAGTTGATCAATGGAAATGCGAGCAATAGTATCAATACAGGGATCTGAGTCAAAATACTCACACTCCCCATAGCGAATAGCGACATTACCAATACTAAAAACCCAGTGCCCGTCTTCACCAAAAAAGACGTATTGCCGCCAATCTTTGCCATCTGAGTAGTCCTACTGATGATCAAGTCTCCAGCAGAGTAGGCAGATAAAAGGACAATATAGCTGCAGATTAATGTATAACTGGATCGCTCGATGAGATGCCAGTAATTACCCAGATCAAGATCGGCTTGCAGATATTGATTAAAACAAAAAGCCGTTAGTATTATCGTGAACAAAAAAGCTCCGAATACTACTAAACCATTGATAGGAAACTTAGGGATCTTGAATTTCTCGGTCTGCGAAAATCCAAATGCTACTCCGATCAACCCTAATATCGCAGTCCATCCCCAATACTTGTAATGAGTCAGAGAAAGCCAGTAGATTGGATGCTTGTCCCAGTAGTCAATGAAAAGTATTCCCACCCAAAAAAGGGAGAAAACAATAAAAAAACCTTCCTTAAAACTTAGTTTCATATTCGTTTCTAATCTCGGAGGTGAGTGGAGATCTACTGAATAGTGATCAGACTTCGACCGATTTTATCCATCTCATCCATCTTAATACACTAATGGTTATATCTTCGCAGCTTGGTGTTTTATACCATTTAACTACTAATGTATTAGTTTATTATGACAATAAGTTTCTATACGAGAATCTTCATATCGATTAGCATGATAGTCCTCATGTCTGCATGTGGTCCAGGAGGAGCCAGTTATCCTGAGCTCGACCTAATGAGTCATGGACTCCCGATCAAAATCAATGCTCCCCAAGATGCAGAAGTAGCTGTAGATGATCTGGGTATAATGAAAGATGTAACAGTCAAAGGGACTGATAACTACAGCGTTCAGATTTTTTCTTCAGAGGCGGAGTCGCTGGATGTTGCTAAACTCATAGCAGGGCTTAAGAGTGATATCGAGGCCTCAGCTTTCTTCAGTAAGATAATCAGCGAAGATGAGTCAGGATTCATCTATGAGAAGGTGATTGACGAAGATTTTGTGAATTATGATTTCAGAAGTGTCAAAATCCAGGGAGATACTAAGTATGTTTTTCAAGCTGGATTTGGTGGAAAGTATACACAGGCTGAGATCGAAAAAATCTATAACTCCATAAAGTAATATGAGGAATAAAAAGAAGCAAAGTGCGATGCCCAAAGTATGGGCATGGATTAGCTTTATAATTTTTGGATTTATCATCGCTTTATTAGGTACGTCTTTGTTTAAGCAGGAGAGCCCTGCTCAGGTCTTGCGGTCATGGTTCACTCGATCAGTAGAAGAGGGTGATCTCAGCACATATGATAAGGAAGACTTGGTGAAGATCATAGAGACTCAGAGAAAGAGAATTGATTCTCTCGATCAGCAGTTGGATCGCTATATCCGACATTTTGGAATACGTAGTGCTCTCATAGAGGTAGAAGGCGAGACCCTCAATCTCCGCTCTGAGCCAACCATCACCAGTGATATCATAGACAAAATACCTAATAATACCATCATCGGTATCATCCGGTGTCAAGAGGAGACAGTCTTCTTGGACGGGGCAGATGGCAGCTGGTGTCGTATCAAGTATGCCGGCCAAGAAGGTTGGGTATGGGGCAATTATCTGAAAGAAATCGACTTTTAAGAAAACTCTCGATCTGCTATCGGCGCATTGACGATGGCATCGGGGATAGCAAATGCATCAACCCATATATTTACTCGCTCTCTATTGTCCAGTAGCTTCTTGTTTCTGATACGTCGCAGCGCCTTGGCTTGACTACCTTCCATGAAGTCTTTCTCGAGATACCAGTCTTTATTGTCTATGATGACCTCGAGAGCATATTGCTGTATTATGTTGCTTAGCTCATCTTTGAGTGCAGGGTTTTTGATTTGCTCTTTTTTAGAGAGCAGAGAGCTCAGGCAAACTGTATCAATATAGGCATCGGCCAGATCTACCATATGCAGTTGCGTCCTGAGAAAAGCTTGATAGGGGTCCATTCTCCTGCTGAGATATTTACGCATGCGCTCACTCAGACTGATAAGTGTCTTTTGATATCTGAGTTCAAACAAAGCGCTGAAATAGTCATCGCTGGTCAGATATTGAGAGTCAGTACTGCGCTTGTTGATTGGATTGTAGGATTTGAGTGTATGCTTCATCTTGCGAAGAACATATCCGATGACTGCTTTGATACCATCATCGTGAAAAGACTGTCGAAACTCTGTCAATAGCCCCTTCGCTACCAGCTGCATCAGTACGGTATTGTCCCCTTCAAAAGTGGTGAAGATGTCACTGTCGGCTTTGAGCATTCCGATTTGATTTTCGATCAGGTAGCCTTTGCCTCCGCATGCCTCTCGACATATTTGTATAGTTTTGGTCGCATGCCATGAGGCTTTTGACTTGAGCCCCGCAGCGAGCGTCTCGATCTGACGAGTGTCATCTCCCTCGTCATTGACATAGCGATCAGCTACATCTCGCAGAGCGAAATAATATGCATATGTCTTTGCGACATTTGGTATCAGCCTCGCCTGATGAGTAGGGTAGTCCATGATAAGTGTCTCTTTCGCTCCATCCTTGGAGGCGAACTGTCGACGCATGAGAGCATATTTGGTAGCGATGTGGAGGGCTTTCTTTGTCGCATTGACTGAGGCAAGTCCGACGCAGATACGACCGACGACGAGTGCTCCGAGCATAGTGAAAAATCGCTTGGACGGCTTTTCTATGATACTCTCATATTGACCAGTAGCGGTGATAGTCCCATATTTATCGAGGAGGTTATCTACTGGCACTTTGACATTGTCAAACCAAATACGACCATTGTCTACACCATTGAGTCCGATCTTGTAGCCGCAGTCTTCGATTTTGACTCCTTTTAGCACTTTTCCTTCTTTTCTGATCGGGACGAGTACAGCGTGGACACCATGATTTTCACCATTGACGATGAGCTGAGCGAATACTGCAGCCATCTCACTATGTAGTGCATTACCGATGTATTCTTTGCCAGCATCATAGGAAGGTGAGTGCACCGTGATTGATCGAGACTCGTGGTCATATGTGGCGGTAGTCTTGAGGCCTTTTACATCGGAGCCATGGCCCGTCTCAGTCATGGCAAAACAGCCTAAGAGCTCTGCTCGGTGCATTGCCTCGAGATACTGTCTATGATGACGCTCCGTCCCTAGTAAAAATACTGCTCCACCAAAAAGACCAAACTGTACCCCAAACTTCACAGTCAAACTCAGATCGCTATACGATAGCTCCTCGAACACTACTATATGATCTCCTTTTTGCTCGCCTCCACCGTATTTTTTAGGAAATGAGAAAGCACTGACCCCCTGATCAGCCAGTGCTTTGACACGACGCAGGGTAAGCTGTCGATACGACTCCTTCTCAGGATAATAGTCTGTCTTGAATAATGGATCGCTGAGTAGATTTCGCAGTTTGGTACGTAGCTCAGCATAGTCGCCATCGAGCAGCCCTTTTAGAGCGCTGACCAGCTCGGCATCTGAGTCTGTGGCATCTTCATCGGTGAGTCCGAGCTGATCCATGAGTATCCTACCACTATGAGTGTTATTGACCCCGAGGGCTTTGCTGACTTCTCGCAGTGATGACTGCGTGGCTTCATCTGACCATACATTTTGTTGGTAAGACTGATGAGCTACTCGAGCGATATCAGCACCGAGTTGGGCTACATTCTTATAGCTTTTTTCGGGTAGTGATGGGGTGATTTCCTCTATGGCTTTTAGCCAAGATCTGAATGTTTCCTCACTGGGTGGAGACTTTGGATCGGAGTACTTGATGAGATATTCTTTTTCTTTGGCCTCGAGCCAGTCAGCCTTCTTGATGAGGCTATGGATGTAGTCGATCTCGGTGGGACTCAGGACACTGTCAGACCAGCCTACATAAAATATCGGGAGCATGCTTAAGACTCCGGGAGTCAATTTTTCTTCAGTAAGGATAGAACTCATATCTTGTGATTACTTACATATTCTAATTATAAATTAAGAAGAAAAGTTGATATGGCATTGTTAAATGGTAAAGTGGCGATAATAACAGGTGGAACGAGAGGTATCGGAAAGGGTATCGTAGAGCGATTTCATAGAGAGGGAGCCAAGGTGGTGTTTTCCTATAGGTCATCAGAAGAAGCAGCGAATGCGCTGATCTCTCATCTGGGAGGTGATGATATCATCGCAGTCAAGTCCGATGCGGCTGAGATGGAGGATGCTCAGGCACTGATTAAGACTGCTGTGGATGCCTATGGTCGTATCGATATCCTCATCAACAATGCTGGTATCACTCAGGATAATCTCATGCTACGCATGAGCGAAGAGCAGTGGGACAATGTCATCCGAGTTAATCTCAAATCAGTGTTTAATCTCACCAAGTCGGTCCTACGCACTATGCTCAAGCAGCGCTCAGGGTCTATCATCAATATGAGCTCAGTGGTAGGTGTATTCGGTAATGCTGGTCAGGCTAACTATGCCGCATCAAAAGCTGGTGTTATTGGTTTCACCAAGTCTATCGCTAAGGAGGTCGGCTCCAGAGGTATCCGATGCAACGCTATCACTCCAGGATTCATCCAGACAGAGATGACTGACGAACTGGACGAAAAAACTAAGGATAGCTATATCAGCAATATTCCGCTTAACTCTTTTGGAAACGTCAATGATGTCGCTGAGGCCTGCCTCTATCTATCAGCTGATGGATCGAGATATGTCACAGGTCAGGTCCTCAGCGTATGTGGCGGTTTGAATATTTAGGTCTCGGACTACTTCTATTTTTTGCTTGTCGTTCCATCTCATATGTAGAGCTGGATGATGAGCGATGGGTGGAGATCCCCTATGATGATATTCAGATCGCAGCAGAGGCTGTCGATAGTGAGCTTTATGCTGAGCTGGCAGTCCAGAGGGTCGTGCGGACTCAGTTTCATGTGATACATACGGCGGGACTTTCGTCCAATTATGTAATAGAGGATGCGGAGGTCATAGTCAGAGATTTATTGGCTGCAGCCAATGAAAGACTACGTACCAATGCACCGATGTCTCTCTATGATGGAGAGCCTCCGGCAGTATATGATAGTCATATACAGATCGCTACAGTATCTCCTGCCATAGTACATCACGAGCTATCTGAGCAGTCTTACTTCATTAAAAAAGGTCCTAAAGCTAATCGCTATGATCGTAAGACCTTGCAGAAGTACACTGCAGGTCAGGATAGCGTACTACATGTATTTTTGATGGCCTTTGACCCCGATGAGCTCACATCTGGTCGTCAGAAGAAAGAAACGACTGGTATCGCCTTTGGCAATATCATCAAACTGGCTGGGCTCTACGAGTCGGGACAGCCCGGATGGGCACATGCTGGCCTGCTCAATCATGAGATCGGACATGCCCTCGGCCTCAAGCATAGCTGGAATCGCAGTGACGGCTGCGACGACACCCCGAGACATCCTAACTGCTGGGTGCCGACAGCAGATGGGCCTTGCTCAGCTCCTACGTCTAATAATCTCATGGACTACAATGCTCATCAAGCAGCTATAACTCCCTGTCAGATAGCTACCATGCATCGCAGTATGCTGCAGCGTGCTACAGTAGGGAGCCAGATAGTGGAGCCTATGCGCTGTGATGAGGCGGATGAAGGAGAACCCCTAAAAATCATGACTGAGTCAGCCCTCGATGGACCTTTAGTGTTGAGTCGTGATATCATCATCGAGTCGGATGCTACTCTACATATCAGAGGTGATATCATCCGACGAGCCGATCGTCATATCACTGTCAAAAAAGGAGCAACAATAATCTGGCACTGGGGAGAGTCGATCGACCATTGCAACATGCTCAGTCCCGTCATCCGAGCTCAGAAAGGTGGAGTGTTAATCAAGAGAGAAAAGAGCCAATGGAGCTTGTGATCACTCCATCGGACCTCTTGATAATTAATTGAATTGGTATAGTGGATTAGCTTTTAGAGACAGAGCCTCCAGAGCTTTTATCTATGTCTTTGTTCGTCGGATTGCCGTGGTAGCTGATGCTGGCCCCAGAGTTTGCCCGAGCTATTATTTTCTCTTTTACAGTGATCTTGAGATTAGCTCCGGAGCTGGCTTTGAGGTTAGCCTCATTAGTCACGAGATCATAGGCACGACATGAGGAGCCCGAGCTGACTTTGATCGTAGCGTAGTCACTCTCACCAGCGATGCTCATAGATGCGCCAGAGCTGACTTTGGCGGTGAGTTCATTAGCTTCTATCTCGATGTCCATATTGGATCCAGATGATGAGATGAGCTCGAGCGACTCGGACTCTACGATATCGTCAGAGTGTACTCTTGACCCAGAGGTGGACTTGATGCCTTCGAGCTCCTCTGAGTAGTAGATGACGACTTCGACCTTGCGTTTGCTGTTCCATCCAGAAAACCAACTTTTGGTTTCGACCTTCACTTTGAGATGATCGCCATCTATCTCCGTAGACACTTGATCGAGATCTATGCCATCTACAGTGATGTCTATTTTATTGGTGGATGATTTCACGAGCTCTGCGGTGATGCCTGAGGAGACTGTGATCTCGTCAAAAGACCCGAGTGTGCGAGTCTCTGTATCAGAAAAAGCGAAGATAGCTACAGCTATAAGCGAAAATGCAGAGCTTAGGATTAATTTTTTCATGGTAGTGTTTTGATTTAAGTATAGTATGATAGACGTTTCTATTTTTTGGATGGTTGCATGACACCAATGTAGACTCTTAGCAGACTATCATGTTTGATTTTTCGATGAATGCTTGGGATCTATGGCTATAGATAAGGAGCGAGACTATTGAGATATTGATCTATATACAGATTTTTGGTCTTTAGCTTATACTGCATGACCCAGCGTGGATGAGGGAGAGGGAGCACTTTCTCGACTATGTTGTGCTGTTTGTTGAGGGCTTTCAGGTATTTATAGTTTTTCCCTTTTCCGATAGAGTAGATCACTTTTTGGCTACAGCCAAAGGACAGCTGCGCTCGGATATTGCGCAGGATCATGGGTTCTACTGCTTCTTGGAGCTTGCGGTCATCATAGTAGTTGCAGTTGATCCCTGTATCTGTGACGAATCCCAAGGGACAAACAGAGGCTATATAAAAACGGCTATAGAAGACCTCAAATCCTCCTATTGCATTGATCATATCTGTGATGAATATCGAAGATAGCTCCCGCTTCATGTCAAAGCTATGCTCTATGCCTATCTGATCCGTCAGCACTACAGGATCCGTGAATCCTATACCTGTGATACCCGCTCCGAGTCGACCCGGATTGATGCCCATGAGTAGTATACGCTCCTCCTCATCGCTAAAGTAACGCTCATAAAATGCTCTGAATACTCGAATCGTCTCCGTCTGCTCAAAGGGATATAAAAAAGAATACTGATCGGGTATCTCTACTGGCTGCAGTGATAGGTGATAGTCGATGACTCGATCAGCAAAAGTAGACATGCCGCTATCTATACATCGCAGATTAAGACTGCCTGGCGGAGGGCCTCCAAACGCTCCTCATCTGTTTCGCCCGACGGGACGAACTCCTGACCTATGAAGCCCGTATAGCCTGTCTTTTTGATCTCCTCCATGATATATCGATAGTTGAGCTCATTAGTCTCATCGATCTCGTGGCGGCCAGGGACACCAGCAGTATGATAATGAGAGATGTAGTCAGCGTACTTTCGGATAGTAGCGACGACGTCCCCCTCCATGATCTGAGCGTGGTAGATGTCATACAGTATTTTGAAGTTAGGCGAGTCGATCATCTCGCACAGTGCGACACCCCATTCCATATTATCAAACTGATGGTCTGGATGATTCACCTTAGAGTTGAGATACTCCATGGAGATAGTGATGCCATTATCCTCGGCTAATCCTATGATCCTATTGATTCCGTTTTTGCAGTTGATCAGATTTTGATAGTCGGTTCTACCTTGGCGCTTGCCAGAGAGTACGATGAGATTATCTACTCCTGCTTTGACTGCTTTTGGGATGAGTGCTTTGAAGTATTCTTCCAGCTTGTCATGATTATCTGGATTTGAATAAAAATTGTCCAGAGAGACACCCTCTGGATATTTATCCCAGCCGATGGCGCAGGTCAGCCCATAGTCTTTCATGATCTCCCACTCATCTGGTCCTGTCAGCTCGATGGAGTGCATACCATATGATTGGACCGCTTCACAGAGTTGCTCGAGAGGCAGCTTACCATAGCACCAGCGAGATACTGAGTGTTTGAATGTTCCTTTGAGGCCTTGATCAGTGGCGACGGCAGCCGTAGCGGCCTTGCAGGCTGTAGCTGATGATAGTACGAGTCCACCAGCTGCGAGAGACGATGCTTTGATAGCTTTTCTACGATCCATGAGTGAGATAGTTTTATTGTTATGTCAGAAAAATAAGATTTTTCAGTCTTAGGCGGTAGGGATTTTGGGTACTTATCTTATGATGAAGTGTTTTTAGTACACGTTTTGCTGATGAATACTTGTATTTCCAGCAATGATGTGGAGCTAAGTGTCAGAGCAATGCTTAGATGGATTTTATATTTCTAAATTGAGAATATTGATTTATTATTGCAGTCCCAATTTTACAACACTGGAAATGTCCAGCATATCGGGGTCATTAGCTCAGTTGGTTTAGAGCGCTGCCTTGACAGGGCAGAGGTCACTGGTTCGAGTCCAGTATGACCCACATTTTTCCCCTTCTTATTGTTTTTCTGAATATCGAAAGACCCTCACGAGACCTCGTGTGGGGCTATCTCACTGGTTTTCAAGCAACTTTGCTCTAAATGAGCTATCTTTGCAAACTAATTCGGGAAAGTTCTCATCCGAGATTGGAACTTTTTTGATTAAAGAATCTGTTGTAATAGTTGCATGACAGCAAAAAAAGATAAAAAGCTTACCCACCTATTGATCACCAAGTCAGGATATCTACTCATCTCCTTAGTTTTCCAAGTTTGGTCATTTTTTAGTCCGAGACCGGTGTTATTACCACTCAGAGTGAATAGTTTTTGTCAAAATACTACTGAATCCAAACTATCAAGAAATCTAAGGTGACAAGAGATCACCATTTATTAATAAAATAAGAAAGCACATTGCTAATAATTAACGTAAAAGACGACGAGTCAATAGAAAGAGCTCTAAAACGATACAAGAGAAAACACAGAAATGTAAGACTCATCAAAGAACTCCGTAAAAGACAGCACTTCACAAAACCATCTGTCGAAAGGAGAAATGAAATTCTTAATGCTGAGTATAGAAATATGAAATTTAATTGATTTAAATAGATATTATGGCTAGAAGAAAGACAAAGAAATTCGATTTCGGAAAGGGAATTTATTACTTCGAAATCAAGAAAGGTTTTAATAATAATATCACGATCAAACGAACGACGCTCAAAAAAGCTCTCGAAGCGTATAATATGTATCTCCGTACACAAAAAGATAACTGTCAATGGTTAGGTAAGTGGGATGGCAAAAAGTTCGTAGAGGAAGACGTGAATGCTCTCTTTGAGCAAGAGGCAATGACAGCTTAAGTAAATACAGACTACAATGGGATTTTTAACAAAACTAAAATCAATCTTCGGCGGCAGTGATGCAGGCGCTACGACTACTACTACAGTACCATCAAGAGCTACAGCACAGAATGGTAAAGACAATAAGTACGTAGGCAAAATCACACACTTTAATTATAAAAAAGGTTACGGATTCGTAGAGGTGCCTCAGATGGAGAATAGAGTTTTTCTCCACGTATCTGAGCTATCTGGCAAAGCACGAAAAGGTAAGCAAGTGGAATTCGTATTGGAGGCCACTGATAAAGGAGTGAAGGCTACCGAAGCAGTAATCCTAAATTAACAAAAGTATCCACACAGAGGTCGATCTAATAGCAGGACGACGATCGTGGATTATCTTTTTAGGAAAAATTACACAAAGGTATTCAGCGACATGCTGGATACCTTTTTTTATGAATACTATCACAGGCTACTACTGGGCATAAAAAAGCCATCCTTCAAACTCGATAGATATAATTTCTTATCAAGTATGAAGAATGGCTAAAATCACCTTGGCTGAATTGTTTTGATCACCTCAACTTTTTGAGATGTTGATGGAGTGATTAGACTCCATCTATTCTTTTATCAAATTATTTTAAGAAGTCTTTCCTTCCTTATTAATTGATAATGTAAAGATATGGGCGTCTAAAACGCTTGCAGTGATGGTATTAACCCATTTTGACCATAGGGTTTTCACTTATCTCCTCTTTGATGAAGTCAGATAGAGGGATATGTACAGTGACCGATGTGCCTCGCTGAGGGGCGGAGTCAATATCCATTTCTCCCTTGAGTAGGCTGACTCTTGATTGGAGATTGTCCAGGCCGAGTCCTTTATTGATCTCATCTATGACGAATCCTGTACCGTTGTCCTCTACCATGACGAATATCTCTTTGTCATTCTTATTGACCTGTACATCTATCTCGGAGGCATGTGCATGTTTCAGTGCATTATTCAGCAGCTCCTGAATGATCCGATACACATGGAGCTTAGCATCATCATTGAGATACCCATCTATATCGTTGACATGGAGTGATATCTCGAGTACTCCTCTGATGCTATATCTATTGACCAGATCCCTGAGCGCAGCGCTGAGTCCGAGATTCTCGAGAGCATTGGGTTTTAGGTTTCTGGCTATATCTCGTACATCCTTGCAGGCCAGGTCGATCAGGTCCATTATCTTTTCATAGTCGGGATCATGGCTGAGCTGGTCGTGATCTACCTGTAGGGAGTCATACTGTAGCTTGAGCGTAGAGAGCATACCTCCGAGACTATCGTGGAGCTCTGTAGCTATGCGAGTCCGCTCAGCTTCTTGTCCATTGACCATGGCCTCGAGATTTTTGATCTTCAGAGAGTTTTCGAGATCAGTGATTTTCTGGCGTGATATCTCTTCTTGTTGTTCTGCGATGAGATTTTTAGTAGCGAGCTTCTGTCGCTGTAGTCTATAGAGGTAGAGCGCCAGTCCTGCGAGTAGTAGCAGTATCGATCCTAATATTAAAAACAGTCTCGTCCTTTGCGTCAGGCGAAACTCTTTGAGCTCATTATCCTGTACGAGCTCTCTGATCTCTCGCTCTTTCTCATAGGTCTGATATTTGACAGCGAGCTGATTAGCCAGTGCATATTTTTCTTGATTGTAGAGATATGACTTGATACGGTCTGCCTCCACGAGCGACTCGTAGGCAGCATCCATGTTTCCATCAGAGTTATACAGTACTGCGAGCAGCTCATAGATGTTTTGGTTGAGCTGATTGTCAGTAGACGCCATATCCCGAGCAGCTTCAGCATTTAGTAGAGCTTTATCTGTCTGGCCATCTTTATTGAGATAGGTCGCCATGATATAGAGGATGGCAGGATCATAGTCATAGATGTCATAGGCCTCGGAGAGCTCGAGCGTATAGCGGCCTTGCTCGAGCACTCGCTCTACATTGCCCAGCTTGCCAAAGAGCTCTATGATAGTCAGTCGTATATCGAGCTCGGCAGCATGGTCCTCTATCTCGATACTACCAGAGAGCGCCTGCTCTACATAGGGGATCGCTTTTTCGTATTCCTGTTTCTTATGATAGATCTGGCCGAGCTGCTTAGTAGCAGCGATGACTTTCTGTTTGATTCCTTTCTCTTTATAAAATCTAAAGGCCTCTGCTGTGAGCTCCAGTGCCTCGTCGAGGAAGATCTCTTCTAAGATATAAAACTCAGCCAGCGCCAGTCGAGCATTATAAAATCCCAGGTCATCCTTTAGATATTTATAGTAGCGAGCACTCTCTATGAGGTCACCTATGATGTCTTGATTTCGGAGAGGCACGTCAAAATTGTGCAACGCACGATCGTAGTATGCCTTAGCTAATCCCTCATAGTTTTTACTTAGGCTGTTTTCCTCGATCTGATCATTGATCTGCTGGAGTCGCTCTACATAATTACTATCCAGTGGATTAAAAATCGCAAAAGAAGTAATGGTATACCATAATATTAGCAGGACCGTACAGGTTAATTTTCTCATAAATCTAAACTCAGGCTAATCGAAAATGCAAGTATTAGGGTATGCCCTAATTTTCGCTGACTGTGCCTGCCTTAATTTGAAATCAAATTATAGAATATGATAAAGATATTGATTGTTGATGATCATAAGATGTTCGTAGAGGGATTAGAGTTTATCCTAAGTAAGGAGGAAGACATCGAGATCGTCCACAGATGCTATGAGGGTAAAGAGGTATTCAACAAAGAACTACTCGAAAAAATAGATATCATCCTACTCGACATAAATCTACCTGATATGACAGGGATCGAGGTCAGTGAGCGTATCCTCAAGATGAACCAAAATGTAAAAATACTCGTGCTCTCAATGCATGATGAAGAGAGCTATATCACAGAGGTGCTCAAAAGTGGTGCTCTCGGATATGTCCTCAAAAACACTGGCCGCAAGGAGCTCGTGACGGCTATCCGTACCGTGGCAAGTGGACGGACCTATTTCTCTGAGGCTATCACAAATACTATCATGAACGGTCTCATGAACAATAGTAAAAAGGCTAAACCGATAGAGAAAGATGTACCTAAAATCACTCGCCGTGAAAAAGAGGTCCTCGACCTGATCCTTGATGAAAACACGAACCAAGAAATAGCGGGCAAGCTATTCATCAGCCTCAAGACGGTAGAGGCACACAGGAGTAATCTCCTCTCAAAGCTAAATGCCAGAAATACAGCGGGGCTCGTCAAAAAGGCCATGGAGCTCAATCTGGTATAGCGAGCACCATCAGCAAACAAAATCAAACCACATATTAATAAGCGGTGTCAGGATCTGGCATCGCTTATTTTAGTTTCGGGAGAAAAGTCCTGAAAGGACGACATTATGATAGCTCGGGATGTGTGATATCGGCGAGCCCTGAAGGGGCGAAATAATAGAAAGCTTAAAATGGTAGAAAACTGGCTAATGGGCACAAAAAAGGCTGCCTGAGAAGGCAGCCCCGATTTTCTTGGTCATTATTACCTCTCTCAGGTAGAAAAAAGAAAATGACCAATATGGATCTAATGATGAAAACGTACGCCAAAGAAAGAAGTAATGTCAAACATATCCAAGAAAATTGTGATCTGTTTTCAGCATTTTTTTGAGCAGAGCGCCCAGCCTACGGCTGCTGGGCGCTTCAGAAGATGACTAAAAAAAATCTTTCATTATTTTATTCTGCTATTTGCAGAGTTATGAGGAATACATATCTTTGCACCCGCTCAGAAGGAGCCAACAAATACTGTGTATAGACACAAAGGAGAGGTGGCTGAGTGGCTGAAAGCGGCACCCTGCTAAGGTGTTATACTGGTAACGGTATCGGGGGTTCGAATCCCCCTCTCTCCGCCACTATTTTGAGTGAAGATTTTTTCGGGGCGTAGCGCAGTCCGGTTAGCGCACCTGGTTTGGGACCAGGGGGTCGCAGGTTCGAATCCTGCCGCCCCGACACTGATAATCAAGGAGTTATGTTTTTTTTCATAGCTCCTTTTTCTTTTTATGCTTTCTGGGTTCAACATAGGTAAAACATTTTCGGGTGATAATCTTCACAGACTTTTGTCTACGTACAAAGGTTAAGAAAACCACAACCACATTTTAATACAAAAAAACTCCCAAGAAATACCTTGGGAGTGCACAATGCTTGTACAGAAAACAGTATAGCACACAGTATAGCATTTATATCATTAAGCATTTTGGCTCTTTTGTCAACAGTTTATTTAAAAAAGTCAGTTAAAATTATTCAGAATACTAATCTTTTTCGTTTATAGTAATGAACTACGTAAAAGGAAAATAACAGAAGATTCATCAAGCTCATCCTTAAAATTGGATCGAGCAATAGCATCTCATACAGCATATATTAATAATAACCTCAAAATACTTGCTGATAAGGCATGAATAAAGAAAGGCATTAGCATGCATATGCCCTTCCCATTAAGCTAACAATCTAAAATAAAATCAAATCCTCAAATAATCTCTTAGCGACCAGCCCATTGATAATGGAAGATCTGTTAAGGTTGTCAGCTGTGAGGCTGACATTCATTTCAACATTTACGGATCTGTTAGCATCAATACTTTTGCTAATAGAATATTTGAATGCCACCGGACTATTATAACCTAATGATGTATGTGGGTGTCTGATTAATACTTTCAAATAAACAAGCGTCAAGCACTTCTTCTCTGAAGTTTCTGTTGAATCGCTCGATTTATCCATCCTGGTTTTGGTTTACCTGGTTGTATATACTTGGCTTTTATGCCATTAGCTTCACACCATTGTGTAAAGTTTTTCGATGTGAACTCTGGGCCATTATCCGTCCTTATCTCTTTTGGTTTACCTTTTAGCTCTATGACTTGTTCTATGATTCTAATCACCCGATCCGAACTCAGACTGATACCTGCTGTAATGTTTAAGCACTCTCGATTGTGATCATCTATGATATTAAGCACTCTTAACTTCCTGCTATCCTTTAAAGAGTCACTCATAAAAGTTCATACTCCAAGTGACATTTGGCAGTATTGGCTGGCCCAATCCTTGGGTATAGGGTCGATGGAGTCTCCATTTATGTCTACGCCTATGCTTCAATCCTAAAGCCAAAGCTTGTTTTGCATACATCCGTTTTAGCTTGGCATTCTTTGCTTCTAACTACTTCAGTCTCTTTAATTGCGATACTACCATCCCTGAGAACCGCTTGCGCCAGTTGTAAAAATAGCCTGGATTTATCCCCAGTTCTCGACTGATATCTTCCACATTACGTCCAGATTCGTTCTCCTTGATAGCCTTAATGATCTGTGACTCTGTAAACATTTTCATGTTACAAAATTCAAATTTTTAAATATTTATTGGATGCATTTTTCGGGATGGCTTAACCAAGATTTGTGTCAAATAGCAGCTTAATAGAATGTTATCAACAAATTTTTGTGAATAAAAGAAAGAAAAAGTAGCAAATAGAAAGAAAACCTTATTATGATTATGACATCCATAAACTTAATTTTGAATTAAGCCAACCTCATATTCGGGGTAGACTCCAACAGTAATACCCTCTTAATATCTCCAAAATAATTGTAGCATCTTATTAGATCCATTTTCATTGATTAATTAAAACCTTTTTCGAATAGAATCTTATTAGATCTAAGAGCCATCCCTTGATAGCACTTAGATCGCATGTTGATAGGGCTATCATTAAATAATAAAAAGGATAATAGAGGTTCTCATATTTTGTGAGACTAATCATAGCGGTCTAACGCATGATTGATGAATCCGAGAAATATGGAGTATCTATAGATTTGGGATAAACTTTAATCAAACTTTCGTATTTCGTTGCCTCAATATGATCCTTGGGAGTTATGAGATCTGATAAAAGACAAACCCTTGCAGTTGATTTTTTCTCTTGAAAGTAAATTTCATAAACTTTTATGAAGTCCCATCCCGTCATGAATGGCATGTTTTTATCACAGAAAATGATGTCAATCATAATAGATTTCGAGTTGATTCTTTTAATAACGTCTCGAGCATCATTAAAGCATAAAACAGATACCGTCAATAGGTTTTCCTTCAATTTTACCTCATGATAAATATTTGTAGCAGGGTCATCGTCAATCAAAACGATATTCATATTTTAATAGTGTAAGCTTTGTAATTTGTTCAATTGCATATTCTTTGTAAAGGAGTAAACAGGCGATATAGATACAGCACGTTTCTCATACTAATATATTGTTTATAGTAATTTGCGTTTTTTATGATAGGAAGTAGCACTGTGTAAAAGAAGCCTGCTCCACAGCAGGCTTCTATACAGTCCAATAGCCCTCTTTAGGTATGAGACTATACATGAGAACATGAATATCACATATTTCACGAGATGTAATCCTCTTTTGTCCAATCATGTACGAATTTGGATAATTATTAGGGATATTTTGTTAAGAGACTTAAGTACAGATTAAATTTTCATCATGCTCCTATAACAGAGGAACATATTAAGGCTTCTTCCAACTACAATGTTGGCTAATTACCAAAAGAAGGTATTCAACATGGAATACCTTCTACATAGTCAACAAGGTTAGGGAAAAATAATTGAATTATTGAATCATGACTCAACACACATTTATCTATTTGTTATTTTTTCGATACATTATGTGTGGGTTCGTAAAAGCAACTCTTTTCCGTTTAGCACAAGTAAATACGCTTTCAGAATTATCACTCTTAAGGTCTGTACTATTCATGCACTGAGGAGGCTGCAGGTTAGCAATGAAACCCATTTTGTTCTCTGGACAACTAATAAATGACATGGGTCTGAAATCTATAAGAATCGTACCTCCATCATTATTAGCTAAAGGTTGATTTTGTACACCTATTAGACATCCAGCAGAATTGAGTGACCAAGTAAACTTTGGAGCTATAGTTCCGTAAATGGCATTCAGACTGTCTATGGGTTCAATATTTGCAAAGCAAATTGATATTTCAAGTGGCTTAGACGTATAATCATTGTATTCCCTTCCCCCATGATTGTAAGTAAATTGGAGGGTGCCGTTTTGGTTTTCCATTAACGGAGCTGGACTTATATTTCCAGCTTGCAGTGATGGATTGTTTAGACAGTCAGACTGACTGAACAGCTGCGGTTGCAACTTTATCATGACAACCATTATCCAAAGGATGTTTAAAAATGGAATTTTCATGGCTATACAGTTATATGAGATCAACTTCGTGCCGTCCTAAAAGAAACGCCATTATTTTACGGCTGTCTATTTGTTCAAGCTGATGTTTTTTGGTAGTTGATATTGATGAATTTATTCGATTACAAATAACCTCAAATCCATATGGACTACGGCGGTTAGTTATAATCTGCACTATACCTTCACAATTTCGTTTCATCCCCTTGGCGATTGAACTCTCAGTCACAGTTAAAGGATATAGTAAAGGTCCAGCGGACGTTATCATGTATGCTGCTTTCATACTGCGAATAAGCAGAAAGAACTACATGTCATGTGGATCAATGATTGAATTTGGTAACATTAATTATCTATCAGTGATATTTCAGTAGGAATCTGTGAATTAATGGGAGAGTTCACATTGTATATATACCTAATCAGGTTTTAGATTTATATAAAAATGGAGAGAAGAATGTCTATTGACACACTTCTCTTACCATCGTAGGTCATTGAAAGTGTGTTTATAAAAACGCTATTAAACTTTGTTCATATAGAATACAATTTCTATAAATTTTTTATTATATATTTTTTTCATTTCGAATGGCCATATTTGGTTGACAATTAATATTTCCAGTGTGTTCTCTAATTTAGAATGTATAGATACAATTCAAAACAAACTTAATTTGAAAAAGTAGGGACAAACCCCTTACGCTGCCCCTACCCACATTGATTCTTAGGTTACTAAGATTACAAATAATTAATGCACTCCCATCACGAAGCGCAGTGCAAACATATGTTTGGTGCGCAGGTGATGTTAGATTCTATACAAATTCAGTAATTATGATGATGTAATAGGTTCGATTATGGGGGAATTCAGAATATTAGGGTTTTATTAATAGATGAAGGGCAATAGAGGTGGGTTTTCCTGAATTCATGCTTATAAACATGAATCTTGAACCTGTCAATAATTAATTCAGCATTGACTTATGTGCACTGTTAGGATATTACTATCGTATTTACCATCCGCTTACGTATGAGATAAAATTTAATTTCATGTTACTTGAAGATTTAAAAATTGCTGTTTTAGATGATGATCTTATTCATATTGACATGCTCATGTACAAATTAAAAGATATAGGCATTAAGGACATTGTTCCATTCACCCAAACTGATCAACTGATTGGCGCCTTATCTACCAATAATAATTTTGATTTATTGATATCAGACTTTTTTTGGATAATGGATATGAATTCAATATTTTTTATAGTAGAAATAGTCAATATTTCAATTTACCTATAATTGTATTAAGTAGTTTTTATGAGGATAGGGTTCTTGATAAATTGATAGATATAGGTTCAATCAGCTTCATTTCAAAAGGCAGTAGTGCCTTTGAACTCAAAAAGACTATACTCCTTGCTCTAAACGAAAAGAATGTCCCGAAGCTAAGAGTAAAAAGTTTGAAATTTTTGGATTCGATCTTTGTAAGGTCCGGGCACAAGCTGAAAAAAGTAAAAGTTGCTGAAATCCAAATCGTTAGAGTATCTAACAATTATTTAGAGTTGATCACAGATGATTTCAAGACAGTTGTTCGAAGCACGCTAGTAACTTTTTCTAAATCATTACCTGATTATTTCGTAAAAAGCAGTCAGAGTGAGCTGGTTAATATGAAATACATTAATGAAATTGATTTGAAGAACAGCTGCATAATATTGAATAGTGGAGAAGTTCTCGCTCTATCACGAAACTATAGAAAGGAGTTCATTGATAGATTTGAGTTATAGACAGGGTTCACGCCCCAAATCGGGCAGTGAGTTTGGTTTGAATTTAGCAGACAACTTACTGATATGATAGGGAAAAAATTTACATCGATATTTAAGACACAGGTAGTGCTGGATGCATTGTGGGAGCGCTACAGTTTATCACAATTAGCTGAGAAGCATTAACTTTATCCGAATCAGATATCAAGCTGGAAACTAGAGTTTCTGTCTGGAGCGGAATCAGTATTTGGCCAAGGCAAGATAAGCCCGAAGAATCAAGCTGAAGAGGAGAGAGCTAAATTGCTAAAAACGATAGGTCAACTGAAAGTGGAGAATGATTTTTTAAAGGAGGCCTTGCGGTAAGAGGATTACAGGAGAGAATAAAGATGATAAGCAAGGATCATCCCAAATTGAGCATCTACCGACAATGCAAATTGCTGGGGATACACCGATCAAGTCTATATTATAGACCCAAGACAGAGAGTGCCTTAAATCTGGAATTGATGAGATTAATGGATGAGCATTATTTACATCACACATACAAAGGTAGCCTACGCATGTATAAATGGCTAAAGAGAAAATGCTATAAGATCAATCATAAGCGGGTTGCGGCACTTGTATTATCGAGTTATGGGATAATGTCTGGCAAGCACACCTCAAGACGCTGAATGGCGCATAAGGTATTCCCTTATCTGCTTAGGCACCTGAAGGTAGAAAGAGTCAATCAGGTCTGGGCTACAATCAGTACCTACATACCCATGGAAAAGGGCTTTATGTATCTGACAGCAATTATTGATTTACACTCCAGATATGTGGTCAATTGGTTCATCAGTAACTCCATGGATGCCAAATGGGTCATCGAAGTAATGCAAGAGGCTATAGACGAATATAGTCCTCCTGAGATTGTCAATACGGATCAGGGCAGTCAATATACCTCAGAAGAATTTGTATCTGTAGTGCTCAAAGAACCACAGCGTACTAAGCTATCCATGGATGGCAAAGGCAGAGCCACAGATAATGCATTCATCGAGAGCTTGTGGAAGAGCATTAAGTATGAGAAGATATACCTCAGTCCTCCCATAGATAGAGTAGATCTGTATCAAAAAGTAGCAGAATATTTTGATTACTATAATTGTCAAAGACAGCATTGGATAAAACACCTAGGATTTGTATCAAACGGCAGCTTAATAGACAGTTATCAACATTTTTTTGTGAATTCTAAAAGAAAGAAAAAGTAGCAAAAAGAAAGAAAACCTTATGATAATTATGACATTTATAAACTTAGTTTTGAACTAAACCTTTCCTTCATTTGGGGTAGAATCCGCATAATATTTATTTTTCTTTCGTTCCCTTAGTAAATTTAATCTTTCCTTGAGTTTTTTAAGATCGGCCTTGTTGCGAGTACTTATATGATCCTCTATGAAGATAAATTCTATATGTGCAGAGTCTTCGGCAAACATGAAACTATTTAGTTCACAAATGTTCGCCTTAAAAAGATCTAAACTTTGAAATATTATAGCGCTGATTGATGCCTTTTGATAAGATAATTGGATTAATAGATCTTTGAATAATTTGGGATTAGCCCTCTTTAGTTCAAATGTTTTGTCGCATCCGTATTTTATGAAGTGCAATTTTTGTTTATTTAATTTCTTGTCAGTGATATGAAATTTAGCTATTCCTACTTTCATTACTTAGTACACAAGGCTTGAGTCAATCATAATATTTGATAATTGGGTATACTTATTTAATTAGATTCAGATAAGGAGCTTCTTGGGACTTGAGGCTCATATGAATCGGTCTTTTCAGAGTTTGGATTCTCTTGTAATCTTCACTATCCAAATGATCAGATATTAAGCACACTGTAGGATTCCATGTTTGGCTTTGAATTAATTTTTCTAGTTTAGATATAAATTCCCAACCATTCATAAATGGCATATTTTTATCAGTCAAGATCAGATTCGCCTTAGGAAGTAGACTGGATTTTATATCAGAGATTACATTGAGGGCATTTTCATAACTATATACACTGATTTCTGGATAAATATCTTTCAATAGAATACTATGATATTCGTTCGTGAACGGATCATCATCTATTAGTACAGCTATCATTTTGGTCTTTTTTGTAGGAAAGCCCTTACATCATATGGGCCTTCTTTAATTTAATAGGTTGGGACCATTAGGTCTCACGATATCAATATCAGAGTTATGGTTGATTCATCAAATGGTAAGGCTTAGTAATGATGCTATGATGTCCCTTTTATGTTATATGAAGTTTGTTAATGTCCTTATCTGTAATGTAGGTTTCATTGTTCTTCCACAAGGAGTACGCTCAGTCAAACTAATGGAAGTCTGTAATGTCATTTTATTGCGGCCATGTATGATGCTGTCAAATTTGTTCTTCTATACTCACAGAAGTGTTAGTGTTTAAAATCGATGAATATAATTTGTGGAGATTTGGGCCCACTTTCATCTAAATAGCGTGAACTATCTGTTTGGTAACGATATTGCTTTGACCATTCAGATATATGTCAAGCCATTTGAGTAAGTGTTATATTATGGCTGGTTCCGATATGTAGGGTTTAGGTATCAATAAGTAAGGACGTGATATTAAATACTCATCCTGTAGTTAGGGAAACAAAACTGACTGTTAGAATTTATCTTAGTACATATTTAAATTTGCGACGAATATTTAGAATTTCTATTTGTCTGACTCAGATATAATGTGCCCAATATTAGTAAACTTATGATTAATAGGATTAGGCCCCACTCTCCTAATGTAGGAATTGAATTTGGGTCTTCAATAGTGACTATGCCTACACCGAAATCTGTATTGATGGTAGCATTATCGGCATTGATAAGGGTAAGTGTGAATGTTTCACTTCTCTCTATCTCGTCGTCAGTATATGTAGGTATGACCACCGATATGCACTGTGTTCCTGCCGGTATGCTAATGCTGATATCCTGGTGATTATAATCGTTTACACCAGCTGAACCTGTTCCTATTTCGAGATCTGCTGTAATATCATTACTTACAATTTGGTCGAGGCAGATAGATACGGTAGCATCCTGCCCTTCAATGACTCGTGCGTCTGATATACTTATAACGGGCACGTTCTCGCCCTCGTCCGGTAGTGTGTCATCATCCGTGACACAGGTGAATGAGCGCTCCGAATTGTCTCCTTTAAGATCAGTAGCATTCATACATTGGGGGGGGTGTATGTTAGCTGTAAAACCCATCTGATTCGCTGGACAGGCAATTGGATTAGTTTGTACAAAATCCACTGTGATTATACCTCCATCATTATTGACAAAAGTTTGATTTTGCATCCCTACTAAACAGCCAGAGCCATTAATTGACCAGTCAAATCGATCATCAAATGTACCACCTAAAGATGATACGCCTGTGGCTGGAGCAATATTGGCAAAGCAAATAACTATCTCCATTGGATCACTTGCAAAATCAGCATATTCTTGCCCTCCATGACTATAGGTTAATTTAAATACTCCAGAAGATCCTGGAGAGAGAGGTGCGGGGTCAATATCGCCCGCTTGTATAGATGGATTATTAAGACAGGTGGATTGCGCTACCATTTGGCTGCCGAGAAGCATCAAGGCAATTAAATTCAATAGTGTAGTTTTCATTTTTAATATCCTTTGTTAGTGAATTATAGGCTCTTTATAATTCTCGATGGTGATAGCAAAGATCGTGTGGGAAATATACATATTAAATTTGTTCATAATGTGTAGGGGCAAATAGTCATATAATGATGCTAAGAAGTTAATATTATTATGAATATGCTAATAATCAGTTTTTATATGCCTTAGTTAGCTGAATAGGTTTATGAAATGGCCAAATAGATTTGAAATTATTCAAAATGAATATTCATGCGGTGATGTAGTTTTTACGAAGTAGACCCCGCAATATTGACTACCAGCATTTACACTCATTTTGAGATATCTAACAGGGAAAATAAACTAATAGCGCAGCACGATTATGGTAGGAGTAGCAATCCTTTATTCTTAATTTTTTAAGTAGCTTATTGCTCGGTCTTTAGCTATCAACGTGGGATGTTAATTATTAAAACGAATCTTGAACGCCACATGGCGATTCGTAATGATCTTTCTCATACATTCCCCATTAAAAACCTTTATAGCTGTCACGGCATTGCCTTCATCAGCATAACAGTTATATAGAGTGTCTTTAAAGGTTGCGTAATAAGTGCCAATAGGTAAATTGCTAATATCCGTTAATTCATTGACCGCAGAAGCTGGAGTCCCTGTATGAAAGCTCAATATTACACCAGAATTTAGAACACTCGAATCTATTAAGCTCAATGCAGAATTGAGGTTAATTCTTTTTGTTGAGCAATTAGTTTCTATTTGAATTGAGTCTTGAGAAAAACTACTTGTTTGTATTGCTACCATTGTTAATAATATTACACAAATTCGTACAGACATTAGTCTGGTGCTTGGCATCTCTAAAATCTTTTTAGCCCTTGACGGCCTTAAAACAAGAGAGGAAGCATAACCCCTTACGCTACCCCCTCCCAACAGTATAACCTCAAAAAACATGAGATTATTAAGCTACCCGTCACGATGGCTAGCATTAAAGAAAATAGCTTTGCCTTTGAGTAAGGTTGAGTATGAGGTTGTGCGAATTAAACAGCTTAATATTCAGTCGTAATTTGTTGCTGAACGGCAGGTCGTTACTGTAATTTTGGAGTAATGCAGGTTTGTTTAAGTAATAATACAGGATGTATCCATGAATTGACACTTTACACCGCCTATATCAATTATAGATAACTACTCTGGCTAATATATATTATCAAATATTTTGACTATAGACAAAATAATGGCATCTTTCCACCGCCCCTTATGCATGTGAAAGAGCATCGACCTATTAAGTTGTTTATTCAAATAATTTTACATGGATATAACCAAATGTTCTGTTGCTCTAATTGACGATGATCCTATACATTTAGAGATTATTGGAGCTAAATTACGGAACGTAGGAGTAACTAACCTGCAAACATTCAGTGAGCCTAAGGATGTATTGACAGCATTTGAAGAATCCCACTTTGATTTACTTTTTAGTGATTTTTATTTAGGTGGCAACTTTACTTTTGCAGACTTATTTAATAATAGTTTGTTTATCTCCAATACGCCTACTATTATCATATCGAGCTTCTATGATCAGTCCGTGTTAGACCAGATTTTACAAATTAAACCTTTACAATTTCTTTCAAAAACCTGCTCGGAGTTTGAAATGACCAAGGCCATAGCCATGGCTATGCAGCAACAATCTCATAATATCATCAGACAGTCAAAGGAGAAACACAGTGCAATTTTTGTTAGGTCTGGTTCGAAGCTCAAGAGAGTTATAATCAGTGAGATATGGCATATTAAAGTATCTAATAACTATCTCGAAATAATATATTCTAACAGATCCAAAGTCGCCATCAGAAGTACCCTGAACGATTTCCTCAAAAAATTACCTGATAATTTCATTAAAGCTAACCAAAGCGAGGCAGTAAATATGTATCAGATTAAAGAGATCGATATCAAAAATAGTCTTGTTGTTCTTTTGAATGATACAGAAATAGCATTATCACGTAATTTTAGACGCTTATTCATAGATAAATTTCAATTTAAGTAAAATGGAAAATTTAAGACCGTATAAGAATTGAATAACGCTTTGATGGAAACGTGGTGCCCAATTTGAAAGATTTGATGATCAGAATCTGCAGTGCCTTTGAACTTAAAAAGTCTGCGCTCCTTGCTCTAAACGAAAAGAATGCAACGAAACCATGAGTGAAAGGTTTCAAATTATGGATTCGATCTTAATAAGGTCTGGGCACAAGCAACACTTATCTCGAGTTGATCACAGATAATTTCGAGACAGTTGTTCAAAGTATGCTAATAACTATTTCTAATTCATTACCTGACTATTTTATGAAAAGTAGGCAGAGTGAGCTGGTTAACATGAATTACTTTAACGAAAATGACTTGAAAGAACAGCTACATAATATTGAATAGTGGAGCAATTCTGACTCCAATCACGAAACTATAGAAGGGAGTTCATTGATAGATTTGAGTTATAAACGACCATTCAAATCTCTCATCATTAAATTTATACCATATGCCAGTTTTTAGACTATCCAACAAATCATTTGTTCAATTGTACTTGTACTTATTGGCTCTTATAGGTGTATCGTTCACCCTACAAATAAACAAGATATACGCAAGTAATACCGACTGTGTTAAGGTATTGAACAGAATAATTATAGAAGATTCACTTGATGATCTTGATAGTGTGATGACATGCTGGCAAAATATTGACTTTTTGGACTCCATAATTCACATATCGCGAAATTTTTATGAAAAGAAAGATACTCGTCATATCTATTTGGACAGCTTAATTAACATATATGATAATAGAGTTGAATCTAAATTGATTGCGATGGATAGGCTAGTGTCTCACTTTATTCTGCTCAATAAGTTTGACGTACCCGATAATTATATAAATCAGTTAGAATTTTATACTACATCAGAGTCACCAGATATTCAGTTAAAAGCCTATAACATATTAGTATATTTTTACTACAGCCAGAATTTGTATGTTAAACAATGGCAAGCTGCTCATAGAGGCGAAACCATAGCAAATAACATTGGAGATAAAACTATGGTTCTTTATTTCCAGGATTACAGGAAACGTATTTTTAGTAGATTTTCAGCACATAAAATTTATCTGGACTTAGTACTAAATCAACATCATCAGGTATTAGAATCCGGGAATGATGAGCTGATTATTGGTTCTTATTATAACATCATGGATGCCTATTTTAATTTGCGTATGGAAGATGAGCTTAGAGATGTTGTGAATGAGTTTAGAAAGTTATTTGGGCATAATACATCATTATTATACACAGGCTATGTCAACTGTTTGATCGGTGAAAGTTATCTCCGTCAGTATTGCTACGATGAGGCGAAAGAGGAATTCAGTGAAGGTATTGCGATTTCAAAGGAGAGGGAAGAATTTTACGAACTTGCCCTGAATTATAACGGATTATCGATGTTGTACTACGCACAAGATGACATTCAGAATTCACTAAATTATTTAGACTCAGCTAAGAAATATGTAGTTAATAGTCAATCCGAGAATCATTTCATAAAGCACGAGATTAATCTCTATCGTTCTATGGGCGAAGACTCCTTATTGTTAGACGCCTATGAAAGGAGTTTTCAACTGCAAACCGAGAAAGGCAATTTATTATCGCAAGAAGGAGACTTATTATCGGCTATAATTAATGAATACTCTGATCAGAATATTGAACTAGAAAAAAGCTATCAGAAAAAAATAAGGAATGGGATTGTAGCTATATGTGGAATATTAATGGTTATCCTGATTATAAGAATAATAATGTATAGGCATAAGGCTATACGTAAGATTAAAACTCTTAAAGCGAACAAAGAACAATTAGAAGTACTAAGTAAAGAATTTGAAATACTCAATGTCTTCTTACTTCATGATCTTAATTCTTCGATACTATCTCTGAAACATCTGACATCAGAAGACATGAATGGCAGTTCCTCATATCAATCAAATAATGAGATACTTCAAGATATTTTGGATTCAATGCTTAATCTGACTAAATCTGTATTTGATTTCAGAACCAGCCAACCAATATTATCTCCCGTACAGTTTACTGAGATGATTCAATCTATCTCTGGTCGAGATGGTCTGAAGAATGTAGAACGCCCACTAAAATCCAGAATAGAACTGTCTCAAGAATACAAGTATAAAACTGCTTTTTATATAAATGTCATTATCAGAAATACTATAGATAATATAGTCAAGCATACGTCTGCTCAGGATATACATCTCACATTGACTGATTCGCCTGAGTCTCTATACATATATGTATCCTATGACGGTTCGCCAATGTCGGACGATATCATCCAGATATATCGAGGGCAGAGGATGACTCACGCTCGTAGGAAAGGAATCACACTAATCAGAACTTGTCTGGACAAATTATCTAGTTCTATTGACATAACATATTCACAGCGTATGAACCATATACATATATCTATACCCTTAGGACATACTTGACCCATCTAATGAGATATCGACAGATGCATGATGTATGATTTTTCTATCATACATCATGTCCTATATACGTTGAGTTGCCTAATCATGTGACTCATCAGAATAGTACTATTATGTAATGGTATCTATCGCTTAGCTTAGTCGCCCACATCATGTGGGTCAAAAAAATGTGAATTGCTGAATATTGGTATCTTATATATTACAAATATTTATAATATGTCTTATCTTTACGGTGTAGACCTCCTTTTTTTGGACGGCAATGCTAGTAAGCTGACAATAATTGACTGGAGATGTTGATAAATGATGTTGACTTTTTTTGATTTTTGTAGTCTAATTGTAGAGAGTCCATAGGGGGGCAGGATCATTTTTGTTGTCTCGTCCATGGAACCTCGATAGTTCTAACCTCTTTAATACCAATAATCGAATCTCAGATCCCATCACATTTATCTGAGTTCAGGATGTGGCTGTGCTTTGGTACAGTTACATGTTGATAGTCCTAACCCCTTAGAAGTTCTTATTTGTTATTTCAGATTGGTACGATTGATTGATTGTTTCACACATTCATGATACAGTATGGTTATGGGTTTATATGAATAGACGTTGGTACTATGCTATCTCATCTACATCCTATACGATCCTGTAGTGAATTGTTGCTTCATCAATTCAATTGGCCTATCTCATTTGATTTCTGTTTATGATTAACACCGGATCAATGGTGTTGATTCATAGCTAGGTATATTTTTTTATTGTCACTCTTTTTGAGATATGATACACTCATTACACCCTCATTCGATGAGAGCTACATTATGGTTCATTGCTATGGCTAATTGCGCAATTTGTGCAATGGGTTTATACCTATACTCTCAGTTGATAGATGAAATGACAATATCCTTTTCTTGCAATCATATGATGGATGCTATGATGATCTGTGGTATGATCTACGCTGTAAAACATTCAATTAAACATAAATATTTCTTAACCGCTCCCACAACGGTTTTGACGCCCGTTTTGAGATGTCCTGACAATAGACCCTTATCGTCCGCTGTCAGCAAAAAAATTGTACAACTTAAAAACAACACCGTACAACGGACATGTCTGACAGCTATTGTCGAAAAGGGATCGTCAGTAACCCAAAATCGGAGCAACAAATTTTTTTTGAACATGAAGAAATTCTTTTCATTTTTTGCCTTTGCAATATTGTGCTACTTTAATACTCTACAAGTACAGGCACAGACCATCACAGTTTGTCATACAGACGGCTTTGACTACGGTTATTCCCTCGATGGAACTTATAGAGACTATTCCATTCTTAAATTGAATAATCCTAATAACTTCGGACCTGCAGGAGCCTGCCCTTACGATATTAATGTTGTACCCTTGAACGATATCTCTGCAACAGGCATCGCTGCAGCTGGATGTAATATTATTGATATGGGTGTACCTTGGGCGGCGTCAGGTTATGATGTGTCAAATTACACTGAAGCTCAACTACAAGCTTTAAAGACATGGTCAGATGCCAGCATCAACAACGTCATTATTGCTTATCAAGGTGGTATAGATCCATTGTCTGATGCTACTTATGACAGTGGTAATTATGGTAATGTTAATCCAAATGGCTTTACGCCATTTGGGGAGAGTATTTTTCTTAATGGTAATTTTGGATCTACCGGCTCCTTTAATCAAGGAGGTAGTTATCAAGGATATTTTTGGCAATTTGATCCAAATGATGGAGTCATTGTTCAAGATGGCGATGGAAACCCTACTGGCATTTTGGATTGTAGCAATGGGAATGTTTACTTCGCCGATGTAGATTTGGTAACCGAAAATGGTGGTTTAACTTCTAGTAGTTCCATTACGTCAAATACAGATATTTTTTGGGCGAATCTTATGTGTGGATTATCCGATTTGGTAACATACGGAACGGCAGCAACAGATGCTTGTAGTTTCAACTTTTCTTGTGATTTCGCTGATGCCACTGCCGACTGTGATGGCGATGGAGTACCAAATGGTACAGATAGCGATCCAGGTGACCCTTGTTTACCAGCACAATTAGAAGGTTATACAGGCTTTGATGCCAGTAATATGACGTGGGCTAGTGTCGATTGTGATGGTGATGGCGACACCAATGGAGCCGAAGTGACAGCAGGTTCAGATCCTTATTGTGCTACAAGTACTGTAGCTAATCCTATTTCTTGTGACCCTTGTGTTCCTGACCCAAATGCCTTAGCCTGTCCTACAGGCGACTTCGATGGCGATGGCGTAGCCAATGATACAGACACTGACCCAAGCGATCCATGTATCCCGGTGCAGACAGAAGGTTATACAGGTTTTGACATTAGTAATGCGATATGGACAGCTGCGGATTGTGATGGTGATGGTGACACCAACGGAGCCGAAGTGACAGCAGGTTCTTCTCCATATTGTGACCAAAGTACGGTAAGCAATCCAAGTGGCACTTGTCTTTGTAATGCAGGTAGTGCTGCCCCACAGTTTGGTAATTAATCTGCTTATTCTTTTGACAAGCTATTTCAAAAATTCAAAAAATAAGCATTAATAATGAAGAAATTATATCAATATATTTCGTTCTGTTGTTTTTTGTTGAGCTTGGGTGTAGCTCCGCAAATGCAGGCACAGACCATAGATATTAGCGGGCTGAGTCCCCTTAATACACCAGCAGGTACGTCCTTGACCTACCATACTGCCGAGCCGCCTACTTCGGCCAATCAAATAGACCCGACCACGGCACAAGCAGGTACTACCTACTTTGCCTACTTTTTCGATGCAGCGAATAGCTGTTATTCTGATGAAGGATTAGCCATTCACGTAGTTTGTGAAGGTACGAGCTTAACTGCAAATAATGCACCTGCTGATCCTAATGTGTCGTTGACATACCATACAGGTCTGCCCGTATCTACGGCTAATCAGGTGACACCTACTTCAGGATTTTATTATACTGCTTTTTATGATGCAGCTAATGATTGTTTTTCGGACGAAGTGAGTGGGGTGTTCTTTGGTAATTGCTGCACCGCTGATGCAGGAACTTTAACTGCCGATAATACACAAGTATGTCCTGGTGGTACGCTTTCAGCGACACCCAACGGTGACATTGTAGTTCCTACGGACTATGAAGTGACCTATGTACTCACCAGCGGAGCGGGCTTAGTAATAGAGCAAGCGGGAGCATCACCTTCTTTTACAGTGACGACTCCTGGAGATTACACGATACACACCTTAGTAGCGGAAACCAGCGACAATACGAGTCCTGACTTTTTGGACTTGGGTACCATTGTCTTCGGTACGACTACCGGTTTCGATGTAAATGGTTTATTGCAGCAAGGCGGTGGTAGTATTTGTGGTAGCTTAGATGTAGCAGGGGCACCTGTAACGGTGCTTGATCCTACTGATCCGGCTTGCCAGCCTACCTGTGCGGACGCAGGAACTACTGCATTTGCTACGTACGTAGCTACTTATCCTACAACTGCGATTGCTTTAGCAGATTGTGACGGCGATGGCTTGACGAATGTAGCCGAAGTAGATCCAGATGGAGACGGCACCGCAGGCCCAGATGGTACGGACCCAAGCAATCCAGATACGGATGGAGATGGTCTTACCGATGGCGAAGAGGTGACAGGAGTAGACGATCCAAGTACCCCAGCCGATCCAGCAGGTAATACAACAGATCCAAACGATCCAGATACCGATGGCGACGGTGTGACCGATGGTACAGAAGCAGTGGACATGACCAATCCAAATGACAATTGCTCGTTGGTATTGGCCAGTCAGACCGAGACACCAGATGCAGCGTGGTTGGCAGCCGACTGTGATACAGATGGCTTGACCAATGAAGAAGAGACTACGGCAGGTGTAGATGGTGTGATCACTGATCCATTAGATGCGGACACAGATGGTGACGGTAATCCAGATAATACAGATCCGAACCCGACGGTTCCAACAGCGGTAGATGACATAGCGACTGCCCCGACAGGCGTAGCGACTACGGTAGATATCTTAGCTAATGACGATTACTTGCCTAACAATGATCCAAACAATGCAGGTACCACCACGATTACCGATGCAGGTACAGGTACGGCAGGAGGTACGATCGTAGTCGATCCTACAGATGGGACATTAGACTACACGCCATTACCAGGTGAAGCTGGAACAGATGTAACGGTAGTGTATGAAGTATGTAATGACGAGAGCGGAGCTCCAGTATGTGAGCAAGCGACAGTAACGATTACAGTAGGCGAGCCTACCTGTGCGGATGCGGGCACAGCATTCTTTGCTGACTATGTAGCGGCGAATCCAAGCTCAGCGATTGCCTTAGCAGATTGTGACGGCGATGGCCTGACGAATGTAGCCGAAGTAGATCCAGATGGAGACGGCACCGCAGGCCCGGATGGTACTGACCCAAGCAATCCAGATACGGATGGTGACGGTCTTACGGATGGCGAAGAAGTGACAGGTGTAGACGATCCAAGTACCCCAGCCGATCCAGCAGGTAATACAACGGATCCAACAGATCCTGATACCGATGGCGACGGTGTGACAGATGGTACAGAAGCAGTGGACATGACCAATCCAAATGACAATTGCTCGTTGGTATTGGCGAGTCAGACAGAGACACCAGATGCAGCGTGGTTAGCAGCTGACTGTGATACAGATGGCTTGACCAATGAAGAAGAGACTACGGCAGGTGTAGATGGTGTGATCACTGATCCATTAGATGCGGACACAGATGGTGACGGTAATCCAGATAATACAGATCCGAACCCGACTTCGCCAACAGCGGTAGCTGACGTAGCGACTGCCCCAACAGGCGTAGCGACTACGGTAGATATATTAGCAAACGACGATTACTTGCCTAACAATGATCCAAACAATGCGGGTACCACCACGATTACCGATGCAGGTACAGGTACGGCAGGAGGAACGATCGTATTCGATCCTACAGACGGGACATTAGACTACACCCCACTACCAGGTGAAGCTGGTACTGACGTAACAGTAGTGTACGAAGTATGTAATGACGAGAGCGGAGCTCCAGTATGTGAGCAAGCGACAGTAACGATCACGGTAGGTGAGCCTACCTGTGCGGATGCAGGCACGGCATTCTTTGCTGACTATGTAGCAGCCAATCCAACCTCAGCGATTGCCTTAGCAGATTGTGACGGCGATGGATTAACGAATGTAGCCGAAGTAGATCCAGATGGAGACGGCACCGCAGGCCCGGATGGTACGGACCCAAGCAATCCGGATACGGATGGCGATGGTCTTACGGATGGCGAAGAGGTGACAGGCGTAGACGATCCAAGTACACCAGCTGATCCAGCAGGTAATATAACAGATCCAACAGATCCAGATACCGATGGCGACGGTGTGACAGATGGTACAGAAGCCATCGACATGACCAATCCAAATGACAATTGCTCGTTGGTATTGGCCAGTCAGACCGAGACACCAGATGCAGCGTGGTTAGCAGCTGACTGTGATACAGATGGCTTGACCAATGAAGAAGAGTTAGATAATGGTAATGGTAGTGTAACCGATCCACTTAATGATGATACCGATGGCGATGGAGTTACAGATGGCGATGAGGTAGATGACTTTACAAATCCTACGGATAACTGTAGTCTACTAATCGGCAGTCAGACGGTAGCACCAGATGCTGCGTGGTTATCGGCGGACTGTGATATGGATGGCGTTAGTAATCAGGATGAGCTGATCGGCCCAGATGCTGACGGTCCAGTTACAGATCCTACGGATGCGTGTTCATTGAATATAGTTGAGCAGGCTACAGTACCTGCGTCATGGGCTATGGCTGATTGTGATGGCGATGGCAATCCTAACGGTACAGATCCGAATCCATTAGAAGCTGTTGCGGACGATGATAATGGTACAGCGCCAATCGGCGGTACTACGAGTATAGATATATTAGCTAATGATGATTTCATGGCTAATGATGGTAATACGATTAGTGAGCTACCTGGCGGCAGTGCTGGCGGTACAATAGTATTTGACCCTATAGCTGGAGAGTTGGACTATACACCACTCCCTGGCGAGGCTGGGATGGATGTAACAGTGATTTATGAGGTATGTCAGGGCGTGGTATGTGATCAGGCTACGGTTACGATTACGGTACCTGCTGCTGGTGATAGTGATGGAGATGGAGATCCGGATAATACAGATCCGAATCCTAATGATCCATGTATCTATGGTGCTAATCAGGTATATGCTGATGCTACTGCGGCCTTCCTTGATGGCGACTGTGATGGTGATGGCGTGACTAATGCTGATGAGATAGATCCAGACGGTAATGGTATCCCTGGCGGTACGGGTGTTAACGGGGCTGCTACAGATCCATTGAATGCCTGTTCATTGAATCTTGGCGATGTTACGATAGCAGCTACGAGCGTGGGCGATTGTGACGGCGATGGTGTGACTAATGCTGATGAGATCAACACGACTACGGAGTCTCAGACAGATCCTAATGACAACTGTGATTATAACTCAGGGGAGCAGACGGTTAATCCAGATGCTACTTGGGCATCTACGGATTGTGATATGGACGGCCTGACTAATGGTGAGGAAGTAGACCCTGGTAATGGTTCAGTTACTGATCCTCAGGATTCTGATACCGATGGTGATGGAGTTACAGATGGCGATGAGGTAGATGACTTTACAAATCCTACGGATAACTGTAGTCTACTAATCGGCAGTCAGACGGTAGCACCAGATGCTGCGTGGTTATCAGCGGACTGTGATATGGATGGCGTTAGTAATCAGGATGAGCTGATCGGCCCAGATGCTGACGGTCCAGTTACAGATCCTACGGATGCATGTTCATTGAATATAGTTGAGCAGGCTACAGTACCTGCGTCATGGGCTATGGCTGATTGTGATGGCGATGGCAATCCTAACGGTACAGATCCGAATCCATTAGAAGCTGTTGCGAACGATGATAATGGTACAGCGCCAATCGGCGGTACTACGAGTATAGATATATTAGCTAATGATGATTTCATGGCTAATGATGGTAATACGATTAGTGAGCTACCTGGCGGCAGTGCTGGCGGTACAATAGTATTTGACCCTATAGCTGGAGAGTTGGACTATACACCACTCCCTGGCGAGGCTGGGATGGATGTAACAGTGATCTATGAGGTATGTCAGGGCGTGGTATGTGATCAGGCTACGGTTACGATTACGGTACCTGCTGCTGGTGATAGTGATGGCGATGGCGATCCAGACAATACGGATCCTAATCCTAATGATCCATGTATCTATGGTGCTAATCAGGTATATGCTGATGCTACGGCAGCCTTCCTTGATGGTGACTGTGACGGCGATGGCGTGACAAATGCTGATGAGATAGATCCAGACGGTAATGGTATCCCTGGCGGTACGGGTGTTAACGGAGCTGCTACAGATCCATTGAACGCCTGTTCATTGAATCTTGGCGATGTTACGATAGCAGCTACGAGCGTGGGCGATTGTGACGGCGATGGTGTGACTAATGCTGATGAGATCAACACGACTACGGAGTCTCAGACAGATCCTAATGACAACTGTGATTATAACTCAGGAGAGCAGACGGTTAATCCTGATGCTACTTGGGCATCTACGGATTGTGATATGGACGGCCTGACTAATGGTGAGGAAGTAGACCCTGGTAATGGTTCAGTTACTGATCCTCAGGATTCTGATACCGATGGTGATGGTAACCCTGATACTATGGATCCTAATCCGGAATCTCCAGTCGCTGCGAATGATAGCGGAACAGGTAATACAGGATCAGTTCTTACGATTGATATTTTGGCCAATGATGATTATTTGCCTAATAATGATCCTGACAATGAAGGCGTCACTACTATAACTGATGCAGGTACTGGATCAGCAAGTGGAACGATAGTCTTTGATCCAACGGACGGATCATTAGATTATACGGCTCTACCATCTGAAGCTGGTACTACGGTAACAGTTGTATATGAGGTATGTAATAATGAGTCTGGATCACAGGTTTGTACGACAGCCACTGTATCTATAGTGGTTGAGGAGGATGCTTGCCCGGACTTGTCACCGACTATTTTTGCGAATAATACCCTCATATTCGGTGGGCCAGAAGAAGTGCAAGTTGCAATAGAGGTGGCAGAATTAGCAGGCGTAGCAACTACAGGAGATATCAGGGTATTCTTCACAGATGATCCGAGATATGCATTTACCTATAATTCAGTATTGACTAATGTGGCAGGTAGATCTGTCGATAATAGTGATTGGATGTATATGGGTACGAATGGTGTAGAGCACGAGTTCATTTATACTGGTGTCCTTAGTGGAGGAGCAACAACAACTTTCGGTGTTATTGCGGACTATGATCCACAGAATACTGATGGAGAGACGACCTTCTCGGCTCGTATTGACTTCGGTACTGGTGGTGAGTGCATCTTCGATAATAACTTCGATGATGAGACACTCGTATATTTTGATAATTAATAATTGAGCAAACCAAAAGAGGAGGAAAATTAAGTTCCTCCTCTTCTTTAAAAATTTTAAAATGATAAAGAACCTATTTTTAACAGGATTCACTGTAATCTCTGCTCTCTACGCTCACGTAACAGCTCAGTCTGTATTAGATATCAATCCTAAGGTTGAGCACGGACAGATACAAATACTCGATACAGACAAAGCCGAATTGTCGTTTGACTTCTCCGTTGAGAACTCAGATTATCAGTTGAAATCAACTGACAGACCCGTGCAATTCTCAGTATGTCTGATGAATGCGGCTATAGCTGAGGATATTTCTTCTATTCAGTCTGATTTCGTTCAATTTGCGTTAACCTACGATAATGGTAATAATTGCTTATATGCGATTCAGCAAGCAGGACTCAGGGCAGATGAGGTGTATCAGCTTACGGTTCCAGTAGAAGTGCCTTCAGTAATAGATCTCGGTAATGAACAAGTTGGATTCTTAGTCAATATCCAGCCTGCTGCCAGTATGAACAGTGCAAATGACAGAGATGATGACAAACTATTCATACTAAAAAGTAAATCTGAGCTCAAGGTGGACTATATCAATTTGATACAGGATCTAATCCAACCTGTATCAAGTGGAGATGATGCCATAGATGTTGAGATCTTACCTAATCCAAGCATACATCATTTAGGTATTAATTTAAGTAAACCATTAGGTGATGCTCAGGTGTATTTGTATGACTTAGAAGGAAAAATACTTATAAACCAATTCTTCCCTGAATTGAATCATAATAAAATAGAACTTAACGACATCCCCTCAGGTCGATATGAACTGGTAGTGCAATCACCGTCATTGATCAAAAATTTGACAAAAACGGTCATTATTTCTAAATAATGAGAAAACTTTAAAATGAAAAATTCAATGAAATATTTAATAATATTAGGGGTGTTATTAGGAGTGAATATTATTTCAGTAGCACAATCAACGTGTCTAAACAATCCATCTATTCAAGCTGGAGATATTGATCCCGCTCCGCTATCGCCAGGAGGTTCTGGAGTGCTTAGCTTAACCTATAATCATGGAGGTCAGGAGTACTCTGATTTTGCTACCGATCCTATGGAGATAACGATTTGTTTTGCCAATATTGCTCCAGCGGCAGGTACGGCGTCATTAGGAGGTACTTTTGATGATCGATTTGACTGGTCTATTAATAGTGCAGGATGTTTAGTTGGCATTCAAAATCAAACTTTTGTTAATAATGACGGAGGTACGATTACAGTGGATTTCGTTCAGACTAATCCCATAGCTTGTCCTGCGAACCAGATGGGATTCATTGCTAATATACAACCGCCACAGTGTATGAATGCCACCGATCTAAAGGGTGATAATGAAGAGCGTTCGTTTACCTGTGTGAGCCCAGATGCGCTTCCTGGTTTATCTGTTGGAGATATAACTATTAATGAGAATGATGGAACCGCCACAGTAGAAGTTTGTTTGTCTGCAACTTCAGCTGATGATGTTTCATTCAGCTATAATACATCAGACGGTACGGCTAATAGTACATCTGATTATGGGCAGGTGTCAACTACTGCATCCATACCAGCTGGTCAGTCCTGTACAAATTTGACATTTAATATCACAGATGATAGTACGCCAGAATCTACAGAGAACTTCTTGGTGAATTTATCTAGTCCGACTAATGCAACGATCTCTGATAATCAGGGGGTAGTCACTATCTTAGATGATGACGTGGCACCAGTAGTACCTAACATAACCGTATCTAATGTAACGGTCACTGAGGGTGGTACTGCGCAAGTAGAGGTCTGTTTAGATCAGACCACTACTCAGAATGTGACCGTTTCGTTTGCTACATCTGATGGATCCGCTGGTTCTGGAGATTATAATAGTATCTCATCACAGACAGTGACTATTCCTGCAGGACAGACTTGTGCGACGGTTAATGTAGCTACCATCGATGATACCGATGTAGAAAGTACTGAAACAGTTAATGTAACCATTAGTAATGCTACCGGCGGGACTATAACTGATCCGGATGGAATTATCACCATTTTGGACAATGATGATGCTCCAGTTGTACCAAATATTACAATAGCAGATGTGACGGTAACAGAAGGCGGCACTGCCGTGGTTGATATCTGTTTAAGTGAAACTACAACGCAAGCTGTATCGGTCGTAGTAGGTACTACTAATGGTACGGCAATAAGCGGTTCTGATTACACAGCAGTTAATCAAACGATTACTATACCAGCTGGATCGGATTGTGCTACAGTTTCTATACCTACCATAGATGACTCTAATACAGAAAGCTCAGAACAATTCAATGTGGTACTCTCGAATGCTAACAATGGTTTGATTTCTGATCCTCTTGGATTAGTAACCATTTTAGACAATGAGGCACCATGTACAGTACAAGCACCAATGGTAATTATCGGTAATAATTAGTGCTTGAAACATAGTCGAACAGGCTCTAATTCCAATAATTACAGATTATCGGTATTAGAGTAATCGAAGGGACACGGGTCAATAGAACCTGTGAGTCTAACTTTTGTACGATTAGTGCGCTCCACTCTTGTAACCTTTGAGTGGAGCGGCACTACGACTAATATGATTATTCAGAAGCAATTCATTGCGAACTCTCTTATGATGATGATTTTATAACGGTAGTGAGACTAATTTATCTGCCCTAATTATTATTTAAAATATTACAAAGGCTCGAGGTATACTTTGTGATAATACTGTAGAAAAATGAAGAAATTACAACTTGTAATAGTGATATTCCTTTGTCATATTTTGACAATACAATTAGGACTTGCACAGTGTCAATCAATAGTCAATAGACCTGTTAAATGTGATTATATAGCTGGAAATATCAATTTTGATATTGATCCAGTTAATCCCTCTACAGGACAGTATGCGTTCTTTTTGAGCCAGTTAGATGGTACGATCGTCGCTATCTCCGGAGTTAGTAATTTTACTAATGTAGCCGAGGGCGTTTATAATGTGATAGCGATCAACTATGAGGGCACATCATCATTACCTGGGATCAATGAATCTATAGATCTGTTGGACGAGATAGCATGTATCAGCCATAACATGAATACAATTTATGTATGTCCTGATGATTGTGCAGATGTATTATGTGCAGATGAGTTAATATTATCTGCCCAGAATATCAATACCTCCAATGATAATTACTTTATTGTCGTAGATGAAAATTCTAAAATTATCGACTTTGCCACTGATATTAATCAGATCAATTCCTTTGGCAATGGCATCAACTTTCTATTCACGTTCTCAATAGAATCTCCATCTGAAGTTCTCAATCTTCAGATTGGATCTTTATTTACAGATGTTTGTATTAACAATTCAGATTGTTTTGACATTGGTCTCACCAGTGTTTTTTATGTTGACCAGAGTAGCCCTCAGATTACATGTCCGTCAACCGTAACAGTACCATGTATAGACGCCATTGATCAATTATCAATGAATGACTTAGGCTTGTTTGATCTCTGTACTGACCAAGCCAATTTGAGCATAGACTTTATCGATGATCTCTCTCAGAGCTCTAATGGATTTATTACGAGAACTTATACTGTGTTAGATGAATGTAATAATGTAGCGACCTGTACACAAAGAATTAATATTACTCCGGTGCTATTACCTGCACCGATCACCACGCCACCATCAGATTGTGATGAGGATAATGGCAGGATTACTGTTTTAGCCTCCGCTACACCGACGATATTGAGTACTTTACTTTATTCAATAGACGGAGGAGTATCTTTTCAGCAGTCTAACACTTTTGATGGATTAGGGGCTGACATGTATAATATTGTGGTTAAAACTGACGATGATATCTGCATCATCACTGGTGATCAGGTGGATTTCACGATTGCTGAGAGCCCAATAATAATAAACGTAGCCGTATCTGGCATCACTACTTGTGAAGCTGATAATGGCTCCATTATTATATCTGCTACTGGAGCTCAATCTATGATATATAGTATTGACGGAGGCTTGTCTTTTCAGAGTAGCCCAGAATTTCGGAATTTACCAGCTGGATTATACCCGATCAGAGTAAAATACAGCGATGGCTCGTGTGAAGTAATTGGTCAAACGATACAAATTGATCCTTTTGATCCACCTATGTTCACCAGTATTTCTCCATTCATTAACCCCAGCGCATGCGGTTTATCCGATGGATCAATTACGGTAAACGCCGTCTCTTCAGGGCCAGCTTTAGAATACAGATTAGTGAGCGTGACTCCTTGGCAAAGTAGCTCTACATTTAATAATCTTTCAGCAGGTAATTATTTAGTTCAAGTCCGATATGTCACTGGTTCCTGTCTGATCACTGAACAAACTAATGTAGTTCTCTCAGACCCAGCATGCGTAGTCGATTGCAATCCTTTATTCGAAAGGCCTTTACTATGTGATTATATAGAGGGAGATATATCTTTTCAAACCGATAATTCGCAGAACAACAATTTCAATAACATATTCTTATTGACAGACCTAACTGGTCAAATTCTTCAGAATTCTACAAATCCAGTATTTTCTAATGTCGCTCCAGGATTATACTATATAGTGGCAGTCAACTATGACTCTGCTCCAATAGGAACATTTGATCCAGGTCAGAATTTTAATAATCTCGATCTAAACTGCATCGACATAAAAGTTCAAAATATAGGAGTCTGTCCATCTGAGGATAATTGTATAAACAATGTGTGTGGAGATAATATCTCTCTACAATCAATGGGAGGAACGGGTGAGTTCAGATATATTTTAGTAAATGAATTTAATTCCATAATTGAGATTCGTACTGATCTCAATTTTAACTTTCCTAATTCTGGATCTTTCTTCATATTTAGTATTGCCGCTGGAGATTTATCTCAGATAAATGGTTTAGATCCTGATACGGGAGCTAGTCAGATATGTGCAGAAGAGTTCGCTTGTTTCGATCTTGGTAAAGGAATATCCTTAAGAATTGATGATGTCAGTCCAGAGTTGATATGTCCTAGTGATGTAGTCGTTGGTTGTAATGATAGCACACAACCGAGCTTCACAGGTCAGCCTCAATTGTTAGAAAGCTGTGATGTCACAATTGCTCAAAATAATCTTTCGTTCACGGATATCGTTACTACAGCTAGTAATTGTAGGAGTCAGGGTTTTATCAGAATTATTGATAGAACATGGATTACTGAAGACCAGTGTGGTAATCAAACATCATGTACCCAGAGAATTTTTGTTAGGGATACTGTCCCGCCAGTACTGAGTTGTGTCAATGATTTGATCTTAGAATGTGATGGCGATTATACAAGTGAGATTAATACATGGCTGAACAGCTTAACGGCCACGGATGATTGTGATAGCGATGTCTCCATTACCAATAATTATTCTATAGGTACATTACCGAGTATAGTATGCGATAATCAAGGAGCAGGACTAACAGTTACCTTCACAGCAATAGATGATTGTGGTAATTCAGATGAGTGTACTGCTATGATAAGAATCGTAGATCGAGTAGCTCCAGTGATCAGCTGTGTCAATGACTTGATCTTGGAGTGTGATGGCGATTACGTAGATGAGATTAATACATGGTTGAATAGTGTTAGTGCTACGGATGTATGCGATTCGGATGTAACCATCAGTAATGACTATACAACAGGTAATTTGCCGAGTGCAGTTTGCAATACTACTGGAGCAGGTTTAACAGTGACGTATACAGCTACCGATGAATGTGGTAACACAGATGAGTGTACCGCCCAGATTAAGATAGTGGATCGAGTTGATCCAGTAATCAATTGTGTTAATGATCTAATATTAGAGTGTGACGGAGATTACACGACTGAGATCAATGCTTGGTTGAATAGTGTAAGTGCAAGTGATGTATGTGATGCTAACGTGACCATCAGTAATAACTATACTGCAGGTAGCTTACCAAGTGTAGTATGTAATACGAATGGAGCTGGCTTGACTGTTACGTTTACAGCAACGGACGACTGTGGCAATACAGATCAGTGTAGTGCAGTAATCAGAATTGTAGATCGAGTTGATCCAGTGATTAGCTGTGTGAACGACTTGATCTTAGAGTGTGACGGAGATTACACAAGTGAGATTAGTGCATGGTTAAACAGTGTGAGTGCGAGTGATGCCTGTGATGCTAATGTAACCATCAGTAATAACTATACATCTGGTAGCTTGCCAAGTGTAGTATGTAATACTAATGGAGCAGGCTTGACAGTAACCTTCACGGCTACAGATGGTTGTGGTAACACAGATCAGTGCAGTGCAGTAATCAGAATTGTAGATCGAGTTGATCCGGTGATTAGCTGTGTGAATGACTTGATCTTAGAGTGTGACGGTGATTACACAAGTGAGATTAGTGCATGGTTAAACAGTGTGAGTGCCAGTGATGCCTGTGATGCTAATGTGACCATCAGCAATAACTATACTGTAGGTAGCTTACCAAGTGTAGTATGTAACACGAATGGAGCTGGTTTAACAGTGACATTCACAGCAACCGATGACTGTGGCAATACCGATCAATGTAGTGCAGTAATCAGAATTGTAGATCGAGTTGATCCAGTGATTACTTGTGTGAATGATCTGGTGATGGAATGTGATCAGATCAATAATGCTGTGATCACGCAATGGCTCAACAGCATAACTGCGACAGATGTCTGTGATACTAATGTCGAGATTACGAATGACTATGTATTTGGAACTTTGCCGAATATTTCTTGTGGGATAAATGGGGACGGCTTGACAGTGACCTTCACGGCTACAGATGATTGTGGTAATATCGATCAGTGTAGTGCCGAAATTATTATCATCGACAACCAAAAACCTACTCTAAATTGTATTGAACCTCTAATATTGGAGTGTGGAATAAATGAATCATCCTATCCTGCAATTATTAATAGTTGGTTATCAAGTATATCAGCTCAGGACAATTGTGATAATACAGTTACTGTTACAAATAATTATGTCCCTGGCACCTTGCCGCAAAAATCATGTATCAATGATACTCAAGATGGTTTAGTAGTTGTATTTACTGCGGTTGATGACTGTGGGAATGAAGAAATATGTGCTACTACAATTCAAATCCAGGACAACATTAAACCTCGATTTGATTGTCCACAAGACCTAATCTTGGAATGTGATGGAGATTATCAATTCGAAATCAATAGATGGTTAACACGAATATCAGCAATTGACGATTGTGATGGCAATATTCAAGTTATAAATGACTACGATGGATCCAGTTTGCCAAGTCCTTCATGTACTGAAAGTGCTTCAGGCTTGAAAGTAACGTTTACTGCAATAGATCGATGTGGTAATAGTGATCAGTGTAGTGCAGTAATCAGAATTGTAGATCGAGTTGATCCAGTAATTAGCTGTGTGAATGACTTAATCTTAGAGTGTGACGGAGATTACACGAGCGAGATTAGTGCATGGTTAAACAGTGTGAGTGCCAGTGATGCCTGTGATGCTAATGTAACCATCAGCAATAACTATACTGCAGGTAGCTTACCAAGTGTAGTATGTAATACGAATGGAGCTGGTTTGACAGTGACCTTCACGGCTACAGATGACTGTGGTAACACAGATCAGTGCAGTGCAGTAATCAGAATTGTAGATCGAGTTGATCCAGTGATTAGCTGTGTAAATGATTTGATATTAGAGTGTGACGGAGATTATACGAGCGAGATCAATGCGTGGTTGAATAGTGTTAGTGCCACAGATGAATGTGCGGGATGCGATTTTGGGGTGTCTGAAAATATTATTGCATCTATACAAGGTGGAAATCCAGCAGGGACATCAACAATATATGTATTAACCGACCAAAACGGAACTATTCTTCAGCTCAATAATAATTCACCTGAATTTAGCGGTCGAGCAGCAGGTAGTTACATTATTCATGCGGTCAATTTTGATTCACAGAAACCTGTTACATCTTTATCCACAGGCCAGAATATATCTAATATTGATGGTGAGTGTTTTGATATCTCTCAAAGTAGACTTATTTCAATATGCAATAGTAACAATAATGCTAATGTAACCATCAGTAATAACTATACTGCAGGTAGCTTACCAAGTGTGGTATGTAACACGAACGGAGCTGGTTTGACAGTGACCTTTACGGCTACAGATGACTGCGGTAATAGTGATCAGTGTAGTGCAGTGATCAGAATTGTGGATCGAGTTGATCCAGTGATTAGCTGTGTGAATGACTTGATCTTAGAGTGTGACGGAGATTACACGAGCGAGATCAATGCGTGGTTAAACAGTGTGAGTGCAAGTGATGTCTGTGATGCGAATGTGACCATCAGCAATAACTATACTGCAGGTAGCTTACCAATTGTAGTATGTAACACGAACGGAGCTGGTTTGACAGTGACCTTTACGGCTACAGATGACTGCGGCAATACAGATCAGTGTAGTGCAGTAATCA
>WUUP01000014.1 GCA_009833045.1 Saprospirales bacterium GYS_P2D
TAATCACCAAGAACTCAGTGCCTCATCTGATCAATCTGATCATCAAGTCTACAGAGCCCAATGAGTATACGCTCATCATCGATGATGTCACGAGCATCACACCTGCAGGTGTGACAGCTCTCGAAAAGCTCAAGAATCATATGCACATCATCTGTGCAGCTCGACAGGTCAAGATGAGCCAGGCGAGCTTCTTATCCAACTTCCAGAAGATAGAGATCAAGTCGCTGAATCGCCTGGAGGCGACTCAGTTGATCCTCCAGCATAGCAAGCCGCTCAAGAATCGGATCGAGGATTTTGAGACTTTTAAGAATCATATCTATGAGCAGACGGGAGGCAATCCACTGTATATCGGTGAGCTCATTGATAGATTCAGCAAAGAGCCAGTGATCAGTGTCGATCACATACGTGATATACGCCACACAGCTGCGCTCCGAGAGATCGACATGAGTGTACCGATAGTGGTAGCGCTATCGAGCCTGATGGTGCTCCGATACGTAGGAGGAGAGTTTGAGGATGATTCTGGCGCCTTTCGCTTATTTGGAGGGGCGTTTTTACTGTTCGCATTGTTTGCGAGGAGTATATTTACCTATGGGAAGCGGAAGTGGGTGTGATGTAATGCTAAAATATCTATTTTTGCAGTATGAATAAACAGGTGTCAAAGCGAGCATTGGGCCTTTTGATGATCTACATGTTTGTAGTGATTCACCAGGTGTTTGCTCAATCACATCTGAATGATATAACTGTTCAATCAAAGGAACATTTTCACCACCATCATGGTGGTTTCACCGATGTGCATCACGAGCATCAATTTCACATTGGGATATTTCATTTCTTAGGCCACTTACTGGAGAAAGTCAGTCACATAGACGCTGATGTAGATGCTCATCAGATAATGTCGTTCGAGGTATTGTCGATTGATAGAGGTGATTTTGTTATTTCATTCGTTCCATCGAGGAGCATTTTTATCGTAGAGACTAATCATCTTGAGGCCCATGAAGGCATTGACCCTCCTGACGATCGTATTCGTATCTCTGAGAGATTCTTCAGTGCCACACCACTTCGTGCGCCACCATCTGCTGTCTAACACAAGGTAATCTGGGCTTGATAGTAGCCCATAGAAAAATTGAATTTCAGACAACAGATTTAGCAAGAAAATGAAACATACATATTTCGCTGCCATATTGTTGGCAGGGACTCTTTTTGTGATGGCTTCATGCCACTCGCATGATCACCCACATGATGGTGGTCACTCACATTCACATGATGATCACTCACATGGTGACGAGTCACATGATCATGCTTCTGACGAACCAGAAGCACTATCCTATACCATTTGGACCGACCAGACAGAGCTTTTTGTCGAGTTTCCTCCATTAGTCGTAGGAGCTGAGAGTCGATTTGCGGCTCATTTTTCAGACATGAAAACCTTCAAGGCGATCCAGGAGGGTCAGGCAAAAGTATACTTATCAGAAGATGGTCGAGAGATACTGACTGATGGTGCGGATGCCCCGTCTTCTCCAGGGATATTTCGCCTCGGACTGACACCGACAAAAGCAGGTGTCTATGATCTTGGATTTGTACTGCAGACTTCTCAGATTCAGGATACCATCATTATCAATACGATAGCCGTCTATCCAGATGCGGAGGAAGCCAAAGCAGCTAATCCGCCACAACCAGAAGGAGACGAGATTTCTTATCTCAAGGAGCAGGCCTGGAAAGTTGATTTTGGCATTCACCAGGTGAAGCGAGATGATATCCATGAGGTAATCCACACCTCTGGTAGAATACAACCTGTCAAGGGAGAAGAAAAATTCATTTCAGCTAAAAGCAGTGGTATCGTCTATTTTAAAAGCAAATCCTTACAGGAAGGTAGTACTGTGAGATCTGGTCAAGCTCTTTTTTCGATTAGTAGCAAAGGATTAGTCAATGCCAATATGGAGGAGAAGTATGAGATTGCTAAAGTGAGAGTTGATCAGGCAAAGGCTGATTTTGAGCGAGCTGAGAAACTACTGGCAGAACAGATCATCGGACAGAAAGAATACGAAAAGCGAAAAGCTGATTTAGCTGTGGCCGAAGCCGCCTACAAAACCCTGACTACTGGTAATAATACCAATGGACAAGCAGTCACAGCCTCTATGTCTGGCATCGTCAAAGAAGTGCTGGTCAGTGATGGACAGTATGTCGCAGAAGGAACGCCTTTAATCAAAATCACCAATAATAGGCGACTCTACATACAGGCAGATCTATCTCAGAAGTATCTACCACAGCTGGCCAAGATACGCAGTGCCAACTTCAAGACGGCCTATCAAGATCATGTGCAGTCGATCGATGATTACAATGGAAGATTACTATCATATGGCAAGATGATCGATCAGGATCAGAGCTTTATTCCTGTATTATTTGAGCTGGACAATGTTCGTGATCTTATCGCTGGTTCTTATGTAGAGCTATTTCTCTTGACGCAGCCGATCTCTCAGGCATTAGTGATTCCTAAGACAGCACTGATGCAAGACTACAATACCAAGTATGTCTATGTACAGACTGCTGGGGAGAGTTTCGAAAAAAGAGAACTCAAATTAGGAATCGATGATGGTGTACATGTAGAGGTCTTATCAGGTCTGAATGAAGGAGAGTGGATCGTGACTAATGGAGCGTATCAGATCAAGATGGCATCTATGTCATCTGCGATTCCGGCACATGGACATTCGCATTAATTCACTGACTCTAAATCAACGTATTATGATACATAATAAAACGCTAAAAGAGTGCGTGAGCTATATCCTGATCACTATGCTCTCTCTATCGCTCTTTGGCCAGGAGAAGGCTATCACTCTGGATGAAGCGATAGCGTTGGCACGAGAAGAGTATGTGGGCCTGGAGCGTGATCGTCTTCTGATCAGTAAGTATGAAAAACTGGCTTCTGTAGGTCTGCCATCTCAGCCCACTCAGCTCTATATCTCTGGAGAAGAGTTTGGCTCCAATGGTCAGACAGGAGTACACTCCCTCAATATTCAGCAAAACTTTTATCTACCCAAAGCATCGGAGGCACAGCAGGAGTACTATCAGCGTAGCGCCATCTTGGCTGAAAGGCAAATGGCACTGACAGATCGAGAGTTGGCTCGTCAAGTGCAGTTGGCTTACTATCAGCTGCAGTATACTACAGAAGCCATGGAGATAATGGATGAAAATGTACAGCTGTATAGTGACTTTTTGGAAATGACGACTACTCAGCTGACCACAGGAGAGACGGGGAGACTACCACAGCTCGCAGCTCGATCGAGATTAGGGCAGGCGCAGCTCGAGTATCAGCATGCTACTGAGTCCTATGACATGTCGCTGTCGCTATTCAATCAGTGGCTGTCTACAGAGACAGACTACACCACTGTGGGTACTTTGACTCTATCGGAGGAAATAGAGAGTGTTTGGCAGGATGACAATCCTCATCTGCAAATCATACAGGCTCAGCAAGAGCTGGCTCAAGCCAATATTGAGACCCAAAAGGCACAACTGCTGCCACAGATCAATTCGGGATTGAAACTGCAGAATGCATTTGGTAATTTTCCTCTATTTGGCTATCAGGTTGGTGTCAATGTCCCCTTGTTTAAGAAAGCATATGAAGGAAGGATCCAGGCGGCCGAGATAGAGACACAAGTACAGACGGCAGCACTGCGTACAGAAGAGCAAAAACTACAGCGGACACTTAATGAGATACGCTATCGTATGGAGCACCAGAGACATACGCTGAGCTATCTGACAGAAGAGCTGAGACCCTTACTTGATGAGCAGAGCCAGGTCAATCTCCAAGCCTATAGAGAGGGTGAGATCGGCTATCTCGAGTATTTGGACAGCTTAGAGCAGATCGTCCAAGCCAAACAACAATATTTAGAAGCCCTGTACAAGTATCATCTGCTGAAAGCAGAAAAGGACTATTGGACAGGCAGATAATTGATTCAATCTATATCATTTTAAAAAAATCATAATGAAAAATATAATCTTCTTATTGGCAGCTTTTATCATTCTTAGCAGCCATGATATGTTCCTCAAATTGGGTACATATTTTCTACAACCTAATACTCCGTCGACAATCAAATTATACAATGGCACTTTTGACAAAAGTGAGAATGTAATCGCCCGAAACCGGATGAATGATGTCAGCATGGTGGTCAATGGCAGTCGAACTCAGATAGATTCCTCTCAATGGACAGAACTGAATAATGTCACCATATTAAACTTCACTACTGGTGAGGCAGGTACTTATGTCGCTGGGATCTCTACCAATCCTAATAATATTGAATTGAGTGCAGAGGACTTCAATGAATATCTGGATCATGATGGTGTATTGGATATGCTGGACTGGCGCAAACAGAATAATGCGATGGATCAACCTGCCGTAGAGAGGTATTCTAAACATGTAAAGACCATTTTTCAAGTAGGAAATCAAATGTCCCCTGATTGGGAAACCATCTTGGGATATCCCATTGAGTTTGTACCACTCAGCAATCCTTATGAAGCCCATACGGGCGATGATTTGTCAGTTCAATTGCTATGGAAAGGCAAGCCACTCCCTAATCAATTGGTGTATGTAGGATCTGATGCTGATGCACATGGCCATAGTCACGATAGCGGTGATGCTCATTCGCATGAGACAGAGCATGATCATGCGGATGGCCACGATCATGATCACGATACAGCCCATAGCCACGAGCATGAGGCAGCTGCTACAGATGCACATCATCATGATGCGACAGCACTACGCACCAATGCAGAGGGGATCGTCACTATGAATTTATCCAGTGAAGGTCAGTGGTATTTACGCACCATTCACATGGAGCAAATCCAGGAGGCTGGGTTGACTCATGAATCCAATTGGGCCACATTGACCTTTGAACTGGGGCATGGCCACAGCCATGCAGATGGCGATCACAGCCATGATCACGGCGCAGTACAAAGTCAGAATACTCCTTTCTGGTTGTATGGATTGGGAGGATTGCTATTAGCCGCACTCCTGTTGTATCTCTGGAAGCGAAAAAACTTGAATCTCAGGTAGTATGTGACCCTTTTAAAAAAGTAAATAGATGTTAAATCGAATTATAAATTTTTCCTTGCAAAACCGCTTGATTGTTTTGGCGGCTTTTGCATTTATCATGGTCATGGGGACCTACATCGCCACAGAGATGGACGTAGATGTATTTCCAGATCTGACAGCTCCGACAGTGACGGTACTGACGGAAGCACACGGCATGGCTACCGAGGAAGTGGAGAAGCTGGTCAGCTTCCCTATCGAGTCAGCGCTCAATGGAGCTCCCGCTATGCGACGTATCAGATCTTCATCAGCGATGGGGATCTCTATCGTGTGGGCAGAGTTTGAATGGGGTACTGATATCTACAAGGCCCGGCAGATAGTAGCTGAAAAACTGGCCACTATCGAGGGTAAACTGCCAGATGGTGTCGAAAGCCCTACCCTGGCACCGATCTCATCCATCATGGGAGAGGTCATGCTCATGAGTGTATCATCAGATAGCATAGCCCCCATGGAGCTGCGCTCTATCGCCGACTGGACACTACGTCCTCAGTTACTGGGTATCAGCGGTGTCGCTCAGGTGATGGTCATCGGAGGAGATTTCAAAGAGTATCAGGTCTTAGCCTCTCAGGATAAGATGAAGTATTTTGATGTCTCTTTAGCCGAATTAGAAGAAGCCGTAGCTGCCTCTACAGAAAATGCATCTGGAGGATTCATCAATCAGTATGGCACTCAGTACATCATCCAAGGAGAAGGGCGTACTAACTCCGTCAGTGAGATCGGTCAGACCCTCATCAAGCGAAAAGGTACTACGCCTATCAAAATCGAGGACGTAGCGGAGGTCACCATTGGAGCAGCTCCTAAAATCGGTGATGCCGCAGTCAATGGGAAACCTTCCGTCATACTGACGGTGATGAAGCAGCCCAATGCGAATACCCTCAAGCTCACAGAACGTATCGATGAGACAATGGCAGCCGTGCAAAAGCAGCTACCTGCAGCCGTATCTCTTAATACACACATATTCAGACAGTCCAACTTCATACAAGCATCAATAGACAATCTACAGCGCACACTACTCGAAGGTGCCATATTTGTCAGTATAGTCTTATTCTTGTTTTTACTCAATTGGCGGACGACAGCCATATCTCTCATAGCGATACCTGTATCCCTTTTGGTCACGATTATCTTCTTGCGACTGTTTGGATTCACGATCAATACGATGAGTCTGGGAGGGATGGCTATCGCCATTGGAGCACTGGTAGATGATGCCATCATCGATGTAGAAAATATCTTTAAACGGCTCAGAGAGAATAGCGCACTACCAGCAGCAGACCGACGACCGGCTCTCCAGATCATATTTGATGCCTCCAGTGAGATACGTAACTCGATATTGATCGCCACGCTGATTATCATAGCTGCTTTTGTGCCATTGTTTTTCCTGAGTGGAATGGAAGGGCGACTATTGCAGCCATTAGGGATTTCGTTTATCGTAGCCATTTTCACCTCATTATTTGTGGCCGTCACATTGACGCCAGTATTGAGTAGTTTTTGGCTCACTGATGATCGACGACTGCAGCGTCAGGCTCGAGGCAGCTGGGTGGAGCGATCGGTGTCGTCACTCTATCGGCGAGTATTGGACCTCGTCGTGCGGATCCCTCGTATCGTCATCCTTGTGGCGATCATCCTGTTTGGTATATCGATGTGGTTGATGACAGGATTAGGACGTAGTTTCTTACCAGAGTTCAATGAGGGATCTCTCGTCATCAGTGTAGTGACGCCACCAGGCACATCGCTGGAAGAATCCAATAAGACTGGACGTCTCGTCGAAGAAATCATGATGGCTATGCCAGAAGTGAGTCAGACCTCAAGGAGGACAGGACGGGCAGAGCTGGATGAGCATGCCCAGGGGATCAATGCTTCAGAGGTAGATGTACCATTTACCCTGACCGATCGGGATGAGGAGAGCTTTTTAGAAGATGTCAGAGATCAACTCGCTATGGTAGCGGGAGCTAATATCACCATAGGCCAACCGATAGCGCATAGGATCGATCATATGCTATCAGGGACACGAGCTAATATTGCCATCAAGATATTTGGATCAGATCTCAATCGACTGTTAGAATTAGCTAATCAAGTCAAGCGACAGATAGAGTCAGTAGATGGATTAGCAGATCTGAATGTGGAGCAGCAGATAGAGGTACAGCAGCTGCGCATCACGCCTAATCGGACGATGCTGGCGCAGTATGGTATCAGACTGGGCGATTTTATGGAGTTCATCGATATAGCATTCGCTGGCGAAAAAGTCGGACAAGTCTATGAAGGACAGCGTAGCTATGATCTGGTCGTCAGATATGATGAGGATCAGCGGGATACGGCCGAGGCTATCGAAAATGCACTCATCGATACACCTGATGGAGAGAAGATACCGCTACATTATGTAGCTCAGGTCGATGTATCTGCTCACCCCTACTCTGTCGATAGAGAGAATGTCCAGCGAAAAATAGTCGTATCTGCTAATGTCGCAGGTCGTGATCTCAGGAGTGTGGTCAATGATATACAGACGACTGTAGAGCAGACCATCGACCTACCGGACAACTATCGGGTAGAGTATGGCGGACAGTTTGAGAGTGAGCAGCGAGCTACTCGATTGCTACTGATCACCTCTATAGGAGCATTGATCGTGATCTTCTTTTTGCTCTATATGGAGTTTCAGAGTCTGAGCTTAGCCAGTATTGTACTGCTCAATCTACCACTGGCGCTCATCGGAGGCGTATTCATCGTCTACTTCAGCTCTGGTATCATTTCTATAGCCTCTACGATAGGCTTTATCAGTTTATTTGGTATCGCTGCTCGCAATGGGATCTTATTGGTCAGTAGATACCAGTCCCTTGAGCAGGAGGGCAAGAGCCTACGTGATACGATCATCGAGGGCTCACTTGATCGACTGAATCCGATCCTGATGACAGCACTCACGACAGGATTGGCATTGATCCCATTAGCATTGGCCAGTGGTCAGGCAGGCAATGAGATACAAAGCCCGATGGCGGTGGTGATCCTTGGAGGATTGATCAGTTCTACTTTTCTCAATCTGATGGTGATACCCGCTATCTTCTCATTGAGAAAATCGTAAATCCTTAGACCTTGATATATTGGAGTGTGGTGATACCTGATAGTAGGTGTCACCACACTTATTATAATTTTGACAGGAGCACTTCAGACGATATGAGAGGATTCGTATCTGTATAGGATAGATACCTCTTATCAGATTCGTATGATCTCGTTCGTATATTATTGATCATGACATATACATATGGATAGTCTCACACAGGCAGCATTAGGAGCGGCTATAGGACATGCTACATTGGGTAGATATATAGGCAGGAGAGGTATGATCCTGGGAGCTGTAGTAGCTACCATCCCTGATCTCGATGTAGCATTATATCTCTGCTATGATCGGTTTGACATGCTGAGTATTCATCGAGGATACAGTCATTCGATACTGTTTTGCCTATTGTTATCTATAGTATTGACCTTAGTTTTTAAGAGGATAAGACGGCGTACGGATATACCACTATTCAGACTTTGGCTTTTTCATTTATTAGCCTTGACGACCCATCCGCTACTGGATGCCTTCACAGCATATGGGACACAGCTATTCTTGCCATTTTCAGATTGTAGATTTGGATGGGATAGTATCAATGTGGTCGATCCGATCTATACTCTACCGCTGATAGCAGGCCTTATGGCTGCGATGTATTTTGAGCGTAGCTCTCTCAATCTCTTGGGATTAGCACTGAGTAGTATATATCTACTCAGTACACTTTTTATCAAAGATAGGATCACCGATCGGCTCCTCAGAGATCTGACCGCAGAGCATGTCGATCATATAGATATAGCTACCATCCCTGTCGGAGTGGCCAGCCTACATTGGTATGGTATGGCGAGAGACGAGCAGCGACTATATCTCAAGAAGTACGCTTTGCTTGATGATAGCACGGATGCCTTTCAGGTATTTGATCGTAATGAGGAGCTACTGGACCTTTTGACTATTGAGCAAAGTGAGGTGATGAGGTGGTTTGCAAAGGGATTTTACACAGTATCAAAAGAAGGAAACGATCTCATATTCTATAATTTGCAGGTAGATATGAGAGGCGTGGTGCATACAGATTCGATATATGCACCCACTGTAGGGTACTTCAGATTTTCTGAGAGTGGTGATGGCACATATGAGTATGGATCAGGATCACATGACTGATAGTCAGGAGTCATGATTTAGGATGATTCTGGAGCTTTCGACTATTTGGAGCGGCGTTTTTGCTGTTCGCTTTGTTTGCGAGGAGTATATTTACCTATGGGAAGAGGAAGTGGGTGTGATGGGGAAAAGCAAAGGCGGATTGAATTATCTTATCTTATCTTATCTCTGATGAACTACCACCATTGGTGGGAATCCACAAGTTGCTGTTTGTTGTGCAATAAAATTTGATACATTAGATTCTGGCATACTGATAGTACCAGAGGAAGAACAAGATATATAGCTGACTTGAACTAACTCTGTGGAAAATGATTGAAATATTAAGGAGGTACTTAAAAAAATACCACATATTATTGATAAATATATACGTTTCATGTGTTCTAATTTAGGTTGGTTAAAGTAATTCCGCCTTTGATTAGAACAATATAATAAATTAATCTATCGTGGCCCACTTTTCTAACATCGAAATATCAGATGTCTTTAATTCAAAACAATTGTGATAGAGTGGAAATTGAAATATAAAAGGATCAAGGTTTGATCGAATCAATTCTTTGATAACACCATTCTTATAATACTCATATTCATTTCTCCTCTGCTCTAAGTATTTATCCCAGTAGTCGTTAAAAGAGATATCTATTCCATCGATAAAAGGTGCAGTATCGATAGTACATACCTTTGGTTTATCGTTTACTAAGGTGAATCGAATAGCGCCGTCTCGAGAGGATGCCAAGTATATGAGTCCAGGTACTTTTAAAAGCTTCCAGGGACCTATTTTATGTTGATCTTCAGGAGAATACCAGATATCATAGGTTCTCCCCCGATGAGTTCGGTAAGCATGATGACAGGTAACACCATTAATCGTGCGAGTAGAATCACTGTAGCTCCATCGGATATTAGACGCATTTTCTCGAAGTATCAATGGTGTTTTATCTATGACTTCTCGAGCTATTAGACTATCAGTTGTTTTGTTATGAAAAACATAAAACCCTAATGAATCTAACTCTACAACATCCAAAATTGACTTTCCATATTTAGCATCAAAGAAGAAGTGCTTTTTCATTACAGGATAATCGGGATTGTCTGAGACTCTTTCCGCTATTCGATAGAAGAATATTGAAGCGGTATCATTAAAAATTACATGACTATCAAAGTCGTAAATCTTTGGTGATTCCAGATCACCAAAATTCAGATTCATAGCATAATCTAATCTGAGATTTGCTTGAGAAGAAATTATTAGTGGTATAGAAAGCACTAATGTGTATAGTAAAGTTTTGAGGATCATATGTGCAAAATACTGATTATAAGGTAGATATATACTTATATTTTTATCAAGTGTAGTAAATTGGTACTGCGAAACTCTATTTTTAAGCTTCATTATTTCACTATTTCGGATTGATGTCAAAAGGCCAAGCATTGTTTTCTTTCAGGAGAAGTATTTTATGCTGAAGATGATTCTGGAGCCTTTCGGCTATTTGGAGGGGCGTTTTTGCTGTTCGCTTTGTTTGCGAGGAGTATATTTACTTATGGGAAGAGGAAGTGGGTGTGATGGGAAAATTGATTGAAAACGTGGGATTTGATCTGGTATAATCAGTCTCGGCAAGTCGAAAAAATGGAAATCAAATTAGACAAACTTAACCTTGCTGACAAAGAAGAACTTTGCAAGTTATACCTCTTGAGCCAAGGATACCAAATTGACAATAAATATTGGTATCCAATAGTAGGGACTTGCTCAAGTGGAAAGTTTGCGGCATACATTATAGAGCAATGGAGATCGACCTACGAAAAAGGTATTCCTAATTCATTTAATCTTGATGAATACGCTAAGCTTATTTTCTTTTTTGACGAATTACCTCCAACGTCTTTTATTAATTGGAAAGAAACTTTACCTCAAAGCAATACCAATATCGATATTGTAAATTATAATTTAAGCCAACTCATATCAGATATAAATCAGGATGATGTTCTCAGACAGCAGATAAATAGAACAATTTGGAGACGAAAAATAAAGGCATTTCTCAGGCCATTAGGAGGTATTATTCTTCTTTTTCTAATTGTCTATCTATTGTCATTATTTAAATACAATAAAACTGATACGCTATTTATAAAAAATAAGATTACTCATGTTGAAACAGCCATTGACAACATTAAATCTATAGAAAAGGATCTTGAACTTATCGAACAAAATCTAAATCAACAATTAGCCCAAGCAATTAATATAGAGCGTGAATATGATCAAGTAAAATTGTTAAAAGAACTAACAGAAGAAGAAATTCGGGCATTTAGAATTGCCAACGAAATGGATAATGAGAGCACTAATTGGACTGAGTTATTTGTATCCTTTATCCTTGGAATCTTAGCATCAATTTTAGGATATTATGTTATAGAACTAATAAAATACTGGAAAAGGTAAGAGCTGTAAAAAATCGATCATCTTGATATCATGCCTTTCGAGACTGTTTCAAAAAGTGTGTCAATATTGTGGCATCAATAGTCTCCTATTAGCCACTGGCACAATCCTTGCCTCTATTCCCATTGACAGTATGAATGAGCGCAGTACGAGCATAGGAGAGTGAGATCCATTCATCATTTTTCACTTATCATTCCTAATTAGAGTTGACAGCTCCTAATCACTTAGTTGGTGGATTCTGTTTTACGGGTGTATTTGCTTCGATAGCTGATGAACGACTGATCTCGTCAGAGTCGAGTACGACAGTGCTCGAAAAGAGAGAACGGCGAAAGCCGATGGGTGGCCTATCTCAACACAAAGCAGTATGACGGCTCCTAATCACATCATCGGAGGTTTCACCTTTACTGGGATATTTGCCTCTATCGCAGGAATCAACATTCTCCAAGACTATCGACTACTTCCGATCATCTTGATAGGTAGCTTACTCCCAGACATAGACCACACCAAGAGCATGATCGGGAAGGCCTTTTACCCTATCGCTAAGGCAATAAATCGGAAATATGGACATCGGACGATCACACATTCTTTGTTTGTGTGGGTCGTACTAACAGCTCTGATATCAGCTTTTCAGTCGGCCTACTTTCCTACGATCAAGGCCGCTCAGGTATTTGGCTTGGCCTATGGATCTCATCTGATCTTTGATATGATGACGATTCAGGGAGTGCCACTATTTTACCCTTTCAAGAAAAATCCTTGTGTCTTACCCGGCAATCCTCAGATGCGACTACGTACGAGCAGTGTGCGTCAAGAGACGGCGGTGTTTTGCTTCTTCATGGTGTCAGCGGTATTTCTGCAGCCCTTATTCGCTAATGGCTTCTGGACCTCCTACAATAGCTTATTCGGTACGCTCAAGCATATCGTGAGTGAGTACAACAAGAGTAAGGATCTGATGATCGTGGATTTCTCAGTGCAGCATGGATCGGAGGAGATGAAGCATAAGGGCCTTTGTGTCGCTGTCAGCAGCTCAGAGATCACGATACTGACTAAGAAAAAGAAGTTTGAGCACTATCCAGAGGATGGCCAACTGATGGGGAGTATCTACCCTACTCATACGACGATGTACTACAGCTTTGAGCAGGGCCAATTTCACGATATCTCCATCGACTCGATACATGGGCTTTTTAGGTCGGGGAAATTCACCAAGATGGATATCCAGGCTAATAGAGACTTCATACATGTAGATCAGGGTATCGATCAGAAAGCTAAGAAACTATCGCTCGAATATCCCAACGAGCTCATATTACGTGAGCTCACACATGATACGCATGTAGCGTATACGACCAATCCTGCGATCCAATCAAAGCGAGAAGAGATCCAACGACTGCAGCAGACATTTGACCAGGCTATGAGCGACTATCGAGCAGATCTCTCCGCCTATGAGTCGCTGAAAGTTCAGCTCGAGTCAGAGACGGATGAAGTCAAAAAAGAGATCCTCATGATCAAATGGTCATCGGCGTCCTCTCCTACTCCACCAAGGTCTATCGAGACGCAACTCAGCCGTCTCAGATCTGACATACGTCAGTATCAGCAGCAAGATCAACAGCAGTATGCAAAAGCCAAGAAAGATGCAGAAGTAGCTCCGCTCCGATTTTCAGGACACTATGAGCGATTACTCATTAATGGCAAAGACATATGATCAGATTAGCTCTCTCCTACTTGCTTACTTTTCTGCTTAGCACTTCATGCGCTTACGGTCAAGATCTATTCTTACCTCAGCTTCAAGATCTCGAAAATTCACTCATAACTTTTATTGAGATAGAGCGAGATGCCAAGCTCCGGTCTTTTGACCAGGTGAAATCCTCAGACTGGCAGGATGCACTACCCTCTTTGGGACTGGCCTACACACCAGCTGGCGATCCTCGACCGAGTATCTCATGGTCACCTCTTCAGATCCTGGATCGCAAGGAGCAAAAAAAACGTCGTAAGATGGATCGTGAGTCGATCTATCTGGGCTATGAGATCCTGATGACTGATCGGCTCTATCGACTGCGCCAGCTGTACCAAGACTATATGATCGATATGGATGCGCTCTCACTGAAACAGTCCACCATAGACATAGATGAAAAACTCTATGCTATCCAAGTCAAGAAGTATGAGGAAAACCTCATCAAACCCAGCGAATACCTACAGTCGAAAAAGCGTATCCTACTCATACGAGCTGATATAGAGACCATGCGCCAAGAGCTCATGAAGCGCAAAAATGAGGTGATGTATGAGGCTAAATGGGATGGTACGAGAGCGAGAGAGCTGTCTGTGAATGAATAGTCAGGCATTTTAACTTTTTCATTTTTGATACCGTCTTTTTACTACCTATCTTTCGAGCGCATCAAACCTATGAAGGGAGTGAAAAGTAGATCAAAAACATGGGTTTTGATCTGATATATACGAGTTATCAGCAAGCACCAACTTCAACAAAATTTATAAAATGAACACAAGAAAATTATTTCAATTTATAATAGCGTTTGGTCTATTATATGGCTGCTATGATTCCAAAAATGAATTTAAAGGAAATGATCAGCAGGTATATCCTCAAGAATATGCTGAATTAATTGAAGAAAAATATTTACTAAACAGCCAAAACGATGTAACAAAGTCAACTATTGATTCAATTAATCTAACAATTAAAAGTCAACGGATATCATTAGATACTGTTTCTACAATGAGCATGTTTGGAATGTCCAGTGCAAAAGTAAACTCGAACAACTCAACAATTAAGGCAACATTTTATTCCAATAGAACAGTATGTGAAAATGAAGATGTTGTTATAGACTTCTTATTAGAAGGAGGATATTATGACTATTACCAATGGTGGCTTTTTAAGGACGGCGCTCCTGTTTCATATTTAGCCGCACAAGGTCAGCCCTATGGGGCATTGCTGGAAGAAGTGGTAATATCTAACTCTACCTTTGGATCAGGCACATTTGAAGTTAGGTGTCTTACTACTATTTATGGCTCTCCTAATGTGACCCAAACATTTGTTTCAGAGTCTTACGATATTAATTTTGCACCGTTACCTTGTGAACAGATATATGGATGTCAAGATCCCTGTGACGGAATTGGTGGATGGGATACACGAAATTGCTATTTAGGTTCGGTTCCCAATGGAACGACAGCATTCATATGGGATAATAACTTCTACTACACCCCTATAAATTCAAACGTTTGTCCTTTACCGGGCTCTGGATTTGATGGCGCAAACTGTTTTGTTATGGACATCCCTGAAAAAAGAAATGGATTTATCTACAACAACAATTTCTATATCACTCGTAAATGCGACCCAAAAGGTCCATGCAAAAAGGTGGATTTGAAAATGATTAAGATCAAAGATGACAAACAAAAAATTGGAGCAAATAAAATTGGATATAGAATTGCTGTATATGATAAAAGTATCTGTGGGCCTTATTCTTGGAGAGGTGAGAATGATGTTCTTAAAATCAAAAATAATAAAGTTAATAAATGGGTAGCTTTTAACCCGCATGAAGAAGTAACAAATGACTTGATACAAGTTTGTCCAGGATTCACTATATCAATTCTATTATTCGAATATGATTGGGTGGCCTCAACTCAAGATTGGAATTTTAATTGCAATTTGGATCTAAATTACAAATCCAACAATAACCCATTTGGAAAGATAGATATACCATATTTCATGTTCGTTGACAATGCTAATCACCTATTTGAACTTGAAGATTGTACACTTATACTTGGAAGTTCTGATAATTAATATTTCATTATTCTGATGAACAAAAGCCAGCTGATAGTACATGGTGATCACGGCATACCCTTCGGGATACGCCGGATATCCATAATTCCGTTATGATTCATTTCAAATGCTAAACTTCCAAAATACTAAAACTAAAATATATGAATGAAATACAAAAACTTAACTTAAAAATTAGGAGACTTGAAGGAGCAATATTTGTTATGGCAATAACTTTTTCTTCAATAATATTCTTTTCTTTTACAGTTACTAATTCAAGTAACATAGGCCGATTTCACAAGTTAGAAATTGTTAGTCCAGACGGTCAAGTACGATATAGACTTGATACAGAAGGAAATAATGTTTGGCAAGAATTTTTCGATCATGAAGACAATAAGAGAATTGAAATCGGAATATCTTCTGCAAATCACTCCAAAGTTAGGTTGTATGACGAATCTCAAAAATACAAGTATGTTGCGAGTGCTAATAGCTCCTCTTCTGAGAATGCATTTTGTGGTTATGGGGTCTTTAAAGCTAATGCACCAATCATTGTTGAAGGAACTCAGGATGACAATAGTTCTTTTAAAGAACACTATGATTTTTCCGGAGTAAGAAGGTTTGAACAGTATATAAACAAGAATAATATTGCACAGTTTCGAATAAACGGCCCTAACAAAGAGGTGTTTAGTATCTACTCAGATGAAAATGATTTGAGACAGGTATTCAATGATTCTAAAGGTAATTCTCGATTACAGTTAGGTTTAAATAGAAACGATAATCTCAGTTTTTTAACGTTAGAAAGCAGCGATTCTAAAGCAATTGAAATTATTGGTGCCCCGTCAAGTGTAGAGCAAATATTTTTTAATAAATATGGCCACAATCGTATGGCGTTTGGAATATCAAATGACAGTAAGTCATATCTCCAACAAAATAGAAACAATCAAACCTTAAATTTTGGAATTATGACAAACAGCGATGGTTCCTTTTCAAGCTATGCATTTCAAACAGATGAAGAAAAACTTTTTGATGCGGCAAGTGCACTATCCACGATTAAAACTTTCTACGATATTATTAAGTAAGACAACCCTTTAATCTATACTATCGAATCCTATAGAAGAACGAAATCATAATCGAGTAGACGGCCGTGAGTATTAAAGCCCACGGTGCGCCTCTCACACTAAGAAACCTATCACGTCAGCATCACTCAATGAATGAACCGAAAACAAAAACTCGAGCATGGCAGGCACTCACATCCGCTTTGCGGTTCGCTCTTTTGAATGTCTCCCAGACATTCACACTTACAGTGAGCATTCGCTCATCTTCAGTCCTACGATCTCTCGTAGCGACCTTGCGACTTACTAACAGACTTCTCCAACTCGCCTGTAAGGGACTTTAACCCTCAAAAATAAATTTGCTACCTTTCGGTAGCAGTACCTATGCTGGGCACACACAAAGGCTAAAACGGCAATAGCTCCCATTCGGTCGCTACTGCGTTTAGCCAGACCGTTACCCACTCTACCATATCCTAACCAGCTCTTTCAGCTCCTCGAGGGTCATGGCAGGTACTATATCGGCTCGTAGATCGTCTTGATAGTTAGAGATGAGCTGTAGGACGATGTCAGCGCTGATGAGCTCAAATCCTCCTCATACGAGCTGATATAGAGACTATGCGCCAAGAGCTCATGAAGCGGAAGAATGAGGTGATGTATGAGGCAAAATGGGATGGTACGAGAGCGAGAGAGCTGTCTGTGAATGAGTAAATCCACTTGTTTTTACTTAATCCTTTTTGATACCGTCTTTATACTACCTATCTTTCGTTCGCATTAAACCTATAAAGGGATGAAAAGTAGATCAAAAACAGGGGTTTTGATCTGATATATACGAGTTCTCGGCAAGCAAAATAAAAAATAAAAACATGGCAATACCTGAAAGACAATTAGAAACTTGGGCAAATCAAGGAGCAATGGCAAGTTCAGCTGCAACATACGAAAGCATCAAGAATTGTATTACAAATGGTTTATGGAAGGATGATATGCATTTTCAAATATATTTACAAGGGTCTTATAAAAACACGACAAATATTTATGGGGATAGCGATGTTGATATAGTAGTGGAATTTACGAGTATTTTTCATTCAGATACTTCTAATCTTGATAATATTGGGAAAGAGGTGCATGATGCATTGGGTCCAGGAAAATATACTCTTGCATCTTTTAAAGCAATGATTGTCAAGAGATTGAAAGTTTGTTATGGAGACAACGCAGTTACGGTTGGCAATAAAGCCATAAAGGTAAAAGGAAACAATTCAAGACTTGATGCGGATGTAGTAGTTTGTAACACCTACAAAAAGTACAATTCAAACAATGGCTCTCGATATTTAACAGCAGTAAAAGGAATTCGATTTACTGAAGAAAACACAGGAAACGTGATTATCAATTATCCAACACCACATTATGATAACGGAGTTTCAAAAAACCAGTATGTGAGGACAAACAGCAATCTCAAAAAAGTAACCCGTATTTTTAAAAATATGAAGGCAAGTTTAGTCAACCATCAAGCTATGTCTTCCAATACTGCACCATCATACTTTGTAGAGTGCCTTTTGTACAACGCTTATGATAATCACTTTAAAAATAGCAGCTATCAAAATATTGTAGTGCCAATAATCAACCAGTTTATTAACGATGATAAATCTGATGCTTGCGATAAGTATGTATGCCAAAATGAACAACGTTGGCTTTTTGGAAGCGGTGACCAACAATGGAATAGAGTTGATGCAAGAGAGTATGTTGCAAAGCTTGTATACGTTTGGGAGAATTACCCACTATGAAAGATTCTTACTTTAAAATATTAGTTCTTGACGGAGGAGGTTCAAAAGGAATTTACACCTTGGGCATTCTCAATGAACTTGAGCTAAAGCTGAATTGCAAATTGGGCAATTATTTTGACTTGATTTACGGAACAAGTACAGGTTCAATAATTGGTAGTTTGTTAGCTCTTGGATATTCGATTCAAGAAATCAAAGAATTGTATCTCAAATTTATACCAGAGATAATGTGTGAGAAATCCAAGAAGGGCAAAAGTGAAAAATTAGCCTTATTGGGTGATAAAGTATTTGGAAATAAAAAGTTTGACGAATTCAAAACTGATATTGGAATAGTTGCATTAAATTATGAAACCCAAAACCCTTTAGTTTTCAAATCAAATTTAAAGCAAGCTCATGGGATGAAACACTCCTTCGTCCCTGGATTTGGAGTGACTATTTCGGATGCAGTTCAAGCATCTTGTTCTGCCTATCCAATTTTCAATATTAAAAGATTAGAAACCTCAAATCAAGGAGTGATTGATGCAATTGACGGTGGATTTATTGCAAATAATGCTACTCTCTTTGCACTAATTGATGCCGATAAAGCATTTAAAATTCCAATTAGTCAAATCAAGGTGTTAAGTGTTGGCACGGGAAGATTTGTAGAGAAGCCAATAAAAGGATTGATGTCTTTTCTAAAACGATTCAAAATGATAAAATTTATTGAAAGAATCATTATGTCCAGTACCAATACGAATGTGATTTTGACCAAGTTGCTTTATAAAAATATTAATCAGGTCAGGATAAACAACACCTATAATGAACCTGAATATGGGACGAATATGGTTGAAGACGACTTAGAGAAATTAGAAAAATTATTTCAACTTGGAAGAGGTTCATATGCTAATCAAGAAGCTGAAATAAATCAATTAATTGAAGAATAAAATGAAGCCAGCCGAGAACAAAGCATACAACGGTCATGCCTAGCAAAAGCTGGTCACGCCGTGTATGCGGGCCGTCCGTCCCCACTCTACCCCATTCTCACCAGCTCCTTCAGTTCTTCCAGGGGCATGGCAGGGGATTTATCGGCTCGTAGATCGTCTTGATAGTTAGAGATGAGCTGTAGGACGATGTCGGCGCTGATGAGTTTACATCCTACTCATCCGAGCTGATATAGAGACTGCTGCGTCAGGAGCTCATGATGCACAAAAATGAGCTGATGTATGAGGCTAAATGGGATGGTATGAGAGCGAGAGAACTGTCTGTGAATGAATAGTCAGGCATTTTAACTTATTCAGTTTTTGATACCGTCTTTTTACTACCTATCTTTCGGGTGCATCAATCCTATGAAGGGTGTGAAAAGTAGATCATGAACATGTGTTTTGATCTGATATATACGAGTTATGTAGCATAAATTAAAATAAATGGAGGAAAGTAAACTATATGAGGGATTAATACGAGACGATACTGACAGTATTAAAACATTCTATCAAAAGGAATATAAAAAGAGTATCCAATTTCTTTTAAAGAGGGGGATTGAGGAAGAAGATGCAAAAGACATTTTTCAAGATTCATTAATTACGCTTCTTCAGAACATAAAATCTGGAAAATTCAAATATAAATTAAATTTAAGTACCTACTTCTATGCAATATTAAAGTTTCGTTCGATTGTTTTCCACAGAAAAAAGAAAAAGCTTTCAGAAAGTGATATCAACTCTGATAACTTAATATTTGAAGAAACAGCTGATTTTGAGGAGGAAAGTGACATACAAGAACTATTAAATATTGGACTAAAAGCTTTATCGGAAGATTGTAGAAGAATAATCGCTGACTTCTATTTTCACAGGATGAGTTTAAAAGAAATAGCTGAGAAAAATGGATATACATCAGACTTCATTAGAGTAAAAAAAGTTCGATGCCTACAGAAATTCAAAGAGACCATTCAAAACTCTAAAGGATATGAAGAAATCCTAAATCGTGAAGTATGAGCGACGAGAAAAAAGATAAGTTCTTAGAAGCTATTAATTCAACATCACCAATTGAGATTGAGAGATTCTTAAAGGAGTACGGGTTTATAAAAAAGCTTAATAACTTTCACGATATATGGTTTAACGACATGCAACCATATTCATATTGGGTATTATTGATTAGTGGTTTGAATGATCAAAAAGAAAAAGAGTTAGCACATACAATACTTACATGGAGTGAATTAAAGGGCAAAAACCAAGCAATGGTTAGATGTATTCAATCTGCTGATCAGGATAGATTTGATTTTTGTAATAGTTATTTTGATAATTCGAATTATCCTGTTTTATTTATTTCTAATGAATTTGATTTCAAAACAACACTTAAAATAAAGAGTCAAACTCTCATGAAGCTCCATAGTCAAGAAAATGAATTCGAAAGATTCTTAGTAAAGATTCATTCATTATTAAGGTCAAAAAAAGACATCAAGGAAGTTCAAAAACTTTTAGATAAAGCCTCTTTTTGGGAGATGTTTAAAATCGGGTTTAAAGAAGCTAAAAGTTTATTTTCGATTACTATAAACAACTGATAACGCTACATAACATGCTGTGATCAGGGAATCGCTTCTTCGTCACGAATCCCGATACAGCCAATCCGTCCCCACTCTACCCCATCCTCACCAGCTCTTTCAGCTCTTCCAGGGTCATGGCAGGGGCTTTATCGGCTCGTAGATCGTCTTGATAGTTAGAGATGAGCTGTAGGACGATGTCAGCGCTGATGAGTAGCTGGACAGTACCTTCTGCTTTATTGAGACGAGCTTTCATGATGTAGCCATCGAGCGTAGTCATGTCTCGTGAGTAGCTATCGAAGTTTCGCTTACGCAGACTATTGAGGGCAGCGCTGAGGCGCTCATACTGATCTACAGGGTCTGGCAGGATCGCTGACCAATCCATGTCAAACATGTAGTCAGAGTCCATCTGACTGTATTCATCTCGGCGTATGCAGCTCGCTATAGCACCGATTACCTTTCGTTCGTCTTCACTATATCTCATCCTCTATTTCTTCTTCGACTTAAACTCTTTCTCCAATGATGCGATCGTATAGGCAGCTTTCTTCTTAGCATGTCTCTTGACGTAGCCTTTTATCTTCAGCAGCTTTTGTACTACTTCCTCAGTACCATAGTCCTCGCAGTAGCCCGTGATTGTCTTACGAGTGATCATATCCTTTTGAGATATGTCTACATAGTCAAAGTAGTTCGTGATGAAGTTCTTGATGTAAGTCTCTGACTGAGACGCTTTCTTAGCTCGCTGCTTACGATCTATGATCTTGATACGATAGCCCGTCACACGACGACCATTCTTAAGCTGCCCTACTTCATTGACACCAGGCTCATACTTCTTAGCGAAGTCTGTCTCAAAGTAGATATCACTGCCGAGCTTTAGCTCTTCATAGGCTGGGAGTAGGACTCTTCGCTTGAAGTCTTTTATCGTGCTGTATTGACCTTCATCGAGGCTCAGATACTTTCGTAGATGACTGATGTGTAGATTGAAGTATTGGTAGTCCCGATTACGAGCCAGGAGCTTATAGATATGGATGGAGTATTTAGAGTTCAGCTTGAATACGGTCTCTCTCATATACTCCGTATAGCCATCACCGAGTGCTATATAGTCCGGTAGGAGCTCTTGACCGATGATGATCTCGACGACTCCTTCTCGTTTGTAGTGCTTAGCCTTGCTGATCCATCCATCTACGATGTCGATATCATCGGAGAATGTATTAGCATCTCTCTTACGGAGGCTATCCAGTGCCTTGATGACGCCATCCGTACGCCTGAAGTCCTCTGGACTCAGATCAGAATATTTAAACTTCAGACTTATATCACCAAACTGAGTGCTGGAGATCTCAGCTCGCTTGCGCAGACTCTGTTTGGGCTTTAGTGCTTCGACGATTTTCGCTATGATGCGTATCTCATCTTTGCTTAGCTTTGCGCCAGCGATCGAATCCACCATGCGATTAGATTCTCTATTTACTCTGATAACGTCTTTCTGTTGTGGCACACTATGATATTAAAGAATAGCACAATATGATAAAAGACATATATAAAAACAAAAAATGTGAGATGAATTGTTTTCCACATTTCCGACATTCCGTCCCCCTTTCGGAGAGATCTGCGACTTTTTGTCCCCTCTACAGCGACATTTCGTCCCCATTTGAGCGACATTATGTCCCCTTTACTGCGACTTTTTGTCCCCATTTGGCTTTCGCCAAAAGTCTCTTAAAGTGCTGACATACAGTTATTTGTGAGAGGTGTGAAAATAGCCCTACAATATCTACAATAAGAGTAATACAATACATTAATCATTAGGGTAGCGCAGCTCAATCGAAAGGAAAAAGTTTTTTAATCGGTAATCAAACGGCCAAATTATATTCTGCAAAATGCCAAGAAACAAAACGAAACCAAATCAACGAAGAAAAGCTCGGATTAGATAACTTCAAAAGGGCCGCAGCGACTTTTTGTCCCCTTTTCGTTTTTTACCGCTTTAATAGCCTACATCTCATACCTTGTTAAGCCACCTGCGAAATTTTGTCCCCTTTTCACAGATACGTCTTTTCACGGTCGCTACTTTTTGTCCCCTTTTCGTCAATACATGAGTACTGATTATCAAGGAGTTAGGTCCTGAAATTGTACTTGCGAAATTTTGTCCCCTTTTAAGACGGTAGTATTTATACGTAGCGCTATTTGATGCTGTACTTTCATCGTATTTCTCCCCTTTCAGACGTGTTACGTCACATATCCAGCACTTGTCTTAGCTATACTGCGAAATTTTGTCCCCTTTTAGTACTTAGTCTTTATACTAATTGATCTGAATATACCTGCGAAATTTTGTCCCCTTTTCGCTAAGACCGCCAGTACACGGACGTTTCAGCGTCATTTATTGCCTGCGAAATTTTGTCCCCTTTTAAGACGGTAGTATTTGTACGTAGCACTATTTGATGCTCGATATTGACCGTATTTCAGCGCTTTCAGCAGTATAATGTCGCTATACGGTGCGTTTCATGGGTATGCTGCGAAATTTTGTCCCCTTTTAGTGCTTAGTCTTTATACTATTCGCTCTGATTATACTTGCGAAATTTTGTCCCCTTTTCGCTAAGACCTTCAGTACACGGACGTTTCAGCGTCATTTATTGCTTGCGAAATTTTGTCCCCTTTTGGGTGTGGTGTTTATACGATAGTTGTTTATGCTACATAGATTACTGAGATACATACATAGTTCTGTCGGCATATCAGCTATCATCTGAGCTAATATGCACACATCTATCCATGCGAAGCTTTCAGCTGGTGCATAGATCTGCCAGTCTCCTTATAGAGATTTAATGTTTTATCCAGAGTATGTATTCAGACTACTCTACCCTATTCAGCAACTGAGCCATCCATAGCGAAAAGCATTGCTCACCATATGAGCAGTGTTTCGGCTATTAGATTTCATCAAGAGATTCTCTCGATACTTATCGATAGTCCTTTTTGACAGTTTTAGTACTTCTGCGATTTCCTTGTTTGTGAGGCCTTTGCTTATTGATTCGAGTACGTCTTTCTCACGATCAGTCAGATAATACGGATGGCTGTACGGGAGCTGGTCATATTTACTCTTACCCATGTCAATCTAAGTGTTTTTAGTGTCACTGGATGAGCAGCTACGACCAATATATTTAAAAAATCAAATATGACGTAACATTGGCTTAATGTTAACTTAACATAATATTGAACACTTTCTACTAAGGCATTCTACTTAGGAGAAAATGTCTTTTATTCCTCCAGATTCTCTCGTAAAAAGTCATAGATCAACTCATCGATGAGCCAGGAGATCTTCTGCTGTTCTTGCTCCGCATATTCAGTGAGCTTATCCATGTTGGTACTATTCAGATAGAGCGTCACAGGGCGATTTGACTTTTTGACGCTGCGCTTATTAGGATCCTGAATGCCGGGAGTCTTTTTCTTTGCTGTAGTACGGCGCTTATTAGTGCTCGCTTTCTTTGGAGCCGGCGTCGTTGTCTCTTGTACGGTCTCTTCGGCCGGAGCAGCAGGGGCTACTTTTTCGACAGGCTTCATCTCCACTTTCTTTTCGACTACAGTCTCTGCAGGAGTTTCTTTTGTCTCTACTACCCTACTCTCTCCTGTCAGTGCTGCTATTCCACTTGTCGTGAAACTTTTCTTTTTACCCATGTTCTATGATTTCTTTAGTGAGATTTAGATAATCGATAGCTCCATTGCACTTGCTATCATATTCAAATATATCGACGCCATTAGCAATGGCTTCTGGTATAGCGATATTGCGTCGGATCGCTGTGTCAAATACTCTGACGCCAGCATGATCTATCAGTGCCTGGGCAATATCACGATGGAGGATATTTCGTCGATCAAACTTGGTGATGAAGATCCGATCTAAGGTCATACCGATATTGTCCAGGGCTTGCTCCAGTACTGCGAATCCCTTGAGCGCCAGATATTCTGGCTCGACTGGTACGAATATCTCATCTGATGCCACCAGCGAATTAATAGTCAATAGTCCAAGACTCGGAGGACAGTCTATCAGTATATAGTCATACTGATCTCGGATAGGAGCCAGAAGTTCTGTCAACCTTTCTTCCCTTTTAAACTGTGAGGACAGCTCGACTTCAGCTTTATTGAGATCAATACTCGATGGCACGAGCTCGAGATTCTCCTTTATCTTTTCTATTGGTAGACCGTCTATCTTCTTAGTGAGCGCATCATAGACAGTCGTCTCGGGATCCATGACGCCAAAAGAAGTCGTCAGATTAAACTGTGGGTCCATGTCTATCAGCAGAACTTTCTTACCCTGCTGCACCAGGCCAGCTCCGATGTTCATAGTACTGGATGTCTTAGCGACTCCTCCTTTAAAATTGCAGATCGAAATGATCATATCTATCCTTTCACTTTTTGATTTATGAATGAGACTCCATTTAGCTCATTTAAGGCTATTTATAGCTCTTTGAAGCGCCTATCTCCTATTATAGAGTAGATCTGCGCATTTCTCAGGTAGGTTTTCTCTATGCCAATCAGCATACTTATGACTATCATATAATCATACGTACGATCATATTACAAATATATTATAAATGTATGAAAGACGTAGTATAAACATCATCTATTCATAAGACAAAAATATGATAAATAGATGATAGCTATACGTATGATGCTCTTATGAATGTATAATGAATATCATATAGATGTACGTAAGGAACTCTTATAGATGTATGATGAATGTCTTATAGGTAGATGACAAACGTACGTATGGCTATACTTATGAGTGTATTACTAATGTGTGATAATCGTACGTGCAATCATACGTATGATTGTAATATAAGTGTGTGAGGGTCGTACGTATAATCATACGTATGATTATCATATAAGTGTGTGATAGTCATACGTATATGTACTGCCCCTTATAAGGTGTACCTTAAAGGGCGTACCTTAGGAGAGCTATTCGCAGCACATTTGCTGCATGACAGAGGATAGCTCTAAGTTAGACAAAGCGCTCCAGATCATAGGAAAGAGACTGGAAGAAGTACGTAAGGAGAAAGGTTACTCCAATTACGAGAAGTTTGTCTTTACTCATGATCTGACTCGATCAAAGTATAGCGGCTATGAGAATGGCAGCAATATGAATCTCACCACTTTTTTTAAGCTATTATATGCGCTCGATATAGACGCTGTCTCCTTTTTCTCGACTATCAATGACGAGCTGAGCCAGCTCGATCAAGAGGAAGAATAATCACTACACCACATACGGAGTAGGGGATAGTCGCTACCGTAGACTATACTCGATGTCTACTTTGTGCGGATGCACAGATACACATCATACATACGTATAGGCATGAGCATCATGCTCATCGCAGGCGCTACGATCAGCGTCACAGCACAGCAATACAACGGTCAAGTAAAGCAACTCAAAGATCAGCAGGGTAGAGTAGTGGACGAGCTGAGGCTCGTCAGCTGGTCAGATCAGATACCGGATCAGGCTATGTATGATTTCTCCACAGATGACATCGTCACTTTTGCCGATCATAATGAAGCACTGTTCTTAGTGACATTAGCATCCAGACCCGATCCAAGATGGCGCTCATATGTAGCCGTGTACTTTGCTGAGGATATCGCCATGGATAGGGTAGTACGCTATCGTGTAGGCGCAGGCACTACACGCCTACGTGTACCGCTGGACGCTCCAGGCTACTACTACGCAGTAGTCATTGGCCCATTAGCAGATTTCGTGCAGCTATTTCACTATGACGGTAAGTCTGTGAGGCGCTCTATGCGCAGGATGATCCCGATGGAGATAGCGGAGTTTTGATCATTCAAAAGGCTTTATTCATTATTCTCCTTTTACAGTAGCGATTCTTACTTTTAGTGCTCAATCAAGCATCACGAATGAGCCTGTATCAAAACTCCGTACTCAAAAAATACCTCAGAGCACAAGACCCAAGCACCGTCGACCAAGCATGGCAGCGATATACCGACCATTTTTTTAATCCCCAGTATCAGCACAATGTCCGAGCCGCTAAGGAGGAGCAGTACCAAGAGGGATTCCTCAGAGATCTCTTTGTCCAGATCCTCGGATATACCCTACATCCAGAGCCTGACTATGATCTCACTACCGAGCTCAAAAACATACGAGGGGCTAAAAAAACCGATGGCGCTATACTCCAAGATGGCAAGGCGATAGCCGTCATAGAGCTCAAAGGCACCGATACCGTGAGTCTCGATAAGATAGAAGATCAAGCATTCGGCTATAAGCGTAATCAACCTAACTGCTCCTATGTCATCACCTCCAATTTCGAAAAGCTCAGATTCTACATAGAGGACAGCATAGATTATATAGACTTCCCTCTATTTCAGCTGACACGAGACGAGTTTGATCTGCTATACCTATGCCTCAGTAGAGACAGCATCTTCGCCGATCTACCTAAGCGGATCAAGACAGAATCCGTCAATGAGGATGAGGCAATCACTAAGAAGCTCTATCGGGACTACTCCGCATTCAGACGAGAGATATTTGACAGTATCGTACAGCGCAATCCTGAGCATGACCGGCTCACACTATTCAAGTCTACTCAGAAGCTACTCGATAGATTCCTCTTCATCTTCTTTGCCGAGGATAGAGGACTACTACCGCCTAACGCCATAGGGGATATCATCAAAAAGTGGGTACAACTGCGTGATGAACTCGATGCCTATGCACCACTCTACGAGCGATTCAAGAAGTACTTCGGATACCTCTATACCGGACATCGGGATGCTAAGCATGAGATATTCGCCTACAATGGTGGACTGTTCGCCCCTGATGAGCTACTCGACAGCATACTCATAGATGATGACATCCTCTATGCCCATACACAGCGGCTGAGTGACTATGACTTTGAGAGTGAGGTCAGTGTCAATATCCTCGGACACATATTCGAGCACTCGCTCAATGAGATCGAGGAGATCCAGGCCGACATCGATGGACAGACCCTCGATAGAGCCAAGACTAAGCGTAAGAAGGACGGCGTATTTTACACACCTAAATACATCACCAAGTATATCGTCGACCATACCGTAGGACAGCTCTGTGCTGACCAGAGAGCAGCACTCGATATCGATGAGGCAGAGTATGAAAAAGACCGCAAAGGTAGAACCAAAAAGAAACTCGCAGAACTACAAGAAAAGCTCGAATCCTATCGCTCATGGCTGCTCACCCTCACTATCTGCGATCCCGCCTGTGGCAGTGGCGCATTTCTCAATCAAGCACTCGAGTACCTCATCGCTGAGCACAGCTATATCGACACCCTGCAGACTAAGCTACTCGGTGGGGGATTCACCTTCCCCAATGTCGAGAATGCCATCCTCGAGCACAACCTCTACGGCGTAGATATCAATCAGGAGTCCGTCGAGATCGCTAAGCTATCTCTATGGCTGCGTACCGCTCAGCGAGGACGAAAGCTCTCCTCTCTCAATGATAACATCAAGTGTGGCAACTCTCTCATCGATGATCCTGAGGTGGCAGGAGACAAGGCATTCAGTTGGGAAGAGGAGTTTCCTGATGTTTTTGATAAAGGTGGATTTGATGTCGTCATTGGGAATCCACCGTATGTAAGAGCAGAGTATTTAGGTGATATAAAGCTGTATTTGGAGTCAAAATATAAGGTATATCATTCAGCAAGTGATCTATTTGCTTATTTCTATGAGAAAGGCATACATATCATAAAGCCCGAGAAAGGAACATTATCATATATCTCCAATACGTTCGATAAGACAACGGCAGGAGAAGTGCTGAGACTTTATTTGCAAACAGAGGTATCATTAGATGAATACGTAGACTTGACAGAAGTGAAGGTATTTGATGGAGCTACTACATACCCTGTTATAATCACCATATCTGACGTTCGACCAAGTAAGAGCCATTTATTTGACTATAAGAAAATTAAGAAGGACTCCATTATTAGTATTGAGTTGAATACAGTGAAACCAATCAATGTGATGCAATCAAGGCTCGAGGCATCCACCTGGGCCTTTTTGAGTGTAGAGATGAATGATCTCTTAGATAAAATCAAAGAACATAAATCTGTGAGAAGTCTATTTGGTAAATGCTATAGAGGGCTTATAACTGGATTAAATGAAGCCTTTATTGTACCCGTCGGAGCGTTTAAATCTACTCATATAAAGAATATATATGAGGGAAAGGAGATCATGAAATGGCTCTCTCCAGTACCAGAACAATCACTTATATTATTTGAAAGTAAATGGACGAATGAAACATTTCCTGAATTAACAGAAGAAGAGCATCTCGATAATCTAAGATCTCGATTTCCTGATATAATGGAGCACCTCTTACAGTTCCAAGAAAAGGCCATAAAGCGTTATGATAAAGGAGAATACTGGTGGGAGCTCCGGAATTGTGCGTACTATGATCTATTTGAGCAACCAAAAATTATTTTCCCAAATCTCCAGAACCAGAATAAGTTCTGCTTTGATGATCAAGGCGTTTATATCAATGCCCCAGCAGTCTTTTTGCCTACTGATAATAAGACTCTCTTATGTATTCTTAATTCCAACATGGTTTGGGCATTTCTGAGATCTATATGTGTTGTGAGGAGCGGAGGATACATCGAGGTTAAGCCTCAATATTTTGAACAAATTCCTATTCCTGATCTATCGAATGTTGATTTCTCAGAGAGCGCTGATCATATTATTTCATTGACATCCCAATCTCATAAGATTGTCGCCTCCTTCATAAAGCTCCTTCAATCCAAGTACCCCATCGAGAAATTGAGTAAAAAGCTACAGAGCTGGTATGACTTAGATTTTGGCGAATTTCTTGCAGAGCTCAAGAAAAAGAAAGTCAAGCTCTCTCTACAGGAGCAAGCCGAGTGGATGCCCTACTTTGAGGAGCAGCGAGCGGCAGTACAGGAGATACGCACACAGATAGACCGTATCGATGCCGAGATTGACCAGATGGTCTATCAGCTCTATGGCCTGACCGAGGAGGAGATCGCCATCGTAGAGGAGGCAGTAGGGTAGGAGTGATGGATGAATTGGAGAACTAAATACTATGGGTATGATAAGTGAGCCTGACCACCAGGCTCACTCAATACAATAACCAGTTTGACAGAATGTTACTTTTCTTTTCGTACCCCTTTAAACTTCCCTCCAGTAGTCTTGACATCCATGATTCTACCAGTTTCAGCATCTCGCTTCTGATAGAGTCCTGTTTTTGGATTTTTAAACTGACTACGATTTTTCACCGCTCCCTTCCGAGCTCCGTCTCCATAAGGCTTATTTTTTGCCATGAGTATTATTTTAGGTTATTAAAATGAAAATGCAGATAAACCTACCTCTTTGAGATAGGCATCATGACATGAACGCTTATTATTGATCATTAGTTCCAATTATTAGAAAAAATATTTACTAAAAAAGTAAATAAAAAATGATAAATTTGCACTCCAATGAAGCTAAGTTACAAGTCCAAAAAGTTGGAAAAATCATTGAATAATGACGCTAAGTTGGTAAAGACCTATGGAGAGATAGCACGCAAATTAAAACAACGGCATGACGATCTGATCGATGCACCTACATTGCAGGATATCAAGGATAATCCAGTGATGAAACTGCATCTCCTCAAAGGCAATCGAAAGCACGATTGGGCCATAACCATTCAGAGGAATTGGAGATTATGCTTCCAAGTCGTAGGCGACACTCCTACAAATGAGCATGGACAGGTTCAATATATTATGATTACCGCTATTGAGATCATAAGTGTCGAGGACTACCATTAATCCACTAACCTATCCTGATGAATACACTACAAGCAAAACAGCATTTACTCTATTGCCCAGGGGATATCATACAAGAGATGATCGATGAGATCGGCATGTCTCAGGTAGAGCTGGCGGAGCGTATGGGCCGCTCCGAGGCCAAACTCAATGAACTGATAAAAGGCAAAGCTCCGATCACCACGGATACAGCTATAAAGCTGTCTCGTGTCATAGGGATGAGTGTAGAATACTGGCTCAATAAGGAAGCTCGATATCAGGCGGAGCTCGCAGAGATAAAAAGACTACAACAACAAGAAGAAGACTTGCTTTGGTTTGAAAGGTTTAATAGACCAGAGTTAGTTAAACTTCAAGTGATACCTAAGACGAGGAACAAAAGTGAACAGATAGAACATCTTTTAAGATTCTTTAGAATAGGCAGCAGTAAGGAATGGTTTGACATATATCCCGAGAAATCAGTTTCATTTAAAATAGCCTTGAAGTATACTAATGATGCTGAGCCCATATCCGTTTGGCTGCGATTAGGAGAGCAAAAAGCTGAGTCTCTTCAATTAGAGCCATATAGCAAGACTGCGCTGAGAAAAATAGTAAAGGATCTACAACGGCTATCGTACGAGCATCCTGATAATTGGATGGAGCAATTACAGTCCTTATGTGCTGCATGTGGATTAGCAGTAGTGTATACTCCTATGCTCAAAAACGCCCCTATATCTGGAGCTGCCTACTGGATTAAAAATGGCAAAACCCCAATAATCCAACTCACATCAAGGCATAAGAACAATTATGCCTTTTGGTTTCACTTCTATCACGAATTAGCACATGTATTGCTACATGGCAAAAAAGATATATCGCTCAAAAGTATAGATGCCGATACGGGAGAAACCACCACATTAGATAATATCAAGGATGATCCGATAAAAGAGGGAGAGGCTAATAATTGGGCCAGCAAACAGTTGATACCATTATCTAAGCAAAACTATCTTGATTCCTTTCATCCAATTAGCAGAGGCAGCATTATAGCCTTGTCTACTCAGTGGCAGATCCATCCAGGAATATTAGTGGGTTATCTTGCCAGACGCAATAATCACCTATACAAGAACAAGAGCATCATGTCTCTTCAGGAGAAGGTGAGATTTTAATTCATTTCTCCCCGTTCATCGTAGGCTGCGCCTACGATGTGGTGTTTAGCAAAATTCCGTTTTGCGAAATTAGGAGCAGTCGTCTCACATTCATCATTCCTTAGATCTATCCCTTGACCCATCGCTGAGGATCACGACTCTCGTGTAGGACAGCGAGGATCTCTATCGACTTTTGCGGTTCATCGATTTTGAAGATCACATGATATCGAAAGCGCTTGAGATAGAGCCGACGATAGTCGTCTCTGATCTTGATGAAGAGTAGGGGAGAGTCCTCCAGATATGAGAGATGACTCATGAATTCTTCTAAGAAGACTTTAGCAAACACTTCGGAGAGCTCTGATAGATAGTGGATGATATCGTCTATATCATCTATGGCACTTTTGGAGAGTTTGACTTGATAGCTCATTACGAGAGGCTATCGAGCATATTTTTGAGGATATCACGAGCAGGGTAGGAGTCCATTTCTCCAGACTGCAGAGCAGCATCACGTCTTTTGATCTCCTCCCAGACTTCATCTGAGAATGGATCGATGCCAGTCTTATTGCTCTGAAGTGCATCGATATACTGTCGTATATCATCTTGCTCAGTAGGGGAGAGCTTAGCGATTTGATCTTTTATTTCATCAATGCTCATAGGATGAAGATACGGAGATTGTATCACATTTATTCTCTGCCGTTGATTTCAGGCGGACCGCCTTGTTCTTTTTCAGGGTGGTAGATAGTGGTGTCATTAGTGATCATATTGCTGTCTATTGGACTCGGGTAGATACCATAGATATCACCATGCTTGGACATTTGATATTCCTGAGCTCGATCAAATTCGAGATAGGCTTCTCCAGGATCTCCATTCATGGTGCAAGTCTCAAGCAAGTAGATACTGAGAGCCAGTAGGGTATATTTCATTTTGGAATTAATGCAGATTTGAAGCCAAAATGCTTCATGCCTCATATTCACATATAGATGACGAGGAGGTAATACGTAGTTGATATATCACATATCCCTTCGGATCATCATATTGAGCGATTGAATTCAATAGAGTTTCTTCATACGACTTTCATCCTTTTTAAGAAAAAGGACTGGCCATTGAGTCTCTTTCTATTCCCTTGAAAGAGACTTTTTCTTTTATGCCTTCTTGGTAGTCATCATAGCAAAACAGATACTATCTCTCATTGTCATTGCTGGTCATTAGCATTTTCTCTATTTGATAGTGTCATCGTCATTGTCGATTTTCTATTTAACATAAGGTAAATTATAGGCATAATTAATTGATTGTCAATAGGTTACAAAATTGACTATTTCTCTTTGATGATTCATTATTTTACCATTAAGCCCATCTGTAGTAGATCCTATTCTCGATCATTTCTCCCCCGTTCAGCGTAGGCTGTCCCTGCGATGTGGTGTTTGGCAAAAATCTGTTTTGCGTATATTGGTTTAATCAATAACAGATCGATGCCGACGGGATATCAAATCACTAATCAAGCAGGTCTCTATTACTTGACATTTCAAGTGGTAGACTGGGTAGATATATTCACTCGTCAGGTATACAGAGATATAGTGATAGATAGTCTGAGCTACTGCCGCCTATCCAAAGGACTACTCATCCATGCCTATGTTGATACTACAGTCATGGCCATAGACCTAATAGAACTATGGTAAATGAAGTCCTAAGTACTATAGCTACGCAAAACGGAGTTTTAGCGAACACTCGGACGCAGGCACAGCCTACGCCCAACAGGGGCGATAGTAGTTAGTGGATTGGAGGATACCAGCCTGTAGGAGAGGCTTGATGATGAGCCTGTACTGTGTATGGATGAGCTGACGTAGATAGACGGCGGCGAGATCGGTATATTCATGAGGAGTAGTATTCTCCATATGTCTTTTTCTATGGAGAAAATGTAGGAAACAGATAGCCTGTTGCTTATGGGTATGAGAGGTCCAGGCGATATTCTCTATCGCTGTCCAAAGTGACTGATATAGTACACCTGTCGCTTGCATGCTTGACACTATTGGCCAAGCGAAGCATTAATTTATCGTAAATCTGCTGGCGGGATAATTGTATATATTAGGCAATACAATTATATTTGCACTATCGATTAACGATATACATTTACGCAAAAATATTAAAGGAAGTAGAGGTCCAATTCAGCTTCCTTTTTTTATGCCTATATGTTTCCTATAGCCTCGCTCTTATAGCTTTTCGTTTTGGTTACAGAATAATTTCATTTTAACTCTTTATCATTCGTCACAGCCATCTTGATGGCAGCATTCATCATTTATAATTCATCATTACAAACGGATAGGGCTACGCCAAGGATAGTCAATGACTCAATCCACAAATATAGCTAAAGCAGTGATGATATATATGAAAATCACAATATGTTAGAACGGGATCAAAAACACGTACATACCCAGACAGCCTCATTCATTCTAACAGACAGGATCGATTTATTTGATGTTGGTCAGCTAATATAGAAATAAATATAATATGTCAAAAAATAATGTGTAAACCATTCATTATTTTAACATTAAGCCCATCTGTAGTAGATCCTATTCTCGATCATTTCTTCTTATATTAGCTTACACTCACAAAAAACGTTGCCCTTCCTAAAAGTAGCGGGTATGAAGACCAGTGTTAGACCAAAAGATAAAATCGACCAAGAGAATGAGACGAGTATTACCAATTTTGTTATTACTGAGTTTGACGGTTGCGTATAGCCAGAACACAGAAGAAGATCAACGCCAAGAGATGTCTTTGCGACAACAGCTGGTATGGCCGACCACTCCTGAGGCATCGAGCTTAGGCGAATATGGCGATATAGATGTCAATCTCTATACGGGCACAGCTAATCTTAGTTTAGCAGGTCCAGTATTGCAGGGTAATCATATCAGTATGCCAGTCAGTCTTAATTATGCGACGGGTGGTAATAAGGTAGAAGATACGGGTACTTGGGTAGGATTGGGCTGGAGCTTAGTAGCAGGTGGGAGCATCACTCGCTCCGCTCGTAACGTCCCTGACACTAAGTCCAATTACTACGATAAGGCAGATAGTATCGCTTTACGACTTGCTCAGCCCGCAGGTACGCCTGATTTTAGCTGGTATCAATTTTATAAGGATGTAGCTCGCAATGCGATCGAGGTGAATCATGACATCTACTATTATAGCTTCAATGGTCGCAGTGGTAAGTTCTACATCAGTCCTTACAAGGAGATCTATCAGGCTACCGATAGCGATTTGAAGATAGCGCCTGTCTTTGATTCAGTAGATGAGATCACGAGCTTTCTGATTACAGATGAGTATGGCCATCGCTATCTATTTGATGTGGTGGAGCAAAGTCGTATGCAGTTAGATGATGTCGTCGGATTGGGTGGTGAGCCATTGGCTGATGATGGCGGATATGATCCTTCTAACACGCTTTATGATCGTACATTCAATAGTACGTGGCACCTGTCTGAGATTAGCTCATATGGAGATTTTGAGCGTATAGCATTAGTCTATGATACCATCAGTGGAGAGTATGAGTATCCGATCAATCCAGCTTTGAATAAGTCTCGCACCTTCACGTCCATAGATGTAGATGGCTGCTGTGGCGGTACCGCAGGCGGCCAACTAAATGAAGGCAATAGTCCCGCTTTATCAATTCTTGATCGTAAATATTTACAGTCTGCAGAGTTGTACATTAATGAGGAACGGATTGAGCGCTTAGATTTTGTGATCAGTGATAATAGCTGTACCGATAATGTGACAGTAGATGCCACCGACAGACGCTTAGATCGTATCAATGTATCTCGTAGGGATCTGGATGGATCAGATGATTTAACACGATTCATAGATTATCGCTTCACCTATGATTGCTCGACTAATCGATTGACCTTAAAGACCTTTGGTGAGACTACTATTTTTGCTGATCAATATTACCTCAAGCCGCCTTACAGTTTTGAGTATATCGATGCCTTGCCAAGTAGTTTGACAAGTACGAGTATCGATCATTGGGGCTATTACAATGGAGCTACCAATGGAGATAATCTCATACCGAGCTATAGCAGTCCTCAGCATAGCTTCAATGGTGCGAATAGAAACGTAAATCCCAGCTTCAGCGATCATGGTAGCTTATACCGTATAGACTATCCGACTGGTGGCTATTCATTATTCGATTATAGTAGTAATACCCGAGCCAAATCTGTGACAACAGAGAGTTATGAAATAGACTTTCCAAGTCAGTCTTATATCAACTGTACGGTGGGCCCAGGCGAGGATTGTTGTAATACCACAGACTATATAAGCAATAGCTATAGCTTTACTCCAGATGCAATGGATATTGCAAATGGATTTTTGATCATCAGTAGTGACAGTATCTGTGGTAGTGGCGGTGCACAAATGCTGATGGGCTATTATAATACGAAGCTATCTAATGCTTCTACCCCAGCCGATAGTACCAGGTATCAGGCCAATTATAATCAATCCCAAACGGCAATGATGACAGGGACATGGATCGGAGGAGTGCGCATCACAGCCACACCTACGAGTGGCGGCCCTACGATAATTCTCATAGATGAATCACACATGGAGTCCGCATATAAGGATACTGTAGCAATTAGTGCATTGACTGCTGGGATTAGCTATACACTGGAGATAGCAGGCTATCAGACGATTGCCGAAGCAGTCCTATACGAGAGGGTCTCTATGACGATTACGACCAGTGAAAATATCGGAGGCATACGTATCGCCAGTATTACAAATCATGAATCCGGTGGAGCTTTATTGACTCAGAAAAACTATAGCTATGCGAATGATCAAGGCCATAGTACAGGACGATTGATGAATGAACCTAATTATGAGCGAGGTGGAAGTTATGAGAAATTTGAAACGATTGTTTTAGGAGGCTGTACTTCATGCTGTGCATATAGCTGCGAAAATGTCACTGTTTCTGCGACTTCCAGATCTACTTTAGGAACTACGCAGGGGAGTATAGTGGGCTATGATCAGGTCTCTGAGATCATCGTATCCACCCTCAATGATACGATCACTGCGGGCAAGACCGTGCACTACTATCATAATGTGCCTCACAGCGAGAATAACGACGACATGGATCATCGTAAAAATGGGCATGAACTAAAAAAGGAGATCTATCACGCTGATGGACGCTTACTCCTATCCGAAGAGTACAGCTATGCCTGGGATATCGCTGATAATCAACGAGAAGAAAGCTTCTGGACATATAGAATCGTACCTGCACCAGATCAAGATAATAAGGACTATCTCTACTATGATGATATGTTAGATGAATACAAATGGACAGAGGAGATCAATGAAGCCAGTAACTATGACTACATCGTCAGTACGACAAAATATAAACATGGTGACTTTGAGCGTATGGTTAATTACACAGTGTATCGCTCCGCTCTTAAGCGTAAAGAACTCTTCTATGATGGTATGAGCCTGATCGATACGCTCATTACTGAACAAAGTTATGTCTATGGAGATACCGCTCACCTACAGATGACACAGTCACTCATGACCAATAGTGACGGCACTATACATGAGCAGCACTATCGATACTTAAATGACTACAGCATCAATGATACTATCAGTGATCTCCTCATCGCACAGCAAAAGCTCTTACCAGCCTATCAGGTCAGTCATGTCGTAGGCAGCGATACGCTGGATGCTACTCGCTATATCTATGATGAGCTGCGGACACCAGGATCGCCCCTCTTTGTCAATACGCCTATGGTCACACAGCTCCTGCGCTATGAGCGTAGTTGGGACGCTAATCAAATGCTGCAGGATGGTCAATGGATAACACAGAGCACCATTGATGGCTATGAGATCAATAAGGGCTTAATCGCACAAATCACAGATAGAGGCTGGATACCTCGTAGCTACAGCTACAATCTGAGAGGACAGCCATTGAGCGAAAGCTTTGGCAGCTATCGACAGGCCATCAGCTATGATCCTGACTCGCACCTGATGGTGGCCGATACCGCTATCGATGGCACGGTCAATGTCTATACCTACGATCTCCTAAGACGTCTCCAGACGGCGACTGATCCTAAGGGTGTGGTCAATACACTGAGCTATCACTATGGGACAGGTTTCAATCTCAATCATGTCAAGACTACCATGGACTATCCATCGATAGGCGATGTCAGTGATCCACAGGAGATCGTGAGCTTATCCTTTTTTGATGGCATCGGTCGCCAACAACAAGTCAAACGCTATCTCCAAGATCCAAATGATCAATCAATGTCTATTCTGACACAGGTGGCTTATGATGAAATGGGTAGAGCTCACAAAGCTTTTGAACCCTATTCACAATTCATTAATGAGAATGGTTACGAAGTATCGAATCAAGATCAGCATACATTTACCCAATTTGAGAATTCTCCCCTGAGCCGTCAAGAGGCAATCACGCCCCCATCCTGGCAGACCACCACCACCAGCTATGGTACCAATGTATCAGGAGAAGTCACCAATCATCAAACGAGCAGTAGCTACGCACCTGGTACGCTCTATAAGGTCAGTACCACTGATCCTGAGGGACAAGTCACTGAAAAATTCAGCGATAAGCGAGGCAATCTTATCCTGAGTAGGGTCAAATCCATTAAGAATACCACTGATCCTGACTCTATAGCAGATACCTATATGCTGTATGATCTCAAAGATCGTCCCTACCTGACACTGCCACCTCAGACCAGCCTGAGCGATACCAATCTCATACACCGTATGGTCTATAGCGGAGATGACCTGCCAATCATCAAAGATGATCCTGACTGCGAGCCTGTCAGCATGATCTATGATGACAGGGATTTGCTGATCTATCGCCAAGATGGAGAGCGACAAGCCGAGGGTCGATGGTATGGATTCATCCATGATCAGTATGGCAATGTTACCTATGAGGGATTTGCAGTTGATAGTAGTACCGCTATCAATGATACGCTCATCAGTAATAGTTGGGGCGATACGGGTATCGAGAAAGGAAAGCTTATCGCCAGCACGAAATCAATACTCAATGAATCTAACGACAATACCATAACACAAGAATACGAGTATGATAGCGCAGGCCGCCTCATCATCACTCGCTCTAATTCGATATTATATCCGCAGGCAGGCAGCATCATCGACTCATTGATCTATGATAGTCAGTCAAACATTGTTGAATCCTATCAAAAGATCATCCCTGATAGTATCACCATCAAGCGGCGATATACCTATGATCACATCGGCAGACAAAAGAAAGCCTTTATCCAGATCACCACGCCTGAGCAGACCTGGCCAGAAGAAGAATTATCAGAACAAAAATACACTCATAAGGAGCAGATAAAATCGCTCAGCTTGGGAGCGGGATTGCAAGTAATTGATTATCAGTACTTAGAGCATGGCCTACTCACAGAGATCAATGATCCTGATAATATGGGTAGTGATTTATTCGCCATGAAGTTGGGGTATAATAGTGACATATCAGGAGGGCTCGCCACAGGCATCCAAACTCTCCAAGATGGTAATATCTCTCATAGTGTCTGGCGTACAGCAGGAGGCAATAAGAAAGCCTACTCCTATGGATACAATCATCTCAAAATGCTCACAAACGCACTCTACTTCGAGTCAGGCAAAAATGGCACCTATGACGTGGCCATCGGATACGCTGATCAGAGAGGAAATCCCTCGTCAATTGTAAGATATGGTGTTGATCCCAGCACTATGCTCAAATCAAACACACCGGTTGATAATATGAGCTTTAGCTATTATCTCAGCACCAATAGAATAAAAACTATCTCAGAAGGAGGAATCACTTTTTCTAAATCCAATGGCTACAAGTCCAATGCAAATGATGACTATGACTACAATCAAAATGGTGCAGTCATACATGATCCCAGTCGTGTAGCAGATTTCAGCAGAAATCACCTCAATCTACCTCATCAAATCACGATTCCTGATAGTAATGGAATGGTAATCTATTACTACACAGCTGATGGCTCTCTGCAGCGACAAGAAGAGGTCAGAGATAGTGTCATCTATCGCATCCGAGACTATATAGGCGGTATAGAGTATCTCAACGGGTCCATAGACCAAATCAAACATGATAATGGCTACGTGACACTTGATAAGGGATTGGATGATGATCATCTACAGCTTACAGGATCAGAAGCCATTGATAGAACTTATGAAAGTTTATCGACCATCTCAGAACGGATAATATCAAGTCCAAGAGACATAGACTATAGAGCCGAAGAGTTTATAGTCCTCACACCCAACTTTGAAGTGGACTTAGGCGCTGACTTTGAAGCCAGAATAGACACTTTTGAAGTGCAAGGACTGGATTATCATTATTTTGCCTTTGATCATTTAGGGTCTGTCAGAGCAGAATTTAAAGATAGTTCGGGAGTCGCTATTATCACCTCAGAACATCATTTCTATCCATTTGGATATGAAATGTTAGGTGATTGGATGCAGAGTACCAAAAATAATCATCGATATACAGGTCAAGAGAGGCAGTACAGTTTTGACTTGGGCTATCAACGATATGACTTTAGATTTGGTGATCCATTGATAGCAGGTAGATTTTTAGCTCCTGATCCATTGGCTAATTTTGCACCTCATATAAATCCGTATCGATACGGGTTCAATAATCCAGTCAGCTTTACAGATCCATTCGGTTTATTTGAAAGTCGAAGTGCTGCCAAAGACTATGCTAAAGAACATGGCATTAGACTTGGATTGTTTAGCTCTAATAGAATAGTTAAACAAAGTGACGGCTCTTTTGCTATTGAAAACAGAAAGAATCATTCATCTATTATTGATGATCCTGAATTTGGTGTAAGTACTGGAATTTCTGTTGCATCAAACGATGTTATAAATTCTTCTGTATCAGAAGATTATGCCTTACATAATGAATTGAGAGATGGATCAACTGAGATAATACCGGCTACAACAGGAACAATTAATGCTGGACCTGGAGGAGGTGTTAAGAGTGTCATGAAAATAACCACCAAAATTCAGAAACACCATCTTATTCCTCGAGCGGTTTTTCGAGATATGAAGGGCTTTTTGAAACCTTTGATGAAATTAGATGACGCTGCGAACATAAAAAAATTACCTACACCGTTTCATGGGAATCACCCACAGTATAGTAACTATGTCCGAAACATTTTAATACAATTAGAGAGGACAGGGAAATTAAGTAAGAAAAGCATAATCCAGTTGCAAAAGGATTTAAGGGTTCTTATAAATGATGCTCAACGAAGCGGGAAAAAACTTAATGATTACTTTAGAAAGTACAATCAGTCGTGAAAAAATATATACAATATACAAATTCTGCAGACCCTAAAATTGTAGGTGTCAAAGATGGATTATACCAAATTGAAGTTGATTTTCAGGATTTGTCTAACTCCTGTAATCAAGATACTCTTGATATTTCGAATTATGATGTTCAACATAACCATCAATATCAATCAATTGAGTTAGATAATATAGAAATAAGCGGTGCGCTTAAAAAGCGAGCTATTTTAACTGACGTTATGGTATTCACACCATATATGAAAAGCTTTAATTATATCGTCAGCAGTAAATTTGTTGATATTTTATTGGATGCCAATGTGCCTTCACACGAATTTAGATTAGTCAATATAGAAATAAGAAACTCTATTGATCAATACTATCTTTTTCATTGCTCACAAATCTCATTAAACGATGTAATATTTCAGGATTCTAAAATTTACAGTATTAGAGATTCTATTAAATCTGTTAAACCATATTTGAGTATTCCTTCCGTAGAAGACTATTTAAATTCAGACGAAATTCTGCAATTTGATGAAGTTGTATTGCCTGCTTCATATCAATCATTTTCAATGATTTCTATTCCTGGAATCTCTAATATTTTCTTTTCAGAAAAATTAGCCAAAATGATCGAAGAAAGAAATATTACGAACTTTGTTCGTGCAAAACAAGTAAAGCTATCATTGTCGAAGACCACTTAGAATATGAAATACTAATGATTATAGTATATGGCAAATGAAACTTACATGAGATTCAAAGCGATCTATGTAAAGTTATATAACATTTAGATGATGTTACGTGAAACACAACAAACGCTTTCAGGAATTTAATGATGAATACTACGAAAAGTGCCTTAAGAAAGACTTAAGAATTCATTTTCCAGAGCTTTGCAAGCTAAGTGAGTATTAAAACTGGCAGATCAACAGAATCTGAAGCATTTTCGAATGCTTCAATGGCTCAGGGGAATGATGGTATATCTACTCTTTCTTTTTCTCTCTTTGGCAACAATGATTTAATTCCCCCATCACCGGATATAGATGTTAATGGAATTATTCAGATTGGAGTAGTTGACTTAGGAGATGGAGGAACGGAAGCGACTATTAGCGGTTCTATTTCTGGTGACGGATTTCCTAATAATGAAACATTTCTATCAGACCAATCTGGACAGTCTGTGTTCTTAAATACATTTGAAACAAGTTTTGGCCCGAATTTTGGCCCTGCGGCAGGATTATTGGGTAATACATATCGCAAAATGGGGACAATTCAACCAATAACTATCAGATTCGATCAAAGTGGGAATATTGCAAATATTCGATACAATGGTAAGGTCTATTCGGTAGAAGCTTGGAACGCTCTATTCACACAAAATAACGAGCAATGAGGAAGCTATTTGTATTAATAATATTGGTTAGTTATCATCTGGGCTGTTTGAATTACGCTGAACCAGAAGAGTATTATTTACCTGAAAATTTTGAAGGTATAGTTGTTGTCTTGTTTGGAATACCTGACGGCCAAGAGCCAATCTATCATGAGAACAAGCGACAATATATTGTTCCAGAAAGTGGAATTCTCTATACACAACATAGCAGTGTTAAGGGCATATTAAATAGAGAATTTTATTTAGGAAATAGTCAAACACCAATAAGTCATTTTTACGGTCAAGAAAAGCTGGACTCGAATAAAGCTTACGTATTTGATATGTTTGATGGAATGTTTTATCTGAATATTGACACAACCGCTCTTGATTATAGCATAGATCCTTCGACACATGATTATATAAAGATTAATTATTACACGGTTGGTTATGGATCACGGGATCGGTCTGAGTTAAGAGCAATAGGAGAAAGTATAAAAAATCACGTAATCAATGCTTATCCCGATAAGGTGACCGATGTAAGTCAATTCTATTCTCAATTCGATAGGTAGTCACTAATTTATCAGTTAGGAATGCAGACTGAAAGATTAATAATAGTTATTGGCGCAGAGTAAGTCCACAAAACGACCGTTTACAACATGGATAGAAACTTAGTCTAAAAACCAGTCTAATTTGACGTAGATTTCAACCAATTATAGCTTAGTTTCTATACTTCAATCTATACCAATTAAGGGCAGAGTTAAGATTTATACCCAATAATTCTGCGTATTAAATTTTTATAGTTTTTTACAGGACCTCTTTGCTTGCCACCATAGTCTATAAAGATATTTTCTTCTGAAGAATCATTTTCATTAAACGTAAGTGGATACACAAATTCAGGTTTGCCAAAGTAGTTGATAGGTCCATACTTAATGGCATATATTTTTATCGTACCGTCTTCCTCTCGTTTGACTAATGGATATTCCTGGGTGTAATCGAGATAGTATTTAACCAATCTGTTTTGAGCTATAGATGATAGCATCTCGTGATCACTTTCTACAAACTGGAAGTCTACTTCTTCAGTTCCATCAAATATGCTATACGTACTAAAATAATATCCTTCTTTAGTCCTTACGATTCCATGCCATAGTAGTGAATTTAGTGGAGTTGGTGAGACGAGGATATCTTCATAAACGATCCCGTCTTTATCTATCTGAGACTTAAAGTGATGATAGGCGTGATTTTTAGAAATGATTCCCAATATGAGATACCCAGTCGAAATCATCAGTGACAATGACAGTATACGAGACCGAGTCATATGAGATTTCAGTGCATGAGCAATGACTCCTATTAGCAGTATTATAGTATAAATAGGCTCAAATACATGAATGCTATTGAGAGAGAATAGGTGATCATCAAAAGGACTAATCAGCTTAGTGCCATAAGTAGTACACCAATCGAGCAAGGCATGTGTCCAAATGGATAAGAAGAAGGCCAGTTGCCAATGAAACCTGCGAAACTTTCGCTTATACATTCTGTGAAATACTTCACCGAGGAGGATACTGGCGATGACCGCAAAAAATATAGAATGAGAAACGCTCCTATGTACCGTTAGGAACTCTACATCATTAAACAAGGGAGCGAAGCAAACATCGAGATCTGGTAGTGTACCAGCTGCAGCACCTATCAGCAATGATTTCTTACCAATATTCTTATCCTCTACCAATGCAAAAGTAGCAGCACCTAATAGACATTGAGTTAGCGAATCCATAAATTGAATTTAGGACAAAGGACGAACTAAAACTATTTATATTGCTCACTCCACAAGTATAGATACTAATTAGTTCAATAACCCACCGTTTTCTATACACTTCAGAAATAGGCCCTCTACCCTATCAATCATAGTGTAAAAACTCAGTATAAAAAACTGTGTATTTTGAGCACTATTTTCGTGCCTGATGGAGCAGGATATATTGTGGATCAATCAATGCTTTGGGTGAGGCACACATATTATAAACTCTGCTATATTTGACTTTGATATTGAATCATCAATATTGGTCGGTAGCACTGCTTAATAGGTAGTGCTTTTTTTATGGCCTAAGGCCATCTGTGATGAGCAGCTGTTGCGGTATTTTATTAATATCCAGCGGTTTATTTTGGAGGTCAATAACACAGTTGAACTGCTTAGCCATATCTGTATCCGTACGGTCAATACTATCACTGAGCATGATGACTGGAGCTGTTTGTGTATTTTGCTCATACAGGATTTGATAATTTTTCACAAACTCCCATCCAGACATATAGGGCATCCGCAGGTCACTGAATATTAAGCTGATAGTAGCGGATGAATTAGCTAAGAAAGTGAGCGCTATTTCAGCTTCTGTAAATGATTTGACACGGATATTGGCAAAAGCCTGTTGGATGATGATTTCATGGTAGAGATTGGTGTTTTTATCATCATCTATGAGTATGATATGCTCCATAAATTGCAAATAGTAAGGGTGTTAATGAAGAGAATCTTGCTAAAGGGTCAACTGGGGTACAAAGAAAAGAGGGATGCCACAAGTGGAGACGTGCAATAAGTAGTAATTTTAAATGACAAAAGTTCCTCAAAATCTTTGAAAGCGAATTGGTTTAACAATAGTAAAGAGTCAATAGGGTTACAAAAATCAATACTTCAAAGAGTTTAAAAGAAGCCTTGGTCAGTAGGATTTCCAAGGCTTCTGCTTTTTCTTAATAGGGCTACCAGCTGGAAAAGGTGTTCTTAAAAATAACCCCAAATCCAATTGTTGACCAATTTAGTAATTGGTAGAGGTCTCAGTAAAATGGGACCTCTTTTAGTTAAGACGGCTGAAGAGATGAATGGTCACAAAAGGAAGGTATGTAAATGACAAAGAATTGACAAAAGTCAAGAGGAGAAAAAAGAAAAGGTCAGCTCATTCAGAACTGACCCCTTGAGGTAAACGCCTCAATAACACCCGTAAATTGCAGAAATTCTTAGGCAAGTCTCAGGTTGTTAAGCTACAAGATAAAGAAATAAACTCAAGAGGAAGCAATGCTTACGTTCCTGCTTCTGAGATAACTATACAAAGTAGGCTTGGAGATAGACAGCTGCTCACAGATCTCTTTGATGGTATGTTCTCCAGATTTATAGAGAGTTTCTGCAGTGATGGCAGTACGCTTCGCTTTGTCAGATAGTCCTTTGGGACGACCACCTTTGCGACCTCTGGCACGAGCTGCGGATAGTCCTGCATGGGTACGCTCACGTATGAGATCTCTTTCAAACTCTGCCAGTGATGCGAATATGTGAAAGATCAATTTACCAGAAGCGGTAGACGTATCGATGTTGTCCTGGAGAGAGATGAAACTGACGCCTCTCTCTTCTAATGTACTGACGATAGCTATGAGATCCTTGAGAGATCTGCCGAGACGATCCAGCTTATCGATGACGACTGTATCACCAGCTCTTAGTTGGGATTGGAGTAGTCGGAGCTCGAGGCGATCTGACTTGGCACCAGATACTTTCTCTTTGAAGATCTTCTCACATCCTGCGGTGGTGAGAGCATCGATCTGACGATTAAGTGATTGTTCTCTGGTAGACACTCTGGCATATCCGAATTTCATGTTGATCTGAATTTCAACACAAGTAAAGGGAAGCGGTCAAGAAAAGCAAAAAAGCGAATAGAATAAATTAACGAGTATAATTAACCAAAAAATTTCACACTTTAACACTATACATCAGGTGCGAAAAGAAGTGGAGAGAGTAAAGAAAAACGACCGTTTTAGTTGACTGGACAAATTCATTGGATAAAATGAGAGATACAAATTTCAATAGAAAAAACATCATATATGAAATATTCTAAAATTAGAAACCTTTAAGTTGCATATTTGATAATAGGCCTAAATTAATCACATTTATTATTTAGGTATTCAGAATGAGGAAAACGCATCAACTATCTGGAAATGAATTGATAGAATTTATTTCCAAGAAATCGAAGCATCGAGAAAATTACTTTAATGAATTTTATCAACGCTATAAGACTTATGTCTGGAAGACAGCGTATTACTATTGTCGAAGATCTGCTAATGTTCAGCTTAGAGCAGAGCAGGTTTTAATAGATTCATTTATGAATGTATATGACAATTCAGACCGTTTTACACCCGACTCTACTAAGTCGGATGCCAGAGTAAAGTTATGGCTTGCAGGAATAGTTAGAAATAATTTCCTAAAGTCAATGCGAGACGAGAAGTGTTCGATTTTATTAGAAGAGTCCGTACTAATGAGTATTCCTATTGAGAGTACTTGCACTGAAGAAGCCAAAGGGTCTAATCAGAACATATTAGAAAAGGCGATTCAACAATTATCTCAAAAGGAAAGAGAAATATTGTTTTTGTTATTATCATATCAGTCGGTTAGGGATATACCAGAAGACATATTAAATCATATTACTGACACATATAGTCTTAAAAAGTCTTCTTTGAGAAAAGTAAAACTACGATCGATTGATAAACTGAAGAAAATCACTGCTGAAATGACAATTATTTCAAGGAATAATGAAGATTTGACACCTTCCTATTCCTCTTGAGATTTTTGTTCATGAATTTTCTGTTTCACGATGTCATCCAGATGAGCTGGGAGCGGAGGAATATCACGGACGTTAATTGCTGTTTCAATTAGTTGTAATAGTTTGTCTTCATCAGATTTAGCCATGGTAAAGAAGGCATATTTATAGTATAACGGGCTTGATTTCTTTTTGGTATTTATTGGCTTTGTCCCGCTTCGTGGTATTAGTGTATGAAACCTATTTTTTCAAATACTAATACTTTAATGATGAAAAACGTATTTAAAATCAAATTGGAGTATCCAATTTTCTTATTCGCACTAATTTTTACAGGATTTATGATTTCTTCATGTAATGAAAACTCAATGCTGGGCATTAATGACACCATTAGCAATGATGCCTTACATCCTTTGCTTAATGAAGGGCTAATGCTAAAAGGATTGAATCCTCAAGATTTTACTTTTGATGAAGAATCTTTACTATTGACCGATGGTAACATTGAGATTGCAGCATCTGACTTATTGATTGAGATCGGATCAAAGGAAATAAAGGTCAAACCGAATAAAGTCAGCACCTCTCGACCAAATAACACCATGCCTGGTGGTCAGGCACCTATAAGATGTGTCGGATGTACTGTGTCAAATGGAACTAATGACTGCTCAGCGGAGGAGGCTGTGCAGATAAATGTGTATTACGCATTCGACCCAAATTATCCAACAGCATACCGACAGGAAGTACAGGACGCTTTCGATCTATACTCTGATATAATCTCTGATAAGATAGTATTTAATGAGACAAGTACTAATCCTCAATTAACAGTGAGTAAAACGACCGGTCCGAGATCTTCTGCATCTTTGCCAAAGATTACTGGTAAAATCGGGAGTAATTTGAGAATGCAGGAAAATCTTTTTAGCTCATCTAAGGATCTTGAACGAAGAAATGTATTACTCCATGAGGTCGGGCACATAATGGGATTAAAGCATTCTCATGTGCGTGATAGTGACAATACTCGAGGGGCTAACTATTCTACTGGATTGGGAGTCTCAAAGAAGACATCAATAATGTCTTATGATTATTATCCATTTACTTCAGTTGACTACTTGACTCAAGGTACGCTACCATCACATGATATTACGGTACTTAATGATCTATACCCATATAATGGATCAGGGAATACCCAAGACAATCGAACTTGTTCGGCTGCACTCATTTCATATTTACCTCAAGCCTTAAGCGATATTGGTGGTATTTGGACATTGATGGATGTGAATTTTGATGAAGTAGTGGATAATACGGATAAGGATATGCTTACAGACCACATACTCGGGATAGAGTTACTTCCTGCAGATATAGCGGAAGACGCTGGCTGGATAGATGGAAATAATCCAACCCTCAGCTCACAAGATTTAGCAGTAGTACAACATTACATCAATGGGAATCCAATACATGACTATCCGACTGAAGGACATATCAAGAGCATGTACGATTTTGATGGAGATGGATCTTTTGATTATGGTGATGAATTAAATGCGATAGAAGCTGTTTTTCCTTCTATTCTATTAAGTGGATCTGATATTCCAGAGGAGGTTACTTATAGTGGGCTTGATTGGAAAGAAAACGATGTTCTTTTGAGATGTTATAGATTAAGCCTTGATGAGTTTACAGATGACACAGAAAGTGTAGATTACAACACTATCTATGAATCTTATTATAATTATAGTTCACAAAATAAGCGAGAATTTCCTACTCCATATTCGAGTGCGATGTTTAGGGACTTGAGTAAATTAGAAGTAGTATATGGTACTATTAATTAGAGATCAGAAAAGAAATAGTAGATCAAGATTAAGCAGGCTAAACTATAGCCTGCTTAATTATTTAGTACTGTGCACTATTATCCTACTATTCCCTCACCTTATTCGAGGCCAGTCCCACACCTGGTATTTTACTGATCAATATAGCATGACTATTGATGAGGATGGTGAGGTCTCATTTGATACTTTTGAGAATCCTAATTTATCGGAACCGTTAACTACTGTATTTTCCAGAATTGCTATGATACATGATGAGGATGGAGGAGTCCTGTTTTATTCAGATGGTAAGCATGTATATGATAAGCATCATCATATCATGACCAATGGAGACTCTATAGGAGGAGACGGACTTCTTGAGCAGTCAGTCATAATATGCCCATTCCCAAAGAGTGATTCTCTATATTATGTATTTACAGTTGGGAAAACATTAGATCGATATATCGATCTCCAAGATGATACGACTTATCAGAATAAGTTGAGATATTCTGTGGTAGACTTGAGTCTGAATAATAATCTGGGAGCAGTAATAGAAGGACAAAAAAATATTTTCTTAAAAACCGGAGCAGATTTGGGTATGGTATCTAAGCCTGGGCCTTGTGAAGATATATGGTTAGTCACTGTGGATAATGATGGGATCAGTACATATCATATTACTGACCAAGGACTTAGTCCACAGTATCTGGATCAGTATAAAATGGAACTATCTGGTCGGAGTGATACTCATCGCCGAGCGTTGATATCTCCGAATGGTAGATACATAATTCTTCAAGATAGAATAGGCGAAGCATTTATAGAAATATATGAATTTGACAGCTATACAGGACTTGTCGTCTTAATCGGTGAGTTGTTTTCAGATCCTCCAAAACCTGAGCCTGTGATTAAGTATATAGCACCAATTATTATGGATTATCATGGAAAGTATCTATATGCCGATGAGGGGTTTAAAGAAGGCCTCACCCAATACGATCTGAGTTCGAATGATATTGAAACAATTAAGTCATCTCGCAAAATTGTGTCTCATTATGAAGATGATCAAGGAATACTTGATATGCAAATCTCACCACATGATTCATCGGTAATACAAGTTATGAACCCATATGATAGTTTAGCAGTAATTTTGAATAGCACTACAGAACATGCGATATATACTAAAAAGCATAGAAATAAGCATGAAAACGGTTATAGAGAATTTCCGATGCTAACCTCGTATCCTGTTGCTCCTTATCCGTTAAAAGAATCCATTAGCTTATCCAGTGAGCCAGATTGTGATCATCGGTTTACGACATATGAAGTATCAGATCAATATAGTGGTGAGCTATATATAGATGGACTATTAGTTGACTCTTTAGTCTTTTATGAGTCCGGCACATATGAAGTAGAATTAGTCACAGAGTGTGAAGTACTGGATACAATGTTACATGTAGAGGAGTACAGTGCGTCGTGTGATTGTCATGTCTACCTACCCAATGCCATCCATCCAGGCAGCACAAAAGGTAATGCTGCTTTTCAGCCTATTTCTAATTGTGCCTGGTCACTGTATGATCTTCAGGTGTATGATAGATGGGGCTCTGTGGTATACAGCAGCAGTAACCCCCATGAATCATGGAATGGAGAAAGGAATAACCAGCTCCTATCAGGAGTGTATACCTATCAATTCAGCTATCGATTTGACGGATTGGCTCCAGAGATGCGTACGGGTACCGTTTCTATACTGAGATAAAAAAGCCCATCCTTCGATGGGCCAAACGTTACAAGGGTATGAATGAGAGACGGCAGGGGTGTCGAGAATATTATTCAGTATCATTAACTAAATGAGTATTTATACCTGATTTGTTTTCGGAGGTTGCATATGTCTGCAAGTATAAATACTTTATCGTTAAAGTATAGTGTATAATAAGAATGTTTTAATTACTCTATTTTATTTCATCGTTGTATCTAATTTATTAGGACAACATTGTTTTAAAGATGTTGATATGGGCGTTTATGCTAATCCATCTGAATGGGACAAATGGTATTGTGTTAACGTTTATTTTCATATAGTTCGTGATGCTAACGGTAATGGTGGTGTTCCCTTATCGAGAGTAGACGATATCATGGATGATTTAAATGATGCATTCAACCCACATTACATAATGTTTAATAATATTGACGTTCCTGGATATTTGGATAATGACGGTGCATATAATGTCGCATCACTAGGCGATTTTACTAGTTATGTGGCAATTGATCATCAGTTAGATAGAATTGATATTTATTTATTTCCAGAGTATAATGATTGCTTAGGCGGTACAGCTCACTGTTCTGGCACTTTAATTTCATCTATTGGGCTCGGGGGTAAGCTTAGATTTACAGGACTGCTGTCATCTACATCAGTAGCTGTCCATGAAATGGGACATATATTAGGGTTGGAGCATACCTTTGGGCCTGGAAATGTTGAGACTTCTTTAGAAATGATTAGTGGAGCTAATTGTACTGATAAAGCAGACAGGTTCTGCGATACACCAGCTACCTATCAAGGATTAGGAACGAGTCCATGTGGTGGCGGTTTATTTAAAGGGGGATTAAACCTGGAGGTTTCGCCTTCTTGCGTATGGTTAAACCCAAAAACCGAACCAAGCACTGGATTAGTTTATCAACCTGATCTCCATAACTATATGGATTATACTCATCCAGATTGTATGTCAAACTTTTCAACGGAACAGGTTGGAGCGATGAGAAAGAAAATAGAATCTAACACATTAATTACAGAAGCTGTATCATCAGAGGTGTGGGGATCAAAAACACTTCCCTCCTCGGGTCAACAACCCCTATATTCTGTGAATTATATTTCTGAACAAAACGTTACAGTACAGATTGATGCAATTCATACACCTTCATTCGCATGGTCATTATCTAGTGGTTACGGTAGTTGGAGTACTCAGAATAATGGGCGAACCATGTATTTATACCTTCAACCAAATGGATATGCTTCTTTTAATGTGAATTATAATAATGACCCAGATAAGTGTTTTAATAATCCAACTTATGCATTTATTCATACGGGTTCTTGGTACAGATCCTATCCTAATCCTACATCACATCGTTATACTATTGAAGCGATAGATGATTATGAAATTGAAATAAAAGATGCCTTCAATCGAACTGAGCGAAAAACAATAAGTCCTATGATATATTCCATTTCAATTTTTAATGAAAAAGGGAATATTGTTGAGAATAAAGAATTTAAGGGAGGGGCGAAGAGAGTAGACGGGCTTTTAGATAACCAGGATAAAGGAATATATTCTCTCGTATTAAATGACAACACCCCATACAAAACAAATTTAAAAATGATGAAAATATGAGGTTAATAATGGTTGCCAGTTTCGCTTTTATAATGCTCTGTCTATGTCAATGTACTGTTGAGGATGATGACCCGATTTCGGAGCCATTAATTGTAGAGTGTCTTGAATATTTTGTGCCAAAAGAATGGCACCGGCATAGAGCTCGTAATAATTACTATGTATCTACCCCAAGATTTTATACCGCTGATTATTTATCAGCGGGAGTGAGCCATGCTTCTATAACTATGGGGCATTGTCAGTTATTTGCAATTACTGATTTTCCTCCCTGTGCCGATTTCCATGCGTATCATCCTTTTGATAGTATTTCGATCAATCCACCAGATAGTGTTATGATAGAAGGAATAGAGATTTATGGTACTATTCCATTGCGGCAGACATTTTGTCGAGGTGATAGTATATATGGTGCATTATATCTGAGAGATATTGATCCTGATAGATCTATGACATACGGTAAGTTATACCTTGACTTTAAGGGTAATGACTATTTGCACTTTGGATCTGAAGCCTTTATAGATAATAATGCGAATTATGATAACAATCTTGACTCTCTCATAATGATTATTCAGAGTATGTCATTAAATGAAACCGAATAATGAAAGATTGATGCCGTATTGGAAACTTTTTAATGCGAGTATCGGATATGAATATGGATAAAAAACGTATCTGCAGATTCGCTACAGATCATTCCTGGAATCGACATTTCACCCAGCTCGCTGACCAAAACATCGACTCCAGGACACATTGCATTTGATCAGTAGCTCATGCCCTCCAAGGCCGGCCCAAAGCAGTGGCCTACGGCACACTGTGCTCCGCTGCGCTACACACAGAGAGCCGTAGATACTTGTCTGGTAGGCGTAGCCTCTTTTTGTCAGTCGCTCCACTTCGTTCTACTCCTTTATGTCTTTGGGTTATATGGCGTGCTGAGGCTCCTGTACATAGATCACGCCAGTCAGACCGCACACAATCCAAACGCCGCAAGGCCATCACTGCAGTCGTGACTGTCATGATCTATAGCCTCAGCACCGACTGTCCTTCTCCTGTCGGGCAAATCAATCTATATCGTAGGACTCGACACTCTCCTATCGTCGAGAGACGAGCCTGTAGCGAATGGGTGCTGACAGGCGACAGTCTTATAGTGGCACGGTTCTCACTGTGACTCGCCACAGACAAGGCCCCGCTCATACACAGGTATGCATGCACTATGTCTGTGACGTGCTCGCTGCGATCCTTGTGCTCGCCCTGCGAGGGCAGGTCAGCGAGCGGTGAATATCCTTGTAGTACGATCACCTCTGGTGATTCCTATTTCTATCATACCGCTCTTCTCCAGCCTCCATGTCGAATCGACACTCTCAGTCTGGAGTTCCCTGCCCTACTCGCAGAGGGCGAGCCATTCCATATTCAGGGTCCAGTTTCCAGCTGACATAGTTCCTGCAGAGAACCAATACAAGGGGAAAACAAGAAATCCGAAATCAACAGAAAAACCGCCTTATAAGATTTTCAATAGAAAGGTGCTGATGCAGCTTTCCATATTGTAGTCATTTCTCAAGCTGCTATCACAGCCAAAATGTGCTGACTTCCATTGTTGAGATCGATCCGCTATGCAAATCTGCTTTGCCATGGACTGGCCAAGGTAGTATCGCTCCTACGTCACGATCTCCACCTTGTCCTGTCCCCCGAACTCCTGCGGAGGCCATCCCTCGCCTTTTGTTGCCTATCGGTTCGATCTCAGTGTGAGGCTTGCCGAACTCTTTTTTTCATCACAAATACTTTATTCATGAATACAAAATCTAAGCAAAAGGAGGCCATCAATATCGGTCAGCTTTTTATGACTCAGGGAGTCAATCGACAAGTGGCGGACTCTTCCCTATTCAGTCGCTTTGTCCTGGGCTGTGTCGGACGACATAGATATCAGGATTGGGGTGATAGCTCCGCTCATGACAAAGAGATGAATGATTACTCTTTGCAGCATGGAGGGCGAATCATCAGCAGCTACAATTTGCCGAAAGGCCTACAGATAACAGACTCCTATCAGCGACAGCAGACTCGAGTCTGGATCATCACCGAAGCGAATAGAGCATATACCACTGTGCTGTTTCCTTCTGAGTATTAGAACCTTTGGCGGTTGTGTGAGAAGCAACCGCCACTTTTCTTAATCAGTTAATGTAAGTACCAATTTGTAGTGATACCTATATTAAATAATTAACCAATCGAACATTTCAATAGTTGGTGTCGTCTCGTATAGTACTAAGAAATCTGATCATAATAATAGTTGCAAGGTAACAGATATGAATTGATGCGCATCAGGAGTATTACTAACTCGATATAATTGTAACCAAGGCAACTGGTCAGAAATATCTTTCGGGAGCAATTACTTCATCTCTCGTCAGTCAACAGACACATTGAAGCTCATCATAAATATTATCAAAATGAAAAGTATTATTTTGACTTTATCAGCATTAATTTTCATCTCAATTGGATGTACAGAAGATATAACCAATTTTGAAGACTCATCTATAAATAATGATCCACCAACTTTTGAAGAACTGAATAATTACATGATTGCTCAAGGTCATGAACCTCTGTCCTTAGAACGAATAAACAGAGTGGTAGAGCGTATGAATGAATACAAAGCACTTAAGGGAGTAAAACAGTATAAATCATATGCCTGTTCTTCTGCAAATCCGTGGGGGGATTGGACGCAGTTTCCTACAAATTCAAATTGTATATATGATTCGTCAATAACTTCTATAACAGGAGCAGATATCGCTCAGTCTCAAGATTATATTAATGAATATACAACGGGTGGTGATGCAGCGCCTTCTGGGTTTGCCTATGATGGTTACTCATCGTGTTCATCCGATAATTTTGCAATCATATCTTATTTTGAGTTAGGAGAAGGAGAAACAACTGTTGATTCTACCGATCAAGATATTGTAGCGGCATATATACTGGGTCTTTGTAGCTAATTATCGATTTAAATTAAATAGACTATTGATCATGATTATCAAACTATGCTAATAATCAATGAGGCATAAAATCAATAGATGTTATCTAATAATTTCTATAGCTATCATGATGCCATATATGATGATATCACAAGGAGTGCATGATCAGATATGGTATCTTAATGATAGCTATAGGATTAACTGGACTTCTGGGTCACCTGTAGTTGAACAGATAGGTCAAACAAGTAAAGACGTAGAACATGTTTCAACATATACGAATAGTAATGGTGATGTTGTCCTTTATTCAGATGGAGAAACATTAAGGAACTACTTGCATCACATAACCCCAAATGGAGATGATTTGTTAGGAAGTAATTCTTCATCTAATAGTGCCATCTTTGTGCCCTCCCCTTCTAATTTAGATCAACTATATCTTTTTTATACACAAGGAATTGAGTCTTCATCTCCCCAAATGTTGTATTCTATAATTGATTTGCGAGCAGATGGGGGGAAAGGTGATATTATTGAAGAATATAAAAATGTTAAGGTGCTTGATGGCATAGGAGAGTATCTAACAGTCACCAAAGGAGATTGCGGATCAATATGGATTATATCTCATAGTAAAGTTGGAAACACATTTTATAGTATCAGGTTAGGGCATAATGGCATTGAAGAGATTTTAAATACTTCTGTAGGATTTTCTTTAGTGGAAGAACCTTTTACTACCAGTGCTATTGGCTCCCTAAAAATTAATTCACAAAATACTTTAATTGCGTTCTCGAGTACAGCTGATAGTATAAGTTTATTTTCTTTTGATTCATCTACAGGACGTATATCCAATCCTATTTTATTACCATTGACGGATGGTTATATACCAAGCGGTGGGTTGGCATTCTCCTCCAGCGGTTCCAAATTATATGTTACTGAAAGTAGTTCTCGGAGAGTGCCGGGAGCAATAGAGTACGATGTTCACTTATACCAATATGACCTTTCTGTCTATAATGGGAGTTCTATCATCAATAGTAAAGCTCTTGTTGGTCGACCTAATGTAGAGATTAGTTGGTTTAGTTTTATGCAGAAGGGTTACGACAATAAAATATATCTAACAAAACGGAATAGTGAATTTCTGGGTGTTATCAATAACCCAGAGGAATTAGGGCAGGATTGTAATTATGAAGATGATGGTCTTTTTTTAGAGGGGCTAAGACAAAGAAGGAGTCGTTTACCAAGCTTTGTTGTTAGAGCAGATCAGGTAGATATACCTCAGTTAGACTTAGTTGATAGTATAGTCTTATGCTCATATGATACGCTCTCGATTGAGCTCGACACACAACGCTTTGATAGCCTTATATGGTCTGATGGCTATACTGGATATGATAGAAAGATCACTGATAGTGGGACTTATATATTATCTGCTTATTCGCAGGGATGCATGGAAGTCGATACTATAAATGTGAGTGAGTCAGAGGAAATTTCACTACCCGTTGACACAGTTTTATGCCATTCAGATTCACTGGTTATAGATCTTTCAGAATACGACGATGTGGTCTGGTCTGATGGAGTGACCACGGCTATACGGACGATAAATACTGCGGGACTATATGGAGTCAGTATCATAGATGAAACAGGATGTATAGTAGAAGAAAGTATCACTATAGCTCGAGCACCAAGAGAACGTAGCCTTTTGCCGACTGATACCATCCTGTGCAAAGGAGAGCAAATTAAAATCATATCAAATGAGTCTGCCGACACCTATCTATGGTCTACTGGATCTACTGAGCGCTTTATCGAAGTATTAGAAGGTGGAATGTACACGCTTGATGCGACATATTCAGATTGTACGTATCGGGACAGTATTATAGTGTATGAAATGGATTGTACACCTCCTCAATGCCATACGTATATTCCAAATGGGATTCATCTAAGCAGTAGAACAGGAAATAACATTTTCGTAGTGACCAGTAACTGTGATATGATTGACTACAGTTTGAATATCTATGACCGCTGGGGCAATGAGATGTACCACAGTCGAGATGAGACTCAGGGCTGGGATGGCAGCTATGGAGACAGTCCAGCGATGAGTGGCGTATATCTGTATCAGTTGCATTATCGACATAGTCCAGATGAGCCAATCGAGACTGCTACCGGGACGATCACTTTGTTTCGATAAGTTAAGTCAAAATGACTTATCACCAGCAATCGCCCTTAAAGTATCACTTTAACTCTCACCGTGTTAAGACCCATAATTCCGAATATTGTTTGGCGAAAGCCGCCCCAAACCACTCGAAACAGGGTAATGAGAGGTCACCTTTGTGGTCATTTTATAGGGTAACAGAATACATAGAGTGTCACCTCCCCACACCCCTCCGCTGCCGAAAATGTTTTTCGAAAGCTCGACCAAGTGAAATCGGCCCCAAAGTGCTCAAATCGGAATAATATTTGGAGTTTATCAAAAACGGATGATTGAGGACGGAAGAGATATACCACTACTAAGCGAGAGAGATCAAGCGACTCTCCTGGACAACGTGAAGCGAAATCCAAGGCATACTTTGATGATATTGCTGATGCTGGACTGTGGACTGCGAGTCACTGAGATGACAACGCTCAAGGTCGGTAACTTCAACTTTCAATCACACGAGCTGAGGGTCCTGTCCCTCAAGAAGAGATCCGACAAACCCATCTACAGAACCATACCACTGACGCCAAGACTCATCGAGGCGATGTCTGAGGTCTATATCAAACTCAAAGACAAATCGGATGATGCCTACATCTTCCCGACGAACTCTGAGAGAGGACATATCAGTCGAAAGAATGTCTGGAAGATGATCAAGAAGAACAGCAGTTATGCGGCTTCGCCACATATGCTGAGACATACTTTTGCCAGTGAAGTGGTCAAGCAAGGTGGAGATATCCGGACAGCTCAAGATCTCCTGGGACATGCCTCTCAGAAAACAACAGAAATATATCTCCATGTAGCAGAGCAAGAGAAGCGAAATGCGATCAAAAGGATCGATAAACGTAGTCGTCTAAAACGACTCAAAGACAGATGGTTTCCAAAGCGGAATGTATTCGTACTGAATAAGCGAGCGGTCGGAGCTGACTTGTTCGTAGGTCGGAAAGAGGAGCTGAAGCAGATCAATGATCTATTTCATAAGCGAGTGAATCTCCTGGTGACTGGTGAGCAGGGAATCGGTAAATCGAGAATCCTGCAGATGCTGCAGCATGAGAAGATCCTGAGGCTGGATGACTTCAAAGGAGTAAAGACGACGATGGGCAATCTCCTACTCGAACTGTACAATGGGGATAAAGAAAAGGTGATCCAACTACTGACCCATGAAGCGGAGATCAATAAGGTAATCACCAAGAACTCAGTGCCTCATCTGATCAATCTGATCATCAAGTCTACAGAGCCCAATGAGTATACGCTCATCATCGATGATGTCACGAGCATCACAC
>WUUP01000015.1 GCA_009833045.1 Saprospirales bacterium GYS_P2D
TCTTATCAAAAATAGTGTAACATACTGTCAGTCAAGCCTTTATCAGGGTGCGGTTTGTTCAACGTCTAGTACATGCGGCGTGGCGGCGTTTAGCCGACATGATCGTCATGTACATTGTTATAGCCAGGCTTTCTTCATTTTATGTTTGATATACTCTTTATTTATAAAACAATAATGACCACAAATTAGAATTTTGTATTCATCGTCTTTTGTTTGAATCATTTTTGTTTCTGTCATACTATCAGTTTGTTCGTATTTCTTCCAGTTATGCACTCGAAAGTTCTTTGTCCCAATTGCATCATGCAATGATTGTAAAAACTGTTCTCCGCTACCGAAGTTCTCAGAGAATTTATCTTCTCTTTCCTCATTGGTTAGGTTTGCAAAACGATTTATTTTAAATGGATTGTGCATCCTAAATTTCAACGTTCCTACTTGAAAATCAAATGAGATGAAAGATAATTCATAAAGATCAATTTCATAGTTCACACTATTTAGAATCGGCTTTTGTTTAAGTTCGTTATTTATTAATTGTTGAATTTCATAAAGTTCAAGTTTCTCATGGTCAATATCTAATGCTCGGGCCAATTCATGTTTTGATTCCTTTGTTTTATAGTTCAACAATATAAGCTCATTGTAGATTTCAATCGGCAATTCTGTAGTTAAAACCTCTTCACTCGTATAAAGCCAATTTTCAAATTCCTCTATTGAACTTTGTCCCTTTAGGATGTCAAGAAATTTTTCTTCATATGTGTTTATCTTAATCAAGTTCGATTTTATTTTTTGCTTGTCTATAACTCATATATACCAGATCAAAACCCATGTTTTTGATCTACATACCTTGTCCATTCATACACCCTAAGGTACAATAGCCACTTAATAAGTGAGATATATCAAAACTGAAATTTCAAATCTAATTTCCAGATTCAAGTTCAGAACTCCCTACCAGCCAATCCAACCCCTCTTGCATTAATTGGTATTTCTGCAGTACTTTCGCAGCCCTTTTCTAAAAAATAGAGGCCATAGATGTACAGCGTCAAAGAGATATACTATACCATACAGGGCGAAGGTGTCCACACTGGACAGGCTGCCGTATTCTTGCGATTCGCTGGGTGCAATCTCTGGTCAGGCCTCGAGAAAGATCGAGAGACTGCTATCTGTCGGTTTTGTGACACGGACTTCTGGGGCACTGATGGGGAGAATGGTGGCAAGTATACAGCGGCTGAGCTCGCTGCACTCTGCAAGTCTCTCTGGCCTAAAGATGTAGCTGGCAAACCTTTCATCGTATGTACTGGTGGCGAGCCGCTCCTACAGCTGGACGCTGAGCTCATCACGGCTCTGAAGAAAGAAGACTTTTTCATCGCTATTGAGACGAATGGCACTATCGAGCCTCCTGCAGGTATCGACTGGATCTGTGTCAGCCCCAAAGCAAACGCCAAACTAAAAATCACTACCGGTGACGAACTCAAACTCGTCTACCCACAGATAGAAAACACACCTGATCAGTTCATCGATATGGACTTCCAGTTTTTCTCCCTACAGCCACTCGATGATAAACAGCAGACAGCACATATCAAGGCCTGCGTAGATTATGTCAAGACTCATCCCAAGTGGACACTCAGCCTACAGACGCATAAGATATTGGGCATCGACTAAAGATCGCATCAGTCTAATAGTGTACAGCGACTCATCAAGTCAGCATAGCCAGGATCCTTGCTCAGTATTTCTTGATTGCCGATGAGGATGAACTGCTCTCTGGCTCTCGTAAAGGCTACATTGAGCTTACGATCGATCCCATCTCTCGACATCGAGACTAATCCTCTCAACTGAAAAGCATAGTTGACACAAGTGGACATGATGATGATATCTCTGGCACCGCCCTGATATCTCTCGACCGTATCCACCGTGATGATCCCTATGAGATCCCCGAGTCCCTGCTGCTCCATCTCCTGTAGTATCCGAGCGATCTGAGCTCGATAGGGTGTGATGATACCGATACTCTCGGGAGTCAGATCCCGTCCATACTGATCATAGAGGTCGAGGATGTCCATGATCAAGGCGACACAGGCGACGGCTTCATGCTCATTGACCTTGATACTATCCGATACTATGTCTACCTCGGAGGATAGATAGAGCATCCGCTGAGATGATAGTGGCCCATCATCCCGACTGCTATAGAGATACTCCGCTCGCAGACGGTCGAGCTGCGGCAGCAGTCTGAGGGTATTCTGATAGTAGCGATCATTAGGAAAATCTAAAAGATCCTGATGCATACGTCCTTGATAGCTGAGCTGTCCGATGTGAGTCGTCCAGCCCTGTGCCGCAGCTCTACGATATAGCCGCTCAAAGAGCGAATCTGCAAAATTTTCGATACCGATCTCTCGGAGTGCCTCACTCTGTATCGAGCTATTACTTTGATCTTGGAGTACTACCGCTGGCAGCTGCTGATGGTCTCCGATCAGGACAAATTTGTCAAATCTCGATAGCAGTCCTATGAGATTAGCATCGAGGATCTGTGAGGCCTCATCGATGATAGCTATATCAAAATCTAATAACTCAAAAAGTGCATGCTTACCCAGTACAGAGGCGACCGTACCCACATATATTCGAGTCTGTCCCGCCATCTCGACTACCTCGTCTCGTCGGGATAGCTGCCCGAGGCGACTCTCGAGCAGGAGATCTGCATAGCTCGGATCAGTGCTATATCGAGAGCCGACACGTATGATATGATCTCGGAGTCCAGCAGCGGATATAGCGTGACAGATCTCATCCACGGCCCGATTAGTATAGGCCATGTACAGCACTCGATGCTCCGTATGCTGATAGTAGTAGTCCGCCAGACGTCTGACGATCATACTGGTCTTGCCAGTGCCTGGAGGGCCCCAGAGTAGATAGTAGTCGTCAGCGGCTATGATCTCGTGGAGTAGCTCATGCTGCTCATTGGTGAGCTCACTATCTGTAGTCAGGGCTGGTACATCTCTGACGGTCGGAGCCGAAAGTCCCAATATCAGATCTCGATACGATTCATCAGCCTCGGCATACTCGAGGATATTGCGAGTCATCCCATAATATCCCGTATCGAGTACATCGTGCTCGACATTCCAGTAGGGATGCACGCTGAATATATCGTCCTGCTCCTGTCGTGATCGCAGTCGTATCGTCACTCGATCTCCATCGACAGCTATCACACTACATTTGAATACTTGATCCTTCAGGATATCATCTTGACGTCCATGATCAGCGTAGAGTACTCCTATATCCCCTACTCTGAAGTTGCTGAGCTCAGCAGACTCTGCTGTTTTATGAAGTACCAAGAGTGGATTTTCTTCTGTGGAGTGATCCTCGACGATCTCCATATGGTTGAGTATGTTAAACTGATCCATCTTGATACTCAGATCATCTCGCCAGAGTGATGCGAGCCCTGATAGTCGCTCTTGGCTATCATCTCCGAGCTTGCTGAGTCGCTGCTCTCGGAGGACGAATCTCACCAGCTCTGTACAGTACATCCGATCGAGCTCTCGGAGCGGAGCGAAGGCTTTCTTCAGCCGATTAAAATCTCGGAGCTGAAATCCATTGAGGCGCTCTCCCCACTGTACGTGAAAGTCCCGGATGACCTCTACCAGATCATCTGCATGCTGTAGTCGATGCTCGAGCAGGAGGAGCTTGTTTCTATACTTGGCGGTCTCTCGCTGCTGCGCTTTGATGGTCGGCGCATGCTTGAGATTATTAGACATGGGCTGTGAGTAGAGTATGAAGTTACTCCGCTTAGTCCGATAGCCATAGACCGACTCTATGAGCATGTCGTATAGTAGTGTCTGGTGATAGTGATTATTATTGAGCCCGAAGCTATTCGCCCGAAAGGGCTTACCACTTTTGAGCTCTATGATAGAGGCGTGATCCGCAGACCGACAGAGCAGATCGAGGCGACCCTGTATACCATACTTAGTCGAGTAGAATGCCGGCTCTATGTAAGATTGATTTTTATCTATACCAATCTCCTGGAAGTCAGTGGTCACTACCCTCTTCAGATGCTGAAAGTGCTGACGCAGTTTATGCACCATATCTCGGACCTCCTCATCACTCATCGTAGCCAGACCTAATGGATCTAATGCAAATACTCTCGGCATCAGCTCACCAAACTCTACCTCCGGATGATATAGCAGCTGATCGAGGAAGTAGTTAGCAATATTTCCTATGGTAAGTGGAGCACTGGATCGATTGGGATGAAACTTCCTCAATAGGAATCCCAACTCATGACTATGCTGCGCCCCAAAACATTCGGCAATAGCCGTCACATCATACAGATAGTCTGGCTCAAATACGAAATAAGATGGATAATAGATCCCCTCCTCATCTCGCTCGATCTCTATGAGATTGCACAGGATCGGCAGCATGCGCTGGACATATAGCTGCTCGATGATACTGGCGAAATCCTCATTGCGATCTGCACGACCATATGATATAGTGATCGCACCAAAGGGCTCCTCGGTGATCTCGGCATAGATATGCTTAGTCTCGAGATCGACCTCCTTAGCATATACTCGGAGCTGCGGGATGAAGTCATACTCCTGATCATGATGTCGCTGACTGATCTCATCATAGAGCGCTGTGATATCGATATCCGCATAGACCTCGACTGAGAGTATCTCTCTCGTGAGTATGGCCACTGCAGCCTGACTCAGACGTAGTCGGAGATCGACCTCCTCATCCTGTCTCTGGCGTCCGAGTATGCGATATAGGTGTAGGATATAGGACTCCCGTCCGGATATCCCATAGTGGCCGACCAGATAAGAGATCCTACTGAATAGACTTGTGAACTGAATGTTATGTTTTTCGGTAGTCTGTGCTATGATATACCGGATCAGTTGATTGAGTCTACTGCATCGCTGTACCTTAGTGATCTCGGACTGATCCAGTAGGTGAATAAAGCGGAGGACGGAGTCTCTGAACTGATCAATATCATCCATAGTGTCAGGATTATTACACAATAAAGTAAAATACTACTGAGCAAAAGAAACAAAATGTGTGACTAATAGCGGTACATGGCGTATTAACATATGTATGATTTCTTTTTTTAACACTCTTCATACAAGAACATTATTAACTCAAAACAAATTTTAAATGTCAATCAATCTTGTTGATTTATTAAAAAGCGAAGTTGGATCACAGCTTCTGGGACCAGCTTCAAAATTCTTGGGAGAATCAGAATCTTCTACTCAAAAGGCCTTAGGTGGCATTCTTCCTTCTATCCTTGGCGGAATGATGGATAAGGGCTCTAACGCTGCAGGCGCTGGAGACATCATGGACATGTTCAGCAAATTTGACGGAGACATGAGCAGCAACATCGGAGATATCTTCGGTGGTGGCAGTCAGTCAGGTGGACTCAGCAGTCTACTTACAGGCGGGTCAGGCGTACTTGGGATGCTCTTCGGCAATAACAAATTAGGATCTCTTATCGACTTAGTGACTTCATTCAGTGGTATGAAGAAGAGCTCTTCTTCTACTTTATTGAAGCTTGCAGCTCCTTTCATCATGAGCTTCATCGGTAAGAAAGTAAAGTCAATGGGACTTGATGCACTTGGTCTGACTAAGCTATTAGGTGAGCAGCAGAGCTTTGTGAAAGATGCACTTCCATCAGGATTTGGTAGCGCTCTCGGCATAGCAGGACTCGGCGGTGCTGACAATATCATAGAAAAAGCAGTCGACACTCTCGACGATGCTAAAGATACAGTGATCAATACTGGCGCAGCTGCAGCTAAAAAAGCAGCAGACGCAGCAGGTGATGTAGCTAACACAGCTAAGAATGTAGGTGGAGCGGCTGCAGGTGCAGCTAAAAACGTAGGTGGAGCAGCAGTAGACGCTGGTAAGAAAGGCGGCAGCATGCTCATGAAGTGGTTACTTCCCGCTTTATTGGCTCTATTAGTACTCGGATGGCTCGGTAGCAGAGGATGCAATACTGGTGTAGATGCACTCGATAGCGCTGCAGAGTCAGTGACTAAGACTACAGAGAATGTAGCTAAAGGTGCTGCTGATGCAGTAAAAGATGGTGCAAATGCAGTAGCTGACGCTGCCGGTGACGCTATGGCACTCACAGGAGATGCGCTTAAAGGTGCATTTGGAGCAGTAAACGCTACAGCTAAAGCAGCTCTTGACAAAGTAGAATTCGCTACTGGATCTATCGGATCACAGTTCATGGATTTCATCAACGGAGGATTCTCTGGTGATAATAAATTCACTTTCAACAACTTGACATTTGATAGTGGATCATCTGTGATCAAAGGAGAGTCTGTAAATGAAGTAGACAATCTCGGCGCTATCCTAAAAGCATACGAAGATGTAAAAATCATCGTAGAAGGATACACTGACAATACTGGAGACGCTGCTGCTAATCAGCAACTATCTCTCAATAGAGCGACTGCTGTCAAAGAAAGACTCGTAGCTCAAGGTATCGACGGAGCAAGAATCGCAGTAGAAGGATATGGCTCAGCTAATCCTATAGCTACTAACGATACTCCAGAAGGTAGAGCTCAAAATAGAAGAATCGAAGTACGAGTGACTAAATAAGTCAAACGACTCGAATACCAACTTTTAAACTTGAAGAGGTTGTCTCAGCACTGAGACAGCCTCTTTTTTTATGCTCAATCTACTGGCGTAGTATTATCAGAGAGTATATTGTGTATTGTGTACGCACGTATCAAGTCGACATATCACTCTATGGGCTATCGAGTCATACTGATCATCGCCGTCCTACTATCTGCGATGCTCAGATGGCGTATATACACTACTGATCTGATCGGTATCCATCTCTGGCGACAGACTCAGACTCAGTGGAATATCAAAAACTTCGCTGACTATAGTCTGAATATCCTATACCCTCGTACTGCTGCCCTCAATGAGGACTTTGATAATGTAGTCTTATTGGAATTCCCAATCATGCAGTGGCTCATCGGGGTACTCTATCGTGTGACAGGTACAGAGGCTATATTCTTGACCCGGTTTAGTTTATTCGCTATCAGTATAGTCACTACTATCGGTATGTATAGATGGCTCAGTCACTGGTACCGATCTCAGTATACAGGAGCTTTGACAGCCTCCCTATTTCTTTTCTCCCCACTATACTACTATTATGCGATTAATCCTTTGCCAGATGTCTTTGCACTCTGCATGGTCGCTTGGTTTTGCTATCACTTCTCTCAGTACATGGAGCGTCCTACATATCGGAGTTTGATCTTATCTGCTTCCTTTATTTCCCTCGCTATCTTATCCAAGCTGCCATTTATAGTTTTTGGTGGTGGAGTGGCGACATACGCTATGTACCTGATCATAGAGAGATCGTGGGGGCAGATCCGTGATGTAGTGATAGCATTTTCTCTCAGTCTCATCGCTCCCATGATGTGGTATCTCAGAGCTTCCAGATCTTGGGATCGAGAGGGACCTATTGCTGGTATTTTTGCGGCTGATATGTCATTGATGGATATCTGGCAGCTGATCAGTTGTCATTTGACGCATTGGTGGATACAGCTTATAGTAGGTATCCCCACTTTTCTGCTCTTGATGATCGGCGGCGTTTTGATTATTCGGGATCAGAGGGGCAAGAGGCTATCATATCGGGCTGCATTCGTACTTGGCTCTGCCCTATTCTTATTAATCTACTATATCTACGAACTCAATATCATAGCCAAGGTGCATGATTACTACATGCTCCCTTTCTTGCCATTACTATTTCTGATCATTGGTCAAGCTACACAGATACTTCAGCGCTGGAGTACTGCGGCCCGCACTATATTGGCCACCGTACTCCTATTCGCTGCAGCGGGCTATTCATATCATACTATGCAGCCCAGATGGAGCCTTGAGATGTCATATTTTAATGAAGACGTCATCCAATACAAGGAAGAGCTGAAAGCCGCTGTCCCGGCGAATTCTCCAAGTATTTTTATCAATGATGGTAGTGCCTGTATATTTTCATATTATATGGATCAGTGGGGATATATGTTTGCTGAGGACCATCTGCCGGCAGGCTGGATAGCACATATGATCACAAAGGGCGGCGTCCAGTATATGTATAGCGACAGTCGTATAGTCGACCAAAATCCAGAAACACAACAGTTTATTGATAGTCTGCTGCTACAAAAAGGTGATGTGCACGTTTATAAGTTAAAACCCTTAGATTAATCTCAAGTTTTAAATAGATTATTCGGTATTTTAATCTCTTATCAAGCTATCGTATGTACTCTCTGACTCGCTCTCTATTCTTTTCACTGATCATTCTTTTCATGATTCCCTTCTCGGGAATAAAAAGTCAGGTAATCGGCCTCGATCTCATGACAGAGAAAGATCATATCTCCTTTCCCTATGATCTGGAGCAGGGATTCATGATCGTCGATGTCAAGCTGGGAGGCATTGTGCCGCTGAGGATGATATTTGACACGGGAGCTGAGAATACCATCTTATTTGATAAAGAACTGGCAGAAGTAGTCAATGTAAAGTTTGAAAGAGACATCAAGATCACTGGATCGGATCTTGATACAGTCCTACATGCCAAGATCGCCCGAAACGTCATGCTGAAACTGGAGAACTGTCCTGTCGTCAGTCGAGACATCATCGTCATCGAGCATAATGAATTTTTATTAAGAGAGAAGTTAGGATTTGAGATCAATGGTATTCTCGGAGGTAGCTTTTTCTCTAATCTCATAATACGCATTGACAATCGACGGCGGAAGATTCATTTCTTCCGGCCCGAAGCTTTTGACGAAAGTCTACGAGGATATACTGAGATCCCTATCGAGATCATTGGTAATAAACCCTATCTCGTCGCTGACGTGGCAACTGTGTCTGCTGCTCCTACCAAGACTAAATTGCTACTTGATACAGGTGCCGCCCTACCCTTTCTCCTCCATACCAACTCAGACTCCAATCTCGTCATGCCTGACCGGACAATGCTCGGTACCGTCGGGTTTGGCCTTTCAGGTCCCATACGTGGAGTCATAGGCAAGAGCGAGTATCTGAAGTTTGGTGAGTATTATTATGAGAATATCATCACGAGTTTTCAGGATGTGCATTATTCTGAGGATACTGAGCGAACGCTGGTGCGCAATGGCATATTAGGAAATCTACTGCTCAATAGATTTGACATATATATCGACTATACCCTCGAGAAACTCTATATCAAGGGGCGCCGTCGCTACAATCGAGACTTTGACTATGACAAGAGTGGTATGAGTGTATTAGCATTTGGACCAGATCTCAATCAATTTATGATAGGCTCGGTCATCAATGGTAGTCCCAGTGCTGAGGCAGGACTCAAACCTGGCGATGTCATCACCAAGATCAATGGTCGACGTTCCAGCAATCTGAGCCTCCAAGGTATCACAGGACTCCTGTCTATGAAAGAAGACAAAAAAATAAGACTGATCATCATGCGTGGAGAAGAGGAGTTAAAGAAAGAATTCAGACTCAAAGATTGGTACTTACCAACAGGTCAGTTTGGATATTAGAAAAAATAAATGTGCCACATAGAAAAAAACCTTTCATAAAAGGTAAAATAAATCTATCTTTGCAGCCCTAATTTCGAGACATTTAATCCAACGTAATGTTTGCAATTGTAAATATAGCTGGTCAACAGTTCAAAGTATCAGAAGGCCAAGAGATTTTCGTACACCACTTAGGTGCTAATGAAGGAGACTCTGTATCTTTTGATGAGGTACTATTAGTGAGCAATGATAGCTCTACTACCATTGGTACTCCTACTGTAAATTCTGCCAGCGTAAAAGCTACAGTAATCGGTGACCAAAAAGGTGACAAAGTAATCGTCTTCAAAAAGAAGAGAAGAAAAGGCTACAAAGTAAAGAATGGTCATAGACAGCTATTTACTAAAATCAAAATAGACTCAATAAACGCTTAAGACATGGCTCACAAAAAAGGAGTAGGTAGTACGGACAATGGACGTGACAGTAATAGTAAACGTCTCGGTGTAAAAGTATTTGGAGGTCAGGATGTGATCGCTGGCAACATAATAGTACGTCAGAGAGGTACAAAGTTTCACCCAGGAGCCAATGTAGGTATTGGAAAAGATCATACCCTATATGCACTCACTGATGGTGTCGTTGCTTTCAGAAAAGGAAGAAAAGATAGAACATTCGTACACATCAGCAATGAAGAGGCAGTAGCGGTAGCAGAGACAGATCCAAAAGCTGCAGCGCCAGCGCCAAAGGCTGAAGCTCCTAAGGCAGCAGCACCGAAAGCAGAAGCAACTGCAGCGGATGACTTGAAAAAAGTAGAAGGTATCGGACCAAAAATAGCTGGTCTCCTTAATGATGCTGGTATCAATACTTTCGCAGAATTAGCAGCTACAGATGCTGATAAGATCAAAGAGATATTATCTGAAGCAGGATCAAGATATGCATCTCACGATCCTACCACATGGCCAGCACAAGCTAAAATGGCTGCTGATGGTGAGTGGGACAAGCTCCAAGCTTGGCAAGACGAATTAGACGGTGGTAAAGTAGCGTAAGCAAAACTTTATTACTCAAAAGTATAGTAGAAAGGTGATTATCAGATGATAGTCACCTTTTTTGTTTCTATCCATCCTACATCCTTATCCTCGAGCTGGACTTTGTACCACTCGCCTATTTGATCAATGATAAAGACTTTCACACCTGGGCTAACATCAGATATTGGTTCACTTCTATCATCGGCCCCCTCATAGATATACGCTGCCGGAGCGGTGATGATAGCCGCATTTCCATTGGTGATATCACTTTTGATGAAGTCAGCATTGATAAATGAGAATACAGCGAGACCAAACATCGCTGCTGTGGCTATCATCCATCGCTTATTCTTGGACTGGAAAAGCGATACATAAACACTGTAAAGTGCCATAGCCAAGAAGATAATCTGAAAAATGGACCAGAAATCACTACTGCCCCATCGAGCAATAACAGTATACCACTGCCAAAGTATAAAGTCGGGTATCTCAGTGATCTGTACCGCTACTTGATCCGATGCTATATCAAGAGCCTGCCGGATCTGTTCATTGCCTGGAGACAGCTTGGTGGCCCGCTCGAGCTGTAGTACCGACGATGCTATATCGCCAGATTCGAGATGTGATAGGCCCAGATTATAGTAGAGCTCAGAAGAGACTTGATCGGCAGCTATTAAGTCCTCGTATATCTTGATGGCTTCTTCATGATTACCGGCATTCGCAGCCATTACTGCTTGATCAAAAGTAGACTGACCATTAATCTGAATCGATGATAGATTCGCAGCTATCGCTAAACCTAAAATCGCTTTCTTATTGCTCTGCATTGTTGATCAACTTTGGTTTAAATAAAAACTGAGATTCTAAAGGACGTTTTTCTATATTCCATACAAAGTTCTGAATTCTGAACGAATTAACATCAATACCAGCTGAATACTCATGGATAGTACTATCGGGATTTCTAAAAAATCTAACCTGATCAATCTCACTATCCGCAAACTGGAAACGCATCGTGCCAGAGAAAGTGGTATTAATCCCTTGCAGCTCATCAGCATCATCTCTCATGAAGTAGATTAATTCTGTATTGCCATCTACATCTGCGGAGCGCATCTCACCATCGTCAAAAAAGCAATCAATCTGACTACCTCCGACTTGATTAAAGTAGCCATCAGTATCCATCGAGATGATAGATGCATTGTCTATGAGCTCTATTTTATTTATTCCCTCTTCTTTCAGACTCATCATGATCGTATCTCCTCTGAGCTGAGTACTATCTGACCATAAAATGGGATACTGATAAAGTAATATCACCGAGTCTGTCATATTGTACAGCAGGGAGTCACATACTCCTGATACCCCATCAGACATGATCTGCACGTCATAATATGCCTCGAATAGTGAAACACTATCAAGCTTATAGGACACCAGCGTATCCGCTAAAAGCTGAAGAGTATCATCCCGTCCCAACTCATACCTCAAGAGTGCAGGTCCATTAAGACTGTATGCGACTGCCCGATCAATAGAGTCAATCAGCTCAACTCTATCACATATGATCTGATAATGAGCTGCGGTATCTGTCAAAATCACCGCTCCTTCAGCAATGGTACTTCCCTCTTTAGACTTGGAGATCCGATCGGCGATGATATCTGTCGACTCATCCGACGCACTCGATCGACCCTCAGTGCGGTAGGTATTGTTCTCTTGATCGTAGTAGATGATATCAGCATTAATATTTTGGGCCTTACTTTGGTAGCTGGCATCTCCTATCAGCGTGACGAGACTCTCATGTTTATCATAGAAGATCGTGTCACCCCGAGCCACTCCCCCTTCATCATCTCTGACTACAGGATTGATATACAGCCTGTAGATAGAGCTATCCCCTTCATAGTTGAGCACTCCTGCTGATATAGTCCGATCCTCGAGTAGGATCTGTACATCTTCGCTCAGGACACCTTCATTAGTAGCAGTATTAAATAGTCCAGCTCGGCTATATATTTCGTTTTCATCCTGAAGTATATTAGTTGGGCTGATGATGTGTATCAATGAGGCAGCGTAATCATAGAGTAGACTATCCGTCAATATTGTCCTCAATGTATCAGTATACCTGACATTATATCTGAATAAAGCCTCGTCCCTACGAGCATCATAAGTTCCTTCTCTGCTGATCAGTTTTGACTCTCGATCTATCAAAGTTCCCCCTTTGTCAAATCTCGCTTTCTCCTCACTGATATTATAGATTAGATCAGTAGTATTAAGGTATTTATCATTATTCATCAGGATCACCTCACCAGTCAGCCGTGCCATCCGTGTCAACCCATTATAATAGAGCGTATCGGCATATATGACCAGTGAATCATTATGCACGATTCTGATATTGCCATTGGCGATAGCATTGATTTGGTTTTGGACCACTGCATAGTCGCAGTTCATATAGATACTATCCTGGATTAGCACCACATTGCCGATGAGGGTGTCTGTCTCGCCGATATCATCTACTATATGTATCGCCTCATCGGCACTCATGATGAGTGTGCTGATGCTATCACCAATAGTGGTAGTATCAGCTGGCATGAATACATCCGTGCTATCTGATAAAAAGACAGCATCCTGTGCACTGGCCTCAGATAGATAGACCAATAAACCGAATACTAAGATGATATGACCAACTACTCTATTCACGCTCATTATAACGATCTACCGCTAATCATAGTTGCCAATTCGTAAGCTATCTGAGCTCCAATAGCTACCCCCATGCCACCGAGCCTTAGCCCGACAAATACTCTGTCTCCAATAGCATTTACAATTGGATCTCTATTTTCACCTCCGCAGAGTATACCTGACCAAGAATACTCAATATTGAAGGACTGGCCGGTTAGCACCTTATCTTGTAGAAATTGCTTGAGAAATTCAATATTGGCTTCATTTGATCCAAATTTTCGCTGTCCATCCTCTTGAGGAAAGTGATGCCGAGCCCCGCCTATTAAGACACGATCTCCAATAGCACGAAAATAAATATATCCTTTATCAAAATGATAGCCATAAGGGATATGAGTCGTATCTACTATAGAGGTCACGACTACTTGATTCCTTGATGGAGTAACAGCCATTTCAGGAAGCAGGTTTTGAGTGAATGCATTTGTGCAAATGGCCAAATTGCGGGTATGAATTGGACGCACCCATTTCTCAAAATATAAACTCACAGATGTAGCATTGCTCTCAAAGTGACGGAGGCTTACACCTCTTATTATCTTTACACCTAATCCAACAGCTAATGACTCGAGCTGACTATAGAGTAAGCCAGTATTGAGTAAGCCCTCTGCACGATTTATCAATCCCTGATGATAAAAACCAAGTGTATTAATACTTTCCACCTCGAAAGTCTTTCTGAGCTTAGTGATAGGACATAGCATATCATTTAACCCATCGATTAGCTCCGAATACTTCTCAAAGGACTCTGCATCGGTAAACACTTCACAGCCATGAGCTGAGTGCTGATAGTATATATTACTTGGTCCTACTAAGCTTTTTAATCTCTCGAGTCCATCGTAGCGTTGCTTTACCACAGATAGGGCTTTGGCCTCTCCATATATATTGATATCTGAAAGTATCTCTGAAGTCGACCCTATACAGGCAAAACCAGCATTTCTACTACTGGCACCGGCACCAAGAGGCATCTTCTCAAAAATCACCACCTTGGCCGTTGGATGTATTCGCTTATAGTAGATCGCCGTACACAGACCGACTATACCTGCACCTATAATCGCCAGATCAATATCTGATCCGACGAGGTGCTCACGCTCCCAATAACTTAATCTGTAGGATGATGTGCCAGACATATATCAGAATATGTGCGATACTTGAATCAAAACCATAAATTTACGGGCAAAAAGATGATACAAAGAATACAGAGTATATTCCTACTCTTGGCGGCAGGATTTTTTGGGGGACAGTTCTTGACATCATTTGTATCCAGTACTGAACCTGTGAATGGAATTTTCGCCGATCAAATATTTAATCTATATGACAATCCAGCTTTACTCATCATTGCTGGACTTGGAGCACTTATAGCGTTAGTTACTATCTTTTTATTCAACAATAGAAAGTTACAGCTTAAGCTATCTTATCTGATCATGACATTGTCGATTATTCTGCCGATTGTAGCGGTTCTATTATTCACCAATCAGGTGGAAGCTATGCCTGAGGCAGTAAAAGTCAACGATCAAGCCGGCCTCTACTTACCCTTAGGTACTATTCTTTTCACTGTTTTAGCGATACGTTTTATCAATAAAGATGAAAAAACTGTCAGGTCGATGGATCGACTACGATAAAAAAAGGGAGTCAAAATTTAGATTTTGACTCCCTTTTCTCTTTATTCTGAAAGCGACGATTACTCTGCTCTTTTCTTAGCTGAGTAGTTCACTTTATACTGTCCTGACTTACGAAGAGCAGTCTTCACATCTCCTACGATACCCATAGTAGTCGCTTTGTCTACTCTGAGTGAGGAAGTGATCAAACCTCTCTGTCTCTCATCCACTTTCTGACGATGATTTTCGAGAAAAAGTGGAATATCATCTGTATCGGCAAATTTATCACCAAGCTGAAGTCTTGACTTATTACCTGCCTCTGGCACATACTCCGCAGTAGGTTTACCAATATACAAGTAATTAACAAGAGATTTTTTCTCAAGCTTAGTAAGCTCGGTCGCACTTGGAGTGACTACAGATACCTTAAGACTTGAGTCTCTCATGACTGTCACCATCATAAAGAAGAATAACAACATGAATATGATATCCGGTAGTGATGCCGTCGAAATTGCTGGTGAGGATTTACCTCTTTTCTTTTCAAACTTTGACATAATCTCTTATTTATTCTTCACCAAAACTGGTAGGTTCTGCTTCTGATAATTTCATTGGGACGATTTCTTTCACTTCGTTTCTTTGATTCTTATCAAGAAACTCATAGTCCTTCCCAAATTTACTATTGGCTACTTCGTCACGAAGTTCGTTATAAGCTGCCATCACTTCATTATAAACTTCCAGGTACTTTTCATATTCAGTACCACGGTCATTTTTGAATGATACGATCGCATCTTTAGATGATTCAGCATAATCCTCTCTTTTCTTAGGATTCATGATGAATTCTTTAATATCATCTTTCAGTGACTCTACGTCAGATGGCTCTCCTCTTACTAACAGGTCGTTATTTGCATTCACAAGAATTGAATACACGTTGCGCTTGTTAAACTTGAGGACATCTGGCTCTTCTTCAGACCATGGCGGGAGACGTACGAGTACACCTTTGTCTTCGACGATAGTCGTAGTCACCAAGAAAAATATGAGTAGTAGGAAGGCGATATCGGCCATTGAACCGGCATTCACCTCATTACTGAGTCTGTCTCTTGAGCTCTTTTTTGCCATTACTTGAAGATATTATAGATTTCTAAAAGTACCATTGAAACAAACGCTCCAATAGCGAGAATAGCTGTTGTCTTAATTCCCCCAGATATCATCTTACTAATGTTCTCAGTCACTGCAAACTTTGGCTGCATGATCTTCTTACCGATCACTGAGTCAAAATCTGTACTCGCTGAAGAGTAGAGTAAGAAGAATAATCCGATGATCACAGCGATACCGATGATTCCTTTCAAAGAATTCTTAGGAGAAGATATCATTTGGAAAAGTCCAAATAATACAGCTGCTACTGCAGCGATCGCTACTAACGCAATCGTAAGTCCTAATCCAAGATTGAAGAAATCAAACTTTTGATCGGGGTTATTCTTAAGTACTTGATTAAGGTCATCAGACATACTATATCCTGCACCACTGATACCGCTGATCACTGTACCGAGATATAGAGCCACTACGACGACACCTAATAATATGGCAAACAACTGTCCTTTCTTAGCTAATAATTGATACATAGCTTTTGATTTTTATTGTTAAAAAATATAAGGGGACAATTACTTGAATACCTTATTCTTAGCCATTACGTCAACAAGTGCGATAGAAGCATCTTCCATCTTGTTAACGATTCCATCGATTTTAGATACGATATAGTTGTAAAAAATTTGAAGAATGATCGCCACGATAAGACCGAATACAGTAGTCAATAGGGCTACCTTAATACCCCCTGCCACTACTGACGGAGAAAGGTCACCTACTGCCTCGATCATATCAAAGGCTTGAATCATACCGATAACCGTACCCATGAATCCAAGCATCGGTGCGATAGCGATAAATAGTGAGATCCAAACTAACCCTTTCTCAAGTAGACCCATCTGTACAGATCCGTAAGAAACGATAGCTTTTTCTACAGCCTCAGGTCCGTCACCTGCATTTCTCAATCCTTCATAAAGAACGCTCGCAGTAGGACCAGGAGTAGACTTAGCTACTTCCATCGCTCCAGCCACATCGCCTTCAGCCAATCTTTCATCTATTCGGTTTAGAAGCTTATCAGTGTTAGTTGTTGCGATATTGAGTGTGATGATTCTTTCTATACAGAATGCAAGACCCAAGATCAAACAAATCAATACGAGACTCATGAATTTCCAGTCCCCTTCAATAAACTTCTCTTTAAGTACTTGGAATCCTGATGGTGCAGCAGCATCCTGTGCCAACAAGTCAAATGCTCCAAAGTATGAAGCACACACAAATACTAATGCCAGAGCAATAACTTTACGCATGGTCAATTAATTTTTATTCAATTTAACAGTTATTAAAATTCGTCTTTACGAGCTAAAAATAGAAAGTTTTATCAAAGTAACTTTAATGAGCAAACTATTTTTTCAAACTCGATAAGAGCCCAATATTATAAAACTGAATTCACTTTTAGGTAATGATTGAAATGCTAATATCTCATTGATATAGATGCAGTTATCAACTATTTTGGTGAGAGAAGTACTTATTTTTTTGTATTCAGCTTGATATCAGCTACTTACAGTTGTGATTCTGTGTTAATATGACACTTAAACAAATACAGAAAAATTATTCTGTTAAGATCATTCTCTCTGTCAAGCTCTGATCTCCGACCTGTAGTGAATAATAATAGACCCCACTCGATCCTATGTCATCTGCACTGATGACGACCACATGATCTCCAGCGGTATAAAATCCTTTTTTCTGAAATACCTGCTGGCCATAAATGTCATAAACTATCACACTCACATCCTCAGCGGATCTACTAATCGAAAACTCTATCGAAGTGCTTAAATTAAATGGATTGGGGCTGTTTTGCTTTAGCAATATTTCTATAGGAAGACCTTTCTCAGTAGTAAGCTCAACTGATAAGGACTCTGTATATCCATCCATATAATCGACTTTGAGTTTCATATCTGACAATATAGCCTGGAGCTCTGCATCAGTGATATCATCTGAGACATAGAAGACTAAGTCCGCAGAAGATATGCTAATGAAGAGATCATCATATTGATAAATATGATCACCAGAAATAGTCAATCCAGCTGGAACCTGTCCACTGACAGCCACTACTTCTTTGTCTGATATAGATATAGTTATTCCATTCTTTTCATCTTGAGGCTTTTCGTCAAATGCGAACAATGTTTCAGTAGTTCTTACTTTTGATCTTATATTACTCTTTGCTTGGAATACGTCACCAATCTTATACGCACCATAGGCATGATGTATATCTCCAAGCATAGCATAAGAAAACTCGTCTCCTATTACTAACTCTCCCGCCTGTGACTGATCACGGTCAAAGAATCTCCAAGTATCCCCATGAGTAAATTCATTAGTGATACCGAGTACTAATTTATTTAGTTCAGCTAAATCTAATATAGTCACTCTACCGTCACCATTGACATCCGCTGCGGCTGCTTGCAGAGGACTCAATTCTTTTAACCCTAATATATAGGACTGCATCATATGTGCATCAAGAGCAGTGATCCCTGATAGGGGACTTTTATCAGCATAGCTCAGCCCTACTGTATATCCTGAGGCTGAAATAGCATCCGCTGTCCAACTACCTGATGCATCAGTCATGATATCATGACCCAGAGTACTACTACTGAATGATATAAGTACATCCGACATCGGCGTATCTGAGTATCCCTGATACACCGTACCACTTACTGCCGCATGAGATATCGTATCCTCATACACTTTGATCCACTGATCGTAGTAACGAGCGTGATCATAGCTATCCTTATTGCACCAGTCGATGACCTCCCAGGTCCTCAAAACCTTATGACATATACCCGCTTCGATACTATTCTCTACGTAGTAGATCTCATCAGAATAAGAGGTCCCGATAAGCTCACATATACCATCTTCTATCCATGGTATCCCGGTGATCTCCGGGAGGCGATCGGTTTCCTCACATCCGTAGACTTGGACCGTCTCGGCAGGCCACTCTATATAGTAATCCTCAAAAGCGATAGTCGACGACACGTGTATCTCCTGTACACAAGAATCAATCGTCTGACCAGCAGCATCCTGTAGATATATATGTCGATATAGGATACCAAGGCCACACTCATTGAGAGCTTCATCTATCCGCTGATCTATGATATAATCTTCGCAGGCGGGTACTGAGTGGTGCGGATCCGGATCTGTACCGAGCTCGACACCATCTATGGCTGGGGCGCCAAATAATGCATCCCAATCAGAAGAGTAGATATCCGTATCACAAGTAACATATCTTGTCTCAGGACAAGTCAAAACAGGCAGCTGCTTATTTTGGACATCCACTACGACCATACATTCACTCCAATTGTCAAAGCCATCGTATACCCGTAAGACCACCATCACCTCGGAACCTACCTCTGCACAGCAGAAGTCAACGAAGTCTGCCAAAATGGTATCCTGATCAGTACAGCTGACTTCCATTTTTCGCACCTCAAATCGCAAAGGGCCGCATACATCATAGCTATCTACATCCAGATCTGCTGCATATAGTCTCGCCTGAGCGCCGCTGAGTGATATTACTGTGTGCTCGAGACATACCGCCGTTGGCACTTGCTCATCTATCACTTTGACGACCATGGTATCGCTGCTGGCATTGAGACATTCATCATAGGCAGTATATACTATCTCATGGACGCCCGGCTCAAGGGTGGCTACACCTTGTTCGATTTTCACTGCTTTATTCAGCGAATGATGTGTGATCTTGATATCATCACTACAGTCATCATAGACATCTGGTGCTGGCAGGAGTATCTGTGCTGCGCACTCATAGCTATTAGTCCTGACAGTGAGCGCTGGGCGTGTCAAATGTATATGAGGAGCAGTAGTATCTCTGAACTCAATAAGCTGAGGAAAGGATACACTATTATCTATATCATAGCAGAGACCATCACTGATCTTCCACCTGCGGAGGATCTTTCTGTAGCATCCTTGATCGAGGAGCACTACGTCTTCGTGGGATAGCTTGAGGTGACAGTGATTATCTCCTATCGTGTCCAGTCGCACACCATCTATCATAGGTGCACCGAGATCAGGATATTTAGCATTAAAAAGTGAACAGTCTATAATCGTATCTTTAGGAAAGGTGATCCTATCTGCATCTACGAGCTCTGTAAGATCTGGGCGTCTATAAGATAATGTCTGAATACAGGGCTCTGAAGCATTTCCTGCTATATCTACTGCAGTGTAACTGTAGATCAAGTCGGTGATAATCTCTCCTTCGTCGCAATAATGAATCTCATCTACCTTAGTGATTTTCCAATCTATCTCCCGACATTCATTATTGACTATGGGTCGGTAGCTGGATATCTGATCAAAGCAGTCAAAGGTGTAATCTTCACATTGGATGATAGGCGCTTGCTTATCCTCCAGTAATATATCTGCTGTACAGCAAAAATCTTGAGGAATAAAGCAAATATCATATTGGATACGCTGTCCTATGTGCTGTATGAATTCTTCATCTGGGATCTCTATCCCTCCTTGGTCCCTTAATATTATATCGTACTGATAAGTACAGGCGATCATATTATATTCATAAATCACATCATATAATAAATCGACCTTACAAGATGGATCTACTGAATAATTAATATCTACGCATCTAAAATTTTCCCTACTAAGCTCCTCGACAACAATACTAAATCTACACTGCGAGATATTACCATATAGATCAGAAGCCTCATATACCACCTCATACTGGCCCGCACCCAGGACATCTCCAGGCTTTGGACCCTGCACCTGAGTCAGCATGATCTCTGTACAGTTACTATTGACAGATGGCACCGACCACTCTGCCTCTACCTCACACTCCCCATCAGGAGAGACGATGAAAGTGATGTCGTCTAAACAATTAAACTCAGGAGCAGGTATGGCATCAGCGAAAAGTCTAATGGTATCTCTCGTGAGATTAGCGCAGTCATCTTCGACTTCGTAGACTATATAGCCATCCGCTTCTGTGAGCTTTATTTCTTTTTGGGCATCCCCCAGGTATTTTCCATTATGATCGTACAGGCTGGCAGTCACTTTGGGCTTAGCGGAGCAGTCATCTGCGACATCTATCTTAGGCAACTTACCAATGAAATAACAATCCAGCTGTCTGGTAAGTGGTATATCTTCTAATTCAGTTAAGATTTCGGGCGCTACATTATCCGCTTCTATAGTGATGAGCATCTCCGATCTATAGCTCAGTCCACAGTCATTTTGACCCGTCCAGTGATACATCAGCTGCATGTCTTCGCAGTAGTCATCCTGTATGGTATCTATACCTGTATCGAGAAATGATACATTCTCCATATTGACTATAAAGTCTATATGTTCTGGAAGTGCATCCCCACAAGAATAGACAGCACTGAGCGAACCAAAATCAACCTGAATATCAGGCTTGTCTTGATCATCGACCTCCAATATCACAGGGAAAGAACACTCTCTCAATATAGGATACTGCAGACCATCATTGACATAGACGGTGAGTTCTACTTCTGTATCTGAGGTCAGTATTGAGCCCGGCTTAGGATATTGGCGCACGGATACCTTTCCATTTGTATAGTTGCAGGTATCGGCATAGGTGATACGATCTGTATAGTCTGGGATAATATATTCGCAAGCCTGCTGATCTAAAAATACAGTATCAAGATCTGGACAAGCTATCTCAAATACACACTCTGATGGTCTACAAAGGCCACTCGGTGTAGCCCCTATATCCATAAATATTTCACCAACAGTATCATTGCAGACCATTAGCTCGAGGAGTCCTCCAGGGGGGACATTTGACATATCAACGTAGTATCTACTCGGTAGATCACCTGATATTTGTGGATATTCTTGACAGTTATAGGGATTATAGAGATCAAAAATATCTCTATATGGATTTTCAGAATTTACGATGATCCCAACACATGAGTAGGCTTCTCGGAGATCATTTTCGAGGTACACTCTCATGATCTGACAGGTCTCCCCATCAGGTATGGTGGCACACTGGCAGTCTTCTGTAGGCACACCGATGCTGCTCAGACCAGAGGACAGGCCTAACACCACAGGCTCTCCGCAAGACCGAAAGTCTTGTGCATGGAGCGTTGATACAACTATACATAGCAGTATCAGGGTGATATAATATCTGCAAGGATACGTCTTCATTTTAAGCAGATGTCCAGTGTATTACAAAGGGTGTTACGAAAAAATACTAATACATGGATCTACTACTATCCCCAGTAACAAGAAGGTATTAACAACACAAATATATAAAAAAATAATATATGTAAGAATATCATACTACATTAGTGATCAAAATAGTGTAGCTGTGTCAATGTCATATAGCGAAGTAGAGTAATATCATCCATGCAGGCACTGATGACATTCAGTCAAATATGTTTCTTTCTCATAATCAGTTCATTGGGTACGATCCTGATAGCACAAGAAGACTGTGAGACCACTGCTCTACCCTCCTTTCAAACTCCAAAAGAGACCTACCTCAAAAACAATCAAACTCTCACTCCTCTCGGAGTACACTTGGTGATAGATTATTACACCTACGAGGATTTTCATCGGGACGAAGACTCCATAATGAATTGGGTGACTCAGATGTTTGCTAAGACACAGGAGATCTATGAGACCCGTGGTATCTCACTGACTATATCACATGTGGATATCCACACTGAGATGGATACATTTTATGGTAGCTGGAGTCTGAGGACTAATCTGGAACTGCTTGGCTATAGCCTCCAAGACGATATCATAGGTGATCTCAGTCAGCTCGTGACGACCAAAAATCTCGGAGGAGGTCGTGCCTATATCACTAATCTCTGCGCCTCTTATGACCCTGTATCTCACGGGGGTATGTACTCAGTGATCTCAGGACTAAGCAAAGAGATCGTAATAGAAAATGACTTCAACTGGAACATTTATCTTATGGCCCACGAGCTCGGACACCTCATGGGATCATCACATACACATAGCTGCTCATGGGGACCTAATCACGATCAACCGCTCGACAACTGTTTTTATGATAGTGGAGAATGCGGAGATATGATTACGGATGACATATTTGGCACGATCATGAGCTACTGTTATCGCTATGATGAGTTAGCTTTCGCAAATGGTATCGCCAATCATCCAGCACAGCGCATGATCACTAATATCGTCAATGCCGAGAGCTGCCTGTACTACTACTCACCCTGTACTGCCGGCTCCAGCTGTGATGATCAAAATGACTGCACTACTCAAGATACCTATACCCCTGACTGCGAATGCATAGGCACCCTGATAGATCATAATGAAAATGATATCTGTGATCTGGATGAAGACTGCGAAAATAGTCTCTACATCAGCGCACTGCATGATACACTCAAAAACATAAGCTTAGCTAAAAACCATATCATCAGTGATGCCTGCGCCAGCAGTCAAAGCGAAACCATATTCAGCGCTGGCCAGACTATAGAAATGATGGGTGGATTTGAGATACCCGCAGGAGCATCATTTGAGGCTCACATGACAGGCTGCGATCGAGAATAAAAAAAGCTGTTCGCCTATTATTTACCAATTAACAATAAGGGTAATTAAATAGGCGACTAAGACTCCTGTCAGAGCACCACAAGGCAGATCCGCATTAGTCATCTCATACTGAAAAAAAGTCAATGAAATCAGGAGTACTAAGAGCATCACTATCCATGTGATCATGGTGTATTTGAGCAGTTGAGACTGAAAGATCGGGAAGTAAAGTCCGAATAGCATGAATCCCTTGGCATCTTTATTGTTCATATCTTCCACAATCCGATATATTTGAGTACAGTAAATAATACCTGCAAGATACATGGCTAAAAAGAAAGCTCCAAAAAAAGAAAACAACTTTAGTGAGGAGCTCCGAATGAGATTACCCGTATTGAAGTTCATCGGTGGCTTCATCATCTTCACAGTAGTGTTTTATTTGATCACTAATGCAGACTGGTTTGAATCAGTCCGAACGCCATTAGTCGGAATCTATAGCACCTTAGCCAGTGTGGTATTAAACATCTTTGGGTATGGCACTTCTGCAGTAGGATCAGTACTCAGATCTGCCGATTTCTCTGTCAATATCAAAGAAGGCTGTGATGCCGTCATACCTACCGTGTTATTTATTACCGCCGTTTTAGTGTTTCCTACCTCTTGGAATCATAAACTAAAAGGAATACTCATAGGAGTACCACTTTTATTCGCAGTGAATCTCCTGCGCATCATCACTCTCTATCTGACTGGTCTCTATCAGCCAGATTTATTTGACTTCATGCATGTTGAGTTTTGGCAGGTCTTATTTATAGTTTTCACCGTCTTACTATTCATCAGATGGCTCAAAGGGACTAATCCAATCCAAACTGCATGAAACTAAATAACATCACCAAATTCTTCTTGATATTCGCAGCGTGCTATTTTTCGCTGTATGCTTTGCACAAGGTAGATTTTGTGAGAAATATTCACAATCGAGTATTCATCACAGGTGAGCAGTTCGCTTTTAATCTCTTCCACAATAAGCTGAAGACAGACTTTGATGTTTACAAAAGAATCGAAGGAGTGCCCTATACTCCCGAGCTCTATGATTATAGTATCAGAATCTTTGATAAAAAGGATAGGAATCCAAGATCTCAGGGTTTGAGCGTGCTCAACGCCAGCTTGGATAAAACTTCCATTGCTCCTCTATTACTATTCTTTTCGCTACTGATAGCTACTCCTCGGAGATGGCAAACTAAGATATGGATTGGCCTTTTGGGAATGTTCTTAATATTCATTCTGATCGCCTTGAAGTACTCATTCATGTTTAGCGAGAATCTCGATGGCTATCCGCCGAGTGGATTATGGGGGCTACTGACCAAGAGCTTTGGAGGAGCATTCAGAAGTCAAGAATATTTACTCCTCAATGTCATCTTTATCTGGGTATTAAGTGCCCTAAGGATACAGGATGTTAAATGGTTTTTGAAGTAAAAGCAAAGCCCAAAAAGAAGAAAAGGAGCACTATTCAGCACTCCTTTTTCAATCAAATCAACCAAATTCTATACTACTACTAAAATTCTTATTTCTCTTTATTCGCCACAGCCATCAGTCATAATCTCTAATGTTGCACCGGCTTGCACCTCAAATCCTGCCGTCAATGAGGTACTCTGACCAGCGTTCAGTCTCACAGAAGATCCTGACTCCAGCATAGCCTCTGCCTCGATAGTACTATTAGTCATGTACTCCATCGCTGCTCCACCTGTGAAATCATGCTCCGGAGAGCTGAGATATATTGGATTGTCGCAGTCTGCCATGACAGTCATCTCTGGATCTTGATCTGCTAAGCACTCCATATCATTGTTGATATAGTATGCGATGATATTTGACTCACCATAGAAGCATGATGTAAAGCTCCGAGCACATCTCACATAGTAAGTATTCTCTGTGATCACTCCCGGATCATAGCTTGCGTCATGCGCTCCCTCTACGATTTGCCAGATAGATCCCATGTTAAATCCATTTGGCGTATATGGTACTCCTGGAGACTTTTCTACAGTCGATACCATCCACATATACTCAGTATAGCCGCATCCGCCAGCTACTGCCAGTAGCTCTCCTATCTCAGGAGCATCGCAGCCTGCCGGTAGCTCTGTGATAGATGCAGACTCCGCATTAGCGAATCCCACTCTACCATAATGCGCTAATCTCGTATCTGATTCTATCACATATGTAATAAACTCATCTACAGCACTTACATTGCCACATGCATCAGTAAATGTATAATGTCGTATCACTTGTCTCTCTTCCATACCGTTACCATATTGACACTCAGCAGGTATGAGTTCATCACTAAAATTCACACTTATTTGTTCATCTGTAGAGCAATTGTCATGTATCTCGTATCCAGTACCTGATTCGAAGGCAGTCACAGAGGTATATGCCTCCATAATGCACGAACTCTCATCGATGAAATGCGTCGTACTGTAAGAAGTCGGCACTACTGGAGCTACCACATCACTCACTACAGTAAAGGTCGCTGTATAAGTCATATCTGACTCGATCAGCCCCTGAGCATTGTACAATGCATAGGTCACTGTCACCTCTCCTCCACATGCTGGTGGCGCTGACACCTCCGTGATGAATGATCCTGTCGTCTGGCATCCACCTCCCTCAAAAGAGGCTATCCAATCTGCAAAATCTGCATCAATAGATGTCTGGCTCTGACAGCTCGACACTGAGACGTTCTGAGGGCCATCTATGCGCAGGACACATACTTCGGCAGGATCATAGTCATCATTACCATCGATCTGGCCGAGATCATCATCACTCTCATCCGGCACATCACCCGTCTCACTATCAGGAGTAGAGTCGATATCTATCGCAGCAGTGAGCGAAGCGGTTTTAGCGGAAGCTATCTCTGCATTATTAATGACTGTCGTACCGACAAACTCCGGATCCAAAACAAAAATCGCTTGGACTGTCACTGTCTCTCCTGCTGCAATGTATGGGATCAATTCTTTCAGTTGAGCTTTGCCTTCTACTACTTCCCATCTATCATCACTGAGTATCAAGGCAGATGGTAGATAGTCACTCACCTGCACTTCATACGCATCAAGTGTACCTTGATTTTCTACCATGATATCATATACAATGATGCCACCAGGCACTATCGGCTGCGGAGTCTCCTCAGCATTCATCGTCTTGATCAGTGCCAAGTCAAATACCTGATAGATACGTACAGGAGCAGGATCAAAGTCGTCATGATCATCAGGATGATCTTGGGTGCCAGGCGCACCTTCTGCCTCATCATCGACATTATTATCAGTATCGAGTTCGCTCTCAGTCTGATAGTTATCGCCAGGCGTGCTATCCTCATCCTGTAGATCGAGCTCATTAGTCACACTGATGATCTCAGCATCATTCACGAGAAGTGTATCCTGTGTGGACTCATCTATGACGGTAGTGATGGTCACGCACACATTAGTCCCCGCCTCAAGATCACCTATGTAATAGGTCTGCTCTGAGGTCCATGCCTCATCGAGTATTCTCAATCCTGCAGGTAGATAATCTGCGATCACCACATCCTCTGCATCGAGGGTGCCTTGATTGTACACACAGATCTCAAAAGTCACCTTGTCTCCTGCTTGGTACTCCTCTTGAGGTCTTACTATTTCTTGCTTGAGGGCCAAGTCAAAGACGTGATCCTCAGCGACCACTATGAGGGTCGTATCAGCTGTACATCCATCATTCAGTATAGTATGTTCTCCGGCCTCGGTGATCATCTCACCATGCCATGTGATCGGCAGCTCATTACTCCATATCGTAGTATCCAGTGTCACCGTCACTGGCTTAGGTATCACTGTGAGTATCAATACTTCATCTGCAGTACATGGATCATGCTCTATTCTGATGATCGTATCGGTATTATATGTTTTTTGGTCTATTGACCAAGTATATTCTTCGTCGCTGCAGATGATTACTTCAGTCTCGTCATCTGCTGGTTTTTCTGGCTCTTGTCCGCCATTTTGCCATGTACATGTGTTGCTATTGAATATGTAGTTGTCCCAACAATTTTCCATAACTGGTCGAGGATCTTGCTCACCTACATTTCTCCAGATACAGTCTACTGTGTCAAACTCGAATACATCCCAACAGTTAGAAGCTGTTGGCTCCGTTGGCTGCTCACCAAGATTGTCCCACACACAAGTCTCTGTATTGAAGACATACTCATCCCAACAGTTTTCGGGAGTTGGTTCTGTAGGCTGCTCGCCAATATTAATCCAAGTACAACTCTCGATATCAAAGTCATATTGATCCCAACAATTGACCACTTGTGGTCTTGCATCCTGCTCACCAAGGTTTTCCCATTTGCAGATATCAGAATTAAATCTGTAATCATCCCAACAATAAAGGCGCATAGGCTCTATTGGTTGGCTACCTGTATTATCCCAACTACATGTACCACTATTAAACTCAAACTCGTCCCAACAATTAACCGCTACTGGCATTGCAGGCTGACTACCTAATGTATCCCAGCTACATGTACCACTATTAAACTCAAATTCATCCCAACAATTAACTGCTTCTGGCATGGCAGGCTGACTACCTAATGTATCCCAGCTACATGTACCACTGTTGAATTCAAATTCATCCCAACAATTCACCGCTACTGGCATAGCAGGCTGACTACCTAATGTATCCCAGCTACATGTACCACTGTTGAATTCAAACTCATCCCAACAATTAACCGCTACTGGCATAGCAGGCTGACTACCTAAAGTATCCCAGCTACATGTGCCACTGTTGAATTCAAATTCATCCCAACAATTCACCGCTACTGGCATGGCAGGCTGACTACCTAATGTGTCCCAGCTACATGTACCACTATTAAACTCAAACTCATCCCAACAATTAACCACTTCTGGCATGGCAGGCTGACTACCTAATGTATCCCAACTACATGTGCTACTATTGAATTCAAATTCATCCCAACAATTAACCGCTGCTGGCATAGCAGGCTGGCTACCTAAAGTATCCCAGCTACATGTGCCACTGTTGAACTCAAACTCGTCCCAACAATTCACCGCTACTGGCATAGATGGCTGGCTACCTAAAGTGTCCCAACTACATGTACCACTATTAAACTCAAACTCGTCCCAACAATTAACCGCTACTGGCATAACAGGTTGACTGCCCAATGTATCCCAGCTACATGTGCTGCTGTTGAATTCAAATTCATCCCAACAATTAACCGCTTCTGGAATAGCAGGCTGACTACCCAAGGTATCCCAGCTACATGTGCTACTGTTGAATTCAAACTCGTCCCAACAATTCACCACTTCTGGCATAGCAGGCTGACTACCTAATGTATCCCAACTACATGTGCTACTATTGAATTCAAATTCATCCCAACAATTAACTGCTGATGGCATAGCAGGCTGACTACCTAATGTATCCCAGCTACATGTACCACTATTAAACTCAAACTCGTCCCAACAATTAACCACTTCTGGCATAGCAGGCTGACTACCTAAAGTGTCCCAGCTACATGTACTACTGTTGAACTCAAACTCCTCCCAGCAATTAACCGCTACTGGCATAGCAGGCTGACTGCCCAAAGTATCCCATCTACATGTACCACTATTAAACTCAAACTCGTCCCAACAATTAACCGCTGATGGCATAGGTGGCTGACTGCCTAATGTATCCCAGCTACATGTACCACTATTAAACTCAAATTCATCCCAACAATTCACCGCTACTGGAATAGCAGGCTGACTGCCTAAAGTATCCCAGCTACATGTTACACTGTTGAATTCAAATTCATCCCAACAATTAACCGCTACTGGCATAGCAGGCTGACTACCCAAAGTATCCCAGCTACACGTACCACTGTTGAATTCAAACTCATCCCAACAATTTACCGCAACTGGCATAGCGGGCTGACTACCCAAAGTATCCCAGCTACATGTGCCACTGTTGAACTCAAACTCGTCCCAACAATTTACCGCAACTGGCATAGCAGGCTGACTACCCAAGGTATCCCAACTACATGTGCCACTGTTGAACTCAAACTCATCCCAACAATTTACCGCAACTGGCATAGCGGGCTGACTACCCAAAGTATCCCAGCTACATGTGCCACTGTTGAACTCAAACTCATCCCAACAATTTACCGCAATCGGCATCATTGGCTGACTGCCCAAAGTATCCCAGCTACATGTACCACTGTTGAATTCAAATTCATCCCAACAATTTACCGCAACTGGCATAGCAGGCTGACTACCCAAAGTATCCCAACTACATGTGCCACTGTTGAACTCAAACTCATCCCAACAATTTACCGCAATCGGCATCATTGGCTGACTGCCCAAGGTATCCCAACTACATGTCCCACTGTTGAACTCAAATTCATCCCAACAATTTACCGCAATCGGCATGGCAGGCTGACTACCCAAAGTATCCCAGCTACATGTCCCACTGTTGAACTCAAACTCGTCCCAACAATTTACCGCAATCGGCATGGCAGGCTGACTACCCAAAGTATCCCAGCTACATGTCCCACTGTTGAACTCAAACTCGTCCCAACAATTTACCGCAACTGGCATAGCGGGCTGACTACCCAAAGTATCCCAGCTACATGTCCCACTGTTGAACTCAAATTCATCCCAACAATTTACCGCAATCGGCATCGAAGGCTGACTACCCAAAGTATCCCAGCTACATGTCCCACTGTTGAACTCAAACTCGTCCCAACAATTAACCACTTCTGGCATAGATGGCTGACTACCTAATGTATCCCAGCTACATGTAACACTGTTGAACTCAAACTCATCCCAACAATTTACCGCAATCGGCATAGATGGCTGGCTACCTAAAGTATCCCAGCTACATGTAACACTGTTGAATTCAAATTCATCCCAACAATTAACTGCAATCGGCATAGCGGGCTGACTACCCAAAGTATCCCAGCTACATGTCCCACTGTTGAATTCAAACTCGTCCCAACAATTCACCGCAACCGGCATCGATGGCTGACTACCCAAAGTATCCCAGCTACATGTGCCACTGTTGAACTCAAACTCATCCCAACAATTTACCGCAACCGGCATCACAGGCTGACTACCCAAAGTATCCCAACTACATGTGCCACTATTAAACTCAAACTCATCCCAACAATTTACCGCAACTGGCATAGCGGGCTGACTACCCAAAGTATCCCAGCTACATGTGCTACTGTTGAACTCAAACTCGTCCCAACAATTTACCGCAACTGGCATAGCAGGCTGACTACCCAAGGTATCCCAACTACATGTGCCACTGTTGAATTCAAACTCATCCCAACAATTTACCGCAACTGGCATAGCGGGCTGACTACCCAAAGTATCCCAGCTACATGTGCCACTGTTGAACTCAAACTCGTCCCAACAATTTACCGCAACTGGCATAGCAGGCTGACTACCCAAGGTATCCCAACTACATGTGCCACTGTTGAACTCAAACTCATCCCAACAATTTACCGCAACTGGCATAGCGGGCTGACTACCCAAAGTATCCCAGCTACATGTGCCACTGTTGAACTCAAACTCATCCCAACAATTTACCGCAATCGGCATCATTGGCTGACTGCCCAAAGTATCCCAGCTACATGTACCACTGTTGAATTCAAATTCATCCCAACAATTTACCGCAACTGGCATAGCAGGCTGACTACCCAAAGTATCCCAACTACATGTGCCACTGTTGAACTCAAACTCATCCCAACAATTTACCGCAATCGGCATCATTGGCTGACTGCCCAAAGTATCCCAGCTACATGTCCCACTATTAAACTCAAACTCATCCCAACAATTTACCGCAACTGGCATAGCGGGATTATCTATTGAAATGGTTAGAACATTACTGGTATCAGCGCATGTACCTGAAGAACAATTCGAAGTTCCTGTTGCTATCAATCGATAATAGGTAGTATCTGATAAGACACCAGGATAATAAACACTATCTACAGCACCAACAATATCAGAAAATCCAGTGCTATCACTTTCTGTACTCATCTGCCATATCATGGTGACTACATCGCCTCCATCACCCATCGCAGTGACGTATATAGAGTCAGCAACACTGCCAATACAAAGAGATTGATCACCAGCTATCGTCGGTGCGAGCTCATTTATCACGCCAATATTAAGGGTAATCACAAATTCTCCACACTGCTTTTGTCCTTCTCCTGAACTGCTGAGAGTGAATGTGCCACATGCATTAGCATCTGTCACCGTCACCTGATTAAAGCATTCGTCAAACTCCAATCCAACATTTCCAGCAGCAGCTGCCCACACCCCTTCTGTGATCGGTCCATGACAACTGACTAATTCTTGCAAATAAAACACTTCACCTATTCCATTTCCACAAACCGTCGTGTCTATTGTGACTGCTTGATTAGTAGGGCAGCATTCTCGGACTATATTAATAGCCTTTGAATAGGTCGTGGGCACATATCCTATACTCAGACTTGGCTCATAAGTCATTTCACCCGACTGATCTCCCGCATCCAACACTGCTATACAGTCGTCGCCAAGGGTACCTACATACAGCTTACCAGTTACATCATGATATGCGATACCCCATGCACCACCGAATCCAGACTCATCTAATCCTGTATCAACTATGGTATCAATGATGGCACCTCCAGCATCGATTTTATAAATTGTTGTCCTACCGGCATTCGGTGCTGTTGTGGTAGTATTGTTCGTCAAGAAATATAGATTACCATATTCATCTTGGGTCACACCTAATGTAAAGATCAAAGGGTCACTATTGGAAATAGTGATAACAGTCTCCATCGATGATAGATCCGGCTCTATTCTGAATACTCGATGATCATAATTGTACGTAGGCCCCAAATTACCACCCCATGAGGCAGTAGCATAAAGTTTGCCATCCATACCCTTAGCCAATCCCCAGCTAACACTAAGATCTGTAGGGTCGAGCTCGAGTCTTGCTATTTCCTCTCCCGTACAGAGATCCCACTCAGTGATGAAAAAATCCAACCCTCCACCAGACGGCTGACCTATAACAAATAGGCTATTATCGATAGAAGCCATGTTGTACACTCTTCCCCAGTCCGCAATAAAATTAGTATCCAGTATCTCCCCATCACTCGATACTTTAAATAATTGATTTGGCACTGTACCATCAGCTAATTGAGAGATATATAGATTTCCATTAAGATCGTTTACCACACCATGGGCATTATCTATCACATTGGCAGAGAGCCATGGCGCCCCGATTTCATTATTCATATCCACCTTGCCAGTCTCGCTGTCTATCACAAATTTGTGAGTGATATCAAGTGCTGGGTCATTTACGTAGAGATAGTCGGTACAATTACATGATAAGTCTGACTTAAAGCCAAAATCATAGGTATAATCATAAGTCCCAGGCGTACCTGCTGTGACTGCTATATAAATTTTACCATTTATATCTGGATGTATACCATTAGCTACAGCTCCATCACTATCGATTCGATCACTTAGCCCTTGATTTGCATTAGTTGGAGCATACTCGACCCCACCCATCGTCAGTGTGCCTTGAGAAGCCTGTCCGTTGCCACCTACTACGATGTAGTATGATGACTCAGGGTCAAATCCATCGATATTTTCACTACCAAAGAAATAATATCCTGATGCATCTGTATCCATACTGGCTAATAATGTACCAGATGTACTATACAGCTCCACTCGCACTCCTGCCAGTCCAGCCTCTCCTGCGTCTTGGATGCCATTCGCATTAGTATCTATCCACACGAGGTTACCGAGACCCACAGGGCCATCTTCACAGAGTATTTCTAAGTCTCCTAAACCTACTCCCTTACCAAAAGTATTATCCGTATTATCAGCATATAGCTGAAATCCATTGACATCTCTTCTTCCTGATTTATTATTGAGTTTGATCACTCCTCCTCTGCCATAGTATGGGCCGCCCACTACTGGATCATAAGCTGTCGATACCACATGACCCGTACGTGCATACATTGCTAATCCTCCAATGGTAACCTCTGGATGCCCGGGATCTTCGCTGGGCAATGGTAGTGATGGCGCACTACTATGAAAGAAATCACCTCCGTAATATTCACCTTTATTAGATGCATAGTCTCCTGATCCTTTTCCGATATAGTGACCATTGCTATTCGCACATCCGCTACCTTCTATAGTCCAAATACTACCATTGGCGCAAGCTCTTAATATATCTCCTCCAGATCGGTTTTGATAGATCTGTGTAGAGTTTTGATCGGGGCCATAGTTCCATACGCCAAACTGCATACCTGTACGATCAGTGAATCCTAAAATCATCGCTCCGTCTACGTCAAACTCTATATCTGTCAACATCGGCTGCGGGTATACCACCACTCTGGCGACACCACCGTCAACGAGACAGTGGTTTGGCACTTCATCTGTCCATGGATACCAGTAATTAGTATTATTACAAGTGCCATTATAGCGATCGGCTCCCTCCCGCTCATAGTCCAGTGGAAAGTCTAAGACATTAGTAAATGTCCCGTTGTCTTCGAGTCTTAATACTACTGCTGAGAGATTTCCAGTACCTGTAGTATCTGTTAGGTTATTCGCCGCAGTAGCATCTTTGCCAGATGTACTGGCATCGCATACTCCTCCTACATATAGATGACCATCATAATACTTCAGAGCGAATGGGCGATATTCCCCTCCTGTACATGCTACAGTGGGCAGCTCATAAGTGGCTAATGAATCACGTGTATCATAATCAAATGCATATACCTCCTTCTCATAAAGATTCATGATATACACCGTCTCAAAGTCATCACTAATATCTATATCACCAATACCAACCTTTCCTATATTGGCAAAAGCATTAGTATCATGATTAGGCGACATATCTATATCTCTATCTGCCATGCTCCCTATTAGGCTTTCGCCAACATTAATATCATAGAACGCCGCTAAATCCATCCAAATCATTGCATTAGTACCGGCTGCATTGGGATTGATCATATAGATCGCATCGAGTCCACCATAGCCATCACCATCTGTCACGGTACCCGAGTGTCGACGCAGGACCGCTGAAGCGAGCATCCTTTGGGATGGTCGATGATATGCCATACCCCAGAGCGAGCCAGATTGACTGGCCAAAGTGATCGTCTGCTTATCACCAGGATCCAATCCTTCATTATTGTATGACCACTTTACGACTACATCTGATGCTGTATTAGGATTGCCCTCTACGAAGCACGAAGAAATAAGTGTTGGATTCTCTTGACAATAAAAATCAGGATTGACTAATCCCAAATTAGCACATGATCCTGCTGTGATGATCTGTACGTCTCCACCATTGTCAGCTGCGGCATTGAGTCTTGAGATCGAAAGCCCGTTTGGTATATTTTCAAATTCTAATCTATAATCTTTCCCCTCTACCAATCCTGTAAATGAATAAGTTCCATTAGTAGCTGTTGTAGAGAAGCTATTGCCCTCTGCATCAGTAGCAGTCACACTGATAGTTGCTAGACTCAGGTGCTCTGTCGCATCATCATAGACCCCATCATAGTCTCCATCGAGATACACAACGCCTGTGACCTCCGTGGCAGCAGCTGTACAAGATATGTTATAGGAGATAGCATCAAGATTGAAGTGCTTCCAGTTTTGATCCGATGTACATCGGATACGTATGTATCGAGTCCCCGTGGTCATAGGTAGTGCATCTACTCTGTCACCATTGCAGCAGGTGATCACGATATCTGATCCCATCTGGGTCCATGGACCTGCACTATCTGCAGCTCCTTCTACTGCGAAGTTGGCATTGTTATTAATCGATGTCCAGTAAATAGAGAGATCAGTATCCTCAGTGGTAGCCTGTCCAAGATCCAAGATCATACTGGACTCTCCCCCATTATTATCTGGGAAATAAGAATAGCTCCCATCAGGAGCTCCAGTAGCATTTGCTTGATTAGCTACTCCGCCTGCTACTGAGACGACAGAGCTGCCATAAAAGGTATTTTGTGCCTTTAGCTCTTGTGAAATGTGTAGTAGCACGTAGAATAAGACCAACATCTTGGCGACCAGCCAAAAAGTGGCTTTTACGTTCATCCTTAATCTTTGGGTTGCAGTGTTCGGTTGGTTTGATTGATAATTCATAGCGACGGTGATTTTTAGTAGGCGTCTATGCGCAATTCATAAATTCAGTAGTTTATAGAGGGTCAGAATTCAGAATTAGATCATCGTTTTCTATGTCGGTCCGTCGTAGGTCTGTAGCTTCTTATATCAAAACATAGTAAACTCTAATGTCGAAAGGGTAAAATCATCGAATAATGTAAGGGTGCGAGATACTGCGCACCTGCATATAGTAGGACACTACTAATATTTTATAGACCTATCCAAACCTTTGAGATGTAGACAGAATGTAGGCAACAAATGAGCAGTGTAGAGTAGGTGTAGATCAAACCGAATAACTGTCAAATCGACAGTTATCCTACACAAACTATCAAAATCACTACTCTATGCCTCAGCATAATGGATACTAAGGCGGAGGTGCTTTATGACTAAGTCAATCGATCAAAGAGAGTGAAGACATTATCTGTAGTCTGCTCAGCAATGGCTGCCGGAGTCATCTGATATACGATAGCGAGTGTCTCAGCGATGAGAGGTATATAGCTACTTTCGTTTCGCTGGCCCCTATAGGGATGCGGCGTGAGATAAGGTGCATCCGTCTCGAGGATCAGTGAGGTCAGAGGCACATCGACGAGTACCTCTCGCAGTGACTTGTTGTTTTTAAAGGTAGAGGTACCACCGATCCCCATATAAAATCCCAGATCCATGATCTGCTGAGCCTGCTCCAGACTACCTCCGAAGCAATGAAAGACACCTCTCAGCGTACCATCCTGAAGCTCTCTCACTAGCTCAATCGTCATATCTATCGACTCTCGACAGTGGATGACGATAGGGAGATTTCGCTCTTTGGCCCAATCCACCTGTATCCTAAAAGCCGCCACCTGCTGATCGATATAGCTCTTATCCCAGTACAGATCTGTCCCCATCTCACCTACAGCTATGACTCGCTCATCATCGAGATAGGGATATAGTCGATCGAGTTGATTTTGATAGTCCTCCTTGACACTACAGGGGTGTAGCCCAACCATCGGATGAAGTACCTCAGGATGCTGATCACATATCAAAAGCATACGATCTACACTCCCCATATCGATATTTGGTAATAATACTTTTGATACCTTGGTGGCCAGTGATCGATCGACCACTGCGTCCAGATCATCTATAAACTGATCTGAGTAGAGGTGAGCGTGACTATCGATATACATCTTGGTATGTTTTATGAATGAAATAGATACTGAGTAAATAAAACAGATGGCAAAGAAAAAGAAAAAATACTATGTAGTGTGGGAGGGAAATAATCCAGGCATCTATGATACCTGGCCTGAGTGTCAACTCCAGATCAAGGGGTACCCTAATGCTAAGTATAAATCATTCGCTACTCAAAATGAAGCCGTGGAAGCCTTCAGAGGCAACTATGCGGATGCCATCACTCCTCGCCAAGGAAAACCCAAAACGAAGATCATCAGTGCTACTGCTCGCCAAAATATCATCTGGGATAGTCTAAGCGTTGACGCAGCCTGCAGTGGCAGTCCTGGCATCATGGAATATCGTGGTGTCTGGACACAGGATGCGGTACAGATTTTTCATCAGGGCCCCTTTCCACTCGGGACTAATAATGTCGGAGAGTTTCTCGCATTGGTACATGGTATCTCATGGCTCCAGAAAATGGGAAAACCTGAGCTGCCCATCTATAGCGACAGCCGCACAGCACTGGCGTGGCTCCGAAATAAGAAAGTCAAAACTACGCTCGTCAGAAATAGCAAAACTTCCAAACTCTATGATCTCGTAGAGAGAGCTGAAAACTGGGTCAAAAACAATACATGGAAAAATCCTGTACTCAAATGGGATACCGAAAACTGGGGTGAGATCCCTGCAGATTTTGGCAGAAAATAAAAAAGAGCTCGCCGACCAAAGCGAGCTCATGTGAATCTCCATTTCACTAATACTACTACATCTTATTTGTGACATCCTTTCTGTCTACAGAGTACTTTTAATAGAGCTCTCTAATCATAAATAAAGAGAACGCCCTCAATCCCTTAATCAGACAATCTGAGATCTAACCGCAGTAACAATGAGATCTACCGTGTTCCTACTATTAAACTTTTGAATCATATTCTTCTTATGACTCTGGACTGTATGATGAGATACAAAAAGCAAATCTGCGATCTCTTTTACCTTGTATCCTTGCGATAGCAGACCCAAGACCTCTTTTTCTCGATGAGTAATAAGAGTAGAGGCATCTGCAATATCCATTACTTGATTATTCATAGGGGAGTTGATTTGATTTTTTAAAAAAGTAGCTCACCACTTCTCTTGTGATGAGCTACTGAAGTATTATACTATTCATTATTACAACCGTCAGTATTCACTTCGAGCTGAGCATTTGCTTCTACTTCAAAACCTGGAGTCAAGGTCGTACCGCCCTCTGCACTGTAGAGTACATTAGATCCGGCTCCCACTTTATTATTGGCCTCGATGGTAGCGCTCGTACGATACTCCATATTATCACCTGTGAATGAATCATCCGTAGGTGATGACATGATCATAATCTCATCACTACAGTCTACACCTTCTACTGGTCCTTCAATTGGCTCAACTGGGCACGAATCAATTGCATCATTGATACGATATGCTACAAGATTTGACTCTCCATAAGCACAGCATCCGAAGTTTCGGCTACATCTCACGAAGTATGTATTCTGCGTCAGATTCTCAGGTGTATACGTTGCATCCAATGCTCCCTCGATGATCTCCCAAATGGCTCCAGACCCTTCTGGACCCATATTGAGTGAATTAGGGATATATGGGCTTCCATCTGCTTTCTCCAGTGTGCTTCGCAACCACATGTGCTCAACGTATCCACATGATCCCTGAGGGGCTACTACCTCACCAATACTTGGAAGATAGCTACAAGTCTCAACGCTTGGATCTGGGATCTCATAGATCGTAGACCCATCTATAGCTATTCGACCAAAGTCACTCAGCTGAATACACTCAGAGAATTCATAAGTGATTGTCTGATCACAAGTAGTACTATTGCCACACTGATCTGTGAATGTGTATGATCTTATCACTTCACGTGAATCAAAATATCCATTCGGATTATTCGCATCACACTCCTCTGGTACTATACTATCTACATAGCTGATCGATATCTCTGTAGCATCAGAACAATTATCCGTGACCGTATCTCCCGTTTCTGCTGTAAGTTCAGCCACCGTGGTGTAGGCAGGTGATATGCATGTCTGGCCACTCTGTACTGTGTAGTTTATATCCCAATCTGTAGGACAAGTCGGTGCCTCTGTATCAGCAGTCACTGTGAATGTACTGGTACAGAATAGATCTGGATACGGATTATTATCTTGATCGAATAATTGTAAGGTCACATCTACAGAACCTCCACAGGCCAACGGTGCTTGTGGATCTCCTATAATAAGAACCGTGTCACCACAACCTCCACCACTAAACAAACCAAGCCATATCTGGAATTCTTGATCTACTTCCTCCTGCGTCATGCACGAAGGAACCGTCAATGGTGCAGGGCAAGTCGGTAGTTCTACCACACAGATGAATACTGGATCATTTGTTGGATCATTATCCATGTTACCTTCTGCATCACCCGTTTCTTCAGAATTATCTCCGATATCAGATACATCAGCGACTAAAGAACTTGGCACACCTGTCAATGTAGGTGGAGTTACCCCAGTAACTGTAGCTGAATTTTCAACATAACCTCTTTGGATATCAATATCAACTATGGTGTATTGAGCAATAAAGGTTGTGCTATCCGTTTCTCCCGGAGCCAAGCTCATGATTGGGCCTCCTATTGGTTCTACCAACGGATCATCAATTAAGATATCTTCGAGAGTTACATTTCCGGTATTAATAACTGTAAACTCATAATTGATTAAATCACCAGCATCTGTTACTCCATTGTTATTTGCATCAACTACTGAGCTTATATCTTTGAATAGAGTAATTTCTGGGTTTTGCGTCAATGTTAAGACTGTAGGGTCATTGGTTAAATCGCCATCATTATCCCCAGGATCTAAGGCATCTGTCTCTGTCAACTCGGGATCCGTAACCACTACTGGGCTATCACCATCGCTCGTAGGCTCGGTGCCCGAATCCGAATCGTCTGTCACTGCCGCATTCATGCTGCCATCTGGATTGTTCGGAGGGGTACCGCTTACAACTGCTACATTCTCAACGCCACCGGCATCTACATCACCTTGTGTCAATACATAGTACGCTGTGAATACATCACTGTTCACACTGTCCGGTGCCATTACGCCTATTGGACCGCCTTCTACTACTGCCGTAGGATCGGTAACCATTACATTCGTCAGGCTTACATTACCTGTATTCGTAACCGTAAACGCATATCTCACCGTGTCACCTACCCCGATAACACCGTCCATATTCGTATCACTCGCTCCTACTAAATTCTTCTCAAGCTCAATGCTCGGCATTGGGCTAATCAAGATCACTGTTGGATCATTGGTTAAATCGCCATCATTATCCGCAGGGTCTAAGGCATCCGTCTCCGTCAACTCCGGATCCGTAACCACTACTGGGCTATCACCATCGCTCGTAGGCTCGGTGCCCGAATCCGAATCGTCTGTCACATCTGCATTAACCGTACCATCTGGGGATGCTGGAGGGGTTCCGCTGACCTCCGCTACATTCTCAACTCCACCGGCATCTACATCGCCTTGTGTTAATACATAGTACGCAGTGAACACATCGCTGTTTACACTGTCTGGTGCCATTACGCCTATTGGGCCGCCTTCTACTACTGCCGTAGGATCGGTAACCGTAACATTCGTCAGGCTTACATTGCCTGTATTCGTAACCGTAAACGCATAGCGCACCGTGTCACCTACCCCGATCACACCGTCCATATTCGTATCACTCGCTCCTACTAAGCTCTTCACGATCTCTATGCTTGGCATTGGGCTGATCAAGATCACTGTTGGATCATTCGTAGCGTCCATGTCATTATCATTCGGATCTAAGGCATCCGTCTCCGTTAACTCTGGATCCGTAATCACTACTGGGCTGTCTCCATCAGTCGTAGGCGCCGTACCCGCATCTGAGTCATCCGTCACTGGCGCATTCATGCTGCCATCTGGATTGTTTGGTGGGGTACCGCTTACCTCCGCTATATTCTCAACTCCACCGGCATCTACATCGCCTTGCGTCAAGACATAGTACGCTGTGAATACATCACTATTTACACTGTCCGGTGCCATCACGCCGATCGGGCCACCCTCTACCACTGCCGTAGGGTCGGTCACCGTCACATTCGTCAGGCTTACATTGCCGGTGTTCGTAACTGTGAACGAATATCTCACCGTGTCACCAACTCCGATTACTCCATCCATATTCGTATCACTCGCTCCTACTAAGCTCTTCACGATCTCTATACTTGGCATTGGGCTGATCAAGATCACTGTTGGATCATTAGTAGCGTCCATGTCATTATCATTCGGATCTAAGGCATCCGTCTCCGTTAACTCTGGATCCGTAACCACCATCGGGCTGTCTCCATCAGTCGTAGGCGCCGTACCCGCATCGGAGTCATCAGTCACTGGCGCATTCAAGCTGCCATCTGGATTGTTTGGTGGGGTACCACTTACCTCCGCTACATTCTCTACTCCACCGGCATCAACATCGCCTTGCGTCAAGACATAGTAAGCTGTGAATACATCACTGTTTACACTGTCCGGGGCCATCACGCCGATCGGGCCTCCCTCTACCACTGCTGTAGGGTCGGTCACCGTCACATTCGTCAGGCTTACATTGCCTGTATTCGTAACTGTGAACGCATATCTCACCGTGTCACCAACGCCGATTACTCCATCCATATTTGTATCGCTCGCTCCTACTAAGCTCTTCACGATCTCTATGCTTGGCATTGGGCTGATCAAGATCACCGTAGGATCATTCGTAGCGTCCATGTCATTATCATTCGGATCTAAGGCATCCGTCT
>WUUP01000016.1 GCA_009833045.1 Saprospirales bacterium GYS_P2D
TAATGCTTCGCTTGGCCAATAGTGTCAAGCATGCAAGCGACAGGTGTACTATATCAGTCACTTTGGACAGCGATAGAGAATATCGCCTGGACCTCTCATACCCATAAGCAACAGGCTATCTCTTTCCTCCATTTTCTCCATAGAAAAAGGCATATGGAGAATACTACTCCCCATGAATATACCGACCTCGCCGCCGTCTATCTACGTCAGCTCATCCATACACAGTACAGGCTCATCATCAAGCCTCTCCTACAGGCTGGTATCCTCCAATCCACTAACTACTATCGCCCTGGCTATCATAATCATGAAGAGGAGTATATCAAAGGGCAATGTCTCTCCTATCGGATCAATCCAGATCTACTCGATGATGAAGTCATCAAGATCCACTACAAAGGGGAAAAACAACGGCAAAAATGTAGGGATCAAGTCACCATGAGCTCTAAGCAGATCATGCGACAGATCCGTATCCCAGATATGAATAGTAGGGAGCTCATCACATTCGTCAAAGCATCGCTAACGGATGATCGTATACGTAATATGATAAAGGTGAATAGTCCCGATGGAAGTATCTGTGAGATCACTGATGAAACGATCTACCTAAAGAGCGTAGGAAGTGAAGAATTAGAAATGATGAATGAAAAATGTAGGCCGCAGGCTGGCAAATATGTCAAAGTAGCGGATCTGCAACTGCGTACCAAATGCCTCATCAAAGATGGGAAGCAATATCACATCGAGCATCTGGACACCTACATCAAGCGAAAGCGTAGACATCTCACGCAAGCCTACTGTGATCAGCTGCTACGTATCAAGCATCGCAATATCTATGCGGATCGCAATGAGACGAATCTACGCCTGGATAGTAATCTGACGAATCTCAAAAGTGAGTTCATGTCGCTGCTCACCATCGATGGACAACGATTGAGTCAAGTGGATCTCAAAAATTCTCAGTTCCGATTTTTCGTTTACCTACTCGAGCAATGCGAAAGAGATATAAGATTTGGTAAGGAGCCGATAGAAGAGAATTTTGGCAAATTTTATTCGGCGTCAGACCGCAAAATAGGAATAAGGAAAGAAGGAAAGAGAATAGAAGGAAAACCAGTTACATTATTGTTACTAAAGATGAGTGAGATAGCCACTCGAAAACAGGGTTTAATGGTCTCATTTTCAAAGGATTATCTCCTCTTTAAAGAGCTCGTAAAAACGGGACAGCTGTATGAGCATGTACGTGAGCTCATCTGGAAGGATACAGGGCGCAACATCAGCCGTAAGGAGGCAAAGAAGATCATGTTTACCATAGCTTTTAGCTCCTATCGCTATGAGCCAGCGGAAAAACAAGTGATTAAGCGTCATTTCCCCAGTATCGTAGGTATCATCGATGGATATAAAAAGTTGCAAGTTGAAAAGTTGGAAAGTTGCAAGTTGTTATCTGATCAGGAAGCCAGAGATCGGGGCAATGCGAGCTTTGCTATACTGCTGCAGCAGGTGGAGAGCTTGATATTCATCGATGAAATACTCAGTAAGTGCCATAGAAAAGGCATAAAAGCACTCTCTAAGCACGATAGTATCGTGTGTAGACAGTCTGACAAGCATAAGGTCACGAAGATCGTCTGTAAGGTGCTCAATAGCCTCTTTGGGCGCTATACCTATGCGATGGATATCGATGGTGAGCTATTTGACCTGAAGCCAAAGCGTAAATCACGGATCGCTAAGGTGGCCACTACCCTATTCTCACATCTCATCGATAGAGCTAATCCCGCCAATGCACCGCCGACGAGCGTAGCCAGTGGTGAGTATCGAGTAGCGAGTGTAGACGTGAAGAGTACTGAGTGTCGTGTAGCGAGTATTCAGGAGCCTGCTTATAGTAGGACCTCTACCCTATTGGCTGGTGAGAAGATCCGGAGTGAGCGAGTCAGGAGACTGAGAGATCGGATCATGGGGCGGTGATGTGTGATGAGTGAATGATGAATTATAAATGATGAGTGATGAATGATGTGTGACGAGTGATGGATCAGTGCAATAGCTACAGTCACTCTACGGAAAGACATATCTCATACTCACTACTGTATACAGATGCACTACAGCCACGTGACGGATCGGTGAAAAACAGGTCAGGTACTGATAAAATGTCCTATCTATGGCATCTCTCAATACTATGACCATGAAGACGAACTACCGTAAAACAATACTACTAATCGATGATGATCCTAAGACCAATCTCTATCACCAGACGATCATCAGAGAGCTCTATCCCAAGGCTACCATACTGACCTATCTGAGAGCCTACCATGCCATCGACTACCTGGCACACCACCCTACCCCAGACTACATATTCGTCGATCTGTATATGCCGATCATGTCAGGACTGGACTTCGTCAGTAGCTATCATCAGATCTTCAGACGAGAGGAAGAGCGTGCCCCAGTCATACTACTCACTGACCATCCTACGATCTCTGGCCAAAGGGATCGTATACCCTCGGCTGCTCTGCATGATGTAGTCCAAAAACCGCTGACCAGCGAATATCTCTCTCAGATCACTTTACAATAATATCACACTGCTATCCTTGGTATCCGCTGTGATACTCCTATATTGTCAGTAGTGCTAAAGAGACTCCCAACACACTGATTTTTTAAGGGTGTTTACTGAGGTGTATACCTCGGAGGCCTGCCTGTCATGGGTGGGCCTTTTTTTATGCTGTGGGATGTGTGATGAGTGATGTGTGATGTGTGACGACGACTGCTGCTGATTCGCAAAACGGAATTTTGCCAAACACCTCATCGTAGGCACAGCCTACGATGAACCGGGGAGAGTTATTTGATCTTAGTTAACTTGGCTTTAGTTTTGTCATCAATCAGATTAGGGTAGTCTTCTTCGAAAATATCTTGTGCTAACTTGTCTTTGACCTGGAGTGTTTGTGCCAGATAACTCAAGCGGTTTTTATGTTGTGCAATAAGTTCTGCCCATGTCATAAGGTAAATCCTAATTTTTCCATCTGCCTTCTCATCATAGAAAAATGGGTCACTTGGATATCTCTTACGTGCTGATACAGCCTTGGATTCAATTTGCTTAGTAATCTTAGAGGATATAATCAAAAGTTTATAAACATGGTTATGCTTAGGGAAAACTGCGTGACTTTCTATCGCAAATGCATAATCATCAATTTGCTGCACCTCTTTTTTACCTATTGAACAGGTCGGTGCTTTTAATTCAACAACCATTATTTCTCTTACATCTGAGTCAAGTTTCTTTTCATTGAAAAAATACAAATCTGGTATTTGGCTAAGACGTGGATCATCTAAACTCTCAGGATCAATATCTTCAGCGTCGCTTGTCATATGTTTTTCTCTATAGGTAATCAGATTATTCCTTAGAGATTTATCTGAAAAGAGATGAAAATTATTAGCATAGCTTTCACCAAACAACCATAGTTCTTTCTCGACTATTTTATGAAGTTGTGAGCGCTCTTTGATGATTTTTGATATATCTCCATATACGATATCATGTAAGAAATTTAAAAATCGAGTCTTCTCTGCTACGCTATGCGAAAAGTGAATTACGTCAGAGACGTCACTATAATCTATAAGCTCTTTAAACTGAACGACTTTATCCTCAGATAACAGATTTATTTCTTCTAAGACACGCTCCAAATTTCTATCTACAATAGCTCTATTAAGCAAAGGATATATAACCGTTTTAATCTTTTGTCCTTTAGCCAACAGCTCATAATCCTGCTCCAACAAATAAGCTGTCTTATGAAATATCATCTTTTGGGAGTCTGACGCAGAGAGGACTATAGATTTTTGGTAACTATCGTCTTTTTCAAGCTTCTCTAAAAAGCTATCGTAAGCCTTATTTTTCTGTTTAAAAAACTCATCTATTGTAGTGTTAATTGTTGATTTTAAAAGCTTAGAATCCTGATCACTAAGGTCTCCTAAGTCCAAATTACTGACGGTTTGATCATCAATAAAAGGCGAGTGTAAATAGATAAACCATGCTCCTAAATCAGGCGTATGATAGGGGGAGGTAAATTTAAACGAGCCTATGATTGTGTTAAAATCATTTACCTGTGATTGGATAAATACATTGACTTTGGGTTTGTCAGTTTTGATGTTGTAAAATGTGAAATAGAGCTTGTGCTCATCCCCACGAGAATCAATGAAATCGTCAACAATAAGTGATGTTGGATTACCTATGACATAGTCCTTCTTGTCAATTAGGACATCATTGATGAAAATCTTGATATTCTTATTGAATATGAAATCCAGATAGTCCTGAAAAAGCTTATCGGGCAAATTATCACTGAGAAGCTCAGGTGCAATCTTGTTTTTTGATTTTATGTCAGGATTACCATGATATAATTCTTTAATTGAGACGTCATAAAAGGTACTCACGTCATCACCATCAAGATCAGAAATGTCTGCGGCAAGAGGGATATTGTCCATTTGAGCATCCTTAAAATCAATAGTATCAAAACTAATTTTTGACTGAGTATAAATACCTCGATGATTGTCATAGGCGATTGTATCAATACTAATCATTTTGCCTAATTGAAATAATGAGAATCTTCCTATTCCTTCGCCCCCATCCTTATTATCTGTGGCTATCTGCAAAATTCTTTTATCAAACGTAGAAGCAGATACTCCAATACCATTGTCCGTAACCCGAATCATAGAAAATGGTGCAACAGTAAGATCATCGTTATAATCTATATGTATTTTAATTTCAGTGGCTTTTGCCTGTAGTGCGTTATTTATGATCTCCTTAAGAGCAAAATATGTGTTCTTATACTTGTTAAGGACATCCGTGATCAGTCGAGGATGTGTTGTGAACTTTTTATCAACTTTAGCCATATGAACATTTGAACTTGAAAACTAACTCCTTTAAGGATCATAATCCACGATTTACAGGTTTAATCTCCCCTACCCTTTCTGCTTACGTGACTTCTTAGCCTTCTTCTTGCTCTCAGCGGCTAAGAGTGGAGCGGTATACTCCTCATAGAGCTGAAAGAGATACTCGATCCGATTTCGCTCGGAGGTGAAGGGCTGCGGACGATAGCAGCGGTCTACCGCTCTATCGAGTTGCTGATGAGCTCTATGTAGGGACTCAGGCATAGTCAATGGATCATATAAATCTGCAAGAGACCATCCATCGAAAGTCTTTCTAACGTCAAGTATCTTCTCAGCACATTCTTCAACTCGTGATAAATGATCGGCTGATATATGGACTGGGAACGGAAAATTATTATACGTGATTTGATTAGTGTAGCTATAATCACTTTTCATTCTTCCAGCTGTATATCTCATCCAAGCCATATGCATTGAAGAATGCAATACACCTAAGTGAAACATATTTTCACACTCAATTGTGTAAACCTTATCTCCAGCGACAACGGACTTATCCAATATCGATATCGGTATATAATTCCGTCTCATTGAAGAGACTCTTGGAAAGGCAATATAATTTGTATTAGGTTGTCTTATTTCTCCAAACCTATAAGGATATGCTGCGAGCTTATTAGTAGCCGATCGTGTACTTGCTGAACGCTTTTCTTTTACAGCCGACATGATATCCATTATAGGTTTTATAGATTTTACTTCTTTGAGGTCTTTTTCTTCTATCCAGAGACACCATCTATCGATATCATTTATTAGTTCTTCACCCATTACAAATCTTCTGATATAAGTCTCTGCACGTGGATCATCAGCAATTATCTCTGCTTTGCGATCAGAATTAAATACTAAGTTGCCACCATCATTTGGCATACTACCGTAATTCATCGGAGGAACATCACAAATCGGTTTAGTTCGTTTAGGAATGGCAATACTCGGTCCTTCTACCAGATAAGGATTAATATTTTTAGCTTTGATTTCCTGTGGATCCCCTTTTATGTCTTCATAGTCATAGAGATACTTATCTCTGCGATGCGAAAGACTAAATCCTATGATGACGCAGTGTACAGCAGCCTTACCCTTAGCATCATTAGACCATCGAAAGGTACGGTGAGCGAAGTTAATAACGACTCCATATTCATTAATCAGTTCATTCCATAGTATGCCTGTCTGCTCTCCCTGAGTGATAGAGTTAGTCGATACGAATCCTACCTCTACCGCTGTCTCCTGTATGTACTGTGCTGCTCTGAGATACCATGCCGCTACATAGTCTAATACCCCTGCGCCCTTCACTCCATCAAATACCAACTTCATATCCGCTTTCTGCTCTTTAGACTGATACTGCTTACCGTAGAAAGGCGGATTACCGATGATATAGTTTAGCTGATCTTGAGGGACGAGCTCTTGCCAGTCTACTCTAAGGGCATTACCATGGCGGATGTGGGCGGTGTCTTTGAGGGGCAGATTGACGATATTTTGGCCAAACTTCAGGCTGGCAAGTTCATTCATCTGATGTTCGATGAGCCACATGCCTACCTCTGCGACCTTAGCGGCAAACTCTTCATACTCGATGCCATAGTACTGACTGATGGATACCTGTAGCAGCTCACGTACATCGAGTATCATCTGTCCATCAGTACGCAGCATACTGAGGATCTCCAGCTCCAGCCGTCGCAGCTCCCGATAGGTGATGATGAGGAAGTTGCCCGAGCCACAGGCGGGATCGAGGAAGGTGAGTGAGGCGATATGCTGGTGTAGCTCTCTGAGCTGCTTAGGGCTGTGCTTAGCCCGCTCAAATCGCTGCCACAGTTCATCGAGGAATAAGGGCTGGATGACCTTGAGGATATTCTTTTCGCTGGTGTAGTGTGCTCCGAGGTTACGGCGTTCCTGAGGATTCATCGCTGCCTGAAACATCGATCCAAATATCGCTGGCGATATCTCTCCCCAATCGAGCCTACAGGCCTGTAGGAGCATCTCTCTCATCTCACTGTCAAAGGCAGCTATGCGGACTCCCTCACTGAATAAAGCACCATTGACATAGGGAAAGGCATTAATCGATTCATCGATATGCTTATAACGCTTCTCTACTGGTGTATCGAGCGTCTGAAATATTTCAGCAATGTGATTAGCCAGATCGCTACCATCCTCATGGGTGCGATCTCTGATATAGTCTTCGAATATGCCTCTCTCAAATATGCCCGTATCATCAGCGAATAGGCAGAATAGCAATCTGACCAGGTATACCTCCAGATCATGTCCGACATATCCGGCAGCCTGCAGTCGGTCATGGAGTCGACCCATGAGCTCAGCTGCCTCGATATTCACCGGGTCCTCCTCACGTATAGTACGCTGCTCCCACCCTGCTATGAATCCGAATAGCTGAATGTGATCGACGAACTCTGCTATGGTAAATCGGTGCTCCGTACCTGCATCCAGATTGTATAGTTGAAATCTTTCAAAATCCGATACGAGCACATATTTTGGTAGTTCATGCTCCTTGAGTCCATGAAAGTAGTCGAGTGCCTGACTGTAGGCTTTGCTGAGGTCCTGCCCCTTAGACTTGTGCTCGATGAGTAGCTTTCCTTTCCAGAATAGGTCTATGAATCCATAGTGATCATTGAGCTTTTTGACTGGCTCTTCAAATGTGGCCACCCTACGACGGCTGATGCCAAAGACATGAAAGAGGTCATTGTAAAAAGAGTCTTTCTCTGCTCGCTCTCGAGACTCGCCTTGCCACTCCTTAGAGAATTTAAGGGCACGGTCTCTAATCTCATTCCATGATAATGTAGGCATCTGTGGATAGTTAAATGGTTGAAAAGTTTGGCAAGTTAAGAAGTAGCCCGATTGTATCCCTTGGTTGTGGAGTAAAGTTAAGGTCTAATCAGGCCCAATATTTGAATAGAAAAAAGGAATGAAATACTTAATATCCATTAGCCTACTGGCGATGATACAAGCCTGTAGTCGACCGCCGACCTACCAAGAGATGGAATATGAAGCGTCCAAAGGGCTCAGCTCGCATGAGTATGAGATCCGTAAGGATACAGTGGCTATCACATCCGACACGCTGTTTTATACCATGACAGTGCTACAGGATGGCTATGAGGTCCATGAAGAGTATCTGTACAGTGTACTGTGTCCAAAGTGGATAGTGCCTGGTAAGGAGTATTATCAGAATGAGGACATATACAGTATTTTGCAGCAATAGTGCTGCATTTGCAGTAAGTAGGCTGCAATCAAAAGGCTAATCAATAGTGACATCCCGTGAATATCCGTAAGCGTTGCAGAGTTTAAGCATGAGTGGTTGAATCAGCTCATCATTGATAGCCTCCGGAGAAGGTACTTCAATAATCGGTAGATAGATCTCATCATACTCTATTGGGTCATTAGACCAAATGACTCTTCCTGGATTTTTAAGGGATATTTGAGTACCTCTTACTTGGAGTAACTTTACACTAATAAAGAAAGGATAATAGTTCAAATCAAAAACTTTGTTTTCAGAGATGAATTTCAATAGTTCTTTTAAGCCCTTCTCTATTTCCTCGGAAAAAACTAATGGAATCTTGTCATATCCGATTCTACACCTTTCAGGATTACGGCGATGAGTGATTTCAAAAATTCCATTCGACATGAGCTTAGTTCGGTTAAGATGACTATTTAAACCATCGACATAAATACCATCTATATCCCATTTTATACTTGAGCTTTTCTTAGCATGAAAATCAAACTCAACCAATTCTTTTACCTCTTGAATATTGATCAGCTGATCATTATCTAAGGAACGTCTGGGAATGATGTGTAGTAATGTGAAAGGACATCGGGTATCAGGATCATCATTAGGTGTAAAGACGTAAGGATTGGTCAGTCTATCATTGATAAAAGCATCCAGTCGCTGTCTAAAAAGATTGGTACTAAGAATCATGTTTTTTATTTCGCCATACTCTAATGGCTGCTTTGTATTGTGTACTCTCTTATAAAATTGATAATGGTGATCAGTTTTTACCGCATAGGGTTGCTGAAATCCTTCAGCAATCGTGATAACTATCACTTCACCACCATAAGACGTATCAGTATCAATACTAAAGCTGCTAAACTGGGGAGTAACATAATGGCTAATGATACTCGATGCTCTCTGACCAAACTCATCAATATTTTGAATACCATGATCTACAATTTCTACTGGCCTACTACTGTCTTTATCTTCAGCAATCCCAATAAATAATTGTCCACCTTTAGCATTGGCAAAAGCCGTAATACTCGAAGCTAACTTTTTCTTACCCTTAGCATCATTAAGATTCAATTCACGCTTATACTCAACGCTTTCACCCTCGGGTATAGAGACATCAAATAATTGCTTAACTGTGTATGACATAATAAAATATTAAGTATCGACACTGCATTACACTGCTATATACTGCTATATACTGCATTTTACTGCATAGAACTGCAAATGATAGAAAATATTAACTCGCTGCGCCTAAGCTAAACTTAAAAGTCAATAGGTCTTTGGTATCAGCGATAAAAGAAAACTTCTTTAGATTGGGTATTTTAACCTTCATAGGGCCCTTGAAGTCAGACATCACGATGAGTCTGTACTCTTTCTCAAAAGAGAAGAATTTGTCTTTACAGAGCAAGCTCAATTCTCCTGTAGCGGTTTCTGGATCAAAATAATGGATGACATGTCGATGAAAGGTTTTAGCCCTGTTATATTCATCAAAAGACTTCAAGAAACCAATTTTATCTTGGATGACAATAGCCTTTTTCCCTTTGTGGAGGATACGATCATCAATGGGTAAAAATTGTAAATCCGAATCAAGCTCCCATCGATAGAGAGAGCAGGACTTCACTCTATAGTCAGAGTTATAATGCTCCATTTTCCCTTTACCACCTTTTGCGATCACCTGATCCTCTTTGAGGATAGAAATCCTATCAAATCGATCTATTCTGGTAATCCCCTCTCTCGGATCACTTCGACCATCGGCAGTTCTTTCTTTACCTCTGAATTTCTTAAGAAGATTAAAATAGAGATAATCATTCTCCCACATATCCGTAGCATATGGATCTTCTACAAACTTCACCAAGAAGAAATTCTTGAATTCCTTATCTGGATTACAAGACGGGCAGCCACATAACATATTAATGACTTTTGATTATATAATCAGTTCAATATCTGACAATAAAGGCTACCATCCAAGAAAGGCTAAAAAGAACAAATCACTGCACCATACTGCAATAACAGTATATTTACTGCGTTTACAGTACATATAATGCAAATGCAGCATGGTAATAGCAGTAACTAATCTGAAAGGAGGCTGTGGCAAGACCACCTTAGCCACTAATCTGGCAGTATCATTCGCCAATAGGGGTCAAAAGACGGTGCTCATAGATACAGATCTCGGCCAAGGCTCCACATTAGAATGGTCAGGAAATCGAGGTGATGATCAAGTCTATATCCCAGTGATCGGTAAAGCCATCAATCAAATCACAAGAGATGTAGCACAGCTAAAGACAGAATATGACAAAGTCATAATAGACGGCGTCCCTCAGCTGGAGGAGATGGCTGATAGAACGATGATGGCCGCAGACATCGTTTTAGTGCCCCTGAAGAGCAGTTTGATTGATTTTCGTAGCATGGAGAGCTTCCTAAAGAGATATCGACAGGTCAAAGCTCTAAAGGAGTCCAACGGATTAATATCTAAATGCTATATCGTCTTCAATGAAGTCAATATGAATACAAATGCATACAAAGATGTCAAAGAAGCTATAGAACAACTGGACGAAAAGCTCATATACTCTATACCTGTACGGACGGCCTACAGAGATGCGTATATGTATGGACTGGGAGCTATAGAGTACGACGACCCTAAAGCTGTAGCAGAAATTAACGAACTGACCGACCTATTGGAAAAAGAGATTTCCTCCATTGATCACAAGTAAAAACAAATCATCATGGCGAAAAGAACAAGACCAGGTATAAAGCCTCTCATCACTGACAATGCACCCTCACAGGAAGAATTATTGCAAAAGCTTCAGGAGCAAGATGAGACAGCAGTAGCTACTAAGAAAAAGTCTAAGCGTAAAATTCGCTTTACAATGGATCTACCAGAGGACCTACACAAGAAAATCACTGAGAGGGCTGATGACAATGGACAAACCATGAAGGGCTACATCCTAAAGTTAGTTAAGGCGGATTTAATGCAGTAACTTTACTGTATCATACTGCACATTGCTGCTATTTACTGCGTTATACTGTTGCAGGACTCACCTTACTGACAGCTCCCTAACTCTTGTACCATCCCATTTAGCCTCATATAGCACCTCATTCTTGCGCTTCATGAGCTCTTGACGCATAGTCTCTATATCAGCTCGTATGAGTAGGATACGCTTTTTAGCTTGGAGGTATTCACTGGGTTTGATGAGGTTTTCTTCATACTTCTTGACTTGGATAGCGTAGAGCTTTTCGTCGATTTCTATAGTGGACTGTTTGAGAGTCAGCGCATCCAGATCTATCATATAGTCCTGGTACAGTTGACGCAGCCGATATAGCCGATCTGTGATCAGGATTTCATATCCCAGATAGATCGATTCTCGATCCATTTTGCGGCGTTTCTTCTGCTCCTTACGGTCCAAGATCTGCAGGGGTGACCATGAGATACTCGGTCGAGGGTCGCCAGCTGGTGTGTAGGCCAGTCCCAGAGAGGGTAATGCATCCTGCCAATCTGAGGATTTCACCTGGTCAAAAGATCGGAGCTTAGCATCTCGTTCTATCTCGATGAATGTGATGAGCGAGTTTTCGAGCTCTTGGAGAGGAGGTAGGTAGAGATCGCTCTCTAAAGGATAACTTGGTATTAGAACTAAATAGAGGAATATTACATACACATTCATGAGCTACTATACTCCAAATAGTATGCCTTATCCTAATAAATCAACTTCACTAAACAGAAAGCCAAACAAAAAAAGCCTATAAGAGTAGCCACAATTTTAAGCCCCCAAATTGAATTTAATAAATGATCATAGGAGACTGGCGCTGAAACGTCATCTTCTTCGAGTATGTTACTTCGTTCTTGCTGCCGATAGAATCTTCTCCATATTAAATAACCCAAACTATATTGTAGCAGATCGAAGAATAAGGACAAAATGAAAGTGACTAATGGAAATATAAAGTTTCGCAATTGTAGAATATCACTTTGTGCACTGCTAACAATCCAAACAACAGCAATACCTGCAAAAGTGAACTGTCGATTTAATTCACTGGCTTTTCCTGAATAAAAATTTATTGATTCCTTATAGTCTTTGAGTTTCATCCCTGCTTCTTGGGAAAGGACTTCTTTGAATCACTTCTTGCTCCAGTTAAGGATGTTTTGTCTCCAAGTTGACCTTGCTTAATTCTAATCTTAGAACCAGAACTATTCGTAGTATTTCCTTTAACTGAGTTATTGTTATTCTTGGATTTAGGCATCTATTTTAGTTTGGTGTTGAACGATAATGTTCCTTTACTCTGATCTTCTTTCCTCCAACTTTTTTAGTGTGGGCAGGTACGTGAACCTTCTTTTTCCCTTGTTTAGTTTTAGACATATTTTTCTAATTTATATATGAACACTTCAAATCTGAGAATAAGTTCCTCGCACATTAAAAAATAATTTATAAACTCTTACCATTAATGAGTAATCGCTCATAGTGTCCCGAGAATCGGAGCGGTGCTACTTCTGCATCTTTTTTGGCTTTTGCATATTGCTGTTGATCTTGCTGCTGATACTGGCGTATGTCTGATCGGAGACGGCTGAGCTGTGTCTCGATAGACTTTGGTGGAGTAGGAGAGGAGGCCGATGACCATCGTATCATGAGGATCTCTTTCTTGACTTCGTCTGTCTCGGACTCGAGCTGAGCTTTGAGCGATTCATAGGCTGCGAGATCTGCTCGATAGACAATCATAGCCTGGTCAAATGTGTGCTGTAGTCGTTGTATCTCTTCTCGCTTAGATTGAATCGCAGGATTGGCTGTATACGCTACATGCGTATCATGTGTGAGCTCCCGTAGGATGAGCTCGTTGGGATATTCGAGTGATAGTTTCTTCGCTTTCTGATCTATGCCCTGATCTACATAGATGAAGTCACGATTAGCCTGGAAATCCATCTTGGTGAATTTCCCCGACCGAAATAGCCCATGCATCGAGTCTATAGTGATGTCATGAAACTGACCCTGCTCAAAGCTGTAGTACATCGTCGTATGAGTAGGGTAGATGCTCCCCATCAGCTGGCCATCCTCTGGATAGTGCTCAAACTTCTTTTTCTTAGTCAGTATCGTGATCTCTGAGCTGCTCACAGCGACACAAAGTCCACGATGCTTCATCTCCTCTGATCCATGCTGCACAGAGAAATCTACGATCATCAGATCCTTACTCTTGTTGTACTCACTCACGATATGCTTGAGCGTCCCGAATAGGCTATTGTAAGAGGTCCAAAAGCCATTAGCAAATAAGGGCTGCAGGAATACCGCTGACACCATGAAAAAGCAAAACACGGCTGTCTCCTGACGCACACTACTCGTACGTAGACGCATCTGAGGATTACCCGGCAGCACACATGGATTCTTCTTGAATGGATAAAATAGTGGCACTCCCTGAATCGTCATCATATCAAAGATCAGATGAGATCCATACGCCAATCCAAATACCTGAGCGGCTTTGATCGTAGGAAAGTAGGCCGACTGAAAAGCTGATATCATAGCTGTCAGTACGATCCACACAAACAAAGAATGTGTAATCGTCCGATGTCCATATTTCCGATTGATGGCCTTAGCGATCGGGTAGAAGGCTTTGCCTATAATACTCTTGGTATGGTCTATATCAGGGAGTAATGATGCGAATAGGACTATAGGAATGAGTTCTACTCTCTCCAAGATATTGATTCCAGCTATTGATGCAAAGACACCTGTAAAGCAGAATCCACCAACTAAGTGATTAGGAGCCGTCAAAATAGACTATAAGAGATGAAGAATAATGAATGATCATTCTTCGCTTATCTCACCTCTCTCATTCATTTTGTCAATGGGTATTTAGGCAAGGATTGTGCCAAGAGGTCAATGTCAATGGCATACAAATAGAAAACACTTAAATAGTAGTACTTGATGCTTACATGACATTTTTACGCTTGAATAAATAACTCTATTTTAGCTATGCTACGTTCCCGAGATTTAACCCGCCAAAAAAATCAATACTCTCACCTTGATTTAATGTAACTGTGGCCTTTTTATAACCTGATTTACGGCCCCTTATAATTCCACTTCTTGTGTTTCTTAGAATTGTTTTGGCTGGCATAATGGATGTGTTAACCTTTTTTACATTGACTCCAAAGAACAATTCCACTGCTTTTACAATCTCAATTTTATTAGCCTTTTTATCAACCACAAAGGTAAATTTGGGATTGCTTACATCAGTTGATAATTTTTCGGTTTTCTCAGTAATAATTGGTCTTATAATGACTTCTCTTTTATGTATTTGAGATTTCTTTCTTGTATAAAGTACAGGGATGATTTCTGATTCCAAAGTTTCACTATTCTCATGCGATTCTTTATTAAGTGATTCTTTCTCTTGAAGAAAAAAAAACTCCAACAATTCATATAGCTCTTCATCTCTCCCTTTCAAATATTTTAAATCTTCTGAAATAATGTTCAACATTTCATCAGGACTTAAAGTATGTATTTGTCTACGATGATCCATATATGAATACTCTTCACTCGATATTCTCTGATCTTTTTTAGTAAGAATTATACCCTTAATGTCTTTATAGCTGCCCCCTTCTTTAATCGCAAGGGGCTTTATAGATGAATCTGGAAACTGTGCCATTACCTGATTACGCTCACTTAAAATAATAGTAATCAAAGGAGAGCATTCGCTTCCTATTGGATTTGTATATCCTAAAATACGATGATAAATCATCACGACAGATTTAAATGAGAGAATGTCATATCAGGGTTTTTATCATAATAATCGGCTGTAGTTTGTAGAAGAACCCCTCGGATCGACTCACTACTGAATCTAAAAAGATCATAATAATATTCAATATCAATTGTAGGGAAATTGATATTAATTGTATTTATCATGTGTTTGTACATTCGAGATTTAGTCCTTGGAAGTATAATTGCTTGCAGATGACTTAATAAAATATCGTTTAAAGAATGTATTTCAATCGCTCTTTGTCTAAGATCTACTTTTGATTGAGATTTGAAATTGAAAAGCCTAAATAAATTCTCTTCTTTCGGACAAGTAGGCTTATTTTTATTACAAATATTTCCTATACAATAATTCTCGTTCTGGCAATAATATCTTTTAACAAATTTTTGCATCTCGGAACCATTACTAACCGGGACTTCGTAAACTTTGAAATCTTCTGATTTTTTTGCATTCAATACTTTAATATACTTTTTGGCTAATAAAGCTCCTGTATCAAAAGGATAAAATTTATCCACTTCGAGTGAAAGATCAGGTTTGAAAATTAATCCAATCGGTAAATCCTCAGTCGACTCACTATTTTCAATGTCTCCGTCACCGATCTCATAAATATAAAAGGGCATACCATAAAATAAGTAAACAACCTCCTCAGTCTTTTCATTCCACGGATTAGGATCTGGGAATTTTGAATACTCTTTTCTGAGTGTTTTCGATTCAAGTATTTTTTCAAAAGTTTCCCATTTGGTTGTATGACACAGTGGTAGTAATTCCTCTGAATCATCTTCATTGCATATCCAATCAAGCAAGTTCATATCTAAATATAATATTAAAAATTAGTATAATGTGTTATGGCTTGTCAAATTTTATATTATTTGGATATTAAAAAAAAACCATCGCCAACCATATCATCACACCCACTTCCGCTTCCCATAAGTAAATATACTCCTTGCAAACAAAGCGAACAGCAAAAACGCCCCTCCAAATAGCCGAAAGGCCCCAGAATCATCCTCAAACTCTCCTCCTACGTATCGGAGCACCATCAGGCTCGATAGAGCTACCACTATCGGTACACTCATGTCGATCTCTCGGAGCGCAGCTGTGTGGCGTATGTCTCGGATGTGATCGACACTGATCACTGGCTCTTTGCTGAATCGATCGATGAGCTCTCCGATATAGAGCGGATTACCTCCCGTTTGCTCATAGATATGATTCTTGAATGTCTCAAAGTCCTCGATACGATTCTTGAGTGGTTTGCTATGCTGTAGGATTAGCTGAGTCGCCTCCAGGCGATTCAGCGACTTGATCTCTATCTTCTGGAAGTTGGACAAGAAGCTCGCCTGGCTCATCTTGACCTGTCGAGCTGCACAGATGATGTGCATATGATTCTTTAGCTTTTCCAGAGCTGTCACACCTGCAGGTGTGATGCTCGTGACATCATCGATGATGAGCGTATACTCATTGGGCTCTGTAGACTTGATGATCAGATTGATCAGATGAGGCACTGAGTTCTTGGTGATTACCTTATTGATCTCCGCTTCTTGGGTCAGTAGTTGGATCACCTTTTCTTTATCACCATTGTACAGCTCGAGTAGGAGATTGCCCATAGTCGTCTTTACTCCTTTAAAGTCATCCAGCCTCAGGATCTTCTCATGCTGCAGCATCTGCAGGATTCTCGATTTACCGATTCCCTGCTCACCAGTCAATAAGAGATTGACTCGCTTATGAAATAGATCATTGATCTGCTTCAGCTCTTCTTTCCGACCTACAAATAAATCCGCTCCGACCGCTCGCTTATTCAGTACGAATACATTCCGCTTTGGAAACCATCTGTCTTTGAGTCGTTTTAGACGACTTCGCTTATCGATCCTTTTGATGGCATTTCGCTTCTCTTGTTCTGCGACATGGAGATATATTTCTGTTGTTTTCTGAGAGGCATGTCCCAGGAGATCTTGAGCCGTCCGGATATCTCCACCTTGCTTGACCACCTCACTGGCAAAAGTGTGTCTCAACATATGTGGCGAAGCCGCATAGCTGCTGTTCTTCTTGATCATCTTCCAGACGTTCTTCCGACTGATATGTCCCCTCTCAGAGTTGGTCGGGAAGATGTACGCATCATCCGATTTGTCTTTGAGCTTGATATAGACCTCAGACATCGCCTCGATGAGTCTTGGTGTCAGTGGTATGGTTCTGTAGATGGGTTTGTCGGATCTCTTCTTGAGGGACAGGACCCTCAGCTCCTGTGATTGAAAGTTGAAGTTGCCCACCTTTAGCGTTGTCATCTCAGTGACTCGCAGTCCACAGTCCAGCATCAGCAATATCATCAAAGTATGCCTTGGATTTCGCTTCACGTTGTCCAGGAGAGTCGCTTGATCTCTCTCGCTCAGTAGTGGTATATCTCTTCCGTCCTCAATCATCCGTTTTTGATAAGCTCCAAATATTATTCCGATTTGAGCACTTTGGGGCCGATTTCCCTTGGTCGAGCTGTCGAAAAACATTTTCGGCAGCGGAGGGGTGTGGGGAGGTGACACTCTACCGATTCTGTTACCCTATAAAAATGACCAAAAGGTGACCTCTCATTAGCCCGTTTTAAGTGGATAGGGACGGCTTCCGCCAAACAATATTCGGAATCACGGGTCTTAACACGGTGAGAGTTAAAGTGATACTTTAAGGGTGATTGGTGGTGATAAGTCATTTTGACTCGTTTTTAAAAGGCGTCGACTTTCAGTTTCATGGGTTGCCTTTACTATTGGAAAATGAAGAAATGAGGGATCCCAATGGCTTCGCAAAAAGCCATTGGGATCTGAGCAATTAGCAAGGGACTCCAAGTGATCACGATCCAAGTCAATGCCGGTATGAGTGGAAAGCGCTTGGATTATAAGTCTTCTTCTCAGTGCTCACATCCAACACAGAGTTCTTGTAGGTTCTTGCTATATCGGTGCGCTGCATATCAATCTCCATGCACTCCCAATTTAGATCAGCATTCGCATTTTCGATTCTCTTAGGAGTTGCATTTCGTGGTGTGAGTAGTCTCACTTTTTCGCTCTTCTTATCTCTCCTTTTCAGGCTTGCTTTCAAGGTTCGCAGCTGTGATATCATCAAATCTATAAGTTCTAATTCTGTCATTTTTGTTTGTTAAAAGTGGGTTTGAAAAAGTGGCGGTTGCTTCTCACACAACCGCCAAAGGTTCTAATACTCAGAAGGAAACAGCACAGTGGTATATGCTCTATTCGCTTCGGTGATGATCCAGACTCGAGTCTGCTGTCGCTGATAGGAGTCTCTTATCTGTAGGCCTTTCGGCAAATTGTAGCTGCTGATGATTCGCCCTCCATGCTGCAAAGAGTAATCATTCATCTCTTTGTCATGAGCGGAGCTATCACCCCAATCCTGATATCTATGTCGTCCGACACAGCCCAGGACAAAGCGACTGAATAGGGACGAGTCCGCCACTTGTCGATTGACTCCCTGAGTCATAAAAAGCTGGCCGATATTGATGGCCTCCTTTTGCTTAGATTTTGTATTCATGAATAAAGTATTTGTGCTGAAAAAAAGAGTTCGGCAAGCCTCAACACTGAGATCGAACCGATAGGCAACAAAAGGCGAGGGTGGCCTCCGTAGGAGATCGGGGGACAGGACAAGGTGGAGATCGTGACGTAGGAGCGATACTACCTTGGCCAGTCCATGGCAAAGCAGATTTGCATAGCGGATCGATCTCAACAATGGAAGTCAGCACATTTTTGGCTGTGATAGCAGCCTGAGAAAAGACTACAATATGGAAAGCTGCATCAGCACCTTTCTATTGAAAATCTTCTAAGGCGGTTTTTCTGTTGATTTCGGATTTTTTGTTTTCCCTGTCTTGGTTCTCTGCAGGAACTATGTCAGCTGGAAACAGGACCCTGAATATGGAATGGCTCGCCCTCTGCGAGTAGGGCAGGGAACTCCAGACTGAGAGTGTCGATTCGACATGGAGGCTGGAGAAGAGCGGTATGATAGAAATAGGAATCACCAGAGGTGATCATACTACAAAAGTATTCACCGCTCGCTGACCTGCCCTCGCAGGGCGAGCACAAGGATCGCAGCGAGCACGGCACAGACATAGCGCATGCATACATGTGTATGAGCGAGGCCTTGTCTGTGGCGAGTCACAGTGAGAACCGTGAGACTACAAGACTGTCGCCTGTCAGCACCCATTCGCTACAGGCTCGTCTCTCGACGATAGGAGAGTGTCGAGTCCTACGATAGAGCTTAGTTTGCCCGACAGGAGAAGGACAGTCGGTGCTGAGGCTATAGATCATGACAGTCACGACTGCAGTGGTGGCCTTGGGGCGTTTGGATTGTGTGCGGTCTGACTGGCGTGATCTATGTACAGGAGCCTCAGTACGCCATATAACCCAAAGACATAAAGGAGTAGAACGAAGTGGAGCGACTGACAAAAAGAGGCTACGCCTACCAGACAAGTATCTACGGCTCTCTGTGTGTAGCGCAGCGGAGCACAGTGTGCCGTAGGCCGCTGCATTGGGCCGGCCCTGGAGGGCATGAGCTACTGATCAAATAGAATGTGTCCTGGAGTCGATGTTTTGGTCAGCGAGCTGGGTGAAATGTCGATTCCAGGAATGATCTGTAGCGAATCTGCAGATACGTTTTCTCGGTTCTTTGTTGTATCTTCATACGTAGACGGCGCCCTGCCGTCTCTCATTCATACCCTTGTAACGTTTGGCCCATCGAAGGATGGGCTTTTTTCTTTTACTCTCGGATGTACTTGTAGAGTGTACCTCTACTGATACCTGCCCAATCACAGATTTCTTGGATCGTCATTTCCTTTTTTGCATATAACTCTTTGATCCTCTTTTTCTTCTTTTCATCTACCTTTCTTGGTCGGCCACCTACTCGCCCTCTTGCTCTGGCGGCACTCAGTCCCGCCAGCGTACGCTCACGGATGATGTCTCGCTCCAGCTGCCCTAAGGCTCCGAATATGTGAAAGACAAACTTCCCCATACTCGTACTCGTATCTATGCTGTCTTGGAGACTCTTGAGCTGTACCTTTTCTTTCTCCAGATATTCCATCCATTCCATCAGATGCTTTAGACTCCTGGACAGTCTATCGAGCTTCCATATGACTAAGGTATCACCTGCTCTGAGTATTGTCTTTAATTTATCCAACTCTGGACGATCTGCTACTGATCCACTGGCCTTGTCTATGTAGATTCTGTCACACCCTGCAGCTTCTAATGCATCAATTTGTAGATCTGGATTTTGATCAATGGTCGAGACTCTGGCATATCCGATTATCATAGTAGTATCACTTGTATAAAATACGTAGTAAATATACTTTGTTTTTTATACTGAATTTTTAAACTATAATTGATAGGGTAGTGAGCCTATTTCTGAAGTGTATAGAAAACGGTGGGTTATTGAACTAATTACTATCAATACCTCTGGAGTGAGCAATATAAATAGTTTTAGTTCGTCCTTTGTCCTAAATTCAATTTATGGATTCGCTAACTCAAGGTCTATTAGGTGCTGCTACTTTTGCATTGGTAGAGGATAAGAATATTGGTAAGAAATCATTGCTGATAGGTGCTGCAGCTGGTACACTACCAGATCTCGATGTTTGCTTCGCTCCCTTGTTTAATGATGTAGAGTTCCTAACGGTACATAGGAGCGTTTCTCATTCTATAGTTTTTGCGGTCATCGCCAGTATCCTCCTCGGTGAAGTATTTCACAGAATGTATAAGCGAAAGTTTCGCAGGTTTCATTGGCAACTGGCCTTCTTCTTATCCATTTGGACACATGCCTTGCTCGATTGGTGTACTACTTATGGCACTAAGCTGATTAGTCCTTTTGATGATCACCTGTTCTCTCTCAATAGCATCCATGTATTTGAGCCTATTTATACTACAATACTACTAATAGGAGTCATTGCTCATGCACTGAAATCTCATATGACTCGGTCTCGTATACTGTCATTGTCACTGATGATTTCGACTGGGTATCTCATGTTGGGAATCATTTCTAAAAATCACGCCTATCATCACTTTAAGTCTCAGATAGATAAAGACGGGATCGTTTATGAAGATATCCTCGTCTCACCAACTCCACTAAATTCACTGCTATGGCATGGAATCGTAAAGACTAAAGAAGGATATTATTTTAGTACGTATAGCATATTTGATGGAACTGAAGAAGTAGACTTCCAGTTTGTAGAAAGTGATCACGAGATGCTATCATCTGTAGCTCAAAACAGATTGGTTAAATACTATCTCGATTACACCCAGGAATATCCATTAGTCAAACGAGACGAAGACGGTACGATAAAAATATATGCCATTAAGTATGGGCCTATCAACTACTTTGGTAAACCTGAATTTATGTATCCACTTACGTTTAATGAAAATGATTCTTCAGAAGAAAATATTTTTATAGACTATGGTGGAAAGCAAAGAGGTCCTGTAAAAAACTATAAAAATTTAATACGCAGAATTATTGGGTTTAAATCTTAACTGTGCCCTTAATTGGTATAGATTGAAGTATAGAAACTAAGCTATAATTGGTTGAAATCTACGTTAAATTAGACTGGTTTTTAGACTAAGTTTCTATCCATGTCGTAAACGGTCCTTTTGTAGACCATCTCTCCCATACATCTACACTACTCGCAAAACAGATTTTTGCTAAGAATTGCATCGCAGACGCAGCTAACGCTGAACGAGTCAACTTTTATTAGTCATACTGTTCAAGTTCTTCATTAAGATCTCTGACAAACTCGTCAACTGAGACTATAAATCCTGACTTGCCATTAACTGGAAATATGTTAATCAAATAGCAATTATCTGAGGCATAAGGTATTAACTCCTCACCAAGTTTTTCTAAATCGAGTTTAATTGGTTCGCAATTCTCCCAACCCTCGGATAGGTTTGTTTTGATAAATTCTTCCGCAGACCATAATGATACAAATGTATTGTCATCAACATCTGACAAAGCGTATTCTTGGTTCTCGTCCTGAATAGTCCATACTTCTTCAAAATCTGCAATTTTTTTAATAAAGTATCTATATCTACTAAATGCATCAAGTGATGAAACACTGTCTATTTCCTTATTTGTTACTCTATTCATTCTTATGGATTAATAGGTCTCTCTTTATTTTTCCGACCTCCATTATCATGCTTATGTTGTCTTCTATGTAAATCTCGATCTTGTAAATTTGAATGTTTATAGGAATATCCTTTTGCTGCTTCCCTTCCTCGTTCATGAGCAAGATCTTTTCCAGGTGGATTTCTTATATTTTTTCTACTCCCACTTTTAATCTGATTCATCTCTGATTTAATCCATCCTCTATCTGCACTGCTAACTTTTGGATCAGACGCTAATTCTTTTAACTTGGCCTGTTTACCAGATCTACCATTCTTAACGGTATTAATTGCATGCTTTATGGTCTTTGTATGCTTACCAGCTTTAGCGACTTTAAGCAAATCACCCCCAGGCAAAACTGAAAATCCACTTATAATTGCACTTCCGTAATTTCCTTCACTTCCATGATATACAGCTGCCGTAGCATCTACTGTACCAGTGGGATCAACTAATCCTCCAATATCTAATGCGGCATCAACTATATCACCTCCTTCCAAAGTATAATTCCCTCCCAAGTCACCAACAAATTCACTGGCATCTAAATCAATATCAATTAAATCAGTCTTGATTGTTACACTCGAGTTATTATTTCCTCGAAGTATAATATCGTTAGGGGCCATTCCAGTTGGATCGGTATATCTGATCGGATTATTGAACGTATAAGCGTAAGGGCTCCATCTTGAAAAATCTGAGGCTAATGGATCTATTGAAGTAAACCTTCCAACTGCGGGATCGTAAAACCGTGCACCATAATTCAAATACCCGAGGTCAAAACTTTTTTGGACCTCCTTACCATTGTAAAGGTAATTATTATCAGTCTTAGTTTCATCTGCCCAAGACAACCCAAAAGCATAGTAATTGTGATTACTGAGGACTTCTGCTGTGCCATCATCATTCGCATCAGTGAATTCTAATCGAATATTACTCAGGTGGTCTTTCAAAAAGTACCTGTATGATAAGCCTGTCACGGGGAATGTATCGATCATGGCAGTGAAATCAGCTCCTAAATCCACCTCAAAGCCTCTGGTCAATATGATAAACTCCTCAGAGCGATAGGATACCGAATCAGGACTGTTGATGTCTCTTTCTGAGACCGTGGTCAGTGTCTCATAAGTATTATCTCCGCTCTCTGTACCCGTCAGATATAGATGATCATCTATAAGGCCTCGATCCATCAAAATGTAGCCATCATTATGCCTGATTTGCTCTATTACACCATTCACATATTCTACTGATCCTATGTAATCTCTGGCTTTGATGACGGTAGAGTCTCTCACTTCTTCTTGGCGTAGGAGTGTACCCATCGCATCGTAGTAGTAATATACCGCTCCACTACTGTCAGGGACTGAGACTATTTTCGGTAGGTTCAAATGATTGTTTTCAAAAGCCACATTGAGGCCTGCATCAAATGTCATGGCGCCATTCTCATCCTGTACATAGTCCATACTGGTATTGGACTTATAGCCTTTCTTTTGCTGGGTTGGGATAGTGACGCCATCAGAGATAGACTTGATCTGATTAGTGCCAGGGTGATAGGAGTAGTTGAGATTGTCTATCATAACACCGTCAGACTTACGAGTCACCGTGGAGAAGTTGCCTCTATGATCATCGTAGCTGTAGGTGGTATTGAAATGTCCTGCCGTGCCTTGATTATTATTGTCTTCGCTATAGGTGGCTGATTTTATTCGCTTGAGCCAATCATATTGGAGTCCATAAGCATGCTTATATTCTTCTGTACCATCTGCGGTTCTATATGACCATTGTAATTGAGATATATTCCCATCCTTGAGAGGCGTCTCTCCTTTGACATTGAAATCTATATCATTATCATAGCCAATATTCATTCCGAACAGATCATATGAACCAGTAACTGGATCCATAGTATTTAAAAATCCACTGTATGAGGTATTTATTCTATCTAAGAGTCGATTTGGCTTATACAAATAGTCAACATTCTGCAGTCCACCGCCCAGATTGAGATCGGTGATGAGTTCTTTAGCGTCGTAGCTTATCGCTGACAGCTCCTGTTCTGGCCAGGTCTGCTCTGGCGTGGTGATCTGTATGAAGGCTTCTTTCTGTCTGCCGACATGATCATAGGTATATCGACGCTTGATGGTGATGTCATCTGGGATGATCTTTTGGTAGGACTCAAGGATATTGTCTTGGGAGTCCAGGATCAGGGAGTCTACGATGCTACCTGGTGTGGGATGCAGTATAGAGTTAGATCGAGTAATGACGAGACGACCTGCGCCATCATACTCGTAGTCTTGTAGGATGGTTGAAATCGTTGAATTGTCTTGATTGTTTAATAGTTTCTTTTCGCAGGCGATGAGTTTGCCCTTCTGGATACCTGTATCACCCCAGGTATTGCTGATGAGTGTATCCGTGATAGTAGAGCTGCTATCAGGAGCGAATCCCTCGTAGAGGATCTGCCCATAGTCATCATACTCATAGGCATACCAGCGCCCCTCGGTCTGCTGGACACCATCCTGTCGATAGGTCAACAGATCTCTGTCATCATAGATCATGCTGACAGGCTCGCTATCAGGTCTGTCATCGCTCAGGAGTAGATCATCACCACTGTATACTCTACGGAATATCATATCACTATCTGTGAGGCTGGTCTGTGGTGGTAGTATGGTGATGAGACGATCCTTGAGATCATAGAGATAGTAGGTATCAGCGATTTCATTGGCATTGGTGGTGCTGGCATTTTTCTTTACTCTATTTAGTATGAGATTGCCCCTCAGATCAGTGAAGCTTTCTGTGACCTGTCCTTCTGGATCGGTGATAGTGGTCTTGTACAGTGTGCCTGCTGGATAGGCCGTACCTGTATGGTGATTGGTTACTTCATTAGCGACATTCGCTCCATAGCTGGTCGTGGTAGCATGCCAAGACGGTGGTGTCGTCGTAGCTACTCTATTGAGCGGTGATGCTTCGTAGGTGGTGAGCGTGTATTGGGTCTGTGTGGAGCTGCTATAGGTATTTTCGGCTACTGACTCCGCTTTTGGTTCGTAGGTCTCTATGAGGTGGCCATAGCTATCGTACTCCTGTTCTGTCAGAATCGATTTGCTTGGGTCAGTAGGGTCCTGCAGATATCTCTTGACTTGCTTCTGGCGACCTAAGCCATCATAAAACTGTAGTGTCTTAATGTTTTTTGGTGTGTCTCCTATGGTTGGATAATAGCGGTTTACTTTGGTATAATTGAGGTCTGATCCTGTCCCATAGTGATAAGTCAAAAAGGTATTAATACTACGCTGTTGATCTGTGATGGACTCTGGACGTATCAGATCATCCCACTGATAGCTCCGAATAGTGCCATCGATGGCGGTATCAGCTTGGATCAGATCTGTATCCGTATGATAGCTATATCCCTTTGTGTAGTCTTTATATCTCCATTGGCTCATGCGTCCTGATGGTGTCCAGTCATAGGTGATGGGGTCTGACCATCCTGTCAGCTGTACCTCTGTAGGTCGTCCTGTAGCTATGTCATAGTGGGTCTGATCGGCCTGCTCTATCCAGCCATCATCCTGATAGCCGCCCGTATCGTCCCATGTGACCTCTCTGGTATATAGTGTACGAGGATAAATGACACGACCCGTGGTATAAAAGGCTGAAGATGACATGACTCCAGTAACGGGATTGAGCAATCCATAGACCATCCGCTGTCCATTGATCAGTAGATTATCAGCCAGTATCTCTGTCTGCCAAGCTGGTAATATGCGATTTTCAGCGATCAGTTGATTAGCGAGATTCGTATTAATGGTATAGTCATAGGGATAGCTCAGATGCGTGCTGTAGCTGGTGCCATCAGAATTCGCCGTAGTAATCTGAGTCGCCTGAGAGTGTCGATCCTGAGAGTCATAGCTATAGGAAGTGATACTCGTCACTCCATCCTGTGTATCGATACGCTCTATGAGTCGAGTCCGGTGACTATAGATTTTATAAAAAGCATAGACTCCCGCAGGGCAATATCCATAGTTTCTGTATTTGAGCATGACTCCCTGAGAAGGGAGAGATGTGACCTCATATTCATAGTCTGAGGACTGGAGTAAGCTACCTGACTCATGGTAGGTCTTCATCTGTAGTAGCTTTCCTCTGCGTCCTGTATTGCCTGTATAGGGCGGCTGTATACAGCCATCTCCTGTACACTGTGTGCCTGTAGGAATTTGTTGCGATGGATTCTGTCCGTCACAGTATGGGAAAGCATCGTAAGTGGGATAGGCTGGACTATTGTCATAGATATACTCCGTATATCCTTGTCCTGATTGAGATACTTTGACTCTACCGTATACGATATTGCTACCATGAATATCGCTCAGTACACCAGTAGGCATATCTGACCAGATCGCATGGTAAGCTCCATTCCCATCGACGTCACTGATCAAGCGAGTATAGCCTGGCTGATTAGTAAGGAGACGGCCACTGGACTGTGTCGTAGATTCGGACAAGCTATAGTCAAAGTAAGTAGTAATATCATTCGCTACATCGATACCATCATGCTGCTCGATAGCGGCTATTCGCAATCCTGGAGCTAAGTCATTAATCAGTGTGCCAGTGCTACTAATGGTCTTCAAGCGAAAGGTCCCGTAACAATTCCAGCTCCTCAAGGTAAATTTATATAGCTGAGCACTGTCGATCGTCAATATGGAGTCGATAGGTACCTCTATCATCTTCTCTACCACCGTACCATTTCCATTCATCGGCACCAGATCAACTTGATAAGAATACACTTGGGAGGTCGTCAGATCTTCTATACTGATCTTAGCATAGCTGGAAGTGTTGCAAGATTGATTGGATACAGCAGATGCCTCTATATCAAACGTCATCTGTGCTATTTCTTCACCTGTAAAACTCAGTGTACGGATGGAGTCAAGTATCCCACAGCAGCTGCCAAAAGTACAAGGAGATGTCATTTGTAATAAGGTCTGTTGCTCTATACTTACCGTACTTTGCTGGCCCTCGTTTTGCTCATAAGTATACTGTGTCGTACCTCCCGTAGGCCAAGTGATCTTTTCTAAAACCCCTTGCTGTGTCTTCGTACTATCTATGGATCTATCAGAAGCGCCATAGGAAATCCCTGCGACGGTCATAGAAGGGACATTTACCCTATTATTATCATTGGCTGTTTTTCCATTGTAGTAGCCCCAGTGATCTACTTGATGAGTCAGCCGATGTGGCAGGTAGTATTTACCATTGATCTTGGTGCCTTTATAATGAAATTCATAGGGTGATTTAGTAATACTCCCGTCACATGAGCGCTCAGCTACCGAGAGTAATTGAAGTCGCTTTCCCAGTGGATTGGTACTCAAGGAATTGTCTACATAATAATCATAGCTAAAATCAAAGCTTTTACAGTAGTAGGGAGTATTGATATCAGTAGTGATATCGATGCGGTCTAAGCGCTTTCTACTCATATCCTCTCTCTGCGTATCTGCGATAAAACTGATCTGCTCTGTAGTGCTACTAATAGAAGTCAGCCTGGGGGTACTCATCTGGATATTTCGATAGAAGATGGTAGGTGGATTATTGAGCGGAGTTCCATTGCCTGATTCTCCAGAGCTACTATTACTCCTGTAAGTATATTCACTGGATGCCTTGCTCTGTAGACTGTAGGTCTCTACCGAGTAAGTATATGTGATACTATAGCGTCCGTCATAGCTGAGGATCTTGAGCAGATACCAGCTGGTCACATCAGGGTTGGATTGGCCGGGACTCTCCGAGGTCTCACGAGCAATAGGCCCACCAATAGTCTCTTGCCCATAGATGTATCGAGTACCGTATTCATCAATGATCTCAAAGCCTGCAAATGGGATACCTTCGATCGAAAGAGTCTTGATATCTACATCTTTTTCTGCTGCTATCAGAATAGGCGTCTTTGTCTCATCATAGTAAAACTTAAAACTTCCGCCTGGATAAGCGGCAAAGAAGATATCTGGTTCGGAATCAGAATCTGTACATAGATAAGTAGTAGCTAAGTCACATATACTTTCGGTCAAAGTGTCTCCTTTAAAATAGTATCCATTGATATCTTCATCTTTGATGCCTTGTATAGTGCGAGTGATCATACCGCCTGTGCTCAGTGTCCAGTTTTGGCCTACCCAGGTGGCGGGTTCTGCGAGCCGTATACCTCCTGTATGATAGGATAAGCTAATAGGTACCTGCAGACTTCCATCTTTAATAGTATGTATCGGTAAACTGACCTGTGCTATACCCGTAGCATAATCTACTGGCAACTGTATATAGCTCTCCAAAGCTGCTGCATCTGCAGAGGGCAACATGACATCATCTATATTCTTGTTAATGGGCTGGGCTCGCAGGCTGACGAGTCCTGCCACCAGTAGCCAGATACTCAGATACCATGATGTACTAATTCGTTTACTCTTGTAGCTCATCACCCTGTTTTTTGTCTCTCTTATAAATTAAAATCCCATGTCTCGCTCCTTCTTCGGATAAGGTCTTATACATCCGTAGAATCTGCCCTTTGGTGAACATATTGCGACAGGCGTCATTTGTGCTATCCATGAAGTTCATGGTCATTTCTACTCGTCCCTTATTCTGTCCACAGGTCGTAATGTTTTTGTACTCTGGACAGCCATAGTTAGGCGCATTATGGACAGGTGTATCTACCGCTCCATCATCGGCACAGTAATCTACTCCCCAGAGACTGTATATGCCCAGATAATTGCCCATCAGATGGGTCAAGGTCTTACCCTCATCATAGGGAGCTAAGGCAGTACCGCCGATACCCACATAATCTCGATCGATCACGATACCATCTGTGGCTATAGGGCCGCCTGGCATCTGGGCGTAGCCTGCTATATCTTCTGGTAGGTCTACTACCCACACATTGACCACTCGATCGGGAGCGATCGGGTCTACTCCGCCGCTCTCTGAGGATTTCATAGCATTGCCAACCTCCCAACCGCTTTGTTCAATGGTACGAAAGCTATTGTCCAGCAAGCCTGTACCCGATCCTGTCAATACCTCTCGGGCCATACCAAACTCTATGTGCGCATGACCTGCTCGCTGCCAAAATTTCTCCTTCTCTACTGCTGGATGACGATAATTGTTGCGATAGGAGTCAAAGTCTCGGTTGAGGGCTGTGAGCTGAGAGGATAATTGTTCCTCAGTAATAGCTGATTCTCCTGATGAGCTCAGCACATGAAATACCACGCCAATCTTAGGATTGCCTTTAGGCTTCTCACTACTATAGCTATTTACTCGATCAGGACCTATTAAGTCCGCTGCTATCGATTGGCGCCACTCTGCGCCCATCACGGCATCCATGTACTCGTGCGTCACAATACGAGCCACTTGAAATGGTGGATCTGTGGGCTGGGCGAATAGCCAGATAGGTAGGAGTACGAGTAGTTGTATTTTAATGTAGGGCATTGTATCCTTATTTTATGATTCCCATGGTCTTTGTATCTATTACTTGCCCATCTACTATGAGCGAGTAGGTATAGTTACCGTTGGGTAGATTAGAAATATCGACACGTAGACTTCCTCTGCCACTATCCTTGATTGGGACGGTCGTAATTTGTTGACCAGAATAGCTGTAGAATTCTAAACTCGCAGATCCATAATGATCAGGCAAATAGTAATTGATCGTAGTCTGATGATCAGATGGATTAGGTATATTCTGAAGTAACACAGGGATGTCATCCGCTTCAGAGATCTCGAGTACTATGGATTCTTCGTCAATGTTTGAGTTGTTATTTTCTAATTCTGCTATGCGATTCTCTAAATCTTCAATTATGCTTTGCTGCTCCTTTATGGCATTGATCAGTAAGTATTTGATTTCAGAATCACGAATCTCTAAGAATCTTTCTTCTTTTACTGCTCTAAACCCAATAGAATCACGATCCTCGTGCTTAATATATACATACTCCTGTACAAAATCGGGCACTACTTTTTGAAGTTCTTGAGCTATTAAACCTATATGCTTGCCGCCTTTCTGTGTACCTCCTTTCCCATTGTATTCAAATTGAACAGGATTAAGTAATAAGGTCTCTGACAATCCAATATCAATCTGACTTTTTAGAATATTCTTCAATCTCTTATCCGAAGGAGTAATTAGAGCCTCAGCTTTAATATTTCCATTAATATGTAGTTTTTCCGTTGGTGAATTAGTTCCAATTCCGACTTTACCTAAGTAAAGATTCAAATAAGTATCACTGTTACCGCTCAAGAGAGAATTGGCATAGTAAGAATTATCTCCTCTCAGAATATAAAGTCCAACAGTTTGTGAAGTATTAGTTTTGCGAAAAAACCGAACTATCGCTTTAGACAGCGAATTTTCAGGTTTAATATTAATATCCAATATTCCATCTTCACCATCCCCTCCACCATCAAATACATCGAATTCTGCATAAGTCTGAGAGCCTCGCAATCTAATATCCCCATTAACGTCCAATTTTTCCCAAGGACTTGTTGTTCCAATGCCGATATTCCCATTAGAAAGAATTCTAAATCTGTCATGTCCAGACTTTGTTCGCACTCTCAAATCATCCCCAAATATATCGACTTGATGCTGCGGATTGATCGTACCTAAGCCAATATTCCCATTTGTTTTTAGGATTGAAATCTGACCTTGACAGGTGAAGTATGAGCATAGCAAAATAGCCCAAATAACGTACGTGTTTCGCATTTGAATATTGTGTTGATTATAGAATTGGCTATTGCACCCTTACAACAGCTTTATTTAACGCCTGCTACCTTTAGCCTGTGTACCGCTTGTAGTCAAAATATCTAATGAGGTATTCGTGAATATAGCAATTATTCAAAATCACACAAAGGATTAAGTAAACTATTTAGACTCAAGATATTCGAAGACCTGTTTTGGTCGATTGAAGAAATGATAGAGAATAGGATCTACTACAGATGGGCTTAATGTTAAAATAATGAATCGTTTACATATTATTTTTTGACATATTATATTTATTTCTATATTAGCTGACCAACATCAAATAAATCGATCCTGTCTGTTAGAATGAATGAGGCTGTCTGGGTATGTACGTGTTGTTGATCCCTTTCTAACATATTGTGATTTTCATATATATCATCACTGCTTTAGCTATATTTGTGGATTGAGTCATTGACTATCCTTGGCGTAGCCCTATCCGTTTGTAATGATGGATTATAAATGATGAATGCTACTCCTGATGGTCGTAGACACTAAGAATATGAACGAATTAAAATTTATTGACCTAAAAACGAAAAGCTATAAGAGCGAGGCTATAGGAAACATATAGGCATAAAAGAAAAAAGGAAGCAAACTTGCCGGTCTCTTCCTTTAATATTTCTTGCGTAAATGTATATCGTTAATCGATAGTGCAAATATAATTGTATTGCCTAATATATACAATTATCCCACCATCAGATTTACGATAAATTAATGCTTCGCTTGGCCAATAGTGTCAAGCATGCAAGCGACAGGTGTACTATATCAGTCACTTTGGACAGCGATAGAGAATATCGCCTGGACCTCTCATACCCAT
>WUUP01000017.1 GCA_009833045.1 Saprospirales bacterium GYS_P2D
AATCAGCTGTACAATCCGCTCCTTCTATTCTATCTGTTGTACTTGCGTTGTACTGGCGGCCATTCCATACATATGGTAACTCATCACTACATACTGTAGCATTCGTCACATCATCTCCTGGTTTAGGCGTCACTGTTAAGTTCAATACTAAATCAGCTGTACAATCCGCTCCTTCTATTCTATCTGTTGTACTTGCGTTGTACTGACGGCCATTCCATACATATGGTAACTCATCACTACATACTGTAGCATTCGTCACATCATCTCCTGGCTTAGGCGTCACTGTCAAGTTCAATACTAAATCAGCTGTACAATCCGCTCCTTCTATTCTATCTGTCGTACTTGCGTTGTACTGGCGGCCATTCCATACATATGGTAACTCATCACTACATACTGTAGCATTCGTCACATCATCTCCTGGCTTAGGCGTCACTGTCAAGTTCAATACTTGATCCGCTGTACACTCGTCATTTACGATTCTATCTGTCGTAGATGCATTGTACTCAGTACCATTCCACACATATGGTAACTCATCACTACATACTGTAGCATTCGTCACATCATCTTCTGGCTTGTCGTAATCTTCACCTACAAACGCTGTCGCCTCGCCGATACAGCCATTAGCTCCTAATACTTGTACAGTATATGTCTGAGCTACTGCTACAGTAGGGTTAGCTGTTGCATTTGTAAAGCCATTAGGCGCAGTCCATCCGATCACAGTCGCTCCAGCTGGAAGGCCAGATACTCCGATTGTCACACTATTAGCTTCACAAGTCAATGTGCCACCGAATGCTGTAAACTGTGGAGCCTCCGTATCCTCTGTCACGATGATGGTAGCATCCGCAGTACATCCGTTAGCCGCTATCACAGTCACTGTGTAGTTACCTCCTTCTGTCACTACAGGATTAGGATCATTGGATACGAATCCGTTAGGTCCTGCCCACTGCTGGAATGTACCATTAGTAGTGAATGTCAACTCTACCTGCATGTCACCTGTACAGTCGATCACTTTATTATCAGCCTGTACTGATGGTGGAGTAAAGTCACCCTCGATCTCAGCTGTCAATGTAATCTCACATCCTGAAGCATCAGTCACTACTACTGTATGAGTACCTGAAGTCAATGCTGTGGCTGTGGCAGTAGTCTCGCCATTGTCCCATGCATATGCATATGGAGCTTGACCTTGAGTCACTGTCACTGTTGCTGCACCACTATTAGGGTTAGCACAGTTGACACCATTGTCATCATCGACAGTAGCCTCGACTGGACACTCTACTGTAATAGTCTGAGTATGTACTACTGAATTATCACATGCATCAGTAGCTGTCCATGTTCTGGTGATGAACCATCCACATTCGAAGATTTCTTCGCTTTCTGTGAATGCTACAGTCACCTCATTACAATCATCCGCTTCTACAGTCGGTGCTGCTGGGATATTGTCGCAAGACACAGTCACGTCAGCTGGTAGTGTTGATGTGAATGTAGGGATATCAGAGTCAGGGAGTAATGTCACTCTCTGGAACGCTGTGTCTACATTGCCACACTCATCTGATGCTGTCCACATTCTGATGATAGTACCACCTGTACATGGATCAAGTACACCGCTATCTACTGGTGGATTAAGTCCAAGATCCGTATCACAGTTATCACTTACTGTAGGATTACTAAACTGGTAATCATCACCACACTCTATCGTGATATCACCACCGACACCTAATATCTCAGGGTCAGTAGAATCAATGATCGTCAATACTGCTGTACGCTCTGACTGATTATCACACTCATCAATCGCTGTGAATGTCACAGTAGTCTGACCATTACAGTTAATATCAAATCCGATAAAGTCTGTATCGTATTCTACGGTAGTACAAGCATCTGTAGCCTGTCCTACTCCACCATTGCTATTTAACCAGTTAGTCACTTTAGTAGATAGCTGAGGATCAGAACACTCGAGTGTCAGATCTTCTGGATCTATCGTCCAAACTGGATCGTCATTATCTGTCTTAATGATCATCGCTGTACAAGTCGTCACATTGCCACACTCATCGGTAGCAGTGAATGTTACTTCCTTAGTCTCAAGACCAGGAGCACAGTTCGCTTGTCTGAAGTAATCGATCTGATCGTAGTTATTTGTCACTGTCACACTTGCACCACAGAATCCTGTAGCTGTAGCACTTTCTAACCAAGCTGCTACAAGCGCATCATTATTGTCATCACCACAAGCTAATGTCAATGTCGCAGGACAAGTGATCACAGGATCAACTGGTCCGTTGACAGTCACAGTACACTGTACTGGTGTCAATGCTCTACCACATACATCTACTCCTGTGTACTCAATGATCATATCACCTCCACATGTAGGAGCGTTTTGGATAATCTGACCTGACACTGTTCCTGTAATAAGACAAGAACCCGTAGACTCATTGCTGTAAAGTGCATCTGGCACTGTGAATCCAGCAACGTCATCACAATCGATAGATGCCGGTAAGTTAGGACACTCAATTACTGGAAGTGCTGCAGCATCAACTGGGATTGTGCACTGTACTGCCTCCATAGTTCTACCACATGCATCTACGCCTGTGTATTCGATGATCAACTCACCGCCACACTGATCCGTAGGACGACTGATGATAGTACCACTTACTGTACCTGAAATCACACAGCTGCCTGCTGCACTATTCGTGTAGCTCGCATCTGGCGCTACATAGCTCAATGCCTCTTCACATGTCAAGCTCGCAGCAAGATCTGCCGGACACTCAATCACTGGAAGTGGTGCAGGCTCTACTGCGATAGTACATCTCTGTGTCACTGACTCGTTGTCACAGCCTCTATTGTATCTGTACTCGATGATCATCTCACCACCACACTGATCGTAGTTGCGGATTACATCGCCTGTTACCGAGCCTTCGATCAAGCATACGCCTGATTCAGCATTCGTATAATTCGCTTCTGGTGCAACATAGTCATCCGCAGCTCCACAGCTTAATGTCGCTGGAAGTTCCGCAGGACACTCGATCACTGGAAGAGCTGCAGCTTCTACTGGGATAGTACACTGTACTGCCTCCATAGCTCTACCACATGCATCTACTCCTGTGTACTCGATGATCAGCTCACCACCACACTCATCCGTAGGACGGCTGATGATAGTACCACTTACTGTACCTGATATCACACAGCTGCCTGATGCACTATTCGTGTAGCTCGCATCTGGCGCTACATAGCTCAATGCCTCTTCACATGTCAAGCTCGCAGCAAGATCTGCTGGACACTCAATCACTGGAAGCGGTGCAGGGTCTACTGCGATAGTACATCGCTGGGTCACTGACTCGTTGTCACATCCTCTATTGTATCTGTACTCGATGATCAGCTCACCGCCACACTGATCGTAGTTGCGGATTACATCGCCTGTTACCGTGCCTTCGATCAAGCATACGCCTGATTCAGCATTCGTATAAGTCGCTTCTGGTGCAACATAGTCATCCGCAGCTCCACAGCTTAATGTCGCTGGAAGTTCCGCAGGACAATCAATCACTGGAAGTGTCGCAGCTTCTACTGGAATAGTACACTGTCTCGCTGTCAATGCTCGACCACACACATCTACTCCTGTATACTCGATGATCAACTCTCCGCCACACTCATCCGTAGGACGACTGATGATAGTACCACTTACTGTACCTGTCAATAGACAGCTACCATCTTCATCGTTGCTATAGGTAGCATCTGGCACTACATAGCTCAATGCCGCCTCACAGGTCAAGCTCGCAGCAAGTTCTGCTGGACACTCAATCACTGGAAGTGGTGCAGGGTCTACTGCGATAGTACATCTCCTTGTCACTGACTCGTTGTCACAGCCTCTGTTGTATCTGTACTCAATGATCATCTCACCACCACACTGATCGTAGTTGCGGATTACATCGCCTGTTACCGTGCCTTCGATCAAGCATACGCCTGATTCAGCATTCGTATAAGTCGCTTCTGGTGCAACATAGTCATCCGCAGCTCCACAGCTTAATGTCGCTGGAAGTTCCGCAGGACAATCAATCACTGGAAGTGTCGCAGCTTCTACTGGAATAGTACACTGTCTCGCTGTCAATGCTCGACCACACACATCTACTCCTGTATACTCGATGATCAGCTCACCGCCACACTCATCCGTAGGACGACTGATGATAGTACCACTTACTGTACCTGTCAATAGACAGCTACCATCTTCATCGTTGCTATAGGTAGCATCTGGCACTACATAGCTCAATGCCGCCTCACAGGTCAAGCTCGCAGCAAGTTCTGCTGGACACTCAATCACTGGAAGTGGTGCAGGGTCTACTGCGATAGTACATCTCCTTGTCACTGACTCGTTGTCACAGCCTCTGTTGTATCTGTACTCAATGATCATCTCACCACCACACTGATCGTAGTTGCGGATTACATCGCCTGTCACCGTGCCTTCGATCAAGCATACGCCTGATTCAGCATTCGTATAATTCGCTTCTGGTGCAACATAGTCATCCGCAGCTCCACAGCTTAATGTCGCTGGAAGTTCCGCAGGACAATCAATCACTGGAAGTGTCGCAGCTTCTACTGGAATAGTACACTGTCTCGCTGTCAATGCTCGACCACACACATCTACTCCTGTATACTCGATGATCAGCTCTCCGCCACACTCATCCGTAGGACGACTGATGATAGTACCACTTACTGTACCTGTCAATAGACAGCTACCATCTTCATCGTTGCTATAGGTAGCATCTGGCACTACATAGCTCAATGCCGCCTCACAGGTCAAGCTCGCAGCAAGTTCTGCTGGACACTCAATCACTGGAAGTGGTGCAGGGTCTACTGCGATAGTACATCTCCTTGTCACTGACTCGTTGTCACAGCCTCTGTTGTATCTGTACTCAATGATCATCTCACCACCACACTGATCGTAGTTGCGGATTACATCGCCTGTTACCGTGCCTTCGATCAAGCATACGCCTGATTCAGCATTCGTATAATTCGCTTCTGGTGCAACATAGTCATCCGCAGCTCCACAGCTTAATGTCGCTGGAAGTTCCGCAGGACAATCAATCACTGGAAGTGTCGCAGCTTCTACTGGAATAGTACACTGTCTCGCTGTCAATGCTCGACCACACACATCTACTCCTGTATACTCGATGATCAACTCTCCGCCACACTCATCCGTAGGACGACTGATGATAGTACCACTTACTGTACCTGTCAATAGACAGCTACCATCTTCATCGTTGCTATAGGTAGCATCTGGCACTACATAGCTCAATGCCGCCTCACAGGTCAAGCTCGCAGCAAGTTCTGCTGGACACTCAATCACTGGAAGTGGTGCAGGGTCTACTGCGATAGTACATCGCTGGGTCACTGACTCGTTGTCACATCCTCTATTGTATCTGTACTCGATGATCAGCTCACCGCCACACTGATCGTAGTTGCGGATTACATCAC
>WUUP01000018.1 GCA_009833045.1 Saprospirales bacterium GYS_P2D
TTATATATATGATACGAGTAGGGCGGGGCCGGTGAAACCCTGTCTGAATATGCCAGCACCATCTGGCAAGGCTAAATACTCCTGAGAGACCGATAGTGTACTAGTACCGTAAGGGAAAGGTGAAAAGAACCCCAAGAAGGGGAGTGAAAAGAACCTGAAACCATATGCTTACAAGCGGTCGGAGCCCTTTGGGGTGACGGCGTGCCTTTTGCATAATGAGCCTACGAGTTATCTTCATTAGCAAGCTTAAGTCATTAAGTGACGTATGCGTAGCGAAAGCGAGTCTGAATAGGGCGAATAGTTAGTGGAGGTAGACGCGAAACCGAGTGATCTACCCATGGGCAGGTTGAAGCCGGGATAGTCTCCCTGTGGAGGACCGAACCAGTTCATGTTGAAAAATGTTTGGATGACCTGTGGGTAGGGGTGAAAGGCCAATCAAACTCGGAAATAGCTCGTACTCCCCGAAATGCATTTAGGTGCAGCGTTGGGAAGAGTGTCATGGAGGTAGAGCTACCGATAGGGCTAGGGGGCTTCACCGCCTACCAACCCCTGACGAACTCCGAATGCCATGACATTGCACCAGCAGTGAGGGCATGGGTGCTAAGGTCCATGTCCGAGAGGGAAAGAACCCAGACCATCAGCTAAGGTCCCGAAGTGATATCTAAGTTGAATGAACGATGTGAGAATGCTAAGACAGCTAGGATGTTGGCTTGGAAGCAGCCATTCATTTAAAGAGTGCGTAACAGCTCACTAGTCGAGCGTTCTTGCGCGGAAAATGATCGGGCATCAAGTTATCCACCGAAGCTATGGAATTATAAATTGGTAGGGGAGCATTCTGATTGCGCTGAAGGTGTACTGTGAGGTATGCTGGAGCGGTTAGAAAAGAAAATGTAGGCATGAGTAACGATAAAATAGGTGAAAAACCTATTCGCCGTAAGACTAAGGATTCCTAGTTCTATGCTAATCAGAACAGGGTTAGTCGGATCCTAAGGTGTACCCGAAGGGGGAAGCCGATGGGAAGCAGGTTAATATTCCTGCACCTGCACACATTAAAAAGGGGACGGCGTCATGTAGTTTTCACGTACTGACGGAATAGTGCGTTGAGGAGAGGGCTAAGTCTGATCCGAGAGGATGAGTTGACGTCCAAGAAAAGCCGAAGTGTTGCAGACCGTACCGTAAACCGACACAGGTAGTCGAGGAGAGTATCCTAAGGCGCTCGAGTGATCCGTGGCTAAGGAACTAGGCAAAATGGTCTCGTAACTTCGGGAGAAGAGACGCTCTGTAAAACTATGGAGCCGCAGTGAAGAGGCCCAGGCGACTGTTTAGCAAAAACACAGGACTCTGCGAATTCGAAAGAAGAAGTATAGGGTCTGACACCTGCCCGGTGCTGGAAGGTTAAGGAAGGTGCTTAGGAGTAATCCGAAGGTATTGACTGAAGCCCCAGTAAACGGCGGCCGTAACTATAACGGTCCTAAGGTAGCGAAATTCCTTGTCGGGTAAGTTCCGACCTGCACGAATGGTGTAACGATCTGGGCACTGTCTCAGCCACGAGCTCGGTGAAATTGAAGTATCGGTGAAGATGCCGGTTACCCGCAGCGGGACGAAAAGACCCCGTGAACCTTTACTACAACTTCACATTGTATCTGGGTATAAGATGTGTAGGATAGGTGGGAGACATTGAAGCTGTCACGCCAGTGATGGTGGAGTCGTTGTTGAAATACCACCCTTCTTATACTTAGGTACTAACGGTTGGAAAGAATCGGACATTGTGTGGTGGGTAGTTTGACTGGGGTGGTCGCCTCCTAAAGAGTAACGGAGGCTCGCAAAGGTACCCTCAGCATGGTCGGTAATCATGCGAAGAGCGTATTAGTAAAAGGGTGCTTGACTGAGAGAGGGACACCTCGACCAGGTACGAAAGTAGGCTAAAGTGATCCGGTGGTTCCGTATGGAAGGGCCATCGCTCAAAGGATAAAAGGTACTCCGGGGATAACAGGCTGATCTCCCCCAAGAGCTCATATCGACGGGGAGGTTTGGCACCTCGATGTCGGCTCGTCACATCCTGGGGCTGGAGAAGGTCCCAAGGGTTGGGCTGTTCGCCCATTAAAGTGGCACGCGAGCTGGGTTCAGAACGTCGCAAGACAGTTCGGTCTCTATCTGCTGTGGGCGTTGGAGTATTGAGGAGATCTGACACTAGTACGAGAGGACCGTGTTGGACGCACCGCTAGTGTATCAGTTGTGCCGCCAGGTGCATTGCTGAGTAGCTATGTGCGGAATGGATAAGCGCTGAAAGCATCTAAGCGCGAAGCCAACTTCAAGATGAGTACTCCTTGAGGGTCGTAGAAGATGACTACGTTGATAGGCTATAGGTGGAAGTGTGGTGACACATGGAGCCGAGTAGTACTAATTACCCGAAAGCTTCTTAATGAAATCTTATCATCAATTTTACTCGATATACAGTATGTCAACAATATAAGCTTGCTACAAAGCGTAGTGAGTCGTAAGAATTAATGGTGGTTATAGCGAAGGGGAACCACCTCTTACCATTCCGAACAGAGAAGTTAAGCCCTTCAGCGCCGATGGTACTGCTACGGTGGGAGAGTAGGTCGCTGCCAGCTAATTTTATAAAGCCGA
>WUUP01000019.1 GCA_009833045.1 Saprospirales bacterium GYS_P2D
CGTTGAACAAACCGCACCCTGATAAAGGCTTGACTGACAGTATGTTACACTATTTTTGATAAGATAAAATAGACTTATCAAAATCAATAAAACATGGAATCCAGACAGCCGATCAATACCCCAAACCCAGGCGAATATAAAGAGATCTATCAGCAATATGAGGACTACATGCTGCTGAAGAACTACGCTACCTCGACCCTCAAAACCTACCTGTGCAACTATAGGAAATATATAGAATGGTGTGAGAGGAATGAAGTGGTTGATCCCTATGTCCAAGAGAGAGTTAAGGAGTATTTACTTTACCGTGTACGAGCTGGTGCTCGATGGCAGACGATGAATAATATCTATTCTGCGATGCGCAAACTATTCAGAGAGGTATTGCATCTGCCTTGGAGTATGAAAAAGCTACCCCGCCCGAAGAAGGAACGCATACTGCCAGAGCTGATCGGCAAAAAGGATGTAGCACGGCTGATCACTGCGTGTAGGCATCTGAAGCATCAAGCGATACTGATCACACTATATGCTACGGGAATGCGAGCTGGGGAGCTATGTCATCTGAAGCTGAGTCACATCGACGCTCAGCGGCATCAGATCCGTATCGTAAAAGGGAAGGGCAATAAGGATCGGTACATTGATGTGCCGAGTGAGTTGATCGATTTTTTGCGTTTTTATTATAAGCGATATCGGCCAGAGGAGTACCTGTTTAACGGACGGGTCAAGGGTGAGCCGATGAGTGTATCATCGCTACGATGGCCGATCAGACAGGCGAAAAAGAAGATAGGGCTGGTCAAAAAAGTGTCTCCGCACACATTGAGACACTGCTATGCTACCCATCATCTGGAGTCAGGCACGGATATGGTATATCTACAGAGGAACTTAGGTCATAAACATCTGAAGACGACTGCTCGCTACATCCATTTATGCAACAGCCGGTATCAACACATCACACACCCAATTGTAGAGCTGCTACCCCTTTGGTATCCGGAGACAATGGATTAGGCCTGCTTTTTAGGACTCATGGGGAGGCCTACATCAAGAGCTATCGGCCGTCGCTGGTAGAGATCAAGCTGATCAGAAGCATCCGAGTCTGCAAAACGCCTGCACTGGGAGGGCGGATGTACACTTGCAAAAAATGCAATGCCAAAACCTATATCTATCATGGATGTGGGAATAGTCGCTGTCCCAAATGTCAAGGTGTCAAAAGACTGCAGTGGCAGGATCAAATCGCTAATAAGATACTGCAGTGCCCATATCAGCATATCGTTTTCACCATGCCACATCAGCTGAATACCTTGGCGAGGAATAATCCCTACAAGATGTACAATTGCCTACTGCGAAGTGCCTGGGCCACGCTGAAGACATGTAGTGCGGAGAAATCTAATCTGGGTGCTTTGCCAGGGGCGATCATGGTACTACATACCTTTGGATCTGATCTGAAATATCACGTACACGTGCATGCGTTGGTGACCTTTGGAGGGGTGGATGGTGATGGGCATTGGCACTGGCCGAAACGGAAAAAGAAACTCATCCCTTTCCGACAGTTCAGGACGAAGTTCAGAGCCACTTTTGTCAAGCATTTAGAGAAGCTTTATCCTGAGTTGGAAACAGGGAAGCCATTTGGGCATCTCAAATCGGAGCTATATCAAAAATCCTGGTGTGTCCATGCGGAGCGGCCCACGATGCGTACGAAGGTGATACAGGAGTATCTCGGCAGGTATATCTGTAGGGTCGGCGTATCCAAAAGTAAGCTGAAGTATGATCCAGCTACGCAACAAGTGACGCTTTTATTTAAGGATTATAGAAAAGCGGAAAAAGGGAATCCGAATGTACCTCTGGGTCAGAAAACCTTAGCGCCACTGGTAGCGATAGATCAGATCATGCGCCATTGTCTACCTCCCTATTTTCAAAAATGTAGATACTACGGACTACACGCCAGTGCGACCATCAAAAAATATAAAGCTAAGCTGCCTGTCCAGATCAAAAACAATGGGCACACAGTACGTACTATCTTTCAGCTCATTAGCGCCCTTTTAGGCGTAGAAGAAATAACCTGTGATGTGTGTCAAGGTACAGATTTTGAGATGGAGACCATCAGGCCAGACAATGAGTATATCAGGCCTTGGCTGCAAAATCTACCGAAGATCCGAGGTTCTCCCAAAAAGAAGAAACATATTAATTTAATCTCTCATCTGAACTACTCTCAGCCTGGGCTCGCTATGCCCGCAGCTCAGGGAAATCAGACCTGAATCCATCATTTTTAGGTTTTTCATTTTCTGACTAATCAATCTCTATGCGCCTATCCCAAAATCCTTATCTTGAGTAGCAATAAGGGGCTCATCATGAAAAAACATAGCAACACTTGAAAAGACTTTACTATAAGGGACGGCCCTCAGTTTGTCCAACTGAAATGTATGTGAGCAGAGCATCACATACATTCCTTTGAGTT
>WUUP01000001.1:0-179488 GCA_009833045.1 Saprospirales bacterium GYS_P2D
AGCAGATTCTTGTTCCTATTGTATCTCGCAATACTATATGACTCACAAAAAAATCAACACTGTCGTCGAATCTTTACGTACGATTCTTCCTTATCTTTCTTCAATATGTCAAATATCTTTTTCCCACCCTCAATTCCGTATTTCTACGTTCCTATCAAACGGGAGCGCAAATATACTACTATATCAAAGTTATACGCAAGCTTTTGAGATAAAAAAAAGAGATTTTTTTCATGAAAAGTTCATCTGTTTAAAATTGAAAAAATACTATAAGCTTGTGTATCATTGATCTCAAGCAATTATGTTTTGAATGAACTGGATAAAGACGAGAATCGGAAGTACTAAATATGCATTCAACGGAATAATTGAATGCTTTAAAGAACCCAATTTTTTTATCCATTCGGTGGGGGCAGTGATCGTCATAGTATCAGGACTCGCCTTAGGTATCAATAGACTTGAATGGCTGACACTATTGCTAACTATAGGAATGGTATTAATAGCAGAGGGGCTGAACACAGCTATAGAAAGGCTATCAGATAAAGTGAGCTCTGAATATGACGAGCTCATACGCCAAGCAAAAGATATTGCTGCTGGAGCTGTACTGATCGCAGCTTTGCTCGCCTTTATCATAGGCATAGTATTATTCTATCCCTATGTAGCCAAACTTATCTAAAGTGGATTAATAAGATTTCTCTTGGAAACGAGATATCTGGTAGCAGTTATCACAGTCAAGCTCAAAGTAATCAAAGTCCGCTCTCTTTTGAAGATCCGAAAGCACATCTTCTATAGGCTGATCAAGATCAATCTTAACCACTCCTTCTTCATCAAAAGGCATATTAGGAGATGAGACCACTCGCCAAGCTGAATTGGCCATGAGATAATCTAATACATATAATATATTATACTCGACTGAATTATCTACTTCTGCAGGAATATTAAGATCGATGAATTTTTCACCATCCCAACCATAACGGTCACCTGCCGTCATATCGACATATATTTCTGGATTCTTAATAGAGTATGCTCTTACAGAACCTTCAATATTCTCAACTGCCTCGGCAAAATCTTCATGTCGGAAGACTTTAAAAATAGTCCCTGTAACCTCTACGGCAATTTCATTAGTCACCTCGACAATAAATGGTTTTTCTTTAATAGATGCGACATCAAACTGACCTTCTCCATCTATATATAACTTTCGCTCATCAGCCCCCTTGATATTCGTAGGATACTTCAAGGTAGTGTTTTCCCCCAAAGTAACATATGAACCATCTACCATCTGAAAATCATGGGTATTGAACTTAGTAGCATATGTACTATACGTCACTTTATTATTACCCATATTCTGCCAAAGAAAGAATCCACAAAGTAGAGCTACTGCCGCTGCTGAGGCATATCGCATCCAAATGGGAATAATTGTCGAACGCTCTTCTGCTGAAGACGTGACTGTCGGGGCAGCTCGGTTTGATGTAGGAACTACAGGATCAGACATCGAAACTATCTTAGTATCAACAGAACGTGCATCTCGAGCGGAGGTAAAACTCAACCATTCTGCATCTGAATCCACCAATTTATATGATTGAGTAGCTGGAGCATGATCTAAAATAGTATTGAAATCAGCTATAACACTGCTATTTCCGATATCGGAAGAAGCCCAAGATTCAACTCCCTGCCGTTTATTAGGTGGTAGAACTTTGTCCAGATATAATAACAGGTCTCTCTCTGAAGGTTCTGAGACCACTGCTTCTGGATTCTCATTCTTAATATTAGCTGTAAAAAATGCCCATTCTGCATCGACATCTACAGGATTAATGTCTTTCAATCCAGCTGACTCATTTACCACGGTCTTCATCAACTGAACATCAGATAGGTTTTCATCATCGGCCTTTAGCCATTGATCTATCGACTCTTTAACGTCACCTTTAGTGAGCTCGCCGTCGATGAATTTTAATATGTCCCTATCTTTAATTTCCAACATTCTATAGTTAAGACGCCCGAAAAAGCATACACCACATTTTTAGGCGAATATTAATTCATTTTTTTTCAAGTCTTCTCTTAAGAGTACTAATGCTTTAGCCACATTGTCCTCCACGGATCGTTTTGAGATATTGAGATAATTAGCCACTTCTCCATATGTAAGGCCTTCAACTTTGCTAAGAACAAAGATCTTTTTCATCTTTGGCTTCAGCCTATCGAGAGACTTCATGATCTCCTGGCGAATCATCATAGAGTCCAATTCTTTTTCGTCCTCTATATAGACATCTTCTTGTCCAACGGCATCATTCAGATCTTCTCTTCTCTTAGAAGATCGGATGTAATCGATCATCCGATTTCTAACTGAAGAATACAAATAGGTTTTAACTGTAGTCTGAACTTCAATGCTCTCCCTATTTTCCCAAATCTTCATAAATGCTCCTTGAACTATCTCACGACTACCTTCCCAATCATTAATATTACTATTCACGTAATTGCACAGAGGTCCAAAGTACGTTTTGAATATCGACTGAAAGTTGTCATCATTAAAAGGACGATTGCTCACTTGGCTACCACATTTTTAAAAGGTGATTGTAAAGGGTATTTTTGACAGTAAAATACATATTAAATGTAAATGTAATAAAAAAGGGCTCATCCTGTTTGGATGAACCCTCTTAAAAATATCCTTACTATAAGAATGATTACATCATTCCTCCCATACCTCCTGGAGGCATTGGCATGTCTGGCTTATCTTCTGGAATATCATTGATCACAGTCTCAGTAGTTAAGACCATACCAGCGATAGATGCTGCATTTTCTACAGCTACTCTTGTCACTTTAGTCGGGTCAATGACTCCCGCTTCTTTTAGATCCTGATATTTATCAATTTTGGCATTGTATCCTACAGATCCTTTTCTGTTTTGTACAGCCTGAAGTACTACAGAACCATCTACTCCTGCATTGAATGCAATCGTACGTAATGGATACTCCAATGATTTTTTCACAATCTGGATACCCATGTTTTCGTCTTCGTTCTCACCTTTTAATGTATTCAAAGCTTTGATGGCTCGGATTAAAGCTACACCACCACCAGTCACGATACCTTCTTCGACTGCTGCTCTCGTAGCGTGAAGTGCATCGTCTACTCTATCCTTCTTCTCTTTCATTTCTACCTCTGTAGCTGCACCTACGTATAGGACTGCCACTCCTCCAGAAAGCTTAGCTAATCTCTCTTGAAGCTTCTCTCTGTCATAGTCAGATGTAGTTGTTTCGATCTGCTGCTTGATCTGATTGATACGAGCTTTAATGCTCTCCTCTGATCCTGCGCCATTAACTACTGTAGTATTGTCCTTGTCTACAGTGATTTTTTCTGCCTGACCTAAGTGCTCCAACTCCACAGCGTCCAGTTTATATCCTTTCTCCTCAGAGATAACTGTACCACCAGTGAGCACAGCGATATCTTCGAGCATCGCTTTTCTTCTGTCTCCGAAACCAGGAGCTTTAACAGCTACTACTTTTAATCCACCTCTAAGTCTATTAACTACTAAAAGACCTAAAGCCTGCGAATCAACATCCTCAGCGATGATCAAAAGTGGTTTTCCAGCACCAGCTGCTTTCTCTAAAATAGGAATGATATCCTGAGTATTAGAGATTTTTTTATCGTGGATAAGGATCAATGGTGACTCATACTCCGTCTTCATATCTTCTGCATTAGTTACGAAGTATGGAGATAGATATCCTCTATCAAACTGCATACCCATCACTTCCTCCACATATGTATCAGTACCTTTCGCTTCTTCTACAGTGATCACGCCATCTTTGCTTACTCTCTTCATAGCATCAGCTATAAGAGATCCTATCTCGTCATCATTGTTAGCTGAGATAGATCCTACTTGACGGATTTTTTCAAAATCATCACCAATCACCTCGCTCTGCTCACGGAGATCTCCGATAATAGCATCCTTAGCTTTATCAATACCTCTTTTAAGATCCATAGGATTAGCTCCCGCAGCTACATACTTCATACCAGCAGTAACCATCGCTTGAGCTAATACTGTCGCAGTCGTAGTACCATCACCTGCGGCATCCGCAGTTTTAGAGGCTACCTCTTTTACGAGCTGAGCGCCCATGTTTTCGATAGGGTCTTCAAGCTCTATTTCTTTAGCTACGGTCACACCATCCTTAGTCACTTGAGGAGCACCAAAGCTTTTTTGAATGATTACGTTTCTTCCTTTAGGACCGAGAGTTACTTTTACGGCATTCGCTAATGCATCAATACCGCTTTTCAACTTCGCTCTTGCATCAGTATCAAAAGTTATTTGTTTAGCCATTTTTATGTCTTTTTCGTCTTTATTAAATTGAATAATGAGTTATAGAGATAATATTATCCAAGGACCACTAAGATGTCGTCCTCTCTCATGATCAAGTAATCTACACCTTCGTAGCTTAGTTCTTGACCTGCATACTTACCATAAAGTACAGTATCTCCTTTTTTCACAGTCATTTTGTTACCGTCTTTACCAGGACCAACAGCTACGACTTCACCACGTTGTGGTTTTTCTTTAGCAGTATCAGGGATGATAATTCCTCCTTTTGTTTTCTCATCAGCAGGAGCAGGCTTAACCACCACTCTGTCGTTGATAGGTTTGAAACTCATAGTTTACAGATTTTATAAAATATTATTTAAATAATAGTATTGTAACACTCTCCCTCTACATCATAACACGTGCCAAGTCATACAAGACTGACATAATAGCAGGATGTCTAAAAACACAAATGACGATGCTGACAAAATGATCAAAAAAGACTTCAATCATGACATTAATGCACGCCAATCAGACAGTCCGATAGATCTCAAATAGAAAGAACAGGTGAGAATCCAAGAAACAGAACGTTATAAAGTAGAAACCTCATCTGTGGATTAGCGAAATCAGCGGCTTAGTCTACTGATATGCTCTCAAAAAAACCAACGCCTATCTCAAAATCATATGAGAAAATGGTAAAGTTTTGGATACCTGATAGCCGATGGACAATCGAGAATCCTTAGAATAAGTAATGCTAACTGAACCTCATAAATGAGGAATGAACAAGAGTAAGGAGAGTCTTACTGTACTGGCACATTAAGCAGGTCAGATCCTGCAGCTGCAGCGCCACCACCATTCACTACTATAGCAGTGATGATACAAAGTACAAAAAGTGCTATCGCTAAACCCCAAGTGATCTTCTCTACGAGATCTGTAGACTTAGCAGCGCCAAACATTTGGTTAGCTCCTGATCCTCCGAATGTAGAATCTAATCCACCTCCTTTAGGATTCTGAATCAGAACTACCAATGTCAACATTAGACATATCAACGCTATAAGAATAGTAAGAAAAGTGATCATGAAGCTTTTATCTTTTCAATTTGGGCGGCAAAGTAAGTACTTTTTTCTGGATATTTCAACATTAGTTTTTGATACATGTCAATTGCTTGATTATTATGCCCCTGACTGTATAGTATACGAGCCAGAGATTCTGAAATGATTTCTGGGTCTTCACCCTCATCATCTTCATCTATCTCATCTACGATCGATCGAGTCTCGAGCTCAATAAGCCATCGTGAGTAATCTGACAATCCAGATTGCTTCTTAGTCTCTACTTCTTTATGCTCTTCAGAGGTATTTTCTTTAACATGTTGACTCTGCTCTATCACGGACTTAGGATCCGTTTCAAAAGACTCCTCTACAGCATGCTCATAGTCTGAGACTGGGGTTTCATTGATTATTTCTTCATGGGAATCGACCTCCAGTGATTCATCAATGATATCATCACTGATTTCGTCAGCTTGCTCACCCATGGGCTCATCATTATGCATGGGTTCTTCTGGCTGAACTCCGAGCTCATCAGTGATCTCATCTATCTGCTCATCTCCAATGGACTGAACATCTTGCACTTCTTCTACTCCCTGGCTAACCGTATTTACCTCTCCTGTAGTAGCTTCCTGCTCTTCATCCTCACTTTCACTATCTGCTAAAATAATATCATCATCTGAAGATGATAATACTGCGGCTGTACCACCAGCTATAGCGGCTGCTCCAAGCACATTGAGCTTATCCAGCTCGGCCAGATGAGTCTCGTCTGGAGTATGAATGGCAGTATGATCTTGAGCTGGTATGACTTGGTCAAGCTTAAGCTCATCTTCGGTAAATGGCTCATCTTCATCTGCGTCTTCAAAACCTAAGGCCCCAATCCCTTTCTGAGGCTGCTCTATCGTATCAAAAAGCTTAGCTCTATCTGGACTATATATCGCAGCATCGTGAAATATCTCTGGGTACTTATCCTCTTTACCTTCCATTTTAATCTTCTGAGCAAGGAGTGTACGAAGATTAGCTGAATAGGGGAAGTCCTCTATCCATTGCTGTAACTCCTTAATAGATAGATCCTGAAGTAACTCTGGATGCTTGAGGTATTCGATGATCTTGCGTCTTTTCACACTAAATTACCAGTTAGTAAAAGCTTTATTAAAAATATCTTGTGTTATTTGGTCAAAAATAACCTCTATTAGATCATCCTGTACATCATCTAAGCTCTCAGTACTCTCAAAATCTTGAAAAAAGGAAAAACTCTGCTGCCAGGTATCTTCTTCATCTTGATTGTTGAAGTATTCGACATTGACTGCTATCGTCAATCTATTGAGAGAGCTACTGAAGCCAGCATCATCTCGCTGTGGTGCGACTGAGCTGACAGTGAATGTAGATAAGGTACCTGTAAACTCAATATCTGGAGAAACATCATCAAATGATAATCTTGAACTACTCAAGATTATATCTCTCAGCTCCTCTGTGAATGTAATACCTAAGTCTGGTGGAGCATTGAAGGCTGTATTCTGAAACTGATCTACATAAAAAGTACCAATAGTCGGAGGGATGGAGCTCCCCTTGAATGAATAGCAAGCGGAAAAAGATAGAACCCCAACCAAAAGCAACAGCCTATATATCATAGTGCTTAATCTTGCGGTATAAGGTGCGCTCGGATATCCCGAGTTCGGCAGCAGCTTCTTTACGCTTCCCATTATATTTTTTAAGTGCTTTAGAGATATAGTCTTTTTCCATTTCTTCGAGGGATAGATTATTTTCGACTACCTCCATATCGTCATACTGATCATCCGATACGATTACTGGACCTGACGAAGTATCTTCATGCTGATGCTCCTCAAAATACTCATTGAGATCATCATCCTGAGACTGCATCTCATGATACATCGGTCGAGGACTGGTAAGGGCCATTTGCTTCAGTCCAGAGACATCAGACACTCGGAGGTCATTGGTTTTGATGAGCTCAAATATCAAAGACTTCAGGTCATTGAGATCATTTTTCATATCAAATAAGACCTTATATAATATCTCTCGCTCTTCGAGATTATCACTTTTCTTATCCTCTATCCGTTTTGGTAAATATCGTGTCTCAATATTCGGTATGAGATCCACGAGCCGATCTCTGGTGATCAGTTTTTCTTCTATAAGTATGGATAGCTGCTCTACGACATTGCGAAGCTCCCTTACATTCCCTGGCCAGTTATAATTGTTAATTAGCTCTTTCGCTTCTGGATCCAGCTGGATAGCATCAGTGTGATATTTCTCAGCAAAGTCTATTGCAAACTTCCTGAACAGCATGTAGATGTCTTCTCGTCGCTCCTTGAGCGAAGGGACCATAATAGGCACAGTATTCAGACGATAGTAGAGATCTTCTCTAAACTTTCCCTGTCGCACTTTCTCAATCAGATCCACATTAGTAGCGGCTATGACTCTGACATCTGTTTTCTGCACCTTAGATGAGCCGACTCTGATAAACTCTCCAGACTCCAACACTCTCAATAAAAATGCCTGCGTATCAAGTGGCATCTCACCTATCTCATCTAAGAATATGGTACCACCTGAGGCTGTCTCAAAGTAGCCCTTACGATCTGAGGTCGCTCCTGTAAATGCCCCCTTTTCATGGCCAAAGAGTTCAGAATTGATCGTGCCCTCCGGTAGAGCCCCGGTATTGATTGCAATAAAGGTATTGTGCTTTCGGGCACTAAGCTGGTGTATGATCTTAGAGATTACCTCCTTCCCTACTCCACTCTCCCCTTGTATCAGTACAGATAGATCGGTATTTGACACTCGGATGGCTTTCGCCAAAGCACGATTGAGCGCTTCTGAGCGACCTATGATGCCAAATCTCTGTTTTACGCTTTGTACGTTCACGCTATATGACCTTTGAGGGTGGCACTCGTCACTTCAGTCACGGTCACATCTACATAATCACCTGGCCCAAGTCCCTCTTGCTTAGGGAAAATGACCATTTTATTTTGGCTATTTCGACCTTTAAAATCTTGATCTGAGCGCTTACTTTCACCTTCGATCAGCACTTTGAATGTCTTGCCAATGTCTTTTCGGTTTTGCTCGAGAGAGATTCGATTTTGAAGATTGACGATCTCTGTAAGACGTCTTTTTTTCACTTCCAGTGGAATGTCATCTTCATACTTTTTTGCGGCAAGCGTACCTGGCCTCTCACTGTAGTAAAACATGTAAGACATGCTATACCGAGCCCACTCTATCATATCGAGGGTATCCTGATGCTCCTCCTCAGTCTCGGTACAAAATCCTGCTATAATATCAGAGGATATCGCACAGTCAGGAATGATCCGATATATGCTCTCGACTCTCTCCCGATACCAGTCAGCGTCATAGGTACGATTCATCAACTCGAGGACTCGACTATTACCCGACTGCACCGGTAGATGTATATAGTTGCAGATATTTTCATATTTCGCCATCATGTGCAGCACGTCATCCGTCATATCCTTAGGATGAGAAGTACTGAATCTCACTCTGAGATCTGGATGCACCAGTGCTACCATCTCCATGAGCTGAGCAAAAGAGACGACTTCTTCTGTCTCTGGATTTTTCCACTTATAAGAATCTACATTCTGCCCCAGCAGGGTCACCTCTCTGTATCCTCTATCGTATAGATCCTGTGCCTCAGATACGATGCTGAATGCATCACGACTCCGCTCACGACCTCTCGTGAAAGGCACTACGCAGAATGAACACATATTGTCACATCCCCTCATGATAGAGATGAATGCACTCACCCCATTGGATCCCAGTCTTAATGGCGATATATCCGCATAAGTCTCCTCTCTCGATAGGAATACATTGACTCCTTTATTACCCTCTTCCGCTCCAGCCACTAATACTGGTAGATCCCGATATGCATCAGGCCCGACGACGATATCGACGATTTTCTCTTCTTCGAGAAATTTCTTCTTCAGTCGCTCTGCCATACATCCGAGCACTCCCACGATCAGCTCGGGTTTCCTTTCTTTTACTTTATTGAATACCGTAAGACGCTTGCGTACTGTATCCTCCGCCTTCTCTCTGATGGAGCAGGTATTGATCAGGATGAGGTCGGACTCCTCCATATCACGAGTACTACTGAATCCCTCCTCTGCCAATACAGAAGCGACTATCTCCGAGTCACTAAAGTTCATCTGGCAACCGTAGCTCTCGATATAAAACTTCTTAGCTCCCTGTCCAGCCTTCATCTCCAAGACCTCTCCTTGACGGTCTTCGCCGAGTGGTATATTTGTGTGGCTTTTTAGCTCTTTTCTGACATCCTCTATTGTCGGATTATTATCGTACATAAATCTCTATTCCTTCTGATTTTTTCTCCCTCGATGATAAGGGAGGACAAAGATAGGGAAAAGAGAAAATACATGTGACATTTTGTCAGTGGAGTGGTCACTAATCATCATCACACGCTGACTGATACTGATATCCGGCAGCTGAGAATACCTCAAGAGTACTGCCCTGAGGGCAATGAAACTGTACCCCTGGCTCAATGGATAATGTATATGCCTCAGCACTAAAGCCTCCAGGCAACTCTATCGATCGAGATGCACCTGGTGAATATCCAAAGGTAGGAGTACCCATGGACGGCAAAACTACATGTCGGTGCTGCTGTGGCACCTGTATCCCACTCCAGATATAGGTGGAGTCCCAAGCTACCGTATCATATCGCTCCCATATCACCGTGTCAATATAGCTCGGACAAGCATAAGCTCCAGTAGCGCAAAACGCATTCCAATCTGGCAGATCATTCTGACGATCTACCTCTAATACATATGTGCCATAGGAGAAGTCATCGTCGCAAAGGCTGGCAAGGGCAGGATCAAAACAACCACTGAAATAATTACCCGAAATCTCTATCTCCATAAGGCTGTCCATGAGCCCCAGTTGACAAGGGACAATGCCCGTAGCCTCATTCGCAAAAAAGGTAAAAGATTTGAGGTCAGAGAGCGAAAAGACAGCCTCAGGAATTTCAATAAAATTATTGCGAGGAAGGCTGAGGTATTCGAGATTCTGAAGATTGCCAAATTCGATCGGTAGATCAGTCAAGTTGTTGTCATTGAAGTTTACCACCCTTAAACTAAGCGCACCTCCAATATCCCCGTCTACCTGTGCAATTTCATTGTAGGAGAGATCTAAAAGCTCCAAGCTATCAAGAGATCCTAAGCCAGAAAGAATCTCCGGTATGAAATTATTATTTAGTTTGAGCTCCTTTAGATGAGTCAACATACCGATGCCAGAACCAACATAGGTGAGTGCATTAGAGGAAAGATCCAATTTTTCTAAAAGTGGCAAACCCGTTAACTCATCGGATATCGAGTCTATCTGATTATCCCAGAGCTGAAGCTCGTTGACCTGAGCACAGCCACCGACGATGTGAGGGAGAGCAGTAAACTGATTACTCTGTCCATAGAAGCTGACGAGATTGCATAGATCTCCGATCTCATTAGGGATCTGACCTGAGAGCATATTGTTTCTGACATCTATCGAATAAACACTCCTCAATCCTCCAAGAGATGAGGGTAGCACACCAGTCAGCAGATTGTCACTTAAGTTGAGAAAGGTCAGATTACTCAAATTGCCTAATTGCGCAGGGATATTTCCACCTAATTGATTATTAGAAAGATTAAGGTTTTCTAAAGCTAAAAGACTTCCTATCTCTCTTGGGATACTACCTGATAAGAAGTTGTCACTCAGGTCCATATCTGTCAATGAAGTCAACTCATTTATAGTCGTTGGTATGACCCCTCCTATTCCTGAGCTCTTCATACTGAGCTCTTCGAGCAGTATGAGATTTTCAATTTCCTCAGGGATCGTAGATCGAGACATGTTATTATAATCGAGATTCACGGTTTCCAATTTATTTAGATCCGTTACTACCATTGGAAAGACGGTCAAATCATTTTGGCTCAGATAGAATCGCTTGAGAAAATTTGCTTTATTAGAGGTGGTCAAAGGAAAACCCGTGATATGATTATTAAGAAGGAACAAATCTTCGAGTCCGCCCAAGTTATCTAAGGTGGCGGATGTAATGTCCCCAGCCAAGTTATTTCCTGCGAGCGATATTTGTCTTACTCTCCCAAAATTGCCCGCTGTCGAGACATACTCAATAGCAATGCCGGACATCGTGCCCAGGTCACACCCTGCAGGTGGAGAGGCATTATTCCTCACCAGAGACCAGCCAGTGGTATCTGTCCAATTATCGCCATCAGTATTGAGGTAGAGCTCCCTGAGAGCAGTAAAATCATCTGGATGACACTGAGCAGAGCTCTGAGTGATATAAAAAGGTAGAAAAGCAACAATTATGAGGAGTCTCATGATGTATCAAGGTTAATGTACCTACATGATCCATCATGAGAGTGTATTCCACAGATCGAGAGAAGAAAAATTTTCTGGTAGTATTTATTACTGCTTTGTAAAGCGGAAGATCCTTTCACAATTAAGATCAGTGATCGTTGCTATCCAGTCAAGTGCCTGTCCATTATTCACTATGTCATAAGGAGTGGTGATCGTATTCGGATCATCAGTTATCAGTCTATCGCCGATGACGGTATAGGTGCCAGACTCATTGTACGGCTCAGAGAGCTCTATACTGCCTCGTATAGTGCGAGTGATCTGCAAAAAGCTAAAGGTAAAATCTGGATTCAGGGTGAGCCTCATCTCATAGCACTGTACCTCGTCAGGGAAGGTCACACAGATGCCATCATCCCCTGCATCGGTCGTGCCATCATTAGCTGGATCAGGACATTCATCTCTGGCAGAGCTCAAGATATAAGTACCCGAATAATCTACCACTGGCTCTTCTTCTTCGGATGAGCAGCTGAAAAGAAAAGTTAGTAAAACGAAGACGAATAGGAATTTGTAAATTTTCATGATTTTAAATTCTGGTTTGAGCTGTATTGAAAAAATGCATCTGCATACTCAGACGTACTGAGATATACAGATACACTTAAATCTCTAAATACTCTAAGATTTACTTTTCAGTATCAAGAGACATGACGCTTTTCTTATGCTCTTGATCCATAGCTGACCTGATCTCTGAGACCATACCTCTCAGTTCATTCAGCTCTGATCGATAGGTAGCAAGCTCATTGTTTTGATGATTGATTAGTTCTTGTTGTTCTTGGATAGCTTTGGTGAGAATTGGGATAATCTCGATATAGTTTACACTTTTTGATTTGAAGCTTTGACCTTTGATATCAGTTACTTCTCGGCCTGTACTTACAAGACTTGGTAAGACATTTTCCAATTCTTGAGCAATGAAACCAAATTTTTCACCTTCGGCTAATGACATATCTTGAAATTCATCAACCCTAAAATTATATGACTTTGGCTCTAATGACATGACAGTTGACAATGCCATAGATATCTCTGAGATATTCTTTTTAAGCCTTTTGTCCGAAGCGGCAGTTAACTCTCCTGTTATGTCGGCATCTCCTACTACCTCTAATTGATATGCTGGCTCTCCTGAACCATTTCCAATCCGAACTTCGTCAGCAAAGAAATTATAGTTTCCTCCGAAGCCCCAACTAAAGTAGTCACCATTGTACCAAAGTGCCTGAGCATCATCAACTTGAATAGCTGTATTGAGCGTACTATTAATATCTATCTTACCATTAAATTCGAAATCTTGAGAAGGCTCGTCATAAACTAATCTTGGAGCCCCATCATAATATAATCCAAATAGATCATCCGTCGTTGACCCCAATCGTCCCGAAAGTGCCCAGCGCTTGGACATATCTTGTGTATTCCTAAAGAATATTCGTGAAAAATCATCGTCTTCGGTTTCAACTATTTCTATTGACCCAGCAGCCCCCGAAGAATTAAATTCTATTTCAGTTTGACCCTTGATGACGGTATTACCATTATCAGCATCAACAGTAAAAACAGCATCATTTGTATTACCCGTCTTACTGAACATAAGCTGATTAAAATTAGTATGATAATGTAGATAAGCATCTATAATAGATCCGATTCCATTATTATTCTGTACTGTAAAAACTAAACCATTAGCGGCTCCAGCAGGCGATTGATTACTCTCTTGCAGCTCTAATAAAGCACCGCCAAAACCTAAGATTTGCGGATAGTCGGTAGATCCATGCGAAGTACTTCGAACTCCAGGAGAATCCCATTGAGCTATGAGTGAAAAACAGAAAAGAGCGAAAACTGAAGTGATAATTATCTTTTTCATTTTATTTTTTTTGAAGTTGATTAATAGTTTAAAATTCCTGATTCGAATCCTCGGCGTACTAAACCTGCCAATGATCTGGCGTCGAGTTTTCGCATGAGATTCTTACGGTGTGAGACTACAGTGTGAGTGCTAATGTAGAGCTGATGGGCTATTTCTTTAGCGGTGAGCTCATCGGCTATCAACTCGAGGACTTCTTTCTCTCGATGAGTGATATTCTTTTTTGATTGCATGACATTTTTTTTATATGATTTACTTTGATTACACTATGTGGTCGATACAGTGCAATCCGTTGCTATCAACCGACCTGACCCAGCTGCAGCACCCCCATCTCAAATGCTCTACGGACTAAGCCTGCTGTATTCTTAGCATTCATTTTAGTCAGTAGATTTTTGCGATGAGAGATGACTGTATGCGGAGAGAGATAGAGCATATTGGCTATTTCTTTAGCTGTGTACTCATGGGCTATGAGAGTTAGGATTTCTTTTTCTCGCAGGCTGATAGAATTATTCATGTTAAGGGTTTAGATTTTGTGATTAGCTATTTACTTGATCCGAGACAATGGCTGATTCCACAAAAAAGATCAATTTCTTTTGTAATTATTTTTGCTGATCATTTTGCTCTCGAGATGATCGTTCACTTCTTGCATCAGCTCCAAAGCCCAGGCTGTGGTACGGACTTTTTCCTCAGCTTGCTTGAGGAGATCATTTTCTATCGATTCGTAAATATTTATTTCGCTCATGGCTCTAAGGTAGATCAGAGTAAAAGCGAGAATCCCATACTTTTGGGTAGTATTGAGCGCTTGGTGAGACTTAAGGTGTGCCCTATTTATCGTATTTACTATAGTTCTTGATAGTAGCTGATATTTTCAAGCCCTCGGATCCATCAATGCTCAGATCAGCATCGAGCTTTCGAGCGAAAGACTTGATCAAAGAATAACCGAAGGACTTTTTTTCTAAAATATCAATATCAGAAAGTCCTTTACCATTATCTTCTATAGCCAATAGTAATCTACGATCTGACTCTCTTAATGCGACCTTTATCTGAGGAGAAGAATCCTGAGTAAAGGCATGCTTTAGTGCATTGGAGATCATTTCATTCACCATGAGACCTAAGGGGATCATGGTATCCACATCGAGGAGGATTTCATCTACATTCATTATGAGCTCCACGCTCTCTTCACTCAGATTGTATGACTGGAGTAGCTTATTGACTAATTCTTCAAAGTACTCCCTCGTATTCACCCCTTTGAGATTATCATGTTGATACAGATCCTTATGAATGAGGGCCATAGACTCTACCCTATCTTGGCCTTTTCTGAGGGCAGCTTTCGCTTTAGCATCATTGAGATGTGCGGACTGCAGGGTGAGTAATGCAGAAATCACTTGGAGATTATTTTTTACTCGATGATGTATTTCTTTGAGGAGAGTATCTTTTTCATCAGCTGATTTTTTCACTTTTATATTAAGCCTATAGAGCCTCCATAAAAATCCTCCCAAAATCAACATCCCTACTCCAAGACCTATAGCACTTATCCGTGATGCCCTTAGGCGAGACTGCTGCAGCTGCGCCTGAGTACTTAATAATTTGATTTCCTGTTCTTTCTCCCTTGTCTCATATTCGGTCAATATCTTGTCAAACTTCTCTTCTGACTCAATATTGAATACAGAATCTTGGATTGCTGATAGAGCCTCATGAGACTGTAGAGCACGCCGATAGTTTCCCTTTGCCTTATTGAGTTTATACTCCAGCTCGTAGGCTAATTTTTCGACTTGAAAATTACCTTTTATTCTGTCAAAGTCTATCAACTCGTAGTAATAAGTGGCACTATCGAGCATATCCTGACCTAAAAACATGATAGACAGTCGTGTCAAATAATCCTGGGATCTCGGATCCCCACTTGACATATCACTGATATTGACTAATGACTTTAGTGTTTGAATAGCCTTATCATACTCACCCTGCTCTTCATATAATCTCGCTAAATAGCTCTCATTGTCCCTCCACAAAGCGGCGAAATTTTTACCGTACTGACGTGTATGCAGATAGTAATACTCAGCAGAATCTAACTGGCCAAGATTACGATAAATAGCACCCAATGAGGATGCGGCATAAGACTGTCGCTCTTTAGAAAGTACCTCTCCATAAAGCTCATACCCTTTTAATCCATAGGGCTTCGCATTGGCATACTCCTGCTTGTCTATGAAAAGAGAAGCTAAGCTCTGATATGATAGTGCCAAACTCGTAGAGTCTTGTAAATCATCAAAAATCGCATGTGCTCGAAGCATTAATTTGAGACTTTCGTCTAAACTCCCTTCATTCAGATACATGGCCCCTTTATTTCCTATCAACTTGCCCAATCGTAATGAGTCTTGATTTTCTTGAGCAATTTGTATCGCTTGATCAAAGAATAAGTGAGCAGAATCTTTTTTGGCCTGGACTCTGTATACAGTCCCCAGCAGATTATAAGCCGCTAATTCATTGACATAGTGATCCATATCCTGTGCAAGTAAAATGGCCTCATGCGTTACTTTTTTGGCCGTATCTAAATAATCTCCTCCCTGAAAAAAAAGCTCCCATCCATAGTCTAAAGCTCTCTCTAAATGTATAGAATCATCTCCAGCTGATGCTATCCACCCCTGTCTGATACTGTCAACACGAGATAACTGCTGAGCTGTGGTCGGTAAAATAAAAGCCGATGAGCATATAAAAATCAACGTAAGGAGGCGGAAGCACTTATTATTCATTTTCTGATTGTTGATCTGCGAAGAAATTCTAAATTAGAAAAACAAAGCCATACCAAAGTATGGTGTGATTAAAAAAACATGTACGTTACTTTACCCCTCACAATATCACCGAAAATGGCCACTGCTACATATAAAGTACTCATCGTCGAGGATGATGCTATCATTGCCCAATTAATTGAGCACTATCTCATCGAATTAGGCCATCAAGTAATAGATATTATTCATAATGGGGACAGAGCCCTCGACGCTATTCACTATCACACTCCTGATCTCATCCTACTGGACATCAACTTGGAAGGGACCAAAGATGGCATACAACTGGCTGAAATCATAGAAGCCAAGTATAATATGCCTTACATATTCATCACTGCCTTATCGGATAATCGCACACTGAGTAGAATAAAGGATCTCAGTCCTGTATCCTATATTGTGAAGCCATTCAAAGAAGAAGACCTGAGAGTTAGTATCACCATCGGCATGGCCAATCATAAACGCAAAACGTCTAATCAAGAATTGACCCTTGATACGCTTAATGCTAAACTACCGAATGCCCTCTCCCAAAAGGAAATGGATATCCTCATCGAAATCAGTAAAGGACTATCCAATCAACAAATAGCTCAACAACTACACCTCTCTAAAAATACTATCAAGTGGCATACGCAGCACATCTACTCTAAACTTGGTGTGAAGAACAGGACGGCAGCAGCACAGTTTTTAGTCGACATAGGATAGGTACTGATTATTAGTTGAAATCTGAGTAGGTCTTCTTATTCTACTATTTTCTGATCAGCGTGATCTGATTTGTCTCTATCACTACTGGTTCATCTGGATCTATATCAAATGAAACAGTACCTCTCAAGGTATTGTCATCAACCAATGAGACCTCGATATCAGCTCTATCTACGCATGGACTGCCTGGGTCTGCTATCTCAGTGAACAAGTAGGACGCTCCTCGTCGACCTTCATAAATCCAATCAGCATCGCAGGTAAATGCCTCGCAGACAAATATCTCTGGATCACAAGTAGACAGATCCCTCAATGCTGAGCTGAGTCGTCCTGCCTCAGCGTCTACCATGAGAGTAGTAATAGACAGCTCTATCTCGATAGTACCAAGGCCCACTTGATCAGATCCTCCTACCCAAGTCCCAAGGATAGGATCTGCCTCGACAGGATCATCATCAGAAGAACAAGAAAAAGTGAGAAATGTCATCAGAAAGAAAAATAAGAACAGTTTCATGATTGATTAATTTTTAGTTGAATAATTGATAGCCCTGACAAATAAGTGAAATGCTGCATATCAAACGGTAATTCATTTAAAGCGCAGCATATCTCATACCGCTATGGCCTCCATCCTATGGATAGACAGCACCCCCATCTCAAATGCTCTTCGGACCAAGCCTGCTGTATTCTTAGCATTCATCTTGGTAAGTAGATTTTTGCGATGAGAGATAACTGTATGCGGTGAGAGGTAGAGCATATTGGCTATTTCTTTAGCTGTGTGCTCATGGGCGATGAGTGTGAGGATTTCTTTTTCTCTAAGGCTGATAGAATAATTCATATTTAGGAATTAGATTGAGAGATTGTGTATCTGTTTGATCCATAGTGAGAGTAGATTCCACAGAAGTGGTATTAATTTTTCGATATTTCTTCTCCAATCCCCCATTTACCCGTACTTGTCATTTGAGCAAGCGGAGTGAAAACAATACTTTAGACACAGTAAGCAGTAATCTAATAGAAATCGTGATAAGTGCAGTATCAGATATATCCCTGGTAGAGAGGTATAGGACCAGTCGTGATAGATCCGCCATCAGGGAGCTCTATCATCGGTATAGACAGAGTGTCATGGGGCTATCCATGTACTATCTACATGATATGCATAGTGCTGAAGATGTGACGATGGATGTATTCGAAAAGGTCATAAAAGTACTCCCTGATCACGAGGTCCAAAACTTCAAAAACTGGATCCTCACCATCACTCGGCATCACTGTCTGAAGCTCCTGAGTAGGGGCATCAAGAAAGAAAACGAACTCATAAATAAAAAAATCGATCCTGAATCTGTGGAAACACCCATAAATACGGATCAAGTAGATGACCAAGAGGTTTTTGACCGCTTGGAAAACGCCTTGGAAGAACTAAAAGTGGAGCAGCGGAAGTGTGTATCTCTCTTTTATCTTCAGGGGATGAGCTATCAGGACGTAGAGACCATCACTGGCTATACTAATAAGCAGGTGAAGAGCTATATCCAAAATGGTAAACTAAATCTAAAAAAGAAGCTGAAGAGCTATATATAAGGATACATGAACATCAGTATAGAAGAATATAAGGACTATCGAAAGGGTCGACTCTCCTCAGAGCAGACTCAGTCGATCCAAGATTATCTCAACGAGCATCCGCTCGAGCGTAAATCGCTCGAAGGATCTATCTTGATGGAGCAAATACCAGAGATAGATCAACTGTGGTCTCGTATGGATGCTAAGATGGATACCCTCATCCAGGCTGAAGTCCCAGTAGCGGATTCGGCTCCAGCCAAAAAGAAAAATAATCTGAGATATATCAGTATCATCACTGGCGTGGCTGCAGGTATAGCTATTCTACTCATGATGAATCCTATGGGCACTAAGTCTCTCTCGATCGACGAGTATGTATCACCCTACCCAGACGTGCTGACTGACATAGTCCGAGGAGATGTAGCTCCAGATGATCGCTCAGATATCACGACAGCCATGAGCGAATACAGAAGTGGAGAATACGCAGAGGCATATCAATCATTAGCCGAACTGATCAAAGAAAATCCTGACAATCGTGATCTGGCATTTTACAAAGCTATCTGTGCCTATGAAATAGGAAAATATGAAGAAGGACTCCAGACTTTTGAGCAGCTGATGGATCCGGAAGCGCAATATGCATATGACGATGGCGCCATATGGTATGCAGCATTATCATATATCAAAATAGGCAAGGACAATAAGGCGAAAGAGCTGCTCCGAGACATCAGCGCAATGGATCACTATAAATCAGAAGCAGCAGGTATCCTGCTCGAGCGATATGACCATATCAAATAAGCTATAAACCATGATCCGGTACTGCATCATATTATTTAGTTCGCTCTCATCTCTGCTCTATAGCCAGAGCTATGATCTGTATGTCGAGCGGATCGATGCCATATCTGAGATAGATCATAAAATAGCTTTCATAGATTCGCTCATCACTGTTGATGTATTCGCTGATCATCCCGATACTACGGCACTTCTATATTTTGAAAAATCCTACGCATTATTCAGATACAATGTATCAATAGAGCAAGCCATCGCAGCCTTGGACGAGGGCTTAGCATTAGTCAGTGAAGAGAAGCATCGAGACACCTGGATCAAGTTATGGATGTACAAAGGCTACTGGTATCGCAAATGGGATAAATATGAAGAGGCGAAACAAGCGCTGACCCAAGCCCTAAAATATCAAGATAACAATCCGCATGAGTGGTATGCTACCATACAGCTGGGTAAAACCTACAAAGATCGAGGAGAATTCGATCTGGCGCTGGACATCTATGACAGGGCAATCGATCTGGCTGGTGATGATCATGATCGACTCGCTACTACCTATGAGGTCATCGCATTCGTCTATCTCATCATGGAGTCGGCTGAGGGTGCTGAAAATGCCATACCATGGCTGGAAAAACTCATCACCCTACTGGAGACTATGGATGATGAAGAGCACTTCATCGCCAGCATGACCTATAATCTCGCTACAGCTTATCTGACCCTTGATAGTACTCAGAAAGCGATTGAGCTATTTGATCAATCAGAACAAATCATCGAATCCTGCTGTCATGATGATGACTTCAGAAGTCTGCTAAAAGAGAGTCGAGCATTACTATTAGTAGATGAAGGACGCTATGAGGAGGCCCTGCAATTATTTGACGAAAGTCTACAGCTGTATCAACACTCATTTGACTTAACTCGCTCTGACGGATTATCCACCACCTATCGCAATATCGCAGAGACCTATCTACTGATGGAGGATCTGGCTCAGGCCAAAGAATATATCGAAAAAGCAATCGCATATCGACTGGCTGGAATTGATAGTGAAAAGGAGTATATCCATCAGATCAATGATCACTTCCTCCGATCTAATGGAGAAAAACACTATCTCATCAGTGAGCTACTGCTCAGTGGCCAGATACATCATCAGCTCTATAAGGAGACTCAAGATGATAACTATCTCCTACGTAGCAAAGGGATCCTCACTCATGCCGATCAGTTGGTAGATATGATGCGATTTGAGCTCATCGAAGAGTCATCTAAGGAGTTTTGGAGAGAAAAAACTGAAGAAGTATATCAGCTACTGATCGAGGTGCATCTCGAGCTGAATGACTGTGCGGCAGCATTTCACTATGCCGAAAAGTCAAAATATCTACTCATGGGTGAACACCTGACGAAAGTAGATAAAAGCTTATCACTCTCCCAGTCCACTGTCCATATCAAAGCCTATCGAGATATACGTATCGATATAGAGTCAAGCGAACTCATCCTACACACTGCCGAAATAGAAAATCAGCTCGAAAAAGTAGACTCAGTACGCAATTTACTGGTCGATCTTAAGAAAGAGGAAGATGACCTACTGAGCCTCATCAATCAAACTGACCCAAGCTTTTTTCATCAAAATTTTGGATATAACGTAGCATCGGCCGAGCAAGTAGTCAAGCATCTATTAAAAGAAGGCCAAACACTCATAGAATACGTGGTGACAGATGAAAACCTCTTCATATTCGTCATCTCAGATATGGGGCTGGAATGCATCAAGCATAGTCTAAAGATCGATATAGAAAATAGTATCCAAGAACTGCGTCAGGCTATCGTCTCGCCATATCGCAACTCCCAAACACAACTGCATCTCTATGCTGAGCAAGCCCATACCCTCTATGAAAACCTCATAGCTCCTGTAGAGCGCTTATTAACAAATGATCTACTTATAATCGCTGATGCCAGTCTCGCACATCTCCCTTTTGCCATCCTACTTAGAGAACCGGTGAGCGACTTTACTGAGCACAAAAAACTCAAAAACTGGCCCTATCTCATCAATACCTACAATCTATCCTATCAAAAGTCGGCATCACTGTCTATCTATGAAAGTACCCACTCAAAAAATGAACAGTATGGGAGTGAATTGATCGCAATTCATCCCAGCTATGAGAATCCCACTCTGGAGTACGCCTATCAAGACTACGGTCGAACCAGAGAAGATATAGATCTGGATCTATCCGATCTATACGGCACTGCAGATGAGATCAACTATATCAAAGAAAAAATAAAAGGACACTACTATCAAGAATCAGCAGCCTCTGAATCACAGCTCAAAAGTGCTCTGGATAAACATTATGCCATCTGCCATATAGCTTCTCATGCTATAGTAGATGATACTGATCCAGACTACTCTAAGCTACTCCTGAGTGCTGATGAAGAAAACGATGGAAATCTGCATGCCTATGAGATCGCTCGCATGGATATCCATGCAGACTTAGTCATCCTGAGTGCCTGCAATACAGGCTATGGCAAAGTAGTAGCTGGCGAAGGCATAGCATCGATAGGTAAGGCCTTTGCGCAAGCGGGCAGTCCCAATCTCCTCATGAGCCTCTGGCCAGTGAGCGATCGTGCCACCTCCACACTCATCAAAGAATATTATAAAGAGCTCCTCGATGGTAATGATAAGCGCTCCTCCCTCACAGCAGCTAAGTCAAACTTCCTAAATCATGTCGAAGCGGCCTACCATCATCCGTACTACTGGGGCGGCTTTGTCTATTATGGTGATGACAGAGCTGTGACTCTGAATACCAAAAAAGCAGGAGTACTACAGTCAAAGTGGTCATATCTGCTGTCGATTCCGATCGTGCTACTCACGCTACTATTAAGGCGACGATTGGGTTGATCTACTCAATTTGAGATGCTGTATTCCATGATGTTTATTTTTTTTATAGCATACTCAGATTTCTGTTGCTATAGCAACTTACTTTCGAAAAATATTCTGGCTCCTTTATTTTTACAAGAATATTTTGACTGAGCTAATTATGATTATCGCACCAGATAACTTTTACTATTTTATACTACTATTTTCTATCAGCTTAGGATTTGGCATTTACTCTTTGCTTTCGTATCAGAGAAACTGGCTTAATTATATAAATGCCATCATTTTCTTTCTTTGTGCTGCTCGGGCTATGACAGAGTATTGGGTACAGCAGGTGTCTACTTATGAAGAGGCAAATGCGATCCTCAAATATAACGGCACCTTAGCACAGCTCTTTTTTTCATTGACATGGCTGATGGTTTACAGCCATGTACGTCCATTCAAAAAAGCCAAGTATGCTGAGTGGATAGATTCATTTATCAAGTACGTACTGATCGGGTTTCCTTGCATTCTAATATGTTATCTATTATTCGAGCGAGTACTTTTCATCACGAATTCGGAGCAAATAAAAGGATATTGGACATTTAGACCGACGGCATCTTCGCTTATGACACCTTATCTTATTTATAATTATGTACTTATGGGCGGGCTATTTCATTTCGGAGTGATGATTTATAGCATGCTAAGCGAAAAAGTAAATCGAAGAAAAAAAGGAATACTCATAGCATTAATGGCGTACATGATCTTTGCTGTTAATCTTAATAACCATGTAGTGGTAGATAGTGTATGGCGGGTATCCTCTTTAGGTATGAATATGCTGATAGACGCACTCATTGTCACATGGTTCGTATCAGGATACCGTATCATCAGAGATCAATATGAGGATGCATCATATGAGATCCTGAACTCGCTGTCAGAGCTCATCATCCGTACTGATAATCAGCTCCATATCAAACACATGAATAGTGCTGCCACTCAAGTATTAGGAGAATATGAGAAAGATACGTCGCTATACAAATACATAAAACCTCAATTACTATCCCAGGGCCAAAATAGTATCAAAAATCTCGTCAATAAATCTCGAGAACAAGTAAGTCTAAACATAGTAGATCAGCAAGGTCATCAGAAAAGCTTTGTGGCAAAAGTCGCCCCCTATCGCTGGAGAGGCCAGTTAGCAGGGCTTTCTATCATCTTCACAGATATCACCGAGCTGAAGCAAAAAGAAGCCCAACTCGAGAAAGCAAATCAAACGAAAGATATGCTCTTCTCCATCTTGGCTCACGACCTAAGAAAACCGGCTTTATCATTCAGAAGTATCGCCAAAAAAATAAACTACCTACTGAGCAAAAGAGATTTCGAAGGCCTGGACCGATTAGGTCATAGCATAGAGAAATCGGCAATAAGCCTCAACAGTCTCCTGGACAACCTTCTCAATTGGTCACTCAGTCAAAAAGATATGGTCAGTGTAAGGCCTCGTACCATAGCACTGAAAAAGCTGATCAAAGAGGTAATAAATATGATCGAGATACTCGCCCAAGAAAAACATATCAAAATCAATGATGAGTCTATTGAGGACATCATCATCCAAACCGACCCTGACATATTGATGACTATCATCAGAAACGTACTCGACAACGCTATAAAGTACACTCCCAAAGAAGGATCTATATACATCAAAATGAATGACACTATAGAAAGTACTACTATCACCATCCGAGATACAGGAATAGGCATGACGCCTGAACAAATCAGTAGGATCCGAAATCAACAAAATCTCATATCTACTACAGGTACATCGGGTGAAAAAGGCTCCGGAATGGGAATCTCAATGGTCATTAACTTATTAACTAAACTAAATGGAACCTTGGCTGTAGAAAGCATTATAAATCATGGCACTACGTTACAAATACAGCTCCGCAAATCTTTTGATACTGTTCAATCTCAACTATCGGCAAGCTCTTCCCAAACTAAATCATCCACTTGATGGGATTTGAATTCGCTCCATATAATTTTTGGTATTTCCTTATCTTTTTTAGCCTTTCGTTAGGCATGTCGATATATGTACTGGTGTCATATCGTCGGCATTGGCTGATTCTGCTTAATGCTCTCATGTTTTTCTTGTGCGCTATCAAGTTCGCAATAGAGTATATGATCCATCAAGTAGATGCTCCCTCAGAAATCCATATGATAAGGATGATCAATGGACCAGTAAGCTTTAGCTTGACATCTATTTTTGGGCTATCCACTTTTTACACTATTCGTCCTTTTAAAAACAGTAAAAATGAAAATACACTAAACACAATTACAGTACTGCTACTACTCGGAATTCCCCAAGCTATCATATGGATTCAGCATTTTCGAGATAAGATTTTTTATATCCATCCAGAAAAAATAAATGGGCTATGGTATTCGGGCATTCATGATTCTCTATTTGTGAGCTACTTCAAGGTATACTCACTTTTGTTTTCAGCTATAGTGTTTTTCCTTCTTTTCTCAATAAGCCTCATCAGAGAAAAGAAATACCGCATAAGAAAGATTTTTGCCATGCTCATTTTTATCTTATTCCCAATAGTCTATGCTCAGCTCTGGGACACTGACAATGAGTTAGGATTGTATGTTCCCAACTGGGGGTTGTCTTTCTTTGTCGAAGCCTTGGCTATTTATTGGTTTGTATCAGGATATAGGATCATTCGAAATCAATTTGACGATGCTTTAGATGACATAAGTAACTCTATCACAGAGCTCATCATCCGTACCGACAAAATGCTTAATATCCTCAATATGAATAACGCTGCTATCAAGATAATAGGTAGCTCACACTCCAATCTCAGAGAGGCTCTCTCAACTATGACCACCGAGCAAAATCCTAAGGCCATAGATGGACTCCTGCAGCATCCCTCATCATCGGTATCACTGAGCCTAAACAAACAAAATAAGACTATCGAATTGATAGGACGAGTAAGACCATATCACTGGAGAGGTCGAGAATTAGGTTATTCATTTGCCTTTAATGATGTGACAGACTTAAAGCACAAAGAAGCACTACTGGAGGAAGCAAATAATACCAAAGATCTACTATTCTCGATATTAGCCCATGATCTGCGAAAACCAGCGCTCTCATTTAGAAGTATATCTAAAAAAATAAACTACCTCCTCGCCAAACGTGATTTTGACAGCCTCGATAAACTCGGAGACTCGATAGAAAAGTCAGCCATCAGTCTGAATCATCTACTGGACAATCTACTCAACTGGTCGCTGAACCAAAAAGATATGCTCAGAGTAAAAACCCAAACTGTATCAATATCTACTGTGATTAACGAGGCCGTAAACTCACTAAAAATACTGGCTCAGGATAAGAATATCCGTATCTCATATCAAGATGACACTTCTATGAGCTCTCTTGATACCGACCCAGATATTCTCAAGACTGTGATCAGAAACTTAGTGGATAATATCCTAAAATATACACCAGAATACGGCGCAATAAATATTGTCTCAAATCAAGCCAATAATTTGATATCGATCAATATATCGAGCGATAACGCAGAGATAAGTCCTGTCACACAATCAACCATGAGATCTATCAACTCTGAGCAAGATAATATGAACTTGAGTCTCAATCTGGTAAAGGAGCTAATCAGTAAAATCAATGGACAAATATTCATAGAGAATGACATCGGAAAAGGTAGCTCGTCACAATTACTTTTGCCTCATACTATTTAAATCTAAAAGCTCTACCCATAGCTATGCCATAGCTCCTCCAGCTCTTTGCGCTTACGACGACTGATAGGTACTAAGGCTTTATTAGTCATGACTGCCATACTATCTTCTGTATCGATGCTTTTTAGATATTCGACATTGAGGATATGGCTCTGATGCACCTTGATAAATCGAGATGACTCGAGTAGATTGGTAAGATTTTTTAAAGATTCTCTGAAGGTAAATTTTTCATCATTGGTGAAAATCGTAGCATACTCGAGGTCCGAGGATATATGTATGATCTCATTCAGTTTCACCTTATGATAGACCTTGCCCTTTTTGATCAGCAGTGATCCTTTCAGCAATCTCGTATCAAAATCAGTCGACTTCGATACATCAGGTTTGAGGGCTGCACTACTCTTGAGACAAGCATCTATAGCAGATAGCAGTGTGATATCATTGAGGGGCTTTACTAAAAAACCTACCATCCCGATGGCCTTAGCTCGCTCATAGTCCTCACTGGATTGATGAGATGTGATGAATAGAGTCGGGATCTCCTGATCTTTGATCCGCTCGGCCACGTCAAATCCTGTCAACTCACCTTTCAGATCAATATCCATCAAAATAGCATCTGGAGTGTTCCTATTGATGAAATCCAGCGCCTTCTCTCCACTATCCACGACTCCAGCGACCTGATAGCCCAGCTCCTCTACCAGCATCTGTAGATCAAGGGCAAAAGAGAAATCATCCTCAACAATCAAAATATTTAATACAAAGCCTTCAGACATGTGTGATTGGCATGTTTGTCAGTTAGCAGGAAGACATCAGTGAAAGTAATGAATGTATAATTTATCATTCAAACCCCAAAGTTAGTCATCCTCTACAAAAACCCTACATACATATTGACCACTTCTTGACGATTATTGACCACTTCTTGATCTGATCTGACCACTTCTTGATCTCCCTAAAATTAAGGAGGCAGATCTCCCTATTCTTACGCCGCAAAACTTATTAAATACATACTATCAATATTCACCTATGTCTATCACAGAGAGAGAAAAAGAAGTGCTCTACTGGGCATCTAATGGGCTGAGCTCCAAAGAGATAGCTCACAAAATCTACATCAGTCACTACACCGTACATGATCATCTCAAAAGCCTCCGTACCAAAATGAACGCCAGCAATGCTGCTGAACTGGTCCGACGAGGATTTGAGACTGGTATCCTCTCTGCACAGCCAACTATTTCGAACATCTAATCAACTTACCTGCTAATTCAATAACATGAAACAATTCTTCAAACTATCTCTTTTTGTCATCCTGCTTACGCCAGGTATTGTTTTCGCTCAACCTACTTCCATCACTTCGGTCAATAGAGATGCGCTGGAGTGTAAAGGAAAAATCCAATTAAGGTTCTTACTTGGCAAGGAAGAGACATGCTTTGGTTGCTTTGATGATTATTTAGATCGAGGACAACTCTATTTGGATGATGGCACAGGAGAAAGAGAAATACTGTATATCTCAGAAGGTGGAGATGATATCGAAACATTTGAAGATTGGGGATGGTACAGACGAAGCACTGATCAAAAAGATAAAGGATGGGTAGAATCTGTCACTACAGAGAAAATCTCTAATGATCTGTTCATTTTAGTGACTATAAAAAACTTAGTGAATAGAAGTAGCTCTGATCTCAATTTCAGACTGAAATACGAGTGGGAAGGAGATCAGGATAGAGATGATCAAACTACCTTCAGAGCTAACAAAAAAGAAATTATAAATGCGACAAATGTCATTGCTACCAGAGATGACTGTAACCAAGAAAAAATAAATCTGGAAATAATCGCACCAGTAACCTGTAGTGAGAGTGGATATAACTTCAGGTTAAACGTAGAAGAGGCAACCGATGCGGCATTCACTAACCCTATGAGCATCGTCATTAATAGAGTTACAGCATCTAGTTCGGTGTCAAACACCTATAATTTCACCCACGAAGTAACAAACGCCGGGACGAATGATAGATTCTATAGGGCAACACTGGAATATGTTGGTTCCGATGGAATAGTATATGACAAGAGAATCTCAACAATCTCTAAAGTGCAAAAAATTAATTTAGCCTCGCCTACCTTGACAAGTGTCTCCGATGATGTATGCGAAAATCAAATTAATCTAAGTTGGCAGTATAATCAAGCAGAGGTATCCAACTTTGAAATCTACAGAACCGCTGAAGTAGTATATGGACTACACTTTAAAGAAGGAGACTATATCAATGTTGACAATTTCAATATAGCCTCTCTACCTACGATGACAATCGAAGCATTAGTAGATCTAAGAAAGCTTTCTCAAGCTAATCTTTTCTACTTATCTGGGTCTGGAACACTTGATATTTACACTGACTCAGAAGGGAAAATCAAAACGAATTTAGGATCTAAAAGCTACTCGATAGACGAAACCCTTCCTACAAATAGTCTTGCTCATTTTGTCTATCAATACGATGCTAATAGCGATGTAGTTAGAATTTATATAAACAACAGACTTATAGGAGAAGAAAGTGGATCCCTGAGCGATCTTAATCTTAGTGGCACACTATTGATAGGAGCTTATACTACTTCCGGATCTTTCCCATTCGTGGGTAATATGTACAATGTTAGGATATGGAATAAAATTTTAACAGTCTCCGAGTTCAATCAAAGTATCTCAGGACGATCGGCTGACTTATTATTATCCTATGATTTTTCAGAAGGACAGCCCTATGAAGACAACAGTGCTGTGACTATGGTGACTGATGCCTCTCCACATAGTAAAAATGGAACTTTAAACAATTTTTCATTGAGCGGAGATCAGTCCAACTTTGTGCAGAGCTTTACTAATTTTGAGAAAATAGAAACCGTAAATGGAGATACTAAAAGCTATACGGATAATGAAAATATTGCTACCGACACGACATATGCATATGCTCTAAAAGCTATATCTACATGTGATGGCAATAGTCTTATCTCAGAGTTTTCTAATATAATAACGGGAAAAAGTCCTACCAATCCAATATCTCCGACTGATGGAGCTATAGAGGTAGATAGCGTAGAAAACATCATACGATTAAAATGGAAAGATAATGCCCATGACGAAACACGCTATGTCATAAAGAGACAATTTGGTGATGCCGTATCTATTTTTTATGCGGCAGCGAATGATACTACCTTTATTGATAATTCTGTTATCCCTTGTCGCACCTACAATTACGACATTTTTGCAGAAAACGTCTGTGGGGAGTCAAATGAATCTGTTTCTCTTTCAGGAAGGTTAGAACCAAATTTGACAAATGGACTAAGTACCGAATATTTTGCAGCAAGCACAGGATACTTCCAAAATCGAGTCGAACTCACATGGACACCTCAAAACAATACAAATGTAGATAGATACAGAGTATATAGAAAAAACTTAGGCCAATCAGACTCTCTACAAATAGCAGTAGTGTCTGGGTCAGAACAACTTTATCGAGATGAAACTGCTGGAGCAGGTATAATCTATGAATACACATTGGTAGGAGAACTCGACTGTGAAAATACCCCTCTTAAAACAAATAGTGTCAGGACCATTGGCTTCAGATCTGCCACAGCCACCATCAGCGGCAAAGTCAGCTATGAGGGAGGTACTGCTGTCGAAAATGTTGCTATAAGAGTCGCTAATACGGATGATAATAATGGATCGAGCATTTTGTTTGATGGTGTAGACGACTATCTCGAAACCAATATCATATCACTACCGACAAGCTCAATTACTATTGATTTTTGGCTCAAAAGGCAAAACTCGTTAGAAGGTACAATTTTGTCATATGGAGACAACAGCATGATGGGCAATAATAAACTTGAAATTAGATTAAATGCCTCTAATCAATTAGAATTTCAAATCGGAAGCGAGATCATCAGCTCGACTGTTGCAACCACTCCTAATGAATGGACACATTGGTCATTCGTACATGACGCTGATCAAAAAAAGGCAGAAATTTTTATCAATGATTCTTTAGTAGTACAGCAAAATATGATGACCACTATCATTAATCAGGGAAAATTGAGATTGGGTGGAGGTTTATCTACGCCAAACTTTTTCTCAGGACAATTAGATGAGTTTAGGTTTTGGAGTGAAGCGAGAGATAGTAGTGTCATAGCGAGAGACTATAATAGGATCCTAAGCAGCGATACTGAAGACATCTTAATCACATATAGCTTTGATGAGGCGATAGGCACTCACGCCTACGACCGATCAAAAACTGGCGTGTTTTTTAATTCTAATCATGCTATGTATTACGGGTATGATAACATACAAGATCATTGGTCCTCTAATACTCCGTCAGTAGATCAACTCAGTGTGGTAGCTTTTACTGATTCTAATGGAAATTATCTACACAACTTTGTACGATACTCAGATAATGGAGATGTAGTGGCAGTAGTCCCTCAGCTTAACGTTCATCAATTTGAACCGAGCATGACTACCCTTTTTGTGGGCAACAGTCAACCAATTAGTAACAACATCAATTTTACAGATATTTCATCATTCCCTGTTACAGGTAGTGTTTTCTATGAGGGAACAAATTGTCCAGCATCAGGAATCGAGCTCCGCATCGATGGAGAGTCTGTCAAAAAGAATGGAGAGATAGTCACCACTACGAGCACGGGGCAGTTTAACATTGCAGTACCCATAGGCGCACACCGCATTTCATTGTATAAAGACGGTCACGATTTTACTGTGGGTCAATGGCCGACCGATGGCAGCACACATGATTTCCAAGAGCCTGTCAGTGGTATCGAGTTTATTGATAATACGAGACTAAAAGTAATAGGCCGTGTAGTAGGCGGTACTCGTGAAGGCAATAAGGTACCTGGTCTTGGTAGATCCATCAATAATATCGGAGTCGCAAGAATCATATATGAATCAATCGCAGGAAATGGATGTCATAAAGACACCGTCTTGACGGATGTTAACACTGGTGAATACCTGACAGAGCTTTATCCATTAGAATATCGGATAACAGATGTGGAAGTAATAAATGAAAACCAAAATATTTCAACCATTGATTTTGGCACACTACCCATAGTTGATCTTTCTAATGCGGGACAAACTAAAACAGCACGAGATACAGTATTTATTGCTGGTAGCAATACTGTAGAGCGAATAGATTCAGTAGGATACAATCATAGACAAGACTTCATCTATCGTACTGAAGCAGAAATATCAGTTCTGAATGAAGATGAAACGGGCCCATTTATCGGCGAGGAAACAATCACCTATGCTCAAGATACTTCTGCGAACTCTGACACTACGATTAACTATAAAACTTTGCTTGCTGAACATGACGATCTCTACCCAATTATCCAAATGTTTAAAACCTATAGAGCAAAAATTAAAGTCTTTGAAGAATACAATAATTACGATGATCAAGCTCCGAAAGCAACAGATCAAGTACCTGTCACAGACGGTACACTTACGATAAACAATCTATTAGCTGGGGATAATCAACAAGTCTTACAACTTCCTGTAGACGATGGAGATACTCTTTATGTATTTACTGGAGGAAGACCTAATATGCTACAAGATCCCAACAATGATCAGTATAGTTTTACCAAAACAATGGACATAACCCTGAGCCGTCCTGGTCAAGCCAATGATATAAAATGGTATCCACGAGAAGGTGTTTCTATCGATCAAAGAATTTTCCGGGCTTACGTATTAGGAATTGAAGCAGTAGAAGGAACAAATTTCGTCACCAATGGACCCGAAAAAGTAGACATAGTACTTCGAGATCCACCAGGTACAGGTAGTACTGCTACGTGGACTCAAGAGACATCTGTATCCTATTCGAGCAGCTGGAGTCTGGGAGCAGAAACCTCCTTTTCGTACGAGAAACAATTATCAGCGGGAGCAAGTTTTACCGTCGGGCTTGGTATATCAACTGCTACAGACATCGAATACAAAACTGGAGCTGGTTTTGAAGCCAGCGCCAGTGTGACAAAGTCTGGTGAAACCGTAGAAACATTTACCAGTACTTCTGGATATACTACAAATGAAAATCCAGAAGCAGTCGGATATCGCAGTGATATATATGTCGGAAAATCAGTTAATGTGAATTTTGGACTTGCTAAGAATCTAAAAAGTCTAACTCAATCACTTTGTGACGATCCCAATATTGATTGTGCTGAATTGCACCCTGCACTACCATTCCGTATTGGTGCTACTTATTCATTTTATACTGCTCCGTCTGACCAAACGACACTTTTTGCTTATTCTCATAATTACATAGTCAACTACCTCATTCCAAATCTCAAGACACTTAGGAACGATGTGCTATCGGGACCAAACTATACCAGCAAAGTATCTGGAGATGACGAAGATAGATATGGGACGAATAATGATGATCCTATATGGGGAAGTCAAATGTCGACTGCATCACCAAAAGCTACTAACAAGGCTGATGCAGATGGACCAAGCTATACCTACAATGGAAATCTCAGTGATTATGGCATCGGAACTGATTCTGTCAGATGGTATAATCAACAAATTAGACTTTGGGAAGAGGCAGTAGCTGATAATGAAAAAGACAAAGTAACCGCCATTAACACAGCCAAGTATAAAGATGAGCTAATTTCATTTGATGGCGAAACCACTGTCTCTCGGGCTACAGAAACTAGCAAAGAAGTCTCGAGAACGACTGAAGTGGAGTTGTCAATTTCAAAAGAATGGAAAAATAGTGTGGACGCAAAAGTAAATGGGACTGGTGTAGAAGGAGAGAATAGTATGAGCTTACAAGGTACTGTAAGTGCTTCGAAGGATACTACAAAATCTTCGACTACATCGTGGGAATATGAATTGACCGATGGTGATCAGGGAGATTTTATGAGTGTCCAGGTCTACAAAAGTCCACAAGGCTGGGGCCCTATATTCCAAGTTATTTCTGGTCAAACAGGTTGTCCACATGAAGATGCTGTAGTGACTGAGTACTATCAGCCAGGTACTACCATCTCAAATCGCACCCTACAGAGAGATAAGGTAGAAGTAGACATCTTCCCTAAAGTGGTACAAAATGTACCTGAGGGTGAGGCCGCTACATTCAATGTGCAGTTCCGCAACACCTCAGAAACTAATGATGCTCGTGAGTATGCCGTCAGAGTAGATCCTACCTCTAATCCTGATGGGCTCAGTGTCAATATGGATGGCGAGACCATCACGGTACCTAATGACTTTGCACTCGATGGAGGCAGCGTATTATCTAAGGTCATCACCGTAGAACGAGGTCCTGAGAAGTATGAATATAATGACATAAGACTGCTCTTCTATGTACCTTGTCAATATGCAGCAGGCACAGCAGATGAAGTAGACTTAGTAGATACTGCTACATTCTCGGTGAGCTTCTTACCAGAGTGTACTGATATACGCCTTAAAGAACCTGAAGACAAATGGGTACTCAATAATGCCAACAATGATAGCCTGACAGTGACTATAGATGATTACGACATTAACAAAAATGGCTTTGAATCAATAAGTCTGCAGTATCGTCCTGCTTCTGAGTCTCGATGGACCGAGATCAATAAATGGTGGCATCCTATCAACAAGGTTGAAGAAGAAGGAGATAAAATACCTCAAGATCGCAGCTTCATTAGATACTTTTGGGAGATGGGCAGCTTCCCTGATGGGGACTATCATCTACGTACGGTGAGCGAATGCGAACTGGCAGATAACGAGAAAGAATTTAAAGAAGGTATCGCTGATCGTATCAACCCTCATCCATTTGGCACCCCTATGCCATCAGATGGTATATGTGATCCAGGTGAGGACATTGGCATCAGATTTAATGAGCCTATTGATATAGGAAGTCTTAATGCCCTCAACTTTGATATCAGAGGTGTACTAAATGGCTCTCCTCTAAGACATCAAGAGAGTGTAGCATTTGATGGGGCCAATGATCGCATGGAGATAGCAGCATATGATTTGACTAATCGCACATTCTCAGTAGAAGCATGGATCAAGCCTAATGAAAGAACGACAGGCGTAATTCTGTCCCAAGGTCTCAATAGTCAAGAAGGAATGAATATCAGACTCAATAATAGTAATAAAATCGTCTTCACTCTCGCAGGTCAGTCTGTAGTGTCGAATACCAGTCTACCAAAAGGTCAATGGAGACATATAGCTATCAGCTACCAAGAGGATCTTGATCGTGCAGAAATCTATGTCAATGGCACTCTTGATAAATCCGTCGACACATTTACCGAGTCATATGAAGCTACGAGCGAACTATACGTAGGCAGTGATATTACTGGATCGTTGAATGGATTTGATGGTAACATGCATGAGCTCAGACTATGGTCAAAGGCCCTGACTGCTACCGATATCGTACCAAATCTCAACGTTAATATCAGCCCAACATCCACAGGATTAATCGGATACTGGCCAATGAATGAAGGATTTGGCATCGAGGTAGAAGACCGGGTCAGAAAACGGAATGGAAAACTGGATGGTGCTTCTTGGACTATTCTTCCTTTAGGTCAAGCATTTAGTCTTAATGGTAGCAGCGATTACCTATATAGTACAATACCAACAATCAACATGTCTCTCGAATCAGACCTGACTTTTGAGTGCTGGTTTAAGACTTCAGATAGTGGGACAATACTGTCTAATGGCTACGAAAGCGAAACTAACTCTTGGAGCCTTGGAGTAAATACAGATGGACAAATAACGGTAGCAAACAATGATAATGTCATGCTGTCGGATACTGATGGATACAATGATGATGACTGGCACCATATGGCAATCGTCTTGGAGAGAAACTCTGCAATCAGCATGTACATTGATGGAGCACTGACTAAATCAGGTGATAGTAGATTGTGGGGAGGATTTGCTGGATCTACTCTATGGATTGGGGCCAAGGGTACATTTAATGGTGCTACTGAGGTGAGAGAGGATTATTTTGAGGGAATAGTCGATGAAGTGAGAGTATGGAATACAGCGAGGACTCCTGAGCAAATAGCTCGTGATAAAAACTTCCGATTAGCAGGTGATGAATCGGGCTTACTACTTTATTATCCATTTGAAAATTACGAACTTGATGCAGGCGTCCCTGTATTAGTTCAAAGCCTCGATAATATCAAATCTGGTGAATATCATCTTACTTTAGGAGGAAGCACTTCATTAAATTATGTCCAGCCTACTCCGCCAGTGAAACTGCCGAGACCTGTAGAAAAAGTGAACTTCACCTATTCAGTAAATCAGGATGAAATCATACTAACTCCGACTGATCCGTCAGGAAGATTAGAGCATGCCACCTTAGATATCACGACAAAAGACATCCATGATCTTAACGGCAACAAAATGGAATCCCCAGCGACATGGATAGCATTCATTAATAAGAATCAAATCCTATGGGCACTCCAGGATAAGAGCTTAGTGATCGAGAAGGGAGAAAGCGCATCATTTGATGTGGACATTATCAATGCTGGAGGAAGTGCTGAGAGATTTGAAATATCTAATCTACCATCTTGGCTCACTCCATCGATCATCTCTGAAACCATCGCTCCCAATAGTAGCATTACTATAAGATTCGATATATCAAGCGGTGTCAACATTGGTGAATATGAAGAGGATATATTTCTTTCCACTGATTTCGGATTTAATGAGCGCTTCACACTTAATCTAAAAGTGGCGGCTACTCCTCCAGATTGGACAGTAGATCCAGAGCTTTATCAGTACTCGATGAGCTACACGGGACAGCTACTAATAGATGGGGTGATATCTACGGATGTGGAAGATCAAATAGCAGTATTCGTAGATGGAGAACTAAGAGGAAGTGCTTTTGTCGAATTAGATCCCGGTACTAATAAATACTTAGTATTCTTGGATGTCTACAGCAATAGTACCATAGGAGACGAATTAGAATTCAGAATCTGGAATGCCAGTGAAGGGACTATTCATACTCCAGTCACTCCGACTGATCATTTGTTTAGATTACATGAATTCTTTGGGACTCCGATTAATCCTCAGATTTTTGAAGCAGATGATCGAGTAGAAGAGTCTTATGTTCTGAAAGCAGGCTGGAATTGGATTTCTTTCCCACTACAGTCGGCTACTCTCTCCAATGTCAATGAAACATTAGAAGGACTTTCCCCGACTGAGAATGACAGAATATTAAGTCAAGATGCTTTTGATATATATACGGGAGACCCTTTTGATAGTTGGGATGGTACGATATCTGCATCAGGTGGATTTGATAGAAAAGAAGGATATCAAATATATCTCTCTGAATCTGGTTCATTCTCTTATAGTGGATCACTGGGTAATCCAAGCGATGAGCCAATCGAACTGGAAGATGACTGGAACTGGATAGGCTTCATAGGAGATGTAGATATTGAAATCAATGAAGCACTAGCCTCTTTAAATCCTACAGAAGGTGATATAATCAAAGGTCAAAGATCATTTGCTATATATGAGTCAGGCATAGGATGGAATGGGAGCTTAGACATCATGCGACCTAAGGAAAGCTACATGATAAAGCTGGCCACAGGAGGTACTCTGATCTATCCTAATAAGAGCAAAGCGGTAAAGAGCCAAAATGCCTATAAACGACTTGATCAGACGACAAAGCTATTATCAAAGGCTGATATAAGAATCAGGGAGCATAAAGAGCACATGACCATCTTCGGTAGTTTAGATGGCTCTATCACTTTAGAAGATGGAGCAGATTACTTCATTGCGGCTTATTCAGGAAGCGAAAAAAGAGGAATCTTCCCAATTGACCCTGATCTCAATGAAAACTTATATTTCACAGTACATGGTCATGCTGGTGAAGCTCTTGAATTTAGTATTCTGAATAATCAACTTGAAGAAGTTTATCATCTGGATAATAAAATGAGATTCGATGCACAAAATCTAATAGGTGAGATCGAAGAACCATATCTCTTTACTTATTCTAATCCGGACAAAGAGGAAGCAAATCTAAGTGAAGAGATGATCATCACACCTAACCCATTTAATGACCATTTAGATATCATTTTTAATAGTCCAACAAGTGGGACTGGAGAAGTTTACTTGCGAGACCTAAACGGAGTCCTTATTAACACTATATTCAAAGGACAGATTATCCAAGGTCGTAATTCATGGTATATCAATGATAGTGATACTTCGATCCCAAGCGGTGTGTATATCATCACCATTCAGACTGATGATGTAAGTCACTCTATAAAAGTGGTAAAATCATGAGCAAACTGATGAATAGAGTAATTCGCAATATTGGTGAGAGACATTATAAGGCCTACCTATGGATGGCCTTATATCTCATCACATCATACACCCTGATGAGTCAGCCTAACTGGCAGGTACAAAACGATATATATGTATACTCTATGACAGCCATCATAAGTATCGATGAAGAATGTAATCCTGTCCCTTCTTCCCATGATATGCTTGCAGCTTTTGACCAGCATGGAGTCTGTCGAGGAGTAGCTGATATGATCCCCATCAGCGGAAATCACATAGCTTTTCTTACGACCTATGCCAATGATTTTAATGATACCCTGTATTTCCGATTTTATGATGCTGACAACGATAATGTCCCTATAAAGGAAATTATCAGTGATAGTTTGTTCTTTGATCCCACCACCACAGTAGGATCTATAGGCGCCCCCTTACATCTAAGTGATTGCATAGCGTTAAACGCATTTGAATTTCTTTTCGAAGACCAGACTATTACAGTACCCGAGACTTCATTCGATCCGATAATTTTAGATGAAGGCCACGCTGATACTATATCTTGTCAGGATTATTCATTTTTAGTACAACTCCCATCAGGTGATGAACCACATACAGCATGTCAGATAAATAATATGTATTCTAATCAAATCAGTGGAGCTGCCGTGATAAAGTATCATAATAGAAGTGACTTCGTAAATGAAAGTGACCATATCCTCTTTAGATCCAGTGAAAGCAAGGAAATAATAGGATGTGGTGAAGCACAAATAGTTGACGGTTCTGTAGTATTTGGTTTTACCTTATACCATGAGAACCTTCCATTATCTCAGGGATTCGTCGACTTTGAATATTATAGCTCCCAGTTGGATACCATATTAAAACGATATTCTCTGATAGATCTCAATTCTAATAAACCTATGGGATCCATTTCAAAACCCATAGCTATTGATGTAGCTCCTATATTAATCACACAATCGGATTCTCATTTAAATGTTGATCTTATCGACCCACTCTGGTCAGGTACATTTTGTATTACGATAAAAGCCGAGGACTGTAGTGGATCTCCTTGTATCGATTTACTAGGAAATGATTGTAGTCAAAAAATTGGAAACTCTGATAGAACAGTTTGCTTTACCAGAGATGATTTTGGTAGCTGCATCGCAGTCGAGAATAGGACTGGAGAGGAAACGCTCTCTATTGCAAGAGCAGAAATTATTAATTCTGATGCCATCATTCAAAATGACGTCTCGGTTCAATATTTAGCAGGCCATGAAATCAATTTAAATCCTGGATTTGAGGTGCAATTAAATGGCTCTTTAATAGCAGAAATAATAGCGTGCCCAGAAAATTAAGGTTTAGTCGATTTTAGAAATTTAAAGAAGGAGTCCGTGACATGGGCTTCTTTTTTTTTGCCCCTGTCCCGTCCTAACATAGGGTTACACAAAAAAGTAAACCTATGAGTAAAGAGCTGAGTACCAATTATGTAAAGCGTACGCAAAAAGATTACAGCTTATCGATGAAGCTTCAGATAGTTGATCAGATAGAGCGAGGCTTAGATTCTGTAACAGGCGCACAAAGGCGTTATGGGATCCAGTCGAGATCAACGGTAGTACGCTGGTTACGAAAGTATGGTACATTTGATTGGGAAAATCAAACGCCATCAAATATGTCAAAGACACCCGAGCAGCGGATCATGGAGTTAGAAGCGAAAGTAAAGCTACTTGAGAAGCAAAAGAAACACCTTGAAAAACAGGTTAATCATGCGGCTAACAAGTCAATCATATTCGATATGATGATAGAGCTTGCAGAGAAAGAGTATAATATTCCAATCAGAAAAAATTGTTTACCCGAACAGTCGAAAGATTCAAAGAAGAACAAGATATGAGCATCACATACACCTGTAGCTTGTTCGGGTATAATCGTCAGGTATATTACAGGAGAAAAAAGAGAGTGGCATCACGAATTGAATTGGCAAGTGAAGTAGTGAGTTTAGTACAATCTGTTAGCAATAAAATGCCAAAGATTGGAGGGAAGAAACTCTATCACATATTAGCCTTAGAGCTTAAAGAATTAGGAGTTGGAAGAGATCGCTTATTTGACATACTTAGAGCTAATCACCTGTTAATCAAGCCCAAACGTCAATATCATAAGACCACAAACTCCCATCATAGATTCAAAAAGCACAAGAATCTGATAGAAGATGTAACACCTATGAGACCAGAGCAAATATGGGTGAGTGATATTACCTATATCGGAACCAGAGAGCATCCTCAATATTTAGCTTTGGTAACGGATGCCTATTCTAAGAAAATAATGGGATATAATGTGTCGGATAGTTTATCCGCTCGAGGCTCCATGAAAGCATTAAAAATGGCCTTGAAAAACAGGAGATACAAAACTCAAAAACTGATTCATCATTCAGATAGAGGACTACAATACTGCAGCACTGGATACCAAAGTATCTTAGCAAAAAACGAAATAAAATGCAGTATGACGGAGCAATATGATCCTTATCAAAATGCGGTAGCCGAACGCATAAATGGAATACTAAAACAAGAATTCTTGATTGGCATAAGAGTGAAAGATATTGATTTAATGAAGCGCTTAGTAAAGGAGTCTATAGCCATTTATAATGCAGAAAGACCTCACTTATCCTGTCATTATAATACTCCGAATCACATGCATGGTCAATCCAAGATTAAAATTAAAACCTATAAAAGAAAACGAGCAGAGGACTTACATCCTCCACTCGTTCTATGATTATCTTATTTTATTAAACCCGTAACCCTATATTAGGACGGGACACCCTTATGTAGAATATGGAAGATTACCTTCCCATATTTTTGAAAAAAGAAATGGAAAAGAGAAATCACCCCTAATAAATTCTAATTAAGCAGATTACACATAGCATTTTTAACATATTAATTTTATTTAATTATGTTTTATAAAGCTATCTTTATGGATAAAACTGAGAATGAAATTTATTACTGTAATTACTCTTGCACTGTTTAGTGCATTTAATCTAAAAGGTCAATTGTTAGAAATAACTCGCCCATCTGACAACTCTATTGAAATATGCGGAAGTGGTCAAAATGTGAATACTTCAGTAAGTAGTAACTTAATAGGGCTACCAATAGCACAACTTTTTTCACTCGCCCCTTCAGATGTAGAATCCCTCACTTATACATCTGATCCTACTCTCCCATTTACCATAAATGGTGAGTCAGTAGCAAATGTAGAGGTGTCAAGCATCACAGGCTTATTAGTTATATCTATCGCTAACGATATAAGTACACCTATGAGCGCAGATGGCTGCGTCACCATTCAATGGCAAGATGGAATTTTGTCAGATGCTGGATCAACTTATGAAGTATATCATATGAATACTTCTAATATCATTGCTTCAGGAAGCATCTTACCTTTTATACCACCAAGCCAAGATGTCCCTACATTATCAGAATGGGGCATAATCGTTCTATCTTTACTCTTTTTGATTATATCAGTATCTTTTATAAAAACATATATACCTCGTAAGAATTTTCTATAACTATAGAAACGCAAATAGTACAAAGTAGCCCTCTGCCTCTTCGGTAGGGGGCTTTTTGTTTGATACCATTTCACTATATTCACCCATCGTAATAATCGAATAATACACAAGCCTATGACCGCTATATGGATGATCGTGAGATATATGCTACCGCTTCTGCTTACCGGACAGCCGCATCCAGTAGATAGCTATCTCGATGAGGAGATGCCCTATCTGCATGAATTTTATAAATCCCTCCACCAGCATCCCGAGCTATCTCTGATGGAGGAGCAGACCAGCGAAAAGCTTGCTGCCGAACTCGAGTCTATCGGATATACTGTCACACGTGGTGTAGGCGGATATGGTATCGTAGGTATCCTCGAGAATGGCGATGGACCTCAGATACTCTATCGCACAGATATGGATGCCCTACCCATGCCAGAAAAGACAGATCTGCCTTACGCCAGCCAAGTCACTACAATGGTCAATGGCTCAGAAGTGGGTACTATGCACTCCTGTGGTCATGATATGCACATGACGACTTGGGTGGGCACCGCTCGCTACATGGCAGCAAATAAGGATAAATGGTCTGGCACGTTGATGCTCATCGGTCAGCCAGCTGAGGAGATCGGTCAAGGCGCTAAGATGATGCTCGATGCTGGACTATATGATAAGTTTGGCGTACCTGACTATGGTCTGGGTCTCCACTGCAATCCTACCATCCCAACTGGCCAAATCGGTATCGCTGATGGATATACGATGGCCAATACAGAGAGCATTGATATCAAAGTATATGGTGTGGGAGCTCATGGTGCATCGCCCCATATGTCTATCGATCCGATCGTCATCGCCAGCATGATCGTGATGGATCTACAGACTATCGTCAGCCGAAATCTCAAACCTACGGAGTCGGCAGTAATCACGGTTGGTGCGATCAAAGGTGGCACTAAGCATAATATCATACCCGATGAAGTAGGTCTGCAACTGACCGTCCGGACCTATACAGAGGAAGTACGTCAGATGATCCATCGTCGTATAAAAGAGGTATCTCGAGGTATAGCTATCGCTGCTGGACTACCCGAAGACAAAATGCCCGAAGTCATCATACCAGATGTATTCACTCCCGCTAACTATAACGAGCCGGCCCTGACTGCCACGATCCAAGAAGTCGCCTCTAAAGCTATCGGAGTCGAAAATGTCGTCTATGCTGAGCCTCAGATGGTCGGTGAGGATTTTGCCAGATATGGCTCGACCGAAGACAAAGTACCAACGGTGCTCTACTGGCTGGGTACCGTACCTCAAGAGCGTATGGAGTCGCACGATCTTCCTGGTCTACATTCGCCTTTTTACTATCCTGAGATAGAGACTACTCTCAGGACTGGGATCAAGGTCAACACGGAAGTACTCATAGACCTGATGAAGAAATAAATATCACTACTCCTAAGAACTAACGAATAGAGCTCGACATATCACGTCGGGCTTTTTTTATGGATTTTTTCGCCACCTCATCGAACAGGATCTCTCCTTAGTGCTGTCTCATATACGACAAGCGATTAGAATAATTCAATAATTACCTGATCAACATTCACTAATTAAAACCCAAATCAATGAAAATCATGAAATTATTCGCCATAGGAGCTCTCGCAGGAGTAGTAGCATGTGGCCCAAATGCGCAGAAGGAAGCAGAAGATATTTCTCAAGAAATCACAGAAATGAGAAATGAAATGAGCGATGAGATGAAGGAAGAATGGAATGAGACCAAAGAAGAAGCTGCTGAATTAAGAGATGACATAGACGAGCGCATCGCTGCTCTCAACGAAAAAATCCAAAATGCATCCGCAGAAGCTAAAGCAGAAGCTGCCGAGCAAAAAGCGGAGCTCATAGAATGGAGAAATAAAATAGATGATCGTATGGCAGAAGCCGGTGATAACATCCAAGATGGCTGGGCCGAATTTCTCGACGACACCGAAGATTATTTTGAAAATATCAGAGAATCACTCGAGTCATAATACAAGTTCCTAAAGATACCAATTGATAAATCCATTTTTTTAGAACAACCATAAAAACCTTATTACCATGTTACGTTATGCAATAACCTTTTTCGTACTTGCCTTGATCGCTGGATTCTTAGGATTCGGTGGAGTCGCAGCAGGAGCTGCATCAATAGCTAAACTCCTGTTCTATGTATTCATCATACTCTTCTTAGTATCCGCTATCAGTAGAGCAGTACAAGGAAAATCAATCGGATAAAATACAGTACTAATCAACATATAAACCAACCTACAGAAGGGCGAAGTCTTCACTGACTTTGCTCTTTTTTTTATCGTTATATTCAGCGAAAACTATATGGATTGAGAGAGCCGGAGTCGCTCTACATTAGGATTATCACTTCCTCCTTTTGGCTCGATAGTGATATTGAGAGATTCTGCATTGTCGAGATAGCCCATAGAGACATAACCCGCCTCCGCCACTGACGCATCAAATATCCCAAGACTCAGCATCTCCCCATCTACATCCGCCCATAGTTGATAGGTCTCTGTCTCTGCCAGTTTGGGTAGTGCGAGGACTCTGAGCAGGGACTGTCCAGTCGCTTCATTCCAATAGATGATGACTTCTTCTTTTTGAGAGGTGCTACTGTTTGCGAGTACTACAGGTCGAGTCTCTCTATGTGCGATCATGGCATATTGTAGCGCCATAGCGTCGCAGTCCGCCTTGACAGCAGCGAGCTCCGCCTGTTGAGTATTGATAGTCTGCTGGGCAGTATTCAGCCTTGACTGCTGTAGTCCATACATCGCTCCCGCACCGATGATGGCAGCTGCAGCGGCGTAGTACCACGACTTTCTACTCCGGACTGGTGTTGCATTATCACTTTTCTTCTTAGTGGCGTTTTCAGCCTGCACTTTAGACTCCTGCCCAGAGGCTTTTTCATGTATACTTTGCATGAGCTTATCCTTGAGCCCATAGGGCAGCTGTACAGCATTGTCCATAGCTGTGCGCTCCATGGTGATCTCAAACTCTCGGAGGCGCTGACGCACCTGGGCATGCTCGACACGGAGCATATCTACCTTCATACGCTCTTCGATAGAGACATCACCCAGCACGTACCGCTCGAGCAGATCAGAGTCTAATATGTCATCTATATGGTCTATCATAAGGTATAAAACATCATCCCAAATAGTACTATCACCACTTGTGATAATTTAAAATCATAAATTTTCTTCAGTTCTCTCAGCCCAATTTTTATCCTCGATTTTATTGTCCCGATCGGGATATTATACTCATCGGATAGTTCTTGATGTGTATATCCTCGATAGTAGATATGCTCTATGATCATGGCATACTTCTGATCGAGCTGAGCGATCGCCCCTTTCATATCACAGCACTCCATCGAGTCTGCACATCGGGCGTGATCACTCATATATACCAGTTTTTCGTCGCCTTGGATTTTTTGGGACTTCTTCGCTGCCTTTGAGTGGAGATAGTTGAGACTATTATTTCTGGCGATCCGCATGATCCAGGTATATATACGACCTGCATCAGGATTGTAGCTATCCCCTTTTTGCCACACTTTCGTGAATGTATCTTGAAAAACCTCTTGAGCTACACTCTCCAACTTGACCAGTCTCAATATCGCTCCATAGATCGCATCTCCATAGATATCTATGAGTTCAGCGATCACCTGTGGATCTCGATTGATGAGTCGATCACAGAGATGGTCATATTTATTTTGCGACAGCATGCCACTTTTAACAGAAAGAGACCAGATAGGTTGAATAAATAAATCTAAAAAAAATTCACACCTAAAAAATCCAAAGCCCAATGAGTCCTGTATATGAGAGTGAAATCAATTAATTATTCATTCAAATACAATTCATTAATTATGAAAAATCTAATGTTCATTTTAGCTACAGCTCTACTCATGATCACATCTACCAGTGTCTCTGCACAATGCTCCTCATCATCAAAGCACAAGGAAGTAAAATCCTACAGCGCTGATCATAAAGACATCGTAGACATAGCTATTGGATCAGATGTACATACTACGCTCGTAGCTGCTGTCAAGGCCGCTGGCCTCGTCAATACACTTAAGAGTGACGGACCATTTACAGTATTCGCACCGACAAATCTGGCTTTTGAGCGTTTACCTGCAGGTACAGTGGAGACACTCCTCAAGCCTGAGAATAAAACTCAACTCATCGATGTCCTCACTTATCACGTGATCCCTGCTAAAGTATCTGCCGAGTCACTCGTCACAGCGATCACTGCGGGAGGAGGATCATTTGAGATGACTACGGTACAGGGGCATACACTCACAGCCACGATGAAAGGAGAGCATGTAGTGCTAAAAGATACACAAGGAAATATTTCAAAAATCACCGCAACTGATCTAAACGGGACTAATGGTGTCATCCATGTGATCGATACAGTGGTGCTACCATAATATTTTAGCTGGTAATAGGATTCTTAACAGGTGATGTCTCAGTCAGAGGCATCACCTTTTTTGTTCAACATAGGAGATTTGCTCGACTTGGTCTTTCGACTCTATGATGAAGAATTTGACACCTTTTTCATGACTAAATTTGACAATGTTTTGCTGAGTAGGAAAAATGTCAAATAGATAGCTGGACTGTACTCCGTAGCTTATGATACTACTATCCTGCAGCCCCTCCAGATGGACAAAATGACTATCACCCTCAATGCTATGATGAGTATACCTGAGATCCAACTCCTGCCCATCTCCCCATATATGAAAATGCTTATCAAAGAAAGCCCCAAGCTCCTGACTATCCATATCATTTAGCTTGCTCTTCAGTACTGGGTTTTCATTGCGCAAAGCGTCTAATAGATCATCAGAAAAGATCTTAATATCCACATCTATCACATCCTCATCCACCACTACTTCGGCCACAGAGATATAGATAGCATGACTCATATTCAGGCTATTTGGGGTCGAGCCCAATAATCCAATAAGTAAAATCCAGAACAGCTTAATCACGGATCAATGATACGGCATTTTTCTCTTAGAAGTACGAAGCAGACCTTGGCATCCTGAGAGAGATATGTCAATAATGAAGGCAAAAATCGTGAAGATTTTTCACCATATTGAGAAGTAAAAAACATGAAGTCAGTAGTCGTCAAATCTCCTGGTGGCTGGGATAATCTCCAGATCATCGATCAGCCCTCCAAAGATCCAAAAGCTAATGAAGTGAAAGTGAGATGGCACGCCACCTCACTCAACTATCATGACTATCTCGTCGGCGCTGGAGCGATACCCGTACTGGACGGGCGCATCCCGATGTCCGACGGAGCTGGTGAGATCATAGCAGTCGGCAGTGATGTAGGCGACTGGTCAGTGGGAGATCGAGTGATGTCGCTGTTTTTCCCGGGATGGCACGACGGAGCTCCAGGCTTTCGCAAGATCGTAGGGGTATCAGGAGAGACCATGGACGGCTATATCACCGAGGAGAGCTGCCTCCCTGCTGCCTCCGTGACTCGTATACCTACAGGATATAGCTACGCTGAGGCCGCTACTCTACCCTGTGCTGCCCTCACTGCGTGGAATGGACTCATGCATGCCACTCAGACCAAGATGGGTGACAAGGTCCTCATCGAGGGCACTGGGGGGATGTCGATTTTTGGTCTACAGTTTGCCCTCGCTGCAGGCGCTGAGGTCTACGCTACCACCAGCTCCCCTGCCAAAGCAGAGCGACTCACAGAAATGGGCGTCGAATCGGTGGTCAACTATAAAGAAGATCCAAAATGGGGTAAAACAATATTCAGGCTATCAGATGGTGGCGTCGATCATACACTCGATGTAGGTGGTGGCTCCACGATGAGTCAGTCTATCGAGGCCGCTAAGATCGGAGGGCATATCACGGCCATAGGCATCCTAAGTGGTGGTCGCAAAGGGAGTATTACCTTCCCTAAGCTTTTCTTTAAGTTCATCACTATGACTGGTATCGCAGTAGGTAGTCGAGTGATGCAGGAAGAGATGGTCAGCGCTATCGAGTCATCTGGCATAAAGCCCATCATAGATAAGAGCTTTGCTTTTGATCAGCTGGCAGAAGCCTTCCGATATCAAGAATCAGGACAGCACTTTGGCAAGATTGTCTTAGAATGGTAATATCTTGACCACTCAAGACAATCACTATGGATAAGATATTCTCCTTTGGCGATGTGAGAGCCATCAGTTGGGGTAAGGCCGCCCTATTCGTTTTGTTATTCATGATACTGCAGGGCATCGCTGGCGTCGCTATGATGAGCGCCTTTGGCAATGCAGATATCGGGCTCGCTCTATCGCTCATCATCAGCTATATTGGTACTCTCTATATCACTGGCAATGAACTCAATTGGCCCAATCTAAAGGAGCGAGGCATTGGATTTGATCTCGTATCTATCGTAGCTGCTTTTGTGCTTTTCTCGGCATTCAAGTTTGCTACTATGCTCCCTTTCGAGTTTGTGCCGGGCTATGAGGATATGATCAATATGTACATGGATACCTTTGGCGATCTGGGTCCGATGGTGATGATTATTGCTTCGCTGATCGGTCCGGTGGTCGAAGAAATATTCTTCAGAGGGATGATACAGGGAGGTCTGACTCATCAGTATAATGCTAAGCGGGGGATCATCATTTCCTCCCTATTCTTTGGGCTGGTACATATGATACCAGTACAGGTCATTGCAGCCTTTTTCATGGGATTAGTTTTGGCATGGATCTACTACAAGACTCGCTCACTCTGGATACCCATCCTGATCCATGTCATCAACAACTCTGGCTCCATGATCATGATGGAGATGAGCGGTGAGGATATGACCACTATGATGCGTGATGATGTAGGTGATATGGCTGTCATAGGTATCATAGTCGGAGGTGCTGCCCTGTCCTATGTCCTATATAGATTTCTTGATCAGCGCTGGTCAGCTATGGCCGAGGATGAAGAGACAGGAGTGGTGTGAGGTGAATTTACATCCAAATTTACTTGAACAAAACGGCAATTTTACCTATATTGAAATAAAATCGATATGCCTTCACCATCCCTAAATATTGCCAAAAAAATACCTGAAAGTATCAGCGATACTGAAGTCTTACAATTATTGAAAAATGAGAAGGTCGATCATAGATATATTGCTTTATTCAAAGAGGTGTCAGACATTAGTGACGAGGTGATCTCATCATGGTTTAATATCAATGTAAAAACATTCAGAAACTACAAAAAGGATAGCGGCGATATCAAGGAGAATATCAAAGAGCATTTGATTCTACTGGTCTCCTTATTCAAACATGGAAAAGAGGTATTCGGATCTAAAAATCTTTTCTCCGATTGGCTTCATCGTGAAAATTTCTTCTTTGACAATGAAGCTCCAATAGATTATCTCAAGACTATCACCGGTATCAGATATATCGAAGATCGCCTGACTGCGATGGAGCACGGTGACAATGCCTAACAAGTGATAGTATATCGACTCTCCAGCGAAAAGTATGCACGACGTCTGACTGCCTCAGGATCTCCTAATAGATGGAATCGAGAAGGCCAATTTGTCCTTTATACTGGCTCCAGTAGAGCTCTCTGTTCTTTAGAACAATTAGTACATATGTCTGGCATCATCCCGATCACAAAGTATAAGATGATGATAATCGAGATAGATGATGAAGTCGCCACCATAAAAGAAGTAAAACTGTCTCAACTAAGTAAAAACTGGAGAAAAATAAGTGAATACCATGTACATCAAAGGATAGGAAGTGAATGGTATGAATCTGCATCATCCTTACTTTTAAAAGTCCCTTCAGCCATCATTCCTCAAGAAAGCAACTATATCCTCAATACATCACACCCAGCGTTTACTCAGCATGTCAGACTCCATAGCATCGAGGACTTTTTCTGGGATGGTAGATTATTCCGATAGAGTCGGCCTACCCCTTCTTACTCTGTAGCATGGCGACCATCATACCCATACGCTGACGGATGTCCGGTCTCCACCAAGTCTCTAAAGTCTCTTTGAATGCCGCCTCTCCGTTTTGGCTGAGCGTATCGATCCAGGCTTTGCGACATTTGTATTTAGTCGATCTGAATATGGCATCATCAAACTGGAGATAGTATTTCATTTTCGCCTCTGCTTTAGCCATGAGCTCGGATAGCTCACAGACTTCATCTACGAGACCGATGGCATGGGCTTCGTCTACCTTCATGAGTTTACCATCGAGGAGCATCTTAGCAGCGGTGCCCTCCCCTATCCAAAAAGCATATCCTTTGACAATATCCTCTGAGATCTGTATGCTCACAGCTACTTCATTGAGTCCTATGACATACTTTGGCCCCTGAGCCATGATGCGATAGTCAGAGCAGATCGCCATGACAGTACCTCCCGCAGGACTGTGCCCTGATATTGCAGAGATGAAAGCCTTAGGAAAAGTAGCTAACTCGATGTATAGATTGCCAAACTCAGTCATAAAAGCAGCGATCTCCTCCTCGTCATATCCATATAGCTCGATGACATCCAATCCTGCACTGAAGAAGTGATCCTGACCTGTCAATATCACTCCTCGTATAGCATCATCTTCTTTGAGTTCGGCGAAAGCCGCTCTCAGCTCTTGGACCATATCTATATTGATCACATTCGCCTTTCCTCTATTCAGCTGGACGATGGCATAGTTTCTCTTCTTTTCTATTGATATCGTATTCATGCTGTCGAAGATAAATGATCTGTCATAGCTATGGCTTAGGATTATTTACGCTGACTGGTCTTGTGTCAATTAATTGCCGGCAGCTTACGGATCTTCCGCTGTACTTTTAGACTGATTCACATAAGTAAAACAGACAATGAAAGATAGAATAAGCATAGAGATAAAAGACCATATAGCCGATGTACGACTCAATCGTCCTGACAAAATGAATGCATTGGATGATGCGATGTTCGCAGCAATCATTGAGGTGGGCGAAGTGATAGAAAATGATCCAGACATCTGGTGTGTAGTCTTCTCTGGAGAAGGAAAAGCATTTTGTGCGGGTCTGGATCTGAGCAGCTTCAGCAATCCTGATAGCGCTGTCAACAATGCCTCCCTGGCCGAGCGGACACATGGCATCTGCAATAAATATCAAAAAGTATCCTACCAATGGAGAGCGATGAAAGTACCAGTCATCGCTGCAGTACATCACACCTGCTATGGAGGTGGTGTCCAGCTGATATCAGGCGCCGATATCCGAGTCGTAGATCCCGCCTGTCGTATGAGTATCATGGAGATCCGCTGGGGCATCATCCCAGACATGGGAGGCTCGCAGCTACTGCGCCACTATATGAGAGATGATGTACTAAGAGAGCTCAGCTACACCGCACGAGTATTTGACGGTCGGCAGGCGCAGGAGTATGGTCTCGCTACTCATGTCAGCGAAGATCCGCATGCTAAAGCTATGGATATCGCTCTTGAGATCACCGCTCGCAATCCCGATGCTGTACAGTCCATCAAGACGCTCTACAATGATGCTCCATATGTATCCATAGCTGATGGATATCTCCAGGAGTCACACCTGCAACAACCCATCCTCGCCAGCCCTAATCAGCTCGAGGCAGTATATAGCCAGATGCAAAAGCGACCAGCTAACTTCTCTAATCCAAAATAATAATGACACAGTGTCACTTTTATTTTGATCAATGCTCCGACTATTGTATTTTTAATCGTCTAACAAACATCTAACACTTGTCGTATGGAACAATTTCTATTGTTTTTTGAGTCTATGACGTCCATTCAAAAATTAATGGTCGTCTTTACGTTTCTGGGGCTCAACTGGATCATCGAGCTGGTCATCCCTCTCGTCGAGCACGGATATAATAAATGGAAACATGCTCGAGTCAACTTATTTTTCTTAACTACCACTTTGATCATCAACGCTTTATTTGGCTTGGCCACCGTAGGTGTATTCTATTGGATCGATGCTAATCACTTTGGATTACTACAGTGGATCAATCTACCTGTATGGGCAGAGCTCGTCATCGGAGTACTCCTACTGGATCTCATAGCTCAGTATGTAGCCCACTATATGCTACACAGAGTCAGCTGGATGTGGAAGTTTCATCTCGTGCATCATAGTGACACCCACGTCGACGTGACGACTGGTACTCGCCATCATCCTGGTGACTACGTAGTCAGAGAGGTATTCGCCTTGGCAGCTATTATCATAGGTGGTATACCATTAGCGTATTATGCAGTATATCGTATACTATCTATTGTATTCACCTACTATGAGCATGCCAATGTCAAACTCCCAGAAGGGCTGGACAAAGCGCTCAGCTATATTTTCATATCGCCTAATATGCACAAGTTTCATCATCACTATGAGAGGCCTTGGACGGATTCTAATTTTGGAAATATTTTCTCTTTTTGGGATCGCATATTTGGCACCTTAGTCTGGGATGATACGAGCAAGATCAGATATGGCGTGGACGTCCTCGAGGACAAATATGATGAGGACATAATGTATCAGCTCAAGGTTCCTTTTGATAAGTCAATCAAGACGGACTACTAAAAATCAATAATCATGAAGCAGCAGAGAGATCACTATGATGTCATCATCGTCGGAGCGGGACTATCAGGTATCTCTGCTGCTCATCATATCAAGACTCGCTGTCCGGGCAAGACCTTCTTGATCCTGGAGGCACGAGAGTCGATGGGCGGCACTTGGGATCTCTTTCGCTATCCTGGTATACGCTCAGACTCAGACATGTACACTCTGGGTTATTCTTTTCGCCCCTGGACTAATCCAAAAGCTATAGCCGACGGTCCTGCCATCCGCGACTATATCAAAGAAACTGCTCGAGAAGAGCAGCTCGAGCAATACATCAAATATCAGCATCGAGTAAGCTCCGCATCATGGAACTCCGATGATCATCAGTGGACATTGATCTGCGATCTACCAACTGGCAGTGTGGAGTTTTCTTGTGGTTTCTTATTCACCTGTAGTGGCTACTATCGCTATGACCAGGGATATATGCCTGACTATCCAGGAGTCGATGACTATGAGGGTCAGCTCATACATCCGCAGCATTGGCCTGAGGATCTGGACTACTCAGACCAGCAGATCACCGTGATCGGCAGTGGTGCTACAGCTGTGACACTCGTACCTGAACTCGCTAAGCAGGCCCAGCATGTGACTATGCTGCAGCGGACACCTACCTATGTAGTCTCAGCACCTGAGCGAGATATTTTAGCTAATCTATCTCGCAAGATTCTACCCGCTAAAGCAGCCTATCGCATAGCTCGATGGAAAAACATCTTGATGAGTATGGCGTTTTATAAAGCGGCTCGTAGATGGCCAAAAGCCATCAAAAAAATGATCCAAAATGGGGTCAAAAAAGAGCTGGGTAAAGACTACGACATCCAAAAACACTTTAATCCACCTTACAATCCCTGGGACCAGCGCCTCTGCCTCGTACCAGACAATGACCTATTCGAATCGCTCAAGTCTGGTAAGTCTGAGATCGTGACCGACCACATAGAGAGATTCACTTCTGATGGGATTCTGCTCCGATCTGGGAAGGAGATAAAGAGTGACATCATCGTATCTGCTACCGGACTACAGATGCAGGTACTCGGTGGTATGGAGCTCACTATTGACGGACAGACGAGAAAGTCCGAAGACAGCTACTGCTATAGAGGTATGATGTTCAGCGATATACCAAATCTGGCCAATGCTATGGGCTATACGAATGCCTCATGGACACTCAAATGTGACCTCACAGCGGAGCATGTCTGCTCCTTGCTCAATCATATGGATCGGCATAACTATGTTCAGGTCACACCGATTTACTCTGACGACCCATCGGTCAATGAACCACTACTCGATTTCAGCTCAGGCTATGTCAAGCGAGCATTGGCTCACCTACCAAAGCAAGGAAAAGAAAAACCATGGCGAGTCCATCAAAACTACATCATGGATCTCATCGACATGCGATATAGTAAGGTCGCAGATGAAAATCTCCGCTTCGAATAGCTATCTTGACCCATCATGAACGGATGGCGCCTCTTCATACTCATCACTCTCATCTCTATCGGGCTGATGCTCTATTACCCCCTTAGCTTAGGCTACACAGAGGATTCTCTCCGGATCATCATTCGTCTGTCAGCACGGATCGCAGGGGTATTGTTCGCTATGAGCTTCGCAGCGTCGGCCGTACAGTACTTCATCAGAGGATTTATTGGTTTCTGGCTATTAGCCAATAGGCGCTATCTCGGACTGAGCTTTGCCCTGATCCATACTATTCATTTGATATTGCTCTACTTACTACAGCGTGACTTTCATCCAGTTTTTGAGCAGGCTGCTACGATATCGCTCGTTGGAGGAGGACTCGCATATTTAGCATTAGTACTCATGAGCATCACATCATTTGAGCTGATGCGATCGTGGCTGACTCGAGATCAATGGAGATGGCTACATACCATCGGAGGATACTGGATTTGGTACATATTCATCCGTAGCTATATGAAGCGAGCTTTGACTGAAGTCGAATATTATCCTCTATTTATTCTATTCATCATAGTGCTCATGGCGAGGATCGCTCATCTGATCAGTAAGCGTATGAAACAACAAATATCATGACTGAAATAACGATGAATATCTTCTATATATGAGTCGAATATTATCTAAATCTTACGTTTTCTAAAATTCCCACCACACCACAATCAATTAATCTAAGTAAAACTTGTGAGTCTCAACGTATTAATTAATTTTAATATATGTCAAATAAGTAAGTATGCCTAAGCTCTTCGTCCTCGACACCTCAGTACTCCTTTTTGATCACAACTCTATCACCAGCTTTGAAGACAATGACATCGTCATACCGATCACAGTCTTAGAAGAATTAGACAATTTCAAGATAGGTAATGAGACTAAAAACTTCGAAGCTCGTAGTGTGATCCGCTTCCTCGATAAGCTATCCGAAAAAGCCCACTGCGGGGACTGGATACCTCTTGGCGATGACAAAGGAAAGCTCAAAATCGTCATGCACACCGATGATCATGAAGGTGCTGTGAGCATCTTTGGCAATGATAAAAACGACCATAAAATCATCAATGTCGCTCTCTCGCTACATCAGCAGTATAAGCGCAAGAAAGTGACGCTCGTGACTAAAGACATAAATCTCCGGCTCAAGGCTAAGGCTATAGGCCTACAGGCAGAAGACTATCTCACAGGCAAGGTAGATGACGCTCAAGATCTTGGCAATCAGTTTTCTTCAGCTCTCTACAATCTCGAGTCCGATACTATCAGAAATCTTTATGCCAAAAAGGAAATCCCTGAATCAGGTCTACTGAAAGAACAGAAAATCGCCAATGGCTACTACGTGCTCAATAACTGCTCTGAGTCGGCACTGGCTCGATACAATGCCAAATCCAAGCAAATCGAACTCGTCGAAAAGTCATATGCCTATGGTATCAATCCAAAAAATGCGGAACAAACATTCGCTCTTAATGCCTTGCTCAACCCAGATATCAAGCTCGTAGCTCTCCAGGGAGTCGCAGGTACTGGCAAGACCTTATTAGCATTGGCAGCAGCCTTGGAACAAAAAAACATCTATAGCCAAATCATACTCTCTCGACCGATTATCCCTCTCAACAATAGAGATATCGGATTTCTCCCAGGAAGTGCTGAGGATAAAATATCTCCCTATATGCAGCCTCTCTGGGACAATCTCAAAGTGATAAAATCACAATACAAGGAAAACTCCAGAAAGAAAAAGTGGATCGAAGAACTCCAAGAAAGTGGTCAACTACAGATCACTGCTCTCAACTTCATCAGGGGAAGGACGCTCTCTCATGCCATATTCATCATAGATGAGGCGCAAAACCTCACTCCTCATGAGATCAAGACCATCATCACACGAGCAGGAGAAGGCACTAAGATCATATTCACTGGAGATATCCATCAGATCGACACCCCATACCTCGATGAAAATAGTAATGGCCTCTCCTATATCATTGATCGACTAAAAGGACAGACCCTTTTCGCCTCGATCAAACTGGAGAAAGGTGAGCGATCTGAGCTGGCTGATTTAGCTAATCAACTACTCTGATCTGACTACTTGCGATATTTATTATTAGACTTCTTTTTCTTCTTTCGTCTGGCAGCGCCTTTAGGTTTAGGATTAGCGATTTCTACGTTGATACGGCGACCTCTGAACTTTGCACCTTTTAGCGCTTTGAGCGTTTCCTTTTCATAGCCTTCCTCTATCTCAAAGAAACTAAAGCTCTTTTGTAGATCAATGCTACCTATTCCAAATTTCTGGCCTCTCATACTCTGATTAATCAGGGTGATGAGCTCCTTAGGGTTCAGATTATTATCCTTACCCAAATTAATGAAATAGCGGGTATACGAGCCAGCCTTACCTTTAGACTTTTTATCACCACGTCCACGATCTCGGCCTTTGCGAGACTCCAGATCAGCATTGAGATCTCCGGCACCAGAATAGTATTCTAAGAATCTATTAAACTCTACAGATACGAATCTCTTAATTAAGTCTTCTCGAGATAGATTGCTCAGCTTTTCTTCTACTTCTGGCAAAAATTCGGCTATTTCCTCTTCATTGACACTGACCGTCTGTACCTCGTTGATGAGATTGAAGAGACGACGACGACAGATCTCTGTCCCATCTGGCACTTGCTTCAGTTCAAATGGTTTATCAAGGATTTTCTGGAGGGTCTTGATCTTATGCCCTTCTCGAGCATTGATGATAGAGATACACACACCTTTCTTATTAGCTCGTCCTGTACGGCCAGATCGGTGTACATAGGTCTCGAGACTATCAGGTAGATTATAGTTGATCACATGAGTCAGATCATTCACATCGATACCACGAGCAGCTACATCAGTAGCTACGAGCATCTGTATCTTCTTCTTGCGAAAACGCTCCATAACCTGATCACGCTGAGCTTGTGATAGATCTCCATGAGTACAGTCAGCACTATAGCCATCTTGCATCAGCTTGTCAGCGATCTGCTGTGTCTCACGACGAGTCCGACAGAATACGATACTGTATATATCGGGATTATAGTCAGCGAGTCGCTTTAATACTTTGTACCTATTCTTCTCATAGGTACTATAGTACTCATGAGATACATTGCTGGTACTTTTATTTTCCGATATCACGGATAGCTCAGTGGGGGATTTCATGTACTTCGCAGCGATACGTCGGATCTCCTTTGGCATTGTCGCTGAGAATAAGACTGTCTGTTTTTCAGAAGGAGTAGATGCGAGTATAGCATCGAGGTCCTCCTGAAATCCCATAGACAGCATCTCATCGGCCTCATCGAGTACGACATACTCGATAGTCGAGATATCCAGTTTGCCACGATTGATCAGATCGAGCGTACGACCAGGTGTACCCACGATGATTTGAGGACGGTCTCTGAGCTCTCTGATCTGCGCTCCGATCGCAGTACCTCCATATAGTGCTGTGACTGAGATCTGAGGTAAAAACTTAGAAAATGCCACTATATCCTTGCAGATCTGTAGACATAGCTCTCGTGTCGGGGAGAGTATCAGCGCCTGTGATGAGCGATTATTCTCATCGATCTGGTGTAATATTGGCAAACTAAATGCCGCCGTCTTGCCCGTACCTGTCTGAGCGAGAGCGATCAGGTCGCCATGCTCTTCTATGAGGTGAGGGATAGATTGGCTTTGGATGGGTGTAGGTTTAATAAATCCTAATTTGTCAAGGGCCTTGAGGATCTCGGGCCGTAGTGACAGCTCTTCAAAAGTGATATCGATCATAAAATATTTAAAAAAACGTGTACTGCCATCGTACTTAAGAGGAAAAGGAATAGCAGTTTCTATTTCGTTTCTTCTGAGCTAATGGAATAAAAAGCTGCAAAGATAGAGTAAATGATCGATACCACTTCGACTAAGATCGTCATAGAGCCGTCGGCGGCACTGGATCAGGCACCACATTGTCTATAGGTGGTACTGACTTTAGATAGGCAAAAAGCGATCTCAGGTCATCATCGGTAAGTCGTTTCATCTCCTGCCAAGGCATCGGAGGTAGTATTGGCCGACCATTCTCCATGCCTTTGTGCTTACCTTCTGTCATCGCCACCTTAAAGTTGTCATAAGTCCATGTACCGATACCTGTTTCATGCGATGTGAGATTGGCCGCATAGGATATCCCCCAAGGGCCCACAGCAGCGAGCAGATCCTGAGTAAATAGCACCCACTGCCCTGGAGCAACTAAGCTCGCATCGATCTCAGGCATGGGCCGGCCTGCAGGGTATCCTGCTAAAAACTGATCCATGTCGGGCACTGGCCCTTGGGGAGTCATTTTCTTAGGAGTGTGGCAATCATTGCACCCACTCGTCATGAGAATGTACTCACCACGATCTACACTGACAGCAGATCCGGGTGCAGGGCTACTGGCTGTAGTTTGGGTAGATTCGGGAGCTTGGCATTGTATTAAGCCAAAAAGAACACACATACTAATGGGAAGAATTGTATTCCATTTCATAGTCATTATCTTTTGTTTAATTCAACTAAAAGATAAAAATAGATGTAGATGTAAACTATTATTAGAGCTTCAAAATGCAGAAAATCGCCATTTATGGCTACGAAACTTGGTATCTAAAAAAAGAAATCCAGCTAAATCATAATCCATCATCTATGACTCAACTGGATTCTTGATGCTTTCCATTGGTTTCTTGAGGTGTTCCGATGATTCCTCACATAAAGGTAAAGGGTTAAGTCACCAAGTATTAAGACATATAGGCTACTCATATACTCTACGGATCACATAAAAAAATAGCGACTCTGCATTCAGAATCGCTATTTTCTTATTTAAAATTTAATCAAATCAAATCCTTGAAAACAAGAATATTACGCTTAACAAAAATTATGAATATGTCGAATAATTGTCATTTCAGCTTGTCTACCCTGTAGACGATATGTGGCATTGTCAGACCTGTATCGTCTTATAAATGAGACCTCACGGTAAAATGAGGTCTCGTTACCAAAAAATTGCTTGGCATTTCGGGGTTACTAATAGGACAGATTATTCTGTCTTATCCCCTACGGCCAAAATGTATTTTCTTACAGAGTTTCGGGCAAAAAAAAAGCCCATCACCTTTGTGATGAGCCGTTACCTTTTTGATCTATCGGACGTTGAGATGTAATTATTTGTAACCTTTACTTATTCGACTTATTCATATAGAAAATGTCCGACTGACCAAAGTTTCAATTGATTCGGTTGATACGAATATAAAAGCACTCCCTATTATCTTTCTCTACATTATTGTCGGATACTTATCATAGCTAAGAAAAAGTCTGACTTTAACACTATAAGTGTAAAACGGCTGACATCTGCACTTACCTCTTTTGAGGTAGATTATATATTCTTGGTACAAGTGGGCTCACTATATAGTCTTCAAACTCAAGTGTACCAAGGCATTCGAATATAGCTCCATGCTGTATATCCAGCATATCATCATCCGTCGAGAGTCCGGTAAGACTGCCTGATACTCCTACATAAAACGAAGAGCCACTTCTCAAAAGCATCCCATCATCAGACTCCGAATAAATCATTCCCTGATTATCAAATACAACAGCTGTAGAATCTGAAGTCTCTTCCTGCTCGATGCTGTATCCACTGATATCTGTCACATTGATATCGCCTGCATTTTCAAAAGTGGACGCATTGTAAATCCCAATATCAGCATACTGAATAAAGATCTCGCCACTATTAGTCATTACACTTTGGATACCCGGATCAATGGTCAGATTAGCAAATGCGACAGTCTCGTTATCTGCAATATTATTTTTGTATGAATCGATTTTGAAATTATCCGGCTCTAAGTTTCCACGGATACCAGATATTACTAAGAATCCTTGGTTATAAAACTCCAGAGAATTGGCTATCCCTGCACTCACTAATGAATAAAGTACTAAAGAGTCATTATTAGTGATAGTACCAATATTGGTCATACCAGCACCTTCGCAGTTATAAACTTCAATTTTTCCATCATTCACTATATGCCCCCCATAATTGGCCATAGCAGGTGCACCAGTATTGACTATACTGATATCGATCAGCCCCATTGGACTATTGTAGAGACTATCATAGTTGCCTAATGCGAAATGATAGACTCTTTCGATAATGAGTGAGTCTTGATTGGTGAAGAGACCAGCATTGAGCAATCCCCCCGCCTCAATATTATTGATCTCAATCTTACCCTCATTGTATATTTCAGCATCTGTGGCATTATAGATACCTGATGCCGCAGCAGCTCTACAGTCATAGATAGAGATATAGCCCTCATTACTTACTAAGTGAGCGTTATAGATACCATTTCCCATTGCATCTGAGATGAGTAAAGTATCCTGATTATTGAAGCTACCTTCATTCAGCACAGATACTCCTATCTGCGTATTATCAATTTTTATGTGTCCTTCATTATTAATGCTACCTGTAGTATATATGCCCGCTTCTTCGATGGTATCCATTTGTATATTACCTATGTTATCCAGACTATCCCAGTTCACGATACCGTATGGGCTCATATTCACCATCTCGATGTATCCCAGATTTTGAAGATATCCATTATTGAGTATACCATCGTGTTCACAGTCATGTAGGATGATGGCTCCCGTATTATGATTGAATATGCTATCAGAATTGGATATGGCGGCTAGGAGTTCATAGACATTAGAGATGATGATACTATCATGATTATGGATCACGGCTGAGTTATTTACACCATAGTCTCCCGCACTGTCGATGAGTATCACTCCGTGATTAGTGAGATAACTATTAGATAGATTGATCCCACTATTTTGAGAAGAATAGGCCTCGAGCCTACCATCCTCATCGATATAAAAGGATAATGGTGATCCACTGACGCCAGTACCACAGTCCTCTATGATCAGGCTACCGTCATGGACCACTGTGGCAGTCGCATAAGAAAAAAGTCCAGTAGCACTGCAGTCTCGGATAGTCAGGACAGATCTATCGAGCGTCTCAATATGACCATGATTGATAATACCTGAGCCAGTTGATCCGCTAAGTGTGATACGGCCACCATTAGATAATATACCCCTATTAAGTAAGGCGACAGTAATAGCATCGTTAATTCGTAGACGGCCGGGTATACCACTCATCAGATCTCTTTGTATTTCGAGATTACCAATATTAGTGATCTCCAGATACTTAGCTCGTGCCGTGCTATCAGGCTTGATGAAGGTATAGCCGCCTATGATCACAGAGTCATTAGCAGTGGGTACTCCCTGCGGTGACCACGCAGTGGGCTCATGCCAATCAAATCCAGGCTGCACGAGGTGCTTGGTCTGACAGAGGAGGCTGGTTGAGTACATAATCAGCAAGACAATATATTTCAACATTCTTTTAATTTTTCTAATGATTAATAAGACTTAATTATCTCCGATGATCACCGCACCTTCTCCTGTCTTGAGGACATTTCCTACTCTTTTAGTGATGATCACGGGGCCATCAGTAGGATATGCTCCTGCGTCGATATGCCATGTCTGTCCATTAGCCTGCTGATCTGCAGCACTCTCTATGTCTTGAAAAGGAGAGGAGAATAATCCATTTTCCACTGGCCCTGGGGCATCTTCATCAACCCACATATCTGTACGTATAATATCATCACTGATCCATATCCCCCGACCATAGGTAGTGGCCACCAACTCATGGCCTCCTAAAGTCTTCTGCTGAGTAAATTGTAGTTTACTGACCTCAGTAAAGACAGGTCCATCTGAGACATTCATGAAGTTGGGACTGACGTTCCAGTTATTGCCATTATCCTCCGTCGCCATGATGCCGAGATCCGTAGCTGCGTATAGCCATGAATTTTTAGTAGGATGCCAGACTAAATCATTGACATGAATATTTGCGATTCCATTGTCTCTGATTTCCCATTCTATTTGTGAGAGGATTAGTCTCATCACATTGAGTCCTATGATCACATTGTCATCTACATATCCGCCTATGGATATGGCTATACGATCACTGATGTTAGGATGTATGGCGATAGAAGTGATCGGCCGATCTACTGGATGCTGATAGATCTTGATAGCAGGTGCTATAGTAACGCTATCTCCTAAATATCGCCACAGGCTCCCATCAGAGTATCCTACTAAAGTCATAAATCCATCCTCACTGATAGCTATTGATGACACCTCATAAAATGAATTAGGAGGATTGTCAGGTGTGATATCTGTTACCGTTTTTTGAAGAGTGGATGTATCAAAGGCGATATGATAGACCCTCTCACCTCCCACTATGATCTGACGACCATCTGTAGGGTTCATAGCCATAGGCGCTATAAAGGGTGCAGGACTACCCTGCTCATCTTCGAGATCAAAGTAGGGTGCGAAAAGATTTAGATTGCCATGCTTAATTTCAAAATCACCATATTGGCTTGATGCATACTGCAGGCGCTCATCTTGTCTGGATATAGCACAATATCCACCATCGCTGTAGGCCACTTTTGACCATGTAGCTCCACTATCATCAGTATAGACCGTACCATTGTCTTGGGCTCCTGCTATAATGCGTTGAGGATTGGCACCGTCAATATCACTATCATAGTATTGGGTGATATGTAGTCCATTATTGAGTAGCTCCCACTCAGACGTCGTAGTCACGGTAGAATAATTACTCAAAGCGGCGATCCCGCCATCATTACCTACATAGATGCGTTTATTCGCACCACTATAGTCACTGGCAGCCACTATGACATGCTGATCTGCATGGGCAGAAGAACCCAAATCATTTTGATCATGGTCACTTATAGGTGTCAAATTTGTCTCCCCTATTCGATATCGGTATAGATCTATACCGCCTACGACGATCTGATTAGCGTCAAGTGGATCTACCCAAATGACGTTGGCATACCATCCCAGATTGCCTCGAGTAGTACTAAAAATACTCAATCCCGTCAGGACATCACTCCATGACAGTCCTTTGTTATAGCTTATTTTGATAGTCCCAGTAGCAGATCCCTGCAGCAAAGCATAAACCACATTCGGGTTTGATGGTGCCACGGCTACTTCTACCCTGCCAGATGAGACACCAAAGCCTGCATCCGGCCAGCTATTTCCCCCATCGACTGTATAGCGCAGGCCATTCTCTGTGCAGATGAAGATATTGTCTTTATCACCAGGATTGACTACTATGTGGTATATCCTACCGAGTAGAGGTGCGGTATACAATAGTGTTTTAGTAGCGCCGTAGTTCTCAAATTTCCAAACTTCTCCATCACCACTATTGACTGAGGTCTTAGTTCCATTTTTACCAGCATAAAAGACACTGGGATCCGCACTATCAAAAGCGATACTTTGGACCCAATAAAAATCGTCAAAATCATCCCCTGATAGAGCCGGCACTAACTCCCAGCTATCCCCACCATCAAATGATCTAAATATTCCAGCTCCGGGAGTAGAGTTATTGGGATCATTATTAGCCGTGACGGTCTCTCCAGTGGATGCATATAGGGTATCTGGGTGCAGCGGATCTATGAGTATCGTACCTATAGATAGACTTGGCAGAAAATCATTAAGAGGCGACCATGATGCTCCACCATTGGTACTTTTCCAGATACCACCACTTGCTGCCCCGCAATATAGTATATCAGGATCTGTAGGATGTACGGCCAATGCTCGCACTCTCCCTCCCTCTTCATGTATATCAAGCTGTGTCCAACTACTAAGACCGCCATCTTTGAGCATTGTACTTTTAGCGAGTCGCTGTCCAAATAAAGACTTAGCTTTCATGACTTTAGCTGGAGTATCGGTCCTTGCTCTACGCTGAGCTCTCCATTCATCTCTACCTATAGGAGAGCTTTCATCTATAGTCTCACTTTGATCTTGGGTAATGAATAGACCTATGCTGACTACAAGAGTTATGAAAGTGATTACTATTGATTTTCTTCTGTCCATGGCTATCTTATTGTAGGTGAATCAAGACCAAAACATATCCCTCCGGACTTTCGAGAGAGGTCATGGCTTTACCAATGACAGCTCCTTTCATTTTTCTTTTTTTAGTGGCTTTCATAGCTACACCTGGTATTGATGAACTCGTGAGTAAGTCACCTACCTTGATATCGCCATTTACATTACTCGCTGTGACATATGTACGACCGGTGATTGTGACGAGTTCATCTCCATTAGCGATAGTCTCATCCTGCCCCATCAGTATGCCAGGCTTGATACCATTAGCTCCAGATATCACTCCAGCTACTAATGGATCATAGGCTTTTTGACTGAGGACAAGCGCACCCTCATCTCGAGCATCTAATGATACGAGCCGCCCTGGTACTATTGCATCTTTTGGAGCATTCACTTCAAAAAGCTCCGCTACATCTGAGCCGCCATTGATCTGTAGCTCTTCTGTGATGATGCGAGCATCTCCAGAATTATTATAATTAGTCACCAGTCTGATCACATTGGTTTTATCATTCTCCTTATCACTCAGTAATATGGCTCCTCCACTTTCATTGACTTCTGAGCGTATTAGCACATTCAGATGTTGATTTTCATCGTATAGACTTATTTCTGAATCCTTCAGTGCTTTCATGACTATGTATCCTTTCTCGCTATTTGCTTGGATTCTAAAGTTGAGATCTGTCCTTAGTATGTTATTGGCTCTCAAGAGGTCCGTACTATCAGGTAATCTCAGAAACTGAAAACCACTGGTATCAATAGTATATTCTACTTGAGCCTCCAGAGATACAGATACTATAAGTATTAGCAATAGGATTAAATTTTTCATATTGATTTGATTTAGATTTTGGTTTAATAAGAACTCAGTGGCTGCTGTAGTGATAGTATTCCTCTCTCAAAAGCACGTCTGACCAGACCTGCAGTATTTTTAGCATCCAGTTTAGAGAGTAGATTTTTGCGATGAGAGATGGCAGTGTGCTTACTGATGTACATTTCTCGAGCGATCTCGGCAGAGGTATACTCCAGAGAGATGAGCTCGAGTACTTCGATTTCTCGCTTGGTGAGTGTTTTAGTTGCTTCCATTTTTCTTGTTGATTTGACATTTTTGATCGAGCCAATGATCCATATCAGTGAGCAGCTCTCGCATGATATGATTAAGTGCCGCTGATATCTGCGGATCAGACGCTTCTTCCTGATTAGTATTCATATTTGATGATTTCGTCTATAGTAAGCCACAGCCCACATAGAGCATTCAGCCAGTACGTGATATATCAAATATGAGGAATAGCTAACGCCAAATCTGTCACCCGACTGGGTGATTTAGACTGTTATTTTTTTGACCACAGAGAGTCTATCGTGGACATCAAGCTTTGAGAATATCCGCTTGACGTGAGTTTTGATAGTATTCACAGAGACATAGTGTCGCTCTGCGATCTGCCGATTGTTGAGTCCATCGACGATATCCATTAGCACATCGTATTCTTTCTCACTCAGAGGTGAGTGAGCGTAGCTATTGACATAGTCGATACTTAGTTCTTTCTGCTTGAGATCACTGGTATGATTGAATATTGCAGTCTCTATGGTAGTCATCAGATCTCTATCCTTGAATGGCTTGACAAGATAGCCCCTGGGTCGAGTGACTTTAGCTCGTGAGAGTGTATCCCGATCGCTCAGAGAGCTGAGATAGACGAATGGTATTTGGTATTTTTCATTGATGATCTCAGCGACCTCTATACCATCTCGAGTCCCTCGGATATTGATATCAAGGAGTACCATATCTGGCCGCCCTCTATAGATAGCATCCAGCGCCGACTCACTATCATAACAGATACCTGCCACGTCGTATCCGAGATCTATGAGTACATCATGGAGATCCTCTGCGATGAGTACCTCGTCCTCTACGATGAGGATTTTATAGTTATCACTCATCGGTGACAGGTTTAGCCAGTTCGAAATCTCTAATATCAAAACTCACCAAAGTCCGACCTTTAGTCTCCCACTTAGTATGAGCCTGTAGTCGATTTGCAAATGAACGGATGAGGCGCATACCCAGAGAGCCCGCAGGGAGACTATCGATATCAAAGCCACTGCCATTATCCTCGTATCTGAGCTGTAGACTATCCGCTGCTTGGCGCAAAGTGACGGCTATTTTAGGATCACTTTGTTGACCAAATGCGTATTTCAGTGAATTAGTGATGAGCTCATTGATGATCAGTCCGATTGGCACTACAGTATCCACATCCAAATGGATACTATCGACATCTATATCGACCGCTACTTTATCCTCTCCGACCTGATAGTTATCGACTAATTCTCCAGTGAGCTGTGATAGATAATCATGCATGTTAATACCACGGAGATTACCATCCTGATAGAGATTTTGATGGATGAGTGCCATAGATCGTACCCGATCTTGGCCCTCGAGTAGGACTCGCTGAGTGATCTCATCATCGATACTCCGAGATTGCAGCTTTAGTAGGCTGGATATGACTTGTAAATTGTTTTTTACTCGATGGTGTATCTCCTTTAATAGCGCTTCATTCTCTTGATTCTTTTGATTGATGGCCTTCTTCTGCTGCCAAAGGCGATAGGCCAGCCCCGCCAGCAATGCCAAGACTCCTGCCAAACCAATAAGTCCCCATTGCTGCTGGCGTAGCCGAGTCTGCTTGAGTTCATCCTCAAGGGCCAAGCGCTTTATTTCGGCTTCTTTCTTTTCGGTTTCGTACTTGACCTGCGCATTGTTCACTTCTTCTCTTATCTCTTTAGTGAGTATAGAGTCGGTGAGCTCTCCATGAGACTTTGAGAGTTCGTATGCCTTAGCATATTGACGATTGCCTGCATAGGCCTTTGACAGATTGACTAAGATTGCATTTTCAAGTTCGAGATTTTTAGTCTCTCTCGCTATATCCAGACTGGGCTGCAGTATGTTGATTGCCTCAGTATATTTCTCTTCTAATAGGTAAAGCCTACTGAGCTGACTACTCGTACGAGCTATGCGGATCTGATTATTCATAGATCGATACATCTCGAGTGCCTTCTCCAGATAATGCCTGGCAGAATCTCGCTGCTCGATGTCTACATAGTTGAGACCAAGATTACCATAAGCAAAAGCCTCTAAATAGGGATCTTCATGCTCGATACTCCCGACTATGGCACGCTTAAAAAGTGGAATAGATCTATCAAAAGAATCTAACATACTATAGCCTGTGGCCATACTGGCCAGATTTCTCAGCGCTGATCCATGATCTCCGGCTCTTGTATTGTACTCGTAGGCCTTTTCATAATATTGGAGCGATTGATCATTTCGCTGAATGTAGCGCATTACATTTCCTAATGAGTTATAGCAGCCACCCATTCTACCATAATCCTCATATCTGCTCAAAGTATCTAAGGTCACCAAAAGCAACTCTGCCGCCTCGTCATATTGCGCTATTTTATAAAGGCACAGTGCCTTTCGGTGGTTAAAGTCGCACCTGTCTGTATAGTTCAATGAAGTCACCTCAGGATCATCCAATATACGATCAACCCTATCGAGTGAAGCCTCCACATCTCCATTGACATAGCGGATATTACTCAATGCCATATTATAGTCTATCCATAGTCGATTGAGTGTACTTGAGTCTACTCGGCTTCGGGCTTGCTCGATATAGATATTAGCACTATCCATAGAAGTATTCTTGTAGGCATTGGCCAGTCGTATCTGAGCATCCAGTCTGGCAGAGTCGGATGAAGCTATCTCTATCGATAGCTTGAGCGAATCTATCACCCCAGACTGTCCGAGCAGCCAGAAGCTATTTATGACCAACAATATGCAAAGACTAATCCTCATGGCTCCAAAATAGTCAAATCAAGCTGTAAACTCTGTCTCATAGGTCGATATATCATAAGAGGTAAATATGATGAGTTCATTGTCATTCTTTGTCACCCACATGGGTGAATCTGAGAGTAAGATCTTCAAGGAGAATGATTATTTTACATCCAAAGATTAAAACCAAAACAAGATGAAATATAGATTCCTGATTATAGTTGCCACGTTCTCTCTGGCACTCATATCCTGTGACCAAGAAGGACATAATCATGACCATACCCACGAGTATCATAAAAAAGTAATACCTGAAAAAATCAACTATGGAGCACGCTTAGATTCGCTGGAGATAGAGCTCTACCCTGCTCCTCCTCCCGTAGCGAGCTATGTCAATGTCACCCAAGCAGGAAACACACTGTATCTGGCAGGTAAAGGACCGAATATCCCTGAAGGTGGTTATGTCACTGGAAAGGTCGGACAAGATCTTACAATAGAAGAAGGCTATGAGGCTGCTCGTCTCGCTGCCATCGCCCAGCTCTCTGTACTTAAAGCGTATCTGGGTGATCTCAATAAAGTCAAGCGTATCCTGAAGGTGACAGGTATGGTCAACTGTACTTCGGACTTTACTAATCAGCCAGAAGTGGTAAATGGATTTTCTGATACGATGGTAGCAGTATTCGGAGAGAGGGGTAAGCATGCACGATCGGCAGTAGGTATGGGCTCGCTCCCTCGCAATATCGCTGTGGAGGTCGAGATGATTGTAGAGGTCTACTGATCGGAGCTGAGTCTGAAGTGAATAAGAAACGAATCAAAGCCCCTCTATCCTGTATTTTGGCCAGCGATTCTATCGTCGGATTATATTTTTTTAGAAAAACACTATCGCTATGACTGCTCGTCTATCTCTATTTGTGATTGCCGCACTCGCTCTACTATACGCTTGCGAGTCAGATTTGCCGAAAGGCAAAGAAATAAGCCCACTATCGGCTGAAGTATCCTGGAGTCTCGATAGCATTTCTCTATCAGCTGGACAAAGCTACACGAGCTGGACTATCACAAATAATGGACCTACTCCATGGTCCCCAGGATGGTCTCTCCATTACAATCAGATAGCCGGAGCTCCGACGAGTACTTCTAACACTGATATAGAGGCTATCAGCATCAGTGGAGAATATCTCAAGCACCAATATACAGGTACTGATACTATCCAGCCTGGAGAGTCCGTATCCTATAGCATGGTGCAGAGCGGCATCGTCAAGCGAATGTCTGAGACGCCGAGAGGACTATTCTTAGTCCATGGCACAGACGTCATAGACATAGATCAGGTGTATAAGGAGGGAGTAAATCATGAAACACTCGCAGCTCTCGGCCCTATCACACCGAGCGACAGGTACGAGATCAATAGCAAAATCAAGACATCGAGCGAAGTACTACCTATTATCCCAGCTCCTGTGGCTTTGACACTCCAAGATGGCAGCTTTTCGGTAGACGAGACCTTCTCTATTTCATTTGGAGATGGTCTGTCGGACGAAGAATCTTGGCTAATGCAAGAAATCAAAAAATACTACAGTGGCTCCATAACATCTACTGGTAACACTGATCTTAGTATCACTATAGACTCTAATATCAATGGTGCAGAAGCATATGAACTCACAGTGTCTGAGGATGGGATCGAAATAATAGCATCTGATCCTGCAGGAGCATTCTATGGTCTCCAGAGCTTCATACAGCTCATAGACCCTACTCAGCTCAATGCTCCTCGAGCCTCTATAGACATCCCATATGTTGAGATAAAAGATGCTCCGAGATTTCCCTATCGAGGATTCATGCTCGATGTCGCACGTAATTATCATCGTAAAGAAAAAGTACTCGAAGTACTTGACTGGATGAGCATGTATAAGCTGAATAAATTTCACTTTCATCTGATGGATGATGAAGGCTGGCGACTCGAGATACCTGACCTGCCAGAGCTCACAGAGATCGGCTCCGTACGTGGCTACACACCTGACGAATCTGATCGTCTGCGTCCCGCCTATGGATCAGGAGGCGTCGCAGAGGACTCCTATAGCACAGGCTACTACAGCGTATCTGACTATCAGGAGATCCTACAGTATGCAGCCGATAGACATATCGAGGTCATCCCAGAGATCGATCTACCCGGCCATGCACGAGCGGCTATCATATCGATGAGAGCTCGATATCATAGACTGATGAATGAGGGGGATGAGGCTGCAGCCAAAGAGTATCTACTTCATGATCCTGCTGACACCTCTGTATATCGCTCCGCCCAAAACTATAATGACAATGTCATCAATCTCTGTCAATCAGGAGCCTATAATTTCATCGAGAAGGTGCTCGAAGAAGTAATCAAAATGCACAAAGAGGCAGGCGTCCCGCTCCAGATCCTACATACAGGAGGTGACGAGGTCCCATATGGCGCCTGGCAGGGCTCACCTATGTGCCAGACCTTTATCTCTGATATGGAAAATCTGACTGGCACCGAAGACCTCCATCCTAATATGCTCTATTTTATCAGGAGCATACTCAATAAACATGGAGTGACTACCGCTGGATGGGAGGAGATCGTACTCGAGCATGGCGAAGATGCACACAATGGTACTGCCATCAATGAAGACTTAGTAGGTCAACCCATGCTACCCTATGTCTGGAATGCCGTGTGGGGATGGGGTCGAGAAGACATGCTCTACAAGCTGGCGAATACCGGATTTGATGTTATTTTATGCAATTCCTCACAGTTCTACTTTGACCTCGCCTACGATAGTGATCCCAGAGAAAATGGTCTCAGCTGGTCAGGATTGGTCAATACGAAGAGTGCCTTTGACTTGGAGCCGTTTGATATATTCAGAGGTGTGACTACAGATATCGGTGGCAATGCTCTCCCGCCTGATTATGTCCAATCCAAAGAAGCCCTACAGCCATCCGCCCAAGAACGAATACTGGGCGTACAGGCTCAGCTCTGGAGCGAGACCATCATTGAGGCTGATTTAGTCGACTATATGCTCCTACCTAAACTATTTGGTATCGCTGAGAGAGCCTGGTCTCCGTCGCTCTCAGCATCTGAATACGATGATAGATATGGCGCATTCGTACATACCATCGGTCAGCGAGAGCTCATCAGACTGGATCGGTATAGAGAGGGAGGAGCTCACTATCGCATACCGCCTCCAGGGCTTTCGCTGCAGGACGGGCGAGTATCCATGAATACCACCTATCCAGGTCTCGACATACGCTACACCATCGATGGAACAGCCCCAGATGGTGATTCTCCTTTGTATACGGCACCTTTTGAGATAGATAGTGGCCAGCGGGTTACAGCCGCTGCTTTCAATAGTCTTGGTAGAAGTAGTAATACGTCAAGTATAGAATAAAAATCCTCATGGCACGTATCGTAGATCTCAGTAAGCCTATCCAATATAATCCAGGCGACCCTCGATTCATGAAGGTCAAGATCAAACATAAACCACATAGAAAAGCTCGATTCATCTTGCGTCTATTTGGTCTTTCTAAAAAGCTCTTCCCAAATCAATGGGAGGGCTGGGCAGACGATTCGATCCAAAAAATGGGAGTGCACAGTACCACGCATATTGATGCCCCCTGGCACTACCATCCCACCTGCGAAGGAAAACCTGCAAAGACTATCGATGAAGTCCCTCTTGACTGGTGCTACGGAGATGGTATCGTCATAGATATGAGGCATAAGGAGGATTTCGACGCCATCACAGTATCGGACATACAGGACTATCTGAGTGAGCAAGAGCTGCAGCTCAGACCAGGCATGATCGTGCTCATCATGACAGGTAGAGATCAGCATATGGGGACTAAGCGATTTTTCACACATGGTACTGGCATGTCTGCTGCTGCCACCTCATGGCTCATCGATCAGGGTATCAAGGTCATGGGTATCGATCAGTGGGGCTGGGATCTCCCACTACCGTATATGATCAAAAAAGCCAAAGAATCGGGAGACTCAGAATTCTTTTGGGAGGCTCATCTCGTAGGCCGGGACAAAGAGTACTGCCATATGGAGCAACTCACAAACTTATCAGCCCTACCCAAACAAGGATTTAAGGTCTGCGTATTTCCACTGAAAATAGTAGGTGCTTCTGCCGCTCCGGCGAGAGTCGTAGCTATACTGGATGAGGATTAACTCAGATTGATGCCTGAGAGTAGGCTATCTCCTTTGAGCGCATTAAAAAAAGCCCCTTTAAAATCTTCTTGCAATAGATCTATGATCTGAGCATCGGCAGATCGAGATCGCTCTCTGTCCAGTATCTGGAGATATTGTTTGTTGAGACGATGCCCGCCATCCGCTATGAAAAAACAAGTCCCGTCTGCATACATCTCTGCTATCACCTCGTCGTCCATATCGATGATTTGATCAGTATGAGACATCACATAGCTACAGCTATCCGATATCACAAAACTCCCATGACTCAGGCCTATAAAAACAGGCATTTCATTCGTCACAAAATAGGCTTTGGCATTCATCTTATTATTGACGAGGAGCAGGCTATACCTGCCTTGGAGAAGGTCGACCACCGTGCGTATTGCTTCTTTGTATCGCTGACCAGTGGACTCTAGATACTTCATCATCTCTATCACGATCTTAGCAGGATTCTGAGAGCTGATATGTATACCATTGATCTCGAGTAGCTCGATGACATCCTCCACACACTGCATGTCTCCTCTGAAATGGAGACTAAGCTCATAGTATCCAGCAGAAGATGTCCAGATGATGTGATGATTTAGGTTTTTCATATCAGGTAGTTTTGCGGTCTACTTAGTAAGACCCCCTTTATCAGTATTTCCCCTAATATTCTTCGGCATTTTTAGGCTGTAGCCAAGGATTAATTTTCATACAAAATAGGAATCAATCACATTAAATAAAATAGTATGTATTTTTGTCTGCTTATTAAGTAGTTATGAAGATACTTCTTAGATTATCGATTTGTTTGACACTCCTCATCGCATGCAGTGATGACGAGCCTACAGAAGTATCTATGATCTCGTCTACTCCCTTTTATCCATTGACCACGGGTCATACTCTCACCTATCAAGTAGATCAAGTAGTCATCTATGATGAGGGTCTGACTCGAGATAGCTCCAGCTACCTGCTACAGGAGATCGTAGCCGATAGCTATGTAGATAATGGGGGAGCTACTGTACACCTCATAGATCAATACCAAAAGTCCACTACGCAAGAAGAATGGGAATATCACCAGCGCATCAGCCTGAGCTTCAGAAATAATCAACTCATCCGAACTGAAATGAATATTCCTATCATCATCATGGATCTCCCCATCAATGATGGTCAGATTTGGGACAATACTGCACTTTTTGACAGTAGCATAGAGCGAGAGATCAGTGGGGATATGATTACTTTTTACCAAGATTGGACCGGAGAGTATCTATCTACAGACGGTAGTGAGATGATCGGGGACCTATCTTTTGACAGTGTAGTTAGTATATCGACCGCAGATTTCGAAAATCGCCTTGCATTGCGGCGTGGTACCGAGAAGTATGCAAAAGATGTAGGACTCATCTATCAAGGACTGATGATATTGGATACGCAGTGTTTTGACGCATGTCAAAATGTACCCTGGGAAGAAAAAGCAGAGACAGGCCTAGTAATGACTAAACAGATCATAGCTTATGACAATTAAGTACGAATCATTATATAAGAAAGAGTTTGTCCAGATCGGTACAATACGCAAAGCGCATGGCTACAAAGGCCATGCTAAAATCGGAGTAGATGATAGGTACTTAGCTGATTTGACCGAACAAAAGTTCTTATTCATACACATCGATGGCTACTATGTACCCTTTAGGATTGAGGAATATCTGGATCAAAATGACCACATCATCAAACTGAAAGGGATAGAAAGTTCAGAAGCACTCAAAAGATATCATCTCTATAATATTGCACTCCTCAAGGAAGATTTAAATCACGCCCAAGAAGCTACCGAACAAGCAGAAGAAATAGATGCACTTTTAGGATTCTCCATTCAAGATGCCGAGTATGGATCTGTAGGTACCATAGAGCGCATAGAGGACTACCCACAGCAGAAAATAGCCATCGTCATGATCAATGGATCAGAAAAGATGATACCTCTGCATCCTTCTCTCATCGAAGCTATCGATACAACTGAGAAGGTAATATATACTGCACTCCCAATCGGACTATTAGATTAATGCTCCAGCGAGACAGCCTGTCAGCAGTGTCGCTATCGTACCACCTATCAATGACTTAAATCCTAACTCTGTCAAAGTCTGTCGACAACCAGGAGCTATCGAGCTGATCCCTCCGATCTGAATACCTATAGAGGCAAAATTGGCAAAGCCACAGAGTGCATAGGCTGCTATGATGACTGATCTCTCTGAGAGTACCTGAGTCGCACTCATCTCACCTAAGGATGCATAAGCCACGAATTCATTAAGTATAGTCTTCTCGCCTAATAACTGACCTACATAGAGTATCTCATCTGATCCGATACCTATCACCCAAGCCAAGGGGGCAAATAAATATCCTAAGAATAGCTGCATACTCAGCTTATCAAATTTGCCGCCAGTCATCCGCTCGATATCATCATTGATGCCAAGAGTACCTCCGAGCATATCCAGTAGATTATTGCCGAGATAGATGAATGCCATGAAGGCAAAAAGCATAGCTCCGACATTGACAGCTAATTTGACACCATCTGTAGTACCTCTGGCTAAAGCATCAAGTGAATTTGACCCGACTGCCGTACGAGGCACGTTGAGATCTTGATCTACCGCTTCATCAGGAGCCCGAGGTACGAGCATCTTAGCGATGAGTAGCGCTGCAGGCGCCGAGATGAGTGATGCCACGAGCAGATGCATACCAAACTCTTGCTTAGCAGCCATATCATCACCACCCAGAATAGCAATATAGGCACCGAATACACTACCTGCAATAGTCGCCATACCTCCTGTCATAATACTCATGATCTCTGAGCGACTCATCCGCTCGAGATATGGCTTGATCACCAGTGGTGCCTCTGTCTGACCTATGAAGACGTTAGCAGCGGCAGCGAGACTTTCAGCCCCACTGAGCCTCATCGTCTTATTCATCAACCAGGCAAATCCATATACTACCTTCTGTAGTATCCCATAGTAATAAGCTAAAGAGGTCAGCGCAGAAAAGAATACGATAATAGGCAAGGCCGTGAAAGCAAAACCAAAAGAACGAGTCTTAGCTAAGTCGCCAAAAAGGAAACCCGCCGACTCCTCAGATGCAGCAATCACTACTAAGAAAATATTGACAATACTTTTAAAAAAGCCTGTGATCATGGGAATCTTAATCACCAAAAACGCCAAAATAATCTGAAAAGCTAAACCGCTCAATACCAATCTCCAACTGATCGCTTTCCTATTAGAGCTAAGGAGATAACATATCCCCAATAATATGCTCACTCCAATGGCTGATCTTAGTATGTTCTCTATCATGGCGAAAAAATAGATATTTTTCTCGAACTCAACGATAGTAATCCACTGAGATACCTTAGTCCTACTATCAGGGAGTCATTATATTCGCCCCATGAATTCTCGTATCATCGGTATCACAGGCCGCAGTGGCTCTGGCAAATCTACACTCGTCAAGTACCTACTCAAGTATTATGGCCCAGAGCATGTCACTCTACATACTATGGACAATTATTATCTGCCTCGGGATATGCAGATCAAGGATACAGAGGATTATCTCAATTTTGACTTACCGACTTCATTTTATAGAGATCGCTTTCATCTGGATCTTGACTCGCTATCAGCTGGTCAGGTAGTCCGATTAGAAGAGTATCAGTTTAACAATAAGGACAATGCGAAAGTCCTGACCATCGATCCAGCTCCGATCATTTTGGTAGAAGGCTTATTTGTGTTTCATTATTCTCATGTGGCCGACCGGCTTGACCTAAAAGTGTTAGTCGATATCAGCTATGAGGAGGCTTTTAGACGGAGAATGATCCGAGATCAAAAAGAACGAAACTATACACCTGAAGAAATCGCCTATAGATATACCCATCATGTGGAGCCATCGTACCAAAAATTCATACAGCCCTACGAAAAAACAGTCGATCTGCTCATCGACAATAGTGTAGATATGACTCAAGAGCTGGATGAGCTCCATCGCTATATCGATCAGCACCTCGCATTAAAAAAGGAGAACCAATAGCTATTGATTCTCCTTCATTATTCATCTGATCGATGAGATCTGATACTATCTCATGGTATCATGATCTACTATGATCATTTTCTTATGTACTTCTTGACCATTAGCGTCTGTGAGGACTACCCAGTAGACACCTTGGGTCAATTCATCCGTATCCATTTTGACCTTTCCCGACTCTCGAGAAACATTGATCGAGTGTTTCGGTATTTCGTCAAAACCTAACACTTTAATATTCCCTCCTTTTTGAGACGAAAATTCAAAATCTACGTACACATAGTTATTCTCGACTGCTGGATTAGGAAAAATGGCAAAACTCGGCTTGCCCTTCTTCACTACATCTGCTGCTTTCGCTATAGCGAAATAAGAATATATCGCTAAATCTACTGGCTGATCCGAAGTGATAGATCCCTGACTAACTGTACTACGAGCACCACTATAGACAGGTACACTGATATCTGTATCGAGCATAGATATATCCACAGTAGCTGGTATAGCCACCCATGACTCCCCGTCAAAGGCTGCAATCGTCAGTTCATCAAGTTCATCCACCATATCAGCCAGATGACTTTTGATTTCCCAGGTGAGCGTCACTTGCGCTTCACCTGAGCCCGACACACTCCAGTATTCAGTATCACTGAGACGTACGATCTCATTGAGATTCGCCTTAGCTGATATTTCATTTGGATCACTGTATGTAAAATCTACTATCACATCCTTAGCCCCGAGAGTAGCCATAGGCCGATACTCTCCGTCATGACCTACAGGATAGACAAAATCTGTCTTAGTGATATTGCGGATCTTGCCATCTACATAGCCATATGATGTAGCACGACTCCATCTACTCTCACCTGCAAAAGCGAAGTAGCTATCTACTGTCGAGCGATCTGTATAGACTATGGAGTTCTGACCATTAAAGTCTGTGAAATCATGCTGCCCAAATACGCTCATTTTCCCCTTAGCAGGTAAAACTAACTCTGCGTGTGCACCAGAAGGTGCCTGAGCACAAAGCATACCTGATATCCCTAAGAGTCCAATAAGCAGCTTATCCTTTATTTTTTTCATTCATTTCTATTTTTAGAACTAAGAAATGGTAGAGAAGGAGCTGTTTACTCCCTCTCTTTCATTCTTATGATTTATTAATAAAGGCCTATCATATGGAATCCATAGACATCCGACCAAGCTTCCTGAGCATCAGTACGTGCCACACTGATAGTAAATCCTGCATTCGTGATAGCACCTATCTGATTGATAGATAGATTCACCATAGCTTTAGCACGATCGGTGATGATGCCATACGGATTGACCGCCTGCATGATATAACACATACCTACTGAGTCAACATCAGTGAAGCTGTAGCGCACGATCATAGATGCATGCGCACCCATATCATCTTTATCTACTAAATCCTCTACGATCCAAGTCACTGTACCGAAGCAACTGTCTTGGAATGTGTCAGAATCACCTACCTGTACATTCTTCCAAGAAGGAATTGGGAATTGAGATTTTTTAGCTGCTGTGCCAGCATCTCCTTTTTCACCTTTCTCGCCCTGAGGACCTTGTGGGCCTATCGGACCTTGTGCTCCAGTAGGACCTGCTGGGCCGGTGAGGCCTTGCTCGCCTTGCGGACCAGTGGCACCCTGTGGGCCCGCCGGACCAACTGCACCAGTGGCACCTTGTGGACCTGCTGGGCCAGTAGCACCTTGAGGGCCTGCTGGACCTTGAGGACCTGTCGCTCCTTGTGGACCCGCTGGGCCTACTTCACCTTGTGGGCCTTGTGGACCAGTTGGACCTTGTGCTCCCGCTGCTCCAGTCGCACCTTGCGGACCTGTAGGGCCTTGTGCTCCCGCTATACCTTGTGGGCCTGCTGGACCAACCTCGCCTTGTGGACCTTGTGGGCCAGTAGCTCCCTGAGGACCTGTAAGACCTTGTGCTCCCTGAGGACCTGCTGGACCTTGTGGGCCTGTCTCGCCTTGTGGACCCGCTGGACCAACCTCTCCTTGCAATCCTTGAGGACCTTGTTCTCCTTGAGGACCTACAGGGCCTTGTGCACCAGTAGCTCCTTGTGGGCCTGCTGGGCCTTCTGGACCAGTCGCTCCCTGAGGGCCCGCTGGTCCAACTTCTCCTTGGAGTCCTTGTGGACCAGTAGCACCAGTTTCGCCTTGTGGGCCTTGTGGACCTGTGGCGCCTTGTGGACCTGCTGAGCCTTGTGGACCCGTTTCACCTTGTGGGCCCGCTGGGCCAACTTCTCCTTGCAACCCTTGTGGGCCCTGCTCTCCTTGTGGACCTTGTGCTCCAGTAGCGCCTTGTGGGCCTTGAGCTCCTTGTGCACCAGTAGCGCCTTGTGGGCCTGCTGGACCAACTTCTCCTTGTGGACCCTGTGGGCCAACTGCTCCTTGAAGGCCTTGTGGACCTGTGGATCCTTGCGGACCCGCTGGACCTTCTGGGCCAGTCTCCCCCTGAGGACCTGCAGGACCGACCTCTCCTTGAAGTCCTTGTGGACCTTGCTCACCCTGTGGACCTACAGCACCAGTTGCGCCAATCTCTCCCTGTGGACCTTGCGGACCAACTTCACCTTGGATACCTTGCTCTCCTTGTGGACCCTGTGGGCCTACAGCACCAGTTGCGCCAATCTCTCCCTGTGGACCTTGCGGACCAACTTCACCTTGGATACCTTGCTCTCCTTGTGGACCCTGTGGGCCAACTTCTCCTTGAATGCCCAGTGGACCTTGAGGACCAGTGGCGCCCGTAGCACCAGTTTCTCCTTGGATGCCTTGCTCGCCTTGTGGACCCTGTGGACCAACTTCTCCTTGGAGTCCCTGTGGACCTTGTTCTCCTTGTGGACCTTGAGGACCAACTTCTCCTTGAATTCCCTGTGGGCCTACTTCACCTTGAGGACCTACAGCACCAGTTGCGCCAGTCTCACCCTGTGGACCTTGAGGGCCAGTGGCACCAGTTTCTCCCTGAGGACCTTGTGGACCAACTTCACCTTGAAGTCCTTGTGGACCTTGAGGACCAGTGGCGCCCGTAGCACCAGTTTCTCCTTGGATGCCTTGCTCTCCTTGCGGACCCTGTGGACCAACTTCACCTTGGATACCTTGCTCTCCTTGTGGACCCTGTGGGCCAACTTCACCTTGAAGTCCCTGTGGACCTTGAGGGCCAGTGGCTCCAGTTTCACCAGTTTCTCCTTGGATACCCTGCTCTCCTTGTGGACCCTGTGGGCCAACTTCACCTTGAAGTCCCTGTGGACCTTGAGGGCCAGTGGCTCCAGTAGCTCCAGTTTCACCTTGGATACCTTGATCGCCTTGTGGACCCTGTGGGCCAACTTCACCTTGAAGTCCTTGTGGACCTTGCTCGCCCTGTGGACCTTGCTCGCCCTGTGGACCTTGCTCTCCTTGTGGACCTTGTGGACCAACTTCACCTTGAAGTCCTTGTGGACCTTGAGGACCAGTGGCTCCTGTAGCTCCCGTTTCACCTTGGATACCTTGCTCTCCTTGCGGACCCTGTGGGCCAACTTCACCTTGAAGTCCCTGTGGGCCTTGTTCACCTTGTGGGCCGACAGCGCCAGTGGCACCAGTCTCGCCTTGCGGACCTTGTGGACCAACTTCTCCTTGAAGTCCTTGTGGACCTTGAGGACCAGTGGCTCCTGTAGCACCAGTTTCTCCTTGGATACCTTGCTCTCCTTGCGGACCCTGTGGGCCAACTTCACCTTGAAGTCCCTGTGGACCTTGAGGGCCAGTGGCTCCCGTAGCTCCAGTTTCACCTTGGATACCTTGATCGCCTTGTGGACCCTGTGGGCCAACCTCGCCTTGAATTCCTTGTGGACCTTGCTCACCCTGTGGGCCTTGAGGACCTACAGCGCCAGTGGCACCAGTTGCTCCAGTCTCGCCTTGCGGACCCTGTGGTCCAACCTCACCTTGAAGTCCTTGTGGACCTTGGGGACCTTGAGGACCTGCGGCCCCTGTAGCACCAGTTTCTCCTTGGATACCTTGTTCTCCCTGTGGACCCTGCTCACCCTGTGGGCCAACTTCACCTTGGATACCACGCTCTCCTTGTTCACCCTGTGGGCCTTGAGGACCTACTGCACCAGTGGCGCCAGTCTCTCCTTGTGGACCTTGTGGACCAACTTCTCCTTGGATGCCCTGTGGACCTTGTTCTCCCTGTGGGCCTTGAGGACCTACTGCACCAGTGGCACCAGTCTCGCCCTGAGGACCCTGTGGACCCTGTGGTCCAACCTCGCCTTGAAGTCCCTGTGGACCTTGAGGACCAGTGGCTCCCGTAGCTCCAGTTTCTCCTTGCGGACCTTGTGAGCCAACTTCACCTTGGATACCCTGTGGACCTTGTTCTCCTTGTGGGCCGACAGCGCCAGTGGCACCAGTTGCTCCAGTCTCGCCTTGCGGACCCTGTGGACCTTGAGGACCAGTGGCTCCCGTAGCTCCAGTTTCTCCCTGAGGACCCTGTGGACCAACTTCACCTTGAAGTCCTTGTGGACCTTGAGGACCCTGTGGGCCTACCTCGCCTTGAAGTCCCTGTGGACCTTGCGGGCCGACTTCTCCTTGAATTCCTTGTGGGCCTTGCTCACCTTGAGCGCCAGTCTCGCCTTGTGGGCCTTGCGGTCCTGCAATTCCTTGTGGGCCTTGTGGGCCTGTTGCACCTTGTGATCCTGCAGGACCTTGAGGACCAGCTTCCCCTTGAGGACCTACTGGGCCTTGGATTCCTGCGACACCCTGTGGTCCTTGAGGACCTGTAGCTCCTTGTGCTCCAACTGGGCCTTGAGGGCCGACAGCGCCAGTGGCACCAGTCTCTCCTTGTGGACCCTGTGGGCCAACTTCCCCTTGGATTCCCTGAGGACCTTGCTCCCCTTGCGGGCCTTGAGGACCGATAGCACCAGTGGCGCCAGTATCTCCTTGCGGACCTTGTGGGCCAACTTCACCTTGAAGCCCCTGTGGTCCTTGAGCACCAGTGGCGCCAGTAGCACCAGTTTCTCCTTGAATACCTTGTTCTCCTTGCGGACCCTGTGGTCCAACTTCACCTTGGACACCTTGCGGACCAGTGGCTCCAGTGGCTCCAGTGGCTCCAGTTGCTCCTATTAATGAAACTAAGAAGTCAGCTTCTGTTCCTTGATTGCCATTTTTCAACCATACCTCATATGCACTTATTCCAGCAGTACCTTGAACACCTCTTGGTCCCTCAATCCCTTGTGGGCCTGCAGGACCTTGGATACCTTGTTCTCCTTTAGGCCCCTCTGGACCCTGAGCACCTTGAGCACCAGCTACACCCTGAGGTCCTTGCTCGCCCTGTGGGCCAGCTGGGCCTTGGATACCTTGTGGTCCTTGTTCGCCTTGTGCTCCTGCTGGACCTTGCATGCCACGTGGACCTTCTGGACCGGCCGGACCTTGCTCACCTTGTGGTCCTTGTGGACCTACAGTACCAGCAGTATCGATACCCATCATTGTCAGCCAAGAATTGTCAATCAAACAATCCCAATATGGATCTTCAGGCGGTCCAAGATTCACTTGAACACAGCTCTCAGTGAGATTGAATATTATCGCACCAGTCAATGGTGTCGGTATGAGATCTCGCTGCTCAGAGGTCATACGTGTAGGCACGAATGCCTGCGTAGTACTCTCGAGCTCGAGAATAGAACCATCATCTATATCGGCAGGGTCCCCTCCCAATTTTAGCTGCGCAGAAGCTGAAAACGCTAAAAGCAAGCTCATAGATAATAGTAAAACGGATCGTCTAAATCGGCTAATAAGCGCCTGATCAGACGATGTAAATAGTAAGTTTTTCGTCATTTGAGTCGATTTACTTATAAGAATGTTAGAAGATAAAAATGTTATTCATTCCAATGCACGCTTTTGACACTGGCTCGGTAGCTGGGACTACTGATTTCAGACATGATCAACTGGGGATGGGCAAGATAACTCGATATATAGAAATTTTCCTATGTTTTACGGATAATCATTTTGTTAAAAAAATAACTACCGAACAATTGAATTTCACAATATTTAATTCTCTCAAAACTATAGACGTGCAAAAGAAAAAAAGGCCACCTACTGGCGACCTTTTTATGACTCAAATAAGAGATTTTAACATATATAGACGACTATTCTGACTCTTCCTTAGACTCGACCACTACGCCCTCAGCCGTCTCCTTGCCTAAGTATCCTGGGAGATCCATACCCGCCATATCGAATAGGTCATTGAGTGGAGGGACAGACTTATAAAGTCCTGAGATAAATTTGGAAGTAGAGTTGCCCCCATCAGCTGACTCCGATCCATTTTCCCATACTGTGACCTTATCGATCTTAATATTCTTAATGGCTTCCACCTGCGTCTTAACGAGTTCTGGAAGCTTGTCGGCTATGAGCATAAGTACCGCCTCTCGAGGATTACCATTAGTCGCATTCACGATTTGATTGAATCCATCAGCTTGCTTCTTTAGTATTTCAAACATCCCGTCTGCTTCTGCTTTCTTCTGCAAGAATAAGGCTTCAGCCTCCCCTTTAGCTATTCTTCTTATTTTCTCAGCTTCAGCTTCAGCTTCAATCTCAACTCTTCGTTTTTCGATCTCGGACTGGACCAAAACATCTGCCTCCTGAGATGCCTTTTCTTTAGCGGCACGTGCTAATTCTGCAGCCGTCTCTGCCTTGAAGGCCTCTTCAAGGGCATTAGCCTTTTGAATTTTTTCTGAGGCTGTAGCCAATTTTTCTGCTTCTGCCTCTCGCTGTCTACGCTCAGCATTGGATTTGGCGATCATGATTTGTGCCTCATTCTCTCCCTCCACAGCTTTTGCTTTGGCACTCGCCTCACCTATTCTGGCTTCTGATTCTGCTTCAGATCTACGGATTCGCTCAAATCTCTGTGCATCAGCTTCACCAGCTTCTGCCTCCGAATTAGCCGTAGCTACTTGTATTCTTTGTAATTTCTGAGCTTCGGCTTCACCAATTTGGGCCCGAGAATCTGCCTCTGACACCTTTACTCTCTGATCCTGCATGGCTTCTGCCTGTCCGATAGCTCCATCTCTGTCTTTCTCAGCGACGCTCTTTTTTGCATCATTTATCGCTTTGGCTGCAGCCTCCTTACCTAATGCCTCTATATAACCAGACTCATCTTGGATATCAGTGACATTAACATTGATTAGCTCTAAGCCAATTTTTTTAAGTTCTGAGCCGACATTTTGAGAAACATTCGAAAGAAATTTATCTCTATCTGCATTAATTTCTTCGATATCCATAGTCGCCACGACCAGCCTCAACTGACCAAAGATGATGTCCTTCGCATTTTCTCTAATTTCACTGATTGACTTATCCAATAATCTATTGGCAGCATTCTGCATAACACCATCAATTCTGGAGATTGCTACAGTAAACCTGGAAGGCACGTTCACTCGTATATTTTGTTTACTCAATGCGCCTTGTAAGTCCACGTCTAAAGAGATGGGAGATAAATCCATAAAAGAGTACCCCTGGATGACAGGCCATACAAATGCCGCTCCACCGGCCACACATTTGGCCGAACCATGACCTGACTTTCCATAAATAACTAAGATTTTGTCGGAAGGACAGATCTTATACCGACTGATCAATAGCATGACCGCAGCTACGACAATGAAGACTCCTAATCCGATTAAAACAAGAGATAATTCCATAGTAATTGATTTTATACGTTTTTATATAATAGTGCACTCTCACTGATGAGCGCTATAGATTTTATCAGTGCATGCCTTAAATAGGCTCTACGAGCATGACATTCTCACGATCCACATTTTTCACTCGTACTATAGAGCCTGTCAGTATAGTCGAGTCTGCCGTCACAGCATCAAACTCCATCATCTTACCCTCGACATCCACATGTATTTTGCCGATCCCCTCTTTATGACCAGGAATAGTCAAGTAGACTTCTGCCTCTCTCGAGATCGCACTCTTGACATCTACCGTGCCTGACTCTTGAAGCTGTAGCAACTTGAAAAACACGTAGGCTATAGCTACCATCGCTAAAAATCCGATCAAAAATGCAATCATAAGCGCCTGAGGTGGACGCAGTCCCGATGCCAAAGCTGCCACGCCTCCCCAGCCAAAGAATACGAAAAAAGCAATCACACTCCTCACGCTGAATACCGAAAAGCCAGTATCTAAATCATCGACATCAAAATCTACATCACTGTCGAGTCCGATCAAAGTCAATGTCGTCTGGATGATAAAAATCGCAGAAGCGACTATCGCAATACCCCAGTATATCTGCTCAGCGGAAGACAGTGCCTCCCACCATGTTGTGATTGATAAGATCATAATTCCCCATTTTAAAGTTCACTAATACTAACCTTAAGATTTCCTTAACCATTCATCATGGCGTCAAAATATCGACTAATGAAGAGAGAACATCGACAATACTCTTCAAAACCCTGTAACATATTTTGCCAATGGCATCAAATATCGCACTAAGCATCACATATCATCGATGAACAAGGAATAATATTTGGTTAAATCTTCCTGATCAACAGTTATTCTTTGTTGTATCATTCGTAGAGATATAGAGCCTTTTCGTCGAGAGCGGTCTGTATATAGAACCGTTGATCGACTACATAGTCCGATATATGTATCTATTCGTATTTCTTATCAATGCAGTGATCGGTTTTAAGAAGCACTTAACGGGAGCGCTTTTTTATATTTGTGCGAATAATTAAAACCCTATACGAGTGGCAGTACTGATCTACTTTATTGTTTTTTACATTCTCCTATCACTGAGCATGTATTTGTTATTCCCAAAAATGGGAATCGAAAGCTGGAAAGGGCTGGTACCTGTCCTCAACTTCATGGAGCTCTCTGAGAAGGTCGGGCGCTCTCGCTGGTATGGATTGCTCTTCTTAGTCCCGATTGTTGCTTTTTTCATCGTGGCAGGATTGGCTGTGGCTACAGTACGTAGTTTTGGCAGAGATTCATTTGGCGAAGCAGCTCTGGCGGTGATCTATCCACCGATCAGCTTTTATCGCCTCGCTAAAGATGAAAGCGCTAAGTACGAAGGCCCAATCATCGCTAAAGAGAAAGAGTATCAACAAAAAATAGTCGAGGCTAAAAAAGCGGGCAACAAAGGACAGTACCAAAAACTCATCGAGAGAAATCCGTATGCCAAGAATGACTTCAGAGAGTGGGTCGAGTCTATTGTGTTTGCAGTATTTGCAGCTGCATTTATCAGAATGTTTTTAATCGAAGCCTATGTGATCCCTACTCCATCAATGGAAGGCTCATTATTAGTCGGTGATTTCTTATTCGTCAGTAAGATGAGCTATGGTATCCGTACTCCACAGACTGTAGCGATGGTGCCTCTCCTACACAATAGAGTGCCAGGTCTCGGTACAGAGTCATACTTCAAGAAGCCATCACTACCATACTATAGATTACCTGCACTGTCTAAAGTCAAAAGAAATGACCCGATAGTATTCAATTGGCCAGTGGGAGATAGTGTATATATCACGAGTCGTCGTAGCTATACCGTAGGCCAAGTGAATAGAGATCTGAATAACTACATCAGTCAAGATCCTGAGCTCCGTCAAAAAGTTCAGCGAAAAGATTATGTAGTAAGGCCTAACGATAAAAAAGATCACTATATAAAGAGATGCATAGGAGCACCGGGAGATAGCCTCCAGATCATCAATCGCCAGGTATATATAAACGGCCAGCCAGGTGAAAATCCAGAGAATATACAATTCACCTATCTCTCAAATCTCAATGGCACAAATGTCACCCGCAGAGACCTGGAGAAAGTCGGCCTTTCTCCATCGGACTTTGGTATACAACAAAATGGTCAAGCCTACATGGTACTGACAGATGCTGAAAAACAGGCGATTAAGGCTATTGATAACAAAGTACAATTCACTAATTACCCATTCCAATCAAGACCAAAGGAGCTTTTCCCGCATGATCCTCAGCACTTCCCCAAGTGGACAGTGGACAATTATGGGCCAATATGGGTGCCCGCTAAAGGCGCTACCACTACTCTGACACCACAAAACATAGCACTCTATCGCCGGATAATCAGTGTATATGAAGGCAATGATCTGGAGGTGAAAAATGGACAGATCTTCATCAATGGAGAGCAAACTAACCAATATACATTCAAGCAGGACTACTATTGGGCGATGGGTGACAATAGGCACAACTCAGAAGACTCAAGGATGTGGGGGTTTGTGCCATTTGATCATATGGTCGGAAAGCCGCTATTCATTTGGTTTAGCACCAAAGATGGTAGCTTATTCAATGGTATCAGATGGAATCGTATATTTAAGTCAGCCACTAAAGACTAATCTCTGATATGCAAAAAACGATCTACTCTTGGCTGATCCTATTGATCAGCCTTAGCCTATCTGCTCAGCTTCCCACGACTAATATTGTAGTCCTCGACATGTCCATTAATGGAGCTGACGAAGTCATGCTGAGTGATCCGACTTTTGCTACCTCATTCAATAAATCTGGATATAATAATCAACCATTTTTCGTCTCAGATGATGAGCTACTCATCACGAGCAACTATGATGCGCTGGGCCTGACAGACGTGTATAAACTCAAACTCGGCAGCCAAAAACTATCTCGCATCACTGCCACAGAAGAAAGCGAATACTCTCCTGTAAAGTACAAAAAGGACAAATACTCCGTGGTACGACAGGAGCTGGATGATAGTCAGCCTGTGCCGCAGACGCTCTGGAGTTATCCGACTGATCAGAAAAGCTTTGGTGAGCGACTATTAGATAGATATGACAATATCGGCTACTATGAGTGGCTACCTAATGATCAGATCGCATTATTCTTAGTAGGTGATCCTCATAAATTGATATTAGTGGACTTAGCGTCGAATAGAGAGACCTTCGTCAGCTACAATGTCGGTCGAGCCCTGAAGTATGACGGTAAGGGCGGCCTATACTATGTCCAAAAACTGGGGTCATCATGGACGATCAGAAAACAAGATCTCGAAGATGACATATCTAAGTATATTGTAAATACGCTAAAAGAAAGCGAAGACTTTGAGGTACTCCCAAATGGCGCCTTAATCTCTGCACAAGGCAGTAAACTCTACTCTTATCATCCTAATACCGGTAGACAATGGGTAGAAATCATGGATCTGGCACCTTACGGCATCGATAAAATCACTCGTATCGCTGCTCACGACAAAAAATTAGCCATCGTCATCTCCGAATAGATACGCAATAAGTCCGATTATTGCGTTAATAAGAAAGTATGAGCTTGATCGATAATCGGATGGAGAGAAAAAATCACTTCTCAAGAGGAATTTTACTGGCATTTATGACATTGCTAAGCACGATGCTCACAGCCCAAAAAGTCATCCCAGGAGAATGGATCATCAAATCTACAGATCCTACTTTCGGCGCCAAGGCAAAAAAGAATAGCCAAATATCTGAAGTGAAATCAATATTTGGAGAATTGGGTCTATATCTCATCGTGACTTCTGAAGAAAGGCCTATAAATCAGATCAAGAAGAGCCTCAAATCCACTCAAATAGATGGTGCCTACCCAAATCAACTTATCGAGCCTCGCTATACACCTGACGACCCTGATTTCCCCGGACAGTGGGCTGCCACTCAGATAGGCATGCCTGAAATATGGGACGTCACTACAGGAGGTCAGGCGCCCAATGGTGACGATATCGTGGTCGCCATATTTGACGATGGATATGACATCACTCATCGAGACTATGCCGACAATATTTGGACCAATGAAGGAGAGATACCTGACGATGGCATAGACAATGACGGCAATGGCTACATAGATGACTATCTCGGTTGGAATGCCACTACCGACAATGACGAACATAGAAATCGTACCCATGGCACTGCCGTAGCAGGCATCATCGGCGCTGTCGGGGATAATGGTGTCTTAGTAGCTGGGATGAACTGGGACGTAAAACTCATGCTCACCAGCGGAGGTAGAGAAGCAGGATTTAACATAGCGGATATCGTCAGAGCCTATGAGTATATCTATACTCAGCGCAGAATATACAATGAGACACAGGGCGAATCTGGTGCATATGTCGTCGTATCTAATTATTCTGGAGGCGCTTCGGGATTATTTCCTGAGGATTTTCCAAGTTGGTGTGAGATCTATGATTTATTAGGATCAGTGGGAGTGATCAATTTCACCTCGGCCCCTAATGCGGATGTCGATGTAGACACCGAGGGGGATCTCCCCTCTACCTGCCTATCCGACTATCTGATCATCGTCACCAATACAGACCGACAAGATAATAAGGTACAAGCTGCAGGCTATGGTGCACAGAGTGTAGATCTGGGTGCTCCAGGTGATGAGATCTATACCACCGGTCTCAATGGAGAGCTCAATACTTCATTTAGCGGTGCGTCAGCCTCTGCTCCTGTGGTCGCTGGTGTTGCATCTCTACTCTATAGTGTCATCTGTGATGAAGCATATGAGCTGTCTATCACAGATCCCAGGAGTATCGTCCTCGAGCTACGTCGTACATTATTGACCACTGTGAGTCCTGTACCAGAGCTCATAGGTAGATCTACGACTGGAGGTCGCCTCGATGCGGCAGCTGCTTTCGCAGAATGGCGTAGTATCAAAGGTATCGCTGACTGCTGTAAAGTAGACATCAGTGATCTCACTATCATTGATGAATCCTGCATAGAGGCTACTGACGGTCAGCTAAACATTATGACGGATACTACTGATACCCGTAGTGCTCTGAGCTATACACTCTCTCCTATGTCCGGCATGAGTGTATCTAATCGAACCGGTGAATTTAGGTTTCTGGAAGCCGGAAACTATGAACTAAGCGTGACGACCGATCGTGACATGACCTGTCGGGCAGATACTACATTAAGTATAGCTGCGGGCATTGACGAGTGTAGCTTTGGAGAGTTTCAGATCAGCGGGATACTGCCTAATCCTACATCGGACTTCATCAATGTCAGTTTCGAGCTTGACGAGTTAAAGCATTTTGAAATTGTCATTTTTGACTATGCGAGTCGATTGATCTATCGCAAACCCATCATACCAAGCAGCACCTCAGCTCGATCAGAGCAGATAGATGTATCCGATTTCCCAGATGGCATCTACTATATCGGCATACGAGCGAATGATTTAGTTGATTTCGTCCCCTTCTCCGTATTTCACCCTTAGGAACTACGATATATCGATATTTTTAGAATTTATTTTCTGGAAACTATTTCATATTAGGATGTAAAAGCCTACTTTTGCACCCCTAAATCAAGACAGAAGTGTATTGATGAATATTGAGAAAGGTATTTAACATTGAGTAGATATGTCTCAATACGTAATAAAAACCATGGCTCCGTAGCTCAACTGGATAGAGTACTTGACTACGAATCAAGCGGTTGCAGGTTCGACTCCTGCCGGAGTCACTACTTTGTGCGAAGCAATAAAAAGCTTCATAGATTTAAAAAATAGACCTCCAACAGGAGAACATCAAAATAGAAAGCGATGTCTAAAGTTTGTCAATTAACAGGGAAGAGACCAATCACTGGAAATCACGTGTCTCACTCAAATAGAAAGACGAAGAGAAGATTTGAACCAAATCTTCAGAAGAAGAGATACTACATCCCTGAGGTAGATAAGTGGGTGACTCTCAGACTCAGTACGTCTGCGATGAGAAATATTAACAAAATCGGCCTCTACGAATACCTCAAAGATCTACAGCGTAAAGGTGTAGATATCGGAGTACAATTATAATCATACAACATATCTGATAATGGCTAAGAAATCCAAAGGTAATAGACAACAGATCATACTCGAGTGTACAGAGCATAAAGCAACTGGCATGCCTGGCACTTCAAGATATGTTACTCAAAAAAATAGAAAAAATACTCCTGATAGGTTGGAGCTTAAAAAATTCAACCCTATCTTGAAGAAGTATACAATTCACAAAGAAATAAAGTAACATGGCTAAAGTATCGAAGAACGCAAGAGTAGCACAAAGAGCAGCAAACGCTGGGTCAGGCAGGGACCATGTAAAAGTAGTCACAAGCGTAAAGAATCCAGCTACAGGTAAATATTCGTATAAAGAAATAATGATCCACAAGGACAAAGTGAACGAATACCTCGCTGCTAACAAATAATAAGTATACAGAGAGATTTTATTTTGAGAAAGGCTTTTCTTTACATTTAAGGAAAGCCTTTTTTCACATATATACACGACCCATTTCATGAGTTTTTTTAAGAAGTTTTTTACCCGAGAAAAAGAGGAGGAGCTAAACGAAGGATTGCAAAAAACAAAAGAGAGCTTCTTTGGTAAAATATCTAAAGCAGTAGCTGGAAAATCTACTGTAGATGAGAGTTTCTTAGATGAACTGGAGCACATACTGATCCAGTCAGATGTCGGACTCGATACCACCGTCAAAATCATAGAAAGACTCGAAGAACGTGTAGCTCAAGATAAATATCTCAACACTGACGAGCTCAACGATATCCTCAAGGGTGTCATCACAGATCTACTTTCAGAGAATAATACAGTCGATGTAGATGACTTTGACTATAATCGTATAAATAGTCCTCACATCATACTCGTAGTGGGTGTCAATGGCACTGGTAAGACTACCACCGTAGGGAAACTGGCTCATCAATTTACTAAGAAAGGCTTCAAGGTAGTACTTGGAGCGGCTGATACATTTAGGGCTGCAGCGGTAGATCAATTAGGTATTTGGGCCGATCGAGTAGGCTGTGACTTTTACAATAAAGGGATGAATACCGACCCTGCAGCAGTAGCCTATGAGACCGTACAGCATGCTATCAATACAGAAGCAGATATAGTACTCATAGATACGGCAGGAAGGCTACATACTAAGACCTACCTGATGAAAGAGCTCACTAAGATCAAAAACTCAATCAATAAAAAACTCCCAGGAGCTCCGCATGAAGTCATGCTCGTACTCGACGCTACAACAGGCCAAAATGCTATCGAGCAAGCTACTAAGTTTACCGAAGCTACTGAAGTCACTTGCTTAGCGCTGACTAAGCTTGACGGCACTGCTAAAGGAGGTGTAGCGATCGGTATATCAGACCAATTCAAAGTACCTATCAAGTACATCGGTGTAGGAGAAGGCATTGATCATCTACAAGTATTCAACAAAAAAGCCTTCGTAGATAGTCTCTTTTCTGAGTAGAATATCCCAACTGCGGGGCTGATACTGTATATTCACTGTCACACACGACAGTCGACTATGCACATACGTATCCTAAGATGGGCCACAGCGGGCATCTGCATGCTCATTATTTGGTCATTTTCTGCTAATCCTCCACAACGCACCACGGGCGCTCCTGGAGAAGGAGGATGTGACAATGCAGGCTGTCATATAGGTGGCGCAGGCATCATCGACGCCACTGTCAATATCAAAGGTCTCCCCCCTCAAATCCGACCTAATACAGCCTATCAAATCGAAGTAGAAATCATCAAGATCTCGGGACCTGCAGAGCGTGCAGGATTTCAGATGACACTTCTCGGAGATGATCAGAGTAGCATAGGGAGCTTCTCCAATAATGGTGAAAACACAGCCATATCCTCTACAGCAGATCGAGAATACTTAGAGCACCAGCCGGCTCAGTTTTTTAGACAGATGGATACCATACGATATTCATCTCTATGGAGTCTTGATGAGGAAACTAATAGTGACTCCATCTATCTCTACCTCGGCGCTAACATTGCCAATGGCAATAACAATCGATCAGGAGATCTGCCACTTTTTGCTCGGCAGTCTTATGCCATCACACAGGATACAGGGATACTAATAAGCGCTACCATCGAAGATTCTGGCTGTGAAGAAGCGAATGGATCTATAGTCGTAGCAATAAGTGGGGGGCTGCCGCCCTACTCTATCACTTGGAGTACGGGGGATACAACACTATCCATTTCAGATTTACCAGTTGGCAGCTATGATGTAACGGTAGTCGACGCAAATGAGGATAGTCTATCAGAGGCATTTATGGTTGGAGCCCAAGTAGATACAGTTTCTCCTATAATATTTTGTACTGCAGATACATTCTATATATCTACATGTGCCCCCTTCAGCTATAGCGTACCTACTGCGACAGATGACTGTGGAGATGTTGATATAAGGCTCCTATCAGGCCGGGGTATCAATCAACCCTACCCCGTCGGTCTATCTGTCGAAATATACGAAGCTACTGACGCTTCTGGTAATAAGAGTCAGTGCTCAATCTATATCAATAATCAACCAGAGATCACATCCACAATAAATGTCATCCAACCGCAGTGTCACAATGACTCGATAGGCTTCATAGATCTTGAGATCACGGGTAGCAATCCTCCCTATGAGATCTCAAGCGAACTCTTAGGTGAAGACAATAGTCTACCAAAAGGTGTACATACCATCACAATATCAGACGCCTCTGGCTGCAGCTTTACAGAGACAGTCGAAATCATAAGACCGCAAGAACTCAATCTGACTATCGATAGTGTAAATGATAACACAAATAGCGATGATGGCAATGGGCAAATACTCATCAGTGTCACGGGCGGTGTCATGCCATACGAGTATAGCTGGACGATAAATGGGCAGTTCTTCTCTGATGAGTCCGATCTGACTGGTTTATTCAGCGGTGTATATCAGCTCACAGTCAGTGATAGCTATGGCTGTCTAATAGTTTCTGACACTGTCTTAGTCGACTTAGTGTCATCCATCTATGATCCACAGCTGAGCGCTACATTCACTTTATTTCCTAACCCCTCCAATGATCAAAAGGAAGTGTTCCTAACTTCTCCTATCTTAAATCAGGTAACATCTATAGAGCTCTTTGATCTATTGGGTCAATCTGTGCTGACGAATAAGTTTCAAAGCAAGCAAGATAAGCTCGCAATCAGCCTTACTAATATTCACGAAGGACTACATTACATGAAAATCACACTCAGTGATGATCGCCATGTCATACTACCTCTGGTTCATTAATATTTTCTTAATAGAAGGCCTCCCTCGTAACAAGGCTCTATTTTTGTCGTCTTATTCAGAGAAAAAAGTATCACTATGAGAATCTTGATGTTTGCCCTATTTCTACTACCGATTGTTTCGAATGCGCAAATACAACAAAGTTTAGTAAAATTTGAAACGGAAAATATAGATCTCGGCAAGGTCAAGAAAGGTGATCAGGTCGAAAGTGCGTTCACATTCACGAATATCTCTAAAGAAGATGTGCAAATAGACATCGTATCGACCTGCGACTGCACAGAGGCCAATTGGCCTCAAGGGATTATCAAGCCAGGTGACTCAGCAACCATAGATTTCATCTTTGATAGCAATCAAAAAGAAGGAGAGGAAGTCATAGAGCTAGATGTCTACTTCTTAAACTCTGACCCTAAAACAGGTAATCCTGTCAGCGTATTCTTAAGTTACACCTATCAGTGGGCTAATTAAACTACCCGTTGTCACCAAGCTTCAGTACTTCTAAGAATGCCTTCTGAGGGACCTGTACGGTACCTATCTGACGCATTTTCTTCTTTCCTTTCTTTTGTTTTTCGAGGAGTTTACGCTTACGAGTGATATCACCACCGTAGCACTTGGCTGTCACATCCTTTCTCAGGGCAGAGATAGTCTCTCTGGCTATTATCTTAGCCCCAATCGCAGCTTGTATAGCGATCATGAATTGCTGACGAGGCAGTAGCTCTTTGAGTCGCTTGCATATCTGACGTCCGAAAGAATCTGCCTTAGTCCTATGTACTAATGAAGAAAGAGCATCTACAGAATCTCCATTTAGTTTAATATCGAGCTTGACCAAATCAGAAGCTCTATAATCAGTCGGAGCATAATCAAAAGACGCATATCCTCTCGTGATAGACTTCAGACGATCATAAAAATCAAAAACAATCTCAGCTAATGGCAAATCAAAAGACAACTCTACACGCTCAGTAGTCAGATATGTCTGATTGAGGAGCTCGCCTCGTTTCTCCATACATAGTGTCATGATAGCCCCGATATACTCCGGCTTAGTGATGATCTGTGCCTTAATATATGGCTCCTCTACTCTATCGAGCAAAGTAGGCTCTGGAAGATCCGCAGGAGTATTGATGATGAGGTGCTCATCTCTCTTAGTATATGCATTGTACGACACGTTAGGTACAGTGGTGATCACCTCCTGATCAAACTCTCGAGATAGTCGCTCCTGAATAATCTCCAAATGAAGCATACCTAAGAATCCACATCTGAATCCAAAACCCAAAGCTATCGATGTCTCTGGCTCAAATACTAATGAGGCATCATTGAGTTGTAGTTTCTCGAGGCTATCTCTTAGATCTTCAAAATCATCATTATCAATAGGATAAATACCTGCAAAGACCATCGGCTTCACTTCTTCAAATCCCTGAATAGCCGACTGACACGGGTTTTTATCCTGAGTGATGGTATCACCCACTTTGATCTCTTTAGACTCCTTGATACCTGTGATTACATAGCCTACATTACCTGCCTCAAGTCTATTTTTGGGGACTTGATTCAACTGTAGAATACCGATCTCATCAGCACTATACACTTTGCCAGTATTGACAAAACGTATGTCATCTCCTTTATTGATCACCCCATTGATGATACGGAAGTAGGCGATCACTCCTCTAAATGAGTTAAACATTGAATCAAAAATCAATGCTTGCAAAGGCTCCTTGGGATCTCCTTTAGGAGCAGGAATGCGATCTACGATCGCAGATAGTATATCTTCTATTCCTATGCCTGTTTTTCCACTGGCTAATATGATATCTTCTTTGTCACAGCCGATAAGATCAATAATCTGATCAGACATCTCCTCGACCATGGCACTCTCCATATCCACTTTATTGAGGATCGGGATGATCTCGAGATCATGCTCTATAGCCAGGTATAGATTAGAAATAGTCTGTGCCTGTACTCCTTGAGATGCATCGACGAGAAGCAACGCTCCTTCACATGCGGCTATAGAACGTGACACTTCATACGAGAAGTCGACGTGTCCGGGAGTATCAATGAGATTGTAAGTATATGTCTCACCATCTGTATGCTTATAGTACATCTGGATAGCATGACTCTTGATAGTGATACCTCTCTCTCTCTCGATATCCATATCATCGAGCGCCTGATTTTTCATATCTCGCTGCGATATTGTCTGCGTTCGCTCGAGCAGTCTATCAGACAGCGTACTCTTACCATGATCAATATGAGCTATGACACAAAAATTCCTAATCTTCTTCATCCCGCAAATATACTGCAAGGAGAATCGACTAACATGATAAAATGTGCATGCCTACATTTAGATTTATGCTTAATTACTCTTCCAAGGCTTCGAGGAGTCTGATGAAATCACCAAGAGACTTAATCTTATTTTTGGTTGATTTCATTTTGGCTTCAGCTTCTTTCCCAAGTGCTTTTGCGACAGACTTTTTATTGAGCTCTACTGTCATGGATTCATCCGCTATATTGATGATGTATTGATCTTTTCTCTTGAATCTTTCCTTTTCGATAATCTCGCCAGGAGGTCTGTGTATGATAGTCTCCATTATCACTTTAGGCTGTAAAAATAGGCAATAACGGTCCCCTGCAAAAATCCTATATACAAACGTACCATTAGCATATGTGATCAGGTATTCTATCCCTTCTGAGCTCAGACTAATTTCCTTTATATCAGACTTTTCTATTTCCGCATATTGGTTTGATTTATAGACTTCGACTTCTGATTCATGCAGATTTATATTCAGTGAGACTGTATGACCTTCATCACTATCTCTCATCAGCAAAATAGCATCAACCGAATCGTCAAATAGATACGGAGATCCAGAGATACCCTTGTATCTGTCCGTATCTAAATCTTTTTTATTAGTGATGAAAGTCTGAGCATGTACACTCTCTATCACCAAAAAGGAAATGGCTAAAATCACATATTTCATACCTGTCGTTTTATTATTAATAAGGTACTAATATACAGCACGATGGGCAAGATCAGTCTTACCAGAATATTAAAAAGATGTGAAAATCAATGATTATAAATATCAGATGAGATTACTCCCCCCCTTTTCTCCTGAGGAGTTCATCTCTGATTTTGGCCGCTTTTTCGTAGTCTTCATTAGCCAGGACGTCATCCAAGAGTTTATTGAGTGCCTCTTCTGTCATACGCTCATATCCACCCGGTGTTGTTTTAGCGGGCTTTTCTGATACTATCTCACCACCTGTGGTCTCAACACTCTCATCATCGAGCTCTACTCCGGCAGACTCCATAATGAACTCGTATGTATATATCGGACAGTCAAAACGAACTGCCATAGCTATCGCATCAGAAGTGCGACTATCGATCTCGTATTCTTCACCATTTTTCAGACAAACTAACTTGGCATAAAATACACCGTCCAACAAATTGTTGATGACGACTTCTTTGAGATCTATCTCAAAGTGCTCTAAAGTATTTTTGAATAAATCATGAGTCAGTGGTCGGTTAGGTGACATCTGCTCCATAGCCACGGCTATCGCTTGCGCCTCAAATCCACCTATCACTATTGGCAATCTTCTGTTTCCTTCTATTTCGCCTAATACTACTGCATAATTATGAGACTGAGTCACGCTGTGTGACAATGCAATAATATCTAACTCTATCTTTACCATTATACGCTGCTACTATATCTGCTTCCAAAAAACAATGAAAGCGCAAATTATTTGAAATTTGCGCTTTCTGCTAATTATAAGATGACATTCTTAGAAATAAAGCCTACTCGGCTAAGGCTTTCTTGAATGCTTCGTTCAATCTTGGTACAACATCAAATAAGTCTGCACAGACACCATAGTCTGCCGCCTTAAAGAATGGTGCTTCTGGATCTTTATTGATCACTACTATACACTTAGAGCTATTGACACCAGCAAGGTGCTGGATCGCTCCTGAGATGCCTGCAGCGATATAGAGATTTGGTCTTATCGCCACCCCTGTCTGTCCTACGTGCTCATGGTGAGGTCGCCATCCCGTATCAGCTACCGGACGAGAGCATGCTGTCGTCGCTCCGAGAGTATCAGCGAGATCCTCGATGATACCCCAGTTTTCTGGACCTTTCATACCACGCCCTGCAGATACTACCAGCTCTGCTTCTGGTAGAGGTACAGTACCATCTACAGTTTTCACTTCTTTGATAGAGACCCCTGCAGCAGGTGCATCCACTGACATAGACTCTACAGCACAGTCACTACCTACAGCAGCAAGAGGAATTGCATTACCCATGAGACTGATTACTTTGTTGGCAGAGCTTACGCTGAATTCGGCAAATGCCTTCCCTGAGAACACAGGCTTCGTTACTTTAAGTGCGCCACCATCTTGTGTTGGAACAGCATTCACTTGAGATACGATACCTGCATCAAGTTTCACCGCTACACCGCCCATTACAGCTTTACCATTGGCACTATGATTGACCACGACGACATCGCTACCAGTAGCTTTTGCTACTTCTGCGATGATGGTACTATATACTTTTGAATCAAATCCTCCTGTATGAGCTACTTGGATCACTTTAGACGCTCCATAAGTGCCCAACTGTGCAGGATTATCAACGTCTCCGATCACTAATGCTATACAATCCGTGCCCAGTGACTGAGCAGCTAAGTGACCGTAATGAGTCACTTCGAAAGCGGATTTTTTGAATTTCCCTTTAGGATTTTCTGCTAATACTAAAACAGACATTTATTGCAATTTTTCTGGGTTCTTATTAAATAACTTTCGCCTCCTCTCTTAACAATCTCACGAGCTCATCCATATTCTCTGGATCTATCATTTTCACTCCTCCTTTTTCTGGAGGTAGAGAGTATGCAGTTACTGATACAGGAGCATCAGCAGCTGTAGCTGCTACTACTTCGAGTGGTTTTTTCTTAGCCATCATGATCCCTCGCATATTAGGGATACGCTGCTCGGCTAATCCTTTAGCTGCACTAAGTACGAATGGGCCAGAAACCTCTACGACCTCTACTCCTCCCTCGATATCTCGAGTGATCGTAGCAGTAGTGCCATCATGCTGTAGATCAGATGCATAGGATACGAATGGTAGATCTAAATATCCAGCGATCAACCCGCCTACTTCTGAACCATTAAAATCAATTGTCTCTTTACCAGTGAAAATGGCATCAAATCCATTTGCTTTGGCATAATCAGCAATATTTTTAGCTACCATGACAGAATTAGTCGCTTCTGCATCTATACGTACTGCTTTATCAGCACCTATAGCTAAGGCCTTACGGATTACTACATCATTAGCCGCTGGGCCTACATTAATCACAGTCACAGAACCACCATGCTTTTCTTTGAGCTCGATAGCTCTTACTAATGCATACCACTCATCGTAAGGATTCATGATAAACTGCACACCACTCTCATCAAACTTAGTATTGCCATCTGTAAAAGCAATCTTAGCTGTTGTTTCTGGTGTTTTACTTATACAAACTAAAAGATTCATTTATTTTGCGTTTTCTATTTTTGTAAAACGGTAAAAATTTAACTCCGGGTTTAATTTCTACAAAAGTAAGATATAAACAATCCCATGGAAAGATGGATAATTGGCGTATAAATCACCTATTCTCACTACTTAAAGAAGATCCAAAAGACGAATTTGTTCACTTCGCTATAGCGCAAGAATACAATAAGAACGAAGCGTACGATAAGGCTATTGAGTACTATGAGAAATTAAAAGAACTCAACCAGCAATATGTGGGCCTCTACTATCATCTCGCTGCTACCTATGCTGAGATAGAAGAAGAGGAAAAAGCGCTAAAAACCTACGAAGAAGGTATCATAATCGCTAATGCGCTCAAAGACCTGCACGCACTGAGCGAGCTGAAAAATGCTAAACTGAACTACGAAATGGAACTATAACTCAATATTCCCTTCAAAGACTTTCTGAGCCTCACCAATCAACCATATATCCTCGAATCCAACAGGTGATTTTTTGAATCGCACTTTGAGCTTGCCACCTTTCGTCACTATATTTATTTCGGATCTATCTCTAAAATCCTCAATCTCTCGTGAAGCCACCAATGCCGCAGCTGTCACCCCAGTGCCACAAGAAAGCGTCTCATCCTCAACACCACGCTCATAAGTCCTCACATCGAGATGATCCTCATGTTGCTGTATAAAATTGACATTTATACCTTCTTCTGCGAAAGGAGCTCCATATCGTATTTCTTTAGCCAGCGGCATTATGTCTGTACTCATAACTTCTGACTGTAGACGGACATAATGAGGTGACCCTGTGTCAAGGACAAAATCTGATTCATGTTCACGGATTTTGGATACATTACCCATCTTAAGTGAGATGATGTTACCCGTTTTGACCTCCGCATCATGCAATCCATCTACTGCCTCAAAAGTGCACCTTTCTTTGAATAGACCCAGACTATATGCCAAATGTACAATAGCTCTGCCGCCATTGCCACACATCGTAGAAGTGCGGCCATCAGAATTATAATAGATCATTTTAAAATCGCTCCTATTTGACTTCTCCAAGATCATCAAGCCATCTGCTCCGATACCAAATTTTCGGTGGCATAGTTTAGCTACTAATTCTTCTGAGGGCTCCTGCAGGTAAGGTATTAACTGTTGATTAATAATCACAAAATCATTGCCCGTAGCTTGATATTTATAAAATGGAAGTCTCATAATTCTTTTTCAAAAATGGCCCGCAAAAGTACAGTATTTAAGATATTCCCGTTTGAATAATATTACTCATAGCCCCACCGATCCGTAGACTTTTTGCTCCGAAAGAAATAGAATACATATGTTTGTTATATAAAGAAATCGAGAGTGCTTAAATTTTTATCCAATAATCCATATTTCAATGCTATTCGCAATATCAAGTCCGTCTTGGACCCCGATCAAAAGCGGAGATCTATTGGAATGATCGGACTCATGCTCCTCAATGCATTCTTTGACGTACTCAGCATGGTAGTCGTGCTCGGTATGATCACTACTGCTCTCAAAGGTGGAGCGATCACTCGAGAAAGCTATACTCGAGCTGATGCATCGAATATGGGCGAGTATATCTTCAATTCGATTTTGAGATTCTTTTACCAAATCACTGGTGCAGAGTCAGAGATCGGACTTTTGTTTTTCCTTTCCTTTTTGATATTTCTGACATTCATGGTCAAGAATGCTGTGTCGCTCTACATCAACTATATTCAAAATAGATTTGCTTATAACATCTCACTCCGGCTCAACAAGAAGATGTTCAGGAGATACTATGACCAAGGATATTTATTCATCCAAGACAGCACCTCAGGAAAGAATGTATACAAGATCGTAGATATCCCAATGAGATTTGCTCAGCAATATCTCATGCAAGCTTTCTTTTTCAGCACAGAATTAGTGGTAATAGCCATCCTATGTATTGGATTATTCTTTTATAAACCTGGAGCGATCCTGTTGTTAATGGCCGTAATAGCACCCGTGTTTTTAGGGATATACTCCTACAGCAAAAATAAAATCAAAGATATAGGTTACGAGCGGAACAAACTCCTACCCATCAATTACTCAAAGGTCATAGAGGCTATGAAAGGATATGTGGATATTAAGCTATCCAATAAAGAATCTAAATCTCTCGATAGATACGTCGAAAGCCAAAAGTATCTGAACTCTGTAGACACCTATTATTTTGGCGTTTATAACAAGATCCACCAAAAGACCAATGATATCATTTTCGGACTTGGCATATTTGTGATTTTCGGTTATGCATATTTCACTGGCATGACCAAAGAAACCGTTCTTTTACTGCTGGGGTTCTTTGCCATTGCAGCCTATAAAATACTGCCTGCAGTAAATAGAATGATGAATTCAATTTTGGGCATAAAAAATCACTCATATGTCATAGATGAGCTACAAGAGGTGGTGGGTATGTCCTTAGAAGAATTTGAGACCTACCCTCAGCTTGATTTCCATGAGCATATAAAGCTCAAGGATGTATCCTTTACATATCCAGAATCTCGTCAAATCGTACTTGATAAGATAAACCTGAGTATCAATCGGGGTGAAAGTATAGGTATTATCGGCGAGTCTGGGTCTGGAAAATCTACCTTGCTTAAAATCCTTTTGCGATTAATTAGAGAATCTTCTGGCGAGTTTAGGGTAGATGATAATACTCTTTTGAATCTGAATGACGATTCCTCATTTCAAAAAAATATAGGTTACGTAGCTCAAGATATATTTATACTGAATGGTACACTCAGAGAGAATATCGCTTTTGGCGAAGTAGAAGTTGATGCTGAACGCCTCGAATATGCTATTCGTGAATCTCAGTTGGCAAAATTTGTCTCTGAGCAAGAACTCGGCCTGGATATGCATCTTGGCGAAGGCGGAGTAAAACTAAGTGGAGGCCAAAAACAAAGAGTAGGCATAGCTCGAGCGCTGTATAAGAACGCTGAGATTTTAGTATTTGATGAAGTAACGAGTGCTCTTGATCCAGAGACTGAAAAAGCAATCGTGGAGAGCATCAATCACATAGCGACTTTAGGCAAAACGATCATCATCGTAGCGCATCGAATCACAACACTCGAAAAGTGTGATCGTATCATAGAGTTGGAGCATGGCAAGATTGTCAGAGAGCCGAAGTATTCGGAATTAATAAAAGAATTAGTGGAAATAAATGGCTAAGAAGGCATTAATAACGGGTGTAACAGGACAGGACGGAGCCTATTTATCAGAATTGCTGCTAAGTAAAGGCTACGAAGTCCATGGTATCAAAAGAAGAAGTTCATTGTTCAATACAGGACGAATAGATCATCTCTATCAAGATCCTCATGAGTCAGAAATTAGATTTAAACTGCATTATGGGGATCTGACGGACTCATCTAACATCATCAGAATCATCCAAGAAGTGAAGCCTGACGAGATATATAATCTTGGTGCAATGTCCCATGTCAAAGTCAGCTTTGATAGTCCAGAATATACCGCAGACGTTGACGGCCTGGGCACTCTGAGGATACTGGAAGCCGTGAGATTATTAGGCTTGAGCCAAAAGACAAAAATCTATCAAGCCTCTACTTCAGAGCTATATGGATTAGTCCAAGCAGTCCCTCAGTCAGAGACTACTCCGTTTTATCCACGCTCGCCATACGGTGTAGCCAAACTCTATGCCTACTGGATTACTGTCAACTATCGTGAAGCATATGACATGTATGCTTGTAATGGTATTCTATTCAATCATGAGAGCCCACTCAGGGGAGAAACCTTTGTGACCCGTAAAATCACCCGAGCTGTAGCCAAAATTGCGCTGGGACTACAGGACACCGTATATCTTGGCAATCTCGACGCTAAGAGAGACTGGGGACATGCGAAAGATTATGTCAGAGGTATGTGGCTCATGCTCCAACAAGAAAGGGCTGTAGACTATGTCCTCTCTACAGGTACTACTACCACTATCCGAGACTTTTGCATTAAGGCTTTCAGGGAAATAGGAGTTGAATTGAAATTCGAAGGAAAAGGTGAGGATGAAATAGCTAAAGTCGCCAAATCTACTAATCAAGAATATCCTGTAGAAATCGGTCAAACAGTCATCGCTGTAGATCCTAACTACTATCGTCCCACGGAGGTGGATCTACTCATAGGTGATAGCACCAAAGCTAAAATTGAACTGGGCTGGGAGCCAGAGTACGATCTCGATGCATTGATCAATGAAATGGTACTATCCGATCTTGAACTCTTCACCAAAGACAAACTCCTCAAAGATCACGGATTTGAAATAAAAAGAGAACATGAATAAGAGTGACAAAATATACATCGCAGGACACCGAGGAATGGTCGGTTCTGCCATCCGTAGAAAATTAGAATCCTTGGGCTACGACAATCTGATTTTTAAGACCAGTTCAGAGTTGGACTTAAGAGATCAAAACTCAGTTAAAGAGTTCTTTGAGGAAGAAAAACCCTATTATGTATTTGTCGCATCAGCCAAAGTCGGTGGCATTCACGCAAATAATACGTATCGGGCTGACTTTCTGTATGACAACTTGATGATACAAAATAATATCATCCATCAGAGCCACAAGCATGGTGTCAAAAAACTACTCTTTTTAGGATCGTCATGTATATATCCTAAGCTCGCTCCGCAGCCTATCAAAGAAGAGCACCTACTCACTGGTCTCCTCGAACCGACCAATGAACCATATGCCATCGCTAAAATATCAGGCATCAAGATGTGTGAAGCATATAGAGATCAGTATGGTTGCAACTTCATATCGGCTATGCCTACTAATCTATATGGACCGAATGACAACTATGATCTGAAGAATAGTCATGTTCTACCTGCACTGCTTCGAAAATTCATAGAGGCAAAGAGGGACAAGCAAGAAGAAGTGGTGATGTGGGGAACAGGCTCACCACTCAGAGAATTTATGCATGTTGATGATCTAGCAGACGCATTGATCTATCTCATGGAGCACTATGATGAAAGAGAATTTGTGAATGTAGGTAGCGGCGAAGAGATCAGTATAAAAGAACTCGCTGAAACTATCAAAAAAGTAGTGGGATACGAAGGAAAAATAACAAACGACCTATCAAAGCCAGATGGTACGCCAAGAAAACTAATGGATAGTACCAGACTGAAAAATCATGGCTGGACAGCTAAAATCAATCTGGAGGATGGAATCCGAATGGTTTATGACGATATAAAAGATAAAGATTGGAGCATGAATCTATAGCAAAAAGTAATAGTCCTATAATAGCCATCATTGGTTTAGGCTATGTAGGATTACCTCTGAGCATAGCTCTATCAGAGCACTATAGTGTTATCGGATTTGATATTAATTCTACTCGTATCGAATCATTGCATCGTCATATCGATCTCAATAGAGAAATACCTACATCTATTCTCCAATCATCAAAAATCCAGTTTACAAATAATAAAGAGGATCTTAAAAAGGCCAATATCTATATAATAGCTGTGCCTACTGATATTGATGCAGATGACAGTCCTGACCTTTCGTATCTGATCAAAGCCAGCGAGATGGTAGGAGGATTAATTTCTCATGGGGATATAGTCATCTATGAATCGACCGTATATCCTGGGTGTACAGAGGAAGTTTGTCTGCCCATTTTAGAAGAGTTATCCGGATTAAAGTCTCCGATTGAATTTAGCATTTCATACTCTCCTGAGCGGATAGTACCAGGCGAGCTAATGGAAAGCTTAAAATCCTCAATCAAAATAATAGGATCTCAAAATGACGCCACTTCTCTAAGTGTAAAATCAATCTACGATTCTTTCTTATATCATGAAGCTCAAATCGTATCGAGCATTATGGTAGCAGAAGCCGCAAAAGTGGTCGAGAATACTCAGCGTGACATTAATATCTCATTGATCAATGAGCTATCCGTGATATTTGATAAGATCGGAATATCCACCCATGAAGTCATAGAGGCGGCAAGTACTAAATGGAATTTTCATCCATACTCTCCGGGCTTAGTGGGAGGACATTGTATCAGTGTGGATCCTTTTTATCTGATACACAAGGCTAAAAAGGTAGGACATCTACCACAGGTCATCGCTGCTGGACGGAGAGTCAATGAATATATCCCGAAGCACATAGCTACTAAAGTCACTCAAGAGCTAATCAAGCAGGGAAAAAATCCTGGAAACACAAAGGTCCTAGTCATGGGATTAGCATTCAAAGAGAACGTCAGTGATATCAGGAATAGCAAAGTGATAGATCTCATGAACTATCTAAATGACTATTCTATCTGCATCGATACGCTCGATCCACATGTAGCAAGCTATCAAAATAGTCGAAATCACTATGCGCAGATCTCCGATATTAGGGCTGAATATGATGCCATCATATTGTGTGTAGCTCATGATGAGTTTAAAGACTTGAGTGAACAATGGTTTGAAAAGGTCAGTATAGGTGCCACCACTCTCTTTGATGTCAAAGGAATATACCGGAAACAGCTTACCGATGAATCCATCAAATACTGGACACTGTGATAGTCAAAATGGCATATCTCGATCGTGAATACCAATCTATCAAAGGCGAAATAGATAAAGCTTGGGAGGTAACTGTGCGGAATGGTCAATTTATCGGAGGCGATGCAGTGAACGCCTTTGAATCACAATTGTCAAAGTACCTATCAGATTCTTACATCGTGAGCTGTGCCAATGGCACAGATGCCTTATTGGCAGCATATTTAGCACTTGACATCAATGCAGGAGACGAAGTCATTATGCCAGCATATGGCTATATATCTGCCTATGAGATGTGTAAATTAATCGGTGCGATACCGGTACTTGTAGACATTAATGATTACTACCTCATTGATGTCAAACAAATCGAAAATAAAATCTCCTCAAAAACTAAAGCTATAGTTGTTCAACACTTGTTTGGACAAGTAGCCAATATGGATCCAATACTTGAGCTAAGAAATAGGTATAGTATTAAGATAATCGAAGACACTGCACAGTCCATCGGGAGTAATTATCGATGGAAAATGGCTGGCACCATTGGTGATATTGGCACTCTTTCTTTTTTCCCAACCAAGAATTTAGGGTGCTATGGCGACGGCGGAGCTATCATCACGAATTCGCAAGAAATGGTGGCAAGCTTATCGCAAATCTGCAAGCATGGGCAATCAAAAAAATATAACCATGAAAGAATAGGAATGAACAGTCGTCTGGATACGCTGCAAGCCAGTATTCTTTCTGCAAAGCTGCCGCATTTATCAAAATGGAACGCTCGAAGAACGTCAATTGCTCAAATCTATTCCGAGTCATTCGCCTCGCTGGAGAATATCGCTACGCCATCCATAGCGACCGACTCTACACATACCTATCATCAATATACCATAAAGACCCAGCAAAGAGATCAGCTACAGGCTTATCTCAAAAAGCGAGGTATACAATCTACCATATACTACCCCAAGCCCATTCATGAGCAAAGAATTCACCAACCTGAAGGCAGCTATCCGATGAGCGAAAGAATGGCCTGCGAATCATTGTCGTTGCCTATATCACCATTTTTAAAGTATGAAGAAATAGAGATGGTAATTAAATCAATAGTAAACTGGTCAAGAAATGAATGATTACTACGTACATGAGTCAAGTATCATTGATGAGGGAGCAATCATAGGTACAGGCACTAAAATTTGGCATTATTGCCATGTTTCCTCAACTGCAACGATCGGAAAGAATTGTGTTCTGGGTCAAAATGTATATATAGGCCCCAATGTGGTCATAGGAAATGGAGTGAAAATCCAAAACAACGTTTCCGTATATGACGGTGTGACTATAGAAGACGATGTATTTATCGGTCCATCTGTAGTGTTCACTAATGTTATGCTTCCTCGAGCAAACAAGAATCAAAAAGACTGTTTCCAGCCTACTTTAATTAAAAATGGAGCAAGTATCGGCGCCAATACTACCATAATATGTGGTAATACTATAGGAAGTGATAGCTTCATAGGTGCTGGCAGCGTAGTCACCAAGGACATCCTCGCTGGAGAAATCTGGTATGGTAATCCCGCCGTATATCAAGGCAAAGTAGATCAATCGAGATAGTTTGAATACATATTAGTATTATTGTGATATGAAAACCTACGCCTTGATAGGAGCTGCAGGCTATATAGCGCCGAGACATATGGCGGCGATCCGTGATACCGGAGGGCGCTTAGTAGCTGCATTAGATCCGCATGACAGCGTAGGTATTTTAGACAGCTACTTCCCGAAGTGCGATTTTTTCACAGAATTTGAGCGTTTTGATCGACATCTTGACAAGCTCCGTAGAAAGGGAGAAAAAGTAGACTATCTGGTCATCTGCTCTCCTAACTACCTACATGATGCTCACTGCCGATATGGCCTGCGCAATGATATGGACGTCATCTGCGAAAAGCCGCTTGTCATCAATGAGTGGAACGAAGCACCACTGAGAGCACTAGAAAAAGAAACGGGACGAAAAATCAATGTGGTCATGCAGCTCCGCCTACATCAAGCTGTCAAAACGCTAAAAGAGCAAGTAGACACTGACCCACCAGATAAAATATACGATGTCCAACTCACATATCATACTCCACGAGGCAACTGGTATCACCATAGCTGGAAGGGAGATATCAGCAAAAGTGGAGGCATCAAGCTAAATATCGGCATTCACTTTTTTGACATTTTGGAATGGATATTTGGCAAGAAAAAGAAAGAAGAAATATTTTTAGAAAATAATATCACAGCTCGAGGAAAATCGATCTACCAAAGAGCCAGCGTAAAATGGGATCTATCTATCGATCAAAATTTGACTAAGCAGAGGTCATTAACCGTTGATGGTGAGGAGGTAAATTTTACTGAGGGATTTGAGGATCTGCATCGGGTGTGGTATGAGAAACATCTATAAAATGTGGGAAAGATTACACAAATTTATATTGAGAAAACTAAATTACGCTAATACCGATTTTGACTCTAATGGAGAGAATTGGTTATTACAAAGTCTACATAAATTGAGTAGCGATCCCCTCACGATATTTGATGTTGGGGCAAATAAGGGTGATTACACTTTTTTATGCAATAGATCACTAACCATCCGCAATATTCCACATCAGATCTTTGCCTTCGAACCAAATAACGACAACTACGTCAAATTGGTTGATAGATTTTCTGGCAATAAAGCAATACAAATTGAAAAGTATGGCATAGGAGAAAAAACAACAGAATCTGAATTAATCATTCCTTTAGAACGCAATTCACTCGCCTCAATATTTTCTAGAGATATAGAGCATTTCAAATCGGACAATATTAGAATTGATAAAATTATGATCGAGTCAATCGACAACTTTATGAGTAACAACAGAATTCATAAAATAGATTTTTTAAAAATTGATATAGAAGGAAACGAATTATCCGCTATAAAAGGTGCTACAAAGGCATTAGATAATAAAAGAATATCACTCATTCAATTCGAATTCGGTGGGACGATGATAGACTCAAGAACATTTTTCAGAGATATTTTTGATTTCTTAAATTCTAAGGGATATCGTCTTGGAAGATTAATGAAAAATAGAATTTATTGGTATGATAACTATTCTGAGATTTATGAACAATTTACATATGCTAACTATGTAGCATTACCTCAAAAATCACACATCACACTTTAAACTTTCATCATGCTAATTTCACTAACCCATCTCTTAACTAAATATGATCTAAACCCTCAAGGAATACTCCATCTAGGAGCACATATTGGGCAAGAAACCAAAGTTTATCAAGAAAACAATATTCACAACGTAATTTGGATTGAAGGTAATGAAAAGGTCTACAAAAAGCTTATTAGCAATCTCAATAAGGTTAAAGGAAACAAGTTCTACAATATTCTAATTTCGGATATTGACAATGTAGAATTAGAATATCACCTCACCAATAATGAAGAATCAAGTTCAATTCTTGAGCTTAAAGACCATAAAATATTCCATCCTAAAGTAATTCATACTGAAACAATACTTCAAAAAGCGAGGAGGTTAGATATTTATTTCAAAGAGAATCAAATTGATATTTCATCATTTGATTTTTTAAATATTGATCTTCAAGGGGCCGAACTTATTGCGTTAGAAAGTCTTGGAGAATACCTTAGTAATTTCAAATACATATATCTCGAAGTAAATACCGGTTCACTTTATAAAGACTGCCCGAAACTATCTTTCATAGATAAATACTTAGGTGAGAAAGGTTTTATAAGAAAAGTAATGAAACTAACCAAACATGGATGGGGTGATGCGTTTTATATTAAAGAGGATTTTGATCATTCTACCCTATTATACAATGTCGCCGAAGCAAAAAAGCAAGAGAGGTATTTTAAGTACAAAAAATTACTTGCTCAAGTTAAAGCACCTATTAAAAGACTTTTCTCCAATTAAATCTAAAGTTTAATCCAACTATTTAAAATCAAATTTTCCTCGTCCAAATTATCTTTCCAATTTATTGGAGCGATTATATGAGCATTGCAATTTGAATTCAAAAAAGCTGCCCACCAACTAAAAGTACTATTCGCTATAATATTGTGATCACATCTTGACATTAATGCCATATCCCTCCAATCTGATCCACTAGACTCATCAGAACTTACTAACGTATAATTAATATTCCATTTAGCAAAAAACTCATTCGACCATTTTGGATCATCCGAAAAAATAAAGTAATGAACATCTTTATAATTCGATTCAAAGAAATTAATAGCTTTTTTATAATACGATATTGACAGCACTTTAAAACCACTGTCGTATGTCATGTTTAAATAATCTCCTCTCCTAACATGAATACTGACACTAACTTTTGATTTTTTTATCTCCGACAACCAATTTATGTCTTCATACTTCCTTGCAATGTTAAACTTAAATAATCCGAACAATTCATTTTTATATGGAACGAAGTATTTCTTATCATTCCAATATCCCCTCATATATACATTTCCAAATCTGTTTAAGATTTTGAAAAGTGAGGATTCTGGACTTTTGTCCGTATATTGATATTTCTCATTCCAAAATGGCGCAATTCGCTTCAACTTACCATGAAATGGTTGATATTGAAACAATTCAATCATAGTCATTTCATTCAATGGAATTCCAAAATACTGGAGTGACAATTCTCTATTGGTATTCCGATTAGTATCTCTGAAAATGTACTTCACTTCATGTCCCGTTTTTAGAGAAATTATGTATGCAAATGCATACTGAAACATTTGATTTCCCAGTCCTCCCTTCAATTCAATAAATATCACTTTTGATTTTCCAATTTATAATTTGAGAAAATTTTAATTAGACTCAAGCCTATTCGATTTTAGAATAAATATCACCAAATTTAGAAGCTTCAAACTCGACTGAATCGATAAGCCCTAATAACTCTTTTCTAGTTACCCATGACTCTAGTGCCCATTCCATAGATTCTTGAATGGAATAATTAAATGAAACACTTTTATCGCCAGAAATCTTTCCTATTCTATCAATGCATGCAACAATATTCTGTTTACCCTCAGGGATCGCAAATTCAAATGATTTATACTTTATTGGATGAGATAAGCCTCTGAGTACTTCCAACTCAAAACCTTCGACATCTATCTTAATATATAATGGCATACCAATTTCTTCTATTATACTGTCTAAAGTCACAATTTCAATAGTTTCCTTTCTGCTCCATTTATAATTCTTAAACCTTCCACTTTTCTTTATATCTGTTATCCATTGTTCATTAAAACTACTTAACGTACTAACATTAGATATAAACATGGTTTTTGTCTCATTTTTAAGACCTACTCCTTTAGGTATTACTATTATTCTCTTACCGAAAACATCATTTAACAATTCATAACATCTTTTTTGGGGTTCAATTGCTACTATCTTCCGTACATCATTCAGTATTGGAAAAATTCTATTCCCCATATTTGTGCCAACATTAAAAAAAAATATCATTTGGAGAATCAAAAAACTGTAGCATAAATTGTCTTCTTTTTAAATATTTTTTTATCTTTAAAGTTCTTATGCCAAAATTTGACGATATTATAAATCCTTTCCCCTTCAATTTTTTTAAACATTTTTAATTATTTTTTTTGAAATGTCCTCGATCCGTTTTTTAGTGAATATTATTGATTCATAGGGGAGCATCTCAACAGGAACACTTTTTAATAGATCAGAAAAAGAGTATTTGTCTTCCCTTAATCTAGATAATCTGAAATTGGCATATTGAATTTGAATGTCTGACATCATATAGCGATGCTTTTTTAAACAATAATTGTATCCTTTTAGCATATTTTCTGAATTTGTAATTCTTCCAGAATTATGCAAATCATCAATATAAATTAGCCTTTTATTCAATATATAGGAAGGTCCGTAATTTTTAATTAGACGTATCCATAGATCATAATCTTGTGCAGCCAGTAAATTGGAATCCCACATTCCTACTTCTTTCACTTTTACAGTTTCCGTAAAAATTGAATTCCCTACTTTATTAGATGTTAGAATTCTATTTAGATCTATTTTTTTAGGTCTGAACATGACGCCGTTTATGCCTCCAGATAACTTCGAAGACATAGAACTTACAAAACTGACGGACGATTTAATCCCAAGATAAAAATACAATAAAAGTTCAACTCTTTTGTGATGGAAGTAATCATCATCATCCAAATTCATATAATACTTTCCCTTAGTCAATTCTAAGCCTCTATTTCTTGAATGCTGAGCTCCAATATTTTGGCTATTCTTGTATACCTCTAATCGTCTATCATTGAACTGAGAATAATGACTAAGATCTGCCATAGGATCATCAATGATCACTATTAATTGTATATTTTTGTATGTCTGATTTAATACAGATGTAATAGCCCTATTCAAAAGCTTTTCTCGTTTATAACTGGTTATAACTACACTTACCATTTATGATAATCTATTCAAATTTAAACAATGCTAATATCATTTATAATTTTAACATATAACCGATCATATGAGACTTACGAGGCAATTAAAAATATCATTTATCATTTGAATAAGCCTAGTGGCATCATATATGAAATAATCATTTTCAATAATAATTCAACGGCTGATTATTCTGATCTGGAAGACTATATAGCTAAATTTCCATTTGTCAAATACATTAAAAACGAGAAAAATGAGGGTGTAGCAATTGGGCGAAATAAGGCTTTTTCATATGCTCAAGGTGAAATATGTATATCCTTGGATGATGATGCTGAATTCATCGAGGAAAATATCATAGAAAAAACGTTAAAATTATTCGCCGAGTATAAACAAAGTAAAGTTGCCTTACTAACTTATAAAGTGGTAGAAAGAAGTGATGGTAGCATTGATATAGCAAGTAAAAATAAAGATGACTTAAAAAAAGATCAATTTTACACTACGTACTTTAAAGGAGGAGCACATGCTGTAATAAAATCCGTTTTTGACGAATTAGGAGGATACACGACTACAGGATTATATGGAGCTGAAGAATACGATTTAGCCTATAGAATATTGGATAAAGGATACAGAATCCTACATACTTCGGATATCAGCATCCTACACAAAAAAGCAGCTTCTGGGAGACAAAACTACCCAGATCAACTGGGCAATCTTTTACTTAATAAAAGTATTATAGCTTATAGATTCTTACCATTTCGGTATTTCATAAGTCATCTTTTTATGTGGTCAGGATTCTTTATCATGAAAACAAATGGTAATATTTGGGCATTGTTAAAGTATGTATTTCAGGCAATTAAAACTGTCATTTCTACTGATCGTCAACCAATTTCTAAGAGTACCATCCAATATATACAGAACATAGGAGGTAGGGTATCTTATTAATTCGATACAATATAATATCCACAAGTAGTATAAAAATTTCGAATAAACCTGATTGTTGAAAATATTTTGGGTACTTTCTTCGGAAGCAAGCCGAACTTAATTTCATAATTTGGATTAAATACATACAAATCTCTTTTGCTAATGGCTAACTCACTCGTTTTGAGGTGCCTTTCAAATGTTTCTAAACTGAGACCAGTTTCTCTAATTTCCATTCGTGATTCAATTGTCGATTCAGGCACATTAGCTAATTTCATCAGTCCTACATAAAGCACTTTTGGCAACAAATGAATATATGGTAACTTAGACACCCATCCCTTCAAAACCTGTTGATGTCCGCCAAATGGCATATGCCATGGCGGGAATCCAAAAAATATAATACCATCGGGTTTGAGAAAGGATTTGATGTACTTCATGAATTTCTCTTGATCGGGAATATGCTCTATCACATCACGGAGAAAAATGACATCAAATATCCCGACACTTTCGATTGAGACTTTATAAATATCTTCCAAAATCAAATCAACTTGATTATATCCATCAGCAGCGAGATACGATCGAGCTCGACCTAATTGACTCTCATTTATATCTACTCCTATCACCTCGCATCCCATCTTGAGAAATGGTAAAAGATTACCTCCCTCTCCACATCCGACCTCCAATACTCGCATATCAGAAGTAATCATCTTAACATCATTGATAAATGGAATTACATACTTCTCGGTAGTATAGGCTTGCTCCTCGTAGTATCGTCGTCTGTCTTTGTGGCGTTCTTGCATTGTCTTAGATTTAGAAGATCGTGAGCTTACAAATTTGACTATTATATTTCATAATATTGGCATATGAAATACAGCTTTATCATACCGACCTATAATAGACTGAATGAACTACAGGAATTAATACCCTCTATTAATGAGCTAAATTATAACAAAGCTAATTTCGAATTAATCATAGTGGATGACGGATCTACAGATGATACTGAAAGTTATATAAGAAGCTTATCACTCTCCTTTGAGTTAAAATACCATCAACAAGCAAATCAGGGACCAGGTGCTGCCAGAAATAAAGGGATGTCACTGGCAGAGGGGGAATACTTCTTGTTTGTAGATTCAGATTGTATCCTACCAGCAGATTACTTATACCAAATGGATTTAGCTTTAAACGCAAATGATCTTGATGCATTCGGTGGCCCTGATACTTTTCACCCTTCCTTTTCTCCACTACTTAAAGCTATTAACTACTCCATGACGTCATTCTTAGGTACAGGGGGCACACGTGGTAGCACCAAGAGTATAGCGAAGTATTATCCACGTAGTTTTAATATGGGTATAAAAAGAGAAGTCTTTGATCGTATTGGAGGATTTGGCGACCTTAGACATGGACAGGATATGGATTATTCGGCAAGAATTTATGCCGCTGACTTCAAGGTCGGGTTTGTAGAAGAGGCATATGTATATCACAAAAGAAGAACCAGCTTTTGGAAATTCTTCAAACAAATACACAACTGGGGCGTCACTCGGATAAATCTCGCAGCAATGCATCCTGATATGCTAAAACCCATACATCTTTTACCAGCTATGATAGTACTAATCGGATGTATCATCATGGCTCTGTCTATATTTCTGCCATTAGCAAGACTACTGCTTATAATAGGTCTGGGTGGCATGATGCTCATATCCGCTATGGCATTTTTTCAGTCCTATAGAACCTATAAATCTCTCAATGTTGCCTTATTATCCATATTCACTCTCATAGTACAGGTGGGTGCATATGGTATAGGTTCACTTAATGGCATTTGGCAAAAATGGATATTAAAGAAGCCTGTTGCTATAGGAATCACTAAAAATTACTACGGAAAGTAATTTATTTCTTCGTTTTCGACTTCTTCTTAGTTGACTTATAACTCTTATTCTTTATTTCTAAATCAGAGTTTTGATTTAAAAATTCTGATTTTAAATACATACCAAGCGCCCCTAAACCTAATAGAAGTAATACCAATGAAGAAGCCAAAGTAATTTTCTCACCAGTGTAATAGGATACTGGCCTAAACTCAAAAACCACCTCATGATCTCCAGCAGGAACCATCACAGCTCTCAATAAATAGTTTGCACGGAGTAAAGGAGCTTCTTCTCCATCTATATAAACTTTCCAGCTTTTACCGTCAAACCATATTTCACTAAACACCGCTAGGCCAGCACCATTATTGGTAGTACTATATACTATTTTGTCAGGTTCATAAGATGTAATATTTATAGTTCCATTGTTCGATAAAGAATTTAGATCGGCACTATTTATGTTTTGGTCAAATTCAGAAGATAGAATCACTGCCTCCGTCTTTGCATCTAAATTTTCTAAAGCAGCAAATTCTTCATCAGGAGTTGAAACAGATCTTATTTTATCTACAAACCAAGCTGTTCCGAGAGCTCCTGGGTTTCTTTGTATCTGAGCCTGTCCATCAGTTCCACCTGTAATAAAATACTTCGTGTTGAGCATATTATATACTCCCATATTACTCTTACTGATGTATCCATCTATGACATCTTGGATACGTTGCAATTTGACAGGATCATAGCCACCTATAGTATTGTGAAAGTAGGAAGTATTCGCTGCGTTGAAAGTATTAATCGTAAGATCCATTACTCTATAATCATATCGATTTTGCTCCGCATTCATGATCTGCTGATCAACCGGTCTTGGTTGAAAGGTATTATCAATCTTTCGCTGTGACACATAATCACTGAAGCTAAGGTATCGATTGTTGATGCCAATATTATCAACTATGACCAATACTATGAGAGCAGCTAAAAGAACATTCTGATTGATTTTAGACTTAGAGTAAGCCCACAAAACTCCAAAACTTAATACTACAAAAATCAAACTTCTTAGCGAGTCAGATTTTAATACAGATTTTCTATCCGCTACAAAAGCAGAAATGTCCAAACCCTGCTGAGCATATCGTCCATCCCCTGCACTTTCAAACGACAGTACCCCTGGCAATACTAACCAAGAAAGTAAAGCAAATCCACCCAATACACCCCCACTTATATAGAGAGCTCTATCAAAGTCTTTAGAAGCTCCTTCTTTAATCAATCTATAAATAGCCATCACTCCTAGTAAAGACAAGAAATAAGGAGTAATAGACAAAATAGACTGAGGAGCCCTGAACTTATTATACAAGGGCAAGTAATCAAAAATTAACTTATTAAACCATTCAAAATTAGAACCCATTGATATCAGATAGGTCAATAAAACTCCTAAAACCAGCCACCACTTTAAGATACCCCTCACATAAAGCGCCCCTAAAAGAAATAAGAATATGCTGATAGCACCTAAGTACATAGGTGCCTCCGTAAAAGGCAAGTCGCCCCAGTATAAAGGCGCTCTCTCTATTCTAAAATTTTTAAAGCTTTCTGATTTAGTACCGACCTTTTCTCCACTGCCACCACCTACAAATCTTGGGATGAAGGTTCCTCCTATATCTATTAGCCCATTTGACCATTGCATCGCATAATTCCAATTAAGACCTTCCACCTTGCTTGAGGAATCTGCGCCACCCAGATTTGCATTAGTCAAGATGGGAGCGCCCCGCATAGATTGCTCAGAGTGCGTCTTCATACTCCATATTTTTGTAGCACTACTTCCTACTCCTATTAAGGCTGCAGTTACTACAAGTCCTACTCCAAAGAGTAGTGATTTCCAATCTACTTGTCCTTTGGCAAGTTGAACTAACTTTAGCACTCCATAAATAATGAAAACCATAAATATGTAATAACTCATCTGAGGATGCCTGAGATATAAACTCATTGCCACGGCAAAGGCAGTAATCAAAAATCCAAGCACATATTTCTTCTTCTCAAATATGAGTACAACACCTAATATCAATAAAGATGTGTATGACAAAACATCAATCTTGCTGGTATGCCCAGCCTTCCACAAAATCAAATTAGTCAATGGTAGTGCCGAGGATACAGCTAATAGAATGCTCAACAGATTATTCATCCCAAACCCAATCCGTCCCAATAAAAAAGCACTCAATAGAGCTACAAAGAAAATAGCCATTGGTCTATTTTGACCTAACTTAAATACTTTGTCTACATAGGTTATTACATTACTACTGCTAGGAGCACCGTAGAGCATTGGCATTCCAGCGAATTGAGCGGGATTCCAAATGTATGATCTATCATTTTTCTCATTGTATTCCCGAAGCAGTTTAGTTTTTGCTATTCCTTGTATCTGATCACCTCTTTCCAAGGTCTTTCCTTGATACTCTGGCAAAAACATGAAAGTCACCAATGCCAAGAAAGCTAATACTGGCCATATATTGAAAAAGAATGTCTTAATACTCATGATTAGATTATATGAAAATCTAATATATGATGTTATTGAGTATCCTATAGCTATACCTCTTTAAAATCCTATTTTTCCCTCCCCAAACAAAAAAAGGTTACCTCCGATCCTAATGATCAAAGGCAACCTCTCTCTTTAACACTCTCAAAAATAAGAGACATTGTCTTTTAGACCTGATACAGTGATATAGTCACACTATCCTCTGTATAAAGATGATTCTTTAACATTTCAGGAGCTACAGGTGGCGCTCAGCATGATAAGATGATCGGACTAATGGACCACTCTCGACGAAATCAAAGCCTCGCTTGTAACCCTCCTCTTCATAAAACCTAAAAGTATCGGGATGTATAAAGTCGGCCACCTCGAGATGCATCTTAGTCGGCTGGAGATACTGACCGATAGTCACCACATCACAGTCGTGCTCTCGGAGATCATCCAATATCTGGAGCACTTCATCTTTAGTTTCACCGAGGCCTACCATGAATCCAGACTTAGTCCGCGTGCCGAGCTCTTTAGTACGTTTGATCTGCTCGAGTGAGCGTGCATACTTAGCCTGTGGACGTACCATGCGATAGAGGCGCTCTACGGTTTCCATATTATGGGATACGACTTCTTGACCTCCCTCGACCATACGCTCGAGCGCCGCCCAGTTAGCCTTAGTATCGGGGATGAGCGTCTCTATGGTAGTAGTCGGAGACATTTCCTTAGTCTGCACGACTGTCTGATACCAGATCTCTGCACCTCTGTCTTTTAGTTCATCACGATTGACCGATGTGAGTACGGCATGCTTGACCTGCATGAGCATGATCGCCTCAGCCACTCGTCGTGGCTCATCTTCGTCATACTCTGGTGGTCGACCTGTCGCCACTGCACAAAACGAGCAAGACCTCGTGCATACATTACCCAGTATCATGAAGGTCGCCGTACCGGCTCCCCAACACTCTCCCATATTGGGACAGTTACCGCTCTGGCAGATGGTATGTAGCTGGTACTCATCGACCAGCCGACGCACTCGCTTATAGTCTTCTCCGATCGGCAGCTTGACTCGGAGCCAATCTGGACGCTTGGCACGTTTAGTTTTAGGTTCTGCTTGGACGATGGGAAGTTCTACCACGACACTCAATTTTGATGTGACAACAAAACTGCGAAATTACCTCGATAGTTCAAACCTCAGACTACAACTTACGGCTGCCAAACTGGAAGGATGCATAAAGCTTAGCTAAGAAAAAACTGTTTGATATATCATTTCGCTCCACCATGAGTGGTATCTCTCGGGGATAGACATCCATCATGACACCTACCTCTACTGCTTTGACTTTATCTTCGAAAGCACCCAGACCCAGATGTAGTCCGACCTTAGTATGAAGGCCTACAGTTGGTGTGATCTCTGTGAATCCTTTCCAAAAATTAGTGCCTCCATATATCCGATCAAAATCTAAAAAGTCATCACGATTTTCTTCGCTATAGCGGATAGCCTCGACCTGTCTATCTACCAGGTCATCAGAGGTGCGTATGACATTGACATAGTAGGGCTTGATGAGTCCGAGACTCCCCCCGATCTCATAGATCCACCCCACAGCTACTCCTTTGCGACGAGTCTTCTCCGAGAGGTAGTTTTTTTGACCATAGGCTACTCGTAGGTTAAAAAGTTGACTTTGCTTACCATAGATGAAAGGATTGCGACTGACATCTCCTATTCGCTCTCCAGTGATTTGCTGACGCTTTTCTTGCGCATCTTTCATATACCCTATCTCGTAGGACATATAGCTCGTCTTATAGTAGCTATCCAGCTTCCCTTTTTTATAGGCTAGGGTGAATCCTTGCAAATGTGGTCGTATCTCAAATAAACTCTCTGTCGCATATACCACTCCCTTTAGATTGTATTCTATCGGTTTCGGCTGAAACACATTTTGAGCCTGAAGCGACAGCCCAAGTACACAGAGCAGGACGATTATTATATGTTTTGACAAGCCATTCATGTTATGGTTCAATTTATAAATATAATTTTGAAATACTTGTTGTTCACATTTTTAATCTTTTAGCTCGATATAAAGCCGCTCATATACATAGTCAGCGATCAGGTCTCTCCCAGGCTGCGATATGTCTTGGATCATATATTCGTACATCGCTATGATATCCGATACGAGATTTTGGCTGTAGCCAATATACCCTCAGATGGATATACTATCTACTATGGTAATGACAGCCACCCTACCGCAGACTACTCTATCCCACGATCAGGACTGCTCGATGAGAGATCTATATCCACTCAGACTCTCTCAGTAGCACATGATATCGACATGCCATACACATTTGATGTGGTGTCATCTGCGGCTTCGCTACCATTCGACCTATTCGCCTTCGTATTTTATCACTTATCCAGATATGAGGAGTATGCGAGCTCTGCAGTAGATCAACACGATCGCTGGAGCAGTGATCAATCATGGATCGTCAAAAATGAGCTCATCCTTCTCCCAATAGTTGACCTATGGATAGAATATCTCAGAAAAAAACTTCAGGCAGAAGGTATTCTGCTGCCCAAAACTAAAAAATTCAAACTACTCCCGACTATAGATATCGACATGCCCTATGCATATAGAGATCGACCGATGAAGTCGCTCTTAGCGCTATCTCGAGACCTCTTATTTGGACGTTTCAGCCGTGTCCAAAAACGGATAAGTGCTCTCAGATCTAACAAAGATCCCTTTGATGAGTACTCATATCTTCTTGACCGATTGAAAGAAATCGATAGCCTCTTTTTCTTTCTCTGTAGGTGGGCTCCTCCGAGAGATGAAAACTATCATGTCGATCACGCAAGTTTCAAAGAATTAGTAACTCTCATGAATGAGAGCCATGACATAGGCGTACATCCGTCCTATCAAAGTATGGAGCAGCCAGAGCTTATCTCAGCAGAGAAAAAAATACTGAGCGTCATTTCTAAAGCGTCCATTTTCAGGAGTAGATTTCACTTTCTGAGATATCGGTTACCTCGCAGCTATAGAGTACTCATAGATGCTGGTATCACCGAGGATCATAGCATGATGTATCCGGATCGCTCAGGCTTCAGAGCGGGCACTTGTCACCCATTCTATTGGTATGATCTGGAGCGTGAGGAGACCACGGATCTCACGATACATCCCTCTGCGATCATGGATGTCACGCTCAAAGACTACATGAGCCTCTCTCCTGCACAGGCTATCTCTCACATAGATGAGATAGTAGCTGCTGTCAGGTCGGTAGATGGCACGTTGTCATTCATCTGGCACAATAGTTCCTTCTCCGAGATACATGGCTGGGCGGGCTGGCGCAGTGTATTTGGGCATCTGCTTTCGCTGTCAGAGTGAGGCAGATTGTGTAATATTGTCTAATGAGTAATGTACTATCTCCCAGTCTGGTATTAGGTGTCATCGTCGCATACTTCCTGTTTTTGATAGTGATATCTTACATCACCGGTCGAGATGCGAATAATGAAACCTTCTTCACTGCTAATAAAAAATCTCCCTGGCTACTCGTAGCGATAGGGATGATAGGCGCTTCTCTATCAGGAGTGACATTCATCTCGATACCCGGTGTCGTAGGCAAGGGTGGGACCAATATGAATTTTGCATACATGCAGATGGTATTCGGATATCTGGTCGGATATCTGGTCATTGCCACCGTACTCATGCCTCTCTACTACAAGATGAATCTCACCACCATCTACGGCTATCTCAGGGATCGATTTGGTGTAGTATCGTATAAGACAGGAGCATTTTACTTCTTGCTTTCTCGAGTGATTGGAGCCTCATTCCGGCTCTTTTTAGTGGCTATCGTGTTACAAAATTTCGTCATGGACCAGTTTGGCATTCCGTTCATGGTGACCGTGGCATTGACCATCATACTGATCTGGGTCTATACCTTCAGAGGAGGGATCAAGACGATAGTATGGACAGATACCATACAGACGGTATGTATGCTCACTGCTGTGATACTCACGATAGGAGCTATCGGCTCTGCTATGGATATGAGTATCTCTGGCCTCTGGGCTGAAATGAAGTCTGCAGGCTACACAGAGCTATTTTACTTTGAGGGAGGCTGGTCAGATCCTAATAATTTCTTCAAACAGTTTATCTCAGGTGCGCTGATAGCTATCGTGATGACTGGCCTGGATCAGGATATGATGCAAAAGAATCTCACCTGTAAGTCGCTCGGAGATGCCCAAAAAAACATATACACCTTTAGTTTTATCCTGATTTTTGCTAATCTACTCTTCTTATCACTGGGAGCGCTACTCTATATCTACGCTACTAAAGAAGGAATCGCTATACCAGAAAAGACCGATCTCCTCTACCCTACTATAGCGCTCAACTATCTCGGTCCCACGGTAGGTGTGATATTCATCCTGGGGCTGATCGCTGCCGCCTATAGTAGTGCTGACTCGGCACTCACCGCACTAACGACTTCATTTTGTATTGACTTCTTAGATTTTGAACGAAAAGATAGAAGCGAATCTGAAAAGAAATCACTCCGGCTCAAGGTCCACATTGCCTTCTCTGTCTTACTATTCTTAGTCATCGTGATATTCAAGGCACTTAATAATGATGCTATCATCAATGAGCTATTCACCGCAGCTGGCTATACATACGGACCACTGCTGGGTCTATTCAGCTTTGGGATGCTGACTAAACGTCTGGTGAAAGATCAATATGTCTGGATCATCTGTCTCGCTGCCCCGGTATTAGCCTATATGATCAATGCTAATTCGGCCACGCTTTTAGGTGGCTTTCAATTTGGCTTCTTGATCGTAGCGCTCAATGGTGCATTGACCTTCCTTGGGCTATGGGTGCTGAGTCGGAGAGTGAGTTAAAACCTTTTTGATGTACACACGATTTAATGTACTGTAGCAAAAGATATTTCATCATTAAATAATAAACTGCCACTTATCGTTTTTTCGATTAGATCGACAATAAAAAAATTAAATCTCCCCTATGCCCTCTAAGACAACTGAATCCCCTTCACTCTATCGACATCTCGAGCAGATGAGCACTATCGAGCTACTGACTAATATCAATCAAGAAGATCAAAAAGTAGCCCTCGCTATCCGAGAAAAACTTCCTGAGATAGAAGCTGTAGTAGATGCCGTTTATGATAAAATGAAGGATGGGGGCAGACTCTTTTACATAGGTGCCGGGACGAGTGGTAGATTGGGTATCGTCGATGCTTCGGAGTGTCCTCCTACTTTTGGAGTCCCGCATGATCTGGTCATCGGGCTGATGGCAGGAGGAGATGGAGCTATGCGTAGGGCGGTAGAGTTTGCAGAGGATGATACCCACTTAGCGTGGAAAGATCTCTCGGCATACGCTATAGATGAGCAAGACTTCGTCATAGGTATAGCGGCATCTGGGTCGACTCCCTATGTCGTGCATGGCCTGAAGGACTGCCGAGAGCGAGGCATATCGACCGGGTCTATCAGCTGCAATAGTGACACCGTACTATCGCAGGCAGCCGACTATCCTATCGAGGTGGTACTCGGACCAGAATTCGTCACTGGTAGTACACGTATGAAGGCAGGCACCGCTCAAAAATTAATACTCAATATGATATCTACATCAGTGATGATCAAGCTGGGCAGAGTGAAGGACAATAGAATGGTAGACATGCAGCTCAGCAATAATAAGCTGGTCGATCGAGGGACTAAGATGGTCATGACCTCCCTGCATGTCACCTATGAAGAAGCTAAGCAACTACTATTAGATCATGGCTCTGTACGAGCTGCCATAGATAGCCAGTCATAGCCATGGGAGAGGATCATCATATCCATGACAATGAAGAAATACTGGCTCGATGGGATGTCTATGAGAGATGCATGAGTCATGTGACACTGCATGAAGTACCCCACCTACCACATCTCCATCCGGACGACATAGAGGCATGTTCTGACGAGATATTTATCAAGAATGTGCCTGAGCGATTTTATAAGCAGTTCACTGTGATCTGCCGTGCTTTCCCTGAGCTGAAAAATGATAACATATCTCTGAAGTTCAGGCCGATCAGTATGACTATGCAGGCACGACCCAATATCTGGACCGTATTAGGTGGCGAGCGTGAGTACTTCATATTCGTCAATGTCGCTCGAAGCAAAAATGGTCTCTTACTCGGCGATATACCATTCAATGCGCAAATCGGTATTATCGCCCATGAGCTATGTCATATCGTGGACTATCACTTCAAGACCAACTGGGAAATCATCAAAACAGGCCTTTGGTATCTGAAAAAACGAAATCAGGAAGACTACGAAAAAGCAGTCGACTATCTCGTGATCAAAAAAGGCCTGGGTCATCAGCTGAAGGACTGGTCGCACTTCGTACTACACGAAGCGGAGCTCACTGCGAAATACAAGAAAACGAAAGAAACCTACTATCTCCGACCAGAAGACATCCACAAAAAACTGAAAGATCATACTGATCATTCTTAACTTTTCATCACCCCACAATTACCTAAAAGTCTATAAATCGTGAATCCACTTTATATCCTCAGTAGAATACTCATCCTAAGCCTAGTCCTACTGACATGGAGCTGCAAGGATGATAGCCAACAAACCTCAAACACTACTCCATCGCCTCAAGCAGCTCAGGACTATCGCATCGTCAATCGTATCGCTCACGATGCCAAGGCATTCACTCAAGGGCTCGAATACCATGAAGGAATAATTTATGAAAGTACAGGCCAATATGGCTCCTCTTGGATCAGCACCTACGATCTGGGGACGCTCGAGTATGAGAAGAAAGCAATATTAAACAAAAAGTACTTTGGTGAAGGTATGACGCTCTACGATGGTAAAATCTATCAACTCACTTACAAGGCTGGCAAAATGATGGTCTATGATGCCGAGACCTATGCCGTCTTGGATGAGTATGACTATAGCGAATCATTCGCAGAAGGATGGGGACTGTCTAATAATGGTGAGCAGCTCATCATCTCCGATGGCACCAGTACCATATATTTCATGGATCCATCGGACTACTCTATCGCACAGAAGATTAATGTAAAAAAAGGGAATCAAGGTGTCAGAAGACTGAACGAACTGGAGTATGTAGACGGATCTATATATGCTAATATCTGGCAGACCAACACAATCGTAAAAATCAATCCTAATACGGGAGATATCCTCCAAGAATATGATCTATCATCACTGTACAAAATGATCAATCATGGACAAGATATGGATGTCCTCAATGGTATCGCATACAATAGTACAAAAGAGACATTTTATGTCACAGGAAAGTACTGGCCTTACCTATTTGAGATCAAACTACTGAAATAGTGAAAGTCCTAAATCAAAATCATCCATCAAAGGCATAGGGGTATACTCTTAAAACTGCTGTCTTATTAGTGTAATTCGAATAGTTTCATGGATTAGATTTATTACCCTTATTTTGTCTTTAAAAGAATGAAAGGAGCTGACCCAAAACGGCTCCTTTTCTTTTATATAGCTGTCCCGTCCTGACAAAAGTACTATTCGGCAGCAGCCCTCCTTAGACGATCATTAATAGCGACCCCGAGATACTTCTCAGGCAGTAGCTTCACCTGTATCTTAAATAGACCGAGCGAATCGAGATATCTCATTGCTTTGAATAAGTTTCTGGCGGCCTCCTGATAGTCTCGAGATGGTGACAGATCATAATGATACTCCTCAGTAATCCCATCTACCGTCTCTCCAAAAGTGATCGCACCGATACCATCTCCGCTATCATACTCCGTGACGAGCTCTATACCGCAGCTGGGAGCATAATGACTCTTGAGCATTCCTGGCGCTCCAGGATTAGAGTCGGAGTGGATATTGACCTTGAGTCGATCATCGTACTCTCTGAGAATCTCTATAGGTAGCCCACCCTTGCGATAGACCGTGAGTCTCCCCTGCTCGACACCGACGATCGTACTCTCTACTCCCACCATACAGGCACCACCATCCAGTACATATGGGATCTTAGCCCCGAGCTGATCCACCACGTGCTGTGCAGTAGTAGGACTGATATATCCAAAGGGATTAGCACTCGGTGCTGCCAGAGGAAAATCTAATCTGCCCAATAGCTCTCGCATCATCGGATGTGCGGGTATCCTGATCGCTACTCTATCCAGACCCGCTGTGATCAAATCTGGGATCACCTCTGATCGCTGAAGCAACACCGTGATCGGCCCAGGCATATGATCATCCATGATTTCTCTCAGTATCGATGGCACCTCCTGTACGTAGCGCTCTATATCATTTACATCACCGACATGGACGATCAGAGGATCAAAGCTCGGCCGCTCCTTGACGGCAAATATCTGGCTCGCAGCGTGCTCATCCAGTGCATTGCCAGCGAGTCCATAGACTGTCTCCGTGGGTACACCGATGACCTCACCAGCTCGGAGTAGCTCCACAGCTCGGTCGATAGAGGTCCCTATGATATTTTTTTGTGCCATTGGATTGCAAAAGAAGAAATTTACCCGTGCTAAATCAACGATAGCTACGTCAAAAGTGTAAACTTGACTAATTTAAGCCATACAAAAACTAAAACATGAGAGGATCTAATCCCGCTTTGAATGATTCTTTTGATACTGTACTCGATGCTAATGGAGCATATAATGATATCATGACCCTCGAGGGTACTGTATCCAAATCATTATTTCTAATTGCATTGGTCATAGGCGCTGGTATCCTTGGATGGCAGATGAATACTATGGAGGCATTCGCTCCGTACATGCATGAGATACTCATCACCTGTAGCATCATGGGACTCATCACGGCACTCATCACTATCTTCAAAAAAACCATGGCACCGACCACAGCACCGGCATATGCTGTTCTCGAGGGTATCACACTTGGGATATTCTCATTCAGATATGAGAGTATCTATAGCGGGATCGTCATGCAGGCTATCCTGTTGACTGTTTCAGTTTTTGTAGCCCTATTACTCTGCTACAAATCAGGACTCATCAAGCCAACTGAAAACTTTAGGCTCGGCGTCATCTCGGCCACTATGGGTATTTTCTTTGTCTACTTACTCAGTTTCATCGGTCATTTCGTGGGATTCGCTATACCCTATCTCCACGAGTCTGGACCTATCGGCATCGGCATATCAGCTGTCATCGTCGTAGTCGCTGCGCTCAATCTGGTATTGGATTTTGACTTCATAGAGCGAGGATCGGAGCGAGGAGATCTACCTGGATATATGGAGTGGTATGGAGCATTTGGCCTATTAGTCACGTTGATATGGCTGTATATTGAGATTTTACGCCTATTGGCGAAACTCAGAGATGAGTAAGGTTTGGTATGTATTCATTCAGCTATATCTACATTGAATATTCGACAAAAGTGAAATCTCACACTATCTCAGAGCTCAAAAATCCAAACCATGAATCTAAACAATAGACAATTCAAAACTAAAGAAAACCATAGAGGGCTTTCATCTGACGAGACACTATTTCACTACTATCAGGTCGGAGATTTGATCACAGGTATATATAGTGGAGGCAAAATCAAATCGGGCCATATCATCGGCAAACAAATCGCTGAGGATAGCATAGAAATACTCTATCAATGCATCACAACGGAGGGTCAACTAATGGCTGGTGAATCGAAAGGTGTAATCACAAAAACTGCGGACGATCTATTGGAAATCAAGTTTGACTGGCAATGGCTCAATGGGGATAAATCAGGTGGTCGATCGCACTATATTGAGATAAAATAACAGCCAAACAGTATCAATCCCATTTTTATACACGCAACAAATCACAGCATTATTCATTCGCTGTCAATCTTAAAAAAAGTGAGCAGGGCCTCTTGACAGGACTTCGAGTTTACTCTTTCTCAATATTAATTGAGTGTTAACTCACATGGTAGCTATAGGATTCGTACTTTTCCGATCCAATGAAGAAAGAAAATGTGCGCCTGGAGGTCATGCAGACTATGGAAAAATCCATGGATGATCTGCTGACAAAGTATCTGAAACCAATTGAGACAAATTGGCAACCTGCTGATTTCTTACCTGATTCAAGAGACGAGGATTTCTTTGATAAAGTGAGAGAGATCCAAGGATGGGCTAATGAAATGCCCTATGATCTACTCGCTGTCCTGATCGGAGACACCATCACTGAAGAGGCATTACCTACCTACGAGTCTTGGCTCATGGAAGTGGAAGGCATCGATAACGTTGGTCGCAATGGCTGGTCGCAATGGGTCCGCTCGTGGACTGCCGAAGAAAATCGTCATGGCGATCTACTCAATAAATATCTTTATCTCTCAGGTAGGGTAAACATGAGAGAACTGGAGACTACAGTACAGTATCTGATCAGCGATGGATTTGACATAGGTACTGGACGTGATCCTTATCGCAATTTTGTGTATACGAGTTTTCAGGAACTGGCGACTAATATCTCGCACCGTCGAGTAGCCACGATGACTAAGAAGACAGGCAATACAGAACTATCTAAAATGTGTGGACTGATCGCAGCAGACGAAGCTCGCCATGCCAATGCTTATATCGATTTCATAGATCGCATTTTTGCACTTGATCCGAGTGAGATGATGCTTGCATTTGAGGATATGATGAAAAAGAAGATCGTCATGCCAGCACACTTTCTCCGAGAGTCGGGAGGCGCTCAAGGCGAAGTATATGCTCACTTCTCAGATGCTGCTCAGCGACTCGGAGTATATACAGCGCAGGACTATATCGAAATTCTAACATCATTACTTAGTAAATGGAAGATAGATCAAATCACTGATCTAAATGATGCTGGAGAGCGTGCACGTGACTATCTCATGGCGCTACCTGCGAGACTCACTCGAGTAGCTCAGCGGCTGAGAGTCCCAGATAAGGAATACGAATTCAAATGGATAGGCGCTCGAGTATAGATCGACCTCACTGATCTCCGCTCGTAGCTGGCAGGACAATAGTAAAGATAGATCCCCCCTCGGGACCTGATATGACTGAGATGTCTCCATCGTATAGATCTACGATGCGATGACAGATCGATAGGCCCATACCTGATCCAGCATACACGCTTTTAGCATGTAGCTTTTTGAAAGGCTTAAAGATCTCTTGACTATACTCCTCTGAGATGCCAATGCCATTGTCAGAAAAACGAAGAATATGCTCCTGCGCTCGTCGCTCATAGCTGATCTCTACTCGCTTCTGAGGGCTTTCATTATACTTCCAGGCATTCTCTATGAGATTTTGAAATAAGGTAATGATGTGAAATCTATTGACCTCGATGGAAGGAAGCTGCTCGGCCAGAATAGTGAGATCTGGATATAAAGAGGTATTAAATTTTCGCTTTAAGCTCTCTATCTCCTGATTGAGGTCCACCATCTCTGTGTCAAACTGATCATCAGCAGATAGCTTCTTGACCTGACTGATAGAGCTGATGACTTCATACATCTCCTTGACACCTGTGCTAGCATAGCTGAGATATTCCTTCATCTTCTGAGGATCGGCACCATGCTCTATCTCCCTATCTACTAATCCTATGAAACTACTGATCGTACGTATCGGCGTACGTAGATCATGACTGGCCACTGAGGTAAATAACTCCAGTTGATTGTTCTGTTCTTCTATTTGACTATTAGTAGCCCTTAGAGCTGCATTTTTTTGCTCCAGCTGAGTATTAGAGTCTTCTATAAATCTAAAATGATTGTTGACAATAAAAGCCACCGTGAATGATGTCGCTAACAAAGAAAACATATAATTGACATAGTCACTGTAGGGCATCATGCTCTCAGGATTAGATGGACCATGGGTATCCAGATACACCTTGAGCACAGCAAAGCTCGTCAAAATAAATGCACTCACTAAAATAGTCTGAAGGCGAGTCCGCATGAGTAAGAAACCATAAGATGATATCGCTACTAAAAAGCAATGTGCCTCCGACCTAAATCCAATAGTCAAACAAGTAGCATAGATCATCGCTAAGGACAAAAACAATACTAACACCCTACTGAGCATGAAATATTGACAATGATTGAGATATAGTAAAAATAAGGATACTATAAAACTGATCACGAAGGTCGCTCTCATGACCATAGATATGTCTGTAAAAAAGAGAAAGTAGGAACCATAATATAGTGCAATGATGATCACATTCATCACTATAAAATTGCTCAAGCGTATCCTAAACTGCTCTGACCTATTATCCTCATCGGCCAAACCTATCGACATGATCGGCTCAAAAAAAGAAGAAATCGAAGACTGTAATGAATTCATGCTCAGCTGAATAATACTATTCAATATTAACTTTCAATATCCTCAAGAGGTAAAATAATGTGAAAAACAGATCCACCTTTTGGATTTGGATGGACACCTATTTCACCATGGTACATCTCACAGATCCTGTGACATATAGCTAATCCCATACCTGATCCTGCATAAGAGCTTTTCGTGTGTAGTTTTTTGAATGGCTCAAATATAGTCTTACTAAACTCTGCATCAATGCCGATACCATTATCTGCAAAATAAAGATGGAAATATTCATCATCTCGAGTTGCTGTAATTTTTATCTCTTTTGTGTCACTATTATTATACTTCCATGCATTCTCTATGAGATTTTGAAATAAGCCTACAAAATGGGATTTATTCACTCTTAGGATAGGAAGATTTTCTGACTGAATCAATAGATCTGGGTATAAATCAGTATTGAATTTTTTCTTTAAGCCATCGACTACCACATTGAGATCTACTAATGTTTTTTCAAATGATACATCTCTGGTCAATTTATTAATATCACTGATAGAGCTGACCACTTCGTGCATCTCTTTGACCCCATCAGTGGCATATTTTAGATACTCTTTTAGCTGTTTGTTTTCTGGCTGATCGACTATACGTCTATCGATGAGGCCTAAGAAGCTGGATATCGTCCTCATCGGAGTACGTAGATCATGACTCGCTACCGAGGCAAAAAGCTCTAATCGATCACGCTGAGTTTGGATCCTGACATTATTCTCAGTCAGTATTTGGTTAGAAGCTTGGAGACTATTATTAGTAGCCTCTATCTCTTTGACATAGTCTAATACCGTATATGCGACTGTAGCAGACAGAGCGGTCATCGAAAGTACTCCTATCGAGAAATTAATATAAGGTGCATATGGGAGTAGGTACTCTGGATTCCAGGCACCATAATTTTCTACATAATACCAGATGAAAATGAATGTCACTATAATCACGACTATCACTACTACGACATGCCAGATACGCTTCATCAGTAGTACTCCACTCGCCGCTACCGCCACGATAATACCATGCGCCTCACATCTGAATCCCAGTACTAAACAAGCAAAATATACTATGAATAGACTCTGCAATAATGCTAATACTCTGCTGAGTAAATAATATCTCCTGGCATGAATAAAAAAAATAACAGCTCCCACCAAGACATTAGCAGCAAATACTTCAGTCACATAGTTGACCTCTTCTTGATAATTGATCAAGTAAATCACATAAAACAAAGAAGTGGCCGTACACATCAGAATAATGAGATTAGTCAGACGTATTCTGAACTTCTCCATCCTATGTTTGTACGGAGCCATTCCTGTGTCGAGGATAGCATCTAAAAACCTATGTAGTGATTTTCTGGGGTTCATTAATTATCAGCCATAATACCAATAAATAGACCCCGACAAGTTAAAAAAGCCCTATGAAAATCGGCAGTTTAAGGATTAATGTCCGTTATCTGTCGACATCGAGAAGGAGGGGGATGATCAGAGTATCACCATTTTCTCGACTATCTGCCCCAGATCCCCATCCAGATGTACCATATAGACTCCCGCAGGTATCTTCTTAGTCTGTATTCGCTTATAGTAGCTACCATGACTATCATAGTGATGTTTTACGACAGGATATACGAGATTTCCTTTTTGATCACGTATAGAGAGTGCTACCGATGCTGACTCTGGGATATAAAATCTGATAGTCTGTTCTTCTCTACCCTCGAGTGCATAGACCGAAAGAGACACTTTGGGTCTTTCCTTTTTCTTGAGCGATTTTTTATAAATTGGCTCGTCCAGCAGAGCCAGAGATGGCTCCGGACAGTCTTCGAGCTGCGCCTCAAAGCTACCACCTACTTCTACTTCAAATCCTGACTCTAATAATATCTCAACACCTGCTCGATAATGTACATCAGCACTACTCATGACATTGCCTTGAGACATGAGGGCCTTCATCGCATGATAGCTATTGGCATCCACATCGGTTTCATTGACAAAGAGGGTATCTACTTGACAATTGAGCTCAGCCAGGGTATATCCACGACATAGGCAGTCATCACCTATGTGATCATTATAAGTATCAGCATCTCCATCATCACACATTGTTCCCTCATCAGGACAGAGACTTGCGTTGAATGTCACTTTGCTCAGACCTCGACAGCTGGATGGATCGTCCGTACTCGTGATCATGACATACCGAGCCACCTCACCCTGAAAATCCGGTCCAGCCTCACCTGTATAAGTATCCTGACCTGAGGCGAGCGATAGATCATAGTATCCCAGCTCATACCACTCTACACCATCTACAGAGTAGTCGACGACAAAACCTGAGAATCCTTGCTGTGTCTGTCCATCGACGTTATAGTTCCAGATGTGAGTCTCATTGAGTATGTATTCATCCCCCAGATCATAGTGGATCCAGTGTTGACCTGAGCGAGCCGCTACATAGGGATTAGCCGATGGCGTACATGATAGCCAGGCATCATCCTCTCTGGTACCGATCTCCTCATTTACATCACAGTAATCATACTTCATGAAGTAGGCAGCTGGATCATCACAGTTGCCCTGATTAGGATCACAGGGAGTACCTACACATCCACAGTCCGTGCCATTATTGATGATGACATCATTCGCCGTGAGCGGATCTCCGTCATCACAAGCTGCTCCTGCAGGCAGACATGCCAGCTCATCAGTATAGTCATAGAAGTATATACTCGGCACCCGATGCCATGCATCATCTGGATAGAAGTCTGGCCGCCAATGTAGGCTATATCGATGCCCCCATCCACGGTTGACCTGTAGCATCTCGAAGTAATAATAGGTATTCGCCTCCAGGCATACATCATGTATCGTCTGCACCCCATCCATACTCGGATGATCGTGCTCCAGTCGACCTGTCCCCCAATAAGTAAACGCCGAATCCAAAACCGTCTGCGGTGTCTCATCTGCATAAATCCTGAACATCACATCGTTAGTCCCTGTGATATTGAAGTCATAGCAGGCTGTCTCAGGCGCCGTGATATAGCCCTGGGCATAGCTACCATAGTCTGAGTAATCACTGTCCCATTGAGCAAAGAGACCTGTACGATTGATCGTCATACGGTCAGGCATTGCTGGAAAGTCGGGATCCAAGAATAACTCCTCAAGATTACCATAAGGGATATCATTATAAAAATATACGTCTAAGGCATTTCGCTCACCGACGGGTATGCCAGTATCGTTTGGCCGTCCTACACAGTTGCAGTTACCATCCCACATATCATCAGTGGTAGAAGGATTCCCATCATTGCAGGCAGTGCCCAGAGGCTCACATATAGGATCACATACATCCGTGAGATAGGGCGATGTGATGAGTGTCCAGGTACTATCTGTGAGATAGGGACGCTGCCAATATATTGAGGCATGATCCCCGCCGCCACCATCTTGGTTTTGGAGGATGAAGTAGTATAGCTGTCCTGCTACTAAGGTCCTCGGCGTCGAGGTCTGCGTAGGATATTTATTGTGTTCTTCTTGCCTTGTCCATTCCTCGATATAGGCGATGGTATCGAGATGAGCCGCTGTGGCGTCAGTGCTCAGGAGAAATAATGTCTGATCATCTCCAACAACATTAAATGTCACCGAACCTGTCTCAGGTACGCTGATGAATCCCTCGACGAAACCTCCGAAATTATTATCATAATTAGGATTAGTCGAGAGTGACTGCAGGGTACGGACTTTATCAGGACCTAGAGGATAGCTCTCTTGGGCCCAGAGCTGCTCCATGCCAAAGTAAGGTAGATCTTCCCAGATTTTCCATGTCACCTGACCTTCTGTACCGACACATTGGGCTTTTGCCGAAAAATAAATCAAGCAAAAAGCCAAAACTAAAACTGCACTATATAATCTACACATCATGAGAAAAGTCCAATTGGTGAAGGGTTAGTCGAATAGTCATTGAAGTTGCCGATGTTGGGGAGGATATAGCTGAGGTCATTGACTGATACACCAAACCATAGTGCCAGCTCCGCATACATCTCATCACATGAGGTCGACGGTATGAATCTTCCACGCTCATCAATATTCCTTGGGTGATTGAGATCTACGTCAGGATAGTCGCCATAGACATTACCACCATTGACAGCGCCACCCATGAGCATCATATTGCCGCCCCAGGCATGATCTGATCCATCACCATTAGTCGTGATGGTACGTCCGAAATCTGAGATCGTCATCACTGTCACTTTATCCAATATACCTCTCTCCGTCAAGGCATCATACATAGAGCCGATAGCTCCATCGAGTACAGGGATCATACGATCCTGACTGGCGATCATATCATCGTGATGATCCCAGCCTCCGAATGTCGTGAAGAAGATCTGTCGGTTAGCCCCGAGGTGCTGCTGCACGCTCATGATATCCGCCATCATCCGTAGATCTTGAGACAAGCTCGTATCGGCGAATGGAGTGCTATATCCAGGTCGACGACCCAGAGCATTTTTGAATAACTCGAGGCTCTCATAGGTCTGCTTAGTCAGATCGCCGTATGTATCTTGAAAAATATTGCTATAGGTCCGCTCGACCATGTTTTGCACGGTCTCATCACGTACTTCGGTGAGGAGTCCTGAGCGATTCCACCACGTGGGAAATGACTCGATGCCGATCTCATCTATTTCATTGCCGATGGAGTACTCCACGACAGAGTTACCAGCCTGAAAGCGATTTCGCCCATCGAGCGATATATTCATAGATATCTCATCGATGGTGTTCATATCCTTGAGCATATCTGCCATACGGCCTGCCACGCCTACTGCACTACGATCAGTGGGTACCGATGTCTGCCACTGCATGATCTGATCTGCATGCGAGTAGAGTCCCAGTGGTAGTGACTTATTGCCATACCAGAGCTCATTTGTATTTTGTACAGGCTCGACCAGCGTACCGATATTAGATATGAAGGCTAAGTGCTCAGCCTCATAGATCTGTGATACTCGATCAAATGCTGGATGTAGACCAAAATCTCTACCTGCATTTGGGATATTCCCCCTGAGGGAGCTGATCTGATGCATCTGCGCCTGAGTCAGCGCCAGATTACTCCTGAGTCGTGCATAGTTGTCATACTCGGTACTGTCATAGGGCACTAAGAAGTTATGCGAATCAGAGCCGCCAGCTAATAGTATACATACGATCGCTTTATAGTCTCCCATATTGGAGAGGATATGCGGCCTGGCGGCAGCGGTATTGATCGTACCGAGCTGTAGCGCTGTGGACAAGAAGGCTGTAGAGCCTAAAGCCGCACAGCTTGCCTGACCTAAAAATTTTCTTCGAGATATTTTATGCTTATGCCCCATGAGAAGCGGTGTTTTCTTGTTTGATTTAATTCTTTGGGTTTCTTACTATCGATTGATCAGGTACTCGGGTGATGACATGATGAAGTAGATCGCCATCCGAACTCGGAGCTGTCGAGCATCCTCTATATCCTGCTCACAGTACATGATACAGTTAGCCTCATTTTCTGCACCATCACATTCTGCGACGCAGTCCACTACTTCATATTCAAATTCTTTGAGCGCCTCCACGATGATCTCGGCACTCTCATCTGAGAGCTTGCCGTGTGCGAGTAAGACATTGAGTCTTTCGACTAATTGGGGCAGTCTCGCATCATCTACTAAAGCCAACTCCTCTGTCAGATCCATCTCAGGTCGATAGGGATCGTCTGTATCATAGTCATGGATGCCCCATAGATCCACGTAGCGATCTCTGACTACCCACTCAAATAGGCCATTCATATAGCCAGCGATGGTTTGTGTATTGGTGATTTGAAATTCTGGCGCTACCTTTTGCTCCTGCTCAATGCGGCCGATCGGCTGGTAGTCCGACTGAAAAAAATTGAACACACTTGGTGACGCCATTGGCTTTTGCTGTATCTGGTTGTAGATATCATGCATGGCGTTGCGATGCTCTCCTGACGGAGTAGACGCATCGAATGCTCTACCATAGTGTACGTATCGTACGAAAGGCTCTCTCAACATACCGTAGTCGATATGTTCTGACATCTGACAGCTACGAGCCTCCTCATCGAGAAGTATCGCTTTGATCACAGCCCGCATATCTCCTCTGACTGTGCCGTGTTGGCCTTCCCCATTGAATGCTCGAGCTACTCGCTCCACATATCCGGGGCTGGGATTAGACGTGACCAGTCGCTGTATCAAAAACTTGCCCAAGAAAGGTCCTACATTCTGATGGTTGAAAATATTGTCCAAGGCATCATTAATATCAGCTATCCCATCTACAGGCGAGCGGTCTGGCACGGTGAATCCATTCAACAAATATTTCTCTCCTGGCTCGTGATAGTCATCATACATCTGCATCCTCATCTGCCATGTCTGCTCATAATCTGCTGGTCCTCGATCAAATCGAGTATTGTCTCCATAAGACAATCCTGTGAAGATCTTAGCAAACTCAGCGATATCGACATTATCATAGGTCGGTATATCCACTCCCTGAGCATCCTGCTGACAGGTACCATCTATATCCAGCTCACAGAGACCGATAGAGAATAATTGCATCACCTCACGAGCGTAGTTTTCATCAGGATAGACATATGTCGTGGATAGCGTATCTGGCGGCCAGACATCCCAGTCTAACTGATAGATGGTATCCGACTTAGGATTATTCATATAGGTGAGGTACTCTCCCATCGCTGGATGAAAGGTGACTTCCTCGAGTATATCTCGATAATTACTAAAAGCATGCTCGAGTAGCATATCATAGTAGCTACCGAGCGCATACGAATTGTCCCCAAAGGAAGAGAACTCACTAATCACAAAAAACTCGGATAAGGCCAATGCGATCCGCTGTCTGAGATAGTCATCCTGCGACATGGTATAGTACCACCATGCATGATCAAAATAATAATTATAGGCTCCGCCATCAGGATCGCTTTCTGCAGCATTCTTTAGTAGCTTATAGTGCTCTACCGTATCTACTATATTGAATGTTTTGGCCATAGCCATCTGCTGATCGATCCACGTCTCAAAGCCCTGAGCTGCCACTGACTCTATCTCCGTAAAGCTCCCGCCAAAACTGGCCTGCGCCATGAAGCGAGAAGCAGCATTGAGATTGGGGACAAATCCTTGACTATTTACCGTATTATCGGGATGCCCCGTACCCGAAGAACTACTCGTCGTGACGATAATATCTTGATGGTTTCCTTGTCCCAATACGATGTCTTGGGCAACAATGAGATGACTCGATAGTATAATGACAGTCAGAAGTAAGATTCTGAGCATTTTCAATTGATTTTTAGGGGTCAACTAAAAAAGAGTAAAGTTGCTTGGTTTAATTGTAAGGGTCGTCTACAATTTCGCTAAAGAAGGGCTACTCTAAAATGACAATTTCACAGCGGCCACTCCACTATGTAACATGGGGTTATTCTCAAAAGACATATCAAAAATACTCATGTGTACCCCTGCCCAAATAGAGGTAAACCCCAAAATTCTATCAGAATAACTCTTAAAAATGCTACCTTAATCCATTCAGTAAAGTCAGTCAAATCATGCAAGTGTTAAGAGTCCTCCTAATATTATCAATATACCTCTGTATCACTCCGACGAATGGGCAGCCACCCATCTCTCAGCAGGTATCCGAGCTCTACGAGATCATCACTCAAAAAAGAGCAGACGATGGCAGTCTCAATCGATTTTATATCAATAGGCACAGCCCCGAGCGGATCGAGAGATTTCAGCGACACTATGAGTCGTATTTGACTGAGCTGGAGTCCTATGATTTTGATGCCCTCAGTCAAGCTGGAAAGGTGGATTACCTCCTATTCAAACGAGATCTCCAAAATCAGCATGATCAGCTCACTGAGCAAATGATGATCTATGAGCAGGTCAAGTCTTGGCTACAGCCAGGAGAAAAAAGCTATCCTGTAGAGATCCAACGACGAAGAGGAGAGCAGCTGGACCACCCCGCTGTAGCTGCCACACTGCATGAGATCATCCAAGACATACATACTAAAAATGAAAGGCTCGAAGAGCAAGATCCATTTCTCACGATGGTCGAAAAAAGATATCTACAGCGAGCTCTCGGTGATCAGATCAAAACACTACAGCATGTCTATGAATTTTATGATGGCTATGATCCACTATTCAACTGGTGGGTCGATCGGCCCTATGCAGAATTAATCCCACTGATGGAGGGATATCGAGATAGATTTGACGATATGGTCGATCCAGCCTCCCAGATCGAGGATGATGGCTCTGGCATACTGGGCTCTCCCATAGGCCGAGAGGCGCTAATAGATCTGCTGAGCTATGAGATGATCCCCTACACTCCAGAGGAACTGATGCAGATAGCTGAGCGAGAGTTCGCTTGGTGTGATCAGGAGCTACTCAAGGCCAGCCAGGAGATGGGATATGATGATGACTGGAGAGCCGCTCAAGAATATGTCAAGCAGCAGTATGTACCTGTAGGTCAGCAGCCCGAGGCTATGCATGAACTCTATGTCCAGTCTATAGACTTCTTAAAGAAAAATGAGCTACTGACCATCCCTCCTCTTGCTGAAGAGACCTGGCGCATGACCATGCTATCCCCTGAGCGTCAGCGGATAGCACCCTTCTTTCTCGGTGGTGAGGTACTGCAGATCGCATATCCTACCGACGATATGACTCATGAGGAAAAGCTCATGAGCATGAGAGGTAATAATCCTCACTTTAATCGAGCCACTGTGCATCATGAGCTCATCGCAGGTCACCATCTACAGCAGTTCATGAATCGTAGAAACAAAGAATATAGGAACTTTAGAACACCGTTTTGGACAGAGGGCTGGGCGCTCTACTGGGAGATGGTCTTATGGGACGAGGACTTCCCTCGAGGGCCTGAAGATCGTATCGGAATGCTATTCTGGCGGATGCACCGATGTGCTCGTATCATCTTCTCGCTCAAGTATCATCTCCGAGAGTGGACGCCGCAGGAGTGTATCGACTTCCTCGTAGATCGAGTCGGTCATGAGCGTTCGACCGCAGAAGGAGAGGTCCGGCGATCATTCACGGCAGGGTACGGGCCGCTCTATCAGCTGGCCTATATGACAGGAGGGCTACAGTTCAGAGCACTCAAAGAAGAACTCGTGGATAGTGGGAAGATGAGCTATCGGGAGTTTCACGATGCAGTCATGAGAGAGAATGCCATGCCTATCGAGATGCTCAGAGCACTACTGACGGATCAGAAGCTATCAGAAGATTTTCAGAGTAGTTGGAGATTTTATAATCTGGACTAAAATAGCCTATCAAAAAACCAATAAGAGGCTAAGATACCAATGGTATAAGTGAATAGCTGAAGTGTAATGGGAGCACTGAGGATCTTCAGATTTTGCGTCTGATGCAAGAGTGACTTGATCATGTAGTACAGCACAGCTATACCTGCTATGAAGAGCAGCTGACCGATCTCTACACCGACATTGAAGAACAAAAGTGCCTCCGTCAAGTGTGACTTTGGCAAGCCTATCTCTGCCAACACCGAGGCGAATCCAAAACCATGCAATAATCCAAATGTACTCGATACGGTCACTGGATATCGATAGGTCAGTGAGCTGCGAGTCTGGTGATGATGCACGATCTCATAGCATAAGAAGATGATACTCAGCGCTATACATGCCTCTACCGCCGATATGGGCAGTCGCACCCATCCCAAGGTACTCAGGGCTAAGGTGATCGAATGACTCAAGGTGAATCCTGTAATCGTCCATATCAAGCGCCGAGAAAATCCAGCGACTATCACGAGACATAGCAAAAACAACAAATGATCTATCCCAACCCAAATATGCTCGATACCCAGTCGAGTATAGTCCCATACGACATCCCATCGGGAGGGATCTACGGGTATCACATAGCTCATCTGATCAGGAGCTAAGACCTTAATCAGCGGCTCCGCTCCCTCCTCTGTGTAGCTCACTATGGTCGTGATCGAAGGATTAAAAGCTGGATACTCAATATGAATATCCTGCCCTCTAATACCTGAGTCATCGCTCTCATACCAATAGACTGCTCGATAGCCGGATGACTCTGCGCTGAGTGTCGAGAGCTCCCCCTGTCGCTGCCACACTCCGGGCAGCACGATGCTCGGCAGATTAGCTCGATCGACACTGGGTGGGATATTCATCTCTATCCGCAGTGCTGATCCGTCCTCCTCGATCTCGATATACAGAGGGCGACTCTCATGAGCCATCAGTAGATGAGATAAGCCCACCAAAATCATCGATATGTACAGCCCGTACTTCATCAGTCGATATCTATCAGGATATTGTATTCTTCGATTAGTGCTTCTACGGCTTTCTTTTTTTGACTGGCAGACTGGACACGCTGATAGTCTTCTCTCACTCGAGATCTCAGCTCATGATATGGAGGCACATTGCTATCCGATAGCTCACTGATCAGGACCAGATGATATCCATGATCTGAAGTCAGCGGGCCTTGCCATTCACTATCATTCACCTCGAGTGCCTGTAGCTCCTCAGCGAAATCTTGACCAAAATGACTACCTATCGTCGAAAGGCTTTCCTCCACATAGTTGCGATGATATAAAAAGCGGTCTCCGTATGGTAGAGCCTTTGAGCTTTTGATCCTATTTAGTTGGCTCGAGGCCAATAACTCCTGTGCTCGATGCTCTCCATCTCCACCAGCAAAATAAATATGACTGAAAGTCACTATTGAGGGAGTGCGATATTGCTCTTTATTTGACTCATAGTATTCGATCAGTGCAGTACTATCTACCGACTCATTTAGCCTTATTCGATTGTTGATGAGGAAGTCTACCTTCTGGATCATACGGCGCTTGATGACATAATCATTATCTCCGAGGCCCAGCCGCTGAGCCTCTCGATATAGCGCTTCTTCTTGGATATACTCATCGATGACAGTTTGGCGCTCTGCATTACTCATGGCCGCCCACCTCTGCTCAAAAGCTGCTGGATCAAATGCTCTGGAGCGATACTGCATCATAGTCAAGATATCATCCTGTGTCACTCTGATGGTATCATCTCTCTCCGCTCCACCCATCCAATCGACCACCAAGAACACAAATAGTCCTGCGACTAAAAAGTGAACCAAGGGCTCTCTCAGTATAGCTCTCCACATACTATGGAGTATACCAGATAGGTGAAGAATAAGCTCGCTCCTGGATAGAAACTGGCATATCGGCAGGTAAATCAAAATCATGTCGAGCTGCATCATAGGTCGACCATCTCGGTGTAGGTATCGCCAAGAGTCTGACATAGTAGAATGCTCGCTGATCGGCATCAAAGTCAGGATCTTCCCACACAGTAGATAAGGTGGGAGCACCTATATCATTACTATAGGTCGCAGTCTGTGCATCTACCGTACTACCCACTGCAGGTAGACGACCATCGCTGTCTATACTGCGATCCCCAGACCAGGCGACATCATATACTTTTTCCATAGTCGCTCCGTCTTCGAGCCAACCTTTGACAATCTGGATGCGGTCGAGATTAGCGCCCTCGGGATCCCGGGCCGCCGTTATGATAAACCGGGGTGCTCTGCCAGCAGGTCCATCATATAGATCACCTCCCATCGGCACTCCATGATCATAGGCATGTGTCACATAGTCCGCTCGATCGGCATCCCCAGTATCATACTCCCAGCCACCAAAAAAGCGTAACTGAAATCTCGGTCCCGTAGTACCATAGACCTCTTTGCGACTCATCGCATCCCAGAGATCAGCTCGAGTATTGCTCTCCGCCCAGACGGCAGCATAGCCAGAGGCCAGATACTGCCAGTCAAAGCGAGCAACATCTCCCTCAAAGAAATGCATCCGACTCAAAGCTCTCTCTCCATCCGACTCTTGCAGGGCAAATTTCCCTGTCCAATTGTCCTCATTACTGGTTGCCATACCGGTGTGACTATCGGTCGATCCGATCATCCCAAACTTGAAAGGATTGACTCCTAATTCTTCTTCTTTTAGCAGTCCATTTTTGAGAGCTCCACGGGCGTACTCCTTGTCCAGCATGTCTGGCGTCTTGAGCTCTGAGAGAGTCATATTACCCAGATCCCAACCCTCGACACCGTAGCCAGCGAATTCATCATTAGGTGATAAGTAGGGATGACTCTCCCCATCACCTTTGATCTGAGTAGCTTCGATGAGCGGCTCCCATTTTGATCGCTTCAGCGCATATTCTTTAGTCATCGGATTGTCATGATAGTCAGCTAAGGCAAACATCCGCCCATTAGAAAGATTACCATTATGAGGAATGGCCAGTGCTCGTCCTCCGGTCTCCCCTTCATATTTTGCTAAAAAGGCCCAGAGATCCTCCGGGTCGGTACTCTGAAAAGACGAAAACGGCAGATATTTCCCGACTCGATCAGCATCATCTCTGAACACCACCACCCGATGTAGATTATTGCCGCCTGCCATGGAGGTCCACTCGTATCCGAGCAATGCTGTGAATTCTCCTGGAGTATTGTGCTTTTCGGCGACTGGTAGATATTGTCGCCAGACATTCATCATGAGTCGCCCCATGACTCGAGGATTAGCGACGGAGGTATCGATCTCACCTCGATCGAGTGCTACAGGCATTTCTTTTCCCGCTCGACGGGCCTCATCCCCTCCCTCTATGAACATCTGTCGCCAGCGGCGCATCAGTCGACTACGCATGAGCGTCTCATTGCCGGAGAGGATCTCTGGACCTATCCCCAGTCCCTCCGCATGATCAGCGATCACCAAAAAATCTAAGGGTCGAGTCAGCTGAAAATCAACGCCCATACTACTGGTGACTTTCTCCCCTTTAGCAAATCGAAAGGCCTGATCGGGATCCAGCCGATTACCCTGAGAGAAGGCATCTGGACTCAGTATCGTATGTAGATGGGTATCGCCCCAGTAGAGATTCTTGTTAGGATTTCGCTTGACTTCGACACCATCGATAGTGACGACTTCTTCTGTGACAGGAGGTGTGGGATCCACCTCGCAGGAGATTAGGCATAGAGATAGGCAGCATATAGTGATGAAATGTTTCATATCCATTATTTAGTCTGATACCAGATCGGTGAGGAATAGGCCCGCTCCTGGATCACAGGCTCCTGGCCCGCCCATGGATCTTGTCCCATTTTAGCAGAAGCGTAGGTCGAAAATCTCGGTGTCGGTATCTCCAAGACCCTGACATAGTAGACCGCTCGCTGCGATGGATCAAAGTCTGGATCTGTCCATATCGTCGTCAGCTCAGCAGCTCCGATATCATTCGTATAGCTGGCCTCCTGGACGTTGACCGTATTGCCAACAGGAGGTAGTGTGCCCGCTGTAATCTTACGATCACCCGACCAAGCCACATCGTATATTTTTTCTTGAGACTCGCCATTTTCCAACCAAGACTTGATGACCTGAACTCTATCGAGGTGGGCTCCATCGGGATCCATCGTCGCTGCGATCATGAGCTGGAGTGGATCACCTGATGATGACATTAGCTCACCTCCCATAGGCACGCCCCGATCATAGCCTCTATCCACATAGTCAGCGGCCTCTATATCCTCTGGAGAAAAATCAAATCCTCCAAACACTCGCAGCTGAATCCTCGGGCCGGTGGTCCCGTAGACCTCTCGACGCTGCATCGCATCATAGATATCTCGTCGAGTATTGCTCTCTGCCCAGACCGCCGCCAGTCCCGAAGCCGAAAAATCAATATGCTTGATATCAGCGATCCAAGGCTTAGACTTATCAGGAGCCCCTCCATCTATCAGATTTTTACCCGTGAATTGATCTTCGTCGACTGACGAAAGAGCCGTATGGGTATCCGAAGAGCCGATCACGCCAAATTTGTACGGATTCACTCCTACTTGCTCTTCGATCTTCATTCCCTCTTGGAGGGCATATCTCACGAAATCTCCTCGATAGCCCTTAGTCCTCGTGGCCCTGTCACTACCATCTGAGCGCAGCAATGCATCCCACTGCTCAAAACTCGCAAACTCATCATCCTGAGAGATAGCAGGATGAGCCTCAGAGGTCCCCTTGATCTGTGTGATCTCGACTATAGGCTCCCACTGCGCTCGAGTCCGAGCATAGTCGGCGGTGATCGGTATACCTTTATGAGTCTCTTTGTCAGGAAACATAAGACCTCCACTTACATTAGAATTGTGAGGGATAGCGACCAAGTCTATATCCAGCGATTCACTCGTCTCCGCCATCCAATCCCACAGGTCCTCAGGATGCTGACTATGTGTCGCCGAATAGGGTAAAAATTTACTGGCCTTAGACGCATCATCGGGAGAAAACACTACTCTGTGAAGATTAAATCCTTTAGGTGTTGAGGTCCACTCCCAACCTATGAATGAAGTAAACTGCCCCGGGTCATTGTGCTGATCTGCGTAGGCAATATACTCCTCCCATATCGTCTGCATGACACGCCCCGTATCCACCTCCGTGAAAGTGAACTCACCTTGATTTTTGGCCCTGAGCCACTTCAGGAACATAGGTATGCCAGGATCTCCTCCTACCACTTCGGCCAGCTGCTTACCCCTATCAGTACTCATGAGAAAGTCCCGCTGCTGACGAGCAGCAGTCAGCGTCCCCAGTCCCTCCGCATGATCCGTCACCACCAGAAAGTCCAGCGGTCGCTTGACCTGAATCTTCTCGCCGGTGGGAGGATAGGTCATCACCTCTCCCTTAGCAAATCGATAGGCGTCATCTGGAGTCGCCATGATCGTACCGAATAAAAAGGCGTCTGAGGAATAATTAGTGTGTAGATGTGTATCTCCCCAATACAGATTTCGGTTTGGATTTTTATCGACTGCTTGTTCAGATCGACTGGTTTTTTCGTCCTGAGTAGAGCTCCTACTCTCAGCGTTTTTATCACTGCAGGATACGACGAAGTAACCGATCATGAGGAGGATCGGTAGCATTAGTTTGTATTTCATACTATATCAGTTAATCACTTACGTGAATACATTTTTCTTTGTCTGGGCCGATTTGGTAGCATATGTATGCTGAGCGGGTAAGAATTCGCCAAATCGCTCCTTACCAAAGTCAGGTGTGAAGTCACCGTGCTCCCAAGCGATTTTACCATTGATCATTACTACTTTGACTACCTCATCATTACGATTGACCAGGCGATCACATCCTTCTAAGAATGGAGCTGTGTGATACTCATGTACCTCATCGCTTAGTTCGGCAGGATCGAGGATAGTGATGTCCGCTCTCTTGCCTACGGCCAGATGACCAGCATCAAGATTAAAGAAGTCAGCATTCTCCTTAGTCAGTCGCCAAATGGCTTTCTCAAATGACATGATCGGATCGCCCTGTTCATATGAAGCCTGCACATAGCGCAAGAAGCGTATCGGCAGATTATAAAATGCCATATTGTTGATATGAGCGCCAGAGTCAGCAAAACCAATGATGCCATTTTCGTCATTGTAGTGCTTTTTATACCTCGAGGTATCATGATTACCCACGGTAGTCTCCCACAGAATATCTTTATCCATCTCGACCACAATATCGAGGAAGGTATCCGCAGGATGCTGTCCTCGCTCCTCCGCTATCTGGACAAATGACTTGCCGATCATCGACTCATCAGGAGAGCTGATCACATAGGCATCGCCAAAGTCCTTTTGCCAGACCTTAGGAGTGAGTTTACTCTTCAGATTTTTCTTGAATCGCTTACGATAGGCAGGATCATTGAGGACTTTATTTCGCTCATCGATATCTCTCGATAGATGCCGAGCCAGTTCGCCTGTAGGAAACTCCTCAAATATCACCAGCTCCATACCCTCCGCCAGCACTCTGAATGGCACTGGAAAAGACTGCATCCTGAAGTCTGCTCGCATCAGTTTATTAAAGAAACCTACTAATCCACTCAGGATATCTCGGATATAGGGATCCCCCTTGAGATCCATCATGGCGACCATTGAGGTCTTGAGCGGCTTTCGCCAAAAGAAGGCAGAACTCTGGGCCATATACCATAGTGCTCCGATGCGATTTACCAGATTAGGCACTCCCTGTAGGTGTGCGCCACGAGCACGGACGATTTTCGTGAGAGCATGGCGCTCTTTCTTCTTAGCGTAGGCAGCCGACAGTAGTTTAGACCAGTGGCGCCCATCCATTTTGTCCCATGGATTGTGCTGCATTGATATCCCAACAAATCCCTCATCTAAGGCATCGGTTAGTATTTCACACATCTCACGGATCTCATCGCTCGTAGGGCGCTCTGACTCATCGAGAGAGCGATCGATACCCATCACCGCAGCTCGGATATCGGAGTGCCCTAAGAAGGTGGCGAAATTAGGTCCTACAGGTAAGGTACTGAGGTGGTGTTTCCACTCAGCGGGAGTTGACCATCGTTTTTCATCTCGTAGGATCGGATATAGTATCTCTCTGGGGAAGGCCTCTACCCGAGTGAACATGTCACAGCAATCCTCCACATCTGCACAGACAAATGACAAAGAACATCCTCCCAACATAACTGTAGTGACTCCATGTCGGACACTCTCACTGAGCTGAGGAGCTACGAGGATCTCTCCATCGTAGTGTGTATGATTATCAATGAATCCGGGAGTCACCCATCGATCTGTAGCATCTATGATATCTGCATCGATTGGGACCACTGTATCATCTGGATCAGTCATGGCAGTGATGACACCATCCTCGACTAATATGTCCAAAAAACGGGCGGGCTGCTGAGTCCCGTCAAAGACTTTTCCATTTTTGATGAGATAGGTAGACATAGTGATCTTGCTCTTTTAGTACAACCATACTAACATAATCAAAAATTTGAGCTTTTTCTCTGTCTTCTCAACCGACAAGAGCTTTAAATTTTACGAATCAGCCAGAACTGCCAAATTAATCATAGATAGATCATAAATCTGGAGCAATAAATATCTAACAGCAGCGCTTATCCTCCACCACCTGAGCGGAGCTCGCTCTGTCGCATCGGCATGCTATCAATCTTATCCCAGATGAGCTGAAGGTCAACCATAGAAGTCTCATACATCTTAATACCTCCATCGAGTCCTATGAGTAGCAACTCAAAACTCTCTCCAGATCTGTGATATTTGGCGTAAGCCGAAGGGACATCTATGCGCTGATGATCGGGATACATCTTATGAGCGACATCTGAAGTGAGATGATATATCTGTAGACGTCGCTCCAGCAGATCAGCGGGCTCATTTCTGAGCGCATCTATCAACGTGAGTGCAGTGGTATCAGCAGGAGACTCAGAAAGTATCAGCATCAGTCGATGCTCCCACCTATAAGTTGAGAGGTCCTGAGATAAACCCGTTTCTACCGATAGGCATAGTAAGATCATGAAGAATATACGCATAGTAAAAATCTATAACAGATTAGGCCTTACTTAGTTAACTATATCATTCAGTCCCAAACATTGGGTCTCTGTACGCCCATCGCTCTCAGGTATGATAAAAACTGACCAGCATGTACTGACTCATGGTATCCGATCCTCAATAGGTATTGACCCAGTGGCTTCATTTGTCCATTTCCTGGATGAATGACCTGTCTCTCAGATAGATCCTGCTCAGTAAACCCAGCAACGCACTCCCAAAAAGCTCGATGATGTGGCTCTGCGAAAGCAATCTCATCGGCTACGCTATGATAAGCTCTTCCATCCCATGGCGTATGATAATCGGTCATATCTGCCTGGAGGATGATCATATGCCATCCATAGTCGGCCTGGAGGACATGTCTGATCATTTCGATAGCGCTCATCGCTCCTTCATCGGGCCGCCAAGTATTAAAAGCATCAGGTAGTCCTTGCCAAAGCTTTATACTCCGCCTTCGTATCTCTCTAAAATTCAGAAGAATAAGCTCTTTCTGGGTCATAGTTATCCAATTTTGATTGCAGCCTGCTCCATATGACAAACTGATAAAAACAATTTAGCCATGAATCACGCTCTACTCTACTACTCATTGTTATTCTCTTAGCCAAAGTGGTGTACCATCTTCCCACTTATTGTGAGTTAATCTGAATTTATCTCCATCAGAGAGTCTTATGGCAACAATTTCTCCATACATCTGTGGGCTAAAAATGTATGGTTGTACTAAAGGTTCTTCATCGTTGATTCCATATTCTTCGGTGGTATAAATCAAATACTCACCATCTGGTGAGAAATGAGGATGCCCTTCTTGACCTGAGTGAAATGTCAGCTGTTTTGCTTCGCTCCATCCGGTATTGGTTCGCTCAGTCAGGTAAATATCCATGGTTTTGACCACCCCATCTTTGTCTAATCCATTAACATCTGAACAATAAGCAATTTTATTACCATCATAAGAGATGACGGGGAAAGCCTCTTTGTCTGGACTATTGGTAATGTTTGTGGTACTGCCATTTTCTTCTACATATATATCCATATTTCCAGATCTGCCGCTTCTATATACCATTACTTGATTGTCTTCAGAATAGTCAGCAAAGCCTGTATTACTTTCGACATCAGTTATGCGTTCTATGGTTTTATTTTCAAAATGATATCGGTATACACATCCTTTTGCATGTGGGCTTCTTCTAAAGCCTCCCACTGAAAATTGGAGGTGCTTTCCGTCAGGAGTTACTTTGGTATCGATGATATTAGAAAACTGTGGATTGAATGTGGGATCAGGTCGAAAAGTGAATAAATGCTCAATTTCACTTTTACCATAATCTACCGCATAAAAATCCTTTTCGGTATTAAAAAATGAGGATAGGAACAGGCCTGCATACAATACAAGCAAAGCAAAAGGAATCAACATGTATGTATAGAGCTGGTATAATGATGCAATAGGATTTTGTACCCGTTTCTTTCTTTTGAATAAGAAATAAGATAAAATACCTAAACCCAGAAGTGCGACTGCGACAACAAATAAAAATTGTCGGACGGTATCTATCGGCTTTGCCTGCATGAATAATTGGTCGTTCGTTGACTTAATGAAAAACAAAGCAATGACTACCGCTACCAGGGAAAAGACAAGATGCTTCCAGAAAGGAATCGTTTTTCGTTTTTTGACGCTTTTAAAAATGCCTACCAAGAACCAAATGAGTGCTAATATTGGGATCAATAGAACCAAAAAGGCCATCGGCTGAATGCTATCTTGAAAGTTTTTGGCCTTAGAGATGCCATATACGATCCTACCATCATGTGTGGCAGGTGCCGCAAAAGACCTCCTAACGCCATACATAGCCAGCGTTTTATTGGGTATATGCGAGATTTGTGACGGACTATTTTTTATCAATAAGTCCCCATAAAAATCATCTAAGTTAGTGGGTTCTGGATGCGGTGATTCCCCCCCGTGGTAGACCATTATCCCAGATTCATGACGATCTACATTGAGCATATTCATCTGCTGGACCAATGTGGAGTCTATTTGTTGTCCTTCAGGATTGATACTGAGTATGGAAAATCCATTCGGTCCATCAATAAAACTGGTAAATAATATACTCCCATCTGCTTTTTGGAAAGGCGAAACACAGGAATAACCATCGGGAGAAATCTGATTGGCGTTTTCACCAGTACTGGACATCCTAAAGAGCTTGAAATCATCACCTCTTTTTGCAGTGTAATAAATTATTTCTTCGTCATCATTAGACCAAACAGGACTACCCTCCCAATTATCCGAACTCGTTAATCTTTTTGTTTCTCCACCATCAGCATCCATGACATAAACATCTCCTGTCCTCTGCAGTGCAAAAACAAGCCTTGGCTTTAATGGTGTCGTAGGGTGGGCCCTATCGCTCGAAAAAGCAATTTTCTTACCGTCATGAGAAAATTTAGGTCTGAAATCACCCCCTTGATCATTGGTCAGGTTAATAGCATCCTCAACATCTAAGGTATCCGAAGGGATAAAGGGCAGTTTGTAAATATCTGAGTTGCCACTATGTGTTGATACAAAAACAATCGACTCTCCATCTGGAGAAAAGTCAACTTGATCTTGCATGGATTTACTCTTTACCAAAAGCCTGGGAGTAGAATCAGCAATCACATCTTTAATGAATAACTGAGGGTGACCATTTCTTTCTGAGGTGAATACTACCCATTTACCATCAGGGGATATTTTGGCATTATAATCTAAACTTTCATGCTCTGTAAACCTCGTGAAGCTTTTTCCGTCATCTTTAGATATGTAAATGTCCCATCCTTGTGGTCGAAAAGAGTTATAAAAGACTTTGTCCTGAGCTTGAGAAACATTGCCCAAGAGCAGAAGCGTAACAGCTAATAAAATAGTACTTTTCATTGTGTTCATTTTAAGACTAGCTTTCTCCGCAAAGCCTGCGATACGAAATGATTCGCAGGATAATAAGACTGAGAAGCCAGCCATTGATTATTTATTTTTTGGTGTGGTGCAAACCACAATGAATGATAGCCATTACTACTGTCAGCCTTATTTTTCGGCCATATCTTCTTATCTCATACGCTTACATAGTCAGCCTGATCGTATCATGATGACTGACTGCATGCGCCGCCCCACTAAGTTCTGCTCATAAGTTCTGAAATAGTATTCTATTATCCTATTTATTTTTTATTAGTCTTTTCTCAATAGATCTACCCTTATGGTTCATGATATGATAGTTTCCTGCGATTTACTACTCTCATTTGACCTTAATGAATCACTACAGGATTACGATACAATATTAGCAAACGACAAAATCTTAGCTAAAAAGCTGATATCGAAGTCCATATACCGTATTCACACCTCAAAATACGCAGATATATAGGCCCGATCCTCATATCCGCCTATTCTTGCAAGAGTAATTTTCATCACCTTAAAACCCACGGTAATACATGCGTACTCAAGTCCGAAACTCCCTCATATCCCTCATCACCATTCTCCTAAATATCTCATCGACCATGGGCCAAACAAAGATCGATACGATCCATCTGGAGTCGGGAGAAGTATTTGACATACTACTGATCACTCTCAAGCCCAATAAGAACGAGGAACTGAAAGCGTACTTCAGCGGACCAGGCATCATCGCTAAAGAGATGTCCTATCAGCCGCTACCAGGATTCAAAGTCAAAGCGCACACTCAGGGAAATCTCCAACCAGACAATCTCATATTGGCAAAATGGCGTAGCCTGTCGCAGCGAGAAGCATTTCTCAGGGAAATCGAGTCTAAAGTACCTGACTTTCACGGACGTAGACGAGATATATGGTCTTACTTTGGCATGCGCTACTATGAGATAGATAGAGATCGATCCATCTACATAGATAGGTCAGCGTATCATGTAGCTACCGCTCTCTGGCAAGACAATCGAGAGGATCTGGCCGCCTACTATGAGCAATGGAGTGAGGCTGTCATCGAGCAGGGCGGTGAGATACTCATCAGCCTGAGAGGAGGCTCCTCGCCTTTTGGATATCAATATGATCCTGAGATATTCGTCATCACAGCATGGGAGAGCGCCGCAGCATTCAGCAGCTATCAGAATATGATGAAAGAGCAAAAAATGGATAATATTGAGCATATCAATGAGTACATCTTAGAATAGTGATCTCGACCCATGACTGAAGTTTTTAATCAACTCGTGTATTTCGCCTTCTTTCAAGGAGTGTTTTTGATAGCCATTTACATAGGATCGCCACAAAAGCGCCATGAGATGAATGGCTACCTACTATTCTTAGTCATCACCCTGATGATAGGTATGGTAGCTAAGTTTGGCCACTTTGCCTTAGGCTGGAGCCGTCAGATGAAAGGTTTTTCAGAATTTTCGATCTTATTTTTTGGGCCCACCTTTTACCTGTTTGTACTATCTACCCTTTCTGACAAGCGCTTTAGTAGAACCGACTTATTTCACTATGTCCCTGGTGTGATCTATAGTCTGATCATTACCTTTTACTACATTTTGCCGCCAGTAGAGACGATCACTGCCCGTCTGGAGAGTGGCGAGCTATATCGTATGATCCACATATTCGTAGGAGTAGGACTCACGGTCAATATCAGCTATTACATACTCAGCATCCTCAAGTATCGAGAGCTAAGAACGACGCTCCAAGATGAAGCCAGCTATGTGCTGAATGTACAGTTCGTGAGAAATTTCCTCATCGCTATCGGCGCCTGTCTATCATTATGGGTGATGGTTTATTTTTTGAGCTTTGGCAGCAATAGCCAAATCGAAATCATCTCCCGAGAATTCATCTGGATCGCTATCGCTCTGATCGTCCTATTCATCACCTACTATCAGATGGTGTCGCCGACGGTGTTTCGCTATAGCGCCCTAAGTGATACTCACAAATACACACAATCAAAATACTCCAATGATGATCTCGATAAGCTGAAAGAAGAGCTGGAGCTCATCATGGAGAAAAAGAAGCCTTATCTCAATAGTAAGCTGCTCAAATCCGAACTCGCCGCCCTCATGGAAATCAATGCTCCTGAGCTATCACGACTGCTCAATGAGCGGATCGGAATGAGCTTCTTTGAATACATCAACTATCATCGCATCCACGAATTCATCCGGCTCGCCAAGTCTCCGATGATAGAGCAAAAAACGCTGCTGGGGATAGCTCAAGAAGCAGGATTTAATTCTAAATCCACATTCAATAAATCATTCAAACAGATCATGGGGTGTCCACCCTCAGAATACCTCAAAAAGATCCACTGACCCAATAATCAGCAAACATATAATCATCTAAAAACTATATCATGTCAAAATTCATCATCACTACACTGATGCTCTGCATCAGCACCCTCGCTATGTCTCAGATCAAGATACCAGCGATCAGTCCTACCGTCGAGATCACCCAGCAGCTCGGGCTCACCACGATCACCCTCTCCTACTCCAGGCCCAGTCTGAGAGGTCGAGGGCTCATCGGCACAGGAGGTATACTTCAGCTGGATGAGCTATGGCGTACCGGCGCTAATGCTGCTACTAAAATCGAGGTATCCAGTGACATACTAATCAGTGCGAAGCAACTACCAAAAGGCAGCTATGCGCTCCTCAGCACGCCTCATAGGGATAACTGGAGTTTTCACTTCTATCCATATACATCCAGCTCTCACACCAGCTATATCGACCAAGAACCGCTACTCACCGTCACTGCACCAGTAGCATATCAAGCTCATCCTGTTGAGAGTCTCTCCATCCACCTTGAGGCACTCACCATCGACGGTGCGCATCTCGTACTGGAGTGGGGCGATCGAAAGGTCTCGCTACCGATCCTACTCAGCGAGCACGAGCTGATCATGAGAGGAATCGATAGCGTACTGGACGGGCCATCTTCGATTGATTATTTTCAGGCAGCGCTGTATCTGCATGAGAGCGAAACGGACCTACCTCTCGCTCTACAGTACATCCAGCAGGCTACAGCGGATGAGGCCGCTCGTTTTTTCATGGTATATCGAGAGGCCCTGATACTCCGAGATCTGGGTAAGAATGAAGCGGCTATAAAAGCTGCTCGGCGCTCTGTCATCCTCTCACAAAAAGCAGGAAACACAGACATCGCCAGACTAAGTCAGCGCATTGTAGATGAGCTGTCGGATCATAGGTAACTGATAAAGAGTATTTGTCCACTTGAATAGCGAGATTCGAGTATAGAGTAGAAAGTGTCCGAACTCATCCTCCCGTCCTTCTCTTGAAAAAGAAGGATGCTACTGATCGTTTTCAACTGATTCGATTACAGTAATCATTTTAGGCATGCATAATATCAGTCCTCCATTTTAAGGGAGGTGCCCGAAGGGCGGAGGGTTCTGTATGCAGTAAGAAAGGAAAGATCGAGTGTGCCCATACTCCATTATGACATACGAGTCGGTCGCCACACTTGGAGTCTGCAAAGTCACAAGATATCTCCCTCGTGCCTTACTCGATATGACAGTAAATGTGCATTGAGTGACGAAGAATGCGCAGGGAGTATTGAGTATAGAGAGTCGAGAAGCAAGTAGCGAGAAAAGGGCCTGTCTTTCCCACGAGCATATGAGAGTGAATGGCGTGAAGAAATCGTGAATCCTTGTAGCGATTTTAGCCATTCATGAACGGTTTTCGACTGATAAGGAGAAAAATGCCTTTGGGAAAGTCTCCTTTCTTTTGGTTCGTTTTCTTTGGAGAAGCAAAGAAAATGAACAAGCAAACCGAGAGCAGACGGAGGACTGCCCGGACTTCTGATAAGCCAGATCATAGAGTAAAAAGCATCTTATCGGTCACTGGAACTCATCCTCCTGTACTACACATTTTCAATTGAGAGTCTATCAGTCACTTTGAAACTTTTAACTTTCCAACTTAACACTTCATTTGAGGTGCCGGAGGTGGAGGGTTAAATCCGAGTAGTGAGTAGCATCCCTCGGATGTCTTCCTCCCGTCCTTATCTTGAAAAAGAAGGATTGTACTGTCCGCTCAGATCAAAGCTTGCTTAGCCATATTGGATACTCCTCATAGATGAGCTGCTCTGGCCAGTATCCATGATAGGCATATCCACTGCGCCGCTCATAGCTTATCTCGCTGAAGTCATACCTGTACTCAGAGTCACGATCGAGATACAGCGGCCTATCTGTGCCCAACTCGTAAAATCTCGCCCATAGTAGCGGAGCATCGGAAGCGGAAGTCAAAAAAGCTTCTGTCCGACCATCTTCATTCTTCTGCCTATTGAGACGAGTGCCAGTCATGGCTACAGACTGGAGCCATGAGACCCCTGCTTTCACAGCTGTGATCACTGCGGGAGATGGATCATCGATCGACATCAGATATCTCAGGATGCCTACGCTCTCACTGCCAGACAGAGATGGCGGCTCATACGCTCTGGCCCATGCCGGAGCATAGCTCTGCTCATCATGCTGAGCACACCAGACCTTGAGTACTCCATCTTCTTCGATCTGAGTTTTCAGGATACACTCGAGTCCTTTGGCTATAGCCTTCGCTGCACGCTTCTGGTCACTATCTGAGACGAATGCATATGGCTCCTCCCCTTTCGAGACATCTCGGAGGAGATTCATGACTCGTATCATGGCACCGTCATTATAGGTGATCCGAGAGTAATACTTATCTCCTCTGAGCGGCCAAAACTGAGGCCAACCACCATTATCATATTGGGCTGCAAATAGATACTGTAGTCCTTTATTGAACGCTTTGATGTAATCCTGATCCCCTGTAGCGGAGATGACCTTCGCCAGATACTGCATCGGCACAGTGGTAGCATCGTTATCTATGGTATTAGCGACGCTGCTACCGGGCTGCGGTATATCGTCTATAGAGCGTGGTTTTCGGGCCAGATCAGTACTCTTTGGCCAGCCACCCTGTGGAGATTGATAGAGTATGACATGATCGGCGATAGTGATCGCCTCCACTGAGTGATACCAAGACGCATCTTTATTGAGCAGATCAGCACTCCATTGCGGCAGCTCAGGATGGATCTCCGTAGTAGCTCCTGAACTCATACAGGATATCCATATGGTGTATATCAGTAGTATAGATAGAAAGTATTTCATGATTGACTCTTTAGCTTCAGGTCCTGTCGGATAGTTTCGACATTCCGATTCTTTAGCGATAGTCAAATCTATACAATGTGTCTATTCATAGATACTTTCTTAGACTCCATCTTTCTTCATTTATTCACATTTACATAGCATAGTGGAGTATTCCTGGAAGATTGCAAGAGATTGTTTCGCAGATTAAGCCATTTTCAAAAGAGATACTGGCCTTTCTCAATATCGGTCAAATAGAATAGCTATCTTGACAGTTCTATAGATAATCATACTCTTCACATGTTAGAGGGCATGATGACCGAGAAGGTATCATCCCATCAAGTCTACGATTTATAAAGTTATCTTTCTCTGGCCTACTTGATATGACAGCAAGAGAGTACTGAGTGGTGAGGAGCGAGCGCCTATTTTGTCCTCCCTGGCAGGGAGGTACCGGAGGCGGAGGGTGCGGACCCGAGTATTGAGTGCAGAGTGGTGAGTATCGAGTGTCGAACTCATCCTCCTGTCCTTCTCTTGAAAAAGAAGGATGATACTGCTCGTTTTCAATTATTAAAGCATGTACTTCTTATCCACACTTTTTCATTTTGACCAAAGGGAAAAATCTATGTTGATTCTTCTAAGTGTCAGGGTTTGAAAACAAAGATCTCTCAGTGCCTTCGAGATAAAAAAAGGTATTAGAAAAGAGGGTGAGCCCAAAGCGGCAAGAAAGGAAAACAAACTACACTTTTCATCTTGAGCGTAGTCGAAAGGTCTTCAGTTCTCAGAGGTAGGTGTAGTAATTCATCTGGACTGCAATGCTTAGTCCATAGCGGTTTGGAGCAGCTTGGCCTAAGTGATTGTTCCTTTTCCAGTAGCTGAAAACGAACCCAAAAAGCTTGACAAATTAATACCCGCCCACCATGCTGGCACCGACAACCCACAAATTTGTCCAGCAGCCCGCACTATATACTTAGTAGTGAGTGCCGAGTTAATAGTATCGAGCACCAATTCTGGCCTCCCTGGCAGGAAGGTACCGGAGGCGGAGGGTGCGGACCCGAGTATTGAGTATCGAGTGTCGAACTCTTCCTCCTGTCCTTCTCTTGAAAAAGAAGGATGATACTGCTCGTTTTCAATTATTAAAGCATGTACTTCTTATCCACACTTTTTCATTTTGACCAAAGGGAAAAATCTATGTTGATTCTTGCAGGAACCTGACTGTAAAAACAAAGATCTCTCAGTGCCTTTGAAATGAAAAATAGGCAATAGAAAAGAGGGTGAGCCCAAAGCGGTGAGAAAGGAAACAAACTACACTTTTCATCTTGTGCGTAGTCGAAAGGTCTTCAGTTCTCAGAGGTAGGGCCATGTATTACTCGCCCATGACGCACGAGTCAACACGATGCCATCGAGTCTGTGATGTATCACTATATCTCCCTCGTGCCTCACTCGATATGACAGCAAGAGAGTACTGAGTGGTGAGTAGCGAGCACCTATTTTGTCCTCCCTGGCAGGGAGGTACCGGAGGCGGAGGGTTTCGAAAGCAGAAAAAGCCGAATGATATTTACCGCACTCCCTATTCATAATATCCACTGAAAGCATCTTACCTTTATCTCCTGATATGGGTGTCAGAGAAGCGAAGAAAGAACAAGTAAGACAGCGACTACTGGAGGTAGCTCAGGAGAAATTTGCCCTACAGGGCTATGAAAACACTACAGTCGCAGATATCGTGGTCGATGCGGGTATTGGTAGAGGTACTTTTTACAATTACTTCGTAGATCTCAAGGGCATCTTTGATGAGATCATCGATCATCACTACCAGATCATGCGGATCAAAGTCAAAGAAGCTCGAGCGAAACAAAAGACTATCTACGACTTCCTCTATGCCTCATTCATCACCTATCTGGACTATGTGTCGCAGCCTCCACTACAGGCATTTTATGTAAATAATCAGGCCTATATCCGGAGTATTTCTTTTGGCAGTGAGACGATACAGCACATCCTCCGAGAGATCACTGAGGACCTACAGGCCGCTGGGCTCATCTCTGAAAAAACAAAAGCTCAAGAGTATCAACTCCTGAGCTATGTATTAGTCGGGACGGTATCTGAGATGTTTTTTAATCTCTATCACTCAGACATCAATATCTCCAATGAAGACTTAGCCCAATATCTATCTGACTTATTTGTCAATGGACTGGGCTCTCATCGCTAATAGCTATAGGTCCCTCCCACCTCTGACAGCGGTAGACAGCCTATGTATGGCCCTGGTATCGGATCGTAGATCAGGTGATTTTGACCGACGAGCTCCGAGGTGCCGTATGCCCAGATCATCGTCGACTTCAGCCTACGGTAAAATCCCACTGGCTCCTGCTCACCGACAGCTGATCCCCAGACCCCGCTATTAAATTTCGCATTACTGCGCTCCTCTGACTGCAAAAACTTAACCTGATCCTCAGCGCTCAGCTCATGAAATGGCTGGCCCATCTCCGTCACACATTTGTCATAAAATGCAGATAGCTCCTCCTTTGCTTCTTTTTGCGCATCAGCGTCATATATCTCTGCATAAAATCGATCAATGAACACATCGACATTGACATCGAGGCCTCCTGGTGTATCCGTCTTGGGCAGTATCACATCGACCATCGAGGAGACCATCTGAGCATGATCGGTGGTCAAAAATTTTGGCTCCCAGCTCAGTCTCGGCTCTGCCTTGCAGGACTGCAGCAATGAAAAAACAGAGGTGGCCAGTGTCGCTGCACCTACGGCAGCTGTCGTCTTGAGTACATCTCTTCTTTTCATGGATTATAGATTTTGTTTGTTGAGTTCGTCAATAGCGTGATGAGCAGCTCGAGCAGTGAGCGCCATATAGGTCAGCGATGGATTAACACAGCTGGATGAGGTCATACATGCTCCATCTGTCACGAATACATTTTCCGCACCATGTACTTGGTTCCACTTATTGAGGACAGAGGTCTTTGGATCTCGACCCATACGAGCTGTACCCATCTCGTGGATACCATATCCCGGCTCGTGCTCTTGATTGAAGTCTACGATATCTTTTAGTCCAGCCTTCTCGAGCATCTCTCGTGCGTCGACTCTGATCTGTGCATTGAGGGCTTTTTCATTTTCTTTAAATTCGCAGTCGATTGCCAGCGTCGGCTGTCCCCACTTATCCAGATTGTCAGTATCGAGCGTCACCTTATTATCATGATATGGGAGACACTCTGCAAATCCCGTAATGAAAAACTCCCAAGGTCCCGGATCCTTCATCAGATTATCTTTGAAGTCAGCTCCGAAGCTCTCCTCATTAGCTCCTCTACCCCAGCCGAGTCGATGAGCTCCTCCCTGAAATCCAAATCCTCTTACAAACTTATCAGACTGAGTCTTTTCGTCCACATTCCAATATCTTGGGATATAGATACCATTCGGACGGCGACCTTTGTAGTATTTATCTTGGTGTCCATCAAATTTCCCAAGAGCACCGATGCGATAGGTATGATCCATTAGATTGTGCCCGAGCTCTCCACTATCATTGCCCAGTCCATTAGGATGGCGATCAGATGTAGAGTTCATCAGTATCTGAGTAGAGCTGAGTGCCGATGCATTACAAAAGATGATGCGAGCGTGATACTCGATCATATCTCCAGTCTCAGCATCGATGACTCGTACTCCAGTAGCTTTCCCTTTTTGATCATCATAGATGATCGACTGTGCGATAGAGTATGGACGGATCGTGAGATTGCCAGTATCATTAGCTGCTGGGAGCGTCACCGCATTACTGCTGAAGTAAGCGCCGTAAGGGCATCCGAGTCCACATTTGTTTCTGGATTGGCACTGGCCACGACCATTGTGAGGGACGGTCAGGTGCGCTACCCTTCCTATGATCATATGCCTTCCGGGAAAATCTTTCTCGATGCGAGCTTTGATATCTTTCTCCACACAGTTGAGCTCCATAGGCGGTAGAAAATGACTATCAGGCAACTGAGGTAGCCCCAGCGCTTCTCCACTGATCCCAGCAAATTTTTCAACGTAAGTGTACCATGGCTCGATATCTCTATAGCGTATCGGCCAGTCTACGCCATGCCCGTCCTTAGCATTCGCCTCAAAGTCCAGATCACTCCAGCGATAAGTCTGCTTCCCCCACTGTAGTGAGCGACCGCCCATATTGTGAGAGCGTACCCAAAGGAAGGGCTTGACCTCCGTGTAGGGATTCTCAGCATCATTAGCATAGTATTGCTTATTGGATTGGCCTATGAAGCCTGTACGTATAGCTTTATAATGTGTCTTACGATCTTCGGGAGTCAGAGAGCCACCATTCGGATAGGTCCAGGGCTCGTCATTCATCGTGTCGTAGTCCTTGATATGCTGGACGATGCGGCCTCGCTCGAGGACTAATGTCTTGAGCCCTGCCTCACAGAGCTCCTTAGCCGCCCATCCGCCGCTGATGCCTGACCCGATGACGATGGCGTCATAGGTCATGTCTTTCTTGGCATCGATATTAAAATTTGCCATTGAGATAGTTTTGATATACCTCCTAAAGCTAAGGCTTACATCGCTAACTTTCAAAGACTAATCAAGTCTTATCCACTACGGTAGCTCACTTAAAGCTTGAAGTATGCTATCTTCTTTCGCCTCCTGATCGAGGATCGACGGGCTGGCCTGTCTACTCTCACAGTCGACGACTCCACAGCGCTCGCAGGTGGTACTTACAGTGCGCACTTTGAGCTTAGGATCTCTGACAAAATTGAAAGAAGACTTGAGATCCGTATTGATGAGCATCCCGAGGGTCACGCTCACTCCGAGGGCTGGATTTTTGTGTGATCGTTTCGCCATGGAGATACAGAGATAGTCCTTGTCCGTATCCCAGTAGCTGGAGATCTGTGCATCTACGATGACATCTTCATCAGACTCTGCGAGCTCGAGTATCGTGGTGATCGATACCCAGCGATGACAGTAGTGCTCATCCAGCTCATTGTTGTACGGACTATGCAGTTGGGAGAGGTGTAGATCCTTAGTCATAGAGTATGATCCCGTCTCTGCATCTTGCGTCAAACGGATGAAAAATAAATTTTCGATACCGAAATGCTGAGGCAATATATTAGTCAGTCGCTGTAGTAGCATTTCGGGAGTGACGTTGTACTTATCGATCATATCCACGAGCGCTAACGGATCCCAAGAGCTCATCCGTGCGATGACCTTTAGATCCTCTACCAGTGAGCGCTCATCCATGAGGAGCGCTGCAGCGAAGTGTGATGCTTTATAGTTATTGAGGAGCTTCTCAAAGGTCTCTATTTTGACTATAGTCGTCTCGTAAGGCCGCTCCTGCAGATCCAAAAACTGAAAGCCCAGCTCTCTTGCAATGAGGAAATTTTCTTGCGCTGAGCTGAGATCATCCTGTAGATAGAGCGTCTTGGACTCGGGACTGAGATAGGAGCGGATGGCCTGCGTAGTCTTGTTTTGGGCGAGAGCTCCACGATTGATTGATATCCCGTAGAGTTCCTCCAGCTGATCCTCCAGAAAGGCTGTCGTATACGGCAATATTCCCTGGATACTATATTCCTGCTTAAACTCCTGAGTCGCCATCTCCAACTTAGGAAAATGATTGTCATGCATATCCTGAAATGATCGGAGCGCCTCCAGATAAAAGGTCTCTTCATTGACCTGATAGTTTCGAGCGATCTTAAATATCGTCGAGATGAACGCATTGATCCGATCTGGAGTCTGTGAAAATAGCTCAATCAGCTTCTCGAGGCTGATGCCAAATTCATGCAGAGGAAAAAGCTTAAAGAAATGCGAGCTCAGTAGATCGATGATCGGCTGCAGACGCTTAGAGGCATTGAGCGACACCATATAGTTGTAGTCCACATTGAGCGCTTCGGCGAGTGCATTGATCTTATCGGGCTTAGGATATCGCTTTCCTTTCTCGATATCATTGAGATAGGAGGTCGATAGTCCAGTCAGCTTAGAGAGCTGCTGATAGCTGAGCTCATGCTGCTGTCGGAGGTGACGCACTTTGAATCCGAATATCAATCGTATCAGCTGATTGTCTGTGAGCATATAGGTCCTATTAGTTCTTTTTCCTTTATGGGGGATCGAATTGGTGTCGGCATCTCTAAGAGCCCCATGATCCCCTATCCTACTACATAGATACGATGTCCCAGAGACAATTTGGACAAAAGTCAGAAAAACTGCCAAAAACATTTTATTCTCTTTTTGCGGATTTTCCGCCATATGTATACATTTGGTTTAAATACTTAATATTCAAAAATCAAAAACATGTCCGCAACAACAGCCCACACCTCCAAAACTGCCGACAGGATAAGCATCGCAGGCCCTATGAATGCGGCTTATGAGAGCATACTCACACCAGCAGCGCAGGAGTTTCTCGTCGCACTGCATGAGCGATTTAATCAGCGCCGCATCGATCTACTCGCCGCCAGAGAGCACCGACAAGCAGAGATCGACAATGGAAAGCTGCCTGATTTTCTCCCAGAGACTGCCGCCATCCGACAGAGCGAATGGACCGTCGCACCCATACCAGAGGATATCATGGATCGTCGAGTCGAGATCACCGGCCCCGTCGATCGCAAGATGGTCATCAATGCGCTCAACTCAGGAGCCAAGGTCTTCATGGCGGACTTTGAGGATAGCAATACCCCCAGCTGGACTAACAATATGAATGGCCAGATCAATCTCAGAGATGCTATCAATAAAACCATCAACTATACCAATCCTAAAAACGGAAAGTACTACTCCCTCAATGAGGAGACCGCTGTCCTATTCGTACGACCACGTGGCTGGCATCTCGAGGAGAAAAAACTACTCTGCGATGGACAGCCCATGAGCGGCAGTCTCGTAGACTTCGGACTATACTTTTATCACAATGCGAAGACTCTCCTGGCAAAAGGAAGTGGACCTTACTTCTATCTTCCTAAGCTGGAGAGTCATCTCGAGGCTCGCCTATGGAATGACGTATTCGTATATGCACAGGATGCGCTGGGTGTACCTCAGCAGAGCATCAAGGCGACCGTGCTGATCGAGACGATTTTAGCCAGCTTTGAGCTGAATGAGATCCTCTATGAGCTACGAGATCACTCCGCTGGACTCAACTGTGGCCGCTGGGACTACATATTCTCCTATATCAAGAAACTCAGAAATCAAGATGGCTACGTACTTCCCGACCGAGCTAAGGTGGGCATGAGTACACCATTCATGAGGGCCTACTCTCTGCTCGTAGTCGAGACCTGCCACCGCAGAGGTATCCATGCTATGGGTGGCATGGCCGCTCAGATTCCGATCAAAAATGATCCCCAAGCCAATGAAATAGCCATCCAAAAAGTACGTCAAGACAAGCTCGTCGAAGTACAAAATGGTCACGATGGCACCTGGGTCGCACACCCTGCACTCGTCGCTACTGCCATGGAAGTTTTTAACGAGCATATGCCTGAAGCCAATCAGATCAAGCTGAAGAAAAAACCACTCAAGATCACCGCCCAAGATCTTCTCGCTCCAGCGAAAGGTACGATCACTGAGAAAGGCCTCCGTATAAATATCAATGTAGGTATCCTCTACATCGAGAGTTGGCTCAGAGGCAATGGAGCTGCGGCTATTTATCATCTGATGGAGGATGCCGCTACAGCGGAAATATCAAGAACGCAGGTCTGGCAATGGATACATAAAGGGGCTCAACTCGAAGACGGAAGAAAAATCACCTACGATCTCTATCAATCCCTACTCCCCGAAGAGCTCGACAAGATCAGAGACTATGTAGGCGCTGAGCGCTATGACGGTGGAAAATTCGCAGAAGCGACTGCGCTTTTTGATAGACTGATCAAAGAAGAAGAGTTTATAGATTTTCTCACATTACCTGCCTACGAGCAGATTTAAGCATTCCAGTTTTTCAATTTAAACATTCAAAAAAGACATAATCATGTTAACCATAGCAAAGAATAAAACACAGAAGACATACGGCTATACTGCGCACATCGATCAGCGGACGACCGAGCGCATGCAACGCCAAAATCCATTCAAAACAGGTCTCGACATCGCTCGTTATACAGCGGCTATCATGCGCCGTGACATGGAGGAGTACGATAGAGATCCATCACAATATACTCAGTCACTGGGGGCTTGGCATGGATTCGTCGCACAGCAAAATCTCATCTCTATCAAGAAGCACCACGGTACTACTGACAAGCGCTATATCTATCTCTCCGGATGGATGGTAGCCGCACTGAGATCAGAGTTTGGGCCACTACCCGATCAGTCTATGCATGAGAAGACCGCAGTGCCAGCACTGATCAATGAGATCTATACTTTCCTCAAGCAGGCAGACGCAGTCGAGCTGAATGACCTCTATCGCAGACTCGATCAAGGCGAAGATGTACAAGATCAGATAGACAACTATGAGACGCATATCGTGCCTATCATCGCAGATATCGATGCTGGTTTTGGCAATGAGGAAGCGACCTATCTACTCGCTAAAAAAATGATCGAAGCTGGAGCCTGTGCCATCCAGATCGAAAATCAAGTATCCGACGCTAAGCAATGTGGACACCAAGATGGTAAAGTAACGGTACCTCATGAGGACTTCATCGCTAAGCTACAGGCCATCAGATATGCCTTCCTCGAGCTGGGTGTAGAAGACGGAGTGATCGTAGCTCGCACCGACTCTGAGGGAGCCGGTCTCACTCAAAAACTACCCGTATCACAAACGTCTGGTGATTTGGCCTCTCAATATCTCAATTTCATAGATGGCGAAGAAGTAACTCCTGAGCAAGTAAATGACAATGAGGTACTCCTCAAGCGAGACGGCAAGCTCATACGCCCAATTCGACTACCAAATGGACTATACAAATTTAAAGAAGGATCTAACATCGATCGTGTAGTATTGGACTGCGTGACCAGTCTACAGCACGGTGCTGACCTACTCTGGATCGAGACACCGATACCACATATCGGGCAGATCGCCCACATGGTAGGCCGTATCAAGGAGCAAGTTCCTAATGCTAAATTAGTATACAATAACTCTCCGTCGTTTAATTGGACGCTCAGCTTTAGGCAGCAAGCCTATGACCGCATGGTGAAAAACAATGAAGATGTATCCTCCTATGACAAGGCTGAGCTCATGGACGCTAAGTATGATAACACACCATTAGCTGATATGGCGGATGAGATGATACAGGCATTTCAGTCTACTTCATCCCGAGAGGCAGGGATATTTCACCATCTGATCACCCTACCTACCTACCACACGACAGCTCTCCATATGAATGATCTATCAGAAGGATACTATGGAGATATGGGGATGCTCGCCTACGTGAGAGGAGTACAAAAGCAAGAAATCCGCAAAGGTGTATCATGTGTCAAGCATCAGCGCATGGCAGGATCCGACCTCGGTGATGATCATAAGACCTTCTTTGCTGGCAAGAATGCCCTCAAAGCAGGTGGTGAGAAAAACACAAGTAATCAATTTCACTAATCAGCCTATGTATTCCATTTAACAGACTCATGATAATTAAGGGAGTAGGCCATAGGCCTATTCCTTTACATCATCTCTCCTACTAACGATATAAATCATAGCTACCCATGGCCATAGAAATGATGACCCTATCTGGATTTGAAGAGCTCATCCCCTGCGATGTGGCTCATGTGATCCTCGGTGACTATCTCAGCTATCACCATCAATATAAGCGTATCAATAAGCGAGCTCGATACCGCTTCGAACAAAAAGACTGGGTAGGTATACAAAAAGACGCTAATGTCCGCATAGAGCAATATCTCCAGAGCATCTCTCAGACCACCGAAAAAGTGCAAGAGCTGCTCGGTGACAAGATTCACGATCGTCAGACCTGGAAGGAGATAAGACATCTATTCTTTGAAGAGATCATCACATTCAATACTCGAAATATCGCAGAGACATATTTTAACTCAGTATTTCGACATTGCAATAGAGATGGAGTCGATTTGGACGAAGACCTTATGTTTATCTCGCCGACTATCTCTTATGGAGAATTCAGATCGGTGATTCCGATATTTCACTCATTGAGATTAGTCAAGCCACTGGCACATGTGATCGAGCAGATGTTTCACCTTTATGATCTCAATGCTCCATTTGAAAATCTACCGAGAGATATCGGATATATCGTCGATGTTTTGGAGGATCATCTATTCAGAGAGCATGATCATCAGCACATCAAGTTGGAGCTGGCTAAGTCCCTCTTCTATCGAAATAAGTGCGCCTATATCGTAGGTCGTATCGTGATCGACTACAAGGTGAGCCCATTCATCATCCCCCTACTCCATGAGCAAAATGGCATCTATGCTGACGCCGTCCTACTCGACCCGAAGGATGCGGCCTCTATATTCAGCTATAGTCGCTCCTACTTCCTGACAGATACAGACATGGCGCTGGATATGGTGGAGTTTCTGCATTCTATACTACCTCAAAAGGCCCTCAGTGAACTTTATAATTCATTAGGCTTTGTGAAGCATGCTAAAACGGAATTTTACAGAGAGTTTGAACGGCACATGGAAAATACACAGGATGATTTTGTCATAGCTCCTGGTATTAAGGGTATGGTCATGACCGTATTCACGCTCTCTTCTTACAACATGGTTTTCAAAGTGATCAAAGACCGATTTGATCCACCTAAAAAGGTCACTACGAAGATCGTCAAAGAAAAATATGATATCGTCAGCCGTCACGATCGAGTGGGCCGATTAGTCGATTCGCACGAATTCAGAAATCTACATTTTGATCTCGACAGATTCAGCCCAGAGCTACTCGAGGAACTCAAGAGGACCATACCCTCAAAACTATCCATTGAAGGTAATCGACTGACTATATCTCACTTATACATTGAGAAAAAACTAATACCACTTGACATCTATCTCAACAAGGTAGAGGTCAATGCCCAAAAGCACATCATGCAAGACTATGCTCAGGCCATCAAAGAGCTGGCAAGGGTCAATATTTTCCCTGGTGATCTATTGCTCAAAAACTTTGGTGTCAATCGCCGAAAGAGAGTGGTCTTTTATGATTATGACGAGATCGAGTTTGTCTCAGATCTGGCTTTCAAGAAGCTACCGACTGCCCGACATGAGGATGATGACTGGATGTCAGAGTCATGGTTCACGCCCAATCTAAATGATATTTTCCCAGAGCAGTTTCCGCAGTTTATCGTCGGAGACATTACGCTGCAGGACTTCATGAGGGAGCGGCACAATGACATATTTGAAGCCTCATTTTGGACGGGCGTACAGGCTAAGCTGGAGCAAGGAGAAATCATATCCGTGTTCCCTTATGATGAAAATTTACGATTCAAAAAGCTGCCTCGGATCACACAAAACAAACAAAAGAAGACAGCAGCATAATGGCTATGTAGTAGAATTAATCTTTTACAAGAACTGGTTTCACGTAGATTATTTAGTTAGTAACTCGATGAGGTTCATCCAAAAGTGGGAAGGACCTCATTTTTTATTTTGGAGAGTCTTATCTCACCCTGTCAGAGTTTGCTTTTCCTATTATGTCTTGTGCTATTATAATGTCAGCCCTTCAGGCTTTTTGGGACCCTACGTTGTCATAGTTCAAGAGGATGAGTTAAGAATCCGCCATAGCTGACTCAAGCGGATTTTTGCGTATCACCACGACGTAGATGATTCTACTCAGAACAGCGGCACTCACTACTCGTTTCTCACCACTCTCTACTCAAATCCAACCCTCCGCCTCCGGCACCTCCCTGCCAGGGAGGACAGAAAAAGTCTCAATACTCTCCTGCTGTCATATCGAGCGAGGTACGAGGGAGATATCTTCTGACTTCGCAGACTCGAAATAATGAGACCAACTCGACAGATTGAGAATGTAACACTGCATAAACCTCTGAGAACTGAAGATCTTTCGACTGCGCTCAAGATGAAAAAAGTAAATGTGATTTGAAACGAGATCATTCAAATGAAAACGTGCAGTATCATCCTTCTTTTTCAAGAGAAGGACAGAAAGAATCATGAACTAAGGTAACCGACGCTTCAGACGATCAGGATGTTGACCTTGATGTACTAATGCCAAAATCAAAATAAAATCCTCTTCTACAACATAAACAACTGAGTATGGAAAATGAATCAAATTAGCTTTCCGATATGGACGCTCCTCAATGGCCCGAAATAACAATTGTTCTGATCTGATATAGTCCAAAATCAGCTGAAGATCTTTATCAAAGCCAACAACTAATTTCTCTGAGATGTCCTGATAGTACAATACCACATCGTAGTAATCTAATTGCGCAGCCTTTGAAAAAACAAGCTGAAGATTCAAATTAGTGCTGCTTTCTCCAAGAACCAATAAGCTGGTCAGCAGGGAGCAGGTCAGAATGATTTTTGACCGCAGCATCGTAGCGTGCATCGAGCTCTACTAACTCTTCTGTTGTAAATGTTGCCTTTTCATTCAAAGAAATGATGTATCTGGCGATATCATCACGCTCTTCAAGGCTTAATTTAGCGATCCGCTGCTTTATATCTTGAGTCGTCATAATTCAATAATACACTAAATATGCTCAATCAGCAATACTGAATTTATATCACCCTTTCAGGGTTTGCTTTTTCTATTACCTCTTGTGCTATAGAAATGTCAGCCCTTCAGGCTTTTTGGGACCCTCTGCCTCCGGCACCTCCCTGCCAGGGAGGACACTATTTACTTTGTTTTCCGATAGTGAGGGCTGACTGACAAATTAATGGGTTGTGGGTGCCAGCATGGTGGGATGGTATTAATTTGTCGAGCTTTTTGGGTTCGTTTTCAGCGACTGGAAAAGGAACAAACACACAAGCCAAGCTATCCATTATGGCTACGGACTTAGCATCGCAGTCCAGATGAATCAATACGTTTACCTACGAGAACTGAAGATCTTTCGACTATGCTCAAGATGAAAAATGATTTTATTTTGCTTTCTTTCTGCCTTCAGAACCCTCCGTCCTTCTGACACCTCCCTTAAAATGGAGGACTGTTTTTATGCTTACCTATGATGATTACGGTAATCGTCTAAATTGAAAACGAGCAGTACCATCCTTCTTTTTCAAGAGAAGGACAGGAGGATGAGTTCAATGCCGATATAAAGCTCTCTACTCTCACTACTCATGCCAACCCTCCACCTCCAGCACCTCCCTGACAGGGAGGACAGAATAGATGCTCGATACTCACTACTCACTACTCTCCACTCTCTACCCCTCCCGCCTAAAACAAAAAAAGCCGGCCACAAAGGGCCGGCTCACCAAAAACCAAGAACCATTAGTGATTTAACACTATCATTCGTTTTGTCTCTTTATACTGATCTGTCGTAATCGTGTAATAGTAGATGCCCGATCCTGCTAATCTATCTGCACTCACAGCGATGCTATGATTGCCGGCAGTGTAGCTACCTTTTGTCTGGTAGACGGTCTTGCCTGAGAGGTCGTGGACAGCGAGTTGTACTTCGCTGGCCTCACTGATTTGGAATACGATATTCGTCACATCAGTGAATGGATTCGGACGGTTTTGCATGAGCTCAAAGCCTGCTATCTCCTCGCCTACTTTCGTAAGAGCGATATTGCTGGTCTCGAGAGCCTCATTATAGACCTCAGATGAGATCGTCGAACTGGCAATACTCATCAGCGGTGCATTCTTCACACTGCGGAATCGGATGCTCAGTGGCTCCACACTACTCGCATCTACCGCTGTAGCACTGTGCCAGCTGATACGTAGCTCTCCCTCATCAAATGTGTACTGCTCTGGAGTGATACCCCAGCCATCTACACCGACGAGCTCCATGCCTGCATCAGCAAAACTCAAGGCCAATTGTAATCCAACTACAGCGTCATCAAAGTCTGGTGTAAGTGTGTAAGTCGTGTATCCTTCGCTCTGCTCTATCTCATAGTGCATCGCCGCTGTAGACCGTGTACCAGCCAATACTGACGCCAGTGCACCAAAGGCATTGCCATTGACATCGCCGACCTTGAGTCCGATGAAGTCGAGGCCATCTACGTCATCGAGTACGTCGTAGACTTCTGCCATCGCAGGATAGTCCCACGGAGATGCGTTGCTATCAAAATTGTGATCTTTCTTGATGAATCTCCAACTATTGTCTAATGATGTAGTAGTACCTAATATCAATCGACGCAGTGATGCTAAGTCTGCTCCTGTGATGCTACGGCTACCGTTGACATCGGCAGCAATGACACGGTAGGCAGACTCGAGTGGTAAGATACCGAGGATATGTCGCTGGATCAATACGAGATCCAATGTAGACACTCCCGATAGATCATATCCACTGAGTTCTGGAGTCACCATATAATCTTCCTGAGCCTTCAGGCCTTTGAGTTCATATTTTCCTTCAGCATCAGTGATGCTGGTTTCGTATTTATTTGTTGTTGGATTGAATGCGCTTACCGCAATATTGGCTACACCCTGTAGATCTTCGTCAGTCACTACTCCATTGAGAGAGATAGCTGATGCGACTATATCTTCACAGGCTCCTTCATTATCAAATAGGTTGATATTGACGAAAGTCGAATTGAAATTGCCTCGCTCATCGATCACGAATACCTCTACAGAGCGTACACCTGAGATACCATTCTCGATATCAGCACAGGTGAATAGTCGTGTAGTATTAGTCGGATTAGAGCTAAATGCGAATGTCAAGCCCTCCTCTGACTGCGAACAACCCTGCGTACTCTTGAGATTGAGATCACTCGCTAATAATGATACCTGACCACTGGCCGGAATATTCACTGGATAAGATCCCACCATGATCGGCACTGGAGCTTTCTGAGATACTACTTCAAAATTAGTGCTCGTGCTCACGATATTACCACATCTATCCTCAGCGAAGAATGTCACCGTATACGATCCCACTGGGAATACTCTTGTCATGGTATTACCATTGCCAGTCACATCGTCTACACCATCTTCATTAATATCGATGCCGTATGTGTATGTGATCTCCTCGACATCGGTACAGTCATCTGTCGCATTGACCGTGACGCTGACTTCATGGAGACAGTCATTATTGTCATCGATCGCCTCAAAGTCTGCTACCGTTTCGACGAAAGTCGGATCCTCATTGTCATATATCTTGATCGTCTGATCGTAGGTGGCCAGTATAGCACTGCTCAGATTACCCTGAGTGAACTTACACCAGTCCAATACTGTCCAGGTACGCTGGATCTTGAGGCATGGCTCATCTTCGCCCTCGATCGGTACAAATGGTAAATCTTCATAAGTGATAGCGATCTGCTCGCAGTCCTCGCCAGTCACTGTCGGTGCACTGCCTGGGATATCCTCAGGAGCATAGCCGGCATTACAATTGAATAATTCATATTCATCTCTTGATGGTGCGTTCACGGTAGGTGCTTCGAGGTTTTCGATAGTCACCTGCTGTAGGCATGATGCAGTAGCACCGTTAGCATCGGTGGCGGTCCATGTCACTACGAATGACGCAAAACCACATGATGACACTGAGAATGCTGGGATAGACGGCTCTACCGTACCCTCTCCACAGACCCACTGTACTGTCGGCTCACCCTCTGCTCTGAGTAGTGCTTCCATATTGTCCACATCTACATCACAGTTGAATGTCACAGCATCTGGACACTGGATGATCGGACTGCGCTTGTCCTGTACGATGACGTCGATGATACAGTCACTACTATTGTCATAGGCATCATATACTCTGAGGAGGACACGGATAGGATTACTCGCTACATCCTCACAACAGAAGTGTACACTATTGCCCAATACTAAATCACTGGCAAAGCCGGTACAAGCGAAATCCATTCGACGGATCTCACGACGCACCACGCCACAGTTATCAAAACTATGATCATCAAGCGACGCTGCTGTCACCTCTGTCAGTCCAGAACTCGTGATCGCTACGATGGTACTTTTCTCACAGACCGCATTAGGATCTACTGTATCCTCGATCGTATATACGCCACTGCGTCCTGAGCTGATATTGCCACAGCTATCCGTCACCTCAAATATCACCGTAAAGTCGATACCTATCGGAATATCTACGAGATCAAATGTCTCCATATCATTGACAAAGGCATCATATCTGAATCCGAATGGCTGACCCATATCATCTACATACTGGTAGAAAGCTCTGAGCTGCTCCGGCTGGATGACTGAGCAATCTGTGATAATCGGATTGGGCACATCCTCGATCGTAGCTTCGCACTCCTCTTTGCTATAGTCGATGCGATCCATCGGTATATCAAACTCTGAGAAATCTATGATCGCCGCTGAGGTGTCGATGATCTCGATCGTCTGGAATACTGTCGTATCTCTATTGCGACATACGTCTAATATCCTCCAGCTACGACTGATCTTACGACCTGCTCCACAAATACCTGGAAACTCAATTTCCTGAGGTAATACCTCAAAGAATGGATCACATGATCTAAGCTCTGGCTTACCCAGCTTGTCCACAGATATATCTCCTACCTCTCTACAGTCGATGATCGTATCATTAGGATATTCAAAATCAGAGAAATCTGCTCTCAATAAATAGATCGTCTGCACTACTGTGCTATCGTTAGCATATTTTGACTTGTCCACTACTCTCCAAAATCGCTGTACAATCTCAAGCGTATCACTACAGGCGTCATCTGGAAAGAACTTAATATCTACAATACCTAAAGAATCCGGCTTCTCACAGCTCCCTTGATCAGAGAATGTCACCTCCGTCACTAATGAATTTGGCTCCAGATTGAAGTCATACACATTACACTTGACAGCGGTGTCGAGCGGTGTGATCGTGAGATCTGGCTTGACCTTATCCTCTACGATGAGGTGTCCCCAGCAGTAGATGCCAGACTGAATACACTCTACCTCTACCGTGAGCTTTTCACAGTCATAGTCTTCTCTGAGCGTATCAGACATGATACGATTGCCCTCTGGATCATAGATACGGAGTTCATATTGTTCATCTGGCACATTATCCGCTCCCTCAAGGATCATATCTATGGTCACTATAGCCTGACAGTTTTCGTCGAGAGGGATAGTCACCAAGTTATTACACGCCATAGATGCTCTATCACAAAACTGTGCGCTAAGTGAGCTACTCGTCCCGAGAGACAGGAGTAGGAGCATCACGAGTGTAGACCATCGGTTGATACGGTTCGCTGGATCGGTTGCTTGAGATCTCATCGATTTCTGGTTTTTATGGTATTGATCTATTGTCATTTTATTATGCTGGCTCATAGTCTTGATTCTTGGTTTTTTCATGATTAATCTATGGCCATCATTTTCTTACGTACTATTTCTGTGCCAGAATTCATCTCGTAGATGTATACTCCGGCTCCTTCGAGGTAGTCTGAGCTGATGGTCACTTTATTCCATCCTGTCTCAAAGTATCTCGTCTCTGTATGTAGCTGCCGTCCTGCGAGGTCAAATACGCTCAGCTGAACGTCACCTGCTGCAGGTGTGTAGAAGCTCACCTCCGTAGATCCGATGAATGGATTCGGAGAGTTTTGCATCATCTCGAATGCTGCTGCGATCGGTAGCTCCTCTGCCTGAGATAGCTGTATCGCTGTCGCCTCGATCTCATCACCTGCGAGTGTATAGAGCTCAGCATCGACTGTCTCTGTCACGCTCATCCACTCTGTATCCTGCATATCTGCTGGCACACTCACGATGAGCTCGATCATACTCTGATCAGCTACTGTCACTCCCTCTGGAGCTGTCCAGCTGATCACGATCTCTCTACCATCCTCGCTGATCGCATAGTCAGAATCACTGATCGCTACTGCATCTGATCGTAGTCCGAGGATACGTGCTCCTGCAGCCACCTCGATGCTCGCCTGGAGTCCAGCCACCTGCTGTACTGGCGCCTCGATAGCCACTGTAGCCACCCCTTCTGCGTAAGCTATACTATGATCTAATGCTGTGATCGATCTCGCTCCTGCTAATACTGCACTCTCGAGATATACATTCTCATTGACATCTCCCATCTTGACTCCTACGAAGTCAAGCTGCTTGAGATCCTCATCGAGATCAGCGATGATCAGCGACTGAGCATATGGGAATGGCTCGAAAGCATTATCAAAAGTCTGACTCGCATCTACGAATGTCCATGAGCGCCCTATAGGTAGATCATCTGCCGTACCGAGGATCAGTCTACGGAGGCTCACTAAGTCACCACCAGAGATATGATCTGATCCATCTACATCCGCAGCGATGAGCTTGTACTCACTCTCGAGTAGTCTCAGTCCGAGGATGTGACGCTGTATCAATAAGAGATCCAGAGTCGTCACACCATTGAGATAGTCATCCTCACGAGAGGCTGAGATCTCATAGCTATCATACATCGGGATATCTTCAAAATTGTATGTTCCTTCGATCTTAGTCACTTGACTTGACATCGATACATCGTTAGCTTTCTTGAGCTCGAGGACCACATTGTCTATCGTGTAGTCGAGCTCTGTCGCTACCTCACCTGCGAGGAATGCCGTCGCTACTTCATTACCGCAGACATTGCCCAGACCATTGAGCGTCAGTGTGACATCACACTCAGCGAAATTGCCCGCCTCATCGACAGCCACGATAGTCACTGGTATCTCACGTGATACTGCTCCGAGGAGATCCTCACATGTATAGATACGTGCTGATGCGCCACCAATACTCTCAAAGTGGAACTCTATATCTGCTACATCAGTACATCCTCCATCTGTCGTCGCTCCTGCGAAGTCAGCCGCATTGATCTGCGCTTGGCCTTCTGCAGTGAGATTGATCTCGAGATCAGTACATGCCATAGCTGGTGCTACACCATCCACTACTGTGAGCGTCTGTACTACTGTATCAGCATTGCCACATGGATCGGACACTGTCCAAGTCACCTCGTAGCCTCCTACATTCAGATTAAGATTAAACGAGCTACCGATACCTGCAGATACCTGCGTCGCACCCTGCTCTATCACATAGGTCCAGTCGAGATCCTCAGGGTCGTGACAGTCATCTGCCTCTACCTCAAGTGATACGAATGCGCTACATGAGTTTGCATTAGTCGTGCTGCGAGTCTCTATCTCATTGTACTGGATCTCAGGATCTGTAGTATCTGATAGTTTGAATGTCTGTACATACTCCCAGACGCCATTGCCCTGATCATCCATCTGACACCAGTCGATGAGCGTCCATGTACGGAGTACCTTAGCACAGTAGCCTTCGACATTGTAGAATACTAAGTCCTCATACTGTATATCTGCCTGACTACATGGGTAGTCTGCTGCATCAAATGCTGGTAAGTACTGTACTGGTAAGAAGTCTTCAGCTATATTGCCACCTGGACATCCCTCCCCTTCAAAATCCTGTGGCCAGAAGCCTGGGATATTATTCGGATTGATGATCTGCGATGGATCGCCTACTGTGATCACCTGCTGGTGAGTGAAGACATTCCCATCATTGTCAGTAGCTCTGAAGTTTCTTAATATCTGCCCGATACCACAGCCATTGAGGCCTGAAGTATCTACGCTATATTCTGGCACGAGTGGAATACCACAGTTAGTCAAGAATCTGACCGTCTTATCTCCGTCAAACTCTATGAACTCTGAGTAGTCCTCGTCACAGTCGATCTGGAAGTCGTCGATCACGACTACTACTGTATCGATGATACCATTGTCACGGACTTCGACTGCTGACATACATGTGTTAGTACGTCCAAACATATCTGTCACCGTCATCTGTACCATCACATCATTGCCGAGGAATGACTGCATCGCATCATCACACTCAAACTTCAATCGATTAGTACAGAGACTATCTACATGTAGGAAGTCGATGCCACCGATCGTACGGAGTCTATTAGAGTAGTTAGTACCTTCTCTATTGACTGCCATGAGTGCTGCTTGGAATGCGCTATATTCTACTAAGTTATTATTGTCTGTATCGAGATCATCAAATATCTCGAGGTCGTCCATACGAGTGATACAGATCTCCACAGGACCACAGTTGTCATTTGACCCACGGTCAAATGCCTGCCAGCTGGCTAATCCCCATCCTTCGTCGTTCAGATTGACCGTCACCTCATCATCACATGCCGCATTAGGCTGGATATTATCATTAACCATCACTACACGAGAGGTCGTGTCAGAGCCCATATTGCCACACTGATCAGTAGCGATCACGTAGATAGTGATCAGCTCAAGTCCTGCCAGTACATTAGGATCTGAGATCGTCAGCTCAGTGAATGGACCATCATACGTCTCCTCAGCGATGACTTCACCAGTCACCTCACCTTCTGTCACTCTCACGTAGACCTCAGCGATATCTGAGCAGAAGTCTGGATCGCTGATGCGAATATCATTAGCGTCAAGCTCTATCACTCCAAAACAGAAATGATCCGTAGCCTGAGTAGTGATATCACTATCGTCAAGATTGACATCTGGACCTGTATTATCATCTACTGTGATCGTCTGACTCACTGTACGTACGACTCCTGTACACCAGTCTAAGATCGTCCATGTCTTAGTCGTCGTATAGGTATTAGGATTATCATTGCACAGTAGTGTAGTCACCTCACTGGATGTCCACTGTATGTTGAAACAGTACTCATCAAGATCAAACTGTGGATTAGCGAAGTCAATCACATTATCACCACACTCGAATGTAGTATCCTGAAGCTCAGCTGCAAACATATTCAAGAATGTATCTATGTGTAGTCTCTCGATATTGATCGTATCTACACATGTCTTGCTGAGTGGCTCATCAGAGTAGCTGCTCGTCCATGTATGTTCGAGTGTCCATGTACGATATACGATCGTACCAAAGTCACCCACACATATCTCTTTTTCTATATTGTCTTGGTATGTCAAGATGACATCACCACACTGCTCGAAGTTTCTCACTACGTAGCTATTCGCCTGTCCAGGGATGGTATTTACCGTCACACCTGTGAGGCTATCCGGGATCGGGAATCCATCGATGCGATCCGCAAAATCCAATAGTCTCGGATCAAGACTGTCAGAACAGCCGATCGTATCCTGACCACATGTGAGGTCTGGGATATTCTTGTCCTCAAGTGTCACAAATCCCCAACAGATCTGGCCAGAGCACTCATGCTCTACCTCTACCTGTATACGCTTGCCGATCATAGATGCATCTACGATACCTTGATCAGATATCATCAGTCCTGTCTCAGGATCTTTCACCGTGATCTCAAACTGTTCTCTCGGCACATCGTAGCTCTCCCAATCCTCTAAGATCATATCTGGCGTCAATATCAACTCACATGAGTGAGGTAATGTGATATTCAGATCATTATTACATATCATCGTGAATGCATCCGACGTAGGGATGATGATGATATCTACTGACTCAGAGAATGCACAACCTCCTATAGTAGTACCTGTAGCTGTGATACGGTAGTCCGTACGGTCTCTATCGAGGTGTCCTGGGTGATTCCATCGAGTGATAGTCAGTGTATTACCATTGAGACCATTATGATCTGGCTGAGGGAATGGATCCGTAGTACCATCGATCTCTCCTAATGCCTCGATCGTCCAAGTGATAGATGTCACTATATTATTAGGAATATTGAGCATGTATACATCTGGCTCGATCGGATACTGAGGCCTACCCTCTTGGTAGCAAGTATTGAGATCTCCGATGATCTCTACATCCTCTATCGGATATACTGTGACTGTCGTAGACTCATTGATCAGACATCCTGTAGATGTATATGCGATCACCTCTACATCATATATCCCGTCTGCTGGCCAATCCGTGATCATACCTGCAGCATCGAGCTGAGTCAACATCGGATTGCCGTCTTGACGAATCGTATCTAAGTAGTTATCACTTGATACTACCCACCATACACTATCTAATCCTACCACCGCAGATGAGTCCGCTTCATTCACTATGGTGAAAGCAATATCTGCATCTTGGCATACTTCTGTATCGGCGAGGATGATATGGTCATCCGTATTGATCACAATAGGTAGTGTATCCAATACTGCACAGCCATCATCCGTACGTCCTGAGAAGTATAATGTATCTCTGACTATGTCAAAGAGTCCCTGTCTATTCCAATTGATAATGATGCTATCCGCTTCAGTCGCACCACTGATCTGTGCCGTCTGACCTGATGCCAATGTCCACATCGTACTATCTGATACTAAGTCATCTATCATAGATGAGTCCAGATTAGCTATGCGATAGATACCTTGAGAGCCATTGCAGATCGTATCAGGTCCTAATAACTGGAACTCATCACCTCTGACGATCACCTCAAATATCGCATCTACATCACAGTCACAGAGCGTATTAGCGTTCGCTACGAGCTCGTAGACACCCACACTATCAAACTTAACACTCACAGAATCTCCATATGTACCAAACTGACTGAATGCACTGACTAATGAATGCATACCTGAGTTAATCTCCATTCCACTTCCAGTCAGAGCCATTGGCGCTCCACCGTTGTATGTGAAGCTCCATACTACTGATGTATCAGCATTAGCGAAAGAATCAACAGGCATCATATCCCATCCTTGTAGGAAGGCATAGCCCATCGTATCACCCAGACAGATCTGCGGATCGCCTGTGATGACATAGTTTGTATCTTTTACTGTGAGAATCAGCTCCTCACTAATTTCACAATCATCTACCGTAAATCCTCTCGCTCTAAGGGCAAAGGTACCTGCATGAGGGAAGTTAGCATAGGTAGCTAAAAGACTTCCTGAGCTCGTGAGTGGCAAAGGATTAGTGACTGACGAGTCACCCTCGATATCGTATAAGTCAAAGACAAATGGGAAGCTATAATCTACATTCATTGAATCCACATTCAATGCAAATACTACAGAATCACCTGGTAAACATATGGTATCCATAGCCGGAGTCTCTGCATAGGCAGAATCCATAGTACCATTGATCACAAAATTGATCATGTCTGTGACAATCACCTCTTTAGTAGCTATCTGAGGATCACACTGCGATCCAGCTATCGTAGCTGTAAGTGACACATAGAAAGTATCTGCCGTATTAGGGAATGTCACATCCAATGAATCACCATTAGAAGTCCAGAATGTAGGTGAAAGCTGTACCCCACTCGCATAGCGTACATCCCACATAGGTGTACCTGAGAATACTGAGTCTGGAAGATTGACAGAGAAAGTAGTATCTCTCGTACCTGCACAGAGCATATCAGGACCTGTAATTTCTAAGTCTCTTCTACCAATACTCTCTACTACGAGAGTATCACTGACTGTGCATCCGTTAGCAGATGTACCATTTACAATCACTAAGTAGCTCGTAGCGTCAGTGAATGTACCTGTGAAGAATGTGTGATCCAAAGTATCATTCATATCCATATCGGCTAATGACTCCTCGAGTACATTGATACCGTTTCCTATATCTCTTACGACTTTCCATTCGAGGCTGTCCATACCTACATCTGAGCTGTCAGCAGCCTGTACTACTCTGAACTGTGCAGGATCTCCAGCACATACCAGATTATTACCAATGATCAAGAAGCTCGTATCCTGAATTGATACATCAAAAGTATCTATCAACATACAGCCTAAATCAGTCATACCTTCTACGAAGATCTGGAAGTCTCCAGGCTCCGTCCAAGTCACCGTAAGTGAATCATCCTTAGCCAATACTGAATCTAATGAGGTAGACATGCTCGGCAACATTGGTTCCACCGTCCATGAGATAGTAGTGAACTCTGCTACACTATTATCTGTGTAATAAGCTCTATATCCTCTGGTGTCACCCAAACAAGCTACAGCAGCATCAACGCCGCCAGTCAATAGCATCTGAGAATCTTTTACATCTACATAGAATGAATCAGTGACTATACAGTCCATCATTGTTCTACCAGTAATATATATCGTGTCTAAACCTGGCGTATTAAATGTTACCGTAAGAGAGTCATTCATTGTGCCACCTACTATTGTTCCTGAAGTACTTGACCACTCAATAGAATCGAGGTTGCTCACATTAGCATAGTAAGTGCGAGTCTCACCGAGACAAAGTACTGTATCACCAAGAACATTAGCTCCAAGTGTATCAGCTATGACTACTGATACTTCGTCAAACACAGTACACATCACACCATCGAATTGCTCTGCCACAACTTGTACCTGGTAAGTACCCGCAGGTCCGACCCAATCAATGTCTACGAAATTGACATCATTAGAATCAGATAAGAACGTACCTCCACCAACTGGTAAAGTCCAATATACAGTATCATATATACTTAATACTTCTGGAGGTAAACTATATCTTATACTATCACCTGCAGCACATCCGAAAAGAATGCCGGCAATGTCATAGTCAGTATTAACTACATGTACATCTATTTCACTATCGATTGGGCAATTGCTGGTAGTAGTACCAGTTACTGATACTGTAAAGTCACCAGCCGTCAACCAATTAATAGGTAAAGCTTTGGAGGTATAAATTTCACTTCCCGAACCAGTAGGAAGATTTACTCCACTTAATGACCATTCTATGGACTGTATCAGATTAGTATCTAATGCTGTGAACTCATACAAGGAAGAAGTCATAGGATTAAGACAAACTGTATCAACTCCTGTCAACATCTGACTTCCAGTAAGCCCATCATCAGCCGCTGTACAGACATCTAATGAAACAATCAGAGTCTCACTCCCATTGGAGAAGACTACTTCATCAAATGCAACAGTTCCATCCCTGAATGACACAAACGAGAACTGATATTGGCCTCCACCAATATCCTCACCTATTAATGTATCCTTCTCAGGCTCATCAGTTGATAAATAGAATTCGTCATTAAGTAAATCGGCGTCATGCCATAATATACTATCAGGCAAGGTGTAGCCTGTATAAGACACCAAATACCAATCGGCACTGGAGTTAGATTTGAATGCAATTGAATCCTTGACCCTGATGTCATCGGTACAATTACATTGAGTAACGACTGTATCAATGGTCTGTGCCTGTGCTCCCAGGAGGAAGGTCAGACTCAGCGCCAGTGTAAACAGCACTCGTGTGAATCGTGAATGTTTCATCGATTTTCGGTTTTTGAAATGGTTCTTGTTCGGTTGGCTCATCGCCATAATTGCTTTTCGCATGAAATAGATATTTTACCTCAGGCATTAGAAGCCAAGTATTACGCCAAAACCGAATTCATATATTATTTTTTCTATATCTACCCCTACACATGCACCTAAAAAATCATAATACGCTGTATTTCAGATACTTACGATCCATATTGATTCATCATCCATTCTCTAAATTTTTATTCTTCTAAATGTTAAAATCTGAGAATCACTCATTTCAGAGTGATTTTTGGCTCTTTATGAGCGTCCATTTTTATCGTTTTAGAGAGGAGATTTGGGATGGATTAGAGATAGATTTTGAGTGAGTTTTAATTCCTTTCTTGCTGATTTAGGAACCCTCCGTCCTGCGGACAACTCAAAAGAAGTATTAAGTTGAAAAGTAGAAAGTTATAAAGTGACGGATAGGCTATCATTTGAAAACGCAAAGTACCATCCTTCTTTTTCAAGAGAAGGACAGGAGGATGAGTTCGATGACCGAATAATAGAACTTTCGACTTTCTGACTTTTCACTTGATACTCTTATCGACAGGAGGATGAGTTCCTATGACCGATACTAAGTGCTCGATACTCACCACTCGGCTCTCAATACTCGGATTCTGAACCCTCCGCCTTCGGCACCTCCCTTAAAATGGAGGACTGATTTCATGATTACCTAAGATGATTACAGTAGTAGGCTCAATTGAAAACGTAAAGTAACATCCTTCTCTTTCAAGAGAAGGACAGGAGGTTGAGTTCCGATCGCCGATACTAAGTGCTCGATACTCAACACTCGGCTCTCCATACTCATTATTGTCATGTCGAGTGAGGCACGAGGGAGACATCTTCTGACTTCGTAGACCTGTGGTCATGATGCCAACTCACACGGTTGAGCAAACTCCAAACACCGCCCTCCGAGAACTGAAGATCTTTCGACTCCGCTCAAGATGAAAAGGGAGGGTGTTTTACTTTCTTTCTATCTGCTTTCTGAACCCTCCGCCTTCGGCACCTCCCTTAAAAGGGAGGACTGATTTTATGCTTACTTTATATGATTGCGGGAATAGTCTCAATTGAAAACGCAAAGTAACATCCTTCTTTTTCAAGAGAAGGACAGGAGGATGAGTTCCGATGACCGAACTGAGAGCTCTCGTCACTCGACTCTCCTTACTAACAGAAAAAGTGCGGGCGGATGGACAAATTAGTGGGTTGCGGGTGCCAGCATGGTGGGCGGGTATTAATTTGTCGAGCTTTTTGGGTTCGTTTTCAGCGACTGGAAAAGGAACAAACACACAAGCCAAGCTATCCAGAACCGCTATGGACTTAGCATCACAGCCCAGATGATTTACAACACCACCCTCTGAGAACTGAAGATCTTGCGACTCCGCTCAAGATGAAAAGTAAGCGTGTTTTAATTCCTTTCTTTCTGCTTTCGGAACCCTCCGCCTCCGGCACCTCCCTTAAAAGGGAGGACTGATTTTATGCTTACTTTATATGATTGCGGGAATAGTCTCAATTGAAAACGTAAAGTACCATCCTTCTCTTTCAAGAAAAGGACAGGAGGATGAGTCCGGTGGCCGATAAGCTGCTTTTTACTCGACTCTCGATACTCGGCACTCAACACTCGGATTCTGAACCCTCCGCCTTCGGCACCTCCCTTAAAAGGGAGGACTGATTTTATGCTTACTTTATATGATTGCGGGAATAG
>WUUP01000001.1:179585-1058001 GCA_009833045.1 Saprospirales bacterium GYS_P2D
TCCGATGACCGATAAGATGCTTTTTACTCGACTCTCGATACTCGGCACTCAACACTCGGATTCTGAACCCTCCGCCTTCGGCACCTCCCTTAAAAGGGAGGACTGATTTTATGCTTACTTTATATGATTGCGGGAATAGTCTCAATTGAAAACGTAAAGTACCATCCTTCTCTTTCAAGAGAAGAACAGGAGGATGAGTTCGATGACCGATAAGATGCTTTTTACTCGACTCTCGATACTCGGCACTCAACACTCGGATTCTGAACCCTCCGCCTTCGGCACCTCCCTTAAAAGGGAGGACTGATTTTATGCTTACTTTATATGATTGCGGGAATAGTCTCAATTGAAAACGTAAAGTAACATCCTTCTTTTTCAAGAGAAGGACGGGAGGATGAGTTCGATGACCGATAATTAGCGCTCGCTACTCACTTCTCGACTCTCGATACTCTCGCCAACAGGAGGGTGAGTTCCGATGACCGATAGAGCGTAATAGACGAAAAACAGAATTTTGCGAAACACTACGACGTAGATCATTCTGACTTCGAACAGAGTCTCAATTGAAAAACATAATGTACCATGGGGCTAAGGATGACGCAAATCAGTCTGCATACTGCTATCGGACATGGCGGGTCTGTTTTAAGATACTACATATTAGTAACAAAACAAACCAACTATGAAAATTCTAATCATCTATGCTACTACTGAAGGTCAAACTCGCAAAATCGCCAGATTCATGGAGGATGTACTCCAAGAATCTGGTCATCAAGTGATGATAGCGGACGCCACTGACGAGCCACCCAGTCCAGCTGGGTACGACATGGCCATCATAGGCGCATCGATTCATATGCAGCGCTATCAGAATGCTATCAAGCACTATATCGCAGAGCATGTAGAGCTCCTCAATGCCATGCCCTCAGCCTTTTACTCTGTCTGTCTGGCGATAGTATCAGATATAGAAGACAATCGAGAAGAGGCAGAAGAAATCGCAGAAGACTTCATAGAATATCTCAGATGGCAACCTATCGCTATCGAGCACATAGCAGGTGCTCTTCAATACTCTAAGTATGACTACTTCAAAAAATTAGTAATGCGTATGATCGCTAAGAAACAGAATAGAGATACGGATACTTCGCAAGATTATGAGTATACAGATTGGGCAGCGGTAAGGGATTTCGTAGTCGATTTGGTCGAGGAAGAATAGCATATCTGTGCTAAATCATCTATCATTGGTAGATGACACAGCCTATCTATCACATACTGAATGGGGACGCACTGGCGGAGCGATTTCCGAGTGCGCTACCTGGCCAGCGGATCATCTGTCGAGAGTGTCTGATCGATGGCCCAGTGAGTGCTCCAGATCGAGAGACCTTCTACCAGCAGCGAGCGCAGTATCTCATCGATATCGATGGCATCAGCCTACCGCAGGAATATCTCGACTATGCCACTCCTGAGCTCGATCGCATTTACGATATTGACCATGGATCGGAGGTGTATCTATGGTTTGAGGATGATCTATTCTGCCAGGTGAATATGTGGTATATCGTCCACGAGCTGCCAGTAGATGTCTCGCTATATGTGGTGCGGCCCGATGAGCGATCTCCATACGGCTATCATCGATATGATGAGGCCCAGTTGATACAGCTCTATCAGGATAGAGAGGCACTGACTAATGTAGAACTGATCAGTGAGCTTTGGGAGGCTTTCGCCGAAAGGCAACATGATAAAATACTAAAGCTACGGGAGCGACTATCTTCATCATCACAAGACTACATCAAATCAGCCATCGATCTACATATGACTCGTACCTCTTATCAAAATGAAGAAAGCCTCCTTCATACTCGTATCAAGAGTCTCTTACACCAAAATGAGAATAATAGTTTTAAAGGATTATTTCGAGCTTTTTGTGCTCAGTATCCTGCCTACGGTTATGGAGATCTCCAGTTTCGTGTACTTTATGATCAACTAAAAAAATAGTCTAAAAAACTAAGGGGATAAGACGAACTATTCTCCCAATTTATTCGTCATGACAAGATACTTTACTACTAAATAGTATCATCGTACATGAATCCAGAAAACATAGATAAGATAGAGCTACTACAGCTGGCCTATGACGACTATGCCGAGCTCAAAAAAGCAATGGTCGCTGCCTACTCATCAATGCCCGACTCTTATTGGAGCGAAGAGCACATCCGGACCTTAATCAATAAATTTCCTGAGGGTCAGGCGGTCATCAAGATCAATGATGAACTCGCAGGCTGTGCGCTATCTATCATCGTCGACTATGATAAATATAGCGATGGTCATACCTATCGTCAGATCACAGGAGACTACACTTTTTTCTCTCATGATCCTGAAGGTGATATGCTCTATGGGATTGATATATTCATCGTAGAAAAATATAGAGGACTACGTCTCGGTCGACGACTCTATGACTATCGAAAGGAGCTCTGCGAATCACTTAACCTCAAGGGCATAGCCTTTGGCGGGCGTATACCCAACTATCACAAGTATCTCGATACTCTCAGTCCAAAAGAATATATCAATAAGGTACGTCGTCGTGAGATCCATGATCCCGTGCTGAATTTTCAACTGTCCAATGACTTTCACCCAGCAAAAGTCATCAAAGGATATCTCGAGGGTGACGAAGCCTCTAATGAATATGCAGTCCTGCTCGAGTGGGACAATATCTACTATGAAAAACCTGTACAACTCACTTATAGTCAAAAGAAAATAGTTCGTCTCGGTCTCATCCAATGGCAGATGAGGCCCTATGCTGATATCGAGCAGCTCCTGCAGCAGGCAGAGTTTTTTGTCGATGCGGTATCCGGATATAGGAGTGATTTTGCGCTGTTTCCAGAGTTCTTTAATGCTCCACTTATGGCCAAGGATAATCACCTCGCTGAGTCTCAGGCGATCCGTAAGCTGGCAGAGCACACCGACTCTATCGTAGAGAAATTTTCTGGTCTGGCAGTCTCCTACAATATCAATATCATCACTGGCAGCATGCCTGAGATCAAGGACGATCGCCTGCTCAATGTCGGCTATCTCTGTCATCGAGATGGTCGTATCGAGCGCTATGAGAAGATACACGTCACACCTGACGAAGCGAAAGTCTGGGGTATGCAGGGCGGCCATAAGCTACAGACATTTGACACAGACTGTGGACGCATAGGTATACTGATCTGCTATGATGTAGAGTTCCCCGAGCTGTCACGCCTACTGGCTGAAGAGGGCATGAATATCCTTTTTGTCCCATTCCTCACGGATACACAAAATGGCTACTCTCGAGTGCGCAACTGTGCTCAGGCCAGATCTATAGAAAATGAGTGCTACGTCGCCATCGCTGGTAGCGTGGGCAATCTACCTAAGGTGCACAATATGGATATCCAATATGCGCAGTCGATGGTATTCACGCCATGTGATTTCGCCTTTCCATCTAATGGAATCAAGGCTGAAGCCACGCCTAATGCAGAGATGATCCTGATCGCTGACGTAGATATCGACCTGCTCCGACAACTACATCAACATGGAAGTGTCAAAAATCTAAAAGATCGCAGAACAGATATCTATACGCTCAAAAGAAATCAATAAGTCACCGATACGGCTAAGTGATCATAGGATATGGCGCAGTGCTGATCTTATTGGGTACTTAATTTTGTCTAAACAATAAAAGATAAGCACATGAATCAGCAAAGAGTCAGTCTCGTCACAGGTGGTAGCCGAGGCATAGGTAGAGATATAGCCATCAATCTGGCGAGTACAGGACATGACGTCATCATCAGCTATCATACTAATCGATCAGCCGCTGATGAGGTGATAAGTATTATATCTGACCTCGGCCAGAGCGCACATGCTATCCATCTGGATGTCAGTGACTTATCGAGCAGAAACACCTTTGTCACTGAGCTGAGATCGCTACTCTCTGATCAGTACGATAGTGATCGTATAGACTATCTCATCAATAATGCTGGTACAGGGCTCAGCAAGCCCATCGCTGATATCTCAGAGGCAGACTTTGATGAGATGCTCGGTGTCCACTTCAAAGGAGTCTACTTTCTGACACAGGCGATGATACCTATGCTCGCAGATGGTGGCGGTATAGTGAATATTTCTTCTGGATTGACTCGATTTTCATTCCAGGGAATGTCCGCTTATGCCTGTATGAAAGGGGCCATAGAGGTATTCACTCGATACTGTGCTAAGGAGCTCGCAGACCGTCACATCAGAGCTAACACCATAGCACCAGGAGCGGTAGCTACAGACTTCGGCGGTGGAGCCAATCGTGACAATGAAAAAAAGCGTCAGATCATATCTAACATCACAGCTCTCGGGAGAGTCGGCGAGGTCGACGATATCGGAGGCGTAGTAGCTTTCCTCTGTAGTGATCAGGCAGGCTGGATCAATGGTCAGCACATAGAGATATCGGGAGGAATGTTACTTTAGTACAGATATGAAAGTCCTCAAGTCCATATCAGCATATCACACACTACGTGCTCTCCCTTCGCCCAGTCATCCACTGATCAGTGTGATCGACTATGGAGCGAGTTCATATCCGGATGAGCTCTATGGCGAGCAGCTATCACTGCCCTACTATAGTATAGGGCTGAAGCGGGACGTCGGCACTGTCAGATACGGTCAGCAGGAGTATGATTTTGACAATGGGGTGATGTCTTTCATAGCTCCGGGACAGCTCATCACCATCCAGAAAAATCAAAAATCAGAGCGGCCGCCATCTGGCTGGCTGCTGCTGATACATCCAGACTTCCTATGGGGATCGGCATTGTCTCAGGCTATCCGCTCACATGAATTCTTCAGCTATGACATTAGCGAGGCATTATTCTTATCAGAGCGAGAGGAGCAGATGATCGAGCGTATCATCATAGCGATCAGAGATGAGATCGACAGTACTATCGACGCACACAGCCAGAGCATCGTACATACGCAGATCGAGCTACTCCTGCAGTATGCTGAGCGCTACTATGCTCGACAGTTCATCACTCGCCAAAAGTCCAATCATCAGATACTTCAGCAGCTGAATACGCTGATCGACCAGTCTATCCTCGATCAGCATGAGCTACCGACAGTCACTCAGCTGGCCGCTGGGCTACATCTTTCGCCAGGATATCTGAGCAGCCTACTGCGATCGCTCACAGGACTCAATACGCAGCAGCATATCCATGAGCGACTGATCGCTATAGCGAAAGAGAAACTCAGTTCTGAGCCCAGTTCTATCAGTGAAATCGCTTATTCTCTGGGCTTTGAGCATCCACAGTCATTCACTAAGTTATTCAAAAACAAAACCCAACTATCACCATCAGCATTCAGACGTTCGCTCAATTAAATCACATACATAAAATACAGATAATCAATATCTTAGTGATCCATAAATCACAGCATGAACCATCGACTCATCTCCTATAGGTCTATCCTATATCGTCTCAGCCACCTACCTCGACTATCTCATAAGAAGGTAGACTTCATCATCACAGGTGTCCAAAAAGCAGGAACCTCCGCCCTCCGAGAGTACCTACTCCGACACCCACAGATTAACATGTCCTACTCTAAGGAAGCACACTTTTTCAGCCGGCCCAACTTCAGCCATAGCCGCATATCCCATTGGTGGTATGAGAAGGATTTTGACCAATCAGATCATGATAAAACATTCGGAGAGGTGACTCCAATGATCAGTTACTTCATACCAAGCATATCACGGATCGCATCCTACCATCCTGATATGAAGCTCATCACTATCCTCAGAAATCCCATCGAGCGGGCCTACTCTCACTGGAATATGGAAGTAGATCGAGGCAATGAAAGAGCGACATTTAGCGAAGCAATCCGTAGAACCAAGGTCGAACAAGATATGTATAAATCCTATGTAGATCGAGGCTACTATATGCCTCAGATCTTGAGACAACTGAAGCACTTCCCGTCTGATCAGCTCCTATTCATCAAGTATGAAGACTATCGAGATGACCAAGAAACGACGATCAGGGAGATCCTACGATTTTTAGCGTTATCTCAGGGTCAGTATCAGCATCGTAAAATCATAAGTCACCAAAGGCCCTACCCTTGTCAGCTTCTGCCGCAAGATCGAGAGTATCTCAAGCAGCTCTATAAGACTGATATCCATCAAGTAGAAAAACAATTGGGCTGGGACTGCAGTGACTGGCTATAAAGTGATCCACTCTCCATCAGCGGCGGCACTCTGATAGATGGCATTGATCAAGGTGACGGCCTTTTTCGCTTCTACTCCAGATATCGAGGGCACCTCACCCGACTCTATAGATTTGATCACATCTTCAAAGTTTCGCTGATGCGTCACAAAGTCTATCGCATTAGGATCATTAGCGCCGACTCCGATAGCACCATCAGTCATCAGCGTAGCTCTGATATGCTCATCTTCTGCTGTATTTTGACGAAAGTCCCATACTCTGAATCGATCATCTCTCAGGATCACAGTGCCATCACTACCACATAGCTGTATCTCTGCAGGATTACCATCTGTAGACCAGCAGGAGGTCGCTCCCTGTATCGTCCCGAGAGCACCATTTTCAAACTCTATAATCGCCACAGCCGTATCCTCTACTTCGATACGCTCATGAGTCAAGAGGGCGACTGATGCCGAAACTCGTCTGACTGGAGATCCGACTAAGTACAAGAATAGATCTATGGTGTGGCTGCCTTGATTCATCATCGCACCACCTCCATCAAGTGCACGTGTGCCTCTCCACTTAGCGCTATCATAGTAGGCCTGTGTGCGATACCACTTGAAGTGCGCATCACAGAGTGTGAGCCTACCAAATCGGCCAGCTTCTACAGCTTTTTTAAGGGCTGTCACAGCAGGATTAAATCTCCGATTGAAGATACCAGAGAGTATCACACCCTCTGACTGAGCGACGTCTATCATCTTTTGGCATCGCTCTGGAGTGACCTCGAGCGGTTTTTCGCAGATGATGTGTTTGCCTGCCCGAGCAGCAGCGATCGCTGGCTCCAGATGTGCTCCAGATGGTGTAGCTATCGTCACGATAGTGATCTCAGAATCCGCCAGCATCTCATCGAGATCACTATAGCCTACACAGCCGAACTCTTCAGCTAAAGCTGCTGCCTTAGTTGGATCTCGGGCATAGATAGCCCCGAGTCTCACATCGCCCCCGATAGCCTGTATCGCCTGCGCATGATAGCGAGCTACCATACCTCCTCCTATGATCCCAAATACATGCTTCACTTATTTTGAGTTTTAGTCCCCTTGATTCTGTAGCACATGACTTTATTGCCAAAGAAAGTAGGCACCAGCAATAGATCATCTCCCATCAACTCTATATCAGCAGCATTCAGGCCCGCCTCTCGGGTATCCAGTAGCTCAGTCATTTTAGCCGACTCAGCGTCAACATGAAATATTTGTCCCTGCCAACTCGAGATGATAAAACTCCCGTCCGAAAGTCTCACAATACCATCGCCCTGACCAATACCCTCAGCTATGACACGAGCCTCTCCTGAGTGTCGCTCATATATCCCAAACTGGCTACTACCTGAGGTAGCATAGTAGATCCCTTCGTCATCATGGTACAGCCCATTTAGCCTACCAAAATCAGTAGCAATCAATGTATCTATCACTCCATCACTCAAGGCATAGATAGTATTGGAGCTGGAACCAGAGAAATACACGGTGCCATCAGGACCTGTGGTAATATCATTGAGAGCAGGATCACCGTCTATGGTATACCGCTGAGTGATCGACTGAGTAGCTATATCGATCTCTACCAGCTGATCAATGTCGGTGACATAGAGCATACCATTTACGATGCCCATGCCTTTTGGTGCACTCAGGCCTTCGACCCATTTATTAGTGAGTATTTTCCCAGATTTATCCATAGTAGAGATGAATCCATTGTCATCTTTGACCCAAGGCCCTTCATTGATATTAGAGACATAGAGGACCTCTGCATCGCTATCATAGAGTACTGACTCACATGTAGAAAAGAGTGTGTCTGTCTCCCATAGCAGCTGTAGACTTACCGCTTCGATATTGCTTTCTTGGACTTCTGTGGCATGAGAGGCATCAGACTTACAGGCACCAAGAGATAGCATACCATAGATGCAGAATATTTGAAGGATGAGATATTTCATGATTAGTCTTTTACGGCAAAGTTTATCTGAGTAATAAGATCATTCGGATCCGTATCTCCAGGATTATTGACATAGGTCTCATAGGGATGAATTCCTTTTTTGACTTTGATTTCTTTAGCACGGATCATGGACTGGAGTGTGGACCAAGCATTACCCAGATGCTCGTAGGGCCCGACATGCTCGAGTGTATACACCTTAGTAGCTGGTATAGATCCTGATATCATATCTGCTGGCAGATCAGTAGGTACTTCCTCCACTTCTACAGCCACTGTGTATTCGACTTTATCCTTAACCATATCAAATTTGTGATAGATCGACATAGACTTAGACATGTCACTACCATATTTAGGCGCTTGCTCACGGATCTTATCAAAATCCGCCGCCATATCTGGCCCGACTCCAGCACTGGTCGTCTTTCGGTGATAGCCGATATATTTTTTAGCTGCTTGTAGGCTATAGCCAACGAAATTAAGCTGAGAATGTACCTGCCCATCCTCTACGTAGTCTTTGAGTAATCTGAGCCCTCGTTCAAAGTCCATACCCACATATGCCTCCATGGACTTCTTCATGAAGAATAGGAAAAAAGGTAAGCTACTGTCCATATGCCATGAGGTCTGAGTCGTCCCATCTTTTTCATCCAGAACAAATTTGACCTTGGCAGTGGACTTCCAGGGCTTTAGAAAATTCAGCTCATAGTCCACCGACTGATTTTCATCGGCGGATAGCACTTTCATATTGCCAGATCCAGTACGAGGACCATCCCAAGAGTAAGATTTCTTATCAGTTGCTACATCGACTTTGGCAGCAGGATCCATGATCAGCCAGGGAGACCATTTAGCCCATTGGCTCATATCATGTATGACACTGAATACTTGGCTGGCAGGCGCATTGATTTGCTCAGATCGGATGACATTCATTTTAGGCATGATAGAGAAAATTTAATAGTTAGGTGATAGCACCAAGTTACCCATTCTCTCTAATTGAAAAAAATTCGATGTTTCGCCAAATGAACCTTAGATACTCAACCAATAATTCAGCTTTAGCACGACGCTACGATTTTTATGTCCCCAGTGGTCTGCCACGGTATAATTGTCTGTATAGACAAAAAACAAATCTGACATCGGAGCAAATCGCCACTGTAGTCGGCTATTGACATTGAAGTTTTCTGCCTGCGTATTGTACTGTAGATAGGTGGACCAAAAGAGTGAGGTAGAAAAATTAATCTCTGCCCTACCAGTCAAGGCAGTGATATTGAGATCGCCATAGGGCTGTGGCATGTTGATATCATTGTACTCGAGACCCAGCTCAAAGGATGCCCACGGTTGAAATCGATAGCTAATGCTCGATAGCAATGTGAGCTTCGTTCCTTCATAAAATTCGCCATAGACCACATAGAGATTAGGTATGAAGAGCTTTCGCTGATCGCCTCGGAGATCTACGTTAAACTCAGTCATGTTATAACTTTTGGCTGGTAGTGGAGTCTCTGTGAGCGCAAATGGATAAATCAGATCCACATAGTGATTATTGAGCCTAAATCTCACCTGGCTACTATTCTTAAAGAAAATGAAATGGCGTAGCCGGGTGTACCACTCTGTCAGCCCATAGCCTTCATTCGCCCAGACGAAATTTTCTATACCTGACCAATGAAAATTGACCTTGTCGCTATCTGGATAGATGTAGTAATTGGCCATACTCCCTATCTGGGTGAATCCCAGTCGGACGATCTCTCGATTGATCGGATCAAAATTTTCTACACGAGAGTTAAATCCCATATCGGTGTAGTAGTTGCGACCGAGATCTTTCGCCTCGATATAGGCTCTAAATCGTGTCCCATTGTAATATACGCCACCGAGCAGCATCCGATTGTCACTGTCGATGCCCTCTCTATAGGACTGTAGATATCCAGCCTCTGCCTGCCAGCGACCATCATTAGTGCTGAGTAGGGTCTGTAGAGCGATATTGCGACCATAGTCGCCAGAGATCGACTCACTTCCGTCATAGGCCTGTCGATTGAGAAATAGCCCTTTGATGATAGATCGCTGACCGATCCGCTGATGAGCCGCCAGCGCTGTATAGTTTTGACCTACTGACTGATCAGTGGTCTTGCTATGCATATTGAGCATGCCGATACGCAGGTCTTTAGTAGCATTGCCTGTGAGGCGTGCACCATAGCTGATCGGTACCGTGCGACCTGCTCTATCCAGCCCGATCCGCCGAGAGTAAAAAGGCCCATCAGCTCCCTGTCCAAACTGAGCAAAGACATCACCATTCTCTATAAAAAACTGTCGCTTTTCTGGGAAGAAAATATTGAATCGTGTGAGATTAGTCACTTGATCGTCTACCTCTACTTGTGAGAAGTCGGGATTGACCGTCAGATCGAGATTGAGTGAAGAGCTGAGTGCTACTTTAGCATCTCCACCTATATTTACTTTGGTCTCATCTGCAGCATTTGCATCCTGATCATGTCGTATAGAAGCGTAGGGAATGAGGCCGATATTAGCTCCTTGATTTTCTGGCAGACGGTCCCATCTCAAGTCTCCAAAATATCCTAAATCATACTCATCAAACTGCCGTGGCACGGGATTCCACACATGGATTTCATTAGCCGACGGGTCAAAGCGAGTGAAGTTAATCCTCCATTGATCCTCTCCTGTATTAAATCGTAAAGTCTTATAAGGTATAGCCATCTCGACCGTCCAGCGATCCTCGTATATCTGGGTAGCAGAGTACCACTTATTGTCCCATGACTCATCTCCATCTCCCTGAAATACCAATGCCTCCATCTGTGCTCCCTCCGCATTGACTCCGAATGCAAAACCATTCGTCTTTTGACCTACAGGATCTATCAACACCACAAAATCATCTGACTCACCAAATCGATCTCGCTTCAGAGTAGTGATCACATATTCATTTTCATCAAACAGTGTAGCGGCGACGTATAGATAGTTATCATCATAGGCCATCCGAACTTCAGATTTGGCTGCAGCCAACTCACCATCGATCGGATCCTGTAGCCAAAAGTCACCTGTCACCGGTGCATCGGCCCATGTCTGCTCATCCAAGACCCCATCGATCTGGATATCTGAACTCTTCTCAGTGACAGTGTAGGATCTCGTAGTGATGTCTTCTTGACTAAATAATGCAGTACTACAGAGGAAATAAACAAAAGGAAGTATAATAAGCTTCATATCACAGTGAATCTCATGACAATGTACAGAATAGTGTATAACTGTTTAACACACATTGTCTTTCTTCTCCGCTAGTTCAAAGAAGGTATCTGATTTGTCCTCAGTTGCTCTACCGAGACATGGGAAGTCTTTTTCGATGAGTAGGTCGAGCGTCTCACCACTCTCCCATATGATGCTATGTGATATGCCTACCTGATCTGTATTGATCCATTGAGTAGCAACATCACGAGGCACGGATATTGTCAGCTGTCCCGCCTCTATAGTAGCACCGTAGGACTCGCTCTGCGCTAATACATAGACAAAGCGCTGTACTCCGAGGGAGACGGATTCGGATACTTTACTCGCTGAGGCGAATGTCTGAAGATCGGACTTTCGCAGTCGGAGTCGTATGCTATTCTCTTGACATCTGATTTTCATAACTGCTAATATAACGACTATAAGATCGCTCCGATAGCCCTTAAATCTATTATCGATGAGCAAGGCAAAAATACATAGGCATGTCTACCTCGACTCATACTATAAAAGCCCGTACCTTTGCCAGCTCAATATTTTGACGCTATGGATATCACATTCGATGATTTTAATCTGAATAAGGGCTTAGAAAATGCACTCTTGGATCGGGGATTTCATACTCCTACACATATCCAGGCGGCCTCCTACTCTACTATCATGTCAGGTCGTGATGTCATCGGCATCGCTCAGACAGGTACGGGTAAGACCATGGCCTATCTCCTACCATTGCTACGGATGTGGAAATTTACCAAAGAGCGTCACCCACAGATCCTGATCGTCGTACCTACTCGAGAGCTCGTCACTCAGGTCGTCGAAGAGACTAAGCTACTCACCACCTACATGAATGTCCAGACCGTCGGTGTATTCGGTGGAGTGAATATCAAGCGTCAGATCGAGGAAGTCCAAGCAGGACTCGATGTGCTCGTAGGTACGCCAGGCCGTCTACTTGATCTCTGTCTCAAGGGAGCGCTAAAACTGAAAAATGTCAAGAAATTTGTCATAGATGAAGTAGATGAAATGCTCAATCTGGGATTCAGACATCAGCTCCTACATCTCTTTGACCTACTCCCGAGTAAGCGTCAAAATCTATTATTCTCAGCGACGATGATCGAGGAGGTAGAGGATCTCATAGAGACCTTCTTTAATGGACCAGTAGTCGTGGAGGCAGCCCCCTCAGGAACACCGCTGGAGAATATCAATCAGTACGGCTATGAGATCCCTAACTTCAAAAGCAAGGTGGATCTCCTACATACACTTCTGTCTAATGATGAGTCTATGAGCAAGGTTTTGATATTCGTCGAGACTAAAAAGCTGGCAGATATCCTACACACGGAGATCGAGCAGCAGTATCATGAGCAGATAGGAGTCATCCACTCTAATAAGTCACAGAACTATCGATTTAATGCCGTGAATAGCTTCAAAGATGGGAGCTATCGCATACTCATCGCTACAGATATCATCGCCAGAGGTATCGATATTTCAGATGTGACCCATGTGATCAATTTTGATCTACCTGACACTCCAGAGAAGTATGTGCACCGTATCGGACGTACAGGACGGGCAGATGCTCAAGGCGAAGCAATAAGCTTCATCGGTCAGCAAGACCTCGAGCATCAGATCAATATCGAGTCCCTCATGGACATGGTCATCCCGATCAAGCCGCTACCAGAAGGAGTCGAGATCATAGATGAGATGATAGACTACGAGCGACCGCAGCTATTCATGCGAAACAACCTAACTAAAGGACCTAAGATCGAAGTGGGCAAAGCATTCGAAGCTAAGAAAAAAGTGCTCACACCACTCAGTCGCCGCCAGAAAGAAGCTCGCAAAAAACACAAAAAGAAAAAGTAAACACTTTCGGCTGCAGCCAAAAATCACTGATACCGGATCAGCGCAAACCCTCCGATATCGTCTATCATATAACCACCATGGCTATATCGATGACCATTGAGCTGTGTGATGTGCAGCTGTAGCTGAATGTCTCCCAGCTCACGGAGTATAGGCGGCATAGGACGATCGTGCGATATGCCTTTCGTCCATTCAGATACTTCGTACCGTAGATCAATGAGTATCGCCTGATCATCGGATCTATAGTAGAGCAGACCCTCCTCGAGATAGATAGCTTCAGTTTTCTTGGGTACATTGCTGTATTGATTATCCTTGATCACTATCAGATCGTCAAACCCCTGAATATCGATGGATAGACCATGATCGCCGTAATAATTAAAATACTGTCGATCATCATAGCGATGCTGTGAGTCGAGCCCAAAATGATCAGCTATGATCTGGAGGTTAGTAGTACTCATCGTATCTGACTCATCCTCCAGTACAATCGGTGCATCGAGCCAAGCATTGATAAACTGTAGATCAGATCGGCGATCCATAAAGCGTAGCTGATCATAGATCACAGAGTGGGAGATCGTATCGCTGATCCCTCTATCTGACAGTAGACCTGACTCGTCCAGCAATGCCTTCAGCCGATCCTGCTGACTCCTTAGTGTACAGCCAAACATACTCAGCGGCCCTCCAAAAAGCCCGACAAAAGCAAAAAGTGAAAGAGAAAGAGGCAGCCACTTGAGCGATCGCCATCTCATTATCCCATAGAGCAGTATCATCAAGACGATCCATGATGTGATCATCGCCAAGATATATCGCTCCTCAGTCACTCCGTACTCAGAGATACGTCTCGATAGACTCACGACTAAGAGAATCGCAGGCACTATCAATATCAACCAAAAGTACTTAATGAACAAGCGAACGAAGGTCTTCTCTCCAAATCGAGGATTGAGATAATTGAGCAAATATGTGAAGACGCCTATGACTGAAAACCACAAAGACAGATTGCCAATCCAACCTCTCGGTAATTCCCACTCTATGAGCACCTTCGCTCCATAGGCGTAGAGTATCAGCATGTAGATCGCTGTGACGGGGATCAGTATATACTGCGAAAAGACTAAGAATGCACTGAGCGGCCGCTCTACTTCATCATCATACTCTAAGACCGGATACTTACTTAGAAAATACCAACTGTGAAAAATCCCAAAGAGACTCACCGCTAAGTATCCATAGGTCCTCCCATCAATATCTACTTTAAACAGCTCTCTCAGTGCTACGATCGCTAATGACAGGGCCAAAAACAAGACACCAGAGAAAAATGCCGACTCTACAAATCGGACAAAGGTCTTCCTATTGTACTCCCAGAAATCTCCATCACTACCTCGTGTCAAAAATGGTACATAGGCAATCATCAAATGCAGTATCAACGCTAAGCCCAGTAGATAATAAGGCAGACGAAATAAACCCGTATTGCGCAAATCAAAGTCATGTGGCAACAAGAAATATCCAATCGTACAGAGTACCGCCGTCTTAGCTATACCAAACCACTCGATGCGCCGAGACTCCCGAGCCTCGCCAACCAGCCGAGATATGATCGCCCCTAAAAATCCATAGTAGAATACTATCAGCAACCTCAGCACGGTAGCCATCTCAGTACCCGCATCCCCATCATAAGCGATCAGTATGATAGCACAGGCCGTAGCCAATACCGCTATACCCGCTGGCAAAGGAAATCGCCTAAAGCTATCTGCCAAATCTATCTGCTGAAAGAATCTACGCATATCGAGCTATTAATCAGAGTGATAAAGGAATGTCAGGTAAGATAACGAAAAGAGAATAGGAAACTTATGAGGGTGTGGAGAGATCCAGAAGAGCCCCCTCGATATCTGGATATAAGAACTCATATCCATCACTCAATAATCGCTTTGGCAGTACGTATCTACTCTTTAGTAACAGCTCTGTCTCTGTCCCCATGAGCATAGCACCTATTTCTAATAGCCATTTGGGCTGCCCAAGGCCAAATGGGAAACGGAGTGACTTCCTTAGTGCCTTCATGAATTCTGCATTTCTGATAGGTCCTTGTGCAGTAACATTGATAGGACCGCTCAATGTTGATGAATTCAAAATGTATTCTACAGCTCTACAAAAGTCATCGATATGGATCCAACTGACCATTTGAGTGCCTCTCCCTTGTGCACCTCCCATACCTAATCTCGTGATCCATTTCAGCTTTTGGTATGCAGATCCTCGACCCAGTACGATACTGGTCCTCAGAGCGATTTTACGGATAGGCATATCCTTAGGATCTGGATAATTGAAGAAAGTACTTTCCCAATCTTTGCACACATTCATAGAGAAATCATCCCCTATGACTCCAGTATCTTCTGTCATGGGCATTGTCTCAGCATGATGGTAGATAGTGGCACTGCTGGCATTGATCCAGATCGGTGGAGCTTTCTGACCGCAGGCATTGATTGCCTCACCGATGACCTTAGTGCTGTTTACTCTTGATCTTCTGATCAGCTTTCTATTCTTCTCGGTATAGCGGCAGTCTACACTCTTACCTGCGAGATTGATGATAGCATGGGCCTTTTTGATCGACTCTATCCATGGTCCGATGGTGACACCATCCCATAGCTTATGATTTGGCCTGTTGGGATGTCTTGTGAGGATGATGATCTCATACTGAGACTCAAGATAGCGAGCTAATGCATCTCCTAAAAAACCACTTCCTCCGGCGATGACTATTCTCTTTTTCATAGTTCATCGATTTTCAGATCATCATATCGACTGTATACGATATACCAGTAGTACACCGCCATACAGGTCGGAATGAATAAAATAAATGTAAAAGTGGCAAAATCATACCTCCATACATCAAGCATGTGAAATCCTAAAAATGCTACACCATAGATCAGGAGCAGCTTGCCATACTTCTGGAGATTTTGTTGGTAGGTCGCAGACCTTTGAGTCAAGATAAAGTACCTGATAAAAAAGCCAAGAACTTGGGTAATCCCAATCAAGGGTAAAATATAAAGCAGGAGTATCATATTATTATATTTTCAGTAATTATTGAAAGTTTTAGTCAAAAAAACTAACTGAGTAGTTTTATCATTCTTTTGAATACCATATTCGAGTTCATCTTCACCAATAAGTCAGATAGCTGATCTAAAAGCGATACGAATTCATCTAAATCCTTAATCATCTGAGTAAAATGTGATCTCTCCTCGTCGGTCCCTCCGGTGATATCAGTGTTTTTCAGCTGAATCAGCAAGGACTGCACAGGAAGAAATTCTTTTTTCTTTCTTTGGTCTAATATAGCCTGCGCCATTTCGGTGATATCATGCTTCGCTTTATAAAAATCCTTTCGCTCACCAAGCTTGCTTACCTTGTCTATAAGTCTCCAATTGATGAGCTCTCGGAGATTAGTATTGACGTTGCCACGAGATAGCATCAGCGTCTCCATAACCTCCTCAGTACTCACTCCATCAGGCCTCATCATGAGATAGGCATGTATCTGTGCCATAGAGCGAGGGATACCCCATGCAGTGCCTAAGTTGCCCCAAGTCTGTACGAATTCTAATCTTGCCTTCTCTAAATCCATGATACAAAGTTAAATCAATATGATTTTATTTTCAATAATTTCTGAAACTTTAGTTTAAAAAAGATAAAACACCCTAAAAACATAACATTCATAGGTTATAATCCAAAATAGTTATAACTATTTTGGATTACGATCCAGAAATGTCATAAAAAAGGAGTCGAAGACACCTCTCCGACTCCCACCAAAAACACAAAACTTTTATTACCCAGAGGTGACTATTACACCTCAGTGAGGAGACCTTCATCTGCCTTGACATCGGCAGTGTAGGTCGAGTATACGATGACAGGGATATCCAATTCACCCAGATATTCATTGATCAGTGGCTGTACGTCAGCCCAGTCGAGCCCTCCTACTCCGGTAGCCACTCTTGGGAGTGCTATGCTGGATATTTTATCCTTCTTTACTTTCTTCGCCAGATCCTTGAGAGCATGGCGGACATTAGATAGTGTCGCAGGACCAGGATGACTGTTGTGCCCCACTGCTTCTTCTTGCGCCATGAGATTATAGATCTTCACATGGGTCGCATTCTCTCCAAGACCTTCCCATCTCCATACGCTACCAGCTTTTGGGTGGTGTAGCTTACAGTAGTGACGGAAGTCTTTGTAGAGCGAAGGGTACAACTTGCGAATACTCAGCGCCAATCCTGAATCAAAGTGATCCATCGGTGCTACGCTATGCACGATCGCTTCTGTCTCTGATAGTAGTATATCTCCTGTTACTTCTTTTATCATCTTTCTATATTTTGACCATAAGGTATAGCAGATCTATAGCCGATGAGATGATCTGCAGCAGTATGATAGATGATGTAGATCAGCACCTCTCCTCGTCACTCGACACTCACTACTCGATACTATTAGCGTACCCTCCTCGCTTTCAACTCGAGATACTTATTGATGACATGGATATTTAGCTCTTCGGGTAGTGTGGTGATGACTTTGATGCCGTGCGCCATGAGTTCTTGAGCGATTTTCTCTTTCTCGACAACCATATTCATGGCGAGAGTACTACGATAGATGTCATTATACTCAGTCGTACTAGAGCTACCCAGCTCCATGAGCTCTCGATTAGTAAAAAGGATGACCACCAGTACGTGTAGTCGGCTCAGTTGGCGTAGATATGGCAGCGCCCGTCGCATGTCATATCGATGCTCAAAATTAGTATAGAGAAACAGTAAACTACGCCTCGACACTCGCTGACGGATCAGATAGTAGAGGTACTCCATATCCGTCTCTCCATAGTCTGTCTGCTGAGCATATAGTGCATCACTAATGCGCATGAGCTGTGAGCCACTATTGTGATCTTTGATCATGGTATCTACCTCCTGTCCGAGCGTGAGTAGGCCCATACGATCATATTTCTTCAGGACGATATTGGAGAGGACCAGTGCACTATTGATGGCATAGTCCAGGAGAGTGAGACCATCAAAAGGCATTTTCATGGTACGCCCCTTATCAATAATGGCATAGATTGACTGCGACTGGGTGTCTTGATATTGATTGACCATGAGCTCATTGCGACGTGCGCTGGCTTTCCAGTTGATCATCTTAACATCATCCCCTGCGGTATAATGCTTGATATGCTCAAATTCATCATTCTGTCCGAGTCGTCGGACTTTGCGGACTCCCTGACTGAGTGGTGATCTACCGAACACCTCTAGATCAAATTTCTTCATCTGGATAAAGGAAGGGACCACGGCTACACTCCCAGAAAGATCATGACTCACTCTCAGCTGCACCATACTCCACATGACTCGCTCGATAAATAGATGTACCTGTCCAAATCGATACTCTCCCCTCCTCGTCGGCCGGATCGTATAGCTCATCTGCTGGCGATCATAGGGCTCCATTTTCAGCTCCAGCTGCATATCTCTGACCTGCAGCTGATAGGGCAGCTCATCGATGATACGTAGCCGGATCGGCTGACTCGACTCACTGATCAGCTCGTAGGCTATCTCCTGCTCATCTCCGAGGGCATATCGCTGCGACAGCGGACGATCTATCTGCAGCTCCTCTCTGATACCTCTCAGGACCCAGATCTCATAGATCACATACAGCAGTAGCAATGCCAGAGCGATGAGCGATACCGTCATGAGTGGCGCCCATACTATGGACAGAGCCATGATCATGATGATCACGCCCATCGTGATATAAAATCGATCCTGTACGAAGATATGCTTCATCTGCGGGCTATCGAGGGAGCTCTACGATGTCTATGATCTCCTGGATGACTGCCTTTGTGCTCTCTCCCTGCATCTCGGTTTCTGGGGTGAGGATGATCCTATGATTGAGCACATGCGGCGCCATGGCCTGTACATCATCTGGCAATACGAAGTCCCGACCTCGGATCGCCGCCAATGCTCTCGAGGTACTCAATAGCGCCAGTGAGGCCCTCGGTGAGGCTCCGAAGTATACCTTGACATTTTGTCGAGTCTCCTGTATGAGATCGACAATATACTGAAGTATCTGAGGCTCTACATGGATCTCATTCAGTAGGATCTGCATCTTCTTGAGTGCTTTGGGTTTGAGGACCTTATTTATGATCGACAGGTCCCGATCCTTGACATTATTCTTATATCTATTTAGGATTTCGAGCTCTTCGGTAGGATTGGGATATTGGAGTTTGATTTTCATCAAAAAACGATCGAGCTGCGCTTCTGGCAGTCGGTAGGTGCCCTCTTGCTCGATAGGATTTTGTGTAGCGATCACAAAAAACGGAAACTCCATCTCATAGCGCACTCCATCAAAGGATACTTGATGCTCCTCCATTACCTCAAATAAGGCGGCTTGTGTCTTAGCGGGTGCTCTATTGATCTCGTCGATCAGTACAATATTAGAAAATATCGGTCCCTGCTGAAACTCAAATGCCGAGCTTTGCTGACTGAAGATCGAGGTACCGATGATATCACTTGGCATCAGATCTGGGGTAAACTGTATACGGGTGAAATCCGCCTGTAGGGTACGTGCCATGACCTTAGCGCTGAGTGTCTTGGCCAATCCTGGCACACCCTCGAGCAGCACATGCCCCTGACATAGCAGCGAGGCATACAGGAGCTCCACCAGATGCTCATTGCCTATCAGCACCTTGCTAAACTCTTGTTTGATCCGCTCAGTGTACTCAGCGAACTCTGTCAAGTCCACTCTGGGAGTAGAAGACTCTGCTATCTGCTCTGAGCCAAGCTCTTGTGGAGCCGTATTTTCTTCGTGATCTATCATTTACTTTGGGTATAAAATTCTTCTAATCGCTTATGTAGATTTACTAATTGTTCTTCTCTGAATCGAGGGTTATCCTTCGCCGACTCAAGCTTCTTGATGAGCAATGCGATTTGCTCTGCGGGCACTCGAGATTTGCTCGCCACTCGATCGACAAAATGCTCTACCTGCCGATCAATGAAGTAGCGTCTACGGATGTATTGATAGAGATTGTCCTCGAGATGCTGGACCAGATTATTCGGTTGGTTTTGCATACGATACAGGTCACTGAGTGTATCCACGAATGCTAAAGATCCATTTTCACTAGCCGGTAGTGTGGCGATGTATCGCTGCCGCCGCTTGCCCGTGAAGTAGATATAGCTCAGCGCCGTCAGTAGTAGCAGCAGATAGGCCCACTTCAGACCAGGATTTTCAAATATGAAGGCCAATGGATTAAAGCTCGAGTAGTTATTATTGCGATACTGATTATACGCAGTGTCAAAATATACAGTATCCACATCCAGCTGCTCCAGTATATAGTTGAGATGGGCTACCCCATCACCATGCTTGAGCGTGACATTAGTATACATCTCTGGTAGTGTATGTAGGATCAGTCGCCCACTATCCATCGGGTAGATCGCTGATAGGAGGATGCTATCTTCTGCCATGAGCAGCGTATCGCATTCTCTGACGGTCGAGTCTTGAGTCAGGCCATAGACATAGGTCCAGGCTGTGCTATCGGTACCTTCTTGTAGATTTTCGTAGTAGTACTCCACCTCATTCCCGCTAAGGGTGATCGCCTCTATAGAATCGATCATCATATCAGGATATATCCCTGCGGGCATACCATCCCACCACTCAAAGTACTCCGCCAAGATGAGCGCATCACCACCCGCTCTCACGAATTCACTCAGCTCTACATCCTGCAGAGAGTCGGGGTAGTAGTTTTCTGAGATATAGATGTAGGCGACGCCCGTAGCACTACTATCAGGCAGACCACATGCTCCTCGGCAGCTGATCACTCGGTCCTCGCCATAGTAGCGATCTAATAGTCCTCTGAACACACTGACATCATACGCTCCCTCCCCATCTGGGCGATACTGCTTTCTCCAGTCAGCACTATTGACCTGTACAGGCTTGAATAGAGCAGCGACTGTCGCTACTCCGATCAGGATCATGAGTCCCGCTATCCATGTGCTGCGTGATACATTCATCGGGTCGGGAGATCTGAGATGAGCGAATCAAACTGTGGAGCATAGTACTCATACTCATCACGACCTATGGTATACTGCCCAAACCAAGTGCGCTCATAGCGAGCCGTCAGCGCTGTAGCCAGCGTAGTATCCATATGCGCATTGAGCTCTTTGAGGTATTCGACATTAGTCTTGTCAGGGCGCCAGTCGATGAGCCTCCGCTCACTACAGGTCTTGAGCAGCTCGATGAATCTCAATCTCATAGCGAGGCGATAGTCGCCATCGGCTATGGCCTGCGGTAGTAGTGGCAGCGGATCGATATCTTCGATGTGCTCTCCCTCCTCGATATCCGTCCCAGTGCTTTCCCGCAGCTCAGTATCTCGATCAGCCCTATCCGCCATGAAGAAGTACACAAAACCTAATAGGACCAATATGATCACCCCTAACACTAATATATACTGCAGCACCTGTCCGACAGTGCCAACTTCGAGATTAGGAGTGCTTTCTGGGTCGGCCTTTTTATTTAGTTCTGGCTTATGTCGTGGTGTCAGGGTCCATCGCTGCTGATCATAGTCTATGTCCTGAGTGAGCTCTTCGACATCTGCTCTCGTGAGTTCTGAGGTAGAGCTGGCTTGCGCCGAAAGTAACGTCACACCTACGATTAATAGGCAAGTCCATATGATGATCAGTCGTCTCATGAGTCGACATTTTCGAGCTGATCTAATCGGATATGGAGATCGATCGACTCCTGCTGACACTGGATAGCATGATAGACCATCACTGTCCACATATACAGTAGTACATAGGCTACTACGACGATCATGAGCAAGACTACATGCTCCAGTAGGATGCTATTGACCCAGTAAGACCCAAAAAACTCATGCCACAGAATGTAATCAGTAATAAAACTACCCAGGGGAGAACTGAATCCGATGAATAAAAAGGCACCCAAAAGAGGTACGACTATATTGGGAAGTAAGAACTTGAACCATTTGCGATAAGCAAATCGCTGAGCTCCTGATAGCAGCTCTGATAGTGGGCGATCGATCTCTTGACTCGTCAGATATGATCCCAACACCAAGAAATGAGGCGTCAGCAATAAATAGTACAGATATACCCATGCTCGAGGCACAAAATAAACTCCCGAAACCCATACGACTGCAAATAGCAATATAGGCAACCATCGACGTCGCAAAAGCGCCATCATACCAGACCCACTCCATGAGCCATGAGCCATCAGACTCCCCATGCCTATCTGTAGATAGCTAAACATCAATACGTAAATAGCATAAAACAATGCACCTCCCTGCTCATGGTACATATAGCCTCCGAGATCATAGTAGCCATCTCCATGCAGCTGCCCGATATAGCCCATATAGAGTCGATATATCAAGATAGACGAGATGAGCACAGGGAGAATAATATACTTAGTCAATGCACCGAGGTGGATCTTAAAATATCGGATAGCCGCAGAAAAACTGTCAGCGGCAGAGCGAGGCTCTATGAGCGCAACTTCACTCTCATCATCATAGATCATATCCTGCAAATCCGCAGCATTCATATCGATCTCATGACGATGTAGCCATGGATAGATCACATAGATATAGAGGATGAGACTGGCTGAGGCCAATATGATCATAGCTTTGACGAAAGTCGGCCACTCGGTCATACGAGTCACGAAACCCTCCAAAAAGCCTGCAATAACGAAAAGTGGCAAAGTAGACAGTAAGATATTGAGCGACTGCCGTGCCTTGATCCTGAATGAAGTACTGCGTCTCAGCGTGCCCGGCATCAGAGCGCCCTGCCCAATGATCAGACCCGCAGCACCGGCCACGATGATCGCCGATATCTCGATCGTCCCATGTATCCAGATGGTCATGAACGAGGTCAAAAACAATCCCTCGGCATAAAAGAAATACTGAAATGCGCCGAGCATCACCCCATTGAATATCATGATCACTACTGTCCCCACTGAGGCGAATAATCCCATCACAAATGCCGTCATCGCCACTCGGATATTATTCACCGTGATACCGAGAAACATGTCCACTTGGTTTGCTTTTTTGTAGACGGCCATGGGATCTCCCTTGTTGATATTATCCTTAGTCATCTCGACATAGCCATCGCCAAGGATAGAGCGTAGAAAATCAGGATTCTCCCGAGTAGATAGCACTCCTATCACCACCGCCAAAATGAATACGCTCAAGGACACATAGAAAGCCCAACGGTTTCTGAGTATCTCTCGTGGTAAGGTGTAGCGATAAAATCCAGTGATATCTGAATAAGACAGCTTGTTTTTCTTTTTATTGATCTTAGAAAATACTCGCTGCGTCAGCTGATTGAGATAGACACGGACGGTACGATTAGGAAAATAGGTGCGAGCATAGGCAAAATCGCTGGACACCTTGACAAATAGATCATGCAGCCGCTGCGGACTACCATCCCCTCTCTCGAGTAACTCCTCGAGCTCCTGCCATTGATCCAAATTTTGCTTTATGAAGCTCGATTCATTCATCTACCGAAAAACGCATTAGAGAAAACCAAAATATGAAGAAATATCCAAACCAAAAGCATATAAGCACTTAAACGATAATAATCCAATAAAAACTCAGACAAAATCTACATCGACTTAATTAATTTTAAAGAGATAAATCCTATATTGAGCACTCAATAAGGGAGAATCAACACTAAACACTACAAGGAAACAATGAGCTGCTACTCATGAAAACAATAGATATCACGACTACCCACAATGTGGTGATCCGCTACCCATTAGCCAGTATCATGGATCGCTTTTTAGCTTTCATCATAGATGGTATCATCACTATGATATCGATAGGTCTGTTGACTTGGTTTTTGAGTATTTTCTTGGGAGTGACGGTAGCAGCGACTATAGCTTTCGTGGTGATGGGACTCTATCACTTTCTGATGGAGACCTATAACAAAGGACAGTCTATCGGCAAAAAAGCCATGAATGTCTCGGTCATCAATCTACAAGGTCAGAATCCAAGTATGTATGAAGCATTCTTGAGATGGATATTCAGGATGGTCGATATCACGCTGAGTATCGGCACACTGGGGATATTCAGCGCTATGTCCTCTGATAAAAATCAGCGCATCGGTGATGTGTTTGCCCATACGGCTGTCATCAAAAATACCGCTGAAAAGAGCATCTCTCTGGAGAAGGTACTACAGATCGATCAGCGAGATAGAGAGGTACTCTATCCACAGGTAGCGCAGCGACCAGAGTCAGAGATCCTCCTCATCAAGGAGGTACTGCAGCGCTATACCCAATATCCCACGGAGGCTAATCGCACTACCCTGCTCCGCACAGCGAAAATCATGGCACAAAAACTCAATATCACACATAGTACTGAGCACAGCAAAGAGCTACTGACCGAGCTCATCATCGACTATGTGTATCTGACGAGGTAAGATATCAAATCACAAAATCAAATACTAACTAAATGGACACTTTAGACCACAACTACTCAGCGAGCTTAGCACTGGAAGATCAAGCTCGATCACACCTCCTCGAGATGGCTAAATGGGGAAAAATATTGGCTATAGTCGGATTCGTCATGATAGGGCTTATGGTGCTCGGAGGAATATCCATGCTGACTTTTGCCAGTGCTTTTGATGCTGCAGGTATGGGCGTATTAGGCGGAGCCAGCTTCTTCTTTATATACCTTGTGTTAGCGGGCCTTTACGTTTACCCGACGCTGCGCCTCTATCAGTTCAGCACGACGACTAAGCGTGCCATCCCCAATATGGACTCCGCTGAGCTCACAGTAGGCCTCGGCAAGCTCAAGTCTGTATTCAAATTCATGGGTATGCTGACCGTGATCATTATTGGATTTTATGTACTGATGATAGTCATTAGTCTATTAGTTGGTGGATTGGGGATGCTGGCGATGTAAGGGAGCCATCCGGCAGGACTACGTCCTACCTTAAAAAAGACTACATCCCTTCGGGATTACACCTTCAAGTCCCGAAGGGACGGTACGTCTTAGGGTTGGATGATAACCCTACCCTCTTTATGGATTTAATGAATCAGAAAGAGAAGAGATTCACCCATCACATTCCACCCAAAAAAAACTATCCCGATCCCTTACCTCCTTCAGGAGACATGTCAGTATCTTACTCGCTACTACTTTCACACAACGATTCTGATATGATCCGCTCTGTACTCTTAGCTCTTTTATGCATTATTATTTTCGGCGAAAGCCAAGCACAAATCGATGCTCTCCAATACCGAGAGCTTGGCCCTTACCGGGGTGGTCGAGTGACGGCGGTAGCTGGTATGACCAGTGAGCCAGGCACCTTCTACATGGGAGCTACCGGCGGTGGAGTGTGGAAGACCACCGACTATGGTGTCTCTTGGCAAAATGTCTCTGACGGATACTTTGAGACGCCATCGATAGGATCTATCGAGGTCGCTCAAAATGATCCTAACATCATCTATGTGGGCACGGGTACTGATGGTCTCCGAAGTAATATTATAGCGGGTAAGGGTGTCTACAAATCCATAGATGCCGGTGAGAGCTGGACTCATATAGGACTCGACGACGTAGGACAGATCGGAGCGGTACGCATCCACCCGACTAATCATAACATCGTCTACGTAGCGGCCATAGGCCAAGCTTTTCAAGCTAATGAAGAGCGAGGTCTCTACAAAACTACTGATGGTGGTCGATCATGGGAAAAAGTGCTCTATATCTCCGATGAGACGGGAATCTCCGATGTCGAGATGATGCCTACTAATCCAGAGATCCTCTATGCCGCAGCATGGAAGGCTGAGCGAAAGCCATGGACAATCATCAGTGGTGGTGCACTCTCAGAGGGCGGTATGTATCGCTCGCTTGACGGTGGCGCTACTTGGGATACTATGAATGAGGGTATCCCTCAAGATCTCGTCGGTAAAATTGATATCGCTGTGAGCCCTGCTGACTCTCGGATCGTATACGCACTCATAGAGGCTCCGCTCAAAGAAGGTGGCCTCTACCGATCTACTGATCAAGGCGCATCATTCACTCAGATGTCGGATCATAGTGGCATCAGAAATCGCCCATTTTACTACACTAATATCAAGGTCGATCCGACTGATGCGGATATCATCTACTCGATGGCTGGCCCCTATGATAAGTCTACCGATGGTGGCAAAACCTGGAAGCGCATCTCCTCGCCTCATGGTGACAATCATGACATGTGGATCAATCCTGAAAACCCAGATATATTTATCCAGTCTAATGATGGTGGAGCGAATGTCACTACTAATGGTGGTAAGACTTGGTCTACTCAGCTCAATCAACCTACCGCTGAGATCTATCAGATCGCCGTCGATGATCAGCATCCCTACTGGGTATATGGAGGTCAGCAGGACAACTACTCGACGATCTCTGTACCGACGATGGCTCCATATGGCATACAGCAGCCTGGCCTCGGCTATATCATGAATACTGGTGGATGTGAGACAGGCCCTGCCATCCCTAAGCCCGGTGATCCTAATATTGTCTACTCTAACTGTAAAGGCCGATTTGGCGTATACGACAAGTCAACCGGTACCGAGAAAGCTTACTACGTAGGAGCGTCCAATATGTATGGGCACAATCCTAAGGATCTGAAATATAGATTTCAGCGAGTATCTCCGATACATGTATCACCTCACGATCCGAGCATGATCTATCACTGCTCTCAGTATGTCCATCTCACCACTGATGAGGGTAAGACATGGACCACTATATCTCCAGATTTGACGGCTTTTGAGGCTGATAAGCAGGTGATCTCAGGCAGTCCCATCACTCGAGATATCACAGGAGAGGAGTTTTATAGTACGATATATGCCATCCAAGAGTCTCCGATCCAACGGGGACTCATCTGGGTCGGCGCCAATGATGGCCCCATCCATGTCACTAAAGACGGTGGCGCTAACTGGTCGGATGTCACTCCTAAAGGCCTACCAAAAGGTGGCAGAGTCGATGCCATCCAGCCATCTCATCATGACCCTGCTAAGGCCTATGCGGCCATACTTCGCTATCAGCTCGGAGACTGGCGCCCATACATCTATCGCACCGCTGACTTTGGCAAAAACTGGACTCTCATCACCGATGGTATCCCATCTGACTATCCGTGTCGTGTCATCCGAGAAAATCCCGATCGAGAGGGACATCTATTCGCTGGTACGGAGTATGGCATCTATATGTCCATGGATGATGGCGATAGCTGGACCTCCATCCAGCACAATCTCCCGATCACTCCGATCACAGATATGCAGATACACAGAGGCGATCTGGTCATGTCGACCATGGGACGCTCATTTTGGATATTGGACAATATCACTACGCTGAGCCAAATGCCCAGCACGAATATCACAAATACCGCTCTCTATAAGCCAAGAGATACTTACCGATATAAGTATCCATCTGGGGCACGCAGTAGTCAGATGCCAAGATATCCGAGGCCATCAGTGATCATCGACTATGCCATAGCAGACTCTGTATCTGGACCTATCGTATTAGAGATCATCGATGCAGCAGGGACCGTAGTCAATACTTTTTATAGTAGCGAAGGCCCTAAGGCAACACCCGAAGTCACTGAAGATATGTCTATGAATCGGGTGGAATATATCATCGACAACAGTCTCTCTACTGATATCGGGCTCAATCGATATCACTGGTCTATGACAGAGTCAGGACCTTGGGATAAAAACGAAAAAAGAAGATATAAGAATGGCCCTCCAGCTGCACCTGGCATGTACACAGCACGACTCACTGTAGATAGTATGGTGATGGAGCAGGAGTTTGAGCTCCTCATAGATCCACGACTCGCCAAGCACGTCACTACCGATGAGATCATTGCACAGCTGGAGCTACATCGTCAAGTCAAAGATCTCCTCAGTGAGGCCAAACGAAAACTGGATACTCTCGAAAAAGAGAAAAAGAAACTGAATAAGAATGCAGATCAAACAGATGAGGATATAGAGCGCTTAGCGCAAATAGACGCTATAATCTCCCAACTCAAAACTAAAGAAGGTATCTATGAACTACCACTGCTCATAGATCAGATCTCCTATCTCTATTACATGCTCGGCGATACAGATCAGACACCTGGTCAGGATGCCTATGAGCGATATACGGAGCTGAAGGAAATATTTGATGGATTGGGAGAGTAAAAATGACATGGATAAATAAACCCATACATTTTTCCATATGTATCGCCCAAAAACAAATGACACAATTTATATGACATAATTTATGTCATATAAATTGTGTCATGACAACCAAGTTCTACTTACATTTATCTCACGAATATGACTGACCCCCATCTAAAAAAACGAAATAGCTCACCACCATTTCCATATCCCCACAAAAAGCGTGACCTTCGTGAGCCATAATAAAATGACATGCTGAAAATAGGTACTCGAGGTAGCAAGCTGGCACTCTGGCAGGCCCATGATCTCCAAGCTCAACTGGCTAATATCGGAATCAACTCTGAGCTGGTGATCATCAAAACAAAAGGCGATCAAATACAAAATCTAAGTTTTGATAAGATAGAGGGCAAGGGCTTTTTCACGAAGGAGATAGAGGATGCGCTACTCGCTCGAGAGATCAATATCGCAGTGCACTCCATGAAGGATTTACCGACAGAGATGGTACCAGGTCTCGTGATCGGCGGCCTATCAAAGCGTGCTAATCCTGCAGACCTACTCATCATCAAGAAAGATTCCACTGATCTCAGCAGACCACTCAAAGTGAAAGAAGGTGCTATCGTCGGCACGTCGAGCATCCGTCGAAAGGTACAACTCAGGCATTTTGACGAGTCGATAGAGCTACGAGATGTGAGAGGCAATGTCCCTACTCGCATCCAAAAAATGGTCAATGGAGACTATGACGCCATAGTCCTCGCTGCGGCAGGAGTGGAGCGTCTCGAGATTGACCTGAGCGATCATCATGTGGTCGAGTTTCAACCAACAGAATTCGTCTCAGCGCCAGCGCAGGGAGTAGTCGCCTATCAATGTCATAAAGAAGACACCAACACACGTAAAATACTAAAGGCCATACATCAGTCCGACACAGCTAAATGCACCAATGTAGAGCGAAAAGTGCTCAACATCATGGACGGTGGCTGTCAACTACCGCTGGGTGCTTACTGCTATCGAGATGCCAATGGCTACTATCACTGCTATGCTGCCTACACCTCTGATATCGCTGCTCCGCTGCGCCATGCACAGGTATCGCAGAGTACATTTGAGGGTATCGCAGAGGAGATTGTTTCACAGTTAACTGCTTAGTCTATGTATCTCATTTTTGACAGCTCTGCTAATGGCAAACCAAAGTCCTATAAGGCGCCACTCGATGATTTATTCAATTGGCCACGCCTGATCCACTTGAGTTGGATCGTACTTGATGCAGATCTCAAGCCTAAGCATGACTTCAATTTTCTCATCAAGCCAGAGGGATTCAGCGTCACTGATGCAGCGAAAAAACAACATCACTTGCTGGAGGAAAACTTTGAGGAAAATGGTGAGAAGCTAAAGACAGTCTTAGAAAAATTCAGCGAAGACGTTAAGGCCTGTGACTATGTATTTTCACATAATCTCAACTACAATGAAGGGATCGTCGGATCAGAGTTTTATCGCTGTTCGATGTCCAGTCCGCTGATCGCTGCGGATAAGTATTGTCTCATGCATGAAGGCACCTACTACTGTAAAATACCTGGCAAGAGAGGCTACAAGTGGCCTACCCTACAGGAGATGCACAGTCGAGTATTTCAGCAGGGCTTCACTCCGGCGAATAATGCTCGAGCTGATGTCATCGCTGCTACTCGATGCTTTATAGCACTCAAGCGTGCTCGAGCATTTGAGGATATCTTCTTTGATGATGAAGACTAAGGTATTCGTATCGAGATACTTAGCAGAGGAGAGTCCTCTTTTGGCCTATTTACGTAGTGAGCAGATAGAGTTCCAGGCCGAGTCATTGATAGCATTTACAGATGTTTCGTTTGATCTTCCATTGACAGATTGGCTATTCTTTTATAGTAAGAAAGGGGTTCAACATTTCTTGAATCAAGCTGCGCTAAAAGATCTCGAGTCATATCATATCGCTTGCTATGGAGGAGGCACGTCACGCTACTTTGAGTCTGTCACAGATCGCACTGCGGATTTCGTAGGTACAGGTATCAGTGATACGACCTTAGCCCCTCTACTTGATGCTATCGGCGATGACTCCATCGCATTCGTACATGGTCAGCGCTCAGTCCGAGCTGTAGAAAAGAAACTTCCTAATCACATCAATCACTCCAGCGTTGTGGTTTATGACAATCAGCAGCGCACTGATGTAGCCCTCTCACACTATGACATAGCCCTCATGACCAGCCCGATGAACTATCGAGCCTTCATCGCTAATGGTGGCAGCACAGATCACATCATCGCCATCGGGCCTACTACCGCAGCAGCTATAGAGCAGCACAACCTTCAAAAAAGTATTGAAATCAAATCGCTGCACAGCGCCCATTCGCCCTCCGAGGCGGCGATGCTGAATCTACTGAAGTCCTTGATATGGCAGACTTAGGCTTCTGGCACTCTGAATACTCGCTCAAAATATCCTGTCAGTTCATCTATGGTCTCACGCTCATCGATCGAGTCAATACCTGCGAGCACTCTTGATAGTCTTTTCTTGTACTCGAGCTGCATAGCCCGTCCGATCTGTATACGCTGCGCCTGAGGAGATCCAGCTCCATGCATGCTCTCCGTAAGATAGCCTACGGCATTGCGCCCCAGCGTCATATTCTCGATGAGACGCAGCATACGCATACGATCTTCGACAGGGACCGACTCTTTAGCTTTGAGGTACTTCTTGATGAGCGCTCCGATCTCAGGATGATTGAGATCTGCCTCTGATGGCATAGTCACCATCATACCTCCGGCCAGATCCTGAGCAAGCCGAGCGATCTCGTAGGGCAGCTTAGTCACGTGATGTTTGCAGACATTAGCGATCATGTCATCGCAGAGATAGCAGCCTGACTTGGTGGCATAGCCCTGATAGCTCGCAGCTATACCTGTCGCATAGATCGTCTCATTGAGATGAGTCATCTCGACCAGTTTATCCTTGATGTGAGAGGCTTTGGGCACACCATTCATTTCGGCGATATTGGCTGCAGCCCCAATGAGCACATCCCCTACTCCACTTTTGCACACATAGCTACGGCGATGATAGGCAGTGAATCGCTCAACGAGCAAAGCTGCATAGTCATACTCCCCATCCATGAAGATCCGCTCATGAGGTATGAAGACCTCATCGAAAATCACCATCGCCTCTTGGCCTCCATAGAGATTATTGCCAGTATCTATAGAGCCACCCTCCATCGCTCTCATATCACAGCTCTGACGACCATAGATATAGGTGATACCCTCTGCATCGACAGGCACCGCTCCGATGATAGCATAGTCTCGATCGGCCTCACTGAGGCGCATCGTCGGCATGACGAGCATCCAGTGACTATTGACACAGCCCGTCTGATGTGCCTTAGCTCCAGAGATATAGACACCTTGGTCATCTCGACGTACTACTCTGACAAACATGTCAGGATCAGCCTGCTGATGTGGAGCCAGACTACGATCTCCTTTGACATCAGTCATGGCACCGCCCACTACATAGTTGTGCCGATGCATATCTGTCAAGAAGGTCTTAAATCGATCGTGATAGGCTGTACCATGAGCCTCGTCCATCTCGTAGGTGGTAGAGTACAGCGCATTTGACGCATCCATCCCTACGCACCGCTGAAAGCAGGTACCTGTATTCTGTCCAAGCTTTCGCTGCATTTTGTTTTGCAAGACCAGATCACGAGTGCTCGTACAGATATTGAGAAATCGACTGACCCGCTCTCCAGTGAATGGCGAAATAACAGTCGCCAGCTCAGGAGCACGCACACCCAGATCATAGGTCTCCGCCACCGCATTGATAGAAGGGCGCATGATCGGATGATCTACAGGCTCCTCTACCCGCTCTCCAAAAAGATATACTTTTAGATTTCGACCTCTGAGAGAGTCGATGTACTGATCGCCTGTTTCGATTTTCATTTTTGTAACTTTATTTCCCTTCAAATTTTGGTTTTCGCTTTTGGATGAATGCCATTACGCCTTCACTAAAGTCCTTGCTTACGAGACATTTAGCTTGATTTTCAGCTTCATAGATAGTGTTTTCATACAGAGAATGAGATACCGCATGATGGAGATCTCGCTTAGTGATGGCCATTGCTATCGGTGCTTTTTGAGCGAGCTGTTCGGCCCACTTTTGTGCTTCCTCCATGATAGATGCTGGCGGTGCTATACGATTACACAGTCCGAGACGGTGACATTCTTGAGCAGAGATCTTATCACCACTGGTGACGATCTCATAGGCCTTACTATATCCTACTGCTCTCACTATGAGCCAGCCTGCGCCACCGTCGGGTCCAAGCCCAATATTGATAAAAGGATATCTCAGTACTGCATCCTCTGCCATGATACGCAGATCACAGGCTAAGGCAAAAGCCAATGACACACCCGACACCGCACCATGTATCGCAGCGATGACAGGCACATCGAGATGCATGATCTTTTTGACGATAGATCCATAGTACATCGGTATATACTCCACCACCTCCGCAGCGGACTGTATATTCATGCTTTTCAGGTCTGCCCCTGCACTAAATCCTGGGTCTGCTCCTCGGAGCACTACTGCCCGTACAGAGCTGTCAAATTTAGCATTGTCTAATCCCTGTAGTAGTCCGAGCGTTAAGTCATGATTGACACTATTGTACCGATCGGGACGATTGAGGGTGATGTAAGCGACATTGTTTTCTGTATGATAGAGTACCGATTCGTTGGGCATGTGTGATTCACTCATTAGTCAGGTAGTATGATAAGACTAAATGTAAGGAAGGTATGTGAATGAATCGTGGATAATAATTGACGAAAGGCCATAAAAAAAGTGAGCGGCTCTGAAGGTTACATCACAAAGCCGCTCTCCAATTGATTACATATATCGTGGATCTAAGTCGAATTTTAATTTGAAGTCTGTTAAGGTCTTGTTGACTTTCATACATAAGACGATCATATAAACCAGTGTCACATGTGGCTTGTAGAGTTTTTGTAGTATAATGTAGAGTTTTGATAGATAGCCGACACATAAGTGTATGTGATGTGTATTGTGTCTGTATAGTATGGGACATCACCAGCGCAAAGCCAATAGCTGTAACTTTGTATCACTGACATCCCATCACAATGCATTTAACCAAACAAACACCCAGCAAATGAACACTACTGAGAACCATGAAGAGTGGGATATAGAGCGGCTACAGACCAGACTCCGCAGAAAACTCTTCAGTATCGATGTACTGGCCAATGTCATCTTAGGACTCATCATCCTTTTCTGCTTTACTATATTCTTTGATCTCAATTGGGAGGCATATGCGATCATGTTGAGCCTCAACGCCATCTATATGAGCTTTTTTATTCTCGAGCGCTTCACCAAAGTAGATATATTCCAATACTCCAAGTTCATATTTCTATACTTCCCGACCTTGGCTATTGTGTTCACCTCTATTATATTACCCCAAGTTCATTTTGAGGCGGTATTCTTTTTGCCATTGGTGATGGCGGTATTCATCTACGAGATAGAGCTGAATAAAGCTAAATGGATCATCATGGCCCTCCTATGTATCGGAATGATCATCCAGCTCACAGAGCACATGAACAATCCCTATGATGGCTCTCAGTCGATCCAAATGCAGCTGCTCTATGCCGTCATCATACTAAGTACGCTATATAGTATGATCAGGCTATATCTAATATCTGAATGGATATATTTTCATAACCAGCAAATCACCTATGCTCATAAGCGTGTAGAAGAAAAACGTCAAGAGCTACAAAGCTTCATGAGTGATATCCCAAGTGGCTATAGCGTATTCACTGCAGCTGCCCAGCGTCTATACTGTAGCCAAGAATCAGCGAATATTTTTGGATATGAGACAGTAGCGGAGCTCCAGAGTGTAGCACTACCAAAACTCTTTGCTGATGAAGAATCTATTGCTAAGATGGAAAAGCTCATAGCTGATACACAGTCTGGCCACTATCATCAGGAAGGACTCGAGCTCAATGCTCTCCACAAGTCAGGAAGAGAAATGGTACTCAAATGTCGAGCCAGCATAAAAAAAATAAACAATCAGAACCGCCTCTCCATAGTCTATCAAGACCAAACAGAAGAAATAAAGAGGAACAAAGAAATCCAAGCCAACGAAAGACTACTACAGTCAATCATCAATACTACTCAAGATGGCCTCATGGTCATCGATAGAGATCATACCATAGTCCACGCCAATCAAGTATCTCTAAATGACCTAAAAATTAATGAAACTCCAGAGACCATAGCAGGACAAAACCTATTAGATTTTGTCCCACAAGAAAATCAAGAGCGAGTCTTGCCATTAATGCAAGAAGCTTTTGACGGAGTCAACAAAAGAATCCAAATAGCATCTAAACTGATCCCAGGGAAATATTTGGACATGAGCTATCATCCTATCCATAATGGCTCACAGGGTGTAGACAAAATACTCGCTTCATACAGAGATATCAGTGATATCAAGAGTAAAGAAAAGGAACTCAAAGAAACTACCCATAAACTCCAAACCATCATAGATACCATACCAGGAGGTATAGCTATCATAGGACTCGACGCTAAGCTCAAGTATATATCAAAGGAGATCGTAGAAGAATTTGACTATGCTACTGAGGAGCTCATCGGCACCAGCATACTGGACTACTACGACGACGAAGGAAAAGACAGACTCCTAAAATATACTCAGTATCTGCTCGAAGGTAAGACACCTAAAATGCTAAAGCTCAGAGCATTCAGAAAGGATGGTAGTAGTATCTATATGAATGGGACAGGGCGACTCATGTACGACAGTGAATACGACGAGACGGTGATCATAGCTGTATTCATGAACACTACTGATATGGCAAAAGTGGAAGAGGAAAAAGAAAAAACTCAAGCGACGCTCAATGCCATATTCAATAGTACATCAGACTCTATCATCGCCTATGATACTGACTACAATATCTTAGCCTACAATCCTAAGTGGCTCGAAAACTATCACAAAGTATCGGACAGATCTATAGATGGACATAAAAATCTCAAAAGTATCCTACCATCAGAAGTATTCACATTCCTCAGTCAGAATACAGAGAAAGCAATGAGCGAAGGATACTATGAGATAAAAAAAGCACATGATCTGGTACCAGGAGAGACCAATCATATCCGAGTAGTACCGCTCATAGATCATCGCAATCGTACCATTGGCGTATTAGAGGTCATGACCGATATATCTGAGTCGATCAAAAAAGAAAAGGAACTAAATAAATCCCGACGCATATTTGACGATGTATTTAGACATTCTCCCAATGGTATCATCAGAATACGAGATCATAAGATAGCAGATGCTAATCCTGCCTTCTGCAGTATGCTCGGATATGACAAATCCGACATTGTGGGTCACCATCCTCGAGCATTCTCTACTGGAGAAGGTATGGATAGGATCGAAAAAGAAATAAGGGACTCCATAGCCCAAAGAAAAAAAGGGACCACCGTCCATCACCTAATGGAGACCAAACAAGGTAACACCAAAAATGTAGTCGTCAATGTCATACATGAATATGAAGACGAGCAACTGATAGAGTCTATATGTACGATCACAGATGTCACTCCGATCATAGAAGCGGAGAAAGAGGTCCTAAAATCACGAGAAAAATATAAATCGCTTTTTGAGCTCTCATTGACTGGCAAATATGTAGCCACGAGTCATGTGATCGAACAAGTCAATCCTGCACTCAGCGGCCTGATCGGATATCCTGAGGCGGAGATCATCGACAAGAGTATACTCAACTTCACCATCCCAGAAGATCGTCAGCTCATAGAATATAAGATAAACAATGATCGAGTAAATGGCAACTCCAATACTGATGTGGTCACTAAGCTGGTACATAAAGATGGATCTGAGATAGATGTGATACTACGCATCGCCTATATCTATGATGCCGATGGGAGATATGTGTCCGAATTTGGAAATATCATCGACCTCACTACTTTAGTGTTCACGGAGAGAGCTCTGTCGGAGAGTGAGAAGTCCTATCAGCGACTGATCGAGCTACTCCCTGGGGGCGTAGTCGAGACTGATCTTAATGGTATCGTCCTCTCTGCGTCTAATAACGCCTGTGACATCCTCAACATTAGCCGAGACAAGCTCATCGGGCAAAACTCCTTTACTATCATAGACAAGGCAGGTGAAGAAGAAATCATCAAACAACTGGAGTATCTCAAGGGCAAAAACACCACCACGAAAGTAAGGATCAAGACTCAGCATAAAGACAAGGCTCCAATGTATCTCGATGTACTACTCAAGGTCATAAAACCACCTGAGCAAAAATCTAAGGTTTTCGCCATATTCATAGAGGTATCAGATGAGGTCAAGGCACAAGAGGACCTCAATAGACAGACCATTACTCTGGATACTATCCTGGAAAGTAGCCCAGACTGTGTATGTGCCATCGACCAAAGGTACAACATGTTCATGGCGAATAACAACATGAAGAAAAAATTAAAAACCATCTACAATGTGGACTATCACCCTGGTATGAATGTCCGTGAAGTATTCCCCAAAGAAGCCTTTGAGCATATAAATAAAAACTACTTCCAGCCTACCTTTGAAGGAGATGAAATCATAGATGTAGTGCCTGTCAGCATAGGTGATAATACGTTTATCTACAAGGATAGCTTTGCACCGCTCAAAATCAATGATGACGTCACAGCTTGTGTCATCTACTCACACGATATCACCGAGGAAGTGAATAATCAAAAAATCATCGAAAAGCAGGTGGTCGAAATGGAGAAATATATCGAATCAAATCTCCAGTTGGAGAACTTTGCCTACATCGCCTCTCATGACCTCAAAGCTCCACTGAGGACAGTGAATAGCTTTGCCTTCTTGCTCAAGAACAGTGTCTATAAAGACCTCAACGAGCGTCAGAAAGAATTCATGGATATCATACTTGACAGCTCCAAAAAAATGCAAATACTGATAGATGATCTACTGACTTTCTCACGTATCAATACACAGAAGACTAAGATCGAGAAAACTAACTTCAGAGATATACTTGATCAGGTCATAGGACAGCTGGATGTAGATATCCATACGTATGGCACCGAGGTCATCATCCAAGATCTCCCAGAAGATATATGGGCAGACAGTGTAAAAATGAGTCAACTCTTGCTCAATCTCATCAGCAATGGTATCAAGTTTAGCAAGAATCAGGAGAAGCCAAAAATCACCATATCTGGCTATGAGTCGGACAGCTACTGGTACTACTCCATAGCTGACAATGGTATAGGTATCAAAGAAGATAACCAAAAAGTCATATTCGAGATATTCAAAAAGCTACATAGCAATGATGTATTCGAAGGGACAGGTCTGGGACTCACGATATGTAGTAAGATCATCGATCAGCATGGCGGACAGATCTGGGTAGAGTCTACCTATGGAGAGGGCAGTACATTCCACTTCTCCATAGCCAAACAAAATCAGTAATATGACTTATGTCGAAAAACCGATGAAACTTGTAGATTATTTGTGGTTTAAATTATGATTATATTTAGCGTTATTTGCCCGAAATCTCAGTAACACACCCTAAATGAATTGTAACTTCAGCTCAAAGAAGATCCTCCTGATCGAGGATAATATAGGCGATGTAAAACTCATCGAAGAAGCTATCAATGCTAATGATCTCAACGTAGAGCTCATAGTATTAGACGATGGAGAGAAAGCTAAGAAATACTACAACCAATGCGTAGAAGATCAATACACTGACCTACCAGATCTTATCATATGTGATCTCAATCTACCTCGATTTAAGGGAGATGAAATCATAAAGCTCATCAAAAAGGATCCTATCATGAAGGTGATCCCTCTGATCGTGCTCACTACCTCTAATCTCGATCTGGATATACATAAGTGCTACGAGCTTGGCGCTAATGCTTATTTGATCAAACCATTAGATGTATTGGAGTTTTTTGATATGATCCTTCAGGTGCACAATTTTTGGTTTAAACTCGCTCTACCTGCTCCCATCGTAACAGAAGACAAAAAAATAGGAGATATCTGATTTGATATCTCCCATTTTCATTTAGTCTCTTTCGAAGTACTCGATTCTTCGATCAGACAGTATGTATATACTCTCTGAGTGACATTTCACTATCGATTTTGAGCTTTTTCTTGAGCCTATATCTCGTCATCTGGATACTTTTCATTTCCACACCGAGGATATTAGCTAGTTCATAGTTGTCTATATTCATCTTGATATACGCACAGTGCTTTAGATCCAGCGCCGTCAGCTTAGGATTGGTCTTGAGTAACTCTCCAAAAAAGTCAGGATGTGTGGACTCAAATATCTTCTTAAACTCAGACCAATTATCTTCTTCGTGACTGAGGCTATTGAGATTTTTCTCCAGCTTTTTGAGATTTTTTATCACCTCACTTTCTGGATTCTCTGACTTAAGTATTTTGAGATTATGCTGGATCTCTTTTACGATATGGTCGATATTTTTATCCAGCTTTGAAGACTCGACCTCCATGGTCATGAGCTTTCGCTTTTTATCGTCCAGCTCTCGCTCCAGTTCCAGTCTTTTTAACTCAGCGAGCTCTTCTTTGATCTTAAGAGATGCTTTGAGCTCATCTTTTTGTACGGTGATGATCTCATTCAGTTCTTCGAGTTGTTCTTTTTGCTTTCGCAAAGACTCCTGAGCTCTGAATAGTCGGAGTGCACTCTCTACTCGAGATACCAGCTCTATCTTCTTGACGGGCTTCTGCAGGAAGTCTACTCCTCCATACTCAAACGCCTGCTCAAGTACTCTATCCTCTTCTAATCCCGTAATGATAATCACAGGGAGATTAGCATGCTTTGGATTCGCTTTGATGAGCTTGAGCGCATCAAGTCCTCCCACAATGGGCATTTGCCAGTCTAAGAGTATGAGATCTACATGATTATTGTCAAGAAACTCCATGACTTTTTCGCCGTCATCGAGCTCGGAGAAATCATAAGTGTCATGGCCCAGATACTCCATGTACAATATACGATCTACCCTCCTGTCATCTACCGTTAGTATTTTTGTTTTGGCCATAGTGTTGTTTCATTTCAGCGCTATCAAAAATACAAAACCCTAAACTAAACCACGACCTCTACAGGAGTATATCCGCCTATTACTTGCTCAATCGGCGTATATTCTAGGTCAAAAGCACTGGCCACCCCTTCATACACGACCTTGCCCCGTATGATATTGAGTCCAGAGCGTAGAGCTGCATTGTTTTTACACGCTTTTTCCCAGCCAAAATTTGCTAATTGAATCGCATACTGTAGTGTAGCGTTGGTCAAGGCTGCAGTCGATGTCATAGGCACGGCTCCAGGCATATTCGCCACACAGTAGTGCAGTACATCATCTATGACATAGGTAGGGTTTTCGTGAGTAGTAGGCTTACACGTTTCGATACATCCGCCTTGATCCACAGCGACATCGACTAATACCGTACCCGGCTGCATATCAGAGAGCATCTCTCTACTCACGAGTTTTGGCGCCTTAGCTCCAGGGATCAATACCGCCCCTACGATCAGATCAGCTGTAGGAAGCATAGATCGGATATTTTGCTCTGTAGAGAAAAGTGTATCCACATTCGCTGGCATGACATCACTGAGGTATCTTAGACGATCAAGATTGATATCCAATATGGTCACATGAGCTCCCAGGCCTGCCGCCATTTTAGCAGCATGGGTACCTACTATCCCACCTCCGAGTATCATGACATTGGCAGGCTTTACCCCTGGGACACCTCCGAGCAGTATACCTTTTCCACCTGAAGGCTTTTCGAGGTATTTAGCGCCTTCTTGGATAGACATACGACCAGCGATCTCCGACATCGGGACCAGTAGTGGCAGACTGTGATCTGGCAGCTCTACGGTCTCGTATGCGAGACATATAGCTCCACTGTCGATCATCGCTCGAGTCAGTGGCTCATGAGATGCAAAGTGGAAATAAGTGAATACCAACTGATTTTCTCTGATCAATTCATATTCTGCTTCTATTGGCTCTTTCACTTTCATGATCATCTCGGCTACAGAGTATACGGCCTCGATAGTAGGCAATATTTTAGCTCCGACCATTTGGTATTCCTCATCTGAGATCCCGCTACCGATACCTGCTGTCCGCTGGACATATACGGTATGACCTTGCTTGATCAACGCCTGTGCACCTGCTGGTGTGAGCGCTACTCGATTCTCATTATTCTTTATCTCCTTAGGAACACCAATAATCATAAAATTAAATTTGATTTTAGACCGATGAATATCACGTCAAATATAAATGACATTTCAATTCAAAAGTTAATTTAATTATTCGATTATCGGAAAAAGTCAGAATAAAACTTCACAATAAAGTAACAGGTAGTCTAAGCTATTTAGGGAGTGAAAGTTTGTTTTGAGTCTTTACTACCCTTTAGATCATGATATCAAGCTATCAGAAAGTCAAAATAAGCTTTGAGGATCTTATCATTTTCTTCTCGAGGAGTGAATACTTCTATCAAGCCAGGACGCACATCATCAGCTATCACACTATTCATAGCCGAGACCAGAGACTCTGTACTATCTGCTGCCATATAGCTCACACCATGCATTTCACACAGATGCTGAGCAGAAGTGCGATGGTGTGCCTCAAAATGCCTTGCAAGATGCTCGGTACTCCCTGGCCCGGGTATAAATCTGAAGATGTTTCCACCTTGATTATTCAGCAAAATAACCTTGAGATTAGGTCTGAGCTGCTGGTGCCAAAAGGCATTACTATCATAAAAGAAAGCTACATCTCCAGTGATCAAAACATTGAGATCGTCAGACTGATAGCTATATCCTACCGCAGTAGAAGTACAGCCATCGATACCACTCACTCCACGATTACAGTGATAGCTCCATGCCCCTTCTGTGTCAAAAAGCTGAATATATCGTATGGATGTGCTATTAGCTAAGTGCAGTTGTACACCTACTTTTGGTAGCGCCTTGACGACCTGGGCGATAGCCTGTAGATCTGACCATGGGGCTAATGTCAAAAAGCTCTCATGTCGCTCTCTGCGGTGTACAGCGAGATCCATCCACCACTTATTATACTGATCCGATTTCTCGGCAGAGATCACAGGTGCTATCACATCAACTAAGGTGGATATACTGAGCTGTATCTGATCGGTGAGCTGCTGGTAGGTATCTATCGTACCATCCTCAGCTGACACATGCCAGTGCTCTTGGATATTCATCTCTCTGAGCAAAAATCGTATCTTCTTTGAGACAATGGAGCCACCACAGCTGATGAGCAGTGTAGGTGTACCCGCAGCCTTGTCCTCTGACGACCATCCATGAATCGTACGATCGATACAGGGTATTATAGCCTCATCTGCAAGATTAGAGCTTGATTCACTAAGTACTAGTACTCGACTATCTTGGGCAATGGTTTTGATAGCCTTTGTCCATGTTTCATCTTTTGGATGCTGACCACAAAGGATTAAAATCCGATCATGAGCATCAAATCTCAATCGCAGCTCTTCGGCTACCTCATCTCCTACACTGAGCACAGGGGCAGTGAGATTTATAATCTTAGGAGATACGACCGTAGATTGGTCGATCTGATCATAGAGCGGTTCTTTGAGCGGTAGATTGATGTGTACCGGACCTACAGGACCTGAGCGAGCGGTATTGATAGCTTCATTCACGATGCGGTCATTATACCAGAGATGATCATCGACCTCGGCCTCCTCCAGGAGTTGATAGCTTTTCTTGATGTAGTTGTTGTAGACATTGTTTTGCCTCATGGTCTGGCCGGCTCGCTGGTCGATCCACTCCACTGGCCGATCTGCCGTGAGTACGATCAGGGGCACTCGCTGATAGTAGGCCTCTGATACAGCTGGAGCATAGTTGAGAGCAGCACTCCCAGAAGTACAGCAGATGGCTACTGGCTCTCCGCACTGCTGTGCCCAGCCTAATGCAAAAAACGCTGCCGTGCGCTCATCCGGGATATTCACACAGTGAAAAGCTGGATCATTCGCAAAAGCTATTACCAAGGGCGCATTTCTCGATCCAGGACTGAACACTATTCGGTGAACCCCTTTAGCTCTACAGATGAGTGCTAATCGTGCTATAGATTTTTTAGACGTAGTCCTAATCATGAGTTCGCAGGGCAATGTTGTAAGATAGATAGGAGCGTCGAGGCTTTATCTTCTGTCTCTTCCCATTCTGCAGCGGGATCGCTATCAGCGGTGATACCACCTCCCAAATATAAGATAGCCGCATCACGACTCAGCTGCATGCTTCTGAGATTGATGAATAGTCGCTGAGCTCCATTTATTCCTACTGGACCCAGATAGCCCGTATAGTCTTGACGATCATGACGCTCGTACTTTTTAATTTTTTTCATCGCCGCTCCCTGAGGCATACCGCTAATCGCCGGACCAGGATGAAGTAGCTGAGCCAATCTCATGAAGTCGACACCATCGGTAGAGATGTGATAGTCAGTGGCTATGTGTCTGACAGGACCAGCTACCAGCGTATAGTCCTCTGACTCTTCATAGGAGAGATTGGCTATAGCCAACTTGTTTTTCACAAAATCTTTCAGAAATGCTTGTTCAGCAATCTCCTTCTCTCCCCAAACGGTCTGGCTGACTGGTACTCCGCTATCATACTGAGTCCCGGCCAGAGCCATGGTATGATAATATCCATCTCCTTTGCTCAGCAATACCTCGGGAGTAGCCCCCATCCATAATCCACTACCAGGTATGTGATAGCAGAATACAAAAGCACTCATGCGAGAAGTCAATAACTGCTCAAACAAGGCGAAAATATCAGTTCGCTCTTGAGCTACTTTTTTGATCTTAGAGTAAACTAACTTATCATACTCTCCTGATCGGATATCAGAGATGATCTTAGTGACATCAGACATGTAGTCGCTGTAGGAGGTAGATGATATATCTATTGACTCAGTCAGCTCAAACTGAAAAGGAGTATTCTGCATAACATGATCTGCTCGGATAGCTCTCAGACTATCAGTAGTCTTACTAAAAGAATCTACCACAAAAGCGGATGACTGCCCGTCAAATAAAGTTGTATAAGCACGATCGTCTTGAAAAACTAAGTAGTAGTCACTTTCACCCGGCAGACTATAAGCTACAAAAGCTTCTGTCGCTCGAAAAATGCGTTTTATCTCATTGCTTTCATCCTCCATATCATAGATATAAACAGGCATCAATCACTTAAGTTCAGCCCATCAGCCAGTGCATATCGCTCCACCTGACGGATTACTTTTCCTGTCGGTGTTTCTTCAAATTTGGCCACAAAATAAATCAATTTTGGTCGCTCATATTTAGTCAATCTGATCCTGATTCCATTCCGGAGTTTATTTAGGTCAGTTGAATCTTTATTTCCTTCTATGATCATGATCAGCTTTTCTCCGAGGAGAGGATCTGCTACAGAAGCGATAAAAAAGCGATGAGTTATTGAGGAACTTAGATTTCGTTCGACTTCTTCAGGGTGAATCTTCACACCACCAGAGTTGATCACATGATCATACCTACCTCTCCATCTAAAGGAATGCTCATCTACCAGATCCACTATATCATTAGTCAGTAGCGAATCATCTAATAAATGTGGAGCAGTAATAATCAAACGAGACTCCCCATCTACCTCAAAGCTCACCCCGCCCACCGCCTCGAAGGGCGCTAAGCCTCCATCCGATAAGGGCCTAACAGCCACGTGAGTGATCGTCTCTGTCATGCCGTACGTATGATAAAATCTTGTATCTCCACTATAGCCATCTATCTCTGCCTGTAGCTCCGCTGACACAGGGCCTCCTCCCAAAATAATCTGCCTACAAAGTCCTATCTGCTGAGGACAATCTCTAAAAGCTAAAAGCAGCTGCATAGGAGTCATCGCTACAAAATCAACAGCTGTCTCTAATTGCACAAGAGGATTGCTCTGGGGCTCTATCAACACTATATCCATCTGACCAATGATAGCTCTCACCACCATCATCTTGCCAGCGATATACTTCACAGGTAGACAGAGTAATGCTCGATCTTCTTTGTCCAAATTGAAATACTCTATGGTCCGCTCTGCACTGGCTATCATCCTGTTTTTTGAGAGTGATATTACTTTGGGAGTACCCGTGGAGCCACTCGTCTTGATATGATAGGTAGTAGCATTATCCCAGTCTCTGAGGAGCTGCAGCACTTCCTCCACCCATGGAGCGTCATGCTGCCAATTGATATTTATGTCTTGACCATTGAGATATACCTTCATGATAATCTACTTCTGGATATTGATATCCCAAGACAGCTCCGGATCATACCAGATCGCTGCATCTTTGATATATAGCGGAGATGGGATATTATTCTCATAGAGCTGTCCTGTCCCAAGGCCTTGCGGCATGTCTGTATCCTTACTGGAGATCCATTGAGAGATAGCATTCAGACCAATATTCCCCTCGAGGGCAGATGTCGCCCACCAGCCGATGCCATAGTCTTCTGCCAGACTGATCCACTCCTCGGCTGCATCCCAGCCTCCGATCAGAGATGGCTTGAGGATGATATACTGAGGCCTGATGGTATTAAGGATATGCTCTTTCTCCTTCAGACTACGTACACCTATGAGCTCCTCATCCAGTGCTATAGAGATAGGTGTAGTCTCACACAGCGCTGACATTTCTTCATACTGTTTGGGCTTGATAGGTTGCTCTATGGAGTGGATATCATACTCACTCAGCCGACGCAGCTTAGTGAGAGCCGTCCTCGGATGAAAAGCTCCATTAGCATCTACTCTTAGCTCCACATCATCAGCCGAAAACTGACTACGGACATATTTGATGAGCGAGATCTCTTCTTCAAAATCAATAGCTCCTATTTTCAATTTCAGACAGTGAAACCCTTCAGCTAATTTTTGCTTGATCTGTTGATACATATACTCTCGATCACCCATCCATATCAATCCATTGATAGGTATCCCTTCATTTCCTCTACTGAATGAAGTGTCCCACAGCGAAAACGGATCATCTGCAGCCCGACTAAGATCCAATATCTCCATCGCAAATCTCACAGCAGGAAAATCACTAAGGTCTCGATCCGGCCAGTCAGCAGTAGCTAATAGCAGATCGATAGTATCTCGTGTCTCTACACTGAGCCCCTCTATGATAGATATCTCTGAGGCCGCTGACAGCCGATCATCTTCAGATAGAGTAAGTAGCCATGAGTCCTTAGTCTTGAGTATACCTCGTGATGTACCACTGGGCCGCTTAAAGATCAACTGATGATATTGAGATACGATATGCTGCATAGATAGAAGCTGTGAAATTAGCGTATCTTATTCTAATAAAAAGGCTGACCTTTATGTTCGCACATATCAGTCAGCCTTTTGACATATCAATCAGAGTATTTAAACGCTTACTCCTTTAGCAGATTTCATCCAGCTGAAATCCGTCATTTTTCTGAATCCTCTATACACGTCCTCCATTGTACGACCTTCATCCTCCAGAGCCTTTGGGATATGATGAGCTAATAGTCTGACAAAACGCTCAATATCCTCAAGATCTAAGTGATTATTAATCGTGAATCGTACCCCTGTACAGTTTTCTGGCACGGCAGGATAGATAGCCAGATTGACCATATAGCCTTCCTGTCTTAGGATACGGTGGATGAGATTGTACCCAGTCCTTGGCAGTCCTAATCCTACAAAGAAAATCGGTGAAATATCATCAGAGACTACTGGCAGGCCATGCTCTTTTAAGAGGTGCTGCGTATAGTTGAGCTTTGTGTAAAACTCTCGCTGTAGATGGGTCAATTCATCGGATAAATGCACCTTAGCACTCCCTACTATTGCTCCAAGAGATCCAATCTGCAGAGGTCCAGAAAACATCAGATGCCCTCCGTACATCTTTGTCTTATGGCACCACTCGGCATTGGGAAATAAAATCACTCCACCTCCTGCAGCGAAGCTCTTATTGAGCGAAGTAGCGATGATCATACGCTCATGCTGTGACACTTGGGATAACGCATAGCCTCTACCATGCTTTCCTGTCCAGCTCATCCCATGAGCATCATCACAGTAGACATGTAGCTGATCATACTTATACAGTAGTAGCTCAATATCCTTCATAGGAGCGAGATCACCGTACATAGAGTATACGCCATCCATGACATACCAGATCTTGTCGTAGCGCTCTTGTGCTGTCTGTATTTTTTCTTCGAGAGCGCCAAGATCACTGTGTCTGACTAAGCTGATATCAGTCCCCTGACCTTCGAGCACCTTCATAGCATACTGCATACTATAGTGGGCCTGATGATCTACTATGACTAAATCCCGAGGCCCTACCATGAGTGGGAGTACCACTAAGTGCCCCATAGATGTAGAGGGCGTGATGATCAGATTTTTATTTTCGAAAATCTGACTGAGTAAGCTCTCCGCCTCGGCATATAGCCCTGTGCTGATGTAGCTCCTACTACTGCTAAACTGAGTGCCAAAATTATTAATAGCCTCTATAGCCGCCAGCCGAACAGCCGGACTAAGCTCTAATCCCAGATAGGAGCAAGAGCCCAAATGGGTCTTTCTTTCGCCATTGATCGTGAGATTTTTACCATTGTACTTGGAGTCTTCTGTGTACAAAAAAGCGATACCGTCATCATGGGAGCGCTGAGATATAGCCACTACCCTGTCCACGGCTTTTTGAAAATGTGTTTTCGATTGCATAAATACTATAATTGAAATACCGTTAAATAATCGAGGGATTATTCAATCGAAAACTTTCATACCCACTATGCTTCAGCGCATAGGCGGCCCACATGGACCTATGTCTCTCAGGATGTCGCCTACTTTACATTTAGACACTCGAATATTATGCCATTTCAGAAAAAGACCTAAGCAGTACGGGATTTTTTTGGAGATGTATAGTAAATGTAGAGCCTTTTCCCAGCTCAGAGTCTACGGTGATTTCACCACCATGTAGCTTGATGATTTTGCCACAGATCGCCAGCCCCACACCGGATCCTTCGTACTTTTCTTGAGCATGCAGCTTTTTGAATATTTTGAAAATATTCTCTTGTTGATTTTTGGGTATCCCAATACCATTGTCTGATACAGAGATATGCCATTTATCGCTGGTAGATTTTGATTCGATTGTCACTTTCGGCGTCTCTCCTTCTTTCACAAATTTTATCGCATTCCTGATCAGATTGAGAAAGACTTGATAAAGTTTAATTTCATCACCTTTGATCAATAGTGGCAAATCTCCAATAATCACATCAGCACCTGCTTTATCAATATCAAAGTGAATATCCTTCAGTACATTTCTGATCAACATTTCAAGATTTATCTCATCAAACTTGATCTCGTCTCGATCTACTCTCGAGAAAGTCATTAGGTCATCCAGTAGTATACTCATATTGGATGTACTCGACAGGATGATATCGAGCGATTCTCGACTTTTTGGTGATAGTACAGATCTTTCTTTGGTATTGATCAGCTGAGCAAAGCCACGTACAGTCCGCAGCGGACTTTTCAGATCGTGTGATGCCGTAGCTGCAAAGTTTTCGAGATTCATATTAGACTCGATATATCGCTCCAGTTCGGCGTTTTTATTAATTATTTCTTGTTCCTGTTGCTTTTCTTTAGTCACATCATCAAATACCATCATCACAATAGTCTTAGCACTCACATGGATCTTATACACTGTGATATTGATGATACGCTCTTCCCCTTTGACTAAGAATAAAGTCTGATACTCACAGGCATCCTCGGTTATTACTTTTGAGAGTAATTTATTAAATGTCTCTTTCCTTTCGATATGCTCGGCATCGGAGGCGGCTGGAGGGATCAGTTTCTCAAAGCTTTCGTAACTTAAGAAGACCTCAGCATTGTCGCCTACGAGTTTTTTCATAGCCTCATTTCGCAGGAGTAACGATCCATTTATTTGGCGACAGCCGTCCGTATTCTCTAATTCGATAATATCTATACCTTCAAAAGAATTTTGGAATAGAGTCTGGAAGACCTTAGCATTTTCAACCAGCTTTTGCTGCGAATCTCGCAGCTCAGTGACATCTGTATAGGTGAGTATTAGACCTGTTTTTTCTCCCTTTCCATTTTTTATATAATTAGCCGTAGTCTGTACAAACAATGGCTTTTGATCTGCCTGAAAAGCCTCTACAATACGTGTCGTATCGAGTCCCTGATCTATGACTCGTCTGATAGCAGCAGTACCCTGCTTTTTGGTCAGTGTAGCTCCTGGATGTACTATATCCATCAAGTGCATTCCTATCATCTCCTGATAGGATATACCATGCATATCCGCAGATGACTGAGACGCAAATGTCACATAACCTTCAAGATCGGTCTCTAGTATGCCTTGTACCGAACTATTAATCAGATTCAACAATTTTGCTTCCGAATCTGCCTTATCTTGATATGCTCTGACTCGCTGTGATATGTCACTTAGGCTGATAGATATTTGACCATTGGGCAAATCAAATGGTACAATAGTCCCCGATAGGTAATGTACCATATCTGGATCGTATGTCGGCTTAAACTCTATATCAATACTCCTTGGTATATTCTCAAATATGACATACTGAATAAGTGTATTCATCTGCGACACCTGAGCTGGTGCGAAATAATGGCTCAATTTTGACATTTCTTGACAGTCCGAGCCCATGATCTTTTTGAATGCAGGATTGCAATCCACAATCTGCTTATGCTCAAAATCATAGATGAATACAGCCTCAGTAGCACTTTTGAAAAGCTGCTCGTATCGATGTCTTTGGTCAGTCAAGTTTTGGCGTAGGGATACCAGTTTAGGAATATAGTGACTCGGCGAATTCATCAGATTGTGAATATTGCCCGCAGTAAAAAACAGGGTCACTATTAATAAGGAAAGGGAGGCAATTCTGTATTGCTCATGAAAATGATAATACCATCCATTTTGGTAATCCAAAAACAAAGCAACTACTAAACCTGTCAGCATGCAGCCCAAGGCAATTTTCACGGCCTTCGATCGCTTGAGATATATGAATAGATCTATAGTGACGGGAATAAACAATAGTCCTTCAAACTTCAAGTGTGGGAATAATAGACTAAATGAAAAAATGACAATACTACTAACTATGAAATAGATCGCAATACTGATCGATAAGCCAAGTTTTTCTTGATTCAGAAAAGCATAAAAGTAAGTGACCGACACAATAGTCACCAAAAGAATAATAGCGACATTATGACTACCAGCTATCAGCATCCCCACTGCTAATAGTGCCGTAAACAAGGAAGACAGCTTGAGATCATGGCTCAGCTTTATCCTATTGGTCTGTTCGACCATTTTTTCAGTTATCCTATCTCTATGCCCTGTAGCACTATTCATTTCGCAATGTAGTTTCACGGTTGATGTGGGTCGATCTTTGTAAAGGGCGTGGTGTAAATAAAAAGGCACCAAAAAACGCTCATGCCCCTATCAAAAACTATACAAATAGCCTACTTATCGAAAAATACAAATTAATTACCCATTTTCACCCCCATGAAAACAGGTAGAACAATGTCTAAGTATAACTATCAACAGCTATATAGCCAATACCACTTAAACGAGAAAAATCAGCAGCTACAGCAACAGCTGGGTAGCTACCTCAGTCAATCTACTGAGGAATCTCGACCTGTGATTGATTTTACTGAGCCCGACGTAGAATATCAGTACTGGAAAGAGGCTTCTGTAACTGACTTTGCTGATTTTCAGCAGCAGCTCATCGAGCGATCTATCGCTCTACATCACCCCAAGTATATGGGCCATCAAGTGGCAGTGCCGTTACCAGATATAGCACTACTGGGCGCCACCTCTGATCTGCTCAATAATGGTATGGGCATCTATGAAATGGGCGCTGCTGGCACCGCTATGGAGAGAGTGTGCATAGATTACTTTGCAGCAGCGATCGGGTATAGTGATGGAGCCTCTGGATTTTTGACATCAGGTGGTACTCTGGGTAATCTCACTGCGCTACTGGCTGCTCGTGCCAAAGCTAAAAGTAGACATCCTAAACAAGAAAAATGGGCGCTGATGGTATCCGAGCAGGCTCACTTTTGTGTAGAGCGGGCAGGCATCACTATGGGACTCTCCAATGATGATATCATCAAGGTAAAAACCATGCCCAACTATCAGATGGACATGTCAGATCTCAAAAAAAGATATAAACGGGCACTATCAGATGGATACCAGATCATCGCTGTCATAGCCAGTGAGTGTAGCACCTCCACTGGCACCTATGATCAGCTGGATGAGATAGTTGACTTTTGTCAAAATAATGACCTGTGGCTGCATGTAGACGGCGCCCATGGTGGAGCGGCGATATTCTCAGACAAGCTCAAGGCCAAGCTACTCCCATCGGTCGAGCTGGCAGACTCGATAGTCATCGATGCTCACAAGATGATGCTCGTACCGGCATTGGCTACAGCCGTAGTCTTCAAAAATGGAGATGATAGCTATAATAGCTTTAAACAGAAGGCTGACTACCTATTTGGTAAAAACCTCAAAGACCCTCATAATCTCGCAAAACGCACCTACGAGACAACAAAATACCTGATGAGTATCAAGGTATACTATCTACTGAAAAAATACGGGCCTCAGATAGTCGCTGACTATGTCGAGCGCCAGTATGGCTTAGCACATCAGATGTGGGACTATCTCGGACGAGAATCCGACTATGAGTGTGCTCACGAACCGATGAGCAATATCCTCTGCTTCAGATATATCCCAAAAAATGAAGATATTAATACCATCAATCAACAAATCAGAGAACAAATCCTAAATGAAGGTGAATACTATATCGTATCAACAGTACTCCGAGGTGAGTACTATCTACGTGTGACTCTCATGAATCCTCTCACAGAATGGCAGCATATCCTGTCACTCATCCAGACCATACGAGAGAAAGGTGCTAATCTATCCTCCTAAGAGAATAGATTAGTCACTCTATTTTTTTCGATAGCTCGCAGTGCCTTAAAACAGAATCCTTCTGCTGCTTTGCCCAATGCGGCGAATCGCTTGTCCTGAGTGTAGCCGTGATGATAGCGATAGTAGATCTGCTGTACGATCACAGCTGTCTTGAATAGGCCATAGACATAGTAATAAATAACATTGCTGACATCTCGACCTGATCGCTCAGCATACATATCTATGAGTTGGGCTTTGTTGGGATTGCCCGCCTGATAAGTGGGTAGTGAGATCAGCTCTCCGAATACGGCCAGATCTTCCTCCTCACTCCAATATGCCAAAGTAGTACCAAAATCCATTAATGGATCTCCCAATGTCGCCATCTCCCAGTCCAAAATCGCCACGATCTTAGTCCAGTCATCCTGAGCAAACATGACATTATCATACTTATAGTCATTGTGTATCAAGGTATGATCTGACTCTGTAGGGATGCTACTATTGAGCCACTCCATCACCTTTTCGATGACTTTGACATCGTCGGTCTTTGCCTTCAGATAGCGCTTCGTCCAGCCCTTGACCTGTCGCTCGTTAAATCCTTCAGGCTTACCCAGATCGCCGAGTCCCGCCTGCTCATAGTCCACCTCATGGAGCTCCACAAATGTATCGAGCCATGCCTGAGACATGATCGGATAGATCTCTTCACCGCCTTCTGTGAGCCCTTTGCCCCGTACGATGACTCCTTGGACTCGATCCATGACATAAAACTCACTACCAATGACACTATCATCAGTACAGTGCCCATAGACCTCAGGTACTTTGTCAAATACTGGCTTGAGCAGATTTTGCACCTTGTACTCACGGCCCATGTCGTGTCCACTCTTGACATTAGCTCCAAATGGCGGACGTCGCAGGACGAGCTCCTTGTTTCCGACCTTCAAGAAGTAAGTCAGATTAGAGTATCCACCTGGAAATTGCTTCACCTCGATAGGAGCATCCCAGTCAGGGTTGAGACCTTGAAGATACTGGCTCAGCTGAGTCGTGTCGAGCTCCTCTCCTGCCCGGACCTTGATGGGTTGATCTATTTGTTTAGCCATGATTATCTAGAGTATCCTCCATCAATAGGTAGGCATATACCAGAGACAAATCTCGACTCCTCAGATGCCAGATATAGATATCCATAGGCTATATCGATCGGATCTGCTAAGAATCCTACTGGGATCGTCATGAGCGCCATTTGTTTGACATTGTCAGGGATAGCATCTGTCATCGGCGTCTTAGTATATCCTGGAGCTATAGCATTAGCAGTGATACCGTATTTGCCAAATTCTACTGCCCATGTCTTTGTCATACCGATCACACCCGCCTTAGTGGCAGCATAGTTAGTCTGTCCATAGTTGCCACGAAGTCCTGTAGTGCTGGCAGCACTCACGATACGTCCATAGCCGTTTTCTTTCATGATTTTCACTACTGCTCGGGTAGCATAGAATATACCTGTTAGATTGACAGCGATCACAGCATCCCACTCTTCGTCAGACATTTTGAGCATAGTCTTGTCTCGAGTGATACCTGCGTTATTGATGAGGATATCGATGCGTCCATACTTTTCAGCTGCGGCCGCTACTGCTGATTCTACAGCTGCTTTATCTGTGATCGATACTTTGACGAATTCTGCGGTGCCACCATTCGCATTGATATCTGCAGCTACCTGCTCGCCTTCATCGAGTAGATCCCAGATGAGGACTTTAGCGCCTTCTTGGGCGAATAGTTCTGCTGTCGCTTGGCCGATACCTCGAGCTCCTCCAGTGACTATCGCTACTTTATCTTTTAGTCTCATATTTTGATGTATTATACTGATTATTAATTGATTATATTTTTGATATTTTCATTTTTCCGATTCCATTATCCTTTAGCGATCCGACGTAGATATGATCTCCGTACTGCTGTATCGAGGTGATCTCATATACGGGAGGATGATCGGATTGATAGTTTTCTAAGATATTTCCATCGCCATCTATGCGCATGATATGACCGTAGTGACCATTCATATCAGTAGGTAGGATAGAGGGTACTTTCATGAGTTGTTTTCGCAGCCACTTATTACGCATCATATCGTCCGTCGAGGTACTGCGTGGAGATACCAGTGTGAGCCAATATGTCCCATCTCCAGCAGAGCTAACATTGTCGGGATATCCTGGGAGATTATCCATGATCAGCTCATCTGTTCCTTTTTTGGGACCACTTAGGTGGAATTTTCTTACTTGCTGAGAGCCTGTCTCATTGACTAATACATAGCTGGTATCCTGCGCCACTGCTACACCATTTGCAAATTGTAATCCGTCTAATAGCATCTCTGTCTCACGAGTCTCAGGGTCATAAACCAGGAGCCGACCATGCCCTCCATGCTCGACGATGTCCAGCATCGTCTGGTGAAACTGATATTTGCTCGATGCATCGCTGAAGTAATAACGGCCATCTGGGCCTACCTCTATATCATCAGCGAATCGAAATGGTAATCCATCTGCCTCAGTAGATAGCACCTCGACATCTCCATCTGGAGACATCTGGATGAGTCCGGCGTAGGCATCTGCTATGATCAGCCGATCACCATCAAAATCCAATCCCAAGGGCCTACCACCTGTATTAGCAATGGTACTAACCTCATCTCCATCCATGCGGATGATGTCACCATTTTCTTGGCCTCCATAGAGTACTCCCTGTGTATCGATAGCGACATCCTCACAGCGCACACATTGATTCTCGTATATTTTTTCGAGCTTATCCAGTCTATCATTGCGTTCATAGGGGCCTGCGAGAGCTGGTATTGGCTGTGGATCACAGTCCTGAGGATCGATAGGGCTGGGCCATATCAAAAATCCCACGACCAAAATCAATAAAGCCAGTAATAGATAGAATAGCATTTTTTTCATCACTCCCAATGTAAGGAGATCTCTACTCTATCACTTGATTCAAAATTGGCAAATAGCCAAATGAACCTGCTATCCGATTTCCTTGCGCAGTATTTCTAAAGGTGACTTTTGGACTACCTCTCGGCTATTGAATAATCCGATGAGCACAGTCAAGCCTACGACGACGATATATACCATCAAGATCGGCCACCATCGTAAGTCAAAATCCAACTCTAATTGATATTTGGCTAAAAGATAGCTACCTATCAGCGCTATGAATATACCCGTAAGGGCACTAAGTGACCCGAGCATAAAGTATTCGGTGAAATTGATCCGCATGATCTGTCGCCGGTGAGCTCCCAGTGTACGTAGCAGCACACTCTCTCTGATCCGCTGATACTTACTCAAGAATAAGGAACTGATCAAGACAATCAAACCTGTCAAAATACTGAAGCCTGCCATGAACTGTATTATATAGCTGACCTTACTCAGGATATCATTGAGGGTACTCAGGATCATACCGAGGTCGATCACCGATACATTCGGGAATGCCTTGACTACAGCGCTACGATAGGCAGCTGTCGTCTCTGTATCTGGCGATTTAGTCACTAATACCTGAAACTGTGGCGCCCGCTCCAAGACTCCATTGGGGAAGAGGATAAAGAAGCGAGTCTGCATACTGCGAAAATTAATCTCTCGGATGCTACCTACATAGGTCTTGATGAGTGCTCCTTGGACATTCCACACGAGCTCATCTCCGAGATCGACATCGAGCGCCTCGGCAAATCGCTCCGCCAAACTCACAAATATCGAATCTCCAGGCTCCACATATCCAGTAAACTCACCTTTGATGAGTGTTTCGTCAGGATTGAGCGTATCTCTGAATGTCACTCTGGCTTCCCGATTGATCGCCCAGCGACTGGCCGTCCGAGTAGTATCGGCAAACCATTCATCCTTGGTTTTGCCCTGCCAAGCTGCCAGACGCATAGTAACGATCGGCACCTGCTGTATCACCGGGAGCTCATACTCTCGAGTCAGCTCTGCCAGCTCCTCGCTCTGGTCTCGCTCGATACCGAATAGGATCATATTGGGCTGATTGCCCGCATCCATAGAGCCTACATTCTGCAAAAGCAATCCCTGTATGATGAATAAGGTGGTCAATATCGCTGTGCCCAGTCCTATAGCGACTACCAGTGTCTGTGTCTGATTATTAGGTCGATAAAGATTAGATAGTCCCTGTCTGAGAACAAAAGAGCTGCGCCTTGGAAAGAATCGTCGCACCGCCCAAATAATCACTCTCGCCACTCCATAGAGAACGCCAAAAGCAATCAATAATCCGACAGTAAATATCGCTCCATCGATCACGCTACCCGTAAGCGTCCAAAGGAATCCTGCAATGGCGATCACAATCAGCACATATAGCAGCCACTTGAGGTAGTCTCGACCGCCCTCTATATCATCGACAGAAGCTCTAAGAGTCCTGAGCGGGCTCACTCGACGTACATCCATCAGCGGCACGAGCGCAAAAAGTGAAGTGATCACCGCTCCGATCACTATGCCCTCTCCTATCGCACGCCATGATAGATCCATCTCAACCGCATACGGCAAGAAGTCTCTCAATATCACAGGCAACAGCATCTGTATCGTACTACCCATAACAGCCCCGATGACCACACTGATCAAGCCTAATAGGATGATCTGGACAAAATAGATCATGAGCGCTTCGCTCCCTTTCATCCCAAGACATCGAAATATAGCTATCGAACTGATTTTATTTTTGACATAGATCATGACGCTACTCGCTACACCGATACATCCCAAAAGCAGGGATACAAGAGCGACGAGATTCAGGAAATAATTGAGCGACGAGAATGCTTCATCGAGATCTTCTTTTTGATCTTCGATGGTCTGGATCCGCATGCTTTCATTTCTGAAGTCTTCCCGCACCATATCCTCCCAATCGTCAGCGCCAAAATCATCTCCAGACTTATAGTAATAGCTATAGTCCACCATACTACCAGGCTGTACGAGCTGACTCTGATCCAGTAGATCTGGTGTAATATAGACCAATGGCGCAAAGCTCGACCCTGCACCAATACTCCCAAAAGCGCTCATCAGTCGTCCTCCGATCAGCATAGGTACACCTCCTATACGTACACTATCACCGACCTCGAGACCATACTGTAGCATCATGCCATCATCCACGAGGATCTGCTGTCTACTCTGGTACTGAGTCCCGGCGTCAGCTGGTTCAGTCTTGAGCACACCGTAAAACGGAAAGGCTCCCTCTATCGCTTTGATACGGACGAACTGGCTATCATCGGTCTTGGGCAGGTAGGCCATAGTGAATAGCTCTACCTCTGAGGCCCTATCTCCGGGGATAGTATCCGTCAGCGCAGCGATCTGCTCCGTCATGGGATGATTGCCCGAGATGACGATATCTGCACCAAGCAGCGACTTAGCCTGCTCATCGATATCCTTGACCAGATTATAGTTAAATGAATTAATCGCTACGAGTGCAGCGATACCGAGCACGATAGAGCTCATGAATAGGATCAGCTTGGATCTATCCTTTCGACTATCTCGATAGGCCGTTTTTAGTATAAATGGCCAATTCATCGAGCTACTTTTTCATTGAGTACATCAGATACGACTTTTCCGCCTTTGAGGCGAATGACTCTGTCCGTCTTAGCTGCAAGATCAGGATTGTGCGTTACTATGATCAGCGTCGTTCCTTGCTCCTTGTTGAGATCAAAGAGAAGCTGCTCTACCACATGTCCAGTATCTTCATCGAGATTGCCCGTAGGCTCATCGGCGAATAGCACTTTAGGACTATTGCTAAACGCTCTGGCCAGCGATACTCGCTGCTGCTCACCGCCAGATAGCTGCATCGGATAGTGATCGTGGCGATCTCCAAGTCCTACTCGATCGAGTAGATCTTTTGCGATAGCTGCGGCACCTTTGGCTTTACCTTGCAGTTCGAGAGGTATCATGACATTTTCGAGAGCCGTAAGCGTAGGTAGGAGTTGAAAATTTTGGAATATGAACCCCACATTTTCATTGCGTACTTGAGCCTTGTCATCTTCTGATAGCTGACTGATATCACGCCCTGTGAGTACCACCTGTCCACTGGATGGTGCATCGAGCCCCGCACAGAGACCGAGTAAGGTGGTCTTGCCACTACCCGATGGACCGACGATAGATACTACTTCGCCTCGAGCGATATCAAAACTCACATGATCTAATACTGTCAACTCTCGATTGACTCCTTGATATATTTTTGTCAGTTCTCGGACTGATAGGATGTGCTGCATGTTCTATAGTTACGTTAATAAGATCTCGATCAGAAAACTATGATCTGACATAGACCGTTTATTATGTCGATGGTTTGTATAGAGATCACTTACTTTGACACTATGAATAAATTAATCCGCAGTATATCTATCGTGACACTCTTGCTACTCGCTGGCTGCGACAATAGTAATGATAAACCCGCAGAAGCCCAACAAGTTGAAATCGAAGCCGCTAAAGAGACAACTAAATCGACAGATATGGAGACTAAATCGGATAAAGCTACCATACTATTCTACGGAGATAGTCTCACCGCTGGCTATGGGCTATCTGAAGAGGAGTCATTTCCGTCATTGGTGCAGCGGCGCATTGACTCTCTCGGGCTGGACTATCAAGTAGTAAATGCTGGACTCTCAGGCGAGACGACCTCTGGTGGGGTGTCTCGGATCGAATGGGTACTACAGCAGCCGGTAGATATATTCGTCCTCGAGCTGGGAGCTAATGATATGCTGCGGGGGCTAGACATCTCAGCTACTCGGGACAATCTCGAGAAAATCATCAATACGGTAAATACACAATATCCAGATGCAGAGCTCATCATCGCAGGTATGCAGTCACCACCTAATATGGGCCCAGAGTACACGAGTCAGTTCAATAGTCTTTTTGGAGAGCTATCCCAAAAGTATGACGCAGGGTTTATCCCATTCTTGCTGGATGGCGTCGCTGGTATCGAGTCACTCAATCTACCTGACGGCAAACATCCTAATGCTACTGGACAAAAAATAGTAGTCGAAAATGTCTGGAAGGTTCTGAAAGATTATCTCTAAACAGTCAAAAGTGCTAAAGGAAAGTTCTTAATTTGTGTTTTTGACGCAATAGCTCGTCATCAAGAACCCTTTACCATTGAATCCAGTGCTTACAACCATAAACCACTATTGGAATAAGCTAATAAACCTCGGCATACCTCCTGAGCTCAACTCGAGGTATCAGATTTCTATTTGGCGTATTTTCAATTTCATATTATACATTGCCTCTGGTATTCTCGCTGTGGTCATAGCAGATGAGATCATTTCAGGAGATGTTGAGGGTCTCATTTCTGCATCGTTGTTTGCTGTATTTACTTTTCACCTGTTGTATTTGAGTTCGCAGGGACATTATGATACTGGCTCCCTACTATTCAACACTGGATTTAGCATAGGTTTATTAGTCATCAGTGTGACCTATGTGGAGGTACCTAATATTGAGCTGTGCTTCTTGATTTTAGCCTTTACGGCGATAATGCTCACTAAGATCGACTGGCTGAAAATTTTCTTATTTTTCTTTAATACACTGTGCTATCTCGGTATTCATTTTGCTGAGCGCAATTTTGATTTGGGAGAGCGACTCTTACTCAATAACTCGAGTAACATATCCATCTTTGCAGTATGTCTCATAGGGCTGGGTATGATGACACTATTCATCACTCGTGATCTACAAAAGAATGATGAAGAGATTTCAAAATTAGTAGCTGACCTCAAGGAACAAAATCGGCTCCTCGAATCCTCTAACGAAGAGCTCCAGCGATTCACCTATCTCGCATCGCACGATCTAAAGGCACCTATACGGTCGATCATTTCATTCATAGGGTTAGCAGAGAATAAACTGCAGGATCTCCAGCGAGAGGATATCAATACCTACTTTAAATATGCTAAGGATAGTGCTCTGCAGATGAATAATCTCATCAATGACAGCCTCGAATACAGCAAAGTCAATCACGATAAAGTAGCGAATAGCGAAGTCGATCTCAACCTGCTCGTAGATAAAATAAAACAAGGCCTCTCTGTAGAATATCCTAAGGGAGAAATCATATATGACAAGCTCCCCATCATCAAGTCCAATGAATCACTCCTCTACAAGCTACTCCAAAATATCATAGAAAATGGACTAAAATATAACGACAAAGAAGAGAAGCTAATAAAGCTCTTGGTGACTCAAGAACAAGATCAAATAAGCATTAGTATATCCGATAATGGCATAGGCATAGATCAACAGTTTTATGAGGAGATATTCACAATCTATCGCCGCCTCCACAACAATCAAGAGTATAAAGGTACAGGACTGGGCCTGGCGATCTGTCGCAAAATAGTAGAACAGCTCAAAGGCCAGATAACGGTAGACTCCCAGCTGGGATCTGGCACTACCTTCCATATTCATCTACCCGTCTGATCACTGCTCAAACAATCTGGCCTACAGACCTGTTGGCTATTCATTATATTGTGACCTACAGATTTATTTTGTCAATAAAATGCCTATCATGATCCGTACTTTAATTTTCTTAATCTGCTCCAGCATCATACTGCATCCTCTCATGTCACAGACTCCTCCAGCGTCAGATGACCGCATATATGATATCATCGATGTAGTCAGTGCGGAGCGTATCGAGGCAGATATTACGACTTTAGTCAATTTTGGTACTCGCCACACCCTGTCTGATACCGTATCTGATACTCGAGGTATCGGAGCCGCCAGACGATGGATCAAAAGTGAATTTGATCGTATCAGTGCTGACTGTGACGGATGTCTGGAGGTGAGCTATATGCGGGGTTTGGTCGAGGCTGGAGAGAGCCGACGTATACCCGATGATACTTGGATCGTCAATGTGCTCGCTGTCAAACGAGGCACCAAGTATCCCAATCGGTATATCATCATGTCAGGTGATATTGACAGTCGAATCTCAGATCCCCTCAATGGCAAAGATGACTCTCCCGGGGCCAATGACAATGCCTCAGGCATGGCAGGAGTCCTCGAGGCCGCAAGAGTGCTGTCAGCATATGATTTTGAGAGTAGCATCATATTCGTCGGACTATCTGGGGAGGAGCAAGGGCTCTATGGAGGTAAAATCATGGCTGCAAAAGCTAAAGAAGCAGGCTGGGATATCATAGGTATTCTCAATAACGATATGATAGGTAATATCAAAGGAATCGATGGAGTCATAGACAATCGGACATTCCGCATATTCTCAGAGGCAGCCCCTCCTGACGAAAATGAGCAAAAGAGAATCTGGAAACGATTTTATGGAGGCGAGGTCGATGGTATCTCTCGTCAGCTCGCCAGATATGTACATCGCATGACATCGACCTACATGCCTATGATGAATCCGAAGATGATCTATAGGCTCGACAGATTTGGACGTGGTGGACATCATCGTCCATTCAATGATGAAGGATTTGCAGGAGTGCGTATCATGGAGGCTCACGAAAACTATGATCAGCAGCATCAAGATATCCGTACAGAGGATGGCATAGAGTATGGTGACAAGCTGGAGTATGTCAATTTTGACTATGCCGCCAAGCTCACTGCCGTCAATGCTATCAATCTCGCAGCTATAGCCTGGGCACCACCAGCACCATCAGGCCTCATGATCGGTGGAGCAGTGAAGCCCTACACTCGACTCAAGTGGGACGCTGTCGAAGATGAGCATATCGCTGGCTATAAGATCTACTGGAGAGAGACCACCGAGGCACAGTGGCAGTACTCCCGCTATGTAGGTGATGTGACAGAGTTTACGCTGGATGGAGTAGTTATTGACAATTACCTATTCGGAGTAGCTACGGTGAGTCCCTCAGGCCACGAGAGTGTGATCGCCTACCCGACGACACTGATACCGAGGAGGTAATCGCTACTTCAATACATCAAACCATAGACTACTGGCAGGCCTAAGCCCACCACCTGTATAGTCAAAACAGATTTCCGCTCCTGCCTCGATGTCAGAGACTGCGTGAAACTTGATACGACTATCCACGTAGTCAAAGGTGAATTCTGCATTTGGAGTAGAGCTATGATTGTAGATGCTCCCATATCCTAATGCGATACAACCCTTATATCCAGGCTCCTCCCAGAGAAAGTAGTAATCATGCAGCCGAGTCTCATCGATCAGCGGTAGATGGTCATGAGGAATCTTGATAATCGGACAACTCTCGATGATATCACCAGGACTCAGCTCATCAGCGCAAAACATTCCTCGCCCCTTGCCGGGCACTTCCGCTATATATAGTCCCGGCACATGCATCATCTTTTTTTAGTTTTTATTCATATTTAAAACCCATTGAGAATCAGATTATTATAATCAACGCCCACAGATGGCTATATCCATTCGTTCTTTATCCTGTATTTTTAAGATATGATCCGATGCAAAAATATCCGCCTTTCAACCATACTATGCATATGTATGACTATGTGTATATCGATCAGTCTCTATGCCCAAAAAGTGAACGAAAGTGTCCTAGTCACACTACAGGATAGCTCTATCATCGCAGGTCAGGTCATAGCCATAGATGATAGTACTATCACCCTCAATAGTGAGGCTATCAAAGAACTCAAGATATCCCGAGACGACATCATATCCATAAGAAAACAAAAGCAGCAATCCATCCAAGCCACTCAGGAATGGTACGAGTCGCCGATATACTCTATCAATTATCTGACAGAATCTGCTATCCCTCTCAGCGCTGGCGAAATGTACTACCAAAACATCCTGCTCTACGGACAAAAAGTGGGGATAGGCCTATCTGATCACTTCTCGATCAATGCAGGTTTAGAGCTCTATTCGCCACTACACCAGAATGAATGGCCCGGACTTTTAATAGCTCCGAAATATTCTTTCACTAATCAGGAAAGCGACTTTCATTTTGGTATTGGGGGCAATTTATTGGTACTCCCCAATGGATCTCGTCGTGAGTTGGCAGGGACTCTGTATGGCCTGACTACACTGGGCGATAAGGAGACGAATCTGACGATAGGCATCGGTACCGCTTTTTACCAAGGAGATCTCGCAGACCTCCCAGTTATGCAACTTAGTGGTCAAGCCAGAGTGGCCCGTAGAATAGGGTTGATACTTGATAGCATTTCTCTATTTGATGGTAATAATGTCGATCATGTAGCATCATTTTTCATCAGATATACGCACCCCAAGTTCATATTTGACCTCGGAAGCGTTTTCGAAGTAGGATTCGATTACGGTATCCCTATGGTCAATTTTGCCATGAAGATTCAGGAATAGCTTAGGATTTTTTAAAGCTTTGACTAAATTTAGGTTTAGAAAAAGGTAGTCATGGTAGAAAGGTTGCAATTAGACGAATACGATAAAAAGATATTAAAAGAGCTCGAGGCAGATGGGAAAAAGCCCTTTTCTCAGATCGCTATAGATCTTGATATCTCTAATACGATGGTCCATCAACGGATCACTCGGATGAAAAAAGCGGGAATCCTAAAGCGTCACAGTATCGAGCTCGATGAAAAGAGATTGGGCTTTGAGTGGGGCGCATTCACGGGTATCACTCTTCACGACGGTAGTGATACCTACAAGGTCATCGAAGAGCTTAAAAAAATACCCGAAGTCACAGAATGTTATCATATCTCAGGTGTATATGCTCTCTACGTCCGTGTCGTCGCTAAGGACAATGAGCACATGAGAGACATCCTCTACACTAAGATCGAAGATATCGATGCCGTCAGATCGACAGAGAGCTTAGTAGACTTTGGATGTGCATTCAAGCGTAACGCTCCGTTTTTTGAGATTGATTAACCAAACTCTAATTAAGGCAGTTAAGATTTGCTCCAATGGGTTTCAACCCATTGTCCCGATCACTTTTACTCCATCACTGGAGTAGTCAGGATATAGTACATAGTCTTAAGGCCATCGATATAGTTGCCCAATCGTAGGTTTTCATTGGGGCTGTGCTGATTGTTATCCTTATTAGCCATCGGGACTACGACGGCTGGCACTTCGAGTGTCTTGACGAATGGAGATATCGGTATGGAGCCTCCCATAGTACGATTTCTCACAGGAGTCTGCCCAAAGGCATCCGTTAAAGCTCCTGTAAGCCACAGCCCAATCTCACTATCAAAATCCGTCCGAAAAGCATCATACCCTGGACGTCCATTGACACGACATATACGAGGATACATCTGTCGCTCTCTCTGAGTAGGCTTATCGGTCACTATATGATATCCCTGAGCTCTGATGTGATCTTCGATCAGTCTACGCATACGAGCTGGTGGAGTCTCCTTGACTAATCGGATATCGATCTCTGCTACGGCCTGAGAGGGCACGATCGTACGAGCTTCTGCCCCTACCCATCCAGCGGAGAGTCCACGGACATTGAGCGATGGATACTGCAGTGCCTCTTGATAGTAGCTACCTACCGAGTCTATATCAGCTACTCCGAGCTTAGCTTGGATAGTCTGCTCATCATCTGGCACTGCGGCTAAAATCGCAGCTACCTCCTCGTTGATCTCTATCCCATCATAATATCCAGGGATGACGACTCGACCCTGATCATCCTTCATACTGGCTAATAGCTGAGCAAGACGCATCGCAGGATTAGGAGCATAGTTGCCATAGTGTCCACTGTGCTGAGGGAAGACAGGTCCATATACGGTCAGGGATACGGTAGCGATGCCTCTCGCCCCAAATGAAAGTGTAGGCTGATTAGTGGTATGCTTAGGTCCATCATAGATCACCAGCATGTCACAGCTTAGCGCCTCCTGATGATCGATCACTGCCTGTGGTAGACTCGGAGATCCTTTTTCTTCTTCAAAATCCAAAATCAACTTCAGATGATATGGGAGGCTCTCATTATTCTCCTTCATGAGGTCGAGAGCGAGTAGTAGCATCATGATATTGCACTTACTATCAGAGCTCGATCGAGCGAATATCCTAAGCTCTGGATCAAAATCCTCTACACTGAGGGCGGCCCAATCGGTCTCGACCCATCCTTCTCCTTCGACTTCTCGTTTGAGCACGGGATCATAGGGATCAGCTTGATACCAAAACTGTGGATCTACTGACTGCCCATCAGCATGAAAGTAAAAAAGTACAGTAGGTACATCCATTCGCCCATCAGCGCTGTACTCAGCGAATAGCAATGGTCGAGTCTCTGTCACCCACACCTCTGTATCAAATCCACGCTGCTCCAGATGCTTGATACACCAGTCCACATTGAGCTGGATGTCATCGAGATCATTAGCATCATTGGCTATAGCCAAAAACTCTCTGAATAGATCCATCTCGTCGATCCCCTTACGGAGAAACTGATCCTGTGCATGCAGCGACATATAGGTAAAACTCATGTATGCGAACAATAGGAAGCCTCGAAGTCTCATATCTTTTTATGTTTCTAATTTGACGTAAGTCTAAGAATATCATTAAAACTCTCATAAACATAATCTTGAATTGACGAAAAAGCTCATTCAAGGCTTAACTTTGTTTGATCATCAGAAAAAAGTATAACATGGGTTTATTAAAGAAAAATCCTAGCACTACAGCAGCCTGGTCAGCGCTGGAGCAACACTATCAAGACATCAAGGATATCACGATAAAAGAGCATTTTGCTAAAGATACGGAGAGATTCAGCTCCTACTCTATCGAGCTGGAGGATATCCTCATCGACTACTCTAAAAATCGACTGGACGCTAAAGCGCTCCAGCTACTCATAGACCTGGCTAAAGAAATGCAACTCGAGGATGGCATCCACCAGATGTTTAGCGGTGAGATCATCAACGAGACAGAAAAGCGTGCCGTGCTACATACCGCTCTGCGCAATCGCTCCGATCGAGAAATCTATGTACATGAGCGAGATGTGATGCCAGACGTACGTAGAGTATTGGAGCAGATGCAGGCTTTTTGTGCTAAGGTCCATGATGGCAGTTGGACAGGATATACGGGCAAGCCTATCAAACATATCGTCAATATCGGTATCGGCGGATCAGACCTCGGTCCTGTGATGGTCACAGAGGCACTCAAGCCATACTGGGTAGAGGGCATGTCGGTCAGCTATGTGTCCAATGTCGACGGCACTCATATCACCGAGACGCTGAAACGTACTGATGCAGAGGAGACCTTATTCATCATAGCGAGTAAGTCATTCACTACACAGGAGACGATGCGCAATGCCCATACTGCCAGAGCATGGTTCTTAGAACAGGGAGCATCAGAAGAAGATATCAAAAAACACTTCATCGCACTATCGACTAATGCTGATGGAGTCGGATCGTTTGGTATCGACACGGCGAATATGTTTCAGTTTTGGAGCTGGGTAGGTGGTCGATATAGTCTATCCTCAGCGATCGGCATGTCCATCGCTCTAACGATCGGATATGATCAGTTCATCGAGCTATTGAATGGACTACACAGCATGGATGAGCATTTTCGTACAGCGGCATTCAGCGAGAATATCCCTGTCATCTTAGCGCTCATCGGTATCTGGTACAATAATTTTTACGAGGCAGAGAGCGAAGCCATACTACCATATGATCAGTACTTGCACAGATTCGCCGCCTACTTTCAGCAGGGCAATATGGAGTCCAATGGTAAGTCAGTAGATCGTAGCGGCGAGCCTGTCAGTTATCAGACGGGTCCTATCATCTGGGGAGAGCCCGGGACTAATGGTCAGCATGCATTCTATCAGCTGATCCATCAGGGTACTAAGCTGATCCCGTGTGACTTCATCGCTCCTATCATCAGTCAGAATCCTACACATGATCATCACCCGATATTGATGTCCAATTTTTTTGCGCAGACAGAGGCACTAATGAATGGCAAGACTCGAGAGGAGGTCGTAGCAGAATTTGAAGCGAAGGGAGTAAGCCCTGAGGACTACGAGCCGATCGTACCGTTCAAATTATTCGATGGCAATCGCCCGAGCAACTCAATCCTCGTCAAAAAGATCACTCCCTACACTCTCGGACAGCTCATCGCTATGTATGAGCACAAGATATTCGTACAAGGATATATCTGGAATATCTTCAGTTTTGACCAGTGGGGAGTCGAACTTGGCAAGCAGCTGGCAAAAAAAATACTACCAGAACTGACTAATAATGAGGAAATCCACAGTCATGATGTGTCTACTAATGGACTAATCAATCATTATAAAAAACATCAAAATGGATAAGAAAGCACTCCCTGGTATCTACCCGCTCAAAGGCGCCATCCAAAACTACGCTTGGGGTGGCTACGAGTATATACCAGAGCTCATCGGGATCGACAATGTGGAGCAGGAGCCACATGCAGAATACTGGGTCGGAGTACACCCTCGAGGGAGAGCTCAGATCAAGGTCAATGGTGAGTGGCAGCACCTCGACGAATATACTCGCCTACCCTACCTCCTCAAGATCCTCGATGTGCGCAAGATGCTATCTATCCAGTCACATCCTAATAAGCAACAAGCAGAGATCGGATACGCCAAAGAAAATGAAATGGGCATCCCGCTAGATGCTAAGCATAGGATATTCAAAGATGACAATCACAAGCCCGAGCTGATGATGGCTATCGGAGACTTCTGGTTACTCCATGGATTTAAGTCGATCGAAGATATTCGTCGGACTATCCAAGAGACTACAGAGTTTTCCTCGCTGCTCCCTCATCTCGATGGCGGGCTAAAAGACTTCTACAGCTATCTGCTTAATATGAGTCAGGGCGAGGTCACAGCTACGCTCACCTCGCTCAAGATGCGTCTCATGGCGGAGGAGCCGACAGACAAAAATCATCCTGACTACTGGGCTTATCATGCCTTTCAGGATTATGGATTTGATAAGGGGATTTTCTCGATATACTTCTACAATCTCGTCTACCTCTCTCACGGCCAGGGCATCTACCAAGAAGCTGGCGTACCACATGCCTACCTTGGTGGTAAAAATGTCGAGATCATGGCTAACTCTGACAATGTCTTCAGAGCGGGCTTGACGCCAAAACATGTAGATATCGAAGCGCTACTGAGTCACCTCGTCTGGGAGCCTGTGACGCCAAAAATCATCGAACCTGATGATCTGGGAGACTATGAGCAGGCCTACTTCAGCCCCGCTACAGAGTTTGAGCTGCACATGATCTATCAGAGTGATGGTGATACGCACTATCTACAGAGCTCTACAGACGAGTGCTATCTGCTCATGGAGGGCGAGGTCATCGTAGAGTCAGGTGATCAGCGAGTACATCTCCAGCAGGGAGAATGCCTCTATGCTACTCCTGATATCGCACTCTCGATAGTATCCGTGGAGGATAGCAAACTAATCAGAGCAACGCTACCTAAAAAAGGATAAGCACTCTGATAATAATCGGATAATCCTATCTTGTGTCAGTCTATGATGCTGCACAAAAAACAATTAGGATTACTACTGGGACCATTACTCTTTAGTCTGTTTTATTTTGGTATCAGACCAGAGGGACTGAGCGATGCCGGCTGTGCTGTGCTCGCCTCTACGCTATGGATCGCCTGCTGGTGGATCACCGAGGCGATACCTATCGAGGCGACGTCATTCCTACCAATCATACTATTTCCGCTGACAGGTGCGCTCGATCTGAGTCAGGTGACCGCAGCCTATGGACACAAGTATGTCTTTCTTTATCTGGGAGGATTCGTCATAGCACTGGCGATCGAGCGATGGGGACTCCATCGTCGTATCGCCCTGACCATCATCAATATCATAGGTACAGACATCAGTCGGATGATATTGGGCTTCATGCTGGCGACTGCATTCATGTCTATGTGGATCTCTAATACAGCCACCTCAGTGATGATGCTACCGATCGCCATGGCCATTATCGCTCAGCTGCGTGACAATCCCGATACTGTCGAGGATGAGAATTCCATTTTTGGCAAAGCGTTGATGCTGGCTATCGCCTACAGCGCCAGTATAGGCGGCATATCGACACTTATCGGTACTCCGCCCAATCTCGTGCTCGCAGGAGTACTCGAAGAGATCTACCAGATCGAGATCAGCTTTGCGCAGTGGTTTATATTTGGCTTTCCACTATCGATGATACTACTGGCCATCTGCTGGCTATATCTCACGAGGATCGCCTTTAGCTTTCGCCAAAAGAGCTTTCCTGGAGGTCGCCAAGAAGTACAGCGACTACTAAAAGCACTCGGAAAAATCAGCTACGAAGAGAAACTGGTACTCTCAGTATTCGTCCTGACAGCCGTGGCTTGGATCAGCCGATCCTATGTACTGAAGCAACTCATCCCAGCCATCGATGATACGATCATCGCTATGGCCGCAGCGATGGTGATTTTTATACTCCCGACTAAGAAAGGAGATCGCACGCTATTGACTTGGTCAGAAGCGACTAAGCTCCCTTGGGGTATCCTATTTCTTTTTGGTGGCGGTATGGCGCTCGCTGCAGGATTTAAGGATAGTGGACTCGCTCTCTGGATAGGTAGCAAGATGACCCTTCTCCAAGGTGTCAGCCTCATCCTAATCGTACTACTGCTGGTGGCTGCGGTCAATTTTCTCACGGAGATAACCTCCAATCTCGCTACTACAGCGATGCTACTACCGATACTGGCGCCAATGGCAGCCAATATCGATGTGCATCCCTATCTCCTGATGATCGGAGCGACGGTAGCAGCATCCTGTGCCTTCATGCTACCAGTGGCCACACCTCCTAATGCGGTCGTCTTTGGGTCAGGCTATCTCAGGATACCAGATATGGTCAAGACAGGCCTCTGGCTCAATATCATATCCATACTACTGATCACCGCATTTTGTTATTTCATTTTGCCACTACTGTGGAATATTGATATCGCTCAATACCCATTTTAAGGCTTTTCTACCTGCTGGGCATCAGCAATGACCTGAGCCAGCATGCTGATAGCATGATCGTCATCAGGGTCGATCTGCACTACCTTCCGATAGCATTCTTTTGATAGATCATATTCCTGCATCGCCAGATAGATCTCACCGAGACTGTCATGGACATTAGGATCATGAGCGAATAGTCGAGCATTGAGTCGAAAGACCACCACCGCTTCATCCAGTCTTTCTGCAGCCTTGAGCACATATCCGTAGGTATTGAGCTCGGAGGCGGTACTGACATTGCGACGGATCTGTCGATACAGCATATCCTCATCTACTCCATAGGCATCGCTCTCCGTAGAGCTGAAGTAATCCGCCAGATAGTGTACTGCCTCGTACCTCGGAGTCGAGGGTACGCCACGATCTATCTGCATCACATCCGTGATCAGATCCGTACGAGGACGCTCTACGATCCGTCCTACTTCTACTCCCTCCTCCAAGAATACGAATGTTGGCACCTTGTGAATATTCCAACCTTGGGTCTCCCCATTAGGACCTTGTTTGTAGTGATCTCCCGCATTGTGCAGGGCTACATACTCGAGCTGATCGATAGATAGGCCTAATCCCTCCCAAAGCTGTACGAATCGAGGTACCCAGCGCTTAGTATCGCCGCACCATGTACCAAGAAATATTTTGACCTGCATATCTGCTAAGCTCGTCGCACTCAGATCTGCATCAGCGATTTCTTGTGCCAAGACGCTGTCCAGTGTGTCAAACCATTCTCCGTAAGGAGCCTCCATCAGATCCTCATGCTCGATCTGTCCCCAGAGATGGGTATGCCCTCGACTATCGCTATAGCTCCCCTGAGCGATGAGGAGCGAACTCGTAAATAGAACCGAACTAAGGAATAATAAGATTTTCATAGTGATATAATATTTAGTTAGAGTAATAGATGGGGGCAAAATTATGTGGCAATGATGCTTTCTACTGTTAATCGCTGCCCAACGATTTACCAATCATTTGTTAACACATTTTTGTAGTTTGGTCACAGAATCTAAGACTATCATATGGATCACATCATCGACTCTATCACCGCTGGCCAACTTGGGATTGGCTTATTCGTAGCTATTGTATTTCTTCAGTCTGGACTGGACAAGGTCTTTAATTGGTCTGCTAATCGTTCATGGATCATGGACCATTTTAGTAAGACTTTTTTAGCTCCATTGAGCTCGCCGATGTTTACGATTTTGACTATAGTCGAAGTATTGACAGGACTCTGCGCTGCATTTGGGGTGGTCATGCTCCTGATCTCTCAGGTCGATAGCTATATCTACTATGGAGTGGTACTATCGCTAATCAGTTATCTGATGTTGCTTTTTGGACAGCGAGTAGCGCAGGACTATGACGGAGCTAAGACGATCGCCATATACTTTGGTGTCAGCCTCGTGGCATTACTTTTCTTTTGAGATAGGTCTGAGGAGAAAAAACAAGAGATCCCAATATGGAATATATAGGGACTCTTATTTTTTGATTGAAGGTGTTAAAGAGGGTGCGATAGTAATACTCGCCCCACAAAGATAGGGCGAATAAAACTACTCTTCAATGATCACGATATACTTTCTTAAAGCTTTTAGGAGTTACTTGCCGTACAGTTCTCTACCGACGTCATAATACTTATCCCCTTCGATCCAAAATGAGTTTTCATCTGCATTGCCTATGCTAATCGCTGATAATACAAAGGCCTTGACATATTTCTCCAAGTAGTCAAAATCCATACTTTCCATCTCGTCACCTGGCTGATGATAATACTTGAAGATCTCCTGATCAAATGATCTGAAGCCCATACTAAATGTAGGAGCAGGTATACCCTTTCGGGCAAAATTGACATTATCTGAGCGATCAAAAAGTCCTTGTTCTTTAGCTGGATCTTCGATAGCCTCGAGGCCAAAAGCATTACATGCAGCCTGTAGTTTTTCTTCTGCTGTGGTACGAGTCAATCCTATGACGGATACGACGCTCGTATCATTATATCCTCCATTATCTATATTGAAGCAATACTTGATCTGATCTAAATCGACCGGACTATGCTCGACGAACCAATCTGATCCTCTGAGGCCTTTTTCTTCTCCAGTGAATAGCACAAAAAGCGCACTCCGCTTAGTCGGATGAGCGGCGATATACTCTGCGAGTAACATGACGGCTGTAGTGCCTATAGCATTGTCACGAGCACCATTGTATATGGTATCTCCCACTGCGTCAGGACGACCGATACCTACATGATCATAGTGAGCGCTATACACTATATACTCATCTCGGAGCTCCGGATCTGTACCTGGTACGAGACCTATCACATTAGCACTCGGTAGATCGCTACGCTGCAGCCCCTGCATATCGAGCTGGATAGGTGTGCCTCCCTCCAGGAGCGCAGATGTGACCACACTGTCGGCAGCACTCAGCCATATATGTGGCATCTGGAGATGCCTCTTGTCAGCTGGGGCGTCGGTACTCAGCTGCTTCTGACCAGCCATACGAGTGATCATCGACCAGGGCACCTGTACATTGTGATAGATCTCTATGAGTCCCATCGCACCCGCATCAATAGCTCGCTCTCGCTTCTCTCTGCTCTCGGTGATCACTGAACCAATCGCCTGACTCTCTCCATCACCCACCTGAGCTACAGCAAACTGAAATCTGACATCCTCACCCTCAAGATCCGCCTCTTGGCCAAACCCTATATACTTACCAGGCATGGTGCTCTGCTGTGTCTCCCCATTGAGCACTAAGAAGTCCTGAGGTGCCGTCAGTGTCTGTCCTCCGATAGTGAGCGTAGCAGAGTCCGATGGAGATACCTCCTGAAATGGTATCCACTGGAGATACTCCCCATAGCCGGCCATCGTATCCACTCCATGAGCTATGAAGTGCGAGCTGACGTAGGCTGCCGCTGCCTCGAGACCCTCAGAGCCCGTATCACGACCTCGCAGCGCATCACTCGCTATGAATGACATATGAGCTCTAATCTTGGCCTGTGTGACGACATCATTGATCTGATCGACCTCAGTCTGAGCGGAGATAGTGGCTGCCGCCAAGAGCATACTAAGAAATGCGCTAATCGAAAGTATATATTTCATGAAATGGTAGATTATCATTATTAATCAGTCGGCAAGATCGTACAAATCTATGGAAGATAGCAAGAGGGAGGCGTCTATATACCCAAAGCGAAGATAGAGCTGGTAAATCGCTCATACACTCCAAGAGCATGACACAGATCTGCTAAATCTCTAATTCAATCCTATCCGCTCCATGGGCTTAGCATAGATCTGCTAAATCTCTAAGATTTTGCAGATCATCCTCCGACCCTACCAAAATCGCAGACAGAGATTTTGCAGATCACCCTCCGATCCAGCCAAAATCGCAGACAGATCTGACAAATCTTCAAGATTTGGTAGATCTCATCACGGGCTCACAGCCAAAATCGTATGAGAAAATGTAAAAACTATAAACACCCCTTCACACTCAATCCTTTCCGCACCATGGGCTCAGCATAGATCTGCTAAATCTCTAAGATTTTGCAGATCACCCTCCGATCCAGCCAAAATCGCAGACAGATCTGCCAAATCTCCAAGATTTGGTAGATCTCATCATGGGCTCACAGCCGATATCCCAAGAGAAAATATAAAAACCCTAAACACCCCTTCACACTCAATCCTACCCACTCCAAGAGCATGACACAGATCTGCTAAATCTCTAATTCAATCCTTTCCGCACCATGGACTTAGCATAGATCTGCTAAATCTCTAAGATTTTGCAGATCACCCTCCGATCCAGCCAAAACACGCAGACAGATCTGCTAAATCTCTAAGATTTGGTAGATCTCATCATGGGCTCACAACCAATATCCCAAGAGAAAACAGTCCAAAGAAAAAAGCCCCTACTCCCCCACTGGCAATACGATCTCAAATGTCGTCCCTTGTCCAACTACGGAGTCGAGTATACGGATCTGAGCTCCCATCTTACGGAGTATCTTTTTAGTGGTAGACAGGCCTATGCCACTACCTGCATACTCGGAGCGAGTATGTAGTCGCTGAAACATCTGAAAAACCATATCGTGATAGTCATCATCGATACCGATACCATTGTCCTTCACATAGATGTGGTATTCAGCTCCGACTTTTTCTGACCAGATACTGATAGCAGGAGTATTAGATTCATTGTACTTGATACCATTCTCGATGAGATTTTGGAATACGATGAACATCATAGATCGCTGTAGCGTCACTGTAGGCAGATTATGATAGCTCACTGCAGCATTACGCTCTGAGATGAAAGTAGAAAGTGTGCTTTTCACCTCTTCGACTACATCTTTGAGAGGAGTAGAGACTGCGGTTTCTTCATCTGATTCACTACTCTGATACATTTGGATATCAGCTACGAGATTACTGAGTTGCATACCTGACTTCTCTATGATACCTGTATAGGTCTGGAGCTCTTTTTGATCCTGCGTCTTGAGTCGTAGCAACTTAGTGAATCCTACTATCGAGCGTATCGGCTCTTTCAGATCATGAGCTACCATATAGTTAAACTGGCGAAGCTCTTCATTCTTTTGGGATAGATCTTGATTGAGCTTATTGAGGCTGCGTGTCTTTAGCTCGACTTCCTTTTCGAGGCTGGTAGCATACTGCAGTCTCTTACGGCGATTGATATAGAGATAGGCCACACTCGATATAGCCAATGACAAGAGCGACAATACCAAAAGAAGCTGATATCCTTGGTTTCGGATACGTAGATCTGATATCTCATTCTCTTGCTGGAGCTGTGCCAGTTCTTGCTCTTTTTGGCTCAGAGCCAATCGTATGTCTAAGAAGTCTTGTTGATTGTTTTGATAAAACTTGAGCCTCTTTTTTTGGAGTTCATTTTTAGCTTCTAATGACTCAATCAGCCGAGTTTTATCGCTCAACCGCTCATAAGCTCGTACTTTCAGATCGAGTACATGAGACTGCAGTAAGAAGTCCTCCTCTTTGACAGAAAGATCTTCTATAGACTGATAAAACTCCTCAAAGCGTCCTACCTCAAAGAGATACTTCATCTCCAGATAATTGATCCTGTGACGACTGACCTCAAATACATGCTCGTGTGCAAGATCTAAGAATCGACGAGCATCTTCATATCTCTCCAATGAGATAGCCAGATCGAGCATCCCCTGATAGTAGGCATCTAATAAGTAGGAGCGATCGTATGGCTCTTCATCATACAGCGAATCCTCGATACTCAGGAGGACTTCATAATGTTTCTCTGCTTTTTCAGATTGATTTTGAGCAATCAGCCACTCCGCTGTTTTCCCTTCATCATAGATATGGTTATAATAGTACTCATAGGCATCTTCCTGCTCTTGGAGCTGCTCCGTATACACCCGTGTCCGATCGATATACTCTATAGCGGTCTCATAATCTTCAAAGTAGGCGTGATACTCTGCAATATTGCCTAAAGGATAAGACTGATAAGCCGGCAGATGTTTCTGATAAAAATCTAAAGATCTGTAGAAGTACTGCAAGCCTGTCTGATAATCGCCTATATAATTGTAGAGAGTTCCCATATTATTGAGCAAGAACCCTACTGACTCAGGCGGGTCGGTGAGACTATCTATGTAAGACTCTGCGATGTATGCATACTCAAAAGACTTAGAGATGGAGTCGAGATCATAGTAAAGATTACTCAGCTCATAGGCATGGACAAAGGTGGCGGAGTCTATATCCAGCTCCACTGATAGTGTATAGAGCCGCAGCGCATAGTCCATTTCCAGCTTTTCGTCTTGGCGATATACCTGTTCGTAGTCTACTATGAGCTCCTCATACTCATGGAGGAGCTGATCTCGAGTAGGTTGTTTCAGCTTAAAAAAAGCCTGTGACTCAAGCCCGAGGGTAGAAAGTATTAGTATGAGACATAATCTATACATGCTCTACATTAAATGGTAGATAGGCTGATGACCATACTATCTAATGGATGAATAGATGACACACTGATAGTGGTCGAGGACTATCACATCTCATATAGACAATGTCGGCAATCTTACACTTTAAGTCTAATTACCTTGCTAAAATCATTCTAATTTTTAGATCCATGATGGATATACTCCATCGGCACATTGATGAATCGCTTGATATACAAATGATCAAATGCCTTGACGAATTTTTTCTTGTGAATAGAAGAATAAAGGAGCTGACTCATATGTCCACCTGGGACTAACTGATCATAGACCAGTCTCAATAAGCGTTCAGTGTCCTCTTTGGAGAATAGTGTGAGGGGCAGCGAAGAAATCACGCTATCCACCGCTCCGTCGACATGCTCGGCTATTGTCTCGGCACCAGCATTGACTATAGTCAGTCGATCATCATCGATCATCTCTCTGACATGTGCGACAAACTCTGGATTGACCTCAAAGCTATAGAGCTGTGACTCAGGATGTAGGCGATCTAATATCCGCTGCGTGATATTGCCATGACCAGTACCAAATTCTACGATGACCTGCTTTCGATTGGGATCCACATATTTAGTGATCTCATTCTCTACCTTCTTGCTCGACTGTCTGAATGCGCCAGTAGTACGGATGTTTTTGGCAAATTCTATAGAAGTCTTTAATAAGTCTGTATTTATCATTTGATTACTTGGTCTGGCTGATGAGGCTGCAATGATACGACTATGAAACAGTATATGTAGCGGAATATGTTCCCAAAATAATGGAACATTAGTATATCCATTTGGCAGTTACATCGATTTATCACTATCTTAATCCTATCGAGAGTCTATATGAGCTATGAATAAATCAGAGACGATCAAGGCGGTAGGTATGACGGCTTTAGTAGGTATACTTTTAGCGGTGGTCATATATCAGTTCTTTTCGCTGAATAGTGAGGCCTTCACACGACCTCCTCAAAAAATCGAACTCATGGCAGGAGATGGATATTACGAGCGCCGCAAAGAGCGCAACATCGAAAGTATGAATCAGTCCTATGCAGAGAGCATGACTCTCGGACATGCCTACTTGGACGAGGACTATCTGGACCAAGCCATGAATCACTTTTTCACTGCTAAGACCCTATTCCCCACGAGGATGGGCCCGAGAAAAAATCTCTGCTACAGCTATATGGTACTCTGCCAGCAGGATTATCGATGGTGCGATCAGGCACAGAGAGAGATCTACTATGCGATGAAGTATGTCACTGATCAAGACAAAGAAACTAAAGACTATATCCTCCTGCTGGCTGACCTGGTACAGATGGACACTATCCTGACTATGGACGAGGCAGATGCTATGAGTGCCATCTTTTAGTGGCTTTCGCCAAATAATACTTTAACACTTCACCGACCCACATATTGGTGACTGTATTCACCACATTCGTCATAATGAGCATACAAAACAATATAAAATCAACTCATTATGAATTTTGACCTTAACTCAAGTATTAACGCCCTCCTCGACAATGCGATCCAGTGGGCTCCAAAATTAGTCAGTGCTATTCTGATCCTGATCATTGGATTTTGGATAGTAGGCATGATCACTCGCATGATCGGCAAGGCTTTTGACAGATCAGGACTGGATAAAGATGTACAGCCATTCCTCAAGTCTCTCATCAGCGTCCTACTTAAGATCTTAGTCGTACTCAGTGCTGCCAGTGTGGTAGGTATCGAGATTACAGCCTTCGCAGCACTATTAGCAGGTGCTGGTCTGGCGATCGGAGCCGCTATGTCAGGGACTTTGGGCCATTTCGCATCGGGTGTCATGATCCTGATATTCAAGCCCTACCGTGTCGGTGATCTGGTAGATGTACAGGGACAGCTCGGACATGTCAAGGAGATCCAAGTATTCAACACGATCCTGACTACACTCGATCACAAAAAAGTCATCATCCCTAATGGTATCGCTACCAGTGGCATCATGACTAATCTCTCCGCAGAAGGAAAACTACGTGTAGATCTTAATGTCGCTATGCCATACGAAGAAGATTTTGACAAAGTACGAGGTATCATCAAAGGGGCTCTCGACAAGGTCCCTCAGAAAATGGCGGACGAACCAACTATCGAGATCGAAAAATTTGACGAAAACAATATACTACTCGCAGTACGACCTTATGCGACTCCAGAGCAATACTGGGACGTTTACTTCAACTCATACCGTGAGATCAAGAAAGCCTTTGGCGAGGCAAATATCCCTGTCGCCTACCCTACTCGTAAGATTAAAAATGTGTAAATTATAAACTCATTCCCGATTTTATTCGAATTGAGGCGTGTCCATCCTAGGCACGCCTTTTTTCATTGAACCAATCTGGAAATATAATAGTTATATCAATGTTCAAACATTAATAGCTATGCCTACATTAAAATCCATATCTCAGATCATCCACTCTCAGCGAGTGAATATGGGAGGTAATATGATCGAGCAGCCCCTCCCGAGCACCTCGGTGGAGCAGGTCGATCCATTCCTCTTGATACACCATTGGGATCACGTCCTACCTGGAGGACAGCATCAGTCAGAGGTAGGTGTGGCTCCGCATCCACACAGAGGATTTGCACCAGTTACTATAATATTTCAGGGGGCTGTACATCATCGTGACTCTGCTGGATATGACAGCGTAGTGCATGCTGGCGGCACACAGTGGATGAATAGTGGCAGCGGCATCATACATAGTGAGCGACCTGCGCAGCAGTTAGCTGAGTCTGGAGGCCAGTTTGAATTTATCCAGTTTTGGATCAATGCTCCAGCCGCTCGTAAGATGGATGACGCCTATTATCAAGCCCTACAGGCCGAAGATACTCCACAGGTTATCTCTGATGATGGTCTATCTACGGTCAGTGTGATAGCTGGCGAATATCACGGTACTCAATCACCTATCAAGACCTATTCTCCGGTCAATATCTATCGTCTGGACATCCAGACTGGTGGCGAGATAACACTGCCCAATCCGGCTACTTACAATGCACTGATATACTTATTGGATGGAGGTTTACAGATCAATAACAGCACTGATGCCAGAGCCAAAGACATGATCATATTTGATCATGATGGAGATCATATCCAGATCAAAGGGCTCAATGATACACGTGCGATACTCCTATCTGGAGAGCCCATAAAAGAGCCTCTCGCCACCTATGGCCCATTCGTGATGAATAGTCAGCGAGAGCTGATGGATGCCATTCAGGATTTTCAGGCTGGCAAAATGGGGAGCTTAGTCGAGGACTTCAGTTAATAGATTCGTGGATCCATCTCCCATAATCCTCTGATATCTCAGCGATCTCGGTAGCTATGATCTCTGGTGTATCGTAGCTGTGTAGCTCCTTGATGCGCTCTTCGATGAGCTGATACTTAGCGAGAGTAGATTTGATAGTCAGTGTCCATTCTTCACTTTTCTCGAGCTTTCCTTCCCACTGATAGATACTTTTGATCGGGCCAGAGATCTGCACACATGCTGCGAGTCGCTCGGTTACGAGTCCCTCGGCTATGCTCTGAGCGAGCTCTGATGTCGGCGTAGTACACACTATCTGTACGAATATATCAGTCATATCATTTGATTTTTGCTAAACGCCAAAAAGATACGACACAGCCATTATAGATTGACTTTCCTATCCATAGTATTTGTGTATCTGCCTCCGGACATAGCGCAGCCGATAGATACCTACTATCAGCATCACAGGAGCTATAGCCAATAATACCCATCCCAATAAGCGAATATCCTGCAAAAGCTCCAGTCGTAGTATCGCTACTCCCGAACTAAGTAATACGATGAAAGTCCTAAAGTAGGCCAAAAAGGTACGTTCGTTAGCCAGATGAGTACGCTGTAGGGCCAAGATATCTCTCGTGATGAGTTGGTCATTAGGCTTCATGATATATGACTTTTACTATACTAATCTACAAAAATACATGACTGGCAAGACTCCGCTCGTGAGTTACATCACTCGCTAAAATCTACATATTCGATGATTTCAAGCTAATTCGTCAGATTAATTCGATGAATTCAAGCTAATTAATCGATTACGGATTAATAAACTCTGCGTAATTAGAGCGATCTATCAGATCAAATGTAGAGTCCGGATATGTCTCTTGCCAACTTTTAGGTCCCTTGCTATTTCGTTTTCGCCATTTGAATTCATAGCCGTGTAGTACTCCAGATGTCTCCTCCACATAGTCCAGCTCAGCACCTGAGTATAGTCGCCAGTAGTAGCAGTTTCTCTGTTGACGAGAGTACTCCAGGTACTTTTGGCGCTCTATGAATAAGAAGTTTTCCCACAGAGCCCCTTTGTCATTGCGCAGATGAAGTGGCTTAAAATCATCTATGACAGCATTGCGGATCCCCAGATCCCAGAAGTAATACTTCGACTGTTTCGTGATTTCTTTGCGCAGATTTCGACTGAATCCATGGAGCCCTTTGAGCACAAATGATTTCTCCAATAAATCAACATAGTGCTGTACGGTCTCTGTACTCAGTCCCAGCTGTCTACCCAGCTCCGCAAATGAGATCAACTGTCCCATCTGATAAGACAGCAATCTCAATAGATCTCTGACTTTATTGGCATGTCGGATACCACTTAGCTCGAGTATGTCCTTATACAGATAGCTACTCGATAATGTCTTTAGATACTCAGACCTCATATCGAGATTTCCATATTGAAATACCTCAGGGTATGAACCATATACTAATAGCTCCTCGATGCGACCATCGACCTCAAAGGCATTAGTATCCTGCACGAGCTCCTGGACACTGATCGGATATAGATGGTAGCTCCAGTACCTACCCGTCATCGCCTCCGATAGTGCAGACGCCAGATCCAGTGAAGAAGATCCTGTAGCGATCACCTTGAGATCAGGTAGCTCGTCATGTATGATCTTCAGCGTCAGGCCTACATTGTTGACACGCTGTGCCTCATCTAATAAAAAATAGTCATAGCCACTGAGCATCCCTTTTAGCCGGCTGAGGTCTCTACTCTCGAGTACATCATGATAGCGATTGAGGTCCGCATTGACATAGAGACACTTTCCATCACTGACATCCATGATTGATTTGACTAAGGTAGTCTTACCTACCTGACGAGGGCCATAGACTACGATCAGCTTATTTGAGCTTTGCCATCGATCGAGCACAGAGGATTTGATGATTCTGGGTATCAATTACTACTTTGTTTATCACAAAGATAATTTTCTTACTCGATGAATTCAAGCTAATTCGTCAGACTAATTCGATGAATTCAAGCCAATTCATCGATTACGACCAAGCTCTTCATGACTACTGACCCACTCATCAGCCATGATAGCGGCAGACAGCGATAGGTCTCCACTCAGCACGACAGCTCCTACTATCTCCGCAAATTTCATCACCTTATCCTGACCAAAACAGCCCAACATCTCCAGACACTCTCGCTGGGTAGGCAGTCCTGTACCACCACCGTAGGTAGCTACGATGAGTGAAGGAATAGTAACCGAGAAATAGTAATCACCATTACTCATGACATCAGCATGAACAATGGCTGCAGAGGATTCAGCGACATTGGCGACATCCTGACCAGTAGCGATAAACATGGCCGTTATTCCATTTGCAGCATGAGCGCCATTATTGATCGAGCCACCCATGATAGCACCCACATTGGAGATCTTACGCTGATCATGTAGAGTCTTCGCATCTGTACGCATGACATCACGGATGAAGTCTGAAGGTATCCTGATCTCTGCCACAACACGCTTGCCACGTGTATGTAGATAGTTGATATAGGAGTGTTTCTTATCCGTATCCAGATTTCCCGCCAAGGAAAAGTACTCTAATCCTTCACTCTGCTGACTGAGGATCCATTGACAGGCTTTGTGGGTGGCTTTAGTTACCATGTTTTGTCCAGCGGCATCACCACAGGTATAGTTGAATCGGAGCCAGCGGATCTTACTGGCAGCGAACTGCTCAATACTCACCAGACGACCTACACTCGTGGTAGACTCAGCCAGCTCCTTGAGATGTCCAAACTGCCCCTCAATCCAACGCCCAAACTCTCTGGCTCGCCCTGCGTCTTCGAATACAAAGACCGGCGCACGATTCATTTTGTCTTCGATCACATGTACGGTCACACCACCTGCCATTCGAGTGAGCTTCATCCCTCGATTATAGCTGGCGACTAATGTCCCCTCCGTGGTAGCGAGCGGGATATAAAAGTCTCCTTGAGCATATTCTCCATTGACACGTACGGGTCCAGCTAATCCAATAGGTACCTGCGCCACCCCCATGAAGTGCTCGATATTGCCGGCGAATACATCGGGCTGCATGGAATACTGGGATACATGAGAGAGCTCAGCGCCACTCTGCTCTTTGACTAAATGGCGACGCTCGGTCGCCATTTCATTGCTGTAGTCATTTTCTTTTGAGCGAGGAATTTTCATACGTACTTTGGATTTCAGTTATTTCAGATAGATAGTCAGCTGAAAGTACTGATATCCCCAGTATATAGCGCTACGGCATGACTTTATAAATTGGCCATAGCGTCAACTAATCTCTCAACCTGACTGCTCTCGGCTCAAGAGAAGTCAGCTCGGCTATCCGTATAGGTCGACCACTTTCTATGCTTTTGCGAGCTGCTACACCGATCAGTATTGACATCGCTCCATCTCTTACTCCAGCGGCTCTGTGATAGGGATCATCAGTCTCTGGAGACATGAATATCTTATCATGTAGCTTAGCGTCTCCCCCGCCATGACCTTTGCGTGTCATACTGACCGTCATCTTTTCATGTTCGGACCATAGTTTGTGCAGGATGATAGGCTCATGCGAGATCGGATCGTCTCCATCCTGAGACATCTCCAGTGCATGTAGCTCCTCCTGAGTCAGGCCCGGCTCAATCTTGAGATGTGGGATATCCAACCAAGCTTCGATGCGTCCTTCGGTACCATTAAATGCCACTTTCCATCCTTCAAAAGGAGAATAGGTGGTCAGGTTATAGCTCAGGGTGACATTATTAGCATATTTGACCTGTGCAGACATCTTGTCGTAGATATTGATCTCATTTCTGAATAGGCAGTTGTCTCTGATATATCCATCGTACTGTTCATTCTTGACATAGAGATTCATCATCATCTCGCTCTTAGTGATATCCCAGTGATAGTCGCAGGATGCTGTGTGAGCACAGTTTCGACAGTTTTCGCCTCTGAAGGGACCATTACTACCATAGTGCTCGAGATCTCCATAGGCGAAGACTTCCTCTGGATCAGAATCCAGCCACCAATTGAGCAGGTCAAAATGATGAGTCGCCTTATGTATCCATAGCGTACCTCCGGACTCTCTCTGGCCATGCCATCTGCGGAAGTAGGACGCTCCATGATGTGTATTGAGATACCAGCTGAACTCTACCGAAGTGACATCTCCGATAGCTTTATTCATGAGAAGCTCTTTGATTTTAGTCGCATATGGACTCCATCGATAGTTAAATCCTACAATGAGTTTACGGCTTGAGTTACGCTCAGCTTCGAGGATGGCTTCGCACTTGTCTTCATCGGTCGTCAGCGGCTTCTCGGTGAGGACATCACTACCCATCTTGAGACCTTTGATGATGAATTCGTGGTGTGTGCTATCCTTAGTCGTCACGATCAGCAGATCAGGCTTGACAGTAGTCATCATCTCCTCAAAATCAACAAAAGTCGGACAGTCTACCCCGATATGCGATCTGCCGAACTCCAATCGACCAGGATTGTGATCTGATAGTCCGACAAACTCTAATATGTCACTGTATTGATCGACTAATCTCTTGCCCCAAAAAGTGATGCCTCTGATACCCGTACCTACGAGTGCTACTCTCAGCTTCCTATTGACAAAATCTCCACCAAAAGATGGAATGCTAACGGTGCCTGCGGCGAGCAGACCGACATTAGCTATGAATGTTCTGCGATTTAAATTCATGGCGATAGCTTTGTTTTCTTCTATATTGATAATCAATATATTAATTTGACTTCAAGCCAAAGGCTGACCATGCTCAAATGCGTAGTAAAGAATAGAAAATGTAAAAAAATGCTACTTATGCCAAGTAAAAGTAAGAGCCGCTAACGACCTGACATCAGTACTTAAAACTCTAATGGCTCTGAATAAATCACAATCCAAACATGCGTCTGATGACCCTATCTAAAAGACGATGAGGCAACAGCATTGGGAGTGTCCAGTTTTTGAATTTCTGTGGGACTAATGCATGTCTGATAGCCGGACGATCTTTCTGTAGGATGCGTAGGACCCTATCAGCTATCAGCTGCACATCGAGACCCGAGTCACCGCCATCTTTAGCCGCCTTACCAAACTTCTTTAAGAGTCGAGCATAAGGCGTCGACATGTACTGCTCAAGCTGTATCCCCTTATCCCATATCGGTGTAGCCACAGCTCCCGGGGCTACTATCACTACATCGATATCCCACTGGAGAAGCTCTCTCCTAAGGCTGTGAGACACACCCTCTACTGCATGCTTGCTCCCGACATAGGCCCCCACAAATGGCTGTGCCAGTCGACCTGCCACCGAACTGATATTTATGATTTTGCCAGGCGGGACAGGGTGCCCTTCTTGAGCTCCGAGCATATCTAAGAATGCCTTAGTCACTCGGATCAATCCTATAATATTTACCTGAAAATGTTGCTCTATCTCATCCATCGATTGGTATTGCATAGGTCCTCCTTTGGCGATGCCTGCATTGTTCACTAGACATTGGAGTCCTTCATTCCCGATTAGCTTCTTGACTTGCTGAGCGGCAGCATCGACTGCAGGAGCATCAGTCACATCCATGATCAAAGGTACGTAGGAGCTACCCCACTCCGCCGAGAGGCGCACTGCATCTGGAGCACTCCGGACACTACCGAAGACTCTATATCCATCTCTGATCAGGGTCTGGGCTATTGCATGACCTATACCTGTAGATACTCCTGTGATGACTGCATTCTTATAGCTCATGGATGTATAGACTTATTTTTCTTCAATTATTCATCTCTTTATCGATCATAGGGCGCTCAGTCCGTAGATAGTTGACCACCTGACGTACGGTCTTCTTACGGATTTGTTGCTCCAGCTTCCGATCTACCTGTAATAAAGTATACTGAAACTTCAGCGAAAGCTCCTTACTTGAGATACTCTCGATCCTGAGGTTAAAGCTCTCGGGCTCTATGAGTTCATGATACTCTCCGAGTACATTGATGAGATTGCTCTCGAGATCTTCGAGACTCCCCTCAAATGCAGCGTCTATTTCAAATGGGATACTCATCTTACGATAATTCCCTCTTGAGAAATTGACTAATTCACTCTGATATACTTTATCGTTGGGTAGGCTGATGAGATCATCATCGTCATTAAGCAGCGACAGTTTATAGAGAGTCATATTGACTACCTTTCCTTTATGCTCTCCTATCTTCACGTAGTCACCTATGTTCATATCCTTAGTGATGACTAAGGCGAATCCTCCTAATATCGGTGTGATATATTCTTTGAATAGGATCACAAATGCGGCCGCCACAATGCTCAGTGAGGTAAACAACGTCTGGATGTCCACTCCAAAGAAACCCAAAATCATGAAAAAGACGGCAAATACTAAAACCAATAAATAAAGATTGTAAATGGCTGTAGTGACTCGATCTTTTGACTTGCTGGATATCCGACGGGTCTTACGATAATACATGTCCAGCAGATGGTAGCCCACATTGAGTATCAATACCACCCCAATCAGTCTCATAAGGAAAGAAACGATATTGTAAACATCATCCGGCAGTGATACCCAATTGTCTATCAACTGATGGACGACTGCTAAGCCTATGACTACTAATAATTTCAATAGATGATTCAAAAGCAATATAGTTTAGTTATGCATGATTCCTCAGACAATCGAGCTGAGTATCAAAGCTAATGAGACAATAATAGCAGACCAAAAGTTCTACGAATAGAATAAATCGATCTACACAACGGTATATTATCAGTGTTTACTCTACATTCGGCTCAGTATCTATTATATCATGATCATACAGGTCGATATATTGATATAAAAAGTTCCCATCACTTGGTATGATGGATCACAAAGCAAAAGTCAGATATCGTTTTTCTTTGTTGAAAATTAATTCTAATGAGCATTTTTAATAAAATTTTCGGCTGCGGTACAGCCTCATGTGTAAAACTGGATGAATACAATCTCGCTGAACTAAAAAGTAGAGGTGTCATTGTGCTGGACGTACGCACTCCATCAGAGTATGCCTCTGGACATATAGCAGAAGCACAAAATACTCCTCTCCAATCTCTAAAAAATTATGTGGATCAGATAAAAGCTGCTGACAAGCCTGTCATCACCTACTGTCGCAGTGGTAAGCGTAGCGAACTGGCACGTACTATTCTCTCCGCTCAGGGTGTAGAGGTTTACAATGCTGGCGGATATTCGGATTTTGTCACACAGTGGGAGTCCGTACAAGCATAGATCAGATCAGTCAAAAGTGTAAATGGCAGTAATTATACATTTGTTAGTTGGATTTGCGATGTCTTTTGTAGGCTTGCTGCCTCCTGGCATGCTGAATATGACCTCCGTCCGGCAGAGCATAGAGGAGGGTCTGCGTAGTGCTACTCAGTTTTCGGCAGGAGCAGGATTAACAGTCGGTATTCAGGCTTTTGTGGCCTTGTATTTTGCCCGACTATTGAGCACTCGCCCGCAGATATTACAGGGGCTGGAGTATGTAGCGATTCCCATATTCTTTGTATTAGCCATATACTTTTACTTCCAAGGAAAAAAGGAAATCAAAAAAGCCAAAAGCACCTCCCAAAAAGGCCCCTTGGTCTCAGGATTTTTGATGGCTTATCTTAATACAATAGCAGTACCGTATTTTTTCGGGTACTGCACCCTGATGGAATACAAAGGCTGGATATCTCTTGACATGCCCATGCCGATTTTCATAGCTCTGGGTGCTGCTCTTGGAGCTTTTGCATTATTCGCTTTATACGGCAGATTCGCACAGCTGATCTCGAGTCGGATCGGCTTCGTAGCTCGCAATATTAATTATATCCTGAGTGGATTATTCGTAGTATTAGCGATGGTCACTATCTATAGAAATTTGGAAAATATATTATAATAATTTTTAATATTTAATCATCTACTCCTCAAGTAGTAGGGGTTTGTACTAATCTTTTACAGAAGACTGTTTTCATCGCAATAGATGCCGTATTTTAGGGTTTTAAAGATCCAAAAAAACCGATACATCCCAATGAGCAGACTCCTAAGCATATTTAAGAAAAAATCAATCACTGTAAGCCCTAATGCCGAAAGCATCGACTATAATGATATCATAGAAAGAGGGGTACTACTAATCGACATTCGCTCACCTCGAGAATACCAAAAAGCTCATCTGCCTAGAGCAATCAATATTCCGCTGAGTAAACTATCAAAAGTAACAGATGTACTGGGCACCGCTGCTCGACCTATCCTGTGCTACGGTGACCAGAATTATAGCAGCTACCAAGCGGCCACCTATCTCCAAAATCAAGGGATCGAATGCTATCATGGAGGAGATATAGACGACGTAGAGGCCGCACTCGTAGAGCATCAATATATCAGGTAGACTATGATATCTAAATGATCTATTCATATTAGCTAAGGTTTATACCTTGTTAATAGATCGTGAAGCATAAACTATAAGTAAAACTGAAGCGTTAATGTAGGGAACCAAAAAATTCCCAAATGAATCCAAAATTTTCTTTATCCAAAAAGTCGGTGAGGCTGATCAACAGTCTCGAAAAACAACCAGATAACGAAAAGTTTGATAATTCTGCGCTGAATCAAGAGCTGATTCAGATGATCTACGAACTGAGTAACAATCTCACGGATAGATCAAAAAACAACAAGGAATTGACCTGGCACATGAATTATGAATCTGAAGAAGTATCTCCTCATGAAAATGGTGGATACTCTTATCTCTTGGAGTTCAGAGATGAAGATCGTACCGTCCTCGACCTCATCGTCAAGGTGGATCAAAATGGCCAAGTCGAAATCGAAGGGGGTCTCAAAGACCCTGAACTGATCTCAAAATCTGTACAGATCGATCTCAAAGATGTCTGTGAGTCAAGCGAATCCAATAAACTGGTCAAAGCCACTAAAGATCTCGCTCTCAACTCCTACTATCGTCTGGGGTCTATCATAGCTCTGGACAAATGTGGTCCTGCTGCCATGAAAGATCGGATACAGGGCATCTTGGTGCAGATGGAGATACTATTCGCTGCTATGCTGGATATACTACCACAACAGCAGCTGGCCAAATAATTTGAACATTACTTAAACCTTTATTCAATTCGCACTGTTTAATCATTATCACAAAATAGTTAAACAAAATGCGAAGCGGTTTAAGTCATGACACACAGCAATATCTGAAAGATAGAATGCCACAGTCCAAGACTATGGACTCTCGTCAGATCATTGATCAATATGTCGCAGAATTAGATGAAATCATACGGACAGTGTGTGCTGAGCTACAGGATGAAATCAGTACTCAGGGAGCTTATGAGATCTCTCAGTATAATCAAACCTATCGTGGCCATGCACCCACCGTCCGATATGAGATCGTTCCAGATCCTGACTATCCTACCGCTACACTTACTATCAAGATAGATCCCCAACAAGATCAAACTATAGAATTCTCATCCGATCTCAGTGACATAGATAATAACCAAACTATAGCCATCAGAAAATCGTCAAGCTATAAGCGGTACTTTACTGAGACAGTAAAAAATGGGAAGTTGGTCATATCGACAAAATTCTCTAAGCGCCAACTGTACTCTCGACACTTAGGTGGATACATTGCGCATTTACTGAGCCAGCTTCGGCCGTTCGTAGACTGTCTACAGCAGCAGAGTCAGAGAAAAGTGGCCGCTTAATAAAATTGATATCCAAACGATAGCCCTAAGCCATCTAAGGCAGGATTTCGGTCCATGCCTTTGATACCTGCATTTGATATGTGTAAATTTTTCACACCTATAGTGATCCACGCCATCTCAGGTACCCTCAGCGCTATGTGCAGACCGTATGTACTACTAAAATTGAACTGAGTACCACCAAATGGAAACTGCTCTAAGAATACATTAGGCCCGACGCCATTATCATAATAGAGTTTCCAGTTGTCCCGATTGACTATATACCACTGAAAGTAAAGCTGAAAGCCAATCCCAAAAGTACTGACCTGAGCATCTGATACTTTATAAATACCCATATCTCCTCCTACGACTAAGAACCGCCTCAGTTGACGCCCTACTCTGAAGTGCCCTACGAATACATCCGACTTAGGCGGACGACTATACTCATACATCACATCCACGTAGCTACTATATATGTAGGGACGATACATCTTGCGCTCATAGGGACTTTGCTCCGAGAGCTGGAGAGTCAGCCCGAGCCCTATGGCATTATATAGTAGGAGCTTATTATCAGCAAAATCTACAATATTGAGATCCACGGGATCATGCCAATCCCAACTATACTGCGCTATACTCGTAGACCAAGTCATAGCGCTCAATATCAAAATGAAAAATATCTTCATAGTAATCTGATGCCACAAATGTAACGCATTATGAAAAGTCTAATATGAAGTCTATCTTGGTGATAGATCTATTATTTACATTAACAACTAAACTATCTCAACTATGAGCTTTCTCACTCATAATCAGACTCGACAGACAGATCTGGGTCTACTCGTGCTACGCATCGTCGGTGGAGGATTCATGCTCACGCATGGTATCCCTAAACTGATGAAACTCCTTGATGGGAATATGGAATTTGCCGATCCTATAGGAGTGGGCCCTACCTTTAGTCTGATACTAACAGTATTTGCAGAGGTCATCTGTGCCGTATTCATCTTAGTAGGCTATAAGACTCGTCTGGCCACTATACCACTGTTAGTGACGATGGCGGTAGCCGCCTTTATCGTACATGCAGATGATCCTTGGGGTCGCAAAGAGTTTGGATTGCTATACTTTGGTATATATTTGGCGCTGCTTATGATGGGCGGTGGCAGACATAGTGTCGATGAGCGACTCTCTTAAGCCATTGTTTGTCGAGCTACAGGACGTATTGACTATGATCATTTTTATTTAACATCTCCTTAGGAGAAATCCTATAGCTCGTACCGTCTTACTATCAAGAACCCCTAAAATAGAAACAGGTATGCTAAGAGTATGTATCATGATAATCGCTTTGACGGGCACACTGACTATCTCGGCACAAAGTAAAGCTGCGACCAAGATGCTCGATAGATTGGCCAAGAAGTACGATACTTACTCATCCATGGAGATGGATTTTGATCTATCTATCCAGTATCCTGATCGCCCTGTACAAGCTCAAAAAGCCAAAATCATTCAGGCCGGAGAACGATTCGTATTCAGATCTGAGGATCAAGACATCTACGGCGATGGAGTGGACATATGGCTCCACCTCAAAGCCCGTAATGAAGTCCAGATCAACAACTATGATGAGGATACAGAGCTCGGTCTGATCACCCCAAGAGACCTCTTGAAACAATATAAGTCTGACGAATTCAAATATGATCTCCTCCAAGAAGATGATAGTGCGGCGTATATCGAGTTTGTCCCGACAGATCGTGCCAGCGAATACTCTAAGTATCGTCTGAAGATCAATAAATCAGCGAATGACATTGCGCAGGTAGAAGCTTTTGGTAAGGATGGAAGTAAATACGTAGTCACCATCGCTGATAAAAAAGTGAATGGAGAGTACGCCGATGCCTTTTTTACATTCGATGCCGACTCACATCCCGGTGTATATATCGAAGATCTGAGGATAGATTAGGTGCCTTGTATATTTCTGCTCAGGCACTTACACACAGAGTAGAATTTATAAGTGTCGACATCCCTTTAATATGTGATTACTGGAGTCGATAGTTGGAGCTATACTTTTGATTTTAAAATCAAAAAGTATGATACTAAAAACTCCACTAATCTTGCTACTGAGTCTATTCCTGCTTTGGAAAGATGGATATGGACAGCACGCCATATTAGAGCAAGCACTAAGCATCAATGATCAAGAGGTTGCAACTCATCCCGACGCTCTACTGGACCTATCCGCAGCTGACCAGCCTATTATAGTGTCGAGACTCACTCAAGACTCTATCAATAAAATAAACAACTGTACTGGAGGTGTGGTATACAATCTTGATTCGCTCAGATATGAAGTAGGTGCCTACGCAATAAGCCCATCCACTACGATTGGCAATACCTTGATCAATACTAATGACATTGAGGAGTTCACGGGCTCAGCGGCGTTATTCCCTTATTTCAAAACATCTAAAGAAGTAATTCTGGATAGTATTTCGGTCTATTATACTGGTTGCAATCCTAACACTGGATCGATCCATTTTGATCTATATGAATATGAAGAAGGCTTTAATTGCAGCAGTCCAAACGATCGACTTTTTACGATTCTGCCAAAAGATGTATCACAAGTAAACTTCAACCAATGGACCACTTTCTATCCCAACTCTAACATCACCACTGTCCCTGGCAAGGTCTATATGCTACTCCCCGAATATACTTTCACATGTACCATCACGATGGGTGGCGTCGCTGTCAATGGAAACGCTATGGGGACTATCAACTTCTTGGCTGGCACCTGTGCCGAACAGCCCCAGATCGAGCCGAATATCATCTTCCATATCAGAGAATACAATCAATCATGGACCAAACTTCACTAAGAATGAAAAATATGTATCGAAAAATCTATTGTTCAGGGATCTTGATTTTAGCAGTGATCACATTGGCCTCGAGCCAAAATATCCTCGAGCAACGTCTAAATATAGGGTCAGCCATATCGGATACTGTCGAAAACTACTCTCTCAGACTATCATCCGATCAGAAGATCCTCAAAGTCTCAGAAGTGCCTACGGCCTATAGAAATGATAAAATAGTAGCTACTCCGGGTATGCTCCTGTATAATACCACAGAGGCAAAACTCCAAGGCTACATCCCAGCGGATACACTTACCGAGCCTACAGATACCTATCCATATGCCAATGGCTCGAGTAACGTATTTGCTTTCACAGTGATCACCTATACTCCGACTGTAGATGGGACTCTGACATCCATGGATATAGGTATCGGCAGCACTAATCGTAATCCGCCTCATCGACTCATCATCTCCACAACTAAGCCCTGTGGTGGTGGATCTGCGATAGCTTTTCAAAAGTCTAATGGCACTGCATATACCGAATATGTATCCCTAATGCCCAATACTGTCAATCGGTATCCGATGGCCTCTCCATATAGTATCACTGCTGGTACCAAGTACTACATCTATACGGATGCAAGTACAAACAGTGCCGGACCTAGAATCCTATGGTCTGACACAGGTGTCCAAAACATACCAACCATAGGATATATCAATACAGCTGGACTCTGTAGCGAAAATACGGGCGATGTAGATGCAAAATTTCACATAACACTCGATCCAGCTCAATGGGTCGACCTAAATGACTAATCATGAACAAGACTACTACACTACTAATCATACTCTGCATGAACTATATCTCTACCTATAGCCAGGTACACATTGATGGTCAAGTGCAGATCACAGATAAGTTCACTACTATAAATCCTTACTCCCTTTTGGATGTACAGTCAGACTCGATGGCTATGATTCTACCTGTCATGTCCAGCTCTAGTAGGGACTCTATCTCTCCAGTAGAAGTCGGTATGATGATCTACAATAAAGATGAGAGAAAATATCAGGCATATGATATAGATCAATCTCAATCTAACACACTGGCATGTTGTACAAGTCCCCAATTAGTGACTGGAAATTTTAATGAAACTTATGGTCTAAAACTGACCACCCCAAACAGTGGACCCATTGAGCGCATTCGACTACGCTATTTTTTTAATGGCTCTACCCCAGATAGCATTCGATTAGTGATAGCCTCTACTCCACAGTCTACCTGTACCTCCAGCGAAAACATATTGTCCTATACAAATAAGGTACCTGCTACATCAGGATGGAATACCTACACACCTGACGACCAAGTAATCCTAAATGCTAATGATGTGATCTACATTTGGCCAGAACAAATCAATGAAGCATTAGTGAAACTAAGGTACAATGGAGGAGGGGGTAACAATTCGAGAATAGCAATGTACGACCACCTAAACTGTATTACCCTCGGATCAGATCCTCATGTAGAGTTAAGACAGACCATCACCACATTCTCAGGATGGGTAGATCTACACTAATACTAAAATGAGGAAAATGAAAAAGACTAAAATAAGCGAAAGAGAAATGCAAGTACTCAAAGACATATCACTGGGCTATACTATAAAAGAGATCGCATCGAGACTCTACCTCAGTGAGCATACGATCATCACTCACAAGAAGAAACTACTCTACAAACTGGATGCTATGAATAGTCCTTCGCTGGTGCGCAAAGGATTTGAGGCAGGTATACTACAGATGGAATATTAGACTAAAGTGAAGGATTCCCCTTGATGTAAGGTATGGTCTATTAAGGGCCATACCTTTTTCATTTTTAGTTACTCGTATGAATTTTAATAGCCCGCAGCAGCTTATCTCTTTTTCTGACAGAGACAGGTACTCGTTCACCACTATTTAGCTCTATTTCACTATCGATTTTATCATATCGCTTCATATGCTCTAAATTGACTAAGTAGCCATGATGCACTCGACAAAAATTAGCAGTAGAAAGCATATTCTCGTAGTATTTAAGATTCTTGGAGGTGAACAAGTTCTCCCCCTTTCGCTTGACATGAGTATAGGGACCATCGGCCTTGAGGTATAATATGCTATTGATATCTATCGAGTAGATATTGTCACGATCGGTGATGATCATCTTTTTCGCCTCTCTATTTTTCATTCGAAGATTGTTCACCAGTACTTGATACTTCTGATGATCATCTTGTGTAGTGATTGCGCTTTTTGCCCTGGCAACAGCCTGGACGAGATCGTCTGGATCTACTGGCTTGAGCAGATAGTCCAACGCACTATACCGAAAAGCATCAATCGCATATCGATCAAATGCTGTCACAAATATGAGCTGAAAGCTGAAGTCTCCATATTCGTCGAGTATATCAAGTCCCGTGCATTCGTCCAGTTCCACATCCATGAATACGATATCTGGATCTACTTCAGCCATTTGTAGGAGAGCCTCTACCTTAGTCGAGGCTTTAGCTATAGACGTGACTTCAGGACAGTACGAGAGCAGCAGTCTCTCGAGTGCATTGATCACGTTGATTTCGTTTTCGACGATGAGTGCATTCATGATATCAGTGAGATAGTGATGGAAGATTAAATAATACGGTGGTCCCTCGACCAGATGGTGGCTTGATGAAGTCCATACCTACATGCTGCCCCAGCTGTGAAGACAGATAGTTCAAGCGATCTTTGATGATCCTGAGAGCCATGGATTTTCTCTGCAGGATAGAAGCTGTTCCAAGCTGATCCATCCCTACTCCATTGTCAGTGACAGCGACTTTGAGCATCCCCTCTGATGATTCAAACGATACATCCACCTTACCGTCAGCTATAGTATGTACTTTGCCATGCTCGATAGCATTTTCAATGATCGGCTGGAGGATCATCGGAGGGATACTGATGGCATCGGCGTCCAGCTCGTCGGCTATACGGATATCATAATCAAACCTGTCCTCAAATCTCATTTTTTGTAGCATGAGGTAGGTATTGATCGTATCTACCTCCTCTCTTAGCGAGATACTTACTTGCTGACTTTGGACCAAGATTTGACGCATAAGCTTAGCAAATTTAGCTATGAAATAAGCAGCTCGATCCGAAGACTCTTTTTCTAACAATAGTCCCTGAATAGATCCCAGCGTATTAAAAATAAAATGCGGATTCATTTGGCTACGAAACAATCTATCCTCGATTTCAGACTTTTCTTTTTCCTGAGCTAAAATCTTACGCTCATACCGCTGTCGGGAGAAATACCAATACCCTAATCCTAAGAAAAGCAAAGATAATCCTCCGAAAGCCAGGGTTCTTGATCTGAGCCTATACTGAAGGTTTTGAGAGCTGAGCATTGCTATTTCCTTTTCATCCTCAGACTTGCGCATTAGGTCGATGAGTGTGGCGATTTGAGAGTTTGTTTCTTGACTTTGAATACTATCCTGCAGAGCTGCAGCGAAAGTGGCATCCCTATAGGCCTCTTCATACTGACCATTTTGAGCATATGCCTCTTGGCTAAGATTATGATACTTTCTTCTGAACTCGATATTATTCATCATGGACCTTGATATAGGCCTCAGTGCTTCTATTGCCTTCAGAGGGTACTGATATTTGATATACCACTCGGCGAGATCCATCTGTGCTAAAAAATCATGACGCTCTTCTTTTAGTTCTGCTGCACTGGCCACTGCCTCTTGGAGGAATTCATAGGACTGACCTTGATCACCCTTCTTTCCATAGATATCTGAGAGTAACATTTGATTGTAATATCGCTGCATCGGCATCCATGCTATATTGGGCTGACGTTGAGATTCCTCGACATAGCTCACCGCTAACTCTGTAGAGTCGACGTCATTGTAGTAATTGGCCAAATTATATGCCGCCAGTGGATAAATCATTGGGTGGTCTAAGCTCTGCGCTAATTCATAGGTCTTCTTGAGATAGCTTTCGAGTGTCTCCGTCAGGATATTGTGACCCTCATATCCTCCTGCCTTTTTTTGTAGCACATTGCCCAGAGTAGCCCCGGCAGTGCGGTACGCTCTCATCATCGATACACTATCCTGACATGCCTCTGCTTTTTGTACGGCTGATTCTACTGTTTTCAGGGCTTGATCGTACAGGCCTAAATATTCATAATTACTCCCATAGCTTGAGAGGTATTTTACCTCCCATTGACATTTAGCTTCTGGACTCAAGTCTCTCGATGATATATCGATCAGCTGCAGGCCTTTTTTATAAAGATCAACCGCATCTGTGGAGCCAGCGGTATGCGCTTTGAGAGCTATATAGTAGTACTCATTGAGTACATCCTCTGTCCTGTTTAGCTGTTGATAGTCTTCTATCAGGTCCTCGGCCAGCTCACGATACTCCTCATATGGTAGACGATAGTTCGCTACTAAGTTCTTTTCCTTTGCTCTGGTGAGTAGCGAGTCCAGAGGTCGATCTTTGATGAGATCCAACTGCATGTCATTATACTTCCTAAGCGAATCTCTATTGAGCTTTTCCTTACCGATATACTCATCTGATATACGGTCGATTAATTGGGATCTTTCCGTTTTAGATAGATTCATTGCCAAAGAATCCTTCATCATCGAAAGATCCTGTCCTAATAGAGGCCGACAAATAAATACAAGAATAAAAACTAAATATCTGTAGGAAAACATATCAAAAGCTTTGCTAACAAAGCTAATGAACAAATACAGAGCATAGATTGCACTTATTAGTTGATTCACTACACTTATTAATTCGGCTCATATATTTATAAAATGCACTGAGCTTACTAGTTAGTATCATGGTGTACCCTGAATATATCTTTACACTAAAAAACCCTTTAATCAGGGAATAGTCTACCTTCTTAATAATTCATACCAAGCATCTCCCGTTTAATTTCTTACATTTCATATGTTTATCAGCGACGCTCTAAAGTAATAACCTGAATGATACTACTTGCTCGAAAAGCTCTCCTGTGCTTCGTACTCCTCACGATATCCATCGCTGCGTATAGTCAGTCCCTATACTGGGTAGGCAATGGCGGTAGCTGGAATGATGCCAATAACTGGTCCACGACATCTGGAGGTCCAGGTGGAGCAGGCATACCTACGATCTCCGATGATGTAGTCTTTGACGGAGGATCTGGGACATGCACCATCGCTGCGGCAGCATCTACACAGTCTATCAGCTATGCCTCTGACGCCCAGCTCATCATCAATAGTGATCTAACAGTAGCTCTCGACATAGACTTCACCGATGGAGAGATCATCAATAATGGTACGATCACCGCTGGGAGCATCTATAGCTTATCGCAAAGTGTCCGCACTTTTGATAGTCAGGCAGGGACCATCATCATCAGTGCAGTCGATCCCATGATAGGTACCTTTTCTTTTGACTCGGACAATCTTATTTTCACAGGTATAGACTCACTCATATTCAGAGATGCAGAGCTGACTCGCCTCTCTACAGTCGGATCACTCGGAGTGATCAATTATCTGGAGTTCATGACAAATGGTGAGATCTATGGCGACCATGAGATCAATACATTGAGACTCCTGAATAGTAAGTCTCTTTATTTGGAAAATTCTTCTACCCAGATCATTAACACAGACTTAGTCACTAATGATCCATGCGTAGGATATGCCACTATCTCGGGATTCTTGAGCAGCGATACTCAGGCTACCCTTGACATCCGTATACAGGGAAATTACAAACCAGCTGGTTTCTTCTTCAGAAGAATTGATTTCCTCGTTTTTGTACAAGGAGTTCGATTTCCAATAGACTTAAGAGACAGCATAGATGGTGGAGAAAATGGTGGAGAAAATGGTCAATGGGCTGACTCGAGCAATCCTGACTCTCGAGTACTCTATTGGGTAGGTGGCGATGGTGACTGGTATGACCCAGATCACTGGTCCCTCGAGAGTGGAGGCCCCGGAGGCGAGTGTACGCCTACGAGTATTGATGATATCATCTTTGATAATAATTCTTTTGATAGTGATAACAATGTTGTCTTTGGCAACTCGGCCGGCTACTGCAACAATATCAGCTACCTATCGAGCAGAACTGGCCCGACGATCAGTATACCTGAGCTCTATATCAATAATGACCTGACCATCACCACCCCTTTTAATTGGCTAATAGGACAAACATACCTCAGTGGAAATCGTGAAGGAGGGGCCAGCCAAATGCAAAAAATAGAAACCAGCGGGACACTCCTACAAAATCTTACTGTCTATAGTGAGCGAAATATTGAGCTACAGGACGACCTCAATGTCAGATTCGCATTGACGATTAATAGTTTCGCTCCATCTGTCAGCTTTATCACTAATGGTCACGATATCACTACGAATAGATTCTTCGTATTCAATAATCAGATGCCTCTTGACTTGACCGACTCATATATCACCGTCACGGGCGGAGCGGTCGATGTTGACTTGCCATTAGTCATTAGGAATAGTCGGATATCCAGCGCATCAGGTACTCGATGGGAGTTCACTAATGAGATATCGGGTCTTGAGTCGGATGTAGGGCCATTAGGCAGCGTATGGTTTAGCCACGTCGGAGGTATGGCTTTCGTGTTCAATACGGATGAGGTCGACATGCAGTCCCTACGCTTGGAGGGTAGTGGCCAGATCTTTCAAGATAACTTCATCATTGACTCACTGATTTTCACAGCAGGAAACTCCTACACCATCCAATCGCTGGATGAGCTGACAGTTAATGAATACTTTGAGTCATTAGGAGATATATGCAATCCCATCACCTTTGGAAGTTTCCCAGGTGGTATTCCGCAGACATTTTTCATGCCCGCATCAGCTACCGTTGACATGAGCTATACCTCTATCTCCGATATACAGGCGACTGGCGGTAATACTTTTGATGCCGGCCCAGGCAGTGTAGATCAAGGAGGCAACTCCGGATGGTCATTCAGAGATCCAGATGCCCAGGAAGTAGATAGATTCTTAGGCGAAGACATCAGACAATGTAATAGTGATGACAATCTACGCATTGAGCTCAATTTTGCGGAAGGAGAGGCGGATAGCATCATCTGGAACAATGGGAGTTCTACAGATCCCAATGCCCCATTCTTAGTCCCGACCAGAAATTCTCCTCCAGGAGAAATAGAAATAACGGCAGAAGTCTTCTACAGCAATGGCTGTAGCCAAGCCGATACACTCTTAGTGACGATAGATGAGGCATTCAGCATAGAGCTCGGAGCTGATACCACGATTTGTAATGGTGACTCTCTACTCCTCGCCGTACCTGATCTACCGACAGCCACTTATATGTGGAGTACTTCAGCAGCAGCACCTACTATCAATGTGGCAGACTCCGACACTTACAGTATAGAGGTCACTCGAGGCGCCTGCTCAGCGATGGATGATATCACAGTCACCGCTATTGACCTGACTGAACTAAACATCGGTAGAGACACCGTACTCTGCGAAGCCAGCACTCTGACACTCGATGCGCCAGCATTCGGTGGAGATATCTTATGGTCGACCGGTAGTACAGCGAGTAGTATCACTATCGACGAATCTGGAGAATTTTGGGCTGACTTCACACAGGACATTTGCTCATTCAGCGACACGATAGAGGTGACCTTCGATGCAGCATTTGCGCTGGATCTCGGAGTAGACACTACCATCTGCAACGGCGAATCCCTCACTCTATCCACCGGCATCAATGCGGGTACCGTAGAATGGTCTACTGGTGAGACCACCGCTGATATCGTAGTCAACACTGGTAACACTTATATAGCCAGTGTACAGATCGGTAGCTGTACAGATACCGATACTATAGTGGTCGATCGAGTAGATATTAAGGAGTTTTCACTTGGAGATGACCAGCGCCTATGCGATGGAGAAGCTATCACACTTAGTATCCCAGAGGGATTTCAGGGAGACTTTGACTGGTCTACTGGAGAGAGTACAGAAGACATATCAGTCGCTACCACTGGCACCTATCACCTCACGATCCGAGAGAATATCTGCGAGGCAAGTGATACAGTAGACATCACATTTGACACGAGCTTTGATATCAATATTGGAGAGGACACGACACTATGTGCTGGTGAGACACTACTCCTCACCACTGACGTACCTGATGCAGACTACAAGTGGTCAGACGGATCTACCGGATCTGAGCTCAGTGTATCTACCGCCGATAGCTACTCAGTAGAAGCAACTCGAGGGGCCTGCACCGTCAGTGATACGATCGAGGTCAGCGTCGCAGAGGTAGCAGCATTTGAGATAGGTAGCGACACATCGCTTTGCTCAGGTGAGACACTCGATCTATCGGTGAGTCTTGATACTGATCAGTCGGTGATGTGGTCGACGGGAGAGATGACTGAGACCATCACTGTGAGCACTACAGAGGAGTATACCGCCGTCATCACAGAGGGCACATGTACTAATACAGCAAGCATCAGAGTCACTTTTGATGAGCCTATTGATTTTGATCTTGGCGCAGACACCACCCTCTGCTCTGGTGAGACGCTCACACTGAGCACTGGAGTCACTGATGCTGCACATCTCTGGAGCACAGGCAGTTCGGATCAAATGATCACAGCAAGCATGGCAGATCTATATATCGTAGAGCTCAGCAGAGGTGCCTGTACGGCCACAGACAGCATAGATGTATCGATCATAGATGTGGACAATTTTACGATTGGCAATGATACAACCCTCTGTGAAGGAGAGACCCTCATCCTATCAGCGGAGCTGTCTGACCAAGCCAGCTACGAGTGGCAAGATGGAAGCAATGATCCGACTTTCAATGTAACTGAAGAGGGCCCGTACAGTGTCATAGCGAGCATAGAGCGCTGCAGCGCAATGGCTGATATCAATGTAAGCTTCCAAACGGCACCAATGGTAGACTTAGGTCGTGACACCACAGTATGTAGTCCAGCTACCATACTTCTCGCCCCTGGAGTAGGAGGTGCTACTTACCTTTGGCAGGATGGGTCGACAGATGAGACTTTTGAGGCTTCCCTTTCGGGAGAATATTTCGTAGATATAGATGATGGTGTCTGCCTCGTATCAGATACTGTCAGCATCACCGTCCAAAATCGACCTGATCTCTCTATTGCAGCTATGGACGCCATCACTTTCTGCGAAGGAGATTCAGTCATCCTCACAGCAGGCGATCAAAATGGATTGACTTACCTCTGGCAAGACGGAACTTCTGAGCCCACATTGACAGCCTCTACCTCTGGACTATATATAGCAGAGATGACTATAGATGCATGTACGATCATAGACTCGGTAGATATCACCGCTAATCCTAACCCGACTGTCGAGCTACCAGCGGACATGACCATATGTGAGGGTAGCGAGCTCGTCATATCCACCGCAGCAGATCCAACATTCAGCTACTCATGGACAGGTATCAGCTCCGACGAGAGCAGCATCACTGTCACCACTGATGGCACATACAGCGTCACCGTCACTGATGCAAATAGCTGCACAGCCTCCGACGAGATCATCATAGACACTAAGCCTACGCCAGTATTCAGCCTCGGGGAGGATCAAACCATCTGTGAAGGTCAGACGGCTACTATATCAGCCTCAGAGGTATATCCTAATTTCACCTGGAGTGTAGCGAATAATGGATCAAGCATCCTCACCACGACTGACCCAGGTATAGTATGGGCAGAAGTAGTCCTCGATGGCTGTCCATACAGAGATAGTGTCGAGATCACTGTACAGGCCTACCCTATCGTAGAACTGGGAAATGACACTACTATATGTGCAGGAGATCAGATCTCCCTCGATGCTGCCTATCCTGATGCCGAATATATATGGTCTACAGGTGAGACTACACCAACAATATCGCTCACTGGGAGTGGGACCTATAGTGTGGATGTTTCCATCTTAGGCTGTAGCGTCAATGACCGCATCAATATCATGACTAAAGAGATACCAGACTTCTCGCTACAAGAAGATGAGACGATCTGCGAGGGAGAGTCTTTTGATCTCATGATAGAAAATCCAGGCCGCTGGGACATCTCATGGAGCACAGGAGAGACCACTGATGTCATCAATATCTCAGAGACCGGCACCTATAGTGTCACCGCCACGATTGATGGATGTGAGGCTTCAGATGAATTTGCATTGAGCGTCCAGCCACTTCCGACATTTGATCTCGGGGATGACTTCAGCAAGTGTGAAGACCTGACGGCTATCCTGACCATCGACCGCCAAGATGTAGATGTAATATGGCAAGACGGTACCATAGGAAATAGTATCATCGCAGAAAATCCAGGTACTTATACTGCCATTGCAACCACTAATTTAGGCTGTGAGTTTACCGACGAGGTGACTATCGAAAATCGAGAATGTGTCGAATTTGCCATTTATGTACCTAATGCCTTCAGCCCTAATGATGATGGTCGCAATGATGAATTCATAGCCACCGTCGCTGAAGGGATCTTTATTCAGGAGTTTGACATTCAGGTTTTTGACAAATGGGGTAATAAGGTATTCGAATCCAGTGACATCAATCAGGGCTGGACGGGTAGTGGGCTCGGCTACGAGTCCCTACAGCCGGGTGTATATGTTTATCACCTGAGAGTACGGTACTCTGATGACTACAATGTGGACATAGAAGAAGACATGACAGGTAATATCACACTGATCGAGTAAAGCGAAGGTATCTTAGCATATTTATAACACATGCTCTAAAACATAGCTCATGATTAGCGGTTAGACATACTAACTAAAAAATATATGACTATGGCAACTCTTAGATTAGGTGATACTGCTCCAGATTTCACGGCGCAGTCTACCGAAGGAGAAATCAAATTTCACGAATGGCTCGGAGATAGCTGGGCAGTACTATTTTCACACCCTGCAGACTACACTCCAGTATGTACTACTGAGCTTGGTACAGTGGCGAAATTCAAAGATGAATTTGCTAAGCGAAACACCAAAGTAGTCGCCCTCAGCGTCGATCCTCTGGAGGATCATCATGGCTGGGTAAAAGACATCAATGAGACTCAGAATACTACTGTCAATTTCCCAATCATCGCAGATGAAGATCGTAAAGTAGCAGAGCTCTACGATATGATCCACCCTAAGTCGACAGCGAACGCAACAGTGAGATCAGTATTCATTATCGCTCCTGATAAGACTATCAAATTAATGATCACGTATCCGGCATCTACTGGAAGAAATTTTCATGAGCTGATTAGAGTATTAGATTCGCTACAGCTGACTGCTTATCGAAAACTGGCAACTCCGGCTAACTGGGAGAAAGGTCAAGACTGCGTCATATCACCATCAGTCTCCAATGAAGAAGCCAAGGAGCTATTTCCTAAAGGATTCACAGAAGTGAAGCCCTACCTACGATTGACACCGGATCCAGAATCATAAGATCCGTAAAGGAATATTCGATTTTAACAGGAAGAGAAAGGTGCTGACCCGATGGGGACAGTGCCTTTTTTATTGGGCATTAAGCCTACAGATTTTCATCAAATGCTTTGGGTGGATACGTTAAGGACTATCTTCATCCGAAATGAATTTAGTATAATTGAAGATCAAAAGCATTTGATAAAATCACATTGAGATATGCGCTTCAATTATTTCTCCCTAGGATACACTGCTGTTTTGCTCATGTTAGTACACGCCTGTGCACCAGCAGTGACAGAGCAGATCGTCACAGAGCCGGAGCCAGCGCCAAGGCCAGAACCTAAAGAGTCGCTCACTACCTGTAAAACACTTGATGAGCTTGACAACACAACTCGCAGTGCCACGGAGGATGCATATGTGCTCTACAGAGATCAGGTACGATTCAAAAAATACGATGCAGCAGTCGATCTATGGAAAAAAGCCTACTATACAGCCCCAGGAGCTAATGGTCGAGTGACCTATCACTTTGACGATGGTATCAAGATATATAATCACTTTTTTGCTAATGCAGCTACAAGAGAGCAGCAGGCAGGCATCGTAGATACGCTACTCAGCATCTATGATAAACGTATGGAGTGTTTTGAGGATGATGGCACCATCTTAGCCCGCAAGGCATTTGACTCCTACTATACTTATCGAGAGTACGTAGATATGGATGATGTCTTTGATCAGTTCCGAGAGGTCATGAATCGTAAAGGGAAGGAAGCTGATTACTTCATCATTAATCCATTCTCTCGCCTACTCTATGACAATGTCCTCGATGAAAAAATAAGCCACGAAGACGCCAGCGAAATCGCTTATCAAATCTTTGATGCTATCGATCATGGTAAGGAGACCTGTGAGGACGAGTACTGCGAAGCATGGGAAGTGATAGATGAGTATTCCCCAGACTTATTATCAGGATTGGAGGGATTGAGAGGATTTTATAACTGCGAGTACTACATGGACCGCTATTACAACCAGTTTTTAGAGGATACGACTGACTGTGACAATGTGACTGAGGTATACCTCAAAATGGTATGGGCCAGCTGCGATCCTGAGGATGCGAGATTCGTACGGCTCAAGGAGACTAAAGAAAAAGTATGCTATGTAGCTCCACCACCTCCAGGACCACTCAGACTGGCAGGTGCAGCGCTCAATGAAGGAAGATTCAAAGAGGCTATAGAGTACTATGATCAGTACGTCAGCGAGTCTGATGATACGGAGAAGAAAGCGAGTATATTACTCCGCATCTCTAAAATCTACTATGCCCATATAAAAAACTTCCCAGCAGCTCGTCAATACGCCCGAGAGGCGGCCAAGCAAAAACCAAACTGGGGAGAGCCATATATACTTATTGGGAAGCTCTATGCCTCATCAGGTCCGCTATGTGGGCCAGGTCGTGGCTGGGACAGTCAGATCGTGACATGGCCGGCGATTGATCAATTTCAGTATGCTAAGCAGATAGATCCTACAGTCGCTGACGAAGCTAACAAGTGGATCAATCGATACGCCCAATATATGCCTTCAGTAGAGGATATCTTTCAGCGACAGCTCAAGGAAGGTAGCAGCTTCAAAGTGGGATGCTGGATACAGGAAAGTACTACGATCAGAGCGGCGAGATAAGAGCTATTGGCGACTTAGTATCAGTTAAGTAAATAGCACACAGTATTAGCGGAATTATTGTAAATATTTTTCCAATGGAACTAAATATTGTTCTGCGATCGTTGATATAAGTAGAAAAATATTTCTTCATTTAATAACTTATATGACTGATACGAAAGAGCAGTACTTCCAGAAAGCAATTGATTGGGCACGGACAAAGTCAATTTCAGAATTAAAAGCTAATCACGAAGACTTCGAACCTCCAAAATCCTTCACCAATCGGATCACTGAGGAAGTAGTACAGGCTGATCTGTCATTTAAGCTAAATGGAAAAACAAAATACTTCACAGATATAGCTGTGAAAACTGAAAAAGTACAAGCCTTAGTGACTCGCTGGAAACTGCTAAGTATGATGGCAAGCATGAAGCGAGGCAAGCTATTCTTATTAGCTCCGAAAGGGCATAAGATGTTTACTCAGAAATTAGTAGAGCAGCATAATATCAATGCGATAGTGTACTCACTCTAAGAGATAATAGAAGAATTTAGAAACAACTGTTTTTGGTACAATAGCCCTATCGATAGCATTTCGAAAGGGCTTTTTTAAAATTATAAGGTACAGTGCATCTATTTAGCCGATAGCTAAGATGTCTTCTATCTCCTGCTCAGTGATCTCAGGAGTACCACCATCCTTAGAAGCTGTGAGTGCTCCTATGGCACATCCAAAGCGCAAAGCTGCATCCTCACTATCACCAGCAATGATCCTACTAATGTAGGAGGCTAAAAATGCATCTCCCGCACCGACAGTATCTTTGACCTCTACTGAAAATACAGGCTGCCGATAAAACTGTCCATCAGCATAACTCATGGCACCATCTCCGCCGAGTGTAGCGACTACTCCCCGATAGTCATAGTGCGACGCAATCTTGATCACTCCATCCTCAAATGAATCAATCGGTATATCCAGCCACTCTGCAGCCATCTTTAGCTCGTACTCATTCATACGGAGGATATCTGCCTGCTCCAACATGCGCAGTATAGTCTCCTTCTCATAGTGGCCCTCTCGGAGATTGATATCACAGACTTTGAGCTGTGCATGAGGCAGCAGAGAGAATAATGCCTCTCTCGATCGCTCATCTCGTAGTCCCAGACTGCTGTAGATAAAGACTTTGGCATTTTTGACCAAATCTATAATTTCAGGCGTGACTGTGATGTCGTCCCAAGCTACTGGATGCACGATGGTATAGTGCGGTTCACCACCCTCTCCCACAGATACCTCCACCGTACTGGTCGGCAGCTCTGAGTGTATCTGTATAAAATCAGTTGTGTTTCCCTTTGACGCCACGAGAGCTGTTAGTTCTCTACCGAGATCATCATCTCCTACTGCCGTGACCACTATAGCGTTAGTCCCAAGACTATTGGCACGATTCGCAATATTGAATGGGGCACCTCCAGCTACCTTGCCCGAGGGTAGGACATCCCATAATAACTCTCCAAAACAAACTATATCAGCCACCTTCTTCTTGATTTTTTTGACTTGTGCAAAATACGATGAGCATAAAGAATACCCAAACTCTATGCTCTATGATAAAGACATCGTATCATAGAAAAAGGTCTGATAGCAATTAAATAAACAAGAAAGGAAATGAAATTTCTAAATCCTACAGAACTTGGAGCTCTCCGAGGAGCTGCTCTGGAGTCTTATATCCTGGGGAAGACTTGATCTGATTGAGATTACCATCGAGATACACGAGAGTCGGATACCCCAGTCGCCCATTCATCATTTTCATTGCGAGCTTATTGACTCCTTTGCGACCAGTCTTGATCCATTCGTAGGTCGCTCCCTGATAGCTGATCGGATCACGACGCTCTGCATTAAACTTTACCAAGACAAAATTATCATTGAGATATTTTACCACCTGTGGATCGGTGAATGTCTTACGATCCATCACCTTACACCAGCCACACCAAGAAGTGTACATATCGATCATGACCTTCTTATCCTGTATATTCTGCATCTTATCCAGATCTTCGATTTTGTACCATGCGAGACCTGATTCTGTGACTTCATGAGGCTCCACTCCATAGCTTGGTCCACTCTCTTTGCAGCTGGCGAATGACAATAACAAAACAGCGACTATCGCTACTGAACAAGATCTAAATAAAGTCTTCATATAGATATGATTGATAATTTGCTCTCCAAATGTAAAGCATAAGGAATAAAAACAGAAGACTCAGTTAATGCTCTGAGCCTTAATTAAGACCATATTAACAGTAGAAGTCGTCTCGGCTACCCACTGATACTCATCTGCACCTTCTTCTCGAGCTCATTGACTGTATCCTTGAATAGTAGATCTGTATCCATGAGATCCTGTACTGTACGACAAGAATAAATCACAGTACTATGGTCTCGTCCACCAAACTGGTCACCTATAGTCTTGAGCGAGTTAGAGGTATGATTTTTAGCGAGGTACATTGACAGCTGACGTGCTATGACTACCTCACGCTTACGAGTTTTGCCTTGTAATTTATCCAGAGGGATTTGAAAGTGCTCAGATACCAGCTCTTTGATATTTTCGACAGTGATCTCTTTATTGACATCTGTGACGAAACTCTGCACTACCTGCTTAGCCAAATTGAGATCTATCTCCTTATTAGTGAGGGTAGCTTGTGCCACGAGAGATACGAGTACGCCCTCTAGCTCTCGGACATTGTTTTTGACATTGTAGCTGATGAATTCGATCACCTCCGTAGGTAGCTTGACACCTTCTGTCTCCATCTTAGCTAATAGGATCGCCATGCGTGTCTCAAAGTCTGGCGCCTGAAGATCTGCACTAAGACCCCACTTAAATCGACTAATCAATCTATCCTGTATCCCTTCGAGGCTCTTTGGCGCTCTATCTGAGGTCAGGATGATCTGCTTACCGAGTTGGTGCAATTCATTGAAAATATTGAAGAAAATCTCCTGTGTCTTTGCCTTATTGGACAAAAACTGAATATCATCTACAATCAAAAGGTCTATCGACTGATAGAAATTGACCAAATCGTTGATATTATTTTTACGTATTCCCTCGATGATCTGATTAGTGAATCGCTCAGTCGAGATGTACAGTGTCGACTTCTTAGGAAATTTTTCCACCACCTCATTACCAATAGCATGAGCGAGGTGAGTCTTCCCCAGACCCACGTTGCCATAGACCACGAGCGGATTGAAGGCTGTACCTCCAGGATTTTTGGCTATAGCCAAACCTGCAGATCGAGCTAATTTATTACAATCTCCCTCGATGAAATTTTCAAATCTATATTTAGGATTGAGCTGAGGATCGACTTTTACTTTTTTGATGCCGGGGATGACAAACGGATTACGGATTTGCTCACCACTATTATTGAATGTGGCACCATGATGAGCCCCATTCATCGAGGCGTCAGTATGATTGTCCACCACGATCTGATACTCGAGACGACCATCCTCTCCGAGCTCTGCTCTGATAGTTTTTTTAAGGAGACCTACGTAGTTCTCTTCGAGCCATTCGTAGAAAAAATTATTTGGAACCTGAATCGTGAGTGAGCTATTTTCAAGTCTTACAGGCTTGATGGGCTCAAACCATGTTTTAAAACTTTGGGGATTGATACTTTTACGTATCGTCATGAGACAACTATCCCATACACTCAAGTGGTTCTTCATCTAATCTCAGTTCTAATCTTTTTACCTAAAAACAGTTTTGGGAGTATCGGGAAGTGGGATTCCATCAACAACACATCGTATCAACTCCGCCCAGCAAATATCACTAAAACAAAGGAAAGAGGACTAATAAAAAACAATGTTTGTGAGTTATTTAGAAGCCCCAAAAATTATTCCCCAAAAAGCACATTTGCAATCTCTTATATATTTAACAAAAGTGAATACTAATATTTTAAGATTCTTCTTTTGGTGAATATATTTTTTTGTCTTACCCGCACGTATTATTGAACAATCACATTCTGACTATTCATCCGACGACGCTGTGTCCCACGCTCAAAAACGATATCCACACGCCCCAGCAAGATGCCCGCCCAGCCGGCCTGATTGATAAATACAGGATGGCCAGAGAGATTTTCCTGTACGTCAGGCTGTCGCATGAAGGTGTGTGTATGTCCACCCAATATCAAGTCGGTATGATAAGTCTGCTTCGCCAAAACGATATCTGATACCTTATCATCTCTATAGCGATATCCTAAGTGGCTGAGACATATCACATAGTCACATTTCATCTCCTCTCGGAGCATCCGCTCGTACTCTCGAGCCACTGTGATTGGATCCAGATACTGGGTATCTCCATAGTGCTCCGGAGCAACTAATCCGTCCAACTCTATGCCTAATCCATAAAGGCCAATCTTCATATCCTCGACCATCCAGGTCTTATACTTTTCAGTTTTCCCTTTGATGGGAGTATCAGAGAAATCATAGTTGGACGTGATGAATGGAAAATCCGCATGAGGCAGCTGCTTGACAAAGCCATCCATGCCTCCATCAAAATCATGATTGCCCATAGTAGCGGCGTCATACTTCATGGCTGTCATCAGCTTAAACTCTATCTCTCCTCCAAAGACATTGAAATAGGGTGTCCCCTGAAAGATATCGCCCGAATCAAATAGTAGGACATTCTTTTCTTGCTTTCGGATAGAGTCGATGAGCGCTGCTCGTCGAGAAGCGCCTCCTTGATTAGCATTGCGACTACCATCATCAGGGAAAGCCTCTACCCTACTATGTACATCATTAGTATGTAGTATCGTGAGTCGCACCACATCATGATCATATGCCAGAGCGGACAGTGGCAGAGTATTGACTCCCGCTAAGGCAGCGGTATATAGACTATTTCGTACAAATTTTCTCCTATTCATTATTCTTTGGTTTTGAGGCGTCCATCAATCTCAGCTGTCTCAACGTGGCCCTCATGATATCCCTGTCGCAGATGCTGTATGAATATATCTCGGATAAGTAGCTCGAGATCCTTTCGCTCATAGTCGAGTAAAAAGCTACTTCCGCTACCCCCATTGGCTATATAATCAGGCACTACAAATCGATAGGTGCCAGAATCATCAATGGGCTCACCACCTATCATGACATCTACGGCTTTGCCATTCTCTATAGTGAGACTCAAGCCCTGACTGATCGGCCAGCCTCCATCGGCAGCGATATGATCTAAAAACACCTGCACCTGAGCGCCTGTGCCAGAGATAATACTCACCTTATTATCAAATGGCATGATCTCATAAATCTCACCGATAGTCACAGGACCAGCAGTGATCATCGGTACACGGATACCCCCATAGTTTTGTACAGCAAAGGCAATGTCCTCATCATAGGTATATCGCAGCTCGTCATACAGGATATCCGATAGCCAATTACCCAGAGTAGATTCGGGCTTAGTCTTCGTCAGATCGACAGATAGCTGCCCGATCGTCTCTCCCATCTCTGCATTGAGCCGATCAGCATAGGGTTTGATCATGTCTTCTATCGTATTGTCTCGGTAGGGAGCTTTCTCAGAGACACGGAGATTTTCGATATCAGTGTCAGCTGGAGCATAGCTGCTACGGCATGCGACCGTCGCTATTAGTATCCAGGATAGGAGGAGGAGTTTTTTCATTGCTGATTTCTATTGAAAATATAATTCTACTTCTTTTCGGACAGCAGCCTTGACCTTATCGCCTATTTTTTGATCGAGCTCTGAACCTCTCTGATAGAGCGCATTGGCGAAAGCCTCGATATCCTGTCGCTCTGTATCGATATATGCAGAGGTGATGACTGATAGCGTATTATCCTTGAGTAGCTCCACCATATCCCAGAGTTGTCCTGACACATAGATTTGCTGTGTGAGATTATGCTCATATTCTTTTTGTACACTGACCATCAATGCATTTTTCAGTGCATTTGCTGTCATATTAGGATTATTGAGACGTAGGATCAGACTCGAGAGATTGATCCGCTCGCAGAGTAGCATGATACGCTCATAGGCCTGTAGCCTCAGGGGCAATGTCTCTTTCGGGGCATTTGCTTTTTGCTGTATAGCACTGAGCTGTAGCTGCTGATTCATGAACTGTCTGATGAGCAGATACACGATGACTGCGGGGATGATATATTTTAATATATCGAGAATAGTCTCTAATATGGTCATAGTAGTATGATGTGATGGCTCAAAAATAGCCAATATGTCTTTCTTGCATTAGCTGTACAATGAACTAACTTTATCATAGTTTTGTTATTATCAAGCAATCACAGATAAAATAGATATTATGTCAGAGACAATGGTACAAAGCCCGGTCAAGCTAACTGAGAGCGCACTCAATCAGCTGCGTCGTATCAAAGCAGAACAAAATATCGATGACACACATGGTCTCCGAGTAGGAGTCAAAGGTGGTGGATGTTCAGGTTTTTCTTATGTATTGGGTTTTGACCTGCCAAAAGAAAAGGATGAAATCTATGATCATGATGGCATGAAAGTCCTCATGGAGAAAGCTCACGGCATCTATTTGATCGGTATGGAGATCGACTGGCACGAAGGTCTGAACAACAGAGGATTTACTTTTAATAATCCCAATGCAGAAGAGACCTGTGGATGTGGCACGAGTTTCTCGGCCTAATCCCAATTATGTAGAGATAAAACTTTTATGATCTAAGTATAAATAGCTCCGAGCAACACTCGGGGCTTTTTTGTTGCCTCCTTTTCAGGTATTAAGGAAAAGATATATACGTGGTATCACCTGGCACTTGCGGAAATTTCATATTCTTCCAATCTTGTTTCGCTTTATCAAGTCGATCCTTGTCGTAGGCTACAAAATTCCACATTAACAATGGTTCATGCTCTAAGGGCTGACCGCCAAAAAGCAGTATCTGAGTATCTTCGGCCATGCAGATTTCACATTGCTCATCTGTCTTGCTGATTAACATTTGACCAGCCTCTACTATTCCATCTGGAGTAGTGATTTCGCCACGTACTATGACAAATGCTACCTCCCCATTAATCTGATCGCAAAGCTGAATAGTAGAAGGCTTTTGGGCATAGATATCTACCATAAATAAATCAGAAAAACCTTGTAAAGGAGCTTCTTTACCAAATGCCCTTCCTGCTGCTAATCTATATGTCACTTCCCCACTTTGCCAAGTCGGGATCTCTTCTTTAGCAAAGAATTGGAACTGAGGCTCCATCTCAGCCTTATCTTTAGGTAGCGCCACCCATATTTGATATCCGTGCATGATCATCGTCTGACCATCTCGATGATCCTCAGGAGTCCGCTCTGTATGTGTCACTCCATGTCCTGCGGTCATGAATCCTACATCTCCAGGCCGGATGAGCTGTACTGTACCCAGACTATCTCTATGCTCCATCACTCCCTCAAATAAATAAGTCAAAGTACTCAATCCAATGTGGGGATGCTGATCAACGTCAAAATATTTTCCCGAACTCAATTCTACCGGTCCCATATGATCAATAAAAGTGAAGGGGCCCACTTGCCGCTTTTGGCGAAAAGGTAAGAGTCTACCGACTAAGAAGCCGCCAAGATCTCGTTGGCGTTCGTTTACTAAATATTTGTTGTTTGCCATATTCTTTGCTGTTATCGTAATAATCTTGCGATTACGGATGATCGATAGTCTCGATATCTATATCAACCATAATCATCGATTTTCTGTTTCCCCCCTTGGAATAGAACACCATTAAGGTAAATAATCAGAATCTATCGCACGATCAATAATCAATAGATCTTTTCATATCTTGCCATTGCACAAAAAATAAAACCAATGCGCAAGCTTACACTTTTACTCTTCACTTGCATTTTCATTACTACTCTCGTTGCGCAGGATACTGCTAACAGCAGCCCCAAAGATCCAGAAGCAGCGGTATTTTCCAGTACTCAGCGAGTCACTATAGACGGTAAATCTATCTCCCTGGATACAGAAGCTGGACAGTTCAAAACCTATGATGAGCAAAATAAACCCAAGGCTTTGTTCGGATATACGTATTACGCCAAAAGTACTAATGATGAAGATCGCCCTATCATGTTTGCTTTTAATGGGGGACCAGGCTCCTCTTCGTTTTGGCTACATATGGGCATATTAGGTCCTAAGCGTATCGTGATAAATGATCCCGGCTATACACCAGCTGCACCCTACGAGCTGGTTAATAATGAATACTCACTACTTGACGTAGCAGATCTCGTCATGATAGATCCAATAGGTACAGGACTCAGCGCACCTGCAGGTGAAAGTGAGTTTAAAGACTTCTGGGGCGTAGACCAAGATATAGAGAGCATCAGCGAGTTCATCAGACAGTTTTTGATCCGTAAGGGACGTCTTAATGATCCTAAATTCTTATTAGGAGAGAGCTATGGTACCTTCAGAAATGCAGGCATCATGAGCCATCTACAGGATATGGGTATAGCGCTCAATGGTGTGATCATGGTATCGGCAGTCTTTGACCTGAGACATTTGACATTCCCAGTACATGAAGATCTATCGTACATCGTTTATATCCCAACTTATGCTGCTACAGCATGGTATCATGATAAGGTGGATCACGGAGATCATACGCTTGAGTCATTTATTGAGGAGGTTCGCTCATTCACAGATGGTGCTTATCAGAGTGCCTTATTTAAAGGCGATAAACTCTCCACCACAGAGAAAAACGGTATCGCAGAGCAATTAGCCCGATATACCGGTATCTCTGCAGACTATTGGCTCCGAGGAGACCTGAGAGTACAGGCTGGAGAATACTTCCAAGAGCTACTTAGAGATGAAGCGATGACAGTTGGCCGTTTAGATTCTCGATTTAAAGGTATCAATCCCGATCCTTTGGCACAATTCGCCTATAGTGATCCTCAGAGTGATGCCATCTCTCCTCCATACATCACAGGATTTTTAGACTATCTGTATGGTGATCTACAGGTCGACCCGACTCTACACTACAAGACCAGCGCAAGAGATCTGGAAGGATTTAGCTGGGACTGGAAGCACAGAGGCAATCTCTCATGGGGGACACAAGTCGCTGTCAATACGGGGATAGATATGGCCGATGCTATGGTCAAAAACCCAAACCTAAAAGTGCTCATTCTGAATGGCTACTATGATCTGGCGACAGTATTTCATGGTGTAGAATACACCATCGACCACTTAGGACTACCACCATCTATCAAAGAAAACATTATCGTGAAATACTATGAAGCGGGCCATATGATGTACACGCATGAGCCATCTATGGTACAGTTTAGAGAGGATGTCTTAGAGTTTATCAATGGATTGACAGAGAGGTAGTATCTTGATTTGATTGTTGTCTAATTTGCAGACATAGACATGCTAATAAGAGTATGGGAAATTAGACAGTCTTGACCTTTACGTAAAATATTTACAATTTTACACGTAAAAAATGGATAAAAAATTAACATTGAGTCTTGACGAAAGTATCATAGCTCAAGCAAAAAAATATGCCCAACAAAACGGTACAAGTCTGTCCAAAATGATTGAATCTTACTTTAGGTCGATCACTTCTGAAGATAGTAAAGATGATAAGATCAAGATCACTCCATTAGTAGAGAGTCTATGCGGAGTGGGTGAGCTCCCCGCTGATTTTGACTATAAAAAATCTCGACAACAGTATTTAGATAAAAAATACAGTTAGGTGAACGCTTTCGTTGACACTAACATAATAATTGATCTACTGGCCAAGAGAGATCCTTTTTACAAGGAGAGTATTCAGCTCTTTTCGCTCGCTGACTCTCATGAGCTCAATATCACGATCTCTGCGCTAAGTATTGTGAATACGCATTATGTGCTAAGTGAAGTCATGAAAGTAAAGAATACCAGATCCGTATTGAACACTTTTAAGGTCCTGGTCAACACCCATCAACTGACCGACAAGATCGTCGATTTAGCACTGACCGATTTAAATTTTAAAGATTTTGAAGATTGCATTCAATATCATACCGCCGTCGAATCTCAATGCGAAGTCATTGTCACAAGAGACCTCAAAGGCTTTAAGTCTTCTTCTATTGCCGTATTGAGCCCTAAGGAATTTCTGGCTAAATGGAGAATGCTATAAACCCTACATCTCCTCCAGCTCGGCCTTTAGCTTCTTAGTGAGGCCCATGACGACCAGCTCGTAGGAATGGTCTATGAGCTCTCTGATGAGACTATCATCGAGCTCTCGCTCCAGATAGACGGTATTCCAGTGTTTTTTATTCATATGATAGCCAGCTATGATATCGGGATGCTCATCACGCAGCTCGAGTGAACGATCAGGATCGCACTTGAGATTGGCGCTGGGCTCATCAGCATCGAGACCTGTCAGCGCAAACATCTTGCCCATGACCTTAAATACTAAGGTCACCTCGTCAAAAGGGAATTCCTCAGTGACTCCCTTTTTGACGAGGCAATATTCTCTGAATGTTTCTATATCCATTACTGGATAAATATAGATCGATCTTTTGGATATTTCACTTGATACTCGATGGTAGTAGACCACTCCCCTCGTGGAGCGATCTGCTCTTCCCAGCTGAGTATTCCTCTCTCTTCATTATTAGCTTTAGCATCTCCGTCTTCTTTCAGGTCTACCTTGATATCACTATTCTGCGAGATCGGGTACTGATCCCATATCTGGATATCGATTGCTTTTGACTTAGTGTTTATCACACTGAGCTCCCAGCGACGAGTCTCCTGCTTATTACTTCCGATGAATTTTGACTTTTCATATCCTTTCGCTAGCTCTCGTTTGATGAGTATATCGTCATCCTTGCCCAGAGATATGATATAGTCACTCTCTCCAGGTCGATCACTGATGAAGGTCTTGCCGACATAGCGATTCTCGAGATAGATATTTGCTTGGCCCGGCAGAATGCTCAGCTCCTCCCAGTCATTGATCTGCGCTGTCAAAAATGCTGATGCACTGAGCTTTGGTACAGTGACATAGCGATAGTCGGCCTTGATTTCTTCTGACTTTAGCAGGACTGACTGAGCTTGGCCTCCTGACACTATTGTATAGGGCAGATTGATATCATAGCTGAATGAGCTAAGACTCTCAGTCATCGCAGCCGGTACAGCGCTATAGCCCACCTCTTCTTCTGCCTCAGCCATCCCAGTCGCTACGACTACTTCATTAAGCATGACGGCGTCAGCTTCTTTTCGCATCATCTGTGGGCGAGCATAGTACTCCTGATAGTTGAGATAGTAGGGATGCAGCTCCGGTACGGTGTAGTATCGATTAGGCTCAGCCGAGGAAAGAGACACGACTACATCTGTCCAGTCTTCCCCGGTATATTGGGAGATAGAGGCTTTGTAGACAAGCTCTACGTCACTATCGAGATCAGCGACTCTTATGTCATACTCCTGTGTCCAGCTGGCCTCTCTGACAAAATATTCTATCTCAATCTGGGCTGTCATCGCTCTGCTGGACTGCACGGTAAGATGCAGCTGCCCTTCTCCTTTATTGCCTTGTCGCTGCGCTTGATTCAACTGTTTTTTGAGTAGTTCGAGGCGATTCTTTAGAGTTCTTTTTTGCTGTATGAGAGCGAGTTTATCAGCTTTGAGCTGTAGCATCTCTTCATTATAAAAACTACTCAATGCCTTGAGCTCAGTGAGTGATATGCTCTGGTCATTAGTACATAGCTGACGATTCTTATCGAGTAGTGTTTCTTGACCAGAGATGATCTCAGATCGCATATCCAGCCAAGTGATGCTATCGGTCACTGTCAGTATCTGATCTTCGTACTTAGACTTGAGTTGGGCTACATCGACATATTCTCGGTGATACTTTTGGGATAGCAAGATCACGCCTTTTGAGATGCCCACCGACATAGTCGACTCATCGATATTGAGAGGTAGCCCTGTGATGATGATCTCAGACTGCCCCGCTATGATGGGCGTAAACCCCTTGCGCTCCAGCGTCGCTCCACTCGGATATACACTGATGTGATCTATATCAAGAGATAGCCGCTGCTGCCCGGTGAGTACAGCTGTGAAGGCTATAGTCAAGAGGAATGGCAGGAGCAATGGTCGTAGTGAAGAATTGGATTTCATAGTTAGGATTTTATCTGGCATCATTGTCGTAGTACTTTCACGTATTTGAATAACACATATTGGGATGATGTTATTTATTAAAATGCACAAAAAGATATCCTTTAGTTTTGAAGGATGTTATTTTGTTGCAACCTGATGAGTCAAAAGGCTCTTCGGTGTCATGTCATCAAGAAAATAGGATATAAAATGAGCACAGCTGCCATAGAGAAAGAGAGACTGCTAAAATCATCTGACGGTAAAGAGTGGAAAAAATGGGGGCCCTATCTGGCTGAGCGCCAATGGGGTACCGTAAGAGAAGACTATAGTCAATACGGAGAATCTTGGGACTATATCACGCACGATCTGGCTCGAAGTAATGCCTACCGATGGGGCGAAGAAGGTATTGGAGGATTTTGTGATAATCGCCAAATACTATGTCTCGCACCAGCCTTCTGGAATGGGAATGACCCGATACTCAAAGAGCGCTTATTTGGCCTGACTAATAGCCAAGGAAATCATGGTGAAGACGTAAAAGAAGTATACTATCATCTCGACTCCTCTCCTACTCATAGCTACTGCAAGTATCTATATAAGTATCCTCAAAAAGAGTTTCCCTATGGAGAGATCGTACAAAAGAATCAGCGTAGTCGCTATGAGCTCGAGTACGAAGTGGTAGATACAGGTGTCTTTGATGAACAGCGATATTTTGACTGTTATATCGAGTATGCTAAGGCAGATACAGACGATATATTGATGCGCATCACTGTGCACAATCGGTTTGACCAACCAGCAGAGCTGCATACGATACCTCATCTATGGTTTAGAAACTTCTGGAAACATAATCCTCGCTATGACCGCCCAGAGATCAGATATGTAGAAGAAGGTGTCCTCATGACTAAGTCTATCAGAAATGGTAAGTACTATCTCTACCACAAAGGAGGCGACCTATTATTCTGTGATAATGAGACGAATAATCAACGTATCTACGGAGGAGAAAATGATGTGAAGTATGTCAAAGATGGCATCAACAATCACATAATACATGGAGAAGATAGTGTCAATCCTAATCTACATGGCTCTAAAGTAGGTATCTGGTATCATGATACCATCGAGGCTCATGGGTCTCGAGTGTATGAGCTCCGCCTCTCTAAACGCAAGAAAAAAGATGCTTGGTCAGATTTTGAGAAGCTCTTTGATGAGAGAAAAGCAGAAGTTGATGCCTTTTATGAAGAGGTATTCCCCTATGAGATGTCCGACGAGAAGCGACATTTACTAAGAAGCTCTTTTGGCGGACTAATGTGGACTAAGCAGTTTTACTATCTCGACGTGTATAAGTGGCTATTTGGAGGGCCAGGTGAGCCCGCTCCGACTCGAGAATTTAAGCGAAACTACGACTGGCAACACATGACAAATCGCCACATCATCAGCATGCCGGACAAATGGGAATACCCATGGTATGCTGCCTGGGACTTGGCTTTTCACACCACGACTTTTGCCCATGTAGATCCTGACTATGCTAAGCATCAGCTGCATCTCATGCTCAAAGAGTACTTCATGCATCCTAATGGTCAGATCCCTGCCTATGAATGGAACTTCTCAGATGTGAATCCACCCGTGCACTCTTGGGCCGTGTGGAAGGTCTACGAGATGGACAAGCTCAATACGGGAATACCAGATTTTGACTTTTTAGAGAAGTGTTTTCAAAAGCTATTAATCAACTTCACCTGGTGGGTCAATCAAAAAGATAAAGATGGATCTGCCTTATTTGAGGGTGGATTCTTAGGCTTAGATAATATAGGAGTATTTGATCGGAATCATATGCCTCAGGGTATCCGTAGAATGCAGCAGGCGGATGCCACGAGTTGGATGGCCATGTTTGCCCTGAATATGCTTCGCATGTCTATCGAGCTGGCTACATTCAACAAAGCTTATGAAGAGTCAGCTGCTAAATTCTTCCGACACTTCCTCAATATCGGATGGGCGATGCACCATATCGGTGAGCGAGATATCTCGCTATGGGATGATCAGGATAATTTTTACTATGATGTCGTGCAGATGGATGACGGACATACAGAGCGTATGAAGGTCCGATCACTGGTGGGAGTGATACCACTATTCGCTGTGGAGGTGATCGAAGAAGGTCTATTTGAGAGTTTGAAAGAATTCAAGGAGAGGGCTCAGCGTATCATCCGTACCAGACCTGATCTGGCCTCTCTGATCTCACGTATCGAGGAGAAAAACAAGAATGGGAAATACATGTTTTCGATGGTCAGAGCGTACCGCTTAGAGATGATACTCAAGAGACTATTGGATGAGTCCGAATTTTTATCGGAGTTTGGAATCCGATCATTATCCAAATATCATAGCCAAAACCCATTCGTGTTTCACCATCATGGAGAGCATAAGATTCACTATTCTCCTGGAGAGAGTACTACGGCGATGTTTGGAGGCAATAGTAACTGGAGGGGTCCTATTTGGTTTCCGATTAACTATCTGATTATACAGTCACTGAGAAAGTACTATGACTACTTTGGCCCAGAGTACGTCTACGAATACCCGACTGGATCTGGTAATAAACTGAACCTCAAAGAGATAGCCAGAGAGCTCACCCTCCGACTGCTCAAGCTATTTGAGCGCAATGAGGATGGTCGCTATACCTATCATAATGAAAACGCTTCTCAACTCTATACTGAGGATGAGCACTTTAAAAATCATCATCTACACTATGAGTTTTTCCATGGAGAGACGGGTAGAGGCATGGGAGCATCTCATCAGACAGGATGGACCGCCCTCATCGCTAATCTACTCATAGAGCTGGAAGAGGAGAAGTAGTGCTTAATCATACTTCAATGTAAAAGGCCTAATTCAAATCCTCTACGGACTAAACCAGCCATATTCTTGGCTCCCAGTTTAGCCATGAGATTTTTGCGGTGTGATATCACTGTATGCGGACTGATAAAAAGATCAGCAGCAATCTCTTTTGAGGTCTTTTCATAGGATGTTAGCTCGAGTACTTCTTGTTCTCGGATAGAGATATGCTCTGTTTTAGATATTGAGACTGACATAGTATTCTTTGGTGTTTTATGTGACTATACTATCCATTAATCTATTGTCAAACTTATATACCACCAATCAGTCCTGACCTATCCCTAAGGATAGTTAGCATATTCTCTTACTACTTTTAAAAGACGTAAAATAACCGTCATTTTCTACTGAGCTACTACTCTACTATCATGATCGGTAGTATCTCTCGATGGCGATCCGAAGCAACCTGTACATAATATTGCCCTGAGGCTAATAACGGCAAATCAATCTGCGCCTCCTGTACACCACTATCATAGCTATAGGACCTCACTACCGCTCCTGTGAGCGTAGTGACATTGACCACTCTGATCTGGTCATCTTGATCAAATGACTTGACCGAGATCCTACGATCGAGGCTCACGGGATTAGGATATACTGAGAAGCTACTCTCGACAACTGGCAGATCAACTACCGAAGTCGATGGCAGACCAAATAAGTCACGAGCCTTAGCATATGCATTGAGGCCTACCTCGATACCGATCATACGGCCAGGAATATCATCTGCTGGTGGATGTATACCTCCCCAGATACGGGATAAGCTGGTCTGATCTGAGGCATCTCTATAGGTCGCCCACTGCAGCTCAAAGTCTACACTCGGACCATCCTCAAATACCAAGAATTCATTTTTTTCAATCGGAAATACGCCCATCCCACCTGGGAAATACTCATCACCTGTCATCATCGTCAGCACCTCTGCCGCTGCTCGGCTAAAGGTCGAATGACCCGACACATATCCCGCAAACGGAGGTGTCACAAACGAAGGGCGCTGATAGGGCCACCAGTTTTCTGCGAGCATCCAGCCTACTCCGGCGACATCCGTCTCTGGATCCTCGATGAAGTCAGGGCCTCTCCAGCTCATGATTTTTATCTTTCCGATATTGGTTGTGTCGAGCATTGCCAAACTATCATCTGCTGTGACTACTTCTATCAGACCTGGCACTATCGGCATACCATTAGGACTATAGTAGGCACTATCAGGATACGTACTTTGCCCCTGATCGGCCATATATCTGATCGCTGATACAGGTCGTATATAGTCATACCATCCTTTGACTCCCCAAGCAGAAATAGCACAGTCATGCATCGCACCTCCCAGTGTCAGATAGGCTTTCACCTCGTACTCGAGCGTATCAAGCGGTTCCCCTTCTCCCTCAAAGGCATAGGAAAAATCTGGATGATCCATCACCTCATTGAGTATAGTAAACCAATGGCCTGGCGGGGTCTCACTATCAGGCCCGTCTGCCCAAAACTCTGCTAATACCCTGGCATAATCTCCTCTGGGCACCATCTGCACCTCATAGGGCTGTCCAGTATGCGGATTCATCCGACGTCCAGTCCCTGGATCGCCGCCTTCTATGTAGTCATAGTAACTATCGTAGTCTTCAAAATTATTCGGCATCCAGTCTGTATTGCCCAGACTATTAGGTGAGATATCCCACATCACGCTATCAGCAGGATCCAGATGACTCGCCCAAGTAGCGACCATCGAAAAACCCCAGATATACTCCTCTGGGAGATAGCCATCCTCCCCGACCATTGGAGGGGTACCTGGATCGTGGTAGACATAGTAGTCCGCACCATCTCGCTCATAGATCGTCAGATCCTCAGGGTCGAGTGCAAATGGAGTAACTACTCCCCACTCTGGACCTAAGAAGTCTGGTGTATTAAATGGTATTTCATTACCTGCCTGATCAATGAAAACGTCCAGAGTCAATGGCTGCCAGTGATTTGGATCATTGATATCGGGATTACCCGGATCGACCATCACTAATGGATCATTGACAGGCTGGTATACTTGATTAGTAAAATCATCGAGCTCATTGGACTGGTCAGAGAGACCATACTGGAGTACACAGGTAGCTACATAATTGCCAAATACTGCAGGATCTGTATCAAACTGATAGTCGATATCTGCATTGGATCGGTCATAGCCTAATTCTGACATCAGTCCATCTATACGACCTCGGATATTAAAATATCCTGGAGAAAATCGGAATCGATAATTGATAATACGATACATGGCGAAAGACATGGCTTTCTCCATAGCTGCACGTCTCTCATCTGGGTCTTCGGGTATTTCTATTCCTTCGAATGGACATTCAAACTCTCCTATAGTCTTCCCGAGTAAAAGGGTTTCTGCTTCTCCATCATGGTAGGTCGCCCAAATATCATACATGGCCATAGAGGTGTGATATAGATTGCGAGCATGGACCGTAGGACGGGCAAAATCATTACGAATAGCGTTGAGTACTTCTTCATTCCATTGTCTGGAAAGGGCATGACTCTCCTGGGCAAAAGCCACCTGAGTGAAAAAAAATATGGACAATACAGTGAAAAATGTAGAGTGTAATCTCATAAGTAAAATGTGTATTTTACAAATATAAAATATGCTTAATATATTATTGGGCGAAAGCCGTCTATATACATAATCTAAAAATAGAGTCATCCGCTGCCAATACAGAAAAATAGGATTAAACAAATGTTATAATAGTGATAGCTATCACTGTAGCTATCTATTTTAGTGTCAGAGATAAAAGACATCACAGATATAATTTCGCAAAATGAAACAACTGATCATACTTCTCCTTTTTTCAGCTTCACTTTACTCACAGACGCCTCTGACACAAGCCTTTGATCCTCTCATAGGCAGGACTTGGATCACTGCAAATGCCGACAGCAGCTTTAGGCAAGAAGTGACATTCAGCTATGATCTGGATAGCACCTTGGTGATCGCTGAGAGTGATGGATACACCGACCAAAGTCGCACTCAATGGGGTGCTCGAAATCACGGGATAAGAAGATATAATCCGAATTCAAAAGAAATTGAATTTTACGAATTCGACGTATTCGGAGGGCTCACTGAGGGAAAGGTCACGATCGAAGGAAAAAATCTCTACTATAGCTACCAATATGCTGACGCTGGTGATATGATACTCACCGATGGATGGGAGTACATCAGCGATGGCGAGTATGCATTCAAAGTAGGAAATCGAGAAAATGGTCAGTGGCAGCAAATATTCATCGAGTCAATATTCAAAGCGCTACCACGATACTCAGGCCCCAAAGAAGATCTATTTGCTATTCTGGCTGCCACAGAGGAATTTTCGACAGCATATATGGCAGAGGACGCAGCAGAGATCACTGCTAAATACACTACCGATGCTAAGATAATGCCCGGAGGTACTCTTATCATCGAGGGTCATCCGGCGATCCAAGAAAGATGGACGGTTAATAAAACTACTACTGACATCCTTCATCATCAAGTGACTCCATCGGAGATCATCATAGAAGGCGATACCGCATATGATCATGGCTACTACCGTGGCAGCTCTGTCCACAATGGAGTAAAGTCTGAATGGCGAGGAAAGTATGTCATAATATGGAAAAAGGTAGATGGCCATTGGCTCATCTACCTTGATATCTGGAACCGAGTAGACGCTGAATAAACGCTCACTCGATTATGTCTTTTTTGAAAATCGTGCTACTGCTTTTTACACCATGAGTTTTGTATTTGAGGCACGCTTACGCTCGTGCTCCTTAAGGTAGATCTTACGAAGTCGGATGCTCTTAGGTGTGATCTCTACGTACTCATCTTCTTGGATATACTCCATGCACTCTTCTAATGAGAATATCACTGGAGGAGCGATTTTGACCTTATCATCAGCTCCAGATGACCTCATGTTGGTCAGCTTTTTAGACTTAGTCAGATTGACAACTAAGTCATTTTCACGAGAGTGCTCTCCGACTATTTGCCCTTCATAGATATCTACACCTGGTGGCAGGAAGAATTTACCTCTATCCTGTAGTTTATCGATGGCGAAAGCCACCGTGGTGCCCGCCTCCATAGCGATCATTGTCCCTTTATTACGAGATGGAATATCTCCTTTCCATGGCTCAAACACGTCAAATCTATGCGCTATGATGGCTTCTCCAGCAGTAAGATTCATCAATACTGTAGATAGACCTATCAAACCTCTTGATGGGATAGAAAACTCTAAATGTGTCAAGTCTCCTTTTGGCTGCATGACTTTGAGCTCTCCCTTGCGCTGAGTGATTGCTTCGATCACTTTTCCTGCAGTATGTTCTGGTAGATCTATAGTTAGCTCCTCAATTGGCTCATGTTTTACACCATCGATCTCTTTGATGATGACTCGAGGCTTACCTACCTGTAGCTCATAACCCTCTCTCCTCATCGTCTCAATCAGGACAGAGAGGTGCATGATACCACGACCATATACATTGAATATATCTGGAGAGTCAGTAGTCTCTACTCGGAGTGCGAGATTTCGCTCCGTCTCTTTCTCCAGCCGCTCTTTGATATGTCTTGATGTCACAAAGTCTCCTTCTTTACCAAAAAAGGGAGAGTTATTAATCGTGAAGACCATGCTCATGGTAGGCTCATCGATAGGTATACCAGGTAGTGCATCAGGATGTTCAGCTGGACAGAGAGTATCCCCGATCGTGAAATCATCGATACCTGTCACTGCACAGAGGTCTCCATTTTCTACACTATCTGCCTTTATCTTGCCTAATCCTTTGAATACGAAAAGTTCTTTAGCCCTGACTTTCTTTACAGATCCATCTCTCTTGATTAGTGACAGCGGTTCATTCGCTTTGAATGTCCCCCTGTGTACTCTACCTATAGCGATACGACCGACATATGAAGAGTAGTCGATGGTAGTGACCTGCATCTGTAGATGTCCCTCATTTTCGGCTGGTGCCTCGATATGCTCCAAGATCATATCAAGTAAATACGAAATATCATCAGCTGGCTCTACCCAGTTTTCTCCCATCCAGTTTTGCTTAGCAGATCCAAAGACCGTCTGAAAATCCAACTGATCCTCAGTAGCATCAAGATTGAACATGAGCTCAAATACGGCTTCCTGTACTTCGTCAGGACGGCAGTTTTCTTTATCTACCTTATTGACTACCACTATAGGCTTGAGACCCAACTCGAGTGCCTTTTGGGTCACATATCTTGTCTGCGGCATCGGCCCTTCAAATGCATCCACCAATAGGAGTACACCGTCAGCCATATTGAGCACTCGCTCTACCTCACCACCAAAGTCGGCGTGACCAGGAGTATCAATAAGATTGATCTTATTGCCTTTATAGTTGACACTAATATTTTTAGCAAAAATCGTGATACCACGCTCTCTCTCCAGATCATTATTATCGAGGATGAGTTCGCCATCTGGCAGTTTATCTTCACCTTGTTCGCAGAAGTGAATAATCTTATCTACGAGGGTCGTCTTGCCATGATCGACGTGAGCAATAATGGCCACATTTCGGATGTTCTTCATCGTATTTTTCAGAAAATTAGCGGGCAAAGGTATGCTATTCTTTAGTCTCGAATAGAAATAGTTTGTAAAGTCTTAATTAAGCTATTTTCATTTGGTAAGATCAGCCTCGATTGCCTACTTTGCCAATCGAAATTAATGTGTGCTGAATCAAATAGATGGAAGAGAATAAGGATATAATCATTGATAATAAAGAATTAAATATCTGGGAAGCCCTAATCCCTGTGGCCGCTCTGGTAGGAATGCTCGCCTATAATGTATATGTATATGGCGACAATGCCCTCAGCGGATCCAATCAATTTATCCTATTGATTGGCGCTGCAGTTGCAGCTATAGTGGGATTTTATAATAAAGTGGGATACGAACAGATGATCGAAGAAGTGTCTAATAATCTAAAGTCAACGACAGGAGCCATACTCATTTTACTCTTTGTCGGATCTCTCGCTGGCACCTGGCTGATCAGCGGAGTCATACCTGCTATGATCTACTATGGACTCCAGATCTTGAATCCCAGTATTTTTCTCCCGGCCACAGTAGTGATCTGCTCTATCATATCAGTAGCAACTGGTAGTAGCTGGACCACTTCCGCTACTGTAGGAATAGCGCTCATCGGCATAGGAAAAGCTATCGGACTACCGCTCGGCATGGTCGCAGGTGCTGTACTCTCAGGAGCTTACTTTGGCGATAAGATGTCTCCGCTGTCCGATACGACTAATCTGGCTCCTGCGATGGCAGGCGGTGACCTATTTGATCATATCAGATACATGTCGCTGACGACAGTGCCTACTATCATTATCACGATCATCATATTCACCGTGATCGGCTTGACTCGTGATGTGACCGGAGATACTAATCCCGAAGAAATCATGGCTGCTATCAAAGAATCATTTCATATATCACCATTACTTTTCATCGTACCAGTGGTAGTGATTGCTATGATCGTCAAAAAGACAAAACCTCTTGTCGCCCTTATGGTGGGTACACTTTTAGGAGGGATTTTCGCTGTGATATTTCAGCCTGAGGTGATCAAATCTATCTCAGGGGCAGATAGTGTGACCTTCAGATCTGCCTATGTAGCAGTAATGGATGCAATGACCGTAGATGTGGCTATCGAAACCTCTGATGCTGCGCTCAATGATCTTTTTAGTGCAGGAGGTATGAGTGGTATGCTCGGTACTATTTGGCTGATCATGTGTGCTATGGTATTCGGAGGAGTGATGGACGCCATCGGTGCCTTGACTCGTATCAGTGCAGCGCTGTTGAGTTTGGCCTCGTCAGTGTTTGGACTATTCGCCAGTACTGTAGCGAGTTGCTTAGCGCTGAATATCACTGCCTCTGACCAATACCTGGCTATCGTAGTACCAGGCAAGATGTTTCAGCAGGCCTATGAAGACAAAGGTCTTGCTCCAGAAAACCTCAGTCGCACACTCGAAGACTCTGGGACCGTGACATCTGTACTCGTCCCATGGAATACCTGTGGAGCTTATCAGTCTGGAGTACTCGGAGTATCTACGGCAGAATACTTTGTCTATGCTATCTTTAATTATTTGAGCCCCTTCACGACCTTGCTATATGCAGCCATTGGCTTCAAGATCAAACAGATCGTCAAGAAGTAGTGGCTACATCATAGAGAAAAAAGAAGATACATACTACACTCAGGCTCTGATAGCTGTATATAGAATAGAATAAAATCTATAATATACAATAACATAAAAGTCAGCCTGTAAATATCCAGAGATATCTTGAGCGTCAAATACACAAAAGCTCATGGTAACCCCCTCTACCTTATTCTTTGGCATATGGTTCTCTGTAACAGTACCTACAGTAGATAGTCCAAACATAGCTGCCAAGTATACGATGAATGACTATAACATCATCAGTACCTATCTACCAGAATCAAAAGAGGTATTCATCAGGCTCAATATCCCGACTGAGGCCTTAGTCGGACTCGAACTATACAATCAAGAAGGCGTCCTCAAAAAACTATGGCAGCCTACGCTCTCCGCTAAAGGTGCTTACGAAGCAAAACTCGCCGTAGACGATATTGATGATGGCACCTACCTCCTAAATGTGATCATCGACGAAGAAATGTATCAGCAGGCAGTATTCAAATACTAATCTGAATCAAAATTCTTAGGATCATCTGATCTCTAAACAATACCCATTTCTTTTAGACATTAAAAAAGGCCGCTTCCCAAAAAGGAAAGCGACCTCTATACTAAATCAATTAATTATACACGAGTTATTTGCCACCCTGTAAGAAGTCTTGGTATTCGTCCAAGTCATCCCATCTGCCATCAGCTGCCATTTCAGCTTGCTTTGGCCAGGTGCCAGGATCTGCGAGCTTGTATCTCGGCCCTGCAGCGTCTAATATACTCTGAATTTTTGAAACTTCAGTCTGCGACAATTTGCGCCAAGTATCAATTCCTTCAGCTTTCAGAAGTCCTTCGATCTTAGGACCGATACCTTCTACAGCTTTGAGATCATCTTGCTTCCACTTTTTGATGGCACCGAGTTTGATCAAGAGTTTTTCGACTTTACTATCGGTCTCCTTATCACCTACATTAGTGCGACCCGTATCCAGTTGCTTTTGTATTCTGATGAGCTCCTCCCAGTTTCCTTCATGAGCCAGTTTCGCTTGCCCTGGCCATGTAGCTGGGTCGATGATACGATATCTCGTTGGATTTTCTTTATCCAGTATCGCACGTAGCGATTCATGTGTATGCTCAGAAAGCTCTTTCCATGTATGGACATCATGCTTTTTAAGTATTGAGTCCATTTTAGGGCCGATACCTTCTACTACCTGTAAATTGTCACTTTTGAGCACAGCATAGATATTCTGCTTGGCAGGTTTTGGAGCTATTGCCTCACCACCGACAGCTGATGCTATACCTTGCTTCACTACTGGTGCTGCTGGTTTAGCCACTAATTTCCCCTGAAGATCTGAGATCTGAGCGCTCATAGCTGCCTTAGAGCCTTCGCAGGCTGATAAGTCTCCTTTAGCTGTAGCTAATTGCGCCTCGAGATCAGCTATTTTAGCTTTGAGCTCATCTATCTCTGCAGAGCTGTCACCTCCAGCGAAGCTACCTGCAGCCAATGCCGCACCTCCAGCTGCAATCGCTGCACCTGCTCCTCCGGCACTTTCTTTTTCGGCTAATTGTCCTTCCAGATCCTTCACTTGATTCATGAGTACAGTGATGCGACCTTTCATGCCGGCTATATCCGTACTGCTTACTTCCTCTCTATCTGCCTTGAGCTTAGAGTATTTAGCTTGTAGATTAGAAAGTTGACCTTCAAGATCAGCTTTGAGTGCCTCTTTACTTGAGTTGCAAGCTGATAGGTCTGCCTCTAAGCCTGCAATTTTAGCCTCCCAATCCGAGCTATCGACCTCTACATCGGCAGTAGCTGAGATAGATGCTTCTGCATCTGTGAGCTGACCTCTCACCGTGAGGAGTTCAGCCTCGAGATCAGAGACTTTCGCCTTGAGCGTATCTACCTCACCCGTATCGATATCAGCGAATGCATTAATCTTAGTCTCAGCTTCTCCAAGTCTTCCTTTATAGAGAGTCAGATCACTATCCAGTGTAGCTCTCTTAGCTCTACAATCTGCCAGATCACTTTCCAGTCCTGAGATATTTCCTTTTAGTTTACCAATGTTGGCCTCGAGATCACCGATCATGCCTTTGTATTTTCCCCAAAGGAGCCATCCGGCAAGTAATCCTAATAGTGGAAGCAAAAGCCAAGGCAACCACCATGGTAAAGTACATATATCAAAGAGTAACATAAATGTTGATTTTTCTATTGAGTTAATTAATGATTTCTAATTCAGTACGACGATTCTGCGCTCTACCGGCATCAGTAGCATTGGTTGCTACAGGCTGTGATTCTCCTTTAGAGTCAATGATGATCTTGTTAGCACTTAGTCCTTTGCTGACGAGATAGTCTCTGATGACTATGGCACGTCTACGTCCGAGCTGCATATTGGCAGCATCATTACCTATATTGTCGGTATGGCCTGTGAGACGCACTCGCTCACTACTTCCGCTGACACGCTCAGCTACACTATCGAGATATGCCTCGACATCACTGTCATCCAGCTTGTTAGTAGAGTTGAATGGGAAGTAGATCAATGTACTATTGGAGATGGCTTTAGCCTCTTCGCCTATGACATCAAATCTCACACGATCTGTCGAAATACCATCTGTAAAGGCTCCCTGACCTACTGTCAGTTGTGCCGAAGTCTCTATGCGATTGGGGTCAAAGATTTTAGCAATTTCTGCTTTTACTGCTTCTGCTCTGGCGAGACCAAGATTAGCAAATTCGCCTTCATATTTTTCAGTGGGTCCGTATGTACCGATGATACGTAGACGCTGTCCATTAGCTACCTGAGTGATCAGTGAGTCACGGAGACTGGCGAAGCCTGTCCCGAATCGTGGCTCATCACTATTGCGAGCAAAGCAGATGGGTGTATCAGGACATTTGTCCAAGATAGCTGAGATGCCCGATGCAACTGCTGTAGTCGCTACCACTTCAGGAGCTTTCTCGACTACAGATGTAGTCTCATCATCAGCACAGCAAGTATCTTGCTGTTCGCACATCTTCCACCCTATTAGTAGCCATAAGAGAACAAGAATGGGTATACCTATATTTCTCATTAGGAAAGAGTTGGTTTTTGTTAATAAATAAGTTCGATAAATATATTAAAATATGTTCAAAGCAAATTATTGGAGTATGAACTATATGTAAAGTATCTATTTACGGAGTAATCTCCCGATATTCTGACCTATTACCTATTAAAAAGTAACGGATTCTGTCAAATTAAGAACTAAACATCTTTTAGCGGGTCTCGATATTGCATTAGCATGTTACCAACGAGTACTCCTAACGTCATAAAAATGATCAAATCCAATCATGCGAGCCTTTACCCTGGTCAAGATTTTAGTGACGGTCATAGCCGTAATACTATTATTTCGCTGTAGCCCTGAGCTGAGTACACCACTACTTGCCGCAAGTGCAGGCCTATCTATTATCTCGTGGATCTTGTCATTTGTCCAGCGATCTGAGCGAGGTCTTTGGAGAAGTATCTCCGTTTATTCTGTCATAATAGCCGTAGCTATGCTGAGGGTCAGTACAGACCGTTTGGGAGATAATACTTCGCACGATATTACAATGCCCACTGGACGGACTACAGCGATCGCCATCGTAGATGACTTTCCTAAAATCGCTAAAAGTCAATCAATCAGAGTATCCCTCCTAAGCCTGAATAATGATCCTATGGAGACTCCGCTGCGTCTCGAGCTATATCTACCCAAGGACTCTACTCGACGCATATGGCCTCAAGATACCATAGTAGTCAGCGGCACCATAGGACCTACTCAGCATCCCGCTGATCCGTATGCCTTTGACTACGCCGATCATTTAGCTAAGGATCATATCTTTCATCAATTTTGGGCAAAAGATTTACTCCAGCATCGGCCTGTTGATCGATATAGTGGTATGGATGTATTGCAATTTGATCTGAGAAAGAAATACCTCTTGGCACTACAAGAACATCTCGATGGGGATACCTACAGCATAGCAACTGCACTTCTCTTAGGCTATAGAAAAGAACTCGACAAAGAAGTACAAAAGGAATTTGCACGAACGGGAGCGATCCATGTTCTGGCCGTATCTGGCTTGCATGTGGGTATATTCATCGCAATCATCACCTACCTCTTGTCTTGGTTACCAGAGCGAGACACACGCATCAAGTTCTTAAAATCCGCATTCTACCTGTCGGGATTATTCTTCTACGTTTACATCACCGGGGCAGGCGCACCCGTCATTCGATCTGCCGTTATTTTTACATTGATCCTGGGCGGCAAGTATTTTGATAAAGAGTATGACTCGTTGAATCTCTTAGCGGGAGCTGCACTCGGGATGCTTTTTTATGATCCAAACTATCTTTTCCAGATTAGTTTTCAGCTATCTTTTGCAGCAGTCAGTAGCATTATCATATTCTACAGGCATATCTATCAACTCTATCGTCCGGGATCTTGGTGGGACAGAAAGCTCTGGTCAATGATCGCTGTCAGCATAGCTGCCCAGATATTGATCTTCCCCATGAGCATGTTTTACTTTCATCAGTTTCCCACCTACTTCATACTTAGCAGCATAGTGGCGATATTGCTTGCCATGATCATTATTTGTATGAGCATTTGTTTTTTCTTATTCCCACATTTCTCCATCGGAGGCTTCTATATAGCTGACTTGATTGGCTTTTTAGTCAGAATATTACAAGGATGCATAAGCTTCTTCGCCGAGCTACCAGGCGCATTAGTTGAAAAAATCTGGTGGACCCCGACTCAACTGGTGATATTCTGCCTATTTCTACTCGGGCTGATCGGTATCAGCTATCAAAACAAATTTCAATGGAGGGCTCTCATGGTCGGAAGCCTCAGTGCCTTCTTCATTTATGCCGGATATCGAAATCTATCTCTGGACTCTCAGGTGGTAATATCTCAATATGAAACCGACGAAGGACTACAAGATATCATCATAGGACATGATGCTTATGAAGTGAGTACCAAAGCGCTACACTGGGAGAAACAGGTATTCCTGACTAAAAACTTCAGAATGGCTCATAAGGCTCAAAGCGTAACGAAAGGTGATCCAGCGACTATAAAAAGGGCCATCTGCGAAAACTATGAAACTCATTAATCATGAAAAAATTATTCTATCTATATCCCAAAGAACGAAGAGGCAGTATTGGCCTTGTTATTTCACTGTTACTTGGTGTAGGATTTTATACATATACCATCAGCATACCCGCCCAAAAGTCCAAGGCTATCTCACACGATCAGATGGAGATGATCTTGAGCTCGATAGATCAGCTCGAACAAAAAGGGAAGAAGGAGAAACAAACCGAAAATTCACTATTTGCCTTTGATCCCAATACTGCAAGTAAAGAAGAGCTATTAGCTCTCGGACTAAAGTCCTATGTCGCTGACAATCTCATCAACTATCGCTCGAAGGGCGGGCGAATCAAAACACCCGCTGATATCTCCAAGATCTATGGCATCTCTGACTATCAAATAAAGAGACTTACACCCTATATCCAGATAGCCCCAGCCCTAAAAAAAACTACTAACACAAATGAGAAGCATAGAAATTGGGAAAAAGAAGAGCGAGTAATACAGGAAACTCAGCATGAATCTAAGCCGATAGAGTATGCCATGGTACCTTTTGATCCAAATACAGTGAGTGAGGAAGAACTCATCCAGATGGGCTGGCAGGACTACCCTATCAAAAGTCTCCTCAACTATCGTAAGAAAGGTGGACAAATAAGGAAAACGGAAGATCTCCAGAAGCTATACGGAGTAGATAGTAGCCTTTATGCCGCTGCAGCTCCTTATATTCAGATAGCTGCAGCAGAAGAACCTTCTCCTGCCAGTGATGTAATCTCCGAAGTAGTAGAATTCGCACTTATATCCCTTAATTCCGCAAACGAAGAGGAACTAAAAAATATAAAGGGAATAGGTGCCGCTCGAGCTAAAGCGATCACAGAGTATAGAGAGAAGCTGGGCGGATATCTTAGCACAGATCAACTCCGTGAGATCTCGATACTCGATGATGCCTCCATAGCGGCTTTGGACACTTCAGTTTTTATTGTCAATACAGTGAAAATGATCGATGTGAAATCAGTGGACTTCAAAGAACTAATGGCGCATCCATACGTGGACTACAAACTGGCGAAAATCCTCAAAAACTACTTCAAGGAGCGCCATCAGAGTAAACAAGAGGTAGAAACCTTCATAGCCAAGACTCCCATGTATGCCAAACAATTGAAAAAACTAAAGCCATATCTGATTAACCTCTCCGAGACCCAATATCATGTATCGGATCAGTAGTGGATAATAATTTCAATGTTTTCACATCAATTGTGTCTATTTTGCGTTCTGAATAGACATCGTGAAAAATTTACTTTACCTCAATCGTTTTTTGTACCAATATAAGTGGCGTCTTCTGCTGGGTGTCTTATTTGTAGTGGCGCAAAATTTCTTTAGACTTCTGGTACCACCACAGTTTCGGAAAGCGCTGGATCTGGCATCTGTATGTCTCGGTGAGTACCGTGCAGCGAGTACAGCAGATGAGCGAGAAGCTATCATGGACTATATCTCTTTGACCTTATTAGACTATGCTATATGGGTCATCGCCTTTGCCTTGATCATGGGATTTTTCATGTACATGATGCGCAAGACTATCATCGTAGTCTCTCGACTGATCGAGTATGATCTACGTAAGATCGTATTCAAACATTATGAGGAATTAGACTCTGCTTTTTATAAAAGAAATAGTACAGGTGATATGATGTCACGTATCACCGAGGACGTATCTAAAGTCAGAATGTATCTCGGACCTGGCCTACTATATTGTATCAACCTCGTGACCTTATTTGCACTTGCCATCTACTATATGTACAGTGTGAATGCTAAATTGACTTTATACGCATTAGCGCCGCTCCCAATCCTCTCTCTATCGATATATCTCGTGAGTAATCAGATTAACAAGCGTAGTGAGATCATTCAGCGACAGCTCGCAAAACTGACTACCATAGCGCAAGAAGTATATAGTGGCATACGTGTAGTAAAGTCCTACACAAAAGAAGGCCAGTTCAAAGAGTTCTTCAATGAGGAAAGCGAAACCTACAAGGAAAACTCAATGAGCTTAGCTCGGGTAAATGCGTTATTTCATCCGTTGATGCTTCTCTTAGTCTCGACGAGTATATTATTGGTAGTGATCGTCGGTGGTCAAGAGGTGGCAAAAGGCAATATCACCCATGGTAATATTGCCGAGTTTATCATCTACGTGAATATGCTGACCTGGCCATTCACCGCTGTGGGATGGATCGTATCAATCGTCCAGCAGGCAGAGGCCTCTCAGGGCAGGCTTAATGACTTTTTAGCACAAGCTCCACAGATCACCTCTCCGACCGATGCTCATCTTGATATCCAAGGCAAAATATCATTTGAAGATGTGAGCTTCACCTATGCAGATACAGGTACTAAGGCACTATCGAATGTCACATTTTCGATAGAAAAAGGAGAAAAGCTTGGGATCATAGGCAAGACCGCATCTGGTAAATCCACTATAGCAGACCTCCTCCTCAGAATGGATGATATCGATAGGGGCAGTATCAAGATCGATGGACAGGATATAAGAGAGATCAATCTTTTTGAACTACGTAGTCAGATAGGCTATGTACCTCAGGACGCCTTCCTTTTCTCTGACAATATATATAAAAATATAGCATTTGGTGCAGCTCAGAGCACAGATCCAGCTATCGAAGAAATGGCCAAGAATGCTGCTGTCTATGATGATATCGTATCATTGCCAGAGGGCTTTAAGACTGTAGTCGGGGAGCGGGGAGTCACACTCTCAGGAGGGCAAAAACAACGCATCTCACTGGCTCGAGCCTTGATCAAACACCCAGAGATCATCATATTAGACGACTGCCTATCTGCAGTAGACACCACGACTGAGCAGACGATCCTGTCCTATCTGAGCGGAGCTCTGAAAGAAAAGACAGCCATCATCATCACTCATAGGATCTATAGACATCTCAATTTTGATAAAGTGATCGTCCTCGAAGACGGCAAAATCATCGAGCAAGGGACTCCCGAAGAGCTGATCAAACTCGAAGGATATTACTACGAAATCCTCAATAAACAGTTGGTCGAAGAAAAAACACAGGATGCAAATTAATTAGTGAAGTTTATTATATTTACTATGTATCAATAAAACACTAAAAGCAAGAATTGTGGAAAATGAATACGGTCAAGGTTTAGAAAGTGTTTATTCTAACAAGGTGCGAGCAGGAAAACGAAGAACCTACTTCTTCGACGTGAGAAAGACCAAAGGGGAGGACTATTATGTGACTTTGACCGAAAGCACCAAAAAATTCAACGGATCAGGCTATACCCGTCACAAAATATTCTTGTACAAGGAAGACTTCAACAGATTTATCGAAGGTCTCCAAGATGCCATCGACCATGTCAAAAATGATCTCATGCCTGAGTACGACTATGAGCAGTACGATCGTCGTCAAGAAGAATGGGAAAAGCAAAAGGATAGCGATGAAGATGATGATGTCACTATATCAAAATCCCCGTCTTCTGATACTCCCGATAGCGTAGATACTGATGAGGATATCTCTTGGTAGTGTTCTGATATTACACTTTCCTTCTGACTATCATATATTCTTTTTAATCCATTAGATTCCTTCTGGCACCGCATATATATTCTATGCGACGTATCACGATTTTACCCAAGCGCCAGTAGTCTTCTCTTTCCCCTTTTGTCTAAAGAAGTAGTACTTTTATTGTAGGATCGATTAAGCTGAAAACTATTCGAGACTCTTAACACCCTGATTTATAACTATAATATGAGACAAGATGACACACTATCTAAGGGAAGAGTTGTACGATCTAATCAAAACCGACTCTCGCATATTTGACTTCATTCAAGCTGGCTCTCTCGACGGCATATGGTATTGGGACTTAGAAAACCCTGAACATGAATGGATGAGCGAAAAGTTTTGGACAGAACTGGGGTATGACCCAGCAAAAAAGCCTCATAAAGCCTCCGCATGGCAAGACATCATCAATCAGGACGATCTCAATGTAGCTATAGAAAATTTTAACAAGCACTGTGCAGATCCTAATCATCCATATGATCAGATCGTCCGATATAAACATAAAAATGGCTCAACTGTATACATCAGATGTCGGGGCTTAGCGATACGTGATAAAAATGGGCATCCAATAAGAATGCTCGGGGCTCATAATAATATCACCACCGCAATGACTACAGCAGAAGAACTCAGACTAACGAATCTTGAATTAAAAAAGAATAACGATGAGCTCCAACAATTTACCTATATAACATCTCACGATCTCCAAGAACCCTTAAACTCAATTATATCATATTCCTATTTATTAGAAAATAACAGAGCAAACCTTGATGACCTCGGTAAAAAAAGCTTAGATGTAATTGCTGAATCCACTCAAAGGATGAAAGAATTTATTACTTCCCTTCTTGACTACTCTCGTCTTGATAAGCAAAAACCACTAGTCGAAGTCGACGTTAATAAAGTAATAAATGATCTGAAAATAGATCTCAACAGCCTGATAAAGAAAAAAGATGCTATGGTGAAATATATAGGACCACCATTGAGTATTCAAGCTTTCAAAACAGATTTCACCAAACTACTACAAAATCTAATAGTCAATGGCATCAAGTACACAGACGAGACTACTAAGCCTATAATCGAAATCAATGCAGAAGAAGCCGAAGGTGAATATCAGTTTTCTGTCACTGATAATGGAATTGGTATAGCTGAGGAGCATCACCAAAAAATTTTTGAGATCTTTCAAAGATTGCATACTCGAGATGAATATGTAGGTACAGGAATAGGACTCTCATATTGTAAAAAAGTCGTCGATTTACATAATGGTAAAATCTGGCTTACTTCAAAGGAAGGCAAAGGAAGTACTTTTCATTTTACAATCTCTAAAGCATAAACCATGAAAAAATTAGAGCGCATCATGCTCATAGATGATGATAAGAACACAAACTTTTTTCATAAAATAATCCTCGAGCAAGTGAACGCTGCGGAAGAAATCGTGATATTTCAGATGGCTCAGGATGCATTAGATTATCTACAAAATGGAGATAATCGGGTGACACTCTTGTTTTTAGATATTAATATGCCTATCATGAATGGATGGCAGTTCTTAGAGCATTACAATCAGCTTGCTGAAGAAAACAAGGCAGAAACCGTCATCATCATGCTTACGTCCTCTATTAACCCGAGAGATGAAGAAAAAGCTAAAGAAAACAGCCTGGTCAAAAAGTTTGTAAACAAGCCTTTAACCGTTGAGAAGTTGACCGAACTAATAGAGAGTTTAGAGTAATAAGGCCATAATATTAGCCGACAGGAAGTCTTTAGGCATCACCCCATTTCAGCCACTTCCATCATAGCATCTTCTACTCGATGTACCAGTTTGGTGTATTGCTCTGTGCGCTTAGTATTGCGATCTCGCTCAAAGGGCAAATCTACCTTGATATGCTTAGCAAATCGTGAAGGCTGAGACTTTAGGATATAGATGTCATCACCCAGATATACAGCCTCAGCTATATCGTGCGTGACGAATAATATGGTCGTCTGAAACTTATGCCACAAACTAATCAAAAGATCCTGCATCTGTAGGCGAGTCTTTATATCGAGTGCCCCAAAAGGCTCATCCATCACCAATATCTCAGGATTGGCCAGTAGACTCCTAGCAATCGCAATACGCTGCAGCTGACCACCAGAGAGAGTCGGATACTGAGCAAATTTCGTCTCATGCCCCTCTAATCCTACTAATCGGATCATCTCCATGGCTCGCTCATCACGCTCTTCTTTCGACACACCTTTATACTGTAGAGCGAGACCGACATTTTCCAATACTGTCATCCACGGCAGGGAAGAGTACTGCTGAAATACCATGCTGACTCGTGGCGCCTCATTCATCGGCTTACCATGTATCAATACTTGGCCCTCAGTAGGCTCCTGAAGTCCAGCGATATACCGCAAAAGAGTACTCTTACCCGATCCAGACATACCCAAGATCACGACAAACTGACCTTGATCAGGCTTATCCTCTACCAAAAACTCAAGATCCTTGATGATCCAGTTTTGTCCTCCATCGTATGACTGGCCGATCCCTTTTAGCTCTATGATATTCTTCAGCTCTGTATCTTGAAACTTAGCCATTGGTATTCTGTGATTTTCGGATTATGAATTCGCCATATCCAGTGAATAACGCAGATGAGAGCACTACGATGATTAATATCATTACTACTGTCGATATGGATAGATCAGCGACCCCCGTGAGGACCACAGCTACTAATAGACCTATCAACAAAGCATAAATACCATATCTTGCTTCTTTGATACCCGGCAGCATAGACTTAAAGTTCTTATGAGGAAACAATCGCTTGCCTATGAATACGAAAATTCTGTCCTGTACAAAACCGATAAATATAATCATGATCAAGATTGCAAAAACCTTTTCTATCTGCCCTTGGCGAGACTTGATATAGATCAATGACCCTATCCCTCCTGCCCTATTGAGGAGCTCTGCTATGATGATATACGTCCATGAGATAGCCGTCAGCACTCTGATATCATCAAATAGCACAGACATCACAGCAGGGATATACACAGTCTTAATAGTATGCCAGCTATTCGCCCCGAGCGTATAGACCGTCTTGAGGTAGACATCCTGCACCTCCCATATCCGCTGGACTACTACTGGGAGCAAATAGACGATGATACCGAAGGCTAAAAATGCCACCTTCATCGGCTGATCAATGCCAAACCATAATATGAAAAGACCAGTCAATGCTGTCAGGGGTAAAAACCGAAGCGCATCCACAGGCTTACTAAACATACCTCTGAAGACAGGAAATAAGCCAATCAAAAATCCAATGGGTATAGAGAGCAAGATCGCCCAGACATAGCCCTGCAAATTGATCCAGATAGACTGTAGACTATTCGATACGAGCTGATCGCCGCTGATCAGCGAAGGATATGACTTAACTACCGATAGCGGTGTCGGTAGCAGCTTATAGACTTTTTCAAACTCTGTAGCATTGGCGAAAGCGATAGAATCGGCACGAGCTATAGAGTCTAGCTTTGCCATGTCTACGTCCTCTCCAATGGAGCTGGGTAGCGTCTGATTGTACCCTTCGACAATAGGAACTCTCTGAGCGAATACCTCTGCCAAGATCCACCATACCAAAAGTATCACCACAAAACCAGCGAATGACAAAAGCCACTCTTGCTGTCTGGTAAGATTACCTCTGAGTTTGAACATCCACATGCAGTGCGATTTTACCTGATGATTAGTCTGCGACTAACTCAAAATCCGTGCGACGATTTTGAGCTCTACCACTATCCGTACTATTGTCAGCTATTGGTTTATTAGGACCATTACCGACTACGATGAATCGATTTCTCGGCATATTGTACTGACTCACGAGATAGTCCACTACCGACTGAGCTCGACGCTTAGATAGCTGCACATTCATGTTGTAGTTTCCAGTGTTATCAGTATTACCTTCGATACGGATTCTGTTATTAGCGAATGCCTTAGCTATATCTACGAATTCTTTATCGATTATATATTTGGCATTCTCATCCAGCTGAAATTCTCCAGTACGGAAGTTGATACTTACTTTCTTACTCGCTATAGCTTCTTTCTTTTCATCCGCTGCTGATGCTTGGGTGAATGTCTTGGACTTCTCCGCAGCATGCTGTGGACCTGTGAGATCTGTACTGACCACTGCTGCAGGATATGAGATGAGTCTCCAGTTAGGCACATTACCCTCGATAAAGCCAAGGTCTTGATATTTGATTGCCATGTTAGAGTAAAGATTATTTCCTGTCACCCCTTGATAGTCACTATTTAATCCAAAGAAATTTTTATTATCTCCGTGAGTCGTCAGATGTACATTGCCTATCATCTCAGCAGCCTCATCAGTAGTGAGTGCAGTACCTCTCTCAGTGAATTCTCGAGCTAATATCTCCGCAGCCTTGCGACGTGCCTGAGGATCAGAATTAATCTCTGCAGCACCTCTCATCCAGCCTTCATAGAGCTTATTCACTGTTTCTTTATTCTTATTGACCCAGCCACGCTTAGCCATGAATACATCTGCAATGATGTAGGCTGCCGATCTCGTACTTTCTAAAACTCTTGACCCTGGTACTGCCTTGAGGCTGAGTATATCATCTGGACTCCATACCACCGCTGCATCTACTCGCTGTGCTTTGAATACTTCAGCGGCGTCTATAGCACTCGCCTGAGGTACGATCTGTACGTCATCCACGGAGAGTCCTCCAGCATCCAGCATCCATAATAAGAAAGAATGGGATGGCGTCAGCTCTGCTACAGCGATCTTTTTGCCCTTAAGGTCTGAGACCTTAGTGATACCTCGTCTCGCCACGATAGCATCTCCACCTCGAGACCAGTCTGCCTGCCAGACGACTACTGGATCAAAATCACTCAGTCCATTCACCTCCGTAGGGAATGCATCTATAGTCACCCATAAAAGATTTACTTCATCCGCTTTGAATGCATTTCTTGATGCTTCGAAATCGTCTAATACTTTAAACTCGACCTTGAGTCCATAGTCTTTATAAAAACGAGAAGCTTCGGATGCCTCAAATCCTTCGTTGAAATATTGACCTCCAGCATATCCTCCCCATGTCACTACACCGATCTTGATGACATCATCATCTTTCTTACCAAAAGAGAAAGGACTCTTACTCTCAGATGATGATCCACTATCAGCAGTACTCACCTCCGAAGATTGCTCCTTTAGCTCTTGTCCAAATGATGTTTTATTGAGGAAATAATACCCTGCCATAACTAATGCGCCGACGATAAGAATCGTCAACAAAAACTTAGAAAACATGGTCAATCGTCGTCGTGCCATTTGTTTTGATATTGATTATTATAATAAGACATGCCCTCTCCTGAGATAAGACACTACAAAAGTACAATAGCTTTAACAAATATCAGTGTCGATATCTGCATCAAGAGATAGTCTCTTATATGGACCACTACTTATGTCATAAGTCACCTTATGCCAGTCAGTATTTAGGAAGATGGCTTAGTCAAAAAGACTATCGTATTGATTGACACGCTCGACACGCTCTTTACTGACCATAGACTCATTGAGATCGAGAGTCTCCACGGTCTCACCCTCGAGCAGGAGGGTGTCTTTTTCGTCCGATAGGAGCAGAGAGTTTTCTTTCTCCCATTGTTCGAGCATTTTGAGGCCCTCTTCTTCAAAGATTCCATTCTGTAGATCAATACTTCCCATGAAGTTTTCGGACATCTCCATGAATCGCTCCATCTCCCCTACTTTATTACTTACGTCATCAGCGACTGCCTCGAGCGCCATCTCAAACATCTGGCGCTTATCTTTATTGCCACGGATGACATTCATCGCTGAGCTCATAGCACTATGGCTGGCCTTCATGGCTTTGAGCTCTTGCTCTTTGATTTCGACTTGATCGGCCACATCCTCCTTGAGGATTTCGGAGTTTTCATACATTTTCTTGAGGACCTTGTAGAGTACGCCCATTTTACGGTAGAGCTCATCGTATTTCATGTTAGACTCTTTGAGTCTACCTGCCTTTCTGCTGCGGAGGATCACCTGTGAGCGCTGATCTTGTTCTTTGGCCTCTTGAGCCAGCGTCAGATTACTCTCTATTTCCTTTTGATTATTGATCATGAGTTCCTTTAGCTTGTGCATTTGGCCTCTGAGCTGCAGGATCTGTTTATTCATTTTTTTGAGATTAGCGTTCATCTCATCGACGTAGCTCTTTAGGATAGCTATCGGATCGATCTGTACGAATAGTCCAGTGATCCACCTCATCGCACTCTTATACATATACCAGATCAGGCTACGAGCCTTACTATCGAGCGCCATATAGATGATCAGTCCGAGGGACAGAATGATCCCTGCTAAGCCTAAGGTGCTGGAAGCTGCAGCTATGATCGCTGGCAATGCTCCGAATATCAGATAGCCGCCCACGACTACTATACCACCTAATACTAATGCACCTGTGACTCCTTCTGGCTTTCGCCAAAATGATTTTGGCTTATAATTACTATCCATTTCTTCTCTTGATTCTTATTGATCTGCCTATCAGCAAAATACGCATTCTATACCACAAAAAACAAGTATTGCCAGCTATGCGATATAATTGTTAATCTTCTCAAGGTCACTCTTGATCTGATCCAAGACCATATTGTACGAAGCATAAAAACCATCACGAGTGGACTGTACCTTAGCCATCGCCTGATTGATTTTACTTTCGATGGTCGATAGCTCCTTTTTAGCAGCCTCTATCTCCGCCTGGAGCTTCTTTATTTGCTCTTCTTTAGCTACGATAGACTTATTGAGATTCTGTATTTTTTCTTCTCGCTGGTTAACCTGTGCAGATTTTTGCTTTTCAAATGCTTGGGCAAACTTCTGCTCTTCTGTCTGCAGTACTTGGATATACTTTTTAGCACTGCCAAACAGCTTTGCTTTATCCAGCCCCATAGTCTGCGCCATAGCATAAGCATTTTGAAATCGCTTCGCCTCATCTGGCTCTATTTTCATCAATGAACGCAATGACTGCTTATACTCCAGATAGTCAAAGCCCTCAACATTATTGGCTTCGATGGCCTTAAGCAGGAGATCTACGAACTTGTCATCAGGTTTACCTTTAGAGGAAGTAGTCTGACTTTGAGATGTGGAAGCATTAACTGCAGGCGAAGGATTAGCTTTAGGTTCCTCAGTTGGAGGAGATTTATCTTCAGCTTTGTGAGATACTTTACTTTCAGTAGTGGTAGATGCTTTCGGATCATCCACTTCTTCTATGAATATTGATTTTAATTTTTTCAGCATACTCATATCAACGCCGATTTTGAGGTTTTCGTCGACTGAAGCGACTTGATTTTATATAAAAGCTCGAAAATAATATATTAAGGCGCCTATAGAGCAGACTATTATAGAAAACATTGTCCTCAAAGGACCAAAAAGACGCTGATCGAGATAGAAAAATCAAAGTGACTCTAAAAGTGACCTATTTGATTAATTTCGCCTCTTAGATGGCAGATAAACTAAAAACATGTACGTAGACAACGAAATAACTCAGCTCAAGAAAGTAATCGTCCACTTTCCAGACGAAGGAATATCACGCATCTCACCAAAAGATGCAGAAGAGCTACTATTTGACGATATCGTGTTTTATCCTCTGATGAATGAGGAGTACCGTGTTTTCTTACGACTGCTCCATCTACTGATCGGCGAGGAAAATGTGCTGGAGGTGCAAGATCTATTAGAAGAAGCGATCAAAGAGTGTCCAGATATCGACCATGAGCTATTGGACAAGGTAGTAGACTTTGAGGAGCTACCGCAGAGCTATACGAGCTACTTACAGGGACTTTCGCCGAAAAGGCTGAGCAAAGTCCTCATCACAGGATATCTCAAAGAGGATGAGCGCATACTATTTGATCCTATCCCAAACTATATGTTTACCAGAGATATAGCGGTGATGATCAAGGACAACATCCTACTCTCTAAGGCAGCCAAAGAAGCACGTCACAGAGAGAATCTTTTAAGTCAGTTCATTTTCAATTTTCACCCGATGTTCAGCAAGATGAAGAGCGATGGTAGAGTCATTGATTTAAATAATCTGGAACAATTTCCTCCATCCCGCAGAGCTGAGCGAGTAAGTGCTGAGGGTGGCGATATCATGATGTTTGGCCCAGAGCATCTGCTCATCGGCAGCAGTGAGCGTACTACTCCATATGCATTTGAGAGTATCAAAAATAAAATTTTCGAAAAGGGTATCGTCGAACATGTAGTGCAAGTGACCATACCTAATGAGCGTAGCTTCATGCATATTGACACACTATTCACTCGAGTGGATCAAGATACTGTAGTCTGCTATAAGCCGATCGTCTACGATGGCATCGGCTCTAATGTCATCGTACATCATACGTCAGGGACCAAAAGAGTATATGCCTCTATCCGAAACTTCATCGATGCTGAGATCAATAAGGAGATGAACTATATATTCTCCGGTGGTGGCGTGTCGCCCTATCAGGAGCGAGAGCAGTGGACTGATAGTAGTAATCTCGTAGCCATCCGACCAGGTGTAGCCATCAGCTATGATAGAAATCTGAAAACGCTCAATGAATTTGAAAAAGCGGGGTTCAAGGTGCTCGATGCTGATGATGTATTCAAATATAGTAATGCAAATCCTGACTATGTCTCGCAGCTCCAGAAGACCATCATCACCATACCATCGGCTGAGCTATCCAGAGCTCGAGGTGGCTCGCACTGCATGACATGTCCTATTAACCGAGCTAAATCATAAACCACTATGCTCAAAACTGAATGCTTCAAGCGAGTCAGATATGCCGAAACAGACAAAATGGGCTATCTCTACTATGGCCACTACGCTAAACTCTATGAGATAGGACGGTCTGAGATGATCCGTGATCTCGGCATCACCTATCAGCACATGGAGGATGAGCTGCAGGTCATGATGCCTGTGCTCAATCTCAACTGCCGCTATCGGATGCCAGCTAAGTACGATGACCACCTCCGCATAGTGACAATCCTCGACGAGATGCCGACTAAGATGATCACCTTTCGGCATGAGATCTACAATCAAAATGATGAGCTACTCAACAAAGGTGAGGTCAAACTTTTTTTCATTGACATGAAAACTAACAAGAGAGTATCAGCTCCGTCGTACCTTTGCGACAAACTACAGAAATTCTTTTGAGCTGGCTGAAGCGAATCATATCATCTAAACTACAAGAAAAGTATGACGTCCAAAAATGGATAGACTGGTCACAGAAAGTCAGCCTACCGGGATTTAATGAAGTACCAATATACGATGTCATCATATTCATCTATGCTGAGCTAAAGCGAGATGACCTCCCTACTCGAGCTAACTCTGTGGCATTCAGTCTCTTTTTATCCATATTCCCATTTGTGATCTTTGTCTTACCCTTATTATCGTTGACACCATGGGCAGAGTCGACGATCGAGCAGCTGGATAGCTCGGTATCAGGAGTGATCCCAGAAGCTGGACGAGCTTACCTCATGGATATCATCACAGGTATTAAGACAGAGGGTTCATTTGGGCTACAGAGTATAAGTTTCTTATTCTCCGTGATTTTTGCTTCATCAGGCATGCTGACGATCATGTACGGCTTTGATAAATCCTACGACATGAGTTTCAAAAGTCGCAGCTACTTCAAAAAACGTCTCGTCGCCCTCAATCTCACTCTGCTGTTTGTCTTTATTTTGATCCTATCAGTGGTGCTCATCATCTTAGGTAGACAGGTACTTGACCTATTAGTCAGCTTGCTCAATCTGACAGCTGCAGCCAGTATTCTTTTCGTAGTGTTCAAATGGATCGTAGTGGTCTTCCTGTTTTACTCCGTGATCACAGTCATCTATCGCTATGGGCCCTCGACCTACCGCCCGCTCAAATGGATCAACCCTGGAGCTACTATGGCTACATTTTCATCATTGCTCTGCTCAGTAGGCTTCTCTTATTTCATTAATAATTTTGATCGATATAATGAGGTATATGGATCGATAGGAGCCCTCATCGTGATCTTATTATGGCTACAGATCAATGCGTTTATCATCTTAGCGGGATTTGAGCTGAATGCATCAATCATAGTCAATCGAGATAAAGCTGCAATCCTAATTACTAAAAATCAAGGGAATACATAGTACATTCCTTGATATCTAAACAATACCATCGCCGGATAACTGACATAGTTGTCGAATATTGTGTTTAAGGTGGATTTTTTGAGTTATTTAGAGTATATTAAATGAAAATACTAAGACTATGACACTATTATTATGGTTGGGTGTGGGAGTCATCGGAGGCTTATTGGCCCGCCGGATGGTACCAACCCTGGATTTTAACAACAATGTTTTTGCATTCATTATCGCTATCGTAGGTGCGATCTTTGGAGGTTTTGCAGCTGCCTTGATCGGTATTAAAGCAGAAATGGTAATACCTAATCTCATCATTGCCTTTATCGGTAGTGTGATGACATTATTCTTTTATCGCCAGTACCTCACGGATACCGTACGATAGTCACTTATAAAATGTAAGCCTATAGATTAGAATTTTACTTTTCACTTTACACATAGTATTTCTTGCTGAGCGATCAGATACCCGCAAATCATATTTCGGATTAAGATTGTTTTGCTATCTTTAAAATATGGGACTTATTAAATATTTGTTAGTCGGGCTCATCGCAGGTAGCTTAGCTAAGATGGTGACTTCTCAAAATGAAAAAGGAGGATGGTTGTCCTCATTGATCATCGGAATCATTGGGGCCTTCGTCGGAGGAGTCTTAGGTGGCTTCATAGGCCTGCAAAGTTCAGCGCTGCTGGGAGATATCCTTATGGCATTCGCAGGAGCTGTGATAGTGCTCTTTGTATATCATAAGTACTTCTCGCACAAAAACTTCTTATAACTATTATGAGTAGCACCATTTCACCATTTCACGTGGCCATACCTGTCGATGATGTCCAAAAAGCAAGAGTATTTTATCGAGATGTACTTCTATGCGAAGAGGGAAGATCTGCTGATAAATGGGTAGACTTCAATATGTATGGGCATCAGTTTGTCATACACTACAAGCCCAAAAACCCCTCAGAAACTAATCATCACAATGACGTAGATGGACATGCTGTCCCTGTACCGCATTATGGAGTAGTACTTCCATGGTCAGATTGGGAGGCATTGGCGGATCGCCTAAAAGGACTCAATATAGAGTTTGTGATTGAGCCTTATATAAGATTCAAAGGAGAAGTCGGTGAACAAGCTACGATGTTTTTCTTAGACCCATGTGGCAATGCCTTAGAGTTCAAAGCTTTTAAAGACACATCTCAGATATTCGCTAAATAGTCTCCGACCACAAAACTACTACCCCCGATATATATCAGATCTCCTGATTGAGCCTGCTCAAGCGCTTTCTTGTAGCCTTCCGCAACATCAATAAAATACGCCCCGTACAAATCATACGAATTTGCCTTCTCAGCTAAATCTTTAGCAGCTAATGCTCTGAATATCGATGGCTGCACGAAATAATAATCAGCATCACGAGGCATCATAGCGAGGATCTTATCATGATCTTTATCCCCTACGAAACCTATTACCATATGTAGATTAAGATACTTCTCATTTTGGAGACGACTTAGGACTTTTTTCACAGCATCTTCATTATGGGCGCTGTCAGCTATGATGCGTACTCCATCAATATCCCGGGACATCCATCGACCGATATAGTTAGTATTGTTACGATAGTTTTTGATGCCTTTCTCTATTGATGATCGACTGATACTGTACATCGACTGAGCATACACCGCTGTTACTGCCGTTTTTACGTTTTCTATGTAAAAAGGAGATTCGGACTCAGTCGATACTGACAGAAAGTTTTCGCTATCATGGCGTTGATACATCACCCCATTATTATGTACCCACTCTACCGAAGCGAAACTCAAAGGCGCATAGCATGATTTTGCTTTTTCATAAAATACACGATCACAACTGGCCTGATACCGCCCTATTACTACAGGCTTTTTGGATTTGATAATGCCTGCTTTTTCAGCCGCTATGAGCTCTATCGTATCACCGAGGAGATTCATATGATCCATACTGATATGGGTGATCACAGAGACTAATGGGTTCAAAATATTAGTCGAGTCGAGACGACCACCGAGTCCTGTCTCTATGATCGCTATATCAACCTCACGATCAGCAAAATAGCGAAAAGCCATGCCTACTGATAGCTCAAAAAAGCTATACTCACTCTGCTGAATATGATCTTGATGATTTTGGACAAAATCGACTACATAATTCTCATCGATGAGTTCCCCGTTGATCTTGATACGCTCTCTGAAGTCGACATAGTGGGGAGAAGTATAGACCCCTACTTGATAGCCATGCTCCTGAAGTATCGAGGCTATCATATGTGTGACGGTGCCCTTCCCATTAGTACCCGCTATATGGATAGAGGGCCAGCTCTCATGTGGGCTGTCCAGATGCGCTACCAGTTTCTCAATATTTGATAGATCCATCTTGATAGCTGAGGCGCCGTACTTCTGATACATCGGCACCTGTGCAAATAAGAAATCAATAGTCTCTTGATATGTCATGCTACAAAAAAATGAAAATGGACACTTATCTCGGCACTTCCGATGGCTTATTTAACAAAGTCTAAACAGCTACTACTGTCGTAAGACGAACTATTTGGCACAAAATTTCCGTTGTACTAATCATATACGCAGCAAAAAATAAGAGATTATCCGATATTTGGATTGCACATTATTATAAAATAAGACTATGCATATTCTACTTCAACTGTTAGTGACGCTATTTCTCGTCAATCCTGCTCCTGTAACGGAGAAACCTGTAGAGCCAGAGACTATCAAATGGTATACTTGGGAAGAGGCCTATGAACTCTCTCAAGAGACACCTAAAAAGGTATTCGTAGATCTCTACACTAACTGGTGTGGATGGTGCAAAAAGATGGATAAAACCACTTTCACGGATCCTGATGTAGTGAAGTATCTCAATGAAAATTTCTATCCTGTAAAATTCAATGCAGAGCAAAAAGAAGCGATCGTTTTTAACGATCAGGAGTTTCAATTTGTCAATGCAGGTCGCAGAGGTGTTCACCAATTAGCCTATGCACTATTAGATGGGAGAATGGGATATCCTGCTTTTGTACTCTTGGATGAGACATTCGCTCGTATCATGATCAGCCCAGGATATAAGCAATCACCGCAGCTCATGAAGGAGTTAGCATTCGCTAAAGAAGAAAAGTATAAGACCATGTCTTGGGAAGACTATCAAAAAGCTGAATAAGCCTAACACATCATATACAAAGTATAAAGCCTGATCTCGATGAGATCAGGCTTTTTTGTTATCATGGTCAAAGTCTCGACTTTCGTCAAGGCAATTTCCAGTATATCCTATAAAAATCAAATGTGGTGAAAAGAAAAAGGATTGGAAGCATATCAATAGAAATCGAAATGTCCCTTTCTGACATCAAAAATATATTCAGCTTCCAATCCTAAAAATCCCATAAAGAAAAAAATTGAAAATGGCTGTTGCTCTCATTGTGTCATCATAAGTCGTCATCATGATATCTAATAACAAAACAGGGAAGCAACATAGTCCCATAGCTCAAACATACAGTGCATGTCCAGTTCTGAAAAGTCAAATTAACCTTTACTTGTAATGCTTACGCAAAAAGTAATCTTTACATGATCTACAAATCGGCTAAAATGAAGCATAATGACTCTATTTAGCTCATTTTTAGCTAAAACGGCTGCCATATGCGTTGATAAAAGCTGATATCTGAAAAAATCAAAATGTGATCGCTAAGACACAAAACATTATTCTGCAGGCTTAAAGATCATCGATATACTATTCACACAGTGGCGTGTATTCTTATCAGTAAATCTTTCACCTATGAAGACATGCCCTAAATGCCCTTGACAATTAGTACAGACGATCTCAGTACGTCGGCCATCCGCATCTGGGATTCTGGTCACCGCCCCATCGATCTCGTCGTCAAAGCTCGGCCATCCGCAGCCTGAGGCAAATTTGTCCTCAGAGCGATAGAGCGCTGCATCGCATCTACGGCAGTGGTATACACCTTTCGCCTTGATATTGTTGTACTCTCCAGTGAAAGGCATTTCTGTACCCTTATGCACGATGACTCTTTCCTCTTCTGGAGTTAGATCTCTATATGATGTGTTATTTTCCATCCGCTTATATTCTCTTTTTTACTTTTAGAGAAAACAACGGATAAGACCTTTGAGTTCAGTAGCTATATACTGAGCATTGGAGATTGCTATTTAATAATCCCTAACTCTTTAGCTCTCTTCTCCCAGTTATCTCGAGCGAGCTTCTGCAGATCAGCGATATCGTCAGTCTCATCGACTATCTCCAGACCGAGTATAGTCTCAAATAAATCCTCCAAAGTAGCTAACCCTACTACAGCTCCAAAATCATCTACTACGATGGCCAAATGAGCTTTAGCCTTCATGAGCTGACCCTGAAATTTGTTGAGGTTATCATTTTGATTAATAAATATAGGCTTGAGCATGAGCGTATCTACTGTATCATCTCCTTTCCCTTTTACTAAACCCTCGAGGACATCATCTTTAAGTAGGATCCCAACGATTTGTTCTTTATTCTCATCAAAAATCGGAATACGACTATGCTTAATAGGTTGGCTGGATTCATAATAGTCCGCCAGTGTCACCGTCACATCAGTACTCGTCATGACACTACGAGGAGTCATGATGCTACTCACAGTCAGTGTATCGAGACGAAGAAGATTTTTGATAGTGATGCTTTCAGTAGTCTTGAGCACTCCACTCTCCTCACCAGCCTGAGCCATTGCTGAGAAGTCTGCTCTACTGAGGACACTTTTACTTTTATCTGTCTTCAGATTTTTAGTGATCAGCTGGCTGATCCATACGAATGGAGCCAATACAAAAAGCAAGATCTTCAAGCTTTTCACTGTAAAAGGCGCTAACTGTTTCCAGAAGTTAGCACCAAGTGTTTTAGGTATGATCTCAGAGAGTATCAAGATGAAAAGTGTCATCAGACCAGCGATGATCGACTCCATAGATATGCTGAATCCTCCGAAAAGAGGCACATCGCTATCTCCAAAGACAGAGCTGGCCTGCACTCCTACTCCGATAGCACCTACCGTATGGGCGATCGTATTAAGTGTCAAGATAGCCGATAGTGGCCGATCAATATCTTTTTTAAACATCTGAAGGTCCTTTCCCACTGAGGTCCCTTGCTGAACCTTTGAGGTGACATATGAGGGAGTGATACTCAACAATACAGCCTCCCAAATAGAGCACAAAAATGAAAACCCAATGGAAAGCAAAAAGAAAACTATTAAAAGTGTCATTTTGAAGATTAATCTCTGAAATACAAAGGTACATATTTTGCTACTGTCGGCTCCAGATATCAGATTATGATTAACACTGTGAATGAGAATTTTTAGATTTGCGAATCAATACCTAATTCAAATCAGAATCAGTCATGCGAGTACTTTGGTCATTTTTATTTAGTGTCACCCTATTAGCAGCATGCGACAATAGCACGAAAAGCGATGCATCTGCAACTATCTCCACAGATCCCTGTGCGGTATATGATCAGTTAAAGGGCCCATTCTCGGCTGGTCATATGAGAGGTAGTATGATCTTTTCTGGAGGTCTCAGCGGCACCATGGAGGTGACTGGTGTAGACTATAATGAGATGACCTGTACCTATACTATCACTGACTGCGCTACCGGTACTGCAGACATGAAGTGTGATGGCGCTCCTTATCAGACGACTATCACCTTTGATGGAGCGGATCGCATCAAGATCGGCAGCATCCCCTATGATAGAGGTACTGGAGAGGCAGAGTGATAGTCTATAGCTCCTCGATATGATCGAGGTAGTACTTGGCTTGCTGGAGTAGCTCTTCCTGATTATCCATTTTGTCCCATACACGATACATCATCGACATTCGAGGATTATTCGATAGTTTATCTCGGTGTCGGTCTAAGAAGTTCCAGTAAAGACTATTAAATGGACAGGCTTTATCACCTACCTTTTCTTTATGATCATAATGGCAGGACCGACAGTAGTCGCTCATCTTATTGATATATGAGCCGGATGATACATATGGCTTAGTACCGACTATACCTCCGTCTGCATACTGACTCATGCCCCGAGTATTAGTGATCTCGACCCACTCAAAAGCGTCTATATATATGCCGAGATACCACTGGTCTACCTCATCAGGATCGACGCCTGTGAGTAGTGCAAAATTGCCTGTGACCATAAGACGCTGAATATGGTGGGCATAGGAGTAGTCCAGAGATTGGGATATTGCACAGGAAAGACATTTCATTTGGGTATCTCCTGTCCAATAATACGACGGGAGTGCTCTATCATGACCAAAATGATTTTGCTCAGCATAGTCAGGCATCTTAGCCCAGTAGAGTCCTCGCATATACTCCCTCCATCCTAATATCTGCCTGATAAAACCCTCGACGTGACTCAGATGTAGATCGCCTTCTCGATCAAAGTAGGCACGCTCTACTGCATCGACTACCTCACGAGGAGATATCATCTTAGTATTCATAGCGAAGGACAGGCGACAATGAAATACGCTCCACTCCTCCACCGACATAGCATCCTGATAGGTCCCAAATCCATCTAATAAATCACTCACAAAATACTCTAATACCTCGAGTGCCTCCTTCCTATTCTTGGGCCAGATGAATGCGCTCTCGTCTATATGCCCAATGCTATCCAGACCCGCCTCATTGATCTCGCTGAGGATATCAGAGACATCGTGACTATAGAGCCGAGGCTGAGGAACTGTGATTTTATTAGGGAGCTTCTTGCGGTTTTCTTTATCATAGTTCCACTTGCCAGAGACGGGATCTCCATCATCCATGAGCACATCGTGCTGCTGCCTCATCTTACGATAAAAAGTCTCCATGAGATAAGACTTTTTGTCTCGAAACATCTCCTCAAGCTCAGCTCTCTCCGTATAAAAGTGCTCTGAAGACACCATATGATGCTCAATATCAAGCTCTGACAATCCCTCTGCTAACAAGCGGTCTAAGCGCCACTCGTCTGGTTCTTGGTACTCGACCAACTCTGCGGATGCCTCATCTATGAGTGTCTTTATATTCTTGATGAAGTCATGCTCATTTTCATCATCGGTGATCTTCCAGTATTTCACTTGATGACCTGCTCTTCTGAGCCACTCAGCAAAGGTCCGCATGCCCAAAAAAATGCCTACTATCTTCTGTATATGATGCGTCACGTACTCAGACTCAGGTCTGATCTCCATGAGCGTATAGATGACTTCATCATCCACCTCCTCGTACCAGCTATGATTCTCATTGAGCTGATCACCAAGGATGAGTCGTATTGTTTTAGCCATTCCGTCTTATTTCTTGGAGGGTTTGTTTCTGCGGCAGCGCTCACTGCAGTATTTCACTTCATCCCACACCTTCTCCCATTTTTTGCGCCAAGCGAATGGTCTACCACATGTGGCACATACTTTCTCTGGGAGATGTGCTTTTCGCATAAGTTAGAGGATATTCTTAGAGGGTTGACCTACACGAGCATATGGGTACTTAGCGATGCGCTCTATACTGTAGTAACTATCCAGTCCTGATATCCCTGCTACCTGACCTGCTGATAGATCCAGTGATCCATCATCGGCAAGCATAGATGACTTGATATCCAGATAATCTATCCGCCCTATCATCATGATGGTACCATTTACCTCTATCGGTACTTCTTGTACAAATCTCATCCCTATCCGTACTGGACTATCCGCTACAAAAGGCACGTCAAAACCCTCAATCTCGTCCATTTCAATACCACAGGCATCAAATTCGGATACGCCATCCTCAAATTTTGCAGAGCTATAATGAGCTTCTGCAGTTAGGTGATTAGGGAGATGATTAATGGTATATAGTCCTGAGGATTTGATATTATCATAGGTGTGACGTATCACAGTCGTAGGACGCATGACGAAACCTAATAAAGCCGGATTGGAACCGAGATGGACGACTGAGCTAAAGATCGCCACATTGTCTACCCCATCAGCGCTGCGTGTAGCGATCAGATTAGCCGGCTTGATCCCAGATAGGGAATTGACAAGGCTCAGTCTATAGATGTTCTCCATATTGCGGATGTCTTCTCCGCTGTAGGTTTTTCTCAATTAGCTTCTTGTTTTAGTTTTTCGATCTGGCTCATGATTTTATCTGCTTCTGCATATTTCAGATCTGACGCTTGTCGATCTGTTTTTGAAAGATCAAATGCCTCTTTCATGAGTTTCTGATATTGCTTTTGCAATCCAGCTGTCTTGTCTTTACTTTTTAACCACCCAAACATATTGATTCATTTTGTTGTGCTACTAAATAATATTTACACTTTCACCCCGGAGATACCGCTATCTATGGTGAATACCTGACCAGTGATAGCAGATCCATTTTCTCCGATTAGTAGATCCACTACTGCAGCGATCTGCTCTGGTTGTACGATTCGCTTGAGCGGATGTCGCTCTTTCATTTTTTCGATCATCTTATCATTTCGCAGGAGAGAGGCTGCCAGCGGAGTATCAGTGATAGTCGGCGCTATGGCGTTGACTCGTATAGTCGGAGCCAGCTCGGCTGCCAGTGAGCGCATCATACCTTCTACGGCTCCTTTAGCGGCAGCTACTGAGGTATGAAAAGCCATACCCAGATCTACAGCCACTGTACTAAATAAGGTAATCGAAGGATTATTCCCTTTTTTCAGGGCTCTGAGATAATGGCGTATCACACGGTAAGCTCCTACGACATTGATCTCGAAGTCCTGTCTCAAAAGCTCTTCTTTGATACTGCTGATCGGTTTCAGATTGATAGAGCCAGGACAGTATATGATCCCATCTATCTCATCGATCTCCGGCAGTTCGTCAGAAAGCACATCCAGATTGTACTCCGTGAGATGAGGATGCGATAGATCTGTTGGCGTCCGATTGATGACGGTACAGGCTCGCTGGTCTATCTGCTGATCGAGGATAGCTCGACCGATACCATGCGAGGCACCTATTATTAGTAGTTGTCCCATTTATCGTTTTGAGATTTTATTGTGTGTGATAGATTTTTGTCGGGAGCATTTGAATGCTCCTTGGCTGAACTGACGCTTTGCACGATGCTTAGTTGATCGACCTTGTACTCGCTGACGCCACATCTTGAAGCTACTTCGCTTCATCTCTCGTCGCATCAGCTGTATCACTTGGCCCTCAGACAGACCATACTGTAGCTCGATCGCACCAAAAGGAGTACGGTCTTCCCAAGCCATCTCTATGATCCTGTCAATATCTTGTTGGTTCAGCTTCGTGTTTAACGTTTTGGTCATAATCATTAAACACAACGATCCCCGATTGGTTTACTTCACAAATAGTACAGGGCATAAAAACGAAAGGACCAAATCCTTTGATTTGATCCCTTGTCTATTATTTGGGATTTCCCCCAAATACCAATTGTTGACTTTATCTTAATGGATTATCTCTTGACCACTTGCTCAGTGTAAGAGTAATCGTCTTTTTCTATCATAAAAATATAAGCACCTTCTACCATGGCAGTCATGTCTACGATGTGCTCATCGTCGTTCATTTTATCTTGAGATACGATCTGTCCTGAGAGATCGATGATAGTAAGGTCAGCAGCTGATAGGCTATGAGTGATGATCGCCTTATCCTGTGCAGGATTAGGACCGATCACAATGCTTATTGCTTCTGTATCTATAGACTCATTTTTAGCCAGTTGCCCCTCATAGTTTCTTACATCAAATACATTTTTTGCTTTGATTTCACTTGGTGAGAGCCATTCTGCGATCTCTACGAATGCTGTCGCATACTCATCTGTACGCCCTTCGAGAGCCCAGACGACACTTGGACTACTTTCGTGATCTTTGATTTTGAATACTGCAGTATGAATGGTCTGCCAGTCGGTCGTGACTCCTACTCCTCCTTCTTGTATATCGTTGAGAATGACACTGGCGTTGATAAACCCAAAATCATCATCAAACGATAATACATTAATAGGAACATTCTTTTGAGTAGAGACCTTGTGCTTTACTTGAGGTGTGGTGTATTTATCACTCGGGAGTAGACTCACTAACTCGATAAAATCTAAAGACTCGTGGTCATAGTAAGCTCTGAGATTGTGACTGGCTAAAGAGAAATCATATGAACTTGCCCTGATATCGACGTCGATATAGAGCATATTACCTTTGACTTCTTTTTCCACGAATCTCAACTCTACATCATGAGCGTGGACAAATGCTAATGCTAGCAATGTAAGAACAAGCGTATTTAAAATCTTCATTTCCGTTAATTCAACTCTACGATTGCTCAGACCTTAGTCATAATGGTGTAGACCAATTGTAGATATATAAAACAACATTCAGGAACTATAATAAATTCCTGATTTTCATATTGTTTCAAGAGGTGTTGAAGGGTTTGGGTCGGTCAAAAATAGTCAATATTAGTCATTCGCAAGTAGGATAGTAGTTAATTATTTGTAGAGCTTTTGTAGAGTGTGTCGCCTATTTGTCAGTCTCCATAACTGATACATTTTATAATTTTGTGATATGACTAATCCTTTTCAGTTTAAACAGTTCAAAATCGAGCAGGATCGATGTGGTATGAAAGTAGGTACTGACGGTGTCCTGCTCGGAGCTTGGATCAATATTGGCTCAGCCAAATCTATCCTCGATATCGGAGCAGGATCAGGTGTCATCACGCTTATGGCAGCACAGCGTGCTCCCGAGGCACAGGTCACTGGAGTAGAAATAGACGCCGAAGCTGCCACCCAAGCAAAAGAGAATGTAGCAGCGTCCGACTGGAGTGATCGAGTCACCATAGTCCAAGACAGTATTCAAGTCTTTGCTAAACTCAATGATGATGAATATGACTATATCGTGAGTAATCCTCCGTTTTTCTCAGGGGGGACATTATCACACTCTCAGGATAAAACCAACGTAAGACATACTACCAAGCTGGCTCATGGTGATCTGCTCGGTGCCGTCCGAAATCTACTCTCCCCGACTGGCTTATTCGGAGTGATACTCCCTGATGTCGAGGGAGTGAGACTCATCGAGGTAGCAAAAACCTATAATCTCTATCCTCAGCGTATCATGGAGGTATATCCTGATGCGAATAAAAAGCTGGAAAGAATAATGGTAGAATTTGCTAAAGTGGAAGCCGCTCTGATAGAGACAACTACACTATACATCCGGGAGCCTGGCAAGAATGAATACACCCAAGCGTACAAAGAGATCACCAAGGATTTTTATCTTAAGTTTTAATAGAGCTTATTCTTCAGAGGAGTCATGATGATTAGCCATGAGTGTGGCCCACATCTTAGTATCTCGATACTGATCCATGATCACTCGGATACTACCTGCTATCGGTAGCGATAATATCACTCCCATCACGCCCCAAATCTTACCAAAGATCAACATGAAAATGATCACCAATAAAGGATCAACATTGACCTTATCACCGACTATCTTCGGTGTAAGGACATTGCCCTCTATCTGCTGTATGACCAAAAATACACCCAAAACCATCAGAGGCTGTGTCAGATCATCTGACTGTATGAAGCTGTAGCTCAATGGTAGCAGAAGCCCAATAAAACTACCCAAATAAGGAATAATGGCCAGTAATCCAATCAACGCTCCCCATAGCCAAGCAAAGTCTAATCCAATCGCCCAAAAAGCTAAACTATTAATGATGGCTAAGATCACCATCACAATACCCATGCCCTGCATGTAGCTCCTGGTGACTATGGGTATCTCGGAGAGGATAGCCTGCAGTCGATGCTGCCGCTTGAGCGAGACCTCATCAAAGACTACATTCTTAATATTGAGATAATTAATCGAAAAGAAATAGCTGAAAATAATCGCCATACCGAGGATATACAGGATATTACCACCTGAGCCGACTAATGACTGAATCAAATTGGAGGTCAATGACAAGATGCGCTGAGCACCGTTTTCTATCAGATTATTGCTATCCAGATTTTGGCCGAGGATATCAGGCATCATAGTGACGATTTCATTTTTGACCTTATCAATATCCAGATCCTCGATTTCCAACTGGCTAAACACAGACTTCATCTGCAGATAGATCCCCGCCCCCACTGCTGTGAGTATAGCGATGAGCCCTGAGATCACTATAAAAAAAGATACGGTATGACTTTTCACTAAGCGCCTGACCCAATGGATAGCAGGATTGAGCAATACGGCCAGCAGCGTCCCAAACAATAGGGGTATAATGACAAACTGGCCATATATCATCGCTATGATGATAATGACCAGTGATGCTAACCAATAATATACTTTTGCTATAGTCATGTATGTATTTGCTTAGTTAGTTATTCAGTCGTGTAATGTAGGCTTAATTCAGCTGTGGGGAGGTCTTAGCTTCCGCTAAAAAGTTAATGAGATCATCATTAGCTGTGGGACCGTAGCCTGTGGTGATATAGCCTTTATGTCCGTCTCTCGTCTCGAGGGCAAAAAATATAGAAGCATCTCCAGGATTAGTCATCCCTTCGAATCGCTCTTCCTCTATGATGGTCACTTGATCTGCTCGATAGTTTTGTCTCTCATCAGGCAGGACCAAAAGATCATTCTTAAAAGTGAATTCAGCATTATAGCCTTCGTTCCTATACTTATTGATTGTATGGATCAGTGTTCTTTGGGTATACATGGTTACTTGAGTTTATATTTAGTAAATAGGAGTTTTGATCGAGCACATTGCTACTCATACTAATCTACATATGGAGCAGGCTTCAAGGCTTGAAAAGTCACGAACGTAGCGATCCCTCCCATGACAAACATCTCTAAGAGTATGGACACACTGACTACCATGGCTTCCATCACGGTCGATGGTTCGAGATTCCATTTGGCTATCGAGTACTCAGGATTGATCGAAAACATGACAATATTGAGTATCGATATGATACCTGCTGAGATGAGAGATAGATTTAGACCTCTGATCAGCGCTTTGCTGAAAAAATGATGGTCTGCATTATGTCTATCTTTCATTAGTTTGAGCGAATAGGCGATAGTGGCGAATAAGATGAGGTATTTCAGATACTTCAAAGGACTACCACCATAGTCCCCTATGATGGCGAGTCCGAATAGTAATACCGACATCGTCATGCCAGCTATCACCCCATGTTTGATTGTTATTTTTTTCATTGTGTTGTTCTATTTTATATATGTGAATAAATGGGGTGAAGTAGGTGCTGTGATTACATCATAGCAGAAGCAAATTTCTTGCTTCTCCAAGCGTCAAGCATCCAGCTACGCTTCTCTATATCGGCGAGAAATCCTCCGACCATATCGATCGTACCTTCGTCGCCAGCAGCGTCTGCCGCATCTATGACTCGACGCATGGCCTGTATGATTTTCTGATGATTTTCGAGAGTTACTTTTATCATTTCGTCATCGGCGACGAGGCTGCGGGACTCTCTGATGTCTGAGTGGTCGAGATAGTCTGCCAAATTACTCATCGGATAGTGTCTCAGCGTGAGCACTCGCTCTGCGATTTCATCGATTTTGACTTTGGCATCATTATATAGATCTTCAAATATCTCGTGCAGCTCAAAGAAATTTTGGCCCTCGATATGCCAATGAAAGCTTCTTAAATTTTGATAATACACCTGATAATTCGCTAATAGCGTATTTAATTCTGATACTACAGGTGCTAAATTGTCTTTATGGATTCCTAAATAATTCATTTTATATTTAATTGGGTTATTGAAAAAAATTGATAGTCTTCTTATTGGATCTGTCAGGATATCGACGCCATCAGAATACCAGCACAGGTATATCATGATTGAGCACCATATGATTGACGCTATGCTTAGTATAGATCCGCTCCCAGAGGGATCGTGCCATTCTATTCACTGCTATCCAGTCTGGCTCTATTTCTTTAGTGATGTACTCCATGAATGCGATAGGATTGTCATCAGGTACGATAGACAGAGTCCCTTTGATATCATGATATTTGTCACCGAGCAGCCCTCTCAGTTCTGATCGGGTCATATCGATCGATAGTTTCTGATCATTGAGATGCAGTATGTAGTGCGTGTCAAATCCTAAGCGATCTCGGATCTCTCGTATCACATCCGTGTGTAGATCATCTACAGTATCTGCGGATAATAAGGTCAAAACAGTGCCTGGTGTAGTATAAGGTGTACCAGAAGGTACAACAAGTACAGGACGAGTAGTCTCGTGTGAGATCAATGTCTCCTGCGTACCAAACACTTCTGAAAAGAAACTTGGACTACTCCTCCTATTAACTATCCACATGAAGATATTTTTCTCATCTTCATCTACTTGTACCTTCTCTGGTAGTACACCTATATCTATGTCATATCCGACATGTGGATATATATCTTTTATATTTCTGACCATATCACGCATCGCCTGATCACGTCGCTGATACTGAGTGCGCATGTGCTCGGTGGCAGGTGCGGGGATACCCGCTCCTACGACTACTGGCATATACGGCACCTCTCTTGGTTGCGTGCTGATCAGCTCGAGTGGCAACTCCATATCACTGGCGAGATGCGCCACTTGCTCAGAAAAGTAAGCCGCTTCTTGATCAATGTTTTGTATGGCTGCTGATATGATTTTCATTATTTGTTGTTTATATATGAGACAGTAGACAGACCAGATATGTGCGGTGAGGCTACGTTATGGCGCAAGATCATCCTATATTCTAAGCATGATTTAATATCAATTTTGTGGCATCATCGAGCAGGATGATTTATATTATTTTTAATAGGATCCTGACATGTATCGTATGATTATTAGCTAATTTTGATAGCAATTTGCATCAATATGATTGAAACTATTTTAGCCACAGCGGCTGCCATATTCAGTATAGTGAATCCTCTCGGAGCAATACCACTATACCTGTCCCTCACTGAAGGATATGATGATCAACATCGCAATCAGTCAGCCCTACATGTGAGCATCTATACTGTGGGTATACTGATTACTTTTTTTTGGCTAGGCATATATTTATTAGGATTCTTTGGGATCGAGGTACATGCGCTCCGTATCGCTGGTGGCCTGATCCTACTCAACTCGGGATTTCAACTCATGGCTGGTAAAATGGAGGGCAATCGAGCTATCAGCAAATCTGTCAAGGAGGAGGCTGAAGCTAAGGATGATATCTCCTTCACTCCTATGGCCATGCCTATGCTCGCAGGTCCTGGCTCGATATCCTATCTCATCACGGAGTATACCGAAAATAATAGTACTCAAAACCGAGTAGCTATCACCCTATCTGTCCTGCTCATAGGTCTTATCATTTATATCATCTTGAAATATAGCAGCATGTTTTATCGCATTCTGGGCAAGGCCGGTCTCAAAGCTCTCTCTCGGATCATGGGATTTCTCGTGATGGCCATCGGTATGCAATATATCATCACTGGTGTAGTACTACTCGTAGAGATGATATTGGGCAATCTGAATTAAAAAAGCCCTGTAGATTCATCATTTTATCTGGTCAGAAAAATTGAAACAAGTATTGTAATCCAGTTAACAAACGGGTCTTATCTTTTTTTTTTAACTTAGGGTAGTGAAACAAGCTTTCGTAGTCATATCATCAATTTACTTTCTGCTATCTGGCTTTTTGCCAAAAGGAGATATCTCACAGCTCATGCTGATACCAGAGGCTATAGAGCACTACGCAGAGCACAAAGCAGAGCTACCACCAGAGGACAGTTTTTGCTTTGTGGAGTTTTTCATAGTACATTATCTATCGCCCGATCAGCACGAGGGAGATCATGATAATGAGCATGAAAAGCTACCACTCCAGCATATCAATACCAGCATGGTATTGGCCATAGTGGACTTTCATATGAGCATCCACGAGATACATAGTCCTGAGATCGAGCTGTCGCAGCCATGGTCTACAGAAGCTTGGGCAGCATATGACATCGTCAATAAGGATATACAGCCTCCCAGGATCTAAGAATCATATATCCATGCTCAGTAGTTCTAGCTGAGCCTTATTCATTTTCTATTTCATTTTCATCATAGTAACTATCAGTTCTGCTGATAGATCAATCCATATTATATGATCGACCGCATCATATTATTCTCTATCAAGAATAAACTCATCATCTCCATACTAGTGCTGGCGATGGCGCTCTGGGGCGTCCACTCTCTACGTCATCTGCCACTGGACGCAGTACCCGACATCACTGATAATCAGGTACAAGTCATCACTAATGCTGCTGATCTGTCAGCGCAAGAAGTAGAGCGACTCATCACCTATCCACTCGAGCTATCCATGGCCAATATACCCCGTGTAGAAAATATCCGAAGTATATCAAGATTTGGACTATCGGTGATCACCATCGTATTTGAGCCGGAGGCCGATATCTACTGGGCTCGAGAGCAGATCAATCAGAAGATCCAATCCGTACGAAGTCAAATACCAGATGGTCTCGGCAGTCCTGAGATGGGCCCGATATCTACAGGCCTCGGAGAGATCTATCAATATACGATCAGAGCGGACTCCGCCTATCAGCAGCAGTACTCTCCTATCGAGCTCCGGAGTATACAGGACTGGATCGTCAAGCGGCAGCTATCCGGCATACCAGGTGTCGTAGAAGTCAATAGCTCAGGTGGATATCTCAAGCAGTACGAGATCGCCATCAAGCAACAACAGCTCAAGGCCTATCATCTATCTCTATCTGACGTCTATGAGGCTGTAGAAGCCAATAATGAAAATGTAGGTGGGTCATACATCGAGAAAGGAGATCAGACCTACTTCATCCGAGCAGAAGGTATCGCCACTTCTATCGCTGATCTGGAGAAGATCGTAGTCTCTCATCGCAACCATCTACCCATCCTACTCAAAGATGTAGCGACTGTACAGATCGGCCATGCTCCGAGATTTGGCGCTATGACGATGGATGGACTGGGTGAAGTGGTCGGCGGACAAGTCATGATGCTCAAAGGAGCTAACTCTATGGAAGTCACCAATCGTGTCATAGAGAAAATAGAAAGCATCAAGCCATCACTCCCTGAGGGCATCATCCTCGAGCCCTACCTCGACCGATCCAAACTCATAGATCGGACCACCCATACCATCGCTAAAAATCTGATCGAAGGAGCCCTTATCGTCATCTTCATATTAGTCTTATTATTGGGGAATGTCAGGGCTGGACTGATCGTAGCATCAGTGATACCGCTGAGCCTTTTATTCGCAGTGAGTATGATGAGTTTATTCGGCGTATCGGCTAATCTCATGAGTCTTGGCGCATTAGATTTTGGGCTGGTAGTAGACGGCGCAGTCATCATCGTAGAAGCCATACTCCACCGACTCGGGCTGAAAAATCGTGACTCTCAGCTATCCGCTGCCGAGCAAGAAGCAGAAATATATACTGCCGCTACTCGGATAAGAAAGTCTGCAGCGTTCGGAGAGATCATCATCCTGATCGTATATCTACCGATCCTATTCCTGCAAGGCGTCGAGGGTAAAATGTTCATCCCTATGGCACAGACAGTATCCTTTGCGATATTCGGAGCACTCTTACTCTCCCTGACCTATGTACCTATGATGTCTGCCGCTTTCTTAAAAAATAGTAGAGAGAATGAAGATAGCATAGCGAACAAGATCATCCGTGGCCTCTATCGTCTGTACAGACCTCTTTTGGATGTCGCTCTGCGGATGCAATATGCGGTGATCATCATAGCTGCCACATTACTCACGATGAGTCTCTTCACTCTCAGCCGTATGGGTGGAGAGTTCATCCCGACTCTCGAAGAAGGAGACTTTGCACTACATCAAATATTGCCTCCAGGCTCCTCCATACAAAAAGGTGTCGAAGTATCAGCGCATCTACAGAATATCCTCTTAGAGAAATTTCCAGAGGTAGAAAAAGTAGTGACCAAGATCGGTACCGCCGAAATACCTACAGACATCATGCCCCTCGAGGCCGGTGATATCTATGTCATCATGAAGCCTAAGAGCGAATGGACCACGGCACTGACTCGAGATGAGATGTTTGAAAAAATGGAAGAGGAACTCAATAAATTTCCAGGTGTGATGTATGAGTTCACCCAGCCTATCCAGATGAGATTTAATGAGCTGATGACTGGGGTACGGCAGGATATTGCTATCAAAATCTACGGAGAGGATCTCGGACTCTTGGTCAAAAAAGCTGGAGAAGCAGAAACTATTCTGAGCACCTTAGCTGGTATCGGAGATGTCAAAGTAGAAGCCACCGCAGGACTCCAGCAGATGGTCATACAATATGATAGAGCGAAAATCGCCGCCTACGGCCTCTCTATCTCTGCCGTCAATGATGTCATCAAAACAGCATTCGCTGGCAAGCATGTAGGACAATACTATGAAGGAGAGCGCAACTATGATATCGTAGTCCGTCTCGATGAATCTGAGCGTCAGGGCCTCGAGAGTCTACGCAAGCTATATGTGAATCTGCCAAACGGCGGCTATGCTCCGTTAATCGAATTTGCCAAGGTAGACTTTGAAGAGGGGCCTACTCAGATCAGCCGAGACAATACCCAGCGGCGGATCACTATCGGCGTCAATGCTCGCAATACCGATATCGCTACGCTGGTCAATGATATCAAATCCGCATTCAGTGAAAAGCTCGAGCTACCAGCCGGCTACTTCGTGACCTATGGAGGTCAATTTGAAAATCTCGAACGAGCACAAAATACATTGCTACTCGTAGTGCCGATTGCTCTGACTTTGATCTTCGTGCTGCTATATCTGACTTTCAGATCGGTGGGCGAGTCGATATTAATATTCACGGCGATACCGCTATCTGCTATCGGCGGTATCTGGGCGCTCTACCTCAGAGGGATCCCGTTCAGCATTTCGGCTGGTGTGGGCTTCATCGCATTATTCGGAGTGGCGGTGCTCAATGGCATCGTCCTCATCGCATATTTTAATCAATTAAGAAAAGAAGGAATGACAGATACTAAAGCTATCATCTACAAAGGCACCGAAGTAAGACTGCGACCTGTGGTCATGACTGCCCTGGTGGCGTCACTGGGCTTCCTGCCGATGGCCATCAGTACCACCGCAGGGGCTGAGGTCCAGCGTCCGCTCGCCACAGTAGTCATAGGAGGACTGATCACGGCCACATTTTTGACGCTGATCGTACTCCCGATACTCTATCGAGTATTCATAGAGAGAGGATGGATCCGGTACAGTCCGATACTATTGATATTGGCTATGAGCCAAATGGGAAATGCCCAATCCCTAAGTCTGACAGAGGCAATCACTCGAGCTACCGAGCAAAGTAATATCGATCAAAATCTTGCTCTCAGACAAGAGGCTGTCCAACTGCAAAAAGATCATGCTGTGATGCCTCAACCACTTAATCTGGCACTAAATAGTGAAGAATTTGACTTCAAAGAAGCGCAGGGTATCCACTCGATCATCGTCTCTAAAAACTTCAATACTCCGAAACAAAAGATCGCTCAGGAAGAGCTCCTCGACATACAGGATCAATCACTCCGTATAGATGCGGATCGCATGCGCCTATTAGTCAGTAGTCAAGTCATGCAAGAGTATATCCAGATCTCCTATCAGCAGTCATTGCTACAGCTATATGCAGATATGACTGAGCAGTACGAAAGTCTCCTTTCCAAGAACAGAAAGCGGCTGGAGTATGGTGAGATCAATCAACTACCCATCCTGCAAAATGAACTGCTCATACAAAAAGTGACGACTCAGCGGCAGGAGGCAGAGATCAGCTATGAAAGTGCGCTCGATGGATTTCAGCGATGGTATATGACTCGCAGCATCGTCATACCCAGAGATCTCGAGTCCATATCTGACGAGATAAGATCCATAGATACTGATCTCATCAGTAATAGCTATGAGCTCTCAGCATCTCAACTCTCTGCACAACAATCGGCACTCGCAGCAAACAATAGCACTCAATGGAACGGAGGGCTCCGACTACAGACTGTCTCAGGCGGTTTCCCATTTTTTGGATTTAGTGTCGGAGTCAATCTACCGCTCAATAAAAGCTATCAGCAAAGTCGAGAAGCCGCTGTGATCAAAAATCAGAACGCTCTCGAAAGCGAGAAAGACAGAAAACTACGCATGTATCAGGCTAAAGTAAGTCAGCTCCAAACGTACATCACTAATCAGGAGCAAAACTTAGCTAAATACAAGGCACAAAACATTTCAATATCGGATGATATCATCAACTCAACTATCAGGGCATTTGAGGCAGGTGAAGCCTCATTCGCCGAAGTACAGCTGGCATATGACAGCTACTATGATATACAGCGTAGCTATCTCGATCAGCTACTATCTCTATGGCTCAAAAAAGCCGAACTCTCATTCTTAATTCTTGAATACTAACATTATGAAAAAGCAATATATAATTCTCTCAGCATCAATACTACTACTCATCCTATGGTCATCATGTAGCCAAGAGCAAAGTCATGAAGATGAGCACGACCAAGATCACGCAGAAGAAATGCATGACGAACATGAAGACGAACTCGCACTGACTCAAGAACAGATCGCTAATGTCAATCTACAGTTTGGTCAACTCGAAGAGCGCAATATCGTCTCATCCGTACAGATGAATGGTCGTATCGAGCTCCCTCCACAGGGCAGAGCAACTGTCAGCAGTCTCCTCGGAGGTCAGATCCAAAAAGTACATGTCATACCAGGACAGCAAGTCAAGAAAGGCCAGACCTTGTTCTCCCTAATGAATATGGAACTACTGGACTGGTATCAAGAATATCAAGAAGCCCAAAGCCGCATCGACTATCTCACTACAGAAGAAAATCGACTATCGGCCCTGCAGTCAGAGCAGCTCAGCTCCTCTGCAAAAGTCAAAGCCGTCACCGCAGAGAAGAAACAACTACTGGCAAAACAAGCTGGTATCAACTCCCGGCTGCGATCCATCGGACTCTCTATCGATGGTCTTGATAGGGCGATATCCAGCTATACTGTGAAAAGTCCAATCGCTGGAGTCATACAGCATCTGCCAATCAGTATCGGAGCACATGTCACACCATCAGACATCCTCGCAGAAGTGATCGACGATCATCATCTGCACCTCCATCTGCAGGCCTATGGCTCCGAGCTCGCTAAACTACAGCAGGGTCAAAAACTGAACTTCTACGTGCCATCTCGACCAGAAGACATACGCAGTGCGGAGATCTACTGGATCAATAATATGGTCAATGAAGAAACCAATAGCTATGATGTGCATGCCGAGCTCTCAGGCGATAGCGATGGCCTCTACTCGGGAGAGTACGTGGAGGCTCGCATCATCGACGAAAATCGCAAAGTCCTCAGCCTCCCTATCAGCGCTGTCACTCGAGACAAAGGACTGCAATACATATTCGTCAAAGAAGAAGAGCATGAGAAGGAGGTACACTTCCTGAAAATCCAAGTCAACACAGGTGCTGCAGATCTCGGATATGTAGAGATACTTCCTGTCGATCCATTGCCCACGGATGCAGAGATCGTCACGGAGAATGCCTTCTTCCTCATGGCGCAGAGCAAAAAAGGCGAAGAAGGAGTGGGGCATCATCATTAGAAAATGCGATATTACCAATCATGAAAGTCATCGAAATATCCACTGCAGGCGCCCCAGAAGTATTACGATTCGCTGAGAGGGCCAGACCAGAGCTCGGTAAAAAAGAAGTGCTGATCAAAGTAGCGGCCTTCGCTCTCAATCGGGCAGACATCATGCAGCGCAAAGGACTCTATCCTCCGCCTACCAGTGATAGCGATATCCCTGGACTCGAGGTAGCAGGGACCATCATCGAGATGGGCTCAGCAGTCGCCGGACATAGCATCGGAGATCGAGTCTGCGCTCTGGTAAATGGTGGTGGCTATGCCGATGAATGCGTAGCTCATGCCGATATGCTCATCCCGCTACCGAGCAATATGGAGATGACTACAGCAGCTGCCATACCTGAAGCCTACATGACGGCTTGGCAAGCGCTCCATTGGCTCGCTAATCTCCAAAAAGAAGAAAAGGTACTCATCCATGCTGGTGCCAGTAGTGTCGGTCTCGCAGCTACCCAGCTCGCCAAGGATGCTCGAGCTACAGTAATCACTACCGCCTCTGATGCTAAACACACCATCTGTCAAGACGCCGGTGCAGACCACTGCATCGACTATCAGAATGAATCATTCGCAGGGGTTATCAAGGATAAGTATGGCGGGGTGAATGTCATCATTGACTTCGTCGGGGCGGGATATCTCGGAGATAATGTCAAGTCCCTGTCTCCCGATGGTCGCATGGTGATCCTCGGACTGATGGGTGGCCTCACCGAAGAGCTACATCTCGGACATGTCCTCATGAAGCGACTTAAGATCATGGGATCGACACTCCGTGCTCGCTCTCAAGACTATAAGATCAGACTATGTCAGGATTTCTGGGAGCATTGTGGGCCCTTATTCGCTACTGGCGCACTCACTCCGAGAGTGGATCGAGTCCTCCCATGGGATCAGATAGTAGAGGCTCACCATGTCATGGAACGTAATGAAAATGCCGGGAAGATCGTGATGACTGTGGGGTGATGGGAGGGCCTTATATTTTATCGAGGATAGTTAACTTTTGATATCATTTGAAGAGGCTAACGTATCGGGTTCATCCTGCGTCTCTACGAGGAACGAGTAGATATGCTGTGATGGCACCTTGTTATCCATAGTGATTTATTCGTATCCTAATTTCCTTGGTATCATAAACCATTCTCCCTCTTCTTTATTAAAGAAGGTAAGATTGCCTCCATACTTATCATGTTCTCGAATGTTGATGAATGCAGTTTCTATTCCTATTCTTATTTCGCTGATAAGTAAGTACTCTGTATTGTCATTTGTCTCTTCTTCACTAACATAGTTGACTGATTTGTCATTAATGAGTTTTTCTGGCTCAATTGTATTAGGTATTTCATAATAGTTCTGAATCAGGATTTGGCTTCTATTCGACAGATATTCTTTTAAATTTGGATGCTCCAGAGACTTTTTTAACATCATTGTTAATTCCTTAATCTCAACTTCTGATTTAGGTTTTGTTTGTGGGTAGTTAATAAGTATTGGATCATCACTTATCTTCTCTGGATCCTTGCACAGTTCAGTATGCATCTCAAGATTTATGAGACAATCATTTGTGCTTTTTAGGTAGTACTGTCCAAACTCTATTTTATCTGAAGCAAGGAGTATTATCGTATCATTGTAGATCGTGTATTGACCTTTTGATTGGTAATCTCCAAAATGACCTTCTGTTGTGTATTTGTAGGCTTTATTAGGACCCAATTTGAGATTGTGAAGTGTCTGATAATAGTATCCCTCATACATGCCATTTGTACTGTTCGTGTCGTTGGTACACGAAATGTTTGTGAGGATTAGAATATATAGTATTCGAAACTTCATTTTTTCATTATAGATAACTCGTTTATATCAGATCAAATTCCTTGTTTCTAATCTCCCTATTCATACTTGGCACCAGCTAAGATAAGATCAAAGAATCACTAAATTCTTAATCAAGATAGATTTTCAATTCACAATACCTCCAAATTTTCATTTCGACCAGCGGGAGAAATCTATGTTTTCTAAAACCAAACCTTCCAACTAATAACAGAGATCTCTCTCTACCGATCGAGATGAAAAAAGGGATTGATTATTAATGTCTCCATGAATCGAAGAGCCAGATAAAAAGTACACTGGACTTTGTATATCAATTCACATCACCCCTCCTTTTTTCATTTCGACCAGCGGGAGAAACCTATGTTATCAAAAACAAATCCTTCCAACTAAAAATAGAGATCTCTCACTAACGATCGAGATGAAAAATGGGAATGATTATTAATGTCTCTGAGAATCGAAGAGTCACATAAAAAGCACACCCGACTTTATAAATCAATTCAAAATACCCCCACAATTTTTATTTCGACCAACGGGAGAAATCTATGTCATCCAAAACCAAACCTCCCAACTAAAAACAAAGATCTCTTACTGCGTATCGAGATAAAAAAGGGAATGATTATTCATGTCTGTGTGAATGGAAGATAAATCCCTCCGCCTCTGGCACCTCCCTGGCAGGGAGGACATTTGATTTGTACAATGAGTTATTCTCCATTCGCTTTCAGCATATTCGGAGCTGACCAGTCGTGTGAAGAGAGAAAGACACAAGAGTGAGAACGGACATAATCAAGCGCTTTTCGTACTGAGTCCTGCGCATCTTGATTGAACATTAAGACATTAGGGATTTCCGCTTTTAGGGTATCGAGATTGTAGGTCAAGTCACCTCCTATGAAATATGAACTGCCGCCCTCACGATAGATCACTGATTGATGTCCGACACTATGTCCAGGAGTAGGTACGATGATGATATTTTCATGATCAGGGAGGCGGTAGCTTTGTCTAAAACGCCCCTCTGCCCGATCATCATACTGGATGAGCTGTGGAGCGAACCAATCAGGCCAGTTTTTCTTGAAATATCCGGCTTTGGGCCCTTTCTTGCTCGTAGCTACTTCATATTCAGCATGGGACACATATATATGAGCATTTTGAAAATACTCCAGTCCACCGATGTGATCACCATGCAGATGTGTTAAGATGACGGTACAAATATCTTCAGGCTTATAGCCTAAAGTCTTGAGTTGAGTTGGTATTTCTTCCTCTTTCTTTATCTTGGTCTGGACCGCTTTATGATATGGTCCACCGGATGGGAGGTAGCCCTCCTCATAGATCCGAGCCGTCTCTCCCATATCCACTAATATGAGCTGTCCCTCCGACTCGATCAGCCAACTATAGATCGGCATCCACTCTCCCCATCGCTTTGTCAAGAGCAGTTGGTATAGCCTCGATAGATTATTCTTCGCTCCAGTCAACTGAAACTGCTTGACCCGCACCGTGCCTGTCTGGATGGGATATATCATCGCTTTTTAAGTAAAAAATACGGTTTATTTTTTGGAGGGAGGGCAACGAGCTTCCGCTCGCCGCTTCTTTATCATATCACATCCAATAATTTTCATTTCGAGCAAAGGGAGAATCTATGTTAATCTAAAATAGCTCCAACTCATTTGGCAACATAGATCTCTCACTGTGTATCGAGATAAAAAAGAGACTATCCGCCTAAGGCGCCTCGGTCACAGGGAGACATAATCACTAAGCACTGACCATCTCCTCCGCTACACCATCTCCGTCTCACCGATCTCATACATGACATCGATCTGCGCTCCCATCATGTGCATGAGCTGATAGAGCCCAAAGAATGTCCTATTGACATAGATGAAGTGGCGGCTACCTCTGTTCATTTTGTACTCTGAGCTGAGGGACTCTCGAGACAGGCGCTCCCCTGTCGTAGCGATCTGCTCAAAGTACTCCTCATCGCTAAAGTCCCAGCGCCCAGCAGTGAATGGCTTCATCAGGAGATGGAGCACTTCATGAAACTGCTCGTAGAAATATCGATCCTCTGCTGGCGTATCAGTCGCTCGGAGGATGTCGAGATCGGTGAGTATGCGGCGTAGCCACTGCTCATCATCGATGGCACCTGGCTGTATCAGTTCACTCCATGGCTCATAAAAGTCTTGTGGCACCTCCTTGATGCATCCGAAGTCGATAACTGCGATCTGACGGTCCTCCGTGATCAGTATGTTGCCAGGATGTGGATCTGCATGGATCATACGCAGCTCATGCATCTGATACATGAAGAAGTCCCAGAGTCGCTGACCCAGTTGGTTTCGCTCCTCTTGACTGGGCTGCGTCTTGAGGTACTCCTTGAGCGGTAGCGCATCGATCCAGTCCATAGTGATCATCCGCTTACTGGAGTACTCGGGATAGTATCGAGGAAATATCAAGCCCTCGATATGCTCACAGCGATCTGTGATCAGCTGACTCATCTCGAGCTCGTGCTCATAGTCGGTCTCCTCGAGGAGCTTACTTTCTACTTCTTTAAAATATTCTTCTGTATCTACGGCATTGAGGCCGAGGAGTCGAGATGCCAGTGGTCTGAGCATGGCGAGATCAGACTGCAGCGAATCAGCTACACCTGGATACTGGATCTTGATAGCGAGCTCCTGCTCTCCGATCCGAGCCTTGTGTACCTGACCTATACTCGCTGCAAATGATGCCGTATAGTCAAATTCATCAAAAACATCTTCTGGATTTTGACCCAAATATCGTCGCAGTGTCTTCTTGACTAATGGGGCCGAGATCGGTGGCACCTGATACTGCGCCAGCGAAAACTGATCTACATACGCCTTAGGTAGTACCTGCTGATCCATGCTGAGCATTTGAGCGACCTTGAGGCCGCCGCCTTTGAGCTCTTGGAGGCTCTCCATGATGTCGGCAGCATTCGCTTCATCGAGTTTATCTTTATCGCCTTTGCCGATCATCTTTGAGCCATAGTAGCCCGCATAGTTTTTGCCGACTTTTAGGCCCGTTTTTAAGATTTTTCCAGCACGAGTTATTTTACCAGTTGGTATTTTATCTATCGTCTTCATCTATTGATTCTTCTTTAGGTTCTTGGTTTTCTTTTTTACATCTGCTTTTAGCTCCTCTTTCTTGCCAAATGAATTTTCCCCAGTCGATCACACTCTTGATAGGGGTGACATCGATGAGATCCATGGTGGCTTTTACAGTTTTCTCAATAGCTACATCTGTTTTCTCTTGGTCATCGGATTTGTCCTTTTTCCAGAAGTCTATCAGAAAAACCAGCTGCCCCCAAAATGCCGTAGAAATAGCTTTTTCTTTGATTTTAGTCGCTCCTTTCGCAAACTTTGAGGGGATATCTATCAATCCGTCGAATAGATGAGTCATATATTCTTCAAATTCAACTCTCATCGGCGTCCAGACATATTGCATTTTCAGCGGATTGTGCGCCTTGATACTAACCATTAAGAAATCTCTATTGAGGCTCAGATTTTCAAAAAAAGTATAATAGAAGGCCGAAAGCTTATCCCGACGTTCATACTGCTCATAGAGTTCATCATTGACCACAGTCTGTATGCTTGAGCGCACGAGCTCTTGCCATACCGCTCGCTCCACCTCTTCTATGGTATCAAAATACTCATGAAAAACCTCATCAGCGACACCTGTCTCCGCACAGAACTCAGCGACTAAAGGGCTGATATCTTGCTCTACGGCATACTCCATATAGAGTGAGATGATATCTGATCGTGAGTATGTTTTCTTCTTGGGCATATTTCTATCTGTTCAAAATCCGTCTAAAATGTAAAAAGAGCAAGAAAAATGTTTTCTCTTGCTCTTATCTTAACAGGGTATTTAGGGTCTATGTTCTTGGTCTGATTTGCTTTAGATTGATGCTAAATAAGGTGCTGTACCTAAGCTACCTCCCTCATATACGGCGTTGCATTGATGAGTGTTTTTAGTTTGGTTCTGGCGAAGTGGATTCGGCTCTTTACCGTACCAACAGCTATATTCTTTTCCTCCGCTATTTCTTTGTAGCTATAGCCCTCAGTATACATGAAGAAGGTCTTGATACTTTGCTCTCCTACTTGGTCAGCGAGCTTTTCGATATCTTCTTTGACTAATGTCTGATACCCTTTGTTATCCACCTTGGAGCGATTGAAGAAGTATCCTTGAACACCTTTCTTGTCGGCCATGAGGTCTTTTCTTCTCTTTTTACTGCGGTATGAGTTGATGAAAGTATTATATAATATAGTACTCATCCATGACTTAAATTTATCCGCATTATCAAGAAGGTCTCTTTTGCGATAGGCTGTTAATATAGCGTCTTGGAGTACATCTTCTGCTTTCGCTTTATCATATGTAAGCTTTACAGCAAATCTTAATAATTCTGTTCTGTTGGCTTTGTACTGGGCGCTAAATTCTTGCGTTGTCATGATTTTTGTGTTTTGGTACAATTATTAAACACGACAACTTAAATATTTGTTCAAATTATGATCAATTATTTTTGCAAAGAGCCACTTATGAACATTTTTTCATAGCTCAATAAGTGCCTCAGTACCTTTAATATACTATGCGCTTGACCATAGTTCATATTTTCACCACCTTCTTCCTTTTCTATCTTAATAAAGGACTCAAATCCATCTGCTATCCTACTTACTTCATCATTCTTTTGGCGCAAAGCCTCAATCATCTCAACAGGTACGTGTAGAGTGGATGATTCGCTATGCTCGTCTGCCTCCTCATGGTAGTTCAGATGATAGTATCGCTCTATGCACTTTTCAATATTTTCTTCTGATAAATCCCTGGTAATCAGGTCTTCTATAGTGATCTGAAAGTATCTACTCATATCTACTAATAGACCCAATTTAGGCTCTATGGATCGTCCCTCATAGGAGGCTATCTTGTTACGACCGACATTGAGCTCCTGAGCTAATTTGTCTTGACTGAGCTTATTATACTTCCGTAGAATCTTGAGATTGTTAGAAAAGAAAGATGCGGACATATTTTGTTTTCATTTTAGTGCAAAATAAGCACATTCGAACAAATATTACCCACACAACGTCACACAAGTGTACATTTTTTAACAAACTAAAAATTTTATAATGAGCAACAGACAAAAAAATAGTCGATTACTTTTAGGAATGGCATTAGGTATGTCAGCAGGATACTTCATAAAAAGTAAAAGAGGTCAAGATATGATCAAAGATTCAAGATCATATATGGTCAATCAATACGAGAAAACAAAAAAGAACAGCAGCCAGGCATTAGAAAGCGCTAATGAGTATCTCAATGACCTGGCCACAAAAGGAAGAGCATATCTCAATAAAGCTGAAGCGACCATAGATCGAGAGACTCCAGATGCTAAAGATATCGAGTCAAAAATATATCGTGAGCTGGATGATCTTCATAGAAAGATAGACGCTAAGAAAGCGGAGCTGGACGCATTAGTATCAGATTACACAGACTTAAATAAATAGACCATGGACGAGATCTTAAAATTAGCAGATAGAGCTATAGATCTCTGGGCTGTAGGGCGAGAGATCGTGGACCACGAGTACCATGTCGCTAAAAAAACGACAGTAAATAAGGTATCGGCCATGATCTCTTCTACCCTGAGTCTGATGATTATCATCTTGACAGGATTCATTATGCTGATCATAGGATTCATCGGTATAGGTGTGTGGTCTGCCACTACATATGGCATGCCTTTACTCACCTACGCTACACCAGTGGGACTATGTATGATCCTGATGATTATCAGCTGGACCCAGAGACATAAGCTATTCAAAAGCATCACCAAAGAAATCATCGAAGAAGCACTTTAAACCTTAGCCGCCAAAAAAAATTAATAATGAGTTCTGTAGCAACATTACCTTACACAAGTACGAAAAAGAAATCAATGATAGTATCAAAATCTCCATATACTGATACCGAGTACGCATCTTATGAGGCGCTGTCGGATGATCAAGTGTTAGATAAGATAAATGCTGGGCACACGGCATTCGCACAGCTCAACGAACTCAGCCTCTCAGATAGATGCCAAATAGTAGCCGGCCTATCTGATGTGCTTCATGCTAAAAAAGCAGAGCTGGCTAAGCTCATCACCATGGAGATGGGTAAACTCTACTCAGAGTCCGTAGCAGAAATAGAAAAATGTGCTTGGCTCTGTGACTACTATGCGCATCACGCTGAGCAGTATCTCATGGAGGAAATCGTCATGACAGACGCTACAGTGAGCAAAATATCCTACGAACCGCTCGGCATCATATTAGCTGTCATGCCATGGAATTTTCCTTTTTGGCAAGTGTTCAGATATGCTATCCCTACCATTTTAGCAGGCAACACCTGTCTACTCAAGCACGCATCTAATGTGCCTCAGTGCGCATTAGCCATCGAAGAAATATTCAACAACACAGCACTTCCGGAAAACACATTTCAAACACTCCTCATCAAGAGTAATCAGGTGGAATCTATCATCGCTCATCGCCATGTAAAAGCGGTCACACTAACTGGTAGTGGCCCAGCTGGTCGTGCGGTAGCTGCCACGGCTGGTAGCCACCTCAAAAAATCAGTCCTCGAGCTCGGCGGCTCAGATCCCTATATCATACTCCATGATGCCGATGTCCGTAGAGCAGCGAAAATCTGCGCCACAGGGCGCATGAAAAATGCTGGACAAAGCTGCATAGGCGCTAAACGATTCATCGCTGTGAGAGAGGTATATGATGAGTTTCTCTCTGCATTCAGGAAGGAGATCGAAAGTTATAAGTTTGGTGATCCAATGATGACCAGCACCACATTAGCTCCTATGAGCAGTCATGAGTCCAGAGAAGAGCTACATAAGCAAGTACTACAAGCTATCGGTGATGGAGCACATCTACTCACAGGTGGCTATATGTCGACAGAGATTAAGGGCGCTTTCTATCCACCGACGATCCTCACAGAGATAAGTCCAGAAAATTCTGTATTTTATGAGGAGCTCTTTGGGCCAGTAGCCATGGTATTCAGAGTGGAGGATGAAGAAGAGGCCATAAAGTTGGCTAATGACACCCCTTTTGGACTGGGTGCAGCTGTATTCAGTAATGATATACCACGAGCGACCTACATTGCTCAGCACCGCATCGAGGCCGGATCATGCTTTGTCAATGCTCAGGTCAGTTCTGATCCGAGATTACCATTCGGAGGTATCAATGACAGTGGCTATGGTAGAGAACTCAGCTCGCAAGGTATCCGAGAATTCGTCAATATCAAGACGGTATACGTCAAATCCTAAAACCCAAAACAATATGTTAAATGAATACAAAAAGAACATACAACAACTTGCTGATCACGTAATCCGTATATATGCGGATCATCAACTCATACTGAAAAAACTGGGTAATCAACTAATTCGCACTACTCCTCGACAGCATATCTTAATCTGGGAGATACGAGTCAAGCAGCGCATGCACATCGATATGAAAGAAGAGCTCAGAGAATCGCTGACCTCTCAGAGCATGTGGAATAATGATCGCATCTATCGCCAGTTTAATGATATAGACTACGATCTCAGTACCTATATCGATGACGAGCAGATCGCTGTATCACCTAGAAGTGTAGCGCAGGATATCATCAAAAAACTATCTAAACTTCGCAAGCAACTACATCTACCTGTGTATATCGATGAGCTATTCTCAGCTCATCTGGAGACCCTGAAAAAGGTATATCCCAACTCTCGTACGAATCTACGTATTGCTTGAGCGGCAGATAGAAGCTAATCACACTCTGCACGATTGAGTATGATCAGGGCCCCGATCACTCCTGGCACCCATGCACACAGGGTCAGCAAAAATACAATCACGAAAGAACCACACCCCTTATCAATAACAGATAAAGGTGGAAAGAAGATTGCTAATAACACTCGTAACAGACTCATAATCAATGCTTTTACTCCAAATAACAGGAGAATACTGATAAGAGTCACAGCCGATCGACTCTCCAAGAGAGCTCATCGACAAATGAAGCAGTTTTTCGATAAGTGTATACTCTCACTTCTATGAAATAATAAAGCAACATCCTTATTTTCAAGAAAAAACAGCAGCTTAATTCAACAATCCTCACGAGACATGAGCAATAGCTAAAAAAAAGGTCTGCAGGAACACTCCTACAGACCTTCTATCATTTATATGCGACTACTGAGATTAGCTCAGTGGTGGTATTCTCAGGATTTGACCCGGATAAATCTTATCAGGATGAGATAGCATTGGCTGGTTCGCCTCGAATATTGCATTGTACTTCATCGGATCGCCGTATACTTCTTTAGCGATTTTAGATAGAGAGTCACCAGACTTCACTTCGTGAAAAACTGACTCTGGCTCAGGATTGAGCACATTGATGTTGTCAGCTACTGCTCCTACTCCGTCTACATTTCCGAGAGCGAGGATGACCTTCTCTCTATCTGCGTTAGTACCTGTGGCTCCAGATACGATGACCTGCTCAGCCAGCTCGATCTTGAGCTCACTCACTGGGATACCGAGCTCAGCGACAGCTGCCTCGAGTCCTTTGATTTTTTCTTGCTCAGCAGTGAGTACTGGTTCAGATTTTTTCTCGCCAAAAACTTTCTTTCCGGCATTCTTGATAAATGAAAATAAGCCCATGTTTTGTTATGAGATTTAAAGTGTTAAAAAAAGTTGCTTCAAGTTAAAAGCATTTTCTAATGAAAAAAAGTTTCTCATCAGCTGTATTCTTTGTTTCGAATATTCTTTGACTATAACCATAGAGTAATCTAATCTACCAAGATACCTACAGAGACAGGCACCTTGATCTCTCCCCAGCAGAGTGAGAATCCACCGTCTTCTATGGCGAAAATCATCTCCTCTACATGCTCCTTAGTCTCCACAGGAGTCACATCCACTCTGAGGACGTCTTTCTCAGCCTCATATTTGTAGGCACCCCATTGATCGGCGACACTATTGAATATAATGGTCCAACTCTCCTGACCTGGTATCGTAAATAAGCTATAAGTGCCCGGTGCTAAGCTTTTTCCTTCGACAGTGATATGTCTGTCTGTGGTGAATTTTGTGGCCTCATTAGCGCCTGTGCGCCATACTTCGTCATAAGGCACCAAGCCTCCCCATAGCGTGCGCCCCTTAGCGGATGGACTGCTATAATCGATCGTGATCATAGCCCCTTCTATCTCTGCTGATACTACCACTGGTGGACTTTTACGATTGGACTTGTCATCCTGAGAGACCCCCAGCTGCATACCCAAGAATATCAAGCAGAAGGCGGTTAAGATATATTTCATATGTTAAAGCGTTAAATAGATTTTATAATTGATCTTTAAAATGCACGATTTCTTAACAGATAACTTTTAAGAAGCTGTTAAAGTATATCAATCATAAAATTTGACAATTAAATCAGCAGAAACCCACTACTCCCTGAGCAGTCAAAAAAAGAAGTGAATATTTCATGGCATCTCATAACCGTTTTTTGATTGAGATGCGTTATGTTATCGTATGATTCTGAGCTACGGCTCTATTTAGTAGGCCGAATAGCATATTTTTGATGGATCATATGTCGCAGAGCATCAATGTCGCAGCGGCTTAAAATTGATAAAAGAACTTAGCATTCGGATGAAAATTAATTACTCTTACTTCCTACTGATTCTATTTTCCATTTGTTCTATTTCTTTTGGCTATAGCCAAGATAGATTTGAGAGAATGTATGCCTCGAGTGGTACTGATGTATTAGCCACGGCGCTGCATGAGGTCGGCTCGGGTTATCTCGTACTCGGTGTCGAGATCAATGAAGATGGCGAGTCAGAATACATCAACCTCACTCAGCTCAATGCTAAGGGTAATATCGACTGGAGTAAGTCCTATGACTATGACATGGATGATCTATTCATCTCAGAGCTCGGAGAGGTGGAGCTCATGGCGAATGGTGCAATCGCATTCAGCGCCTATCTGCAGAAGGACTCGCTCAATAAAATGGTCACAATGGTCGATCAACAAGGCAATGTGCTCTGGACTCGACTCACAGGAAGAGATACTGACGATCTCATGAGTAATGGGAGTAGGTCCAATCTTATCAGTCTTGAGACTGCCGGTCTCACTCACATCACCGCATTAGCTAATGATAATACGACAGATATATTCATGTCAAGCTTTGATCTCGGTGGGGAGTCTATATGGAACTTCTCTCTGCAGGCACAAGACACGCTGGGCAATAGCTACTCATCGGCAGCCAGAGACGTCATATTCACTAATGACAGTAGCCTATTAGTCGTGGGGAATGTCATGAGCGAAGATCACCAGATCTTTTTGACTAAGATGGATACACTTGGAGACATACTTTGGTCTCGCAGCTATACTGCTGATCTCGGAACGGGGATCACGCAGACATCTATGAGCGTACATGAGCTCGTGGATAGCACTATCGTGGTGCTTGCCGCACAAGCGGGTGCTCTATCGACTACAGCGTTGCTACTCCATGTAGATCGAGATGGTGAGTACATCGAGTCTACCTCGCTCAATCATGATGGCACGACTCACGATATCGTACCTGTCAGCGTAGTAGGGCTCATAGATACCACAGTAGCCGTAGGACTCAAGCGTATCGATCTACTCACATCCGAAGTAGAGCCGATGATCATCAAGATGGGTTTTGACAGTAGTGAGATATACTACCAGACCCTTCTCAAAGGAAGTACCGATCTCGATCCATCCAGAGGCGGTATGCTATCTCCTGATAGTATGGCTGCAGTATTTTTGACCTCATCTATTAAGATCGACTCAATGACGCTGACTCCATATATCGTCAAGGTAGATCCAAGTGGCAACACTGACTGTAGTGAAGCACTAAATGTGATGCGTTCGGATTCTATCTTCTTCGCTACTGATACACTGGTGTGGATCAAGACAGATGAAATGCAAATAGATAGCGTGGAGGTCATGGCTCAAGAGTTCAGTGATTACAATCCTCCGCTATTGACATTGGCAGATACGACCTTCTGTCCGCAGGATCCTGTACAGTTCGTCGTAGACGCATCTGTACGTGGGGCCACTGCCTATCTCTGGGATGATGGTAATACTGATAGCATTAGACTATTTACAGAGACAGGGATGTTTTCTGTGATTGTGACTGTAGGTATCGAGGAGTGCTTCACACTATGTGACACGACTACTATCTCTCAGAAAGAATTCCCTATGGCGGCGATCACTGTTGATGACGTGTTATTCTGTACAGACGGGACACTCGGGCTAACCGTCAGTGCTAATAATCCTATAGTAGATCTGACCTGGTCTACAGGTGATAAAACTCAGCAGATCGTAGTATCTGATCTCATCGAATATACAGTACAGATCACCGACGACTGTGGCAACATGGCAGATGCCAGTATAGATCTAAGGGACTTCACCATAAGAAATAATCCGTCGATCGAAATATCAGAGGCTAATCTATGTACCGACAATACGCTCACACTCACAGCTACTGGCCCTGGCATCAATCCTGACGAACTCCTTTGGTCTACAAATGTCACTGGCCCGAGTATCGTAGTCTCAGAGCCTGGCACCTACTCAGTAGAGAATATGGCAGAATTTTGCCCTGGAGAGGCATCTATCCAAATCGTAGAAAATCAGTTCATCACGCCACTGATCGTACAGATCAATAGCGCCTGTGATGATGCGAATAATAATATCCAACTCGTATCAGGTGGTATGGGTATCGTATCACAGACTTGGTCGACAGGTGCTCAGACACCTGTCATCACTGTCACTACTGCAGGGACCTATACTGTAGAAGCAAGAGATATCTGTGGCAATACGGAGACAGCTACCATCGAAATCACAGAAGATGATATCAACGACTGTATCGATACTCCAGAGCCACCGATGGGTCCAGACTGCCTATCATGGCCAAATGCCATATACCCTGCGTCCAATAACGAAGAGAATAGATCATTTGGGCCAGAAGATATGAACTGTGCTGGTATGACTATCGAAAACTATGAGCTCAACATCTACAATCGATGGGGCAATAAGGTATTCGACTCCAGCAATATCGGTACTCGATGGAATGGCCGTAAGAATAATGATGGTAAAGAACAACCAGCAGATACCTACTTCTACTATGCGAGCTATACCATCGACGGTACAGACCATGAGTGGGAAGGTGATGTGACGATCATCAGATAGAGACTTTTTTGGGCGCTGAGCCCAAAACAATATCTGCGATCAGCTGATTAGTATCAGTACTATGGTATATGACGTCATCATCATCGGAGGAGGCCCTACGGGTATCAATGTAGCTGTAGAGGCTAAGAAAGCTGGACTCAAGTACCTCGTAATAGAGAAAGGTATGTTGGTTAATTCTATATTCAACTTTCCAGCGAATATGACCTTCTTCTCCACCTCTAAGAATCTGGAGATCGTCGATATCCCATTCATCTCGCACACCGATAAGCCAACTCGCAAAGAAGCGCTCGAATACTATCGCCGTATCGTAGAGAGCTATGACCTCAATATCCAGTACTATGAGCCTGCGGAGCGTGTCACCACTGACGACAATACCTATGTAGTCCATACCGCTAAGGACTCTTACTCCACTCGACATATCGTAGTGGCTACAGGCTTTTATGATACACCACGGATGCTCGGCGTACCTGGGGAAGACCTACCCAAAGTCAAGCACTACTACGACGAGGCTCATCCCTATGTCGGACAGAAAGTACTCGTCATCGGTGCTGCCAATAGTGCCTGTGATGTAGCTCTCGAGACTTGGCAAAAAGGAGCCGACGTCACCATGGCCATACGAGAAGATAGTATCTATGAAAAAGTAAAGTACTGGATACGACCCAACATCGAGAACCGCATCAAGGAGGGGTCTATCAAGGCCCATTTCAATACCACAGTAAGTGCCATCTATCCCCAAAACGTAGTCCTCAAAAATACGGAAGGAGAATGGAACATCGATAATGACTATGTCCTCGCTATGACGGGTTATATGCCCGACTATGATCTTCTCGCCCGACTGATGGTACCGATATCTGATGATGAGCTCAGACTCCCAGAGTATGACGCCGAGACGCTGGAGACCAGCCAGCCTGGCATCTACGTAGCTGGCGTCGTCAATGCCGGCATGCAGACCAGTAAGCTATTCATCGAGAATACGAGAGATCATGCGGAGCGGATCGTGAGGGCTATCGCAGGGAAGTGAGGGTGATCGCAGCTATTTACCATGAAAAGTGGAGGTTTGGTTTGATTTTTTATGGTAGATCGGGGGGATGATTAAGCTTTCATCATATAATCAAAAGCGAGATGAGTCGATGACACAGTCATTTTAAAATTAATCTTCCTTCCCTTTTCAAAAAGGGACTTTTACCCCATCTCCTCCCTTTTTCGAGCCAAAACGGCCATATACACCTATGAATATCAATGAGTTAAATCAAACATTCTCCCGATATTTAGCCATAGTAACGGGCGATCAAAATGCAACATCAAAATCACAAGATCCTGCGATATCTCAGCAGGTACTCTATTGCCGAGTGGAAATCATGTCGACTATTCGTACAGATGGAAACCAAGGGTAAATACCCACTCGCCATATATGATGCGCTATATATCAGTCGCTCTAAATCGTCTCAGTGGAACTTAGAAAAGATACACGCTCAGCAGCTATCTGGTATCAGTAAAAAATCATTTCTCAATGAGCTCTCAAAACTAACACTGAGCGTAGAGGCCTATCTGAGCTACCAAGAGTCTAAGTCAGCCCCACTGCATCAGAGGTACTTCCTATACCAATACTTACTCAAACAAAAGGAGGACGATCTTTTCGAGAAGTCATTCTTCAAAACTATTCGTGAGCTCCAAAAAGATGAGTCCATCTCGATCAACAAAAACATGGCCATTCTGAAGTTGCTTCATCAAGCATTCTTTAGCAATCATCCTATAAAAGTTAAATATGGTAGCGATCTATTAGCTCAGATCAAATCAATCTGCACTAACACTTTTGAGGCGTATACGGAATCTATTGATTTGACTACAGATCATTTTAATAGTATCACCAAAGACTATCAAAAACCACTTGGACAAGGTTCTATTGCAAGCGAGATACCTTTAGACCTATTCGATTTGACTGAGTCGTTACTCACATCGTATGATCCAGGTCAATCTGCTCAAATAATAAGTCTCTTCCTGAGTATAGAAAACCAACTCGACGCAATGACGATGGCCACACTGACAGGCTTACTCAAGAAGGTATACTATCACGAAATCTACTACAGCGATGATCCTCACCTCAAGTCAGCCCTCAGCTCGATACTTGACATCGAGTACAGATCCATCACTGAGCGATTAGGATATCCTATGAATCCGGTCGCTATATCTAAGTATATCAACGCATATATCAGTCAAGGAAAAATAGTAGAAGCGAAAGAAATATTCGATCAATACCTGGCAATCTATCCTGATCACCAAATGGACAATCATATATTAATCAGCACCGCTCAGATAGCCATATACGAGAAGGAATATGATAAAGCCATCCAACTACTCAGCTCAATAAATGCAGAATCAATCGGGCTAAACATAAGAGTAAAAGCATACACTTTGATTTGCCAAATGATCAAAGAACAGGACAATTATGATTTTCTTCATGCTCAAATAACTAACTTTCAAGCCTACATCAGATACAACAAAGAAAAAATAAGCCAGCTCAACATTGATGGCCACTTAGGGTTTGGCAAAGTATTGCAGGCGATCATCGATCATAAACCTGCTGATGAGATTTATAGCCACCTTTCAGAGCGTATAGCTATATCCTCTCGTAGTCAGCTCCATCATGTGATGATGGAGAGGGGGCTTTAGATAGGATCACACCCTCATGATCCCCATCTGATAGCTACGATGTACCAGCGATGCCATGTTAGTGACATGGAGCTTAGCGAATAGCGTCTTTCTGTGACTCTCGACCGTACCTACTGATATTCCGAGCTCAGCAGATATCTCCCGTGAGGTAAGCCCTTCTGCTATGTATTCTAATACTTGTCGCTCTCTTTTCGAAATGTGGATCTGGGTGGTATTGATTTTATTTTCCATTGATTCAGATTTATACTTGCCCCTTGCTCCCCCTTTATCTGTGTGTTTTCACGTTTGGCCGCATCCCATATTTAGGATAACACAAAATAGATAGTCATAATCGTTAGATTCAAATCGAATTTTGGTTAATCTCCTTCAGAATTTATATCAACATCATTAGCAATCGAATATATATACCATTGATTATCTGACACTTATGGGAATATACTGAATAATTTTTTCCTTAAATTATACTCACTAAATTGTGCGAAGGCTCCAATTGATCAGATAAAAAGCTATAAAGACAGTTATGCAACATAGACTCTTCAGATATCTCAAGAGATTCAGCATCAGAGAATGGAAAAAATGTCTTCATTTCATACAAATGGAGACATCAGGTAAAAATCCTACTTTAATCTACTCTTGGCTCTTGGATCACAAATCCAAACCAGATTCTTGGTCTATTAATTTAATTCATCACTCAACGATTCCACATTTATCTCGCACAGCCTTCTTAAATGAACTGTCTAAACTTAGCAGAGGAGTAGAGTCATTTCATGCATATCAAGAGCATCGACACAATTCACTTCAAAAAAGAATACATCTCCAGCGCTACTTTCTTAAGAATGACGATCAAGATTTATTTGAAAAGTCGTTTCATCATACATGGAAAGAACTAACCAAGGATGAAACTATATCAATAAATAAAAACCTTGATAAGCTGAAATTTCTACATCAATCCTTTTATAGTAACCAATCAATAAGTCTTCGCTATCAAAACAACCTATTAAAAGAATTAAAAAATCATTTAGATCTATCATTTAATAGCTACCAAGCATTTTTCAATTGCACTTCCACCTATTTGAATATAATCTCAAAAACCAATCAAATAAAATTCAAAGAGACTTTACCCTTATCTGACCCTACCAATATTCTAAATGAACTAAACGCACTTATAGCTCAGAGCTCATTGGAAGAGATTCAAAACTTTCTTCTAAAGTATAAGAAAATAGAAAATTTTGATTCAGAATTAAAATCCTTGATTTACACTATTATGGTCACCCTTCTAAGAAAAAGAATAATTCAATTTAATGAAAGAACACTGCTTTCTGATCACAATCGACTTCTCTTTAAGTATATTAAGACAACTATTTTTGAGCTAAATCTTCCAATACAGTCAACTACTATTAACAACTACGTAAATGGCCTCATTGCAGCTAACCAAATGAATGACTTAAAAGTTTTTATCAAAATACTTGAATCCAGAAATACAAACAAAAATTACAACTTCATTCTGAAATTAAGTCAAGCCCAATACTTATTGTCTAAATCACAGTATGGAGAGTCCATTGAATTACTTAGGAACCTTTCCCCATCAAGTTTTCAAGAAAACTACCTTATAAGGCTCAATTTAACAGTAGCGTATTCATTATTCTACATAAAGTCTGATCAGTTTCCTTTGGTTGAAATTGAAAATTTCAAGAAATACATCAAATACAATAAAGACAAACTGAGTGTATCAAGCTACTTAGGCAGTATTCGGTTTTGCGAGATACTCACTATGATAGTTCGTGGTGAGCCCACAGCCAAAATAGAAAAGCTATTAAATGTTCCTGATAATATCAACTCAAGAAGCTCGCTATGGTTAACGCTTCGAAACAGGGATTCTGATGATAATCCATAATTTTTGTAAAAACATATAAAGTAACGTTTGGCCACACAACCTTGAGGTACAAAATTACACTATGCAGGTTTTTAAGCCAAAAAGAAAAAACGAATAACCCTTCAAATAAATAACATCAAAATCAAATCCCTATCTTAATTAACTATCTGATATACAATTATTTAAAAAATTAACAACCAAAATCCCCCTTCATATTTCTCCTTCGTTCCTCATAATTTTCATACCGAACTATACCTAAGAAATTAACTATTTAGAATAAATCTATCTGATCATTATTCCCTCACTTTTACTTTGTGATAAACACAAAGACCTTATTTTTGCACAAACTTCATACACGACATGGCTCAAACAGCAAACTCTACAGGAAAATATTGGATCTACTTTGCGGTTTCATTAGTCATTATGATCGCTATGCTCTTCGTTGCCAATTCTTGGTTTTGGGCAGTACTCCCTTTCGTATTGACATACTTAGTACAGGCCTTAGACGTCATCTAATTATTTTCTCCACTGTTCATATTTGTTAAGACCTACTTAATGTCACTCTCTCCTTCGTTAATTCCTTCCTAAAGGAGCACTTAAACGTTTACATTTCTCATGCGTTCGCAGTCTTTATGATAAATAAAACTGCTGCCTATGAAAACATTATTCTACACCACGATTTTATCATTCGCCATGATGATGAGCTGCAGATCTGTCGAAAAGCTCGTCGAACAAGGCCAATATGATGATGCCATCTATGTAGCTACTCAAAAGCTCGCTGGCAAGAAGAACAAAAAGACAAAGCATATCCAAGCGCTCGAAGAAGCCTTTGATAAGATAAACATCAAAGACCTCAGTCGTATAGAATACCTCAAAGGCAAAAATGATCCCGCCCTATGGGCAGAGATCTATGATATAGCTCTACAGATAGAGTCTCGTCAGAGTCGCATAGAGCCATTTTTACCCTTGGTCAGCAAGGATGGCTACCCTGCACATTTTAAACTCGTAGATACGGACAGAATCAAGCTGGACGCAGGATCGCAGGCCGCAGCATATCACTATGATCGAGCCACTCAACTCATAGAGCAGGCTCAGACAGAGAATAATAAGCTCGCAGCTCGAGAAGCTTACAATGAGCTCCGTCGTATATCCAGATACCGCCGTACTTATCGTGATGTCGAGCCTCTGATGGCGACCGCACACGAGCTCGGTATCACCCATGTCTTAGTCAAAGTGGAGAATGAATTATTTGATCCATTTTTAGATGAGGGGACCTATGGGATCAGTATGCCAGATAACATGTGGTACGCCTATCACGATCAGCATCCGGAGGGTATCACGCTCGACCTCGTCAGTACGCTCACCATCGAGACGATGGATATCGGACCTGAGCGAGAAGCTGTAGATCGATTCGTCGAGAGACAGACTATCGAGCGCTGGGTGGATCAGATAGATCGTCGTGGCAATGTCGTGACTGACTCTCTGGGCAACGCCATCCAGGTGAAAGAGGTCGAGACGATACAGGCTCGTATCAAAGAGATCAAGCGCACTAAAGAAGCGATAGTCACAGGCTTCGCCGAACTCCGAAACTACCATACAGGAGAAGTGATCGATAAAGAACCTATAAATGTCAATATCGAATTTTACAGCGATGCATATACTTGGAATGGTGACCGTAGAGCACTACCCGACAGAGTACGTCGATACATAGATCGAAATCTGGAGCCATTTCCGAGTGATCTCGATATGGTCATCGATGCCAATCAGAAAATACTCTATGTCTATGAAGATTTTGTAAAATCCATAAGTCATTAGATGACTTAGGTCAAAAATACCCGTCTATTAGTATAGGAGTCCGTCATTGACGATGGGCTCCTATTTAGGTTTATAGTACATATAAAAACAAAATGACGGATAAATCCACAGCGAGCTTGCCATATTCTATAGACTCCCTATTTAAAAAAATGAAGGTGTTTAGCTATTTTCATATACTCGCTATCGCTCTCATCGTCCTCATGAGTAGCTGCAAATCAGGAAAAATCATGACCAATACGACCGATCCAAAAGATAAAAGTGACAGAATGACTCAGCTGGACGAAATACCCAACTCTCAACTGCTAATCACCTATAAGATTGCTAAACCGACATTGCGAGATTCGTTTCAGCAGGTATTGGATAGTATTTTCGAAACAGGTATCAATATCCCAGAACAAAACATCAGTGTATCTCTCCGACGGACTGATGACACATCACTTGACATCAAAGATCGACAAGTACTGGCTGAGATACCTCTATTGATTAATATCTCTAAGCGATCATTCTTGGGTAATCTCTTCGCCACCGGCCAGATCACACTACACTTGATCAGTGATATCAATATTACTCCTCAATGGGAGTTTCAGACAGCGACTCGCCTCGAATACCATGAATGGATCGAAAAGCCAAAAATCGGTGTTGGAGCAGTCTCTCTCCCTGGCAAATGGCTAATGGATGAAGTCGTCAAGCGAATCAAAGAACGTACTACTACCGAAATAGACCGCAGTATAGCTGAAAATTTCGATCTCCGTCAGCATATCGCTCCTATAGCAGAGACGCTACTCTCCCCCTACCAGATAGATAGCACGGCAGGTCCCTGGCTCTATATGCAGACAGATAGCATCTATCTATCTCCGATCATGGATGGCGAAAAATATAGCATGGGACAGCTCTCGGCCACCCTACAGACATCCGCTCATAGCGCAGCTCCGCCCCACACCGAGCCTGACAGTATACCCGCATTCGGGTGGAGAGACATCGTAGAGGATAGGACCATACTACGCCTATGGACTGAAGTCCAATACGAATACCTCGGCAAGATCGCTCAGGCTCAGTTCGTCGGAAAAACCTTCTCCAGTGGAAAACGAGAGATCACTATCAATGACCTCAGCATATCAGGCAACGATGGTAGACTGGTAGTCAAAGCTGAGGTCGAGGGATCCTTTGATGGGACCATTGTATTAGTAGGTAGACCGGTGTATGAAGATCATATACTCACAGCAGAAGATGTAGAATGGGACCTCCAAACCAAAAACGTCCTGCACCAAGCTGCCAGTTGGCTCGGGAAAGGCTACATCATAAAACAACTCGATCAGATGTTGACATTTGATATGAATGAATACATCGAGAAAGCTCAGGAAGACATCAGCGCAAAGCTACAGGAGCTCAAAAGCAATCAATCTGTTGATGTCCAAATAGACTGGGGAAAGATTGACTTAGAGCACTTTCATACACACGGGGAGCACCTCGAGGCTATGCTGAGTGCAGATATGCAGCTTCACATCATCATTGATGATCTGAGGAGACTCAATCCTAAAATTTAATCGATAGGACATCGTTAAATTCCCTTTAGGACTTTCATCGCATCTCTACATCTATGCCTCTTTATCAATTTGAATTTATTGATGACCCCCTCATCTCATTAGTCAGCTATGTGAAGTATCAGGAGCTGACAGAAGATCATATCATGCTGGCATATCCGTACAGCTATTTAGTGTTTGACTATGGAGGCTGTCTGGTGACAGATCAAAAGGGAAATAAATTTGACTTAATAAGGGCTTACTTCAAGCCTCCACGTCCCTATTATTTTCAATATACCAAGCAGGCGGATACACATTTTATGATCTTCAGAATGTCGCCATCCAGCTATTGGAGGCTGACTGGCAGGGATGCCTCCAGCGCTCAGTACGAGCTACTTTCACCTGAGATGATTCTCCCCGATGACTCTTGGGAAGAAATCTACTTTGCAGGAGAGAGCCCTGAAAAACTCAAAGACATAGGACTAAAAATGGCTGATCTCCTCAGATCTCAGCTGAGCATACGTCCTGCCACACCCGTAGATGAGGTGACTGCTCATATCATGTACTCTGAGGGAGTCATGGCGATCCCTGATTTATTGAGAGAGTTTGGCTTTTCGCAAAGTACCCTCTTGAGACACTTTAAGCGATATATCGGGATGACTCCAAGTATGTTTCTCAGGGTTGTAAGGTTTAATGCTATACTCAACAAGATTAATGGGGAAGTCCCGTTTCAAGAGATCATACATCAGTATGACTTTTATGACTTCAGCCATATGACTAAGGACTTCTTACAGTTTGCTAATACCACTCCGAGAGCCTATCTCGGAGACAGATTTGAGTTGATCAGAGAGATATTTCTAAAGGTCCGGCCAGATTGACGAATATTTACATATCAGGATCCTGAATTCGAGATAACATTGTACTATCTGCTTAACACATCAAAGCTTCCTTTTGCTTAACCAAAAAAGGTTTCTACAATGCTTTCAACTTACTTTTTGCTAAGAAGTAAATCCTAAATCACAAGGCAAAAAGAAAAAAAAAGAGGCTCAGCGGCCTCTTTTTTGTTTTAAATACATGGTATGTCAATATGCATCTCTCACTTATGGCTTAATCGCACTTTTAGCGAAGTCTCCAGCCTTGACATATGAGATCTTATCTGGCTTGATGTATTCGGCGAAAGCCTTACTGACATCCTCTGCAGTCAGTTCTTGTACCTTTTCTTCGAGCTCTTGATTCCACATCATGGTGCGATCATTTTCGAGATAAGTATTGAGCACATTAGTGAGATAGTTGTCCTGAGACCTACTCACTTGCTGCTGCTGTAGCCATCCTTTTTTAGCATCTTCTACCTCCTCTGCCGAGAATCCTTCTTTGATTGCTTTTTCCAGCTCCTCTTTAAATGCTTTTTCGAGGGCTTCGACATTCTCTGGAGCATAAATGGCATAGGCACCCCAGGTGGTCTTCTCGACATCTGAGCTACTATTCATGAATGATCCTACGCCATAACTGAGCCCGTCCTGCTGTCTAATACGATCTCCTAATCTCGAGCTTAGCGATCCTCCACCAAAAATGTAATTAGCCAACATCAAAGCAGGATAATCTGGGTCTTCATCTCCCATCTCAAAGGTATAGCCTGCGAAGAATCCTGCATTGGCTTTATCTGGTGTCTCTATATTGATATTATCCGCTTCTACGTCATAGACTGTCGGTACGAGCTTGACATAGTCCTTTAGAGTAGTCCAGTCTAAGAATGCCTCGTCTAATACAGCCTTGATCTCTGCGGGGTCGCAGTCGCCGACTACCGATACTGTCGCATCTTGAGATCCATAGAAGTCTTCATAAAACTGCTGCACCTCTTCGAGTTCGAGCGCTTTGATGGCTTCTGCCTCTTCTTCAAATGTATAATTGTAGCGCACATCTGACTCCGGATACGGATTGATATGCTTGAATATAGTACGCTGAGCGAGCGCCATAGGCTGAGACTTTTGCTCCTCGATTTGTGCCAGACGCTCATCCTTCAGCTTTTCAAATTCCTCTGCCGGAAATGAGGCACCTCGTACCACCTCTCCTGCGAGTGCTATCGCATCGTCCAGATACTCTCTCTCCGTCTCCAGTGTGATAGTGAATGAGTTATTTCCTCCGTACATTCTGACATTCGTCTTGAGATTGTCAAATGCATCTTGGATATCCTGACGGGTCATCGTCTCCGTACCCTTATCCAGCATCGAAGCTGCAAAACTCGAAGCTATCCCCTTGGATCGCAACGATGTCTCAGTACCAAACTTAAACCGCAACGTGGCTCTCACCGCATCACCACGAGTCTCTTTCGGCATAAATACGTAGTCGATCGCATTAGGCTTTACATGCCTCTCGACTCTACCTTCGATATTCGCAGGAGTCGGATCAAATTCCTCTCCCATACTCACTGCTTCTCGACCTGTGTACTGACCGACCAAGGTCGCTATATCAGGCGTCTCTGGTATCTCTACACGATCGGGCGCCTCCTCTGGGATGAACATACCGACCGTTCTATTAGATGGCTTGAGATACTTCTGAGCGACTCGCATCACATCCTCGAGCGACACTTCTTCCACACGATCTCTATACAAAAATGCTAATCTCCAATCTCCAGCAGCGATAAAATTTGACATAAACACACCCACTTGACGAGAATCATTGAATGAAAGTTCAAACTGCTTAGTCAGCGAGGTTTTAGCTCTATCTACCTCCTCTTGAGTGAAGTTCATCTTAGCGATTGTATCGAGTGTCGCAGTGAGTGTCTCACGAGCTTCGTCTATGCTTTTATCTTTGAGCACATCTGCGCCAAAATATAGGAATCCTGGCTCATTCAATCCAGCAGCCCAGCCCCATACATTAGTTGTTTTCTTAGTATCCACGAGTGCCTTATAGAGACGACCTGCAGGCTCAGCTGTCAGTATCTCATTGAGCACATCGATGGCTGGGTAGTCTGGATGCGCTCCCGCACAGATATGGTAGAGTGCGGCCAAGGCCTGTACATCTCCGACACGCTTCAGCGTGACTAATCGCTCACCATCCTGTGTAGGCTCCAGCGTGTAGGTCTTGACGAGCTCACGCTCAGGCTTTGGTATCGATCCAAAGTATTCAGAGATCCACTCTTTAGTCTGGTCGAGATCAAATTTTCCGACTACTAATAATACAGCATTATCAGGCTGATAGTACTCCTTATAAAAATTTTGGAGGCGCTCGATAGGCACATTTTCCAAGTCCGCACGAGCTCCGATAGTAGTCTGACCATAGTTGTGCCATTGATAGGCGGAGGCCATGACTCGCTTCATCAGCACACCTGTCGGATTGTTTTCTCCCATTTCAAATTCATTGCGCACCACGGTCATCTCGCTTTTGAGATCTTCTCCCGAGATGAATGAATTGACCATACGATCTGCCTCCATTCGGAGTGCCCATTCGAGATTTTCATCTGTCGCCGTCAGTGTCTCAAAGTAGTTAGTCCTGTCAAACCATGTCGTCCCATTGTAAAAAGCACCGTGATCCTTGAGCTGCTTAGCAATATCCGCATGATCAGGTGTCCCCTTAAACACTAAATGCTCGAGCAAGTGCGCCATACCTGTCTCTCCATAGTCCTCATGACGACTACCGACGAGATAGGTGACATTGACTGTCACTTGTGGCTTAGATGGATCCGGAAATAGTAATACCCGTAGGCCATTTGGCAATGTATACTCAGATATACCTTCGACCTCGGCGACCTTAGTCATCTCGGCCTCCTGAGCCTGTAGTGTAGTGATGCAGCATAAGAATAGTGTGAAATACCCCAAGATAAATTTCATAGTTCCTTCAGATTTTGTTTGGTTTTAGAATAGTCTATAATAATAAAGCCTTGAGAGATCAAAATATTTTCATTGGTAGAATTATTTCTGACTTTCGTCCAATTCTAATCCATCCCCACGCCTGAAACCTTTCATAGAATCATATAGTTATGTCTGTAAGAATAACAGAAAGATGAGTTTTTTAAATAAGATACAGTCTAAGTTAAAATCTAATATCAACGAAGAGTGGCACGTACTCAACGACATGAGTCAACTCGATGAGGTAGATGAAAAGTCTAAAGATGGCTTGGTAGTACTCTTCAAACATAGTGTGACCTGTGGTATCAGCGCTGGAGCAAAGCATCGGATCGAGAGCGAATGGGAAAATTTGGATACACCGATTAGCTTTTACTACTTAGACCTATTAGCCTATAGGCCTATCAGCAATGCAATCGCCGACCGATATCAAGTGATCCATCAATCGCCACAAATCATAGTGATCAAGGATGGCGTAGCTGTCTATGACACATCTCATCACAAGATCAGCATGAGCGATCTCAATGATGCCTTAGCACGTGTAGTATAAGCAGAGTTACTGCACATCTACTATTTCAAAATATATCTGAACAGGAGTATTGCGATCCAACATCCACTCATCTCGCCATGGACTCAAAAGATTATAGGGTACGTAGAGGGTGCCTCTTCCTTGATTAGCGAATGAATCCAATCCACTTGTGATACCTACTGGTGCTTCTGATAGGTCCACTGATCGAGGAGTAGTGGCGTAGCTCTCATCCACGACATCACCCGAGAGTGTTGATGCTACATATAGTAGAGAGACGATACTGCTATCAGTAACTTGAGGAAATCCCCCTAAGCTCTGTGGCACATAGTACACGCTATCACTGACGAGCGTATCAAGTATCATATTTTCCTGGAGATGGGCTCTGATGAGCCGGGACTGATAGTCGGCAGGATCACTGTAAAATTCTACAAGATCTACCTCAAATCTCACGACAGACTCAGGCGGCACACCAGGCTGTGGAGTATCATCATAGGCCAGATCGGGAGGTATGATCAGGGACACTTTTCCTCCCCGACCGATATATCGCAGCCCCTCTGTGACCCCTCTGAGCAGATCATCACTCTTGAGTGTGATAGGCATATCGGGACTTTGCTGATCAAATAATTCATCATCAAGTAGATAAGCTTCATAGCCCATGATGACAGTATCATTAGAACTGGGGACTCCATCTACATATGCACCACTATCTATGACGGCATAGTAGAGCCCAGAGTTAGACTCTGTATACTCTCGATCTTGCTGACTCAGCATGAGATTGAGATCCTGACGGATGGCCTCAAAGTCAGTAGTCTCTACGCAAGCAAAATAAAGCACCAATAGTACTCCTCCCAATATCAACTGGAACACTATTGATGCCTTCATATCTTATTGAAATGAGATCAATTCAATGTCAAATGCGATGGGATAGTTGCCCGGAATACTACCACTACCCTGCGCTCCATAGGCTAAGTAAGATGGTATAAGTAATGTTCCTTTGCCTCCAGGCGCAAACAATGGAATACCTAAAGTCCAACCCTCGATCACACCACCGAGACTGATCGTGAGCGCCTCTCCTCTATCGTACGAACTGTCAAACTGAGTTCCGTTGAGGAAGTATCCTTTATAGTCTACTGTCACTGTAGATGAGCTCGCAGGATTATCTCCGTCTCCTGGCTCCTCGATCACATAGTATAGACCATCCGATGTGCGCTCTACGTTGAGATTATTTTGAGTAGCATAGTCAGTGATCAGATCATCATTGTACTCTACTACGCTGTCATATGCTCCGAGCACAATGATCTCATATATAATAAGCCCTTCAGATATACCTCCATTAGATAGACTTGGTGGAATATAAACTCTGATCGTACCTCCTTCGCTGATGAGTTTTACTCCTTCTCGGAGACCATCATTGAGATCACTGACCGCTAATGCTACAGGAAATCCGTTCGTATATGTGCTTCCAGTGACTTCATTGTCAAGATTATAGGCTCTGAAGTGAAAATTTAAGAACTGATCATCAGTGATCGGCTCACCATCTCCCTGATCCATGATCGAGTAGTATAGTCCACTGCCTGAAGCCTCAGCCGTCAGACCGTGCTCGGCCAAAAATTCCTCAATAGAGGCGTCATCATCACCTCCACATGAGGTCAGACAAAGACTCAATACGGCGAATAGAAATAAACTACTTATAGATAAAAATTTCATTGATTTTGATTTGTGATTGTATTCATAAAGGAAGGCGCAAAACTAATACATATGTCCACATATGAGAGCCCCACCTCCTAATAACGCATCTAATCGTAAAATGTACTATGCCGTAGCTCCTTTATTTTGTCATAGAGAGATGAGACTCTGCTCGTGCGATGACATTCTCTCGGATATTACTGTAATAAAAATTAATATCCGCTATGTGATAGTTCTTTCGGGTGAATAAGAAGCTCCAAGGAAATTTGGGCTTTTCTACCCAAAGCATACCATCGTGTACCTGCGCATCTACGAGCTCTGGAAACAATCGATTAAAATTTCTCAAAATCGCTCCTTTATTGAGCTCTTTCCGAGCAGTGGATTCTTCTATAGTCCAAGTAAGCGGATTAGTCACGAGTATGGAGTCTCCAGTGATAGCATCCGGTACATAGCCTCGCTTATATGTGCGCCAGCTGATGATACATCCTGTATCTTCTTGCCCGGCACAGGGCTGTAGACTTTCATACTTATCTATTGCAATAGGCATCCCGATGAGATAGGCAGCGACAAGCTGATCCTGCAGATCTGTCCCATCAAAATACTCAGCAAGAAGACGTGTAGTATGGGTAGTACCTTGACTATGAGAAGCAATAATGATGGGGCGTCCTTGATTTTCTGTTTTTAAATAGTGCTCAAAAGCATCTCGCACATCTCTATACGCTCTATCAAAAGCCTGCTCAGCTATGGCTGGCTCAGCATCGTAATAGGACTCAATATGCGCCTGACGGTATCTCGGAGCATAGACTCTACCTGCACTGTTGAATGCTGATGCCTGAAATTTTATAGAACTCTCGTCTGTACTGCGATTCAGATCTTCATCTCGGATATCCGCATTCCAATGCAGCTCCCCCTTGTACTTAGTATAAGTAGTGGGGTGAACAAAGAAAACATCTACCTCCTCCACCTTAGTAGGTGAGATCTCCTTAGGTACTTGGTCAGCAAGATCTACTATATCTGGATGTGCCGCCCAATGATCGAGCTGACTATAGTCAAGACTCTGCCATGACTCGTCATTCAAAGTAGGATAAGATCGGCAGCTGATGATAGTACTGGCTATAGCCAATATCATGAAATATCTATAAAAAGTAGGGCTCATGAGGTACCTAAAAACTTGTATTAAAGAATCAATTGATATCAAGCCGAACTTATTACAATTACATTTAGTTCTCATACTCCCCCTATGATTTTCTTGCATTTAAGTGTAAGCTACTTATCAAAAATCGGCCAAATCATCTCCAAATAGACATTATTCCCAAAAGTGTAAGCTATATTGCACTCCTAACCCCTACTCTCAATGTGCTACAAATAGTCTACAATCGTCAGACAATTGTAATACATCGAATCTACGAGAGTACTATTCCGATGTAAGACAATCCTGTTTTGTAACCTTATTTATCATCCTGCTTCAGTCATCAAATATTGATGCTGATCGTAGTCTAATTCTGCTATGCATCATAGATGTGTAATACTCTTATTTGTCCTATGCTGGTGCCAGATCGGTGCTCAGTCCATAGACAATAGGGTCGCACGAAGCATAGCAGCGCAGCTCAAGGCTCAACCCCTTGTACAGTCTTATAGCCCATTCGCTATACTCAAATCAAACTCAACTCAAACTACTCTACTCCCTGACTGGTATCAACTGAAGCGAGCTGCGACCTTAGACTTTTTTGAGATACAGATACCTATCCATGACGGTCAGATAGTCACAGCGGTGGTAGAATCACAAAACATATTTGGCTCAAGCCAGATAAAATGGCAGCACCAGCGAAACTATAGGGGCATCATCAAAGGAGATGAAAGCACACTCGTCACCCTCAATCTCAGCAGCAAATCTATCAGTGGCATTATCTCTGACCGATCCGGTAATATCATACTCCAACCAACAGGAGGAGGAGATGCCATATCAGTATTCAGAGAAGCGAGCAAAAATCACAATCACAACTGGACCTGCGATGCTTCTCAGGCCTGGCTACAGCAAGATGTGCCCACTGAAGACCACTACGACTACAAGTCCGGAGATAATGACACCGTGTCTCTATACCTCGAGGCAGACTATGACTTATTCGTGCTAAATGGATCATCCGTGATCAATACTATGAACTATCTCACTGGAGTGATGAGTGAGGTAGCAGCTCTCTATGCTAACGAAAATATCAATATTGCCATAGCTGATGTCAAAATCTGGAGCACTCCAGATCCCTACACACTATCGGCCAATGATAACTCTGAGACTATACTCACCAGATTCAGATCACAGCTCAATGGTCAGTATGACGCAGATCTCGCACATCTCATCAGTGGTAGCCCGTACAAAAATGGAGGTATCGCCTATATCAATAGCCTATGCGAAAAATCTCGGGCCTATGCATATAGCAATGTCTATGGTCAGTATAGTGACGCCACTTCCTACTCCTGGGATGTCCATGTGATCGCACATGAGCTGGGGCACAATCTGGGATCCTATCATACTCACGACTGTGTCTGGGGACCCAATAATGATCAACCCATAGATGCTTGTGCCAATAATGACTGTGGAGGGGATATCCCTGCACTCGGGGGGACCATCATGAGCTACTGTCATCAGCAGGATGTCGGTATCAATTTTTCTTTAGGATTCGGACCAGAACCTGGAGACGTCATCAGAAGCCGAGTCTCAGAATGCAAAGGATCATACGGCTGGCATTGTGCTACGGCCCAAGAACTAACATCGTCTGGCAGCTATACTGCCCGAGGTCCTTATATGGGCGAAGGAGCAATAGCAGACCGAGCCGATAATGCTAATTGGTACAAGTTTTCTCCACATGCTGACGGTCACATCTCAGTGGCCAGCTGTGGTGGAGGTGTAGATACTCGCCTTTTCATCTATGAGGGCGCAGACTGTGAGTCCCTGACAGAGATAGCTACCAGTGACGACGACTGTCAGAGTCTTGGCGCTTTGTTTTATGCGTCTACTTTGGATTCTATCGAGGTCTTAGCAGGGGCCACATATTACATAGTCTGGGATGATCGTTGGTCTGCTAAAGGATTTGATTTTGATTTTAGCTACAGCTATACAGAAGAGCTCGATCAATGCCATAATGGCATCCAAGATGGAGACGAGACAGGAGTCGACTGCGGTGGGTCCAGCTGTATCCCATGCGAATCATGCAATAGCAGCATCCAGCCCGAGGGCCTCATAGATGATAATATGACCTATCGATCCAATGCGGCTATCTCAGTGAGTGACATGGTCACAGCTGATGGGACGTTAATGATATCCTCTGCGCAGGAGGTGACCTTGTCCGAGGGATTTGAAATCCTACCCGGTGGACGGCTCGAAGTGGTCATCGAATCCTGTGAAGAGTATCTCGATAGAATCGATCAGATAACTACTGACAGGTAACTAAAGTCGCAAAATATCAGTAGGGCTTTCGCAGAGGATCACCCGATTGCCTCTGATGGCTATAGGCGCACGGAGCAAATGTGGATTATGCTGTAATACCTTGATCCAGCCCTCATCATTAAGATCTTTTCCTCGGAGCTTTTCTTGATATTCTGGTAGTGCTTTGTTGAATAATTTTTTAGGATCTATCTGGAGCTTATTGAGCATGCCTTGCCAGTATGTGCTGCTTCTTCGAGACTCTCCATAGCTATATGATCGTATATGAGTAGATACCGATCTCGCATAAGCCACAGTCTTACGATCAGAGGATGAAGATGGATTGTAATAGATTAAGATTTCTCTTGGATTGGTTTTCATGATTGCCTTTTCCTTTTAAGGTAATCATATATTTCTATTTAGCCAATTTATACAGTATTATATTTTGATGTTAAAACAATAAATAGTTACATAATTCGCTAAAATCCTAAACATCAATATTTAAATTCACATCTTACTCTACGAGAATCATTTGATGCGACAGTGTCTGACCATTGATCTTCATATGACATACGATCTGTCCAGAGAGTTGACCGAGATCATCTTTTTCCAAGACTATACTATGAGCTCCAGCAGTATAATACTCTTGAATCTCAAACAGTAAGAGTCCGTTTTTATTATAAAACTGTAACTCGAGCTCTCCACCCTCTACCAGCTCAAGTCTTAACTCTGTGAAGTCTTTGAATGGATTAGGATAGTTCCCCAGAGTATATTCACGCAGCTTATCAGCGTTTGGCTCATCGTAAAACTCGAAATAAAGCCCATAGTCTTCTTGGTCCACATAAGCCAAGTCCTCTGTGTATCCTCCAGCAGTAGATAGTACGTCACTCAGCTCACCATCCATATGAGACAAGACCACTAATGAAAAGACATTCTCAGCTCTCATAGTACGAGCCTCTTCGGTATGCCATACCATGTTAAATCCTAAATCTTCTGTGATATTGACATGCTCTGCACCAATGCTCAGGACCCCGGACTCCACACCTACGATATCCACCTGCCGTGGATCCAGTCCGAGCTGTATAGCTCCAAGCTGATCTACAGTCATGCGTATCGGCACCAATATCTCCTGGCCCTTTACAAGTTTCTTGTTTGGCACTTGTAGTGCCATTTTCTTAGATGAGCGGACTTTCGCCTTGGTGGTATTCGCCCGAGCGTCGCCTGAGATATCCCCTATCTTGATACCGATCCAGTCCTCATCCATGTGATCCCTATCGAGATCATCGATGATGATCTCCTCTGAGAATTGATAAGGATCCGACTCGTCCATACCTGGATCTACAGGTATGAATCTCCAACTCGTATTATTTGGAAATGAATCAATCTGTCCGAGTAGCAACTTGCGCAGCATCGCAAGATCTATTGCTGAGACTTTACCATCATTATTGATATCAGCGGCTATCATCTCATAGCCATCGGCCAGTGCCCTGATACCGATGAAATGCTGCTGGATGAATATGATATCGAGAGCAGTCACACCGTTCAGCGGGTCATCATTCTTATATGGATCCAGTATATAGTCTGCATACATCGGATTATCAGGGAATGCATAATGGCCATCATAGTCCGTCATATATTGTCGAGACTGGTTGAGATCGACAGATACTCCTTCTATCATTTCTCCCATCGGAGTATAGACTTCTCCTGCTATAGTCGCCATCTCGCCGTCATCACATGCGCCTGGCAGAGCTCCAGCCTCGATATAATAATCCGTACTATCTCTGGATACGATGATCGTCTGATTCTCATAGCAGAGCTCGATCGCCTCGTCTATACAGTCTACTATCCCATCTTGGTCAACATCTGACTCATCTGGCACACCTTGACATGGACAGTCTGCTCGCTCTACATCATCTATCGTACACGGATCTCCATCATCACAAGGGATGGTCTCTGCTTTTGAGCTGACAGTGAGGCGTACACGGCCCTCACTATAGTTACCAAAGACATCATAAACTCTGACCACCACAGGGATAGACCGGCCGATATCAGCACAGCACAGTAGGAGCTTATCTCTGAATATCTCATCAACTGTGATTTCACCATCCTTATTATCATCTTCATACTCAAGCGCTTCATCACAGACATCGTAGAGCTCAAAAATCGCAAGAACACTCTCTGATGCTATTTGATCGATCTCAGACTCTCGAGCTATCTCAAAGTAGACATCATCACTACATGCATCTATACTCTCCGAGTCAAACTGATGAGCAAAAATCCAGTTAGAGCTATTTTCACTATAGGTGAATGCTACATCTTCTATCAGTATCGGCAGTGGTGGTTCATTCTCCCGCACTATCACGTGGATCGTATCAAAGCTCACATTACCACAATCGTCATAAGCCGCTACCTCGATATCATGATATCCAGCAGATATACTCTGTATGAATAGACCGGCATGACCATACCCAGCTATCTCATAGGTCGGAGAATCATCACAATCATCTACCGCTGTCACATATGGCTCCAGATCAATATCTCCTTCACATAGCGGAGACGGAAGCTCGAGGACTAATGTATCCAAAGTAGTCTCTATGACCGGCGCTTCTTCATCAATGATATATATGAACTGTTTATGCACTATGACTTCCTCCATACACCAGTTGATGGCAGACCACTCTCTCATAAGCTTATGAGCTCCAAAAGCACATCCTACCTCGCTCCAGTGATCAGTATACCTTAGCACGACATTACACCGAGCATCATTGAGATTCATGCTATTATCTGGCTCTAATATGGTCGTATCGCTATCCATGATAAATATGGGCTGTGATCCCAGTGCCGCTGGATCCAGATCGGCATGACAATCTAATCCTGATAAGGTCCCTGGAAACTCCACATCGTCTAAACTCAGCTCCGTTATGGTAAGCCTCACCGAGTCCAGCACATACTCCTGCGATCCTCGCTGTGCGGCATAGACTCGTAGTAGCTGATCCTCCTCACATCCATCATCTCGAGTGAGCCATCTATCTCGGGTGATGATCTCATATCTGAACAAGCAGGCATCCGCTCTGACCATACTATCATACTCTATAGACGATAATATCCGCTGATCAGCAGGCACCATATCATTGTACTGATCTATGATATCTGGGATACGATCGGTGTTGATATATCTACAGGAGATTTCTACATCCTCTGTATAGTGCTCATATTGAGGAGCAAGTTTATACTCTAAGTTCAGATAGCCCCAGCAGGCCGTCTGACCAGTGCACGGATTGATGAGTTTTACCTCGAGTGGAGCTGACATATCGAGACCATAGACATTGTCGAGATCGATGACATTTCCAGCCTGATCAGTGACCATCACTATGAAGTCATGGATTCCTGGCACTTTATTGAGCGTCATCATATCGGGATAGAGCTTGACGGAGCAGTTTTCAATGACTGTGAGATTGATCTCGCCTATACACGATGGACGAGTATCTGTGATCGACTCCATACGATACTCGATGGACTGGCGACAGCCATTAGCATCCGTTACCGTTAGCATATACATACCATAGTCATCTTCTTCAGGTGTGGCCACATACATCTCAGGATCTGTACTGATCTGCTGACCATCCAGATACCACTCATAGCTCACTGGCATAGTCGCCATGACGATCTCTGGCATGAGCCTGATCGGCGAATCATCACAGATATATTCATGCTCCATTCTGACGTCAAATGTCAAAGGGCAAAGATTGTCCAGGACAGTGATGACAGCATCATCTTGGTCATCCTCACCTTCTTCGGCATTGTCTGGCGTACTGTCTTCGTCTATGGCAGGGCTATCATCATTATCCACATTACTACCAAAAGCAATCTCTGCTTGATTAATGATATCTACGCCCACCACACCAGGACGTATGACTAATCGTATCGGAACACTCGCTGACTCTCCTACCATTATTGATTCTATTGGCAAAGAGAGCCCATCTACAGTCCACTGAGGATTGATCTCTGGAATAAACTCTAATCCATCTGGCACTAAATCATGGACCACGACATCATATGCAGTCAATAGTCCTTCATTCGTCACTGTGATATTATATTGTACTGTATCTCCTATTCGAAAATTTGGACCTCCCACTACATCTTTCTGCAGTGCCAGATCAAAGCCCTCACAGCGTACCTGAAACTCATAGATACCACAAAGCCCGTAACACTGTATATCTGGTGAATCATCCAGTTCTCTACCTATCTGTATGGTACTGTAAAGTCCATCGGACTCTGCAAGGCTCACACCGAGCGCATAGATACTATAATGCTGATCATCTGTCAGCCCTTGAAATAATCCAGTGTAATTCTTAGCTACAACTATCCCATCACTATTGAGCAGGACATAGATGCTGCGCTGATCGATCGGCACATCCGAGACTACCTCAAATGGCGCAGACTGCACGATCGCACCTGTCGTACTCCCATAGCAGAAATATCCTGGCTGATGGAGACCATTATCTGTGAAGATGCCACAAAGCGCCTCAGCGACTTCTACCTCATCCGTCAGTCCAGTCAAAAGAGAAGTGAGCCCCATATCTACTTGTCCTAATCCATCGCCCGTATGGGCAATTGGCCCGATAGCAAAAGTAGCAGGCAGATCAGCTGTCTCTACATGAAACTGAAATAAACTCTGACCCTGAAATGATAAATTGAAATCTTCTTCTGGACCGGCAATAGTCCGTATGTCCAATCGAATGAAGTATCGATTTTCTTCAGCTTCTTTGCCATCTACGGGGTTGATGCAGACGGGTTTAAAAGCATAGGACACGGTCTCTGAGAGCCGTGACTGCGACCATCCAATAGACATACTACCACATATAAGCAGTAGACCTATGACATAGCCATAAAGCCTTGATGGGACATGAGCTGTCCGCATAAGTTGTAGTTTCCTTCTTTTAAAATCGTTTTCGAGACCCTTAAAAAGCTCTTCCCGTCGAAAAGAGGAGCCTTAAGTGTATCAAACTTGTTTTCTTAATATACTTCGGAGTGATTCAATCCTTACTTATCATCGACTCCTTTTTATTGGTAGCATGATACTCAGGGATATCGATCCCTGAGTATCATGCTTACTATTCTTATTTATTATCTATAGTCAAATCACTCTTTGATATGATCGATTATTCATTTCCTGTCCAAGGGAATGTGCTACATTCCACGCTCTGAATAGTGATCTCTACAGTATCAAACTCTTGACCACATTCTCCTTCAGGATCTCCTGATGTCAATGTGAGTGTCACTCCACCATTCATCTTATCAGCTGCACTTGGCACATAGGCGGTCGCCCCATCAAATGAAGTACCTCCTGTGAATGTACCTGTACCGCTCGTCGACCATGTACCCGTAGATGATCCACCCTCGATACTGGCCTCGAGATCTGCTAAGATCACATCAGCTGTAGAACAAAGCGTCGTCGCCAAGCCTGCCTCCACAGTCACCTCTGGATCTACATATACTGTGATCGCTACAGTGTCTCCTATACATCCTCCAGTGATCGGTGCGATCTGGTAGATCACACTGTCTCTGCCTTCTCCAGTATTAGTGAATACATCTGAGCTAACAGAATCAACTGTCGTAATGCCTGTAGAGATATTACTACTTGCAGCTGTCAGACCATTGGAATTAATACTAACGATATCAAAGCTATCGATAGCGACTGTGCCTGCAGCTGCCGTGAGAGATATGCCGATCGCAGACTCACTACATACTGTAGCCGTGATCGTCTCATCAAGTACTGGCTCTGGATCTATCGTCACGATGATAGTAAACTCATCTCCTGGACATCCATTAGCAGAGTATGGTGTGACGGTATATGTGATATCCACTGTGGATGCCGTCGTATTAGTGTATGTGTCTGTGATATTAGCAGCTGTCGTATCCGTACGTGCTGTACCTGCTGGGACATTCGTCTCATCAGAGCTGGATACTGTATACGTATATCCTGTTGCCGCTACACTATTAGCTGCAGCATAATCTCCTAAAGCAAGATCTAATGCTACATCACTACACTGGGTATATGTATCGTCTTCGTATACTGGCTCTGGCTGTACTGTCACCGTGATCGTGATGGTATCACCTATACATGATCCATCCTTAGCAGATGGGATAGCATAGTATATCACATCTTCATCTCCCGCAGTCACATTAGTCAAGACATCAGTAATGCTGGATGCTGATGATGCTGTAGTAGTCTCACCTGTGATAGAGTCATTAGCAGTAGCGTACCATGTCCAGTCGAGAGAATCCATATTAGATACCAGATCAGCAAGATTAATATCTAATGCCTCATCACTACATACGATGAGTGTAGAGTCAGCACCAAGTGGCTCTGGAGTCACTCTCACAGTGATCGTGAAGTCTTCTCCCATACAGCCCGCTACATACGGTGTCACGGTATAGACTACGCTATCCGTACCCAGTCCCGTATTAGTGAATATATCTCCAGACAAGGTATCAGTAGTCGTCATGCCCGTACCCTCAGTAGCAGTACCTGCTAATGTAGTCCCAACGCTGGCTACGATATCAAAGCTGTCGATCGCTAAAGAATTATCATCAGTAAGTGGTACTGTCACAACGACCTCTGTATCACTACAGACTGTCACAGCTGCCAGATCCTCAAATACTGGCTCTGGGCTGATCGGCACTTTAATCGTGAAGGCTGCACCCTCACAATCATCAGCAAATGGTGTGATCGTATATGTCACTGTATCCGTAGATCCAGTCAAGTTGTCGTATACATCCGATGCGATGAAGTTCACATCAGTCGTATTACCAGAAGTAGAAGTCTCCGCTGTCAAGCCACTGGCATCTACTGCTACTATGAAGCTATCCATAGTCACATTAGCAGCTGTCGGTATCGTGATACTGATCATATCTCCACTACATACCGCAGCATAGATGCTGTCTTGGTATGCTGGTTCTGGATTCACTGTGAGTAGGATCGATATAGTATCACCTATACAGTCATTGCCCGATAGAGGCGCCACTTGGTAAGTGACATCAACAGGCGATGCTGTAGTATTAGTCCATGTATCAGCGGCGATATAGTCAGTCTGTGCAGTAGTACCTACTATTGCATTGCCTGCTCCTGGAGTCAGACCTGCTGAATCAATTGACACGAGAATAAAGCTATCAATAGTGGCACCTGATGCAGCTAAGATAATGCCCGAAGCCTCATCACTACACACTATAGCATCGAGGTCCGTAGCCATCTCTGGCTCTGGGAATATCTCCAAAAGGGCCGCTGATGAGGTATCAGAACAAATCGCTGTACCATTCACATTAAATGTCACAATAGCTCTGTAGTAATTACTATCCATAGCTGCAGTCACAGCAGTGAGATTCAGGATAGAATCAGTATCAGCAAAGTCGGTATAGCTGACTCCTTTATCTGTAGACAACTGCCACTGATATGTAGTATCTGTATTTTCGAGTCCAGATACGGCGCCATCATAGCTCACAGATACTGCTATGCTCATCTCACCGTCTCCATCTTCACATAGCGCTAAATCTATAGGCTCTGTATCGATCTGAATAGGACACGCACAGTCTATAGTATAGGTAGCGTCACCACAAAAATTAAAACATATATCTGAACTTCCACCAGTGACATAAGTGTCCATATCATCTCCTACACTTAGTGAATCATTCAAAAAAGCATTTGCAGAATTCACGTCAAGGAAATTATAGGCGTATACCTTGTAAGTACCATTTTCTAAGCCAGTGAAATGTCCCGAAGTACTACTTGGCTTGCCCGCAGGTACTAAGCCTGCTGAATCAGTAAGGACATAGAGGTAGACATTCTCTCCATTATAGGGAGCGACGGTAGATATGAGTGTTCCAAAATCAGGACCAGGCTGCGTGTAATCACACGAAGCCTCATTAAAATCAAAATCTCCATCATTATCAGCATCTACGCAGAGTGCCTCGTGTACGATTTCGTCAGCTATGGTATTGTAGACAAACGGATCAACCACGGGAACACCTGTTCCGGATACTTCCACCACCTCTACATTAATGCTAGCCGTACCATCAACGAAAGCCCGCTCAATAGGCAAAATCAATGTTGTATTATCAGAAGGATCGATAACAGAATTAATATCTGTAATCAAACCGGTGATACTCCCCAGCAATCCTCCTAAACCTCCTGAAGCACCAGCAGGAGCATTATTAAATACTGCTGTATCATTGACAGTAATAATATAATCACCTGTTTCACTTATACCTTCAATTTTAATATTGTAGGTATAATCTGTAGTCACGCTATCGCATGTTGCCTTGACAGTCACTTGACCGAAGGATGCCGTAGCTAATAATGTAAACGCCAAAATCGAGAGGCTCTGGAGGACTCTCAGTCTAAAATTGTAAAATTCTTTCATCTTTGAATGCCTGTTATTACTATTGGTCAGTGCAATGCATCTCATGCGTTAGTTGGGTGTTGAGGTCTATTATCAAAAAAACTCAACTCGGGCAGGCAAACAGTGTAAACGCAAGCAAATATAATTAAGAATACATATATAAATGCATTCTAATATGACAAATATTTGTAGACGATCTGTATATCGACTAAATGAAACTAATTTTAGTAAGCCTTCGCAAAGAGGACACGACCTTTTGAGGGTTTACCCGTGAGCAGATCTACTCCATCTTCAGACTCTTGATCATTAGGTATACATCTGATCGTAGCTTTAGTTAACTCTTTGATCTTCAGCTCAGTATCGGTCGTACCATCCCAGTGAGCAGATATAAATCCACCCTTAGTGTCTAACACTGACTGAAAGTCTTCAAAGCTATCTACAGAAGTAGTATGCTCAGCTCGATATTTCTTAGCTGTGGCTAATAAATTATTTTGGATTTCTTCTAAAAGATTTTTGATCTGGGTACCTATTTGGTCTAATCCATAGCTCATTTTCTCCTTAGTATCCCTACGAGCTACCTCTACTTTGTTTTCAGCGAGGTCACGTTTTCCGATACCTATTCGCACCGGTATACCTTTCATCTCATACTCGGCGAACTTAAATCCAGGACGCTTTTTCTTATCGGTATCGACGAATACTGATATACCCTGAGCCTTGAGCTCGGCGACTATACGCTCTGCAGCCTCCATGATCTCTGGCTGTGGCTTTGGTATAGGGACGATGACGACTTGGATCGGAGCGAGCTTTGGCGGTAGCACCAATCCCTCATCATCAGAGTGCGTCATGATCAACCCACCGACTAATCTCGTAGAGACTCCCCATGAGGTAGCCCAGACATATTCTTCTTTATTATTTTGATCGGCGTACTTGACATCAAATGCTTTAGCAAAATTTTGACCTAAGAAATGAGAAGTACCCGCCTGTAGGGCTCTACCATCCTGCATGAGCGCCTCGATGGTATAGGTTTCTTCCGCACCAGCAAATCGCTCATTCGCAGTCTTAGCACCTTTGATCACTGGCATAGCCATATAGTCCTCAGCGAATCTCGCATATACCTCATGCATCTGCTGCGCCTCTTCGATGGCTTCTTGTCGAGTAGCATGAGCAGTGTGCCCTTCTTGCCAGAGAAATTCTGCTGTACGGAGAAATGGTCTCGTACGCATCTCCCATCTTACGACATTGGCCCACTGATTGATCAAAAGTGGGAGATCGCGATATGACTGTATCCAGTCACGATAGGTATTCCAGATGATCGTCTCCGAGGTAGGTCTCACTATGAGCTCTTCCTCGAGTCTCGCATCAGGATCCACTACTACTCCAGAGCCGTCAGGATTATTCATCAGTCTATGGTGTGTGACCACCGCACACTCTTTGGCGAAGCCTTCTACATGATCAGCCTCTTTACTGAGGAAGCTCTTAGGTATAAAAAGTGGAAAGTAGGCATTGACATGGCCCGTCTCTTTGAACATGCGATCAAGCTGCTCTTTCATATTTTCCCAGATCGCAAAGCCTGTGGGCTTGATCACCATACATCCTCTCACAGCCGAATTATCAGCTAATTCAGCCTTTTTCACAATATCTAAATACCACTGCGAATAGTTCTCTTCTCTCGATGTGATCTCTTTTGCCATGCCTATAGTTAAAATCGACGGTTAAAATGTTAAATTTGGAACGGTTGAGCCTCTTAATACGTCATAATAATGTAAGCTCTACGTACCAAATAGATGCGTTAAGAAAGTTTAACAGTAGTTAAAATCCACCTTTAAACAATAATTAACGGATCGGAAGGCGCAAAAGTAATAAATTGTGACTGTAGGTATCAGAGCCTAATATGAATAAACATAAAAATTATATAATGAAAAGAACTACCAAAATCCCATTCTTCTTAATGATCCTTCTCGGACTAACGGTATCATTGAGCGCACAGTTTGACGACCTATATTTTGACGAGTCATCATATAGCGATGATGAAGTATACTATACAGAAGATTCATACGGAGATGACTTAGCTTATCAGAGCTATGACGAAGCTAACAGTTACGACTCTGACTATGATCTCGACGATTATGATGACTATACCACATACTATAGTAATGGATATGATATCGATGCATACCAGTACACTAATCGATTAGAAAGAAACAGATTGGCATTTTTTGCGACGAGCTACTATGGACCATCTTTCTATGTGAGCTATGGCAATGGTTTTTACAGAGATCTTAATAGAAGAATCGCTAATGATAGATTCTTTGCCGGCTACTTGAGAAATGCGTTGATTTTCGGACCATCATACAGTGCTGTTCTTATTAATACAGGACCAAGTTTTTATAGCCCTTATTCTCCTTTTGGATTTTCAAGATTTAACACCTTCAATAGGTTCAACAGATTCAATAGCTTCGGCGGAGGATTTGGTGGATTCGGTGGAGCATCTGCAGCATATTATTGCCCCCCTTACGGTGGATACACTGCTAACACGAGAGCGAATACAAGATTTGCTACTAATGGCAACAGCAATACAAGAACATATACTACGAGATCTACAGGCTCTACATCAAGAGCGACAGTATCAAGTAGAAGAAATGAGCTGACTAAAGCGACTCGTGCCAACGTAAGGACAACATCAGCGAGAGACAACACTCGCACTTCGTCAAGATCGAATGTGTCTACTACGACTCGAGGAGCCAGAACATCTGATGCAAGATCAAGCCGCAGTACGACAAGATCTACATATAGACCAACGTCAAACACTCGCAGCACCTCAAGATCTTATAGTCCGAGCTCTACTCGTAGCACAAGATCATCAGCAAGACCTGCGAGCTCCAGCAGAAGCTCTTCAGCGACCAGATCTTCAAGTAGATCTGTATCAAGATCAAGTGGCTCAAGCAGCAGAAGCTCAAGAAGACCATAAGCCAAGAATTCATTATATAATATAACAATCATAGATGGGTGGTAAGCGATATAGCTGATCACCCATTTTTTTTGCCTTATTCGCACATTCTCCAGAACTATAATGTTCATTTTTGTGTCAAACCTATATACCTATGTTTTTAGATAAGATGAAGACCTCCGCACTACTCCTATGCCTCGGCGTATCTGGACTCGTGCACTCTCAGAGTATAGAGGATGCAGTTAGATATTCATTCTCTCCTTATAACAGTACTGCCCGATCCATCGGAGTCGGTGGCTCCATGTCACCACTCGGAGCAGATATCTCTGTGGCCAATGTCAATCCAGCCGGTATTGCTGAATTCAGAAAATCAGAATTCGCTATTTCCTTCGGGCTCCCCATGAGTACTACAGATGCTCAGTTTGCAGGAGCTATAGAGTCAGACGATGTCACTGCCTTCAAGGTGAATAGTATCGGAGCCGTGTTTGCCTATGATCCTCCAGCGATCAAAACTCGCACTATGAATATCGCCATCGGAGTAAATAAGCTGGCAGACTTCAATCAAAATATATACTATGGTGGCACAACACCAGGCACTCGAGTCGAGCGCTTTTTAGAATTAGCTAATCTCCGCACACTCAATGAGCTAAGCGACTTTGAAGAAGGACTGGCATATGATGCTCAAGTGATACTGGATGAAGATGGTGATCTACTCTATGAAAGTGATTTTGTATCCTTTGAGGAGCAGCTATTCAGAGATGAGATCATAGAGCGTAGTGGACAGATCAATGAGCTCTTCTTCAGTTTTGCGAGCAATATTCAAAATAAAATCTCCTATGGGCTGACACTCGGTATACCTATCGTCGACTATACAGAGACCCGAGACTATCTCGAAGCTGATGACCTTTTCTTTGTCAACTCTTTTGATCAACTATACTTCCTGCAAAACCTGAACACTACGGGTGGAGGTATCAATGCTAAGGCTGGTATCATCATCAAGCCAGTCAGTAAGCTGAGACTCTCAGCTGCGATTCACTCGCCATCATGGCTATTCTTGACAGATGAATTTTCTAACACTGTTGAGTTTTTCCTTGACGGAGAAGAAAATGGATTTGCTGCTGACTCGCCTGTAGGCGAATCTCAATACACACTCCGTACTCCTTGGAGAGCATTCTTAGGCTTGGGCTATATCTATGACCTCGGTGATGTCAAGGGATTCTTGAATGGTGAAGTAGAATATGTAGATTATAGTGGCTCCAACTTCTCACTCACTACACAGACTAATAATCCTGAAGATGAATTCATCTTTGATGATCTCAATGCACAGGCAGGTAGCGAACTCACATCAGCCATCAACATTCGGGTAGGTACAGAGATAGCAATAAAGCATCTGCGCCTCAGAGCAGGCACTGGCATAATGGGTAGTCCATATGCTGATAGCGATCAGTACAAAATTGATCCTATGCTCAATGCTGGATTAGGATGGAGAGGTGATAAATTTTATATAGATCTCGCATGGAATCAACTAAGTCTGAACCAGCAATACACTCCTTATCAATTAGAATTCTTCCCTGAAGCGGAGCAAATAGTAGAGACCTCTACTACTCAAAACCGCTTTGGTCTAACATTAGGATTTAAGATATAATACAAACGAAAAAGAGCGGCGCCCGATAAGGGAGGCCGCTCTATATAATTCAGATTCATCTTATACATGATCTTTAATCCATCACTACCATCTTTTTAGTAGCGATATTCTCTCCAGCACTTAGCTGATAGTAGAGTACTCCTTTCTGATCGAGTACTGCTTCTCGGACTCTCAGTTCATTAGGTCCTGCATTTCTATATTCATTGACACTATAGATCTGACGACCACTCATATCAAATATCGAAAAGTCTATAAATCCAGCCTCTGGGAGCATGAATCCGATAGTCGTCTCTCCAGCGAATGGATTCGGTTTATTCTGTTCGAGTTCAAATTCCGCTCCAGCGAAATCCTCCGACTCTAATAAATCTAAAGCTATAGACTTGATCTCAAGATCTTCAGATACGTACACCTCTGGTGACACACTCTCCGAGATCGTGAGTATCTCTGACAGCGGCGCATCCACATCTGTGATCACATCCAGCTGCAGTGTCCATGACGCGTAGCCATTGATGTGATCTGCACTGATCGATACGACACCTCGATCGATGATATACTGCTCAGGTGCCAGTCGCTGACCATTGATACGAGGATTAGCCACGAAGGCGCCATCAAAATCCAAGCTCAGCTGAGCTCCGTATGATATATCGTCCAGCGTGAGTTCAAGAGATACTGTAGCGAGTTCATCACTATTAAAATATACATCAGGACCAGTAAGTGCTACTGTCTCCTGACTACGGGTACCCGCTATGAGCGAGTTAGCCACGGCACTGCCATTGACATCCCCGAGCTTGATCGCTACGAAGTCCTGACCTCTCTGATGCTGGCGGAGATCATTGATATCTATCACCTCTGAGATAGGCCATGGAGCCGAAGACTCTGCGTAGCGCTCAGTCGCATCTACAAATGTCCAAGACTTCTCAGAAGAGAACTGATCTGCTGAGCCAAGTATCACTTTGCGCAGCTCTACGAGATCGAGAGCACTGACTTTTTCGTCAGCATTGACATCAGCAGCTATCACACGATAGGCTGAGCTCAGCTCTCTCATCGCTAATATGTGCTGCTGTATCATGATGATATCCAGCGTAGATAGTCCATTCGCTACATCATCAGACTTGCTGACACTTAGTTCATAGTCATGATACATAGGATTTGATCTGAATGCGTAGACACCATCTACATCAGTCATCATCTCATCATGTGAGCTGGCGGCATTCGACTTATTCACATATACCATTGCCGACTCGAGATCATCACCAGATTCGGTCTTGATCGCACCTGATATCAGGGCCATGCCTTGGTCGATATCTGCGCAGGCATTACTATGGTCATCGAGACGTACCGTCACTGTACAGAAATCCTTATTTCCTACTTCATCCCAGACATAGACTCTGATAGTCTTGACTTCTGAGATTCCATTGGATATGCTATCACAGGTGAATGTCATGCTCGTCTGATTAATATCTTCACCAGAGAATGAGTAGAATATCTGTCCACCACAATCATCTGTACTCTTACCATCGAGATCAAAATCCTTAGCCCAAATAGCTACTGTACCATCCGTATTCATCACTGTCGTGGAGATACCTCCTATACACTGCGGTGTAGGAGCCTTATCATCTGTGACAGTGAATGTCCCAATCTTCTCTGATGAATTACCACACTCATCCTGGGCTCTCCACCATATCTCGTGTGTACCCGTAGGGATGAGCGTATCGACCTGTACGACCGCATCGCCGTCCGCATTAAATTCTACCGTCAACGGATATTCAAAATCCTCATCTCCATCAAGATCTAATCTCGCATACCAAGTCAAGATCTCAGAACATGCATTTTCCTCTGTTGCGCTCGCTGTAAGTGTGATATTACTCAGTCCACAGTCTGCACCTGCGCTGAAAGTCTCAGGCTCACAAATGATGACAGGTTTATTTCTATCTACCACTTTGATCACTTGTGTGAATCTATAAATGCCACGATTAGGATCATCGGAGTTAGGTCTATAGCTACACCAGTCTATGATCGTATGACGACGGAGGATTTTCTTACAGTATCCTTCGGTCTGAGATACATCAAATATCTGCTCTTCCACTGTCTTAGCTAATACATTACAATCATCTCCTTCTACTATGACATCTCCATAGTTTTCTTCGAGACATGATACAGTAAGTACGCTGTCTGGATAGATGATATTGAGCGTATCAGTATCGCCGAGATAGAAGTGCTTGACGCAAAGTGTATCCGGCTGACCGATCAAGAAGTAGGCTACAGTAGCATCTCCCACATTGCAACTCGGATTGATATCACTATCAATGATCACATACTCGAGTGGCAGATCAGACTCCGTACAAGATCTGAGCTGTGCTGATGGTGCATAGAGTGGATCCAATAGTATCTCAGGGAAGTCAGCAGAACAATCCAAGAAAACACTATCCTGGCCGCAGTCTACGACTAATCTACTATTCTTATCCTCTACTCTCACAGTAGACCATCCTATAGACGAGTTTCCTGATTCATCAGTGACTCTGAGCTCTATCATGTGCTCACCATATGGTACGCCAGCATCAGAGATGTTCATGATATCTTTTTGAGAAAACTTCACAAATGGGTGCCATAGCGTGTCAGTCAGCCTCTTAATCTCCATGATGAGCTCGTCACCTGAGCAGGCATCATATGATCCCACATCTATGTTGTATGGGTAGATCTTAGCCACACAGCTATCTTGTCCCTGAGTATAGGTCACTATGATCTTATCCTTAGTGATGACTACTGGCTCAGCCAGATCTTGGATCTCGAGGTGAGAAGTGTCTCTCCCTATATTGCCACAGGCATCGGACATCTCATAGATCACATCATATGCGCCTGGCTGGATACCTTCGAGGCGATATTCATTAGACGCATCAGCGATGATAGTACTGTATGTCCCAGTCTGTACGTACGCTCTCCAAGTGAGATCATCAGAACAATTATCAGATATCGAACTATCTATAGGTGCAGGTATACTGATATCTCCAGCACAGTACCATGGATTAGTACTACTGAGAGGTATCGTATCTGCCACTGCAAACTTAGGCGCCTCAGTGTCCATCACTGCGATGATCTGGGTCTCCGTCCATGTGCGACCAGTACACCAATTTATCATTTTCCAAGTACGCACAAATTTGTACAGATCTGGGCAGTCTGGATCTGGGATGATCCGATCTGTATCTGTATAAGTAGCGAGTACTTTACAGTATTTTTCTATAGCCGAGCCTCTCTGACCTACTGGTCGATACTGTCGGCTGGTGGTGACATAGTAGCTACTATTTACCTCATAGTGTATGATCACGTCAAGCAAAGCCCATACGTCTGGACCCAGCTCGATCATCTCTTGTCGTGTACTATCTTTATGTAGTGTCATCGTCATCAAAGCAGAATCGATGACAGGAAGTCCATCATAATATGGATAAGAACATGCTATCGCACTATCAGGATGAGCATCTGGAAAATCTGTTGTATTGGAGAAGTATTCTCGGAGCGACTCAGGATCAGTATCAGTTCCACAGTTGACAATCACCTTAGATTTGGGGGCTAAGATTTGTTCCTGTGTGATACTCTCAAATTTGAATTTCTGCTTACATGCCAATGGCCGTTCAGAATATCCAGAGTGCGCCGTGTAAAGTTTTGTTTTCCATTGTCTCAAGATGTACCATGATCCGCATGTCGAGTCCTCTACGATCTGATCTTCGAAGAAAATAGCGCCAGTATTGCCGCAATTGTCAGCGAAAATAGGATTTAGATTCAGTCCAGAGGTAACTACAGAGTCTTGATAAAAATCATCAATATCTGCACAAGAGAATGTACATTCGGGCGTAACCGTCGTAGCTGTATCTGGGCATTGACAGTTATCTATTAGTCCAGGAGGCAATTTATCCTCTACGTAAAAATTGCCCCAACAGTAATTGCCTGAAGGACGATATTTTACGCTGAGCGTGTAGGCTCCTGGTTCTGTAAATTTGACGAAAGTCCCCACATTACCCAATGCGTAAACTGGCATACCCGACCCTGTATAGGCGAATACTCCAGAAGGCATTTGATTGTCTTGGGTTTTGACTGTGATCTCATAGTCTAATGGATCTACGGTATGACCTACCACAGATCGAGCATCGATAATCACTTCACACATATCATCCAGCGAAGCCTGAAGATTGGCTTTGCAGGTGACGGACTGAGCTGTCAGATACTGTGGAGCGGATGCTAAGAATACGAGACACCATAGAGCGAAGAGACCTCTTCGAGAAAAGTAAATTTTGCTCATAGGCATTTTAAAATGAATTTTGGTTATAAAATGATGAGCTCTCTAACCATGCGATATCCATTGACATCGACTTTTGAAATAGGGGTTGGGATTAATAAAAAAGAGGGGAAAATGAGTTTGGATTATATTATATCTTACTACATACTGGTATTCTAAATCATGAAAAACGCCACCTACAAAATCGTAGATGGACGTTCTTTACCTTCGTCAGTATTACTTAGGGGATTAATATTTAGGGGGAGATTTCTATGAGATTTTCTCATAGATGAGACAAATGTAGGTGGAAGAATAGGCTAATGTGAAATTTGACTGGCGGTAAAATTTACATTTTTTTTCTACGGATAAAACCTAATCCTAATATGATCCATCTGGCATAGGCTTAGAAAAGCTCTGTACCCAGTAGTCATAATGCTTGCTCATACCGATATCAGTCACATCTGGATCCATGATCATTTTGCAGTGGCTATCACTCTCGAGCCAAGCTCTTAGCACCTCATAGAAGTCATCATAGCCACGTCCGAGATTTTCTCCGATACGCTGCCAAGTATATCCTATGTGATCGAGTCGATCCCCGAGAGTCTTGCCATCATGAGACACATGAGAAAAAAGTTTGTGACTATGTAGGTAGCGGGCGTAGTCTTTTGAGACACGATAGAGTGTCTCATTCCATTGGAGAGGAGGTGCAGGATGCATGTATTCAGCACCACACTTACAGCCACGAGAACGAATATGATTGAGTTCTTTTAGCACTTTGTCGATTGCCCCTTCTGTAGGCTGTGCGAAAATCAATAATGTATAAACAGATAGAATAGTAGTCAGTACAAACTTCATCAAGGTGAATCCGGCTATGAATATTGATTCAAGATAGCTTCAGTCGCCTGATCCAACATATCATAGACTCGCTGAAAGCCATTATCATAATATGGGTCTGGTACTGAGCGATTTTCATTGGGATAAACGAAGTTGAGAATCATTTTTATTTTGTCCGAATGGATGTTTTCTGAGTCGAGCTTCTTGATGTTATTATAATTGCTCGTATCCATGGCCAATATGAGGTCAAAATCTTCTAAATCTGACGAAAGAAGCTGACGGGATCTTTGATAAGTGATATCCAGCCCATGTTGTTGGGCTTTTTCTATAGATCGAGGATCAGGCAGCTCTCCTTGATGCCATCCACTTGTACCCGCAGAGTCTACCTGCCAGTCAAGTCCCTGATCCTCAATCTTTTTTTGCATTATGCCTTCTGCCAATGGGCTTCTACAGATATTACCCAGACAGACCATAAGTATCTTCATGGACGGTAGTAAAGTGTATGAAAAGTTACACTGATATAACTATTCAAACTTCATTTTCGTTGCTTAGACTATGCCGAAAGCTTCTTTGACCCGATCTACGTAGTCTAATTTTTCCCAAGGGAATAACTCTACCTCCAGCTCAATCTGCTGTCCTGCATTCTCAAAGGTCTTAGTCACCTTCTCCGGATCTCTACCCATATGTCCATAGGCAGCTGTCTCAGAGTATATCGGAGATCTCAGATTGAATCGCTGTTCGATCGCATAAGGTCTCATGTCAAATATTTCAGCTACCTTCTCTGCGATGATACCGTCTTTAAGTTTTTTACCATTGTCGCCTTTGAGCTTACATGTCCCATTAGTATCTACGAAAATACCACATGGCTTAGCCACTCCGATCGCATATGAGACCTGTACAGTCACCTCGTCACAGACACCTGCAGCGACGAGATTCTTAGCGATATGACGTGTAGCGTAAGCTGCAGATCTATCCACTTTAGATGGATCTTTACCTGAGAATGCTCCACCACCATGGGCGCCCTTGCCACCATAAGTATCTACGATGATCTTACGACCAGTAAGGCCCGTGTCACCATGAGGGCCTCCGATTACGAATTTTCCTGTTGGATTAATATGATATTGGATATCAGATTTGAAGAGTCTTTTGATCGCTGGGCTCATGCGTTTTTTGACACGAGGGATCACATAGCTGACGATATCTTTTTTTATCTTCTCGAGCATCTCCTCATCCTCTGCAAAATCATCATGCTGAGTAGATACTACGATAGTATCAATACGCACGGGCTTGTGTGTGTCTGAGTATTCGATAGTCACCTGTGACTTAGCATCAGGACGTAGATATTTGATACGTTTATCCTCTCTACGGATAACAGCGAGCTCTTTAAGTATCTCATGTGATAGGTGAAGCGCTAAGGGCATATACTGATCCGTCTCTCGAGTCGCATAGCCAAACATCATACCTTGATCCCCGGCTCCTTGAGCATTTGCCTTTGCCTCAAAGTCGCTGTCCGACTGGCGATCCACCCCTTGATTGATATCAGAAGACTGCTCATGTATAGCCGATAGGACTCCACATGAATTAGCCTCAAACATATACTCAGCCTTAGTGTATCCGATCTTTTTGATCACATCACGAGCGATAGTCTGTACGTCGAGATAGGTCTTAGTATTGACCTCTCCTGCGAGTACTACTTGCCCAGTAGTTACAAGCGTCTCACAGGCTACTTTTGACTCAGGGTCAAAAGCCAAGAAATGATCAATCAGTGCATCAGATATCTGATCAGCTACTTTATCTGGGTGGCCTTCAGATACTGACTCTGAAGTAAATAAATATGGCATTTCTTTCTATTTATCTTTTACGAATAGGGTTCAGTGCTGATTAATATCTGTAGTACTCCGGCTTATAAGGGCCTTCCTTAGGTACATTTATATATTCAGCCTGATCTTTTGATAGTTCTTCGAGCTCTACTCCGATCTTAGCTAAGTGGAGATAAGCCACTTTCTCATCTAAATGCTTAGGCAGTGTATACACTTTGTTTTCGTACTTATCAGCATTTTGCCATAACTCGATCTGTGCCAATGTCTGATTAGTGAATGAATTAGACATGACGAATGAAGGATGACCAGTAGCACATCCTAAATTCACTAATCTACCTTCAGCTAAAATGATTACATCTTTACCATCAATGGTATATTTATCTACTTGAGGCTTGATTTCTATTTTACTATCTCCATGCTCACTATTGAGCCATGCCATATCGATCTCATTATCAAAGTGGCCAATATTACAAACAATAGTTTTGTCATTCATTGCCTCAAAATGCTCTGCTTTGATGACGTCTTTGTTTCCTGTAGCCGTCACAATAATGTTCGCCTCTTTTATGGCATTTGTCATCTTCTTCACTGCAAATCCGTCCATCGCTGCCTGAAGTGCACAGATAGGATCTATCTCTGTCACTATCACACGACATCCCGCACCTTGGAGAGAAGCGGCAGATCCTTTTCCTACATCACCATATCCTGCTACTACAGCTACCTTGCCCGCCATCATGATATCTGTAGCTCTACGGATAGCATCTACACATGACTCTTTACAGCCGTACTTATTGTCAAATTTTGACTTAGTCACTGAGTCATTAATATTGATCGCAGGTAGGGTCAATGTACCATTGATCTCTCTTTCATAGAGTCTATGCACTCCAGTGGTAGTCTCTTCAGACAATCCTCTGATCTCGTCTACTAATTCAGGATGCTTGTCCAAAACAATATTAGTCAAGTCACCACCATCATCCAGGATCATGTTGAGCGGCTTGCCACCTTCAAATGCGAAAAGCGTCTGCTCAATCGCCCACCAAAATTCTTCTTCTGACATTCCTTTCCAAGCGAAGACCGGAATACCAGCAGCGGCGATAGCAGCAGCAGCATGGTCTTGAGTAGAGAAGATATTGCAAGATGACCAAGTCACCTCAGCACCAAGAGCCACTAAAGTCTCAATCAAGACAGCAGTCTGGATAGTCATATGGAGACATCCTGCAATTCGAGCACCTTTGAGAGGTTGAGCATCACCATACTCCTCTCTCAATGACATCAAACCTGGCATTTCTGCCTCAGCTAATTCGATTTCTTTGCGGCCCCATTCAGCCAAGTTTATATCTTTTACTTTGTACATCTTACTGATTTGTTAGAAAAACGTTGCGAATATCTGCAATACATTCATCATATGAGAACAAAACAGCTATAACAAAAGCTAAAAAAGGCCGTCTCTTGAGGAGACAGCCTTTATTTAAACTATATCTACTTAAAATCAAGCTTACTTGATAATCATCATCTTTCTCGATGCAGTATACTCTGGAGTGGTGAGCTGATAGATCACCGTACCAGAGATATCATCTAAATCAGACTTATCAATCATAATTGTATTAATCCCAGCATTGTAGTTATCTACTATTCTATGGATAAGCTTACCATCTAATTGATAGAAATCAATGCTAACTTCTTGTGCTTTCGGTATCGTGAAACTGATCTCGGTGCTTCCACTGAATGGATTCGGCGTATTCACACCTAAAGAGTAGCCAGATTCTACATTTTCGCCAAGTACTACTTGCTTAGTATTAAGCTCTGCATCATATTGCTCCGGTGCTAATGCTCCTCCTAGTCTTACTGACTCAAGATGACCAATAGATGCTGAAGTACTAATAGACAAAACAGACTCTCCTGCAGTAATCCCTACTCCATTAACATCGGCTATACTAAGCAACACACGATTATCATCAATATGATAGTTAGATGTATTTATGTCAAACAAGTCGGACTTAACATCAGTCACTGCCACTCCAGCAGGTAAAATAAGTTCAATCTGAAGACCTGTCGTCAATTCATCCAAAGTAGCGACTAAATCAAATCCAGCGGATGTAGCCTGCAGATTATATACTTGGTAGTCTGCGCTACGAGTACCTGCTCTGAAGTAAGATCCATTGACATCACCTTTTTTAATACCATAGAAATCACTATCAATCATATCTCTATCAAGATCACTGTAGTTGAGCGTATTCTCATATGGGAATGGTGACTTAGGATCGTCAAACTCATAAGCCATAGGGATGAACTCCCATGCTTTAGTAGATTTTTCTTGCGTCACTTTTCCTAATAAAAGCTCTCTCAATCTGATTATGTCAATCGCATTTATAGTATTAGAATAATCAATGTCAGCAGCGATAATATCGTATGGTGACTCAAGTTCCTTAAGTCCTAAAATGTGATTTTGTATCAATAATAGATCGAGTGTAGTCACTCCAGAGATCAGATCATCATACTTCACAGGAGCGATCACATAGTCTTTGTGCATTGGCAAACTTGAGAATGCATAATCACCATAGCTATTTGACATATTGTATTCGTTCATTTCGTCGCTATGGATCTCCACTCTTACTTCTGGTATTTCATTGTTACCAGGAGTGGCTACAGCTCCTCGCACATTAGCCGTGAAAGCATTAGCTCCAGCGCTTACATCTGGACAACAACAGTTGAATATCTCGATATCTCCTAATCCAAACTTAGAGAATCGTGGATCAAGAGTAAACTCAGGTGTCACATCAATAAATATTCCAGCACTATTTAGATTTCCGCTAAGTGCAGCCAAATTATCTGAAGGTATATATGTTCCTTGAGGTCCATACACATTACACTCTCCTCGTACATCTGATGGATCAAGGCAGTCACCCATCGTCCAGATGACGGTATCACACATAGCTCCTTCGCCTACGAAGTCTGCACCAAAAGCAACACCCCCAGTTGAATTAAGACCTTGGCGCCAAGGCTGCCCTCCTGAAATATTACCCACTGAGATATCCGTAGCAAGTATCCATGAACCACCATCCATGATGTAAAGCAAAGTCAAAGAATTATGAACCGTTCCTCTCTCAGCGAGGATCATGCGGTCACAGTCTGTATTAAAATCAATATCTGTAATCTTCTCACGTGTACCACCAACAGTCAGCTCTAATGACCAAGTAGAGGTATCCATCATACCTGCTCCGTTAATATCTATAGTGTAGATCTCTTTATTTCTCGTACCTCCAAAATCACCAAGATCATCACCACCACCTGCTACTGTCTGTCTCACAACAAATAGCTCACGAGTACATTCATTGAGCTCAATGGCCCAAAGAACTTCTCCAGCAGGATATGGATCGCTCAAGAATCCTGTAGCCTGGCCGAATGGATCGAATACTTGTAAAATCACTCCAGTAGAAGCATTCATAGCGTAAATTCTACCGTCAGACAAGTTAGTACCGTATATCACATCAGACATTTCATCGTAAGCAATGTTACCCCAACCTGTAGGTAGTGGATTGTTGCCATTAATATCTAAGAATCTTCCTGGAACCACTGTCCCGCCAACAGGGTTAGCTATAAAGCTATTATCCGTTGTGACTATAGAATTAATGTTAGCAGGACTATTGAAGTTGGCCTTATAGATTCCTTGCTCACCGCCAGGTCCATTACCCGATGGAGTGAATGGATCGCCATCATATGCGTATACATTCGTCGCTCCCATATAGATATCCCCATTAGTTCGTCCTACTGACACACCAAAGACTTGGCCGATTTCTTCTACAGTCCATGTTGCAGGTTTTGAAATCCCCACTGCAGTAGCACCTGCGGTGGCAGGCTTTGCCCAATCATCACCAAGTGGAGCCGTATTGGTCTCTCTTAAGTCAATAATTGCTGCTACAGCTTCATTGCTAAATGCTCCTCCAGCACAAGTCACTACTGCCTGACCAATATATTCTTCATCTGGACATACGCAGATATCCACATCTATAATCACCACCTCAAAGTCATGATCATCTTCATCTCCTCCGTCTTTTCCACTCTCTTCTTTCTCGTTGTCCTTGTTTTCTGGACTCTCTGAGTGTTCACCATTAGTATCATCTGGCGTACTATCTATATCTACTCTACCATCAGGTATACTTGATATTTCAGACCAGTTTTTGATAGAAATAGGCTCCATAATATTTGCGTCTATTGTCAGCGCCAATTGTATGGTAGCAGTATCTCCTGCAGATATGTTATCAATGCTATTTACCAAATTGCCATTCAAGATATCCCATCCATTATTAGGTGGATTAAGCGCAAGCTCTGCAGGTATATAGTCTATTATTTCTATTTCACCTGAGGCTACATTTCCTTGATTCACTACCATGATATCAAATGTCACTACATCGCCAGGCATGTAAGTTGTATCGTTAGTTAACATCTTCATCAAGGCCAAATCATAACGCTCTACACTTATCGTGGCAGGATCATAATCATCATCACTTGGATCTTGGACTGTTGGATCATTATTACCATCTACTGTACTATCGTCATTTGGATCTGGGTCATCACCATCATTATCCGCTGGTGTACTATCTATGTCAAATCCACCGTCTTGAGTGATCTCTGCATTGTTAGTGATCGTTGATCCTAAGAAATCATCTTTGATCTGTAAGTCTATATCAACACTATCTACTGTTCCGGCAGCTATCATATTATCAAACCAATAGGTATCGTTGACCCAATCAAGATCTACGTTCAGCATATCAGCTGGTACGTAATCTGTTATAGTGACGGTGTTAGGTGCAGCGTCAAGAGTACCTTGATTATGAATGTATATTCTAAATGTCACCACATCACCTGGAGCGAATGGTCCTTCACTAACTACCACTTTAGTCAATGCTAAATCATAGGTATCAACCGTGATAGTAGCTGGATCATGATCATCCTCATCATCACCAGGCACATTGAGGCCATCTTCATCTTTCACGTCATCTTTCACGACATCATTGTCTCTATCAGCATCTGGAGTACTATCTACATCCAATTTTTCATCGTAGCTGATCTCTGCCTCATTAGTCAGGGTCGTACCAGTAAAGTCTGAATCTATGGTAAGTACTATGGAATACGTCTGAGTATCACCGACAGGAACATTTGACACACCTAATACATATGTGCTGTCATCTATTGCTACCCATCCATCAGTGACTTGAGCTGCAGCGAATGTAAGACCATCAGGAATGTAATCAGTGATAGCTATACTATCAGATGCCACGTCACCTTGATTAATCACCATTATATCAAACTGTACGTTATCACCTCTCTCAAACGGTCCTTCAGAAGCTACCACTTTCATCAATGCTAAGTCAAATCCTCTTACTCTCACAACAGCTGGGTCATGATCATCCTCGTCATCGCCAGGGACATTGAGTCCATCTTCATCAATGACATCGTCATCAGATGTATCATCATTCGTAGTATCTTCTTCACTATCTACATCATCACCACTATCTACAGCTATCTCTGCCCAGTTGACCAAGCTACCACCTGGGAAGTCTGGTGAAATCTGGAAAGAAATAGAAACAGTCACGGAATCGCCCGCAGCGATATTTGCTAAATTCGTCATGAATAGATTTCCTGAAGAAGCCCATAATGGCTCGTTGCTATTCAAGAAATTCAGATTATCAATACCATAGTCGACTATGGTTACTGCGCCTGAGGCTACGTTTCCTTGATTAAATACAGTAATATCAAATGTCACCGTATCTCCAGCCTCATAAAACCTATCATCTGTTATAACCTTTCTTAATGCTAAGTCATAAATTTCTACATCGATTGTTTCAGGATCGTGATCATCTTCATCTCCTCCAGCATTATTCTTTTCGTTGTCTACAGGATTAGCCTCGCCAGATCCATTGCCATTGATGTTATCTGGTGTGCTGTCAATATCATCACCACTATCAGCAGCTATCTCTACATGATTAGTGATAGAGTCTCCTCTAAAAGATGCATCAATAGTCAAGATAAGCTCTACAGTGGCAGTATCTCCTACTTCTATATTCGCTATAGTTCTAACAGCATTATCACCTGAGGCAGTCCAGCCATTATTATTGCTGAACGACATACCCGAAGGAACATAATCGATGAGCTCGATCTCTCCAGAAGGAAGGCTACCTTGATTGATCACTGAGATCATATAAGTCACATCGTCTCCTGGTGTATATGTAGCTGATTGATCTGTCATCTTCATCAATGCCAAATCATAGATATCTATCTCAATTTCGGCAGGATCATGATCATCTTCATCTCTGCCATCTTGACCGTCTTGATCCTTGACATTGTCATCAGCAAGATCATCTGTTTCCCCATCTTGATTAAAGTTAGTCCCATCCGGTGTACTATCAATATCATCACCCGAATCGTCGAATATCTCTGCCCAGTTTCTTATTCTGGTACCGCTACCTGTGATAGCCTCATTCACTATGAGATTTATACTGACTGTAGCAGTCTCCTCTGGCAAAATATTATCTATGACACGGGTTGCATTACTTCCTAATGTAGTCCATAGTGGATTGATCGCTGGCAAAAAGCCTAAGTCAGACGGTATATAATCTATCACTGTCACCTCGCCCGACTCTAATGATCCTTGATTGACCACCATGATATCATAAGTCACTGTATCTCCCGGCTGGAAAGGACCATCCTCAGCGACTACTTTCATCAATGCTAAGTCATATCGATCGATATCTATGATCTCAAAGTCATGATCATCTTCATCTCCTCCGGCATTGTTTTTTTCATTATCCTGATCTTCTGGACTTTCGTCAAATAATCCATTATCATAGTCTGGATCACTGTCTATATCAATACCATCATCATTGCTGATCTCAGCCCAGTTAATTATACTCTCACCGTCAAAATCTTCATCAATTGTGAATGTGATTTCCACATCTCTTGATTCTTCTGGAGCGAGGCCAAATATCTGGCTTACGAATCCACTTCCTGATCCTGTCCAAGCAGTATTACCTGCTGCCAGCGCCATATTAGCCGGCTGATAATCAAAGATCTCTACTGTATCAGCAGTGATCGTCCCTTGATTAACCACGGTGATGGTGTAGGTCACATCTTTACCTGGTTCAAAAGGACCATTTCCGTTGACCATTTTCATCAACGCTAAATCATAGCGATCTACAGGCACTATCTCAAAGTCATGATCATCTTCATCTCCTCCTTCATTTTCTTTTTCATTGTCTTGATCTTGAGGACTTTCGTCAAATAATCCGTTATCACTATCTGCCTCACTATCGATATCTGGCCCTTCATCATCACTGATCTCAGCCCAGTTGATGATAGAGTCTCCAGCAAACGAGTCATCTAACAATAGAATTATTGAGAGCTCCGCTGTATCTCCAGCCTCGATATTCTGTATTGTATTACTAACTATACCAGTACCAGCTGATTCCCAGCCTCCATTCACAGCAAGTGATGTACCTGTAGGTAAATAGTCGACAACAGTCACCTCTCCTGAGGCTACACTACCTTGATTGATCACGCTGATCATAAACGGCACCTGCCCTCCTGGCTCAAATGGCCCTTCACCATTGATCATCTTCATAAGTGCTAAGTCGTATCTCTCTACAGTGAGCACCTCTATATCGTGGTCGTCTTCATCGTCAGTGTCATTGACGACAGGATTACATCCTTCTTCGAGTCTGTTATCGATGAATTGATCATCATTAATGTTATCTGGGGTACTATCACAATCATCTATGCCCAGATCGTTAGTCGCATTGGAGATTTCGGCGAAATTTCTCACTATACCGTCAAAATCATCTTCGATTACAAAACGAATCTGTACAGTTATACTTTCTCCACTATTGAGCACATTATCATCAAGTAATAAATTGATCTGATCATTGCCAGTGATATTGCCTACGGCAGCACCCCAACCATTTTCTTCGATCAGCGTCAGCCCTGTCGGGATATAGTCTACGATATCTACTCTGGTCGCATCAAGAGTTCCTTGATTCACCACAGTGATATCAAAAGTCACCGTATCTCCAGCAAATAATATATCCGGGGTGGCGATATTCTCTGTTTTCACTAAGGCTAAATCAAAGATCTGCTCTACAGTTACTACCTCTATATCATGGTCATCTTCATCGTCACCGTTTTCTCCATTACCGCCTTTTTCATTGTCATCAATATTTTCTGGCTCTTCACCAAGAGTATTACCATTTTCGGCGTCTGGTGTGCTATCTTGATCGTCACCTCCATCAGCACTGATCTCGGCAAAGTTCTCAATAGATGTACCTTGAAAATCTTCATCAATCGTCAAAATGATATCAAGGGTTACAGATTGTCCAGGCAAAATGTTACTAATCGTATTGTTAGTAGCATTTGCTCCAGCTATAGTCCATCCATGATCATCAGCAGCGCTCAGTGACATGTCAGATGGGATATAATCTATGATCGTCACCGGTCCAGAAGAGATACTTCCTTGATTGACCACGGTGATCGTAAATGTCACATCTTGTCCAGGGCTATAGGCTCTGACTGGATGCATCTTCATCAATGCCAAATCATAGCGATCAATAGTGACCGCTTCGATATCATGATCATCTTCATCATCTATAGGATCTTCATCACAATCATTTCTGAACGTATTATCGTTAATGACTTCGTCATCATTCACATTATCTGGAGTACTATCACAGTCTGGCTCATTGAGAGCATTGTCCGCTCTTGCTATTTCTGCTGTATTGACCGCAGTCCCTACGAAATCGTCTTCTACAGTAAATCTTACTGGGATAGTGAGTGAAGCATTAGTAGCTAAAATGCCCCCTATCAACACATCTACCTGGTTATTTCTTGCTATGGTACCAACCTGTTCCCAGCCATTTTCTTCGATGAGAGATAAGCCCTCTGGGATATAGTCTACTATATCTACCCGAGTTGCATCAAGTGTTCCTTGATTTCTGACTGTAATGTTGAAGACCACTGTATCACCAGCAAATATTGTCGGTGGAGTCTCATCTGTATCAAGTGTCTTAATCAATGCTAAGTCGAATATCTGCTCTACTGGTACAGTCTCTATATCATGATCGTCCTCATCTCCATCAGTACCATTCTTATCATTGTCTACGACAGGACCATCATTGTCATCATCACTATCTGGTGTACTGTCTTGATCATCGCCGCTATCAGCACTGATCTCAGCATAGTTATCTATTGATGTACCTTGGAAGTCCTCATCAATCGTCAATGCTATGTCAATCTGAACAGATGCAGCAGCCGCTATTCCACTTATAGTATAACTTGCAATTTCACCATCGAGTGTCCAGTCATTATTAATTGAAGAGCTGCTCAGTGACATGTCTGCAGGAATATAGTCCACGATCGTCACCTCTCCAGAAGCTACTGTCCCTTGATTCACCACTGTGATCGTATAGATGACCTCATCGCCTGGGCTATATACCACATCTGGATCTGTCATCTTCATCAGTGCTAAGTCGTAGCGGTCTATAGTGATCGGCTCGATATCGTGATCATCTTCGTCAGCATCATTAACGTCACATCCGTCAAAAATGACATCATTTAGAACATTATCGTTTGTCCCTTCACTGTCAGGAGTACTGTCACAGTCTGGCTCATCAAGCGCATTATCTCCTCTTACTATTTCTGCTGCATTAATGATCTCACCCACTACATCTTCATCAATTGTAAAGCGTATTGGCACTATCACACTCTCACCTACTTCTAATGTTCCTCCTGAAAGGCTTTGCACATTGCTATAGCGAGTGATGCCTTGAGCATTTGGCGCAGACCATCCTCCTTCTTGGACCAATGTTAGCCCTTCTGGGATATAATCTACGATATCAACTCTCGAGGCGTCCAGAGTTCCAAAATTGAATACTTCTATATGGAAGGTCACAACATCACCAGCAAAGAATACTTGAGGATTATCTTCACTTAGGATCTTGCGTAATGAGAGATCAAAATCTTGATCTACTGGTACTACAGCATAGTCACATTCATCTGCATCATTAGGATTATCAGTACCTCCTGTGCTATCATCTTCTACATCATTGTCTACTTCTCCATCGCCTATCTCATCAGCTGTACAGTCGATCTCATCGTATGGTCTTTGATCGTCTTCATCTACAAAATCTCCAACATTCTCTGCGCTGATAATTTCTGCCCCATTGATGATACTATCTCCTTGAAAATCAGCATTAATAGTCAAAACGATCTGTCTACTGACAGTCACTCCTCCTGGTACCGATGCGAAAGTGAATAAGTCATCTTTCCAGTTTGGATCATTATTAGTCATATTAGCTGACACAAAATCACGTACTACGACATCGGTTGCATCGATCGTACCTTGATTGATCACCTCAATCAAGAATCTCACATCATCTCCAGCTCTATACACTGCATCCGCATCTATTAAGGTCTTACGTATCGCAAGATCATATCTATCGACCTCTATATCTGCAGGATCGTGATCATCTTCGTCTGCAGGATCATCTGTAGCATCATCTACAGGCTCTCCATCATTGTCATCATTTTTATCTGGATCACTGTCTTCATCTACAGGATCCTCGTTGTTTGGATCTTCGTCATCATCTGCATCTGATATTTCTGAGATATTGACTATCCGATCACCACTGAAATCTAAAGCAATATTGAAGGTGATACTTATAGTGTCACGAGCCTCAGGTGCTAAAAACGGAATCGCATTTGTCCAAACTGCCTCATCACCATTCTGTACCCAGTTAGGATCATTGAGGATCAGCCCTTCTGGTATATAGTCTGTCACTTCTATACGATAGGCATCTACATTACCTTGGTTTATTACTTCTATATCAAAGGTCACTTCACTGCCCGGTATATAAGGACCGGGAGTTGATTCACTTACTACTTTTTTGAGGGCCAGGTCAAACTTGTCCGGCACACAGGTACCATCGTTATCATTGATGATCACCTTAGTCCGACAGGCTGTCTTTTTACCACATTTGTCAATGACCCATATGAGGACCTCTTGCTCAAAGCCATCCTCACCAAAAAGAGCCTTGCTCATTTCCTTTCCTTCCGGATCAAATGCGATGATTAATTCGTCAGTCGGAGTCTTGTCATCCAGTGCTGAAGTGATCATATCCTTAGCCCAGATCTCTACCATACAGGTATCAGGCATGAATGTCGTGCGTAGCTCCCTACAGACTACAGTAGGCTCCTCTTTATCTCCGGAGTAGCACTGTGCCGATACAGACACTGCAATAATCGAAAGAACTAATGTCAGACTCAGCGACGCAAGTCGACGTGCTAAGCCATCTTTAGGCTGGCTCAATAGACCGATTAAGTAAGTAAATGTAGTTTTCATCATTTCTAATAGTTTGTACCAGGATCTCAGGTCCAGTTACCGTTTTCACATATAGGGATCTCTCCCCAAAATATCTTACATAAATGGGTATAGACACACGATGTGTGTCCACATTTTTACTGTTAGGGAAGGGATAGGACGAGCCTATTCAGGGCAAATATATTAAAACAAATCGTAATACGTATATGCTTAACATATAATTTTTTAAACATATAATATTTAAATCATATGTATTTCAGTGAGAGTGATGGTTTACCCTCTAATAGGTCGTGATAAGTATAGCTATAGCCTTTTTGGTCGGAGATGATCTGAGATAGGCTGATAGTCTGCACCAAAGAGCCTCGCTTCATTTTAAAAGCATTCGCTTCATCGATGACCTGGTCATTTAGGTGGATCTCTTTGACACTATCTGCAGCATGGCCTGAGTGTGCAGAGAGCATAGATTTAAAAAGCCGGTTTCTTTCTTGCTGAATATCAGGGGTATATAGCGTGCATGAGCTCCAGTTATAATCAGTATTCCGGTCGAGCTCTCTGACATGCTTTATGTTACCATCCCACACATACTCTAAGAAGTAATCGTCGCTAAGAATGACAGTAGTGAATGGCTCAATACCTCGAAAATCAAACTGCTCGATGAAGTCAATAATATTTTCATATTGATATGACTCTTTGAGCATCAGGCCTCGACTCATTTTATATTGCGCTCGACGCTCATGGATAGTAAATGCTCCATTGAGCAAGCAGATGATCTCGCCCCTATCTGAAAAAAAGAGCCAAGATCCTCCCTTGGTATCTCTGGGATAATAGACAGTACGACCTCCGATCTCCTCCTCAGTCAGCTCTGTAGCATGTCGGCTGGGCGCCTCATCACGATTACTACTGAATACAAAACCAGTCTCCGTCGGCACATAACTCACTAAGCACATCTACTCCACTTATTTCTTTGATAGTTAATCCTAAGACTATAAATCGCCCAACTGAGGCCTAATCACAATGTCCTCAACAACTGCCGATGGACCAAGTGCATATGCTCCCCACACAGCATCAGCGATATCTTCACTATTCATGAGTCGCTCTGGTGGGAGGTCGACACCCGCCCAAGAATTTGACCATGTAGCTCCAGGCATAATTGACGTAACCTTGACATGATGTGCCTTGAGCTCCTCTCGGAGCACTTTGGAGAATCCTAATAAGGCAAACTTTGATATAGAATAAGAGCCTCCATTAGGATAAGCCATGAGACTGGCTACACTGCACATATTAAATATATGTCCACTACCCTGCTTTTTCATCTCAGGCCCGATGACTCGAGTGAGATGATAGGCGCTATATAGATTAGTATCGATCATGGTCTGGAGTACTCCCTCCTCTTCTGCCAAGAGCTCCCCTGGGAAGAATACTCCAGCATTATTGACTAATACGTCGACAGCCCCAGTAGCGTCAAGCGCAAATTGACCAAAGGCCTTCACCTGGTCTGGATCACTCACGTCACATGGCATAATATGTATGGACTGATTTGGTCGATCAGAGCTTAGCTCTTCCTTCATCTTAATCAAATCTTCTTCCTTTCTTGAACAAAGGATAAGATTAGCTCCTTCTCTATGAAACCTCTCAGCTATGGCACGGCCTATACCTTTTGTTGCCCCGGTGACGACTACATTCACGCTATTCATTTTTAGTAAGTTAAAAATAGGGTATTTTCGCTTCTTCAATTTTTTTGAGAAGCAACTCGCATTAGTCAACTTCGCACAAGAATAAGAGTTCACATGAGATTAATATCCGATTTTGGAAAATTCGTAGGATGGCTCCCAGAGATTTTCTCTCGACCAGAAAACCTCACCATGTACTATAAAGAGACGATCCGCCAGATGTATGATATCGGTATCGGATCACTCAGTATCGTAATGATCATCTCAGGATTCATAGGTGCAGTGACAGCGATACAGTTCTCCTATCAACTCGAGGGCACTATGATCCCCCCTTACTACATCGGCTATATCGTACGGGACATGATGATCATCGAGATGGCAGTGACACTCACCTCTATCGTACTCGCTGGCAAGATCGGATCGACCATGGCAGCAGAGATCGGAGGGATGCGGCAAAAGGAGCACATCGACGCTATGGAAATCATGGGGGTCAATACCTCAGCCTATCTTGTCATGCCTAAGCTCATCGCATCTGTAGTGATCATACCCGTACTGGTGACCATTGCCTGTATAGTAGGTATAGGAGGTGGTTATCTCGCTGCAGTGACCATAGCTGGATTTACCAGTTCTGAGTTCACCCGAGGTCTTAGATCATTCTTCATCCCGTATAATGTGGTGATCATGTATGTCAAGGCCGTCACATTTGCCTTCATCATCACCTCGGTCGCCTGTTTTCAGGGATATTTTGTGACTGGTGGTAGTGTAGAGCTAGGTCAGGCGAGTACTCGAGCAGTAGTATTCGGTTCGATTTTGATTCTTATTGCTGATTTAATAATCGCCCTAATCTTGATGAGCTAATGATCAGAGCAGAAAACATAGTGAAGTCATTTGGCACTCAAGAAGTCCTAAAAGACATCAGTTTCACATTTGAAAAATCCAAGACAAATCTCATCATCGGAAAGAGTGGCGCCGGGAAGACGGTGTTATTGAAAATATTAGTCGGCCTACTCCAACCTACAAAGGGTAGTGTGTGGTTTGATGATATTAATCTGAATAAAATTGATAAAAACCAACTGCGAGAGCTTCGTATGAAGATCGGAATGCTTTTTCAAGGTAATGCTCTTTTTGACTCGATGACCGTCGAGGAGAATATTCGTTTTCCGATGGATATGTTTACCACTAAGACAGCTAAAGAAAAGCAACAGCAGGTAGATTACTGCCTCGAAAGAGTAAGCCTACAGGGTAGTAATAAGAAATATCCATCTGAGATATCAGGTGGTATGCAAAAACGAGTAGGTATCGCCAGAGCGATCGTGCTCAATCCTAAATATCTATTCTGTGATGAGCCCAATTCTGGGCTGGATCCTAAGACAGCCATCACCATAGATGAGCTCATCAGTACGATCACTAAGGATAACGAGATGACGACTATTATCAACACTCACGATATGAACTCCGTGATGGAAATTGGAGAAAAAATCTGCTTGCTGCACCAAGGAAAATTGGCTTGGGAAGGGACTAAGGATGAAGTATTGGAAAGTGAGGATGAGTTATTACTGGACTTTATCTTTGCCAGTCCATTCTTGCAGCGTCTGAGATCTAAAGCGCTATCACAATAGCATAAATAAAAAGCCCAAGTTTGCTGTCAAACTCAGGCTCTTTCGACTAAGGTCTCAAAATAAGAAAACTACGTCTTTATGGTTCTTGGTTCTGTGTGCAAAGGTACATCTTTACCTTTGACATATATATTTAATTCAAATATAAAAAAGAAAAATATTTCTTGCCAGAAAAATATATGATTTTTTTCTAATGTGTTTTTTACACCAAGAAATGAAGAAGGAAAGTGAGAAGGAAAATACAACTTAATCACAAATGAAAAAGTGCCCGAGGAGGGAGTCGAACCCTCACGCCCTAACGGACACATGGCCCTCAACCATGCCTGTCTACCAATTCCAGCACCCGGGCGGGATAGGAGGTGCAAATATGAACTTATTCTTTATATTAGGAAAGACTTGGGCAAAAAGATTTCACGCTTTCTCAGGATAATACTCGATATATCTCCTCACCTCTGCTGACACCTCTGGCCCATAGAGCTTCTCCAATAAATAAAAAGACATATCGATACCTGCACTCACTCCCTCAGCTACTATGTATCGGCCATGATCATAGTAGCGCCTGGTACGATCCACATCTATAGTTGAGTCGATCTGCCCCATCAGATCGATGGCTGACCAGTGTGTAGTAGCCTTCAGCCCAGATAAAAGACCCAGCTTAGCTAATAATAGCGAACCTGTACAAACAGAAGCACATAGCCCAGATCTCTCGATCAATCCACCAATACTCTGCATGGCATCCTCATCATGGATCAGCGCTCTCGTGCCTACTCCACCAGGCACTATCAGTATATCATAGCTGAGGTCATCATCTATCACAAAATCTGGGATCATCTCGATGGTGATCTTACTGATCGATACAGGACTATTTAGCCCGACGACTTCTACAGTACTGATAGTATCAGGATCTATACTCATGGCTGACGCCAATACCTGAATCGGCCCAGTAAAATCTAATAACTCGACGTCGTCAAATACTAATACTCCGACAGTCTTCGGGTGACTCATAATACTCTATCTGAGGATGAAAAATTAAGATAGGAAATATTAAATATGTGAATCTCGTATCTTGGCGCTTTCTGATCAACCGGTGTAAAAAAGAACCAATAGACCATGCCTGAATTTTGTCATCTACACTGTCACACCCAATTTTCGCTACTGGATGGAGCCGCTGATATCGGACGACTCATGGACAAAGCAGTAGCCGATGGGCAAAAAGGAATCGCCCTGACCGATCATGGTAATATGTTTGGTGCATTCAAGTTTGTCAGTGAAGCTAATAAAAGAGGCCTGAAAGGCTTAGTGGGGTGCGAATTTTATCTGGTAGATGATCGGAGAAAACAGTCCTTTCTCAAGTCGCAGGGTGAGCGTGATCGCCGATATCATCAGCTACTACTCGCTAAAGATCAGCGGGGCTATCATAATCTGGCTAAGCTCTGTAGCCTGGGATTCATCGAGGGACTTTATGGCAAGTATCCTCGGATCGACAAAGAACTCATCGAGCAATATCATGAAGGTCTAATCGCTACCAGCTGCTGTCTGGCCGCAGAGATACCCCGCACCATCGGCACTGGCAATCTGGAGCTGGCTGAAGAAAAGCTCAAATGGTGGCTCAATCTTTTTGGCGAAGATTACTACATCGAGCTCATGAGACATCGTGGTCTGGAGCAGCTCGAGGACTCTCATATGAGCCAAGAGGAGATAAACCAACATCTGATCACTCTCGCCAGAAAACATAATGTCAAAATCATTGCTACCAATGACTCCCACTACGTAGAAGAAGAAGACTGGAAAGCTCATGATGCTATCCTATGCGTCAATACAGGGCGTAAAATAGATGAAGAAAACAGATTCAAATTCTCCAGCTCTGACTACTACTTCAAGACGCAGCAGGAGATGAATAATCTTTTCTCAGATATCCCTGAGGCTATAGCCAATACGATGGAGGTATTTGATAAAATAGAGATGCCTAAGCTGGCCCGTGACATCCTACTGCCTAACTTCCCACTACCTGCACAATTCAATAATCAGCCTGACTATTTGAGATACTTGGTCTATGAAGGTGCTAAGAGGTGCTATGGAGAGATCACCGAGGTAGTCCGTGAGCGTCTCGATCTGGAGCTCGATATTATCAAAAATATGGGCTTCGATGGTTATTTCTTGATAGTACAAGATTTCATCGCAGCCGCCAGAGATCTGGGTGTCGCTGTAGGACCAGGACGTGGATCCGCCGCCGGTAGTGCCGTAGCTTATTGTCTCAAAATCACTAATGTCGACCCAATCAAATACAACCTCCTCTTTGAGCGATTTCTCAATCCTGAGCGAATATCGATGCCAGATATTGATATCGACTTTGATGATGACGGTCGTCAGCGGGTGATCGACTGGGTGGTCGATAAGTATGGTAGAAATCAGGTAGCTCAGATCATCACATTTGGTACGATGGCTGCTAAGTCATCCGTAAGAGATATCGGACGTGTCCTCTCGCTACCTCTCAGCGAAACAGATAAGATCGCCAAGCTCATACCAACCCGACCTGGAACTAAGCTCAATAAGATATTCCCAAAAACAGAAAAAGAATTAAAAGCGGAATGGCCAGGAGATGACTTCTCCAAAATCCAAGAGCTACTCAAGATCCGAGAAAAAACAGACCTCGAAGGCGAGGTAGTACAGCTCGCTGAAAAGGTAGAAGGCACCGTCCGAAATACGGGTATCCATGCGGCTGGTCTGATCATCGCACCCGATGACATAACTAACTATATCCCCGTCAGCACATCGAAGGATTCGGACCTATTAGTCACGCAGTTTGACGGGAGTGTGGTAGAAGATGCAGGAATGCTCAAGATGGATTTCCTCGGGCTGAAGACCCTATCCATCATCAAAGATGCCATCGAGAATATCGTCAAGCGTCATGGTGAAGAAAAGCGCATCGACCCAGACGAGATCCCACTCGATGATGAGCATACCTACGAGCTCTTCCAGAGAGGAGATATGATCGGTATTTTCCAATTTGAGTCAGATGGTATGCGGAAGTTTCTCAAAGAACTGAAGCCTACGAATATCGAGGATCTCATCGCCATGAATGCTCTATATCGCCCAGGACCGATGGACAATATCCCATCATTCATCCGACGAAAGCACGGAGACGAGGAGATCACCTATCCTCATGAGTGGCTCGCTGAGATACTTAAGCCGACATACGGCATCATGGTCTATCAGGAGCAGATCATGCAGACAGCTCAGATCATGGCCGACTACACACTGGGCAAAGCAGATATGCTCCGCCGTGCCATGGGTAAGAAGAAGCTCAAGGAGATGGAGAAGCATCGAGAGATCTTTAGAGAGGGAGCCACGTCCAAAGGTGTAGATGCTGATCAAGCCATGGAGATATTCGATACCATGGAGAAGTTCGCATCTTATGGTTTCAACAGATCACATGCGGCGGCCTACTCTATCGTGGCATTTCAGACGGCCTATCTCAAAGCACACTACCCTGCTGAGTTTATGGCCTCTGTATTGACGCACAATAAATCCGACATCACTAAGCTTAATTTCTTCCTCAGAGAATGCAAACGGATGGGCATCGACGTACTTGGACCAGATGTCAATGAAAGTGACTTGAATTTCACCGTGAATCAAGCAGGCCATATCCGTTTTGGCATGTCAGCACTCAAAGGTGTCGGCGAAGGACCTGTGACAGAAATCATCAAAGAGCGAATAGAGGGCGGCCGCTTCACCAGCATCTTTGATATGACTAAGCGTCTCAGCCTCCGATCTGTCAATAAGAAAGCTTTTGAAAGTCTCGTCCAAGGTGGAGCACTGGATGAATTTAATGATGGACATCGTGGTCAATATTTCGCCCCGAGCGAAAATTATGATACGCTGATAGAGCATGCCATCAAGTTTGGCAATGCTTATCAGAGTCAGAAATCATCAATGGCAAATTCCCTTTTTGGTGACATGACAGCTCAGATATTGCCAGATCCCAAAATGCCGCAGGTAGAGCGATGGAATAACATCACTCTACTCAATAAAGAAAAGGAAGTCACCGGGATCTTCATCAGTGGTCATCCACTCGACGACTATCATATGGAGCTGGATAATTTTACCACCTGTCCTCTCGATAATGCTGAAAACTTCAAAGAGACCACCTTAAAGCTGGCAGGCATGGTCTCCGAAGTATACCATGGCACTACTCAAAAAGGATTGGGTTATGCTCGATTTACCCTTCAGGACTTCAAAGGCAATATGCAATTTGGCATCTATAATGAGATGTACAAAAACTTTGGTACACTCATCAATATGGGAGAGATACTTTATGTAGAAGGTTCATTTTCTCGAGGGTACAATAGTGACAACTACTTTTTCAGAGTCAGAGATATTAAGCTACTGGACACCATCGGCAAGTCACTCACTAAGTGTATCACTATCCAAGTACCCATCAAGCGTATAGATCAAAAGATGGTCTCAGAACTGGATACCTTACTAAATGATTATCCAGGTAGTCAGTCATTCAAAGTTCAGATCGTAGACAAGGATGAAGATGTACGACTCAGCCTCCATAGTGATACTAAAAAGGTAGAGGTAGACAGCAGTTTCATAGACAGATTGAGCCGATTAGGATTAGCATATAAGCTGAATTAATCCAGATCTATGCGTACGTTATTATAGTCTTCTTTTTGTCTCATGTACTTGGGGATATTCTTTTTAATGAGATCGGATAAGGCTTTGATCGCTCTTTCTTTGATCGAGTACTTGTGAAATACGATACTGACCTCTCTCACTGGAGCTGGTGGCGAAAAAAGAGTTAGTTGATCCTTCTTTTTGCGAGATAGTGACTTAGTAGCGAGCTCAGGGATGACTGTCACACCTCCGTAGCTATCTACGAGATTGATGAGCGTCTCGATACTTCCGGCATTGTAGTGTACCCCACTCTCTTTGTGCGATTTTAGCTCGCAGAGATTCAATACTTGGCTCCTCAGACAATGTCCCTCTTGCAGGAGCCAGAGCTTACCCAGATCTATATCTGATGGCAGGATATAATTCTTATCCTTTGGCTTAGCACTATAAGCCATGAACTCCTCATAATACAGCGGATCATAGCTCAGCGTCATCCCCTCCACAGGTGTCGCTATGATACCTGCGTCGATCTCATCATTATTGATTTTCTGGATGACATTCTTAGTGGTAAGATCCTCTATCTCCAGATGTAGATGAGGGTATGCCTCTATGAATGCTCCTAAGAAATGTGGTATCAAATAAGGTGCTACAGTCGGTATCACACCGATCCTGAGCGTACCAGTCACCTCCTTACTTTTCTCATCCTGTAGCCCCATCATGGTATCAAACTCATGCACGATGTTCTCCGCATAGGGCAATACTTGCTCTCCAAAAGGACTCAAGACTACTGGAGTTTTTTGTCGTATGAATAGCTTGGCGCCAAGCTTCTCTTCAAAGGACTTGATCGCCATACTCATGGCTGGCTGCGATACATTACAAAATTCGGCTGCCTCTCGATAGTTACCTCGTTTTGCCAAGGCTATAAAATACTTGAGATGATGTATATTCATAAGATACAATTATACACCAATTGATATCATAAGCAAAACCTATTAACAGACTATTGTGATCTATGTCAGGTCGTAGTCAGACCATCTGACTCGTTTTGTCCGTCGAGTATATTCCATGGTGCGCCCAGGCCAGTTATTAGTGATCTTACCAGCTATCTGATACCAGCTGTCATTCACTGTGGACCAACTGGTCATAGATAAGCGCTGCTGCATTTCATTGTTGTACTGACGCTGGACATCTTTTCGCACTTCGATGAGACAGTCCTCGTTTATACTCTTATCGATACATGAGGTGATGTACTGAGCCTGAGCCTCATGCATGATGATGATAGAGTTGTGCCCGAGATTAGTATTGGGTCCGTATATCATATATAGATTTGGATATCCATGTACGGTCATGCCGAGATAGGCTTCTGCGCCATCTGCCCAGTCTTCAGAGAGTATATGACCCTGCCTGCCAGTGATGTTGATATCTTTTAAGAAAGGATTAGACTCAAATCCTGTGGCAAAAATGAGTACATCGAGCTCATGTCGACCACCGTCTACCAGCTGTACTCCCTGCTCATAGATCTGATCGATCCGCTCAGTGATTAGCTCGACATTCTCCCTTGCCAGTGCTGGATAATAGTGATCTGAAAAGAGTATACGCTTCGCCCCCATAGTATAGTCGGGTGTAAGTTTTTGGCGGAGGGCAGGATCCTTAATATGTCGTCTCATGTGATGCAGACTATAGGCTCGACCGATCTTATGCGCCCAGGTATTATTGGGATTCATGAGTAGATACATGAGGCCGCCTTTCAGCCATAGACTCAGACGATTGAGTTGATGGACACCTGGTATATGACCAGCCGCCCATAGACTGATCTTATTCCCTTCGGGTTCGACTTTGGGGATCATCCAGTTAGCACTACGCTGATAGACATAGAGTTGCTCCACGACTGGAGCTATTTCAGGGATGATTTGTACTGCACTGGCTGCATTTCCTACTACACCTACTCTTTTCCCCTCGAGGGGAATATCATGCCTCCAACGTGCTGAATGCCAGGACTCTCCTCTGAAGTCGCCGAGTCCTGCCATATCTGGGACCTTTGGGTGATGTAGCTGTCCGATAGCGAATATCACACTCCGTGATTGCCAATAATGACCGTCTTTAGTCAAAACTGTCCACTCCCCAGCACTCTCATCGTAGCTTGCTGCCGTCACCTCTTGACCATATCGTATGTGAGAGCCGATACGATACTTATCAATACAGTGATGAATATACTCCAGGATCTGATCTTGATGCGACCACTTATGCTTCCACTTAGGATTATGCTCAAAAGAATAACTATATAGTGCCGACGGTATATCGCATTCTGCGCCGGGATAAGTATTGTCTCGCCAAGTACCGCCTGGCTGATCTGCTTTTTCTAAAATCACAAAATCCTCTATGCCTGCTTCTCGTAGCTTGATAGCCTGACAGAGCCCTCCAAACCCTACTCCAATAATAATAGTCTGATAGCTGGACATAGTGTAGATAGTGATTTCTCATATAAGATACTGAGAGCTCCGTCTATCCTCAGCATATCACTGATAATTAATTGAGCAATATGGGTAAAATCGCAAACAGACGAGCAATATTAGGACAAGAGCTGGATCACTGGACGCACTCCAGATATACGGGCATGATCGAGGGCTTTTTTCCCGTTGGCATCCACCATAGACGCATCTGCTCCATGATCAAGCAGTAGCTGTGCTAAGTCCAAATGACCAAAGATAGCGGCGTAGATCAGCGCTGTAGCTTGATTGCCATTAGTAGCATTGACATCAGCGCCGGCCAAAATGAGCACCTTCGCTATATCGGTATAGCCCTTGAAGCTGACTCCCATTAGAGCAGTATTCCCTGCTGCATCTTTAGCATCGATATCTACTCCTTGATCGATCAGATATTGCACCGCAGATGACTGATTGCTATAGGCGGCTAATACTATAGGTGGAAATCCTCGTTCGTCTTTTTGACGAAGTATCTCAGGATCAGCCTTAGCCATTTCTTTGAGAGCACTCACATCTCCTTGTCTTAGCGCTTCGATTATTTTCATACTCTAATGTATTTTGAATTAGGAGAAAAAAATAGGAGGAATAGAACATTTTCCATTCCTCCTGAAGTTTCACTCTAACTATTTATTTTGCCGAGAAGAGAAGTCAATCTCTTCACTTTCTTCTCATTGTTTCACGTTATAAAGATAGATCACACTATCAATAAGATTTAATAATGTTTTTAATGATTCAATAACCTAAACTTATTAATATGAGCCATCTTGTTGATACCTGCTTCTTTGGTCAGTAGTTGGATCATCTTGATTAGTGATTTGATATCCAGTAGGCATCGATCTGTTATTGATTAAACCAATATACGCAAAACAGATTTTGGCCAAACACCACATTGCAGCGGGCGCAGCCTACCCTGAACGAAGGCCTACTCTCGTCGCTGTACTCTGAACTGACCATCTGTGATCTCCAGTCGCTCAGGACTTGGATATATCTCTTGATTACCTTCTGGCATATTTCTATATAACACAGCCTCAAATTTTCCAGAGATGACCGTTGTGTCAGAATTGATGCTTTCAATTTCTACCCTATTTAATCCCTTCTCTGTCGCATAACGTGGTTCAAAATATGTTACTAATCCATCTCCTCCTTCTACAATAAAAAGCGTCAATTCATCTTTGGATATGTTATTTAACTCGGACATCCTTAAACTTAATTCAGATAGTGATAGCAAGAAATTTTCGGCGACATTACCTCTACCATTAAACCTGATAGAGACCGAACTATCATTATTCCTAAAAAAACTGGATGTAGTAGTCCAACATTTACCATTGATCAGCATACGGGCATAAAATTCATCTACTTGACAATCTTCTATTCTGTCAATGTCCTCCACTGGATCTTCATCACCACTACACGATGCATATAGCATGACTGCCAATACCACAATGCAATACTTAATTGTTTTCACAGTCATTAGTTTTATTGATTAATCCAATATACACAAAATAGATTTTGGCCAAACACCACATCGCAGCGGGCTCAGCCTACCCTGAACGGGGCATGGTTTTCGTAAAGCCATACATATTGTATATTACACAAGGAATATCGATCTCATGACTGAAGTTCACAACGAATCCGAAATCCACGGTATCAATAAATATATCGCCAGAGTACAAGGCTACTTGGGCGAATTTGTCTATGGTGGGATCGATGGAGCTGTGACGACTTTTGCGGTAGTAGCAGGAGCCGTAGGAGCAGGATTAGACAGTGCGATCATTATCATATTAGGATTTGCTAATCTGCTCGCTGATGGTCTATCTATGTCGATCGGAGCTTACCTGTCCTCTAAGTCTGAACATGACAATTTTGAAAAGCATAAAGCTATCGAATACTGGGAGGTCGATAATCTTCCCGACATAGAACGCCAAGAGATCCGAGAGATCTATGCTGCTAAGGGATTCTCAGGAGATCTCCTCGAGCAGGTCGTAGAGCACATCACCGCCGATCGAGACCGATGGGTAGATATTATGATGACCGATGAGCTGGGTATGATAGAAGACAGCCGATCTCCATTCAAGATAGGACTGGTCACGTACATTTCCTTTATTATCATTGGCCTGATCCCCTTGATGGTTTACTTGATAGACTTTTTGGGCTATAGCATTGAGCATCGATTTTTACTCTCTGGAGTGATGACAGGGGTGGGATTCGTGATCATAGGCTGGCTCAAGACTTATGTCACTCAGTCCAGTAGAGTCAGAGGAATAGCAGAGACACTGATACTCGGCCTCATAGCTGCGGCAGTATCTTATGCCGTAGGTGATATTTTAGAGAGTTGGATCTCTGGATAACTGTAAAACATCGTAGTATCAACCGCTGTTATGATACAGGTCACCATGCTTTTCACCATAGAGCCATATTTTGCGCTAAGCACATAAAAACAATAAAGCTATGACTACTCAAATAACAGTAGATAATATAAAATGCGGCGGATGTGGCAATACTGTCACGAAGACTATCAAATCTGTCTCTCCCAACACAACTGTCAAAATAGACTATGAGACGGGCACTATTCATCTCGAGGGAGACTCACTCCCGATGGATACTATCACCTCAGCACTTAGTGCAAAAGGCTATCCTCTACAGGGCGAAGGTAGCATCACTACGACTGCAAAATCTTATGTAAGCTGCATGATCGGCCGCATGACTAAAGAGGCAGAATAAGCCCCTACTCAATGGGCCTTGGCCTGAAAACATCATCTATCTCAAGACTGACGGGGATAAGTACATCACACTCCAGCTGATAGTCAGCGGTAGTGATTAAGTCGTCAAACTCTCTCATAGTAGGGCGAATGACGTACTGCTCTATGTCTTTACTACGTTGTACTTTGTCATAGTCGGCGCTGATTTCAGCTATATTCTCTATTTCTTCTGGTAGATCCAGATAGTTAAGCTGGAGGCTGCCATCGGTATTGACACCCAGAGTCCATATGATCCAGTCATCGGACTCGAGCTGCTGATTGATGATCAGTGCACCACGATAGGGCTTGATGACCTGATCATCCGAGAATGAAAATAACGTATCGATATCCGTGACATAACCCACCACTGTATCCTCATGGATATACTTTATGGGGTAGCACTGCTTACGACCTGGTAGATAGAGACCACCATCAGCGAGAGAGCAGTTTTCTGTCTCTTCGATCTGATCGATAGTCATTTTTATCTGATAGTTATACTGTTGATAGGCGATATGGGGCTCTATGATGACGAGTGTACTATCACTCTGACATCGGTAGCTGCCCCAATACCGCTCTGGTATCTCTTCGATCGGATCTATCCCAGTCGGCTGAGTGTGATCAAATACCACCTTTGGCTCACAGCTGAAGAGCATGCCCAAAAGACTAAGACAAATCCAATATTTCATATGCTTTCTTTGATTAATGAAACACAAGTAACGGAACAGGACTGTGATAGAGTAGTTTTTTCGTCTCACTATTGTGAAATAATCGCTCCCAAAATTTGCGATGCGGCTTATACACTGCTATCAGGTCACTATCTATCTCCATGAGCTTCTGCAAAATGCCTGTATGGACATCCTCAGCATGAGAGATGATAAAATCCATCTTCTTGAATGGACTATTCTTAAACGTGATATCCATAGTCTCGTCACCCTCAGACTCTTCTATGTGCAGGAGATGGACTTTAGGCCCATCAAATAGATCCCAAAAGGAATAGAGCCACTCCATCGCTTTTTTCTCTGGCTCTGTGAGCTCGAGATAGGAGTCCATCATACATGGGAATAAGATGTCGTCAAACTCAGAATAAGTGGCCGTCGCCGGTATCGCCAATACTGGCACCGTAGCTTTTTGTATCGTATGAGCCGTCACAGACCCTACCATCCTATCCATGAGACTATACTTTTGGCGCAGAGCCATCACGATGAGATCCGCTTTGATCTCCTCTGCTTTCTCAGTGATCTCTGCACTCGGATATACTCCAAATATCGGATAAGCCTCACCTCGTTGTGCTTCAGGGAGCTCCGATAGACTATCTTTCAGTCGTTTGATAGTAGCATCTTTCTTAATATCGATCATCCCCTGCACGGCAGCGTATGGGATATAGCTGCTATCCGTGATCGGGATATCATACACATGACAGATATCCACTTTTATTTCTTTGCCTTTGACCAGTGACACGATATAGTGCAGGGCATTCTCACAGCTATTGGAGAAGTCGGTAGCAAAAAGTAATTTTTTCATAATAGGGAAGGTATTTGTTGATGATTAGGATTATGATTCGTAGTCGATAGAGAGTACGGGACGATCGCTATGATTGATCAGTAGCTCGACGTTGCTACCTCGCAGTATTCGTTTCAGGGGATTTCGTCCCCGATTGGAGATACCGATCACATCAGCATTCACCTCTTCACTAAAGTGGCGTATGCCCGCCTCAATACTGTAGTCTCTAAAGAAGTAGGTCTCACATGGGATCTCACCCGCTTCTTTAGCAAATTCTCTCAATGCCTCAGTCATGACGAGTGATGGCTGAGAGAAATAACTATCTACATCTATGGCTACTAAATGGAGTTGCTCCAGCCCCAGCGGCCTCAGCAGACTGATGAATCGCCTAAAGCATTCCTTCTCCTCAGTGAGCAGACTCGTAGCGAATGAAGCGACTCGGAATGGCGCTATGTCATAGCTCTCCTTAAGTACTAATACAGGCAGATGTACCTTGCGGACTACTTTCTGCGTATTACTACCGATGAAGTATTCATCCTTGCCACTGGCACCATGTGATCCCATCAGGACCAGGTCCGCTCCTACTTCCGTGATCTTATTGACAAAGGCATCAATAAATCGCCCCCCATCGAGAGAGACACTCATAGAGATACCCTGCTCGACACCTTGGTCATATATGCCCTTTAGCTGTGCCTCTACTTCATCCTCTATAGCTATGAGACGAGGCGTCTCATCCTTAGTACGTGGAGGCCTGATGCGCCAGTCTGCTGGTAGACGCTCATCTACATGATATACATGCAGCGCCGCCTCATAGACAGACGCCAGATGCATACCTGCACGTACCGCACTATCTCCAAAATCGGAAAAATCCGTCGGTACGATTATTTGATTTATGTTCTTCATTTTGCTTTGTGATTATGGGTATAGTAGTCGGATTATGACACTATCGAATGATCTTGATAGTGCTTATCCTTATATTTTTTTAGCTGACGCACGGTCTTTAAGAGAGCAGCATTTAGCGCTTTATTCTCCGAGACATCCTCTGCATGAGCAAAGGTCGGAGCTCCTGACTTGACGTGTGTTTCTACTTTTGCCACGTAGCCTTCATTGTCATCTCTGCCGATCTGTACTTGACAGGTAGTGATGAATGGAAATTTGCCTAATTGATTTTCGATACGTTCACGAGCATATTCTTCTACCATCTCATGATTTCTGTGATTGTGTATTTCGATTGTTACGTCCATTTGTATTTTTTATGATGAATAATGTATCAATGGAGACGACTTAGGATGCAAAATCTGCACTATGGACTCCTTTTCGATTTTGGACAGCGAGTGTCCAGTGATCAGTCGCAGAGGTCTGTAGCCATAAGTCAGCACTCCGTCTGAATATCTGAGCTGAGAGCCCATATTTCTTCAATAAAGCCTGCTCCAGATCCGCTACTGTCATCTCAGGATCGATAGCTATCTCGCCTTCGGTATGCTCTGTGCGCACCTCAGAGATCTTGAGTACAGGATCCAGTTGATCTTCTGCCTTAGAGCCTTCGCTACTGCCATGCGGCTTTGAGTAAAACTCAATCTTCAATCCTGGAAACATCGCTTTGAATTCGCTTTGTATAAGTGCTATAGTCTTGTTTTCTGTTATTCTCATTTTGCGATTATTTTTACCTCAATATCGAGTCCTCCATTATCGTTTGCGATGATCTGACTCATGAGACATACTGATTAGGATCAGTGATATGATTTTTGGCTGCAGCCAAAGAATTAAAGGAATCAGAAATATGAAGAAGCACAGTTTTAAAACAGATTTTGAAGAGGGATGCCATCCACAGATCTTGAGAGCACTCAGCGAATCCAACTACTCGCAGCAAGCGGGATATGGTGATGACGAATACAGTATAGCTGCCCGAGAGGCGATACAGCGACACATTGCTAATCCTGCTGCTGATATCTACTTCGTCTCAGGAGGCACACAGGCCAATCTCATAGCTATCTCAGCCACACTACGCTCACATGAGGCCGTCATATCTCCCAAGTCAGGCCACATCTATCAACATGAGACCGGAGCTATCGAAGCTACCGGCCATCGTATACAGCTGATCGAGTCTCAGCAAGGCAAAATCTACCCCGAGCAGATTATAGCAGAAGTAGAAGCCTACTTCCCCCCACATACCATCAAACCTAAGATGGTCTACCTCACTCAGTCTACTGAGGTCGGCACCATATATTCTAAGGCCGAGATCGAAGCCATACGACGAATCTGTGATGAGCATGATCTCTATCTATATGTAGATGGTGCTCGTCTCGGAGCAGCTCTCTCCTGTAGCAGCTCAGATATCACATTAGCAGAGCTCAGTCAGCTATGTGACATGTACTACATTGGTGGCACTAAAAATGGAGCTCTACTCGGTGAAGCAATCGTCATCAATAATGAAAACCTCAAAGAAGCATTCAGATCAAACATAAAGCAGAAAGGCGGCCTATTAGCTAAAGGACGGCTATTGGGCATACAGTTTTACGAGCTATTTAAAGATCAGTTATTCTTTGAACTGGCCAGTCATGCCAATGCCATGGCCGACAAGATTAGACAAGCACTCATAGAGGCAGGCATCACATTCATGACCGACAGCCCTACTAATCAGCTATTCCCCATACTACATGATCACGTGATCCAAAAGCTCAATGAGAACTATGACTTTTATACCTTCTATAGGCATGACGCAGAGCACTCTGTGATCCGACTCGTGACCTCATGGGCTACTCCCGTAGAAAAGGTCGATGAATTCATCATGGATATTCATAAGCTGATCAGTAAATAACTCTACTTTTAGTTTCATGTAAATCACAATTCACCTTGAGACTATTATGAAAAAAACAAGCTACTCTTACTCTACTGTCATCGCTTTGCTATTCATACTCTTCACCTCTTGTGATGCTACCAAAAAAACAGTGGTGAGCCAAGAAGACAATGAATGGGAAAATCTCTTTAATGGTGAGAATCTTGATGGATGGACGATCAAGATAAATGGCTTTGCCCCAGGTGACAATCACAAGAATACTTTCAGAGTGGAGGATGGAATACTAAAAGTCGCATATGACAATTACGATACCTTTGACATGAAATTTGGACATCTATTTACAGATCAAAGCTACTCACACTATATTTTTCAAGTGGATTATATGTTTTTAGGTGAAGGTCTGGCTGATGCTCCAACGTGGACTAATTTTAATAGTGGGGCGATGCTGCATGCTCAGTCACCTGAAAGCATGAGAACAGATCAAGGTTTTCCAGTATGTATAGAAGCTCAATTTCTCGGAGCTGGTGCTACAGCCGGCACACAGACCGCTAATGCAGTCACACCTGGCACTCATATCAGCATAAATGATACGCTCAATACAGATCATATCATAGACTCTCGATCAAAACTCTACCCACTGAATGAATGGATAAGATTTGAAGCTGAAGTTCATGGAAATGAGCTCATCATTCATCGGATCAACGGTGAAGAAGTCATTAGATACTCTCACCCTATCCTCGATGAATCAGATAAAGACGCACTCAAACTAATAGAAGCCGGCGCTCCAACCAAATTGGCAGCTGGACACATCGCATTGCAAGCCGAAGGACAACCAGTGTGGTTTAAAAACATCAGAATCAAACGCTTAAAATAACCTTTAAGCGAAACACATCAGATACGCTAAAATCTCAAACCAACAAACAAGTCCAAATACCGAAAATGATCGGGATGAAACGCCATAGCCTCTGTATAGGCAGCACCGATCATCATAGAGAAGGCCTCTCCAAGCTGGATATCCAGTTCGACTCTGGCCACTGCACTAGCGAAGACTGCCCCAAAATCATTACCCACCAAGGCCTGTGGTCCAGCACCAATAGAAGCTATCAATAAAGAGTGGCTGGATAAAGGCACCCTATAGCTTGGACCTACATGCAAAGGAAGAATCCTAATATCATACTCATCCCATTGACGGTAGTCGAGCGACATGAATGCACCTAACTTCTGACGTCTCCACAGCTGGGTCTCTACTCCAATGCCGATAGCACTCTTTTGCTCGATATCTGTCTCATCATACTGGATAGACTGCAGGATGTATGCACTCCATGCTGGTGGATAATCTATCTGAGATATCGCCTGCGAATAAAAAAATAATACTACTAATAGAGAAAGTGCCGCCTGAATGATTTTCATGGTTGAATGAGTAAGGGAATAATCATCTAAGCTAATTATTATTCACCTGATGAGACAAGAGCGGAGATTGATTGGGTAAGTAAATGTAAAAAGTAGTACCCTGGCCCAGTTCACTTTCTACAAATATTTCGCCAGAATGTCGATTGACTATACGCTTTACACTAGCTAAACCGACCCCCGTACCCTTAAACTCAGATTCTTTATGAAGGCGCACGAAAATATCAAAAATCTTATCTACATACTGCATATCAAAACCGACTCCGTTGTCTTTAATATAAACGAATGTTTTGCCTTCTTTGACCTCTGCCCCGATTTGCAGCTTAGCTATATCATTGTGAGAGCTATACTTCAGGGCATTATCTATTAGATTATAATACAGCTGGTATATCAATGTCTTATCACCCTGTATCGTGGGTAGGTCGTGTGCCTTTACTTCAGTTTTGACATCCGGATAATTAGCCAAAATCTCTTCTATCAAAGTAGGAATAAATATGGATAAATCTATTTCCTTGAGCTCTATATGCTGGGTAGACGTCTTAGATAAGTAAAGGAGATCATTGATCAGCACATACATCTTTTGACTGGACCTCACGATCGTGTTAATGTATTCTTTTCCTTGATCATCCAATTGGTCAATATACCGCTGTTTTAAGAGCTGAGAAAAGCTATTGATTAAACGCAAGGGACTCTTTAAATCATGAGATACTGACGATGCAAATGCATCCAGCTGACTATTCATATCCTTCAGCATAACCGTTTGAGCTTTTAAATAATTATTAGAATTTTTCAATTCTAACTCTGCTCGCAATCGTGCCTCTTTCTCTTCTTTGATTCGCTTATCATTGAGTATGGCTCTCTGAATTTTGATATCCAGCACATCTACATCTATTGGCTTTTCAATAAAATCTGCTCCACCTTCTCGTAAAAACTCTATCGCAAGATGAAGAGAAGGATGAGCGGTCATCATGATAAAAGGTATTTTGAGCTCCTTTTGGACATCCACAAAAAAATCAAAACCTGTATAACTCGGAAGTAAATAATCAAGCAGAATCAAGTCAATAGGTTCTTGTTTCAATAACTTTTTGGCAGATTCTCCATCATTTGCAAAGACAACATGATATCCTAACTTAGTCAACCTGCGCTGGAGCATTTGTCTGATCTGATCATGATCATCGATGATTAGTATCCTATCCATTCATTATTTCTTTGATAAGATCTTCAAATCCTAAATCAATAGGTTTGCTGATAAAATGATCACAACCAGCATCGATCGTTTTCTGGGTGTCTCGAGCACCTACGCTAGCTGTACAAGCAGCAACCTTTCCTTTATATCCTTTCGCTCGCAGTTGGCTTATCACATCATATCCATTGATGATTGGCATGTGGATATCCAGTATTATTACTGCCGGCTGCTGCTCAATAGCTATATCCATACCTTCATATCCATTAGTCGTGGTCACTACATCAAATCCACTTTTCATTAGGCGTCTTCGCATCATACGAAGGATTTTTTCGTCATCATCAATGATGAGCACTTTTGGTTTATCGCTCATATTACTGGAAAGCTTATGCTGAATGTACTGCCTTTTCCTTTCTCACTTCTTACTGTTAATTCACCTGAATGTAGATCTACTAATTTCTTAGTAATCGAAAGGCCTAATCCTGATCCACGATTTTGACGGGTAGCAGAGCTATCTTCTTGCCTGAATGAATCAAAAATATAAGGTAAAAACTCTTCTGAAATACCACTACCAGTATCAGTGACTTCTATGATACCTATATCTCCTTCTTGGTACGTAGCCAGAGTGACTTCACCTTCCACAGTATACTTAATGGCATTACTCAGCAGATTAATCAATATCTGCTTCACTCTCATTCTATCGCCGATAAAATCAAAGTTTTTAATGGCCTCAATGATTGGGAGAGATTTCTTGTCCGCCAGAGATTTGACTGTATTGATAGCATCATAGGCTACGTCATCTATACGAAGAGGCTCAGGGATTAACTTTAATTTACCTTGCTCAATACGTGATAGATCGAGCAATTCATTGATGAGGCTTAGCAGATGTTCTCCAGACTCCTGTATATCTTTAGCAATCTCCTCTATGTCCTTCGCTTCAGGCATATCGTCAGCGTCAGTCAATAATGGTAAATTACCCAGCATGACTGTCAATGGTGTGCGCAATTCATGACTTACCAAATTCAAAAAATCTGTCTTTAACCGAGTCGACTCTTCAGCCATCTCTTTAGCCTTCAATAGCTTCATATCTGACTCGACCTTGGTCGTAATATCATTTTGAATACCAATAAAATGGGTAAGCTTTTTACTCTCATTATACACCGGAGATACGCTCAACTCATTCCAAAAAGGTTTGCCAGCCTTAGTGTAATTCTTTAGGATTACTTTACAATCCGTCCCAGATTTTATAGCATCACGTAATATTTGCAGTTCTTTGGTATCCGAGTCTTGACCTTGCAAAAAGCGACAGTTCTTACCTATTATTTCTTCTTTAGAATATCCAGTAATCTGCGTAAAAGCAGGGTTGACATATATCAATGGCATATCCTCAATAGAGCAATCTGCTATGACAACGCCAGTAATAGCTTGTTCAATAGATCTTTCGAATAATGAATCCAAATTCATATTAATAGAATTGTCGAGTCTTTATTTGAATAATACTATTACGAATAATAAGCTTATTCAAAAAGTATCATGCATTTTACGCAAAGGCAGAATAGAGTGAAGTGAATAAAAGTATGAAAATTTCATATCAAGTGAATTTGAATTGTTTTTAATACCGTAATCTATCTTACAACTCGGGACTTCCACCCCGATCGGCCGCAAAGCCATCCCGATCAATATCGGGACCTGTCTACCAATTCTCGAATCTTCACTTTTGACTTCAACGACTTCAAATATCGCTCTCGACCCATAGATTCAGACCTCGTTTCATACTCTTCTACATGCACCAGCTCCCAAGGACCATACGCCTTTGTGCTGCGCACATGGCCTGACTGATGTCGTTGTAGTCGCTTCTCAACGTTGTTAGTCTGACCGATATAGTAGCGATCATGATCAGCACTGTATAGGATATATACGTAAAACATAAGCTTCTCTCAATCTACCCCTAAAACAACAATAGCCGACTCTCGTCAGCTATTTTTTGTTTTGGTACCCGGAGCGGGAATCGAACCCCGATAGCTCGGGACTTACACCCCGATCGGCCGCAAAGCCATCCCGATCAATATCGGGACCTGTCTACCAATTCTCGAATCTTCACTTTTGACTTCAACGACTTCAAATATCGCTCTCGACCCATAGATTCAGACCTTGTTTCATACTCTTCTACATGCACCAGCTCCCAAGGACCATACGCCTTTGTGCTGCGCACATAGCCTGACTGATGTCGTTGTAGTCGCTTCTCAACGTTGTTAGTTTGACCGATATAATAGCGATCATGATCAGCACTGTATAGGATGTATACGTAAAACATAAGCTTCTCTCAATCTACCCCTAAAACAACAATAGCCGACTCTCGTCAGCTATTTTTTGTTTTGGTACCCGGAGCGGGAATCGAACCCGCACGGCCGCAAAGCCACAGGATTTTAAGTCCTGCGTGTCTACCAATTCCACCACCCGGGCATGAACAAAAAAAGTAAGGTGGTAGGCCTTACTTTTTTCACCTGTGATAGGTACTTGGAGCGAACGACGAGATTCGAACTCGCGACCCCAACCTTGGCAAGGTTGTGCTCTACCAGCTGAGCTACGTTCGCATAATTTTATAATGAGCGTTTTGCTTTTTTGAAAAGCGAGTGCAAATATACAATTTCAAAATTTACAAGTACAAATATCCTTGATATTTTTTATCCAAACCGATAGTAATGCTTTTGTCAATTTCTGTTAACACCATATGCTAATCGTGCATAACAATCTGACAATGTGTATCTTAAGATACTATTTTATAAAAAGTGTTGCACAACAATCAGCTTGTGATTCACATTTATATACTGATGGGCTTATATTTGGCTCACGAGGAAACGACGTATGAGTAAAATACCAAACTTCATAACTCTTTGTAATGCCGTCTGTGGTATAATAGCCATCCTATTAGGCAATCCTATATTGGGGGCCTATTTGGTATTACTGGCTATGCTACTTGATACTGCTGATGGGTTCGCAGCGAGAGTGCTCAATGTCAAAAGCGAACTTGGCAAGCAACTCGACTCACTGTCAGATCTGATCAGCTTTGGGGTAGCCCCTGCTTTTTTGTACTACACCTTGTTTACCGATACAGAGTCTTTACTGGCTTGTATTTTTTACATTTTATCAGCACTCTTTCGTCTGGGCAAGTTTAATACGCTGGAGTACGCTGATGATTTCAATGGATTACCAAGTCCTGCAGCAGCGGGGATAGTCTCAGGCTACGTACTCCTCTATGCTTTTGATGCACCATCGAGTCCAGACATCCTTCCGTTATTGGCTATCATCGGGCCAGCTGTATGTATGAATATCCACATGCGCTTCTTTTCGCTCAAAGGCGAAAGCATCTTCTCTAATTGGAAGCTTTGGTTTGTCGTGATATCTACAGTGATTACATCGCTCATAGACTGGCATTATAGCTTATTGATGTGCTTTAGTTCTTATCTATTTGTGAGTTTTGTAGATGGCGTCAAGCGCAATGTAAAGAGTATATAAATCTACATACCACAAAACCCTCATACATGCTATTTCATTAGTTATATAGCTGATTAGCATCTTTAGACATTTGGCCCTACTTTTGCGGCTATCATTCAGATCATAAACTAAAACTGAAAAAGGCTATGGCAATTTTTATTACCGACGAGTGTATCAACTGTGGAGCATGTGAGCCAGAATGCCCAAACAATGCAATTTACGAAGGTGGAGTGGATTGGAAGATATCCGACGGCACCAGTGTCAGTGGGGACTTCACACTCGAGGATGGCAACATAGTAGATGCCGATGACGAGCAGGCGCCTATTGATGATGAGATCTATTTCATCGTACCTGATAAATGTACTGAGTGCATTGGTTTTCACGAAGAGCCGCAGTGTGCCGCCGTATGTCCAGTAGACTGCTGCGTACCTGACGAAAATCGTGTAGAAAGCGAAGAAGTCCTACTCGAAAGAAAAGAAAAACTACACCTCTGATAAGAGCGAGGTATAGCGATCAAATAGAAAAAGGCCAATCAGCATACTGATTGGCCTTTTTTAGTTCTTTGTTCTTGGATTGGGATTACTGAGTTGATTCTGATTTTTCTCGCTTATGTTCAGGGATTCTCATGTGTCTTCTTCTTTGGTTGGCAAAGGTTCTACGGTCTCACATGATCACAATGATGTGATTTTAATAAGATATAAGCTATTCAATATACTCTCTCCTCCACAGTCGCCTAATGATAAAATTAGACGCCTAACCAACGATCGAACTCATCGTCGACAAGCAATAGTCTTCTACGACGCTTAGTCACAGAGAACCATCGAGCGACGGCTACGAAAAATTTACTAATAGTGTTCATGGGTCAAAAATTTAAAAATTATACTCAGTGTTAAGACGTACAAGTCCCCGGATATGTTTCCTCTTTAAATGTTAAAATTTCACTTTTTGTAAAATTTTTTACATTACAAACACATTAAATATAATTAACATATATAAAACACTAAAATACAGTACTCTATTTAGAGCTCAAAATTTCTATAGAAATATTTCTGCCATCATACATCTGGCACTACCGCCTCCATATCGCTCAATAATCGGCAATGGCACAGAAAAAATTTCCACAAACTCAGAAATCTTAGAAATTTGACTCGGAGTTAAACTTTGAAAAGCAGCCTCTGACATCACCAAAATTGCCTGGTCATTTTCACCACGGACCTCCAGCATATTACCCGCAAACTGCAGTACCTGATCTCGGCTGATCTCGATCAATTCTTTACCCGTACTCTTTATTTTTTCTACGACCTTTTTGCGCTGCGACGCATCCTCTATGCACTCTGTACATAGCACGACCATGTCTGTACCTACCGCCATGATGACATTAGTATGATAGTAAGGCGTACCCTCCACGTCTACGGCATCAAAGGTCACTAAGTCATACTGCCACTCCTCAGCGATCCTCTCCAATAAGGACTGGTGAGACCTCTCACTCACACAGGCATATATGATATCGTGCTGCCGATCTAAGATCATAGCTCCAGTACCCTCGACGTACACATCTGACTCTTCGCTATCACTATAGTCGACGATCTGCGCCTCTGGACTCAGACTATTGAGCTGGTCTATAATATCTGATCTACGCTCGAGTCGTCTGACAGGAGCATACATCGGATAGAGCACTATATGACCTGTGGCGTGAGTGGATATCCAGTTATTAGGAAATACCGCATCATACTTCACCGGATCTGCAGTGTCATCGATGACCAAGACCTCTACACCTCTATCCCGCAGTCCAGAGACCATGTGATCAAACTCCCTGCGAGCAGCTGTGGCGATCTCATCTATAGACATCGACTGATCATTCACCTGAAAGGCATTGTCCTCAGCAGTCTGAGGATTGAATCCAAAATGTGCCGGACGCACCATCATAATCTTATTAGTAGATTGTTTTTTCATACATATTTTTATTGAGCGAGGGCTTCATCTTTGAGCTGCGTAGAGAGCTCGTGCCCGAGATAATTATCTATCACATTGTGTGCCAAGTAGATGGCCGGAGTCATGATGATGGCCACGATGAATTTGTAACAATAATTGACCAGTCCGATAGCGATCACCTGGACCAGCGGCCAGTCTGCTCCGATATAAAAGGCTATGATCAAAACGACAAAACTGTCGATAAACTGGCTCACTAAGGTCGACCCCGTGGCTCGCAGCCAGATTTTGCCCTCTCCGGTACGCTGCTTGATCCTATGGAATGTAAATACATCGACTATCTGCCCGACCAAGAAAGCAAAGAGACTACCTATGATAATCCAAAGTCCTTGGCCAAAGATCTTTTTGAAAGCGAGATCCATATCCTTGATACCGGCATTACCTCCGAGCATACCACTTTCATTTTGCCACCAATCATTTGGCACCAGCCAAATACTAAAATATACCATCATGAATGCATAGATGATAAGTCCTATCGCCATATAGGACAGCATCTTGACGCCTCTCTCACCAAAATACTCGTTAATGATATCTGTCATCACGAATACTACTGGCCATAGGACGACACCTGCCGTGAGATTAAATCCTAGGCCATCCACTCCGAATAATTCCCAATTAAACGGTGTAAAGCCCAAGGTTTTCTCAAGGGAGAATATCTTTACGCCAACAAATTCGGCGATCAAGGCATTTGTAATAAAAAAGCCAGCCAGAATTAGGAAGAGTCTGTTGACTTTATTTTTGTAAAACTCAGTTATCATATTATTGAGCGCATTATGTGAAGAAGCTAAACCTATAGCTTCTCCTCTGTAAATAAAAAGATCATGGCAAAGTTTTCGATAAATCTGAAAGATGGAAGTGTCAAGCAGGAAGAAGAGAAAGATATTATCGTAGGTATCGATCTGGGCACGACGAATAGTCTGGTCGCCTATATCAATGAGGGGCAGCCGGAGATACTCCGTACTCCGACAGCGTCCAAAGCTCTGGTCCCGTCTATCGTACATTTTGACGAGAGTGGCTCGGTAGTAGTCGGCGACGCAGCTAAAGAAATGCTCATCTCTGCGCCAGAGCGTACCATATATAGTGTCAAGCGCCTCCTGGGCAAATCATACACGGACATCTCAGAGATCAAGGATCTTCTCGGCTATACCATCATAGACGAAGATGAAGATACGCTGGTCAAGATCAAGGTCGGAGATAGATACTACTCTCCTATCGAGCTCTCTGCGGAGATACTCCGAGAACTCAAGCGAGTAGCGGAAAGTCGGCTCGAGGCCAAAATCGAAAAAGCGGTCATCACAGTACCCGCCTACTTCAATGACTCACAGCGTCAGGCGACTCGTGATGCTGGCAAGCTCGCAGGGCTCGATGTCCTACGCATCGTCAATGAGCCCACAGCAGCCAGTCTCGCATACGGTATCGGTACCTCTCGAGAGCAGGCCGAGACGATCGCTGTCTATGATCTCGGCGGAGGCACCTTTGATATCAGCATACTGGAGATTCAGGATGGGATATTCGAGGTCTTAGCCACTAATGGTGATACCTTCCTCGGAGGTGATGATTTTGATAGAGCTATCATCGACTACTGGATGGAGACCTATAGTATCCCTGCTCAGCTACTCGAGGATAAAGCCTTTGGCCAGATGATACGACTACAGGCTGAGGAAGCTAAAAAGACGCTGAGCTCTTCATCCGAGTATTCCTTCAGCTTTGAAAATCAAGAATTCAGTATCACCAAAGAAACATTTGAATCGATCATATCTCCACTCGTAGATAAGACACTCGAAATCTGTCGCAGATGTATCGAAGATGCTGATATCGAGCTATCCAGCATAGATCAAGTAGTAATGGTCGGAGGCTCTACCCGAGTACCATTAGTGAAGGAGGTAGTCGCCAAACTATTCAAAAAAGAAGTAAATGACACTATCGATCCTGATCAGGTAGTAGCTCTCGGTGCAGCGGTCCAAGCAGACATCCTTGCCGGAAATCGTAAAGATATGCTCCTACTCGATATCACCCCTCTCTCTCTGGGTATCGAGACGATGGGTGGCCTGATGGACACCATCATCCCTCGTAACTCTAAAGTACCTGCCAAAGCAGGCCGCCAATACACTACCTCTGTCGATGGACAGACTAAGCTAAAGGTAGCCGTATATCAAGGTGAGCGAGATCTCGTAAAAGACAATCGGAAGCTCGGAGAATTCGTACTAAGCGGTATACCGCCCATGGCTGCAGGAATGCCAAAGATCGACATCAAGTTTATCCTCGACGCTGACGGTATCCTGAGAGTGAAAGCCAGCGAGACCCGATCAAACGTACAGACTGAAGTGCAGATCAAGTCTCAATATGGTATCTCAGAAGAAGAAATGGCACTCATGCTCAAAGACTCTCTGGTCAATGCTCAGCAGGATATGGATCAGAGAGCACTGATCGAAGCACAAAATGAAGGAAAAAATGTGGCGCTCCACTCTGAGAAATTCATCGAGCAAAACGCTGCGATACTGAGTAGTGAGGAGGTTAAGACCCTAAAGTCTCACATCGGTACACTCCGCTCCCAGATCGAGTCAGGCACTAAGGACGATATCAATGGAGCGATGGATGCGCTCAATGCCTACTCTACCCCATTGGCCCAGCGAGCGCTCGACCATAATATCGCTGTAGCACTCAAAGGAAAAGATCTCTAAGATGAAGTCGCTACTCATACGACCATATGCTAAGTATATCGCTGCGCAGACTGATCGAGTACGCAGACATGCAGTGAGTGATCAGAAGCGCATCCTACAGCAGATCGTTAAGAAGGCCGCTCAGACGCAGTTTGGTAGAGATCATGGATTCGCAGAGATAGAGAGCTACGAGGACTTTCGTCAAAGGGTCCCGATCCGTGACTACGAGCAGGGACGGGCTTACTACGATCAAATCAGAGATGGTGTCAGCGATGTCTGCTGGCCTGGCAAGCCAAAGTACTTCGCTAAAACATCCGGGACCACTTCTGGCACTAAGTACATCCCGATCACCAATGACAGCATGCCTAATCATATCCATACAGCACGTATGAGCCTGATGAACTATGCCGCTCAGGGCAAAAATACTCGGATGTTTGATGGTAAGGTGATGTTCTTATCAGGATCGCCTACGATGATCGAGACGAATGGCATCCTCACAGGACGCCTCTCTGGCATCGTGAATCATGAAATCCCCAGCTGGCTAAAAGGCAATCAGCTCCCCAGCTACGAGACCAACTGTATCGAAGAATGGGAAGACAAAGTCGATCAAATCGTAAAAGAAACTGCACATCAAGATCTACGTCTCATTAGCGGTATACCGCCATGGGTGCAGATGTATTTTGAGCGGCTACTCGAGTATACGAGCAAGCAAAATATCAAACAGGTATTTCCTAATCTGCAAGTATTCGCCTATGGTGGGGTCAACTATGAGCCCTATCGTCAGAGCATTGAGTCACTCATCGGAGAGCGGATCGATAGCCTTGAGACATTCCCTGCATCGGAGGGTTTCATTGCTTTTCAGGATACACAGCCACATGGCGGTCTACTGCTCAATACTAACTCGGGGATATTCTTTGAGTTTGTACCCTTAGCGGAAATACACAATGAATCTCCTACCAGACTATCACTCGATCAGGTGGAGCTGGGCCAGGACTACGCCATCATCATCAATAATAATGCAGGTCTCTGGGGATACAATATAGGCGACACGGTGAGATTCGTCTCTAAGGATCCCTATCGCTTAGTCGTGAGTGGTCGGATCAAGCATTTCATCTCTGCATTTGGCGAGCATGTGATCGCTAAGGAGATCGAAGAGGCCCTGCTATCAGCGACTAAGGCTAAAGGAATAGCTGTGAATGAATTCACCGTAGCGCCACAGGTCAATCCTCAGGACTATGACCAGCCGTATCATGAGTGGTTCATTGAGTTTGAAAATCAGCCTGATAATCTATCACAGCTCGAGCTCCAGATCGACAATGCCCTCCGAGAGCAAAACATCTACTACGATGATCTCATCACGGGTAATATCCTGCGTTCATTAGTCATACGTCCTCTGCAGAAAGATGCCTTTCGTACTCTCATGAAGCACCGAGGTAAACTCGGAGGCCAAAACAAAGTACCTCGTCTTAGCAATGATCGAAAAATAGCCGATGAGCTGTATCAGTATGGACTCATTCATTTAAAGTAATCTTAAAAACTTCATACTATCACTGTTTAAGTGCATCCTTGCATTGAAATTAATATTGTCAAAGAAGTGTAAAAGCTCTAATTTTGCGGCCCATGATTAGAAAACTATATTTTCCTTTCCTCATATTGGTCATCCTCATCAGCGCCTGCAAGTCAGAGTTTGAGAAGGTGCGTACCAGCAATGATCCTGATCTCATCTATGAGAAGGCCAATGCACTCTATGAAGAAGGCGACTATAATAAAGCTATCCTGCTCTATGAGCTGATCATCCCTGCCTATCGAGGACGATCAGAGGCAGAGACCCTCAACTATAAGTTTGCTCAGGCACACTATAATAACCGTAGCTATATCCTGAGTTCGCATTATTTCAAGACTTTCGCTGATACCTATACTACCTCACCAAGACGTGAAGAGGCACTCTATCTCTATGCCATGAGTGAGTATCAACAGTCGCCGAAGTTTAAACTCGACCAGACTAACTCTAACAAGGCAATAGAAGCTTTTCAGATGTTTGTCAATACATATCCTAATAGCGATCGAGTAGATAATGCAAATCAGATCATGGATCAGCTCAGAGATAAGCTGGAGGAGAAAGCATTTGCCACCTGTGAGCTCTACTACAATCTAAAGAACTATAGCTCTGCGATTCAGTCATTGGAGAATCTACTGAAGGACTATCCAGGATCTGAGCAAGCAGAAGATGCTTTATTCCTGTTGGCGAAAGCCAGCTACGAATGGGCAAATAAGAGTATTTATACTCGTCAAGAAGAAAGATATAACCTGACTATGGAAAAGTGCGATCTATTCATAAAGCGCTACCCTGAGTCGGAGTATACAGATAAAGTAATCGATTATAAAAATAACTGCCTAAAGGCAATAAACAGTTTGACAAATGGCTGATATCAAGACACAAGTACAAGGAATCGATCCCAATCTACGTGCACAGAATCTACAGGACATGTCATCACGTACGACTAATATCTATGAGTCTATCAGTGTGATGGAGATGAGAGCTCGTGAGCTCAATACAGCTATCAAACATGAGCTCCATGGAAAGTTAGAAGAATTCGCTGTGACTACAGACACGATCGAGGAGATCCAAGAAAACAAAGAGCAGATCGAAATCTCTAAGTTTTATGAGAAGCTCCCTAATCCTGCTGTTATCGCTACTAATGAATTTATCGAAGGCAGACTCAAGTCCAACTATAAGGACGAGGAGTTTGACTTTTAATCATATCTAATAGCTACGCATCGGGTGCATACTCGATGCGCCCAATATCTCTATGGTGGCGAAAAAAATAGTCATAGCTGTCAGCGGCAGTATTGCTGCCTATAAATCTTTGCAGCTGGTGAGGCTATTCGTCAAGCAAGGATGCGAAGTAAAAGTCGTCATGACTCCTGCTTCCACGGCATTCGTCAGTGCCCTCTCATTCGCCACGCTATCTAAGCATGATGTATCGGTCGATCTCATCGACAATAATACATGGAGCAATCATGTCGAGCTCGGACTATGGGCAGATATCATGATAGTAGCACCTGCTACTGCATCGAGCATCGCCAAGATGGCTAACGGTGTCTGTGACAACATGCTCATCGCCACCTATCTCAGCGCTAAGTGTCCCGTGTATATAGCTCCAGCGATGGATCTCGATATGTGGCAGCACCCATCGACTCTACGCAATATCGAGCTACTCCAAAGCTATGGGAATACTATCATCCCAGTCGGACATGGCGAGCTCGCCAGTGGCCTAATAGGTGCTGGGAGGATGGCGGAGCCAGAGGATATCGTCGAGTATGTACTCAGTAGAGAGTCGCTCCCTCAAGATCTATCAGGGCGTCATGTAGTGATCACTGCTGGCCCCACTAAGGAGGCTTTTGATCCTGTGAGATTCATCTCTAATCATAGCACGGGTCGCATGGGTATCTGTCTGGCAGAAGAATGTGCAGATCGTGGCGCTATCGTAGATCTCATACTGGGTCCAACCAATCTCTCCATAGAGCACAGCGGTGTCACCGTGACTAATGTCATCTCTGCTCAGGATATGTGCGATGCTACAGTAGCGGCATATACGAATGCTGACGTCGCCATACTCGCAGCGGCAGTAGCTGACTATCGACCTAAAAATGTCAGCGACGAAAAAATCAAGAAGAAGAAAGGCGATATGACGATCGAGCTGGAGCGTACTCCTGACATCGCTCAGACACTCGGAGGATCCAAAAAAGCAGGGCAACTCACCATAGGATTTGCACTGGAAACTCAAAATGCCCTGGAGAATGCCAAAAGCAAACTGGAGCGAAAGAACTTTGATTTCATCGTGCTCAACTCACTAAAAGATGAGGGAGCTGGCTTTCAACACAATACCAATAAAGTTTCTATCGTCCATAAAGGTGGAGATGTCAATGAGTATCCGCTCAAGTCTAAAAAAGAAGTGGCTCATGACATCATCAATGAAATTATTCCTTTATTGAAATAAGGCCCAAACATTGAAAACTAATCATATCCGCTTTATCAGTATCGCACTCTTGAGTGTACTTTTCTTATCTAAGTCTGTCATGGCTCAGGAGTTTAACCTTGATGTCAAGGTCAATACACCTACGCTCAAAGTCGCCGATCCTAAGACGCTATCAACGCTGGAGAAGGCTATACGAGAGTTTTATAATGATCGTAAATGGACCTCTGATGACTACGAGTCCGAGGAGCGTATAGAAGGCTCCATTCAGATCAATATCAAGGATGACCCTACGGCAAATACTTTCACCGCTGATATGTACATCAGTACAGGACGACCGGTGTATATGAGTAATTATACTTCGCCAGTGATCAATCATGTAGAGAAGGATATCTCATTTACTTACAATGAACTGGACCCACTGCGGGATAATAGAGCGACATTCACGGATAATCTCTCAGCGATCCTGACTTACTATGCCTATATTATGCTGGGTTTTGATTATGATACCTTTAGTCCATTAGGTGGAGATGAGCACTTCAAGACAGCTAATAACATAGTGGCTAATATCCCACCAAATATATCCAGCCAAGATCGTAGCTGGTCATCTCTCGGAGGTGACAGAAATCGGTACTGGCTCGTCGAAAACCTACTCAACTCTCGAGTCAGACGCTACAGACAGGCTGTATATAGCTACCACAGAAATGGCCTCGATAAAATGGAATCAGACGCCGTCGTCAGCAAAGCTATCATGCTCAGTGCGCTGAAGGAAGTACAGGCTGTCAATGAAGTATATCCTAATACGATGATCCTTCAGATGTTTTCTAATAGTAAGCGAGCTGAAATACTCGAGATATTCAAAAATTCTATAAAGTCTGAGCAACGCCAAGTCTATGACATCATGTCAAAGGTCGATCCATCTCAAGCGGACTTCCTAAAAGAGCTACGATAGTATAGCTCTACCCTTTTGGTCTTTTTAATTATTTTCGTCTGTGTTGATTCCGTCGAATAGCTGATTGAGCTTATACATTTCGTCGAGAGTATCATCTATATAGATATCGATGTCCGGTATACGTCTGACATGCTTTCGCACTCGCTGAGTGAGTTGATTTTTGAGTCTATGCTTGCTCTCATTGATGAGCTGCATGACAGCTGTTTTGTTTTCTGTATTGAATATGCTCACATAGATCTTAGCTAATCCCAAATCTGGACTCATCACCACATTCGTCACTGAGACTAATACGTCTGTGTCATAGATATAATGTCCTTCCTGCTGTAATACTATGCTGAAATGCCTTTTAATCATTTCGGCCACCTGCATCTGTCTTCTTGATCCCATTGGAGTGGTTTTTTGGTAATATATAAAAGGATGATAATCAAATATACGAATCATTTGGCTGCGAAAATGAGCCCTTTAGTTTGAATCGTGTCTTACCAACTGCTTAAACAGTCTAAAAGTTTCAAGCATTTTAATGGAGTAAGTATTTTTGCCATAGTGTCCAGACCAGATCGCATATTATCTCGCAAAATAGAATTCGTCAAAGGCGTCGGAGAGAGTCGTGCTAAGCTGCTATTTTCTGAGCTCGGAGTACGCACTGTAGAAGATTTGCTTCAGATATTCCCATTCAGATATGATGACAGATCAGTCTATCATTTGATCAAAGATGTGCAGGATGGAGACTATGTCCAGCTCAAGGGCGAAGTACTAAGTCTTGAAAAAGTAAAAGGGAAATATAAGAACCGACTACGGGGCACTTTCAAAGATGGCAGTGGATTTTTAGAATTGACATGGTTTCAGGGGGCGAAATGGATAGTCGATCAGATCAAACTGAATACGGAGTATGTGCTCTATGGCAAGGTCAAAATCTACAAAGGAGTCAAATCTATCGCTCATCCTGAGCTCGAGCTCGCCAGCGATCATCAGAGCAAGTCGTCCTACCTACCTGTCTATGCCTCTACTGAAAAGCTCAACTCCCGTGGGCTCAATATGAAAGCACGCAGAAATATCGTCCTCAATATACTCCAACAACTCTCAGAAAAAGTCCTCCCAGAGACGCTACCAGTAGATGTCGTCACTCAGCTAAAGCTTTGCAGTCGACTCCAGAGCTACCAATGGATTCACTTCCCCGAGACTAATGACGCTATCGCCTCAGCTACTAATCGATTAAAGTTTGAAGAGCTATACTTCTTACAACTGAAGATACTGCAGCAAAAACGCATCAGAGAAAGTAAACTCATAGGTATCAACTTTGATACCATAGGCAGGCATTTCAATAAGTTCTATTATGAGAAATTAGAGTTTGAGCTGACTGATGCCCAAAAGCGAGTGATAAAAGAGATACGAGCCGATATGGGTAGAGGCATCCAGATGAATCGACTCCTACAAGGCGATGTGGGCTCTGGCAAAACGATAGTCGCCCTCATGTCGATGCTCATCGCTATAGACAATGGGTATCAGACCTGCATGTTGGCCCCTACCGAGATACTGGCCCAGCAGCACTATCAGTCCATCTCAGAGTCTGTTCAGGGCCTCGGAGTGCAGGTAGCCTTTCTCTCAGGATCAGTGAAAGGCAAAACTCGTAAAGAACTCCTACACTATCTAAAGGATGGCCATATCGATATACTCGTAGGGACACATGCTATACTGGAGGATCCCGTCAGATTTGACAGATTAGGTCTTGCTGTGACGGATGAGCAGCATAGATTTGGAGTCGTCCAGCGATCAAAGCTATGGATGAAGAATAAAGATATCCCTCCGCATATCTTGGTCATGACAGCCACTCCTATACCACGGACGCTGGCCATGACGGCTTATGGCGATCTCGATGTCTCAGTGATCGATGAACTACCTCCAGGTCGAAAGCCTGTCAAGACGGTCCATCGCACAGACGGACATCGCTCATTCGTCGTGAAATTCATGAAAGAGGAGATCGCCAAAGGGCGTCAAGTATACGTGGTATATCCCCTCATAGAAGAGTCCGCTAAGCTCGACCTCCAAAATCTCCAGGTAGGCTATGAACTACTGCTCAATGACTTCCCTAAGCCTGACTATCAGATATCAGTCGTCCATGGGCGTATGAAGCCACAGGATAAGGACCATGAGATGCAGCGATTCGTCAGTGGTACTACGCAGATCATGGTAGCGACCACCGTGATCGAGGTAGGAGTCAATGTGCCTAATGCCTCCATCATGATCATCGAGAATGCTGAGCGATTTGGTCTATCTCAGCTACATCAGCTACGTGGGCGAGTCGGTCGAGGGGCAGATCAGTCTTTTTGTATACTCATGACGAAGACAGGACTAAGTGAATATGCCCGAAAGCGTATCAAGACGATGTGTGAGACGAATGACGGATTCAAAATAGCAGAAGTGGATATGAAGCTCCGAGGTCCTGGAGATATCGAAGGTACTCAGCAGTCAGGAGTCATGGATCTTAAAATCGCTAATATTACAGGAGATACACGCATCATGGAAGCCGCCAGATACTTTGCCCTCCAGCTACTCGACAAGGATCCTGAGCTATCAGATTCTAATCACGCTAATACCGCTGTACATCTCAATCATATCAAAGCACAACACCAAAACTGGGGTCGCATATCATAAGTCGAGATAGGATATTATTTTTTTGAATATCCGCTCTCTGGCAGATTGGATTGGGATATTGGCATTATTCTTTTCATCCTCGATGATCTTGTTGAGACTACCCTGATTGGACCCCAGTGCATCAAAGAATAGCTGCAAAATACCCTTGTCCTGAGCTAAGACGTTAGTGAATGAGCCCTTATCTATCACCAATACCTCCATATCCTCTATAGCTCTGACTGTAGCGCTACGAGGGTCTCCTGTCAAGAGACTCATCTCTCCAAAGAATTCACCGGCTGACTTATCCGCTACTAATACTTCTGCATCATTAGGGCCATGGATGAGGACTTTGGCTCGCCCTTTAGTAATGATGAACATAGAGTCACCTTCTGCCCCTTCCTGTACGAGATCATCATTTTCTCCGTAGCAAGCTAATACTGTCGAATGTGACAATGCCATCAGCTGATCTTCATCCATATCTTTTAGCCATGACTGTTTTTTGAGCAAAGAGAGACGATAGTTTCGTTCTTTCTCCGCCTGCTGCTCCTGTACAGAGTCACTCATGACACTCATATGTACCTCGCTGATACTGTACGGTATTTTGATATTATGACGCTCCAGCTTATACCAGAGTCGTGTCAATACGATGTCTTGTATAGCGATGACATCACCATAGTCATTGATCCAATACTTTAGGCAATATTTGATTCCACTCGCTTCGTAGCTCACCACGTACGGATACGCCACTTGATCTATATCTACTTCTTTGATCTCGGTCAATATCTCTCGTAGGATACGTTTCACCTCGTTAGGTGGATGAGAATAGTCCAGTTCAACAAAAAAGCTATGTATTTGTCGCTTAGTAGGGCGAGAATAGTTGACTATTTTTTCTTCAGCGACCGTTTTATTAGGGAGAGATACACGATGGTTTTCTCTGGTGAGCAATGTTAGAGTTCGCCAGTTTTGACTGACTACCTTCCCCTCGTAGCCACCAAGATTGACCCAATCATCCAGATTAAATGGTGCTTCCATCTGAAGGGATACGCCAGCAAAAAGATTAGTCAATGTATCCTGTAGTGAGAGTCCTATAATAGCAGATAGGACCGTAGATGTGACTAATAGACCCGATAAATTGGTTCCAAAAATATATTTCAATCCAAAGAGAATGATAGCTATGAGTAGTATACTACCTATGATATCAAACATAAATCTTGGGATTCGTAGTAGGTCATTCTTCCTGATGAATACATAGAATAACCAAATAATGGTCTGTATGACAACATTCCCTATAAGGGTAAATAAAATCAACCAATAAACCTTATTAGTCGTACTCTCTTCTGCCGTCGGATCATCGGATAGATCAGCAAAAAACCATATAAACACAGCAGCTACCACTAATAGTAAGCCAGCGATAAGCGACTTACGATCATAGTCTACCTTGTACGATCTCTTAAATGAGATAGCTGCGACAACCAAAAGTCCAAAGTAAACAATGATTGATATGAGTATAGTGATATTCATCTCTCCAAAATACACAGAGTCCCGTGTAATAATGAGAGTGAGCGATAAAAAATATGATCGTGATCAACGAGAACCTAAGAGCGTATCCGCTATATCAGTGCGAGATGCTCGCCACGCTGGTATCAATGCAGCCACAAAACCAATAATAATCGAACCGGCCAATAGGTACCACTCTTTAGTCAAGAACTGCCAGCCAGAGAAGCTGTATCGGAAATTGTCCTGGACCAATGCACTGATGAAACTCATACTCACATGACTAAGTAAAATACCAAGCACGAAGCCCAATAGAGCTAATAGCAGCCCCTCGATGACGATATGGCTGAATATAGTAGTCGGACTGGCTCCCATAGATCGCATAAGTGCGAGCTCGTACTGACGCTCATTGAGCGAGCTATAGAGCGATATGAATATACTGAGTGCACTCACAAGTATGATGATGATCGCCAGCAGTCTCAATGCTCGCTCCCCACTATCCATCATGGAGAATAATCGATTAATCTCAATAGCTGGTGTAGCAGCCTGCATATCGGTATTCTCATTGATACTACGCTGCATATTCAGCGCTTGGAAGTTTCTTCCTTTGAATCGTACTAAGAGATTAGTGATCTCCTTATCACCGGGCTCATCGAGTAGCGCCGGTGGCGCTTCTCCAGTGATCGGCATATCTATCATTTTGCTATGATCATGGTCGTGGTCATGTCCGTGGCTATGTCCATCGTGACCGTGGTCGTGCTCCTCTCCTCCATGATCTCCATCATGGGCATGGTCTTCTCCTTCATGATCGTGGTCGTGATCATGGACTAACCAAAAACTCTGCGTAGTCGTCAATATCAACTGATCAATGACAGAGCCCGTCGGCTCCAGTATCCCGACTACCTGAAAGCTCTCAGCATCGTCATGAGCCAGATTTTCATCGTCTATGAGGCCGTGACTACTTTTGAAGGTATCGCCCACATGCATGTGTAGCTGCTTAGCCACAGTAGCTCCTATAGTCACTTCAAAATTAGAATGCCACTGTCTACCCTGGCCTACTTTGGCATCATACCAGTCAAGGATATTAGGCGTCGTCCCCACTATGCGGTAGGCCTTATACGAGTCACCTACCGATATCGGCACCACCTCTTTGATGAGTGGGTGCTTAGGATTGAGAAAAGGGCGTATTTCTTCGAGCGAGACATTGCCTGTAGGGGCATCCACATGATACATCGAGCTGAGTATCATCTGTAGCGGGCTTCCTTTAGCCCCTATCACGAGATCTACTTCAGCGAGATTCTTTTCAAAATTGTCCTGTAGCTGTCGCTCCATCAAGAATAAAAACGAGACTAAGCCCACTCCCAAAGCAAATAATACCAAACTCAATATCATCGAGAGTGGTCTATCTACCAGACTTCGCCAGCTGAGCTTTAGGATATTCATAGGCTGATGCTTTTATCAAATTTATCCTTGAGACGATTATCATGAGTGATGACTATCAGGGTGGCATTGACGCTATTTGCTTGCTCTTTTAGCAGCCTGATCACTTCCTCGGTATTCTGATCATCGAGAGCCGATGTAGGCTCGTCGGCCAATATTACCTTAGGTTTATTGATCAATGCTCGAGCTATAGCTACTCGCTGCTGCTCTCCTTGACTGAGCTGATGTGTTTTTTTGTTGAGCTTATGCCCAATATTCAGTCGAGTCAGTATTCCCTCTACCGCAGCCATATCTGGACTATGCCCTGCTAAGCTCTGCGCCAAGGTGATATTCTCTCCTACCGACAGGGCCCGTACAAAGTGCGAGGTCTGAAAGATCAATCCGATCTGCTGTCCCCTGAACTGGTCACGCTTAGCCTGTGTCATACTATCGATCTTCTCCCCGTTAATTTCTATAGAGCCGGTCTTAGGACTACGTAGACCAGCTATCAGCTGCAGCAGCGTAGTCTTACCACATCCAGAAGGCCCTATGATCAAGGTATGCTCTCCCTGATCTATACTCAGATCTGGAAATGCTATCGAGGTAGAAGAATCGTACTGGTATGTGAGATCTTTAGTGAGCAACATATGAATGCCAAAATAAGAAAATGACAATCAATCAATGAGTACAATAGGCCCGCATTAACTTATAGTTGAAGAAATGTGTACTCGCTACTAATGCGCCTCCTATCGCCATCATGACATGTGCATGCTGCGTAAGCCCCACTGCCAAGAGACCAAAGCCTAATATAAAACCGAAAGACGGCCACCAATTAGCATGTGTACGGACACCATTAAGAATCGATGAGCCTGCTAATACAAAGGATATAAAGAATACCGTAATATCAATGATATGGTGATGCGCCCCGACGAATCCCTCCATCATACCGAAAGACAAGAATACTGGTATCGCCATGCAGTGGACTGCACAGAGACTCGAGGTGATCAGACCCGCTATATCGATATTTGATTTGAATTGACTCATAATATGCAACAGAGATGCAAATATAGGATAACAAATCTATCAAATGCAATAATGTTGCAGTAGAGCTGAAGATTTAATTTATATATCCAGATCGGTACTTAGCTGTCGCTACTTTCAGCTCACCATCCGCATCTCTCCCTGCGACTATCACCTGAAACTCAGATACGTCATCACTTTGACGGATATTATAGGTCTGCGAGGTATTTTTCACCTCTGGATTCCAGTGTAACATTGGTCGGAATAAAGGATGAGATATCTCCTCCTCATCCCCTATGACCGGTATATCAGCTGGATATTGATACCCATTGATCACTACTATGTCTTGTGGCTCATCTTCGGACCACTGAAAGTCTCCATTTTTAGTATTGATCATGACATAAGGCATACCGCTGTACATACCAAAATCACGTTTTATATCCTCTCTTTTATAGTACAGCCCAATAGTCTCCACACTACTAAAATCCATAGCCGCTACTCTGGCAGCATCCTTAGTCACTATACCATCGATGATAAACACAGGCGCTTTCTCGAAGTATCTACTTTGATTACGATTAGTAAATTTTTTATTATTTGGATTGTACATTCTGGCAGTCAGAGTGCCATCCTTAGATCGTTCAAAGCTCAATTCAGAAGAAATCATTTCCTCAAAGAATGCCTCTATATCATCAAAATTCTGATAAGAAGAAGTCTCGTAAACTCTGTTCGGCTGAGGTGCTTCATATTTGGCTTTTTTCTGCTGAGTACTGAGCTCATACTCTATCATCCCATACTGCTGATAGATTTTTTTTCTTTTTTGACTGAGCGTCAAATAATTTAAGACAGTAGAGTCCATAGTGATCACTCGCTCTGCCTTCATACCTATGTTATCCCTCTCATGTGAGTGGACTACTGAGTATTCATCAAATAGTACTCCATTGACATGATATGATCGAGGGCCATAATACTCTGATAAAACTACATCGTACTGCCCGTCTATACCCGACTTGGCGTAATGCATCTCATCGCTCGTCTGATCATACACTCCGATGACATTAGTACGGAGAGGCGCTCCAGCAGTCGAACTGATCATCGTGGTCAGATATGGACTATTTTCCCATTGTATTGGCGTACCATCCCTCACATAGCTTACTTCTTGTACTACTTCATTGATATGAGCACCATACAAACTGGCATCCACTACTGAGACACTTACGCCACTCGATAGATCCTGTAGCCGTAGGCTTTGCATATTTCTGGCGCTTACATTTCCTTTCGTCACTAAATTGCTATTATTTGATGGCTGGACTACATTATCAGGAAGTGTGATTTTATTTACCATTGGTACATCGCCCAGCTCAATATCATTATAGACAGGTATTTCTACTTTAGCTAATAGCTCTTCAGTTTTAGACTCTTTCTGTTTAGCAAAAAGTGCTAACTGGTAGATACCAGATGACCATGCATATGGTAGCTCTATGTAGCCATCGATTTTGCCTCCCTCTGTACTACAAAAGAATTGCTTTTTCACAGCTCCAAGATCATCAGCGAAATAAACATTAATTGCAGTCATCTCCTCAAAGGAATCTGGCAGATGCACACTAAACCAAACCACCTCTCCTGTCACATAAAAGGGGCGATCTCGATGAAACAAATATGAATCCTGACCAAACATGATCAATCCCCAAAATCCCAGTATTATAGTATATAGTGTTTTCATTATTCTTCCCAATATTCTGGTATTATCAATGTGCTTTCTGGCTCAGCGAGGCAGTCACAGCAGATGCCATAGGGACAGCTGCCATCTGGACGAGGATTGTTCACCGGAGGAGGACAGTAGTCTGTCAGCTCACCAGTGATGCTCACGGGTACTTTTAGGCGAATCACCTCTCCTTCGGTAGCGAAGAAATAGCCATAGACTCTATCGGACGGATCATTCACATTGTAAAAATTAGATACGACCTCTCCGACAGGATCGTCAAACATATTGCCTGTCCGCTCTGTCAAAATCTTCAATTGTCTGAAGTATTCATACGCCTCTGGACTGAGAGAATACTGTGATACATTAAAATAGAGGCCTTGATTATATTTAAAATTGACCTCTGCAGTAAGCAGTGGATAGTTTTCGACTCGACCTACAGCCAGCTGTGAAGGTTCCAAAATATTCACCTTATCGGCGTTTACCGGCTCGGTGATATAGCAGGTCTTCATATCTATACGTGGATTAGTCGGAGAGTCCGTCATCTTAAATGTCTGCTCTACCTCCCATAGCAATCCTCCCTCGGTATCCGGATCTACATCACTACTGATATTGAGCTGTATCCTTTCTTCCTCTACGAAGTTGTCCAGATTATCCACTACTAAGACGTTGACCTTCTCTAATTCTAAACTTCCTGGTACCTGAGCAGGCACCAGTCGATCAAACTGAGACTCATAGGATCTATTATCCAGTGTCGTCAGCTCGATCTTGTACGATCTACCATAGTCTACGATCATCTCATCATCCGTGATGACACGCTCATATGAGGTCACATCAGTACGCTCGAGCTCCAGCCTTGTCCCACTTTCATCCACCACAAATGCCTCTCGAATAGCAATACTATTGCGACTCTCAGATGTAAAGTCAAAAACATTGGAGACAGAGAGCGTCACCTTACTGCTGGTCTCACCTTTTTCGATACGTCCTTGGATAGCCAGACTGTCGGTCAGATCACCAGGTACGGTAAGGTCTATCTCCTCGATACACGAGCTCCATGATAGACAGATCACGACTAATAGAGCTGCTATATGCTTATTAGAAAATATATTCATGCCAATCATAACAATTCAAAGTTGAGCGTGATAGATGGGAATACTGATCCCAATACAGAAAACTTATTAGCCTGGACCAGATTAAACGGTGCCTGAGTGAAGAATACGGAGTACGGATTCTTTCGACCGAGTACATTGTAGAGTGAGATCACCCAGCTCGTCTGAAATTTTTGATCCACTTTATATCCTTTTCCTAAAGTATAGGATAGATCGACCCTAAAATAGTCTGGTATCCTCAGTGCATTACGATCAGAAAAGATCGGCACGATGAGTCCTCCTGAGGTCCGATAGTTGCCCACAGGAGGGGTGGTCGGTCGACCAGTGCTGTAGTTGATATTAGCAGTGAGCGTATTTCGCTGATTTGGATTGTAGTTGAATATCAAAGACACATCATGAGTCTTGTCAAAATTAGAGGGATACCACTCTCCATCATTGATGCCCACGATCTGACGCTCAGACTTAGCGTAGGTATAGCTGAGCCAGCCATTCACTTTTCCCGCTTTCTTGCGGATACTGAGCTCCGCACCATAGGCTCTTCCTTCTCCATCTAATAATTCCGTCTCGATATGTTCATTGACTATGAGATCGGCAAAATCTTGATAATCAAATAACTGATCAATCTGTCGACCGTATAGCTCAAATGAGGTTTCCCACTCATTATCCTTAAAGTTTTTGAAGTATCCTATTGATACATTATGTGATCTCAGTGGTTTGATATAGCGATTACTGAGCTGCCACTGGCTGGTCGGAGTCGGTGAGTCCGCATTGAATATCTGACTAATGAACTGTGATGTGCGGCTGTAGCCCGCTTTGATAGATGCTTCATCTGTCACTTTGAGTCGAGCAGATACTCTTGGCTCGATGACAGAGTATGATTGGATCGTACCGTCTTTGAGTTCAGTACCTATGATACCTGCGGTGGTAGGCCGTGACTCATCACTATATTGATACTCAGTCTTAGGCCCCAGATACTGATAGTAGGTAGCTCTGATGCCGCCGTCGATTTCTATGGCCTCACTGAGTCCTAGCTGAGCATTGACATATGCAGCTGTTTCTCTGCCTTTTTCATTTTCTAAAAGCTTAGTAGTGATCACTGACTCATCGTCGAGTGGATTTCTTTCTCCGGGATTGACATCGTACTGTATCGTCGACACTCCTACATTGAGCTCCAGCTCCTCAGACGGGATATATTTGATATTTTCTTTCAGCTTGACATAGTCTATCTGAGTATCCACTGTGCTCGCATCGATACCATCGAGATCACTCTGTCGACTATCATATTGACTTTTGACTGCTGAAAACTTTGAGAACAAATTATCACTAATGATCCAGCCATAGCTCAACTCTCCAAACTGCGTACTGTAGTCAAAACCAAATTCTTCATTGTACTCAAAGTCATCCTGCGATTTATACGCTGAGAGTGCTATTGAGTGATTCGGTGAGGGTTTGATCGTCATTCGAAAGTTGCCATCATAAAAGAACGAACTGCTCTTTTGTAGCTCAGGCTCACTGAGAGAATTGAGCAACCAATCCGTATAGCTCGAGCGAAACCCACCAATGAATGATACCTTATCTTTGATGATCGGCCCTTCTAAACTCAACTTACTCGATATAGGTCCGATTCCTCCTTTTATCTTGAATGCTTCGAAATTTCCATCTTTCATCTCGACATCCATGACCGAGACTAATCGGCCACCGTATTGAGCAGGTATATTCGCTTTATAAAGATCTACTTTGTCGATGAGATCAGAATTAAACGTAGAAAAGAAACCTAAAGAGTGAGATGAATTGAATATGAAGGTCTCGTCCTGCATGATGAGATTCTGATCCACATTACCACCTCGGACATTGAATCCTGAAGCGCCCTCTCCTATCGTAGTGACACCAGGCTGTAGCAAAAAACTTTTGACCACATCCACCTCCCCCATGAAAGTGGGAAGCTTCTTAATAGTATTCATGCTGATCGTCTGGACACCGATCTGTGCGCTTTCTACGCTCTGATCTGCTGCTCGAGCTCGGATCGTGACCTCATCGAGCTCAAGTGCGCCTTTGTCGAGGGCTATATTATATTGGCCATCACTTTTGACATCTATTAGTGCTCTATAGTCTGCATACCCTATGAAGTCTACCTGTATCTCATGAGTACCCGCAGTGACACTTAGCTCATAGGATCCATCTACTTCAGATACTGCACCTAAGTCCATACCCTCTACAGAAATAGTAGCACCGATCACAGGCTCTCCAGTCTGTACGTCTGTGATGATCCCTGATATGATAGCCGATCCGGATGGCGATAGTCGGCTGATATCTCCTATCACCTGTGCTGCTTCACCATTATCTACTTGCTCTCCGAGCGCCTCATAGTAAGCGGCAGAAAACTCCTGATCTATGACCGTACGATCGACTATGACAATACCATAGTCCCGATATGAAATATGAGAGTAAAATGTGTTTTCCAAAACCTGATCCAAGATATCAGAGATCGGCATTTGCTGAAAATCTCTTTGACCACTGTAGTTCAGATCGGACTTTACATTCTGATAGAGCGTGAGCTGCGTCGCTGTATTCAGCTCATCTAACACGGCATCGAGTGTAGTGCCTTGGAGCCGCACAGTCAATGCATTATCTGTTGATTGGGTCCTACCTTCTGCCACTATCAGCAGAGATAATAGCGCCAGATAAAATGGCAATAGTCGTTTATTCATTATTATTTCGGTTATCACAATAATAGGATTTTCACATCACTATATGATCATTTATCGTCTTACATTTTGGCATATCCAAAAGCCTTGAAAAATCAAAATCTACCTCCTAATAGAAAATAAGATCGTCTCATAGAGGGTTATCTCAACTATTCTGAAATCCTTGCATTATTATTTGTTATAATTTGCAGGGCGATTTTTATTTATTACCACCGAAAACAATTTTCTCCATCATATGCATGATATAGAGCCACACTATCGATGGCGTGATCACTACATCGCATCTGAAGATAGTCGCAGTCCTTTTTATGGTCAGACCTACAGTGAGTTTACGTTCACTCAAAAAGTCTATAACTACTTCATACATCCTCAGTGGGATACTATGGGATCAGCGACGCTATACATGAAGCTGCTATATGCCGACTATATCGAGGGATATGCTATCATAGAGCTCATTGGCGAATGGAATGACTGCCTCAATAACGACATCATGTACCTCAAACGAGAGATAGTCGATAGATTAATTCCCCAAGGAATCCACAAATACATTATCTTCTGTGATAATGTCATGAATTTTCATGCTTCGGACGACTGTTATTACGAAGAGTGGTACGATGATGTCAAAGATGAAGATGGTTGGATCGCTTTTATCAATACTCGTCCTCATGTCCAAGATGAAATGGACTCAGTCCGTCTCTATCACTTTGTGAATATGGGGGACGATTTTAATGATGTCGAATGGCAATCACAAAAACCAAAAGGAATTTATAACCAACTTAATAGAGCTATTTAGTGCATAAATCTGGATTCGTAAATATTATCGGAAAACCCAACGTAGGGAAATCCACACTGCTCAATGCCCTGATCGGAGAAAAACTCTCCATCATCACCAATAAACCGCAAACTACTCGACATCGGATCATAGCGATCATCAATGAAGAGGATTATCAAGTGGTATTCTCTGATACACCTGGGATCATCACCGATCCTCACTATAAGATGCAGACAGCGATGAATAGCTTTGCCTACTCTGCACTCGAAGACGCAGATGTCCTGCTCTATCTGACAGATACCGTTGAGCCTCCGGAGATCTCCGACGAGCTCGTCCAACAGCTCAACAATATGGAATCTCCAAAAATATTGGTGATTAATAAAATGGACATTTCCAATACCGAGCAGATCGGCGAAATCCAAAAATGGTGGATGGACAAAGTTCAGTTTGATCAGGTCTGTGCCATATCTGCTATGGAAAAAGTAGGGACAAATGAACTCCTCACACTCATCTTGGGCCATTTATCAGAAGGCCCAGCATATTATCCCAAAGATCAATTCACAGATAAGTCTGAGCGCTTTTTCGTCTCAGAGATCATCAGAGAAAAAATACTACAACTTTATCATCAAGAGATCCCTTATAGCTGCGAAGTGATTGTTAATTCATTCAAGGAAAGGGAATCTAAAAGCGGACCTATGATCCATATCATGGCAGATATCATAGTCAATCGCAAGACCCAAAAGTCTATCATCATCGGCAAAGGAGGGTCAGCCATTAAAAAACTCGGTACAGAGGCGAGAAAAGACATTGAAACCTTCTTAGAGCAAAAAGTATTCCTCGAACTACACGTAAAGGTCAAAGAGAAATGGAGAGATGACGATAGATCTCTGAAATCTTATGGATATTTGCAGTAACAAAGAACTATGTCAAATCTAATAGCTATAGTCGGACGTCCCAATGTGGGAAAGTCTACTTTATTCAATCGACTCATCGGAGAGCGAAAATCAATCATTGATAATGTGAGCGGGGTGACTCGAGATCGCATATACGGATTCACCGAGTGGAATGGACGAAAAGTCAACGTTGTAGATACCGGAGGATTCGTCAAAAACTCGGATGATGTCTTTGAGAGTGCTATCAGAGCACAGGTTGAGATAGCGATCGAGGAGGCAGATGTGATTATATTCATGGCAGATGTGACGACTGGTATCACTGATCTCGACGAATCAGTGGCACAGCTCCTCCGCAGATCTAATAAGCCCGTAGTCTTAGCCGTCAATAAAGTTGACAATGGTACTCGCCAGCTTGCCGCAAATGAATTTTGGGGACTTGGATTTGACAATACGTTTTTCTTGTCTTCTATCACGGGTAGTGGATCTGGAGATCTGCTCGATGCAGTCATGGATATGCTACCTCCTGAGGATAAGTCTATAGAAGAAAGCACACTGCCTAAAATAGCCATTTTAGGGCGACCTAATGTGGGAAAGTCATCTTTCGTCAATGCACTATTAGATCAAGATCGAAATATCGTCACCGATATAGCCGGCACCACAAGAGATGCCATCCATAGTCATTACAATAAATTTGACAAAGAATTCATCCTGATCGATACCGCTGGTATCAGAAAGAAAAAGAAAGTACACGAAGATCTTGAGTTTTATTCAGTGATCAGAGCTGTCAAGGCTATTGACGAAGCGGATGTCTGCCTACTCATGATTGATGCGACACTTGGCCTCGAGTCACAGGATATGAGTATTTTTTCCCTCATCGTACGGCGTAAAAAAGGGGTTGTATTATTAGTCAATAAGTGGGACCTCATGGAGAAAGAAACAAATACGGCCAGGGACTATGCAAAAGAGCTGAAGCGAAAACTGGCTCCATTTAATGATGTACCCATTCTATTCATATCAGCTCTTGAGAAGCAAAGAATCTTCAAAGCAGTAGAATTACTACTTAAAGTCTATGAAAACAGGTCTCATCGCATCAAGACCTCAGTGCTTAATGAAGCATTAGAAGAGATGCTCAATAAATATCCACCTCCAGCTCACAGAGGAAAATTAATCAAGATCAAATACGTCACTCAGCTCCCTACACATTTTCCTTCTTTTGCATTTTTCTGCAATCATCCAAAGCATGTGCCAGGTAGCTACAAAAACTATCTCGAAAATCAACTCCGAGAGAGATTTGATTTCAGTGGTGTTCCACTAACTTTGTATTTCAGAGATAAGTCATGACGATAATAGAAACACCAATTCCTGATTTGATCGTACTCGAGCCAAGGGTATTCGCAGATGATAGAGGATATTTTTTAGAATCATTCAACAGTAGTAAGTGGCCTCAAGCCATTAGCGACTGTGACTGGGTACAGGATAACGAGTCCAAGTCAACAAAAGGCGTATTGAGAGGTCTCCACTATCAGTGTGAGCCTATGGGACAAGCCAAATTAGTCAGAGCAGTTATCGGTGAAGTATTTGATGTAGCAGTGGATATAAGACCCGGATCATCAACATACGGCCAGTGGTACGGCACCATCCTCAGCGAAGCTAATAAACGGCAAATGTACGTGCCAAGGGGATTTGCCCATGGCTTTTTAGTCATGAGTGAGACTGCCATTTTTGCCTATAAATGTGATAACTACTACTCCAAAGAAGATGAAGGAGGCATACTCTATAATGATCCGAACATCAATATAGAGTGGCCAGAAATAGATCTTGAATTCTTACTGTCCGAAAAGGATAGCGAACAACCCATATTTGGTGAGCACAAACAATATGCGTGATGAATATCGTAGTTACAGGGAGTAATGGACAGCTGGGACATGAGTTTCAGCATTTATCAAAGGAGTCACAATTTACATTTCATTTCTTATCACGAAAAGATCTTGACATCACAGATGCTCGATCTATTGAGGATCAATTAGTAAAGATTAATCCTGATGTAATCATTAACTGCGCTGCATATACAGCTGTAGATAGAGCAGAGACAGATCGAGAGAATGCTTTTTTGATCAATGAAAAAGGCCCTTTGTACCTAGCGCAATATTGTAAAAATCATAGCTGCCTACTCATACATTATAGTACTGACTATGTATACCATCTGGATGTGGATCGGCCACTCCGAGAAGATGACCAATGCGCTCCAAAAAGTATCTATGGTAAGTCAAAAAGAGCTGGAGAAGAAGCTATATCTTCGACAGAGTGCGAACACTTGATCATCAGAGTATCATGGCTGTATTCTTCTTTTAAAAACAATTTTGTCAAAACGATGCTGCGATTAGGGGCTGAACGTGACTCCCTCAGCGTAGTGGCGGACCAGATCGGCACACCTACTTATGCACGTGATTTAGCAGCTGACACCCTGCAGATCATCAGTCAATATGATAACTCTGGAAAGACAACTTCGGGCATTTTTAATTATAGTAATACAGGTATTACCAATTGGATGGATTTTGCGAAAGCTATATTCAATAAGTCCAAAATAGAGTGTGATGTGCAATCCACGACTACAGCATCCTATGGTGCTCCGGCACCTCGTCCTCTGTGGAGTGTCATGTCAAAAGAGAAAATAAAAACCGATTTCGATATCATTCTAAGACCTTGGGAAGAAAGTCTTGACTCATGTCTTGAAGAATTACAGACTATGGCTTAATTTGCTATAGTGATTAAGACCAATAGATTTCTACGCTACCACACATTCATTTTTCTACTATTACTCCCTGTATTGGGATATAGTACTCACAATAGGGCAGGTGAGATCACCTATGAACAGATCGACGACCTCACCATACGAGCCACTATCACTACCTATACCCGGACGAGTAGCTTTGCGGCTGATAGAGACAGTTTAGAGTTGTTTTGGGGAGATGGTACGAGCATTTTTGTCGCTCGATCTAATGGTAATGGAGAAGAACTACCCAATGATATCAAAGTCAATTATTACATAGCTGAGCACACGTATCCTACTCGAAGTCAGTATACCCTATCCGTGACTGACCCAAACCGTATAGCTGGTATTCAGAATATTGATTTCCCAAATTCTGTTAATATCCAGTTTTATATTGAGACAACATTAACCCTTTTGGACCAACGCTTTCAAGGCCCCAATAGCTCGGCAGTTTTACTGCAGCCTCCGATAGATTTTGCCTGTGTGGATCAGACATTCATACACAATCCTAATGCCTACGATCCTGATGGAGATAGCCTGGCATATGAGCTGATCACGCCTTTTCAAGAAGAAGGAGTGGAAGTGCCCAACTATAATTTACCTGACGAAATACGGCCTGGAGATGACAATATCGTCTCTTTGGATCCAGTGACAGGAGAATTCGTATGGGAGAGCCCTAAGGTGCAAGGAGAATTTAACATCACCATACTCATCAAAGAATACCGAGAAGGTATACTCATCAATGAGATCATCAGAGATATGCAGATCTTGGTCATCTCATGCATTGATGAGGATCTGATGCCCAATAGTCCGCCTACTATCGAGGCTCCAGATGAAATCTGCGTTATCGCTGGAGAGCTTGTGGAGTTTGACGTATTGGCCACCGACAATGATAGCACACAGCTAATACTGTTGTCAGGATTGGGCGGACCATTTGAACTGGATAACCAACCGGCAGGTTTTGATGTAGGAGAAGGCGTAGGATTATCTCCTTTTACAGGAAAATTTACATGGCAAACCAACTGCTCCCATGTGGCAAAGGAATATTATCAAGTAGTATTTAAAGCTACAGATGATTTCTTAGGATTAGGCGGAGGAGCCGCTACTCTAAAAACTGTCAGAATCAAAGTGACAGCTCCGGCTCCAGAAGATGTAGTTGTTGAAAAATTTGACTCAGAGACCATAAGAATATCGTGGCAGTCCCCATATCCATGCGAAGACGATGATCTCTTTCAGGGATTTTCTGTATGGCGAAAACTTGGTACAGATCAGGTAGCTATTGACTCATGTCAAGGTGGACTCATAGGATATGAAGAGATAATTTTCCTAACGAATGACAAAGAAGGTGATAGATATGTGGCCTATGACGATAATATCTCTGCTAATAATATCTATTGCTACAGAGTATTAGGTGAGTTTGCTCAACTGACCGAGTCTGGCAATCCATTCAATAAATCAGAAAGCATAGCATCCAATGAAGACTGCGCTCGGTATGATCGTAGAGCACCATTGATCACCCAAGTATCTGTGACAAATACATCTAACAATCAAGGCACTATAAATCTGACATGGACCCTTCCAGATCCTGACGACATAGATACGATAGCGAATGAAGGACCATTTAGCATACGCATTGAGCGTAGTATAGCTGATCTTAATTCGTTCGTCTTCTTAGATGATGCCACATTTTTTGCCACATCTTTCAGTGGTTTATCAAATGCCATTTCTTATCAGGATGATGCCCTAAATACCCAAAATGAACAATACAGCTATAGAATTAGCTTTTGGGCTGGCGATACCCAGATCTCTACCAGTAGTAGAGCTACATCCATTCGTGCAGAAGCGATAGGTAGAGATCATTCGGTAGACCTTTCTTGGTCAGAGGAGGTACCTTGGCTCAACTATTCATATCTGATTTATGAAGTCAATAATAGTGATACGACCCAAATTGACAGTATAACTAATAGAAGCTACGAAATTAACAATCTCAGCAATGGAGTTGAATATTGCTACCTTATTGAGAGTATTGGCACCTATGGTTTAGATGAGGTGATAGATCCCATATTCAATTATTCTCAGACCGTCTGTGTCGTACCTACAGACTCTATAGCACCCTGTGCACCCGAGATAGAAGTAAAAACCATCTGCAGTCAGAATACCATCAATCCGGATCAAGATTTATTCAATGAAATAATTTGGAATTATAACGGCTCATGTCTTGATCCAATCGACACTCGATCTATTAACATTTATTATTCTTCGACTACAGATGGCAGCCCAGAGTTAGTGGGTTCAGCAGATCTGAGTGATCAGTTTTATGATCATGTGCTTGATGATAACATTGCAGGATGTTATTGGGTATCAGCTATTGACTCCAGTGGCAATGAGAGCTCGCTAAGAGGTCCTATTTGCGTGGACAATTGTCCTTCTTATATTCTCCCAAATGCCTTTACACCAAATGGAGACAATAGTAATGATACTTACAAACCAATAGTCAATCGTTTCGTCGAGGAGATTGACATGGAAGTATTTAATAGATGGGGGCAGAAAGTCTTCACGACTACGGACCCAGACATCAATTGGGACGGTCATAACTCAAATGGATCTAAACTGAGTGATGGCACTTACTACTACAAATGTAAAGTCTTTGAAAAAAGAGTAACAGGTATCATCGAACAGAGCGAACCCTTATCGGGTTATATTCAGATCATTACAGGTCAATAAAATATATGTTCACAGGAATAATTGAGTGTACGGGAGTCATATCTCGTATTCAGAAAGATGAAAGCAATGTGCATTTCACCATAGAATCACCCATATCAAAAGATGTCAAAATAGACCAAAGCGTAGCGCATGATGGTGTCTGCCTGACTGTCGTCGAATGTGATAATCGTAGCCATAGAGTCACTGCCATACAAGAGACTATGGACAAAACTAATCTTGGTGAATGGCAAGAAGGAGATATCATAAATCTCGAACGATGCATGGTAATGGGCGGACGACTTGACGGTCACATAGTACAGGGGCATGTTGACACAGCCGCCATATGCGAGAGCATCAAAGACGCTGACGGCAGCTGGGTCTACACCTTCAAATACAGTGATGAGTTTGATGGATTAGTGATCTCTAAAGGCTCAATCGCTATCAATGGGACAAGCCTGACCGTAGTTAATCCTAAAAAAGGAAGATTTAGTGTAGCCATTATTCCTTATACCTATGAGCATACCAAATTTAAACAACTCAAAGTAGGACAAAGAGTCAATGTTGAATTTGATATCTTAGGTAAGTACATCTTGAAAAACCTTCATTTACAACAAAAAAAATAAACAAGAATCCGTAAAGAGAAAGCATAAAAAAGGTGATATCCGACTGGATATCACCTTTACTATTTCATAGATACTGATGTCGCTTATTCAGCAGCTTCAGCTTCCTCTACATATTCGTCAGCTTCTACGATGAGCTTTTCGTATCTTCTGAGACCTGTACCAGCAGGTATTTTCTTACCTACGATTACATTCTCTTTCAGACCTTCGAGTAGATCTTGCTTAGCATTGATCGCTGCCGTACTTAGTACTTTAGTCGTCTCTTGGAATGATGCCGCTGATATCCAGCTCACTGTACCCAATGATGACTTAGTAATTCCTTGTAGTATCGGCTTTGACGTAGCAGGCACCGCATCTCGGAATTCTACCGTCTGTAGATCATTTCGCTTCAGGTAAGAGTTTTCTTCTCTGATCTGACGGATAGTAGTGATCTGTCCTGGCTTAAGCTTATTACTATCTCCAGACTCAGTGATGATCTTCTTATCAAATATCCAATCATTCTGCTCTAAGAAATCATATTTTTCAACTGGTTCGCCTTCGAGGAATGATGTATCACCTGGATCAACGATCTCAAGTCTTCTCATCATCTGACGTACGATCACCTCGATATGCTTATCATTGATACCAATACCCTGAGATCTATATACCTCTTGGATACCATTCACGATATAGCGTTGCACACCAGTTGGGCCCATGATACTTAGGATATCTTGCGGAGACGTAGCTCCATCAGATAGATGCGATCCTGCTCTCACGAAGTCACCCTCCTGTACTAAGATATGCTTAGACAGTCCGATCAGGTACTTTCTGCGCTGACCAGTCTTTTCATCATCGATGAATAACTCTCGATTACCACGCTTCATTTTACCAAATGACACGATACCATCTATCTCAGCCGTAGTAGCTGGATTTGATGGATTTCTTGCCTCGAATAACTCAGTAACTCTCGGAAGACCACCAGTAATATCCTGAATCTTACCTAACTGACGAGGTATTTTAGCAATTCTTGATCCTGCGACGATGCTGTCACCATTTTCTACACTAAGGTGAGAACCCACTGGTAGGTTATAAGATCTCAGCACATCACCATTCTCATCTACGATATTGATGGAAGGTACTTGCTTCTTACGCCTTCTTTTTGACTCGATGATGATCTTTTCGACGTTACCCGTCTGATCATCACGCTCAGCTCGATATGATACTCCTTCTTCGATAGATTCGTACTGGATGATACCAGCGAATTCTGATACGATCACAGCATTGAACGGATCCCATTCACAAATGACCGTTCCTTTTGTGATCTTTCTCTTTCCTTTGATGAATAGAGTTGATCCGTAAGGAATATGAATAGTCGTGAGTACTTTTTTCGTCTCAGACTCAAGGATTCTTACCTCACCAGATCTTGAGAGTACGACATCTTTCTTCTCGTCACCTTCTTCAAAGGCTACTGTAGATACGTTGTCAAATTCTAATATACCGTCGAACTTAGATACGTGCTCTGACTCAGTCTTTGATACTGATGCCACACCACCCACGTGGAATGTACGTAGTGTCAACTGGGTACCTGGCTCACCGATACTTTGTGCAGCGATGACACCTACCGCATCTCCTCTTTCAGAGATTCTACCTGTTGCAAGATTTTTACCATAGCACTTACTACACACTCCTTTCTTAGTCTCACAAGTCAATACAGATCTGATAGTCACGCTTTCTATTCCTACTTGCTCTATTTTCTGTGCGATCTTATCATCGATGTATTCACCCGCCTCGAGCATTACCTCATCTGTATCAGGATGCACGATATCATATAGTGTATATCTACCTGCGATTCTTGGTGCAAGAGTCTCGAGGACTTTATCATTATCGATCAGAGCAGTAGTCTCTATACCTCTGAGTGTATCACAGTCCTCTTCGATTATGATCACATCTTGAGATACATCTACGAGACGACGAGTCAAGTATCCTGCATCCGCAGTCTTCAAGGCCGTATCCGCCAGACCTTTTCTCGCACCGTGTGTCGAGATAAAGTATTCCAATACTGATAGCCCATCTACGAAATTAGCCAGGATAGGGTTTTCAATGATCGCCCCTCCAGTATCTCCTGATTTTCTTGGCTTGGCCATTAGACCTCTCAGTCCACATAGCTGCTTGATCTGCTGCTTACTACCCCGAGCTCCACTATCGAGCATCATGAATACTGAGTTGAATCCTCCTTTGTGCTCGGCCAACTCTTTCATGAGTGTATCGGTGATTTTATTATCAGCGAATGTCCACTTATCGATTACTTGGTTGTACCGCTCATTAGAGGTGATAAGACCCATATTATAGTTTTCCCATACTTCGTCTACTTCTTCTTGAGCCTCTACGAGTGTAGTCTCTTTAATAGTAGGTGTGATGAGATCTCCTAAGTTGAATGAAAGTCCACCTTTGAATGCCCAGTAGAATCCCATATCCTTGATCTTATCAAGGAAATTAGCTGCTACAGTAAAGTCAGTTCTATCAATGAGATCACCGATTACTTTCTTCAGGTTTTTCTTAGTCAATAAGAGATTGACGTATGGTACACCTTCTGGTACGGCTTCATTGAATAAAACTCTACCTACAGTAGTCTCCACTCTCTCTGGTACCATATGGCCCAGTTCATTCTCTACTGTTACTTTTACTGAGATAGAATCATGTAGTTGTACTTGACCTTCATTATACGCTATCATTACTTCCTCCGAAGAGTAGAAATGAGAAATTTTATCTTTCTTCTTAGCGCTCAGGTTAGGCTTAGTAATGTAGTACAGTCCTAATACCATATCCTGAGATGGAAGCGTGATCGGTGATCCGTTTTGAGGGTTCAGCATGTTGTGCGAAGCCAACATCAATAACTGAGCCTCCAGTATCGCACCCTGACTCAACGGCACGTGGACCGCCATTTGGTCACCGTCAAAATCGGCGTTGAACGCACCACATACTAACGGGTGTAGTCTGATCGCCTTACCTTCAACTAATGTAGGCTGGAAAGCCTGAATAGATAGACGGTGAAGTGTAGGAGCACGGTTGAGCAAGACTGGATGACCTTTCAATATATTCTCCAATATCTCCCATATTACCGGATCTTTACGATCTACTAATTTTTTCGCTGACTTTACCGTCTTTACGATACCTCTTTCGATAAGCTTTCTGATAATGAAAGGCTTGAAGAGCTCTGATGCCATCCCTTTAGGGATACCACATTCATGGAGCTTGAGATTTGGTCCTACTACGATCACAGATCGACCAGAATAATCTACACGCTTACCAAGTAAGTTCTGACGGAATCGACCTTGCTTACCTTTGAGAATATCACTGAGCGACTTGAGGGATCTTCCTCCTTCTGCTTTTACCGCATTTGACTTTCGTGAGTTGTCAAAAAGAGAATCAACCGCCTCTTGAAGCATTCTTTTCTCGTTTCTCAAGATCACCTCTGGTGCCTTGATTTCGAGCAACCTTTTTAGACGATTATTCCTAATGATCACTCGACGATATAGATCATTAAGATCCGAACTCGCAAATCGACCACCGTCCAAAGGCACTAATGGTCTTAGCTCAGGTGGTATCACAGGTAAGTATTCAATGATAGCCCACTCTGGTTTATTCTCTATACGAGTCTGTCCCTCTCTGAATGCCTCTACGACTCTCAATCTCTTGAGTGCCTCAGACTTACGTTGTTGAGATGTTTCATTAGCAGCTTGGTGACGCAGATCAAATGACAATTGATCAAGATCTAATCTTTCTAAAAGACCTTTGACACCCTCTGCCCCCATCTTAGCGATGAATTTGTTAGGATCTGTATCATCAAGCATTTGATTGTCTGCAGGGAGAGTGTCCAGTACCTCAAAGTACTCCTCCTCTGTCAGAAGTTCTTTTTGCTCGATCTCACCTTCTTTCACACCAGGCTGGATCACTACATATCTCTCGTAGTAGATGATCGTCTCAAGCTTCTTAGATGAAAGACCTAATAGGTAACCTATCTTATTAGGTAACGACTTGAAGAACCATATGTGAACTACAGGCACTACCAGCTTGATATGTCCCATACGCTCACGACGCACTTTCTTCTCTGTCACCTCGACACCACATCTATCACAGACGATGCCTTTATATCTTATACGCTTGTACTTACCACAGTAGCACTCATAGTCTTTTACCGGCCCAAATATTCTCTCACAAAACAATCCATCTCTCTCCGGCTTATATGATCTATAATTGATCGTCTCCGGCTTTAGCACCTCACCAAATGATCTCTCCAGAATGTCATCTGGAGAAGTCAGACAAATTGTGATCGAGCTGAAGTCAGAATTTTGTCTATTAAGACTCTTTTTAAATGGCATATGATGGCCTTTTTAAGTTTTCTAAAAAATTAGTCAAATTTGATATCGAGAGCTAATCCTCTCAACTCGTGAATCAATACATTGAATGATTCTGGAATATTTGGCTCAGGTAAATTCTCACCTTTCACAATTGCTTCATAAGTCTTAGCACGTCCCATGATATCATCCGATTTGAGCGTCAATAGCTCTCGTAAGATATGCGAAGCACCAAAGGCCTCAAGAGCCCAAACCTCCATCTCACCAAATCGCTGACCACCAAACTGGGCCTTACCACCCAATGGCTGCTGAGTAATGAGTGAGTATGGTCCGATAGATCTGGCGTGCATCTTATCATCTACCATGTGAGATAGCTTGATCATATAGATGATACCGACTGTAGCTCTCTGGTGGAATCTGTCGCCCGTCTCTCCGTCGTAGAGATACGTCTGACCTAACTCAGGGAGTCCAGCTTTCTTGATGTAATCATCAATTTCACCGATCGATGCTCCATCAAAGATCGGAGTAGCAAACTTGCATCCAAGCTTCTCTCCTGCCCATCCTAATACAGTCTCGAATATCTGCCCGATATTCATACGTGATGGTACACCGAGGGGGTTTAGCACGATATCGACAGGAGTACCATCCTCGAGGAATGGCATATCTTCTTCCCGCACGATACGTGCTACGATACCTTTATTCCCGTGACGACCTGCGAGCTTATCACCCACTTTCAGCTTTCTCTTCTTAGCCATATATACCTTGGCTAATTTTAATACACCTGCAGGAAGCTCATCTCCGATACTGATGTTAAACTTCTCTCTTTTATATCGTCCGACTTCGTTGTTGACTTTGATACTATAGTTGTGTAGTAGACTTGCTATTAACTTATTAGTATCATCATCGTTGGTCCAGTTGGAGTAATCTATTTGAGCGAACTCAAGGTCTTTGAATACTTTATTGGAGAACTTCGTTCCCTTAGGGATGAGCTCTTCATTATAGATATTTTTGACACCTTTTGACGTTTTATTCTTCAGGAGTACCATCAGCTTATCGATCAATATAGTCTTCAGCTCATTGAGAGCTACCATATGGCGATCTTCCAGCTTAGATAGGAGTTCTTTTTCCTGTACTTTCTGATACTTATCTTTTTTCGCTCTTGCGAACAATTGCTTATCGATGATTACCCCTTTCTTAGATGGCTTAGCCTTCAGAGATGCATCTTTCACATCACCTGCTTTATCACCGAATATAGCTCTCAAGAGTTTCTCCTCTGGAGTAGGATCAGACTCCCCTTTTGGAGTGATCTTACCGATTAGGATGTCACCTTCTTTCACCCATGCACCAGTTCTGATGATACCATTCTCGTCGAGATCTTTAGTACCTTCTTCACTTACATTTGGGATATCATTAGTGAGCTCCTCTTCTCCGAGCTTAGTATCTCTTACATCGAGCTCAAAGCTCTCAATATGAATAGAAGTGAATACATCCTCCTTCACTACACGCTCTGAGAGTACGATCGCATCCTCAAAGTTATATCCTTTCCATGGCATGAAAGCCACCTTCAGATTTTGCCCCAAGGCCAACTCTCCTTTCTCTGTGGCATAGCCATCACATAAGAGACTTCCTTTAGTCACTCTATCACCTTTACGCACTAATGGCTTTAGGTTAATAGATGTTCCTTGGTTCGTTCTTCGGAATTTGATGAGCTTATATCTCTTGACACTATCATCAAATGATACTAACTCCTCTTGCTCAGTTCTGTCATATTTAATTACGATCTCACTGGCATCTACATATTCTACTACACCATCTCCTTCTGCATTAATGAGCATACGGCTATCTTGAGCTACCTTCGCCTCGATACCCGTACCTACGATTGGAGATCTTGGTTTTACGAGAGGTACCGCCTGACGCTGCATGTTGGATCCCATCAGGGCACGGTTGGCATCATCATTCTCTAAGAATGGAATCAGTGAAGCGGACACTCCCACAATCTGGTTTGGCGCTACGTCCATGTATTCTACTTCCTCAGGATTCAATACTGGGAAGTCACCGTGCTCTCTACTCTTGATTCTTTCTGACTTAAATGCTCCTTTTTCATCCAATGGTGCATTTGCCTGTGCGATCTTTTTGAAATCTTCACCTTCCGCAGATAGGTATTTCACATCTCCATCAAGGTCCACTTTACCTTCTATTACTTCTCTATATGGCGTCTCTAAGAATCCCATCTTGTTCACCTTAGCGTGTACACACAGTGTAGAGATCAGTCCAATATTAGGTCCCTCCGGAGTTTCAATAGTACAGAGACGACCATAGTGACTATAGTGTACATCTCGCACCTCAAATCCTGCTCTCTCTCTACTAAGACCTCCTGGCCCTAACGCTGAGATTCTTCGTTTATGAGTGATCTCAGATAGCGGATTCGTCTGATCTAAAAACTGAGACAACTGTGATGTGCCAAAGAATGAGTTAATCACTGATGATAGTGTACGTGCATTAATCAAGTCGATAGGTGTGAAAACCTCATTGTCACGTACATTCATACGCTCTCTTATGGTTCTTGCCATTCTTGCGAGACCTACACCAAACTGAGCATAAAGCTGTTCACCCACAGTTCTGACACGTCTATTACTTAGGTGATCAATATCATCCAGCTCGGCCTTTTGGTTTACGAGAAGTACCAGATACTTCACGATCGCTAAGATATCTTCCTTAGTCAATACAAGAGTATCTTGATCTAAATTGCCATGGAGCTTTCTATTGATCTTATATCTCCCGACCTCACCAAGATTATATCTCTTATCACTGAAGAATAATTTATCAATGATACCACGAGCAGTCTCTTCATCCGGTGGATCAGTACCTCTGAGCTGACGATAGATGTGCTGTACTGCTTCTATCTCTGAGCTCGATGGATCTTTTTGTAGGGTATTATAGATGATCGTATGATCCTCTTCTATGTCTTCTTTTTGGAGAATGATCGTTTCGATATTAGCCTCTGCAATGAGCTTAATATTTTCTTCATCGAGCACGATATCTCTTTCGAGTATGATTTCATTTCTCTCGATAGTAACTACCTCCCCGGTATCTTCATCCACGAAGTCCTCTGTCCACTTTCTCAAGACACGTGCAGCGAGCTTCCTTCCTACTGACGTTTTCAATGTCTTATCAGTGACTTCGATCTCTTCAGATAAGCCAAATAGATTCAAAATCTCTTTGTCTGAATCAAATCCGATAGCTCTCAATAAAGTAGTAACTGGGAATTTTTTCTTTCTATCAATATACGTATACATCACGTTATTGATATCCGTAGCGAACTCCATCCAGGCTCCTTTGAAAGGTATTACCCTTGCAGAGTAAAGCTTTGAGCCATTCGGGTGAAAGCTCAGGCTAAAGAATACACCTGGAGATCTGTGGAGCTGAGATACGATTACTCGCTCTGCACCATTTACTACAAATGTTCCTTTCGGTGTCATGTACGGGATGTTTCCTAAGAATACATCTTGTACGATCGTCTGAAAATCAACGTGCTCCTCATCATTACATGATAGTCTCAACTTAGCTTTGAGCGGCACACTATATGTCAATCCTCTCTGCATACACTCTTCGATGGAGTATCTCGGAGGATCAATGAAATAGTCTAAAAACTCTAATACGAAAATGTTTCTCGCATCAGTAATTGGGAAGTTTTCCTGAAACACTCGGAATAAGCCTTCATGGCCTCGATTTTCAGGAGTGGTTTCTAATTGGAAGAATTCTTGAAACCCTTTCAGCTGAATCTCCAATAAATCTGGATAACTCGATGGGAGTTTAATCTTTCCAAAATTTACTCTTGGAGCTGTATGGGTCATGGTTCCGTTGGATGCCATTCAATCTATTTTAAAAATTTCATCAAAAGATAAAAAACGCTATCAATTCAAACGACGAAAGGCTTAGTCAGAGTACTCTCTGACTAAGCCATATGTCTTACGTCAAGGATTGGATAAATCCTGTGTATTCAGACACTATCAGTAGAATTACTTTAATTCTACCTCAGCACCAGCACCCTCTAAAGCAGCTTTGATAGACTCAGCTTCTTCTTTAGATACCTTCTCTTTGATTACACCTGGAGCACCGTCCACTAACGCCTTAGCATCTTTCAATCCTACACCTAAGAGATTTTTAACCTCTTTTACTACTGCCAACTTGGCACTACCTGCAGAGTTTAAGAGCACATCAAATTCTGTTTGCTCTTCTCCTCCTCCAGCGTCTCCGCCAGCTGCTGGTCCTGCCGCTACTGCTACTGCAGCTGCTGCTGGTTCGATACCATACTCATCTTTAAGTATGTCAGCTAATTCCTTTACGTCTTTTACTGTAAGGTTTACTAACTGTTCTGCGATTTCTTTTAAATCAGCCATTTAAGTTTCTTTTTTTGTTTTAATGAATAATGGCGCGTAATAAAATATATAAATAAGTTGTCTTGGAAGCCTTAATTATGAAGCACGCTCTTCAAGGGCCTTAAGCAATCCTCCTATAGTGTTTGATCCTGAATTCAATGATCCAAGAACATTCTTGATAGGAGACTGGAGTAACAAGATAACATCGCCAATCAAATCTTCTTTTGACTTCAAAGACTTGAGTATATCAAGCTGATCATCACCAAGGAATACATCCTTGTCAATGTACGCAGCTTTTAATACTGGCTTCTCATTAGTCTTTCTGAACTCTGAAATAATCTTTGCTGGCAATGCTCCATTCTCAGAAAACATGATAGTGGTAGGGCCTTTCAAAGCCTCATATAATCCATCATATCCATTCTCTTCTGGAAGAGCCTCAAGAGCCTTCTGTGCTAATGTATTCTTCACTACCTTCATGGACACGCCTTTCTCAAAGCATAGTCCTCGTAGTTGATTAATCTTCTCCACTGTAAGAGCAGAAGAATCAGTAATATAAAAGAACTGATGATTGCTGAATGAATCTTTTAGTTCTTCAATTGCTTGTGATTTTTGTTCTCTCGTCATGGCTTATTGCTTGAATGATTTAGGGTCAATAGATATGCCAGGACTCATTGTACTTGCAACACTTATGGCCTTAAGATAGACACCTTTAGCAGACGACGGCTTCATCTTCACAAGCGTACTCATTAATTCCTCAGCGTTTCCTAAAAGCTTCTCAGGAGTGAAGCTAACTCTACCTATTGACGAGTGAATAATACCGTACTTGTCTACTCTGAATGAGATTTTACCACCTTTGACATCTTTGACTGCGGCACCTACATTAGGAGTGACAGTTCCAGTCTTAGGGTTTGGCATCAGACCACGAGGACCTAATATACGTCCTACACGACCGAGTTGAGCCATTACGTTTGGTGCTGCGATTACTACGTCTATATCTGTCCATCCTTTCTGGATTTTTTGGATATACTCGTCTAATCCTACGTAGTCAGCACCAGCATCCTTAGCTTCTTGCTCTTTGTCTGGAGTACAGAGTACCAATACAGTTTTGTCTTTACCTGTTCCATTGGGTAATGAAACAGTACCTCTGATAGCTTGATCCGCTTTCTTAGGATCTACTCCGAGGCGAATGTGAAGGTCTACTGAAGCGTCAAACTTCGTAGTGTTGACTTCCTTCACGAGAGCGAAAGCTTCACTTGCTGAGTAGAGCTTATCTGCGTCTACTTTTTCCAAGGCTGCTTTTCTCTTCTTTGATAATTTAGCCATTCAAATAATTTTAAAAGGTACTAACGCTTTTCAGCTCCCTTTAGTGATTAATAAAGTGTAAGGATTATTATGCCTCTGCACTATCCCAAGGTACATCGCCAGAGATTGTGACTCCCATACTTCTTGCAGTACCCGCTACCATTTTCATGGCAGACTCAATGGTGAATGCGTTTAAGTCAGGCATCTTATTCTCAGCAATTGCTTTTACTTGATCCCAAGTCACAGATCCCACTTTGTTACGGTTAGATTCTGGCGAACCTTTCTTTAACTTAGCAGCCTCCATTAATTGGATCGCAGCAGGAGGAGTCTTAATGACGAAGTCAAAAGACTTATCCTGATACACGGTAATTACTACCGGCAAAAGCTTACCTTGGCTATCTTGTGTCTTAGCATTGAATCTCTTACAAAACTCCATGATATTCACACCCTTGGCACCTAATGCAGGACCAACTGGTGGGGAAGGGTTTGCAGCACCTCCTCTTACCTGGAGCTTCAACAAAGTTTCTACAACTTTAGCCATAATTATGATTGTTTTTCGACCTGCATGAAGTTTAGCTCTACTTCTGTGCCACGACCGAATATTTTAACAATAACTTTTAATTTCTTCTTCTCCTCATTCACCTCTTTGACATCACCGACGAATCCATTAAACGGACCATCTGTAATTTTAACTGACTCATTTACTAAGAATGGTTCAATCATAGACTCGCCTACATCCTGAGACTCATCTACCTTGCCGAGCATTCTATTCGCCTCTGCTTCGTGCATCGGTATAGGACTATTTTTTCCTAAGAAATGAATGACATTAGGAATATTTGTAATTCCTTGAATCATCTCCGGAGAAAACTTCCCTTGAACAGCCTCAATAAGGATATATCCTGGCAGAATATTTCTTTCAAGAATTACTTTTTTACCATTACGTATCTTATATACCTTTTCTGAAGGGACCAAAACTTGAGTGACTATTTCAGACCACTTTGATCTTTCGATCTCAAGCTCGATTCTTTCTTTTATTTTTCTCTCTTTACCGCTGATTACTCTAAGAGAATACCACTTTTTATCTTCAGACATAATTGCTGATTATATTCCTAAGCTGTAGACACTATCTAAAACTCCTTTAGACACCATATCCATCAATAAGATAATCAAAGCGATAATCGCAGATGCCACTAACACTACAGTAGTACTACTCAGCAAATCCGAAAAAGAAGGCCAAGTCACTTTGTGGATTAACTCGTTGTAACTTTCCTTAATATATAATGCGATACCATCCATCAGTTAAAATATATTTCTACATGTGATTAAAAAACATCACGATGAAAACCTCCAAACTTCCTCAGAGATCCTATTAGCAGGGGAGACAGGAATCGAACCCGCAGCCTACGGTTTTGGAGACCGCCGCTCTACCAATTGAGCTACTCCCCTATCACACTGACTACCAAAGCCCTACGCATAGATAAAGCTACAATATGTCATATGCTAAGATGACAAAGAAGCGCCCTCATACATCAGGGCGCTTCTCAGTCTTTTTATTTCAAAGATCGGTCTCGATCAAAAGATCAAGCATCGATACATATATTATGCAAGAATCTCAGTAACCTGACCTGCACCTACAGTTCTACCACCCTCTCTGATCGCAAATCTCAAACCTTTCTCCATTGCGATAGGGTTGATCAATTTAACCTCGAGTGATACATTATCACCTGGCATTACCATCTCTACACCAGCTGGAAGACTAACATCTCCTGTTACATCGGTAGTTCTGAAATAGAACTGAGGACGGTATCCATTGAAGAATGGAGTATGACGTCCACCCTCATCTTTACCAAGCACATATACTTCACACTTAAAGTGAGAGTGAGGCTTAACAGAACCCGGCTTAACGATAACCATACCTCTTTTGATATCTTCTTTGTTGATACCTCTTAAAAGAAGACCTGCATTATCACCAGCTTCACCTCTTTCCAAGATCTTTCTAAACATCTCAACTCCTGTGATAGTTGAAGTCAATGGCTTAGCATCTGCAGCCATCATACCTACGATCTCTACTGGATCACCAGTGTTGATCACACCTCTCTCGATTCTACCAGTTGCTACTGTACCACGTCCTGTGATAGAGAATACATCCTCGATAGGCATCAAGAAATCTTTATCCACATCTCTCACTGGCTCAGGAATCTCTGCATCTACAGCATCCATAAGAGCTTGAATTTGTGCTTTTCCTTCGTCAGTACCTTCTAATGCTTTAAGAGCTGATCCTTGGATAACTGAAGCATTGTCACCATCGAACTCATACTGATCAAGAAGCTCTCTCACCTCCATCTCAACAAGCTCTAACATCTCAGGATCATCCACTAAGTCTACTTTGTTCATAAAAACAACGATCTTAGGAACTCCTACCTGACGACAAAGAAGGATATGCTCACGAGTCTGTGGCATAGGACCATCAGTAGCAGCTACAACAAGAATGGCACCGTCCATCTGTGCTGCACCCGTTACCATGTTTTTTACATAGTCGGCGTGACCAGGACAATCCACGTGTGCATAGTGACGATTAGCCGTCTCATACTCTACGTGTGCAGTGTTAATTGTAATACCTCTTTCTTTCTCCTCAGGAGCACCATCGATCGCATCGTAGTCTTTCTTTTCTGAAAGTCCTAATTCTGAAAGAACATAAGTAATAGCAGCGGTCAAAGTAGTCTTACCGTGATCCACGTGACCGATTGTTCCAATGTTTACGTGAGGTTTGGTCCTTTGAAAGGTTTCCTTGGCCATCTTGTTTAAGTTTTAATTTAAGTATTATTCAATTTTAAAAAAGCTATGTTGAAGAAAGGACCAAAAAACAATTCCTTTCATCATATTCTATCTCTATGAGCCAATGAAGGGATTTGAACCCCCGACCCCTTCCTTACCATGGAAGTGCTCTACCCCTGAGCTACATTGGCAAAGCCCGCCCAATGTCTTCTAATTTCATCAGGAAGGTAAAAGGAGAAATGCCCTTAGCATTCACTCTTTGATCAACACAACACTCAATACAAAAAAATTGAGCGGGAGACGAGACTCGAACCCGCGACCCTCAGCTTGGAAGGCTGATGCTCTACCAACTGAGCTACTCCCGCAAAATAATGAGTGTGGGGATGATAGGATTCGAACCTATTCAGCTAGAAGCAACGGATTTACAGTCCGTCCCGGCTCTCCAACTCCGGCGCATCCCCAATCATAATCTCTAATGTCAAAATAATGACAAACTGAGCCAGCAGAGGGATTCGAACCCCCGACCCGCTGATTACAAATCAGCTGCTCTGGCCAACTGAGCTATGCTGGCAAAATGATCTCTAAAATCGGCTGCAAATAAAGCAACTTTTAAGAGAATATTTCAACATGACAGTGTCATAAAAACTAACTTTTCAGAGCTTTTCCGAAAAGTGACTGCAAAAATAGAACTTTTAAACAAATAAGTAAACCATGGTCTGAAAAAAATGTAATTATTTTTCCTCTGCTTTAGGATGTGCTTGGCTATAGACCTTTTTTAGGCGATCTACACTGTTATGCATGTAGATTTCAGTACTACTTAGGTTGGCATGACCCATTATTTCTTTTATGGCGTTAAGAGAGGCTCCGTGATCAGCCATGTGGGTCGCAAAACTATGCCTCAACACATGAGGACTCCGATGGGTGGCAGTACTACTATGAGCTAATCTATTCTTCACTACATTATATACTTTCTTAGGATAGAGCTTTTTTCCTTTTTCTGTCAAAAACAACGATTCATTGTCAATTATGACATGTAGCTCTCTCCGCAGATGAATATAGTTTTCAATCTTTTGACGCATCTCTGTACTGATAGGTATGAGTCTTTCTTTATTACCCTTGCCCAATACTTTGAGCTGTGCTCTACCAATATCAAGATCGCTCATCTGAAGACCAATTAACTCCGCACGCCGCATCCCTGAGGAATATAACATGTCAATGATCAGCTGATCTCTTACGCTTTGAAAAGACTCTTCTGGCTCGTCGATCGGAGATAGCACTTGTTGTAAATCATCTTCTCTTATGATTTTGGGAAGCCGCTTCGGTGTCTTTGGAGCGATTACTTTTGCCATAGGATCAGTATGTACTACGTCTATCTTTCTCAAGAACTTAAAGTAACTCTTCAGGGACGATATTTTTCGATTGATACTCTTAGCTGTATAATCGTCTCGCATAAGATAGACCAACCAAGACCGTACATGACCATGACGAATATCCATCACATCAGTGATAAATAAATGACTCGCCAAGAAAGTAGAGAATTGCTCCAAATCCTTTTTGTACGAAGTAACAGTATGCCCAGAATAATTTTTCTCTAAGGCAAGATATTTTAAAAAGCGTTCTTGATGATCCATAGTCTATGTCTACACTATCTAAGAATAAATCAATATTCGTACCTATTCGAAGCGCTCAATCACTAAGACCTCGAAATCACGCATAAAAGTATGACCAGGATAAAGACTCATTTAGCAAGAAAAGCTCTTTTCCCATTACTATGAGCTATAGGATCTTAAGCAATGAGTTACCAGCCCTTTCGCTATCTCTAATATAGTCTCTGCAGGAGTAATCGTGCTAAGAGATCGGCACATCACCTTATATAACTGTTATGGTATCAGCCTCATATACCTTATCATTCGTTGCGAGCAGGATAATTCATGACATCACTGATCAATTAATATCTCAAGATTGGCAGTAATAGCCTAAAAACCATAGTCATAGCAAATATGATAGGCAGGCAATCTCCCCATCACTGGTCAAAATCCTCATACTGATATGCCACCGTCACATCATCATAATGCACGGCATATACCAAAGTTTTTTTATGCAATCTATCATCTTGATGCTCCACTGGATAGGTAATAATATCATTCTCATCATAGTCACCATATGGATAAAAATCATAAGACTGTATAAGACTGGCTGAACCCACCAAAAAGCTGGGCTCTAACTGAAACTGTGTCCATGTCCCCCAAGTCGTCTCCAAATAGGGCACCTCTGTCATGAGCTCACCAGCACGATCACCATAGACACATCGACCATCAAGCTGAGTCCAAAGACTCTCAGTAGCACGATCAAAGGCTAAGATATTACTATTATAAACTAATCCTGATACGCCAAATCTATCTGCCTCGGCGGCAGTCGTTCCAAGATCCCATACCCGGGCTGTGGCCGTCAATGGACAATAACTGAGAGAAATCCGATGGTCACGCAATACATCATTAACAATCTCATGCCAGTCTAACACTCGGTGTGGATACAATCTCGTCTCTCCATCCAATGACACAATGATCACCCTATCATCAGGCTCTAATAGAAATGGATCATCAGGATGAGTGGCACGAATGACAAAATCCTTGATCACTGGATCATCGATCGCTCTGATCGCATCAAATCCTGCACCCCGAGTTACGGTATTAGTAGATATTAGCCATCCTGGCGCTTTGGGCATTTTGGGTGGTACAGCACCAATACCTTCTCTATATAGCTCTACTCCACGAGACAAAGCTACTATAGCAAACCAATAACCCATGCCCGCACTAAGCTGATCAAGACGCTGCCCCTCCCAAGGTCCATCTACCACGTAGCCATGTATATCATAAGCATTGCCCAATTGATCGGTTAATATGCGCCTCCGATCTGCATTGTTAGCTATGAACTCGAGAGAGACTCCATTCTTTTCAGTGATAAAATGCGTCATGAGCTGCTCTCTGGGATTGCCAAGTACTATAATCGGCACATCCAATATCGTATCCTGAATAATGCTATATGAATCAGTAGGTCTATCTGCCGGAGCAGCAGGTAGTACTGGCTCAGTATCATCCGTGCAAGCCATAAATCCCTTCAATATCAGCACCAAAAACAAGTAAGTGAAGTATCTCATACAGCCAATAATATATGAAAACCAAAAGAGGGTCGCCATAAATCATGACGACCCTCAGTATTATTAATCACTCAAAACTAAATGAAATGTCCGTTAGTTAACATCCCACCAAAGCTTCGTGTTTAGATCATTAATATTAGAAGTGACCTCTGATAGAGAAGAACCATTTCTGGTATCCTCTGATATCGGATAAGGTAATCTTACAGGGATCACACTATTGACCGCTGCAGCAGGTACTGATAGCTGTGGATAGTCTAATCTCCTCCACTCAGCCCAAGCTTGAGGACCATTCATATAGAATGCTAACCACTTTTGCTCTCCGATAGATTGCTTCCAGTTAGCCGCATCATATGCATTAGCTGCGATATAGTCAGCAGCCTGATCTGCATAGCCCCAATAAGCTAATGATGCAGTCACACCCTGAGCATACCAGTCAGCAGCATCTCCTGTGATGATACCACGCTCTACAGCTTCAGCCATCAAGAATGCCACCTCTGCATAATCAAAGATCACGTGAGGAGCCGTAGCTGCTCTTACATCAGTAGCTGGTCTTGATGTAGTACTCTTGAGCGCAAAAGCCTCTGCATCTGTAAGACCATAAGGCATTCCTTTGTACTCACCACTATTAGTCAAGCCAGCATATGCCTCGAGACGTGGGTCATTCTTGTCCTGGAGCGTAGTGATCAATACATCCGTCACTGCGAAATCATCACGATTATTGATCGCATTGTCGATATAAAGAGGGTTAGCAAGGTTAGGATCTGCATCAAATACCAATAATGCATTCTGATCATTGCTAAGGATAGGACCATAACTCACACCTTTATTGAAGTATTCTGAAGCTGTAGCAGCATCCACATCAGAGATACGCATAGCTGCTCTCATCATGATCGATGCTCCAAGACGCTTCCACGCAGCTACATCTCCACCAAAAATAATATCACCTCCTACAAACGATATACCCGATACATCTAAAGATGATAAAGCCGCATCTAATGATGATAGAATCCCATCATATACATCTGCTTGGCTATCGTACTGAGGATTAGGAAATTCTGGATTTATCGCCTGAGAATAAGGAATTGCCCCCCATCCATCAGTCAAACTATGATATGCATCAGCTATCAAGATATCAATGATCGCTATCTGATTAGTCTTAGTAGATCCAGCGATATCTGGATTTTCATTGATCAATCTTTTTGCAACGGCAAGCTCATTGATCACACTGGCATAAAATGACGTCCATGTTCCATCAAATGTATTTGCATTCAAGTTATACCTTGACTCTTCTGCATACTCATTTTGAGCCCAGTGCTGGACCATGAGCATAGACATCTCCGCATTGTATGCTCTACTGTGTAGTGTATTGTATAGACTGTATTCTCCTTGTGTCACAAGGTTAGCCGCTGGCACTGCTGTAGGGTTATTAGGATCGATATTGATATCTAATAAATCATCAGATGCACATCCGAAAATAAAAACAACAGCAAATACGCTAATGGCTTTATATAAACTGAATTTTCTCATATTCTTCTTATAGTTTAAATGAAAGATTAACACCGAAGCTTCTCGTAGGAGGCACTTGAGCATTTTCCAGACCCTGTCTATTGCCAGCGGTAGTCACTACCTGTGGATCAAGGAAAGGAAGATCTGAACTCAAGATAGCAAGATTACGTCCTGTGAGGGCGATACTAAGATCTCTGATCGGAGCATCTCCTAAAATCTTATTAGGAAGTGTGTATCCTACTCTTAGCTCACGGAGCTTGATGAAATCACTTGAATAAACATTTGGCGCTGCAGCATTCCAGTATGTTTGGTAATATGTCTGTGGATCGATCGGCGTAGTGTTTGGCTGACCATTCTCTGTGACACCATCCAGGATCATACCATTTTCTCTGATGCCAGTCTGTCCATTGTACTCGACAGTCTCAGGATGCATACCAGAGTACTTAGACCACTGTAGTGAAGTAGAATGAAGAACTCCACCATACTGGAAGTCAACAAGACCACTTGCAGATAGTCCTTTCCATGATACACCAAGGCTCACACCTCCTGTCCAATCAGCCAATGCTGAACCTAAGTATACTCTCTCATCAGTGAACATGTATGCTCCTGACTCATCGACCATACGGTTTCCGTTAGCGTCATATACATAGTCCTGACCATAGAGCGCCATGTACTTCTCACCTTCTTGGATACGAAGGTCGGCAGCCCATGTACCTCCCATAGCGATACTCTCTACACCTTCTGCGAGAGATACTACTTTGTTATTGAGCTTAGCAACGTTGAATCCTAAGTCAACAGCGAAGTCATTTGTTTCTACTACTCTCGCAGATACCTGGACCTCTATACCAGAGTTTTCCATCTCTCCAGAGTTGAGCACTCTTGAGGTATATCCAGTCGCTGCAGAAGTAGGCACTGAGAATATCTGATCCTCTGTATTACGCTTGAAGTATGCTACATCGATACCAATCTTGTTATTGAACAATCTTGCATCAACCCCTACTTCTATCTCTGTAGTCGTCTCAGGCTTGAGGAATGGATTATTCTGCGAGTTTGGCACTGCATATCTTGGATCTGTACCAAAGTTTGGCACCTGTGCAGCAAACACATCAGTCAAGCTATACGGATTAGCATCGTTACCTGCCTGAGCGTAGCTCGCACGTAGCTTCAAGAAGCTGATCGCAGATGACTGAAATGCTGGCAACTCAGAAAGAACACCACTCAATGTCACTGAAGGGTAGAAATAGCTATTTTCTCCGTCAGGAAGAGTCGAAGACCAGTCATTACGAGCAGTCACATCTACATACATCCAGTTATTAAATCCAAATGACGCTCCTCCAAGTACACTATTAATACCCCAGTTTCTCTCACTGGTAGATGTAGTAGCTGCACTTGCTGAATTACTTATGTTATAAAATCCTTCAAGACTCAATCCACCATTCGTAGCAGCAGAAAGCGTTCTACGAGTCTGCCTCATTCTATTAGCACCGAGGAATGCGGTCACTGAGATTTTATCAAATGTCTTTTGATAGTTCAAGCGACCTTCGATATTAGTCTCAACGAATCTGATCTGATCCTCCCCGTAGAATGCTGTCTCAACAGAGGCAATAGGAATGCCTGCAAAAGCATTAGTCTGGTACCAGTCTGTACCCGCAGTACCTGCAAAAGTCAAACCTTCTGCGAGATCTACAGTGATAGCACCTTTTCCAATGAATCTGTTTCGAGAATCTTTTTGTAAGAAATTTTCTCTCACCCAGTAAGGGTTGTCAAAGAAGTTTGGCTCCGGATCCCAACGTAGAAGATTATTATCTCCATCGACGATAGCTCCTTTTGGATTCCAAGTGTGCTGACTTCCGTCAGATCTGGTAGTATTCTGAAGTCTCTCCAGATCCAGCTGTGTCTGCCACCATTGGTTGAATCCCTGTAGCGGGTTACCATTGTTGTATCCAGTGATATTACGATTCTCAGCATCGGTAGCGATATAGTTACCAGTCACACCTACATTGATGCGATCACTGATATCGTAGTCACTCTTGATAGTGAATGTGTTTCTGTTCAACTTACCGTTAGGAATCGTACCTGTAGATCCGAGATTAGTATATCCAAATCTGAAGCCACCTTGATCATTTCCACCTGTCAATGCGATACTTGTGTTACGAGTGACACCTGTCTCAAAGAAAGAAGTATAGTCATTAGCTGGAGCTGCCCATGGACGAGTCTCTTTGTAGCTTGACGTACCCTCATCCCATGAGTCCCAGTGTCTCACCTGCTGACCATCATATCTCGGACCCCAAGCACCATCCTTAGAATAAGCGGGAGTCAAGTATGTCACACCATCCTGAATCACTTCGAAAAATCCGTGATCCGTATTAGGATTGATAGAGCCACCACCATACTGACGCTGGTGAGGGATCAGACTTCTCGCTTCATCAAATGTCATTTGATTGCTCACTTCTATACCGAGTCCTTTTTGTCCACGGCCACTCTTAGTAGTGATCTGGATGACACCATTGGCACCACGCTGACCATATAGAGCAGTCGCAGCAGCACCTTTGAGCACAGTCACTGACTCGATACTCTCAGGATCGATATCCTGAGCGGCATTACCATAGTCATAGGCAGTCGAGCCACCAAAACCACGAGCCTGACCACTCTCAGAATCTGCAGTAATCAATGAGCTATTGTCAATAGGAACACCATCTACTACGAATAGAGGCTGGTTATTTCCTAAGAAAGAGTTAGCTCCTCTGATCGTAATACGAGATGAACCACCCAATGAAGATGGGCTACCTGAGATCTGCACACCTGCGATCTTACCTTGTAACGAGTTGACGATATTCGTCTCCTTAGCTTTAGTCAGGTCGGCTCCGTCTACTTTAGTGATGGCATATCCGAGTGACTTTTCTTCTCTTTGGATACCTAATGCAGTTACGACCACTTCGCCGAGGAGCTCTCCCTCTGCTAAAGTGATGTCAATGGTTGATACATTAGTGATGTCTACATCCTGAGTAGCGTACCCAGTGAAACTCACTTTCAATGCATTCACACCCTCAGGTACATTCAATGAAAAACTACCATCGATATCCGTGATAGTTCCCACAGAAGTCCCCTTGGCTAAAACGTTTGCTCCGATCAGTGGCTCCCCAGTATTGTCCACGACTGTACCTGATACAGTACGCTGGGCCAACATGGATCCAACCGACAAAATCAAAGCGAAAATTAGTAATGAAATTCTATTCATACAATTTCGGTTTAGATTAAGAATTTATTAATTAGTAATAAAAAACAGTTAAATCTAACACTCTTAATCGTTTTTAAAAGTCATAATCGCTCTAAAATTCATGCATAAACAACATATTATCAAATATAGCAATTTGAATGTGTTCATACATTGTGCTGTCAATGACATTACAATTCTAATATAATTTCGGTTTGATACAAAATATATTAGAGCGTATAATCAAGCGTATACGCAAGTGAATCCCACCATATAGTGGGATTTGACAGGCCTATAAAACCAGAATTGTAGATTTGAAAAATTTCGATATTGACTATTTTAAAGAATATGCATTCAGAGGTGCATTATTCTGAATAGCCAAGAGGATAGGCTGATCATCGAGATCGACTATTTGAAGCTGTTTAATATTACCAGGCACATAAAAACAGTATTCTGGACAATCTCCCAATAGATAATTTGACTTTTGATCTGATAACAAGACTAAACCGGTACCAGCGTCAAGTCGAGGTGTCTCCACCTCTGTATTGAATATAGCTCCAGCTAATAAAAGATCTTCATAGCCATCATTATTGAGATCAGCCTTTTCGATCCCCATCAGTGGAAAAAGTTGGCTTTCTGTAGGAAGACCTTCTTTTTTAAAATTACCACTGCCATCATTGATAAGAATATACGACTTGAATGTAGTGGCGCTACGCTGATACGCCTGCTCCAGGTTTTCCTCTCCATATATATCAACTAAGGATGCTGAAGCAAACTCGTCATAGGTCTCGAATTTATCAAGGATAAATGGCATCTGCTGTGAGGAGCACTCTTTTCCTCTTACTGGGACGCTCCGATTTTTATAGGTACTGCTGAGTACCACATCAATGGTACCCGTCTGATCAAAGTCCGTAGCATATACATTGAATGGCTTCTCATTAGATGCTTTATGTTTGATATTCTCTCCGACATTGCCCACGATGAGGTCTATGTGCCCGTCCTTATTGACATCGGTAGTGGCTATACTATACCACCAGCCCGTCAAGTCAGCGTATTCTTTGTATTTCTCATCCAGCTTTAGACTTCCTCCATCATTATGATAAAATCTGATACCTGACCACTCTCCCACCGTGATCAGATCCAGCCATCCATCCTTATCATAATCCATTACGACAGCATCGTTGACTATTTCTTTCTGATCTGCGAGATAAACGGATGACTTTTCATCGGGAGATAAGACTCCAGCTTCATTTTTGAGCATCATAGATGGGGCAGCTACTGGATATGACTGAGGCATGATCCTATTACCTATGAAAAGATCTTTATACCCATTTTGATCAAAATCAGCAGCCTTGACCACAGCCCCTACATAAGCGGTGGCGCCAAGATCTATCTCAGATTTAGCGAAAGAACCAGTACCGTCATTGATATAGATTCTATCTTGATAGAGTGGATGATTAGTCGACCACTCATTACCGCCAGACTGTACATAGAGATCCAGATCACCATCATTCTCTAAGTCAAAAAACACTGCGCCGACATCTTCATGATCAGCATCTGCTAAAAAGGCAGGACTAACTATTCTGCTATACCGCCCATCAGCTTGGATGTATATCTCACCAGCCTGCCCATGAGCTCCACCTATATATATATCTTCTAAACCATCTCCATTTACATCTCCAGTAGTGAGAGGTGGACCCATGGTAGACTGCTTTTGTGGTAATAGTACCTCTTTAGCAAAATCATTAAAGTCATTTTCTTGATGACTATAGGCAAGGCCAATACCGGATGCTGATAGTGGATTGATTACCCTTCTATTATCATCCTCTACAGATGACTCAGTAGCATCCTCTGGCTTTATGATTATGGTCTGATTTACTTTCACATTTGCCATTCGCTGGACTTTGCCATTGGGCCATGTGATTTCGATCTCATCTACCATTTTATTCTTATTCAGTCCAAAGTGCGCAATGGGAGCCAGCGATGATCTATATCCCCTGACTTTTTTTATCTCAGCCATTTGCTTTTGCCCACCTGCTCTGATTCTCACTTTTGGAATTAAATGATCATATTCACGTGCGATTTTGACTGTTAGATAGTTATGAGTGTCCGAAGCATTATTTTTATAAATTAAGGCTGTTTGGTCTATATTATTGATCACTAAGTCTTGATCTCCGTCCAGGTCTAAATCTACTAATACAGCACCGTTAGAGTAAGTCTCTTCGACAAGGCCTACTTCCTGAGCGACATCATGGAGATTTAGGTCCCCATCATTTTGATAGAGGATGTTAGCCAGCGGCTCAGTAGGCATTTCTTGATATAGCTTTTCTTTTATCTCGAGTGGTACATTGCCATTATACTCTTCTTTTGTTTTGTTGACTTTATTTTTGAAATCATTATCTAAGGCATATTGCCGATACCCATTAGTCACGAAGAGGTCTCGATCCCCATCAAGGTCTACATCCTCCATGAGTGCCGTCCAACTCCAGTCTGTCTTAGCCACTTTGGCCTTATGTGCCACATTGTTAAATCTCCCCTGACGATCGCTGAGCTGCAGGCTATTAAACATGTACTGATTAATATATCCAAACTTATTCACTAATAGGTCAAATGACTCTACATCCATAGATGCCATAAGCGTCTTACTCCGATAGTGATCACTTGATGCCATATCCAATACACAGATATCCTGATGCCCATCATTATTGATATCAGCAATATCTGCCCCCATCCCGTAAAATGAAGTCTGCTTTAGGTGAGTCTTGATTCGATCGCTAAATGTCCCGTTCTTACGATTGATATATAGATTATCAGGTTGATAGTAATCATTCGCTATGTATATGTCTGGATAGTTATCATTGTTAATATCGCTGATTACTAATCCTAATCCGAATGTCGCTTTATCAAATCCAACCTCAGTAGTTACATCTATATATTGCCCTTCATCATTGCGATAAAAATGAGTGTAACTCTCATACACATCAAGTGGATGCTCAAGATTTAGTCGTCTGAAGGTGACTGGATCATAGCCATATAGCAGATTTTCATTCATCACAACACAGTCAAGGTCACCATCCATGTCATAATCAAAAAAGGCAGATTGTGTGCTAATCCCAGTATCTGCCAATCCATAGTCTGCAGCAGCCTCTTTAAAAGTGAGGTCACCATTGTTGATATAAAGTAGATTTTTGCGCTCGGCAGATTCATGTGGTCCACCTTGCGAAATATAAATATCCATGAATCCATCTTGATTGATATCCACAGTGGTGACTCCATTGGACCAATGTTTACCAGCATTAATACCTGCAGAAGCAGTTATATCTTCAAACTCGAGATCGCCTTTATTGAGATATAGTCGATTTTCTACCTGATTGGCCGTAAAGAAGAGATCAGGCAAATCGTCATTATTCACATCGATCACTGCTACTCCAGCTCCATTGTAGAAGTAATCATAATCAAAAAGATTAGCCTTAGTAGAGACATCAGGAGTGATATCATTGGAGAAAGAGATACCCGAATCTGAAGAGTCGACTCGCTGAAAAGACCAAGCCTGCCCTGTCTCTGTAGTAGCATCAGGAGAACTGCATGATATGAAAAGGAATAGAACAACTAATGCAGCATATGACCATTTCATGCCTATATTTTTATAAGTTTTTGGATATAACTTTGGTTTTCTGTGTCACGAAGTACCAGATAGTACATGCCAGAGTGCAGCGAAGATACATCAAGTGTATTTTGATCAGTTGATAAGGTGACTTCTTGGTGCACTTTACCTGTCAGATCAGCTATCGTTGCAGATCGAATTAAGACCTCAAGTTCACTATTTTCTATAGTGAGATAGGATGATACAGGATTAGGGAATACATGGATTCCTACTGTCGCCAGTTCGGTGACAGATGTAGATAGCTCATCACATAAAAAGGAAGTATTACCAATCTCAACAGAGGAGCGCTCTATTGCTTTCTCTCCATTGACTATTGACTCTATCGTCAACTCGTCAATTCGCTGAGTTTTGAATTGATTTCCATTGACACTATCCCCTTGCATCGCAATGCCAAAAATATTCACTGGGTTGACATATTCCCAAAGTAGCTCCATGTCCTCATCATACTCTAAGATCAAGCCTGTCTCAGAGGCAGATACGAAAAAATGGCCCTCGTCAGTCAAATCAAATGATGACATAAAACGACTATCGAAGGTGCCTCCATCATCAAAATCTAAAATCATCTCAGCAACAGAATCATATGATGCAGAGTCGGGTAATACATATCTCCCGTCTACATCAATTGGTGCTGATAGGATGATCACATTACTGTTCTCCTCAGGCCATCTCGATTTATTATTAAAACAGCTTATCCTCACTTCACTTTCATCACTATATATGATTTTAGCATCATGCTGGCTATCGAGGATTTGATTTCCATCACGACCGTACACCTGAGGATTACCAAATCGATATAACAAATCTCCTGCAGGACCACTGGCCTCAGCTGTCGTGACAGATCGATCGATCACCCAGATCTCATTAAAACCCCAATTACTCAAAACAATCTCATCTCTGCCTTCATCATACGTGACCGAATTGATATGAAGCCAATCATCCTCATATGTCGTCAAATAGTTAACATCAATCTTATTAGGTGAATCGGATACTGAACCAAAGTTATTGAGAGTAGAATCTAAATCTTGGACTAAATGATCACTCACGTGCCACTCCCATACCACATTAAATGTATCAGGATACACAGGCTCTATCTCGAGGATAGCTTCTGTCCATAGATCACCAGATATCAAGTCTGGATGACGCCCGAGTTGGACCGCAGCTGCGCTATCAAATCTCTCCCAGAGGGTGACCAAAAGATTCCCATTTTCTAATGGATCAACATCATGATGAGCTCCGTACTTACCACCTGTGAAAAATACTTCCCACAGCTTTTCATTTTCCCAAGATATGATCTGTATGGCACCCGATTTACCGGGACGCTTAAAGGTATCATCATTGATTATTTTAGATTGGAGCAGATTTCCATTGCTCAATAAATAGGAAGACATCGTACCTCCCTCTGCAGATGGTCGTCTCCAGCTGTTTATCACCTCACCACATTTATTGATGACATAGTTAGATGTGTCATTATACGGGCTCAACAGTAGATACTCATCAGTGACATCCTCATCGTATTGGATCAAGCCCACGGTTCGATTTTGCCCATAGCCCAGACTCATATATAGAAGAAAGAGCAGTATAAAAAGTAAGATCGGTCTCATAAGTGGTGAATAAAAAATTGCCATCTCCACATGGAGTGAAGATGGCAATTCGTTTTGTATTACGTCATTGGCATTACTGCCATATGTTATATTACAATTTTGTAAATACTACTGTAGTCTCTGTTGCAGAAACTGAAGCACAACCCGATGTGTTAGCACCTTCGTTGATCAATAGTTTAAACTGAGAATCATCGCTGATATCCACAGCAGGACTCACTAAGAATCCATTTTCGTCCGTGATAGGTCCCATCATGAGAGATCCCATACCACAGCCTACACCAGCCGTCATACCGAGGAAGTCAGCCTTGTCACATACGAAATCAAAATCGAATGAGTAAGGACCAAAACCGCCAATAGCCGGTAGGTAAACTACGTCCATAGTACGACGAGTAGATGAACCTGCTACAGTAGAAAGTGTGTATGTACCTTCAGCAAATGGCAGACCATATCCAGTACCTGCAGCACCCTCGAATGTCACTGCATAATCTCCAACGAATACATCAGATGCAAGTGGACAAGTAGCATTCACATTGAGGTCAAAGAAACCTTGGAATGCAGCTCCTCTCACTGTGGCAGTCGTATTATTAGAAGAGTACTCAGCACCTTCGCTCGTGCGTACTACACCATACAATGCAAACTGATCACTCGCAGAAACATCATCTACAGAAAGTCCTGCAGCAGCCAATACGCCTTCGAGCGTAACAGTAACACATGTCCCTGGGTTACCCGCTGGAGAAGGAGAAAAGCTTGTCTCAGTGATATAATTAGTACGAGCCACAGAGTTGTCACCATTAAAAGGCGTATTGTCAAAGAACTGTACATCAAGAGCATACTCATTTACTAACTCTCCACCCTGTAGATCAACGAAATCTACACAGTATGAGAACTGACTTGTTGAAGGATTAGCTAAATCAAACTCAGCATTACCGTCTTGGCTCACAAATCGTACATAAGCTCCAATAGTCGCTGTCTCAAAAGTCACAACTGGACCTAACTCAGGATCTGCACAAGAAGCCAAAAGCGCTATAGTAGCTGTATATATTAAATATTTTAATTTATTCATTTTTAACTTTCTTTTACATTATCTAATAAATCCTGCAGGGTTGTTATCCCAAAATACTTGCTCTGTAGTCTCACGCTGAGTTGCATTCTGATTAAGATTGACATAATCAGCTGGATACAACATAGTACGTGGGAAGCTCGCAGTAGACGCAGCCTGTGGATCAATAAGTGGTGGCATATTATTAGGCTTACCAGTTCTTCTATAGAGATTATAGTTCTCTAATCCACTTGTCCAAAGAGCGATCATGTACTCCTTAGCGATTACATCGAGCTTATCAGTAGCATTGTCATAGATGTTAAGTACTTCTGCTACGTAAGCATCTACAGCCTCTTGACCAGGAATCAAGTCTGCACCAGTCACCAATGAAGGTGTAGTAGATACTACGAATTCCAAATCAGATGAAGAAATCAATGAAGAGAAAGAAAGAACTTTTGCCAAAGACTTCTCCACTGCTGACTGTAGTAATGCTCTCGCATCTTCCCCTGTACCTGCAGCAAGAGCTGCCTCAGCTCTGATAAAGTCAGTATAAGATGACAACCAAATAGGATTGATACCAGCTCCCAATGCACCAAGAGTACCTGCCGTCTGGGTGAAATCAAAGCTATTGTTATCAAACTTACCACCTGCTGGATAAATACCATATTCTACTCTGATAGGACCATCTGGTGGAATACCCTGACCATTACCATGATCTCTTCCAAAGTATCCATTCTCATTCGCTAAACAGTATGGAAGATCTGGATCTACCGCAGTATAGTGATCAAACTGTCCTGGAGGAATGGTCTCAAATGCATTATTAGTCAATACACAATCCCACTCGTTGATATCAATAGTGCCCGCACTAAAGAATGACTGCTGTCGGTAGAAGTAGAACCTTGTTCTTGGATCTGTAATACCTTTTTCATTAGTCATCAACCACATGTAGTATGTACTCATGTATCCTCCGTCATCTTGCTCATAGTCACCATTATAGTATGGGTGACGTGAGTTAGGATTATTTCTTTCAGTACCATACTGAAACTGGAAATCCTCAGCTGGAGTATCAATAATATTAGCACCACTGCTGATCAATGAAGCCATTTTACCACCTGCAGAACCATCTACCAAACGTGTATTGGAGTAGATTCTTAGCTTTAGTGTATTAGCGAGTGCTATCCAGTTGTCTGCATTACCACCGTAGTATATATCCACAGCTGGTGCAGCTGTAGTAGCTGCTGACAATCCTGCGATCGCCTCATCTAATAAAGCTTCCGCTGTGCTATAAAGTGAGGCTTGGTCATCAGCCACTGGACTGATAGACTCTACACCTTTACCTGCATCAGAGTAAGGGATATTACCCAACATATCTACAGCTACCATGAGGGCATATGCCTTTAGTACCTTTGACGAATTGACCTCAATTTGAAAACCCTCTCCCGCAGCCACTTCAAGAGCGTCTACATCTGGGAATAGATTAGCATATACATTTGACCAAAACGCATTTAGCGTATTAGGAGAAATCGCCTCTCTGTAGAAATACGAAGTCATCGCTCTCTGTCTGGTCAAACCTAATGTTGCATTATTAGCATTGATGATCAGATTATTAAACGATAACTGAATTTGATTGTACAAAAACCCTACCTCAGCATTTTCTGGTGCTACGGCGTTGGGGTTTTGATTTATGTCAAGATCTGTCAAGTCACTACAAGAGAAGACAAAGACAACGCTTGTGAGAAGTAACAATTTTAATATATGTTTCATACAAATATTTCTTTTTATAAAACTGACTTAATTAGAATGTGAAATTCAAGACAGCTCCTACTCTCTTAGAAGTTGGACCAGTCAAGAAATCAAATCCTCTACCGTTACCCACACCTAAACTCAATACTTCTGGGTCAAAATTTAGACCTACAGGGAAGTTATAAGCTTTGAACCATAGGTTATTTCCGTAGAACTTGATAGATGCACTACCGAAAGGAGTGTTCTTTAATGCTGACTCAGGAAGAGCATAAGAAAGTGACACCTCACGGAGACGTAAAGTAGTACCATCAAATATTGATCCTTCATTAGTCGCAAATGCTGAGAACCATGCATCACCTGCATAAGTCTGAATATTATTTGGAGTAGATCCGTCAGATGCTAATACACCAGGAAGTACGATAGGTAAGAATCTATCGAATCCAGTATCAGTAGTGTTACCACGACCAAGTAGTGTAAGAGCAGTAGCTGAATAGATATCACCTCCATCTACATATGATAACTGTACGTTGAACGCTAAGTTATTCCAAGATAGAGTATTGATCCAGTCGATGTTATAGTTTGGCACAGGATCTCCAATCACTTGAATATCTTGCGTCTCAATATACTCACCTAAACTATTTACAAGATTCTCTCCTTGATCATTTTTCTCAAATGCATATCCTTGAATAACTCCATAAGACTCACCTGGGATAGCAAAGTTTCCTAAATCAGTATATCCAGCGATGTTCACTTGGTTTACACCTTCAGCGATTGACTCTACGATGTTTTCGTTAGTCGTGAAGTTAAACTGAGAGTTCCATCCGAATTTGCCAGTGAAAGGATTAATATTCAATCCTAACTCAATACCTCTGTTAGATACTGATGCTGCATTGACAGTAGTCACACTGTATCCAGTAGATGGATCCAAATCCAAATCAATCAATAGATCATCAGATAACTTGTCATACAATGATAAGTCTAAGCCTAATCTGTTGCCTAAGAATCTTGCCTCGATACCGAGTTCTGTCTCTGTTACTTTCTCTGCTGTTAGATTCGGGTTTCCAAGTCTATTTGCAACAGAGTTAGTTCTCACAAGTGTACCATCATTCTGGATGAATGCACGAGGATTAGTAGCCAATACACTTGACGTAACATATGGATCAGGATAACCTGCTGAAGTACCATATCCTAATCTAAACTTCAAGTAATCAACATTAGCACCTAAGTCAAATGCATCTGATGCTACGAATGATAATGATGCTGATGGATAGAATACTGATCTATTCTCAGGCTCGAGCGTAGAAGTCCAGTCATTTCTCGCTTGGAATGAAGCATACAAGAAGCTCTTATAGCCTAATGTAAGGTTACCATAGACACCATTCGTCTTTTCATCTCTATTGAAAGTAGAAGTAGTCTGTGTGATGAAGTTGTCATGTGTAAACAAACCTCTCACAAACTGCTGCTGGCTACCTTGATACTGGTAGTTTCTGCTTTCTCCTCTTAGGTTAACACCCGCTAATACGTCTAAAGACCAATCATCTGTAAGATTGTCATTATACATCACATTGAATACGTGATCATAGATGTTGTTAATACGCTGAGAAGTAAAGTAAGAACCATCAGCTGCAAAAGTCTGAGATCCACCTTTATTAGCTCTAAACTGCTGATATTGTGTGTAATTATCAACACCAGATCTGAATGATAATGATAACTTATCAGTCACGTCATAGTTGATCTGTACATTACCAAAGAATCTGTTAAGATCTTCAAGCTCATCAGCATTGTTCAATGTCCAAAGAGGGTTTTGGATAGGAGATCCACCTCTATAGTACACCATAGAACCATCAGCAGCCTCATACGGTAAATGCATTAAATCAACTGATCTCGGAGTGTAAAGTACATCTGAGAATAAAGCAACTCCATTAGCCGCTGTACTTAAGAATCCACCTGAAGCTGCAGGAGGGTTCGTTCTATCAGATGTGATATAGTTAAACGATCCTCTTACTGTCACTCCATTAGAGAGTTTAGCTGAAGCACCAAGGCTTAAGTTGTGCTTTTCGTATCTATTAGTAGCTTCATCACCTTCTACATACTCATATGAGAATATGTCTCCAGGAGTACGCTGTACCATCTCACCTTTATTAGGTGTGAATCCTCTATCATCTACATAGCTATATGCCGCAGCGAATGATACATCACCAAAGTTTTTCTTAGCACTGATTGATGTAGTCTTACCTACACCTGGTCTGAAGAAGTTTTCTACAGACTCATATGCCTGATATGGGTATCTCTGACCGATAAATTCTGGAAGTCTCGAATTATTACGACCATTATCATATGGGTGAGGGATAGTACCATCTTCAGCTACACCATTGCTACCACGTACATCAAATGCAGGTCCCCAGTTAGAGAAGAATGCACCATAGTTTCCAGAGAAACCATTACCATATACGTTTTGGTAGTCAGGGAGGTTAGATATTTCAGAGCTTGAGATACCTTGTGATACACTGATCTCAAGTTTCTTATTAGCATCTGCACCACCTTGACCAGTCTTAGTAGTCACGAGGATCACACCATTACGCCCAGCCTCTCCGTAGAGTACTGTAGCTGATAGACCCTTGAGGATCGAGATATCAGCGATGTTATTTGGATCGAGATCCAAGAAACGGCTTGATGCGGTAGCACTACCTTGAGTAAAGTTGTCAGTATCAGTATTCGTATCGGTGTTAAAAGGAACACCATCGATAACGAATAAAGGCTGATTAGACCCAGTGATAGAAGAGTATCCTCTGATAATGATGTTAGTACCAGATCCAGCCATACCTGATGTCTGTCCGATCTGTACACCAGTAGCCTTACCATTGAGGATTCTCGCTACGTCAGTCTCTCCTCTATCGGCGATTGCTTCTGCTCCGATGGTAGATACACCATATCCGAGAGCTTTCTTCTCACGCTTGATACCGAGAGATGTCACTACGACCTCATCGAGGAGTTGCCCCTCAGACAAGATCACATCTACTACAGAAGTGGTAGACACGTCAAACTCTTGAGTTTCGTAACCTGTGAAACTAACAACTACTGCTGTCGTCCCGTCAGGCACATCAAGTGAGAAGGTACCATCTATATCGGTGATTGTTCCGATTGTGGTTCCTTTCGCCAAAATGTTTGCTCCGATAAGTGGCTCGCCTAAATTATCGACAACGCTACCAGTGATGGTACGCTGTGCCATAATAGAACCAACCGACACTATCAAAGCGAAAAAGAGTAATGAAAATTTCTTCATACTATTTCGGTTTAATTAATTATGAATTAGAATATCAATAAAGTTAAATACGTCAAACACTGACGTCAAAGACATCAACGTTTGACTCGTCAATTGCGCTTCTTTGTATAAAATTTGGCCAGTGCAGTGGTCAATTGGCACATTGGTCAAATCCGACCAATAAACCAAAAAAAAGAATCAGATATGTTAAAAACATCCTAATTCAGAGACGAATATAAACATTAAGACCTATTTGGAAAGGAAAAAAAAAGAACATTTATATCTATCTCTTTCCCACTTTGCTCTTGAGCATCACATTTATTCGTCGAAAAAAAGAAAAACTTAACTCAAAATATTTGCACAGAAGAATACCAAATAAAAAAAGGCCATGACTAATGTCATGGCCTTCCTGTTCTATAATAGCTGGATATTACTATCCAAATATTCTCTACTGTGGAGTGAGTGTGACTAAACCAGTATCACCGAATCCATTCGTCCATTGGTAAGTGATCACTCCCGTAGAAGCATCTGAGCTACCTACTAAAGTCACATTACTACCGAAAGGCTCTCCAAATGTACCTGATACATCTCCGCAGATATCTACTATCGCTCCTGACAATCTACCATCCGTCTCAAAAGCAGCTGTGATACCATATACACCATACCAATCCAAGTACAGACCTGCTGAAAAATCAGAAATGGTATATGAGCCACCTGAGCCACTGACAGTCACTGTAGCAGTCGAACTATACTCTCCAGGGCAACATCCATCCGTAGATGACCCTGTCGTAGTAGCTGTATATGTACCAGCTAAATCAGAAGGACATACCACTGCAAAGTTGTACGTCACCTCATTAGATGATACTACGCCTACCTCATTGCTGCCAGTAAGTCTGATAGTGATAGCTTCTGGCACACCTATCTCAAACTGGTCTAAATCCAACATGATAGGTAACTGCCCTGTAAGCTCCCCACTTGGGATACTACCAGTGCCACTTGACTGATATGCCGATGCAGCTATCGTAGTAGGCTCTATGATCTCATATGTATAGTTTACAGCACTTGATCTTGGAGCTCCAGCGAGCGCTACTATGGCACCCAATGGTTTCTGCTCTCCATCCATCAACTTTGTGATGGTGAGATTAGTCACTGTAGAGTTGAGCAATAATGCTTCAAACTCCTCTGTAGAATCTCCTGGTGATGTCACTGGATAGATATCTACATCTTCTTCGCCACATGATGCTAATAAGAATAGAAGCGAGAAGAATAATCCTAATATTGAAATATTTGCTTTCATAATCTATCTATTAATATCCTGTGTTTTGTTGAATAACTGGGTTTGCATTGATCTCACCTTCACCGATGGCCATATTAAACCTATGATCTCCAGCAGCTAAAGTTTTAAATTCAGCCTGCTGACCATTACCATCTGCTTGATCTCCAAAATCAGATCGCTGAATAGGCAATCCTTTTCTCTTAAGATCGAAGAAACGGTGACCTTCAAAAGCCAACTCTAATCTACGCTCTAATGCGATCGCATCTTTCAGCGCTTGTCCAGTCTCTCCTAAGCTCACGAAATTCGAGTACCTATTTGAACGAAGGTCGTCTAAAACATCAAGCGCCTGTGCATCTTGACCTAACTCAGCGTAAGCCTCTGCAGCGTTGAGCAGTACTTCTGAATATCTGACTGCTTTAGCATCCACGACATTGGCATCGCCTGTGAATCGACCTCTATACTTCACGATGTGATTATAATCCACACCAGCGAAAGGACTCGTCTCAAAATATACCGACTTACGGATGTCATTGTCTTGATAGAGGTTAAAGAAAGCATAGTCTACATTGTACTCAGATCTGATACCATCCGGAGACTCCTGTAGCCAAGCTACACCAAGATTGACACCATCTGGCTCGGTTACTTTGATTTTCCAGAGTACGCCTTCTTCAGTTGCATCTTTCCATACATTCAGGAAATTATCTCTGCTGACCTCTCCATAAGAAGATGACACGTTAGCAAGAGCAGTGATCACATTTTGGTAGTCACCCATGTATAGGTATACACGGCTCAATAAAGCACCTACGGCACTCTTATTAAGACGACCTACACCATTCTGATCATTGATCAAGCCCAATGCTTGGTTAAAGTCAGCTAATATGCTGGCATATGTATCAGAAAGACTATTTCTCTCTGGCGTCAATCCACTATCCGTAGATGTCACATAAGGGATCCCTAAACTTCCTGTAGCAGGATTAGCTGGCAGATCCGCATATAGCTTAGCCAAATCAAAATGAGCAATCGCTCTGGCAGCTAAAGCTTCACCCATAATATTATTTTTGTCAGCTCCATCCTCCAGCTTGTCGATATTTTCCAATATCAAGTTAGCTCGCTGAATCACCTTATAGGCCGACAGCCAAAATGTTTCTGAACTATTGTCCTCATCATATCTCCAGTCATAGAAAGACTCTCTCGATCTACGTCCATTGGCATTGATGATGACATCGTCAGAGATCACATCTGGGATGAAGTAAATTGATGCTGCTCCCGAAGTAGCACCATAATAACCACTACGTCTAAATCCTGAATAAATACCCTTTACGGCACTTTCAAAATCTGAAACATTGTTGAACCCTTCTTCAGCAGCAATACTATCTGTAGGAAACAATGATAAGTCCTCCTCACATGATGTAGTGATAAAAATCAGACTAAAAAGGACTAATAAATATTTTAAATTCATCTTTTTCTCTTTTGTGTTAAACAAATTAGAATCTAACATTAACACCAGCCGTCACTGACTTAGCATTTGGATAGCTAAACCCTGCAAACTCACCAGGTAATTGACCTCCTACATCACCAGCAGACTCCTCAATAAATACTCCCACCTCTGGATCACCAGTGAATCCAGTAAATGTCAATAGATTAGATCCAGCTACGAAGAATGAAAGATTTTGAAGACCTACTTTATCGACTAGGTTATATGGAAGCGAATAAGAAAGTTTTACATTTCGGAGCCTAGCAAAATCACCTTTCTCTAAGAATCTCGTAGAGCTCGAAGCCTCAACCTCTACGTCAGGACGTGGGATCTCAGTGACATCACCTGGAGACTTCCAGTAGTCCAATGCCTCTACACTCTGAATGGAGCGAGCACCATCAAGACCTGAAAGAAGATCTAATTTTCTCTGATTGTACACCCAGTTTCCTCCTTTGAATGAGAAAGTAGATGTCAGATTCAAGTTTTTATAACCCATGTTGAAATCAAATCCACCTGAAAATCTTGGAAGAGCTGACTTACCAGAAAGAATCACTGCATCTGATGCTGTAGGATTTGTTACTTCTTCTCCCTCTGCATTGAAATACAATAAATCTCCTGTAGCAGGATCTACACGACTAAACTCTACCAGCTCCCATACATAGGCTACTTCTCCTTCTTTTAGTACAGAGCTGAAGGCATTGTCAGGGTTTATTTGCTCATTACCTACAAGTCTATCCATGGTAGCCTTGTTATAAGAGAATCTGACTCCAAAATCCATATTGAAATCACCTCTAAACGGACTGTAGTATAGCTCAGCCTCAATACCTCTATTACTCATGTCACCGATATTGTCCAATCTTGACTGGAATCCAGTAGTACGTGACAACTGATTAGGGAATAGTAGATCTGTCGTCTTCTTGTTATAATACTCTACCGCACCCGTCACTCTGTTATTGAGTACGCCGAAATCAACACCCACGGTCCAAGACTTCTGGGTCTCCCATCTTAGTTCTGGGTTTGACACGTTTCCTTGGAAAGATGCCGTCTGATCATTGTAGCTGGCGAAATCTAAAACACCGATAGACTCATAGAGCTGTGTAGGCTCATTACCCGTAGTACCATATGATGCTCTCACTTTCAACTGATCAAAGAATTCAGACTGAATAAGCGAACGAGACAAGTCATATCCCACACCAAATGCATAGAATGTACCATATCTATTATCTCTACCAAAACGAGAAGAACCATCACGACGGATACTTGCTTTCACATTAAGGTTATTGTCAAATGAATAATTCACCTGTCCAAAAAGTGAGAATAATGAAAACTCTGTACGGGTAGTAGTACCATCAGTAATCTCAGCGGCTACAGACTGTACTTCTATACCTCTCGGGAATCCCTTACCACTGACACTATGAAACTCATAATCATTCTTAAGATACTCGAGGCCTCCTAAGAAGTTGAAACTATTGCGATCATCCAGATCAAAGTTGTACTGAGCAGTATTAGTCCAGATATATCTGTCTCTATCATATCCTCTATCAGTCTTGATACCTGGAGCATTAGCATCTCCTACATAAAAGTCAAGAATAGAGTTAGGCTTTATGAGGTATGTATTCTTCCATCTATTGAAAGTATATCCTCCAGTCGATGTGAGCGTCAATCCTTTGATCGGATTAGCAGTGACCGATACATTACCATATACGTCTGACCATCTGTTAGACTCTGGATTGTTTCTGATCGCCTCTACGATGTTAAATCCCTGGTGAGTGAAGTTGTAAGAAGGATCTCCAAACTCATCTAAGATAATCTCACCATTATCATCAAGATTGTAGATTGTCTCATATGGATTATACTGGTATACTGCCACGAAAGGTGACTGCACATTGTATCTATCTCTGAGCTCATTATCATTTCTTCTACTGATATTGAGAGAGTTTGATATAGTGATCCAATCATTCGCTTTGAATGATCCATTGACCTTAGCAGTAGTACGATCAAAATCAGAGCCTACTGAAAGACCTTGCTGATCAGTACGAGAGAGTGATACGTAGTAGTTTCCTACATCATTGCCACCAGAGAAAGCTAAATTGTGCGTAGTTAATCCAGCAGGTCTGAGGAGCACATTCTCCCAGTCAGTTCCATACTCGAGTAGCGCTGCACGCTGCTCAGCAGTCATCGGAGCACGTACTCCGAGAGCAGTCTCATAGTTGAGCTTTTGAGAAGCATTCATGAGTTCGAAGCCATCATCTACAGCTTCTTGCTCACCGATTTGTAGAGAGTACTCTACATACTGGTTTTTAGCACTACCACGCTTAGTAGTGACGAGTACGACACCTGCACTTGCTCTAGCACCATAGATAGATGTCGCAGCAGCATCCTTTAATATCGAGAATGACTCGATATCATTTGGATTGATAGCAGCATATACAGATCTATTGACTGGTACTCCGTCCACGATGAATAATGGATCATTATTACCATTGATAGATGTCAGACCACGTATACGAATGTATCCATTCTGTCCTGGCTTACCATTTATGGCAGTTACTTCTACACCTGTAGACTGACCTTGGAGAAGATTGTCTATACTCGATATAGGAATATCAGTGATAGCACTACCCTTTACCGTAGAAATAGACTCTACCAAGTCTGAAGTTTTCGCTGTACTATACCCTACGAGTATAATCTCTTCTAAGAGCTCTCCTTGGCTCATCGTGACTACGACATTACTAAGTCCAGTCACATCAACCTCTTGAGTCTCAAATCCAGTGTAAGAAACAACAAGAGTATTAGCCCCTTCAGGCAGAGTGATGGAGAAGTTACCATCCAGATCGGTAATCGCACCTTCTGAAGTTGACTTCACCAGCACATTGGCTCCAAAGAGACCCAAGTTGTCTTGGTCAGTGACGATACCTGTCACCACCCTTTGTGCACTTACAATTGTAATAAAGCCAATCGAGAGAATGGCCAACAGTACAATTCTTTTCATACAATTTTGGTTTAGTTAATAAATTAGAAATTGACGCAGCTAAATACGTCATATGCGTTATAACGTTGCAAAACTAAGATTTGTGAACATTTGATGTTCAAACATTTTTTAGATTTAATTAACTGTTCGCTTCAAAATTGACTTAATCCACGAAATTTCTTGGCAATAAATTAACTTCATTTGGGATTTTGAGGTTAAATAAATTACTATCGAAATTTACTTGGGCGAACACGTTTATTTACCTTTCTATTTTTTTAGACGATATTGTCATTCGTTATACTAATTGATCTTTTTCAAACCGTATTTACATGAAAAAAATATTACTGAGCATAGTCGTATTCTTATGCTTGATGAGTTTTAGAGGCATCAGCCAAGAATATTTCAAGCTCAAGACAAAACCACAAATACATCACTGTCCGGTCTCACATGAAGTAAGAGATCACTATGTGCCTGCTAAAAAGCGCACCCAAAAAAGTAAACCAGTAGACGTATTAGTAGGATACTCTGGTGAGATACCTAATGAAGCTAGAATCGCTTTTGAACAAGGAGCAGTACCCATGATCCAAAATATGATCAGTTCAGATGTGCCGCTGCGTATAATAGTAGTATGGGAGACTGATGACAATGACTATCTCGCTGCTGCTGGACCTACTGCTTTTTATGGAGGTGGAGCACTAACGCCAAAGCCAGGACGAGTATATCCTGTATCACTTATAGAAAAAATACTCCGCACTAATATCAATGGCGAAGATGCTGATATTGGAGTTTTTGTGAATTCAAATGTGAACTGGAACTATGACTTTAGCTTGACTTCTATAGGATCTCAATATGATTTTGTATCGGTGATAGTCCATGAGATTTTCCATGGTCTCGGATTTACCACCAGCATGGGTCTGAATGAAGAAACAGGAGAAGGATTTTACAATGTATTCACGGATGGGAGTCATGATGTGTATGCAGATTTTGTGAGATTGGGAGATGCTCCTCTCGAAACGGTAGAAGATGCAAGTACGGCAATGGGTCAGGCACTGACCAGTTCTAATCTTAACTTCGAAAGGATATCAGGAGAAACACATAAAATACATGCACCCTTCATCTATGATCCAGGATCCAGTCTGAGTCACCTGGATGAGCAGACATTCTCCAGTACAGAGTCATCACTCATGACCCCATTCATCTCTCCTGGCAAGATAGAGCGTGGAGCAGGAGTAGCGCTCGAGATGATGTATGATATGGGCTGGGATATGACTTATATTAATCATGAGAGCATACCGGGCAAAGAAGACTTTACAGAAGATCATACACTTGAAATTGAAATAGAGTCAGACTCAGATTTTGACCCTTCTACTGTATTCATGCATTATTCATTAGATACATTTCAGTCGGAGGTGGTCGTACCTATGACTTTTAATAGTCAGACGAATCGTTTTTCAGCGACACTCCCTGCTCCCAATGATATAGCGTATTATCAATATTATTTTGAAGTGACTAATGCTCGAAATGTAAAGTTCACGAGTCCTGGAGAGGCTCCAGCACTTTTCACTTACACTTTCTTTTATGATATAGATAATATTGGACCATTCATCACGCATGATCCTCTCACCAGTATCAATAATGAAGAAACGGCTGTCGTCCTCGAAGCATTGATCACGGATGATCTATTTGGGGTAGATACGGCTTTTGTAGAATGGACCATTAATGGCACCGTCCAATCCCCTGTGGGCATGATACCTCGTATCGGTTTTGACGGGACGCCATTGGATAATGAGTTTACAGCGACTTTAGTGTTCCCAGATGGAGCACTCGATGCAGGTGATGTAGTCACTTATAAGATCTTAGCATTGGATGATAGTAAAAGTCAAAATCAAGGAAAATTCCCGATAAGGGGAGACGAATGGGAAGTAATCGTAGAGCAAGTAGCACAAGCTGTAGTGACCTATATGAACGACTTTGAGGTAGTATCTGAGGATTTTGCTGGTAATGGATTCAGCCAGATCATCAGCTCAGGGTTTCAAAACCGCTCTATGCAAACCACTCACCCGTACCCAGAAGCTGGAGCGAATAACTCTCTCAACCTCATCTATCAGCTCAATGTGCCTATACAAATCAGAGAAAATGACCCCCTCATAGAATTCAATGAGGTAGTGATCGTTGAGCCTGGTGAGCCTGGTACTACATTTGGAGTGGATGAGTTTTGGGACTACGTGATCGTTGAGGCTCAAAAGCTCGGAGACACAGAGTGGAAGCCCCTACTCGATGGATATGACTCCAGTAGCGATCCAGCATGGCTCAATCGGTATAACTCTGCACCACTGACAGCGAGTAGCACTCTATATAGAGAGCGTGTCATAGACATGACCGCTTCTGGAGATTTTGTACCAGGGGATAGAGTATTCATCAGGTTTAGACTCTTCTCAGATCCGGCAGTGAACGCTTGGGGATGGGGTGTTGATGATCTATTCATCCAAGATGTGGGGTCAGCGGTAGAAGACTACATCCTCAGAGAAAACTTCACGGTGCTCCCTAATCCAGCGACTACAGAGATCAATGTAGTCATGGAACTCGAGAGCAGCTCTGAGCGGCTCGATATCATCGTAGCAGATCCTCTGGGTAAACAGGTATACCGCAAGAGTATCAACAATGTGAATAGCCGTATCAATGAAACCATTGATATCGCTGATCTACCATCAGGTGTCTACTTCGTCAATGCAATATTTGACGGAAAAGATCTAATCAGTAAGAAAATTATCAAGCAGTAAGACTGCGATTAGCAATACGAAAAAAGGAGAATGCGATTAGTGGCATTCTCCTTTTTTGCTTTCTATATGTCTCGTCCTCTTACATCAAGCATTTCTTATACATACCGATGGTATTTTGGATGCCATAGTAGAGCGCATCAGTGACTAAAGCGTGCCCTATTGATACTTCTTTCAGATTGTATATTTCGCTACTGTAGTAGTTGAGATTATCAAGATTGAGATCATGACCTGCATTCAGACCTATGCCGATATCTGATGCTACTCGGGCCGCCGATTTATGGGGTGCGATAGCCCTCTCTTTATCCTCATGATAGGCCTTTGCATAGTCTCCTGTATAAAACTCCACTCTATCAGCTCCTGTTTCTTTCGCCCCCTCGACCATATGCTCCACAGCATCTAAAAACAGAGATACTCGCACCCCGCTCTCCTGTAGACGCTGAGTCACATCGATCAAAAACGCCCGATGCTCTATCGTATCCCAGCCCTCGCTACTCGTCAGGACACCTGGAGGATCTGGCACAAGTGTACACTGATGTGGCTGCACACTACAGACATGGTCCAAGAAATGCTCCGATGGATATCCCTCAATATTAAACTCTGTAGTCACCACCTCCTTCAGTACAGGTAGGTCAGCATATCGGATATGTCTCTCATCAGGACGTGGATGGACGGTGATACCCTCAGCGCCATATCGCTCGCAGTCTATAGCAAATTGCCTCAGATTAGGCAGATTACCTCCTCTACTATTACGGATCAGGGCTACCTTATTGATATTTACACTTAGTCTTGTCATATGATGGTTATATCTTTACAAAAGTAAACTATCGAATTATCGAAAAACTACAACAAGTAGAATAAGTTTACGTAACAGTAGAAATGACCAAAAGCTCATCGACATACTCTTCTCTCCTCATCTTAGCATTCATCATGCTCAGCTTAGGCATGGTGGGTAATCTGCTATCCGAAGGACTCCTCCAGCTCAATGATCTATCTCTAAAGTCCCTAATCGATAGCGACGAGAGCTTTAGTCGATCTCAGCGCATATGGTATCGGCTGGCACTCATGATTAATCATTTCACGATGTTTTTAGCGGCAGGATTAATCTTTGGGTATATATTTTATAGAGGTAGATTCTCTGAGTATCTCACGCTGCATCGAGAGCCACAGCTACTGAGCATAGGACTATGGGGAGCGGTTATGATGTTTTCATATCCTCTCATCGGATGGCTATCACAGATCAATGGCATGATCCCACTACCTGACTGGGCGCTAAGTGGTCAGGAGAGCAGCTTTAAGATACTCACTACTGTCTTACAGATGGATAGCTGGAGCGAATTTCTTATGTGTTTGATATTAGTAGGATTATTACCAGCTTTAGGCGAGGAGATCATCTTCAGAGGCATAGTCCAAAAAACTCTTGTCAAAGAACTCGCAAATCCTCACATTGCTATCCTGATCAGCTCATTTCTCTTTGGTCTGACACACATGCAGCTGGAGCGGTTGATACCCCTGACCGTGTTAGGAGCTTTCTTAGGATACTCATATCACTACACTGGTCGACTGATCGTCCCGATCCTACTTCATTTGATTAATAATTCACTGCAAGTGATCAGCCTATACATCATCGGTGGAGTAGATGTGGAGCAGCTATCAGACATACCTGAGGTCAGCTACGAGATACTTGGGCCTACATTATTGATTACTTTTGGGGCTTTTTATATGGCTCGACGCCACTCAATAGAGACCTATGAACTCAGATCTTAGTAGTCGTATCCTCCCAGCAGTCCTGTATGTATTGAGTATAGTGGGCTGCACCTTATTTGGTTCGGGATTAGCGATTATCTTAATGCAGATCTTCTTCGTACTCTGTCTATATGAATATGTCAAAAACAGTAGCCAACCCAAGCTCGATAGCATTAGCCTTTTGGCAAATATCGCAGTAGCAGGACTCATGATCAATTTACTCACTATTCAGTCCTATTGGGTGATGATATTGACAGCCGTATCTACTGTTTTTCTACTGAATGGTGGATATCTTATCACTACAGCTAAGTCTGTATTCAATACTGGAAATCTCCTACTCCGTAGCACTGGCTATATCACAGTGGCATTTGCGAGCACCTCATATCTCTTACTCAGTGCAGATCACTATCACTTGACACTATTAGGGACATTCATACTGCTATGGCTCAATGATGCTGGCGCTTACTTCGTCGGACGTGCAGTGGGCAAGAGAAAGATCCTCCCCAAAGTATCCCCTGGGAAGAGCTGGGAAGGCTGGATCGGAGGTGTGATCATAGCTGGACTCTCTGGACTATTGATACACTACTTCATGCCTCACTTAGCGCTCATAGACTGGATGACGATAGGTGTATTAGTAGCCATATTCGGATTAGTCGGTGATCTCGTAGAGTCTTCGTGGAAACGCAGCCTCGGACTCAAAGACAGTGGACACCTACTCGGTGGACATGGGGGATTCTTAGATCGCTTAGATAGCTTTATTTATAGCATTCCATTTGTCAATCTCTATCTCCTTCTGACCTTATAAAACCTTGGCCTAAGCCACCATCTCAGCGATAGCCTTCATCCAGCGTGGATCATCATTGAGACTCTCTACGAGATGTAGCTTTTCACCACCTCCCTCGACGAACTCCTCCATGTACTCCACTCCTATCTCGATAGTCGTCTCCAGACAGTCTGCTACGAATGCCGGACTAAAGACTAATAAATTCTTATTCCCCTTCTCCAGATTTTCTTCGATGACCTTATCAGTGTAGGGCTGTATCCACTCCTCTGGACCAAATCTGGACTGATAGCTCACGGTCATCTTATCTCTCGGGAGACCGAGCTCATCCGCTATCAGATAGGCACTCTGATGACACTGTGCTGAGTAGCAAAACTGATTAGCTAGGACGATAGTCTGACAGCATACGCCATCACATTTACAGTAGTTATTCTCCTTCTTCAGATAGCGCTTTGGCACGCCGTGAAAAGAAAATATATAGTGATCGTAGTCCTCGAGAGCGTACTGCCGTGCCTTCTCAGCATAGAGCTTTATCACAGCTGGATTATCATAGTAAGAATTAATAAATCGCATCGATGGGATTTGCTCTTTCTTCTTCATGATATCCATCACCTCTTCGAATACAGATCCCGTAGTCGCAGAGGCATACTGAGGAAACAATGGGAATACTACGATCTCCGATACGTGAGACTCCCTGAGACGATCTATTGCGGACTCTATAGATGGATTTTGATATCTCATAGCGAGCTCCACGTGATATTCATCTCCGAGTATTTCTTGGACACCATCGGCTATCCTTTGTCCATATACTTTGAGAGGTGATCCCTCGTCGATCCATAATTCTTCATAGAGCTTAGAGACTTTACGAGATCGGATAGGTACTACGATTCCTTTAAACAGCATATTCCTGAATAGCCAAGGGATGTCGATCACTCTACGATCTGTCAAAAACTGATTGAGATAGCGCCTGAGGCCATTCCAAGTGGGTTCGTCGGGTGTGCCAAGATTGACTAATAGGATACCTTTCTTCTGTAATGCCATTATATTATTTCTCTGTAAAGAATAACCTCGAGGGCTATTAGTTGTTTGACAAAGGAAGTAAAAGAACATTGAAATAGTATTTTTGATCATATAAAAAATAGATCCATATGAAGCCTTTGATATTAGTGACTAATGATGATGGGATGTTTGCTCCAGGCATCAAGGCCCTCGTAGAGGTAGCCAGAGAGCTCGGAGAGGTCGTAGTAGTAGCGCCAAACTCTCCTCAGTCTGGCCAAGGACACGCTATCACACTCACAGAGCCGATCCGTCTTAATGAGGTAGATGTATTTGATGATATAGTGGCCTATGAGTGCTCAGGGACCCCTGTAGACTGTGTAAAGCTGGCTAAACATGTAGTACTCAAAGATCGCAACGTCGACCTCTGTGTCTCAGGGATCAATCATGGATCTAATGCCTCTATCAATATCATCTACTCTGGTACCATGTCAGCTGCGATGGAGGCGAGCATCGAGGGCATCAAGTCGATAGGCTTTTCTTATCTGGACTATTCATTTGAGGCAGACTTTGAAGGAGCTAAGCACTACGCCCGTAAAATCATGAAGTATGCACTGGACAATCAATTTGGCGATAGCAAACTGCTGAATGTCAATATCCCTGTCCTCCCAAAAGAGGAGATCAAAGGCATAAAAATCTGCCGCCAAGCTGAGGGTACATGGCGTGAAGAGTTCGTCGAGTCGAAGGACCCGAGGGGGCAAAAATACTACTGGCTCACAGGTTCATTTGGCGTAGAGACGCAGGAGCCAGATACCGACATTTGGGCGCTGGACAATGGATATGTATCTGTAGTGCCTTCTGGTCATGATTTGACCTTTCACAGCGCCATTGATCCACTAAAAGATATGGAATCCTTCGTAAATTCACCGAATGGACATCTTTGATCGCAATAATCTTCCTCTGGGCCTCGGTATCGGTGTACTCTCACCTGTGATTGGCTACTTATTAGTCTACGGTATATTTGCGCTGATGGTGAGCGCAGGCATGATGGATCCTGCTGGCAGCGCAGGAGGAAAGCGTCTCCGGACCATATTCATCATCGCTATTTGTACGAATGTATTTTGGGTGAGAAAATTTAATCAGCCTCATACAGCTAAGACCTTGCGTGGCATCGTACTCGCCACCATGGGATATAGCATCGTATGGTTTGTCAAGTACTACCAAGAACTCTATGCGGAGTAGATGAAATATTTCTTCGTGACCGGAGAGTATTCTGGGGACCTAATAGCTGCCTCCGTGATCAGAGAGCTCTATCATGCTGACCCTCGAGCTCAGATCGCAGCATGGGGCGGTGATCAAATGAAAAAGACAGCGTGTCAGATCTACAGAGATCAAAGCGGTATGCAGGTCATGGGATATAGCGGTATCATTCGACAGCTTTTTGCATTTAGACAGCTCATCAAGGATTGTAAGCGAGACATTACCCATTTTAGCCCTGACGTGGTCATATTAGTGGACTATGGAGGATTTAATATGCGCCTATTATCCTGGCTAAAAAAGCAAGGCACCAAAGTGGCCTACCTATCTCCTCCTAAGACCTGGGCGTCACGATCGAGTAGGAATAAAGCACTAAGATCCTACAGTGATCTTCTGATTCCCCTCTTCGCTTTTGAGCAGCGATATTTTGAGGGGGAGGGACTTTCGTCGAAATATTGGGGACACCCACTACAACCGAAAAAGACTGCAAATCCATCTCTAAAACCAATCATAGGCACCATCATCGTGGCTCCGGGTAGCCGAATGCAAGAGATCCATCATATCCTACCGACCATCATCGAAACAGCCAGATCCATAAAGACCCCATACAAATGGATCATCAGCATAGCTCCTAATCTCGATAAAGACCTCATTACGTCTACGTATCCTCTGCCCACATCTACCACTATAGAGTACAGCACATCTCCACTGACGGAACTCTATGAGCAGGGCGATCTATCCATCATCACCTCTGGGACCGCCTCTATACAGGCAGCATGGGCAGGTATCCCACAGATCGTCGTCTATCGCACCTCTCAGATAAACTACTTGATAGCCAAATCCATCATCAAAGTAAAATATCTATCCTTAGTCAATCTCGAAATGAATAAGGATATAGTCCCTGAATTAATCCAACAAAAAATGACGGTAACCCATTTGACTAATGCTATAGAGAAGCTGTCACCTATGGAAGCCCGTCAAAAATCACTTTCGCAGTATTTAAACCTACAGAATTTAACATTTTCAAACTATTCTTCTTTCAATATCGCCAAAACAATATTTGATCTCTCCATGTAGTTAATAGTACAAAATTACTGCAAGCTGAGATACTTCCTATTCATATCACTCTGCTGTACATTCTTATGGATGTCACACAGCACTCCAGATAGAGGAGAAGGAGTCCCCGTATTCAGGGTCAACTTCTATCTGATGGGAATGTCGGAGGTCGATGAGTCTGTCACTCTCCAGATCGGAGACAACATGGAATATCTCAATGAAGAATTTGAAGGACGCATCAAATTCAAGCTCCACCGGATCTATATGGATGAAAATCATGCCTATATGCCCGACCTACATCAAGCTGTCATCATGAAAAATGGGCGACTCGTCGATGATATCATCAGCGATATCGAGCGAGCTGGTGCTATCAATGTTTATTTATTTGAGACTTACAGCGAGCAGCCTGAGGTAGCATTATTAGGCTTCACTCCTGTCCTGACGGGCCATCATCAAAGCTACGAGTACAATTCGCCACGCTTTGACCGAGTATACATCGCCTATCCTGGGCTGGCAGATCGCTCTACATTAGTACATGAGATGGGCCATTTTTTAGGCCTGAGCCATCCGTGGGACATGAATAGTCTGGACGTGCAGCTCATGGGACTGCAGCAAGACAGTGTCCAGCGGATCAATCATATGACTTACAATCCTGAAGTATCTTCATTCACAGATGAGCAGCTCAGCAGAATGCATCATTTTGCTATGGAATTCAGAAAATATCTACTCAGCCATGTCGAATATAAGGCGGAATACCAGCCCAATTAGCCCTCCTGAGCCTGCTTTATCATTTTCTTGACATCCTCCAGCGATAGTGCTGCCAACTCTTCTTTTTCGAGCTTTTTATCATTCACCTTAGGAATCTTGACACTTTTTTTCCCGACTCTAAAGAATGGCCCCCAGCGACCATTTTCGATAGCTATCTTTTCTTTTGGCCACTGCTGGATGTAACGATTAGCTTCTTTCTCGATCTTAGCTTTGACCAGTTCGATAGCATCGTCCGCACTCAGGGCATCAAAGTCATACTTCTTATTGACATTAGCATATAGCTTATCCCACTTGACGAATGGACCAAAGCGACCTACACCCTTAGTAATAGGTATACCCTCATAGGTGGCGATAGGCCGATCCTCTTCTCTTTTTTCTTCGATCTTGACGATTGCCTCATCGAGCGTAAAACTCATCGGGTCGGTCTTCCGACCTATAGAGATAAACTTTTCTTCAAACTTGACATATGGACCATATCTACCGGCACCGATCTCCACATCTTTTCCTTCGTACTGGCCTATGATCTTAGGCAGCTTAAAGAGATCCATCGCCTCCTCATAGGTGATCTCCTCCATAGACTGTCCGGGTCTGAGGCTGGCAAATTTTGGCTTACCTTCCTCGCCTACTTCTTCTTGAGTCCCGATCTGTATAGCAGGACCAAAGCGTGTCAATGTCACGAATACCTCATGGCCAGTCTCAGGATCCGTACCGAGGGTACGCTTACCCTTAGCTCGATCAGCGCTCTCGATAGTCTCGGATACCTCCTTATGAAAAGGGGCATAAAAGTCACCTAATACCTCCTTCCAGTTGATCTGCCCCTCTGCCACTGAGTCAAACTTCTCCTCGATATCAGCGGTGAAGTTATAATTCATGACATCATCAAAATGCTCATCAAGGAAATCCGTGACGATCATCCCGATGTCCGATGGGTAGAGTCGATTAGAAGTAGCGCCAGTGATCTCTGTCTCTGTTTTCTTCTGCACAGTTCCGGCTTTGAGCGTGATGACTGTATAGTCTCTTGGCTCGCCTTCCCTACTTTCTTTTGTCACATATCCTCTCGACGGATCCATGATCTTGCTGATCGTCGGAGCATAGGTCGATGGGCGTCCGATACCGAGTTCTTCCAGCTTCTTGACCAGACTCGCCTCGGTATATCGGGCTGGCGGACGAGTGAACTGCTGTCTCGCCTTGATATGATCGAGATCTAATAGTTGTCCTACCTTCAGTGGAGGTAGTATGCCACGAGTATCCTCTGGATCATCATCATCTGTCGACTCCATATACACCTTGAGGAATCCGTCAAACTTCAAAACCTCACCAAATGCACGTAGTTTTTCATCTTTAGTCGTGGAGATATTGATATCTACAGTCGTCTTCTCGAGCTCCGCATCTGCCATCTGAGAGGCGATCGTACGCTTCCAGATCAGATCGTATAGACGCTGCTGATCTCTATCATTAGTGACACTTTTTCGCTCGATATAGGTAGGGCGTATAGCTTCGTGAGCTTCTTGCGCCCCTTTATTTTTAGACTTGTATTTTCTGGTCTTAGCATATTGATCACCATAGCTGGACTTGATCTCCTCTGAGATCGTACCGAGTGCGAGATCACTGAGGCTAGTAGAGTCAGTCCTCATATAGGTGATCAGACCTTGCTCATATAGTCGCTGTGCATTGGACATCGTCCTATTCACACTGAAGCCTAACTTTCTCGATGCCTCTTGCTGCAGGGTCGAAGTCGTAAATGGCGCTGCAGGCTTTCGCTTCAACGGCTTAGTAGTGATATCATCGATAGTGAAATCAGCACCATTACATTTCTCTAAAAGAGCTTGTGCTTCTGACTCCGTATCAAGCCTACGGTCAAGTTCCGCCTTGAGGATCGCTTTATATCCGTTGGAATCTTTGACGATGAATTCTGCTGTGACCTTATAGTATGGCTGAGAATCAAAAGCCTTGATATCTCTTTCTTTCTCTACGATGAGCTTGACCGCAACGGACTGTACTCTACCTGCACTGAGTTTATTTCTCACCTTGCGCCAGAGCACTCCACTGAGCTCAAAACCCACTAATCGATCCAAGATCCTACGAGCTTGCTGTGCATTGACCAAATTCTGATCTACGACTCTCGGATTTTGTATAGCGGACTGTATGGCCGGCTTAGTGATCTCTCTGAACACTATCCGCTTAGTCGTCTCTGGGTCGAGCCCAAGGACCTCACACAAATGCCATGATATGGCCTCTCCCTCACGGTCTTCATCCGTCGCAAGCCACACCTCAGCGACCTTCTTGACCTCAGCTTTAAGCTCTTTGACGACCTTGGTTTTTTCAGGGGAGACGACGTATGTTGGTTCAAAACCCTTTTCGATAGCTACTCCTTTACTTCCCTTATCCAGATCTCGGATGTGCCCATAGCTGGATTTTACTTTGAAGTCTTTACCAAGGTATTTTTCTATCGTTTTTGCCTTAGCAGGAGACTCGACTATCAATAAGTTTTTTGCCATTTATAGCTTTTTCAATGTTTAATATACTCTCGCAACAACAGAGAATACTACGCTCTATGACAATAAATGTTGTACATGGTAGCAAACTCTTAACAAGTGTCGGAGCGCAAAACTATAAAAATTGACAAACCAAGTAAATGCGAATTATGGCTATTTATGTTAAGCTCATCGTTAATTATCCTCACATTCTCCGACATCGATGGTCACAGATGAGTTGATTTCTATAGAGAAATTAGGATTAAGCTCGACACTATTATTAGCTCTCCATATGATTGGATTACTCGGATCTGCTATCACCGTACCCATAGTCTGCAGACTACTTTGCGAGGTAATAATTGAGGCGTTGACATTAGTCCCGTCGATGGTATTTGTGGTAGTTGTGGTACAGTCGTATACGCAAGGTCCAGCTTGGTTATAGTTAGATGCGAATACCTCTAAACAAACCGGATTAGTATTAGTCTGACATTCTAATGAAATCCCATTCTGTGGGCCTGAATTATATCTTGCTCGTATTAAATCACCTGGCTCTGTACCAAATCCCATAGCGAGATCTATACTGGTTGTTAAATGACAGTAGCTCATTATTGTACCCGATGAAGGAATATCCGGATTATTAGGGTTCCAGCACCCAAATCCCTCTGCTTCATTCGGATCATCAATTATTCCATCCTCCCAAGGATCATCATTAACATTATTGTTGACTAAATAATAATTTCCACAATCATCTATTGTCATATTCTGATTTGGCCCCCATGCACAAGCATGAGTGTGTGGTGAACCGAAATTATGCCCCATTTCATGAGCAAAAACCTCTACCTCCCAAGAAAAAGTAGGATATGATGTGACCGAAGTTGACATTCCTGAGCTGACGGCATACGGACCAGTCTCTTGGACTGGAACTGAACTCAAACAACTTGGATCATACCCGCCACAAGGGCCTCCACATGGATCATATCCACAAGGGAAAACAAAACCTTCATATTGGCCTGCACACTCATAAAGACAATAAGTAGTATACTCACTATATAATACATCTAACCATGCCAATCCTCCCTCACCGCTCTCTCCAGAAATCAGATGTGCCAAACGACCATCATAATTATCCATTCTTTGATTAGCAAACTGCTGAATTGCAAAAGAAAGATTGTTCATGTTATAAGGATCATTTGATGTCCAAACAAAAGTCGAAGACAAGGAAATAGAGATACTTTCGTTTGTATAAATAGTAGCTACCTCATTCAATAATGATGCAATAAATACTTCCACGTTTGATTCACTATTCCCATGATCTTGATACATCTTATAGTCTGCCTCTACATAGATCGGGACGCAAGGAGAGGTTGTTGATTTATCTGTTGATACTTTTTCCTGATCCTGAACAATAGAAGCAGGCAAGTCAGAATCACTCACTTGACAAAATTCGCCCAGATTTTTCTTCAGCGTTTTATCATTGTATAGCGTGAATATTCCCTTCTCTTTCGGCAGCTCTCCTAAGATATAATTACCATGGTCATCAGAGATCAGCGCACGGACTTTGTCTCCTATGATGGTGACTGTCGCTATCGAGTTAGGATCATCCGCTATGATACCTCGATAAAATTTGAAATTTGAGCGATCTGGATAGATCACACGACCGTCACTGGTTTCCATTTTATAGTCAGGTGCTAAGATCTCAACTGACTCCAGAATGAGATCAAAACTTGCTGAAGCTGACACAGGCACGTTAAATCGTACAAGGTCCTCATTTGATTTAAATGATCGGCTTAACTTCTTTTGGTCAATAGTCAAATAAACAGCCTCATCTGTGTATTCACTATACGCATTAGACTTCTTCGATTTATGAAGTTCAAACAATGAGATACCAGACTTTGGCCAACGGTAAGAGTGAATTTGCTTACCTATTGGCTTTGTAGGCTCGCTAGCAGGAAGAGTCACATTTTTAAGTGTACGCTCTATAAGATCCTGCCCATTCGCTGACGAGCAAATCAAGAAAAATACTGCAGTTAAAGCCACTCGAGAAAGATAGTGATAAGCCTTTTGACGCATACTGGACCCTTTTTTAACCAAACATTTGGTATTTAAAATTTTGCATTACAAGTATCTGTATATATAATCGCATGATTATGAAGCAATATATACTTCTACTTGTTGGTCTGATTGCTGCAGTGACGATTTGTGCTCAGGGATATAAGACTGATTTTATCAGATATCTCCATGAGGATGGTATATCATACAAAGATTATACTAAAGTAGTCTCAAAACGTCAAAATAGTTGGCATTACATAGAAAAAGGTCGAACCCCAGACGAAGTTTTCAGCTTTACATCGCCCAGAGACTATGACTTTCAGGCCCTCCTCGATGAAAAATACAATCGAATATCATTTAATTCTGGGAGCTTCTCACTGATCAGGGAGGATCAGATGACGGATGAAGATCTCATCATCAAGGATGGGCTCTACATCTTTCAAAATGACTATCTCGAAAGCAGAGATGGCTACTATGGATTTTGTGCTGCAGTGCCAGAGGGATTTGAAGATGTAAATTACGTCTGGGTGTTTCCAGAAAAATTTGAGGTGGTAGACTTTGAGGCAAATGTAAATGGCGTCTGGAAGCTCATCGACAATACCCTGTCATTCACCGCTCAGGAGGTGAATAATATCCTATTCAAAATCAGCTATAAAATAAAAGAGACGAAACCACTGGAGATCACTGGTCGTGATGTGGTGCTCAAGGATACGCTCGACGTAACTAATCGTATCATCTCCATCAGTATCTGGGATGATAGCAAGGTCGATAATGACATCATATCTCTCAAAATCAATGATGAATGGCTGGTCAAATATCTGGAGGCAAAGCAAGAGAAAACCACATTCAAATATGTGCTCACACAACCCGAAAACTACATCATATTGCGGGCTGATAATATCGGAGAGATACCTCCTAATACTACGGCTGTGGAGATCAATGATGGTAAAAACACCTATCGTGCTGTGCTCAACTCTGATCTGGGCATGAGCGAAGCCATAAAGGTAAATCTAAAGGAATAATATCGCTCAAGGCTATATGTGCAGAGATAAGCTATACGACTCTGGTGAATGGCACTCGACCAGATATGGCATCCAGTAAAAAGTTGTGCGTACTCCCATTAATGATCCATGTCTCGATACCAGCCAGCTGAGCTATCTCAGCTGCTTCAATCTTAGACCTCATACCTCCGCTACCTTGATCAGACTTAGTATCGCTGATGAAGTGGCGGATGTCATCTATGTCTCTCACCTCAGTGATCACCTCGGAAGAGGGATCCTTCTTAGGATCAGCGCTGTAGAGCCCATTGGTATCTGTAGCGAGGACTAATAAGTCTGCATCTACCAGCTCTGCGGTGAGAGCAGCCAGCTTATCATTGTCTCCAAACTTAATCTCATCGGTAGCTACGGTATCATTTTCATTGATCACAGGGATATAGTCAAACTCTAAGAGCGTCTCAATGGTATTGCGCATATTAGTCCGAGACTCGAGATTATTAAAATCATAATAGGTCAACAGACACTGACTCATCAGTAGGTCAAAATCTCTGAATATCTCTTGATATAGGCGCATGAGCTGCAGCTGTCCGATGGATGCCAAAGCCTGCTTGACCTCTATCTCAGCACCATTCTTGATATTGCTAAACTGGCGAGCAGCGGCTATCGCTCCAGACGTGACGAAGACAATATCAAAATCCTTTTTGAGCAACTGAAGCTGACTGGCTATATCCTCGATCTTACCTCGGGATATACGAGTAGTACCACCTGTGAGTGTACTGGTACCTACCTTGAGTACGATTTTCTTTTTCACCTCTGTATCATGATAACGAAGGCACAATCTAATAACAATCCATGCAGAAGTCCATGAAACTTCAGCAAAAGAGATTATTTTTCCATGAATAAAATATAACAGAGTTGGTAGATTATAGGATATGGTATAGACATGGGGAGCACCTCAAAGTAGGAGACCATCAGATTTTTGTGAAGGAAAATATGACGGGAGACAAGCCTGTCATCTTCTTTCTACATGGTTTCCCCACATCTTGCTATGACTGGTACAAGATCTGGCCAAAGCTCCATAAGACTTATGATTTATTGGCTTTTGACTTCTTAGGATTTGGCTACTCAGATAAGCCCTATCCTTATGACTATTCGCTCATCGAGCAGACGGATATCGCCGAGTCTATCCTCCAGCAAAAAGGCATCAAAAGCTGCTATCTACTGGCCCACGACTACGGTGTCAGCGTAGCTCAGGAGATGATCGCACGGCGTATGAGCGATAGCACTCTACCTACTATCCAAAAACTAATGCTACTCAATGGTGGCTTATTCGCAGAGACGCACCGACCGAGACGTATACAGACACTCCTACTTGGCCGATGGGGTAAGTATGTGAACATGGCCCTCAGCAAAAAATCGCTATCTAAAAATTTGATACAAGTATTTGGCCCTAATACTCCACCCTCTGAGCAGGAGTTGGACGCATTTTGGGATATCATCAATTATAACAATGGTAAGCGCTGCTTCTCTCGGACGATCCACTATATGCATGATCGTCAGGAGCACCGAGATCGATGGGTCGATGCCATGCAGCGCACCAAGACTCCTATGCGCCTCGTCAATGGGCCTCTCGACCCTGTCTCAGGTCAGCACCTCGTAGATAGATACCGAGAGCTCATACCCGATCCTGACGCCGTGGTACTCGATGATATCGGACACTACCCTAATGTCGAAGCTCCGCAAGAAATCATCTGGCAGATCAATCAATACTTCGTGTAGGCTGGACTACTTGAGCCAGATCTCAGTGGCGCCGCCATCATTCTGAGGGATAGCATATCGGATCTCGTCATACTGCTCGATGATATGATCGACCTCTCGTTTGAGCTGTCCAGTACCCTTACCATGTATGATCGTGACATACTTCATCCCGAGCTGGATAGATCGCTCTATATACTCACGGCATTTGACCAGTTGATGATTGAGTATGATCTGGGGGGCCTCATGCTCGAGAGTAGGATTGAGCACATCGATATGTAGATCTATCGAGCTGGGCCATTCGTGACTGCTCTTAGGCGGAGTCCGTATATCATGAGGCAGATCATTCCACAGCTCCTGTGACGCCTGCTCAGGATACTCATAGCTCTCCAGATTTTTAGCTCTTACGAGCAATATCTTCTCTCGATACTTGACTCGAGCACGACCATCCTTAGCACGGCCCATATAGGTACAGACCTTGTACGAAGTCTTGATACGCACTGTATCTCCTATCCATAGATCATCCAGATTGAGCATTACTTAGTCTTTAGTAATAAGGTACTGATGACGATGCATACACCTCCTATAACAGTACCGACCGACAATGTTTCACCCAAGATCAATACTCCGATAGCTATGGCTCCTATGATCTCTAAGTAGGTGATCATAGAGTAAGTAGATGCCTTAAGATGGCGCAGTCCGAAGAAGAATAATAGATATCCAATCAAACCTATCAACAACCCCTGCGTAGTAGCCAATCCCCAATCCAATGCAGTCGGCGCCTGATTATTCAAGAAAAAAGGTAGGAAGACTAAAGTGGGAATGAAATTTTGATAAAAAATCAATTCTGGCAATCGAAAATTATCAGACTCTCGCTTGAATAAAATCATCATCAGCGCATAGACGATAGCACAGCCAAATGCTGCCATCATACCGATGAAGTCCGAACTCTCCCAGCTGAAAGTCTTATCATGATTGACTATGATAATGCCGACAAATGCTAAGATCAGGAGTAGAATATTACGAGTAGAGATGGTCTCCTTGAGTATGAAAACTCCGAATATGGTGGCAAAAATCGGCCAAGTGTATAGGATGATTACAGCATTGCCAATAGACGTATAGACATAGGCTGAGAAAAACATGAACATACGAGCACTATTGAGCGCAGAGATGCCAAATATAAAGGGCAATTTATTTCTAAATAGAGGCACTCCCTTAGCCACGAGATACACGCCTACGACCAGAGTAGGCACCAGCATCCTGATGAAAGCCATCGACGTCGCAGGTATAGTCATACTCTTGATGAGTAGACCGCTGAGACTCATAATGATCGAGGCTACTACTACCGCTAAAAATGCTTTTTGCTTCATGCGAGCGCAAAGCTACTAAGAGATCAATCTATCAGCGATCAGATATAGAGAATAATCAGCCCAATAATTGTGCAAGTAAGCCAGATCGACTGTTGACCTGCAGCTTTTCATAGAGATTTTTGACGTGATAGCGGACAGTATTAATAGATACATGGATATCCTCGGCTATCTGCTGATAGGACTTACCAGTGGAGAGCTGCTCACAGATAGTGCGCTCCTGAGCAGTCAGGGATACTGGTAGGTGATCAAAGCTCAGCCCCTTATTCAGCTTACTATGATTAGCTTTGGCTATAGCCAAAGTAGTCAATAAGGTAGCCTCCTGAAAAGGCTTGACCAGATAACCGTAGGGACTATACTCCTGCGCCGTAGAAAGCGTATCTGTATCGGAGAATGAAGTCAGAAAAATATAAGGCATGTCATAGTGCTCATGAATAACGGCGGCCACATCCATACCACTACCTCCTCGTCCCAGATGGATATCGAGGATCGCTATATCGATAGCATATTTGGATAGGGCATCAATGGCACGATCAGATCTATGACAGATCTTGGCTATGCTGTAGCCATTTTGCTCCAGAATGAGCGATAGATCATGAGATATGATCGGATCATCTTCTACTAATAGTACTACCGACATGAAAATCTGTTATGCTGACTGAAGATCAAAACTCACCATCCAGTTGACCCCAAATCTGTCGCAGCACATCCCAAAATACGATCCCCAAAATGTATCTGCCAGTGGCATAGTGATAGTCCCATCAGTAGATAGCGCTGCAAATATCTGATCCGTCTCCTCTCGACTACTCGTCGCTATGGAGATCGAGAAATTATTGCCCAGCTGTCTGGGAGGACCAAATCCCTCAGGCTGATCGCTACCCATGAGTACGATATCGCCGATACTCAGTGTGACATGCATGATCTGATCCATATACTTAGCAGGCAGCTCAGGCTGACCCGGCCCACTGGGCATATCGCTAAATCTACTCATGGAGCTAATCTCTCCACCCATGCACTGCTGATAAAATCGGAAGGCTTCCTCGCACTCTCCAGAAAAATTAAGATAAACTGAAAATGATTTCATGATTCTTCTTGTCAGTTAGATATACTGAGCATTAAGATAGAAAAACCACGAGAAACAATACTCACTATGCCTGGTGATAGTCACGGATGGATAAGCTGACAGTCGTCCCGTCAATAGACTCTATCTCTATGTCCGCATCCAGCTTCTGTGCAAAGGCTCGGATCAATCCACTACCATAGCCCTCTGAGATCTCCTCAGTAGACATGCCTACCCCATCATCACTGACAACGAGCTGGAGATGATCAGCTGCCTCAGCAAGTGTCACCCTGATATCGCCGGATCGTCCATCTGGAAAGGCATACTTCAATGAATTGGTCACTAACTCATTGATTATTAGGCCCAAAGGCACCACCGTATCGACATCGAGAGTCAGCTCATCTATATCGGTGCTGATATGTACCTGATCAGGAGACAACTGGTAAGTCTGCAGGAGACTCTGCCCGAGCTTCTCGATATAGTCTGGCATATAGATACCTGTGAGATTATCATGCTGATAGAGATCCTGATGAATTAGCGACATGGACTGCACTCTACTTTGTCCTTCCTTGAGCGCTTCCAGCGCACCTGCGTCTTGAGTTTGATTGGACTGGATACGTAGGAGCGAAGAGATGACCTGCATGTTGTTTTTGACTCTATGGTGTATCTCTTTGAGCAGGGTTTCTTTTTCGGTGAGTGCTGTAGATATCACTTCATTTTGCGACTCTATCTGCCGCTTCTGCCCAAAGAGTCGATAAAGTAAAAATGAGAGTAATCCCAACCCGACGGTAGTACCCCCAAGTGCTAATCGCTGGCGGGAAAGGCGGACTTGATTGAGATCATCTTCGAGGTTGAGTCGTTCGATTTCTGCTTCTTTCTTTTCTGTTTCGTATTTAGCCTCTGCCTCACTGACTGCTTGAGTCACTTGATTATTCAACATAGAATCTTGCAATTCCATATGTATCCTGTGGTACTTTAAGGCATTCTTGTAATCCCTTATGCCTTCATAGGAGTCTCCCAAATTAAAAGCCAAATCATCAATCAATTTCAAATCCGTAACACCTTGGGCCGATTGATATGCAGGTTCTAAGACGTCAATAGCTCTATTAAACTCATTTTGTCCCATATAAAGACGAGATAACTGACTCGTAGTCCGCAGCACTCTGTACTGATTATTCATTTTTGCATATTTCTCTAATGCTCTTTGCAAAAACATCTCCGCAGAATCCACTTGATTCAGTTCAACGTAATTCATACCCAAATTCCCTAAAGAAAAGGCTTCTAAAAAAGGATCATCAATACGCTCTGCTATATCTATAACTTCCTTAAAATAAGGCTTTGACTTTTCATACTTTTTTGTGATCGAATATACTGTGGCAATGTTTGCCAAATTTCTTGCAGCGCTTCCCTCTCTTCCCATAGCCTTGTTTATTTCAGCAGCCTGATTAAAAAGATCTATTGACTCATCCCATGACTTCAACATGCGCATGATATTAGCCCTGATGTCTAATGAACCAGTAAGAAGAAAAGAGTCCTTTATTTCTATTCCAATATTTTGAGCTATGAGGCCATACTTATGCGCCTCATCATAATCTCTTTTTATAAAATATGCTTTGCTTATAGCAATATTCACATCACCAACTAAGGATTGATTTTCACTATCTTCGAGTAGATTCAACGCTTTTAAACCATTAAGAATAGCCTTATCTCCTAAGCTTTTTTTAAAGTCTAATTTACTTCTGGTATAGTAATACTGGGCTACTTGTTCTGAAATCAATGTTGTATCAATTAACCTTGATGCTTCAAGAAGATAATATTCAGATGTATCTATTTGCCTTTCTTTAAAATAGTTAGACAACTCGATTAAAGCGCTAATGCGCAAACTGTCATTTTGGGATTCACTCAATACCAATTTCAAGCTATCAACTCCTTTACTTAATTGAGCATGAGCGGTATGCGATACAGCTATAACTGCTAACAAAGAGAAAATCAAAGATGTCATCCTATTATAAGTACCCAAAGAGTTATCGCAATAGACTTTGAATATCCTCAGAATAACCTTTGACACTGTACTACTTATCATAAATACCATAAATCACTAAGTCATAATTATTTAGGAGTGATCTACTTAAATAAAAACCACTCCTAAACATCAAATGAACACACTCAAAATACGAATAATCAATTATCTCCGATGATGATGGAGCCAGTGCCTGACTTCTGTAGCACTCCGAGTCGCTTGTCGAGGATGATAGTCTCCGTAGTCTTATAGTCATTTGCCCCGATGTGCCAAGTTTGCCCATTGGCCTGTGTCTCTGCACCATCTTCTATGGTCCGATATGGATCTGCCACGGTCCCTACATTTTGGGTGCTTGGATTTAAGTAGTCAAAGTAAATATTAGGCCTTGCACCAGTTTTTGTTTTCCAAATACCTCTGCCATAGGTAGCTATATAAAGATTTGGCCCATCAAGTGACTGGAGATCAGGCCCCCATTTCATATCGGTCACCTCTGTAAAAACGGGTCCATCATTAAGATCAAAATGAGGAGAGACGTTCCAATTTTCACCGTTATCCTCCGATGCATATACACCTAAGTCTGTGCCAGCATATATCCAGCCTGGCTCACTATAGTGCCATAGTAATTTATTGATATGGAGAGAAGGTATACCTGAAGATCGCTCTGTCCAGCTTACCCCATTATCATTTGAAATATGGACATTATTATCAAAATACCCGCCAGTTGAGACAGCAATTTTATTATAGTTATTCGGGTTAATGCTAATTGATGAAATCGGCCTAAAAAAATTGGCTGCAAATCCTGTGCCCCAATCCCAGGTAACTCCTGGCGTACCTATCCATACCTCTCCATTTGTATATCCTACGACCACTTTTGATCCATCTGGTGCTATATCTATAGCAGATATCTTTACAAAAGTTCGGGAACCCGTTGGGCTCACATCTTTTCTAACATTGGATCCAAGATCATAATCATACTGGGTAAGTTTTTGATCTCCAGCGAGTAATTTTGTTCCATCATTTGGGAAAATAGCTATGGGAGCTATGAAATTAGGAGATGCAACCAATGAATCAAAAAAGAAAAAGCTACCAGAAAAAGTAGCGTAAATCCTCCCATTTTGTTTGGAGGCCCATTTGATATCTGGGTCTTGTCTTGATATAGCACAATATCCTCCATCACCCCCTAATTCATGCGACCAATTAAGACCATCATCAATGCTCAAAAGAGTTCCATTATCTTGTGCTCCACCGATAATCTCTATATCAGTAGAGGTGCCAGCCACATCGAATGCATAAAACTGTGTGGTATTAAGTGAGTTGCCATTTTTGATTTGCCAGCCTGAAGTTAAACTGGTATTCGAAATATTAGTAGCTCTACATATACCTCCATCAGTACCAAAATATAGGACTCGAGCTGTGCTACTATAATTAGAGGCTGCTACAGCTATATGACAGTCGGCATGAGCTGATGTGCCATTGTAATAATCATTGGGAGAAGAAATCTGTGTGAAAGAGCTACCCCCATCAGTACTCCTAAAAATACTAATACCACCGATGATCACCACATCTGGGTCAACTGGATCTACCCATATAGTATTATCATACCAACCTTGATTCCCACCGCTTCCACTTTTAAAAACCTCTACCGATAGATTCATATCAGTCCAGTTTAGGCCTCCATTGGTAGATTTGTACAACTTGCCATAGTTAATAGTATCTCCTTCGCAGAGAGCGTAGACTGTAGTATTAGTAGACGGATCGATAGCGATCTCCACTCGCCCCGGATCAGAAGGGAATCCGCTAACCCCATTTTGATTAGTAAAATCTAAATCATTTCCAAGCAGATTGCTTTTCACTAAACCCTCTTCATATCCCACGTATATCCTTGTTGTGTTGATCGGATCTATTTCTATATCTAAAGCACCTCCTAATGAGAAATCTTGTAGGTATGTATAAGAGGCCCCATAATTTTCAAATTTGTAAATACTGCCACGAGAGCCTACACCATCGATGTTTTTGTCTGAGGTGACGGCGTAAAAAATACTCGGATCTCCAGGCTCAAAGACTATTTTATTTACCCATAAGAAAAAAGAAGATAATTGAAAGTCACTTATGCCTGGTACTCTTTCCCAGCTATTTCCTCCATCAAAACTTCTGAATACTCCTCCTCCAGGAGTTGATTGATAAGGTATGTCTTCTGATACAGCATTTGCCCCAAAGGCTGTAATACCTTCTCCTGTACTGACAAACATAGTATCTGGATAATCAGGATCGATGAGTATGCTCGTAATAGAGAAATTAGCAATTGATAAGCCCTTAGGTGTCCAGCTATTACCTGTATTTGTTGATTTCCATAGTCCACCACTCACACCTCCCACCCATAGGGTGTTCGTATTTCGGGGATCGACAGCTATAGCACGTGTCCGACCTGCATAATTACCAGGCCCAAGATCCTCCCATTTGGATAGCCCACCATCCTTGAGATGGCTTTTTTTCGCTTTAAGCACGTCCATTTCTACATCTTTGAGTGCTTTATCATACTGTTTTTGAGATACTCCTCCATCTCTCATCATCGCTCTCCATTCATCTCTACCGTCTGGTGATTCACTTATAGATGCGACGGTGTCAATATCTCCCTCATTTCTCTGGACAAAAAGTATGAAAATGAGCAATGCCCCGACTGTTATTACAGAAGCGTATTTGAAATACTTCATGACTCTTACTATTGGAGATTAACTAATACCAACACATACCCATTTCCTCCAGTCAGCGGTGTCATCGCCTTTCCGATGATAGCTCCTTGCGATTTTCGCTTATGTTTTGCCTTCATGGCCTCTCCAGCCACATCCGAGGTCGTGATGAGATCTCCTACTTTTATGTTACCATTAGAGGTATTAGCCTTGACATAAGTACGTCCAGAGAGAGTCACGAGATCGTCTCCTGTAGCTATTGTCTCATCTTGTCCCATGAGTATTCCTGGCTTGATACCATTGGCGCCAGAGATCACACCTGCTACTTTTTTATCATAAGCCTCACTACTTAGGATCAATTTACCTGGATGCTCCTCATCAAGGGATACGATCATACCGGGAGATAAGTGCTCTCCTTCTGTAGTAATATCAAATAGCTCTGCTAAATCACTACCACCTCTTATTTCGATTTCGTCAGTGACGACTCTTGCATCTCCAGTGGATTGATGATTTGTATTAAGTTGGATCCTATTCATCCCCAAAGAATCTTTGAGTATCATTCTTCCACTATGGTTGGGTGCATCACCATTTATAAAAGCTGTTTGTACTCCATTTCCATTAAAAAGCTCTATATATCCAGCTCCCTGACCAGGATAGTGTCCATAGATAATGACCCCTGGATTACCCTCTGCATCATTTAGTACAAGCTGACCAGACTCATTTGTGTCACTTGGCTTTAATTTTATGGCAAGATCCACTATTACACTGTCTATTGCAGATACAGCTTCTTGGCCTGTGCCTATCGTAGACCATTGCGCTCCATCATAAAACATAAAGGCACTGTCTGCCGTAGAATAAAAAAACATGCCCTCTACAGGTGTCAATATCTCGGACGTATCACCCCGAGGTACTACGATCCCATCAGTGCGGATCTCTGTCTCCAACTGGGCAAACAGATTACATCCGATCAACAGAAAGCACACCACAGCTACCTGTCTACTTAGCTTCAAAAAACCCGTCTCATAAGCTCGCCTCACGAGTCCTGCAGTATTAGAGGCATTGAGTTTCATCATGAGATTCTTACGATGACTGATGACCGTATGCTCAGAGATATATAGCTCTCGAGCGATCATCTTCGTGGAGTTTTCGTGGGCGATGAGGTGTAGTACTTCTTGCTCACGCTTACTGATTTGATTTTTCATTAGTGTTAGATTTAGATGGATGAATAGATGTGAGGAGCTGCTCCTCGATCTCAGCATACTGGCTGATCGCATAGGCTCCTATGAGCTGCTGCACCTCTAGAGGTGACTGCGTATAGTCTTGGAGTAGCTTCTGTTGTTTTTCGTTCATACTCCAAAGTTGAAGTACTACCACTCCCTATTTCCCACATGATCATGTAGGATTGATGTGAGTAATGAGTAATTAGTGGCGAGTGACGAGTTGGAATTGATTATTTTTAGTCATTGCACAAAGAATAATAGAACATGAAAAGCCTATCAAGCTACATCGCCATTGCTATGATCATTTTGTCTCCGATAGCATCCACCATAGCTCAGGATGACATCGTCACTAAGATGAATGAGATCGCCATTGTGGATCAGAAAGTCATGATGCCGATGCGAGATGGTATCAGGTTATGTACTGATATCTATCGACCTAAGACCGATGAGCCAGTACCAGTAATTTTCTCGAGGACTCCTTACAACTTCAATAGTTGGGGCGATGGTGAGCAGCGCACTCGCACTATGCAGCGAGCCTATGAAGCTGTTAAGCGAGGCTATGCTTATGTAGTTCAAAACGAAAGAGGTCGGTACTTTTCTGAGGGTGAGTGGGATATCCTCGGAGCACCACTCACCGATGGTTATGATGCCTTTGAGTGGATAAAGGATCAATCCTGGAGCAATGGAAAGATAGGCACCTTAGGTTGCTCCTCTACTGCAGAATGGCAGATGGCTGTAGCTGCGCTCGATCATCCCTCTCATGCGTGTATGGTGCCGCAGGGATATGGCGCTGGTGTCGGCAGAGTCGGCGACTACTATGAGCAGGGCAACTGGTATCGAGGCGGAGTCGAGCAAATGCTATTTTTCTCTTGGCTATATGGCGTAGAGCATGATAAATTCAAACCAAGAATACCAGTAGGAGCTACCCAGGAGGACCTGATCAGGATCTCCAGATTTTATGATCTCGCCCCGGAAAATCCAAAAGTCGATATGGCTGAAGCTCTGCAGCATCTGCCACTGACTGACATCCTCCAAAACATAGGCGGTAAACGAGAAATCTATGATAAGATGATCACCCGTAATCCCAATGATCCAGCATGGTATGAAGGTGGACTCTACCACGATGATATGGGATTTGGAGTACCGAGCTTTTGGTTCGCCTCTTGGTATGATGTCTCTATCAGTCCCAATCTGGCACTCTTCAATCATGTCAGAAACAATATCGACGACCCTGAGATAGCTGATAATCAGTATCTTGTCATCGCTCCTACACTACACTGCGCCTATAAGCGTGCTACCGAAAACACCGTAGTCGGCGAGAGAAACATCGGTGATGCCCGACTCAACTATGACGAGCAGATCTATGATTGGTTTGACTTGTGGCTCAAAGGCGAAGAGAATGACTTCAAAGAAAAAACACCGAGGGTCCAGTACTATACCATGGGTAGCAATGAATGGCAGTCCGCTGACCAATGGCCGCCAGCGTCAGCTGAGATGGTAACCTACTATCTGTCGAGTGACACCGGGGCAAACTCTCTATACGGAGATGGGACACTCAGCACTACAGCTGCCGCATCATCAGGTACTGACAGCTTCACCTATGATCCTATGAATCCTGTACCATCCTATGGTGGCAATGTGTGCTGCACGGGCAATGCAGTAAAAGGAGGCGCCTACGATCAGCGACATATGGAGACTCGTCATGACATCTTAGTATATACATCAGAACCTCTCCAGACGGGAGTAGAGATATCGGGATTCATCGAGTCGACACTCTATGTATCGAGTGATGCTCGGGATACAGACTTCACCATCAAGCTCATCGATGTATATCCAGATGGCACTGCGTACAATCTCGATGAGACCATCCAGCGGGCTCGCTATCGAGAGGGCTATGATAAGGAGGTAATGATGAAAGAAAGAGAAGTATATCAGCTCGATCTGACTCCCATGTCTACGAGCAATTATTTTGCCGAGGGACATCGCATACGAGTGGAGATCTCGAGTAGTAACTTCCCACGATTTGCTCGCAATCTCAATACGGGAGGAGACAACTATGATGAATCAGAAGGAGTAGTAGCGCACAATGCCATCCATCACGGCCTTCAGTATCCATCCAAAATAGTACTGCCTATAGTGAGATAATTTTTCTGACTTTACGATTTATCAATGTGCTCATGACATAGAATATATGATGTGTTCTATTTTTGTCGATATAAGATAGAAATCATGGATACAGCAGTGATAGAAAAATACAGCACTATGGCTATAGATTGGGCGATGACATTTGCCCCTAAGATCTTGCTCGCCGTAGTCATCATGGTAATCGGTCTGTGGTTGGTCAAAAAGATCACTGGTGTATTTGAGAAAGTCCTCGAGCGCTCCAACTTAGGGCCAGAGCTATTAGGATTCTTCATGTCAATGGCTTCCTTAGCATTGAAGTTTATAGTGATATTAATTGCCGCTGGGACACTCGGATTTCAAGTATCTGCATTGATGGGAGTATTAGCGGGTGTAGTATTCGCTGTAGGTTTAGCCCTGCAAGGTTTCTTGGGCAACTTTGCTTCTGGAATTACCATCGTATTTTTTAAGCCTTATAAAGTTGGTGATTGGGTACAGATATCTGATATGTTTGGCAAGGTGGAAAGCATTCAGATTTTTAATACCATCCTCGCTACACCAGGCAATAAAACACTCATCATCCCTAATGGACAAGTGACTGATAATATCATCACTAACTTCTCAACGAAAGGCGAAATGCGTCTTGAGCTAAATGTGACCATGCCCTATGCAGAGAGTTTCCCACGAGTCAAAGAGGTCATCCAAAAAGCACTCAACGAGGTAAAAACCATCAAGCTCGACCCCGCACCGCTGATCGGGATCGAGACTTTTGACTCGCACAATCTGGTCTTGAGCGTCAGACCCTACATCCATCCTGACGACTACTGGGATGCGACATTTGAGTCCTTAGCTGCGATTAAAAAAGGATTCAAAGATGCAGGTATCGAGGTCGCCTACTCTGAGGGTATCGAGCTCGGCAAGATCGGGGAGTAGATTTATCTCTCTGACTCCACAGGCATTAGTTCCTTGACCATTTGAGTTAATTCTTGGACTTGACTCTTTAGCCGTTTATTTTCCTCTTGTAGATCCTGGATCTGGCTCATAGTAGGAATATTGTCCGCTATGATATCACCACTGATGATGAGTGTGCCATCCGGCTGGAGTGTCATCAGCGTACCTCCTGATCCTCCATAATAAAAGCCCAGATCGCCATCGCTCTGAATATGCTGCGTCCATGACAGAGTAGTACCTCTTCTCTGGATACGGAGTCCTTGAGCGGCAGAAGCCAAGCCATCATCTGCACCATGATGTATTGTGAGGAGCCCCTTGTCAAATTCACCATAAAGGAGTGGATAGTTGCTGGCGGCGTTGTTGATATAGAGCCTGTCAGAAAATAGTTTGGAGTTCGTACTCGGGCCTGCACTATTTCCTATCAAGACATTATCACTACCCCATACATCGGCACCAGCAAAGTATCCTAAATAAGTGTTGCTGGACCCAGATGCATCCTTCCCCGAAAAAGCGCCAAAGAAAGAGTTTGAAGTACTTGATAATCCACTGCCACTTAGATAACCAACTGCTGTATTAAGTGATCCATTAGTAGCACCTTGGCCAGCACCACTTCCGATATAGGTTTGTTGAAAGCTCCCACCTGTCGATTCAAATCCTGCCCTGTGTCCTATGAATGTATTGTTGTCACCACTGGGAGCTACAGACAGCGTATCCCCGATCATCTGACTCGTGATATCTCCCGCTGGGTGTACACTGAGTCGTCCTTCTATCTCGGAGATGATTTGACCATGAGCCGAATAAGAAAACAATGCAATAAATAGACTTAAAATAATGCGTGCCATATCCTTTTTTGATGGCCAAGATAGCAGCTGATCGCACTCATGACAATAGCGCAAAAACGGCATATTGCAGCCTTCTACTTCTCAAAATACCCCTTCCCCAGCTTGAGTAGTAGCTCTTGATTTCGCACGGGGATGTGATCGATGTTTGGATAGGTATCCACAGCTCGAGATATGGAGGACTCTCGGATAAGATGTATCATGGGATAGGGAGATCGATTCGTATAGTTTCGCACATCGTCAGCATTGAGATCGGCGAACTGATACTGTGGATGAAAGCTGGCGATCTGAATCTCGCCTTCATAGTCACCCTGTACTAAGATAGCCTGACACTGGTCTATGAGATCCAGATAGGCCAAAAAGTCCTCATAGCCTGACTCGATGACGAGCAGCGTAGTCTCGACCTCATCGCTATCCCCAGCACTGAGATACTGGAGCTCATCCGCTACGATAGTGCGCAGCTGATTTGTATTCGCTACAGCTAGATATCGGATCGTCTCCGCCTGCAGTGGATACTGAGCGAATGGGCATAGATTGAGCCCTACGACGATCTGCTCGACCCATTCTTTAGTCTGCTGTATTGACAGGGGCTGACTCATGCGAATACTTCTGCAAAGAATCCCTCCATCACTCGCCATGATCTGCGATGAGCATTCTCATCGTAGTAGTAGCCTTCATCCCTACGATCTACTGCTGGATTAGTAAAGCTATGCCCTACATTTCCAAAAGCTAATAACTGCCAATCTGCCTGTCGCTCAGACATCTCAGCGCTAAACTCGATGACATCCAGTGGTGTCGCCAGTGGATCATTCCAGCCATGACAGACTAATACCTTAGTACTGATCGGGTCTGTATAGTTAATCTCCGGAGCATCCAGTATCCCATGAAAACTCACGACGCCAGCTAATGGTGCTCCTGATCTCGCCAAGTCCAACACACACTTACCTCCAAAACAAAAACCAATAGCTCCGACTCTACTGGCATCCACCATCAGATGCTGACGGCCCACTTTGAGGCTATTATTGATACGCTCGGAAAGCAATACTCTATCAGCTAATAACTGCGCCATCAGGGCACTCGCCTCATCGGGAGATTTGGCCCTCCTCCCCTGACCATACATATCTATGGCAAATCCGACATAGCCCATCTCTGCCAGTAGCTGAGCCTTTTCTATGTCAAACTCCGACTGGCCTCCATAGGCATGACTGACCAAGACTAATGGGCGCTGATCATCATGACTATCGTCATAGCAGATATATCCCTCGAATGGGCCACCAGGGCCATCATATACTTTCTTTTCGGTGATCATTTATTGTCGAGATTCAGGTGATATCATAAAGTTACAGCTTTATCTCAGGACACTATGAGGATATACACTTTTTCACTTTGTACACGCCATTGACCAATTTAGTGTTTTCAATTTTTCATACTTAAAGCTTTTCTATTACCTTCAAAAGAGCAACAAGACTATCTTATTATGAATCCTACTAATATCAAGGATCCAGAGTACTTTCATAAGGTGGTGGACTGTCAGTATGCCTGTCCCGCACATACACCTGTGCCAGAGTACATCCGCCTGATCGCAGCTGAGCGATATGATGATGCCTATATGATTAATTGGGAGTCCAATGTATTCCCAGGCATCCTCGGACGGACCTGCGATCGCCCCTGTGAGCCAGCCTGCCGTCGTGGCCGAGTAGAAGAAGAGCCCGTAGCCATCTGTCGTCTCAAGCGGGTCGCCGCTGATAATAAAGGCGACGTAAAGAGTCGCATGCCTCAAGGCCCCTTCACCCCAAATGGCAAAAAAATCGCACTCATTGGCGGAGGCCCAGCCTCACTGACAGTGGCTCGTGACCTCGCCCCTCTTGGCTATGAGATACATCTCTATGATGAGTGGCAAAAAGGAGGTGGCATGATGCGGACTCAGATACCTGCATTTAGACTACCAGAAGAGGTACTCGACGAAGAAGTCAACTATATCCTCGATCTCGGCATCTATACCCACTTCAATCACTATGTGGAGTCGATGGCTGAGATACTGGAGCAGGACTATGATGCGATATTCGTAGGTACGGGTGCCCCCAAAGGTCGTGTGCTCAAACTACCGGGATATGAGGAGGCAAAAGCAAATATCCATATCGGCATCGAGTGGCTCGCAGGTGTAGCCTTTGAGCATATCAAGTCAATAGGTAAAAAGGTAATCGTCCTCGGAGGTGGCAATACGGCGATGGATTGCTGTCGCACCTCTCGACGTATCGGTGGAGAGGATGTCAAGGTAGTCGTACGGAGTCCATTCCAAGATATGAAAGCCTCACCTTGGGAGATAGAAGATGCTCAGCATGAGGATATCCCTATCATGAATAATTTGCCTCCAAAAGAATTCGTAGTGGAAGATGGTAAGCTAAAAGGCATCATCTTTGAGAAAGTCAAAGCCGAATATGATGAAAATGGCAAGCGAAGACTCATACCCACAGGAGAGTCCGATGAATTCATAGAGGCAGATGATGTCGTCATAGCTATCGGTCAGGACAATGCCTTCCCATGGATCGAAAAAGATCTCGGCATTGAGTTTGGCAAGTGGGACATCCCAGTCGTTGATAAGCTCACTTATCAATCTACTAATCCTAAGGTGTTCTTTGGTGGAGACGCCGCCTTCGGACCAGAAAATGTCATCACTGCGGTGGCGCATGGACATGGAGCCGCTGTATCGATAGATCTATTTTGCCATGGCAAGTCACTCACTGAACGTCCTGATCCCATGACAAATTTAATGAGTCAAAAAATGGGGATCCATGAGTGGATGTATGATAGTGGAGTGGTCAGCGATCTACGCTATGCCGTCCCTCATGAAGAGAAAAAACTGTCTTTATCCGATCGAAAGATTGAAGTAGAGCTGGGATTTGATGAGATCTTAGGATTCAAAGAGGCACAGCGCTGTCTCAACTGTGATGTGCAGACAGTATTCAATACGAGTCGCTGTATTGAGTGTGATGCCTGTATGGATATCTGCCCGACCTCCTGCATCACATTCACCCAAAACGGTACTGAAGATGAGCTCCGGGATCGCCTCCTTGCTCCTGCACTCAATCTGGAGCAAGATCTCTATGTCTCGGACACGCTCCCGACATCGAGAGTCATGGTCAAAGATGAAAATGTATGCCTCCACTGTGGTCTGTGCGCCGAGCGCTGCCCTACCGCAGCCTGGGACATGCAGCAGTTTTATTATAATGTCACTAAAGCAAGTTCAGGATGTCTGGTAGCAGCAGAGTAAATGATTTCGTGGTCAGATTTGCCAATGTGAATGGTACCGGCTCCGCCAGTGCCAACGGGCTTTTCGCCAAAGCAATATTCAGAATGGGGATCCCAGTATCTCCTAAAAATATATTCCCTTCCAATATCCAAGGACTGCCAACATGGTATGAAGTGCGTATCAGTGAGCGAGGATATCTGGGACGTCGTGATGGTATAGATGTCCTCGTCGGGGTCAATCCACAGACGCTCAAGCAGGATATCGAGAGTATCACGAGTGGTGGCTACTTCATCTATGATAGCTCTAAGAAGCTCCACCATGAGTTTGACAGAGAGGATATTAATATGATCGGCATCCCTATGATGCGGATCAGTATGGAGCACTATGAAGTACCGAGGCATCAGCAGTTATTTAAAAACATCATTTATCTGGGAGCGATCGCTGCCCTAATCGATATAGAGCTCGATGTGATCAAAAAGCTGATAGCAGAGCAGTTTGCAAAAAAAGAAAAGCTCATCCCACCTAACTATAAAGCACTCCAGCTCGGCTATGACTTTGCTCAGGAGAGCTTCAGCTGTCCGCTACCCCTACGAGTCGAGCGTCGTGACCTCATTGGAGATCAGATCCTGATGGAGGGAAATGAAGCTACCGCTTTAGGTACCTTATTTGGCGGTGCTACGGTACTCACGTGGTACCCGATCACACCTTCGACATCAGTCGCAAAGGCATTTGAGACCCATGCTAAAAAGCTACGAATAGACCCTGATACTGGTAAAAAGAAATATGCGATCGTACAGGCAGAAGATGAGCTCGCCGCTATTGGCATGGTCCTCGGTGGCTCTTGGAATGGAGCTCGATCATTCACCGCTACCAGTGGCGCAGGTATATCTCTGATGAGCGAGTTCATCGGACTGGCCTACTATGCAGAGGTCCCATGCTTTTTGATCAATGTACAGCGAGGAGGCCCATCGACGGGTATGCCGACCCGCACCCAGCAGGGAGATGTGCTCTTCTGCGCCTATGCGTCCCATGGAGATACTAAGCACCTGATGCTCTTTCCGAGTACTCCGACGGAGTGTTTTGAGATGGCGGCAGAGGGATTAGACTTAGCAGATAGATTTCAGACGCCCGTGTTCTTGATGTCAGATCTGGATCTCGGGATGAATGAGCATATCACAGCTCCTCTCAAATGGGATAAGGATCGTAAGTATGACCGTGGTAAAGTACTATCAGCAGACCAACTCGAAGTACCTGATCTCGACTGGGGCCGGTACAAGGATGTCGACGGAGATGGTATCCCCTATCGTACGATACCAGGAACTCACCCGACTAAGGGGAGCTATTTCACTCGAGGATCCTCGCATAATGAGTATGCTCGCTATAGCGAATCTAATGTGGACTATGTCATCAATGTGGATCGTCTGACTCGAAAATTTAACACAGCCAAGGATCATGTGCCCGCTCCAGAGCTCTACCAAAAGGCTAATGAGAGTAGTATCGGGATGATATTCTATGGCACGACGACTTATGCGGCCATTGAGGCGATGGACTTATTTACGGAGGCTGGCACTTCTATCGACTCACTCAGGGTGAAGGGATTTCCGTTTAACCATGAAGTAGAAAGCTTCATCGATAGCCATGATACGGTATTCGTCATCGAACAAAACAAAGACGGACAGATGAGAACGCTCCTTATCAATGAACTCCAGGTTAATCCTGCCAAGCTCATCTCTGTGCTCAATTATGATGGCTTTCCGATATCTGCTCAAAATATCATGAGCCAGATCAATGGTCACCTCTCTATTACTAATCTGATGAAAGAAATATAAATGAGTTTTTTCAAGCCTACATTCACACATCCAGACCTGCCGAAAAACAAAATCGGATATAAGAAGCGAGACTACGAGGGAGTCATCTCGACACTCTGTGCTGGCTGCGGACATGACTCTATCAGTGCTGCTATAGTGCAGGCCTGCTATGAGATCAATCTCGAGCCCCACAAACTCGCTAAGATGTCAGGCATCGGCTGCTCGTCTAAGACGCCGGCTTACTTTTTGAGCAATTCGCATGGATTCAACTCAGTCCATGGGCGTATGCCCTCTGTGACTACGGGAGCTAATCTGGCTAATCGTGACCTGACCTACCTCGGTGTCTCAGGAGATGGCGACAGTGCCTCTATAGGCATGGGTCAGTTTGTCCATGTCGCTCGTCGAAATCTCAATATGACCTACATACTCATGAACAATGGATGCTATGGCCTGACCAAAGGTCAAGACAGTGCCACTGCCGACTACGGCTCTATCAGCAAGGCGGGCTCCAAAAATCCTTTTCAGGGAATAGATATGGTGGGCTTAGCGCTGGAGCTGGGTGCGACATTCGTAGCTCGAAGCTTTAGTGGGGACAAGGGGCAGCTCATTCCACTTATCAAAGCCGCATTGGCACATCCTGGCTTTGCTTTCATCGATGTGATCTCGCCATGTGTGACTTTTAATAACAACCAAGGCTCGACTAAGTCTTACGATTACGTCAGACAGCATATCGAAGCGACCTCAGAATTTGATTTTGTGCCAGTAGAAGAGGAGATCACAGTAGACTACGCTGAGGGCTCAGAAAAAGTCGTGACCCTTTTCGATGGGTCCAAGATAGTCCTTGACAAACTGGCTAATGACTGGGATCCGACAGATCGATATTCGGCCATGAGCCGCATCCAAGAAGGTAAGAAAAATGGTCAAATCATCACAGGCCTCATCCATATCAACCCCGAGTCTCAGGAGCTACATGAGCTCATGGGGACCACTGATACTCCGCTCAATCAACTGACCGAGGAAGATCTCTACCCAGGCGATGAGGTATTAGACAGTATCAACAATAAATATCGCTAATCCCGTCTATGGACCTGAGAGTCAGTCTACTACAGCTCGATCTGATCTGGGAGGACGCTGTTGCGAATAAGTCAAAAATCGAATCCCTACTCGAGGATACCCCAGAGTCGGATCTGATCATCCTACCAGAGATGTTCACCACTGGATTCTCCATGAATGCAGTATTGCTGTCGGAGCCAATGGATGGTCCCACTATTGACTGGATGCGAAACCTATCAAAAGAGAAGAATGCCGCTATCACTGGCAGTCTCATCATATCAGAAGAAGGTAAATACTATAATCGGCTACTATGGGTCGAGCCAGATGGATCTGTACAGACTTATGATAAGCGCCACTTATTCTCCATGGCTCGTGAGCACGAGACCTATACTGCTGGATCAGAGCGGCTCATCGTAGACTGGAGAGGCTGGCGGATCTGTCCATTAGTTTGTTACGACTTGCGATTTCCTGTCTACTCTCGAAATACCTCAGCCTATGATCTCTTGATCTATGTGGCTAACTGGCCAGCCATCAGATCCTATGCCTGGCGGACATTACTACATGCCCGAGCTATCGAAAATCAAGCCTACTCCATCGGCGTCAATCGTGTAGGTCAAGATGGAAATGGCTATCCCTACAGTGGTGACTCTGGCATCTATGCTCCTGGCCCTCGTAGCTGCGTGCTATCTCTTTCTCATCAAGAGTCCGTACAGACCCTATCTCTGGAGCGAGAGTATCTTACAGATATAAGACAGAAGATGCCATTCTTAGCAGATAGGGACCATTTTGATCTGAGATAGAGGCTTTCGCCGAAAATCGTTTTCTTTACTGCTGACTTAAATGCTGTATGCAAATGATCAATGAGAAGCTGGCAGATGAAGATGTGACCCTACGCCCTACAGTCGTAGAGGTAGACCTCAGCCGCATCAGTGCTAATCTCGCAGCGATCCGATCCAGAGCAAAAGGGAAAAAAGTCATGTGCATCCTGAAAGCAAATGCCTATGGACATGGACTCATCAAGATAGCCCAACATCTGGAGAGCTTAGGGGCGGACTATTTCGGTGTAGCCTACCTCGAGGAGGGGATCATGCTACGTCGGGATGGCATCACCACTCCGATATTAGTCATGGGAGGTATCATCGGCAATCAGATTCCACATTTCATCGAGTATGATCTGACCATCACAGCCAGCTCTGTAGACAAGCTACAACAGATCGAGGCTACCGCCCAAGAGATGAATAAAAAAGCTCGAGTCCATCTCAAAATAGACACAGGAATGGAGCGCATCGGCATGCACTATTATAGTGCAGAGCGGCTGATAGAGGCTGCCAGCATCGTAAGTGATGTCCAGATCGAAGGCATATTCAGTCATTTTGCCAATGCTGACGAAGTCGATCAGAGCTATACGGAGATGCAGATGAAAAGATTTAAGAAAGTACTCCAGCTACTACCAAAATATAATCTCGACATCCCTCTGATCCATATAGCTAACTCTGGTGGTCTACTCCAGATCTCATCAGAGCAATACTCTATGGTGCGTGCAGGTCTCTTACTCTATGGAGTGTATCCTGCAGCACACCTTCGAAAAAAGATAGAGGTCAAGCCCGCCCTTAGCTGGAAGACCAGAGTAGTATTCTTCAAAGTAGTAAAGCCAGGACATCCAGTCAGCTATGGCAGCACCTGGCAGAGTGATGAGATGATACGTGTCGTGACCCTGCCGGTAGGCTATGGAGATGGATACATGCGATCGATGAGCAATAAGGCGATGGTCATCATCAATGGACAGAAATATCACAACGTCGGTAATATCTGCATGGACCAGCTCATGATCAATATCAAATGGGGTACTGCCTACAATGGTGATGCAGTCATTTTAATAGGAGAACAAGCAGGAAATATGATATCTGTAGAAGACTTAGCAGAGTGGGCAGGTACTATCCCTTATGAAATTTTAACTAATATTAATACACGAGTACCTCGGGTCTATAAATAAAAAACCGGATGCCCGAGAGGACATCCGGAAAACACACATTCAAAGGCGTTTACAAGGGTATGAATGAGTGAACTCTGTCCAACAAAAATATAATTTAAACCATACTTGACAAATTTTTTTTGGAAATTATATAATAATGATGCCTCCCTTTCAGAATAGTGCTATTTAATTGGCATTTTGTTCAATTGCATTAGTTAATTAACTAATGTATCATCAAGCAATCTAAGAATCCATCGTAATTTTAAGGCAGAGAAACAATAACTACTATAAGATAGATGCGAGCATTAGTGATATCAGGAGGAGGGTGCAAGGGCGCTTTTGGAGGAGGTATAGCTCAGTATCTCATCAATGATCTCAATCGAGAGTACGATATCCTCGTCGGTACATCTACGGGTAGCTTACTCGTACCACAGCTTGCTATCGGCCATGTGGAGAATATCCGGAGAGCTTACACGAGTGTAGGACAGAAAGATATCTACAATATCTGCCCTTTCGTCATCAAGAAAGATAAGGACGGGACACTAAGTACAAAGATCAATCACTTCAACATCCTCAAGATGTTTCTCAAAGGGAAACGCACTTTTGGAGAGCATAAAAATCTCCTGAAGACCATACGAAATACACTCTCTCGGGAGGAATTCGAAATTCTCAAAAAGAGTAATAAAAAAGTCATCGTCTCAGTAGCGAATCTCTCGCTAAATATCGTGGAGTATAAATATGCTCGAGACTGTACTTATGAAGAGTTCACCGAGTGGATGTGGATCTCCACGAGTTTCGTCCCATTCATGGGGTTAGTGGAAAAGAATGGCTACGACTATGCAGATGGAGGATTTGGCTCACGGGTCCCTGTAGAAGAGGCTATCAATGCCGGTGCTACAGAGGTAGACGTCATCGTCCTCAATCCCAAATATAGCATTCCCGAAAAGGGCATCACTAAAAATGCATTTGAGGTACTACTGCGCACCATGGAATTCATGCACAATCGTATCGGCCGTCACGACATCTATATCGGACACCTACAGAGTGTCTATGACAAGAATATTCATGTCAATTTCTATTTCACCCCAAGAGTATTGACAGAATATTCTTTCTTGTTTTATCCAGAGCAGATGAGGGCATGGTGGGCAGAGGGCTATGAGTATGCTGCTCAGATGCATTCTGATGGTCGATTATAATTAAATACTTCTTATATTACCACCATCTTAAAAAACACTAAAACCAAAACTTAAAAAATGCGAATATTAACTCAATTTGCTACAATATTGTTGCTATGCTTGATAAGCATATCAAGTAATGCCCAATTTTCAGCTGATACGGATATAAGACTGAATGATAAAATAGAGAGCCTAGAAAGTCAGATGAATCTCCGTAAAGATGATAAAGCCTTCATGACATTGGCAGACAAGCTCATGGCAATCTATGATGCTACAAAAATGAATGTCACTCTGTATGATCAAGCCCCTCCTTATGCCTCAACAGGAATTGTGGCTACAGAGCTATCTGGTGTGGGACACACATATACTGCCGATGAGTTCGAAATTCCTGCTGGCGAACAATGGGAAATTTCAGAAATTTTTGCTCCAGGATTTTTATCCCTTGGAAGTGTAAATCCAGATGGGGTGAAAGTTTTATTCTACAATGATGATAATGGGATCCCTGGGGCTCTAATAAATGAACAGTCTTTAAGTTCCTTTATCTTTACTGGGGATTTTATGATTAATATTAATCCTGTTAATTTAATTCCAGGCAAGTATTGGATGGCCGTAGCTGCCATTTTCAATGCCCCTTCAATAACCAGTGCTCGATGGAATTGGTATACAAGTACACAAATTATAGGAGACGAATTTCATTTAGAAGACACTGGATTTTTCGGTGGATTTACATGGACCTCAGCTTCGACTCTGGGAGTTACAGATAGATCTTCCGTTTTTATGATAAATGGAGTATCATCGCCTTATTCACCTGACTCAGCGGAAGCTATACCTACTATGGGACAATGGGGACTTATAGCACTCTCTTGTCTTATTTTAATTATTGGAATTAGCTACTTAAAACAAAGCGAGTTTTCTTTTGAGAAAATCTAAATTGATTAAATAAAAGACTTTAAGAAAGGAAACTTCATAATGGAGTTTCCTTTTTTATTTCCATATAGATTTCATTGTCTACAAATATTTTACATTTGCGCCCGTGATGAACAATTCATTCCCACATACAGACTCACTTAGCCTCAGGATGAGGCGCTGCAGGATCAGGCGGTCATAATACATTCTATTATTCGCCAGGGATAAGAATATCAATTCTTATCTATCTCTTAATCATCACCTTCTCACATTTTGAATAAGTTTGTTTTTTAGTCATCGTCAATGAAAAAGAATATAGTCATAAGAGTAGCCGAAGAGGCTGACATCGTCCATACTCAGACCATATCTGACTGGTATGTACGATCCTCCAAGGAACGAGGTACAGGTATCGCTACCCGTACTCCCGAGTATCTCGAGAAAAAGATAAAGAACGGCAATGCGATCATCGCCTATGTCAATGACAAGCTCGCTGGCTTTTGCTACGTAGAGGTATTCAGCTCAGGTGAATATGTGTCCAACTCTGGACTGATCGTCATCCATGAGTACCGTGGTATGGGCCTCGCCAAGAAGATCAAGCAAATCGCCTTTAACCATGCTCGAGATACTAATCCAAGTGCTAAAGTATTCGGTATCACTACCAGTGATCTGGTCATGAATATCAATAGCGATCTGGGATATAGGCCCGTATCGTTTGGACAATTGACCACCGATGAAGAATTTTGGAAAGGCTGTAGCAGCTGTCCAAACTATGATATACTCACTCGAAATAATAAAAAAATGTGCCTCTGTACGGCTATGGTGGCACCGTCAAAAAATAAAAGCATGAAAAAGGATCTCATATTAGCCTATAGTGGAGGACTCGATACCTCCTACTGTATACTCCATCTCCAAGAGGAAGGGTACAACGTCCACGCAGTAAACGTTAATACTGGTGGATTTTCAAAAGAGGAAATAGAGGAGCTCAGAAAGCGAGCGCTATCAATGGGCGCAGAATCATTCAAATCGATCAATAATGAGCAAGACTACTATGCCAAATGTGTACGCTATCTGATCTATGGTAACGTACTCCGCAATAACACATACCCACTATCCGTCAGTAGTGAGAGAGCCTTTCAAGCGATAGCTATCCTCGAGTATGCCCATGAGAAAGGTATCAAATATGTCGCACATGGCAGTACAGGAGCGGGCAATGATCAGATCCGATTTGACACTGTTTTTGAAAGTCTCGCTGGTGATATCCAGGTCATCACTCCGATCAGAGATAAGAAGCTCTCTCGTCAAGAAGAAATTGATTTCATCAACTCCAAAGGATTTGACTGGAAGTCGGAAAAGAAAGACTACTCTATCAATCAAGGACTCTGGGGTACGAGCATCGGAGGAAGAGAGACACTCGGATCAAGAGAGACATTGCCCGAAGAGGCCTACCTCCATCACTGTGAGAAAGAAGAGCCTATGGAGATCAGCATCACATTCAGCAAAGGGCAGCCGATCGAGCTCAATGGTGAGCGAGCGGATACTCCAGTAGAGCTCATCAAAAAGCTCAATGATCTCGGCAATCTATATGCCATAGGTCGTGACATGCATGTGGGAGATACCATCATCGGGATCAAGGGTCGTGTCGGATTTGAGGCGCCGGGAGCACTGATGATCATCAAAGCACATCACCTCCTCGAAAAGCACACGCTCAGCAAATGGCAAGCCTACTGGAAAGAACAACTGGCGAACTGGTACGGGATGTTTCTCCACGAAGGAAAATACTTTGAGCCAGTGATGAGAAACATTGAGGGATTCCTCACGGATAGCCAGGATACAGTCAATGGTACGGTCTATATCAAGCTGGCTCCATACCGCTTTGAGCTGATAGGCATCGACTCAGAGCATGATCTGATGAATAGCTCATTTGGCCAATACGGCGAAATGAATAACGCTTGGACGGGCGAAGACGCCAAGGGCTTCACTAAGATCTTCTCCAATGCCAACAAAATCTATTATGCAGTGAATAAAGATCAATCGCCACTATGATAAGAGCAGGAATAGTAGGTGGAGCAGGGTACGTAGGTGGTGAGGTCGTGCGCCTCCTACTCCATCACCCAGAGATCACCATCAAATATGTCAGCAGCCAAAGTCAAGCTGGTAAAAAAATCTATGACACGCACAGAGACCTCATAGGCAGCACAGAGCTGACATTCACCAATAAGTATGACACAGAGGTGGAAGTACTCTTCCTCTGTATGGGGCATGGTAAGTCGAGCGAATATCTCAATAAAGTCAAAGTGCCTGATGATGTCGTCATCATTGACCTTAGTCGAGACTTCCGCCTGACCGCTGATGCTGGCGACTTCGTCTATGGACTCTGCGAGCTCAACAAAGTAGCTATTCAGCAAGCACAGCACATTGCTAATCCGGGCTGCTTCGCTACCTGTATACAGCTGGCGCTACTCCCTATGGCTGCGGCCCAAAAGCTAAATAGCGAAGTACATGTCACAGCGATCACTGGCTCCACAGGCGCCGGCCAAAAACCAGTAGCTACGACACACTTCTCATGGAGGAATAATAATGTCTCGATCTATAAAGCTTTCACCCATCAGCATCTCGGAGAGATCCATCAGAGTGTTGGGCAGCTGGACAGTAGCTTTGATCAGGATATAAATTTCATACCGATGCGAGGAGACTTCACGAGAGGGATTTTCGCTAGTGTATATTTTGACTGTGAGCTCTCCGAGGAGGCAGCGATCGAGGCATATACCGAGTACTATAGTGACTCGCCATTCGTACATGTGAGTAGCACACCTATCAGTGTCAAGGATGTAGTCAACACCAATAACGGACTACTCTACATATCAAAGCATGGTAAGAAACTACGCATAGAAAGTGCTATCGACAATCTCCAAAAAGGAGCGGCTGGCCAAGCTGTTCAGAATATGAATCTGGTATTTGGATTTGACGAGACAGCCGGTCTGCGACTCAAGCCAAGTGCATTTTAATCAATCAACATCAACTCAATCATCATGAATCTCTACGATGTCTATAGCCTCTACGATGTAACTCCTGTCAAGGGTCGAGGCTCCTATGTATATGACGAGGCGGGGACAGAGTATCTGGACTTTTATGGAGGTCATGCCGTCATCAGTGTCGGCCATAGTCATCCACACTACGTCAAGACGATCAGTGAGCAGCTCCAGCAGATGGGCTTCTACTCTAACTCGATCGTCAATCCCCTGCAGCAAGAACTCGCTGATAAAATCGAAAAGCTCAGCCAAGTAAAAGGCTATGATCTATTCTTAATCAATAGTGGCGCTGAGGCGAATGATAATGCGCTGAAGTTAGCTTCATTTCACAATGGTCGGACGAAGATCATCGCTTTGGAAAATGGATTTCACGGGAGGACATCGGCAGCCATTAATGTGACACATACGGGTCAAAAGTATCAAGCACCGATTAATCATGGTGTAGATGTCAGCTACTATCACTACGAGGATATCGATAGTATCATCACTGAGATCCATCGAGGTGAGACTGCTGGCATCATAATAGAAGCGATCCAAGGTATCGGAGGCCTCGATAGTATATCCAATCAAGCTCTCGAACAAATCGCTGCCGCATGTACAGCTACAGATACAGTCCTGATCATGGACGAAGTGCAGTGTGGCTATGCTCGATCTGGTGACTTTTTCGCTTATCAGACATCCTCGATACAGCCAGATATCATCACGACTGCCAAGGGTATGGGCAATGGATTTCCTATCGGAGGTGTACTCATCAATAGCAACAAGATACCAGCGGTCAAAGGTCGTCTCGGCACAACGTATGGAGGCAATCACTTAGCCTGTGCAGCCGGGATAGCGGTCCTCGATATCATCGAGAGCGAAGACCTCATCGCTAATGCTCAGCGAGTAGGCGCTTTACTACAGGAGCTCTTAGCTGATCTCCCAGGCGTAAAGGCCGTCAAAGGTCGAGGTCTAATGATCGGAGCGGAGTTTGACTATCCAGTCGCTGATCTGCGCAAGCAGTTAGTCTTTGAACAGCAGTTATTCACTGGCTCTGCGGCCAATGCTAATCTCCTTCGTATACTTCCGGCTCTCAATATCAATGAGAATCACCTCGATCAATTTGAATCAAAAATGAAAAAGGCGCTGAGTAACTATAAGATACCAGCTTAACAAAATATTGTCGTCATGAACCACTTTTATTCGGCTGCAAGCCCAACTAATCTGAATGAACTCGTACAAACAGCCATCAGATTAAAGAAAAATCCTACTCAACACATGGATCTGGGCAAAGGGAAGCTCATGGTTTTATTGTTCTTCAATGCGAGTCTACGTACTAAGCTAAGCACGCAGAAAGCCGCTATGAATCTCGGCATGCAAGTCATCAGCATGGATATGAAGGATAGTTGGGCGTGGGAGTTTGAGGATGGAGTGACTATGAGATTTGATAAGGCTGAGCATGTCAAAGAAGCGGCCAATGTCATCTGCCGATATGCAGATATCATAGCTATTCGATCGTTTCCAAGCTTGACTGATAAGGAAACAGACTATAGTGACCAGGTGATCAATAACTTCATGAAGTATAGCACCAAGCCTGTAGTCAATCTCGAATCGGCGATTCGTCATCCGCTACAGTCATTTGCAGATCTATTGACTATCCGAGAGAAGGTACAGAAGCCAAATCCTAAAATCGTATTGAGCTGGGCGCCACATCCCAAGGCCCTCCCACAGGCTGTATCCAATTCATTCCTTGAGTGGATGCATAGAGCTGGGCACAATGTGACGGTCACTCACCCTCAGGGCTATGAGCTACATCCAGAATTCATGACAGGACATACAGTGGAGTATGAACAGGAAAAAGCTTTCGCCGAAGCGGATGTCGTTTATGTCAAAAACTGGTCTCCACTCAGCCAATATGGCAAAGTGGCCAATCAGTCCGAAGAATGGATGATCACTAAGGCTAAACTTGATAAGACTAATCATGCTAAACTTATGCACTGCCTACCTGTACGACGCAATGTCGTGATCGCTGATGACGCTATGGATAGCGAGCACTCTGCCATCTATGATCTCGCAGAAAATCGCTTACATACTGCTCAGGCCGTGATCTATAGTATATTGAAAGGAGAGCTGTAAATACGTACCTTGGCACAAGAAATCATGACCATGATAGAAGAAAAGAAAGCCCAAATCATAGCTAAAATCAATGAGATACAAGATGAACACCTCTTAGATGAGATTGCTATCCTCTTTGAAGGTGATGACTGGTGGGATAAGATCAATGAGGCGAAGAAGGCATCTATCCATAGAGGCCTAAAGCAAACAAAAGAAGGGCAGGGTGTACCACATGAAAAAGTAATGAGTGATGCTAAAAAGCTGCTCGACTCATGGAGGTAATATGGTCCCCAGTCGCTTTGATAGTTTTAATAATACTCTTCGTTATCTGAAAGAAAACTTCGGCTTACGGAGCTCAGGAAAGTTTTTCAATAGTATTGATGAATTACTCCAGAATATTAAAACCAACCCAAAATTCTATTCCGTTTCAATTGCTCAACCAAGCTACAGAAAGGCCGTAATTCATAAGAGAACAGTCATTTGTTATCAAATAGAAAGTGATTTTATATACATCCTATCCGATACTCGACGTCAGCATCAAGGGCCAAGCACAAAATAAATAATGAATAATACACTCCAAATCATAAAAATAGGTGGTAAGCTCATCAACGATCCCGAAGAGCTCGATCGGCTGCTCACAGCTTTTGATCGCATCAAAGGACCCAAAATCCTGATACATGGCGGTGGAAGAAAAGCTACCCAGCTATCAAAACAGATGGGACTCGAGGTGAAAATGATCGAAGGTCGCAGGATCACCGATGCCGACACACTCGAGGTAGCTGTCATGGTATACGCTGGTCTCATCAATAAAAACATCGTCGCTCAACTCCAATCCAAAGGTACTAACGCCATAGGCCTCACTGGTGCTGATGGCAATATCATCCAAGCTCATAAGCGTCCAGTCAAGACTATCGACTATGGCTATGTCGGAGATATTGACCACGTCGATGGTGATAGCATCTACCGGCTCACTGAGGCAGGGTTCTGCCCCGTATTCTGTGCGATATCTCATGACCAGCAGGGCCAACTTCTCAACACCAATGCTGACACTATTGCATCGGTAGTAGCTCAAAGCTTGGCCGATCGATATGATGTGTCTCTCAAATTTTGCTTCGAATATGATGGTGTACTCCATAGCATAGATGATCCTACCGATACGATAGATAGTATCACAGAAGATCTATTTGACTCGATGAAAGAAGATGGCACCATCAATGCCGGCATGATCCCTAAGCTATCAAACGGCATGGATGCGCTCAGAGGTGGTGTCAGAGAAGTAGCCATCTGCGGTATAGAGAATCTCCTACATCTGGACAATGCAACCATCCTAAGCCTCTGATCATGGATACACTCACTACAGAAGCGATAGACCTCCTCCGCTCGATGATACGAGTACAGACCTTCTCTGGAGAAGAAGGTCCGACAGCCGAGCTCATATCCGAGTATCTCCTATCAAAAGGAATAACCACAGAGCGGCTACATCATAATGTCATAGCAAAAAACAAGAACTGGTCAGCTGAGAAATCGACGATCATCCTCAACTCACATCATGACACCGTCAAGATCAATAACGGATGGGCACGAGACCCATTTGGAGCGGAGATCGATGGTGACTATCTCTATGGTCGAGGTAGCAATGATGCAGGTGGACCACTGGTTTCGCTGATTGCGACCTTCGTACATTATTACGAAGCAGAGCTACCATATAATCTCATGCTCATCGCATCTGGAGAAGAAGAAAACTTTGGACCAAATGGAGTATCATCTGTACTGGCTACCTTAGACTTTGAGCCAGCGCTGGGCATCATAGGTGAGCCGACAGAGATGCATTTGGCTATAGCCGAAAAAGGACTCATCGTCATCGATGCTACTACTACTGGCAAGGCTGGGCATGCCGCTCGAGATACTGGCATCAATGCGCTCTATCTGGCCACAGAAGATATCCAATGGATCAAAAATCAAAATTGGGAAAAAGTATCGCCTGTCCTCGGACCTGTCAAAACAACTGTCACTCAGATCGAATCTGGCAGCCAGCACAATGTAGTACCAGACAGCTGTCATTACGTGATAGACTGTCGAGTCAATGAAAACTATACACTTCAAGAAGTATTGGACATCTTGGATCAACATACACATGCGGAGTTACAGCCGAGATCACTACGATGGCATCCCTCAGGTATATCCGCAGATCATCCGATAGTACAGCGAGGAAAAGCGATCGGTAGATCAGTATTCGGATCCCCTACTCTATCAGATCAAGTACACTACAGCTGCCCAACACTCAAAATCGGCCCAGGACAGTCGGAGCGATCGCACACGGCAGATGAATACATCAAGCTCAGCGAAATAGAAGAAGGCATTAAGATTTATATAGAATTATTGAAAGGAATAAGTCTGTGAATCGACTAATGATAATATTCATTTGGGCACTTTTAATAAGTTGTACTTCCGAACATGCTAATGAATACGAAGGACATTGGGTTTCTCTTGATCCTTTGTCTCATCAGATAGCATTTACTCAAGACTCACTTTTATTGTTTAACGATCTGGGTTCCACAGATATATACTCTTACGATATAGATGCCTTACATGAGAAAATTTTTCTTTATAACAATGAAGTAGATACATCATTTCATTTTTCAAGAACTGATTCTTCCTTCAAGTTTGATGATTTAGTCTTTTCTCCCCATGATTATTTAGATAGAATAGACTTTTCGATAATCCCAATTTCCTATAAATTAATCGACATAGAATTTGACACGATCACGTATTCAGATAGAACATGTTTTAATCCAATCCACGTAACCAAAATAAACGGTGAAACTGTTATTCGCAGTGATACTAAAACACTATCAATTCGAGACATCCCTTTAGCACTTGAGATTCATGACTGTCTTATGCCTAAATCAGTAAAACCAAGTACAATGAAAATTTTCATTGGAGATGATGTCACAAATAATGAATTACACGAGATTCTTCAATTTATTGCAGGAATAGGAACGCTAAGAGTAGATTTAATCACTAAAAAGTACTCAAGTACTGTTTACTCTGGACTCAAGTATCGAATACCAATATTATGGGAAAAGGTAGATTCAATAAGAAGTGAAATTAATCCACCTCCACTACCAAATTATAAATCAAAAAGAGAATTAATTGATTCTGGGATAAAAGAGATCAAGTTATGTTCTATCAAAGACACTAGTTTGCTACTGATGGAATTATCTGAACAAGAAGAATACATAATCACCATCAACTCTAATCTTAATTTGATAAAACATTTAGAACTTTACAACTGGCTCTACGTAAATGGCTTTGTTCAATCACTTAAGACTCATATTGATAGGAAACCATTTTATACAAATTGCAACTAAATGAAACTCTGGGATAAAGGATACAACATCGACGACAGGATAGAGACCTTCACGACAGGCCGAGATAGAGAGCTGGATATAGAGCTGGCTCCATACGACGTGCAGGGGTCTATGGCTCATGCCAATATGCTGGCCAAAATCGGCCTCCTCACCACTGATGAAAATCAAAAGCTACTGGCGGAACTAAAAAATATCGCTTCTGAAATAGCAGAAGGAAAATTCACTATCCAAGATGGCATAGAGGATGTCCATAGTCAGGTGGAGCTACTACTGACTCAGAGACTCGGCGATGTGGGCAAAAAAATCCATCTGGGACGAAGTCGAAATGACCAAGTCTTAGTCGATCTCCGTCTGTTCTTCAGAGCACGGCTCACTGAACTATCTGAGCTTGCGTCGGAGCTGATCTCGCTTCTGCTGGACACAGCCGAGCAGCATCAGGATGTGCTCATCCCAGGCTATACGCATATGCAGATCGGTATGGTATCATCTTTTGGTATGTGGTTTAGTGGATATGCGGAGGCGCTGCTCGATGACATGGAGTACATGCTACTCACTCGTCGATGTATCAATCGAAATCCCCTTGGCACTGCTGCTGGCTATGGTTCTTCCATACCACTGGATCGACTTCAGACCACTGAGGAACTATCCTTTGAAGGACTCTGTGTCAATCCTATTAATGCGCAAGTAGGCCGAGGCAAAACCGAACTCATGGTGGCTAATGCGATCAGCACGATGGCACTGAGTATCAATAAGATGGCAATGGACATCTGTATGTTTTCCAATGAAAATTATGGATTCCTTTCTCTGCCTAAAGAATTCACTACGGGATCATCTATCATGCCGCACAAGAAAAATCCTGATGTATTTGAGCTGATCAGAGCCAAATGTAACACGCTGATATCCGTACCCTCGCAGCTATCATTGATGCTGAGTAATCTACCATCTGGATATCATCGAGACTTTCAGCTGCAGAAAGAGCTGATTTTCCCGGCTATTGATACCTTGGAGGAGATCCTATCACTGATCATACACTGTGTGCCGAGCATGGAGATCAAGCCTACTCAGGTCTATGATGAGAAGTATCGATATCTATTCAGCGTCGAGCTGGTCAATCAATACGTCCTCGAGGGAATGTCTTTCAGAGATGCATACCTGAAAGTCGGCATGCAGATAGAAGCGGGAGAATTTGAGCCACCACAAGAAATCAATCATACACACATTGGCAGTGTAGGCAATTTGGGCTTAGATTTGATAAGAGAAAGATTAGCAAAACTAAAATAGACAGTACATGGTACTCAACATAGAAAGAATAGACGACGCCTATAAACTCAAAGCGAATAATGAATCTGGAGATGTCACCTTCATGGACGGCAGTCAAAAGATCGGAGGTAGCGAGTCGGCATTTCGCCCGATGCAGATGCTCCTCGCCAGCCTCGCAGGATGTAGTGCTATCGATGTGATCAGTATTCTCAAGAAGCAACGTCAGCGTATAGATGATTTTCAGATGAAGATGACTGGTGATCGAGTAGATGGAGTGCCAGCACCATTCAAAGCCATTAATGTACACTTCATCTTGAAAGGAAAAATCAAAGAAGCGAAACTCGAGAAAGCTATCGAACTGGCTGAGACCAAATATTGCTCCGTATACTTCTCTCTACATCCAGATATAGATATCAGATATACCTATGACCTTGAGTCAGTAGAATAGTAGATATTTGTAATTCTAACCAAAAGGATCTACAAATTCAGTAAAATAAGTAATCGTCATCATCAAATCCGCAGTATGCAGGATAGTACAAAAGGTATAAGGCTACAGACAGATCGGACCAGCTATAGAGAGCATAGCGTACCTATGTTTCTTACTTCGAGTTTTGTGTATCACGACGCTGAGCATGCCGAGACCATGTTCAGAGGTCAGGGAGAAGGAGATATCTACTCTCGCTTTAGCAATCCTAACACCACAGAGCTCATCGATAAAGTCTGTGCAATGGAAGGCGCAGAAGCTGGTGTAGCTACTGCCTCAGGCATGGCTGCTATCTTCAATACATTGGCAGCTCATCTGCGGGCTGGTGATGAAGTAGTGGCGTCCAATGCCCTTTTTGGCAATACCACCTACATCCTCAAGAATATACTACCAAGCTGGGGTATTAAGTGCACTTTTGTCGATTTATCAGATCTCGGTGGCTGGGAGACTGCGATCACCGATCATACTAAATTAGTCATCGTAGAGACTCCATCCAATCCTGGACTAGAGCTGATCGATTTGGAGTGGCTCGGATCACTCTGCAAAAAGCATAATACCATTTTTGCGGTGGACAATTGTTTTGCCACTCCGATCATCCAAAAACCACTCACTTACGGTGCTGACCTTAGTATCCACAGTGCGACTAAATGGATGGATGGTCAGGGGCGAGTATTAGGCGGTATCGTAGTAGGTCGAGAGGAGTATACCTCTCCTATTTTTGACTTCCTCCGACGTACTGGGGCCAGTATGTCCCCATTCAATGCCTGGATACTGTCCAAAAGTCTGGAGACGCTGGAGCTACGCATGGAGCGGCACTGCAGCAATGCACAGAAGCTCGCAGAGTATCTGCAAAATCACGACCGAATAGCACATGTCAACTATCCCTACTTAGCTAATCATCCACAGCATGATTTGGCGCTCAGCCAAATGAAGATGGGCGGTGGTATCGTCACCTGTGACATCAGAGGAGGCAAGGAGGAGAGTTTTGCTATGATCAATAGGCTACAGATGCTATCCATCACTGCTAATCTCGGAGACTCTCGTACCATCATCACACATCCGTATACGACGACTCACTCTAAGCTATCAGCTGAGGACAAAGTCAAAGCTAAAATAAGCGACTCAACACTGAGGATATCGGTAGGATTGGAGCATATAGACGATATTATTTCAGATATTGCGCAGGCATTAGACTAACTCAATAGACTGTCGACTTTCGATTTGGAGATTAAAGAGTACATATTACCAGGCTCATTTGCATTGGATAGTGATGAGGAGCTACAGCAGCCGGTCATCGCCTACAGCACTTACGGACAGCTCAGTGAGGAGCGAGACAATGTCATCTTAGTATGCCATGCCTTGACGGCGAATAGTCAAGTCCATGACTGGTGGGCGGGTCTTTTTGGCGAGGGTAATATCTTTGATCCTACTCGCTACTTCATCATATGTATCAATAATATGGGATCGCCCTATGGGTCTGTCTCACCTAAAAGCATTGATCCTGAGACAGGAAATGCCTATCGGAATGATTTTCCATTTTATACACTACGAGATACGGCGAGGCTGCATCAAGCGCTCTTGACTCATCTTGGCATCGATCGCATCAAGCTATTGATAGGTGGGTCATGTGGTGGTAATATCGCACAGGAGATCGCCTATAATCTGGCAGATCGACTGGAGCAGATGGTCCTACTCTGCTGCTCAGCTCAGGAGACACCTTGGGTGATAGCGATCCATGAGTCACAGCGTATCGCCTTACATTCAGATCCGACATTTAGCTCAGATGAGGAGGGGGCTGGCGCCGAAGGATTAAGAGGAGCCAGAGCTTTTGCCTTACCCTTTTATAGATCACATCCGTCTTTTAAGATTCGACAGTCAGAGGATGATGACAGCGTGATGAATGACTTCAAAGCAAGCTCCTATGTGCGCTATCAGGGTGACAAATTCGTCAAAAGATACGACTCCGTCTGCTACTACCATCAACTCAATGCACTCGACACACATCATATAGGTCGAGATCGAGGAGGAATCCAAGCGGCTCTGAGCCAGATACCTGCTAAGACACTCTGTATAGGATTCGATACAGACCTACTGATCCCTGTGGTTGAGCAGCAGATATTAGCAGATGGGATACCTGATGCCGTGTATCATCAGATAGAGACAGCCTTTGGACATGACGCATTCTTAATCGAAATCGACGAAATCCAGTCTGCGATACGTCAAAATATCAATATATAGCATCTATGATACCTCCCTGCGAACAAGTAAAACTCACGGTCGAGAAAGAAACTCAACATGGCTACTATCTCGTCGATGAGACTGGTGAGAATGTGCTACTCCCGCATAAACATGCACCGATGAATATCAATCTTGGTCAACAGGTCGAGGTCTTCACCTATTTTGACAATCAAAATCGCCTCATCGCCACCTCCCAAAAACCAAAGATTCAACTTTATGAATTTGCTGTACTGCGTTGTGTTGACATTGCGCCATTCGGAGTATTCATGGACTGGGGACTCGACAGGGATCTACTCATCCCAAATAGTGAGCTAAGCAGTCCTATACAGCCAGAAGAATATCATATCTGCTATCTCTATCTCGATGAGCAAGATCGCCCTACAGGCACTACACAGATCTCTCGTATCCTCGACAGAGAATATATAGAGCTCAAAGAAAAAGAAGAAGTCGACCTCATCGTCTGGGAGCAGACTAACCTGGGCTACAAAGTCATCATCAATAATCTCCACGAAGGACTCATCTACAATAATGAAATTTTCAAAAATGTATTCCCTGGTAAAAAGATGCGTGGATATGTCAAGAAAATCCGAGAGGATAATCGCATAGACATCTCTCTCGAGCGTATCGGCTATAAGGCGGTCCTCGATCATACTGGCCGCATACTACAGGAGATGCAAGACAATGGTGGTATGCTACCGCTCCATGATAAGTCTGATCCTGAGGAGATCAAAGCACTACTCCATATGAGTAAAAAGGTATTCAAGAAAGCCATCGGCTCTCTCTATAAAGAGAGAAAGATAGAGATCAAGGAGGATGGGATTTATCTCCTCTAAATACTTATTTTTCTTTAGTGATAAAATCCATTAGATCTTATTTGGCTCTTCACCTTGATTTGTCCTTAAGTCCCTATCTTTTGCTCATAAAATTATCAAAATGGAATGGATCATTAATTTATTAGTATGTGCAGCGGCATTTTTCATCGGCAGTCAAGTCCTGAGAGGGGTCAGTATCGAGAGCTATGTACAGGCCCTGATCGTAGTAGTAGTGGTAGCAGTATTGGACATGACGCTGGGTACCCTGCTCAAGATCGTGACGCTGGGCATTCTTTCCTTGGGTATATTCAATTGGTTTCTAAATGCACTCTTGATACAAGTAGCCGATTGGTTCTTACCCAAGTTTAAAGTGGATAATTTCTGGTGGGCCTTAGGTTTAGCAGCTTTTGTCAGTTTATCTACTGGGATAGTAGACTATCTGACATAGTCACTCACTCCGTATCAGGAGGAGCACATCCTACTCCTCCTAAAAATCCAACTCTATCGTATCACCAGGCTTAAATCCTTCTTCTCCGTCCTGAGGTTCATTTTTACTTTCTTCGACCTTAGGTTTGGCAGATTCTTTTAGCTTGATCGATAGAATCTTATACTCTCCCAGCTTATTGCCAATGGCTTTCCAGCCTTTGATATCTATGAATTCTGCCAAGTTCAGTGCCTCTTCATGTTTTTCACCACCGACCTTGTAGCTATACTTGACGACTGGTTGATCCACTGATGTAGCGAAATACAGCTTAGATCCATTGGCGTCTGAGATAAACTTGAAGCGCTCTCCTACCGTACTGGTTTCGATGTTGAATCGTTTGACCATCGTCCAGCCCTTCTCGCCTTCATAGTGTACGGCTGACACGACAGAGTCTTTGTCGATCATTCTTACTTCTATGAGGTTATTGACATCGATCTTGCTATCGAGCTCTGGCTCTCGTATCTCGTAGGTACCATTAGAGTAGATCGCCAGTATCTGATGACCGGTATCAAAGGCTCCGAGATAGTCACCACGTTCTTCTTTATTGAGTCGTCCGCTGACTTCATCCATCCAGATCTTCATCGCACCAAGAGTAGACTTCCCTACCTCCAACTGTACGATCTTCTTGATTGGATATTTAGTCACCACATTTCCTCCAGCTGCTCGCCCCTTGATAGCAAGCTCTCCAAAATCATATTCAAACACTTTTTTCTTAGCACTACAGCCTGGAGTGAGGGTCACCTGCACAGTCTCTGCTTCTCCATTTGCATATGCTTCGAAGTATAATAATTTTGATTTGCTGCCTCCTTTCATCAGCTCGTAGTCCTTGTTTCGAGTGATCGCTGACACGTTGAATCTTTTAGCCATGGCCCTACCATTTTCGCCATTGACATAGATCATATTATAGGTAGTACGCTCATCTCCTTTTTTCCATACAGCAGCATGAAGAATACCTTTCCCTACAAACACCTTATCACCTATCTGAGCTACTTGAAAAGTTCCATCCTTCTTAAATACGATAATATCATCGATATCTGAGCAATCACAGATATACTCATCTTTCTTGAGGGAAGTCCCGATGAATCCCTCTTTACGATCTATATAAAGTTTTGCATTATTCGCTACGACCTTAGTAGCAGCTATCGTCTCAAATGACGTAATCTCGGTACGGCGCTCTCTGCCTTTACCATATTTCTCTAAGAGTCGCTCAAAATAAGCTATGGCAAAATCTGTAAGATTGGCTAAGTCATACTTTACCTGCTCGAGGTCAGCCAATAGCTTGGCCATAGCCTCCTCATGCTTAAACTTATTGTACTTTGAGATCCTACGTATACGTATCTCAGTGAGCTTGATGAGATCCTCCTCTGTAATCTCTCTCATGAGCTGGATGCGATCATCACCCTTAGACGGATCATCTGGTGTAGCGACATACTTTCTGAGTCCTTTATCGATGATCTTCAGTGCCTCTTCAAATGATTCTGCCTCCTCGATATCTCGATAGATACGATTTTCGATGAAAATCTTCTCGAGACTGGCCATATGCCATTTTTCTTCGAGCTCACCTTTTTTGATCTCAAGCTCCTGACGGAGAAGTTCTTTGGTATTATTAGTACAGATCTGGAGGATCTCTTCTACTGTGAGAAAGTGTGGCTTATCATCGATGATCACACAAGCATTAGGAGAGATAGATACTTCACAGTTAGTGAATGCATATAGCGCATCCATTGTCACCTCAGGAGACACCCCTGTAGGCAGATCGATCTGGATCTCTACATCACGAGCAGTATTGTCGACGATCTTTTTGATCTTAATAGTTCCCTTTTCATTTGCCTTGAGCACACTATCGATCATAGAGCCTGTATTGACTCCATAGGGTAGCTCTTTGATGAGAAGGGTCGACTTATCAGCGATTTCAATACGAGCACGGACCTTGATCTTTCCACCACGTTTACCTCCATTATATTCTGAGACATCAGCCAGCCCTCCAGTGAGAAAATCTGGATAAAGCTTCACTTTCTTGCCTTCGAGTAACTTGATAGAAGCTTTGATCAGCTCTATGAAGTTATGCGGCATGATCTTAGTCGAGAGACCTACGGCGATTCCTTCTACCCCTTGAGCTAAGAGTAATGGAAATTTGATCGGTAGAGTGACAGGCTCTTTATTTCGACCATCATACGAGAGCTGCCACTCGGTAGTCTGATTATTGAATGCTACATCAAGTGCAAACTTTGTCAACCGAGCCTCGATATATCTTGGTGCCGCCGCAGAATCCCCTGTGCTGATATCTCCCCAGTTACCCTGCGTATCGATCATGAGATCTTTCTGACCGAGATTGACCATAGCGTCACCGATAGCGGCATCCCCATGTGGGTGATACTGCATCGTGTGTCCTATGATGTTGGCCACCTTGTGAAAACGACCATCATCCTTCTCTCGGAGACTATAAAGTATACGTCGCTGTACAGGCTTGAGTCCATCTTCGACCGCTGGTACGGCCCGCTCTAATATCACATACGAAGCATAATCCAAGAAGTACTCCTCGTACATCCCGTCGAGACTGATGATCTTGTCATCTTCTTCAGCTGATTCTATATTCTCCAGTTCGTCGCTCATCTTATCTGATTATCACGCAAAAATACATAATTGAAAAAGACTATGTGAATACTACTATATAGATGAGCATCACAAAAACCTCATTTGTGGGTATAGCTTAACACTTTCAAAAACGTTAAACTTGTAGAATTATTTATCAATCAAAATTTTACCAAAATGTCCAAATTATTATTTCAATCTATTTTGATCTTATGCTTAGGGATGTTCATGCTCACCTCATGTGGTGACGATGACGATGCGACAGTAGAAGACCTGAGCGGAACCTATGTAGGTACTAAGATAGAGCTCAAAAACTGTAACGACCCTGAAGAAAATATCAACTACTCTGGCAACACAGCAGACGGAATATGCTATGAGGAGGACGGCCTGACCGGATGTATTCTTTTAGAAATGACATTCTCAAATGGCACTTATACAACTACATACACTGTTGATCTCGCAGGATTCACGTTTTCTTCTACTGACACTGGCACTTATGATCCAGATAGTGGCGCAGACGAACTCTGTGTGGATGGCAACTGTGGTGAAATCGAAATCAGAAATGGTGGAGATAAGATCATTTTCACTGGCCAAGATCCAGATACTGGATGTGATGCTTTATTCGAGCTCGAGAAAAAATAATCTCCTTTAAAAAATCTAATCAAAATCATAAAAGCCGATCTGACGATTGGCTTTTTTCGTTTTATGACGCATATTTAGAAGATGAGCTTAGATCGGCGATTTTTTCTAAAGACACTTGGCGTCAGCGGTAGCGTCCTATCAGGTATCACCAATGATCACATACTCAGGATACGAGACTCTCATGGTAGTATTGACTGGGCAGAAGTCAGAGCGTTATTTCCTATTAGCCAATGGGAAAAAATCCACTTCAATAGCGGTAGCGCTGGTGTCATGCCGACTCCTGTCCAAGAGCACCTATTTGACCTGATCAGACACATGAATGGCGTAGCTCCCTATGAGGCTTGGAGCCAATGGCAGAAGATCAGGAAAAGTAATATCTCTCGACTCGCAGCAATGATCCAAGCCGATCCTGAAGAGCTCACTATCGTGCGCAATACGACAGAGGCTCTTAATATGATCATCTATGGCCTGCCTCTCACACCCGACGATGAGATCATCTACTCTAATAATATCTATCCATTCGCTAAAAATGCATGGGACAATAGAGCTGTCCGAGAAAGCTTCAAAAGCAAAGAAGTCAGCTATACTCTCCCAATGTCAGATGACGAAATAGTGAGCGTTTATCGACAAGCTATCACTCCAGCGACTAAGTATATCCATATCACTCACATGACTCATCGAGAGGGCCATATCATGCCCATCGGACAGATCGCTGATCTGGCTGCAGAGCATAATATCGAGCTAATCATAGATGGTGCTCATGCAATAGGACAGATAGATGTCTCGGTAGCTCATGAGGCCATCTGCTACTATGCGAGCAGCCTGCACAAGTGGCTTAATGCACCTCATGGATCTGGCCTACTCTATGTCCAAAAGGATAAAATAAAGACACTGCAAAATCACCCTTCGTCATATCCTCAGATGCAGTCAAGTATAGATAAGTATGAGCATATCGGCACTCGAGCATTTCATCAAGAGATAGGTATTAGTGCAGCATTAGATTTTCATGAGGATATCGGTTTTACCAATAAAAAAGCACGCCTACAGGAGCTCAAACACTACTGGACCAATCAAATGAAGGATATACCGGGAGTGACTTTTCACACAGATCTATCTGATGATAAAAGCTGCGCTATCACGACTCTTTCATTAGATAGCATGAGTGGTCATGTATTAGCTAAGAGACTCGATCAAGAGTATGACATCCATGCCAAGGTAGTCGGTAGCACTTGGGGTCAAGGAATTCGCATCAGCGTTAATATTTTTACTTCTTTTGCAGAATTGGATAGATTAGCCCAAGCATTGACCGCACTGGCGACAGAATAGCATATGAATCGAATCATCAAGTGGCTCTCAGAGCATAAGATCATCAACTTCATACTCTTACTCGGCTACTACATAGCAGTAGTACTACCACATAAGAGTTTTGGTAGATTTTTAAATCAAAAAGTATTCAAGGGGATCACCCGAGCTGAGTACAATCAGATGGTTCTAATGGGCGCTTTAGTCGCTTTAGGAGGCTTTGCCGCATGGTTTTATTACAATAGCCGTAGCCATGCTAAGCGAAAGTGGCTCTATGGCTACTTAGGATTGAATGTGCTGTTTGCCTTTCTGATCATGAGCTTTTTATTCGTGATTAATATTGAGGTCGTGCACTTTCCGCAGTATGCCCTTTTTGCGATTTTGGTTTTCCCCCTTTTGGGAAATTACCAACAGGCACTGATTTGGACCATATTCGCAGGAGCGCTTGATGAGGCGCATCAGTACTTCTACTTGGCACCGAAAGACACATTCTATTACGACTTTAACGATGTCGTGACTAATCTCGTAGGCGCTGTGTTTGGTCTCTTATTCATCTGGAGTTTTTCTATCAAAGAATGGCGCACCCCTCGATTTATCCAATCAACTGGCTTTATGGCTATCTGCGTGCTTGTTTTGATGGTAGTATTAGCATGCTTATCGGGAGTGCTGAACATCTATCCATCTGAGGACACCAGCTATCAGCTATTGCGCAGATGGCCAGAGTCATTTTGGAGTACAGTACCACCTCAGGTCACCTATCATATCATGCGACCTTTGGAGGGTACAGTAGCTACCATACTGATGACGTTAGTGTTCTTTAGAATAGGTAAAGAATAGACTGATTCTACTCATAAAAACCATATATTCAAGTCATTTTTTAAGCTTTGATCAACATATGAAATCAATATTTACCCTTCTGATATCCGGCTTCATGATCTGTCAGGCGGCAGCTCAACTTCTATCACCAGATGAGTTTTTACCACATAATATTGGAGAAGAGTTCACTCATCACTATATGCTCGTCGATTACTTTGAGCACCTAGCAGAGGAAAGCCCACTGGTCAAGATCGTACCATATGGTATGACTAATGAGGATCGCCCACTTTTCGTAGCGATCGTCACCTCAGAAGCTAATCATGCTAAACTGGAAGAGATCAGACTCAACAACCTAAAAATGGCGGGCATCGTTGAGGGAGATGTTGATCCGAGCTTAGAAAGAGCCTTAGTCTGGCTATCATTCAGCGTACATGGCAATGAGGCCGCAGGGTCCGAGAGTTCTCATGAAGTCATATACGAACTCGCCAAGCCCTCTAATACCGAAACAAAAGCTTGGCTCGAAAACACAGTCGTGATCATAGATCCATCCATTAATCCCGATGGATACTCTCGATATACACACTGGGTAAAGGGCACCGCCTCAGCATATAATAATCCTGACATCAACGACATCGAACACAACGAACCATGGCCTGGTGGCAGAACTAATCACTATCTATTCGATCTCAATCGTGACTGGGCATGGCAGACACAGATCGAAAGTCAGCAGCGCATGGAGCTGTATAATGACTGGCTACCACATGTACATGCTGACCTCCATGAGATGGGCCATGAGAGCCCTTATTATTTCGCACCAGCGGCAAAGCCCTATCATAAATTTATCACCGAGTGGCAGCGAGACTTTCAGGTCACTATTGGTAAAAACCATGCTAAGTACTTCGATGGAGAGGGATGGTTATACTTCACTAAAGAAGTCTTTGACCTATTCTATCCAAGCTATGGAGATACCTACCCTACCTACTCAGGAGCGATCGGCATGACCTATGAGCAGGGCGGTAGTCGTGTAGGGGGCCGTGGAGTACAGCTCTCAAACGGCGAGACCTTAACGCTACGTGATCGAGTCGATCATCATCGTACTACCGCACTCAGTACCGTGGAGATCTCACACATTCATCAAGATGAGCTCATTTCACAGTTTAAAGATTTTTATCAAAAGAGTGCTGCTGACCCTATCGGCAATTATAACAGCTACATCATCAAAAAAGATAAATCGGGAGAGCGTATCAAGGCTCTGGCTAAGCTACTCGATCGACAAGATATCCGCTACGGCACGGTCTCATCGACTAAAAGAGGGACTGGCCTCGACTACTACGACCTACAAAATAAAAGCTACTCTGCCGAGCCGGGAGACATGATCATCTCGGCGATGCAGCCAAAGTCTGTGCTCACTCAGATCCTATTTGACCCTGAGAGCGAGCTCGAGGACAGTGTGACTTATGACATCACTGCTTGGTCACTGCCTTATGCCTATGGCCTCCAGGCTTATGCCAGCGAAGGAAAAATGAGTCCCGACAAAGAACTCATCTTTGCTAAAGAAGCAAACGCTATCACAGAGGCGTATGCCTACATGATTCCATGGCAGGATCTTGAGTCTGTCAAAGCTGCTGCGATACTCAGCAAGTATGGCATATCATACCGTACACTTCCTACAGAAGGGAAATATGAAGAAGGCACCTTCGCTGCAGGTACAGTAGTGATCACCAAAGCAGACAATCGCTCGATCACTGCTGATATGATGAATGCCATCGAAGAAATCAACTCCACTACAGGAGCAAGTATTGAGAGTATTGCTTCGGGATTTGCCATATCAGGACCAGACCTCGGTAGTAATCGAGTAGATCTCATGTCCGCACCTAAGGTACTCACCATACTCGGAGATGGCGTGAGCAATTTGTCATTTGGACAGGTGAAATGGTACTTTGATCAAGTACTTCGGTATCCACTGACCATGGTAGATATCGATAAATTGGGCCGAGTAGATCTCGATCAGTATAATACTATTATACTCCCAGACGGCTGGTACTCGATCCCACAAATGGATGAGATCACAGACTGGGTCAGGGGCGGCGGCAAGCTCATCGCTATTGGAAATCCAACCCGCCAACTATCACAAAGTGATAGCTATGCACTCACAGAGTATGCCACATCAGAAGAACAAAGTGCAGAAGAGTCTGCTAACAAAAAAGCGGATCTCCTCGCCAGATATAATCACTACTCCGAGGCAGAGCGAGCGTCTATCAGCCACTATGTGCCAGGAGCTATATTCAGACTTATCGTAGATCCCACGCACCCATTAGGATTTGGGCTCGGAGAGCGCTACTTCTCCCTACGCACGAGTAGTATCCACTATCCACTAATCATAGATCAAGAAAATGTCATCTACCATCCCAAAGGAGAAGCCAATGAACCTATCTTAGGGTTCGCTGGCAGTAAGATCACTGAGAAGCTACACGATTCTGTAGCTTTCGCTGTAGAAAGTAAAGGAAGTGGTAAAGTAATCTACATGGTGGATAATCCACTATTTAGAGGATTTTGGTATAATGGATTATTCCTCATGGGGAATGCTTTATTTCAGGTGGATTAGGTAATAAGTAATTAAATTATTTCTTAATCCCCTATTCACAAGTTACTTTAAGAATAAATCAGGTGCTTCGATAAATTAGTCTGAAGTTACCAAGCCCAATAATCTGATATGCGAACTTTAGAAAGAATTATTGATTTGATCTCAAATTATACGGCCTACTAAATGGTAAATAATATTCAGAGAACTTTCTAAAAGCGAAAAGAATATATAAAGCCAATCTATATTTGACCTATGCAAAGATTATTTGTTCATTCTTCTAACTATTCGCAGAAGTATATGGGTCAAACCGAAAAAACTATTCGCCTTACAAAAAATTGGTAAAGTTGCTATAGTTCATTTTTGGCTTATTAAGATATACGCTATTACCTAACCAATACCATCTTTTTTGTCTCTAAGACTTCTTTATTCTTAATCAATTGATAAAAATAGGTCCCGCTTTCTTTAGAAGAGAAATCCAATTCTAATGCGTTGCTTCCAACTTGGATATTACTTAATTCATACGTCTTAATTTCCTCTCCATTTCGCCCAAGAATACGTAGAGAATAGATCTCATTATTATCTATTTCTTGAATAGTGACATTCACTATTGTCTTTCCATCAAATGGATTAGGAATGTTTTGAGATAAATTAGACTCAACTAACTGGTCATTCTCAAGACTAAATATTTCTCTGGAAGAGAGCAAATCCTCCAATACCTCCATGCGATCAATAAGTGCATCAATTTTATCATTAAGAGACTGTATTTCGTAATCTCTCGCTTGCAATGCCTTTTCCAATTTTCTTTCTTCTTCTTTATCATCGAAGAAAGAATTTGCTCCAAGCGGGACCTCTACTATATCTCCATCGGCTTCTACTCCTAGTAGGTATGTTTGTACACCTCCTCGTGCGCCCGTACCAAACTCTTGTAATCTGATAGTTCCTTCTGCAATATCTAAAGACTGTCCAGGTTCACTTGTATTTAACCCAACGCGCTTGCGTCTATCAATAGTTAATACATCTGATAACACCCCGGCCTCACCTGTTTTAAAAACAAATCGACCATTTCTTCTACTATCATCTGTTTCTACTGATAACCGTGCGATCATCTCATCTGCTATAACATTATCATTTCGAAATGACAAGTCAAACATTGCAACATTTCCAGACCCTATGGAAGCGTCATAGCGCATATCAATAGATGATATAGATTGATAATTGAGCGGGTGATTGTTAAGAGATATCGTTCTTTCACCTGTTAAAGCGCCATCAGAATTGTAGATATTTTGGCCGACTCCATCTGCCAAATCAACCTCGACCACATCACCATCTGCCTCTACTCCTAAAAGATAGGCTGCAGTACCTGATTCATTTCCAGCTCCATATCTGGACATCTTGACACCACCATCATTTGTGATCTCTATAGAGCTCTCTGGCGCTCCAGGTCTAATCCTAAATGATAACCTACTCCCATTCGTAATATCTCTAACAAAGAAATTAGCTTCGTTCCCTGCTACATCCCAAGTCTGCGGTGTGAAACCATCACTACCATCTTGCTCCAATCTTAAGGTAGGTGTATTACCTTCGACTATATGAAGATCTACTACAGGGTTTGCAGTTTTTATACCAACATCACCATCTGATTCAACATAAAGCGCATTTGCAGGGGCTCCTGCTTCAACTCGAAAAGGCATTCTTCCTGCATCACTATCTTCTATACCGAAATAACTAGCGCCTCCATTGCCAGTATCATTTATTACTATTCTCCAGTCATTTGTAGGAAAGCTTGCCGAATTACTGGTATCATTGAAATGAATCCTCAGGTTATTTTCTTTAAGTCTTTGTGTATCAAATCCGAAAGACTCACCGTTCACACAATCAAAACCTACACATTCGCTACCTTGTACTACAAGATCTTGGGCTATAACTTGTGCTTTATCTAAAATCGGCTTATCCGCATCGGGTTGAGCGTAAATTATAAAGGATAAAAGAAAGAATACACTTGTAAACGCTGATTGCTTTGAAGTACAGTTTTTCATTTTTGATTTATTTATTGGTTAGTGGTCCTTGACATAAAGTTAGTTGAAAATTTTAACATTTCCTTTATTCCTTCTTATGACATACTCTGTATTTACTTTTGTGTCAGTAAATTTACTTTTTTCCCCATCTGGCCAGATGATAGTAATGTCTACATAGCTGGCATCATTTACACCTATATGCTGGATCTTAGGATGCCCGGAAAGATAGCCGTCAGTACTGTGTACTTCTCTCCAAATACCCTTGATGGGTCCTGCGTCTACCATTATTTTGGCACCTATCGCATCTCTTTGATGAGTGTCTGTTAGATCGGTTAGTCTTATTTTTATCCAGTTTGTTGCTAAGTCCTCAGCATTATTCTCATAGATGTAAGCCTTACCATGATAATTACTCAAGATCACGTCCAGATCCCCATCTCGATCAAAATCGGTATATACCGCACTCCGACTGGTATGTAGTAAGTCTAATCCGCTTTCTTTAGAGTATTGTTTTAGCCGCCCATCTTCATTTTTGAAAAAGACATTTCGTTCTTTGGTGCTTTCTGCATAGCTCACGTTTTCACTGGACCCATCCGGACTGAGATAATAGGGATTATCTGTACCATATACGCTGTATTCATTCATACCATTGACACAATAGAGATCTTCATCTCCGTCATTATCATAATCAAAAAAATCAGCATCCCATGCCCAGCCAGTACTGGCGTATCCTCGGTCGATCTGCTGGGAGTTGATATAGTGGAGCTTATTTTTCTTGTTTTGAGAGATAAATAGATCATTCGCCTCCACGACTCTCATGGTGGCTAATGAGGATTGATCAAAATGCATCCGTGTATCCTGGGATGGTAATACATATTTATCATCCTTTTCCATTACTACGATATTGGAGATATAAAGATCTGGATATTGATCCCTATTGAGATCTGCAACACCTACATTCATGGTGTATGAAGGCTTGTCAGTCTGCAGCTCTTTACTTCTTTCTTCAAAAGTGCCATCACCATTATTGATATAATATGCATTAGTCCCAAAATCATTGCCAACAATTAGATCCTGCCACCCATCATTGTTAATATCCGTATGGCCTACTGCTTGAGTCCATCCTTTATTTCCCGTTGCACTATATTCAGTGACATCCTCAAATATGAAATCGCCTTTATTTTTAAAAAGACAATTGGATGTACCATTCTCATTGGTGCGAGATAAGGTAGGGAGCTCTCCTTTCAGATAATTACCAAAATATCCTATGTATAAATCGAGAAGTCCATCCTTATCATAATCAAAAGCGGAGCAAGGTCCGCCGACCAATCCTTCTCCACCTAATCCTGCACCTGAAGTCATATCGATAAAATGTCCTGTTCCGTCACCTTTATAAATTTTATGGAGGGCGTCAACATAGGATATGAAGATATCTTGATGACCATCATTATCAAAATCGGCAATAATCGGCTGTCGAGGTTCTGCGTATGTGCCATCTTCTCTGATAGAGGACAAACCTGACTCGGCTGTGATATCACGAAAAGTTTTATCTCCATTGTTGAGATATATCCGATCCCCAGATCCACTCAGCAACAATATATCATCAAAACCGTCACCATTGATATCTTCAGCTGCTACACCACTACCTCCAAAAGCAGGTGGAATCGAAAGACGAGCAACGTTATCAGACTCATCAAGGACATAAGATCTCAAGTTTCTACTCAGCCAATCGGCTGATCTATGGGTGAAGTCGATGCCGGTAGTCTTGGTAATATCTGTGAAATAAGTTAGGCTATCTGACGAGCTGTTACCAGATGGCGAACTTGAAAGTAATGCATCTTCTTGCTGTTCTGAGCCATATCTGCCATTGTTCTTTTTCGTGAGCATTTGGATTGTTGACATGGCATTCAGTAGATCTTCACTATTTATTCTTTCAGCATTTCGATTCTTCGTCTCCGCTCCTGCCACTCTCCACAATAGCACACCAAACTGTGCAATAGACTCTACTAATAACTCAGCAGCAAATGGGTCTGGCTCGATCAAACCCTTGAAGCTTGGATCTTCTAAGGCAAACTTAACAATCTGCCAATGAAGGCCACTATCTCTAAAGGCATCCAGATCATAAGCTTCTATAGTGATCTGATCACTCTTTGGTAAAAGAGGGAAGTAAGTGATATCTTCAAATTCATTCACACTATAGGGTAAAAAGGCATCAACTGCTCTTTTCATATGGCCTATATTGATAAGATAGCTGCTATCTTGATGCGCTAATCGCTCTGCAAAGTGCATTAATTCTACTGTGTACTGTACAGCTCCATTTTGAAAAGTTGAAACCACATTTTTCGATTCCTCATCCTCTTCAGGCCACTTGACTTTGGCAAAGTATACTTGAATATTCCTCAAAAAAACCGCCTGATTCAGTTCATTATACTTTTGGTATGAGTTTAATTTTTGACGGATAGAACGCCTTAGCATACTATATTCTGAAAGCCTGATCGTATCTAACTCAACTTCTTTATATCCATCATCGATTTCTTGCTTGGCATGAACTATAACATTCCAGGCATTTTCAAATCCAGATTGGCTCAACTGGTATTCGTTTTCTGTCCGGGCTTGATAATCAGCAATTTTCAACGTAGCTACGGTAGCCATATCTATGATCCTCTTGAGTTGCTCTACAGCTTCTTGAGACAGTATCTTTAGATCCATCTGAGGATCTAAAAGACTGCTTTGCTGTATAGCCAATATGGCTCTCAAGCTATATGCTATGGTCGAATACTGGCGTATATCTCTAGTGGTCAGATGTACGTAGTCATCGGTAGTAGTCATCAGGTAGAGCTTACTTTCTTTTACGATGACCTTTACATACTTATCGGCTATGGTATTGATTTCTGCTGGTGTGATTTGCATCGTAGTAGAAATCTCTGAAGCTTCCTTCCAGATCATTCTGGCCAAAGACTTTTGTCTATTTATTCTCTCTTCTCGTGCTTCAAAACTTAGTGGAGTGCCGTACATGAAATCTTCGAGTCGATTAGCTGTTGCATGACACTTAGGATCTCTATTCGACTCTAATGTGCCGATTGACGAAATGATTGGCTCATAACAAGTAAATATGCTATCCTCTTGTCCAAAAGATTTAGAAACTAAAAATAATGAGCATAGTAATACAAGAATTTGACAATTTGGTCGCATACAGATCACTGTTTAATGGTGATTATGGTAGGCAATATATGTTAAAATGTTAATTTCACTTGCACAAAACCAAAAAACAACATCTATGGCGTCTTCCAAAATTCAGTCGAATTGTTTTTTCCTGCTTTGCATTATATGTCAACTCAGCTTATTGGGCCAATCAAGCCATATCGGTATTGCTAAATCTGGCATGTCTACAGGGCGAGAAGTCAGCTACTTATTTACTTTGGAATCTTTTGGGCCAGATACGCTAAAGAGTATTTCGGTAATTGATGATTTGGACGCCGTTTTTGGAGCGGGCAATTATAGCTTGGTAGGGAGCCCAACTACCACGGGAACTCTTTCCATTGACAATTCTTATGATGGGACGAGCTCTACGCAGCTTTTGCTACCTACGAGTTTCTTAGCCCCGGAGGCTTCAGCAACTATCGAATTTTCCGTATCAATTAATACTCCTACTGATCAGGGATCTGGCCTTGGTATTTATACTAATCAAGTAACTGCTACTGCCATGGTAGGTGAGATGATGGTCTCTGATCTTTCTGATGATGGTGTAGATCCAGACCCAAATGAAAATAATGATCCTACGGATGAAGGCGAGGATGATCCCACTTCAGTCAATATTTTTGAAAATCCAAGAATTGGTATTTCTAAAAATGCAACTTCGACTGATTCCACCATCACTTATGTCTTTTATATTGAAAATTTTGGCAATACCGCATTAACGAATATTTCCATCATTGACGATCTGAATGAAGTATTTATGTCTGGCAACTTTGCAGTTACCAGCCCGCCAACATTTCTAAATGATCCAGGAACTCTGACTCTCAACGGGTCATATGACGGAAATACAAATACTGAATTAATAGCGGCCGGAACACTAGCAGTGGGTGATGATGCCTCATTTTCTATTGATGTCAAGGTGTTAAATATTATTGACATTGGCTTTGGTCAAGGTATATACAGAAATCAAGTAGAGGCCACTGCACAATCATCAAGTGGAAAAACTACAGAAGATTTGTCCGACTATGGTGTCAATCCTGATCCCAACAATAATAATAGTCCTGGTGATACTGACGAGCAAGACTTCACGACTATTGTTATCGGACAAGAACCCATAATAGGATTATCAAAAACTGCATCGGTATTAACAAATGGGAATGTTCAATTTGATTACTATATAGAAAATTTCGGTAACACAGCATTAAGCGATATAAGTATCATTGACGATCTTGAATCAGTATTCGGAGCAGGAAATTTTAATGTTCAATCAATATCATGGACTGCTGATCCTCTTACCATCTTGCTCAATCCTAATTTTGATGGATACGAAAATGATGAATTAATAGAGAGTGGTGGGCTAGCAGTGGGCGCCACAGGCCAGCTGTCCGTCATCGTTGAAAATATAATACTGAGCGATCAAGGAATGGGGTCAGGAAACTATAGTAATCAGGCAGTCATATCCGCAAGATCATCACAAGGTGTATCATATTCTGATCTATCGGATGATGGTACAGACCCAGACCCTAACGGGAATGGCAATCCCAATGAATCAGATGAGAATGATGCCACGACTTTCTCTATATCCGAAATTGCCTCTATAGGCATAGCTAAAGAATTTTCCATAAGTGGTGAAGCAGCAGCTGGCCCAATAGTTCGATTAATTTTTCATGTTGAAAATTTTGGAAATGTCCCGATTTCAAATATTACCATAACGGATAATTTAAATAGTGTTTATGGTGTGGGTACTTTTGTTCATATTACTGACCCATCGTTTATCACTGGTGCTCCTGGATTTAATTTTAATTTAAGTTTTAATGGTGGCACAAATACATCCATGTTAAATGCAGGAAGCACATTGCATCCTGGCGAATCAGTAAGTTTTTATATAGAGCATTTAGTAACCAATATTACAGACCAAGGTTTTGGTACGGGAATATATCAAAACCAAGTCACCTTATCAGGGGAGGATCCAGATGGAGCTATGGTATCAGATCTTTCGACCGAAGGAAGTGATCCTGATCCAAATGGGAATAACGATCCTTCTGATGCAGAAGAAGGAGAACCCACCGTCATTGATATTACTGGCTCTTCTAAGCTTGGTATAGCTAAAGATACATCCGTATCAGGCAATCAAGTCACTTTTGATTTGTATTTAGAAAACTTAGGATCTCTCCAAATCAATGATTTAGGAATATTAGAAAATTTGGATGTCGTTTTTGGTGCTGGAAACTATACTATTGTTTCTCCCCCGACATTCGTAGATGATCCTGGCTCGATACTGTTAAACAATGCGTTTGATGGATCAACGAATCAAGATCTACTTGATATATCAAACTCGAGTCTGGCAGCAGGAGAAACAGCTCAGATACAATTCATAGTAGAGGTGGATAATATTACAAACCAAGGATTCGGAATAGGCAGCTATTCGAGTCAATCATTCATCAGCGGAGAAAGTACTGTGGGATTAATCATTAATGATGCGAGCGATTTTGGTACAGATCCAGATCCCAATGGTAATGGTAATCCAAATGAAGCTGGAGAAAATGACGCTACCATATTTAGCTTAAGTGTCGATCCCATCGGAGTTGCTAAAACTGCCTCAGTATCAGGACCAAGCGTGACATTTGACCTGTATATTGAAAATCTTGGCACCTCTACAGCATCGAATATTTCATTGATTGATAATCTTGATGATACTTTTGGTGCTGGCAATTACACTATTACATCTGCTCCGACCTTGATAAATGACCCCGGGACTTTAGTGCTTAATAGTAATTATGATGGCTCATCTGATACTGAACTGCTCAGTATGGGTAGTACCTTAAATGTTGGTAGTACAGGACAAATTAGACTAATAGTCAATGTTGATCAAGAGTCAGATCAAGGATCTGGATTTGGTATTTACCAAAATCAAGCTATTGTATCGGGAGAAAGCCCATCAGGTTTACGATTTTCTGATTTCTCAGATGATGGTACTGATCCAGACCCCAATGGTAATAATGATCCTTCTGATGCAGGAGAAGAAGATGCCACCTCCGTGGTAATAAGCACTAATCCGGCGATTGGTGTAGTAAACTATGCGATAGTTAGTGGAACAGAGGTTACATTGTTTTGGGAAGTTGAAAATATTGGTGAAGCTACCCTGAATAATGTATTACTTGAATTACCATTGAACCCAATTTTTGGATCTGGCAACTATTCCATTTCGCAACAGCCAACTCTTGTTTCAGGTCCAAATACTTTATTATTCTCTCCTCAGTTTTTCGGATTTAGTGTCTTTGACTTTTTGGTGGTCGGAGGATATATCCGTCCTGGAGAAACTGTAGTATTCAGTGTTAAAGTAAATGTTACAAATGTAACTGATCAAGGAAATGGTTTAGGAGTTTACAATATTGGAGCAACTATAAGCGCTAACGCCCCAGATGGCTCTATGATATCAGATGTCAGTGATGCAGACTTTATGGTGGATCCTGATAACGACAACAATGCTAATGAAGCTGGTGAAAATGACCCATTAACTGTCACTATTGGTGATGAGGCAAATATTGGTGCTGCTTTAGATGTTCAAGTTGTAGGTAATTTGGTCACGTTCGACTACTATTTAGAAAACCTTGGCACTTCTATTCTAAGTGACTTGATGCTGGTAAATGATTATGACGACCTTTTTGGAGCTGGAAATTATACGATCGATACTGGCCCGACTTTCGTAAATGACCCGGGCACTATTACTTTAAACGGCGGATTTGATGGTAGCAGTAGTCCTTCTATTATTACTTTAGCAGGGTCCACTCTTGGAGCTACAGGTGTTGCACAGATTAGAGTAGTGGTTCAGGTTGATAATTTAGTAGATAATGGATTAGGCCTCGGTATTTATGAGAATCAATTTGAAGTGAGTGCTACTGCACCTTTAGGATCTAGCACTATGGATGTTTCTGACGATGGAGTAAACCCAGATCCTAATGGGAATAGTGTACCATTCGACGATGGTGAAAACGATAGCTCGATTTTTCAAGTAGGCAACACTGCAATAGGAGTAGCAAAAAATGTCGATATAGACTGTGATGTGGTCACCTTTGATTATTATCTGCAAAATTTAGGGACCAATGATTTAGACTCTATCGAGCTCATAGATGATTTTGATGCTCTTTTTGGAGCGGACAACTTCGAGATCGTTTCTGGACCAAGTTATGAAGGTGATGTTCGCTTATTAGTTCTCAACGACTCATTTGATGGATCTGAAGATACGCAGATTTTACTACCATCATCATCTATTAATGGAGTGGGGATAGAACATATTTCTGTTCAAGTAAGAGTGACGAATATTTTAGGGACTCCATATTCAAATAATGCAATTGTCCGTGGAAAGGATGAATTTGATTTCGAAGTACAGGACATTTCAGATTTTGGAAATACTCCTGATTTCGACATGGATGGTTTTGCTGGAGAAGTAGGTGAAGATGATCCAACTATATTTAGTATAAATAGTCTGCCCGCAGTGATAGCAGATAATAACAGTACTATTTGCCCCAATACAATGCTTCAATTAACAGAAAGTGGAGGAGACGGAGTAGCGTGGTTCTGGTCGGGTCCAAATAATTTTATTTCGATGGACCAAAATCCCGTCATAAACAGTTTAGGCTCAGATGGAGAAGGTGAGTATACAGTAATAGTCACTGATACCGATGGTTGTCTAGACTCAATGACTACTATAGTCACATTATTTGATGCACCTGATATTATGGCTTCATCGAATAGCTCTGTGTGTAAAGGAGATACTATTAAATTATTCGAATTTGGGGGAGATGCACAATCTTGGTTATGGACTGGACCTGATGGATTTGTATCAATCTTACAAGAACCAAATTCGATAGCAAGCAGCACCGCTAAATCAGGAACTTATAAAGTCGTAATTACTGATTCTAATTCTTGCCAAGACTCCGCCGAAATTCAAGTAGTCATCGATACCGTCAAAATAGAGGTAGCTTCCAATAGTAGCATATGTAAAGGGGAAGATATCCTGTTAGAAGAAAATGGCGGCGAAGCAACAAGCTGGAACTGGACTGGGCCTAATGGCTTTAATAGCACCGATGAGGATCCAACGCAACTCGCAGTAAGCACTGCTTTCACCGGTACCTATGAGGTAGTAGTCAGTGACGGAACTTGTACTGACTCCGCCGAAATTCAAGTAGTCATCGATACCGTCAAAGTAGAGTTGACATCCAATAGCAGCGTATGTAAAGGAGAAGATATCCTGTTAGAAGAAAATGGCGGCGAAGCAACAAGCTGGAATTGGACTGGGCCTAATGGCTTTAATAGCACCGATGAGGATCCAATCCAAAACGCCGAAAGTACCGCATTCACCGGCACCTATGAGGTAGTAGTCAACGACGGAACTTGTACTGACTCCGCTGAAATACAAGTAGTCATCGATACCGTCAAAATAGAGGTAGCTTCCAATAGCAGCATATGTAAAGGAGAAGATATCCTGTTAGAAGAAAATGGCGGCGAAGCAACAAGCTGGAACTGGACTGGGCCTAATGGCTTTAATAGCACCGATGAGGATCCAACGCAACTCGCAGTAAGCACTGCTTTCACCGGTACCTATGAGGTAGTAGTCAGTGACGGCACTTGTACTGACTCCGCCGAAATTCAAGTAGTCATCGATACCGTCAAAGTAGAGTTGACATCCAATAGCAGCGTATGTAAAGGAGAAGATATCCTGTTAGAAGAAAATGGCGGCGAAGCAACAAGCTGGAATTGGACTGGGCCTAATGGCTTTAATAGCACCGATGAGGATCCAATCCAAAACGCCGAAAGTACCGCATTCACCGGTACCTATGAGGTAGTAGTCAGTGACGGAACTTGTACTGACTCCGCTGAAATACAAGTAGTCATCGATACCGTCAAAATAGAGGTAGCTTCCAATAGCAGCATATGTAAAGGAGAAGATATCCTGTTAGAAGAAAATGGTGGCGAAGCAACAAGCTGGAACTGGACTGGGCCTAATGGCTTTAATAGCACCGATGAGGATCCAACGCAAAACGCCGAAAGTACCGCATTCACCGGTACCTATGAGGTAGTAGTCAGTGACGGAACTTGTACTGACTCCGCCGAAATTCAAGTAGTCATCGATACCGTCAAAATAGAGGTAGCTTCCAATAGTAGCATATGTAAAGGAGAAGATATCCTGTTAGAAGAAAATGGTGGCGAAGCAACAAGCTGGAACTGGACAGGCCCTAATGGCTTTAATAGCACCGATGAAGATCCAACGCAAAACGCCGAAAGTACCGCCTTCACCGGCACCTATGAGGTAGTAGTCAACGACGGAACTTGTACTGACTCCGCTGAAATACAAGTAGTCATCGATACCGTCAAAATAGAGGTAGCTTCCAATAGTAGCATATGTAAAGGAGAAGATATCCTGTTAGAAGAAAATGGCGGCGAAGCAACGAGCTGGAACTGGACAGGTCCTAATGGTTTTAATAGCACCGATGAGGATCCAACACAAAACGCCGAAAGTACCGCATTCACTGGCACCTATGAGGTAGTAGTCAACGACGGAACTTGTACTGACTCCGCCGAAATTCAAGTAGTCATCGATACCGTCAAAATAGAGGTAGCTTCCAATAGTAGCATATGTAAAGGAGAAGATATCCTATTAGAAGAAAATGGCGGCGAAGCAACAAGCTGGATCTGGACAGGTCCTAATGGTTTTAATAGCACCGATGAGGATCCAACGCAAAACGCCGAAAGTACCGCCTTCACCGGCACCTATGAGGTAGTAGTCAGTGACGGAACTTGTACTGACTCCGCCGAAATACAAGTAGTCATCGATACCGTCAAAGTAGCGATATCGGTAGATGAAGAAATCTGTGCAGATCAAAACCTAATACTATCCGAAAGTGGAGGAGAGGCAATAAATTGGTTTTGGACTGGCCCGGAAAGCTATTCATCTACACAAGAGTTAGATACCATAACTAATATCGAACTCAATCAAGCTGGAGTATATCAAGTAAAGGTCGAAGGAGCAAATGGATGTGTTGACTCATTGTCATCAATGGTTATTGTAAACTCGAAACCGTTAGTGAATGTGCAATTGAATGGCATGGCTTGTGAGGGATCCGATATTTTATTAGAAGAAATAGAAGAGGCTGGAGTCAATTATAGTTGGACTGGACCTAATGACTTTATGGCATCAGGAGTTAGTACAATAATTTCTATGGCTGCTCTTTCAGATGGGGGAAGCTACAATGTCACAGTCGAAGACTCAAATGGATGTATTGATTCCAATTCCATTGATATAGCTATCATGCCACTGCCCATATTGAATGGAGAAATTGAAGGCCCTGCATTAGTGTGCGAAAATTTAGAAGACCTATCCTATATCGCCAGCATGGGACAGAATACAGATGACTACATATGGGACTATACAGGAGTGTTTAATAATGCAGATATAGTGGGTTCTGAAATAAGTATAGATAATTTCAGCACATCTGGTGAATTATCAGTTAGAGCTGAAAATATATGTGGACTATCTTTAGACAGCCTGACTCTACAGATTGATATAGGTCCTGACGAACTCTGTGAATTAACAGGATGTGTCCGTGAGAACATACATATTGATAATGATTTCTTAGCTTTGACCAGCGCTTTGGAAATTTACCAAGTCAGCAATACGCTGACATCAGATGCCCTTATAAAAGCAGGAAAGATGACCATTTTTAGAGCTGGAAATGAAATCATTCTCTTTGGAGGAGACGATGAGTTCGAAGTTGAAAAAGGAGCAGTTTTTATCGCAGATATTATAGATTGTTTTAACAGATAACTGAGAGTATACTATTATCAATAAGTCCTTGACAATGAAAACTACACATTCATACATACTTGTTTTACTATTCAGCTCATTACAGCTTACTGGCCAGATTTCTTCGTCTCCACAATATAGAGAGTGCGGCAGTTTTGTATTTAGCGAAAGTTTTTCTTCAACAGTTCCTGATGGGTGGACTGGTGACTTTGATAGCCCTCCAGGCGTGTTTTTAGAGGGCTGGATACTCAATAGTGACTCTACTGAAACTCAAATGACCGGACCAGAGATGGCTTTTGATGGAGATTATTATCTATACTTGGAGACCAGTGGTCCTGCTCCTATCAATTCTACTTACCAAGTTACGTCTCCAATGATATCCCTATCTACCTCTGGAGAAAAAGGGCTTTACTTTCATACATTGATGTATGGTGATGAGACTGGTAGTCTTACTATTAATGCTATTACTTCTGCAGGAACAGACCAATTATTGGTAATAAATGGAGAGCAACATTCTGATGGTTCACAAAGTAATTGGGAAGAAGTCTTTGTGGATCTCAGCGGCTATAACGGACAAGACATTCAAATCCAATTCGTCGGGATGAAAGCTACTGGTAATATGGGAGATATTGCCATAGATACTATTCAGATTTGCGAGCTTCGCAGTATTCCTACCCTCAATCAATGGGGACTGATAATTTTAGGATTGACCCTCTCAATTCTTTCCATCAATACCGTTAAAAGCAATCAAAAGAGAACACAGTTAAGTTAAATTCGTCTTATCCGAATCTTGATGTTAAGATTTTGACCGTTAGTTACTACTTTAAAGGTCCAAATCTAATTTCAATATCAAATGAGAATATCACAACTAATATTCCTTTTATTAGTAAGCATTACCACCACATCAATCGCCCAAAAACCCATCACGCTCGAAGATATTTGGCGAGATGGGACCTTCAGAGAAAAACGAGTCCCGGGATTTAACTTCCTTAACGATGGTCGTCACTATACTCGACTCGTCGACAATACCATCAAGAAATACGATATCACGACTGGCGATTTTGTCGAGGATATATTCGACGCATCGGCTATCAAAGGCCAGTTGGGTTTCGAAGGGAAGATGGCCGCCTATACATTTAATGGTGATGAGACAATGATCCTCATCGAGTCCGAGACTAAGAGCATATATCGCCACTCTTATCTCGCAGAGTATCACGTATATGACTTAGCGAATGGTGCTCTACATGCGGTCTATGAAGACGGCAAAATCATGAATGCGACCTTCTCTCCAGACTCTAAGTACATCGCTTATGTCTGGGAAAACGACCTTTACTACTACAACATCGACAATGAAGAGACGCTACCGATCACTTCTGATGGAGAAAAGAATAAAATCATCAACGGTGTCACCGACTGGGTATATGAAGAAGAGTTTGGTTTTGTGAAAGCTTTTTGGTGGTCACCTGATAGTAAAAAAATAGCCTACATCCGATTTGACGAAAGTCAAGTCCCAGAATACACTATGACACTACATAAGGATCAGGTGTATCCTGAGTATGTCACCTTCAAGTATCCTAAAGTGGGTGAAAAAAATGCAGAGGTGAGTGCTCATCTGTATTCACTAAGCGAAGAAAATAGTAGTGCCATAGATGTGGGTGATCTCACGGAAATGTACATCCCACGAGTGAAATGGACTAATGATCCTGACGTAGTGTGCATCTACAAAATGAATAGACATCAAAACCACCTCCAACTCATACTCGCAGAGGCTGGCAAAGAATCAAAAATCATGCTCGATGAAAAAAATAAGTACTACATCGACATCCATGATAATCTGACTTTTCTCAAAGATGGTAAGGGATTCATCTGGACCAGCGAAAAAGATGGCTATAATCATATCTATCGATATGACATGGACGGCAAAGAAAAATGCGCTATCACGAAAGGTAACTTTGATATTACTGCATTTTATGGAGTCGATGAAGAGAATGATCTCATCTACTATCAGGCTGCTGAGCAGTCACCGCTACAGCGGGAGGTCTATCAGATCTCAACTAAGGGTAAAAAGAAAAAACTGGTCTCACCTGCGCATGGGACTAAAAGTGCGAGATTCAGCAGCACCTATGACTACTATACACTCATCAGCTCTGACGCTAACACCACTGCCACCTATGCCGTGTACAATCGTAAAGGCGATCTCATCCGCATGCTCGAGGACAATGCCCATGTGAAGAAATTACAAGATGAGTACGGTGTACAGCCAGTGGAGTTTTTCACATTCACGACATCGGAGGGAGTCGAGCTCAATGGATATATGATTAAGCCAAAAGATTTCTCAGAAAATGAGGAGTATCCGGTTTTCATGTTTCAATATAGTGGACCGGGCAGTCAGCAAGCGCTCGATAGCTGGAGAGGCAGCAATTATTGGTGGTTTCAGATGTTAGCTCAGGAGGGATATCTCATCGCCTGTGTCGATGGTCGAGGGACTGGCGCTCGAGGCGAAGAATTTAAAAAAATGACCTATCAGCAACTTGGCCACTATGAGACGATCGATCAGATCGAAGCAGGTAAATATCTCGCCAGTCTACCCTACACCGATCCTGCCAAAGTCGGCATATTCGGATGGAGCTACGGAGGATATATGTCATCACTCTGTATCCTCAAGGGGGCTAATACCTTCAGCACAGCGATCGCAGTCGCTCCAGTGACTAACTGGAAATGGTACGACACCATCTATACCGAGCGATTCATGCGAACCTCACAAGAAAATCCTGATGGCTATCATGACAATTCGCCAGTATACTTCGCTGATCTACTCAAGGGAAAATATCTATTAGTACATGGTAGTGCAGATGATAATGTCCACCTACAAAACAGCATGGAGATGGCTCGAGCCCTGATCAGCGCTAATAAGCAGTTTGACACCTACATATATCCTAATAGAAATCACGGTATCTATGGTGACAATGCTCGACTACATCTATACACTAAGATGACTGACTTCCTCAATGAAAATTTGAAGTAAAACAAATCTCATCTGGGGAATCTGAAGAGAAAAGAAACTTATTTGAACGAGGTGGAGTTATATTGCTCTACCTTTTCTTTTACAAAAAGAGCAAGGAACAAAAACCGAATATCATGAGCGCACCGAAAGAAATCGTCAATAGGAAAGCAAAGTTTGAGTATCACTTCATCCAAGAGCTGGAGGCTGGGATCATGCTGACTGGCACAGAGGTCAAGTCCCTCCGCCAAGGGAATGCTAATCTCAGTGATGCCTATTGTATGTTTTCAGATGGAGAGCTATATGTCCACAGTCTATTCATCGCAGAGTATGATCACGGCAATATCTACAACCATGAAACTCGCCGCACTCGAAAACTCCTACTCAAGCGCTCAGAGCTCAAAAAACTCGAAAAACGAGTCAAAGAAAAAGGCTATACTATAGTACCCTATCGCATTTTCTTCAGCGATCGAGGAATCGTAAAACTCGATATCGTACTCGGTCAGGGTAAGAAGTCATTTGACAAGCGGGATAGCATCAAAGAAAAAGATCTCAAGCGAGACATGGACCGTGCGATGAAGGGGTAAAAAGCTATTTAGAGAATCACTTATAAATATCCCTACGATTCCCAATTTTCAAAACGAGGACTTTCAAAATATGATCTTCTACCAAATACAACACTCTAAAATCTCCTATCCTTATTCCGTACTCATTAATACTGCCTGTTAGTTTAACTACACCATTTGGGCGAGGATTTGACTCAAGTCGTTTTATTTTCTTTAATATCCTGAGTGATTGTTGTTGAGGCAGCTTGGATAATGCTTTGATAGTCGATTTATTGATCTCGACTTTATACATGTCTATTTAGATTCCCTGTAGTTTCTAAGTCTTTAATAAGGTCATCTATAGGCACCGTTTCTTCACTTTTAGTAGTGGCTATAGCGATTCGGTCAAGTATATCCTCTACTATAGATCCGTACTTATTTAAATCGATCTGCACGTATCGTTTTTCATTTTTCTCATCAGACAAAAACATTACACCGTCCATAGTTTCCCCTTTATCAGCAAGATAAATAATAATCGGCTGTCCTTCAACTGCGTGCTCAGAATCTCCACCCTAACCCTCTTTATCCTCTTCCTCACTTACCACATGTAGACGTATAGTCTCGATCTTTGTATCACTGAGCTTCTCGATGACGAATCGGTAGCCGTCCTGCTGGATGACCTCCCCATTCTCTTCAGGGATCTTACCGCTGTTCATGACGAGATATCCTGAGAGCGTATGATACTCGCCTTCTGGCAGGTTGATGTTGTCATAGGTCTCATTGAGATAGTCGATCTCCAGACGACCAGAGAATAAATACTCCGTCTCCGAGATCTGTTCGTGTACCAGATCCTCTACATCGTGCTCATCCTCGATCTCTCCGAATATCTCCTCGAGTATATCCTCCAGTGTGATGATGCCAGCCGTACCACCATACTCGTCCACGACACAGGCGATGTTATGACTTTCATTAATAAACTCCATCATGAGATCCCGAGCATTCATCGCCTCTGGCACGAATGGGATCTCCAATACGATTTTGCTCAATCGTCGAGGATTGTCAAGTAGCTGCTGATGATGCACATAGCCGAGGACATTCTCGACATCACCATCGATAATCAGGATACGAGACACCTTAGTATTGATAAATAGCTTTGTCAGATCCTCTACTGACTCTGATATATCAAAGTGTATGATCTCAGGTCTCGGGATCATACAGTCTCTCACCTTGAGCTGGTTGAGATTGAGCGCATTAGTGAATATCTCTTTATCTATGTCCTCATTGAAGTCACTCAGCGTCTCGTCTATGTAGTGATGAAGGTCTGTCCGAGTGAGTGCCTCTGAGAGTGACTTATTAGGGGACTTGATGAATACTCCCATGATGAGATTAGTGAATTTCAGCATGAGCCATGTCGGCACTTTTAGTATGACTTTAAATATCTTAAGCGGCACAGCCAGCGCATACAGCGACTCATTGGCATATAGCCTAAAAATCGTCTTTGGCAAAAACTCTCCGAAAATCAAAACTACTATCGTAGTGAAGAGTGTCACGATAAAGGCTATCAATCCCTCATTAGTAAAGAATTGCTCAAAAAATGGACTGATCAGTTCGGATAAAAAGTAAGTGAAAACAACAAGCGCTATATTATTGCCTACGAGCATTGTCCCGAGAAAATCTTCTGGCAGGTCAAAAAATCGACCTAAAATTTTACCTCTACGAGAGCCCTCCTCACGCTTGATCTCGATACCCAGCTTATTAGCTGATACGAAGGCGATCTCACTACCAGAAAAAAAGGCGGATAAGATCAGAAAGAATAAAATAATGAAAAGAATACTGATCAACTGTTCGAGATTTTTGTCCTACAAAGGTACGGAGAATCACAGATAGCAAGGAGCGGAAAAAATAGCCTACGAGTTATTGATATCGATTCCTTTTCTCTTGCCGAGATACTTTGTTACTTCAAATCTGGAGAAATCCGAATTGGCCTCAAAGCCACGACCATAAGTAGTATCCTGTGAGCTACCATTGATCAGTCTGAAGAACTTTTTAGTCTTGATAGATTGATTGAGCTCATCGATAGTCAGCGCATTAGTCTCGAGGATGTCTTGGCTCTCATTAGTATAGCTGACACTGTCACGGAGTATGAGTAGACCTTCAGCGCTTTTGCGCAATGCATACTTAGAGTTGAGCTCAGAGATCACATTCTTTTCTGAATCATAAAACTGCAACCTGAATCCCTTTGGAAATTCCTCGACCATCACATTGTCTGCATCTTCATATTTGATCAGCTCAGGACTGTGTATGACAAACTGGATCACCGCTGAGTCCGAATAGATCATCTCCACATCGGTGGCGATCTCTCGCTCGATATCGTCAGGATCATAGTAATATGGCTCTGTCTGATCCTGTGCGCACGACTGCAGCAGTACAAAAAACCAAGCTATGAATATCGAAAATCTAATCATCAAAATACGGTGATATCTCCTGTAAAGGTAAATGATTTGCCATCAACGAATCTGATCTTAGCTATCCATACGAAGACTCCTGGATTGACCTTCTGTCCATTGACATATCCATCCCAGCCATCGGTACTGTCATCATACACTATATTCTCAGCTCGATACATCTCACCTCCCCATCGATCAAAGATCACTACATACTCGATGATATCCGTAGCGACATTCGTGATGATTTTAAACTGATCATTCCCCGAAAGGGATAGCTCACTCAAGGCATTGGGTGCATAATACGGACGGTTTTCACTGGTAAACAAAGTCAATGTCCGTTCCGTCATACATCCATCTTGATCTGTGATCTTCAGTGTATATGTAGTCGTACCCAGTCCCCTTACTTCTGGATCTGGACAGTCGGTACAACTAAGTGCTCCATTATCTGGAGACCACTCATAACTCACGATTCTATCATCTGGACCAAAGAATGAGAAAAAATCAGTAGAAAAACCTAAAGCCACCGTATCTTCCAAGGCGCCTATCTCCAGCTCCAATGGTGGTGGCTCATCGAGCGTCACATTGATATACTGCTCACAGCCTTTGATATCTTGTACTCCGACCTGATAGGTGCCCATATTCAGATTGGACACGATAGGATTGGGCATGAATCTGCCACCATTCACGCTGTATGAATATTCTGGGAATCCCCCTTCGCCCTCTATCTCTATACGACCATCACCTGACTGATAGCAGGTGAGATCGACTCCAGTAGCATCTATGGCCAGATCGGAGGTATCCGCACAGCAGGCATCAATCTGAAAAGGTAAAATCTGGGTCACCTGACAGCCTCGTGTCGTCAGCACAGTCAGCGCAGCTATCTTATCACCAAAGGACTCATAGACTACTGACTGCTGATCAGGTCCACTCCCATTGAGCGGAGTAGCTCCCTCTCCAAATGACCACTCATAGCTTATGATCGGATCGAGATTGGAGGTGTCAGTGATATTATTGAATAGGATGGTCTTATCACACTCAAATGCTTGAATAGCTTCTATCTCAAAGTCTGGCTCTGGGCCTCTGAAGGTGCCCGTACCTCCAAAGTCTACCGAAAATCCAAATCCAGACTGGCTATAGTTATTGACAATGAGCACGTACTCCTCTCCCGAGATCATATCCAGTGGAGCTAAAAAATTGTCATCGCCCGAGCTACATCCAGGGGTCTCCACAATGTCATTAGATCCATTGCGTAGTCCTGTTCTTCCTTGGCAGGGACGATTAGCCGAGGCGGAGGCACCGAGTGTCTCTCCAGAAGACATACATCGGACCAGCTCTTTCTCCCGGCATGGATCATTACTACCGCTGGGTAAGCGATAGATCGCAAAGTCCAAGTCATCATCAATATTATTAGGCTCAAGGGTGAAAGTCAAAGATCCTGACTGATCTACTACCCAGCGATACCAGACCGAAGCAAATTCTTCACCTATACAAGATCCTCCGACTTCATTTCGATCCGTCCCGATTCCCTCCAAATTTTCAATAAAAAAGGTGGATTTATCACATAGGACTACCGCTCTATCACAGTCTGCCTCTGGGAGCTTCTGCGGAAAAAACTGCTCGATACACAACTGAAAGTCTCCTACATTATCATCTCTACCATCGACTCTCAGGTAATACACTCTACCGATGACCATCTCTGACAATGTGAGCTCCACAATATTATCAGTACCTGACTGATCTGACGAGCAGGCCTCCTCCGTGAGATTCCTACAGCTACCACTGTATATTGATATCGATGGCTGGACGAGTGTGCCTGTATTGCGACTCGTCGCTCCGGCGACCTGTATATACACCCCAGGCGTAGTCGGTACGAATGAAAACCAAACATCATTAGTCGTGGTGCCTTGAGGCCAACAGTCTGGCTCTGTCTCAAAGCTCTGAGTCGCTCCCTCTGTGCTGTATTCTCCTGCCATGGAGCAATAATCTGATATATCTTCTATAAAGTATGAACTGAAACACTCATCATTGGCTGGTGCTTGGCTCCAGAGGGGAGCTACCAAAATAATGAGGGAGAGTAAACTATAAATCCAACTGAGACCTTTCATCGAGCGGCGATATTATAAAAATCTAACGTACCCTGTCCGAAAATGCTTACTAAGAAAATCTTAAAACACTGGAAGGCGACATATTTGGTTTCGCTTATCGCAAAATGGCATTTGATCCTACTGCTCGCAGAGGACGCTTGGTATTAGTGCATTTCAATTCTCGCAGGACGCTAAGCACTGATACCATTCAATTCACGCAGAGACGCACAGGACGCTAAGTGCTCACAACATTCAATTCTCGCAAAGACGCAGAGGACGCTAAGCACTGATACCATTCAATTCTCGCAGAGACGCAGAGGACGCTAAGTGCTCAAAACATTCAATTCTCGCAAAGACGCAGAGGACGCTAAGTGCTCATACCATTCAATTCTCGCAAAGACGCAGAGGATGCTAAGTGCTCATACTATTCAATTCTCGCAAAGACGCAGAGGACGCTAAGTGCTCATACCATTCAATTCTCGCAAAGACGCAGAGGACGCTAAGTGCTCATAACATTCAATTCTCGCAAAGACGCAGAGGACGCTAAGTGCTCATACCATTCAATTTACGCATGGGCGTAAAGTCTGAAAGAAGAATTTTAATTACTTTGTACACAAAGCTATTTATATGGGACTTCATTCTGTCACACATTGAGCTTTAACTTCCTTCTCACACGATAGCTGTACCTTTGTCGATTCAGACAAGATCCGAAATATGCTATATCTCGTACCTACACCTGTAGGCAATCTCCAAGACATGACATTCAGAGCCATAGAGACGCTGAAATCAGCTGATCTGATATTAGCGGAGGATACTCGGACCACTGGGCGCCTACTCAAGCATTTTGAGATAGAGACCTCGATGAACTCCTATCATGCGCATAATGAGCATCGGACTGTGGACAAATTCATCAGTATACTACAGGAGGGCAAGACCTTAGCACTTGTCACCGATGCTGGCACTCCAGCTATATCAGATCCTGGCTATCTCCTGGTGCGTGCCTGTCATGAGCATGACATCCCTGTATCCTGTCTGCCTGGCGCCACAGCAGTCATTCCTGCATTGGCGATGTCTGGACTTCCCTGCGATCGCTATCACTTTGAGGGATTTTTACCACACAAAAAAGGGCGTAAAACTAAATGGGAATACATAGCTAATCTCGACACTACAGTAGTCCTCTATGAGTCGCCTCACCGCATACTCAAAGCAGTCAAAGAGATCAATGAATACGTCGGCCCCGATCGTATGATCGCTGTCATCAAAGAAATCAGCAAAGTCTATGAGACCATCTATCGTGGTAACGCAGCTGAGGTATTAGCCCAGATGGAAGCACTACCAAGTATTAAAGGAGAATTCGTAGTAGTCATAGACAAACCATAATTGCCAATAATCTCCCTGAGCTCTACCACCTTACTACGATAGACTTCCACTATCTTAATTGGCATGAAAAACTTAACTGGAAAACATGCTGTGCTGACTGGTGCTGGATCGGGTATCGGAGAGGCGCTGGCGCTGGGATTAGCCCGAGAGGGCTGTAGTCTTTATCTTAATGATATCAATCCAGATCGGCTCGATACCGTCATGGAGAGATGTAGATCTCTGCATCCCGACATCATAGTCGCAGGAGAGATATTTGACGTATCAGTAGAAGAAAATATGCACAGATTTGCTCAGCATGCCATCGAGACGCTGGGACATGTGGACATCATGATCAATAATGCTGGTGTAGCTCTCGGCTATGTCAAGGCCGAGGATATCAAAAAGAAAGACTTTGACTGGATCATGGGTATTAATTTCTGGGGTATGGTCTATGGTACTCAGGCGATGGTGCCTCATCTGAAGGGGCGGCCCGAGTCGGCATTAGTTAATATTTCCAGTCTCTTTGGCCTCGTAGGCATTGCCTATCAGGCGGCTTACTGCTCTACTAAGTTTGCCATACGTGGCTACACAGAGTCACTGCGCATGGAAGTCCTCCATGATGCGCCACATCTGACCATACACTCTGTACATCCCGGTGGTGTGAGCACTAAGATCGCTGACGACTCCAGATGGGTAGCTGACGAAACCCGTCCTGACAATGATGATATCAATAAGCTACTCGTAATGCCTCCGGCTAAAGCAGCAGATATCATTATCAATGGTATCAAACATAAAAAACACAAGATAATCGTAGGAAAAGATGCCAAACAGGGTGACTGGATACAGCGTATCTGGCCAGAGAAATATACTAAGATCATCTGGAAGCAACTCAGTAAAGCAACAGATATGAATAATATCATCTGATAAACTGTAAAACATAAAAGGAGCCCAACTGAGCTCCTTTTATCTTATTCGTAAGATTCTATCCTATACTACTTGATGGTGATTCTACCACCCACCACTACCCAGCGATTTGGCATCGGCACAAGATTAGTCTCTCTATAGTCGGTGTCAAATAAGTTAGTCGCTTTTAGATACAGCTCCATATTATTCATCTGATAGTTGAGACTGGCATCTACTACCGTATAATCTTCGAGGCTCACTCGATCATTATATTTCATCAAGAAGTGGAAGCCCCACTGATCAGAAAATCTGAATCGAGGATTGATCACTAACTGATGTCGGAGATTCTCTAAGACATTGCGACTAAACGCAAAATCATTATCCTCAAAACTCGCATCGAGGTATAGATAGTTGACCTTGAGACTACTCAAAAGTGACTCTCCAAAAGAGAATGTAGTAGATAGATCAAAACCATTGTAGGTAGCCTCAGCAAAATTATCTGGCATCCACTTATCGTCTGGTGTCGCTCTGAACCAATCAATCATATCACTTGCTCTACGAGAGAATATACTCGCAGTGACTAATGCATTTCGAGTAGTATACTTCACTCCGAGCTCACCTGTGAAGGCTGATTCTTCTGTCAGTTCTGGATTGCCTACATTCCCCCGATCTTCATAGTATAGATCTGTGAAACTTGGGATACGGCTCGTATAGCCTAAATTGAAAAACAACTTGGTACGAGCATTCATTCGATAGCCAAAATCCAAACCTGGATACACCTGTGTGCCAAAATCTGATATTTCCAATATGAATATACCTGGCGTGATATCCAGTCGTTCATCAGCTAAGACAAAACGATTTTCGAGATGAAAACCTAACTGATTTCGGCTATGCTCTCCGAGGTTGTTACTTTCGATATCGATATTATTAAACTCAACACCGACACCGAGGATACCCAGCTTGTGCGTCTTAGAGGTATTGAGCTCGCCAGTAATGACATGAGTAGTATGAAAGTTTTGGAAGACCTCAGGGTTAGATCTTAAAAACTGCCAGTTATCATAGTTTCTTCGCCATGAGATACGGGGAGCAATCTTCCATGTGCCCGCTTTTTGCTCGAGTCCTATACTGAGGATACTGGTATTCACCTCTTCATACTGATCTGTGAAAGTCTCATTACCATAGAAGCCATTAGCTCCAAAGTCTCTCGAGCTATAACCTCCAAAAATATTAACAGTACCCGCACCTAATTCTGCTTGTGACTGATAGAAGAGATTGTGGATATCATAGTCAGTGTTATCTCTATAGCCTTCTGACGAGTTATAGTTGTACGTAATCGACTGACGATAGTCTCCTATTGGCAGTGCCGCTCTCACTGTATTATTGAATAGGCCATGATCACCCGTTTCGGTCGTCAGGCTCACTTGCCGTTCATCAGTCACTTTCGTGATGATATTGATTGCTCCGGCAAATCCATTCTGCCCATATACACGTGCCGCTGGTCCTTTGAGGATCTCGATGCGCTCGATGTCATCCATCGCTACGGGTAGATTCATCAAATGATGCCCTGTCTGTGGATCGATCATCTTGACTCCATTGATGAGGACCAGCGACTGCTCAAAGGTACCACCTCTGATACTCAAGTCTGCCTGTACCCCATTGGACCCACGCTGACGGATATCCACACCCGCTACAGTCTGTAAGAGTTCATTGACATTAGTCGCTCGTATCGCTTTGATATCTGCTTGGGAGATGAGCTCGATATTGCGAGACACATCAGAAAAAGGAATGTTGATACGATTCTCTTTGATGACAATATCGCTGAGATCAACACGGAGAGAATCTGTCTGTCCATAGGACACAACAGCCAAGAAAAACATGCTTAATGTGATCCTGAAATTTTTCATTTCTTGCATTTTTCGAATTTCAGGATGCGAAAGTACTATTCTATTTGACTTCATCACGAGCACGTCGCTGCTATTTGCCCTTATTCTTAATCGTTTTATATATGTGATTTCACTACTTTACAGCATCGTAGTTTAACCTTGATCACCTTCTATGAAGCAATACATGGCTCTCCATCCATTTGTTAAGACTGGTGTATTTGCACTGGCTCTATTACCATTTTTGGTGATCATCAATATGCTATCTCCTGAAGGAACAAAAGTCCCAACAGGATATAGTAGCTCCATTCTGGCTTTTGAGTTTGCCACTTCTTATCAGGAGATACAAGAAGTACTGTCCCCACTCACTACAGCTGAGATCAGAGACTTGGACATGCTCAATTATGTAGACTTTGGCTTCATGGTGGCCTATTCTACATTTTTATACCTATTCATGCGACGTGCTTATCAAGAGTTTGGCTATAGCTATCTCAAGTATCTCATGAACGTACCAATCCTCATATGTCTCGCTGATGTAGTAGAAAATCTACAGCTGCTCAAGCTCACGGAGCTATATAGCTCAGCGTCCCCGGTGCCAGACTACTCATCACCTCTTTCCTATTTATCCATTTTTACTTGGGTGAAATGGGTACTACTTGCTATAACTTTTGCAGCTATATCTATCTCCCTATATCGGCAGGGGCGACTGGCCAAGGCGATCAGTTGGCTATCTTGGATGCCTCTGGGTTTACTCACTTACTTTTTGATGATCCAGACTCGAGCGAGCGCTGATCAGTTTGCCAGCTCTATTTTTCTCATCTTCTTATTGCTGGCGCTATTTTGTTTCTTGTATAAAAAAGAACAACACAATGCTCCTCTAAACTCCACATAGTACAAACTATATCTACCATCTTGGAGTTTTAATCAGTATGAATCAGACTGAAATACTAACTAAAATAATCAGGGGACGGAGATCCATGTTTCCACCGATGTATAGTGATGCTAAGATCGCAGAGGAAGACATAGAGCTCATACTCGAAAATGCTAACTGGGCACCCAATCATAAACTTACAGAGCCTTGGAGATTTCACGTCATGACTGGTGACAAGCTACAGCAAATGAGTGTGTGGGCTGGCGAATGGTATAAAAAGAATGTCACAGGAGACAAATACTCTCCCGTAAAGCATAAGAAGATCATGTCCAACCCACTCAAATCCAGCCATGTCATAGCTATATGTATGCGCCCAGCACCAGACTCAGGACTCCCAGAGTGGGAAGAGGTAGCCGCACTATCTATGGCCGTCCAAAACATGTGGCTGACAGCCGCATCGCTGGGTATCGGATCCTACTGGAGCTCACCAGGATATATCAGAGACGCTGGAGAACTACTCGACTTATCAGAAGGAGAGCGTTGTCTTGGGTGGTTTTATATGGGGATGCCACAGCCCGGAGCTAGCCCACAGAGTAAGCGTACTCCCATCGGAGAAAAGGTAACTTGGTATAAATAGAGAACACATGACTGTATCCATAGTAGGCTGTGGATGGTTAGGATTAGCTATAGGTAAAAATCTCCTACCTGATCATCATGTCAAAGGCTCGACTACTACTAAAGAAAAAATAGATAAGCATCGATCTCTCGGCATCGACTCCTTCTACATGCAGGTCAGACCAGATGAGATCATCACAGATAGGTCTGGCCGTCTCGATGCTGATGTGATCTATATCAATATCCCTCCAGGCAGACGAGACCAAGAGGAGCTACTCCGATATCCTGATAAGATCCAGCAAATCATAGACCATCTGAGTGATCGAGTGCAAAGGATCATCTTCATCAGCTCTACAGGTGTCTATCCAGATGTGAATGGGGTAGTAGATGAAAATACATCTAAGCCACCTACTAAAGGCTCAGGCCAGGTGCTACTGCAGGCGGAAGAAATAATAAAGAATGCTGGTCGGGACTGGATTATCCTTAGGATGGCGGGACTCATGGGACCAGATCGATATCCTGCTCGTTGGTTTGCAGGTAAGAGTGATGTGCCGAATGGCTTAGCACCAGTCAACATGGTGCATCAGGCAGACTGCGTAGCGATCTCCCGACGTATCATCGAAGATGACAATATCACTGGCCAGATCTACAATGTCTGTGCTGATGAGCACCCTACTAAGATCGAATTTTATACTCAGCAGTGCACCTTCATGGGACTGGAGCCTCCGAGATTCAGATCGGAGCTACTCGATCATAAGATCGTATCTAATGAGAAACTAAGAAATCAACTGGGATATAAATATCTACATCCCAATCCTGCACTTATTGATCTAAGCGACGTGTGATTATGCTTTTACTTTGCTGAAATCCTTGTCGAGTTTGATGCCTAAGAAAAATCCTACAACTAAGAGAGCGAGTTTAATGGTTAACATCTTTTGAGTTTGGAGTTACTAATTCGTTATTCTACACATAAGACTCATAAGCTCTACAGAAGCCCTACACCCTATCTACAAAAGTTATGTTAAATCGCCGACACTATACTAACATGTCAAAAAGCAGGGGACTATTATTAAGATGCTGAAAGTCAATATTTGAAGCCTTCATTCTATCGACTAAGGGTTGAAAATCAGCAGGATCCTTGAGTTCTACCCCTACTAAGGCTGGTCCACTATCCCTATTGTTTTTCTTAGTATACTCAAATCTCGCAATGTCGTCATCAGGACCTAAGAGATTGAGAAATTCTCTAAGTGCTCCTGCACGCTGCGGAAATCTCACGATAAAATAATGTTTCTTCCCTTCGTAGAGCATTGCTCGCTCTTTGATTTCCTCGGTTCGGGTGATATCATTGTTTCCACCGCTAAGTACACAGACTACATTCTTGCCCTTGATATCTTCAGCTATATGGTCGAGCGCTGCTACCGTGCTGGCACAGGCTGGCTCTACTACTATAGCCTCTTCATTGTACAGAGAGAGGATCTTAGCACACATCTCACCCTCTGGGATCAGTATATGCTGATCTACCACCTGCTGAGCGATTTTCAGCGTATGATGCCCTACCCGTTTAGTGGCTATTCCATCAGCAAATCCATCAATCTTCTCGAGCTCGACTACTTCACCTGCCTCCATAGCTCGAAGTAAAGAAGGAGCTCCAGTCGCCTCTACTGCTATGATCTTAGTATCAGGGCTGACTACCTTGACATAGCTGGCTATTCCTGCCAAAAGTCCTCCACCACCTACAGATATGATGAGATAGTCTATAGGGACCTTGCTGTCCTCGATGATCTCCAGTCCTACGGTACCTTGCCCAGCGATCACCTCCAGATCATCAAATGGATGTATGAAAGGCTTATCTTCCTTAACTGCATAGGCCTTTGCTGTCGCATATGAATCATCAAATGTATCTCCAGTCAGTATGACCTCTACCCAAGACTCGCCGAAGTGTCTGACTCGATTGATTTTTTGCTTGGGAGTGGTGGTCGGCATATAGATCGTCCCCTTGATCTGCAGGATACTGCAGGCGAGGGCTACACCCTGAGCATGATTGCCTGCACTGGCACAGACGATCCCTTTATCTGCGTCCTCCTTAGAGAGTTGGCTCATCTTATAGTAGGCACCTCGGATTTTAAAGGAACGTACTACCTGCAGGTCTTCTCGCTTTAGATAGATATTCGCACGATACTTCTTGGAGAGATTTAAATTGTGATCCAGAGGAGTTTTCGCTACTACATCTTTGAGTGCCAGGCGAGCTTCCTGTATTTTCTTGAGAGGGATGAGATCCGTCATATGCTGTGAAATAATTAGTGTAGTCAAGAATGACATAAACAAGAAGACCTGCAACTATACAAAATGAAGTTGCAGGTCCAATAATACTTAAATCGCTTTTTCTAAATCGTAGAATCGATTAATTATTCTGTGGTCGGAGGCTACGTACTGTTCTACCCGCTCTCCACATTTCAGAGTCTCTCAGTTCAGCGAGCTCTTTTTCTAATTTCTCACGGTAGTCCTCTTTACTATTGCTATCAATAGATAGTTGCGCTTCATTACCTGTCTCTACACTCTCGTATAGCTCCTCAAATACTGGCTTAGTAGCATCTTTAAATTTCTTCCACCAGTCGAGAGCTCCTCTCTGAGCAGTCGTAGAGCAGTTAGCATACATCCAGTCCATACCATTCTCTGATACGAGTGGGTAGAGTGACTCTGTAGCTTCTTCTACTGTCTCATTAAATGCCTCTGACGGTGAGTGTCCTTTAGCTCTTAGCACTTCGTACTGAGCAGCGAATAAACCTTGGATAGCCCCCATGAGCGTACCTCTCTCTCCGGTGAGGTCACTATATACTTCTCTTTTGAATGTAGTCTCAAATAAGTATCCAGATCCAATACCGATACCCAGCGAGATCACTCTGTCATATGCATTGCCTGAAGCATCCTGGTGGATAGCATAGCTTGAGTTGAGCCCCTTTCCGGCAAGGAAAAGACGACGCAGACTCGTACCAGAACCCTTAGGTGCTGCGAGGAATACATCGATATCAGCTGGTGGTATGATACCTGTACGCTCACTGTATGTGATACCAAATCCGTGAGAGAAATAAAGTGCTTTTCCTTTCGTCAAGAACGGCTTAATAGTAGGCCATACTGCGATCTGAGCAGCATCAGAGAGTAGATACATGATGATTGTTGCTTTCTCTGCTGCTTCTTCTATAGAAAACAATGTCTCTCCTGGTACGAATCCGTCCTCCACTGCCTTGTCATAAGACTTAGATGGTTGACGCTGACCTACGATCACATTGAATCCATTATCTCTAAGATTGAGCGCTTGACCTGGCCCTTGTACACCATATCCGATGACTGCAATAGTCTCATCTTTTAGGGTTTCACGAGCTTTGTCCAGAGGGTATTCTTCTCTGAGGACTACATTTTCCTCCGTGCCGCCGAAATTTAATTTTGCCATTTTCGATTTTGATTTTATCCTACTTATTAATTTGTTTCTAAATGCATTTGCTCCATGCTCTTCAGGTAGTTGTTGAGGCGCTCCATCGGCTTGACGACCGCCACTCTTCCTGACCTGACGAATTCATAGATTCCTATTTTTCTAAATTCTGCTAATAGTGCTTCGGTCTCTTCTTGGTGACCCGTTTTTTCCACTACGATATATTCTTCTTCGATAGCTAATATGCGAGCATTGTGATCTCTGATCATGTGCTCGACACTATTACTATTGTGCAGGGCTGATACTGGCACTTTGTATAGTGCGATCTCCTGATATACGATCTCGTCGTTGCGATAGTAAAATGCCTTGAGTACGTCTACTTGCTTATCTATCTGAGCGACTACTTTTTTGACCACCTCTTCGGACAGCTCGAGCACTATGGTGAATCTGTGTATCCCCTCCATAGATGACTGCGATACAGTGAGCGACTCAATATTAATCTTACGACGTGTGATGAGTCCGACGACTCTACTGAGGAGCCCTGTACGGTTTTCGCTGAATACGGTAAGTGTGAAACTTTCTACCATGACTGTATCTTTTTACACTATTCTAATACGATTTCATTGACAGCTTTTCCTGAGGCTATCATTGGGAATATGTTTTCTTCTTTGAGCACCTTGACATGTAAGAGATAAGCTCCATCATGAGCGAGCATTTCTGCGATAGCACTCTCGATCTCACTGGCGTCGCTGACCGTCTTGCCTGCTACTCCAAATCCTTCTGCGATCTTGACAAAATTAGGACTGACCAAATCTACAGACGAGTATCTACGCTCAAAAAAGAGCTCCTGCCACTGACGGACCATCCCAAGAAACTCATTGTCTAATAGGATAATCTTGACTCCCACATGATGCTGACTACAGACACCAAGCTCCTGCAGTGTCATCTGAAATCCTCCATCTCCACAGATACATACTACATCTTTTTCTGGCTTAGCCAATTTAGCTCCAATAGCAGCTGGAAGGCCAAAGCCCATCGTACCAGCACCTCCTGATGATACCCAGAGATCACGACCCAGATACTCGTAGTACCTTGCTGCGATCATCTGATGCTGTCCTACGTCAGTAGCTACGATGGCATCTCCATTTGTCTGTTTAGATACTTCTCTCACAACTCTACCCATCGTGAGTGGGCCTGAGGCATTCTGGTATAGATCTCTACTGATGACTTTCTCCTGCTCCATCTTATCGCAAGCACGATACTCAGCCAGCCACTCTGGATAGCTATTTTTCTCTACTAATGGAAGCAATGCCTCGAGCGCATCCTTAGCATCGGCATGAAACTCCAGATCCACCGGTACATTCTTATTAAACTCTGCTCGATCGATCTCTATGTGGATCTTCTGAGCCTGAGTGGCATAGGCATTAAGTCTACCAGTCACCCTATCGTCAAATCTCATCCCAATAGCAATCAAAAGATCACACTCATTCGTCTTCATATTGGGACCATAGTTACCATGCATACCGAGCATACCTACATAGAGTGGATGATCAGTAGGGATAGTGGATAGCCCATGTATCGTACATCCTACCGGGATGCCTGTCTTCTCTACGAACTCCACAAACTCATCTTGAGCTCCAGCGATATGTATCCCATGTCCTGCTAAGATCATTGGCTTTTTAGCTGCTTTGATCATCTCTACAGCTCTATTCACATGATCATTCTGGATGACAGGACGTGGATGATAGGATCGTATTGAGGTCTTTTTGATCTGGTATGGCACATAGTCAAACTCCTTAGTCTGAGCATCTTTAGTGATGTCGATCAGTACCGGCCCTGGGCGTCCAGAGTTAGCTATATAAAATGCCTTAGCGAACACCTCAGCGATTTCTTCTGGCTTAGTGATCTGATAGTTCCACTTTGTGATAGAGGTCGTACATCCTATGACATCTATTTCCTGAAATGCATCCGAGCCCAATAAGTGACTGAACACCTGTCCAGTGATACACACGAGCGGCGTGCTATCCATCAGCGCATCTCCGATACCGGTGAATAAATTAGTCGCTCCAGGGCCAGAGGTAGCTATACAGACTCCTGTACGACGAGTGACACGAGCATATCCTTGGGCAGCATGTATAGCTCCCTGCTCATGACGAGTCAGTATATGTCGGATACGATCCTCATAGCTGTATAGGCTATCATATACGGGCATGATAGCACCGCCTGGATATCCAAACATCAAGTCCACATCATGTGCGACCAGACACTCCATGACGGCATCAGAGCCCTTCATGCGTCTTGGTGTTACTTCTTGTGCTGTGGCAGTTTTTTCAGTTGCTATCTTTCCCATATGCGTTCTTTTGAGAATAGAATGAATAGTATGTTAATTATAAATCAAACTCATCAGTGACACAGCCTTCGCTGGCTGACGAGACGGTATATCTATATTTCTTGAGGACTCCTGTCACGGGACGATCAGGACTTATCCACTTATCCTTACGAGCTGCGATTTCTTCATCAGATAGAGATACAGCGATAGAGTTAGTCTCGGCATCAATAGTGATCTCGTCACCGTCCTCGATGATAGCTATCGTACCACCTGTATAGGCTTCTGGAGTGATATGCCCTACTACAAATCCATGCGTGCCTCCTGAGAATCTACCATCAGTGATCAGTGCTACGCTCTGTCCCAGTCCTGCTCCCATGATGAGAGAGGTGGGCTTGAGCATCTCTGGCATACCAGGACCTCCTTTAGGTCCACAGTATCGTATCACGATGACTTCTCCGGGATTTATTTCTCTTGCTTCGATAGCTGCATTCGCTTCTGGTTCGGAGTCAAATACTCTGGCCTTTCCGACGAATCGGAGACCTTCTTTACCCGTGATCTTCGCTACGCTACCTTCTTCAGCGAGATTGCCATAGAGGATACGCAGGTGACCTGTCTTTTTGATAGGGTGTGACTTATCGTGGATCACATCCTGATCTTCACCGAGTGCTTTGACATCAGCGAGATTTTCGGCGACTGTCTTGCCTGTCACCGTCATACAGTCACCATGTAGCATACCTTCATTGAGCATAAGCTTCATGACCGCAGGAATACCCCCTACTTTATGTAGATCCTCCATCACATACTTGCCACTGGGCTTGAGATCTGCGAGGAATGGCGTACAATCGCTCAATCGCTGGAAGTCATCAATCGTGATTTTGACACCTGCAGCCTTAGCCATAGCTACCATATGCATCACCGCATTAGTAGATCCTCCGAGTACTATGATCAGTCGGATCGCATTCTCAAATGACTTTTTAGTCAATATATCTCTCGGCTTGAGATCGATCTCGAGGAGATGCCTCATCGCACGTCCTATACGTGTACATTCATCGATTTTATCTTCGCTCACCGCTGGATTAGATGCATTGTACGGGAGTGACATACCGAGTGCCTCGATCGCAGATGCCATGGTATTAGCTGTATACATACCTCCACAGGCTCCAGCTCCCGGTATCGCTTTCTTGATGACCTCTCTGAACTCCTCTTCTGACATACCACCAGCGATGCGCTCTCCGAGTGCTTCAAATGAAGAAACTATGTCCAGCTTCTTGTCCTGATAATATCCAGCAGCTACGGTCCCTCCATATACTAAAATAGCAGGCCTATTAAGACGTCCTATAGCCATCATAGCTCCAGGCATATTTTTGTCACAGCCTACTACCGTAATCAGCCCATCATACCACTGGGCACTCATCACTGTCTCGATACTATCAGCGATCACATCTCGTGATGTCAGGGAGTACTTCATACCCTCAGTCGCCATGGACATACCGTCACTGACTCCGATAGTATGAAAAATCAATCCGATCAACTCTTCTTCATCTACCCCTTCTTTGATCTTAGCGGCCAGGTCATTAAGGTGCATATTGCAGGGATTCCCCTGCCAACCCGTACTGGCTATGCCGATCTGAGGCTTCTTGAGATCATCAGTAGATAGTCCGATAGCGTGTAGCATCGACTGTGCTGCCGGTCGAGTATCGTCCTGGGTGATCGTTTTGCTGTATTTATTTAACATATTAATTTCTTCTATTCTTAGGTGATGAATACTAACACTGACTAAAACAAAAAGAGGCCATCCTCAGAAAGAATGGCCTCTTAGCGTATATTATTTAGTATTACCATTCAATCATCCGCAGCAGCCGACCACGACTACGCTAATAATAATTGATATGATAATGACGATATTCATAACTATGCGCCAAGTAATGACTTATTTCTGATTTAGTCAAAGAATTCATCTTGAAATATGGCAACGGCCAATTTAGATTATGCTATAGCTGCCTTCTTTGACACTTTTTACCTTGATATCCTCACCTAATATGAGTGACTCGATGATGTCTCCCAGCTGCGAGCATGAATAGCTCACCTCTGGATTCAGATCTTCTGTCATGATACTCTTGTCCATGCAGTAGTCGACAGCATCATAGATATCTTGTGCTTCTTTATTTAGCTCAAACTGCTCAAGCATCAATGCTGCTGACAGTATCATCGCTATTGGATTGGCAATATCCTTGCCAGCTCCCTCAGGATACGACCCATGCACTGGCTCAAAGAGACAGTGATCTTCACCTATCGATGCGGATGGCAGTAGCCCCAGTGATCCTGAGATCACACTTGCCTCATCAGATAGGATGTCTCCAAAAAGATTAGCTGTAAGGATCACATCAAATCTCGCTGGATTCAGTATGATCTGCATAGCAGCATTATCGATGTATAACTGTGTATACTTGACAGAAGGATACTCCTTAGCGATCTCATCTACTATCTCTCTCCAAAATCTTGACACTTCGAGCACGTTAGCCTTATCCACGAGACATAATTCACTGCGTCGATTCATCGCACTTTTGAAGGCAGCATGAGCGATCCTCTCTACCTCATACTTCTTATAGCTCATGATATCGTAGCCCTCAGTATTATCATCATTGCGACCACTCTTACCAAAATAGATACCTCCAGTCAGCTCTCTATATATCACGAAATCTGATCCAGATACATTTTTGATCGGAGAAAGGCCTACGAGCTTATCATATGCTTTGACAGGTCTGATATTAGCGAATAATCCCAGCTCTTTTCTCAGACCCAATAGTCCCTGCTCTGGTCTCACTTTGAGCGTAGGATCTGCATACTTGGGATCACCGATCGCACCCAATAATACAGCATCTGCTTCTTTAGCTATTTTAAGTGTCTCATCTGGTAGCGGATTACCTGTCTTATCGATCGCACAGCCCCCCATGAGAGCTTCTTTTATCTTGAAGTTGTGCTTATGCTTTTCTTCGATGGCTTTTAGCACTTTGATTGCCTGTGCCATGACTTCAGGACCGATCCCGTCACCCGGCAATACTGCGATCTTTTCTAATTTTTTCATGATGTTTCTTTACTAAGTATTAGTATATCTCTTGTTTTGCTTCGAAGGCTCTAATCTCTTCTTTCATATTCTGGAGATAGTCAATATCATCAAATCCATTGAGCATATTCCCTTTCTTATATCCATTGATATCAAATGACTCTGACTCTCCTGTCGCCACTAATGTCACTGTCTGATTAGGGAGATCTACTTTGATCTCTGTCTTAGGGTCTGCCTCGATCGCATCAAATAATTTTTGTGCAAACTCTGCAGAAACCTGCACTGGCAAAACGCCTACATTAAGACAGTTATTTCTGAATATATCAGCGAAGAATGAAGAAATCACACATCGTAATCCATAGTCATACACCGACCATGCGGCGTGCTCTCTTGACGATCCTGACCCAAAGTTCTTCCCTCCTACTAATATCTTTGATCCCGCATACTTGGGATCATTTAATGGAAAGTCTGCAATGGGATTACCTTCTGCATCATATCTCCAGTCTCTGAAGAAATTTTCTCCAAATCCTACTCGCTCAGTAGCTTTCAGAAAACGAGCTGGGATGATCTGATCCGTATCTACATTTTCGATAGGTAGTGGTATCGCTGTACTCGTTAATACTTCAAATTTATCGTAAGCCAATTCTTCAGATTTATGCGTTGATTAATACTCTCGGGTCAGTCACTACACCTTCTACTGCTGTAGCTGCCGCTACCAGTGGCGATGCTAATAGTGTACGAGATCCAGGACCTTGTCTTCCTTCGAAGTTTCGATTAGAAGTAGATACTGCGAGTTTACCGGCTGGGACTTTATCGTCATTCATAGCAAGACATGCTGAGCAGCCAGGCTCTCTAAGTACGAATCCAGCCTCTGTCAATATCTTATCCAAGCCTTCAGCCTTAATCTGATCGACTACTTTGTGCGATCCAGGGACGAGCCATGCAGTGATATTATCTGCCTTCTGACGGCCCTCGACTATAGAGCAAAATGCTCTAAAATCCTCAATACGCCCATTAGTACATGAGCCTAAGAAGACAAAGTCTACCGGTTTACCCAGCATATCATCTCCTTCATTAAACTTCATATAGCCTAAAGACTTCTTATAGGTCTCTTTTCCTCCTTCTACTTGATCAGCAGTAGGTATACACTGAGTGACTCCGATGCCCATACCAGGATTAGTACCATAGGTGATCATCGGCTCTATATCTGCTGCATCATAGGTATACTCTGCATCAAATACCGCATCATCATCTGTCTTCAGCGTCTTCCAGTAAGCCAATGCCTTGTCCCAGTCAGCGCCTTTCGGTGCCATACGGCGACCCTTGATATACTCAAAAGTCGTCTCATCTGGAGCGATCATACCACCACGAGCGCCCATCTCGATAGAGAGATTACACACAGTCATACGGCCCTCCATAGACATATTTTCGAATACCTCACCAGCATACTCCACAAAATAGCCCGTAGCTCCAGAAGTAGTCTGTTGAGAGATGATGTAGAGCGCCACATCTTTTGGCGTCACACCAAAGCCCAGCTTACCATTGATATTGATGCGCATTTTCTTAGGCTTAGGCTGCATGATACACTGCGTGGAGAGCACCATCTCCACCTCTGATGTACCGATACCAAATGCGATAGCTCCAAAAGCGCCATGTGTCGAGGTATGAGAGTCACCGCACACGATCGTCGCTCCAGGTAGTGTGATACCGTTTTCTGGACCTACGATATGGACGATACCATTGTCCTCATGACCCAGTCCCCAGTGCGATATCCCATACTCGGCAGCATTGTTGGCTAGTGCCTCGAGCTGCTTTGCCGAGAGAGGATCCGCTACTGGTAAGTGCTGATTCCATGTAGGTGTGTTGTGATCCGCTGTAGCGAATGTCTTCTCGGGATACATGACCCCTATACCTCTATTTTTCAATCCGACGAATGCCACTGGACTGGTCACCTCATGGATAAAATGACGATCTATGAAAAACACATCTGGACCGTCTTCTACTTTCCTGACGACATGTGCGTCCCATACTTTATCAAAAAGCGTTTTTCCCATTTTTTCTTTATACTATCTTCTTCTATGATGTCTTATTCGTGCAGGGCTGACATTAAGCTACCGCCACATTTATTCCTTTCCAGATGACCTGTAGATCATCGTCCTCTACTTGCTTCTTACTATCTGCTACCTCAAGGAATATCTTATAGGCCGCATCGAGCTCACGCTTAGTAAGATTGATACCCAGCTCCTTAAATCTGTAAGCCAAAGCCGCTCTTCCTGATCTCGCTGTCAGCACTATGAGGGATCTATCCACTCCTACCTCCTGTGGATCAATGATCTCATAGGTGTCTCGAGCCTTGATCACACCATCTTGATGGATACCTGAGCTATGAGCAAAGGCATTATCTCCGACGATGGCTTTATTTGCTTGGACTGCCATACCCATCTCCATAGAGACCTCTCTACTGAGTGGGTTGAGTAGACGACTGTTGATATTAGTGAGAAACTGATCTCCGAGCCTATGCTTAATGATCATGGCCACTTCTTCGAGAGAACAGTTCCCCGCTCTCTCACCGATACCATTCATAGTACATTCGATCTGAGTCGCTCCATTCTGGATACCTGCGATAGAGTTAGCCGTAGCTAATCCCAAATCATTGTGACAGTGTACACTGATCGTACATTTATCTATACCCACCACATGTTCAGTGAGATACTTGATCTTCTGACCAAACTCCTCAGGGAGGCAGTATCCTGTAGTGTCGGGTATATTGAGCACAGTCGCTCCAGCGTCTACTACGGCTTGGATTACTTTGGCTAAAAAAGCATTATCCGTACGACCTGCATCCTCCGCATAAAACTCCACATCCTCTACGAAAGTCTTGGCATATCTCACTGCACCTACTGCACGCTCGATGACTTTTTCAGGTGTCGTTCTGAATTTGTCATAGATGTGCGACTTAGAGGTACCGATACCTGTATGTATCCGAGGTCTTTTAGCTGTGGCTAATGCCTCTGCAGCACATTTGATATCTTCTTTGACAGCTCTCGAGAGACCACACACGGTAGCATTCTTGATAAGCTTCCCCACTTCTTGTACAGCTTGGAAATCTCCTGGACTCGAAATCGGGAAACCCGCTTCGATCACATCGGCCCCCAGCTCCTCCAGTCTCTCAGCCAATCGTAGTTTTTGATCACGATCAAGCTTGCATCCTGGCACTTGCTCTCCATCCCTGAGGGTCGTATCGAAGATTTGAATTCTTTTTGCTGACATGGCATTATTTTATCAATGGACACCAAATATATGCCGTAGGCGTTCGATATTTGGCGCAATTATTACTGTAATTACAAGTCTCAAGGTGTTATTATTTATAATAACTCTTTGATTTACAGCTGATTAAACCCATAGGAATTCCAATGCCTTACAAGTCTACAGACTACTTACTCAAGCTCATAAACAGCCTTACACCTGCCGAAAAGCGCCACTTCCGAATGTCTATCAAAAAAAATGGACAAAAGTCGGATACTCTTTTTATGAGTTTGTTTGATTATCTGGATAAAAATGAGGCCTATGATGAGGCTAAAATCCTACAAAAAATACCAGGCATCAAGAAAGGTCAGCTATCAAATCTTAAATCAAATCTCTATAAGCAACTGCTCTCCACCCTCCGACAGAAAAATCGCAATACCAGTATCAACATCAGTATCAGAGAGCAGATTGACTATGCTGTGATATTATATAATAAAGGTCTCTACAATGCTGCATTAGACGCATTGGACAAAGTAAAAAAAGTGGCCCTTGAGGCTAAAAAATACTCATCCATTCTTGTAATCCTCGAACTCGAGAAAAAGATAGAAGCGCTCTATGTGACCGGTAGCATGTATCCCAAGGCTCAGCAACTCACACAAGAGACTCGTGATGTACTGAGCACGCTTAATATCAATCATCAGCTGTCCAATCTATCCTTATCGATGTATGGCCTCTATCTTCAGCGTGGCTTTGTCAAGGACAATAAGGACTATGACTTTGTAAATGATTACTTCAAGGTCAATCTACCATCGGTCTCTGTAGAGGAGCTTGGATTTTATGGTAAGTTGTATTACTATCAGTCACATGTATGGTACCACTTCATGGTGCAAGATTTCCCGAATTACTATCGCTATAGTACCAAGTGGATAGAACTCTTTGAGGATGACAAGAAGTGGGTCGAGAATGAGCTTACGATTTATATAAAGGGTTATCATAATGCTCTTAATGCGGCATTCATGTCGCAGCGCTATGATAAGTTTAAGACGCTCCTCACTCAGTTTTTAGATATGGCGGAATGCCAGCGCAGCCGTATGAATGAGGATGAATACTCCACCTACATGCTGATCCGATTTACCCATGAGATCAATGAATTTTTCCTCAATGGACAGTATGATGACTCCATAGTGTATGTCAATCATCACAAAGAGTTTTTGATCCACAATGAGCTAGGCTGGGATCTCAATCGAGAACTCTCTTCTTACTTCAAGGTCGGATGTCTATATTTCTGCGCTGGCGATCTGGACAATGCCCTCGACTGTCTCAATCGAATCACGAATAATGTCTACCCTGACTTCAGAGAGGATATTCAGTGTTTTGCCCGTATGCTTTCCTTAATCATCCATTTTGAGAAAGGAAATGAAATATTAATTAGTCATCAGGTAGTGAGCACCTATCGCTATCTGGCCAAAATAGAACACCTCCAAAAAGGCCTAAAAGCGGTCATGGCATTTTTAAGAAAATTGTCCAATACGAGTGAAAATGACTTGAAAGAAGAATTTATCAAGTTAAAAGCAAACCTCGAAACCATAGAAGGAGAAGATTTTGAAAGAAGACCCTTTTTGTATTTAGATATTATCTCATGGCTCGAAAGTAAAATAGAAGGTATTCCACTGCAAGATGTTCTCAAAAGAAAAATTGCATTAAAAAATAATTAGGCTTTGATTATTAGAATAATGCACATAGATTTGCGATGATTATGAATACATACGCTTCATTTTTTAACTTTTATTACTTCTACTTTTTTGCGATGCAAAAGAGCAGGACTTAATATGTTTTAAAAAATTGAAACGATGAAAATATAAGGAGTCCTGCTAAGTAGGGCTCCTTTTTTATTTCTGTCAGACATGAAAAGGAAAAGTAAATTAGTCATTCAAGGATTCGCAGGTAGCTTTCACGACGAAGCTGCTCGCAAATACTTTGGCAATAACCGAATAGAGATCGTCCCGGCAAGGAGCTTTGACGAGCTCGGCTATATGCTACAGCACGATCAGTCGATCAACTATGGCGTGATGGCCATCGAAAACTCGATAGCAGGCTCCATCCTCCAAAACTACCGTATCCTACGTGAGAATGACTTCTGGATATCAGGAGAGGTATATCTGCGCATCAGTCACAACCTGATGGCACTACCTGGTCAAAAAATCGAAGATATCAAAGAAGCCCACTCTCATCCTATGGCGATATATCAGTGCCTGGACTACTTCAAATCATACCCTGATATATCACTGGTAGAGTCTGAGGATACAGCACTCAGCGCTGCTAAAATAGCAGAAGGCAACATCAAAAATAGAGCGGCCATAGCCAGTCGTCTGGCTGCTCAGGAGTACGGACTCGAGATACTCGCAGAAGAAATAGAAAGCTCAAAGGTCAACTATACACGATTCGTGATCGTATCTCGAGAGGGTGAATATAGCTCTATGGGCAATGCTAATAAGGCATCGATCTATCTCAGAGTATCACACAATAAAGGAAGCCTACTAAAAGTCCTACAAAAGATAGCAGATCACAATATCAATATCAGCAAACTACAGTCGTTTCCAGTATTAGGAAAAATGACAGAGTATTACTTCCATCTCGACTTAGAGTTTGATCATATCACGCAGTACGAAGACTGTATTGAGGAGGTCAAGCGGGTCAGCTTTGGATTAGACGAATTAGGTATATACACAAAAGCATCAGTCCATGATCATCAGCCCGTCGCATAGGATAGGAGAAGTAAAGGCATACTACTTCGCTACTAAGCTCGCTCAGATCGCTGAGATGAATCAAGATGGTAGTGCACCAGTGATCAATCTCGGTATCGGTAGTCCCGATCTGCTACCTCCTGCAGAAGTGATAGCCGAACTAAAAGACGCAGCAGATGCTACTGATGCTAATAAGTATCAGTCCTACAAAGGCCTCCCTGAGCTGCGAGCAGCATTCAGCCATCACTATGCTAAGATGCTCAGCGTAGCACTCGATCCCGCTACTGAGGTGCTCCCACTGATCGGATCTAAAGAAGGTATCATGCATATCGCCATGTCCTTCTTGAGCCCCGGAGATCAGGTATTAGTACCTAATCCTGGCTACCCAAGCTACAGAGTGACAGCAGAGCTCGCCGGAGCGGAGACGATATTCTATGATCTTACGGCTGAGTCAGATTGGCTGCCAGATCTGGATACCCTGGGACGACAGGATCTGAGTAAAGTAAAAATCATGTGGATCAACTATCCACATATGCCGACAGGCGCCATTGCTACAGTAGATTTTTATGAAGAATTAGTGGCTTTCGCCAAAAGGCATCAGATACTGATCTGCCATGACAATCCGTACAACTTCATCCTCAATGATACTCCGATGAGCATTTTTCACGTAGCCGGTGCTAAAGAATGCGCCATAGAGCTATGTAGCCTGAGCAAATGCTTTAACATGGCAGGCTGGAGAGTCGGAGCACTGGTCGGAGGGGCTGAGTACATCGATACTGTCATGAGATTTAAGAGTAATATGGATAGTGGCATGTATAAAGCGGTGCAAAAAGCTGCTATCAAAGCACTTGAAATGGATCAAGATTGGTTTGATGGGCTCAATGCTGAATATCGCCAGCGTCGGGAGAAAGTGTGGGAGATCTTTGACCTCCTGGGCTGCGAGTACGATCAGCGTGGTGCAGGCATGTTTGTCTGGGCTAAGGTACCAGCATACATAGCAGACGTCGAGGCTTGGGTCGAGGAGATATTAGTAGAGGCGAGAGTATTTATCACGCCAGGATTCATTTTTGGCACGAATGGTGAACGATATGTACGTATAGCCCTATGTAGTAACATAGATACACTGCAGGCTGCGTTTGATAAAATCGACCAATTATTCATAAAATCCATAGCGAAATGAACATAGGTATCGTAGGTATAGGACTCATCGGAGGCTCGATCGCTCTGGACCTCAAGGCTAATGGTCATAAGATGTATGGAGCAGATCTCAATCCTACACACTGTGAGAAAGCACTGGATCTCGAGATCGTCGACGAGATACTGAATCTACCAGCGTTAGCTAAGGAATGTCAAGTCATATTCGTCAGTGTGCCTGTGAAAGTAACGAGCATGGTGATCAGCGAGCTGCTGGATCATATCTCATGGAAATCAATCGTAGTCGATACCGGCTCTACTAAAGGGAGTATCTGCTCAGATCTCAATAATCATAAAAAGCGATCAAGATTCGTAGCGAGTCATCCGCTGGCAGGTACAGAGTTTAGTGGCCCAACAGCTGCCCTCAAAGGACTCTACCGTGGCAAGAAAAACATTATCTGCGAAGAAGAAAAATCAGATCCAGATGCTGTGGAGGTGACGATACAGCTATTCAGAGAGATGGGTATGACTAATCTATTCATGAATCCAGTGGATCATGATAAACACATGGCCTATGTATCTCATCTGTCTCACGTCAGTGCATTCATGCTGGGCAGTACTGTCCTCGACATCGAGCAAGACGAAAAACAAATCTTTAATCTGGCCAGCACAGGATTTCAGTCGACGGTGAGACTAGCTAAGAGCTCCCCGGAGACATGGAGCAATATATTCGCTGATAATCAAGAAAATGTATCTAAAGCTCTCGAATCCTATATCGTTCATTTACAGCGATTTAAAGAGGCAATAGATCAAAAAGATGAAGATGCGATGAAGGATATGATCCGAAAATCTAACGAGATCAAAAGAGCACTCAATGGCATGAAATACAATGTAGTAAAACTGAGCTAAATAATAATTTTAAGAAATTTAAATTCATAAACTGACAACTCTAATCATCATGGATACTCAAATCACTAAAAAAACAGAAAGAAGGAATTGGTTCAGAAAGACCAAATACCCCACTGTCATAGCTGGCCCATGTAGCGCCGAGACAGAGGAGCAGGTCTACGAGACCTGTAGGGCTATCAAAGCTGGTGGCAAAGCAGACATCCTCAGAGCAGGCATCTGGAAGCCTCGTACACGTCCAGGCACATTCGAAGGCATAGGCATCAAGGGCCTACCATGGATGCGTAATATGAAGCTCGAGACAGGCATGCCAGTAACAGTCGAAGTAGCTAAAGCTGGACACGTAGAGGCATGTCTGGAGTTTGACATTGATATACTTTGGATAGGAGCTCGTACGAGTGTGAATCCTTTCGCTGTACAGGAGATCGCTGAGGCACTCCGAGGAGTGGAAATCCCAGTATTAGTCAAAAATCCAATCAACCCAGATTTAGCCCTTTGGCTCGGAGCGGTAGAGAGATTTGAGAGAGTAGGTATTAAAGAGATCGGAGCTATCCACAGAGGATTCAGCAATACCTCTGAGAAAGTATTCAGAAATAGACCACAGTGGCAGATGGCTATCGACTTCATGACTAAGCGTCCTGAGCTGCCGATGATCTGCGATCCAAGTCATATCTGTGGAAATCGTCATATGCTACAGGCTATATCACAAAAAGCCGTAGACCTCAACTACGATGGACTCATGATCGAGACGCACAGAGATCCAGACAATGCATGGAGTGATGCTAAGCAGCAGATCACACCTGAGGTATTCACTCAGATGATCACTGACATGGTACTCAGACATGATCACGAGGACGATGATCTCACTCAAAAGAGCCTACAGTACCTACGCCAAGATATCTCAGAGATTGACACAGATCTCATCAATCTATTAGGTCAGCGCATGAAGATCGCTCGTCAGATCGGAGAATTCAAAAAGAACAATAATATGACTATACTCCAGCCAAGACGATGGGAAGAAATCATGAAGGCGGGTCTGGAAAAAGGTCAAGCTAATGATCTCAGTGATGAGTTCATCTCGAGACTCCTTAAGGCCGTTCATGATGAGAGTATCGATCAGCAGGAAAAAGTCATGAGCGCATAGTCGCATTCACGATACACTTAATTATTTTAAAAGCGGATTTGACTACTGGTTGGATCCGCTTTTTAAGTTTAATAAAGCAATCCAAACCGAACGACCCAAAACACAGAAAGGCCAAGCTTTTTGGGAAGCTTGGCCTTTCGTGATATATATCTTTCTTTATAGAATTATCAGATTAATACTGTAGCATGAGTTGACGCTCGTCTACCATTTTACGCATATTGATGAGTGCATATCTCATACGACCCAGCGCTGTATTTATGCTCACCCTCGTGAGAGCAGCGATCTCCTTAAAGCTCATGTCTGCATAGTGTCTGAGGATGACTACCTCTCTCTGCTCATCAGGCAGTGCATCAACCAGTTCTTTGACCTTAGCGTAAGTCTGAGACTTCATAATAGTCGTTTCCATATTATCATCTTGTACCTCGAGTACATCAAATATGTCAAAGGTCTCAGATGGAGACACCTTAGTGCGACGCTTAGATCTGCGGAAGTAGTCCACGCAGAGATTGTACGAGATACGCATCGCCCACTGTAGGAATTTGCCTTCGTGATTATATTTTCCTTTGCGCAGCGTATCGATTATCTTGATGAATACTTCTTGAAAAATATCCTCGGCCAAATCATGATCCTTGACAAATAGATAAATCGAAGTATAGATTTTGTTTTTATGACGATTAAGAAGAATTTCGAAAGATTTGTCATTTCCTAACAAGTACAGCTCAATTAATTCTTGATCACTAAGTGCTTTAAAATTCATAACTCTTAAAAGATTAAGACCTTTATTCCAAATAAAAATCGGTTATAAAAAGAGTAGAATTTTAAATCTATAGGCTATTGTTTTTTTAATTGAACTCGGGGAAGAACCCCCAAAGATGCCTCAAAGAAAATCACGTTTGATCTAAAAGTCAAGGCATGTATTAAAATTATTTTTCAATCATCTCCATTATTGGGCTGAATCCTAATAAAACCGATAGGTAAACTTCATCAAAAAAGTATTGTGGACATCTCTACCAAAGAGGTCATCAGCCAAAGAAGAGTAGATTCCCTTCTCTACGTCTCCTGATGCCGTATTGTTTTGTGTCCATACTAAAAAGAACTCCGATCCGGGCTTATACTCCCACCTGAATACCAGATTGGACCGGAACTGCATAAAGCTAAAGTCAGGATTGCTAAAGCTGTAGTCCGTCTGTCCATCTCGATCCTCGTCGATGCTATACTCTTCTGATCCTTCGCCGTAGCTCATTTGAGCTGCGTCATATAGATCAAATCGATCTACATATGACCTCGCTAAAGGATCAGTGATATACTTAAACTCCGAATATTGCCCCTTAGATATGAATGGCTGACCCCAGTACTGAAGTGTCATATTAGGCGTGATACTATAGTTGAGTCTCATAGACAGACTGAATGTCTCCTGATTGATACGACCAGTGATGTATCGATCTTCTCCTCCAAACTCTTCATATGCTACATTTTGTATGGCTCGATCTTGCTTTGAGTAGGTAGGATTGAGCGTGATACGTATACTACTGCTCGGCTGATATCCGATGAAGAAGCGATAACTATTAAACGCTAATGCTCCTCGATCTGGTCCCACTGATCTAAAGTGAGTCAAATTAATCCCTGTAGTCACTTTTTTCCTATTGTCTGAGTCTATGTAGATCCAGTTCACTATCCCTTTATTCTGACGGAGGAGTGGCCCACCAAATAAAGCCTTGGTAGAAATATCCTTCATCTCATAGGTACCCCCGAAGCCCATGCCCCAGTAGTTTTTGAATGAGAAGTGCATATTGGTATTAGCTGCATTATAAAGATGCTCACCTCCATAGGTCCAGCGAGAGTATTGATTGACATTGATCGCTATGCGTCTGAATATGCCTACAGGCTTTGGAGATCGGTACCCGGCCCATGTGACATGGTGTATCTCGTCGGCCGTATTGAGAAAACCTATATCATTGAGCTCCAGATCTGGGCTCCTCCACGTCACACCCGTCTGAAAAGAGATATTATCCTTGCCACCATAATTACCCAATGATATGGTACCTCCATGGCCGGTCAGGCTGGTCTTCGTCCCATCTACTAAGACATGCTCGGCATCAGGACGCTGAAAATAATGCTCAAAAGACTCCTGAGTATTACGAATTTTGGCCGCCGTACCTCCGACATGACTGAATAAGAAATTGCCCGTTAACTGCCACTCTCGAGACTTCCATGAATGAAAAAGATTAAGCCCCCCAGAGTATGCCTCACTGTGATACTGATCCTCGAGGCCTGTCTGATCCAGACGACGATTGAGTCCGGTCATAGTCAGCCCGATACGACTCTCCCCCTGTTTGATGTCTTGAGATACACTGGCGACGACATAGTTAGTCAGGGGCTCTACGAGCACGTCTGTCTCCTGTCCCTCATGACTGACACGAGCATACTCCTTAGCGGTGATACTTTCTAATATCCCTACAGAAAGGCCTTTCTGGGTCTTACCGCTAAATTTAGCCGAGCCAATGATAGAAGTAAATCGTGGATAATCTATATATGCCCCATCAGGAGCATCAAAATCACCTCGAGGAGAGGCTCCGATACGCCTACTATAAAATAAATTATCATTACCGAATGGCCCTCCAGCTTCAAGCCTTGAGACGGAAAAGCTAAAAAGATTAGCGTTTTCTACAAAAAATGGTCGACGCTCATCAAAAAATATCTGAAAGCCATCAAGATTGAGCGCAGATGGATCTGCTTCTACTTGGCCAAAATCTGGATTGATTGTAAAATCTAATGTCATATCAGTAGTCACGCCCACTTTACCATCAAGTCCAAAATTGAGCTTGGCATCACTCCCATCAGCATACGGATTGCCTTCTTCTACTGGTCCTTTACTAAGAGCCACTACTGTATAGGGTTGGATCTCTATTTGACGTTTGGGCTTGATACCTTTGATACCATGGAGTTCACCAAAATTGCTCACCCAACCGGCAGCATTCTGAGGTATCCATTGCCACGTACTGCGTTCATCAGCACCAAAATCTCTCCTCATCACATTGAAGCCCCAGATATGTTCATCTCTATCTCCGAATCTCAATTGGCTTAATGGAATTTTGACCTCAGCAGTCCAGCTATCTTCGTTGATCTGGGCGGCGTTGTACCATATTGGGTTCCAGTTAGTATCCCAATTGTTACCATTACCCGTGATGAACTCATCGCCCTTGACACCCGATACGGAGGTAGTAAAAGAAAAAGCTGTACTCAGATCATGATAGCTATCGATATTGACCTCGACCCAATCGCCAGGAAAATTATCCCGACGTCCGAGCCTGTTTTCGAGTTCTTCGATATTCTCATGCATACACTTAAATCCAAAGTAGACATGATTGTCGTCATATAATACTTTGAACATTGTTTGACGCTTTGGAGTCTCTCCATTGTTAGGAAAATGGACAGTAAAATCAGTCTCCCAATCCACAGATTCCCAAGCTTCATCGGATAGATCTCCATCTATAGATATAGATACATCACTTAGTTTCTTAGTTTGATATTTACGCTTTTCGACAGCTTCTTGTGCCAATATGACTTGCGCTGACACTAATACGGTCAAAAATAAAGTGGTTAATAGCTTCACAATAGTTAGGTTCAGTAGTAATAGATTGTAATAGTACGCTATAAAGACACCTCATATTTTAAAAGGTAGACAAGGACAACTAAATATTCTACGAAATTCATCGTAATAGAGACAAATGAGTCATTATAGTGATCTAAATCTCAAACTGGATAATCATAAAGCCCGTGATTTGCGTTATTAGATCAAATCATAAACTCACAACCGATGAAAAATTCACTTTTCGCCCTATTAGGATTGATCATATTACTGAGCTCGTGCTCTGAAGATCCCAAAGATGTACAGCTCAATTTCAAATTAAAATATGACGGTGAACCCCTCGTCATGCTCGATGAGTACGTCTATCCCGATGGCCGCCCTATTAAGTTTACGAGAGTCAGCTTCTACCTATCTGATGTACAGGCCATCGATGATGGACAGTCTCAAGAGATCTTAGATGTAGCTATGATCAATCTCGCTGAGAGTCACGCCACTATGGGTGGAGCCAATGATGGATACACTCTACTGATAGAAGATCAGGATATAGAAAATCTGGATGCTATACGCATGAATATAGGCCTCACCTCCGAGCAAAATGGGAAAGCTCCAAATGACTATGACATAGACAATCCTCTATCTAATACTGGTGAGTATTGGATAGGATGGGAGAGCTATATATTCGCTAAAATTGAAGGTCTCATAGATATGGACCGTGACGGGACCACAGAAAAAACATTTGCACTGCACTTAGGCTCAGATGAGATCATGAGGACCATCACTTTTGATAATATCAATATGAACGAGTCAGATCAATACGATCTTAACTTTGAGATAGATGTCAAGAATATCTTTGAGAATGGTGCTGTATATGATATCGAGACTACTCCTAATATCCATAGTCTCAATCAAATCAATCAAGCTAACCAACTCATCGATAACTGGGCACAAGCCTTCTCTATCCGCATAGAGCAATAAGAAAAATTCTATGATAACTGATCCAAGGCTTTTCCTAAGTCTTGGGTCAGATCATCGATATGCTCTATTCCTACACTGAGTCTGATCAAAGAATCTGTAAGACCGACCTTTAGGCGCTCCTCTCTCGGGATACTAGCATGTGTCATGCTCGCAGGATGACCGATCAGAGACTCTACCCCACCCAGCGACTCCGCCAATGAGAAATAATGCGTATTACTCAATACTTGCTTAGCGGCTTCAAAATTATTATCCACTAAATCGAATGAAACCATACCGCCAAAGTCTTTCATTTGCTTCTTAGCGATATCATGATTAGGATGATCTGCGAACCCTGGGTAATACACTTTTGACACTTTAGGATGTGCCTGTAAGTATTCTGCTACTTTGCGAGCATTCTGACAGGCTCTTTCGACTCTGACGTGTAGTGTCTTGATCCCTCTCAGCACTAAGAAACAATCCATAGGCCCTGGTACGGCACCAGCAGCATTTTGGATAAAGCGTAGCTCCTGAGCTATACTTTCATTATTAGTGATGACGCAGCCATGCACTACGTCAGAGTGACCACTGATATACTTAGTCGCAGAGTGCGTCACGATATCAGCGCCGAGATCTATCGGATTCTGCAGATATGGAGAGCTAAAAGTATTATCCACACAGACCAGAGCGCCATGCTCATGAGCGATCTTAGTCACTGCCTCGATATCGACTATAGAGAGCATCGGATTAGTCGGTGTCTCGATCCATACGAGCTTAGTCGCAGGAGTGATATGCTGTGCTATTTCATCTGCTGACTGCATGTCTATGAATTTGCCCTTGAGTCCAAATCCCTCAAATATCTTAGTGATCAGACGGTACGAGCCTCCGTAGAGATCATTAGTCGATAGGATCTCGTCTCCGGGTTTAAACATCTTCAGTATCGCATCCATCGCAGCGAGCCCACTACTATAGCAGATGGCGTGCTCTGCATTTTCGAGAGCCGCCAGATTATTTTCCAGCGCTGTACGAGTAGGATTTTGAGTACGTGCATACTCGTATCCTTTGTGTACGCCTGGTGCATCCTGTACATAGGTAGAGGTCTGATAAATAGGAGTCATGATGGCTCCAGTCGACGGATCTGGCTCGATGCCAGCATGGATTACTTTAGTGTCAAATTTCATAGTAGCAAATGTATCGATATTGATAGAAAATTAGGAAAATGAATCACTTCTTCCTTGTCTATGATGACAATAGTAAACAAAAAATGGGGCCACTTTTCGTAGCCCCATTTTATTATTTTGTTAGCGGTCTGGGATTAGTTTACAGACTCGTCTAATGCTTTACCAGCTTTAAACTTCACAAGAGTCTTAGCTTTGATTTTGATAGTTTCGCCAGTCATTGGGTTTCTTCCATCACGAGCTTTTCTCTCAGAAGTAGAAAAAGTACCAAATCCAACAAATGCAGCTTTCTCTCCTTTTTTCAAAGCGCCCTCTATTGATCCGAATACTGTATCCACAGCTGAAGTAGCTTGTGCTTTAGTGATTCCAGATGCGTCTGCTACTGCACTAATTAAATCTCCTTTGTTCATTTCAAATGATTTCGTTAATTAAAATTTTTATAGCGGGCCAAAAGTATATTTTAAAATCTACACATCCAATAGATTTTTATCTAAGAGGTCAAAATGCCACAAATTGGGTAGTTACCCATAGAATTAGACCTTAATTTAATATTATTATATTCTAAACATATACGCATATTGTTATTAAATATCAAATTATTAATCCAATATAAAAATACCGATCCATCAGTCTGTGGATGCTCACGAAAGAAAATTGAAAAATGACCTAATATCGATATTTTTAACGCTGATTTAGCCAGTCAGCTATTATATTCAAAGTCAAAACGGTGAAAAATACGGCCAAGCCAGGAAATACTGCCAGCCACCAAGCTGCAAAATAATCTCTTGCTTCTCTCAATATAGCTCCCCAGCTCGGAATGTCTTCTGGTAGTCCTATCCCTAAGAAGGATAGTGTAGACTCCGCTAATATCGCCCCAGTAAAGGTATACGCCACTGCGATGGAGATCGGAGCTAAGACATTGGGTAATATATGACGATGTAAGATCCTCCAGTCTGAGAGCCCAGAGAGCTGTGCAGACTTTATAAAATTACTAGATACCAGCCGCATGGTCTCAGCTCTCACGATGCGAGTCTTAGCTGGCCATGAGACTAGCCCCAATATCAATATCACTGTCAACATGCCAGGCTGCCTCATGATAGCGAATAAGGATAAGATCAGAAATAAACCAGGGATCGTCTTAAAGATCTCAATACCTTTCATGGTCAATAGATCTATCGGAACACTGATCCTGCGCTCTGATAGTCGTCCCAATAAATAAGCTATACTCCCTATCAAAATCAATACCCCGATAAGCCAAAATCCAAATCCAAAAACAGAGGAGTAAAACCCTGATACGACAGCACTGATCGCTATCCATATCAGCTGCCAGCTATTCATCCGGACTCCCCTATCTCCATAGTATCCTGCCGCTAATCCTAAGACCAAAGAAATAAGTAAGGAAATAACAGATACTCCCAAACCCACAAAAAGCGCAGTACGGGTACCGTATATCAGCCGGGTCGCTACATCACGGCCCATACGATCAGTCCCGAGCAAGTGCGTTCTGCCATCCTGCTCCACACTACCTGGGGCTGTATAATATAGGTCTGAACCTGTCAGCTCATTCGGCGCAAAGCCCAAAAAAGACTCTGACAGTAAGGGTGCAAATAGTGCAAACACCGCCATCAGGACCAAATAGCCCACCGCCAGCCATTGATACCATTTGGTAGCTCTGATAGTGTCTATCCCCCTCATGACTCCTCGAGACTTTGAGCGATCTGTGGATAGAATATCATATAGAGTACATCTGCCAATATGTATGAGAATATCGTGACTATCCCGACCAAAATGATAATACTGATACTCACTGGCCAATCTGACTGATGAATGGACTGTAGCATAAGTTTGCCTACGCCAGGCAGATTGAATATTTCTTCAATCACTACAGACCCGACTAATGCTCTCGGTATGGCACCAGTGACTATCGTGATGTAAGGTACGAGGGCATTCGGCAGCAGATGGTGATAGATCAGCCGCCATCGGCTCACCCCTTTAGCTCGTACAGAGGTCACATAGGGCTGCTCTCGCTGTCGCTTCAGATCCGTACGTAGCTGTCGAGTCAGATAGGACATATTAGCCAGTAGGAGACAAAATACAGGTAGGATCAGCTGCTTAGCATATACTCCCAGATTAGCTATTGCACTATCGCCCAGCATCCATGGCTTGATTCCAATAGATGGAAATACATTAGTCCAGCTACCATAATGATCTGTCGTAAAAAATACTATCATCAAAGTGGCCAACCAAAACAAGGGCAATGCATAGATCGCATACATGAATCCATCGGTAATCCTCACCGCCCAGCTCCGAGTCGACCATGACTGCCAGAGAGCTATCATCATCGATAGGACAATAGCTAAGATCAAAGAAATAAGTGAAAGACTCAGCGTCCATCTCAGTGCCGCTCCGATCTTATCAGCCACAGGGACACCGTCTACCAATGATACTCGCCCATCTGCTGAGAAGAGTCGACCTACCCAATGGTAAAACCGATTGTCCAGTCCGTGCCACCTGAGAGACGGTAGGATCATAGCATTAGACGGCTCAAGTTGGCCTATAACATTTTTCAACTCAGCCGCTTCTTCAGGTAGGTCTACCGAAAGTGATCTGAGCTCTTCTATTGTATTTATTCGTTCTAAGTTATTGAGCTGTCGATACAGTCTTGCTTGAGATGGATCCTTCTCATGAGCCATGAGTGCGGACTGGAGTGCCTCATGATAAGCCATTATTTTACTCCAGTTTTTCACCTGACCATTGAGCTGGAGGAGGCGCTGTCGATAGCTCGCAGGTATAATATCCCGTGCATCAGATGGCTGATGAGATGGCTGTAGCCCAAAGTAAAAAGCAGGTCCTCCGAGACCCAGCTGTGACTGGAGCTCCAGATAGGACTGACTGTATTGAGCTCGATCAAAACTGACACTCTTGCCCTCGAGATCCAGTCGCTCCATAATCTCATCCCCCGGCATATAGGTATGCAGTACGAATGTGAATATCAACACCGCTATCAGTGTAGGTATGAGCAGCGCTATACGTCGCAGTAGATACCTACCCATCTTGATCTACCCTTGGGAGTTATTAAGCTCGAATGCATTGACAAAGAAACCTGGCCGCTTAGATGAGACCAGAGGATCCAGTCGTCGAGAGATCGCAAACCTCTCTACTGGTGCATAGAGTAATATCATCGGCTGATCAGCAGCCATCAGCTCCTGTAGTTGGTTATAGGCTTTCTGCCGCTCCACCTCATCAGTAGTCGTGCGTATAGTGGTGATGAGCGCATCAGCTCGATCGCTGACATAACCAGACCAGTTGCGTCCGTTAGTGCCTGTCATAGTGGAGTGCCAGCTACCATGCGGATCCCATCGCCCTTCACTCGTGATTGCTTGCGCTGTGAATTCATAATCACCTGGTATAATATTTTCAGCTCTGGAGGCTCGACCACCTTTAGTGATGATCTCTACATTGATACCGACTTGGCTGGCTCCATCTTTGAGGATATTTGATATACTCTCGCTGAGGCCACTCCCTGAGATGAAAAATCGAAGATTCAGCTCTTGATTAACGCCGTTTACAGCTTTCTCTCTAATGCCATCACCGTCCTTATCTATCCAGCCTGACTCGCTCAGGAGTGTATTAGCTCGATCTACATCATATTCGACCATCGGTATATCTTTATTATTATCAGCGGAGTTTGGATGTACCGGACTATTTACTCTTTGGCCATAGCCTCCCTCATATTGTTTGATCAGTCGATCTACGTCCATGACTGAGGCCAGCGCTTTACGCACATTGACATCAGCGAGTCGAGGATCTTGATTATTCATCATGATGAAATAGATCCGTGGCAGACTCGGTGTATAAAACTCATACTGGCTACTCACAGCAGGATCAGCCTTCAGATCTTCATACACTTGGCTGGCAGCCTTACTTAGTGACATGAAGTCAAAATCTCCAGACCGTAGCTGAGTAGCTGCTACTGTCTCATCGCTGATGATCTGATATACGATCTGCGCAGGATTAGCTTTGAGCAATTTCCTATCATATTGATCTCCCCACCAGTTTTCTTTCCTTTTCAACACGATAAACTGGCCGGTCTCCCAAGTATTCAATGTATAAGGGCCAGCACCCTCTATGATCGCTGTCCTTGAAAAATCAACACTGGAAAATTGCTCTCCCAGTGATTTTAATCCTTCATCACTACTGACTAAAGACTCTAAATCTTGGCTTTTGAAATCCGCATAAGAGTATGCTCCTAATACATCAGAAGGATCATAGACATGCTGAGGATATATCTCCGCAGTGAGAAGGCCCTCCATAGCTTGAAAATAATCACTGGCTAAGCTTACGCTGAATTTCTTAGGATCACTCTCATTAATATCTATGCTAATAATACCTGGCAATATCGATCGCCAACTGGTCGCAATATTGGGCATCAATATAAGCTTCATCGTCGTCGCAAAATCATATCCATCGATCGGTGATCCATCAGCCCAGACTGCATCTGACAGTATCTCCAGATCAAAAGTCATGATAGCCTGACCATCTTCACCTGTCGATAGCTGCTTCTCAGGGATATCAGTGAGTAGTACTGGGACAAATGCTCCAGTCACTGGATCAAAATCAGCCAAAGACAAAAACATATGCTCTGTCACCATCGTCTCATAGCCAGACACTCCGAGTATAGGATTGAGTCGCTGCGGCTCCGTATCGATATGGATTACTACTCTATCGAGTGACGAGGTCTCTTCCTGAGTATTATCAGATTGGCAAGAGTATATCAGGAATAAAATAGAACAAAGCAGTAATAATGGACTTTTTTGCATAACAATTGATTCTGATAGTAAATAGATCGAAAAGGTAAGAATAAACAAACAATCTTCTTTTCTACTTAGTATGACATAACCATTAAAAATAATATACCAAGTGGAGAAAATATTGATCAGCGGAGGTTCGGGTCTTGTCGGTACAGCACTCACAAAACTACTAATGAGTGAAACTTATGAAGTCAAAATACTGACTCGTCAAAAATCTCTCGTGGATCAAGATAAGTCCTATCTCCACTGGGACGTGAAAAAAGAGATCATCGATCTTCAGGGATATCAGCCTGATCATGTGATCAATCTGACAGGAGCTGGCATCGCTGATGAGCGCTGGACTGATGATCGAAAAGAAACGCTGATCAACAGCCGGACCAAAACCACCTCTTTCCTCATTGATTCGCTCAAGGATCTGGGTGTCAAGAAATTCATATCCGCCTCAGCAATAGGATACTACGGAGATACTGGTGATCAATGGGTCACTGAAGAAGACGCACCTGTGACAAAAGACTTCTTATCAAAAGTCTGCCAACTCTGGGAAAAAGCCGCAGCGCCTGCTAAGGATATTGCGAAAGAAGTAGTCATCGTAAGGATCGGCACTGTCCTCTCAAGAGATGGCGGCGCTCTGGAGAAAATGGACAAGACCATCCCATATGGCATGGCCAACTATCTTGGCAGCGGCAAACAATATTTGAGCTGGATACACATTGACGATCTTTGTAGACTATTCCTCCACATACTTAGATCAGAAAAATCTGCCTCTGTATACAATGCTGTAGCTACCGACGTAGTGACTAACAAAGCATTCACTCAGCAACTCCGTAAAACAATAAATCCTTCATCCCTACTCGCTCCTGCACCTCGCATAGCTCTGAAACTACTACTCGGTGAGATGGCCGCTGTCGTACTCAACAACAGTCGCATCAAAAATCAGCGTATACTGGATGAAGGATTTAAACTATTATATCCTGATGTCAAGAGCGCCGTAGAGCAGCTCTACCAGTAGCATCTTAGTGCTTCTCGAATACTTCGATCTCTTTATTCACTTTGATTAGATCGGTGAACTGACCTTTGAATCTTGTGGCACGTACCATATGATTATCTATCCAGTGATAGTTACCACCTCTTGGCTTATTCATGAGTAGACCGTGATACTTAAATCCATGCTTCTTTAGCCAAGTCTCAGTGACAGATCTGTGCTCCTCAGTACGTGATGTGAAGAAAGTGATAATATGTCCTTCATCAAACCATTTATTGAGAGTCTCCAGTGCATCTGGGAATGGCTCACAAGTCACCATTCTCTCCGGCTCTTCGTTAGGCACATCATCAGTGATAGTACCATCGATATCGATTAGATAATTTTTTACTTCTTCTGGCAAGACAGGGCTAATGGTTTTTCCGTCTTGATCTTTTACCTCTTTCAGTGATGGGTTGCTCATTAGTTAAAATTTATAAATTCTTCAGGGTTGACAGGTTTACCACTGTGCCATAGCTCAAAGTGCAAATGCGGTCCACTTGATAGTGTGCCCGTATTACCTATGATCGCCAGTGCTTCGCCAGCACGCACAAAAGTACCCTTCTCCTTCAACAAAATCGAGTTATGCTTATAAAATGATAGAATATTGCCCTCATGCTGGACGCCTATCGTGTAGCCAGTCTCAAGATCCCAGCCCGAGCTAAATACGAATCCATCCATCATTGCTTTGACGGGAGTATTCTTAGGCGCCAGGATATCGATACCATAATGACTTATTTCTGGACTATATCGAGAACTAATCACACCATCTACAGGGCGGACAAAATCAGATTCACGCAAAGTGGTATACAGATCATAAGCATCGATAGTAGGCTGTACCTCCACGACCGTCTGACCACTACTGTCTGACATCACAGCAGGCTGCGTAGACCGCACCGGAGGTGAAGCTTTGACAGCTTGCTTTATTTGTACAGGCTCTACATTACTATTTTCTTCACCCGGCATATCACTGGCTACAGTCATCAGTTTGCCAAAGGCATTAAGATAAGTCTGCTGCGCATCTATCTGATCACTGAGCTCGTCGACACTCTCTATTAGCTCTATGAACTGTTGATTAGCCTCTATTTTACCATATCCAGGTATCATACGCTTAAGTGGTGTGAAAGTGAACAGTGCAAAAAATCCACCCAATAGTATCAGAGATACTATGCTCACTGTGATATAGATGATACCAAGATTGAGATCGACAGCTCTCAGCTCTCTGAAATCATCAGCTCTGTATATCACTAATCGAAAGGACTCCTGCATCCTTTCTAAAAAGCTCCTTTTTTCTCCTTCAAGATCGGCCATACACCTGCAAATGTATTCTATAATAATCTATGATAAAAAGCTGTTATTCTATTGCAATGCGAATATGTCGTATTCTCTAATGTAGAATTGCCAATCAGCTAACATGAATCAAGTACTTTTAGTACAATAAAAAGTGTATTCTGGCTCTATTATTGGTGCTTCTCAATGTTGCAATATTAAAATCTGACAAGATCTTGAATAATTCATCTACATATATCGGTATTTTCTTCATGGGTATCCTACTCGTAGCAGGCTGTGTCAGCACTAAAAAGAGCAAGGACGAAGTGGGATTCGTAGGCAAGAAATACCACGACATGACTGCCAAATTTAATGGCTACTTCAATGCCAATGAACTCTACGAAGAGTCTGTAGTCATGCTCGAAGAATCCTATCAGGACAACTTCAATCAAATCATAGATATCTATCCACATGAGTCTGTGGAGGATCCGACTATGGTCGAAGAAAATATGGATAAGGCTATTGAGAAAGTCATCAAAGTCTCCTCTATACATGAGGTAAGCAAGTGGGTCGATGACTGCTATGTCCTCATGGGCAAGTCTCAATACCTGAAGGGTGACTACGAGTCATCTCAAGAGACCTTTGAGTACTTCGTAGATGACTTCAATCCCAAGGATCCAGACTCTCGAGTCTATGTCACACCTGATAGAAAAGGAGATGCCAAGGCTCGCAAAAAGCAAAAAGAGCGTGAGCGTAAAATCAAAGAAGACGAAAGAGAGCAAGCTCGAAAAGAAAAGGAAAAGGCTCGAAAAGAAGAGCAGAAAAGAAGAAAGAAGGACCGTAAAAATAGAGACAGTCGATCACGCAGCAGCCGCTCTAAAGAAACTACGGACGTGGCGGAAGAAAGTGCGACTACCGCCCCCGCTGAGATCAGCGGTACTGCAAGTACCACGGATGACATCGCTCTGAGTGAAGATGAGCAATACCTCCGCTCTATAGAGCAAAAGACCAAAAAAGATAAAGCTGAAGCCGAAAATCCGTTTAAAACAGGATTGCTTCAGCACAGACCTGCCTACTATGAGGGCATGCTCTGGCTCGCTAAATCCTACATCAAGCGAGAGAAATGGCTCGATGCTAATTACTATCTCAATCGTATCATCGAAGAAGGGTATGCCACTGAAGAGGTAATGACTGAAGTACCCGTGACTCAGGCTGACATGTATCTCAAGATGAAAGACTATGACAGTGCAGTAGGTGCGCTGGAGGAGGCACTCGAAGGAAAAAGTGACAAGCGACTCAAAGCAAGGCTGGCATTCATCCTCGCTCAGATCTATGATATGAAGGGTCAGGCAGACAAGGCCTACGCTGCCTATGAGCGAGTCGGAGACTACAAGCCAACATTTGAGATGAAACTCAACTCTGACGTCAATCAACTTAAGTCTTCATGGGCCGCTGGCAAAATCACCAGTGAGAGCGCTGTCAAAAAGCTCAATCGCATGGCCAAAGAATCAAAGAATGAGCCTTATAGAGGAAATATCTACTTCACTCAAGCAGAGATCCTTCTGGCTGATGGGCAGGAGTCAGAAGCCATGAGCTACTTTAACAAAGCCCTCGAATATAGCTCGGGCAACAATAAAAAAGAGATCTACTATCGCTTAGCAAGTCTTTTCTTAGCTAAGGAAGATTATACCAATGCGAAAAACTACTACGATAGCACGCTCACGCTGATGCAAAAGAAAGATGAGCGCTATCTCATCGCTAATCGATATGCGACTAATCTCAAGAGCATCGCTCAAAATCTCAGCATAATCGAGCTCCAAGATAGTCTACTACGACTGGCCAATATGGATCCAGAGGACCTACAGGCACTCGCACTCGAGAAAGCAAAAGAATCATGGGAAGCGAATCAAAGTAAAGAAGAAGCCAGTACTGCTCCCACTAATCCCCTCAACACCAGCGTACTCAGTGGCAATAGTCGATTCTTCGCTTATAATCAGTCAGCCCTCCAAAAAGGACGTCGAGATTTTCGCTCAAGATGGGGAGACAGACTACTCGAAGATGACTGGAGAAGATCGAGCAAATCATCCAGCCTCATAGACAATGAAGTGGAAGAAGAAGTGGCAGAGGTCGAAGAAGAAGTCGACTACTCTAAGGAAATCGAAAAATTCCTAAGAACTATACCTCGAGAGGCCAGCCAAAAGGAGCAAGCTGAAATGGCTCTTGAAGAAGCGTATTTTGAACTGGGTACAGGATTCAGGACCTATATCGAAAACTTCAAGAAGTCTAATGAGACTCTCGAGACACTACTTAATAAATTTCCTGACACTGAGCATGCCGTAGAGGCGTACTACTATCTCTATCTCAACTATACGGATCTCAATGATTCGACCAAGGCACAATTTTACTACAATAAGATCATGTCAGAATACCCTGATAGCCCATTCGCTATCTATCTGAAAGACCCTAATAACGAAAATGCGCTCATGACAGAGGAAAAGAAAATCCAACTGTACTATGAGAACACGTATGAAGAATTTGAAAATGGCAACTATCAAGTAGTGCTCAATCGCATGAACCAGGGCAGAGAGGAGTTTGGCCAAGAGCACAAAATGGCTGCTAAATATGACCTACTACGAGCTATGGCGATAGGCAATGTCGAAGGCGAAAAAGAATATGTCAATGCACTCAGAGGTGTCATCTTGAAATACAATAACACTCCTGAACAGACCTATGCCCGTGAAATGTTGAGATTCTTAAAAGGAGATGAAGAAGCATTTGGCGAAGAAGTATCGCAGGAAGATCTCAATCAGTTTAAGATAGAAGATGATAAGCTCCACTATGTCATCGTACTGCTCTATGGCGGTAATGGTAATACTGTGAATAATGCTAAAATCTCAATCAACAAGTTTTCGGATGACAACTTCAAAGACTGGCGTCTGAGATCTACCAGTATGTATCTTAATCAAGAAAATAAGACGCATCTGATCTTAATCAGGAGATTTCAAGATAAGACGCAGGCCATGGAGTACTTTGATGAGTATGAGGCTAATAAGGAGAAGTTCTTGAATACTGGAGAATTCTCATATGATGTCTTTGCGATCAATCAAATCAACTATCGTGAGGTGATCACTAAGAAATCAGCAAATGCATATCGCAAATTCTTTGATCAGCACTACCGATCTAAGGATAAGAAGTAAACTGATTAACAACACTATTCGCTGGGATTCTTGGCCATCTTAGTCAGAAAGTATACTTCATAGATCGTGTATACTATGTATATGATTATGTAATGCAGTGCATGATAGTTGTTTTGTGGATCCATATTCTTTTGCCACAATAGCATAAAGCCACCAGACATAAAAAGCTTAATCACAAAAGAAGCTACCACTATATTGTTGAAGGAATAAATCTTGTCGGTCTTAGAAGTATTAGCCGCATAGAAGTATATGAACAAGCTAAACAATAGATAGATCAAGGAGGTCCAAGCATAAAGAATCTGCACATCCGTATCCCCTTGCAATATCGAAAACAAATATCCAGCAGCCAATATGCTGAGCGTCAATACCAATAGCTGTTTAATAAAAAGTCTAAATGTCATTTATGGTCGCTCGATAAATCTTTGATAAGTTTATAAAAAAAAGCGCCCATAAACAAAAGCATCAATAGCGCAGCGAAAATAGGCTGGGCCATTTCTAAACACTGATCCAGCTTAGCACCCAGCCAATACCCTATCAAAAGTACTACTATCAACTGTGATGCTATGCCCGTATACTTGAGTACATCTCCGTATTGAGATTTATTAGGCGGAGATGATTTAGGCTCGGACAAGGAAATATAATCTTAGATCAGAGAATACTAAGCGGACTTAGCTGAGGACATTTTTTTCTGAGGGACGATTTTTTGTCCACCCATTTCACATTTCACATTGAATACGGCACCAGGCTGTACCATGAGTTTCTCTGTAGTGATTTCTCCTGAGATACGAGCCGCTTCTTTGACTTGCAGGAGGTCTTTTACTTTTAGGGAGCCACTGATCGTGCCTTCGATCACCGCACTTTGACAGTCTACATGTCCTTTGATGATTCCTTTAGGTCCGAGGATGACTTTACCTGAGCAGTTGAGATTACCCTCCAGCTCTCCGTCGATACGGATATCATTTTGAGCGGTGATATCACCGACTAATTTAGTACCATTTCCTAAACTGTTGATTCCTCCTGATATCGAAGAATCTGAAGATGATGCACTCATAGTACCCGTTTCTTTTTTAGAATTATTGCCAAACATAGCTTCTCAAATTGGTTTTATTTGGTCTGATCATGGCGATCAGAGTAGAAGCGAAAAATAGGACAATATCAAAGAAAACGAGTACGAGTTTATCCTAAAATTAATATATAATTTATTGAGATATGTCTTTTAGAATACTGGACAGAACACTGCACGTCTTCCACCTTCGTCCATGCGGTAGATCAGAGATAGCTCAAATGATCCATTGCCTGGTGAGGCTTGGCCCAGCTCAGAGACATTGTAGTCATAACTAAATCCGATACCGTACTGATCATAGTCCAGTCGAGCCGCCAAGATGACAGCATCAGAATAAACGCCGCCCTCAAACTTAGTACCTACACGATACCATGCGCCGAGCTCAAAGAACTGTCCTGTCGTACCAAAACCATTCTTGCTTTTCACTTTGAATCTGGCACTGGCACCACCATTCACCTCTTTGTGAGGCCCTTGAGACATGAATATGAAGTTTGGCTTGACACTTATTTTATTATTGATCGGATACTCTCCACCTGCATGAAGTGTGAGTCGTTGATATAGCTTTTCGTCAGAGCTCAAGAACGAGACCTGAGGCTCATTAAGATGATGAAGCGATCCACCTACGAATAGATTAGTACGCTCACCGAGATTACTAAACCATAACATACCTAATGAGAGATCTGCAAAAGTGAAGTTGTTATTTGGAATAGCTTCTGGCGATCCTTGAGATGGGTCATAGACTCCATTACTATTGACTTGACTGAGCCATCTGAGGTCCCCAGTCCGTACTCTACGCTGAGTGAAACCTCCATCTGCACCTACCGTCAGATAATGTGCTTTCTTTCGTGTACCAGCGATCTTTTTACTGAAGGAAAATGACAACTTAGCTTGAGTAGAGCCAAACTTGGACTCACCAGCCACGTCACTCCATAGTGATCCACCTATACCAAAATTATCATCTCTCCCTACAGGGATACGGCGATCATAGCCGGCTGCATATGTATTGTATGCAGATGAGCCCACAGCTCCTGCCCATTGGTTACGATAGTTGATCGTGACACGCTGCGTCTCGTTCGTCACACCTGTCATAGCAGGATTGAGATTGAGCGGTGACATATAAAACTGTGAAAAGTGGATATCCTGAGCGGATAGTCCAGCTGTCAGCAGTGTTGCGACAAGCAGCAGATAAAGGGATCGGTGGTAGTTTGCCATTTTGGTTTTATTAGATTATGCTATCCTAATGACAAACTTTTATGTCAGCTACCCTACTATTTCACCCAACTTTTTTAAAAGCGTGGGCTGAGATAACCTTTGAAATTAGGATCATAGAGCATATATGATACAGATAGCTCGAATGCACCATTAGCCGAAGAGCCTTGGCTCAATGACGAAGTATTGTAATCATAGCTCAATCCGATACTATAGCTCGAGAAGCTAAACTTGGTATAAGCAATGATCGCATCATTGCCGATTACGGTGCCGGCTCCATCCACATTATTGACTATTCTAAACCATGCACCGAGCTCAAAGAAGTCTTTGACTCCCTCGTACTCTCCAATATTGAATCGTACAGCTGCACCTGGCACTATCTCGAGATGTGGACCTTGAGACATATATACGAGGTTTGGCACGACAGAAAACTGTCTATTGACTCTCAGCTCTCCACCAGCGTGCACTGTGAGACGAGAGTATAGTGACTCCTCTCTATTGAGAAAACTGATATTTGCTTGATTGAGGTGGTGTAGTGCGGCACCGATGTAGAAACTATTATTGTGCTGATCTAAGCCGTAGAGCATCAGACCTCCAGAGATATCCGGATATAGAAAATTATCATTTGGAATATTCTCAGCGAATCCTACAGATGGATCATACATACCATTGGACACCTGAGAAGGCCATCTGAGATCTCCCTGCGTCACTCTGCGCTGAGTGATACCAGCATCTGCTCCTACAGAAAGATAGATACCTGATTTTCGAAGATTGCGACGTACCTGCTTACTCCAGCTACCGACTATTTTTTTCGTGAAAGCGAAAGACAGTTTAGCCTGAGTCGTACCAAAATTAGCATCACCAGCTACATCGCTCCAGAGTGTACCTCCCACTCCGAAATAATCATATCGGCCCGCCTCCATACGGCGATCATAGGACGCTGAATAAGTATTGTAAGCTTCGGAACCAGCGACTGCGGCCCACTGATTACGATAGTGCACAGTAGCTCGCTGCTCTGCATCCATGATGCCCGTCATCGCAGGATTGAGATTGAGCGGTGATAGATAAAACTGAGAGAAGTGGATATCTTGAGCAGATACTTTCGCCCCAGCTGCAATAATGACTACGAAAGCCAAAATGCATACCTTATCTATCTTACTTTTGAACCTAAGTGCAATCTTCAAATCGAAATGTTTTAAAATCAGATCTATGGATACCAAATGTAAACGGGATCGGCATCTCAATATTATGAAACGAAGATATGGCTTTATAAAATCTTTTTAGGTATGCGACTGAGGACAGAATTAAAAATAAAGGAATCCCCCCGACCAATATCCTATCAAAAGCCCTTAGTGTTTATTGGTTCTTGTTTTGCACAGTCTATCGGCACCAAGGTCGCCACCGATAAATTTGATGCACTGATCAATCCTTTTGGAACGATCTACAATCCTATGAGTATCGCCAAGCTGATCTCCAGGACTATAGATACCCAGACCCCAGATAGCCACCACATCATCGGTCAGGGAGTTTCCAGATTCTTACACTTCGACTATCATAGCGATATCGTCGGACGTGATCCAGGCTTACTACAGCAGGCCATATCTCAGGCTCATGAGCGCCTATCTACTCAGCTCAGCACTGCTTCTCATCTATTCATCACATTAGGTACAGCTCTGGTATATCGACATATCGAGCAGGACCATATCGTGGCCAACTGTCATAAACTACCTGCTAAGACATTTGATCGGCAGCTCCTCGCTACTGAACACATCATCAAGACTTGGGAGCAACTCATAGAAAAACTTTCAGGCCTATATCCAGAGCTCCAGATCACCTTGACAGTCAGTCCCGTCAGACACATCAGAGATGGACTCATAGAAAATAATCGGAGCAAAGCCCGACTCATAGATTCCTGCCATACACTATGCGAACTCTTTGATCATGTAGACTACTTCCCGGCCTATGAGATCCTGCTGGATGAACTGCGAGATTATCGATTTTTTGATCGAGATCTGGTCCATCCTAATGAGCTGGCAGTCGACTATATCTATGAGCGATATGAGACCTGCTACTATCGAGAGGAGACTATGACTGTCGTCAATGAAGTAAGAAAACTACTGAAATCTGTAGCACATAGAGCCTTTGACCCTGAGTCATCAGCACATCAACAATTCCTCCAGAAGCTACTCACTAAGTGCAACGCTCTGACATCAAAACACCCTATAAATCTGGAAAAAGAAATCAACTACATTAGTGAGCAACTGATCTGAGATCAAGCTAATCGGCGAACGCCTCGTGCCTGCGACAGGTCAAATCTGTGACCATCCACAGCTACATCTATGAGATTAATACCCGGTGCGAGTCCTCGCTCCAGTAGACCTAAGTCATCATATCCGAGCGCCTCGGCACCATGTAGCGTAGCCCACTTGATGATCTCTGTGTCAGAGATACCAGACTGATATTTCTTGATAGTCATCATCTCGGAGAGGATTGATAGCTTCCAGTTACTCGATAGAGAGTCGGTACCTATACACACTTTAGCATCAGTATCTATGAATACTTGATAGTCTGGCAGTCTGTTTTCTATGTACAGATTAGCATTGGGGCAGGTAGCCCAGTAGATGTTATTGGACCAATCATTCGCACGAGCGACATCGTCTCTATCGGTCTGCGTATTGTGCACGAATAGGGTCCTGCATGACGGATCCATATACTGCATAGCATAGTCGATAGAGCGAGTACCTGTCGGGCTAAAGCCATCGATCGGAATCCCAAAATCTCTATAGAAATCCACAAATCCGCCCGTCTTACTCATGAAAAATTCATTTTCAGCTGCCAGTTCTTGATTATGAATACTGACGGTGCCTTTGCCTTTATTCGCCACATTGATCAGGCTAAATAGGTGTGGAGATACAGAGTATGGAGCATGTGGCACACAGCTTTTTTTATTACCTCCCTGATCTGATTGCTGACCATAGACGTCATGATAGCCCTCGTACACTTGCTGAGCATTTTGATCTTGGAGAAAATCAAACATCTCGACGAAACTGTAGTATCGGATCTTTGATTTTTCCTTTCGCTCCTTAGTGTCAGGCTTATTGCAGATGTCTCCTACGGCTACTATTCCGGCATCATACATCTCTTGATCAGCAGCATAAATGGCTGCGAGTATCTCTTCTTGAGGAAATTCTCTCAGCGTCACCACTCCCTTGATGAATGGGATCAATCCCGTCCCTGTATCTATCTGTCCCTTGAGATGAGATAGCTCGAGATGGCAGTGACTATTGATGAATCCAGGTGTGATGACTCCCTGATGATGAGCGACTTCACCAGCTTCACTAATAGGCACGATATCTACGATCTTTTCGCCATCGAGTATGATAGTATGGTTTTGTAGGGGATCTCCAGTATTAGTGATGATGAGATCGGCGGTTATTTTCTGCATTTAGCGATTGACTATTTTAGTTAGCCATTCCAATTTACTACTTGTGAGGGCATTTAGGGCATGATCGACCTTCTTAGTGTAGACAGTGAGCTTTCCTACTACTCGACAAAACTCATTAGAGTCATCGCAGAGGGGCTGTACTTGCTTCATGTCATCGAGGAGCTCGACTAATGGATCAAACTCTTTTTTCTTACGATTTTCGATGATGAGTCGAAATACCTTTGCCATATCCTTTTCGGCACGGTAGTAGTCTCGTCGGCATCCTTTTTTACACTGTTTTTCGACGAGTCGCCACTCGAGCAGTGAGCGGAGATTCATATTGACATTGCCCCGTGATATCTGTAGCTCTGACATGATATCATCAGCACACATATCCTCTTTGGACACGAGTAGGAGTGCATGGATCTGGCCCATCGCTTTATTCACACCCCAGTTGCCACAGAGTGTACCCCATTCTACTATAAATCTATTTCTGGCTGTCGTGAGATCCATATTTTAATTATCACCTTAGACGGGATATTAAATGGGATCTCTGCCAATTTGTTTATACACTCAGCGATTCTTATTAGCGCTGAGACGCATTATTGTTTGAGGATACGTATATCCTGGATCGCATCTCCGAGCTGTATGTCATGGACTACATCCATACCGCTGACGACCTTGCCAAAAATCGTGTATCTCCCGTCGAGATGTGGAGTAGGACTGTGAGTGATAAACCACTGCGTCGACTCTGTATCAGGCCCAGCCGAGGCCATACCTATATAGCCATCGTCATCATAGTATCTACGGCCAACCTCCGATCGGATCGTATAGTCGAGACTACCATATCCATCACCACGAGGGCATCCAGCTTGCACCACAAAATTGGGCACGACCCGATGAAATCGTATACCATCATAAAAGTCATCATTGATCAGTTTGACAAAATTGGCCACCGAGCCAGGTGCATCGTCTATGTAGAGCTCGAGCTCTATCTGTCCTCGATTAGTGAGGATATATACTCTGCTCGAGTCAGATAGCCCCTCCAGTGCGGCCCAGTCTATCGGATGACTATACTCCAGCGCTGTCTTCTCGTAGTCCTGTCCTTGTAGATAGGCGATCGTCTGCTCGATCTCCATCTTAGTCTCGAGGTCTGCGGGTAGTTGCATCTTAGTCAGCGCATTCTCCAGTGGGGTCACGTCATCTATGAGCTCTTTGAGGCCCAGGGCATCATTTCGGATGAGCGTAGAGGTGGCAGCCATCGCTCCCGTATTGTCTTTGCCATAGACATTCATGAGGTAGCCTATGATATCAGATTTCACCTTCTGCTTAGTCGCAGATGTCCTGAATATCTGATCAAATTTCTCCGCAGTCAGGATATTTTCTAATGACAAAATAGCACTCGTCACGACGTATACATCATCATCGAGCATGCCCTTCTGATAGACTACTTCATAGTTAATCGGATCATAAGATAACGCATCGATATAAGCCGCCTTCTCATAGGGAGTAGTGACCTCTGCCATGGCTTGCTGAGCTTCATCAGAAGCACGCTTACGAGTATTAGCGAAGTAGTATGGCACTGCCTTCATGACCGCACCGTAGAGATGCGCTTTTATTCTTTCAGAAGGGATTTCGTCATTTTGGATCATGGAGAGTAGAGGGCGTACATCGCTGGCATCTGCATGATCTCGGATGAGCCCAGCTGCTGTCTCTGCCACATGAGGATTTTCACTATTGATCCAGCTGACCACACTATCTCGATAGGACCTATAGGGCTTAGTAGCCAATGATCGCAAGAGATTGATCTGTACTCTATAGTCGTCATCTTGGGATATCTGAGAGAGTATCGTCGGAAGGACGGCGGGATCCTCAGATCTACTGATCGCTGAGGCTACAGCCATGCGGATCTGCGGATCTGGCTCCACGGACATCATATTGGCTAGGGATATCTGATGACCTGTGATATCTGCATCTCTTACTCGCTGCAGATAGTGGGCCGCCATCAGTCGAGTCTCTTGTGGTACCGTCTTATCGGTCAATAGTCGGACCATGCGCTCTGTGCCCTCTGTAGCGACGATCCCTCTGAGCCCAAATCTATAGATAGCTCTCGCCTGACCTAATAGGAGTAGATCGTCTTGGGAAGTATAAGTAGAGACAGTAGCTATCTGCTTCAGATGTTTATGATTTCCCACTTTGCCCACGGCCTCGAGTATCTGCATACGGACTGTATTATTCATTGTCACCGTATCCTGATAGGCGAATGCTGCTACCAGATCATCTGTAGACTGACTCGCTCCGATCTGACCTATCGCATAGGCCGCAGCAGCCCTCACTTCCTCCACGGGATCGGAGATGAGTAGATTTTGCAGAGGCTGTAGCGCCGCCTCATCTCGTACTGAGCCAAAGGCATCGGTGGCGATGTATCGATAGTTTGGATTAGCTGAGTCTAGAAACTCAATGAGCATATCAGTCTTGCGCTCATCTTTGAGATTGTATAGTTGCTGAGCGGTCTCATCAGTGATGTCGATTTCTACATCTGCAACTACCTCTTCTGTCGGTGGCATACATGAATAGAGCAGCGTGAAAATGGTCAATACTAAAGCGTACTTCATAGTATTATTCAGAGATTGATTATAATAGCACGAAGATAAGTGACTTTAGTTCATACTCTTCATGCTCATGTTGACCAGTTTTCAAAACAACATACTTCTATTAAACTTTAACGCTGTATACGGTTCTTGCCAAAAAAGAACTTAATCATGTAGTATAAGTATTCTGATTTAATTATTTCATTTGCTTGGTTGTTGATTCCGTCAAATGGGATTCTATGAAGATGATTGATAAACGCATCTTTTTTCATTCCTGAAATCCCAAATGACAACTTGCAATCGTTCTGATACAACCACCTAAAGAAAACAGCTTCAACGCCTTCGTCCGAAAATGGAAATGAAAAGTAACGGTCATTAATATTTAATTCTTTAGATAGAAAATTAAAACTTTCAGTTAGCTGCTTTTTCTGTTCTTCAAGAGTTAAATTTTTAAAGAATGGGTGATTCTTGGAATGCGAACCAAATTTCCAGCCACACTTTGATAGTTCCTTGATTTCCTTTCTATTTAAATAAGGTTCATTGTATTTCAAATACTCCTTAAAATCAAGATGAATTGATTTCGCAATTTCATCAATTAAAACTTCATCGGTAATTTGTAGTTCTAAGAGCTTAGTTTTAAGAGATTCGACAGACGGCTTGGGTATTTCAAGCATTTCATATACTTTCTGGTCTATCGTTTTTGATCTAAGTACATTATCAATTATGAGACTAATTTTGTATCTGAAAAATAGTCCTTTGTTATCTATAAAATCCGTGTTCAGAAATACTGTTGCAGGAATTCCTTTTTCTTTTAAGATTGGAGCAACATTAGAATATAGTTCTTTTAATCCATCATCAAACGTAATATGAAAAACAGGCTTGTTAACTTTAACATTTTTCGATATAATATCATAAAGAGTATCTAAGTCAATGGGTTTGAAGTGTTTACAAAGAAACTCCAAGTCTTGGATAAACGTTTTTGTTCCTCTTACTTCATATAAGTTTTTAATATGAGGCAGGCTTTTGTCACTAATTGTGTGATAGAATGGCAATATTATTTTTTGCGATGTTATAGAGCTAAGGATCTTTATCGGAATCACTTTTGATACAGTGTTCAATACATTTCTTAATATCACAAGTATTTGTTTCTTTCTTAGTTATTTTATTCGTTTGCCGCTTACTCAAAGGAATCCCTTGGTAAAATCTCCAATACCCAATTGACTACCATAACTTCATCTACGGTTATACATATACAGTCCAGGGCCTCTATAGCCATAGTGCCACACAGAATTTCAAAATTCTACTTTTCTTGGGACATCAACCCAAACGTGCTGAATAAGAAGAGGAAGGTAATGAGTGTACGCATAGTCTTATTTTATTAATAAACCACCAACTTATCATAATAGGACTGCCGACTATCTCTATCCACCACATGGACCATATAGACACCTGCCGACATGTCTGAAGGAAGTGATAAAGAGCCATCTGACACAGCCTGCTCAGAGAGCATTACTCTACCCTCCATATCAAAGACAGAGACAGACAAACTGGAGATATCACTGTACTCGATATGCAGTGCCTCATGTCTTGATAGTGGATTAGGGTAGAGCCGGGGCTCCACTGTCATCAGCTCCTCATCAATATCGATCGTACTGACTCGTAGATCCTTGATAGTGTCGCAGACTTCTACTTGATAGTCGATAGCACTGTTTTTAAAGCAGCGTAGCCAATTAGGACAGCCACCGTCACAATCTAACTCAGACTCTGGTACAAAGGATCCTAAATTTCCCATTTTTTCAATTACCCAACCTCCAAATGCGTAAGCCGTAATGGGGCTATGACTTTCTAACTTTAAGTGGTAAGCTCTCAGTGTGTCTGCGTTAAAAATAACTTGACTGACAGTATCCACAACAGTCGTGACATATCCATTGTCGTACCCATTGCTCCCATAGACATACATGGTGTCTCCTACACTCACAGTGAAATCATATAGTACATGAAACTCTCCGTCTAACCATTGATAGACTCTATCTTCATCTGCATACACATATACAGTCCTGAGTAAGGAAGTATTATTATTCGCATAGTGTACCACCAAGTCTAAATGACTCACCTCCGTAGAATCCGGTCCTACTCTACTCGTACCGCTATACTCCATGATCGCATATACTACTATTGGTCCCAGGCCTCTATAGTTATAGTGCCACACAGAATTTTCAAAATCCCACTTATCTTGGGATATCGACCAAAACGAGCTGAATAAAAAGAGGAAGGTGATGAGTGTACGCATAGTCTTATTTTATTAATAAACCACCAACTTATCATAATAAGACTGCCAACTATCTCTATCCACCACGTGGACCATATAGATACCTGCTGACATGTCTGCGGGAAGTGATAATGAGCCATCTGACACAGCCTGCTCAGTGAGTATCACTCTACCCTCCATATCATAGACAGAGACTGACAGACTGGAGATATCACTATACTCGATATGTAGTGCCTGATGACGTGAGAGAGGATTAGGATAGAGCCGGGGCTCCGCTCTCGTCTGTTCCTCATCGATATCGATCGTACTGACTCGTAGATCCTTGATAGTATCGCAGACTTCTACTTGATAGTCGATAGCACTGTTTTTAAAGCAGCGTAGGCTACCTAAGCATCCTCCATCACAAGATAATGCGCTCTGAGGTCCAAATCCTATTAACGTACCTATTGACTCATATACCCATCCAGACATGTGAAAAAATCCCTGATAACCTCCTCTAATGTAATACGCTCTCAGTGTATCGGTACCAATGCTCACTTTTTTTACAGAATCTACAACACTGACTGCCTCTCCAGAATGATACCCATCATTAGCGTATATCCTCGTAGTATCTCCGATATCCAAAGAAAAATCATATAGTATATGAAACTCACCGTCTAACCACTGGTATACTCTGTCCTCATCTGCATAAACGTAGATACTATTAATGAGCTCATTTCTATCCTCTCCATAATGAGCTACCATATCCAATTTACTGACAAATTGTCTTTCAGAACCTAACTCAGCACTGCCGCTATATTCTATTGTCAGATAATGCTGGATAGGACTGAAAATATTAATATAATCGTAGTGCCACACAGAATTCTTAAAATCCCATTTTTTCTGACCTATCGACCAAAACGAGCTGAATAAAAAGAGGAAGGTGATGAGTGTACGCATATTAGTTTGGTTGATTAGACAGTGAATGTGCCAAATTCAGTTTTTCTTACAGAGCAAGCCTTTATAGCTTTCCGAATAGACCTAAAATCGGCGAATGGAATGTTTCATAACGTTTAGTTGATATCTAAATCTACAAGGTTTAAGTCGCAAAATCAAGCGACATTAGTTAAAACTTAATAAAGGTAACTCAAACAGGAAAAGCTATCAAAAAATAGACTGATACTGAAAGCCGAGCTGCTCCTGTGACTTAGTATGATCATAGCTGAGATCGGCAGCGATCACCCTCGACTCTTGATTCTTGCCGAGTAGCTTCTGGAGCATTCTTTTTATGAAGGATGGTTTTGATCGGGTCTTAGTAGGAGCATCCATACCGAGCTGAGCCGCCGCATATGTATAGATATCTTTGAGGGATACATTCTGCGCTATGCAGAGATACTTTTCTCCGAATGCATCTTGATTTCGCATTACTTGGAGCGTCATTTTTTTGAGATCTTGCAGCGATACTACGCCTGTCGACCCCATAGGATAGCTTTCTCTATTCTTTTGCAGAGCATTCTTGATCTCTTCCATCGCTTTACTCCCATCTACGACGATCGGTGTTGAGATGATAGTGATAGGTAATCCTTCGGCAGCGGCCCGCCATACTTCCTGCTCGCAGAGATAGCAGTTAAGCGCATACTGACTATCGAGGGGACTATCGGGCCATTGATCTTTTTCGGTGATTGTTTTTTTTCTGGGGCCACCCATGGCGAGAGCATCATTGATATATATGAGCTGCTTGACACCAATAGAGTAAGCCAGGTTAGCCACATTGGCTGTAGCCTCTACAGGAAGTACATGAGTATCTGACATCGCATCCTCGATACAGATCACGATGTCATAGCCATGCTCAAAAATCTCTATCATCGCTGGGAGATCGTACAGCTCATAGTGATGCCATATTAGCTCACTGGACCAGTCACCGAGATCCTGCTGAGCCGCCAGATCAGCGCTCACACCATGTACCTCATGATCACGACAGAGCTGCTGGCAGAGTAGACTGCCGATGGACTGTGTGGCTCCTGTGACTAGTATTTTCAATGGGTGATCAATAAGTGTGAGAGCAAACTTAGCATTTCTTCTATCGCTCAATACAATTATCCTATGATGAAATAGTTTAGCGAAAGATCAAGGCAGATAGACGGCTCCACTACAGCTCTCTCGAGTAGCGCCTGTGACAGTGGGTATGGTATTGGGCTGCTCAGTAGCTCTCAGATAGCCCATGAGCGCCATGAGTATAGCTTCTTTCATATTGATGATAGCTGGAGTGGGTAGCTGTACTTGACAGTTTTGCGCAGCGATATGATGATTGATCCGCTCGATCAGATAGCTATGATGAGCGCCTCCACCTGTGGCCAGCATCGTCTGTGGAGTATCGGCATGTCCGACATGCTGAGCGATACATAGGGCGACCAGCTCTACCATAGTAGCGAGGCTATCTGCTACGGATAGCTCGGCCTGCTGTAGCTCAGGATAGAAGGTCTTCATGACCCAGGTATTGTCCAATGACTTAGGTCCAGATAACTGAAAGTAATCCATAGCCATCAGATGATCTATGACTGGCCGATGTATATGTCCAGATCGAGCGATAGCTCCACCCGCATCGTATTCATGGCCCAGCTTATTGGCTTCTGCATTTAGGATCTGATTGCACGGACTGGTGTCAAAAGAGGTGATCTCTCCCGATGGACTGTGGATGCTGAGATTAGCGATGCCTCCGAGATTGAGATAGTACTGATGACCAGCGAATAGATATCGCTCGACGATCGGAGCGATAGGCGCTCCCTGTCCTCCGAGAGCTACATCTGTCATCCGATAGTCGCTGATACACTTGATCCCTGACAGGGCGGCGATAGTACCGCCATTACCGATCTGTAGGCTGTATCCTCTACTCGGGTCATGTAGTGCCGTATGACCATGTGATGAGATGTAATCGATATTTTGGGTATTCTTTACTTTGGCTACAGCCTCTGCACAAAACCGACTAAAGAGATACTCTGTCTCCATGAGCTCACGAGTCGACAGCTGCCCTACCCTACTGAGTCTGTCAGACAGCTCTGCCGAAAATGCTACGGTATCATGCTCCTCGAGCTGCCAATCTATCTGTCCTCCCTCATCACTGAAAGTACAGATCGCTATGTCCAATCCATCTAAAGAACTTCCTGAAATCAATCCAGCTACACGCATGCTCGTCTATGTTAATCCTATAAAAATAAACTTATGTCGAAATTTTACAGAAACTTAAAAACCTTTCAGAGTTTCCAAAGTTTATTTGTTCTAATTTTGCGACCTCGATGAACAGCACCACTGAAAAAATACAAGATTACGCCACTACCAAGTTCATGAAACTGGGCATCCGATCAGTGAGCATGGATGACATCGCTACGGATCTCGGCGTATCTAAAAAAACTCTCTATAAATACTATAATAAAAAAGAAGCCCTCGTCGACGAGTGCATGACTGCTGTGATCAATGAAGAAGTCAACATCATCGCTCAAATCCAACAAAATGCAACTGATGCAGTAGATGAGATGGCCCAAGTATCAAGGCATGCCGTCAGAGTGTTCAAACAATATCGTCCTGTACTAATCCATGATCTGCAGAAATACTATAAAACGACATGGACCAAGCTGCAGCAAATGCAGTCAAAATTTATCAAAACTACTATCGCTATCAATCTAAAGAGAGGCATCAGAGAGGGAGTCTATCGCAGTGATATCGATACAGATATCATCTCATCACTGTATGTCGCCAAGGCCCTCGCTATATCAGACGAATCATTCATGAACTGGACAAAGCACGATCCTACGTCCATCATGAAACAACATATACTCTACCATCTGCACGGTATATTATCCCCAGAGGGATTAGTCAAACTCAACAAAGAAAATCTATTCAATGAATAAAATGCGACTCCACATCATCACAACTATCGGACTGCTGATCAGCCTGAGCTATGGGCTCGGCGCTCAAGCCACCTTTAGTCTATCAGAGGCGATAGACTACGCCCTCGAGCACCATCCGAGCCTGCATGTAGCCGACCTCGATGAGCAGACCGCCGAATGGCAATACAAAGAAGTACTCGCTACTGGTATGCCAAAAGTCAATGGCAATCTCGACTATACCTACTACTATAAGGTGCCAGTCACACCTACAGAAGATTTCATCACACCTCTGGTGACGGAGGCGATCACAGGTATGCCATATACCGGTGAGCCCGAATATTTCGAATTCGCCTTCTTACAAAAGAATCAGCTCAATGTCGGCCTGAGTGGTGACTTCTTGATCTTTGATGGCAACTTCCTAAAAGGCCTGAAAGCCTCTAAGCTATTCATAGATCTATCCAAAAAACAAGTCAATCTCACTAAGCAGGATATCATACAAAATGTAGCGAAAGCCTATCAAAACGTACTGATCGCCGAGCGAAATGTCAATATCCTCGAGAATAACATCAATAATATCTCAAAAGCTCTTCGTGAGACAACATTGATCTATGAAAACGGATTCGCTGAGGAGCTCGATGTAGATCGACTGAAGCTCAGTTTGGAGAATCTGGAATTCGAAAAGAAAAAGCTCGAGCAGGTGATTGCTGTCAGCTACAATGTGCTGAAGTATCAGATGGCCTACCCTATCCACGAAGAGCTCAGCGTCACAGAGGAGCTGGAGACGGTCGTAGATCTCATACTACTCGATGGGGAGTCATCTGGAGAGATTGACTTCACACAGCGCCCTGAGCACAATATCCTGATGGAGACTATAGAGCTTAACAAAGCTGACCTCGAGCGCATCAAGCAAGCCTATCTACCCACCGTCACCGGTAATATCGGCTACGCACAGGTCCTGCAGCGAAATAACCTTTTTGATAGTGAGGCTGTCGGATTTCTTGGCAATGGATCCGTCGGGATCCGCACTCGTATACCGATCTACGATGGCGGTATGACCAAAGCGAAAATCGCTCAGAAGAAAATTGAAATCGAAAAGATCGAAAATGACCTTAGCGAATTTGATAGAGGTATGAAACTGCAGATCTATAATGCAGAGGCTCAATATGAAAATGCGAAACTCAGCCTCGAGAATGCCAAAAGATCATTAGCCCTCAATGAGAAAATATACGACAAGACTCAGATCAAGTATCGAGAAGGCGTCGGCAGTAGCGTAGAGGTCACACAGGCAGAAGCCTCCCTCTATCAAGCACAGGCTAACTATATCAATGCACTCTACGATCTACTCACGAGCAAAACAGAACTCGATATCGCTACTGGAGAAATCCTAAAGAATAAAATCAACAGATAATCACAATACAACATATCCATATCATGCGACTATTATCAAAACTAAGCATAGGTCTCCTGACACTCACTCTACTTCATAGCTGTGGATCATCAGAGACCACGACCGAGCCTACGACCCTCGCTGAAAAACAGCAGGTACTCACTGAAAAACAAACTCAACTTCAGTCTCTCCAAAAAGAGATCGCTACGCTCAAAAATGAAATAATCGAGATGAGCCCAGAGTTACAGGAGCAAGCTTCGCTCGTAGATACTGTCCATGTCGATGCGAGCACATTCACCCGATATGTGGATGTACAGGGTGCCGTGATCACTGATGATATCGTCAATGTAGTGAGCGAGATCCCTGGCCGTATCACCTATCTCAATGCTAAAGAAGGTCAATACATCAAAAAAGGAGCTCTCGTAGCAACTATCGATGTAGAGTCTACACAAAAGCAAATAGAAGAGGTAAAAACCTCACTTTCACTTGCACAGCAGACTTTTGACCGTCAGCAGCGCCTATGGGAGCAAAATATCGGTAGCGAGATCCAATATCTCCAAGCAAAGAATAATGTCGAAAGACTCGAGAAGACCTTGGAGACTTTAGATTTTCAACTGACTAAAGCGAATGTCTATGCTCCGATATCGGGAACGGTAGATATGGAGATGCTCAAGCAAGGTGAAGTAGCCTCGCCAGGTATGCCGATCGTCACGATCATGAATACGGCTAAAATCAAAATCAGCACTGATCTCCCTGAGCGCTATCTGACGATACTCGACAGAGGCGATATGGTAGATCTATACTTCCCGAGTATCGATCTCGACATGACGGGTAGAGTGACGCTCATGGGTCGCAGCATCGATCCGTCTAATCGTACGCTACCAGTAGAGATCGCTCCAGCGAAGTACAACAAACTACTCAAGCCAAATCTCCTAGCTGAAATCAAAATCAAGGAACTCGAGAAGAAAGATATCATCTCTCTCCCAGCTGAGTATGTACTTCAAGAGGTCGATGGCCAAGAATATGTCTACTTAGTAAAAAAGAACGCAGAGGGCGAGCTCAGAGCTAAAAAGTCCTACATCATGACCGGCGAAAATACTGCCGACAAAATCATCATCACTGAGGGACTCACTACTGATGATATAGTGGTGGGCAAAGGATCTCGCAGTATCAATGATGGTGACTTACTCCAAATCGCAGAAAGCAGAAAATAATGAGCGAAGGCAATAATAATAACCTCAGAAAATTTGGGCTGAGCTCATTCGCCGTGGACAACGGCACGAGCATATTCATACTGGCATTCATGATTTTAGTCCTCGGACTACAGTCGTATAGTAGTATGCCCAAAGAATCCTATCCAGAGGCAAGTCTCCCGACAGTATATATCAATACTCCTTACTTTGGAAACTCCGCTGCTGAGATAGAAAATCTCATCGCAAGACCGCTCGAAAAAGAAATCTCGACGATCACAGGTCTGAAGACGATGAACTCTACTTCGATCCAGGATTTCTCGGTGATACTCGTAGAGTTTGATCCAGATCAGGATCAAGATGCCGTAGTAAGAAAGGTAAAAGATGCTGTAGACAAGGCGAAACCAGATCTACCGACCGATCTCGATACCGAGCCAAGTGTCATGGAGGTGAATTTCTCAGAGTTCCCTATCATGACGGTCAATCTATCCGGAAACTTCAGCATGGACGAGCTCCGACTCAATGCAGAGTACCTCCAAGATAAAATCGAAGAACTCAAAGAGGTCAATAAAGCAACTCTCAAAGGCGCTCTCGATAGAGAAGTAAAGGTAGATATCGACCTACTGAAGATGCAGGCACTACAGGTATCCTTTCAGGATGTAGAGATGGCCATTGCTCAGGAGAATCTCTCCATGTCAGCAGGCGAGATCGTAGCTAATGACTTCAGACGGTCGATCCGTGTTATCGGAGAGTTTGAAGATGCTCGAGAGATGGAGGAGGTCATCATTAAGTCTGAGAATATGCGACCGATCTATCTCAAGGATTTTGCTACAGTGACTTATGGATTTGAGGAGAGGACCAGCTATGCACGATCCAATGGGCTACCCGTGATCGCCCTTGATGTGGTCAAGCGTCGTGGAGGAAATGTCATCGATATCGCCGCCAAGATCAAGACCCTCCTCGAAAAAGAGAAGAAAAACATTCCGAAAGGAATGAACATCGCCATATTCAATGATACCTCTAAGTATACTAAGGAGTCAGTATCGACTCTCGAAAATAGTATTATCTCAGGGGTGATATTAGTCGTCTTAGTACTCCTATTCTTCCTTGGACTCCGACAGGCATTATTCGTAGGGATATCTATCCCGCTGAGTATGCTGATGGGTATCTTATTTCTCGACATGACAGGGACGAGTCTCAATATGGTGGTGCTCTTCGGTCTGATCCTCGCCCTTGGTCTCCTCGTGGACAATGCTATCGTGGTCGTAGAAAATGTCTATCGATACATGCAGGACGGCTATAGTGGCATAGATGCAGCCAAATATGGTGCTGGAGAGGTCGCACTACCTATCATCGCATCGACCGCTACCACTTTGGCAGCCTTCGTCCCCTTAGCGATGTGGCCAGGGATCATGGGAGAGTTCATGCGATACTTCCCGATCACATTGATCGCAGTACTGACCTCCTCTCTATTCGTCGCACTCGTGATCAATCCTGTACTGACCTCTCGCATGATGTCTATCGATGAGAAGGCTGAGGATGCTGCGAGCAGAAGACAAAAAATGAAGAACGTGCTCATAGGAGCATTGATCATGATATTCATCGGTATAGCAGGACACCTGACAGGACGAGAGTGGCTACGCAACCTTATGGGTATAGCCACTATTGTCTCATTGCTCAATTTCTTTGTCTTCCGACCAGGGACCTTCTTCTTCCAAAATAGAGGATTACCATTCTTAGAAGATTTATATCACAAGACGATTCGCATAGTACTGAGCGGATTCGGCCCGTACATTGCATTCATAGGTACGATCGCTTTATTGATCGGTGCATTTATTTTGCTTACGCTGAATATGCCTAAGATCGAGTACTTCTCCTCGAGTGATCCACAGTATGTCAATGTCTTCGTCGATCTACCGCTCGGCTCGGACATCGAAGCCACTAATGAGGTAGTCAAATCAATTGAGAGAGATGTCAAAGATGCCTTAGCACCCTATAGCGATATCGTAGAGGAAGTACTGACTCAGATCGGAGAAGAAACATCAGATCCTAATAGTCCACCTGAGCCCGGAGTGACTCCTCACAAAGCCAGAATCACCGCCTCATTCGTAGCTTATCAAGATCGTGATGGAGTCTCTACGGCAGACGCCATGCAGGCCATCCGTGACAAGGTCCAAGATCAACCGGGCGTATCTCTGGTCATAGACAAAAACGCTGATGGTCCACCCACTGGAAAACCTGTCAACATAGAACTCATAGGCGATGATATCGACGAACTATCAAACGAAGCAGAGCGCCTGATCAACTATATCGATGATCAAAAAATCGCTGGTATCGAAGGTCTACAAAAAGATGTAGTCCTCGCTAAACCGGAGATGGAAGTCACCATCGACAGAGAGGCAGCGAGGCGATATGGTCTGTCGACCGCTCAGATCGCCAGCGCCATACGTACCTCTGTATATGGTAAGGAGGTATCAAAATTCAAAGTCGGAGAGGATGAATACCCGATCATGATCCGTCTCAATGAAGAGTCCAGATATAGCACCTCTGACCTGATGAATCAGAAGATCACCTTTAGAAATCAGTCAAATGGTCGCATCGTACAGGTGCCGATCAGTAGTGTGACGGATTATTCATTCAAGACGAGCTACAATGCTATCAAGCGAAAAGATCAGAAGCGAGTCATCACCATCTACTCTAATGTATTAGCCGGCTACAATGCTAATGAGGTAGTCAATAAAATCAAACAGTCACTGACTCAGTACGACTTCCCTAATAACATTGCTCATGACTTTACAGGAGAGCAAGAGCAGCAGGCCGAGGATATGGAGTTTCTCAATGGTGCATTCATGATCGCTATCTTCTTGATATTCATCATACTCGTAGCCCAGTTTAACTCTATCTATAGCCCGATCATCATCGTACTATCGGTAGTATTCAGTACGATCGGCGTATTCTTAGGCTATGCGATCACAGGTCGTACGATCGGTATCGTCTTCACTGGAGTAGGTATCATCTCCTTAGCGGGAATAGTGGTAAATAATGCCATCGTACTCATGGACTATATCAATCTCCTCATTCAGCGAAAGCGAGAATCTATGGGGATAGAACACTTATTCCTCATGGACAAAGAAGATGTGAAAGATGCCATCATCAAAGGTGGAGCGACTCGTCTGCGTCCGGTACTATTGACGGCGATCACGACGGTTTTAGGATTGATTCCTTTAGCCATCGGATTCAATATTAATTTCTTCACGATCATCTCCGATCTTGATCCGCAGGTATACTTAGGTGGTGACACTACCGCTCTATGGGGCTCACTGGCTTGGACGGTGATCTATGGGTTAGTATTCTCTACATTCTTGACGCTGGTGATAGTACCTGCTATGTACTGGCTGGCCTATCGACTGAAGTATAGAGTGGAGGGATACTTCTTTTTCAAAAAGAGAAAAGAACAAATCAGTGAATAGAGAAAAAGAGCAAATCAGAGCACTGAGAGAGTCGTATAATCGTGCGACTCTCTCGGTAGCGGATATCAATACAGATCCGTTCAGTCAGTTCAGATCATGGTTTGATGCGGCTCATGCGGCAGATATCTTTGAGGTCAATGCTATGCAGCTGGCTACGGTCGGTGCTGATGGTCAGCCTACAGTCCGTACCGTATTACTCAAGGAGATCGAGGATGATGGCTACATATTCTACACTAATTATGAAAGCCGAAAAGGAATCCAAATCAATGAAAATGATAAGGTAGCGCTCCTGTTCTTTTGGAAAGAACTCGAACAACAAATCAGAATCGAAGGCACCGTCCAGAAAATCAGCGCCAAGCATTCGCTGGAATACTATCATACTCGGCCAAGAGGTAGTCAGATAGGCGCATGGTCAAGCCCGCAGAGTCAGCGAATATCTCGTGATGCGCTCGAGCAGCGAGTCGCTGAGTACAGCGATCAGTATGCAGATGAGTCAGTAGAGATTCCTTTGCCACCATTTTGGGGAGGGTACAAAGTTGTACCCCATTACTTTGAGTTTTGGCAGGGGCGTCAGAGTCGTCTACATGATCGGATCGTATACGAGCTGACTGATGAGACATGGGATATCTACAGGATAGCTCCTTAATTCTTTATTTTGTCTACCAGAAGGATAGTTTATCATTAATTTGATAAACGGGATCACAATTAACACGTTATTTGCCTTTGCGGGTTTTATCTTTTATTGATAATTCCCATTTTTGCACATCAGTAGTATGAGTCCAGCAACTAAAATATCGATCATATATTTCTTTCTATCTACCCTGATAGTTGGAGAATGTGTACGTATTAGTCAGGGATTTTCTATCAATGCAGAAGAGAGAGTCGAGCTCCCATGTGAGGATCTCGAGAAAGAACATGAGACCGATCTGGACAAGCTGAAAAGCTTCAAAAAGTTTTATGATTCAGACTTATTCGGTCAAAACATGTACCATTGGTTAGTCACATTGTCCAATATACCACGTGATCTGACACTACTACATCAAGCCTCTAAAGGCTCACTACTCCAGCCCCCCGAGCCCGTGTAAGTTATCCAGCACTATCCTGTCATCACCAGCACTATTTCTTTATTGATACTATGTACAGCCGTAGTGGCTCATAGACAACAGTATCTATCAGATAACATACATAAAAACAACTTTTATGAATTCTACACCTAACAATCCGAGCTGGAAGAGTGATCTGCCAGCCAGTATAGTAGTATTCTTTGTCGCATTACCCTTGTGTCTCGGTATCGCTTTAGCGAGTGGAGCGCCTTTATTTTCTGGCCTGATCGCTGGTATCGTCGGAGGAATCATCGTCGGAGCACTCAGTGGATCTCAGATCGGCGTCAGTGGACCAGCGGCTGGACTCGCAGCGATCGTACTCTCAGCCATCACCGCTCTTGGAGGATTCGAAAATTTTCTCGTTGCTGTAGTCTTAGCAGGATTCATTCAGATCCTTTTTGGAGTACTCAAAGCCGGTGTGATCGGATACTACTTCCCATCATCGGTCATCAAAGGGATGCTATCGGGTATCGGTATCATCATCATCCTCAAGCAGATTCCGCATTTCTTTGGCTATGACGCAGATCCAGAAGGAGACTTTGCTTTTAATCAAGTAGACGGTGAAAACACCTTCTCTGAATTAGGCAATATATTCAGCAATATCAGTCCAGGTGCTACAGCTATCGCCGTGATAGCTCTCGCCATTCTGATCCTATGGGATAATGTATTGAAGAAAAAAGCTAAAATCTTCAACCTGATCCAAGGACCATTGGTAGCCGTAGTCTTGGGTATTATCTTTTATGTCGTCACGCAGGGTTCAGGATGGGAAATCTCTAAAGATCATCTCGTGAGCGTACCTGTACCAGAGGATTTCTCTTCGTTTTTAGGACAGTTTAGTTTTCCTAATTTCAGTGAAGTAACTAATCCGGCTATTTGGGTGACAGCATTCACGATCGCTCTTGTAGCGAGTCTCGAGACACTACTCTGTGTAGAGGCGACAGATAAACTCGATCCTAAAAAACGTGTCACGCCTACTAATCGTGAGCTATTCGCTCAGGGTACGGGTAATGTCATCAGTGGTCTCATCGGCGGACTCCCTATCACTCAGGTGATCGTACGTAGTTCTGCTAATATACAGTCTGGCGGTCAGACTAAGATGTCAGCTATCGTACATGGATTCTTCTTATTAGGCTCTGTGGTACTCATCCCAGGACTGCTCAATCTGATACCACTTTCAGTACTCGCTGCGGTACTCCTGATCGTAGGCTATAAACTGGCTAAACCCGCCACATTCAAGCAGATGTTTTCTCTCGGATGGAAACAGTGGGTCCCATACATTGTGACCATTTTAGGTATTGTCTTTACGGATCTACTAATAGGTATCAGCTTAGGACTCGGTGTAGGTATTGTAGTGGTACTTTTAGCCAGCTATCGCAACTCTCACTTCCTACACAAAGAGGAAGCCGACGAGTCTAATAAGGTGAAAATGACCTTAGCAGAAGAAGTGACTTTCTTCAATAAAGGAGCAATCCTTAAGGAATTAGACAATCTCCCAAAAGACTCATATCTCGAGCTCGATGTGCGTCAGACCCGATACTTAGACCATGATATTATTGAGATTCTTGAGAACTTTGCCGAAAAGGCGAAAAACAGAAATATCAATATTAAGCTGATATCCGAAAGAGGTATCGTGGAAAATCCTCCTAGTTATATCGAATTTTTCAAACTAAAGAAAGCAAGCTAATCTAATAGAAAAAGAATAATGAAAGCACTAAACAAAGTAACACAAGCAGAGATCACCCCTAATGACTCTCTCGATATACTGATGAAAGGAAATGAACGGTTTCTCGCTGCTAAAAAAGCAAATCGTGACCTACTTGATCAAGTCAATGATACGGCTACCGGCCAATATCCACATGCTGTCGTACTCAGCTGTATAGACAGTCGTGTACCTGTAGAGACGATATTTGATCAGGGGATTGGGGACATATTCTCGGCTCGAGTAGCTGGAAACTTCGTCAATACTGATATCCTCGGCAGTATCGAGTATGGCTGCAAAGTAGCTGGATCAAAGCTTGTCATGGTACTCGGTCACACGGGTTGTGGAGCTGTGAAAGGCGCCTGTGACAATGTACAGCTCGGCAATATCACCCCGATGCTCGGCAATATCATGGCTGCTGTGAGCTCTACAGCTACAGCTGAAGGAGAAAAGAGAGACTCCTCTAACTCCACATTCGTCAATAATGTGGTGAATAAGAATGTAGAACTGACCGTGGCTAATATAAGAGATCGCAGCCCTATCCTAAAGGAAATGGAAGAAGCTGGCGAGATCAAAATCGTCGGTGCTGTATACAATGTAGCAGACGGTAAGGTCACGCTCCACTAATCTGGAGAGCACAATAAATTAATACTAAGGCATCCTCTGTAGCATACTTGTTACAGGGGATTTTTATATTTTGACGCTATCCTATGAGCGACAACCCCGTCCATAGGCTCCTTATCATAAAATACATCCCTGACAATGAGTAAAACGGCAAAAGGATCTAAATTTCTCGGTTTTGATTTTTCACACCTGCGGGGTGATTTATTAGGCGGCATTACGGCGGGTATCGTAGCGCTACCACTGGCTTTAGCCTTTGGTGTGAGCTCTGGCCTCGGTCCGAGTGCTGGTCTCTACGGAGCTATTTTCATTGGTTTTTTTGCAGCATTATTCGGAGGTACTGACACCCAGATCTCTGGACCTACTGCGCCCATGACTGCTGTCAGTATGGTAGTCATAGCAGGTATCGTAGCCAGCTTTGATGGAGATATAGCTCAGGCATTACCAGCGATCCTAACGGTTTTCTTATTAGCCGGATTGATGCAGGTTGTGTTGGGAGTATTAGGCTTAGGAAGATATATCAAGTACATCCCCTATCCTGTAGTATCGGGCTTCATGACAGCCATCGGTGTGATCATACTTCTGACACAGATACTACCTACAGTAGGATATTACCCTAAGGAGGATCTGGCCTTCGTAGAGCAGTTTAAGCCCGCCGCAGAAGAGATCATCTTAGAGAATATCCTGAAAGAAGAAGCAGGTGAAGGCATCTTAGTACTTGAGGATTTTAAAGAGACGATACGACGAGCGGAGCAGATCACTGATGCTGACATCATGAAGGAGTCAAAGACACTGGCTGGTAAGGATGCATCCGGAGTGATCGGTGCACTCAAAGTCATGCCCAGAGCGCTGGGAAATATTGATTGGCTCGAGCTACTATTAGCTCTGGGGACTATCATCATCATATATGGCTTTAAGCGTATCACTACAGTCATCCCGAGTACCTTAGTAGCACTGATAGTCATGTCCTGCGTAGCCATCTTTGGTGGATTTGACTATCGGCCGATAGCGCAGATCCCGAGTGGACTTCCTATGCCCCAGCTTGGTATATTTACTGATTTTCAGCTTAGCATTATCACTCCTTATTTTTTCACAGCTCTTACCCTTGCGCTATTAGGGGCGATAGACTCATTATTGACCTCCGTAGTAGCAGACAATCTCACAAAAACAAAACACAAACCGAATAAAGAACTCGTCGGCCAAGGTATTGGTAACACTGTAGCCTCTATATTCGGAGGTATCCCAGGCGCTGGAGCGACTATCAGGACAGTCGTCAATATCAATGCAGGAGGAAAAACTCGGATATCTGGCATGATAGCAGCTATACTCTTATTGGTCGTTTTATTAGCCTTGGGACCTGTGGCATCACGTATCCCTGCAGCAGTATTAGCAGGTATACTGATCACAGTCGGTATCGGAGTGATGGACTATAAAGGGCTAAAGGCAATCCCTCACATGCCTCGTGGCGAAGTCGCTATCATGCTCATCGTATTAGTGCTATCATCTGTGTGGAATCTCGTCTACGCTGTAGGTATTGGATTAGTAATTGCCTCTCTGACGTTCATGAAGCAGATCGGAGATCTGGCAGATGAGGACTCTGACCTCAGCTCCCTTGATGAAGAGGCATGGGATGATGAAACGGATTTTCCCGAAAATCTCAGAGAAGAAGTATTTATCAAACATGTCGATGGCCCATTGTTTTTTGGTAGCACCTCCACATTTCAGGCATTAGCTCAACAGATCCCACCTACGGCCTATGTGGTGATCATCAGGATGGATGAAGTCCCTTATCTCGATCAGTCTGGTCTATATGTCATGGAAGACGTAGTACTCGACCTCGTCAAAAAAGGGAAGAAAGTTCTTCTCATCAATCCACAGGATCAACCACTATATATGCTATCGAGAGTAGGATTCATTCCTAATCTGATCTCAGAAGATTTAATCTTTGACACATTCAAAGATGCACTCATATGGATCAAGCAAAATGTAAAGGATAGATACTAATCTGATTAGGAGAATGCCAGAAGCCACAACTGGCTGTTATTTAATTTTCTATAGAGTCATGGTACTTTATATACCTATTGGCTATCCAATTATGAAGCTGCTCGAAGATTATAAGAGAAATCATAATCAATGGATCATATCTATGACACATAGATACACAGCATTAATACCCCGATAGCTGAGAGTAAGAGATCATGATGTCAATAGTGTAAAAAAACAAGAGAGGCCGTGTCACCCACTAATGGACACAGCCTCTCTTTTACTAAATCGGTTATTATTAAAAAACAGAATATGTTCTGGAAAAAATTAGAATCCGTAAACGGCAGCTAATACAAATGAAGAAAGTGAACTCTCACTACCGCCTTCGAAGATGTCAGCAGATGCAGAATCCAATCTTACTTCTGGGATGATCGTCAAATTACCCACTGTATAGTTAGCCGAAAGTGTTACATCGAATACATTCTCATCTGTACCGATCACTCCTACTCCTGAGTCAGAGAAATACTCTGCTCTCGCTCCTATCTTAAGAGCATCAGATGTAGCTACCTGAAGGTATGCTGCTAATCCTGAAAATGCATCAGTGGCAGAGGTAGCATTCACACCTAAGTAAAGAGTCTCTGTCAAGTCAACACCAGCTGTCAAATCAATCTGGAAGAATCCGTCAGTAAAGAGTGTATTTAACCACGCTCCACCTTTGTCAAACTCATATCCTAACTGTGCACCACCGTAGTAGTCAGATCCGATAGGCTGAAATTCTGTAGCGTCAGTCTCATTGAATACACCGAGCATCAATGATAATCCACCACCTAAGCCGATATCAGCCTTAAGACCTGTATGGCTAAATGGACCATAAGAGAACATGTATGAAGTAGAGTAATTGAAATTACCAGTTGGTGAGATGACCTCATATCCTAAAAATGTATTGAAATTACCCAAAGTGAAAGTCACATTGTCACTCACATTGAGATAACCATATAGTTGATTGACTATACTCGCACTACCTGTAGATCCGAATACTGCATCCGCTCCTCTTGGACCGAATACTAAGTCACCTACGAATCCCGCTTTCTCTCCTTCATGAGCAGCTACGACATTGACCATACCGATGGCAAAGCCGGGGAGATTAGCGAATGATGTTCCAGGCGCTTCTTCAGCGCTTCTGAAGTATGCGTCTACTGATCCAGAAAGACTTAAAGGCATAGTAGCTTCTTCTTGGGCAAATGCAAGGCTCGCTACAGCCATAAGGACTAAAGAAAATAGTATCTTTTTCATAATTTTCAATTTTAATATTCTTGTAATGATCTTTTCATGAAATAATGCACGGGAAGATCAGGTGGAAAAAAATTTTTGTTTTTCCAATTAATAGTTACATTTGTCCCAGTCGTATGAAAAATCAGGGACAACTTCCCGAATGTTTTGATAAACTAATTTTTAAAATGAGCTCCTCTTTTCAGAGGAGCTTTTTTATTTAAGTGGTTGACTGTCACTTTATTAAGAGTATGCTCTCATATCGTGCTCACCCATATCAAGGCCTCTCTCTTCTTCATCTTCTGATACTCTCAGACCCATTGTTACTTTCAATATGTAGAATAAAATGAAAGCAACGACAAAGGTGAATACGCCGATAGATACAATACCGATCAGCTGATCCATGATCTCACCAGTTCCTTCATCAAAGTTTCCAAAAATACCTACTGCGAGTGTACCCCAGATACCACACACTAAGTGTACTGATGTAGCACCTACAGGATCATCAAGCTTAGCTTTGTCAAATGCTGTCACAGATATAGGGATGATGACACCTGCGATCAGACCGATGATGATAGAGCTCGTGATACTCACTGAGTCTGCACTCGCTGTGATACCTACGAGACCACCAAGGAAACCATTCAATACCATAGAGAGGTCATGAGACTTAGTCATGAAGTAGCTACAGAAGAATGCTCCTACACCACCTGCAGCTGCCGCTAATGAAGTCGTCGTGAATACTAATGATACTAACTCAGGATCTGCACTCAAGACTGATCCTCCGTTGAATCCGAACCATCCAAACCAAAGTAAGAATACACCGATAGCAGCGAGTGGCATACTATGTCCAGTGATAGGACGGATACCTTTAGCTGTGTACTTACCTGATCTTGGGCCGAGTAGGATGATACCTGCTAGCGCTGCCCATCCACCTACTGAGTGTACGAGTGTAGATCCTGCAAAATCGTAGAATCCGAGCTCATCGAGCCATCCACCTCCCCACTTCCAGCTACCTGTGATAGGGTATGATAATGCTACGAAGATCGTAGAGAAGATCAAGAAAGGCATCAACTTGATACGCTCAGCCACTGCACCCGATACGATAGTAGCACCAGTAGCTGCAAACATAGCTTGGAATATGAAATCTGACCAGTACGTATAGTCTGCATACGCAGCGGTCATATCGTCTGGTCCAGGGTATAATCCTACACCTGCAAAGCCGAGAAAACCATTGAAGTCTCCTGGGTACATGAGATTGAATCCACATAGGCAGTATGTCAATAGACCAATACATATGATCATTGCATTTTTGAATAGGATATTCACTACATTCTTTTTTCTCACGAAACCTGCCTCGAGAGTAGAGAATCCAAGGTGCATGATAAATACTAAAGCCGCAGCAATAAGTATCCAGAGATTATTGACAGTAAACTGTGCGAAGTCAGCACTTTCTTGTGCTGCAGCCGCTGCTTCGAGGGCTTTATCTACAGAAGCTTGAGCAGCTATTGATTGTATATATGAAATCATTTTTTTCTTTTTAGACGGTGATCAAAATATTAAAGGGCATCGTTGCCTGATTCTCCAGTACGGATTCGGATGAACTTTTCAACACCAGTGACAATGATTTTACCATCACCGATATTACCAGTACGGCCTTCTGTCAAAATAGCGTTGACCACATCGTCTACTTTGGCATCAGGTACGATTATTTCCAATTTCATTCTTGGGATGTCGCCAGAATCATATATAGCACCACGATATACTACCGTGTCACCTTTTTGCTTCCCATGACCACTCACCTCGAGGTAAGTGAAGAAGTTGATCCCGATCTTTTCCAAGGCCTCTTTAATGTCCTCGAATTTCGAGAAACGGACTATGGCTTCAATTTTTTTCATATTTAAGGATTGAAAGGGTTTAGCGATTAATTAATTTCGGATACAATTTTAACATTGCATTTCGTCCTGCAAGCATTCCTTTTAAAGCGATTATGTTATTCGTAAGAAAGAAGGTCGAAAATGCAAGTAGCTGAATATCAGTGTTTTAGCAAAATCATATATGTTATGCCAATATCGAATTCTCAGTACTTATTTGGACTAATAAAGTCACTTACCAAGGCTGACAAGCGCAATTTCAAGCTATATGCAAAGCGAGTACAGAGTGATAATGACATGAAATTCATCCAGCTTTTTGATGTCTTGGATAAAATGCCGGAGCTCGATGAAGAAAAACTTATAGATAAATTAGACGGAATCGATAAAGGTCAGCTATCCAACCTCAAAAGACATCTTTACAAACAGCTACTGACCTCTCTCCGGCTGATCAATATCAATAGAATCAAGTCGATAGAAGTCAGAGAGCATATTGATTTTGCCACCGTCCTGTACTCAAAAGGTCTATTTCAGCAAAGTCTTAAAATCCTCCAACGGGCGAAGCGTATGTCCCTAACAGCGGAACTTGATTTAGAGACTCTTCAGATCATAGAATTTCAAAAACTCATAGAGTCCAGACATATCACTAATAGCGGCCCTGTCAAAAATGACGCCCTCGTAGCCGAAGCTCGAGAAAGAGTAGAAAAAGTAGATGCCTCTATATCACTGTCTAATCTCCGAGTAAAACTACACAGCTACTATATCCGCAATAGTCACGTCAAGAATGAGCAAGAAAAGCAAACAGCTATACAATTTTTAGAAGAAAATCTACCTCGGATCAATGAGAAGGTACTTGGTAATTTTGAGCGGATCTATCTCTACCAGTCGCTCGTATGGCACTACTATATCCTATTGGACTTTGATGAGTGCTACGAGCAGGCTAATAAATGGGTAGAAGTGTTCGAAGAGAATCCCGAGCTCAAGTTTGTAGATACGGATCTCTACATGCGTGGGTTTCACTATAAGCTGACTGCAGCCTACAATATGCAGGATGTACAGCGACTCGAAGAAAGCTATCAAGTGCTCCAGACTTTCCGCAAGTCTAATTATGCCAAGTTTAACGAAAACTCTAAGATTTTCTCATTCATGTATGCACATTGGGCGAGACTCAATCTGCACTTCCTTAAGGGCACCTATGATCAAGGTCTGGTAGACATCCAGAGTACACTGAGACGTATCAAGCGCTGGAAAGACCGTATCGCTCCACATCGTATTATGGTATTCTACTTTAAGATCGCATGGATGTATCTTGGATCAGGAGATCCTGGCAAAGCGGTCAACTATGTCAATAAGATCATCAATAGTGAGTATGAAGGATTCAGAGAGGACATACAGACCTATAGTCGACTGCTCTACCTCATGGCACACTATGATCTCGATAATATTGATATCATGCCATACTTAGTGAATACAGTAGAATCCTTCTACAAGAAAATCACATCTAAAAATAAGCTACAGACTACAACCATCCAGTTTTTTAAGAAAGTCAGCACTATCGGCATCTCAGACAGAGCTAAGCTGTTGAAAGACTTCCAAGAAGAACTGGCTGAGATCAAGAAAGATCCATATGAGAAAAGAGCACTCCTATATCTCGACATACCGACATGGGTAGAGGCTAAGATCAATAAAACAACCATCTCAGAGCTATCAAAAGAAAAAAGTGGGATAGCTAATCAAAGCTAATCCCACTCTTAGTATATATATTATTTCTGTACGAGATCTTACTCTCTGCTCCCTAAAAACTGCATCAAGAAGTATAAGAACATCACCAAGGCAGAAAGTGCACTCGCTACATAGGTCATAGCAGCCCACCATAGAGCATCTTTAGCTCCTTCGTATTCTGCGCCACGAGTGACTCCAGTATTGTCCAGCCACACTAAGGCTCTCCTACTCGCATCAAACTCTACCGGAAGTGTAATCAATGAAAACAAAGCTGTCATACCAAAAGTGATGACCAAAGCAAGCATAAACCACTGACCCAAAGCTGGTGAAGCGGCTAATCCAAACATGAATCCATAAAACAAGAACTGCTGGATACGTGATGATGCCTGAACTGCTGGCACTAATGCAGACCGCACCTTGAGCATCTGATAGGCCTCAGCATGCTGTACAGCATGGCCACACTCATGTGCTGATACGGCAGCAGCTGATACGTGGCGTCCACGATAGACCTCAGGGCTGAGTGCTACAGTCTTGCTCACAGGATTGTAGTGATCAGAGAGAAATCCTCTCCCCTCTACTATCTTGACATCTGTTATACCATAGTAGGATAGCATCTCTCTAGCTATCTCAGCACCCGTCATCCCACTACTGGTCGGCACTTGGCTGTATTTTTTAAATTTTGATTTAAGTCTTGAGCTGATCACTCCACCTATCAAGGTGAATACACCTACGATCAGCATATAACCCATATATCCCATATTGTGCTATTTAATGATTTCAAATTTAGTATATGGCACTAAAGCCTTTGGTATTACAATGCCTTCTGTAGTCTGGTGGTTCTCGAGGAGAGAGGCCACGATACGAGCGAGGGCGAGTGCACTACCATTGAGCGTATGTGCCAGATGCTTTTTCCCATTTCCATCTTTATATCGCAGCTTTAAGCGATTTGATTGGAAAGTTTCAAAATTGGAGACCGAACTTACTTCGAGCCATTTCTTTTGAGCTGCTGAGTATACCTCAAAATCAAAAGTCAGCGCAGAAGTGAAACCCAAGTCACCACCACATAAACGCAAAATGCGATATGGCAGTTCCAATTTTTCTAAGAGCTGCTTGACATGATCGACCATCTCTGTCAAAACATCATACGAACGATCAGGATGAGCTATCTGTACGATCTCTACTTTGTCAAATTGGTGGACCCTGTTGAGTCCTTTGACATCTGATCCGTATGATCCTGCCTCACGTCTGAAGCATGGAGTATGTCCTGTCAGCTTGATAGGAAAATCATCTTCACTTATTATGACATCACGATAGATATTAGTCACAGGTACTTCTGCTGTTGGGATCAGATATAGGTCATCTTTTTCTGCATAGTACATCTGCCCCTCTTTATCTGGTAGCTGACCCGTGGCTCGAGCAGTATCGGCATTGACGAGTAAAGGAGGCATCACCTCTTCATAGCCTGCCTCACTGGCCTCGTCAAGGAAAAAACTGATCAAAGCTCGTTGTAATTTAGCCCCTTGGCCTCTATACAAGGGGAAACCGGATCCAGTGATCTTGGTACCTAATTCAAAATCAATAAGATTATACTGCTTAGCCAGCTCCCAGTGCGGCAATGCATCATCGCCTAAATCAGGAAGGTCTCCCGTCCAGTGTTCTGCGATCTCATTGTCATCCTCAGTCACGCCTGCTGGCACAGTATCATGCGGCACATTGGGCACACTGAGCAGCAGCTCGTCCAGCTCCGCCAAAACCCCCTTTTGAGTAGACTCCAGAGTAGAAGAAATCTCTTTGATATCGGAGATTTTGGACTTTAGTGCATTAGCTTCATCGCCCTTCCCAGACTTGAATAATCCACCAATCTCTTTAGATATTCTATTGATGTCACTGAGGTGTTGATCGAGGGATGTCTGAGTCTCTTTACGCTTGTCATCTAGCGCTATGATCTGATCGACTATAGTGAGCCTATCTGCTGACCATCCTCGTTTTTCCAGACCTCTGATCACATTTTCTTTGTTCTCTCGTATTTTTCTAAGCGTCAGCATAAATAAGAATTATGGGAGGCAAAGGTCCAAAATATTTCTAAACGAATATTTCATTTACCAATATTTAATGTATTTTTGACTCAGATTAAAAACACCTACTTACGTTTTCAACTCTTTTTTTAATCTATCTTCTAAAAATTAAGTTGGTCCCCTTCGATTAAGTAGGTAATACATTAAATGATTTTATCCATTTTACACATCTAAGTAAATAACCCACAACATTAGAGTTAATAGTATGTATGACATTTTGCAGTTGAATGAAATGCTAGTTCCTGAGCTAAGAGATATTGCTGAAGGAATGGGTATGAAATCGTATAAGCGTCTGAGCAAGAAGGACCTTATATATAGAATATTGGATGAGCAGGCGGTGACTGACAAGATGCCAGAACAAGTCGAAAAGCCAAAAGTAGAAGTAAAAGCAGAGGCTCCTCAAGAAAAGAAAAAAAGATCTCGATCAAGAAAACCGAAAGAGCAATCACCAAAAGAGGAGGTAGCTGTTGAGGCTCAGGCTGAAGAAAAAGTGGAAGAACCGAAAGAAGAGGCTCCAAAAGAAGAGGCAAGTCAAGTAGCTAAGGCTGACTCTAATCAAAAAAGGGAATCAAGAGATAGAGAGCCTCGTGATAGAGATAAAAGAGAATCACGTCCGGCGCCTCAAAAAAGAGAGCCAAGAGAAGAGCGTGCTCCTAAGAAAAAATTCAATGTAGATCTCGAAGGAATAGTAGAAGGAGGTGGAGTCCTCGAGATGATGCCAGATGGTTATGGATTTTTGAGATCATCAGATTACAATTATCTCACATCTCCTGATGATATCTACGTATCCCCTTCACAGGTCAAATTATTTGGTCTCAAGACAGGAGATACCGTCACTGGTGCTATACGCCCTCCAAAAGAAGGCGAAAAATACTTTGCACTACTCAAAGTATCGAGCATCAATGGTCTCGAGCCAAGTCAGATCAGAGATAGAGTACCGTTCGATTATCTCACACCATTATTCCCTAAAGAGAAATTCAAACTAACCTCTCATCCACTAGGCAAGGACTATGGTAATAGAATGATCGATCTATTCACTCCTATCGGTAAAGGTCAGAGAGGTCTTATCGTGGCACAGCCTAAGACGGGTAAGACATTTTTACTCAAAGACGTCGCTAATGCGATCGCTGACAATCATCCTGAGTGCTATCTGATCGTACTACTCATCGATGAGCGACCAGAGGAGGTGACAGATATGAAGCGTAGTGTACGTGCAGAAGTGATCTCATCTACATTTGATGAGCCTGCTGACAATCACGTAAGAGTAGCAAATATCGCTATCGAAAAAGCTAAGCGTCTCGTAGAGTGTAAGCATGATGTAGTCATACTACTCGACTCAATCACGAGATTAGCTCGAGCATACAATACTGTAGCACCATCAAGTGGTAAAGTACTATCAGGTGGTGTCGAAGCGAATGCTCTCCAACGCCCTAAGAAATTCTTTGGTGCAGCAAGAAATATCGAAGGTGGTGGATCCCTTACTATCCTCGCTACTGCACTCATCGATACGGGATCACGTATGGATGAGGTGATCTTTGAAGAATTTAAAGGTACGGGTAATATGGAACTACAGCTCGATAGATCACTCGCTAATAAGCGTATGTATCCGTCTATCGATCTCACTAAGTCCAGCACTCGTCGTGAGGAACTACTCCTCGATGAGATGACACTCAAGCGTATGCACATCCTCAGAAAGCATCTCGCAGATATGAAGCCAGATGAAGCGATGAATTTCTTGAGAAAGCATATGATTGGGACACAAAACAATGCAGAATTCATGGCCAGCATGAATGGTTAATGATAATTAGTAAATTTTAAGTTTGATTTAAGAATAAAAAGGGCTACTTTTGCAGCCCTTTTTGCAATTTTATAGAGCAGGTAGAAGCCTTTCGACGATCACAGGTACTCAGCGCTCAGAATAAAAACTAATAAAATGAAAAGAACATATCAGCCTTCAAGAAGAAAAAGAGCAAACAAGCACGGATTCAGAAGCCGTATGAGTTCTAAAAACGGAAGAGCAGTCCTCGCAAGCCGTAGAGCTAAAGGACGTCACAAGCTGACAGTATCTGACGAGAGATCTCATAAGTAATCTCCGACAACACGGTAAACACCTGTCTGCGGTTGGCCTGATAATGTATACTTATTAACTTCACAGGCCAAGAGAAGCGCAAGTGACAAAGAATACCCTGCCGAAAACGGAACGGCTCAGATCAAAAAAAATAATAACCGACTTGTTCAGCGATGGACAGTCGGTTTTTTCGTATCCCATAAAAGCGGTTTTTCTTCAGACTCCTGACTATACGGATCCGCTCGTATGTATAGCTGTCACAGTGTCAAAGAGGCAATACAAAAAAGCAGTCGATCGAAATCTCATAAAAAGGCATCTCAGAGAGGCCTACCGCAATCAAAAATCACATCTCCACCAGCTTGCCAAAGAACAAAAGGTCAACATCCAGATCATGTATATTTTCGTGGGCAAATCTAAGAATGATACTTCCCACCTGTCAGAAGCCATGAGGCGAGTGAATAAAAGAATAAAAACTACCCTGAACAAGTCGAAATAGCTAACTTGCTCGTCATGTCAAGAGCGATCAAATACCTCTATCTCTATTCCCTGATGGGTGTAATACTCTCCCTATCAGCGAAGCCCCTAAATGGTCAGATCTATCTCCAGCTCGAGAAATCTACCAGCTCGTGGGTCAAAAAATTCAGCGTAGGTGAACAGATAAAATTTAAGACAGCTGACTTTACAGATGCATGGCAGCAGGCTACTATGCTACGTATCCTCCCAGAGGTTCAGTCTATCATGTTTGAAGATAGAATCATACAGCTTGATGAGATTACCCACTTTCAGTATGACCGTCCTGCAGCCAAAGCCATCGGAAATCTGACTTATAGATTTGGTATAGCATGGCTCGTATTTGCTGGGATCATAGAAGGGACGAATGCTCTGGGTATACTTAATACTCCCTACGACTTTGGCGTGGACACTGCGGTCATTGGCGGAGGAGCTATCCTTGGCGGACTATTCACTAAGAGTGTACTGGGCACAGTCAAAATACCTATCAATGGCCGCAATCGTCTCCGTATCCTTGATCTACGATTCTGACCAGAGATGTAAGAAATAATCTATGGCCCTATCATAGCCTGCTAATCCCATTCCGACGATACTCGTAGCAGCATTTGGCTTGATATAGGAGTGATGTCTGAATTCCTCTCGCTCATAGATGTTACTGATATGCACCTCTGCCACTGGTGTGGTAATAGCCTTGACAGTGTCAGTGAGCGCCACCGAAGTATGTGTATATCCTCCTGGATTAAATACTACAGCGTCATACGAAAATCCTACTTCCTGTAGCTTATCTATGAGGTCGCCCTCATGGTTTGACTGATAGTACTCGAGAGATAGCTCTTGATATTTATCCTTGAGACCATCAAAATAATCCATAAATGTCTGTGTACCATATATCTCCGGCTCTCTTACTCCCAGAAGATTAAGATTTGGCCCATTGAGTATTAAGACTTTCCGCATCGCAGTTAGTTGGCATTATCAGATAAGAATTTCAGCCGGACTAATTGTATCTCCTCCATGGTGATATCGTCCTCTTTGAGCTCCTCAAAAGCATCCTCGACTGACTCACTATCCGCATCCGAAAAATAGTCATAAACATCCTCCATAACATCCTCATCCAGATTATCCTCGAGATAGTAGTTGATATCCAGTTTAGTCCCAGATAGCACTATCATATTCATCTCTTCGATTAGTTTTTCGAGATCCATCTCCAGTGTTGATGCGATATCTTCGAGAGGTACTTTGCGATCTATTCCTTGGATGATAGTTACTTTAGATTTAGATTTATTAGCGACCTGCTTGACTACGAAATCACTTGGCTTCTCGATGTCATTTTCCTCTACATAATCTTGGATTAGCTCAATGAAAGCCTTTCCGTATCGCTGTGCTTTGCCTTGACTCACTCCCGAGATTTGGAGCATATCCTCTATAGATGTAGGATAATAAGTAGCCATGTCCTGTAGAGATGGATCGAGGAACAAAATCCAAGGCTTTACACCATGTCGTTTTGCTTCTTTGATACGCAGATCCTTGAGCATCTTCATCAGTGTATCGTCCAGAGCCGCACCTTTGGTGACTGTTGACGCCAATACTTCGTTATTAGCTTCATCAGAGTAATCATGATTCATGCTCATCACAAAGCTTCCTCCTGTTGATAAGAATTCTTCACCCTTAGCCGTCACTTTGATAAGACCATATTGCTCTATATCTTTTCTAAGGTAGTCAGCCAGTATCGCTTGACGCAATAAGGAATGCCAATATAGATTACCTTGCTTTTTACCTAATCCAAAAGATTTCCGAGTATCATATCTGAAGTTTTTCATCTCTTGGGTTTTTCGCCCGATGATATACTCCACTAAAAACTTGATACCATAATTCTCATTGAGTTCCTTGACGACTTCTATTGCTTGCTTGAGCTCAGTGGTTGCTTCTTTTAGCGGCTTAGGATTAGAGCAGTTGTCACACATTTTCTTGCAGTCATCTGCGTCAAACTCCTCTCCAAAATAGTGTAATAAAAACTTACGTCGACACTGCGATGTCTCCGAATAGGCCACCACCTCCTCCATGAGCTGAGCGCTGAGCTCTCGCTCTGAGAGAGGTTTATCCTTGAGAAACTTTTCAAGCTTCAGGATATCTTTGTGCGCATAAAATGATACACACTTACCACTCAGCCCATCACGTCCAGCTCTACCTGTCTCCTGATAGTAGTTTTCTATACTTTTAGGGATGTCATAATGTATGACAAATCTCACATCAGGTTTATCAATGCCCATACCAAAAGCAATAGTTGCCACGATCACATCTACCTCCTCCATTAAGAAATCATCCTGCACCTTTGATCGAGTCTTAGCATCGAGCCCTGCATGATATGGTGCCGCATTGATACCATTGACTTGTAAGACCTCTGCGACATTTTCAGTAGACTTTCTGGACTGCACGTATATGATGCCTGACTCGCCAGGCATTCCTTTGATGATAGTTACCATTTCTCGTATAGTCTGCTCCTGATTGATCTTCGGTCGTACTTCATAAAACAGATTAGTCCTATTAAACGAAGAAACATAAGGCTCCAATTCGCTCATCCCGAGATTCTTCATGATATCCGACTTTACCTTGGGTGTAGCCGTAGCAGTGAGTGCCATGATAGGTATGGCATCTCCTATCGCCTCTATCATCTGACGGATCTTACGATATTCTGGTCTGAAGTCATGTCCCCACTCCGAGATACAGTGAGCCTCATCTACTGCTACAAATGAGATTTTGACGGATCTGAAAAAATCAATATTCTCCTCTTTAGTCAGGGTCTCTGGAGCTACATAGAGCATCTTAGTCTTGCCACTTACGATATCTTCTTTTACTTTCTTTATCTGAGTCTTATTCAGAGATGAATTGAGAAAATGTGCAATGCTATCATCCTTACTGTACCCACGTATCGAGTCAACCTGATTTTTCATCAGGGCTATAAGTGGCGAGATGACGATAGCCGTCCCCTCAGAGAGCACTGCCGGGAGCTGATAGCAGAGTGACTTTCCTCCTCCGGTAGGCATGATCACGAGTGTGTCATTACCATCTAAAAGATTGGAGATAATGTGCTCCTGTCTGTCTTTAAATGAATCAAAACCAAAATATTTATTTAGCGCTTCGTGTAGCTGCTTAGAGTCCATGGGTGTGCTATTTACGTAAGTGTATTATCTCAATGATGCAGTAGCCGACCGTACTAATAATGGGTCGAAAAATACTTTTTTGGTATTAACTAAAAATACAAAATTTAGAGGTTATTAATCTATTGATCGATTTAATAATTTGATCAAGTAGCAGTTGAGATCCCTTAAAGAATAGCCTGATTTTTAAGGGACGCCGAAAATACACCTATTTGAAAAGTCTACCAAAAAGATGGCTAATATAAAGAGTAGGTAACTGGCGGAATGTCTATTAATTTTCAAAAACCTCCTCAAAACGAGGCATAAATGAATCTGCAGAAGCAAGGGCCATATCATATCTCCAATCTGCGGGAATAGTAGCCTGTTGGAGGAGACATCCCTTAGTGACGTAGGGATAAATTTCGTCATAACGCATAGATCGATTAAACTCGATCCTGCGATAGACGTCAGAGCGATTGATCTGCTCAGGATGACGATGTCCAGAGGCTCCGAGGAGCTCTACGAAACTCTCCACTGTCTCTTTGTGATATTGAGCGACACGCACTTTTTTATCCTCCACGACTAAGCCTCGCATGAGTCCAGCATCATTAGTAGCCACTCCTACGGGACAGGTATTTTTATTGCACTCGAGAGCCTGGATACAGCCTACTGCCATCATCATAGCACGAGCGCTATAGCAGACATCCGCTCCAAGAGCCAGAGCTCTGTAAATGTGAAATCCCGTGACGATCTTGCCTGCAGCTATTAACTTGATATCACTCTTAATACCGAATCCCATGAGCGCATCAAATGCAAAAGCAAGACCCTCTCTCAGTGGCATACCGACACTATTACTAAACTCTAAGGGTGCCGCTCCTGTACCTCCCTCTCCACCATCGATGGTGATAAAGTCCGGCTTAATACCCGTCTGTATCATAGCCTTGCAGATAGAGAGAAACTCAAACTTATTACCAATACAAAGCTTAAATCCTACAGGCTTACCACCCGAAAGATCCCTGAGCTGCTTAATGAAATGAAGAAGACCTACAGGATCGCTAAACTCCCTATGCGCTGGTGGAGAAAGCACGTCCTCTCCCATAGGCACATTTCGGATTTCCGAGATTTCCTTTGTTACTTTTTTAGCTGGCAGGATACCTCCGTGACCTGGTTTTGCTCCTTGTGATAGCTTGAGTTCGATCATCTTTACATTGGGGGCAGTAGCCCTCTTAGCATACTGCTCTGGCGAAAAGCCTCCATCGTGGCCTCTCGACCCGAAGTATCCCGTACCGAGCTGATAGATGAGATCTCCGCCGTACTTATTATGATGCTCTGAGATACCTCCTTCGCCAGTATTATGAGCAAAATCACCAATAGCCGCTCCACCATTGAGGGCCATGATTGCATTTTTAGATAGTGAACCGTAGCTCATTGCTGATACATTGAGCAGACTACAGTCATAGGGCTGCAGACAGTCAGGGCCTCCGATGACACATCTGGGATCTTCCTCCAGATCGTGATGATCGACAGCTGCGATACTATGATTCATCCACTCATAGCCTTCGTCATAGACATTGAGCTGAGTCCCAAATGGTGCCGTATCGAGCATTTTCTTTGAGCGTTGATAGATGATGGATCTGAATATCCTCGGAAATGGGCGCCCATCTGTATCCGACTCAATAAAGTACTGATAGAGTTTTGGTCTCAGCCACTCAGCAATATATCGTGTGCGTCCTACTACTGGAAAATTTCGGGCAATACTGTGCTTTTTTTGACTATAGTCATAAACTCCCAAGATGACTAAACCGAGTATCCCTAAAGCAACAAAAACAAAAATCCAATGTGCTGCTACGGATAAAAATACACATATCAAGAATAACACGAACAACATGAATACAATGAGCATGACAAGTCTATATGAGTGAGCAAAGCAACTGGCCTTGAAATAAACCAAGACCTGAGAAAGTTTTAGGTTTACGTATGCTAAAATTAAGAAACTCGAGAAGCTGAGCGAATCTTGATCAAATAAATCGAGGAATGGACTGGAGTATATACAAGAAAGGATACATAGCCTATCTCATGCTGGAGAGAGGTCTGAGCGAAAACTCCATCTCTGCCTATGAAGATGATCTGGATAAATATATCGAGTGGACGAGCCTCCATCGACCTGATCTCTCCCCGAATAGCACTAAGTATACTGATCTGACGGAGTATATCTACTACCTCAACCAGCTGGGTCTGGGTGAAAAAAGTCAAGCTCGCATATTATCAGGGTTAAAATCTTTCTTCAAATATCTGCTGATCGAAGACATCATCACCGCCAGTCCCGCTGATCTGATAGAAGGCCCAAAACTCAGACGAAAAATACCTGATGTCCTAAGCTATGAGGAGATAGAGTCTATCATTAGTGCTATTGACCTGAGTCATCCTCAGGGACAGCGAAATCGAGCGATCATAGAGACGCTATACGCCTGTGGTCTCCGAGTATCAGAGCTCGTCGGACTACTACTGACTAACTACTATCCAGATATAGGCCTCATCAAGGTGATCGGTAAAAATGATAAAGAGCGTATCGTCCCAATCGGCGAGAGCGCTATCAAATACATCAATATTTATCTCAATAGTGTGAGGAGGCTATTGCCCAAAATAGCACAAGGTCATGAGGATTTTGTATTCCTCAATCGCAGGGGCAAACAGCTCTCCAGAGTCATGATATTCAACATCGTGAAAGAAGCCGTCAAAAATGCCGGCATCAATAAGAATGTGAGTCCGCATACCTTCCGACACTCATTTGCCACACATCTGGTCGAGGGAGGAGCAGATCTCAAGGCGGTCCAAGATATGCTCGGTCATGAATCAATAACTACCACAGAAATCTACACTCATCTCGATACACACTATCTTCGTGATACGATTATGACATATCACCCTCGAAACAAGAAAAGTGCATTCTAAGGAGTATCCACCATATAGCCGTGTAGCTCTGCTAATACTGGGCCTGATCACTATGGCTGGATGCTACAATCAGGTCTCCCTCACTGGAGGACCTCGTGATGAGAAGCCTCCGATATTGGATACGCTGCAGTCATTTCAAAATAATCAGATACATTTTGAAAAGCAGGACATCGTCTTATACTTTGACGAATTCATAAATCTCAAGAATGCGAGCAAACAAATACTCATCACACCACCCCTTACCTACAATCCTAAGTACTCAGGGAAAGGGAAAGAGGTCAAAGTGGAATTTGACGATAGAGAAGTACTCAAAGAGAATGTGACCTATGTGGTCAATTTTGGCGAATCGATCACTGATTATACAGAGGGCAATGAGGTCGAAGACTTTACTTTGGTATTCTCTACAGGAGACTATATCGATAGTCTATCTATTAGCGGTACTGTCATGGATGCCAAAACTCGAAAAGCATCAGAAGACTATCTCGTCTTACTTTACGAATCTTTGGAAGACTCCATAGTCTACCAAGAAAAACCATTTTACTTTGCTCGAGTCGACAAGTCTGGAAACTTTGAGATTAAAAATCTTAGAGCTGATACCTTCAAAGTATTCGTGCTCAACGATCAAAATGTCAACTATACCTACGAACCTGGCAATGAAGAAATAGGATTTTTAGAAGAACCCATCATTCTATCAGATACTGCGGAGATAGTGCTGACGCTCGAAAGCTTCATGGAGCGGCAGCCATCGAGATATGTCAGCTATGAGGTAGTGAATAAAGGACATATTCGCCTGGAGTTTTCGGCAGCTCCCGATCTCAGCAAATTAAAACTAATAGACAGCTCTGTAGTCAGCCACCTGATCACTGAGTCATCTGATAGCAGAGTAGACTTCTGGTATCAGCCTGTCGAGCTCAGCAGGCTAAACCTGAGCTACCAAAGAGCTGACGCCACTGATACCATCCAGATGCGGATCAATACTAAATCTGCAGAAGCCCTCGATACGCTGATAGAGCTCAAATATCAAAAACCAAAAGGTAATATCAATCCTCACCCAAATAAGACTATACGGTATACTACATCAAGACCTATCACCACTATAGACACCACACTACTTTCGATCATAGACACCTCCGCTCTCGATACTCTCAGCTATACTGTCGTGATCGATAGCATCACGCATCAGGATATACATCTCTCTGCAGACTGGGCTGCAGATAGTAGCTACCTGATCACCTGGCTACCGGGAGCTACCTCAGACATGTGGGGCTATAGTAATGATACTGTGATCCATGATCTCACTATCGGTAACCCGATCGACTATGGAGATATAGAACTGACTATCAACAATATACCCGCAGACACCAGCTACTACATAGAGCTGCTCGAGGGTGATCGTAGTATTGATGAATGGATCATATCTCAAGACACGACCCTGCTAATCCGAGAGCTCGCCCCCGGCAGCTATAGTCTACGACTACTCGAAGATCGCAACCAAAACAAACAGTGGGATCCAGGAAATTATCAACAAAAACAACAATCCGAACGTATATTCGATAATATTAAGATGGAAGATCTACGGGGCAACTGGACATTACAGTATACTCTGGACATCCGAGAGGCGATCAATAATACTCAAACAAATGATGAAACTAAAGACGGACAACCTCAAGAAGACCTACGGCAACAGGACGGTCGTCAAAGGGGTCTCGGTAGAGGTCAGTCAGGGTGAGATCGTAGGCCTCCTCGGACCCAATGGTGCTGGCAAAACAACCAGTTTCTATATGATCGTAGGATTCGTACGACCCGATAGCGGTGCTGTGTATCTGGAAGATCAAGAAATCACTAAGCTGGCTATGTACAAGCGAGCACGGCTGGGACTGGGCTACCTCCCACAGGAGGCGTCAGTATTCAGAAAGCTAAGTGTCGAAAACAACATAAAGGCAGTGCTCGAGATGACCGAGCTATCTAAAGTGGAGCAAAAAGATAAGCTCGAATCACTCATCGCCGAATTTGGCCTCGAAAAAGTCCGTACTAATCTCGGAGACTCTCTCTCTGGAGGAGAGCGGAGACGTACCGAGATAGCCAGAGCACTCGCTACCGATCCTAAGTTTATTCTATTAGATGAGCCGTTTGCAGGGATCGATCCGATCGCCGTGGAGGACATACAGTATATAGTGGCTAAGCTAAAAACCAAGAATATAGGTATTCTCATCACGGACCACAATGTACAGGAGACACTATCGATCACCGATCGCTCATATCTCATGTTTGAGGGATCAATACTCCGCACTGGTACATCCGAGCAGCTCGCCGAAGATGAGCTCGTACGGAAAGTATATCTGGGTCAGCAGTTTGAACTAAAAAGAAAGAACCTTGACCTCTAAAGTCATATCGGTCATAGGCATCCTCTCTCTGATCATCGCTTGTAGACCTCCAGAGAAAAATCAAGTCCTCAGCCCCCGAGTACGATACATGAGGGATACTATGTTCATCAATCAGAAGAAAGCTCTAAATGCCGAGCTCGACTCGCTATGTGAACTCAACACTCCTCAATATATCGAGGCTATGGTCGACTCGCTACTCGAGATCGAAAGGGAGAGAATACAAGAACTGAGCGAATGAAATGGCTACTATACATATGGCTGATGATGGTATGCTACAGCTGTGGTGATCCAGTGGCTCATGATTTAGCTATAGCTAAAGTAGAAGTACAGATCAAGGTCGATCAACATAGAAAGTCACGCACTAATGAATGTCGAGCAGAGGCCCTACTCAAGGCTGAAGAAATAGTAGACTCCATCATACTCACTTGGGATCTCAATCCTATTGATGATACTCTTTATCGCCCGACGATCCCAGACAAGCCAAAATATATACCCGTAGACACCTCAGTATTCAAATCTGAAAGTTCTGTTAAACCAGTATTAGATCATTCTGTCAATAAGGGATAGGTTGCACTTTTGTAGGTGCATCAATGACAAACGGGGTGGAATCGGCCAGATATCACCCATGGATCTGAGAATTGATGATTGAGATCGTTAGCTTTGTGACATCTCAGCCGTAAAAGGGCAAAAAGATAAAGTTCATTTGTTTTTTATAAATCAAGCATATGCAGACATCCGTAGATATCGAAGCACTTAATCAACAGATACAGTTAGATAGTGCTTTTTTAGATGATATCCATCGTGAGGCCGCAGAGGTCATCGTAGGGCAAGACTATATGATGGATCGCCTATTATTAGGTCTCCTGAGCAATGGTCACATCCTATTAGAAGGGCTACCGGGTCTGGCCAAGACCTTAGCTATCAAGACACTATCATCGATCATCGATGTCTCGTTTAAGCGGATACAGTTTACCCCAGATCTTCTCCCAGCGGATATCTTGGGTACGATGATTTATAATCAGAAGAGCAATGAGTTCTCAATCCGTAAAGGGCCAATCTTCGCTAATTTTATCCTCGCAGATGAGATCAATCGTGCTCCCGCTAAGGTACAAAGTGCCCTGCTCGAGTCTATGCAAGAGCGACAAGTGACTATTGGAAAAGATACCTTCAAACTCGAAGAGCCCTTCTTAGTATTGGCTACTCAAAACCCTATCGAGCAAGAAGGCACCTACCCGCTACCCGAGGCGCAGACCGATAGATTCATGCTTAAAGTGAATGTCGGATATCCTAATAAAGAAGAAGAACTCGAGATCATCCGTCGAAATGTCTCTGGGAGTATCAGCAAAAAAGTAAATGCAGTGGTCAAGCCAGAGCAGATCATCAAAGCTCGCCAGATGGTCCGCAAAATCTATATGGATGAAAAGGTCGAGCGATATATCATCGATATAGTGTTCGCCACTCGAGACCCAAAAGAATATGGGCTCAAAGACATGTCAGCGCTCATCAACTATGGTGGCTCTCCGAGAGCATCGATTAATCTCGCATTGGCCGCCAGAGCCTATGCCTTCATGCAAAAACGTGGATATGTCATCCCTGATGATGTACGCAGCGTGTGTCGTGATGTCATGAGACATCGTATAGGCCTGACCTATGAAGCCGAAGCTGAAAATATAACTCAAGAAGACATCATCACTCAGATCCTCAACGCTGTAGAAGTACCTTAAGCCAGACGCTGAGCACATGATCAGAGCACTCTATAGTATGATATTCTCTCTCCTGAGCATCTGCATATCGCAGGCCCAGCTACAGCCATTGGAGCAGCTGGACAGCCTGATGTATGGGCAGCAGTTTAGCCGATTTTTCTTGGAGGGCAATATTGAAAAGTCACTACCTGTGACAATCGTATTAGCTCGGATAGAGGATCGACTGCAGGGATACGCCTACTATGGTGACAATATGGATCGCTATTACTTGGAAGGCACCATCTCTAATGACGGCACTATTGATCTCGACGAATATGATAGCTATCATAGAGTCACTGGATATATCGATGGCAATCTACTGCGGCCCTATGATCTGTTCGCCTGGAGTAGTAGCTCAAGCGATCTGACACTGAGCATGACTCTCTATACTCAGGAGCGTCCACCGCACGAGATAGAACTATTCGAGTCGACAGATAGTGAGAAAAGATCACAAATATTCATCCGAGAAGATCTCCGACAGATATCGATCAACCCTCTCGGAGAGATCAATCTGCGGTGGATAGACTTCCTCTGCGAAGGCATCAACTGCTACGAGAATAGACCCAACATCAAACTTGACAATCCTGTAGAGTTTGAGCTGGAGCTAAAGGATTATAAATTCTTGAAAGTATATCCAGATCATAGCTTCAGGGAGTCTCAGGTGGTACCCTATGTGATCAGATCAGCACATAGTTTTGATAAGTCTATGTCGATCGCATATCCTGACTTAGGTGATGATGTATTCAGCGAATGGATGAGCGAATATCTTTGGCCAATTGTATTGGAACATGATGATGAATTTGTAGATAAGAGTGATCGATTTCAGCATCGCTATACCAGTGATTTTTATATCACGATGATGAGTGATGAGCTCATGAGTGGCTATATATATAGCCAGTCTACGGAGGATAGCGATGTCATCACCGCCGCTTTTATATTTGATCGCAACAAGTCTAAATTTTACAGGCTCAATGATATTTTCGAGAAGAATTTTGATTACGCTTTTTTCTTAGAGCGATATCTCGAAAAAGTAAAGCGAGGACGCATGATCAATGAGCACCGCATGGTACAGTCTGTCCTAAAAAAAGAAGATTATAGTCATCTGATCTTAGCACCAGAGGGCTTGATATTTTTTACGGATTTTCATGTATTATATGGTCGCAGACACATCTTAGTGCCCTATGAAGAAGTGAGAAACTCGATCAACAACAAGGCTATCCAAAACTATCTCAAAAAAGAGCGCCTATGAAAGATACCGCCGAGATACTAAAAAAGGTCCGCAAGATCGAGATCAAGACAAAAGAACTGAGTAAACATCTCTTTTCTGGGGAGTATGGCTCTACTTTCAAAGGTCGAGGTATGTCTTTCAGCGAGGTCCGAGACTATCAGTATGGGGATGACATCCGAAACATCGACTGGAATGTCACTGCTCGTACGGGCACTCCACATGTCAAAGTATTCGAGGAGGAGCGAGAGCTGACGGTGATGTTTTTGATCGATATTAGTAAGTCTTCATTCTTTGGTACGGTCAATCAGTTCAAAAGTGAAATCAATACTGAGATCTGCGCCACTTTAGCTTTCTCAGCCCTAACTAATAATGATAAAGTAGGTGCTATACTATTCACCGACAAGGTGGAAAAATACATACCGCCAAAGAAAGGTCGTCAGCATATCCTACGCATTATCCGTGAGATCATTTATCACGAGCCGGAGCGTCAAGGCACAGACATCAGCAGCGCCATGGCCTACCTAAATAATGTGGTCAAGAAGAAATCGATCTGCTTCGTCTTGTCCGACTTTATAGCAGAAGATTATAACGATGCGCTCAGGATCGCCGCTAAACGCCATGATATCATCGGAGTCCGAGCCTATGACGATCTCGAGGAGGCTCTACCAAATGTAGGTCTGATCAAAATGAAGGATGCCGAAACTGGCAATATCCAACTCGTAGATACATCCTCTAAAAAACTGAGAGAGCATTACGCCCAATATTTCAAGGAACATATGGAGTACTGTCAGAGTGCATTCAGGAAGTCAGGTGCGTCCATCATCAATATCAACACCAGAGAAGATTACGTCAAGCATTTATTGAGATTTTTCAAAAGTCGACATAGATGATCAGAAGCTTAAGCGTCATATTATTCTCATTACTATGTGCCCTATCGGTACATAGCCAAATAAAAGTCACTGGGGCCTTTGCTCAAGACAGTGTAGAGATCGGCCATGAGCTTGACTTCACGCTGAGCATAGAGACGGAGAGCGGCTATGAGATAGTGGCTGTGCCTCGTTTATTCTTGGATAGTGTATACTCGGCACTACAGACCTACAAAGTCAATCCTAATGATACAGCTGGAGCAACTCCACCTCAGCTCGCTGACTATGAGATCATCCATACAGGAGACTGGTCAGATGCTAATGATGACAATATCTTTGGCCCGGATGAGCTCGTATGGACGACATCGTCTGTAGGCAGCAAGACACTCCATGAGCACAGTTTTAGGTTTAAATTTTGGGATCCAGGGCAGAATGTGATCGCACTACCGCCCGTACTCTATCAAGATGCCAGCGGCACTCAGGATCAGTACTACGATGGAGGCCAAGTGGTCATCAAGGTAACGCCACCTGCTGCGGTACAGGGTATCTCACCAGACTCCCTGCAGGCAGCTCCGATCAAACCAATCATCACCGAAGCAAAGAATATCACTGATTTCTACATCTACTTCTATATCATAGGCGGACTACTTTTAGGAGCCTTAGTATATTGGCTGACTAAGCGATACAACAATCGACCTACTGAATCAGTAGTCGTGGAGACAGCTCCTGAGGTCATCATCCCTGCTCATGAGAAAGCCCTCAGCGCTCTATCCGAACTAAGATCTAAGCAGCTATGGCAAAAGGGTGAAGTAAAAGCCTATCAGTCCGAACTGACATTCATCATACGTGACTATCTCGAGGATCGCTATGATGTGCCTGCTCTCGAGTCAACGACCGATGAGATCATCAGAAATCTGAAAGATGCAAATCTCGATATCACACAAGTAGGATCTCTTAAGCGAATCTTGCAGGTGGCAGATTTAGTGAAATTTGCGAAAGCGACTCCTGACGAAAGTATCCATGACTCCTTCATGAGTGAGGCAGAGAGCTTCGTGCAGCAGACTAAAGAAGAAAAGACAATGACGGATGAATAGTCTATTATCCAACATAGAATTCGTCAATCCTGAAGCATTTTTATTGCTTCTACTCGTGCCAGCGTTAGCAGCGTGGTATTGGCTCAAGCTGAGACATAGACAGACTCAGCTGACAGTGTCGACTACTGCTCCTATAGCCGCCATGAGCACCTGGCGCACTAAGCTCTATCCCTATCTCCCGATACTAAGGATGCTGTCATTTATTGCTATCGTAGCAGCATTGGCAAGGCCACAGCTCACGCTCAAAGAAGAAGAAATCAAAGCAGAAGGGATCGATATCGTCATGGTGATGGATATCTCGAGTAGTATGCTGGCGCAAGACTTTCAGCCGGATCGACTACAGGTCAGTAAGGATGTGGCAAAGCAGTTCGTCGATAAGCGAGAGTATGACAGGATTGGATTAGTGGTATTCGCAGGGGAGAGCTTTACGCAATGTCCGCTTACGACGGATCATCGAGTGGTCAAGGATTTCCTCGATGGACTACAGTGTGGTCTCCTCGAGGATGGTACCGCCATTGGCATGGGTCTCGCCTCTGCCGTCAATCGTATGAAAGAATCAGAATCCGAGAGTAAAGTCATCATACTTCTCACGGATGGAGTCAATAATAGCGGATACATCAAGCCAATGACTGCAGCCGAGATCGCTCAGGAGCTCGAGACTAAGGTCTATACCATCGGTGTAGGTACTCGTGGTATGGCGCTCAGCCCTGTCAGCCGTAGGAGTGATGGACGCTACATCTTTGGCATGGCCAATGTAGAGATCGACGAAAAGTTACTCTCCGAGATAGCTGATATGACTGGCGGAAAATACTACCGTGCTACTGATGAGGAGAGCCTGGAGGCGATCTATGCTGAGATTGACCAACTCGAAAAAACAGAAATGGAGATCACCAGCTTCAAGCGATATAGCGAGGAGTTTAGGAGGTTTTTGATATTCGGACTGCTACTGCTGGTGGCGGAGATCCTATTGCGACTCACCCTATTCAAAACACTACCATAATCAGAGAGCGAGATGTTTAGATTTGAGTACGTAGAATATCTGTGGATGCTGTGGATCATACCGATCCTCGCCGGACTGTATGTAGCCTATTGGTACTGGCGTCAGCGGCAGCTCGGAGCACTGGGTAGTCAATCCCTCTTATCACGGCTCATCCCTGGATGGGCGAAGAATAGGCAGCATATCAAAATTGCTTTACTCATACTGGGTCTCGCATTTTTTTTGATCGGATATGCTAATCCGCAGTGGGGCAATAAAAAAGCCAAAGTAAAAGCTAAGAGCTCTGATGTATTCATCGCACTGGATATCTCGCAGAGCATGATGGCCGAAGATATCAGCCCCAATCGCCTCGAGCGATCTAAGCGACTCCTGCAAAATATCGTCCGATCTCTCAAGGGTAACCGTATCGGTATCATCTTCTTCGCCGGAAATGCTTATCTGCAGATGCCACTGTCAAACGACTATAGCGCTGCAGAGCTATTCATCAATAGTGCGAACACTAATCAAGCTACGACACAAGGTACGGCGATCACCGAGGCCATCGACCTCGCTCTCAGAGCCTATGAACCAGAGAAAAATAATCAGCGTGGTCTCATCATCATCACTGATGGTGAGGATCATGATGGCGATGCTATTGCTAAGGCGCAAGAAGCCAAAGAGCAAGGTATGAAAATATTCACCATCGGCGTGGGAACATCAGAGGGAGCATTCGTCCCTTATATCGCTCAGGGCAGACAGCAATATAAGCGTGATCAAGACGGCAATCCTGTCAAAAGTAGCCTTAATACCGCAATGATCGAAGAACTCGCTGAAGCCGGTGGCGGAGAGAGCTACCTCATTGGAGAGGGCAATACGATCATCAATAAACTACAGACCCGGATAGAGCAACTCCAGAAAGAAGAAGTGGAGACCAGAGCATTCACCGACTATGCGAGCTACTTCCAGTATTTCTTGATATTGGGACTGCTTTGTATTTTATTAGAATTTGTCATCACAGAGCGACGTTCTGTATCTGTTGATTCAACATCATCATAGGCTATGACTACACTACGCATTATCATAGGGATCATAATATTCAGCTCGACTGGACTATATATACAAGCTCAGAGTGCTCATCGACATCTCAGAGATGGAGATGCGGCCTATCAAAATGAAAACTATCAAGCAGCAGAAGAAAGCTATCGGAAGGCAAGTGAAAAGAAAGCTTCTGCCAAAGCCAGTCATAATCTGGGCAATGCTGTCTATGAGCAAGAGCGCTATAAAGAGGCCACTCAGCACTATCAAGACAGCTATAATAAAGCCAGCACTGACAGTGAGCGAGCGCAGGCTTTATTCAACATGGGAAATGCTCAGCTCCAAAATGGAGAACTGGAACAAGCTATAGAGTCCTATAAAGGCGCCTCCAGGCTCGCTCCCGAAGATGATGATATCCTGACTAATCTATACATCGCCAAGCTCATGATGCAGCAGCAACAGCAACAACAAGAGCAGCAAGAAAATCAAAATCAAGAGAATCAAGATCAGCAGGATCAGCAAAACCAAGATCAACAACAGCAGCAGCAACAGCAGCAAGAGGGGGAACAGGATCAGCAGCAACAGCAACAACAAAACTCAGAAATAGACAATGAGACCGAGGACCAGCAGTCCACTCCTCAAGAGCAAGAGCTCAGCAAAGAGGATGCGATGAAACTCCTCGAAGTCATCGAAAATGAAGAAAAAAACGTCCAAGAAAAGCTCAGAAAAGTCTCTGGCAAGAAAAAGAAACCAGAAAAAGACTGGTAGTGAACGAATCAGCACATCAATCAATTAAAAAAGTATAGTAGTCACTCAAAATCATAGCAATACATGAAAACGATCTTCATAGCCATCATCTCGAGTGTAGCACTGCTCACGACGATCAGTGCGCAGGATATCGTATTCAAACAAGAGCTAACCCAAGACACCATCCTGTGGGGTAATATCATACAGCTCAGGTACTCTGTAGAGAATGTCGCAGGTGATTTTGAGGCACCCAGCTTTGAGGGATTTCATGTGGTGAGTGGGCCAAATGTCTCGAGCTCATTCTCGATGATCAATGGACGAGTCAGCCAGTCTGCCAGCTACACCTACTACCTGAGACCTATCTCAGAAGGTATCCATCAGATCGATGCAGCCTACCTTAAGAATGGCGATAGCAGCTGGAGCACCAGCCCCATAGAAATCGTAGTCCTCCCCAATCCGGAGGGCATCATAGAGAGTCCTCGTGGATTTGGATTTGAGCAGCAGATAGTGGTCCGAGATAGCAGCATGACCAAGAAAGATTCGCTACAAGCGAAAATCAAAAAACTAAAAACCGTCAAAATATAATGACTCCCTTCATCCGAATTGTCAGTCTATGCCTCAGCCTTGCTTTATCAATGGGTCTATCGGCTCAGGAGGTGAATTTTTATGCAGAGGCAGATGCTCGTCAGATCGTAGTGGGCAATTATTTTGAGGTGAGCTTCGTGTTGGAGAATGCACAAGGTGAGTATTTTCAGCCGCCCGAGTTCGAGCCATTTGAACTACTATCGGGCCCGAGTCGGTCGACTCAGATGAGCATCATCAATGGCCGTCGGAGCCAAAAAATGACATTCAGCTATGGTCTGACGATCAATGAAGCAGGAAAACATACCCTCGGATCGGCCACTGTCACCGTCAATGGTAAAACCTACAAAACCGATCCTATCAGCATAGAGGCTCTCCAAGGAAGTCGGCCGACAGCTCAAGGTGCGACCAGCCAAGGTCAAGGAGCAGATGATACTGGAGAATTCATCATCGAGGCAGAGCTCAGTCAAGATACAGGATATATTGGGCAACAGATCACGCTCAGGTATGTACTCTACACGACTCAGGATGTGCGATCTTACAACTTTCTGAACACACCAAACTTTGATGGATTTTATGCCCAGGAGATCCAAAACTACCGAGGACGACCAGAACGGGTCGTCAAGGATGGGGTGCAGTATGTCCGCAGAGTGATAAAGGTGATTGCATTGTTCCCACAGCAGAAAGGCACTTTTGAGCTGAGTCCTGCTAATGTCAATCTCGGAGTGGCAACTCGACGATCAAGTAGCAGCTTTTTCTTCAACTCAAATCTAAAACCCGTCCGCTTAGCATCTAATGCAGTGGAGCTATATATCACAGACTTGCCAAGAGGTGCTCCGGCTTCTTTTGCTGGTGCTGTAGGTGATTTCTTCATGGGATCAGCTATAGACAAGCAGAGCATCACTAAGGATGACGCTGTCACGCTTACCTATCAGATCAAGGGGGATGGGGATGGCAAAATGCTGAAAGCGCCGGATCAACCTTACTCCGATTTATTCGACATATACGACCCTAATCTACTGGCGGAAGAATCAAAAGTAGTGGGCGATCGTATCGAGACGACCAAGACCTATGAATACTTACTGCTTCCCAAAAAGGAAGGTAAACTAAGTTTTCGTCCTGAGCTATCTTACTACAATGTAGATAGTAACAAGTATGAAACGATACAAGGCCAGCTCTACACCATCAATGTAGCTCCATCTACAGGTCGGCAGACTGCAGATCTCGCTGATCGAGAAGTCACGCTACCACCTCCCGCTACGAGCACTAAACTTCGCAGTCGTGATAGTTTTTTCTTTCAGTCTGTGCCATACTGGATAGCTAATGGAGCATTAGGATTAGGACTGATAGGACTACTGGTCGCTAAACAGGTAAAAACTAAACAAGACAGTATCGACCCCTCTATCAAAAAGCATAATAAGGCTAAGAAATTAGCGATAGCAAAATTGGCTACAGCCAAATCTGCATGGACCGCTGGCGACACGAAGGAATTTTACATACAGCTGCGCAAAGGGCTACTCGAGTACCTATCGAGTAAAACCTATCAAGACTCGGCTCAGATGTCGAAGGACGACATCAAGGCACTCCTCTCTGAAAATGGCCTGAGTGATCTTGAATTCGACATCATGGACATCATGACGAAGGGAGAAATGGCGATATATGCAAACATGAGCAGTGGCACAGAAGGCGAAATCTATGATAAAGCGCTAAATCTCATAGAAAAGATAGAGTCAACACTCAAAAAATAGGCAAATTCTATCGAGCTGAATATCTTTGCCGCCCAATAAATGACGAGATATGAAGCGACTCAAAGTGCTCGATGTATTAACCAATCAGCCAATCGGCGAAGAAGTATTAGTATGTGGATGGATCCGAACATTCAGAAATAATCAGTTCGCTGCGCTGAATGATGGAAGTACCATCAAAACATTACAGCTCGTAGTCGATAGAGAGACGACTGATGAAGCACTTCTGAAGCGTATCACTACCGGTGCTGCTATCCGAGCAGCCGGTACCATCGTCGAGTCACAGGGGCGTGGACAAAGCGTCGAGATGCATGTCAGGGATATCAAAGTAGTCGGTGATAGCGATCCTGAGAAGTATCCACTGCAGCCTAAACGTCATAGCTTGGAGTTTCTCCGTGAGATCGCTCACTTAAGATTTAGGACGAGTACATTTAGTGCGATATTTCGTATCCGTCATGCGGCAGCATTTGCTATCCATGAATTTTTCAATAAGCGGGGATTCGTATACATCCACTCACCGATCATCACAGGGTCAGATGCTGAGGGAGCAGGAGAGATGTTTCAAGTGACCACACTCGATCTGGACAATGTCCCAAAAAACGAAGAAGGAAAAGTCGACTTTAAGAAAGACTTCTTTAATAAAGCTACTAATCTGACCGTATCTGGTCAGCTTGAGGCCGAGCTCGGTGCATTAGCACTTAGCGACGTCTATACATTTGGCCCGACATTCAGAGCGGAGAATAGTAATACCTCGAGACACTTAGCAGAGTTTTGGATGATTGAGCCAGAGATCGCTTTTGCAGATATCCATGACGATATGGATCTCGCAGAAGACATGCTCAAATATGTCATCAAATACGTGATGGACAATTGTGGAGATGACTTAGAGTTTCTCGAGCAGCGCCTCGTCAATGAGGAGAAACAAAAACCTCAAAACGAGCGCTCACCAATGCCTCTGAGGGAGAAACTGGCTTTCTGTCTGGAGGAAGACTACGAACGTCTGACTTACACAGAGGCGATCAATATCCTCATGAACTCCAAGCCAAATAAGAAGAAAAAATTTCAGTTCGTCATCGAAGAATGGGGAGCCGATTTACAGTCGGAGCACGAGCGATATTTGGTAGAGAAGCACTTCAAAAAGCCAGTGATCCTCACAGGATATCCTAAAGAGATCAAAGCTTTCTACATGCGTCTCAATGATGATGACAAGACAGTGGCGGCTATGGATATCTTATTCCCTGGTATCGGGGAAATCGTAGGAGGTTCACAGCGAGAGGAGCGTCTCGATGTCCTACAGTCACGTATGAAGGACTTTGACATCCCAGAGCATGAGATGGAGTGGTTCCTTGATACTCGTCGCTTTGGTACCTGTCCACATGCGGGATTCGGATTAGGATTTGAGCGTTTAGTGATGTTCGTGACAGGCATGACTAATATCCGTGACGTGATCCCATTCCCGAGATTCCCCGGTAGTGCGGAGTTTTAGGAGTACACTTAGCAAGTCTATAAGTAAGGTAGAGTGATTAAACGGCGTCCCTGACGGCCCCTTTTAAATCTGATTTGGAACTGTCTTAGGGGAGGATTTCTTCGCCTGTCATTGACTTACAGCACTATTAATCGTACTTTTAATAGCACTCTAAAGCACACGATCATGATCACGGCAAATGAACTTAAAACACGTGGCGTAAAAGCCATCGAAGAACAACTCAAAGAATCCGACCGTACCGGCATCACTGTCCGTGGCAAAGTAAAATATGTCGCTATGACAGTGGAACAGTATGATCGTCTCAGAGAGGCTGAGATCAGCCTCGCCTATCATGAAGTCATGAAAGAGTATAAGGGTGGGGACTATATAGCAGAAACTGCTGAAGAGCATATCGACAGACTTTGGCCGGAAGAATAAATCCTATGCCAACTATAATTAGTACGAAGCACTATGAAAAGCGTTTCAAAAAATTCAAGAAACAACATCCAGAATTAAGGGATCAATATATCAAGACTATCAGACTGATAGGTACTGATCCAGCTCACCCCTCTCTCCGCCTGCACAAACTAAAAGGCGGTCTCTCTGACTTCTACTCCGTATCCATCAATATGAAATACCGCATCATCCTCGACTTTATCATCCGAGATGATCAGATCATCCTCATCGATATAGGTAGTCACGAAGAGTTATATTAAAGAGATATTCTGAAATTTAGAACGGTAGATCGTCCACCTCAGGAGACCCACCGCTATTTGCATCATTGCTGGTATTTGCGTAAGAGTCATTAGGATTTGGCCAAGATGTATCTGCAGGCGGGGCTGATACGGATGCTGTAGGTCCAGCAGTTTGCTCACGAGCAACCTTCCATGCCTTGACATTCGTATACCATCGGCCATTGTATTCACGACTTTCGATGTCGATAGACACGATGATCTCGTCGTCCTGCTTGATCGCAAAGGCATCAATATTATTACCCCAGACATCAAAGCATACACTCTTAGGATAGGTGCCCGGCATCTCTATCACGAATGATTGCTTTCTCCATTGACCATTTCTACCTTCTCCTGTTTGTTCTGGGAGTATCTGAGTGACTCTACCTTTGATTTCCATCTTCACACATATTTAGCTTGCAATAATATAACATTCTTTCATGTATAGAAAAGAAGTGCTCCAAAAACCATAGTCCTATCGCCCAAAATCAACATAGCATCAGATACCCCAGTATTTCTCATTCACATCAGAGCGAATAAAATCGTATCTTAAACTGGGATTATTTTGATTTTAGCTGATTGGTACTGAGTCACACCAGAAAAACTTAGTACTATGAAAAACAACTATAGATTCTTTCGCTCAGTGCTCCTCATAGCATTTTTATCTCTATTTGCCCTGAGCCTCATAGGGCAAAACAATAGATACTACGTCCTCCAATATCTCAAAGTACCTCCTGTCCAAGAAAATGAGTATCTCCAACTCGAAATGGATGTATGGAAGAAAATGCATCAGGCACGCATAGATGCTGGCGTACTCGATGGCTGGCATCTCTATCGGGTCATCTCACCACAGGGCACACAGACAGATTATGATTTCATCACCGTACTCATCTACAACAATCCAGAGAAACTGGCCGGCCACTTCGAAAACTATGGCGTCGACTATACCCAAGTCCTCAGCTCGGATGAAATAGCGGCAGCTCTGAAGACTCCAGAAATCAGAGATCTGGTGTATGAAGAAGTATGGCAGACCATAGACGGCCTCCAAGCTCCAGATAGTGATCAGATGTTTAGATTTCAGCGGTTCAACGCTATGAAGACTAATCCTAATCAAGATGATCAAAACTATGTCTCTATCGAGCAAAACTACTGGAAGCCCGTCCATCAACAGCGCATCAAGATGGGATCTATGTATGGATGGGGGCTTTATCAGATGATCATCCCTGGTGGCACTGAGCGAGAATACACTTGGGCTACAGTGGACTACTTTGACCGATTCATCGATATTATGAATGATGATGAAAACACAAAACTATTTGATAAAATCCATAGAAAGAATGCAGTTAAATATCTCGAAGAGACGGTCCAATCGAGAGACCTCTTACGCACCGAGATCAGAGAGCTCATCGACTATATCAATGTGACCAACCTTTAATTATATCAGCATAGAGCATGGTCAGTGGCTTGATCATGCTCTTCTTCTTTACATTACTTTATATTTGAAAGCAAGTAAAGGCTCCCCATAATAGGATTTTAACAGCTGTTACTAAGTCAATTATTTCAATTCTTAATCAACCTTCGATAAAACGCAAATTCCGACATCTCAATGAAAAGTAGAATTAAAATTCTGTTTAGCCTTTTAGCTATCATCCAATTTAGCTGTGTACAAAACAATGGAAATTTGCAATTGTCTGCGATGGAATACTTTGAAACTTTATCAGTCTCTCACATAAGTGAAAAAGATTACGGTGAATTCTCAAGTTTCGAAATTGATGAGACAGAATTAAAAATTAACTGGAAAACTATAGTTTGTTATGACGATATAACCTTGAGGATTCCTGCAACATTTAATGAGAGCCAACAGCTCAATCAAGATTCTGTACAAATATATTTTTATGAAGGGCCAAATGATATAAGAATTGGAGTCAATAAGCTAAAGATTGACTCAACTTCTAATGCAATTCAAGCATTTCAAAGTGGCTTTCAATATACCATAGAAAATGGGTTGCAGTTCAACCTATTAGAAGCACAATATTTTGAATCTAATGAGAGTAATTTTGTCGTTTTTAATTCGAGAATTGGCTTTACATCAAGTCACAAAAATGGATTCACTCTTCTTTTTTGTGATCAAAGTGATCAATTGCTTGATATTGGTTATTCCTCCTCAAATATTCTTACGGACAAAGATAAAGTCATTTTTACGGCAATAATCAATTCTATCACCTACAGGGGTAAGCAAATCATGCCAATGGTAAATAAAATCATTGATCAGAAAAAGATAGAGATTTAAGTGCTCAATACATAGATCCTGCGCTCGTACCAGAACATCATATAAATCGCTATCTGCAAAGATACCCCACACACATTGTCGTCTGACGGATATATCAGACCCAACTCTACGACCACATCCAACTATCCTCGAGACTTATCGTTTGTATTAGCTATAGCTAATAATAATACACATTCATGACTATAATACTCCTTACCTTTTTAGCTTCTTTCTTCTCACAGGCGCCGACTGCAGATGCGATCATCCAGAAGAGCATCAAAGCTCATGGTGGTAAAAACTATCAAAAGAAAGCCTTCGCTTTTGACTTCAGGGATAAGCACTATAGCTACGAGAATAAGAAAGGACAATACCGATATACTCGATCATTCAGCTCGACTGAGGGTGATGTCCTCGACGTCCTGACTAATGATGGATTTACCAGAACGATCAATGTTAAGACTGTGACCTTAGCTCCAGAAAAGGCTAAGGCATACAGTAATTCGGTCAACTCCGTGATCTATTTTGCTATGCTACCTTACTTTCTCAATGATCCGGCGGTACACGCTGAGCTCCTCGGAGAAACTCAGATCAAGGGCCAAAACTACTATAAAATCCGAGTCACCTTCAGTCAAGATGGTGGCGGCACGGATCATGACGACATATATGTCTACTGGATCCATACAGATAGCTATCAAGTCGACTATCTCGGCTACTCTTACCATGTTAATGGCGGTGGTGTAAGGTTCAGATCAGCATATAATAAGCGCAAGGTGGATGGTGTCCTATTCCAAGACTATATCAACTATAAGCATGATAAATCGACACCTGTCACCTCCCTCGACGAGCTCTATGAAAGAGGCGGGCTACAAGAGCTCTCCAGAATAGAGCTGAAGAATATCGAATCTTTTTAGCTTTATGGCTAAAGCCAAAAGAATACTATGAGACACATCGCCTTACTGCTACTACTTTGCTGCACACTATCTGTCCTCGATGCACAGCGTCGAGAGCCATTAGATATTACTATTGACTGGGAGTCCTACGATCCTCCTTCGACATTGGTCGTACCAGAGCATCATGTCGAGAGCGCTAAGTATCCATTCGTAGATGTGCATAGTCACCACTGGCGCATGGCCACGATGGACCTCGATCAGCTGATCAGGGAGATGGATAGCCTCAATATGATGGTCAATGTCAACCTCAGTGGAAGAGGAGGCTTAGCACTCAAGGATATCACTGACAATATCAAAAAACATGGTTACGAAGATCGCTTAGTAGTATTCACTAATATCAATATCCAGTCGATCCTCGAGCCTGACTGGACCGAAAATACCGTCAAACAAATAGAATACGATGTCGCTAATGGGGCTCGAGGCCTGAAAATCTATAAGAGTCAAGGCATGACTAATAAAGACAGCCTCGGCAATAGGGTCAAAATCAATGATCCACGTATCGGCCCCGTCTGGGAGAAATGTGGAGAGCTGGGTATCCCTGTATTGATACATTCTGCTGATCCTAAGCCTTTTTGGGCACCACATGATAGTCTCAATGAGCGATGGCTCGAACTCAAGCTACGCCCGGGTCGCAAGCGTGCAGATGATGATCCAGCCCCATGGGACACCATCATCGCTGAGCAGCATGACATCTTTCGCAGACATCCTAATACGACCTTCATCAATGCTCATATGGGCTGGTATCCAAATGATCTCGCCCGACTCGGACGGCTACTCGATGAGCTGCCTAATGTCTATGTAGAGATCGGAGCTGTGATAGCTGAGCTCGGACGACAGCCTCGCATGGCCAATTGGTTTTTTGAGCAGTATCAGGACAGAGTCATGTTTGGCAAGGATTCGTACAAGCCAGAAGAATATCCGACTTACTTTAGAGTCCTCGAGACGGCTGATGAGCACTTTCCTTACTATAAGCGCTATCATGCCTACTGGCGGATGTACGGGCTCGACCTGCCTGATCATATCCTCCAGAAACTCTACTATAAGAATGCTCTCAAAGTCATACCTGGTCTCGATCCAGATATGTGGAATGAGTAGCACGCCGACTGTATCGATACTCATGCCCGTGAGAAATGCGGGTCTATACCTCGAGGAATGTCTCGACTCCATGATCACTCAGAGCTATACCGACTGGGAGCTCATAGCGATCGATGATCACTCGGATGACAATAGTGCCCAGATCCTTACTGACTATGCTCATCGAGATAAGCGTATCCATACCTATCCTAATGATGGTCGAGGGATCATCCATGCACTTCGACTGGCCTACAGCCACAGCCGTGGCCAGCTGATCACTAGGATGGATGCAGACGACATCATGACACCAGATAAGATCGAGCAACTCAGCAGTGATCTCCTACAGCAGGGATCGGGACAAGTAGCGATTGGCGGAGTAGAGTACTTCTCAGAGACAGAGCTTGGAGATGGCTATGTTCGCTACGCTCAGTGGCTCAATGAACTAACGGCAGCAGGAACTAACTATCAAGATATCTACCGGGAGTGTGTCATCCCATCGCCCTGCTGGATGCTACATCGAGAGGATCTGGATGTCATTGGGGCCTTTAATCCTGATGTGTACCCCGAGGACTATGACCTGGTATTCAGGATGTATCAAGCTGGCATCGAGGTGATCCCGAGCACTGCGATACTGCACAGATGGAGAGATCATGGTGAGCGCAGCAGTCGCAATGATCCTAACTATCTGGACAATAGATTTCTCTCGCTCAAGTGTCATTATTTTCAGCAGATCGACTATGACTCAGAGCGACCGCTGATCGTCTGGGGTGCAGGCAAAAAAGGCAAAGCTATAGTCAAACAGCTCAGCGAGTGTATCTCTGACATCATCTGGATCACGGATAATCCTAAAAAGCTGGGCAAAGATATCTATGACATTCGGCTACAGCCATCGTCTATCCTCGACCAGATATCGGCTGCTCAGCTCATCATAGCCGTGGCTAATCCTACTGAGCAGCAAGAAATCATACATCTACTGGAGCAGCGTTCAGGGTTGAGTTACTACCGCTTTTGCTGAGTTAAGTGATACCTCGATGACGACTTTCCGATTAGCAGATAGTTCGCCAGAGCGCTCACCAGCTCCATATATGTCCATAATGATATCGCCAGATAGCTGATCACGGAGATAGTCTCTGACAGCAGCTGCTCTTCTCACCGAGAGAGAGGCATTGTCATTTTCGCTACCGATCTCATCAGCGTATCCTGTGATCTTGATAGTGAGCGACTCACCCATGATATTGATGACTTGGCTGAGCTGATTGAGCTGGGCGATATGAGATTCTTGGAGTTGATGCTTACCACTTTCGTGGAATAAGACTATAGGATCGGGAGGAATTTTGACAGGAGGATCTTCTGCTCTGATAAATTTAGACTTGAACTGTACACCCATTTTATCCGGGTATGCTTGACAGTACCACATCCTGAAATCATGGACACCTGCCTCTAAAAAGATCGAATCAGCGACCAAACTCATAGGCCGCTGGCCACCTGTGAATGAGTAAGCATCATCATTGTCCAGTACTACCCAATCATCTACCCACACTTTAGCGCCGTCATCAGAGCGTAGTCCAAATAGGTAGATACCACTGACGTCTATGGTCATCTGACTCGTGAATATGATCCCAAAAGATTGTGTCAAATCTATACCCGGCATCGGCTCATCTGATGGTCGCCATGGCTGATCGATCTCTGTCCACTCTATAGACGTATAAGGTGATAAATCCTTGATATAAGGTGCATACCCTCGTGTGAGTGAGTCTATCGGCAGTTGATATACCATACCCTTGAAGACCTCAAATCTGGGATCACGAGGATCCTGAGACCACGCCAGGGCAAGGCACATAAAGAAAATCAGGATCAGTGATAGACAGCGGAGAATCATGAGTAGCAAACGAAATATAACTTCCCATTTAGTATGGCGAGGTAGCAGTTTCTAATTTCTACCCATGCCATCCAGTCCGATTGTAGGCTAAGTGTTAAATTAGTCCTGATGAATGATGTCACCCAAAACAGATTCTATCAAGCCGTATGTTTCCTGTTAGCGCTATCAATGTGCGTACTCCCGATACGGAGCGAGGCCAGCACCGTCGACAGTATCCGCTACTATCTGAGCATCCAAGACGAGCTCCCTATAGACCAGCTAAACGATAAGTTGATCCAACTGACCAATCAAATATTCAACAGCCATACTAATCCCGAAATAGACAGCATCAGTCAACAGTTGGACCAGATCAAGGATGATTTTACAGATCTCAAGTCCAAAACCATCCTCCATCAGGTCAGATGCGCCTACCTGAGTAATGCCAGTCAATATGCTAAAGCACAAGCCTGCGAAGAAGAGGTGATGCAATGGGCCATCGAGTCAGGTCGGAAAGATGTCAAGCTCATGGCTCTCGAGGATCTCAACTTCATCTACAATCATCTGGGCCGATACGGTGCTCAGATCGATGTGCTCCATGAGGCGATACAGCTCAGCTTTGAGCTGGATCTACCCGTAGATCGCATCTACTACTATGCATGGATGGGCGAGGCCCGCAGCTACGTCGCCGCCTATGACTCTGCCTATCACTACCTGACGCTCGCTGAGGAGCTGGCGATCCAAGAGCAAGACTCTGCTCTACTCACCAATGTCTACGAGCGACAGGCCAGAGTAGCTCTCGAGCAAGGCAACTATCCCTACTCCTATGAACGCAGTATGCAAGCAGTCGACATGGCCCGTGAGCATGATCTACGGATACGAGAGACCACTAATCTCATATACGCTGCCTATAGCGCCTACTATCTCGGCGACTACGAGAGTGCTATAGACTATGAGCTCCAGGCATTGGATATATATGACCACTCTGAGGATGCGAATACTGCCAGCATCTACAATCGTCTGGGAAAAATCTACAACAATCTCCATAACTATGATGTCGCTCAACAATACCTTGATAAAGCATGGACCATACATACTAAAAACGAATACGCTCTCGGTCAAGCCAAAGTAGCGCTAAATCTCATCGACACCTATATAGGTATGGATGATCTCATACGAGCACAGGAGTATGTAGATATAGCGATAGATGAATTTGCTAAAATCGACGACCCAGCTAATCTGAGTGAAAGCTATATGAAGCTCTCAAAACTGGAGCGAGCATTATCTCACTGTGAGCTATCCAGCCAATACATGACTACCGCCATCAGCACTCTCCGTGCCACGGACCAATATGCAGATCTCGGCAGAGCTCATCTCCAGGCCGCCAGACTATACTCGCAGTGTGATCTGTCCATCTCAGAGCCATCCTATCATGCTCAGCAGGCATATGATCTCTCCATGAGGACCGGAGATCTACACACTAAAATGGAAGCTGCTAAGATCATCGCAGATATCGCCGAGTCAAGAGACCAACTGGACGTCGCCTATCTCTACCAAAAAGAATACAGCACTACCTATCAGCAGATCTACAATCAGAAAAATCAAGCTGCGCTATCGAGGGAACAAGCCCGATTTGCCGTCCAGATCGCTGATGAAAAAAGGAAGTCAGCCGAGTGGCAAAATCAACTGCTAACGACTCGTAATCGGACACAGCGTCTCATGATCTGGGGCTCATTACTATTCGCTATGATACTTGGTGCCCTGCTGTATAGAGTCTATAGGAGTGGACAGCAGCTCAAGACTCAGAATACGCTCATCGATCAGCAAAATCAGGAGCTGGCATCACTGAATACCTTGAAAAATCGACTCTTTGGGATCATATCACATGATCTACGAACTCCAATCAGTGCACTCCTGACCATCCCTCAGCAGATCAGTCTTAGCCTGAGAGCCAATGATATCAAGAGCGCTAATGAGAAAGTACAAGACCTCGGCCACCGCACTCGATCCATCAACACCCTACTCAATAATCTCCTACAGTGGTCGCTCGTACAGATGGATAAAAAAACGGTCCGCCCTAAACTAATACCCATCGAGGACGAACTGCTCGACTGCATCGATCTGTATGAGAGCATAGCCGCATCAAAAAATATCGAGATCGACGTCAGCTCATCAGAAGCGCATCAAGCATGGGGAGATATTGATGCATTTCAGACTATCTGTCGTAATCTGATAAGCAATGCAATCAAATATTCTCCGAAAGGAGGACAGATCTATATCAAGAGCACGGCGCTCGACGAGCACATAGAAATATCCATCAGCGATCAAGGAGTGGGGATGACCCAAAAGCAAATAGACCAGATGCTTAATAAAAATCAAGTATCGACCATTGGTACAGCAGGTGAAAAAGGGACGGGACTCGGACTATTAGTCGTGAAAGACCTCGTCGCCATCAATAAAGGTCAGCTGCTACTCAGTGATAATGAGCCAGGATTAATCGTTACTTTCACCCTGCCAAAATATGGATCTGTCAGTAGCTAAAATATTCATCGTAGAGGACGACCAGATACTCCGCCAAGAGCTCTCACACATGCTCGACGAGATGGGCGCATGGGTCGTAGGACATGCTCCTGATAGCGACTCCGCTCTTCAAAAAATCACCCACATATTGCCAGATGTCATCCTCATGGACATCGATATCCAAGGTAATATGAATGGCATCGAACTATCTAAACAGATCCGACAGCAGCTATCAGATATCATCATCATCTATCTGACCTCTCAGGACGATGATCAGAGTTTTGACGATGCTGCGAGGACTTTACCATTTGACTTCTTGTCCAAGCCTGTGAGTCGACGTCGACTCAAGCGCACACTGACATTAGCACTGGAGTCACGAAGTCAAAAAACCGGATCTACAGAAGAGTGGATCCTAAAAGATGGATCAGTCATCTACCGACTAAAGATCAAGGACATCATCCATATCGAAGCTCAAGACAAGTACTGTCAAATCCAAATGATTCAGAACGTCCGGCATCTGGTCAGACTCTCCTTGATCGATGCGATCAAGGCTCTGCCTCCTGATGGATTCATCCAGGTGCATAGGAGTCATGTAGTCAATCTCCACCATATCCTCAAATACGACCGTCAAGAGTCAGAGCTAACTCTCTCAAACGGACAAAAGATAAACGTATCTCGCAGTAAAAGTTCAACTGTTCTATCTGCTTTAAGCTTATAGTACATCTCACTCACGACATAGCTCGATCCGCTCACGTCTGAATCTCTACCACTCACGACATATCGGAGAAATGAATAGGGTAAATCAGCAACTTAGAAGAAAAATCAATAGTAATGCTGACACTAAGAGAAAAAGAAGTCCTACAGCTAATATCACATGGCAACACTACTAAACAGATCGCCCAGAACCTGTACATCAGTAATCATACAGTAGTCCAACATCGCAAAAACCTACTCCGTAAAATGAATGCCGCCAACACAGCTCAACTTATCCGTAAGGGGTTTGAGAGAGCAATAATCAACTGAAACATTAGACAGATGAAACCTATTATCATTTTGACGATTCTACTCTTCTCTTTCAATATGATCTGGAGCCAATCTGATGGACTTGAGATGGATGATACTGGGATCTACTATACTCCAAGCGTCGAATTGAGGTATCTCGATAGCGAAGGCAAGACTTTAATTATTAGAAATACATCTGTCGAGAATGTGCTTGGATTTCCCAATAAAATAGGGCAAATACGTCATATCTCATACCGACACTACTTTGAAAATAGCGATAGTCTCGTGATGCTCATCGATGAAGGAGGGAGGATGACCAGACCCAAGACTAACAACTCCGACCTGCTCCCTATAGCGTACGGATCAGTATGCAAAGATTCTTTCTCAGGAGACCCCATCAGCGTATATGATGATACGGGCAATTTCACAATAACAGAAGGTGCAGGCTATATCGATATTCATTTTAATGAAAATATAGCTGGAGATGTAGTCCTATCTGTCAGTCCTGTGAGCTGTGCGATAGGCGGCGTATCTGCTACTCAATCACTGCAGACGGTGATGAATGCTACTACGATCAGGGTCCATATGTATATGGCTGATGGCTCAGTAGCCGGCAATGACAAAGGCTTTTCCTTCGTAGCGTATATGCGGTAGGTCACCCGACATCAATCACACATCTATAGCCTGTGTGATTGAGCCCAAGGTCTTGTGTATTGACCACAACCATCGTACTCATAGGTAATTAACCAAGAACACATAAAGAAAAAGTCTCTTTCAAGGGAATAGAAAGAGACTCAAAGGCAAGTCCTTTTTTCTTAAAAAGGATGAAAGTCGTATGAAGAAACCTTATTGAATTAAATCGCTTTATATGATGATCCAAAGATATATGTGATATATCAACTACGTATTACCTCCTCGTCATCTATATGTGAACATACTCATCTGCTTAGGCCATTGTAGCTTCAGTGTATTCCTGTCATACTATGGATTTCATGTTGAGAGTTTGGATGCATTTTAGAGTTGAGGATAAAATCGACAAAATCTCCGTAACTTCATCTAATGACCATTGATGAAATAAAGGATCTAATCGCCAAGCTCTCCCCTGCTGAGCAAGATGAAATACGACAGTATATCGATGCGCTGCAGAGTAATAAGACCGGTATCGATCCATTCTCCGATGAAGTCTGGGAGGAGATCAACAGACGTGATGCTGCTCTACAGTCTGGAGAGATGGACTCCTACCCTGCTCGTGATATCCTCAAAAATATGCTGGATAGCCTCTCGTAATGAGCTATCAAGTCAAACTCTCCAAAAGTGCTATAGATGATATCGACGATATCATCCACTATCTATCAGAACTCTCCGATGTTTTTGCTAAAGTATTCTTAGAAGAATCAATAAGTAATATCTCGTATCTGGAGGACTCTCCCCTACTCTTCATCAAGTTCAGAGACGACTATCGTCGACTCTATCTCAAGCGCTTTCGCTACCATGTGATCTTCAAAATCGATGAACTGCAAAAGTCCATAAAAATCCTCGCTGTCATACACGAGAGTCGTGATCCTCAGCGATGGGTCAAGGCGTAGATCTAAAGAATGATGAATTATAAATGAGGTATGATGTGTGATATGTGAGGACTGCTGCTGTTTCGCAAAACGGAATTTTGCCAAACACCACATCGTAAGCGCAGCCTACGCTGAACGGGTTCTAAGCTAGGGTTTCAAGCAATGGATAATCTGATAAATTAACGTGGGAAAAGGGTTTTAATCGTTCTTTTAGGGAACTATTCCAGTAGTTAATAAGACTATTTAACTGATCCTGCCCAACAGTGCCCCAGGCGTCATCAATAGACTCATCAGCCCTGTCTTTTCCGCTTATTGATAAGTAAATTTCTTCCATTGTCTTAAATCCTGCCTGCATTACGATCGGTAATCCGAATTCGTCAAGATCAAACTTCATCTGTTCGCTTATGGTTTTGAATTGGGCTATTCTCCTTGTCCTGAGTAAACTAATTACAGATCTGAGCCGTGGAGAAGGATAGGATGAATATTCAAAGCTTTTATCGCTTAATCGGTTATCACCAAATAATCTAAAGAGAATAGAGCTTATATGGGCATACTGCATTAATACCATCCCTGGGCGTTCGTATAACCACTTTAAATAGGTGGCCGGAAGTTTATTGCGACCACGGCAACGATCTAATTCACTGGAAAGGAGTATTTCAGTAGCATTAGAATCTGCATCCATTTCAAGTGTTTTTCTGATGAGTAACTTGTCCTGTGCTACCACATGATTGTTAATAACATCTGCTACAAAATTCTCCTGATATTGTGAGAAGCCATAATCACAATGCCCATGAATAATATGAGTTAACTCATGAGCGGTCAATAAATCCACACATAGTCGACAAAGATGTCTGGCATAGTGAAATCTAATAGGACACTTAGGTGGATAAAAAACGGGCACATAATCTACAGCGTACTCATAGTTCAACCCAATATGTGGTATATGAGGTAAATTTTCTGAGCATAATGATACATCTCCTAAATATCCGAAGTGATTAGAATCAGCTAAAATCCTATCAAATAGCATCAGTAGTGAAGATATTGCCCCTCTATGAATTCCTATGAAATATATACCACTGAAACCAGTAGCAAAGGCCCCAACCTTGTAGTTATCTATAACCTTAAATGTGATCTCTTTGATTGAAGGCAATTGTGATACAATTAAGTCACACGCTCCCTTTCCACGTTTTTCAAAATTCTCAATGGTATAAATGTATCTTTTATCTAATTCTGGATTATCAAGTAATATTCCACCAAGGCTCCTTACTTCTTTATCAATAGCCTCTCTAATGCTCAATTCATCCATCTCCTACCCTTTCTGCTTACGTGACTTCTTAGCCTTCTTCTTGCTCTCAGCGGCAAAGAGTGGAGCGGTATACTCCTCATTGAGTTTTTTGACTGGCCCCTCAAATGTGGCCACCCTACGACGGCTGATGCCAAAGACATGAAAGAAGTCATTGTAAAAAGAGTCTTTCTCCGCTCGCTCTCGGGACTCGCCCTGCCATTCCTTAGAGAATTTAAGGGCACGGTCTCTGATCTCATTCCATGATAATGTAGGCATCTGTGGATAGTTAAATGGCTGAAAAGTTTGGTAAGTTGAGAAGTAGCCCGATTGTATCCTTTGAGGGATAGTACAAAATGGGAAGTCTACATAGTTGATACAGGCTCATTCGTGATGCTTGATTGAGCACTAAAAGTAAGAATCGCTACTTTAAATGCAGAGTATTGACTAAACCGTTTTCAATGATCAGAACCCTTCTTCTTACCCAGAATAAATGTATTGGTTCACCTCTGATCATCACTCCACATCCTTCACACAGCGGCAGCCTGTATGATTGAGTCCAGTATCGGCGGTTCTACCCATGCGCCGAGTGTTGCGGATAAGTCTGTCATCCTTGATTTCGATTTAGTACACTTATAATCAATCTTTTCACTGTCTCCATTTCTTCAGGTTTGCTACTTGCAATATATAGTGTCAATGCAGCTAAAGCTTCATTGCTAATTATTTGTGAACCCTCTGTAGTTTGGAGCAATTCATTCTGATCAAGGAAAAGCAAGAAGCATGCTGCGGCTATTCTTTTATTGCCATCAACGAAAGAGTGATTCTTAGTGATCAGATATAAAAGCATAGCAGCCTTTTCTTCTATGCTTGGATAAAAATCGTTCTTACCCATGCCTTTGGAAATTTGAGTTACTGAGCTTTGGAAATTGTCATCTTTTTCTTTCCCAAAGACGGCGGAGTCGAATTCTGCTCGCATTACTTCTACCATCTTGTAGTAATCCTTTAGTTCTGGATAGTTGGCTTCATTCTTACTGATTCCTGCCTTATCTAATGACTCATGATCGTAGTCATCTAAGAGACTTAAACCAATAGAATAAGTATCCAACCAGGCATAGCCCTCTTCTTCCGCTTTTTGTTCTATAGCCCTACTTAATATTTGAATTCCAGACTTAAGAAATTTGACTTCTTGTTCTTTTTGTTTGAGACGCTTTTCGCTGATGACATAGCCTCGCACCAATAGCTCTTTGAGCTTTGAGGTAGCCCATTTTCTGAATTGTACACCTCGTTTTGAGTTAACTCTGTAACCAACTGAAATGATTACATCAAGGTTGAAATGGGTCAAGTTTCTCATTACTTCTCGACTTCCCTCTTTGCGAACTGTTCGGAATTTCCGAACAGTTGAATCTCTATCCAATTCTCCTGATTCGAAAATATGAGTGATATGCTCGCTAATATTTGCTTTACTTGAATCAAAAAGAGATACCATTTGAGCCTGTGTAAGCCAGACAGTCTCTCCTTCTAACTGAACTTGGAGCTCGATTTCGCTATTCGAATCTTCATATATGACTATCTCATTCATTTTGTACTTCGAGTTTGAGTGGTATGTGCAAAATCTGCACATACCTCATATTCTATGAGTTCTCCCTCTTTGAAAATATTACGAATATGTCGACTTATGACCGTTCTATCTCTATTGAATAGTGAAGCCATCTGCTCTTGATTAAGCCATACCGTCTCATTATCAAAACTTACATCAAGCTCAATTTGCTGATCTTCTGACTGATATATTTCTACGGCTCCTTTCATATTTTCTGAATAGTTGAATAACTTATTTATCACCCATTAATTCTCAAAAGAGATCTCTGAGGAATCCCTCTTGGTACTGTTCTTCTTTTGCAGCTCGGACATTGTGCTGATACTGAGGATTAAAAAAATGGTCGGTATATCGCTGCCATGCTTGGTCGACGGTGCTTGGGTCTTGTGCTCTGAGGTATTTTTTGAGTACGGAGTTTTGATACAGGCTCATTCGTGATGCTTGATTGAGCACTAAAAGTAAGAATCGCTACTGTAAATGCGGAGTATTGACTAAAAGCTTTTCAATGCTCAGAATCTTCTTATTACCCAAAATAAATGTAGTGGTTTATCTCAGATCATCACTCGACATCCTTCACACACCTGCAGCCTGTATGATTGAGACCGGTATCGGCGGTGCTGCCCATACGTCGGGCATTGCGATAGCCCGAGCAGTAGTCATCATTGCAGAGGAATGAGCCTCCTCGTATGATGCGCTCTTGGGCATAGGGATTCATGGGATTATATCCTTGATCAGGCACCGACTGACTATTGGCCGTGTCTGACTTTTTACCATAATAGCTCACGTCAAATAAATCTTGACACCACTCCCAGACATTGCCACTCATATCGTAGAGACCATATCCATTAGCTGGGTAAGACTTGACGGGTGCTGTGAGCAGATAGCCATCATTTTTGGTATTGACATGAGGGAATAGACCCTGATAGAAGTTGGCTTTAGGCGGTCCATCATTGACATCCTCATCTCCCCATGGATAGACCATATCCTCGAGTCCGCCTCGAGCGGCCCACTCCCACTCTGACTCTGTCGGGAGCCGCTTGCCTGCCCATCTACAGTAGGCGTCAGCATCCTCCCATGAGATCTGTACTGCGGGATGATCCATGATATCGGCTATGCTGGACGCTGGGCCCAATGGATGCTGCCAGTTGGCCCCTATCGTCCATGTCCACCATTGAGCGGGATTATTGAGCGGCACCGCTCCTGTAGTCGGAGTGAATACTAAGGCTCCCGGCATCAATACGCTGTCTGGTGGTCGAGGTGTGCCTGGTGGCACTTGCTTCTTGAGCTCCTCCCAGTCCAGCGCTCGCTCCGCTACTGTCTCATAGCCAGTCTCTGCGACGAATGCAGAAAACTGCTCATTAGTCACTTCTGTCTCATCCATGAAAAATGGATAGATCTCCACATCGTGCTTGGGATACTCATTTTGATCGGCTTGATCATTATCTCCGCCCATATGGAGAGTCCCTGCAGGGATATACACCATACCCTCAGGAGCCGGCTCGGTAGGTAGGGTTGATTGAGTATTTTGCTTTGCATCTTGACAGCTGACCAGCAAGATGATCCCCAACATAGAGAAGAATAAGATTGACTTCATATCATCGCAAGGTAAAAAGGATTAAAGAGAAGTGAAATCCAAAAGTCGAGCGGTATCCAAGAAAGGTACAGAGTACGGAGCTATGAATATCATCCTCTCTCCACTGCTGGGATGATCGATCTCCAGCTCTCGAGCATGAAGCATCATAGTCGTCATCCCCCATCTTTCTTTGAATAAGCGATTTTGCTTATTGCACCCATGGGGCCGATCTGCGATGATCGGATGCCTCAGGTGAGCCAGGTGCCGGCGTATCTGATGAGTGCGACCTGTCTTGGGCATGGCCTCCACTATCGAGTATCTCGAGGTGGCATGTTTGCCGAAAGGCACTACGATCTCAGTCTGATCGATGAGCCTAAAGTCTGTGATAGCTTCCTTCATATTGCCTCTATCATTAGCCAGTGCATAGTCTAAGCTAATGGGTACGGCAGGAAAATAGCCTCTGACTATGGCTCTATACTTTTTACAGACAGTGCGATTTGTCAACTGTAGAGTAAGACTTTGTGCTGCCTCTTTAGTCAGGCCAAAAACCATAGCTCCTGCTGTCTTACGATCGAGACGATGGACCGGATAAACATATTGATCGATCTTATCTCGTAGTAGCTGCACGAGAAACTCCTCGGCATCCGCCGCTATCTTCGATCTATGCACTAATAGCCCATGCGGCTTATTCACCACTATGATGTGATCGTCTTGATGGAGGATGGCTATCTCCATCCAACTAAAAACTTAGTGTTTTCACTACCTATCTGGAGGTGAATAGTATCCAATATTTGCATCCTTCGTCTCAATATCAATTGATAACTAAATTTTAATCAAATATGAAGATATTATTAATGACCTGTGTCATAGCCCTGACAATTCTGTCTGCCTGCGGCTCTTCAAACAGCTCACAATCTGCTGATAATCAACAGAATAACAGGGTAGAATCACAAATGACTGATGATATCATAGCCATCGATAAAGAAAGTACCGAACTGGACTCAATCAATGCCGAGATAGACAGTCTAATGAAGGACATTGATGCAAATCAGTAAAACCCACGTCCTAATAACAAATCAAATTTTCAAAACTATAAACTTGAAAAAAATGAAAAAGAGCAAATTGAACATGAAAGTATTAGCAATGATGATGATGGCTTTTTCTATCAGTTTCTCTGTGAGTGCGCAGAGTGGCAAAGGCCAAGCTAAGAAGGAAGAAAAAATGGCCCTAAAAGAGTCTAAAAAAGCGGACCGTGAAGTCAGAAAGGCTGAAATGGCCGCTCATAAAGAAGAAGTAAAGGCCATCGAAGAAAACGCAAATCTCTCTGAAGAAGAAAAAGAAACTCTAATCAAAGAGAAAAAAGAAGAGTGGAGAGCCAATAAAGCAGATGCCAAAGGGAAATCTGAAGGCAAAGCCATGAAGAAAGAGTATAGAGAAGAAATCAAAGCTCAGCGCCAAGCTATAGAAAATGATGAATCTCTCAGTGACGAAGAAAAAGAAGAAAAGATCAAGGCTCTGAATAAAGAGGCTAAGTCTAAAAGAGAAGAGTATCGATCTATGAAAAAAGAGCAGCTCTCTAAAGTCAAAGCTGAAAAGCAGCAAGAGATAAAGTCCAAGCGAGAACTGTCAAAAGAGAAAGCAAAAAATGCAAAATCTCAACTTGATAGAGCCGAGGCAGCGCTCAACAAGCAACTCGAAAATGGCAAAATCACTCAAGATGCCTATGATCAAAGAATGACGAAAATCAATATGGTAAAAGAGCGCATTGGCCAACTGGAAAAGAAGATCAAAGAATAAGATCAAACTTTTAAACCCAGTAATTTAATCCAAAAATAGGATTGCTTCTTGAGAAGCAATCCTATTTTTTTTATGCTTTATATGTCATTTTGTCATTGTCATTTCAAAATAAGCTGCCATTTTGTCAACTTGGGTTGCGCTTTACTGACACTTTTTCTTTCAAAACACTCATTTTTTGGCATGGCACAGCACTTGATCTATAGGAGAGCGTAAGATTTGATCTAAAAAACAATCATGAATACAAAAACATATAATAAGATGACACACACAAGAAACCCAAGAAGACAAGTGACCTATACTCCTCACTTTGGCAATTTGATCAATGAATTTTTCAATACCGCTGTGGGAGATGTAGTCCAAAAAGCAGACAACAAACACTACACTAATCCTGCCGTCAACGTCATCGAGCACGAAGACAAAGTAGAGCTCCAAGTAGCACTACCAGGATACGGACGTGATGATGTCAATATCATCGTAGATGAAGACATCCTCAAACTTGAAAGCAAAGAGAAAGAGGCTACCGAAGGCCAGTACCGTCTGCGAGAATTTAACTATGCAGGATTCAAGAAAAACTTCAGACTACCTGAGGACATCGACACGAATAAGGTAGAGGCAAAATTTGACCTCGGAATACTAACTGTGACACTCAGCAAGAAGGAAGAAGCGATCCCTCAGCCACCGAGACAGATCACCATACAGTAAGCACATTATTTTTCATTAACCATCATAAAATAACAGAACCATGACTTTAGTAAAGTATAATCCATTCAGACCCTACAGACCAGCACCAGTCAACTCATTTATCGATGACTTTTTTGGTCGTAGCGTATCGGATTTTTTCGGGACAGAATTCACCAGTAGCACTCCCTCAGTAAACATTATCGAGAAAGATGATGTCTACAGTATAGAGGTGGCTGCGCCAGGATTAGCCAAAGACAGATTTAACATAGAGCTCGACAATGATAATCTGATCATCTCTGCCGAGCAAAAGGAAGAATCTGAAACTACGGACGAAAATGGGAAGTTCACTCGTAGAGAGTTTAACTATAGCAGCTTCAAGCGAAGTTTTCACCTATCCGATGAAATCGATAGAGAAAACATCAATGCCAGCTATGACAATGGCGTACTCACTGTGACTGTTGCGAAAAAAGATGAAGCTATCAAGCAATCGCCAAAGACGATTGAGATAAAATAAAGAACAGTATTTGCTAAGTGTTGCGATTATGGCCCCTATCCCATCCGTGCCCGGGAAGGGGCCTTTTTATTATCGCTATCCTTTCTTTTCCAGCTCTACGGTGAAATGTCGCATGATCGGCGCCTCCCAACGGATCTGGTAGCCATGCTCGGCCTCATGGCGAGTATCATACACATTTTTGATCGCTACTGCGATGTACTCCATATGAGATAGACTATAGACTCGACGAGGGATCGTCAGACGGACCAGCTCCAGTCGAGGATATCGATCCAGCCCCGTATCGGGATCTCGATCAGCCAGTAGCGTACCGATCTCCACACTACGGATACCAGAAGTGATATATAGCTCTACGGCTAATGACTGTGCTCGGTATTCTTCTTTAGGGATATTCGGCACGAACCGATCCGCATCGATATAGATCGCATGTCCTCCAAAAGGCTGCTGCACTGGTATACCCATCTCGACTAATCGCTCTCCCAGATACTGCACCTGATAGATACGACTCTCCAGATAGTCATACTCCGTCGACTCCATTAGACCCTGCGCCAAGGCTCCCATATCTCGTCCTGACATGCCGCCGTAGGTCACGAATCCTTCGTACATGATGTTGTAGGTGATGCAGGAGCGATAGATCTCCTCTGATCGCAGCGCTATAAAGCCTCCGATATTGACCAGTCCGTCCTTCTTAGCACTCATGGTCATACCATCTCCATAGGAGAACATCTCATGCACGATCTGCTTGATACTATGATCGGTATACTCCTCCTCTCGAGTCTTGATGAAGTAAGCATTCTCCGCAAATCGAGCGGAGTCAAATATCACCGGTATCTCGTAGCTGCCACAGAGCTCTGATACAGCCTTGATATTAGCCATGGACACTGGCTGCCCACCTGCAGAGTTGCAGGTCACCGTGATCAGTACGAATGGTATACGCTCCACACCATAGGCATCAATGGTATCTTGGAGTTTAGCGATATCAATATTCCCTTTGAAAGGGTGTATCAGGGTGGTGTCAAATGCCTCGTCGATCGTACAGTCTACAGCTCTTGCTTTACGAAACTCGATATGCCCCTTAGTCGTATCAAAGTGTGCATTGCCAGGGATCACATCACCTTCTTTGACCGTAGCGGAGAAGAGAACATTCTCAGCAGCACGCCCCTGATGTGTGGGAATAAAGTATTCATAACCCGTGAGTCGCTGCACGGTGGTCTTGAGCTTCTCAAAAGAAGACGAGCCTGCATAGCTCTCATCTCCGAGCATCACTTCTGCCCACTGACGGTCAGACATAGCGCCTGTGCCAGAATCAGTCAGCAGATCGATGATTACCTGATCACTTTTTAGGTTGAATAAATTATAATTAGCTGCTTTGATCCACTCTTTTCGCTGCTCGATAGTGGATCGATAGATGGGCTCGACCATCTTTATTTTATAGGGTTCGATATAGGGTAAATCCATACTTATTTAGCGTATTAGATTGATGAGATAATAGAATAATTAAGAAGATAGGTCACAGCAGATCGCTGTCACCAGAGTGATGAGACTATGAGCAGAATGAGTCTCTACGCTTGATATTGATATAGATGGTCATGATGGATACCTATCTGATTGATACAGCTAAGATAAAGAGAAAAACAATAAAACGCTACAAGTCCGACTCAGCTATGATATGGATCTTATCATCAGAGATCACATAGTAGTACCCATCTCGATAGATCCAGTTTTGCGCATCCTCGATGATCGCTTTGATCTGACCCTCCTCATCGAGGATATAGCTGCTATGTCCATTTGAGTAGATGACGTCTTCGTTTGTGGTTATTCCTTTTATCACATAGACATCTTGATCTATACTATAGGATCCAGTAGGCTTGAGATCACTATCTAATCGGACCAGTCGATCATCATCGGCATGTATATAGAGTCCTTCTTCCTCGATAGCGCCAACATTCATAGGTTCAAATTCGCCATTCAATGGACTCTTTAGCAGAGCGCCATCATCGACGATACCGAGTACTTTCATCCCATTAGACCCATATGTACGATGTGCTCTGACCTCACCTGTATCAAGATTGATGATAGAGATCTGTCGATTATTAGTCAGGACTATCTCATCATTTCTGAGATGATAGTCTCGGACAAATTTCAGCTGTTTTTCTGGTATTTCGATGTGCTTAATGATTTCCCCTGTCTGCTTATTGAGGAGTATGATTTGTGGCTCACCGTACTCCTTGTAATACATATTAGTAGAGTTGACATAGCCTGTATTGAGTAGCATCAGGTGGATCGCATCATACTCGACCAGATACGAAGTGCCTGCCTTGTCATAGGGCAAGGTCGTCCCCCAGAGCCTCTCCCCTTTTTCAGTGTACTTGACCACTCCAACATCGGTACTATAGTATAATGCATCTTCTTCGAGCCACACATTAGAGTTCATATTGTAGAGGACATTGACTGTCGTCCAAAAATTAAAATTCTCCTTACCTGATTTATCTTGATACTCCCAGAGCTTTCCCTTGCGATAATCGATCACATGCAGACCTGAGGATGAGATCAGGAGCGTACTATCAGAGAGCGGCACGATATCTCTCCAGCCATACTTTGGCGATACTTTTTCTTCCCAGAGTGTTTTCCCTGTATTGACATCTATACCGACGAGGGTTGATTTCTTCTCATTCATGATCTTGGTATAGCCGATCGCCACATCTTTATGCCCAGCCACAAAAATGAGAGTTGCTTTAGTCTCCCAGTTTTCATTACCATCATCCAGATTAATATTGATTGACTTATAGGCTTTTCGCTCGATGAGCATATGATTCATATGATCGACTATGGAGGTACTATAGTTGATATCACGTCTCCACTTGACTCGATTAGCATTCATATCGAGACACACGACCTGACCTTTGGGTTTGTAGTACTTCCCATTGCGCTTAGTCGGTCTGAGATGCACGATGAGTGACTGCCTCAGCGAGTCTATATACAGCCGGTATACCTTATCACTAAATTTTAAAGTCCGCCCTATTATCTCCTCTCCGTCTGCCGTTTCACCCAGCACGACACCCTCAGAGATAGCGAAATTTACTTGTCCATTAGCGGTATTGGCTATAGCCAAAGAAACAAAAAGAAAAAAGCTGATAAATCTACAAATACCCATACCTCGCACATTTACTTAAACGATAATGCAAGATAAACAAAAAAGTGCATGACATCGCTGCCATGCACTCACCTAAAATATTGCTAACATTTATCTTCTACTCTTACTCTTCGCTGCTACAGCTTTCTTTGAGGGCTTCGAGTTCTTCTTGGCTGGCTACTTCTACCGTGCTACCATCCTCCATCTCTACCGTCACAGGGTAGCTCAGTGATGGACGCTCCTCGCTATCAGGATTGGCAGCTCGCCATGTGCGTAGTTCTGTCTTTAGAGCCTGGCGATCGTCAGCAGTAGCTGTAGTCCCGTCTGGGAAAACCACTGTCAATGGGAAAACCAAATTAAAGCATCTGTCTCCCTTGCCATGTCCGTGGCGTCCTCTATTACCATAGAAGCTACGACGGCACTCCTGTCTGAGCTCTGCGAGCTCCTCTCGGCTACTGACAGTGATGACCTCACCATCCTCAGACAGTACCTCCAGCGGATAGCTCAGAGATGGCAGGATATCCCACGGGATATCTCCTATATATCCATGTCTGAATCTACGGAGCGAGTCAGGAGCTGGGAGATCCAGATCTTCATAATTAGCCTCGTACCATGTCCGTAGGCTCGTACGGAGAGTAGCATAGTCATCCACAGACTCCGTAGTCCCATCTGGATACTCTATCGTGAGCGGAAATACAAATTCGTAACAACCCATCTTACCACAATTAGCCTCCGTCTGCAGTGAGTAAACGGATTGCTCGACGAAATTTTCGGTAGACTCGATCGTATCATACGAGTCGTCATCAGAGCAGGAGGTCAAGAATGCGGAAAAGGAAGCGATACCAAGGATGATAAAAAGAAACTGAACAAAAATTCGATTCTTCATGATTGTATTTTTTTAATCTGTTTTTTGAATTGCTTCGCTGATTACTTTAGGGAAGGCCTTCCTCTATATTGGGCGTAGCGTGTTTATGTTTTATTAAGTATTTGTCTGTAGAAGGAGGTACTTCTCGCTTTGTACTCTTTGGATGGTGATTTTTTTTGATTTTATTTTTGTTACCAGATTGAAGTGTCAACATTGGCACGTTCATTTGATGAAGTATAGCTTTGCTTTACTGTCTTCTCGACCATCGGGAGAGATACTGTGACTTACGGAGCTACTACGCCATGCACCTATGAATCCTACCCTATGCTAAAATCACCAATCTGCGGAGCCGTTTGCATCCTGCCTCCGATTGATGAAGATTTCTCTCTGGCGTTCGAAATGACAAAAACAAACAAGTAAAGAATTGTGATTTTCTGTCATCTCGACGATAGGAGAGATACTGTGACTTACGAAGGGCCTGCGCCATGCGCCTGTGAACCCTACCCTATGCTGAATCACCAATCCCTGGAGCCATTGGCATCCTAACTTCGATGAATTAAGATTTCAATCTAACGTTTGAAATGACAAGAGAGGAGGAATCAATTGGCATTTATTGATGTAGAAGAGTACTTTTGCGGCTTCGTTTGAGCGAGTCCATTTTTTCTAATCATTTCTGACAAGTAGTACTATGATCACAGTCAACGATATAAGCTTACAATTCGGCAAAAGAATCCTATTTGATGATGTCAATATCAAGTTTACCAATGGTAACTGCTATGGTGTGATCGGAGCGAATGGAGCGGGTAAGTCTACCTTCCTCAAGATCCTATCGGGAGAGATCGAGCCCAATCGAGGCGCTGTATCCATAGAGCCAGGTAAGCGGATGGCCGTCCTCAAGCAAAATCACTTTGAGTACGAAGAGGAGCAAGTGCTCAATACTGTGATGATGGGGCACAAAGAGATGTACGATATCATGATCGAGAAAAATGCGATCTACATGAATCCTGATGCTACAGAAGCAGAAGGAATCCGTGCTGCAGAGCTCGAAAACCAATACGGTGAAATGGGCGGCTGGGAAGCAGAATCCAATGCTGCCGAGCTCCTCAGCAACATGGGTGTCGCCGAAGAGTATCACTATACGCTGATGAAAGATCTCACCGGTGCTCAAAAAGTAAAGGTACTCTTAGCTCAAGCGCTTTTTGGCGATCCAGACATCCTACTCCTCGATGAGCCGACGAATGATCTCGATGCTGTGACTGCTACATGGCTATCGGACTTCTTGGCCGACTTTAAGAATCTCGTGATCGTAGTATCTCACGATAGATACTTCCTTGATATGGTCTGTACACATATGGTCGATATCGATCGCAGTCAGATCAATATCTATACTGGTAATTATACATTCTGGTATGAGTCAAGTCAGCTGATGGCTCAGCAACTGGCTAATAAGAATAAGAAAATGGAGCAAAAGCGGAAGGAGATGATGGAGTTCATCCAGCGATTCTCCGCTAATGCGTCTAAGTCGAAGCAGGCTACCAGTAGAAAAAAGGCCCTCGACAAGCTCAAACTCGAAGAGATCAAACCATCTACTCGTAAGTATCCATTCGTACACTTCAAGCCAGAACGTGAGGTAGGTGATCAAATGCTCAAAATCTCCGGGCTAAGTAAGAAAAATGCGGAAGGTCAGCTACTTTTTTCTAACGTTGATATCCAGTTTAACAAAGGAGAGAAGATTGCTCTCATTGGTCAGGATTCTTCTGCAGTGACCGCCTTCTATGAGGTATTAGCTGGAAAGGCAGAGGCTGATAGTGGCACCATCGAGTGGGGACAGACGATCACATTTGACTATCTCCCTAATGAAAATGCAGAATTCTTCAGCAATGAAAATGACCTCGAACTCGTAGACTGGCTCCGTCAGTACTCAGAGGAGAAAGATGAACAGTTTATCCGAGGCTTCTTAGGCCGTATGCTCTTCTCTGGAGATGAGATCTATAAGAAGTCAAGCGTCCTCTCTGGGGGAGAAAAAGTAAGATGCATGCTCTCTAAGGTAATGCTCGCACACCCTAACTTCCTCCTGCTGGATGAACCAACTAACCACCTTGACCTCGAGTCCATCACCGCACTGAATAATGCCTTGAGAGAATTCCCTGGTAATCTGATTATGACCTCACATGACCATCAGCTACTCGATACTGTGTGCAATCGTATCGTCGAAATATCTCCAACTGGGATGATCGACAAGCTCATGTCATTTGATGACTATATCCGCTCCGAGGAGATCAAAAAACAACGTCAAGAACTATACGAAGGAGTGACTGCCTAAAATTTTTCTCAACTTTATCAGTTTACTTAGCGGTCTGACTACTCAATCGTAATGCAGCTATATACTGACGAAGATATCTGGGACAAACTAAGAAGTGGAGATAAGTCTGCACTACGACTTATCTATGATCGTGAGTCGAGCTATCTGTATAACTATGGTCGAAAGGTCTTTCAAGATACACAGATAGTCGAGGATGCTATCCATGATTTATTCGTCGATATCTGGGAGAGGCGTGAGCGCCTCGGACCGACAGATAGCATCAGGAGATATCTCGCAGCATCGCTCCGCAGGCGAGTAGTCCATGATCTCAAGAAAAAGTCCAAATCACAATCGGTAGAGTCATTTGATCAAGTACCATTTGAGCCAGAGCTGGCTATCGAGAGCATGATCATACAGGGCGAGATGGATCGTGAGACCAGCCTCAAGCTGAAAAAGGCATTTGAGACACTCTCTGATCGACAGCGAGAGATTCTCTTTCTTAAGTTTTATCAGGGACTGGAGTATGAGCACATAGCAGAGATAGTCGGTATACAGTATCAGTCTCTACGCAACACCATAAGCGCCAGCATCAAAAAGTTGAGAGCGGCCATGACTATTCTTTTGACATTGATCATTTTTCACATTTTGTCCCAGTGATAGAGTACACAGCGCCTGTTTTTCTCTTATGGAGGTAGACATATACCCTATCTCATGAGATATTTGGCCCCGACATGCTTAGTTCTATTGTTTTCGATAGCCACGAGTTGTAGCGATGACAGTAGCGATACGATCTATGATATCGATAGTGAGTTAGCACCGTATGTGGACCGTTTTGTGGAAGCGGCAGCCGATCAGGATCGGTATATAGATCTCAGAGACTACAGCCTATCCGCTCATATCGAGACGGCAGCCGATGAGGTCGCCGGACAGTGTGTGAGCTATACTAATGGTGCTCATCGGATCTATATTGATCCCGAGTATTGGGTTCGAGCTACTGATTTGGAGCGAGAGTTTGTAGTCTTTCACGAGTTAGGCCACTGCGTCCTCGGACGAAGTCATGTGGATACGGCTGACGATAGAGGCTTATGTCAGAGTATCATGACCAGCGGACTGGGTGAGTGCCGGATAGTATATACAGCCACCACCCGTGACGATTTTTTAATTGAATTATTCGACGAATAAAAATGAAATGAATGATAAATATCTACACTACGAAATAGAGGATTTCATCAGCGATGATGGATTCGTCGATTATGTCACTCAGGGTGAAAATACTGCTCAGTGGGAGACCTGGCTAAAAGCACATCCTGATGCAGCCGATAGAGTGGCTGAGGCCAAAAAGCTCATCAGCGGAATACGTTTTCAGGAGGAGAATTTTGCTAAAAAAGAAGCGGTCTGGCAGCGTATCGATCAAAGCACCAAAGCCCAACAGCTCGACACCAAACGATCCAAATACTGGATATGGGGAGCTATGGCTGCGGCAGCTTGTATCGCCTTGCTACTATTGGCGAGGCCAGGAACTACGAGCGATGATAGCTGGCAGATACATCATAATCAAGAGACACTCGCCCAAAATATAAGTCTCCCAGACGCATCCTATGCAGATCTGTCCACTGGGAGCACCCTCGAGTATGATCGAGATAGCTGGGAGCACGAGCGTCGTATCAAGCTGTCAGGTGAGGCCCGATTTGAAGTGGAGAAAGGAGCTCCCTTCATCGTCAGCACTGACAATGGTCGAGTAGAGGTGCTTGGGACTAATTTCACAGTGAATAGTGAGGCTGACGGATTCACAGTACATGTCTACCGAGGAAAGGTGAAAGTCACTGTCGGTAGTCACTCAGAGATTTTGACCGCAGGCATGAGCTATGCTAAGAATGCACCCATGCCAAGCTATGCCGAGGCAGGCTCATCCGCAGTGCGCTTTTATCAGTTTGAAGATCAGACACTGGGAGATATCATACCGAGCATCGAGCGTGAGTATGATGTGACTATCGAGGCTGAGGCTACGCTGCGAGAGATACGCTATACAGGATTCTTTGAGTCGGGAGATCTGGAGACAGCCCTCAAAAAAGTCTGCTGGCCGCTAAACCTCCAATACCAAATCGACTCCAATAAAGTGTACCTGAGTACAGATCAATAAGTAAAACTATCGACTACATGAGCATAGCTCAGCGACTGAGGTGGGTGATAATACCGATCATATGTATACTGCATATGAGTATCAGTCATGGGCAGGACTATGTACTCGAGGTCGAGGATATGAGCTTTGAGGAGTTCATCGAGCATATCGAGGATCTCTATGAGCTCCGAGTAGCCTACCGCACAGATCTCATCTCGACTGATCGTCTGACTATATCTACGTCAGCCAGTACGCTGTCGGCTCTACTCGATCCTATCTGGGAGCAGTATGATCTGGAGTGTCAGTATATGGGAGAGCGGCAGATCCTACTTCGACCTAAGTCAAAAAATCATTCGATATCCTATGACCTCAAGATCACAGATTCTGAGGGCGTACCACTCGAGCTGGTAGCCGTCAGCATACAGGATTCTCCTACTGGAGGATATACCGATAGTGATGGATCTATCACTCTATCGACAGAGATATCGGATCCCATAGCCCTCATATCTCTGATTGGCTATAAGCCAAAACAAGTATCACTGACTGAAGAGAATACTAATATCACCATAGAGCAAGCCTCCATCGAGATCAACGATATCGAGGTCGCAGATCGCTCAGATCCTATAGCACTCGATACGGATACCCATAGTACCGACATCCATATCAGTCCAAGTAGCAGCCAAGCCAGTAGCGTGATGGGCCAGGACATCTTCAGACAGGTACAGCTCATGTCCGGAGTCACTGCTCACAATGATGCCTCCGCCAGTATCAAAATCCGTGGCGCAGAGGACCATGCAACACTGATCGTCATGGATGGTATGCCCATCTACAATGCCAGTCACTACTATGGGATATTCAGTTCGATCAATAGCTCTTATGTGGCTGAAGCATCACTCTACAAAAACAATCTCCCTATAGAGTACGGCGGTAAGACTTCTGGCATGCTCAGTATGAGTAGTCATGAGCACGGGGAGTCACAGATCACGGGCATACTCGACATCAATCTCCTGACCACCTCGCTGGCCCTACAGATCCCAATGACACAGCAGCTATCCTTAGCTGTGAGTAGTCGGACCAGCTATACTAATGTATCAGAGACCGATCTATTCGATTTATTTGACAGTCCAGAAGAGAAAGAAAACTCCATTCAATATTTTGGCCTCTTATCCAGAGATGACATCCTCTCTTCTACGCCTGATTTTAGATTTAATGATTGGAATGCTAAGCTGAGCTATACACCAGGCGCTGCTCACCGAGTTGATTTCAATTTTTATAGTAGCAATGATTTCTTTGATGATAGCTATTCTAATTCATTCAGCGGTAGGAGGCCTGGAGAGGTCATCACTCATGAGGAGAGCTATGCCAATCTCGAAGACTGGTCAAATCTTGGAGCCAGCATTACGAATCAAAGCCAACTTTCAGACCGACTCAAGTGGCAAAATCTCATGTACTATAGCGCCTATGAAAATGATGCATCGCTTAACATCTCCTTGGAGAATAATCGGAATGATATAAATCGAGAATTTTCTGTGAGTGGAGCTCAGTATAATCAGGTCCAAGATGCAGGCTGGAAAAGCTACCTGCAGCTACATCAAGACTCTGCGATGATCTACACCCTCGGACTCGATCTCACTCATCAGTCTACCGATCTACTACTCTCTGGAGATGAAGAAGACCTACTCGATCAAATCAATGCCGAACAAACATTCACTCTATTCGCCGAAAGCCAAATCAAACTCTCAAAAGGATGGCAGATCAATGCAGGCCTGAGAGGCAGCTACTATACAGGCACCAATCAGACCTACCTGTCACCCAGAATATCACTAACCAAGAAGCTCAGCGATCAGCTATATCTCAAGTCCGCCATCGGTAGACAGTATCAGATGGTGAGACAGCTATCATTTGAAAATATGCAAGGTCGCACTCGTCAGCTCTGGGTCATGGCGAATGATCGAAACATCCCAGTGAGTAGCGCTGATAATATCATGCTCGGTGCTCACTATCAGCACGGCCGCCTTCTACTCGATGCGGAAGCCTACTATCGAAATACAGACGGCGTGATCGACTATGCATTTAATACTTCTCCGCTCAATAATCCAGGTGCTCCTCAGTCTCAAAATGACTATCGATTTTTCGTCGGATCTGGAGAGACCATAGGACTGGATCTCACCGGTGCCTATACCCTGCCAAAGTATAGCACGTGGTTATCCTATACCCTGAGTCGCAGCACTAATAGTTTCAATGGAATTTATCGGGGTGAGGCGTTCCCCTCTGAGCTCGACAGACGTCATCAGCTCAAGTGGGTCAATGAATATAACATCGGAGACTTCTCGATCAACCTCAATGGTATCTACTCCTCTGGACGGCCTTACAATGACTTGACCAATTTTGACCCCGACGATACTCGAGAAAACATCCGTCCTCGAGATCGCATCACCCGACTACCTGCCTACATGCGCTGGGATCTGGGAGTGACTTATGATTTCGGCATACAGGGCATGGATGCCAAAATTGGGATTTCTGCCTTCAATCTTCTTGATCGTGCTAATGTGGACTACCTCCAGTATATATTCTCCGTGCCGAGCAATCGTGATGGACAAAATAATCGGATCAACACCATCATCGGCACAGAGACAAGCCTCCTCGACCGCACTGTCAATCTTAATTTTTCTTTGCGGTTTTAACTTTAAATTAGGATCACTATTCTCTTTTGTAAACGTCTTTTTGAATGAATCCAATAATTCATATTTTATCAGGACATAAAGTTCATGTTTCTGGAAATGAGATTTATATGTTTTATGATACAAGTCTTGATTTTATCGAGAAGTGTAAAATGAAACAAGTTGAAATTTTAGGAATTGAGCTATTTGAATTTAACTCTGATGGGACAATAGCTCCAATTATATCGAAAATTGCAGACTTTTCTCAAACGTCCAAAACAAAATGTTATTCACTTTCAAAAGAATTCATCAGTATAGAAATGACGTCTGAAATGGTAGCAAATTTTGTTTTAGACTAATCCTTTATTTCTAATGTTTTATATAAAGACATCCCCTATTTTTTTCAAAATTCATCCAATATCTTAGCAGCAGATCAGACCACTCCTCACTGTGAAAAAATATATCAAGTATATCCTTCTATTGGCTGCAGCCATCATCGTATTCGAAGTATGGCACTATGCCGATCAGATGTTGCGTATAGCCGCTGGCTATAATGCTAAGACCATGTGCTCCTGCGTATATGTCAGTGGCAGGACGCCAGAGTCAGTACTGGAGCAGGATATCGCTGTGAGTGCTTCTTCATTCGTCAAAACTGAAGTAGATCGAGCATCCAGCTCCGCTACGGCCTCATATCTCTGGGTCAAGAGAAAAGCTATCTATCGTAAGGGTGTCGGCTGTACGCTGCTCTCAGAGACATCTATGGAAGAACTCATGGCTCAAGGCATCCCAAACCTCCAGCAAATCACTGCTATCCCTCCATCGGATAGCCTACAGTGGCCCTTGGGCAGTATGGATACAATCACGACTTCTCCTACCGTCAATATGGGAAAAATACAAGAAGCTCTCGACTACGCTTTTGATGAGCCCTATCCTGACAATCCTCGCTATACTCGAGCAGTACTGGTAGTCCATCAGGGCAAAATAATAGCAGAACAGTACGCTGATGGCATAGATGCTGAGACACCACTCCTCGGCTGGTCCATGACTAAGAGCGTGACCAATACTCTCGTAGGGCTCCGTGTCAAAGATGGTGCGCTCGACCTCGATGACCGAGCTAACATACCGCAGTGGCATCAGCATCCCATGGATCCTCGTGCCCAGATCAAGCTCAATGATCTGATGCATATGACTGCAGGACTGGACTGGGTCGAAGACTACTCTAAACCTTCCAGCGTCAATAAGATGCTATGGACTAAGGCATCTGCTGCGGATATCGTCGCAGATGCACAGCAGGCACATCCGATCAACACTCACTGGTACTACTCCAGCGGCACGACTAATCTCATCAGCCAGATCATCCGTCGATCATTTAGCTCTGATGAGGAGTATCATCGCTATCCCTATGAGCGCTTGTTTGGGCCGCTGGGCATGAGCAGCGCCGTGATAGAGCCTGATGCCTCTGGGACATTCGTTGGGTCATCATTCATGTATGCGACTGCACGAGACTGGGCTAAGTGGGGCTTACTCTACCTACATGATGGCGTCTGGAATAATGAAAGACTACTCCCTGAAGGATGGGTCGACTATAGTCGCAAGCGCACACCTGTCCTCAAAGAAGGATTCTACTCTGCACAATTTTGGAATAATGGACTCAGTGAGCCAGCTGACTCAGAGATGCCCAGACACTGGCCCAATGTGCCTCAGGATGCCTACTACGCCTCGGGGTTTGAGGGGCAGCAGGTGGTAATCATCCCATCGCTCGATATGGTAGTCGTACGACTCGGACTGACCAGCGATCGGGCTAACTGGGATATCAGTCAGCTACTCAATCCGCTCGTCGAAGCGGTAAGTAAATGATCATTTTCTGATTTTTAGTATTCATTTAGTGTCAATTATTAGTTCAGCATCTAAAATCTTTTGAGATTTGCTGGCCTAAAACTGTATAAATCTTTAAGTAAGCCTATAAAAGCAACTGATGAGTGATAAACTGAAACAAGCAGCACTGGAATATCATGCGAAAGGACGCCCTGGTAAAATCGAAGTCATCCCGACTAAAGATACAGCTAATCAGCGTGACCTCTCTCTCGCCTACTCTCCTGGTGTAGCTGATCCCTGCCTGGAGATCGCTAAAAATCCAGAGGATGTATATAAGTATACCGCCAAGGGAAATCTGGTCGCTGTCATCAGTAATGGTACTGCTGTACTCGGACTCGGAGATATCGGCCCTGCCGCCGGCAAACCTGTCATGGAAGGTAAAGGCCTATTATTCAAAATCTATGCAGACATAGACTGCTTTGATCTCGAGCTGGATACCACTGATGTAGACGAGTTCGTCCGAACAGTCAAGATCCTGGAGCCTACTTTCGGCGGGGTCAATCTAGAGGACATCTCTGCTCCTGCCTGCTTTGAGATCGAGGAGCGACTCAAGAAAGAGCTCAACATCCCTGTGATGCATGACGATCAGCACGGCACAGCGATCATCTCAGCTGCTGCCCTGCTCAATGCGCTGGAGATCGTCGACAAAGACATCTCCAAGGTCAAAATTATAGTGAGTGGAGCTGGAGCCTCAGCGATTTCTTGTAATCGGCTATATGTTTCGCTTGGCGCAAAAAAGGAAAACATCTTCATGTATGATAGCAAGGGATTGATACATCCCTCAAGATCTAATCTATCAGGTAAAAAGCCAGAATTTGTCAATGGCAACATGCCTGCAGATACCTCTTTGAGTGATGCCTTAGAGGGTGCAGATGTATTCATAGGATTATCTCGGGGCAATCTCCTGAGCCAAGATATGATCAAGAATATGGCTCCTGATCCAATTATATTCGCCATGGCTAATCCTACTCCAGAGATCAGCTACGAAGATGCTACCGCTGCTCGAAAAGATGTCATCATGGCTACGGGTCGATCTGACTATCCTAATCAGGTGAATAATGTCTTGGGATTCCCATTCATATTCAGAGGAGCACTCGATGTGCGGGCCACTGAGATCAATGAAGAGATGAAAATCGCAGCTGTCAAGTCATTAGCCGAGCTGGCTAAGAAACCCGTACCAGACATCGTCAATACGGCCTATGGCAATATCAATCTCAACTTTGGCAAAGAATACATCATCCCGAAACCTGTCGATCCGAGGCTCATATCAGAGGTGGCACCAGCCGTAGCTAAAGCAGCCATGGAAAGTGGAGTCGCCCAGGCACCGATCACCGATTGGGATCAATATAGATTTGAGCTTTCAGAGAGACTCGGACATGATAACAACCTCTCTAAAGTCATAGAGACAAAAGCAAAGCAATCAATCCAACGAGTGGTATTCGCTGATGCAGAAAATCTCTCTGTACTCAAGGCCGCTCAGGTCGTCATCGAGGAGCGCATCGCACAACCAGTATTGCTGGGCAATGTAGAGACCATTCAGCAGATCATGACAGAATACAACATCGATCTGCCAGGCATAGAGATCATATGTCCATACATGCCAGTGAATGAAGACGAGAAATCAAAATTTAAGCTATACGCAGGAGAATTCTATAAAAAACGCCAACGAAAGGGATACACATTAGCAGAAGCTCAAAATATCATGAAGCGTCGTAGCTACTATGGAGCTATGATGGTCGAGATGGGAGATGCCGATGCCATGATCGGAGGTCTAACACGAAATTTCCCAGATACTGTACGTCCAGCCCTACAGATACTCGGCCCAAGAGATGGCGTCAAGAAGGTAGCAGGCATGCACATTCTAATGACTAAAAACGGTCCACTATTCCTCGCTGATACGACGATTAATCATTTTCTCACCGCAGCGGATATCGCTGATATCACAGAGCTGGTAGCAGAGCAGGTACGTACATTCAATATTGAACCAGTGATCGGCCTGGTGACATATTCTAATTTTGGGTCGGTACCCAATGGTGAATCAGCGGTGCTGATGAGAGAAGCTACTGCGATCCTCCATGAGCGACATCCTGACTGGCTCGTAGATGGCGAGATGCAGGCCCATATGGCACTGGGTGCAGATATAGCAGATGAGCTCCACCCATTCTCCAAGATAACGGGTAAAAGAGCAAATACGCTCATATTCCCTAATCTATCATCTGCGAATATCGCCTACAACCTACTACATCAAGTCTCTAAAATTGATATGATAGGACCCGTACTCTTAGGCCTCAAGAAGCCTGTACACATCCTACAGCTCGGCGCTACAGTACATGAGATCGTAGATATGGTGGCCATAGCAGCGGTACATGCACAGAGTAATAAGTAGAAGCCTGTTGGGGCTATATGCTGACAAAAGAGTATATTTCTATCAAAGGAATATGAAATGATAAAAATAGGTCTGGTAGATGATCATGCGATGATCGTGGATAGCCTCAAGCTCCTTTTTGGTATGATGGAGGATATCGAGGTAGTATTCACTACTACGGACCCTACTGAGGTATTGTCACTGATCAGAGCAGAGAGGATTGATATTTTGGTGAGTGATTTTCGCATGCCAGAGCTTGATGGCCTACAGCTCTGCTCCCAGATCAAGTCGAAACATCCCGATGTCAAGGTCCTACTCCTCACTGTCAATGAAAACTCTAAAGACATAGAGGATAGTTTTCATGCAGGGGCATCAGGATATTTACTCAAAAAAGCAGGACGTCAAGAGCTCAGAGATGCCATACTGACTATACATGCTGGCGATATTTTCTTTGGGCAGCAGGCCCTCAGATCCATGCTGACTAAATCCGACTCAGGTCAATCCTCCACCATCCAAATAAATAAAACCCTCAAGAGCCTCACTAAAAGAGAAGTCGAAATCATCAAACTACTGGCTGAAGAGCTCTCCTCAAACGAAATCGCCGAACAGCTGTACATCAGTACAGGCACTGTGGAGACCCATCGACATAATATTTTGAAAAAACTAAATGTTAAATCGACAGTCGGAGTGATAAAATTTGCCATGAAGGCAAAACTGGTCAACTAAGTACTTATTGGCAGTAGTATTTGTATCCGTGTGCCCTCGCCAGAGGTTGATGATATCTCCATTTCTCCGTCGAGAGTGCGTAGGCGCTCCCTGATGCTACTGAGCCCGAGTCCATGATGACCTTGGTGATCAGGAGAAAACCCCTTCCCATTGTCTGTCACTATGATATTCAGATGTTTAGCGGCTGTGGCTATTTTGACAGAGGCTACATCAGCCGCTGAATGTTTGAGTATGTTATTGATAAGCTCAAATACGATGTTGTACACTTGATACACCTCGTCAGTGATGAGGCTTTCATCGCATTCAGTAGCATCTATGTCAAAATGAATTTTGTGTGATTCATTGAGCCTATAGGCCATCTCTTTGAGCGAAGCTACGAGTCCCACCTCCATCAAACGACTCGGAGCGAGATTGTGTGCTATATTTCTTACATCTTGATAGACATCATCCATCATATCGATGATTGGCTTGACATCATCTTGATGATCAGGATCGATGCCCTGCTGCATAGCCTCGATACGCCACTTAGTCGCTGCGATCTTGGTATTGACATTGTCATGTAGATCAGAGGCGATACGCTGTCGCTCTGAGAGCTCCCCTTTGACGAAGGATTCTTTGATGGATTTTTGAGCCTTCGCTAAGGCTTGATTAGAGGTTTTTAATCGTTGATTTGAGCGGTGATAAAAATATACACCAATCAATGCCCCCATCAGCAAAGCGATCAGACCCATATTTTGAAGTCCTCTCTGCTTACTATGGAGCCGCTCGATCTCTACATTCTTTTGAGATAGCTCATATTTAGCTTGGATCTCATCATACTTTTGTTTCAGCTCTTGGGTATCAAGAGCATCAGCATCAGCCATATACTTTTCGAGATAGACTATAGCAGAGTCTGGCTGATTGAGCGCCTTATAATTTTCATAAAGCGCTTTATAGTAGCGAGCTCTGAACACTTTATTAGGATTTTCATCCATGTAGCTCATGATCGAGGTATAGATATCATTAGCCCCTTGATAGTCACCATTTTGCTCTAATTGTTTAGCTCTTTCTGCATAAAGGCCCCACTTCACATTGGGTAGGTTCGTTTCGCTCAGGACACTATCAGCTTTCGCAAAATAATTATCCGACAGCTCCATATCGTCCAACCGGCCATAGACTCCAGATAGTACCGAAAAATTATCAGCTATGATACGGGCATAAGATATCTGAGGCAGTATCTCATTCACCTGCTTATAGTAGCTCAGGGCTTTCATGTTGTCCACTTCTCCACCCATCCCATAATAATAGTAGTCTCCATACCAGTCCAGCATGAGGCATAGACTGTTCTTCCCTTTAGCAGCTCTGGCTATCGGGAGGCCCTCCTCTATGGTAGCCATACACTCAGGATAGTACCCTGCATTGCTCAGCAAGAATGCTTTGAGCACATAAGTGAAGGCATACTCTTTGAGTTCCCCATTCGCATCAGCATAATACTGTATCGCCTGATCATAGTGCTCCAAGGCATTGGCAAATTCCCCTCTAAAATCATGCATTCTACCCATCGCTCGATGGTAAAAAGCCATAGCACTGGGCCATGATGATGACATCGCTCTCTCTCGCAGAGTATCAACATATGCAGCCACCCGCTCGTCCTGCGTACGAGCGAGCTCCTCGATCGTATAGTTATACTGCCAGATCAGCTGTGAGTCTCGAGCTATAGGATCATCAATGCTCTTTTTCTCTTGTATCCTCTCAAATAAATAGCTCTGATCCATCTGAGCCCCTCCGTACGTATAGCTCAGCAACAAAAAAAATATGGATATAGCTACCTTCATCAAGAGGTAATATACAGGATGTCGCTTTTAGTTCTATCGTTTTTTGCCATTCCAAAGTGAAATACAGCCTTTCGTCTATATGGATTCCTATAGAAAACGCTCAAAATCTGTATGAATCCTACTATTTCAGCTACGAGAAAGAGTCAATTACTTTATACCACAATCAATAGCTTAACAATGAACTATACGATCACTAAAAGAGAGAAAGAAATCCTAAAGCTCATCAGCGAAGAGCTCACCTCTAAAGAAATAGCATACAATCTCCACGTGAGCCTACACACCATCCAGTCTCACCGAAAAAATATGCTATCAAAATTTAATGTACGAAATACAGCGGGTCTTGTCAGAATCGCCTACGAATCTGGTATTTGTGCAGTACCTCAAAGTCAGTCCCTATGAAATCTCTCATCATCACTCTTTTAGCTATAGGCTTGAAGGTGTCCCTTTTAGCACAAAACAATATGGAGATCATCTCAGATGGAGCTACTACCAATGTCGGACTGTACGCACTACAGCAAGGCACAGCTTTTGGCACAAATGAAGAAACTGGAATTTTTGGGCATAGCATAGGTGATGGAGATGGATGGAATTTTGGTCTATACGGACGAGCAGACGGAAATGGAGGAGCACAATTTGGGGTTTATGGCATTAGCTGGTCTAACGGTGTCTATGGTACCTCTTTTGGTAGTGGGAATGGTGTTTTTGGGCAGATTTTTGGGCAGTCGGATGGCAGCTGGCGAGTAGCCGTCTTTGGGGATATCGCACAAGGTACTACAGGAGCACAAGGTGCAACCATTAAAGCCGGATATTTTAATGGAGACGTTGATGTCATAGGGACTTTTTCCAATCCATCTGACCGCAAACTTAAGAAAAACATAAAACCCTACCATCATGCTCTCGAGCAAATAAATCGGCTTAATGTAGCTACCTATGAATACGATAGAGACAAATACAAGTCAGCCTTCCCGAAAGGCCAACAAGTAGGGCTCATCGCACAAGAACTAAAAAAGGTATATCCTCATCTCGTCAATGAGTCAGCTTTCCCAAAAACTTTAGAAGAGTCTCAAGAGGAGTACGAGAAAAACTATACCTCTAAAAAATTCCTCACCGTCAACTATTTAGGCCTGGTCCCAATCCTCATCCAAGGGATGCAAGAACAGCAAAATCTAATAGCTCATCAGCAAGAGGAAATACAGAGGCTAAAGTCACAAGTAGCGGCTATTAATAAAGCGCTAAAAATAGAATAGCATGAAATACTATATAATGATTATCGGCTTAGTCATGATAATCATCCCATCATGCTCCTCTGATGAAGAACTGCCTGGATGTACAGATCCATCTGCAGAAAACTATAACCCCAATGCTACCGTCCAGAGTAATTGCTCATACCTTTCTGATGTATTCGTAGGAGCATATGATTCAACTATCTCGGACTGCTCGAGAGATCAAGAATTATTTGAAAATATTCAGATCATCATTCAGGCAGATAATGATGAGCCCAATGAGGTGGTCTTAGCCCTCTCAGGGCTATACAGTGGCACCCTATTATTCGAATCAGTGATCAGCTCTACTAATCAGATTTCATTCAATACATCCTACAGTGTAGTAAGTCCTACAGCAGCTTCTGCCTTCACATATGATGGTCGAGCCTATCTACTTCCTCAGTTTAGTCTCCGTGGTGATTTAGTGAATACAAATGACACTTTGACCGGTCAACTGACTCTTTCAGCTGTAGATACGGATGATAGTGATAGACAGATATTCAGTTCTCGCTGTCTTTACACATTGACGAGAAGATAAATCGTGTAGGAATTGCCCAATTCATTACTTTCACCAGTAATGAATGTGAGTACTACCAAATCTCGAAAGAGGTACGATCATATAGATGCCCTAAGAGGTATCGCTGCTGTTATGGTGATGATCCTGCATATTTACAATGCGTTCATGCGGCAAGAAAGTATAGTAGTAGGGTCTTTCGGATTTCCTCGAGATCCCTTTGCCTACTTTGACATCGGCCGTATGGGGATTACCATCTTTTTCTTGATCAGCGGATTTGTGATAGGTAGGAGTATCAAGAGCTACCAAAAACATCCAGTCAAGACATTTGTAATTAGACGACTATTTAGGCTATACCCGCTCTTTTGGTTTTCTATGATCATGGCTATCTTCTGTGTATGGCTACCCATTCATAGAGATTTTGGCATATCGACTATTCTAGCGAATGCTACGATGCTGCCTGCATTTTTTGAAGAGCCTTTTTTCATTGGTCTATACTGGTCTGTGGAGACAGAGCTCATATTTTATATGCTGGTCACGGCACTTTTTGTCATCACTGGATTACGAAGTATTCGGACTAATATCGTCATGACCATTATCTTATTCGTTGTTGCTGCGGTATTCGTGGCGATGCCAAGTGTTAAGCCTCAGTTAGCTCATTGGGTAGCGACTCCTTATCATCTTAGTTTGATGTTGCTGGGCATGACTTGGCGAGAGTACTATGAGGGAGATGGAGCGGAGCACCAGTGGACTTTCAGGATACATCTACTGATGATAGTAGCGGTACCATTTGCTTTCATAGCATACTACTTAATAGTTGGTGTAGATCTCAATCTATCCGACTCTATCGCTTACCTTTTAGGCTTGGTTATTTTTGGCCTTGGGCTTTACTTTTGGCGAAAACCAGGCACCATTTTCACTTATCTCGGCAAGATCAGCTACTCCATCTACTTGCTACACCCTGTAGTCTTTCAGGTTTTCTTGAGAGCGTATCGGTCCGAGGCTATAGTCCTAAGTCATCATGTGATAGTCTATCTGATCATCTGTAGTGCCGCCACTTTTCTCCTTGCTCATCTTAGTTATAGTTTTATTGAGCGGCCTTTCATACAGATGGGTCGGAGGCTATCGTCCTGACACCATATTGACCTGATCTTCACTCACCAGATTTATTTTTTCTAAGATCTGCGTCAATAGTTCCTCTTGTCTTTTTATTTGATCTGCTTGCTCCTCTATTTTGGCATTTAACTCTTTGATCCCTTGGATAGCGACCACTGCTAACACATTATAATTGACCTGTAGATAGCCGTCTGATGTCTCCTTTATAGCCTCCGGAAATATCTCCTTTAATTCCTGAGCGATAACCCCTATAGATATTTTTTCATCGGCCTTTTCTCTCCACTCATACTGAGCAGGTCGGATTGAGACTATATCCACTAAATGTCCTGAATCCCAATGTTCGATATTCTTTTTGAGTCTTCTATCAGAAAGCGCATAAAACTCACCTGTGACACCGACGTCTCCATCTACATGGAGTGCATGCTGCGGATCTTTGACATATATTCCCACATTACTATTCACCATAGATATTTCAGCCTCTCCATTATTAAAAGAAATTTCTCCACCAATTGTCTTTAAAGCTATTTCTACGTTGTCTTCGATACCCACTAAGCCTATCGTGTTACTCTCATATGCCACAGCTGCTGCGTTGTTATTGCTACTATCTTTCCACAGTATCGCTGGAGCGTTCATAGTTAGATTTTGATTCATCACTGTTTCGAAACTGGTAATGCTCATTTTCTCATTGCCTCCGACATCAAATCTAAGCCGGCGCACGTCATCCAGTCTAAGGACATTTAGAGTTGACTCAATGGTCGATATGACATTGTCTCCAGCAGGATCATAAAATGAAATGCGATGAGGACCATTGCCCATAAATTCTATATCCTTACCATTGCCTATGCGTAACGCTGCTCTACTACTCGGCTGACCATCCGACCCTATAGATATTGGATCTGCAAAGCGATTCCAATCACCTCCAAAACCCCAGCTATATTGTGACCCATCAAACCAAATGGTTTCATTACCATTGGCCTCCAGAAGTCTCCCGGCCACACCATCTCGTTTCAGATTAAGTTTTCCTCTCAGCTGCTGGACACCATCATATCTAAATTTGAACAACTCTCCCCCTCCAACATTTGTCCCTTCTAATATGGTAGGATTCCCATCTGGAAAAGCACTCCCTTGCAGTAGTAGGATAGTAGAATTACTGCTTGACATAGTACTTGCTTCCATCTTGACCAAGACATCATTAGCATATGTATCAGGATTAGCCTTGACATGAAACTTCGCATTTAAGAAACCCGCATCTGCATCACCTACAAAAACACTTTTATTTTGGTGGCTATTATTGAGTTCTACCACCGTACCATTAGACCATTGAGCGCCGCCGCAAAACGGAACAATGACACAGCATAATTGAAGCAGTAATTTTTGAATACTCTCTACAGACATATTATTTGATTGTTTATTGAATCAGCGAAAGTAAAGAACGCTTTAAACTACAAACCCATACCTAAGTATAGTCTATCTTGAGTTTTGCAAAGTGTATGTTTCAAGAAAAATAGATATGTTCCTGTACAGAAACAATCGTATAATAGTAGATATTATCTAAAAAATAGCTTCAGATAATAGGTGAAAGAACAGACCTGAAAATGATAAAAAATATACTATGCATCAACGGATCTTCTCGTCCTGATCAGCACAATGCTCGACTGATCCAGGCGATGATTGAGCAATTCACTTTCGTGAATATGACCAGCTATCTCAATCTTGAAGAGTTACCTCTATATAGAGCTGATTATTGTGCCCAGCGACCAGCCGTCGTATCTTCATTCAGCTCAGCTGTATCCTCTGCCGATGCTATAGTCATATGCACACCTGAGTATATACATGGCATCCCCGCTGTGCTCAAAAATGCCCTCGAATGGCTCACAGACTCTGGCGAACTCTATAACAAACCCTGCCTACTCATCAGCTATACTCCCCACGCTCCCAGAGGAAAGCACGCTATGAGCTCCCTTCGTCAATCCATGATCGCCCTACACGCTCAGATCATTACGGAGCTATCTCTCTATCAGAACGAACTACTGATTACAGCAGATCACACAATGTCTGGCAACGAGAGTATCGAACTACTAACTGCTGCTACCGAGTTATTATCTTGAAGATTTTTCTCCACGGTGCAACCCTCTTAATAATGGGCTGTCATTGTATATAGAAACGCTGAAGTAGTGACATCAGAAATACACATAGATACACGACAGGAGCTCATCGAAGCTTGTAAAAAAGGAGATCGAGCGGCTCAAAAAAGGCTATACAATGAGTATGCTGATGCCATGTATAATGTGTGCTACCGGATGCTCCAAGATCATGAAGATGCTCAAGATGTCCTCCAGATGGCTTTTATCAAAGTATTTAAGAATCTCGACAAATTCAAATACGAAAGCACTCCTGGAGCATGGATCAAAAGAATAGTAGTGAATAACTGTATCAACCACTTCAGAAAGAATAAAATACAGGTAGAAGAGCTACAGGACTATGATGCCCCTGTCGATGAAGACATCGATATATCAGATGATCTCATCAGCGTACAGGCTATTAAAAATGCTGTAGCCAATCTATCTGAAGGATATCGCTCCGTGGTGACACTATATCTATTTGAGGGATATGATCACGCAGAGATCGCCGAAGTGCTCGGCATCACCGTGAATACCTCGAAGACTCAATACCATAGAGCTAAGAAAAAGCTGAGAGAGCTATTAAATGATTATAAAATGGCATGTTAGTGATGATAAAACAAGAAAAAGATAAACTCCGAGAGTATATCAGTAGCCACCAGACAGAGTTTGATGGATACAAGGCGCCACCCATAATCTGGGACAAGATCAGTGAAGAGCTCGACAAGAGTACTCCGCCGTCCACAGATCCAGCAGATCAAAATGGTCTCCCATGGCCATGGATCATCGGAGGCATAGTAGCCCTGCTGATGGTAGGATCTCTCGGATATTATATGGGCTATCAAAAAGATACCTTTTCGAATACAGTCGAACCACCGGCCATAGAGTCAGAGATTTTAGAGTTCGCTGCGATGCCAGATTACAATGAAACGCAGCAATACTTCGCTATGCAGGTAGCGGATGTCTGGTCACAGATCAAAAGTCTCAACTATGATGAGACGCTGGAGCAAGATCTCAAGCAGCTCGACCAAGTAGATGCTGAGCTGCGCCAAGAACTCCAAGAAGCCGAAGGAGTATATAAAGAACATGTTTTGCAAGCCATGATACAAAACCAACAAACTAAGTTGGAGCTATTAATAAACGTACTGAGAGAGCTACAGAGCTCGACCACAAACAACAATAACGAATATGAAATCATATAATTTTTACACTCTAATACTGGGAGCGATGCTATGCTCTGTCATGAGCTACGCTATGCCCGATGGAGGTCTACAGGAGTTTTCTCAGACTATCACAGAAGAGTATCAAGTAGATCCAGATGCTACGGTACATATCTACAATAAATATGGAGATGTAGATATCGTATCCTCGGACCGATCTACCGTACATATCATCGCCACGATCTATGTCGAGGCCAGAAGTCAAGATCGTGCAGATGAGATTTTTGAAAAAATAAACATCAGTATCGATGGCTCTCGGCGAGAGGTGACAGCAGAGACAGAGTATGACTTCAATAATAACTGGAGCTGGGGAAAGAAAAATGAAAACTATAAAGTGCACTATAAGGTGCAGCTACCCAAAACTAACGATCTCGATATCGAGAATAAATATGGTAACATCTCTATCACTGATATGCAGTCAGATGTATCCATCTCCCTCAAATATGGAAATGCCAATATCAATGATATCGGAGGAGACTTTGAGGCAGAGCTGGGATATGTCAAGAGCTGTACAGTAGGACGAGTAGGAGGCGATGCAGATCTCGAGCTCTCTTACTCTGACATCGAGCTCATCAGTGCTGCTGACATAGATATAGAGTCTAAGTACTCCGATATAGAAATCGCAGAAGGAGTAGAAATCGATATCGAATCCAAGTATGACAAATACGAAATCGGAAGTGCTCAGAGTCTTGATAACATTGGTAAATATGATCACTTTGATATCGGATCAGTAGGAGATATATCCATCGAGACTAAGTATACGCACCTCAAGATCGAAGAGCTTTTTCACTCTGGTGACTTCAGTACTGGCTATGGTGGCGTCAAGATTAGACAGCTGCATGAGGGATTTGAAAGCATCATCATCAATAGTAAATACACAGGCTATGATATCGGTGTAGACGGAGGCTATCGACTGGATGTCGATACAGAGTACGTAGGAGTAGACTACCCCAGAGACTTCAATGTACAGATCCGTGACAAAGACGGTAATGATCTCATCCTCAAGGGCCACTATCTCAACGCTCAGGGTGGACTGATAGAGGCAGTCATGAGATACGGACATCTCAATCTGGATTAAGATAATATCGGATATACTTATTCAAATTAATTATGACAGAGGTCATGTGAAGAGTCGCATGACCTCTTTTATTTTTCTCAACATGTACATTATGATCAAATAATTAACACTTTCAATCAATATAGTACATTTTCTTGCAAATTGATTCGACCTGACGAGTTACTGCCGAGCTACTTTGTGAGCGTATAGGGAGAAATCAAGCTATCTATACAAAGTCAACAAAACATATCTAAGCTCACATCACATGATACTATCAGGTCTCGACATATCGATCATCGTCTTCTATCTGGTGACGACTATATTCTTAGGACTATACTTTAAGCATAGAGCACAGAGGAGTAAGAAAGACTATCTCCTCGGAGGCAACTCCATGCCTTGGTACATGCTCGGTCTGAGTAATGCCTCTGGGATGTTTGACATATCTGGGACTATGTGGCTGGTGACCTTGATGTTTGTCTATGGCCTCAAGAGTATCTGGATTCCATGGCTTTGGCCAGTGTTCAATCAAATATTCCTCATGATATTCCTGAGTATCTGGCTGCGGCGATCCAATGTGACCACTGGAGCAGAATGGATCAATACTCGCTTTGGGTTTAATCGAGGAGCTAATCTCTCACATGGTATCATAGTGGTTTTTGCAATATTCTTGGGATTGGGCTATCTGGCATACGGATTCATTGGCATAGGTAAGTTCATAGAGATCTTCATGCCATGGGAGTATGTGTCTCAATTTATTCCACTGGCTATATCAGAGCAGTATGTGCCACACTTTTATGGGATAGTATTCACTTGTTTTGCGGTATTTTACTCGCTCCTTGGCGGAATGCTGAGTATCGTATGGGCAGATGTCATACAGTATAGCTTGATGGCCATAGCCAGTATCGTCATCGCCATCATAGCGATGAAGGCAGTCATGACCTCTGGACTCGAGGTCCCTGACGGATGGATGTCACCATGGTTTGGTATGCGGCTGGATCTGGACTGGACAGGACTGATCACAGAGGTCAATACTAAAATTGCTGATGATGGATACAGCCTATTCGGTATATTCTTCATGATGATGATCTTCAAGGGATTATTAGTCTCTATGGCGGGACCAGCGCCAACCTATGATATGCAGAAGATCCTCTCCGCCAAGACACCTCGTGAGGCTGCTCTCATGAGTGGCTCCGTAAGTATCATCTTGATGCCACTACGGTATCTGATGATTGCCGGATTTGGGGTCTTAGCTATCATCCATTATGATCAGTTGGATCTTTTGGTAGCTGGACAGATTGACTTTGAGCAGATTCTGCCCTCAGCTATTAATGAGTTCATCCCTACTGGCCTCTTAGGACTACTTTTAGCTGGCCTATTGGCGGCATTCATGTCAACCTTCGCAGGTACGCTCAATGCTACACAGGCCTACCTTGTCAATGATATTTACCTAAAGTATGTCAACCCCGAAGCGTCAAATAGTAAAATCACTTCTATCAACTATATAGCAGGGCTCACCATGGTGATCATCAGTATTCTTTTTGGCTTTTTCGCCAAAGATGTCAATGATGTACTCCAGCTGATCGTCTCCGGTCTCTATGGCAGCTATGTCGCTGCTAATATGCTCAAGTGGTACTGGTGGCGATTTAATGGGAGAGGATTTTTCTGGGGGATGGTCTTAGGACTATTGCCGGTCTTTTTCTTGCGCTCTTTATTCCCTGGAGTATTAGATCTATACACCTTCCCGATCATATTGATACTATCGATCATAGGCTGTGTAGCTGGTACACTGAGTGCACCACCAGTAGACGAAGAAGTCTTAAAAGCATTCTACAAAAATGTAAAACCTTGGGGATTTTGGGGACCTATTCATGACAAAGTGGTAGCAGAAGATCCAAGCTTTGAGCGCAATAGTTACTTCAAGAGAGATATGGCTAATGTCGTTGTTGGAGTCATTTGGCAGACGGCATTAGTGATATTTCCTATCTATCTGGTATTATGCCAAGTAGTGCCGACAATCATTGCCATCGTCGTAGCAGTCATCACCACTATCATACTGAAGAAAAACTGGTACGATAAACTACCTGCTGACACCTACGTCGCATCACAAGAGTAACCAACTAAGAAAACCGAATGACCATGAGTGAATTGAAATTTCCCACAGATTTCTTATGGGGTACAGCTACCTCCGCATATCAGATCGAAGGAGCCTGGGCTACTGACGGCAAGGGCCCCAGTATCTGGGATGTCTTCTGCCAAATACCTGGCAAAGTCAACGAAGGTGATACCGGAAATATCGCCTGCGACCACTACCACCGCATGAAAGAAGATATAGCTCTCATGGCCGATATGGGTCTCAAGGCTTATCGATTTTCGATCAGCTGGTCGAGGGTACTACCGACTGGCCAAGGAGAGGTCAATGAAGCCGGCATACAGTTTTACTCGGATCTCATAGACGAGTGTATCAAGCATGATATCGAGCCATGGATTACACTCTATCATTGGGATTTACCATTAGCCATACAGTTTGAGTATAATGGCTGGAAAGGGCCAGAGATCGTACAGCTATTCAATGATTATGCGGAGCTATGCTTTGAGCGATTTGGGGACCGAGTGAAAAACTGGATCACTATCAATGAATCATGGGTGATCGCCATGCTTGGCCACGGACAGGGCCTATTCGCTCCAGCGATCACCTCCAATGATGATCCATATACTGTAGGCCATCACATACTACTCGCTCATGCCGAAGCAGTCCAGAGCTATCGAAAAAAGTATCAGCCAAGTCAGGGCGGCCAAATCGGTATCGCTAATAACTGCGACTGGAGAGAGCCACTTACTGATACCGAGGCCGACAGAGCCGCAGCAGAGCGTGCACTCGAGTTTTTCTTAGGATGGTTTGCTGATCCAGTATACATGGGCGACTATCCTCAGTGCATGAAGGATCGACTCGGAGACCGACTCCCGACATTCTCCCCAGAGGAAAAAAAGAAACTAAAAGGCTCCTCGGATTTCTTTGGGCTAAATCACTACACGACGATGTATGCCGCCGAAAACTATGGTGACATGACCAATCAAAATGTCTATGGCAACGGAGGCATCGCAGAAGATCAGCATGTCACTCTATCCGTAGATCCGAGCTGGGAGAAGACCAGCATGGGATGGGCTATCGTGCCCTGGGGATGTCGCAAACTCCTCCAATGGATTGCTGACAGATATGACAATCCTCCGATCTATATCACCGAGAATGGTTGCGCCTTTGATGATGTCGTCACAGATGGAAAGGTGCATGATCCTCAGCGAGTAGACTTCATGAGAGGCTACCTCAGTGAATGTCAAAAGGCCATCGAGTCTGGTGTCAACTTCAAAGGCTACTTCGCCTGGAGCTTCATGGACAATTTTGAGTGGGCACTGGGTTATTCTAAGCGATTTGGTATTCACTATGTCGATTTTGAGACTCTCGAACGCATACCAAAAGACTCCGCAAAATTTTACAAATCACTCATCTCAAAACAAAAGTGGGTCAAGGCATCAGCTACTTAAACATATCATAAACTTCTCTCCAATCTTGCAAAAACGATCTCTAAGCATCACTTTTGGTAGTATGAGATGGATTTTTTGGATGATGATCAGTGTGATGTCCCTACAGGCGCAGACTGACCTGCGCTACGAGGACTACGTATATCTCCCGCATATCAAGAGTGTCAAGTTTCATCATGAGGGCTTATTCACCTCTACACCGATAGTAGATCTCAGCTCTGGAGGTCAGCTACTACTGAGTTTTGACGATATACTGGGCGGTGATATCACCTATACTTATCAGGTGCTTCACTGTGACAAGGATTGGCGGCCATCTGATATCGACGAGTATGACTACATCGACGGATTTAATGAAGAAGAGATCGAGCGGTGGTCTTACTCCAATGGGGTCAAGATGGACTATACTCACTACGAGCTATACTTGCCCAATAGTAATCTCAACTGGCTGCTGAGCGGCAACTATCTCCTGATAGTGAGGGACGAAGAGACAGATGAGATTGCCTTGACCCGGAGATTTATGGTGGTTGACCCACAGGTGCAGATCTTCTCGGAGGTCAAGCGTCCTATCGCCGCTACCAAGATCAAGACACATCACCAGATAGAGCTGGGAGTCAACTATAAGAACTTTAACATTGTCAATCCACAGCGAGAGATATATGTCACGATACTGAAAAATGGTCAATGGCATGATGCTATGACCGATATTCAGCCAAAATTCACTACAGGATACGATATGCAGTTTGACTTAGCTAATCGGATACTCTTTCCAGCTGGACGGGAGTATAGATTTGCTGATCTCAGGAGCGTCAGATATCCAGGTGCTCGGATACACTCTATCGATAGACGTCCTGATGGATATGATGCTATCCTCAATCTTGATAAGTCTCGTCAATACGCTAATTACTTTGACTATGATGACCTGAATGGTAACTACATCGTCGAGACCCAAGATCTCAACAATAATGACCTCCAAAGTGAATACATAGATGTCCACTTCACTCTCGAGGATAAAAATCCTCCTCAAGATGCTGATATCTATGTAGTCGGAGCCTTCAATGACTGGCAACTCCGAGAAGAAAACCGACTCGATTATAACATTAAGCTACAGAGCTATATCGGCTCTATACTACTCAAGCAGGGCTATTATGACTATCAATATGTGGTAGAGCAAGATGGAGATATCAACTATGAATACTACGAGGGCAACACCTACAAGACTCGAAATCAATATACGATACTGGTGTATTACCGAGCATTCAGTGAGCGCTATGATCAGCTGATCGCTGTGCAGACCATCGATTCTCGATTTTAGCTACTACATCTGGTGAAGAAGTAATCGTGTAATACCTGATCAAGCGTGAATGATCAATATTTATGAATTGGGTCTTAAATTGGTAGATTCATCTATGAGTTGGCTTTTTTCATATAAATAGTTCTTCTACCCATCGTCAGTAGACTAATTTTAATGTCTCATACAATCGACTAATAAGCCATGCTAAAAAAAGTCCTTTATCTGGGCGCTATTTGCCTGATCTCGATCACTACAGCATCCTCTCAAGAAGAATGGTCTCTCAAAAGATGTCTCGAATATGCTGTCGAAAACAGTTTTGATATATATCAATCCGATCTCGATATACAGCGCTCACAGATCAATACTTCTGCAGCCAATCAACAGCGATATCCCGGAGTCAATGGCTCGACGAATGCTTTTTGGAATTTTGGTCGATCCATCGATCCTACCACTAACGAATTCATCACCCAAACATTCTTTTCTAATGGATACGGTGTCAATGCTAATATGACCCTATTTGACGGGGGACGTATCAAGAATGATATCGCTCAAAATAAAATCTTTGAGAAGATATCTCAAGCTAATAAAAATAGTGCGATCAATACACTTATGATTAATATAGTCGGTAGCTTCTTCGAAGTACTTTTTGCTCAAGACAATCAAAAAAATATTGAGCTACAGCTAAAGACTATAAATGATCAGATCGATCAAATGAAAAAATTAGTAGATGCTGGTAGTCGAGCACAGTTTGAGATATATGATCTCGAGGCTCAAAAAGCATCCTCTGAGCAGAGTGTCACTATAGCAGAGAATAGAGTCACACTGGCCTATCTGAGTCTCAAGGCTCTACTCAATCTCCCGTCAGACTATGACATGACAGTATCAGTCCCAGATCTCGAGCAAGGCATCTATACTAATCTTGAGTCAGTGACTTTAGACGAGGCCTTTGAGAAAGCTTTGGCTTTTCAGCCAGCAGCGAACCGTCTGGACTATCAGATCGAGTCGGCTATGATCGGTATCGACTTGGCTAAAAGCCAGTTTTATCCATCTCTCGGAGTGGGTGCCAGCCTTAATACTAATTTTTCTAATCAAGGAAGAGAGATATCAGGATTCACCACCGATCAGATCTCTGCTAATGTGCTGATAGATAATCAGCCAGCTACGATCACAACAGAGCAAGTGAATCCTACTTTTGCAAAGAGCCCCTACTTCAGTCAGATAGACAATAACTTTGGATATGGATTTGGCTTCAGCCTCAATGTCCCTATATACAATCGTGGAGCGACCAAAGCGAGCGTGAGTAGAGCAGAGATCGATCTCGAAAATGCTCAAGTCGAAAAGAGCAAATACCAGGTCAGCCTGAAGAACGACATGATGCAACTCATCACTGATGCAAAAGCAGCGCAGCGCAGTCTTCAAGCAGCTGAAAAAACCATGAATGCTCGAGAGATCGCCTATGATAATGCTGAAAAAAGATATGAACTCGGAGCAATTAACTCTTATGACTATGTCAATATCCAAGACCAACTAAATACCGCTAAGACGGACTATCTATTAGCTAAGTATGACTACATTATGAAAGTCAAACTACTGGATTACTACCAAGGATATCCAGTAGGACTCGAATAATCAAGCTACATTTAAACAATCAACTAAACAGAACAAAAAGAAATGGCCAAAAAGAAAAAAAGCGGCAAGAGAAAGTGGTTGATATTAGGACTCCTCCTCACAGTCATAGCTATAGCGGCCTTCGTATTCTATAAAAAGAATAATGCTCCTGAAGGCATAGAAGTGGATACAGCGAAAGCTGAGCTCAGAGACATCAAAGAGACCGTCTCCGCCAGTGGTCGTATCTATCCAGAGACAGAAGTCATCATCAGCTCTGATGTGTCTGGAGAAATCGTAGAGCTATATGTAGAAGAAGGTGACTCTGTACGTATGGGACAAACACTACTGCGTATAGATCCAGAGGCCTACCAATCTGCCGTAGAGCGCAGTCAGGCCAATGTCAATAACTCAAAAGCCCAAATGGCTAATGCCAAAGCCCAAATAGAATCCACTAAAGCTGCAAAGTATGAACTCGAAACACAACTGATACAAGCGGAGCGGGTCCATCAACGAAACATTGACTTATTCAAAGATGGCGTTGTGTCACAAGCACAGTTTGATGAAACACTATCTCAAGTGGAGACCCTCCAAGCTCGAGTCAAAAGTGCAGAAGCCAGTATAGCGGCCTCTCAAGAAAGCGCCAGAGCAGCAGAATACAATGTCATGAGCGCCGAGGCATCGCTCAAAGAAATGAGGACCAATCTAAATCGTACGACTATCAAAGCCCCTACAGCTGGAGTCATTTCCTCTCTGTCAGTAGAGCAGGGAGAGCGAGTAGTCGGGACTGCACAGATGGCGGGTACTGAGATCATGCGTATCTCAGACCTCAGCACTATGGAGGCACAGGTAGAAGTCAGTGAAAATGACATCCTCAAGGTGTCTCTCGGCGACAAAGCTGAGATAGAAGTAGATGCCTATCTGGATCGCACTTTTAGCGGTGTTGTCACCGAAATAGCTAACTCTGCATCTAATGTAGCCTCTGGCACAGGCAATAGTCTCAATACTGATCAAGTGACGAACTTCATCGTAAAGATCCGTCTCGATGCTGATAGCTATCAGGACTTGATAGCTAATGGTAAAGAGCACCCATTCCGACCGGGCATGTCCACATCGGTAGATATCGTGACTGACGTCAAATCCAATGTACTCACAGTGCCTATCCAGAGTGTAGCCATGAGAGATCTCAGCGAAGAAGGAGAGGAAGAAAACTATGGAGAAGTAATATTCGCCTATGAAGCAGATACAGCACGTATGATACCCGTATCTACTGGGATCCAAGATGATGAGTTCATCTATATACTCAGTGGACTATCAGAGGGAGTAGAGATCGTATCTGGACCCTATTCTGCCTTATCCAAAGAGATAGAAAGCGGTGCGCAGCTGCGTATAAAAGAGGAGGACACCCCAAAAGACAAAAAGTAAAAGTGCCATCACATTGAGTGAGCATAAGGAGCACCGAGATGCGTTGATCATTTTCGTCCGAAATCCCGAACTGGGAAAGGTCAAAACGAGGTTAGCTGCTGGAGTGGGAGATGAGGCGGCACTGGACATCTATATCAAGCTCCTGACACATACTCGTAAGGTAGCACTATCAGTGGACGCTCATCGCTACCTATTTTATCATGAGTGGATCAATGACGGTGATGACTGGTCAAGTGCTGACTTCCAGAAGCATCTTCAGGTCGATGCCGATCTCGGCGAGAAGATGAAAACGGCTTTCGCCAAAGCACTCTCAGAAAATGACAAAGTACTCATCATCGGGAGCGACTGCCCGCAGCTGAAGACTATTCATCTGACTACAGCGCTGGACGCCCTCGATAATCACGACGTAGTCATTGGTCCATCTCTGGATGGAGGATATTACCTGCTCGGCATGAAGCAGCTTCATGATCAACTATTCGATGATGTGCAGTGGAGTACAGATCAGGTCTACTCGGAGACAATCAGACGCTGTGATAAAGGAGGCCTCCGTCATCACTCCCTTGAGCCACTCAGTGATGTAGACTATGTGGAAGACTGGGAGCAGTATGGGTGGTGATAGTTTTTTCGACTACTGTACCTTAGCTTTCCGTTCACGGATCAGATACACACCTACTATGATCAGCGCTAAGCTCAATAGATGCCATAGACCGATCGCCTCACCATCTAATAAACCCCAAATCAAAGCCACCACTGGGATCAGATAAGATACCGAAGCGCCGAAAACGGCACTGGTCTTCTGTACTAAATGATAAAAGACATAGAGTGCAAAAACAGTACTAACAACAGCCAAAATAGTCAGGTACCCTATGGCCTGCCATGCCTCAGGATGAGTATTCATCTTATTTGGTATATCAGTAAAAGGGACTATAAATATAGCTGGCAGGCCGAGCAAGAAAAAAGCAAACGAACTAAGGTTCATCGGCTTAACATCTTGAAAAAACTCTTTGACGATATTGACATTAGTCGCATAAAACATCGTACCAATGATCACTAATCCGCCATATAGTAACTGACTACTGATATCTCCAGTCGACGAGCCCATCAGGATGAGTCCTACAGCTCCTATAAAGCCCAATGCGATCCCAAAGATCTGACGATAATTAGTCCCTGTGCCAAAGAATATCATCCCAATGATGAGGGTGAATATAGGCGTGATAGAATTGACTATACCCGCTGTCGCACTACTGATCTGAGTCTGGGCCATGGCATAGAGAAATGCCGGTACGGCACTCCCTGTAATCGCTACGATGATGTATAGCCACCATCGATGCCACTCATGCTGTCGCAACTTAGCAAAGAAGAAAGGGGCAAAGGCAATCGCTGATATAGCAATACGCAGGAGTGCTACCTCTACAGGGTGAAATACTACCAGCGATTTTTTGATCAGTATGAAAGATGTCCCCCAGATGATACTGAGAAAGCCGAGGGTCAACCAAGACTTTAATTCGTCGTTATCCTGCATTAGATCTGTGCATTATCTATGGTCTGCTGCCAGACTCTAAATACATTTTTATAGCAGATCTTAGCAATATCTTCTTCGCTGTAGCCACGATCGAGCAGCTCTCTGATAAGATTAGGATATTGTGACACATCCTTGAGTCCAGTCGGTAGTGAGTCTCCTACTCCATCAAAATCAGAGCCTAAGCCTACGTGATCTATTCCAGCAAGTGACACTACTCGGTCTATATGATTAGCTACCATCTCGACATCACTGTAGAGAGATGGATTACTTTTTCGATATTCTTCTATTAGCTGATCTGCTTTTTCAGTGCCATACGTAGCGTCATTTTCTTGGAGGATTTTCATGAGCTCGGCTCGCTGTGCATTGGTTTTTTCAGCGATCTCTCCATCCAGGAAGGTACTCCCAAAATTGATACAAATGACCCCGTTCTTTTTGCCTAATAGGCGAATCATGTCATCATTCATGTTTCGCTCAAAATCTGGTGTATACTTTCTCACAGATGAGTGCGATGCGATCACTGGGCTCTTTGATAATTCGATAGCTTGATAAAAAGCATTGTCTGACACATGAGATATGTCTACCATGATCCCTACCCGGTTCATTTCTGCTATGACCTCTTTCCCGAAAGGGCTCAATCCTCCCCAAGTATCCAGCGTGTCATATGAAGAATCGCAGATCAAGTTATCCTTAGCATGAGTCAATGTGATATAGCTGATACCTCGATTTCTGAAGTATTCCACATTAGATAAGTCATCTTCTATACCAGAGCCATTTTCCATACCCATAGGAAGCGCCACTTTCCCAGCTTTGAATGCCATCTCGCAGTCTCCAGGTGTATGTGCTACTTGAAAATAGGCTGGGTGTGCAGCGGCTATACCTTCTACCATCGTGATCAGCGAATCCGCCAACAATTTTGATGCGCCAGGTTCTTTTTGCAGATTAGAAGGAAGGTATATCGACATGAATGGGGCATCAAGACCTCCTTCTTTTGATCGCTTATAGTCAAAGTCACCCGAATCACTTTCTATCGGAATACCTAAAAACTCCTTCTCCAGTCTAAAATTTTTCACCTTCAGTCGATACGGGAGATCGACATGCCCATCAGTGATGATATACTTATGAGCGATTTTATCCGCCTCATCCATCTCAGATACAGATGCTGAGTCGGCAGTTTTACAGCTAAAAATCGTGGATAACAACAAGAGAAAAAGTAGAATACGGATCATTTTGTACAGCTTGAATACACAAGATGAATTTTTTTTCCTACTCCAGAATAAACTGGGCTAAGAATTATTGAATAGAGTATAGAAAAGAAAAATCGAGAAAATTGTTTCTATCTGTGGGGAGTGAATTGTTTTCCTACCTTTGCACCAAGAAGTAAGATTGATAGCATGTCAGAGGTTAAACTTTTTTCTGGAACAGAATCCAAATATCTCGCTGAGAAAATATCTGATTACTATGGCTACGACCTCTCAGAGATCGTAGTGAAAAAATTCAGCGACGGCGAGATGCAGCCCATCATCCAAGAGTCAGTGAGAGGGGCTTATGTATTCTTCATCCAGTCGACCTTTCCACCTGCTGACAATCTACTCGAACTTCTCCTACTCATCGACTCTGCTAAGCGTGCCTCTGCAGGCTACATCACAGCGGTCATTCCTTACTTTGGCTATGCTCGCCAAGATAGAAAAGACAAACCACGTGTGCCTATCTCTGCGAAAGTCGTGGCTAAAATGCTCGAAGCTGCAGGTGCGAATAGAGTAGTGACCATGGATTTTCATGCAGATCAGATTCAGGGATTTTTTGATATCCCAGTAGATCACCTGAAGTCTAATGCCATATTCATCCCATATCTTGAGAGATTGGATCTATCCAATACCATATTTGCCTCTCCAGATGTAGGAGGTGTGAAGCGTGCTCGTAGCTACTCAAAGCATTTCAACAAAAACCTCGTCATCTGTGATAAGGAACGTGAAATCGCTAATAAAGTGAAAGCCATCAAGGTAATCGGTGATGTCAAAGGCAAAGACGTCATCCTCATCGATGATCTCATCGATACAGCTGGTACGCTCTGTAAAGCAGCAGCTGCCATGATCGACGAAGGAGCCAATAGCGTACGTGCAATGTGTGCTCACCCTGTGCTCTCAGGCAAAGCATATGAGAATATCGAAAACTCTCATCTCACAGAAGTCATCGTCACCGATACTATACCTCTGAGACAAGAATGCTCTAAGATCAAGGTTATCTCATGTGGTAAGCTATTTGCCAGAGCGATCAGAAATACTCATGAGTACAGATCGATAGCTGCGCTTTTCGTTGAGGATTAATGTTACCAATCTTACATCGCTTTCCATTCTGACTCCGAGATAATCATCGGGATCACTTTATTAACTTGCTTTCGCTGTGCTGCCGTGAGTACATGATAGGTTTTTCCATAGCTTCTATCCGCTTCTCTATCTCGTAGATGTCCATAGGCTGACTTGATCTGATCGTATACGGTGATATACTGTGCGTAGGTGTTATCACGATTAGTGGTGAGAGATACGATAGGCTGATCTTTCAGGGCTATCCGCTCGAGTACATGCGACATCACTAAGGTCTTCACAGAGCTGACTGGGACGAGATCGCCCTCCACCATCACGACATCATCAGCATTGATAGCGATCGTGAGTACTCTATCTTGATTGACGGGTAGTATAGGGGCTGATTCGTCGATCTTAGGTAGTAAGACCTGTATCCCTTGTGGCTCCTCGATAGTAGTAGCGACTAAGAAGAAGATCAGTAACAAAAAGGCAATATCTGCCATGCTACTGGCTTCGACAGTAGGTAGTGCTCTGTGTCTCATGTGTATCTGTATTTTAGTAGTGTGGTACTACTATATCAGATGTTGTGGCGATAGATTTTGGCGTGTAAAGGATCACATAGATGGCACCCTCCCTCCATCTACTGGTAGGTTGACACCATTGATATATCCCGCTACAGGAGAAGCTAAGAAAGCTACTGCGGCACCTACTTCCATTGGCTCACCGATACGTTTTGCGGGTATGGTCTCAGCTAACTCTGCCATATACTCATCATAGCTCTGTCCTGCTGCTGCGGCCTTAGGACCATACAGGTCTTTGAGTCTTTCCGTATTAGTAAATCCCGGTAGCACATTATTCACAGTAATGCCATGAGGTCCAAGCTCAGATGCCATGGTCTTTGACCAGCTCGCCATAGCTCCTCGAGTAGTATTAGACACTCCGAGCCCTACTATAGGAGTCTTGACAGAGATGGATATGATATTGATGATGCGTCCATAGTTTGCCCTCTTCATCCCTGGCACCAGCAGCTGAGAGAGCAGATGACTACAGATCACGTGATTATGATAGGCCTGCATGAATGCATCTGGATCTGCGTCCAATATAGGGCCACCAGCAGGGCCACCGGTATTATTGACTAAGATGTGATACGGCCTCTTAAGGCTTAATCCTCTGACCCGCTTGACCAGCTCTTTGCTATCTGTAAAATCCGCCATGAGGAAGTCATGATCCTGTCCTTTAGATATATCCATGTCCATCTCTTTGATCACTGCAGACATCTTATCTACCGAGCGAGCTACGAGTGTCACATTGGCTCCCAGAGAAGCAAGCTGTATGGCGGCCGCCTTGCCTATGCCTTTTGAACTGCCGCAGACTAAAGCATTCTTTCCGAATAGATCTAAATTCATAGTTTCACTTTACTACAAATAAACAGAAGTAAGTCTATAAATCCATAAGGATTCTGTTATTTTGAGCGCCTCTGAAGACTGATCAATTGACACCTCACAGCAAAACATATTTCGCCTCAGACTTTCATCTCGGTGTAGATGCCGACCTGAGTAGTCTCGATAGGGAAAAAATGATCATACGATGGCTCGATCGCATCTCAGTAGATGCTCGAGAAATCTACTTAGTCGGTGATATTTTTGATTATTGGTTTGAATACCGACACGTCGTTCCTAAGGGTTATTTTAGGTTATTCCATAAGCTCAATGAATTAATAGAATCTGGCATTCCTATCCATTTTTTCAAAGGGAATCATGACCTATGGCAATACGAATATCTAGAGAGAGATATCGGTGTGACCATGCATCATGGACCCTATGAGACTACGATAGATGGTTCTCAATTTTTCATCGCACACGGTGACGGACTCGGCCCGGGTGATATCAAGTACAAAGTCATCAAGGGAATACTGACTAATCGAATGTGTCAACGATTGTTTTCGATATTACATCCCAATTTTGGTCTCAGTATGATGCGACGTATGAGTCATAAGAGTCGAAATGGTCATACGCTGATCTCCTCTGATCCCATCATCACTAATCAACAATGTATCACTTTTTGCAAGGAGCATCTCGCCACTCATCCTAATACTCACTACTATGTCATGGGACACTGGCATCATCCCCTTATACATCCTATAGGTCCACTCAACTATTATATCAATCTGGGAGACTGGGTATCCTACTTCAGCTATGGCGTCTGGAATGGCAGCTCATTTGACTTGGCTTACTATCAAGAATAAAAAAAGCGGTACTCAACATGTAGTAAGTACCGCTATATGGTTATAAGTCTTTTGTTAGAGGTAGATTATACCTTCATGATGTCTTTTTCTTTAGCTGCGAGGATAGACTCGATCTTAGTGGTATAGTCTTTTACCATTTGCTCGACTTCCGCTTCTTTCTTCTTCCCAGCGTCTTCAGGATATCCATTTTTGACTTCTTTTTTGATGAAGTCTATCATCTTATGACGTCCTGATCGGAGGCTCACTTTAGCATCTTCGGATAGTCCTTTAGATTGTTTTACGAGATCCTTACGTCGATCCTCAGTGAGAGGCGGTATGGATATACGTACGAACTCTCCATCGTTCATTGGTGTGAGTCCCAGATTAGCTTGAAAAATAGCCTGCTCTATTGGGCCAAGCATATTTTTCTCCCATGGCTGAATAGCAAGTGTACGAGAATCGGGCGAAGTGATATTAGCCACCTGACTCATAGGAGTCGGATTGCCATAATACTCTACTTTCAGGTCACTCACCATATTGGGCGAAGCTTTACCTGCACGGATTTTCTTTAGTTCATCTTGTAGATGATCTAAGGCTTTATCAAATCCCTGTTTACCTTCCTTTAACGTATCCTCTATTGTGATTTCCATAGCTTAATAATATAATTCAGTACTGTTTCCTCTAAAACGGGACCAATTATACTAAAAGTTTCGAATAGGACTTAGAATTTAATACCGTCTCTCCTCCACTGAGATATTTATCGACCTCGATAGCACACTCACGCCCTTCGGTGATCGCCCACACTACGAGCGACTGTCCTCGACGCATGTCGCCAGCGCTGAACACCTTATCTATACTCGTTTTATAGTCTGTATCTGAGACATTGCCACGTCGGTCATATTCGACTTTGAGCGCATCGAGCAATCCCTCATGCTGTGGGTGCAAGAATCCTACGGCTAATAATGCCAACTCACAAGGTATCTCTCTCTCAGATCCTTCTACCTCTCTAAATGAAGATCGACCTATCTCCTCGTCATAGTACCACTCTATATCCACGAGCTTCACAGCTCTGAGATTATCATTTTCGTCTCCGAGAAATTCCTTAGTTAAGATAGCCCATCGTCTGTCACAGCCCTCCTCATGAGAGGTAGATGTACGCAGCTCCATAGGCCATAGAGGCCAGGGGGTACTCTCATCTCTGGAAGCCGGCGGCTTAGACAGTAGCTCTATCTGAGTGACTGACTTTGCCTTTTCACGATTGGATGTGCCGACACAGTCAGCTCCGGTATCTCCACCACCGATCACGACGACATTTTTGCCAGCAGCAGTGATAATCTCATGATCAAACTCCGTCTGACCAGCTACTTGGCGATTCTTTTGCTCGAGAAACTCCATAGCAAAATGAACTCCTTTGAGGCTTCTACCTGGTATCGGTAGATCTCTTGGCACCGTACTTCCTCCTGCCAGTACTACTGCATCGTAGTCATTGACGAGCTCTTCGGCAGAAATATCTACACCGACATTAGTGCTGGTGCGGATATTCACTCCCTCAGCCTCCATGACCTGTACACGACGCTCGACGACCCATTTTTCCAGTTTGAAGTCTGGGATACCGTACTGCAGTAGACCTCCCACTTTGTCATTTCGCTCATAGAGCGTGACATCATGACCTGCCTGATTGAGTTGATCAGCAGCTGCGAGCCCAGCAGGTCCACTACCCACGACAGCCACTTTCTTGCCCGTACGCTCTATATTTTCGTTTGGCTTGACCCAGCCATTTTCATAGGCTTTTTCAGCGATTGACTTTTCGATATGCTCGATAGTCACTGGATCACTATTGATGCCGAGCACGCATGCTTTCTCACAGGGTGCAGGACAGATCCTACCTGTGAACTCTGGGAAGTTATTAGTACTCCGGAGTATCTCATATGCAGTCTCCCATTCTTCTTTGAATACTGCATCATTAAAATCCGGGATAATATTGCCGAGAGGACATCCATTATGACAAAACGGGATACCACAGTCCATACAGCGAGCAGCTTGTTTATTAGTATCTTCCTCGCTCATTTCTATATAGATCTCCTTATAGTCATTGACTCGTTCCTCGACTTCTCTCTTCTTAGGGAGGTCTCTCCCATACTTCATGAATCCTTTTATATCTCCCATGATGATCTTTCTTTGAATTGATTTAATTAGTGACTAATTCAGCCTCTTTGGCCATTTCTGCCAAGACACGCTTATACTCAGTCGGCATGATCTTGATGAATGTACCTTTATGCTGCTTCCAGTCTTGGAGTATATGTAGTGCCTTAAGACTACCGGTATACTTGAAGTGATTTCTGATCATTTTTCTTAGATCGTCAAAATCATCTTCGGTCAGTTCCTCGATAGCTACCATCTCCATATTGATATAATGCTCCATATCACCCCGCTCATCATAGAGATAAGCGACACCGCCTGACATACCTGCAGCGAAGTTTCGGCCGATAGAGCCAAGTATGACTACACGTCCACCGGTCATATACTCACATCCATGTGCTCCTACACCCTCGACGACAGCGTGGGCTCCACTATTTCGCACACAGAATCTCTCTCCGGCTATCCCTTTGATATAAGCCTCTCCAGATGTCGCACCATATAGTGCCACATTGCCAATGATGATATTTTCCTCTGGAACAAACTTGCTATCTCTATCTGGAGAAATAATCAGCTTAGCACCACTCAACCCCTTACCAAAATAGTCATTGCTATCTCCCTCGAGGGTAAAGGTGAGTCCTTTCGCCGTGAAGGCTCCAAAACTCTGACCTGCAGATCCTCTGAATCGGAAATTGATACTATCCTCTGGTAGACCATTGCTACCATATTTCTTAGCGATCTCATTAGACAGCATAGCACCGACTGCACGATCTGTACTGATCACAGGGAATATACTCTGGATCGTCACTTTCTGATCCAATGCTAATCCTGCATACTCAATCAGTGATCTATCGAGCACATTATCCAGTTCGTGATCTTGTGCTACACAGTTGAAGTTATTTTGCAGCTCCGCTAATGGATCTTTGTAGAGTAATGGGCTAAGATCTAAGCTCTGAAGCTTCCAGTGCTCACGATCTTCTCTCACCTTGAGCAGATCACATCTACCTACCATCTCATCCACCGTGCGGAATCCTAACTCCGCCATGATCTCTCTCATGTCTTGTGCTAAGAAGTGGAAGAAATTGACGACATGCTCGACCTTTCCGGTGAATTTCTTTCTTAACTCCGGATCCTGAGTAGCTACACCCACTGGACAGGTATTGAGATGACACTTACGCATCAGGATACAGCCCTCTACTACGAGTGCAGCGGTAGCCACACCCCACTCTTCTGCTCCGAGGAGCGTAGCGATGGCCATATCTCGTCCTGTACGGATCTGGCCATCGGTCTGGAGCACTACTCGCTCCCGAATTTTATTCTTAATGAGTGTCTGGTGCGTCTCTGCGAGTCCCAGCTCCCATGGTAGTCCTGCGTATCTGATCGAGCTCCATGGAGAGGCTCCCGTACCCCCATCATGTCCTGCGATGAGGATATGATCGGCTTTCCCTTTAGCCACTCCTGAGGCGATGATACCTACACCAGCCTTAGATACCAGCTTGACGCTGATACGGGCTTTTCTATTCGCATTTTTCAGATCATAGATCAGCTGCGCTAAATCCTCTATCGAGTAGATATCGTGATGCGGTGGGGGTGATATTAGTCCTACCCCAGGTGTACTGTGTCTCACACTGGCGATCCACTTGTCCACTTTATGCCCCGGCAGCTGACCACCCTCTCCCGGCTTAGCACCTTGGGCCATCTTGATCTGGATCTCATCCGAGTTCGTCAGATAGTTAATCGTCACACCAAATCGTCCTGAGGCCACCTGCTTGATCGCACTGCGCTCCCAGTCTCCGTTGGGTAGTTTTTTAAATCTACTTTCATCCTCACCTCCTTCACCACTATTCGACTTACCACCGATTCTATTCATGGCTTTCGCCAATGTAGAATGTGCCTCGTATGAGATCGATCCAAATGACATAGCTCCTGTAGCAAATCGCTGCAAAATGCTCTCCACTGACTCAACTTCCTCTATCGGTACTGGATTGAACTCTTTAAAGTCCAAGAGACTACGAAGTGTACAGGCTTTCTTATGCTGATCATTGATGACCTTAGCATACTTCTGGTAGCTGTTATAGTCATTAGTCTTAGTCGAGTGCTGGAGCAAGTGTACCGATGTAGGATTAAACAAGTGGAACTCTCCTCGACGCTTCCACTGATAGATCCCCATATCGATGAGCTCATCTTGGAAATCATCTTCGAATGCTACTTTATGCTTGATCAGCGCCTCCTTAGCGAGCATATCAAAGGTCATACCTTCGATACGTGATACTGTCCCTCTGAAGCATACATCTACTACCTCCGATGAGATACCGAGTGCCTCAAATGCCTGTGCACCTCGATAAGATGCCACGGTAGAGATACCAAGCTTGCTCATGATCTTCAGGAGGCCTTTATTGACCGCCTTGATATAGATATTGATGTATTTAGTGAGATCATACTCCCCTAACTTGCCACGTACGTGGAGATCCTTGATGGTCTCATAGCTAAGCTCGGGATAGATCGCATCTGCCCCATAGCCGATACAGGTAGCGAAATGATGGGTCTCTAAGACATCTCCTGACTTAAGTATCAGACTAACCTTCTGTCTTAGTCCTTTCGCTACAAGATAGTGGTGCAGCCCTCCTACCATGAGTAATGATGGGATCGGCACATTCGCCTCTGAGATTTGGGTATTATCCAGTATGATAAGATTAGTCCCGCCTTCTACGAGCACCTCTGCCTGATGACAGATCTCTTGAATCTTCAGATGTAGATCGCCAGGATGATAGTCCGCTCCAAATGTACACTCTATAGATGCACAGCTATAATCCGGCAGATCGATATACTTTAGCTTGTAAAAGCTCTTTTTGTCCAATACTGGAGACTCTAAGCGTATGAATTTGACGGTATTCTCTTGATAGTTGAGCACATTATCACTGCTACCGAGCACCGTCTTGAGAGTCATATACTCTGCCTCTCTAAGGGAGTCGATAGGAGGATTAGTCACTTGAGCAAACTGCTGCCTGAAGTATGCAGAGATATGCTGTGCATATCGTGAGAGTACCGCCAGAGGTATATCAGCACCCATAGATCCGATGGGATCTTTTTTAGCATCAAGCATTCCCTTTAGTATGAGATCTTCATCCTCGAGGGTATAGCCCTGAGCAGTCTGTCTCTTGACCAATGGGTGCTCTGATGTCTCGTCATCTGCAGACTTCGCTTGGATCTCATTGATATGTACTTTACTCTCTTCGAGCCAAGCAGCATATGGCAGACGATTACAGATTATTTTTTTGAGTTCCTCATCCCCGATCACACGTTTTTCGTCGAGATCGGCGATGAGTATTTTTCCTGGTTCGAGTCTTCCTTTTTTGATGATCTTCTCTGGCTCGATAGGGATCACTCCTGTCTCAGATGCCAGTACGAGATAGTTATCATCAGTCAGACAATATCTGGAAGGGCGGAGACCATTACGATCGAGTGTGCCTCCGATGAGGGTCCCATCGGTAAAACACATACTCGCAGGACCGTCCCAAGGCTCCATCAGGGCCTCGTGATACTCATAAAAGTCTTTCTTGTACTTCTCCATAAACTCAGCATTTTGCCAAGCCTCTGGGATCATCATCATGAGCGCATGTGGGATGCTACGACCATTAGCTACGAGAAATTCCAAGACATTGTCAAAAATGGAAGAATCACTATTGGTAGGATTAAAGAGTGGAAACATCTTCTGCAACTCCTCATCAGTGAAAAGATCACTCTTGATATCTTTCTCCTTGGCTCTCCACCAGTTTTTATTTCCCTCGATGGTATTGATCTCCCCATTGTGAGCGATCACTCTGAATGGTTGCGCCAGCTTCCATCTCGGCACTGTATTAGTCGAAAATCTCGAGTGGACCAAAGCCACCGCTGACTCCAATTTTCTATTTTTCAGGTCAGCATAGTATTCTCTCACCTGAGTACTACTGAGCTGTCCTTTGTATATGAGCGTCTTAGTAGATAGTGATGGCACATAAAAGTCATGCTTATACTCAGGGAATTCTTTGACCACGGCATGGGTCACCATCTTTCTGAGAATGAGCAATATGCGCTCATGTTTCTTTTGATCCATTTCTTCTTTTGGCATAAAGAAGAAATGATAGATGTCCGGCTCAGTACTTGACGATGCCTCTCCTAATATCTCACTATGTACAGGGACTTTTCTATCTCCGATCATCTCCAGTCCGAGTTCGTCCGCATAGCGACGTACTATGTTACGTATCTCGTCAAAGCTCCTGTCTTTCGGTAAAAAGAAACATCCTACTGAATAGTCTCCTGCCGCTGGCAGTATGAATCCTAAATTTTCTGTCCTGAACAAATTGTCAGGTATATGTATCAGTACACCCGCTCCATCTCCACTCTCAGGATCACATCCACATGCTCCACGGTGCTCCATGTTTTCGAGCATAGTCAATGCATCCGATACTAATTGATGAGAATATTTCTTCTCAAGATTAGCGATCATCCCTATACCGCACGCATCACTCTCGAGTTGAGGTACGTATAGGCCTTTTTCTTGACGACTATCTACCATAATCTTGCAGTTATCTTCTATAAATAATGACTATTTATCAAACTGAAATTTGCTTAAAAATTCAAATTTGATTCTTTCACGAGATCAAAAAGTCAAAATGATTCACTCTCTGTATCAACGTGCCACAAATGATAATTTCACCAGTGGAATTGGACAAAATACAGCATTTTATGAAGATTTGATAGCAGGACTATAGTCGATCTTAATTAGAATAAGTTTAGACTAACTCGCCATGATCAAGCTATTACTTGCTCTGGATGTTGTGGTTTTGTCCGAGTTTTGACTTCATCAAACGTCTCATTGTACAATGGGTGTAATGTCCCCATGACTCGATCCCAAAAGGTAAAATAGAGGCCATAGCTATTGTCAAAATGTTTGTGGTGAAGATTGTGATGGATAGAGGTATTAATCCATTTGCCTAACCAGTGATTATTAAATCCCTTAGGATACCACTCATAGCCACTATGGCCATAGACATTGTACACGATCTGAAACAAGAAAAAGAATCCAAATGTGCTGAAATGCAAAGGCAGGGCAAAAGCCAGAATAGGTAATATCGCACCCTCAAAGAATCCCTCAATCGGGTGAAATGAATAGGCCGCCCAAGGTGAGGGATTAGTAGACTTATGATGGACCAGATGAGCCGTCTTGAATATGGCCGGATGATGCATCGTCCGGTGCATCCAGTAGAAGTAAGTGTCGTGAATGAAAAACATCAATGGAAAACTCAATACGTAGTACCAGATAGGATACTCCCCGATGTCCCAGTATATCTTGCTGTATTCGGTGATAGGACTATTGAAAATCAACATGCCCATGCCTGCAAAAATGAATATGGTCATGAGAGAATAACTGACCTCTCTGATATAGTCTTTATTATTAGGTAGCTTTCGCTGTATCTTCTTATACGCCCATTTATTCTTGAATATCACATAATAGAGCAAAAAGAATATCGTAGCCGTGATGATATATCGACTGAAGATGATCCAATAATGCATCATATATTGACCCAAGATCTCCGAATCCATAGAATTTTTAGTTTTGATTTTTACAAATTCCTTATCAGTGGTCAAGATAGATCAGCCACTACTGATATGCATTAACTTTTGTTAATTAGTCAGATTTAATCCGATTTCGGATACGGGATAGTGATACTGCGGTGACCCCGAGATAAGTAGCGATATGTTTGAGTGGGACCTGATTAGGTAGTGCAGGCCTCTCTGCCAATAACTTGAGATATCGCTCTTCAGGCTTGAGGCTGATATACTGCTCTACTCGTTGTATTGACTGGATGAGATTTTCTTGTAAGATATGTACTCGGATGGTCTCGATGCGATCATTATAAGTGGTCAGTGTCTGAAGCTCATCATAATCAATCATCAAAACACGGCATGGCGTCGACACCTCAATAAAGCGTGTCGTAGGGACATTCGCCAGCAGGCTATCCAGATTACCAAATATTTCAAACTGCTCTCTAAAATCAAATGTATAGTCCACTCCATCCCTCAAGAAATATACTCGCACCAAGCCCTCTAACACAAACCCTAAAATCCTACGAGTCTCTCCCTCTCTGAGCAGCTGCTCTCCCTGAGGATACTCTCTGATCTCTGCAAATGACATCACCATAGAGATGTCCTCATCACTCAAAAATGGATATTTCGACTTTAGAAAGTCCCTGAGTGGTCTTATGAATTCCATGATTAGAAACTTTGCTCTCGAGCTTTCTTGCGCAGTACCTTATGGTAGACACTTGGCAGAAAGTTGCGCAGTTTGATGTAGTGCACCTCTTTTCCACCTATGAATTTTTCGTTCTTGCCCTCTGCTACAGCCCTTTTTATTTCCTTGGCGCAGGTCTCTGCGGAGATTCCGTTTTCTTGATTTTCATCCATTATACCATGAGTCTCGCCATTCTCTCCGATGGCATTGACAGATATATCCGTCTTGACATAGCCTGGATATATCATGTGTACCTCTACGCCATGATCACCTACTTCTGCCCTCACTGCGTCATAGTAGCCGACCAGCGCATGCTTAGTAGCGGCATATGTAGAGCGATAGGCTGTAGAGAGCTTGCCTGCGAGACTACTGATCACTACTATATGGCCAGATCCTTGAGCGATCATATCAGGCAGCACCGCCTTGGTCAGTGCTATATTCCCAAAAAAATTCAGATCAAAAAGGGCTTTATCTACTTCGATATCTGTCTCTAATGCTCTGCCTCGCTGTGAGCGCCCGGCATTATTTACTAATATATCTATAGTCCCAACTTGACTCTTGACTGCTGCATAGTGCTCTGGAATAGTCTGATATTCGGACACATCCATAGGATAGATGATCGCTTGGTCTGGATATGGAAGGGATTCTCGGACAGCTTTCAGCTTTACTTGATTTCTCGAGGAGAGTACGAGCATGTGCTGCCCATCAGAATATTGCTGAGCGACTGCTGCTCCGATACCTGATGAGGCACCAGTGATCCACACGACTTTTTGATCCATAGGGATGTGCTATTTTGTGTGGTCAAATTAGTAAAAATGCTATCAAATAACCTTAGAGAGCCTTAGATATCGTAAAATGAAAAGAAGCTCCGCCAAGTGGAGAATCCTCTATCCAAATATTACCATTGTGCTTTTCGATGATCTTATTGATGAGGGCCAGCCCCATACCAGTGCCTGTGTATTCTGACTTAGGATTAAGCTGTTTAAATGGTTCGAATACCTTTTCTCGGTACTCTGGTGCGATACCTATGCCATTATCCGATATGACAAACTCTAAGCGATCATTATGATCAATATAATCGATATTGATATGAGGCTCTTTATCCTTCTCGACGAATTTCATGCCATTAGACAGAAGATTTTGAAAGACTTGACGGAGCTTACTTCGATCTCCTCTGAATGAGCTCTCGGGCAATTCTTCGATCTCGACTCTTGCCTTCGTCTCCAGTAGTTGATGATTCATATTTCGGAATACTACATCCAGTTCATCCTTGATATCTACTTCCTCGATATTCAGATCCAAGGCGTTGACTTTAGAGTAGCTCAAGAGATCTTCGACTAAGCTATACATATCCTTGGAGGCCGTCTCGATCATATCCATATACATCTGCTCACTCTTATCCATCCGATCATAGGCTTTCTTTTTGAGTAGCGTGATGAAGCTACCGACTGTACGGACGGGAGATTTCAGATCATGAGATGCTATATGAGCGAACTGCTTGAGTTGTATATTGGACTCGATGTATTTTTCGAGTACTTCATTCTTACTATCCAGAGTTTCCTTTGCTTCCTTGAGTCGTTCATTAGTCTTTACTAACTCTCGATTAGTTTCAGCTCTTTTCTTTATCAGGTAGCCCGCCACGAGTACGAATAGCGCAAACATGGCTGTAGCGAGAGTAAGTAGCCTAAGAATTCTGCGGTTGAGTCTTTCTTTTTCCTTGAGGGACTCCAGCTCTTTTTCTATAGCTATATTGTTGTACTTCGCCTCGAGCTCATCGAGCATGACAGCATTTCGAGATTCAGCCTCTTTCTCCGATAGAGATACATAGAGGACATGCATATCATGAGCCTTGTCATACTGACCAGATTCATGATAAGCCTGCTGTAGATGGTTGACTAATGTGATTCGATCTGAGTAATTATTAGCGATGACAGTGCAGTCGTAGGCGTCTTTACCGATAGTGATAGCATCCTGCCAGTCACCTTGATCTATCGCAATACTGGTCAACCTGAGTTGCGCTCGACACCTCTCCAATGGAAAATCTCCTCCCTCACATAGCTTTACTATTTCATTTGCATAGTATTTAGCGTTTTCCAGTTCTTTGTCTTCCTTGTAGATATCAGAGAGGACAATATAGGTCTGAAGCAGACTCTCCTTATCACCACGACTTTTGATGAGATCGAGTGAATTTAGGACCGTTTCTTTAGCGAGATCATTTTTTCCCAACTTATACTGGACGAATGCCAAATCATCGATGTGCATGATATTCACACCTTGATGATTGACTTCATTTGCCATTTGTCGTGATTTCTCAAAATAGTCCAAGGCTCTATCATAATACCCCATCTCTGAGTAGGTCACTCCTATGTTTGCTATGATTAGAGCTCTCTCCCATGACTTCTCCAGATGCTTCTCATGGAGCTCGAGCGCCTCAAAGAAATAGCTAATCGCCTCCTCTCTACGAAGATCTAATCGAATGGTCAATGCCATATTATTAATACAGGCGATCTCCGTGAGCACATCCCCTATTTCATGTGCTTTATTTCTGGCTGTCCTAAAATATTTGACTATAGTATCTACGGGTGCACCTTCTTTAAACTTTACTGTTCCGATATTTTTAGTAGCGACTACCTCACCTTTAGCATAGCCTATTTCTTGGGAGAGCTTGAGTGCTTTTTCTGCGTATTCTTTATGTCGCTGTAGCGAAAATCGATTGGATTTGATACTGATGTCATTCATCAGATCTACTCGCCTGATCGGATCAGTGACGTGCTCGAGACTATCGACCATAGCATCTATAGTAGCCAGATCTACCTGAGCATGACCATCACTCTTAATCCATACGAGGATAATAATAGTGAAGAATAATATGAAATTTTGTTTCATCATTTGCTTAGCGCATACAGAAGAAGGACACAGTAAGTATAGCTATCACCTCAGTATCCACACTACAAATCCTTAGCAATGGTAAAATAAACAGAGGAACCTACATCTTTTACTGATTCAATCCATATACGGCCTTTATGCTTTTCTACGATACGCTTGCACAGGGCGAGCCCCAATCCAGTACCGGCATATGTACCCTTTTGATTGAGCTGAGTGAAGGGCTCGAATACTTGCTGCGAATACTCTTTATCGATACCTATCCCATTATCAGATATGACAAACTGCCACTCCGTCTCTTTATCCTCGCATCTCAGATGGATCACAGGAGTCTTCCCTTCCGGCATGAATTTGAGAGCATTTGACATAAGATTTTCGATCACTTGCCGTAGCTTGATTCTATCAGCTCGGAGGCTATGCTTCTCGTTACATTCCAGATTTATAGTGGCCGATTTTTCTTTGATGCTATAGGTCAGATGATTCATCACTTCCGCTATGAGTCGTTCGGCATCTACTTCTTCTATCTCGAGCTCGAGTGCATTGACCTTGGAGTAGCTCAGCAGGTCTTCTACCAATTGATACATATCGGTAGCCGCATTCAGAGAGAGGGTCATGTATTCTTTCTCCTTATCATTGAGTCGATCCTTAGCACTATTCATGGTCAGCCCGATGAAGCTATTGACAGTGCGCAGAGGAGACTTCAGATCATGAGATGCGATATGTGCAAACTGCTCTAACTGAATATTAGATTCTATGTATTTTTTGAGCTGCTTATTTCGCTCTTCGAGTGACTTATCTCGTTGATGTAAGACATTGTTTTGATCCTGGAGTTGAGAGGCCAGCTTGTTCTTTTTACGATAAAACAAAGTAGCTATAAAGCTAAGAGATACAGTACTGATGATCCCTGCCCAAAGCAAATTCACTAAGCGATTAGAAGATTTTTGTTTTTCTTTTAAATAGGCTACTTCCTGAGCTTTGACTTGATTTTCATACTTGAGCTCTACCTCTTCTGTCGCCACTTCAAATCTTCGCTCAATCTCATACTGTATCAGTTCGACATACTCCCTATGTATGAGATCTTTATTCTCTTCCTCATTGAGCAGATCATATATTTCATACTGCTGCTCAAGCACATTCATTTTGATCGCACTACTTGCTTTTTGCTCTGCGCACTCCATTGACTTTTGGCTGTATTCGAGAGCTGACTGACCCTTGTCTTGCGCCAGATATATATCTGTCAATCGATAATAAGCTCCACATCTGTATAGTGGGAAATCACTTGTTTTTAGCTCTGTCAGTATGCTATTGGCGACTGCTTCAGCCTCTTCATATCTATCTTGATCTATGAGTATATCTGACAGAGCCAACAGCGTCTGATATAGTGTCTCAAAGTCACCTTCCTCTCTGATCTCATCTATAGAGTTCTTCAAGATATCCTCAGCCTCAGTATAGTTGCCCAGTCGATACTTCGTCATGGCGATATCATCGACATGCATGAGATTGATATGATCCCAGCCATTTTCATTGGCCAATATTCTGGACCTTTCGTAGTACTCCAATGCTTTATCATAGTCTCCCAATCTATAATACTGAGTCCCTACATTGGCTATGATCATAGCGGTTTTCCAAGTCGGATCCGATGTCTTAGTCTCTATATCCAACGCCTGAAGCATATACTTCAGAGCAGCATGATATAGCTCATGCTGACTTAGCGCCAGTGCCATATTGTTGAGACAGGATATCTCTATATCGACTAATCCTTTGGCCTCCGCCTCATCTAATGCCTGACGATAATAATGTAGCACCGTATCCAGTGGGGCGCCTTTTTTCCGCTTAGCTATTCCTATATTCTTCAGTGCTGTCACCTCTCCTCGTACATAGCCTATCTGTTGCGCTAAGGTCAATGCTTCATAGGCGTATTGCTCCTCTGTATCGAGAGAGACTCGATAGTAGAGCAGGCTAAGTCTATTGAGCAGATCTACTCGTGCACTATCGTCTGTCTCATTAGCCAGTTGGGCCTCAAGACTGTCGATGGCGACAGGACTGAGCTGCCCCATTGCGCTAATAGCATAGGATAGTAATATTATGATTGACAGCGTTTTCAATTGGTTGCGTTTTATTAAAAATAAAAAAAATAAGCAGCAACATGGCGATAAATAAAAGTCATGACAAGAACTTGCTAATAGTAAACGTAAACTTAGTCCCTTTGCCGAGCTCAGACTCTACCCATATTTTTCCTTGATGCTTTTGTATGATGCGTTTGCAGAGAGACAATCCTAATCCAGTACCCGCATATTCCTCTTTTTTGTTGAGCTGCTTGAATGGTTCAAACACCTTTTCCTTATATTCATCGTCGATACCGATTCCATTATCCTCTATCTGGAAGACATAGTTCTCTAAGCTCTCTTTACCAGAAATATTGATCATCGGTGTGCGATCATCAGGCATAAACTTGATAGCATTGGCGATGAGATTTTGAAAGACTTGTCTCAGTTTTATACTATCTGCTTCGATCTCGTCGACCTCAAGCTCTACGTTGATGACCGCTTTTGACTCTACGATATTTTGATTGAGATGACCGAGCACTGTCTCGACGAGCTCCTTAGTTTTGACAGGCTCTACCTGTAGGCTCAGCGCATTCACTTTAGAGTAGCTGAGGAGATCTTCTATGAGCCCAAACATCTCTTTCGATGCTTTCAGTGCCCTATTGATATAGTCCTTTTCTTTGTCAGAAAGTCTATCCTGAGCCGTCGCCTTGACTAATCCGATGAAGCTACTGATCGTCCTAATCGGAGACTTCAGATCGTGAGATGCGATGTGAGCAAACTGCTGTAGCTGAATATTAGACTCAATGTATCTCTTTAGCTCGCTATTCTTCTCTGCTAAAGTATTTTCAGCAGCGACCAGCTCTTTATTCTTTATTTCCAATTTTTCATTGGCCTTGCGACTCACGTAGTTACTTCTCAGCAAAAAGCCCATCATGATAAACAAACCCAAAAGTCCAAAAATCAAATATTTAGACGTCATTTTTGCAGACTCAATCTGATGCTCATAATCTATCTGTAGCAACTTTTGTTGAATTTCTTTTTGTTGCTGTGCTTCTTCGATATCATGCATAGTCTGCTTGATACTGATATCCTTTATTTTTTGAACACTGAGAAATTCTGCAGCGGCATTTCGCTCAATGGTGCGATATTCATAGGCTAAGGCAAAATTTCCTGTTTGCGAAAGCAAATCCGCCATAATACCTGCCCCTTCTTGTAGTACTTCGAGATCTCTTACTTTGTCAGCCCAGTCCATTGCCGCCTGGACTAGTTCTTTGGTATCCGTCTTTTTATTAAGAGCTAGGCAGATGATGCTTTTATGAAGCTTAGCTTGCATCTCAGATTTCTTCACTTGTGATTTTTGCGCTTCTGAAATAGCTTGATCTACCAGCTCCAATGCTTGGCTGAGTCTGCCTTGTTGCATTCTCACCTTAGACAGATATAGATAAGTACGAGACATCTTTGGAAAACTACCTAAGCGATTAGCCAGATCTATCGATCGCTGCAATACTCTTTCACTTTCATCACTATTACCCATTTCATATTCTGCTATCCCCTTTAGATTGAGTGGTTTGATAACAAACTGTTGATTGTCAACAGAGTCTTGATATACCAGTATCTCATCCAGTATAGCATCGGCCTCTCTATAGTTTTTGATCAGGATGAGGACTTCAGCGATATTAGCTTTTGCCGCTATCATTTTGTCGAGATCATTTGCTTTTTTGAAATGCTCATATGCTCCTTGAGCTTGACTGATACCTTCTTCAAACTCTGATACTAAAATCTGCAAATCCGACATCCATAGCCTATTAAAGCCTAGTGATACCTGTGAAGGATTTTCGATCTGCTGAAGTAGCCGATAGGCCTCATTGAGATATTTTTTAGCATCGTCATACTCTGATCGGAGCATATAGATGCGCCCCAGACGACTCAGTAGAATAGCATTGGAGCGAGGCTTGTCACCTCGAGAATAAAAGGGTAAAATTTCATTAATCAATCGGACACTCCGCTCATTATCACCAGACATGAATAGATAAAGGCTCAGATAGTACTTTGACTGCGCCTCTAGGCTATCCAGTTCGTACTCATGAGAGAGGGTTAAGGCGCTATCCATGACCTCGATAGCATCAAAAAGGTTCTTTTTATAGAGTTCTTTCCCTTTAGCTATGAGATGCACTATACTATCCTCTACAGGAGGATCACTCGACACACGAGCATCGAGAGACCATACTGTGCATATGATCAAAAATGATAAAATAAGGGTGCGTACTATTGACTTCATTATCCAGTTATTCCGAATGCAGTATTAGACTCAGAAAAGAATGAATAATCGAATAACGTAAAAAGGTTTTAAATAGACCCTACAGAATACAATACAAATAGTCTACAGGTTCTTAACCTCTGACACCAAATCTTGTATACTAGCCTTAGCGTCACCGAAAAACATTTTTGTTTTTTCGTGAAAAAATAGCTGATTTTGTATTCCTGCATAGCCCGGACTCATACTTCTTTTGAGCACGATGACATGTTTTGCATTCCATACATTTAGTACAGGCATACCATATATGGAGCTCGATGGATCGTCTACAGCAGCAGGGTTCACGACATCATTAGCTCCTACTATCACGACTACATCAGTGCTCGGTAGTGCGGCATTAGCATCATCGAGATCGAGGAGTTTAGGATAGGGCACATCAGCCTCAGCGAGGAGCACGTTCATGTGTCCTGGCATACGACCTGCGACTGGATGGATAGCATATTTGACATCTACTCCATTCGCCTCGAGCATATCATCGAGCTCTTTCAGTGCTTTCTGAGCTTGCGCTACAGCGAGACCATATCCCGGGACAAACATCACTGACTGCGAATAGTAAAGTAGTATAGAAGTATCTACTGCATTAGTGGATTTAGCTACTTGATCACCATCTGTTTGAGCGCCGCCTCCAGATCCAGCGAATCCTCCGACGACGACATTCCATAGCGATCGATTCATCGCTTGACACATCAGGACTGTGAGTATAGTGCCCGATGCTCCTACCAATATACCACCTACGAGCATCAGGTTGTTATTATAGATGAGTCCGGCAGCTGCCGCTGATAATCCAGTGAATGAATTGAGCAAGGAAATCACCACCGGCATATCTGCTCCTCCTATCGGCGCCACGAATGACCATCCATAGAATAATGTCAGGACCAAAAACGCTATCAATAATGGGATACTCTGTACGCTGATCGTGAGATATACACACATAGCCAAACAGGCCACGAGGAGTATTTGATTGATGATATTATGTTTTGGCCAAACCACTTGACTGTCCTTGAGCTTACCATCGAGCTTGAGGTATGCCAGGATACTCCCCGTGAAGGCCACTGCTCCAATGAGCAAGGCAAACAGAGAAATAGCTTTGCCACCCGTATCCAGATCGGTAGTGGTAAGCTCTACGATCGATAGGATGGCCGCACAGAGACCTCCGAGACCGTTGAAGATCGATACCAGCTGTGGCATCGCCGTCATTTGTATTTTTTTGGCTGCCGCCCAACCTATGCCAGCACCGGCGAACATACCTCCGATGATCCATGCATAGTTGCCTCCTCCATCTATACGATTGTCAAAGAGAGCGCCGAGGATACCTACACCCATGCCTATGGCTGCCAGTGAGTTGCCTCGACGAGCTGTATCTGGAGAGCTCATCTGTCTCAAGCCCCATACGAAGAGGACTGCTCCTATCAGATAGGCTATATCTATTATTGTCGTTATCATGTTTCTTTCTTTATTAGGATATTAGAATTAAGAGAGTGGAGCCTATTTTTTCTTCTTTTTAAACATCTCCAGCATGCGATCCGTCACAGCGAATCCTCCGACCACATTGATCATACCGAGAGCGATCGCTACGGTACCGAGTGTGAGCGAGAGATAGTCATCTGGTGCGGATCTCCGGATCAGGATGATCGCTCCGATGATGATAACACCTGAGATAGCATTAGCTCCAGACATGAGTGGTGTGTGGAGCACAGTAGGCACCTTACTGATAACCTCAAATCCTAAAATAACAGTGAATATCAAGAGATAAATCATTAATAGATTATCACTGATGAATTCTAATATAGCTTGCATGATTATTCTGATTTTGTGATGATTGATTTGCTGAGTATTTCGTCATCTGACTGCAGATCGATAGCTCCATCTCTGACGATATGTTTTAGCAGATTGAGGATGTTATTGCTGTATAGCGTACTGGCATCTTGAGGCATACGATTTGCCAGATTGGAGTCTCCGACGATTTTGACACCATTGATATCTACTACTTCGTCGTTGACAGCTCCTTCACAGTTACCTCCAGTAGAGGCGGCGAGATCCACGATGACTGATCCGGGTTTCATTTTTTTGACCGTATCCATGGTGATCAACTTAGGAGCTGGACGTCCACGCAGCTGGGCCGTCGTCACGATGATGTCGGCTCCCTGAGCCTTTTCTTGTATCAGTGCTGCCTGTCGCTGCTTATACTCTTCAGTCTGCTCTACGGCATATCCACCGGCATCCTTATCATCCCGAGCACCTTCTACCTCGACGAATTTTGCACCGAGACTTTGCACCTCTTCTTTGACCGCTGCTCGAGTGTCAAATGCCTCTACCATAGCGCCAAGTCTTCTCGCAGTAGCGATCGCCTGTAGACCTGCGACACCCGCTCCGAGTATGAGCGCTTTGGAGGGCTTGATACTACCGGCTGCCGTGATCATCATCGGCATATAGCGAGGCATATGCTGGAGTGCTACGAGCACCGACTGATAGCCAGCGATAGATGCCATAGACGATAGCACATCCATCGACTGAGCGAGTGATGTCCTCGGGATCATATCCATGCTGATGGCATTGACCTTGAGCTTTGAGAGTCTATCGACCAGCGATGAATCGTTAAATGGAGCATACTGTGCGATCACCACAGCACTCACCTTGAGCGCACTATACTCCTCATCCGTGATATCAGGATTGATCTGTACGACTATATCGGCTCCACTGATGATCTCTGATCGAGACTTGACCTCTCCATCTACATAATCCTCATTAGCAAAAAAAGCTCCTTGACCGATCTCACTCTCGAGCCATACAGTACTGACTACCTTTAGTAGCTTGGATATATTAGCCGGGACGAGTGGTGAGATATCTGACTTATGGTCTTTGAGAAAACCTATAATCATATGACGATATTTATGATAGTTTTGATAGTACTGACCGAGGTCAGTTGATTGATTACGATGGCAATAATAGGAAATATCCCTATAACCGCAATCGTTGCCGAAGTCCCGTCATTACTTTTATTCTCTTTGGATTACTACCTTTGCCCTCCATATGATCTCATCTAAAGAAACACTGGCCAGAGTAAATGAACTGATTGACTTAAAAATGGGCTTTTTGGGTGCAATCTTCATGGGTAGCATCGTTTTTTGGATCAATTTTGATCATGGCTGGGATGAGGCGCTCGTAGCCGGACTCAAGCAATTTTCTTACACATTATTTTTTGGAGGTCTATTCATTAAGATGGCTGAACACATCGCTACTAATCAAGCAAAAAGATGGAAGGGCATTCTGTTAGGGGGAGTTATCCCCATGATTGCCACCGCATTTTTGACTTTCACCGTCCACTCGATCAAGGGTACTCCGGAGCCTTTTAATAGTACAGTCCCCACTATCCTTTTAGCCTGGATGAGCTTCTCTATATGGAGCTGGATGCAGACTCGTCCTACCCAGGATTAGGATCTATTTTTGGCTATAGCCAAAACACTATGACGCTATATTATCTGCTATCCTCATTGAGTCATCTTGGATCGTACCGAGGATACCTCCCAGCTTATAATTATCATATCCGATGAAGTAAGCTCCAGTCAGATCACCCTCCCCGATAGCGTCCCGAGGCACACCATTCTCATCTAAAAAATCCTGTACCATAGGGAAATATGATGCAACGTCAGCAGTATATCCAGTCGCCAATATCACAGCATCTATCTGCTCAGATGATCCATCGCTAAATCTGACCTCATGCTCATCAAATCCTTTGATATCTGGCTTGACAGTGATCGTACCTCGTTTGATCGCATCGATCGTACCTATGTCTACGATAGGAGTTTTACCGGTCTCTCGGAGCTGCTTAGCAGGCGCCATGTCAGACACCTGTAGCCCATAGGGTCGCAGATCTCCAAAATACACCCTACGTATCTGTGAGCCCAGCCAATCACCTAAACCAAAAGGAAATTTAGCCAATACTTTAGAGGTGACCTGTACGGGGCGACCATTGAGATCTCGAGGCACCACACTGATCGGACTCCGTACGGATAGATACGTATGCACCTGATGCTCAGAGAGATCGAGCGCCAGTTCTGCCCCAGTATTGCCCATACCTACGACGAGGACATTCTTACCCACATATGGCTCGGCATTCTTGTAGTATCGACTATGTACGACCTTCCCTCGGTAGCTCTCCAGACCAGGCCAGCTCGGCTGCTTAGGTGTCCGATTGACACCCGTAGCGATGATGACCCTCTCAGCTCTATAGGCAGTATCCTGTGTAGTGACCTGCCAAGCCTCGTCTATTCTATCGATCACCTGTACCTCCTGATGCAATCTGGGTCTGATATCAAAATGTCTCGCATAATCCTCCAGATAATCCACTAATCGCTGTCGAGGCACATACAGAGGAAAATCCTCGGGAAAAGGCAAGTGAGGCAGGTGAGACCATTGCTTGACGGTATGTAGATGTAGCCGGTCGTAGTGCCGATGCCAGCTATGAGCGACCTGATCAGAGCCCTCGATGATATCAAAAGGAATCCCTCTATGCCGAAGACGCCCAGCTATAGCCAGCCCAGATGGGCCGGCTCCAATGATTAGATTTTGTGATAGTACTATGTCCATACACGGACTAATATACTAAGATCTGAGACTCAAATGTGAGTCATCACAGTATGGAGGTGTTTTCGTCAGCTTGCAGGTACATAGCGATACCCTGCGCTCAGACTTCACCTCAAACTTCATAGGCTTGATCTTAGTACCATTATGGTATCCATTACAAAAGGGCTGATCCTTGCTATAGCCACACTGACAGTACAGATAGGTACCCGGCTGCAGCACTTCTCGATAAGGCTCGGTGCCTGTTTGTTTTTCTTTTTTGAAAGTCTTAGACAGCTCACTCTCGGCCTTAGGCGCCTTCATGAATGGATAGAGCAGGTGAGCATACCATGGATCATCCGTATCCTCCTGTAGTCCAAACTCTGCAGGATACTGGCGAGTAAATTTAGCAGTACCGAATAGCTGATCCCAGAGACTGAAAGTATTACCAAAATTACCATTTGGATCACTGATATTATCAGCCATAGATCGGCCATGATGACTATAGTGAAATGCCGGTGTCACGAAAATACGCTCTACGGCTGTGGTGATAGGATTGAGCCACTTATGTCGATACCAAAACCGATCCCAAGTCCATGTGCTATGTGAACTGGTCACCACTACCTGCTTAATAATCAGACCCAATATGACTGCAGGAGCTAATCCTAAGTACGTACAGATCGCTCCCCACCATAGATTGGGCATGAGCATGTAGTACACCCAAGAATTGCGATAAGAAACTAATATGCCCATATCCTTAGCAGCGTGATGTACTCGGTGATGCTTCCACAGCCACTCATACTCATGGGCAAATCGATGATACCAATACTGCGATACATCATCTATGAGCAGATAAAAGGGTAGCGCCAGCCATATGGACCATGAGGATAAGACATTAGAATAAGCCGGCAGTAAGGCATCTCCTATCCATACCACCGCTAATACTTGCATAGTCTTGGTCGCTGCGACGACGAAAAACCCGATTAACTCGAGCGTCCAATCGTGTTTATTACGATGCGTCTCATGATAATGTCCATGGATGACCTCCAATGCGGCAAAAAAGACTAAAATAGCCACTACCGCATATACGTCAATGTTTGGTATATTAAGCCAATTCATTATATAGTAGTTTTAGTTTTTAAAATACGACTAAGACGAATATAGTATAATTATACTAATTTTGAAACTATGAGTAAAACCAAAGACAAAATCATCAATAAATCGATTGAATTATTCAATGAGTTTGGCTTTAGCAATATCAGCCTCTTTAGGATAGCCGATGAGCTGGGTGTGAGTCCTGGCAATCTTACCTACCATTATAATAAAAAAGACGATCTGATGGCCGCCGTCTATAAGAGATTTCAAGATGAACTCGCCCAGATCACACCTCCTGACTACTATAATAATCAGCTCGAGGAGATGGACCAGCAGTTGGCCCAGTTTTTCATGCTTCAGGAACGATTTACTTTCTTTTATCTGGATCTACTGGAGATAGAGAGGGCTTTTCCGGCTATAGCCGAAAAACACTATCAACACATCCAAAAACAAATCGAGAGACTCCGAGAAGTGCTACAGTACAATAAGTCCACAGGCCTACTGAAGCAATATCAAAATCAAGAAATCTATCATCGCATAGCTCATCATATATGGATGATGACTGTCTACTGGCTAGCGCAAAGTAAAATACGAGGTACAGAGACCAGCATAGATGATCTCAGAGAGTCTTTTTGGGTACTACTCTTCCCTCACCTTACAGTGCAGGGTGCGGGAGAATTGAACAAATTTTATGATATGAGCAAATTTAAATAGGTCCAAGTCAGGACTCACCGTATGAAAAAGCAATAAATTAACTCAAGTCTATTGATACAAACTAAAACTATCTAACATGTCTACTTCTACAGCTACTACATCTGCCGTCGATACGGATCGCATCCAGGAGATATTCGCAGCACAAAAACAGCATCAATACGCTGTGGCTCGGACTACTGCTAATGAGCGCATCAAAAAGCTAAAGGCACTGCATAAGTCGGTACTCGCACATAAAGAGGATATCAGAAAAGCGATGCACGATGACTTCAAAAAGCATCCCAGCGAAGTAGATCTGACAGAAATATATCCCGTCACTGGGGATATCAAGCATACGATCTCTCACATCCGCAAATGGATGCGGCCAGAGCGTGTCGGTACTCCGATGGCGCTCCTCGGCTCCAGCTCCTATATACACTATGAACCCAAAGGAGTCTGCCTGATCATCTCTCCGTGGAATTTTCCCATCAATCTCACTCTCGGGCCACTGGTCTCCGCTATCGCTGCGGGCAACTGTGTGATGATCAAGCCCTCAGAGCACACACCTCATGCCTCTGCCATCATGGGCAAGATCGTCAAGGAGCTATTTGATGAGCGAGAAGTAGCATTGGTCCAGGGAGGAGTAGAGACATCAACCGCCCTACTCGACTTGCCGTTCAATCATATATTTTTCACTGGAGCTCCAAGCATCGGCAAGATCGTAATGAAGGCAGCAGCCAAGCATCTCACCTCTGTCACTCTGGAGCTCGGAGGCAAGTCGCCTACCGTCGTCGACGAGACCGCTAATCTCAAAACAGCAGCTAAACGAATAGCCTGGGCCAAGTGCCTCAACAATGGTCAGATTTGCATCGCTCCCGACTACCTATTCGTCCATGAGAGCAAGGCTGATGAACTCATATCGCTCATCGATCAGCAGATCAAAGCGATGTATGGAGACAACATAGGTCAGTCCGACTCCTACTGTCGTATAGTGAATAATAAGCACTATCACCGCATCAAAAGCTACCTGGACAATGCGGTCGAAAATGAAGTACAGATCAAAGCGGGTGGTAAGATGAACGATGCAGAGGATTTCATAGAGCCAACTATCGTGACGAATGTCGATGCCGAAATGGATCTGATGATGCATGAGATCTTTGGACCTGTCCTACCTGTCGTGACCTACAAAAATCTGGATGAAGCTATCGATAAAATCAACCAGAAAGAAAAACCGCTGGCACTCTATATCTATAGCAAGAACAAAAAGAACGTCAACAAAATCATCAATAACACTCGTGCTGGAGGCACCTGTGTCAATCACAGTGCGATCCACTTCTTCAATAATAATCTCCCATTTGGAGGAGTGAATAACAGTGGTATTGGCAAAGGACATGGGGAGTTTGGATTCAAAGCCTTCTCCAATGCTCGAGGAGTACTCAAGCAATGGAGCCCGATCAGCGCCATCGAAAATATGATGCCGCCGTACAATGATCTCAAACAAAAAATGATCGATCTCAGTATCAAATACTTCTAAATACAGCTAACTACTATGAATATCCTGAAAACTCCTGTGGATGCTTTTGCCAGCATCCCTGACTATCCATTTGCACCACACTGGCAGACGGTGGCGGATGATCTGACTATCCACTATGTCGACGAAGGTCCTAAGGACGGAGAGGTCGTAATGCTCCTCCATGGTGAGCCGTCATGGTCGTACCTCTATCGTAAGATGATCCCAGTATTTAGCGCAGCGGGATATCGAGTTATAGCTCCCGATCTCATCGGATTTGGCAAGTCAGACAAGCCTGCTGAGATGAGCGACTACAGTTATGCCAAACATCTACAGTGGATGAGTGAATGGCTGGAGAGCTTAGACTTGTCGGGGATCAATCTATTCTGTCAAGACTGGGGCGGCCTAATAGGCCTGCGTCTGGTTACTAAATATCAAGATCGATTTGCCAGAGTAGTAGTGGGCAACACGGGCCTACCGACAGGAGAGTTTGGTTTCCCAGAAGCATTCCTCCAATGGCAAAAATATAGTCAAAGTGTAGATGAGCTGCCGATAGGTAAGATCATGCAAAATAGTACTGTGACTAAGCTATCTCCAGAAATCATAGCTGCTTATGAGGCACCTTTCCCTGATGCCTCTTATCAAGCTGGAGCGAAGATCTTCCCGTCACTGGTGCCGACAGCAGCAGATCATCCAGAGGCAGCTAATAATAAAGCTGCATGGCGCATCCTGAGTCAATGGAAGAAGCCATTCTTAACCTTATTCAGCGATAGCGACCCAATCACAAAAGGAGGCCATAAGCCATTTGAAAAAATAGTACCCGGAGCGCAGCACGATCAGCATCGCATCATAGCCGGAGCAGGACACTTCCTCCAAGAGGATAAAGGCGAAGAGATCGCTGAGGTGATGATAGAGTGGATAAAGAGTACGTAGTACTGCTGCTATATAAGATGATGGAATAAGTAAAGTCTCCCTGACAGGGAAGTGCCCTCAGGGCGTAGGGCTCCGATCTGTGCGCAGAGTGCTGAGTAGCGAGTATTTGGCGCTTTCTTTCTGCCATCGAACTCATCCTCCTGTCCTTCTCTTGAAAAAGAAGGATGGTAATGCAGGTTTTCAACTTAAATGATCATCGCAATCAACTTATTACTACAATATCAGTACTCCATTTTAAGGGCGGAGGGCTCTGATAGTGGAAAGGAAGCAATCATTACCTGACATACACATTCTCTCTATCCTGCTGTCATCTCGACGACAGGAGAGATCCCCATACATGAATAGCACTGAGCCACTATCTGGTAAAACTACCTTGAGCTAAGACCTGCCGAATGTGACTTTTGACACCATATTCTGATGAATGAAGATTTCTCTCTGACGTTCGAAATGACAGGATCGATTTAGAGGGCTAAGAAACACCCCTCAATCAATTTTCAATTCATTGAAAATTGATTGACTATTTCATCTGGCAAGTCGATTTGACTACTGCTCAAAAAAGTAAAGAACTGGAATTCTTGATTCTTTTCTTGGAACGCAAATTTTCGATAAAACTCGTCTAAAGGATCTAATCCTATTTTCTTTCTCTTTAATTCTTGATTTGATAATATCTCATCTGATGGTTTGTCCGTATAGTACTTCCCTTTCACTTTCCAGATAGAATGTGATCCGAACCCACGATCCGTTTTAAAATCACCAGATCTATCATATAGATATGCGTATACACCATTATGCAATTCTCCCCTTTTTACAAATCTCAATAGTAAATCAGATAAATCTCTACCCACCTTGTAGTTATCCGCACTTGTGAAATTATGTAATAGGACTAACGCAATAGTGCTAAAGTGGTCTATGGCACTCTTATTTGCAAAAAACAATCCGACTTGATACTCACCGGGATATCCATTTTCAAATATTTCCGCAAGGTCATCCATTATTCTATCATCCTCTTTGAATGTTGTATCTCTCAAAATGGTATAGCTTGGATCTTGGTTTCGCCAGAATTGATCCCTGCAAAGAAAGGATTCAATTCGTGATCTCAATTCCAGATTAGTATTTGAGAAGTATTCATTTCTGAGGCTTGGATAATTATCGACTATTTGAAGCCAGTATTTTGTTTTTATGAAGTTCCTAAAGCTTTCATTATTTCTAAAGAATTCGAGATTGCAGCCCAGCCTAATTAGGCCTTTTATAAACTCAGAGGAAGCTGCGTCCTCCCCTATTTTTATGGAGCAAATTAGCGCATTGTACAAATCTTTTGAAAATGGCCTATCAAAGGCCCTGAATGCACTTTCGTAATATTTGACTGCACTTATGAGCGAATCATTTAAAATTTGTGATTCTGCCTTATTGATTAATTGATAATACTTTTCAACGTCTTGCGATTTCAAAGTCGTGCTGAAAAAGAGTATCAGTATTAGAATCCTCAACATTTAATCTAATTATTCTTGAATGACTATGCCAGTTCCGAAACATGCAGCCTACTGACTAAGGAAGCATACCCAATCATCCACTGCTTATTTCTGCTGTGTTACCAATAACTCTCCCCCCCTTCCCCTTCCATTAAAAGTACTAAATACCTCGTAAAAGCATAGGCTAACACCTATCATCAAATCAGTAATAGTATCACAACTACTCATACTAAATACCACAAATAAAAATGGCAGAGACCAAGATCTCTGCCGTCATAGGATTATTATAGTTGGATTGATATTTCTTATTTGACTCTAACGATGGCGATCTGATCGACGTCGTAGTTAGGGCAGTCCAGGCAGTGACTATCAAATCTCAGTGTCGTCCATCCACCATTAGTGTAGTCGCTGATCCAGTTAGTCCCCGAGAGGGTGCCGAGACCATCGCCATCTTTGTCTTGCCAGAGCGCATAGGCAGCGAGCTTGCGATACTTTTGTCCAGTCAGGCTATATGAGCCTTCGTTCCATCCTGTACCTAATAGTCCAATCTTCGCTGGACGCTCCCCGTACTCATTGTAAAAGGCATCTGCTAACTCTGAGAGTATCGCAGACTTACTCCCGGCGCTCCATTCATCTTTGGGTAGTGGAGGTAGATATTTGAAGGCTAAGTCCTGGAGATCCTGCTCTGATATAGATATCTCAAATGATCCAGAGGCTATCACATCTGTACGATTGTCCCCAGAGACATTCAGACCATATACGTCCATACGTACCTGATGCATACCTGCTCCTTCCTCAAGCAGCGCTAATACAAAGGCTCGAGCAGAGATATTACGATTGCCATATCTGAGCTCCTCATCCTCATCCGTGGGCAGGACGTAGTGCCTCCATGATGTCCAGATATAGATCGGGTCCATATCCGTCAGCTCCTCAGTATAGTAGGTGCGATCTGACTCCGGTATGTGCCGATACAGACCAAAACTCCGCTTGTGACTCACCTGCTGTCCATTGATATAGAGATCATACATATGAAACTTGGGACTATACTCCTCACCTCCCTGCCATGGAGTATTGGAGAGACTATGAGCGGCATATACTCGAGCATAGATAGGATCAGATCCACTGAAGCTCGACCTAAAGAGCGTAGGTATCTCACTCTGAAAACCAATGGCCACAGGCTGATCTGTGAAGACTATCTGACCTACGTACTTTTCATGAGTGGTAGAGGTCATACCCTGATCCTGAGAGTGTAGCGCTGTCATCATGAGTAGGCTTGTCAATATGAGTAAAATGTATTTCATCATTTATTTTTTAGTGGTGACTTGAGATGGGCTTTTGACGGGTGATTTTGGAGATACTAAGATCTCAGGCGGTCTCTCGGCATAGCAATCCTCGAGTTCATTCACTTTTTCATACTTGTACACGACGAATGAGAAGTCATTAGTAGTTAGCTCGCCTAATAGATCATAGATTTTTACGAGCATAGTCCCATCTACACTACTGGTGACTCCTATTTTTGGTGATCCTCCTGCCATGGTGATTTGGGTAGGATATTGCCGATAGTGATAGTCCTCATCATCTATCTGTATCTCATAGCGCTGGAGCGCTTCATTGTAGGTGGACATCCAGTTTTCCGACCCTGAGATCCGATTTCCACTGCCTCCCCATACCGTACCATAGGCTATCTCTCCAGAGGCATGCGTCTGTACTTCGTATTGTCCTACCGTAGGTGAGGGATAGTACACCGTATCTGTAATCATCCGAGAGGCATAGGTGAGTCCATAGAGTGGCATAGCCACACATCCTCCATATGGCTGCAGATAGAGTATACCAGATGCTGCATCTGCAAAATAAGTCTGCATGCCATAGTCATCGATAGCGAGCTTTTGCTCTGGATCCCCCACATCGATCATAATAGCTCCGCTATCCCCATTCTCAGATATATTCTCACCAGCGGTGAGCTCCATACCGATAGTCTGAGCGATAGAATGTTGGCTGATACCAAAGAGGATGATGATGGAGAATACGGGCAGGAGCTGCAACATAAAGCTCTTATAGATGAGCCCCGCCACATTCTTCACCTCGAGCTTTCGCCTGAGATTCTTTCGATGAGTGATCACCGTCTCAGGACTGATGTATAGTTTATGAGATATTTCTTTAGTCGTGTGCTGTTCGGCGATCAACTTAAGGACTTCTATCTCTCTGTTAGTGATTGGAGTTTTTTGGCAATGATTCATAGTGTTGTTTAGCTGATTAGATGATACGATCACTTTGGAGTCACTGGATTGACCCTTGATCGATGTCGAGATCAAAAATCAGCTAACACCTTGATAATCAAGCTATACAGACAGGGTAGAATCACCTACCCTTTAGGGGTAGTTCTATTGATTTGGACTTCTTTTGAGGATTTCTTCGCCGATTTGGTTCTTGATTAGTGACTTTGCTTCCTTCCGGTTTGCCACACCCAGTTTGGCATATATATTTCTCAGATGAAACTTGACCGTGTTGATAGAGATATAGGCAGCTTCAGATATTTCTGCATTGGTCTTGCCCTGTAGTACCAGCTCGAGCATCTCTATCTCCCGAGTAGATAGTGGCTCATCCAGCTCATCACTCCACTGGACTAACTCACTCTGATCCCAGATCTGCTCTCGACCCAGCTGGATTAGGATTTGATTTTTTAGATTGTCGACTTCCGTCTCCAGCAGTTCTTTTTGGAGTTTGACTTTATTCCATATCAGATAGGCGATACCAAGCAACAAGACAGCCAGAGCGACTAATCCTCCTGTGATATATCGATAGCGAGATAGCTTATAGGAAGCTACATCATTTTGAGCTTGGAGTAGCTCGATTTCATTTTGTTTTTGCTCCGTCTCATACTTTGTAGTGAGCTCTCCCAGCTGTTGAGCCTTCGCTATGTTGAATATTTCATTTTCTAACTCATGATACCCCTTTAAGTGTTTAAAAGCATTCGCTGGATCGCCTGCATCCTCATAGGACTGATAGAGCACCTCAAGTGCATATAGCTCGTCTTGTCGGAGGCCATTGAGCTGAGCTCCTTGATAGGCTCGCTTTGCATAGTTGATGGCTTTTCTATTATCTCCTATCTGCTGATAGGTCTCAGCAAAATTTAATAAACACTGCACCACACCATCCTGCTGATCCACCGACTCATAATATGCTAATGCTTCATCAAAATAGTCCAAGCCTTCTGTATAATTCTTTTCAGCGACCCCTACTGTGCCCAGATTGAGCAAGACATCTGCACGGCCATCCACATCTCCTATCGATTCAAACAAAAAAAGCGCTCTCTTATAGCTCGATTTTTCCGCTGACAAATCTCCCAGATAGCCTTTTGACATGCCGATATTCATCAGACTCAGCCCCATCTGAGAGCTATCACCTAACAGTGCAGCCTGATCATAGGCCTTTTGAAAATACTGGACACTCTGCTCATACTCCTCCGTATACATCATATCGATCCCGATATTGTTATATAGCTCCTCCATCAGCTTTTGATCCTGCTGAGACTCCGCCCCTGGTATCAACTCAAAATATGCCGCCGTAGATACATCATACTCTCCATTGACGCTATGAGCGATAGCCTTCTTGAGCTCTATCCATAGCTGTAGACTATCTTGAGATGACCGATTATTGAGATCTGTAGCCTTTCGGCAATAGTATAAAGCCGAATCAATATTAATCTCCGCATACTTAGTACATAGCGCATAGGCATCATTCAGACTCAGCTCGGACTGACTCTCCCCCTTGAAGACAATGAAAATGGAAAGAAAAATGAATGTAGTAAACTGATAGATCGACATAGTATCGCTAAGCTAAAAAAATAGGGTTAATACTTCACCACATCTGGCTTACTGGTCCAGCGATGATCCTTTATCCGATAGCGCCATGGCCAATGAGCGCACTCCTCAGCATAGGCGATACCTACTCGTTCGCTGGCTATGATATCGCCTGGAGACACCTCTTGATCATGATAGAGTCGGATGGAGCCGTCTTGCCGCACCAGAGAACTGCCATCATAGTCTCGAGTGATCCCCATCGCTTGCGTCCACTTACCAGGACCATTCGTGAGATTGGGCGTCGGGCTATCCATGGATCTACGATGCAGCATGAGGTCTATACCCTCTATCGGCTCCACTGCTCTGATCAGTACGACATGAGCCATACCCTCGGGAGCTGTGATCACATTAAAGAGATGATGAATCCCATAGCATAGATAGACATAGGCTCTGCCAGGCGCCTCATACATACCCGCAGTACGCTTAGTCACCTTATTGCCATATGCATGAGATCCCTTATCATCAGGAGCTCTGTAGGCCTCAGTCTCTACTATCCGAGCCGAACAGTAGCCTCCATCTATCTCATTGACAATGACATCTCCGAGTAGCGCCTGTGATAGCGCTAAAACATCTGTGCCTGATAGCTCTGCCTCCGTATATAGCCTCACGACTATCCTCGGCGAGAGTAGTTAGGTGATTCTTTAGTGATGGTGATATTGTGCGGATGACTCTCTACGACACCCGATCCAGTGATCTTGACCATCGGCGATCCCTGTATAGATGGGATATCTGGAGCCCCACAGTAGCCCATACTGGCTCTGAGTCCACCTGTATACTGGACCATGACCTCTGAGATCGTGCCTTTATATGGTACACGTCCTTCGATACCTTCTGGTACGAGCTTTTTGACATCATCCTCTGCATCTTGGAAGTAGCGATCCTTAGAGCCTTTTTGCATCGCTCCGAGAGATCCCATTCCTCTGTATACTTTGAATTTTCGTCCTTCGTAGATAATCGTCTCCCCTGGCGCCTCTTCTGTCCCAGCGAACAGTGATCCTCCCATGATCGTACTCGCTCCAGCTGCTAATGCCTTAGCGATATCTCCCGTATAGCGGATACCTCCATCGCCGATGATTGGTACGCCTGCCTTGAGTCCCGCTTTAGCAGCATTCATGATGGCGCTGAGCTGTGGCACACCAACACCTGCGATGATACGAGTCGTACAGATACTACCAGGCCCGACACCTACTTTGACACCATCTACACCGGCGTCGATGAGCGCCTGAGCACCGCCTTCTGTAGCTACATTACCACCGACGATCTGTAGATCTTTAAATTTTTGTTTGACCTCCTTGATGACATTGAGCACTCCCTGACTATGGCCATGAGCGGTATCGACGATCACGACGTCTACTCCTACACTCGCCAGTGCGTTCACTCTGTCAAAAGTATCACTACCGACACCTACAGCAGCACCTACTAAGAGTCGGCCATGACTGTCCTTGCTGGCATTGGGATAGCTCTCCACTTTCATGATATCCTTGTAGGTGATGAGTCCGAGAAGCGTTTTGTGCTCATCTACTACTGGGAGCTTTTCGATCTTATATTTTTGGAGTATTTCTTCAGCTTGTTTGAGATCAGTATTGATCGGAGCCGTGATGAGATTATCCTTAGTCATGATATCTCTTACCTTGCGAGACAGCTTTGTCTCAAATCTCAAGTCACGATTAGTCAAGATACCCACCAGCTTTCGATCTCCGTCGATCACTGGGATACCTCCGATGCGATGAGTACGCATCATGTCATGAGCATCCTTGAGTGTCTGATCAGGGGTGAGCGTCACGGGATCTATGATCATGCCACTCTCTGATCGCTTCACCTTTCTCACTTGCTCCGCTTGATCTTCGATCGACATATTCTTATGGATGATACCGATACCTCCCTCACGAGCCATAGCGATAGCGAGATTGTACTCGGTCACTGTATCCATCGCTGCTGAAATGATAGGTACATTGATCGTGAGATCACGGGTCAACTTAGATTTTAAACTTACTTCTCTCGGGAGAACCTCCGAATACTGGGGCATCAAAAGCACATCATCAAAAGTCAGTGCCTCCACTATGGGTTGAAATCGTGGGCTTGTATCTTTTTCCATGCACAAAGCTAAAACTATTCTCATTGACTAAAAAAGCGAAGACGACAAAAAATGATTTTTACTCAGCTCTATCTTTCTTGACACTTCATTTTGAGTTTGACATATTTCTTGATCGATGTATATCCACATGTATCTACTTTAGCTATAGCTCAATAAGGCTCCTATGATCAAAAAGATAAAAGTCAATACTGCCGAATATGACCAAGCCGTAGCGCTACGCATAGATTTGTTTTTTAGCGATTTTGAAAATCCTGAATCAATGATCAATGACAAACACGAATCCCATGCTACTCACGTCGCATATCTCAGGGATGATCAGGTCATAGGCACTGGGCGCCTACATCTCACTGATGATAGAGCAGTCATCTCGCAGATGGCTATCGATCCTAGCTATCAGAGACAGGGCATCGGCAGTGCGATCCTGATGGACCTAATCAATAGATCTCAAAATAACAACATGTCAGAAATAAGACTCAGCGCCCGTATTACGGCACTTTCCTTTTATGAAAACCATGATTTCGTAGCCACAGGTGATCACTACCCCTCTCAAAAAACAGGTGTCATACACCAAGAAATGATCTTGAAACTTTGATCAATATACTAACAGCCCTTTGGAGTTTCTTTGACCCAATAGCCAAGAGAATAATACCTTTGATACCAAATAGAAATAGACATCATGGTCGAACTCTTCAGTGACGAATACTTCATGAAGCAGGCCTTTAAGGAGGCGGTCAAGGCATATGAAGCCGACGAAGTACCTGTAGGCGCCGTCATCGTGAGCCAAAACCGGATCATCGCTCGTGCTCACAATCAGACAGAAACGCTCAATGACACCACGGCTCATGCGGAGATGATAGCCATCACCTCGGCAGCATCTTATCTGGGTGCTAAGTATCTCAAAGACTGTACGCTATACGTGACCCTCGAGCCATGTGTGATGTGCTGTGGAGCCAGCTACTGGTCGCAGATCGATCGTATCGTCTATGGAGCTGAGGATCCCACACGAGGCTTCATGCGCTATGGCAAAGAGATGCTCCACCCTAAGACGAAGCTCGAATTTGGGATCATGGCCAATGAATGTGCAGGCCTGCTCCAAGAATTCTTTCAAAAGAAAAGGAAGCAAAAAGCCAGTCTGAAATAGCCCATCAGCCCGCTGACTCGTTAGCAGAATGTTAATCTAATGGTACTATTGCTCCCTGCGGTTAAAATTGCCTTAAGACGAGAGTACAAAAAGTGACTCTGCACTATTATTGTATTGTACAGCAACACTGACAGACTATGAAAAACCTCATGAAATCCTCAATGATAGCTTTGGCGGCTCTACTGACGCTCAGTTCATGTACTAGCAAGCTGCGTTATTTCACTCAAGATCTCTACCAAGAGTATCAATGGACCGATGATGAGCTCGAGCGTATCCAGTTTTATGTATCAGAAGATATCGTCCTGCGCAAGAAATATAGTGGCGAAAATGCCCGTATCTCCGATGGCAAAATCAAAGTCGTGGACGGTAGTAAAGTAGAAGAGGTCATCATAGAAGCCGGTACTCCAGGTGTATTCGTCCACTCGCCTAAGCGGGGACGCTTTGCCATATCTTTTGACTCGAGAGACGAGAGCAAGTATTTGATGTTTGGCCCAAATCCTAAGGCTAATGGCAAATTTGTCCTACTCGCTAAGGACTGGGATCGCAGATGGGGGCAGATCACCTATGGAGACCAGACCTATGAGACCAGCAGTGCCAGTGCCTATGCAGCTCTCATGGTCGACATCAAGCACGCCAAGAAAGTCAGCGTCAAGTCGACCAGAGCTCGTGGCAATACGGTCAACTAATCATATATAAAACTCTGATGACTGCTTGATCTCCTTCAGCACAAAGGCACTATTGAGCACACCTATATTTTCGATCTTAGACAGTTTGGACTTGACGAAGTAGTGATAGTCCTCCAGACTCTTAGTATGTATCTTGAGTATGAAGTCTACCTGACCAGCCATATGGTAACATTCTTGGACCTCATCGAGGGCGATAATTTGCTCTTCAAATTTTTCGATAAACTCCTCATTGTGATACCTCATCGACACCTGACATATGGTAGTCACTGATCGATCTATGAGATCTTTATCCAGAATGGCCACATAGTTTTTGATATAGCCTTGCTTTTCCAGACGTCTGATGCGCTCGTATACAGGAGAGGGCGTTAGATTGAGGATTTTAGCGATTTCTTTAGCTGTCTGCTTAGCATCCCGCTGCAGGATCCGCAGTATCGTCATGTCCGTTTCATCGAGTTGCTGCATCTCACCATATTTTTTACTAAAAGCTATATTATTTCATTTTCTCTTGTCGCAAATATAACTGCAACAAATACTTAATAAAGCAATATTTACTGCATTTTATTGCATCATTGATAGAATAAGCGATTCCTTATAATTTTACAAGCGATAATCACTTTGATATACTCACATCAAAATCGATGATCGCATGAAAAACAAAACCCTCATCATAGGTGCTCTGGGCCAGCTCGGCACCGTTCTCAGCGCTCAGCTAAGAGAACTACATGGCTCAGATCAGGTAGTAGCCTCAGACATCCATCAGCAGGACCACTATGATGGCATCTACGAAGTCATTGATGCTACAGATGCAGAACGCATAGCGGCTGTCATACGTCAGCATGAGATCACTGAGATCTATCACCTCGCAGCGATACTCTCAGCTAAAGGAGAAGAGCAACCGCTGCGTACCTGGCATATCAATATGAGTACCCTATTCAATGTGCTTGAGGTAGCTAAGAGCGAAGGTATAAAGCGAGTATTTTTCCCGAGTTCCATAGCAGTTTTTGGCGCTGAGGCTCCTCGACTTAACACTCCCAATCACGCTTATCTCGATCCAGCCACAGTATATGGGATGAGCAAATCAGCAGGCGAACTCTGGGCTCAATACTACTATGACAAGTATGGACTCGATATCCGCTCGCTGCGCTATCCAGGAGTGATCGGATATCAGTCGCTACCAGGTGGTGGCACTACCGACTATGCAGTAGATATTTTTCATCATGCTGTACGAGGTGATGACTATAGCTGTTTTCTCCGAGAGGATGCTACCCTACCGATGATCTATATGGATGACGCTATCCGAGCTACTATCGAGCTCATGCAGGCACCTCGAGAGCAGATATCGGTACGCACTTCATATAATCTCGCAGGACTAAGCTTCTCTCCTGCGGAACTCACTGCTGAGATACAGCGCCATTATCCATCATTCAGCGTCAGCTATCAGCCCGATCACAGACAGCAGATAGCCGATAAATGGCCTAAGACCATAGATGACTCGGTCGCTCGATCAGACTGGGGATGGCAGCCCAGATATGACCTCACTACACTCTGCGAGACCATGATAGCAGGTCTCAGAGATCAGTACCACCAACAAGATAAAGACTCGCTCATCAGAGCATAATCCTAAATAAATCACATACTAAAAGAATCCAGATGTACGGCAATATAAAAGCACAACTCCAGCAAGAACTCCAAGAAATAAAAGAAGCAGGCCTATACAAGGCAGAACGAGTCATCACCACCCCTCAAGGGTCTAAGATAGACACTACGCAGACCAGTGATGTACTCAATTTTTGTGCAAATAACTACCTGGGCCTATCCTCACATCCTGATGTGATAGCTGCAGGCAAAGCCGCTATCGACTCCCATGGCTACGGGATGTCATCTGTCAGATTCATCTGTGGTACTCAAGATATCCACAAGGAGCTCGAGCGCAAGACAGCCGAATTTTTAGGAATGGAAGACTGTATCCTTTATGCAGCGGCTTTTGATGCCAATGGTGGAGCTTTTGAGCCCATCCTCGGACCAAAAGACGCCATCATATCAGATGCGCTCAATCATGCCTCGATCATCGACGGTATCCGCCTCTGCAAAGCGAAAAGATATCGCTATGATCATAATGACATGGCCTCTCTGGAGGAAAAACTCAAAGAGGCCAGTGACGCTCGTCGTAAGCTAATAGTGACAGACGGATCATTCTCCATGGATGGGACGATCGCTCAGCTTGACAAAATCTGTGACCTGGCAGATCAATATGATGCACTGGTGATGGTGGACGAGTGCCACTCGACGGGATTTCTCGGAGCGACAGGTCGTGGGACACATGAGTACAGAGATGTAATGGGCCGTATCGATATTATCACAGGCACCTATGGTAAAGCCCTCGGAGGAGCTTCTGGAGGATTCACCGCTGCACGTCGAGAGATCGTGGAGATGCTCAGACAGCGATCGAGACCTTACTTATTTTCTAATACGGTGGCACCCTCTATCGTAGGTGCATCGATAGCTGTCCTCGATCTACTCAGTAGCTCAACGGCACTGCGAGATCAGCTCGAAGAAAACACCAAGTACTTCCGTACAGCTATGACAGAGGCGGGATTTGACATCATACCAGGAGATCATCCTATAGTACCTGTGATGCTTTATGATGCTAAGTTGTCTCAGGATTTCGCCGCTAAGCTGCTTGATGAGGGGATATATGTGATCGGATTTTTCTATCCCGTCGTGCCTAAAGGCAAAGCTCGTATCAGAGTGCAGCTATCGGCAGGGCATGATCGAGCACAGCTCGAGAAAGCAGTAGCCGCCTTCACTAAGGTCGGCAAAAAACTCGGAGTGATCAGCTGATCACTCTCATCGAGTATTCATTAGGACTCGTCGTGTATAGAGACCTTGTACTGACATTTTGCGGTACTTTATACTGAAGCAAAATGTCAGTATTATGCGTCTTCCAGATAGTATATTTCAATCTTTTGATCGTAATCGCTCAATGCAGCGAAAGGGTAATCGATCATACATGAGTGAGGGGTATACACCACCCACTACTCCCTACAGTTTGAAAAATAGAATTTTCGCCGAAGTCAGCGCAAACAACCAATCATATCTTAACAAATCGTCTATTCTGATTTTCCTCGTACTTTTTACCAGTTTAATCTTAGGTGTATGGATCACTCATGCGACGTCAAATAAACCTGTACCCCACCTTGATAGCAGCTATTATATTACTAACTATCAGAGAAATGTCAACGATGGCTTTTACTACTATGACAGAGGTAGTCACCTCATGGCCATTCGGCACTTTAGGATTGCAAAAAATCTATTTGAAGGAATGGATGCTAACTATGGAATGACGTTGAGTTTGGTCGCTATCTGTCAATCAGAAGGCAGAAACTGTGCTTTAGCAGATGACTATTATAATACTATGATGGCTTCATCAGCTTTCAGAGAAGAAAAAGATAAATATGAATTTCTTCAAAAAGTAAAAGAGGAAGGATACGCACCATCATACTCGTACACTGGTGCCCGATAGCATCGGCACGAAGCTAAATGAACCGAAGTGTTCTTCTTTTTTCTGCGTCTCAGAGAGCTTAGTGATGCGCTTCATCTGCTGCACCTCACCTTCACCCTCAGGGATGACGAGATAGCCACCGACCTTGAGTTGAGCGAATAGTTTAGATGGGAAAAATGGTGCCGCAGCTGTGATCAAGATCTTATCATAGGGAGCAAATCTCGGTGCTCCGGCAAATCCATCACCATAGAGAGTGCGTATACGCCCGTAGCCCATCTGGATGAGCTTCTGAGAGGTCTTTTCGAATAAGGTCTTCTGACGCTCAATACTGTACACTTTGCATCCCATCTGACTGAGCACAGTGGCTTGATATCCTGATCCGGTGCCTATCTCGAGCACCTTGTCTCGGGGCTGAAGCTCGAGTAGCTCCGTCTGAAATGCCACCGTATATGGCTGCGATATCGTCTGGCCTGCATCTATCGGAAAAGCCATATCCTTATAGGCCCAAGTATCAAACGCCTTGTCCAAAAAGAAATGTCGAGGGATAGACCCTATAGCCGCCAAGACTCTTTGATCACGGATTCCTTTTTTCTTCAGTTCTGCTACTAATTTTTGGCGTAAGCCTCGATGACGGTAGTTATCTATCAATTCTTATTAGCTTTTGATGGTATGCTAAACATCTTTTTATCAGCGGCTAATATATTGCATTTTATTTTAATATGAGTAAGCCGAGAGGATTTTTCTATGAGCTCATCTCGGCTTTATATTCCATGGCGATATGTGGGATATCGTCTTCCATATAGGACTGACCTACGGTCTCAAACCCTAACTTTTCGTAAAAAGTAAGTGCATATACTTGAGCTGAAAGCCGTATCTCATCGCCGAGCTTTTCTTTTGTCCATTGGAGACAGGCCTTCATGAGTTCTTCGCCCAGCCCCTGACCTCTGTATTCTTTATCCATGATGACTCGTCCTATTGCATGATGCGTTTTATAGGATAACCCTTTAGGCACGATACGAGCATAGGCTATTAGTTCACCATCCTGGTAACCCAAGACGTGATAGCAGTGCATATCCTTGAAGTCTGCATCTTGATAGGGGCAGTTTTGCTCCACTACGAATACTTTTTGGCGCAACGCCAAAAGCTCATACAGCTCATCCAAATCTAACTCTTCATATGACTTACAAAACAGCTTCATCAATCTAAATTCTTAGCGATTACAAAAGTAAACTTCTCTCGATGAGTAGACCCACTCTCAGGTGATAGGAGCTGAACTAAGGCTACATAGATGCCTGCTGGTAGCACGTCACCATCATGATTATCCCCCTTCCAGGTCCAGCTACCTTGACCTCCTACGATCTCATTATTCAGCAAGTCTATCATGAGCTGACCTCGGTCATCATATATATTCAGTCTGACGAGATAGTCGAGCTCATCCATCACATAGTCGATCTCGAGTTCATCTTGATAGCCATCACCATCGGGTGATATCACAGGAGTCAGTAGCTCCAGCGTCAGTGGCTGTCTCTCCCAGTCAAGTGGGATTCCATTCTCTGCACCAGGTGTCCCATAGTCATCTATCGCACTACTCGAGGCCCAGTATCTACCGGGTACTCCAGAGAGGCGCTGCAGACTCACACCCTCTACATCATCCAGAGAGACATGATGATCATCCTCGTCATAAGCTACCTCATCGATGATGATATCCCCATAGCTCAGCACGATATATCCGCTACCATTATTCATCGGTGGAATATCCGTATCACGCATGCGTGCAGGATCCCCAAAAGGATATCTATCGACGATATCATCAATATCTTCTGTCAGGCAGATCAGCTCACCAGGCGCCAGCATCTCCGAGAGATTGATGTTTCTCTCTTGGTTATTATCTGTATTACTGAGTGACCATCCGATCAGTGAGTAGGGATTATCACTTACATTTTTGAGCTCTATATAGTCAGCACCATCATCGGTAGGATTGAATAGGATCTCATTGATCAATATATCTCCAAAATCTGGCACAAATGGCACCAAAAAAGTCAATGTGGTATCTGAGAGATTACCATACCAATCAGCAATCCGTGATAATGACACTACATAGCTCTGTCCATAGATCAGCTCTTCATTAAGTCGTATAGACAGACTATCATCGGACTGATCAAGCTCAAAATCCACCAACGGATCTATGGTGACCAAGGACTGATCAGTCAGTTGGATGTACTCATCCCATATGATATTTAGTTTATTCGATAGCAAGTCGCTCTGGATTATCTGAGGGCCCATCGTGTCGACTCTCATCTCACCAAAATACAGGTCATCAAAGTAAAATCTATCACTGCGAGTGCTCGTATATTGGCATTCTATACCCAAAAAGCCAGATATAATTGACACATCATCATCCACTGAGACTCTCAGTTCCTCCACGTATAGTCTTCTACCAGTATAGTCCGTATAGATGATCCATTGTCCATCCAGATAATCGACACGTAGGCTGAGTCTCACGGGCGCTGTTGCTACTGCACCTATTTTGGCTATAGCCAAAATATCCTCAGATCCATCTATACGCTGATATAGCATCAGCGCATCCTCACTCCCAGACTCTCCGATATGCAGATAGTATGCGTCGAAAACAGACAGCTGCTCTTCCTGTGACCAGAGATATATGTCTATGCCGTTAGCCCCAGAGGGGGCAAAATCCAACTCGAGATCTATCTCAAATGACATACCCTCTGACCACGATACTGGATGAGCTAATACAGCACGACCGCCCTGTCTATCCATCAGCCGTAGACGCTGCTCCTCTACGCCAAATAGCTCAAGATCACCAGTCCAATCAGCGTTCAGTCCTCGATCAGCGTTAGAAAAGTCGAGACTAAATTGGCAAAGGGCTGATGTGCAGCTTGTTAATACCAGAAAGAACATCCAAATTTGCGAGCTCATAAATCGAAGATATACGAGATTGGATTGATTTATGTAAGAAGTCATTTAATTAATATAAAGTCATCATCATGAAAATCGCTGTAGTAGGAGTCACTGGTTTAGTCGGTGGCGTCATGCAAGAAGTGCTAAAAGAAAGAAAGGTACCTATCACAGAATTTCTCCCAGTAGCCTCGGCTAAGTCTGTAGGCAAGGAATTAACATTCGACGGTAAGTCATACAAGATCATCGGACTCGAAGATGCTGTAGCCGCTCGTCCTGATATCGCCATATTCAGCGCAGGAGGATCTGTCTCTAAAGCTTGGGCACCAAAATTTGCTGAAGCAGGTACATTCGTCATCGACAACTCCTCAGCATGGAGAATGGACGCTGATAAGCCCCTCTGTGTCCCTGAGATCAATGCTAATCAACTCACTAAAGAAGATAAAATCATCGCTAACCCTAACTGCTCAACCATCCAGATGGTACTGGCTCTACGTGATATCCATAAAAAATATGGTATCAAGCGCCTGGTCATCTCGACCTATCAGTCAGTGAGTGGGACTGGTGTCAAAGCGGTCAAGCAGATGAATGATGAGCGTGCAGGAGTAGCTGCAGATATGGTCTACCCGCACCCGATCGATCAAAACTGCCTACCTCACGGTGGAGACTTCAATGAGGATGGATATACCACCGAAGAAATAAAGCTGGTCAACGAAACGAGAAAAATCCTCGGTGATGACTCTATCCAGGTCACTGCGACAGTGGTCAGAGTCCCCGTACAGGGTGGTCACTCTGAGTCAGTCAATATAGAGACGGTCAAACCATTTGATCTGGCAGATATAGTGACTACACTCGAGGAGACTGAAGGCATCGTAGTGCAAAATAATCATCAAAACAATGAATATCCGATGCCGCTTTTTGCGCATCATAAAGATGAAGTATTCGTCGGGAGGATCCGTCGTGATCATTCCATCGACAATGGTATCAATCTCTGGATCGTAGCTGATAATCTCCGAAAGGGAGCAGCAACAAATGCGGTACAGATTGCAGAATACCTAATAAAAAACGAAATTGTGTAAACTAAACAGCGTGCAAAGAGGCTCGATGAGTCTCTTTTGATATTGATTTGTACCGACTGTGTATTATTTGATTTAACTAATACTGCGTATATTATGAAAACACGGATAGTCGTCTGGGGAACCAACGAAAATGAAGAAAAACTCCTAATCGGAGTAGAACTGGTAGAAAGGGAGAACAAAGTCAAAGTACATACTATCTCTCAGGAAGAAGCTACGGAGGAGTTTTATACTAAGATGATGAATATCTGGCGAGAAGGTCAAGAGCTACCTATGCCTGATAGTCATACGATCATCGAGCGTGAGCTCTCCATCACCGATAGTCTACTACCGGACAATCTCAAGACACTACGTGGAGACATACTCAATAGAGCAAAAACCGAATGGCACTTCGTCGTACTCTCGGCTAAGCTCTATGATACATACAACGATGAAATAGAAGAGATCAAAGAACGTGTCGAGCAGCTCACAGGCTGGGACGGTGGTGTATGGGAAGAAATGAAAGGATTTTGGAGCAAGGTGCAAAAGCAGAGCTCCGAGAAGAACCTATTCAGAAATCACGCTAACGAACTTCGTAATAAAACCAATGAGCTTTTTGAGACCATGAAAGGCTACAAAAAGCAAATGAATGAGGAGTTTGATCGTATCAGCAAGGAGCACTTTAGTGAATTCGCTGAGAAGCTCGATGATATCGAAAATCGTATCGAAAAGGGACTCGGTCTACAACCTATATTCAACGAGCTAAAGGCACTACAAAACTCATTTAAAAAATCAGAACTCAACCGTAAGGACCGCAATAATCTGTGGAAGCGAATCGATAATGCATTCAAGACAGTAAAGGAGAAAAAATATGGCGACAAAGGTGGCGAAAATAATGCCATGACTCGACTGACTCGTCGCTATGAAGGACTCCTCTCCGCCATCCAAAAGATGGAGCAATCTATCAAGCGAGATGCCAAGGATGAGGAGTTTCAGCTCAAGCGCATCAATAATACTGATGGGCAACTCGAACTACAGATACGTCAGGCTAAGCTCGCTATGATCCAGGAGCGTGTAGCATCTAAGAAAACAAAGCTTGACGACATGCTACGTACCAAAATAGATCTCGAGAAGAAAATCGAAAAAGAAAAGGTAAAAGAAGAAAAGCGCAAAGAGCAGGCTGAAATCGAGAAAGTGAAAGCCTCTGTCAAAGAGGAGATCGCTGCTGATATCCAACAAGCCGCAGAGAGTCGAGAGGCAGAAGCGGATAAACTTGCCAAGGCAGCCGAAGAACTCAAAACTCGATCTCAAAGTAAGCAAAAAGTGACACCACCTCCAGTAGAGCTTCCTTCTGATCCGGTATCAGATGATGAGGACAGCGTGCCTCCTCCAGCTAATCCTAAGGGAGAAGAAGAATAGGTCAATAAAAACTATTTAAGTATTAAAGGGAAGCTCGATAGGCTTCCCTTTTTTGCTTTTTGGGATCATGGCTGTACATCTCGGAGATCATTGATGACTGAGAGGCGCTGATTCCAGATGAGGGGATAAAGTATTTCAAACTCGATAGCTGTATTAATGATCGAATTAGAGCTCTGCTCTGCAGCATAAGATTGCTCGAGAATGTAGGCCTTGCGAGCGGATTTTATATCCCTTTTGGCCAGTTCTTCTTCGCCGAGCATCGTATGCACGTAGGCTCGCTTGACATATCCGAGATACTCGTCAGGGTATTCATCTATGTGATTAGTAAATGCGTCCAGGGCTAACAGATATTGACCTTGTACCAGATTATTATCTCCGATGTTGATCCAGTTAGTCTGTGACATGAGCGGTGCCGTCCAAAGTAGGCACCAGATGCAGATAGCTTTGATTTTTTCCATAGGACTGAGCTTTTGATGGTTTTTTAAAAAAAGGCTGCTCACCTAACCAAGCAGCCTTCGAATTATGAAAAGCACTATTACTATATTTTTTCATCAGAGTAGAGAGAGGATATCCGCATCACCCTGATAGGAATATTCATCCATTTTTTTACTGCATGGCCACTCTATCTTCCATTTGCTTTTTGAGTCGCTTACGAGACAGGTGGATACGACACTTGACGGTACCGAGAGGCTTATCGGTCTCGTCAGCTATCTCATTGTAGCTGTATCCTGCTCGGAGCATCTCTATCATCTTGCGATCGCTATCTCTCAGGATATCCATGGCCTGTTCGACCTCCTCAGCAAATAAGCTGTACTCTCCAGCATTATCATCCGCAAACTGATCACTGGCCTGTACTTTCTCACATATAGCTGCAGACGTGTAGCGTTTACTTCTACGTTTATTACTCAAGAATATATTTCGCATGATCGTAGTCGACCAATTTTTAAAGTTGGTACCAGGTTTAAAAAGATGAATCTTAGATATGGCTCGGTACATCGTCTCCTGAAACAAGTCTTCTGCATCTTGATGATCTCGAGTAAAGTACAGAGCTGTCCTCTTGAGATAGGCTTGATTGGGGTTTAAGGCGAGTTCGATTTCTTTAGTAGTCATAATCTGAGATTTTATTTGTTCAGCGTTACTACTCATAAACATTAATTAATATTTATAGGTTCTGCAATAATACTTAGTAATTCTTATGCAATACATAAACGATCATTAATGTATTAAGAGTGAAAGTATCTCAATCTATTGAGAGTCGACATAGTCATGGATCTTAAAAACCCGTAAGACCTCTCCTATCTGATCAAGCTGTCTGGCAGATAGCTCGGATCGCCAGCCGTATAAGATTTGATCCTGATCTCGCTGCGTGATGGCCTCCACAGCAGTACTGTCACTATGCACTATACCTCGTGAGGGTCGGGCCAATGGCGCCATCATACTCGGCTGATACTTCATATCGACATGCTGACAGATCGACCTGAGGGACTGCTCCGTATCACTCACCATGTCTTCATAGCGGATTACCATAGTAGATGGATGTAGCGGATAGTGGTAGATGATATAGTTTTCGAGACACCAGCTCAGGACAAATCGCAGCAGCTCGCTATCACCGTCCGATATCTGACGGATCATGCCTGTTTGATCAATAGATAGGCTGTTAGCTATTTGTGCTGCTTGCGCAAAATCGGATATATAGTGTCTCCAACCATTTCTTATGCGAGAGAGAGCTACAGCTGCTGGATGACGTACCAGATAGATAGCCCTGTCAGATGCAAAATGATCCATGATCTCTCGATAGTGATAGTTGAGCTTCTGCAGTTTATGAAAAGTTCGATTGCTGCTGTACCTATAGCTTCCTTTCCTTAGATCTGCATAGTTATAGGCATTCCAATATCGCCCTTTACTGATATCATACAAGTATTCTACTACGCCGCTCAGCTGCTCATCAGATAGATCGACATATCGCTCGGCCAGTGAGTCTGGAGAGAGATGACGACAGAGTAGTGAGGGACTACCATTCACCAGTGAGAAGGTCTCGCTGGCTACTTTGACGCCACGACCAGTGGCCATCATTTCTGTCAATAGCGTAGAACCTGATCTCGGCAATGCAAATAAAAAGACATCAGGCGCAGACTTCTCATGTCTGTGTAGAGGCCGCAATAGCTGCTTGATTACTATTTTGATGGATTGTTTCATGCCTCCACCAAGGTAGCGCCTATAGATCAGAAGCATGAGTTGATTTCTGGGAATTTGAGTGTGTCATCAAGCTTGAACAATAAATCATGTTAACAGCTCGACTTATCCATTAAATTCTTCATCTCGCAAGAGAGATGAGTACCTTTGTTCTTTTATTCAAATTTTATCTATTGAGATCAGAAAAGCCCAATTCACAATTAGTCTATGGACGAAATCCTATCATCGATGCCATTGAGTCCGGCAAGACGATAGAGAAAGTATTCATCAAGGATAGCCTGACCGGTGATCTGGAGAAAGAAATCCGGGCACTCTGCAAGGCACATGATATTCCGCTCAAGCGGGTCCCTCTGGTCAAACTCGATAAGCTCACTCGAAATAGAAATCACCAGGGACTGGCAGCATTCACCTCATTGATATCCTATCAGCGACTCGAGGATGTCATACCGCATCTCTATGAGCAGGGAGTCTCGCCGATGATCATGATACTGGACAACATCCAAGACATACGAAATATCGGGGCTATAGCTCGGTCCTGCGAGGTACTCGGAGCTCATGCTATAGTACTCAGCGGAAAATATGTCGGCACCATCAACGAAGATGCCATCAAAACATCAGCTGGTGCCTTATATCGCATCCCTGTCTGCAAAGAGAAAAACTCTCTCAATGCCATCGACACACTTAATGAGTACGGTATCAAAGTAGTCGGCACCTCCCTCAAAGCAAAAAGTCCACTGCAAGGAAATCTAAAAGGACCAATCGCTGTTATAATGGGGTCAGAGGATGACGGTCTGCACATCACTATCGAGCACAAATGCCAAGAACTGGTCAAGATCCCTCAAGTAGGTGACACTGACTCTCTCAATGTATCGGTAGCGGCAGGCATACTTCTCTACGAACTGTACTTACAAAACATCAAAGCTTAATAAAAAACATATCACTCTGATGAGATATTCACTTTTTGCACTTTCGATCATAGCCTCGCTCCTATTCTCATGCAAGTCTGCCAAGGATAGTGTGCAAGAGATGCCTACCAAAAAGCAAGAACCATTAGCTAACTCACTACTGTGGGAGATCTCTGGCAATGGATTGGCTGAGAGCTCTTATCTATTTGGTACGATACATATCATCAATAAAGAAGACTACTTCCTGCCAGAGGGGACGCTCAGCGCTATCGATCAAAGTTCTGATGTGGTATTTGAGATCGATATGACCGAGATGAATGATATCTCTAAAGTGATGCCTCTTATGCAAAAAGCATTCATGGAAAATGACTTGACACTGAAGGATCTACTCAGCGAAGAGGAATACGCATTGGTCAATGATCACTTTCAGGGTATGGGACTCCCATTGATGTTCATGGAGCGTATCAAGCCGATGTTTTTGACAGTATTCGCCTCTGGCGATATCAATCCTGGTGATCTACAGAGTGGCGAAGTAAAATCATACGAAATGGAATTCGCTGAGATGGCACAAGAGTCCAATAAGACCATCGGAGGACTTGAGACGATCGAATATCAAATTTCTATTTTTGATAGTATCCCATACACGGAGCAGGCTCAGATGCTCGTCGAGTCTATCCAGTCGTCTGATCTGGGTGATGATCAGTTCAAAGAACTCGTCGATCTATACAAGCAGCAAAATGTCGCTCAACTCTATGAGATGATGAAAGGAGACGAGAGCATCAATGAGCATGAAGATGTACTGCTCATCCAGCGCAACAAAAATTGGATCCCGGTGATGTCTGAGCGTATGGCCTCTACTAAGACTTTCTTTGCGGTCGGAGCAGGACACCTCGGAGGCCCAATGGGAGTCATCAATCTGCTCCAAGAAGCAGGCTATACCGTCAAGCCAATGGTCAAATCATAGATCTATGGCCAATATCATATCGGTAAGACAAAAAACACCCATCATACATGACAGCTGCTGGGTAGCTGATGACGCAGTGATCGTAGGCAATGTCACGATCGCAGAGGAGTGCAGCATATGGTTTAAGTCAGTCATCAGAGGCGATGTCTGCAGTATTCAGATCGGTAAAAAAAGTAATGTCCAAGATGGCGCCATTATTCATGGCACCTATAATAAATCAGAATCCATCATCGGAGACAATGTCTCTATCGGGCATGGGGCCATCCTACATGGATGTCACATCCATGATAATGTCTTGGTGGGTATGCGAGCGGTGGTGATGGACAATGTGATCGTGGAGCCGAATGTAATCATCGCAGCAGGAGCTGTAGTATTAGAAAATAGTCACCTCAAGTCAGGCTACATATACGGAGGCACTCCTGCTAAAATACTCAAGGAACTGGATCCAGAGAATCTACAGTTTCACATCACACGTACAGCAGATGCTTACGTGATGTATTCTGGTTGGTATCAAGAATAATCTACACGGCCTAAGACTTAGCTCGATAAGCTATATAAGCTCGGAGATCAGCCAGCTGCTGCTCAGACATTTTCTCTTTGGTATAGTTAGGCATGTATGACTTCTTACCATACTTAGAGTAAGTACCATACCTGACTACCTGATAGATGGAGTGGTTACTCCAGGTATCCGCCTTAGCATCGAGATGTGAGAAGCTCATTTTATTATCATCCAGATGGAGAAATGAATAACGCTTTTGATAGTGACAGTGGAGGCAGCTATTATCATAGATCAACTTCCCATTGTCCTTGTCACCTGTATATCCTGTACCGATCTTTCGGTCAGCTGGTGGCTCTAAGAATGTAGCCTCTGCAGCTTGCGGGTATTTTCGCTTGAGCAGCCGGACTGCCTCATCACGGATCACATCATTCTCCACAGCAGCAGCTATAGAGCTGATCTCCAGTTCACTGAGCGTCAGATCACTGATCTTCAGATCAATGGTCCAGAGATAAGCCAATATTGCTTCGAGCTCCCAATCTTTTAGCTTGCGTCCCTGAGCGCACTCTTGAGCACAGAGCTGTATTGCCTCTCGGATATCATTTCTCGCTGGTTCGACCAGATCACCATATTTTTTATCGTAGTCCCCATTGTAGTATGTCTCCCGATTGACAGCGCCATAGAGCGTCGTCCCTTGTAGGTATGGGAGACCCTGCTGTACTACATATTCGAGACGTGCCTGTGGAGTTACGTTAGACAGATCGGGATCTTCTCGCTCGAGATTATGACATGAGGTACAGACGAAATGCTTACTCTGTCTCCTTGATTTATTGAGACCATCTCTTTTGGAAAATCCATTTTTCACAATATCCTCGCCGATCTGTGCTAAGCCTTCTTGTGTTGACCGAGGTTTTTTATCTCCGATATCTTCACCAAGCTGCTCTAAGATCATGGCCACGGAGTCATCTCCCGATATACTGATCTCAGTAGGAGCTCTCTCCTCTATGAAGGCGAATGACAAACAGGTAATAGCGATGACTGATATGACTATATACTTCCACATAGTGATCCTATAGACTGAATAATCTTGATATAGTAAATCCTAATCTGAACTCTCCCTCTCCCCAGCTACTGGATGTGTATGGGATAAAGTCCGTCTCAGAGATACCTCGAGAGTTAGTCAGATTGACCTGAAATACATGGCCTCCTCCCGTGTCAAACTCAAAGCCAACTGCTAACGGAATCGTATAATCAACTCCTGTATCTCGCTCATCAGAGAGCATGGGTAAGACGGCATCAAATATGATACCCATAGACTTAGTCGCCTGTATGCGCATACCTGCATTGAGCGCTGCTATATCATTTTTATCTCCGATCTCTACAACATTGCGAGCAGTCCATGAGCCCCCCAGTTGCAGTGAAAATCGATCTGAAAACTTTCGGGCTATCTGCAGACCTAAGTGATATGTGAGTCGATGAGAACTCTTATCAAATGACGTGATCTGTCCCTCCAGAGAACTTTTCTGCATCGTACTGTAAGAGGCCAATCCTACCGCCGCCATACTGAATGTGGCACTACTATTCTCTCGCTGCTCCATGATCTTGTACTTAAATAAGCCATTGAGATTTTGCTTGAGCGGACCAGAGCCCTTAGTACGTGTGATACCGACCATCGTGCGATCACTCAGCCCATACTCGAGACCTATCGCTATATCGCTGGCGCTCTCCAGTCCATAGAAGGTAGTCCATCCACCGCTCTCTCCGGCCAAATCTCCAAAACGATGCACTACCCTGAAATCTAACTTATGAGCCGGAAGCGTCTCTACGGAGTGCATATTAATCACTCGAGTATGTCTGAATGTCTGTACTACTTTATTGTCGTCTACTCTATCTTGGCCGAACACTGCTGAAGCGATCAAGAGTCCAATCAGTATGTAAAAATGTCGCATAGAAAATTCTAATATGAGCTGTATGCTATTAAGAAAGGCAAATAAAACTCTTTTTGCTATAAATTTGTATTGTTATGAGATAAGGAAGCTTCTTTGTATAGTATTCATTCTCATGAGATGATTATACTACTACTTATGGAGCCTACCTCACTACATAAATAAACTCTATTTCAAATAATTAATTTTAATAAAAGATAAATATGTATCCTGTTGAACTGACTATACCGATGGCTAAGGATCTTACGGATTTTGGCTTTGTAGGGTTGAAGAATTCTGATGAAGTAGTAGAGCTATTGGACAAAAAAGAAGGTACTGTACTCCTCGTGGTAAACTCTGTATGCGGATGTGCCGCAGCCAATGCTCGTCCAGGAGCTAAGCTTGCTCTCCAGAATGATAAAAAGCCAGATGTGTGCGCCACAGTATTTGCTGGTGTGGACAAGCCTGCTGTGGAGACGGCTCGAGAGTATCTACTCCCGTATCCTCCGTCATCTCCAGCCATTGCATTATTTAAAGATGGTCGACTCGTACACATGCTCGAGAGACATCACATCGAGGGTCGCTCAGCACAGATGATCGCTGACAATCTTGTCCAAGCCTTTGATGCATTTTGCTAATAGCTCCAGTCTTCTGATAAGATAGAAAAGGGGATCCATTCAGTCGAATGGATCCCCTTTATTTATTCTTTCTATTCGCTCTTATCGAGTGATGATTACCATTTTGTTTAGTTGGATAGTGCCTACCTTGATCGAGAGTAGGTAGTGACCTGTCTCGAGATCACTCACATCCAGTAGCATTTCTTCTTTTCCTTTGTATAGATACTGCTGATCATATGCCTTAATCTCACGCCCACTTACATCGTAGATGCTCGCCACACCGATCGCATTTTCTTCGAGCGTCATTCCTACCGCCATTATATCCTTGGCTGGATTAGGGTAGACATCCGCTACGACGCTGTTATTTCGCTCTACATTGATCGCTATGATATCGCTGTATGCATAGCCACCGTCATAGTCGAGCTGCTTGAGTCGATAGTAGTAGGTAGTGCTTGTCGCAATATCCTTGTCCAGATACTGATATCTGCTGATGAGAGCTGTTGTACCATTGCCCTCAACCTCGCCTATTTTCACAAAATCTCCAGCTCCTACTGCTCTCTCGATTTCAAACTTGTCGTTATTGATTTCTAAAGCTGTCGCCCAAGTAAGTTCATTGATATTCAGCGCAGCATTCCACTCTCCATCGAATGAGATCAACTCTATAGGTACCACACCAAATCTGAGACCTGCGTTGACACCCTGGACCTCCTCACTTGGCATCAAAAAGAATACTTCTGTAGATGTAGTGTTGGGATCTATATCATTGTCCACGAGCTCATCGTCACCTATCCCCAGCGATACAAAGCTGTCTCCATTATCTCCTGAGGCCAGCGATCTCACTTGATAAGAGCCCATAGGTACATCTTCAAAGCAATAAGCTCCATTTTCGTCAGTACTGGCGAGCTGGATGACTAGATTGCCATTATCTATACTGATGAGCTGTAGTTGACTATTTGCGATAAGCGAGTCAAGTCCAGCATCATATACATTATTTTCTGTCTCGGCATCTTCTTTCCATACGATACCACATATACGACCTCCGAGATAGAGACCATAGTCGACATTTTCTATTTTTTGACCTGGCTGTAGCGTATAGTTCGCTGTTGTATTCGGACCATTCTCATTATTAAGATCACTATCTATGTCATCATCCGCTCTACGATCTGCAGGACTGACCACATAGGTATCAGGGATGATCACTTCAGTGAAATAAGTAGTCGGTGCGATCCCGTCAAAGCAGTAATAACCTACTTCACCCGTTTCCGGATTAGTCGATGTGACTGTAGTCGCAACGAGCATGTTGTCCGTATCATAGAGATTGATCACTACATCATTGAGTCCAGGCTCTCCTTCATCTTGGACACCATTACCATTCAGATCTTCCCAAGCGACTCCTCCGAGTCCTGCTGAGGTAAAGAATCCAGCATCGATATCATTGATTACTTGGCCAGGTGATACATTGATGGTATTTGACAGGCCATTTGGATTAATATCACTATCGAGTGTCCCATTGTCACCCTGTCCTCTTGGAGATATAGTATAGCCATTTGGACCGATGAATTCTACGATATATCCACTCTGATACACATTGAAAATATAGTAGCCCGGCTCTCCTGTGTCCGGATTATTCGTTGTCGTAGTAATACAAGATGGGAAGTCACTAAAGTCAGGTACTCCATCAAAGTTAAAGTCCGCATAGAGATTGACAGTGACACCATTGATACCTGGCTCATCAGGATCTTGGATACCGTCACCATTGAGGTCTTCCCATACATAGTCACCGATTATGGCTCTTTCTTCGCCAGTGATGATCTGGGTCTGACGCCCAACACACCCACTCGCTAAGGCCACCTCTACTGTATAGGTAGCTGGTTCATTAGCATCTACGATGATAAAATCCTGTGTAGATCCTGTACTCCATAGGTAACTATCATACTGCTCTCCCACTACTAATATCGCCTGCTGAGTAATATCACAACCCTGTAAATCAAAGAAAATAGTAGGATTGAGCGCTTGACAAACACCCACGATATAGCCCTCTCCGATATCATAACATGTCCCTGATACATCCATGAGATTGGCATCGACTTCGAGACCTTCTATTCCTGCTGCAGTCTCATAATTGACCGCAAAGGCTACATAAAGACCCATCTCCAGCTCTCCAAAATCCGGATTATCTTGTACCACGAGTATATTTCCATCACTATCGGTGAGTATATATTGGGTAGTAAAGTCAGGGTCATCATTACCACCTGTAGCAGCTAATACGACCTCCTCTCCCAGACAATAATTACACGGATCGAGCTCCTCACAGACGGTGATAGACATCGGGTCTGAGATATCAATACAGTCTCCCGATACTACATGTATATTACTACCTACTGTGAGACCATCTACTGTAGTATCATTTTTAAAATTGACACCATAGATCATATAAAAGCCCTGTATATCCACCTCAAACTGGGTCCGATCAGATATCTGAAGAATCTCTCCAGACTGATCAGTGAGGATATACTGAGTCGTATATAGATCAGTTGTATTTTGTCCGTCCGCATTGAATGTCACGATACCTGTCCTATAGTCACATGACTGTGCTGTGATATTGGATATAGATCCAATAGTCAACAGCAATACTAAAGAAGCAAGATATCTTATCGCTGACAGCTGCATATCACTTGATTTATAGCCGAAGAGCGTCAGATCACAAATAGATCCAGATCGATTTGATGTTAGATTTTGCACTTTGATTTTTTCGCTCTTCATCATTAGTAGATTTCTTAGATTTTGATAATAGATGATCAGATCCTACTGATTAGTTTCCACTAAGAGTCGGAGCTTGAGCGGCACAGTTTTCTTGACATATAGTGACCTGACTACAGTCTGGATCGAGACAGTCCACGAGTCCGTCACCATCATTGTCCACACCATCGCTACACATAGTCGTACCTGTCTCTACCATATTCTCTCCACATGATGTGTCAAAACAAGCAGAGTTGCCACTGGATGGTGAGAGATCATTGAATGTTGATGGCACGAGATTTCTGACATCAGAGACTGTCATCCATTCTTGGATAGCGAGAATCCCCGTATTGTAAGAATCAGTGAGGCCATTGCGTCCCCATGCAGTCTCAAAACATACATCACCATCCATGATCGCCTCATCTGTCATCGTGAAGCATATCTCAGCAGTCGTAGTATATGAGCCGACATTGATCACTTGATCTGTACCTCCTGCTTGACTCACTAAGTCGATAGAGAAATCTATAAATCCTAAGTCATCTTCAAAGGCTAAGTCTCCTACACCTGCTGCATTTTGGTTTTCGATAGGTGTGCCTCCCATGATACTCACAGGCTGATAGTCTGCACCAAGTCTACTCACTACTGATGTGAATGTACCTACTCCACTATTGTAGAAGAGTCGATAATCCTGATTACCCAGCATGAATGACATATCTCCTGCACCTCTCAGCTGTATATTATAACAAGCCATATTGGACCCACAGTCCACTGATGATAGAGCGAGATTGATATCATATGAGTTTGATTCAGGTGCACATGGCATGACCATCGCACAGTCATCATCCGCACAGTCTACGAGACCATCGAGGTCATTATCCTCTCCATCGCTACATGCTGTTGGGGTATTTTCATTAGTTTCTCCTTCACAATAGAAAGTGAGGCACGCTTGCTCATTATCATTTTCGTCGAGATCATCATACACCATACCCATAGCTTCCGCAGTGGAGTTAGCAGCGAGCCACTGTGATATTTCTACGAAAGCTGTCGCATATCCATCTGTACGACCCATACGGGCCCATACGAGATTGAGACACTCTGATGCATCATCGATCACGTCCCCAGTCACTTGAAAACACAAGCTCGACGTCGTGATCCACTCTCCCGATCCAGGTAGATCAACACCACCACTGGACAGGTTCATCAGATCGATAGAATAATTGAGAAAGCTCAATGTACTCGCAAATGGTAAGTCCCCGGGAAATCCGGAAGCATCAACATTTTGCTGATCGGATGTCAGTAGCGGAGCAGAATACTGATCGGCATTGAGACGAGACTCAGCAGAGCCACTGATATAAGAGGCTACAGAGCCATCATAAAAGATGCGGTAGTTCTGGCCTGCCAGATTCCAAGTTTCATTGGTAGCAGCTTTGACCTGCACGAGATAGCACGCTTGACCTGACTCACAGTCAAAGTCTTCGAGCATGAATCGAATATCGAATCTTTCTTGAGCAAACAGGCATGTACCTACCATCAGTAAGCACGCCACGAGGAGTGAGTTGTACGTTTTCATCATCTACTTATTAGTTATTAAGGTCCTCAGACCTAATATCTCAAGGTAAAGGTAAACATATTATTGAAAAATATAATATATAGTAGAAAAAATTTCTACTCCCTCCTTTTTCTTAACCTTAATAAGCGGATGCGAACAGTACAGACGTAAATAAAAAAAGCAGAGATATCCCTATACCTCTGCCTTTGAATGAGTAATATAAATGAGAATGAATCTTACCTAATTCATTAATTATTATCTGTTTTGATAATGCTCTTAGTGAATATCTCTCCACTATCTGCGATGAGCTCAACAGTATAGCGACCTGCAGGCCATCCTGATAGGTCATAGTCTGATACGGACTTACCATCTACACTATCATATACCACCTCTCTACCGATGACATCTTTGATCAGTATGTCAACAGTGGATTCCTGGCGATCGATAGCTATCTGTACTCTATCGACTACAGGATTAGGAAATACCTCCATAGATATATCCTCTGATATGGTATTGTGAGCCTGCGTATAGTCGATCATGAGCTCTGGGTCGAGTACTGCTTGCTCTTCTTCATCTACCCACTTAGATAGAGTCACCTGTGCACTGGCATAGTACTCTGTTCGCTCATTTGCCCAGATCACATCAAATCCTTTTTGTGTTGTAGGCATGAAGCATGCTTTTCCGACTCGGGTCCATTCTCCTGATTTATCCACATTGATCGTCTGATCAGTATTAGCTCTCGCATCTACAGACAGAGACAAGAATCCTACGTCTCCATGTATAGAACTGATCATATCAGTTTTGCTATACGCCTCTTGATCTAATGAAAGAGTAGTTTTTTCTTTAATCACCTCTGCCTTACTGGCGTCATAAAACAAGCGATAGTTTTGACCGGCCAGCTTGATATCCTCATTGTACGGAGATCGGAGCTCGAGATCAAAGCACTGCTCTGACTGAGAGGTGTTGATATGATTGAGTCTGAGCTCAACTTTGCTCTGCTGTGCTTGGGCTACTACGCACATCAAGCTCAATAAAAGTATAATGTAATTCTTCATGACTATATATTACAATTGTTTATAATATATCAATCACTATGCCAATGTTGATTACTGGGTAAGGTAATCGGTATATTCAGCGACTGAAGTGCTTATTAGTTTGCTCTCTCCATTTATCGAGGATAGCTCTATGTATGCTCGGCCATATGCCGCTGTTGCTTCTTCTCTGGCTAATATGATAGACATCGGAGCAGTCTCATCTGACACGGCAAAACACATCTCTGCGATGTTGACAAAATCAGGTGATAAAGCAACTCCTGCTTTCTCCAGATTATTCTGAACAATAGAGAAATTAATAAAGCCCAGATTATTCTCAAATGCTAAATCCCCTGTACCAGAAGCATCGACACCTGCCACATGCTGTACCAGACGGAGTTGATACTGATCAGACGGAAGTGCCTGCTTCATGCTACTCTCATCCAGTTTCAGATTATCGGCATTATAAAACAGGCGATAATTTTGACTGGATAGACTTAAAGCTCCTCCAGTAGGATTAGCTATCTGTAGTTGGACACACTTCTGCGCATCACTGCTACTGGCATCTGCTACACGGATGTGCACACCATCCTGAGCATAAGACACGCTGCCCATCATGAGGATAGCTCCACTGAGTATTTCTTGAATTAGGCTTTTGATTGTTTTCAATTTCATCATTTACTATTTGAGCTCTGCAATATAGTTTGGGGTAATGCAAGGACTCTGTATTATTCTCCACACTGAGGACACATGGTGAGCAGTAGTACCACTACTCTGATTACTATTTTCGGGTAGACAGATGATCTACATCACCAGCGAATCAAATATAATAATTATTTATAATATGTTTAATTAAAATAAATTTTATCTTTTATATTAAATAATTTCACATATATGAAATATTGATATATTTGCATCATGTATTTACTGCGCTGTGCTATAGCACTTATCATGATCGTGTTATTGACATCTTGCGGAGGAGACACATTGAGTTCTTTAAGTAAAGATGATATCAATAATATCCTCGCTAAGGTGAACGAAGAAGACCTTGCATTTAAGGAGGGTGACGTCAAGTTTGACTCGATCCTGACTTATGCTGGTACCAGGACTTATCTTGGAGAAGAGCAACGAATTAAAATGAAGCTCTTTTACTTTGGATCATTGACCAGAGGATACTATAATCTCGCTGATCAAGATGATAAAAATCTACAAGTTTTTGGTCGACGCATAGATGATAATTGGGCATTCAAATGTGTCACTAAGATCAACATGGAAGAAGCAGGAGGATACATGATACTTGATGACGATCTCAATGGGATATGGTCTTCGGGACATATCAATTTTGATACTGAAAAAATCTCGTTAGAGAAAAAAGATACGGACTATCAGGACTTGAGTCAGTGGTAGTCTCCCAGAATTAAACTTGGGTTGGTTGGTCTATTATGTAGGGTCGGTGTTCCGGCCCTCTTTTTTTGTCCCAATATTATCTCGCACTATGGCACTACTCTCTCACAGCTGCATCAATGGTCACATCACTGCATCAGCTGAAGCTACCATTTCTATCTCTGATCTTGCTCTCCATCGTGGGGTAGCTGTATTTGACTACTTCAACTATGATCATGGCCAAAATTCTCATGTAGATCTATATATGGATAGGCTCTATCGAAGTGTATCTTTAGCTGGTTTGGCTTTCGCCATAGAGCGAGATGAACTACTGAATATGATCCATGAGGTATACGAGCTCAATGGCACACCTCTATGCAATATTAAAGTAATAGTCACTGGGGGCAATAGCCCTAATGGCTATCAGATCGGAGACTCCGCTAATATCATCATCCTGAGCTATGACAAGGTCGTACCTGATCCAAGGCTATATCGCACTGGAGCTAAGCTCATTACTACTCATTATCCTCGAGTCTGGCCAGAGATCAAGAGCATCAACTATTTCGCCACAGCGATCATGCAGTCTCAGATGGCTGCAGCCAATGCGATAGACATACTCCATGTAGTCGATGGGCAGCTACGAGAGACCTCTCGATCAAATATCTACATAGTAAAAAATGGAGTCATCAGCACACCCAAAGATGACGTACTCTGGGGAGTGACTCGACAGCGACTGATCAATAGTAAGGCGGTCGAGCTCAGAGATATATCATGGGAGGAGACCTTGGATGCGGACGAGATATTCATCACCAGTACGACAAAAGGAATCATGCCTATAGTGGACATCGATGATCATACTATCGGATCTGGAGTGGTCGGTCCTATCAGCCAGTCCCTACAGCAGCAGTGGATCGACGCTGCCTTTTGATGACGATAGGATAAGCGACCACACAAGCGATGACCATTAGCACTCCCAGATAAAAGCTGGGATTCACATCTTGATAATCCTTCAGTATCAGTGCAGCCAATGCAATACCGTAGACCGGCTCCAGATTGATGATAAGATTGGCCGTGAAAGCAGATATAAACTTGAGTGCTCTAAGATGCAGCGTGAAAGCCCAGTTAGTACAAATGAAAGCTAACACCACCAGATATACCCAATCCATACGAGCTGGTATCCACTCAACTGACCCAGACCATACCAACGGTATCATCAATGTGAGAAACAGCCAAGAACTGAATAACTCTAAAAAGGTGATCGTCCGAGGCTCGACCTCATCCACCATTTTTTTATTGAGCACCGCAAAAAGGGCCGACAAAAAGGCACTGATCAATCCCACTCCAAATCCCAATAACATATCCCCGCTCAAATCGCTGGCGATAAGCATCATACCTGGTATCACTGCTATTCCAAAAAAGACATCTAATCTTCTCAGTCGCACTCTGAAAAATAGGGGTTCAATAAATGAGGTAAAAAAGGCAGTAGTAGATAGCGCTACCAGCGTAATAGACGCATTAGCATATTTGATAGCACCAAAGAAAGTCAACCAATGCAGAGCAATTAGGACTCCTATTCCAAAAAACTTAAACAGCATTGACCTGGACAATACTCGGATATGGCTCCATATCGACGGCACCATCGCCAATCCCAGACTCGCCAATCCTACTCTCCACCAGACCAGCCAAAATGCAGATAGCTGGATCAGATCGCCCAGGATCGCAGTAAATCCCCAAAGCAGGATAGCAAAATGCAACTGTAGATAGGCTCGCTTGATCGTATCCATGAGACAAGACTACTCAAAAGAATTAAGCTGTCAGAGAACTATAATCTATTTTTTCCATTAACTTTGAAGGCATTAAACCTTGTGAATCGCATGAACTTGAAAATTGGTGATAAAGCTCCAAGTTTTACTCTGAGAGCTACCGACAAGTCTGAAGTAAATCTCTCAGATTATAAAGGAAAAAACGTTCTGGTATTATTCTTTCCATTAGCCTTTACGGGTGTATGTACGGCAGAGCTCTGTGACATCAGAGATCAGCTGGCGAGCTATACGAGCCTAAATACTGAGGTACTCGCTATATCTGTAGATAGCCTTTTCACGCTTGAGCGATTCAAAGCTGATCAGGGATATAACTTCCCCTTACTCTCCGACTTCAATAAAGAAGTGAGCAGAGCCTACGGCGCCCTGTATGAAGACTTCGTGCTGGACATGAAAGGTGTATCAAAACGATCTGCTTTCTTAATTGACAAAGAGGGGACTATTAAATATGCTGAAATTCTTGACAACGCAGCTGAGTTGCCTAATTTTGCAAAAATAAAAGAGACCTTAGGTTCTCTATCTTGATTTATCAGACAGACGCAGACCCTTACAATGGAATCATTATTCAATTCGATCGAAGAAATAGAAGAAACCACCGTATTAGACGAAGTACATGTAGGTGATAAATCTGAGCTGATCGTCTACAATGACGACTACAATACTTTTGACTGGGTGATCAAGTGCTTTATGGAGGTATGTGATCATACCTTTGAGCAGTCAGAGCAGCTATCTCTCATCGTACATTTCAAAGGTAAAGCGGTAGTAAAAACTGGACCCTTCGAAAAGCTAAAGCCTATGAAAGATGCACTCATCGATAGAGGTCTATCAGCTGTGATCGAAAGCTATACTGAGAAGTACTAATCTACGACTCAGTCTCATTGCTATATTTTCCCCACCCTTATACCGCCGACAGTGATGGCCTATTGGCTATTGGAGGTGATCTTTCAGCCGAGCGACTTTTATTGGCCTATAAATTTGGGATATTCCCATGGTACAATGATGATCCCATCCTTTGGTGGTGGACTCATCCTCGATGCGTACTCTATCCAAGCCAGATAAAGGTGGCCAAAAGTATGCGGCCCTACTTCAATCAAAAGAAATATCGAGTCACCTTTGACTATGACTTCAGATATGTCATCGAGCAATGCTCCTACACCCATCGGCCTCATCAGTCAGGGACATGGATCAATCCCGATATCATCGATGCCTATACCGAGCTCCATGAACTGGGATATGCCCACTCTGTAGAAGTTTGGCAGGGAGGTGAGATCGTCGGAGGACTTTATGGTATGGCTTTGGGTGAAATATTTTTCGGTGAGTCAATGTTTGCTCATGCGAGCAATGCCTCCAAATTTGGCTTCATAAGTTTAGTTAAAACTCTGGAGCAGCAAGGATTCTCATTGATCGACTGTCAGCAGGAAACCTCACATCTTGTCAGTATGGGAGCTGAGATGATCAGTAAAGAGAAGTTTTGGGATCACATCAAAACGAATCTACCCATCTCTGACGAACAGTGGATGCCGAAATCCTCAGCATGAATGCGCTGAATAGCGCTAAATTTGCATCCCAATAATAGATAGTAGCAATACCCAATGATACACTACGAAAAATACACTCTGGACAATGGCCTGACCGTGCTCATAGAGCAAGATAAGACGACTACCATGGCCGCTGTCAATGTCCTCTACAAAGTAGGATCAAAGAATGAAGATCCCGATAAAACAGGATTTGCTCACCTCTTTGAGCATTTAATGTTTGGGGGCTCTGATAATGCACCGGATTTTGACACTCCGCTCCAGATGGCCGGTGGAGAAAACAATGCATTCACTAATAATGATTACACCAACTTTTATGATGTAGTGCCCGTCCAAAATATTGAGACGGCCCTTTGGCTTGAAGCTGATCGTATGGCGCACCTGACGCTCAATCAAGAAGCACTCGATGTACAGAAAAAGGTAGTCGTAGAAGAATTTAAAGAAGTATGTCTCAACAAGCCCTATGGGGACACTTGGCATCATCTATCTGCTCTCACCTATCAGAAGCATCACTATCAGTGGCCTACTATCGGCAAAGAAATCAGCCACATCGAGAAAGCTCATCTGGGTGATGTAGCAGACTTCTTTCAGCGATACTATCATCCACAAAATGCTATCCTCAGTATCTCTAGCCCATTATCATCATATGAGATATTGACTATAGTCAAAAAATACTTTGAAGAGATACCTTCTCATAGTACCAACTATCTACAGAGTCCAGCAGAGCCAGAGCAGCGTGAGTCCCGCTCACTCACTGTGACAGGCGAGATACCTATACCGATGTTCGTATTAGCCTATCACATGCCAGGCCGTACTCATGAGGAGTATTATGCTTGCGATCTGATCAGCGACATACTCGCCAATGGGCGATCTGCCCGGCTCTATAATCGTCTCGTGAAAGAGATAAAATGTGTATCTGAGATCGACTGCTATCTCACTGGATCTATGGATAATGGTCTCATCATCATCGAAGGCAAACCAGCCGAAAATGTGAGTATCGAGGAATGTATCCAACACGTCTGGCATGAGATCCAACTCCTCCAGACTGAGCTCGTAGATGAACGAGAACTCCAAAAGGTCAAGAACAAAGCAGTCAGTAGTATCGCCATGAGTGATCTCAATGTGCTCAACAAAGCCATGTCTATGGCCTATTTTGAAAATCTCGGTCAGATCGAGATCATGAATGAGCAAGAAGAGTACTATGAAAGCGTCACTCCACAGGACATCCAAGCTGCCGCTAAAAAGTACCTACGACTAGAAAATATGAGTCAGCTAAACTACCTCCCTGCGATTAATCCCTCTTGATATACCTTTATCTCTCGTCAAGAGTTATATCTTGAGCAGAACCGTAAAGAAATATTGAGATGCAGATTAAGTTTTGTGGAGCAGCACGCAATGTGACAGGCAGCTGTCACCTGATTACACTAGATACTGGATATAGAATACTACTCGACTGTGGCCTCTATCAAGGAGGTGGCAAGGAAGATGATATATCAAATAGACAATGGTACTTTGAGCCAAGCAATGTTGACACGCTCATCCTATCCCATGCCCATATTGATCATACAGGCCGAGTCCCATATTTAGTCAGATCGGGATTCAGAGGGACGATACACTCCACACATGCTACGAGGAGTCTCTGCTCGATCATGCTACTCGATAGCGCCAAGATACAAGAGCGGGATGCAGAGCTCACTAATAAACGCATCCTCGCAAAACGAAAAAAGAAAAACGGTAATTCCAAGAAAACCCCTCTCGTAGAACCTCTTTATGACACGGACAATGTCAGTGATACGATGCGACTATTCGCCAGCTATAGCTACGATCGCTGGTACAAGATCCATGATCAAGTGGAGATCTGCTTCAGAGATCAGGGGCATATCCTCGGATCAGCCAGTGTCTCACTACGGATCACTGAAGGATCTAAGACGACGACAGTAGGATTCACCGGTGATATCGGTCGTCCGGACCGCCCTATACTCCGAGACCCAGCACAGCTCCCAGAGGTGGACTATCTGATCTGTGAGTCGACATATGGTGATAAGGAGCACGAGTCTAAGCCTGTACAGAGTCAGATGTTTCTCGATGTGATGAGACAGACTTGCATCGAAAATAGAGGTAAGCTCATCATCCCGGCATTCAGCATTGGACGGACTCAGGAGCTCGTTTACATGATGGACCAGATGTACAATGATGGCAGTCTACCAAGGGTACCCGTCTATGTCGATAGCCCACTCGCCGTCAATGCCACTGAGATCTACGGCTCACACCCAGAATGCTTTGATAATCAGCTCAATCAATACCTCCTGACGGATGATGATCCATTTGGATTTAACAGTCTACACTATGTGCGCTCCGTCGATAAGTCTAAATGGCTCAATGCTACTCAAGAGCCCTGTGTCATCATATCGGCCAGTGGCATGATGAATGCTGGTCGTATAAGGCACCATATGTTTCATAATCTGGAAGATCCAAAGAGCACCTTTTTAATAGTAGGATACTGCTCACCTGACACAGCTGGTGGCATACTCAAAGCAGGTGCCTCAGAGCTAAAGATCCAAGGAGAAGTACTGAACGTAAATGCTAACATCATGTCCATGGACTCCTTCTCTGCTCACGGTGATCGCAAGGAGATGCTCAACAATATCTCTAATCAAAAATCAACCGTAAAGCGCATATTCTTAGTACATGGAGAGTATGATACTCAACAGCAATTCGCTGAATATCTGGGCCAAAATGGATTCCCTAAAGTGACAGTGCCGGATCTGGGTGAAGAGATATCGCTATAGTGGATAGTGTTTATTCGATTGGATTCACTCAATTAAAAAATCACCACCTACTTCGAATAAACTACCAATTGTACTTTCGAAAGGTGTAGCATTGTTTTGAATAATCCGAAGACTCCCATTGATAAGACTTGGACTTAGCGATGACCCTGTGATAATAAATCTATCGTTGTTCAAAAGTCCCATTTCAGAATAGTCGAATAGTGTCATATCTCCCCCATGTACGAATACCTCATAATTCTCAAGCCCGATAGGTGAATTGGAAATGGAGATAGAAGAAGTTATAAAGGTGACGAAATCACCTCTATTTGTTATCCCTATCAACCCTGAAGAATCTATGGTAATATCCCCCCTGTTTCTGGTGATCCCATCATTCTTAATTCCGATATTTCCTACATTACTTATGTTCAAAGTACCATCATTTTCAAAGACACCGTCGGCTATAGTTGAAACACCCAAAATACCGATTTTTCTCATTTCAATAGTGCCCCCAGAGCGATTCGTAAAAGTATTAATACCTAATCCTATTGAAATACCATTTACTCGAACTCGCTCCATATAGATGCTATCATAGTTATCAAAGGATCCTCCATTGGACAGGGTCATAGCACTGTTACTACTACTATCAATTACCATTGTGGATCTATTTTCAAATCCCCCACCATTACTAACAACTATACCTGATCTCAATATTCTTATCAATCCACCTGTATCGTTTGTCGCAAATCCAGAACTCAACAACCGCCCTCCATTGCATACAATTTCTCCCGAATTGAAAAGACTATCTCTGTTTGTGAATGCCTCAAAGGCTTGAGCTATAGATAGACTACCTCTATTGTATAAGTTAGCTCTATTATCGATTCCATAAATATTATCTTCTCCACTTTTTAGCTCTATATTTCCTGTATTTATGAAATGACCACTGCCTCCATTAAATATTCCTGCATCACCAAATTGTGTAGGATCTGTACTGTTACTAAAATCTCGAATTATAATATCTCCATTGTTAATGAGGCTATCAGTGTTGTAAATTCCTCTGTAGCGGGAGTCTTCTATAACCAAGCTGCCGTTATTGATTAATTTGCTAAGGTTTCGTATTCCTTCATTAGTGACCTCAAGAATTATTATCTCTCCTTGATTAAGGAGTTCGGATCCATTGCGATTAGCAAGTGCATCTCCTTGCGTTCCAAATATTCTAAGTCTGCCTTGGTTTTTTAAGTAAGCCCCAGAAAGATCGCACGCAACACCAATACATTCCTCGATTGTTAATTCTGATCCTGCGCTAATGACCAATCCCGACTGAATCAAATCAAGACTATTTATAATTGGGTGAAAAGCTTTTACTATGACAGTATCACCAGTGTCAATGAGTACCAAATCTGAATCGTTAGGAACTCTTCCTTCTGACCAGTTGTCAGGTTCTTCCCACAATTCATTCTTAGCTCCTATCCATTCTATCGAATACTGAGCCTCCAATGAGCTTACTATTAATAGTATTCCAGCGATCAATAGGCCATAGATATTTTTCATCATTCTATTTTTTCTGCTCAAACATATCGACCATATTGAGCCAGATCCCTATACCCAGGTATAGTAATAGAAATAATAAGAAAGAAGACGTGAAAAAAATGGCTCTATGTTAGTCCACCAAATAAATAATTAGTGATCATATACTTACTACTGCCCTACTCGACTGGCTTCGTCTTCGAGGCCTGTCTTTCTTTGGCGAGATTGGATCTTTTGATTTCCAAAATTATATGACATGCTGAGACTGGCTCTACGGCTATCCCAATTGCCACTACCCGATGAGACTAAACCATCAAATCGAGATACTCCACTCCAGCCACTTTGATAAAATACATCATTGAAGCTGAGCTTGACATTGAGCTGATCTTGGAGAAATTTCTTTTGCACACCAAAGTTAAGCGCCCAAGAGGTATCGTACTCAAATACACCTCCCCAGACTCCCGGACCTGCGAAATAACCTGATACTTCTCCTTTAAATCCACCTGGTAAAGTCAATGTATGTTGCTGATAGATAGAGTAGGACCATGCTTGGACGTCTACGACTGCTCCATCGCCATAGTCAGCTTGATTGTCCAGATGGGAGATGCTGAGATTAGAGTAGACATTCCACTTCGTACTGAGATCCACTGGCGCACTGGCGTTAAATGACCACACCGACTGCTCAGCCAAATTATCCCAAGAGATAAAGTTAGCTCTGGGATCAAACTCATCTGGTGCTATCAATCTGGTGATTTGATTAGTCGTGAAGCTATAGCTCAGCTTAAAGTTATATCTATACATGAGCGTATAGCCCAGCTCCACATTATTGACGATCTCCGGATTGAGAAATGGATTTCCTTTTTCGTAAGAGATCTCACTCAGCTGAAAATTAAATGGATTCAATACATTGTAGTCAGGACGATTGATACGACGTCCATAATTAAGATTAAATGTATTAGTAGGATTCAGCGTGAAGGTCAAGCCTGCATTAGGAAACCAACTCAGATAATCAATCTCAACTGGTGGCTCGGTCAGATCAGGATTGAATGCCTGGAGATCACCAGTGGCTTTGGTTTGCTCCCCCCGCAGACCAAGCGACATATTCCATCGATCTCCCAATGGTCTGGCGAAACTTACATAGCCTGCATAGACCATCTCGTCATACTTAAATCTATTAGAATTGTTATCATTTCTGATTGACTCTCCGCCATGCACATTATAGACTAAGAAAGTATTGTCTGATACTACATTGCTCAGCTTAGTACCAGCACCGAGTGTACCTCCTACCACTTGTGTCTCAAAGTCAATTTTAAGGGTCGAGATATCAATATCGGATGGTGTATCATAGCGATTGACGACCTCAGTGAGCACTACCTCTTCCGCAGCGTCATAATACTGATTAGGCTGCTCAAGAGTGGCTTCGCTATCGTAGCTACCATAGTCCAGATCGACATTGAGCGTAGTGCCATTCTTGGTATCATATCGATAGTTGAGGTTGTAGGTATTTCGAGTTCTATCATTGAGGCTGACATTTTCAGCGATGAGTATACTATCTATAGTAGTACTCGATTGCAGTCCGATAGCTATCCGATTGTTATTTAAATTTTCATTGTCAAACTGGCCTCCACTGGCGAGTACACCTATGGTGTGCTTATCACTCAGATAGTAGTCGCCTCCTATCCTAAAGTCAAATCCACTACCGCTCCAGTTCATATTATTTGACTCGACAAGCCTTAAGCCATTCTGGGTGCTATTAAAATTGATATCATTAAATCCATTATTATCATTATAGCCCACGTTACCAAAAAGGTTGAATTTCTCGGTACGCACATTCCCATTAAATCGAGTATTTCCTCTGAATTTTTTCCCTTGGCTGGCATTCATACTTACCGTGCCATTAGCACCTACATTCTCCGCTTTTTTGAGTTTGATATCGATGATACCTGCATTTCCTTCTGCTTCATATTTGGCTCCAGGATTAGAGATGATATCGATTTTATCGATTTGCTCAGCCGAGAGATTCCTGAGATAGTTAGTGAGTTCATCTCCTGCTATCGGTATCCGCTTTCCGTCTACATAGAGGAGTACTCCTGCTCGACCGAGTACATTGATATTTTCATTGTTGTCCACAGTGACACCAGGAGCTTTGCGCAATAGTTCTATAGCATCAGATCCAGCAGCATTGATCGTACCGTCTACATTGAATACGGTTCGATCTGGCTTGACCTCGACCATCACTCGAGACGCTGTCACGATCGTCTCACTCAGCTCTATTCCTCCGATGCCAAATGATAATACACCCAAATCAATTTCTCCTTGACCTGATATTTCCAGCTCCTGACGGATGTCCTCCAGTCCAATATATGAGGCTAATAAATAGTAATTACCATCAACTATATTCAGCATTTTAAAAGCGCCATTTTCGTCTGTAGTTTCAACCTTAGTCAATTCTTCAGTGGCACTATCATAAAGAGCAATGTTAGCAAATACGACTGGAGCACCATCATTTTCTTGAAGTGTTCCAGAGATAGTAGATTGCCCAAAGGCAAATAATGAAGAGAGTAGTAATAGTAGGGTGAATAGAATTTTCATGTAGTGCAGTTATAGTTAGTACATACAAAAAGACGTATAACTATGTAAAGTGTAAACAGCTATCGAAGCGTTTTAGATGAAACACGGCTAAATCCGTATCAACCAAGGAGGAATGTGTACTAAAAAGTGAGGTCAACAAGGAGACGCCTGAGCTATCAGCTCACAAAAGTCGCTGAAATCTCCATAATCTGAGATCACATGTTGGACACCATGTGTCCTCAGTACATGCTCGTCCCCTGCATGACGGACGCCTATGAGCGGCAGCCCCATCCGACGAGTGGTCTTGACATCCCAGATCGCATCTCCCACATAGACGGTTTTCTCGATATCGTCATGAGCAGCCTGAGCACTATCTATAGAGGTCTGTAGGATATCCTCACGAGTCTCCATATCATCGGCATAGCCTGCATGGATACCATCAGTCGGTATATTGAGATGATCCAGCTTAAATAAAGCTGGTCTTCGCCATCCTCCAGTAGCGATACCGACTACATAGTCATCATGAGCGAGCAGCTGCTCTACGGTGGAGCGAGCACGTGGCACCTCTCTGAATCTGCTGGCATCCTCCTCACGACGCTCCTGCATCAAGCCGATATAGACCTCCTCAAAAGTCAATCGATCCTCGGCTGTACATACACCTCCAAAATGATCACTGTACACATGCGAGAAAATCGTATGATCCGTGACATGTGGATAGTCCCTCCAATCGATCGAAGGGAATGCCCTGCCAAAATATCGCTCATAGGCATCAGCAAAGCACTGACTATCTACCTTATTAGAGTAAAGTAGCGTACCGTCTATGTCAAATATCACTAAGGTCTTCATCTATGCATGTTGTGCTTCCCACTCCAGTTTCTGCTTCAGATAGTGACCAGTGTATGACTCCTTGACATTGATCAGCTCCTCTGGTGATCCCTCAAATACTAAATGTCCTCCGTCTACTCCTCCATCTGGACCGAGATCTACTATCCAGTCTGCTGCTTTGATGACATCGAGATTGTGCTCGACGATGAGTACTGTATGACCCTGCTCTACGAGTGCCTGAAAGGCTGTCATCAGCTTATTGATATCATCAAAATGTAGTCCTGTCGTCGGCTCATCAAATATGAAAAACTGATGATCCAGTCGATTTTCTTTGACAAGGAAGGAGGCCAGTTTCACTCGCTGAGCCTCTCCACCTGAGAGCGTACTCGATGCCTGCCCGAGCTGTACATAGCCGAGTCCGACATCATGCAGTGGCTGTAGCTTCTGGATGATCTTAGGAGCATCTGCGAAAAAGTCTAAGCTCTCGGTGATACTTAGCTGTAGGATTTCAAAGATATTCAGCCCTTTATACTTGATATCGAGGATCTCAGGTTTAAATCGCTGTCCCTTGCAGTCTTCACACTCCAGCTTGACATCTGCGAGAAACTGCATCTCAACAGTGATATAGCCATCGCCTTTACAGTTTTCGCAGCGACCTCCCTCTGTATTGAATGAAAAATGCTTTGGCTTATAACCTCTCACTTTGGATAGCTGCTGGGATACCATGAGCTTACGGATCTCGTCATAGGCCTTGACATAAGTCGCAGGATTAGATCGAGAGGAGCGTCCGATAGGATTTTGATTGATGAGCTCGACACCTCGGAGCAGTGAGGTATCCCCTGTGATCCGACCATAGCTACCTATCTTGCTCGGGTGACTGATACCGAGCTCTTTGAGTAGAGCTGGGTAGAGGATATGCTTGACCAGAGAGGTCTTACCAGATCCTGACACTCCCGTGATCACCGTCAGAGCATTGAGAGGTATGGTGACATCTACGCCCTTCAGATTGTGCTGGGAGGCTTTGAGGATTTTTATCTTATTGGAGATTTTTCTTTTCTGGGCAGGTGTCTCGACCATCATGAGTCCATCGAGATACTGTTTCGTCAGGCTACGATCGACATCATGTATTCCATCTACAGGACCTTCATATACTATCTCTCCACCATGCACTCCGGCATTGGGGCCGACATCGACGATATGATCAGCTGCTCGGATCACCTCCTCTTCGTGCTCTACTATGACTACCGTGTTGCCGAGATCTCGGAGATTTTCAAGGACTTTGACCAGTTTTGCTGTATCCTTAGGATGGAGACCGATGCTCGGCTCGTCGAGTATGTATAGTGAGCTCGTGAGATTGCTCCCGAGCGTACGAGTCAAGCTGATACGCTGAGTCTCTCCTCCACTGAGTGTGGCTGCCCCACGATCCAGTGTGAGGTATGACAGTCCTATATCACTCATGACTTGTAGGCGATTATTGATCTCGAGGAGTATTCGCTTAGCGACCTGTTGCTGATAGTCACTCAGCCTGATATGATCAAAGAAGTCTTTCAGATCTTTGATCGGGATATGTATCAGCTCACTGATTGTCTTGCCATCGATGAGGACATAGTTCGCCTCTTGTCTGAGTCGTCCACCCTGGCAGAGTGGACAGACAGTACGACCTCTATAACGAGCCATGGTGACTCGATTTTGGATCTTATAGCTCTTCTCTTGTAGCTCTGCGAAAAAGTCGTCAATCCCATCAAAATATCGGTTGCCTGACCAGAGAACACTTTTTTGCTCAGCAGTCAACTCTGCGTAGGGAGTATGTACTGGAAAATCAAACTGCTCAGCATTATATATCAGTCGATCTCGCCACATACCATGCTTATCACCCTTCCAGCAGGCGATAGCTCCTTCGTAGACGGACTTTAGTTTATCTGGGATGACTTTATCTGGATCAATGCCAAGGACTTGACCGTAACCTTCACATTTGGGACAGGCCCCGTAGGGATTATTATAGTTGAAAAGCTGAGGAGTAGGCTCTAAAAATTCTATGCCATCCAACTCAAATCGATTGTTGAAACCAATTTCTTCAGTACCGATGATATCTAAGATACACTCACCCTGTCCCTCATAAAATGCGGCATTGACACTATCTGCGATTCGCTTCAGGTTTTCTTCTTCAGCATTAACCACGAACCTATCTATCAATATCTGTATATCTCCAGCGATCTCTCCGATCTCTTTCTTCAGGAGCTTTTTCTGCGACTCGACGAAATCTTCGACGTAAGTCAACTCTCCCTGATAGCGGATCCGAGTATAGCCTTTTTGAAGTAGTAGCTCCAGCTCTTTTTGGACTAATCGCTCACGATCGTAGACCACGAGCGGAGCGAGGAGCTGGACTTTAGTGCCTTCTTGATAAGTACTCAGAGCATCAATGACATCAGATACCTGATGCTTTCGTACGATCTCGCCTGACACAGGAGAGGTCGTGATACCAGCACGAGCATAGAGTAGCCGGAGATAGTCATAGACCTCAGTAAGTGATCCCACAGTCGATCGTGCATTGCTCGAGCTCACCTTTTGCTCGATAGCGATGGCTGGAGATATACCTTTGATAAAGTCTATATCGGGTTTTTTCATCCGACCTAAAAACTGCCGAGCATAAGATGACATCGACTCGACATAGCGACGCTGTCCCTCTGCATAGAGTGTATCCATGACCAGCGAGGACTTACCAGAGCCTGAGACTCCAGTGACGACTATGAGTTTATTTTTAGGGAGTCGGAGCTCTACGTTTTTGAGATTATTGGTACGAGCACCTTTGATATGTATCTCTTTCTGTAGGGCACTGACAGCTGATTCTTTATTTTTCAAGCAGGCGTATGATTTGATATAGACTAAACTGACGAAGATAGAGCTTGTTCTATTGAATCGTAAGAAATCACCAGAGGCATTTTGTGCAATAAGCCTAAAAGCGAGGTATAGCACAGAGTCATTTCTACATTATGATTACCTTGAGATTTGTATAACACTTTACGACGAATTTTAATCGTCACTAATGTGTTATCCCAATAACAAAACATCTGTAAGGAAACCATAAGCATTGTATCTAACTAAAAAAATATCAACTCTACTCCTCGGTCTCTTCATGATCTTAGCTCATAATATGCATGCCCAGTCAAAATACAACAAGTCATATTTTGACGGTCCCTACGTCTTCTTTGAAGGTGATACGACTGTGGTCAAATGGGTCCACGAAGGTCAGCTCTATGATACCAGCTACATAAAGGATGAGGTGCTCCCGGATCTGTCATTTATCAATGGTACTAATCTACCATATGAGATGCTCATAGAGCGAGATATAGCTCCTGATCACCAGACTGTATATGATGATATAGACACACTCGTAGCTATCAGTGACATCCATGGACAGTATGATCTCATGATCAAAATACTGATGAATAATGGTGTCATAGACACAAAAGGTAACTGGAATCTCGGCAATGGTCATTTGGTAGTCACTGGGGACATCTTTGATCGAGGACCTAAGGTATTAGAGATAGTGTGGTTCATGATACATCTGGAGCGACAAGCTGCTGCTGCAGGTGGCAAAGTACATGTCATGATAGGTAATCACGAATGGATGGTGCTCAGTAGCGACGTGAGGTATGTGCACAAAAAGTATAGATACATCAGTGCATTATTCAGAAAACAATACCATCGCCTATTTGATGAGTCGAGCTATCTCGGTAGATGGCTGCGATCTAAGCCTGTATACCTCCGGATTAATGGCATTTCTTTCGTCCATGGTGGGATCAGTGAGACTTTCTTTCAGTATGACGTAGAGCTCGATGAGATCAATAAATACTATCAGGACAGTGTGCTCAGCGTGCTCAATACACCAGAAGGTGAGTCAGGGCGATTTTTAGTCAGTGACGAGGGGCCCCTATGGTATAGAGGATATGCTTACAAAGATGAATATGATGAAAAAAGAACCAATAAACTTCTGAAGAAGCTCAAATCCTCTAGTATCGTGGTCGGACATACATCGATGCCAGAGATCTTCTCTCTGCATCGAAATAAGATTATCTTTATAGACTCGAGTATAAAACTGGGCAAAGGAGGGGAGCTATTAATAGTAGAGAATGGAAAGTTTTATAAAGGAAATGAGGAAGGAGTAAAATCTAAACTTTAGTATAAACACCTGTGTCATGACATCCAAAATCTACAAGCACCTATTATTCCTATTCGTCGGTCTCAGCCTAAGCATAGCCAGCATCGCCCAGGCTGACTCCTCAGATCGCAAAAAGAACATATTTGACTATTTCTATGATCAGGAGGGCACACCTCTGATACGTATCGATACAGATACCAAAACTCTCTACCGTAGAAAATCCAAAGAAGAATACCAACCGGGTATTATCTCATTTAACGATCCAGAAGGAGTCATGCTTGATATCCCTATGAAGCTGCGTACACGTGGAAATATGCGAAAGCAACAATGCAACTACCCTCCTCTCAAGGTAAACTTTCAAAAAGAAGATCTCAAAGCATTGGGCCTTTCAAAAAAGCTGGATAAGCTAAAATTTGTCCTACAGTGTGCTGGTAATAGTAGCTCCAAGGACTATCTCATGAAAGAGCGTCTCATCTATGACCTCTATGACATAGTGGATCCTGAAAATGGATTCAGAACAAAATTAGTCAAGGTAGAAATGTGGAAAGATGGAGAACTCGATAAAGAACTCGAAGGATTCATCATCGAAGATGAGGACCAATATGCGAGCCGGAGAAATGCTCGCATAATAGAGAGCGGCAATGTCCGTACCGCCAGTCTCAAACGTAGCCATTATCTGAAGATGGTCTTTTTTCAGTATATGATATCTAATACTGACTGGTCGATCGCTAATAAACACAATGTAGAAATGGTCGGTCTACCTGGCAGTCCAAGGATAGTAGCAGTGCCCTATGATTTTGATTATGCAGGATTCGTCGGTACTACTTATGCGGTGCCTCATGAGAGCCTACCTATCGAGAAGGTAACAGATAGGCACTTTCAGGGATATCTGGTCACAGAGGGCGAAGCAAAAGCTACATGTGATTTTTTCAATAAGAAAAAAGAAGAGTTTTATGCGGCCTGCGATAACGCCAGCTACTGTAGCGAAAAGGTGAGAAAGAATGCTAAGCGGCATCTTGAAGGTTTCTTTGATCTGACGGACTCTGATCGACGTATCAAAAGTATATTCGTGACTGATGTAAGGTAATCACTCACAGATAAGACTTCAGCGAGATACTATAAGAGAGCAGATCAGCATCAGTCTGCATCCGCTCCGAGTCTGCCCTCTGCGATCCACTGTGCTACATCCTCGACGGCATCCAGACCTCGCTGACCAAAATCCTTCAATCCAAAGAAGGCATGGACGGCTTTTTCATATCGCTTCAGGGTGATATCGACGCCGGCATCTTCGAGCTTTTTGGCGAAAGCCTCACCCTCATCTCTCAGCGGATCATAGGCTGCTGTCAATATGAAGGTCGGCGGAAAATCTGACACATCCTCCATGAGTATAGGACTGGCCTCCGGCACATGAGCGTCCGTAGGATCAGCGAGATATGCCTCCATGAACTGATCCATGGCCTGTCGAGTCAGATAATAGCCCTCAGCATAAAGTCGATGGGACTCTGTATCAGGATCTCTGACATCTGTCACCGGATATATTGGGACCATTTTTTTGATGGGCCTTTCGGGATAGCGAGTATTGATAGCTCGGGTCGTAGTGATAGCGAGATTGCCCCCAGCACTATCGCCCATAGTGATGAGCTGATCGGCTGCATATCCATGCTCCCCACTCTGATCTATGATCCAAGTGATAGCATCGATACACTCTTCATAGGCCTGCGGAAATTTAGCTTCTGGAGATAGCGAATAGTCCAGCGAAATGACTGGCAAACCAGTAGCTATCGCTATCCTACGTATCTGCTCATGATGAGTATCACTACTCCCAAAACACCATCCTCCTCCGTGCATGAATACGATCAGCTGTGATCTATCTCCACCACCTGCATCGTAGATACGAGCAGGGATATCCCCATGTCTGGTAGGAATAGATAGATCTTGGATCTTAGCTATTGGGAGTGATTTCTTGACTTTATTGGCATTCTTAGCGATGTATTTGTCGAGAGCAATGCGCAGTTTTGGGATGGGGAGAGCCCCGAGATCAGGGATGAACTTTAGCACGAGTCCAGTCTTAAAATCTACCATGCCGTGCTCAGTCTTCTTGATATAGGAGACGGCACCACCTACTAATATGAGTACCGTCAGTATAGCTGTGAAAATGCCCATGTCCATATCACATTAGGCTTTCATACCACCATCTACTGCTAAAGCCTGTCCTGTGACAAAACTACTCTCTTCACTACATAGCCAAGCGATAGTCTGTGCAACTTCAAAAGCCTCTCCAAAGCGCTTCATCGGGATTGAGGCCTTTACCATCTTTAGTACTTCTTCATTTTCATCCATGTAGCTCCGACCCATCGGCGTATCGATGACAGTAGGACATACCGCATTGACACGGACATTGTACTTCCCATATTCTGAGGCAGCGGTACGAGTCAGACCGATGACAGCGTGCTTTGACGCAGCATATGCACTCATCCGAGGCGCAGCACCGATACCTGCTACTGATGAGATATTGACGATACTACCACTACCCTGCTCACGCATGATCGGCAGGACCGCCTTGAGACAGTGCCAGACCCCTTTGACATTGACATCCAGGATCTGCTCCATCATATCATCATCATACTGCTCCAGTGGCTTCAGATCACCACCGATGCCCGCATTATTGATGAATATATCGATACGCCCATACTGATCCATGGTCTCGGAGATCAACCTATTGACTTGCGCCTTGTCTCTCACATCGATTTCATAGGCGATAGCGTCTCCTTCATCCTCGAGGATCGCACCACAGGTCTTGTCCGCACCATACATATCTATATCTGCGACGACTACCGTAGCTCCACGCTTAGCCAGATCTCTGCAGGTCGCCCTCCCGATACCTGATCCTCCTCCTGTCACCACTGCTATTTTGCCTTTCATTTTCTCTATTTTTTCTTTGGCAGGAAATATACTATTTGTCTCCCTTCTTTTGCTCAAACTGGTCAAGCATCGACGAGGTATCTGACAGATTTGGATCTTCGTCTAATTCTATTTGTAATCCTTCGGCTAAAGTAGTCGCCCAACCATCATTGTAGAGTCGCTTGATGACGGCGATCGCTTCTTTGCTGTTACCCATGATATCAGACACGACTTGATCGACACCTGCTGTCAGCTCTCCAGTCGGATAGCATCGATTAGCGAGTCCGATACGCTCAGCCTCAGGACCGAGCACATGATGAGCTCTGAATGACATCTCCTTAGCTCGAGCGATACCGCATCTGCGTGCCAGCCGCTGCGTCATACCCCAGCGAGGTACGATTGCCCACTTAGCGTGAGTATCTCCAAACTTAGTCGCTTCATCACAAAAAATCATGTCAAACATCAAAGCCAACTCGAGAGCACCAGTGAAGCAATATCCATGCACCTCAGCTATAGTCACCGCTCGCATGGAGGACATCATTTTATTGAGCTCGATGCCCTGCGGGATGACTCCACCATCAGAAGCGAAAGAGTCGGCTTCATTGACCTTGAGATCTACTCCTGCGGAGAATGCTCTACCCACTCCTGAGAGTACGAATACTCCGATAGACGGATCAGACTCTATGAGTCGGACCAGATCTATCAGCTCTGTGAGCATGCCGGTAGTTAGCGCATTAAGTTTGTCTGGACGATTGAGCTTAGCTCTACAGACTCCATCTGCTATCTGATACTGTACGAGTTGGCCTGGCATATCTATGTCATTACGGGTGCATGGAGGATACCCCCATCATTGACTAATACGGCACCTGTCATGTAGGAAGATGCATCTGATGCTAAGAATACAGCGAGACCTGCCATTTCATCTGGCATAGCCATCCTGCCGAGAGGTATATTCTTTTTAAATTGCTTCAGATTATTCTCATCCTGCCATAGCATCTGACTGAGCTTAGTCTTGACTAATCCTGGACAGATGACATTCACCCGAATATTGTCCTTTCCCCATTCTGCAGCTTGATTTTGAGCGAGCATGACGACACCTGCCTTAGAGAGATTGTATGCTGCGAAACCTGCGGTAGCATGCAGCCCCTCGATCGAACTGATATGTATGACACTACCTCCACCTACTTTTTTCATATGCTCATGCGCTAAGCATGATAGCTGTAATGGAGCATGGAGATTAATATCCAATGTCTTCTGATATACATCCGATGGCATTTTTTCTATTGGTCCGAAATATGGGTTAGTCCCAGCATTATTGATCAGGATATCTATGCGTCCATATTTCTCAAGTGTTTTGTTGATGAGGTTTTCTCGCTGAGCGGCATCTGCCACATGACATGCGATACCGGTCGCCTCAAGACCATCTGCCTTGAATTGGTCAGCTACTTCTTCTACTGCTTCCTGCTTTCGACTACTGATGACTACGCTGGCACCAAACTCTGCCATGCCTCTTGCCATCGCTTCGCCTATACCTTTACTCGCTCCAGTCACGATAGCGACTTTGCCAGTCAAGTCAAATAATGTTTTGATTCTCATATTCTTTCTTCTTTAGTTTTGCTTTATTCTTTACGTTTTACTTTTTCACTGTATAGAGATCGCCATCTTCAGCTAACAAGATGGGACCATCATAGATCCCATCTAATCCGGATACAAATACTCTGCGTGATATGGGATTCTCTGGCACAGGGGCCAAATGATTTAAAATCAGCTTCTTTACATTGGCGGCAGCCGCTATCTGCGCCGCACCTTTTGGCGTAGTATGATAGTCCAATATATCACCCAGTATCTTAGCTTGACGATCATTTCCTTCTTTTATTTGGTATGCTTTGACACGATCTATCAGCTCTTTATTCATCGCCTCATGGAGTAGGATATCTGCCCCTTGAGCAAAGCTGATCAATCGCTCATCATAAGAGGTATCCCCGCTCAGCACGACGGTATGTCCAGCATATGTCACCCGATAAGCCAGCGACACATCCACTGGATGATGTGTCACTTGGAGTGCTTCTACCTTGACACCACCATGATCGTATATGAGTGCTACAGACTCCTCAGAAAGTATCTCATGCGTGATCAATCGAGAGGCCTCCATCTCAAGTACTGTCGGCCCATGATGTTCAATACGGTAGATCTTATCAAGATGTAGTAGACTATCGATCCCATTAGCTATGGCCAATGCTCCAGGAGGACCATATAAACCTAATGGCTCCTTACGCCCAAAAAGCCAAGACCGATTGACAAATCCTGGCAAGTCGATGTAATGATCGGTATGCCAATGAGAGATAAAGACAGCATCTACCTCTTGGATCGGGAGACGAATATTCTCCATTTTGCTTATAGTACCTTCACCCAGATCGAATAGTAGGAACTGATCTCCCGCTATGACTGCTGTACAGCTCTGGGCTCGCTCAGTCAGGAGTGGCGCTGCCGTACCGACAGTGATGACCTTGATGGGCTCCTCTGGATCGATCTCGAGCAGATCATATCTGAGAGCGGTCTGATCTGCCAGATGCTGTATGTATCGCTCGATCAACTTTTCCTGATTGATATAGGCGAATACTGCTACGAATAGCGCTATCAGCAAGATGACAACAGATATGATGGCAGTACGCTTCATTAGATCAGTTACAGTAGGATTTATTTAGCTGGACATACATGGATGCCATGTAGTATTCCTATCCCCAAAATAAACCCTCACCTCCATAGTTTAGTCATTCACTAAGAGATATTATTGACACTCTTTATCAGCTAAACAAAAAAGGATGCATCCCAATGAAAGGGAAACATCCTTTTTACCAATATCAAGTGCAGATTTTTTAAGACCTATTAGAGTCCTAATACTCCACTATAATGTATCAGGAGCTTATACTGCCTCGGCAGTGGCTCTCTCTTTGATTTCGTATTCGTGGATCGACTTACCCGCAGCCGCCAATGCTCTCAAGCTATCAGGCACTGTGAATCTCGCTCCAAACTTCTCAGTATACTCATCACACTCTGCGATGAACTGATCCATGCCTACATAGTCGATGTATGATAGTGCACCACCTGTGTATGGAGGGAATCCCCACCCTAATAGTGATCCGATATCTCCATCTACTACGCTACGAAGTACGCCCTCATCCAGACATCTGTAGGCTTCAATCGCCTGTCTGTGGAGTAGTCGCTTAGCTACTACTGCATTATCAAGCTTTCCTACTTCGCTATTGAATAGCTCAGCAAGTTTCGGCCAAATGTACTTTTTACCACCTTCAGGATATTCGTAGAATCCTTTTCCTGCTTTCTTGCCTTCTCGACCATGCTCTTCTACGAGCATTTTAGTGATGTTATAGTTACGCTGTAGTTCAGGATTGTCCTTGAGACTTGGATCAGCCTCCATCACGTGTAGTCCGAGAGTCAGAGACACCTCATCTGATACAGCGAGAGGCCCTACAGGCATCCCTTTTGTTTTAGCGATATTCTCGATGACGATAGCTGGTACACCTTCCTCGAGGAGATATGCTCCTTCAGATGTGTAGGTACCAAAGCATCTGGATGTATAAAATCCTCTACTATCATTCACTACGATTGGCACTTTCTTGATCGCCATCGTGTAGTCGATCGCTGCTCCTATGGCTTTATCTTCAGTCTCTTCGCCTACGATGATCTCTACAAGAGGCATCTTGTCCACAGGAGAGAAGAAGTGTATCCCGATGAAATTCTTAGGACGATCTGAGGCTTTCGCCAATAATGTAATAGGAATCGTCGAGGTATTTGACGCATAGATTTTATCAGCAGCTAATACTGCCTCTGTCTCCTTAGTCACTCTCGCTTTGAGATCGACATTTTCAAATACTGCTTCGATCACGAGATCACAGCCTTCCATATCAGCTGGATCAGCAGTTGTCTTGATACGAGCTAATACTTCGTCTACCTGCTCTTGCGTCATCTTACCACGAGAGATTCTCTTTTTGAGAAGATTTCTCGAATAATCTTTCCCTTTCTCAGCGCCTTCGATAGTCACATCTTTGAGCACTACTTCTTGTTTAGCAAGATAAGCCGATACATAAGCGATACCAGCTCCCATCATACCAGCTCCGAGCACACCGAGCTTTTTGATTTCGTAGTTGCCTACACCTTCTGGCTTGGCCTTTCCTTTTCTTGCTGCCTGAATACCGAGAAATCCTGTACGGATGAGGTTTTTAGCTTCTTTCGTATTTCTCACTTTGACGAAGTGACGAGCCTCTACCTCAAGCGCACGATCGATCTTGATCTGGATGCCTTCGTATACGGTACTGAGTACAGCCTGAGCAGCAGGATAGTTATTATGAGTCATCTTAGTGACATTACCATTAGCTCCCATGATCGTCTGCACACCATTAGGTGTCATCAGACCTCCACCTGGTATTTTATGTTTTTTGTCATCCCATGGCTGTATAGGAGTAGGATTGTCAGCGATCCACTGCTTAGCTGCAGCGATGAGCTCCTCAGGAGTATCTACTACTGCATTGATGAGGCCATCTTTAAGTGCTTTAGATGGATCCGCTTCGATACCCTGTAGGATGTACATGAGCGCATTTTGGATACCCATGAGGTATGGTGCTTTTGCAGTACCCCCTCCACCTGGGATGAGGCCTACCTTAGTCTCTGGAAATCCTAATTTAATCTTAGGATTGTTGAGCGCTATCCTATGGTGACATGTAAGGCATAGCTCCATACCGCCTCCGAGAGCGGTACCATTGATCGCAGCGACGAATGGCTTTCCAGCTGTCTCGATCGCTCTATAGTTTTGATGCATCTGCATCATCTGACCAAACTGCTCCTCCGCAGTGCCTCCATCACGCTGTAGCTCACGGAGATCTGCACCCGCCATAAACATGCGCTGCCCAGATGTCACGATCACACCTTTGACTTTATCATCTGCGATAGCTTTATTAGCAACCTCTATATAGTTTTGTATGAACTCAAAGCTGAATAGATTAGTAGGGTTATCTACTTGATCTATGGTGATGATCGCTATACCATCTTCGCCTATTTCGTATGACAATAGTTTGTTTTTCAACACTTGTTCTGCCATGATATTTTGTTTCTTCTTTTTAGTAAAATAATGTGAATAATAAAGAGAGTATTTATGACTATACTCTCTCAATGATAGTAGCGATACCCATACCTCCGCCGATACAGAGTGTCACCAGACCAGTCGTCTTGTCTTGACGCTCGAGCTCATCTATGAGCGTACCCATGAGCATACATCCTGTAGCTCCAAGTGGGTGACCGAGAGCGATCGCTCCACCATTGACATTCACTTTGTCATGTGGCACATTAAGCTTGTGCATGAATAGCATCGGTACTGATGCGAATGCTTCATTAACTTCGAATAAGTCGATGTCCCCTACATTCATACCTGCTTGTTTCAATGCTTTTTCAGATGCTGGTGCTGGCCCAGTGAGCATGATAGTCGGCTCTGTACCATATACAGCAGCTGCAAGTATTTTAGCTCTTGGCTTCATCCCGAGCTCTTTTCCTGCCTCCTCATTTCCGATGAGTGCTACTGCTGCTCCATCTACGATCGCACTACTATTGCCCGCATGATGTACGTGATCTACCGCAGCTATCTCTGGATATCTGTCGATAGCCACTGCGTCAAATCCTGCCATCTGACCCATCATAGCGAATGCTGGCTGCAATCCGGCTAATGACTCCATAGTGGTCCCAGGACGAATATTCTCATCTGTATCGAGCATTACTACTCCATTGATATCTCTTACAGCAAATCTCGATTTGAAAACTCCTGCAGCCTCAGCGGCGGCTGCTCTTTTCTGTGACTCAAGTGCGAATGCATCAACATCATTTCGGGTAAATCCATATTTGCTGGCGATCAGATCTGCTGACACACCCTGAGGGATAGCATGCCCTGGTACAGCCACGGCTGGATCCATCATAAGTGCTCCTCCATCAGAACCCATTTTGACACGTGACATGCTCTCTACACCACCTGCAACGAGTAGCTTAGAAAAGCCTGACTTAACATAAGCCGATGCTTGGTTGATCGATTCGAGACCAGATCCACAAAATCGGTTGAGCGTAACACCACAAAGGTGCTGTCCATAACCTGACTGCTGAGCTGCTGTCTTAGCAATGTTAGCTCCTTGATCCATGACTTGAGTCACACATCCTAAGATCACATCCTCCACGAGAGAGGTATCAAAGTCATGCTTCTCCTTGAGATCTTTTAGCTGCTGAGTGACGAGGTGAGTAGGAGTCACTGTATTCAGGGCTCCCTTCTTGTTGCCTTTCCCACGAGTAGTCCGGATGGCATCATAGATATAAGCTTCCATTCTATTTTTATTTATGTATTAGAATCGTTTTGAATTTGTATAATCATACTATTTGGCACTTCTGCCAATAGCGCTTCAATATTCTGACATTATTTACTTTTTATCAATTAGATCAAGTGTGAATCCCTTCTAATATTTGAATTATCCATTAAAATCGCCAATTGGATCACGGCCATATCTCAATACAATCATATGAATAATGACAAGCAGCAAACTATAATTAGTTTTTACTGTTTATCACAGAACAATAATCGGATGCCATTTTGACTTTTCTGAGATTTATCTTAAATATGCACACGTATTTGGCAATATTGCCAATTTATGAAAAACTAAGCTATGCAAACACTAACTCAACAAACCCATGTTGATAAAGAGAATATGAAGGTGGTGGTAAAAAGAAAACCTGGTCGCCCGACCGCAGATACGGAGATTAATATTGAGCACCTTTGCGATGTCGCTGTCAATGTATTCGCTGAGAAAGGGTACTCCGGGACGACGACTACAGAAATCACGAAAAAAGCGGGAGTCGCTCGATCTTTGATCCACTATTATTTTGGTAATAAGGAGGAGCTCTGGAAAGCATCGCTCAAGAGGATAGCCAATGAATTCATAAATGAGTTTGAGAATAGCAAAAAAATCCACAAAGATCTGGATGGCATACAGATGATAAAAGTCGTAGTCAGACAGCTGGTACATTTCTACAGCAAATACCCAGCATTTCCTAAGATCTTAGCTCAGGAGATGTCTGATCAATCAGAACGCAGCGAGTATATCATCAAAAACTTCGTAAAGCCGCTATGGAATGTGACAGGGGAGCTTTTCAAAAAGCAGCGTAAGAAAGGTGCGATCAAAAAGATTGACAAGGAGTTTCAAGCGAGCATATTGTTAGGTATGGCGAGTAATTTCTTCTCTAATCCATATTTAACTAAACACCTCTATGAGATCGATCCATTTGATGACGAGGTGATCGAGCGCTATGCTGATACGGTAGTAGACATATTCTGCCATGGAATAGTCAAGGCTTCTTAGCCCAACAAATAAGGACATAATACTGACAACAATATTTCGCAGCCTCTCAGAGTGATTTGAGAGGCTTTTTTATTCTATTCATGATCCTACATGTCAGGAGACAAGACTTAAATAGACTAAAAGATACCCAAATACACATCCTCCATTCATCATTACTGCATTCTATTCAGCATGTGGCTATAGAAGATTTATTCTCTATACTGGACTACCTTAGAAAGATCGAAATAACGTAAAAAAATAAGTATGAGAAATGTAATAATGTATTTGGGCATTCTTTTCTTGCCTATCGCCCTGTCAGCTCAGGATGGCACGATCTATCCGTTAGAGGCACCAGCGGAGCCTGATGCTATCCTACTGGGAACAGGTGGAGTGGATAATCAACCAGCATCCGAATCTTGGTTTAGACAATGGGGAGATCCCATGGCTCGAAATATTACAACTGCTACTTTGACTCCTTTTCTTCCAGATCCTGATAAAGCTAATGGTGCTGCGGTATTAGTGGCACCAGGCGGGGGCTTCAGATGGCTATCCATGGGCAATGAAGGATGGGAAGTGGCTCAAGCTTTAGCAGATCAAGGAATTGCGGCATTCGTCTTGAAATATCGACTTCATCCGACAGCTCCAGAATTAGATGATTTTATCGCCTGGATGAATAGACCAAGGGGTATGCCTGCTCCCGATGAGGATAAAAGTGAAAAAGAAGAAAAAGAAAAAACTACCCCACAGCGTCCACGATGGGACCTGTCTAATCAACTGGAAGATGCCGAAGCAGCCTATGCGATGATCGTAGATCGTGCGGAAGAATGGGGTGTCGATACAGAAAGAATAGGCATGATAGGATTTTCTGCAGGTGCAGGTCTTACAATGCACTCTACACTACACTCCGAGACCATGGACTTAGCCTTCATAGGGCCAGTTTACGGTGGCATGGGAGCTGTAGAGGTGCCAGCCGACGCTCCTCCAATGTTTAACGTCATTGCCACTGATGATTTCCTATTCAATGGAGATTTTGGAGTGATTGAATCATGGCACAAAGCAGGTATCCCCGTAGAGCTTCATTTATACCAAAATGGGGGACATGGCTTTGGACTGGGCAATCCTGATAGGACCAGCAACAAATGGTTTGATGCATTCATTCACTGGTTAACAGTCAATGACTTCTTAGAAGCTAATGCGGACCAATAAAACCCCGCACAGGAGTTTGCTGCCATGTCAATATTCATATCACCTACATGAATTAGGTCAATAATTAAACAATCTACTGCTGAATGACAGCAGTAGATTCTTATGTTTTATTCAATAACATATCATGATATATCGCTTTTTAATTTCAGCTATTTTATGCTTTACGGCATTTATCTCATTTGGACAAAGGGATGCCCAGCCTATATTTTCTGAGGCAGTTTACCAAGGAATGGATGAAGTCTATGATAAATATCCATTGGAGTCGGATGAATTTTATAATCCGATTATTCAGGGCTGCTATCCAGATCCTTCGATCACCAAGAAGGGCGATGACTATTACTTGGTAGCTTCTTCATTTGTCATGTTCCCAGGAGTTCCTATTTTTCATAGTAAGGACTTAGTCAACTGGCAGCAAATAGGTCATGTATTAGAATCAAAAACACAGCTCCGAGTGGAGAATCTGGGTATCAGCCGTGGGGTATATGCTCCAAGTATTCGCTACAATCCCCACAATGATTACTTCTATATGATAACTACACAGGTGGATGGCACTTTGGGTAATATGGTCGTAAAAACTAAAGATCCACATAAAGGCTGGAGTGAGCCTCATATCCTCAATTTTAACGGAATAGATCCATCACTATTTTTTGATAAAAATGGTAAAGCCTATGTCGTACATAATGATGCGCCAGATCCTGGCAAAACGCTCTACAGAGGACATCGGGTGATAAAAATATGGGAATATGATCTGGAAAATGATCAAGTAATAGCTGGGACAGATGAGATCATCGTAGATGGCGGCGTAGATATCACCGAGGAGCCAATATGGATAGAAGCTCCCCACATATATCAGCGACATGGGAAGTACTATCTCATGTGTGCAGAAGGTGGTACTGGAGACTGGCATAGTGAGGTGATATTCGTGAGTGATCATCCTAAAGGACCCTATACCCCTGCGACTAATAATCCAATACTCTCGCAGCGCTACTTACATCCCGATCGAGACAATAAAGTGGACTGGGCGGGTCATGCGGATCTCGTGGTGGGGCCAGATGATAAGTACTACGGTGTATTTTTAGCTGTACGTCCCAATGAAGAAAATAGAGTCAATACAGGTCGAGAAATATTCATCCTTCCTGTCGATTGGTCAGGGGAGTTTCCGGTATTCGAAAATGGACTCGTCCCTTTTGACCCCAAGCTTAAAATGCCTGAGGGAGTAATCAATCGAACACAAGATCCAAAGTATTTTCCGAATGGAAACTTTAGCTATGTGGAGGACTTTACTTCATCTGATCTGGATCACAGGTGGATAGGGCTACGAAGTCCAAGAGAGGATTTCATTCGTCAATCGGCGAAAGGACTTCATATCCAGCCATACCCCGCTAATATCAAAGAAACCGCACCAACTTCTACCCTTTATTATCGACAGCAGCATAGATCGTTCAGCTTTTCTACGACTATGTCTTATCATCCGACCAAATCAAATGAGCTCGCAGGTATCACCTGCCTACAAAATGAACACTCTAACTATCTACTCGGTATCACTCACCAAGAGGGTCAGGACTATATAGTACTACAGCGCACGGAGTCCCCCAACCCTGGGGAGAGTCCTAACTCAACCCTACTCGCCAGCGAAAAAATCAACATCAATGGTACTATCAAACTCAAAGTGGAAGCTAAAGGTGATAAATATCAATTCAGCTATGCAGTAAATGGAGATACCTATAAGCATATCGGAGATATAGTCTCTGGAGATATACTCTCCACCGATGTCGCTGGTGGATTTACTGGAGCGATGATAGGACTTCACGCTACCCTCGCTAATGATATAAAGGTCAATATGGAATAGTTAGGAGGTTAAAAATTTGGATTCGGTAAAGATCAGTTCAATGTCCACCACCTCCACAAAAGTAGAATTATGAAATATTTTGAAATTTTTAAAAACAATTCATGTGAAATTTTGTGTCTTGTAGGAAATGTCATTTTTTTCTTTCTCATATTGCTTTCTTAAATGAAGGGTTAATTGAAATTTTGTTTTCTCGGAACATTATTTTATGTAAATATATGATGTGACTCCTGCCAACAAGGCATGATAAAGTAAGAGGGGCTTAAACGCCCCTCCTACTTATATGCCTGATCCGTCCGTCCGCCCTCTCTGGCACAATCCTTGCCCCTATACCCATTGACAGTATGAATGAGCGCAGTACGAGCTTAGGAGAGTGAGATCCATTCATCATTTATCACTTATCATTCCTAATTAGAGTTGACGGCTCCTAATCACATCATCGGAGGTTTCACCTTTACTGGAATATTTGCCTCTATCGCAGGAATCAACATTCTCCAGGACTATCGACTATTGCCGATCATCTTGATAGGTAGCTTACTCCCAGATATCGACCACACCAAGAGCATAATCGGAAAGGCCTTTTATCCAATCGCTAAGGCTATCAATCGGAAATATGGACATCGGACGATCACACATTCTTTATTTGTGTGGATCGTGCTGACAGCTCTGATATCAGCTTTTCAGTCGGCCTACTTTCCTACGATCAAGGCCGCTCAGGTATTTGGATTGGCGTATGGATCTCATCTGATATTTGATATGATGACGATTCAGGGAGTACCGCTCTTTTACCCGTTCAAGAAAAATCCTTGCGTCTTACCCGGCAATCCGCAGATGCGCCTACGTACGAGCAGTGTGCGTCAGGAGACAGCCGTGTTTTGCTTTTTCATGGTGTCAGCGATATTTCTGCAACCCTTATTCGCTAATGGCTTCTGGACATCTTACAATAGCTTATTCGGGACGCTCAAGCATATCGTGAGTGAGTACAACAAGAGTAAGGATCTGATGATCGTAGACTTCTCAGTGCAGCATGGATCGGAGGAAATGGAGCATAAGGGCCTTTGTGTGGCTGTCAGTAGCTCAGAGATCACGATACTGACTAAGAAAAAGAAATTTGAGCACTATCCAGAGGATGGCCAGCTGATGGGGAGCATCTACCCTACTCATACGACGATGTACTACAGCTTTGAGCAGGGACAGTTTCATGATATTACAATCGACTCGATGCATAGGCTATTTCGGTCGGGGAAATTCACCAAGATGGATCTCCAGGCTAATCGTGACTTCATACATGTAGACCAGGGCATTGATCAGAAAGCGAAGAAACTATCGCTCGAATATCCCAACGAGCTCATCTTACGCCAGCTCACGCATGATACGCATGTAGCGTATACGCCCAATCCTGCGATCCAATCTAAGCGAGAAGAGATTCAACGACTGCAGCAGACATTTGACCAGGCTATGAGCGACTACCGAGCAGATCTCGCCGCCTATGAGTCGCTGAAAGCTCAGCTCGAGTCTGAGACAGACGAAATCAAAAAAGAGATCCTGATGATCAAATGGTCATCGGCCTCCTCTCCTACTCCACCAAAATCTATCGAGACACAGCTCAGTCGTCTCAGATCAGATATCCGCCAGTATCAGCAGCAAGATCAACAGCAGTATGCAAAAGCCAAAAAAGATGCAGAAGTAGCTCCGCTCCGATTTTCAGGACACTATGAGCGATTGCTCATTAATGGGCGCAATCTGTGATTGCTCAATGATAAATGTATGTGAATGATGAATGATAAATCACGACCCAATCCCCTACTCGACAAGTCTTTTGACTTTGCTCTGAGCATCGTGCGAATGGTCAGATCGCTACAGGCAGAATACAAAGAATACGTGCTGAGCAAGCAGGTAATGCGCAGTGGTACAGCGGTAGGCGCATTAGTCCGTGAAGCACAAAATGCAGAGTCCAAGAAGGACTTCATACATAAGCTGTCAATAGCTCAAAAAGAATGTGACGAAACGCTCTATTGGCTCGAACTCATATACCAGTCGGACTTCATCAATAGTGACATCTATGACGATCTGTATCCCAGAGCACAAGAATTGCTTCGTATCATCCGTAGTGCTGTCATCACCTCCAAACGAAACCTAAGATCATGAAATACATCATTATTCACTTAGGGCTCATTTATAATTTATCATTCATAATTGCTCAAGATCTTTACCTACCTCCTCTCCAAGAGCTCGAAAACTCACTGATCACTTTTATCGAGATAGAGCGAGATGCTAAGCTCCGATCTTTTGACCAGGTGAAGTCCTCTGACTGGCAGGATGCACTACCCTCTTTGGGATTGGCCTACACACCAGCTGGTGATCCTCGACCGAGTATCTCATGGTCACCACTCCAGATCCTGGACCGAAAGGAGCAGAAGAAACGGCGCAAGATGGATCGTGAGTCGATCTATCTGGGCTATGAGATCCTGATGACTGATCGGCTCTATCGACTGCGCCAGCTGTACCAAGACTATATGATCGATATGGATGCGCTCTCACTCAAGCAGTCCACCATAGACATAGATGAAAAACTCTATGCCATCCAAGTCAAAAAGTATGAAGAAAACCTCATCAAACCCAGCGAGTACCTACAGGCGAAAAAGCGTATCCTACTCATACGAGCTGATATAGAGACTATGCGTCAGGAGCTCATGAAGCGTAAGAATGAGGTGATGTATGAGGCGAAGTGGGATGGTACAAGAGCGAGGGAGCTGTCAGTGAATGAGTAAATCCACTTGTTTTTGCTTAATCCTTTTTGATACCGTCTTTTTACTACCTATCTTTCATGCGCATCAGACCTAATAAAGGGGATGAAAAGTAGATCAAAAACAGGGGTTTTGATCTGATATATACAAGTTCTCTGCAAGCATAAAAAACCAACCCCCAAAAGCAAAGAGTGCTAACGCACACATTGCTTTTAACCAACCGCACAAAAAAATGGTACTTAAAGATTGAACAAAAATGAATGAAAAATTAGAAAATAGGCTCAATCAAAGAGACATTAAGCCAACGGCAATGCGAATACTTGTTTTGCAATACCTTATGGAGCAGGACAAAGCTATTTCCCTTCAAACTATTGAAAATGCTTTTGATATAGCGGATAAATCTACGCTATACCGAACACTAAAAACATTTGAAAAAAACAAACTCGTTCACACAATAGATGATGGTACAAAACAACTCAAATATGCCCTTTGCTTAGAAAGTTGTGAGTGTGAAACTATAGACCAGCATTATCATTTTCATTGTATAAAATGTCAAAACACTTTTTGTCTTACCAATCAAAACATTCCTAAAATAGAGCTACCAAAAAATTTCAAAATGCAACAAGCTAATATGGTTATAAAGGGCTTATGCGAAAGGTGCAACAAGTAAGAAACTTTGCAAGTGGGTTGCAGAGAACTTGTCTTATCTTTGAACCCAGAAATGAGAATATTGGCATTCATATTATGTATTTATATCACAGCACTATCTGTAGTGCCGTGTACAGATGGTATGCCACAAACTTCACATTCTTCAAACACTGAGGTATCTGCCGCAGAGCACGACCACAATCATTCAGACCACCAAGATAGTTGCACACCATTTTGTGTTTGTTCTTGTTGTGGCACTATGATTACTATGCCTACTTTGCAACCTTTGGTGCAGGCAAAAGTGGTTATTTCTACGGACTACCTATTTCATTACACATTCGATTATTCCTTTGACTACAGCGAAGGAGTATGGCACCCGCCAAGCCATAGTTAAGCCACTTTTCAAGGGACAACTATGCCCTTTTCAAACATAGTTTAGGTTTAACTTTTTACAAAATCAAATATTAATGTTCGATAATATAATCGCTTATTCGGTTAAGAATAAGTTTGTTGTAGGGCTTTTCGTAGCAGCTCTTATAGTTTGGGGATTATTTTCTCTCAAACAGCTACCCATAGATGCCGTACCTGATATAACCAATAATCAAGTACAGATAATCACCATATCGCCCACTCTTGCTACGCAAGAAGTGGAGCAATTTATTACGACACCTGTTGAGCTGGCAGTCCAGAGTTTGCAAAAAACAGAAGAGATACGTTCTATCTCTCGTTTTGGGCTGTCAGTCGTTACCGTAGTGTTTGAAGAAAACTACGATATATACTTGGCTCGTCAGTTGGTCAATGAAAAACTCAAAGAGGCTGAAGAAGATATTCCTGATGGATTAGGCACACCTGAAATGGCACCACTTTCAACAGGCTTAGGTGAGATTTATCAGTATGTAGTCCGACCAGAAGAAGGTTTTGAAGACAAGTATTCACCCACCGAGCTTAGAAGTATTCAAGACTGGATTGTTACTCGACAACTTTTAGGCATAGAAGGAGTGGCAGAAGTAAACTCTATGGGCGGTTACCTCAAACAGTATGAAGTGGCGGTAAACCCCAATCTTTTAAAATCAGTAGGGATAAGCATTTCAGATATTTTCACCGCCTTAGAAAAGAGTAATGAAAATACAGGGGGTGCTTATATCGAGAAAAACTCTAACGCTTACTATATACGGTCAGAGGGATTAGCTAAATCACTGGATGATATTGGTAATATAGTCGTTAGTGATGCAGGAAATATTCCCGTTTTAGTAAAAGATGTAGCAACCGTCCAATATGGAAAATCCCCTCGATATGGAGCATTGGTAAGAGATGGAGAAGAAGTAGTTGGTGGAAAAGTAATGATGTTCAAAGGTGCAAATTCTGCACAGGTAACGGAGTTGGTCAAAGAGCGAGTTATTCAAATTCAAAAATCACTTCCAGAAGGTGTAGTTATTGAACCCTATTTGGTAAGAGATAAATTAGTAAGTACTGCCATTGGTACAGTTAAAAAGAACCTCATTGAAGGTGGTCTTATCGTCATTTTTATTCTTGTCTTACTCTTAGGCAATTGGAGAGCAGGACTGATTGTAGCTTCTGTCATTCCTTTGGCAATGTTGTTTGCCGTTTCTATGATGAATGTATTGGGCATTTCTGCCAACCTAATGAGTTTAGGGGCTATAGATTTTGGATTAATTGTAGATGGGGCTGTAATCATTGTGGAAGCCATTGTACACCGCCTACAAGTCAAAAAAGCAGGCAGTTTGCTTTCGCAAAACGAAATGGACAATGAGGTAATTACCTCTTCTCAAAAAATAAGAAGTTCAGCAGCATTTGGTGAGATTATCATTCTTATGGTATATATACCCATTTTAGCTTTGGTAGGGATAGAAGGAAAAATGTTTAAGCCTATGGCTCAAACAGTAATGCTTGCTATTGCAGGTGCATTGATACTTTCACTGACCTATGTGCCAATGATGGCAGCCTTAGTACTGAAGAAAAATGTAGTCAATAAGAAAACGATTGCAGATAAAATCATTGCCTTTTTTCAAAAAGGCTATTCACCTATTTTAGATGCAGCTCTACGTTTTAAGACCGTTTTTGTAAGTGCTACTGTAGTGGCTTTTTTAATCAGCCTGTTTGTGTTCGGCAGAATGGGTGGAGAGTTCATTCCAACCTTAGAAGAAGGTGACTTAGCAATGCAGCATATTCTGCCACCGGGAAGCTCACTTTCACAAAGTGTAGAAACAGCTAAGATGATACAAAACAAGCTACTGAAAGATTTTCCAGAAATAGAAGATGTAGTTGCAAATATTGGTTCGGCAGAAATACCAACAGATCCTATGCCTGTAGAAATAGCAGATTATGTATTGGTGATGAAGCCAAAATCTGAATGGACTTCCGCAAGCTCAAGACAAGATATGTTTGAGAAATTGGAAGAATCATTACATAACATTCCAGGAGTAGGTTTTGAGTTTTCGCAACCTATACAGCTTCGCTTTAATGAATTAATGACTGGTTCTAAGGCAGACATAGCTATTAAACTATTTGGTGAAGACTTAGATGTATTATTTCAGAATGCGTCTAAAGCCGAAAGCGTAATCAAGCAAATAGATGGTGTAGGAACAGTGAACGTAGAACAAACCATTGGAATGCCACAAGTAATGGTAAAGTATGACTATCAGCGAATGGCACAATATGGCTTACATATTCAAGAAGTCAATCAAGTTATTCGTTCAGCATTCGCAGGAGAAAAAGCAGGAATTATTTATGAAGGAGATAAGCGATTTGATTTAGTCATTCGATTAGCAGAGGAAAATAGAAAAGGTATAGAGGATGTTGAAAACCTTTACATAACCCTAAATAATGGAAATCAAATACCATTGAACAATGTGGCAAACATTGACCTGATTAATGCACCAATGCAAGTATCTCGTGAGAATACCAATAGACGAATTGTCATAGGTGTAAATGTAGGTGACACAGATGTAGAAACCTTAGTTGAAAAAATACAAACAGAGTTAGATGCTAAAGTCAGTTTGCCTGTTGGCTACTACTTTACGTATGGCGGTCAGTTTGAAAACCTAAAAGCCGCAAATGCAAGATTATCTATAGCAGTACCAATGGCTTTAGCCTTAATCTTCATATTGCTTTATTTCACCTTCGGTTCCGTATCGCAGGCAGCTTTGATTTTTACCGCTATTCCTTTATCGGCCATTGGTGGAATATGGGCCTTACAACTAAGAGGATTACCGTTCAGCATTTCAGCAGGTATTGGTTTCATTGCATTATTTGGAGTTGCCGTATTGAATGGAATAGTCCTTATAGGTTATTTCAATCAGCTTAAAAAAGAAGGGATGAAAGATATAAAAGAGAGAATAACAACTGGAACAAGAGTAAGACTAAGACCAGTAATAATGACCGCAGCAGTAGCTTCACTTGGGTTTTTACCTATGGCTATTTCTACTTCGGGTGGTGCTGAAGTGCAAAGACCTTTAGCAACTGTTGTAATTGGTGGTTTGATAACCGCAACTTTTTTAACATTGGTCATATTGCCTATTCTTTATTATTGGTTAGAAAAATTGAGTGAGAGAAAATCCAATAGATTTAATGTATCGAAAGGTGGTGTATTAGGAATCTTGTTGATGATAGGATTATCTTTTTCAGCCCAAGCACAAGAGCAAGCTCTTGATTTGGATAGTGCTATTTCTATGGCAATCACCAATCACCCCAATATAAAAGCAGCAGAATTAGATGTAGAAAAAAACAAATCTTTACAAAACCTAAAATATAACTTTGGTACTACTGATATATCATATCAAGGTGATGGTTTGGCTGATAATCAGTTTGGACAGCAGGTAAATCAAATAGGTATAGTTCAGAATTTTCCAAGTCCAGGTATTACCAAAGCTCAGAATAAGTTGCAGGATGCCTACACAAACCAAAGTAGCACTCAACAGCAGATAACAGAGAACGAACTGAAACGGAAAGTAAAACAACTATACTTTGAAATCCAGTACAAAAAAGAGTTGGAGCAACTGTACAGCAACCTTGTTTCTACCTATAAAGAGTACCACGGAAAAGCAACTGTAAGGGTGCAAGCAGGAGCTGCCAATCGAATTGAAGAACTGACTTTACAATCCAAATGGAATGAATATGAATTGCTTCTAAACCAAGTGAGAATAGAAATTGCCAACTTAAACAAGCGGTTTCAATTACTACTAAATACAAAAGAACCAATTACGACAACAGATAGCTTGTCAGTGGCAAACTATTCCAATCAAATAGATACCACTACGAATCCACTTCTATTAAAAAGTCAGCAAGAAATTGCCATTGAAAATGCCAAAGTAGATGCTATGAAAGCTGAATTAAAACCCAGTTTTAATGTAGGTTATGCAGCACAGTATTTCAATGAAGGTGGTTGGCTAAGTTCACCGCAAGTAGGTGTTTCAATTCCTTTGTTTAATGGTCAAGCAAAAAAGAGAATAGAAGCTCAGAGAATGCAAATTGACATTGGCAACTATCAATACCAAACTCAGCTTCTACAATTCAAACAAGACCAGTTGGAAATACAAAATACACTGAACTTGTATCAAGCAGGAGTAGATTTTTACAAAAACCAAATAGAAACCATTAATCCAGAGATTATCAGAATAAGTGAATTGAATTATCAAGCAGGAGAAATCTCTTACTTAGAATTACTGAACACTTTACAACTGATGTCTTCAAATAATAAAAATTACTGGGAACAGATTTTAGCCTACAACAAGGCTGTTGCCGATTTTCAATTTCTTACTAATCAATAAAGACTTTAAAAAATGAATCATATAAAATATATCATAACAATTATCACAATACTTTTTGTTGTTGTGCTTTCTTCTTGCGGCCATAAACACACCGAAGGAGACGGACATAATCACGGCTCAGAGGAAACAACACATTCTGTAGATGATGGACATAATCACGGAGGAGAAGAACACCAAGAAGAAGGACTGCACCTTTCAAAAGCTCAAGCCGAAACCATAGGTTTAGAATTTGGATCACTATCTTCTATCAAAGTCAATGACTATGTAAAAGCAACAGGTTCATTGGGTTTACCGCCAAATGCCTATTCTTCCGTTTCCGCCAAAACAAATGGTATAATAAGAGGAACAAAGAAATTTGTGGAAGGAAATTACATAAAGAAAGGGGCTGTCATTGCATATCTCGAAAATGCTGATTTAATAGTTACACAGCAAGATTATTTAGAAGCTCAGGCACAGTTGCACCTCAAACGATTAGAAGTTGAACGCCAAAATACATTGGTAGAATCAAATGCTGGAGTAACTAAAAACTTGCAAAATGCACAAGCGGAGGTGTCCGTTTTAGAAGCCAAAACACAAGGTCTTGCTAAGCAACTTTCTTTTTTAGGAATATCCACTTCTAATCTGTCACCAAGTAATATTCAGCAACAAATAGCCATTGTAGCACCTATGAGTGGCTACATTTCTAAGATAAATTTTCACAATGGAATGTATGCTCAATCTTCTGTTTCATTGATGGATATTATTTCTTCGGAGCACTTGCATTTAGAGTTGGATGTATTTGAAAAGGATATTGCCAATATAAAGAAAGGTCAAAAGATTAGCTATACAGTTCCTGCATTGGGTCAGACTATTTATTATGGTACGGTAGATGTTATTGGAAAAGAATTCAATTCCAATTCTAAAACAATCCGTATTCACGGTCATTTAGACGGGACAAAACCAACCTTTCTAAAAGACTTATTCATTAACGCTAAAATTTATCTCAATGATGTAGAATCTTCGGCTCTGCCTGAAAATGCGATTATTAATGATGGAGGTAATAGTTTTATCTATGTAGCGAATGAAAAGGCGAATGATGACGAAATAGAATTTGAAAAGATAGCAGTTATTGCAGGTGCAACAGATAATGGCTTTACAGCAGTAAAATTAATCGATACAATTCCTGATGGAATGCAGATAGTAACAATAGGAGCATACTATGTCTATGCTCAATCAAAAGCAGGAGAATTAGAACACGAACATTAAATCAAACATTATGTACTTATTTATATATTTTATCGCTTATTTTCTCTTAGTATTTGTACTGAGGTCCTTTTTACTTTGGAAGAAAACCAAAATCAATCCTCTTACCTTTAACAAGGGTGATGATGCACACGGCTACAATGGAAAAGTCTTTGGAATTATTTCTATCATAGAACTAATTGTGGTTTCTATTTATGCCTTTGTTCCAACCTGGCACAAGTTTTTATTGCCGTTTTGGTATTTAGAAAATGATATCTTGGTTTATATCGGTTGGGCATTACTAATCCTATCCTTTCTATTTGTATGGTTTTCTCAGTCCAATATGAGAGAATCTTGGCGTATCGGTATAGATGAAGAAAACAAAACCGAATTAGTAACCAACGGCTTTTTTGCTATTTCTCGTAATCCTATTTTCTTAGGTATTATGATAGCCAATATTGGTCTATTCTTAGTCCTTCCGAATGCTTTTACCTTACTAATTATTGCACTTTCTACCGTTAGTATCAATACACAGATTAGATTGGAAGAAGAATTTTTGATAAAGGAATTTGGAGAGCAATATTCTAAGTATAAAGGAAGAGTAAATAGATGGATCACCTTTAAAAGTTCAAACAATGACAAATAAAGAACATACACTTATATATGATAAGAACGGCAAGCAGATCTGTTGTTCTCTTGAAGAAAAAATAGATAGAAAGTCACCACCACCTTTAATGCATTCTACAGAAGGTCACAGCCATTCTCACAGCCATTCTCACGACAATGAAGGTAATTGGAAGGTCTATTTTCCTGCCATTATCAGCTTTGTTTTACTTATTTCGGGTATAGCCTTAGATTATTTTGATATAGTTTTCTTTCAAGGCTGGGTAAGAGTAGTATGGTATGCAGTTGCTTATATTCCAGTAGGTTTTCCAGTTTTAAAAGAAGCATTTGAAGCACTAAAAAAAGGAGAAGTATTCACAGAGTTTTTCTTAATGGGTATAGCCACTATTGGAGCTTTTGCCATAGGAGAATATCCCGAAGGAGTTGCTGTAATGCTTTTCTATGCTGTTGGTGAATTATTCCAAAGTGCAGCAGTAAGAAGAGCAAAGGACAATATCAAAGCATTATTAGATGTACGTCCTAAAATAGCCAATGTATTACGAAACAAATCTTTCCTTGAAGTCAATCCAAATGATGTAAAGGTAGATGAAACCATACAAATAAAAGTTGGAGAGAAAGTACCCTTAGACGGCACTTTACTTTCTGCACAAGCCAGTTTAAATACCGCAGCACTCACAGGAGAGAGTAAACCACAAAGTATATTAAAAGGAGAAAACGTATTGGCAGGCTCTATCAATTTGGATGGGGTAATAGAAGTGAAAACGACAAAACTCTTTAAGGATAGTTCTGTATCAAGAATATTGGAGTTGGTTCAGAATGCCACTTCAAAAAAGGCAAAAACAGAACTTTTAATCAGAAGGTTAGCAAAAGTTTATACACCTATTGTGGTCTATTTAGCCATTGCCGTATGCTTTGTTCCTTACTTTTTTGTAGATGATTATGTATTTAGAGATTGGCTATATAGAGCTTTGATTTTCTTAGTAATATCTTGTCCTTGTGCATTAGTCATTTCTATTCCATTGGGCTATTTTGGAGGACTTGGAACAGCTTCTAAAAACGGTATTCTGTTCAAAGGAGCTACCTATATGGATAAGCTCAAAGAAGTGAACACTATGGTAATGGATAAGACAGGCACCGTTACCAAAGGAGTATTTAAGATTAGAGACATAGAAGTTTTTGGCAATTATTCCAAAGAGGAGTTTATGACCTATCTATTGTCCATTGAGTCTAAATCTACCCACCCAATTGCCAAGGCTATTATGGAATATCCAGTAACAGGCTCAATTCCAGAAGCTACTGAAATTAAAGAAATTGCAGGAAAAGGCTTACAAGGCATAGTGAATGGCTCTAAATTAGTTGCAGGAAATAAAAAGCTAATGACCCAATTCAATATTTCCACACCAAAGGAAATTGATGGTATTGTAGAATCGATAGTTTTAATAGGTATTGATGATCAGTTTGCAGGATATGTAACCATAGCGGATGAAATGAAAGAAGATGCCAAAGAAACAATTGCAGCATTCAGGCAAGAAGGTATTGACTTAATTATGATGCTATCAGGTGATAAAGACAGTATCACTCAACAAGTAGCAAAGGAATTGGGTATCTCAAATGCAAAGGGTGGACTTTTGCCAGAAGATAAATTGAATGAGGTAGAATTGCTCAAACAAGATACTTCTAAAACAATTGCTTTTATGGGTGATGGTATCAATGATGCACCAGTATTAGCAGCAAGTGATGTAGGTATTGCAATGGGAGCAATGGGTAGTGATGTGGCCATTGAAACAGCAGATGTTATCATTCAAACAGACCAACCTTCAAAAGTTGTTACAGGTATTAAAATTGCTAAATCTACTCAAAGAATTATTTGGCAAAACATTTTCCTTGCCTTTGGTATAAAAATCATTGTTCTAATCTTAGGAGCAGGTGGATTAGCCACAATGTGGGAAGCTGTTTTTGCAGATGTAGGCGTAGCACTTTTGGCAATACTGAATGCAGTAAGATTACAGAAGATGAAGTGGAATTAAAACGTAATTTTGTACAAAGAAAATACCCAACACAATTTACAGCACATTGCAATCCTCGTTCCTGCGGTTGCAAAGAGCTGCACGCCAACGCTAAAACGAGCCGAATGAAAAGAAAGCCAGCAGAGAACAATGTATATGAAATCATAGCACCCTACGGGATGCTACGCTTCATATACTAAACGTCCGTGCGTCCGCCCCACTCTACCCCATCCTAACCAGCTCTTTCAGCTCCTCCAGGGTCATGGCAGGGGCTTTATCGGCTCGTAGATCGTCTTGATAGTTAGAGATGAGTTGTAGGACGATGTCAGCGCTGATGAGTAGCTGGACGGTGCCAGCTGCTTTATTGAGACGAGCTTTCATGATGTAGCCATCCAGCGTAGTCGTGTCTCGTGAGTAGCTATCGAAGTTTCGCTTACGCAGACTATTGAGGGCAGCGCTGAGACGCTCATACTGATCTACAGGATCTGGGAGGATGGCTGACCACTCCATGTCAAACATGTAGTCTGAGTCCATCTGACTGTATTCATCTCGGCGTATGCAGCTCGCTATAGCACCGATTACCTTTCGTTCGTCTTCACTATATCTCATCCTCTATTTCTTCTTCGACTTAAACTCTTTCTCCAATGATGCGATCGTATAGGCAGCTTTCTTCTTAGCATGTCTCTTGACGTAGCCTTTTATCTTTAGCAGCTTCTGCACCACTTCCTCAGTACCATAGTCTTCGCAGTAGCCCGTGATAGTCTTACGGGTGATCATATCTTTTTGAGATATGTCTACATAGTCAAAGTAATTCGTAATGAAGTTCTTGATGTATGATTCTGACTGAGATGCTTTCTTAGCTCGCTGCTTTCGATCTATGATCTTGATACGATAGCCCGTCACACGACGTCCAGACTTGAGCTGCCCTACATCTCTTGTGATTTGATTGATGGCTTTACCGATCACAGGGATTTAGACTTGACCATTACCTCGATTTCCTGACCATTCTAATGTGGAGCCATAATCACCATAATTAGCTCATAAAACCATTCATGACGAAAGAATGAAATACTCCTACTATGATTAGCATACAGGAGCTTTTGATTCATTTTCATACTTTTAGACCCATCTAATAACAATATTTCAAGTCAAAATCATAAAGAAGTCATTATGCCAAGAAAACTCAGAATGGGAATGGTCGGAGGCGGTAGAGATGCATTCATCGGAGGAGTGCACCGCATCGCTGCTAATATAGATGGTCAGATAGAATTAGTATGTGGAGCTTTTAGTAGCAATCCCGAGAAATCCAGACTCTCTGGAGAGGACTTTTATCTCGACCCATCGAGAGTCTATGGCAGCTATGCTGAGATGATCGAGCGGGAGAAAGAACTCCCAGAAGAAATACGTATGGACTTTGTATCTATCGTCACACCCAATCATGTGCACTATGGCCCAGCTAAGATGGCTCTGGAGAATGGCTTTCATGTGATCTGTGACAAGCCCTTGGCCTTCAATCTCGAAGAGGCAAAGGACTTAGTGAAGACAGTCGAGAAGACAGGGATGATATTCGCCCTGACGCACAACTATACCGGCTACCCAATGGTCAAACAGGCAAAAGCCATGATCAGAAATGGCGAACTCGGAGAGATCCGCAAGGTGGTCGTAGAGTATCCTCAGGGATGGCTCGCTGAGCGACTCGAGTCTACGGACTCTAAACAAGCTGCATGGCGTACTGATCCAAATCGATCAGGTATAGCCGGTGCCATGGGTGACATCGGCACACATGCTGAGAATCTTGCAGAGTATATCACCGGACTCGAGATAGCAGAGCTCTGTGCTGACATCAGTACGATCGTGCCGGGCCGACTCCTCGATGATGACGGCAGTGTACTATTGAGATTTAATAATGGTGCTCGAGGTATCCTATTTGCCAGCCAAATATCCGTGGGCGAAGAAAACTCACTGGCGATCAGGGTCTATGGCACTAAAGCTGGACTCGAGTGGCACCAGATGGAGCCTAATACGCTCGAAATCAAATATCAGAATCAACCCAAGATGATCTACCGTACAGGTGTCGGTGATCTCCACCCATCGGCTATAGCCCATGCTCGTATACCTGCTGGACATCCAGAAGGATACCTGGAGGCTTTCGCCAATATCTATCGCAACTTCTCTAAGTGTATACAGGCCCGAATAGATGGTGTCGAGGTAGATCCGCTTTATACAGACTTCCCGACTGTCAAGGACGGCCTGAGAGGTATGGAGTTCATCTACAAAGTCATCGAATCTGGCAAAAGCCAAGAAAAATGGACTAAGATGTAGTCCAATAGCAAGCATCTCTCCCTGATAGTGCCAATAATATGGAATTAAGTGTTTACTTACTCTGTAAATATGGTGATATTAGGGAGAGATAATAATGCTATGAAACTACGAATCAATGGCCGTGACCACGAAGTAGATGTGGAGCCCGGCATGCCGCTCCTCTGGGTTCTCAGAGATGAGCTCGATATGACAGGTACTAAGTTTGGATGTGGCGTCTCCTCTTGTGGAGCCTGTACAGTCATGATCGATGGAGTCGCTACCCGCTCCTGTACTCTCCCCGTCGCTAATGCTCAAGACAAGAATATCACTACCATAGAGGGTATAGGCTCTCCGGCCAATCTATCTGCCGTCCAGCAAGCCTGGATAGAGCATCAAGTACCTCAGTGCGGCTACTGCCAAAGCGGTATGATCATGGCAGCTGAAGCACTACTCGATGAAATACCTGACCCTACCGATGAAGACATCGATCAAAAGATGACTAATATCTGTCGATGCGGCACCTACCAGCGTGTCAGAGCAGCCATTCATACAGCTGCTAAAATGCGAAATCAAGCCTCAGACCTCCTCGGATCCATCTAAACACACCCCCCAAACTCAATATCATGGCAGAAAAGAAAAAAAGATTCACCAGAAGAAAATTCCTGATAGGAAGTGGTGTCGTCGGCGCAGGACTCGTCATCGGAGTAGCTGGACTCAATCATCATGTCAATAAGAAAATAAAAAAATACAGCGGCCAAGGTCTCGGCGACGGTAGCTCTCTGAATGCCTGGATACGCATTGCTCCAGACAACTCTGTGACGCTGGCCATCGCACGTGCAGAAATGGGACAGGGTGTCTATACCTCGCTGCCTATGCTCATCGCTGAGGAACTCGAAATCCCGATGGAGAGTATCACCGTGGTACATCCACAGCCGGAGTCTCCCTATGCTAATACCTTCTTAGTCACACAGCAGGAACCAAATGCTTTTAAAGGATACTCTCTCATGGAGAAGGTCTACGCCTATCTGCCTGTAGTCGGTACTGGAGGCAGTACGACGATCCCCGATGGATTCAACAATATGCGCTATGCTGGAGCGACCGCTCGAGAAATGCTCAAAGAAGCCGCTGCTCAAAAATGGGGAGTGTCCAGAGATCTAATCAAGGCCGAAGCTGGGCAGCTAATCTATCAAGACAAAAAACTCAGCTATGGCGAAATCGCCAGTGCAGCGGCTGATATCGATCTATCAGAGCTACCCACTCTAAAAAATCGCAAAGACTGGAAAGTAATCGGAACAAAAGCAAAGCGCCTCGATGTCCCAGAGAAAGTAGTGGGTGAAGCAACTTTTGGTATCGATGTGAGGCCAGCAGGCATGCTCTATGCTGCCATGCTCCACCCCACAACCATAGGTGGTAAGATCACCAGCATCAAGAATAAAGAAGAAGTCGAAAACATGAACGGCGTCCAAAAAGTCGTCCTGACCGAATATGGAGCTGCTGTCATCGCTGATAACACTTGGAGAGCTAAGAATGGTACGCTCATGCTCGAAGTAGAAGAAGACAATGGTGGCAATGCTGATATCAGCTCGGAGGCTATATTCAGTTCGCTGGAGCGAATACTGGACGAAGCACCGATCGCCACTCCCGAAAATGAAGGAGATACCCAGTCGGTCTTAGCTCAGGGCGAGTCCATCAGCGCCACCTATCGAGCTCCCTATCTCGCCCATGCGACTATGGAGCCGCTCAACTGTACGGTCAAAATATCCGACGAAAGTGCAGAGGTATGGGCTGGACATCAGGCCCCATCAGTAGCTAAAGACATGGTCAGCCAAGAGTCAGGCATTAAAAAAGATAATGTCACCATCCATACGACTTATCTCGGAGGTGGATTTGGCCGTCGTGCAGAGCCAGATTTTATCCTCAAGGCCACTGCTGTAGCCAAAGAAATGCCAGGAGTAGCTATTCAGACCATATTCACTCGAGAAGAAGACATGCGAAATGATATGTATCGTCCAGCCGCCCTGAGCCGGTTTACTGCTAAGGTGAAAAGCGATGGTGATATCGAGGCCTGGGACAACATGATGGCCCTACAGTCTGTCTCCCATAGCTCGATGAATCGTATCATGCCTTCTATGGCCGTCAAGCCTAAGGATGACACCGCTACTGCAGAAGGAGCTGCGCATCTCCCGTATCACATGGCTAACCGTCGTGTTGCTTTTGGCAATTATGAGAGTCCTATCCAGGTAGGGTTTTGGCGGAGCGTAGGGAGCTCTCAGAATGCCTTTTTCACAGAGTCATTCATGGATGAGTGTGCGCATGCTGCAGGTCAAGATCCTTATGCTTTTCGCAAAGAAAAACTGAACAGCCATCCAAGATTTGCTGCTGTACTTGATCAAGTCGCTCAAATGTCAGGTTGGGGCGCTCAAGACGGCAAATACCGTGGTATTGCTCTACACAAATCATTTGGCTCTATCGTCGGCGAAGTATGCGAACTATCAAAGGTAGATGACACTACATTCTCCATCGATAAATACTACTGTGCCATAGACTGTGGCACCTATGTCAATCCTGATACTATCGAGGCTCAGATGGAAGGAGGCATTGTGTTTGGCCTGTCAGCAGCGATTTACGGAGAGATCACGTGGCGAAATGGTCAGGTAGTACAGGGCAACTTCCCCGACTACGAGATGGTGCGTATGAATGTCTCCCCGATCACTCAAGTACACATCATGGAGGTCGATGAATACCCAGGCGGAGTCGGTGAGCCAGGTACGCCACCAGCAGCTCCTGCATTAGCGAATGCTATCTATGCGGCTACGGGTCAGCGTATCCGAGAGCTACCATTGATCAAGTCAGGCATAGAATTCGTCTAAAGCGCCGGCATGTAGGGTTTTCATTATTTTATACTCTACTACGGCCTCCAGTACGATTGAGATCTCCTTCTCGGTAAGTCTATAGAGGTGGTACGCCATTGGTCAATCTTGGTATCGATATTATTGATTTGTAATTTTCATTGTAGTTAATAAGCCACCTACATCGATATAGTAGCCCGCCTACAGTCACCTGACAATAGGTCTACAAGGTGTAAAATAGGACATAACAGTATGATGATATGCCCTCCCAAATCTATTAGATTCATATTGGAAATATAAACAGGCCCCAATGGAATCAAAAATGGAAATAATGGTCATCGATGACCATGTACACTCAAATTTGTATAACAAACGAATCATCTCGAAAGCTTTTCCAGATGCCGCTGTACGTACGTATAGCCGTGCATACAATGCGCTGGACGATCTCAATGATGGCTATCGCCCTCAGATCATATTTTGTGATACTAAGATGCCATTCATGTCGGGATGGGAGTTCATCCATGTATATGACGAGCTCTACAATGACTGCATCGATAAGGCGCTAATCATTATGCTATCAGAAAAATTTGATAAACACGATCAAGAGAAAGCACTGACAACACCGTGTATCTATGATCTTTGGAAAAAGCCTCTGACTCAGGAGAAGCTTCACCATCTGTATGCATTGAGAGCTTAAGCGACTATCATGGATTGAGTTTTTCTTTCTTCTTGACATGCTTTAGCACGTCAGATCGATAGAAATAGCAATCTCGCATCTGCTTCTGTGAGAATAGCTCTAACTGATCACCATAGTGTTTAGATCCTGGCTGTGTACTATTACCATAACTCATGAGTACTTTGGCCTTGACCCGATCACCAAACTCGATAATACCCTGCCAGCTATCTCCACCGGAGATATACTGTATACCATCTTCACTTTGACCTTCTGACCATGCCACTCTGAATATACCGACAGATCCATCAGATCCATTGCCAGGTAAGTCCTTGTCATTGTATTTGATACGATAGACCTTGCCCCATGGGATATCAAGAGGTATATTTTTAGATTTGAAATCCTGTACTACACCTGACAGCGCTTGTACAGCTGCCTCAGGATCTGCCAATCCATCAGGGGTTTCCATTGCTTTGCTTAATTGCCACTTATCTTCATAATTACTCGAGCGCCAAGGACTGATAGTATGCGCCCAAGCATAAAATAGTGCCATCCCCTGACTCTCTGCATCTGCCTGCCGATCCCAAACCATCAAGACGGCTTTTGCCTCTTGAGCATCCTCATCACCATACTCATCGATAGCTGCATAGAGATCATCAAGGAGGCGATCTGCCATTTCTATCCGAGTAGAGAGCTTATACTCGACTAACTCGTCAAAGCTGATACTATCATCCTCCATGAGCATCCGTACTGCTCGCTGCGGTCTGAATCCCATACGAACAGGAGACATATAGGCAGGAAAACTGTCAGGATGTAGCTCCATAGGGAATGTAGAGGTCCATGGTGGATCATTCGCATTTTGGAGCCATCCACTCGCTGGATTTTCGACTTTTGGCAGCTCATCATAGCTATGTACATCGTCCCAGAGATTCTCAGAGCTACTACCATCGACTACACCACTCCAGTAGCTCCAGTCACCAGTAGCACGCTCTGGAACCTGACCATTAAACATGTAGAAAATATTTCCCTCCTGATCCGCATACATGATATTGAAAAAAGGTATCTGTACTCGACGTAGTGACGCTTTGAATGAAGCCAGATTTTCACTCGTGCCCATATTCCACCATTGCACGATACCATATGGTCGATCGTAGCCAGGCATTTTGATCGTGAGTGCTTTATCACCGTTGACCTTTAGGACATGCCCGTGATCTCGAGACTCGTAGAATGGCTGCTCGATCACTCTCGTACTATCTGCACTGAGTTTCACCTTGAGTGTAGCTGTCCGGGCTATGAGATCTCTCCACTCGCCATCTACTTCATATTGACCATCCTTGATCGTGATCTCATATCTATCTGCATTGTCGATGGTATTATTAGTATGAGACCATCCCAGCTGCTCATTGAATGCGATACCCAGCGTAGGGAGTCCGACTAAAGTCGCTCCATAGATATTGAGCTCGGGCGTATTAAAATGACCTTCATAAAACAACCATTCATCATACCATGGCAAGTGTGGATTCATGACCAACATGGCATTACCACTGGCCGATTTTTCGGGTCCGATGGCGTAGGTATTAGAGCCTTTTTGATCCCAGCGACTTGCTGCCTGCAGGTCTCCACCTCCGACAAATCTGGAGTAGAGTACAAAAAGTGCATGCTGAAGTACGTCTTGATTTGATATAGGCAATACGACTTTGTTTTGGTCACTGATCGTCTTCGGATTTTGGATGACATATTCGTTCATCCCTTTGACAAATGCATCTATATATCCTTTAAATTCTGGACTCTGCATATTGTACCAGCGCTTAGCCGTCTTGGGGAAGTTGAGCGCATGGACCATCATATCGTTTTCGAGATACTGCTCCCCCCAGTATTCTGCAGCTTGACCTCGAGACTTAGCATATAGCTTGAGGATCGTATTAGCATGACTATGCATCTGCGCATAGCCAAAGCTGTAAAATAAAGCCTCATTGTCAGTCGCATAGATGTGAGGCACTCCCCACTCATCCCAGAGTATCTCTGTTTGATCTATGTTTTCTGTGATGGCTTTTTGGACTGTCCGGCTCCTCGATGATCTGGCCGAGTCAGTGGATTTTTGACTACATGAAGAATAAATGAAGCATGCGATCAGCAAGAATAGATGGCTGTTTCTCATAGTAAAACGATTGATCTGATTTAAATTTAGGACATCAGTAAAATTAACAATGTTATATGAAGACGATCAAAGGACCTGCAATATTCTTAGCACAGTTCATGGGAGACGAAGCCCCGTACAACTCTCTGGACTCCATCTGTGGATGGGTAGCCTCGCTGGGATATAAAGGTGTACAGATACCCGCTTGGGATAGTAGATGTATAGATTTAGAAAAAGCGGCCACCAGCAAAACTTACTGTGATGAACTAAAAGGGACTGTCGAAAAACACGGCCTCGAGATCACTGAGCTCGCCTCACACCTCCAAGGTCAGCTCGTAGCGGTCCATCCTGCATATGATATCATGTTTGATGCATTCGCTCCAGATGAGGTCAAGGGTAATCCTGCTGCTCGTACGGAGTGGGCCATACAGCAAGTAAAGTGGGTAGCCATGGCTAGTAGAAATCTGGGACTCGATGCGGCCGCTACCTTCTCTGGAGCGCTACTCTGGCATACAGTGTATCCATGGCCGCAGCGTCCAGCAGGACTCGTAGAGACGGGATTCACCGAGCTCGCTAAGCGATGGGTGCCGATCTTAGACGTATTCGAAGAGCATGGAGTCGACTGCTGCTATGAGATACATCCGGGAGAGGATCTCCATGACGGCCATAGCTATGAGACATTCCTCCAGCACACTGATAATCATAGTCGTGCCTGCCTCCTCTATGACTCGAGCCATTATGTCCTACAGCACCTGGACTATCTACAGTTTATCGATTTCTATCATGAGCGTATCAAGATGTTTCACGTGAAGGATGCAGAACTCAACCCTACTGGCAAGTCAGGCGTCTACGGAGGCTATCAAGACTGGATCAATAGAGCTGGACGATTTAGATCACTCGGAGATGGACAGACGGACTTCGCAGGTATCTTCTCTAAGCTATCTCAGTACGGCTACGACGGATGGGCGGTACTCGAGTGGGAGTGCTGTATCAAGTCACCAGAGCAAGGTGCCGCTGAGGGAGCTCCATTCATCCAAGATCACATCATCAATGTTACAGAAAAAGCATTTGATGATTTTGCGGGAGCTGCGCCAAGTGAAGAGATTAATCGGAAGATTTTAGGATTAGGATAATTTATATAAGAATTAAGATTTGATTTGAACTAAGTCGGTGTCTATACTCTATAGGCATCGATTTTTTATTGTGATATGGACAACTTCCCAAGTCTGTCATTGTCTTACTTTTGTCAGTCAATTTTACATGGGACTATTTGCCCTAAATCATACATTGATATGAAAAGACTACTACTATCTACCCTACTTGTGCTCACCTGCATGTTGAGCTATAGTCAACAAAATATATCTGGGATCGTCTATGGTATCACCACAGAGATCACTTCAGAGGAGGTCACGACTCGGCCTGCCCCATTGGCTGGAGCCATCATATCAACTATAGATGAGGTCTATCAGACAAGCTCTGATGTCACAGGAGCATTCTCAATAGAGATACCAGATAGCTATCGAGAGCTAATCATCTCTCATCCCAGCTACATCACCGCTACCGAAAAAATCAAGAAGAACAAGTCGCTCAAAATACAATTACGACCTACCACAGATATCAGCGCAGAAGAGCTTGGTATAGCGGGTAGTATGCCTTCTACTCTCGACGAAGCATTCTTATCAGAGATCACTATCCGTGCTCAGCGAGACCAGAGTAGCTCTATCAGCACACTCAGGAGCCCGTCAAATCTTTCGCTGGATGGTACAGCAGATCTACTGACGGCAGTACCAGGTATATTTTCTGATGCCTCTACGGGCGAAGTATTCTCAAGAGTATACAGTCGTGGGATATCGCTCAGCGCAGAGGATGATATCGGATGGTACTACAATGCGCTCCAAGAAGATGGACTTCCACTATCTGCAGTACAGTACAATTACTTCTCTCCGGATCTATTCATGCGTCCCGATGTCAGCTATCGCCAGACTGAAGTGATCAAAGGAGGACGCTCAGGTATCATCGCTCAGAATAGCCCAGGGACACTGGTCAACTTCATCTCACAGAGACCATCCGATAGCTACCGTAGCCGAGACATCATCACAGGTGGCATCCATCAAAACGGGCAGCTCTATGGTCGAATCGAAGGCTATAACGGCGGGCCAATAGGATCCTCTGACTGGAGCTATGACATGAGCTATCTATACCGCTATGATCGTGGTGATAGAGATATCCCATATGCCCTCAACAAAGGTGGTCAGTTTAAGCTGGGACTCTTTAAAGATTTTAAAAATGGAGTAATAAGTGCTCGATTCAAATATCTCAAAGATCAGACAAATCGATACACTGGTGTGGCTGCGACTGACTGGACCGATCCACAGCCTGCATTTGATCATGACTTCAGATCGACAGCACTTTTTCCACCAGCGATGGAGGGAGCGATGATCCCAGATGGTCGAGCAGGTACCAATAGCTATGAGTATGATCCAGCTAATGGTATACAGAGTAAAGAGATCGCAGGTCAAATAAATGCAGACTTCTCTTGGGATGGATGGCGCCTGACTAATAAACTAAAATACAGCGCTAAGTCTCTTGACTGGCAGACCGTGATCGGTGGACAGCCACTTGGTCTCGAAAATTTCTTGAGCTACTTCGTCAGTGGTGATGCCTTCCCAGTGGGGGCTGTCGACTTTACCGATGTGAGCACTGGCCAGTCGTTGGCATTGGTTAATAACGCTGGCATACTAAATGCCTTCGCAGGATTGCCCCCGACATTTGAGTATCTATCAGGCTCTCTACCTAATGATGCGATCATGGGCACTGGAGCGTGGAAAAAAGATGATCAAATCAACGAAATCATGAATGACCTCCGACTCACTAAAGAGATAGATGGACACAGTCTGACAGGAGGATTGTTTTTTGCTCGTAGCTCAGTAGATATATTCACTAATGCCAGTTTCATCTACAGTACCTATGAAGCACAGCCTCGCCTACTCGAGGTATCACTCTCTTCGCCAGATGCTCCTACCCGAGCGCTCAGTGATGCATTTGGACTGAGCAACTATGGAGGTCTACTCTATGAGCAGGCAGACTTCAGCGTCTCTCAGATTGGTACTTATTTTAATTGGGATGGACAGCTCTCAGAGTCACTCAGAGCAGACATCGGCATGCGCTATGAGAATATACGACATGATGGCACTAAGGCGAATTTCGCTCCGTCGACCTCCTCAGAGACTGGTGGCGTAGATAGCGATCCCCTCACTGGATATGACAATGGTCTACTCGCTACCACCAACGAAGATCAGATCGACTATACTTACGAGAATATCAACTTCAGCCTTGGACTCCTATATAATCTGAGCGCACAAACTAATATATATGCTCGCTACTCTGCGACAGACAAAGCCCCAGAACTCAACTACTATATCAATAACTTCTCTAATGTACCGGTCAATCAGAAAGCTGCTACGCAGCAGATCGATCAGCTGGAGATAGGGCTGATCGGCCAATATGAAAATCAAAGCATTCAGGCGACGATATTTCATAGTCGCCTGAGTGATGTGCCTTATAGCAATTTTGAGTTTGATGAAGATAGTAATATGATATTCTACACACCGACACAGCTCAATGCGACCCGCACTATCGGACTCGAACTATCTTATCTCTATCAGCTCAGCACTGACTGGAGCATCAGCACAGCGATGACGATCCAAGATGCCCAGCTGGAAGAATTCTCTGTATACAATGCTAATGAGAGCATTGATCCAGCAGATGATTTCACCACCTCATTTGATGATAATACTCTCCCTCATCAACCTAATCTTATGGGGAATATCTCTCTGCACTATGATGCTGATAAGATAGGCGGGACACTAAGACTCAACTATATGGGCAGCAGATATGGCAATTTTGAAAATTCATTTGAGCTGCCTGCCTACAGCACTGTAGATATGAGCCTTCGATACCAGCTTAGCAAAACATGGGATCTCGGTCTAAGAGCTACTAATCTATTCAATTCTGTCGGGCTTAATAATTTCTTTGGCCCCAATGAATTTGGTAGTAGCTCCAATGCTGCGACCGCCGATTATATCAATGCAAATCCTGCGGCCAGCTTTGTGGTGTTCCCGATATCTGGACGGTCAGTATATCTATCAGTGGGCTATACTTTTGGTGGGTAGCTGACCACTACTTCACTGATGAAAATCAACAAACATGAATACCATTAGCTTAGAAGAATTGAAGGATAAAGCACTTGGTAAAGTGGGTACGCCTAAGAGAGATGAGTATGAATTTGAACTAAAAGTTGAACTACTTTCTGAACAGATAAAAGACTATGATAGAGAATAAAACAAGATTCACCTTCTTCATCTCCACGGTACTGCTATCGGCACTAATGCTGATGTCCGCAGGTATGTATGTTTTTAATCATGAGATGGTGCGAGAGACATTTATCAATCTGGGCTACCCTACTTACATTATTTATCCATTGGCTATAGCCAAAATATTAGGCCTGATAGCCATCTGGGCGAATAAGTCAAGATCGCTCAAGGAATGGGCTTATGCTGGTTTCTTTTTCGATTTTGTCTTGGCCTTCGCTGCTCACATAGCCATCGGAGATGGGGAGTTCGCTCCAGCACTTGTCGCTATTATTTTGTTGTTTATCTCCTACTTCACAGGACGACAGGCACAGGCTTAGTTAATTTTAACATAGTAATACACAGCAACATTATTTGGAACTGTTTCTATATCACCAGTTGGCAAAGTATAACCCATTGAGCTCTCCCTCACTTTCTGGTCCAAACTTGACTTAGAAGATTCATTTAAAGCCTTATTTGGATTAAGACCTTTTATTCCTCTATAAAATATATCGTTGAACCCAAAGCCATTTGAAGAACTTACCGTTTCTTCAGAAATCAAATCTTCTTTCCACACTCCTTCTAAAGCATGAATATGGTATTTAATTTGTTCTTGTTGAACTGAACCAACTTTCCTATTTAAATCTCTATCAGAGAAAGAATCACTCCTATTTTCATTGACGCCTCTTAAAAATAAACCTCGCATATCAGGCACAACATTCTGTGAAGTGGAAACGTGATATCGAGATCCTTCGACATTTCTACCATCGGCCAAAACCCACTGACTCTTTTTATTATTCAACGAATAAAAAAGCTCAGGTCTGATAATCGAAGATAAAACTGTCCCAACTGGTATTGTCTCAATCCTTCCTGATACGTTCAATTTGTTTATCTGACTAACTTTTTTTTCAATTGCATTCTCCAAATCAATCATAGCGTTTGAAGCGACGGCTCGATCTAAAACTACATCAACTTCACGTTGTACACTTCCAATAAATTCCTCACTTTCAAGATATGAGGTTAATGATAGCTTTGTTGACTCTGATACTTGATCAAAAATATTTTCATCTATAGAGTTTTTTACAAAGACTTCATTTATTCTACCTTCTAATAGACTATCAAGTGAATTGATGCTTTGATCATAATATCTTCCGGTAAAAAAAATGATTCCACCGATAAATATTGCTGATATAATTCCAATTGCCCATGTTGTACGATTCAGCAAATTGGTTAAATGAATTCGGTAATCTTTAATTTCTTTGGAGATCTCACGTCTAACTAAGAGCTCAATTTCATCATTCATAGGATATTAATTAAACAGTTATTTATCAAAATTAAGACCATAGATCATCTGATGCTGAAAGTCCTCTGGAAAGCTCTCTACACCTGGAAAGCCCAGCTCAATGTCCCGACCTTCTTTTGGGATATAGTCGGTACCAAAAAGGTAGTCCCAAATGGCCAAGCTAATCCCAAAATTGACTCCATAGTGTCGTTCTTCAGGTAGGTGATAGGCATGATGCCAGATATGCATCTCCGGACTATTGAAGATTTTCTTCATAAATGGCCCCAAGGCTATTGCTCCGAGCAGAGATACTCCGATGACTGTCGCCAGTCGGACCATCCACGATGCATCTACTGCTAATAGGCTCACGTCAAACAATCCCATTGCTATCACCACACCGATCAAAGCACCTACTATAGCTCCTGTGATACGACCACTGACAGAGATATTAGAGTGATTATAATGTCCTACGGCCAAGGTGAAAATATGAATGACGAAAAAATCATATAGTCCAATGCCCAACAGGGCCAATGGTAAATACTCGATCGTCCGATAGACTACCGTCTCCATCCAGTGATAGCGGAGATGCGCAGCAAATCCCATCTCCCTCACCGAGTGATGCACCTTGTGAAACTGCCATAAAAACTCAAATCTGTGCAACAGCCTATGTGTCCACCACTGCACAAAGTCTCTCACCACAAATCCTATCAAGAGTATCGACCACATAGGCCATTGGTACATAGGATTGAGCTCTTTGAGATTGACCCCGGTGAGCTGATTGATGTGATAGTTAAAAAAATTGACTACGACATCAGAGGCTGCATTGTAGATAATCAGACTGAATAAGAAAAAATTAAAAAACATGTAGAAGGCATCCAGCCAGAAGTCCTTGCGAAACTTCGCTTGGTCCTCTCGCCATGGACGTAACCACTCCAGCATCATGAAAAATAAAGACACTCCGATAAGCCAATAAAAATAATTATGCCAAGAGGGATGAGTGATCTCATGCCATAGATAGCCAGCGTATCCTCCGTATCCATCCAGTGCTATGCGTATGTAGTCAGGCATGATATATATTCAGTTATTCTTGATTAAATAGAACTCATCTCTGATCCAGAGCTCTATTCGCTTTCCTTCAGAGCTTCAACAATGATATTTGCTTTTTGATTGCCGATCAAGGAGGATATATCCTCCACAGATGCCTCTTTGAGTCGTTTGACGGACCCAAAGTGCCTCAGCAGAGTGTCCGCTGTCTTTTCGCCGATACCCGATATATCAGTCAGCTGTGTAGAGGTGAAATTTTGCGATCTGCGATCTCTGTGATAATTGATAGCAAATCGATGCGCCTCATTTCGAGCTTGCTGTATGAGCTTCAGCGACTCGGACTTCTTATTGATATAGATCGGTATGGGATCCTCGGGGAAGTAGATCTCTTCCAGTTTTTTGGCTATGCCGATCACGGTCATCTTATCCCGTAGCCCAAGTCGATCAATGCTCTGCATGGCGGAGCTGAGCTGCCCCTTGCCCCCATCGATGATCACGAGCTGCGGTAGTGGCTGCTCCTCATCAAGGAGGCGCTTATACCTGCGGTAGACGATCTCGACCATTGACGCAAAGTCATCCGGCCCTACAACCGTTTTTACTTTAAATTTTCGATAATCCTTCTTCGACGGCTTTGCATTTTTGAATACCACGCAGCTCGCTGTCGGATTAGTCCCCTGTATATTACTATTGTCAAAACACTCGATATGATATGGCAGCACGTTCATGCTGAGATCCTCCTGTAGCGTCCTGAGGATACGCTCTGCTGGTGTCTGCTTTTTGATCTGATTGATCTTTTCCTTCCTCTTTTGGAGGATCAAATACTGCACATTTTTATTGCTCAACTCGAGCAGTCGGACCTTATCACCTCGCTGAGGGATGGTGAGTTTCACCTCACTTTCGTCATAAGGCAGCTCTACAGGGATCGCAGAGATGACCTCTGGGGCGATACTATTGTACTTATCTCTGATCTCAGGGATCACGTATGCCAGCAGCTCAGAGTTGTCCGTATCCAGATTCTTTTTGAGCTCAATAGTGTCTGTATTGATCAGCACACCATTGATGATCTTGAGATAGTTGACATAGGCATAGTCCTCATCTCCATCTATGACGAATACATCCACATCCCGGATGGTCTGGCTCACCACAGTAGATTTTGCCTGATAATCTTCAAAAAGAGAAAGCTTTTCCTTCATCGCTCCTGCTCTCTCAAACTGGAGACTGGCTGCCAGCCGATTCATCTCCTCCTTGATATAGTCTTTGACCGGTTTAAAGTTGCCATTGAGGATATTGCGGATCTGATCGAGAGATGCCATGTAGTCCTCCTCTGTCTGAAAGCCTTCACATGGACCGAGACAGTTGCCGATATGGTATTCGAGACATACTTTGAATTTTCCCGCTTCTATATTCTGCTCAGACAGTTTAAAATTGCAAGTCCTTATCGGAAACAAGGCTTTAATCAACTCAAATATCTGCTTGGTTTTATACTTTGAAGTATAGGGACCATAGTAGATAGATCCATCACGGATCACCTTGCGAGTGAAAAATACCCTCGGGAAACGTTCTTTCTTGACACAGAGATAAGTGTAGGACTTTCCATCCTTGAGCATGACATTGTAGCGAGGCTGATAGCGCTTAATAAGCGTATTCTCGAGAAGGAGAGCATCAGCTTCTGTATTCACTATAGTGAAGTCGATGTACTTAGCATTTTTGACCATCGTCCGAGTCTTGTAGGCTTGGTGCTTCTTATCTCCAAAATAGCTGGATATTCGCTTTTTGAGATTTTTCGCTTTCCCTACATAGATGATCGTGTCCTCAGCATCGTAGTATTTGTATACCCCTGGCTCGTGAGGTATGCTATCTGCTATCGCTTTGTAGTCATCAGTGGTCAATAGGCTAATCTTGTACTTTTGCTCCTTTTAATAACAATACTGCGGACGCAGGGTTGGTAGACAGAGGGATATTATGCACGTCACAGAGTCGCATCAGCATCTGCACATCTGGCTCATGAGGATGCTTATCGAGAGGATCTCTGAAGAAAATGATCATATCAATGTTCTTTTCGGCAACCATCGTCGCTATCTGAGCGTCCCCTCCCAGTGGTCCAGAGAGCAACTTGTGCACCTCAAATCCAGCATTCTCTATATGTTTACCCGTCGTACCGGTAGCATATAGTTCGTACCCATTGACGAGCGACTTATTCTGCAGGATGAAAGAGACCATCTCTGCTTTTTTCCCATCATGGGAGATTAATGCGATTTTTTTCATGTGACGATTTATTCTTTATGAAAATGAAGGTATTAAAGACCGTTCAATTTTACACCCCTGTACAGCATCTACCTAATTTTGTGATACTATATTTTCGCTTTTTCCCTTTTCTTTGACGCCCGATGGATGCTGGATCGCTGATCATCAGGTAGAAGAACTCTAATAATGGATAAAAATGTGTTACACCTCAAAAATGGTGAAGAGGCCACTGTAGTACGCTTTGCTGATCATGGCATGGCCTGCAAACTACTCACCATAGGTATCATCCCTGATAGTCGTATCAAGATGATCCGCAAGGCTCCTTTTGGTGGAGCCTATTGTCTTAAGTTGGGAAATACATTCGTCGCAGTGCGTGCTGATGAGGCCCGCAGTATTATCATAAAATAGTCTGAATGCCTCAAGATAGACCGATCAAAATAGCCATCATCGGCAATCCCAATAGTGGAAAGTCCAGCTTATTCAACGCTCTCACAGGACTAAATCAAAAAATCAGCAACTACCCTGGTGTGACCGTAGATAAAAAATCGGGCGCCATCACTCTCGCCAATGGCGAGCGAGTAGAGCTCATCGATTTCCCTGGGATATATAGCCTCTATCCTAACTCGAGTGACGAAAAGATAGTCGTCGAGACCCTGACTAATCCACAAAATGAAAACTACCCAGACGCTATCATCTATGTAGCAGCCAGTCTGGAGCTGGAGAAGCACTTCTTGCTGGCGACTCAGCTCAAAGAATTAAAAATCCCGATGCTACTATGTCTCACCATGATGGACATATCTGTAGCAAAAGGAATCAAATATGACACCTCAGCCCTCACTGACTATCTCGATATAGCTGTCATCGAGGTCAGCAGTCTGACTGGAGTCAATATAGACGGATTGAAATATCAAATGATCGACCTGATCAATGCAGTCCGCCAGCAAAATACCACCACCTGGAAAAATCATCATAAACTCAGTCAGGTAGAGCAGGAGGTCATCCAGATCAGTCGAGAGTATGCAGTAGTAGATACAGACTATCAAGCACTGCTCATCGGACATCACCATCAGTGGCTCGAGCATATCGACGCTGCTGATCGTATCAACATAAGCGCTAAGCTGGGGCAGACCGATTTTAATTCGATCAAAAATCAGATCGATGAGACCCTCGGCCGGTTCAATCTATTCACTCCAGTGATCCAGAGAGCCACAGAGCGCATCGGAGATAATAAAAAAAGCAAGACAGAGCGACTGGACAATATCATCACCCATCGCATATTCGGCCCGATTTTGTTTTTTGCGCTCATGCTATTCATCTTTCAAGCGATATACGCCTGGTCAGAAGCTCCGATGGGCTGGATTGAGGGCCTATTTGAGTGGATGAGCGGATGGGTATCGTCAGTACTACCAGATGCCTGGTACACGAGCCTGATCACCGATGGCATCATCGCAGGACTCGGCGGCATCATGGTATTCATACCACAGATCGCCATCCTTTTCTTGCTGATCACAGCGCTCGAAGAGGTCGGCTATATGTCGAGAGCGGTATTCATGTTTGATAATATCATGCAGCGATTTGGCCTCAATGGTCGAAGTATCGTAGCTCTCATATCGGGAGGGGCCTGTGCCATCCCTGCTATCATGAGTACACGTACCATAGCCAACTGGAAAGAGCGACTCAACACCATCATGGTGACACCGCTCATCAGCTGCTCAGCCCGGATACCTGTATATACGGTATTGATAGGATTCGTGGTGCCAGCAGAGACAGTATGGGGAGGATTTAATGCGCAGGGACTGGCCTTCATGGGACTCTATATACTCAGTATCGTAGCTGCATTAGTCAGTGCATGGGTATTCAAAATGGTACTGAAGTCGGATGAGAAGTCCTTCCTCATGATCGAGCTGCCACAATACAAAAAGCCACTACTACGAAATGTCCTACTCACAGTCAAGGAGAAGGTAGGTACCTTCATCATAGAGGCGGGAAAGGTCATTTTCGTCCTATCGATCATCCTATGGTTTTTAGCAAGCTACGGACCCTCAGATGCGATGCAGCGAGCGGAGGCAGAGAGTACGACCTACATCACTACTAATCAGCTCGACGAACAAGCTGCAGAAGACTATCTGGCCTCTCAAAAGCTGGAAGCGTCCTATGCTGGACATCTGGGAAAATTCATAGAGCCAGCCATCCGTCCACTGGGCTATGATTGGAAAATGGGTATCGCACTCATCACTTCGTTTGCCGCTCGGGAGATATTCGTCGGGACGATGGCTACCATCTACAGTGTGGGTAGCTCTGATGATGAGATGACTGTACGAGAGCAGATGGCCGCCGAGATCAACCCTATCACCGGAGAGAAGCAATACAATTTTGCCTCATCCTTATCGCTACTACTGTTTTATGTATTCGCCCTGCAGTGCCTGAGCACCCTCGCCGTTACTAAGCGAGAGACGAAGAGCTGGAAGTGGCCTATCATACAGTTCCTATATATGGGCATATTGGCTTATGGGAGTGCCTTTATGGCTTATCAGTGGTTTGGTTAGGAGATTAACGTCATAAATTGTCACAAGCTCATAAACTACGGCGTATGGAGAGCGTGATATATCCTGGAAATCGCTGAAATATATTCTCTTGAAAATAGAAATTCGTCACAGTCGTACTAATATCTATTGCTCTATTTAGATATCCGCCTTAATTTCCTCCTGTCAATTATTCTCTAATGGCAATTAACCAATCTAACTATCCTATTTATTAGAATAGACTCAAATTCTTTAGGTACTGAAGCTCTAATCAATTTGGGCAGTCGTCTATAATAGCCCTAAAGAGGGCATTCTGCTCTACAACGAATCCTGGAATTAATTCAATGGATTGCTCAGCTACAAATGTTTTGTCCTGATTTGAAAGGATTTGCACATCACCAGTTCCATTAATATTACCAGCTACAATCTGGCCCATTGAACCACTAAAATCAGGCAATTCAGTAGTATTACTGAACGCAATACTGTTATCACAAAGGAATGGCTTAGCACGAGCGACCAACAATTGTGAGTAGCTGGGAATTGTGTCAAAAGTGACTTCATTATGAATTTGATCAACCATAGAAGAACTGTCTATAATAGACCATGCTCCTGTACCATGAGCGACCCGACCCAATAGTAAGAAATCTTCTTTAAGCTGCTCATCGAATACACTCAGATTCTCAGATAAGCGTAACCTTAGAGACCCATTAACCTCATCAGATCCATAGCGGTGAATCGTCCAATATTGCTGTGAGAATACAGAATCATACCCTACAGGTATACTGAATGGTTCCAGTTCAATTCTTGATATAACGATCTCTCCATCATTAGTTGAGTTAATATCCAATGAAACACCTACCTCTATGTAGCTTATGGTTCCCGTTTGCTCAATCTGACTGCTACTATGTCCCTTTCCTACTGGCACAGATGACAGCACCCTGCTGGCACCATCTAATAAAGTAGCATGATATATCCCTGCTTTATCATAGACCTTTTCGGCTGTCTCATTAAATTGATAGTAAGCCAATAAATCTGGATGACCAGCAGGATCTTTAGTCATATGCATCAGCTCTCTAATCTCCTGATCGTTTAAAGACTTCTTCCAAAAACTATATTCATCTACTTCTCCCTCTAAATACTTGTTATAAAAACCCTTACCGACATAGAGTTGACCAATATCTGCGGGTTCATGAGTGATATGTGACACCCATTTATCATCATTGAGATACATCACCACTGAATCCGGTGACATTACCATTGCTATGAAATTCCATTCATCCACAACAGGTGCCAATGTCGTCCGACTGGCCCATCCCGATGTACTCCCTGGCCAGCGATACCATAGGTGTCCTCCCCAGTAGTTTATCTCTATCCCAAGTGTTTGGTCATTACAATGTGCGCACCACACACCGTTCGAAAATATGCCCGAAAAAGCTCGTAGTGCTGTTTTGGGCTTAACCCAGCCTGTGAATGAAAATCTGTTAGTTGTCAGGTTAAAGTCCTCCGTCACGATATGTTCCGTATTGCCAGCAAAAGCTATAGCCTGTTCTGGAGCTGGATCTATTTCTGTGCATTGATCTGAGATTGAGATCATCTGTTCGATAGTCTTGGTATGCGTCTGACCAGATTTGGTTATGGACATAGTCACATCATAAGGTCCATCTGATTGATAGAGCACTTTAGGATTGCGACTATTCAAATCACTAACATAGCTTGCTCCCGGAAAAGTCCATGACCAAGTTGCTCCCTCATGATCCACAACGGAATAATCGTCGAAATACATAGTATCTCGCTTACAATCCGAGGTTACTTTTTGTACTATAGGTTGAAGCAGACTTTCATGAAAGTCAGGAATATCATACAACTCTGCTGCATAGATTCCTCTACTCGTAGCGATTCTCAACTCTGCATCTCGATAGAATGGTTGGATAAATCGATACTCTGTATTCGCTGGTATCCCATCGGACAGGAGGACCCAATCTGTCATCGTATTGTTACGATAAAAAACACCTCGAGAGGCCACTATATATATGCCTCCGTCTGTTCCAGATACCTGCATTATATCTCTTCCTTTGTAACCATTTAAGGTATTGGTATAGAGGTCAATCCAGGTTTGCCCACCATCTGTCGACTTTGCAATCTTAATCCCATATCGATCTCCCATGATATAGATTTCATCAGGATTATTATCCATTACAGCGACATGCATGATTGTCGGCCTATTATCGAATGCAGAGGGCAGTGATAATTCGCTGAAATTGAGACCCTTATCTACTGATTTAAATACTTTACCATCTCCCGAATTGAAACTTGAAACAAACATCATGTTGGGATTATCCCGGGTCATTTGTATATCCCAAATCTTATCATCTGAGTCCGAGGACACAGCAGATAATGTGTCCCAACTCAAGCCAAAATCTATAGATTTCATCACATGATTATCAACTCCGACATAGTGAGTATCTGAGGCCTGAAGGTCAGTGCAAGCATTGTTGCCATAGATATATTGCTTATTAGGTTCTATGTTATATGAGAACCGAGAAAATTCACCAGATTGTTCTGTTGGTATCTCATAACCATTAACAGATCCGTAGCCCTTAGAAACCACTCGATCAGCTGAAGGCTGACTCACTAAAGCAAAGTGTGGCTCGGCACCTCCAAAGTTGATAGCTACATCATTTTCATATCGTTCTGAGGCTGCAGAAGTACCGTTGTGATAATGCACTCCACACCAAGTGTCGCTGTTCCACCCTTGATCAAAGCCCCAATAGCTAATAGCATCTATACCGACTGATTTGACCTCATAGTTATATAGAGAATCGTTTTCATACTTAATGACTCCCCCATCATTCACTACCCAAATTTCATCACCAATAAAGAGCATTTCTTGGATATCTGCATGCCCACTCCAACCATGTCGCATATCGGAGGTCACCGTTTCTAGCCCATCATAGCTTATCCAGCTATTCTGTGTGCCAAATGCTACAATATTGCTATCCACATCAGACATCTCTATATCCCAATCATAATATCCCTGGCCGCTATTGATCCCTTTTGGATTATCATAATCTACCTTGAGCGTCCAAGTTTCACCCGCATCACTACTTTTTAATATCTTGACATTGTGCTCATTGCGCTCATCTGTCCATGTAGCACCGATGAAAGCATAAATGATATGTGGGTGATCATCGCTGGTCGTCATCTGCCCCCCAATATTAGAGTTAGATGTTTCGCTTGGCCATCCCGTAGTTTTTAAAGTCCAACTTTCTCCCCCATCAATAGATTTATAGAATTCAGTTTGCTTGGTATTATCATTATCTACTAATGCATAGATTACCTGAGTGTTACCCGGTTGATACCTGAGGTCATACACATTGCTCGCAGCATGAACTACTGTCCAATTATCGCCCCCGTCATGTGATCTGAGGATGCCGTTATTACCTCCAGCTATTACCGTATCAGCGTTGTCCGGATGTATGATCAGGGTTAGATTCTGAACATTATTACTTTGATATACAGAGGACCAAGAGGTCCCTCCATTCTCAGATTTATAGATATCATGCTTAGTGCATAGATAGACCACATCTGGATTAGACGGTGCTACTTCTATGTTCCGAGCGCCCATATCAATAATGTAATCATCAGACACACTAAACCAAGAGTCTCCTCGATTGATAGACTTGTAGACCGTCGCTCCGCTTTCGCTGGTACAGTAGAGCACATCTCGATTGCTCTGACATTGTGTGATTGAATAGATATTAATATGTCTATTGACCAGTTCCCCTAATGTCGATTTCATGAATGTCGGTCCGAGATGTCTCCAAGCTTTGGCAGCGCTATTAGCTTTATCATTGCCTTTGCTCTGTGTCTCTTTTGATCGATCAGTCAGTAGTTTATGATTGAGTTGTTCTAACTCTTTAGAGGTTTTGAGTCTTATTCGGCCCTCTTCATCAATACCATCATTGAGAAAAAGATAACCAATAAGTTTCCTATAATTCCGAGTATGATTATCCTTAATATCAGGATGTGACTTTCTCCATGAATCATATAACTCTATGACCTCGTATATATTAGGATCAGCATCATACATGAGCTTCGCCCATCCATAGGTTGATTCATCAATCGTTACAGGCGAAAATGGAAAATCAACTTGGTTTAATGGTGCAGGGAATTGTGTGATACGGCTAACTTCTTCAGAAGATATTTTATATGATTCTTGAGCGTAGCAAAAACTGGAAGAACCCAGACAAACATGAATTAGGACTAAAGTCAGAATACGATTGATTTTCATAGGCGATTATGGCACATTCACTATTAAGACACATTTATCATTAAGTCCCTTAAGGTAACTTTATATAGGTTTACTATCTTTTGTTATTTTTTAATTTTTAGTATGCATAATAATTTTTTGATAGCTGGCCATGGAGCTACCATTTCGTACAAGTCTTAAAGCGTAAAATCCCATCTCACTAAGTACTGCCTCTGACAATTATAATAATCTAAATGTGCTACTCCAGTAATTTGTCTGCAAAAATAAATCCATCTATCTGTTCTATTTTGGATAGACTCCTGTGAGGTGTACCCCAGAATACATTTGCTATCCCTCTACCACGGGCAGTTGATACTCGATCACATCTATGCCTTTGGGTTTATACCATTTGCCAGATTCTTGGAGGATTGTTTCGATTTTTTCTTGCTCAAATGGTGCTGTGATACGGATAGGACGCCCCTCATCATCCAGCTCAAAAGTGATGGTGATTTTGCTACCCTGCTTTATCCCTCTCATGAATAACGCATCTTTAGCTAATGGATACTTCTTAAGAATATCCATGAATGCCTCTTGGCCTATGAGTGGATAGGCAGTATCGCCGCGTTGATTGAATTTTGAAGATCTCACGGCACCCGACTGTACTCCTGCGATACCACCTCCATCATCTTTGGCTTGAGCTGTATCAGCAGCCATAGTAATAGACATCGGCGTCTGCTTAGTCTTTAACTTAGATCTCAGGGCTATAGGGCTCTGTGCAGCCTCGTCAGATAGAGTGATTTTTTTATCGGTGGCAGATTCTGCCTCAGCGATATCTGCACTGGCGGTATTTTTTAGTTCTTCAGGAACAGCTATAGTCACTTGTTCAGGAGTTGATTTCGCCTCTGGAGCTTTTTCTATTTCTTCAGCTGCAGCGATATCTGTAGCCGGTGCAGTCTGCGATTTCTCTACACTTCCTTGTCCTTGACTTGACACTGCTTTTTTAGCTACAGCTTCTTTTGATGTTCTCGATTCTTCTTGGATTTCCTCTTTAGGACTTGCGGCCTCAGGAGCAGGATCGATGAGCTCATCAGACATTGCTACTTGGCCTTCTTCTGTCATCGGCAGTTCAGCATCTACAATGATGGTATCTGCATCAGCGGAGCGACTTGGCAATAGCACATATACTGCGACAGCAAGTAGCAAACTGGCTGCCACCGCCACAGGCCACAGCATCTTTATGACTTTCGTTTCTTTTTTCTTTGACTGAGAGATATTTACGATTGGCGCTGATGTGGACTGTAGTCGCTGAGCTAAGCGATCCTGTATCTGTGCCTTGTCAGAAGTCTGATATAGCTCGATACCCTCCATAGCATCATATAGCATAGGATCATCGAGCGCTGCTTTCTCTATATCATGTAGCTGATCTCGGTCGAGCTCGCCTCGGAGCCATCTCTCGTATGTCTTCTTAATATCTATCATGATACGATAGATTTAGCCGACTTCTCGATACACTGCCTTAGGTTTCGACGCCCATTCTGGATTCTTGATCGTACTTGATTATATCGCAGCTCCATACTTTCAGCGATTTCTACGTAGCTCATCTTTTGATAATAAAACTTAGTGATACACTCCTGTTGATAAGCTTCGAGCTCCTCCAGGCATTTCTTAAGTAGAGCTATAGTCTGCTCATCTCTTACAGTATCAGGATGAAATATCGTCTCCGAATACATAGATTCAGCATCACTTATTTTGTCAGATTGGCGTTTTTTCTTGCGTAGCACCTCAAAACAATGATTGCGAGTGACCATATAGATCCATGCATTGAAGTTTTCGATATCTGAGGTCAGCGCCTTTTTCGTCAGCTTCTCGTAGATATCCATGACGGCATCTTCGGCATCAGCCTCATTTTTAAAATACTTCAGACAGCTCCCGTAGATGAGCGTCATGTACTTCTCATAGAGCGCAGAGATATATTTTACTTCTTTAGTCTCTTGGTATGCGGCAATGTATTCTGAGTCGGTCATGTAGTACTATCAGTGTCTGCACAATATTACGTAGATATCATGGGCTATACTAAAAAACAATAGAGCCTCCTGAAGTCTCAAGAGGCTCTATGCTTATACTTTTATTTTGATCTACAGATCTTACTCTGCTACTCTGACCATGATCAGTGAGCCTGGTGCAGGTGGATTATTGATATCTATATCATTGATCTCGATGAGCTCCTCGAGTGTCATATCATGTAGATCCACGATATCCATCAGTGACTGCTGAGCAGACAGCTTGAGCATTTTGTATCGAGAGCTCGACGTGCCGAGTACCACGTCATCATTTTGTACAGGCTCTTCTGGCGCCTCAGGTAGTTCCATTGGGATATCGAGCTGATGAAGTGTCAGATCCATAGTCTGCGGTAGTAGATCCATCACCTCCATACTCATGACTCGACGCTTCATGCTGCCGTAGAGATATATCTCATGCATCTCATTAGCCGGCGTCGATGGTCTATACTCGAGGTCATCCCAGTTGTCAGTGATAGAGAGATATTCATACATCTTAGTCTCTGGCAGTGTGACGAGATATCCTTTACTACTCTTGGGTACATATCCTTTGAGAAATGCTGGATTGAGTCTCCAAATGGTACTCTTATCAAGCCCCGTCAACTTACTGAGCTGTGAGAATGTCGTATAGTCATATACACGCACTGTCGCCAGCGGCTCTTCCATCGTCTCAACCAATGGCTCCAAGCCATGATATTGAAAGTAATTCATCACATAGCTGATAGCTACAAATTTTGGCACATATCGACGAGTCTCTCTCGGGAGATAAGGCTTGATGTCCCAGAATACTTCGTCCGATGCAGCATTCGATCTTTTTTGGGCCTTCATGACACCACCTGGGCCGCAGTTGTATGCAGCGAGAGCTAATGACCAGTCACCAAATCGGAGATATAGATCCTTCAGGTAGCTGACCGCTGCCTGAGTAGATCGCATAGGGTCTCTACGCTCATCTACTGTACTATTGATAGTCAGGCCATACTCTTGGCCTGTACCTCTCATGAATTGCCATAATCCTACAGCTCCCACCTTAGATACTACTGTAGGTCGGAGAGATGACTCTACTACAGATAGATACTTTAACTCAAATGGGATTCCGGCCTTTTTAAATTCACTTTCGTATATTGGGAAAAACTGGCTGCTACGTCCGAGGAGGACCTCACTACTCTTACGATAATCTTTGATATACTCATTGATGATCGAGTGGACCTCAGATGTATATCTAAGCTCTACTTGAGAGGGTAAGTTCTCGATACGCTCTTTCAGCTCCTGTGCAGATATAGAGTAATAACTCTCTGCATTACTATCCGTGGCAGATACCATAGATAGCACTGAAAAAAGGAGTATTAGACTTACCACGAATTGCTTCGCAATAAATTTAATTTTGCTCATGGGACAAACTTTAAATAATCAGTCTTGGGAACCAATCGGTTAACAACTGATATTTCGTCAAAATAGTATACTACCTTACAAAATATCGTACATATTAAAAAATATGCAATGTGTTAACTAAATTGATTGCAAATATATACTACCACTACATGCGGTGCAATATTTAACATATATATAAAATACTATATTCGATATATACCGTGGCAAGAACTGTGCCAATCAGAGAGAAGCAGAAAAATCAATCAAGCGATCATCATCAAACTGTCGAGCCAATAACTGTATACCATGAGATAGCCCCTCATGCACACCATTGGGGATAGATATAGCAGGTAGGCCACAGAGATTAGCCAATACCGTGAATATATCAGAGAGATACATCTCGAGAGGGTCATCGACCTTCTCCCCCACTCGCCACGCCACATCAGGAGTAGTCGGCATCAATATAAAGTCATGCTCAGCAAAGATGGTCTTTATCTGCTCCGTCAACAAAGCTCTGACCTGCTGAGCCTTATTAAAGTAAGCATCAAAGTATCCTACACTAAGTACAAAAGTACCCATCATGATACGCCGCTTCACCTCCGTACCAAAACCCTCGGATCTTGACTTAGCATAGAGCTCATGGATATCATGCGCATCCTTGGCCTGATGTCCATATCTCACTCCGTCAAAGCGATGAAGATTAGACGAGGCCTCAGCAGTGGTAAGGACATAATAGGTAGGCACGAGATAGTCGATCAGGTCAAATGATACGGGCACGACCTCATGACCGGCAGCTCGTAGCTGCTCGATCCGATCCTGAAATGCCTCTCGTATAGCCGGAGCAATCGCTGGATGATCGGCGATATGCTCGAAGTAAGCAATCTTATATGTTTTTTGCGGAGCGGTAGACTCTATACTCGCTAAATCCGCACTCGTAGAGTCCATTTGATCCTGACCTTCTACCACAGAGAGCGTCTCTCTTATAGCGGATACGTCCTTGCTGAGTAGTCCGATCTGATCAAAAGAAGATGCATATGCAATCAATCCATATCGTGAGATACGTCCATAGGTAGGCTTATACCCATAGACCCCACAGAAAGCAGCTGGCTGTCGCACAGATCCGCCTGTATCACTACCAAATGCTACTAAACATGTATCCATCTGGACTGATACGGCTGCAGCTCCACTGGAGCCACCTGGCACTCGATCAGGGTCTATCCCATTGAATGTTGGACCATAGTAGCTATTCTCATTGCTCGAGCCCATGGCAAACTCATCACAGTTAGTCCGGCCAATGATGATCATATCTTCGGCTAACGCTCGCTCCAGTGATGTAGCGGTAAACTGTGACTCAAATCCATCCAATATATGTGAACCTGCCGTCACCTGATGATCCTGATAGCAGAGTACATCCTTGATACTCGCTACGATACCATATAGTGCTCCCATCTCCTCACCGGCTGCACGCTTAGCATCGAGTCGCTCAGCGGCACTCAGCGCCTCCTCTCGATATATTTCGATATAGATATTGAGATCTCGAGACTGCTTGATCTGATGTAGATAGTACTCGACTACTCCGACCATGCTGAGGTCTCCGCTATCGAGTTGCTGACGTATAGACTGTAGAGATGTCATAGCGATATTAGATCTATTCTTAGTAGTTTAAGATTGTAAATGTGCGGCTAAATCATTGAGAGCTACCGGTGTCTGTTCGCCAGTCTTCAGATGCTTGACCATGACTTGAGACTGCTCCCGCTCATTGTCACCGACGATCAGCACATATTCAAATCCTCGACTATCGGCGTATTTCATTTGTTTCTTCATCTTAGCAGGCTCTGGATAGACTTCTACAGATATACCCACTACTCGCAGCTGAGCAGCCGCCTGAAAGGCGTATAAGTGCGACTCAGGGTCGAATGTCAAAAATATAGCCTTCGTCTCCTTGATATCTGCCTGCTCAAATAGTCCCAGCTCGAGCATCACATCATAGATACGCTCAGCCCCAAACGATACTCCGACACCAGAGACATCCTTCAGACCGAACATACTGGTGAGATCATCGTAGCGACCTCCTCCACCGATACTGCCCATCTCGACTCCTACAGCACTCACCTCAAATATGCAGCCTGTATAATAGCTCAATCCCCTGGCCAGAGTCGGCTCAAAGATTACTTCATTATGATGACCTACTGGATCAAGATACTGATGAAAGTCTCTCAATTCTGCGATCCCCTGCATCCCAATCTCGCTATCTGATAGCTGTGCAGCTAATGCATCCAGGCTATTCATCTCGAGGAGGCTCAGGATTTTATCTATTGAGTCATCACTGATATTGGAACCTGTCATTTCATTTCGGACTCCATCCTGGCCGATTTTATCCAGCTTATCGATCGCTACTGCCATCGCAGCAAATTTATCCGCTATACCAGCCACCTCTGCAATACCACTGAGCACTTTCCGATTATTCACTTTGATCTGTACAGGTATCTGTAGACGGCGAAATACTTCATCATAGATTTTGACGAGCTCAGCCTCATACATGAGCGAGGTCGATCCGACGACATCTACATCACACTGATAAAACTCTTGGTATCTCCCCTTCTGAGGACGATCTGCACGCCAGACTGGCTGTATGGCATATCGCTTGAATGGAAAGGAGATATCATTCTGATGCATCACGACGAATCTCGCAAATGGCACCGTCAGGTCATATCTCAGACCTCGCTTGCTGATACTGGAGACGAGCTTCTTAGAGTCTCTCGCCTCGAGCGCAGACTGATCTGCCTTCTTGAGATAGTCTCCATTGTTGAGCACTTTGAATAAGAGCTGATCCCCCTCATCGCCATACTTTCCAGTCAGAGTGGATAGATTTTCCATCACGGGCGTCTCTATTGGCTGGTAGCCATATAGCTGAAAGACCTCCTCTATAGTGCTGAATATATATTTTCGCTTAGCTACCTCGGCTGGCAAAAAATCTCTGGTTCCCTTTGGGATACTCGGCTTACTCATGACTCACGACTACGATAAAATAATAGGGCTCAGGATCAATAGGCAGATCTAAACTGCTTTAAGAATCTGACATCATTCTCAAATAGCATACGGATGTCTCCAATGCGATACTGCAGCATCGCCTGACGCTCAATACCCATACCAAAAGCAAAACCCGAATACTCCTCTGGATCGATACCACAGTTGCTCAGCACATTAGGGTCTACCATGCCACATCCCAATATCTCGAGCCAGCCTGTACCTTTAGTGATTTTGTGATCTCGCTCTGTCTTGAGGCCCCAGTAGACATCCATCTCGGCACTCGGCTCAGTGAATGGGAAATAACTTGGCCTCAGCCTAATCCTCACGTCCTCACCGTACATCTCCTTAGCATAGTAGAGCAGCGTCTGCTTCATATCAGCGAAGGATACATTCTTATCTATATAAAGACCCTCTACTTGATGAAACTGGCAGTGTGATCTCGCAGAGATGGTCTCATTGCGATATACTCGGCCAGGCGCTATGATACGGATCGGTGGCTGCTGAGAGGTCATCACTCTCGACTGTACCGATGAGGTATGCGTACGGAGCAGTCTAGTAGTGCTATCCTGTAGATAGAAAGTATCCTGCATATCTCTCGCAGGGTGATGCTCAGGGGTGTTCATGGCAGTGAAATTGTGCCAATCATCCTCGATCTCTCTATCCTCTGCGATCGTAAATCCTAATCTCGTGAAGATCTCGATGATCCGATTGATCACCAGACTCACAGGGTGTCTCGTCCCTACTCGGAGCTCCTGCGTCGGCGCTGAGAAGTCGATACCTGCCGCCTGATTCTCACTCTGAGACTGGGCTAATCCATCTTGCAGTGACTGATACTTAGCTGCTGCTTCTTGCTTGATCTTATTCAGCAGCTGACCAAATTCCTTCTTCTTTTCATTCGGCACATTGCGGATCTGACCGCCCAGAGGCTTCAGGATATTCTTACTCCCCAAATACTTAATACGAAACGCTTCTAACTGATCGAGGTCCGATATCTCGGCACTTTGTATCTCCGCTAATATCGCATCTAACTCTCCAAAGATCTGCTCAGACATGAGATTTACTGGTTTAGATAAGCCGCAAAGGTAAATTGATTGATTCAGAATCTACAATCTTTAGCAAGATCATATCTTGTGGCAGCACTATCGATGAACCGCTATCTGGACCATATCGCCTATTTCGCCTGTCTGCTGATGATACCAGCGGTGCTATATGCTAAGGCGCTGATCACTATCTGCTATGCCATCATCGCTCTGGTGGCTATAGCCAAAGCTGTCATCTATCGAGAGTATCCAGACTGGCGAGCTCCGCAGCATTGGTTTATACTCATCTTCCTATTGCCTATTTTCTCTGATATAGGTGCAGGGCCTTTAGGATGGAGCGATCAGCTGATGCTGAAGTTGCCTTTTATTCTACTTCCTCTTTCTTATGTGGCTTTGCGCCAAATATCTCATCAGCAGCGCATCGGCTATCAGGCCTGGATCACCATCGTTTTCGGCATAGCGATCGTGACCTATGCTACCTTAGTACTGCGATATCCTGAACAGATGGATGCACTTATCGCCGTGGGCAAAGCTATCCCAACACCGACAGAGCATGTCAAGTACTCCATGTTCAATGCATACGGAGCGATAGCTGGCATCACCCTCTTAAGATATCACAGAGGGCAATTAGCCCGAGCTATACAGTATCTGGTCGGAGTGTGCACCGTTATTTTGATCATCGGGATGCATCTTTTGGCCGTACGGACTGGTCTACTTATTTTATACAGTTCGATACTATATCTCGGAATCTACGAGATCATCCGCTATCGTCGCTATCGCATGGGCATAGCGATACTGAGCACTCTCGTATTGGGACTATTCATCGGATACCAGAATAGCAAAACCCTCCAGACCAAGGTCGGCTATATGCTCCATGACTGGCAGATGTATCGTAGTGGCACTGGTCAAGCATACTCCGACTCCGAGCGTATCTACTCCCTCCAGATGGGCGTAGAGCTATGGCAAGAAGCACCTATCACTGGAGTCGGCATCGGTCAGCTCCATGAGCGGAGTCAGTCCTACTATGCTGCTCATGGCCGTGGAGACTACTACAATGTCCCACATAGTCAATGGCTATACATCCTGAGCGGTGCTGGCATCATAGGATTCATCCTTTTCTTAGCCGGCTACTTTGGCCCGTTAATCTATGGCAGGTCCGATGTATTCTTACAGCTACTATATCTCAATTTCACCCTATCCTTCTTCGTAGAGAATAGTCTGGAGCGATCGATGAGTATTGCATTCTTTTTGGTGATAGCGATGGTGGTCATGGGAGGAAGATTTAGTGACGAGCCAGCAGGATGAAAAGGGCCATGTTTGAATTTATGCTCGCTGCTGATCAAATAAAAAGGCGCCACACTGCAGCGCCTCATAAGCTTTCAAAAAATGGTTGACAATCGTGACGTATCCGTCTCGACTATAATTCTTTACGGAGTCTCGCTACAGGGATATTGAGCTGCTCTCGATACTTAGCTACTGTACGGCGAGCGATGTTGTATCCTTTATTTCGGAGAAGATCTTTGAGCTTCTCGTCAGAGAGGGGTTTTTTCTTATTCTCGGCACCGATCATGTCAGTAAGTATATTTTTCACCTCGAGTGTAGACACCTCCTCTCCTGTGCTGGTCTGGATGGACTCTGAGAAGAAATCCTTCAGTCGCTTGGTACCAAACTCCGTCTGGACGAACTTACTATTCGCTACTCGTGATACAGTGGAGATATCGAGACCTGTGACCTCGGCGATATCCTTGAGGATCATCGGACGGATCGTACGCTCATCTCCTGTGCGGAAGTAATCCTCCTGATACTGCATGATGGTATACATCGTATTGTAGAGAGTCTCTTGGCGCTGCTTGATCGCATCGATAAACCACTTCGCCGAGTCGATCTTCTGCTTGATGAACATCACCGCCTCCTTCTCTTGCTTTGTAGATCGGCGTCCTTTCGTATTGTCTTTGTAGCCCTTGAGGATATCGACATACTGATCGCTGATCCTGAGGTCAGGAGCGTTTTTATTATTGAGCGTCAGCTCGAGATCTCCATCACGATTAGTGATGATGAAATCCGGCACGACATATTGATTGACTCGATTTTTGCCTGATCCATTAGAGAATGCTGATGCCGGCTTAGGATTGAGCTTGATGATCTCATCGATCGCATCCTTGAGCTCGCTATCGGATAGCCCGAGTGATCGCTTGAGGCGAGTGAAGTGTTTTTTAGAAAACTCGTTGAAGTACTTGGAGAGGATCTTGTGAGCGATATGCTTTATTCGGAGTTTCTCTGGATCTGTCTCATGCTCAAATCTGCTATCGAGCTGTATGAGCAGCGACTCCTGGAGGTCTCTGGCTCCGATACCTACAGGCTCGAGCTTTTGCACTTTGGCGAGCATCTTGATGATCGTCTCTTCTTCTACCTCTACATTTTGAGTGAATAATAGATCATCTACGAGCTCCTCTGGCGCTCTTCTCAGATAGCCATCCTCATCGATACTCCCGATGATCTGATGAGCGACTAGCTCCTCCGTCTCATCGACGAACTCCATCATGCCGAGCTGCTGAACGAGATGCTCATGAAAACTGGTAGCCACTGCTATAGGTGCGGCCTTCTCTTCGTCGTCTACGTAGTAATCGCCTTTGAGTTTATAGAGAGTCGGATCATCCTCGATATAGTCATTGAGATAGTCATCCAGTTCAAAATTCTCTTCCTCTTTCTTTTCTTTTTCCTCTCCTTCACGGAAGTGGTCATCGTCATTGATATCAAATACCTCGTCGTATTCTTCACCTTCTTCGAGCGCCGGATTGACTTCGAGCTCTTCTTGGATACGCTGATCCAAGGTAGCCGTAGGAATCTGTAGTAGCTTCATCAGCTGGATCTGCTGAGGAGAAAGCTTCTGGATCATCCGCTGGGATAGACTCTGTCTTAGCATAGGTATTTTCGTTGTGTATGGATTTTTATTCCCTTACAGATTATTAAAACAATACTTCAATTTAATCAGTTCTCCTCTTGGTGCGATTTTTGCTATCAAAAGAAGTCGAAACAAACATATTACAATTTTTTGTAATATACTATATCTTGACCAATAACAATTTACATGCCAATCCATGAATAATCCTCTCCACCTAATACGCAGTCAGATGACCAATGACAGGATCGATGCAGTGATCATCACTGATAGCGATCCTCATATGAGCGAGTATATCGCCACATACTGGCAGCTCCGACAGTGGTTGAGCGGATTCACTGGATCAGCGGGTACGCTGGTGATCACACAGGATCATGCAGGTCTCTGGACAGACTCTCGCTACTTTATACAAGCAGAGGAGGAATTGAAAAATTCAGGATTTACCCTGCACCGATATCTCAAGCCAGAGGATTCGTATATCAATTGGATCTATGACAATGTCAAAGACCGATCATCTGTAGGTGTAGATGGCCGACTCTGCTCTACATCTCTTATCCAGCAGATGAAGAAAAAGTGGAAAAAGAAAAAGTACAGTATCAATACAGCCTACGACGCAGCAGATCGACTGTGGACTGAGGATCGGGCAGCTCTGCCATTAGATCGAGTATTTGCTTTTGACATCAGGTATGCTGGACAGCCTGTCAAAGAAAAGCTCAAACAAGTCCGTCGTAAGATGGCAGACGCTGGCGTAGACTGGTACCTGGCTACAGCACTGGATGAAGTGGCATGGCTGTACAATCTCCGAGGTCGAGATGTCAGCTACAATCCTGTTTTCTATGCCTTTGCGCTGATCGGAGCGACAGATAGCTATATATTCATCGTTGAGCAAAAGCTACCTCTCGCAGTACGCCAAGATCTGGAGCGTGACGAAGTATACATTGAGCCCTACCAGCGAGCATATGCCCTATCAGACATCTGTCATGGGACTGTAGGCTATGACGAAAAACAATGCAACTATACCCTCTACGAAAGCCTCAACAAGCTAAATCGCATTCATATCAAGAGCCCTATTCAAACTCTGAAAGCAATCAAAAACCAAATCCAGATCCAGCATATCGAGAGTGCTATGATCAAAGATGGTATCGCCTTAGTGAAATCTTTTTATTGGCTGGAGCAGCAGGTAGCGGCTGGAGATATGGTAAGCGAATATGACTTTGCTGAAGCCATCGCTCAGCATCGCAGTCAGCAACCCGGTTATTTTGGCGAGAGCTTTCCGGCGATCGTAGGCTATCAGGCTAATGGCGCCATCGTGCACTATCGACCTAAAGAAAATGAATCTGCCGAGATCAAGTCTTCTGGCATCTTACTTTGTGATTCGGGAGCCCAGTTTCTCGACGGTACGACGGATATCACGAGGACAATATCCCTCGAAGCTGCTATAGGTCCTGAAGTACAGAAAGCCTACACTTTAGTACTGAAAGGGCATATTCAGTTAGCAATGGCGGAGTTTCCATGGGGCACATCAGGCGGTCAGCTGGATATCCTAGCTCGGCAGCCACTTTGGTCAGCAGGTCTCAATTTTGGGCATGGTACTGGTCATGGAGTAGGCTACTTCCTCAATGTCCACGAAGGCCCGATGTCGATCAGTCCTGGCAAGCATGATAGCACCAAGGTCACACTCCAACCAGGCATGCTCATCTCTAATGAGCCAGGTTACTACGAAGCTGGCGAATATGGTATCCGCATAGAAAATCTCATACTGGTCAAAGAATCGGAACAATCAGGATTTTTACGCTTTGACACGATGAGTCTTTGTCCTATAGATCTGCGATTAGTCGATAGAGCTCTCATGAGTACTGAGGAGATCGACTGGCTCAATAGCTACCACGAGAGGGTCTATAGCGAGCTATCTCCACTACTCGACGGCGAGCATCAGGCTTGGCTAAAAGAAAAGTGTCGTACCCTCTGATTATTTTTATTGATTCAATTTTATTGACATTCCAATCCTATTATTGAGAATATGCTTTTCTTTGCAATGTAATATTCAAAATAAACTGAACAGATCATGTCTCACGGACCAGAAGAAATAAACTACGACAAGAAAGGAAACAAGATGATTTGGTTCTTCGTGTATTTTACACTCTTCATCATCATGCTTATCTGGATATACAATAAGAACTTCCAGTATCTACCTAACTAATAGGTACATCTCATATTTCAAGGTTTTATACAGTTCACTTAGCACCTCTGCCATTCTGAGAGGATGACATTTCAGTTCCTATAATATAGTGAAATAAAAAAGCCCCTGTCTTTTGACAGAGGCCTGTGATATTTATGTTTTGCTATGATTAGTTGTCACTGATCATATGTACATCCATCTGCGGATATGGTATTCCGATACCTGCTTTGTCAAGTGCTTTCTTGACGTTCTCCTGCATGTAGAAGTATACATCCCAGTAGTGCTCACTTTGGCAGAATGGTCTTGTAGCGAGATTCACTGAGCTATCTGCGAGCTCCGCTACTACTACACCCTGAGCTGGGTCATTGAGGATATGAGGACATGACTTACCTACCTCGAGGATGATCTTGCGAGCTTCGTCGATGCTATCATTGTATCCTATGCCAAATGTAAGCTCCACACCTACCGTGCCCTGTCCAGAGATGTTAGTGATGGTATTTCCTGTCACATTGCTATTCGCTATGATGATACGCTTATTGTCGAGCGTAGCGAGAGTCGTGTTGAATGCGTTGATACCCTCGACGGCACCCAGATGTCCTCCACCGATCTCGACCAGGTCACCTACTTTGAATGGTTTGAAGAGCATGATCATCACACCACTGGCGAGGTGTCCGATACTACCATTGAGTGCCATACCGATACCGACCATGAGAGCACCGAGGATAGCTACAAATGAAGTGGTATTAACACCAAACATACCTGCTACAGAAAGCAAAAGCATGACCTTCATGGCCACGCTGGCGATAGAGCAGAGAAACTTATTCAGCGATACGTCCATACCAGATCTCTCCAATCCTCTTGACAATACTTTTACTATTTTGCCAATGATCCAAAATCCGATAAGGAGCGTTAAAATGGCTAATAAAACCTTAGGAGCATACTCCACTGCCATTTCAGTGATTTTTGCGACGATGTTATTTACATCCATAATTTTTGAGTGTTGTTGAGTTGAAAAATTGATTAAAGAATATCGAATACAAAAGTTGTGACGAACTTACTATCGAAAAAGTCTCGTTTAAAAAAAGGAATGTAATCTTTACAATAAGTTCATACGCCACAGCAGAAAATCTTCAATAATAGATGAAGGAAATAAGAAAAATTATAGCCGCCTATGACGACCTCGACCATAAAAATATACAGTGTGCTATAGCGTCTGTGGTCAATGTCGAACACAGCTCCTATCGTCGTATCGGTGCTCGCATGCTCGTGCGTAGCGATGGTATCTGGGTGGGAGGCATCAGTGGAGGCTGTCTGGAGGGAGATGCCTTGAGGAGATCTCAGCAGGCGATATTTCATAGCTCTCCATCACGAGTGACCTATGACACCATGGATGACGATGAGCATCAGATCGGTATCGGCCTCGGCTGCAATGGGCGTATCGAAGTCTTATTTTCCCCTATCGATCCAGAGGATGAGCAAAATCCTATAGAGCTACTCCGAGATATCATACAGATAGAGACCCCGACTGTACTGCTCAAAACTATCGATGGGTCTCCGGCACTCATCGATCAGCGTATACCTTATCAAGGGGATCTGATCTCAGAGCCTATCGCCGATATACCTGCAGAGCTACTAAATAGTCTCGTCCAAGAGAGTCTCGCTAAATCTAAATCAATCATACACCAGTCCGCCCAGGTAAAGCTATTAGTGGAGCACTTCAGGCCAGAGCAGCGACTTATCATCGTCGGGGACAATTATGATGTGAATGCATTCACCAGTATCGCAGAGGTGCTGGGCTGGGAGATATTCATCGTCGGCACTCCTAAGAAACTATCAAAAGAAGCCTATCAGAAAGCCGCAAAAGTATGTCACTATACTGAAGTGGATCAGCTCCCCATACATCAACATACAGCGGTAGTCCTAATGACACATGATTATAATTGGGATAAAAAAATGCTGCCAATTTTTATAAGTAGACCTGTTAGCTACATCGGGATGCTCGGTCCTAAAAAGCGTATGGAAAAGATGCAAGCTGATCTACCAGATATTGACCTATCTAAGGTCCAACATTTTCACTCTCCTGTAGGTCTGGACATCGGTGCTGAGACTCCTGAAGAAATAGCATTGGCTATAGCCGCAGAAATCATCGCTATCAATAGAGCTCGCAGTGGCGCTCCTCTGAAGTATCGATCTACTCCTATACATAGCTGAGGATGACTCAAGAAGAAGCTCTCGCTAAACTACAGCGATACTGCGCCTACCAAGATCGCTGCCATCAGGAGGTACGCACCAAGCTACTATCGCTCAAAATCTATGGTGACTGGCTTGAGGAGATCATAGCCCGTCTCATCGAGGACGACTTCCTCAATGAAGAACGCTATGCTCGCTCGTACGTCCGAGGAAAATACCGAATAAAAAAATGGGGAAAACGAAAAATCCTGAATGAACTAAAGCTACGACGGATCTCCCCCTACTGTATCAAAAAAGGCATGACTGAGATAGACCCCTTAGAATATCGGGACAATCTCTACTCACTCATGGAAAAATATGTGCGAGAGCGTCAAGGAAAATATCCCAAACCTCAGCTAACAAAAAAAGTCATACAACACGCCATGACTAAAGGCTATGACTATGCCGAGATCAACGATCAATTGAAGTCCATCAATTTTGACTGAATAATGAAGTGATTTTACTAATTTGACTGATTCAAAATATGAATCAAATCACATTTATGAAGTTACTGTACACTACACTCTTAGCACTCTGCTGCTATACACTCAACTATGCACAGGATCGTATACCTGGTATACTATCAGTCCAAGAACAATCTCGAGTCATCGATGAGATCCTCGAGGATCGTCTGGACAATCTACTCCCAAAACTCATGCGCCGCTCCGGCATCGATATGTGGATCGTTATCTCTCGAGAGTACAATGAAGATCCTGTGATGAAGACTATGCTCCCCAGCACTTGGCTGGCAGCCAGACGTCGGACGATCATGGTATTTCACCATGATGGGGAGAGCATAGACAAAATCGCCATCGCCAGATACAGCGTCGGTAGACTCCTTCAGGGCGAATGGAATGTCGACGTGTATCCTGATCAATGGGAAGCCCTCATGAATGTCATCAAAGAGAAAAATCCACAAAAAATCGGCCTCAACTACTCTGAAAACTACGGCCTCGCTGATGGACTCGTGAAGAGCGAGTACGAATCATTCATGTCATATCTCCCTCAGGAGTATCATGACCGAGTGACCTCTGCAGAGGATCTCGCCGTAGCATGGCTCGAGACTCGTACAGAGCGTGAGCTACAGCTCTACCCTATGTTCTGCAGACTTGGGCATACCATACTACGTGAGGGACTATCTGAACAGGTGATCCATCCTGGCATCACGACCACTGATGATGTCGTATGGGCGCTCCGTCAGAAGGTCAAAGACTATGGCCTCGACACATGGTTTCACCCATCGGTATCAGTCCAGCGAGCAGATATGGGCAATAATGAATTTCTTCGCTCATTTGCTAATAGGCCAGAACAAGACGTGATACAACATGGGGACTTGGTACATGTGGACTTTGGCATCACCTATCTACGACTCAATACGGATCAGCAGCAACACTTCTACATACTCCGCCCAGGAGAGACTGATGCTCCTGCAGGTCTTAAGGCAGCTTTCGCCAATGGTAATCGAGTACAGGATATCCTTACGGAAAATTTTGAGATCGGACGTACAGGCAATGAGATCTTAAAAAAATCACTTGACAAAGCCAAAGCGGAAGGACTAACGGCATCGATATATACGCACCCGATAGGATTTCACGGTCATGCTGCAGGGCCTACGATCGGCATGTGGGATAAGCAAGAAGGCGTCAAAGGTCCCGGTGACTACCCTCTCTACGAAAACACTGCTTACTCGATAGAGCTATTCGCAGCGACAGAGGTCCCGGAGTGGAATGGCAAGATCGTCCGTATCATGCTCGAAGAGGATGGTGTATACACAGATGGACAGTTTCACTTCCTCGATGGGAGGCAGACAGAGCTCTTTGTGATACCCCAGCCAAGAGAAAACATGGGGAACTAATCTTTTTCATCCCTCCTAGAGAAAATAAAAGCGGCCCTCACAATCAGTATCGTGAGGGCCGCTTTCCATTTATATCTTTTATATTCTTAGTGTGCCGCTGCACCTGTAGGTGCTGGCTGTTTCTTCTGCCAGAAGTAGAGGAACACGAAAGCTAATATCAGCAGGGTTGGTATCAGCGCAATATTCTGCAAAGTCGCCTGGCCCGCTGCGAGCTCCAGTTCATCTCCTGTGAGGCCTTCTGCCGCTTTTGCAGCTCGATTAGTATCGATCCATCTACCGATGATCGGCTGAAAGATAGATAGACCTAACATACCTACCCCTCCGATCACTGACATACCCAGTGCACCTGTCTCTGGTAGATAGACTGCGACGAAAGCAATCATATTTGGCCAGAAGTAACACACTCCGATAGCAAATAAAATCGCTGCCACATATACCATCGGTCCTGTAGCCATACTCATCAAAAATATCCCAACCGCCGAGATCACAGCAGAGGCTAAAAGGACGCCGGTGATATTCAGCTTATGAATGATAGGCCCGGCAAAATATCGGCCAACAGCCATCAATCCTGTCACCAGTGCTAAGATCAATAATGGCTGTGCTCCTGCCTTAGCTAAGATCCGCTCTACCCATGACTGAGTCCCCAGCTCGGTAGTCGCTGTCAGCGCCATGATCAACAGCATCAACCAAAATACTGGCGTGCTAAATATTGCTTTGAGATTTTCACTTGTAGACTGGCCCATGACCTTTGGTATCTCAGGGAACTTCTGCCCCCAGAATAATCCGAAATAAATGAACGCTGGTACATACATGATCGCCAGCTTCATCTGCCAGCCCAGTCCGAGATTAGTAAAGATCAAGGCTAAGATGGATCCAATAGCGATACCTCCTGGAAACCATACATGAAACTTATTGAGCATGGCCGCCTTATTTTCGTCATACATGGATGAGATCATAGGATTGTACGCTGCCTCGACGATACCATTACCAAAACTGATAAAGAAAGTACTCCAAAATAACGGCATATAGCTCTTGGACATGATAGATAAAGTGATACCCAGTATATGAGAGGCAAATGCTATGTATCCCAACTTCTTAGGACCCATAGAATTGTACAGAGGACCTCCGACCAAGGTCGCTATCGGAAATCCAAATATCCCCATGAACTGTATCCATCCGAGCTGACTATCGGTCATACTCATATCATTAGCCAGGTCATTCATGATACCTGCTCTAAGGCCAAAGGCAAAAGCTGTAGTCAATAGCGCAAAACAACTGGCTACAAATAATCTCGACTTATTAATTCCTTCCATTTTATTCGTTTCTTACACGATTGCTCGTGCTTCATTTAGTTAGTAATTGTGTTCCTTTTTTATAATTCTTTGATCTTGATATTTCTAAACCACACCTTGTCTCCATGATCTTGTAGAGCGATTTTTCCAGATTTATATTTACCAAATGCCTCCCACTCTTTGAATTTACTACCAGCTACCAGGGCATCCCACTCTGGCGTATGCATCTCAAAGTTGACGACATTGACTCCATTTTGATAAAATGAGTATTTAGCATCCTTAGATACGATGCGGATCATATTCCATTCTCCGGCAGGCTTGACAGTCATCTCACTGGTCTCTATCATATCATACAGATCCCCGGCTCGATGCTTTATGATCTTAGCATCTGCATGACAGGTATTGTCAAGTATCTGCATCTCAGGTCCCGTGAGATAGGGAGCAAAGTATTGCTCACCCTCCTGTACATTGTACATGATGCCACTATTACCACATTTCTGGATTTTCCACTCCAGTGTGAGCTCAAAATCTTCATAGCTCTCATTAGTCACGATATCACCTCCCTCTCCCTTCTCAGGATCAAAAGATAAGATGCCATCACTCACAGACCAAGCTGAGCCCGGGGCATCACCATTATACTTATGCCAGTGAGAGAGCTCCGATCCGTCTGATAGAGATGTCCAGCTGCGATGAGAGCTACACGCATATAGTAGACTGAGTATGAGCAGTGTCAGTAAGACCTTATTCATTTGCATTAGATAGTTTTTTGATAGTAAAAAGCAGTTGAATATAGCAATAAATGTAGAGTGCCAAGCCTATGATTCATTCTTCTTTACTTCTTCATGTATATCTTGGCAGGACGGTCCATTTAGTTCTTCTTCCCAGAGTTTTCCCGATTCGTGTATTATCCATATGACACTGAAATGAAAGCAGTAATTTTGTCCATAGATATAAATATCAGACTATGCAGGAACTTCTTTTTTTCAAAGCATTACACGTATTCGGTTTCGTTGCATGGTTTGGTGGATTATTCTATTTAGTGAGGATATTCGTCTATCATCGTGAGGCTTTTGACAGGTCTGATGACGAGCAGCGGATATTACTACCCCAATATCAAATCATGGAGACGAGAGCCTATCGCATTATCTGCAATCCTGCTATGATGATCACTTGGTTTTGCGGACTGATGATGCTTTATTACCATGGGTTGGACTGGCTCAAGGCCAATTATTGGATGCATGCCAAGTTAGTGCTTTTAGTGCTTTTGACAGCTTATCACCTGTCTTGCAAGGGACTCATCAAGAGACTGGCGGAGCGTACTGATAGGATGACTCCATTTCAGTATCGACTATACAATGAAGTGCCGACTCTCTTCTTGCTGTCCATAGCCCTACTGGCAGTATTCAGAAATCTATTGGATTTTGGACTTGCTTTTGGAGGAGTACTTATTTTTGGACTACTTTTATACGTCTTCGCTAAGCTCTACCAAAAGCAGCGAAACGCCTAAACAAATACAATAACGAAAAACTAATACCGCTATGAAAATAGTAAAATACGTCCTACTACCTATCATGGTAGTCATCGGCATCTACGCACTACTTTGCGTGATAGGGCCAAAGGATTTTGACACATCCGAGAGTATCGACATCAAGGCTCCACCAAGTGTGGTGTACAATCTCGTCAACAGCCTGCAAAAATCAGCCGAATGGAATGAATGGACACTCAATGATACTGCTATGGTCACTACCTACAATGATATACCACGTGGCGTCGGAGCTGAGAGCTCATGGACCAGCGAAAGCTCAGGCAATGGCACACAAAAAATCATAGAGGTACAAAAGGATAGATATGTTAAATCTGCCATGGAATTTGAAGATTGGGAGGGCATCAATCACGCAGAGTTTATCATCGCCCCTGATGGCAAAAACTCAGATGTCACTTGGACTTTCAAAGGAGGTTCTCCCGTGCCATTCCTCTTCAGAGGCATCATGTTGGTCACTGGAGCAAAAGGAGAAATGGAAGAAAACTATGAAAATGGTCTCAAAAACATCAAGCGAATAGCAGAGGAGCGTGCCCAAAAGAATCTCTACAATGGCTACACTATCACAGAGCAAGGCATGGAAGAAAAGAACTTTGTGATGACCCGACAGGTAGTGAAAATGGCGAATGCTCAGCAGTTTTACTCGACCAGTTTAGGGGCTCTTTTCAACAAAGTCCAAGAGGCTGGTATAGAGATGGATGGAGTACCCTGTGGATTGTACTTTAAGTGGGACGAGGGAGCCAGTGAAACTGATATGGCGGCCGCTATCCCTGTAGACTCTCCTATAGCTATCGAGGGAGCATCAGCCTATCAGATCCGAGAGCGCAACGCTATCGTGGTAGATCACTATGGTTCGCAGGAGGAGAGTATCACTGCTCATTTTGCGATAGATGAGTATATGCTCGACAAAGGCTACTTATTTGATCCACCTGTGGTCGAAGAATATGTACAAAGTGAAGACGGTGATCCAGCCAAATCATTGACGAAGATCATCTATTACTACTCAGAATAGATCAAAAAATAAAAGGAGTTTGGCTTATGCCTTCAGTTTATAGATAGCGGGCAGATCCCGGCCCAACTCATCATAATCTAATCCGTACCCAACGACGAAATCGTTGGGTATTTCTTTGCCTACATAATCGATCGGGATCTCATGCTGGAGTGCATCTGGCTTGAGGAGTAGGCTGACTACTTTGACAGAGGCAGGACCATGAGACTTTAGCTCAGCTAATGCCTTTGATAGGGTAAATCCCGTATCTACTATATCCTCGACGATGAGGAGATCTCGCCCTTCTATATTGGACTTCAGTCCCAATATTTGCTTTATACGGCCAGTAGACTCCGTACCCTCGTATGATGAGTACCGGACAAACTCAATCTTCATCGGAAAATCGAAATAACGCACCAAATCCGCCGCAAAAATGAACGACCCATTAAGAATACTCAGTACGATAGGATACTTACCTTTATAATCCTTATTGATGGTATCTGCCAGCTCTTTATTGATACTTTCGATTTCCTCCTTGGCTATGAATACCTCAAATTCTTTATCGTGGAGCTTTACTGTTTCGTTCATCTGATCTGTCTATGTTGCAAAATTACTCAGAATCTCTCTGTAATCCATATTGATCGAGTAAGTAGACCAAACTCGACATTGCTGCAGCACCCAATTTTAGCTCTCTTTCATTGACAGCCTCGATGTTATCATTCTTAGTATGGTGAAAATCGAAATAGCGCTGAGAGTCAGGACGTAGTCCTGCTAAGAGTCCATTTTGAGATTTCAATGGATTGATATCTGCTCCAGATCCTCCTTTATTGAGCTGTATACCATAAGGCGCTAATAGTGGCTCCCACTCGGTCACCTGACGGAATAATCCAGCAAATACTTCGTCAGTAGCATCAAAGCTGAATGCACGAGGCGAAAATCCGCCTGCATCAGATTCGATCGCTGCGAGGTGAAATTCGTCATTCTCATTAGAGGCTGCGGCATAGGCGAGACCCCCACCGAGTCCATTTTCTTCATTCATGAAGAGCACACATCGGATAGTCCTTTTGGGCTGATAGCCCAGTGCCTGCATCGTCTGTAACACCTGCATAGCATGTACACATCCAGCACCGTCATCATGAGCGCCACCAGCTACATCCCAAGAGTCCATATGACCTCCGACTAAGATGATCTCATCAGGATATTCTGATCCTTTGATTTCTGCCACTACATTGTGCGAGAGCTTCTCGTGGGCGACCATCTTACAGTGGGTCTCTATATATACTGACACCTTATCTTTTTTGATGAAGTAGCTCAGCTTATCCGCATCCTCTGTGCTGATAGCTACAGCTGGTATCTGCGGGACACCATCCTTGTATCGAGTCACACCGGTATGAGGGACATTGTCAGTCAGGGTGGTGAGAGAGCGGACTACAGCTCCTACTGCACCGTACTCAGCAGCTACTGCTGGCCCATTGACCCGCTGATCTCCAGCACGACCATAGGCCTGAAAAGTATTGATCAAGGTAGGATCCATAGGTCGATTGTAGAATACTATTTTACCAGCCACTCCTGCACGTCCGAGTTCTCGGACTTCATCAAGTGACTTTACTTCTATTACTTCAGCTTCTACTCCTATATCTCCAGTCCCGACAGAGTTGCCCAGAGCAAGTGCATTCATATTCATCTGAGCACCCCCTGGCATATTAGTCACTTTGACTACCTCTCGGCGCCCTCTCACCCAGTAAGGGACTATGCACTCCTGGAGATATACTGTATCAGCTAAAGAATTCAGCTGCTCCGCTGTATACTTGATAGCTTCTTCTGACTCTGGAGATCCTGCGAGACGCCCTCCGATTTTATTAGATAGATGCGAGAGCCACTGATAGCAGACTCCCCGCTGTAGGGTGTGATCATGTATCCGCTTAATAAATAAAGCGTCCTCGTCTTGCTGAGCTGACAGATCTACTGACACAAACAAGAGAAGAAGTAAGGTAGCTAACATTCCTTTTTGCATGTATGGAGTTTTATTTATGCGATTGCCACGTAACTTTCTCATCTTTGTGCGTCTAAGAAAGTGACATGTTAAAGTTTCTCTTTGCACTCTTGTCCAAAAGTAAGACTAAAACACTGTCCGATGAAGAGATCATAGCCGAATATATACGCACTCAAAACAATTACTACTTTGAGATACTATATAATCGCTACTCCTCTAAAATCTTCGGAAAGTGTCTCACCTTACTCAAGGATGAATATAAGGCTCAAGATGCTACTCAAGACATCATGATGAAAATCCTATTGAACTTGTCCAAGTTCAGTGGGAAATCTAAATTTTCGACTTGGGTGTATTCGATTACTTATAACTTCTGTATTGACGCTATCAGAAAACGTAAAAAAGACAAAAGTGTCTTAGTAGACGATATCTCGATAGTGGCCGATGTAGAAGATGAGATAAGCGACAAGTTCATACTCGAGGTAAAGCTCGATCAACTCAAGGTAATACTTGACGAGATACCGATGGCTGATAAGACTGTGCTTCTCATGAAGTATATGGACGGTATGTCTATCAGAGACATCTCAGAGGTAGTCGGAAAATCTGAAAGTGCTATCAAAATGAAGATCAAAAGAGCGAAAGAGAAATTTGTAAAAACTCATGACAATCACTTTAAAAATGCGGTCTAATGGCTGAAAACACTAAAAATTCATTTGAACTCCTAAAGGAAGAAAATGAAAATAAATTTGATAATCATAAGAAAAAGATAAAGGAGAATATCGACGGTCGTCGTGACATATGGTCTTTCTTTGGCGAGATCATAGAGCTCTATATCCCTAAGATTTTTGGAGCGCTACTCGGAGGAGCTATGACAGGATCGAGTTCAGACAATAAGATATTGGACGACGATAAGTAAACCCCTTTATTAAAATTCTATAAAAGCGTTAACTGAAAAAAATCACATACATGTTATTTATAGATCTCAGCAGCATGACGGGTACGCTTACCCAATTAATCTCTCAGGTAGTCTCCACTGTGCCTAAAATCGCAGGAGCTATTATCATTCTATTAGTCGGAATGCTCATCAGCAAAATGGTGAGTAAGGCCGTAATCAAGCTCCTCGAAAAAATAAACATCGATAAAATCGGCGAAAAGCTGAATGAGATCGATATCGTCGAAAAATCAAATATCAAAGTCAAACTCAGCACGATATTTGGCAAGATCATTTACTATTTCTTGTTGGTCATATTTATGGCAGCGGCTGCAGATGTACTACAGATGCCAGCCATCTCTAATCTGATAGCAGATTTATTTAACTTGATTCCAAAATTAGTAGTAGGCTTTATCATTCTGATTTTTGGTATCATCTTATCGGATGGCATCAAGAATCTCGTATCGACTACCCTCACCTCTCTGGGCATTTCTTCTGCCAAGATGATTGCTAATTTTTTGTTCTATTTCCTTTTTATCAATGTCGTCATAGTGGCTATCGCTCAGGCCGATATCAATACTGACTTTCTCGAGCAAAATATATCTATTATCATAGCTGGAGCTGTATTGGCATTTTCAATAGGATATGGACTGGCATCGAAGGATAGTGTCGGTAATTTCTTAGCATCATTTTACACTAAGAACAAAATAGAAATCGGTGACGTCATCTCTATCGACGAGCACAAAGGCGAAATCATAAATATCGATAATAATTCAGTTACTATTGAGACGGATGACCGTCAGATAGTATATCCCTTGAATCATTTTATGAAAGAAAAATTTTCAATTCATAAATAATCAAATCTTAAAATTTAGATAATTAAACATTTATTATGAAACAGATTTTTACAATTTGTATGCTATTCGTATGCGCATTCGCATCAGCTCAGTCTATGGCAGAACTCAAAGAAATGAAAGCCGAAAAAGAAGCGATGCTCGCAGAAAAGCAGGCTGAAGTAGATGCTATTGCTGGTGAGGTAGCAGCATTGAGCAGCGACATCGAGAAAATGTCTGGCTGGATCAAAGGTTACAATGGTCTTGTAGGTTTTGACTTCAATAAGAGTAACAACTGGGTAAGCAATCCAAATCCAGATGCATCGTCTTCTTCACTTAACATCACATTAAACGGATTCGCTAATAAAATCACAGATGACTACTTCTGGAGAAACAAAGGTGTACTCTCTAAAGCATGGACAGACATCGACCTTAGCGATGCTGACAACACTACAGAAGATGATGGTCTTTTTGACAATGGTACGGTAGACATCCTCAACCTTAGCTCACTATATGGTCGCTCTATTAGTGATCAGTTTGCGCTTTCTGGTCTTGGAGAATTAAACTCTTCATTAGGAAATTTCCTAAACCCTGGGACTCTTGATCTCGGTGTTGGTGTGACGTGGACTCCACCTGTCAATGACTTAGTAGTAGTGATTCACCCATTAAACTACCACTTCGCATTTTCTGGCATCGATGGTTTAGAATCTACAGGAGCACTTGGCGCTAAGCTTAGAGCTGACTTCAATCGTACATTTGGTAAAGTAGGATATACTTCTACTTTGACGTCTTTCATCCCTTACCAAGAGAAAGATCCTACATTATTCGAGTATACTTGGATTAACTCTTTAGCATTCAATGTATGGAATGGTATCGGTGTAGGTGTTTCTTTCGGACTTAGAAATGCAGAATTCGAGTTTGCTGATACTCAGAGTTTCTACTCTGTAGGATTGTCATACTCACTCTAAATAATATAGAATAATTTGTCTATGAATATCGGAGGGTGTACCTTCGTATGACCCGATTTTATTCTAGTTGATATCAGAGCTCATCCCGAGTAATTGGGATGGGCTTTCTTTTTTAATAGACCTTACTAATCCTACCCACCATGTCAGAAAAGAAACTGTTTCTCATTGATGGTCATGCCCTGACGTATCGATCTCACTACGCATTTATAAATCGTCCACTGATCAACTCTAAGGGTATCAATACTTCGGCGATAACGGGATTCGTCCGGACGATGTGGGACATGATACGTAATCAAAAGCCATCACATCTCGCAGTAGCTTTTGATCCCTCAGGACCCACATTCAGACATGAGTGGTATGAGCCTTACAAGGCTAATCGTGATGCTCAGCCAGAGGACATAGGCATTGCTCTACCATATATCAAGGATATTATTGAGGCTTTCAACATACCGATGATCTGTGTGGATAATTATGAGGCTGATGATGTCATAGGCACCCTGGCTAAGCAAGCAGAGAAGGAGGGTTTTGACGTCTATATGGTCACTCCTGATAAGGACTATGCTCAGCTCGTATCTGAGCACATCTATATGTACAAGCCATCTCGTATGGGCAATGGAATCGATATACTCGGCGTACCAGAGGTATTAGCTAAGTGGGATATCGATCATCCTGAGCAAGTCATCGATATACTCGGAATGCAGGGAGATAGCGTCGATAATATCCCAGGCATACCAGGTGTCGGGGCGAAGACTGCAGTTAAGCTTCTCAAACAATTTGGCACATTAGAAAATCTACTCGAAAACACCGATCAACTAAAGGGGAAACAGAAAGAAAAAGTAGAGCAATTCGCTGAGCAGGGGCGACTCTCAAAAAGACTCGCTACCATCAAGCTGGATGTACCTATCCAGTTTGATGCAAAGAAATATGAAGTCGAGGGATTTGACAGGGACAAGCTCAAAGAGCTATTTCAAGAGTTAGAATTTAGATCTCTGGCACAAAGTATCCTGGGTGAGGGCTCCAAAGGTGAGCAGGCCAGCCTCTTCTCATCTAATACCCTGGTAGAAAAACCCAAAGAAGATCTCAATATCGGCAAGAACACCCTCGAGACGACCCAGCACAACTATATACTCGTAGATACTGAGCAAAAAATTCAGGATCTCGTTAAGAAACTGAATGAGCAAGAGGCATACTGTTTTGATACAGAGACAACAGGGCTGGATGCTCACAATGTCGAGATCGTAGGTATCGCTTTCTCATGGAAAAAAGGTGAAGGCTACTACGTGCCGATCGATGAAGATCAAGAAAAAGCAAAATTACAACTCAGTCACTTCAAGCAAGTACTCGAATCTGACAAGCTAAAAATCGGGCAAAACCTGAAGTATGATATCAATGTACTCAAGTGGTACGACATACAGGTAGCGCAACCCTATTTTGATACGATGATCGCTCACTATCTACTTGAGCCTGACCTGAGACATAAGCTCGACTATCTCTCTGAGAGCTATCTGTCCTACAAGATGGTCCCTATCGAAAAACTCATCGGTAAAAAAGGGCCTAAACAAAAATCAATGCGGACTGTAGAGATAGAAGAGCTCTGCGACTATGCTGTAGAAGATGCCGACATCACCCTACAGCTCAGAGACGAGCTGAGTCCAAAACTCGAAGAAGAAAAGCTAACAGAGCTATTCAATACTATAGAAATGCCGCTCGTAGAAGTACTCAGCAATATCGAGTATGAAGGAGTAAGGATAGACAAGGGATTCTTAGAAAATTACTCTAATGATTTGCAAGGACTCATCCTCAATAAGCGGGATGATATCTATGAAAAGGCTGGTATGGAGTTTAATATAGCCAGTCCAAAGCAAGTCGGAGAGGTGCTCTTTGACCATATGAAAATCCCATATAGATGGAGAAAAACTAAGACTGGCCAATACTCGACAGATGTCGCTAAACTGGATGAACTATCCGTAGATAATGAAATCATCAGAGACATACTCGAGTACCGTATGTATACTAAGCTCAAGTCTACCTACGTCGATGCCCTGCCGCAGCTGATCAATCCTAAAACAAATCGCATCCATAGCTCATTTAACCAAGCTCGTGCTGCGACAGGACGACTGAGCTCCGAGAGCCCTAACCTCCAGAACATTCCGATCAAAAACGAAGCTGGCCGAGAAATCAGAAAGGCATTCATCCCTCGAGATGAAGACCATATCCTGATGGCTGCCGACTACTCTCAGATAGAGTTACGCCTGATCGCAGAGATCAGTGGTGAGGAGAATATGCTATCAGCCTTTGCTAAAGGCCAAGATATTCATGCTGCTACCGCCGCTGGCGTATATGGTGTAGATATCAATGAAGTAACTTCTGACCAGCGTAGAAATGCAAAAACTGTCAACTTCAGTATCATATACGGTGCTGGATCGACTAATCTCTCCCAACAACTCGGTATCAAAAGAGCTGAAGCGAAGGAGCTCATCGATAGCTACTTCCAGCAATACCAAGGTCTTAAGAAATATATGGACGATACAGTGGCTTTCGCCAGAAAAAAAGGCTATGTGATGACTCTCGCTGGTCGCAAAAGGCATCTGCGTGATATCAACTCTCGCAACTCGCTAGCACGGAGTAATGCAGAGCGCATGGCGATCAATACTCCTATACAAGGTACAGCAGCAGATCTCATCAAAATCGCCATGATCAATATCGATCGGGAGATGAAGGCTAAAAACTATAGATCAAAAATGATCATGCAGGTACATGACGAATTAGTGTTTGATGTATATCGACCAGAACTGGAAGAAATGAAGACCATGGTAGAAGAGCTCATGAAAACCGCCATGCCATCACTGAAAGTGCCTATAAAAGTAGAAGCGGGAGTAGGAAAAAATTGGCTCGAAGCCCATTAAAAAAGAGATAGGTAACCAACTTATTGGTTACCTATTCATTCTCGACAATTTAAGGGTATTAAAGCTGAAATGTAAGGTTTTATCCAAACAGCAGCTAATATAAAGCATTTAGTGGTTAAACTACAAATTTTAAAGTAGACTTTTTGTAGTGTAATATGTAGAGCATCTGTAGGGTGCTCTCAATCATTCTACATATACGTCGTCTCTTGATATTCAAATTGGTAAGGATAATCAGTATTGTAATGTAGACCTCTGCTCTCACGTCTCATCTCGGCCCCTTTAGTCACGAGGTAGGCGATCGTGATGAGATTTCGTAGTTCACACAGCTGCGGAGATATCTTCGTCTTACCGTATAGACGCTCCGTCTCATCATAGAGTAAGAAAAGTCTATTAGCCGCTCGATTGAGACGGACATTAGTACGTACGATACCGACATAGTAGCTCATGAGATCCTTGAGTTCTTTCCAGCTCTGCGTGATGAGGACCATTTCTTTCGGCTCTGTAGTGCCCTCAGCATCCCAGTCGGGTATGCTCCCCTGTAGAGTGATCGAGTCTATCGTCTGATCTATATCCTGAGCGACTCGATCTCCATAGACGAGCCCTTCGAGTAGTGAGTTAGATGCCAGTCGGTTAGCTCCGTGTAGTCCACTACAGGTACACTCTCCTGCAGCATATAGGTGTCCGATAGAGCTACGTCCCCAGACATCTACATATATCCCTCCACACACATAGTGACATGCTGGCACTACGGGTATAAGATCAGTGAATGGATCGATACCAACACTCTTGCACTTCTTGTAGATATTTGGGAAATGCTCCAGAAAGCCTTCATGGTCGAGATGTCTACAGTCTAAACTCATATGGTCAGATCCTGAGATTTTCATTTCATTATCTATCGCTCTGGCCACGATATCTCTTGGCGCCAATGAAAGCCGTTCATCATATTTTTGCATGAATTCTTCGCCCTCTGGCGTCTTTAGCACAGCACCAAATCCTCTGACAGCCTCAGATATCAAAAAGTCTGGATTTTCCCCAGTGGTCTGGTATAGAGCTGTCGGGTGAAACTGTACGAACTCCATATTCGCTACTCGCCCTTTGGCCCGATAGACCATAGCTATCCCATCGCCAGTAGCGATGACAGGGTTAGTAGTGTTCTTGTAAATCTGACCTGATCCCCCAGTACACATGACGGTCGCTCTTGCCGTCACTGTGTCTATGTCTTGTGTCTCCTTATTAAATACATAGGCTCCGTAGCACTCGATGCCTGGAGTAAGTCTCGTGATATTGCGCCCCAGATGATGCTGCGTGATGATATCCAGTGCAAAGTAATGCTCATAGATAGTCACATTCTTATACTCTTTGACCTTCTCATTGAGCGTACGCTGGATCTCCCAGCCTGTGATATCCTTATAGTGGAGAATACGATTTTCTGAGTGTCCCCCTTCTTTACCCAGATTGTAGTCGCCATCATCCTCCTTATCAAATCTCGCTCCCCAGCTGATGAGTTCTTTCACTCGATCATGGCCTTCTTTGACCACGATCTCTACTACCTCAGGATCACATATACCATCTCCAGCGATAAGTGTGTCTTCTATATGCTTCTCATAGCCGTCGGTGCTGAAGTCCCATACTGATGCGATACCGCCCTGTGCCCAGCTAGTATTACTTTCTTTTGTGTGGGTCTTAGTGATGACGGTGATGCTGAGTTCAGGTCGTTTCTGTGCTAACTTGATGGCTGTGGTCAGTCCGGCGACACCTGCACCTATGATGAGTACATCGGTTTCTATATTTTTACTGTTCTGCATAAGGCCAAATTACTAACTTTTAACACTATGAGGGTTGCTTTGATAGATCCATTTTTTGACGTGAGCCATCGCTATTGGGCACACTTTGTTAGAGATTATTCTCAGCACGAGATCAAAATATTCTCACAATCAGCGCATCACTGGAAATGGAAAATGGTGGCAAGTGGCATAGATATGGCTCATACTATCAATCAAGAAAAGCAGTCATTTGATCTATTTCTCACTACAGACTTTCTCCATCTATCCCTTTTCAAGTCTCTGCTGTCTCCTGAGCACCAGCATACTCCTATCTGTCATTATTTTCACGAAAATCAGATCACATATCCATGGTCTCCCGATGATGTGGATCCTCAGTTACAGCGAGATCATCACTATGGATTCATCAATTATACCAGTGCACTGGTAGCAGATCAGATAGCATTCAATTCGAGATATCATCGAGATAGCTTTATAGATAGTCTACCATCATTTTTATCAAAATTTCCCAAAAGCGCTCATGATCATTCTGAAAAGCTCAGGGCGAAAAGTAGTGTGCTATCAATAGGTATCAATAGCTCTACTTACCAAAGACCTAAAGAAACTAACAAAAACAACATACCCACCATTCTCTGGAATCATCGCTGGGAGGCAGATAAAAATCCTGATGATTTTGCTGAGGCCTTGGATTACTTAGCCAGTCAAAATCATGATTTCCGATTAATCCTGTGCGGCAAGCAATACAAAAAAATGCCTGCCGTCTATGATCGTATCATCGATACTCATCATGAGCGTATCACCCATCTGGGCTATGCAGCCAGTCGAGCTGAATATATCAAGCTCCTACATCAGAGTAATATTCTCTTAGTCACGAGCCGGCAGGATTTTTTCGGCATCAGCATCGTGGAAGCTATAGCTGCTGGAGTATATCCGATCTTGCCTCATCGATTAGCCTATCCCGAACACATCCCGCTGGAGCACAGGCAGAAGCATCTATACACTACGGAGGCTGAGATGTATCAACTATTAATAAAATCAATCCAAACACATCCTAATCTACCTGACTGCTCGAGATACGTCGACCAGTATGAGAGCCAGAAGATCATAGGTGAGTATGATGCTCTCATGGAGAATATGGCTAATATTGACCTATGAAAGTCGCTGTAAATGCTCGCTTATTGGGATCGCCATACATGGAGGGTATCGGGCGATATCTCGTCGAGCATATCAGCAGGATGGCCATAGCGCATCCAGAAGACGAATATGTCCTACTATGTGATAAAGCCATATCACATCCCATCCTCGACCTACCTAATGTATCAACCCTAAAAATCGGACTACCGGCTCGCACTCCGCTTCTCTGGCGACTGTGGTTTGACTGGAGTGTACCGAGGGCCATAGATCGAGTCAAAGCGGATATCTTTTTCTCCCCAGAGAGCTATAATAGTACTCGTCTTAAAATACCCTCAGTGATCACGACGCATGATCTGGCCTATGAGCATGATGAGCACTACAACAAAAGATCCCACATCAAATGGCTCAAAAAATGGATGCCTCGCTATCATCAGGTAGCAGATGCTGTCGTCTGTGTATCTCAATATACTCAGCAAGATGTGATCAATCGCTATCAAATAGATCAATCAAAAACACAGGTCATCTACAATGGAATAAATGAGGAATATCGTCCGTGGCCGAAAGAAGAAATAGAAAACTATAGAAAAGAAAATAATCTTGATAAACCTTATTTCCTCTACATAGGCGCCATACATCCGAGGAAAAACATCGCTCGACTCATCCGAGCCTACGAGCTGCTGCAGGATCAATCTCCTACTGATCACGAGCTCATACTGATAGGCCGTCAAGCATGGCGATATGACGACGTCATCAACACCATGAAATCCTCTAAGTATCAGGATCGCATCAGACACTTGGGCTACTGGCCGGGGGACATCAGTGGAGTGATCGCTGGAGCAGAAGCATTAGTATATCCATCTATGTTTGAGGGATTCGGACTGCCAATACTCGAAGGAATGAACATGAGGACACCTGTGATCTGCAGTGATCGCAGCGCCATGCCAGAGATAGCAGGAGATGCAGCGATACTTATATCACCAGATGACACTCAGGACATAGCTGATGCTATGCAAAGGGTGATTAGTATGCCGGCCACAGATAGATCAGTGATGATCGCCGCAGGCATCAAGAATGCCCAGAGATTCTCCTGGGATGCTGCATCTCGACAGCTATATGATATACTGCAGAAAGTCTTAAAAGAGCCTACCAGCCCTCTCGCTCAATCAGCGACGTGATATGAGCCAGATGATGCTCACAATGCCAGACATAGAGAGCCAGCATAGTATTGAGAGATAAATTTTCTTTCCACTCTGGATGTCCGAGCTCACGCTGGTAGTCTAAGTCACTCATCTCTTTCAGGAGTGTAGTCCATCGAGCATGTACTCCTTTGAGTATTGAGAGAGAGTCTTCGATATTCCCATATTTTGCATCTGGTAGCTCTGCCCATGATTTTTCGTCATAGGCCTTGATCATCGGAGCATCCTCTGTCATAGTCCATCTGAATCGGATATAGCTATTGATATGACTATCTGCTACGTGATTGACTACTTGGCGGACTGTCCAGCCCTCCGGGCGATAGGGCGTATTGAGCTGGTCTTCGCTGAGGTTTTTTACGGCCTTTTTCAGACGCTTTGGATATTTAGAGATTACCTTGATATACTCCTTTCGTTTTTTGGGAGTCATTTTTTTGGGCGCTGAAAATCGACCTATCGGATATCTAAGCTTTTCGAGTTCCATTTTTAGTATTGGTGAAATGTTTGAGCATGATAATTTCCTTTTCAGTCAATGGTCTAAACCAGCCTCGAGGAAGATCCTTCTTAGTTAATCCACCGTAATATACTCTATCGAGCTTCAAGACTTCATATCCCAGGGACTCAAATATTCGTCTGACGATGCGGTTTTTGCCCATATGGATTTCTATACCCACTTCAGAATGGTCAGATCCTATGATCCAGTCTACATCATCGACTACAGCCACACCATCCTCCAGCTTGAGTCCTTTCTTGATACGCTCCAGATGCTCCTCTGAGACTACTTGATCCAAGACTACATGATATCTTTTTTTCACCCCATGACTCGGATGTGAGAGCTTCTTAGCGAGGTCTCCGTCATTAGTCATGAGCAGCAGGCCAGTAGTATTGCGATCGAGTCGACCTACAGGATAGATTCTTTCACTGACTTTATTTTCGAGGATATCCATCACGGTCTTACGTGCTTTTTCATCCGAGGTCGTAGTCAGCACATTTTTAGGCTTATTCATGAGGATATAAACCTTCTTCTTCTCGACCTTAAGTTTGCGCCCCTTATATACTATAGTATCAGTATCTGCCACCTCGTATGCAGGATTCTTTTCGATCTGGCCATTGACTTTGATCTGGCCCGACTTAACCAGCTCAGCCGCCTTTCGGCGAGAACATATACCGCTATGAGCGATATATTTGTTGAGACGCATAGGACTGTCGCTCATATGATCATGTACTTTATTAGTTTGTTAGAATGGTATATCCTCCTCATCGGTATTGATACGAGAAGATTTAGTGACAAAATTAGCACCTCCAGCGCCACCCATACCCATAGGATCACGGAAGTCTCCACCTCCACCCATCATTGGCTCATTAAATTGGGTGAAATTACCGTTTTCGAATCGCACGAACTGCGGCACGAATCGGAGATTGACCGTATCGAGTCCACCATTACGATGCTTAGCGATGATGATCTCTGCCAGATCCTGAGGTACATCTACATCGTCCTCCATCTCGTAGTATCCAGGACGATAGATGAATGTCACGATATCTGCATCCTGCTCGATCGCTCCTGATTCCCTTAGATCCGATAGCACCGGACGCTTAGATCCTCCTCTGGTCTCTACCGATCGAGATAGCTGAGATAGTGCGAGTACGGGGACATTGAGCTCTTTTGCGAGACCCTTGAGTGCTCTCGAGATACTACTGATCTCTTGCTCTCGATTACCCTTTTTAGCATTAGGCGCACCCGTCATGAGCTGTAGATAATCGATGACGATCATCTGGATATCATGATTTTGCTTGAGTCGTCGACACTTAGCTCGGAGCTCAAATACATTGATACCTGGGGTATCATCGATGAATATTGGTATGTCAGCCATCTTATCTATGGCGGCATTGAGTCTTAGCCATTCGTCCTGTGATAGCTGACCATTCCGAAGGGTTCTACTGTTGATATTAGCCTCCATCGAGATGAGACGCTGGACGAGCTGTAGATTAGCCATCTCCAATGAGAATATGGCTACTCCCTTACCCGCCAATGCCGCATTACGAGCTAATGACAGTGTAAAGGCCGTCTTACCCATACCCGGACGAGCAGCAATAATGACTAAATCCGATGACTGCCAGCCCGATGTGAGCTTATCCAGATCATCAAATCCTGTCGGTACACCCGTGATAGCTTCCTCTTTCTGACTGATCTCTTCTATCTCACGACGAGCCTTGATTGCCAAGGCACTTAGTTTTTCGTATCCCGTATTGAGGTTGGTATCTGTGATCTCATAGAGATTTTGCTCTGCCTCATCGAGAAGCTCAAAGACATCTTTTTCATCTTCATAGCTATCCTTGATAGTAGAAGTAGATACTCTGATGAGCTCTCGCTGAATGAATTTCTGAGCGATGATACGAGCATGATACTCGATATTCGCTGCAGAGGCTACCTTGTTAGTAAGGTCGAGGAGATAGTTGACACCTCCTACCATCTCGAGCTTCTTAGCCTTTTTGAGCGCCTCATGGACAGTGAGCAGATCGATCGGCTGAGACTTCTCAAAAAGATCGAGCATTATCGAATAGATCTCACTATGCGCATCTTTATAAAAACTCTGAGGCTTGAGGATCTCTATGACAGATGGTAAGCCATCTTTGTCCACTAACATCGCACCGAGTACCGCCTCCTCGAGATCTGTCGACTGAGGCATCACTCTCCCATATAGTAATGCATTAGCGTCGGCACTGGCCTTCACTGAGCGCATTCTTCCTCCTTCCACTGATTTTAATGGATTCTTATCTGCCATTGAGTATTCTCTACTAAAGTATCATCTAATCTATCACCAACCTATAAGACGCAAGGTGCGTCCAAAAGGGGCGCTAAACTATTGATTTAATATTAAAATAAACGAAATGTATCTCTGATGCAATTCTTAGCGATCTGTGCATAAGCCACAATCGCATGTGCAAAACTCATACAGCTCTGTGGATAACGCATTTTATCACCATAAAGCTCCTGAAAATCAAGACTAAACTAAACAGGTCTACTCGACACAAAATCAAGCAGACCTGTTTATAACTTATATTAGAAAAAAATAATTTGTTTATCTCGTCTTTCCGACTTTATTCATCTTATCAGATACCGATTTAACGATCTCTTTTTGAGCGTTTATTTCGTCTTTTTTATCCTCCTGCTCACGCTCATTTTTTTCTATAGCCTCTTCAGCCTTACGGATGGTTTCTCGAGCTTTTTCGATATCCTTATGCAGGTTTTTATTTTGCTTTTCGAGCTTACTGAGATCTTTTTCAAGATCCTTTAGTTCGTCTTCTTCATCCTTTAACTCATCGAGGATGACTTCCTTCTCTACTTCGATAGCATAGTCCGTCAAAAAAACCTCAGCTCCTTCTACCTCCTTAGCATCATCTTCAGAATTCAGAAAATGCTCATCCATCTTAAACCAAAAGTAAGCTCTCGTAGTGTTGTCATATTCATCAAACTTTGTGTAGATGTTGACCGCATACTCTGGATCTATGGACGGGACGATAGCATCGAGGATGAAGTACTCATCATTCTTCTTATCCCTCTCGAGCTTACCGAGTTTTTTAGAGAAGTCTTTCCACTCTTTTTCTGCCAGCTTTTTATTAGCCCCAGTGAGCTCCACTGTCATAGCATTATTTATGCCTTCGCTCATACGGATTTCTTTTTCGCCTATCTGTGCCATCAGTGTGAGCGTCATGGTCAACAATAGGCTAAGTGTAAGTATGGTATTTTTCATTGGTGTTGATTTTATTCTATATTATCAAAAACTAATAGCTGAGTCAATAGCACTCTTATGTCATAAAGATGCCAAATTGAGGAAAATATTCTTAAGGCTAAGTTAAAGTTGTCACAAATACAATAAATCTATCAGAGTGTAGGATTCGTCTATATTGTCATGCCACTCTTTGATATTTTTCACATCTTAGTGATAACAATCAATTACTATACTATGAATATACTGTCTCTGCGCAATGTGGTAAAGCGCTACTCTAACCACACCGCAGTCAACGACGTATCATTTGATGTGCCAAAGGGGAAAATCTTTGGTATGCTCGGCCCCAACGGTGCCGGCAAAACCTCACTGATACGTATGATAACATCCATCACTAAAGCTGACCAAGGTCAAATCCTCATTGATGGAGAACCACTCAGTGACTACCACCCTACTCAGATCGGATACTTACCAGAAGAGCGAGGTCTCTATAAGAAAATGAAAGTCGGCGAGCAGCTCCTATATCTCGCTCGACTCAAAAATCTGAGTGCTCGGGAGGCAAAAGATAAGCTCGACGCATGGCTCACAAAATTTGAAATCACAGATTGGTGGGAAAAGAAAGTCGGCGAACTCTCAAAGGGTATGCAGCAGAAAGTACAGTTCATCGCTACGGTAGTGCACGATCCTAAGCTGATCATACTCGATGAGCCATTTTCAGGACTCGACCCGATCAATACAAATCTCATCAAGGATGAAATCTATGAGATGAATCGTAAAGGGACCAGTGTGATATTCTCTACACATCGTATGGAGCAGGTCGAGCAGATCTGTGAGGAGATAGCCCTGATCAATAGAGGTAAAATGATCCTTAAGGGCAATGTCGCCGAGATCAAAGACTCATTCAAAGAAAATAAGTTTGAGATTACTTTCGACGGATCTTTCCCGTCAGATCTATCTTCAGACAGCTATGATGTGATCCATGATGACGCTCACTCCGTGATCATACAGATCAAGGACGGTCATGACTCTAATGAACTATTGAGAGGACTGATCGATCGCAATATCCACATTCGATCATACAATGAGATACTGCCAACATTGAATGAAATATTCATCAAAAAAGTAGGAGAAAGCCATGAATAGTAATAGAATCAACTTAATAATAGGGAGAGAGTATTGGACGAGAGTGAAGAGTAAGACCTTTCTACTCACTACTTTTTTGGCGCCGATAGGTATCATTTTGATCTATGCATTCTTGGGCTTTTTGATGACAAGAGGCTCAGATAACGAGAAAAAAATAGCCATCATAGATAATGCGGGCATCGCTCAGGATATCAATCTACAGAGAAAGAATCTTACATTCGAAATCAAAAACGAATCCTTACAAAGCCTCATTGGTGCCTATGAGAAAGGCGAATATGATGGCATCATAGAACTACCTCCTCTGGATAGTACTCAGCAAAAATATGAGATCATCTATCACTCCGATAAGACATTGGCATTGGATGAATCCTCATCTATAGAGTCGATGTTCAGACGAGAGATTAGAGATTTCAAGATACAGGCATTTGGTATCGATCAGGCACAGCTGGATCTCATCGACACCTCAGTAGACATCTCCCCTAAGACGATCAAAGACAAAGAGAAAGAGATCTCATCTATCACTACCACGGTAAGCTCTATCCTCGGTGGTGTGGTCGGGATGCTACTTTTCATGGTGATCTTAATCTTTGGTAGTCAAGTGATGCGAGGAGTCAATGAGGAGAAGATCAATCGTATCGTAGAGGTACTAATCTCCTCTGTGAAGCCGATAGAGCTGATGATCGGCAAGGTGCTGGGCATCGGATTAGTCGGATTGACACAGTTTGCCATATGGGGCATTCTGATCGGGGTACTTTCCTTCATAGCGAGTGCGGTATTTGGTCTGGAGACTTCTGCTATGTCCGAGATGGCTAATAATGAAATGGCTCAAGAAGTAATGGCCAATGAAGGAGTCAAAACTAAAGTACTACAAGTGATGAAAGAACTGATGGGGATGAATTGGGCGATGATGATCCCCATGTATATCTTCTACTTCTTCATCGGATACTTATTGTATGCATCATTATTTGCTGCTGTGGGTGCAGCTGCTGGTGATGATATCAATGAGGCACAGTCACTTACGACTATCGTGATGCTCCCATTGATAGCAGGATTTTATATCGCTATGTCGGCAGTGCAGGCTCCTGATAGTACTGCTGCCGTCTGGGGATCGATATTCCCACTCACAGGGCCAGTGGTCATGCCGACACGACTCCCGTCTGATCCGCCAATGTGGCAGATAGGGCTCTCTATGCTCCTCTCACTTCTGACCGTCATCGCACTGATCTGGATAGCTGCCAGGATCTATAGAGTGGGTATACTCATGTATGGTAAAAAAGCCAGCTTCAAAGAGCTCGGCAAATGGATATTTTATAAAGGATAGACAAATCAATATCGTATGGAAATCATAGCAATATTCGCCATCGTAGAACTCATCATACTGGGTATCTATAGCTACAAAAAGAAAAGAGGAGGCCTCAGTGGCCTCCTCTCAAATATGTCTTCTACAGAGGGATCAGACGGTATAGCTACATAGCAATCCTCTCATACTGAGTGATAATAATATCTTATGACTCAAAGGATATCTCTACCTCAGGACTCTGTGCTCGTGCCTGACAGGTGAGGACGTATCCTGCTTTGACTTCGCTATCATCGAGAGCGTAGCAGACATCCATCGTGACATCACCTTTGATCACTTTAGCCACACAAGTAGAACAGGCTCCACTCGTACATGAGTAGGGAGCATCATGATTTTCATCTAATAGTGTATCAAGTATAGTCTTACGAGGAGGTACCTGTACGGTGACTGTCTTGCCACCAAAATGTGCTGTGACAGTACTTTCTACTCCTACTCCCGCCATACTCACTCCTCCAGATGCGATGACAAAACGCTCTGTATGGAGAAAATCACTCTGAATGCCTTTTAGCTCCAGATGATTGATGATCGTATCTATCATAGCACCTGGACCACATACAAAGTAGTGTGACTCAACAGACTTAGCAGGGTTATCTTCTAAGAATTGATCGACCCGCTTACCATCGATACGACCAGTAGCTCCCGTCCAACTCATTTTTCCTTTAGAGAATAATCCTTTTAGCCCACCTGCTTTCTCTCGCTTTGGCTTACTGAGCGTGTGCTTGAGGACAAACTGTCCAGCATACTTCCGTGCCAGTTCATCCAGCTCCGCTTTGAATATGATGTGATCTTCATTCGTATTGCCATAAAGCAGGTAGCAGATGCTTTTTGGCTCCTGCTCTACTATAGTCTTGATCATGGATATGATAGGGGTGATCCCACTCCCAGATGCGAAGAAGTAAAAGTCTCGCTGCTTATGCTCGGCGATGTCTATGACAAAATTGCCATCAGGCTGCATTACAGCAAGTACATCGCCTCTTTTGATATTGTCATTGATATGATTAGAGATGAGACCTTTATCTACTCTCTTGACATTGACTCCGAGCTCTCCCTCGAGAGGACTCGTACAGATCGAGTAGGCTCTACGCTCCTCAGCTCCGTTTATATCAAATTTCAAAGTCAGATACTGACCTGCTTGGTAATTGTATTTTTCCTTAAGTTCTGTCGGAATCTCAAAATAAACTGAGCTGGACTTAGGTGTCTCCTGTACTACTTTACTCACTTTGAGATCATGAAACTCGTGACTCATCTACTATATGTTTTTAGAATACTTGTATCCTGTAATAATCAATAAAAGAGCGGCAAAAATAACCGTTCGCCGAGAATATATCAGCAGCTATCACCACACACTGCGCAATAGCAGCACAAAACCGAATATAACAAGGGCTGCACCTGCTATTTTGTTTATCAGATTCAGTGTCTTCGTATTGATTCTTTTGCGGATCATCTTAGCCAGGAGAACCTTGAGCGTATCGGTCGCCATGATCGTGAATATGATAGCCGTGACGAATATTCTACTCTCAGCAGGGTCTATGCCTTTAGTGGCAACATACGATGTGATAGTAGTGAGCCAGAATATGAAGGTGAATGGATTCACTGTGTTAACTAAAAATCCTTTGGAAAAAAAGCCAAACCATGTACTACCTAAATCCTGCTTGGCATTTAGATCCAGCGTAGATTCCTTCATAGCAGATGCCACGCCTACTGCGATGAGTACGATACCTCCGACCAGTCCCATCCAAAATATAAAAGAAGGATGCTGTACCCATGTATCTATCCGCCTAATGAATAATAAGGTCAATGAAACGATGATCACGTCGCTCACCCAGATCCCTGAGCCTGCAATTAATCCTGCTCGAGTGCCATGCTCCAGCGAAGACTGCATGAGTAGGATGAATATCGGTCCTAAAAGAATCGCTAATGCTAATCCCAAATAAATCCCGTCTATGATCAGCTGTAACATCAAGAATAAATAGTAGCGATGAGTGATCGACGATGTGGCCTATCTCTAAACTCGCATAAGTAAATCCCCTGCCATGTACCCAATGCTAACTTCCCTCTACGGATCGGTATACTCACAGACGATCCTACCAGTGAGCTTTTGATATGAGCAGGCATGTCATCGGGTCCCTCTATGTCATGCTTGACAAAGGTCATGTTTTCTGGTACGATATGATTGAAGAAGCTCTCATAGTCCTGAAGGACTGTAGGATCGGCATTCTCATTGATCGTCAGCCCTGCAGATGTATGCTGTATGAATAGGTGAAAAATACCTCTATCAGGCAACTCTGAGATATGTGACATCACCTCATGTGTGATGATATGATATCCTCTACTGTAGGCTCTTAGTGTGAAGTCGTACTGCTGTATCATCGTGACTGCGATATTTTTGGACAAGGTAGTCGCCCAAAATAACGCAAGATGCTGAACCCGAACAAGACATAACTGTCATTGTTTTTATTATTTCCACGCTGACGAAAGGCCGTCGCCGTAGTAGATGGATCAGAAAGTCGCACCGCAGACTCTCCTCTCACCCTCCTGAGCTCATCAAAATCCGGATATACTCCACTGACATCATCGAGATAGTCACTGCGAGCGACTCGCATCCCTATCTCTGCATTGATGCTCCAGTCATAGTTGATATCCCACTTAATCCCCATGCCAAAGGCTGATGCCATCGTAAACCTGCCATACTCCTCGCCCAGTGGCTGCCCCTCTGTGCCAAATAGTCTGAGAGTGGCACTACTGCCATCCTCGAGATTTCGTTTAGGATTGTAGCTGAGTGCGCTGAACCCTACATATAGATAAGGTGTCCAGTTCTCTTCTTCACTTCCGTGGAAATAGGGAAAGAAATTAAACTCTAACTGATTAGTCCAGTCAAAGATGTCTGAGTAAAAGCTGAGCTGTCGATTAAACTCGTAAGAATTGTCAGAGCGAGCATCATCCCCATGGATCCGGGTATAGTTGACCGATGACTTGAGACTGATGCGCTCGTCAAAATTATATCTGAAAATCAAACCACCAGCCGGTCGAGGCTCATCAAATGAGAAGCTCGTATGTAAATCACCAAAATAGTGACCCGTTCCGAGCCAACCACCGAGTTCGATTCCTTTTTGCGCATAGGATAGATGCGCTATCAGACCTAATATGATAAGTATTGAGACCTTCTTGTTCATAAGACGCTCTACTAACGAGCGACTATTGCTCTTAATTGCGGTCATCAGATGATCTATCACTATCGGTCGTATTATGATTTGGATAGCTCTTGATTTTTTTCCAGCTCATTTTTGAGTTGGATCACATTAGCATACATGGCTAATGCAAAGGATCTATGCTCCTCTGGCATGTCGAGTATACGCTGACCGACGGGTGTATCTGCAGACATTGCTGCTCCTTGATACATCATGTCGTAGGCATCCTGATTAGACTGATAGCTTTTATAGTTAGATATGATCTGTCGATCTATCTCCTGAGCCACTTCTGTCGGGTTGCTGTAGCTACCTGCTATTACTTCCCCAAAATGGAGGTGAATTTTCCCTTTATACCCGGTGATACCTTTTGTGATACTCTGAAAGTCCTCTTGCGGTCCTTTTTTATAGCTGCCATCTCTTTCTCTCAGATAGAGCTCTCGAGCCTTGGCCCCATCACAGGGATCATACTCATAGGAGATGCTCACAGGGACGATATGGAGCCCATTGATGAATTCTTCAAAACTCTCCTGCCTACCCTTGCTCATAGTGATCATCTTGATGATAGCGGGCTGAGTGATGTCCTTCCCGTCCTTAGCTCTACCTTCGCCCTGAGCGATCCATACAGATTCTTGATCCTCATTGAGCGACTTGCTGATATATGCCGATAGCGTCTTGAAGTTAGCCAGCATCTCTCGTGGCCCTTTGACGGATCGCTTGACGATGAAGCTCTTATTCAGCTTCATGAGATCGGTGATGAAGTCCTTAGACTGGAGATTATCTCCGATGGCTATACGTACTGTCTTGTAGCCATTATTGTAGAGAGAGTAGCTCACCATCGCAGGGTCGAGTACGATATCTCGATGATTGGAGATGAATAGATAGGTCTTCTCCCTATCCAGTCCATCCAAACCACTCACCGTGAATCCTGCCGTAGAACGAGCAATCATCCTCCGCATAAAATCTCTGACCAAGGTCTGCACGCCATAGACATCATGGATACCTCGCAAGATCCTCCTCATGCGCTGTCGTACAAATGGATATGCCAGTGCTTTCATGAGTTTCGATCGCTTCTTGATCCTCAGGTCTATGATCGCACTTATGAACTCGTCATCTTCGATCAATCTATCAAGTGCAGGTCGCACCTCCTCATCGTGATAAGCCCGTATGTCTTCAAATGCTGATGTATCGTAGTCTCCCAAATGTTAGCGTTTTGGACAGGGATGCAAAAGTAGCTATTCTTTCGCTTCTCTGATTTTATTATTGACTCGAGGCCAAGGATCAATAGGTCTCTCTCTACCCCCTTTGATCTGTGTACATCAGAAGAGTCCCAAATGACGGGACCTGATTGTGACATGTATCACCCGATCCCTGTGATGACATTCACCGAGTGCCACTATACATGCCAATACCTTTGACCTCATCAAAAATCTCAATGCAAAACGTATGTCGAAGACATCCTTTTATATTTTAAAAATCATGCTGATGGCTACCCTGCTATCTATCAGCAATACACTAGCAGCGCAGACCAAAGAGCTATCATTAGCAGAGGCCATAACTACGGCTAAGACCAATAACATGGATCTTAAGCTCAGCCAGCTACAGCAACAATATACACAGGCTGATGCTGAAAAGATGCAGAACATTTATCAACCACAAGTGGCACTATCTGCTACAGGTATGATGACTAATGTACCACTGAATGCTTTTGGCAGTAGACTGCAGCAGGGATCATTAGTACAGGAGGATTTCATCCCTGCATCACTGAATAATCCGACCTCTCTCACTAATCTCAATGCTCAGCTCAGCATACAGCAACCGATCTACAACAAGGATGCTGTGGTCTACCGAGATATCATGCAGGATATGGCGAAAGCTGCTGAGTACCAATCCATACGTGTAGAATATGTCATCAACCATAATATCGAACTGCTCTATCGCCAACTACAGCTGACTACAGAGGCCATGACAGTATTGGCGAAAGCCAAAACAACGGCTGAAGCGAATCTAAAACTGGTAAATGATAACTACGAAGTAGGCTATGCTCCCTATGCTGATGTCCTCGCAGTAGAGCTCAGGATCTCTGAGATCGAGACGGATATCTCTCAACAAGAAAAAAACATAAACGCCATATCCAATCAACTCAACTATATCATGGGTACCGAAAACGGTATCATCTATACACCATCTGATGCTCTACATGAAGACATATCTATAGAAAGTATTACTGATATCCCAACTGATCGCTCCGACTATCTGGCATGGGAAGAACAGCTCAAAGCCAGTGAGAAAAATATAAAAGCCAAAGAATATGCCATCGCTCCGAGAGTCAATGCATTCGCAAGCTATGAGCTCAATGAAAGAATGGATTTCTCTCATGGTCAGCATGGCTACCTACTGGGTGTACAGGCTAGCTGGACCATCTATGATGGCAAGAAAACAGAGTACGAAACGCAAAAAGCTCGCATCCAACTCGAGCAAGCACAGACTGCATATAGCAAAACAAGATCTCATGATGAGATGCAGCTATCTGCTGCTAAGGACAGATACAGCCAAGCAAAAACACTTCTGCTCTCTGCCGAAAAATCGATCAAAAGTGCTCAAGAAGTACTCCGCATCCGCCAAGATCGAGTCGCCGAAGGACTCGAAAAAGTAACTGATCTACTCACGGCTGAGACGCAACTCTCTGCCGCCCAAATGAAAAAAATAACAGCTCTATACCAACAGCACATAGCTCTATCAGAAATCAATATGCTCACAGAATCTAATCTCTCAGAATAAAAACAATATGAAGTACCATACTACAATCAAAAGCATAGCTACCGCTCTCATCACCGTCGTGATAATAATGTCATCCTGTCACCAAGAAGAAGTACAGGTCGCCGCAGATGATACTACTGTCATCAATGTAAAAGTCAATAAGGTCGGCAGTGATAATATGCCTACAGCCATCTCAGCTACAGGAAAAATACAATCCTCAGCCCGAGTGAATGTCGCTGCTCGCATGATGGGATATGCCCAGACGATCACAGTGGATCTCGGAGACAGAGTACGACAGGGCCAGCGCCTCGCTCAACTGAGCGTAGAAGAGCTCAATAATCAAAAATCACAGATCAATGCCAGCATAGCTGAGCTCAATGCGATGATCTCTAATGTGGATAAGAACTATAATAGAATGAAAGCACTCTATGATAAAAAGAGCGCTACTCAAAAAGAACTCGATGATATCAGCACTCAAAAAGACGCTATGGCAGCTAAGCTCAGTCAGGCGAAAGAAAAACTAAACGAGCTCAATACGATGATGTCCTATGCTACGATCTCCAGCCCTATCAATGGAGTCATAGTGGAGAAAATGATCGAGCAAGGAGAATTAGTAAATCCTGGCAGACCGATGTTTGCCATAGAGGGAGTGGGGCGCTATGAGGCATCAGTGATGATCCCAGAGAGCGCTATCAGCCAAATCCAGAAAGGGGAAAAAGTCAAGCTAACCCTCAAGTCAACTGGAGAAATACTGGAAGGGAAAATAGCCAAAATAAATACCTCTGCACTACGCACCGGCGGACAATATGAAGTGATCATCGATCTCAGTCAAGAGGCGCAAAAGAAAGAGCTATTCTCAGGGATGTATGTCTCTGCTGAGATAGCCATACCAGTAACCTCTCAAGATCAATCAGCATCGACCTCCACCATCACCGTCGATCAATCAGCCATCGTCCATAAAGGGCAGCTCGTAGGCATCTACACCATCACTGATGATCAGAAAGCTATGCTCCGCTTTATCAGAACTGGCAAAACAATAGGAGATCAAGTAGAGGTACTCTCTGGTCTGAGCAGTGGAGAATCCTACATCCTCACTGCCGACGGTCGCCTATACAATGGGGTAAAAGTCAATATCCAATAGCCCCTCTCTATCAATTCAAAAAGCGAAAAACATGCAAAACGGATTAGCAGGAAAAATAGCCAGCCTCTTTCTCGATAGTAAGCTTACGATACTATTGATGGGAGCATTTTTGATCATCGGGATATACAGCACATCACTCATCCCTCGAGAAGAGGAGCCTCAGATCGATGTCCCGATCGCTGACATATTCGTCGGATATCCGGGAGCCAGTCCTGAGGAAGTCGAGACTCGTATCGCTAAGCCTCTTGAAAAGCTCATCACTAACATCACAGGTGTAGAATATGTCTACACCACCTCGATGAATGAACAGGCGATGATCATCGTACAGTTTTACGTAGGAGAGGATATCGAGAGATCCCTCGTCAAGCTCTATAATGAGATCATGAAGCATATGGATGAGATGCCGCCAGGTGTCACTATGCCGTTAGTAAAGTCCAGAGCTATCGACGATGTACCGATTTTTGGCCTGACACTATGGAGTGATCAGTATGGAGGCTATGAGCTCAAGCGAGTAGCACAAGAGCTGTCTGAAGAAATAGAAAAAATAAAAGACGTCTCCGTCACTAAAGTCATCGGAGGTCAGTCTCGACAGATGAAAGTGATCATAGACAGCGAAAAAATGGCAGAGAGTGGGCTCGATCTACTCAGTATCTCACAGTTCATCTCAGCGAATAATCAAGAATATAGCTCCGGCACCCTGGATAAAAATGACGTCGAATATGCTGTCAAAGCTGGGACTTTCTTGACCAGCCAAGAAGATCTGGAAAACCTAATCGTCGGTACCTACAAAAACAACCCTATATACCTACGACAGATCGCCACTGTAGTAGATGGACCAGAAGATCCTAAAGAGTATGTCTCTTTTGGATATGGTAAGTATGCTGGAGAGCCAAAGGAAAACTATGCTGGCGACTATCCTGCAGTGACTATATCTGTTGCTAAGCGAAAAGGCGCTGATGCTATGATGCTCGCCGACCAAATGCAGACACGAGTCGACCGACTCCAGAAGACCATCCTCCCCGATGGTATCCATGTCGATGTCACGAGAAACTATGGCGCTACCGCATCACACAAGGTGTCAGAACTACTGATGCACTTAGTCGGTGCTATAGTGGCGGTGACTCTCGTCGTCATGCTCTCTATGGGATGGAGAGGTGGCCTGGTCGTATTCCTATCCGTACCGGTGACATTTGCGATGACCTTGTTCGCCTATTACTTTCTTGATTATACGCTCAATCGGATTACGCTTTTCGCCTTAGTATTCGTGACGGGTATCGTGGTGGATGACTCGATCATCATCGCTGAGAATATGCATCGGCATTTCAAGATGAAACGGCTCCCCTTTAAGCAAGCAGCCCTGTATGCCATCAATGAAGTAGGAAATCCTACCATTTTAGCCACCTTCACGGTCGTCGCCGCCGTATTGCCTATGGCGTTCGTCTCTGGACTCATGGGGCCCTATATGAGTCCGATGCCTATAGGTGCGACTATAGCCATGTTACTATCGCTTTTCGTCGCATTGACGATCACTCCTTATTTAGGCTTTAAGCTCTTACGAGAAAAAGACCATTCCGATAAGGAAGAAAAAGAATACCAGCTCGAAGAAACATGGATATACAAGCTCTACTATCGGATGGTCAATCCGCTGCTCGAGTCCCAGTGGAAACGCATCTTATTCCTCGGTATCAATAGCCTCATACTGATCGGTGTGCTCTTCATGTTTGTCAATAAGTCAGTGGCGGTCAAAATGCTACCGTTTGACAATAAAAATGAATTTCAAGTAGTGGTAGATATGCCCGAAGGCAGCACACTCGAACGGACGAATAATGTCACAAAAGAGATCGCCCTATATCTATCAGAGCAAGATGAAGTACTCAACTATCAGACCTATGTAGGCACATCAGCGCCTATTACATTTAATGGATTAGTACGTCACTATGACCTGCGATCTGGCTCCAATGTCGCAGATATTCAGGTCAATCTCACCGATAAGACCACACGATCTGCTCAGAGTCACGACATCTCTAAGCGGCATCGTGCCGCCATACAGGAGATCGCCAAAAAATACGATGCCAATGTGAAAATCGTAGAGGTACCACCAGGACCTCCAGTACTCTCTACACTCGTAGCGGAGGTCTATGGACCTGACTATGAGGGACAGCAGGCGATCGCAGATAGTGTACGTCATATCCTTTCTACGACACCCGATGTAGTCGATGTGGACTGGATGGTAGAGGATGATCAGACCGAGTATCACTTCGTCATAGACAAGGAAAAAGCCATGCTCAATGGTGTCATGCCACAGCAGATAGTGGCCAGTCTCAATATTGCCATGTCAGATCGCCCTATATCTTATATCAATGCAGAGCATGATCAAGAATCTGTTGGTATCAATATGCAGCTATCAGAAGTAGATCGATCAGATATCAACTATCTCAAGCAGCTCAAAGTCCTGAATAGTCAAGGATCACCCTATCCGATCACTGATCTCGTGAAGGTGCATGTACGAGTAAAAGACAAAAGCATCTATCGCAAGAATCAACGTCGAGTAGTCTATGTCATGGCAGAGATGGCAGGTCAGCTCGAGAGTCCAGTCTATGCTATCATGGATATGGGAGAGCGTGTCCGCAATATTCAGCTACCTGATGGCTACTCTATAGAAGAAGCATATGCGGCGGCACCGGACTCCGAGGAGGACTTCACGGTCAAGTGGGATGGAGAGTGGCAGATCACACTCGAGGTATTCAGAGATCTCGGGACGGCCTTCGCAGTCGTACTCGTTTTCATATACATACTGATAGTAGGTTGGTTTCAGAATTTTAAAGCGCCACTGGTCATGATGGTCGCTATACCGCTCTCTATGATCGGTATCGTCTTAGGTCACTGGATCATGGGAGCTTTTTTCACAGCTACCTCTATGATCGGGATGATAGCACTGGCAGGTATTATGGTACGAAACTCTGTGCTGCTCATAGACTTCATCAATCTACGACTGGACGAAGGTATCCCATTCAAACAAGCAGTGATAGAGGCAGGTGCGGTACGTACTACGCCGATCCTGCTCACAGCAGGTACTGTGGTCATCGGTGCTTTCGTAATACTTTTTGATCCAATCTTTCAGGGTTTAGCCATATCACTGATGGGCGGCACTATCGCATCTACGATATTGACGCTCCTCGTAGTGCCATTAGTCTATTATCTGACAGAAAGAAAAAATCACCAATAGTCAAATCATAATCTTCTATATCATGAAACTCGTAGTACTCACAGGGACTCAATATTTTGACAAAGACATCGCCAAGCTCCTGAAAGAAGCAGGCGTCGTAGCTTACAGCAGATCTGATATTTCAGGCTACAAAGAAGTAGATACTTCTCAATCTATCTCTAACTGGTTTGCATCGTCACGAGATTATGTGGAGTCAGTGATGTTTTTCGCCTTTACTCCTGAGGAGCAGGCACGACAGGTCATGACTATGGTCAATGCCTTCAACAAAAAAATAGAAAATGACAGTCCTGTCAGAGCTTTTCTGCTCTGTGTCGATAGTCATAATCTCAATGATCAAATCCAATAAAACAGTATCAACATGTTAGAAAGAGTCATCCGAGCTATAGCAGGCACATTCATCTTGATCAGTATACTACTGAGCATCTATGTACATCCTAATTGGCTATGGTTTACCGCATTCGTAGGAGCTAATCTCCTGCAGTCATCTATTACGAAGTGGTGTCTCATGGAGACAATACTCAAGAAAGTCTTTAAGCTACAGTAATCTTACGATCTGATAGGTCCATATGCCCATAGCGCTGTCTGATGTCCGCCTCCAGCATGGGAGGAAAATCGTAAATCATACAGTAAGTCAGTATCGTGAGCAGACTGAAAATTATGGGTAATATGATATTAATAATCAAGGTACTATCACTGGTAAAACTGACAACATTCAGAAGACTGGCACCAATGGGTAAAGTCATAGTAGTGGCAGCTACGAATGCATCTACACTGAGTAGTCTTTGACCATTGGAATGTAGCTTTTGTGTTTTTGATTTGATCTTCCGCACTGTGAAAATGATCCAAATGATATAAGCCAAGGCCGCACCCAAGACTGCATAAGATAAGTCCCAATGCAACGCATGAATAAATCTCGTAACTAAAGAAAATCCAATAGTCAATCCTATACTCATCAACAGTTTTGGCAGTGTCAAATAGCTGAGTAGATGTCGACCTATTCTTTTCCCCCAGTATTGCTCTATTTGTTTTACCTTTTCCTCTTGCACTTTACTGAATCCGAAGATCCCAAAACTCTTATATACCTGATACATAGCATCATCAAAAGATAAGCTGGGATCCTGTGCTCTGCGAGCCTGGATCTCCTCAGCGATATGATCTACCAGCTCTATCTGGACATCGTAGTACTTGACATACTTCTGTCGAGTGAAGTCAAAAATTTTCTGTATTTGCTCTTTACTCAGTGATTCTTGATGCTTCATAGACTTAGATTTTGAGATGTAAGAAAATGGGATCGGCTCATATCAGCTCGGTTTTGTATCGCTCCAGTATGGGAGCTATCAGCTGACTACAGGCCGTATGGTGATAGTAGAATATCCAGAGATAGACATAGGGGAGACACAATAATATTGCTCTTGTCATCAAAGCATAGCCTGTGCTATCCTCTTCTAAATTAAAAAAGTAAACAGGGAATAAAACCAATGATATAAGGGACAACTTATAATTAAAGTATTGGGCAACGGACGAGTCAAGACCTTTGGTTGATTCGTAAATATTTCGCTGTTTTAGGAATGAGAATGTACTTCCTAAAGCAATACTTACGACTATAAAACTTCCAATCAGATAGCAAGTCCATGTTGTAAGTTGGCTTAAAGTATAGATTATTAAAATCAACATCACCACATGGATCATCCAGTACCTCGAAAACCACCTGAAAAATGTACGCTGGACAATAGATCTCCGCTCTTTTTCAAATGCCTTGGCGATCTCCACTACTCTACTCGCTCCACCAAACTGCTCGTGGATCACAGCTATAGCTCGTCGAAAAGACGCTCCGCTAAGCTCTGATAGCTGATGCTCTCCGAGCGAATTGATATAGTGATCAGCGATCTCTGCCCGTAGGTCGATATAGTTTCCTTGGCTATTAGATCTTGTCAGGATCGTATTGAGCAGATTATCTACATACTGTACTTTTTGCCGCTCTGTCGCATCCTGAGGTAGCTGATCATAGCTGTAGTGCAGCGTATTATCATTGGCTTTCCATTTCCCCTTGACGTTCCACATGTTAGGCGATTTTAGGATTGAGGATGAGCTGTATACTCTTGATGAATTCATCCATGGCAGAGAGCTTTTGCACGACTTCTTCTTGACCTGACTCAGTGAGGCGATAGTACTTTCGCATACGATTGCCGATACTTCGCATTTCTGTCGTCAGGATTCCTTTGCCCTCGAGGCGATGGAGAGCAGGATAGAGAGCCCCTTCTGTGAGCTTGATCTCACCTGCGGTGATCTCCTTGACTTTCTGTGTGATCTCATAGCCATACATCTCTCCGTGCTCATCGAGCAACTTGAGGATGATGGTATCGAGACTCCCTCTGAGTAGCTTTGGATCTATCATGATTCTAAAATACCTATTATTCTTAGGCATAGCAACCTTAGGTATCTATTTTTCAGCTTATTTTGACAAAATTTCTCACTTTTTATCGTTTTGGTAGATCCATTCCGCACTTTCCACCCGTATATTTCACACATCAATACATTATTCTTGTTGAGCCATTTAGTATTCTGTGATACTTTGGTCAATAAGAAAATCGAATACGGATCTCGAGAAATCGTATCTGAATACATGAAATCAAACGAAATCACCAAATGAAAATTCGTACTACCGCATTATTGCTATTAGGCTTCATTTTGTTCTGCAGCCACGACATGTATCTCAAGCTGGATACCTACTTCCTACAGCCTCATCAGGCATCGACGATCGATCTCTACAACGGCACCTTTGAAAAAAGTGACAATGTCATCGACCGAGATCGTATGATCGACGCCAGCATCGTCGGCAATGGCAAGAGGACTCGCATGACTGATGATCAATGGACAGAAAAAGATAGCAGCATCACGATTCTTCACTTTACCACAGGAGACCCAGGCACATGGGTAGCAGGTCTATCGACACGATCTCGAGATTTTGAGATGTCTGCCGAAGATTTTAATAGCTATCTCGAGCATGATGGTGTACTCGACATGCTACAGTACAGAAAAGACAACAACACCATAAATGATCCCGCTAACGAAAGATACTCTAAGCACGTCAAAGCCATCTATCAAGTAGGTGATCAGACCTCTGATGATTGGGCCACTGAGCTGGGCTACCCTATCGAGTTCGTCCCACTGAGCAATCCCTATGAAAAGCATACGGGCGATCAGCTACAGGTCAAACTCCTCTTTGGCGGGCAGCCGCTGACTAATCAGCTCGTATATGCAGACTATCGGCCTACTGCTCACGGTCATAGCCATGGAGATGAGGAGCACTCTCACAGCCATGATCACGATGATGCGCACAGTCATGACGAAGACGAGCCGCATACTCACACCTCTGGCCAGCAGCTGCGCACAGATGACCGTGGTGTTGTCAGCGTAGATCTATCGGCAGATGGGATCTGGTATCTCCGCACGATACACCTGGTGCACAATACCGATGAAGGCCTGACCCATGAGAGTAATTGGGCTACACTGACATTCGAAGTGACGCATGACCACAGTGATGATCACGCACATCATGATCATAGTGAGGGAGGTATTCCGTCTTACGTTTATTGGATAGGCAGCCTTTTGCTCGTAGGTGCTTTGTTCTTTTACTTTAGCAAGAATCAGGGATAATATGAATCGCAGATCACTGCTCATCGCTACGAGTCTGACTCTCCTACTACCCATGACGCTCATGGCTCATGGAGTCAGCGCCTCAGATCAAGCCACGCTCGACAATGGAGGACTCCTATCCTACATCTATGTCGGAGCTAAGCATATGCTTACAGGATATGACCACCTCCTATTTTTAGCAGGTGTCATATTTTATCTAAAAGGGTTCAGGGATATCGTTCGATTTATCACGGTATTCACCCTCGGTCATTGCATCACTCTGATCGGAGCAACCTATCTGGGCATCAAAGCGGATGAACATCTCATCGACGCTGTGATCGCTCTCAGTGTACTTTACAAGGGCTTTGAGAATCTGGGTGGCTTTGAGAATCTGGGTATCAAATCTCCCAATCTACTCTATATGGTCTTCATATTTGGGCTGATTCATGGGTTTGGACTGTCAACTCGTCTTCAGTCTTTTGACATGGGCATGGATCAGTTCTTAGCTAAGATTCTATGTTTTAATATCGGTGTTGAGCTTGGTCAGATATTAGCATTGATACCGATCGTATTCCTTATCACGCAGTGGCAGAGCAAGAAAAGCTATCAGGCATTCTACAAGGCAGCTAATACCTATCTCATCATCGCTGGTGTCGCACTATTTATCTATCAGATGTATGGCTACTTTAGCATTCACTAATTTTTATTGAGTTTTGATACGAGCATTAGAAACTGCCGATATACCGGCGCTATACGAGATGATGCAGGAGTTCGCCATTTTTGACGGAGATGCATTTGAGGCAGATTTAGGAGACTTTCGTCAATTTTTTCATCCAGATCAGCAGCATATTTACACTTTAGTAGCGGTAGCAGAAAATGGCGCTTTAGTTGGCTTTCTCAACTATTACTTCACCGTTTCCTCATTCGAGTTGGCTCGTACTATATGGGTCGAGGACGCCTTTGTCAGAGAGGAGTATCGAGGATCGGGATATGGCTATGCCCTCTTTCAGGCAGTGTCGGACATCGCTACAAATGAATCCGCCGATCGGATAGAGTGGCTCGTCAGGCGAGAAAATTTATCAGGACAAGCATTTTACGAAAGGATAGGTGCAGAAGTAAAAAAGGACACCATCTATGTCAAATGGAAATTGACAAATATTTGACATCTCAATTGATCTGATCTATTCTGTTCATATAATAGTGATTATATTATAGTCTCATTTGCTATCTAAAACACGCTTTTTCTTTGAAGAATTGGTCATCATCACTCTTTATAATATTAGTAATCATAGGATTGAGTATGGATTCATCTCTTGCTCAGACTCATGACATGATCTCACAGATCAAGAAGCAAAATCAAATCATAGACAGTATCTTATGGCTGGGTGATGCCGCAAATAAAGATCCAGGCCCACTGATCAACGATGTCATAGATAGATGCGAAAACAAAGACTGTGGTGAAGAACTAATACGTGCTCAGCTATATAAGACAGTAGTAAACGTCAATAGCGGCGAATCCGAAAGTATCTATAGCTTTGCCATACCAACCTTATCCAGTCATACCTTTGAGGATGCGACTCTCGAGGCCTATTTTCATGAGATCATCGGCTTACACTACTTTTTTCAGGGAGACTTGGACTCAGTGCGCTATTACTTTAGTATATCTAAAGACCTCCTCGAAGATAAAGCCGCTAAGGACAAGCGGCTGAGAGCCACGTATGAATACTTAGGCTTTTATCATAGCTATAGCTCACAGCATGATAGCTCCCTGTACTATATGGGTCTCGCTGCAGATCAGCATATTGCGGCAAAAGACACTTTATCTTATATCAAAACCACTAAATATCTGAGCACTTTTTATGGTGTCATGGGAGAGTCACAGCGATCACTGGATCACTTAGTCACAGCTAAGAGGTATGCCGAAAAATTTCCATTAGCTGAATATTTATTGTTTAGTATTAACTCGGGTATTGGCAATTCCTATCTATCATTTGGACAGTACGACAAAGCCATAGAAATCTATCAAGCAAGCTTAGAAAAGCTGAGAAGTCAATCAGATTTTGACGAAGGAAAAAGTGCCATCACTGTGTGGGATCTTATGACAGGGATAGCTACAGCGCATCTCAAGGCTCAGCGCTACGCTGAAGGTCTGGAGGTAATCTATCAAGCAAAAGAACTTTGCGAAAAGCATAAGCTCTCCAACCTCGAATATGTAAGTACCTACTTATTAGAAAGTGAAGGTCAAATAGGCATGGGCAACTATGAGCAAGCACTCACTGCACTCAATCGGGTATTCTCCTCTGCAGAAAATAGTGGCACCATAGATGCCTATAATATCAAAGCCGGACGACTCCTATCCGATGTCTTATTGCAATCAAAAATAAAACTCAGTCCTGACGACCCAATCCTACGAAGAGCAAATACCGCCATGCAAAGAATAATCACCTCTAATGAAGGCGAGTATAACAAAGAATATGCTGAGGCTGTCAAGCTCAAACTCATCCTTAACATGTCGGTGCAGGACCAAAATCAAGAAAAAGAACTATTCAGAAAATATGTGGAGCTATCAGATACACTCCATCATCAAGAACGCATTAATGCCACCAGTGAAGCTTTAGTAAAATTAGAAACAGAGGCTAAGGAGCAAAAGATAAAACTTCAAGAGCTCCAGCTCGAAAAATCATCTAATCAGAAGAAGATATTAGGGCTCATAGGAACTCTACTTTTACTGTTGACGGGTTTTGTGAGTTGGTTATTTTATGATCGTCACAGGCAGGCGCAGAAATTGGACAAAGAAGTAAAAAAACGCACTGCAGAGCTATCTCAAGCCAAAAAAGAACTGGAGCAGCTCACCTATGTCGCTTTTCATGACCTGAAAGAACCCTTACGTAGCATTAGTAGTTTTGCGAGTCTCAGTAGGACGACTACTGATGAGCAGAAAGCTGATGAGTATATGAATCTGATATCTCAAAGCGCTAAGCAGATGAATAAACTCATCAATAGTATCCAAGCCTTTTCATCGCTCAATAACATCCCAAGGTCTAGTGATCCTATCAATCTAAATCATCTCATAGAGGAGGTGAAACATGATATGAAGGACTATATCCAATCACATAATGCTATAGTGAATGCTCATGATCTACCGACTATTAGCTCGGATATTAAAAGGCTAAAGCTACTATTCGAATCATTGATCCAAAACGCTATCTACTTCAACAAGAGTGATGTCCCAACTGTGGATATCACGAGTACTATGCAGTCTGGTAGATGCATCATCATCGTGTCGGACAATGGTATCGGCATAGATCCCGCCTTTAGAGAGCAGGTTTTTGAGATGTTCAGCAGGCTACACCCTCGACAAGAATTTGAAGGAGCAGGAATAGGGCTAAGTATCTGCAAAAAAATAGTCGAAGATCTCGACGGACATATCTCCATAGAAATAAATAAAGACCAAGGAAGTAGTTTCAAAATAGAAATACCACAATAAAAAGGACACCATCTATGTCAAATGGTGTCCTTCTTCGTCTTCATGATATTATTTCTACGACTTAGTTGTAGAGGTATCTGCTTCTGTTATTGTCCATTTCTCTGAAGAACGGGTCGGAGAGATCTTTGATAAATCTGATCGCCTCTCCAGTAGACTTCATCTCTGGCCCGAGTCGCTTATCCACATTCGGGAATTTATTGAATGAGAATACCGGCACTTTGATCGCATAGCCATCCATATCATTGATCATCTCAAAGTCTGTCAGCTTGTGTGTACCGAGCATCACTTTAGTAGCTATGTTGAGGTATGGCACTTTATACGCTTTAGCGATGAATGGAGTAGTCCTCGATGCACGAGGATTAGCCTCGATGACATAGACTCGCTCCTCCTGACCTTTGTAGGTCGATGATATAGCAAACTGGATATTGATCAAGCCCTTAATATTCAGAGCGAGGGCTATCTTCTTAGTATAGTCCATCATCGTCTGGATGACCTCATCACTGAGACTATATGGAGGTAGTACTGCAGAGCTATCACCAGAGTGGATACCCGCTGGCTCGATATGCTCCATGACACCCATGATGTGCACATTCTCCCCATCACAGATCGCATCGATCTCCGCCTCACGAGCTCTCTCGAGGAACTGGTCAATCAATACCTTATTATCAGGCATATGCTTAAAGATACTGAGCACCTGACGCTCAAGCTCTTGATCATTGATGACGATCTTCATACGCTGACCACCGAGCACATAGGATGGTCTCACCAGTACTGGATAGCTCACACGATTAGCGATTTCGATAGCATCATCAGCGGTCTCTGCTACGCCATATTTAGGATATGGGATGCCGAGCTCTTTCAGTAGATCTGAGAATGATCCTCTATCCTCCGCTAAGTCCATATCCTCAAACTGCGTACCGATGATCTTGATACCCTTCTCGTGGAATTTTTCTGCGAGCTTCAGAGCCGTCTGTCCTCCGAGCTGTACGATGATACCTTCTGGCTGCTCATGATCGATGATCTCCTTGATATGCTCCCAGTATACTGGCTCGAAGTATAGTTTGTCCGCTACGTCAAAGTCAGTCGATACCGTCTCTGGATTACAGTTGACCATTATAGATTCATAGCCGAGCTCCTTTAGCGCTAAGAGACCATGCACACAGCAATAGTCAAACTCGATACCCTGACCGATCCTATTTGGCCCTGAGCCGAGTACGATTACTTTCTTAGGATTGTCAGAGACTACGCTTTCATTCTCTTGATCAAAAGTCGAATAATAGTACGGTGTCTGTGCTTCAAACTCTGCTGCACAGGTGTCCACCATTTTGTACACTCTCTTGATGCCGAGCTTTTTGCGCTGAGCTGTCACCTTGTCCAGCTCTACTCTCATGATCCATGCGATCTGCTGATCTGAGTAGCCCGCTGATTTTAGTTTGCGAAAGAATGTCTCAGGAATATCCTCAGGGACGTTGTATTTATTTAGCTCGTCTTCGAGTTTGACGAGTCCTTTTATTTGCTTGATATACCAAGGGTCAATCTTAGTCAGTTTCTGGATCGTCTTGCTCGGCACACCGAGTCTGAGCGCATCCTTCAGTCTGAAGATACGGTCATCACTAGCCTTCTCCAGCCGCTCGAGTATATCATCGGTCTTGATCCACTCCTTTTTATCAGAGCCGAGACCATGACGATCATTTTCGAGAGACTGACAGGCTTTCTGGAGTGCTTCTTGAAAGCTTCGACCGATCGCCATCACCTCCCCGACTGACTTCATCTGAAGACCGAGTGTAGGATCTGCCCCTTTAAATTTATTAAAGTTCCATCGTGGCATCTTGAGGATCACATAGTCGAGTGTCGGCTCAAAGTATGCTGATGTGGTCTTAGTTATCTGATTTTTGAGTTCGTCGAGAGTATAGCCGATAGCGAGCTTAGCGGCGATCTTTGCGATCGGATAGCCTGTCGCTTTACTGGCGAGTGCCGATGATCTCGATACACGAGGATTGATCTCGATACAGATGAGCTCCTCAGTCTCAGGATTTTGAGAAAACTGGATATTGCATCCTCCGGCAAAGTTGCCCATTGAGCGCATCAGCTGGATAGCATCATTGCGCATCTTCTGGTAGGCGGTATCAGAGAGCGTCATCGCTGGAGCCACCGTGATACTGTCCCCTGTATGGATACCCATAGGATCGAGGTTTTCGACCGTACAGATGATGACGACATTATCATTAGCATCTCGGAGCAGCTCGAGCTCATATTCTTTCCAGCCGAGTACAGCTTTCTCTACGAGTACCTCGTGAGTGGGAGATGCATTGAGGCCTCTGCGGAGAGCTTCATCAAATTCTTCTTCTTTCATCACGAACCCTCCACCGTATCCACCGAGGGTATAGGATGGACGGATCACTAATGGAAATCCGATATCCTGAGCTGCTTCTTTCCCCTCGAGGTAGCTATTAGCGATGTGAGAAGGAGCCACTGATTGTCCGAGCTTGACCACATGCTCTCTGAAGGCTTCTCTATTCTCTGCCAACTCTATCGCCTCGAGATCCACACCTATCAGTCTGACATTGTACTTTTCCCAGAGACCCTGTTTGCCAGCATCGATAGCCAGATTGAGCGCTGTCTGACCACCCATGGTAGCCAATACTGCATCGATCTGCCGCTCCTGCAGGATCTGCTCCAGACTCTCGACTGTCAGTGGAAGTAAGTAAATGTGATCCGCAGTCACGGGATCTGTCATGATAGTGGCGGGATTAGAGTTGATGAGACTGACCTCGATGCCTTCTTCTCTCAGAGATCGAGAGGCTTGAGAACCAGAATAATCAAATTCGCACGCTTGACCTATGATGATAGGGCCGCTACCTATTATTAGGACGGACTTTATAGATGTATCTTTCGGCATTTTTTTAAAATTGCGCAAATATATGTAGAGATTGGCGAACCTTAAATTCGTACGCCCTTAAACTCAAGAAATGGCTCAAAAGAAGATCCTCGTCACGGACAAAGTGCACCCTTTACTTTTAAATGGACTTGAAAAAATGGACTTTCAAGTTAATTATCATCCCAAAATGCCCTATGCGGAGGTAAAATCAATAGCGGGCGACTATCATGGAATTATTATAAATAGCAAAGTCATCTGCGATAATGCCTTCCTCACTCAGCACCGACATTTGGAATTCATCGGTCGTCTCGGTTCCGGTTTGGACATCATAGATCTACCCAGAGCGGCAGCGCTGGGTATCAGAGTGATTAATTCGCCTGAGGGCAATGCTAATGCAGTCGCAGAGCATACGATAGGTATGCTACTCAGCACCATCAATAATCTACAGCGAGCGAATACGCAAGTAAAAAACTGGAAATGGAACCGAGAACCAAATAGAGGTATAGAGCTCGAAAAAAGAACCATCGGCATCCTCGGCTGTGGTCATACCGGTGGCAAGGTCGCTACTAAGCTGCAGACTTGGGATATGAATATCATCGCCTATGATAAGTATCGAGAGGATATGGATACGGCATTCCCCTGGGTGAGATCTGTAGACCTGGAGACGCTGCTCGGTGAGTCCGATATCCTGACAGTACATCTACCGCTGACTGCAGAGACTCGGATGTGGCTCAGTACGGATTTTTTTAGCAAGTGTAAAGATGGGCTAATATTCATCAATACCTCGAGAGGACCTATCGTCGATACCGCTGCGCTCGTACGAGCGCTACAGTCAGAGAAGATCAGTGCGGCCTGTCTCGATGTATTAGAAAATGAAAAACTGGATGAACTGACGGATGTACGGCAAGCTACCTATGATCAGCTATTCGCTATGCCCAATGTCATGCTAACACCACATGTCGCTGGCTGGACACAAGAGTCGTTGGTTAAGATCGCTCAATATCTACTGGACAAAATTGGACGCTTTTATGAGAATCAATAAACGGAGATCCTAAAAAAATAGAAGGTATAGAAACTTTGTACCTTTTAATATACTTTTGTCTTAAGATGATATACTGGACGTTCTCGAGATGATCGGGAACGTCTTTTATTTTCAAATCAACCAAGTACGATGCTACAATAAAGGATCAATAAGATCAAGATCCTGATCTGTTACTTGGACGATTTTTTCACATTACACTTTTAACATTAATACACAGAACACTCAAATATTCATACCATGAGTAGAATATCATATTTAACGCAAGAAGGATACGACAAGATCCGAGCAGAGCTCGATGACCTCAAGACAAGAGGCAGACAAGAAGCGGCTGCTGCCATAGCCGAAGCGAGAGAAAAAGGAGATCTCTCAGAGAATGCTGAGTATGACGCAGCTAAAGATGCTCAAGGAATGCTGGAAATGAAAATTCATGAGCTCGAATCATCATTAGCTAATGCACAGATACTCGACAGCAGTAAGGTCGATACATCTCAGGTATCCATATTGACGAAAGTCAAAATCAAAAACCTCAAGATGAATAAGGAGCTGCAGTATATGATCGTATCAGAGTCAGAGGCGAATCTGAAAGAGAAAAAACTCTCTGTAGACTCACCGATCGGCAAAGGCCTCGTAGGGAAAAAAGTCGGTGAGATCGCTGAGATACAGACTCCTGCGGGCTTGATGAAGTTTGAGATAATGGACATCAGCATCTAAAAAACTCAAGATCATGGCGAGTATATTTTCGAGAATAGTAGCTGGAGAGATCCCATCGTACAAAATCGCAGAGAATGAGCATTGCTACGCATTCCTGGATATCAATCCGCTCAAGAAAGGACATACCCTCGTCATCCCTAAAAAAGAAGTAGATAAGCTATTTGACTTGGACGATGAGCTTTACACCGAGCTATTCGCATTCGCCAAGTCAATAGCTGCTGCCATCAAACAAGCATACCCCTGTGATCGTGTCGGTATGGCAGTCATCGGTCTTGAGGTGCCACATGCGCACATCCATCTGGTGCCGATCAACTATATGAGTGACATCGACTTCACTCGACCTAAGCTACAGCTCTCCCCTGAGGAGATGCAAGAGGTCGCATCCGCCATCCAAGCCCAACTATAAGATTAACCTACTCGATTAGGATTATTATTGATGAAGCTCTTCCAGTCATTGTAGCGCTTTTGGCCAGCGCCACGTATGATGGAACTCATCTGCTGCATGTGACATACAGCCACTCCGAGAGCATCGGTGGCGTCCAGATACTTGGACTCTATCTTGATATTCATCCGACTCTGTAGCATGGAGGCGACTTGCTCTTTGGAGGCATTTCCACTACCTGTGATGGCGAGCTTGATCTTCTTAGGGGAGTACTCGTAGATCTCGAGGCCCATAGTCATAGCTGCCGCCATGGATACGCCTTGGGCTCGACCGAGCTTGAGCATAGACTGGACATTCTTACCATAAAACGGAGCCTCAATAGCCAGATGAGTCGGCAGATAGGTCTCGATCACCTCCTGTAGCTGGAGGAAGATCTCCTTGAGCTTAGTCTGGTGCGTGTCATGTGATCTCAGATCAAAGATCCCATGACAGATCATTTTGCACTTGCTACCTTCTGTCTCGATGATGGCATAGCCAGTGATATTGGTCCCTGGATCGACGCCGAGTATTTTAGTCCCTGTCTTCACTATGGACAAAGGTACGGGAAGGAGGGGAACATATCTTGAAAACTTGTGATATGTTATTAATACCGGACCATCAGAACTAAATCGAACTCTCAGTTCGTTCTTCTGATACATGAAACTGCTCAAAAACATACTGCTTGTCCTTCTCACTGCATTAGCCTGCTACGGGATATTCTCCATGTATCAGTTGTGGGAGAAGCGCCGCAGTGTGGACATCGTATCCTCCGATGTGATTCTCCAGCGAGCCGAGAAAGTATTTCAACTCGTCACCGTCGAAGGTAACTTTGCAGAAATCTACAACTACGAAAATCATGTCTTTGCCGATCTATGGCCCTTTCGAAAGAAGGCCTTAGTACAGGTCAATGCTCAAGTACTGGTAGGATATGATTTTGAGAGTGTAACCTTTGATATCGACGAAGACAATAAGGTCATCACTCTACAGGGCGATCTCAGCCCAGAGATCCTCAGCATCGAGCACGACGTCAAAAGCTACGACTTTGAGAATGGCTTATTCAACATGATCACAGATCGAGACATCACCCAGATGGGCTTTGAGGCTAAAGACTTCATCCGAGAAAAAGCGGAAAATAGCGACCTCTATGACAAAGCAGAAGAGCAAAAAACCGAACTCCTTGATATGCTCACATGGATGCTGAAGGCATCTGGATGGGAGCTGAGGATGGGGAGCTCCCCTCTTTTAGATTAATCCACACAATATTCGCCCCGAGAAGTCAAAATCCACATAATCTCGGCCTATCTATCCAATATTAAATTGAATCGTCTATTTTTAGGCCCAATCATCTTAAAAAGTTGGATACATATGAGTAAAACATTTTTTGGTCATCCTATAGGTCTCTCCACATTATTCTTCACTGAGATGTGGGAGCGATTTTCTTATTATGGTATGCGAGCCTTGCTTGTTCTATTTATGACCACTCCATTAGCAGAAGGAGGTTTAGCATTTTCAGAGGAGACGACAGGAGCTATTTATGGATTGTATACTTGCTTTGTTTACTTATTAGCTTTGCCAGGTGGATGGATTGCAGATAGACTCATTGGGACTCGGAAGGCCATCTGGTATGGTGGCATCATTATCATGATCGGACACTTCATACTTGCCATTCCAAATCATTTGAGCTTCTTTTTAGGGCTGATTTTCATTGTAGTAGGTACGGGACTACTCAAACCAAATGTGAGCTCGATAGTAGGTGATTTATATTCAAATGATGCAGCCGCCAAGCGTGATGCTGGGTTTTATATTTTTTATATGGGCATCAATATCGGTGCTGTTTTAGGCCCGCTCATATGTGGATACTTTGCAGAGAACATCAATTGGCACCTTGGATTTGCAATAGCGGGTATAGGCATGGCTTTTGGACTCGCCCAATATCGTATGATGCAACATCACTTAGGAGATATTGGCCTCGAGCCAAATATCAATCAAGATACCTCAAGCTATGAATCTACAGGCAATAGTAAATTGGGATGGGGCATTGCTATTGGCACCATTGCACTATTGGCATTACTACAATTTACTGGAGCTATCGATATTTTGACAGCCACTGGATTAGCTGAGGCCACTATCATTTTGATTTGTTTGATTGCTTTGGCCTATTTTGGATATGTTTTTTTAGCAGGTGGTTTGACTACTGTCGAAAAAAAGAAAGTTGCAGTAATTTTTCTTTTAATCATTTGTGCTGCTGTCTTCTGGTCAGGATTTGAGCAGCACGGTTCATCATTTAATTTATTTGCTCGTGACTTCACAGATAGAAACATTTTAGGTTGGGAGATGCCGGCGAGCTGGTTTCAATCGATCAATCCGTTTTTTCTTATCACATTAGCTCCCGTATTCGGAGCTTTGTGGGTAAGCCTCGCAGCAAAGAATCTTAATCCACGAACCCCCATTAAGTTTGCTATCGCATTGATACTCGTAGGAATAGGCTTCTATCTCATGGTTGTTGCGGCTGGTATAGCTGCTCAAGGTCTTAAAGCTGGAGCATTCTTTTTAATAGCAGCTTACTTCCTTCATACTTGTGGAGAGCTTTGCCTGAGTCCAGTAGGTCTTAGCACTATGACTAAGTTGGCTCCCAAGCGATATCTTAGTCAGATGATGGGTATGTGGTTTGTTGGTACTGCTGCTGGAAACTTAGTAGCAGGACTAGTGGCTGGACGATTTGACCCTGAAGACTTAGATCAGATGCCAAATCTCTTTATGAATTTTGTTTATTCTGGAATTGGAGTTGGAATATTGCTTCTACTTCTATCTCCACTATTGAAAAAATGGATGGGAGAAGTAAAATAAAATAAGATGTCAGAACATAAGCCCTATATCGGTCACGAGGTCAAGCTACCTGAGACTACTGTCAAAGCATTCATACTGGGTGCGCTCCTGTCTATGATCCTCTCTGCTGCCAATGCCTATCTCGGCCTATTCGCCGGGATGACCGTGTCGGCATCTATTCCTGCGGCGGTATTATCGATGGCGATATTGCGACTATTCAAAAATCACAATATCCTCGAAAACAACATCGTACAAACTGCAGCCTCAGCTGGAGAATCAGTAGCGGCGGGTGTAATCTTTACGATCCCAGCCTTAGTGTTGATGGGCTATTGGACTGAGTTCAATTATTGGGAGACCGTTTTAATAGCGCTTTCTGGAGGTATATTGGGTGTACTCTTCACTGTGCCACTACGATCGGCATTGATAGTGGAGCAGAAGCTACAGTTTCCTGAAGGGGTAGCCACATCAGAAGTACTCAAGACTGGCGAGAAAGGCGGTAAAGCAGTAAAATATTTACTCATCGGCTCTGTCATAGGAGCGTTGGTCAAGCTCAGTGAGTCTGGCCTGAAGCTCTGGGCTGGCGTCAGCGAGGGGGCAACCATGATTGGCAATAAGTTTTATGGATATATGGGACTCAATCTCTCCCCGGCACTGATCGGTGTAGGGTATATCGTAGGATTGAGAATATCTTTTTTAGTGTTCGCAGGGGGAGTCATTAGCTGGTGGATCGCTATCCCATGGCATATCATCGCAAATGATATGACCGCAGCCAGTGGCCAAGAAGCTATCGATATGGGCTGGAATATCTGGACCTCCCAGATACGCTATCTCGGAGTGGGCGCTATGGTGGTCGGTGGACTCTGGGCATTAATCAAGCTGCGTAGCTCCATAGGATTTGCAGCAAAATCAGGCATGAAAGCTCTCCGTACCAAAGTAGACCTCAGCCAAGTAAAAAGAACAGAGCGAGATACTCCTATGTCATGGGTCATGATAGCGATAGTCGTGATGATCGTACCGGTATTCATCATCTACCTCCGAGAGATCCACGATGTAGCGATCTCAGGATTGATGGCTGTATTTATGGTGATAGCCGGATTTTTATTTTCTGCAGTAGCAGGCTATATGGCTGGCTTAGTCGGCAGCTCCAATAATCCGATCTCAGGTGTGACTATTGCGACAATATTATTCGTCTCATTAATATTACTTCTATTATTAGGAGAAAATAGTGAAAAAGGTCCAGCAGCTGCCATTTTAATAGGCGCAGTAGTATGTTGTGCTGCGGCAATTGCAGGAGATAACATGCAAGATTTAAAAGCAGGGCACATCCTTGGAGCCACACCTCAAAAGCAACAGATCATGCAAATGGTTGGAGTGGTAAGTGCCGCTTTAATTTTGCCTCTTGTTTTGCAATTGCTATACACAGCAAATGGCTTTGGTCCAGCGACCGAAGCTAATCCAGACTCTTTTGCTGCTCCTCAGGCCACGCTAATGCAAAGTGTTGCAGAAGGTGTATTTAATGGTAATCTACCTTGGCCTATGATCTATGCTGGCATGGGTATAGGCGTAGCCATCATATTACTCGATATATATCAGGAAAAAAGGGGTTCTGACTTTAGAGTACCCGTTTTGGCAGTAGCCGTCGGTATCTACTTACCCTTTGAATTAGATAGTGCTATCATGTTAGGGGGACTCATTGCTTGGGCAGTCAGCAATTATCAGAAAAAGAACAAATCAAAAGTAATTGATGTAGAGGCAAGTACTCAAAATAGTGAGGGCACTGGAATGCTGTTTGCTTCTGGACTGATCACTGGAGAAGCTCTCTTAGGAATATTTATTGCGATTCCAGTTGCTATTTATCAGGATACAAATGTCCTCTCGATAGTAAATGAGGGTTGGGATAAGAGCTATCCAGGACTAATTGTGATTGCTGTGGTGTGTTATCTATTATACCGATATGCGAGCAAATCATTTGATCAAGTAGAGTAGATTATTTACGTTTTCTGGCTATGATTTCGTCAGCGATCTCATCGATTGTTTTCGGCACAGATGTATCAATCTGTGCTTGTCGCAATCTTTTTGAAAGAAACGAGATGAGCTGATCATCCTGTTGTCGTGCTGCATTCTCAGATTGACAAATAGTTGACAATGCCTGCACCTTCTTCCGTGCCCCATACTCCATGCCCTTGACATTGAGGCTGGCATGTAGCTCATGGACTCCAGTCTGGAGTATTAACTCAGCATTCTCTGGCATTACACCGCCTCCCGCCATGATTAGTATACGACCAGCTGCATGATTTGTAATAGCCTTGATCGTATCCAAATGATCTATCGCTCTGCCAGGCCTTCCACTGGTAAGTACTCGATCGACACCTGCATCGATTAGCTGATCGATCGCTACGATAGGATCCATCACATAGTCAAATGCCCGATGAAAGGTCAATTCGAACCCCTCAGTGGCGTGTCGAATTTTTTGGAGGGCTGCGATGTCTATTTCGCCCTGAACGGTCAATCCTCCAAATACAAATCCCGTAATAGGTAGCGATCTAAAAGCAGCTATAGTCTCTACCATCTCCTCGATCTCCGAATCCGCATATACGAAGTCTCCTGACCTCGACCTGATCATGACCATCACATCTATCTGCGTCTGCTCGCAGATCTGATTACCCGTCTCCAGATCTGGGGTGAGCCCATCGAGATCGAGTCTCGAGCAGATCTCGACTCGATCCGCACCACCCTCATGGGCGACGAGTGCTTGATCCAGCGTCTCGATACAGATCTCAAGATCTATTGCTTTATACTCTGCTTCCACTTTTAATAAGTTGGTTTTCTATATCTGGGCGATAGACTGCATAGTCAAATCCCGGCTGTATACAGTAGCCGCCATACTCACCATTTTTGCCCAGAGCGATGAATCCTACCTGTATATCTCGCCAGTCAGGATTCTTGCTGATCACTCTTTCTACAGTGAGCTCGCAGGCCCGCTGAGGGGTATTGCCTTGTCTCATGAGCTCCACGACTAAGAAGCATCCTACAGCCCTCATCACCGCCTCGCCCCATCCTGTGGCTGTGGCGGCACCAACCTCATTGTCCACATAGAGACCTGCTCCTATGATGGGTGAGTCACCGACTCGTCCTGGGAGCTTCCATGCTGCACCGCTGGTCGTACAGGCTCCAGAGAGATCACCGTGACTATCCAGAGCAACTAATCCGATGGTATCATGATTTTCGACATTGATCTTGGGTAGTACTTTTCGCTCCGACTTCATCCATGCCTCCCAGTCTGCTTTCGACTTTTCTGTGAGGAGATTAATCTCAGGATGACCTTTCTCGAGAGCGAACTGCAAAGCTCCATCACCTACCAGCATGACGTGTGGAGTCTCCTCCATCACTTGGCGAGCTACGGTGATCGGATGCTCTATATTCTGTAGATAGGCGACTGATCCGCAATCTCCTTTTTCATTCATGATGCAAGCATCAAGGGTGACATTGCCATTCATATCGGGTCGACCGCCTACTCCTACACTCTGTCCAGTAGGATCAGACTCAGTGACTCTTACACCAGCTTCTACGGCATCAATTGCCTTACCCCCACTTTTGAGGATTTCCCAGGCAGCAGCATTGGCAGGGATACCGTGATTCCATGTGGAGATGACGGCAGGCCTGATGATAGCAGTCGGTGACTGAGCTTCTGATCGACATGCAGCGTGTAGTGCAGCTGCACCCACTACGGATGATTGGAGAAATTTTCGGCGATTTGTCATATAGGCAAATTGATGTGAGTCAGAAAAATACGGATTTATAGCTTGCATTTGCTTAGTGCCTAAAGAAGTATTCACTTCATATCACCATCTATAGGGAGTCAAATGGAACAATAGTAGGAAACCTCTACTTTGGGATCATTCGACATCACTTACCGCTTATACTTTACCTCAGCATAATCCATAGCAGATAACAAGATATCACAAGCAGTCTCGAGCTGCTCCATGGTGATGATCAGTGGTGGAGCGAGACGGAAGCTTCGATTATTGAATATGAACCAGTCTACGAGCGCTCCGAGCTCATGTGCTTTAGCCACGATATGCTTTAGATATTTGAGCTTAGTGATCTCGACGGCCATCATGAGGCCTGAGCTCCGCACCTCTTTGATGATAGGATGCTGTAGACGCTCACGGATATAGGCTTCTTTAGCCAGCGCCTCTTCATATAGTCGAGTATCTACGAGGGTCTTGAGAGTAGCATGTGCGGCGGCACAGCTGATAGGATGCCCTCCGAAGGTGGTGATATGTCCCAGCATAGGATTTTTCACGAGACATCGCATTAGTTCTCGACTACTCACTACGCCTGCGATAGGCATACCTCCTCCCATCGCTTTACCGATGAGTAGGATGTCCGGCAGCACACCATACTTCTGATGAGCAAAAAGATGACCCGTCCTACCAAATCCCGACTGTATCTCATCGATGACCATCAATGCTCCTACCTCTTCACATCGCTCACGTACAGCCTGTAAATATCCCTCAGCAGGAAGGATCACACCTGCCTCGCCCTGCACTGCCTCTATGATCACTCCAGCTGTCCGCTCTGTGATCTGCTGTAGATCCTCAAAATTATTGAAGTCAATATGATGGATACCTGGCAGCAGGGGAAGGAAAGGCGCCTTATAGTCTTCGTCACTACGTAGACTCTCAGCCCCCTGAGTAGATCCATGATAGGCATTTCGGGCAGCTACGATCTCATAGCGCCCCGTTTGGCGCTTGAGCATTTTCATAGCGAGCTCTGTCGCCTCCGTACCAGACATCAGATAGTAGACCGACTCGTATCTATCGTCCAGCTGAGATATTAATAATTCGGCGAAAGCCACCTGGGGAGTCTGGATATGCTCCCCATAGACCATCGTATGCATGTAGCGCTGTGCCTGCTCCGTGATCGCATCCACGACGGCTGGGTGACAATGACCGAGAGAGCTGACTGCGATCCCAGAGTTAAGATCATGATATCGCTTACCCTCCTGATCATAGATATAGATACCGGAGGCATGAGATATCTCCAGACTGAGAGGTATATCACTGGTCTGCGCTACATTATCGAGAAAAAGCTGTCGTTTGCTAAGCATTTATTAACTTTTAGTCTATTTACGGCGATAAAAGTATTTTATACTTTTGAATAATATACTGATGGACTTCAGCCGTTATCTTTAAAGGTCAGAAAAATAAGAGATCTCGATCAAATCTGCCCGCCTGATGGATAGCTGTCTGACTCAGCAAAATCGCAATATCACAACGAATAATCATCACGATGAAATCAATTTTACTTTACGCTTTATTGATCCTATCTACGGCGGCATCCGCTCAGGGCATTGACTTTTTTCACGGCTCATGGGAGGATGCTAAAGAACTCGCCAGTAAAGAGCAAAAACTCATATTCGTAGATGCCTATGCTAAGTGGTGTGGGCCGTGTAAGCGTATGGCCAGTCAAGTATTCACTAATCCATCTGTCGGCGAATACTACAATGACAACTTCATCAATCTCAAGATCGACATGGAAGAAGGCATGGGATTGACATTTCGCAGAGAGTATCCGGTATCGGCGTTCCCGACACTGTTTTACATCGATGAGAGTGGCGAGATCGTCAAAAAAGTCGTCGGAGGAAAATCAGCCAAGGATTTCATCGATTTAGGAAAATCTATCGTGGCCTCCTTTGACAGAAGTGGAGACTATGCTGAGAAATATGATAAAGGAGATCGCAGCTATGATCTCGTGCTCAACTATGTCAAGGCACTCAATCAAGCTAATAAGTCATCTCTCAAAATCGCTAATGACTACCTCCGATCTAATCCAGATATGAGCAGCGAGCAGCGAGCTACCTTCCTATACGAATCATTGACGGCAGTCGACTCTCGTATATTCCGAGTATATATAGATGAGCTCAGCAGCATCGAGCAGACACTCGGAAAAGTGGCTGCATATGACAAAATAGAAGCAGCAGCGTGGAATACTGTCTACAGTGCCATAGGATTTGAGGTGGAGGATCTACTCAAAGAGGCGCAGCAAAAAGTCGCTAAGTATATCCCTAATAAGGCAGAAGCATTCAAAATCAAATCAGACTTTGAATATGCTCAGGCCACAAATGATCTGAAAAATATGGCGTCTACCGCTATCCCTTATGCTAAGGAACTATTGAAAGATCAGCCAGAGGAGCAGTTTGCACTGGTAGAGGAGCTGATGCTCTATCAAGATCTCTATCCGGCTATAGCCAATACTGCCGAAGAAATACTATCTGATGCTATCGATAAGAGCGACGACCCAGCTCATCGACTGCTCTATGCTAAGGTGCTCTTAGCGAATGATAAGAAAAAGAAAGCCTCAAAAGAGGCAAATAAAGCCATGAAAACAGTGACCGAAGAGGACCAATGCTATGAGGAGCTGGAGCAATTCATACAGTCTCTGAAGGCCAAATAAGCCCCCAAAAAACCCAATGATCAACATCCTATTACTTCACATATTACTATCAATGAGCTGGGCGACGAGCCCAGCAACGACGACTGCCACGGCAGAGGAATTTATTAGTTTTTATCGAGTAGACCTGGCCGAAGCTAAGCGCATAGCACAGCGCCAGGACAAGCTGATTTTCATCGACACCTATGCCGTATGGTGCAAGCCCTGCAAGGAACTCGACAAAACCTTTAATGATCGAGAAGTAGCGAATTATTTTAATACACATTTCGTCAATGTCAAAGTGGATATGGATGGAGCTATCGGTAAAAAGCTAGCTAAACAATATGATGTAGTATGGCTGCCTACGCTCCTGATACTCGATCAAGATGGTAATGTAAGAAACAAGATAGACCGCCTCGTCGGCAAGTCCGAACTCCTGCAGATAGCTCGAGAAGCTATCAATACAGGTGCGGTATATACTGGTGAGCAGTTGAATAGTACTCCTTTTGGGTATAACGGTTCGGGGACCAAAGAAGTCAAAAAAGAAGCCAAGCTCATCACCGAGGACAATGCACCTGTCATCTATGTACATGATGAGCGAGCCTCATCGGGTCGCCCCCACATCATGTATCACGAGGCCTATCTCCATATGCAGCTCATGGACGGTAAGCAGTATGACGTCGCTCGGAAGTATCTCTCTACACAGACCGACTGGGGGACCGAGAAAAACATCAAGTTCATATTTGACTTCATGCGTCAGGCCAACTCTAAGGAGTTTGAGTATATGATCTCTCACAAAGATGCCTTTGTCGATATGTTTGGGAGTGAACAGGTGAATAAGACCATCGAAATATTAGTACAAAAACGCTTGTTTAATGGGTTTCCAAGACCAGATCTTAATGAAGCGGTCAAGCTATATGAATATCTGAATCCATCTACAGCCAATGAAAGGGCCCACGCCTACTATCTCAAACGTCTCAAGGACGAAGAACGAACTGTAGAATTTGAGCGAATAGCCAAAAAGTACCTGACACAGATCAATCCATATGATCATCAGATCATGTACCACTATGCACAGACCATCATCAAAAGCAGTAATGCGATGAATAAACTGGACGAAGCTAAAAAATGGATGGAAGAAGCGGTGATCTATGCTCCTGATCGACCGAGCTATCAGCTCCTATTAGCTAATGTGTACTACCTAAAAGGTGATAAGACTCAAGCACTGAGCTACTGCGATCAAGCCAACGCCCTAGCCAGTGCACAGGGCCTACCTACTACCGAGATCGATCGACTCAAAAGCAAAATCAGTTCTCTATAGATCCAATGTAGCAATAACCGGACAGTGGTCGGAGTGTTTCGCCTCTTTGTCCATTCGGCACTCAGTGAGTAGCGGCTTGAGATCTTCAGTGATTGAGATATAGTCTATTCGCCAGCCTTTATCCTTAGCTCTGGCACCAGCTCGATAACTCCACCAGCTATAGCTTTTCTCCACAGGATAAAGTGTCCTAAATGAATCGGTAAATCCTCCCGCATCAAACCACTCATCCAGCCAAGCTCTCTCATCAGGCTTATAGCCAGATGGCTGATCTCGGCGCTCAGGATTATGGATGTCCAGCTCTTGGTGTACGATATTGTAATCACCGACTACGATGAGATTAGGAGATTCTTTTTTTAGCTCTTGGATCCATGGACCAAAGTCATTGACAAACTCCATCTTAAAGGCATGGCGCTCATCTCCGCTGGATCCAGAGGGGATGTAAACATTGACCAGTGACCAATTATCAAACTGTGTGGTGACGATGCGCCCCTCTATATCATATCGCTCAATCCCCATACCTGTACTTACCTTGTAGGGTTTCTCTTTTGTGAGAGTGAGGACACCACTATAGCCTTTTTTTTCAGCACTATGCCAGTAGGCATGGTAGCCCAGATTAGAGAATAAACTCTCATCTATCTGTTCGGGTTGACTCTTTGTCTCCTGAAAACATACCACATCAAGATCCGCATCCTCCAGCCAGTCCAGTAGTCCTTTTTTGATAGCTGCACGGATCCCATTCACATTATAACTTGCTAATCTCACGTATTTACAGTTTTATTGGATTTTGGTCATAGCCGAGATCTGACCAGCGCTGACCGGACTTGATATTAGTCATCTCGATCTCCATATTTACGAGATCGAGCATATGCTTAGTCGCCACTTTGGCATATCCCGCTAAGGTAGTCCAATCTGTCCAGCTCGCATAGACACCACCGATAGGGATGATCTTGACCCACATTTTGTATCCTGTAGGCATCCCCTGATCATCATAGTACCAGAGGTACTGATCACCAGGTGTCACCCCTCCAGATGCATAGCTGATAAGGAGTCCTTCTTTACCATCTTTATCTACAGCAATATTTCGCTCCGTACCTGGATCAAATAGCTTGAACGGTGCTGAAAACCAGAAAGAATCATTGCACCAAAAGGACCAAGCCTTTTGTATAGCCTTGGATTTAGCGCCTTCAGACAGCTCCTCTCCATTTTGCCAGGCACGACCATCTACTTCGTCCATGTTGAGGTGCACCTCGTAGTCATCCCATTTGACCACTGCATTATTATTAGGTCGATCCCATATATAGCTATGTCCACGAGGAAATGTCCACTGCACATAGTTGAGCGTATCCCAGGCCGGCTTATCTACAGCTGACAGTATTTTTTGAGCTACCGCATCAGCATTGGCCCCTTCTTTGATCTCAGGCCTTGACTCATGTACAGTGAGTCTCACCACGACCACTAATAATAGGACCAAAATCAAAAGACCTAATAGTATCCTCTTCAGTATTTTCATTGTGTTTCGTTTTGTATGGCTATCTAATGATTCAGATAGATCATTTGTTTTTGACAATATATAGGCTCATTAAGAATTTATTGACAGATCAGGCGACTACCTCCTATGAGCTAGTAGGTATCGTACGAAGCCTTCTACGATGAGGATCTGAGCGATCACATAAGTCATCATCACTGTCCATCCACCTAAGTTCAGATCATCAACAAAAAGATTAATCGCTAATAAGCTATCGCTCAGTACAAAGAAAAGGGTGCCATACCAGACAGTGCTATATCCCACTCCCGTCAGATCACGAGTATAGGCCATATAGCTCATTATGGCTATAGCCAAAGTATAAACAATGACAGGTATCCGCATGTCCCCAGTATGTGGCCAAAGAAAGACATTCATGATGCCGACAAAAAGAGCTAAAATGCCACCAAAGACCAATTCTCGTCGACCATGATAATTATCCCCATCGGTGAAGCATACCGTGTAGACTACTTGCATCAGCATGAAGCTCAAAAGACCAAAGATGAACCAGTCGTCCCACATCAAAAATGTATCACCACCCAACGCAAATACTAAAGCAGCAATAAATAGCCACTTGGCTCGATGAGATACCCCCTCTGTCGATGCCCAAAAGTATCCCATGAGACTGATCATGATCAGTGGCTTAGTATAGTATCGATACTCTGGGAAGTGCTGCATCACTACCAAATCAACTATACAAATCAATGCATAGACAGGAGTGAATCTATAGATGTCGGTAGTCTGTGTGCTCATACGCAGAGAAATATACAAAAAAGCGGTCGCTCACTCAGTGTGAACGACCGCTATATATTGTCGCTGTATCTCTATCAAAAGAACTTACATGCCGATTTTCGCTTTGACTAATCCGCTGACATCTACACTCTCATCTGCATATAGTAGGATACCCATGCTTTGATCAAATATGTATGTATAGCCATTTTCTTTAGCTACATCATCGATAGCTACTTGGATTTTATCACGGATAGGCTTGAGTAGAGACTCGCTCTTCTCATATAGTTTTTGCTGGATCTCTTGCTGAAATTTAGCGATCTCCATTTCTTCTTGCTTGAGAGCCTGAGCTTCTACCTCGAGCTGCTTAGGAGACAGCTCACCTTGTGCTTGCTTGCGCTCGAGAGCTTGGTACTTAGTCTGTAGAGACTGTACTTTATCTTGTCCTTGCTTCTCGTATTGCTTTTTGAGCGCTTCGAGTTCTGCATTCGCTTCTTTGACCTGAGGGATCTGCTGGATCAACGCTTGAGAGTTGATATAGCCAAATTTTTGTGCACTCAGATTAGCTGTGATGAGCAGGCAGAATGCTAAAAATGTATATGATACTAATCTTTTCATCATCATAATTTTTGTAAGACTGTGTTTTGAAGTTGGTATTGTTATCTATTATTATTTGCTAAAAATGTGGCGGCAAATATAGCGCTATTATCTAATTCCCAATCGTCTCTTGATGAGGTCAGTTTTGTCAAACTCATCACCTACGAATAGTACTCCTGCACTACCTGCTTTATCAAGTACGATATCATATCCCATGTCGAGCGCATAGGTCTCGATCGCTGCGAATACCTTCTCTTGTATAGGATTGATGATCTCCCTACGCTTTAAGAATAGTTCTCCTTCTGGGCCAAACTTTCTCTTTTGAAGATCACGTACTTCACGCTCTTTATTTTTGATTTCTTCTTCACGCTGAGCTCTGACCTCATCACTAAGTAGCACCTCTTCAGCCTGGTACTTGTTGTACATACTTTTCACTTTATCAAATTCGCCAGCGATCTCTTGATTCCAGTCTGCTGCTATGCGATCGATCTCCTGCTGTGCCTGTATGTACTCTGGCAGCTCAGCGAGTACAGCATTGATATCTATGACTGCTATCTTCTGAGCATGAGAGCTAAGCATTGCCCCTGCGACCAGTAGCATCGTGAATAGTGTAGTTTTAAATTTCTTCATTTTAATAGTTTATCTATCGGATAAATGTATAGTGTTCTCAACTGTATAGACGCAGTCATCGATCATGTTGCATCTTCTTTAACTATTGTTTAACGGAAGATCCTCGAAATCAGTGATTTTACTTCTTTCGCATGACATAATTATCAATTCCAGCTCCCTTGAGGGCATCAGACGTACGCTGAGCGGCTCCACGACTATCATATCTACCCGCTAATACTGTATAGTATTGAGATAGGTCAAATACTACTTTCTCTGCGCTATATCCTCGTTGATTGAGCTTAGCGACCATTTCATCAGCATTGTTTTCTACCAGATAGTTGCCAGCGATGACTAAGAATGGAGCGCTGCTACTGCTATAGCTCTGAGTCTGCGTCGGTGTCTGATAGCTACTGCTACTCGTACTGCTCGATGGCGTAGAGCTCGTCGTAGGCGCAGCCGTATAGTCTACGCTACCTGGATCTTCTTTCGTCTCATAGCTACTCGTCGTACTACCGGCATCATAGTCGGTGCCATCTCCATCATAGCTCTCATCTCCTTCTTCAAAAAATGACTCGGAAGTATGCTCATCTGCTAAACTTTCGAGCTGATCATTTGCACTCTGCTCTTCTTCTTTTTTCTTGCCACAGCTCTGTACAGTGAGTGCTGTACCACAGAATACGACTGCTACAAAAAGACTATAAAGTATAGTATACACTGGTTTTTTCATCTTGCTATCCATTTGTTCACCTATGACAACGCATTAATAGGCTCTTTCATTTTTATTTTCCATAAAGTTAATAAAAGAGCGATTCACCACACGGTTTCCTCCTTTGGTTGGATAGTTGCCAGAGAAATACCAATCTCCATTATTATTAGGACATGATTTTCTCAGATCTTCTATAGTTTGGAATATGATTTTCACCTCACAGTTGATATTCTTAGGTGTCAATATCTGACTGATACGGTCAGAGACTGCCTCATAAGAGTACATGTCGTAGAGCGCTTGTACCACGTTTGACTCACTCAGTCGCCCCTCTTCTTCCATTTTCTTAGCCTTGTCATAGGCCTTAGTGAGTTCTTCTTCTTTCCCATTTTCCTTGATCAGTGAGATCAATGCTTGGAAAGCAGCAAACTCACCCATCTTGGACATATCGATCCCGTAGCAGTCAGGATATCGGATCTGTGGCGCCGATGAGATTACTATGATTTTCTTTGGCCTCAGCCTGGATAAGATCTCGAGGATACTATCTCTGAGTGTAGATCCTCGGACGATAGAGTCGTCAAGCACCACTATAGTGTCTTGATCATTATTGACGATACCATAGGTGACATCATATACATGAGAGATCATCTCTCCTCTGGAGCTATCATCTGCGATGAATGTCCTCAGCTTTTCATCTTTGATGGCGAGCTTTTCCACTCTCGGACGGAAAGAGAGAATATCCTCTATTTCTGCTGTTGATAGCTTTCCGTTGCCATCATTGATGCGCTTAGCTTTTTCTTTATTGAGATACTCGTGTATCCCCTCTATGAATCCATAGAATGCTACTTCTGCGGTGTTCGGGATGAATGAGAAGATGGCATCGGACAGTTTATGATTGAGCTCATCGAGTACTGCAGGCACGAGATACTTGCCCAGTTGCTTTCGCTCCTGATAGATATCTCTGTCTGTCCCTCGAGAAAAGTATATCCGCTCAAAACTACAAGCGGTACGATCCAGCTGATCCTTGCATGAGACGACGCTGACATGACCATTTTTCTTGACGATGAGAGAGTGTCCCCGCTCAAGCTCTTTAACCTCTCCTGCTAAGACATTGAAAGCTGTCTGAATCGCAGGTCGCTCTGAGGCCATGACTACGACCTCATCATCCTGATAATAAAATGCTGGACGTATACCCGATGGATCTCTGAAGATGAAAGCATCTCCATGTCCTACGAGTCCTGCCATGACATATCCTCCGTCAAACTTGCGACTGGCTCGCTGTAGGATCCGCTGTAGATCCAGATGTTCTGCGATCAGCTCATTGATCTGCTCGATGCTGTAGTCCTCGGCCTTAAACCAATTGTACAATCGCTCTACCTCATCATCGAGGAAGTGACCGATTTTCTCCAGCACAGTGACCGTATCAGACTTCTCCTTCGGGTATTGTCCGAGAGCGATGAGCTCATTGAATAGCTCTTCGACATTTGTGAGATTAAAATTACCTGCGAGCACGAGGTTTCTACTGATCCAGTTATTCTGTCGTAAGAATGGGTGGACCGTCTCGATGATATTCTTACCATGCGTCCCATATCTCAGGTGCCCGAGTAGTAGCTCTCCCGTATAGGGCTTATTTTCTTTGAGCCATGCCGGATCGTTGAGTTGCTCTGGAGTACAGTTTTCGAAGTGGGCAAATGCCCCAGTGAAAAGCTCCTTGAGATACTGCGGACTATTACTCCTCCTGCGACTGATATAGCGCTTACCTGGCTGTGTGTCCAGCTTGATCGTAGCTAGTCCGGCACCATCTTGGCCTCGGTTTCGCTGTTTCTGTAGTAGGATTTGGAGTTTGTATAGACCGTATAGTGCAGTGCCATACTTTTCGTGATAATACTCGAGTGGCTTGAGGAGGCGGACCATCGCTAAGCCACATTCATGCTTTATAAATTCACTCATGAGGCTGCAAAATTAAGCATTAATATCATCAGAAATGCAAGGGAGTTTCCCTCAAGTCATTCCCTAAAAGAGAATCCATAGAAATTACTGCGTTCAGTCATTCAAAAAAATCAAAAGAGCTCATACCTCCCGCTATCAGCTGAATGCATCTATGATAAAGACTCATCTCTGTAAGTAGTAAAGAGATGACATGAGCAGCATTTTCATAAATGATATATTTTTGATCAATAGAACAATTCACCTATGGGATTTTTCCAATTCGGAAAACGTATAAAAAATCGACAGTTTGACTATATCCCTCGCTACTACGATGAGGAGAAAGAAGAGCTAAAGAGTCGTATAGCTAAGTATGATCGAGAGATAGATACTACTGAGCTATCTAAGCAGCGAATCAAAGGAAGCTTTCGCCGAAAATATCGGGTGGAGAGCGACTATGGCCGTAGTGCTACACGGCGATCAAACCGAATCCTGTTACTCACAATTGCAGCTCTGCTGTTAATTACTTTTTTCTTCATTACTGAATACTTGCCAAGGATTATTGCCAGTTTTGAGCAGTAAAAGTGCGGATCGAGATCTATGAGTGGAATCATTAATTTGTTGCCAGACTCTCTGGCGAACCAAATCGCTGCGGGTGAAGTCATCCAACGGCCTGCCTCTGCGGTCAAGGAGCTGCTGGAAAATGCGCTTGACGCAAAAGCCACATCCATACAGCTGATCATCCGTGATAGTGGAAAATCCCTCATACAAGTAGTAGACAATGGTATCGGCATGTCGGAGATGGATGCACGCATGTGCTTTGAGCGGCATGCCACTTCTAAGATTCGCTCCTCGGACGACCTGTTTAATATTCGGTCATTTGGATTCAGGGGAGAGGCGATGGCATCGATCGCCGCAGTCGCACATGTCGAGCTCAAGACTAAGCGAGCAGAAGACGAGATCGGCAATACTATCCTCATAGAAGGAAGTAAAGTCAAAAAACATGAGCCCTGCCAGACTCATACGGGCACCTCTATCGCTGTCCGAAATTTATTTTTCAATGTGCCTGCTCGACGAAAATTTCTCAAGTCAGATCCTGTCGAGCTCAAGCATATCATCGAAGAATTTATCCGAGTAGCACTCCCAAATCCTGAAGTGCACTTCACACTACACCATAATGATAACGAGCTATACCACTTTCCGATCTCCAATCTGCGTCAACGCATAGCTAACTACTTTGGCAAAAATGCCAATGAAAAAATAGTGCCTGTCACAGAAGAGGCAGACTTCGTAGAGATCTCAGGATTCGTGGGTAAGCCTGACCTCATCAAGAAGTCACGAGGTGATCAATATCTATTCATCAATAGGAGATTCGTCAAGAGTAACTATCTGAATCATGCGATCAAGATGGCCTATGAGAATCTCATACCTCAGGATCATCATCCATTCTACGTGCTACTGCTGGAGATAGATCCGGCGATGATAGATGTCAATATCCATCCGACTAAGCAGGAAGTAAAATTTGAAAATGAGCGACTCATCTACAACTATATCCGAGTCGCTGTCAAGCATGCTCTCGGAAAATATAGTATCACACCGAGCTTAGACTTTGATAAGGTGAATCAAGATCCGATGGAGGCTATCAATCTAGAGACTACGCCATCTTCATTTAGCTCTCCACCGACTCGAGTCAGTGCTGCCTCAGCTCAGCCATCAGTATCACGAGGTCCGAGCCCTGCACCAACTAATCCCAGTAAGCAGGAGACTCAGGAGTGGCTCAAGTTTTATGAAGAGCTCAATAACACTGCCTCGTCGGAGTCCAGTCCAGCGGCTATCACCCTCAGTAGTGACTGGTCTACAGACGAAGAAGACACAGAAATACAGCCAGAAGAAAACAAGAAACATAGCTTTCAGGTACATGACACCTATATCATCAGTCCTATCAAGTCGGGACTCATGGTCATAGATCAGCAGGCTGCTCACGAGCGCATACTCTATGAAAAGTATCTGCGCAATCTAAAAGATCAAAAGATCCTCTCACAGAAAAGCTTATTTCCCGAGACGGTACAGCTCGACCCTAAGCTGGTCAAAATCCTTGATGATATCATCGAAGAGCTACGCTACACGGGATTTGGGATAGAAAAAATAAGCTCCAATGCCTATGTGATCAGCTCTATACCAAGTGTAGGCCTACTGGATGCTCCAGCACGGTTTATCACGGAGTTCGTCGAGACATATGCGGGAAATATCGAAATACAGCTTGGAATCAAGGAGAACATAGCACGATCTATGGCGATACACAGTTCTATAAAGAAAGGTAAGAAACTCATGGAGGAAGAGTTAGTCACTTTGATTGATCAACTTTTTGCCTGCGAAATGCCTTATATGAGTCCGAGTGGCAAGAAGTGTTTTATCACTTATGGCCTCGACGAGTTACAAAATCGATTTAAAGCATAACGAATGAATCAGCTCACGGAAGTAGTCAAACAGCTCATCATCATCAATGCGATCATATTCATAGGTACGAGCCTTCCTATGTTATCTCAGTTTAGGGATTACTTCATTCTTTTTCCACTAGACACGCCCTACTTCAAGCCCATACAGCTGGTGACGCATATGTTCATGCATGCTGATATGGGACACCTATTCTTTAATATGCTTGCTCTCTATTTCTTTGGGCCGATGGTAGAAAGAGTCTGGGGGCCTAAGAAGTTTTTATTCTTCTATCTATTCTGTGGATTTGGGGCTTTAGCTACCCACTTGCTCTTGAGTGGCAATTCGCCAATGCTTGGCGCCTCAGGAGCGATATCAGGAGTGGTACTTTCGTTTGCGATGCTTTTCCCTAATGCTCAGGTGATGCTACTCATACCACCTATCCCTATGAAAGCTAAGCATATGGTAATGATCTTCTTAGCGATAGATTTATTTTTAGGAGTGAGCAGTGCTCATTCAGGGATTGCACACTTTGCACATTTAGGCGGCGCATTGTTTGGATTTTTGCTGATCCTCTTCTGGCGAAAATTTCCTTTTAACTTTTAATTTAATAACTTCTCCTCTCAATAGACGTTATGTCAATATAGCGAGATTATGATTCAATCCATTATAGACGATATCAGAGGACAGTTCAGGTACGGCAATAAGGTCATGCAGCTGATTTTAGTGAATCTATTTGTCTTTTTGGGAATCATCATCATCCGAGCATTCACCCCAGGAGGAGCGGCCAGTGAGTTTTATCAGACATTCATCTCGTGGATAGCTCTACCCTCACCGGTTCTATCTATGCTCAAGAAGCCCTGGACTCTATTCACACATATGTTTGTCCATCAAGGCGTCTGGCATCTGGGCTTTAATATGCTCTGGTTTTATTGGTTTGGCCGCATCGTCGGAGATCTGATCGGAGATCGCAAGATATTGCCGCTTTACTTCATGGGAGGTCTATTCGGAGCATTTACCTATTTACTTTTTGCTACGTTATTTGGCTGGTCAGGTATTGCTTTTGGAGCGAGTGCTGCCGTGATGAGTTTTGTGGTAGCCGCTGGATTTTTAGCTCCAGAGTATGAGATGAGATTATTACTTTTTGGCAATGTCAAACTAAAATATATCGCTCTCGCTGCCGTCCTTTTGGATCTCGTGATGCTATCTGATGGTAATAATACTGGTGGCCGTATCGCCCATCTTGGTGGCGCAGTATTCGGAGGTCTGTATATCTATCTCTTGCGAGAAGGTAGAGATCTATTGGCACCATTCACTAATATCATGGAGCGACCGCAGCCAAAGTACCAACCTCCCTCTCATATGGAAGTAGTCCATAGCGTTCGGCGAAAGCCAAAAACGAAAAGTAGCACTACACCTCCTGCACGAGATATACAGGCACAAGTAGATGCTATCCTAGACAAGATCAATAAATCAGGATATGACAGCCTGAGCAAAGAGGACAAAGAAATACTCTATCAGGCCAGCAAAAACCAAAACTAAAATTCATTGATCAAGGGGATGTTAAGAATCTGCACCATCCTACTCGCTCTCATGCTGGTAGGATCTATCGTATCCCAGTGGGTACGACCCGACACGCAGCTGAATATCTCACCACTCGGTTTATTTTTCCCTTATTTATTTTTAGTAGCTGCGATATGGACGCTGATCATCGCCAGACACTTAAAAGGGCTATCGGTCATGATGCTCGTCCTGCTCGTGTGGTCGGGATACTACTTCCTCTCCTATGTCAATGTCCAACCGAATGACAGCATATCCTCCTCTGATAAAGTAGTGACCGTCATGAGCTACAATGCCATGATGGGCGTACAGATGGTGAATAATAAGCATGTCATGAGCAAAGACAAAAAACAAGCATTCATCAATCTGATAGACCGAGCACCGGTAGCTGATGTCATCTGTATACAAGAGGTCAATGAAGTAGTCGAGACCATGCTACACAATATATCCGCCGAATATCCACATCGCTATCACCGATCTAATAAAGCAACAATGATCCTATCCAAATATCCGATCAGACAATCTGGAGATCTGGATTTTGGGAGTAAGGTCAACTCCTGCCTATGGGCGGATATAGGGGTGGATGGTGAGACCATACGGGTCTATAGTGCTCACCTCGAGTCCAATCGGCTCAGCGATGACTCACATCGTATGTTGACAGAACAAGAGGACTATGAGCATGACAAGGCCGTCAGCGGCATCTGGGATATCGTGACTAAGTACTACCGCTACTCCTCCGTACGAGCAGATCAAGCAGACATGATCTATGAGCATGCAAGCACCACAGAGCTACCAGTGATCATCTCTGGCGACTTCAATGATCCCCCAATGAGCTATGTCTATCGTCGATTCATGAGTGACTATACGGATAGCTTCAGAGCGAAGGGTGCTGGTATCGGGACCACTTGGAGTGGGCGCATCCCACTCCTCCGGATCGACTATATCCTGAGCAATCGTCTGCTGGAAGTCAAATCTTTTGAGGTTTTAAAGAGCGGGCTATCAGATCATTATCCGATAAAGTCGGTCTTTGAGTTGAAATAGAATATTTTTGCGAACGAATTTTATGAATGTATGATCAAACATTGGATTAAAAAATGGTGGAACCGGCCAGATCATACGCATACCCATAAATCAAAGAAATCTAAATCGATGTCAGGACTTCAGGTTTTCAATAGCTTAAAGAAGGAAAAAGAAGTATTCGAACCGATCAACGAGGGTCTCGTCGGCATGTATGTATGTGGCCCTACTGTATATAGCGATGTCCATCTGGGCAATATACGTACGTTCATATCATTTGATATCATCTATCGATATCTCAAATATCTCGGCTATAAGGTACGCTATGTGCGAAATATCACAGACGTAGGACACCTCGTCGGAGATCTCGATCAGGGCGAAGATAAAATCGCAGAAAGAGCAAAGCTCGAAAACCTCGAGCCTATGGAAGTCGTACAAAAATACTCGAATGGCTTTCATCAGATGATGGATACATTCAATGTGCTCCCTCCGAGCATAGAGCCTCGAGCCACCGGCCACATCATTGAGCAGATCGAGATGGTGCAGAAAATCCTCGACAATAAACTCGCCTATGTCAAGAATGGATCTGTCTACTTTGACACGATCAAATTCAACAAAAAATATAAGTCCTACGGTCAGCTATCTGGGCGTGTGATTGACGAGCTATTCTCGGAGACACGAGAGCTCAAAAATCAGAGCGAAAAGAAGCACCCTGCTGACTTTGCTATATGGATGAAGGCTGATGATCGCCATCTCATGAAGTGGAACTCGCCATGGTCTGTGGGCTTCCCTGGCTGGCACCTCGAGTGCTCTGCGATGAGTACAAAGTATCTGGGAGAGAAGTTTGACATACATGGTGGAGGTAATGATCTGAAGTTTCCTCATCACGAAAATGAAGTCGCTCAAAACATGGGTGCCTGTGGATGTACTCCAGCTAACTACTGGCTACATACCAATATGCTCCTCATGAATGGTCGCAAAATGTCAAAGAGTGATGGCAATACAATCACTCCTCTACAACTATTCACAGGAGAGAGTGAGCATATTACTAAGGGCTACAGTCCGATGGTCATCAAGTTTTTCATGCTACAGGCCCACTATAGGTCTACCATCGACCTAAGCGACGAAGCACTGAGCGCTGCGGAAAAAGGATATAAGAAAATCATGGAGGCTAATAAATTCCTCCAGTCCATCGAGCACACCGAGCCATCAGAGATCTCAGAAGTTGATGCAAAAATCACTGAAGGCATCAAGGGAGTCTTCACAGAACTCGACGATGACTTTAATACGCCAAAGACCCTTGCCCGACTATTTGAATTAGTCCCGATCATCAATAGCTATAAAGATGGTAAAGCAGAGTTCTTGCAAATCAAATCGGAGACAGTAGCCGCACTGCAAAAGTGTTTTCAAGATGTAATCTTTGACATCTTTGGCTTACAGGACGAATATGCAAGTGGTGGCAATACGCTATACGACAGTCTCGATGGTGTGATGAATCTCGTCATAGAGCTACGTCAAGAGGCACGATCTAAGAAAGATTGGGCAACAGCCGACAAAATCCGTGATACCCTCGCCAAAGAAAAAATCGTCATCAAAGACGGCAAAGAAGGGACCAGCTGGAATCTCAACTAATCAAATAGACCCTATCATGAAATCAACAATATACACCCTATTCCTCGCACTCAGCGTCCTGACCATCTATAGCTGCAAGGGAGATCCCGCTCCTGCTACTACCACCACATCTACTGAGAAAAAGAAGACGGTCAAGGTGCCAACATTCAACGCTGACAGTGCCTATACCTATGTGGAGCAGCAGTTAGCTTTTGGATATCGAGTGCCGGGTACAGATGATCACAAGGCCTGCGGTCAGTGGCTCATGGATAAACTCGAGTCATACGGCGGTAAGGTGTATAAACAAGATTTCAAATCCAACTTCCAAGGAAAAACGAATGTGCCGAGCTTCAACATCATCGCTCAGTACAATCCTGAACATACTAATCGTATCGCTATAGCTGCCCACTGGGATAGCCGCATCATCGCTGAGAAAGACGACGAGCGAAAAGATCAGCCTATACCAGGTGCCGACGATGGCGCAAGCGGAGTAGCCGTAGCTCTTGAGATAGCTCGTATCATCAGCGAGAATCCGATAGATATGGGTGTAGACATCATACTATTCGACGCAGAGGATCAGGGAGATAATGAGAGCAATGAATCATGGGCTCAAGGTGCTCAGTACTGGGCCTCTAATCTCGTACCTAAAGGCTACTCTCCAGAGTACGGCATTCTCCTCGACATGGTCGGGTCAGAGGGAGCTGTGTTTGGTCGTGAAGAGTTCAGCTACGTCAATGCTCGTGAGTACCAAGATCGCATCTGGGATCTCGCACAGCGCATGGGCTATTCTGACTTCTTCAGATCGGAGACTTCTGGAGCTGTGATGGATGATCATTATTGGGTGATGAAAAATACCAACGGTAAGATCCGTATGATAGACATCATCAATCAATCAGCGGACGATCGCTCAAGCTTTGGCGCCTATCACCATACCCATGACGATGATATCGATATCATCAGCAAGCGTACTCTACGTGTAGTCGGACAAGTAGTCACAGCTGCCCTCTACAATGAGTCAATAGGAGTGATATAGGTAGAAGTAGTGAGTGGAAAGTAGCGAGTATTGAGGCTTTTCACACTGCAATCCTAATGGATAGCCCGAGTCAAAGTATATCTCAGTCGTACCTCCTTCGATTTGACAAGGAAACTATGATTATTCCAAATTTCATAGTAAGTCTACTTAAAGAAGACCCCCTTGTAAGAATCATAGCCAGGCTTGACGCCAAGGTGCATCAGCGTCCGCTTATAGGTAAACTCTCGGCTATCGATGATGAATACCTTAGAGGCGACCGCATCCGTAAACTCAGGATGCTCACGATACCATGACTGAGCGATCGTATATGCCGCCGCATCCATGCTTTTTCTCCATTTTGAGCGGACTTCTACTTCGAGGTAGATGATGCCGTGCTCGTACTTGATCAGTTTAGAGGAGAGACCTTTCCCCACTCTGAACAACATGTCCGTCTTGATAAAGTGCTTCTTATTTATTTCCTCGATATTCATACCGCACAGAAATCCAAAACTGTGCCAGTGTGAATATCATATGAGAGGTCTGGATAATGTGAGGAAGAGAAATCCTCTACTCTCTCAAATACTCCACCAAAGGCAATTCTTGACGTCGGATCTCATCTACTACGATACCAGCATATCGTCGGGCACCATACAGCGATAGATGAGTATCATCTTCTTTACCCTCTTGGAGCGCAGGATATACTCCAGCTGGAATATGGAGATAGATGACCTTAGAGTCATCGGGGCCGAGATCTGCGACTATCTGCTCCGTCAGTAGCTGCATATCGACGAAAGGGACGTTCAACTCACGGGCTACCATACGAGCGACAGCAGGATAGGCCCCATGGGTATCGACGAGTGTACCATATTCATTAAATTTTCTACGGACGATAGAGGACAGCAGTATCGGGTGAGCTCCTTTTGATCGAGTGGCAGCCACATAGTACTCGAGATTAGCTCTGTAGGTCGACCAAGGATTGGTATATCGATCAGGGTCTTTGTATTTCTGATCATTGTGCCCAAACTGTATGAAGACGTAATCCCCCGAGGATAAGGAGTCCATGACGCTTTGCCAGCGCCCCTCTCCTATGAAGCTCTTGGAGCTACGACCATTGACAGCGTGATTTCGCACTGTGGCTCTATCAGAGAAATACTCTGGTAACAACTGGCCCCAACCTCGTTCTGGATTCTCTGATGGGCTGCCAGGCTTATCAGCCATCGTCGAGTCTCCAATCAAAAAAATACTCACGGAGCTACGCTGCTGTGCTGCGATCGTCAGCGACCACAGCGCAATTATGGATATGATTGTAGCTATTACTTTCATTTATGGATTTTCATTATTTCGCTTCTCCATTTCTATACTGGCCAAGATGAATGGACCGATACCTTTAGGATCATTGTCACGGATCGGTTCACCAATGTAGTACTCATACGAGCCATCTCGATAGGGATTGCCACCAAGACCCGCCACTGAGCAGCATTGAGTGAGGTGCACCTCGCCATCATCTGAGACTTTGATAAAAGTATCCAAAATACCCTGATAGCTCTCCTCTCCTGCGACTCCATACTTTGCATCCAGATAGCCTTCATTTACTCCTTTGAGCAGGGCATAGCTAAACATGACAGAGGCAGTAGACTCCAGATAGTTTCCTTCTTTGTGTGGAAGATCGAGTACTTGCCACCAAGTATTAGTATCTGGATCTCGTACTGCCAACACCGCATCGAGCGTGCGCTGTAGTATACTGATTAACTCTCCACGCTGCGGATGATCCTCGGGTAAGAACTCTAAAACATCGACTAACCCCATGCAGTACCAACCTACTGCTCTACCCCAAAAGTGACTGGACACGCCAGTCTCCGGATCTGACCAGCGCTGTACTCTACTCTCATCATAGCCATGATAGAGCAGGCCTGTCTCGGGATCTCGAGTATGTCGCTCAGCTAAAATGAACTGATCTGTAATATCATCAAACAAATCTGATCGATCAAATCTCGCAGCATACTCCGCCTGGAAAGGCTCTCCCATGAAGAGTCCATCAAGCCACATCTGCCATGGATATCTGAGCTTGTGCCAGTAGCCACCATCTGTGGTCGTGGGCTGCCACTTCAGTTGATATTTCAGCGTCTCTATCGCCAGTTTATACTTTTCATCGCCAGTATAATCGTACATCTGAAACAAGTATGGCCCTGGCGCAATATTGTCAATATTAAAGCTCGCTATATCATAGTTTTTTATTTCGCCATCATCGCTAATCATCACATCTCCATATCCATTGGCGTAAGCCATATACTCTGGCTTATCATAGGCCTCTGACATCCGACATATACTATTGAGCACCAGGCCTATGGTATAGGTCCATGTATGCCGAGTCTGAAAATCATTTTGCCATGCCTCGGGAGCACGCTTCATGATAGAGAGTGCCATGCGCTCTGACCATGGCAATGTGGTAGGTATAACCTCACTCTCCATTGACTCTGAAGAAGTGCTCCCCCGATCCATCATCGACTGCTGAGCTGTGCAGCTCATCATGACCACTGACAAAAGAATACAGCCACTTAGAAGAATACTTTTTTTGAATTGCTTCATGATTATCATTTTACTGTCACTGGATTATTGAGCTCCTTTAATACATTATCAAGATAAGTGCTGAATGCCTCTTCTGTAGCTATACCCCCAGCATCCTGCTCCCAAGTGGCGAGATATCTGTAGCTCAATTGATTTTGCGTTGGACGGAGGACCACTACATGACTATGCTCGTCTTCTGTATTTTCTATGAGATCAGCTGTCTGATAGAGTACTGCCATACCGAGCATATCCTCTGCCAGACTCTGCTTGCCCCATGTGGCTATATACGACCAGTCTCCAGCGCTCTTAGAGATCAATTTTCCTTCAGGATGCTTGACGATACCTGTACAAATATTAGGCAGTGGTGCGCTGAGCGATATATCTTGGACAGTCTGACGACTGCCAGCAGCGATAGATATATCAGAGGTCAGTGTCGCCTGCCCCAATCCAGTATCCCAGCCAAAATATCTGGTCTGTATCTGGCTTTTGATAGGTCCATTGAGTAGGATACGGCAGTTGACAGAGTCTGTCTGCTCTACTCGGAGTGCTTTATCTCCTGTCCATATGCCGAAAGCACCGAGCCCCAGACTACTTCCTACTTTGAGGACGTCCATCCCCCAATCAGCTGGCTCATGATAGGAGTCAAATCCATCTTGACCAACATTTTGTAAAACCATGTCATCAGTCTTCTTTCCGAAAATATCTGTAGCATTTCGCCAGTCAAGGTAAAATCGATAGCCTACTAAGTCTGATTCCCAGCCAGGACCCTCATATCTGATGAACCATGAATGATCAGTATGCTCAGGTGGTACTCGCAGATAGTCGACATTTTTGAACTCTCCACCCATGTACTCTCTTTCTTTCCAGTCTCCATTGATTTTATGACTGATCTCTGCCTGCGTTCTCTTTGTAAATGACGGTGCTGTATCAGATGCTGATATACTGAGCTCAGTTGTCCCATTCGCTGGTAGATCGACCAAAACTACTAACTCGTCTACCTCTCCATCCATATCAAGGTCATTGAGCTGATAGGGAATAATCTGATCGCCAGACGATATAGTGACATGATCCCCGAGAGAGCTGATCAATCCGGGATCAAGCGAGACCAGGACATCTGATCGATCCATATTAGATGGATTAGTCACGGATACCATCACAGAGTTAGAAGACGATGTCTCTTCACCCGATGAGGATTTGCATGATATCATCACGCTCAGGGCAAATAGTGCAATAAGTAATTGAAGCTGTTTCATATTTAGTATTTATTCAGGTTTGAATTCATTGATACGAAAAGATCCGAGGACCTTTTCTTTACTATATTTCTTATGCTTTCGTTTTGCTAATACTCGAGACCAAGACACTCTCTTATCGGTTGCTGATCCCGGGCCATGGTTGTCGATTTCTAAATACATGACGGTTTTTTCATTGTTTGGATTTGACCAGTTGTCCCAGCCATCAGCTGCGATATGATCACCCATATCACACTGCACATATGCTGTCTTCGCATAGGACCTCCATGGTCGTCCCAGATAGGCTTGGTCTACTGATGCGTCTGCCGTGAGTTGACATTGATAAAAGACTAATCCATACTCTCGCCCTGATGGCGTACTGGCAGCCGTGATGTAAGAATTACTAAGACTGTGTATCACACAACGCTCAAAAAAAGCAGTCGCCTCTCCAAAAATGAAATCCGTAGTCCCCTCGATATAGCATTCGCTGTAGTACTGTCTCGAGTAGCTACCCGCCACATAGAGTGAGTCCTGATGACCACGTATCCGACATCTATTGATGCGAGCACGATCACCCACTACGGCGAGTGCGATGGCTTGACCTACGGGTCCTGCCATATTCTCGATAGTGATATCGGTCAGTGTGACTTGATCCGCCTCTACTGAGACTGTAGCCGTGTGGAAAGTACTATTGCGACCTCTATCTATCTGCTTGAAATGGTCGTTCCATCGGATGATCGTTTTATCCGCACCAGCACCTCGGATCGTCAGCCGATTATTCCATGCTGGGATAGTGACTTTTTCTACATAGACACCTGCTGCTACATAAATCGTAATCGGCTGATCTGGGAATGATTTAGTCGCATCGACAGCACCCTGTATAGTCACATGATCTCCAGATCCATCAAGATTGACATGGATAGATGTCTTATACTGAGCAGTCAAGCTCAGTGATAACAATAATGCTAATATGACGATTTGTGCTACTCTCATTCTATCCTAAACCAATCTACGTCCACATATCCACCATCATTTTGGTGCTTATCTCTTCTACAGAACAATCCCACTTTTGCTCCTATCCATTTGCCTTCTTTTGATTGAAATGGAGCTCCAATCGAAGTGAAAGAGACTCCATCAATACTATATGCAAACTGAACTTTACCACCCTCCAAAATCTCGGCTCTGAGATAGACAGTGTTGTTATTTATCCTTTCAGAGAATTCTATTTTTTCTTGGGCCCCATGCTGTCCATCATATGCAGTGACCTGCTGTATCATCAGCTGCTCATCTACTTGCTTGAGACCTATGTATGCGTAGTCTCTGCCCATCACTACGAGTCCTATCTGCTCACTATCATGGTGATGATGAAATGTTAGTTTGGCTGTAGCCAAAAACTCTTCAGCAGGCATTTTTTGTAGGAGCAGATTTGGGGCAGAATACAGATTCTGATCAGGATCCATGATTACAGGATTCATCCGCAGATATCCCATATTGGTAGTGTATGCCCACTTTGCTTTGGGGTTACCATGCCATTGCCACTGAAGACCCAAATCTATGCTATCAAATTCATCACTTGTCTGAGGTACTATCCACTTGTCAGCACTGGAGATTTTAGGTTTTGTCCATTGCTGTACAGGCTCTCCAGTGCCATCGCCATCATCATCCGTACCGATGACAAGCCAGTCATCCTGCCATATCGCTGGCTGCAGATGCACGATGCGCCCATAAGGCTGCTTTTCTTGAAAATGCACAAACCAATCAGTACCACTTGGCGTATCTATCCATGCTCCCTGATGTGGACCATTAATCTCTGTATCTCCTTGATGTAGTACAATTTTATCCTCATAAGGCCCATAGATATTTTTAGATCGGAGGATCGTCTGCCATCCTTGGACGACACCACCTCCGGGAGCGAATATGTAGTAATGCCCATTTCGCTTGTACATTTTAGTGCCTTCGATAGTCGGGTGATCATCATGTCCATCAAACACCAAGACACCGTCATCAAGTAGCCTCTCACCGTCAGCAGACATCCGGTGCAGGACTACGATACTCTTGATACCCGCTCGACTCCCTGCGAAGGCATGTACCAAATAGGCTTGTCCGTCCTCGTCCCAAAATGGGCAAGGGTCAATCCAACCTTTAGCTTCTCGGACCAAATGGGGAAGAGTCCACTCTCCGTACGGATCCTCCGTACGAGACATGAATATGCCAAAATCTGGATCCCCGTAGTATACATAGTACCATCCATCATGATAGCGGATCGAGGGCGCCCATACTCCATCTCCATGTCGGGGCTGCTCAAAGTGATCCACCGGCGGCACCTCCGGCATGACGTGATTGATGATCGTCCAATTAACCAAATCTCGAGAATGTAATACTGGCAAGGCTGGAGCACAGTTAAAACTGGAAGAAACCATGTAGTAGTCATCACCTACTCGCACTACGTCAGGATCTGAGTAGTCAGCATGAATGATAGGATTTTGATAGGTAGTATCATCTACATTGGGATTCCACAATTGGCCATATCCAACTGTCGAAAATCCAAGAATCATCAATCCGACCATCACATCAAGTCGGAGCGAATAGCAGATAGATACTGTTTTATTTTTCATGTGTGGTAGTCTTTCAAATATAGCAGGCAGGCTACAGGTAGATCATTCAATATTTCACCTGTACATAGCTCGATCTAACATATTAAGGTTGATAAATTCTTCTATTTCAGTGTTTTATTAAGGAAATTCAGGCTTTGAGCCAAAGTGGCATCGTACCATGGATCAAAAAACCAAAAGCAATGAGGTGCATCTGCATGCTCTACCGTGTCATGATAAATACCCTCATCGTCCAGTCGTACTATCAGTTCATCACGGCCAGCGTGAAATCTGGGAAATGCGCTATTGACAAATAGGAATGGCCGAAGCGTATCATAAGCTAATGGAGATGCTGCCTCCCAAGTCTCATAAGAGTCATATGCACCCAACCAAGCATTCGCCGATCGGCCTATCCACTCTGGTGCCGCCTCTGGATGGACGAAGGATACAATACCATCAATATTGAGCACGGCATCTATGTCGATCGAGACATCACTATACTCATGGGGTCTAAAGAGCTCCTCTCCCTGCGCCATAGTCACTAATGAAGCTAAATGCGCTCCTGCAGAGCATCCCATGACAGCGATACGAGCATCATCGACGAACCATCGATCGGCATGTCTGACCATGAAGGCTATTGCAGTATTAATATCTCGTACCGCTGCTGGGAAGGTCGCTTCTCTAGATAATCGATACTCCATAACTACCGTGACGTAGCCGGCTTGCGCCAAATCCATAGCCAGTGGATGCATGTTTTCTTTGACGCCACTCATCCATCCACCACCATGTATTAGTAGGACCAATGGCAGTTGTTCTTTACCCCTTTGTCGAAAGACGTCTAAAAAGAGACTCCTATCTCCGATCTGGATATACTCAATATTCTGATCTATCTGTAGTCCCTCATCTGACACCCAATGGATGGATATTTGAGGATAATTTTTGATGAGCTTATCATAGCTGGTCTGTATAGTATAGCTACTGTCTCGAGGGATGTACTGCTGTAATGTAGCACATCCTGATATCCAAAGACATGTATATAGCCATACCCATCTCACTAATCCAAAGAGCTAAGCCAATGAAAAAGATGATCTATCCACAGATCAGTCGTCGTCGGATTGTACAAGCCAAATCCATGCCCTCCGCCAGGATATAAATGCATCTCAGCAGGTACTTCATGATGCAGACAAGCCTGATAGTAGGCCAGACTATTGCCCACGGGTACTGCCCTATCGTCTCCTGCATGTATCAGAAAAGCTGGTGGGGAGTCAGTGGTCACCTGCTGATCATTCGACCAAATGGATATTTGTGATGCTTTGGGATCTTCGCCTATGAGATTATTCCTCGATCCCATATGGGTGAGGCTATCCGTCATCGATATCACAGGATATATCAAGGCTACGAAATCTGGTTTGACAGAAGTCGTATCCTGATTGTTAGCATCAGCGATATGATCAAAATGAGTCGCTGCCGAGGAGGCTAAATGCCCTCCTGCAGAGAATCCCATGATACCTATCTGATCTGGCTCAAGTTGATATCTACTTGCATTATTTCGGACATATCGGATTGCCTGCTGAGCATCCTGTAGTGGAGCCAGTGACTTATCGATATTGGTCAGGTCTTGCGGGATACGATATTTGAGTACGAATGCAGTATATCCTTTTTCTATGAGCTCTTTCGCTACGAGAGTTTCTTCTTTGTCAAATGCTGTGTAGGCATAGCCACCACCTGGGCAGACAATGATAGCAGTGCCATTTGGCTCCTCTGGACGATGTATCGTAAGTGTTGGCACTGCCGTATCAGCGAATGCCCGATTGTTGGGTCCTCGATCTCTAATCTGTTCGGGATCGGGTACATTTCGAGCATTTGGGATTTGCCCTTGATACAGTCGTATCTCTTGCTGCGCAAAGAGACTGGTCATAGCCAGACACATCCATATGATCAAGAGCTCATTCTTCATAGACTCATGAATTGTTCAAGGGCCTTTTTAGGACCCAGATCTACGATGGATGTCAAAGAAGAACTCAAGTAGGCTTGAAGTACTTTATGCTGTCTCAGATCCTGAGCCCAAGCATACTCCCATGAAAGCACTTCATCTATTATGTCATTTACCCCAATTTCTCCAGATGCATGTTTGCCCCAAAGATCACTCAGAAAGTCTATAGCTACAGGATCATCCTTTAAGACGATCTCCTCGTCTCCACGCCGTCCACGATAAAAGTATAGCAGTGCCGCCATACTGAAGATCAGATGCTTCGGAGTACTACCTCTGTCAATATGCACCATGAGTGATGGGAGCACACGAGTCTTAAACTTTGAAATCGAATTGAGTGAAATACTGATCAGTCGATGATGAATAAATGGATTCTTAAATCGATCCACTACATCTGCTGCAAACTGCTCCAACTCTGACTGTGGGAACTGCAAGGATGGCAATATCTCAGTATGTAGTGCTCTGTGTATAAAAGCTCCTGTAACCTCATCCTCCATACTCTCTCTCACAGCATCAAGCCCATAGAGATAAGCCACAGGCACCAATGTGGTATGTGTACCATTGAGGATCCGAACCTTCAGCTGTCGATAGGGCGTGAGGTCATGGGTATATATGATGTTGAGCCCTATCTGATCGAGCGGCAGCTCATCTCTCACAGACTGCGGTGCCTCAATAGCAAATAAGTGATATGGCTCACCCTGAGTGATCATCTGATCTTCGTACCCCACGGCCGCCCATGCATCCGCACGAGCATCAGGTGCCACGCCAGGTACGATCCTATCCACCAGGGTATTACAAAAAGTATTAGCCGAAGTGATCCAATCTATGAATCCCTCTCCCAGCTCCCAAGCCTCTGCACAGCGGACGATAGTATCTCTGAGCAAGACACCATTGTCAATCAATAGCTCAGTCGGTATGATGATACAGCCTCGATCAGGATCTCCATCAAAATACTCATATCTGTGATATAGCCAGTGAGTCAGCTTAGCTGGAAACTCTCTCGGAGGGCTATCATCAAGACTATCCTCCTCGGCGTATCGGATGCCTGATTCTGTTGTATTACTCACGATATAGCGGATATCACTCTGCTCTGCAGTAGCCAGATAAGCCGTCCAGTCATGATAGGGATGGATGATCCTGGAGATACAGCTGACCAATCGACTTTCGTCAATAACCTCACCGTTCTTGAGGCCTTTCGTCAATATGTGATAGAGCCCATCCTGATCACGCCACTCCTGATAGTCACCCCGTTCTGTCGGTTTCACCACCACGACTCCCAGATCACTATTAGTTTTTTCATTGTACTCGTCGAGGATCCAATCCACAAATCCTCTCAGAAAATTGCCTCCACCAAACTGTAAGACTCGCTCCGTCGGATGAGTAGATACGCCAGCATTTTCTTTGTTTAGTCTTTTCATAGTATCTAAAAGTTCTATGTTTCCTATAGGGATATCCCTCTTTTCCAAGGGATGAAGTCATCTTGACCTAATATTTCGGCTTTAGTCTGCTCTCCATTGGCTACCGATATAAGTAGCTCGAGTAGCTCTTCTCCTTTCGTCTGTATTGAGTCTTCGCCAGATATGATCGTGCCAGCATTGATATCTATGATATCTGACATACGCTCCGCCAGTTTGGTATTCGATGCCATTTTCAGGGTAGGTGTGATAGCATTGCCTGTAGGTGTACCGAGCCCAGTGGTGAATACGATCAGATTAGCTCCAGATCCAGCCAATCCTGTAGTACTCTCCACATCGTTGCCAGGAGTACATAGTAGATTTAATCCTGGAGATTCTGCCTGCTCTGTATAGTCCAGTACGGCCTTGACCGGTGAGGTTCCTCCTTTTTTAGCAGCACCAGCAGACTTCATCGCATCTGTGATTAGGCCATCTTTGATGTTTCCTGGTGAGGGGTTCATATGAAATCCCGAACCGGCGTCTTCTGCACGCTGTGCATAGCGAGACATGATAGTGGCAAATTTCTCAGCTTGATCATCCGTCTCACAGCGATTGATTAGCTCTTGCTCGACACCATTGAGCTCTGGAAACTCAGATAAAATCGCTTTGCCTCCTAAGGCCACTAACAAATCCGAAGTATATCCTAAAGCGGGATTTGCCGAAATACCGGAGAAACCATCAGATCCTCCACATTCCAGCCCCAAGGTAAGATGCTTGAGTGGCGCAGGTTTTCGTTCTATTTTATTGGCTATAGTGAGTCCTACGAAAGTCTTTTTCACAGCCTCAGCTAAAAAGTCTCGCTCTGAGACGCTCTGCTGTTGCTCCAGCATATAGACAGGCTTATCCATATCAGGAGCGATAGCCGCTAAGGCTCCTTCTAATATGGGTATTTGCGCATTTTGACAGCCCAGACTGAGGACCGTCGCACCAGCAACATTTGGATGTGCTATATATCCTGCTAAGAGCCGACAGAGCACCTCAGAGTCTTGGCGTATGCCTCCGCATCCACCTTGATGAACTAAAAACTTAATACCATCCACATTGCTAAATACTCGAGATGACTCCTCTGACCGACCATCTGTGATGACATCACTACTCAGTAAAGCATCAGTATCTGCTCCTTGCTGATAAGCATTGATCAGGGCATCTATATCAATGATCTGCTTTGGCTCAGGAGCGTATCCGAGCTTTGACAGCATGATCTCTTCTATCGTTTTGATATTGCGATTTTCGCAAAACACCAGCGGCACGACCAACCAATAGTTTCTCGTACCCACTGATCCGTCAGCCCTGTGATATCCGAAGAATGTGCGATCAGCGAATCTGCTAATATCAGGTCGAGTCCAATCGAGTTTGGCTTGGCGCTCCGCATATCCATCAGTCGAGTGCCCCACATTATCTATGGTAATTCGAGCACCTTGAGGTATAGCCTTTAGTGCTTTACCGATCGTCACACCATACATGACGATGCGATCACCTGTATCAAAATGCCTTTCGGCAAATTTGTGTTTGGTAGGGATATCTTCTGCTATGGTATAGGAGACCCCATCGAGGGTGACTGATTCTCCTTTCTTGAGATCAGCGATAGCTACGATGAGATTGTCCTCTGCCTGTACCTTGAGTATCTTCTGCTTCATTTTTAGTAATCGATTATTGCTCAGTGCCTATACTCTAAAAGCCAAAGAGTCTCGGTAACCAAAGAGTCAACTCCGGTATGTAGGTCACTAACATCAAAGACACAATCATCGCAATGAACAGGGGTAATAATGGTCGGATGACCTTCTGTATGGTCGTCTCAGCTACTCCTACTCCGACAAACAAGACTGAGCCAACGGGTGGAGTACATAATCCGATACAAAGGTTGAGCACCATGATGATACCAAAATGTGTAGGATCCATGCCAAGATTAGTCACTACTGGCAAGAATATCGGCGTGAAAATCAAGACAGCTGGCGTCATATCCATGAAGATCCCAACAAATAGAAGCAGGAGATTGATGATGAATAGGATCACTATCTTGTTATCACTGATGGATAGCATGAACTCTGTGATATTCTGAGGGATATTCTCATAGGCCATGATCCACGACATACTCATCGAGGTGCCGATGAGGAGCATTACTATAGCCGTCGTCGCTACCGCTCCTAAGAATATCTCAGGCAAATCACTCATCCCAATCTCTCTATAGATGAATGTCAATATCAAACAATAAAGTACTGCTACTGCTGATGCTTCTGTCGCTGTGAATATACCCGCTACGATACCTCCGATCACTACGATCAAAAGCAATAGACTCGGGAAAGCATCGACAAAAGTCTTGATAATCGTGCGAAACTCAGTCCGCTCTCCTGCTGGAAAATTGCGATACTTTGACCAGATGGCTGCCGTGATCATCAGCATGAGACCTGTCAACAGACCAGGGATATAGCCAGCCAAGAACAATGCCGCTATCGACACACCTCCACTCGCTAATGAGTATACGATCAAAATATTACTCGGGGGTATAATGAGTCCAGTCGTCCCAGAGGTCACATTGACAGCCACCCCAAATTCTTTAGAATATCCGGCTTTCTCCATCTCTCCACCGAGCATCGTACCCAGTGCTGATACTGCGGCTACCGATGATCCCGATATAGCCCCAAAGAGCATCGCCGCTATGATATTGACATGAGCGAGACCTCCTGGCAGTGCTCCGACCAGCGATTTTGCGAAAGCCACTAATCGCCTGGCAATGCCTCCTCGATTCATAATCTGACCTGCCAAAACAAAAAATGGTATCGCTAATAGTGAAAAACTATCTAATCCCGTAGCCATACGCTGAGCGACAGTAGTCAGAGCGGGTAGTGTCGGAATACTGACTAACATGGTACAGATACTACTGATCCCGATAGACCATGCGATCGGCACTCCTATAGCTATCAATAAGATGAAGGTTAATACTAATATCAGTACTTCCATAGCTATGAGGATTTAGATTGTGATAGACGTTGTGATAGTTCGTGCAGCTTATAGTACACGATGAGTATGCCGCTGATCGGCAGGATCATATAGACGAGTGACATCGGTATCCGTAGAGCTGCTGATAGCTGTCCCAGATTATTAGTCAGTATCATCAGCCGTGCCCCACCTACTATGAGTATCGCTGTAGCGAATAAAATGACGATCGCACTGATGAGTATGGTGAGTTTTCGCTGATTAGCAGGAGACAGCTTGGGCATCAATAGATCTATGGCTAAGTGCATACCTTGTCCCGAGGCATATGCTGCGCCCAATAGGCCTATCCAAATAAGTAAAAATCGAGCTAACTCCTCAGACCAATCTGCCTGACTGCCAAAGGCATATCGAGTTAAGACGCCCCAGAGTACATCCAGGGTCATCAGGACCATCAGCACGACTAATACATGCCCTAAATATTTGTCTATAGTTGCTTTCATACTTCTTCTGATTTATTCTACAGCCTGTATTTCTTTTATCAATTGGTACTTCTCCGGTTGATCTTTATAGTCTTCAAACATGGCTGCTGTCATCTCTGCGAATTTGGATTTGTCAGGGCGAGTCACCTTGACACCAGCGGCAGTGACTGCATCGAGCGCCTCCTGCTCGGCCTCTTTCCATAGTTTTCGTTGATAGATTTTAGCTGCATCGGCAGCATCCTGCACCCATTTTTTTTCCTGATCAGATAGACTATTCCACGCTTCTGTCCCTATGACTAATATATCTGGGACAGCAGTATGCTCATTGAGGCTGTAGTACTTGCACACTTCATAGTGGCGAGATAGATAAAAGCTGGGAGGATTATTTTCTGCTCCATCTACCACACCCTGCTGCAGAGCTGTGTATAGCTCACCCCAAGAGATAGGAGTCGGAGCACCTCCGAGTGATCGGACGAGATTCATCGCTGTGACACTTTCTTGGACTCGAATTTTTTTACCATCGAGATCAGCTGGCTCATCGATAGGCTCCTTGGCATAAAATGATCGATATCCTGCATCAAAATAGGTCAAGCCTCTTAGCCTATACTTTTCACTTTGGATAAGTAGCTTTTTACCCACTTCTCCGTCTTGCACTTTATAGTTGTGATCACGATCTCTGAATATGTAGGGCAAGCTAAAGACTTGAATATTAGGTGCGAAGTTTTCCATGACGGCGGCAGAGACCTTTGTCATGGCAAGGCTCCCGATCTGTATGAGCTCGAGGCACTGTCTCTCAGTACCGAGCTGCTGACTGGGATAGATCTCTATCTGTAGCTTGCCTCCAGACTCTGCAGCCACCTGCTCCGCCATATACTCCATCCCGAGATGCACAGGGTGCTTAGTGTCGAGACTGTGTGCCAGTTTGAGCACACGATTTCCTCCACTATTATCACATCCAGCGAGGATAGTGATCAGTAGGAGTATAGGCAGTAGTCGTAGATAGCTTTGAGTCATCGGGATTATTTTTTCAGTGTGGCTATGAGAGCGAGGGTATCAGCTACTCGTTGTTTTAGCTTGTCAAAATCTTTATTATCGAGGATATCTTTGGAGATCATCTGAGAGCCCATCCCTACACAGGTGACACCCGCATCAAACCATCCTTTGAGATTTTCCGCAGTAGGCGACACTCCTCCGGTAGGCATGATATTAGTCCATGGCTGCGGACCTTTGATCGCCTTGATAAATCCCGGGCCGTAGGTCCCTCCTGGGAATAGCTTAACTAACTCACATCCGAGCTCCTCCGCTCTGCAGATCTCTGTGAGTGATCCACATCCTGGCGACCAGAGCACTTTTCGGCGATTGCAAGCAAAAGCGATATCCTCTCTGAGTGCCGGAGTGACTACGAAATTAGCTCCCGTCTGCATGTATATACTTGCCGTGCCCGGATCTGTGATCGAGCCTACTCCGAGTATCATTTCTGGCAGCTCAGCTTCGCAGTATTTATTGAGCTCTGCGAATACTTCATGTGCGTAGTCTCCACGATTAGTAAATTCTAATAATCTTGCTCCGCCTTCATAGCAAGCTTTTAGTACTTGCTTGCCGAGCTCTACATCTTTGTGGTAGAACAAGGGAACCATCCCTTGCTCTGCCATCTTATGAAAAACATCTATTCTATTAAATCTTGCCATTTTCTTTTTCTCTTCTTGAATTTATCTACTCACACGACCACTGGCGTCTCCACTCATGAGTTTGAGTACTTCGTCTACTGTGGACAGATTAGCATCTCCATAGATCGTATGCTTCAGACATGATGCCGCTACAGCGAAATCTAATGCCTTCTGATCATCCTCCGGCCATGTCAACAATCCATAGATCAATCCTCCCATGAAGCTATCTCCACCTCCGACTCGATCTACGATATGCGTGATCTGATAGGTCGGTGCCTCATATAGCGTCTCGCCATCGTAGAGTACTCCTGACCAAGAATTGTGCGAAGCACTGATCGATCCACGTAGAGTCGTGATTACTTTTTTTGCCCTCGGAAACATCTCCATCAGCTGCTTGAGCACAGAGAGATACGACTGGGCATCGACAGAGTGCCCCTGTGTCACATCTACATTTTCTGGATGTAGTCCAAAGTGCTTTTCGGCATCTTCTTCATTACCGAGGATGATATCACAGCCTTCGACGAGTGCCGGCATGATCTCACCAGGCTCCTTGCCATATTTCCAAAGCTTCTTACGATAGTTGAGATCTGTGGATACGGTGACACCCATTTTATTCGCTGTCTGGATCGCCTCGAGGCATGCGTCCGCAGCGCCTTGAGATAGAGCAGGCGTGATACCTGTCCAATGAAACCAAGAAGCATCCTTGAAGACTTCCTCCCAGTCAATCATACCGGCCTCGATGCTCTCCATACCGCTATGAGCTCTGTCATAGACCACCTTACTGCCTCTCGATACAGCACCGATCTCAAGGAAGTAGATACCTAATCGCTCACCACCTCGGATGACATGCGAGGTGCCGACATTACGCTTGCGCATCTCCATGAGTGCACACTCTCCGATATCGTTTTGTGGGAGTCGAGTGACGAATTCTGTGGGTAGGCCATAATTAGCTAATGAGACAGCTACATTACTCTCCCCACCTCCATATATGACATCAAATTGATTAGCCTGGCTAAAGCGCTTCCATCCTGGTGGTGTCAGCCTGAGCATGATCTCTCCGAATGTTACTATCTTTTTCATGAGTCCTTTTACTTTTTACTCTTTTGTTTGATTTGTTGAAATTTAGAAATCGAAATAATTTTTAGCATTATAATAGCTGATATCTGCTACTACCTGACCCAGCCACTTTGTATCATTAGGTAGTTCTCCGTTGTGCACGTCACGACCTATGAGATTGCAGAGGATTCTACGGAAGTATTCATGTCTTGGAAATGATAAGAAGCTACGACTATCTGTGAGCATCCCGATGAAGCAGCTCAGGACTCCCATATTAGAGAGCGCATTGATTTGCTTTTCCATTCCATCCTTCTGATCCAAAAACCACCATCCTGAGCCAAACTGCATTTTACCACGGATAGAGCCATCATTATAGTTGCCTATCATGGTGGCGATTACTTCGTTGTCTCGAGGATTGAGGTTGTAGAGGATAGTCTTGGCCAGTTTGTTTTCATTGTCCAGTCGATTGAGTAGTCGAGATAGCGGCACTGCCTGCTCAAAATCTCCTATACTATCAAATCCCGTATCAGGACCGAGCTCTCTGAGCATTCGATCATTATTATTGCGTAAAGCACCTAAGTGAAACTGCTGCACCCAGCCTCGCTCAGCATAAGCCACTCCGAGTCGATAGAGCACCGCAGACTTATACTGCTCCATCTCATTAGCGGAGAGTCGTTCTCCTGCTATCTTTCGCTTGAATATGGCCTCCACCTCGTCAACAGTATAGGACTCAGCAGATATCTGATTGAGCCCATGATCTGAAAGTCGACATCCATGTGCATGGAAGTAATCCATACGAGACAGCAGAGCCTCTATGAGCTCCTCAAAAGTGCTGATATCTGAGTCAGCCACAGCTCTCAGTTTATCTATATATGCGTTATAAGTATCTCGCTCTATGAGGATAGCTGCATCTGGTCTAAATGCCATAGACATCTTCAGATCTGATACCCCTTCTGCCTGCATCTGCTCATGATATCTCAGATCGTCGGTAGGGTCATCAGTGGTACAGATCACCTCGACATTCATCATCCTGAGCAATCCTCTGGCGCTACCCTTTTTCGTAGCCAAAAATTCATTAGTCTGTTGATAAATCGATTGCGCAGAATGGCTATTTAAAATCGCATCAATACCAAAATATCTCTGTAATTCAAGATGGGTCCAGTGAAACAATGGATTGCGTAAAGTGGACGGAACAGCTTCAGCCCAGCGCAAAAATTTTTCCTCATCAGAGGCATCACCTGTGATATATCGCTCATCAATACCGAGTGCTCGCATAGCTCTCCACTTATAATGATCACCATACAGCCAAGCCTGTGAGACGTTATCAAACCTTCGATCATTAGCGACCTCTGCAGGTGGTAGATGATTGTGATAATCTATGATCGGCTGAGGGGCTGCATACTCATGGTATAGGATCTCTGCAGTCTTATTTTCCAGCAAAAAATTGTCATCCAAAAATGGTTTCACACTCATGTATTAGGTTCATTTGATTTAAGTAATACAGACTGAAAATACATAAGAATTTTACCATTCGTCTTGATAGCCAGGCTTGTTGTATATCTCCGCCCAGTCTCTATGTCCCTCCGTGAAGGATCCTAAGCACCAAGTAAACATAAAATCCACGCTTGGCGGGGCTATTGTATCGTGATATGTGGGTGTAACATTTATTGCTACGTCATCGAAAATATGAGCATAGACATTCACTTTTTCTTCTGGCAAAGCACAGTTTTGGAGTACATAGGGCACATCTCCCTCTATATCACTCTCACATCTGAAGTGATAGATTTCTTCCTTAGCATTATCTCCTAATCCATGAGGGCCATCAGGTCCATGAAAGTGTGGCGGATAGCTACCGACACCACCTCTATTGGCCATATAGGTATCACCAAATAAGAGCCTATTGGCCTGTACATTTTGATCGACTAACTTAAATACTGTACGCTTTGACATAGGACGACGACTGCCCAGATCAGCGGCCAGCTCTGTACCCTCGATATCGGTATGCTGTACGAGCTGTACTGGATACTTAGTATGACAGCTTACCGCTTTGAATTCGCTGACATCACAGTGATCAGCCGTTTCTATTTTAGCTTTGCTATCTACACCGACATATAGCACATCACCCTTATCCAAGATATATGTCTGCCCATTAGCGGTGATGACGACAGACCCTCTATTGACATAGTATACGGCTTCTTCATTAGCGAGTTCTCTCTCTACGCTACCTGCTACAGAAAGAAAAATCCGTGACATCCGTAGAAAGGAGAAAGTAGAATTATCCCCAGTAATGATGTCTTGTACTCCTTCTGCAGGAGATGCATCGAAAGCTTCGACATTTCTGATCACCTTCTTGATAGGGACCATGACCTGTAGGTCATGTCGTCTACTCTCGGGCGTTTTTTGAGCTGCTTTTTGTGTGGGTCCTATTGTTTTAGGTTGTACCATTTTAGTTCTTTATAGGATTCTCTTAAAAAAAGGATTGTAATGATAGTGTAACAAGTCTCTATCCTACATTCCATTATTATCATTTAGATTTCAATTCTTAACAATGTAGAGAAAATGGCACATTATCTGGCCATCCATCCTCCATCTACATTGATGATCGTACCATTGACGTAGTCACTCGCTGGAGATGCTAAGAATACTGCTACTCCTGCTAAATCAGCAGGATCTCCCCAGCGTCCCGCTGGTATTCGATTCGTGATAGCTTCATTGCGCACAGGGTCATCTTGTAGACGCTGCGTGTTATCCGTCTTGAAGTAACCCGGTGCTATCGCATTCACCTGTATATTATACTGCGCCCACTCATTGGCCAGTGCCTTAGTGACTCCTGCGATACCATGCTTACTGGCAGTATATGCCGGTACTGTGATCCCACCAGAGTAGGATAGCATAGATGCTGTATTGATGATCTTACCACCACCAGAGGCTATCATATCCTGCCCTACGAGCTGTGATAGATAAAATGCAGAAGACAGATTGACCTCGATCACTCTATCCCACTCATCCAATGGAAACTCCACCGCTGGGTATCTGGCGATCGTACCTCCATTATTGACTAAGATATCAAGTCCTCCAGATTCACTTTTGATAGCAGCATACATATCAGCGACTGCTTTTCGATCACTGAGGTCTGCAGCGACGTCCTTAGCTCGGCCACCGAGAGACACTATCTGCTCTACTGTACTGGCTGCACCGCCAGCTCTCGAGCTACTACAGTATACCATAGCACCAGCACCCGCCAGGGCTATAGCTATCGCCTGCCCCAGTCCTCTACTTGCTCCTGTCACTAATGCGATTTTCCCGTCAAGGGAGAAATTTGCTTTCATATATAGTTTTGTTATCGTCTATTCCTGTTATGACTACCTATTATTTGTTCTATTAGCCATAGCGAGTCGCACCGAAAGGTATAAATATCTCTTTCAAGAACCGTTCTGCCCTGTAATACTTATCAGATCTGCTCTCGCTCTATAGATGCCATGATGAATGGGCCAAGACCATGAAGATTGTCCGTCTTGATGGGCTCACTGATATAGTACTCGTAGCTCCCATCTCGATAGGGGTTGCCTCCGAGTCCAGCACTTTTGCAGATCTGTGTGACATGGACCAGTCCATTATCTTCTACATCTATGAGATGCTCCGTGATACCATCATAAGCTTTCTTCGCATCCGCCTTATACCTCGCTGGTAGATATCCCTTTCTGACCCCTTTGAGCAGGGCATATACAAACATGCACGAAGACGAAGCCTCTAAATAATTTCCTTCACTATCAGGACGATCAGGCACATTATACCATAGCCCTGTACTTGGATCTTGCACCTTGACGATGGCGACTGATAAATCATTGAGATAGCTGATCAGTCGCTGATGTCCAGGGTGATCCGCTGGCAGATAGTCCAGTACATCTACGATCGCCATAGCGTACCAGCCCAGTGATCTTGCCCAAAATCCTGGGGACTGACCTGTGGTTTTATCTGCCCAGTCCATGGCTTTGCTCTCATCCCATGCGTGATATAGTAGCCCAGTAGGCTCATCTACATGATGTCGCTGTATCTCATCAAACTGATGAACGATATCATCATAACCAGCACCATCTTCAAACTCCTGTGTATATCTCACATAAAAAGGCGTGCCCATATACAGTCCATCCAGCCACATTTGATAAGGATATATCTTCTTATGCCAGAATCCCCCAGCATTCGTTCTTGGGTGGTTTTTTAGCTGCTCTCTCAGTGTCTGTATGACAGTCAGGTATCGCTCATCTCCCGTCTTTTCATAGAGCGTATGGACGAATTTTCCTGAATTAACCTTATCAATATTGTAAGTATTCATTTCATATCCAGTGACGACTCCATTTTCATCGATGATTAGGTCAGCGTATCCCTTGATATAATCATGATATTTTTGCTTACCTGTATAATCATAGAGCTGCTCAAAAGCAGTCATAAGGAGGCCAATCTTATAGTTCCACTCAGGCTTGATGTCATTTTCTGTGGTCCAGACATCAGGATGCTGATGTATGACCGATAGAGCCAGCCGCTCTGACCAAGGCAGCTCACTGTCTACTATCTGAGCATCTCCTGTCGTAGACGTATCATTTTTAGCGATAGTGGGAGTACAAGACCCCCAGAACATAGAGATACCTATGAAAAATAGTATACTATACTTCATAATATTCTTTGAGATTGGCCTATGAGCCAATGTTGAGAAAGAAAAAATGTACGGGAAACAGATAGGTACAACGATAATCTGCTCCCCGAGACATTTTTAAATATGGAGATTTAAAAAACTAAATGCGCTCTATTCGTAGGCTGGATTCTGAGGAAAGTCTCTATTCTGATTCAGATCCAATGCCGCCTGTGGTATAGGTCTTAATATCTTAAGATTACCTCCTGCTCCCATAAAATTAGACTCCTCGATGAGGTAGTGATGAGCAGAGGCTCTCTCTACTAATTTGCCCGTACGCTTCAGATCAAACCATCTGTGATACTCCCCGAATAACTCTCGAGCTCTCTCATCTAATATGTAGTCTATATCAAACTCTGCTGCTGTCGCAGGCGCTACACCTGCTCTCGCTCTCACAACATTGAGACGATCGAGCCCTGTGCTGGCACTACCACTCTGTAGATAGGCCTCAGCAGCTATGAGATATGACTCCGCTACACGAGCTAATACGATATCTCGAGTACTCGAGTTAGTTCCAAATGGTGCCGTAGGGTCATCAAATTTTTTCACTGCGATAGTCTGATAGTCACTACTCACCACCTGTGCGCTATGAGTACCATAGTCATGATACTGAGCCTCTGGATGCTCCGCTTTATAGGCCGCTTGATCTTCCTCAGTAAACCACTTTGGCTCATAAAAATGGAAGACATCTAATCCGCTCTTGTCATCTACATCATAGTAGTCAAAGTATCGATCATATATCGTCCACATGAATGTGGCGTAAGTTCTTTCATCATCCTGATCAAAAAGCTCTAATGCAAAATCTGTAGGAATCAACGTATAGTTTCTACGAGGTGCGATACCTGCCACCTCTGTACCTCCCATATATGGGCCGTAATATTCTGCCTGACGATTGCCCAGGCGAGTAGGATCAGCGCTCACAGATGCTGCATCATACTGCACTGAGAATATAGTCTCTGCATTTCCATCATTGCTCGGTGACCAGAGCTCCTCAAAAGGTATATCCAACCCTTGGCCTGCGATAGCTGCATCAGCATAGCTCGCTGCCTTAGAAAAATCATCTCCTGCTGCGAAAGACTCATATCCACGAGTCAAGTGTACTTTTGACAATAAATGTCTCACTGCTCTCTTATTGACCCTACCTGTGTAGGCTCCATCACCCACAGATGCCAATGCATCCTCGAGATCAGATACAATAAGGTCATACACCTCTGACGCAGAATTGCGATCAAACTCGAGTACAGGCTCCTGTATATAGTCAGTCACGATAGCTACGCCACCATATGTCTGTACTAATAAGAAGTAAGCATTAGCTCTCATGTACTTTACCTCACCTGCGAGCTGTGCTGCATTACTATTGCTCGTGAGATCTGCATAGTACAATGCCTGATTAGCGATCTGTATAGCATTATAACACGTATTGTAGAGGTGTGATACTCCTCCAGAAGAAGAGTTGAGTGAGGTATATTGACTCAGCCCTTCTGGCTCTGATCCTCTACCTCTACCCTCTGCATAGAGATCTGTCCCAGCAGCGAATAGCCATGCCTCTCCTCCATAGATAGATCTCAACTGTGAATAATTAGCATTGATCAATGCATCATAACCATCTGAGGTCACGTAGAAGCTCTCAGCAGTTACATTTGATAAGTTTTCTTCCTCTAAGAAGTCACTGCACGATGTAGCCAGGACTGCCAAGAGTGTATATAATAGTATTCTTTTCATTGCTGTCTTTTTAGAAATTTACGTTTACACCAAATTGGTAAGTCACTGATCCTACACGTCCGATATTAAGGCTGGCTCCAGCCCACTCCGGATCATATCCTTCGTAATCTGAAAATACAAATGGATTCAACACATTCGCATATATGCGTAGTGATCCGAGACCCAGATTATCGACTGCTTTGTCATTGAGCGTATATCCGAGTGCGATATTCTTGACCTTCCAGAATGAGGCATCTCTATAGGCGCCTACATTGTTACTTCTCCAGAAAGTACCTTGATTTCTTGGCTGTGGATATTCATTGTCAAACTGTGCTTCTACTCCAGCACCATTTTCTGGCACATACCATCCGATATCGAGCTTTTGGCGACCTCTATCACGAGTATCTGTGAAGTTGTCAATGAATGGGCTAAAGACATGCACTCCACGATTACCGAATACTGAGATACCTAAATCAAAGTCGCCAACTCTCAAGCTGGAGAAAACACTACCTGACCATGATGGGTCCTCTGAGCCCAAGATCGTACGGTCATCATTTGGGCTGATCTTACCATCATTATTGATATCTACTACTTTTGCCTGACCTTCGAGCTGGCCATATGATGCTGCTGCATCTCTTTCATTTGCTTGCCAGATACCATCGAATACATAGTTGTAATTAGAGTTGATCGCTTCTCCTATGAACCATCCGTTTCCTACATCATCTACTTCGCTCTGACCATAGATTGATTCGATAGAGTTAGTATTCTTAGTGAATGTAAATGTCGTCGACCATGAGATATTTGATCGCTGGACATTGCGAGTAGTGAGGAGTACCTCTACCCCTTTGTTGCTCACTGATCCTACGTTAGCACTGATCTCTCCTCCACCTGACTCGATCGGTAGATCCTGGCTCAGTAGTAGATCATCTGAGAGTCTGTCATAGATATCGAGTGATCCAGAGATTCGATCTTTGAGGAATCCGAAATCAACACCAAAGTTGAGCTCTCTTGTCTTCTCCCATCCGAGAGCGGTATTAGCCAGACCCGATGGCAGCCATCCATTGGCCGTAGAGCCTCCAAAATCATAAAAAGTCTGACGGCTGAGACTATTAGTCGTAGAGTATGGACTGATGATATTATTACCAGTGAATCCATAGCTCACTCTCACCTTAAGATTAGAAAGATTGTCCGCATCAGCTAAGAATGCTTCGTTGCCAAGATTCCAAGCAACGGCACCAGAAGGGAAGAAGTCCCATCTATTGTCCTCAGAGAGTAGTGATGACCCATCCCATCTATTAGACAATGTCACTAAGAATCTATCTTGGAATGAATAATTCGCTCTAAGCGCAAAAGAAGCCAATGTCTGCTTGACGAAAGAGGATCCCAGATTGAATGTAGACTGATCACCTGATCCTATATTATAAAAATCAGTGTCAAAAGGAAGGTTTCTCGCACTGATAGTGCTACCCTCGGTCTGATCAGAGTAGATACTCTGGAGAGCTAATACACTCACTCTGTGATCTTCTCCGAGATCATAGTCAAAGTCAACCTGATTATCCCAAGTATAACTAAATCGCTGCGAGTTGGACAGATCTGCCGATGGGAGGTTATTATTTGAAATACCACGATTAGTCTGTGCTCCCCATGCTCTACCTCTACGAGTGTTAGTGAAGCTCGGAGAGAAGGTAGACTTAAATGTGATATTACCTGTGATAGAGTATCCAGCATATAGAGATGCTACTCCTCTCCACCTACGGCGCTCATCATCTGAGTTAGCGATTTCTAATAATGGATTGTAAGTACTTGTCTTATTGACTATGAAGTCTCCATTTTCATCTCTCAACTTACCAGGCTGCGGCTCGAGTGTCTCTCCGTCGATACCATATGGAGACAAGAATGGATTCAACCTAAAGGCCTCTCTCATCGCTACATCACTACCAAATTGATCTTTGCTCAGTGCTATGGTAGAGTTAAATCCATAGGTAAACTTGTCACTCACCTTATGATTGATACCTGCTTTAAATGTGTACTTGTCTAAAGACTCGTTTTCGATATTTCCAGTCTCGTTTTGGTATCCAAATCCAAGATTATATCCTAATGATCCTGAAGCCGTACCTGAAAAATTTAGGTATGTATTTTGCTGAAAACCATCCTGAAGTACGAGATCATACCAGTCCCACGCCTCGAGATTGTCAAATCTTCTGCGGAGCTCAGTGTTCGCTGAGCCGATCACCTTTCCTTCGAGCTGCTCAGGAGTGATCGCCAGTGGATCATTGAGATTAGTAGTGGCGAGATATGCCGATGTATGGTAGTAGGCCCACTTCTCAGGACTCATCATCTGCGGTAGTCGAGCTACTTTTTTTGTACCCACATAGGAGTCAAGAGAGATATTAAGCCCTGGTTTTGCGCTCGCACCATTCTTAGTAGTCACGATCACCACACCATTAGACCCTCTCGATCCGTAGATCGCTGTAGATGAGGCATCTTTGAGGATATCTATACGATCGATATCTTGAGGATTGAGGAAATCAATATTGTCTAATGGAACTCCATCCACCACGAAAAGTGGCGCAGAGTTAGGGTTGAGTGAGTTATTACCCCTGATGACGATATCAAATCCATCACCGATACGACCCGTGCTATTAGAGATCTGCACACCTGCGACATTTCCTTGTACCGCCTCGAGCGCATTAGTCATACCTCTCTCTGTGAGCGCCTCTGCTCCGAGACTACCGACTGCACCAGTGAGATCCGACTTTTTGATAGTCTTGTATCCGACCACTACGACCTCATCGAGCGTCTCGGCATCTTCTTGTAGCGTCACATTGAGCGTCGACTGCCCATTGACCTCGACCTCCTGTGTAGCATATCCAGTGAAACTGAATACTAATACGGCATCTCCACTGGCGACATCAAGTGAGAAATTACCATCCATGTCGGCGATTGTACCGTTGGAGGTTCCTTTTTCGATGATGTTGGCTCCGAGCAATCCGAGCTGCTCTGCCCCATCGATCACCTGTCCCGATACTCGAAACTGGCTCTGTGCGTACATCGGAGTGCTGAGTAGCACCGCCAGTACGAATAAAAGGGAGTAGCCTTGACCACCCAGCCTTTTAGAGTAAAATTTAATTTTCATAAAACATTTTTTTAGATAGTTGTTGACCAAACATTTTTATGGATTCTGCATGAGAGTGCCATTGATATAGGTGTCTATCAATTGCAGATTCTCCGTATGCTCTAATGAGAGTGCTTCATCCACCTTTTCGATAATTACATTTTTAAAAGTTATATTTCGTATAGGAGACTCCTCATAGCCTCTGGCCAGTATGCCATATTTGCCTCCGTTCTTTACTGTGATATTTTCTAATGTGATATTCTCTACTGATGGGATATACTCTCCTACCTGATCACTATAGGTCGCATAGTACATATTGACCTTCAGTACGGCTTCCTTGACCTGCCCTACTTCGACATTTTTGACATATACATCCCGAGCGTAGCCGCCCCGCTTAGAGTTAGTCTTGATACGGATCGCTCTATCCAGATTAGGACTACTCATCACACAGTCTCTGACGTAGACATCATTGACTCCTGCGGATATCTCACTACCCATGACCACCCCGCCATGTCCATCTATCATCTCACAGTCTCGTACGATGATCCGCTCACTATTGATAGCGACTCTACGTCCGTCATGATTGCGACCGGACTTGATCGCTATGCAGTCATCTCCAGTGTTGAAAAAACAATTTTTAATCACTACATCTTTACAGTATTCTGGGTCACAGCCATCATTATTAGGACCATGACTCTCGACGGTGACACCATCGACTGTGATATAACGAGACTTGATAGGATGGATCACCCAAAATGGTGCATCAATGATCTTGACACCTTCGATCAGTATATTCTCGCACTCAAAAAACTCAATAAACGAAGGCCGCAGATAGTACCCCTCACCAAACGTGCGCTCAGCTATAGGTGTACCCATCTCTGCGAACTTCACTAATCGAGGACGATTGTCTTCCATCTTTTGATGAGGATCGCCCTCTTTCCAGCCGTATCTATTGCTTTTGCACCATGGCCACCACGCTTCATTGCTGGCTTGACCATTAAGTGTTCCTTTTCCTGTGACTGCTATATTCTTTTTGCCATATGCATAGATGAGCGGTGAGTAGTTCATGAGCTCATTTCCCTCAAATGAGGTATGCACTGCGGGCAGATAGTCTTGTGGATCTATGCTAAATCTCAACTCCGACCCCTCTGCCAGATGTAGATTGACATTGTCTAATAGATGGATGGCCCCTGTGATATATGAGCCCTCAGGGATGACCACCTGGCCTCCTCCCGCATCATGACATGCTTTGATAGCTTTTTTGATGGCGGCCTTATTAGCATTGAGATCGTCTGGTGTAGCCCCGTAGTCTACTATATCATAACTGCGCTCAGCGAATACTGGCACCACTATGTTTTTTTCTATCTGTGCAGCTCTGATCCATGGGTCAGGTGCAGTAGCCTCGCTCTGTGTAGAGACACTCTTGCAGGCGACAAAGCAGAGTAATAGACATAGCGTCTGAGATAATAGAGTCAATAGTTTCATACGATAGTTAAGATAACTTTAGCCTTTTTGGCTGGGTCAAAACTATAGTTCATCTTCGCTTTCACGTATTCAATTATTAACCGATGGGTAGCGATTTATAACAAAACGATGGATAATCGATGGTATAATGTTCTACATATACGCCATATTCAGAATATTGTGTCGTCGAATAACATGATTGAATATATTTGTTTGCTATGCAAAACTTAACTGTCTATACTATCCTTTTCCTTTTGGGAATAGGGACGCTCTCTCATGCAGCTCAGCCCTATCAGCCTAAAGTGATCAATCCCTTGACAGAGTCTTGGCGGTGGACTCACTTCTCCGAAGTAGAGGGCAAGGGTATCCGAAACATCGTAGAAGACCAATCTAATACAATATGGGTCAGCAGCAATGAAGGCTTACTCGAGTATGATGGATATCAGTGGAGTACTCATGAGCAGCTCAATGAGATCATATCGGCACCACCTGAAGAAATACTGGTCGGCCGTGATCAGCATATCTATGTGACTACCACTCATGGTATATATATGTATGATCACGAGGAGTGGAGTCCCTACTATGAGCTACCTGACGAGGAGTCATTCGATTTCACTCAGATCAAACAGCTTAAAGATGGCACCCTCATAGCTTCATCAAATCATGGAGTCTTACACTTTAGGACGGACGGTACAGACTTTTATACCTCACCAGTCAAGAAAAAAATACTGGAGCAATATATCTCAGATGTCAACTGGATACTACTTCCTGACGAAAGTTTACTCGATGGTGATTTTATGACTATCACTGATGTTTTATTAATTGACCAAAAATTTTGGTTTGCCATCACCCCAAAAACAGAGCATGGCAAGGTGCTCATATTTGACCCTACTGAGCATAGTCAGCAATACATAGCAGAGTATCACATACTGCACAATACTGATCAATACCCATTAGGCGAAAGCCAGAAAATCCTACTCTCCCAAAAAAACGAAGTATGGCTCATCAACTCTACGACCAACAAAGGCCTCTCAGTACTGACCAAAGAAGGCCAAATCAAAAAACAAATCAAGTTGAGCAAGATATTCGGTGGGGACGAGTACATGTCGAGCATCAAGCAGACCCAAGATGGTACTATATGGATCAGCGGTATGGCTCGAGTATATACGCTAAAGGATCAAGAATGGAATATCTATAAAGCGCCCTCCTATCCTGTCCCTGCTAATCACATCATACTACAGCTCAGCAAAAATAATAAGCTATGGATAGCAGGCTATAAGTCTAAAATGCTCCTACTCGACCTATCGAATGAAGAACAAGTATCATATACCGGTCTCAACTATCAATGTCAAGTCAGTCCTACAGAGCAGTGGTATGTCTCCATCGACGATAAGATCGTACAGCATAAGGACGGTCAGTGGATATCCTATGATAGCAGCGATGGGCTCATGGATCAACCGACCAGTCTACTCCATACGAGTCAGGGGCAGCTATGGGCTACTGGATCTCACCGAGGCAAAGCCGCCACAGCACTGTACACACCTGATGGATGGGAACTCACTGTACATCCCAGCCTATCCTGGGGTATAGACTACCGGACTCCTATAGAAGCCCGAGATGGCAGCATATGGTTTGGTGCTTCTGTAGATGCAGAGGTAGAGTTTGGCTACTATAGTGGTGTACTCCAGCTGGTTAATCCCAGCTCTCCAAATCGAGAATGGATACATCATCGCAACGAAGAAAATGGACTACTCCAAAGTAGCATATATGGCATCGGTGAGTCCCCAGATGGACGCATATGGATAGGAGGGATCCGGCTATCCGTCTATGATGGAGATCACTGGAGTGATGTACCCGATGAGCGACTCCAGCAATACGTGAACATCGTCACCAGTACAGAAGACCTTTTGTTAGTTGGGTCGAGATACTATGGCCTATTCATCTATGATGGTGAGAGCTGGACTAACTATAATACCACTCACGGCCTCTCGAGCAATACCATCATCAGCATCGATGCCATATCTCGAGATCACATCTATGTCTCTACGGACAATGGTATCTGCAGATTTGATGGAGTATCCTGGACTCAGGATGTATTCCCAGAGCGATTTGATATGAATTTTGAAGGAGGTAGTATCCTACACACGGATGAGAGCTCCATATGGATCAATAAATCTCCCAGAGGATGGAAGCGCAGAGCCTATCAAGAAAATACAGAGCGCATAGATAAGAATGATTTTTTCACTACTCGGCTGCCATTAGATGATTTACCGCCAGAGACCTCCATCGATTTCTTTCTGGAGTCAGTATCTCGAGAAGGAAACAGTGTAATCAATTGGTCTGGATCAGACTACTACTATGGTACACCTAATAATAGACTCTCCTACTCTTATCGTCTTGACGGAGGTGAGTGGTCGCCATTCTCGGAGGAAGAGCAGTACACTTTCACCAGTCTGGGTAGTGGTAAGCATACCCTCGAGGTGAGAGCCAGAGATCTGGACTTCAATATCGATCCCACTCCGGCCGTAGTAGAGTTCAAAGTACTCCCACCACTATGGAAGCAAGCTTGGTTTTTACTACTGATAGGTGGATTTTTGACCATTTTTGGCATCTATGAGTATAGGGTGCTATCTAAAAAACGAAAGCTCGAAATACTCAATGATGCACTCCAAAAGTCGAATGCTGACCTCATCGAAGGCCGCCAAAAAATCGAACAACAGAATAAAGAGATCCTCGAGCAACAGGAAAAAATACTACTACAGTCACATGCACTGGAGCAAAGCAACATTGACCTCGAGTCAAGAAATAAAGAAGTGCAACATCAAAAGGATCAGCTGGAAGAAATGGTGCTCAAAGTGGAAAATCTGTCTAAAGCTAAAGTCGGATTTTTCACGAATATATCGCATGAGCTGCGTACTCCGCTCACGCTGATCCTCGGCCCTGCTCAGCAGCTCATGCATGCCGAATCCATCTCGCCCGATGATCGAAATCGACTCTACCGCACGATCCATAAGAATGCCTCTCGACTGCTCAAACTCATCAATCAACTACTCGAAATGAGACGTATCGAGCAGAGCTCTCTCGAGCTAAAACTATCGAATATTAATCTTGAGAAATTCAGTCAAGAGATCATTAGCATGTTTGAGACATTGGCTATCAGGAGAGACATATTTCTGTCACTGGACACGGATACTATCGCCCCTCAGATCGCTGTAGATACTGACAAAGTGGAAAAAATCATGGTCAATCTCCTATCCAATGCATTCAAAAATACGAGAGACGGAGGGAGCATATCACTCTCCCTGGATACAGTGTCTCATGGTGAGGAACAGCTGCCCCCATTTTATGAAGACTATGTCAAGATCACTATCGTGGACTCAGGTGTAGGTATGACTCAGGCACAGATTGATCGTATTTTTGAGCGATACTATACTCAGAGCAATGAAAAGCATGAAGGTAATATCCAGCATACAGGGATAGGCCTATCATATGTACAGGATCTCGTCTATCTCATGCAGGGAGAGATCAGAGTCGCCAGCCAGCCTGAGCAGGGGACCACATTCTCAGTATATCTACCACTACTGAGCTCTGAGACTCACATCAGTGAAGACCAGCCATCTCTGAAGACTGCTCAGCGAGAAGTATCAGCCCTGCTCAGTCATCTCAATGATGAGGAGTGGCAATCCCAACAGCAGAGCAAACCTCAAGCCACTAAGATCCTGGTCGTGGATGACAATAGAGATATGAGACAGTTTCTCCAGTCAGTGCTCCGTAGCAAGTATGAGGTCATCACGGCTGAAAATGGAGAAGCAGCTCTAAAAATCGCTAATAGTCAAAATCTCGACCTCATAGTGAGTGATGTGATCATGCCCGAGATAGATGGATACGCACTCTGTGAGCGAATCAAAAACAATATCAACACCAGTCATCTGCCAGTGATACTGCTGACTGCTAAGATCATGGAGGAAAATAAAAAAACAGGCTATCAGATGGGTGCCGACGACTATATCACTAAACCTTTTAATCCTGAGCTGCTATTCATCCGCATAGAAAATCTACTAAATCAGCGAAAGCAACTGCGAGATAAATTCACCAAAGAATTCATCCTCACACCTAATACAGAGACCATCGTCAGTCAAGATGAGATCCTCCTCCAGAAAATAGTAGACATGATGGAGACACATATCGGAGATGCGAGCTTCAATGTAGATAAGATGTGTAAAATGGTACACCTGAGTCACATGCACTTCATCCGTAAGGTCAAGCAGCTCACAGGTAAAAAACCGATCGATCTGCTCAAATCCTATCGTATGAAAAAAGCAAAAGATCTACTCGAACAGCAAAAGATCAGTATTGCAGAAGTGGGATACAAAGTGGGATTTGACCTGCCGAATTCATTCAGCAGAGCCTTCAAGAAAGAATTTGGAATGTCACCGACGCAGTATGTCAATGCTCATAAGAAGAATACAGTATTAGCCTGATGGAAAAAAGAATTGTAGGGGCCAATGCCCCTACAGCGTTTCTCTTACTTCTGACCATTGATATAAGACAAAAACTCACTACGGGTAGCTTCATTTTTGAACTTGCCATGAAACTGGGCTGTGACGGTACTGCTATTGACATCCTGTACGCCTCGTGATGATACGCAGAGGTGATCAGCATCTATCACTACAGCGACATCCTCCGTACCCATGATTTCTTTTAGTTCATTAGCGATCTGGACAGTGAGGCGCTCTTGTACCTGTGGTCGCTTAGCGTAGTACTGTACGATACGATTGATCTTACTGAGACCGATCACCTTACCACTCGAGATATAGGCCACATGCGCTCGGCCGATGATCGGCACGAAGTGGTGCTCACAGTTAGAGTAAAAGGTAATGTCCTTCTCCACGAGCATCTCATCGTACTGATACTTATTATCAAAGAGGGCGATCTTAGGTTTATTATCAGGATTGAGTCCGCTGAATATCTCTTTGATATACATCTTCGCTACTCTCCTCGGAGTGCCTGAGAGACTATCATCGGTCAGATCCAGCCCCATGATCTCCATGATATCTCTGAATTTGTCTTCGATCAGGGTCATCTTCAGCTCGTCATCCATATCGAATGCATCAGGCCTCATAGGCGTATCATAAGAGGTGCCGATATGCTCATCACCGATCTCCTCGATGGTCAGACTATTAAGCTGGGTACTCAACAAAGTTTCTGGGTGTCTCATATAGTGTAACTTTTAAGTCGTACTGTGATTCAATTTTGTCTCTTAGAATATTATAAATGACGATAGCGATATTCTCCGCTGTAGGATTCAGATTCTTGAATTCTGGCACATCCAGATTGAGATTTTTATGGTCAAATCTGTCCGTAATATGCTCTTTGATCAAGTCACTTAATACCTTCATATCAATGACATAACCTGTCTCAGGATCAGGTTCACCAGCCACCTTGATGATCAGTTCATAGTTGTGACCATGATAATATTCATTGTTGCACTTACCGAATGTGGCCTCGTTTTCTTCTTTGGACCACTTTGGATTGTGCAGGCGATGAGCCGCATTAAAATGCTCTCTTCTAAATACTGCTACCTTCATAGATGACTATTTTTCATTTGAGTAAGAAGTTTGCTTACCACTTTTCTTCATCGCAAGACTAACTGTTGATTCATTCTTTTTGTTTAACAATTTTGATTTTATTGTTAGACAAAATGTGTTTGAGCTCTTATAAAGAGTACTAAATGCACATAGATTCAGAAGAAAACTCAACAAATCGGAAAGAATATAAGAGTAAAAAAGCCTGCAAATCAATGATTTACAGGCTTTTCTTTGTGGTCCCACAAGGACTTGAACCTTGGACCACCTGATTATGAGTCAGGTGCTCTAACCAACTGAGCTATAGGACCTCCTCTTTAAAAAGGATCGCAAAATTAATTTTTGTTTCTACAAAAAACAATATCTATCACAGAAATTATCACAGTCGCTGTCTACACAAAGTCAGATTAACACAAAATTACCCTGGGGAACTATCTACAAAGTCAAATTTGTTCTACCTCCGATCCAAACAGTAAGATTTTACTACATTTACGCCCATACAAAATCGCCTGATACTATGACTACTAAAGCATGGTGCGCCTTGGTCGCAGCTGTGATGATATCTGTAGTGTTCATACACTCGTGCTCTGGAGACAGAGATCTTGCCGCTCCGGCCCTTATCGAGGCCGACGATATCACTCCTCATATAGCTGAGCTTTCTTCTGATTCGTATTTCGGTCGGATGCCCTTTGGTCCTGGTGATCAAAAGACCGTCGACTACCTCGTAGATGCCTGCCAGAAGATGGGCCTACAGCCTGGCAATGGTGATAGCTACACCCAGTCAGTACCGATGATCGAGATCACTTCGACGCCGACCTCAGATATGGAGATCGTGACGCCTGCAGGTACTGAGACCTATGAGTTTGGTAGTGACTATGTCATCCACTGTCAGAAGGCGGTAGACGAAGTGCAGATCGAGGATGCTCAGTTGGTATTCTGCGGATATGGCATCGTAGATGATAAGATCAAGTGGAATGACTACGGCGATATCGACATGAGAGACAAGATCGCTGTGGTATTAGTCAATGATCCCGGATATGGCGGAGAAGACAGTACTTTCTTCAAAGGGGATATCATGACTTACTACGGCAGATGGACCTATAAGTATGAAGAGGCTGATCGCCAAGGGGCAAAAGGCCTCTTGATCATTCACGAGACTTCTTCTGCAGGTTATCCATGGTTTGTCGTGGAGAGTAGCTGGACAGGCGCACAGCTCGGACTGGAGAAAGAAAGTGTCCAAAATGGCGCAGATATCAAAGGCTGGATGCACCTCGATATGGCCAAAGATCTATTCGCTAAAAGCAATCTTGACCTCAGTCAACTCATCAAAGAGGCCAGAGAGCCCGGATTTGAGCCTGTACTCATGGACGCTACGGTCACCACCTCACTATCTAATAGCTATAAAAGAGACGAATCGGACAATGTCATCGCCGTGCTACCGGGCAAGACTAATCCCTCAGAATATATACTCTACAGTGCTCACTGGGACCATATCGGTATCGGCAAACTTGTAGATGGTGACTCTATATACAATGGTGCTTTGGACAATGCCAGCGGTACTTCTTCCTTATTGGCTATAGCCGAAAACTTCATCGAGCAGGGCAGCAATGCGGACAGATCGATAGCATTCGTCTGGGTGACGGCAGAGGAGCAGGGACTACTTGGCTCTGAGTACTACGCACTACATCCGACTATCCCGATCAATGATATCGTAGCTAATATCAATATCGATGGCTGCAATCCTAATGGCCCTATGAAGGACTTTCAGATAGTAGGTATCGGTCATTCAGAGATGGATGACATCGCTACCGAGGAGCTGGCCAAGCAAGACAGATATGTGCTACCCGACCAGGAGCCAGAGAAAGGCTACTTCTTCCGATCAGATCATTTCAATTTTGCTAAAGTGGGTATCCCAGCACTATTCGGTGAGGGTGGATACGATCATGTCGAATATGGTAAAGAATACGGCAAGAAGAAAAAGGAGAAGTATACTGCTCAAAACTATCATGCCCCGAGTGACGAATATGACCCAGAGGCCTGGGACATGGGTGGTGTTATTCAGGATGCACAGTTGTACTATAATGTAGGATGGAGATTAGCTAATTCGCAAGAATGGCCTCAGTGGAAACCAACCAGCGAATTCAGAAGACAAAATACACTCAAGGATTAGAGCATATTTTGTCATCAAGTAATGGGTGTTCACAGGATCATGATCCGAAAAATATTTCTTGGCTTAACGCAGTGATTTTTGATAACCCAAGTCTGACTTTTCGTATGGCCCAATAAGGCAAAGGTAGACTATATAGGAGGTAGACACTACTCCATAGATCAAAACACGTATTTATACGCATTTTCACTTTTTAGATTTTCTACCCTTTCGCAGTTATGGTTTATATATGTTAAATTGAGTGGTTTAAGATCAACTTACTCAAACCAAAACGTTATGCACACCCTTATCAAAATCACCCTCATAGGTATATCGGCTGCATTTATGGCATGCAATACCTCCCCCTCTATCCAAAAACCTGTAGACATCTGTGCCAAAGCACCCAGCACTAAGATCTCTCCTGAAGTAGCTCAGTCTGCGATCAAACTCTATGAACAATACTTTGAAAATCCTGATGGGATCAAAGTGGTCAATCCTAAAATCAAATACTTCACTCTACCACCCTGTCAGATGACGGAGATCACCAGAGATTGGGGTCCTGATCCAAGTATCGTAGGTCATATGGCGATCATGAAGGATACTATTAAGCTCGTCTGGGAGGTGAATGCCCGAAAACTAAAAGGCGCTAAATCTCTCTTCCAATCTGGACCTGGATACTATGATATGGTGAATTCCTGTCCAAACAACTGTCAATAGCGTGGATTTTCTCACTTCATCACACCTGCTGGGTATGCTGATTTGCATACTCAGTGCTTACTTTTTATTCTCCGGTAGTTTTCGTAAAAAATCTCCACTTGGAAATCTTCTATTGAGCTTTATAGTATTACAGATTGCTACAGAGCCTCTCATCATGTGGTTGGCCAGTCAAGGTATGAATAACATATGGGTGATGGATATTTATAACTTTAGTGAGTTCATCATCTTCATGCTCATTTTTCGATATCTGTACTCGACCATAGATGAAAAATATGTCAAATGGATAAATTGGTTCATTATTGCTGGACTCCTTTTTATGACATTTAATCTCATTTTCATAGAGGGACCATTCGTTTGGAGTAGAATTTCAATCACTTTCACACGCATTGTGTATATAGTTTTTTCAGCTGGCTATTTCATACTTCTCATGTCAAATCGAAATGGCAATGCTATAGCTCCCTATGAGAAATACTACATACTTTTTATAGGAGGCATCTTCGTTTATTATGCTGGAGCACTATTTTACTTTCTGATGAATAATGTAGCCTTCTTAGGCAAAGAAAATATCACTAACATTCTGAGAAACTACAATATGGCCATGTTTACTCTCCTCAGAATTACTATCTTATGGATAGCATGGCGGACACGACGAGTACAGCTATAAGTCAGATGACTCTCTACATCATCGTAGGTACGATGGTGATATTGGTATTGGTAGCGCTTTTTATTATGCTATTTGGCATATCCCGAAAGCGCCTGCTACAGGCAGAGACCCAGCGTCAGAAGCTCATCATCCAGCATCAGTCAGCACTCATCCAAAACAACCTCCAGACCCAAGAAGAGGAGCGCAGACGACTCGCTGCTAACCTCCACGATGACATCGGCTCCAAGCTCAATGTGATCAAGCTTTTTGCACATCAGTTCAGAAGTAGAGACATCACTAATGATCGAAGAGAGCAGCTCGCCAGAGAGATGATGTCGACCCTCCAAAAGACCATCGATACGACTCGCAGTATATCTCATCAGCTCTATCCTCCTACTTTAGAAAATTTTGGGCTCATCGCAGCGGTCAAAGAGCTCAGCGATGATATCAATGATAGCTCATCGCTGGATCTGGACTTTCAGTATCACTATGATGAGCAGCGAGTGGATAGCGTAGACGTCGAGCTCAATCTCCTACGAGTGCTCCAGGAGTGTATCCAAAATAGTATCAAATACGGAGCCTCCCTCATCGAACTCGTGATAGAATATAAAAATAAAACCATAGATATCCGCTATGTGGATAATGGCCCTGGCTATGATCCCACTACACCAGACAATCAAAAAGGTATGGGTATCCAAAACATCCACAATCGTATCGCACTCATCAACGCCACTATCAAAAATCTGAGCGCTATAAATCAAGGTGCCAGATATCGTATCCACTTCAATCAAAAATCATGACACCAATCAAAATTGCTCTTGCTGACGACGAAGCCCTTTTTCGCCAAGGTCTCAAACTACTCATAGACTCTATCCCTGATATAGAGGTAGTACTGGAGGCTGGCGATGGTCAGGAGCTCCTCGACCTGCTCGCCGAGTGCACTGAGCTACCTGATATCCTACTGCTCGACCTCCAGATGCCAGTGCTGGATGGTGTCAAGACTACTCAGCAGCTACACAAAAAATTTCCATCTATCGACGTGATCGTCCTATCGACACATTTCACCCGTAGCTTTATCACTAATATGATCGACATGGGTGCCTGTAGCTATGTAGCGAAGGACACCGACCCAAAAGACTTAGCCTATACGATCCGGGAGGTCTATCGCAATGGCTTCTATTATAGCAAGCCTGTCATAGAGTTTCTCAATAAAAAATCACTGGCTAAGAATACTAAGTCTGGATTTAGTATCAGTCTGACCGCCCGAGAGATCGATGTCCTCGAGCTCATCTGCAATCAGATGACCACTGCCGAGATCGCAGAAGCTCTCTATATCAGTCCACGTACTGTCGAAGGACATCGTAAGAATATGCTCTCCAAACTCAACTGTAAGAATACTGCTGGACTGGTCGTCTATGCTCTGGAGAATAATCTCGTACAGCTCAAACTCGAGTAATAGGCTTCATAATAGATCTGATATCTGGCTGTGACATCGATATGAGCTGGGGCAAATGGTGCGATTATCTATGTTAATTCGGATATTCGCAGCCTAATTTTTATGTGATGTCAAAATATCGTGAATTTAAAGGCTTAGATCTACCAGCTATAGATGCGGAGGTATTAGAGTTTTGGAATAAAGAGGAGATATTCAAAAAGAGTATCGAGGAGCGCTCTAAGGATAATTCATTTGTATTTTATGAAGGTCCACCATCAGCTAATGGTAAACCTGGGATCCACCACGTGATGGCACGTACGGTCAAAGATCTATTCTGCCGCTATCACACGATGAAGGGGGAGCGAGTAGAGAGAAAAGGTGGCTGGGATACTCACGGCCTACCCGTAGAGCTCAAGGTAGAAAAAGAGCTCGGCATCACTAAAGACGATATCGGCACTAAGATCAGCATCGAAGACTACAATAAAGAATGTCGTGCTGCGGTGATGAAATTCAAAGGGATGTGGGACGATCTCACTCGCAAGATGGGCTACTGGGCCGATCTGGACAATCCTTACATCACATTTGAAAATGAATACATCGAGTCTGTATGGAATCTCCTGAAGAATCTATACGACCAAGACCTGATCTATAAAGGCTATACGATACAGCCGTATTCGCCAGCAGCAGGTACTGGACTGAGTAGTCACGAGCTCAATATGCCAGGTGCCTACCAAGATGTCAAAGACACCTCTGCTGTGGCACAGTTTCAGCTCATCCGCAATGAGCAGTCAGAGTTTCTTTATGCCGAAAAAGGAGAAGGAGAAGTATACATCATAGCATGGACGACGACTCCATGGACACTCCCATCTAATACCGCACTGGCAGTAGGCAAGAAGATCGACTATGTCAAGATCAAGACCTACAATCCATACACCAAACTGCCTGTTAATTTGATATTGGCTAAAGAGCTACTGGGCAAGTGGTTTAAGCTAGAGCAGGCCGAGCTCGACTTTGATAGCTACACACCCGAGGACAAACTCATCCCATATGTCATCCTCCAAGAGTGTAAAGGTGCAGACCTCGAGGGTATCCGCTACGAGCAACTGCTACCCTATGTACAGCCAGAGGATGGTGATGCATTCAGAGTGATCACGGGAGACTTCGTGAGTACCGCTGACGGTACGGGTATCGTACATATCGCTCCATCGTTTGGTGCTGATGATATGCGTGTAGGCAAGCAAAATGGAATCGGTAGCTTGACCCTCGTGGACAAGCAAGGAAAATTCGTAGATGAGGTGACGGACTTCGCTGGTAGATATGTCAAGGACTACCAAGACGAGGCTGACTATCGCAGCGTCGACATCGACATATCGATCAAGCTCAAGGAAGAGAATAAAGCATTCAACGTACAGAAGTATCAGCACAACTATCCACACTGCTGGCGTACTGACAAGCCGATACTTTACTATCCGCTTGATAGTTGGTTTATCAAGGCATCAGACAAGCGTGAGCGCATGGTCGAGCTGAATAACACGATCAACTGGAAGCCATCTCATACAGGTGAGAAGAGATTTGGCAACTGGCTGGAGAATCTCCAAGACTGGAACCTCAGCCGTAGCCGCTACTGGGGTATCCCGCTCCCGATCTGGCGCACTGCAGGGGGAGATGCTCAGATCTGTATTGGCTCTGTAGCTGAGCTATCTGCCGAGATCGAAAAAGCAAATAAAGCACTTGGCCTCAGCCAAAATACTCCAGAAGATCTACACAAACCTTATATCGATGATGTCATCCTCGTCTCTGAGGATGGTCGGGAGATGCGCCGTGAGGCAGATCTGATCGATGTATGGTTTGACTCAGGATCGATGCCATATGCGCAGTGGCACTATCCGATGGAGAACGAAGAAATCTTCAATAATAACTTCCCGGCAGACTTCATCTGTGAGGGTGTTGATCAGACGAGAGGATGGTTCTATTCGCTACATGCGATCGCCTCTATGGTCAAAGACAGCGTAGCCTACAAGAATGTAGTCTCGACAGGACTCGTACTCGACAAAAATGGCGTCAAGATGTCTAAGCGTCTTGGCAATGTGATCGATCCATTTGAGACATTAGCTAAGTATGGGGCAGATCCGACTCGCTGGTACATGATGACTAATGCGCAGCCTTGGGACAATCTCAAGTTTGACATAGCTGGTGTCGAGGAGGTCAAGCGTAAGTTCTTTGGTACACTTTATAATACCTACTCTTTCTTCTCGCTATATGCGAATATTGATGGTTTTGAGTACAAAGAAGATCGCATCCCACTATCGGAGCGTACTGAGATCGACAGATGGATCATCTCTCTACTCAATACGCTGATCCAAGAAGTGGATGCAGAATATGCTAACTACGAACCGACTAATGCAGGTCGTAAGATTCAGTCATTCGTAGAGGACCACCTGAGTAACTGGTATGTGCGCCTATGCCGTCGCCGATTCTGGAAGGGTGACTATACACATGACAAGATAGCTGCCTATCAGACGCTCTATGAGTGTCTCAATACTGTCGCTAAGCTCATGTCACCTATAGCTCCATTCTTTGGAGACTGGCTCTATAAGAATCTCAATGAGGCTACTGGCCTCGAAGATCATGTGAGCGTGCACCTATCGCTACTCCCTGAGGTAGATGCCACCGCTATCGACAAGGCACTCGAGCAGCGTATGGACTATGCACAGCGCATCTCCTCTCTCGTACTATCACTACGAAAGAAAGAAAAGCTACGTGTCCGTCAGCCATTGCAAAAGGTACTATTGCCGATATTGGATGATAAGTTTCAGGAGCAGGTGGACCTCGTCAAAGATCTCATCCTCTCTGAGGTGAATATAAAGGAGATCGAGTACCTGACTGACGATGATGGATTCATCAAGAAGAAGATCAAGCCAAACTTCAAAACGCTCGGCCGTAAGCTGGGTAAAAATATGAAAGCAGCGGCCCAGCATATCAATGGTCTGGACCAAGCAGCTATCTCCGCTATCGAAAAGAACAATCAGTATACCCTCGAGATCAATGGCGAGAGCTATGAGCTCACGACGGAGGACTTTGAGATCAGTGCGGATGAGATACCAGGATGGCAGGTAGCCAGTGATGGCGACATCACAGTGGCGCTCGACATCACGCTCACAGATGACCTCAAAAATGAAGGCATCGCTCGAGAGCTCGTCAATCGTATCCAAAATATCCGTAAGTCAAGTGATTTTGATGTGACGGATCGCATCAAGGTGACCATAGAGTCTCATGATGTGGTAGCTGCATCTCTGGCAGACTACCAAGACTATGTAGCTATGGAGGTACTCGCTGATAGCATCACGCAAGCTGCCACATCAGATGGAGAGTCAGTGGAGCTCGTAGATGGAGTATCTGTGCAGATCGCTGTAGCGAAAGCCTAAAAAAAATATCATATCAGCTATGCCTCAGTCGAGGCATAGCTCTAAAACTGACCTAAAAAGTCGGACTGAGCCTGCTGTCTACGGACCTGCATCTCATCATACCAAGGCAGATTCTTATAGTAGGTGTCTATGGCATTGGCCTTATCCTCTTCACCCAGTGAGTAGAGGATAGTCTGATAGTTATCAAAATATTTGATGTCATAAGGATAGTATTCACAGGCAGCTTTGGCCCATTTTTCGGCCTTGCGCCAGTAGAGCTCCTCCTCATAAAATGCGAAGAAGTCACTGCTAATATCAAATAACTGATTGGCTATGTTTTCACTGATATTATATACCTGATCGATGCTATCGAGATAGGGTGTCTGAGATTGAGCGATGAGCTGGTCTGTCGCTCCAGTCACTCCGAGCACATTAGCTTCTTGCTGTGCCTCTACCTCGAGCAGTACACCTCGGCGACGACGATCTTCTTGACGGACTTTTTCTATAGGAGCGGCGAGTAGATACTTAGTCACCATATACTCGGCCTGAGTAGCATAGTGATGGAGATCATTGCGACGATAGTACTTGAGATAAAATCGATCAATGTCCTTCTCATAGATATCGCCGAGCATCGAGTGGATACCTACGGCCTCCTCAAAATCTAAGAAACTCCCACTCTTAATACTGGCCTGCATCCTGCGATCCATGAGCGTCTTCATATCATTGCGCCACTTGATCTTCTTACGACCGATACGATCATTGATCACCAGACTTGGTAAAAATCCTCCAATCATCGGGGCAATATGGTGCAATGTCTCCTTGTCAAATAAGGCCATCTGATCCATGGTCAGCTCGAGTGTCTCATCTGATATAGGACTACTCTCCATGAGATATCTTTTGGCGAAAGCCACTTTATTCTCAAAAGGAAAACCTTTAGCTCGGACTAAGATGTCTTCTATCTCTGTGAGAGAATATCTATCAGCATGATGTATATCTATCTGATCGAGAAAATCACGATTGTCCCAATAGCTCTTGAGATCCATCGCCTGATCAAGCAACTCCTGCGTAGAGAGCGCTCCTATCTGATTGACTAATACACTGCCATCCGTATCTATGAAATAAAGATTTGGGAAAGCCTTAGCGCCATATTGGCGGGCAAAATCTACTCCTTCTTTTTCGGCATTGATCTTATAGGAGATGAATGAATCATTAAAATATCCAGCCAGCTTAGCATCAGTAAATACATCTCGGTCCATCATCTTGCAGGGACCACACCAGTCTGTATAGACATCGACAAAAATAATCTTCTGTTCAGTCTGTGCTCGCTGCAGGATATCCGACCAAGCCACATGCTGTACGAAGTCCACCTGCTGGGCCTGTAGACTCATCGTACTGAGCCACCATACGAGGCAAGTCGTCGATAGAAGAAATATTTTAGAAGAAAAGACCGTCCTGAATACCACTATATCTTTATTTTTCAAGCTGGGCGCACTCTTTAACGCTACCAATCACATGATCCAATATAGGAATAAATGAGTTTTTCTGACATCCACTTTACCAATGACCAAGTCGACATCGAACAACTGCCTGCAGTCGAACACCTGAGCTATCAGCATCTACACAAGGACTATCTCACTGTAGAGATGATCGCTACTGCCATCATTATGTCGATCATATCGATCGCAATGCTGAGTTTCTTAGGCTTCAACGATCTTAGTATCCCAACATTTGTGCCATGGCTGATGATAGCAGTGTTAATCAGCTTTGTTTCCTTTGTGTTTTATGTGACATGGCGAGGATATAAGAATAAACAGTACGCTCTGCGACATCTGGATATCCACTATAAAGAAGGTATATGGTGGCGATCTAATACTGTCATCCCATACAATCGCATCCAGCACGTGGAAGTTCAGCAGGGGCCTATCGAGCGGATGTTTGACCTGTCTAAAATCAAGATCTATACAGCAGGAGGCAGCTCGAGTGATCTATCCATCGGCGGCATACAGATCGACGAGGCGCATCGTATCAAGCAGTACATCATCAATAAGACGGGACTGGATGAAGAAGAATAATATGCAGGACTTCAGCATACCCCGTCGGCAGTCTCAGTGGGCCATTATATTCATCGTGCTCCGTTTTTTGTATAAACTGGCTAAGCAGCTATGGCCGCTGGGCGTAGCTATATTCCTCGGCAGGTCGGGCACCTCGAGTGGATTTGAGAGATATGAGCTCATCGCTTCAGGCATCGGTATATTCGGTATGATCTCATCGATCATCGCCTACTTCAAGTACTACTATCACATCTCTGACGAAGAGCTGGTCATCCAAAAAGGTATTTTGAAAAAGACTAAACTCAATCTTCCTTTTGCCAGGATACAGTCGATCAACTTCTCTCAAAGCATCCTCCACCAAGCGCTCAATGTCACTGCTGTTGAGATAGAGTCTGCTGGCTCCGACCAAAAAGAACTCAAGATCGATGCCCTTACTATGGAGAATGCCGAAGCGCTACGAAGCTATCTCCTCGCTAAGAAACAAGCGGCGAAAGTAGAATACGTATCCATAGATGAAGGCGAAACTATAACCTCCAACTATGTAGAAGAAGAACGAGACCTCATACTACATCTATCTCCTCAGGAACTGGTCCGTGTGGGCCTCACTCAAAATCATCTCAAGCCTGTAGGCCTTATTTTTGGTCTCCTTGGATCATCTATAGGATATGGCTATACGATGGGTATGGACCCGATCGATATCATCCGCTCCTACTTCACTAATATTGAAGATATAGTCTACAGCCAGCAGATCTGGTGGCTACTGGTATTAGTGCCAATCATGGTACTCTATAGCGTGGTGACGACCTATCTGAGGCATTACAATCTCCAGTTCACCCGATCGGGTAAGCGATTTCACGTAGTGCAAGGACTGCTCAATAAACAGCAGTTTTCGGCACTGGATAGGAAAATCCAGATACTCTCTTGGAGTCAGAATCCGCTACAGCGTATTCTTGGGCTCTATCAGATATTCTTTCGTCAGGCAAAATCTGGAGACAAGGAAAAGGAGGTAGCCAGATTTTCGATACCTGGCTGTGAGCAGGATAAGGTCGAATATGTCAAAGAAAACTGGCTCGGTGAAGGTCGAGGACAGTTTGACAAGCACTATGGCGTATCTCATCACTATTTTCAGCGATCAGCTATCTATCAGTCCGTCGTATATGGAGCATTACTGGCCATATTCATATACCTGAAGCTCCCAATACAGATGGGCCTCTTAGTCCTGTGGTGGATATTCAGCATCTACATGAGCTATAAGCAATACAAGAAAAAGTCCTATGCTCTCAATGAACGAGAGATCTACATCGGTGGAGGGATTTTGGGTTTTAAGCATTCGCTCCTACCACTCTACAAGGTGCAAAATGTAGCTATCAAGCAGAATCCCTATCAGCTCCGTCGTGATCTCTCGACGCTGTATATATATACTTCTGCAGGAGCCATAAGGATACCCTATATACCACTTTCCTCTGCTCAGCGTCTGCTGGACCTGATCCTCTATAGGGTAGAGACTTCTCGCAAGAGCTGGATATAGCTGAGCCCAAAACCAAAAAGGGGAACGCATCGCTGCGTCCCCCCTATGGAATCAATTGGAAATATTACTTAATGATCTGTATTGCTTCTGTCTTAGTGAAGTTTTCAGATCTGACATTGACATAATACTGTCCTGTCGGTAGGTCATTTAGATTGATCTCAATGGTCTGAGAATATGCAGAGCTCTCAGCCGTATCGACTACTTTGATGAGTGCACCTGTGAAGTCCAAGATGCTGATCTGTGTGTCAGCACTTACGCCTTCAGCGAGGTTGATATTCAGATAGTCAGATGTTGGGTTGGGGTATACTGACATGCTGATAGCCTCATCAAATATTGGTTTTACTTCTGTATTGTTTTCTTCTGTTATATTATTCTCGATCTGTACGATCTCTTGAGTCTCCTCATCGTAGTACCAGTCTTTAGCTTCTTGAGATGCAGCTCCTGCATATGCTCCCGTCACGCCTGGATCGTATGCACACATAGCGAACTCTCCCTGAGTATTGCTACCCTGATCAGCTACTCTAATGTAGAGTACCTCTCCTGGTGCTCTATCTTCGAATACTAATTCTGACCCTTTGCTACCTCCAAACTGGTCGCAAGCAAACTGTACTAACTCGCTACAGTCTCCATAGTATGCTTCGAGGATCATATTATTACCGTTGAAAAGTAATGGTGCGCTGACTACGAGATTACCACTGGCAGGTACTGTAGCGGTAAACCATACATCACTTGGCTTATATCCACTCGCTCCACATCCAAAGTATGGCTTCACTGCTGTTGAGTATGTAGCCCCTACATTGCTAAAGTACTGACGCTGACATGATGTCCCGACCGAAAGAGCGATCGCTCCCTCACAGTCATCATTTGGTAGACTTGCGTCAAGACATGAGTTTGGCGCCGTCCATAGACTGTATGACTTATAGAAGCTCTGCTGCCAGCATAGGTCATCTGAGCTATTGCCAATATTAGCAGTCACGTTGACCACTTTACCATCTGCCTGTAGTTCAGTGAGTGTGATCAGCTGTGGACTACCAGTCACTCTGAATGGCTGATTATTCACATAGATATATTCATTCGCTCCAGCATTGCGATAGTGTACTCTGATAGTCTGTGTATACATGTTGTCTGCACCTTGGCAGTCAGACTGTGATACTGTCTCGATGAGATTGATTCGACAGCTTGTCTGAGGTCCGCCATCATATGCACATAGTTTAAACTCTCCTTCATCTACAGATCCGTTGCCAAATATTCTGATCAAGATCTTTTCACCAGGAGTGCGATCAGTGATCTCTACGAGTCCGTGTCTGTCATAGTTAGGATAGTATTCTTTGATACTGCTACATGCTATCGGAGTGATATCTCCACATGCTCCGGCGTATGCCTCCATGATGATCTCATCTACACCACCATCCACTTTGAATGATTCTACATAGACATTTCCAGATCTTGGCACCTCTACCTCAAACCATATGTCTTTAGCATTGTCAGTACGTCCGCAGACAGCTTTGTTACTTGGATATCCTGATGCCGTAGCTCCGAAGTTATGATACACTTTAGCAGAGCAGTTAGTATTCACCGCTAATGGTACAGCTGTCGCACAAGTATTATTTTGTAAAGCCACTTGGCTCAAGCAAATCGTGAAGGTGCCCTCATCTTCTACTGCTTTATTAAACACTCTGAAATAAAGCTCCTCTCCTGGTATCAAGTCAGTCATCTCAAGTGTAGATGCTACTGTATTGTTAGCACATGTTAGTTTTCCATTTCTCATGTAGTATACCTCGATCACAGGATTAGCTGTAGCTCCTGATGTTCTGATCGCTTTGATCTCCATACCACTCTGCTCAGGAGCCATCGTCTTAAACCATACGTCCGCTCTCGTGCTGTAGTCTGAGCAGCTGAGGTAGCTTGCTTGATTAGCTGTAGCACTATTCAGTACATAGCTCTCTTCAAAACAGTCGATCCCGAAGCTTAAGTCAAATGCGCCTTCCATTTCATCGTTTTCTGGAGTCTCACATTTTCTGATGATAGACATCACTCTTCCTGCGAGTTGCTTTTCTGTGTAGACTTCTTGATATGGATCCCAGCACTGTACATATAGATTGTAGATGTCTACATCAGTATATCTACCAGAGTTGTGAGCTACTTGTCTCTTAGCCAGTTCATTTTTAGCGATTACTTCAGCAGTTTCACCTCTATTCTCCATTACCCAAGTGAATAGTGTCAATCCACCGCCTGATCCATCTGCACTGTAAGCCGATGGGTACCATTTAGTCTGATAGTCGAGGAAATTAATCTCTCCGTGACAATCCATCACTGCGAACTCAAAAAGTGATGAGTTAGCCTCGAATGTTCTACATGTCGTATTATATAAGTCTCTGTCTTCATTACCTCTTTTGAATGAAGTACTGAGTCCTTTTCTTTCTGTTTCTAAGACTTTCTGCATAGTCATAGCCTGCTCCTCTGTGAACATCAACTTGGCACAGTCAGCAGAGTAGTCCATATAGTTAAAGATATTGTCCACTGATCCACAAGACTGTGGGATCTCAGCGCTACCACAAGAGTAAAAACGCTGATCAGACTGAGGATACGTATCTGTGAACCCATCATCTGCACCACATCCACGGCCATTGATATCACCATTGACATGAGGTAGACCGAGCCAGTGACCGATCTCATGAGATAGTACGCTACCTCTGTTGTATAGAGAGTTAGGGTTTTTACCTGGGATCACGATGTTCCAGTTGATCGTCACTCCATCATCATCAGAGTTAGCTTGTCCATAAAGTGGTGGTATGCTTGATGCTACACCGAGGTATCCAGACTTGAGATCTGTGATATAGATGTTTAGATAGTCATTAGGATCATTATCACTACCTACTCCTGATCCTCCAGGGAGGCACTGGTGCAAAGTGTTGTGCAGTGCTCCTTTATTCCAATAAGGACAGTCGTTTGTATTGATTCTATTGATTTTGCCGATAGCAAACTGGATACATGTATGTCCAGACTCAAAAGAATTGAACTCTCCAGTGATCTGATCTTTAAGTGCAGAGTAGCCGCTGAAATCAGCGTTGAGTCTATCTACTACCATCCGAAGATCATCTCGAGAGAAGTTTTTGCCAGTACCAATAGCATCACCATTATGAAAGACATTGAATGCGATAGGTATGATAGTGAGACCATTAGGACATGTCTCATTGTCTCCAGCGCTTTTGCGAGCTTTGAGCGCTCTTACATTCTTAGCGATGAATGCATTATACTTAGTAAGCCTTTTGCTATACTCTTCAGGACTATTCTTTTGATATTCCTCTATAGCGTGTGTCACTCCACAAGAGTGCGCTTGTGCTGTCGCCATATTCCATCCGGCGAGACATAGCACTACCAAGGCTAAAACCTTAGTTTTCATTTCCATTTTCCAATTATTGATTCCCATTTCGTTATATTTTATACCACAAGATTATTTCGAAATGAGGCTGTACTTGGCCGAGATTAGTGTAATGGAGTTGATTTCAAGGTTTTCTGTCGCTTTTACCCGTTTTTGTATTTTTATTAATAAATCGCTTTTTTGGTTTGATCTTGATGCAGGCACATAGATGTCTTGGGCTATCCCATGACGTGATAACAATGGTTTCATTGGAGTTTGGTTATGTGGTTGAAGAATCTCAACTAAGTCCACGAAGAACCCAGATCGACTCTCTAAAAATGATGTGGAAAGACTACTCGATGAGAACCACACAATACTGTATGGTCAATATGAAATACTAGAAGATGACACCATTTACAGGGATTTCACTTATTTATTCACTTAAAATTCAATGAATTGGTAAAATAGCTGTCTATATGATATCTGAAACCAAATGTATAAGTATAGGGACCATAGTGATGACTCTATAGCTCCTACATGATTTTACACTGCGTCTACTTGTGGCCAACAATTGTGCCTACACACCCATCATCTGCCTCCATTAATGCAAAATGGCCGACATTTCGGAATTGAATATTTTCTAAAATAACTTGAGCTGTCTATCACGATATTGATAATAGAGCTCAGTATTGTATGCGGGCATCATCCGATCGGCGTAGTATCGCTCTCTGGCTATCTTCCCCTGTTGGCTGAGTATCTCTGCTATATTACCGTCTCCTCTCATTCTTTTGCCAAATCTGCTATCATTGAGCCGTCCGCCATGACAGCTCTCGATCTGATGGATCACTCTGTCATGCCGATCAGGATAGTTTTTGCGCAGCCAGTCTTGGAATATTTCTGCGATCTGCCCATTGAGCCGGACCACGATATGATTAAACCGTCTCGCCCCTGCCGCTGCTCCACGCTCAGCGATATCAAAGAACTCCATGTCATTGATACTCGGGATCACTGGAGCAAACATCACACTCACAGGCACTCCTGCAGCTGATAGTCGCTCCACGACCTTCATTCGCTTTTGCCCAGAGGCGGCCCGGGGCTCCAGTCGCTGGCGGACCTCTTCATTCATAGAGGTGATCGAGACGGCGACATGCACGAGATTTTCTCCAGCCATCCGCTCCAGTAGATCTATATCTCGCAGGATCAGCGCACTCTTAGTGATGATGCCTACGGGATGCCGATACTCCCAGAGTATCTCCAGCAGACGGCGAGTCAGCTTGTATTTTCGCTCTGCCGGCTGATAGCAGTCAGTATTACCCGATAGCATGATGGGCTTTGGCTCCCAGTTTTTATGAGTGATCTTCTTCTTGAGTAGATGGGGAGCAGATTCTTTGACGAGTATCTTTTGCTCAAACTCAATACCTGCACTATAACCCCAGTAGGTATGACTATTGCGAGCATAGCAGTATACACAGCCATGCTCACAGCCCTGATAGGGATTCATGGAGTAGCCATGAGGGATATCGGGACTATCTACCTTATTGATGATCGTCTTTGGGTAGACAGATATATAGTCGGTCTTCTTTTGCTGGCGCATCTCATCCTCATCATGCCAGTGGAGCCCCGTATGATCATAGTTATTAGTATCAAAAGGATTATTAGGATTGATTTGGGCACCTCGGCCTTGGATATATTCTTCGTTCATTTTATCTGGCTTTTAGGGTTTTGCGGCGACGACTGCTAAACTGTCGCCCATTGATATTGTATGACTTCTCGTTAAACCTTGGGTCGGTGATATAGCCCAGCTTTTGCATAGCACTCACCTCCATCGTATAAAATCCAAACTCCTGGACTACCTTGCCCGTGATCAGATACATACCCTTTCCCCGAAAGGGGTACTGTCGTGCGACTGGTGGAAAATGCACCGTATCAATAAAATGGCCCTGCCGATCTATGAAAGTTCCAAAATTCATCCGATCACCTTTCTTAGTCTTCGTTTCCTTGACCGTGATCAAATAGCCGACCATGGATATCGTACGACCATCATAGCGCTCCATATCTCGAGCCATAATCTCAGAGCTCGGCTCCTCAGGGTCGATCAGCTCAAATGGGCTACATAGCGGAAATCCCAATAACTCTATCTGATCAAAGGCCTCTTCATTTTGCTCCAGCTCGAGTGTCGGCAGCTGATATTCTTTTGGCTGTGGCCGAAATAGTCGAGCCTGCTCCACTTTGGGCTTCTGGGTCTTATTGAGTAGCTGATGGGCTTTCCAGAGTAGTTCTTTTTTGGACATACCGGTGAATCGGAAAGCATTGACCCGGATCAGTGTGCAGAGCTGCTCCAGCCCAATCCTCGTCCGCTCGACGAAATCGATCAGATCCGCATATACTCCTCTGAATCCTCGCTCCCTCACCATCCGATGCGCAAAGTCCGACTCCACACCATGGACAAAGCCTAATCCTATATAGATATCTCGCCCCTTGATATAGCAGGTATAGTCACTGGTATTGACACAGGGAGCATGGATCGTAGCACCACACATGCGAGCCTCATGGATATAAAGCTCCGGCCGATAAAATCCACCTCCATTATTGATCGTAGCGACCATATACTCGAGTGGATAGTGAGCCTTCAGATAGAGACTCTGATAGCTCTCTACGGCATAAGACGCCGAGTGCCCCTTAGCGAAAGCATAGCCAGCAAAGCTCTCGATCTGTCGCCAGACCTCCGAGGCCAGCTTGTCCGTGTAGCCTTTCTGCTTACAGTTGCTAAAAAATTTATCTCGGACTCGATCAAACTCCTCTCTCGAGCGATACTTACCCGACATGCCTCGGCGCAGCACATCGGCCTCGCCCAGCGTCAGTCCAGCGAAGTAGTGCGCCACCTTGATCACATCCTCCTGATAGACCATGATGCCATAGGTGTCAGGCATGATATCCCAGAGCACAGGATGGGCATCCCGCCTCCGCTCCGGCTGCCGCTCTCGGATGATATACTCCCGCATCATACCTGACTGTGCCACACCAGGGCGTATGATCGAGCTGGCTGCTACGAGTCCGAGATAGTGATCTACCCGTAGCTTGCGCAAGAGCATCCGCATCGCAGGCGACTCTACATAAAAGCAGCCTATGGCCTTACCTTCTCGCAGTAGCTCCTTGACTCGCTCATCCTGTTTAAATCGCTTGAGGTCATGGATATCGATCGGCTCATCGGTAGGATTGTTTTCTCGGACTAGACGGATACCATCTTTGATCTTCGCCAGTCCTCGCTGACCCAGTATGTCAAACTTGTACAGGCCCACATCCTCCGCCACTACCATATCAAACTGTGTCGTAGGAAAACCCTTAGGCGGGACAAAGGTGGCGGTGTAGTACTGCAGCGGTCGCTCAGAGATCACGATACCTCCAGCATGTACGCTCAGGTGACTCGGTAGTCCCTGCAATAGACTGGCATACTTCAGCACCAGCTTAGACAGACTATCCAGCTGACTGAATACGGGCTTACCTCGAGTCAGCATATCGAGTTCTTCTTTGGGTAGTCCAAATACCTTACCCAGCTCTCGGACTGCCGCACGATACTGAAAGGTATTGTAAGTGGCCAGCAACGCTGTATGCGGAAAACGATCAAAGATATACTGCGTGACATCCTGCCGATCCTTCCATGAGAAGTCAATATCAAAGTCAGGAGGATTCTCCCGATAGAGATTGATGAATCGCTCAAAGTAGAGGTCCAGCTCGATAGGGTCCACATCAGTGATCTGCAGGAGGTAGGCCACGATACTATTGGCCCCACTACCTCGCCCTACGTAGAAATAACCTCGGGTCCGAGCGTAGCTCGTGATATCCCAATTGATCAAAAAATAAGAGACAAAGCCCTTTTCTATGATGATTTTAAGCTCTTTCTCGATACGAGTGACGATCTCATCGGTCGGCTCTGGGTACCGATATCGGAGATTGTCTCGACAGAGCCTACGCAGCAGTTTGACATCTTTCGTCACCGATCCTGTGAAGGTCTCTTGATTCTTTGGCCGGCTACTATCAAAGTCAAACTCTATACTACAGCTATCCAGTAGTCGCTGGGTATTCTCGATGATCGCAGGCCAGCCATCATAGCTCTCGAGCAGCTCCTCTCGAGATAGATAGAGATCATCCGCCTGCGCATAGTCATCAGGCGTGACCTTAGTATATATCGTGTTGAGATCGATGGCTCGGAGGAGTTTGTGAAGATTATAATCATCTCGATGCCTGAAGCTGCCAGAGCGCAGCATCACGAGACGATCCTCAGGTAGATCTGTACGCAGCTTGATACGATTGAGATCCGTATGGCGTATGCCGATATACTCATAGTCCAGCAGCTCTCGATCAGGCATCCTATCCAGCGGATAGATCACATAGCAGTGCTCCCATCGTGGCGGCTCTACTGGTAGCTCCCGCTGCTCCTGAGTCAGGTGCTCACTGAGATGCTCATTCATCTCCTCAAAGCCCTCATTATTGCGAGCGATAGCCACATAGTACTGATCGATCCCCTTACGGAAATCTATACCTATGATAGGCCGTATACCATACTTCGACGCCAGCCTCACGAAGTTGAGACAGCCAGAAGTATTATTAATATCTGTGAGTACTGCCTGCTCATAGCCCAGACCCTGGTAGAGCTCGAGCAGCTCCTTAGGTCGGATCAGGCCATAGCGCAGGCTATAACAACTATGTGCGTTGAGATACATGAATAGAATCACTACTTTATTTAGAAAAAATGGCTTCGGTCATTTTCCCCTTAGCGGGAAAAGTAGATACGGCTACTACTGGTGTGGACTATCTCTCATACTTATGCTTAGGTTTATTGGTTTTTTTTAAAATAGTGTTCCTTGATTATTGGGTGGTTTTGATTCGTTGTTCTTGCGTTTTCGGGCTTGTGTCATGCCCATACCTTCGAGCTTGAGATCCTGATATAGCTCATAGTCATACTCTGGATATATCCGTTCTCCCATTGGTTCGAGCAGTAACGGGTCTTTATTCTTAGAGCTTTTGATCCTCGGCGATATGGGATAGGCGTTCATCTCCTCAGCGGGATACGGCCGCAGCAGTGAGGTGACATCGCCGAGCGGCAGCTCTGGATCGAGCCACTCCTGCTCATGCTGCTCGGAGAGGACAACCGGTGATCTATGATGGCCGATCTCTCGGAGCAGCGCATTGGCTGTGGTCGTGATGATCGCATAGCTACTTATGACCTCGCCAGTATCTTTATTCGTCCAGCTATCCCAGATGCCTGCCAGAGCGAATGGGCGCTCTCCATCTCGCATATATACCAGATAGGGTTTGCTGAGTCGCTCTTTCTTAGGCCCCTCGATGAAAGCATCTACTATCACCAGGCATCGCTTGCGACGTATCGTATGTCGAAAAGCTGGCTTATTGATGATGCCCATCGTGCCGTGATACTGAGGGCTATCCTCTTTATTATGATCGCCCTCCGATCGAGCATTGAATAAATACATCGGCTTCTTTGCCCAAAAGGGTGTCAAGCCAAACTTCAATAACTGCAGCTGATCCGGAAACTCACTGGTGATCACCGGCGCATAGTCACCGATAGATACATTCGTATTGGGCCCAAAAGCGGCGGGATCAAATAATCCCTCGGGCATTGGCTTTGTCCGAAAGCGCTTTTCTATTTTTTTCAGTTTTGATATGACTACGTATCGTCCGCACATAGATTAAGAGTATTGAGAGGTGAGTAAAGAGTATCGAGTCAGGAAATCGATTTGATTAATCCTCGAATCATTTTTGATATTTCTTCCGCTTGGGAGCGAAGTTGCTCAGTAACTTCCGCCTCTATATAATTTAACCTCTCAGCGAGATATAGCATTGACTTCACTTCCGCTGCTGATCCTTTAGCGATATAGAGCATTCGGATAAAATCCTTATTAGTGCTACGCTCAAAGCCTTCTGCAATATTATTAGAAATCGATACTGTCGCTCGGCAGATCTGATCTTTGAAAGAAAAATCTTTTAACCCTCCGAATAACTGATATGACTGAACAGCCAGCTCCTGAGCCTTCTGCCAGACTAATAGATCCTCAAACTTCCTGACTTTCATACTTCTCAATTTAATCAATAACTATCACACAACTCGCTACTCTGCTCTCAATACTCGCTACTCCATTACATATGCCTATGCGCCAGCAGTGGTGGTGGCTCTCCGGTGAAAGGATTACTGCGACCGATAGTGCGGGCATTCATCCCTTCGGCACGCATGACGGCACGATCGCCAAAGCGATTTCGAATACGGTCCATGGCCTGATAGAGACTGATGATCTCCTCCGAATCTTCGAATAAATCCATCTGATAATTGCCCCCGACCAGTCCACTGAATCGGACCCCGACCAACCGAACAAGCATCCGACGATTGTATAGTTTCTTGAATAGCTCTTTGACTTTAGGGATGATGACATGATCGGCAGAGGTGTAGGGCACTCGACTCTGCAGTGTCTGTGTCTGAAAGTCAGAATATCGTAGCTTAATCGTGATACAAGAGCACAGGCGCTCGCCTCGACGCAGCTGAAAAGCTAGATTCTCAGCCATAGCGACGAGGATCGACTGCAGCTTGGACACATCGATCGTATCCTTATCAAAAGTCCGCTCCGTAGAGATAGATTTTCGCTCATTGTAAGGGACCACAGGCGTATTATCGATGCCGTTAGATTTTTTCCAGATAGTGATACCATTCTTGCCAAAGACATTCTCCATCATCTCGATCGGCATCTCCTGTATCGTCCCGATCTGCTTGAGCCCCATATGACAGAGCATCTGATAGGTCTTATCTCCGACCATCGGGATCTTACGCACCGACAGTGGAGCGAGGAAAGGTTTTTCGCCACCCTGTACGACTTGTAGTTCGTTATTCGGTTTTGCTAATCCTGTAGCCACTTTGGATACGGTCTTATTGACCGATAGCCCAAAGGACAGTGGCAGGTGGGTCTCTTTGAGGATGCGCTGTCGCAGTTCACTCGCATACTTCATACAGCCAAAGTAACGGTCCATGCCACTCAGGTCAAGATAAAATTCGTCAATGGAAGACTTCTCATAGACGGGGACATACTCCTTGATGATCTCTGTCACCATCTGCGAAAACTTGGTATAGGTGCCACTATTGCCTCGGATGATCACGGCGTCGGGGCAGAGCTGTCGGGCCAGCCGCATAGGCATCGCTGAGCGCACCCCAAAGGTCCTCGCCTCATAGCTACAGGACGCTACGACGCCTCGGTCGCTCGTGCCACCGATCAGTACGGGCCGCCCCTTTAGCCGACTATCGAGGAGCCGCTCACACGACACAAAAAAAGTGTCCAAGTCAATATGTACTATGCTCCGTTGTTGGGTCATATTGGTCGTTTTATCATTTTCAGTTTTTCGGTTGGTATTGATACAGGTTTCAGTATTGGTGAGGCCGAGAGAGCGAGTCATGCAAAAGATGGATTCTCTCAAGGACAACCCTGAAAGGGTGACATTACTATAGTAAATCGGATCGTATAACTAAGTAAACCCTGAAGGGGTGACATAAGCATTGCTACACATAGCGCTCATCATATGATATATCAAAATGCTCTAACAGACCCAGGTACTCTTCTTTAAAACTATACTTCTGATGATGAAGCTCTTGATCCTGTATATAGCGATACACTTTCGGCAATTGAGAATGACTATAAGTGAAAGCGCCATAACCCGATTGCCATTCAAAGCGCTCTCGTAGCCATTTCTTCTCATTGAGAAACTTAGACGAGTTACTTTTGATATCACGGACGAGCTCTGATAGGGCGACAGATGGCTTCATACCTAATAGAATATGTACATGATCTGCTACTCCATTTACGATGATTGATTTATGCCCTTTTGCAGAGACAATACCAGACACATAGCTGAACAGCTCACTTCTCCATTCAGAAGATAAAAGTGCTCGCCTACCCTTTACCGAAAAAATGATGTGTATATATAGCTGTGTATATGCCCCTGCCATAATCACTGATTTTATATCACCCTTTCAGGGTTTTTTGCTTTTATACTGGTCTATCTATAATAATGTCATCCCTTCAGGATTCTTTAGTCTCGATATGAATCCACGACTACTCGTGAGATATCATTCTCCGTCATTTTATTCATCATTTACTCTGGCTCTTTATATGACTATTCTTTGCGTCCTCTGCGTCTACTACTTCTTCTTTAGGCTATCCACATCGGCTTTGAGCTGCATGACGATCTGACTGAGCTGCTGGATATCCGACTCCTGTCGCTCCTCCTGATCGGGTAGCGTAAAGCTGATATAGGCTAAACTCCGCCATGCCTCAACCAGCTCATGTACTGGTAGCGTATAGGGCTCATAGAGTACATTATCCGACTTGAGCAGGAGCTCTCCCTCCTCCTCTCGCCAGACTCGTTTATAGACGAGGCCCTGTGACTGTGTGATGAGGATGTGACTCTCTCCCTCTTTCATCTCTTGCCAATTGTCCACATACTCACAGATCACATAGCTCCCATCAGGGATCGGCAGCATACTGTCTCCCTCTATCTGAAAGAGGCGATAGCTCTTATCCGGATATAGCTCTGGAATCGGCAGGGTGAATTTTGGCAAATCTCGTATATAATCAGGGTCAGCATATCCATGCGTATAGCCAGCACGTGCACTGACAGGTACGATGGATATCTGCTCCTGATCCTGTTGGTCTATTACGATGGGTAGGATGCGGAGTGTCTTACCAACCACGTCGACACTCGGCGCATCAATACCCTTTCTCAGGTCCTGATTAATCATCTGGTCTAAGGATAGCTCAAAGAGATAGGCCAGCTTTTGGATGGTCTCGATCTTGGGCTCTGCCCGCTGCTCCTCATAGGCACCTATGATGGATCGAGTCACACCGATACGCTCCGCCAGCTCCGCCTGCGTATATCCTTTTTGCTTCCTCAGATGCTTTATATTCTGATTGAGATAACTCATAAGACGAATATATATCTAATTTTATTAGCATGCTATTATTTTTAGCATTGAGCTAATTAAATTAGCTTTTGGCCTAAGTCAATATTTGATTAATCATAAATCAAAAAGCTCAAACTTGTTTTTGCTCATATCTGGGATACCTTTAGCATGCCGAACAGGCTAAAAGAACGATCCGTTTTCACAAGCTTCTATCCGCCTATTTTGAATAGGTATAAAACACATCATGATACAGCGACAAGTCTATCGCCTCAAAGCAGGTAATATTAACAGATTAAAAATCACATCAGAAGATCTGCCGGAGCCAGCAGAAGACGAAGTCCAAATAAAAATTCACGCCATAGGGCTCAACTTCGCCGATGTATTCGCCATATTAGGACTGTATAGTGCTACACCAGACGGGCCATTCATCCCTGGATTAGAGTATGCGGGTGAGATCATCGCCACTGGTAGTCAGGTGACAGCTCATCAGATCGGTGACCGTATCATGGGCGTCACACGATTTGGAGCCTATACGACTCATCTGAATATCAATCCCTCATATATACTGCCACTACCTGATGACTGGTGCTATGCTGATGGGGCCTCCTACTTAGTACAAGTCCTCACGGCCTACTATGGACTCAGAACTCTGGGAAATTTGCAACCAAAACATACTATACTGATACACTCTGCGGCTGGCGGCGTAGGTATCTGGGCCAATCGAATCTGCAAAGCCGTAGGCGCATATACCATTGGCACCATAGGAGGCGCACAAAAAATCAAGCTACTCGAAGCAGAAAAGTATAATGACTATATCGTCCGTGATCCTAAAACATTCAAAACTCAACTAAACACTAAATTACAAGGAAGAGGGCTGGATATCATCATGGAGTGCATAGGTGGAAAGGTCATGAAGATTGGATTTGAAGCATTAGCCCCGATGGGTAGGCATGTCGTATATGGCTCAGCGCACTATGGTAATACCGCCAGCCGGCCGAACTACCTAAAACTAATCCCAAAATATCTCACTCGCCCACGACTGGATCCACAAAATATGATCAAACAAAACAAGTCTGTGATGGCTTTTAATCTGATCTATCTTTTTGAGAATGTAGATATAATGCATGAACTCCTGACAGAACTCAAGGCGCTACATCTCGGAAAACCAATCATCGGGCATCAATACAGCTACACAGAGCTCCCCAAGGCCATACGAGAGTTTCAATCTGGAAAGACAATGGGGAAGGTGATAATTAATGTCTAAGCTGACAACTTCAAACTATTACACAGTGTTTGTATCATTGTAATCGAAAAAAGACAACAAAAATGGCACTCACAGAATCTAACATGCTACCGATAGGCACTAAGGCTCCTAACTTTCATATCCGAGATGTGATCAGCAATAACTACTATAGCCTTGATGATCTCAAGTCGGACAAAGCTACGGTGATCATGTTCATCTGCAATCACTGCCCATTCGTCATACATGTCAATCCTGAGATCGTACGCATCGCCAATGAGTACAAGAATAAAGGCGTATCGTTCATCGCTATCAGCTCCAATGATGTGGAAAACTATCCAGAGGATGCTCCTGACAAAATGAGCATTGTCGCTAAGGTCCTGCGATTTCCGTTCCCCTATCTATATGACAAGTATCAGGAAGTGGCTAAGGCCTATGATGCTGCCTGTACGCCTGATTTCTATGTATTCGACGGAGAGATGCAGCTCAGCTATCGAGGTCGTCTTGACTCTTCTCGCCCTGGCAATGACATCCCACTCACAGGAGAAGATCTACGTAATGCCATAGATAAGACACTCGCTGGAGAAGCTATAGATCCTCAGTACCCAAGCGCAGGGTGCAATATTAAGTGGAAGTGATAGAGGCAATACACAAAATTTTATCGACTAATAAACCACTTTACTAATCGCAGCCCTCCCAACAACACTAAAGTAATTCCTGCTATAAGGCACAGCCAATAAGTAAAACTTACTCCCCACCAATCTTCATAATAGTCAGCTCCAGGAGCACTGACGATATGGTAAGTGTCTTGGACTGACCAATGAACGAAAAGACAAATAGCTCCCAAAATGAGACTCATCAGTGCCTTCTCGAGCTCAGTAGCATACCTCACCCTTTCTTCACACTTACTCCTACTATCAGCCCTACGAACATCACTACTACGCCGATAGCTGTATAGGCGATCATCGGGATCTCTCCCCAGTGTCGTATGGTCAGCGCCACGAATGCCCAGACGACGACTGCTGCATAGGGTCGATCACTCTTGTGCCAAGCTACATGACCTGCTATAGCGGCTGCTACCAGAGACATTACTACTGTCCAGATCTCTTGGCTCAGCGGGCCTCCGGTCCAGCCATAGTAGAGCAGAGCACTGGCCACATTGAGCACAGTAGCGAGTGTGATCCAGGCGAAATACACACTGAATACTGCTCGCTCTACCCAATATTGTCTGATACCGTCTACTCTACTGATCGCTCTCAGCTCAGCATGGATGATCATCAGACTGATCAGCATCAGCACGATGACTCCTACAGATAAGATCAGCCAGTCATAGGACGCACAGACGAGCCAGAGTCCATTGCAGACGACATTGATGGCATACCACAGGTGCACTTTGGACCAATGAACGTGCTGTGCTATCGGAGGACGAAAGAAATGATAAATCGGAAACACAATCAATCCCAGATAGATGATACTCCATATCGCAAAAGCATATGGCTCAGGTACGATCAGAGGATTGATATCGGTACCTGTATTCCCGACAGGATTAGGGCCCATGTATCCGAGACTCGTGAGGCCATAGAGTATGAGCATGACCATCATGGCCAGTAGTGAGATGTTGATTGTTCGCTTCATATCTATACTAACCCGTGATGACCTCGGTTGTTCCTGCTCCTCGCAGCGATATGTCTACAGGGCTATTGCTACGCCATGCTCCACGGGTGAAATCCGGGATATCTATTGACCTCGATCGGTCGGCTACCGAGCGCTCACTGAGTGGTGCGATGGCACTCCAGAGTGCAGCGTCATACACATCTTGATCCAGCGATAGACCATGTCGCAGGCAGTCGATCAGACGCCAGTCCATGATGAAATCCATACCTCCATGTCCGCCAATCTGTTTAGCGAGATCACCGACCTTTTGGACAATCTCTGGTGTGTACTCTTTTTTGAGCTGCTCCATTTCTTCTTCTGTTTTCCACTTATGCTCGGTGGCGATACGAGATGGACTTGGGTATTTGCGAGCGATACCTTTAGTACCGCTGAGCAGGTGGATACGGGAGTAGGGACGGATCGTACTGACATCATGTTGTATCATGATGGTTTTTCCTTTTTCGGTTTTAACCATGGTAGTATTCATATTTCCTCGATAGTGCTCGTAGGCATATCGATTGAAGGTAGCATCCTCTCCAGCTAAGCGGATCGCCTCTGGCCGCATCGAGAAGTCCGCAGATGAAATAGAGGTCAAAAAGTCCATCCGATCTCCCCGATTGATATTCATCGCCCAGCAGACCGGCCCCAGGCCATGTGTGGGATATAGATTACCGTTTCGATTGGCATTTTCATCCAGCCGCCAAAAGCCCTGATAGCCACCATCTGCCTCTTTCATGAAGTTGAGCCAGACCAGATCATGTATATAGGCACACTCCGCATGCACGAGCTCACCGAAGTATCCCTGTCGGGCCATATTGATCGTTTGTAGCTCAAAGAAGTCATAGCAGCAGTTCTCGAGCATCATACAGTGTCGCTCAGTTCGCTCAGAGGTTTCTACCAGCTGCCAGCACTCATCGATAGTGACCGCAGCGGGCACTTCCGTCGCAGCATGTTTATCATGCTCCATCGCATAGACAGCCATTGGGGTATGCCAGTTCCACGGAGTACAGATATAGATGAGATCGATATCCTCTCGCTCACAAACTTTCTTCCACTCCATTGATCCTCCGTAGTATAGATCAGGATCATGAGAAGTGCCCGCCAGTATTTCTTTAGCCTCCTTAGCTTTTTCTTCACGCAGATCGCAGAGGGCTTTGATCTCTACTCCTTGGATTTTGCTGAGACGCTTTACGGCACCCGGACCTCGCATCCCGAGACCGATGATCCCGATACGTACCACATTCATGGCCGGGGCAGCATATCCAGACATATTTTGCTGTGGCGAATGTGCTACATCACTACCATTGGCGAAAGCCACTCCTGTACTCATAGCAGCGATGCCGACCGCTCCTGTCTTCTTGATGAATGATCTCCGACTGTCCATATCGTATTTTATTTAGTGAGTAGTAAGATAATGGTTTCGAGCAGTTTAGTCCCTATCCAGTGTTTTTGCTAAAGCTTCAAATAGACTTCCCTTGCTGATTTGGCAGCCTTGCTCGAGCATTTTGTAGATTTCTGCTTCACGACTCGGGTGATAGGCCTTACTCGTGCGATAGATTTCCAGATCTTTAGGTGGATCATTTTTAGCACGCTCCACACCTGTGGGTGTACTTAGGTCGGCATCTGGGCTGGCCGTATCCATAGCGATCAGGGTGATCTTCTCTGCATCACATTTGAATGTCTTGACCGATGTCCGGCTATAGTGATCGATATACTGGATATCTCGCAGGATCTTCTCAAATACTACATCGCTGAATAGCTCCGTCATTTTCTCTGCTTTCTCCACATCTGCTGACTTCATTTTCTCCCAGTCCTCTCCAGTGATCCCATTGATGATGAGAAAGTCTATGAATTCCTTCTCCATGGATTCTAATTCATCTTTTGTCAGCTTGCGATACTTAGCCATTTATTCCTTCGTTTTAATGCCGCCTAACTTAGGATTTTATTTCAGATCGATGGTAACATGTCGATCCTCATTTTCGTTATTGCACCATGCGATTATTGCTTTTCACACTTGGTTTATTTTCACTATGCTGCTCATGGTCATCTTGCGTCACAGAGGGCGGAGAGGTTCTATTTGATGTAGATATCGAGGCAGACTTTGATATCGCTCCTGCGCTCAACACCTTTGAGACCTTCTATTTTCCAATTAATCGGGTACCTACTAATATTAGCGCTTTCGTCGGGACTACACAGCGAGATGCTATCGGTCGTATACTACCTGCGAGGGCTGATGTGACGGCAGTATTTACGGATATCGACTGGAGTATCGTGCAAGAAGTATCAGTGTGGATGATCTCTACTCAGGATCCAGATCGACGTGCTGAGATATTTTATCAGGATCAGATTAGTTTAAATAATCAAAATGAGTTAAGATTGTTTAGCTCTAATAGTGAAGTGAGTGATATGATCTTTGAAGAAGCGGTCAATCTCGAGGTGCGCTTCAGATTTAGAAATATCACTCCAGGAGAGATTAGGAGCCGATTACAAATGAAATTTTTGGCCTTTGGAACAGAATGAATCACAAGTATATCAGTACATGGTCGAGTTTGATGTGCCTCCACTCACAGAGGAGCTCATCCAGTTGATACCTGATCAGCGACATGAGATCGATAGATTATTCGTCGAGGGTAAACTGCTGTCCTATGCAGTATCTGAAGATCGTAGCAGAATATGGGCGGTGATGATGACTACGGACGAAGATGACCTCTTAGACTGTATATCTTCACTACCTATGTCTATATACATGGAGTATTATTATGAGGAGTTGATGTTTCACAATAGTGTCCATCTCGTTCCTTCTATGTCATTGAATTAATCTTCCCTTACTTTTCAAATTTTATCACCTTAGCTTCACGCTCAGCACTCTGAGGAGTCCGTAGATTGTCCACATAGTACCAGGTCATCGATCCACCTGAAGCCCCCAGTCGTAGGACAGCGTAGCCATGATCACTGAGATTGATATAGTTGATATGTTGATTAGCCTGTATGAAGGCAGACTCGGCTATACTGACTGTATCCATACTTGTGTATTCGCTATAGTTAGCGCTGGTGATACTCGTCGTGCCAAACTCCCAAGCTCGCTGCTCTCCAGACTCATCATCAATGTCAAAGGCCCAAGAGCTATGCGTATCACCTGTCAAGAATATATTCTGATCCAGTTCTTGCTTAGCGAAAAAGTCGAGTATCTCCGCTTTCTCTGAGGGATATCCATCCCAAGCGTCGAGATTGACCTTACTATTAGTGTAAACGGCACTGACATCGAGATCAGCGAATATGACTTGATTGCCGATGACATTCCACTTAGCATCAGTGGTCAGTTCTTTTTTCAACCATGAGAGCTGCTCCGCTCCGAGCATTTTTTGATCATCAGAGATCTCCTCATAGGTCGCTGCTGGCTCTGTCCTCCCTTCTAATCTTTCATCCAGCATGATCACATTCGCCAGATCACCATAGCGAAAACTGCGATAGTGATGACCATCATGCTCTCGGATAGGTATCCACTCATAGTAAACTTGCTTGGCCATGTCACGACGTTTGTAGAAGTCTCCTTCATCCTCCTGATGATTTTGAGCGCCATCAGTGTATACATTATTAGATACTTCATGATCGTCCCAGATACAGATCATCGGATGTGCCTGATGTACAGCCTGCAGATCAGGATCGAGTCGATACTGGCTATATCGTGTACGATAGTCCTCCAGCGTGATGATCTCATGAGGAGGCTCATGGATCCGCCCGATGGTCGTATCTCCATATCCTCCCGGCTCATACTCATAGATATAGTCTCCGAGATGGAGTACCATATCTACATCTCGCTCTGCCAAGTGTCTATAAGCATTGAAATAGCCCCACTCATAGTTACTACAGCTCACTACTGCCAGGCTCAGGCTATCCATGCCCTCCTCAGGTAGTGTCTGGGTATGACCTATCGGCGATGAGGCACCCAGTGCGTCAAACTGGTAATAATACTCCGTACCAGGCAGAAGATCAGTGACGTCGACTTTGACAGTATAGTTATTAGTGCTATCGACGAGGAGCTGACCGTCATACAGGGTATTGCTCATATCTGCTCGATCGGACACTCGCCAGACGACATTGACAGCATGATGATGCGCAGGTGTCACCTTAGTCCATATGATCACTCGATCCTGTAGCGGATCACCTGAGGCTATACCATGATAAAATGGCGCCAAGTCGGCATCATAGCCTGGATTCATCGGTAGCATTCCCTTCTCTTGGTCTTGACATGAGAGAAGCAGGACTAGGCAGCATGCACTTAGAAAATACTTCATGGACTATATTTTATTTAGCTCCAGCTAAAGCTAATAGATAAATAGAAATCGATCGTATCTTTCTGATCTATAGGTATTAAGGAAAGTAAAAATGAGCTGAATATTTTGAAGACAGAACAGCTACTGAGTTATCTAATCGTTATATCGGTGATCTGCTATGGTATCGCCTCGATTATCGCTGGCCAATTCAATGAAAAGGTCATCATCGCTAATAGCAAGCATGCCAGCTACTCCGCCTGGTATCAAGCGAAAAGTATCAAACAGGGTGTGATAGAATCTGAGCTCTCCATGCTCCGTAGCATACGAGAAACGCTACCCCTCGAAAATAAATCTGTCTTTGATAACAAGATCAACTATCTCAAAGACGAGGTCAATCGATATGAAAAGGAAAAAACTGAAATATTAGCTGGCTCAAAAAATATCCTCGAAAAAGACTGGACACAAGATCTGGGCGGAAAGATGGGAGCCATCACAGGTATGACTGAATGGGAAGAACAAATACTGACCTATGAACGTGCTCAGCGAAAACTCAATACGAGTGAGCTCTTTTGTCAACTCTCAGTAGTATTTCTCCTCCTCTGTTTTCTTTTGCAAGAAAGTCAGTGGCTCAAGCAATCCTTTTATTGGCTGGGTATCATGGGGCTACTGATTGGGCTAATTTTCTTAGTACAAGGATATAGTCAGGGGATGGGCTTCCTGGAACTCTCATGACCATTCTCTAAAAAGCTGGAAGCCTATTTCGCTTCCCACACTTGTCCATTAGCCTTGCCGTCTGCAGGTGGATTAAAAACTTCGATAGCCATGACCTGATATGTAGGGTCATCACTGGCGTCAAAATTATTCATATCAGGAATAATCCAGCCGCTCTGTTCCCATGCTTTGACGTGGTCTGCAAAAATTATTTTCTCCTCCGTCCCTAATTTATAAGGCTCCTCTGGCACACTCCAATACTGATAAAAAGTAGATGTACTATTGATAGAGGGTTTTTCAGTGCGTATTGTTCTGTAGGTTGTGTACTTCGTACCATTGCTCATAAACTCTACGCCCAGTGTCCCGCTCTTACTGGGATGGTGGGTCCATCGCTGCAAAATGTAGTATTCTACCAGATGTGCCGGGTCGTCTTTCGGCATTGTTTTATCATAGCCCCAACCATAAAGTGTTAAGTAATTTGCACCTGCATCTTCGTCAAATCTGAAGCCGATCACTCTATCTCTGTCACCGTAATGCCAACCTGGGCCACCTACATAATTGTAGCCACCACCTTCCCATTCAACTTCAAAATTACCCTCTAAGTCCATATCCAACGAGGCTGATCCCCCATCTTTCCAGTGAGTAAAAAAGTACGTACCCACATGTCCTGTGGCATGACTTAGAGTGATTTTCGTCGGCTCTTTATACTGTTTTTGGTAAGCTTTATACTTTTCAATACCAGTGACATCAGCCTGCATTGAGTTGTCTTTCAACGCTTGATTAGAGCAAGCTGCCAGTAGGGATAAGGCTAAAATACCAATCAGAGAATAATACTTTCTTACTTTCATATGACATATTTAGCTAAAAATTTGAACGCATTTTAAACCAATACTACGTCATAACAGATAGACAAATTCTTTATTCCACATAGTGGTCAGTAGTATCTCTTCCGAGAAAGGCAGTAACTGAATAATCCATTTTATGGGCTGGGTATAGTAGCTATTATCATAAGAGTTTTCTTTTTAGTATTAGGCTATAGTCAAGGTTAGGGCTTGCTTGATCTCTTATAATCGCCGTACTTTTGCAGGCTAACCAAGCAATAGGATGGCGACACCACAGACGGTAGCTTTTCATACATTAGGCTGTAAGCTAAATTTTTCGGAGACTTCTTCGATACGTAGAAAGTTTGAGGATCATGGATTCTCGACCGTAGACTTCTCTGATGTCGCTGACATCTATGTACTCAATACTTGCTCTGTCACTGACTTCGCTGATAAGAAATGTAGATCTGCTGTACGCAAGGTCCTCCGCCAATCTCCTGAAGCGAAAGTGGTCGTGATCGGCTGCTATGCACAGCTCAAGCCTAAAGAGATCGCTGCTATCCCAGGAGTGGATCTCGTACTCGGTGCCGCTGAGAAGTTTAACATACTCAACTATGTAGATACGCTCTCTCAAAATGTCGATAAAGGATTAGTGCAAGCTGGAGAAGTGAGTCAGGCCAATACTTTTGAAGAGGCATTCTCCTATGGTGATCGTACTCGATCATTTCTCAAAGTGCAAGACGGCTGTGACTACAAGTGTTCTTTCTGTACCATCCCTCAGGCTCGAGGCAAAAGCCGTAGCGATACGGTCGAAAATGTAATAGCAAATGCACAGAAGATAGCTGACCTGGGAGTCAAAGAGATCGTATTGACTGGGGTCAATCTGGGTGATTTTGGTAATGGTACAGCTGTCATCGAGGGTGTCCGCCCGAGGAAAGAAGCCTTGTTCGCTGATCTCATCAAGGAGCTGGATGAGATCCAATGCATCGAGCGATACCGTATATCGTCTATCGAGCCTAATCTGCTCACAGAAGAGATTATCAAGTTTGTAGCGCAGTCTGAGCGATTCATGCCACATTTTCACGTACCGCTGCAGTCAGGATCTGACCGTATACTCAAGCTCATGCGCCGTCGCTATCAGCGAGATCTCTATGCTGAGCGAGTGCGCCTCATCAAATCAGCTATGCCTCATGCCTGTATAGGTGTCGATGTGATCGTAGGATTTCCAGGTGAGACTGATCAAGACTTTCAGGATACATTTGATTTCATCAGTGGGCTGGATGTGAGCTATCTTCATGTATTCACCTACTCAGAGCGAGCTAATACTCCTGCCGCTGAGATGGGCGAGATAGTCTCTATGCAGATCCGTCGCCAGCGCAATGAAGCTCTGAGAAATCTATCTCTCAAGAAAAAACAAAATTTTTATCGTCAACACATAGGATCTCAGCGGACTGTCTTATTTGAGAAGTCAAAGAAAGCAGACATGATGACAGGTTTCACGGATAACTATGTGAAGATCGAGATGCCCTACGATGAGAGCTGGATCAATACCCTCAGACAGGTTTCACTCTCTGAGATGCACTCGACAGATAGTGTATGGGCTACTGCTTTTGAGATGGCTTAACATTGATTTATTACCTATAGTGTAGGCCTGCTTCTGGATAGAAGCTTACTTTTGTCTGTTAAGAGAATTCTACCGCTATGTATCCTAATCTATCCTATTTATTTCACGATCTATTTGGCACTGCTCGAGACAATGGTCTTTCCGTGATTCAGATGTTTGGCCTACTGATGGGGATCGCTTTTTTTGCACTTGGATACATCCTCTATCAAGAGCTCAAGCGAAAAGAAAAAAAAGGCATTCTTTCTCCTACGATTGAACAGGTGTGGATCGGAAAAGGTGCTTCTGTAAAAGATATATTGGTCAATTCTCTTTTTGGATTTATCGTAGGCTTCAAGGTACCAGCGATCATTACTAATTTTCCAGAATTCAAAGAAAACGCTGCGGGGTTTGTCTTCTCCGGTCGAGGAAACTGGCTTTTGGGCATTTTAGGCTTTTTCGCTTTTGCCGCCTACTATTTTTGGGATGGCAATAAGAATAAACTACCTCAACCAAAGCAGATAAGCAAGACTACCCATCCACATGAGCGAGTTGGAGATATCATTGTATTAGCTGCTATTTTTGGGATTCTCGGAGCTCGACTATTCTCAATTATGGAGAATATGGATAGCTTTCTGAGAGATCCTATAGGACAATTGTTTTCAGGCAGTGGTCTGACGATATATGGTGGGTTTATATTGGCGACAGCCGCTATCACCTATTATGTCAAGAAGCATGGCATGCCCGCTATCCATGTGGCAGATGCTATTGCTCCTGCCTTGATATTGGGCTACGGTATAGGACGTATAGGCTGTCAAGTATCAGGCGATGGCGACTGGGGCATCATCAATGAGATGGCTAAGCCCGGATGGTTTTTCTTGCCAGAGTGGATGTGGGCCTATGACTATCCTCACAATGTGCTCAATGAGGGCGTCGCTATCGAGGGCTGTACCGATAAGTATTGCAGTAAGCTTTCGCCAAAAGTGTTTCCCACTCCGATTTATGAAGTCACCAGTAGTTTGATCATATTCTGTATCCTTTGGCTCAATCGAAAGCGTATTGAGCGTCCAGGCGTGATGTTCAGCCTTTACCTGACATTGATGAGTGTAGCGAGATTTGCTGTAGAGCATATCCGTGTCAATCCGAGATACGACTTTCTCGGAGCCCAGCTATCACAGGCTCAGTTGATATCTATGACTTTATTTATCCTCGGCCTGATAGGCTTGTGGTACTTTAAGAAAAACGATATCACTACTGCTCGATCTGCCTAATCAGGTTTATAGCGTCTCTCCAGCTTTCATCTTTTCGGCATTCTCATAGACTTGCAATGCCTCTATAACTGGCTCGAGATCACCCTCGATGATCTTATCCAGACTGTAGAGTGTCAGGTTGATCCGATGATCTGTTACTCGGTTTTGGGGATAGTTGTAGGTGCGGATCTTATCTGATCGATCACCACTCCCTACCAGAGACTTACGCTGTGCCTTTTGCTCAGAGTAGACTTTTTGTTCTTGTGCTTCTCGTACTTTGATATAGAGTCGAGTGAGTGCTATCTCTCGGTTTTTGTGCTGAGATCGGGAGTCTGTACTCTCCGATACGATACCAGTCGGTATGTGAGTGAATCTCACACCTGACTCTGTCTTATTGACGTGCTGTCCACCCGCTCCACTGGCTCTAAATGTGTCAGTCCTCAGTTCATCCTTTCGGATATCGATGTCCTCTACCTCAAACTTTGGTATCACAGCCACAGTAGCAGCAGATGTATGAACTCGACCCTGAGATTCTGTCTTAGGTACTCGCTGTACTCGATGGGCACCCGACTCAAATTTTAATTTTCCAAAGACATTGCTTCCTGTCACCTCGAGGACTATCTTATTGTATCCACCAACTGTTCCTTCATTGACAGATACTACTTCAGATTTGAAGTCATTTGTCTCAAAATACTTAGAGTACATCCGATATAAATCTCCTGCGAAAATACTCGCCTCATCGCCTCCTGTACCTGATCTGATTTCAAAGATTACATCTTTGTCATCATCAGGATCCTTAGGTATGAGGAGTATTTTAATGTCCTCTTCCATCTTTTCCTTCTGCTCTACGAGCGACTCATACTCCATCTGAGCCATCTCTCTCATTTCTGGATCATTGTCCTTCATCATCTCCTCAGAGTTGGCGATATTGTCGATGGTAGATTTGTACTCGTGGTAGTATTTTTCGAGTTCTTGGAGATCTTTATACTCCTTATTTAGCTTGGAGTACGCTTTCATATCTGACATGATCTCTGGATCTGACAGCTTTTCTTCTATATCGAGATACCTCGAGTGTATAGACTCTAACTTATCTAGCATTTAGCAAGTACTAAGATGGATTAAACAAAAAGGGGTAGTATGTCTTGAGATGAGCTAACCGAGCTTTTGGCGGATAGAATTGATTAGGTCTTGAGATGCGCAAGGACGCTTCACGTTTTGCTTGACGAAGTCTCTGAAGGTTTTTTCTTTATTGAATACTTGTTGGCACTCATCATCTTCATTGACAGCAGCCATTAGGTGCTGTGAGCTCTCTTCATTAAGTCGATTATCGAGATAAAGATTTACTTGATGTGAAAAGTAGTTGAGTAGGTTTTCGTGTGCCATTCTTTTCGATATTATCCTTCAATAAAGTCCTTTCAAATCTAATACAGTTTAGCGATTCATTCAAGTGTTAAAATTTGCATCACTCTTCTTCGCTTTTTTTGCTTTTTCGCTTTTGTCCCCGATAGTCCTTATATCCACGCTTTTCTGCGTAGTCTTTCAGCTTATCTTTCAGCATATTCCGTGCTCTGAATAATCGAGAGCGAACAGTGCCAATAGGAACATCGATGATCTTGGATATCTCCTCATAGGTGAATCCCTCCACATCACAAAGCAACAAAACTGTTCTAAAATCAATAGGTAGAGAATTGATCGCTATGGTGACCTCATCGCCCATCATATTATCAAAAATCTCCTCCCTCAGGTCCATATAGCCAGGCAACGTGTCATGATCCGCATCATGATAGCTGACTATATCTTCAAAATCGACTTTCGTCGGACGCTTACTTTTCTTACGATACTCGTTGATGTAAGCGTTTTTCAATATTTTAAACAGCCATGCCTTTGCATTAGTTCCTGCATCATATTTATCTATGAATCTAAATGCCTTCATGTAGGTCTCTTGGACCAGATCATTAGCATCATCTTCATTGTACGATAGGTGATAGGCAAATGTCTTTAGTGCATCGATATGAGGTAAAAACTCATTCTCAAAGACATCATCGTGTTGTTTATCTGTTTTGGACAAGTGCGGAGTTTGCGCAAACTTAAGTTTTATTGACCAATTTTTATGACTTCGTCATCAGCTATCGCATAAATCTGATCGCCATCTCTACTTTCTATCGGATGCATCCCAGTGAAGCTGCCAAATGATGGTAAAATGCCCCCTCTCTCCCCGAAGTAAAAACAGGGTAGTCGGAGCGACTGTCGACTGCGTCCTCGGATCCGAACACAGGGATGTATATGGCCACAGAGATTATACATATCTGACACCTCAGCAGGATGATGCGTCAGTGCGAATGGGCCTATATCCAACCGCTCTGGATATACCGTGAGTCGATGCGCCTGATAGGAGGCCGGTGATAGGATGTCATGATTGCCCATGATGAGTTCAAAATCCACTTCTGGAAAAGCATCTATGAATTCGCCCAAGCGCTGCCAGTCCCGATTGAGCCGACTATGAAATAAGTCTCCCAATATGACCATGCGATCTGGCTCGATGGATAGTAACAGCTCCTGCAGTACATGAAAATTTTGCCAGCCTGCCTTGGACGGTACGGCGATGCCCGCCTTGCGAAAGTGATCCACCTTGCCCAGATGGATATCAGCGATGAATAAAATACTACGCTTTGGCCAGTAGATCACTCTCTCTGGCCAAAGCTGTAGTCGCTCTTTTTCAAGCGTTATCTCTATCAACTTATCTGTGGATAAGGTTTATTCTGCAGGTTCAGCAGCGGGTGCTGGTTTCGGATTGTAGTGGTCTTTGATCTTCTGAGCGATCTCTTCTGCCACTTCTGGATTATCTTCGAGAAACTGCTTAGCAGATTCTTTACCCTGTGCGATCTTAGTATCTTGATAGGAGTACCATGAGCCACTCTTGCCGACTATATCGAGATCTACACCGAGATCGATGATCTCTCCCAGACGTGATACTCCTTTACCAAAGGTGATCTCAAACATCGCCACACGAAACGGTGGTGCCAGTTTATTCTTGACGACCTTCACTTTGATCGGATTACCGATGACATTTCCTTCCTTATCTTTTATAGATGCTCCAGACTTACGGATATCGAGTCTGATCGATGCATAAAACTTCAGTGCATTTCCTCCAGTAGTAGTCTCAGGATTACCAAACATCACACCGATCTTCTCACGGAGCTGATTGATGAATATACAGCAGCACCCAGTACGACCGATAGTCGCTGTCAGCTTGCGGAGTGCCTGCGACATGAGTCTCGCCTGGAGTCCCATTTTGCTATCACCCATCTCTCCTTCTATCTCACTACGAGGAGTCAGCGCCGCTACGGAGTCTACTACGAGTATATCGATCGCACCTGATCGTATGAGATTCTCCGTGATCTCAAGTGCCTGCTCACCATTATCTGGCTGAGATATGAGGAGATTTTCGGTATCTACACCCAGGGCCTCGGCATATGTACGATCAAAAGCATGCTCCGCATCAATGAATGCGGCGATACCTCCCTGTTTTTGCGCCTCAGCGATGGCATGTATAGCAAGAGTCGTCTTACCGGATGACTCTGGACCATAGATCTCTACGATCCGTCCACGAGGAAATCCTCCTATACCGAGTGCGATATCGAGAGTCAAAGATCCAGTAGGTATAGCGTCCACCTCCATGACTTGCTTGTCTCCAAGCTTCATGATGGCACCCTTACCATAGGTCTTTTCTAATTTATCAAGAGTGAGTTTTAGCGCCTTTTGTTTAGCATCTTTATCAGCGGCCATATGTTTGAGTTAACCTTTTTAGACAATAAAAAACATGAGAAACAAATGTAATGTTTACTCATCATATTATCTACTCGAGAGTCAAGACAACTCAAGATGTGCCAAAGTAAAAGCTTTGCTTATTTTTCTTCGCTGTATTTCAGGATCGATTTGATCACTCCCCCTTTCGGGAAAAACTGAACCTTAGGCAAGAGATTGAAGGCTTCTTTGAGAGATTGGTATTTCTCTCTCCACTCTGGAGTATGCTCTACAGCGTATTCAGTCTCGATATGCTCGAGCGCATGCATTTCATTGTAGAGATATCTAATAATTTGATTAGAAGTGTAGCAATGCGTCATAGGGTCGTGTTGGTCAGTAAAATTATTGCCCATAAATAACTTTCATTTCTCAGTAATTATTGTATCAGAGTACCTCATCCACAAGGTAATCGGCAAAGATTGATCTACCTAACAGCAGCATGGGTAATTGTCCCATTATAAGGGAATACAATATTTGGCTTTGACTGATTCAAAATGCTCATTGAGCGTGGGCAGGAGCACCTGTCCCGATCGATTTTCTACTCGACGTCCGTCTATGTGCGTGATCGGAGTCAGCTCGCCCATCGTCCCTGTACAAAAGACCTCATCAGCATTATACAGCTCTGTCAGAGATAGATTCTTTTCTGCTATCGCTATACCATGTTCTACGCAGAGCTCCATGATCAGTCCTCTCGTGATGCCATGTAGACAGGCGTCAGCATACGGTGTGTACACTTTACCATTCTTAGTCATGAAGATATTCGTGCCATTGAGCTCCGCTGCAAATCCAAAATAATCCAACATCAATGCCGCATCTACTCCAGCTACATTAGCTTGGATTTTGGCCTGAATGTTATTTAGTAGATTGTTATGATGGATCTTAGAGTCTAAGAATGAAGGATTATTGCGTCGGATAGTCGATGTAATGACCTTGATACCGCTATCATTATTGTACACAGGAGGCTTCCACTCAGCTAATACGATGAGCGTACTTCCGCTCTGATTGAGCCGTGGGTCCATACCAGATGTGATCTTCCTACCTCTCGTGAGTGTGAGTCGGATATGTGTGTCTCGGGTCATATTATTCGCCTCGAGCGTCGCTTTAATAGCTGCTTTGATCTCATCTACAGTCGGGATATCGACGAATGATAGAGCCTTAGCAGATTCGTACATGCGATTAAGATGACGATCCAGTAAGAATACCCCTTCTGGATAGACCCTAAGGCCTTCCCAGACAGCATCGCCGCCTTGCACTACACTATCAAAAACTGACACTCGAGCTTCATCACGGTCATAGAGCTGATCTCCCACCCAGACTTTTATTTCCTTATTTCGAGGGTCAAATTTTTGTAACATTTAAATAGTTTTTAGCGCATATTCATAAAGATGATCATAATACACCTGAGCCTCCTCTAAAAGTCCGCTCAGATGATCTGGAAAGTCCCGCTGTGAGCTGCGTTGTGGCGCAAATCCTGTAGACTTCCATACATTCTCATACCAATATCGTGCCCAAACTCCATCACAAGACCTTGGACCTGCCGTCCACTGCAACATCTCCTCCGAGAAGGGAATATCTATTCTCCGGCATAGCTCTCTGAGATAAGACTCAGGGTCCTGCAGTAGCTCTCCTGAGTCTATGACTATAGGATTTTGGCCTCGAGCCAGCAGATACTCATATAGCTCCCACTCATGTCGGAGCCCGATATCCTGTAGCGTAGGCGGATCGATGACTTGCGCAAAAGAGGCAATCAATCGCCTGGGCTCTCGGATTAAAAAAACATTATCAAAATGAGTCATGAAGCTAAGGTCCTCTATACCATGATAATGATGCGCCATGCCCTTGATAAAGAGATAGTCCGACTCATATTCTGCCATTAATATCTCCTCGACCACCACATCTATAGACCTCGGCAGCGCCTCGAGGACGTCCTCACGCCCTGGATGTATGATACCTGTATGATCGAGATAGTAAGCGTACATAGGCTCATCAATAGCGACCGTATCTGATCTATGGTCAAAAGAATACATGAGCGCTGTCGAGATATTTCTCGGACCGGATATTAGGTTTATACGTTTTTTCATGATTCATCGAGTTCTTCTGGATGCCATCTTAGCTCTTTGAAGTTTTGAACCTTGTCATTTTTGACCAGGACTCCTTCGGCCTCGAGCCGCTCCTGCATGAGTGTAGGAGTCGCAAAATTATGCCGTCCTGATAGCTCGCCTTTACTATTGACCACACGATGGGCCGGGACGTCACCGACACCTGCCCGATTGGACTGAGTGAGTGCCCATCCGACCATCCGAGCAGAGCCAAGTGATAAATAGTCTGCGATATCTCCGTAAGTGGATACACGTCCGAGAGGTATCTTTTGTGTGATGTAATAGACTAAGTCGTAGTAACTTTGCTCGCTCAAAATCAATAAAGCTCTAATACGTGAAGAAAAAAGTAATCGCTTCGAATATAAAAAACTTAACTGACGCTCGATACTTTGCTGCCCAGGGAGTGGACTATCTTCTTTTTGATCTATCTGAGATCAGTGTAGCTGATGTCATCGCATTCAAAGAGTGGATCAGCGGACCTGAATTGTTGGTAGTATTTGATGAGAATAGCGAAGAGGATATCGACGAAGCGATGCTCAAAATAGAGCCCGCCGCTATAGCACATAAAAGCGATAACACTCGTATCGAATATCTGAGTACTCACTACCCAATCTTCAACTACAGCGAAGCCGATGGACATTTATCGGTCACTATGGGCGATGACGAGTATCAAGACAGCTGGTTAGATAATGTCGCTGGCATCATCGTCCAAGGTAGTGATGAGACTAAGGTGGGGTTCAAATCATTTGATGAGTTGGACGAAATATTTGATAGAATCCACGAATAACGAAAAATCATCCAATTGATATATCAATAAAATTGAAAAGCCCAATATTCCGCTATTTTAACTACTTGGTGGCACCTTAATTGATGTATCAATTAATCCTTTTGCAGGTAGGATTCGTACTTGTTTAAGTATTCTGTGAACTCCGCATTCACCTGATCAGGTGTCAGGCCATAGTTGCTTAGGTCATAGACGTGTTTCCCAAATTTATTTTTACGATGTACCTCACAAAAATCTTTGGTCATCTGAGCATGTCGGTCCGTCCACTCGAGTCCTAAGTGAGCATATATTGCTGAGGCCACTTTCACCGGATCCGCCACGAGATCATGATATGCTATATCATAAAACTGATCGTCATGAGTCTCACGGTACTTCATACAGTGATTGACTAATCTCGCATCTTTTTTCAGCCAATACTCTCCTACTTTATGAGGATCGGCTGATGGAGAGAAAAGCTTCTTGCCAAAATGGACCATACTACAGTATGAGGCAAGCGTTTTGACAGGATTTCGATGTGTCTGGATGATCTTAGTATCTGGAAATACAGTCATGAACATATCCATATACTCCATATGATGTGGACTCTTCAGGAGGAAAAACTGCTCTGCAGGTTTCCGCCAATTGAGTAGCTGCAGCCACATATTGAGATCCTCATAGTATCGAGTCTGGTCTTGCTGCTCCAGCCATTTAGCATAGTTAGGTACATTTAGCGCAGCTTGTGTCGCCGTACTAACGAAGGCATGATCCATAATCACTACTTCTTCCTCGAGGCTATCGTGCTTTACAGAATGTATGGATTTAAATTCTGGGTTAATATAGTTCAGCGCTACATGGGCCATCTTGGCTTGGTGCATGCCGTAATAGTTCTTCTTTTTTGAAGTCGGTACGGGATTCACGATCTCCCAAGATATCACACCTCTAAACTCTGGTAGATTACCCAATAGCCGCTGTAGAAAGGTCGTCCCAGTACGCTGGAGTCCGGTGATGAGGACTTTAGGAGGTAGAGGATTGAGAATCTCTGGTTCTTGCTTGATCCAATATTGGGCCCATAGTCGATTGACCAGATTGATCTTGATTTTATTTCTGATCAAGAAAGCTCCTAATGCGTGAAACTCCGTGCTTGCATTAGCATCATCTACTAATCTCCTCAAAGGAATAATAAAAAACTCATCTCCAAAGTCGGTAAGGCCCGCTTTTTTCTGTGCCTGCTCTAATAGCTGATCGACATCTATTGGTTGCTTCGCAAAAGAGCTAAACATACTATTCGCCAATCTGACACCTAATGGAAAATTGAACCTATTTGACTTATATCTCGCCTCTCCGGCCATATACTATTTCAAAATTAGCGGGCGAAGGTAAGAACTCTCTGACTAATAATAGGTATCCGCCATGCCGCAGACTATAGGAGCACTATGCGATAAGCTATGATCATCGACATGAACCCTACTAAATAGCCTCCATATATATCAACTGGCCTATGAGCTCCTAATAAGAGTCGACTCGTACCTACCATACCTGCTATCAATACTGATATCATGAGTACCATCAGAGGGGCGATAGTATATATGCCCAATCCTCCAAAATCAATAATCAGTCTCGGCGCTGCATAGCTCAATAGTAAAATCACCATGCCTGTCAAAAAGGCCCCAGCTCCCGTAGCATGAAGGCTGATTTTACTGAAGTTATTAATAAAAAAAGCCAAACAAAGCGAAATGGCACCTCCCAAGCCTATAATGGATAGCTGCTCAGGCAACGTAGGATTCTGATAGATATTAACATAAAACCATACATAACAGATGATCGTGGCAATCATCGGACCGATACGCTCCGTTTTGTCTTCTGTATGGATCGACTTGATCAGACCGAGACCTCGCATCATGAGGGTAGCAATAATTGGCAAGATCACCAAAATCACTAAAGCCATAACCATGAACACCACTTTATCCTTGTGCTCCGTCACCCTGAAGGCAAATGGATTAACCCAGTATACCATCAGGATCAGATAATAAAACAAAAACAAAGGATGAAAAACGTAAGAGACTGCCTGTGCCAGATATCTTGTCATGAAGCAAAGATATGATGACCACAGATTAGTTAAAGCATTCTAAAAAGAATATGCATAGATAGTCAAGTGAGCATCGTTATAATGACAGTACACAGCATATAAATGGAGAAGAAACATCTCACAATAGTATTTATCTTATTTTCTCTAATTGGGTCATACGCCCAATCCATAGAAGACTCCACCCTATCTAAACTCCATCAGATTAATATAATAGATGAAGAGCCCGATAGCCTACACCGACTCATGATCGACGGGCAGGTCGTATCAGCTCTGATCAATGGCACAGATACTATCGTGGTAGCCGAGATAGACAATGTCAATATCTCATCGCCCAGATCATTTGAAAACAGAGATGACTATCTGCGCTATCTCAAGTATAAGCGATACGCAGCCAAAGTATACCCATATGCCAAGGAAGCCATCCGAATTTTTAAAGAAGCAGAGCACGTCTCATCTACTATGAAAAAGCGTAAGGCGAAGAAATACATGAAAAAACTGGCCAAGGAACTGGAACAGGAATTTGAAGAGCCATTAAAACGACTCTCTAAAACCCAAGGTAAAATACTGGTCAAAATGATCGAGCGTGAACTTGAGACCCCAATGTTTGATTTAATAAAAATGACAAGAGGAAAGCTCAAAGCCTTTTATTGGAATCAATCGAGCAAGCTCTATGGATATCGACTAAAGGATGGCTACGAAAAAGGACAAAATCCTATCTTGGACGTTGTTTTACAAGACTTTGATATATCTCACGAGGTAGATAAAAACTAATACTACATTGAACAATCATCATTTTGACAATCCTGATCTGATACTGTCTCATGGGCACAGCAATAATGGCGTGAGCTCATGGCAGTCTCCCTCTAATATCGCCCTGATCAAATACTGGGGAAAATCAACTGGCCAAATACCAAAGAATCCCTCGATCAGTATGACTTTGTCAGAAGCACATACTTATACTACAGTAAAATATCAGCCTCGAGGATCACAAGATGAGTGGATTAAGTTCACATTTGAAGGAGCAGAGGCTCCATCTTTTGCTGCTCGGATTGAGAAGTTTTTGGGATCTCTCTCGAGTATTTTTCCATTTTTGAAAGAACTGAGCTTAGCTATATCCAGCGAAAACAGTTTTCCACACTCATCGGGTATCGCCTCATCTGCATCAAGCATGAGCGCTTTAGCGCTATGTCTTTGTGATATAGAGCGAGCCTTGTTTGGCACCTTGTCGGATGACTCAGCTTTTTTAGCGAAAGCTTCGTTCATATCGAGGCTCGGCAGTGGTAGCGCCTGTAGATCAGTATATCCACATCTGGCTCTGTGGGGTAAGTATGGACCTTTAGACGAGTCATCAGACTACTATGCAGTACCATGGCAGGGACAGGAGGTCTTCAATTCGTTTCATGATGATGTAGTGATCGTCAGTGGTGAGAAAAAATCAGTGTCTTCTTCTGCAGGTCATGCCCTGATGGATACTAATCCATTCGCCGCTACTCGATACCAGCAGGCTCAGGACAACATGACATCCATACTGGAGTGTATGCAGACTGGCGACCTGATGAGATGGGGAGAGATCGTCGAGGATGAGGCCATGACTCTTCATGCACTGATGATGTGCTCACATCCATCCTATATACTCATGAAGCCTGGGACATTGATATGTATCGATCGTATACGAGCATTTCGCCAAGAGACAGGATTGCCGCTATTCTTCACATTGGATGCTGGACCTAATGTCCATATTCTATACCCTGATAGCATTGCCGACAAGGCTCAAGACTTCATCAAATCGGAGATCATGCCACTTGCTGAAAATGGTCGTATCATACCAGATCAAGTAGGTATCGGCGCAAAACAAATGGTATGACATCAAGAATCCTCCTAATTATCAGTTTGATAGTGTCTGTACTTACCAAGGGCAGCGCTCAAGAAGTAAAAAATGAAGAATTTCAGCAGAAACTACAGCGTCTCTTGTCTTTTTCTGTACCGACGATAGATGTGGATGAGGCATATGAGCATCAAGCTGACTATATATTTTTAGATGCACGAGAACAATCAGAATTTGACGTAAGTCATATCCCTGAGGCGAGATATATCGGATACAAAGACTTTGATATAAACGCCCTAAAAGATATAAGTCTCGATCAAGCGCTCATCATATACTGCTCAGTAGGATATCGGAGCGAGAAAATCGCCGAAAAACTCCAAAAGGGAGGATACAATAATGTCTATAATCTCTATGGAAGTCTATTCGAGTGGGTAAATCAAGGCTACCCAATAGAGAATGTAGAAGGGGTACAAACACAAGCGGTACACACCTACAATCGTAAGTGGAGTAAATGGGTGAATAACCCGTCGATTAAGAAAAAGTGGTAATAGAGAGAAAAAACTAAGACTTAGGAGAATCTTCTATCTCCTTCATGCTTTCTTTGATCTCGCCTTCGATATTAGCTTTGGCACTATTGAATTCTCTAATGCCCTTTCCTAATCCTTTCATGAGCTCAGGTAGCTTCTTACCACCGAAGAGTAACAACACTATGAAAGCGATGATGATTAACTCTTGACCTCCGAGGAATGCTAAAAAAGTATATGTCATGATGTAGTATATTAATGATAATAGGATGAATCCTGTCTGATACCTGACTCATCGAGTCCAACAAAGTAAGGACATTCCGATGATACCTACAATCATTATTAGATTAGTTTTTACTTTTGCCGCAAAGTTGAAAAAACATGAGTTTACTTACTGTAGGGACAGTCGCATTTGACACACTATATACTCCACATGGCGATGCCGAGATGGTAGTAGGAGGATCAAGTCAGTATAGCAGCTATGCTGCGAGCTACTTCACAGATGATATCAATCTTGTATCTATCATCGGAGATGACTTCCCACAGTCAGAGCTCGATGATCTCCAATCAAGAGGGGTCTCACTTGACGGTCTCAAGACTGTAGCTGGGGGCAAATCATTCTTTTGGGCGGGTAGATATCTGGACAATATGAATGACCGTGTGACCATCACCACAGATCTCAATGTCCTCGCAGACTTTGATCCAGTACTACCTGATAGCTATAAGCAGTCAAAGTATATCCTACTGGGCAATCTCACTCCTGATATCCAGATCAGTGTGATCAATCAACTCACAGAAAAACCAAAGCTCGTAGTACTCGACACGATGAACTTCTGGATAGACAATACTTACGACAAGCTCATCGAAGCCATCAAGCTATGTGATGTCCTCACGATCAACGATGAAGAGGCTCGTATGCTCAGTGGAGAGCACTCATTAGTATTGGCTGCTGCCAAAATTTTTGAACTCGGACCTAAGTATCTCATCATCAAGAAGGGTGAGCATGGGTGTCTACTTTTTGATCGCAATAGTGTATTCTTCGCTCCGGCACTACCGCTTGAGAAAGTAGTAGACCCTACTGGAGCAGGGGACTGTTTTGCTGGAGGATTCCTCGGCTATATCGCTAAGACTGAAGACACGTCATTTGAAAATATGAAAAGAGCGATCATCTATGGCTCTGCTTTAGCATCTTTCGTCGTAGAGGACTTCTCTAACTATCGAGTGAAGTCACTCACTGAGCAAGAGATTAAAGATCGAGTACAGCAGTTTGTCGACTTGACGCACTTTCAGCTGTAGATTTAGATTAGACATTTAGGGAGACTGGTGGCACTTTATGCTGTCATCTCGACCTAAAGGAGAGATACTGAGACATGCGGAGGGCATGCGCCATACATCTGTCAAGCCTACCCTGAGCTAAATCATCAAACTCTGGAACATCAAAACCTGTCTCCGATATATGAAGATTTATCTCTGGCGTTCGAAATGACCGTTAGTTGAACTAAATACACGATCAGCTTCTCGGTATCTTGACTTGGTAAGTGTTTTTGATTACAGTGATATGATTATCTCTTAGCCAAGGATTATATCGCTTGAGCTCACGATAGGTAGTACCATGTTCATGTGCGAAGTCTCCCCAGTTATTGACAGTCTTATCTACAGTGACCTCGTAGTAGTCATCCAGTGGCATGTATAGCTCCTGCGGATCTACATAAAATCCAAAGTTTTCTGGTTGACTCATGATTTCCTTGAGCGCTATAAGACGGAAGACATATCGAGCTGTCTCCTGATTGAGATTCATATCGTAGAAGCTCTCCTCTCGCTGAGTGGTGCGTTCTTTTTTATAATTAGTCGGTCCGACATTATAGGCAGCTGCGGCGTCCGTCCAGGTACCAAACTTGCCTTTGAGCCAGAGTAGATATTTACAGGCGGCTCGAGTCGATTTCTCTACATGGTAGCGCTCGTCGACTTCAGAGTTGACCTCGAGACCATACTCTTTAGCAGCGAGTTTTCTGAACTGCCAAAATCCGCAGGCATCTGCATAAGATCGAGCATGACGGAGTCCACTTTCGGCTACAGCCAAATACTTAAAGTCATCTGGCACTCCATACTCACGAAGGATGCTCTCTATCATAGGAAAATATCGATTGGACAGTTTAATCACCTGCAGCGTACTGGAGTGGTAATAAGAGTTGACCATGAGCTCCTTATCCAGACGCTCACGAGCATCAGCTGTGAATGGTACCATCTCTCCTGCCCAGTCAAACTGACGATTGATATCTGGAGCACGGACTAATTGGGGTAGATTATTAGCTGTAGCAGCATCATCGAGCGGCTCCTCAGTCGCATAAGATATGAATACTAAAAAAGAAAAAATACATCCTCCTATGAGGCCAAAACGGGCAAATAATCTATCTCTCATATTAGCTATATTAATCATCTAAAGATAACCAACAAACGTACCAAGATCAATATCTGGATACGATATCCTGAGAGAAAACGTGATGATGCAGAGACTTATTAGCTCTTCACTCGAGGTTTTTTGTAGATCGGCACGGTGGAGCAGGGCTCCCCATACATGATACTTTTAGCCAGCGGACGTAGCAATGTCGTGAGCTGAGCATAGGCCGCTGGAGGTACGGGTCTATCACTGCATCCCTTGATGACGACTCGCTCATCAGCATAGATGGACAGGTCCAAATCCGATAGATATTGCTGATAATATGTCTTGAGATATTCGCCCTGTGTCCCTTGAAAAATTACCGATGCATATGGCTCTGCATATGCACTCACCAGCATATAAGCCCATACAGGGATAATGGCATCGGTAGAGCAATATACGAGTAGAATTTTATCTTCATACTTCGTCCAGTCATGCTCCTTGAGCGCCGTCCGAAAGTCTTTCTCCTTTAGTATGAGGCCATGAAATAGATAATCTTTCAGGTCAAAATCTACCATCTCTGCCTGTGGGTAAAATGCCTCCAGATTAATCGTCTTAAGACTGCTCTGGGCTACTTTGTTTATCAGTGGTTTGTCCATTCTCCTCTTCTATTATGCTCGGTTCGTCGCCGATGCTGTTTTCAACAGTTTCAAACTCTTTTAGGTTCGGCAGCTCCTTAGTATCCTTGATGCCAAAGTGGTCTAAAAACTTGACAGTGGTACCATAGAGCAATGGTCTGCCTGGACCATCATGTCTTCCTTTGATCTCTACGAGTTCTTTCTCGAGGAGTTTTTGGATGGTGTAGTCACAGCCTACCCCTCTGATACTCTCCATCTCCGACTTAGTGATCGGCTGCTTATATGCGACTATTGAGAGCGTCTCCAGAGCTGACTTTGAGAGGCGCTTCTTTTCATTTTGACGTAGGTAGTCTCCGATGACTTTATGATACTGCGGCTTAGTCATGAACATATAGCCTCCTGCGATCGGTACTAACTGTAAAGCGAGCTCCTCCTGATCATACTTTGCTCTGATCTTAGCGATCTGCTCATCGACATAGGCGATCTTAAATGATTGATCAAAACTGACATTGATGGCATTGCGAATATCAGTCTCCGACAGCGCATGCTCCGCAGCGAATAATAATGCCTCAATGTATAGGTCTATGCGATCTGTTCCTTCACTCATCTATAGTCCGAGTCTATTAGTTTATTATAGTGGAGCAAAAGTACGGAGTATGTAGGAATTGGCCTGATGCAATATCAAATGGGCCCTTATCGGAAACCATATACTTGAACAGCTCACCGATTTCTTTTATGTATGAAAATTCGTCTGAAGCGCTCTCTCACATGGTGCCCGAGGCATAATAAAGAAACAATTGTGTCAATAGTACACCTTGTCAAAAAGCTTATATTTAAATAACATTCTTCTTATTGAGAAACAACCCAATGAATAAAGGAATAAAATACTTCTTATACGTTCTCATCGGAATTGTTCTTTTAGTCATACTTATTGGATTAGGGGGCTTCTTATACCTGAGAGCGAATATTTTTTCTTTTGAAACTGAAAAGAACCCTATCCACATCGATCAGCTCGATGACAATGGATATACCTACTATGATAGGAACAATAATGGCCAGCTCGACGTATATGAAGACAGCAGGAGATCTACAGAGGATAGAGTAGCTGACCTACTCAGCCAAATGACTACAGAAGAAAAAATACACATCCTGAAGGGGTCAGGATTAGCCTCCGCTATAGGAATGGTGAATGAGGACGAAGGAGGGATCCCAGGTGTAGTCGGGACTATAGTGCCCACTGCCCGACTTGGCCTACCTGCTATCAATCTATCGGATGGACCAGCAGGATTACGTATCGAATCTCACAGAGAAAATGACGAGAGCACTTATTTCTGCACCGCTTTCCCTATAGGATCACTACTCTCCTCTACTTGGAATAAAGAGTTAGTAAATCAAGTAGGCTACGCTATGGGTACCGAGGCAAAAGAGTATGGCATAGATGTCATATTGGGACCCGGTGCTAATATCCACCGGCACCCTCTCTGTGGTAGAAACTTTGAGTATTACTCCGAGGATCCAGTCCTCACTGGCGACATCGGAGCTGCTATGGTCAATGGCATAGAATCTAATGGCATAGGGACAGCGGTAAAACATTTCGTCGCCAATAATCAAGAAACCAATAGAAACAGAAACAGCGTAGAGGTATCAGAGAGGGCTATGAGAGAGATCTATCTCAAAGGATTTGAGCGAATAGTGAAACAATCACAGCCATGGAGTCTTATGTCCTCCTACAATAAGGTAAATGGCACTTATGTACCAGAGAGTCACTACTATCTTACAGAAGTACTCCGTGACGAATGGGGATTTGAGGGCTTGGTTATGACTGATTGGTTTGGTGGTGATAACGCTAAAGCTATGATCAAAGCCGGCAATGATTTATTAGAGCCCGGAACTAACAATCAATGGAAGGCACTCAAAAAGGCAGCTAAAAACGAAGATCTGTCGAGCGCCGATATCGACAAATCCGCCGCCCGAATCCTGAAAATGATCATCGAGTCTAAAAAAATGCAAGGCTATGAATATAGTAATCAGCCTGACCTAAAAGCTCATGCGATGATCACTCGCCAATCAGCCAGTGAAGGTCTCGTCCTACTAAAAAATGAAGCAGCACTCCCGATAGCGGGCACTCCGACCGTGGGACTGATAGGCATGTCTTCTTTCAATTTTATCGCAGGAGGTACAGGATCAGGAGACGTCAATGAAAAATATATCATCTCCTTAGATCAGGGGATCACTAATGTAGGACTAAAAATCAATGAGGAGGCACAGTCAATATTTGATCGGCACAAGGAAGCTCACAAAGAAGAATTCAAACAGAAAGATGCCATCCAAACAATGCTCAATCCAAATCAACCTCCAGAGATCTCCTACACGCCTGAGCAAATAGAAAATATATCAAAAGGATCAGATCTGGCGATCATCACCATAGGTCGCAATAGCGGTGAAGGTGGGGACAGAGTAGAGCAGGATGATTTTCTACTGACGGCTACGGAGCAAGAACTGATAAAACAAACCTGCGAAATTTTTCATCGTCAAGACAAAAAAGTAATCGTAGTATTGAATATTGGAGGAGTGATCGAGACCGCATCGTGGAGAGACTTACCTGATGCCATATTGTTAGCTTGGCAAGGAGGTCAAGAAGGAGGCAATGCGGTAGCGGACGTACTTACCGGCCGTGTCAATCCAAGTGGAAAACTACCTATGACATTTCCAATACACCTCAATGATCATGCATCCAATGCGAATTTTCCACTGGATGGATCAAAAATGGATCCCATACAGATGCTCATCGATCAGATCATAGAGCCTAATGATGCTGATATCAAAAATGTAGGCTATACCGACTATGCAGAAGGTATCTATGTGGGGTACCGCCATTTTGACAAGCAACATATGACCGTGTCTTATCCTTTCGGCTATGGCTTGTCCTACAGCGAGTTTGCTCTATCAGACTATACTGTAAAGATCACTGATGATACGATCAGCGTCCAGCTCATAGTGAGTAATACGGGTAAAGTGGTAGGTAAAGAAGTGGTACAAGTTTACTCTGCGATGCCAGAAAGTAAAATCGATAGACCCATCAATGAATTAAGGAGCTTTGAAAAAACGAAGCTCTTAGCGCCAGGAGAATCTCAGCAGCTCAAGCTAACTTTTTTAAAATCCGACTTAGCCTATTGGGATGAGCAAAAGGATTCTTGGGTTATAGAGCCAGGTCAGTACTTGATCAAAGCCGGCAGATCATCTCGAGATCTTGAGATGTCTGATACCATCAGTATACTATGATCTAAGACTAATAGAAAGGATAGCTTGCCTATCAAGGGACGCTACCTTTGCTATGAAGTAAGATCGTATCTTTTTTAAGAAAATGCTCCAGAGAATAGCCGCTTGAGCCGCACATAGGTAGATGGTGCAGCATCAACTCGCTTACCTTCAAACTGATAGTTAAACCCTGTGCCTGATTTATTAAGATTGAGTTTGACCATGGCCTGATTGACCATGATGCTATAGCTTTTTGACTGATGTACCATGAAGTCTATCAGCACTACCTGCTCATTGAGGTATATCATCACATGTCCCGACTCGTCGCCATGGTACAAACCTAAAGTTTGAGTACCTTGGATGGGATCGTAAAAGGTCCATCTACATTGACTCATAGTAAGAGGGTTGGTATAAGTGTTTGAAAATTAACAATTTAGATCGAATGAAACAAGAAGAGCTGAAAAATCTCAAGAAAGAAATCAAGCAAAAGATCAAAAACCTCCAATTTGAAATCGAGCAACTCGAAGAAAGCACCGCTCCTGTCGCTCCCGAAAACTCAATCGGAAGGATCAGCCGCATGGATGCGATCAATAATAAAAGTGTCATAGAAGCCAGTCTACGCAATCGAAAAAAGAAGCTCTCTCGACTCCAGCTTGCTCTGTCCAAAGTGGATCAGCCAGGATTCGGACTATGTAGTAACTGCAAAAAACCCATCAATCCTAAACGTCTCGTCCTCATGCCAGAAAGTAGTAAGTGTATCAGATGTGCCTAAAACAAAAACAGGGTACATCTGTACCCTGCATAACCCCAAAAAACCAATTGAAAACAATCTATCTTTAAAGTAATCTTTATCTATGTAGTATCGTCCGTGCTATTAAACTTTATAAAGCGATGGACATTCTTAAGACGACCCTCTTTTCGAAAGCCACAATTTTTATGTGAAAATAATTAAAAAAAACCTAAAAATCGAGTTTTAACAAATACACTACATGGCAAAAACAAAAGCTATACACATCTGCAGCAACTGTGGCGCCAAGTCTGTCAGATGGGAAGGGAAGTGTCCATCCTGTGGTGAATGGAATACCCTCGAAAAACATATCGAACAGAAAAATACCAACCCCAGCATCAGCCATAAACTCAATACTGAGACCAAGCCAAAGCCTATCAATCTCCACAAAATACAGGCTCCCAGTAATGAGCGTATAGCTATCAAAAATGATACAGAGCTGCTCCGAGTACTCGGCGGTGGCATCGTACCAGGATCGATCATCCTCATCGGTGGACAGCCCGGCATCGGCAAGTCTACGCTCATGCTACAGCTCGCCTGTCAGGCCAATCATAAAGTGCTCTATGTGTCTGGAGAAGAAAGCCCCTACCAAATCAAGATGAGAGCCGATCGGATCGGTGCTCACAATCCCAGCTGCGCTATCCTAGCCGAGACTAATGTCGATCAGATACTCTCTGAGGCTAAGCGCATATCTCCTGACATCCTCATGATCGACTCCATCCAGACTATATATACTCCAGAGATCGATAGTACCCCAGGGACAGTGAGTCAGATCCGAGAGTCTACCTCTCGACTCCAGCAATATGCTAAATCAAGCAATATCCCCGTATTCATCATCGGGCATATCACTAAGGAGGGGAGCATAGCTGGACCTAAGATCCTCGAGCATATCGTAGATGTGGTCCTACAGTTTGAGGGAGATCGCAACTATCTATATCGTATCCTCCGCTCTATTAAAAACAGATTTGGCTCGACCGATGAGCTCGGTATCTACGAGATGGTCAAAGAAGGTCTCCGCCCTATCGGCAATCCCTCCGAGCTACTACTATCACAGTCTACTGAAAATCTCTCTGGTAGCACTGTCTCTTGTACTATTGAGGGGATTCGTCCGCTGATGGTGGAGACACAGGCGCTTGTGTCGACTGCCATTTTCGGTACGCCACAGCGCTCGGCCACGGGATTTGATCTCCGTAGACTCAGCATGCTCCTCGCCATCCTCGAAAAGAAATGTGGGCTTTACTTTAGTCAAAATGATGTATTCCTCAATATTGCTGGAGGTATCAAGGTCAATGATCCCGCAATCGACCTATCGATATTAGCAGCGCTGATCTCATCACTTCAGGACATCCCGATAGATAAGAAGATCTGCTTTGCGGCAGAGGTAGGGCTCACCGGAGAGGTACGCTCGGTCAATCGTATCGATCAGCGTATACAGGAAGCCGCCAGATTAGGCTTCGAACAAATAATCATTTCTAAATATCACAAGAAAGACGCCTTCAAATCAATAAAAGGTATCGAGATCAAAACACTCGGCAAAGTAGAAGAACTTTTAACAGAACTATTCTCATGATCAGCAGCACAGAGGCGATATCTCTATCGCAGGAGCGTCCTATCCTATACTATGATGGGGTCTGTCATCTGTGCAACTACTGGGTGCGGCGTATCTCACATGATGAGCATGGTCAGCAGTATCTATTCGTCGCCCTACAGAGCTCATCAGGACAGGAGATGCTGGAGTATCTATCGCTACCCACTGACATTTATCAGAGTGTCATCTTAGTATATCTTGGACAGATCTATCAGCGATCGGATGTGCCTATCATGATAGCAGATACCCTTGACGGGAAATGGAAACTCCTCAAGCTACTAAAAATCATCCCGAAAACACTGAGAGACTGGGGATATGAGCTTGTGGCTCGCTATCGATACCAATGGTTTGGTCAGTCAGAGACCTGCGAACTGCCGCCTATGGATCAGCGAGATCAGTTTATTATTTAGCAGGCCCGTCACCGTAGTAGAAAGACATCCCATCCTGGATCATCTCGACGATCTCATCGGGGGTCAGATAGCTCGAGTCGATCACCTGATCATAGTTAGCCAGATCCATATAATCCACCTCATATTTAGCTAAGAATCTGCGCTTTTCACTCTGTCTGCGATCTTGGATTTTGTCAAGTAGCTGCATGACATTCTGCGTCTCTTCATCAGAGACACGATTATCATCATTGAATATTCGCTTAGCGGCGATCTCATTTTCGCAGAGTAAGAACACCTTGTAGGAGCTCGGGATGAAGTGCCACGCCAATCTCGAGTCTACGATATAATCTTCGTCTGATCCATCGAGCGCTCTGGTATAGCTATCGATTTTCTTATCAATCGACGGATCTGTCTCACTGAGGAGATTGAGCTCGAGTGTTGTCATATTCATCTCTTCAGCGATTTTGCGCTGTATCGCTCCTGTAGACAGATAGCTATAGCCTAATTTTTTCTGTAGTAGCTTGCCACATGTACTCTTTCCGCTGCCTATATCTCCTGAGATAGTGATGATCATATCCGCTGATTATCTGATAGTCTATTTGATAAAAAGATCGCAAAGATATAGGATTCAGGATTGTATTTTAGTCTTGTATCATAGGTCATCTCGACCATCGGGAGAACTCCATGTATGCAGAACGTTTCGCCATGATTCTGTTAACCTTTGCATCAGTCTCTTTCTTTTCCTGTCTTCTCGACCACAGGAGAAATACTGTGACATACGAAGGGCATACCCCATACACCTATGAAACCTCACCTGAGCTGAATCCATTGAGGTCTTGGCTTATATTCCGCTCTCCGATGTATGAAGATTTCTCTCTAATATTCGAAATGACGAAAACATTCAAGTTTTGTATCTTTTTTACTCCTGTCATCTCGACTATCGGGAGAGATCTGTGATATACAGAGGATAAGCGCCATAATTCTGTAAAACCTACCCTGGGCTCAATCATTGAGGTGTTAGGTTAACCTTCTCCCCCCGACGAATGAAGATTTCTCTCTGACGTTCGAAATGACAAAAACAAACAATTATAGCATCTCTTTTTGCTCCTGTCTTCTCGACCATCGGGAGAGATATTGTGACATACAGAGAGCTTACGCCATACTCCTGTCAAACCTACACTTAGCTGAATCATTGAGGTGTTGGTTTAGATTTTGCCCTCCCCCCTGAGCTGAATTATATCCCTCCGATGAATGCTCTATTGACTCAATAATCGACTGTGATTAGACTCTTCAAAGTGGATGACATAGTCAAAGTGATCTGACATTGGAAGTGGATAATATGAATACCAAGCTGGCCATTCATAATCAAATCCGGCACCAACCACGATATAGGGAGCCGTTTCTCTCATCCATTTGGATAAGGCTATATCCGATTGAAGTGTTTTCAAGACAAAATTATCATATTGGGTTAGTTGAAAGTACCACTGAGTAGACCCATCGATCGGGTCAGTAGTGATCTCTGCAGGCTGCATGACACCATCTACTCTGGCTGTAAACGAACCTTTAGAAAAAGAAAAACCGATAATTTGATAATTATTTCCGTGGTTTTGTTTTAAGTACCAACCTTGTGAACCAAATTCTCTGTATGCATCATCAGCAGCTACATGTGCATTGTGTGCCCATAGTACGATCTTAGCATCCATACCCAAATAGTCTAAATACCATGAAGAATTTTCTGCCATGAATAAGTCTCTTTTATAGGTATTCGAGATGGTGATAGCATCATAAGCTACCTCTTCATTTTGAATGATGTTTCTCATAAGTCTTTTAGCCAGCATCGCTTTCTGAAGACTCAGATTGCTTTCGACACTTTCAGATAGATTGTCAACAATGAATTTTATTTGTCGGATTTCTTCTTTTACTATTTGACTTACAGAATCTACATCATTGTTTCGATAGACTTCTTTTACATTCATATAGTTTTGACTCAGTCCCAAGATTTCATCTGCCGCTGATTGATCCACTTGAGCTATTATGTCTGCCAGAGCATTTACATTATAAGTACCGAATTGGCAATCCACACCGTAAAAACCAATCATCTCAGAGGTGGACTTATCATCATTATACTCTCTCATCCATATCAGTAGCTCTCGGACTTCTTCGGTTTTCCAGACAGTGAAGTTCATTTTTTCGACCATTAGAGTCGTCAAATCCTCATCAGACCGATGCTGCACCCAATCGTTAAATAGTAATGCCTCACCCATGTCAATTTCAAAGACAAATGCCTTAAAACCATGATTTTCTACGAGATATCTGAACATGCGGTGTTTCATCTGAAAGAACTCTCGAGTACCGTGGGTCGCTTCTCCAAATGCTACAATCTTAGTATTCTTAAGATCATCTAAAAACGAAATTTCTTGATCTGCCATTTCCAAAGGCTTATCGCTGAGGGGCATAATGACTTCATCTAAAGCTGCTATCAAAGCCACTGTCTCCGAGATGGGTTCTTCCATCATTTCTTCTGGCATTATTAATTCATCACTACAGCTTGAAATGGAGAGTATTAAAAACAACCAAGCCAAATAAAATATGGAAAAGCTCCTCATAACGTTTATATTGTTTTTAAATTATTTATACACAGGAGTGTTTTTGTTGGAAAATCGAACGAGATAGCAGATCAAATTAGTACAGTCAGAAGATACTTTTTCAGATTCATTCTAAAACGACGCACTCTTCTGCTACTTAGCTTCGATCTATGGAGATTACAAATCGGGGTATATCATCAGTGGTAATATACCAGTGATGTATGATTATTTCTCTCTCACGTTCAAAATGACAAGAAAAACAAGTTTCGTATCTCTTTTTTCTCCTGTCATCTCGACCCATAGGGAGAGATACTTTGACATACGGAGAGCATACGCCATACTCCTGTCAAAACTTCCCTGAGCTAAATCATCAATTCCATGGAGCCTTACACTTCCCTCCGATGTATCAATATTTCTCTCTCACGTTCGAAATGACAAAAACTGTCAAGTTTCAGTATTACACTTTTACCTGTCATCTCGACCATCGGGAGAGATCTTCATTCTTACACGGTGTATCGCTATGAGTCTGTCAACCGCAGCATCAGCTAAATCATCAATTCCATGAAGCCTCACACCCCCTCCGATGTATCAGGATTTCTCTCTGGCGTTCGAAATGACAAAAACAATCAAGTTTAGTATTACACTTTTCCTGTCCTCACTCTGATATCAATGCCCATCACAGCCAATCGGCGAGCCCGGAGGCATCTCTGCTACTGGCGGTAGACTGATCGACTCTGGATGAAGTTCCGCCTGTCGGATGAGCTTCTTGAGATAAAGCTGCTGTGCAGATGGCGATCCATCTGTGAGATAGTCATTTTGTATCTGCTGGACAGCCGCATAGGCAGCAGCACCTACAGCCATATCTACCTCACTGCTGAATGCTAAATCGACCAATCGGCTCGTGTATATCGACTGGACTAACTCGGCTAATGTCTGCTCATAGTCATCCTGCGTACTCACAGAGAATAGACTACTACTGATCTGAGAAAGTAGCTCATCGAGCTGAAGTGGAGACATCCCGGTCACTCCCTGTCGATGTACTCGAGCGAGACGCTGACGATGGAGTAAAAAGTCAAAGGTCATCCCAATATGACTCTCCGCCGTAGCGATGGGGTCAAATGTGAGATTAGTACTACCGCTAAAGGTCTCTCGACTCCTCGGATAGCCAAATGCTGGTGGAGCAATAGACTTGAGCAGAGACTCTGGCAGTCGGAGCTCTTTCGGGGCCAAGGTATTGAGCAGAGCTTGTACTGCCTCTCCCTGTATCTTATGATCGACAGCCTTGAGCTCGTGGTCATAGGCATCACCCTTGACGTAATATTGGTATTCTGTGCCACCGATGAGCTTAGAGACGGCATCGACCTGATAGCGATGGAGGAGATATACAGGTACGAGTACTTTTTCCAGTTCGCTGAGGGGTGTACCAGTAGTGATGGATGCCTCACCCATCTGTCCGAGTGCTTTGGCACGTATCTTCATGAGCTTATAGAGCTCTGTGACAGTACTCTCTCCATTGTCCCAGAGATGTGCATGCGGATGAGCCCCGCCGGCTGGACGAGCATCTTGATCAGTGATGTATAGTGATCCCGCTGACTGCTGCTCACTGATCATCTTTGTGAGAGCTTCTTCTTCATCGACATTATCAGGGAAGTCCATATAGCCATAGGTGATAGTGAACTTATCCCAATCTCCGATCTTGTCATCATAGACATCATCAAATGAAATACTACCATCCTCGTCCATCGAGACTAATGGATGCGGATAGTCCATCACTGATGCTCTATCATTGACGCTTGCCGCAAAATTGTGCGCTAAGCCTATGGTGTGCCCTACCTCGTGAGCTGCGAGTTGTCGCAGTCTGGCCAGGGCTAACTGTAGCATAGGGTCATGATTGTCATCAGATTCTCCATAAGGGGATAATAATCCCTGAGCGATCAAAAAGTCCTGACGTACTCTGAGTGATCCAAGTGATACATGCCCCTTGAGGATCTCTCCTGTACGGGGATCAGAAACACTTGCCCCATATGACCAACCACGAGTACTACGATGTACCCACTGGATGACATTGTATCTGACATCCATCATATCGGCTCCTGCAGGTAGCTCTTTGACCTGGAATGTACCAGGTGCATATCCTGCTGCCTGAAATGCCTGATCCCACCATGCGGCACCCTCCATGAGCGCAGTCTTTACAGGATCTGGACAGCCCGGATCCATGTAGTATATGATGGGCTCCACTGCCTCGCTGACAGCTGCACGAGGGTTTTTCTTCTCCAGTCGGTGACGGTAGATATACCTCCGCTCGAGGCTCTCCTCGATAGGTACTGCATAGTCATAGTAGCTCATCGGGAAGTAGCCACTGTATGGGTGAAAAATTCTCGGCTCATACTGATCATCTGGTAGCTTGATGAAGGAGTGATGCTGATGTACGGTGACAGCATCTGAGCTCGGTGTGACGCTACGTATCCATCCTCCCTCAGCCTGACCAGAGAAGGTCAGGATAGCATCCATCTCAGTATTTTCTGGGAAGGCCTTCGTCCGCTCCATCCAGATAGCAGAGCGGCCTTTGTCGAGTTTATAGCTGCCTTGCTTGGATCGCTTGAGTTGCTGCGAGACACCATGCGCATCTCTCAGAAGAAAATCTGTCAGATCGATCACTAATGTACCATCCTCAGAGGCATCGTTGTCTATCTCAAATCCCCATAGGATTGATTTGGCGAAAGCCTCCTCTACAGATCGTCGCTCCAGCTCATTGTCACTGACAGCTCGATAGTCGAGATTGGGCTGGAGGAGCATGAGTTTATTTCCTGTCTTGACAAATTTGACCACTCTTTCATCTCCAAGCTGGCCTCTATCGAGCCCAATATCATTGGATCCGATACCTGCCGATAGCGAATTGACATAGAGGAACTCCTCTCCGATAAATTCAGTGTCAATATGTGCCATGAGCTTACCTGTAGACTCATCATATGAGAGATCTACATATCCATCAAGTAGATCCTGTGCAGTGAGCGATACCATCATCGCTATACTCAATAATGTAGCAATCAGAAGACGCATTAGTTTTTGTTTTTAGTAGCTAAATAAAAATAGTAGATAGTCGCTATCAGACAGAGTAGCAGTCCAAAAAACTCTCTGGATAGCTCAATATAAGGAGATTCTGCTTTCATACTACCTGTGATAGTGGGCATCCCATCAGATAGCCAGTCTCTCATGTGCGGCAGATAGGGCACCATCCATATGACAAATAGGATAATCAACAATCCTGTCCAGAGTCGATAGTAGCGCTCACGTCCAGCCTGTAGGGCTATATAAGACATGATGAGGTAGGGTGGCATCCACTTCATATAGTCCGGATCATTCCACTGGACCAGTGCAAAGAGCAAGAAAAGTACAGCAATGATGTAATGAATGCTCTTTTTGATCATAAGACGAAGCTTTGAAGAGTCGCCAAATCTAATAAAAAGAGGAGCTATGAGCTACCTTTCTCTCCACTAAATGGACATCATGAGATCGATACTACTTTTCAGCACTTTTATCTTCATTTATTCTTGTGCCTCTTCTCAAAAAGGAACTGCTCCGACATCAATGACTAAAAGTCTCAAGGAGGCTTACGCCGAAGCATTCTTGCTGGGGACAGCGCTCAATGAAGAGATTGTCTCTGGTGTAGATCGGCGGTCTCAAGAGGTAGTCCTCAGAGAATTTAATACCATCACGGCTGAGAATGTCATGAAAGCCGAAGAGGTCAATCCAGAACCTGGCGTATATCACTGGCAACCAGCGGATGATTTGGTCAAGTTTGGCGAAGAACATGACATGTATATCATCGGCCATACATTAGTCTGGCACAATCAGACTCCGGCTTGGTTTTTTACTAATGATAAAGGAGAACCAAACAGTCCAGCAGAACAAATCGAACGAATGCGCTCTCACATAGCTGCCGTAGCGGGTAGATATGCTGGTAGAGTAGATGCCTGGGATGTAGTGAATGAAGTCATCGACAATGATGGATCCTATCGCCCCACCACTTGGGTCAATGGGGTCGGTGATGGAGATACTATGGTCAAAAATGCTTTCCGATTTGCCAGCGAATATGCCCCTGACACCGAGCTCTATTATAATGACTTCAACGCCTGGCGACCTACTAAGCGAGATGGTATCATGCGTATGGTCAGGATGCTGCAGCGAGAGGGTATCCGCATCGACGGCATCGGCATACAGGGCCACTGGGGCCTCAATTATCCTAAGAATGAATACATCACGGCTGCGATTGATTCATTCGCTTCTCTGGGCGTCAAGGTCATGATCACAGAACTCGATGTAGACGTACTCCCTCTGACGAAGGAGGGCCAAATCATCGGTACGGGTATGCTTCATCCGCAGTATCAGCTGGAAGAATTCAAAGAGTATCTTGATCCCTATGCGGATGGTCTACCAGCGGATATGCATCAGGCTTTATCAGATCGATATGCAGAGCTATTCGAGATATTTTACAGTCGAAGAGATAAGATCGATCGAGTCACCTTATGGGGTGTCCATGACGGTATGTCATGGAAAAATGGCTATCCTATCGCAGACAGGACAAACTATACACTACTCTTTGATAGAGATCGTCAACCAAAACCAGCTTATGATGCTGTGCTGAGCGTGCCAAGGTAGTAGTCAGTAAGACCTCTGTCTATTAGCTCTCCTGTATATCATCCTCGTCCTGCTCGACACGATCGAGATGGATGAATTCATTGTCTACAAAATTGCACCAATGGCAGTGCTCATCCCCGCAGCCCTTGCTGAATTCGTGCTGATGGATCTTGTCCCAGACCTCCTGTATCTGTCCCTGTACAGTCTCTATATCATCTGGAGACACGACGAATTTTTGGGAAGTAAATGCTCCTGTCTTACGATCTGGCTCTATAAAGTCCATCTCTCCTGAGGTCATCGTCCAGCCGTGCTTCTTGTCAGAGTCCAGTAGTAGCTTGTAGAATACGATCTGACGCCAGTAGTCACCACCCTGCTCATCACGAGGATTGGGCCCTTTGAGCTTCGCCTTGGTGGTGGATTTAAATCCATCACCTGTCTTATAGTCTACCACATAGACGTGATCCTTATGTATTTCTACTTTGTCTAATACTCCTTTGATCGGCACACCACCGTTTTCGGCATTTTCGATCTTGATCTCTAGGCCATAGGAAGCTACATCATGCACATTTTGGAGTTTCTCAGCATGATAGGCCGTCAAGATCTGCTCACCGTAGGCAGTCATCTTTTCGTATTCATCTGCTGTGAAGTGGGAGCGGTGATCGACCATCGCATCATGGAAATGTCTCAGCAGTGTTTTCGCATTTACTTCTTTCCCCTTATTCACGTCTAAGTGATAATCCTCTAATGCCTTGTGCACAGCACGACCAAAGCCCATATACTTAGTACGAGCAGTAGGTACCTGTAGGATACTCTCAAAGTAGAAAGTCAATGGACACTTCAGATATTTATTGAGTCCAGTGACGCTGAGCTTATAGCCCTGTAGCACCTGATCGATACGGTCGTGATCGATGAGCTGTATCTCTCTATCCTGCTTCATGAGGATATGATATTGAAAATCATTGACCACATCCTCCGAGACAGTCTGTGGCTGCACCTGGAGTCCGGTAGCCCCGACGATCTCATCGATGAACTGGCTGGAGCCTAATATCTTCCCATTTTCTCGAGCGCCAGGATAGCTGATCAGGAGCTCTCGTCTGGCCCTCGTGATCGCTACATAAAACAGTCTGCGCTCATCCTCGATATTAGTCTCGACATCCTCATTGACATTATCGGGATATTTAAACTGATAAAAGTTTCTCATATTGGTATCCCAGACATCCTTGGACACACCTGGGATGATGACCTTCTCATACTCGAGCCCCTTAGCACTATGCGCTGTGATGAAGTGCACGCCCGACTCCGCATGTACGATCTTATTGATCGCCAGGGGCAGATTATTCTGTCGCATCTTCTCGATCATATCGAGGAAGTGATGAATCCCCACCGTCGGATCTTTAGCCATTTCCTCCTTGATGAGGTCAAATACGGTACTGACGATCTGCAGATGCCAAGTCTTCTCGGCACTGCTGAGGATGCGCTGTAGGATACGACCCTCGTTGAGGATATTTTCAAATAGGACTTGCAAGGTCACATTCTTGATATCATTGATCCACTTATCGATCAGATCACTCAGCATCGTGATCTCATCTATGGTACTGATCTCGAGGTCGATGAGCAGCTTCCTGTTGCTGATGACCTCTTTGAATGTTCTCGACTTGCCCCCACTCGCTTTGTAGGAGGTGGCCATCGACACCTTAGCGATATCATAGCTATTGATCCCAAAGAAGTCATAATGCATGATCTCAAATAGGAGATCATCGGACTGATTTGGTTTCTCATACTCATTGCGCAGATAGGTCATCAGGGTCAGTATATTGCGCACCAGCGTGAGCTGTAGGACATCTACTCTTCGCTTGATATTGAGCGGCACTCCTCTTTTTTCGAGTACGGATACGAGTTTTTCTACCTGGCTATGCTTACGATAGATCACGGCGATCTCCCCAAGGTCAGTCCCTTGCTCATGTAGCTCTGTGAGATAGTCTGCCAGTGCTGCTTGCTCATGAGAGACATTGTGATAAGAGTAGATCCGAGGGTCGTCAGGGAGATCCATCACGGCAGGGTTGGACCCGATGAGCTGCTTACTCAGATCAGGCTCATCCTTGAGGATTCGTTCTTGGTTAAACTGTATCAAGTCTTGCGCTACATCGAGGATGCGCTGACTGGAGCGATAGTTTTGCTCCAGCACCACCATCTGTGGACGATATTTACGCTTCATCTCATAGATATTAGACATGTTCGCCCCCTGAAACTTGTAGATCGCCTGATCATCATCCCCTACCACAAAGACATTAGGGCTCTCTTCCCAAAAAGAGATCAACTGCTCGAGGATGGCTTTTTGGGCACCATTAGTATCCTGAAACTCATCTACCAAAAAGAACTGATAGCGCTCCTGATAGCTCGCCAGTAGCTCATCATCGGACTCAAAAGCTCTGAGCACCCACAGGATCATATCCTGATAGTCATAGCGTGCTCGCTCATCCATCATCTGAACATAAGTGTCATAGAGCCGGACACCTGCTCGGAGCTCATCCATGCGCTGCGTCAGCTCTTGCCATTTCTTAGGCTTTATATCTCCTTTTTGATACTCTTTATACTTGCGATGATAAAATAGCTCATCACCAGGTTTGTACTCTTTCTTATCCTCGAGATACTCGTCGATCCGCTGCAGCATGATGGCCTCTGAGAGATTCTCTTTTTTCATCATGTCAAATAGGTTTTGCAGTCGCTTAGCCTCGTAGGTGGGATCTCCCTTGAGTCGCTTGAGCGGATGATCATTGGGCAGCGCATTGATAAGGTCCTGATAGAGATCTACTCGCTCCAGATCGGTGATCGGCTCCAGCTGCCGATAGTTGCCAAAAATGGCCAGATTCTCCTGAATGACCTGATTACAAAATGCATGAAAGGTATAGATGTGCACTTGATGCGCTGCTGGACCTATGATCTGTACCAGTCGTCTACGCATAGCGATGGTCGCTGCATCGGTGAATGTCAGACAGAGAATATTGTGCGCCTGAGCATCTGTCTCCTGTAGTATCCTCGCCACTCTGACGGCCAGTATCTGCGTTTTGCCCGTGCCGGGACCTGCGATCACCATGACAGGTCCATAGATGGCATCCACAGCAGCTCGCTGTGCAGGATTGAGCATGGAGTAGGCCTCTTGATAGGTCTTTAGGCTCTGTTGTCTGATTCTTTCGTTAGCGAAGAGTTCTGTCTGCATACAATGATTCTGTTGTGGAATTTAGTATATAGTACGTAAGGTGTTTTTTTAAAAACACATTGTGTTCTTAGTATAATTTAATATCAATTATTATATATTAATCGTTTGCTTAGTATAATGCGGTCAATTTTAACAAATATTCCCTTTTTCATCTTTTTGACTTTGTCAAATCTTCAGTGGGTGCAGTTTGGGAATAATATTAATGGAGAATTTGAAGGTGACCGATTTGGTTACTCTGTAAGTATGTCTAGCGATGGAAAAGTAATAGCAATAGGAGCAATACTAAGTGATGGCAACGGAGACGACTCTGGGCAAGTTCGGGTATTCAAATGGATAAATAATCAATGGGTGCAGCTTGGAGATGATATCAATGGTGAATCTGAAGGTGACCGATCTGGTTATTCAGTTAGTTTATCTAATGATGGGAAAATAATAGCTATAGGAGCTGTCTTAAATGATGGAAATGGGATTGATTCTGGACACGTACGAATATATAAGTGGAATGGTAATCAATGGATTCAACTTGGTGATGATATTAACGGTGAAGCTGCGTATGATGGATTTGGACATTCTTTGGATATTTCATCTGATGGCAACACAATAATTATTGGGGCTCCTGGAAATGGAGATAATGGACAATATTCTGGACACGTACGAATATATAAGTGGAATGGTAATCAATGGATTCAACTTGGCGATGATATCAATGGTAGAGCTGTAAATGATCTTTTAGGTGGCAGTGTCAGCATGTCCGCAGATGGAAACATTATAGCTATAGGGGCAGTTTTCAATGATGATAATGGTACAAATTCTGGACATGTTCGAACATTCGAATGGAATGGTTTTGAATGGATTCAATTTGGCGATGATATCAAGGGTGAGGTTCCTTTTCAACTCCTCGGAGGATCAGTTAGTTTATCGGCAAATGGCAATATAATGGCAATTGGAGCTACAGGTTATAAATTAAATGGCGAAAATTCTGGAATCGTTCAAGTATTTAACTGGGACGGAAATGTTTGGAGTCAAGTAGGAAATGGTATTTACGGAGAGGCTATGAATGATTTATTTGGATATAAAGTTAGTTTATCTAGTAATGGTAAAATTCTATGTATCAGCTCTCCTTTCAACGATAATAATAAAGTGAACTCTGGAGTAGTCCAGGTTTATAGATGGGAAGAAATTGATTGGATTCAACTTGGAAATCGAATTTTAGGAGAATCTACAAATGATCAATTCGGGCGATCTATTGGTTTGTCAGATGACGGTAGCAAATTAGTTATTGGAACAGATCTTAAAAATGGGAATGGTGAAATTTCAGGCCAAGTACGTACATATTTTATTCATGATAATATTCTAAATGTAGCTAAAAATATTCCTACATTAAACCAATGGTCAGTTATCATTCTGGGTATAATGTTATGTATAATTAGTTTTAGGTATTTGAAATCATCTAAGCTTTTAATTAAGAATTAGTAATGATTATTTCGCTGCAGCTGTAAAACTTTATTTGTTTCATAATCTTTTTGTAATCAAAGGTTACCTTATAATCAAGGCTCATGTTCTCACATGTCTGCTAAATAATTCATAATATCGCAGCTCAATGAGCTATATCGTATCAGCACGAAAGTACAGGCCTCAGCGCTTTGAGGATGTCGTCGGTCAGGAGCATATCACCAGTACGCTGAAGAATGCCCTTCTGACAGATAAGCTCGCTCATGCCTTCTTGTTTTGTGGTCCCCGAGGGGTGGGCAAGACCACCTGTGCGAGACTCCTCGCCAAGGTCATCAATATGCCTGACCCCAAAGCGGCTGTGCAAGACGGTAGCTATGCAGAGACAGATATCGATATCTCGATGAATATCGTCGAGCTCGATGCTGCGTCCAATAACTCAGTAGAGCACATGCGGACGCTCATCGAGCAGGTGAGATTTCAGCCACAGCAGGGCAAGTATAAGGTATTCATCATCGATGAGGTCCATATGCTCTCTACGGCAGCATTCAATGCTTTTTTGAAGACATTGGAAGAGCCACCACCTTATGCGATTTTCATATTAGCCACTACGGAGAAACATAAGATCCTACCGACGATCATGAGTCGCTGTCAGCTCTATGACTTCAGACGTATACAGGTGCCGGATATCATCCAGCAGCTGGAGTCGATCGCCCAGCAGGAGGGAGTCACCGCAGAGCATGACGCACTATATACCATCGCTGAGAAAGCTGATGGAGCCATGAGAGACGCTCTATCTATCTATGATCGGATCTCCAGTGCTACAGATCGAGAGATCAGCTATAAGTCTGTCGTGGACAATCTTAATCTCCTCGACTATGACTACTTCTTCAGAGCTGTAGACCTGATCGTGAAAGAGGACGGACCGGGGTTGCTACTCTTATTAGAGGAGATCCTGGCCAATGGATTTGAGGGAGATACCTTCATGAATGGCCTGGCCAAACATCTGCGAAATCTGATGTACTGTAAGCAGGAGCCGACACTACACCTCCTACAGCTGAGTGATGCGCTGAAAGAGAAGTTTCTCAATCAGTCTCAGACCATCTCCTATGGGACTATCCTGACCACGCTGTCACTGGCTAATCGGGGAGACATAGACTATCCACGTGCTAAGGATAAGAGACTCCACATAGAGATCACACTGCTCAAGATCTGCTACGCTAATCGAGCTCATACTATAGCTGACGGGACGCCTCCTGCCAGCGAAAAAAAAAAACTAACTAATCCCACCGCACCAGCAGCCACTCCGAGGACCGCACAGCCACCAGCATCTCCAGCTCCCGCTCCGAGTACTCCCAGAGCGACTACTCCACCAGATATCGCTCCACCACCTGCCGTGACTCCGAGCCCAGCAGCTACCACACCGAGCCCGCCTGCACAGGATCCTACGCCAGCTGTGCCCAAAGCTACACCCACTCCTCGAGCTAAATCTAAAATATCAGGCCCTTCAATATCCTCTATCGACGACCTGCTGAGTCAAGCTAAAGAAGAGGTCAACTCAAAGGCCAACGAAGCGAAAGAACTCACTCTCGAAGAGCTACTGACCATCTGGAATGAATACGCTGAGTCCATCAGCTCTCCGACCACTCAGGCCATTGTCAAAAATATACAGCTCAAGATCGTGGAGAATAAGGTAGTCGGTGCCGTACCCTCCTCTATTGCTAAAGAAGAGATCCAGCAAGAGACCGATCTATATACTAAGATCAGAGACTACTTCAATCAAAATGATCTGATGATCGAGATAGAGGTGGATCGAGAGCTATTCCCAGATGCTATCGAGGAGCCTACTCGCAAGCTGTATACCTCCAAAGAAAAATATGACCACCTCGTGACAGTTAATCCCGATTTGGATGCATTTATTGATACTTTGGACCTGAAGCCAGATCAAGATTGATCCTTTTTTCGTTATTTTCCTTACTACTATCAGTCAACAGTACATATCTACATGGCACAGTCTAATCTCTGGTACCTCGAAAACATCGATGCGGAGGGCATTTTTTGCCCTCAGAAGATCGGCCAACCGATGGATAATCATAAGGTGTATAACTATAAGAAGGGGGATCATGTATTCACCCCGAGGCAAAAAGCCGACACGATCTACTTCATCTCTCAGGGACGAGTCAAGATCGTCTCTGATAGCCCAGAGGAGAAGACCATCACTAAAGCCATATTAGGGGCTGGAGAGATATTCGGTGAGCTGGCGATGGTCGGTGAGGATGTCAGGAGGGATTATGCCATTGCCATGGAAAATGCAGAAATCTGCCAGATCTCACGAGCCTCTATGACGGAGCTATTCAGAGAGCGACATCCGATATATATATTCATCATGAATCTCATAGGCAGTCGAGCCATACGTATGGAGAAGCGTCTCGAGGCACTGGTATTCAAGGATTCTCGGAGTCGTATCGTAGAGTTTTTAGTAGACCTCAATGAGCAGAAAGGACAGCGAGCCGGCTATGAGTGGATAGTGAGAAATTTTATCACTCATCAGGAGATCGCTAATCTCACTGCTACCAGTCGGCAGACGGTCACGACAGTGCTCAATGAGCTGAAGAATAAAAATATCATCACTTTTAATCGAAAGAGATTGCTCATCAGAGACCTCGATCTACTAAAAGATGAGATCTTAGCGGCATAATTTATTTATTGCCCGAGCTATGTACTCTCTATTACGACCACTACTCTTTAGATATTCTGCTGAGCAGGCCCATCACCTGACTAATCGTTTATTCGGATTCGCCCAGGGAGTGCCGATCGTCTCTCAGCTGCTCAATCGTTCACTCCGCTACTCTCATCCATCGCTGGAGCGACAGCTCTGGGGTCTCACTTTTCCTAACCCCGTAGGACTGGCAGCAGGATTTGACAAGGATGGGAAGTATATCAAGACCATGTCCAAGCTGGGTTTTGGATTCATCGAGGTAGGCACTGTGACCCCTTTGGCGCAAGCCGGAAATCCTCAACCTCGACTCTTCAGACTCATCCCCGATCGTGCAGTGATCAATCGCATGGGATTTAACAATGATGGAGTAGATAGCCTCGTAGCTAATCTCAAAAAGCTCCCTGCTAAACGGGACTATATCATAGGAGGTAATATCGGTAAGAATAAAGTCACCCCCAATGCTGAAGCCTGGCGAGACTACCTCATCTGCTTTCAGAAGCTGTATGACTATGTAGATTATTTCGTCGTCAATCTCAGCTCACCCAATACACCAGGCCTGCGAGAGCTACAGGACAAGGAGCCACTACGAAAGATCCTCTCGACACTACTTACTGAGCGTGAGCAGCACGAGATCCAGCGGCCCATACTGCTCAAGATCGCTCCCGATCTCACAGATGGTCAGATAGATGATGTCGTCGAGATCTGCGAGGAGCTGGATATAGAGGGCCTCATCGCTACCAATACTACCATCGATAGAAGTGGGCTCAGCACGAGTCAGGAGACTATAGAGACTATCGGCAATGGTGGCCTCAGTGGACGTCCAGTATATGAACGGTCTAATCAGGTAGTGCGCTATATCCATGATAAAGCTCCTGATCTACCGATCATCGGAGTAGGTGGTATCGAGAGTCCTGAGACTGCTCAGGGCAAACTCAATGCTGGCGCCTCACTCATACAGGTCTATAGTGGCATGATCTACGCTGGCCCCTATCTGGTCAAGCAGATCAAAAAAGCCCTCGTCGGGTAGCCGTCTAAATAAAAGTGGTATTTTAATAATTATTCTGAAGGTCACTTTAGTCAGATAAGCCATACGTCACATATTATAATCGCTCATTATCAGTAAGTTATGCATGGTCTAAAAAACTGATGCTCATCCCTACCTATAATCAGTTACGCCTGTGGTATACATCACACATTAGGAAAAAATGCTATGGCATCGTTTTGGTTTCTCTCTTAGCACATCACATAATGATGATGTGACCAAAACCAAAACGACACGCTATGGCTAAAGAGCAGAGCGAATTTTACAACAACGTTTATTCAATGCTTATGGTGAACATTTTACAAACTCATAACCAAACACTCACAAATGATTCACGACAATCAAAGCATGTACAGAGATACTCGCTTTTGGCTGGCGATGACATTTCTGTGTGCACTACTCATCTTTTTAATAATAACCTACCCTCATTGATCACTTTATGATCTTGAGGCTGATATCCAGGCTTTGAGCTGAATGTGTCAAGGCGCCGACGGAGATAAAATCTACTCCCGTAGCCGCCACTTCTTTGACATTATTCAGCTTGATGCCACCGGATGCCTCTACTTCTATCCGCTTATCTATCAGCTGTACTGCCCGCTCCATCTCTGCAGTGCTAAAGTTGTCCAGCATCACTCTCGGATTCACCCCTTTCAGGGTTAAGACTTCCTCCAGTTCTTCAAAATTTCGGACCTCTATGGTCATCTCCAGCTGTTTGTTTTTACTCTTGAGATAGTCTTTGACTCTATCTACAGCTGCGGTGATGCTGCCAGCGGCATCTACATGGTTGTCTTTAATCATGATACGATCATAGAGGCCATCACGATAGTTAGTACATCCTCCGACTTCTACCGCCCACTTCTCGAGAAATCTCAATAGCGGCGTCGTCTTACGAGTGTCGAGGATAGTGACAGGATAATCCGCCACCTCATCAGCGAATGCTCTACTGAGTGTCGCTACTCCACTGAGTCGCTGCATGGCATTGAGCGCCAGTCGCTCACCCATGAGGAGCGCCTGAGATCGGCAGGTCACATAGGCCACCTCATCACCATACTCCACAGCACTACCATCTGGCATGCGGATATCGATCTGCGCATCTGGATCGAGATGAGAGAATATCGCTTCAGCGATAGCGATCCCTGCGACTACTCCTTTATCCTTGATCAAAAATCGAGCTTTACTCACCTGTTCCGCAGGGATACATGCCAGAGAGGTATGATCTCCGTCCTGGATATCCTCATGCAGCCCCTCGATGATAAACTTTTGTAATTTCTCTTTGTCTAATACATTCATGCTGTGATAATATATGGTCTCCTATGATTGAGACGTTTTGATAATGCAATACGCCACAATATATATGCAAGAATACTTAAAACCGATAGGCTATCTACTGATTGCTACTATAATCTTATGTAGTGGATGTGGATCGGAGTCCAATACTACTGCCATAGCTCCCGTCGCTCCCACCATTGAGGCTGACATCACCAGATATGAGAAGCGACTCATAGAGGTCGGCACTCAGACGGTCGCAGAGCACATCGCTCAGCTCAAAGAGGACTATCCAGCATTCAGCGATATCTACTTTCATCAGATCCTCAGTATCCCAGACAAGGATGAGATACTCCCAGGCGAAGTCGAGCATATGATCACCGATACCGGCTACCAAAAGCTATTAGTCGATGTAGCGCAGGAGTATTATGAGTTTGATACAGTCGCTGCTGAGATCAGCCAAACCTTGGAGAATTATCAGGAGATCTTTGATGTGGCTGAGACGCCAAATGTCTACACTTTCGTATCAGGATTCACCTATCAGTGTTTTCTATTTGATGATTTGGATCGAGAGGGTATAGGGTTGGGGCTCGATATGTTTTTAGGAGCGGATTTTCCATATGAGAAGATTAATCCGAGCAATCCTGCATTCTCCGCTTACCTGACCCGATTTTATGATCGGGAGCATATCGCTAAAAAGGTCGCAGAAGTACTCGTAGAAGACAAGCTGCCACCACCAAGTCGCTCTGACTTCCTCTCACTGATGATCTGGGGTGGCAAGAAGCTATATATCATGGATCAGCTATTAGACTTTAAAGAGGATCATGTCGTGATCGAGTATACTCCTGAGCAACTACGGTGGTGTCGAGAAAACGAAGTTCAGATCTGGGATTTCTTCTTTGAGAAAGACCTGTTTTATGAGACTGACTTGAGGAAGTTTAATAAACTCGTGGGCCCAGCACCGACTACTCCAGGCATGCCGCCAGAGTCTCCAGGCCGCACTGCGAATTATATCGGCTGGCAGATCATCCGAGCATACGTCGATCGACATCCTGAGACCACCATAGCGGACCTAATACAGCTCACTGACGCCCAGCTCATACTCGATGAGTCAAGGTACAAGCCGAGTCGGTAGTATTTTTGATTTGGACGATGAGATATGAAGTCAGCGAATTGGTAATTTAGCTCAGGGAAGGTTTGACAGGTGAATGGCGTATAGGCTCCGTATGTCATAATATCTCTCCCGATAGTCGAGATGACAGCAAGGTCCTTACACGCTTTTACTTACTGTCGTGAGAATACAACTCTTTTAATAGTGGTACCTACAGCCAACTATTAATAATTCTTCTTCTGTATAACTGTACACTAATCGATGTTCTTTATCGATCCGTCTTGACCAATAGCCTTGCAATTCATGCTTTAAAGGCTCAGGATTACCGATGCCCTCAAATGGATCACGCAGGGATTCTTTGATGAGTGTATTTATTCTTTTTAGCTTTTTCTTATCTATTTTCTGCCAATGCAAGTAATCATTCCAAGCTCTACTTGACCAAGCTAATTTCATTCTTCTATTATATCCTTGTACTCCTTATTTCCTTTCTTCACTTCTGCAATCGACTCTAACAACACATCTCGATTCTTGCCAGATAACAAGTAATTCGTCTCTACTAACGAGTTATATTCTTCGAGCGAGATAAGCACCAAGTCCTTTTGATCTTTGCGCTTTATGATCACTTCTTCTACATCATCAATAACGGAGTTTAACCAGTATTTTAGGTTTAGTCTTAGCTCTGTATAATTTACTACCTTCATGATATAAAGTTACTGATTAAGTACGTAAATAAAAACGTTTTGAATCTGTCATTTGTTTCCCCGTTTCAATGTGATTGGCGAAATTCTATTTTTCCTGTAATGGAGCATACAATTGTACTGAGGACAACAAAAAAGAGATACTATACTTGATTTTTCTTGTCATTTCGAACATCAGTGAGAAATCTTCATTCATCAGAGGTAGCACGCAAATGGCTCAAGCGAATTGATGATTCAGCTCATAGTAGGTTTCACAGGTGCATGGCGCAGACCTCCGCATGCATGGAGATCTCTCCCGGTTGGTCGAGATGACAGGGAACAGAGACAACAAGGGCGTTTGCACCACGCTATCTGAAGCTTGTAACTTCAGCATCTTACCTCATGTTCGGGCTTCATATTGGTTCGAAATCACAGACATTGTATCAGCGATCGCCTATGTCAAATCCACTACTTGCCACATCTTTTTGATATCCTCTACTGATTGTTATTTACCTTCAGCTCTATGGAAACTCTCGCTCCTAAAATCATACCTATTATTGCTATCCTCATACTGGGTATACTTCTCCAAAGAAGTAAATCAATAGGTGATCAAGTCATTCAGGGGTTGAAGTACCTAATACTTAACGTTTCGCTCCCTGCTATCCTCTTAATTGCATTCTCTCAAGCACCACTCAGTTGGAACAATTCTTTACTTTTCTTTTTTGTATTTGCCTATTGTTTTGTTCTCCTATTCATAGGTAGATGGATAGGTGGCAGAATGGGCAAAGAGTATTTTGGTGAGTATTTTACGGGATTTGAGTTTGGCATGTTAGGCGTTGCATTACTCAGTTCATTTTGGGGTGCCGATAGTTTAGCGACTATAGCGCTGGTTGCTTTAGGTCACGAAATCTTCATATGGTTTGTCTATGCTCCACTTTTAGAAAATAGAAGAGATCAACATCAGTCATTAATGACCACTATTAAGTCATTTTTGAGCTCCCCGATCATCTTAGCAATAGCGGCTGGTATACTGATTAACTCTTTACAGCTATATTCTTTATTGGATGAAAATATAATCGGACAAAGTATTCTTAACCTATGCGATCAATTGTCTCAACTGGCAGCACCATTGATTTTAATCGTGGTAGGCTACTCTTTACGATTTACAAATATCAACTGGACAAATACCCTCAAGGATGTATTGCTAAGATTTGGTTTTGTTTTAGCACTTGGATATTCACTGCTGATACTCATGCAAAAGTATATTGCAGATTTAGATCCTATTTTCTCTCATGTCTGGGTCATATTTATTTTGCTTCCACCACCTTTCATACTGCCGATCTTCATGGATAAAAAACATCCAGAACTTATAGAAGTCAGCAACACCATTATCGTATATACGATAGTTTCGTTAGTAGCTATATTGAGTTATGTTGCGATGCTATAGAGCGATCACAGTGAAAATGAGAACCTCTAAACATGATTGTTTTGGTCATTTCGAATGATAGAGAGAAATCTTCATACATCAGAGTTTGGCCGCAAATGGCTACAGCGAATTGATGATTTAGCTGATGCGAAGTTTCACAGAATCATAGCCGTACACTACGTAAGCATGAAGATCTCTCCCGATGGTCGAGAGGACAGTTTCTCGGGCTTCATATGGGTTCGAAGTCACAGACATTCGAACAGCGAGGACAGAGAAATGTGAGAATGCTCATCTTGTCAAGTAGTATTTATATACCAAGACCTCGTTGATTCAGCTAACCGTAGAGCGAATAAGCAATGACGTTTTTTACTCAAGTATCACGATTTTGGCTTATGTTTTTATCCTATTTCTTCTCTGTCGACTCTCTCGATACATTTGCTGAAGAATTACTAATGGATGAACTACCAAATAGCTCACACTCCATTGCCGTGACGTACCTATAGACCTCTCCTGAACAAGGATTAGTAATATCTGTAGCATATTCTCCGCTCAAATTCACAAATGAAACCTCGCCTGTAACAACATCGTAGGTAACAATTAAATCATCAGTACAAAAACCCACTAAACGACAAGAGCTTTGATTACCCACACACTCTATACCATCTATTATTGCTAATATCTCATTCGTACATACAGCTAAACCTTCGGTAGATTCGTTCAATGCAACTGAGAGTATTTGCTGATCATCATGTATATAGGTCACTACATCACAAGTCCCATCTCCTCCGGCATCAGCAGTACATTGTGTGATGCACTCGGAGCATGGTTTTGCCCGATTATACTCAGTGCTATACTCTCTGATTAGTGCATCGTAACCACAATCTCCATAAGGCTGATCACAATCAGTTCGTGTGCCTACTATATACATTTCTCCGATTTGAGTCTCTCCACTCGACGACTCCAAAAAGATCTCAACTAATGTACATTCTCCGGATCCATATAGATCAACATAGCATTGTAGACTATTAGGACATCCAACATCAGGATTAGGCAAGCATGGATTTAGGGGATACGTATCTTGACAATCATCTATACCATCACCATCCGAATCTAAATCAGCATCACAAGCCCTATCAGGTGAGTAAGGAAGCGAACAAGTAGTAGCACAGTTCCCAATAATCTCTGATATATTATGAATATTATTTTCTAATTCTGAAATATTCACTCTGTCAGAGAATGAATTTAACTCTAATATGTCACCATTCGTATTACCATAGAAAAGCACGCCATAACTAAATGGAAAAGGATAATTTCCTATAGGGCAATTCCCATTCACGTAGTCATATTCTGATGTAGTTGGTGGGCTATCGCAGCGATCAATGGTGACTTTACAACAATCAGAATTGCTAATACAGGATCCAATACTCATATTATTTTGAATGGAAACAATGTAGTACAAGTCTATAAATCCTAAAACTGGATCAAAAAGTGTCCCATGTCTATAAGTGACGGTATATAAAAAATTGTCTCCATTATCTGTTTGGTCAAAACATACTGTTTTTTCCTCGGTCAACACTTCAGATTGGGCACCATTACAACTATTAATATCAAAATTTCCTCTTGCATCTGGTCTAATAGAGGCTATACGACTTACATTAGATGACACTAATGTCTGTTCATTATTATTACAAATGATATCTGCAAAAAAGTAACTACCACCTACAAAACGCTCACTACATCCGTAGTCCACAGCTATTTCTGAAGTTACAATATCATTACACACATAATATTCTCGGCACTGATCGCCAATGAGCTCCTGAGACAAGGGCCTGCTGGCACGTATCTCAAAACCATACTCGGCCGTGCACCCAAAAGCATCTCTAATAGTCAATGTATAAACTCCCGCTCTCAGATCCGTGATTCGATTTCCACTCTGCCCATCAGACCAAGTGAAATCATAAGGCCCATGACCTCCTGTGATGTCTGAGTCCGATACCTCTATAGATCCATATGCCATATCTACTCCACTAGCAGTAGGTACACATGTATGCACCAGCGTATAATCCTCCAAGTATATAGGGGTATCACTACAGCTCCCAATAGTAATAGGCCAAGACTGAGGTGCATCACATCCATTACTCAGATGAAATACATAATCTCCAGGACAAAGTGCACCAATATCATCCTGATCGTATAGCTGCCCCTCCGCACTCTCCCAATAATATCGTAAGACTCCATTGACATCAGACACATTCACATCTACAGATCCATCACAGCTACCAGTAGTCTGAGACCATATGATATCAAAATCATCAATGTCTAGTCTCAATGGCCAAGCGACCGGATATGTGGTACAGTCATTTTCATTGTTTTTACCACCTGATCCATCTCGGACTCTATCACAGTAGGTCAGGATCACCTCTCCTGTGATCTGACAGCTCTCATCTACGCTACTGGTCACCGTATACATATAGGTACCAGGAGATAGGAGGGACAGAGTAGACCGACTACTGACAAAACCATGAGGCCCTGACCATCGGAGGTCATAGCCAAAATCAGACTGTATCTCGATCTGGATGAATCCATCAGCGGCACAGCCATGAGCATACTCTCCATCTATGCAGCTCTGATCTCCACATACACTCACATGTGATATCTCAGTGATCGCTGCTACCATATCCTCACATACGAATGAGCGCTCCTCGATGACTATAGTCTGATCTGATATACATGACAGACGATCTAACACTCTGAGAGTGTACGTGCCTGCTGATAAATCATCAAATATGACATATCCTCGCTCATGGCTGATCACATCACTACGCTCTGTACCCATCTGATCTATCAGTATAATGGTCAGAGGCAAAGCATCCCCTGAGACAGATACTGTCACCCTCCCGAGAGATAAGTCGGTCGCCACATGATCGATATCAATATCGACTTGGCCCTGAACTTGAGTGGGCCCAAAGGTCAAACTGAGGACAAGCCACAAACTAATTGTTAGTGAGGCACGAAAGTTACGTTTGATATTCTTCATATTTATTTCATTCATCCTTAATGATCTGCCAGCCATCTTCTTTGTTGCCAGTCACTGTCAGACCAATGCTGCGCAGTCGCTGCACTAAGATCTGTTCTCGGAGATTAGCATAGGTAGACGGATCATACTCTATGTCTATGGTCGTGCTCTGCCGCTCAGGCATAGCAGGTGCACTGAGCTCCTCCGATGGTCGATTCAGCCAATTCACATAATTAGCTGGGAGATCGCCATCGTAGCCATCTAAGAAAAAATAAGGCACCGTATAACGCTCCAGTGGCCTAATCGGCATCAGATCCATCGGGATCAACGGATGATCGATCTCTATCTCATGACCTAAGATCCACATCGCTTTCAGTAGCCATGTGGCCTCTACAGCTATGACTTCGATCATTTTGTGCTCAAAAGGCTTCCGTTTCTTCAGATATGACGCATCACATAGTGGCTCTATCAACTCCTGAAAAGCAATGTCATCTCCATCGATCATGCTCTGTAGCAATGCAACATCATTGGTATAGTATTCGTCATTTGACTCAGTGCCTAAATCTAAGGAGTATAGGTTCAAGTTTTGCTTCGCTTTCTCCACATCTCCAGCTAACAACGCTTGTACCACGGGGGCTACACCAACAACAGGTTTCCAAGCACCACTAACGTCTATCTCATCATATGGCCAGTGAATGAATCTATTCAGCAACTCATGGCTATCTGATAATAAGAATGGTAACAATTCTGCCATTGGTCCTACCCTCATGGATGAGGTCGTACCCCAATGTGCTCCACGTCTATGATGATCCACCCGATGCCTCCACTTGTCGATCAGCATTCCCTGGACATATAGGTGCTGCTTAGCACTACTGATATCTCCATCTATAAAATATGCCTTTAACCAGCTGAATTTTTCATTATCTACACAGGATCCTAATTGAAGATCTAAATACTCTTCTCTATTCTTCAAAATGTCGATATACCTATCAAGGTTGTCTAAATACGTTCTGGACTCGAAATACTTCGGAATTCTGTCTTTAAAATCCATTATTAAGGGTGTGTGCCATTATTCAATATTATGATTTCTCCTGTCTTTTTGTCTACTGCCGTGATTACTTTACTGATTTTTCTTCCCGATAATGTAAAGTCCTTAAGCGCAGTGGCCATTGCTGCATTCGGTCCTCCAGTTTCAATTATATCATCGATTACTCTATTTATCCACCTTGAATCCATTTGTTCAAAGCCACCTCGGGCGTTAGGATTCAGATTTATGGTGCCATTAAAGCCTTTTGATTCATTGATGATTACATCTATTATATTGCACGGACTATCTACACCCAATACGCAGGTAGCCGGATCTGTCTTGATGTAGAGTCCATCAAAGCCGCCCGACCCAATTTTACCATCATATTTGACATACCCATCATTAGTGAATAGGATATCAGCTACTTCTTCGGTCGCAGCTCCATTCCAATCTCCATATTTTATTTTTTCAGCTGTATCTGGATCTATTGGCTCATCAGGTTTTTTAGATTTTATTTGTTCGATAAGTTGCTGAAGTCGATCTGCGTCTACTTGTTTATTGACGAGCGTACCATTTTCTATGACTTGCATAGTGGTAGTTCCTTTCATTCCTCCAGATTCTATCCTAATAGAGTGTCGATATACATCATCTGCAGAAAAACAAAGAGTCCCACCAAAAGCACATTTGAAATCCCCTGGGGACACTTCATCTATGTTTTTAGTGATAATATCAATGTTGAGTAGATGTTTGGACAAATCATCGAGTTGGATATATATTCTACCATTTTGGATATATCCTATCACACATTTAGCATTGTTAGACTTATTGCAGTCCACCAGTATCTCAATGATGTCATCTGCTCGACGGAGAGAGATATCATCAAGTTTAGTCAGCCAGCTATTGTCTGCATCGGTGATCACTTTACTCAGGAGGAGTAATATATCATCCACTGAGGTTACCACGTTGTCAGTAGATCCCCTGATGCCGTGTGATCCAAAAATGAAATCTGCCAAGTCTAACGCTAACTTTCCCTGCAAATATTGAGCTCTACAATCTACATCGATTATTTCACCAAACCATTTTGATATAGCCTCTCCTAATTGAGTGAGTACCTGTCCTCTAAAAGTCGGATCGATCTGCCAACGATGAAAGAAGAGCATAAATATTTTGGTCTTAATCCTTATTTCTTCTGCCTGCGGAGTATGATAAAAATAATTGGTCGGAGTCGGAAGCCAGGCATCTCGCAAACGGCCTAAATCATATACCAACAACAATATGTCCCATATCCCATCAATAACTCCTGCATCAAATGGATCTATAATATCATCTGGGCAGTCGTCCCACGCACACTGGGGTATGAGTCCATCTCTTACATTAGAATCAGAAGTAAAGCAAGAATAGGCTAACTGCCATATCGACCTTAACTCATCAATTGCTGCCACAATGGTATCGTAAGAAGAAGTCTTAATTTGCTCCCATATTGCATTTATTGCCTCTAATAAATTTAATCCTTCAGCATTGAATAAGGTCTCAATTAAATCAGCTCCATTATTCAGTATTATTTGAATCAGTGGGAAAATCATATCGCTAGACAATACGTTTCCATTAATTTCTATACGTGTACAGATCTGCCCTGTCACTTCATCAATGAAAATGATAACCCCAGATTGAGCGTCTCCTAAAATCTGATTTAGTTCTACACAATCATTAGATGAATAGATAGATGTATAAATATCATCTTCGACATAAATATCAATGATACTAGTGATGTCGTTTAAGAAATCTGACAAGGCTATTTCATGATCTATATCTTCAAAATGAATGATTAAGTTGTCAGGATTTACCTTAAAGTTAATGTGATCTGGTTTTTGTATAGTCGGAGCATTTTCATAGATCGTGGCTTCCATACAGGCAAACCCAAACTCGGATAATGCCCCATTATCGGCTGAGCCCATACAAGAAACACCATCTGGAGTAGGATCAAACTCATCCAGGATACCGTCGCCATCATTGTCGGGATCGATATCATTGACAAAGCCATCACCGTCGATATCATCATCTGAGCTATTCGGTATCATGTCTCCATCGATATCAAAGTCCTCTTCATTATTATGACCATCTCCATCGATATCCTGAGAAGAGCCTGATGGTGTCGGATCTGCATCATTGAGGATACCATCACCATCGATATCTGGATCTACATCATTTAGTATGCCGTCGTCATCGATATCTGGATCTACATTATCACTCAGTCCATCACCATCAGTATCATATGGAGTAGTGACATCGATGTTTATAATTGCATCTATCAAGATGTCAGTACCATTAGTTATTGTCACATTGATCTGGCCTGTAGAACTAGGACATATCTGACCCATTTGGTCTCCGCTGATATCGTACGCTTCACTATCAAATGAAATACATACTTGATCATCATCGATCGAGCCACACTGTATCGCCGTAAGGATGTCTGCCTGATCTAAACAATTACCTTCGACCAGATCTATTGTAAATCGATCTTCGGCAGAAAGCGACTCGACGTAGCAGCTACGGATACAGCCATCACTCTTGACAATGAATAGAAAAGGACCAGCATATGGTACTTTAGTCACCATATCATCCGCTACGTCTTGTTCATAGATAATGGATTTAGAGTTAAAATCATAGATGTATAAATGACCATCTGCTTTAGTGTCATGACTATAAAAAAGATTACTATAGACCAAGGGGTCACTTACGGGGTTACCATTTTGATCTATCAGCCCTTCTGATACATACAGGCATGAACTACAGTTTAGTGATGCCTCTGCACAAGTCGGGTTGTTTTTGACGATATCTATTATTCTCTCACAGTCAGTAGTATCGATATTGAGACTTTCATCATTATTTTTTAGTTCATAGCTACGTACTGTTTGAATGTTTTCTGTGATTGGAAAATCTACAAACTCTGTTTGTTGGAAGTCGAGATAATCAGATACAATAGCTGATAACAAAACACCAATTGTATCGACTTGATAAATATCATTGAATGACTGACTGAGTTCATATTCAACAAATTGAAACTGATCAAAAGCTGTTTTAAATAATTCTTCACTGATCCCAAGTTCATTTAGTCTGGAGGTGACATGTGAAAGTGATCCATCATGTATAAAAGAAAGACTAAGCGATCCTAATCCTTTTGCTTCAACATTTATCAAAGAGAGCAACTCACAATATGTCGTCTCATCACAGATAGCGACGTTCAGACAATCCTCATCCTCACAGTCCACGAGGCCATCGCAGTCATTGTCAATGCCATCGCTACATAGTGCTGAGGTATTTTCAGCTACAGGGGCATACTCCCCAGCACAGCCACACTCACCAGTGAGCTGATCCCAGTAGTAGCGATCATTAGTCGTACAGTGATCACCATCATCACAGCTGCCACCCTCTACACAAGGGGTAAGCGTACAGTCCTCTATCGCCGCACTGAAGCTGGCATCCTCTGATAGCGAGAAGTCCTCACGGATACTGATCCGCTCACCAGCACGTAGGGTCACTGATCCTGAGGATATGGTACTATTCTCAATAGTGATCTGGTCGGTGGACTGGAGCTTCTCGGTACTACCTGAGAAAGCCTGTGATATCATCAGGCCAGACTCACAGGGGCTGACGATAGTGTCTGTACAGGCTACATCGATAGTGACCGGATACTCCTGTATACAGCCTGAGGCACTCGATACTCGGATGGTGTACTCTCCATTAGGTAATATCTGAGCGTTAGCACTGGTCTCATAACCATTACCAAAGTCATATGTCAGACTTTGGCCTGAGGGGTTTTGGACGACTACGGTAGCGTAGCTCCCTGTGGGGCAGAGCGCTGGCTCTGGTATGATGACTATCTCGACAGGCATATCGTCGACCTGTCCATCACAGTCATTGTCAATGCAGTCATCAGGTATTTCAGTAACGTTTGGCGCAATCTCAGGATTAGAGTCATCGCAGTCTCCCGGGGTGAGGATGTATTTGCCTATTTCAGAGCAGGCTTGTACGGTGATAGCATCATTACCATATCCATCGTCATCACTATCCAGATAGTAAGTCTGTGCCTCTATCACCGTGAGCTGTAGTGTTTGATCGGCTGTACAGCCATCATTGACGATGGTTTGTACTGTAGAGCTGGTATATGACTGACCATTCGCTGGCCATATATATGGTAGATCTAACTCACAGATCTGGACTACGGTTATCTGGGGCGACGGTTTAGGCGTATATGTCATACGATGAGTATCTATCGAGGGACATCCAGCTGCTGTCGTGACAGTGACAGAATAGTCGGCCTGCTGGGTCGGCACGAAGGTGATTGTTGCATCCGTAGCTCCTGTACTCCAGAGATAGCTACAGTCTGTACATGTAGGTGCAGATAGTGTCACGCTCTCTCCAGAGCAGGAATGAGTCGGACCAGAGATAGTTGCATCGGGGCGTGGGAGCACCTCGAGAGTGTGCAAGGCAGATTTTTCACATCCATCTGGTGAGGTCGTCGTGACTGTATAAGTAGTCGTCTCTGTAGGTGTGACATCAATGGCACGTGTAGTCTGTCCGGTACTCCACTCATAGGTACAGTCAATACAAAGTCGTGCTACTAATCGTGCTGTCTCTCCGAGACATACACTCAGGGGAGGATTGTTTATTTTTGATATGGGTAGCGGGTGGACCGTTACCGTATGCGTATTTGTCGTGATGCAGGTGCTTCTTGTGACAGTCACTGTATACTCAGTGGTGGTCGTCGGATTGACTTGGATACTCGTGACTCCAGTCTCTCCTATGGACCAGCTGTACGTGCAGTTAGTACAAGGGGCCACATTGATTGTCGCTGTTTCTCCTGTACATATTTCAGTATCACCTGACAGGGTCGCTGGAGGGAGATTTCGGACATTGACTCGATGTGTGTCTGTATCATCACATCCGCTGGGAAGTGTTACTATCACACTATAATCGGTACGAGACTCTGGACGCACGACTATACTTGACGTGGTTTCTCCTGTAGACCAACTGTAGGAGCAGCCTGTACAGCTTGGCACAGATAGTGTCCTACTATTTCCTCTACAGACCCATGTAGCTCCAGAAATAGTTGCATTAGGTCGTGGATGAACCGTGAGGTCTAAGACTTTATCTATTGCGCACAGTCGGTTTGTTTTATAATAAGTTCCCTCAGCAGTGTAGGTCTGGCCTGTCTCTGACCAATAGTAAGATTCCCCTTGGCATATCTCAATTGACGTCACTTGATCTGCAGGAGCAGCTGAGCAATTGGGATATGTACCACATGGGGTACTCCCTCCACAGGAACAACCTTCATCAACTTGTCCGTCACAATCATTGTCTATTCCATCACAAACTTCTCCTGGTGTAGGTCCACATCCGCCACATGCGTTGCGACCAAAGCAATTGGGATATGTACCGCATGGGGTACTCCCTCCACAAGAACAACCTTCATCAACTTGTCCATCACAATCATTGTCTATTCCATCACAAACTTCTGCTGGTGTAGGTCC
>WUUP01000001.1:1058099-1258030 GCA_009833045.1 Saprospirales bacterium GYS_P2D
TTGGGATATGTACCGCATGGGGTACTCCCTCCACAAGAACAACCTTCATCAACTTGTCCATCACAATCATTGTCTATTCCATCACAAACTTCTGCTGGTGTAGGTCCACATCCGCCACATGCATTGCGACCAAAGCAATTGGGATATGTACCGCATGGGGTACTCCCTCCACAAGAACAACCTTCATCAACTTGTCCATCACAATCATTGTCTATTCCATCACAAACTTCTGCTGGTGTAGGTCCACATCCGCCACATGCATTGCGACCAAAGCAATTGGGATATGTACCACATGGGGTACTCCCTCCACAATCTCCACAATTCGGATCGATTGGTACACAATTGCAGGATGCGTTTGCCTTATCCAATACACCTTTACCATTATTTGCTTCAGTGTTATCCGTGGTACATTGATATTCCCCTTGGCACCCATTGATATAACAAGTACCTGAACAGCCAATACACGGATCTGGGTCTGGGTCTGGGTCTGGGTTAGTACTACCACAAACACATATGTATGTTTGATCAACTAGATCATAAAAACGAATCCATTCTCCATCACCTCCATTACAGGGGTCACCAGGGCAAGTACTGCTATCATGTGGACATGCCTGACAAATTGCAGCCTTATTGGGTTTACCTTTCCAGTCCTGATTCAGTTCTTTAAACTGAATTTCAAATTTAAATTGCTCCCCATCTATTATTTTCAGAGAGATGCGATTCATGTCAGTACTTACAGAATCAAGTAATACTGACGAATAAAGAGAATCATTATAAATCAAGGACATCCCCCTTCTTGTCAAATAGAATCTCAACCTATCATCAAGCTGTAATGGAAGTGAAACATGATTCAATCCTTGACAATCCAATATATCAATGGTGCCATCGTATATTCTGAATTGTGACTGACAAGAATCTAAGCCAGCATCAAACTGAAAATCATAAGAAGTTAACGGAACTTCTTTAATAATTAAATCAACAGAATAATTAACAGAGTCTATCGGAATATCAATTCGATCAAAATCAATATTTGCCAATTTCCTGATACGAGATCCTGTCATTTTAAATCCCTGTTTCCCAAATGTTACTTTAGACTTTACACTGTCTAAAGGCTCTACTTTCCGATCAAATTGACAGAAAAGTGCTGGAATCAAAATGAAAAAAATACAAGTAACCGCAACTATCCTTTGTAACATCGACCATGTGTGTTAATACTCAAATAAAATGAGAGGGACTATCATCTATGATCAGCTCATATTACTGGATAGCATACATACTCATCAATAGAAATACTCAAAAACCTTTAGCTCAATACCCTCGTATCATTCTCCCTTATATATCATTCTCATTTTTCTCTTTCGCAAAAAAGAGGCACGATTGTTGAAATCTTAGTAATAAGAGATCAAAAATCTTACATATAGCAAATATATATAATATGATTGATCTGCAAAGAATTCAATAAAAAAACTTAAAATTTTAAATGGTATGAAAAGAGCAACGCTCGTTATTTTGGGTATAGTTTGTTGGGTACTTCTCCCAGCACAGATAGAATTGACCAATGGGAAAATAGGTATTGGTACAGCTACGCCAGCAGTAGCCCTCGATCTAAAAGGTAGCCAACTACGTTACTCAGATTTAGATGATAAGATACGACTCGCTATCAATGGGAGTGGGAATCTGATCTTGCAGCAAACAGATGGACATGTAGGGATAGGTACCACCACACCCTCCAGAAAACTGCATGTATACTCTACAGGAGAGGGAAGCGCAAATAACTACAACAGTAGACACCATCTCAAGGTATCAGGAGGTGAACTGACCACCCATAATCGAACCAATCTCGCTTTTGAAGCTGTAAACGAGACTATTGATGTCCTAAGAAATAGTAGAAGGCTATATGTCAGAGCAGCAGACCTACATAGTACTGTCAAGGGTAATACTACAGCTTATGACGTAAGGGGATCATATAGTGTAGGTACTCATCAATCTACAGGAGTTACTAATGCGCTTTTTGGCAGTTATTCATTGGCACAAACACATAACAGTGCAGCTACCGGAGGTAGCCTAACAAATATGTATGCCTCCTATAATCTCACATCTATACATCCTAAAAATAGTACTAACGTAGGCAATGCCTATGGATCAATAGGAAAAGTGTCTAATAACAACAATGATGCTAAAGGCACTATCCGAGGCATACAAGGAGAGTACTCTGGTGCTGCAGCGGCAGGGAATGTATCGCATGCAGAGGGAGTTTTCGGATATGTCTATAGTGCAGCCACCAATAGTACCATCACAAATAGTAATGCCCTAAAGTCATATACCTATATAAATAATCCAGGCACTACCGTAAGCAATGCTTATGGTGTCTATAATCGTATTTATAATAGACTGGGCACTGTCAACAATGCTTATCTTTACTATGGTCGCATGGACGGCACCTACGGTAAAGAGTATGGTCTCTACATAGATGATGTGAGCTCAACAGTAAACATGAAGCACTTCTTAGACGGGAAAGTGGGTATAGGTGTGGTTGATCCTACTGAAGAATTACATATAGGACAAAATGGAGATTTCAGAATAGATGGTATAGGGACATACGCAAAATTCAATATGTTTGATGGTGGCGCAGGGAATGACGGAATTTTAGATATAGACGTCCACGATGAAACGGGGGTAGATGATGCTCTTGTCAGATTTTTCCGAAACACAAATACAACAGGCCCAGTTGGTATTATCATCAATACAGGAGATGGTAGTGTTACAGCAAATTCGCAACTTTCAGCTAACGGCAATAGCTATATCAACGCTTCCGTTGGAAATGTTGGAGTAGGGACAAATGCACCTCGTTCGAAATTAAATATTAATGGGGGTATGGCCATTGGTCAAGGAAATGGTGTATCATCAACACATGGCAGTAAAAATTCTTTACAAATCCTTACAGACACTTATTATGGTGGAAATTATGATAATCATAGTGGATTCTTGATTTGGTCTCAGTTAAATAATGGATGGGGTGATGCAAGTTTACACTTCGCAGGAGCAACTAATTGGGGAGAATATAATACCGTAAATCAAACAATGGTATTAAAAGGTACTAATGTAGGTATAGGAGTGGTTGATCCAAACTACACTTTACATACGGTAAATACAACTGATGCTGATGGATTCTATTTTAAACAAACTGATAAACTAACTGGAGAAAAAGATGTATTCACTATCGAAGATGCAGATAACGGTGGTGGAGGCCAAGATAAAAGCTCCGTCCTCAAGCTGTTAAAATCTGGTCATATTAATTCTGGAGACTATGGATTTAGCTTGAGCGAAATAACGTATACAGGGAATAATCCTGGTAATAATAAATACTATATATCAGGAAATAGAGAAGATGAAGGAGCTCCACAGTGGGGTGTTCAGATATCAGACAGTGAGATCTGGTCTACGGGAGGACTCCGAATAGGCGCTACTACCAATGCTAATGGAACCTATTCTGGAGGTACCTTTATAGCAAATGCTGATGGTACTGTAAAATTACCAAGTTATACCACACAAGCAGAATCAGACAATGTTCAGTCTTATCTGGGAATAGACAATACTGGAAAAGTAGTAAAAGCTAAAGTCTCTGCTGGATCCCTCATCCAACAAAAATTCACTAAAACTACGCCTGCTCGCCAAACCATCAGAAGTGCTACTCCGGTAAAAATAAATGGATTAGAAATAACTATCACCCCGACGGATCCCAATTCCATAATAGAGATCGAAGCTCATATTGCAACATCAGCAACATACGTTAGTAGTTTTGGGATATTCAGAAATGGACAACCAGCATTATCTACATCTGGTTATACGAATAATAATGAACCCAACATGCAAGTAACCGAGTATCACTCATCAAGCTCTGAAGGGGAGATGCATAATGTTCCTGTTTATTATTTTGAAAAAGCAAATACTACCTCCCCCATTACTTATGATATTCGTGCTACTTCAGCTTGGTCAGGAGGTCTACGCAATTTATTCATTAACAATAGATCTAGTAACGATATGGCTTCTGTCAGCTATATGACTGTCAGAGAAATCGTAGGAGAAGAGGTAATCAATACCTATAGTATTGATCCAAAAGAACAGCAAGTCAAAACATCGGCTTCTAACATCAATAATGTTAGTGACGATCCTAATCAGATCAGTACTATCGAAGCAGAACTCGAAGAGCAAAGAAACCTAATCAAAATATTGCAAGAACAGCTTGATGAACTGACTAATCAAAATAGTGCTCAGGCAGAAAGTATTCACATCACTTTGTTAAATAATGATGATACCACACCTTTCATGTCACAAAACATTCCAAATCCAACAAGCAACACCGCCAAAATCAATTATTTCATCCCAACATCTGCGGTGAATAGCGAAATACGCTTTTACTCACTTGGTGGACAAATCATGAAAAGTGTCTCATTAGAGCCTATTGGAGCAGGAGTAATAGACATTAGCTTATCAGACCTAAAGTCAGGTAGCTATATGTACTCACTCATTGTCGATGATCAACTGATTGATACTAAGACGATGGTAGTAGTAAAGTAATCATAGATCACTAAAAACAATCTCAATAAAGAGGTATTCATTAATTTGGATACCTCTTCTTAATTTTAGCTGAATCAAAGAATCTTCCTACCCCACCTACCGCTCATTTCTTTACTATATCTTCGCAGCTCTTATTTTTTTCATCTTAAAGTAAGCCATGTCTCATAGCTACTACGATCAGGTAAAAGAAGCCACCGACTATATTTCTGCACTGATAGATACTCCTCCCTCCATCGCCATCGTGCTGGGTACCGGACTGGGCAATCTCACAGAAGATATAGACATCATAAAGCGATTTAAATACGAAGACATACCACACTTCCCACCTGCTACGGTCAAAGGTCATGCTGGTGAGCTGATCTACGGTGAGATGGGTGGCAAAAAAGTCATCGCTCAGAGCGGCAGGTATCACTACTATGAGGGCTACGATATGAAAGAAGTGACCCTGCCGATCCGAGTATTCAAGATGCTCGGTGTGGAGCGGCTCCTCATCGCCAGTGCTACCGGTGGGATCCATGAGGACTATGAGGCGGGAGATATCACTGTCGTGAATGATCATATCAATCTACATCATGAGAATCCTCTGAATGGACCGAATGATGAGCGCTTTGGACCGAGATTTCCAGATATGTCGGATGCTTACGATCCTGAGCTGATCGCTCTCTGTCATGAGATTGCTATAGATCAAGGCGTCAAGCTGCACGATAGTGTGTACGGAGGACTACCTGGACCCAATCTCGAGACTAAGGCCGAGTACAACTTCCTACATATCATCGGTGCCACAGTCGTGGGAATGTCTACTGTGCCAGAGATCATAGTCGCTCGTCATATGGGACTATCATCCTGCGTATTGACTGCAGTCACTAATAAATGCTATCCGATATCAGCGATCCGTGAGGTGACGCATGAAGAAGTGATCGAGGTAGCGGCCAAGGTTGAACAAAAGATAACAGGTATAGTTAAGGAACTAATCAATAGGCTCTAATCCGCTCTACTCTACATGGAAGATCAACATATCCAGGTCATCGGTGCTCGTGAGCACAATCTCAAAGACATCAATGTCAATATCCCACGCAATCAGCTGGTAGTCATCACGGGTATCAGTGGTAGTGGCAAGTCCTCACTGGCTTTTGACACTATCTATGCAGAGGGACAGCGAAGATATCTGGAGACATTTAATGCGTATGCTCGTCAGTTTTTGGGGAGTATGGATCGTCCGGATGTAGAGAAGATAGATGGACTCAGCCCTGTCATATCTATAGAGCAAAAAACCACTGGGTGGAATCCTCGCTCGACAGTAGGTACGACTACGGAGATATATGATTTCCTCAGGCTACTCTATGCTCGTATCGGAGAGGCCTACTCCTACAATACGGGCAAGAAAATGGTCAAATACTCTGAGGAGAAGATCATCCAGAGCATTCTCTCGGAGTATGATGGCAAAAAGATCAGCTTACTCGCTCCTCTGATCCGAGCTCGTAAGGGGCACTATCGTGAGCTATTCGAGCAGATGCGAAAGAAAGGATACACCAAGGTACGCATCGATGGCGAGATCCGTGATCTCGTACAGGGCATGCAGGTTGATCGATATAAGGTCCACGACATCGAGATCGTCGTCGATCGCATCAAGATCCAAGCGGATAAGAGGGAGCGCATAGCTAATTCTCTGTCGGTAGCCTTCAAGCTGAGTGATAGCTTTGTGCTGATACACGATATGGACACGGATGAGGTCAGACCATTTAGTAATAAGCTCATGTGTCCTGACACAGGCATTTCTTATGAAGAGCCATCGCCAAATACCTTTTCGTTTAATAGCCCCTATGGCTCCTGTCCCCACTGCAATGGTCTCGGAGAACTCAATGAAGTAGACCTCGAAAAAGTGATCCCAGATGATAGTCTCTCTATCAATGATGGTGGTATCGCTCCACTCGGTGAGACTCGGGACAATCTCACCTTCAAGCAATTGAGAAAAATAGCCAAGCAGTATAAGTTCACGCTATCGACTCCTGTCAATAAGATACCAAAAGAGGCACTCGAGATCATCCTGCATGGAGGCAAGGGCAGTAAGACAGGTCGCAATGACTATTTTGATCTGGCAGAAGAAGGTCTCATCCAAATGCTCAAGAGATGGTATAACGATACGAGCTCGGAGAAAATCAGAAACTGGGCGCAGGACTTCTTGTCGATCATCACCTGTCCTGAGTGCGATGGATATAGACTTAAGAAAGAAAGCCTTCACTTTAAGCTCGCTGAAACTCACATCGGCCAGCTCGGAGAAAAAGATCTGACAGAGCTCAATGAATGGTTTGCTGATCTCAATAATCATCTCGACGAGAGACAGCAGGCCATAGCAAAAGATGTAATCAAAGAGATCAAATACAGGCTGGACTTCTTACTGCAGGTGGGTCTCGACTATCTCAATCTCAATAGACCCTCACGGACACTGTCGGGAGGAGAAGCGCAGCGGACTCGACTTGCTACTCAGATCGGATCACAGCTAACGGGTATCACCTACATCATGGATGAGCCATCCATTGGTCTTCATCAGCGAGATAATCAGCGTCTCATACAGTCACTCAAAGACCTATCAGAGATCGGCAATACGGTCATCGTTGTGGAGCATGACAAGGATATCATGCTGGCCTCTGACTATCTCATCGACCTCGGCCCAGGTGCAGGTGTCAATGGTGGAGAAATCGTCAATGAAGGCCGACCTGAGGAATTCAAGAATAAAGAAGGAATCACGGCCGCCTATCTCAATGATACGGCCAAAATAGAATTCAGAGAGGAGCGTCGCTCAGGCAATGGAAATAAGCTGGTGCTAAAAGGCGCTACTGGCAATAATCTAAAGGGCAAAACGCTCACTGTACCCCTGGGCACTTTCACCTGTGTGACAGGCGTGTCGGGCAGTGGGAAGTCCTCCCTGATCAATGGCACACTATACCCCATCCTGAGAGCGCATTTCTACAAGAGTAGTCAGCGACCACTACCCTATAAGAAGATAGAGGGCATCGATCATATCGACAAGGTCATCGAGATTGACCAAAGCCCAATAGGGCGTACACCCAGGTCCAATCCAGCTACCTATACTAAACTTTTTGATCCGATCAGGAGACTCTTCGCTGATCTCCCAGAGTCTAAAATCAGAGGATATAAGCCGGGTAGATTTTCATTCAATGTGAAGGGAGGCCGATGCGAGACCTGCCAAGGTGGAGGCAAGAAGCTCATTGAGATGAACTTCCTCCCAGATGTATATGTCGATTGTGAGACCTGCAATGGACGACGATACAATCGGGAGACCCTCGAGATCATGTACAAAGGAAAATCAATATCTGACGTCCTCGAGATGCCCGTAGACGAGGCGATGGAGTTTTTCAAGAGTATCCCTAAGATCCATCGCAAGCTCAAGACACTTCATGAGGTGGGACTCGGATATATCACCCTTGGCCAGCAGGCGACTACATTGTCGGGTGGAGAGGCTCAGCGAGTCAAGCTCAGTGAAGAGCTCTCTAAGCGTGATACAGGCAATACGCTATATATCCTCGACGAGCCTACGACAGGACTACACTTTGCTGATATCAAGCATCTGATCCGTGTACTGGATCGACTGGTAGATAAAGGCAATACCGTCTTAGTGATCGAGCATAACATGGATATGATCAAAGTCGCTGATCACATCATCGACATAGGCCCAGAGGGCGGCCAGCGTGGTGGTGAGATTATTTTTGAGGGCACTCCAGAGAACATCATAAAGAGTAAGAAAAGTCATACGGGCAAATATCTCAAGATGGAGCTCAAGTAATCCACATCTATGAGAGTCGCTATCATAGGAGGAGGTGCTGCGGGTTTTTTTGCTGCTCTATCGGTCCGGGAGCATCACCCAAGAGCTACCGTCCATATCCTCGAAAAAAGTAAAAAATGTCTCTCCAAGGTCAAAGCATCTGGAGGTGGGCGCTGCAATGTCACACACGACTGTGCCTACACCTCTGATCTGATCAAAAACTATCCCCGAGGAAAATCGCTTCTAAAAAAACTTTTCAAAGTATTCAGCCATAAGGATACGGTGAGATGGTTTGCAGAGAGGAGAGTCGAGCTCAAAATCGAACAAGACGGCAGAATGTTTCCCACTACGGATGACTCACAGACGATAATTGATTGCTTTTTGAGAGCCTGTGATGATGCAGGTATAGAGATCAAAACCAGCAGCAATATCACTCAGATCGAGCCTAAAGATCATAGCTGGCAGCTACACACGAAGACCTCTAAGCTCCAGTATGATAAGGTCATCATCGCCACTGGCGGCCACCCAAAGGAAAGCAGTTATGACTGGCTCAAGAACTTGGGCCATGAGATCGTACCTCCAGTCCCGAGCCTCTTTACATTTAACATGCCGCAAGAACCTATCAAGAAGCTGATGGGCGTCGTAGCTCCCGCCGCTCGAGTCAAAATCATCGGCTGCTCTCAGGAGTCGTCGGGACCACTACTGATCACCCACTGGGGGATGAGTGGGCCAGCTATCTTAGTGCTCTCTGCATGGGCCGCTCGAGAGCTCGCTGCACAGCAATATGCTTTTGACATAGCCGTACAATGGTGTGAAGAGATGAACGAAGATCAAGTCAGAGCTGCTCTCGCAGATGCTGGGAATGCTAAAGTGAAAAACCTCAACTTTCATCAGCTACCATCACGTCTCTGGGAGTACCTACTGCAAAAAAGCGAAATCAACCCTGAAATCAACTGGCGAGATCAAAGCAAAAAAGCGAAAAACAAGCTCATCAGATGCCTGACCCATGATGTGTATTCGGTCAGTGGTAAGACCACATTCAAAGAAGAATTCGTGACTTGTGGAGGTGTATCACTCGATAGTATTCACCACAAAACATTAGAAAGTAAATCCTGCAAGGGGCTTTATTTCGCTGGGGAGCTACTCGATATAGATGCAGTCACTGGAGGTTTCAATTTTCAGGCAGCATGGACTACTGGCTACATAGCTGGACAGCTGAGATGATCAGCGTTTCAGAAGTTTATCATCGAGGTGATCCTTGACGAATTTCTCTTTGTATGAAGGCCCTACAGGTATCTCCTGACCTGCTATCATGATCGTATCATGTCCAAGGCTCTGCATATGATCGACATTGACTATATACGATTTACTTACTCTGGCAAAGATGCAATTGGGCAGCTGCCGCAAGATAGTAGCGAGATTAAGCGCCGTCACGTATCGTTTGATAGGAGTATGTATGACTACATAATCTTTCATCCCTTGTATGTATGTGATGTCTCCATATTTGAGCGGGATATACTGTCGATCTGCACGGATCACTACGCTGTCTGTTTGAGTGGTTATATCCTCTACCTGTGTCGTCTGTACGCTCAGCTCTTTAGCTCTATTTACCGCTTTGATAAATCTGGAGAGCTGTATTGGCTTGAGTAAATAATCGACCACCTGCAAGTCAAATGCGTCAATAGCATATTGGGCATATGCCGTAGTGAAAATCACCTGCACATCGGGGCGGATCTCTCTTAGGTATTCTACACCATTGATCCCTGGCATCTCGATATCCAAAAAAAGCAGATCGACATCTTTGTTTTTACTGAGGTATTCTTGTGCCTTGATGGCGTTGGCATATTCACCCAGATAGATGAGCTCCGGCATTTGATCTGCCAGTATTTTGATGCCCTTTCGGGCTAATGGTTCATCATCGACTATTAGGTAGTTCATTCAGATCGAGAGTCAGTACGGCATTAAAAATACCGTCTTTCTCTGAGAGTGTCAGCTCATGATGATCGGGATAGAGTAATTCTAACCTTCTGCGAAGATTAGCCAGTCCTATACCGCCCTCTTCATGCTGCGCATCTCCTATGGTATTAGTACAGCTGAATTTTAAATTGCCTTCTGATTCTTGGCATAGGCTGATCGATATTTTTTCATCTACCTCATCTATACAGACTGAATGCTTGACAGCATTCTCGACAAGAGGCAAAAAAAGAAATGGGGCGATGGAGTAATCTGACATGCCTGAGGCGACCATGTCTATCTCCAATCGATCACGTCTGATCCTCTCCAGATCGAGATAATCTGATATTAGATCTATCTCCTTATGTATAGTAGACATAGGCTGTGCCTCGCTATCATAGAGCTGATATCGTAGAATATTAGATAGTTTATGAATAGAGGTAGATGCATCTTGGGGAGCTATCACTGTCTGCGTATTGATCGCATTGAGTACATTGAATAAGAAATGTGGATTAATCTGTTGTTTTAAAAATTTCAGTTCTGCTTCCTTGAGGTTTGACTGTAGTCGCTCTCTTTTTTCGATCTGAAAGACTCGATCCTTGAGTAGCTTGAGTGCTAAGGCTGTACCTACGACTGTACTCGTGGCGATGAATGAACTCAGATAATCCAGACGCTCCGCATAGTCTTCATAGTACATATCCTCCACTAATAAATATATCGTGACATCTACCAGAATAAAGAATATCACAAAACCAATGTAGGTATATGGCCTATCTCGATCGAAAAACAAAGGTGTCAGTACGTAAAGAATAAAATATACGATCAAAATATCCAATCCCATCTGAATGAAGAGCAATATGGGAAACTCTAACTCATAAGATGTCACTCCTCCTAAGATCAATAGCTCCTCCACGTATATGAAGAGCCAAAAGCACAAGTGCCTCACCCAGCGCCATCTCGGCTCATATATGATATCTCGGAGAGTTGTTTTCAAATTCATCAGTGATATTATGTATCACAAGGTATAGGATAGTCTAGCTATCGCCATGAGCCAAGTATAAATAAAACCAGCCTACGTATAAAAGTCACCCTACACATCTATAAACCACCATAATCCGTCACTTCAGATGACTTTATTTAGCTATCAAAATCACTTGGTTCTTCTTCATTATTATTTAAAAAATCAACAGATATGATTAAGTCAGCATTGTTAGTTTTCATTTCATTGATCTTATTTAGCCTTTTTTATTCATGTAGCGATGACCTCTATATGGGCGATGAGCCAGAGATCGTCTATGGCACAGATATACATGATAAAAGGAGGTGTGGTAGTACAGAGCATATGCACGAGCTTCTCCAAGATCCCAACTATAAGCTCCAGTACGATCAGCGCCTCCAGTCATTTGATAAATATCATGCCACACATCTGGAGAAAGCTAACTGTAATAGTCCCAAAACGATCCCTGTGGCGGTACATTTTCAAAATGTGGGCAATGTCAATCGATCATGTATCATCGATCTGGTCAATCGGCAGATAGATGCACTCAATGCTGATTTCTCTGGTCAGAATAGTGATATCAATAAATGGACGAACAACGCATCGAACAGTTTTCCGGGTATTACAAATGGTCAGGCATGCCTACAATTTGTCTTAGCCAATAGCAATCATCCAGGAGGATATGGTCTCTCTGAAGGCGAACCAGCCATCACGATCAATCAAACGAATGGTGACCAAGTAAATAATTGGTCAGGGTATCTTAACATCTATGTACAGCGTAATACGGGAGTCTTAGGTTATGCACCTCTCGGGGGCAATGGCAGCGGCGATGGTGTAGTCATCGATGCAGAAGCCTTTGGTGTCGGAGCAGGATGTGGTACTGTCAGCCCATCGGCACCCTATGATCTCGGCAGGACGCTTACTCACGAAGTGGGGCATTACTTCCTACTGGATCATATCTGGGGAAATGGATGCATTGTCGATGATCAAGTAGCAGACACTCCTGACCAGAGCAGTGACTATAGTGGATGTCCAGCTCTCAGTAGCTCCAGCTGTGGTAGTAAAGACCTGCACATGAATTATATGGACTACACGAATGATGAGTGTATGTACATGTTCACGCATGGACAGTCTACTCGCATGGAAAACTATATCAACTCGAATCTTTCTAACTTACTCAGCAATGCAGCAAATGTCATAAGCGGTGGCGGTAATGACAATGGTGGACAAGACGAAGAAGAGGAGCAAGAGGAAGAAACACCAATCAGCTGTAGCAGTCCTACTCAGAGCACAGTACAGATCCTCTCCAATACTAAAGTCAAAATCGACTGGGAGGATATCTCAGATGTACAGGTCTATCGCATCAGATATAGAAAAGTCGGCACGTCTCGATGGACCGCTAAAAATATCTCGGCATCACAGATCACATTGTCAGGTCTGAGTGCTGGTAGCACCTATGAGTATCAACTCCGAGTACGATGCCTGACAGATGGGTGGAAGCCATTCTCTGCTAAAAAGCGATTCAGCCTCGAGACTGACAACAGTAATAATTCATATACCCTGCGCCTCATACTGGATGATTATGGATCGGAGACTACATGGTATGTATTAGACCAGAGCTATAATGAGATCTACCAAGGAGGCCCCTATCAAGATGGTAAAAGTGGTCAGGTGATCACCAAGACCATAAATCTCACATCCGGGTGCTATGAGCTCGAGCTCCAAGATGCCTATGGTGATGGTATATGCTGCGACTATGGCAATGGCAAAGCAGAAATACTGAATCGTGATAATCAGGTCATTGCATCTCTGGATGGTCGTTTCGGGACATTTGATTACATAGGGTTTTGTGTGGATGGTGATGGACTACGGATCACATCGAGAAATAGAGATGCTAAACGAGTCAATCGAGGATCTAAGAAATAGGTAATATCGAGATAAAGTAAGCTGGCAGCTAATTCTGCTGTCAGCCTATTTTATTTTATCCAGCCAGCTCTTTGCCTTTTGATGAAGGCCTCGGCGATGTTCTGAGGGATCTATATCAAGACATTTTTCAAATGATCGTATAGCTTTGTCTTTCTCTCCAAGATGATGATATATCACACCTGACTGAAGCGCCGCATTACAAGCAAAATAGTGTTCGTCATCGATACCTATAGCTATAGTCTTAGCGAAGTAGGATAGCGCAAGCTCCGCATGTGACCGTCCTTGGGCCACACGAGCAGATCGATACCAGTATTCCAGCGTCTCGTCTGCAGATAGCTCACTGAGATTTATCTTACTCAGCTGATCCTGAGCCTCATCATACCAGCCTCTATCGCTAAGCAGCCGGATCCTGAGAAGCTCTTTATTGGGTAGCACTCCACTCTTTGCCTCTTGATGAGCTTGTTGATCCTCTCCGAGTTCTGTACGACCGACATCGAGGGATCGAGACATCCATGATCGATAGGCCTTATCATCATCATTTAGTAGAAGATGATACCAAGCTATCTTTTGATGATTCTCCTTGATATAATGTTGGCCTTGATATTCTTGATGAAATCTCATCAGATGCTCCAGCGCTCGCTCATTGCCTTCTTGAAGTAGCAGGGTTCCGTAGAGATGCTCTAAGTACAAGAATGGCTGCTGCATCTCTCGACTGAGCGCCTTTTCTATACTTCTTTTCCCGAGATCCTTTTGATCTGTCTGTAGTAACATCGACCCTCTGAGAAAATCAACCAAAGGGCTACTATACTCCACCCATCTGTCCTCTCTGAGTATTAGCGCCGCCTGTGCAGGTTCTTTAGCTACGTGCTGAGTGAGCAGCGCATAGATAGCTGCTATCTCAAGCCCGAAGAAATCATCTCCATCCACATATAGCGCCTCGATCTCAGTCAGCCCTTGCTCTTGATCTCCCTCTAATGCCGTGAATAACAATACCAAGCTCTTTTGTACACCCTGTAGAGAGCCGATCAAAGAGTGGATAATGGACATGCTTTTTGCATTGAGAGCAAAGTCAGGATATTCTTTACGATTTTTCTTGAGGAGTTTATAGGCACGATTGATGTCCCATCCGGCACGGATATGCTCTCCAAATTTTGCTCTGGCTAATGCGTACTGTAGTGTCATCTCGGCCTGAGCAAATCGCATATACGGAGAGTCATCCGCTAATACTGCATCCGACATGAGAGACATTCTGCGATCATGTCGCTCTCTATACTTCTCTAATTCCTCCTCTTCTTCACCAATGAAGACCTTAAAAAAATCAATATAGCTCTCGATATGAAGTACAGCAAGATTGTCCGGATCAGATAGCAGTAGCGAATCAATAACTGACTGAGCATCATCCGTCTTGAGACGGAGACTAAGAGTATATGCACTGAGTAGACTTTGATCGTAATCAAAATGGTAATTGGGATGGCCACTTAAATAGCCACTCAGCAACATACACCAAAGTGTCAGTATACTACTCGTGTTCCTCATATTGAGGGACTAAAGTAGTACAGCTTTTTCAATCTTAAAATGGATAAGCTATGCAGTGGCAGTCTCTCCGTACTGCTCTCTGAGCTTGTCAGCGATATCATCATCGACTAATACTCTACCACAGTGCTCACAGGCGATGATCTTCTTGTGCTGTCCGATCTCGATCTGTAGCTGGGGCGGTATCCTGTTAAAACATCCACCACACGACTCTCTCTCTACAGTCACTACTGCGAGACCATTACGATATCTCGATCTTACTCGATTATATGCTTTTAGTAGCCTTGACTCGATACCTTCTTTAGCTTTATCAGACTCTTCTTTGAGTGACTTTTCTTCCGCTTCCGTTTTTTGGAGGATTTTTTCGAGCTCTACTTTTTTCTCTTTGAGATTCTCATTTTTAGTAGCGAGTCTCTCCTGTGCGTCAGTGAGTGTAGCCGTTTTTAGCTCTTTTGCTTTATTGGCGTCTCTGATTTTCTTTTCAGAGAGTTGTATTTCGAGTTTTTGGAGCTCGATTTCTTTAGTGAGTGCTTCATACTCACGATTATTTTTCACATCATCCAGCTGCTTTTCGTATCTCTCGATGAGCGCTGTAGATTCTTTGATATTGGCATTATGAGAGCTGATGTCTTGATCGATATCAGACATGTTGTCCTCGAGTCTTTTGATACGCTTCTCCAGACCTGCTATCTCATCCTCGAGATCACTCACTTCGATAGGGAGTTCACCTTTGAGGATTTGTATCTGATCAATCTTAGAGTCTATGAGCTGTACAGTGAAAAGTTCTTTCAGTTTTTGAGCAACACCTTGAGTACTCTTAGCCATAATCTTTACCAATTAAAAAAATCAGACCATTATACTCATCTTGCTGGATGTATAGGACTGATTCTCTTTTATTATTAACAATAATTTACCGGGTTCGTCACCACTTTCGTGGAATGGGCCGCAAATTTAGGAAATTTCTGTGTAAGAAGCTCAAATAATAATTCTATGGTGCTGTACTCACTCTCATAATGTCCTATATCTGCTATAAGGATCTGCCCATTAGCATCAAAATACTCATGATACTTAAAGTCTGCAGATATATAGACATCCGCTCCCTGTCGTATCGCATCTGATAGCAAGAAGCTGCCCGATCCACCGCAGATAGCTATTTTCTTAGCCTGAGCACCCAATAGGGCCGTATGCTTTATGACCTGTAGATGGAGTGAGTGCTTCAGATGATCGAGCAGCACCTGCTCATCCATCGGTGTATGTAGATCGCCTATCACCCCAGCACCGAGTGTGTACTCTGTCTCCATGCGATCCAGCGGACTTGGTCGGAGGATATCGATGTTCTCAAGACCTATTTTACTGGCTATCTTCTCATTGACACCGCAGCGGAGTACATTATCCAGATTAGTATGGATGGCATAGATGGCGATATCATTTTTGATAGCCTTGATGATGGTCTGATCTACATAGTAGTTGGGTCTGAATTGTTTGATACCCTTAAATACTATTGGGTGATGAGAGATCACCATATTCACTCCCAGAGATATCGCTTCATCAATGATATCAGGAGTGCAGTCCAGTGAGATCAATGCACCATTGACATCCATATTGGGATCTCCGTATATGAGACCCGCATTGTCATATTTTTCTTGAAATCTCAGGGGTGCTATATCCTCCAAGTAGGTGGTTACTTCTTTTACTTTCATTTTCGATTCTTGATTTCTTGAGTCGTAGAATATCCCTCCAGCAAAGGTAGTGTAATGATCTGACCTCCATATGATGATACATACTGGGCTTCTGCCAAAGTCGCAATATCGTAGTCCGCCCCTTTCGCATAGACATCCGGCTGGATCAGCTTTAGTTCTTCTATTGGCGTCAAGCCCTCAAATATAATTACTGCATTTACCTCAGCTATCTCGGCCAGTATCTGAGCCCTCTCATTTTGACTCTGGATCGGCCGCTCTACTCCTTTGAGCTGGCGGACTGAGCTATCACTATTGAGTCCGACGATCAGATAGTCTCCTAATGCTGCCGCTGAATTGACACTATACTTGTGACCTTCATGTAATAGATCGAAGCAGCCATTAGTCCATACTATTTTTTTGTCCTTAGGTCGATCGGGCAAGAATGATGTTACATTATCATAGATCTTGGACATGGGTACACTTTACTTATTCACTATCGGCAGCAGGACCAGACTTAATAATCCAAAGAAGACATTACAAAACAAATTAATCGTAAAGTAGGAAATCATCGCCATAGAAAATCCATTGATCTCATCAACACCTAATATCTGGAGCGCCTCTACCAACATGGCATGATAGCTCCCCATGCCTCCCGGGGATGGAAAAACCATACCCAACGCTCCAAAGTCAAAAGCCAAAATACTATCCACAAAGGATAAATGAGCTGTCGGCTCAAAAGCTAAAAATGCAAACCAATGCATCAAAACATATATCACCCAGATACCTAACGAGTAGACTATGAATAGTGGTAGATTGCTCACTGACTTCAGCGAAAGCAACCCTTCTACGAATCCAGTCATCAAGCCTTTTATTTTTAATAATAATGGATGCTGTGAATCACTCGATATCAGCCTGCGATACATCCATATACCTGCGATAAGACCTATGACACCTACGACAATTAGGATGATTATCATATTAATAGTGATGAACGAGTTCTCTGTGATGTAGCGGACCATCGTCTCACTATGCAAGGCTAATCCGAGCAATATCAAAAGCCCTAAACATAGCACATCAACTAATCGACCTAAGACCAATGTGCCAAACGCCTTCTCATAAGGAATCTTCTCATATCTCGAGAATAAACCCACTCGTAGAAACTCACCCATTCGGGGCAATCCAAGGTTGGCAAAATAGCCCACCATAATCGATAGAAATGAATTTTTGAGTGTCGGGTCATAACCTAATGGTCGCAGTAGCATATTCCATCGAATGGCTCTGACGACGCAGCTGATCATGTAGATCACACAGACACTGATGATCCAAAATAAATCCGTACTGCGATAGTCGGATATGAGCTTATCATACAGACTACAGTCGGCTGGGGCTATACCCTTGATCACACACTCTTCATCATAGGCAGCACCAAGACTCTGCCACATGAAGTATAGTATACCCAGACCTATCGCCGTGAAGACGACGAACTGAATGACTGACTTTAGATTTATTTTCACGCCGTGAAAATAAGCCTATATCGCATTATTATCGTCTGGAAAGACATTAATCGAGCTGAAAGTAGGGTGCTCCTCGGGCGTGATATAGGCATAGGAGATGATGATCACTTTATCCCCCTCTCCATTGAGTCGAGCAGCCGCCCCATTGATACTGATGATGCCAGAGCCTCTTTCTCCTTTGATCACATAGGTCTCGAGTCTATTGCCATTGTTGATATTTAGCACTTGTACTCTCTCGCCTTCGTAGATATTAGCCGCCTCCATGAGGTTTTCGTCGATAGCGATGCTACCCATGTAGTTGAGGTTCGCTTCTGTGACAGTGGCTCTGTGTATTTTAGATTTTTTTACCTGTATAAACATGTTAGTAGTTAATCATTGCAGACATAGCGGCCGCAAAAGTAAGTTTATTCGTCGATAGATTTCAATATCATATTGTCAATCAATCTGATATCGCCCGCCCATACCGCTGTACAGGCTACTACTTCTGATACTCCTGCTATACTATCGATAGGCTCCAGTGTGTGACCATCGATGATCGTGAAATACTCTGGCCGAAACCCTGGAAAATCTAATAACTGCATAGCAATCATCTCAATCTCATCAACGCTTTTGACTTCGATCCAGTTCTTTGCTTTCGTTAAGACTTTGTGAAGAATCGGTGCCTCTGAACGGTGATAGACTGTCAGTCGACGATTGCGAGAGCTCATGGCTAATCCATCTTCCTCTCGCTTGATCGGACAGACGACCAGCTCTACAGGGATATCAAAGTAGTCGATCATGTATCTGATGATCGTAAACTGCTGAAAATCCTTCTGACCCATATATAGCCGATCACACTGGGCTATCTCCAGTAGACGCTTGACCACCTGTACTACACCCGCAAAATGTCCAGGTCTGTGCTCACCTTCCATTCTCTTATCCAGTCCTTGTAGGTCTATCTCTACTTCCCACTTTTCTTCACCTCCGGGATAGATATCTCCTATCGTCGGGGCGAATACGATATCACATCCATGATCCTCGAGACCTCGACAGTCATCCTCCAGTGTGCGTGGATACTTATTAAGATCCTCCGCATTATTAAATTGGGTCGGATTGACAAAGATGCTACACATAGACACATCATTAGCCGCTACTGAGCGCTGGATGAGTGAAAAGTGACCCTCATGTAAGGCGCCCATCGTAGGAGTAAATCCGATCGTCTTGCCTTCCTTCTTTATATCATTGATGAGAGCTGTGAGCTCTGCGGTACTGTGTATTACTTTCATCGCTTTAGTTGTCCATACCATTTTCTGATAACCTCCTCTGCCTCCTTGTCTTGAGGAGTATAGTCTTTCTCGAGGTATCCTTCATGTCCTAAAGATTCGGGAAACCACTTCCACAAAAATCCACCTGCCCAAAAATCTTCATCCACCCACGAACTATATAGGGCTTCGAGAGCATTGGCCTGTGCGGCCTCGTTTAGATTCAGATGGTCTACCTGTTTCTCAAGCTCCCAGGTCTTGCCAGCTGCACCGTCGACGCTGAGATACCCATACTCAGTGAATAAAATCCGGCGACCCTGTCGTCTGGCATATCGACGTAGCTTTGATACGATAGATCTCCATTTGACAGATAGATAGTTGACTGACGGCGTCTCCGACTCTGTCAGTGGGAAGTAGGCGCTGATCCCAACAAAGTCCAGCGCATCCCAAAAAGGGACATTGTGATAGTCATCCCAATTAGCTGAGTAGGTGATCTTACCCCTATATTTTTCTCTTACTTTCTTGATTAGCTTTCGCCAAAATTCTTCTCTTTTGGTGGCACTCTTTCTAAACTCTGTCCCGATACAAAATAGCTCGACCTCATGCTCCACAGCCATATCGACGAACTGCATGATGTACTTCCGATAGCTTTCTTCCCATGATAGCCAGTCAGACTCCTCCTCATAATCCATATCACCGACCCAAGATCCTCGCATCCAGACTTGTGGCTTGAGCATGATCTTCAGCCCATTCTTTCGAGCGAGCTCGATACTTTTTACTATACCCTCTTCTCTCTCTCCCCACCACTGATGCTCTCCATCATAACGCACCTCCGCCGTACCCGGACGTGTAAAACCAAATGGCACTAATGCCACCCAAGTAGTATTAATAGCTGCTAATCGGGTCATAGGATCTGCATCAAATGGCCTCGGTGGAGCGACTAAAGTTATACCACCTATCTTATCCTGTGAGGACAGACTACCCGTCATCACCAATGTTAATAATACTGCTGTAGCTCCATGCTTGATATATCGATCGAGCCATCTACCCGCTCCCAGCATACGAGCTGACTTGACAGCACTGATGAGAGAGATGAAGATGATCGCTGTCGACATATACTGGGAGATACCTACCTGAGAAGCTACCCATACACTGACGATCAGAGATAGTGTGATCAGCGCTTTCTGCCATGGCATTCTACTTCCTTTGCGGAAAATGAAAGGCATCCAAGGCAGTGTCCAGAGTAAATTCCAGTTTCGCTCACAGACCTGATGATCGGTCAAAAACCACATGATCATGAAAATCAAAAAACAAATGAATAAGCCTATGAACCATACTCGATCCAAGACCTTGACCCATCGCTCATCGCCAGATATATAGACTAAGAAAAACAGGATCAATTCAAAAATTAATAGCGCTCCAAACACAACACTCGGAGTCAAAAGTGGCTTTTTCCGTGATACTTCTGGAAAATCAAGAATCGTCCGAGTGGTAGCTAAAAGTGCTCGGTCGCCATGCTGCGTATCTTCGAGATATTTAAAGAAATACGCTGGTAAAAACATCTGATCAGTCACCGCAGTCTGCCGATCTGTCTTCGCTCCGAGTATCAGGTCCATACCAAACTGTAACCAAGGTCGATCCTCCACATTGAGCTGTATCATCTCTCTGAATGTATGAGCTGAGCTCGGAGTCTCCGGATAGTCAGTAGCAGAGACTCGATCAGCGATCACATCACGCACTCGGGTAGTACAGTTGTCAAAAAAGAAATCATACTTATAATAGCGATTCTCCTTCTTTAGATTCTCTTGTAGGAAGGCGAATATGGCATTGCGCTGATTGAGATGTAGATCGAGGATTTGCTCTTTGACATATCTTTTTTCGTACTGATATTCTACAAGAAAAGTGTCAAAGGTAGACACGTCGAGCTTATACGGCAGTTTCCCGCTAAGAAACTTGAGTCCAAAAACTACAATGGAGTTGCCAAACTCAAAGGTGCCATAATTGAACACATAATCAAAGTCTTGCTCTTGGTCGACTACCCTCACAGCTGTATGTCCGAATAAGGAATACAACTCCTCTCCTGCTCCGCAAGTAAGTACCGATATATATGACGAATCTGACAAGGTCCGCTGAGCTGATAGACACAGCGAGAGGATCATCAATATAGAGATGAGCAGACTTCTCATGGACGCATTTCTTTCATTTGTTCGGCTATCAAACGCTCTAAACTATCTTCTGATGATGCCAGCTGACGGATTATCTCTTGATAGTTATGATCTTTTCGATTTTGACTCAGCTTAAAGGCTGCCTGTATATCATCCATCGACATCTCAAATCCTACGACCCCATTGAGATGCGCTTTGAGCTCTTTTTCGCTGAAGTCCCGCAAATGAAATCGCCCCTCTCGACCATCTTCATAGGTGTCGACCATATCACTGATGGACTGATAGAGCTCATCACCAGTGAGCATCCGTACGGTACCGTAGACATGTACAGCAATATAGTTCCACGTAGGGACATTGACATGATCATACCAAGAGCTCGATATATAGGCATGCTGCTGCATGAATATGGCTAAAAGCTCATGCCCATCTTCGAGTTGGGCTCGCTGCTCATTAGCTATGGAGAGGTGACCTGAAAGAATGTGTCCATCGCCTGCCTCTTGGATAAGTAGTGGTATATGAGTAGCGATCGGACGCTGTGCCTGATTGACAGAGATCAAGGTAGCGAAAGAATTGCGTCGTATATAGTCTACGACCGCCTCACTGCTCGGTGCTCTGAATAATCGAGGTACATACATATTACCGTATTATGCTACCAGGCTCGGCATCTTTTCCAGGATCTACAAATGTGAGCTTGCCATCACTATCTTCGGCCATGAGAATCATGCCCTGAGACATCACACCTCGGAGTTTTCTTGGAGCGAGATTAGCTAAGAGGCTCACCTTTTGACCGATGATCTCCTCTGGGCTATAGTGCTCTGCGATACCAGAGACGACCGTGCGCTGTTCGCCACCCATATTGAGCTCCAGTTGTAGGAGTTTATCTGCTTTCTTGACTTTCTGAGCGCTGATGATCTCGGCCACTCGGATATCCATCTTAGTGAAGTCGTCAAACTGGATCGTGTCCTTGATCGGCTCCATCGCAGGAGTCTCTGCCTCCACCGCAGCAGCGCTTGCCGCTTTAGCATCATGCAGTTTCTGCACTTGTGCTTCTATTACATTATCATCTATCCTGGTGAATAGATGGCTTGATTTATTGATCTTATGTCCTGCTGGTATGAGCATCTCTCCCTCAGCGAGATCTTGGAGTACTTGGTCCAGTTCTCCGATACCTGTCAGCTCAGGTAGATTAAGCAAAGCTCGTAGTTTATCAGCTGTGAATGGCATAAATGGCGCCATCGCTACACTCATCGCTGAGATATACTGCAGAGCCAGATTCATGACTACTTTGACCTGCTCAGGGTCTTCTTTGATTTGCTTCCATGGCTCGTTAAACTGGAGCAACTGATTGCCTTGAGAGCTAATCTCCATGAGCTTGCGCAGTCCCGCTCTGAACTCAAATTTTCTCAAAAACTCATTGAGATCCTGCAGATCGTCATGCAGCTGTAGCATCTCTCCATCGTGATAGCCATCGTAGTCTTGAGTCGATGGACTGATGAAGTCCAGATTTTCGTCATACTCAGGTACGGCTCCTTCATAGTACTTATTTGTCAGTACGACTACTCGATTGACGAAATTTGCCAGATTATTGACGAGCTCATTATTGACACTGTCCTGATAGCCCTTCCAGGTGAATTCGCTATCCTTCTGCTCTGGCATATTCTTGATCATATGATAGCGGAGCTCATCCTCCTTGCCAGGTAGCTCTTCTACATATTCATTGACCCATACTGCCCAGTTTCTCGAGGTAGAGAGTTTATCTCCTTCGAGATTGACAAATTGATTAGCCGGGACATTCAATGGCATGATATAGTCTCCATGCGCATTGAGTATCGCTGGGAATATCAGACAGTGAAAAACGATATTGTCCTTGCCGATGAAGTGGATGAGTGCTGTGTCTTTATCTTGCCAATAGGGCTTCCAGTCCTTTCCATTGTCAAGGGCCCACTGCTTAGTCGCAGAGACGTATCCTATAGGAGCGTCCATCCACACGTATAGTTTCTTGCCCTCTGCGCCTTCTATCTCCTGTGGCACATCTACTCCCCAGTCGAGATCCCGAGTCATCGCTCTTGGCTGAAGACCTCCCTCGAGCCACGACTTACACTGACCAAGTACATGATTTTTCCAGTCATTAGGATCGTGGAGATGCTCTCCATCTTTATATCCTGTAGAGATCCACTCTGTGAGCCATGATTCGTACTTATCCAGTGGTAGATACCAGTGCTTAGTCGTGCGTATCACAGGCTTAGAGCCCGAGATAGTCGACTTAGGATCTATCAGCTCTGTAGGACTGAGTGCACTACCACACTTCTCACACTGATCACCATAGGCGCCATCATGCCCACACTTAGGACAGGTACCTATGATATATCGATCGGCGAGAAACTGCTTAGCCTCTTCGTCATAGTACTGCTCTGACTCTTGCTCGATGAACTCCCCCTTATCGTAAAGGGTCTGAAAAAACTCCTGCGAAGTCTCATGATGTATCTCTGCTGAAGTGCGGTGATAGATATCAAATGAGATACCCATTTTTTCAAAAGCCACCTTAAATAAGTCATGATACTTATCGATGATCTCTTGCGGATTTTTCCCTTCTTTCAGTGCCTTGATAGTGATCGCAGCACCGTGCTCATCAGAGCCGCAGACATAGACTACATCCTTACCCATGAGGCGCAAAAACCTAACATAAACATCTGCAGATAGATAGGCCCCAGCCAAATGTCCAATATGCAGCGGACCATTGGCATAGGGAAGTGCAGAGGTGACGAGATATCGCTCAGGAGATATATTCATATAGATCGAGTGTTAGAGAAGCTCTTTGAAATAACTAATAAATTCTGACACTGACATAGTGCCTTGGTCACCTTCTCCTTGTTTTCTGACGGATACTTTGCCAGATTCTGCCTCTTTCTCACCGATGATGAGCATGTATGGTATCTTCTTGAGCTCAGTGTCACGGATCTTACGGCCGATCGACTCTGTACGATCATCGATATAGCCTCGGATGTCATGTACAGATAGCTCTTGTTCTATTTCTTTTGCGAATGGGATCTGATTGTCACTGATCGGGAGTATCGCAAACTGCTCTGGAGTGAGCCAAAGTGGGAACTTGCCCGCACAGTGCTCTATCAAAACACCGATGAATCGCTCCATAGATCCAAATGGCGCTCTATGGATCATCACCGGACGGTGTGTCTGATTGTCAGAGCCGACATACTCCAGCTCAAATCTCTCTGGGAGATTGTAGTCGACCTGGATCGTACCCAGCTGCCATCTACGTCCCAATGCATCTTTGATCATGAAGTCCAGCTTAGGACCATAAAATGCGGCTTCGCCCAGCTCGGTCACCGTCTCGAGTCCCGCCTCTTGAGTCGCCTCGATGATAGCTTGCTCCGCTCGGTTCCAGTTCTCTTCTGAGCCGATATATTTTTCTGTATTCTCAGGGTCTCGGAGTGAGATCTGTGCGGTGAAGTTTTCATAGCCTAACTTCTTGATCACATGCATCGTCAGATCGAGCACATTGAGAAACTCATCTTTCAGCTGATCGGGAGTACAAAATATATGAGCATCATCCTGAGTGAATCCTCTCACTCTCGTCAGACCGTGTAGCTCTCCACTCTGCTCATAGCGATATACTGTACCAAACTCTGCAAAACGCACTGGCAACTCCTTGTACGATCGAGGCTTGTGCCCATAGATCTCACAGTGATGCGGACAGTTCATCGGCTTGAGCAAAAACTCCTCTCCTTCCTTCGGTGTATGAATAGGTCGGAATGAATCCTCTCCATACTTTTCCCAGTGACCGGAGGTCTCGTATAGCTCTTTCTTGCCAATATGTGGCGTGATGACAGGCTGATAGCCTCGCTTGATCTGCTCCTGCTTGAGGAAATCTTCTAATCGGGTACGCAGTGCTGTTCCTTTAGGCAACCAAATCGGTAGTCCCGCTCCCACCTTCTCAGAAAACATAAATAGCTCTAACTCAGCTCCCAGCTTACGGTGATCTCTTTTTTTGGCTTCCTCCAGTAACTCGAGATATTCTGTGAGCTCTTTCTGCTTAGGGAATGTCACACCGTAGATACGAGTGAGCTGCTTTCGATTTTCATCTCCTCGCCAATAGGCGCCTGCCAATGCGAGTAGCTTTACGGCTTTGATTTTGCCCGTATCTGGGATGTGAGGTCCACGACAAAGATCGGTGAACGCTCCCTGCTGGTAGAAGGTGATCGAGCCATCATCGAGCCCTTCGAGGAGTTCGAGTTTGTACTCATCTCCTTTTTCTTCGAAATAAGCGACGGCATCCGCTTTGCTCACATCCGATCGTACGTATTCATTCTTTTGCTTAGCCAGCTCTTTCATCTTGGCTTCGATCTTAGCGAAGTCTGAGCTGGAGAGCACTCGGTCTCCGGTATCTATATCGTAGTAAAATCCATTTTCAATAGATGGTCCGATGCCAAACTTAGTACCTGGATATAGACTCTCGATAGCCTCTGCCATGAGGTGGGCTGACGAGTGCCAAAAGGTAGACTTTCCTTCTTTATCATTCCAGGTATAAAACTTAATCGCTGCATCCTCTTGGATCGGACGACTGGCGTCCCACACTTCTCCATTGACTGATGCTGATAGTACATTTCGGGCTAATCCCTCGCTGATCGATCGGGCGATATCCATGGATGTAGTCCCCGACTCGTATTCTCTGACTGCTCCATCAGGAAAGCTAATCTTAATCATAGTCTATAAATATTCTAATAAAACACTCTCGTATCAAGTCATGTGGCACCATGCTGCTCAATACAAGATGGCAAAGATAATGGCTAAAAAATACCAAGCCGACTATATCCCGAAAGAATCATGTCGATATAAAAAATTAACTCTGATATCAGAGATACGATTCTTCTGTAGGATTTCGCTACTGCGAAAAACATAGACTAATCATGAATAAGCACATCTTTTAGTTAATCCCGCTATCTCTCAATGAAAATGGTAGTAAGTTTGACCTCGATCATAATCACTTAGCCCATCCATGGAGGCATCACAACAAGGTATCAAGCTCGACAATAAAATGCTGGGGCTCATCAGGACCACCAGTAGAAATAATGTCGAACGAATAAATATCGCCGATCAGAAGGCCAGTACGCTGATGTCGCTCAATGCGATCATCATCACTGTGATGGTACCTCTACTCCTGAGCTATATCGATGTGATCTACGATCGACAGCTCTATATCCCGATCCTGCTACTGAGTATCAACTCTCTCGTGACGCTCTACATGGCGTCTAAGGCACTCAAACCCAAAGCCCTCAGCAGCGAGAGCTACATCTATGACAAGGATGGAAATCCGAGTCCGTTTTTCTTTGGCAATTTTTATAAAATGTCAAAGGACGAATACCGGGACTATTTTCAGAGTACACTATCAGATGAAGAGCTCCTGCCACAGTTTGTCTTTCAAGATCTCTTTCATATCGGCAAGCTGGTCGCTCGCAAGTATGTGATCATCCGACAGGCCTATCTGATATTCATGACAGGTCTGGTCATAGTCGTTTTATCGACAGCAGTCGTATTGATGGTGGGTTGATCTGACTCTACTTACAGGTCTGGATGATGGTCTCGAGCGTACTACCCAGATCTATCTCAAAATTATCACTAAAAATGATCTCCTGCCCTGCGGCAAAAACCACCTCTTTACTGCCTACTATCTTTGTGCCCTTAGCACTCAAAGTGGCATTAGCATTGTACTGAGCAGAGCCGATCGGATAATCCAACACTATCTCATTATTGCAGTCGGCATTGGCATTGGGTGTAGGATAAGTAATCTGCTGCCAAGTCTGAGATAGATTTTCTGAAGTCTCGTCAGCTCCAGTGATACCATTGCCGCCGGTCATGGTCTGAGTCCCCTCCGTATAGTCTACTCGGTGAAAGGACAGTCCTAAGCCAAATGCCATATAGACCGGCACTTCTTGGTCTGCTATCGGCGTATCATCTGAGTAGGTAGAGGCCACCATGTCTGCATCGGGACCATCTTTGCTCACTCCTGTCTTGTCTACTCCCTCGGCTTTGTCTCCCCAGACTACATAATCGATGTCTTGGACCAGATCTGTCGTCCCGTCCCAGGTGTAGAGTATGACTACCTCTCCAGCATTAGATAATACTGACCCTATATCTATCGATTCTGAGAATGCCTCTCGCATGTCGGGTATCCCATCGGGAGACCCATTATCCTCAAATAACTCGTAGGTCGGTAGCTGACCAAAAGCAGCCATGAAATTGTCCGATCCTCGGATAGAGATCGTCTGATAAGCTCCTGCAGGGATAGAAGCTCCATCGGGAAATCGAGCATGAAAATCTAAAAACCCTCCGCCGCCAGCAAAATGTTCATTACTTACTATGTGATAATACAGATCCATATTAGGATTGTACACAGCATCGGTGACATAGACATCTGATAGATCTACTGCATGATTATTGGGATTGTAGATTTCTATGAACTCATTATCCATTGATACTTCTGTCAAAAGGATTTTGTCAGGGGGGCTCATCATCATGTGCGTGTCCGAGATACTGGTGTTCGATAGGAGGATCGAATACAATAAATAAGTATGGATAATAGCCATCATTTTTTAGTTGAGTGTGATCGAATAAATGATGGAATAAAAATCGGAGATGATAATGGACTACGGTATCCATGGATTCATACAGATTATTCTATATGGATTCCTATAGATGGTGGTTGGATCCAATTGCCTTTATCGTTTATGTAGTGTATCTTGTGACATGCTTCATCGACAAACGTTACGTATCCTCTGGATGAGTGGGCTATTGAGTATACTGGTATTCACTGTATATGGCCAATCCCACACCTGGTATTTCACAGATCAGACCAGTATGACTATTGAGGAGGATGGTGAGGTCTCATTTGATACTTTTGAGAATCCTAATTTATCGGAACCGTTAACTACTGTATTTTCCAGAATTGCTATGATACATGATGAGGATGGAGGAGTCCTGTTTTATTCAGATGGTAAGCATGTATATGATAAGCATCATCATATCATGACCAATGGAGACTCTATAGGAGGAGACGGACTTCTTGAGCAGTCAGTCATAATATGCCCATTCCCAAAGAGTGATTCTCTATATTATGTATTTACAGTTGGGAAAACATTAGATCGATATATCGATCTCCAAGATGATACGACCTATCAGAATAAGTTGAGATATTCTGTGGTAGACTTGAGTCTGAATAATAATCTGGGTGCAGTAGTAGAAGGGCAAAAGAATATTTTCTTAAAAACTGGAGCAGATTTGGGCATGGTATCTATACCAGGACCTTGTGAAGATATATGGTTAGTCACCGTGGATAATGATGGGATCAGTACATATCATATTACTGACCAAGGACTTAGTCCACAGTATCTGGATCAGTATAAAATGGAACTATCTGGTCGGAGTGATACTCATCGCCGAGCGTTGATATCTCCGAATGGTAGATACATAATTCTTCAAGATAGAATAGGCGAAGCATTTATAGAAATATATGAATTTGACAGTTATACAGGACTTGTCGTCTTAATCGGTGAGTTGTTTTCAGATCCTCCAAAACCTGAGCCTGTGATTAAGTATATAGCACCAATTATTATGGATTATCATGGAAAGTATCTATATGCCGATGAGGGGTTTAAAGAAGGCCTCACCCAATACGATCTGAGTTCGAATGATATTGAAACAATTAAGTCATCTCGCAGAATTGTGTCTCATTATGATGATGATCAAGGAATACTTGATATGCAAATCTCACCACATGATTCATCGGTAATACAAGTTATGAACCCTTATGATAGTTTAGCAGTAATTTTGAATAGCACTACAGAAAATGCGATATATACTAAAAAGCATAGAAATAAGCATGAAAACGGTTATAGAGAATTTCCGATGCTAACCTCGTATCCTGTTGCTCCTTATCCGATAAAAGAATCCATTAGCTTATCCAGTGAGCCAGATTGTGATCATCGGTTTACGACATATGAGGTATCAGATGAATATAGTGGTGAGCTATATATAGATGGACGATTAGTTGACTCCTTAGTCTTTTATGAGTCAGGCACATATGAATTAGAGTTGGTCACAGAGTGTGAAGTACTGGATACATTATTACATGTAGAGGAGTACAGTGCGTCGTGTGATTGTCATGTCTACCTACCCAATGCCATCCATCCAAGCAGCACAAAAGGTAATGCTACCTTTCAGCCCATTTCTAATTGTGCCTGGTCACTGTATGATCTTCAGGTGTATGATCGCTGGGGCTCTGTGGTATACAGCAGTAGTAACCCCCATGAATCATGGAATGGAGAAAGGAATAACCAGTTCCTATCAGGAGTGTATACCTATCAATTCAGCTATCGATTTGACGGATTGGCTCCAGAGATGCGTACGGGTACTGTTTCTATACTGAGATAAAAAACATTCTCACATCTATCCTATGCATCTGATTTGGGTCGATTGCCTTTATCGTTTATGTAGCGTATCTTGTGACATGCTTCATCGACAAACGTTACGTATCCTCTGGATGAGTGGGCTATTGAGTATACTGGTATTCACTGTATATGGCCAGTCCCACACCTGGTATTTCACAGATCAGACCAGTATGACTATTGATGGAAGTGGAGAAGCCTCATTTGACACCATTGACAATCCTAATTTATATGAACCATATCGTTCAATTTTCTCCAGAATCGCTATGATACATGATGAGGATGGCGGTGTGTTGTTTTATTCAGATGGTAAACATGTATATGATAAGTATCATCATATCATGACCAATGGAGACTCTATAGGAGGAGATGGGCAATTAGAGCAGTCAGTCATAATATGTCCTTTTCCTAATAGTGATTCACTCTATTATGTATTTACAGTTGGGAAAACATTAGATCGATATATCGATCTCCAAGATGATACGACCTATCAGAATAAGTTGAGATATTCTGTGGTAGACATAAGTCTGAATAATAATCTGGGTGCAGTAGTAGAAGGGCAAAAGAATATTTTCTTAAAAACCGGAGCAGATTTGGGTATGGTATCTATACCAGGATCTTGTGAAGATATATGGTTAGTCACCGTGGATAATGATGGGATCAGTACATACCATATTACAGACCATGGAATTAGTCCGCAATATCTTGATCAGTATAAAATGGAACTATCTGGCCGGGATGCTACTTTTCGTCTAATGTTGACATCTCCCAAAGGTAGATACATAATTCTTCATGATCGACTAATCGAAGCATTTATAGAAGTATATGAGTTTGACCGCCATACAGGACTTGTCGTCTTAATCGGTGAGTTGTTTTCGGATCCTCCAAAACCGGAACCTTTGACTAAGCATATGCCAATAATTATTATGGATTATTATGGAAAGTATTTATATGCCGATGAGGGGTTTAAAGAAGGCCTCACCCAATACGATCTGAGTTCGAATGATATTGAAACAATTAAGTCATCTCGCAAAATTGTGTCTCATTATGATGATGATCAAGGAATAGTTGATATGCAAATATCATCACATGATTCATCGGTGATACAAGTTATGAGCCCTTACGATAGCTTATCAGTAATTTTGAATAGCGATACAGACAATCCGACATATATCAAAAAACATAAAAGCAAGCATATAAACGGCTATAGTAAATTTCCGATGCTAACCTCCTATCCTATTGCTACCTATCCGTTAAAAGAATCCATTAGCTTATCCAGTGAGCCAGATTGTGATCATCGGTTTACGACATATGAAGTATCAGATCAATATAGTGGTGAGCTATATATAGATGGACTATTAGTTGACTCCTTAGTCTTTTATGAGTCAGGCACATATGAAGTAGAGTTAGTCACAGAGTGTGAAGTACTGGATACATTATTACATGTAGCGGAGTACAGTGCGTCGTGTGATTGTCATGTCTACCTACCCAATGCCATCCATCCAGGTAGCACAAGAGGTAATGCTGCTTTTCAGCCCATTTCTAATTGTGCCTGGTCACTGTATGATCTTCAGGTGTATGATCGCTGGGGCTCTGTGGTATACAGCAGTAGTAACCCCAATGAATCATGGAATGGAGAAAGGAATAACCAGCTCCTATCAGGAGTGTATACCTATCAATTCAGCTATCAATTTGACGGATTGGATCCAGAGATGTGTACGGGTACTGTTTCTATACTGAGATAAAAACATTCTCACATCTATCCTATGCATCTGATACATAGAGATATTACCTTGCGAGGCTATGTCTTTTCAGCTCACATCCAACTATCAACCTACGGGAGATCAACCCGAAGCAATCAAACAGCTCACTGATGGAATTTTATCGGGTGAGCCAGCACAGGTACTGCTCGGAGTCACTGGATCAGGTAAGACCTTCACCATGGCGAATGTCATCGCTAAGCTCAATCGCCCGACCTTAGTACTGACGCATAATAAGACCCTGACTGCTCAGCTGTATAGTGAGCTATGTGAGTTCTTCCCAGACAATGCCGTAGAATACTTCGTGTCCTACTATGACTACTATCAGCCAGAGGCCTATATCTCCTCCTCGGATACCTATATCGAGAAGGACCTGAGCATCAACGAGGAAGTGGATAAACTTCGCCTCCGAGCGACCTCCAGTCTGATGTCTGGTCGTCGTGATGTCATCATCGTAGCCTCTGTATCCTGTATCTATGGTATGGGAAATCCCGAAGATCTCGCTGGCGGTATCATCCGCCTACAGAAGGGTCAGACCATGGCTCGCAATCGGTTACTCTATCAGCTCGTAGAGAGTCTCTATAGTAGATCAGCAGCAGAGTTCAAACGAGGGACATTCAGAGTACGAGGAGATACAGTGGATATTAATCTGCCCTATGCAGATACGGGCTATCGGATAGTATTCTTTGGAGATGAGATCGAGGAGATAGAGCGGATAGAGCTCGAGACGGGTAAGCGAATAGAGTCACTCAAGGATGCCGCTATCTTCCCTGCTAATCTCTACATTGCTCCTAAGGACAAGCTCAATATGATCCTACGTCAGATCGAGCAGGAGCTGGATGAGCATCAGAAATTCTTTGAACAAGAAGGCCGCTACATCGAGGCTAAACGGATCAAAGAACGTGTCACATTTGATGTGGAGATGATGCGAGAGCTCGGCTATTGTAATGGTGTAGAAAACTATTCTCGATTTTTTGATGGACGTCGACCAGGTACGAGACCCTTTTGCCTATTGGATTATTTCCCCGATGACTATCTGATGGTGATCGATGAGAGTCATGTGACCGTACCTCAGGTGCGTGGTATGTGGGGTGGCGATAGAGCCCGAAAGCTCAATTTGGTCAACTTTGGATTTAGACTGCCCTCAGCGATAGATAATAGACCTTTGAATTTTGAAGAATTCGAAGGGCTGACTAATCAGGTCATTTATGTGAGTGCGACTCCTGGAGAGTACGAACTCGAGAAGACCGAAGGACTGGTAGTGGAGCAGATCGTAAGACCTACGGGACTACTCGATCCGCCGATAGAGGTACGCCCGAGTATCAATCAGATAGACGACCTTCTGGAAGAGATCCAGCAGCGTATCGAGGCTGATGAGCGAGTACTCGTCACGACACTCACTAAGCGTATGTCTGAGGAGCTCACTAAGTATCTCCAGCGACTCAATATCAAGGTGCGCTATATCCATAGTGAAGTGGATACGCTCGATCGAGTAGAGATCATCCGAGATCTGAGATTAGGAGGCTTTGATGTGTTAGTCGGGGTCAATCTCCTCAGAGAAGGACTCGATATGCCAGAGGTGTCACTCGTCGCCATACTCGATGCTGATAAAGAGGGATTTCTCCGAAATGCTCGCTCGCTCACTCAGACGGCAGGTCGTGCTGCGAGAAATGCCAATGGATTGGTGATTTTTTATGCAGATAAGGTCACTGACAGTATGCAGATGACCATCGATGAGACTAATCGTCGACGATCGATCCAAATCGCCTACAACGAAAAACATGGCATCACTCCGACTACCATCACTAAAACCAAAGAGGAAATCCTCAATCAAAAGTCAATCCTCGATATACGTGGTAAAAAACCAAAGGCATACATCGAGCCCGAAGAGACCAGCATGGCGGCCGATCCGATCGTAGACTATATGTCAAAAGATCAGCTCACTCGTCTCATCGAGGAGACTGAGCGCAAAATGAAAAAAGCGGCCAAGGAACTGGACTTCATCTCAGCAGCTCAGTATAGAGATGAGCTTTTTGCGCTGAAGAAGAAAGTTAAGGCAGCGGTGTAGATTAGAGTTTGAAAGTTGAAGGTTTAAAAGTATAAAGTGTAGGATGATTTTTTATCACCAAATTGGTTTCTACTTATTATGCAAGAAAGGTCTATAAACTCTGTGATCAAGACAAATCAAGAATACCAAGAGGCTCTTAAAGAAATAGAGGGATTAATCAATAACGTAAAACCTAATACCAAAGAAGGAGATCGATATGAATTGCTTTGTCTCCTCGTTGAAGATTATGAGGATCGTCATTTCCCGATTGATGACCCTGATCCAATTGATATGATTAAGTTTAAAATGGATCAATTGAATCTGAAGTCAAAAGATCTGGGCGAAATAATTGGCTATAAACAGCGGGCCTCAGAAATACTCAGTCGCAAGAGACGACTCACTTTATCTATGATCAGAAAAATCAACGATGCCTTAGGAATACCGGTCGAAGTATTGATCAAAGATTATGAACTCACAAAGTAGTAGAACTCCTTTATTCAAAAATCTACATATTCACCACACCATCAATGCCCATAGCTCATCCGATCCCGGATGGTACCGTCTGATCGGTGTATGATCACATCCGAGCCATAATTAATCGCTATCTCACGGGCTCGCTCTATGGCTTCTCGCTGCGTAGGGTAGATGGCGGTGTATCGTTCGTTTCCAGCCCCTTTGATAGCCCAGCCCTCATCATGAGGCACTACATGCTGATGATGCGTAGGAGGCGAGGTCCTGATACCTGCATTCTTCAGTATGATCTTGACGATCTTCTTCAGTAGATTGATCCAAAAGTCTCTGTCCATCGCTGCCATACCTTAAAAGTAAAATTATCCCCAATGATATATATATATACGGACCTAAACTAAACAATGTTTAAACTTTGTTGTTTAAACAATAATTATCAATCTTAAATCATAATACAATGGACACACTTACAGCAACTACAACAAAATGGGCGATCGATCCATCACACTCAGAGATAGCATTCAAGGTAAAACACATGATGATCTCTACCGTAACAGGACACTTCGAAGATTATACGGCTACGGTCGAAACCGAAGGGGATAGCTGGACCAATGCTAAAATAAACGTGAGCATCAAGACTGATTCTATCAATACCAAAAACAAAGACAGAGATGCGCATCTAAAGTCTGATGACTTTTTCGCAGCTGAGCAGTATCCTGAGATCACTTTCGTATCAAAGTCATATGCCAATGGAAAGCTCATCGGCGATCTAACGATCAGAGATACTACTAAAGAAGTGTCGCTCGATGTAGAATACAACGGCACCGCAGTAGATCCATACGGTCAGACTAAGAGTGGATTTGAGATCAGTGGACAGATCAATCGTAAGGAGTTTGGTCTCAGCTGGAGTGCTGTGACAGAGGCGGGTAATATTGTCGTATCTGACAAAGTAAAACTGGCTATCGAAGCACAGTTCATCAAACAATCATAATTGATATACTATGAAGAAAGGCCTTGACCATCGTCAAAGCCTTTCTTGTAATAGTAATTGCTCGAAGTTTACTTCTTGGTAGAGCTCTCTATCTGAAGTGATCGGGACGAGTCCCCAGCTCCAATTTTACTTCTTTCTCTTTTCCATCACGGACGATCTGCACTTTCACTTCATCTCCTGGTTCGAAGAAATTTAGAAGATCAAGGAGATCTTCCATCGTACGTGTGCGAGCACCATTGACTCTTTTGATGATATCGCCTTTCTTGAGTTTAGCCTTGTCAGCAGGTCCATCTTTCATTAGATCGAGTACTGCTACTCCAGCATCGTCATCACTCTCGATGTGAGCACCCATATAGGCTTTTGATAGTCGTTTGCTCTCTCGAGCACCATCTCCAAAGAATGTAAAATCATTACCATCCTCTGACTTCCACTTCATGACACGGTGAGCCCGGCGTTTACCTTCTTTTTGCATTGCCCCATGAGGCATATCATCACCCTCCCACTCGATGACTTCTTCATTTCCATCTTCATCGATAGTGATCGTCTTGTACTTTGATTTTTCTTTTTTGCGCACTCTGACCTCTGGCCCACGCTCGATATCCGTCACATGTTTTTTGACCATGACTATCTTTTTCTCACCTTCTTCTCCATCGAGATACTCTTCGATATCGACACCGTACTCTTCATTCATCTCTCGGAGAGCTGCCGGCATCTCGCCCTCACCATCCCATTCTATCTCTATTACTTCGTCAGAGCGATCATCTACTACGATCTCTATCTCACGATCATCACCACCCTCGCCAGATAGCACATGTACATCTATACCCTGCTCATCCAGCTGTCGCTGAATGTCTGCTGGTATCTCTCCATTGTCATTCCATTCCATGACCGTTTTTTCACCATTTTCTTCAGTGACGATCTTGACCGTGCGCTCACTGTCACCATTTTTCATGACATCGACACTTACGATCTTTTCTTGCTTGATCATTTTACCATCTCCATCAGAGGTGACGATCACTTTCTCTACATCCTGTGCCCAGATGAATGAATAGATGCACATGATGAAAGCTACATACATTAATCTCATAGTTTTTCAGTTTATCTTGTTATTCAAATAAAAGAAGTACGAAACGCTTCGTCAAAGATATAGCACTCCACTTAATGATTTCTTAAGGAATATTTAAAATTTTGACTCCACATCGACTAAAACGTCGTAGTATAGGCATTGTGTATGTCTATCGACTCACTATGAAAAAGGAAAGAAAGCCACATCAATTTATCATCAAGCCTTACTATCCAGGAGGGTCAAAGGCCATGTCCGACTTCGTCGCAGCGCAGATCAAGTATCCAGAGGAGGCGCTCAGAGATCAGATAGAAGGGGTAGTAGTCCTCGTCATCGATATCAACCATCAGGGCAAAGTAGTCAAAACACGGATCAAACAAAGCGTAGGTCATGGCTGTGATGAGGAGGCTCAGCGGGTAGCAATGCTGCTAAAATTTAGACTGGACAAAGTTGTCCGGAGAGGGCGTACCATATTTCATAAGACCATCAATATACGCTTCAAGCTACCTCCCGAGAAACCCAAAACCATCATCCAATACGAGATAAAAAAGAAAGAGACCTCAAGCTCATCTGAGCCTAAGACCTCCTCCGGATATCATTACACCATCGAGTGGTGATCTATAGCATACTATTTGATCGCTAATAGCTCTACATCAAAGATCAATGTCGAGTATGGCGGGATCGCTGCACCAGCCCCTCTCGCTCCATATCCGAGCTCGTATGGGATGAATAGACGATACTTAGATCCGACTGTCATCAGCTGTAGACCCTCAGTCCATCCTGGGATCACTCGATTGAGCGGGAAGCTGATCGGCTCTCCTCTATCTACTGAGCTGTCAAACATCTCTCCTGTGATCAACTGACCTACATAGTGTACTGTCACTGTGCTGCTGGCAGTAGGCTTAGCACCTCCATCGCCCTCTGCGATCACTTGATACTGGAGTCCGCTCTCCGTAGTGCTTACTTCTGGGCGCTTAGCATTCTCCTCGAGGTACTTTAGGCCGTCTTCTTTTACTTTGTCAAACATTTTGTCCTGTTGTGATTGAAAATATACATAGTTGATGCTGTCACTTTGGTTTTTAGTGATCAGCGTTTCTTGTTTTTCGAGTGTAGCCTGGAGTCCTTTGATGAAGCTATCATAGTCGATATCCGATGCTCCCTGATTGGCCATGCGAGCTCCTACGCTCATGCCGAGACTATAGCTCGTCGTATCTACGCTATCCTGTGCGATCAGGCTGATCTGTAGTAGAGCGATGGCTATAGCCAAAATTGATTTTTTCATTGTGTTTATTCTATTGAGCTGCGAAAATATGGGATAGCAAGAAGGGCTGCATAAATTTTTTCTTAATTATGGTTTCCATAAGTATTAAAATGTATTAAATTTGCGCCTCCAAACTGACCCATGGTGTAATGGTAACACTACGGTTTTTGGTACCGTCATTCTAGGTTCGAGTCCTAGTGGGTCAACAAGAAGCTCAGCAATACGCTGGGCTTTTTTGGTTTTTAAGGTATAGAGATACGTACATCTCTGATGAGTCAATTCTCACTTCATTCTATACTCTGAATACAAACACAATACTTATTTGAATTTTCTTAAATTGTGAATGCATCAACTTCGCATTCTAATGAGGGACTTATTTCATTCTAAGCTCAGCTTACTCTTTGTCAACAGCCATTACTATTGTCACCATATTTCTACGTGGTCGGTATCTATTTATTTATCGCAGGAGACAAGCAGCTTAGAAAAGAAAAAGGGCGAGATTTAACCCCACCCGTTAAGTTTTCACAACGGAATAATCCTTATTGTGATTGACTTCAAATTGTAATTACAAGGTACACTAAAAAACGTTATATGAAAAATATTCTTGGTTTAGACATTGGGACTAATTCTATTGGATGGGCATTAATAGCCCATGACTTTGCTAACAAAGAGGGTAAAATATTAGGAATGGGTAGTCGAATACTGCCCATGGATCAAAAAGAGATCGGAGACTTCAATAGTGGAAAACTAAAATCTGCTGTATCAGAAAGAACAAGGTATCGTGGGGTCAGAAGATTGATAGAAAGAAGAAGACTAAGACGGAATCGTCTAATTAAAGTCCTTAAATCGGCCGGATTCATCAATCAAGATTACTCAATTAACAATAAACGCTCTTTCGCATATACATTTGACAAAAACCGAAGGGAATTCAAGTTTCAAAGTTCTTATAAAGAAATGCTTTTTGAATTCAGAAAATATCACGGTTCTGAATTCAAAGTACCCCATGATTGGACTATATATTATCTCCGTAAAAAAGCCCTAACAGAAAAAATAACTAAAGAAGAATTAGCATGGGTAATAATGCAGTTTAATGCGAAGAGAGGCTACTATCAACTGCGGGGAGATAATACTACAGCAACAGCTTCTGGAAAGTATTTTGTATCTGATAAAGTGGTACGTGTAGAACTGATAAGCAAAGGCCAATTTGAAATAGAACTGGACTCTGGAATAATCGGGGAATATAAGGCGAAAGAAAAACCAATGTGGGGAAATGATCGAGTAGAGTTCATAGTGACTGAACGTCAAACTAAAAGCGGATTTAAAGTAACCCTATCAACTCCAGGTGAAGATGACTGGACACTAAGAAAAAAGAAGTCAGAGCAATCCATTAAAGAACAAAATAAAACAGTTGGTGCATACATTTACGACTCCTTGCTTCACGATCCTAAAATCAAGATAAGGGGCAAAGAAGTCCACACTATAGATCGAGATTTTTACAAGACTGAACTTGATCAAATCTTATCTACTCAAGAAAAATATCACGACGAACTAAGTAGTCGAGAGATATTACGAACTGCGTCCACCGTACTATATAAAAACAATGAATCAAGACAGAAAGACTTATCTGCTCGATCCATGAAGTACTTGATCATAGAAGATATAATTTTCTATCAACGGCCACTGAAGTCCAAAAAGCACTTAATAGCTGACTGTAAATATGAAAAATACACCTATCGGAAAGGTGGACAGGTCTTTGAAAAACCAATAAAAGCGATTGCAAAATCGCATCCCCTATTTCAAGAGTTTAGGATCTGGAGCCTCATACACAATCTTAAGGTGTATAAACGAAACCATAGAGATGACCAAAATATACTGAGGATAGATGTCGATTTTACTGAGTCAATTCTTACAAATGATATGAAATATCGCTTGTACTCATTATTTGATAACCTCAGTGAAGTAAGCGAAAAACAGATTTTGAAATTGCTATCACTTGATATCAAAGAGTATAGAATAAACTATGAAGAAGGTGTAAAAATCAAAGGAAATGACACAAAAAGTACACTACTCAAGGCTCTCGTAAAGAAACAAAAAGAGGAATCAAAGAAAGAGTCAAAAAATGTAGCTCTTATCAAAGATATTGAGGACACTATATCTAAGCTCAACTCTCTTGATATACTAATACCTATATGGCACGCTCTATACTCCATCGATAGTGACAATGAAGTCATCAATGCACTAAAACATCCCCAAATAGGCCTATCTCAACAGGTAGCAGAAATAATAGCAAACAACGTAGACCCATTTCAAAAAGAATACGGAGCACTTTCAAAAAAAGCAATTGAAACCTTACTTAGCCTGATGCGATGTGGAGATGCTTGGTCATCAGATGCGATAGCTCCTAAAGTGAAAAAACGGATAAATAAGATAATAGATGGAGAATGGGACGAAGAAATAGCTGACATAGTAAGAGATAAGCTCAACAATAACTCTCTCAAAGAATACCAAAAGATTGAAGATTTCAGCGGTGTCCCTGAATGGCTGGCATCATATATCATATACGACCGGCACAGTGAGTATGCTGATGTCGCTATCTATAATACTCCTGATGAAATCGATGTGCAGAAACTAATACCTCAGCATAGTCTACGAAATCCAACAGTAGAAAAAATACTACGAGAATCAATGCTCGTCGTGAGAGATATATGGAAAACATATGGCAAGCCAGATGAAATCCATGTAGAAATGGCTCGATCGCTAAAACTACCAAATGACAAAAGGAATCAGCTAACTAATCGACGAAATGAAAACAGACGAACCAATGAGAGAGTAAAAGCTCTGCTACGTGAACTAAAAAATGAAAGCGAATATATCAACCCCTATAGTGTAGGGCAACAAGAAATGCTCAAACTCTATGAAGAAGGAGCTATATCTATACAAAGCGAAATAGATGACGATATAAAAGCAATAAGACGAAAAGATGATCCTACCACAAGCGAACTCCAACGCTACAAACTTTGGCTCGATCAAAAATATATATCACCTTATACAGGCCAACCTATACCCTTATCCAGACTATTCTCGCCTGAGTATGAAATAGAGCACGTAATACCCAGAAGCCTATACTATGATAACTCTCTAAACAACAAAATAATCTGTGAAAGAGACGCTAATCAACTAAAAGACAATAGAACGGCCTACAAGTTTGTCATCGAAGAAGGGGGCGCTATCCTAAAAAGCGGACATACTATACTACTCAAGGACGAATACGAAGCACTTGTGAATAGAATGTTTTGGAAGAACAAACGAAAGTTACAAACATTGATGTCTTATGATGTGCCACAATCCTTCATAAGTAGTCAGCTCAACAATACAAGGTATATATCCAAAAAACTAATCCAACTACTGGATCCGATAGTCCGTGATGAGAAGGACACAAATAACCAATCTCGCCATATCCTCCCTCTCGCAGGGGCCATCACTCATCAGCTCAAAAGAGACTGGGGCCTACACGATATCTGGAAACAAATCTTAGCACCAAGATTCGAACGAATGAATGAAAAAACTCAAACTGAAGATTATTATGAAAAGCGTAATGGGAAAATACATCTCTCAGGCAATGAAACCGAAATCAAAAGACTGGACCATCGTCATCATGCGCTGGATGCACTGATCATAGCCTGCACGACCAGACATCATATACAGTATATCAGTAGTCTCAATAATCAAACAATCAAATACGAGCTGGAACCAAAAATAATCCGCAAGCGCCAACAAGGAGCTCAAAACAAAACCTTCATAAAACCATGGGCGTCAATCACTACAGATGCTAAGTCTGCTCTGGAAGATATCGTAGTATCATTCAAACAAAACATGCGAATAATCAATAAAACCACAAACTACTATCAGAAATATGTCAAACAAGCTGATGACTCTCTAAAGAAACAGTATGTGAGACAGGCGAAATCTCAAAGCAACTGGTCAATCCGAAAGCCACTACATAAGGACACTGTCTATGGAAGATCGAGCATCAAAGAATACAAAAAAGCTGTGCCTTTGTCTCGAGCACTCAATGATATAGACAATATCGCAAAAGGGATAATAAAAAAGGTAGTGAACAAAAGACTCAAGCAATGTAATAACGATATCAAAGCGCTGAAAAAAGATATCAAAAAGAACCCGCTCATGGTCCAAGGTCAGGCCATAGAGAAAGTAGATATGATAAAAGTGAGCGACGGATATGCCTCTGTTAGAAAATCAATTGATAGCTCATTTAGTCAAAAGGTCATACAAAAGGTAATAGATCAAGATACCAGAAATAGACTTAGCCAGCACCTCAAAGAATATGGAAATGACCCAGCAGTTGCTTTTTCGCCAAATGGATTAGTTGAGTTTAATAAAAAACTTAAAACGCCTATGTACAAAGTAAAACTATATGAAGACATGGGTAAAAAGTTTGCCATCCATGACGAAGTAGACCTAAACCCCAAATATGTTGAGGCCCAAAAGGGAACAAACCTATTCTTCGTAATATATGTCAATAACGAAACACAAGAATATCTGATCACGAAAGACTCATCCATCCCTTTATATCAGGTGATATACGCTATGAAAAATGGCCAAGATATAGCTCCACCAGTCGAAAATCATTCTTGGTTTACGCTATCTCCATTAGACTTAGTATATGTGCCAGACGAAGGTGAAGATATCAATCTCCCTAATTCAATAGATACAGAGCGAATCTATAAGTGCGTATCTTTTACTAAACAACAAGCTTTTTTTATTCAGCAAACCGTGGCGTCTCCAATAGTAGATAAAAAAGAGTTTTCTGCGCTGAATAAAGAAGAAAAGTCATGGGACAATATAATGATCAAACGCCACTGCGTGAAACTGAAAGTAGACCGCCTCGGCAGAATATCTCAGGGGGCATGATCAAACAAACTCTATACTTCAGCAACCCGGCGTACCTGAGCCTCAAGAATGATCAGCTATGCATAAAAGTGAATCCCTCAAATAAAGACTCTCAAGAGGTAACACGACCTATAGAAGATATAGGTGTCATCATAATGGACCATGGCCAGATAACGATCACCCATCAAGCTATCCGAGCTCTACAAAGAAACAAGTCTGCTATCATCAGCTGTGATGATAGCCACATGCCAGCTGGCCTCATGCTACCATTCAACGCTAACAGCCTACAAAGCAAAGTGATGAAGACTCAGCTATCAGCAAGTCTGCCTCTGAATAAAAATCTATGGCAGCAAACTATAAAAGCCAAAATACATAACCAAATAGCTGTACTCCGGTACTATGGTAAAAATACAAAGCGACTAAAGGTACTCGTAGAGCGTGTCCAGAGCGGTGATCCCAATAATATAGAAGGACAGGCATCCGCATACTACTGGAAGACTCTTATCGATGGATTTGTACGTGACCAGTATGGAGACCCTCCTAACGGTATGCTCAACTATGGCTATGCCATCATCCGATCCATGGTAGCTCGGGCTATTGTCGCATCGGGACTTCATCCCACCTTGGGTATTTTTCACAAAAATCAGTACAACGCCTACTGCCTGGCTGATGATATCATGGAGCCCTATAGGCCATTTGTAGATGCCAAGGTATTATCCATATGCCATCAAAAGGAGAGTTTGGAAGGGTTTTTGAATAAAAATGACCGAGCATCTATATTAAGTGTGATGACTGCTGATGCCAAATATGGCAATAAGAAAAGACCACTATATATCGGGCTCTCGATGACTACAGCATCATTAGTACAATGCTATGAAGGAAAGAAAAGAAAGATACTATATCCAGAAATAATCAACTAAAATCTAAAGATGCTAAGTCACACCAGAATCAACCAATATCGAACCATGTGGCTATATGTATTTTTTGATCTACCGACTGAGAGCAAGCAAGAAGTTAAGGTAGCAAATCATTTCAGAAAATTTTTATTGAAGGATGGCTTTACCATGTTTCAATATTCTATCTATCTGCGCAGCTGTGCGAGTCGAGAGAATGCACTCGTGCATGAACAACGAATCAAACGGATACTTCCTAAAAAAGGTAAAGTGGCAATACTCACGGTGACTGATCGTCAATTTGGCAAAATGAAAATCTTTCATGGCAAAAAGAAAGAACCATTACCGATAATGAAAAACCAACTGGAGCTATTCTAAAAATTCAATTTCTAAGTGCTTTCTTAAGCGGCTGAATTACAGCGCATTATGAGGGATACGCTGTAATCAACTACACTTAAGATACAATTTGAAAGCCAATCACAACCTATGAGAATCTTAATAACGATAGGGTGGTGCTGTAATCAACTACACTTAAGATACAATTTGAAAGCCAATCACAACAGACGTGGCTTAAGTTCCTACTTGAGTCACGCTGTAATCAACTACACTTAAGATACAATTTGAAAGCCAATCACAACGTATAGGAATAGGATCACGATATGGAAAGAGCTGTAATCAACTACACTTAAGATACAATTTGAAAGCCAATCACAACTATATGTCGTTGTAAGCCATCCGAGTTTGGCTGTAATCAACTACACTTAAGATACAATTTGAAAGCCAATCACAACTGATTGTACGGGTGCTTCTGGTTGACTTAAGCTGTAATCAACTACACTTAAGATACAATTTGAAAGCCAATCACAACGTATTAGTGTAGGCATACTTGAGCAATAAAGCTGTAATCAACTACACTTAAGATACAATTTGAAAGCCAATCACAACCAATATTCATGTATGATCTAAGAGTTTTTTGCTGTAATCAACTACACTTAAGATACAATTTGAAAGCCAATCACAACTGTAGGGAATGGAGGAAGTGTAAATGTCACGCTGTAATCAACTACACTTAAGATACAATTTGAAAGCCAATCACAACATGCTGGCAATTTTGGGATAGGAACTACAGCTGTAATCAACTACACTTAAGATACAATTTGAAAGCCAATCAAAACCACCTTCAAAAATAGATAGCTACATTGCGTGCTGTAATCAACTACACTTAAGATACAATTTGAAAGCCAATCACAACGCCCTTTCTTGATGATCGTTTTCCAGACTAGCTGTAATCAACTACACTTAAGATACAATTTGAAAGCCAATCAAAACAGTATTCAAAACTAAGTACCAGGAGAAAAAGCTGTAATCAACTACACTTAAGATACAATTTGAAAGCCAATCACAACAGTATTCAAAACTAAGTACCAGGAGAAAAAGCTGTAATCAACTACACTTAAGATACAATTTGAAAGCCAATCACAACCGATCTCAGTAGATAGATACTCGATCATCGCTGTAATCAACTACACTTAAGATACAATTTGAAAGCCAATCACAACAGTTTAATATCACTTCCTATGAAGTACACAGCTGTAATCAACTACACTTAAGATACAATTTGAAAGCCAATCAAAACCACCTTCAAAAATAGATAGCTACATTGCGTGCTGTAATCAACTACACTTAAGATACAATTTGAAAGCCAATCACAACGGCGAGCCGCCCCGGCATCTACCAGATTTTGCTGTAATCAACTACACTTAAGATACAATTTGAAAGCCAATCACAACAGCGGATAACAAGGTGGCTGATCCGTGGCGGCTGTAATCAACTACACTTAAGATACAATTTGAAAGCCAATCACAACTTGTGCGTGCGGAGCATTATCCGAAATTATGCTGTAATCAACTACACTTAAGATACAATTTGAAAGCCAATCACAACTAGCTCATTGGGATATAGTCAGGATTTTGTGCTGTAATCAACTACACTTAAGATACAATTTGAAAGCCAATCACAACGGGATTATTATGGAATACCACAAACACCAAGCTGTAATCAACTACACTTAAGATACAATTTGAAAGCCAATCACAACATAGTAGAGAAGAGGCCAGAAATAGAAGAGGCTGTAATCAACTACACTTAAGATACAATTTGAAAGCCAATCACAACCAGCCTATCATTTACGTTAATCCAATTATGCTGTAATCAACTACACTTAAGATACAATTTGAAAGCCAATCACAACAGTCGAAGTGATTAATGTATCAACACCTGCGCTGTAATCAACTACACTTAAGATACAATTTGAAAGCCAATCACAACTCAGAGCTTCATGGTCATCCACTACATCGAGCTGTAATCAACTACACTTAAGATACAATTTGAAAGCCAATCACAACCTGCATATGTGTAAGTGTTTATGATGTAATCCCTCTCGCCTCCCCATTTATAGCTATTCTTTATCACAAATGTTAAAATTTCAATTTCATTTGGTATTCTGATAAGTGGCTAAATGTTAAATTGTGGCATTATCAACCATTAGCACAATGAAAACGTACATTTTTGGGCTCATTCTCATGGGCTTTTCTTTATCTGGCTCCGCATCAGCCACTATGTCGGATATACCCGACTACATACAGAGCTTAGTAGACCTATCCATGCTGGTCGAAGAAGATTTTCAAGTCTTAGAGCGAGAGTTATTTGCTCAGGCACCTCCGGATGAATGCTTCTATGGAGTCGGAGATGCACGGAATGAATATCATCCTGCAGGTATATCATGCGATGACTGTCCATCAGGGTCCCAACCCAAAGTCAATCAGGCATATGTCTGGGGATTAGCTAAGACAGGGGATGATATCTGGTTTGGCACTGGACCTAATGTACACTGCTTAGTGATCGGAGGATATCTGATGGCAGATATTCCGACGTCGAATGAGTCTTACGCTTGTGAGTTTGGTGATAGCCCTTATGCTGACCTACTCGGAGATGCACTGGGAGACTTCAGACCAGCTCGTATCTACAAGTATAATATCACCAATAAAGAATTAGAAGATATCACTCCATCTGCTATGACAGCTCCATTGTTAGCCCAGTCCTTGGGCATACGTTCTGCTGGAGCACACGATGGCGTCGTCTTTTTTGCAGGCCCAGGTTTATCTGCGGTCAATATGTTTGCCTTTGATAGTGAGACGGGCGCCTTCTTAGGGCAGCAGTCATTTCCTGAATATGCTAATATCAGAAAATGGCTCGTACATGAAGATGTCCTGTATACTGCTGTGGGCAACGCTGGGGCAGGAGGCAGCGTCCTCAAATGGACTGGATCAAAATCAGATCCTTTCCAGTTTGAAGTAGTCGGAGAGCTCGATGGACAGGGCGCCGAACTTGAGTCTCATGATGGACGCATATTTGTCACGACGTGGCCAGGCAGTATTGGAAATATCGGAGGTGTAGGGGCTACTTTTGCTTCTTTATTCATGAGCCCAGCCATTGGTGCCGGTGGTCTCAGTAGCGCCGATAAGGCAGACTGGCAGAAAGTATGGACCACCACGGACTATGAGCCTGATCCGGTAGTAGCCTTGACCTATGGAGGAGGAGCATTAGCTTCATTTGATGGACAGCTATATTGGGGTACTATGCACGTACCATTCTTATCCACAGTAGCTCACTTCACGGCATATGGCGTGCCCAGCACACCCGACTCTCTGGTCAGAGCAATACTTGGCACATTCAGATCGATCAGCATATTCCGAGGGGACAATTTTGATACTACACCAGAGATAGAGCTCTTGTACGGTTCTCCACTTTATCCCGCCTATGATCCGATGTCGGCCGAGTGGTCGATCGTACCTAATAATAGTAATCTAAATCCGACCTATGGCCCTCCGGGTTTTGGAAATCCATTCAATAATTATACCTGGACCATGGATACTTATGAGGATAAACTCTACGTCGGAACCATGGACTTCAGCTACTTGCTGTTTGGCAATCTGGATATAGAGGTCCCAATGACCTTCCCTTTTGACTGTTCTATGCTCGGCATGGATACTGATCAGTGTGAGATGTTTGAAAAAGCGTATAACAGTATTAGCTCATTATTTGATCCAGCTAATTATCTGGGAGCAGATCTTATGAGATTTGACAATGGGTCATCTCCAGCTATACCAGAAAGTATCCGTGGTGTGGGCAATAACGCATCCTATGGGATCCGCACTATGATAGGAGATGAGGACGGGCTCTTCCTTGGCATGGCTAATCCTATGAATCTGTTGGCCTGTGAAGACTCAGAGCTAAAAGCGCTGAACAATGGACCTGGAGGCTGGTCGCTGATGGGTCTCGGTGTCGCAAATCAAAATAATGAACCCATACCTACGCTATCAGAGTGGGGACTGATGATCTTGCTATTGTCTCTGATGATCACGAGTATAGTGTTGATCAGGAGCAGGAGTCGCAGATTTGTATAGAGTCTTTTATGCAGCTATCTGATCTATGATACCCGTGGCTGATTCTATTGAGAGATTATCCAATACACACATGGCCCTGATAGCCTGCTCTCTATCGATCTCACCCTGTATATATCTGAAGATCACTTCCTCACCCATCGTTGATGTATAGCTCATATATCCTTACTGTCAATAGTCCAAACTATTAGACTACTATGGATAGTATAGGTCACTTATACTAATGAGATAGGGTCATCACTCCGTCCAAAAAGGTGTCCACTGTATACCAAAAGTATCTATAGACTCATCGTCATAATGCTGATAATAGATCATATAGAGATGGTGTGCTCCAGCGTCCAATGTGTCGACATCTACCCGAGTCATGAATCCCAACTGATCAGTCTTGGGGTGATGTCGCTGCCACCACCGGAGGGAGTCTCGATCTACACCATCGATGCGTACGCCAAAAGTATGATCAAGTGCATCCAAAACCCCATTTAGGTTTTCTACCATATCATAATCCTCTTTATCAGAGGGGCTTTTGACGACTCCATTTTTTTCATAGAGATAGCGGAGAGAGTTGTCATACCACTCATCATAAGGGACGAATACATCGAGATATCTATCCTTGATCACTTCGGATTGGATAGTCACATGTCTGCGATATTCATTTGCCTCATAGTGTTCCTCATATTCTTCTTTGTCTATTGACAGATAGCCTTGGCGCATATCTGCATAGTCTCTATGATCGAGAGGTGTCCACTCCAGCTGTAGCGTATACCAAGAGATATCTGTGAGCGATAGGAGTATGGCTATAGCCAAATAAAGTAAAGACACTCCAGCGACCTTGAGTGGATGGATATGACTATTGAGCACTCGCCACTCATATCTGAAGAAGTAACTGAGATTAATATATGAGAGCAGCTGCGAAAATCGATCATAAGCCGCCAGCCATCGAGAACCACCACGTGCTCGAGACCAGACAAAATGATCCATCAATCCCAAAGCTATGATCACATTGATCAATAAGACACCATATCCGAATAAATGGCTCTCATAGATATCACTGGATAAAAATGGCTCAAACAAGAGAAAATACATCAATACGACTATGAGCATCGTACCCAAAAAAAACCAGGTCAAGAATATCGACATCGAATAGGACAGACTACTCAGCGTCTCCAGCATGAGCACCTTTCGAGTAGGATTGTCCCGAGCTCGGAGGCGCTCCTTGATCTCCTCGTCATAGGGCAGACCCTCATAATCCACACCCGACGGATACGCATAGTGCACACCCAATGATGCCAGCCATAGCGCTCTCAGCAAAAGATTCGCTGCAAAGCCAACTAATAGCGCCTTGCTCAAAACCAGCAGTAATAAAAACATCAAGACGATACCGGTGGTCAGCTCTGTCTCAATGACAGCCTGCTGTAGCCAGTTATTGATCTTATCAGGGAGATAGTAGAGGGTGATGAGTAGACCACCACTGATGAGGAGCTCTATCTGCCAGCTATTTTGCTCGACGCTCCTCAGCCACTGATCATCTGTCGGGTGCTCTCTCATAGTCCTGCCCAAAATAGTGAAGACTCGGCAATGTCACTAATGCTATCAAAACAAAAAATGTCGCAGACCCACTGGAGGTCCACGACATTGCAATTAAATGATTATGCAGGTAGAAAAGATTGTTTTGATCTGGGTAGGTCTGGGTTGATTGGAATTGGGGTGTTGTTGGTCTAATTGAATATGCCGATGTAGCCTTCTGCAGTCAGCTGCAGCTCGGTATCACCATCTACAGTGATCTCTATGCCTCCGAGTATCGATCCGAGGACACCATCGAGCCCGAGAGTGATCATACCATCGAGCTGCGCCTCTCCCTCCATATCATACTGATAGGCGGCGAGCTGTAGCTCATAGTCTCCCTCTGGGATAAAGTGCATCTCAAATCTCCCGTCTGCATCCACCGTGGTAGAGGTGATAGCATTAGGAAAAGCGATCTGACTCTCTGTCTCTGCCACTACCTCTGTATCAGAAGAGAAGGTCCCCTTCTCATACAGATAAGCGACTACTACATCTGACTCTCCATCCAGGCCAGTCACTTGGCCAGATACTACCTGCTGATCATCACCATGGATGACACGGATGGAGTTTTCGAGTGCTGCCTGGGCGACGAAATCATAGTCGTCCATATTATCTTGTCCTTCTCGGATAGCCTTGCGAAGGTCAAAGTCAAAGATCAACTCAGTCTGTTGATCGGCCATGACCTCATAGTCAGCCTGCAGCTGTAGCATACCATTAGACGTGATGAGACTATGTTTCTGTCCATCAGCATTGAGTACATAGCAGCCAGGAGACTCACCATCAGCTGTAGTGCTCATATCGAGCTCGAGTGTCACTGTGCTATAGCTATCCGCATCTATATCGTAGGTGCCGAGATCATAGGTGCTACCATTTTGATAGGCGAGTAGATCTACAGTTGTTTTGTTGTATCCTTCTATCTGTTCTCCGTCTACATAGACCTTAGAGATAGTCACTACGGCAGACTGTACTCCTGCATCATCTATCGGGGCATCTGTAGCTCTCAGTGATATCCTGCCCGTCTCATCATCGACAGTAGGTGTTGAGCTATCGTCCTCATCACTACAGGCGAATATCATCATGAATAACATCGCTATTACTGTCCACATTACTAATTTGCTGTTCATAGTGTTGTACTTTTTTTTTGGTTTAGGAATTTTTTCGGTATTTGATTATGATGAGACAAAGCTATCCTGAGCTCATCTCTGAGATATGCGTACATACACCGAAAAAGAAAGATTGGGGAAAACCCTTTACCGTTTAAGGGTATTTCGATTAGCTGATGACTCTTCTGAATTCTGCTCGATATTCTGATGGATTCTTACCCGTCACATTTTTAAACTGTTTGTTGAAATGCGAAAAATTATTGAATCCACACTCGAAGCAAATGTCAGATATCGAGCGACCCGTCTCTGATAGCAGCTTGCAGGCATGTATCACTTTGAACTCATTAACAAACTGAGTGAAGGTCTTCCCACTCTGTTTTTTGAAGTAGCGACAGAAAGAGGGAACTGTCATATTAGTCAGTTCAGACATCTCCTCCAGACTGATATTTTGCTGGAAGTTTTCTCGGACAAAATCATAGATCACCTTGATGCGATCCTTGTCCTGCTGATTAGTCTCTATCGTGACCTTAGAGGCATTGAGGATCTCGTATTCATCAGATTTTGCCATGATATTGAGCACCTTGATAGTATGCAGTAAGCGCTGAAAATGTGACATAATCACCATATCGTCCAGTAGATTTCCAATTTTTTCTTTGGTTTTGCCATGATACGCCAAACCATGTAAGGACTGCTTCAGGAGCTCATTGATCCTCCCAAACTCCGTCACTTCGTCGATAGCACTACCGAGGAAGTCTGGTCTAAACTGTAGAACCACCTCCGTATTCATACTCGTCATCCGATCGGTAAATCCATAGTGCGGCACATTCGATCCGATGAGGAGTAGGGTACCTTCATTATAGTAGGACACATGATTGCCAATATGTTTTTTACCACTTCCACTCTGGATATAGACGAGCTCTATCTCAGGATGATAGTGCCAAGCTGCGATACCATTAGGTTGCTCATCAGTGAATCTCTTAAAACTAATACTACTGCCAAAGGAAGGTTGGATTTTCTCCAATGCAGGCTTCTGGATACTGGGTATGAATAGTTTGTTGGACATCACATTTTTGACTAAAACCAAAAGACATCAAAAGGAAATTTGGCTGAAGTTTGTAATATATATTTAGAATTAACCAAGTTAACAATAAATTAAACTAACAAGGTTAATATAGTTGTAATGAATGAAAAATTGAAGTGTGAATCACCTCACAAAACTATCGAGCTTTGTAATCAGTAATTCATAATCAAATTATCATTATCATGAAAAAGTATTTTTTAACAGCAAGCATTTTAATGTTGGCCCTCATCATGCCGACATTGGGTTCTGCCTCGAGCTATTTTTCAGTACATGTACTGAATACGCCAGAGGACAAGAAATTGGTAGTCAATCTATCAAAAATGTATGGAAAACAAGTCACCTGTAGCATTCTTGACGAAGGGAAGAATGTCGTATACCGAGAGAAAGTAGCTACAGGCAGTCAAATCGCTAAGCGGTACGATCTTAACGCCTTACCTCTTGGCTCGTATACACTGGTCATAGACGATGCCCTCAGTGTGGAGAAATTGGGATTCACCCTCACGGATGAGACCATCATCTACCACTCTGCTAAGTCGCAGGTCGTCTATAAGCCTATCATCAAGGTCGGAGACAACAAGAAAGTGAGCTTCAATCTATTAGCTCTCGGAAAAGATGTCGAGATCGCCGTGATGGATGACAACAAGACACTCTACCAAAAGACTTACTCAGACATGCCATCTATCAATAAGCAGATCAGCTTTGAGGATGTCTTGACTGGCGAGTACACGGTAGTAGTCAAAGTAGCCGGTGAAACCTTCTATAAGACTGTGAATATCTAAAACCTGAGAATACTCTCAAAAACCATTTTTTAGAATAGTTTATCAAAATGTGAGGCCTCTGAGTGATCGGAGGCCTTTTTTCATACCTACAGTCGAGATCCTGTCGATTATTTCTGATCATCGCCCTGTCTAAAAACCATACCTTTGAACTCTATGAGTAGACAGCCATGGATGTCGACAAATCGGCCCAGTATAGCAGTATTAATAGATCCAGAGAAGTATCTCGAGCTGCCCGAGGACTACCGTATCGCTATATCGACCTGTGAGGTAGATATACTCTTAGTTGGTGGATCTACGATGAGGCGGCCGACCATCGCACAGGTCCTCGCTGATATCCGCAGTCGCTGTGATACTCCGCTGATATTATTCCCGGGTGGTGAGGATCAGTTGCATGGGGATGCCGATGGGGTCTTATTGCCTTCGCTTTTCTCAGGTCGTTCTTTTGACTATGTCATAGGTGAGCACATACGCTCAGCCACTCAGCTGCGCTCTCTGGATCTGCCGATATACAGCTGTGCCTATATGCTACTGGATGGAGGTCATCAGAGCAGTACAGCTCAGGTGACTGGCACCAAGCCTATAGATCCGGCAGACTCCGCAGAGATCATACGGATGGCTATAGCTGCAGAGCTCATAGGATGGAGCTGCCTCTATCTCGAGGGCGGAAGCGGAGCAGCTCAGCACCCGCCAGCACATCTCATATCGCTACTGAGAGAGAAGGTGGATCTGCCGATCATCATAGGCGGAGGAATCAGCGATATGCAGCGCTTAGCAGATGTGTATGCCGCTCGTCCTGATATGATCGTCATCGGCAATGCTATTGAAGAAAATCCTGCATTTGCCCATGAATGCGTAGACTACATCGCACAGCGGCATCATAGCCCTGTAGCTCATCAAGCCATAGAGACACTATGAATCAAGCTGTCGTCATAAAATCTACTGGTAAGTACTACCAGCTCAAGGATCTCACTTCAAAAGAGATCCTACAGGCCGTAATAAGAGGGAAGTTCAAACTGAATGGCCTCAAACTGACAAATCCTGTCGCAGTCGGTGATATCGTAGGCTATAAAGTAGAAGGTGAGCTCGCCGTGATCAACACCATCGCCGATCGTCGTAACTATGTCATCCGACAGTCGCCACGAAAAAAGCATTTCCTGCACATATTAGCTAGCAATATCGATCAGGCCTTGCTCATCGTCACGATCATCGAGCCTAATCTCAAACAAGGATTCATTGATAGGTTTCTGCTGATGACGGAGCCTTATAATATCCCTGTCCATATCGTATTTAACAAAAGTGATCTCTGGACCGAGGCAGAAGAAAACCTCTTTGGATACCTGAAAGACATCTACGAGTCCATCGGCCATCATGCCATGAGCTGTAGCTCGATCACTGGAGATTCGCTGGACGAAATCCATAAATTATTGGCAAATAAAACGACCCTCGTCTCAGGTCAGTCGGGTGTGGGTAAGTCCTCTATCATCAATCAACTCATACCAGATCTGGAGCTCAGGACGCAGGATATCTCCGACTATAGCGGCAAAGGGCAGCATACGACCACTTTTGCAGAGATGTTTGACATAGACGAGCAGACTCATATCATCGACACTCCGGGTATCAAGAGTCTCAGCTTTAATCATCTGGAGGTCATGGACATCGCTCATAATTTTCGAGAGTTTTTTATACATAGTAAAGACTGTAAATTTGCCGACTGTACTCACCGCAACGAGCCACAATGTGCGATCAAAGAAGCACTCGAGACCGGTGAGATCAGCGAATTGCGCTATTTCAACTACCTACAATTAGTAGATGAAATAGAGAACCAAAATTATTGGGAACGCATTAAAGACTATTGAGTCAAGCAGTAGAATGACAAATAAGTTAATACTTAATCAAGCAGAGACCTTATTACCGACGGAGTGGGGCTCATTTATTTTATCAGCCTTCACCGATGATAGCGGTGATCCTATGCCCCATCTTGCTCTCCGACATCCTGAGATGGATCCATCTGAGCCAGTATATGTGAGAGTACACTCGGAGTGTCTGACGGGAGATATCTTTCACTCACTCAAGTGTGACTGTGGTCAGCAGCTCGACGCCGCTATGCGTATCATCGAGGAAAAAAAAGGAGCTGTAATCTATCTGCGACAAGAAGGAAGAGGCATAGGTATCATCAATAAAATCCTCGCCTACAAACATCAAGAGCAAGGCATGGATACCATCGAGGCTAATGAAGCGCTCGGACTCGAGGCAGACTATAGAGACTACTCGATAGCAGCAGATATACTTGAGTCACTCGGTATCAAGCAGATAAGACTCATCACTAATAATCCTGATAAAATCGAAAACCTCACCGCTCACGACATCGAGGTAGTGGAGCGTATCCCGCTCATCATCCCAGCTAATGAAATCAATCGAGCATATCTCGAGACTAAGAAAAACTCAATGGGTCACCTCCTCAAATAAGCAACTATGTCCTATACTGGTCGTCGAAACTTCAAGACAGCTCGAGAGAAAAATCAGATCATGAAAAAGAATGTGATCCGCTCGATCATCATCTTAGCCATTTTCCTCGCCGTCTACTCCTATATGAATCGAGTAGCGATCATGGACTATATCCATACCTACTTCTACTGATCTATCTTACTGCTCTACGATCTCAGCGTCCGCCGTCGGAGCGAATATCTCATCAGCAAATGGCTCAGCAGACAATGTCACCTGATCAAAAGATCTACGCCTTCTCGGTTCAGTGATTTTGCCTTCTTCGACTTTGTACCATTCCATAGACTTTGGTAGCTTGACACCGCTGAAAGTCTGCCAGTCATCATATCTAATCCAGCTAACCTTATCGGCTTTTTGTCCCGAGAAATAAGTCACTGTGTAGCCCAGCCAAGTCATCTCGTAAGTCTCAGCATCATAGTGCAGATAGTACTCATCTTGAGAGCTAACTCCGACTCCTTCTTCATAGCTGATCCGGATACCAGGATAGCTCACACTGTCATAGACCAGTGGCTCCGTACCTCCATGCACGATCCCATCATCCGCCAGTACGAATGGCATCGCATAGAAGTAAAACATGAGATTATGATAAAACACAGGATTACCACTGTAGGAAGTATCCGCCTCCAACCAAAACTGCTCACCATCATAACCGGTCTTGAAGTCTGCAGCCTCGATACGCTCTCTACGTGTCTGTAGATCGATCTGTTGGAGTTCATTCTGACCTTCCTTTACGATCTCGTAGGATAGTGCCCGCTGATCTCTCCAAGTGTTCAGTCCTCCGTGAGCATCCAAGACTTTGACGAGCTCTGTGGGATACTGACTCATATCGAGAGATGCCTCAGCAGGCGCCGTATCACAGCTCCAGAATAATGACACTATTAGAGATGCAAAAAGAAGGTATTTCATGCGGTATTGATTCTTGATAAACTAATGAATGGTAAAGATGAGAAAGCCAAGTCGAATATAGAAAGGGATCTGCTGTAATCGATCAGATAGGTCTGTTGATGGACAGTTTGGGGTGGGAATCTTTCATCCGAGCTATTAATGACGATTTAGGTCTTTTTAATTGACATCAGTTTAGCCTTTGAATTTCAAATTTAGATATTTGAATAATATCATCCTCTTTTTTAGAATGCTCAACAATTGAGTATTGCAGTACCTTTTGATCATCTAAAATGGTCTGCGTTCTGAATAAAAACACCTGATCGTATTGAGTAATATGGAAAGCCCTTGAACTGTAGAACTTACTATAAATGGTTTTGACCATGTTAGTGATATCCCCTTTTGGAAATATTGATAGTTTTTGATTTGAAATCTTGCCCTTAGAATTTGAACTCTTATAGAGAATTAATCTTTGATCTGGATTTATAAGCAGAGTATCTAAGGCAGAATGTGCTAATTCAATTTCATCATTAGGTCTGTTATATACATCTGGTGTGAAATAAATTTTTGACGTATCTTTATTGATTTGCATGTTTTCCGCATGATGAATATTATTTAGTTCATGAGATAGATCTATAGATAAACCAATATCTTGATGCCTCGTTAGTTCTTGATAAATTGTGTAAAGTTTACTATTTGAAATTGTATCTGATATGTATCCGTTTATTTCATTTAAAATTTCATCATACTCATTGAGCTTTATTGATTTGTGGCGACTACCTCCGACAAAATTATATGTAAAACAAACGCTATTGCCTTCTACATCACCATAGTCAAACAGCAGAGAATGCATAGACTTAAAGACTCCATCAGGATAACATACTTCATATAGAGTACTTTGAAGATGCTCACGAGTTAACCTATAACTATACTTCAAAGTGTCACTATCTAAAATATTAAAATATTGGAACTTTGTTATTTCGAAGGTATCTATGCGATTAGTTCTCAAATTTTGACCCGATAGAGTATGAAGGAACAATATGATGGAATACGTGATTAGCAGAACTTTTCTCAATTGTCTTTTACTTATTTCTACCATAAATAAATGTATAAATAATGATGATTAAAAAGAGATCTAAAATCATAAGGTGATGAAGTTCCGAAATTCAGTTGATCTCAGTGTAGAGATTGAGTCTATGAAAATCGCATCTTACCGATAATCCCTCACTATACTCATGATGCGCTCTCGCTCCATCACGAATAAGCAAAGCATGTAAATCCCCGTGACACCTATACCAGCGAAGACACCACCAAACGGTTGCTGATTGACGTAAGTCCCTAAAAGCAAGAAGCCAACAATCAAAAACAAATGTATCATGATCCGTCCTACTGGATAGCTGATCGGATATACTCGAGCACCAATGCGCCAGGCGATCAAGACCATAGAGAAATAGCACAGTAATGCAATCCAAGCAGAGGCGTCGACACCGACCCTTGGCAGCAAGAGCATACTCCCGACTAATGTGATGACTGCTCCGATAGAAGATATCATGGCCCCATAGATCGTACGATCTGCAAGCTTGTACCAGATAGAGACATTGTAGTAGATACCAAGGAATAGATAGGCCATCAAAAGTATTGGAACCAGATAGAGTACCTCTCTAAAATTAGCACCAATGAGGTGCTGAAAGATATCGATCATAGAGTTGAGTCCAACACAGAATATCCCAGCCGTCAGGACAAACATAAAGGTGATCTCACCATACATGGAGCGAGCGTCACTGCGGTCAGCATTTTTGAAAAAGAAAGGCTCGGCCGCATAATTATATGCGGTGGTGAATAAGGCTAAAAGCGCTGGTATCTTTTGTACAGCTCCATAAGCTGCAGCTTTTTCTTTGTTGAGTTCTATTTCTCCGCCAAGGAAAAACTTCTGTAGTGGCACACCGAAGAACTGATTGATGTTCGCAGCGACACCGACGATGACGAGCGGTGCGGCATAGCGAGCCATCCGCCACCAGAGCGCCCGATCGATCTCAATGACTCTCGGGAAATGGCGCCACATCAGTAGTACAAATAAGGCCGCACTGGCGATGAGATTCGCTAAGAACACGAGGTCGATCTCACTACTGATATAGGGTATATACGTACGCATCTGCTCCAAACCGATGAGCTCGATGCTGCCGAGCACAAGCAAGATAGTCAGTATGACATTGAAGAATTTATACTTGACGAACTCTTTTGCTTTGCCCTCGAGGCGCAGCTTAGCAAATGGCATAAGATTCAGCACATCAAAAGCGATGATCCAGGCGAACCATCGGACATAGTAGCCCTTGTCAGGATAGGTCAACCAAGTAGCGATCTGATCACCACCGAGATAGCCGATCAGGACCACAGCTATAGCACTCACAAGCATCGGGCCGATAGCTGATCCATATACTCGAGGTAGATCTTCCTGCTTTTTGCCAAATCTAAACATCGCCGTATCCATCCGATAGGACAGCATCACGATCAATACAGCCGTGTAGGCATAGAGATCGAGATATACAGCATAGTCGGCCTTGCTATCATTGAGGCGATTAGTCAGGTAGGTGGTAAAGACGATGAAGTGAAGCACCTTGGGCAGGATCTGTCCGATACCATAGATGATGGTCTGCCCTGCGAGTTGTTTGATTAGTGACACTGAGTGCTCCTTTTATTATTCATCAGCGAAGGTACGATAGTGACCTAACAATGGTGAAATCAGATGAGCTCTGCGCAAAAAAACTTATCATTGTGTCAACATGGAATGAGTGACTCTATGGAATCCCAGACATCTAAACCAAAGAATAATTCTCGCATTTTAAGAATATTAGAAAAACAAGAACGAAGCAGCAATGAGCAAGATAGATGTAACACTACTCAGCGAAGTATGCCAAGTGGCTGGAGCTCCCGGCTACGAACAACGAATCAGAGAAAAAATCATCGCAGAGGTGACACCTTATGTCGATGAAGTCCGTATAGATCCTATGGGTAGTGTGATCGCTCTCAAAAAAGGAAATGGAGACAAAAAGGTCATGATCGCTGCTCATATGGATGAGATCAGTTTCATCACGACTCATATCGATGAGGACGGCTTTGTGAGGTTTCATCCATTAGGAGGATTTGATCCTAAGACGCTGACAGCTCAGCGAGTGATCATCCATGGCCGAGAGGACATAGTCGGTGTCATGGGCACTAAGCCTATCCATGTGATGAAGCCCGAAGAGCGCAAGAAAATGCCTGAGGTAAGTGACTTCTACATAGATACAGGCTATAGTAAGGAGGAAGTGGAAAAACTCATCCAGATCGGAGATCCCATCACTCGCTGGAGCGATCTCATAGAAATGGGGGACTGTATCAATGCTAAGTCCTTGGACAATCGGGTAAGTGTATACATCCTACTCGAGGCTTTCAGAGAGATGGCGAAGACCGAGGTGCCATATGATGTCTATGGAGTATTCACCGTACAAGAAGAGGTAGGGCTTAGAGGAGCGATAGCCGCAGCCTCTGGGATCAATCCTGATTTTGGGATTAATCTGGATGTAACCTTGGCTTTTGATCTGCCATCAGCGCAGCCTCACGAGCAGGTCAGCTGTCTCGGCAAAGGTGCCGCTATCAAAGTGCTCGACGGAGCAACTATCTGCGACTACCGGATGGTGAGATTCATGAAGGAAGTAGCGGCAAAAAACAATATCGACTATCAAATGGAAATACTCCCTGCTGGCGGGACTGATACGGCAGGTATCCAACGCCATGCTAATGGTGGATCGATTTCTGGCGGGATCTCTATCCCTTGCCGATATTTACACCAGCACATCGAGATGACGCACAAAAAAGACATCAGAGACTGTATAGATCTACTCAAAGTGTGTCTCACAGATCTCGATCAGTACGACTGGTCATTCAGATAATCTGTGTCGTGCCATTTAGTTTAAGATAAAAATGTTGATAGAAGAGGTCAAAGTGGTGATACTGCTTTGGCCTTTTTGATATTGATAGTTAGTCTAACTTTCTTTTGTCTTGAAACAAAAGAAACAAAAGTTCAAGGCTCTATTGCATTCTTAACACTCCACACAAATTCTTTTATCGGATCAAAAAGAAACTCGCTTCTCAGGTCTTGAATAACATTTAAACCCAACGATTTCGTAGCATTTTCAATAAGTCACTTCTCCCGGTAAGCTCAAACACCTTTTTGATCTAATCGATAAAAGATTCTGTGTTCCACTAAATTCAATAAGGCCGTATTCTGATCATACAAGAAATAAGGCCGAAACAAAAACGTAATTCATCTCGTTCTTTTGGCTATAGCCAAACACTAAATAAATCTATATGTGGACAGAAAAAGACAATAGCCTACAGGCCAGCTTTGAGTTTAAAGATTTTGTCGATGCATTCGCCTTCATGAGCAAGGTAGCTCTTATCGCCGAGAAAATGGATCACCACCCTAACTGGTCAAATGTCTACAATAAAGTAGAAATCACCCTGACCACTCATGATGCTGATAATACGGTCACTGAGAAAGATCGAAAACTCGCCGCTGCTATCAGCGAGCTCCTGTAGCTGACCACTGTCGCTCCATAGATCGCTCTGCTGTCGGAAAGTCAGCCGGGACAGGTATTGTCACTGCACCCGTGGCGGCCCACTCTGCCCCTCGCTGTAGCGTAGTGATATAGCCTACACACTCCATAGAGTAGTCATTGTGCCCGAGAATACTATGAAATACTCTACCTTCTCCATACTCGATAGTCATGAGTGCTGGCTCGTGCCGGCCTGTGCCAGAACTGGACTTGTCCCAAGGTGGCGTATTACCCTCGACATCAGAGTAGGCTGTAGCCAATACCGTCATATTTTCGGCTGGACCACGTAGGCGGTCATAGAGCTCATCTTTAGCATGAAGCCAGACCATCGGGAGTCCCTGCATGATCGGATGCTCTGGTGCTCGTGTCGTCACGAGATATTCAAACTTGGGACCATGCGAGCCACAGCCACCCTCTGAGGGATCTCTGACGAGCTCGCCTTGATCATCATAGTAGACATAGGGTCCTGACTCAGTATTTCGTCCGCCCCAACCACCAAGACCGATCATCTTATTGTACTCATCCCAATCGCCAAAAGAATTGTCCGCTGCATGGATCACCACTAATCCACCACCTGAGGCCATGTATTTTTCAAAATTACGCTTCGTCAGCTCTGGCCATTCAGTGGCTTTCCAGCCCAGATTAGAGATGACCACATCATACTGCTCAAAGTCAGGATTGAAGTCTGGATCTACCTTTGGTTCCTCTACTCGAATCGTAGACGGGATATCTGCCCCACTGTAGGTCTCGAGCATAGCAAGACGACCTTCTTTGCCATGTACTTCATCAGCATGAGGACCCTGCCATGAGTAGGCCTTGCGAGCTACATCTACGGTGAAGCGGCCTGACTGCTCGAGATAGTCTTTCATCATCACAGTCGTCTTTGGCCAAGTGCCATGATTATTTTCTCCATCGATGATGAGGGCTTTGAGCTCCGGTGTACTCTTCATAGTTGTCTTAGACTTACTGCTATAGCAGGCAGCGATGAAGATGATCGAAGCTAATAATAGCAATATTGTGATGTTTTTCATACTGATAGGATCTATATAGACGAATCAAGATAAGTCATTCTCACTCAAAAAAAGCGGCCGGATACTCTACTTTACCACGCACATTCTCCAAAGCTCCTAATTTCAACTCCATTGCCATACAGTTGACCAATGGTGCATCAAATGGAAAGGTAATGCCGTACTTATGAGCTGGTCGATAGCCAAACCTTGGATAATAATCCTCATGTCCAAGTAATACAATACTACTATATCCAAGAGCTCTTGCTCTGTCATGAGCAGCACGGATCAGCGAGGAGCCAATACCCAATCCTTGAAATCTTGGTAATACTGATACAGGAGCTAAAGCGAGGGAAGCATGTCGCTGCTCACCATCAATGATATATAGCTTTGTTAATAGTATATGACCGACTATTTCGCCATCGTGCTCTGCCACCAAAGCCAAATCTGAAACATAGGCAGCAGATTTTCTGAGTCGATCTACGAGCAGATGCTCCCGATGATCGCTCATCGCTTCGTTTTTAAAAGCAGCCTCTATCAGCTCTCGTATGAAGGCATGATCTGCTGATCGCTCAGGGCGAATATTGATATCCATATTTATCTCTATTCTATCATTATATCCATGAAAATACGCAAAACGATGCTGTCTTTGGAATTGTCGGATTTCTCAAGACACTCATCGAGATACACATCATGATAGCCCCGAAATAGTCTAAATTATGAGTATAACAAAAACAAACTGACATGAAAATCTTAATCTGGATGGTCGTGCCCGCCATCATCACTTATGTCTTCTGGGTCACATATAAACTCTTCAATAGATCTACTCCCGCTGAGGGTTCTAAAGAAGATATTGATAACCGAAATAATGAATTAGTATGAAACAGTTAATGGGGTTTTTAGTAGCAGTGAGTATCCTCACTATATCGTGTACGACCGTCGAGCCTGGCCATAAAGGTGTCGAAGTATCCTGGGGTGGCGAGACGAATATGAATAAGATCTATGACGAAGGTCTCCACAGTGGGATCCACTGGATGTGGGATGACCTAATAGCATACGACTGTCGAGAGCAGACTGTAGTCAATGATTTTGAATTTAACGATCTAAATAATATGTCTACTGGTGTCGAGATCGCAGTGGACTTCAGGTATAATCCTAAGAAGGTCAATCTCCTCCACACAGAGATCGTCGATGTCGAAACTAAGCTCGTCAAGACTATCAAATCCGCTGGTAAAGAGGTGATCCCAAGCTATGGAGCCGTCGATCTCAACCTGACTAAGCGTGGTGAGGCCGAGGAGCGCCTCTCTCAGATCTTATCAGAGGAGCTGACTGAGTTTTATCTGGAGTTGGCGAGAGTGCAGATCACGGATGTAGACATCCCTCAGGAGATATCAGAAGCCGCTAAGCGTACTGCTGAGCAAATCGAGAAAAACAAACTGGCTGCACAGATGGCAGAAGAAAAAACCAATCTCGGTAACGCTACCATCGCTGAAGCGAAAGCTCTCTACGAGGCTGCTCAGTATGAAGCGAAAGCAGCAAAGCTCAAAGCGACTCCCGATCAGCTAAAGCTCAAAGAGCTCGAGATACAGCTCGAGTGGGCTAAGCAGGGCAAGTCTCGCTACGGAGAGAATAATGTATTCGGTGCTGGCACCACAGTGGTCAAGGGATTACAAGGATAGAATTAGTATGCAGAATGATAATTTGTGAGGCCGTCCGCAGGGGCGGCCTTTTTTGTTGTAGGGTAGGCTGGATTGGAGAATATAGCTAACTCTTCATAGCATCTATTTTGTTAGATTATTTATACTCTTCATTTAGTAGTTCTCTGATGACGAATGCTTTTGTTCTCACCTTATAGCATCATGATGGTAATATCCCTGTTAAGCTCCTGTTAAGAAAATAGTGGTCTAAAACAAATGAAAAATCGGAGGCGTTTTATCTTGACTTTATCAACAGATTAGGCCAACCGACCCAGTCTTTTTTTGATCAACCTCAGGAAATAATATTTCGGCCTTCTCTGTTGATTTTTTGAAATTTGCTTAACAGAACAATACGAAAATGAAAAAATTAGCACAATTAGTTTTGGCAGGTATCGTGGGAGGCTGTTTCGCTTTTGGAGCCTTCAAGTTTTTTGACAAAAACACGGTGATCTACGAGCAGATCCCCGCACAGCGATATGATACCAGCGTCAGTTCATCAGGGACTGCAGATATCTCTACTAATTTCATCCGAGCTGCCGAAAAAGCAAATCCCGCAGTAGTACACATCAAGGCGCAAAACAAAGCCTATGTCAACTATCAGCAGGGTAGAAATTCTTATGACCCATTAGAAGATTTTTGGGGCCTACGCAGACGCTCGACCAGAGAGCAGCCACAGGCAGGTACAGGATCTGGCGTACTCATCTCTCGAGATGGCTATATCGTGACTAATAATCACGTAGTAGGATTCGCTGACTATCTCGAGGTCGTCATGGAAGATGGACAGACCTACGAAGCTCAAAAAATAGGAACTGACCCAAGTACCGACCTCGCAGTCATCAAGATAGAGGGCGAAGGAAAAAATTTACCATATTTAGACTTCTCTGACTCTGATAGACTCAAAGTCGGGGAATGGGTAGTAGCCGTAGGTAATCCTTTTAACCTGACGTCCACTGTGACAGCGGGTATCATCAGTGCGATGGGCCGTGATCTTGACATCATTCAAAATCAAAAATCTATAGAAGAATTCATCCAAACCGACGCAGTGGTCAATCCTGGCAACAGTGGTGGCGCTCTCGTCAATACGAATGGAGATCTCATCGGTATCAATACCGCTATCTCGAGTCCGACAGGAGTGTATGCCGGCTACTCATTCGCTATACCGTCTAATCTGGTAAAGCGTGTCGTAGAAGAAATCATGGAGACCGGTGGAGACATCCAGCGAGCGCTGCTGGGTATCAATATCGCCTCTGTCGAAGCGGCAAAGGAGCAAGGCATATCACTCAAAAATGTGAGCCAAGGTGTCTATGTAGCTGACTATCTCGTAGATAGATATGGACGCAAGATGGGCTATAGTTCTGCCGAGGCCGCTGGAGTGGAAAAAGGAGATGTCATCATCGGTGTCAATGGCAACAATGTAGCTGGTCCTGAAGACCTACAAGAAGAACTAAAATTTGCTAAAATCGGTGACACTGTGAGCTTGACAGTGATGAGAGATGGTAAGCAGCAGACAATTCCTGTAAAATTGCGCCGAGGTATTTAAGCAATCAGACAATTATGACGTTATATAAATAAAGTTGGTTTTTCGTTTTGTTTTGAGGCGCCCACTGTATTCTTCGGTGGGCGTTTTCTTATTTTATAGAATATGGTTACAAGTCTCTATAGCCTCCTGCCCACCTTCTCGACCATACCAGGCTTCCACTCTGAGAAGGTGCCAGCGATGATATGCTTTCGGGCCTCTCCGACCAGCCAGAGGAAGAAAGTAAGATTGTGTACACTGGCTATATGCAGCCCCAATGCCTCCTTCACATTGAATAAATGTCTGAGATAGGCTTTGCTATGATTATTGCTCATCGGGCAGTCGAGATCCGCATCGATCGGACTGAAGTCTTCTTTCCACTTAGCATTTTTGATATTGATGATACCCTCGGCAGTATAGAGCATACCATGTCGAGCATTGCGAGTTGGGAGTACGCAGTCAAACATATCTATCCCCCGATCGATACACTCCAGTAGATTTTGAGGAGTACCTACACCCATGAGATATCTGGCCTGCTCCCGTGGTAGATGCTCTGTCACGAGTGCAGTCATATCATACATGATAGGCGCTGGCTCTCCGACCGATAGACCACCGATCGCATTGACCTCAGCACTATGATCAGCGATGAATTTAGCTGACTCGACTCTCAGGTCCTCATAGGTGCTACCCTGCACGATGGGTGCGAGTATCTGACCATAGTCATGTACTGATGGCGTCTCAGCGAAATGCTTCTGACAGCGCTTGAGCCATCTATGTGTCATATGCATCGAGCGCTTTGCATACTGATAGTCACATGGATAGGGAGTACACTCATCAAAGGCCATGATGATGTCTGCCCCAAGATGCTTCTGAATATCCATAGCACTCTCCGGGCTGAAAAAATGCTTAGATCCATCTACAGGAGATCTAAACTTGACCCCATCCTCGGTGATCTTGCGGATACCACTCAGTGAATATACCTGAAATCCACCGCTATCTGTCAGCATAGGTTTGTCCCAAGTAGTAAACTTATGAAGTCCTCCTGCCTTGCTGATCAGCTCGTGTCCTGGGCGGAGATAGAGGTGAAAGGTATTGCCCAAGATGATCTGAGCCCCCAGCTGATGAATCGCCTCAAATGGCAAACCTTTGACAGTCGCCTGTGTGCCTACTGGCATAAATATGGGCGTCTGAATATCACCATGATCTGTGGTCAATGTGCCAGCACGTGCAGAGCCTGTACTCGATGTATGTGTGAGTGTATATTTCATAGATATTCCTGACAAAGGTGCAATAATAATATCGATCAGCGAGACCTGAACATCTTTAGCGACACTCCGATCATGATCGAAAAGGCCATGAGCGATGAACCTCCCTTACTGATGAATGGTAGTGGGATTCCAATGACTGGTGATATACCCATCGTCATCCCGATATTGATAAAAAAGTGAAGAAAAATAAATCCTGCTATAGCGTATGCATAGTTCTTGACGAATAGATACTTAGAGTCTTCGCCCCGCTGTATGAGTCGTAGGATCAAGACTAAAAACAAAATCACGACAGCAGCGCTACCGATGAATCCCTGCTCCTCGCCTACACTACTGAAGATAAAATCTGTCGTCTGCTCTGGCACATAGTTGAGCTTAGTGAAGGTGCCATTGAGATAGCCCTTGCCAGTGAGCCCGCCTGAACCTATAGCCAGCTTGGACTGCAACAGGTTATACAGAGAGCCACGAGGATCACACTTTTCTGGCTGTAGCCAAACATTGATCCGATCCTGCTGATGCGGCTTCAGAATATTATTGAAAGCATAGGAACTACTGAATGATAGGAGCGACAAGACAGCTACCATCCCCATAAAGTAAAACTTAGTGCTGTAGGTCTTTTTCTTATTAAAATAGAAAAGTAAAAAGACCAAGACTGCAAAATTGAGCGCCATAGCATAGATCGTCAGCTCATACTGATAGCAGAGGATCGTCGTCAGCACCATGGTGATGAATAGCATTGTGGAGGAGACTCGACTCTTAGAAAAATCAAGGGCAAATAATAGGCCGGTCAAAAAGATCAAACTTATCCCCATCTGATAGCCGTATACCAACGACACGACTAATGTCAAAAAGAGCGCTATGATGATCACATAGTACATCGATGGCAACCCTCGCCGATACAGTAGTATGAATAGTGAGAAAAAAGTAATGGCAGATCCTGGATCTGGCTGTAGGATGATCAGCGCCGACGGCATGAATATCACTCCAAATATGAACAGCTGAGTCTTGACATCATTCAGATTGAATCGTATCGCACTCAGGAGGCTGGATACATATATTGCTGTAGTAAACTTAGCAAACTCCGAAGGCTGTATCGAGAAAGGTCCGATGATAATCCATGAAGTTGCTCCTTTGATCTCCGTACCTATAAATAGCAATAGCAATAAGGATAACAATCCCAAGCCATACAAGGGCAGAGAGAGCGTGTTCCACAGTTGCCAGTCCATGAGATATGCGATGAAAAGTAATCCCAGCGAAACAATTGCCCAGACCACTTGCTTGCCAAATGGAGTGGACATCGACCACATATTGACATCTGTATAGTCATGATATGTCGTCGTATAGATCATCATCAGGCCCGTCACTACGAGGGCGAGATAACTCAAGAATACGATCCAGTCAAACTTTGGTAGATTGCTGAGCGGCTTACTGATCGCCATTTTGATTAAATAGCTCCGTCTTCATAATCTTATCCCGGTAGGGCAGCGCCAGAGGGAAGTCTTCTTTAAACTTGACTAACATGGGCTCTACAGCAAAACGGTCTTCATACGCTCCGACTTTCATACTGTAGTAGGGAGCCTCATAGTCCTGCGAGTAAACCATATCGGGATATTTGTTTTCAAATAGCCAGCGAGCGCTCTCCATAGCCCGACGATCAGTCGTAGAGATGAGCTTGATCCTCCATCCGTCGATATACGGCTCTTCTTTACCGATACGGACAAAATTATCCATCATCTGCTTGACTGCAGGCGCCTCGTCGATAGTGACCTGAGCCTGAGTTGTCCATATACCGGTGAAGCTGAGAGCAGCGATCAAAAAGAGTAAGGAACAAGTTTTTTTCATGCTTGCTGTTTTGGGCTATGTATATAGGAGCGTCTTTACGAACGAGAAATGCTCCTATTAATTTCAATATACTACTTCTTTCCGTGACATTGCTTGAACTTCTTGCCACTTCCACAAGGACAAGGATCGTTACGACCTACTTTTACTTCCGTCCGCTTAAAGGTCTCTGGCTTAGCTGCTGGCTGCTGGCTCACGCTCTCTGCAGCGGCTCGTCTGGCCTGATCCTCTGTACGTGAGGCACTGGTCTTACTTAGATCCGTTTTTTGTTCTTTCGCCTCCTGTAGATTTTCATTGACATTGATGACGAGACGTCCTTTCATGAGATAGGAGCTGACCTCTTCATTGATCTGATAGATGAGTCGCTCAAAGAGTTCATAGGCCTCCATCTTATAGATCACAAGCGGATCCTTCTGCTCAAATGAAGCTGCCTGTACAGAGTCCTTCAGTTCATCCATTGACCGGAGGTGCTCTTTCCAGTTGTCATCGATGATCGCAAGACTTACGGCTTTCTCGATATCTTTGACAATACTCTTGCCATCAGAGTCTACTGCAGTCTCGAGATCTGCTGCGATCGGTAGTGGCTTCTTACTACCATCAGTGAATGGTACAGCGATACGCTTGTATCGATGTCCTTCATTATCATGGACACGCTTGATCACTGGGAGCAGGATCTCAGCGATCTTGTCAAATTTGTTATGATATAACTCCAGTGTCTCTTTGAGTAAGCTATCACTTAGCTGATCGACAGAGCTGCTCTTGAATACTTCTTCTTTAAAGTCTGGGTCATTGCCCAATACTCGTAGACACTCCTTGCGGAATCCTTCGAAGTCATCGATGGCCTTATAGTCTGCTACGAGATTGTCACAGAGCGCTGTGAAAAGATTGTGCAGATCCAGTGCTAAACGATCTCCAGAGAGCGCATTATTACGCTTCTTATAGATTGCTTCCCGCTGGATATTCATTACGTCATCATACTCGAGGAGACGCTTACGTATCCCGAAGTTGTTTTCTTCTACTTTCTTCTGAGCACGCTCGATAGACTTAGAGACCATATTGTGCTGTAACACTTCACCCTCTTTGTGACCCATACGGTCCATGAGCTTAGCGAGTCGCTCTGAGTTGAACAGTCGCATGAGATTGTCCTCGAGCGACACATAAAACTGAGAAGACCCCGGATCTCCCTGACGTCCAGCACGACCTCGTAGCTGTCTATCTACTCGTCTCGAGTCATGACGCTCAGTGGCGATGATCGCCAGACCACCAGCCTTTTTCACTTCATCAGATAGCTTGATATCAGTACCCCGACCGGCCATATTAGTGGCGATCGTCACATTGCCCGCTCTACCTGCCTCTGCTACGATCTCAGCTTCTCGCTGATGCTGCTTAGCATTGAGGACATTGTGCTTGATACCTCGGAGATTGAGCATACGCCCGAGCTTCTCTGAGATATCGACCGATGTCGTACCTACGAGTACGGGTCTACCAGCTTCTGTCAGCTTTACGATCTCATCGATCACTGCATTATATTTTTCTCGAGCCGTCTTATAGACTAAGTCATCTCTGTCGTCTCGCTGTATCGGACGATTAGTAGGGATGACGACTACATCGAGCTCGTAGATATCCCAAAACTCTTTCGCCTCCGTCTCGGCAGTACCGGTCATACCACTGAGCTTGTGATACATACGGAAGTAGTTTTGCAATGTCACCGTAGCATAGGTCTGAGTGATGTCTCCGACCTTTACATTTTCTTTCGCCTCGAGCGCCTGATGTAGACCATCTGAGTAGCGACGACCCTCCATCATACGACCTGTAGACTCATCTACGATCTTGACAGCGCCATCCATCACGACATACTCCTCGTCCTTTTCAAATAAGGTATAGGCCTTGAGCAATTGGCTCACTGCATGAAGACGTCTCGACTTGACACTATAGTCAGTGACGAGCATCTGCTTTTGATCATTGAGGTCTTCTCCTGTTTCTTTTTCTTGACTATCGAGCTTCTCCATCTCGGAGGCGATATCCGGCATGACAAAAAAGCCGCTATCTGATTCGCCTTGCGCCAAAAAGTCAGTCCCTTTCTCAGTGAGCTCCACACTTCTATTCTTCTCATCGATAGTGAAAAGGAGGGGCTCATCGACTAAATGCATCCGCTTAGACTGCTCCTGCATGTAGTGGTTTTCTGCCTTCTGGAGTGTCACTTTCACACCTTCCTCCGAGAGAAATTTGATCAACGGTCGATACTTTGGCATCGCCTTGTACGCTCTGAGTAGAGACATACCTACCTGGCCTTCTTCGTAGCCACGATCGCCCTCGTTGAATAGTTTTTTCGCTTCCGCTAAATATTGGGTAGCGAGCTTGCGCTGAGCAGAGATGAGCTTCTCTACTTTAGGTCGTAGCTCGATATATTCTTGTTCGTCATCCCCTTTCGGTACAGGACCTGATATGATGAGCGGTGTACGAGCGTCATCGATCAATACAGAATCCACCTCATCGACCATCGCAAAATGGTGCTTGCCTTGTACTTTTTCATTGACCGAGCGGACCATGTTGTCACGCAGATAGTCAAAGCCAAACTCATTATTAGTACCATAGGTGATATCACAGCCGTATGCATCTCGGCGCTCCTCTGAGTGCGGTCGATACTTGTCGATACAGTCTATCGTGAGGAATAAAAACTCCATCAATGGGCCTATCCACTCTGCATCCCGTCGAGCCAGGTAGTCATTGACCGTGATCACATGTACTCCCTGACCTGAGAGACCATTGAGGTAAGCTGGTAGTGTCGCTACGAGCGTCTTACCCTCTCCCGTCTGCATCTCTGCGATCTTACCATCATGGAGGACCATACCACCGATGAGCTGTACATCATAGTGGATCATATTCCACGTGATATCACCGCCGGCCGCTTGCCATTGGTTTTTCCAGAGGGCTTTATCACCTTGGACAGAGACATAGGAGCGAGTCGCTGCGAGATCCTTATCTCTATCTGTTGCCGATACTTCGATCGTATCATTAGTTGAGAATCTACGAGCCGCTTCTTTGACCACGGCGAAAGCCTCTGGCTGAATCTCCATAAGGACATCCTCGAGGTGTTTATCTCGATCCTTCTTCAGGGCATCTATCTCTTTGTAGTACTCCTCTTTCTGGAGCATGTCTTCTTCGCTCTCCGACTTAGCCTTGAGCTCAGCGATATCAGCATCGATACCTGCTAAGTGATCTGCTATTCGCTTTCTGAACTCGAACGTCTTCTCCCTGAGTGCATCATTGCTCAGTGACTGATAGGACTCAAAGTGCTGATTGATCTCGTCGACACGTGAGGAGTATCCCTTGACATCTCTCTCCTGCTTAGTGCCGAATATCTTCTTGATTATATTGAACATCGTATTCTTTTCTGACTATTTCTTGATTAGTAGATGGTTATGCTGATCGAAGATCATACCAAAGCCAAACTCCTGTCAGCATGGCATACCTTATCAAGAATCCACTATCTTGAAAAACGCAGACAAAGATACATTCTTGTTAATCAAACACTCTTTGTTAAATTAATTTGTCCTATCGCTGTACGTTATTTAGTTCATTCCAATGATCCAAATAGTATTTTAGAATAACGGGTCTGTCCAAATAGTTTTATTGAACGAGTTTTGCACCTTAGCAATAGACCGAGAAATTCAATAAATGTCAAACACTGGCTATATTGGTGTATACATTACGTTACTATGAAACTGTACAAGCAAATCACAGCCAACAACATAAATCTGGTGTCGTATCCCTTCAAAAAAGAATTGGCCATGGAAGCCTATCTCATAGAAAATGAAGAAATACTGGCTCTGGATGATGATAATTTTACGGATGTCACCGTATTAGATGAAGAAATAGCACTCCGAAAGGGTAGGAGAGATCGAGACGGACGTATCGATATCCTGGCCACATACGGAGCTGAATACCTCAGTATCGTAGAGCTAAAACTACATGAGATCAATGAACAATCTCTCATGCAACTCCAAAGCTATCTGGATCAACGACAACAGATACTTTCAGTAGGCGAATATTGGACGGAAGAACAAGATCCAAAATGGATCGGCGTACTCGTAGGAACCACCATCAGTGCAAGTCTCCAAGAAAAACTAAGCAATGGCTATAGCTATCAAGAGATACCCATTGCAGGAATCACGCTAAATAGATATCGTAGTCCAGATAATCACATATTCGTAGTGTCTGATACATACTTTAAGTATCAATATTCATCAAAAGACTATTCAAAATTCAGATACCAAGGAGAGCTATATAACAAAGGTAGATTAGTCAATGCTGTCGTGAGAGATTATGTAGATCTACATCCTGCTGTGACCTTTGCACAATTAAAAGAAGTCTTTCCAAAGCATGTTCAAGGGAGTTTCGGTGTATTCGACAAAATCAGCCGTGCCGAAGAAATATACAACAGAACAGGTCGTAAAAGATACTACCTACATGACTCAGAGACCATTCATCTTATTGATGGAGAAATAATCGCTACGTGTAATCAGTGGAATCCTGACAACATTGCCAGATTTATTCAACAAGCTAATAATCAAGGATTTAAGATAGAACTGGAGTAATCTTTTTTCTGCCACTTCTCTCGTATATTTTGGATAAACCTCCGTCTTCTTAATCAACAAAGACCATCAAAAAGCAAGACTTGATCCTTTAGTATCTTTTCGACCCAAATATGAACGAACATTTCAAATCCATCATCCTGCAGAGCACTGGTGCCTCTGGACTATCAGAGGGAGAGATCATACAGTCTCTCTGGAGCGGATATGGCAAAATACAGCGTATCCATCTGGACCAGGCCGATGTCAGCAACGTGGTCGTCAAGCATGTACAACTGCCTATATCTCAGCATCATCCTCGTGGGTGGAATACAGACATCGGCCACCAGAGAAAGCTCCGCTCCTATCAAGTGGAGACAGCTTGGTATCAGCGATATAGTGAGCAGAGTCGAGCTCGACTACCTCAGTGCTTAGCTGTGGATAGCCTGGGTGATGAGCTACTCATCGTGCTGGAAGATCTGGATGAAGCGGGCTATACTATCAGAAAGGGCTCCGTATCATGGGCAGATATAGAGGCTTGCCTGGAGTGGTTAGCTAGCTTTCACGCATCCTATCTCGGACAGGAGCCAAAAGGACTATGGGAGATCGGCACCTACTGGCATCTCGATACTCGACCACAGGAATTATCCGTACTCGATGATCTCCCGCTCAAAAAAGCCGCTCATCTAATCGACAAAAAACTAAACAGCTGTCAGTATAAGACATTCGTCCATGGCGATGCGAAGCTGGCTAATTTTTGCTTTGCTCCATCGGGAGCCGTGGCAGGCGTTGACTTTCAGTATGTCGGTGGCGCATGTGGGATGAAGGATGTGGCCTACTTCATCGGGAGCTGTCTCGATGAGAGGGACTGTGAGCGACTGGAGGACCAGATTTTAGATACCTACTTCACACATCTGCAGCAGGCACTCCCTCAGGAAGATCAAGGACTCGAATCAGAATGGCGATCTCTCTATCCTGTAGCGTGGGCCGATTTCCACAGATTCCTGAAGGGATGGAGTCCCGGACACTGGAAAATCAATAGCTATAGCGAGCGAATCACTCGCCAAGTCATCCACCAACTCACTCACTAATCCTATGAAGTTACTACCGCTATCAGATCTGGCCATTGAGGCAGCATTAGCAGCAGCTGATATCATCATGCAGCACATGCAGACAGATATCAATGTCGAGCATAAAAAAGGTGCCTCCAGCTATGCCTCTCAAGTAGTCACTGAGGTAGATAGAGCCAGCGAGGCAGCTATCATCAGTCATCTACAGCTCAGCTGTGAGCAATACGACATCGCTCTACTCTCCGAGGAGACCGAGGATGACCACAGCCGTCTGGAGAAAGACTATTTCTGGTGTATCGATCCGATAGATGGTACTCTGCCTTTTGTGGAGGGGCGGCCAGGATTTTGTGTATCCATAGCACTGGTCAGACGAGATGCTACTCCACAGATCGGAGTGGTTTATGATCCATCTACCAAGACGCTGTACCATGCAGTCAGCGGACATGGCGCCTATAAAAATCGTCAACCATTGATCCTTAACCCTCCCAACAACTATCTCACCTACTGCACTGATAAAAAGCTCAAAGACACTCCTCGAAAAGCCGATATCGAAAAACTACTACACGATAAAGCCAAATCAATGGGCCTGAGCAAGATCCGAGAACTAGCTGGGACAGGAGCTGTACTCGCAGCTATCCGTGTCATAGAAAATGGCCCCGCCCTGATGATCAAGCACCCCAAAAAAGAAAATGGTGGTGGCAGTCTCTGGGACTACGCTGCAATAGCCTGTATCTACAGTGAACTCGGCCTCCCCGCTACTAACTACCACGGCGGCCCTCTCGATCTCAATCGTCCAGACGATCACTATATGAATCATGAAGGAGTGTATTTTGAAAATTTGAAATAGTCTACTTATCCAAGTGCGGGCTGAGTGACAAATTAGTGGGTTGCGGGTGCCTGCATTGTGGGCGGGTATTAATTTGTCGAGCTTTTTGGGTTCGTTTTCAGCGACTGGAAAAGGAACAATCCAAGCCAAGAGCAAGGGCAAGTCTAACTGCTATTAGTAAAATGTCAACAGTGAAAAATCCACGAATAACCCTACCTTCGTACTATGCTCCTACAGTATCATACTGATTATCTCATAGAGGCAGGCTGTGACGAAGCAGGACGTGGATGTCTGGCGGGTCCCGTATTCGCAGCAGCAGTCATCCTCCCTCGAGACTTTCATCACCCTAAACTCAATGATAGTAAGCAGATCAAAGAAAAAGATCGTGAGCTCCTACGAGGTATCATAGAGCGAGAAGCCATATCCTACAGCGTACAGAAAGTATCAGAAACCCAGATCGACCAGATCAATATTCTCAATGCCAGCTTTCTGGCTATGCATAGAGCGGTAGATAATCTTCAGACTCGGCCCGAGCTACTGCTCATAGATGGCAATCGATTCAAGCCTTATCCTCAGATCCCTCATGAGTGCATCATCAAAGGAGATGGCAAATATGCCAGTATCGCAGCTGCCAGCGTCCTCGCTAAGACCTATCGAGATGACTATATGAAGAGCCTCAGCCAGAGGTTTCCACAGTATGGCTGGGAACAAAACAAAGGCTATGCGACACTGGCACACAGAGTAGCCCTACAAGAAGTAGGACCGACGCCCTATCATCGCAAAAGCTTCGTCGTCAAAAAACAACTGCCTATCAATTTTCCTCCAAAATGAATAAGTGGATCAACCAAATCGTCGGCAAAGATCAAAGTATGATTTCTTATGCTTCTCCACAGGACAAACTTCCCAAAAGGATACTCATCAACTCCGTCGAAATGGCAACTGGTAGGCGGCGAGTGGAGCAGGCCTACGACCGGCTGAAAGCTATGAATATCCCAGATGTCACTGTCTGGCAGCACCTTTTTCCATTGCTACAGGTGGATCTATCATACGATCGAAATAAGCTGAACAACATACCCAGTCATGGCCCATTAGTCCTCATCGCTAATCATCCTTTCGGCGTACTCGATGGATTGGCATTAGGCTATCTACTGAGTCATATTAGGTCAGATTTTAGACTGATCGTCAATGAAGTACTATGTAGAGAGCCGCTCTTAGGACCTTATCTGCTACCCATAGATTTCAGAGAAGATAAATCGGCTTTTCAGACTAATATCAACACTCGCAACACGGCTATCCAGACGATCAAAGATGGCGGATCTATAGGTATATTCCCTTCTGGAGGCGTCGCCACAGCTCCTAAGCCATTTTCTCGTCAAGCGGAAGATCTCGAGTGGAAAAACTTCTTAGTGAAGATCATCAAGCGTCATGACGCAAGGATCGTACCTATCTACTTTCATGGGCAGAATAGTCAGCTATTTCAGATCGCCAGTCATATCAATCAAAATCTACGTCTCGGACTCCTCCTCAACGAAGTGAATAATAAGCGTGGCAAAACATTGAAAATCAATATCGGTGATCCCATACATTCTATCGACTATCGAGAGATGAAAGGAAATGAGATCCTTGACCGACTGAGAAAGATTACTTTTTCTTTAGCTCAGACCACTTAGTGAGATAGTGGTTTTCGGCAGCACGCATTGCTTTTTCTTCTTCAGGAGACTTATCGCCCAGTCCCGCCATGTGGAGTAGGCCATGTAGCATCACTCGATGTAGCTCAGTGTCTACATCTGCGCCGTACTCTTGAGCATTATCTCGGATACGATCTACACTGATGAATAGGTCCGCTTTGATCGGATCATACTCATAGGGGAATGTGATGATGTCTGTGTAGTAGTCATGATCGAGGTGCTCTCGATTGACCTGTAGTAGATATTCATCTGAGCAAAAAATGATATTGACCTCGTCGATCTCACTCCCTCGATCTCGGATGGAGTCTACGAGCCAGTCTATCGATCGAGATACATCCTCGAGAGCGAAATCAATCTGCTCAGCAAATATGTGAATAGGACTCTCTATCATACAGAGAATAGGATCTCTACAGTGCTACCATTGTCATGATAGACGACTCTGTCTGCGAGCTGCTTCATGAGGAATACTCCTCGTCCTCCACAGCAGCCGATATTTTCTGGAGCTGTAGGATCAGGTACATGCTTAGGATTGAATCCTGGCCCCTCATCTGATATCCAAAATGACAATCCCTCTTGCGTCTTGGCGAGCTTGACATTGACATACTTGGATCGGTCTTCCTTGTTGCCATGTATGATGGCATTATTGACCGCCTCAGTGAGTGAGATGAGGATATCGGGATATCGCTCATCATTTATGTTGTACTTATGGGCTACCACGCCGATGAACTGCTCGAGCTGACAGATGCTCTTACTACACGATGGAAGCTTTAAAGTTTTGTTTGGCATGTACTGTTGGTTTTCGTTATGCTCTTTTCAATTTTTTGTAATACTCGTCCACGAGACGCTTGTAGTGCGGTCTCATCTCTGGAGAGACATACTTGTACTGGTCGATCTGTGCTTTTCGTTGTTTGATATATTCCTCGAGGGAAGGTGGTATTTCTCGTTGGGCGTTTTGACCCTCTTTTGATTTTCTTTTATCATCATATTCTCTCTCTTTCTGCGCAGACTCTGCCTCGAGTAGTCGAGTCAGTATCTCCTGTTGTCTCATCAGCATCTCATTGTCCAGGCGTTTATTGACCAGATCTACTTCTTGCTTGTCCATCTCCTCCATGATCTTCTGGAGCTCATCCGAGGCTCCTTGACCTTGCTCTTGGCGGCTTTTCTGTAGATCTTCCAGCGCTTTACGTAGTGCGGCCTGTTTAGCTGCTGCCTCTGCAAAATCTTTAGCGCTATTGCCCTCTCCACTTTTTTGGTTTTGAGACATTTTCTGTAGCTTTTCAGAGAGGCCTTTTTGACCTTCTGTGATTTTATCGCTTGGCTTGCTACCCGGCTTTTGACCAGGGTTCTGACACATCTGACTACCAGACATCATCCCTGCCATCTGCTGCTGCATTTGCTCCATTGATTCAGACAACATTAATGCCAAATCATTCAAATTAGTCATCGTCGTGCGTTGACTTTGATTAGCTTCTGGCTTCTTTCTTTCCTCGAGTTCCCCCAGACTTTGAGATAGATTGAGCTTTACATCTGCCACTTTTTCGAGTACGAAGGTCTCTATTTTCGGCTGTCTTTTGCTTAGTGCCTCGAGGGTATCCTGCACTACCTTGAAGTCATCTTGAATCCGCATCTGATTTTGTAAGAGCTCTACATATTTCGGCGTATTGATCGTAGTACGATTCACCGCTGACACGAGTGATTCTTGGTCAAATGATAGTGTTACAAGATTTTCTAATAGTTGTCGGAGTGTCTCGATATCCTCTTGCATTTGCTCCTGTCCTGCTTGCTGCATTTGCTGCTGCATCTGACCAGACATTTTCTTCATTTTTTCAGAAGCTTTTTTCTGCTGCTGGGAGGCACTTTGATTTTGTTGCTGATCCAGATTTTGCTCGCTTTGATCGAGATCATCGCTTATATCATCCATCTGCTCCGGAGCGTCATCAGGTATCTGTTTCGGATATTCGAGCTCATCATTTTTCTCCATGAGCTCTTCCATTTTTTCTTGGAGCTCTTCAAATTTTTCATTGATCTCTTCTTGCTCTTTCTTCAGCTCTTCGTTTGACTTTTCCTCCTTCGCTGTTTCTTCGCTTAGTTCTTCGAGTTGTTCTGCCAGCTTTTCGAGTTCATCGATAGCTTCATTCATCTCCTTTTCGACTTCGAGCTGCTTGTAGAGTTCGGAAAGGCGCTCCATTTCATTTTCGAGCGTCTCTTCATTCATTTTGAATTCCTCCATCTTCTGAAGACTCTGCTCTTTATCGAGCTCTTCCATGAGTTCTTGGATCTGCTCCATGAGCTCTTTCATCTCATCGCTGACCACCTCTTCAAATAATTCTTGAAGGCGCTCTTGCTTCTCTTGCATCTCAGGGCTCGTCTCCATGAATTGCTGCTGATTCTGCATATTGCGATCATTAGCATCCTTAGCCTGCTGGAGTTGTTGCTGGAGCTGCTGCTGACGCTCCATGAGTTGCTCGAGCTGCTTTTTATCCTGCCAGTCTGGCTCTTCTTTTTGGAGGAGCTTTTCTCTTAGCTTTTTGAGTTCTTCTTGGATCTTGCGAGCCTCATCGATGGAGTCATCGAGCTTATCTTTGATCTCTTCTTCATTTTCCTGCTCTTCTTCTTTGACCTCTTCGATACTTTTTTGACGATAAGTCATCATAGAGCTTTTAGCGGATTTGGCTCCGTTGACTCTATCATTGTCATATACTTCGAAGTAGTAATTGATCTGCTCACCTGGCTGGAGCTCGATCGCCTCGATATCGAGGATATAGTCAAAGTCTATCTGAGCAGATGGTGACATAGTCAGCGGCTCAGCGGATGAGCGCACGGTCTGTCCCGCATCATTAGTGATGGTATAGACAAAATTCAGTTTAGTCAACCCATAGTCGTCCGCAGCATCGCCGACGAAGTAGTATATACTCTTCTCTAAGCTATCCTGAAGAAACTCTACATTAATGTCTGGATACTGATCTGCGACACTTCTGATTGTGAAAGCTAATGAGTCTCCGAGGCCCACATATTGATTTTTCATCCATACGGTATAGGGAGCATCTTTACGGATGACCTTTTCATACTGATACCCATTGTTGCCACTTTTTTCGAGAGCGAGTTTTTCGCCTCCGGCAAACTGCATATCCATGCCCTCTGCACTCTGCGTCTGAAAAGTCCATTTGATACGTGTACCTTCTGGGACGATCACATCACCTGTATTGAATACTGATTCGTCCTTTTGCTGAGTATATCCTGGATAATCCAGTGCGAGATCAAAATTGATCATCTTGGGCTTTGGTAAGACATTCAGCTGAGCGGTCTGCTTAGCATACTTACCAGAATAGAGTGTGAAGCCAACATCCTTTCTCACATTGGAAAATAGATAGCTAAATTCATTCGCTGCATTTTTCGTCAGTCGATAGTCGTAGTTATCTACTTTGATATATACTTCATTAGGCAGCTGATCACCTTCGACTTTGACCTTCAGCTCATAATCTTCAAACTGTACTACCTCAAGATCTTTATTCTGTATTAATAAATGGAATGGAGCTTCTCTCTCAAATTCTTGATTATTATTGATGATGCGATAAGTACTGTCCCTGATCAGACTCGGCGCTGCGAATAGGACAAAGAGTAAAAGTAAAAGTGGTGGAAGCGCATACTTCAGATATCTCTTGTTTCCTGACAGATCGATAGCCGATTTGAACGGGACCAATTTGATTTCATCTGCTTTTTGATTGATAGAAGCTGTGATCAGCGCTTGATCTGCGGTGTTAGCTTTTTTGAGCTGGAGTATATTGAGCAGCTTGTCTTCTACATCTCCAAAATGATCACCAAGGATCACCGCCGCCTGCTCATGAGATATAACCTTGCCCAAACTAAAGTACTTAGACAGAGGTAGTACCACCCAATAGATCAGCGCTCCCATTGAGGCTAACACATAAGAAAAGAAGAGAATCTTTCGTCCACCCTTAGACAGATAAAACTGATGCTCTAAAAGAGCGTAAAGCAGAAAAAGTCCTACACAAAGCCCTACAAAAAGAAGGGCGCCTCTAAGCACACGATTGATGTAGTATTTTCGGATAAATTGATCCAGCTTTTGGATCAACAATGAATAACTTGACACTTCACTCATAAAAATTCTCTGCTTACTGAATTATATCTTGGCTCTATATGGCCCCTCAGTGTACTCAAAGTCAAAAGATAAAGCTATATAAACTTTTGTTACATAGCAAGATATGACTTGTTCGGACTACTTTTTGCATATCAGTTAATAACGTCTGAGACGCTTATTTCATTATTGGATTAAAAACTATTTTTAGTCCAGGACATTCCATTGAATATGAAAATACTCCTCTACGGAAGATTTATAAAAGAAAGCAACTATGACTCCATCGGTCAAGTAGTGCGAGAATCACTCCAGCGAGGCATACAACTCTATGCTAATCAAAGTGTTCATATCCATCTCGATCAGATCGTAGGCCCTCATGATATAAGTCTGATAGCAGACTATGACAGCCTCCGTAGCGAGAAAATCGATCTGGTAATGACGCTCGGGGGAGACGGTACTATCCTACAGGCGACGACGCTGATCCGTGATCTGGGGATCCCTATACTGGGCGTCAATCTCGGTAGGCTGGGATTTTTAGCCAGTGTCGAGCAAAAATATATAGCTCACTCTATCGAGCAGGTCCTGCAAAATCAGTATCATATCGAGGAGCGATCTATGATCTATCTGGAGTCGAGCCCGCAGCTATTTGGTGGTGCGACTTTTGCGCTCAATGACTTCACCCTGCACAAGCGTGACACCTCATCCATGATCACGATACATGCCTATATCAACGGAGACTATCTCAACTCGTATTGGGCAGATGGTCTGATCGTCTCGACACCGACTGGGTCGACAGGATACTCCCTGAGCTGTGGCGGACCTATTGTATTTCCTAATTCTGGCAACTTCATCATCACGCCAGTGGCTCCTCACAATCTGAATGTGCGCCCACTGGTCATATCAGATAGCTCTGTGATATCTTTTGAGATAGAGGGCCGATCGGAGAATTTTCTATGTACGCTGGATTCCCGATTTGAGACGATCACCTCTGAGCATCAGCTGGCAGTGAGAAAATGTGATTTCAATACACGATTAATAATATTAAAAAATATCAGCTTCCTCAAGACCATACAGGATAAATTGTCTTGGGGTAGCGACAATAGAAATTAACACTTTGGCGAAAGCCTGATGGATGCATTTGCCTCAGAGCTTTTGTACATTTAGCACATCGATGAAATCTACGATACAGGACATAATCACACACTACGAGCAGATCGCAGAAAACGATCATCTACATCGTGTCAATTATTACGAAGAAAACTCTGCTCTGATCTTTCTCTTGACTACGGAGAAGCAGTCCTTGTTTAAGTTTTTCTATATACAGTCCTTGTTTAGCCTCGGTCGCTATGAAAAAGTATTAGCAGAGATAGATCCTCTGATCGAATATGTATTCCTCGAGGAGAAAAATTTTTCAGCCAACACTTTTGAAGAATTAATCTTCATCAAAGCTGCCAGCTCCTATGATCTGCATCACTATGATCAGGCGATCAATATCTCTAAGCAATTAGTCAGCATGAATCCAGAAAATACTCTCTACCAGCAGCTCCTCCTAAAATGCTATCGCCGAGACTGGAAGGATCGCTACTCAACCATACAGCTCATCGCTATCGTAGTAGTGCTCGGCGCTATGGTCATCACGGCACTCACACTGCTCAAAGGAGAAAAAACATCACTACTATATACACTCGTGCTCAGTATGAATCTCGGCGTGCTGGTCATGCTAAGTGTAGCCTATGGAGCAAGTCGTTGGCACGCTCAAGAGAAGCTCGCAGTGCACAAAGAATCTATCCGGACAAAGAGTCAAGGAGAGAAAGAATTTGTTTTGGAAAAAGAAAAATGACATATATTTGTGCTCCTTTTAAAAAAGGAAACCTTGGTCGGGTGGCCGAGCGGTTAGGCAGAGGTCTGCAAAACCTTGTACGGCGGTTCGAATCCGCTCCCGACCTCAAAAAAACTCTCCTAAGCAATTAGGGGAGTTTTTGTTTTTAAACAACTATCACCGAACATTTCACCATCTGACATACTTCTATTAATGATAATAAAATATGTCTTTTAGTATCAGATACTTTAATACTACGTTGTACTTGGATATATTCGCACTTTCAAAAAAAAATTATAACTGTTAAAACTCAATACGACTATGAAAATCAATAGATCATTATCCCTAATAGTATTAGGTTTGGCGTTCTTGTCAGTTTCATGTGTGAGCAAGAAGTCATTTGATGCCCTTCAGGCAGAAAAAGACGACTTATCAATGAAATTAGATAAGCTTCAGTCAGATTTTGATGCTACTAAAGCTTCTCAAGAGTCAGAGATAGCTTCTCTCAAAGATGCGAATAGCAACCTTACTTCTCAAAAGACAGCTCTTGATGCTGACCTTAAGCAGACGAAGTCAGATTTTGACATGAAACTCAAAGAAGTACAAGCTTCTGTAGATGATAAGCAAGGACAGCTTGATGCTCTTAGAGGTGAGATCAATGCAGCATTCGCTGATATTGACAACGCTGTAGCTGGTACTAATGCAAAAATCAATACCATTGAAAATTTCTTATACCTTGATTTTGATGATGATGTAAACTTCAGATCAGGATCATCATATGTGAGCTCTTCTGATACAGAGACTCTCGAGGCACTCGCTAACATGCTCAAAGGAAATCCTAATGTAGCACTCATGATCGAAGGTCACACTGACTCTCAGAAAATGAATGCTGACGCTGCTTATGATAGCAACTGGGAACTAAGTGTAGCAAGAGCTACTGCTGTAGTAAAGAAGCTCGTGAAAATGGGCGTAAATCCTGAGCAATTGATTGCTTCTGGTAGAGCTGACAATATGCCTGTAGGTGACAATACTACTGCTGAAGGTAGAAAAGCTAACAGAAGAACTGAGGCTATCCTCGTACCAAACATTGGTAAACTATACAAGCTAAAAGGATAAGATCAACTGATCTAAAACTATATACCAAAAGAGGTCATGTCATCACGATATGGCCTCTTTTGCTTTTTATATATCTCAGTATCACTATCTTGGCTCATCAAGAAATCAAGCGTCAATATTCATGAGATATATACTGGCATTATCCATCCTTACTATACTTTATAGTTGTCATAGCTACAAGGCTATTAATTACCCTTTTCCGGATCCTGTAGACACGACTGATCGGCCGATCGAGCCACAAGTCAAAAAGACATACTCTACTCCCTATGGTGTCTATGCTGACAATGAATATGACGGTGCTCGACTAAATGACTTCAAAGCAATCAATGATACTGTCTATCAAGCTACTATCTCCCCAGAAAACTTTCCGATCAATGCAAGTGCCTACTTCTCACTACGCATGTGGGCCGATACCGAAAAAGATATTGAACTACAGCTCCATTATACCGAGCATGAGCACCGCTACTGGCCAAAACTCAGCTACGATCGAGAGACTTGGATGCTGATCGATAGCACAGCATTTGATACACTACTATCACCTAGTATCGCCCGTCTACAGCTACATCTCTCTCCAGAAAAGCTATACATATCGGGCCAAGAGCTCTTGACGTCTGGAGATGTCAAGTCATGGGCCGATGGTATCGCAGCAAGACGGCATGTCACTCAGTCTGTCATAGGTCAGAGTAAGCAGGGTAGAGATATGCTTTTTCTTGATATCTGTCAGGGAGAGCCTAAAAAGAAAGATGCCATAGTCATCATGGCTCGTCAGCATCCACCAGAGGTCACGGGACATATGGCGATGGAGACTTTCGTCGAAGAGATCATGGAGGATAATGTCCTAAGCAATACCTTCAGAGCAAAATATCGGATATTACTTTATCCACTGCTCAATCCTGATGGAGTAGATCTCGGACACTGGCGACACAGTACTGGAGGCATCGATCTCAATCGAGACTGGCAGTACTATCATCAAGAAGAAACTCGTGCGGTAGCCAATCATATCGTAGAAACTGTGGGCCGAGACAAAAATCAGGTGCTTTTTGGTATCGATTTTCACTCTACACAGGAAGACCTCTACTACACACTACCTGCAGACTATTACCCCTCTGTAAAGGGTCTCAAAGACCTCTGGTTGAGCGGTATCGATGAGCACTTCCCTGACTACACTCCCGACGATCAGCCAGGGGCGCTTAATAATCCCATCTCTAAAGGATGGATCTATGTACAGCTCGGCGCCGAGGCAATCACCTATGAGATTGGGGATGAGACTCCGAGAGATTTCGTCAGAGCAAAGGGGAGAGTCGCTGCTCGTGAGCTCATGCAATTATTGGTACTCCGAGATTAGCGGGGCTGCCAAAGGCTATGTCCGATCGCTACTATCTTGCGATCCTCAGTCAGGATCCGGTGTGTATATTCATCATCTTTGATAGGTGACATCTCGATAGTCAAAAGCTCATCAATCTTTGCTTCGGCTCGGATCTGATAGTTGACCTGCGTCATGACATGCTGACTCAGATACTCCATTGGGAGCTGCTCTAAGAATAGACGGACATAGTGGATATTATTCATGTGATAGTTCCAGTCGAGATCAAAGTACCTCACTCTATACTCATCCTTGCAGCAGATATCTTCCATTTTGGGCAGTCTTTTGGGAGGGAGATCGAGTATAGTCTCTTCCGCAGGTGGCTTTAGGTCATATAGAGATTCTGGTATTCGTGACATTTTTCGTTGTACCTTATCGAGTAGGGTCCATGTAGAGCTTGCTGTAGCCACCACTTGTCCCTTGCTATCATATACTTTATAGTCTCTATATGCAAACAGCTTATCAAAGCCACTGGGATAGGTCTTGACGGTGAGTCGCTCTTCGATCTCAGGATATCGATTGATATTTACTTGCTTGCGTAGTAGTACCCATGCTTGATTATTTTGGTTGAGCTCAGCTACGGAGATATTGAGTTGAGCAGCATTGGTCATTGAGGCTTCTTGCATGAGCTTCAGGAGACCTACGATGGTCAGACGCTGCTGAGCATCGACATCATGAGCTCGCACTTTAAACTCCTCTGTATGTCGTATATCCTTTATCATCGACAGGCTGGGTTTATACCCAAAACGTAATTTTGGACAACGTGTATGACTGGAGCTGTCTCTGACCCTGCAAATCCCTGTATCATATCATCTGTCATATATTCTGCAGCATAGTCTGTGAGTTCTTTACTGATCGGCATGTAGGTCCAGTGCCACTTTTCTTCTTCATAGCCGGTCCTTCCTTCGGTTTTGTCAGTGTAGGATTGGCAGAAGCCATAGCTTGGTCCATTTTCAGTGAGCCATTCATATTCTTTGAGGCCCTTTCCTGACTCAAAATAGCTATTGCTGAAACTATTAAAATCTACATCTGTCCCCCAATGGTGTCGTGATGATCCCGGCATAGAGCTGTAGAGCAGGATTTTTAATGCTCTCTCATTAGAATCAGCGATGTCACTGGCCTTAGTGCCATCTGATAGAGTGGTTGTGCCATTCCATTTTCGCTCCCAGATGCCTTTTTGATAGTCAAAATTTCTCGTAGCGCTGCGGATCTGAAGGTCAACACCATCAGCCTCTGCTGCATCATGCATCTTGATAAAATCTGCATATGCCTCCTTATGCAAATAGAGGCCTGATCGATCCGCATATTTTTCTTCGATTAATATAAAATCAGGATGAGTAGCGGGATCAAAGTGTCCCATGATATAGTCCATCCTTTCTTGATCCATGGCTGGAGTTGGCTCGATGACTTCTGGCAACATCATGCCCTCTGGGTCTTCACTCTTGCAGCTGAAAAGCACGGCTATCAGCAACATTATCTTAATAGTACTGTGCATCATTCTCAGCATTTTTCCCATATACGAAGTTCTCTTCTTCTTGGCCATAGCCAAAAGCCCCTTTCTCTTTTACTATAGCGACCAGTTCTGGAGGCAGACATTCTTCCCAGTAGTCAGTCTGTTCAGCCAGAGATTTGCGCACTCTACTTGGGATAATATTGAGTAAATCTTTATCGTAATTTTCCACCTGTACGATCTGATCATTGTTAATTAGATGCTGGTATAAAAATTTGATACCATCTGGTACGGGTAAGTTTTCTACGAAGATTAGCTTATCGCCTTCTTTCTCGAGTGCGGGGTAGGCATATACCCTGATATTCTTGCTGAATAGCTCTCCAAATGCCGATAATAGCCGGCCATCTTGGTTGCTTTCATATTTCTCTATGATGATATCCTTGAGCTCATGGACACCTATGAGGATTCCGAGACGAGCTATCTTGTAGTCATCCAGATAGTTGATGAGCTTTTGATGATTACTACAGTCGGATATTACGACCGTCAGTCCGAGAGCACTGAGCATCTCTGCTCTGTCTAAGAAGTCCTGGATGTCAAGAGGACCAAATCGTGTGAGATTGTCCATAGTCATCTCCGCCACGAGACGACATTTATCCCCGTCTTCACTATCATCTTTAAACTGCTCAAAGGATTTGACAAGAGCATCTTTAGTCACCTTAGTCGGTGGCTTGAAGTGACCCCGCACTACCATGAGCTCCTTTCGATAGAGAAACTCCGAGGCATGTATAGGATTGTGCTGACTGTCAAACATTGCCACCTCGCTGATACCAGATTTGACCAGGTATAAAGTCAGGAGTCGATTGTCAAAATGAGAGAACGCCTCTCCTTTAGTACGGATCATATCGATCTTAATCCTACTCTTCAGTCCATCGAGTAAGGACTCCACGAAATATTCAGGATTGTCCCGATAGTAGAAGCATGCATAGATCAGATTGACACCAAGTATACCTATCGCTTCTTGCTGCTGTCTATTGTTTTTATCGAGCATCTTGACGTGCATGACGACATCATTGATACTCCCTGTGGTATGATGGAGAAATCGGACACCCATCCATCCATTACCCTTGATCGTCCGCTGATAGTTGATCGCACTGACACTATCTGCGAAGACAAAGAAATTAGTATCAGGCCTACTATCTTGAAGCCTCTCCTCGATCAGTCTATATTCATGGTCGAGCATCTTATACACTCTCCCCTCACATACATATCGCTGGTCTGTCCCATAGATCGCATCAGAGTACTGCTTATCATAGGCGGACATCGTCTTAGCGATGGTGCCAGCGGCTGCTCCTACCTGAAAAAAGTGTCTCGCCACCTCCTGTCCTGCTCCTATCTCGGCGAATGTCCCGTATATACGGTCGTTCAGATTGATCTCCAGGGCTTTTTGTTCTGTTTTGAGTATATGTCTCTGGGTCATATGTGTTTCACGTGTTATTAAATCTCCTCCAGAATCCAAACGCAATAAATAGTAAAATTTTGTTAGACCTAATAGATTAATTTTGCAATCATGTTTCCAGAATACGATGTAATAGTAGTGGGTGCCGGCCATGCCGGATGTGAGGCTGCCGTAGCTGCAGCAAATATGGGATCAAAAGTCCTTTTGGCCACTATGAATATGCAGACTATCGCTCAGATGTCCTGCAATCCTGCCATGGGTGGAGTCGCTAAAGGTCAGATCGTCCGTGAGATAGACGCTCTCGGAGGGTACTCCGGGATAGTGACAGATCATACGATGGTGCAGTTCAGGATGCTCAATAAGTCTAAAGGCCCAGCGATGTGGAGCCCTCGTGCTCAGAGTGATCGGATGCTATTCGCTGCTAAGTGGAGAGAAATGCTCGAGGCGAATGAGAATATCGACTTTTGGCAAGAAATGGTCAAAGGACTCATCGTCAAAGATGGTCGCTGCCAAGGCGTCATGACCAGCATAGGTCTCGAGATCAGAGCCAAGTCCGTAGTGCTGACAAATGGCACCTTTCTTAATGGGCTCATCCATATCGGAGAAAAACAACTCGGTGGAGGACGTGCAGGAGAGCGTGCTGCTACAGGCATCACTGAGCAGTTAGTAGATTTAGGATTTGAGTCAGGACGCATGAAGACAGGTACCCCACCACGTATCGACGGTCGATCGCTGGACTACTCTAAAATGGAGATACAGGCTGGCGATGAGCGCCCTGCCAAGTTTTCATTTACTGACACCCCTGATCTGAAAAAGCAGCTACCCTGTCATGTATCCTATACTTCCCCTGAGGTACATGATACATTGAAGGAAGGCTTTGATAGATCACCTATGTTCAACGGTCGGATCCGTGGACTCGGTCCTAGATACTGTCCGAGTATCGAGGACAAGATTAATCGTTTTGCTGAGAGGGATAGACATCAGCTATTCGTCGAGCCAGAAGGGTGGAATACCTGTGAGATTTATGTCAATGGATTCTCCTCGTCCTTGCCAGAAGATGTCCAGTACAAAGCATTGCGCAAGGTCGCTGGCTTTGAAAACATGAAAATGTTTAGGCCTGGATATGCGATCGAGTATGATTTCTTTCCTCCGACACAGCTCTGGCCATCACTGGAGACTAAGTTGGTCCAAAATCTCTTCTTCGCAGGGCAGATCAATGGGACTACTGGCTACGAAGAAGCTGCATGTCAAGGTCTCATGGCAGGTATCAACGCTCACCTTAAAGTAACAGAAGAAGATCCATTCATACTAAAGCGATCGGATGCGTATATAGGCGTACTCATAGATGACTTAGTTAATAAAGGGACCAAGGAGCCCTATAGGATGTTTACCTCGAGAGCAGAGTATCGCATACTCATACGTCAGGACAACGCTGACCTCCGACTGACTCCGATCGCTACAGCGCTCGGTATGCAGCATATGGAGGAGCGCATAGAGCGTGTCCATGAAAAAGAGGCGGCTATGAAAAAGATAGAAAAGTATCTGTCCAAAACTTCCGTATCTCCAGACCAGGTCAATGGGTGGCTCAAGCAGATCGGCTCCTCTCCGCTGAAACAATCTGTAAAACTCCAAACGGTATTATCACGACCAAAGGTCCATATCGAAGATCTGACTAATCTGATCCCAGAGTTTCAGGAGTTAATTAATGATATTCCAGCTGACTTTGTAGAGTCTGCAGAGGTCAATCTTAAATACTCTGGCTATCTGACCAAAGAGCAAGAGATGGTAGAAAAGATGAATCGACTGGAAAATCTTATCCTAAAGGATAATTTTGAATATGACAAGATAGAATCACTTTCGGCAGAAGCCCGAGAAAAACTAAATCACATCAAACCAAGAACCCTCGGACAGGCCAGCAGGATCAGTGGAGTATCGCCATCTGACATATCCGTCCTGTTAGTACATGTGGGTAGATGATACCAGTTTCAGTATTGATCAGTCCTTACTCATATTTTATCGCTGATTTCTTACGTTTGCTATGCATGAGATTTTGGTTGATCATATTGGGATGTATGGGTATAGTCGGGCTGTCTGCTCAGACACTCAGTCGTCAGGAGATACGATCTATCAATCAGGAGATCCTATTCGTCAATGAATCTATACATGGCTCTCTCGTACTCCATCGTGTCTACGAAGGCTATAATCAAGATATCAATAAGTACGTAGACCTGCCCAGCTACCAGCTCAATAATTATGGAAATAGTGATCTGCCAGCCGATATTTTTGAGGACCCAGATAGATGGTTTTATCAGGTATCTCCCAATACTTTATACGGTGCTGTAGAGCGAGAGAGCACAGATCCGATCAAGACCTCCTCTAATGTGCGAAGTATCAAAAGCGTCACTCAAAAAATAAATGCTGATCGTGTATCAATTGAGAAAACGATCAAAAATGAGGACATGAATCAGCTGAAGGTGATCCAATCTGTCTATAGCAGATTTGAAGAAGTGATCGGCTACTATAAGAGCCTGGAGTCCAATGTGAAAGCCTATGAGCTAAAGGTCTCAAAAGCTATGTTTAACAATGATCTACCAGAAAAGGAAAAGCAAGTGTATACTGCCTTTGGAGAGATACATCTGGATATCAAGAAAGCCATCCGTCTCGTAGGGTCGGACAGTCAGAGCGGCATCATCCGCCTACTCCCTAAGATTGAAAAAGAGCGAAACTGGCTCATGGCCTGCATATCCGAACTAGACAATGCTCAATATCGCTCCCGGCTGATCGAGATCTTTGATCAGGTGGATCAGATAGTCAAAGGACTCGGCGAATACCTCAATGCTCCCAAAGTGCCCGATGAATACAGCATATTCGGCAAAGGATATTACTACAAAAATGTAGTGCTCCTTACTGCGCTCAATCGTTATGGCAATGGATATGTCTCTACGCTCAATGAATTTTTTCGACAGGCTAATTGGGAAGTGATCCACTTCATCGAAGAGCCTCACTTCCTGAAAATCATATATCCTGAGACTACACCCAAAGACCTCTTAGCTCAACCCATAGAAAAAATCGAAACCCTGGAACAGCTACGAGCACAAATCCAAGAAGAGAAGCAAGCGCCGCCACCCCCTCCACCAAAAGAGGATACTTTCTTCAAAGGAAGAAATAAAGCAGATGAAGAAATCAAAGAAGATAGCACTCTCACAGAGAGTAGCGTGATCGAAAACCCCAAGATCGAGACTCCCCTCAAGATCGTCAATACGCATACCATATATGTGGACTCCCTCAGCTTTGACATAGAGCTATATGATCACCTCATCAAGGATGGTGATCGAGTATCTATCAATGTCAATGGAGAATGGGTCTACAATGATATCTCACTCGAAAAAGAAACGAAGAAAATCAGACTGAATATCAGTGCTGATAAGGAAAACTTCATCATGGTACAAGCCGTCAATACAGGATGGCGACCGCCGAATACCGTAGGTCTTCGCTATCGCAGTGGCGGCAAGGTCGAAAATATGCTACTAAAAACAGACCTTAACTCGGCTGAGCTGGTCCATATTAAGTACCGGATTAATTAACCGACTTTTTTCAAAAAATCCATCGTCTCCTCAGATGAATTTAATACCAAAATATTATCAGGCTGCTGTGGCGATAGAGAATTAGCTAATAGTCCAGATAGGAGGATCTTCGTCTCAGAAAATTCTTTTTGTAGCTGCTCTACGTAAAGAGCAAACTGAGTAGTAGACATGCTATCGTTGACGATAGTGAATATGTAGTCGGGTACTCTGATGTCATTGACTTCTATAAGGTCATTGAAGCTCACATCTACTCCAGCATTGATGACCTTATATCCTGCCTTGCTGATGAGATAATTGAGGAATAAGAGGCTCAGCTCATTCGTTTCGCCCTCTGGCAGATAGATCAAAAAGGTCTCCTGACGAGTTGGCTTGAGCTGATCGATATGGACTATACACTTCCGCTTGATGAGATTAGAGACGAATTTTTCGTGTATGGACTTGATACTGCCAGTTATCCACATCATGGCTAGCTTGTCCAAGAGGGGATAGATCATCTCCAGCATTGTCTCAGCAAATCCCTTTTGCTCAATATTCTTATTGAATATTTTCAGAAATTTTTCTTCGTCAAGGTCTATCAACGATATCGTCAGCGTATCGAGCTGACCCTCAAAAGTCTGATCTATATCAGATATCTCAGCCACCTTATGCAAGATCTCTTCTGGAGACATCTTGGCGATTTTAGAGATCTTAGTGCCATTACGATTGAGCAGAGCGATATTGAGGATATGCTTTAGATCTTCATCGAGGTAGTAACGGATATTATTTTCGGTACGACGTGGCTCGACTATGCTGTAGCGTTTTTCCCATATGCGTAGCGTGTGCGCTTTGACGCCCGTTAGTTTTTCTAAATCTTTAATAGAATAGACCACCATGGCACACTACTTACTTAAGGGGATACAGCAATATTTTTTAAACGAATGATTGCTTCTACAGTTATTAAAGGTAAAATTGAACTAACAGTTCATGACTGAAGTATTCTGCACTTTTATAACTGTGATAAATAAGCTACAAATATAAAGAAGTGTTAATCACTATCACTAACAGGTTTAGTCAAGTGAGAAGTGCAGACTTTTAAGAGCATTATAAAATACTAACTAACATGAAAATAGGTGTCGTCTGTTATCCAACATTTGGAGGTAGTGGAGTCGTAGCTACTGAGCTGGGCATTCAGTTTGCTAAGCGAGGTCACGAGGTCCACTTTATCACCTACGAGCGCCCTGCCCGACTTGATGTGTTCATGAGCAATGTCTATTTTCATGAGGTCTTACCTTTTAAATATTCCTTATTTAAGTATACTCCCTACGAGACGACTCTGGCGGGCCGGATGGTAGATGTGGTCAAAAATGAAAAGCTTGATGTACTTCATGTACACTATGCAATACCACATGCATCAGTGGCATTCATGGCTAAAAGTATCCTCAAGACACAAGGTATAGAGATACCCGTCATCACCACACTGCATGGTACGGATATCACCCTTATCGGGAAAGATCCTGCACTCTCGCCTGTAGTAGAGTTTAGCATCAATAATAGTGATGGTGTATCAGCGGTATCGCATTTCTTAAAGGATGCTACACATCAAAACTTCAACATCACTCGTGAGATCGACGTCATTTATAATTTTATTGACTTTGAGAAGTTTCAGAAGACGGACAAGTCTCACTTCAAGAAAGCCATCGCCCCCAATGGTGAAAAGATCCTGACACATATCTCAAACTTCCGTTCCGTCAAACGAGCAGAGGATGCCATTTTCATATTCAAAAATGTATATCAATCCATTCCGAGTAAACTATTTATGATAGGTGATGGGCCCGAGCGATCTAAGCTCGAGAAGATCTGTCGTGAGATAGGGCTCTGTCACGAGATTAGATTTCTCGGTAAGCAGGGAGCCATCGGAGAGCTACTTTCTATCTCAGACCTATTCTTATTACCATCGTCTAATGAAAGTTTTGGCTTGGCAGCACTGGAGGCTATGGCCCTGGAGGTCCCTGTCATCTCCACCAATGCTGGAGGTATCCCGGAGGTCAATGTACATGGAGAGACCGGCTATCTGAGTGAGATCGGAGATGTCGAGGATATGTCCAAAAATGCGATACATATACTCTCCGACGAGAGTAGACATCAGCAGTTTAGGGCAAATGCTTTTAAAAAGGCTCAAGAGTTTAACGTGCAAAAGATAGTGCCCCAATATGAGGCTCTCTATGAGCGAGCGATAGAACGATGTAAAGGTGTGATGGTATAGACTTTAAGCCTCTTGCTATGGGAAACTTTATTCCCCTTAATATTCGTTATCTTCAAATATTCAAAATCATTAATCAATGGAAGGTGTACACTACGTCAAAGATGAAAATGATAAAAAAATCGCTGTTCAGCTATCTTACGAGGTGTATGGACATATGCTCGATGATTTGATAGACGGCTTAATCGCTGAATCAAGGAAAAACGATGAGAAAATCAGCTTAGAACAATTCACGAAGGAGCTTCGTGAAGAAGGCCTGTTAGAATCGTGAAGTATCAATTGATAATAAGTAGACAGGCTGCTAAAGAAATAAAGAAACTCCCCCGACAAGTTATCCCAAGAATATACTCCAAAATCTCATCTCTAACCGAGGATCCTCGACCATCAGGAGTAGTAAAATTAGTCTCATTCGATAATCTTTGGAGAGTCAGAGTGGGCAACTTTCGTATTCTATATTCTATTGATGACAACATACAAATAATCGATGTACGTCAAGTCGTCAATCGAAAAGACGCCTACTAATATCAGCATTTCATACCTAACAAGTTCTACACCGACTACACATAGAAATCCCAGAACTACCTCAACACCATTATCTTAGTCACAAAAGCATCTGGATCTCTGAATGAGGAGCTCTCACTGCTGAATACTAAATAGACTCCAGCAGTGACTCGTTTGCCATCTTGGTTTTGACCGTCCCAGATCGCTTGTCCACCGAGCGCAGTAGTCTGATAGACCAAGTGGCCATTGATATCTGTGATTTTCACCTCCGCATCTTCTGTGAGCCCTCTGATAGCGATAGGACCTACATAGTCGGGAGCGACAGGATTAGGATAAGCATGTACATCTGCTGCTCGGTGCCGATTTTCAGGATTAGTACTATTGGTTTTGATAGATAGCATACCCTTGTCAGTACCAATATACATCTCTCCAGACTCACCGTCATAGGCCATGGCATTGATCTGATCGTCAAATAATGGACTATTATCAGCAGTATAGTGAGCGATCTGATCATCCCCATCAGCAGACTGTACGAACACACCATTACTCGTGCCAAACCATTTTTGATTAGCCCCGTCTACCTCAATACAACGGATTTGCTGATCAGCCAGCAAGAATGCTGCTATACTATCCTGTAGGACCTTTCTACGGACGCCTGTGCACTCTCCCGTCCAGATGTCATCACCACAGTCAAATATCACAGGACCCTCTGAGCTGCCGATCCAGATATCACCGTCACGATCCTCAGTAGCAGCATATATTCTGTTAGTTGGGAGTTCTGTATTGGAGCTATTAAGATAGATCTGTCGGTCGTCACTGGATGAAGTGATATCTTCTCCCGGATCATAGACGATCACGCCTCCAGAGGTGCCTCCGATAGTCATCCAGAGACGTCCCTGCTCATCGATGATTAGATCACTGAGTAACATAGATCCATCGATAGCAAAGCTGTACCACTCTCCTGTAGCAGTGTATACATGGAGCGGTCGAGCAGCACCATGAGTAGTGATCCATAGATTTTCATCACGATCAAAAGCCAATCCCGATATGCGCTCTCGAGCCTCATCTCCGACGGCCCCCTCCAGTGAGGAATTCTCCTGTCTAAAGACTTGATAGCCATCTGCGCTCATCTCCAATAGTCCTCCCCAAAAACTACCCACATATACTCGCTCATCGCTCGGATGAGCTGCAGTACGATACATACTGAGTAGCTCATTTTCTCTGATCGCTGAGGTATTAAATTCATTGAAATTTTCCCATCCATTTTCATCACGGATATAGTACCCTTGACGAGAAAATAGATACTGAAAATTGTCAGTGACTCCTCCCTCTGCTACATAGACTATACCTTCCTGCACGTCAATATCACTGCTGCTATGGTGATATGGCGAGTCATAGCTCAGCGTCTGGCAGGACTGGCCCACCTCATCAGCATATCGGATACCTGGAAACTCCTCACCATACCATACTCGGCCCCGCTCATCGATCAGCGCATCGAGTACTCTACTGACACATTCTCCACCTACTATAGTCCTCTCTACTCCATCCCAAAAGTGCACCTGGCTACTAAAAGCATCATCTCTGTAGCCCACTATCAAGTAGCCCTCATCTTGGGCCAAAAACTCCAAATTAAAATCCTTTGGTCCTATCAAAAGAGAATCAGCTCTACTATCCCCGTCATATGAATATACCACATCGTCAGTCCCTATGATGAGCCGCTCTTCAGATAGCTCCAGGCCGATGATCTCTGCTAAACTGGATAATCCAAAACCCTCATCGAGCAACTCCCAAAGACTGAAGTCACTAAAGTTGATCTGTGGGTCATCTGCGATACGGTAAAGTCCGTCCTCCATAGCAGCATAAACATACCCATCGTATAGGATGACATCATTGACTCGTATGTTAGTAATCGTATTTTCAGTAAATGAGAGAGACTCCGCATTCATCTGCAATACTCCTATACCTGTAGAGAAGAAAATTCGCTCATCTGCAGTATATATATTGAATATTCGCTTATCACCACTGATAGTCGTATTCTCTTTGATATTTGGGATATTGATGGTCGTCTCGTCATCTCGGAGTATGTCTATGTTACTATTCTCGTAGGCGACTATGAGGTATTCATGCTCCTGATCATAGTGGATCGCATCGATGCCCGTATCACTGAGACCATTGACCTTTGAGATGAAGTCTACGCTTTGATCCTCCTTGTCGATGATGATGAGATCCCACAGCGTGGCATAGATTATTTTTTTTTCAGACTGGGTCACGAGACGACCATTCTGATGGGGGAGATGTGACCGCCACTCACCGATAGCTAAGCCCTGAGCATCAAGATCAAGACATAATGACAACAGCAGTAAATAAATCAAATAGTGCCTCATGGCATATTTTCGTATATCGGATTATCCTTAAGATATTCAAACACTGGATCAGTGACTAAATATTGTATTGACTTTCCTTCTTTTATTGTCCTGCGGATATATGATGAGGAGATATTGAGCATGGGCGCCTCATGCACATGAACCTGGGGGTGATCGACGAACTGGTGGTCACTATGTGTGCTACGCTTGTAGACATAGATCTCATGATCCACTAGGATCTTCTCATAGTTTTTCCACTTATGAAAGCTTGCCAGATTATCACCTCCCATGATCAGTGTGAATGTCTTCGTAGGAAAATGCTCTTTGAGATAGGTCAAGGTGTCTATCGTATATGAAGGCTTAGGCATTGAGAATTCTACATTAGAAGACTCGATCTTTTCATGTCCCTCGAGTGCCAAATTGAGGAGGTGTAGTCGGTCATAGTCATTAGCCAAAGTCCTGCGCTCTTTGAATGGATTTTGAGGAGAGACCACCATCCATATCCTATCGAGATCAGTATGCTCGACCATATAATTAGCTATGATCAGGTGACCTACGTGTACCGGATTGAACGAGCCGAAAAATAATCCGACCTTCATATACATTGGATTGATGATATTAATTGCCCATCATGACCGGCATCACGAGCATGATCAGTTCTTCATTTTCATCCTGATCGGTCGGTACGAGTATACCTGCACGGTTAGGTGATGAAAGTTTGAAGCTCACCTGATCGACCCCGATGACATTGAGCATCTCTATCAAGAATTTTGCATTAAACCCAATATTCATAGTATCCCCGTCGTACTCACAGCTCATCTGTTCCGTCGCTTCATTAGAGAAGTCGAGATCCTGTGCGGATACTGTCAGGCTGCCTTCTGTTAGATTGAGCACTACTTGATTAGTGGATTTGTTGGCATAGATGGATATACGTCTGAGTGAGTTGAGAAAGTCCACTCTATCGAGATTCAATATGTTAGCATTATCATATGGGATGACAGCATTGTAGTCAGGATATTTTGCATCGATCAGCCTGATGATGATCTCCGAGTCAGCCAGTTTAAAAAAAGCATTCTGTTTATTATAAGACAGCTCTACTTCTCCATCTCCGCTAATGGCATTTTTAAGGAGATTGAGTCCTTTTTTAGGCACGATGAAAGAGTTCACCTTATTAGTGCTCTCTGTCTGAAATGAATACTTTACTAATTTATGGGCATCAGTGGCTACGAATATTAGCCCTGTCTCTTCGATCTGGAAGTACAGTCCCTGCATGGCCATTCGGAGTTCGTCACTGCTGGTAGCGAATAATGTTTTATTCAGCGCTTTGGACAGCACTTCTTCACTTAGTATTATCTGATCGACTTCTTCAGATGCAGGTAGCTCTGGGTAATCTTCTGGACTATCACCTGCCAGCTTGTACTTGCCGTAGGCAGAGGTGAGAGTAATCGCTCGAGTCCCGTGATCTACCTCTATAGTGATCGGCTGCTCTGGGAGTGCCTTGAGCGTATCCATTAATATTTTGGCAGGAATAGCTATATCTCCATCTTCTTCCATCGCTACTTCTATATCCGTGATCACTGTAGTCTCCAGATTTGAGGCGATGATTGTCAGTTTATTCTCACTCAGCTTGAATAAGAAATCTTCCAATATTGGCAGCACAGTATTGGAGCCTATGACTCCATTTGCCAAACTTAATTTCTTGAGCAATTCAGAAGATGATACGCTAAATTTCATCCAGATTTATATTGTTGTTTGTTCAAAAACTAAAACTACACAAAAATAGGACAATACAATTTATGTGCGTTCTTGTGGATTAGTATTCTTTCCACCATTGAGCTAATTCTTTTTTCCACATATGATCATTAGGTTGTGTAATTTTGCGTGATTTTTCAAAAACCAATCGTGTGCAGCAGCTACGTATAGCTCCAAATATAAATCCTCTGAACCACATCATTCTGCCTCATGTGGAGCAGGTGGTCAGTAATAGTGGAGTCCCTATATACCGTATCATCAAGGATGACTGTGAGGTGGTCAAATGCGAATTAGTCTTCCTCGCAGGACGACCCTATGAGTCAGTCGCATTAGCCGCTACTACGACAGCTTTCATGCTGAGAGAAGGTTCTAAAAAGCTTAACTCAGAAGAAATCGCAGAGCAGCTGGATTTTTATGGAGCTACGCTCAATATCAAGGCATCTCTCGACACCATCACAGTCCAGGTCGTCTGTCTTAAAAAGTACATGACTGCGATCATGGATATCATCAGACAGATCTTATTGGAGCCAGTATTCCCAGAGTCAGAGTTGCAACTGATGAAAGATCGGAGAGTACAGCGCCTCAAGATAGAGCTAGCCAAAAATGAAGTGGTCTCCTATAGGATACTCACAGAGTCTATCTATGGTGATCGGCATCCATATGGATACAATAGCTCAGAGCTGCTCTATCAGGCCATCACACGACAAGATATCATAGATCACTATGAGCGATTCATTCATCGCAATAACTGCTTTATCTTCTTAGCTGGAGATGTGAGAGGTGAAAGCATCATCAGCTCTATAGAGACGCTACTGGATGAGCTGCCGACTAAAGAGAAAATCAGTCTCGATCGCAGAAAACTCCTCATTGATAGCAAGCTGGAAAGAGCTATCAAAACTACTGGCAATCCGCTTCAGGCGTCTATCCGTATCGGGAGAAAAACATTCAATAGAACTCATGAAGACTATTATCCTTTTGTGTTTTTAAGCACAGTATTAGGTGGATACTTCAGTTCACGACTGACGACTAATATACGAGAAGAAAAAGGGCTAACCTATGGCATCTACTCGATGCTCGATACACTACTGTACGATGGCTCATTCATGATCGCTACTGATGTCGCCACAGACAAGGTAGGAGAGACACTCTCCGAGATCTACAAGGAAATGGAAATCCTACAAAATGATCTCGTACCAGATGAAGAAATGGATTTAGTGAGAAATTATTTGGCTGGAAATTATATTAATTTTTTTGATGGACCTTTTAATAGTATCAAGGCCATAAAATCCTTAGTTTTAAGCCAAATTCCACTGAGCGATTTAAAATCCCTTGTAGACATATCCCAATCTATCAATGCCCATCAAGTATTGGACATAGCCCAAAAGTATCTGAATAGGAATGATTTTTGGGAAGTGATAGTAGGAGCATCAGCTCAAGACAGAAACATAGATTAAGATTACACGTAGAATAGAGAATGGGCTTTTTTAGTTTTTTTAGACAAGAGTTAGCCATTGATTTAGGCACAGCGAATACGCTCATCGTATACGATGACGAGGTGGTGGTAGACGAGCCGTCGATCGTAGCGATGGACAGGAATACTCGAGAACTATTAGCCGTCGGCACTCGTGCCATGCATATGCACGAGAAGACGCATAATAATATAATGACGGTACGACCTCTCAAGGATGGTGTGATCGCAGACTTTCAAGCTGCAGAAAACATGATCCAAGGAATGATCAATATGGTCGAAGGACGAAGAAAGTTTTTCTCTCATCTAAAGATGGTCATCTGCATCCCCTCTGGGATCACAGAAGTGGAGAAACGTGCCGTATTTGACTCGGCAGATCATGTCGATGCTAAAGAGACCTATCTCATCCATGAGCCTATGGCAGCAGCACTTGGTATCGGTATCGATGTGATGGAGCCTATGGGCAATATGATCATCGATATAGGTGGAGGGACGACAGAGATCGCAGTGATCGCCCTGTCCGGTATCGTGACTGATCAGTCTATTCGTACTGCAGGTGATGAGCTCAATGAGGATATCATCGAGTATGTCAAGCGTATGCACAATCTTCTCATCGGAGAGCGTACTGCGGAAGTCATCAAAAAAGAAGTAGGAGCAGCAATAGTAGATCTCGAGGAGCCACCAGCACCACTCGCAGTGAATGGCCGTGACCTCTTAACAGGTATCCCTAAGCAGATATTCGTCAATCACCGAGAAGTAGCCGAAGCTATCGATAAGTCTATTGCCAAGATCGAAGACGCAGTAATCAGAGCACTCGAGGAGACGCCGCCTGAGTTAGCTTCAGATATCTACCGTACAGGTATCTATCTGACAGGAGGAGGTGCGCTACTCAGAGGACTAGACAAGCGTATCGCTGAGAAAACTAAACTCAACGTATTCGTCGCCGATGATCCGCTCCGTGCTGTAGTACGAGGTACTGGGATAGCACTGAAAAATACCGATAGATATACTTTCTTGATGGATCGTCGTAGTCTTTAGTACACCGTATAAATCATAGCTATCTGGGGAGCATACTTCAAAAATATCTACACATTGTACTGTTCATCGTCTTAGAGATAGTAGCCTTCTATCTCATAGTCAATTATAATCTGGAACAGAGAGATATTTTTATCCACTCGACCTCACAGATCAGCGGTAGTATCCTCAATCAAACATCCAAATTTGACCAGTTCGTCGAACTAAGAGAACAAAACGAAAAACTAACTGCCGAAAACTCTCGACTACTCAGAGAAGTCATCCAACTGTCTAATGCTGAAATCTCTCTATCGCCACTGGATAGTATGGCCTATGAGATCATCCCTGCTCGTGTGATAAATCAAAGCATACACTCTATCAGAAATAAAATCACGCTCGATAAAGGCAAACTCGACACTATCAAGGCCCCCATGGGCGTCATGACTGAATCCGGCGTCGTCGGTGTAATTATTAAGGTAAGTGATCATTTTGCATTGGCAAACTCGATGCTAAATGTCGATACTCGCATCAGTGTATCACTCAAGGGCGAAGGCTATTTTGGCTCACTATCTTGGACAGGAAGAGACTATAACGAGGTCATCGTAACAGGCGTCCCAAAACATGCAGAAATCAACATTGGAGATACTATAGTGACTAATGGCTACTCTACTTTATTTCCTGCAGGTATCCCAGCGGCATTAGTAGAGGAGTACGAGCTCGATAGGACAGGAGATTTTTATGCTATCAGATGTCGACCTGTAGTTAATTTTGGAAAACTGCAACATGTCTATGCGATCAAGAATAATCTAAAAGAAGAAATCAGTATTCTGGAAAATGAACAGTAGTCAGATAGCACCCATAGCCATACATACTGTACTGATTTTGTTGATACAGGTATTACTCTTGCTTAATGTGAGCTTTCCTCTATTTGGTCAGTATTCATTATCCATGTTCATCTATCCGATGATCATCATCATGCTACCCATAGGTCTCTCTCAATCAGGCACACTAGTCGGAGCATTTGTGATAGGTGTATTATTAGATTTCTTTTATGATTCTCCGGGAGTACATGCGGCCACGTTAGTTTTTACTGCTTTTGCACGACCGTATATTTTGAGACTTTTTGAGCCGAGAGGCGGCTATCGCACAGATCAGTTTCCTACGATGGCCAATTATGGTTTTTCTTGGTTTTTCTCCTATGCATCTACGGTACTATTCATCCATCTCATAGTATACTTTGCGATAGATGCATTTACCTTAGTCTATATCGACAAGATTTTGATTAATGCCATCGTTAGCTTCTTAGCTTCGATCACACTGATCGGTATATACCAACTCATCATCAGACACTGATAGTATTTTGGAGTATAATGAAAGATATCGGGTCATTTTGTTGCTCTTCATCATTGGGGGCTTAGTCTTGATAGTCAATTTACTCAGCCATCAAGTCATCAATAGCGAGTATCAAGATAGAGCCGAAAATCGTACACTGACCAAAAGAACTATATACCCTCCTCGAGGGATCATCTATGATCGAAATGGCGAACTACTCGTAGTCAATCAGCCAACCTACGAGCTAGAGATGATCTATAATGAAATACCTGACGACTTTGACAAAGAAGGTTTTTGCCAATTGCTGGATATAACGGTCGATGAGTATGAGCAAACTCTGAAAACAGTGCGCAGTCGGCGTTACTTCAGGCGAAACCTCCCAATCAGCTTCATGAGTGATATTGGACCTTCTATCTATTCAACCTTTCAGGAGCACCTGTATAGGTTTCCTGGATTCTATCCGACTATCAAGAGTCGCAGAAGCTATCCTGATGCTCATGGTGGTCATGTACTCGGCTATGTCAGTGAAGTGAATAGTGAAGATATCAATGAGTCCGAAATCTATGAAATCGGAGACCAAAAAGGCTCCAGCGGTATCGAGCGCACCTATGAAGATGTGCTCCGAGGAGAAAAAGGTACGGAGTACTTCCTCAAGGATAATCTCGGTCGAGAGGTGGACACCTACCAGCATGGCAGTATGGACTCTACCGCTGAGGCAGGACAAAATCTGATATCCACACTGGACATAGAGCTTCAGGCCTATGGAGAGGAGCTCATGATGAATAAAAGAGGAAGCATCGTAGCTATACAGCCCTCAACAGGAGAGATCTTGGCCATGGTCAGTAGCCCCAGTTACGATCCTAATAAATTATCCTTTGGAAAGGAGCGGTCGGAGACATTCATTAACCTTCTGACCGACACGCTGAATAAACCATTTTTAGATAGATCGCTCCAGGCGAAATATCCCCCGGGTTCCATTTTTAAGCCTATTCTCGCCTTGGCAGCCCTGCAGCAAGGTATCACCTATCCATCAAGGGGCATGACCTGTACTGGTGAATATATCATCAACGAGCGAAAGGGGTTTTCTCAAGGATGTCGTAATCATCCACGACCTAATAACGTACAGACTGCTTTGCAGTACTCGTGCAATACCTATTTCTACCAGTTGATGAGAGAGTTTGTCGATCAATATGGCTTTAGCAATCCTACAGAAGGACTTGATACGCTCAACGCATATTTAGAGTCCTTTGGACTTGGCAGAACACTCGGAGTAGATCTCATTAATGAAAGCCCCGGCTTCGTACCCTCTTCCGACTTTTATAATCGTCTCTACAATACCAAAGAATATACCTGGCGATCTACCTACATCCTGTCTCTGGGCATCGGTCAGGGAGAGCTAGAGCTCACTACGCTACAGATGGCTAATCTCGCAGCCATAATAGCTAACCACGGCTACTATATCAAGCCTCATGTAGTTAAAGGAGTGGATGGAGATCTAATCACACCAATAGAATATCAAACAAAAAATCGTGTGCCTGTCGACTCCATACATTTCTATCCGATCGTCGATGGTATGGAGAAAGTCATCAATGCCGGTACCGGTTATCGTGCCTACGTGCCCGGTCTCGACATCTGTGGCAAGACAGGTACTTCTCAAAATCCACATGGTGAGGATCACTCCGTGTTTTTTGGTTTTGGTCCAAAGGCTAATGCGGACATTGCTATCGCTGTATTCGTAGAAAATGCTGGTGGGGGTGGTGCAGTAGCGGCGCCCATCGGAGGTCTAATGATAGAGCGATACCTCAATGGCGAGATCAGTGAGCGTAGAAAAGCTCTTGAACAACGAATCACGGATATCAATTTATTAGATGTACCTTAATCAATACTAAAAAACCTAACATTTTGATCATATCATCGATAGTAGCATGTGCAGAAAACCGTGTCATCGGCAGGGATAATGACCTCCCATGGAGGCTACCTGGTGATCTCAAATGGTTTAAAGAAAAAACACTCAATCGCCATATCATCATGGGTCGTAAGTCTTTTGAGAGTCTACCCAAAGCACTGCCAAAGCGAGTCAACATCGTCATCACTCGTGACAAAGAGTACTATCGATCCGACTGCATCATCAAACACTCTATAGAAGAAGCTCTCTCCTATGCTCAGGCAGAAGGAGAGACGGAAGCATTCATCCTCGGCGGTGGACATGTATACGAACAAACTAAGGATATCTGGCATCGCCTCTATCTCACAGAAGTACACGCTCGACCAGAAGGAGATACAGTATTTCCAAAAATTGATTTCTCGGACTATGATTTAATATTCGAAGAGCCACATGCTGCTGATGAAAAGAATGAATATTCATATACCTTTAAGATCTACGAACGTGGATTGAAGAAGTGAGTACCAATATCAAAGAAGAATTCATACACTATATCTGGAGGACCAAACAGTTTGACCTAAGAGATCTCAAGACCATCTCTGGCAGACCGATCATTATTAAATCCTTCGGCGAATACAATCATAATGCTGGCCCGGATTTCCTCAATGCGGTCATAAGTATAGATGAAGTCACTTGGGCAGGTCATATAGAGATGCACATACGATCCTCAGATTGGCTGAGACATCTACATAGTCAAGATCCTGCCTATGACTCTGTCATCCTACACGTAGTACTCGATTATGATGCTCCTATCATGAAAGAGAGCGGCGAAGAAATAGAAGCCCTCAATCTACATGATCGTATAGATGCACAGCTGGCGGCTAAATACCAAGCATTGATCAATACATCGAGCTGGATACCCTGTGACTCCATGATCTCCGAGATCTCCCCCATTAGTAAAATGAGCATGCTCAGTCGCTGCCTCGCTGATAGACTGATGGATAAGTCCAACTTGGTGCTACAGCGTTTAAATGAAAATCAAAATGACTGGAGTGAAACATTATACCAATATCTGGCATGGGCTTTAGGACTCTCAGTCAATGGTGATAACATGCTGATCTTAGCTCAAAAGACACCGTACAAAACAGTGCTTAAACATTCCGACCAGTTACCTCAGATAGAGGCATTACTCTTTGGTCAAGCTGGTATGCTCACATCACCAGATCAAGATGAATACACAGAGTTCCTGCATAAGGAGTATATGTTTTTAGCTAAAAAATATGGACTCACTCCAATGAGAGCTGTACAATGGAAATATATGCGGATGCGACCTGGAGGATTTCCCACGATACGGATCGCTCAGCTGGCGAAACTGATACACACTATCCCAAACATCGATCAAATCCTATTCGACGAAAGTCAAAAAAACATCTCCGAAAGGCTGATCATACAGCTGGATAGAGGATACTGGCATAGTCACTATAGATTCGGGCCGGAGCCCAAAAAGAGAATAAAAACTATCGGTCAAGACAAACGAGAAAGCATAATCATCAATGCCATCGCCCCTGTACTCTATGCATATGGGCGCTGGAAAAACCAAGAAACTTCTAAAGATCGAGCTATAAACCTGCTCGAATCACTCAGACCAGAAAACAACTCTATCATCAAACAATGGCGCAAAAGAAATGTCTCTATAGAGAATGCAGCCGACTCTCAAGCAGCACTCCAACTAAAAAAGCACTACTGTGCTAAAATGAAATGTCTGGACTGTAGTATCGGTCATAAAGTGCTCAACTCATGATAAGACATCAACTCATCAAGATCCTCTTGATGCCTCTCTCTTTACTTTACGGGATAGGCATATCGATCCGAGATTTGCTCTACCGACTTAGGATATTGAGATCGATTTCTTTTGCTATACCGGTCATCGGGATAGGAAATCTAAGCGTGGGTGGTGCCGGCAAAACACCACACACAGAGTATCTCATCCGACTGCTCAGCCCATACATGCCGATAGCCGTACTCAGTCGAGGATATAAGCGAAAATCATCCGGATTCAGAATAGTCGGCCCTGAGGATAGCAGCTTGACGGTAGGCGACGAGCCCTATCAGTACTTCCTCAAGTATAGAGGCACCACCGTCGCTGTCTCAGAAAGTCGATCTATAGGTATACCGAGACTACTGACACATCGTCCAGATACTCAGGCCATTTTACTCGATGATAGCTATCAGCATCGCTCCGTGAGGCCTGGGCTCAACATCCTGCTCACAGAACACGCTCATCCCTACAGCAAAGATATCCTCCTACCTGCTGGTCGCCTCCGAGAATGGCGCAGTGCTGCGGATCGAGCAGATATCATCATCGTGACCAAGTGTCCACCAGATGCCGATGCTGGTGCTTTCTTATCTGAGATCAATCCACAGGAGCGACAGAAGATCTTCTTTACCACCTATGAGTACTTTGATCCGTATAGCTTTCTCGATGGTCAGCGAATCAACTTGAGCAGCGAGGGCCCTAAGGACATCATCCTGCTAACCGCCATAGCAAATGAGGAATATCTCGAAGAATATCTCGATAGACTCGGGCACCATGTATATCCGATGAGCTACGAAGATCACCATGAGTATAGCCCCCACGAAGTCTCACTGCTCAATCTCAAATATGAAAACCTCGAGAGTGCTGATAAGATCATCATCACCACCGAGAAAGATGCTGTCCGGCTGATGCATCATGTCCCTTTTATCAAGGAAAAAAAGCTCCCTATCTATGTCCTACCGATTACAGTTTCATTCCTATTTGATCAAAAGAATGAATTTGATAGCATCGTAAAAGAGTTTTTGCTCAATTTTAAGGTGTGATTCGGACCATCATTTTTGCCCTATTTTTCTCTATCGGGAGCCTTCATTTGGCTTTCGCCCAATATCCTTTTTTGGATTATCATCCTTTACTATCTCATCATTTGGACAGGGTACAGATCCAAAACGTCGATCGATTCAGGATTCACTCAGCCATCAGGTATCAAGACCCTGCACTATTTGCAGATAGCTACGTTGATACTCTACTATGGATGACTGATCTTGATTTTGCATATCGAGATCAATTCATGTCTTGGCGAGGAGATATCTGGTCCGAGATCAAGCCTGGCCATGATGGGTTTTGGGGGTTATTTTATGATCACTCCTATCATGCGATAGATATCAAGCGTTCAGATTTTCAGCTGACCATAGATCCTATTGTTTCTTTTTCATGGGGAGAAGAATCTAAAAATGATCGATGGATATTTCAGAATACTCGTGGTATCAAGGCTCAAGGCAACATCGATAATAAGGTATACTTCTACACCAGCATCTATGAGAATCAACGCAGCTTCATGCGTCATGTACAGCTCAGGATCAATCGATGGGATGCTATCCCTGGACAGGGATTTTTCAAAAGATATCAAAGCAACATCATAGATAATCTCAGTGGCTGGGACTATCTGAATGCACAGGCCTATCTTGGTATGAAAATCTCAAAGTCCATAGATCTTCAGTTTGGCTATGGAGATCACCACATCGGCAATGGTGTCCGTTCTATGCTACTCAGCGACTACGGGCACAACTATCTATATCTCAAGCTCAGCACTAAGATCGGACCAATACTGTATCAAAACATTTTTGCAGAACTCGCCCCCATTTCTGATGTGGTCAATCCTGGAGACAATCTCCTACCCAAGAAATATATGGCGGCACACTATCTGGATTGGCAGATTAATTCTCGATTTTCTATTGGGCTATATGAAGTAGTGATTTTTGGACGTGAGAATCACTTTGAGTTTCAATATCTCAATCCTGTCATCCTGTACAGGAGCGTAGAGCAGCTGCTGAATAGTCCAGACAATGTCCTGATCGGACTTAATAGTAATTGGATCATCGGCGATAAGACAGAAGTCTATGGCCAACTGATGATCGATGAGATGAGGACTGACGAGATATTTTCAGGAGATGGATGGTGGGGCAACAAGGTCGCATATCAGATGGGCATGAAGCATATTAATCTATTAGGGATAGATAATCTTGATGTACAATTGGAATATAATTCGGCTCGACCGTATACCTATACCCATCGCAGGACTGATCCCGATACTGAGTTCATAGCGAGCTACAGTCACTATCAACAAGCATTGGCTCATCCTCTGGGAGCTAATTTTAGAGAGTTTCTGCTTCAGCTACAGTATCCACTGAATGCTAAAAACAGGCTCTCATTCAGATATTTGAATACTGCATACGGTGAAGCCTACTCTCGAAATGTGGGCAACGATATACTCTTGGACTACGATACTCGTGAGAATGATTATGGCAATAATACCACACAAGGTGTACTGACTACCGTATCTTTGCTCTCCTTAAAAATAAGCCATGAGCTATTTCCCAACATTTTTATTGACTTAGACATTGTCAATAGGAATCAAACCAGCGATCTCCCGAGAGATCATTATGGTAGCTGGTATGGAGGAGTAGGTTTCAGGGCGAATATGTTTAATCAAAATTTAGACTATTGAGTGTTCATCAGTCATTACGAGAAAGGATATTAGTATTAGATGGTGCTATGGGTACCATGATACAGCGGTATAAACTAACGGAGATGGACTATCGAGGTGATCGATTTGCTGATCATCATATGGATGTGAAAGGGAATAATGAACTACTCTCACTCACCAAACCTGATGTAATACAGGCCATACATGAAGAATATCTCAAGGCCGGCTCAGATATCATCGAGACTAATACATTCAGCGCAAATAAGATCTCACAAGCAGACTACGATATGGTAGAGCTGAGCTATGAGATGAATAAGCTCAGTGCTGAGATCGCCAAGAGAGCTACTAAAAAGTATTCTACTCCGGAGCAGCCAAGATATGTAGCTGGGGCTATGGGCCCGACTAACAGGACCGCCTCGCTATCTCCAGATGTGAATAATCCTGGCTATCGAGCGATCACTTTTGATGATCTCGTCGACGCCTATCTCGAGCAAGCTCGTGGATTAGTCGATGGAGGTGTAGACATTCTCTTGATAGAGACCGTATTTGACACCTTGAATTGTAAAGCGGCACTTTTTGCGCTGGATGTCCTATTTGAGGAGCGAGGACAAGAATGGCCTATCATGGTATCTGGGACGATCACTGATGCCAGTGGCCGTACACTGAGCGGACAGACTGTGGAAGCCTTTTGGATATCTGTGTCGCATATGCCTCTGATGAGTGTAGGGCTCAACTGTGCTCTTGGGTCAAAGGAACTTACCCCTTTTCTTAAGGATCTCTCCGCTATAGCTACCTGCCCTGTCAGCGCCTATCCTAATGCTGGCCTCCCCAATGAGCTTGGTGAATATGACCAGACGGCGGAAGAAATGGGACAGTACATCAAAGAGTTTGCAGAGACAGGCCTGGTCAATATCATAGGTGGCTGCTGTGGCACGACACCTGATCATATAGGTGTGATGGCCAAAGCCGTAAAAGGTGTATCTCCAAGGACATTTGCACCCGAAAGTAAATACAGCATGTATAGTGGTCTCGAACCATTGATAGCCAGAGATGATATCAACTTCATCAATATCGGAGAACGGACTAATGTGACTGGCTCCCGCAAGTTTGCCCGCCTGATCAAAGAAGGAAATCTGGAAGAAGCACTATCAGTAGCTCAGCATCAAGTCGAAGGTGGCGCTCAAGTAATCGACGTCAACATGGATGAAGGCCTACTCGACTCCGAGAAAGAGATGGTCAACTTCTTGAATCTCATGATGGCGGAGCCAGACATCGCTAAGCTCCCGATCATGATTGATTCATCAAAATTTTCTGTGATAGAGGCAGGTCTCAAGTGTGTACAAGGAAAATGTATCGTCAACTCTATCTCTATGAAAGAAGGAGAAGAGGAGTTTATCCGTCAAGCGAAAATCGTTAAACGCTATGGTGCTGCCACGGTTGTGATGGCTTTTGACGAAAAAGGCCAAGCTGACACAGCTGAGCGTAAAATCGAAATCTGCAAAAGAGCCTATGACATCTTAGTCAATAAGGTGAATTTTGATCCTCGAGATATCATATTTGATCCTAATATTTTCGCCATAGCGACTGGCATAGAAGAGCATAATGAGTACGGAAAGTATTTCATCGAAGCGACTAAGGCAATAAAAGAGGCATGCCCTGGAGCTAAGATCAGCGGAGGTGTGAGTAATCTCTCATTCTCGTTCAGAGGAAATAATCACATCCGTGAAGCAATGCACAGTGTCTTCCTATACCATGCTATCAAGGCCGGGATGGACATGGGTATCGTCAATGCTGGTATGATGGAGGTCTATGACGAGATACCAAATGATCTACGTAATCTCATAGAGGATACTTTATTCAATAGAACACCTGATGCTACAGAACAACTAATCGCCTATGCAGAAGAAAGCAAAAGTGAAGGAAAGAGTAGAAAAGTAGATCTCTCATGGCGAGAGGCTCCTGTATCTAAGCGAATAGAGCATGCATTAGTAAAAGGGATTACAGAATATATCGAAGAAGATGCAGAGGCCGCTCGTATCGAGCTCAACTCTCCGCTGAAAGTAATAGAAGGGCCACTCATGGACGGTATGAATGTCGTCGGAGACCTTTTCGGCGAAGGAAAAATGTTTTTGCCACAGGTCGTGAAGAGTGCCCGTGTAATGAAAAAGGCCGTGGCCTACCTCACGCCCTATATAGAAGAGGAGAAGGCTGGAGAAATACAAACTAAAGGCAAAATCTTATTAGCCACTGTTAAAGGCGATGTACACGACATCGGTAAAAATATCGTGGGAGTGGTATTGGCTTGTAATAATTTTGAAATCATCGATCTCGGCGTCATGGTACCTGCTGAGCGTATACTAGATGAAGCTGTCAAGCAAAATGTCGATATCATCGGACTGAGTGGACTTATCACTCCATCTCTGGACGAAATGGTCTATGTCGCTCAGGAGATGGAAAAAAGGAATATGAATATCCCACTACTCATCGGTGGCGCTACTACCAGTAAAACACATACTGCACTAAAGATCGAGCCGCAATACTCTGGAGTCACAGTGCATGTACTGGATGCGTCACGTAGTGTAGGAGTAGCGAGTTCCTTGACCTCTTCTGATGAAAATCAAAAGAGCAATTTTATCTTGGATAATAAAGCTGAGCTCGAACGTGTCCGAGTACAACGACTTAAGAATACCACAAAGAAAGAATACGAAAGCTATCAAACAGCTATTGATAGAAGACTTGAGCTTGACTGGGATAATCATACGGCAAAGCGTCCAAACAAAGTGGGCCGAACCGAACTCATCGATTTCCCAATTACTGACTTAGTAGATTATATTGATTGGACTCCATTCTTCAGTAGCTGGCAGCTCAAAGGGAAGTATCCTGCGATATTAGAAGATAAAATAGTAGGAGAAGAAGCCACTAAACTCTACAATGATGCTCAAGAAATGCTCAAAAAAATCATTGAAGAGAAATGGATACAAGCGAATGGGGTATTGGGACTTTATCCCGCATATTCTGATAGTCAGGACATTCATGTATTAGACTCCGACCGGTCAGAGAAAATCAAAACCTTCTACTGCCTGCGACAGCAAAGAAAGAAAAGTAAAAAGCTTCCTCAGCTTTCGCTCGCTGACTACATCGCATCTGAAGGCATAGAAGATTATATCGGAACATTTGCTGTGACAGCAGGTATCGGCATAGAGAAAAAAATCAAAGAGTTTGCTGAGAATCATGATGATTATAGTAGTATCCTGCTAAAATCATTAGCGGATCGATTAGCCGAGGCTTTCGCCGAAAAGTTACATGCTTTAGTCCGTACAGAGTATTGGGGATATGATGCAGCCGAGACCCTCAGCAATGACGATCTCATAGCAGAAAAGTATCGTGGCATTCGTCCTGCCCCAGGATATCCAGCATGTCCCGACCACTCTCAGAAAGAAGATATTTTCGAGCTACTGGATGTAGAATCTGTAACTGGGATCAGCCTGACAGAGAGTTTAGCGATGTATCCTGCGGCCTCAGTTAGCGGATTCTATTTTGCGCATCCAGATGCTAAATACTTTGGCTTAGGCCAAATCGAAAAAGATCAAGTCGAAAGCTATGCAAAACGCAAAGGCATCTCTGTAGAGATAGCCGAGAAGCTATTGTTTCCGAGCTTAAACTATCAATAGTGTGAATCCAGACACCCCCAAGCCTATGATGAGTGATGAGATATCACTTTATGACCTATTGGTTAGTATCAAGCATTGGGTTCGGTTTGTTTTCCGCAGGTGGATAGTTTTTGCATTATGTATTGGTATAGGCATCGCAACAATGCTTTTATGGCGATCGCAGAAAGAGCCAATCTATCATGCCGAGCTGACGTTGATGCTCAATGATGATGGAGGAAGTTCTTTCTCTGGGCTTTCAGGTATTTTGGGGCAGTTTGGCATAGCGGTTAACTCAGGAAGGTACAATATTGATAAGCTCATAGAGATCGCTCGATCCAGACGAATCATATACGCTGCTCTAGAGCAAAAGTCAGAAATCAATGGCACTACAGATTTTTTAGCGAATCATATTATTCGCTCTTATGAATTAGATCAACACTGGTCTAAAAAATTTGAGTCAACACCTGAGGAATACTTGTTCAAAGAGAATTTTCGCTCAAATCATAAGGAGCTAATGCTCAAAAAGCTGTACAGCTTAATAGTTGGCACTAATGGTACCAATGGAATACTGTCTACAGACTATGGGCGTGATCATTACATCATGACGTTTAGCATGGATAGTCCTGTAGAAGAACTATCAATCTCTTTTTTGACACATCATTTTAATAGCTTGAAGGATTTCTACATCTCCAAATCTATCGAAAAGCAGGAGCAAACTTATAATATAGTCAAAACCAAACATGACTCTCTCTATCAAGCTTTGCAAGTCGTGGAAGGAGAACTGGCGACATTAAAAGATGCTTCACTCGGATCATTCAGCAGTCGATCGAGCAATCGTCAGTCTCAACTCGCTACTGAATCTCTGATCCTTAAGACCGCATATGCCAAATCCGTAGAAAATCTGGCTATCGCAGAGTTAGCGCTTCAAAACCGAACTCCCTTAATTCAGGCCATAGATTTTCCAGCCTCTCCCATCGATCCAAGTCGCCCATCGTTGGTGAAATCTGTGCTCTTCGGTATGGTTTTAGGTGTTTCCACTGCTTTGTTATACTATTTTATACAGTTCATCATAAAGCTTTAAATAGCAGGATCACTATATCATAATTTAATGATAGGTTTGTTGTCTTCTAAAAGACTATTGCATGGCAGAGATTCAAAAGGAGTCACATTTACGTAGCATTTTAAAGGGTCTCACTTGGAGAGTTATCGCTACATCCACTATTTTTGGGATCACCTATTTTACAACAGGGGAAATAGGGACTGCAGCAAAGGTTGCATCTATTGAGTTTCCATTAAAATTATTGATTTATTATCTACACGAGAGGGCTTGGCAATCAGTACCAAGAGGGAGTATCAGACAAATGAATCCCTTCTCTAAAAAGAAATGATGCAAGAAAACATCCATCCCATATTTGATCAACTCGTCTCAAAAGAAGAAAGAGAAAAATTTCTTAATCAAAGATCGAAAGTCTTTTGGTTGACAGGATTATCGGGATCTGGTAAAAGTACCATCGCTAAAGGTGTCGAGAGAGTACTTTTCAATCAAGGTTTTTTTGCCCAAGTGATCGATGGAGATAATATCCGAACAGGTATTTGTAACAATCTTAGCTTCAGCATAGAAGATAGAAGAGAAAATATCCGAAGAATAGCAGAAGTCGCTAAACTGTACAATCAGTCAGGAGTAATTACACTTTGCTCTTTCATCAGTCCTACCATTGAGATCCGCCAAATGGCAAAAGATATCATCGGTCCTGAGAACTTTCACGAAGTATATATAAACACCTCTCTCGAAGAGTGTGAGAACAGAGATGTAAAAGGACTTTATAAAAAAGCCCGAGCTGGAGAGATCAAGGGATTTACTGGTATAGATTCACCATATGAAGCTCCAGTCCAGCCAGCATATGAAATAAAAACCACAGAACAGTCAATAGAAGACAGTGTCAGTGGATTAGTACAATATATCATTGAAAAGGTTAAAATATCGTAATGAACTATCAGATTAGTCATTTGAAAGAATTAGAAGCCGAATCAATCTACGTGATGCGAGAAGTAGCAGCACAGTTTGAGAGGCCCGTTATCATGTTTTCTGGAGGTAAAGACTCCATTTTGTTAGTACACTTGGCATATAAAGCGTTTTATCCTGCCAGAGTGCCCTTTCCATTATTGCATGTTGATACTGGGCACAATTTTCCTGAAACTATCAAATACAGAGATGACTTGGTAGAGAAAATAGGTGCAAAACTCATCGTAGGATCAGTAGAAGAAGCGATCGAATCAGGCCTCGTAGTAGAAGAAAAAGGAGTCAACGCCTCTCGTAATATGCTTCAGATCGCTGTGCTCCTTGATGCTCTCGAAAAAGGCAAATACGATGCGGCTCTTGGTGGGGCTCGTAGAGACGAAGAGAAAGCTCGTGCCAAGGAGAGGTTTTTCTCACATAGAGACGAGTTTGGTCAGTGGGATCCTAAAAATCAACGACCAGAACTTTGGAACCAATTCAATGGTAAGAAAAAAATGGGAGAACACTTCCGGGTGTTCCCTATCAGTAACTGGACAGAACTTGATGTATGGCAGTACTTAGCAATGGAAAAAGTAGAGCTCCCATCACTCTATTTCTCTCATGAGAGAGATGTTTTTGAGCGTGACGGCGTCCTCCTCGCAGACTGTGAGTACATTCAGAAAAAACCAGATGAGAAAGTATTTAAAGAAACTGTGAGATGCCGTACCATCGGTGATATGACTTGTACAGGAGTTTGGAAGTCTAATGCTTCGACAGTAGAAGAGATCATCGAAGAAGTGGCTACGACTCGTATGACTGAGCGTGGAGGCCGTACCGATGATAAGCGTAGTGAAACGGCCATGGAAGACCGTAAAAAAGAAGGATACTTCTAAGATCACCTCATCTCTAACATTATTACAACAAAGAAATATGTCAACTTCACAGAATACAGAATTACTAAGATTTACTACGGCAGGTAGTGTAGATGATGGAAAATCAACACTCATAGGTCGTCTGCTATATGATAGCAAGAGTATCTTTCAAGATCAGTATGATCAAATCAAAGATGCTACTGAAAGAAGAGGAGAAGAGGGTGTCAACCTCGCCCTACTCACTGACGGTCTCAAGTCTGAGAGAGAGCAAGGGATCACGATCGACGTAGCATATAGATACTTCAGTACTCCAAAGCGAAAATTCATCATAGCGGATACTCCTGGTCATATCCAATATACACGAAATATGGTGACTGGTGCCTCTACTGCTAATGTAGCACTCATCCTGATCGATGCCCGTCATGGTGTCGTCGAGCAAACTAAGCGTCATGCTATCATCGCTTCATTACTCCAGATACCACATATCGTCGTATGTATCAACAAGATGGATTTAGTAGATTACTCACAGGATACTTATGATAAGATCCAGGATGATTTTGAAAAGTTCGCTGCGAAGCTCGATGTCAATGATGTACATTTTATTCCGATCTCTGCGCTCTTAGGAGATAATGTGGTGAATAGATCAGATAAAACACCATGGTACGATGGGCCTACGCTAATGTATTACCTCGAAAATGTCCATATCGCAAGTGATCATAATTTTATCGATAGTAGATTCCCGGTTCAGTTTGTGATTCGCCCCAATACAGATGAATTTCATGACTATAGAGGGTATGCTGGTAGAGTCGCTGGTGGTATCATGAAGAAAGGAGATAATGTGACTTTACTTCCTACAGGATTCACTACTAAGATCAAAGCCATCATGGGCGCCGATGGTGAACAAGATGAAGCTTTTCCACCACAATCGGTGACAGTACTACTCGAAGAGGACTATGATCTTAGCCGTGGAGATATGATCGTCAGAGAAAATAATCAGCCAGAAGTTACACAAGATTTAGAGTTGATGTTGTGCTGGTTTGATCAGTCGAGACCACTACAGCTGAGAGGCAAGTATACTATACAGCATACGAGCCAGTCAGCAAGATGCATCATCAAAGAAGTACGATATAAACTGGATATCAACACACTTCACAGGGATATGGATGACAAGAATATCAATATGAATGATATCGCTCGTGTAGTCATCCGTACTACTAAGCCACTCTTCGTCGATTCATATCGTAAAAATCGTGTGACAGGAAGTATTGTCCTCATCGACGAAGCAAATAATAATACTGTAGCAGGCGGAATGATCATCTAATATTCTCCCTATGACTCATGAGTCCCAACCTATCGTCATTATCGGCTTCGGCAGATCAGGGACTACTTGGATTTCAGATATTATATCAAAATATACGGGCTCAATGATTCTCTTTGAGCCCTTTCATTCTTCTGTAGATACTCATAGCGCCGACTTAAGTTATGTGGATGGATATCCGATCAACCAAATCATTGATCAATACCATAGAGCAAAGTCATCAGTAGGTAATAAATGGCTGCTAAGAAACCATCTAAACGAACCATCAGAGGAGCTATCTGAAGCGTTCGTATCAGATGTGTGGAAGTATGGTCATATCTCCGGACTCAAGTCCATCCGGCTACATCTGCACATCTCACTAATATATCAGCACCTATCTACTAAGATCATATATATCATCCGTCATCCATTGGCAGTAATAGCATCTATACATCGCAGGCCAAATTTTTGGGGAGATCTGGGCTGGGATACTCATTGGTTACATTTTTGGGGTCATCATGGACATCTGTACCCTATAAATGAGCAAGACTTAGATCTCGTTCAAAAGGAAGCTCTCATCTGGTCTACAATGGTCAGTAAGGCTTTACTCTGTCTTGATCAAATCAAGATCCAACCCTTCTACTACGAAGACTTTTATCAAGATCCCTTTGTCGCTGCAAAGAAATTATTAGATCAACTAAAAGTCTATGCACGTCCTATCCATCCTGCTCATATATTCACACCTGCTCTATCAGAAATGAAGACTATACACGGTAAAAAAGGCCCGCTGAAGTTTTCTTCCTTCTGGTCAAATACTCTTTCCTCCTTACAAGTAGATCAAATAAACCAAGTCTTGCATATGGTGGGAGATAGATTCCCAATTTTTCGTGAGCTTTGCACTCATCGCTCATATCTATAAGCTTATAGATGAATGCTCTCAAAGGTGGATTAATATCAATAATCAGCGCTATCTCTCAGCAGCTGATCAGTCTCATCGGAGGTATAGTGCTGGCTCGTATACTCGGACCTGAGGACTTCGGCATATATGCTATCGCCTTTACTGTATTCCTGTTTTTTCAATCTTTTATTGATTTTGGGCTTACGCCAATCTACATCAAGCACAAAGAGGTCAGCCCAAGGATCAACTCTCTTTTTTTAATGGTCAACTTCTTTTTCGGATTAGCAGTGTCGATAATTATATTTTTCTCTGCTCCATTCTTAGCCGCTTATTATGACCTGCCGATACTTAAGCCACTTATCAGATGGCAATCTATAGTGCCAATAATCTTAGCATTGAGTAATCAGCCTTTTGGTCAACTACTCCGAGCTAAATCTTTTAAAAAATCGGAGTCCATATCAGTGATATCTCATCTATCTGCTGTAGCTGTTGGTATCGGTACAGCCTTAGCTGGTTTTGGCCCGATGGCCTTGGTCCTCAAACAAATCGGCTATGGCGTCACTCGATGTATCGGGGCTATGGTCATATCAGGGGGACAATATGTCTGGGTAAGACCTACTGCACTCAGTGAAATTAAATCTGCTGTAATTAATGCCTCTGAGTTAACTGCCTCTCGCCTGATCAATGGATTCACCAGTAATATAGATCGCCTGATCATCGGCAAGACATATGGAGAAATACCTCTCGGTCACTATGAGCGCTCTCTCTTCGTCGTGGATAAACCGAATACAATTCGAAATGCCATCACGACCCCTGCCATGACCTATCTCGCTCGTATGTCAGGAAAAGACATCAGTAATGCCTACGCTCTGCTCAGCGTTATGGTTTTGACTATAGTCGGTCTGCCTTGTGTCTTTTTTCTGTTTTATGGAGACGTCATAACACTCTTCATACTGGGAGATCAGTGGGAGCAAGCTGGAGAATTCGTTAGGATTCTCTCCTTCTTAGGGTTGGCTTTGATTTTCAAAGGGATGAATAATATCCTTCATATCAACGAGCTGAGGACCAAACGATTGATCAACTTACACGTCGGTGGTTTTTTATCTGTTTTTGGACCATTACTGATAGCATATCTATCATTAGGTCTCACCATACTTCACTTTGTATTGATCTATAGCATAGCTAATCTTTTGTATTGGTCATCTATTTATTCCTATTTCTTGAGAAAGTTTTCTTTTGACCGTGCGGTATCGACCTCTGCTACTCTGTATTACTTTTTTATTTTAATCTTTTTTGGACTTTCCTGCTACTTCCTTTCTTTTCTTTTCTACGGTCTCACTCTTCCGATATTTTTAGAACTCTTTTTAGTTGGTACGGCCAGCCTTTTGCTCACATTGCTCAGCGCCTCATTACTCTTTCCCCTTCTATGGTCTCGTCAGATAGGATTTATCAAGGATCGCATATGATCTTTTGGATCTGATTATTGCTTTATTTTTACATGGATAATATGGTACGAGCCGGATCAATATATTCTCTTCACACGATTAGATTTAGTGTGGTCAGCCTTTTTATTCTATTGGGACTATTGCGTATATCTGGTTTCAATTTTTATCTGGCGCAGCTACTCGGTATGCCTGTAGAGATCAATCATCTAGGGGGAGGAGCTTTTAATTTTATCAACTATATAGCCACATCATCGCTATTACTCTGTATAGCTCTCACCTGGCAGCGTCTATATACTAAGTGGTCCAGCATCCTTCCTTTTGTTCTACTCGGAGCGATTTATATCATTAACAATCTTCTGACAGCTTACAGCAATCCTACTTGGTTGATATATCAGTTGATATACCTCACCATAGCATGCTTTCTTCATATTTATATCAGAGATAGTGATTATACCGTAGCCAGTTATGACAATTTTCTGAAGTACGGTTTTTATATATTTCTATCTTATGTCTTATTCTGCGATATCCAGATCATACTACAGTATCCGATGAACTATTACATCGCCGAGTTCAATGATGCATTCGTGCATGCTTTGGATGATTTTGGAGTGATGAAACAGCAATTTGGCTACCTCTTGGGTTTCCTTTTAGCTTATACCTTATTCGTAGTAAGGTCTCGTAGAGTACAGATTATCGCTCTTTTGATTATTGCGTTTACAGGACTGGGGATACGAAGTTTTGTGTTAGGCCTGATTGGGGCTAGCCTTTTCTTTTTAGTTAGATCACCTAAAAAAATACTATTTGCGCTTCTTCTTGGAGCAGCTTGTCTTTACCTATTGAGAGACTCTTTTGTGTCTGAGATCATCTATGACACTCGTTTTTATAGCTATTACAATGCATTTGACATAGTTCAGCAGTTTCCTTTTGGAGTAGGATTAGGAGGATATCCAGAGTATACTGAGATATTCAATCGAAATCTCTTTGCTGACTTTTATTCATCTGAGGCCATTCTGGATTATATCCCCATCGCTCCAGAGTCTGATATCGTTCATGTATTTGGGAGTCTCGGATTAGTATTGGGGATTATTCACTTCGTCATCATCGGTAGGATCATCTGGCATGGATACAATCTTCAACAATATGCCACTCCTATTGAGCAAGCTATTTTGTTTTTCTTTTGCTTCATGACGTTTTTTGGTATTAGCGAAGACTCAATGTTTTCGATATACTATTGGATCTTTTTTGGATTAGCTTCAGGAGTCGCCTCCAAGCTGCTCGCTACACATCAAAACACAAGTCATGCAGCACATTGATACTCCCAGAGTGTCGATAGTCATGGCCTGCTACAATGCTCAGGACCATGTAGCCAGAGCCATTGATAGTATGCTCTCGCAGACTTTTAGTGATTTTGAGTATATCATCATTGATGATGGTAGCACCGATCGTACACTCACTATATTGGATGAATATCAGGAAAAAGACTGCCGAATAATAGTCCTAAAAAATGAGAAAAATCTGGGCCTCTCTGCATCTCTGAATAAGGGTATTAGAGCCGCTCGGGGCGAATATATAGCACGTATGGATGCTGATGATTGGAGCTACTCAAGCCGACTTAAGCGCCAAGTCGCTCTACTTGACACTCGTCCCGAGATCGATATCCTTGGCACTAATGTCATCAATGTCAACGAAAAAGATGAAGAAATAAGCATTTCCACTTTGCCAGAGTGTCATCACGACATTATATCAAGAATGTTTAAGAAAACCTTGATTTTTCATCCGACGATACTACTACGTCGACAGGTGTACCTAAAATATGGATATTATGATCCCACACTCAGATGGGCAGAAGACGCTGATCTATGGTACAGAATCTATGATCAGGTCACTTTTCATAATATTCAAAAACCACAACTACGCTATACCGTCAAAAAGCGACTGACGGATAAGATCATCAGGAATAATCTCAAGGTGAAATACACAAATATGAGAAGAAGAGGCCTGCTGATGAGATATGGTATCTTCTTGTTCAGTGATCTTTGGGTTATGTACCTTCGTAGGTTTAAAAATCAATAGACACAGCTGAAGGAATCAAGGAGCATATTAGAAATCAAAGCAAGCGCTATTCATCGCTATTTTCTGTGGCGACAGACTGCTTTCAAGACGGATCACGTGTATGTCTCTGAATATCCCCGATCAGGAGGCACTTGGTTTTGTCAGATGCTATCTGATCTCATTGGTATACCTTTTGTGAGAAATGACTGGGCTCCATGGTCTCACGGGATCCTACATAGTCACCTCCCTCTCAGACCTGGAATGACTCGGCCTATACATGTCGTCAGAGATGGTCGTGATGTCATGGTGTCGGCATATTACTATTTCTTGATGCCGAGTGATCATACTCCGAGTGCGCTCACCGCATCATGGAGACAGAGGATGCCTTTTGATGACTATCATGATATCAAAGCTAACCTCGGTCAGTTCATTAAAATATTCAACCAATACTATAAGGTCGGTAACAAGGCCTACAGTTGGCAGGACCACACCAAGATCAATCTACTGTGTGAAAATTCAATCATGATCAAGTATGAAGAGCTCCTGAAGGACCCACATCAAAGTCTTTTGAGAGTTTTAGATCACTTAGGTCACGTGCATTTAAGAGAGCAGATTGACACGGTCGTGAAAAAATATGAATTCAAAAATGTCAGTAATAGAAATCGAGGGGAGGAGGATATCAGCGCTTTTCAGCGAAAAGGCATCGCAGGTGATTGGGTCAATCATTTCACTACTGAAAGCTTAAGTGTTTTTTATAGTTACGGTACTAAAGAGCTAAGTCAGATCGGGTACAGTCTGGACACTCAACCAAGCTCATGTTGAGAGTACTACATATCACAGAGGAGTCAAGAGGAGGAGGCCAGCATTTTTATCTCAAGACCCTACTACCTGCACTATCTGAGCATGTAGAAGTATATCTGATCTGTCCTCTGGGGTCATCACAGCTCAAAGACTTAACTAACAATGGAGTAACCGTCCATCTAATAGAGATCAATAATATCATGGGTAAAAAGTCCCGTGTATTAAGATATTTCAGCTCATTTTATTCAGATGTGAAAAGATTGCGCAAAGCAATAAACGATATCCGACCAGATATCATCATCAATCATGGTACGGGTCATATTAAGTCAATCATAGCCGCTACATCAATTGATATTCCCCTGATCTGGGTCGTACATGATAGTCGACAGCGATCGATGACTCGACAGGTTTTCTCTCAATTGAGCAGATATGCAGATCACATCCTATTTGTATCGCATCGGTCATCAGCTTACTATTCTGATGAGATCTTGTCACATATTAATAATAGTGTAATACAAGCTCCGATAGGACGTAACCTGCCTTCAACATCCAAAGCTGACACTACTCAAGACAAAATACACCTTATCTCAGTCGGATATGTCAATGCTAATAAAGGCTATGATATTCTATTGAAGGCCATAACTCTCCTCACCGATCGGTATCGATCATTGGTAAAACTTCAAATAGTAGGGCCCGTATTAGAGTCTCAACAGAAACATAAGCTGTCATTAGATCGAATAATAGCTGAGCATGAATTGGTCAATGTTGAATTTTTAGGGTTCAGAGATGATATCGTTGAGCTGCTATCAGATGCCGATCTATACATCTGTAGCTCCAGATATGAGGCGAGTCCAATTGCTGTCTGGGAGGCTCTATCTATCGGCCTTCCGATCATATCTACAGATGTAGGTGACGTCAAAGCCATATTGGGCGAAAGCCAAAACTATATTTGTAAAACCGAAAGTCCTGAAGCCTTATCCTCGGCGATCAAACAGGCTATAGATGAAAAGAGATACCTGGATCTATCACTCAAAGCAGCAAATCGTAAATTAGCTCAATCAACATTTGATGTTAACATAATAGCTGCCCAACATCTAAGTCTGTACAAAAAAGTATGTCAAGAAAAAAGCTAATAGTCATAGTCAATAGGAGCTACCCTGACTCACCTACGGGCTATTATGCAGCATCTTTCAGGTCTTACTTGCTCACTTATGGGAAAAATACGTACGACGTCCAAGTAGTAAGCCGTGAGAATAAGTATCATCAGAAAACTCAGTCCTCTAATATCACAAAACTGATAGATAGCGTATCGACCTCATACACACTGATCAAAAAAGCAAGAAGGCTCAGGGCAGACTACCATATCATCATGTCTGATCCTGGATTCAATAATCTATTTGCTGCTTTGCTATTAGATCCTCATCGTACCGCATTATGGTCTATGGATATTTACCCTTCGGCCTTTGTTGCCAAAGGATTACTAAAAAAAAATAGTAGCTGGCTAAAGCTATATCGTAACATCATCAGAAGAAAATCTCCATCATGGCTCATCAGCTTAGGACCTCAGCAGACTTCTTATCTGCGTGAGCAATATTACACTGAGAATACCCAATTCATTGAGGTGCCAATAGGCTTGAAAGACATCAATATTAACAAACAAATAAAATCAATACCCAACTGGTATAATGAGCGATATATTTACTTCGCCTATATCGGCAATATGGGCGAAGCACATGATGTAGAATTTCTTAATAAGTGGATCGAACAAATGGATGCTGAAAAACAACGCATAGTCATTAGGGCTTCTGGTGCAAAAAAGTATCTTATTAATACAAGTGACATGACAAAAGTGATCTGTCCTGATGAGCATATCCCATACGATGATATGAAATACATAGATGCACAAATCGTCAGCTTGCTCCCTAAGTGGACGCATGTCTGTGTCCCTTCAAAAGCACTGACAGCAGTAGAAATAGGAAATACCATAGTATACTGTGGCGATAAGTCCAGTGATACCTGGCAATATGTCAAAGACTGCTCATGGTATGTAGATCCTAACTATAGTGCAAAGGACATCTCCAAAGTCATGTCAGAAATCACAAAGGAGAATGTCTCTATCAAAAAACAGAAGACTCAATCGCTGAGAGATGCGCTAAGAATGAATCATTTTAAGGGATATCAAAAAATATTAACTGAAATAGAAAAAGCAACTCATGAATAAAAACAACTATATCGCTATCATGGCCGGAGGAGTCGGTTCTCGATTTTGGCCAGCCAGTAGAGAGTCTCGACCTAAGCAGTTTTTGGATATACTCGGTGTCGGCAAATCTCTCATACAGCTCACCTATGACAGAGCTGCTAAGATCGTCCCGAAAGAGAATATCCTGATCGTGTCAAACGGTATGTATAAAGGGCTCATCCTCGAACAACTACCAGAACTCACTGAAGGACAGCTACTGCTCGAGCCTTCCAGAAATAACACAGGACCATGTGTAGCATATACCGCTCTACACCTCAAGGCAAAAAACCCAGAGGCGGTTTTCGCCATGCTCCCTTCCGATCATGTGATCCTCAAAGAGGATGAATTCATAGCACGATTGAATGAAGCTTTTGACTACGGTGCTAAAAATGAAGCTATCGTCACTCTCGGTATAGAGCCTACTCGACCTGATACAGGATATGGATATATTAACTATAGTGAGAATGTCAAAGGCGGAATCTATGAGGTAGTAGAATTTAAAGAAAAGCCTAATAAAGAGACAGCTCAGCAATATCTGGATAGTGGAGACTATGTATGGAATGCTGGTATTTTCGTATGGTCTGTATCTACCATTGTTAATTCTTTTTCAAACTCAGCTCAAGAAATACTGGATGTACTCTGTGAAGATGAAGCACAGTTTGGTACAGAAAAAGAGCAGGAGTATATCAATCAGGTATATCCTAATACAAAAAGCATTTCAGTAGACTTTGCCATACTCGAGCATGCCAAGAATGTATACACTATCCCTGCAGACATCGGATGGTCAGACCTCGGCACATGGAACTCACTATATGACTTCCTCGACAAAGATGAAAAGAGTAATGTAAAACTCTCCAAGGATGCATATGTCGAAGACGCCAAAGGAAACCTCATCCGTACCTCCAATGCTAATAAACTAATGGTAGTAAAAGGTCTCGAAGATTATATCATCATTGATGATCATGATGTACTTTTAATCTATCCTCGACATGAGGAACAAAATATCAAACCACTTCGTAAATCATTTGAAGGAAGCCCATACGTATAAAAAGAAGATCGCTCTCGTCGCCAATACGGCGTGGAGTGTATACAACTTCAGGATAGACATCATCAGGTGCTTTATATCACATGGCTACATCGTCCATGTGATAGCGCCTCGTGATACCTACGTAGAAAAGCTAATAGCAGAGGGAGTACACTATATCAATCTGCCCTTATCTAAATACTCTCTCAACCCCTTGAAAGATCTATTTGCTTTGGTCTCGCTGATCAGGACATACCGAACAGAGCAATATGATTTCGTTTTTCACTATACTATCAAACCCAATATCTATGGTAGTATCGCTGCACGTATCGCCGGGATCAAAAGTAAATTAGCCGTAGTCACTGGACTAGGCCGGATGATCGGATCTGGAAAAACTGTGACTACTCTGCTCACTGAAAAGCTATATCGCTTTGCTATGAGATATAGCGATCAGGTTTGGTTTTTGAATGTTGAAAATCGAGAATACTTCATCAGAAAAGGTATCACTCCTGCCAGTAAAACTCAACTGCTACCCTCTGAGGGTATCAACACTGAAAAATATAGCCCGAAGCGAGAATGGCCAAAGACTAAAGCTATTAGGTTTCTATTCGCAGGAAGGCTCCTAAAAGAGAAAGGTATAGTCGAGTACTATCGAGCAGCTCAAGAGCTCAGTAAAAAGTACAAACATGTACGATTTGAGATATTAGGATTTGTGGATGAGCAGAATACTGACTCCATCACTCTTACAGAACTGAAAAAATGGCAAGTCTCTGGAGCAATAAGATATCTGGGTGCGTCAGAAGACGTCAGACCTTTCATAGATCGGTGTGACTGTGTTGTATTTCCCTCATACTACCAAGAAGGGATATCAAGGATACTGCTGGAAGCAGCGAGCATGGCGAAACCCATCGTCACCACGGATCACATAGGATGTCGTGATGTAGTGCTCCCCGCACTGTCTGGATATCTATCAATACCAAAAGATATCAATAGCCTAAAGGAGAACATTGAGAAAATCATCACACTCTCCTCAGAACGAAGACTCCAAATGGGACATGTAGGACGTGAATATGTCAAGAAACTCTATGATATCGAACTGGTGAAAAAAATCTACTTAGATCATGTAGAGCCTGAAGCAGACTATGTCACTTCGACTCAAGTCGCTCATTAAGTATCCGTCTGATCTCCTCAAAGCTCAGATCCGTACCCATGATTTCACCCTCGGGATTAATTAAAAATTTCGTGGGCAGTTCTTTCACACTATACTGCTGAGCTATAGGAGACATCAATACTACTCTGGTCACATCGATGATATGATACGGCCAGTTCATATTTTGCTGCTGGATGATCTGTTTCGTGAGTTTATCTGATTTTTCCAGTGCAACACTTACGATCTCAAATCCTGTCGCATTCTTATAGTCTCGACCATGATAGTCTCGATAGAGTGTTTTCAGATCAGGTATCTCTTTTCGACATGGTGGGCACCATGATCCCCAAAAGTCGAGTAATACATAATGTCCTTTCAGGTCAGATAACTCAAAGGTTTCTCCTGATACGAGTTGTGCAGAGATATTCGGAGCGGACTCACCATTGTTAAATGACGGTGGCTTCAGAAAGTAGTTATAAGCTAAGACCGCTAAGATTAAGACCAGAACGCCGACTAATATTTTCTGCACTATTTTTTTATTCTAATATATCCAATAAGTACTGTCCGTAACCACTCTTGATATACTTATGTCCTAAGTGAGACAACTGTTCATCATTGATAAATCCCATTTTGTAAGCTACCTCTTCTATACATCCTATCTTCAGGCCTTGACGCTCTTCTATGACATGGATGAACTCTGACGCTTGTAAGAGTGACTCATGAGTACCTGTATCCAGCCATGCCATACCTCTATTAAATACTTCCACTTTGAGCTTTCCTTGACGGAGGTACTCTTTATTGACATCGGTGATCTCATACTCTCCTCTCGGACTTGGCTTTAGATTTTTTGCTATTTCGACCACACTATTATCATAGAAGTATAGACCTGGTACAGCATAGTTAGACTTTGGATGCTCTGGCTTTTCTTCTATGGATACAACCTTGTTATTTTCGTCAAATTCTACTACGCCATATCGCTCTGGATCTTTTACTTGATAAGCAAAAACGTATCCTCCATCTGGATTAACACATGATTGTAGATTCTGAGCTAAGCCATTACCATGAAAAATATTATCTCCTAACACCAACGCCGCAGGGTCAGAACCAATAAACTCTTCTCCAAGTACGAATGCCTGTGCCAATCCATTGGGCTCATACTGTGGTACATATGAGAAAGAACAACCGAGCTCCTCTCCTGTCCCTAATAGCTTCTGAAATAGCGGAACTTGATCAGGGTTTGAGATGATCAATATATCCTTGATACCTGCTAACATCAGTGTACTAAGAGGGTAGTATATCATGGGCTTATCATAGACGGGCATTAACTGCTTGCTCATAGCTATCGTCAATGGATAGAGACGTGTTCCCATACCTCCTGCCAAGATGATTCCTTTCATTCTATTGAGTTGATTTGTTGTTCTATTGTCTTGGTATAAATACAAAGTTCGCTCCAAGTTCACTTAATACGAAACAACAGAAATAATGATCTGTGCTTTTAAAGACATCTCTAAATGAATCCACCTTTTCTTCTTCTATGATCTGTTTAGAGACAAATTCTTCTAATGTCGAAATGTGAATCGTCCATAACCCTCCTGACTGCTCCGCATCGATCAGCTTGACTCCGATCTCTACTTCTTGCTGATGGATCACGAATATAGGATACTTAGTCACCTCTTGATCCAAGACCGCATCCATGGCTTTTGCCATGATGGGGCGATACAATTTGATATCTTCTTCGAGCTGTATATACTTAGTTGTCGACATTTTACTTCTTTTTCAGTAGGGCCACGGACTCAATGTGACTGGTATGTGGAAACATATCCACTGGCTTTACCTTGACCAGTTCGTACTTTTCTTTCAATAACAAAATATCCCTTGCTTGGGTCGAAGGATTGCAGCTGATATATACGATTTTAGGAGGAGAAAGCTCCAAGATCGTCTCTACTACATCTGGGTGCATACCCGCTCTGGGAGGATCTGTCACTACGACATCCGGGGCACCGTACTCTTCTCTGAATGATGGTTTTAGCACCTCTTTCACATCTCCTACTAAGAATGTCGTATTCTCTATCTGATTATCCTGAGCGTTGAGCTTAGCATCGGCGATGGCTTCTGGCACCTCCTCGATACCCACCACTCGATCACATCCTGAGGACATGTATATGGCTATACTTCCAGTACCCGTATATAGATCGTAGAGCACCTCTCCGCCTTCGAGCTCTGCATATTCTTTAGCCACATCATATAGGTGCTTAGCCTGTGTGCTGTTAGTCTGAAAGAAGGATTTTGGACTAATCCGATAGGTGATATCACCCAAACTTTCTTTGATATGATCTACTCCAGCATAGTTTTGGGACTGGAGGTCCAGAGTACTGGAGTTCATCTTTGTATTGATCATATAGTTCCACGAGATCACCTGTGGAAACTCTGCTATCAAGATATCAAAGAGCTTGTTTCTCTTTTCCTCATCATGCTCACCAAAGATCATCGTCAGCATCCATTCTCCAGCAATAGTATTTCTCAATATGACATTTCGCAGAAAGCCTTCATGACCCTTTATATTGTAAAAGGACATATCATGTGTCTTTGCTATCTCTGCGATACGGTTTCTTATGATGTTGGTCAGATCGTTTTGCAGGTGACATTGATCTATAGGGACTACTTTATCAAATACTCCTGCTCTATGAAAGCCAACAGCGCCTCCCTCTGAAGAGAAATCTTCTCCAGATGCTATCTCCTCATCTGTTAACCATCTTTTAGTGGAGAATGTATACTCCAACTTATTTCGATAGCGCTCTGTCTGCTCACATCCAAGTATTGAATCGACTTTCGACTCATCGTCTTTTGCTATTCGTTTGATGGCATTGATGACACTACGTTCTTTTAGCTCGATTTGTTTCTGGTAGTCGAGATTCTGCCATTTGCAGCCTCCACATACTCCAAAGTGCTCACAAAAAGGGTCGACCCTCCACTCTGACTCTTTGACTATCCTCTTGACTTTTCCTGCCTTGAGCCCTTTCTTCTTACGCATGTAGATGAAGTCTATCACATCTCCAGGTACGCAACCCTCATCTACCATCACGATCTCTCCCTCTGCGGTACGAGCGATGACTTTACCCTTATCACCTATATCAATGGCCTCTACTCCTTCGATGACTCTTTTCTTTCTTGCCATTACGGTTTTTTTAGTACGAATTCTGTTCTTCTATTTTGGGCTCGACCCTCATCTGTATTGTTATCTGCGATAGGACTCATCTCTCCTTTTCCTATGGCTTGGATCCGGTCTGCATTTATTCCCTTAGCGATGATAGCCTGACGTACAGACTCTGCTCGATCTTTAGACAGCTTGAGATTATCACTTTCTTGGCCGACATCATCCGTGTGTCCTATGATCTCGATATGATACTCTGGTTGATTCTGCAGCAGATCGTATAGATATTTGATCTCTACGTCAGATGCTGGACTGAGTATAGCACTGTTACTTTCAAAAAATATATTATTCAACACTATAGGTTGATCGTCTGCTATCGCTGAAGCCGTTGGTAATGGGATAAGTTCTATTCTTTCTTCGATAGGCTCAGCTGCGAGCTGACTGATTTGATATTCTTCATGAAGAGAATAAAACTGATAGTCTGGATGCGTAATATGTATGGCCACAGATTTCCCCACTGGCACTGCGCAAAGAAACGCACCCAAATCAGAGCTCTCTCCTCTGAAGACCTCTTCTGCAGTGGACAGTACCGTCACTATGACTTCCGCTTGCAGAGGTTCACCACTTTTTTTTGATACTACATCTCCCTTCAGATAGGTCATCGCCTGAGGGCGAAACCGCTCTGGGAGCTCATAGGTATAGATGTCCAGTCCCCGCTCCTGAACTCTATCAGAGGAGAAATATGCTTTCCTGCCGGCTATATCTATCACGAGGTCACCATCATCTCCTGATGTATTAATAGGTGCGCCTAAATTCTCTGGAGTACTCCAGTTATTACCTATCTTTCGGGACAAGAAGGCATCATATCCTCCGAGCCCAAGATGACCTTCTGACCTAAAGTAGAGCGTCTCTCCATCTGCATGGATAAATGGAGATGCTTCTTTCTCTGATGTATTAATGGTCTCTCCGAGATTTTTTGGCTCCGACCAATGATCTCTATCTATACGATGAGAGACCCAAATATCACTTTCACCATATCCGGATGGTCGGTTGGAACTGAAGTATAGGGTCCTACCATCAGCTGTCAGACTGGGCGAGCTATCCCAATAGCTAGTATTGACAGGCTTTCCTATATTTTTGGGTTTGGACCATAACTCTCCTTCTCTATGCGAGATATATAGATCACAGCTACCATATCCATGATCATCACTACAGTGGGTGAATACTAATGTCTGACCATCGCCAGATATAGTCTGTGCCCCCTCATTATAGCGAGTGTTGATGATGGATATAGGAGAGACCTCGTAGTCCCCATTTTTATTTTTGGCCTCAAAAAGATCCTCTTGTCCATTTTCCTTCCGTGTGAATATCAGCACCTCTTGATCTAATGAAAAGGAAGGTAAATACTCATCAGCTGAGCTATTCACTTGATCACTCAGAGGCTGAGGATTGATATCGTATCCATTTTGGCTCAAAGCCAATACCTCTTGTAATTCTTCTATCGCCATTTCACTCTGCCGATAAGCCCTACTATCGGGCTCCACTTGAGCTTGATATGATGTATAATAGTCTATGGCCATTTGATACTCCCCTTGATTTTTATACAAAAAGGCGAGCGCACTGAGGACGTATTTTTTGGTTTCGGTCCGATCTTGATGATTACGCAATAAGGTGATGGCTTCCTCCTCTCGACCCCGCTCAAGATATAGATCTATGAGCCCCTTAAGTCCACTGAGAGGAGACTCTCCGTCCAATAGCTTTTGATATATTTCTTCGGCCTGTATATACTGTCCTCTTCGGACAAAGATCTCGGCTTGACTCACAGAATCCGAAGGGTCCAAAGACTTAGTAGATGCACAGCTCATGGCTATGACCAGCCCGACAGATAACAATATGTGTAAAGTATATCTCATCTTTAGCTTTCATAACACAATATCGCACATCTTAGTATACTGTCGTAGTAGATGAGCAGCCAGGGCTATTTTTTGACGTACTCTTTAGCTTTTGAGGATCCTTCTTGTATAGCCATCTCAAAATCTGCCTTTGCATCTCTCTTATTCAGCCCTTTCTTAATCAATGCTCTGATGAAATAGGCTTCGTGCAATTCAAAATCCTTAGACGTTTGATCCTTGATCTCAAATGCTCTTTCTATTTCCACCAAGGCTTCTTTATACTCCTCCATCTCTGCTAATACCATAGCATATAGCACATAGCTGTAGGCTTTTTTCTTAAGATTTGAGTCACCTGGCTTAAATGCTCTTTTGGTGAAAAACTTGAGATCAAAGGCCGCCTTATCCCATTGCTTAAGATCGATATGACATTCGGCTTTTTTTAGTCTTGCCTTCCAATAAAGAGACTCCAGAGCTATCGATTTTTTCAGCGTCAGCTCAAAATTCTTTATTGCTTCCTCGAGATTTCCCTCATTCTTCTCAATGAACGCCTTACCATAGTAAGCGAACGCAATAGAGTCATCGATCTTGATGGCTTTATTAAAATCATACTTGGCATCACTATAGTTTTTGAGGCGCATATTAGTCCATCCTCGACGTTCATAGGCTTGAGCATGTGAGTCATACTTTTCGATGGTTTTATTGAATGCTTTTAACGCCTCTTCGTTTTCTTCTCCTTCTTGGAAGAGTTTATCCCCTTTTTTAAACTGCATCACCACAGCCTTATCACTTTCAGGCTGTATATTCTTGTAGTTGAGGACTTTTCCTTCCTCGATCATCCAGGCATTGATTTCTCCAGCTACTGCAAACTGTGCACAGTAGTCCAGCAAGCTGACAGTATTGCGAAAACTCTTGTCTGAAGCATTCCCTACGAATCTTGGTACAGTCAATGTCATCGCCTCTTCATTGAAGATATCTTCTTGATTGAGCAATACATCATTTTTATAATAGGTCTCTGTACGGTACTCGTACATCTTGACCACTTTAGCGTAGCTTTTTTCGTTGTTAAAGGAGAGCCGGCCTTGGATAATCGTTTTATAAAACATCAATAGAATCCTTTCTCTTTGATTTAATCAATAGTAACTGATATTCAGTTGTTTAGGGAGTTGTTGATTTAATCTTTTCTTAATAGGATCTACAAAGATAGAGAGTCTGTCAGAGTCCGATTGGATTCTGTACCTATATTATACACATTGATTTTTTTATGATGTAAGATATCCGACCATTTAAGTCAATATATGGCTATTTCCGACTTGATTAGGGCCTCTGTAGTTCAGATGCTGACTTACTCTGTCTTTGCTCTACGATTGATCAAAATGCCTATGACTATCGATAGTATCGTGTAGCTAGTGAAATAAAAAGCTCCTGGAGAAAGTCGTGAATAATTAAGCGTCTCGATGGCAAACCCCCCTTGGTTTTGATCGATAGCACTCAGCTGAGAGGTGATCACTCCATACATCCCGATATAAGCCATAAATATCGCCACGACGAAAACATCTGCCATGCTCCACTTACCCAAGTGAAATATAATCTGCTGAGCCACTCTATTATTTTTGACCTTGTCGGAAAACAGATATAGAGCTGATAATAGTAGCTTAAAAAATGGAAAAACAATACTAAACATCAACACTAATGCTCCTACTGCCTTGAGATCTGCTCCTCCACTCTGCCAGAGTGTCTTAGTGACCTCTACTATGGATTTACTTTGAAAATATATCACCTGCTCATCAAAGACGATATCCTCCCCTAAAAGTGAAAAAACAAACGAATCAAGTCGTGCGTCGATATCTATCATCGGCAGCGATATACCCAGTAGTAACAGCAAGATCGATACTAATGTCAGGCCTGCTACTGACCATTCAAAATTCACCTTATAGACCATGATACACATCAAGATGGTTGTAGCCAAACCCCATAAAAAATAGTTCGTCTGATCGCTAATAGATCTATCCATCTCACTAATGGCCTCCGTCAGATGTGTCTCAGTATCTTCTAAAGCGACAAAACCATATCGCTGATAAATAGGGACTCGACGATCTACATAGCTGCGTGCTGCATCATCGACTATGAGTCGGAGCAGTTCTTTCTGCATATACTCTCTGAGGAGTGGTTCATTCTGACGCACCTCGGCGATGATCTGTTTTGATAGGCCCGGTATCTGACTTTTGAGATCCAGCTGATCGAGCTGTTCTACGACATTAGTCTTGATGAGGTTCAAAAACATCTTATTCATCTTACCTCCTTTCTCCAGATTATCCACGATCATATCGATCAGCTCTCCCGACTCAAAGTATCGCTGGTACATCGAGTGTAGATAGCCCTGTACCTGCTCGTCCAGTACTACATAGGTGCTCTCTGATATACCAAATTCCTTGATACGATTTTGAAAAATGCCTAAGGCCTCTTGTTTCCAGATTTCTACGTTGAATAGTTCATAGTTGACACGATTGATCTCAGCCAAATCTTCTTTGAGGACTTTGCGCTGCATAACATCTTGATAGAGACGCTGACCAAAAAAAACTGAAGCTATCAAGCCAAGGCAGAATAACAGAAGAGCGGTATACTTCATAGTGTATGGAGTGTCATTAGATATTTGACGTGGAGAATGGGCATTTTGTATCACTCATCATCCGATATCTATCAAAATAGGATACAAAATATGCATTCCCGCAATTTGCATCGTCATAATAGTACTAACTCAACAAATTACCATGAAGTATTTATTTTTCATTCTTTTAAGCAGTACAGCACTTATGGCACAACCTAATCCAACAAAGACAATAGAAGTCTCTGGCTCTCACGAGATGAGCATCGATCCTGAGACTATCTATTTCAATATCACCATCGAGGAATATTGGCAAGAAGAATTTGAAGGTAAAAAATGGGAAGACTTCAAAACTAAAATCGATATCACTACCATCGAAAATGAACTCATCAAAGAGCTCAAATCCATAGGTGTCAAAATGGACCAGATCACTCTCAAACAATCAGGCAACTACTGGAGATCCCGGGGCAAAGACTTCCTCATCTCCAAAAATTTAGAAATAAAGCTCAACAGTTTTGAAAAAGCTAATGAGATCTCTAACGTACTAAAGACTCGAGGTATCAAAAACATGAATGTCGCTCGACTCGATCACTCTGACCTCAAAGCTCTTGAGCTACAAGTAAAGGCCGAAGCGCTGAAAGACGCTCAAGAAAAAGCAGCGACCCTCGCTAGTGTCTATGGTAAAAAAATCAAGGATGTCGTATCCATAGTAGAAGTAGACAAATTCGTATCTGTATCTCCACCGATGTACGCTGGCCTACGTGCTAAAAGTATGGCTATGGAGTCCAGCAATGCACAGCCTGTACAATACGAAAACTTCAGACAGATCAAGCTATCCGCTGATATGAGAGTTTTATTCGAAATTGAGTAAGGGGCTAAAACTTAAATCCGAGGGATAAATAAAATCCAACATTGCGATCAAAATCATCTCTATATACGAATGTCTTGTCGCTATTGAGATCTTGGAGTGAGATATCTCCAGCAGTACGGGTGATATCATTGAGCCCGTACTCTACTCGGAGCGATGTATAGAGTCCTCGATTCAGATAATAGGTGAATCCCCCTATCAATCCATAGTCGATCGACTTGTACTTATACTCATATTCGGACTCATCCTCAAAGAAATAATAGGCTCCGATCGTACCCGGTATATCTACATCTTCACCATTCACGATGAGTAAGATAGACTGATCAAAACCATTGAATTGTCCTGGTCTATCAGAATTGTAATCAAAATCCAGTCCCTGACCATTAAAAACATATGGATTTTCGAATAGATCCTTATCCCCTCCAAAGCTCATGGTACCAGTAGCCAGAGGATTGAGCAAGAAACCTATGTATCCACCTGCGAATATCTCAAACTTGTCTGTAGCTCTCAGATGGAGCGTCTGCGGCAGCTGTATATAGGCATTGGAGTGTTCGAGATTGACATCTTTTTGATCTCTGAGTAGTGGCCACTCTGCACGCTCTGATGGATCGAGTGCTATAGCTCCAGTGATCAGCTCACGATATAGATAATAGCCATCCTCTGACTCAAATGTATATCCAGACCCAGATTGATTGTACAATATCTCTGAGCGTATCCCGATGAGATCTGTAAAGTTCCACTGAAAATTAATACCAAAATGAAAACCACCTGATAGACTAAAGCTTTCGTTGGCATTTTCTTCTGTAGGTCCGACGAATTTAGTCTGTCCGATACCTGCTCTGATACCGATATTGTATCCTTGACCACTGAGTGCTACACTACTGATGATAGCTATCCAGCCACAAAACAAAATCTGGTATGTCCTCATACATTACTATTTGAGGCGTCAAAGATAGATTTATTTGACATTACGCCTTCATCCAACGCTGAGCACGCACTGGTTTAACAAAACTATAAATGCGAAAAGTGATTCTCTCGAGCTGTACTTATCCCATTTCTGAGACTACCTCTTTTACTTCTGGGACCATACGCTTGAGCATACCTTCGATACCAGACTTGAGTGTCACGGTAGATGATGGACATCCGCTACATGATCCTTGTAGCACGACCGTCACGATACCTTCATTAAATGATTTGAACTCAATATTACCTCCGTCCATCTCGACAGCTGGCTTTACATAAGTATCGATGAGATCTTTGATTTTTTTAACGAGCTCTGCTTCATCGCCAGTATACTCATATCCTACACCAGTTTCTGATTCTTTAGCTTTCATTGCCTCAGCAAATCCTTCAGAGATGATCACTTTGCCGTCAGATACATAGGCCTTGATATACTCCTTGAGCTTGAGCATGATATCCTCCCATGAGTAGTTGAATTCCTTAGTGATAGTCACGAAGTTATTACAGATATACACTCCCTTGACATATGAAAACTCAAATAGACTCTGAGCCAATGGTGACCATTCCTTAGCTAATTCTTCCTCTCTGAAATCCGCTGTACCCTTATAAAGGATCTTATTGGTGACGAATTTGAGCGACTCAGGATTTGGAGTTTGCTCCGTATATAGCATGATTGGACTTTGCGTTGCCGTACTCATAGTGTTTTTATTTAGTGTGTATTCACATTAATACAATACTGCTTTGTATTGGTTTTACAAAGTACGCACTTTTAGATTTTATTTGCCCGATTCTTTGATCCATATATCCCTTTGCGGGAATGGGATATTGATATCATGTTCTCTGAATAATTGATCGACCCGGAGCCGAACATCACTCTTCACATCCTCTATTCCCAAAAAATTTCGGGAGAAAAAGAATAAACTAAAATCAAGAGAGCTATCACCAAAATTCACGAATCTTACAAAGGGTTTTGGCGATTTATAGATCGACTTGTTGCCTTCGAGTGCCTGGAGTAGCAGTTTTTTGACGAGCTCCGTATCAGATCCATAGGCGACCCCCACATCTATCTGAAATCGTGCATAGTTCTCCAGCGATGACCAGTTTGTCACATTGTCATTGACCAGTTGAGAGTTAGGTATCGTGATGACCTTCATCTCTCGAGTCTCGAGTATCGATGATCTGAGACCTATTTTTAGTAGTTTCCCTTTTTGCTCACCGACCTCAAGAAAATCGCCGACCTGGACTGACCGCTCAAATAACAATACTAATCCACTGAAGAAATCACTGATCGTCTGCTGCAGTGCTATCCCAATACCCACTAAGAGGGCTGCGGCACCAGTCCACATCAGCGTCATGTTGATCCCTACATTTTGTAGAGCGATGATGATCCCAAAGAAGAAAATGAGATAGCTGAAGAGCTGATTATAAGCATATTGTTTACCTACATCTATGGCTTTTCGCTTATAAAAACCCTGAAGGGCAAAATTCGTTAGTAGCCAGACGATGAGTCGAGTGATCAGGATGATCAGGATACCGATGATCACTTTCTCGATCGTGATGCTGATCTGCTGACCCTCGACTGTCCATGAGCCAAATGAGTAGGAGTTAATACCAAAATTTCTCATCATGAGCAGTGCCACGATCGTGAATATGATATACTGCACGATACGAGCTCCGTGATGACTATTGACCTCTACGCTGAATGGATCCCTCTCGATTTGACGTCCTTCTACCTCCTCCTCGAGTCGGTGGGAGATGATGTAGTCTGCTATACGAGCAAGTAAAATAATGAATATTGATAGGAGGACTTTTGACCCCGTGATACTACCATGCTGGTGTGGTAAGAGATCTGGGTCTATCCGCAAGATCAGCAGCGATACTGCAGCCACGAGCAGTAAAACAGACCAGAAAAGCAGCCTCTTAATTTTGATCTTCTCGCTCTGATCCAGATCATGCCTATCTATATACTGTCTCAGGATACGTCTTGACCAACTATACACTATGACTGCTCCCAGTACTAACAAGGCCAGATTAATAATCTGACTGAGCTGGATCGCATAAAATCCTAAATCAATTGTATAGCTGAGTATTTCTCTCACAGACGTTTATAATTGGATATAGACAAGAAACTTCTCTTTAAAAAACTCTTCTTCATAAAATTTGCTCAAAGGAGTGATCTCCATATATTCTCTTTTCTTTAGCGTCTTGAGCTCTGCGTCGAGAGCTCCTCCTTTAAGTGCTATTAGGCCATTGGGCGTAGCATTTTGCTGATCTTCCTTGATATTTTTTCGTACCCAAGAGACGAGCATTGGCATCTGCGCCACTGCACGTGTGATAGCGAAGTCATACTTGCCATGGATATCCTCTATCCTACTATGTGTAGTCCGAATATTCTCCAGACCTATTGCTGATGATACCTCATCGATGACTTTTAGTTTCTTACGGATACTATCCACCATATGAAAGTCTACATGTGGAAAAAGTATGGCCAATGGCAAACCTGGAAAACCTCCTCCACAGCCCACATCTATGATTTGGGATCCTGGCGTAAAGCTAAGCCACTTAGCTATAGATAATGAGTGTAGGACGTGTCGCTCATATAGGTTTTCGATGTCTTTACGTGATATGACATTGATCTTACTATTCCAGTCTTCATAGAGTAGATATAGGGCTTCTATCTGCTCTTTTTGTCTATCCTTCAATCGAGGAAAATACTTGTAGATGATATCTACCATTCCTTGGGTTTAATAAATAGGGTAAAGCTAAGCGAAATATAAAATACTGCTAAGATAAAGTCTAATAGCGGTATCCACGCCCACACATCCCTATGGAGATGCTCCCTTAGCATATCCCGTGACAGATGCCACATGATGAGCGATCTGAGCCATAGCATCCCAAGACAGCTCGCACCAAAGGCTGTAAGCATATTGCACCCCAGTGCCACATACAGCCCTATCAACGAAAAACTAATCATGGCCAAAATCCACTGCACTGATCTTTCGTAGCTGATAGCTGTACTGACATGCCGAGATTTTTGTTGGTAGTATTCAGCCCAGCTATGCTTTGGCACCGAGACTGTCCAGCTCTCTGGGGCATATTGTGCATAGACTGTCATACCCTCTTGGACCATATCTCGGATGAGGAGATCATCATCTCCACTGAGGAGATGCTCATGTGTGGCATATCCACCCACCCGATGATAGGCCTCTTTTTTGTAGAGAAGGTTTCGACCGACTCCCATATAGGTTTTGTTCAGTCTCAGCATACCCATATACTGTCGACAGATGAGCCAGGCCTCATATCGGATGAGTTTATTGAGCAGGCCCCTCTCTGCAGCATAGGGTCCATATCCGACGATCGTATCAGCATGCTGATGCGATCGGATCATGCTAATCAGCCAATATTTTGATATCGGGACACAGTCAGCATCGATGGTCGCTATCCAGATCCCAGTAGCAGCTTCGATGGCTTTCGCCAATGCTTTTTTCTTTCCAGGTTTACCATCATGAGAGAGGACAGAGATGCGTGGGTCCACAGCAGACATCTGATGTAGCACGTCGAGAGTCTCATCTGTACTATGGTCATCTACTACTATCAGTTCAAAATCTGGATAATCTTGATCTAAGACCCGCTCGATACACTCTTTGATCTGGTGAGCTTCATTTTTAGCAGCTATGATCACAGATATCTTAGGGTTGGAGAGGGGAACATCAGTGATATCAGCTGGGCGACGATAGATCCTCAGCCAGACAGCCACTTGGATAGATAGGCAGACCAAAAAAAGACCAAAAAGACCAATCGCCATGATTTGTTACGTGTATACCCTGCAATATGCTAAAAATGTCCGCTATCAGCTGGATTATGCCTCTACAAGCATATATATTTACGATTCGATTGCGTTAGATGTATTCTACCGATCCACATACCTACCTGTAGCATTCATACATTGACCTCGAGTCCTTGATCAGTATGCTGAATAATAATAGACCATAAGACAAATTTTTTTATTCAGATATTCAGTGAAGTATCTCATCTCTCTATGAGTCGACTATATAAATTGTTGTTTTTTTATATACTCTGTTGCTGCAGCCTCCTATCAGCTCAGTCTACGCATTGGTGGTCTGATGATCAAGAGTATTATAAATTTTTGATCGATAGCGATGGCGTCTATCGTATCAACTACTCGGATCTCGCTACAGCAGGTCTACCTGTCGATAGACTACGAGGCGATCAGATCAGACTGTACTCATATGGTGAGGAGATCAGGATATATAGCTCAACCTCTGGCGAGCTGACTTCTGATGATTATATACTTTTTTGGGCGACAGCCAATGATGGGCGTCTCGATGCGCAGCTCTACAGTGATCCTGCCGCTCAGCAGCTCAATCCATCTTATAGTCTATATACAGATGATCGACCCTACTATCTCAGCTGGAGAGAGGAACCTTCTGACCTGCGCTATGCTGAGGTAAATGATGGGCTCGATAGTCCAGGACTCCCTCCTATCGAAGAATACTATATACATCACTATAGTCAGCAATATCAAGAATTTCATCATAAGCCCAGCTACAATGGGCGAGACTTCATTCGGTATTCACATTTTGATACTGGCGAAGGCTACGGTACTAAACTCAGCAATAGTACTACTCTCAAGGTGCCTCTCGATGGTCTCTCAGACTTTGGGATAGACCCTGTACTCCGGCTGCGACTCGGCACGAATGTCCTATCACGTAGTTTGCGCATATATGTCAATGATCAGTTGATCAAAAATGTCGTAGCCTCAGGATACCGAGTGGTTCAAATAGAAGAACGTTTTCCATTTGAAATACTCAATAGCGATACCGCCTACATACAGATCGAAGGCATCAATAGTACGGATGAAAAACATACAGTATCCGAACTGGACTTTAGCTATCCGAGAGCGTATGAGGATAATGATGAAGAATATCTAAGAGTAGAACAACAAGCTAGCATCATCTCTCGATTAGTTGAGATAGAGGCCGGCAGTATGTCACAGCCTACGGTGCTCAATCTCACTGCTGGTACCATCATGGAGCCCTCTATCGTATTTGATCGTATTCGATTTATCACGCCTGCTGCATTTAGCACTCAGGAGTGGATCTTATTTGATCAGGAGAGTGGTATTAGAGATATAGATCAGCTGCAGAGCGTCTCATTCGACTCGATCGATACAGCTCCCTATACGATACTGACACATGGTGATCTGATGGATCATGCCGCTCTCTATGCCGACTATAGGAGCAGCGCTGCTGGTGGAGGCTATCAGACCACTATTGTGGATATCGCTGATCTATATGAGCAGTACGCCTATGGTGTGCAGGGGCATCCCGTAGCTATCAAGGCTTTTTTGTCCGACCTTGATTCGCTGCCTCAGTATCTCTTCATGGTAGGAAAGGGGCTCGAGTATACAGAGTATCGTGATCACAGTGATGAGGTGGTCCTACCCACCTGGGGTATCCCTGGATCTGATAATCTGCTCACCTCTGCATGGGGAGAGACCGTATCTGATATCGCTATCGGACGTCTCGCCGCTCAGTCTCCAGCAGAGATCATGGACTACCTCCGCAAGATCCAACTCCATGAATCACCCGTATCTACACCTCAGACCATCGAGGGTCAGTCATGGAAAAAAAGCATCGTACATCTCAGCGGTGGCTCCTCTAATATTCAGAATCAACTCTATAACTATCTGAATAATATGGGTGACGTCATATCCAATAATACCTATGGTGGCAATATCCAGACCTTTAGAAAAACATCATCCGACCCGATACAGACTGCCCGATCAGAAGAAATCATACAGCGTATCAACCAAGGAGCTGCTCTGATTTCATTTTTTGGTCACTCAGCTGTGGGGACATTTGACTTCAGTCTCGAGGATCCCTCTAAGTATGATAACAAAGGAAAAAACCCTGTCATCCTATCACTGGGATGTCACTCTGGCAATATCCACACCTCTAATCGTGGTATCAGTGAAGACTTCGTCCTCGAGCCCGATAGAGGATCTACACACTTCATAGCTTCATCGGGCACAGCCTACATCAATCCTCAGTACAATGTCGGAATGAAAATGTACGAGTATCTGGGAGAGGAACTATATGGAGCTCCTATCGGGATGATCACGCACCGAGTATTAGAAGATATGGCTATCGAGGATCGGATAGAGATCCAAACACTCGTCCAGCAGCTGACCCTACATGGTGACCCTGCATATCGACTCAGGACTTTTGAGGGACCAGACTATGTGGTAGATCCGAGCACCGTGCAACTCCACCCTACTGTGATCAATAGTACTACTGATTATTTCACCTTAGACTTTGATGTCGTCAATCTTGGACTAAAATCAGATGAGGCTATAGAGGTCCTCGTAGTACATCAGTATGACGATGTATCCGATACGATATCAGTGATACTCCCTGCACCTGCCTATGATGATCATCTCACCGTAGAAATCGACAACCCTGGCTACAGTGCAGTAGGACAAAATCATCTCGAGATCATCATAGATCCCTCGAATGAAGTCGCTGAGCTACCTAATACTGATGCGGAAGAAAACAATAGATACATCTCGGCAGATGGGACTGAGGGATACAGTTTCTACATACTGGACAATACAGCTACGCCGATATATCCTGATGACTATGCCATCCTCAATAGCTCCAGTGATCTGACTCTCAAGTCGGCTGTTAATAATGCTTTTGATCCCGGCGGAGAGTTTGTCCTGCAGATAGATACCACGGCTACTTTTAGCAGTCCTCTCATGAAACAAGAGCGGATCGAAAACCAGAGTAGTATATTCAACTGGCGACCTTTTGACAGCTACAGCGAAGGTGTCGTATACTACTGGCGTATCGCCCCTCTAGAGAATAATGCACTGCTTAAAGCCGATCGCTGGCAGACCAGTTCATTCATCTACTTAGCTGATAGTGATCTGGGGTGGTCTCAGAGTCACTACTATCAGTGGCTAGATGATACTTATCACACACTATCGATGGACAGCAGCTCTCGAGAGATAAGATATGCTGATCGACTTTGGGATATCCGTATCAAAAATAAAATCAAGGATGCCAATGACTTTTGGGTATTCGTGAATAACTCTCCATGGAAGTCACTCAATCCTAAAGAACTGGCTCCAGGTATCGCCATATTCGCATGGCATCGTGATGAGGTCATAGTGACTAATGAATCAGGTAGTGACTTTGGTAGTATACCTTTTTCGCCAGATGGTTTTGTATTTAAAACTGATACTCCAACTGACCGAGAAAATATCAAGAAACTACTGGAATCAATACCTGATGGTGCTCGTGTTTTTATCCATACACTGATCGAAAATGAAGAGACGACTCTCAATATCGAAGACTGGGAAGGAGATACAGAGATCTATGGTACTAATCTTTTTGAGGTATTAGCATCATATGGCTCAGTACGAGTGAATGAGCTCAAAACCAAAGGTGCTGTTCCATTCACCATGATATTTGACAAAGGTAAAGGTCTCGTCATCGAAGACGTAGCTGACCAGATAGAAGGCACTATTGACCTCTCGTCTGTAGGCACCTCCACATGGAATAAAGGCCAACTCGAATCTGTACGTATTGGCCCCGCTCGAAGATGGAAAGAGCTCGTCTATGACGACAGCACCAATGACCAAGATATAGCCGCTATCAATCTATACGGCATAGGACTCAACGGCAAGAGAAATCTACTCCGAGAAAATATCACGAGCCCGTCGCTTAATATCAGTAGCATACTACCAGAAGAGTATCCATATCTGGTACTAGAGTATGCTCATGAAGATATAGACCGTACTGCTCCGCAGCTCCATCACTGGAGAGTACTTCATAGTACACTGCCGGATGCTGCTTTATACTCTATGGTGAATGATCCATTCAGACTACAGGACACGATCAATGCTGGAGAAGATCTCATGGTGGACTTTGATATACTCAATCTTGGACTGGCTCCACTTGATCCTGTATTGGTGAGATATGTTCTGACTGATCCCGAGGGACAGCAGACAGTATTTGTCAAAAGGGCAGAGAGCGTATCTGCTCTGGATAGCATACACTTCAGTGAGATCATCAAGACGGACGGTCTCGGAGGATACTATCAGCTGAGCATAGAGCTCAATCCCGGAGAGGAACAACCTGAAATCACAACAGTGAATAATTTCGGCGTGACCGATATATTCATTCGCCCAGATGAGAAAAATCCTTTCTTGGATGTCACTTTTGACAGACGGCACATCCAGAATGGCTATCTCTCTGGGACCACGCCAGAAATCATGATCAGCCTGCATGATCCAGACTCCTATGTGCTACTGGATGATGCAGAGGACTTTGATATCACGATATACTATCCTGAGTTTTTAGTGCGACGCATATCCGCTGATGATCCTGATGTAGAATTTATTCCTGCTACTGACATATCTGAGAATATTGCCACGTTCATCATACGCCCTAATCTTAATGTCGAAGGAGAATATACTCTCCAAGTCAATGCAAAAGATAAGGCAGGAAATAAAGCTGGCGACCTAAACTATCAAGTCACTTTTGTGATAGATGATAGCATCGCTGAGGAACCTTTCTCCGTCTATCCTAATCCTACAGAAGGACCAGTAGAGTTTCAGTTTTTCTTAGGTGAGCGGATACCAGATATCTTCTACATGAGGATATATACGAGCACAGGTCAGGAGGTACATCGTGCTGATAGGGAAGATTTCGGAGGTCTCTACTACGGAGTCAATCGCTACATCTGGGATGGTCGGGATCAAAAGGGTCAGATACTATCCAATGGTGTCTACTTCTACGAATTCATAAACAACGAAGAGCGAAAGGAGGATAAAAAGAAAGGCAGGATCGTCATCATGAAGTGATCGCACGAAGCTTACCGATCAACTGTGCCCATGGTATCACGCTATCGAGATACCAGTTTTGCCAGTAGTAGTCTGATTTTGGTAATGAAAAAAATCCTTTGATCGGTGCAGCGATGATCCTGCGTAGCGTCTTAGCAAATCCCGAAAATGTGTAATCAATAGGATAGATACTACGCCCATCCCGAGCTGTAGCATAGGCCGCTTTGATATGCCAAGACATCTTCAGCTTATCAGAATGGACCAGATGATCTATGTAAAAATCTGGATCGTAGCCTATGCTATAGTCTTGTTCTCTTAGTTTTTGCTGGACTATATTCTCGGCGGCATAGCCGATTTTCTTTCCTTTCATCCCGATGTACTCAGGGAATCCCCCAATATGCTTGAGTGCATCTTTTTTGATGAAGATATTGCTACCCCAATTATATCCTTCTGTGAGAGTTATCCTATGTTCTGATAGTCGTGGCTTATTACCATAGTCTTCTACGAGCCATCTCGGGCGAGGGTACTTCCACCACGATCGGATATCTCCGCCGAAACAGTCATATTCTTTCGTATCTATTATTGATTTCGCTTGACGCAAAAAATCTGAAGGCATCAAGGCATCATCATCGACGAATCCTATCCACTCACCTTTGGCTATAGCGATACCAGCATTTCGTGCTATACTGAGGCCTGGTGATGGGACTGTTATTACTTTCCAGTTGGCTGCGAGAGAGAGATCTCTACGCAGTAGGTCGTCTTGATCTGCATAATTATTGACGATGATTAGTTCGTAGTCATCTGTAGATACACCCTCCTGTGCTCTCACAGATGAGAGGCAATCCTGGAGAATCTCCAGACGATCATAGGTACATATTACGATGCTGAGAGGTGCAGACATTTGCTTAGCAGATCAAATAATCGCCTAAATTAGCCCTATCGTGCAAGTATCCGTCATCATACCCGTATATAATGCCGAGCAATGGCTGCAGCGAAGCATCAGCTCCGTCAGCTCACATGATAGAGTCAGACAGATCATCCTCATCGATGATGGTAGCACAGACCAGAGTTTGGCTATCATGAGGAGAGCTGCAGAGCAGGATGCACGTATACTGATCCTACAGCACCCTGATAAAGGAAATCACGGACGCAGCGCCAGCCGAAATCTTGCTATCCAACATGTCACATCGGAGTGGGTCGCTTTTTTAGATGCTGATGATTATTACTTGGAGAATCGATTTGAGCTGCCTGATGTCGATGCCGACGGGTACTATGGGATCATCCAGTCAAACTATACTGATGCGTCGCTACAAGATAGCATGTCGGACCATACAGGGATCACCGATAAGATTAAGCCTGATGAGCTTTATACCTATCTCACAGAGCAGGGCTCGGCCTACTTCAGTCTGATCAGCTTGACTATCAAGAAAGAAGTAATTCTCTCATTGGGTGGTTTTGATGAGTCGCTATCTGTGGGAGAAGATACAGATCTTATATGGAGATTAGCTCATCAATATAGGCTTTCGCCAATGAATATATCGGCGCCCATAGCGATTCGCACCGTGCATTCTCAAAATAGCTACTCTCAAAAGAATAATAACCGCTACCTCTTCTACAGAAAATGGTGTCATCAAAAAGAGTATCCATTGAGTACAAAAGCCAAAAAGAGAATTGTAGATGCCTATAGATATTATGCTCCTTGGTATAGGAAGGTGTCACTTTATGTGAAGAAAATATTTAGCGATAGCAGTCAGCGATAAAAAATTCTACAGAGTACTTCCCTGCCGCATGTCTTCTGATATGCTCTGGGTCGTATTTGTACTGATCTTTTTGAAATAGATTCATTGCCTCTTTAAAAGCTTCTACATTTATTGCCTCCACCAATATTCCAGTCTCTGGTGTGATGATATCTTGTGATCCTCCATTCTGGTAAGCAATGACTGGCAGACCAGAGGCCATAGCCTCGATGAGTGTGATCCCAAAAGTCTCTGCTCTACTCGGATGTAGTAATACGTCATGCTGTGATAGCTCATTGGCCACTTCTTCTTGGCACAAAGGTCCCAAAAAGTGAATTCGATCTTTCATTCCATATTGTCTCACAAGATTTTCTAACGAGGCTCGCTCTGGCCCATCACCTATGATCGTCAGTGTATATGCAGGAAGATTGACCATTGCTTTCACAATATGGTTAATTTGTTTTCGCTCGATCAGACTACCTATCGTGATGGCACGGATTTGATCAGTTGTTTCTTTGGGCTGTAGCCTGAATAAATCAAAATCAATGAAGTTTGGGACTATATCTATTTTTCTCTGATGGATCTCCTCCAGTGCATCTCGCAGACCTGATCCCACGGCAAAAACTCTCTGCGCATTCTGTAGTCCGATCTCAGCGATCTCTCTATGCGCCGCAGCGATACTCCCATCGATGAATCCAGAATAATGCTCTGTATAATAAAACGGTATGTCATATCGGTCCTTGATATAGGCCGCTATCCATGCTGCCAGATACACATGGGCATGGATGAGGTCAGGGAGCCCATAGGTATTGATATAGTTTTCTATATGATGGATGTATAGCTTTCTCCAGGCTATTAGTCCAGCCTTATTATTTCTTGGGATTGACCATTTGTTGATGAGATAGTCTATGCCATTTTTATACTGGTTTACTATTGCTTCTTTTTGATTTCGCTTGACATTATAGACACTTATATCGGCATATGCGACATCGACATTGATACCTGCTTCACGTAGTAGTTTGACCTGATATTTTACAAAATCACCATTATCGGGAGAGCGCTCAGAAGGATACCACGCTGGGAGGATCAATATTTTCTTGGGATCTACTATTTTCTTTTTTCATGCTAAGATATTTCATCTGGTACAGACTCGTTGATCATTGTATAGACTCTTAGGTCTGTGGCAGATCATTGTCTATATTGTTCGGATATTGATTTGCCTTTTTTTAACAATAATCATACGACACTTTGATCGGCATCTCTATCATCATACCTCATCTCGATCAAGCGGATCTTCTACGAGCCTGTCTCGATAGTATCGCTGATCAGGTATGTGATACTCCCTACGAAGTGATCATCCTAGATGGCAGTCGGCTGAAAATAACGGCCTATGAGTATGATATGGATATAATATGGATATCTACTGATGTCCACAATCCCTATGTATCACGAAATCTGGGCATCGAAGCCTGTAGCTATGAGTATATCATACTCCTCGATGCGGCCTGTCGTCTTTTACCAGGATATCTCCGTACAGCTTTGCGGACACTCCAAGAACATCACATAGCTGCTGGGCGATTTTCTGTAGTACCAAATAGTGATAGGATCAGTGCGCTGGTACATCCAATACTATATCTGAATAATCAAAAAAATACGATGAAAGGATATGGTGTACCAGCAGGCAATCTTTTAGTAAGGAAAAGTCTTTTTGATGAAATAGGGCCTTTCGATACAGAGTCCGTCTCTGGCAATGATATATCCTGGACTCGACTCGCTCTGTCTAAAGGATATGACATCCAATATGCAGAAGACTGTGCTGTGACATATCCAGGCCATAGCTATCGTACACTTTTGACAAAAGTGAAAAAATTCGCTCTAGGGTCTCGACTTCAATCTGGAAAGCACAGTACATTATTCTCTCAAAAGAAAACTTGGCGTTCTTTTGCTCCGATGCATCCTAATATTTTTAGTGAAGCCCTGAGGTATCGTAATATACAGCTGTCTTGGTGGAGAAAGTGGTGGCTCTACCTATTAGTCTGGAGAGTGAAGATGATGTATGCTCGGTATAGTTAGGGAAAAGCACGCCCTACCAACTTACGATGTCACGTTGACATTAGTCGGGGTGTAGATCATTTCGTCGTATGCTCTGAGGGTATCATATCCCTTAGCAGAGAAATAGGTCTCTATCTCTACTCTTGAGGCATCAGATACGATCATAGCGAAATCTCCACCCCAAGCTCCTAATGACTTGATAGATCCAAAGAAATCTGAGAATCGCTGATCTTTTACTTTCTCAAGGCCAATCTCTGTAGATAATAGATCTTCGTGGGCATCGACCAGTGTCTTAAAGTCCAAGTAGCTCTTAGCTTCTATAGCCAGATCCGTGAGTTCAGTCACTTTCTTAGCTAATTCTTTACGTTTCTTCACACTTTTGGAGTAGTGTGATATTGCCACCTGACTACTCTGCTTATTACCCAAATGTAGAAAGTAGAGCTTATCTGTGAAAGAAGGATCAAAATCAATCTCCGAAAAACTAAGTTCCTCCTCCTTGAGCTGATAGACTACAGGGCTCTCTGCCTCTGCACAGGCTATATCATAACCACTACCTGATGATACGTAAAAATGTAGATGAAACGGATTGACCTCTGCCCAATTAGCGACATTATTGATGATCGTAGAGCTTGACCCAAGTCCCCACTCTCGTGGAAATTCCAATCTACTAATGGCTTTAAATCCGTTCCACTTATTTAAAAATTCGGTATTGTATCGGACGGCCCCTTTCAATAGTTTTTGTACAAACTTGGATGTCGCTTGATCAGAAGTGCGAATGGACGAGAAGTCATATAGAGATATCTGAGCCTCAAACCACAATTCATTATTGTGATCATAGCACTCCCAGATGAGATCAGATCCTCGATGAGGTTTGATCTGTAGTGACTGTCCTTGACGACATGGTATAGCTAAGGCCTTGGCGCCATCGAGTACGGCATATTCTCCGAAGAGCAATAACTTCCCTTGACTATGAAACTTCTTACTTGGCACCAGATAATATTAATAGTGGTCGAAGATAGAAATATCTATCATACATGAGAATAAATTCAATATGAATTCTTCTCTTTTTCTGTTATGCTCGTGATTTAGGCCTTTTTGGTATTTCTCAGCGTATCGATAAACTCCTTGACAGAGCGGTGAGATACGATCTTATTACTGAAATGCTCTACCGCCAATTTGAATTCTTGCTCAGTCGCTTTCAGCTGATTGAGTACATTAGATAGGTGCATTTTCATATGCCCTTTTTGGATACCGGTAGTCACGAGCGATCGGACAGCAGCAAAATTTTGCGCCAAGCCTACTGCCGCTATGATCTGCATGAGCTCCTGAGCATTAGGATTGCCCAGCATCTCCAGTGATCGCTTGGCCATCGGATGCAGTTTAGTGAGTCCTCCGACCGTACCCAGCGCTAATGGCACGTCCATATAAAAATGGAAAATATCATCCTCGATCAGACAGTGAGACAGACTGCGATACTGTCCATCTCGACTCGCATAGGTATGACCTGCAGCCTCGATAGCTCTAAAGTCATTGCCCGTAGCTAATACTACTGAGTCGATACCATTATAGATTCCTTTGTTATGCGTGGTGGCACGATATGGATCTATCTCCGCTATACGTACTGCCTGAGCAAATTTCTCTGCAAACTGTCTTGGTGTGACACCGCCTTTAATCGGGCCGAGATCTGCTATTGGACAGGATACGCTGGCTCTGACTACACACTCCGGTGTATAGTTGGACAGGATACACATGATCGTCTCAAAATAATAGAGCCCGCTAAACTCCTCCTTGACCTTTGACTCAAAAAGTGTGGAAAACTCCTCCAGTATTGTATTGATGAAATTAGCTCCCATCGAGTCGCAGGTGTCGAATGTCATCTGGATCTGATAGTATCCAGGCTCCTCAGGGAAGTCTCTCACCTCCGATCCCAAGATGCCTCCACCTCGCTTCTCCATATTCTCTGTATATGGTTTAAGCTTCTTTTCAAAGTAGGCTTTGTGCTTTTCAAGGACATACTCGATACGGCTTTTCTCTCCAGAGAAATTAAAATGAAACTGACCTATCTTCTTGACGCCGAGCACCGTAGATGTGAATCCTCCACGGGACATCCAGTACTTAGCAGCACTGCTGGCCGCTGCTACGACAGAGCTCTCCTCGATCACCATCGGCACGCAGTAAGGCTGCCCATTTATCACGAAATTTGGTGCTACGCTGAATGGCATGGTGAAATTGGAGATGGTATTCTCACTGAATCCATCGAGGACTTTTTGCTGCTCTTCGTTCTTTAGCCAGTAGCTCGTCATCTCTCGCATGACATTCTCTGGATCTTTGAAGAAATTCTCCACGATCCATTTGATCTTACCTCTTTTACTCAGCTTAGAAAACCCCGATATTGTCTTATCTCCTTTCATTGATTATCCTTTCAGCGTCAGATACCTGGTGGCAAATTTATATCCTTTTATTTGTTGCTCGACATAGTAGGCCAGCGTCTCATAGTCTCCCTGAGCATGCTTCAGAAATCCCGAAGCCTGACCATATACCGAGTTATAGGACATCTTTTGATTGTAATAATACCCATCAAGATAGTCCTTTATTCCTCCCGAAAGAATAAAAGCTGGATACTCCGAGCGGATATCTGCAGGATCTATAGCCTCTACATAGCCGATCATCTGGTCTATCGTATGCCCTACATAGCAGAGCGGATCTATCTCATCCGTGCGAGGATCACGTAGATTTTCGAGCTTAGCAAAATTAGTCCCTCCAAACGCTGCAAACTCGATCGCATCTATAGACAGCTCCAATAGGGCACGCAGACTTGCCGGTCCCATCCCTTGACCAACCTCTTTGACGATGATCGATGTATCTACATGATCGATGACTCGCTGTATGGCTTGGAGAGGGCTGTAGCCCAATATTTCATCTCCTTCTGGCTGTAGCCACTCCTGTGTAGGATTGACATGGATGATTAGGCCGTCTGTCTCAAGTTTGGCCAGCATCTCATTGATCAGATGGAGCCTGTCCGAGATGATGAGTTCATTGATCTGAGCGATGCCGAGATTAGCATAAAATGGCTGATCACCCAAGAGTGGTCGAAGCTGAAAGTCTTCTAAATACTCATCACTCTCCAAAAGCACTCTACATGATCCCAGTCCCATACTGAGGCCAAAGTCTCCACAGGCTTTAGCCAGATTTTGATTGATATGTCGAGCAGGACCAGTGCCTCCTGTCATGCTCGATATCCATATCGGTGCTCGCAGTTCTTTTTTTAAGAAGTATTGACTGATATCCATATCCGCTGTAGGATGCTGACTCAGCAATGGCTCATAGTAAAATCGCTCATCAATGTCTCTCCGCTCTGTCCTGGATGCCATAGCCAGCTGGATATGGTCTTTCTTTCGCTCTGCCTGTAGATCAGTCACACAAATCTTATTCTGATGTTAAAACCTTAACAAAAATACTAATCCTAAGTTGCATAGCGTTTTTTGCCTCGAAGACGTATTTCGTATCACATATTTCGACTTAGACCATACCCCATGACAAAAGCCATCTTTTTTAGCGCCATCGCATTGCTCTCATCACTTCATCTATCTGCTCAGGTATCTCGAGCTGCTGCCCAGCACTACAATGAAGCAGTACTACTCATCAAGGAGAATAAACATAATGAGGCGATCGATGCATATACATTGGCTATAGCCGAACAAAGAGACTACGAGAAAGCCTACTATAATAGAGCTAAAAGCTTCCTCAAGCTCAATAACCTCAAGTTGGCGCTAAAGGATTTTGACCAAGCCACTCGTATCAATCCCGATAATGCTCGGGCCTATATGTACATGGGCTACATCCACATGAAGCAGAAAAACTATCCTGCTGCCATCAGCAACTATAATAAGACACTGGCCAAGGATCCAAGCCTGACAGAGGTGTATCCTAATCGGGCGATCGCATACATGAAAGAAGGAAAAATGAAAAATGCGGTCAAAGACTTCTCCAGTATCCTCGCTGAGGATCCGAATAACCATAAAGTGCGATATAATCGGGCGATCTGCTATGCTCGCCTCGATCAGGATGACAAACTCCTCGAAGACTATAGCACACTCATCCAAGCTGACTACAAGCCTGAAGTCTGTCGCAAAGAGCGAGCTAAACTATTCATCGGTCAAGAAAACTATGAAGATGCTATCACAGATCTCAATGCTATCGCTGCAGGTAGCCAAGATCATGAGCTCTACTACCTCCGTGGTATCAGCTACCTCAAGACAGATAATGTCGAGGCTGCACATGCAGACTTCGTCAGTGCCTATGAACTCAATCCTGAGTACAATGCCACCCTACAAAATCTGGCTTACACGAGCTTCAAACTGAAGGACTATGACATGGCTGCAAAAAGCTACTCCAATCTACTCACTGCTACTCCAACTGATCAAAACCTACGACTCAATCGAGGCCTGAGCCTACTGCAACTCGAAAAATACGAGCAAGCACATAAAGACTTCTCAATGGTACTCGAGGCAGACCCAGAGATGGCCATCGCCTACTACAATCGTGCAAACGCCGCCATCGGTATGGACCAAAAGGCAGAGGCCTGTACTGACATGCGCCAAGCTGCTAAACTCGGCTACCAAGAAGCATTCAATCACATCGCTTGGCTATGTAATACAGATACGGCTGGGAGGTAGATCGAATTAGTGTGAGGCTTCTGGGATGCACTGAAAAATTGCTGTTAAGTTTTTAGCTTTAGCTTAATCCAATTTTAATATCTTTCTCTACTCATGGGTAGAGATTTTGCATCCTCTAAAATTCTGTTATTTGCCTCGATAGTGCTGATCATCAGCGCTCATCTATACTATCCAAAGTGGCAAAAAAGTGGTACCGAAGCCACCATATCTTGGGATGTATCGGGGTATTATATGTATCTCCCTGCTATATTCATCTATCACGATTTAGAGCAGTATGATTTCGTTGATGAATTAAGGAGTCAATATGGATTTACTCCTGATTTTCAACAGGCCTTTTTGCATGAGGAGAGTGGGCACTATGTGATGAAATATTCTATAGGTCAAGCTATACTGTACTCACCTTGCTTTTTTCTGGCTCATACTTATGCCAGCATGATAGATACTTATCCCGCTGATGGATTTAGTAGGCCTTATCAACTGTCATTATCGATATGGAGTCTATTAGTCAGCTTTCTGGGTATCTTATTTAGTTATAGAGCTTTGCGCTATTATTTCAGCACCAATGTCTCAGCAGTTACTGTTCTTTTGATTTTGCTCGGGAGTAATCATCTCAACTACGTCGCCATAGACGGAGCGATGTCTCATAACTATCTATTTACTCTATTCTCGGCGATAATTCTCAGTACGATTCAGTTTTATAAACGTCCTCGATATTCATATGCCTTGGGAATAGGCGTCATGGTGGGCTTGTGCGCTTTGACTCGACCTACTGAGATATTGATTAGCATGATACCATTATTATGGGGCGTTGATTATCTGGATCGACAGTCTTGGTCTGATCGATTTAGCTTCTTATCATCACATCGATATAAAGTGATTTTCGCTATCATCAGTTGCTTAGCCGTCGGATCTGTGCAATTATTTTATTGGTACTACATCACAGGACATTGGACAGTTTATTCTTATCAAGATCAAGGATTTAGTTGGCTACAGCCACACATCATATCTGGCTTATTTAGTTATCGTGCTGGTTGGTTAATCTATAGCCCATTTATGATCTTCTCCTTGGTTGGTTTTTACTATTTATTCAGCTATCGGCATGATATAATAGGGACTTGTTTAGTGTTCTTTTTGCTTTTCATTTATGTCGCTTTTTCATGGGACATTTGGTGGTACGGAGGGTCTTTTGGTCAGCGCACTATGGTACATTGTGGTTCTATTTTAGTTTTTCCATTAGCAGCATTTATTGATCATATGAGACGACTTGCTACTTGGATTCGTGTATTTATCGGTTTGATCATTACCCTTTTTATCTATCTTAATTTCTGGTATATTCATCAAGCTCACAGAGGAGGTTTGCTTCATGCTGGCAATATGACAAAAGCTTATTTCTGGAAAACTCTCGGGACATATGATCATGATGTAAATGATCTTAAGCTATTAGACACAGATGAATATTTCAAGGGAGATAGATCCATATTAGGTCATGAGATTTTATCTAATGATCCTTTCAAGCTAAACCATACAATCAACTACTCAGAAATATATCAGTACAAAGCTCCAATCAAAACAGAATGGTATAGAGTGATAGTAGAAATAGAAATCGGTCAAAAAGAACATGAAGGGTGGAAAATGGTACAACTCATTGCTCATTTTAAGAATGATGATGAATCGGTAAAATATAGATTCATCCGAATACATCGACTACTGTCAGAAAACGATAAGAAAGTTGTTTTTCTGGATGTAAAATCTCCTAAGGAAGAGTATGATAAAATAGAGGTGTATCTATGGAATCCAGGGAGTACTTACTCAACTCAAGTAAATAGAATCAGTATAGAAGCCTATAATGAAATCCATTAGCGTCATAATACCAATGTATAATGAGGAGCGAACTGTCTATACTCTACTAAACAGAGTAGATGCTGTGACACTCAATGATATAGACATCGAGATAATCATAGTAGATGACTGCTCTACTGATCTCTCTGTTCATCAAGTGCAGCGATACATCATTGATAATAATGCTGATCATGTTACTCTTTTATACAGTACCACAAATCAGGGCAAGGGTGCTGCTATACATCGAGGTTTAGCTGCTGCGAGAGGTAACTTCATATTGATACAAGATGCAGATCTGGAGTACGATCCAGAAGACTATCATGATCTCATTAAAGCAGTGAAGAAAGAAAACGCAGATGTAGTATATGGATCAAGATTTAAGGGAGGAAAACCACATCGTATGTTGTTTTACTGGCATTCTATCGGAAATCATATACTCACCGCTCTGTGCAATATGGTAACTAATCTCAATCTATCTGACATGGAGTGTTGCTACAAACTAATCCGTACTGACATAGCTAAATCACTGGATCTACGAGAAAAACGATTCGGCCTCGAGCCAGAAATAACCATTAAACTCTCTCGGATACCTAACATTAAAATATTCGAAGTAAGTGTCAGTTATTATGGGCGAACCTATGCCGAAGGAAAAAATATAAATTACAAAGATGGACTACGAGCCATCTATTGTATCCTAAAATATGGCCTTTTAAGAATGTGAATAATGATTATATTGAATTTTTAATATGAAAATATTGTTCTAATTAAAAAGTCTACTATGACCATAGTATTAGATAGTTCTATGACTGCGGAGCAAATACAAAACCAGTTATTAAAAGCTGCCAAAGAACAAGAAACTAAGCAGAAAGAGACCCTGGGCAAATTAGCTCAAAAGCGCAGAAAAATTAAAGAGGCTTTCAAAAACAACCCTTTACAACTCGAGAAATCACCCTTAGAAATTCAACGTGATTGGAGAAATGAATAATCTCACAAGCACTAAGGTATTGCTCGATTCAAATGCTATCATCTATTATATCAATGGACAGAGCAGTGTGGATCATATTGTTGAAAACAACTTTCTTTTTGCCTCTATTATAAGTGAGATTGAGGTGTTAGGATTTAACTTAAATAATCAACAAATCGATTACTTCGAAACATTTTTTGAGGATGTATCTATTTTACCTATCACAAATGACATAAAGAATAAAGCAATATTCTTCAAAAGAAACTACAACCTTAAAACTGCTGATAGCATTATTGCAGCAACCGCTTTTAGTCTCAACCTTCCCTTGATATCCGCAGACAAAATTTTTAATCGAGTACAAGAAATACAATTTTTTCAGATTCTTGTTTCTTAACTGAGAGTATTGATGCACCGATTATCCTAGTCTATGCCAACGATATGGTGTATAGCACCAAAAAAGGACGTAGCCAATGACTTCACTAAAAATAATTCCGAAAGAAACTCCCTTTCCACCCAATTTTCACTCCCTTTAAACAGCTCAATCTACCCATGTTGATAATTATTGTGCGATTTTTTTACTGATTATCAATGAGTTATGACGGTGTGTGTGAAAATAAATGGCTCAAAAGCTTGTGACAACTGATAATCGGCTGTACTTTTGCAGCTCTTTTTAAAAAATAACTATATCAGTTGTGAATACATTAAGTTATAAAACACAATCACTACGTAAAGAAGATGTCCAGAGAGACTGGTACGTAGTGGATGCCGAGGGGCAGACTGTGGGTAGACTTTGTACGACATTAGCTACTATGCTAAGAGGTAAGCACAAGCCTAACTATACTCCACATATCGACAGCGGTGACTACATCATCGTGATCAATGCCGACAAGGTAAAATTCACTGGTAACAAGTGGAAGGCTAAAGTCTACCAAAGATACTCAGGATATACAGGTGGTCAAAAGCAGCGTACTGCTGAGGAGATGCTCACTAAGAAGCCTGAAGCGATCGTAGAAAAAGCTATCAAAGGTATGCTCCCTAAGAATAGATTGGGTAGAGCTATGTTCAAAAAACTATTCGTATATACAGGCACAGAGCATCCACACTCTGCTCAGCAGCCTAAGACACTATCATTATAATATATCATGGAAGTCATTAACACATCAGGACGCCGTAAGGCATCTGTCGCAAGAATCTACCTGAAGAATGGTAGTGGACAGATCACTATTAATGGAAAGGACTACAAAGAGTACTTCCCAATGGCGTATATGCAATATAATATTGAGAACCCTCTGACTCTCGCTGGCGCTACTAATCAGTATGACATCAAAGTCAATGTAAATGGTGGTGGCTACAAAGGACAAGCAGAAGCTGTCCGTCTGGCCATCTCTAAAGCATTAGTAGAGATCAATGAAGAGATCAGAACTACACTCAAAGAGCACAAGTATCTCATGAGAGACTCGAGAGTAGTAGAGCGTAAAAAATATGGTAAGCCAAAGGCAAGAAAGAGCTTCCAGTTCTCAAAACGTTAATATCGATTATAATGGAAAAATTACAATATCAAGAATTACTAAAGGCTGGTGTACACTTTGGTCACATGAAGAAAAAGTGGAATCCAAAGATGCGTCAGTATATTTTCGCCGAGCGTAAGGGAGTACACCTCATCGATCTCAATCGTACGATCGAGTGTATGGACACAGCTAATAAAGCACTCCACTCTATCGCTAAGTCTGGTCGCAAAATCTTATTCGTCGCTACTAAGAAGCAAGCTCGTGACATCGTCAAAGAAGCTGCAGAAAGCGTGAACATGCCACACGTGACTGACAGATGGCTCGGAGGTATGATGACCAACTTCGCTACGATCCGTAGATCTGTCAAGAAGATGGAAAACATCGATCGTATGCTAGCAGATGGTAGTCTCACGAGTATCACTAAGAAAGAAAGACTCACTCTATCAAGAGAAAGAGATAAACTGGAAAAAGTATTAGGTGGTGTAGCTAAGTTGAATCGTATTCCTTCTGCTATGTTCATCGTGGATATCACTAATGAGCACTTAGCAGTGACAGAAGCTCAAAAATTGGGCATCCGTACATTCGCTATGGTAGATACTAACAGTAATCCAAACTTGATTGACTTTCCAATACCTGCAAATGATGATGCAAGTAAGTCAGTAAAGATCATCTTGGATAGTGCTGTAGGAGCTATCAAAGCTGGATTAGAAGAAAGACAACAAGCAAAAGCGGCTCTCGAGTCAGCATAATTGAATATTCATTAATACAATAAAATATATCTCAGAATGAGCATTTCTGCTAAAGATGTAAAACAACTGCGTGATATCACAGGCGCAGGTATGATGGACTGCAAGAAGGCTTTGACCGAGTCAAACGGTGATATCGATGGTGCTATCGAGATCCTCCGTAAGAAAGGACAAAAGCTCTCTGCAAAGCGTGCTGAAAGAGAAGCTAATGAAGGTGTAGTAATCGCACTCACTTCTGCTAATAGAAATAATGGAGTAGTAATAAGACTCAGCTGCGAGACAGACTTCGTAGCAAAGGGAGAAGGATTCATCGAATTCGCAAACACGATCGCTGAGATCGCTCTCAAAAATCTTCCTGCGACACTTGAAGATCTATTAGCTCTACCTTTTGACAGTGCAGTATCTATCGGTGAGAAAATCACTGAGCAAGTAGGAGTCATCGGTGAGAAGATCGAGGTGAAGGAATATGCTAAAATCGAAACTGCTGCTGGCGAAGGTCAGGTAATCCCATACATCCACATGGGATACAGAGCAGGTGTGATCGTAGCTCTTAACCAAGAAGGTCCAGATCTCGTAGACTATGGTAAAGATGTAGCTATGCAAGTAGCTGCTATGAAGCCTATAGCTCTGGATAAAGACAATGTACCTCAAGAAGTAATCGATAAAGAGATAGAGATCGGAAAAGAACTCGCTCGCAACGAAGGCAAGCCTGAGGCTATGCTCGAGAAGATTGCTACCGGTAGATTAAACAAGTTCTTCAAAGAGACTACATTGATGAATCAAGCATTCGTTAAAGATAGTAAGCAGACTATTGCAAGCTACTTGCAATCAAAGCACAAAGACTTGAAAGTCACTGATTTCAAACATATCTCATTAGCTTAATCAGCGAGATATAGTGAAATCACAATAATCGATATAAACAAAAAAGCGGCTCTTATTATTTAAGAGTCGCTTTTTTTATAGCCACTATTCATTCAGATATTACCTTTGTCACTATGTCATTAAAATACAAACGAGTCCTACTCAAGCTAAGCGGAGAATCCCTCATGGGAGATAAGAATTTTGGAATATCTCCGGATATGCTCGATCACTATGCTCAAGAGATCAAAAGTGTAGTGGATCTGGGATTGGAGATCGCCATCGTCATCGGTGGTGGCAATATCTTCAGAGGGCTCGACGCCAGTAGATCTGGTATCGAGAGAGCGCAAGGTGACTACATGGGTATGTTAGCCACTTGTATTAACGGGCTTGCTCTTCAGAGCTCTTTAGAGCGGCATGGGATGTATACACGACTCGTATCTGCCATAGAGATGCGGGAGATAGCTGAGCCATATATCCGCAGAAGAGCTACCCGGCATCTCGAAAAAAATAGAATTGTAATATTTAGCGCTGGTACTGGCAGTCCTTATTTCACTACCGACTCTGCTGCAGCTCTCCGAGCCAATGAGATCAATGCTGACGCTATACTCAAAGGCACACGGGTAGATGGTATCTACACCGCAGATCCAGAGAAAGACAAGAATGCTGAGAAATACGAAGAAATCTCATACGCAGAAGTCATTGGCAAAAATCTCAATGTCATGGACATGACGGCCTTCACCATGTGTCAAGAGAATGATATGCCTATCATCGTATTTGACATCACATCCTCTGGCAATCTCCTCAAGGTAGTACTCGGTGAGCCGATCGGTACTACCGTCCATAATGAGTAATAAGCAGTATTAAATAGTCACTCCCAACGTAGCGATGGATATAGAGGCTGGCTCTGTCTTCATGAGCTCATCATAGCAGGCCCTGAGTGTAGATCCAGTAGTCATGATATCATCTATCAATATGTAATGTTGACCAGTGACTACTCCTTGCTTCTCATTCAGTCTGAAGGTCTGATCTAAAATAATTTGTCTTTCTTCTTTTGACTTTTCTGTCTGAGAAGATCCATGAAGCACCCGTTTCAACACTTTGGTATCAATACGCTGATTAGTGATCGCCTGGATACCATGAGCTATACGCTCTGCCTGATTATATCCACGATCATGCAGTCGCTTAGGATGGATCGGAACAGGCACCAATACTGCAGCTGGATCAATTTCGGATATATACTTCTCGGCGAGCATGCATCCGAGCTTTACTGCTACATTAGGCTTTCTCTTATACTTCAGCTGTCGGAGTAGCTGCTGAGTTACTCCGGTCTTAGTGTAGTAAAAAAGGGCATAGACATTGTTGAGTTTTTCTGGTAAAGATACTTTACCTACCAGGGCAGCATCAACACGGGCTCTATCTTTGATAAAAGGTACATCCATTCGACAGGATAAACAGAAGTATTCGTCTCGGAGAGGATCCCGCTCCCCACATCCGATGCACAGTCGAGGATAAAATAAAGACAGTATATCATCTCCTATATTGAGAAGTGTCTTTATCATCTTATCCTCTCGCTAAAATCTTCTTACGCTCGACGACATATTCATTCTCTGTGAGGACCCCTTTTTTGCGAAGCTCCATGAGTCGATTGAGCTGAGAGAGTAGGACATCATTGAGTGGTTCTTTCTGAGTAATGCCACTCGACGAGCTTGATGAGCTGCTGCCTGATTTTAGTTTGTACCCATTAGCTTTGTATTCGTCAAATTCTTCTTGGATCCTCAAAAATGCCAGATCATCATGGCTCTGAATCTTATCAAAATCAGCAAATCCATTTTCTATAGCCAAGGTCAGATGTTTAAATGCTTCTTCCTTGTTCTCCAATAACGAATAGGCACAAGCCATATTGAAATGTAGAGATACATCATTTGGCTCCAGCTTCAGTCCTTTTTGAAAATCCTCCAATGCTTCTTCTATCTCATACTCTTTATACTTCTTGAGACCACTCTTTTTGAATGGATTATTTCTGACTACAGGTGCTTTTTTACGCTTGGTTGTACTCGGTTTATTCACTTCATAGTACTCACGATTAGTACTTGGAGCTTTACGAGTACGGGTTCTTTTGTTTTTAGAATATTTAGAATTGAACTTGCGATCAAACTCGACTGGTGACATCATCAGATATCGTAATCCATCAATGAATCCCAAGATCGCCGAGATGGGAAATCTCAATCCTGCAGTCATCACCATGAGCATGATATAGAAGACACCAGCTCCTGGGTCACGGAGATAAAACTTATGAGCTCCGAATGAGCCAAAGAAAAAAGCGAGAAGTGCCGCTACAAACTTATTCTTCATGATGATCTCTACTTATCCTACTATCTGTGTGATATAATATCCTTATCTGCAAAGTAAGTATAATCAGAAAATTTTGCAGGTTAATACGGCCATCTCATCCGTTATTTCTTCATATGCTTGTTTTTCTTCGATGTACACACAAAAGCAAAATTAATTGTCACTTTGACATAGGTGAGTATCACAGTCACACCCATTAGCTATATTTAAAAATCCATCACATAATAACATGATAGTATGAGATCACTATTCTACACAGAAGAGCACGAGTTATTCAGAGATACGCTCCGAGATTTTTTCCAAAAGGAAGTAACTCCTCATATCGATCAATGGGAAAAAGAAGGTAAAGTAGATCGTCAGCTCCTAAAGAAAATGGGAGAAATGGGATTTCTCGGTTTGGAGGTAGAAGAAACATATGGCGGCATGGGTTTAGGATTCATGTATACTGCCATCCTCCAAGAAGAAATGGGAAGGCTCGGTTCCTTAGGATTTAATACAGTAGTCGGTGCACACTCCTATCTGGCGATGAACTATCTCATACATGCCTGTGATGATTATATCAAAGAAAAATACTTGGCACCCAGTGTCACTGGTGATATGATCGGCTCACTCTCGATGACAGAGCCTTTCGCTGGATCAGATCTTAAGGCTATACGCTCTACTGCAGTACTCGATGGCGATCACTATATCATCAATGGATCTAAGACCTTCATCTCAAATGGCTACTATGGAGACTACACTGTCGCTGCTGTCAAGACTGATAAAGGGATCAGTATGATAGTGATCGATCTCGATAGTGAGGGAGTCACGAGGACTAAGCTTGATAAGGTCGGTATTCGATGCTCTGATACTGCAGAGTTAGCATTTGATAATGTCCGAGTACCAAAAGAAAATCTGCTGGGTGAGGAAGGACGAGGATTTTACTACATGATGGATAGTCTGCAGGTCGAGCGGCTGACAGGAGTACAGGGTGGCATCGGGCTGATCAAGTATGTCCTCGATATCACTCTACAGTATATATCTGAACGAGAAGCCTTTGGAGCACCTATCAGTAGATTTCAAGTATTGCGCCATCAGATCGCAGAGATGTCTACTGAGTATGAAGCCTATAAGGCATTCACTGATCAGACGAGCTATCGACTCGCTCAAGGCGAAAATGTAGTGAAAGAATGCTCTATGTTAAAATATAAAGTAGGTGACCTCATGAATGATGTCGTCTACAAATGTCAGCAGATGTTTGGCGGATATGGATTCATGGAAGAGTATCCGATAGGGCGTATCTATCGTGATGTGCGTGTCATGCCGATATATGGCGGCACCTCCGAGGTCATGAAAGAGATCATCGCTAAAATGCTTATTGATAATAAGTCATATAAACCTGCATATAATAGTAGAACGTAATTATTTATCAGATGAGATCAAACTAATAAATCTTGCAGGTGAGGACTGCAATATCATCGGTGAAGTCTTCTGATCCTTTGTATTCTTCGATCTCGGCGAGTAGCTCTTTATTAAATGATGCGGCATCGAGATGACCATATCGTGACACGAAACTCTCTATACCTCTATCCTCAAAGTATTCGTCTTTCTCATTTTTGAGATCAGCCAGTCCATCGGTGAATGACATGATCAGCGCCTCACCCTCGAGCTGTATTGTTTCTTCTTTGATGAAAGGTAGCTTATCAAACATGCCTATCACTGTACATCCTTCAGTGAGTCTACGGATCTGTCCATTCATATAGAGTGCCGGCGGGTAGTGACCAGCGTTAATATATTTCAGTGTCTTCGCATTGACGTCGATCTCACCTATGAAAAAAGTGATGAACTTATCACTCTTAGTGACTCGGAGTACGGTCTGATTAAGCGCAAAAATGAAAGTCTCCAGATCTCTATACTGATATATCAGACTCTGGATCATAGCCTGAAAATTTGCCATGAGCAGAGCCGCCGCTACTCCCTTGCCAGATATATCGGCTATACAAAACACAAACCGTCCGTTCTTAAAATCTATAAAGTCAAGATAATCACCTCCGATATTAAAGTGCGGCTGATAGATAGAAGATAGTTCGTAAAGATCATTTTTGGGTAGCTCATCAGGTATGAGCATTTGCTGTACATTTCTAGCCAGCTCGATTTCTTTCTTTAGTCGCTCTTGCTCGATTTGTTGTTTGAATAGCTTTTTGTTCTCAATGGCTACAGCGATGATATTAGTGATCGTCGTGATGAATTGGATCTTATTGTACAGATCATCTTTGGATTTGATCCCTCCTATTAGCGAATACGCAATAGGTTCTTCCTTGTGAAAGACAGGAATGACAATATCAAAGTCCCAAAGCGATTCGTGATCAGATGGCTTGACTGTATGGAGTCGCTTGTACTGTAGGATGTGAGAGATGATATTATTATGCTCATCGGCATTCTGATCCATATTGATATTGGATGCACAAAACCACTGAGATGCTTCTTCATCTCTCGGGATGAAGAGACCCATTTTTGTGATACCCATCTCCCAAGACAAAAACGACCGATACATATTGAAGAGACCGTCAGCTGATACATTATCATTGATAGCCTGTGTGATAGTGAGTAGACTTTTGATCTGCAGCTCTTTTAGACTGAGCTCCTTCTCCAGCTTCTCCAAGACAGCTAATTCTCTACTCATATGAAATAATACGTTTTATAAGATGAGCACAGTGAATACATAGTGATATCCTATTAAACTATAGATCACCGTTCATAATTGCCAAGATAGAAAATCTGCATCAGATTAAGTCAAGGCGCTTATTCATCTTTCAGTTTTGGATTATTGTGATGACGGGCTTTGTCACGTTTCGTTTTCTTGTCCAGATTTCGATGGATAGCTGCATCAAGATCTACCTCCATTTGATTTGCTAAGCATGTGAGAACAAATAGTATATCAGCCATCTCATCAGCTATATCAATTTTGACCTGGCTGCTATCCACAGATGATTTGAATGATTGCTCGCCATATTGCCTTGCCATGAGTCGTGAAAATTCTCCTACTTCTTCCATCAGGACTACCGTATTAGTCATTTCATCGAAATATCGGACCCCATACTCTTTGATCCATTGATCTACTTGCTCCTGTAGTTCTCGTATTTTCATTACTCTTTATTCTTAGTATCTATGATGATAGTCACTGGTCCATCATTAGTCAGGCTGACTTGCATATCTGCACCGAACTCACCTGTCTCAACGATTACACTATGCGACTTTAGCTTTTTGATAAATTGATCATAGAGAGGTATAGCCACATCTGGCCTAGCAGCTCGTACGAACGATGGACGATTACCCTTCTTAGTAGATGCGTGTAGCGTAAACTGAGAGATCAAAAGGATCTGGCCATTGACCTGCGATAGATTAAGATTCATTTTATTCTCATTATCAGAAAATACCCTCAGGCCTAACACTTTTTTGATCAGCCAATCTATATCTTCTTCTTCGTCGTCTTGCTCAATACCCAGTAAGATGACTAATCCATGACTAATTGATCTGGTCTCTGTGCCATTGATTTCGACTGCAGCCTTGCTTGCCCGCTGTATCACGACTCGCATACCAAAATATTTATTACAAACATGAAGAAAAAAGCTGATATATAATCGGCTTAAAATGTGAAGTCTACTACTTAGAGTTATTCTAGAGTTTTTGACATATTATGATCAGTGTTATTTTCCACTTTGTTGGTCTGACAGCGCCATATTGTGAGTTAGTGAGCTATCTGATTTTTCAACACTGATTCTGCTCATCTATTTGAATCTATAGTTTTGCACATCTGTATGTGAAATAGGACGAATAATGCACATCCATAAATGATAATATCATGATTATCAAGATATTATAATCCACAAAAGGATCAACTCTTGTGTGAATAAGGCTAGATAAAATATAAGTTCATTAAGTTATCCACGAATCCACAGCACTAATGATTATTATCTTTTTTTAATAAAGAATTTATAATAGATAGAAATAGAGTGGATAAGTGAGCCAGATACAAGATGCCTTGTTAGGTCGTAAATTTGTGTTATGCAATTTCGGAAGACTGTTTTAGTGTGGTTAATTATTGGTTTAGTGATGGTTTATTTTCAGATCATCATCGGTGGTATCACCAGACTGACAGGTAGTGGGCTGTCAATAACTAAGTGGGAAATTGTCACTGGGACGCTACCACCATTCACCGAGGCAAAATGGATTGAAGAATTTGATAAGTACAAAGCTACTCCTCAGTACGAAAAGATCAATGAGGGAATGCTATTGGGTTCTTCTATTTTTGACGGTGGGAGTTTTAAGTTCATTTACTTCTGGGAGTATTTTCATCGTCTTTGGGCTAGATCAATGGGTTTTGTTTTTTTGATTCCCTTCATCTTCTTTTGGAGGATGGGATGGCTATCCAAAGTTCTACGTAGAGACCTGGGAGTCGTAGTAGCTTTAGCAGGCCTAGCTGCCATCTTTGGATGGATCATGGTGGCGAGTGGTTTGGTTAATAGGCCGTGGGTTAATGCGTATAAACTGGCTATACATCTTTCGATAGGCGTCAGTGTTTTCTCTTATTTGCTCTGGACTACCCTGAAGTACAAATATCGTGAAGTGCGCTTCATGAGCGAGCTGAGTGTAAGTACGAAGTGGATAAGTCTTATACTTATTCTTAGTGGAATACAATTGTTCTTTGGAGGAATCATGAGCGGCATGAAGGCCTCATTGATTTATCCTACATGGCCAGATATTGGGGGCCATGTGATACCACCGATTGTATTTGATAATGCTCATTGGAGTTTAGACTCCTTCATACAATATGATAGAGATTCATTTGTTTTTGCTGTAATGCATACTATCCATAGAAATCTTGCTTATTTGATAGTAGTAGCTTTGGTAGTTTATTTTATCCGTAAAGGGATCAATCGTGATACAGGTATGGTGAAATATAGTCTGTTCTTTACTTTAGGCTTAGTTACCCTACAAATTGTTTTGGGCATTATAACCGTTCTTCAGAGCAAGGGAGCGGTACCAGTACTTTGGGGTGTGTTGCACCAAGGGATGGCTGTCTTATTTTTCGGAAGCCTACTTTTACATTATTTTATAGTCAAGCATGCAAGAAATCTGAATTCCAGCATCTAATAGTGCTATTTTTGCAGCCTTAATATTAGAAAAGTGCTTTTCACATGAAAATAACAGAGGAAGGAGGTTTCAGATATATAGAGACGGGTGGTGATGGTCCGGTCTTGCTATTACTGCATGGTCTCTTTGGTGCGTTAAGTAATTTTCAAGATCTCATACATTACTTTGAGGAGAAGTATAATGTGGTAGTCCCGATACTGCCCATCTATGAATTGGAAATTAAAGAGACTGGTCTTGATGGATTGTTAGCATTTACGAAAGATTTCGTGGATCATAAGAATTTTGAGTCTGTACATGTATTAGGCAATTCCCTTGGTGGTCATATTGCACAGCTATTCGTATTGGATAATCCTGATATCGTAGCATCTATGATACTCACAGGTAGTAGTGGGTTATTTGAAAGCGGTATGGGTGACGGATATCCTCGTCGTGGTGACTATGAGTATATCAAGAACAAAACAGCAGAAACATTCTACGATCCGGCTGTAGCTTCTAAGGAGTTAGTCGATGAAGTATTTGATACTGTCAATGATCGGGAGAAAGCATTCAGAATTGTATTGACTGCTAAGTCAGCTATCAAGCATAATCTCGGAGAAGAACTGCATGCTGTCAAATGCCCTGTACTACTCATCTGGGGTCAGCAGGATACGATTACGCCCCCATTCGTAGCTGAGAAGTTTCATGAGTTGATCCCACAGTCAGAGCTTCACTTCATAGATCTATGTGGTCATGCTCCAATGATGGAGAGACCTGCAGAGTTTAATAAGATATTGGACGGTTTCTTAGCCAAGTTGAGATAAAAAGAAAGGGTCGGTAACTATACCGACCCTTTTTAGTTTAAGGCTTTATTTCCTTTTTCACTTGTTCTGCACGCTTAGCACGTTGCATTGGATTCTCTCTTGTAGGTGCCGCCTTCTTATTTTTGAATGCTTCAAATCTGCTTGGCTTAGACTGTGGAGGATAGTAGTTGTTGTCTGTATTGACATCTGCTATCTCAAGATATGGATCCAGGATGATCTTACTCACTTCTTTGTCCGTAGGGAATACTTTGGTGATCTTCTGATCGCTAAAGCGCCAAACCTCTACGGGGATACGGATATCCTCAGTAGTACCATCTACATATTGAAATTGTAGAATGACTGGCATCACTAAGCCACCTTCATTTTCAATGGTAAGCTCATAGTAGTTTTTGCCACTTTCGAGTAGCTCCTTTTCTGCAGGAGATAGATTGTTGACGAACTGGTCATACTCCTCCTGATCGATAGCATCTGACTCGAGAGGATCATATGTAGTGTAAAAATCTTTGAGTGTAGGATCGATTTCGTCATAGGTCTTATCGATTTCCTCAGCTCTGATCTCACTTATATTTCGTGGTCCATTATCTCGTTCTTCTTTTGCTTTTTGTTTCTCTACGATATTATTACCGCTATCCATCGTGTAGTGCTTGACAGATACAAGAGACTGATCTGCATGATCATTGGTATAAAACCACCCTCTCCAAAACCAATCTAAGTCTACACCAGAGGCATCTTCTATAGTACGGAAGAAGTCTGCTGGATATGGATTTTTAAATTTCCATCGGTTAGAATATTCTTTGAATGCATAGTCAAATAGCTCTCTACCTACGACAGATTCTCTCAGTATATTGAGTGCCGTAGCAGGCTTGCCATAGGCATTATTTCCAAACTGCCATATACTCTCTGAGTTAGTCATGATAGGTGAGATACGATCCTTGTCACCTCCCATATAGTTGGTGATCATATGAGCAGGTCCACGACGGTGGGGATAGTTGCGCTCCCACTGCTGCTCTGTGAGATACTGTACATAGGTATTTAGACCTTCGTCCATCCAAGTCCACTGACGCTCATCAGAATTGACTATCATCGGGAACCAGTTATGTCCTACTTCGTGAATGATGACTCCGATGTGTCCATATTTCATACGCTTGGAGTAGGTACCATCAGACTCACATCTACCATAGTTAAAACATATCATCGGATACTCCATACCCATGCTACCATCGATAGACCATGCGACTGGATAAGGATAATCAAATGTATAGTGAGAGTACCACTTGATCGTATGAGCTACTGCTTTTGTACTGAATTGTTTCCAGAGGCAGTCTCCTTCAGGTACCCACATAGATTGAGCCATGACTGTACGACCATCACTCATCTTGACGCCCATTGCATCCCAGATAAATCTTCTTGATGATGCGAAGGCAAAGTCACGAACATTCAGTGCCTTAAATTTCCAAGACTTATACTTAGAACTGGCGTCTTTAGAGTTTTCCTGAGACTCTTCTAATGTTTGAATAGTCACTGGCTGTACATAAGACTTCTTAGCTTCAGATAATCTTTTGCGATGCTCAGACGATAGTACAGAAGATTCATTTTGAAGTTCGCCTGAGGCAGCTACCAGGTGATCCTCAGGTACAGAAATCTCTACCTCATAGTCACCAAACTCTAAGGTGAACTCACCTCTACCTAAGAACTGCTTATTTTGCCATCCTTCAATATCATTGTACTTACATAGTCTTGGGTAAAACTGTGCGATACAGTATACTCTATGGCCATCTGCGAATTCTTCATAACCTGATCTTCCTCCTATCTCACGAGTATTGTTGATGTTATACCACCATTTGATATTGAATGTGAATTTGCCACCTTCTGCTTTTAGTGTTGATGGTAGATCTACTCTCATCATCGTTTTATTGATGGTATAGCTCAGTGCTTTACCATTGCTATCTGTGACTTTTTCTATCTTGAATCCTCCATCGAAAGTAGGCGTCAGCCGATTGATGGTACGGGTAGATGTAGACTCTGGGTCAATACTCTCTGTACCAATAGCGTGAGTATCAGAGTCCTTAGCTCTGACGTTTTGATCAAGCTGTATCCATAGATAGTCGAGATCGTCAGGAGAGTTGTTAGTGTAGGTGATTTTCTCGTCACCATAGATCTTTTTCTCTTCGTCGTTGAGCGTGATTTTCATTTTGTAGTCTACCTGCTGTTGCCAGTATTCGTGACCAGGAGCACCAGATGCTGTACGATATACATTCGGAGAAGGTAGATCTGTACCCAGTTGTTTGAATTTGTTTTGATTTGTGTTTTCCTGGCCATATAAGCTAATAGACAGGGCGCAAATCATTAAAAGGAATAGTTTCTTCATAGTGATACTATACTGATTTAGAATTGATTTGTATAAAAAACGATTAAGATAAATATTTCTATTTATAGATTGATTAGAGTTATTATGACATTATTCGATTAACATTTTATTTAAGCTTCCTATTGTTCTACGTAGAACATTAATCTTGATAATCTTCCGGTATCTGTCGTGCTGATAGTATTCGTTCGATTGCGTATCCTAAATCATATAGTAGTGTTTCTTGTTTGCTTTTAGCTATCAGTGTTAGATTGATGGGTTGGCCATTTGATTCATATCCCATTGGTATGGTGAGTGCTGGATACTCTGCTACTGCTGCATAGCCAGCGTGATAGTTATTGATAGAGAGTATCACATCATGATCATCGAGGATCTGATCTAAATATGAACGTCCAGCTGTTTTCAACTGCGTTTTTATAATGATCAGACTATCTGGACTGGTGGTATCAGAAAGTATTGCATCCAGTCTGCCTTGATCATAGGGCATACGTATGCTGCTGTCTTGGCTGTTGTAGTCGACTATATCTTCTATAGTTCTGATTTTTATTGATGGATTTTGTACATGTTTTTGGATGTATTCAGGTAGATCATAATTCATGTCTATATTAAGTAGATGCAAGAATCCTGTGAGTTCTATAGACTCTGGGTCATTGATAGAAGTAAGTGCGCCACTCTCTTCGAGAGTATTGATGGTCTGCAGATAGATACTGTCTTCAGTTAGACGTTCTATAGCTCCCAACTTGTAGTTTGATATATCTGACGTCGTGAGATTATACCAATCTTCATTTAATTTCATGTCGTAGGTCTTTGGGTCGTCTGGATCTATAGGTCCTCTCATAGCATCCAACAAGATGGCATTATCAATCACTGATTTAGTCATAGGGCCAGGTGTATCCAGTGTTGATGAGATAGGTATGATACCGTTTCTACTGAGAAATCCTATTGTTGGTTTCAATCCTACAATAGAATTAAGACTCGATGGAGAGAGTATAGATCCAGATGTCTCGGTTCCTACTGTTGCTACTGCATAGTTAGCTGCTGTAGCAGTACCACTTCCTGCACTGGACCCTCCAGACTCGTAGATACCACGTCCATATGGATTTAGTGTTTGTCCGCCTATGGCACTATAGCCCAGTGGACAGCCGTCACAGAAGTAGTAGGCCCATTCACTGAGATTAAGCTTTCCCAATATGATAGCTCCATTTGCCTTTAGCTGTTTTACTATGTATGCATCGTCCGTATCGTTTTCTTGTAGTACAGCAGCTCCAGCCGTGGTATTCATTCCTGCTGTGTTGATGTTGTCTTTAAGAAGGATAGGCATGCCATAGATAGGATGATTTGTATCCTTTTCTTTATCGAATTTTCTGGCTTGTTTGAGTGCGTCTGAGTTGAGACTTATGATGGTGTTGAGGGTGAGATCTGGATCGAGTTCGTACTTATATATACGTTTGAGATAGAACAGTGTTAGTTCCTCATAGGTCAGTTTTTCTTGGGCTATAGCTCGCTGAATATTAGGGATATTCTGTTCGATGATCAGTGGATGTAACTCGGCGTATCGTTTATCTGAGAGCTTGTTTATTTCTGTATACAGCTCTCTGAATATTTCAGTTTTGTCTTTTATAGGTGAACTGATTCTCTTATAGCGTAGTCTGGGATTGTCGTTTTCTTGGTTATTTTCTATTAGTGTTTGGTCTTGAATGTCGCTGCCTGGATATAGCAGTTGTGTTGATTTTTGGCATGATGCTATCAATGTTGTAATGAGGAAAAGTAGTATTATTTGTTTCATCTGAACTGATTGTTCTACGTAGAACATTTTTAAAAGTTATATAATCTGTGAAAGTGAAATATGATAATAAAATGATAAGGTACAGCATTAGACCTACTTCTAATATATATTTGTATCAGATTCATCTAATCAACAACCTGAGGTGAATGGATCTTAGAACCCAATTTTTTTGAATCCATCATTCAAGAAAAGTGAGGCCAGCCCGCAAAGGTTGGTCTCTTTTTGTTTGTAGCATTACCAAAACAAAGCATGTTTATCACCTTTGCTGATTACCATTCGTTAGCTCATTGGCACGAGATTTGATCTTGCATAATTATGAAGGGTACTATATTTATATTCCTACTACTATGTGGGATATCGTTGCAAGGACAAGAAAATTGGACTTTAGAAAGAAAAATTTTTTCCGGTAATGTCTATCATGTAGATGGTATACGCCAATCTCATAAGCAAACCCTGGGTCTACTCAAAGACTGGAGAAAGCAAAGACTCGAGTATCAAGCAGGACGTAGAGATAGAATATTAGGAAATATATTAGGCTATGGCGGTTTAGTGGCGGCATACTCTGTCATACTACAAGACCATCAATATCGTGACGTCTCATCTGGAGAACAGGTATTATTTTGGGGCGGTATGGGATCAATGATAGCTGGATCTATACTTACCATGACTGGCGAAAAGAAAGTAATCTGGTCATACATAGATGTCAAGAAGCATGCCTATAGCTATTATTTGGGTACTGATGTAGATGACTATCATACAGTCATAAATAATCAATTTTACACCTTGGATCGTAAAAGAGTGAGTTTTAAAAAGACTGGTGATATACTAAAAGCGTCATCTGAAGCCTATCGATATTATGAAAAGGCAAAGAAATCAAATAAGATTTTTTGGATTGGTACTGCTACCTGGGTTGGGGGATTGACTGGAATCGGTATTAGTTATGACCAAGAATTTGATACTGGTATCAATATTGCGGCTGGTGCTTTTGTCGGAGGAGCTGTTTTATCATTAATAGCAGTTATTCAGATAGAAAGTAGAATCTCAAAAGCAATTGAACACTATGTCAATGATGGCAATATTCTGATCACCCAAAATCAAGTTCCTCAAAAAAACAATTATCCAGCAACTCTCTCTTTAGGCTCTGCTCAGCATGGTGTCGGTATGACGCTCACTTTCTAATAAAATCCCAAAATTTCTCCTGCTGAGAATTTAGTATACTGGACTATGGATCGGGATACAAATATTCAGCGTATTCTCAGCGCCATTAATAATGCAAGAAATTATCACTAAATAATTAGTAATCAATGAGTTATGTAAAAATTAACTCAGATAATGTATAATTTTATCTGAATGATTCTCAGCGCTAAAAATGGCCTTTTTAGGCTTTTCTTGATAGTAACCAGTTCTTGAAGCTCTCAAAATCAATATTTAGTGGGGTTGCCACTTTTTCTCGATCACTGATCTCTGCTAATCGATTTGGCACTCCTATGTCTCCCAATATTGGATTCATGACTGGTAAGAACTTAGCGGGATGAGCAGTCTCCAAGATGACGACTTGTTCTCCAGGATGAGTCGCTTGATATTCTAATGCTGCTAAATATCCAACTGCTCCATGTGGATCCATGATATATTGATATTTTTCATGTATCTCTTTCACAGCGTCTTTAGTCTGATCATCAGTATAAGCATAGCCATAGATGTCTTGTTTCATCTCTTCCCACTGATTGCCGTATAGATTTTCCATTCTGCGGAAGTTAGATGGATTTCCTACGTCCATGGCATTGGAGATCGTTTGGACAGATGGTCTTGGAGTGTACTCTCCAGACTTCAGGTAGACAGGTACGATGTCGTTGGCATTAGTGGCTGCTATGAAGTGGTTCACTGGTAGGCCCATTCGCTTTGCTAATAGTCCTGCTGTTAGATTTCCAAAGTTGCCCGAAGGAATACAAAAATTCACTTCTCCTCTCCCCTTAGTTTGTAGTTGCTTGTAAGCTTCGAAATAATAGAATGACTGAGGGATTAGTCTTGTGATGTTGATACTATTCGCAGAGGACAGTTGATACTGTTCATTAATATCTCTATCCAGAAACGCTGTCTTCACCAAAGCCTGGCAGTCGTCAAAAGTACCGTCAATCTCAAGCGCAGTAATATTTTGTCCAAGCGTAGTAAGTTGTTTTTCTTGTAGCGGGCTGACTTTGCCTTTAGGATAGAGTATGATCACTTCTACATTGGGCACACCCAAAAATCCTGCAGCAACTGCTCCTCCTGTATCTCCAGAGGTAGCTACTAATATGGTCAGCTTCTGATCTTCCCCTTCTACCAGTCTGCTCATGACAGCGGCCATAAATCTGGCTCCAAAATCCTTAAAAGCTAATGATGGTCCATGCCATAATTCTAAGACATGCAGATCTTCAGTCAGTGACTTTACTGGAGCTGGAAAATTGATCGCATGATCAATTAGATCTAATGTCTCTGCATCGCTGAAGTCATCTGACAAATACTGACGAGCGACAGCAAAAGCAATATCTTGAAAACTCAGATGCTCCAGATTTTCCAAAACATTAGATGGAAGTGCTGGAATGCTCTCAGGCATGTATAGACCATTGTCAGGAGGTAGGCTTTGTAGTACAGCAGTACGTAGATCCACCTTAGTATCTGGACTTTTAGTGCTAAAAAACTTCATGATGTGACGACTTATGACGATATGATGAAAAAGTGGGAGGACTACATCTTGTAGGCTCCCTGAGTATTAATAGGTGATAAGTAGCTATGTGATACGATACCGTGATCGGTGAGTTTAGCCGTTATAGCAGTGGCACATTCTTCTGCGATCAAGGTGTTTTGTGCAAATCCAAACATACTTGGTCCTGCTCCAGAGATGGTATAGTTCATCGCACCCAGCTCGAGAGCAGTCTGCTGTAGCTCGTAGAAATGAGGTATCAGCTGGGCTCTTTGGCTTTCGATCACATGATCCTGCAGACTCTTGCGCATCAGGTCGAGATCGGAGGTATATAGACTCGCTACGAACGCTGCGATATTCCCTGTCTGAGCGATGAGCTGACTGAGTGATACCTGATCACTGAGTACGGCACGTGCGTCCTTAGTCAGGATCTCGATCTCAGGATATATGACGAATACACTCAGTCCTCTTGGTACTGGCAGCTTGACAAAATCAAAACTCTCATTGTCTCGGATCAGTATGATCCCACCGAGTAGAGATGGGATGACATTGTCCCCATGTATGGCGCCATCTGCAGCACTCTCACCTATGACAGCGTATTTAGCCAGTTCTCTCTTTTGGAGAGGTTTACCGAGGAGTTCATTCACGGCGAGTACTCCGGCAGCAGCACTGGCAGCACTACTCCCCATTCCACTGCCAAAAGGCATTTTCTTATAGATTTCAAGTTCGATACCGAGATCTTCTTTGCCGAGATCCTGCAGTAGGCGTAGAGCACCCAGACCAGCAGTATTTTTAGCTGGATCTTTAGGGAGTTGTTTGTTGGTGCCTTTGATCTTAGTGATGCGTAGTCCTGGCTCATCACCCCATCTGGCGATGATCTCATCACCCGGACTATCTATCGCAAAACCTAATATATCGTATCCCACTGCTACATTAGCTACTGTAGCTGGAGCAAATACTCTGACCGCTTGTTGCTTACTTTTCATTACTATATACTCTCCGCAAAATAAGAATCACGAAGTTAGTATATACTAGGCCAACAGATAGCATCTCAGTCTACCAAAGAACAAAATCCCTACTATCTATCAGCTAATCCGTCCACGATACCGATCCAAAAATGCTTCCAAGGAAAAATCTTCTGCCGAAACAGATCTACTCACTGGATCCCGATAAATAGACATCGATGGAAAAGCAAACTCAATACCCATCTCCTGTGCTAATCGTATGATGGCAAGAAGTATCTGTTGGCGAGCTTTGAGCTCCTCTGACCAATTAGCCACATCAAAGAAAATATAGAACAAGATATCTAATGATGAGTCACTCATATTATTGAGATGTATCTCAAATCCTTCTTTTCGAGTAGCAGGATGGAGTTCTACGATTCGGCGTAAGCCCTCCACGAATAACTCTATCGAATCTGGTGGCGTGTCATAGGTGATAGCGATATTAGTCTTGAATCTGCGATACTGTCTCAGGCCATAGTTATTCACGCTGGTATCGAGTAGTTTCGCATTAGGTACAGATACCAGACTATTCTCGAAGGATCGTACACGTGTAGACCTGAATCCGACTTCCTCCACGGTGCCCTCTACCCCGCCAAACTGAATCCAATCGCCGATCTGAAAGGGCTTATCCATGAATATGGTAAAGGAGCCAAAGAGATTCTTCAGCGTATCCTGAGCAGCCAGTGCTATTGCTACCCCACCGATAGAGATACCTGCCAGCAGAGCGGTGACATCTACATTGAACAAGGTCAAGAGATAGATCACCCAAAACGAAATGAATATGATCTGGGCTGCTCTCTTTAGGACAGGTAGGAGCTGCTCATCCATCTTACTCTCAGTGAGCTTAGTCAGCTCAAAGAAGTATCTATAGATGACATCGATGACACGTAGGATGATGAGTAGGATCATCAGACCCAATATGATCTTGAATATCAACATCACTACCCATGACAGGCGGGGACTCAGCTCTAAAACAGGAAAAACTTCCCGAATCAATAACACTGAGAAGTAGATACTGACCAGAGAGGCAATTCGATTAAGGAGTTTGGCTTTGTTTTGTAGTAAGTCATGATTGCTGCGTCCAAGCAAGCGAATGACATAGCCAGCGATCCAACGAAATAAGAGATATAGACAGATCAAAACTACTAACAGTAGCACCACACCGATCCATTGCCACAGATATAGTCCGAGGTAGGTAGCCCCACTATGTGGTAATAGCTCCATCAGTCTGCGGGTCCAGTAAGGATAAGTCTCTTCGTAGTGTTTCTTGATCGCAGGGACGACCTCTGCTGGATATTGCCAGCCACGAGTAGTACGGCGTACGAAGATGCCTGGCAGTTCATCAGGAAAAGGATGATACTGAGCCTTCATCAAGGTACTATCAAAATAGGTCGGAGACTGAGGGATATCTTCTATGAATACATAGAGCCCTTTGCCATCCATGACCTTCTTGAGCATGACGGCATAGTCGGCTGCAGAAGTACTATCTATAGCAAAACTACGAGCACTGAGCTCCGGATGATAGTTATCAGGCTGGAGATTCTCCAGATGATTATAGATCGTGGCATAGGGACTCTCTATCTGAGCACTCAATGAAGTGACAGATACACTTGCCCACAGGCTAATCAGAATGCCGAATAAAATGAAAGGTCGATGGTTCATACTATACAAAAGTAAGAATCACAAAGCCCAAATCAGTATATGATGGCGAAATACTAAGCTATTCGTCCAGCTACTGCTCCCCAATCAATGACATTGAAGAAATTACCGATGTAATCTCCTCTGCGGTTTTGATAGTTGAGGTAGTAGGCATGCTCCCATACATCGATGCCAAGTAGCGGTGTACCCGTTTTCTCGACGATCTGAGACATGAGTGGGTTATCTTGATTAGGAGTCGATGTGACGAATAGCTTACCATCAGCACCTTGGCAAAGCCAAGCCCAGCCTGAGCCAAATCGGGTCGCAGCCGCTTTGCTAAATTGCTCCTTGAAGTTATCAAAACTGTCAAAAGAACTATTAATCGCATCAGCGAGGTCGCCACTTGGAGTACCTCCTCCATTAGGTGACATGATCGACCAGAATAAGCTGTGATTGTAGTGTCCTCCTCCATTATTGCGCACACCAGGGTCATCAGCAGAGACGGCTGCCATGATATCTTCGAGACCTTTGCCAGAAAGTGGATTTCCTTCGAGAGCGGCATTTAGCTTTCTGACATATCCAGCATGATGTTTGTCATGGTGGATCTCCATTGTCATCGCATCGATATTTGGCTCCAGGGCATTGAAGTCAAATGTTAAAGCAGGCACCTCAAAAGCTCCTGAGGGAGCATCAACTGCTGCAGGTGCTTCTTTTGTTTCTTTTTTTGGCTCACAAGCCTGTATGATCGGGGCTAAAGTGGATCCAACTACGAGAGCAGTAGTGGCTTTGACAAAGGTTCGTTTCTTCATTTGAGGTATATTTTGATAAGATGAAATATAATCACTTATTGTAAGAAAGAATGAAATAGGTATTGAGTTCGATAGTTCTGCCTAAAATTAAGGTAAATATGCGCAAATGGTAATCTGTGCTATCTCGAGCATATCAATATGAGACTTAAACTGTCTCACAAAAACCTTTTGACTATAGTCCAGGAAAGCCCTAAGCCTTCACATTACCCAGCTGGATGATCTCTGCGAATACACCGGCAGCGGTCACTCCTGCACCTGCACCTGGACCTTGGACGACCAGCGGTCGCTCTTTGTAGCGTTCTGTGTAGAACACTATCATATTGTCTGTACTGGCGAGATTGTAAAAAGGACTCTCCGAGGTCACCATCTTGAGTTCGATGGATGCTTTGCCATCTACCAGAGAGGCAAGGTATCGCAGCTTAGCATTCTTAGCATGTGCCTCCTCGATCAGTCCACGGAAGTGTGCATCATGCTTGTCCAGCTCTACGAAGAAGTCATCTATCGTCTCAGCATCCATGCATGACTGAGGGAGTATCGCTTCTACTTCTACTTCTTCAGGCTCTATGGGGTAGCCTGCTACCCTACTGAGGATGATGATCTTTCGCTTGATGTCCATACCAGAGAGGTCATCTCGTGGATCAGGCTCGGTATAGCCTTTTTCTCTGGCCTCGAGGATGAGTTTTTTGAAGCTCTTCTCGGGAGAATAATTATTGAAGATATAAGAGAGAGATCCTGAGATAACCGCTCTGATGCTTTCGATCTTATCACCACTGCGTACGAGACCTTCGAGTGTCGATAGCACTGGTAGTCCAGCGCCTACATTCGTCTCAAAGAGGAAGTGCACATTATTATTGAGTGCCAGTCCCTGAAGATTTTGATAGAATGCATAAGGTCCTGAGGCCGCTACTTTATTAGCGGTAGATATCGAGATGCTATTAGACAGTATGTCGGCATAGTAGTCTTTGATATCATGATTGGCCGTGCAGTCTATGAAGATAGAGTTAGCGAAGTTGTAGCTTTTCATCTTATCGACGAATCCCTCAAAGCTGGAATCGGCTCCTTTTTCAGTAAGCGTTTCTTTCCAGTTGTCCAGATTGATGCCATCATCGTCAAAGTACATTTTACGGGAGTTAGCGATGCCGATAACTTGGATATCCAAATTTTTCTCAGCGATGAGTCCTGCATGCTGCTCTCGGATCTGCTCGAGTAGGGTACTACCGATGAGACCGACACCCATGAGGAATACGTTGAGCCCCTTACTCTCTGAGAGAAAGAACGCATCATGTACGAGATTGAGCGCTTTTTTCTCATCTTTTTGCTTAATAGCGAAGGTGATATTGAGCTCTGACGAACCCTGAGCTATGGCGATGATATTGATACCATTTTGGCCCAGCGATCTGAATAGACTACCGGCTAAGCCTGGTACCGACTTCATCTTCTCACCGATGACGGCAACAAGTGAGAGATCGGTCTCAGCCTGTAGTGGCATGACCAAGTCACTGTTGATTTCTTTTTTGAACTCTTCGTCGATCACCTCCTGAGCCTTCTTAGTGTCTTCTGACTTGACGGCGAAGCATATGGAGTGCTCTGAGGATGCCTGGGTGATCATCACGATATTGATCTTGTGCATGCCCAGTACATTGAATAGGCGAGCTGCAGATCCTGGGATACCCATCAGACCACTACCCTCGAGTGTGAGGAGTGAGATATTCGAGATAGAGGTGACACCTGTGATTTTTTTGCGCTCGTCAGAGGATGCTTCTTTACTGATACGAGTTCCCTCGAATGTAGGATTGAAGGTATTCTTGATATAGATCGGTATCTCTTTGCTGAGGGCTGGCTGTATAGTAGGCGGATAGATCACCTTAGCTCCGAAGTGGGATAGCTCCATCGCCTCATCATAGCTGAGCTTAGGTATCGTATGTGCATTTTCTACGACACGAGGATTAGAGGTGAGGACGCCATCTACGTCCGTCCATATCTCGAGTACATCTGCATCGAGAGCCCCAGCGATAAGTGCAGCAGTATAGTCAGAGCCGCCACGACCGAGTGTCGTCGTGAGTCCACCTTTGTCAGTAGCGATGAATCCTGTCACCACCTGTGGCTGATCTGCGTGATCGGTGTAGTATGCTGCGATGAGTTTATTAGTCTTATCCAGATTCACCTTTGCATTACCAAAGTCTTTATTCGTTTTGATGATATCTCGAGCATCGAGATAGGCGGCTGGGATATCGATAGACAGAAAGTACTGACTGATAATGAATGCCGAGTTTCGCTCTCCAAAAGAAAGCACATAATCCATGGTCCGTGGAGATGCCTCTCTGACTAAGAATACTCCCTTGAGCAGATCTGTCAGTACGTCAAAATTTTCATTGACCTGAGTCAATACGCCATCCAATAGATCGGTACCAGTCAGCAGCTCAGTAGCAGCAGAGGTATGTCGGTCTCGTAGCGTGGTGACGATAGTTTGATAGTCTCCATCACCTTTAGCGGCAGTGGTCGCTGCGCTGATGAGCTCATCGGTGACACCACCAAATGCTGAAAATATAACTGTTAGCTTATCACCATTGTCGTGACGCTCTTTTAGGAGTTTTCCGATAGATTGGATGCGATCTACACTCGCTACACTGCTTCCTCCGAATTTTAAAACCTTCATAATGACTATTGATATGACTTATAACAGCGAGATCTACTGATGATTGACATATCATCTATATGCAAAACTGCTGAAATGACTTGAGTAGCGAAATTACTGTATGCGCAGCAAGTAACCGAAGAAAAATAAGTATTTCGATAGGGGCCAAAATCGCTACCTGATCACTATACCAGCCGCTATATCACTGATGACCAATCACTTATAATAGAAAAGCGTCTCATATATCTTGTTGGTAACATATGATATGTATCTGTTTTTCTTTAGCTACTAATAGTTAATGGGTAAAATTTACATTTACAAAAATGAATATGATCTAAATGATTGATACATCAATTGTTTAGCGGATTGAAATTTATATAGATTAATAATTGGTATATTGGCATAAATGACAATATAAAATTCTATTTAATCTGATATGGTTGAAATATAAGTTCACTAAGCGATGTCCTAAGTAGCTATAAATGGTGAGTTGAATAATGATGATATATCAATATTGATTGATGTACGGCGCTATGACTCCAACAAAAAAGAGGCAGATAAATCATATCCACCTCTTCTATTATTAAGCTACTAATTTGGCTTATTAGATATACTGATTGATGATATTCTCAAACAGTTCTTGCTTGCCGCTGATCTGCGCTGGCTCTCCCTGAGTATGAGCGATCTTGTGTAGATCTGTCAGGCTAAGGCTACCATTGTGATAGTCGAGTCCCTGACCACTGTCAAAAGAACTGTATCGCTTAGCTCTCAAAGCAGCATAATCCGAATCCGTCATGATCTCATCAGCGATCAATAATGATCGAGCGAATGCATCCATACCCCCGATGTGAGCGATGAATAGATCTTCGAGATCTGTAGAGTTACGACGAGTCTTAGCATCAAAATTGATACCTCCCTTGCCTTGGAATCCGCCTGCCTCTAAGAAGACTAACATCATCTCCGTGAGCTCATATAGATCCACGGGGAACTGGTCTGTGTCCCAACCATTTTGATAGTCTCCACGATTAGCATCCATGCTACCGAGTGCACCAGCACCAGCTGCGACTGCCATCTCGTGAGCCATCGTGTGATTAGCCAGTGTGGCATGGTTGACTTCGAGATTGAGTTTGAAGTCATCCATCAAGTCGTACTCTCTCAAGAATCCTATCACTGTCGCACTGTCAAAGTCATACTGATGCTTAGATGGCTCAGCAGGCTTAGGCTCTATGAAGAAGTCACCAGTGAATCCCTGAGCACGTGCATAGTCCTTCGCCATGTGCAGGAAGCGAGCCATATGGTCCAGCTCTTTCTTCATGTCAGTATTGAGTAGTGACATGTAGCCCTCTCTACCACCCCAGAAAACATAGTTTTCTCCTCCGAGCTTGATGGTCGCATCGAGTGCATTTTTCACTTGCGCACCAGCGTATGCTACTACATTGAAATCCGGATTAGTCGATGCACCATTCATGTAGCGAGGATTGCTAAAGAGATTAGCCGTACCCCAGAGTACCTTGATGTCAGTACCTTTCATCTTCTCAGCCGCATAGTCAGTGATCGCATTCAGTCTACGCTCAAATTCTACGAGATTAGGCCCTTCGTCTACGAGATCTACGTCGTGAAAACAGTAATAATCCACACCCAGCTTAGTCAAAAACTCAAATGCTGCATCCATTTTGTCCTTTGCATTTTGGACAGCATCAGATGAAGTATTCCATGGATAGCTCTTAGTACCTACACCAAATGGATCGCCACCGTCATTGCAGAAGCTATGCCAGTAGGCGATAGCAAACTTAAAATGCTCAGCCATGGTCTTGCCGCCTACTTTTTGCTCAGCGTTATAATATTTGAAGGCTAATGGGTTTTTTGACTTCTTTCCTTCAAATTGGACCTTACCAATTCCTTTGAAGTATTCTTTGTCTCCTAAGATTATTCCAGACATATGCTCTATTCTTTTAGATAGTAATGTTAATTAAGTCTTGCTCCAAAGATTATTCTCCGAGCACTGCGAAAATAGAGAACAACAATTGGTGTTCCTACAAGTCTTTTAGCGGCTTTTGATGCTATATTATCTTGATATATGGCTTGCGCCGAATATTGGGGTAAATGAGAGGTGTATGGGTTAGGATCAGGTATAAGTAGAGAGCTAACATCTTGGGTTTAGGCAAAGCCTACAATGTAGCAGTAATAATCATACCGCTGTTCGAATATCTGTGACTTCGAATCAATATGATGGCTGAAAATGAGTAATATAGATTTGAAGTTAGAAACTTCAGATAGCGGGGTGGTGTCTGCTCATTAAATACATTACTTTGAGTTATGAAGTATTTATTTCCTATAACTATTCTAGCTCTAACTTACTTTTTTGGGGCATGTAATCGCAATTATCATGAATCCGTTGTGGTTAAGTTGAATCAGAAGGACACGGTCTCATTTAATGTAAACGCTATCCATGTGGCAGGATTTATTTGTGGAATAAAAAATAACTCTAGTTCGGATATTCTCTTTATACCGGCTATAGGGACATCAGAACCAAGAATAATAGCTTCTGGGGAGAAAGTTAAGATTAGAGAGGAGCACTATTCTAATGTTATCTATTATAAGGTAGAGGCAAGTCCAGAGGTAAGTACGAGTGATTTAGTTTTGGATTACTATCTATTTTAGCCAGGAAAAACATCTAAAACCTCACATAATACACATCAGTCTCATTTCGCTCGATACCGATGATCTGAAATCCATAGGCCTCAGGGATCTCCTCGATGAGATCAAAAGTGTGACAGTCTTTAGGTAGACCCGAAAAGAACAAAGTGAAGAAGGAAGAAGATCCTGCAGGGACGTATTTCCACTCAGGGTAAGGCGTGATATTCTCATAGTGCACGAGCTCACTTTTGTGAGGGCTCTCGATATCATAGAGGAATGTCGACGGCCAGATGCGTATGCCGAGCTCGCTATACCAAGGAGCAGATATGATACAGTGCACGATGACCTGACTCTCCGCCATGGTCATGGTCTGAGTCAGCGCTAATAGCTCAGGCGCTATCTCTACTTTGGGGCGATGTATGATAGATGGCATAAGATGCGATACAGTACTTAGCTCCGATTAAGTTACTATTTTTTGCTAAAGTCACCTACTAATAGGTTGACCTTGTGTATGCCCATGAGTATGGAGTCACGACTGTACTGCTGGATGGAGATATTGATAGGCTGGTCTGAGTCCGTGATCTCCAGTGGATATACTCGCTGACATCTATCGCCGCTACAGCTACCGATCCAGTATCCCTGATCATCGGCGAGAGGGATAGAGAGGGTCTGAGCATCACGATTGGGAGTGTTGATCTGCAGGTAGATATTTTCGTAGGCATAGTCTGCACTATGATCTATCTCCAGCTGAGCTGACTGTCCGGCTGGGATAGTGATCTGGTGAGATACGCTCTGCTCGTAGCGCCAGCCGCCAGATAGATCAGCACTATCATATCGCTCATAGTCTCCTTCGCTACATGCGAAAAAGACTATGGCGAAAAAGAAAAATAGAGACTTCTTCATTATTCGAAGAAGTCTTTCATTCTTTCAAAAAATCCTTTTTCGGATTTATCAGGAGTAGGTTGGAAGTTTGGCAGTTCTCTCATTTTTTCGAGGAGGGCCTTTTCTTCACTATTGAGTGTCTTCGGTGTCCAGATATTGACATTGATGAGCTGATCACCTTTGCCATATCCCTGTACTTCTGGGAATCCTTTGCCTTTGAGGCGGAAGATCTTACCAGCAGGAGTACCTGCAGGGATCTTTATCTTCACTTGACCATCGAGAGTAGGGACATGTACAGAGGTGCCGAGTGCCGCATCAGCAAAGTTTAAAAAGAGATCATAGATCACATTATTGCCGTCACGGACGAAGTCATCATTTTCGATCTCCTCGATGACGATGAGTAGGTCACCAGCAGGGCCTCCAGACTTGCCAGCGTTTCCTTTGCCACGCATAGAGAGCTGCATGCCCTCACCTACACCAGCAGGGATCTCGATCTCGATCGTCTCCTCTGCGTACATGCGGCCATCTCCTTTACACTTAGGACAGTGGGCGGTTACGGTTTTTCCAGATCCTTTACAGGTTGGACAGGTACCAGTCGTTTGCATCTGACCGAGGAATGTATTCTTGATCTGACGCACGTAGCCAGATCCATTACAGGTGCTGCAGGTGGATACACTATTAGAGTCTTTAGCGCCGGTACCGCCACAGGTATCACAGGCCACTTGCTTTTTGACCTTGATCTTTTTCGTGATACCATTAGCGATCTCCTGCATAGTGAGCGCTACCTTGATACGGAGATTGGACCCACGCTGACCACGAGTGCCGCTCGTACGACGTCCTCCACCAAAAAAGCTCTCAAAAGGACTACCGCCCTCACCGAAGATGTCTCCGAAATGCTCGAAGATGTCCTCCATATTCATATTGCCGCCTCCACCGAAACCGCCCTGATTGTTCACTCCAGCATGACCAAAGCGGTCATATCGAGCCTTCTTATCAGGGTCGCTGAGCACCTCATAGGCTTCTGCCGCTTCTTTAAATTTGTCTTCGGCTTCTTTGTTGTTTGGATTGCGATCGGGGTGATACTTGAGTGCTACCTTACGATATGCTTTTTTGATAGCATCAGCTTCTGCATTCTTGGGCACACCGAGCACCTCATAGTAATCTCTCTTAGACATCTATATATTTTTACTTTCCGACGACCACCTTAGCGTGACGGATGATTTTATCATTGAGCAGATACCCTTTTTCTATGGTATCTATCACTTTACCTTTCATTTCTTGGGTCGGGGCAGGTATCTCCGTGATGGCCTCATGGATCTCTGGGTCAAACGCTTCACCCGTGCTCTCCATTGCTTTCAGGCCTTTCGCACTGAGTGTTCCGTGCAGCTTATTGTACACAAGAGCTACTCCCTCTGTGAAGACCTCATTGGTGCTGTCATCATCGGCACTCTTCTTAGCTCGATCAAAATCGTCAAGTACAGGTAGTAGAGAGGAGATAGCATCTCGACCAGCAGTATTGATCAGATCCATACGCTCCTTGATCGTACGCTTCTTGTAGTTGTCAAATTCTGCATAGAGACGTAGGTATTTATCCTTGGCCTCTTTTACTTCGATCTCCAGCTCCTCGATACGATCTTGGAGTTCAGACTTCTTGTCTTTCTTCTTAGACTTTTTGCTTGTCTCTTGCTCTGTGTCTTCTATTATTTCTTTTTCTTCCTTGCTCATAGCTGTATTATGAAGTGAGTCATAAAAACCCAATAGTGATATCAATATTATTGCCAAGTGAAAATAGGCGTCAAAATGTCATGAAATCTTAAAATCTGACTGTCAAGATGAGCCCTCCGCTGACAATGCTGCAAGTATATGACATATCCGACTCTTCCAACTGAGCTGAGCCACAGCAAATGAACGAATCTGATCTCCTGAGATGATACCAGTAGAGTCATAAAACTTAATCAGCTCTTCGATACGGATGTCACTATCATCTGTGGGCACATATCGGACAAAACGCAAAGCAGTATCAAAATCACTATCCTCTGACGATAGGATTAAAGGTATCCCTCGCATAGCATACTCTCTATGCTTCAGTGAGCTATTGATAGTCACCCCTTTGCGATGTAGGCCCAGTGTGCCGATGGCGATATCCGCCTGATCAAACTCTCGATCCAGTGCTGGACCATTTAGTGAGCCCCTTAGTTTTATTCTTGGCTGTAACCAATCGTGATGCGCTATGACAGCTCGCAGATCCTGCAGAGCGGGACCATCGCCGATGATAGTGAGATGGATGTCATGACTTTCGACGAGCTCACGATCATGGATCATCCCGTGGACCAATCGATCGAGACCATGCCAGTGTCGCCATTTACCTACGGCGATGAGTCGGAGTCCTTGGTGTGTTTTTGCTTTACGCAAAGGGACGGCATCAGCAGAGATACCATTAGGAAAGTGGATGGTCGGCACACCCCAGAGCTCCTCCTCCCTGCCAGAGTGAAGGATAGCATCAATATGAGGGAGCGCCTGACTCCGATACTGCCGATCTATAGCCAAGATTATTTTGCCCGATACACCTGACCACTCATGTGTATACGGATAGGTCGGCATATCCCAGATGATTTGGACTTTAGGATGTAGGGATTTGTATTTCTTTATCCATCGAGACTTAGCAGCAGTGGAGATACCATAGCGTATGATGACGAAATTGTAGGACTGATGAGTGACTTTCTCCAGGCGATCGTACCAGCGCCACTGATCGTACCATCGAGAGTGTCCACTCATGGTATGTATGACTTGATCGGCACAGAGGATTTTTGATCCGTCCTGTATCACACGCTCAGCACTCCAGCCGAGAGATCTGAATGCCTCCATCTGACCCTTGAGCTTTAGTACAATGCCCTGATTATTAGGATCGGCCTGATCGATACGATAAATGAAGAGTACTTTTTTCACAGCTTGCCGATGAGTCTGAGTGCAGCGTCCACCATCTGATTAGGCGTATGGACGAGACGAGTATAGCTGGTGGGCACTCCACCAAATGATCTAAAAAACGACTCAATCCGAGGTATCATGCTCCCTTCGAAGTCAAATATCGCATGAGTAGTACTATAATCTTGGATGGCTTTCCATATCAGAGAGCTGACAGCATGAGTATCGCTATGCGCTGGATCGCTGCCTATCGCCATCAGATAGGCGCAGCGCTGATCATGGACTATATAGATGCCGGCTATAGCCTGCTCAGCAACATAGGCCAAGTAGAGTCTGCTGCTACCATTTGCACTCAGGACAGCATCCCAAGTCTCTACGTACTCTTGGCTATAGGGCATCGATCTATCCTGGCGATCATAGGTCATCTGATTGAGCTCCCAGAATACTGCTTTATCATCAGACAGCTGGATACGGATGGACGATTGAGCTTTGCGGATGCGATTTCGCTGCTTAGTATCTATGTCGGCCCACATATCGTCAGTATCACGCAGAGAGATGCGGTAGGTATATCGCTGATGGAGCTGATAGCCGGCAGTATGCATCGGTATCCAATAATTAAGCGCCGGATCACAATGAACCTGCAGTAATAGATGCTGAGGCAAAAGCTCTGTGAGGCCAGTCAGATATTCACGGATATGTGATAGTCGAGTAGTACGCTTAGCAGTAGAATCAATATGGTACCAGGGGCCGAGCTGCGGAGTGAGCGGTGGCAGTGTGATATATCGCTGTCCCCATTTTTCCTTGAGATAGATGGGCCAGATGGCACGAGGATCATCTCCATGTAGATAGACAATAGGTAGCCAGCTATCCGCTCCGATGATGGCATCGAGATACCATGGCTGATAAAATATCGGTATCACCCCATCATGATCTTTGCAGAACTTTTGATATCGCTCTCGTGTACTACTGATAGATTATTGGATTTATTTGTCAGAGAGCAAGATAGTCTAAGGTCTATAAAGCTCTAAGTATTCGATAACTTTGTTTTTCTGATCATACAATACACAAAAAGCACAAATGCCAAGGTGGAAACAAGCCCAAATCGTAGAAATAAAAGATCTGACCAGTCAGCTGAGACTCATCAAGCTACACTGCCAGACAGATGAGCCAGAGACATACAGAGCGGGTCAGTTTATCACATTTGATCTGCCTGTCGGCGAAAAAAGACTGGATCGCTGGCGCAGCTATAGCATCGCCAATGCTCCTAATAATGATAATATCATAGAGCTATGCATCGTCCGAGTCCCAGAAGGTAGAGCCACGACTTATTTATTCGAGGAGATCAAGGTGGGTATGGAGCTGAAGTATAAAGGTCCACTTGGCGCTTTTGTCCTGCCAGAGGAGATCGAGCATGATATCGTGATGATCTGTACGGGTACAGGCGTAGCACCATTCAGGTCGATGCTCTGGGATATCGCTCAGCAGGCTCAGCGTCACCGACGGATCGACTTAGTATATGGCACGAGACATAGTGATTCACTCTTGTACATTGATGAATTTAAAGCCTTAGAAAAAGAGCTGGATGGCTTTCATTATCACGTAGCACTGTCTCGAGAGAGCTACGCAGGATACCAAGGCTATGTGCATGATCTCTACGAGCGTATCGAGCATGAAGATTTGACGAAAGTCAAATACTACCTCTGTGGCTGGCAGCAGATGATCGACGAGGCCGTCGAGCGACTCACACAAAAAATGAAAATTGATCGTTCTGATATCGTGTACGAACTATATGGATAGCCACTGACGTGAAAAAAATCGATCGCTATATAATCCAGAAGTATCTGGTGACCTTCTTTTATACTGTGATTCTTATCACTATGGTCTCTGTGGCTATGGATGTCAGTGAGCGTATCGGCAAGTTCATATCGCACGATCTGGGTTTTTGGCAGGTGGCCAGTGAGTACTATATCCACTATGTGCCATGGATCAATGGAGAGCTATGGCCGCTGTTTGCCTTTTTGAGTGTTATATTTTTTACTTCGAGGATGGCTCGGGACTCGGAGATCATCGCCTTGCTCTCGGCTGGGATAGATTATACACGTATCCTACGACCGATGATGATAGCTGCGCTACTCATAGCGACTATGCACTGGGTCGGAGAAAACTATATCATCCCGAAGAGTAACTATCATCTCAACGAATTCAAAAGTAAATACATCAAGCCATCGCTCAAGACGGTACTGACTAATGATGTGCAGTTTTTCATTGGTCCTAATCAAAAGATATACTGCCGATATTTTACAGCTAAGGATTCCTCTTTGTCAAAATTCAGGGTAGAGCAGTTTGACTCTACGGGCCAGCTGGTCTCGTTGATGCGTGCAGATCGACTCACCTATCAGTCAGCCAGCGATACCTGGAGCGCAAAGGACTATGAGTTGAGGACATTCTCACATGATGAAGAAGGTCTCCTCATCGGAGAAAAAAATGAGACGCTCGACACTACGCTCAATATGGTACCATCTGACTTCATCAGGCATAGCCGCCAGATGGAGATCATGACTACCCCCGATCTGCGAGAGCATGTGCGCTACGAGCAGGCTAAGGGGCTGGATAATACCAAAAAATATATCATCGAAGCCTACAAGCGGACGGCAGCTCCGTTCACTATACTGATCCTGACACTGATCGGAGCATCGATCGGTACTAAGAAGGTGAGAGGAGGTCTGGGCATGCATCTCGCTATCGGCGTCGCTATCGGAGCAGGCTATGTGGTGATCTCAAAATTTGGCGAAACCTTCGCTTCTAATCTAAATGTTCCAGCATTATTAGGTGTATGGCTGCCAAACATCTTATTTATCCTCATCACTGCGTATTTACTACGCAATGCACAGAAATAAAACTTTCAAGTTTTTTTGAAAATTAGGGAGTCCCCTAATGTTAATAATGGGTTAACTATAACGCTTTTGTGCCCCTAATGAAGCTATATTTGGATTATTGTTGCAACAATGTTCAACAAACAGTTGGATTTTGTTGAACAAAAACATATCTTTACGTCAACAAAAGCACAAAGCCATGGAAATGATGTCCGAAATTGATTTCAACAATAAGTTTAACACTCTAACTCCTTCATTGAAATCTTTTGCATACAACCTCACTAAGGACAATGAAGAGGCAAAAGATCTCTACCAAGAAACGGCTTTCAGAGCGATGACCAACAGAGACAAGTTCAAAGCTGGTACTAATCTGAAGGCGTGGCTTTTCACGATCATGAAGAATATCTTCATCAACAACTACCGCAAAAAGACAAAAGCAAAGACTATCGTAGATACTACTGATAATCTCTACTTCATCAATAGCAGTAGCACGATCATCAGCAATGGTGCTGGCACTAACATCCAAATGGAAGAGCTCAACACTATGATCAAAAATCTTGATGAATCTATTCGTGTACCGTTTGAGATGCATTACGTAGGCTATAAGTACCAAGAGATCGCTGATCACCTCGAGCTACCACTTGGCACGGTGAAAAGTAGAATCTTTTTCGCCAGAAAAGAGCTCAAAGCTCAGATCAAAAGCCAGTACGGCAACTATAGCACTATCAGAAGTAAACTGTCTGCATAATCCCGCAAGGATCAAAAGAATAAATGGCCCTATGATATCATGTCAAGGGCCTTTTTTATGCCTACTATTGTCCTGACGATGAGTACGATATTAGCAGATCGACTACTACAGTGGCATGCGGAGATAGAGAGAGACATGCCCTGGAAAGAGACTAAAGATCCCTACCGGATCTGGATCTCTGAGGTCATTCTACAGCAGACACGGGTAGCACAGGGCCGAGACTATTATTTGAGATTCGTCGAGAGGCTGCCCACCGTCAGAGATTTGGCTATGGCCAAGGAAGATGAAGTCCTCCGACTCTGGAAAGGCCTCGGATACTACAGCAGAGCACGAAATCTACATAAGGCTGCTAAACAAGTGATGGAAATACATGCAGGCGTTTTTCCTCGAAAGTATGAAGACGTCCTCAGTCTGCCAGGAATAGGTCCCTATACAGCTGCAGCGATAGTGAGTTTTGCCTATGACCTGCCCTATCCCGTCGTAGATGGCAATGTCTACCGAGTACTTAGTAGGATATATGGTATCCACACTCCGATAGATAGTACAGCCGGCAAGAAAGAATATTTGGCTAAAGCCAATGAAAATATAAATACAGAAAAACCGGCTCAGTATAATCAGGCGATCATGGACTTCGGAGCGCTCATCTGCAAGCCGATCTCTCCACTCTGCACCAACTGTATAATGGCCGATAGCTGTGTAGCACACGCAGAGGATCTCATAACTAAGCTCCCCGTCAAAGAAAAGAAGACAAAGGTGCGCAATCGTTACTTCGTCTATGTGATCATGATGGCAGAGGAGCAGATCTATCTGCAGCGTAGAGATGCTAAGGATATCTGGCAGGGACTCTATGAACCCTATCTCATAGAGCTACCAAAAAGAACAAGCAAAGCAACGATCCTCACAGAAATCCAAGAGCGACTCGGCCTGTCAACAGAGGAGTCTATCAGATATCGCAGTCTGACGCAGCAGCTCAGCCATCAGAAGATCCATGCGACATTCGTCAGCTATGAGCGACAGAGTGACCGAGATCTGGATGGACGATACTATCCTATTGATCAGATCACTGACTATGCCTACCCGAGAGTGGTAGATCGAGAGATCCAGTCGATACTATATGGGGATAGCTTTTAGCTCATTCTTGAGCTCATGAATCAAGTAGTGTAGACAGTTATTCTTCCAGATACTACACTTATTAACTTAGGACTATGTTTTGCCAGTAAGAAGTTAATCCTAAAATCGTAATAATGTATCTTGTCTAATCACTTTAATAAATCAAGCCAAATGAAGTCTTTTCAAATTGTCCTTTCTGTTATTCTCATTTCACTTTTCACGATCCTTTGCTCATGTGGCTCTGATGAAGAATCAGAAAATAAAAACTGTATAGATGAAATAGTAGGAGTTTGGGATGTTGTTAGTTTCTCACCTTCCACGGCAGATTGCTCATCTCTGGTATCCTACGAAATAGGAACAACGGCTGATGACAACATTCTCACTATATCGCTAGACGAAGGAGGCCGCAGGCTTGAGGGCACGGGAGTCATAGATGATGACTGTAGCCAACTGCTCTATACTGTGTCTGAAGGACAAACCATAGAAAGTGGAGATATACGATTTAACGGGAGCACGTTTGAAGATCGATCAGATTTTGGATGCTTAGTGAATGCGGAAAAGAGGTAGTCAAATCAATCCAAACTTCTTCTTAGCATTGTCTCCTTCGAGGTGCTTGACGACGTCAAAAGGATCACATTTTCCTCTCTCGTCAAAGTCTATTGGTCCTAAGTATTTAGCCACTTTGAGTGCTGCACGATTGAGATCTATGTGGCGCAGTCCCATACCCATGAGAGCGGCAGCCATGGACATTTGAGTGGGGATGGATTCATCTTTGACTGTCTCACGGATGCGCTGGATTTGCTCGAGGAAGTATTCATTGTCTGGAGCGGACTTTTTCTTAGACTTTGACATCTCGTAGAGTAGTCCATAACCGCATCGACGCCTGACGGGATCCTCATGGACCATCCATTCATCGGCTAATTCTTTAGTGAATGAGGTTTTGGCCAATGTAGCATTGCAAGAAGAGAATACATGCTCGAGATATCCGCCAGCCAGTTGTCCCACTTGCTTTTCTACTTGATCACGAGTCATCAGCTTAGGATCATCGATGAGCAGAGAGACGATCTTAGCGTCATAGTAGTCGCTCTCCCAGAGTTCCAACGCCAGCTTTCGATCACGCCCGATCTGCTTAGCGAGTTTGCGCAGTTGAGTCAGACCGATACCGTAGCTATTCAGCGTGTTATTGGTTTTGTCCCAATTGGCTATTCCCCTTTCATTCTTATTTTCTTCCAGTAGCTTCAGTACTTCAGTGACGGTCATTTTTGATCATTTTGTACTAAAAATAGCTCAAAGTAGGTGAAGTAGAAAGAGGCTTACCCTCATAGTCATATAGATCAAAGATGAGACTATCAGATAGCTCTGATGATCACAGCTCATTGATAGCTATCATCTCAGCATGGTGAATCAGAAATAAATATCTTTGCAAGTTCAGTCTAAAGAATAGTAATGGTAAACAAAGTAACGCTCATCGGAAATTTAGGTAGAGACCCAGAGATCAGACATTTTGAAGGGGGGAATAAAGTGACGAGATTTTCGGTGGCAACCAATGAAAACTATCAAGATAGACAAGGTCAATGGCAGACTCGTACAGAGTGGCACGATGTAGTAGTATGGGGCAATCACGCAGAACGAGCAGAGCGCCAGCTCCAAAAAGGTAGTCTCGTTTACGTCGAGGGCAAGCTCACTCATCGCAAATGGCAAGACAAAGAAGGAAACGATAGATACAATACAGAGGTAGTGTCAAACTATTTTAGATCTCTCGAACGTAGAGAGAGTGGAGGAGGATCAGATCTCAGTGATGGAGGGATGAACTCATCAGTGGATGACCAGTTTCGCACAGCACCACAGCCGGCATCTACACCACCTATGACTGCACAGTCGCCTGAAGATGATGATTTACCCTTCTAATATTAAAAGGAATATTACTTAACGAAAGCAAACCCTCTTGGACCCCGAGCCCTCGTCATTACTTTTATTAGGTCATATCACATTCATGCTGAGCAGTTTTGCTTCGCTCAGCGGACTATTCATACTATTGATTCTCTTATTATTCGGATCGGCACTGGTATCGGCATCAGAGGTAGCCTACTTCTCGCTATCACCGCAGGATCTCGAGGCGCTCAACAAAGAAGGAGGACGCACCAATGAGAAAATCACTGAGCTCAAATCAAAGCCAAGAACACTACTCGCTACGATCCTCATCAGCAATAACTTCATCAATATTGCAATAGTCATCCTCTCTGACTATCTGCTGAGACGGATCATATCCGAAGAAAAATTTAACGCATGGGCACAGTATATCATCGATAGCGCTGGAGTGACTATGTTTTCTACCAGTATGGTATCATCAGCGATCAGCGTATCGATCACGATCGTAGCAGTCACCTTTTTATTGGTATTATTCGGAGAGGTGGCGCCTAAGATCTATGCTAATCTCAATAATGTGAAGCATGCCAAGCTCATGGCACTACCACTGGACTTCACGAGCAAGCTATTCGCTCCGCTCAATACACTCCTCGTCAAATTTTCCAGTAAGATCGAGGAGCGAGTCTACAGACGCCGACTCACTACGCACAACTATACAGACAAAAAAGAACTCGATAAGGCCATCGATCTGGCTGTCGCCGAACAAGGAGATAATGAAGATGTGGATATCCTCAAGGGGCTCATCAAATTTGGCGATGTCACGACTAATCAGATCATGAAGTCACGAGTAGATATCACCTCTATCGATATTGAGGAGACATTCAGCGAGGTGATGACTGTCGTCAAAGAATCAGGATTCTCCCGGATCCCCGTCTACGAGACCGATATCGATACGATCAAAGGGATCCTCTATGTCAAGGATCTACTCGGCTATACCAATGAGGACAAGGACTTCAAGTGGCAAAGACTGATCCGGACAAATACACTCTATATCCCTGAATCCAAGAAAATCGATGAACTGCTCAAGGAGTTTCAGCAGAAGCGCACGCATATGGCGATCGTCGTGGATGAGTATGGCGGCACACAGGGTATAGTGACGCTCGAGGATATCATGGAGGAAGTCATCGGAGATATCCGAGATGAGTTTGACCCCGAGGAGGAGGTAGACTATCTCAAGATCGATAATAACAATTACATATTTGACGGTAAGACGCTGCTCAATGATGTCGCACGTGTGATCAATATGGATAGTGAGATATTCGCAGAGGGCAGAGCGATGGCAGATACGCTCGCAGGACTGGTCCTCGAGATCGAAGGCAAAATGCCCAAACGAGACAAGGAAATAGTCTACGGTGATCTGAAGTTTAAGATAGTATCTGTCAACAAACGTCGCATCGAGAAAATCAATATCAGCCTATGAATCTAAGACCACTGAGTATACAGCTGCTACTAATACTGCTCGTGGTATCTGCCTGCCAAGAAGAGAAAATCGCAAAGCCACGACCACATCAATATCCTAAAATCGAGATGCCTGCTGGTGAGCCCGCATCTGCTCGTCCTGAGAGCTGTCCCTTTGAGCTGATGCTGCCAGCCTATGCTGTGATCGAAGAAAGGAAGGAAGAGGATAATCCGCACCCCTGTTGGTTTGATATCAGGATGGAGGACTTCAGCTCGACGATACACTGTAGCTACTATCCCATCACCGCTGATCGTAGCTATGAGGAGCTCGTAGATGATGCCTATACGATGGCGAGCAAGCACAATGTCAAAGCCTACTACCGTGACGAACTACTTATCGAGACAGCAGATGGATCAAAGGGTATCATATTCAGGATCGAAGGTCCTGTAGCTACTCCCTATCAGTTTTATATATCGGATAGTACGGATCATTTCCTGAGAGGGTCTCTCTATTTTGATCAGAAGATCGATCTCGATAGTATGCAGCCGATCATCACCATGGTCGCTCAAGACATCGACGATATGGTCGGTTCGATAGAGTGGCAGTAGCTCGACTATTCTTTCTTAAAACTTTAGCAGTCCCCATTCATCGGGTAGGTGGAGGTTTCGTCGGGAGATAGGAGACCAGGAGCTATAGTGCTGCTGCCCACCTACTGTATGGACATAGGCTACATTGATCGCCCAGCTCTCTCCAGATCGAGGAGGGATAGAGAGAGCATCCAGATGAGCGAATGATGTCCAAGGGATCTTTAGCTCCACAGACCAATAATCATCTATATCGCTCTCATCATTGATAGATCCAGCTATATGTACTGCATGCTCGAGATCAGGAAGCGTATATGGATCGATAGCTCGACCTCCCTCACGATAGGGCTGAGTCAATACCAGCTCCCAGCGAGTCGCAAGAGCATTGAGCTGTAGCTCATAGTATCGATGACCGTCCGCTCGAGGATCGAGGAATATCTCAATGGTCGGATCTGTCTCGTACAGGCGCATATGATCGGCGGTGACAACCGCTGTGATATGCTCATCCTGCACTATCACACCGATGTAGAGAGCCTCATCATCTGCGAGCATGTGATATCGCACCTGAGCTTCCTCAGCCAGACTATCTCGATCACTCAGCGGAGTCAGATAGCTCGACCAAGCTGCCGCAGACCAAGCCTCATCGTCTAATCTCCCGTCGACCATGATCGGACGATCAGTATATACTAATGAATACCTCTGCTGCTGAGCATAACTCAAACCACAAACTGACAAGAAGAGAAAAATCAGTGTAGATCGTCTCAAGGCTACTCAGCGACTTCCTTCTCAAAGTAGAGATAGACATACATCGCACTGCCGAATGTAGTGGCATCCGTAGAGGCTAAAGTCCAGCCATCCTTACTGTATTCATTGAGCAGATTTTGGATTTCTTCACCAGAGCTTTTGATGATGTGGTCCTTGTCACGAGTTATTTTGGAGTAGTAGTTGAGCGCTTCGACTTTGTAGATTTTCATGATTTGATGAGAGTTAAGTAAATGAAAAAAGGCCTGACGAGAGTCCGCCAGGCCTAAAGTATTATTTTTTGAGAAGAATGAAACTTTCATAGAGATAGATGTTAGACTCGATCTTTTGATAAATTGAAGTCTTTTCCCTATCTGAGTGTACTACCATTTTGGGAAAGTCCTAAACAAAAAATGGGGATCCGTAATCAAGTTTTTAAAGCTCGCCGTCTCAGATTATATGCAAATTGAATTGGTTGCTGCATAACAATTATACAATCAATTGATTATATTTAATTGAATGAGATTACAGTCAGAACATTTGGGTAGAATAGCTTTTAGCGTGGAAAAGGGCGCAGAAACTATAGACGCCATATTAAAAAAGAAAGAAGACGGTCATATTCATATCGAGCATTTATCAGCGAGTTCTGAATATGCGAAAGATCGAGAGGTAATTTTCGGGAATTTTCATGGTATAGGAAAAGTTACATTCTTTGATTGCCAATCTATTTTGAATAAAATAGGCTCTGCGGGCCTCATCAAGGGATATATATGTAGTGCAGTAATCAAAGGTCATGATTATCTCAGTGAAGAATCCTTAAAATTTAAGGGCTGTTCTATTGATATCACAGATTATAACGATTGGTGTGAAAAGAAAGGATATGATGCAGAATGGAATGATAACAGAATCAAACAGATAAAAATATTAGATCCGATTGAGGTTATATTACCCCCGAAAGACGGAATTTCAGGGGTAGTTCGGTGGGCATCTAAGCAATCGTCCGACCGGATAAATTTTTGCTTGACCCAAGGTGTTTATATCAATCTTTCTTTTTCTAATGAAGAAAGTCTTGATCGTATAGTTCAGATAAAGCATCGCATTAGGCAGATATTGTTTTTGCTCTCAGGAAAGAATCAGACTATCAGCATTTCTCTGTTGCAGGGTTCTAATGATAAATGGTATGAGTGTTACATGCAAGAGCAAACGGGTATAAAACGTTCTACCCATTTTGATCAGGTGTCTTATGAGCAGATAGAACACCAATTTGGCTTATACTTGATGAATTGGATCACGCATCCTACGTTTCCTTCTATAGGAGATCTACTTTTAGTCAGATATAATAATCGATATACTGATTTGGAGCAAGAATATTTAAGCTCATGCTTTGCATTAGAGTCTATACATAGGAGGCTTTTTCCTGATAGTGTGAGGATGAATCCCGATGTTTTCAAAGAGAATCTGAGCCAATTAATAAACATAGATCAACTCGATGCAGAGTTTGTGAAGGTCTTAAGTGAAAGGAACAAATATGGATATGAACTATCATTTCGTAATAGAATTAGACAGCTCAATAAAGAATTGACAAGTACGACAAAGCAACTGTCTAAAGATGATATCCATAAGATTGTTACTCAGAGGAATGCCTTAGTTCATCAGTTAGAGGATGAACAAATCGAAGGTTTTGAGTTTATCAAGTACACGAGGATAATAGACAATCTCGTCCGTGACTTTTTATTGAAGAGACTTTTATCAGAGGCATAGAAGGACAAATAAATGTTCTTCCGCCAGAATCTTATAGCGAAAAAAGGCCTGACGAAAGTCCGCCAGGCCTAAAGTATTATTTTTTTGAAAGTAAGAAGTCAGAGCAAAGCTTATTCTTCTGAGAGTAGTAGCTGCTCCAGTCTGGCGAGACGCTCTTCGAGTTTTTGATTTTGAGATTGAAGATCATCTATGATCTCCTGTTGTTCTTGGATGGCCTTGATCGTACGTATCTGCAGAGAGATATTGTATTTGATCCTCTTGATACCATCTGGGCCAGTGACTACCATATCAGGGATGATCTGTTCCACCTCCTGAGCGATTAGTCCAATCTCCCCATCTGAGCCATTTGTGTCATCTATCCAATCATAGACAACAGGTCGCATTCGGGTCAATAGTATAAGTTGAGAAGAAAGCGTGGTTATATTGCTCTTCAGTCTGGCATCGGAGAGACAAGTGCCACCAACATTTGACCCTGCTGACTTGAAACAGCCCGGTACATTGACGTTTCCTTTAGCTTCTATGGTCATGAGGGTGTTCAATGCGGACCCTATTCCATTTTTCCCTCCTGTTACGATCATATTTCCTTCATCCATAGTGATCTCAGCATCCCATCTACCTGATCCAGATCGATCAAATCTAAGTACTGGCATAGTATCATGTGAGATAGTCAATAGCTGTTGTGGATGTGCTATATTAATCCCAACATTACCATTCTTCAATACAGTTACGGCATTATTGCGATCTGAAATACTGGTCCCATTACCCAGAGCGAATAGCTGATGATCCCCCTCCCAAGTACCTCCATAATTATTGACTGCTGTAGTATCTGCATATCTGCCAAATATGGTCTCGTGCGAAGACGTTCCTTTATTAGCCTCTCCATTTAAGGTATTGTACGAAACAAATTGGCCAACACTGTTTCTAACACCATTTAAGGTGTTGTAGAGTGCGAATTGGCCAAGACTCATGTTAGCGCCATTTAAGATATTATATGAGGCGGTCTGACCAAGACTGTTGTTAATGCCATTTATGATGTTGTATGCAGTAGTTGGGCCAAGACTATTGTTAGAACCATTTAAGGTGTTGTAGAGTGCAAATTGGCCAAGAGTATTGTCTTTACCAATGGCCATGTTATGAGTGGATTCTCTCCCGACCGTATTATTTTGTCCAGTTATAACATTATAGGAACCTTCTGAACCCAGATTTATATTATTCCCAGTTATAATATTATAAGAACCTTCTAATTCTACTCTGTTCAAAATTCCATTAACCATATTAAAATTGGACTCTCCTCTCAGATTGTTTTGAAATCCGTTAAGCATATTGTAAGATCCACGGACTGTATTATCTGAGCCAAAAACTCCATTAAAAGCCCCTACAGAGTCTATATCCCATTGCATTCCATAGACCTCACCCGCTAAAAACGATTTTTTCGCTGGTAGCCACATCAGTTTGGTGCCAGCTCCTGATGTGCTCTCACCAAATAATACCTGATGATTATCGGCTACCTGGAGGCCGATAGTTTGGGCGGAGCCAATGTAGCAGCTGACTATCAGTGCTGATGTAAGCAGGACGGTGTGTAGTGTATTAAGCTTCATGTGATTTCATTGTAGGGAGAACCCTCGTTTGATATAAAGAAAGGTAACTATATACAAGTTTACACCTTGAAATTAAATTAAGACCAATTATAGATTTATCAGGCTAAAAAATAAATTGGGGCAATACTAGGTTTTTAACAAGAAAGGGCTGAATATTGTAGCGTAGAAAATAAAAGAGAGGCACGTCAAGTTTCTATTATCTGTGCCTCTCAAGTGGTTTGCTTTTTAGCTCTAACTAAAAAGCAACAGTCTTAGGAAGGTATTTCGACTAAAAATCGGAATACTTTCGCTTTTTTAGGGTATACCTTTTTACCCGTTTTTGGGTGTATATAATAAGGTCTGAATACCCACTTAAAGCTCTTCCCGTCTTTGTTAACAACGTTTTCTGTTGCCATAAGAATAAGTATTATTGAAATAATACCGCTTCAAGGCGGGCTTTTGCCCACACTCCATAAGAGGGTGTTTCTAAACCCATATGATAGTTTGTAAAAAAAAAAGCTCGATTGTTAGAGCAACCGAGCTTTAAAGTATCCTCTTATGGACACCCGTTGTTAACGCTTACAAATTTAGCGTTAAGCACTTATATCTGCAAAATTATTATAATATAAATATTATTAGAATTTAATTACACATTTATCTTGTTTTAGTGTAATTAACTTCTTATCTTAGTGGGGTAATAATTGAGAAGATGATCAACATTGAATTTAACAACATTTTTGAACTGATAAAAGCCTTTCCCGATGAGCAATCATGTGTTAATCATTTAGAGGAATTGAGATGGGGAGGTAATGTTGTTAGTCCTTTTGATGAATCGTCAAAAGTTTATAACTGTAAAGGGAATAGATATAAGTGTAAAAATACTGGCAAGTACTTCAATGTTAAAACTGGTACACTATTCGATAATACTAAGATCCCTTTACTGAAGTGGTTTTTAGGTATATATATAGTCACTTCTCACAAGAAAGGAATATCTTCTATCCAATTATCAAAAGATATAGGCATTACTCAGAAGTCTGCTTGGTTTATGCTTCAAAGAATCAGAAAGTGTTTTGGAATAGAGGATGACACTAAGTTAAATGGCGAAGTTGAAGTAGATGAAACTTATGTTGGTGGTAAAAATAAGAACCGTCACGAGTCAAAAAAAGTAGCAAATTCTCAAGGTAGATCTACCAAGGACAAAACCCCTATCGTTGGGATGGTTGAGCGTCAAGGTAAATTGATTGCTAAAAAGGTCATAGATGTTAAAGACGGAACTATCACTGAGTTAGTGATGGATAACGTGGATGTTGACTCAAAAGTCTATACAGACGAATACAAAGGGTACAATTCAGTTAGAAAGATTTTCGATCATAGCGAAGTGAAACACGCTGCTAAAGAATATGTAAATGGACGTGTTCACACAAACACAATAGAGGGTTTTTGGAGCTTATTAAAACGAGGTATAATCGGAATATATCACAACGTTTCTGAGAAACATTTACAGTGCTATATTGATGAGTTTGCATTTAGATATAATTCTCGATTAATGAGTGAAGGACAAAGAATGAATTTAATGTTAGCGAATACAGAAGTTAGAACAACATATAAAGCATTGATAAATGGGTAAGGAGGATTTACGACAATTAGAAGATAAGGATTTTATATTTTACACATCTCCTATTACAGGCGAAGTAATAGTGAGGGTTGCCTTAATCAATGACAATATTTGGGCTACCCAAAAGGGGATGAGTATCATTTTTAATACTGATAGATCAAATGTCACTAAACATTTGAAAAATATCTTT
>WUUP01000020.1 GCA_009833045.1 Saprospirales bacterium GYS_P2D
GTGTGATCGGTGTAGGTGACACGGTGCGCTATGCGTTTACGGTTACGAATACAGGTAATGTAAGCCTGACGAATGTAATGGTTACCGATCCTACGGCAGTAGTAGAAGGCGGCCCGATAGGGGTAATGGCACCGGACAGTGTAAACAGTGATGTATTCACTGCGTACTATGTATTAACACAAGGCGATGTAGATGCGGGTGGAGTTGAGAATGTAGCTGTTGTGACGGGCACGCCACCGGCTTTACCGAATGGAGATCCAGCTACTGCTGTGACGGATGCTTCCGATGCGGGCACTGCGCCTACGACAGATGATAATAGCCCAGTAATGGTTACGGATCCGGAGTTGACGGAGACGGATGCCTTAGACCCTGCGGATAATGATATGGACGCTACGAATGACCCGACGGTCTTATTGATCAGTCCAATGCCGAGCATTGAGCTTGAGAAGAGTTTAGTAGGAGCGAGTGATACGAATATGGACGGTGTTATCGGGGTAGGTGACACGGTGAGATATGCGTTTACGGTTACGAATACAGGTAATGTAAGCCTGACGAATGTGACGGTTACCGATCCTACGGCAGTAGTAGAAGGCGGTCCAATAGGCGTAATGGCACCGGACAGTGTGAACAGTGATGTGTTCACTGCGTACTATGTATTGACACAAGTCGATGTAGATGCGGGTGGAGTTGAGAATTTAGCGGAGGTCAGCGGTACCCCTCCAGCATCCCCAGATGGTACGGTTAATGCAGATGTGACAGACGATTCGGATGCGGGCACCGAACCTACGAGCGATGGTGATAGCCCAGTAGTAGTTACGGATCCAGAGTTGACAGAGACAGATGCTTTAGACCCTGCGGATAATGACATGGACGCTACGAATGATCCAACAGTGATCTTGATCAGTCCAATGCCGAGTATTGAGCTTGAGAAGAGTTTGGTAGGAGCGAGTGATACGAATATGGACGGTGTGATCGGTGTAGGTGACACAGTGAGATATGCGTTTACGGTGACGAATACAGGCAATGTAAGCCTGACGAATGTGATGGTGACTGACCCTACGGCAGTAGTAGAAGGCGGCCCAATAGGCGTAATGGCACCAGACAGTGTAAACAGCGATGTGTTCACTGCGTACTATGTATTGACGCAAGGCGATGTGGATGCTGGCGGTGTTGAGAATGTAGCGGAGGTAAGCGGTACCCCACCAAACAATCCAGATGGCAGCATGAATGCCCCAGTGACGGATGACTCAGATGCGGGTACGGAGCCTACGACGGATGGAGACAGCCCGATGGTGGTTACGGATCCAGAGTTAACGGAGACGGATGCCTTAGATCCGAATGATAATGACATGGACGCTACGAATGACCCGACGGTCCTATTGATTAGCCCAATGCCGAGCATTGAGCTTGAGAAGAGTTTAGTAGGAGCGAGTGATACGAATATGGATGGTGTGATCGGTGTAGGTGACACGGTGCGCTATGCGTTTACGGTTACGAATACAGGTAATGTAAGTCTGACGAATGTAATGGTTACCGATCCTACGGCAGTAGTAGAAGGCGGCCCGATAGGGGTAATGGCTCCGGACAGTGTAAACAGTGATGTATTCACAGCGTACTATGTATTGACACAAGGCGATGTAGATGCCGGTGGCGTTGAGAATTTAGCGGAGGTCAGCGGTACCCCTCCGAACAATCCAGATGGCAGCATGAATGCGGCAGTGACGGATGACTCAGATTCGGGCACCGAGCCTACGAGCGATGGTGATAGCCCAGTAGTGGTTACGGATCCCGAGTTGACAGAGACAGATGCTTTAGACCCTGGGGATAATGATGGCGATTTAACCAATGACCCTACGGTCCTATTGATTAGCCCAATGCCGAGCATTGAGCTTGAGAAGAGTTTAGTAGGAGCGAGTGATACGAATATGGACGGTGTAATCGGCGTTGGCGACACAGTGAGATATGCGTTTACGGTTACGAATACAGGTAATGTAAGCCTGACGAATGTTACGGTTACCGATCCTACGGCAGTAGTAGAAGGCGGTCCAATAGGCGTAATGGCACCGGACAGTGTGAACAGTGATGTGTTCACTGCGTACTATGTATTGACACAAGTCGATGTAGATGCGGGTGGAGTTGAGAATGTAGCGGAGGTCAGCGGTACCCCTCCGAACAATCCAGATGGCAGCATGAATGCGGCAGTGACGGATGACTCAGATTCGGGCACCGAGCCTACGAGCGATGGTGATAGCCCGATGGTGGTTACGGATCCAGAGTTGACGGAGACGGATGCCTTAGATCCGAATGATAATGACATGGACGCTACGAATGATCCTACGGTGATCTTGATCAGCCCAATGCCAAGTATAGAGATCGTGAAGA
>WUUP01000021.1 GCA_009833045.1 Saprospirales bacterium GYS_P2D
TCATTGATTTCATCGATTAACTCCGTACTGACATCAGCGAAGTTATTGACGAAGTTGAGAGGATTCTGTATCTCATGAGCGATCCCTGCTGTGAGCTCTCCGAGGGATGCCATTTTTTCGGATTGGATGAGTTGGGCTTGGGTGGCTTTGAGTTCAGATAAGGATTGCGATAATGCCGCTGTTCTCTCTGCTATCTTTTGTTCTAAAACGATATTTTGATTGGCTATTAGTTTCTTACTTTCTTGTTCAGCCTTCCATTTGTCCTCACCCATTATTTTTATGCGGTACATCATCGCAATAGCTAGTGCTGATAATGGCCCTATCTCCATGAATATATTTACTAAAGACTTCAACAAGCCTTCACGCTCACTAAGTACAACGGCCAGTATTAAACCTAAAAAAAGTATTAAAAGACCAAAACTATAAACCTTGGCAAGTCTATTAGTAGAAAAAAGAAAATATACAGAAGTGATCAAAACTCCAGCAAAAATGCTCACCATAAATGGTCGAATAATGAATATTAAGTCATCAAGAAACAAATCAGTTAAAAATTCGACATTATATGAAAACATGACAATGCTCATGGTAATGGCTGCTACTATCAGAAATTTATCAATTTTAGGGAAATATTTCGGCGTGTCGATATATACTCTGCCCAATAGAATTGCGCCTACAAAAACCATAAGGTCACTCAGCATTAGGAATTTATCTATGGCAATAGCATTTTCGCTAAAAAACAGTAATAAAATATCATCGAGGAAGGCCCATTGGATCCGACTGATTAAAAAGACTATGGCGTATATGAAAAACCAAAGATAGATCCGCTCTTTAAACCAAAAGGTCATGACCAATCCGAGAATCATGAGCATGATCGCACCACCAATAATCATATTATTAGATCTGTGATCCTTAATTTCAGATATAGGTAATCGATAGGATATGATGCGTGATAAAACTCTTAATTCATCTGTAAATTTCAATTTAACTTTGAGCCATACATCCAGGCTACTATTCTGGTCTATATCAAAGGATACCAAAGAAGGATAATATAATTCAGGTACATCTCGAGTCTGCATGTTAAAGCTGAGGCCAGAAATTCCTTTTCTCATTATTGAATCATTTGAAATGAAAAAGGCCTCTATAGAAGAAAAAGTCGGTATTTTAGGTCCATCAAATGGGCTGACATCAACGCTTAATTTTTGATTTTCGTAAAAGTAATTACTCTTTAAGTTGATCTTATACCAATAATAGTTAGAGGATTGGATAAGGAGTTTATCGTTATCGTCGGCATAAATAATTTCTGCGTCTCTGAAATCAGCAGTCAATATATTCTCTATAGTCAAGGAGCTATTCTCTTTGATCAGCCATTTTTGATTAGGAATGTTTTGACGTAGTAAATCATCGTTGATCTCAACTGAAGTGACTGGCGGCAATTGATTAATTTGACAAATTCCTGGCGTAAGAAATGAACAGAAAAAGACTAAAAATAAATAACGTATCCTCATCTCTTAGTCGCTTATAGGTAGTTGAATAATAAATTCTGTCCCTTCTCCTTGTATGCTATTTACTTTTATATCCCCACCATGTGCCTTAACAATATCATAAGCCATACTCAGCCCGAGCCCAGTCCCTTGGCCAGTTGGTTTAGTAGTAAAAAAGGGCTGAAAGATTTTGTCTTTTATATCATCGGGGATGCCGGGGCCATTGTCAGAGATAGAGATAAGGACTGTTCCTCCCCCGATACCCTCTCCAGAGGGGGACAATTGTGTGTTGATACTAACGGTGGGTGAGTAATCCACTTGTGACTTTTCACTTTTCACTTTCAAACTATTTTCATGTACAGCATGAAATGCATTGGTGATGATATTTAGCAAGACCCGTCCCATATCTTGAGGG
>WUUP01000022.1 GCA_009833045.1 Saprospirales bacterium GYS_P2D
GAATTGCCACTCACCGTACTATTGGTCAGCGTCAACGTGCCTTGATTATATATTGCCCCTCCAGAAGTTCCCGAAAAAGGTTGATTTGGCGATGCCCCATTACCTCCTTGCATCTTGATGCCAGAGATGGATACGGTATCTCCTGTCGGGATGTGGAAGATACGAGAGGTATTCATACCATCGATGATGGTATTCGTGGTGTCATTACCGATGATGACGAGGTTTTTGTCGAGGGTGATCTCGGTGATGAGCTTGATGGCGTCCATGTTAATGTCGTCATGGAATCGTATCGTATCGCCCGCACAGGCTGTACGTACCATATCTCTCAGAGAGCCTTGTCCATCATCCTCTATGGTGGTCACGATCTTGGTGCCTGTGTCCGCTGGTCGCTCATAGGCGCCGATGTCTATAGTGCCTATCTTGCGGGGATTGCCGAGGATATCTTCTGTGGTCATATTGGCTGCATCGTCACCCATGTCTATAGCTGGTGATCCACACTGCAGACGGAGGTCACCACCTGTAGAGGGTGCTGTAGGTACATCCATGATGAAGAGTGGGTCTCCACCAATAAGATTATTGGATCCTGTATAACTTCCAAAGATTTCTGGATCATTCGGAGCACTATTCTTTGCGACAATACTATTGGTCATGGTCATGGTGCCGGAGTCGTTGAGGATCCCCCCCCGGCAGAAGCGGAATTACCACTCACCGTAGTATTGGTCAGGGTCAGGGTGCCACCGATGTTGTAGATCCCCGCCCCGGCAGAAGCGGAATTACCACTCACCGTACTATTGGTCAGGGTCAGGGTGCCGAAGTTGCTGATCCCCCCCCCGACGTTGGAAGCGGAATTACCACTCACCGCACTATTGGTCAGGGTCAGGGTGCCGAAGCTGTTGACGATCCCCCCCCCGTTAGAAGCGGAATTGCCATTCACCGTAGTATTGGTCAGGGTCAGAGATCCCTGATTGAGGATAGCACCACCAGAGCCACTATTGTTTGTACCAGTCCCATTGCCTCCTCGCATCTTGATGCCGGAGATGGATACGGTATCTCCTGCTGGGATGTGGAAGATACGAGAGGTCCCCGTGCCATCGATGATGGTCTTAGTGGTGTCATTACCGAGGATGACGAGGTTTTTGTCGAGGGTGATCTCAGTGTCGAGCTTGATGGTGTCCATATCCAGACTTGCGTCAAATCTGATCGTATCTCCCGCCATAGCATTACACACTGCGAATCGTAATGATCCACAGCCACTGTCATTGGTATTGGTGACAAGCGTAATCG
>WUUP01000023.1 GCA_009833045.1 Saprospirales bacterium GYS_P2D
CAGATGCCTGTGATGCTAACGTGACCATCAGTAATAACTATACTGCAGGTAGCTTACCAAGTGTAGTATGTAATACTAATGGGGCAGGCTTGACTGTTACATTTACAGCTACAGATGACTGTGGCAATACCGATCAATGTAGTGCAGTAATCAGAATTGTAGATCGAGATGATCCAGTGATCAGCTGTGTGAATGACTTGATCTTAGAGTGTGACGGTGACTACACAAGTGAGATTAGTGCATGGTTAAACAGTGTGAGTGCGAGTGATGCCTGTGATGCTAATGTGACCATCAGTAATAACTATACTGCAGGTAGCTTACCAAGTGTAGTATGTAATACTAATGGGGCAGGCTTGACTGTTACATTTACAGCTACAGATGACTGCGGCAATACAGATCAGTGCAGTGCAGTAATCAGAATTGTAGATCGAGTTGATCCAGTGATTAGCTGTGTGAATGACTTGATCTTAGAGTGTGACGGAGATTACACGAGCGAGATTAATGCGTGGTTGAATAGTGTTAGTGCGAGTGATGCCTGTGATGCTAATGTAACCATCAGCAATAACTATACTGCAGGTAGCTTACCAAGTGTAGTATGTAATACAAATGGAGCTGGTTTGACTGTTACATTTACAGCTACAGATGACTGTGGCAATACCGATCAATGTAGTGCAGTAATCAGAATTGTAGATCGAGTTGATCCAGTGATTAGCTGTGTGAATGACTTAATCTTAGAGTGTGACGGTGACTACACAAGTGAGATTAGTGCATGGTTAAACAGTGTGAGTGCCAGTGATGCCTGTGATGCTAATGTGACCATCAGCAATAACTATACTGCAGGTAGCTTACCAAGTGTAGTATGTAACACGAACGGGTCTGGCTTGACTGTTACGTTTACAGCAACGGACGACTGTGGCAATACCGATCAATGTAGTGCAGTAATCAGAATTGTGGATCGAGTAGATCCAGTGATTAGCTGTGTGAATGACCTAATCTTAGAGTGTGATGGCGATTACACGAGCGAGATCAATGCGTGGTTAAATAGTGTGAGTGCAAGTGATGTCTGTGATGCGAATGTGACCATATCAAATAACTATACTGCAGGTAGCTTACCAATTGTAGTATGTAACACGAACGGAGCTGGTTTGACAGTGACCTTTACGGCTACAGATGACTGCGGCAATACAGATCAGTGTAGTGCAGTAATCA
>WUUP01000024.1 GCA_009833045.1 Saprospirales bacterium GYS_P2D
ACAGCGGTGACAGATGCAGACGGATTCTACTTAGTAGAAGGCTTAGCACCTGGTGATTACTATGTGAAGGTGATGCCAGATGCGGACTTCCCACTATCGAGTGATGACATTGCTACGACAGCAAATCCGGATGGAGATGTCGATGGCGATGACAATGGACTTCAGCCAGATGGATTAGGAGCTGCAGTATGGAGTAACGTGATCACCTTAGAAGGATCAGATGAGCCAGTAGGCGCTGAGGAGTCAGCACCAGGCGGCGATCAGGATGATGCAGATGATGCTAATGGTAACATGACAGTGGACTTTGGATTTAGACCAAGTGTAGATGTGTCATTGATCAAATTAGTAAGTGAGGCGAGACCTAATGTAGGTGATGTAGTGACATTCACTATTGAGGTGAGCAATGCAGGACCTAATGATGCGACAGGCGTAAGAGTAGTAGATGAGCTTCCAAATGGCTATGGTAGCATAGACAACATCACAGGAGGTGGCATATTGGCGCTTCCAGCCGGTGGTGCGAATGGCTTTATCGACTGGAGCGATCTAAGTATTGCAGCAGGAGAGACAGTTAGCTTGACATTCGATGCGACAGTATTAGCACCAGGAGATGGAGTAGACTACTTGAACATCGCAAGTGTAGAAGAGACTGATCAATATGATGTAGATAGTACACCAGGTGATGAGCCAGATACAGATGGAGATGGCTTGATCGGTAGTGAGGATGATAATCCTAATGATACTGGAGTAGATCCAGATGATCAGGATGATGCTGACGATGAGCCAGTATTACCACAAGTTGCAGACTTGAGCTTAATCAAGTTGGTAAATGATGGTGAGCCGAATGTAGGAGACGTTATCACATTCACTATCCAAGTGACGAATGACGGACCTGACGCTGCTACAAATGTAGTGGTAGAGGATGTAGTACCAAATGGCTTAACGATTATCGATGCGAGTGCACAGTCAGGTACTGTGACAGGCAGCACTATCGAGTGGACAGTAGCGAGCATTGCTTCTGGAACGACAGTAGACTTGACATTCACTGCAGAGGTCTTAGCGCCAGGAGATGGAGTAGAGTATGTGAATGTAGCGAGCATTGAGGCAGTAGATCAGTTTGATAATGACAGTACACCAGGTGATGAGCCAGATACAGATGGCGATGGCTTGATCGGTAGTGAGGATGACAATCC
>WUUP01000025.1 GCA_009833045.1 Saprospirales bacterium GYS_P2D
CTGTCGTAGCAATGTCATCACTCGATAGTGGGAAGTCCGCATCTGGCATCACCTTCACATAGTAATCACCAGGTGCTAAGCCTTCTACTAAGTAGAATCCGTCTGCATCTGTCACCGCTGTGCCTACTAACTCATCGTCAGCATTCTCGGCGATACCATCTGCTCCCGTATTATATACTTCTACGGTCACTCCTTCGATGCCATCATCTTCCGCATCTTGGATACCATTGTTATTATTATCTGCAAATACTGTAGATCCAATGCTCAACTCTGGTAAGAAGCCAAAGTCAACGGTCATGTTACCATTCGCATCAGCTGCATCATCTTGAGCGCCGCCGCTGCCTGACTCCGCTCCACCTACTGGCTCGTCGCCGCCTAATAGAGTAACTACATTACTCCATACTGCCGCTCCTTTGCCATCTGGCTGAAGTCCATTGTCATCATTATCTACATCGCCATCAGCATCTGCTGTGCTCGCTATATCTGTACTACTCTGAGGATACTCTTCTGTTGGCATTGCCTTCACGTAGTAGTCGCCAGGGGCTAAACCATCTACAAAGTAATCGCCATTAGCATCCGTCACATCGCTGCCTACTAACTCATCGTCAGCATTCTCTGCGATACCGTCTGCTCCGGTGTTGTATACTTCGATAGCTACTCCCTCGATACCTGGCTCTCCAGCATCTCTGATACCATTGTCATTATTGTCTACAAAGACATTGGAGCCAATGCTCATCAATGGTGCAAATCCAAAGTCAAGCGTCATGTTGCCATTCGCATCGTCAGCGTCATCTTGATCGCCACCGCTACCTGACTCAGCTGCGCCTGTTGGCTCGTCCATAGGGCTTAATGTGATCACATTACTCCATACACCCGCTCCAGCACCGTCTGGCTGTAAACCATTGTCGTCACCATCTGTATCATCATTCGGATCTAAGCTCGTAGGCCCACTGCTCAATGGATAGTCACCATTGATATCCATGATCTTACCGTAGTAATCGCCTGGTAATAAACCATCGACAAAGTAATCTCCATTAGCATCCGTCACATCGCTTCCTACTAACTCATCGTCTGCAGTCTCTGCGATACCATCTGCTCCCGTATTGTAGATCTCTACTGTGATACCTTCAAGTCCTTCTTCATCTGTGTCTTGTACACCATTGTTGTTCAAATCAA
>WUUP01000026.1 GCA_009833045.1 Saprospirales bacterium GYS_P2D
AGGCGAAGTAATAGTGAGGGTTGCCTTAATCAATGACAATATTTGGGCTACCCAAAAGGGGATGAGTATCATTTTTAATACTGATAGATCAAATGTCACTAAACATTTGAAAAATATCTTTAGAACTGGGGAATTAGAAGAGGATTCAGTATGTGACAAAATTTCACATACTGCTTTAGATGGAAAGAAGTATCCTACACAAGTATATTCTTTGGATGTTATTATTGCTTTAGGATATCGGGTAAACTCATACGAAGCAACACAATTCAGAATCTGGGCTACAAAAGTCTTGAAAGAATATTTAATCAAAGGATTTGTTCTCGATGATGACAGATTAAAACAAGGGAAAAAACTATTCAATAAGGACTACTTTGATGAACTCTTAGAACGTATTCAAGAGATTAGGGCGTCGGAACGAAGATTTTATCAGAAAATCACTGATTTATATCGAGATATGAGTTCTGATTACGACAAAGATGCACCTCAGACCAGAAAATTCTATAAAATAGTTCAGAACAAGTTACTATTTGCTGTAACTGGCAAAACAGCCGCAGAACTTATTAGAGCACGAGCTAATTCAGAAGTTGAGAATATGGGATTAACCTCATGGAAAGGCCAGAAACAAGAAAAGAAAATTATAGCATCTGATATAACGATTGCGAAAAACTATCTATCAGAGGAAGAGTTGAGCGAGTTAAATAGAATAGTGTCAATGTTTTTAGATTATGCAGAAGGATTTGTCAGAAGGCGCATTGTAATGCCTATGGCCGAATGGGCTAAGAATTTAGATGACTTCATAACTTTCAACAGATATGATGTTTTGGATAATGCAGGTTCGGTAGCTAAGAAGGTAGCAGATAACTACGCCAAAAAGGAATATGACAAATTTAGAGTCAAACAAGACATTGAGCATCTGTCAGATTTTGACAAGGCCATTATTGAGATTAAAACTACGGGAAAACTTCCTAAATCAAGGTTTAGTGAATACATAGAGGACATTGAAGAAGAAAAAGAACCTTTATCATCATTCAATAACTCGCTCAAAACGGCTCTAAACTACAATCCTAAAGACAAGTAGAAATTAATCAGGGGTTAAGACACCAATTATCCCTTATTTCTTCTTTGGTGTAAACAGGTATATAGTTACCT
>WUUP01000027.1 GCA_009833045.1 Saprospirales bacterium GYS_P2D
AGTGATACAAATATGGACGGTGTGATCGGTGTAGGTGACACGGTGAGATATGCGTTCACAGTTACGAACACAGGCAATGTAAGTCTGACGAATGTAATGGTGACCGACCCTACAGCAGTGGTAGAGGGTGGCCCGATCGGCGTGATGGCACCGGACAGTGTAAACAGTGATGTATTCACAGCGTACTATGTATTGACACAAGGCGATGTGGATGCCGGTGGAGTAGAGAATGTAGCGGAGGTAAGCGGTACCCCGCCAAACAATCCAGATGGCAGCATGAATGCGCCAGTGACGGATGACTCAGATGCGGGTACGGCACCTACGACGGATGGAGACAGCCCGATGGTGGTTACGGATCCAGAGTTAACGGAGACGGATGCCTTAGATCCGAATGATAATGACATGGACGCTACGAATGATCCAACAGTGATATTGATCAGCCCAATGCCAAGCATAGAGCTTGTGAAGAATTTGGTAGGAGCGAGTGATACGAATATGGACGGTGTGATCGGTGTAGGTGACACAGTGAGATATGCGTTTACGGTTACGAACACAGGCAATGTAAGCTTGACGAATGTGACGGTGACCGACCCTACGGCAGTGGTAGAGGGTGGCCCGATCGGCGTGATGGCACCGGACAGTGTAAACAGTGATGTATTCACAGCGTACTATGTATTGACACAAGGCGATGTGGATGCCGGTGGAGTAGAGAATGTAGCGGAGGTAAGCGGTACCCCGCCAAACAATCCAGATGGCAGCATGAATGCGCCAGTGACGGATGACTCAGATGCGGGTACGGCACCTACGACGGATGGAGACAGCCCGATGGTGGTTACGGATCCAGAGTTAACGGAGACGGATGCCTTAGATCCGAATGATAATGACATGGACGCTACGAATGATCCAACAGTGATATTGATCAGCCCAATGCCAAGCATAGAGCTTGTGAAGAATTTGGTAGGAGCGAGTGATACGAATATGGACGGTGTGATCGGTGTAGGTGACACGGTGCGCTATGCGTTTACGGTTACGAATACAGGTAATGTAAGCCTGACGAATGTAATGGTTACCGATCCTACGGCAGTAGTAGAAGGCGGCCCGATAGG
>WUUP01000028.1 GCA_009833045.1 Saprospirales bacterium GYS_P2D
ACCTTTCCCTTACGGTACTAGTACACTATCGGTCTCTCAGGAGTATTTAGCCTTGCCAGATGGTGCTGGCATATTCAGACAGGGTTTCACCGGCCCCGCCCTACTCGTATCATATATATAACCATTTCGTATACAGGATTGTCACCTTCTTTGATTTACCTTTCCAGATAATTCTACTACAATTATATACACTTTAGGGCTCCTCCGCTTTCGCTCGCCACTACTCGCGGAATAACTATTGTTCTCTTTTCCTCCGGGTACTTAGATGTTTCAGTTCCCCGGGTTCGCTATAAGTTAGATCTTCAATCTAACGGGTTCCCCCATTCGGACATCTGCGGATTAATAGTCGTTTGCACTTCCCCGCAGCTTTTCGCAGCTTACCACGTCCTTCGTAGCCTCTGAGAGCCAAGGCATCCTCCATATGCTCTTATTCGCTTCTTTAATGAGTTTCTTTTATTTGAGTATCCTATCACTCAATTACTCGATATATTTATTCAGTATGTCAATGAACTTTTCAGATATCCTCTCCCCTATTTCCTACCTTTTAGCTACTTCAGATAGCAAAAAATAACGAAAGTATTCTCCTGTATCTTCATGTACTATCCTTTTTGGAATAGTACAATTCTTATCAAATTATTAAAATGATTAATCTATACTAACCATTTGTGGAGGATATCGGAGTCGAACCGATGACCTCCTGCGTGCAAGGCAGGCGCTCTAGCCAGCTGAGCTAATCCCCCATCTATTCTTCACTATTTCTATGATTTATCTACAATAAATCACCTCCCACTCTGTAGTCTCGGGCGGACTTGAACCGCCGACCCCTACATTATCAGTGTAGTGCTCTAACCAGCTGAGCTACGAGACTATCTAGTCGCAGCTATCAGTCAATAGACCTTAATTCCTATCAACTAAATTTGTCTCTGCTTCTTTTCCTCACTGAATATCTTTATATCCTCTTTTCAATACTTGACTTGAAGAAAGATGAAAAAATCATACCATCATATAATACTACTGTACTCTTAAAAGGAGGTATTCCAGCCACACCTTCCGGTACGGCTACCTTGTTACGACTTA
>WUUP01000002.1 GCA_009833045.1 Saprospirales bacterium GYS_P2D
TCAATAACTCGCTCAAAACGGCTCTAAACTACAATCCTAAAGACAAGTAGAAATTAATCAGGGGTTAAGACACCAATTATCCCTTATTTCTTCTTTGGTGTAAACAGGTATATAGTTACCTTATTTTATAAATAACTATAACCACATTTGGAGATAACCATGAAAGGTTATATATTTGAGTACTCGAAAGCGATGAAGCTGAGATATAAACTAATAAAAATGAAAAATTCACAATTGACCTACGATGTAACATTCAACGACGAAAATGACAGCGATTCTAAAGGATTCGAGGCTACAGAAAAATATTGTATGGACTACATCGAGTCTTGGAATGGTACTAATGAGTCATATTTCGCAGATTACAAAGGAGGGATAGTATCTGTAGTATGTAATGAGACTGGTGATACAATTTTCTCTACAGATGTCAAGTAAGATCAGAAAGAAAATAGAGTCAGATATAGCGTCTGGCTCTATCACTAAGTCTCAGATCGCTGCGGCCAGAGGTAGGCTACAAGCACATAGCACGAGAGACTATCCTAAGTATCTGGATATGATCGACCAGATCGAGGATAGTCTCAACAAGTTAGGATACGAGCTATCTATCCGCATCAAGGGTGGCGGTGGCAAAAAATAGATTCTCGGATATGCTGAATTATCATTGTGGTGTCTCGAAGAGCATCACTGATAATGTGCAAGTGATAGTGAGAGTCTATTTTTTAATGAGTTTAGCAAAACAACAATAATTAATTATGGGAATATATACTTTTTTAACAAAGGAAGATAAAGAGCGAATGACATCATCGACAAACCACAATGTAAATAATGCTCTACAAAGATTAAGAGAACTATCTGATAATTTCTATCTACAAACAACAAAAGTGAAGTCAAGAATAGGCTTCGGTGCTTGGAAATACAAGGATCAATATAGCTTGTACTTCGATGATGGGAAGGGTGGATTTTCAGCGATGTACATATTCTCTAATCTATCAGAAAATGAAGCATCAATGTATATGTCTGCTTTCCGAGAAGGTTATATGAACCACGAATTTTTAAAAGAGGGTGGCAAAAAATAGATTCTCTACTATCACGTATTAAGTGCTTTATAGGCGTGGCGCTGGCCTGATGATAAAGTTTGTCTCAGCGACGAGGGACTTAGAAGCCCAGTGTAGGCATTCCAGCATCCTTGGTTCGAATCCTTGGCCGCCTATATTGCATCTTAATGTATTCATACTCCCAATTAATATAACTACTTGAAAATCAATATAAAAAGACATGAAAAAGTTGGAGTTTATTAATACCTACAAGTCGATAGTATACCTCAAGTATCAGTCAGAGGCGACTCGATCCGTCTATATGGGTCGGATGTATGCCTATCTCGATCACTGTAGAGATATAGTAGGTCGGACTCCATCACATGTCAGCACTACACAGATCAGAGAATACCTTACAGATATGAGTGACAGCTACTATAATCAGTCACTCGCAGCACTACACATCATCTATGACCAGATACTCCGCCAGACTCGTAAGCTATCAGGGCTATCCTATCGCAAGACTAAGAAAAACGTCTGGCAGGTGCTCAGTAAGAGCGAAGTAGCGCAGATGATCCGAGATACGGACAATATCAAGCATCGCACCATCATCTCCTGCCTCTACCTACTCGGAGCTCGCACATCAGAGCTGCTATCACTCCGACTATCAGATATAGATAGATCCAGTATGTCGATCCATATCAGAGGTGGCAAAGGTAATAAAGACCGCCGCATAGACATCACAGCCGATCTACTCGCTCTCCTGGAGGAGTACTATCGATCAGAGCGTCCTCGAGTATATCTATTTGAGGGAGTAGGAGGTAGTCAGTACTCTGCCAGCTCAGTATCTGCGATAGTCAAGCGGCATGAGCAGAGTATAGGAAAGAAGATATGGCCACACCTCCTACGTCACAGTATCGCTACACATATGATCAATGACGGGGTGAATATCCTCGAGATCCAGCGCTATCTCGGACACAATAGTATCAAGTCTACAGAGCGATACTATCAGTACCTACAGAGCAGGGGCGTGATATCACTCAGTTATCAGTTATTTCATACTAAGGAACTATACACAGCTACTTCATGAGCGGCGACTAATGTCACCAAAGATAACACCAATACCTATCTATATAGCCCATGTTTGCACACATGGGTATACTCAGTACTATACGATCATGGGCAGTCCCATCCGGACCGTCTACAGATAGCGAGAGCCGATCTACAGCGTGGACGGGCTACCCATCTATTAATAATCCTAACACCCCTATCGCAGACGCCATACTGGGCGCTCAGCGTGGAGCCTCCGTGCAGCATGCCTCGCAGCCGATGCATGCAGGAGTAGCTATAGGAGTACCACCATTCGTCACGGCGATCAAGATCATCGCAGAGGACATCGCAGGCGGTACTGTGGAGACACAGGTAGACGCAGGCGAGGGCCGCTGGGAGGTAGACTATACCGATCCCCTCAATGCCTTCTTTCAGACACCATCCCCGGACTACAGCTGGTCCAGTATCGTAGAGAGCTGGATCGCTAATGCTGGACTCGTAGGCGACAGTGTCACACAGATCATACGCCGTCAGGGTACGGTGCAGGAGCTGAGAGTAGGGGCCTATGATGAGGCCGTCATCTGGGAGGATACGAGAGGTCGCATGTGGTATCAGCTCTATGGCAGAGGCTACCAGACAGGGCCGCTATATCCTGACGAAGTGATACATATCAAGGGGTTCAGCTTTGATGGACGGCGTGGGCTCAATAATACCCTCGCTCTATCCTCATCACTCAGGACGCACATACAGGCGCAGTCCTATATCAATGAGACACTCCGAGATAATAAGTACGGCATAGGAGCCATCGGTATCAAAGAGTCACTCGGCGAAGGCCCAGCAGGACTCAGGGCAAAGGTGGCTATGTCCGACTATGTGGCTGGAGAGCTCGCAGCGAGGCGGATACCTGTCCTTGATCATGGAGCACAGTTCTTAGCCTCATCGCTCAGTCCTAATGACATGAGCTACTCCGAGGTGCTCAGCATGACAGCAGGCGAGGTAGCCAGCTATCTACGTATATCCCTCGATATGCTCAATGATCGAGAGGCCAGCAAGTCTAAGAAAGACACGGAGCAGATGGCTCATAATCATGTCCGCTTCTGCCTCAAGCCATGGATCAGACGCATAGAGGATGAGCTGGAGCGCAAGCTATATAGCCCAGATGAACGCAACAAGCGCAGGATCAAGTGGAATATGTCATCACTACTCAAGGGAGATAGCAAGGCAGTAGCTGACTACCTCACTAAGATGATGACCGCTCAGCTCATGACGATCAATGAGGCCAGAGCCGTGATAGATCTGCCTCCTGTACCAGATGGGGATAGATTCGTAGACTTCCAAAAGTCGAAGAATATAGACAAAGAAAATATAAATACAAAAACAGTAGCCCCTCATGAAGAAGAATAAAGAGCAGATCGACAATAGCGAGCGGCGTGTCATGGTCCCAGCGCAGGAGATCAGAGCTGTCAGCCCTCCAGAGGACCGTACAGATGCTACACCTACGATAGAGGGATACGCATACCTCTATAATAGTCCATCAAAATCAGCGTATTGGTGCTCTAAGGAGCAGCGAATGAAAGAATATATCGAGGTGATCATGCCAGGCGCTGGAGTAGGTGTGCTGGAGCGATCAGATGTGAGGGCGTTGCTTAATCATAATGAAGATATGCTGCTCGCCCGATCCAAGTTTGGACAGGGGACCCTACAGCTATCCATAGATGAGCGAGGTTTGCAGTATTCATTCGCATGTCCACGCAGCCGTATGGATGTGGCAGAGATGCTCGAGAGAGGCGACCTGGATCAGTGCAGTTTCCGATTTATCGTGAGTGATGAGACATGGAGAGTCGATGAGGACGGAGTAGACGTCAGAGAGATACGTCAGTTTGAGGAGCTCTTTGATGTGACGCTCGCCACTTTCCCATTCTACCCAGATACGACGGTAGCACTACGGAGTAAGGAGGGCGCACAGCAGGAGATGAGAGCAGTAGATACTGAGCTCGTAGAGATCGAGAGACAGCGTATAGAGTGTGACCTTAGGTTACGAGAGATGCGACTATAAGTATAGAAATTTAATAATCATAATTCATAATCAAAACATCATAAAATGTCTGTAAGCAAGATCAATCAGCTCATGCAAGAGCGGAGAAAAGTGCACGAACAGATGACCGATCTGAAAAAAGAGGTTTTCGGAGGTGATGAGAAAAGAACATTTACAGCCGATGAAGAGGCTAAATGGGCTAAACTCGACTCTCGCTACGATGAGCTGGATAAGCAGATAGGCATCGAAGAGCGCCACCTCGAGAGAGAGCGCACTATAGCAGGGCAGCAAGCCCCTGCAGAGCTCAGAGGCGACCAGCCGAAAGGCGGCATGGCTCCTGAGGAGCGAGCGGCTAAGTATGGCTCAGCCCTCAAGGACTACCTCATCAATGGAGTCAGAGATATGTCAGAGGAGTCTCGTAGCGTATTAGTGCGTCCACAGTTTGCTAATGATGAAAAGCGGACGATGGTCACGACTAATGCTGCCAGCGCTGGATTTCTCATCAATAATGAGTACGGTAATCAGCTCATCGAGATCATGAAGCACTATGGCGGCATGTTCAGAGCGGTAGGTACTCGACCTAATGAAGCAGGAGAGCAGGTGCCTAATGTACTCCGCACATCTACTGGGGCGCCATGGTCCACTCCACGCATGGATGACACGGCTAATATCGGTGAGATCATCGGAGAGAATGTAGCAGCATCAGATCAGGATCTCGCAGGAGATAGATTCGAGCTTGGTAGCTACATATTTAGCTCTAAGGCGATCAAGCTATCCTATGCTCAGCTGCAGGATGACGCATTCAATATCACGAGCTATATCAATCGAGTATCCGGTACTCGTATAGGCCGTAGAGCGAATGTAGCATTCACAGTAGGGACAGGGACTAATGAGCCTACAGGTATCATCGAAGATGCTCAGGACTCAGGCGTGACCTTTGCGGCGAATGGTGCAGGACTCTCACAGGATGACTTCATCGATGCAGAGCTATCAGTAGATGAGGCATACCGTCAGATGGGAAAGTGGATGTTTGCCACGGAGACGCTCAAGATCCTCAGAAAAATGGAGGACACAGAAGGGCGTAAGCTATGGGAGCCGTCTGTCAAGGCAGGGGTGCCGTCGCTCTTCATGGGTAGAGAGTATGTCATCAATGATGATCTCCCTACTATCGCTACATCGAGTAATAAGTCTATCCTATTCGGTGACTTCTCATACTACACCATCCGTATGGTGCAGGATCTCATGGTCCTACGGGCTAATGAGAGATATATCGAGCAGTTTGTCGTAGGATTCTTTGGCTATCAGCGTATGGATGGTAAGCTGTCTGTACCACAGGCGGTCAAGTACATGTCTGTAGCCTAATGGATACGGGATTGTTTTATAATACATACATATAGAAAAGAGGTCAGGAGAGCCTCTACAGAGCGGCTCTCCACCTTTTTTTATCACCTAAGAAAATCACCCTACACGATGGACAAAGCATATATCCCTACTCCTACCTATCATCCAGCGACTGGCTATGTCAGCAAGTGGGTGACAGTAGCACAGCTACAGGAGAAAAAAGGGATCACAGCATCGGAGGCTAAGGCTGCACTACAGCAGCTACATGAGCTCGGCAAGGCGCAGACGCAGAAAGAGTATGACGCTGAGCAGAAGGTCATCAAGGCCGCTCAGGAAAAGACCAAAGCGTCGATGGCCAGCATCCAGAAAGCAGCATCGGAGGCTAAGGCCAAGAAAGAAAAAGCAGACGCTGCAGCGAGAGCCAAGGCAGACGGGCTACAGAAGAAATCTGAAAAAGCCGCTGGTCCTAAAGGATCTACAGCTACTAATAAAAAAGTATAGATGATCCGAGTCGTCACAGATAGTGTAGTAGAGCCGGTATCGATCTCTGAGATAGCTCAGCATCTCAATATAGATACCGATGTCCTGACAGCTAAGACGCCCTATCTCGAGATGCTACAGGTAGCCGCTCGACAGTATATAGAGGCGGAGGCGCATATATCACTCACTACACAGACGATAGAGGAGACGATAGAGCCACATCTGTATCCGAGTGGAGCAGTATTCGCCCTACAGAAGCTACCCCTCATAGCTATCACTAAAGTAGAAGTATATGACAAGGATGAGAATGAGTGGTACGAGCATACTATAGTAGGGGGGAGTATCACTATAGAGCGGTCAATATATCCTAATAGGATCACAATACATGATCTATCACTCGATGTGCCGACGCATATCAAGGTGACATATACAGCAGGATACGGAGCGACAGCAGATGATGTGCCAGCGCTGATCAAGTGGACGATACTATCACTCATCAGCTACATGGATCAGCACAAAGCGCTGTCAGATCCTAATGCTATGAAAACACTACTGCAGTGGATAGCTCCCTATCGCAATCACTATCAGCGAGTACGCACATGATAGATAGGCTGGGAGATGAGCATGGACGTCTGGATCAACGGATACAGATATATGAGCGGATCACTACGCAGAATGCGCTCAATGAAGAGGAGACCACCCTCGCCCTACTGATGGAGCGATGGGCAGAGGTCAGCTATATCTCAGGCGATGAGCTGAGCCTATCGAGGCGAGAGACCAGCTATAGATCTCTGGAGTTCAGAGTACGCTATAGCGCTACCCTGGAGGATAAGACGCTATTGGTCCGCTATAGATCGCAGGACTATGATATAGAGGCGGTAGAGGATATAGCCGGACAGCGAGAGTATATGCTACTGAGAGTACAGCGATATGGGTAAGCTCAGTAAGTCAATAAGGAAAGAATCACTACGGCTCAGAAAGCTGAGACCGATAGCACAGCAGGAGATAGCCTCGCAGCTCATCAAGGCTGCTAAAGCAGAATCTCCCGTACGCACAGGCCGCCTACGGTCATCTCACCTCTCACAGCGCAGAGGCGATAGGCTACAGGTAGGCGTAGATAGTACGGTCAGCTATGCAGGTATCCGACATGCGTTCAATCCGTGGCTCCGCAGAGCTATGGATCGCAGTAGGACCGCAGCACAGCGAGCCGTCAGTACACGACTCAAGAGAGAGATATGATAGAGAAAGCGATCATCAGCATACTGGAGAGTGACGCAGGCATCATAGGACAGATCGGTACGCCGAGAGTGGTACATGTACCAGCCGATCAGCCAAGACCCTACGCAGTGGTCCAGCGCATGACTATGGATCCAGAGGAGGCGCAGGGAGCAGATGCAGGTATGGTGACGGTCTATCAGTATCAGATACGAGTATGTGCGCTCACTGTGCTGACAGGGATAGAGATCAGTGATCAGATAGTGACACTGATAGAGAGTAGTAGCGGTACTCATGCAGGCGTCAGAGTGCAGGAGATGTGGCAGATAGATCAGTACACAGAGCGAGAGGATGAGCAGGGAGTAGACGAGGTAGTGACGGTCTATCAGGCCAGAGTATTACGATAAAGCAGTAAAAATTGATACATCAATGAAGTATATCAAATTATCAAAACCCTATAGAGGCATCAAGGCAGGACAGGTAGTCTATACCAGCGATCCAGCGGTGGAGGGAGTGGAGGTATCAGGATTCGCTACAGCGAAAAAAGAGGCCGCCCCAAAACCACCTACAGCAGACTCGAAAGGAGAAGAAATAAAATCAGAAACAAAATCTAAAAAATCATAAATCATGGCAGCAGGAGATATCTATAGCGGAACCGACTGGCGTCTCCACTTCAGTACAGACGATGGTACTACGTGGGACACATTTGACAAGTCTACATCATTCTCATGGACCTACTCCCATCAGGGAGAGGACATCCATCACAAGGATAATCAAGGTAAATACGCCGAGTCTCAGACAGAGTCATCTACAGGTCAGATACAGGTAGAGGGATATGCCGGAGAACAGGACAACTGGGAGACACTCTACGCTACAGCAGTAGCAGGGGGTAAGCTGCTCCTAAAAAAGGAGCTCGTAGGATCTACAGGTACTATCGTAGTGACTACTGCAGCGAGATTCTCAGGATCTACCGTACAGGCTCAGGTGAGACAGTCAGGTAAGTATACCTATCCATTCGTCACTATCGGAGCGCCTACGCTCACAGTAGCAGCATAGTAGCATATGGCAAAGGCAAAACCAACTATTGAGATAGCAGGTACATCGTATCCATTAAGTTTGGGATTCAGATGTACTCGATACTTTGAGGAGATACACGGGATACCGCTGTCACAGGTCAATAAAGGCATAGTATCATATGTGAGATACATGCACAGTGCGATAGTGGCAGGCGGTACAGATATCAGTTTTGATGAGCTGAGTGATCAGCTGGATCAGGATAAGCGAGACTATACGGTCATCGTTAGGGAGTTTGACGAGATGGTAGCCGCTCATGCTGATAAAAAAAAGGAGTAGAGAGTGATCAGCTACGATCAGTAGCCTATCGAGCAGGTATATCTATCACAGAGCTATATGAGGCTGACTATGATGATATCCTCGCTCGTATAGATGCCTATCGAGATCGGATAGCTGATGAGCGAGCGCAGCGACATGAGACCTATGAGGTCATGCGTATCATCGGCTGGAAGATACTGAGAGCGCTGGGAGCTGACTATAGTGGTCCCGAGGATGTGATAGGCTTCACATGGGATGATCAGCGACAGGAGGCGGGCACAGCGCAGCGTGGAGATAGAGAGATCGATGTGATGAAGATGGCAGAGGCGCTCTCTCGAGAGCTGGGAGTACCCCTGCAGCGGATTAGTAAAGAATCAGAAGAAGAATAAGACATGCCCAGCATAGGTGAGCTTTTTGTAGATATAGACGCTCGGATCGACGGATTCGTCAGAGGGCTGCGAGGTGCTGAGCAGATCAGTGAGCGAGCAGAGGCTACTATACTACAGTCGGCTGATGCTATCGCTGATGGAGTGGAGGCCGCTATGGATCGAGGCGGTAGATCCAGTGAGCGCTTGAGTCGAGGAGTGTCTACAGCAGAGACAGGATTCAGAGGGCTGAGAGATATCCTCGATGCTACTGATCTCGGTGGTCCCTTCGCTGATGCGCTGGGTACCGTCACAGATCTGGCAGGCGGTCTCGGCGATCTCATAGATGTAGGCTCGGAGGTACTACCCGGCATGGGTCGTATCGGGGATAGCATCAAGGGCATAGGGGCTAAAGGTATGCCAGCACTGACGGCAGTACGTGGAGCGCTGGGAGCGATACTCGGACCCGTAGCACTCATAGGAGCTGCCGCCCTCGCAGCTGGTACGCTCATATACACCCACTTTGATAAGGCCGTACAGATCGGTACGAGACTGGCTAATACCTTCGTCGAGGCGTACAATGGATCCTCACAGCTCCGCATAGGCATCGAGGCGGTAGTCACTCCGCTCAATGTGCTGAAGAATGTAGGAGAGGCGGTATTCAATACTTTCAAGATCCTATTCTCCGGTATCGGCGATGGCATACGGGCGCTACTATCTGGCGATCTATCGGGTATCGGCGATGCATTCCGTACGGCATTTGCCGCTGCAGGGCTGGAGGCGGTCGAGGCGGGGCGCAATATACAGTCCTCTGTAGCTGATGGGCTCAAGCGTGCCTCGGGAGCGGATCCGCTATCGCTGGTCACTGAGGATGACGTAGCGAATACCCTATCTGTAGTCAAGACGGTAGGAGATAAGATATCAGGATTTCTCGGAGGGATATCATTTTCTACGCCGCAGTCATTCAGCGATCTACAGGATGAGATCCGAGAGACTCGGGAGCTACTCGGAGAGCAGCTATTCGCTGGCAATATCCAGGGGGCGGAGCAGACCACACAGCGCCTACAGGAGCTCGAGCGACAATATGAGCGTGTCAATGATCAGATAGCCGCCGTAGGAATCAATGCGCCTACCTCCTACGCACGACTCAATGATGAGATCAGTAAGAGTAAGGAGCTATTTCAGAGCCAGTTCCTGGAGGGTAATCGACTCGGAGCGTCTGCCACAGCAGATACTATCAGAGTACTGACTCGTAGGCTCACAGAGGTAGATGAGGCGCTGCAGGACATCACAGCGAGTGCTACACCTCCTTTTGACCTGCTCAATGAAAAGATAAACGAGACCAGCGACCTACTACAAAACCAACTACTCGCAGGCGATCTACAGGGCGCAGAGCAGACATTCGCTACGCTACAGGCGCTACAGGCGGAGCTGGCAGAAGTAGAGAACCGTATCAACTCGCTCAATAGTGGAGGTACATCTACTCGACGAGAGACCGTAGAGGTGCAGACGATCCAGTCAGGAGCGGAACGACTGGCAGCAGGGGACTTTGGTCCTATAGAGATAGAGACCCGTCATGATCAGGTACAGGAGGCCGCCGCCGCTATCGCACGACTCAGAGAGGAGCTCGGCTCAGTACAGAGTGTAGAGGCTTTTGATCGTATCAATGCAGAGATAGCGGACCATCAGGCGGTCATAGATGCTTTTGCTACTAAGGCTCCACAGAGCTTTGCATCAGCCTTTGATCAGATCACCAGCTATGGACAGGGATTCGCTACGGATCTGGGTAATCTCGGAGCTAATATATCAGACAGCCTCGCTAATGCTGCAGCATCATTTGATGTATTCGAGTGGGTAGGTAGTTTTGGAGAGGCCAGAGATGAGATCGCAGCGATCAATGATGAGATAGCCGCCGCTCAGGAGGTGCTACAGGATGAGGATGCCTCCAATGAGGAGCGAGATGCCGCTCGTGAAAAAATAAAACTGCTCAAAGAAGAAAGAAAAGAACAAGAAAAAAAGGCCAATGTCCTCATCTCTACCAGCAAGGCGATAGGTAAGACCGTAGTAGCAGAGGCTAAGCAGCTCATCAAGGCGAATATAGCAGGAGCTCTATCTGCAGCGATCAAGAGTGCAGCAGGGCTGCCTTTCCCAGCTAACATAGGAGCTGGAGCAGTAGCATTCGCTCAGTACTTAGCGCTCGGATCTCGTATACCTAAGCTCCGACACGGGGGCTATGCATCAGGAGATAGCATCGTCAATGTAGGAGAGTATGAAGGGGCTAATGTAAATCCAGAGGTGATCACTCCGCTCAATCGGCTACAGTCAGACATCAAGGCAGTAGTAGAGCCGGTCATCAGTCATAGCGTACAGGCGCTCAGTGCTCAGCAGCCAGCGGCTCCATCATCGACGCAGGTAGTAGTAGAGACGGGCGGTGAGATATCTACGACCATCACAGGAGAGGATATCGTACTATCACTGATCCCTACTATACAGCGGCTCACTCGATCACTCGGCTATAATCCCTTAATCACTTCCTGATGGCGCTACGCATAGCAGGAGAGACATATGACAACAATGGATGGCTACATCGAGTAGAGATACATGATAGTGAGCTGGGAGCGGATACTACGGATGAGTATATCATCAAGGGAATGCCCTCCAGATCATACGCAGGCAGGAGTAAGGATATATACGACTATCTGAAGCCCTCGACGCTGACATGGGCTATAGAGGTATCTCCATCGAGCCCAGCAGCGGCATTCGTCGCAGACTACATCTCTAATGCTGATGAGAATAGGTATCATGTAAAGTGGTATATGTCAAATGTGCTACGCATGAGAGGCTACCTCGAGATCGAGCAGAGTAGCATACCTCTCAAGAGTGATAGTACTTATAACTTTTCCCTCAAAGCGACTGACCGACTGGGCAAACTGGACAACTATGAGTATATCCCTCCTGATCTCAATATCGTGTCTAATGCTACGAGCAAGGTATCTCACCTCATCAATGCGCTCAATCATATCGGCGTAGGGGATCTCTACGGAGATGCTGAGGATCTACTCGTAGTGCGCTCGACTTTTCATGAGTCACAGATGGGTGATCCGCTGGGTAAGGACTTTTTGAGGCATGAGTATCTGGACTATAGAGCATTCGCTGAGGAGGTAGAGCAGATAGAACTGGATGATAATAGCACTTTTGGCGATGTATTCACTCATAGTCTCGGAGGCGCTACGACTGTACCGGGCACCTGTAGGACGGTGATCAAGCGGATAGCCGAAGAGGGGAATATGCAGGTATGGCATGACTTCGGTAGATACTACTGCGTCAATAAACGAGTATTCACTCAGCCGAATGCGACGGCAGCCTATCGCTATGCTAAGACTAAGGTATATAATGGGACCACTACGGTCGGCAATACCCTCACTATCGGAGGGCTACAGGTCAATCATACGGGTCACTACTTCTATGAGAAGAGTGGCAATATATCATTCGTATCACCTGTCAAGGTGGTCCAGATCGATCATCAGATAGGTAGCGAAAATAATAAGATAGTAGGTGCTGAGTGGAATCTCGAAAACTCAGGGAATCTATCTGACTCATTCGGAGATATAGACAATAGTGGAGACGCTCGAGTACATGCTCGATTCATCTTTGACTGTGCGCTACTATGGAATAGTGTCCCGACTATTTATGGTGTATATAGGAGACGATTCAAGTTTAATGTAGTCATAAAGATAGGCGACTACTATCTCAAGCGACATGCTACGCTGACAGGGCAGGATAGTATAGAGTATGGTAATAATGAGTGGACTACATCATTCAACGTAGTACAGGTCATCACTAATAATCTGCAGCTGCAAGGTACATTTAATCCTGATCTGCCTAATCAGCTGGAGCACATCCTCGATATAGAGAGCGAAGATCCGATACCAGACAGTGGTCCGCTCATCGTAGGCGTCTCTATGCCTGCTGTGGTCTACTATGACGGTAGTAGTGAGCAGGCGGAGATACATAGCGGAGGACTACTACAGGGCGGTAAATATAAGATCGACTGGTATAGTGCTGATAACTTTATCAAGATCATCTCTGATGAGACGGATGATAATCAGGACGCTCGCCGATTCATCCGGCATACGATCAGTGTCAATGATAATAATACTGAGGTGGTCAAACGAGAGCTACATTATGGAGATGATCCAAGTAGTAATAGCTTTAACCGGATACAGATATCTCCATCAGGGAATGGGATCGACCTGGTCGATGCGCAGGGCGTCTGGTCCTACAATGGTCTTGGCCCTACCTATAGCTATGGCGAGCTGCTCGGTATAGATATGGCGGCGCTACGTGCGGATCTACTGCAGGTATTGATGGGCGTCAAGCTCCGGAGTAATACGGATTTTGTCAGAGTAGATACTCGTCTCGACTATCAGGGTAAGAGCTACCTGATGATCAATATGCGAGAAGATACTAAGACTAATCACATCACTGGTGAGTGGATACAGATCAGAGACGGTGGCAGCTCTAAGTCTACGATCAAGACTAAGAAGTATAAACCGACTAAAGCTATCGATCCTGACAGTACAGTGCTGGATGGTCCTGCTAATACGCCCGTGGGCGACATCGTCAGTGGCTCATCCGATAAGCCAAAGGTGCATTTCGTCACAGGTATCACTACCGACTACATCGATATCCCTACTACTGTGGGATATCTGCCTAATCCTGCTGAGCATACTCCTGCTGAGATGATGTATAAGCTGAGGGGCACTATGAAAGGATCTGGGAATCTCATATATCGAGAGACGCTGGTCCATCCCTCGCATATCAATATAACAGTGAGCGACACCACTAATAGGATACAGCTCTACAGAGCGGCGAAAGCTACAGACGAGTTTTTCATCTCATTCATCGAGTAATATGGCTAATCACTGCATATACATCACCTGTGAGGACTGTGGCGAGGAGTACTGCGTCAGATGCGAAGGGCACATCTGTATGTTACCCGAGGTCACGTCATCAGGAGCGCCAGAGTCGGATATTGAATAGACAAAACCCTATACACACAAGGCATATCAATGAATATACGAGGCATTATTCTCAAGTTGGTACTATTGGTCTGGCTGAGCGATGGCTACAGTCAGACCTATCTCTCAGATCTCGAGTGGGCGCCCGGTCAAGGCTACCTCATCGGATCTGGAGTCAATGGCGAGCCGATCTACATACATGAAGATAGCGTCTCAAGTGATGCTCTCGTCCAGATCCTCAATCCCACAGACACAACCTTAAATTTCCTCAATACAAAAGACGGAGTAGTAGAGGTGGTCTGGTCGGTCGATGACTTCATCATCACGGGCGATATGACGCCTACCTTCTACAGGTCAGGAGATACGCTATGTATCACGAATGGTGCGGATAACATGTGGAGCTGCGTAGATGTGAGAGAGTTTGAGTCACTGGATGTATCGGACTATGATGAGATCGTACTGACGGGCGTAGATACGTGGAGTCCTACGGTCGATGAGTTTAAAGACAACGAAAAGAATCACACGCTCACGATGAATGGAGTCGTAATGAAGAAGGTGGTGACACCTTCGCATATTAATGAATATAAAATAACAGGATCAACAATATTTTTCTATGAGAATCTTAATAACGATAGGGTGGTGTATCGCTCTCATTAGTGGGCTATCGGCTCAAGATGTGACGCACAGGATCATACTACGAGGTAATGGCTCAGTGCTATCCGATAGTGTAACTGCAAGTAAGCAGTACGCCGATGGATTATTCGATAATGCTATCAATGCTATCAGAGATACGGCTACAGTGCTCAGAGCAGAGGAGAGCGATGATCAGACGATAGATGAGTTTTCGCTGAGTGGTAATACACTGAGTCTTTCGCTTGAGGATGATGGGGAGGCAGCTCAGACGGTAGATTTGTCAATTTTCAATAACAATATTGGTAACGCAGATCAGGTGCTATTAGAAGAGCGAACAATTTCATTAAATAACAACCCTCTTAATTATGAGTCTATTTCATCGGTAGATATGAGATATGATGCGTCTATAGGATCGGGTAATATCCCATTATTTGACTTATCATTTCGCAATGATAATTTCATAGCGAACGAAAATATAGCCCAATTATCGATACAGACTGATGATAGTAGGCGGAATGGGCGATTTGTTTTTAAGACAGGAGATGGAGGTGTGTTGTCAGATGTATTAACTATTGATAGGCGCAAACGTGTTGGAATTAATACTACAGAGCCGGGCCAGTCTTTAGATATAGCAGAAGGAACGATAAGGCTACAAGAGTTTGGCGCTGGGACGGAAATAGGACCGTATACATATCTACTCGGAGTAGAAGCAGACGGCGATGTGATAGAAGTATCAGAAGCCACAATCGGCTACGTATCGCCTCCTGCATCATCATCATCGACATGTACGGCAGGTCAGTGGTCGTATGATTCGACGCATAGTTTCAGGTGTATAGCGACAAATACATGGAGAAGAGTAGCGCACTCATCATGGTAGTACGGGTCATAGTCATATTATCCCTATTCGCTACAGCGATGAGCGCTCAGGGTGTCAAGCCTAAGCAGTCACAGAATGCACCTGCGGGGTATCATATATGGGGATCAGACAGCACGGGCAGATATCAGCATCGAGAGATCAATGAGCTGATCAAAGCGGACACACTCATAGGACGTACCGACACGCTCAATGATCTGGTGATACAGATAGGAGATACTACATACATATTCGACTTCTCTATAGAAGGGAGCGACTATCTGGCTACTGGTACGGATAATCAGCAGATCGAGTATAGCGTATCACTCGACCGTATCACTCTCGAAGATGGGGGCTTGATATACCTACCTCATAGGGATAGTATCATGGCACATCGTCAGATCATCAATGCACTGACGGATAGCATTAATGCTCATAGGGTAGATATAGAGGCGCACTATGCAGCGCTGGTAGCAGATATAGCGACTAATGCGAGTGATATCAGTGCTAATGAGACGGCTATCAATGCTCATATAGCATCCGATCAGGACACCGATCCTACTAATGAGATACAAGACCTCAGCGGCATACGAGACAGTATAGCAGCAAATGTAGACACCCTATCGAGCCATCTCACGAGGCTGAATGAGTATAGAGACAGTATAGATAGCTACGATACTCGTATCACTCAGAATGCAGATGATATAGCCGCTATCGACATTAATGATGCTGACAATGACCCTACTAATGAGCTATATGATGATACTGAGCTAAGAGACTCTATAGGAGCACACAGGACTTCTATAGACAGTAATACGGCTGCGATCAATGCTATCGATATTAACGATGCTGATAGCGATCCTCAAAACGAGCTAATCACTATCAATCAAGTCAATGATACTACGCTCAATATACTCAATACCTTACAGGGGGTCGTGCAAGTAGTCTGGGAGCTACAGCCCGACACGGTAGACGTGCTACAGCTCGGTGATGGTGATGAGCAGCAGATCAGCTACAGTCATGCGAATGATCAAATACTACTCGAAAGAGGGGGCGTGATAGACCTTCCCTATCTGGACAGTATAGCAGGACTCCGTACAGGGATAAATACTAATGCAAGCGATATCACTCAAAATGCTACTGACATAGCTCAAAACGCTGCGGATATAGCAGCTATCGATATTAATGATGCTGACAATGATCCGACTAATGAGATACAGTCTATCAGCCGCTCAGGAAATACTATATCAATATCAGATGATGCAAGCACAGTAGATCTATCGCCCTATCTCGATAATACGGACGCTCAGGATCTAAGTCTCAGTGGCAATACGCTCTCACTCACAGGTGATGCAAGCACGGTAGACCTTAGCGCATACCTTGATGATACCGATACGGACACACAGCTATCACAGGAGCAAGTACAGGACTATGTAGGGTCGATGGTAGCGGGTAATACTGAGACTCGCATAGCAGTGACATATGATGATGCTGCTAATGAGTTTGACTTCGTAGTAGATGATATGACCTATGATGACTCTGAGTTGAGAGATAGTATAGATGAGCATCGCACTAATATCAATGATATATACTCTCAGATAGACGGATTTGACTTCTCAGATGATGATAGCGATAGTACTAATGAGCTAAGCACGTACTACGGTCGCAGTGTGATAGGTGATGAGATCGAGATATGGGTAGAGAATGCAGGAAGTTATGACCTTGATAGCGCTTATGTGACACTATCTACTCTTAATAACTATCTCGATGCTGACAGTGCGGAGATTCATCAGATATTGATAGACTCTATTAATAATGTGACAGGGATTTTTTATGTGGATTCGCTGGGATATCGAGCAGATGAGTTTATTGGTATAGGGAGGGCATCAGTCAATAACTATAGCTTAGCTGCTGATCTTATTCTTGCAAACAGGATAGATGTTTCGAGTGTCAATCTTGGGCAGGTGAATATAGTACAGGGGTTTGAGCTGGATGGGGCTCCTACCTATCAGTCAAAGTACTTGATCAATCTATTGGCCGATAAGGTGGTAGTCGATGAGCTAAGAGCTACATCACTGTATTCAGGCATGCTCAGATCTGACGCATCTGGCAATATATCCAGCACTGCCCTACCCCCGACATTCTCAGAGATGAGGACAGAGATCAGCGATAGTATAGCGGCTATACCCGTCACGCCTATCGGGCAGATACTCACAGAAGATGCAGCGCTCTCAGGGGCTAAGACCTATAGTAAACTGCCAGCCGCAAAAGAGCATATCAATAGACAGCCAGACGAGATGAACTGCTATGGCGAAGTAGCAGCGAGTAGCTCAGTACAGGTGACGATACGACTCTATGATGAGGCAGGTACTCAGAGAGGCTTTGTATCTACTAATCTCACTACAGATATATCTCATGTAGATATCAGCACACTACCGACGATTGACGAGTATGACTACTTCCAGTTTAGCTCAGCCAATCCTACGGGTACGGTAGATTATATGACTTGCAATATTGAATTTGAATAAAACTATGAGAAATATTAATGAATATATGTTTGAGGCAGTAGGCGTATCGGTGTCATTGACCGCTATGATGCTTTGTTTCACAGATGCTTATATCTGCGATATGGGTAAGTACAAGAATGAAGTTTTCGCATTGATCATGTTTGGGCCATTGTGCGTATTAGGCATGATATATTTCATAGGGATTTTTCAAAAAAGCAAATTATGAAAAACCTTGACGAATATAGCGATCAGATAGTAGACTGTTTTGTAGTCGGTATCGCAGTGATACTGATGATAGCGCTATGTACGACTCAGTGTAGTGCTCAGATGTATTATAAGGCTGGTAGCTGCTCAGTAGGAGCTCCCTGTGATGACGGCGATCCAAATACGTATAATGATGTGTTTGATAGCAACTGTAACTGCGAGGGCGAAATAGATCGAATAAGGTACTATTTGTCATCAAGCGTAAATGATTATGATCTCGCATCAAGTACTGATCATGTGAATATCACCCTGTCAGAGGCGATAAATCTGGATGCGTGGCATATCCAGTTGGGTTTTGATGGGGATTACTCTGATTTAACAGAAGATATAAACGCCAACGGCAATAGGACGTATTTTTTTGAGGACTATAGAGCACCGTCATTTGGTAATGACTTATATGTTATTGCTTATTGCTTTGATCCTCAATCAGTGGCTGATGTGCAGTATCGTTTAAAATATGGCCCCTCAAATGTAGATATTGATAACACGACTTACCCCTTAGTAGACAGGGTGTCAGGGGCAGCTACATGTTATTGCATCAAAAATCCTACAAATAGAGTACCTCAAGGTGACTATTTTGCACTATACGTGCCTACTGGCGGAGAATTAGGGAACAGAGCTAATGCAAGCTACTCTACAAAATACTCTACAGGAGACGGTACTACAGCAACAACTAACATAAACGGATATGAATTTGGATTGACGCTATACTTAGCTCAAATAAAACAATGGCCAGATTAAGATGAAAAAAACAATACATATATCAATACTTCTACTATTCGCATCGATGCTATCGGCTCAGGTGCAGCAAAACGTAGCTTTAGATAGCTCAGTATTAGAGATTATAGCTCAGGAGATCGCTAAGATCCGATTCAAGTATCAAGGGCCAGCGGTAATACTATCCGAGTCAGGGCCGCAAGGTCCACAGGGCGAAAAAGGCGATAAGGGAGATACTGGAAACACAGGAGCAACAGGGCCAACAGGCCCACAGGGGCCAGCAGGAGCTGACGGAGCGGACGGAGTAGATGGCATTAATGGTACTAATGGAGTAGATGGCACGGATGGCGTTGATGGGTATAACTATCTACACACGATGACATCGGAGGGATCTGGGGCTAACTGCTCAGATGGTGGGTATCGAGTCGATCACGGGCTTGATACGGATCGAGACAATATACTTGATGTCAGTGAGATATTAGGCACATTCTACGTGTGTAATGGGATAGATGGTACAGGTGCGGATACTCAAGACCTATCTACGAGCAAGTCAGGCACGACCTATACAGTGAATCTTACTAATAGCCCATCAATCGCTATCAATGTAGCAGACAATGATAATAGTAGCACTAATGAACTGCAGACGCTCAGTCAGAGCGGAAATGATATAACACTGAGTAATGGAGGTGGTACAGTGACAGTCGCCAGCGGAGGCAGCGATGACCAGAATCTTGTAATAGGCTCAAATGCGTCATCACCTGCGGCTAATCTATATTTAAAAAACGAAGGTCAAGCGAGCGGTACTAATCTACAGCTATCAGGCGCTAATTTTACATTCACGGCAAGTACTACTAATAACACGGCACAGATTATCTACGATGAGCAAGATCCTGTTTTTGCAGGTAGTGCAGCAGCTGATATCACAGAAGCAGATATTACTAACTGGGATAATGACGCTAATACTACAGTGGCATCAGGGATCACTACGAGCACGAGTAATTTTGATGGCAATCTCAGTAGTAGCAATAATACTGTACAGTCAGCTCTTGAGACGCTGGATGATATCAATCTATCACCTACTACTATAGCGGAGGAGGGTACTAATCCGCTACAGATATTAGGCAATGAGAACGATGGGTATACTATAGATTTTGCAGTCGCTGATAATAACGATGGTGTATCTCTCGTGGATGGTGCAAATCTCGATGTGAAGCTTGATTTTTCAGAATTGACAAATGATGACGCTAATTTTTCGGGGGCGTCAGACTATATACTCTATCAAGATCAAGCGGGTAGTAGCAGCTTTAAGAAAACCAATGCACAAAATATACTCAATGCAGCTAAGCATACAGTGATAGATAATTTCACGGGCAATCTGGGCGCTGTAGATGCGAGTCCTACTGTACAGGAAGTATTCGAGATTATTGATGATTTCAATTTTGCCGATGGCACAGGTACAGATAGTCAAGACCTGTCATTTAATACATCGACGGGGGATATAAGCATATCGGGCGGTGATGGCACGAGCATATCAGGAGCGGACATTAGCATATTTACTAATGATGTAGGATATATCACATCTACTATAGCTGGACAATTTACAGCCAATGCACTGAGGACTACCCATTTTTATGATAAAGATGGAGATGGCGGTACTGATGGCCAGGTGATAGTCAAGACAGCATCGGGGGTAAACTGGCAGAGTGCTCCTGGAGATGGCACAGGCACAGACGATCAAACATTTTTAGAGGTGCTACAAAGCGGTAGAAATATCACAGCTGCTAATGGATTAGGTTCAATAAGCTGGGTAAACGGGAACTCCTTTACAATAGGATCTAACTCAAGTATGAAGGTGTACCAAAATGGAAGTAACCCATTAGAGCTATACAATTCAGGATCTGGAGATGTGCACCTATATACTAATAGCCCTACGTCTAATGGTCGTATATTATTAGACAACAGCTCAGATCAGATACAAATGTTTGGCGATGTATATCATAATGGCACATCAATACACCCATCAGACCGCCGCCTAAAAAAAGACATCACAGGTATCGAGAGAGCATTGGATAGGATCAACGCTACACGTCCAGTATCATATAGCTGGAAGTCAGAAAACAAAGATCAGAAAACGCACTACGGATTCATCGCTCAGGAAGTAGAGCAAGTGATACCATCAGTCGTGCACACTGACGATGAGGGTATGAAGTCAGTAGCCTATACGGAGCTGATAGCATGGAATACTAAAGCGATACAAGAGCTATCCGAAGAAAACAAAAAACTCAGGGCGATGATCGAATACTTAGCTAATGAGATAGAGAAAATGAAAGAAAAGTGATAATCATACTCGCTTTGACTTATATCGTAAGCACCCTATACAAGACCACAATACTCATGCGATTTAAGGACAAGCTAAAAAATAAAAATGCTACAAGCGACAGAAATAACGACTGAGCTCATCGGCTACGGGCCGCTCGGCATCCTATGTGCAGCGGCGATCGGAGCTGCAGTGTATCAGACGCTACAGCTCAATAAAGAGCGCACTAAGACGGATAATCTCACAGCGACTATCCGAGAGGCTGATGCTGCGGTGATTACTGTATTAGAGCAGGTCAAGCTCCGTATGGATGACACTAAGTCGGTGCTGGAGGCGACCAGGGCGATGAAGGATACGCAGGAGAATACATTCAAACCTGCGATATCGGAAATAAAACGAATGCTAACAGAACTCCATGCGAAGCTTAAAACGTAGACTGAATATAGAGGAGATTGATTTTCGCAAAGAAAGAATCAAGAATGCAGCGCTATACGCAGATGTAGATGTGCCGATATTTGATATCAACACGATACGAATAGGCCGTCAATACTCTGAGATCGCTGAGGGGATACACGATAGAATATGTGAGTCACCTACTGACATAGTGAATGATGATGAGCGATCTGTACAGCCGATACTTAATATGATCAACTTTGATGTGTCGACGGTCATATTTTGCAAAGCTAAAAAAGGCGGTCAGTTTCACATGCATATGCACCGAGAGGCGGAGGTGGCCTACATGATATCGGGCTACATGGATATCACCTACATGGTCGATGACCATCAGCTCGTAGATCATCGTCTATTCAGAGGTAAGTATCAGCTCATAGATCCCTATCAGCCTCACTGTACGTCTATGCCGGTAGACTCATTTTCGCTGTGGGTGCTCATAGATTATGATAAGAAAACAAAATAGAAATGAAAACACTCATCACCATTTGCCTAATCATGTCAAGTCAATATCTGTCCAGTCAGACGGAGATCATACATAGCGGATCGAAAGCTCAGATCATAGTAGATGAGACGGGTATATCTATCACTCCGCAAGATCGAGAGGTAGGTACTGTACTCAGGATTTCAGGTCAGAGCGTACCGATAGCCTACGAGGAGGATGTAGAGCTCATCTATCTACCTAAGACGGTCATCATGATCAATGCCGAGCTCTACTGTGTAGATAGCGTATCAGTGCCCTATACAGCTCTCTCAGGGCTATATCTGAGAGATGTATATGTCAGTAAAATAGAATAATCAATAATCAAAATCATATTACAATGTTCAAATCTTGGAAAACAACAGTACTCGGAGCAGCGTCAGTAGCGCTCTCATTTTTGGTCCTGATAGGCCAGCTCAGTGCAGAGGATCAGGCTCCAGCGGCTTCATTCATCGATGCGATAGTCACACATGCAGAGTCTATCTTATTAGCAGTGACAGGATTGATAGGCTTATTTGCCCGTGACAATGATGTGACATCAGAGGAGTCAGGAGCGACAGAGGCCGCTCGTATGAGATCACTCAAGAGACGATAGCCTATGTGTCGCATATGCTATACTCCGAGCCCGTACGGTGGCATGATGCCACTGCTCGGCTCGGCTCTCGGCTATAAGGATAAGTATTGGCAACCTGGAGAGATACTGACGATCAGCGTACTCGGAGCAGGTGACTCTGTCATATCATTTATCATGAGAGCCGCTCAGATATGGATGCAGCACGCTAATATCACATTCATCTATACGGATGATTGGGATAGTGCTACATGCCGTATACAGCTCGATCCTCGGCTCGGGTCATGGTCCTATATAGGTACTGACAATCTCATGATATCAAAAGGGGCTCCTACGATGAATCTCGGATGGATAGATGATGATATCAAGTATGATGATCTATCTACCGTCCTACATGAGCTCGGGCACTTCTTAGGTCTCGGGCATGAGCATCAGAATCCTAATGAGCCAATCAAATGGATAGTCCCTAATGTGATGAAGGATCAAACTGCACCGCCCAATAACTGGTCCAGAGATCAAGTGTATTCTAATATCATCAATATACCGACTATCGATGAGGTAGACGCTACGACGCTCGATAGGGATAGTATCATGATGTATTTTTTCCCAGATCACTGGGTGCAGTCAGGCGTAGGTACTAAGCAAAATAAACAACTCAGCAGACTGGATAAGGAGTTCATATCTCTGATCTACCCAAAGCAAAAAGAGGCGGATACCTGTGATGAGCAAGTACGATCATTCATACATGAGCTGATCTACAATGATCGAAAGGTAAACCGTCTCGATAATAAGCAGATCCGTAGCGTACTCTCTCGTCTCGATATACCCTATAGCTCATCAGACAGGAGGCGTACGCTCAAGACGAAACTAAAGGAGGTGATATCATGATAATAAGATCCCCATTACAAGACTTAATACTGCGAGGTGATGACCCTACAGGACATGGTTACTACGGTGCACGTCGTAAGAATAAAAAGCATAGAGGATTAGACCTCGTATGTGATCCTGGAGAAGAGGTTACAGCTCCTATATCTGGCAAGGTTACTAAGATCGGGTACCCATATAGTTTTGCGCTTCAATTCCGATACGTTGAGATCACTGGCAATGTCTATAGGATACGCCTGATGTATGTAGAGCCATCATCAGCTATTAAAGTAGGCGATATGGTCAAGATAGAAAGTGTGGTAGGATACACTCAGGATATAGCAGGATTTTGGGATGATGGAATGCTTAATCATCTGCATATTGAGGTGTACAAACATGGCCTACTGACTGATCCCGAGCCTTTATTATTCCCTTATTGTGAACCAATATTATGAAAAAGATAATCATACTATTACTATTCAGTACATCACTGGGCGCTCAGATAGATACTACCTATACGCCTACACCACAGGCGATAGGATGGATAGGTCCAGCCATAGAGCTCATCGGAGGTATGCTACGAGATGATCGCTATGAGATCGAGATCAAGGTAGATGCCAATGGGAAAAAGGGCAAACTCTACAAGCGATACAATAAATGGCTCAAAAAAGGACGTATCACCGACTGGCAGTACGATCAGCTCATCAGTGAGCTGGCAGGTATACCTATACACTCTATCCGACTATATAGACTGAGCGCCAAAAAAGAATAATCATATGAAGTATGATATATCTCTCACTGTCAATGATGGTATCACTACGATAGCTCAGGCATTCCTCGATGGTAAGCGAGTACAGATACCTGTAGCAGAGTGGCGCTCTATCAATACTCGAGACCTACCTAAAGGTCGCTATGAGTCGATCTATCGAGACGGTATGGCCGTGGTCCGACTACTCGATGACTGACACCACAGATCTACAGCGTCAGCTGCTATCTCAGATAGAGGAGGGTCAGCTGGTCACTGTGAGTGAGATACAGCGCAGGCTACAGGTATCATTCGTCACTGCCTGTCAGATAGCCAGAGAGCTACATAGACAGGGGATGATCAGGAGTAATATTGGTAGGCTAAATGTGGAACTAAATCGGTGAAATATTCGTATATTGCAGTAAGGCTACAGGAAACTTGAGTAGAGGTGCACATCGAAAAGGTTACTGTATGGCTCGATTTAGCCTTTGAAAAACTGTTTAACTGCAGCGCAAACAGTATAATAAAAAGTCGGGCGAATTTTTATCTCTTCTATTTAATCTATATGTATGAATCATCTCTTACCCCTTTTCCTATTATTATCATCTGCTATACTCACCGCTCAGGACTATCTCGATGCATGGACCATGGAGCAGGATAGAGTCGTCTATAGCGAGGTCATAGAGGTCACTGGCACAGCCGATGAGCTATATGATAAGGCGATCAAGTGGATACCGACCTACTACGGTGCACTCGACGCTGACGCACTACACGCAGAGCGAGACGCTCACTATATCCGGTATGCCGATGAGATCCCAGTAGCTAAGCTATCTCTATTCATCAAGTATGAAGGGCTAAAGTCAATGCTCACCATAGATACTAAGGATGATAAGATCAGAGTACAGATGCGAGAGATAGACCTATTAGTCAAGATATTAGGCAATGATGATACCATGCAACTAAAGGGATTTTATGATCATCTATATCGTAAGAATGGTAAGCCCGTCAAGAAAAACCACAATATGGCTAAAGGCGTCTATGATATATGGTCCGATATACTCGATTCTATCACTACCTATATGAATACTGACGATGAGTGGTAAGTTAACACTAAGGACAAGGTATATTACATTTAAAGGCCTCATCCCAAAAGATGTAGTACTCCCTGATCACCTGATATATACATCTATACATCCGACTGGTAAAGGTGACAAGGTCACCGGAGAGATACTCTATGAGAATTATTCTGATGAGCTTAGGGATCGGCTATTGGATATCGGTCTATCCATTACTTTTGATACTTTAGTCGATGAGGTGATTGATGATGATCAATTATATTTTGGAAACCTAATGGTCAAACAAGGCGATGGTCCATGGGAGAAAGTTGGTCCCAATAATATAGTAAAGGTACTCTAAAAAAGATCAGGTTGGGATAACTTAGTATCGATCCTTTTCTTAGCTGCATCGTAATATTCTTTATTTAATTCTGCACCGATAAAATTTCGTTTCTCCATTATACAAGCTATGGCGGTAGTTCCGCTTCCAGAATATCCATCGTACACAGTTTCGCCTTTGTTGCTGTAGGTCTTTATTAGGTAGCGAAATAGGTCTACTGGTTTTTGGGTTGGGTGATTCATTTTTTGTTTACTGTTACCTATGACAGCAGTACAATTAATGAGACTTCTCGGGTAGCTCTTAGACGGGTCTAATTGACTAACATAGTTTTTTTGAGTCCCGTAATTGTCTGTATGGGGCTTTTTATTTAGTCCTCTAAAATCTCTATCTAATTTATCTTGATGAAATTGAGGATTATAACATATTCTGCCACGCCCAAATATTAATATTTCCTCGTGTTGTCTCATTGGCATTATATCTTTATTCAAATGTCCTGTGGGTCTTTTTTTATTCCATATTAGATCATACTTAAATAAGCCTATCCTTGACATAACTATAGAGCTTGTAGCTGGCTGTGCTGATGTAAATATCCATGCTCCATTAGGTTTCAATATCCTTTCCCATTCTAACCACATCTCTGCAAGATTCGGTAATACATCCCATTCACAGGCAGTTGTGCCATAAGGAATATCAGTAAGCATCAAGTCTATTGAGCCGTCAGGAATACGCTTCATTGTTTCCTTGCAATCTTCATTATATAGTTCGATTTTCATTTTATTCTATTTTATTTCATGCGCTATTTACTCCTCCACAAACAAAACCAACTGATTAGGATCTACGAGTGGACGCCGTGGAGAGAATGCCTTTTGTTTGTTTGTCCTAAATGACTCGTAAGTATCAAAACGGCACCATCCGTGTTTTTCCTCATGCACCTGCTCAGTGCGCTCCCATGCCTCCTTATAGGTGCTCGATGTCTCACAAAACATAAAGTAAGTGTCCCAATACCAGTCGTAATAGTCTTGTTTCTTACTCATGATGCGAGAGCTTTACGAGGGTCTATAGGATTATTCGCATAGTAGGATACCTTACTGACAGGGACGTCCGTCTCATAGCCTCCCATAGCCATAGCGAGGGCCACAGGGCCGCCCACTGTAGGATGTGTCCTATCAAACATCAGATGGTCAGTACGCTCTACCAGCTCCGCCGTACCTATCATGAATCGTAGCACAGGATTATGTCCATGGTCCAGCTGCTCCAGTAGTACCTGCGACTCGAGTTCTTTGATCGGAGCAGTGAAGTTAGCCGCTGACTGAGAGAACGCTGAGACATTGATATCCATATCCTCCACTGTTTTCATGAGCTTATAGTTGTACTTCTTATCATACTCGATATACTGTATGTCAAAACGGGCGTCAGAGTCCAGTATCTCATCGAGGATGGCCTCATTAGTGACGAGCTTACCCTCTATTCCCTTGATGTATCCCTGCGATATCCAGTCTGTATAGGATACGCCGTCTCTCTTTTCTTTAGCGGCGATACCGTATGTAGGCATGAGAAATTTAGAGTACACCCAAAATCCGCCCTCATCTTTGGGGAATACATGAATGATATTGACGATCTCCTTTACCCGAGATGATTCGAGGCCTATCCAGCACTTACGACCTTTCAGTATATGAGTATCCCAGTGAGAGCCAGATGCATCCCAATCAGGTAGCGATATAAACGCACTCGAGAAGTCGGACCACACATTGAGCCGCCGAGTTTTAAACTCCTGTATACTCTCATCTCCCTCAGTGATAGCCAGCTCATAGGACTCATACATATTATCCCATGTAGGAGATGCTCCGATATTGGGATTAGCTTTTGGCCAGTTCTTAGGATCGTGCCAGTCATCCTCAGGATCCAGACAAAACATGATAGAAAAGATCAGATCACTCTCTATCTCTCCTGTCAGTATCTTAATACATGTCTTCCTGAACTTGTAGCAAGGGCCAAAGGTGTTATCTCCTGCAGTAGTGATAATGATGATCAGCGGCTGGTCCCGTGTACCAAAACCTGACTCGATACGCTTGAGAGTAGAGAAGTTCTTCATAGCATGACCCTCATCATTGATCCCCATATGAGGCCGTAGTCCGTCTTTCTTTTCGTGATCATCAGAGATAGGCTCTATATGTCCCATCCCTTCTTTGATAAAGATCTTTTTCTCCGACTTATTGAGTCCTATCTGGGCTGCGGCAGATGGGCTATCTTTCCACAGCATACGCAGCATCTCTACAGCTATATCATAGACGATCTGGGCCTGTTTCTTCTCCGTAGCGAATGTGTATACCTGAGCTCCAGGCTCATTGTCTTTCCAAAACATATAGAGAGCTAATGCAGCAGCCAACTCAGACTTACCGTTTTTACGTGCCACCTCTACATAAGCCTTTCTATATCGTCGCTTCTTATTCTTTTTCTTTCTCCATCCGAATATAGACGCTATGATAAACGCTTGGAAAGGCTGTAGGCAGAATAGTTTCCCGGCAAAGTGTCCATCCGTATGCCTGAGTAGCTTTACAAAGCGTATCACCCTATCAGCCTCCTCCCTATCAAAGTAGTACGGATAGTCAGGATCTGATGAGCGTTCTATCTCTTTGATGTGACGCTTGACCGCAGCCTTAGTGTATATAGAGCTGAGCTTGTAGCCATTGTCTACCTGCGCTATGAATAGATCATATAGACTGATATCATTCAGCCCATGTATGAGTACTGATATGCCTTGATACAGATCTGTCATAAGGCTGCCATAGGGTCTACTGGTCCATCCTTAGGAGCTTCTTTCACTATCAGACGCTGCCTATCAGAGGGATTCATCCCAAACTTACCTGCCATCTTCTCAAAGGCTACGAGATGCTCCTTTGCCATCTTCTCGAGCTTATACATATCATGATCTACTACGATCTTATTCTGTACGATCTTATAGAGTTTCTTTCGTGTCAATTCCATCAGCTCCCAGTATCGACCGAGCTCCTCGCACATGGTCCCAGCAACTACTACATCCAGCTCAGTGAATATGCGAACACGTATCAGCTCAGGTATGATGCTTTCCCATGCCTTCTTAGCATAGTCAGATAGATACTCAGGAGCCTCAGCGTGTAGGACTAAAGCAGGCTTAGGAGCGTCGCCATTGGCTCGATCCTTTCGATACGTTCCTTTGTCTTTCTTAACTCCATCCGGTAATTGTGGTCGTCCCATTATAAAGTAGGGGGGGTGATAATTTCACATAGTTGGACAACGCTTTCCAGCGCCAGGTACACAGCCGCAGATTTTTTGTCAAAACTCAAAACTTTTTTGACCAGCCGTCCTCTCGTATCCCGATAGGGTATCTTCTCGCCCTTTTCATTAAGCACCCATCGGTACATAGGGCCGTGGTCCTCCTTTCTGGTTTTCTTAGAGTGATTAGACCAGCTGAGCCCCTGATGATTGCGAGGGTCCCATGGACTACCTCCGTATCTCATCGGTATTATGTGATCGACTATTTCCGCTATTATCTTTTTGCCCAGCTCGAGAGCCATGACACACCATTTATTTCGGCGTCGGTAACGCTTACTGTATTCTTTCCAGTCTGGACTATTGTAAAAATTGGGTTCTGACTGCTCAGATTTGGCGAGGGTATGCCTATTTCGGGGGGTTCTCCATGGTCGGGATCGTACTGACTTTGTCATAGAGTATTACATTAAAGTTCTACATACATTCTACGCAAAGTAAATAAAAAAAGTGTAAGCCGCTGTATCTATCTATATATCAGAGACTTACACTTGATGGATTTTACTCCTTTTGTGATCCCGGCAGGATTCGAACCTGCGACCTACTGATTAGAAGTCAGTTGCTCTATCCAGCTGAGCTACGGAACCGTTTTTTCGGAGCGCAAATATATAGTTATTATTTTAAATGTGGGAGGCTACAGAGATAAAAATATTCTGTGGTACAATAACATAACACTATAAAAAGAAAAAACCCAAGCAAGACTTGGGTTTTCGTGAGTTGATATTGTTTATCTCGTATTAAGGGTTATCTCTTCTATAAAAGTATAAGGTGTAAATAGGGTGTGAATCTGACCATTCGATCAATGTGATTCGGTATTAAGACGTGACCTCATTTGCCTGGTCACTATTTTTCTAAAAAAAAATAAAATTAATTCAGCTTGACCGTCACGGACATCCCTGCGGAGCTATATGGCTGTATACTGATACGATCCGAGAGATGCATACTTGGGATGAGATATCCTATAGTGGCTCCTACCGCATATCCAGTGATCAGGTCTGTTGGGAAATGTTTACCTGCTTCATATCTCAGATAGCTGATGACGGCCGGGACACCCGCTGCTACCCCCCATACGAGGCCTTTATTTTTCATCTCTGGATGCAGATCAGTGATCACTTTTGCAGTGAAAAAAGACATGGCTGCGGTATTGGACGCATGACCCGAGAAAAATGAAAGCTTTGAGCTGCGACCTAATTTGACAGCATCCGGGACGTTCTCATTATAGTTATACGGTCTATAGCGCTGGGATAGGGACTTTGTGATATTTGTGATCCCATTCGTGATGAGAAAAGTCTCTATCGCCATAATACCCACTGTAGATCCCTGTGTCCGGCAGTGCTTATTGCAATAGGTAAAGAAAGGAAGAGTAGCCGCCGAAAATAAAATCACATCGCTAATGGTCTGTGCCGTCGAAGAGTAATTGTAGGTCGCTGATCTATCAAATGCATTTATATCATTGCGGTCGAGTAGGGATATTTCTTCGAGATTAGCACGCTCTGTGCCTTGATGTACGAAGAAGCCAATCGCCTGAAGACCAATACCTGTACCGAGATATGCTGCTTCTTGCTTGAAGTTGATATTATAGATTCTATCTTGCCCCTGTATGGTGTGGATGGTCATACAGACCACCGCTAATACTATCCATCGGTATAAGCTCATAATACGCTTTAGTGAACACTGCTTTCAATATCTGCATTTCATTGCGGATTATTGTATCGACAGGACATAATATAACGAATTTTCCCTATTTATTGTTAAGGATCTCTTACTCACAGCTTTTAGATGAAGTGTTTGGTTCCTTATTCTTTTCTTGTGGTCATGAAGTATTTGACTTTCTTTTTCACCCTGATGACGCTCTCACTCTCAGCTCAAGAGAGTGTGGAGATTGATACCTTTTTTACTAAGATACCAGTATACACAGGAGACTATAGCGGTGGTACTGTAGCTGCTCGTATGATCGATGGATTAGGCTTTCGCTTTTATTGGGCGACAGAGGGTTTGACAGATGAAGACTACGCCTATAGCCCAGGGCCTGAATCTCGAAGTACAGGTGCTACTCTGGATCATATACTGGGATTGTCAGGAGTTATTCTCAATGCTACTCGAGCAGAAGCTAATGGCAAGCTTGATACTGAAGGATGGACAAATGATCAAAAGAGATCGAGAATTTTATCCAATCTCAAAGCTGCCAGAGAGATATTAATCAATTCAAGTGATAAGGATCTTGAGGACTACCAAATCATTTTTGAGCGTGGAGATAGCCGGGTGACATATGACTTTTGGTATGCGATCAATGGACCTATCGCTGACGCTATGTGGCATACGGGTCAGATAGTAAGCTACCGACGCCTATCTGGTAATCCTTTTGATGGTAAGGTCAGCGTACTGCAAGGCATACGTCGAGATTAATTCTTTTTTCTAACCGGTAGCTGAGTATAGAGTGACATAGCAAGCCAATAAATATTCTCGGCATTAGACTTAGCTACTCCTTCATGCCTATAGTCTATGCCAAGTTCTATCTTATTGCTATTCGTGAGCTTTCGCCCGATATATAGTCCTCCTCTCAAGTCCATGCGATAGGTGCTGGATCGATATCGTTGAAGTAATTCTATAGTAGATTTGAGATACCATTCATTATTATCGATTTGAGTACCATTCAAAGGTAGATCGGTACTGAGTCGGTAGCGTAGACGGATGAGTGGATCCCGTCCAGACACGAATGACTCATCCAAGAGTATCCGATGGCTCACTCTCAGCTGCTGCCATGGTGAGATAATTCCGATATGCTGACGAAGTCTGAATAGATTAGCGCCATCTGCATTAATACGATAGAGTGCTCCTGCAGCCATAGATTTATTGACATCCCAGGAGCGAGTAGCTACTATGCTGAGATCACTCAGCCTATATGCTGTATCGCTCCACTCTGGATCGGAGGATGTATCACTGGATCGTGACACCCGAGACTGCCAGCTATAGTTGACTTTTAGATCTTTTAGCTTTTGAGATACTACTACATTAGGTAGTAATCCTACAGTCTGCTGTGCTCCCAAGTCAGTGCAAATCAATAGTAAAAAGAGGCAAATAGACAAATAGCGCTCTATGAAGTGATAGCGTATAATCAAAGTCAGTAGTTTTTAAAACTCCATATTAGTTGGGAAATCCAATTGAATCTCTCGCTCTCGGAGCACGTCGCCATGATAGCTGAGCAAAATCTCATATAGTTTAGTGGTCTGATCTTTTTTAGCCTTGAGCTCTATCTCATAATACGGCAATATATCATAGCCCAGTCGAGCATTCAGCATATCTAATAATTCATCTTTTGATTGATCATAGTGAAGTTGTAGCTTCTTCACGTGATATTTTACATAGCGTTCTCGTAGAGCTGTATGGATGGTTTTTTGGCGATCTACAGGCAGTGATCGGAGTCGCCGAGTGATTTCTATATCCTGAAGAGTGCCCAATGTGTCAAACTCAATACTAAAGTCATGTCCCTGATGCTTAGTTTTAGCTTCTATTGAGACTCCTTGATCCGACTCTTCTCTATACCATTTGACTTTCTTTTTGAAAGGTCCTTTTTCTATAAAGTCTTTCGCAGAGTCCGGCACTTCTGCACAATCTATGCGGTATTCTCGCTCAAATTTTTTTTGAGCACTGAGCGCTATACAGAAGGACAGGGTGATCAATATGAGAATGTATTTCATCTTGAGATTTTATTACCGTAAGTACAATACGCTCCTTAAAATTAGCACAAAGTAATAGACAGCTTTTGGTAGAATTGTTAAGAAGATTGAATGTTAAGTTTTCTCACCAGAGATGAGCGACTTACTACTACAGTACCTTCCCCGGATTCAATAAGCCTTTGGGGTCGAGAGCAGACTTGAGAGTACGCATCAGCGTGATCTCCTCATCTGTACGACATAGATGCAGATATCGCTTCTTATGTGAACCGATACCATGCTCAGCCGATACTGATCCTCCGAGAGCCTTGAGTGGGGCGTATACGATATCGTTGATCTTATCTGTTAGTGCTTGATCATCATTTGCTTTTGACATGACGAGATGGATATTACCATCAGCTATGTGCCCAAAAGGATAACACTTGAGACAGCCTTCTACCTGCTCTACTTCAGCGACGATATTATCGATGACTCTTCCTATCTCTGGTATCGGTAGACTGATGTCAAAATGCTGATCTACGGGGCATGTCGCCACCATGGCATGCACATCCTCTCTGACGGTCCAAAACCACTGTAGATCACTCTCCGTGTAAGCGATCACAGCATCGAGAGCAAAGCCCTTCTCTAAAGCTTCTGCTACGAGACCTTCAAGCCGCTCCCGATCAGCTTCCTGATCACTTCCCATATTTTCCACCAGCACATAATACTTATAATCGTACGGGAGAGGTGCTTTGACTGAGGCGAATTCTCCCGTCAGAGCTCTATATGTGGGATTCCAGATAAGCTCAAAACCGCTGAGCATTCCAGCCAAACCTCCATCCATATGTTTTAAGAGTTTGACTACATGATCAAAGTCATTCACTCCTATGAAAGCACTGTTTCGGCTTTTAGGCGCTTCGGAGAGCTTGAGTACTGCCTTGGTGATCACTCCCAAAGTCCCCTCGCTACCGACGAAGAGCTGTTTAAGATCATAGGCAGAATTATCCTTGATAATTTTTTTGAGTGAACTGATCACTGTACCATCTGCCAGTACTGCTTCGAGGCCTAATATATTTTGTCGAGTCATTCCATATCGTAGGACTCTCAGTCCACCGGCATTAGTAGCTATGATACCTCCTATCTGAGCGGTTCCTTTTGCTCCAAAATTCAGCGGGAAGAGTAAGCCTTCCTCTTGAGCAGCTTTCTGAATGTTTTCCAATATTACTCCTGCCTCCACAGTCATTGTCCGACTGATCGTGTCGGTCTCGAGGATTTGATTCATTCGCTCCATTGATATGATGACCTCATCTCCTCGGGTCTCAGTCGCTCCTACGAGGTTAGTCAATCCTCCGTATACTATGACCGACTGATTATATAGGTGGCATGTACGCATGATAGCCGATATGTCCTCAGTAGTTTTCGGTAGGAGATAAGCTTTTGCTTGCAGATCTTCTTCCATTTTCCAGATATGATAGTATCGCTCAGCTACATCAGAGCCAGTTAGTACATTTTCTGTACCGATTACTTCTATGAGCTTATTGATCAGTATATCCTGCATGTGCATCGTTTTTTTGATAGCTTACCTGAACATCAAGACCATCAAAAGTATTCATATCTCGGTAAGTATCAATCATTATCTAATGTAGATATTATACTTTTACTACATCTATCGTCTCTGGCGAATCAACATAAACAGCCTCATGATCACAGTAATAGTAGGAACAAATGCTCACGACTCAGCCACGAAAATCATAGCTGATATATACATCGATAAGCTTAAGTCTCTGGGAGTAAAGCATCAATTGCTACAGCTGAAAGATATGCCTACGGATATATTGGCTTCTGATATGTATTTTAATCGGAAGCCTTCTTTTGTGGCTTTCTCTGAGAAATATCTCGAGCCTACCGAAAAATACATCATCGTGATCCCAGAGTACAATGGTGGCATACCCGGCATCTTCAAGCTCATGATGGATGCCAGTGATATCGCTAAGTGCTGGTGGGGCAAAAAGGCCTGTCTCACGGGAGTAGCTGCCGGCCGATCGGGGAATCTTCGTGGACTTGATACACTGACTAATTATCTTAATTATCTCAAGGTCGATGTGCTCAAAAACAAAATCCCTATTTCAAGAGTGCATACACTTATCGAAGATGGGCAACTGATAGATAAAGACACTATTGATATACTACATGTACAGTTAGATGATTTCTTATCTTTCTGATAGCGTATATTGAGCGCTATGGTCGTACAGATATTGAGCTGCATAGCGTTCATGGCGATCGTGGCCATATGGTCGTGGTGGCATGTCCGTAGAGAAAATCTATCTACACAGGATGGATACTTTTTAGCTGGGAGGAGCCTTGGCGGTGTAGTAATAGCAGGATCGCTACTGCTGACTAACATCTCCACTGAGCATCTCATCGGGATGAACGGTTCCGCATATCGAAATGGAGCTCTGGTAATTACATGGGAGGTGACCTCAGCTATTGCTTTAGTTATAGGTGCGGTATACTTCATCCCCCGATATCTTAAGATGGGTCTGACGACTATCCCTGAGTTTCTCGAATATCGGTTTGACCGAAGAGTGAGATCGATCATGGCATTTTTGCTTATTGTTTCATTCGTAGCGACATTGCTTCCGATCGTCTTATATACAGGAGCACTCAATATCGAGAGTCTCTTTGACCTATCCGAGCGACTGGGCATCAGTCAGTCAGCTGGTATATGGCTCAGTGTTATTGTCATAGGACTGATAGGTGGAGTGTATGCCATCTTTGGAGGACTTAAAATGGTGGCATATACGGATACTATCAATGGATTTGGACTCTTAGCATCGGGATTACTTATACCCATTTTAGCACTTTGGGATATTGGGGATAGTAGTCTGAGCTTAGGCATATCAAGATTGGTGGAGACAGTACCAGAAAAATTCAGAGTAATAAGTGATGAACCCAGTGTAGGCCCCGGGAGTAGGGAGGCCATATTGCCATTTAGCGTTTTATTCACAGGTATGATACTCAATCAATTATATTTCTGGACGATGCATCAATCGATCATTCAGCGAGCACTTGGAGCTAAGTCATTAGCCGAAGCTCAAAAAGGATTACTGATCACTGGTGGTCTAAAGATTCTGATGCCTTTGATCATCATTTTACCAGGGATTATGGCCTTCTATTATTTTGGCGATGAATATTATGATCAGGCCGATATCGTCTATCCACTATTGCTTAAAAAATTAATCCCGTCATGGCTTATAGGTATCTATCTGGCTGTGGTGATAGGGGCAGTATTGAGCACATTCAACAGTGCACTCAATAGCGCTGCTACTATATTTAGCATTGATTTTTATCAAGGAGGCGAATCTGATGGAGCACCAAAGCAAAATGTAGTCCTATACGGGAAAATAGTATCTGCGATTTTAGCAGTGCTGGCGGTGTTGATCGCCCCTTTTGTGGCAAATGCTCCAGAGGGACTCTACAATCTACTCCAAGAGCTTAACGGTATATTCTTCATTCCCATGTGTACAGTCATCTTAGCAGGCTTTTTCTTTAAGAAGGTCAATGCTGCAGGAGCGAAAGCAGGATTGGTATTTGGGTTTCTATTTTACATCCTCGTGAATTTCATCATTCAGATAGATATGCATTTTGTACATATTTGGGGATTAGAGTTTGTGCTCAATGTGGTAGTGATGCACCTCGTATCACGATACACTTCTGGTGAGAATTCTTTCACTATCACTGATGTAGGTGCTGTACCCATGCGGCCTTGGCGTCATACGACTTGGGTCAGTATACTTTTAGTGATTATTTCGGTGTTATCTTATTTCTACTTTACATCTATAGCATCTGTATGAAAGTAACAACTGCAAAACTATACAAGCACTGCTATGGTAAATATGCCATACCTGCGGTCAATATTGCTTTCATGGAGCAGGTCATAGCATTATTTGCTGCAGCTGACAGGGCAGGAGCACCCGTGATCGTACAGACTACACCTCTACAGAGAGGATATTCGAGTCCTGCTATGCTTGATGCCATGGTATCCGCTGCGAGTCAGATGTATCCAGATGTGATATACGCTATGCATCTGGATCACGGAGATATCCAGCATACACATGCGGCTATAGCCGAAGGCTACTACAGCTCCGTAATGATTGACGCAAGTCATGACCCTGTCGCAACAAATATCTCGATAACCAAAGATATAGTGGAAAAAGCCCATGCCAAAGGGATCAGTGTAGAAGCAGAACTGGGAGTACTTGCAGGAGTAGAAGACAATCTTACCATAGCAGAAGAAAGCGCATTTTACACTAATCCAGATGATGTTGAGCGATTCGTCCAAGAGACGGGATGTGATAGTCTCGCTATTGCTATTGGCACGAGCCATGGAGCGTACAAGTTTTCAGGTGGACAGGGTTTGCAGTTTCAGATATTAGAGGAGATTCAGCGTAGGATACCGCAGTTTCCATTAGTCCTACACGGTGGGTCTAATGTAGATCCTCGAGAGATCGATCGGATCAATGCTGTCGGCGGAGCCTTACAGTCCAATGCTAAAGGAGTAGATATAGAAGAAGTAAAACAGGCTATACCGCTCGGTATCTGCAAGATTAATCTGGCAACAGATTTCAGGATTCTTTGGACACGGATAGTGAGGGAGTATTTTGATCGACATCCGACAGAATTCATGCCTATCAAGATCGGTCGAGAATACATGGCAGCTTATGAAGAGCTGATGCTCGAAAAATTTGATGCTTACAGTACTATAGGACAGTCTGTATCCTTAAGAAGCTATCTGTCATGAATACCATACGACTCACTGTAGCTCAGGCTTTGATTAAGTTTTTGGAGCACCAGTACATTGAGCTGGATGGAGAGCGTCAAGCTATGTTTGCAGGCTGCATGGGAATCATGGGACACGGCAATGTCGCAGGAATAGGTCAGGCTCTAAGTGGATCTGATTTTCCTTTTATCCCATTCAGAAATGAACAGTCCATGGTACATGCAGCAGTGGGCTACACCAGAGCAAAAAATCGACAAAGTATCTATGCCTGTACATCGAGTATAGGACCTGGAGCTACTAACATGGTGACAGGTGCCGCTCTCGCCACGATTAATCGTTTGCCTGTTTTACTGCTGCCGGGAGACTACTTTGCGCAGAGAGACTTAGGGCCTCTCCTACAAGAGCTCGAGCATCCAGTAGATCAAGACATTAGCGTAAATGACTGCTTTCGTCCTGTATCTCGATATTGGGAGCGAATCATGGATCCGGCCCAGCTGATTCCCACATTAAGAGAAGCATGTAGAGTGCTGGCTTCGCCATCTGACACAGGAGCTGTGACTGTTGCCTTGCCACATGATGTGCAGACTATAGCTCATGATTTTGATTCTGCCTCTTTCGAGGAAAATGTATGGTCAATAGAAAGGAAAGAAGCTTTAAAAGAAGAAATAGTTACTATCGTCGATAAGATAAAGTCTGCAAATCGACCACTAATAATAGCAGGAGGTGGAGTACGCTATAGCGAAGCAGAAGAAGTGCTGGTTGATTTCGTCAATGAGTATAAAATACCAGTGGTTACTACTATAAATGGAAAAGGGACAATATCATCGGATCATCCGATGAATCTTGACGGGGTAGGAGTGATCGGGAATGAAGCAGCTAATGCTATAGCTCGGAAGGCAGATCTCATCATCTCCATAGGCAGTCGACTCAATGATTTCGTTACAGGCTCTAAGTCATTATTTGAGAACCCATCCGTAAAGTTTATCAATATTAATGTGAATGCTCAAGATGCGGCTAAGATGAATGGTATCCCAATAATATCTGATGCTAAAGCCTGTCTACAGCATCTTAGGACAGCGATGTCAAACTATCAGATAAACAGGCATTATCTTCAAGAAATACATTCGGCGAAAGCCAAATGGGCCGAAAAGAAGAAGAGCATCTATCATCATGCAGATCAGGCAAAAGGTCTCAACCAAATCAAAGTGCTAAAATATCTAAAGCAAGAGCTATCTCAGGAGGATATAATAGTCAATGCCTCTGGGAGTCTACCAGGAGAACTTCATCAGCTCTGGGAAAGCCAACAAAGTCAAAACTGCCACATAGAATACGGATACTCCTGTATGGGCTATGAGATAGCAGGTGGGCTCGGCGCCAAAATGGCTCTCCGAAATAATGATGTGTACGTTTTAGTAGGTGATGGAGGATATCTCATGATGTCACAAGAGATAGTGACCTGCATACAGGAAGACATAAAGCTAATTATATTGTTATTTGATAACAGTGGTTATAAAAGCATCGGAGGATTAGCTGAGTCAATAGGTGTACCAGATATTGGGACTAATCATTCTGACAGACTGCATAATATTATCGCTATCGACTATGCCCAAAATGCCGCAAGTCTGGGAGCTTTGAGTCATACCGTTACTGACGAAAAAGAGTTTTTGAACGCATTAGCTACAGCTAAAAAAGCAGAAAAGACTACTCTCATCCATATCAAGATCAACGAAAAGGTAGATCTCGAAAACTATTGCTGGTGGGATGTACCGGTCGCTGAAGTCCCTCATAATGAGACACAGGCTAAAGCGCTGAAGCGCTATCGAGAAGCCAAAGTACTTCAAAGAACAAACTATCAACACTCATGAAAATAGCTGCCGCACCGATCATCTGGTCAAATGATGATATGCATGATCTCGGAGCACATATCAGCCTCAATCAGTGCCTGTCTGACATGCAGCGGATAGGATATCAGGGATGTGAGATTGGTCATAAGTTTCCCTCTGCGGTCGACGATATAGAGGCGGTCATGCAAGAGTATCAACTTGAAATCTGCAATCAGTGGTTTTCTTTTTGCTTCACTACGCAGCCTCTCTCTGACAATCTCGATCGATTGACATCACATGCTAAAAAACTTAAATCTCTCGGTGCTAAAGTGGTCGGTGGTGCAGAGGTAGGTAATAGCTGGCACCAAACGGATCGCCCCTTATTTCCTAAGACATCAGCGTCAATGGAGCACTGGATGAAGCTCTGTAAAGGACTCAATGAAGCGGCCAAGATACTTGAAGATATGGGTATGAGATTAGCCTATCACCCACATATGGGATCGATGGTGCAGTCTGATAGAGAGGTGTCACGGCTCATGGAGAGTACTGCAGAAGGCGTCGGATTAAATTATGATAGTGGTCACTGCTATCTATCGGGTGGCGATCCTGTGGCACTCTTTAGATATACGGAGTCACGGATAAAGCACATCCACCTGAAAGACGTGCGTCAGTCTATAATCAAAAAAGTGATGGATGAGCGCATGGATTTTTTAGATGCTGTCAGAGCTGGGATATTTACTGTGCCAGGAGATCCGGAGGGGAGTATTGATTTTGATACGTTAATTCTTCAAATTAAAGAGAGTCAATACTCTGGGTGGATAGTCGTCGAAGCAGAGCAAGATCCAGCTCAAGCAGATCCGTATAGCTATGCTAAAATGGGCTATGAGTATTTGTCCACCAGATTGTAAATTTTAAATTTCTATTCAGAGATCTTCAGGTAGTTTATTTACTTTACCGATTGTCTGATTATTAGATCGCATGTCTGTAGATTATTTATGTATTGGTCATTGTTGTCATGACCGAGTAGGAGAGAGCTATATGCTCGGCGGGACGGCATCCTATGCCTCGTTAGTGGCTAAGCGCATGGGACGCACGCCAGCTGTTTTGACCAGTGTTGGTGATGATTTCCTCTATAGAGATCGATTCAGAGATTTAGACATTGAGCTATATGAGGTGGCAGCGGATCACACTACAGTATTCGAAAACATATACGGCCCTGAGGGCAGAACGCAATATATGCATGCTCGTGCAGGTGTCATCAGCAAAGCGGATGTGCCTATCTCACTGATCAATGTACCAATAGTACATATCTGCAGTATTGCACGAGAGATTGATTGGGATATATTAAATGCATTTGATCGGCCTCTAATAGGAGCTACCATCCAAGGGATGATACGTGACTGGGACTCCTCGGGACTGATCTCATCTAAAGAGATGGACTGGTCTGAGCTCAGCGGTGTCAATATCGTCATCATGAGTGATGATGATATAGCAGGCATTAAGGATCCCATACCAGAGATCAGAAAATATGTAGATCAAATAGTCCTAACCAAAAATCGAGAAGGAGCCTATGTCTATACTACTGATAACCAGTATTTCTTTCCAGCATTTCCTGTCAAGGAGATAGATGCCACAGGAGCAGGAGATGTTTTCACTACGGCATACATGATCAGATATGCTCAGACTAAGGACATAGAGCAGTCATGTATCATGGCACACTGTGCAGCGTCATTTGTAGTAGAGGGAAATGGGATAAATAAATTACCTTCACTCTCAGAACTACAAGAAAGAATAACTGCATATCAATCCATACATAATATCTGATCATAGGTATGAAAAAAGAATGCTTTGTACTGAAAAATAAAAATGGCCTCGAGTTAAGATTTACTAATTATGGAGGGATCGTGACTCATTTGTACACTCCTGATCGAGATGGTCAGTTGACGGATATAGTACTTGGTTTTGATGATTTAGATCAATATGAGTCAGATCACCCTTATTTTGGAGCTATAGTGGGACGCTATGGCAATCGTATTGCCCAGGGTACCTTTAAAATTGATAATAAGCAATACCTGTTGGCCAAGAATAACGGTCCCAATAACCTTCATGGTGGTGTCGAGGGCTTTCATCGTAAGTACTGGCACGTAGAAGAGCTCGAAGGTGAAAATGGATACCGCCTCAGCTATCTGAGCCCCGATGGTGAAGAAGGATTCCCTGGAAATCTATCTGTAACGGTCGACTATATACTCACAGATGATAATCGATGGATCATCAATTATAATGCTACCACAGACCAAAAGACGGTCTTTAATCCTACTAATCACTCTTACTTTAATCTCAATGGCGCAGATAGCGGAGATATCTTATCTCATGAGATAGAGATAGTGAGCGAGGTATACACTCCTGTAGATGAGCACATGATACCGATAGGTACTTTTCAGTCAGTCAAGGACACACCTTTTGACTTCAGGCTAAAAAAGAGAATCGGAAAGGACATTAATAAAGACTCTACAGAACTCAAAATTGCCAATGGATATGATCACAACTTTGCATTTAAAGTAGATCACTTAGTGAAGCGAGTGGCAGAGGTGAGCTCTCCCCGAACAGGTCGACGTATGACTGTATATACGGATCAGCCAGGCATGCAGTTTTACTGTGGCAACTGGCTCGGAGGCATAGTAGGAAAGGGAAATACTACCTACGAAAATCATCACGGTTTCTGCTTAGAAACTCAGCACTATCCAGATTCGCCTAATCAGCCAGACTTCCCAAGCACCCTGCTAGTACCGGGAGAGGTGTACGAAAGCAAGACCATTTATGAGTTTGGTACACTATAATTTTTGACTCCGTAAACTGGATGACATAAGTCGACATTCTGTATTTATTCTGTAGGGTGGGTTGCCTTATATTCGTGACATATGTATAGTCATAATGGTGTATCAATACACCGATAACCAATTGATTCACAGGTTATATTTTATTGAGGCCGCTAAAGAGCGGCCTTTTTTATTTCCAGTACGAAAGATATTCTTTCGTAAATAAAGCTAAATATCAGACCGCCATCTTGTTCCTTGTATTTTAGCTGTATACCTATAGACCGCAGTCTCCATCTGTGTATGATATTTGGTATATGTATTGATCTTTCTATTTTTCCCTGATATAGCACCATGGTTACTTTCGTGATGTCTTTCTTTCCTGCGAGAGTCTCCCTGATAGGCTCCAGATCGTATCTATCGAGTAGTGACCGTTTGCTCCGATAGATGGACTCATAAAGTATCTTCGCCAAGAAAAAGCCTAAGTTTTTTTGGGTCAATATCGTCGGGACTACTTCTGCTATTGGTGCGACTCCATACTTTCTCCTGATAGCTAAAAAAGGCGCAGAACTCACGACTTGGTGCTCGTATTTGGCAAAACGGTTATTGCAGTTTCGGCATACCAAGCCTTTCTGCAGGATATAGTGATCATTGCCTAATGAGTGCGGCACGATATGCTCAATAGTGGTCTCAGTGTGATACTGAAGGCATATGATGCATCTGTCATTCTGGCCAGTAGTAGACATACTACTCAAAAGGATACTTGAGTCCTATTTGACTTCTGATTTCTTCCATAGTTTTCATCAGGGAGATACTAAAATCTAATGGTAGCGAGGGAGATTCGATGAGACCTTCACTGATACATTTGTTCACCTCTTGGATCTCATAATAGTACCCTCTATACTCATCAGGAAACTCCCACGACTCTACAAATCCCTCTGCATTGTAGTATGATATTTTCTTAGTCTCATGCCATCGAGTGTGGAGTAGGAGATAGCCATCAGTGCCATAGATCTTAGCTGTCGTGTCGGTCTGTGCTACTATGGTACTATACAGTACTGCCATAGCTCCATCGGCCCACTCCATCTGTACTGTAGTACTCGCATCTACTCCTGTCTCCGTCATACTCGACAGGCTCTTTATGGTAGTAGGTGCACCCAATAAAGTATGGGCCAGGTATACGGGGTAGATACCGATATCAAGTAATGCGCCACCAGCGAGATCAGGATTGTAAAGTCGCCCATCGAGCACCTCAGGCGCACAAAATCCAAAATTAGCCTCGATCATCTTTATATCTCCAATGACACCGTCCTCTATGAGATATTTGAGTTGAGTGATCGAGGGCAAAAACTCAGTCCAAATAGCTTCCATCAGAAATAACTTTTGCTCTCTGGCCAGGCTGACCATGTCAGAGAGCTCTACAGAGTTAATCGCAATAGGTTTCTCACACAGTACATGCTTGCCGTGACGCAGACTGAGTAAAGTGTGATCATGATGAAAAGTATGGGGCGTAGCAATATACACTACATCACAAGTATCAGCCCTGAGCATATCCTCATAGCTCTCGTAGATATGCTCCACGTCATAGGTCTTAGCAAAGGCCTTAGCTCTATCTATGTCACGTGATGCTACAGCAGTGATCAGTGCGTCAGCTGACATAGTCAGATCATCGCAAAACTTACGTGCTATCTTACCTGGCCCCAAGATGCCCCAACGGATCATATCTAAGTATTATGGTGAGTGAAAAGAAGTTTATTTTTCACTCCCAAATCTAATCAATTCTTCGGCTCTAAAAGGCTCAGTTCGACCCATTAATTCCTCTCTTGTTTTGCTTACTATTTCCTCAGATACCCATGATGATTCGCTAAAGCTATTTCTCAAAAAAGTCAGTAAATCTGAAATGTCGGCATCAGTGAGAGCTGGATTATTCATGATACCTGGCATGACTGCCTTCATGTCATAGTTTTTACCATTGACGGTTATTGGACCTTGTAGGCCTACGAGTGTGATAGCTGTGAGTCGCTCTGGACTGCCCGATACGTATTCTGAGTGTACTAATGGCGGAGCAAGTTGATTCTTACCCATACCATCGAGACCATGGCAGGCAGAGCAGTACTGAGAGTAGAGCTCGAGGCCCGCTGTGCGTTTGTCTTTGTAGGTTGCTTTAGGTAGTTGTGGTGTCTTGACGTCTTCATTGACTTTATAGTTTATGACGACATTTAGCATATTAGACAGGCTATCGGCTGAAGAGTTGTTTTTGACTTGAGTCAAAATGGATTCTTCTTTCCCTGATAGTCCATTGATCAAGTATTCTACAGTATGTGGATCATTACCATATCTATCGATCAGATTGGTCAGGATTGATTGTGCTGGAGCTATATCATATTTACCTATTTCACGAGCTATTTGTTGGTCTATGCTTCTATTTCCCAAGGCTGTGAGTTTCTGAAAATATGAGATTAAACTATCTACTTCTACATCTTTGACTCGGCTTGTTATCTTCGCAACATGCCAATGTATTTTCGTATTGAGGGGCATTTGGGAGGCTTGTTGCCAAATATCAGCATCTATTAATCCTAATCCTTCCAATGTCCATAGAGCACTGATCTGTCCATGCTCATTCTTAGGGTTTAATAAGATTTTTACTAGTTCATCTTTTATACTCCTGTCGTCTAACCCAATCAAAACTCGCTGTGCATAGATTCTGTTATACATGAGATTCGACTGTAAGAGCTTTAAAAGATCTGACTTTGTGTATCCAGACTTATTTGCTAAAGGTTTGGGAGTATCATTAGATTGACTGACTCGATATATTCGACCGAGGCCTTTGATTTGATCCAGTGACTTTCCTAAGATTTTATCACGGAGATAGCTGGTCATATAGGCTCTGTGCTGTATGATTCCTTTCCGCAGATCGAGTATGTATAGGGAGCCATCTGGTGCATTGTAGAGGTTGATCGGGCGAAAGGTCTCATCCATAGATCTCAGAAACTCTATTGTGTCATATGGCGATGAGGCAATCTTCAGGTCTTTGCTCTCTTCTATGATATATCGTTTGATGAGATTGCCCTCTGGTGCAGAGACGAATGCATTGTTAGTATATGCTGTCCCCAGTCTATCACCATGATAGATGAGAGGACCGCATGCTGAGGTGAATTCTTTCACCCTTCCTTGTTCATCCAGGATGCCCTCTATATATCCACGATTGACCGCTGTAGGTCCATATGGATAGATGCGACGACTTTCAGCTATAGATTGGTTAAGATTGTATCGGATAGATTGATAGGGATTATCAAGTAGTTCATTTGGCCAAGCGTAGTCGGTAAAAAGCGGCACACTATTATTGTTGTAATACAGGTAGCCATCAGCGTCTCCTGACAGCCCCCACTGACCTCTGAAAGAGGTAGCTTCTCGGAGCCATTCTCCGTTTACTCTTCTATATCGTGCTTTTGAGTTGGCACTGTAGATCCAGTTGTCCTGATGATAGTAGAGATTATTGGGTTGATGTTCGATATTGCCACCTACTACATAGAGTGAGTCGATGAGTATTGTGTTAGTCAGAGATAGACCCTCGATCTCTGACCAATAGAGCCCAGTGCCATGGGAGTAGAGTAGTCCTCCATATACATGTAAGAGTGTGCGAGGAGCGACCAGCGTATCCAGTAGTACATCTCTCGTATCCATGATGCCATCGGCATCATTATCAGACAAGACCACTAAGCGTCCATCAGGAGCCTCTTCATCGCTACCATCGATATCTCGCATATATCCAGGTAGCTCGACAGCCCATATTCGCCCCTGAGCATCAAATGAAATATCTAATGGAGAATCCAATAGTGGTTCTGCTGCGATCAAGTCAATACGCAATCCCTCATCAAGAATAAACTCATCCAAAGAGATCCCATCGTATGGATCATGATGGCAACCGAAAAAGACACTTCCCAAAAGGAAGAAAACATAATATTTAATTGAAATCGCCTTATAATTTATCACAACCACAAAGTATGAATAATTGTAATCTGAAGAAAAAGGCGACGTACGAATGACTAATTAAATCCTTGATCAAACTCGTCTATTGAGCCACCTACTTTGACGTTCGATAGATTCGTAAAATTCATTTCGTAGACGGTGCACGAGATTAGATATTGGGAGGATATCATCTATCGCACTGACACCTTGTCCTGCTGACCAAATGTTTTTCCATGCTTTAGATTTTGCTTTATCAGCATCCAGTTCCTCACCAAAATCGATCTTCTTTTTCATCGTCCACATCTCTGGAGGCACACCTGAATCAACTAATGACTTCTTCAAAAAGTTAGCCGAAACACCTGAGATAGCAGCCGTATATACGATATCATCAGCACCACTATCTATGATCATCTCTTGATATTCTTTGTCAGCATTCGCCTCGATGGTATTAATGAATCTGGTACCCATATAGGCCAAATCAGCTCCCATCTGCATAGCGGCGGCGATATCCTGACCAGTGCTAATACAGCCCGAAAGAAGTATCGTCTTATTATAAAATGACCTAATCTCATGTATGAAAGCCATGGGATTGATCAGGCCCGCATGGCCACCAGCTCCAGCGCTCACGAGTATCAGTCCATCTGCTCCAGCTTCTGCAGCTTTCTCAGCATGCCTTCTATTGATCACATCATGAAATACTAATCCACCATAGCTATGAACTGCATCGATGACATCCGTGACTGCTCCGAGTGATGTGATGACGATAGGTACTTTGTGTTTTACTACGATCTCGAGGTCAGCCTGTAATCGAGGATTAGTATGATGTACGATGAGATTGACTCCATAAGGTGCTACTGTCTCACCAGTTTCTTTGTGATGCTGGGAGAGACGAAACTCGATGTCAGTGAGCCACTGATCAAAGCCTTCGGTGCTTCGCTGATTAAGCGCTGGAAATGTCCCAATAATCCCTGAGGTACAGGCCGCTGTGACTAAGTCAGGTCCATTAATCAAGAACATCGGTGCTAAGACTGCGGGAAGGGAAAGTTTATCTATCGGAGTATACATGTGTATTTCATTTTTGACTAATATAGTCTAAGAGCATACCACATAGGATATCTAAGCCTCTAATTAATTGAGCAAGACTCAGAATCTGTGTCCGACACCTATACCTATGTTGAGCGCATTCTCATGATGAGTGATTAAGTCGTAGGAAACAGTGGGCCAAAACTCCCAGCCATGACCAATAGACACCTCAAAATCAACGCCTAATCGTGTTAAGTAGTAGCTATGATCAGGAAGGAACTCTACGCCTGGGCCACCAAATAATACCACATGATGGATAGGCTGCCACAGTAGGTCCAATGTCGTGATGATCGGATACTCATGATCTATCTCTATATGTTGATCTACTTGTACCTGTTTATTGATGATCTCTATATCATTATGTGTACCAATACCGAGTCTATGATCAAACCAATATTCTAAATCAAAACCAACTGCTGGCACGTCCACTATGGGATGTCCAGTGACATCGTGAGACTGTAAGAAAGTATGGCATAGCACCACTCCTGCCTTGAAGTGTGAGTTGTGCTCGCTTTTATGTGTATCATGAGTATCGACTTGTGCATTCAGCCCAGCTGAGAGTAGGAATAGAACGGTGAAAAGAGTAATCCGCATGACTTATTTAGTTTATCCTGCGAATCTTGGAAAAACTATAAAATAGAAAGGTGATATCAGTTACACAGAAGACAGGAATAATCAGGTGTATGTATCAAGCTGAATATCTCAAGTGAACAAAGAATCAACTGTGAAACCGAACGCTATTTGACTATACATTGAGCTTCGCAGGTGACAGGAAAGGCACAGCTATTTGCTATGAAGCACATCTCATGTGCCTTTTCATGGAGTTCCTTTGCTTTTTCTATCATTTCAGTTTTACTTACTACGACCTCTGGATAAAGTGTGACCGATTCAAATTGGCCTGAGCCATTTACATTTTCGATCATTTTGCCAGAAGCATTATCCGTGTACTCGAGGACGATGACATCGTTGACAGCACATAGATGCAGATACCAAAGCATATGACAAGAAGATAGGGAGGCTACGAATAGCTCTTCAGGATTGTACCGCTTACTATCTCCTCTGAACGAAGGATCCGATGAACAGTGTATGGGAGCCTCCTTGTCTGCTACAGTGACGGTGTGCTCACGGCCATAGGATCGGTAGTCAAAAGTGCCGCTTCCTTTATTGCCGGTCCATTCTACGTTGACTTGGTATTGATGTGCTTTCATAGCTCTTAATTTACAATTATTAAGACATAATCAGTCCAAAATGAGTTTGATTTTTACTGTATGAATATCATTTTTTCATGTGACGCATATCAAGGGAGATATGCTAAAAGATGTATAGATTTGATTCGCACAAGTATGTACCATGATCACTATACGAAAGATTTGTTGGGTCTTGCTGATATTTTTATTGCAAGCATGTCAGACGGAAGAAAGCTACTATTATCCTGAAAAGAAAGATATCGTCAATGCCGTATATACGTCAGTCACTATCAATCCTGCTGACGAATATCGAGTCTATAGTCCTGTGAATGGAATCATTAATCAGCTAAATATCGAGGAAGGAGATCAGATAAAAAAAGGCGCACTGATAGCAGTGATAAAAGATGAAAACAGTCGATACTCAATACAGAATGCTGCAATACAGAAAGAGCAAGCAGTGGCTAATCTAAAAGGTCAATATGATCAGCTCAATGAAATAGAAGCAGAAATCATAATAACACAGAATAAGCTATCTAACGACAGCTCCTTATATCATCGACAGCTACGTCTATGGGAGCAAGGCGTGGGTAGTAGAAATGAGATGGAGCAACGAAAATTAGCTTTCGACAATAGTCGTCTCTCTCTGAAAGCTCTCAATAATCGATATAATCGCACCAAAGAACTGCTCCAATATCAACTGGAACAGTCAGAAGTAAATCTCAGCGCTGCTCGTAGTGTCAATAGTGACTATAGGATCCTATGCCAAATGTCAGGTACAGTATATACACTCAATAAAGAAGTAGGAGAGTCTGTCACTATCCAAGAACCAATAGCCATCATCGGCAGCACCGATTCCTATCTCATAGACATGGTAGTAGACGAAGAGGATATTGTAAAACTCAGTATAAATCAACATGTCGTGGTCAGCCTTGACGCATTTGCAGAGCGGAGCTTTGAGGCTCAGATCACTAAGATCAATCCACAGATGGATAGTCGGACACAGTCCTTTTCTGTAGAAGCGACATTTTTAGATCCTCCTGCACCACTATATCCAGGGCTGACAGGAGAGGCGAGTATCATACTCTCTACAGAGCGAGATGTATTAGTGATTCCTCATGATTATATCAATGAGCAGCAGCAGGTACTGACAGATACGGGATATGTCAAGGTCGAGACAGGTACTACCACAATAGAGTATGTAGAAATCCTATCCGGGATCACGAGCAGCACCCCTCTCAAAGCTATAGTAGAATGAATATCCCACTGATCAGTAAAATAGCGAAAAATCACCTGCTATCTCGTATCAAACAGCCTATAGTGGCGGCTCTTGGTGTGATGTTTGGCATTGGGACATTCATAGTATTAGTGAGCTTCATGACTGGGCTCAATGCACTACTCGACGGATTAGTACTCAATCGTACTCCACATATACATATCTACAATGAAATAGAAGCATCCGAGATACAGCCAATAGAAAGAAAACTAAATCCCTCAGAGATAGCCAATGTATACTCAGTAAAGCCTAAAAGAAACCTCCAAAGAATCGCCAATGTAGATGCGCTACAGCGTGAACTCCTGGCAGATGAAAAGGTCAGAGGCATATCTCCACAGGTCAGTGCTCAGGCTTTTTATATGGCCGGAGATGTAGCGCTCAATGGCATCATAAATGGAATAGATATCCAGCAAGAGATGGAGCTATTCAGCATGGGAGACTACATAGTGGCAGGTGATCCTACGCAGCTCAACTATCTGGACAATGGCATCATCATCGGTAAGGGCGTTGCAGATAAGTTGCTAGTAGATATAGGTGATCGAATACAAATCACAACTCCCAATGGAGGAGTCTTTAATCTTAAGATCATAGGATTTTATCAGAGCGGACTGGCGGAGATAGATAATATCCAAAGCTATGTCAACATTAAAAGGGCCCAGATACTACTCGGCGAAAAGTCAAACTATATCACTGATCTCAATGTCAAGCTCCATGATATGGATGACGCTCCAGAGATGTCGAGACTGATCGAGAGCTATCGAGACATCAGTGCTGTTACCATACAAGAGGCCAATGCACAATTTGAAACAGGGACTTCTATCCGAAATCTCATCACCTATGCTGTTTCGGTGACACTTCTGGTGGTAGCGGGATTTGGTATATACAATATCCTCAATATGCTCATCTATGAGAAAATGAATGATATAGCTATCCTGAAAGCTACGGGCTATACAGGTGCCGATGTACAGTGGATATTCATTTTTCAGGCGTTGCTCATAGGCATCGTCGGGGGAGCGTTAGGGCTTCTGTTAGGGTTTGGGCTGTCGGTACTTATATCCCAAATACCATTTGAGACGGAGGCACTTCCTACTGTCAAAACGTATCCGGTCAATTTTAGTCCACGCTATTATGTCATTGGGATCGTGTTCGCTTTGGTATCTACATTTTTTGCTGGATATCTACCCTCGAGAAAAGCTCGCTCCATAGATCCCGTCGAAATACTCAGAGGCCAATGACAAAGACTATACTACGGACAGAAAATGTCAATAAATACTTCCGCAAACCAGTGCTTTTTCATGTGCTGAAGGATATCAATATTTCTATCAACAAAGGAGAATTCGTATCCATAATGGGTAAATCTGGATGTGGCAAATCTACCTTGCTTTACATCCTGTCGACCATGGATACGGACTATGATGGAGATCTCTACATCAATGAGAAAAAAGTAACAGGACTAAGCAAAAATGAGTTGGCTTATCTCAGGAGTAAGGAGATAGGTTTTATATTTCAGTTTCACTATTTATTATCTGATTTCAGCGTAGTAGAAAACGTCATGCTACCAGCCCTAAAACTCGGTGCTAAATCTAAAACTGACATAAGAAAAGACGCCATCCAGAAACTGGAAATGCTTAACATTGGTCACATCGCTAACAAGAAAGCCTCTAAGATCTCAGGTGGAGAAAAACAACGTGCTGCAATAGCTCGATGCCTAATCAATAATCCCTCTATCATCATGGGAGATGAGCCCACGGGCAATTTGGATAGCAAAAACTCTCAAAACGTATTCAGAATACTCAGAGAGCTCTCGGATGAGTATGGGCTTTCACTTTTAGTAGTGACGCATGATCACGATTTTGCAGGTCAGACGGATCGTATCATTGAGATGGGTGATGGTCACATCATATCTTGAAGCGATCCAGATATCCGAAGAAAGGCTCCAGATATTCTATATCTACCTCTCGGCCAGATAGATAGCAGAGGTGCTCATTAGAGTTGTCGGGCTCGTTGAGTAGTATTTGAGATTTTAGTCTATTCACGGTGCCCGCATTGCCATCGATGATCTTGATATGATCTGGCAGTAGAGAGCGCAGGAGAGGGTAATAGTATATGAAGTGGGTACAGCCCAATACGACGGTAGATATATCACTGAGTGGTTGAGAAGAGAGCTTTTTCTTGACCTTAGCAATTAGTGAGTTGCTATTAAAATCAAACTCCTCTGCTGCATCCACGAGCTCCGGCATAGGTAGTTTGAGTGTTTGTTCCTGACCATTAAGTTGGGATATGAGATTTTCCAGCTTTTCTTCTCGTAGGGTGAGGGTAGTGGCCAATATCAAAATCTTCTTATCTACTGTGTTTTGCTCCAGTGCTGGTTTGACTGCGGGCTCCATCCCTATAATGGGTATGGTATACAGATCCCTGAGCTGCTCCACCGCCACACTGGTAGCTGTATTACAGGCCAGGACTATTGCCTTAAGTCTGTGCTGGGATGAGATCTGCCAGATCGCTTCGATGACGATATTACGCACTTCCTCTTTTGATTTTTCGCCGTAAGGCACATGAGCGACATCGGCATAGTAGATAAATGACTCGTGAGGCATCACAGACTGAGCTCGATGTAGTACCGTCAATCCTCCTACACCACTATCAAAAATCAATATGTATTCCTTTGATACTGAATCTCTCATTATTTAGAGGGGCGCTTTTTACTTCGTTTATTTGCCTGCATCGCTTCTGTAGCTCGTTGATTATCATGCTCTTCATCGATTTTCTTCTTATTGATGAATAAGACGGCATCATGCACTGATAAATGATGTTTTTCAGGTTCCGTCATGAGTCCAGATTTTGCCAAGATATCTCTTACAGGGCCTATGGCCTTGCAGATATACAGATCGATGCCTTGATCACTGAGTTGTCTATCGAGATCTCTGATCACATCCAGTCCACTGCTATCGATGCTATGGATATTGCCAGCATCAAGGAGTACATGCTCGATAGGATCCTCGCTATCTTTGACGAACTCCTTAATGCGATCCTTTACATATTGGCAGTTGCCAAAATATAGCTGCTCATCTACTCTGATGATGAGAGCGTTATTGAGCTGCTCTGTGCGGTGATATCGATTGACATTGCGATAGTGGCTCGTCCCTGGTATATTGCCCAGTATGGCCATGTGCGGACGTGTACTTTTGTAGATGATAGCGGCTATGGATAGTACGACTCCAAATAATACACCTAACTCAATACCTAAAATTAAAGTCGCTACGAATGTCACTGACATCATCGCTAAATCGCTTCGATGTACTTTCCATAAGTATATGGCCTCTTGATAATTGAATAATCCTATAATGGCAATCAAAATGATAGAGGCTAATATGGCTTTGGGTAGATAGTAAAAAAGTGGAGTTAGAACTATGAGAGCGAGAGCCACTATCACAACTGTGATCAGACCTGCAATCGATGTTTTGGCTCCCGTGTCACTATTGACAGCTGATCTCGAAAAGCTACCAGAAGTCGGTATTGACTGAAAAAATGCACCTGCTATTTTGCTCAGCCCAACAGCTTGCAATTCTTTATCGGGATTGATTTCGTAGCTCTTATGTTTTGCCTCGAGGACCTTAGCGATGCTGAGACACTCTACGCACCCTATGATACCTACGGTGAATATAGTAGGGATCAAGCGCTGTATATTCTCCCAACTAAGATCAGGCATGATAAATCCAGGTAATCCATCAGGCACATCGCCCAGCACTTCCAATCCAGACTGATCTAATCGCAAGAAATAGCTCAAGGCTGTAGCAATTATCACTACTATTAAGGGCCCAGGTATGGCAGCATGAAGTTTTTTCAATAGCTTAATCAAGATCATACCTCCGATACACATCGATAAAGGTATCCACTTAGTCTCGAGGATATGTGTCATCGCATAGTAGAAAGTCTCTACTGGTTTATCAAATCGGGGTATCTCAATGCCTAAGGCATCTTTGAGCTGAGATATACCGATTATGATCGCAGCGGCAGAGGTAAAACCAGAGATCACAGGGTTAGACAGAAAATTGACAAAAAATCCAAGTCTGAGCGTACCCAAAAGCCATTGGAATATACCAATGAATAAACCAGCCGTTATCACCAAGCTGATATACTCTTCACTGCCAGGATCTGCTAATTTGCTAATACCTGCAGCCACTAAAATCGCAGATACCGCCACAGGACCTATGGACAGATGCCTCGATGTAGCGAATAGGGCATATACGATCAATGGTATCAAAGCACTATATAGTCCGTAGATAGGCGGCACTCCGGCTAAATAGGCATATGCCATACACTGTGGCACGAGCATGACACCTACTGTGAGTCCAGCAAACAAATCAGCTCTGAAAGAAGACTTGCTATAGTCCTTGAGCTGATGGATGATAGGTAGTATGTCACTGGCTTTCACAGTACAATAATAAGAAGGCTCTGAGCCGAATGAAACTTATTGGGCTGAGAAAACCGATTTATCGGTCATTACTTCTTCGATATCTGCTCTATCCATTAGCTTTCTACGGTATTGTCCTTTTGCATACATTTCGGCTTGATCTTTATAGTGTGGGCTCATGATACGTCCTGATTGACCAGTAGGAAGTATGCTCCAGCTATTACCCTTGACATCTGCGAAATCTACTATCCTGCGACAAGATGGGCCTCCATGTACCTCATAGCTGCCGTCATCATCGAGCTGAAAGAGCATATTGTTGATCACTTCATTAGAGCTGGTGATTTCAAATGGTCCTACGTTAAAGTAAGGGCGTAAGGTTTCATTTTGACCCAGCGCATGACCGTGCTCCAGCGTATGTACAGACGACCAGCGCCAGCTACTTAGGTCGTTACCGAGCTGCGATTCCAACTCTGACATGCTCTTTTGATATGCGGAGAGGATGATGTCTGTTTGACTTTCCTTGTCTGATGTTTCGACATTATCCCACCATGGATGATCTCCATCAGTGAATAAACTATAAAAGCTTCTTTTGATCAGATGTGTTTCTTTTAGCATCTTATATTTCTCTATTCCGAGTTCGTCTATGAGCATTTCTTTCATTAGTTGGAGAGTCATCTTGATATATATGATTGGTGCTGGACTCTCATCGTCATAGCTACCGTCCCAATTGGCTAAGCTTTTCACTCCTTCATCATTCACATTAGCTGTAGCTAATATGTCCGAGATATGATGTGCGATCTTGGCGCTATTCGGGTTTTTCTCGTCGAGTAGCATTTCTTTTGTCTTATCCACTGTCCACTGATCATCAGACTCGAGGATCTCTACTATACGCTCGGCACGATCTTCAGGCAGGTAGTATCCGGGGTAGTTTTGCTGATCCTCCCTGGCCGATTGATTGTTGGCACTATAGACATATCCCCACGGGGGATTGATCGCCATAGGATTTTCAGCGAATGGATAAAATCCTAATACATCATCTTCACCAGTACCACGTAGTATGAGCTTAGAGTTGACATGATCTGGCCGTATCGGTCGATGTGCACTGGCCCACCAAGCTATGTTACCTTCGACATCACCATACATGACATTCAGACCTGGCGCAGCGATAAGAGAGGCGGCTGCTTGGACATCCTGCATATTCTTAGCTGTACTGATCTGATAGGTAGCTCTGATGAGATCGACATCTCTATGTTGATAGGTCCACCACATGGATATTAACTCCTCTGAGTTCAGCCCTTTAGTCTCGTCGGACATTACGGGCCCATGTATCGTGCTCCGGAGCTTTAGTTCTATATTTTCACCTCCTTTGACTTTGATGGTACTCATTTCGGTTTCGATATCTTTCCATTCTCCATTATGGTAGTATTGATCAGGATGAGCAGGATCCGTCCGCTCTTTATAGAAGTCTATGTCATCATTCTCATACATAGTAAGACCTACTGAAAAATGACGTGTATGCCCAACCTGAGCTAATGGATATCCCGCTAAATAATTCCCGTAAAGGGAAAGCTCTGGTGTCTCTATATGGGCTTCATACCATACAGCTGGCTGACTAAATCCTATATGAGGATCATTAGAGAATATGACCTCACCACTGGCAGTACGATCGCCAGAAATGACCCAGCTATTAGAACCAATCAGTGGTGGATGGGGGAGTCCATCCATCGCCTTAGGTATGCTCATAGACAGTGCCTCTGTGAGATCAGGTGCTACGTAAGACTGGATCTGAGTAGTACTCGTATCCACGTGTATATCGAGAGCTGCGAGATAATCTTCTCCAAGTTCTGAAGCTATATAGCTGACTACTGGCTCAGTCTTATGCGCCATGGCGAAACTGAAGGCCATATAGCCCATGACATTGTGCACATCATATATGTCAAATGGCGTCTTTTCGATACCTAAAATTTGATATTCTATCGGAGTAGCTCCATTTTTTACATATTCATTGATACCTGCCAAGTATGACTCTACTACCGCCTTAGCATCAGCAGATACGGTGGCCTCATAGTGCTCTACAGCACGTTCTGTAGTCTGACTCAGCTGCATGTGCCTGAAAAACTTGTCAGTGCCAAGTGTAGAAGCCCCAAATATCTCTGATAATCGTCCAGGAGCTATCCTTCGGAGGACCTCCATCTGCCAAAGCCTATCCTTAGCATGGATATAGCCTAAGGTATGAAAAGCATCGGGATTATTGTCAGCATATATATGCGGGATGCCGTAGTCATCGTAGAGTACTTCCGTATCAGCATTGAGCGCAGGCAGCGCTCTGTACTCGCTATAGTCAGGCTCAAGTCTACTCACATAGATCCAACCAAATAGAAGTGCTAAAGCTAATAGCACGGCAACAAGAATCAAGATTCGTTTGATCCATTTCATAGGACTATAGATAGTTTAGTTTTGAATTATTCTTTATTCTCTCAAGATAGTTTTTTGAGATAGATTATGGTGACTATTTAATTAGCACCTACACCTACAGGTTGATGATAGTCTTACGATACTGCGAGGGACTCTGATTGACACTTTTCTTAAACACTCGATTGAAATAAGAAAAATTAGAAAAACCACTGAGGTAAGCGATATCGGTAATCGATCTATTGTTTTCTCTGAGTAATCGACAGGCGTGCATGATCCGATACTCATTCAGATAGTTAGTAAAGGTCTTACCTGTATATTTCTTAAAGTATCGACAAAAAGCAGCATCTGACATATCCACAGATCCAGCTACCTCTGACACAGTTATTTTATCTGCAAAATTTCGCTGTATATAGTTATAGATTTCGCTGATCCGCTGTTCATTGACCAGATTAGTCTTGATACTTTGATAGTTTCTGTTGAGGATTTGGAGGTGTTGGCTGTTGCCAATATCATTAAGTATCTCCAGCAACAGCATCAGCCGTGGGAAACCATACATCTGAGAGAGCCGGATTAATTTGGCTCCTATTAGATCTTTGTCTTCTCCCGTGATAGCTATTCCTTTATTAGAGAGATTGATGAGTCCTTTGATGCCTTTAGATTCTGGCAGATTAAAAAAAGTGGTATTAAATAGATCTTTCTTGATATAGGTCACTACTTGTAGATCATTTTGAGTAGTGCCATCTACGAATCCACAATGAGGCACATTAGAGCCAATTAGTACGAGGTCACCATCTTTATACATGGATAAATGATTGCCCACATACCGAGAGCCATCTCCACCTTTGACATATACGATCTCGAGCTCCTCATGATAGTGCCATGGATAGCGCTTATCCTGCTGTTCATCTCTCTCAAAGTATCTGATCACGAATGATTCATTAATAGATGGTTGGACTAATTCTAACTGTGCTTTCATTTTGGTATCGATAAAGTGGCCTATAGTTACACTGTAAGGCGACAATTTAACACTTTAGATCAAAATAGTACATGTTATTGTATTCAGAGTGATCAATTTATGAGTGATTTATATCTAACTTGGTAGTGGTAGTGATCAGAAGCTATAATTCTCACTGAAGAATTGAGCGTACTATAATCTCTCATAATCACCCTCAGTCGAGTGATTGTTTTGGAGTAAGAGCTTAAGATGACCACCAGTATGAACAAACTATTAAAAAAGTCAGTATGAACTATTTAACCTTAAGTCAAAGTCCATTCACCAGAATAGATGGACATCAAGACAGCCTCAGATCAGCACTCGTGGAGGCACGTCGAGAACTGGAAGAAACCAAAAAACAATTAGTCAATGTAGACATGAAACTGATGTCTCGCTCTTCACTTCTCAAAGATCTCACTAAATCTATCGAAGAGATCAGATGCTACAAAGATTCATTTCAGATGAAAAAGGCACTGTACAAACTTAAGAGCCACTTAGAATACAAACTCGATGAAGATCATTGTTGGGAAACCTTTGAAAGCCATTTTAATCTGGTACAGTCAGATTTTTATCAGCGCATAAAATCCCAATATACTAATCTCAGTATCACAGATCTGGAGCTCTGCGCATATCTACGTATGGAGATGTGCAACAAAGACATCGCCAATCAGCTCAATATCTCAGTGAGAGGAGTAGAAACTCGTCGATACAGACTGAAGAAAAAGCTGCAACTGGCCAAAAATCAAAATCTGGTCAGCTTCTTATGTCAGATATAATCTGAAGCCACTCAGCCTTGCCAACTTAAAACCATAGAATTTGAGCAACTCAAATGCTTTCAATGAGAAAGTGCGTACTCTCATCGATGAACAGGAGCGCCTACTATCTCATACTAATACTCCCAGCGCCTACACAAATGGTATCTATCAGCGATATGTCAATCCTGTAATAACGGCAGACCATATACCCGTATCATGGCGCTATGATCTCAATGAAGCGACTAATCCAAATCTTATGGAACGTATCGGGATCAATGCGGCTTTTAATGCTGGAGCAATCAAGTACAATGATAAGTATGTATTATGCGTGCGGGTAGAGGGGCTGGATCGAAAGAGCTTTTTTGCATTAGCGGAAAGCCCTAATGGTGTTGACAATTTCAGATTCAGTGACTATCCACTGGTGATCGATGAGACAGAAGATCCAGATATCAATGTCTATGACATGCGTTTAGTCCAGCATGAGGACGGCTGGATCTATGGCCTCTTCTGCACAGAGCGAAAAGACACCTCTGTCAATGATACATCATCGGCTATAGCTCAATGCGGCATCGTACGCACTCGAGATATGGAGACTTGGGAGAGACTCCCTGATCTCCTGACTAAGTCTGATCAGCAGCGAAATGTAGTATTACATCCAGAGTTCATCGATGGTAAGTACGGGCTATACACACGACCGCAGGATGGATTCATCACTGTAGGATCAGGAGGCGGTATAGGCTGGGGACTCTGTGACTCTATGGAGCGAGCCGTCATTGATCAAGAATACATCGTAGATAATAAGCTCTATCACACCATCAAAGAACTCAAAAACGGCCAGGGCCCAGCGCCTATCAAGACGAAAGAAGGCTGGCTCCACCTTGCCCACGGAGTGAGAAACACAGCTGCTGGCTTGCGATATGTCCTTTATATCTTCATGACCGCACTCGATGAACCTTGGCGAGTAACTCATAGTCCAGGTGGCTACTTTATAGCTCCACAGGGAGATGAACGAGTAGGTGATGTATCCAATGTGGTATTCTCCAATGGCTGGATAGCTGATGACAACGGTGATGTCTACATCTATTATGCATCCAGTGATACACGTATGCATGTAGCTACTTCGACCATAGATAGGTTAATAGACTATACACTGCATACTCCAGCAGATGGACTACGCTCAGCTGCCAGTGTAGCGAATATCGTAGCACAAATACAGAAGAATAAACAAGTCCTCGACTCTTTGCGATAAGCCATGATCCATACTCTTAGATCAAGGGCTGAGCTCATTCTATCGGACTTAGCAGAATTTTGGATAGCAAATACACTGGATCGTGATCACGGCGGATTCATAGGTCGTATCGATGGAGAAGGTGTCACACACCCAACCGCTGATAAAGGAGTTATCCTGAATACCCGAATACTTTGGTCATTCTCTGCGCTCTATCAGCTGTCGCCAAAGGAAGAATATCTTATAATGGCCCAGAGAGCATATCAGTATGTTCAGCAGTATTTCATTGATGAAAGTCATGGAGGGCTTTACTGGATGCTGGATCACCTTGGCACTGTCACCCAAGATAAAAAACAAGTCTACGCCCAAGCCTTTGGTATCTATTCTTATGCAGCTTATTATGGAGCGTCAGGAAGCAGGCAGAGTCTGGAGCAAGCCAAAGAATGGTATGAGATGATAGAGTCTAAAGCCAAAGATAAACTCAAAGGTGGCTATCTGGAGGCATATTCGAGAGATTGGCAGCTATTAGAAGATCTACGCCTCAGCGACAAGGACGCTAATGAGAAGAAGACGATGAATACGCATCTACACATCCTTGAGGCGTATACAGAGCTCTATCGACATTGGCCAGATCCTTCGCTAAGACAAAGTATAGTAGAGCTGATCGACATCTTCTTAGATCATATCATTAATATGGAGGGCTTCCATCTCCATTTATTTATGGATGAAGATTGGAAGGTCAAATCACACGAACAGTCATATGGCCATGATATCGAGGCCAGCTGGCTCATCTACGAAGCCGCAGAACTACTTAATGATCAAAAGCTCCTCGACCAAGTAAAATCGGTCATCATACAAATGGCTGATATTACTCTGGGACAAGGAGTCAATGATCAAGGCGCTGTCGTATATGAAGGGAAAAACGGTACATGGATAAATCAAGATCTGCACTGGTGGGTACAGGCTGAGGCTGTAGTGGGATTCTTTAATGCCTATAGCTTGACCAAGGATTATAACTATCTCCGAGCCGCAGAAAGGGCACTCAGCTTCATCGAAGAAAAACTAATCGACAAGAATACTGGGGAATGGTACTGGAGCGTCCTTTCTGATGGTAGAATAGATACCCAAAATGATATCGTAGGGCCCTGGAAAGCGCCCTATCACAATATGAGGATGTGTATCGAACTCATCAAGAGGCTCCAGTAGCGAAATAACTTCTAATCCTCAATCATTTCAGTGACAATCTTACCTGAACTACCGTTGGGCAGTGCGATGTGCAGCATCGCAGCGATACTCGGAGCTATATCAGTCACGGCCATGGGAGTAAAAGAACTACCTGATTTTATATTCTTTCCATAAAATAGGATTGGCACATGTGTGTCATAGCTGTATGATGTCCCATGAGTCGTACCTTGGCGGAAATAAGTCATCCAGCCTGGCTCTAAGATAAGGCTGATATCTCCTGATCGTTTTTGATTATATCCTCGCTGAGTCAGATGTAGATTACGATTATTTAAAAAATATCCACTCAATAACTCCTCTGCAGTCACCACATTGGCAATTCCTTCAAATCGTAGACAAAAGTCTCTGATGAATGCGATCATCTCGTCTCTGTCTTTCCTTTGTGCACTGATGATAGGATTGTTGAGGAAGATTTGATCATTACTTATGTCTTTGATCCAGTCTGTTTTACCGAATTTGAACTGCACCATATTCCTTAGGTCATCCTTGAATTTTTCACCATTGAAGTAGCCCGCTGGTATTTCAATATTTTGTAGATAAAGAGGCACCTCAGCTGCACCATGATCTGCCGTCAAAAAGACCATATATTCTCCTTCGCCCACAGTCTCATCGAGATAGTCTAATAGACGCTTGAAATCTTGATCTAATCGGAGATAGGTATCTTCAGTCTCTATGGCACGATTACCAAATTGGTGGCCGACATAGTCAGTAGATGAGTAGCTCACTGTCAGGAAATCTGTATGTTCATCAGCTCCCAATTCTTCTTTGGCTATAGCCCTGATAGCAATATCAGTGGTCATAGAATTGCCATGAGGTGTTTTATTGATCACCTCAAAATTATCTTTCTTGACATACTTACTTAGATCATATGGAAATGTAGGGGTCTCGCCAAGCTGAAATGGACGCTCGAAAGGCGTATTGTCAGGTAGACTTGCACTGTAACTATCTATAGGATATAGAGTATTCCAGCCTGATGAGATATATTGATCGACCACCCGCTCTTTGTTGAATTTTTGTACCCATGTCGGCAGCTCTTCCATATAATATGTGCTCGTGATCCAGTCTCCTGTCATCCTATCAAACCAGTACGCTGCATCAGCTGTATGTCCTGCAGGCAAAATCGCACCTCTGTCCTTGATAGCAATACCGATGGTTTTGCCTTTCATATTAGTCGATATCTTGACCTGGTCTGTGATCGTACTGGTGAGCATACGACGTGGCGACATGTATCCTGCCTCAGAGTCACTACCTACAGTACGGACACTGGTATCCTGAGCACAATAGACTGACACGTCATTGTACTTGTCATACCAGTTATTGCCTATGATACCATGTACTGCGGGCGTCGTACCTGTATAGACAGATGCATGCCCAGGTCCCGTATAGGTAGGACGATAATCAAAATGTCCATTCTCGAAAAAGTAACCATCTCCGACTAATCGCTTGATGCCTCCTTCGCCATATCGATCCCAATATCTACCGATGTAATCATATCGCATCTGATCTACCGTGATCCCTACTATGAGTTTGGGCTTTTCAGGATTGTCTGTTGTCAGCGCAGATATTGAGGATGAGATTGGATCGACCGATTGATCTTTACTGATGGCTTTATTCGCACTACATGCGACATTCACGAGGATGGATATGAGGATTATTTTTGACCAGTTTGATACCATGATTTCAGCTTGGTTTTTTTTACTAAAAGTGTAAAAATACGAGCAAATTCGAATTGCTTATGTGATTAATGTCTTAAGACTTATATGAGGCTATAGTTTTTCCCCGGCAGACTACATATCATTCCTTTGAATTCCATGGTGAGTAGGAGAGAGGATAGTTCGCTTAGTGGCTTTTTAGTCTCATAGTGGAGCTGATCGATACTCATAGCTTCTTGCTTTTGGAGTAGTTCGTAGATTTCTTTTTCAGCGGGCTCGAGTTCTACGAATAATGAGGTCTGTTTTGGTTTCGATTCTTCTTGATCCCATCGCATAATATAGGCTATGTCTGCTACGGATTCGAGTAGATGAGCTTTGTTGGCTTTGATGAGTTTATTGCAGCCTTCGCTCATCTGATCGGTAGTACGCCCTGGTAGAGCGAAGACATCCTTATGATATCCATTTGCGAAGTCTGCCGTGATCAGTGAGCCTCCCTTAGCAGCACTTTGTATGACTATGACTACGTCACTCATGGCAGCGATGATACGATTTCGCATAGGGAAATTTTCTCGATCTGCCCGTCCAAATAGAGCGAACTCCGAGACCAAAGCCCCCGCAGCAGCTATGCGTTCTGATAGCTGACGATGAGCAGCAGGGTAGACCATATCCAGTGGAGTACCCATGATCGCCAGCGTAGGAATATCATTTGCGAGCGAAGCCTTATGTGCATAGCCATCGACACCATGAGCCATACCACTGATGATCTGCACACCAAAGTCCTTTAGCCCTTCTACTATTTCTTGTGTCTTTTGGATCCCGTATGGAGTTGGCTGTCGGGTACCTACTATTGATACGGTCCGAGGAGCATTGAGAGGTTCTGTCCCTCTGTGATAGAGTAAGATAGGAGCATCCTCGTAGTGGGTCAATCTCTTAGGATAGCTATCATCGTTGAGATAAAAAGAAGTCTTGATACCTTTCTGCTGAATGTACTGCACTGCATCAGCAGAAATCTCCTCTGGATCCATAGATAGGATATGCTCTGCAGCGATCTCTCCAATCCCTGGGATTTTTAAAAGTGACTTTTTAGACTCTGAGAATACCGCCTCCGGTCCGCCAGAGTAGGCAATCAATGTTTTGGCGATTTTAGCTCCTACTTTGGGTATTTTAGTGATAGCTATCTGATAGCTTAAGGTAGATGTACTCATTCTTTGTATTCGATCAGCTCTCTTCTTTGTTTCAAATTTCATCCTATCTTCGCTCTACATCGTAAAGCTCAAGACGAATTGCGCAAAATAGTAAATTTCCTTCTGACTCTTCTTTTAGTTTGCTGTGCATACTTTGGCTACAGCCAAGTAAATCTTAAGATAGGATATACTCCAACCTATGGTGGATTCTCCCAGATCAATGAGATATTATCCAGCTATCAACCTGCCAATGCAGACCTCCAAGAACCATTCAGCGATCTGCACTTCATACATGGTATACAGGTCGGAGCCAGATATATACTGGGTAATTCTGCCATAGAGCTCAGCTGGGAAAACCTCAGTAGAGATCGCAGTTCATTAGCATTTAATGATGTGACAGAGACCTTTCTGGATAGACAATATCGCTTCTCGCTCAATACCTTTCAGCTGGGATTCGACTCCTTTTTTGGGAGCTATGGCTTTGGCTCGTCGATCAGCAATACTAATCTCGCTATACGCCGTGAGATAGGGGATAATGAGCTGTCGTTGATCGCTGAGCGAAACTGGGGAGCACGGATTCATTTTAACTGGCTAATCCAAGAGAGCTCCACTGTCTCTCTTGTGATCCAACCATTTTATCAGTTTTACTTCGATAGCTACGACTTAGCCCCATTAGCTACGGATCTCGATGTGAGTGGAGTGAGTACAGATGGGCAGCCTCATTACTTCGGGATCACTATCGCTTTTTACAATGGAGCTCAGCGTAGATAGTCTACAGTGCTGCGGCTAATCTCGCACCTTGATCGATAGCTCGCTTAGCATCGAGCTCTGCGGCCTCATCGACACCTCCTATGAGATGTACAGACTGTCCAGCATCGACGAGTGTCTGATGTAGCTCTCTGAGCGGCTCCTGTCCTGCACATATGATAACATGATCCACATCGAGTATCTGTGACTCTTCGCCTACAGTGATATGTAGTCCTTGGTCATCTATCTTATCATAGCTGACCTGACCTATCATATTGACCTTTTTCATATTGAGGCTGGCACGGTGTATCCATCCGGTAGTCTTACCGAGATACTTCCCATGCTTTCCTTTTGATCTTTTGAGTAGGTGTATCTCACGTGGCGATGGATCTGGCTCTGGCGTCTTGAGACTTCCGGGCTCATTGTAGTCCATATCAACACCCCATTCGTCCATGTAGTGCTCGACGTTGAGACTTGGAGATTTGTTTTCTTCTGTAGCGAGATACTCTGCCACGTCAAATCCGATCCCACCAGCTCCTACGATAGCTACTTTCTGGCCGACAGGCTTCTTATGGCGGAGCACATCGATGTACGACAGTGCTTTTGGGTGATCGATGCCAGGTATAGCAGGTGTACGAGGATTGACACCAGTAGCGAGAATGACTTCGTCATAGCCTTTTAGATCCTCAGCATTGACACGAGTATTCAGATGTAGATTGACTCCACTGAGCTCTATCTGCTTGTTGAAATATCGGATCGTCTCATAAAATTCCTCTTTGCCCGGTATTTGCTTAGCCATGTTAAACTGTCCACCGATCTCTCCAGCAGCTTCGTAGAGATCTACGTGATGGCCTCTGGATGCGGCGATGGTAGATGCAGCCAGTCCTGCAGGTCCAGCGCCGACTACAGCTATTCTTTTACTGGTGTCAGTAGGTATATAGTTGAGCTCCGTTTCATGACATGCACGTGGATTGACCAGACACGAGCAGACTTTCATTTGGAATGTGTGATCCAGACATGCCTGATTACAGCCGATACAGGTATTGATTTCGTCCTCACGACCTTCCATTGATTTCAGTACCAGATTTTCATCAGCTAAGAATGGTCGAGCCATCGAGATCATATCTGCACAGCCCTCAGCGAGCACATCTTCTGCTACTTGCGGCATGTTGATACGATTAGTCGTGACGAGTGGGATATTGACCTCACCCATCATACGCTTAGTCACCCAAGCGAATCCTGCCCTCGGCACCATAGTGGCGATAGTAGGGACACGAGCCTCATGCCATCCGATACCAGTATTGATGATCGTAGCGCCTGCAGCTTCTACTTTTTTAGCAAGATCTACTACCTCCTTCCAAGTACTGCCATCATGAACTAAGTCCAGCATGGAGAGTCGATAGATGATGATGAAGTTTTCGCCGACTCGCTCTCGAGTCTTGCGGATGATCTCGAGCGGAAACTTGATACGATTCTCATAGCTGCCGCCCCATTCGTCCGTACGACGGTTGGTTTTGGATACGATGAACTGATTAATCAGATATCCCTCAGATCCCATGATCTCTACACCATCGTAGCCAGCCAGCTGCGCCATCTTAGCACAGTGGGCATAGTCTTCTATGGTCTGTAGTACTTCTTCATGCGATAGTCCCCTTGCCGGGAAAGGTGATATCGGTGCCTTAGTATCACTCGCTGATACATTGATCGGCTGATATCCATAGCGACCTACGTGCAGGATCTGCATACAGATTTTGCCTCCTTCTTTGTGCACAGCTTCTGTGACGATCTTATGTTTTTCGGCTTCTTCTTCATTATTCATTGGATGACCTATCGGCATAGCAAGCCCTTCCTTATTTGGTGCTATACCTCCTGTGACGATCAGTCCTACCTGACCTCTGGCACGCTCTGCATAAAATCTCGCCATCCGCTCATAGCCATTGGGCTGCTCTTCTAATCCTGTGTGCATAGACCCCATGAGCACTCGATTTTTTAAAGTAGTGAATCCCAAATCAAGTGGGGCCAACAAATGTGGATACTTATCTGACATATTATCTTCTTTCTTTTTTCATTTGATAGAATCGATACTAAAGTAGCTTTATTCTACCCAGTGCACCCAGACAAATATTGTCACTGTGCGTATTTTTTGCCATTCAGAATCTTAAATGTATGAGCAGATTTGGCGAGTAATACATTCCCTATTACCCAAATTTTAAATAGTATTTTGGCAGTGTAAATTAAAGTCATGAAGTTACTCCTATCTATCCTTAGCGTTGCTTTGATTTTTGGCTGTGAGCCAAATAAAACTCAACCCGCAGAATCAGACCAAGAAAATAGCTATCCTACCATAGGCAAAATCATAAAACTCGATGAGCGACTCGAACAATATATTGATCCTGATACGCCTATCGAGATCATAGCTGAAGGATTTGACTGGAGCGAGGGACCGCTATGGGTAGCAGACGGAGATTATTTATTGTTCTCTGATGTGCCGCAGAACACTATCCATCGATGGATCGAAGCTGATGGACTATCGACGTATCTCACACCATCAGGCTATACGAGTGATGAGCCGAGAGGAGGGGAGACTGGCTCCAACGGCTTAATACTCGATCCTCAGGGGCGATTAGTCCTCTGTCAACATGGTGATCGCCGGATGGCTCGTATGAATGCTCCACTCAGGGATCCTAAGCCAGACTTTACTACACTCACGGACAACTATGAAGGAAAAAAATACAATAGCCCCAATGATGCTAACTATCATAGCAGTGGGCAGCTTTATTTCACTGATCCGCCCTACGGCCTGGAGAAAAACATGGCAGACCCTAAGAAAGAAATCGACTTTCAAGGTGTCTACAGACTCGATCTGGATGGCAAGGTCCATCTCGTATCAGCAAATGTCACCCGCCCTAATGGAGTGGCCTTCTCTCCAGATGAAAAGACTATGTACGTCACCAGCTCGGATCCACAGCTGCCGCATATCTATGCCTATGATGTAGCGAGTGATGGATCTACGTCCAATGAACGACTCTTTTTTGATGCAAAACATCTGATGGTAGATGGCGCTAAAGGTTTACCTGATGGCATCAAGGTGCTGCACGACGGCACTATACTATCCACTGCTCCAGGTGGTGTGCTATTCTTGACCGCTGAGGGTGAGCATCTCGGTACGGTCAGCTCTGGCGAACCTACATCTAATGTAGCTGTAGATGACCAAGAAGAATATCTTTATGCCACCTCAGACATGTATGTGATACGAGCGAAGTTGAAGTAGGGATTTGGATTTTTGAGGCTCTAACACCTCGCTTGTGTCATCTCGTCGACAGGAGAGATACTATGACATCGCAGGACATACTTACCCATTCATTTTCATCTCAAAGGCACTGAGAGATCTCTGTTTTTCATTACCATATTCATTCTATTGAAAACATTGATCTTTCCCGCTGGTCAAGATGAAAAAAGGTGTTTTTATGTCACTTTCTTTCGGCTATCGAACCCTCCGTCCTTCGGGCACCTCCCTTAAAATGGAGGACTGATTTGGTGCTGGCCTCTGATGATTGCGATAGTTATCTCAGCTGCAAATGTAAAGTAACATCCTTCTTTTTCAAGAGAAGGACAGGAGGATGAGATCGATGTCCGATACTACGTACTCGATACTCTTCACTCGCCACTCATGCCATCCCTATTCCTTGAGATAATCCGATTATTAAAGGTGATAATACCATTAATGCTGAGTGGATCAAAGTATCATCCTTAGCCCCAAAATTCAAACGAATATGTTTAAGATCCTTATGACAATGATAACTACGGCAGCGAAATTTGGTAATTTAAACGCCGAGAGCTATATATGCAACAGCTGTATCGTTTTCCAAAAAGATGTCAATCATAATGCAAGCAAAATATTTTGATAATGATTGATATGTTTTTCTAATATATTCTATTAAATGCTCCATTTCATGGAGACACTTCAGTATGCATGAATTACGCTTGTAGCTATTTCATACATCTGTTGGCAGATAAATTGATAAATGAATGATCTAATTTTACTTCATACTCATTCGATCATCGCTTTTATCTTGGCAATGACCCAAATAGGTATGCTTATATATCTGTTTGGGCTGAAAGAAAAAACGGTCATCAGGCGATGGATGATTATAAATTACGTCGCCTCGGTTATCTGGCAAGTTGATCAAACCATAAGGTTTAGCATTCATCCCTCAGTCAGTAAAACCCTATTCTACAAGCTGGAAACTATATTAATCTACAGCCCCGCACTTGCCATTCTGACACTTTCTTATTTTCAGATACTCTATTTGTTCTTATATCAACCCTATGAACGGGAGAGAAAGCTAATGGTGCGTATAGTGATACCTGTTGCTATAAGTTTCGTTGCGTTTAACGCATGGAATGAATTCTTTAATGATAGTCACCAACTTGTTTTTCAAGGGGCTTCATTTATCTATGGTTTTTTGACCAATATATGGGCTTTGGTATTGAGCATCCGTAAAACTCGCTATCTCAAACCTATAGATCCAAAAGCAGCTCAGGCTCACGAAATTCTCATAGGCGTAAATGTTATGTTCATAGTGATGTGTGTCATCTTACTTGCTTTTGGACTTGAAAGTCCAATAGGTTATTGGTCATTTTTTATTTTAATATGGCTTTGCAACTTAGGGCAAATAATTACCTACATAGCGTACTCTGCTGTTCCAGCTAATTTTCAGATCAAGATTAGTGGTTTTAGTTATGTGACTGTTGTAACAATACTGATCGTAGTTACCTTGGTATTTTTTCCTCCTTTAGACCCATTAGATCTTGAAGCCAGATATGATCAACAAAAAGGCTTAGTTCAAATGTTTATCATGTTAGGCATGGCGGCACTGGTTGTATCTACAGTCTTGCCTGAATTATTGAGACTCAGCTTAACCGATCCTATTAAAAGACTTCTCGCAGGTGTCCAAAGTGTCAATGCTGGAGATCTAAACACAACAGTCCCGGTAGGGTCTATGGATGAAATTGGCTATCTGACCAAAAATTTCAACCTAATGACACAGTCTTTAAAGCGAGCAAATGTACAATTACGTGATTATGCAGAAACCTTGGAAGCGAAAGTCGCTGATCGTACCGCCAGCCTTAATAAGTCCTTAGAGGATCTTAAGACTGCTCAATCGCAACTTGTACAAGCTGAAAAAATGGCAAGCTTAGGAGAGTTAACCTCAGGCATAGCTCATGAAATACAAAATCCATTAAACTTCGTAAATAACTTTTCTGACGTAAGCTCTGAATTAATAGTTGAATTAAAAGAAGAACTATTAGCCGGTAAGACACAGGATGCTATAGAAATAGCAGATGATTTGATTGAAAATCTCAATAGAATACTACACCACGGACAAAGAGCGGGTGAAATAGTAAAAAGTATGCTTGAACATTCTAAAGGCATTACTGGCCAGAAAGAAACTACTGATATCAACTCATTATGTGAGTCTGCGACCGATATAAAGTACAATCTTATAAAGGCTAAATATCCAAATTTTGAATGCAAGATTATCCACGACTTCGATTTAGACTTAAAAGATATTGAGCTGATAAAAGATGATATCCACCGTGTCTTACTGAATATTTTAGATAATGCCTTCTATGCAATGAATGATAAAAACGAAAATAGTCGGCCTGACCAAGAGTACCTGGCTCAACTGAAAATCAGAACAAACAAATGGGAAAAAGATGATACCAGTGGTATCGAAATAAGTATCACTGATAATGGTACTGGAATGTCAGAAGATATTCAAACGAAAATTTTTCAACCCTTTTATACAACAAAACCTACAGGGCGAGGAAGTACTGGTTTGGGACTCTCATTGAGCTATGATATCATCACTAAAGGACATAAGGGTGAATTATTAGTGGATTCTACATTAGGGCAAGGAACGACTATGACTATTAGGCTGCCTTATTTATAGTAGTGAAATTATAAGCAATGAATTAAACTTAGAGAAACTATACAGAAAGAACGCAATTATTGCACAAAGCAATTGAATTAACATTATATTCCATCAAATTAAGATTCAGCCAAATAATATGCCAAATAACAATACAATTGCCACACTGAAAATTGACGGCGTCAATTATTATCTGCCTGCAGATGAGAATGACGTGATTTCATTAGTGAATAAAGCACAGAATGAAAATAAAGTCATATGCATGAGGGGTGCTGCTCATTCACGTCCACTAATATCAAGTCTCGAACATGAAGTCACCTCTGGCAGGATATATATTCATATGGGCAAAATGATCAAAGTAAAGTTTGATGATGACAATCAGCAAGTTACTGTTCAAGGAGGATGTCATCTTGGGAAAGACCCAAGTGATCCTATAGCCTCCTCCGGTGATGAAAGTCTTAGACCTTTTTTTTCAACACTTGAAAATTCTTTAAACTATCAGTTAGATAATCATAGGATTGATCCACAGAATCCTTTGAAGGGTTGGGCTTTACCAGATTTGGGAGGGATTACTCATCAGACCGTTGGAGGATTTTTATCCACGGGTTCTTCTGGTAGTTCTTTAGTAGAATCTTTCATTGGTCAGTTAGTGAGTATTACATTAGTCACAGGTGGTACTGATGGAGCTAAATTGGTGACTTTTCAAAGAGATGATCCTCAATTTCCAAATACAGATGACAACCCTTTTTACGGCGTTGGTGTAGGCTTAGGATTATTTGGGGTAATAGTTTCAGCTACTTTCCAGTGCATGGATAGTTTCAATATTAAGGGACAAGAGTCCACTACTAAAACTACCGACTGTCCGATAGATCTATTTGGTGACAAGCCTCATTTACAGTCATTAGAAGATTTTTACAGAAACCATACCTATAAGCGCATAATGTGGTGGCCTCAACCAAAAGTGGATAAAGCTGTGGTATGGCAAGCAGAACCTATGCCTGTAAAGGAAGGGTTCGTGCCCAACCCATATAAAGAAGTACCAGAAATAAAGCTACTGGGTAGAAGTACACCTATTCCAGCCGAAATTGCTGCTGACTTAATGTTTAGAGGGTTTGGGGATATAGGGGCTTGGCTGGATGATTTAAAAGTTTCTCACCCGCTGATATATGCAGCATTAGACTTTCTACAAGCTGATGAAATAGTACCTTTCTTACTTAATCTATTCACACCAGTAGATCCTAAATGCAAAGATGATCCTAGCAAACTGTGCCCACCACAGTTTCAGGATGTGTGGTATAATGGCATACCAATGGACAACAAAATCAATGATTTTTTAATACCTGTTTGGTTTACTGAATTGTGGTTTCACATTGAGCAGGGATCTAAAGTTCTTAGTACACTCAGAGACTTTTTTAAATCAAAACCTGACATCGTCGGAAACTTTAGTTATGAATTATATCCAGCCAAGGCGAATGACTTTTGGATGAGTGCAGCTTATAAAAGAGATGTTTTCCGAATTGATATGTTCTGGTTTGGAGATAATCCAGGCTCTCCGTTGAATGAATTCTACCCAGCACTATGGACCGAACTTCATAATAACAATTTGCATTTCCGGCCTCATTGGGGTAAATTTTTACCTGCTGGAGATAGTCCTGAGGGTGCAGCTTACCTAAGAACTCAGTATCCACAGTTTGATAAATGGCTCTCATTGAGGCAAGAGCTTGATCCTCATCAAGTTTTCGTCAGTGATTACTGGCGATCACACCTTGACATAGATAAAGCTGCTTAGCCTCACTAAAAGTTATTCTTACGTTTGTTACCTACGTTATTAGTAGGTTATTGCGATAGCATACAGCTATCTTGTAAAGCTTAAAAAGAATCAACTGGTACTATCCGTGCTATACGATGTATTACTACCTACTCCCACTTGCCATTCACCAATCTTTTGATGCCTAAGGGATTATGCTCTTTCAGCTCATCTGGCAGTAGATAGTCTGGGAAGTTTTGATAGCAGACAGGTCGAGCGAAGCGGGTGATAGCTCCAGTGCCGACAGAAGTCGATCGAGCATCAGTCGTCGCAGGATAAGGGCCGCCATGCACCATCGCATTATTCACTTCGACTCCAGTCGGATAGCCATTGATGAGGATACGGCCTACCTTTTTTTCGAGTATACTAATGAGCTCGCTATGATCCTTCAGGTCGGCCTCCGTCCCATGTATGGTGGCTGTCAGGTGCCCATGTAGATTTTTGGCTATAGCCATCATCTCCTGCATATCAGATGTAGCAACATGCAGCGTAGAGGGTCCAAATACCTCTTCCTCGAGATCTTTATTGGACAAGAATGTCTGCGCATCAGTAGAGAGTAGGCATCCGGCACCAGCATTGATCTTATTATCATCGCTCTTAGCAGATGTAGCTACTCCTGACTGCTCGCTGAGCTCCGTGAGCCCCTTCTCGTAGGCCCCCTGGATGCCTGATGTGAGCATGACACCAGCCTGAGATTCACTGATCAAGGTAGACAGTCTCGATAGCAACTGCTTAGATTGTGCAGATTGTTCGCTAATGACTAATCCCGGATTAGTGCAAAACTGTCCAACTCCGAGCGTCACTGAGCTGAATAGTCCATCCGCTAATGTCTCGTGCTGCTGTACTAATGCTTCTGGTAGAATGAATACAGGATTAGTACTGCCCATCTCTGCGTATACAGGGATCGGCTCTGGACGACTGGCTGCGAGATCATAGAGCGTTCGACCACCACGTAGCGAACCCGTAAATCCTACAGCCTGGATCGCAGGATGTTTGACCAATGCGCCACCTACCTCATGACTCACTCCATGTACCATCGAGAATATCCCTTCTGGCATATTAGTCTTTTGAGCAGCAGCGATGATCGCATCAGCGATTAGTTCACAGGTGCCTGGATGAGCGGGATGTGCTTTGACCACTACAGGGCAGCCTGCTGCTAATGCACTGGCAGTATCACCTCCAGCCACAGAAAATGCCAATGGAAAATTAGAAGCACCAAAGACTGCCACTGGGCCAAGTGGTCGCAACATACTTCGGATATCTGCTCTCGGCATAGGCTCACGGTCAGGCATAGCGGGATCTATTTTGGCCTGAACCCATGATCCATCACGCAGGACAGATGCAAATAGTCGGAGTTGATTGCAAGTGCGACCTCGCTCTCCTGTAAGTCGTCCCTCTGGCAGAGCTGTCTCACTCCTAGCTCGGAGAATCAATGAATCTCCAAGTGCCATTATTTCATCAGCAATAGCAACTAAAAATGACGCTCGTTCTTCACCTGAGCGATCCTTGATGATGTCAAATGCCGCCTGAGCTTTTTGTATGGCCTCATTAATCTCAGAGGTAGTCGCCTCATAGAATGTGCCAGTGAGAGGAGCATTTGTCGTCGGATCGTATCCGAAGAAAGAATTAGTCCCTTTGGCACTTTGTTGATTTCCTATATAGTTATGTCCTTTCATGATTTTACGATTTTTGAATTGATTTAGCAATGGTGTTAGTCAGTGTCCCGATATGATCGATCTCTATGTGTACGACATCATCTACCGCCAAGGTGAAGTCACTATCAGGTACGATCCCAGTACCTGTCATCAAGAAGCTACCATATGGAAAAGAAGTCTCCCGATATAGATACTCTGCCAGATCTTCAAACTTTCTGACGATCTGATCTATCCCGATCTCTCCATGGTATACTTGTGCTCCAGCTCGCTCTATAGTGAGGCGGATCTTGCTTTCTGTTGGCATCCCGTTTTCACTGATATAAAGGCAGGGCCCTATGGCGGCACTGCGATCGTAGGTCTTGGCCTGGGGTAGATAGAGCGGATTTTCTCCCTCTATGCTTCGGCTGCTCATATCATTGCCTATGGTATAGGCTACGATTTTGCCAGATGAGGACATGACTAAGGTCAGTTCTGGCTCAGGCACATTCCAAGTGGAGTCTCGGCGTATATGGAGTGGCTCTCCATGACCTACGGCTCGTGCTGCTGTACTCTTAAAGAATAACTCGGGGCGAGGAGCATTGTATACCCGCTCATAAAAATCGCCTCCGCCAGCATCTTTCGATTCTTCTTGGCGGCCCATTTTACTATTGTAATAGGTGACTCCAGTCGCCCAAATTTCCTGTAGGTCTATAGGCTTGAGTGAATAGAGCGCTAAGATTTCTTCACCATTATCCACCTTAAATCGCTCATGACAGCAGCGCTTTGCCTTAGCGTAGAGATTGTCATCATTGATGAATTGATGCCACTTATGATCGACTAAATAATGCTCGCCCTCGTGGACGATAAGAACTCCTAAAGAAGTATGATATAATTTCATGATGTGATTTAGTTCAATAATAGATAGAGTAGAAATACACAGGCAGCACCAGTCACGCCCAGTACCAAGGTGCCAACACTATAGATGCGGTAGCCAGTCTTCGTATCCATACCCGACATCTGAGTGACTACCCAGAAAAAACTATCATTGGCATGTGATATCACCGCAGATCCAGCACCGATAGATAGTACCACGAGTGCCTTAGCCATCTCAGACTCAAATCCTAAGGTGCCCATCATCGGATAGATGATCGACGCCGTCGTGATCAGCGCTACGGTGGATGATCCTTGAGCAGATTTGATAGCAGCGGATAGGACAAAAGGAAGTAATATACCGATATTCATCTCCGAAAGTACAGCACCTAAGGTGTCGGAAATACCTGAGTTTTGAAGGATCTTGCCAAAGACACCTCCAGCTCCTGTGATGAGGAGTATCGTGGTACAATCTTTTAGTGCTTTCCCCATCCATCCATCTTGTGAGAAGTATTCTTCTTCAAATTTTCCTGGCAAGGTAAAGGCTAATAGCATCCCTAATATCAGTGCTATGATAGGCTCACCTAAGAAAAGCAATATGGACATTCCTGTAAAGGAAAGATCCTCCTGAGCCATCAACAATGAGCGAATGATGATCAAAATAATAGGTATCAAAATAGGCAGGGATGAGGCGATCGCACTGGGCGCATTTTTCATTTTGGCATTCATTTCCTCGACGGTAGTATCTGGATTAGGATCAATATAGACCTTGCCCGCCACTCGATATGCGTAAAAAATTCCGACCGTGATAGCCACTGCACTCACCGGTATCCCCAAAAGCAAGACCCATCCGATATCTGCCCCCAATATGCCAGCTGCCGCTATCGGGCCAGGTGTAGGAGGCACTAATGTATGAGTCGCCATGAGGCCCAGTGCCAAAGCGATAGACGATCCAGCCAAAGAAATCCCTGCTTTCTTAGAGAGACTTTTATTTAACGGAGAGAGAAGTATGAATCCACTATCTGCAAATACAGGTATGGATATGATGTATCCCAGGATACCCATTGCTGTCGGCACTCTTTTTTCGCCTACGAGCTTGAGCACCTTCTCTGCCAATCGATAGGCCCCGCCAGTATTTTCTAAAAAGGCTCCGATGATCACTCCAAAAATGATGATCAATCCGATCTTGCCAAGTGTACCTCCAAAGCCCTCATTGATCGACTCTATGATCGCTGTCGTACTCATACCACTGGCCAATCCATAAAGCAGCGCCACTCCGAATAAGACCAAAAATGGGTGAATCTTGTATCGATTAGTCAGGATGACTATGAGTAGTATCGATAGGAGTAAGTATAAGATGATCATGGTCTGATAGTTTTTAGTTTAATGAAGATCGCCTTTTACTACTGATCCAGAGCCCCCTTTGAGCACATCGAGATCAGCACCCTGATCGGCCTGCTCCACATGATCGAGATATATACGCACATATCCTCTATCGGTATGAGGAGCTGGAGCCTTCCATTTAGCTCTTCGCTCTGTTAAGATCTCATCAGACACGTCGAGATGAAGTCGTCGAGCATCTACATCGAGCTCTATTATATCGCCATTTTCTACGAGTGCTAATGTCCCTCCGACAGCAGACTCTGGAGATACATGTAGCACGACTGTGCCGTATGCTGTCCCGCTCATTCGCCCATCTGAGATCCTGACCATGTCTTTTACGCCTTTGAGTATGAGTTTTTCTGGGAGATCTACATTGCCGACCTCTGGCATGCCAGGATATCCTATAGGGCCTACGCCCTGTAGTACGATGACGCTATTTTCGTCGATATCGAGATCAGGATCATCTATACGCTCATGGTAGTCATCCATAGAGGAGAACACCACTGCTGGGCCACGATGCTTCATGAGGTGTGGGCTGGCTGCGGAGGGTTTGATCACAGCGCCATTCTCGCACAGATTTCCGTATAGTACTGCTATGCCGGCTTCATCTTGGAGAGGTGTGTCTATGGACTTGATGACTTCCTCATTGTAGCAGATAGCATTTTCGATATTGTCGTGATGACTTTTTCCATTGACGGTGATCACATCACTGTGTAGTCGCTCTCTGAGCTCTCGAAGTATTACTGGCAGACCACCTGCGTAGTAATAGTCTTCCATCAGATATTTACCAGATGGCATGAGATTGAGCAGGAGTGGCACCTTACTACCGATACTATCAAAATCATCCAGCTTCAGATCAACTCCTATACGGCCAGCGATAGCCGTGAGATGTATGATGAAATTAGTCGAACCTCCGATAGCTGCATTTACGATTATTGCATTTTCGAATGCTTCTCGAGTCAGTATTTTAGACAGTTTCAGGTCTTCTTTGACCATCTCTACGATGCGTCGCCCTGATAGCTGAGCCATGACCTTCTTGCGAGCATCGACTGCAGGTATAGCACTGGCGCCGGGTAGTGTGAGGCCAAGCGACTCCGCCATCGAGGCCATAGTCGAGGCAGTCCCCATGGTATTGCAGTGGCCAGCACTACGGGCAGCACAGATCTCCGCCTCCAGTAGGTCAGCTTCTGTATAGTTTTCTTTCTTCTGCTTCTCTTTGATCATCCAGTTAAATGATCCTGAGCCTATCTCTCCGCCTCTGAATTTGCCATTGAGCATGGGGCCACCTGGGACGACTATAGTCGGTAGATCTACACTACAGGCTCCCATGACCGTGCTCGGAGTAGTCTTATCACAGCCAGTCAGCAGGACAATTCCATCCAATGGATTAGCTCGTATGGACTCCTCGACGCTCATGCTGGCGAGATTTCTGAAGAGCATCGTAGTCGGTCGCATGATCGTCTCGCCCAGTGACATCACTGGGAATTCTAATGGAAACCCACCTGCCTCCAAAACTCCTTTTTTGACGATCTCCGCAAACTCCCGGAGATGGCCATTGCAGGGAGTGAGCTCTGACCAGGTATTGCAGATGCCTATCACTGGTCGTCCTCTGAATAGATCATCAGGATAGCCCTGATTTCTCATCCATGACCTATGGACAAAGCCCATTTTATCATTCCCACCAAACCATTCTTGACTTCTTAGCTTCATTATTCTGCTGTAGTTATATTTTTACATCGACATATGAAATAAAGATATCAGATAGGGTATAGCTCGAGTAGCTGATGTCCTTCTTTTATAGAGTGAAGTAGCAAAGCCAAATATCACAATAATCACTATCCATCCATTTTTGATCCGTACATGCCCAAATCTCAATTATTAAAAAAGCTCCTCATTATTGCTCAGATTATCCTTTTGGGGTTCATCGGGATGTGGAGCATGAACCACTTACATTGGATATTTGATCTGCTTTCAAACTTCCTCTTTCAGTTTGCCATTTCGCTGACTATAGTTGGTGCATTGTGGCTCGTCTTGAGGCATTGGCTGAATGGCACTGTGTGTATGATCGTTGGGATAGGACTTACCATACTCTGCATGAGCAAAGGAAACACACATGACCCTGCAGCCGAAGTGAAACTGACGCTATCCAGTATTAATGTCCTCTCAGAAAATTTTGATAGCGCTGCTTTCTTGAGCTATGTCGAGACGCATGATCCTGATCTAGTATACATATTAGAATGCACTCCTTTTTGGAAAAGCGTAGCTGATGGCGCTCTATCATCCGAGTATCCATATCACGCTGCTCAGCCACAATGGGACAATTTTGGAATAGCCATCTACTCCAAACTACCACTCGTGGATACGGAGATATTTGATTTTACAGATAGCTATTTTCCTATCATATCGACTACGATAGAGCTGGATGAGAAGGAGATCCGATTATTTGGCACTCACTACGAAAACCCAATGGGATCAAGGGAGTCACGAGTCAGGAACTATCAGATCGATCAATCCATTAAATACCTCAAAGACCGAAATGAGAGCATCCTTTTCTTCGGAGACTTTAATATGACACCCTACTCCTACAAATATGAGGAGATCATAGACGAGCTCGGGATCTACGATAGCAGAGCGAGATGGAGATTAGCTCCTTCATGGCCCACTTTTTTTTGGCCTTTGGGGATACCTATAGATCACTGTTTTGTGAGTCCAGACATACAGGTGGTAGAGCGCAATGTAGCGGGAGATGTCGGTAGTGATCACCGACCTTTGACAGTCAAACTTTCGTGGTAATATCAAAATACCTATACCTTTGCAGCTGCTAAAAAAGTGATGCATGGAAAAGACAAGTGAGTTATTGGATTTATTGAATCTTGAAGAACTTGATCTCAATCTCTGGCGTGGTCAAAACTATATGGCGCCATGGGGTAGAGTATTCGGTGGTCAGGTACTCGCTCAGAGTCTACATGCTGCGTACAATACGGTACCCGATGACCGTATCGCACACTCTATGCATGGCTATTTCATACTCGCAGGAGATATCAATCATCCCATCATCTATGACGTAGAGTCGCTGCGAGATGGAGGTAGCTTCACTACACGTCGAGTAACGGCACGACAGAAGGGTAGACCCATATTCAATATGGCGGCATCATTCAGCAAAGAGCGTGATGGACTCGATCATCAGATCGATATGCCCGAAGTGCCGGGGCCAGAAGGTCTCAAAACGGATATCGAGCTATATGAACCACTCAAAGAAGCAAATCCAGCTGCATACGCTGCCATAGCGAATGCTCGACCCATAGAGTTTAGACCCGTAGAGCAGTTTGATATACTCAATCCTCAGGAGACAGAACCCTTCAGAAATGTATGGCTCAAGGCCAAAAGTGTACTCCCATATAATCGTCGCACTCACCAAGAGGTATTCGCATATGCGTCTGACTATGATCTATTAGCCACGGCACTGCTCCCTCATCAAAATGAAGCTATCAGAGGCAAATACTTCTTAGCCAGTCTGGATCATGCTATGTGGTATCACAGAGACTTCAGAGCTGACGATTGGCTGCTGTATAGTCTGGACAGTCCGAGTGCATCGCACTCGAGAGGCTTCACTCGTGGTAATGTCTTTAATCGTGAAGGGAAACTGGTCGCTTCTGTCACTCAGGAAGGATTGATGGCGCCTTATCGGAAGTAGGGACACCGTCAAGCATATACATGGAGTCGGACTCGGCTGGGTGGTCGGTCAGTAACATTTGTTTTTTAGCGTTGGCTTTGCAGCGCTCTGGCACCACAGGAACGAGGATGGCAGTGTGCTGCAATAGGGTGGCTTTACTCATTTAGGTATGTTTTAAGTTCTTTAATTGACTCGATTGCTGCAACTAATTCCGCTCTGTATAGAGGATTATCGCCCCCATGCGATGCAGGATTCATTATACGATCTAATATCTCTTTGATTTGATTTATGTGCTCAAGTTTTGAAACCTCATTTTTTCTAACTTTTAGCATGTTATCAACGAGCTTGTTTCTTAGAGTTCTTAACCTGCCTTTTTGTTCCAAGTTTAGTGCATTGTCATTTTCGAAGTCTGTCTTTAATTTTTCAAGAATCGCTGGCTCCAAATTTGATCTGTAAACATCTTTAAAGGTCTTATATTCATTTGCTAAGACAGTTTTATAGTACACGTTAAGCTTTTCTGACAAACTTGTGAATTCCTTGTCCAGATTAGGGAGTTGAGGTCTTAATAGTTCCGTTATAACTTTTTCTGCTTCTCTTCTTAATCGATTCCCTACTGCTTCAAATTCACCTTCCGATAATTCCTTTTGAGCTTTTTGAAGTTCTGATAAATCGACTTTTATTTTTGGTGCTTCATTCTTTGATTCGTCTTTCAAGAATTTGTAATAAACCCAATTTTCGTCATCAGTATTTCGTCTAATCAGATTAAAGAAGGCTTTGTCATGGGTTAATATTATTTTCTGGAATGAATCGAAATACCTGAGACTCTCTTTATTCTCTTTGTTTAGGATGATTCTGACTATATCCATTCTGTTAGACATGTCAAGACTTATTAGCATATCATCTAACACTAATATTTTGAAATCTGTACTTTGTACTCTTGATCTCAATGCTCCAATTCTAATGCTTATGGCTATTCTTGTGAGCTGTGCTTCATTGAGAAATGATTGAACTCTACTGATCTTTTTCCAATTTTCACCTTCATTAATCTCAACTTCTAATTTGATTTTTAGATTCTCATGCCGAAGGCTGGCCTTTCCTTCTTCCCATATTTGTTTCTTTATCAGATCAAAATTAAATTTCTTTGCAAAGGTTAACTTCAGTTTTATAACGTCATCACCTTTATAGAAATGCTCTTTAATAAACACATTCGCATTAGTCTCGATCTCTTGAAGTAGTGCATCTATTTTATCATTTAGATCAGAAATCTTTGCTTCGTATCTGTCTCGAGGCCCTCGAGAAACAACTCGTCCATTGGTTTTTGGAACATCCAAAGTATCAGCCTTGATTATATCGTTTAGCCAATTTTTAGCGTCTTTAGTAAGTAGTGAGAATATATCTCTTTCAAAGACCGGCCACAGATTAACTTCTTGTTTATGGGAGCCTCGATAGAAATTGTGAAGTAACTTATAGTTGATGAAATCACTCGCCAAGTTTAGTTCTTGGATTTCAGGATTAGCTGTATTTATGGTTCCATGTGATATGGTATATGTCGTCTCAACAGCATCTTCGTCTATAGAAGTGATTTTTACGTAAGAATCTTCATTTTGATCGACAAAGACATTTTTCAATGATTGATGTGTGCTTTTATTCCCTTCATCAAAGACTTCGAAATACTTTTGAACCTCAGGAATAGTTTTAGAACTACTTTGCAATATTGTATACAATGCCCAAAACAGTGAAGACTTACCCGCTCCGTTGTTACCATAAACTAAAACATTCTTACTATCGATAGAAAAAGTCTGCTCCTCTTGAAAAGCCTTAAAATTCTTTATTTTAATTTCTTTGAGTCTCTTCATTCCTTAGCTTTCTAATATGGGTTTCAGAATTTCAGGGCTTCGTACTGCGAAGAGTTTCATCCGGTTACGGACTTCGTTGTCTGGGTGAGTCCAAGTGTCATATAGTTGGTTTATAACAGTTTCTTTTTCCACAATAGAAAGATCTTTAAAATCTTTTCCTTTCATGACTTCTTGAATATCTCGCTCTACATGTTCTACGATATCAATTTCTTTTTCTTTCATGTGGTCGAGGAAATAGAGGTTGAAAATCAAACTATTTTGAATTTGATTAATCACATTGAAACTTGCATGTTTAGATCCTATTTCCATAAGTATTTGTGATAAATAATCTACACTTTCAGTTGCCATATCTGGAATTGGAAATGGTTTTAAATAGTCAGGCTTAAACCTAAAATAACCATTCGCCATAACAGAACCTGTATTTTTTAAATACCACCAAATTACACTTGAGTTTAATATACCTATCCAATACCAGTAGCTTTCTACTATTGTAGACTTTTTAATATAGCCATAAACAGTAGTAGTAAAGTAATATTTCCTTTCTTGATCATATGTAAAGTTTCCTCCCATCGAGACATCAGGTGCAACCAATTTCTGCTTTTCAAATAAAGTTTGATTTTTTGGGTAAATATATCGGAACCAATAGGGGTCATTTATGAGCCTTCCTTTTTCACGGTTTTTTAGAACAGTTTCATTTCTTTTGAGGTAGTTGTAAGCTTGAGGAAAATTGGACTTAATATACATTTCTGACATCAATTCACTTTTATTTTCTCTAATTTGGTATGGGAAAATCACTATATTATTAGTATGCAATTTGTCATATTTGTGAACTTGATCTCCTTTCAATAATGGTTTTGTAATTGCTTTTTCAATTTTGACACTTTCACCAATTTCTTTAGAATATCCGGTAACATAATCATCATGTATATCGCAGTTTGTCAAAAAGAATACACTGTCCTTACTTGTAGCTATTCCTTGATATATTTTCTCAAATACATCATTTAGCGTTCTTTTATTGCAGCGTAATTTATCAAGTATAAATCCTGTTGATTGATCGGTTAATGTAAAGCCAGAAATCTTTAAATTATTCAGTGAATAGATATTGAATTCTGAAGCTGACAAAGCGGATAAATAATTATTAAGTGCTTTGCCTGTATATAAATCAGTATTTAATTGATTATAGGATAGGGTTTGTGATTTTTTTTCAAAAAACTGAATACCTGTATATGTTGAAGCGTTGAAAACTTGATATTCGTCAAAGGATATTATTCTACTTAAAGCTTTTTCTTTTAACAAAAATCCTCTTAACCCCTTGCCAAATGCTGCATTAGTCCACTTAACTGGCATTATGTAACAAACTAAGCCAGTTTTATTACTAAGTTGAACTCCTTTTTCTGTGAATATTGCATATAAATCATAAGAGCCGGTTGCTGAGAAATAATGTTTACTAAGCCAATCTGCAAATTGTGTGTTGGATTCCCTAATTCCTTGAACTCGCAGGTAAGGTGGATTTCCAATCACAACATCAAACCCTTCCTTTACATCGAACATCCATTCTGAATCAAAATATGAAGCGGAAGCATTCTGATCATAAGGATCCCATGAAGCTAATTTGTCGGCAGTTTCATTATGCCAACCACTTTTCTTCAATTCTTCTGATATAGCATTTCTAAGCTCTTCGTCTTTCTTTCGGTATTTTAGTTTAGTGTCTTTTGTCCTTGCTCCGAATAATTTATGACGGATAGCTTTTAGTTCTTTTTCTAATTCTTTGATTGATTCTGTATCATACAAGCTTGCTTGAGCTGAAGGCTTTTCTATACCTATTAAGGTGTTAGCAGTTACGAATTTGCTTTCCAAGTTTGGTAAAGCCCTGATACCAAAGTTTTCTGCACTGTCATTTTTCTTTTGATCGACTACAAGCGAAATAAAGAATCGCAATTTGGATATCTGGGTAGCTATAGGTTGTATATCAACACCATAGATGCAGTTCTCAATCAAATAAAGTTTACGAGCATAATCAGGGTCGTTGATATTGCTATCAAATGCATTATTGATCTCTATCAGTTTGTTTTCTCTTTCTTGCTTGTCCTCGATGTCATATGCTTTTTTCGATGCTTGTATCGCTTTTTCAAGCTGAACTTCTTTCCAATGTTCATTGGTTGGATCAAGCTTTTGCAGGATATGCACCATCTTTTGGAGTATTCCCATTGGGAATGCTCCAGAACCACATGCAGGATCCAGAATTTTGCATTTGTCAAGATTTTTTATAATCAATCTCGATAACTGTGTATTGTCTTCAAATGGATTGACAGGATCAAATGAAGTTAGTTCATGAAGTTTTTTATCAAGCTCTTCTTCGTCTATACCCCAATCATCAATGGCATTCTTTAGATAGGCGATGAGACTTTCATTTACCATATAATTGACAATCTCCCTTGGCGTATAGAAAGACCCTGTTTGCTTTCGTGCGGTAGACTTTGTCTCAGGATTATAACTTGCCAATAGATTTTCAAATACTTTACCCAATAGTTCTGGGTCAAGTGCTACTTCCTCTTCTATTGGTGTATTTTCTGTGATAGTAAATTTGTAAGACTTAAGTATATTGATGAGTCCTTTTACAGCTGCTTTTTTGTGCTTCTTATTGTTAGAGCCATAATCTTGACTTAAATCGACTTCTGTGTCCAAGCCAAAGAAAAGGTAGTCTGGTACAATTAACTTTTCACTTTTGGTCATTTGATCGGAGAAGCCATCAATGTAGATATTTTGGTATTTGTCATCTAAGCACTCAAATAAACCACCATTTAGAAAGGGTACAGTTTGATTCATTAAGTCTAAAAATGCATCAGGATCCTTGAACTCTTTCTTATATCTCATTAGATAATCAATGCCTCTATGTGTGCCATAACCATCCCCTCGGAACCCTCTTTTTCTTTTGTCAACAGAATCAGCTTCTATAGGACAATTTAAGCTTGCAAAGAATAGGTTTTGCAATATTGCTTTGTAGTAGATGCTATCTGTACTGGCATGTTTGAACATACCTTCTTGCTGATAAGGATTGATATCTTTTAGGATATCGTCTTGAAGTGCATCCAAATCAAATAGCGACTCTGGAATCAGCTTCTTTTCTTTGATAAACCACGTAAATAACAATCGAGTGAGCAAACGAATAACATTAGTCGCATTGTGCTCATTAATTAGCTCAGATAATTTATCATGGTCTGCTTTGCCGTACTTTTTTATAACATCTTCTAATGTCGGTTCGGAAGGAAAGGTTACATTTTTGATCGCCCAGAAATACCAATTGGACAATTCTTGGTAGAATTTCTTATTTAGAATATTGACGCTAAAAACTTCTTGCCAGTATTTGTACAATGCATCAAAAGTCCGTATTGCTTTTTTACCAGTAGTGGTGATTCTCAGTGCATTGATAATGTCTTCATGGCCTCTATGTGGCTTTTCTATAGATATATCTCTTAATAAAGAAACCTTGCCTGCCTTTTCTCCCTCTCTCCATTCTTGTTTGTATTTGATTCTCTCCGTATTGGCAAAGGAGATAAAGGATTCATCTTCATTGGAATATTTAAAGACGACAACAACGGGAGTGAAGTGGAATTCCCGATTGAAAGCTCTTGCTATATCTGCCAATTGTGTCCTTGTAGGTAGAAGATTGTTTTCTCTCTTGTTTAACTCTACACCAAAGAATAGTATACCATCATAGTCGGATTTTATTTTTCTATGATCAAAGCTGTCATTTCCTTCGAATGCTGCATCATCGACCATGCCTACAAAGTAAACATCACCAATGAGCTGAAATGTCTCGTTGTCCTTATAGGTAAAATCTAATATTTCCTTTGCTGTCGTAGGTTCATCAGATATACAATTGATAGGAACGTTTAGTTCTTTAAGTAGGGCTTTTATTGCTGGAAGGAAATTGATTTCCTTGAAGTAGTTGAGTTTCATAATTTATATTGTAATAATGAACCAAGTAATTAAGTCAAATTGATCCATTTGATATTTTTCAGTTGTTGTCTTTCCTTCTTTCATTCTGGAGAGGGCTTTTTTGTTTCCTCTCTTCAGCTTTGATAGCACATCTTTCACCTCGGACCCCATCTTCTCTTTAATAGAACCATCTTCCATTATTTCATGGTCAATTGATTCATTTTTTAGATAGGTTTTTAAACTTGTCACTAATTTAGATATGGACATCTCATCACCCTTATCCACTTTGTCAGGCACGTACCGATCATAATCCTTGTGAAATGTTATTGCATCTAATACTTCTTTTTGGTTAGCGAGCACTCTTTCTCCATTTTCATCTATGTAGACAAGATCAAAAGAAGTGTATGTATGATTATCCGCATTTGCAGGTTTTGTAGGATATGCTAATAAGGCTACTAATCCACTTTTACCACAAATTGTACTATCAGCTTTGAATCCTGAATAAACACCTTTTGGCATTCTTTTGTACTTCTCTTTATCTCTGTTAAATTCTTCTAACAGCTCTTGACGATACCTTTCCAAGGATAGATCATCAAAGCCAAATGATTCTTCACCGTCCAAATCATCTAAACTCACTTCCATTTGTCGGATCATACGATCTTTCATCTTTTGATCTAATGAATCATTTTCTGCCATCGCTTTGAAAGTATCAGAAAACTGTTCATCGACCTCAGACCCAGCTAATTTCATAGCTGCCATTCGTTCTTCAATTCTACCTTGTAAGTTCAAGTAGCTGTTGATGTTGTTAGAAGGCCAAAAATTAATGCTGAATATTTCCTTATTGGGAGAACCAAGTCGATCAATTCTACCTAATCGTTGGATAATACGAACAGGGTTCCAATGGATATCATAATTGATAACCATATCAGCATCTTGAAGGTTTTGCCCTTCACTTAATGAATCAGTTGCTATAAGAATATCAATTGGGTTTCTGATTTTATTATAAGCTTTAGGGTCGTTTTCTGAAATCCATTTTATCCATTTAGAGTAGGAAGTATCTGAGTTGACAGGCCATTCCTTTTCCTTGAACAATTTAGTGTATGGAGCGAACCTCTCTAATATGGGTTCGAAATTCTTTGTTTCTTCAATACTATCCCACCTTTTTGTGCCTGTACCACTAACCATCGCAACTTTATCAAATCCTCTGGTAGTCAATTGATCAAACAGATACTCAGCGGTATCTCTATAGACAGTAAATATTACAACTTTCTGATTACTATTATTTTTTGCTCGTTGTCTTTTATTCCTAATTTGTTTTATAAGCTCTGTGAGTTTTGTGTCTGTTGATTTTAAGTTATTAGGAACTATAGTTTCATCACTGATTTTCTTTTGAAACTTCTCGAGATTAGATACAATATTATCTAATGCTTCGATATCATTTTTTAGGTCACTTTTATAATTGTCAAGATTCCCCGCTTCATCAATATCTTTAAGGCTTACCTTTCTCTTTTTGCCTAATGTGAGTTCTTCTACTTCGTTACTAAGTTCGTCATCTTCAAATAGTAATGATTGACTGTTTAGGTCATTATCATCTTGGGATTGCATTCCTTCTTGAAACAACTTGATTTTATCTAATGCATTTTGATGATGTGCTTGAATTTTCTGGATAGTAGAATGAAAAGAAATCCAACTTGATTCAAGTCTTTTGACCATTAAGATGTACATCATCTTTACTAAGAATCGATCTCTTTGCTTCTCATTTTGAAGTACATCTTTTTCTATCTCATCATCTTCTTCGTCTGCCAAATAAAATGATGGCTGATATCCAGACAACATTGGTGGGAAGTGATTAAATAACTCCTCAAAGGATTCAAAATTTCCAAGTTGACTTGGAGTGACAAATAAATTGATAGGTTTAGCTTTAGTAGGAAAAACAAGATCTTCTTGTTCTCCTTCTATCATCTTCCGAGTTCTTGCTACTGTTAGAGAATCAGTTAGAGTGAAGAAGCTGTCGGGCAATTTTTCTATAAAGTCTCCAATTATTGGATTTGGTCGTTCTCTCCATTCATTAAAAGCACGTTGTGCAGATCTAAATGCAAAATCTAAATTCCTCACACCAAGCGAATCATAATAGCCTTGAGAATTCCCTTTGACCATTAAGCTAAATTGATTCCTAATATCATTTAACGAATTGTTGATTGGAGTTGCAGAAAGTAACAAAACTTTTATGTCTTCATTCGGTTGAATTAGGTTTTCCATCAAAAACTTATACCTATTAGATTTATTATTTCTGAGATTGTGACTTTCATCGATGACGATTAACTTGGGTTTGTCATTTTGAAAGTACTTATCATCTCGGTCATTGTATTTCTCCAACCTTTGTTCGTACATGTCAGTATGGAATCTTACAAAGAAATCTAATTTGTCATTTTCAAATTTTGAATTTTGGTGTATTCTGTATCTTCTCCAATTCTGCTCTAATTTCTTTGGACAAAGCAATATTATTTCTCGTCCCTGTTGTTGAAAGAATTTCATTACCGCCAAAGCACTCCATGTCTTACCAAGTCCTACAGCATCAGCCAATATTGCTCCATCGTATTTCTGGAGCATTCTAATTAAACTCAGGACTCCTTTTTTCTGGAAGTTGTACAATGTATTATAGATTACACTGTTTTCAAGCCTTCCTATCTGTCTATTGAAGTTGGGATCATCTTCAATCTCCAGAATTTGGTTTCCAAATAGTTCAAACAGAATTTTATAGTAAATTTCTCTTGGAGTATACTTAACAAAGATTCTTTCAATTTCGGAGATCAGATACTTTTTAAAATCAACCTTTTCTCTTTTCCCATTGGGGTGGATTAGCGTTTTCTGTTTATGTGCATTTTTTCTATGCCAAAGTTCTTCAAACCACTTCGTCAGTTCTACATATTCAAGATCTTTATTTGTCTTACCAATATTCAATTCAATATTATTGGTTTTCTTTAGTCCAATACCAGCTTCTGTAAGATTAGAGCTTCCAGATATAAAATAATTATGTCTATCGTCATTTTTTGCATCATGCAAATACACTTTAGCATGACAGAAGTTTGGTTCAAGAGTTTTAGCTATGACATTATCTTGCTTTAGGAAATTCACTGCTTCTTGAGCTATGCTACTTAATTGTAATGCTGCTTCTATTGTAATATTCTCGTTTAACAAATCCAAAGGTCGTTCATCAATAGTGTCTATGTTCACTATGTCTCCAAGAACCATTCTGTATTCGTTGATTCTATCATTGGTCTTTTTAGATAGAAAAGCTAATGCACCTATCGTGAAATAGCCTGTAACTATATCAAGAGAACCTTCTTCAGTATATTTTGAAATCCACTCGTGGACTTTTAGATTTTCATTTTCGTTATCTAATATCATTTCTCGTTATCTGTTTTAAGTAGTTCTTTTGGATCCACGCCTAATACTTCAGCAATAAGGAATAAGTCCTTAATACTCGGTTGTATTTTGTTTCCAACATAGCGGTTTACCATATTGTAACTTTTACCGATTTGATCTGCTAACCATGTTTGTTTAATTCCTTTAGCTTCAAGAACTTCTTTAATTCTGTTCATTTTAACTTATGTGGTTATTTGTAAAGGTAATCAATGAAATAACACTCTCCATTAAATGGTGTATAAATTAACCACTGGGTGGTGGGTGGGTTAAGAAGCGGGTGGCGGAAAAAGCAATGTGTCTGCAAGACTCTTTGCTTTTTTGAGGGTGGCTTTTTTTTTCCTTGCTTGCAGAGACCTTGATTATATCAGTTCATAACCCTTGTTTTGATCTACCTTTCATTCCCCTTGAGAGGATTGATGCAGCCGAAAGATAGATAGTAAAATGAGAGTATCAAAAAGGATAAAGTAAAATCAAGTAGAATAATTCAATCAGAAACAGGTCTCAGCCCAATAACAACTTACTCGATCTTATACACAAGCTCATCCTTACACAGCTATCACTCAGGAGGTATTATTGGAGCCATATCGGAACTGATCGTTAAAAGTTCAGTGACACATCACACACGCTCCATACTACTACAATACCACGCTAAGCTATTTCTATTAGCTTAAGTGTATTTCTGACAATTGTCAAAATCTAAATCGTTTTCGTTACATTAGAAAGGAAGAATAAGAACGGTATGAAAATACAGTTCGAATTTTATCAAATGAAAAAACATGTCTATGAATTACAAAACACTGCATTTGTCTTTAGTGCCTATCTATAAATATGGCTTGACGGGTGCTTTTATCTTGTTTTGCGGCCTTCTGATGGCCCAAAATACACTACTCACAGGGGTAGTGACCTCAGATGATGGTGAGCCACTTCCCGGAGTGACGATCTTAGTCAAGGGATCTACCGTTGGAACATCTTCAGATATCGACGGGTATTATGAGATAAATGTAAATACCGATGACGCCTTGGTATTTTCATTTATTGGCTTCCAGACTCAAGAATATGAAGTCGGGAATCGCTCAGTTTTAGATGTGATATTGCGCATGGACGCCCAAAATCTCGATGAAGTAATCGTGACGGGCTATGCCTCTATCAAGAGATCTGATATGGTGACTGCTCATACCTCTCTCGATGCTGAAGACCTCAACAAAACTATCAATCAAACGGTAGAGCAAGCCCTTCAGGGGAGAGCTGCTGGAGTACAGGTCACTCAAAACACTGGACAACCTGGTGGTGGCATCTCCGTCAACGTACGGGGTATCAGTACGATCAATGGCAATACTCAGCCACTATATGTGGTGGATGGTGTCCAGATGCAAGTAGATCAGGTAGAAGCTGGTGCATCGAGTGCCTCCAATCCGCTATCAGGTCTCAATCCATCGGATATAGAGTCCATGGAGGTGCTGACAGGGCCCGTGGCTACCTCTCTATATGGATCCCGAGCGACTAATGGTGTCATCGTGATCACTACTAAGAGTGGCGAAGCTGGTGAAATGCGTATCAAGTATGACTACACTATCAGCCAGCAGGCTCAGCCAAACTTCCTCGATATGATGAATCTCAGCGAGTACGCTGCGATGGCTAAAGAGTACTACGACATCGAGGGAGGCGATCTGCCAGGCTACTTTGAGGATCCGTCGATACTCGGTGCAGGGACTAATTGGCAAGACGAACTCTTCAATAGTGCGATCATGCAAAAGCATAACATAGCACTCAGTGGTGGTACCGAAAAGTCACGATACTACCTATCTGGAGAATATTTTGATCAAGAAGGGGTCGCTATCGGATCAGGATTCAAGCGATACAGCAGTCTCCTGAAAGTGGATAATCAGCTGAGCGATCGGCTAAACGTAAGTGCTAAGATCAACCTAAGCCAAACAGACACTAAACTCATCACTGGTCAAGAGAATATCATCTCTACAGCCCTCAGGATGACCCCGAACGTACCTGTGAGAAATTTTGATGGATCATTCTCTGGCGGAAATCTCGAGAACACCAGTGCTCAGCAGTTTCTCCCGCCAAATCCTATCGGACTGGCAGAGATCACGACTAATGAGCAGCTGAGAAGAAGAGCTTTGGCTGGCCTCAGCTTCAATCTAAAGATTATTGAAGGGCTGAATTTCATAGCATCTGTAAACGGTGATATCCAACATACAGAGGGTACGTACTTCCAGCCAGAGTATAAGTTTGGATTTCAAGAGCGTACTACTGCGACACTCGCTGAGCGAGCTAATAGCAGCAACTATTGGAATCTTCAGCAAATGTTGACTTACAATAAAGGATTTGGTGATCACTCACTGAATGTCATGGCGCTACACGAGGCGCAGAAGAGTCAGTGGAAGAATCTCTCAAGTAGCATATCTGACTTCGTATCCTCTCAAGTAGTGGATCTCAATCTCGGTAATAGTGAAACGGCTACCGTCGGAGGTGGCAAAGGATCATGGGCACAGGAGTCTTATTTAGGTCGATTAAACTATAACTTCAAAGAGAGATACTACCTCATGTCGGCAGTACGTGCTGATGGATCGTCTAACTTTGGATCAAACAATAAATGGGGGGTATTCCCATCGGCCTCAGTAGCTTGGCGTGTATCAAAAGAGCCATTCTTCAATACGAAAGTAGTGAATGAGCTTCGCCTAAGATTTGAAACCGGTATCACTGGTAATCAAGGTGGTGGTGGCTTCATCTATGGTACACTCGGGACATGGACGACTCCATGGGGTACAGGGTTCGCTCTCAATCGATACTCAAATCCCGATCTGAAATGGGAAGAGACGACTACTCGAAACTTTGGTTTGGACGTATCACTCTTGGAGAGTCGATTCCAAGTGGAGTTTGACTACTATGTCAAAGAAACCGATGAGCTCCTCACAGAAGCCGCTAACCCTGACTATCTCGGTGTGACAGGTAGTGGAGGTATTGGCAATCCTTTTGTCAATGTAGGCTCACTCAGAAACAAAGGATGGACGATCCAGCTGGAAACGCAAAATATCAATACACGAGATTTTAGCTGGTCTACTAATTTCAATTTCTCAACAGTCGACTCTGAGATCTTATCATTGAATACTTCTTCAGGATTTTATGATCGTACATCTTGGTGGATGAATAACTGGACACAGCGATCTGCTGTCGGACAGGCTCCTTGGCTATTTTATGGATACGTAGAGGATGGTCTCTATGAGTCTGTAGAACAGCTCGAAAATGCCGCTCTACCAGTAGATAATAATGGCAATAAACTACCAATCGCCGAAGATGGCATCTGGGTAGGTGATGTGAAATATGTGGATATCAGCGGTCCAGACGGAGTGCCTGATGGCATCATCGACACGCATGATCAGACCTACATCGGAAATCCTAATGCTAAATACACTTTTGGCTTGACTAACTCATTCAGCTACAAAGGATTTGATCTGAGTGTACTCCTGACAGGTGCGTTTGACTATGATGTGTACAATTATACGGCCTATGAAGCTACTGCGCCTAATAATATCAATCTCAGTAGAAACTTCCTCAATAGTGCCTATGAGTACGCTCGTATCGGAGTAGATGATAGTGGTAATACCGTCATCACTAATAGCGGAACGGATGTGCCTCGTATCAATGTAGATGACCTCAATGGAAACTACTCGAGACATTCTACGAGATTCGTAGAGGACGGATCATTCGTACGTATCAAGAATATCACAGTGGGATATAATCTACCAGCATCTATGATCAGAAAATCAGGATTCATGAACTCTATGCGTATATCGCTGTCGGCTCAGAATATTTACACATTTACTAATTATACAGGCTATGATCCTGAGATCGGTGCATATACTGATCGTAATGTGAGTGCGTCAAATCAAGCGATAGGAGTAGATAATGGGAGATACCCATCAGTAGCGCTCTATACGGCGAGTGTAGGAATTCAATTTTAAAAAACCTAAAATGAAAAACATGTATATCAATAAATCATATAAGGTGGTGTGCTCTATGGCACTGCTACTATCGATATTCGTTATCAGTTGTTCTGAAGATTTTTTGGAGCTACCTCCTGAGAGCAATCTTACTGATGGAGACTTCTATCAGAATGACTCTCAAGTCCAGGCAGCTACTGCTACGCTGTACAATCTGGTTTGGTTTGACTATAATGACAAAGCATCCTATAATATTGGAGACTTCAGAGGGGGATCTTACTTTGATGCATGGAGTGATCGGGACAATGTAGAGTTTAAAACGACACCGACTACTCCAGAAAATGGTACCGCATGGAGATCATTTTATAATGTGATCGGCCAGGCTAATACTACCATGTATAACGTCATTAACAACTCTGGTGATGCAGTATCAGAGCGAGTGAAGAATATCTCTATAGCTGAGTGTAGATTCATGAGAGCACTGGCCTATGAGCACCTTGTGATGAACTGGGGGCCAGTTCCGATTATTGAAAACAACTTGGATTTATTAGACGATGCACTCTCTGTACGTCGTAATACGATCCCTACGATATGGGAGTTTATCACGAGAGACTATGAGGCCGCTGCGGAGCTGCTACCAGATGTATCGCTCCAGCCAGGCAGACTCAATCGATGGTCAGCGGAGGGCATGCTCGCCAGAGCCTATCTGACACGTGCAGCTGTAGACTCACAGGGAGGCCAGCTCGTACAGGATCATCTGGACAAAGCCAAAATGTATGCTCAGCGAGTCATCGAGCAGAGTGGAGCTTCTCTCTTAGCTAATTATGCAGATCTATTCACCTATCCATACGACAATAATGCGGAGTCATTATTCTCTCTTCAGTGGGCATTTGCTTCCGCAGAATGGGGTAGTAACAATAGTGTACCTGCCTATCTCACACCTACCTCAGAGCTGGGCAATGGTGACGGCTGGGGAGGCGCTAAAGGTGCTACATTCTGGATGCTGAGCCTCTATGACGGATTTAACATGATAGATGAAAACACTCTCCAGGGTCGTACACTTGACTCAAGACTCCATGCGACATTTATGTTGCCGAGCTATTTCTATCCAGACCTACCATTCAATAATGAAAATAGTGAAATAGAGCTCGGATATCGAGTGCCAAACAATGATGGTCAATTAGGCCAAGAAGTAGACTTTGCATACATAAAGAAGTATGTCGTCGGTCGACTGAGCCCGACAGAGGCGATCTCACAGCGATACAGTCATGACACCTATATGCTGAGGCTCGCTGAGATGTATCTGATATATGCGGAGGCCACACTAGGCAATAACGCCAGCACGTCTGATGCTCAGGCATTAGAATATTTCAATGCAGTACATGCTCGTGCTACTGGCCAAAATATCAGTACTGACCTCACACCTGAGATCATATTTGAGGAGAGAGCTAAAGAATTTGCGGGAGAAGCAAGGGTATGGTACGAGATCGTGCGTATCCACTATGCGGATCCAGAGCGTGCTTATGATATCGTGAGCAATCAAGATAGGGGTAGATACTCTATCGCTCCTGACAATCCGCTCGATCCGACGAGCTGGACGATCCAGAAGACAGCTTGGGATAATACTCGACACTTCACAGCTTCCTCAGCTAACTTCCAACTGCCACTACCGGCTAACGAAGTGAGCTCTGCCCCTAATCTATTAGAAGATCCTGTGGATTACATTTTCTAAATCAAAAAAGAGAATCAAATGAACTATAACATAAAACATTTATCACTCTACTTGCTATTGGCACTGATCATCGGGATCATCGCCTGTAGTGATGACGATGGTGAGATCGAGGCGACAGGGGATCCTATGATCCACTATGTCCGTGTCACACCACCGGAGTCGTCAGATTCATTGTTAGTGGCTGCTTTTCAGGGTAGCCTCATAGCCATCATAGGCGAAAACCTCGGTCATGCTAATCAAGTGTGGTTTAATGATCAGCAAGCGGAGCTCAATCCTGTCTATGTTACTAATCAATCCATCCTCGTAGGTGTACCGACCGCTGTGCCAAAGGAAGTGGATAATCAGGTGAGACTCTATTTTAATAATGGTGATTCATTAGCCTACGACTTTCAGGTAGAAATCTCGGAGCCTCTGATCGAAGCTATGAAGTCCGAATATGTCTTTGAGGGGGATGTAGCAACTATCTATGGCAACTTTTTCTATGAGCCACTGACTGTGACATTTGCAGGAGGTGTAGAGGGTGAAGTACTGCCAGCCAGTACCGAAGATGGCAATGTCATCAATGTCGTCGTACCTGCTGGCGCACAAACTGGACCTGTGACCGTGACCACTAATTTTGGAGCTACCGAGTCTGATTTCTGGTTTAGAGATGATAGGAATATAGTCTTGAGCAGCGATCCTTTCACTGGCTGGTGGAATGCTGACTATGTCGTAGATGCGCTCGCTGTGGGGCCAGATGACCCTGCACCCATCAATGGTAACTATATCCGTATCGCCAAGCCAATCGGTGCCTGGGAATGGACAGAAGTAGCTGGTGGACCTGCATCTGCCATGGGCGATATTTCAAAAAACTTCCCAGAGGACGCTATCAAAAATCCTGAAGATTACAATTTCAAATTTGAGATCAATACACTCAAGCCATACGATAACAATACGATACGTCTCAATTTTGGCTTGCAGAGCGAGATCAATGATGCCTACTTCTGGCAGCCGCCATATGATAGCAAGGGGCAGTGGGAGACTGTAGTGATTCCATTGGAGCAGATGTTTGCAGCCTACGAAGAAAACGGAGTCACACCTACTGTCAATCCGGATGGATACTGGACAAGAGTCATGATATTCGATGGCAATGCATTGGACTGTGATATCGCTTTTGACAACTTCAGAGTAGTGCCAAAGACCTTGAACTAACATTAAAAAACGAAAGAAGAACGAATATGTCTAAATATATATTAAGTCTATGGTCGCTACTGATGGTAGTCGCCATATCCGTCATCGTGGTCTCTTGCGGTGACGATGACGAGCCAGAAAGCACAGAGACGCTTTTACTGAGCTTTGGCCCGACGGGCATCCAGCACGGTGAGATGATGGTCATTATTGGAGAAAACCTATCCAAAGTATCAGCGGTGGTATTTGCCACTGATGTGTCGGTACCAGCGGCTTCGTTTGCCTCTCAGGATGATGATCGCATAGAGCTCGTAGTACCCGATCAGGCTGAGAAAGGCAAAATCAAACTGATCACTGATATCGGAGAAATAGAGTCCAAGACAGAGATCAATTTCGAAGTGGTATTCGGTATCACTAATATGCCGGCAGAGGCTCGTCCAGGGAGTAATATCACTATCACTGGTCAGTTTTTAAATTGGATCGAGTCCATTACCTTTTTCAAGGACTTGGTAGTCGAAGACTTCGTCAGCCAATCAGCAAATGAGATCGTGGTGACTGTACCAGTAGATGCTAAGACGGGTCCACTTGAGTTTTATGGCACAGGTACAGAGCCCATAGCTATAGTGACAGAAGCAGAGCTCATAGTCTCTTTGCCGTCAGTGACTGATTTTTCTACCAGTAGTCTGAAGCATGCAGAGGACCTGACTCTCACAGGCACGAATCTTGATCTTACTACAGCTATTGTCTTCCCGGATGGTAGCGAAGTATCTGATTTCATAGAGATCAGTGAATCTACCATCGTAGTAGAAGTCCCAACGACTGCTGTCGATGGCCCATTGACCCTGGTCGTGGCATCAGGAGAGTCCGTGACGACTGATCAGACGATCTCCATCGTACTGCCAGAAGCTACAGAGCTCTCTCCAAGTCCAGTAGAGATCGGAGGAGAACTCACCATCATAGGGACTAATCTTGATTTAGTCAGATCAGTAGCTTTCCCAGGTTTAGCATTTGAGATAGAGAATTTTGAAAGTCAAAGTGCTGATGAGATCAAAGTGATCGTACCTGAGGGTACATTGCCAGGATTTATGAAGTTCACTACTATTCATGATTTTGTGGTCAATTTCTCAATAGAACTCAAACTACCTGGAGACGGACCTACACCATTGTTGTATTCTATTTTTGATGACAATTTTGAAAATGGCTGGCAAAACTGGTCATGGGGAGGAGCAGTAGAAGCGCCGAGCTCAGAGTTAGTTTTTGACGGAGCTGGCTCGCTCAAGAAGTCATATGATGGTAGCTGGGATGCCATGTATTTCGGAGGATCATCTGTAGATGTATCGAGCTATACTAATATGGTGGTCTATCTCTACGGAGGAGCAGGCACGAGCGGTCAAAACGTCCAGATGGTACTCAACGAACAATGGGGAGCGCCAGTAGGTGTCATGCCGATCGTAGAGGGCGAATGGACGGAGTATTCATTCCCGCTATCAGATCTGATCTCAGGATCAGGCGCTGGTACTCAGTGGAATCATATCGTATTCCAAGGTCAAGGAGCGACCGGGGATGTGTTTTATGATTTCGTAGGATTCAGATAGATAGAGTTTTTGCTTAGCGCAAATTCCAAATAAGATATAGGCTATTCTCCAGATGGGAGAGTAGCCTTTTTTCTTTGGCTCTTTTTCTCTCCTACGAAGGCAACGCAGTGCCAGCTAATGTGATTGCCATGTATATCAAGCGGCTCCTTTATGAGCATTTCTTCTGTCCAGTCGATCAGTTCAAAGCCCGTATCAGTCACGAGCTTTTGGAAGTTTTCAATAGGATAGAGTAGCCGCCAAGAATCAGTCGTTTGAAAATTAAGCGGAGAAATCATGATAATCCGTCCTCCAGGGCATAGTACACGGTACATCTCCGACAACACAGCCGCAGGATCAGCTACACGATCTATCAAGAAGCTACTGAGTATCAGGTCTTGACTATCATCATCAAAAGGTAGCTCTTCCGCTTTGGCTAATCCAAAGGCGAGATTGCTAAGCGAATGCCCTTGACTAAGGATGACCTCATGTCCTTGCTTAGACAGATCTATTTCTATCGTTTTTCCTTCTATCCAATATTCATTCGCTCTCTTGAGCATCTGATAGCTATAGTCTATACCATAGCAGTTTGCTGTGGGATGAGCTTTGGCTAATTCGCCTATCCATCTGCCTACACCACAGCCTATTTCACAGATATTGTGCCTGGACGCAGGATCGATAAATGTGGCAGCATAATCCAGCACTGACTGCATAGGATATCGACCCCATAGCTCATCTGCGAGATGTAGACCCGTCTGACGGATGACCATAGGATCATAGCGCTCGTATGGATCTTGTCGATACTCTTCGGCAGACTTTGCATAGTAGAGAGCTATTGACTTACGATATGATAGTGGAGTCTTCATTTCTTTAGCGTCCCAGTTTTAGCTTATCAAACACCACTTTCGCCGCTAAGGCAAAAAAGACATTAATCAAAATACTGATGGCGAAACTGAATCCTATCGAATGCACCGGAAGCAGAAACATCAGACTCAATAAAAAGCTACCAAATCCAAAGACTCCAGTATACATGCCCAGCAGTATGATCCTCACCTGTGCGATTCCCTGACCAATATGGGTAAATAGCGCTAAAGTCGCTGTGATGACAGGAAACGGTGTCAGAATACCACTCCAGCCGGGTCCTAATAAATCGGCAAAGTAGGTCAGCAATAACACGAAAAGCGTCACCATAATCATCCGTAATGTGATTTCGACTTTGATAGGGCGGAGTGCCCTGGTATCATGTCGGCTTATCTCAGGGAAAAATCGCAATGAAATCGTCAAGTAGACGAACAGAATAGCTGTCCACCCACCTCCACTGATCAAGGGTAATAATGGCAGCATCATAGCGCCGATAGTGAGGCAGATGAGATTGGACAATAATAAGGTCAATACAGGTGCTAATCGCTGTCCGATCCATACATAGCTCATACAAAAGCCTAACCAAGCTACCAATCCCACCGTAGCTCCAGGTAGGGCATCAATAGCAAATGACTTGCCCTGCTCGATAGCTATGAAAAAGAGAATGGCTCCGCCTACCCAAGGCATACCTGCTATCACACCTCCGATAGCATTACCAAAGCGGCGACTCACTAAAGTGACTACCCATATGACGATGGGCATGAAGATGATCTTGATCCACAGCGTACTCATATCACCTGAAAAAGATCAATAAGGCTCCCAATGCCGTCAATATCATGATCATATATCGATAGCTCTGATCCTTGATGAGACCCACTAAGCGTACACCTAAGAAAAAACCGACAATGGTGAACGGGAATAATTTTAAATCTGTCAGAAGGCTACCCCGATTGATCGTCTCCCAGCTGAATATATGGAATGGCACTTTGAATAAGTTGATAATAAAAAAGAGCCATGCTGCTGTGCCAATGAACTGATTTTTTGGAAGTCGCATGGCTAAGAAGTAGATATTGGAAAAGGCCCCGGCGAGATTGCCTATCATAGTAGTGAAGCCCGCAGCGACTCCCATACTGCCAGCGAAATACCAATTGTCTGGGATGTAGGTCGACTTACGACGCTCCCAGGCGTACATCATGATCACACTGACTAATATGATGATGGCCATGCCTTGCTTGAATACTTCTTCACTCAGATTCTTACCTACTATAGCGCCGAGGATCACACCTCCTACGACCCAGGGCAGCAGTTTAAAGAGGATCTTCCAGAGCGTATGCTTCTTATAGTAGATGACCGCACAGATATCTCCGACTATGAGCAGAGGGAGCACTATTCCTGTAGAGGCCTTTGCCCCATACACTATAGCCATCAGTGTGACGATGATGACTCCTATACCTTTGATACCAGACTTGCTGATACCTATCAGCATAGCGGCCAGAGCTGATAGAGCATACTGTTGGATCTCCATGATGATCGATCTATGTGTGACGCAAAAAGCACAAAGATGATAATCCATATGGAGATTAATTATTTTCGCCTCACAATAATCCATTTGAATGCTACTATTAATCCTCTGTATAGTCTGCAATGTCCTATTGGCAGTGATATTTAAGTACTTCGCTAAGTACGGCGTGAATAATCTCAATGCCATCGTGATCAATTATTTGGTCTGTGTCATTAGTTCCTCTATTTTCTTAGGCGAAGTCTCCATTCCTGATGCCTTTTGGACTAAGCCATGGTTTTCATATTCGGTGATCTTGTCGGGTATGTTCATAGTGGGGTTTAATGTTATGGCGCTTTCTTTTCAGCGGGCTGGGGTAGCGCTCACTGCGATCATCCAGAAAATGTCCATGGTCATGCCAGCGGCATTTGCGATTGCCTTCTTTGGAGAGAGTCTGACTCTGCTCAAGATCTTGGGTATGATAGCCGCTGTAGTCACTATTGTATTAGTCAACTGGCCCAGCAAAGTAGAGGAAAGAATTAACTGGAAATCTTGGGTGATCATTTTGCCTTTATTGACATTCGTGATGAGTGGTATCATTGAGATCGTGCTTTACTATGTCGAGGCTGCAGGTCTGCTCGCAGGAGAGGGTATGCAGTTCACAGCCACTTCATTTGGATTAGCTGGAGCTGTAGGTGCGATATATGCGCTGATAGAGATGCTCAGAGGTAAAAACAAGTTTCAGACTAAAGACTTGATCGGAGGGGTGGTATTGGGTCTACCCAATTATCTGACCATCTATCTCTTAGTGGCACTTTTAGCACAAGGTTGGGATGGCTCTGTACTTTTTCCAGTGAATAGTATTTCAATATTGCTCCTCACCACTTTAGTAGGTGCGACAGTATATGCAGAGCAGCTCAATAGATTGAAGATTATTGGTCTACTTGTCGGCGTCGCTGCAATTCTCTTTATAAGTTTAAGTTAGATTTCTGTTAAATGAGTCGTATCTAAGGTACATTTAGTGGTTCAAAGCACTTACCATAGTATGAATAACTTTTTAGGGCTGTTTTTCATCGTTTTGATCAGTATCAGTATCACTGGATGCTGCAGATGTGCCCAGCAGTCCGTATCGTCAGATATGAAGGACACCAAGAATATAGCCTCCATTATTAATGAAAACTTAGGCGCTAAAGCCAGCTGTCAATACAACGAATCTGGCACGCTTCAGTTATGTGTCAAAGATGATGATCCAAAGATGGATCCATTGCGTAAAGCCTATATGGTCATCGATAATGATGGAGATATCATCCTGCCCGTAGATAGAGTACACGGTGAGATAGAATGGCACTCAGATGACGAAATATCAGTCAATACCATATCAAGAGTACAAGATAAACGCTCATCGCCTCAAATGAAAACCAAAATCATAAGCCTCAAAAAGCAATAAGATCTCGTATGATGTACATCAAAAGTAAGATAGCCATATGCGCTGCTGTGCTCATAGCAGGTGTCATAGGATTAGCGATTTATTTTCGCTCATCTACACCTACCGTATCTACTAATGTAGAACAGTATATCACAGCCAAAAGAGCTAAAAAGCAAGCTGGAAAAACCAAGGCGGAAATGCCAGAACTCATTGCACAAATCCAAAGAGACCAACGAACTCCAAATGATTTATCTCAGCCGAGCTATGGCCCTAATTATACAATGTCAGCTTATCAAAAAGCCAAAAAGAAAGGCAGAAAGCTCAAAAGCAATGATGCCACATTCACCGAACGAGGCCCGGCAAATGTAGCGGGTCGTACCAGAGCCATCGTAGTCTACGCAGGCGATGAGTCTCTCAATACTTGGCTGGCGGGAAGTGCCTCTGGTGGTATCTGGAAGACCCAAGATGCGGGTCAATCATGGATACACAAAACTCAAGCGCTACCCAATCTGGCCACTAACACGCTGGCCCAATCAACGGCAGATCCAGAGATCGTATATGCGGGTACTGGAGAGCATTTTACTAATGACTTTGATGGGGCAGGTATCTTTAAATCTACTGACTTTGGCGAAAGCTGGACTCAGGTAGCTGATCCATCTATCTATCCTGACATGGTCAACGTGAGCCGTATCATAGTAGATCCAGCTGATGCCGATATAGCGATCGCTACTACTCGAAACAGCATCTGGGCCGATAGTCTCGAAGCTGCCATTTATAAGACCACTGATGGTGGTGAGACATGGCAAGCGATGCTACAGAGCACCGAGATGCGTTTTGATGATTTAGATTATGACCCGAATGACTTCAGCATACAGTATGTGGCGGTCCAAGGCGAAGGGGTACTAAAGTCGACTGACGGCGGTGAGACATGGACTGACAGCTCAGTTGGACTCAACCCCTCTGGTAGAATAGAAATCACTGTCTCTCCCGTCAATACATCCTACATCTGGGCATCGGCACAGGGAGGCGAGACGAATACAGGATCAGATCTCTACATATCTACAGATGGAGCGAGTACCTGGAGTCTCCTATCGACAGAGGACCTTACTGATAACGTAGATTTCTTGGGTGGACAGGGCTGGTATGATAATATCATCACAGCGCACCCATATGACCAAGATGTGGTCTATGTCGGTGGTGTGAATTTGTGGAAATTTGAGCTGAGCGGTGATAGTGTGAGCACTACGAGATTTCAAACTGTAGAGAGAGAAACGCAAGGGTTCTTTGGGCTCATCAATTTTGGTGGCAGTATCGGTGGTGGCGGAGTCGATATCGGCGATGACTTTGAGGTAGAAGAACTTAAAACAGTAGAGCTAAGATTTGGACAAGGTGGTCAGAAAGCACACCGATTTATAGTCAATGGGCGAGGCTCTGGGGTGCCGCCGAGTCTATACTTTTATCAAGATTATGTGGATGTACCGTTCACGGCATGGGATGTAGAAAATGATGTGCAGCTCATGGTGTCATTCAGAGATCAGCAGGAAGACGGAGCTTGGAATCTCATTTCCGAATTTACTGGAGAACCATCCTCTGATAATAGTCGTGAATACATCTATATCCACGACATCCCGTACAGCGAAGAAGCAGATCTGAATATCGCTATGAATGGAGGGCAAGAGCATCAGAGCTTATATTTTCTTTGGCCTGTCCTGACAAATGACAGTCCTTTTGCTGATAATAACTTCCCTGTGTCATCTTTCAGAATCGAAAAGAATAGCACGAGTGCATTAGAAAAAAGAGTAAAAAATATTTCTGATGCCTACTTTGAATATGATCGTATCAATACTTTCTCCAGTGCTAACTTTCAGAATAATGAAGGAATGCACCCAGATCAGCACAATATCACGTTGCTCATAGATGATCCAGTCAGAAAGAGATTTAGACTTTTGATAGGTAATGATGGAGGTCTCTATGTATCTGACGTGAGTCAAGATCCAGGCATATTTGACGGAGTATTTTCCTATGCTGGATTTGGGTATAATACGACACAGTTTTACAGTGCTGACAAAGCCCCTAGGGAAGATCGATACATCGGAGGTATGCAAGACAATAGTACATGGTTCACCCCACTCAGAGTCTCTGCTGATGCCACTACCAATTATGAGTTTGCCTTTGGTGGTGATGGATTCGAAGCGCTTTGGAATAATCGTGATAGTCGGCTACTCTTAGCGACATCACAGTTTAATGGTATCAATAAATCATTTAACGGAGGTATCACTTGGCAAGGGGTCAGAGGCGATCTCGATGATCAGGGCCCATTCATCTCTCGGCTGACTAATAGCAAACAAAATCCTGACAAGGTATATACAGTGGGTAGTAGCGGTGTGTGGAGATCTACAGATTTTGGCAGTAGTTGGCAGCCTACTCGGCTTGATTCGCTCTGGAGCTTTAATAATAGTGTGGAAGTCGAAGTCTCAAGATCAGATTTTAATATCGTATGGAGTGGAGGAGCTCTTGACGAGAATAGGCGCTTATTTGTTTCTACAGATGGCGGGATCACTTTTGAGCCGACGCACTACTATGAAGAAAAAGAAATGGGTGTCGTCACAGGTATAGCTACTCATCCGACCTTAGATTCTACGGCATTTAGCCTATTTTCTTTTCAGGGGCGTCCAAAGATTTTGCGTACTGATGATCTTGGGCAGTCTTGGTATGATATCTCAGGATTCGACCTCGAGACAGACGAGAGTACTGCTGGATTTCCAGATGTAGCGGTTAATACATTATTTGTATTTCCTAATGATACCAGTCGTATCTGGGCAGGTACTGAGATCGGTATCGTTGAATCACTGGATGCAGGTGACTCATGGGCGCTGCTCGAGACAGCCATGGGAGCCTCAAATGTATACGATATGATCCTGCAGGATGATGAGATAGTCATCGCTACTTATGGTCGAGGGATTTGGACAGCAGAGGTGCCAGGATTGGAGTTGGACGTAGTATTAGCGCCATCGTTGATTAATTCATACATGCAGCCCACTGGAGAGATATTCACCTTGATCGACTTATTTGAAGAATATGATAGTACGCAAGTATTGCTCAATGAAGAAGTAGTATCTGTGATCACTGGATCAGCCATAGAAGAGATTGAACTCATCTTGAGCAATCCAGAGTTAGTTGGTACTTACCCGATACAGCTGATCGGATACCTCGATGGGGAGTCTTATCCATCGCCAGTATATACTATCAATCTTTTTGTGCCTGCCCAGCCTATTACGACTTATTTTAATGACTTCAGTACCGATAGCAGTAGTATGGATTTCGTCGGCGCAGGATTTAGGATAGACCGACCTTCAGGCTTTGTCAATGAGGCATTGCACAGTGATCACCCCTATATAGACAATCGTGAAATAGATCAAACGCTCACTAAGCCGATCCTAATCCAAGGGGATCAAATACTAAGTTATCAAGATGTCGCTATCATTGAGCCTGGTGAGGCTGGCTCAGTATTCGGAGATAATGACTTCTGGGACTATGTCATCGTGGAGGCCACCACTGATGGAGTGACTTGGATACCATTATTAGATGGATATGATGCTCGCTATGACGCTCAGTGGTCAGATACCTATGATCGAGGAGGCAATGGTAGTTTCTCAATGTACAGGGAGCATGATATAACACTTTCTGACTTTTTTGATCAAGGAGAGATTGTCTTATTGCGCTTCAGGCTATTCGCAGATCAAGCAGCGAATGGCTGGGGATGGGCAATAGATGATGTCAATATCAGTGAAGAAATCACTTCACCCACGATAGATATCACTACCACCGAGACCAAGATCTATCCTAATCCAGCTACTGACCATATCAATGTGGAGCTGGATAGATCTTTAGAGCTTGAGCAAATCCAGATATTTGACATGGTAGGACGTCAAGTGTATAAACAGGAATTGACAGAAGATATCAGTACTCATTCAATGACAGGTATAACCCCGGGATCCTACTTAGTCGTACTCTCTAATCAAGAAGATAGGGTAGTACAGCAGATAATTGTCGAGTAAACGGCGCAGACTAATGTGCAATGAAAAAGGGCCTTCGGATTAATAACCGAAAGCCCTTTTTATACCTGTTTAGTAAGTTTGCCTATAGCTTAGTTAGCTGCACAAAAGGTGGGCGAGCGATCGTCGCTGGCAGCGTTTTCTTTCTGATTTGTATCTTGATCGGAGTACCATTTTTATGATGTGGGACATCCACATAGGCCAAGCCTACACCTTTGCCGAGCATTGGTGACTGTGTACCAGAGGTCACCTTCCCGATCACATTATTATCAGCATCGAGTACTTCATATCCTGATCGAGGTATACCTTTCTCCTCCATGATGAATCCTACTAATCTCCGCAGCGGACCCTTTTCTTTCTGCTCTTTCAGTCCATCTGCATTGACAAAATCATGTGTAAACTTAGTGATCCATGATAGGCCTGCCTCGATCGGAGAGGTAGTATCATCGATATCATTGCCGTAAAGGCAATATCCCATTTCCAGTCTGAGTGTATCTCTTGCTCCCAGACCTGCAGGCAGTACTTCTATATCAGACTCCACTGAGAAAATAGCATCCCAGAGCTTAGCGGCATCTTTATTATCTACATACAGCTCAAATCCTCCAGATCCAGTATATCCCGTCGCCGAGATAATCACATCATCTATACCCGCTATCCTACCCTTTTCAAAATGATAATACTCTATAGCAGAGAGATCGACATCTGTTAGTTTTGATAATAGGGCTGCAGCCTTTGGGCCCTGAACAGCGAGGAGGCTCATCTGCTCCGAGTGATCGGCCATGATAGCTCCCATGGTATTGTGACTATTGATCCATTCCCAGTCTTTCTCGATATTCGAGGCATTCACGACGAGCATATATTCAGCATCAGCTAATCTATAGATGATGAGATCATCGATAATCCCACCAGTATGATTGGGCATGCAGGAATACATAGCACCATTTATCTCGAGTTTTGACACGTCATTGCTGCTAATACGCTGCAGTAGGCCCAGAGCGCCATCTCCGGATACGTAAAATTCTCCCATATGGCTCACATCAAAAACTCCGACAGACTCCCTGACACACATGTGCTCTTCGATCAGGGTGGTATATCTCACAGGCATATCATAGCCAGCGAACGAGACCATCTTAGCACCCATAGCGACATGCTTATCATAGAGTGCGGTCTTTTTTAGTACGATTTCCATAGTTAGTGATTGATGAGCTTATTATGATGCGGTTTCCTCCATGTACTCCTCTACAGGCACACATGAGCACATGAGATTTCTATCGCCATAGGCATTGTCTATACGACTCACTGATGGCCAAAACTTATTGTGCTGTACAAATGGCAAAGGATAAGCAGCCTGTGCACGAGTGTAGGGGAGTGTCCACTCATCAGCCATGACTACATCAGCCGTATGAGGGGCATTCTTGAGTAGATTATTATCCACATCAGCAGCGCCATCCATGATGGACTGTATCTCCTCTCGGATCGATATCATCGCATCACAAAATCTATCCAGCTCCTCCATAGTCTCACTCTCAGTAGGCTCGATCATCAACGTACCTGCCACAGGGAATGATACCGTAGGGGCATGATATCCATAGTCCATCAGACGCTTGGCGATATCAGCTACCTCCACTTTTACTTCTTTGAATGCTCTACAGTCGATGATCATCTCGTGCGCAGCACGACCGTTTTCTCCTGTATAGAGGATAGGATAGTGAGGAGCTAATCGCTCCTTGATATAGTTAGCATTGAGGATAGCGATCTCAGTCGCTCTGGTCAGTCCATCAGCACCCATCATAGCGATGTAAGCATATGATATAGCCAGGATACTGGCGCTACCATACGGAGCTGCAGAGATAGCTTCTATAGCATCGTAATTACCACAGTCTAGGACGGGGTGTCCAGGCAGATATGGTGTAAGATGCTCCGCTACGCAGATCGGTCCCATGCCTGGTCCCCCTCCTCCGTGTGGAATACAGAATGTCTTATGCAGATTGAGGTGGCACACATCGGCTCCAATATCTCCAGGGCTCGTAAGTCCTACCTGAGCATTCATATTCGCACCATCCATATACACCTGTCCACCGTGATCATGGATGATCTGGCAGATCTCTTTGATAGCCGACTCAAATACTCCATGAGTGGATGGATAGGTGATCATGAGTGCTCCAAGATCCTCGGCATGCTCTTCTGCTTTTGCTCGTAGATCATCGATATCGATATTGCCACGCTCATCGCAGTGGACGATCACCACCTCTTGACCAGCCATGATGGCGCTGGCCGGATTAGTCCCGTGGGCACTTGATGGGATGAGTGTCACATTACGATGTGCGTTTCCATTCGCCTCGTGATAGGCCTTGATGACCATCAGCCCAGCGAACTCTCCCTGTGCTCCACTATTAGGCTGTAGGGATACTCCATGAAAACCAGTGATATCTGCGAGCCATACACTTAATTGATCGATCATCTCTTGATATCCAGCTACTTGACTGCTTGGCGCAAATGGATGAATAGCACCTAATTCTGGCCAAGTCACTGGGATCATCTCTGTAGTCGCATTGAGCTTCATAGTACATGATCCGAGAGAAATCATAGAATGTGTCAATGATAGATCTTTATTCTCAAGGCGTTTAAGATATCTGAGCATCTCGTGCTCACTCTGGTATTTATGAAAGACCTCATGCTCCATGAAGCTATCTTGTCGCACTAATGCTTCAGGCCACTCTACATCCACTTGGTAGCCTTCTTCTTGCCAAGACAAATCAGATACTGCATGCGGTGCTACAGCACTGAATAGTCGAAGCAGTTGCTCTATATCAGCATCCGTAGTCGTCTCATCCAGACTGATACCGACATGCCCTCCATCTTCATAGTATCGCAGATTGATCTGTAGTTCCTCCGCTTTTGCTGATAAAGCTTGGATACTTTCTACTTTGACTTTTATTGTATCAAAGAAGAAATCATTCACTTGCTCAAAGCCCATTTTGATGAGCTCCTTGCTTAGTACAGTAGTCAGCCCAGCTACTCTATGAGCGATCCGCTGTAGGCCCAGTGGGCCATGATACACAGCATACATGCCCGCCATCACAGCGAGTAGTACTTGAGCAGTACAGATATTAGAGGTTGCTTTTTCTCTCTTGATATGCTGCTCACGAGTCTGTAAGGCCATTCGGTAAGCTACATTACCATGAGCATCTTTACTTACTCCGATGATACGACCTGGCATGACTCTTTTGTATTTTTCGAGCGTAGCGAAATACGCTGCATGTGGCCCTCCAAATCCAATAGGTATCCCAAAACGCTGCGTAGTACCTACCACCACATCGGCGCCCATACTTCCTGGAGACTTTAGAGCAGTCAGCGCTAATATATCCGCAGCGCAAATCACGGTCACATCATTCTCTTTCGCTGCAGCGATAAAGTCACTATAGTCGATCACAGCACCATCACTATTAGGATACTGGACGAGACAGGTAAATATCGATCCGTCGGTCAGATCTACCTCTTCCAACGTCTTGATCTGAATATTGATACCGATAGCCTTAGCCCGGGCCTCGATGACTGCCAGTGTCTGGGGAAATACATACTTATCGATTACTATTGTATTCGCTTCTTTCTTTGAGCGTGCACGCTTTTGATATAGCATTGACATCGCCTCTGCTGCAGCAGTACCTTCATCGAGTAGAGATGCATTAGCGACCTCCATACCTGTCAAGTCTATGACTGTCGTCTGAAAATTAATCAATGCCTCCAGACGCCCCTGGGCTATCTCGGCTTGATAAGGCGTATAGGCAGTATACCAGCCTGGATTTTCCAGTATATTTCTTAGTATGACCTTAGGCGTGATGCAGCCGTAGTAGCCCATGCCAATGTAGTTTTTAGCTATGACATTTTGGGACATCATGGATTTAAACTCAGCTAAGAAAGCTTCTTCCGTCAATGGTGCAGGAAGGTTCATGTTCTTAGCTCGCTTGATGTCTGTAGGTATCGTCTGATCGATGAGCTCAGTTACATCTGTCACTCCGATGCGCTCACACATTTCGGTGATCTCGGATTCACTGGGTCCGATATGTCTATTTTCAAATGGGATTTCTACAGGTCCTAAAGTGACTTTCATGGAGTACGTACTTTATATGGTTTATTAGCTTACGCTGAATATCAGTTTGTGAATATCTAAAGTGTAGTTATGTAGCTGAGAAATGTCGAAGGGTCAAAGTTATGTGTCAAATAGAATCAGGTATTGTACAAAATTGTGCTAAATGCTAATCTGAGATGTCGGAAAGACTATTTGACCTAAATCAATCATACTATTAAAAAGGCCTATTTCATCGTAGCTGTGTATTTCGTCCAGTTTGACTGCAACAGGTATGAGCCGCCCATCGGCGAGCAGCTGGGCACGCTTAGTCCCAGGCAGCAAGGGAGTATCTGGTGTGATCCAATGCTGTCCATTTCTCCTGAGAGCTACGTTACAGTAATAAGTATCCGTGACCATACCTTCTTTGATGACCAATATGTCATCATATGATTCTCTTAGATCATATAGCTGATGGAGAGCAGTGCGGTCCTCGTACTTCAGGTGATAATCTATAGTGTCTGAATGGAGGATTTTCAGGGAGGAGATCGCTCGGAGCTGATAGGAGTGTAGCTCTATGCGCTCTATATCTTGAGAGTAAAGTACTCTACATTTATAGCAACCTTTACTATGATAATCACTGATGAAAATATGCTGACTTAGATCAATGGGAGGCATCGGGCCATAAAGCTCTATCCTTGATTGATTGAGCCGCTCATTGTGATAGGCTATGTTGGCGATCTGACCGTCGAGGACTTTGATCGTTTCGAGTAATCGGGACATATATTTTATCTATCATTTCTTGATATTCGGATTTCGGATCACTTTGGTGTGTGATGCCACCACCGCTATGATAATACATTTCTCCAGACTCATCCATCTGTATCATGCGTATCATCACTCCACTGCGTAGATTAGCCCCATCATAGTAGCCACAGACACCCGTATAGTATTTCCGATCAGTGATCTCAGCATCTCTTATCATTTCGATAGTCTTCTTCTTGGGTGCTCCTGTCACGCTCCCAGCTGGTAGCGCAGCGAATAGCACCGTCCCAATCTTATCTCGCAGTTCCTCCTTCACTTCGCCTATAATTTCACTACTGACTTGTAGCAGGTCTTTATCTCGGCTTTTGATTCTATCTATATAGCGATACTTTGACACGCTTACTTTATTGCTAAACTGGCTGAGATCATTTCGTAGCAGATCTACGATTGTGGCATGCTCTGCCTTTTCCTTTGGATCATTGAGCACTTTTGACATCGCATCAATGATTCTTGCATCGATAGTACCTTTCATCGGATAAGTGCTTACTATACCATCAGCAATATCTAAAAAGCGCTCTGGCGAGTAAAAGACAAACTCATTGGGTATATATCCCTTGTACAAGGCCTCGCTGTGCTCAAAGATGTGGTGCATGGTCATATTTGTCTTGACCAAAGTGGGAAACGTAAGATTAGCCAAGTATGAATCTCCACGTCGGAGTCCTCTAATGATTTTGTCAAATCCGATCCTATAGTCATGACACGAGATGGGATACTTATCGAAGTATATTTCTTCTGGTAAATCGATACCCTCTGGATAATGACTGAATCCATCGAAATCGTAGTAAACACCATCTGTCTTAGGCGTTTCTATTATTACTTGGCTCAGGTCAAAATCAATAAAGAATACAAAAGGCTCCTGACGCTGACTACGCTCATTCATTGTAGCGATCGCTTCTGCCTTTGCATATCTCTTCATTTCAATTGTATACAAAGACAAATCTACATATTAAGTTTCCTGGGTATTATGATTTTAATATCTCTTAAGAAAACAAATAACAAAATCAGCCATTCGAAATATTGCGCACATTAATATTTGCACTATATTTATCGGCATCTGCACTTTTACCAATACACTTATTTTGATTTTCTTGCTTATTACAAATTGATAACTAACTAAAACATTACATTAAATGGAAAGTCTTTTACCATTAATCATTAGCCTACTTAGTGGAGCAGGCGGAGGCAACTTAGCTGGAAAGCTAATGCCTAAACTATCTCTTGGTACTCTGGGAAATTCTCTGGCGGGTATACTCGGTGGTGGTCTCGGTAGCCAACTACTCGGCATGGCTGGTATCGCTGCTGGAGGTGGCGGTATGGATATAGCCAGTATACTGGGCAGTGTAGCTGGAGGAGGAGTCGGAGGTGGCGTACTCATGGCTATAGTAGGCATGATCCAGAAAGCAATGGCCAAATAGAAAACTATACCAAACTAAGGTATTGATTAGATCAAAGGTCTATCGATGAATGTCGGTAGACCTTTTTATATTGTCAGAATGATAGCTGATCGGATATACCAAATACTTCATGCAGATCGAGATAAAGACAAAGCTGAGGCGATGTCTCGATACATGAAAAACAAGTTTCATTTCTTTGGTATCCAAAGTCCCGTCAGAAAAAATCTACTAAAATCCATATATAAAGAAACAAAACAACTTACTGAAGAAGACCTCTGGCAACTGACTTTTGATCTCTGGAGCTATGATCAGCGAGAGTGCCAATATGCTGCTATGGATATCTGGAGCCATAATATTAAAAGACTTAACTGGCAGGCCCTATCCAATGTCGAATACCTGATCACTAAAAAGTCATGGTGGGATACTGTAGACTGGCTGGCTGTGCATATGGCTGGCCGAATCTTGAAAAATGCTATTGATAAACAAGTTACTGAAAAAATAAACGAGTGGCTCGAGTCAGATCATCTATGGCTGCAGCGCACGACGCTGATCCATCAGCTATCTTATAAGACTGATACGAACACAGCTCTATTGAATCAGTGTATCTCAACCTTAGAAGGTGATCAGGAGTTTTTTATTCAGAAAGCTATAGGATGGGCACTCCGTCAATACAGCAAGACCAACCCAGACTGGGTCAGAGAATACATCACAGATAGGCCTATGAGTACCATAGCTATGAGAGAGGCGAAAAAATACATTTAGAGCCATATTGACACATATATAAAAGTATAGAATTATATTTAACGCATATAAAGCCGTATGGAATGAAAGCTGACAGATATCAATATCACGATTACTATCAAATCAATGACTTACTCACTGAAGAGCAGCGTCTCGTACAGCAGACGATGCGAGACTGGGTAAAGCAAGAAGTCACTCCGATCATAGAAGACTATGCAGAGCGTGCGGAGTGTCCTGTCCATCTATTCAAACAAATGGGAGAACTTGGAGCATTAGGACCGAGTATTCCGAGTGAATATGGTGGAGGAGGCATGGATGAAATCTCATATGGGATCATCATGCAGGAAATCGAGAGAGGGGACAGTGGTATCAGATCTATGGCATCTGTACAGGGATCACTGGTGATGTATCCGATATATGCATTTGGCTCAGAAGAGCAAAAAAGAAAATACTTACCACAGCTGGCGACAGGTGATATGATAGGATGCTTTGGGCTCACTGAACCTGATCATGGATCAAATCCCGCTGGCATGGTCACACGACTGACGAAAGATGGTGATGGATATCGACTCACGGGCGCTAAAATGTGGATCACTAATAGTCCCATCGCCGATGTGGCTGTAGTCTGGGCCAGAGACGACGACCAAAAAATAAGAGGAGTCATCGTCGATAAAGAAATGGAGGGATTTTCTGCTCCGAAGATCGAAGGAAAATGGTCACTCAGAGCCTCTATCACTGGGGAACTTATATTTGACAATGTCTACATACCTGAGGAGAATATTTTCCCAGAAATCAAGAGTATGAGAGGACCCCTCTCCTGTCTATCAAAAGCTCGATATGGTATCGCATGGGGAGCTATAGGAGCTGCACTCGACTGCTATGACTCTGCTCTACGATATAGTCAAGAGCGTACACAGTTTGGCAAACCCTTAGGTCAGTTTCAGTTGACACAAAAAAAGCTGGCTGAAATGATCACCGAGATCACAAAGGCACAGCTACTGGCATGGCGACTCGGCACACTCATGAATGATCACAAAGCAACTCCTGCACAGATATCTATGGCAAAACGAAATAATGTCATGATGGCTCTACAGATCGCTCGAGAAGCACGACAGATCCACGGAGGCATGGGCATCACTAATGAATACCCGATGATGCGCCATCTGATGAATCTCGAGACAGTATTAACCTATGAAGGGACTCATGATATCCACTTACTGATCACTGGTATGGATGTGACAGGATTGAATGCTTTTAGTTAAAAGCAAGGAAAGTATTCTGGATTATCTATTGATCGTCATCATTCGCTCAATCGCAGCTGAATGTACAAGACTTTTGTCTTTGGGCCAAATATGGAAACCTTCTGACCCATAGTGAGTTATCCAGTTGCCCCATATTCCATTTTCATCACAGTCACCTCTGTAGAGCACTATAGGTATCCCATTGTAGTATTTGATCATATTGATTTTGCCAGTATCCAATAGATACTCGCCTCTCCATGTAAAAGCTCCGTAGCCATCTATGCCACCTCCTGAGAGTACACCATCTTTGAAGCTTAGCACACATCCCATCTTTTGCTCTTTGCCATGCTTTAGATAAAAGCCCTCCCATGGACCGCTGGGTAAATAAGGATGAGATTCGCTTTCTGCCTTTTGTGCCATTCTTGAATGATTATGATACACTATATACTGACTCCATCCAGCTCATTATCAAGCTCTTTGATTTTTCTACCCAGCACACTGAGTCGGGTAGAGTAGTCTGTGATATCGCTACCTTCTTTATGCAGATGATTATCAAACTTTTTGAAATTGCTATCTATTCGATCCTTGATCGTGGCTACATAGTCCTTGAGGTTCTTACTGACCTCTGTGTGAAATCTCTCCTTGCCTTTATTAACTTCAGCAGCAAACTCTCTCAAGATCTTCCTACGCTTAAATCCTAAAGAAACCCCAGCAAACAGTAGTCCTGCAGTGGTAAGCACCCCTCCAGTGATATCAAAGACCATCCCATTAGTAATGGCAGCGAGGATGACGCCTACCGCAGTGATACCACTGGCCGCAGCCAGATTTGGCGCTATAGAGTCAGAGGCTTTGGTCATTTCCTTATCATAAAAATTATCCGTCCGATTTAGAAAATTAGAAAACGACTGCTGTAGATCTTTAAGCACATTAGCTCGTTTTTCAGCGATATCGCTGAAAATCTCGTGATCATCTTTGAGTATCGTTGTACTGTTTCGGAGCTTTAGAAAGACGATTTTGCCCATCTGCTGTATGCTATCGGCGATATCTACTACACCTTCATTGAGTTTATCCTTGAGCGTCGTATTGAGGTCAGTTTCTATCCCTTCGAGTACACCATCGATCCATTTCTTTGGACTGTCATTTGATCCAAAAGTTGACTTGAAAGATTTGCTAAGCATAGACATAAACCCCAAACCTTCTTTGAGCTCGTCGAGTCGAGGTTGAGTGACCTTATCATATGCGGCTATGAGATTTTCGACCAAGATATCTACTTGCTTGGCGGTTTTTACTTCTTGTTCCTTTAGTGTTGTTTTGATGTCCTCTCTGAATGCCACATCTGCATCATATTGCTTCTGGCGAATAGACAGACCATCAGACAGCTTATGCTCGATATTGGAGAGGGTAGAGAGATTGTTCTTTTGCTTCAGAACAGGAGCTTTACCCTTAAGGAGATTGTCATTGATATAGGCTCGTAGTGGTAGATAGCCGCTTCCTTCATGGTCTCCTTCTTTTTCGAGTTTAGCCGATACGGCGAATACCTGCGGATCTTCTATCCCTTTAGTCACGGCATGATCATAGACTCCTTTGATATTAATATTCAGATCGTTAGGATCGATGAGATCCTTTTGCTGCAGCACGAATATGACTTTCTTCCACCATTCTTTATTGATGTATTCAAAGAAGTTCCAAGCTGACTCTCTATATGGATTCTTTGCTTCGAATACGAAAACTATCAAATCAGCAGCAGGGACAAACCGCTCTGTGATCTCCTGATGATGATCTATGATCGTATTAGTACCTGGAGTATCTACGATGGATATCTCTTTCAGGATTTCTACGGGTTGATAGATCTTCTTTAGATATTGATTGACGATGATTTCGCTTTCTTCTTCTCCATAGGTGATCTGCTGTATGGTATCAGTCATAGGAGACGGGGCTACTTTACAGATATCTTTCTCCGTCTGGAGCAGCGCATTGATAAAGCTACTTTTGCCAGCTTTGACCTCTCCAGCTATCACAAATAAGTAAGGCTCTGATATATGCTGATGAACATCTTGAGAAGTCTTGATGAGCTCTTCATGTCCTATATCTTCGGTCAACTGTACAAAGTCTGCAGCAACTTCGGATATAGATTGCTTGATGCTTTCTATTGGTGACACTTCTTGATTGAATACTTTCATGGTGTTTGATTACTTAGATCTAAAGTAGTGAGATAGTCTCTGGTCCACAGCAAAATAGCATATCTATGATACTTAGCTCTGGTATGAATCCAGTTTTTTCTTGATGGACTTGGACATAGCTCACTACATCTTTAGACGTAGTTTTTCGATTTTGGGGACGTATTTTGTTTCGCATATCGACAGCATCATGTATTTCCTTGACATAAGACTCGGTCTGAGATACCGTCACATCCATACCTAAAGTATCAATGAGCCAATTCAAAATCGATTGATTAAGATCGTAGAGATACTTTGGTCTTGCGGTTAGTATACCCATTATCTCATTAATGTAAAATTCGTAGAATGGGGCACTTCCGTAGTTAGTTTTTAGCACTTTGGATATTTGATTCACCCAGTCGGTATCATAGGAGATTTGGGTTTCTGTGATCCGTTGCTGCTCATTTTTTCCTTTGGCGAGAGGAATACTGATCATTTCGACTCCTTGAGCAGAGGCCAGACATATGCGATTTCGATAGGATCGCTTTTGATAGTTTTCGTGTGCCTCAATACACAGTTCAGGATCATTTTTGAGCCGGCTGAATAGTGATATGGGAGGAAAACATTGTGTCTCTACTATGATCATAGATTTATGAATTCTTGTTGCTCAATAAATCCATATGTATCTCTATGATCTGTCTGATGATCGAGTGTCTGCCATCATTTTCGATGATATAGTCAGCTTTTTCTCTTTTTTCTTCGCTGGGTAGCTGTTTGCTCATTCTGGCTAAGACTTGCTCTTCAGTCACACTATCTCTCTCCATCACACGCCGTATTCTGATATCTATGGGAGCATCTACGACGATGACTTTGTCAAATAGTCTATATGAGCCTGTCTCATAGAGTAGGGCACTCTCCTGCATGATATATGGAGCAGACTTTAGCTGCTGTCGTCCCCAGTTAAGGAAGTCAGCTCGCACTGCTGGGTGCACCAGTTTGTTCATTTCTTTGAGCATCGACTCGTCATTAAATATCAGACCAGCGATATACTTACGATTGAGTCGTCCATCCTCCGTGTAGCTCTCCTCTCCAAATAGCAATTTGATAGAGGTAATGAGATTCAGATCTGTGACCATGAGTTCTTTCGCTCGTTGATCTGAGTAATAAACAGGTATTTCTAATTCTTCAAAGATCTCAGCGCATATGGTCTTGCCAGATCCTATACCTCCCGTGATTCCTACGATCATGATTCGTTTATCTTAAATATTAGATCAGGTGACTCAAAATCTTCAGGTATCTCTGCCGCTACATATCCATGATAGTCGGCCATGATCTGCCTGATTGTGTCACTACATTGACTCTTCCTGATAGAAAATCTAAGGTAGGGCTTACTCTCGTAGTGGCTATCTATATCTTGGATATCTTGTTTTTTCAGCAAATCATAGAGGATGCCCATTTTTTCTATTGGATAGAATAGATTTACATTATAGCTCTCATAGATGCGTATGATCTTAGCTTGATCGAGTGCGTCTTTAGCAGCAGTCTTATAGGCAGTGATAAGTCCAGAGGCACCGAGCTTTGTCCCCCCAAAGTATCTTACCACAGCTACTAATATATGCGAGAGTTCTTTACTTCTTATTTCATTGTAGATAGGCTTACCGGCAGTGCCCGATGGCTCGCCATCATCATTGATGCGATAGTCATCACCTGATATCCCGAGGCGATAGGAGTAGCAGATATGTCGTGACTTGGGGTGGAGGCTTTTGAGCTCAGCGAGATAGTAATCTATCTCATCCATGCTATCGACTCGATAGGCATTTGCTATGAATTTGCTGCCCTTCTCTTTATACAAGCCTTCAGTATCTGCCTCTATAGTATCATAGTAATCTCTCTCCTCCATTATCATATTAATAACACCATAATATTAAGCTTACTTTTAATTCATCTATATACTTACTCTATATTTGCGCCATCATATATCCGATAGAGTAGTGAGTACGATTAGTTCATTTGATACGATTATTGCACAATGTCTTGACATCTTTCTGAAAAAGAATAAAGACTATGGCACCTCATGGCGCATCCTGCGACCCGCATCCCTCACTGACCAAATACTCATCAAGGCCTCAAGGTTACGATCCATAGATGAAAAAGGCGAACAAAAAGTCGACGAACCTATGGAGAATGAGTTTTATGGACTGATCAACTACTCGATCATGGCACTCATACAACTCTCCGAAGGGGATAATACAGAGACCGAAATATCTGCTGAGCGCCTCAAGACACTATATCAAAGTCAAGCGGAGATCGTCAGATCTCTTCTCGACAAAAAGAATCATGACTACGGCGAGGTATGGCGTATGATGAGGCTATCCAGCATCATCGATATCATCCTCATGAAGGTATATCGCATCATCAGTATCGAGGAAAACAGTGGCAAGACGATCATCTCTGAAGGTACTGATGCTAATTATATGGATATCATCAACTATTGTGTATTTGCATTGATTAAACTTAAAGAAGCTAAATCCTAAGAATATGACACTGACTACATTATTACTTTATGTCGCTATCGCAGCTATCATATTGACGGTCATTACCAAATACGGACTAAAAAAAGGGGACAACCTCCTGACTAGCTATCTGCAAAATTTTGTGGGAGCACTTTTCATATTCTCAGGATGGGTCAAAGCGGTAGATCCTCTTGGGACTGCCTACAAGATGACGGATTATTTTACTGAGTTTGAAGCGACCTTTCAGGGTACTTGGTTTAGCTTTATCGCTCCAGTATTTCCACTATTATCTCAATATGTTATCGGATTTAGTGTATTTATGATCGTCTTTGAGATCATCTTAGGATTGATGTTAATACTTGGGCATAAGCCAAAGTTTACAGCATGGGCATTTTTACTATTGGTAGTGTTCTTCACCTTTTTGACAGGATTCACCTACTTGACAGGATATGTACCAGAGGGAGTGAATTTCTTCCAGTTTGGCAAGTGGACAGCCTTTGATGAAAATCACATGAAGGTCACAGACTGCGGGTGTTTTGGAGATTTTATTAAGCTGAAGCCAAAGGTATCTTTCTTCAAGGATGTCTTTCTGTTGATTCCAGGATTTTACTTCCTGTTTGCGACTAAGACATTTCACCAATTATTCACTCACAATATTCGTAATGTAGTTTTGGCTCTTTCTACTGTAGGTCTCATCGTTTACTGCTTTAGTAACTATGTATGGGATATACCTCATGTAGATTTCCGCCCTTTTGCTAAAGGCAAGAATATCTATGAAGCGAAAATGGCCGAAGAGGAAGCTCAGGCCAATGTAAAGATCACTGCATATGGACTGACTAATAAAAGCACTGGAGAACACCTCGAACTACCATATGCTCAATATCTAAAAGAATTTCAGAATTATCCGACCTCTGATTGGGAGTTAGAACAAATAACATCAGAGCCAGCTATAGCACATAGTAAGCTGAGTGAGTTCGATATTTTTGACCTTGACGGCAATAATATAAACGATGATATCCTCTACAATGATAAGCCGGTCCTATTCCTCGTAGCCTATAAGCTATATGGCGATGGTATTCCAGCTACTAAGATCGTAAAGGATACTACATTCAGGATGGATACTGTCCAACTGGCCACTCCAGGAGAGATAAAGATAGAACGTAATATAGAACGTATCGATGAGCGTACCATCAACTATACCGACTATGCCTGGAAAGAATACTATGCGGAGCGCTATACAGAGGTCGTGAAGCCCGTCATTGACGCAGCTAAGGCAGACGGCGTAGAGGTTATCATGGCCGTGGGCCAAGCCAGTCCTGACCAGATCCTGGATCTGGATAAAGATCTCGACCTAAACATACGATATGGTACAGCTGATGATATACTCCTCAAAACTATAGTAAGGTCAAATCCTGGAATAGTTTTAATGAATAAGGGTATATTAGTAGATAAATGGCACTATAAAAAACTACCTTCGTACGATGAAATAAAAGAACAATACCCAATAAGATAATTTGTCCTTTTTATTCATACATTTGCACATATTACATTTTTACCAATATAAATGCTAAGTAGAAGAAGCGTACGCATAAAAGCCATGCAGTTGCTCTTTTCTGTGAATAGGGATCAGGAGCTGACGATTGAAGAGGCAAAGAAGAGATATTGGAAGTACATCGATGACACGTTCAACCTGTACTTGCTAAATCTGAACACTTTAATAAAAGTTACTCAGGTCTCCACAAAGGACTCAGAGAGACGAAAGAAGAAACATTTGCCTTCTGATATAGATAAGGTCTTTAAAGACAAACTCTATAACAACTCGTTGATCAAAAATCTTGATCAAAACACTTCATTCCAAAAACGAATTGCACAACTCGGATTTAATCAATCAGTAAATGCTGATTATTACGAAACGATATACAACGAATTTGCTAAGAAGCAAGAGTATATCGATTACATCACTAAACCAAGTAAGAACAAGGATCACCTTGATATCATATTAGAACTATATAGATTCTGCCGACAAAATGAGCTCTTTAATGAGATCATGGAAGATCACTATGGCACATGGTATGATGACAAGTCTGTGGTCGTCGGTGCTACTAAGAAAACACTCAAAGTACTACCAAGTGAAGACGATGAGTTTTTCTTAATCCATAAGGGTGATGATGAGACAGTCAATGAGTTTGGCTATAATCTCTTTGAGAGGACGATGACTTCAGATGAGCAGCTATTAAAGCACATCGAACCAAATCTGACTAACTGGGATAGTGAGCGAATAGCCATCATCGATATGATCTTGATGAAAATGGCTCTCTGCGAAATGTTAGGATTTAGCACAATACCGACCAAGGTCACTATCAACGAATATGTTGAGATAGCTAAAAACTATAGCACTGCCAAGAGTAAAGAATTCATCAATGGAGTTTTGGACAAAATGATGAAAGACTTTGAGCAAGATGGATTAATCAATAAGTCTGGGAGAGGCGTAGAAGAATAACATAATGAGTCAAGCACCTGTAGAGCGAGTGATCATACTCGACTTCGGATCTCAGTATACGCAGCTCATAGCACGTCGTGTGCGAGAGCTGAATATCTACTGCGAGATATATCCATACAATAAAGATCTATCCACAGAGACTGATATCAAGGCTATCATTCTTTCAGGTAGCCCGTGCTCGGTCAATCAAGAAGACCGCTTGGATATCAATATCGACGAGGTGACAGCTATAGCTCCCACTCTCGGAGTATGTTACGGGGCTCAGTATATCGCAGATTACTATGGAGGGACCGTGGCTCGCTCAGAAAAAAGAGAGTATGGCAAAGCACATATCACAGTCACACAGGACAATCCTCTATGGAAAAGTGTTGAAAACGGCTCTCAAGTATGGATGAGCCATGCCGATACAATATTAGAATTGGGAGAAGGCTTTGAGATCATAAGTCATACTGATAGTATACCAGTGGCTGGATATCAGTATAAAAGAGCGGCTAATCCTGTATTTGGTATTCAGTTTCACCCAGAGGTCACTCACTCTCTTCAAGGGCTGAATATCTTATCCAATTTTTTAATAGATATAGCAGGATGTCAGCCTAACTGGAGTCCGAAATCATTCATAGAGCAGACCGTACAAGAGATAAAAGAAAAGGTAGGAGATGATGAGGTGCTTTTGGGCATATCTGGAGGTGTTGATTCTACCGTGGCTGCTTTATTAATTCACAAAGCCATAGGCAGTCAGTTAACTTCTTTCTTCATCAATAATGGAGTACTACGTAAAAATGAATACACCGAGGTCCTCGATAAATACAAGTCCTTGGGCCTCAATGTAAATGGTATTGATGCGTCTGAAGAATTTTTATCTGAGCTCGATGGGGTATCCGATCCAGAGCGTAAACGCAAGGTCATCGGGAAAACTTTTATTGATGTATTCTTAAGAGAAGCTGAATCACTACCAAATGTCAAATGGCTTGCTCAAGGCACGATATATCCTGACGTCATAGAGTCGGTCTCAGTCAATGGACCTTCGGCTACTATCAAGTCTCATCACAATGTAGGGGGACTCCCTGACTATCTGAATCTCGATCTACTCGAGCCACTCCGTATGCTATTCAAAGATGAAGTACGTAAAGTAGGAGAAGAGCTAGGTCTACCCGATGAATTCGTACATAGACATCCATTCCCAGGGCCAGGATTAGCTATTAGAGTACTTGGAGAAATCACAAAAGAAAAAGTAAGACTCTGTCAAGAAGCAGATGCGATATATATCGATACCCTCAAAAAAACGGGATGGTACGATAAGGTCTGGCAAGCTGGTGCTATCCTCTTACCCGTGAAGTCTGTGGGTGTCATGGGTGATGAGCGAACATACGAATACACAGTGGCACTCCGTTGTGTAAACTCTAAAGATGGTATGACTGCCGAGTGGAGTAAGCTACCTTATGAAGTCTTAGCAGACATATCAAATGAAATAATCAACAGTGTCAAAGGGATAAACCGTGTCGTATATGATATCAGTACCAAACCGCCAGCTACTATTGAATGGGAGTAAGATGATCTTTTTGTTGATCATATCATCATTCTTGTGGTCATGCTCATCTACCAAAGATGCACCACGTAGTCGGCCTAATGTCATAAAGCCAAGTAAAGAAACAGAAAAGGATAGCGAAGTACTCGCTATGGATACTATCAGGTGGGTAGAAGAACCTATGATTGATACTCCTCCTATATCAAATGATATGGAAGAGTCAAATGAAGGTCCATTTGAGAAAGAGTATAAAAATGAGTATCAAGTAGTTCTTCTTATGCCTTTTAAGAACGAAGCAACTGATAGTTACAATAATATCAGTGCCAACAATGAAAAGTATGCTCACTTTTATGCAGGGCTAAAGATGGCACTCGGCGATATAGAAGACACCAAGATCAATGTGACTACACTTTCAACAGATCGCCGCACTGATAATATCGATGAGCAAATACGAAGACTAAACTTCCTAAATCCAGATGTCATAGTTGGCCCATTTGAATCTAAAGCCTTAGCCGAAATATCTGCATTTGCTAAGGATAATCAGATACCATTGATATCTCCTTGGAAAGCCAATACACGGATCACAAAAGACAACCTCTTCTATCTTCAGATGCGACCCAATCCTTCTTCATATTACGATGCTATCATAGCGGATATGACAAAGCATTTTGATAGAAAAAATATCAGAGTCATAGCGAATGCTAATGGAAACGACCGAGGGAGAATCTCATATATCCAAAAAGCCAATGAACAACAGAGTGGACTCCCTATAGTTGAGCCCTTAGAAGTAATAGAGATATCAGAAGATACTTTATTGATGTCTGATTCATTAGTTTTTGATGATGTGTTTGAAGAAGGGGCAAATGTGTTTTTCTTACCTCAATATATTGCTGCAGAAAGTGAAAGCTTCATCTATGAGTGTCTAAGAAAACTCAATGCTGAACGAGGAAATCGAGAACTATATGTATATGCTATGCCCCTGGCGATGAGTACCGATAAAATTGATCTAAACATCTTAAAGAACATTAACCTTCGAGTCTGTGAGTACAAATTCGTAGATGAGAGAAATATGATCATACAAAAGTTCAAGAAAAATTACTTTGAGAAATATGGATGGATCCCTGATGACGAAGCCTATTTTGGATATGACATCATGAGATTTATCGGATATGGGCTTCAGAAGTATGGTAAATATTTTCATTATTACTTAAAAGATGAAAAACTCAATCTCTCACAAATGGATGTCACTATCGAACCATACTATAATAGCAAGGACGAATTAGTCTATCTAATGAATGGAAATCTGTACATCATAGAGTATCAAGATGAGCATTTCTCCATAATGGGAAATCAATAGTCTCCAAGTGCATATACTCGAAAAAAGAAAAGATCGAATGAAAGAGGTCATAAAGAAACGACAGTTTGACCTCACCGTGATATTAGAAAATGTACATGATCCTCATAATATTGGTGCCGTACTACGAACCTGTGACTCTATAGGAATCAATGAGGTATTCATTTTGTATACACAGCCAGATCTACAAGAACGGGGTATATCGATAGGACTGAAGAGCTCATCAGGTGCTAAACAATGGATCAAGATTAACTATTTTGAGGATATACATACATGTTTCACCGCTGTACGTGAGCGCTATCCTAAGATCTATGGTACCGCAATAGGTGCATCAGCTAAAAGTCTCTATGACTTAGATCTTGCAAGCTCCTGTGCTCTATTATTTGGCAATGAACATGAAGGGGTCAGCGAAGAAGCATTAAATCTTATCGATCAAAATTTCTTGATTCCTCAATTTGGATTCGTCCAGAGTCTTAACATATCTGTAGCATGTGCTGTATCTCTTTATGAAGCCTCTCGTCAGAGAATGGCTACGGGTCAATACAATAGAGATTTTGGTGATCATGAGATGGATGCTCCTACCTATGAGCGATTCTTAGATATACACCGACAGAAGAAATATAATAAGATCAATAACAAGCAGATATAAAAAAAGGCAATCGTATACGAATGCCTTTTTTACTCATATTTTTAAGATCCTTTAGCTTAAACTACCAAAGAAATCTTGTAGTCTTCTACACGCATCCATGAGATTCTCTTCAGAGGCAGCATAAGAGAGTCTAATACAGTTTGGCGCTCCAAAAGCAGCACCGCTCACAGTGGCTACATAGGTCTTATCCAATATCTGTTCAGCTAAAACATCTGAATTTTCAATGACCACACCATCAATACTTTTACCAAAGAAATTGCTACAATCAGGGAAAATATAGAATGCTCCCTGCGGCACGCTCAACTTCAGACCTTCAATTTTGCTGAGCTCAGTGATGACCATATCTCTTCTTTTCAAGAAGACGTCTTTCATCAGAGCAGGCTCATCAGTCTCAGTCTCAAGAGCAATGGCTGCGGCTTTCTGTCCAAATGCTGTAGCTCCAGAGGTAACCTGGCCTTGGATCTTAGCACATGCTGAGGCGATCTCCTTAGGAGCAGCGATATATCCTAACCTCCAACCAGTCATAGCGAATCCTTTGCTCATGCCATTCACTACGATGGTGCGATCTGCTACATTCTTATTCTCTGCGATGGACACATGCTCACCACTGTACACTATGTGCTCATAGATCTCATCAGAGATGATGTAAGTATTCTCGTATGGAGCGATCACATCTGCTATAGCTTTGAGCTCCTCACGAGTGTAAACCGATCCTGTAGGGTTGCACGGAGAAGAAAATAGAACAAACTTAACTTTGTCGTGCATTACTGCTTTTACTTGCTCTGCAGTCACTTTATAGTCATTCTCTACACTCGCTTCCACACATATTGGATTGCCTCCTGCGAGCTTTACGATCTCGATATATGACACCCAGTAAGGCGTGAATATGATGACATCATCATCTTTATTGAGCATGGCTTGGCAGAGGTTAGAGATACTCTGTTTAGCCCCATTACTTACTACTATGTTAGCTATGCCGTAGTCGAGGCCATTATCTCGTTTCAGTTTTTTGACTATAGCTTCTCTATACTCGACCAGTCCCGGCACAGGTGTATAGTGAGTATATCCATCATCGAGAGCTTGCTTAGCTGCATCAATGATAAATTTTGGTGTATCAAAATCGGGCTCTCCAACAGATAGGCTAATTACATCTTTCCCTTCTGATTTAAGATCTCGAGCGAGCTGTGACATTTTCAGTGTAGCTGACTCAGCCAGATTTAATACATAATCTGAAAGAACATTTTTCTTTGACATGACGAACGATTTAATAATCAGCTATCAAAAGTATATATAGTAATATCAATAAATACACAAAAACATTAATAATTTGCAGCCGATTTTGAACAGAAAAAATAATCACACGGCGCAATGGTAAGTAAGGGAATTCAGACTGATATCGAAACCATCCAAATCTATGTTACAGGTGGGACATTTGACAAGGATTATAACTATATCACAGGAGAACTTTACTTCAAGGACACACATCTGACTGAGATGATAAATCGGGGCAGATGCTCAGTGCCCGTGGATGTAAAAACGCTCATGATGGTCGATAGTCTCGAGATGGGGGACAAGGAGCGCCATATCATGAGCTATAATTGCCAAGAATGTCCATATTCTAATATCATCATCACTCATGGCACTGATACGATGTCAACCACAGCCAGCTATCTTGCCGCACAAAAAATAGAAGGTAAAACAATAGTACTGACAGGTGCAATGATACCATATGCATTCGGATCCTCTTCAGACGGATTCTTTAATTTAGGTAGTGCTATGGCATTTGTTCAAGTTTTGCCACCAGGAGTATATATTTGTATGAATGGACGATACTTCAACGCAAATGAAGTCGTTAAAAACCGAAGTACGGGATATTTCCAATCTCAACCTGCTGAATAGTTTCCTATCCATGTGATGATTACATATTAAAAATAGTTAGTATGCAATCAATTACTTATTTTTGATCGAATTTATCAATATAAGATATGAGAAAATCAATCTTACTATTCGTAGTAGTTACTTTATTTTGTTGGACACAGGGGTATAGTCAGGACGACATGAGCTCGACTGATGATATGGAGACCAGCAAAAAAATGAAAGCAGACAACGATATAGGTCTGTCTGTTAAGGCTTTAGCCCTTGACTACATTTCACAAAACGGCGGATCTTTTACCGCTTACAATAAGTATCATACGGGTTTGGAGATCGCTCTGCTTAAAAAGCTCACAGATAATATAAATCTCTCTGTACCGCTAAAGATAGCCACTGTACAAAACTTCACAGATATTGACGAGCTACACTATGGTCTTGTATCCATTGATGGTACAATCCAATATCAATTTGTCAGAGATGGTGCTAAGGTTATCCCTTATCTTATGGGTGGTGCTGGATATGTATACGAGGTAGAGGGTACTTCTCATTTACAGATCCCAGTAGGCTTGGGTTTCAATTTCAGAATACATGATAGAGCTTTTATCACATGGCAATCTGAATATCGATATGCCCTTGAGGATAATCGAAATAACCTTCATCATGGTTTAGGATTCACCTATTTCTTAGGACCTAAGGATCCTCCTAAGATGGAAAAAGAAGAAATGGAAGAGGAAGAAGAAGCTCTCGATAGCGATGGAGATGGCATCATTGATGAGCTCGATCTATGTCCTCAAGAAGCGGGACTCGAAGAGCTCGATGGATGTCCTGATAAAGATGGTGATGGTATAGCTGACTACAAAGATCTATGTCCTGATCAACCTGGAACTATGGAGATGAAAGGATGCCCTGATACTGATGGCGATGGTGTCGCTGACAATGAAGATGAATGTCCTAATATGATGGGAGATAAGGAAAATAATGGCTGCCCAGGTAATGATGCTGATGATGATGGCATACCAAATGATCTGGATAGATGTCCTACTGTCGCCGGTCCTGCGACTAACGGTGGATGTCCTGAGTTGGATACAGATGGTGACGGAGTCCCTGATAACATAGACAACTGTCCTAATACTCCAGGATCGAAAAATACACTCGGATGTCCAGATCAAGATGGAGATGGAGTCCCTGATAGTAATGATAACTGTCCTACGGTAAAAGGATCAGCACTCAATGCAGGATGTCCTGACGCTACTGGCTCAGACTCGGATGGAGATGGAGTCCCTGACTCAGTAGATCGATGTCCTAATCAACCAGGACTATCTCTCTATAGTGGCTGTCCAGATACAGATGGTGATGGTGTAGACGACAGTCAAGATAACTGTCCAAACGAACCTGGTTTACTCTCTAATCAAGGATGCCCAAGTACTACTGGAGCAAATAGTCAAGTAGATACAGATGGCGATGGAGTAGTAGATAGCCAAGATAACTGCCCTAATCGTCCTGGATTAGCCGTATATGGTGGCTGTCCGGATAGCGATGGCGATGGTATCGATGATAGTAGAGATAGATGCCCTAATGCAGCAGGCCCAGTAGATACAGGTGGATGTCCGGAGATCGCTGCCAGTGATCGTCGTATCCTCGAGATAGCTATGAGATCTGTACAGTTTGAAACAGGTAAGGCAGAGATCAAAGCTGAATCATTTAACATACTCGCCCAGATTGCTGAGATCATGAATAGATACCCAGACTTCAATCTATCAATCGAAGGTCATACCGATGATCAAGGAAGTGCCATAGCTAACCAACAGCTCTCAGAAAGAAGAGCTAAGGCTTGTTACAATTTCTTAGCCAGCTCTGGTGTAGCTCGAGAGAGAATGTCATATGCTGGATATGGTGAGTCAAGACCTATAGCTACAAATCAGACTATCTCTGGTCGTACATTGAATAGAAGGGTAGAGTTCGCTCTGATACCACGCAACTAAAAGAAATAGGTAGCATAAAAAAGCAAAGGCTCGGCAGTATCGCCGAGCCTTTGCTTTTTATATATTCTTTTTAAAGAGATTTCTATTAAATCTCTTTCTGATTCTTCAGTGTTTCGACTTGGGTGAGTACTTTTTGGGTTTGCTTTTCTCTCACAGCCTTATACTTCGATTTGATCTCTTGATCAGAGATGGCTAAGATCTCGGTGGCCAACATTCCTGCATTCTTAGCAGCATTGAGCGCTACAGTAGCTACAGGTATGCCATTAGGCATCTGAAGAATACTTAGTACTGAATCCCAGCCGTCGATGGAGTTAGATGATTTAATAGGTACACCTATCACTGGGAGAGATGTCAATGATGCTACCATGCCTGGCAAATGTGCAGCTCCACCAGCTCCCGCTATTATTACTTTGATCCCTCTTCCTTCTGCCTCTTTAGCGAAAGTGAACATTCTATCTGGAGTCCTATGCGCTGAGACGACAGTGATCTCATAGGGTATTGATAGATTGTCCAAAAACTCGGCGGCCTGAGACATGACAGGAAGATCAGAAGTGCTTCCCATAATGATGCTTACGATTGGTGTACTCATGATTTAGTGACTGCTTTTATAGTTTTTACTACTGTTTCGTATTTCTCTTTTAGGCGGTCTATATTACTATCCGTGATAGTGATATGACCCATTTTTCGATTTGGTTTGGTTTCTGCTTTTCCATATATATGGACATGTACTCCTGAGATGGATAAGATCTCATTTAGCCCTTCATATACCACCGGACCTACATGACCTTCTTCTCCCAGGAGGTTGATCAATATAGAAGGTGTCATCGTAGCAGGATCACCTAAAGCTAACCCAGATATCGCTCTTAGGTGATTTTCGTACTGAGAGCATTGTGAAGCTTCTATCGTGTGATGACCACTGTTGTGTGGCCTTGGTGCCACTTCGTTAATCAGTATCTCACCATCTTGATCCAAAAACATCTCAATGGCTAAAAGACCAACGATCCCAAGCTTCTTTGATAATGAGACAGCTAAGTCTTTAGCAGCAGTGACTTGCTCAGCATTGATATCAGCTGGTTCTATCTGATATTTGAGGATATTATTGACAGGGTCAAATACCATCTCTACCGGATCGTAGGCTATGATGTTTCCAGATGGATCAGAGCATGTGATGACAGCGATCTCCTTATCTATAGCTACTTTTTCTTCTATCAAAAAGTCAGCTTGAAATGCTGTATTAAAATCAGAATCTGTTTTTAATATATTCACTCCTCGTCCATCGTAACCACCTTTTCTGATTTTTTGCACTACTGGTAGAGTCCATTCACCTTTTGACAGATCAATTTTAAAATCCTCTATAGTCTTATAATTTTTAAATCTACTCGAAGCAAGCTTATTATGCTCATAAAACTTCTTTTGGAGTCCCTTATCTTGAATCATAGCTATCAGATGAGGCTGGGGATAGATTTTGACTCCTTCTGATTCTAAATCTTTTAGAGCATCAACATTTATTTTTTCGATCTCTATAGTCACCACATTCATGTCCCTACCAAACTTCATGACCTGATCATAATCCATGAAATCACCAATATGGTACTGCTTACAGATCTTAGCAGCAGGGCCATCAGACATACTATCCATCAGGTGCATATCAAGTGCCAAATTCGCTCCAGCGAGATAAAGCATTTTACCTAACTGTCCACCTCCCAATATTCCAATAGTATCGCTCATATGATTATCTTGACCTCTCAAATAAAAACCGTACAATAAACGATGGCGAAAATATTAATAAAGAATGGCTTAGTAATCAATCGTGGAGTATCATCTTATCAGGATGTATTAATCATAGACGAGAGAATTGATAAAATAGCCAGTTCTATTGATACGGATGCTGATAAAGTCATAGATGCGCAAGGCAAATGGATCATACCTGGTATCATTGATGACCAAGTGCACTTTCGTCAGCCAGGACTCACTCATAAAGCCAATATCTATACCGAGTCTCGAGCTGCGTTAGCCGGAGGTGTGACTTCATTCATGGAGATGCCGAATACAAAACCTACCGCCACTACTCAAAAAAGACTGGAAGAAAAGTATGTCACCGCTAAGGCCTCAGCTATCACTAATTACTCATTTTACATGGGAGCCACAAATGAGAATATAGAAGAAGTCCTCAAAACTGATGCGGAAAATGTCTGTGGCATAAAAATTTTCATGGGATCCAGTACGGGTAATATGCTCGTAGACGATGTAGACACCCTCGAAAACATATTTAGTAAAGCACATATGCTCATCGCAACACACTGTGAAGATGAAGAGACCATTAGGTCTAACATGGCTACTTACAAAGCAAAAAACATTGATCTGGACGCATCTTATCACCCAATCATCCGATCACGAGAAGGATGCTATATATCCAGCTCTAAAGCAGTAGAGCTCGCTAAAAGAAATGGTACAAGGCTACATATACTACATATCAGTACCAAAGAAGAGTTGGACCTTTTTAACAATGATCTGCCACTTAAGGATAAAAAGATCACCTCAGAAGCTTGTGTGCATCACTTGTTCTTTAATGATCAGGACTATCAAAAGCTGGGTAACAAGATCAAGTGTAATCCTGCTATCAAAGAAAAAGCTGATGCTGATGCTATATTTCAGGCAGTACTTGACGACAGAATAGATGTGATCGCTACCGATCATGCTCCTCATACGATCGAAGAAAAAAGTCAAGATTATCTCACTGCACCCAGTGGTCTACCACTTATACAGCATAGTCTGAATGTCATGATGGACTTTTATCATCGAGGTATGATCTCCAAGGAAAAGATGATCGAAAAAATGTGCCATCATCCTGCAGAGCTCTTCAGAGTGATAGATCGTGGATATATCGAGGAAGGACAGTATGCTGATATCGTGATAGTAGATCCAGAAGAAGAACATGTCATCGAGGCCAAAGATCTATTCTACAAATGTCAATGGTCACCTCTCGAAGGATATCGTTTTAAAGGAAAAGTAAAACAAGTATTCGTGAATGGTACACGAAAATATCTCAATGGAAGAATCTTAAACCAGACTTCAGGTATGAGAATGAAATTCAGAGTAGACTAAAAACTAATGGTACCTGCTTTATTAGACAGTTTTTGCTTCAGGCTCAGCATTTTGAGAGCAGCCTGGGCAGACTCCTCACCTTTGTTACCATGAGCCCCTCCAGCTCGCTCTATAGCTTGTTCTTTAGTATTAGTAGTCAGTACACCAAAGATCACAGGAGTGCTGCTGACAAGGCTGAGATGGCTTATATTGCGAGCTATTGTATGATTGATATAGTCATCATGCTTTGTTTGGCCTTGTATCACACAGCCCAGGCAGATGACAGCATCTGGCTTCTGTCTACTCGCCAGCAAATACTTAGCACCAAGAGGTAGCTCGTATGATCCTGGTACTGTATAGATTTCTATGTTTTCAGGATCGATACCTATAGAAAGTAGAGAATCCTGACACGACGAGACGAGACTCTCGATGATATCAGGATTCCATTCTGTGCGGACGATTCCGATTTTTACTTTCTCAAGATCCTTAATAGGGTACTCTTCTAATGAAAATTCCTGATAAGTAGGGATCGCCATTGTTGTAATATTTACTTGAGTAGACCGATATATTTCTGCGCCTCCGCAGCTTCAGCAGAATCAGGAAAATCAGCCGCTAATCTGTCAAAAGCCTTCTTTGCTTTATCTGCTTGTCCTTGCTTCTGTGCTAATAGACCTAATTTATATAGATAGTAAGGTACTAATACATCAGTATCTCCTGATGATGCCTTGCTATACGCAGATATAGCTTTGTCATATTCTCCCAACTCTGAGTAAGCATCACCAAGTGCTCCATATTTAGTGATAGAAGTGATAGCTCCTTTTTCATTGTGGGCATTGAGATATGACACAGCATCCTCAAATCGTCCTAAATTCAGATATGATATACCAGCGTAATACTTTGCTAAGTTAGCCGTCTTCGTACCACCATAACTGTCTATGATATCGAGAAGTCCATCGTAGCCTCCACCTGGCGCCTCAAGTGCCAATGCAAATGAATCTTGTTGAAACTGTTGTTCTGCCTTGAAGATTTGCTCAACAGCTGCTTTCTCACGAGGAGCTTGATACAGATACTTATATGCTAAGTATGCGCCGATCAAAAGCAAAAATACAGCCGCACCACCTATGATGGTCATCTGACTATTGTCCAAAAATCCTTTCTTGTCACCTACGACCTCTTCTACTATTATCTCTTCGTCTTGAGTTTCTCTACTCTTTGCCATTATTCAAAATTTGCGCAAAAATATAATATTATTCAATTCTTGAAACTATTAAGGAGTCATATTCAAGTCAATATTCATATAATAAAAAAGAGAGCCAAATTCCTTCGACTCTCTTCCTTTACTTTTTATTAGAATCAGACATAGATTAATCCCTGATAAAAGGATAGTCTTCCTGTACATAATTATGCGTATAAAGCTCAGAAGGATCAGGAAGAGGGGAGTTTTCTGCAAACTCTGCTGCATCTTCTATTTCTTCTTTGATTTTTGCCTTGATCGCATCGATTTCGTCTTGAGTGGCGATTTTATCATTAATGATTTTTTCTTCTGTCACTACGAGTGGATCCAACTGCTTATAGCTTTCCAGCTCCTCTTTCGTACGATACTTAGCAGGATCCGACACCGAATGCCCTCTATATCTGTAGGTCTTGATCTCAAGGAAGTATGGCCCTTTACCAGCTCTGATATGATCTGCCGCTCTCTGTAGTGCCTCATGTACACTCTCTGGAGACATGCCATCTACTGCTTCATTAGGCATATTGAATGCATCTCCTACTTGATGTATCTCTGTGACATTACTCGTACGCTGTACAGATGTTCCCATCGCATATCCATTGTTTTCACAGATATAGAGTACCGGCAGATTCCAAGCCATTGCCATATTAAATGACTCATACAGTGCGCCCTGTCGAGCTGCGCCATCACCAAACATAGTTACGGCTATATTCTTAGTACCTCTATATTTTTCAGCGAAACCAATACCTGTACCGATAGGAATTTGTGCACCTACGATTCCGTTTCCGCCAAAATAATTAAGTTCTTTTGAGAAAAAGTGCATTGAACCACCTTTCCCTTCTACGCATCCGGTAGCCTTACCATATAGCTCAGCCATACATGCTCGTGATGTCAATCCTCTCGATAAAGCAATACCATGCTGACGATAAGCGGTCACTACTTTGTCCTCTGGAGTGAGGGCCGATACCATACCTGCAGTGATGGCCTCCTGTCCGATGTATACGTGACAAAATCCTCTGATTTTTTGTTGAGAATAGGCCATGAGGGCTCTCTCTTCAAATCTTCTGACTCTGAGCATGATCTCATACCACTGTAGATACGTCTCTTTAGTAAAGCCTTTCTTCTTCGTCACACGCTTTGTCGTGGTCTTCTTTTTTGTTGCTACCGCCATACCTTTTCCAAATTTAATTGGCGCAAAAATAAAAATAATAACCGTCAATAATAATCCAACACCAATATATCGTAATAAACGAATCGCACATACATATTGTTTTTACATATTAGGGCACTATGGTGCAATCTTCGCACATTTGCAAAAGTGAAAATCAAGCATTTACATATTGTCAATTTTAAAAGCTACGCTGTGGCTAAGTTGGATTTTGATAAGAAAATCAATCTCCTTTATGGCAAAAATGGAAGTGGAAAAACAAATCTACTTGATGCTATTCACTATATGAGCTTAGCCAAAAGTTACTTCAGCATGACAGACAAGATGCTCATCAAAGAAGGAGAAGAATACCTGAGGCTCACAGGGAAGATCCAGCATGATGGCAATATCCAAAGTATCATCATCAAATATCCGCTCGGACAAAGAAAAACAATAGAAGTTCAAAAAAACAGACTAAATAACTCCAGTGAATTAGTCGGAGTATTACCTGTAGTGTTTATCGCTCCAGATGATATCTCAATAGTGAATGGTGGTAGCAAAGAGCGACGGGATTTTGTCAATCGGATCCTCTGTCAGTCCAATCCACAATACCTCCGACAGCTAATCAGATATAACCGAGTACTGACTCAAAAGTCGTCACTACTCAAGAGCGGCAAGATTGACTATACTCTCTTGGATACATATAATGCTGATCTCATATCAACAGGCAGCTATATTCATGCGTGTCGTAAAAATTTCATTTCTCCTTTCATTGATTTTTTGCAACAAAACTATGCGGATATCTCTGATGGTGCTGAGCAAATAGATATACAGTATATAACTCAATATGATGAGGCAGATATCAAAAACGCCTATGAAAATATCCTCAGAGAAGAAGTATACTCTAAGCGAGTACTAATTGGTACTCATAAAGATGACTTTGACTTCATCATCAATAATAAGCGCCTCAAAAAATACGGCTCTCAAGGCCAGATTAAGTCATTTTTGTACGCTCTCCGGATCGCCGAATATACCTATATAGAGACTCAGTTGGGCAAAAAGCCAATATTGATCCTAGATGATTTTTTCGAAAAATTGGATAGATCTCGCCTTAGTCATCTGATCGAGATGATAAATAAGGATACATTTGAGCAAATATTTCTCTCTGATACAGAACTTGATAGGTCAAAAACGCTGTTTGATGATAGAGGTATAGATTATCAAGCCTTTCGAGTGATAGAGGGGCAGATCGCTTCCGATTAAACATCACTTCAATAAAACCCCAATATATGGATCAACATATCAAGGACGTACTCAAAAACTATGTAGATAATAGTAAAATCAAAAAAGGGTACTATTCTAATAAAATAAAGGCATATTGGTATGAGTCGATGGGAGAGAGCATCACCAGTCGCACTACTGATCTATATCTCAGAGGCACTACACTTCATGTATTAGTGAGTTCAGCACCACTTAAAAATGAACTTTTTAATCATCGAGATAAGATCATGAGTAGGATCAATGAATACCTCAATGAAGAAATCGTACAAGAGGTTCTCATCAAATAAAGCCATTCAATAAAAAACCACGATTTAATAAAAAGGCCCACTGAATAAAGTATTCAATGGGCCTTTTTTAGGACGGCGCAACAGCACGATACTGTTACGCTCTTATTTGCTTTGTTTTCTTTACTTTTTTCTTGCCCTTAGTTACTGCTGCTTTGATAAATGCTGACTTGAGATCTACTATCCCTCCAGACACTGATAGCTCAGAAAATTTAACCATCTTATCATCTGAGCCAGGCTCTACCACTTCTATAGCGAGTGGTGTAGAAGAATCAACTAACACTTCCTTGACCTGCTCAGCTGTGAGACTTGGGAAATACGATCTTATCATAGCAGCTACGCCAGCGACTACAGGAGCAGCCATACTCGTCCCTTGCTGCACTTCATAGCTATTGTCTGGTGTGGTCGATAGCATAAACTCTCCAGGAGCAAATAAGTCTACATCTTCTTTTCCGAAATTAGAAAAACTCGCCACCATGTTCTCCGACTTTATATTTGATGAAGCACCTACGCTGATCCAGTTTTTAGGCTTTTTCTTCTTCCAAAAGAGGAAGCCTTTTGGCTTTTTATAATGATCATTGGGAAAATTAGCTGAGGTATCGATATTCTCACCACTATTACCAGATGCATGGACTAAGAGCACATCATTTTTCTCTGCGTATCGGACAGCATCATCCACATATTGCTTTTGAGGAGAGTGCCCTTTGCCAAAGCTCATATTGATGACCGACGCACCGTTATCTACAGCATATCTTATTGCATTAGCTACGTCTTTATCTCTTTCATCGCCATCCGGCACTGCTCTTAATACCATGATCTTTACATTATTGGCGACACCATTGATACCAATATCATTGTGACGCTCAGCAGCTATGATACCAGCTACGTGTGTGCCATGCATAGCATCAGGACCTTCTACGCTATTATTGCCATAGTACCGATCTGACAAGTCGTCATAGTCATCTCCTACGATGTCTCTTGGGTCAAAATCTGGATTGTAGTTGTATTTGAATTTTGCCTCGAAGTAATCTTGCGAATCAAGAAGATCTCCCAAAATAATGGCTCTGACCTCAGACATTTGAGGGATATATCCCAACTCAGCGCTAAGCGCATTGACGATATTAGCAGCTATCATACTATTGCGATCAGCCTCCATGACTAAGGAATCAACCGTACTCGCTGTGATACCCGACTCCCCAGCAAACTCTTCTAAATGATCTAAAACCTCACTAAACAGAGCTACCGTAGCACTCATTTCTTCATAATTCCTTTTGGCACTTGCTATATCCTTTTCTATCTCCTTGCCCCATTCTACGTACTGATTATAGTCTTTGAGATCATCTTTGCTCAGTTGAGATGGATCCTCTACATTTTTAAATCTGTCTCTCAGTGCCGCATATAGGCGTGTCATCTCGTAAGTATCAGCATCTACTTGCGACCCATTAGGTCCTCCAATGAAATTCCATCCATGGATATCGTCCACGTAGCCATTATTATCATCATCGATACCATTGTCTGGTATTTCGTCAGTATTATTCCAGATCACATCATCGAGATCTTCATGCTCTATATCTACACCTGAGTCGATGACTGCTACGACTACCGTTTGACCTTGTTTCCCTTTTACCACATTCTCGTAGATGTAGTCAGTACTGATATTGAAAGGAGTCTCTTCGGTCTTCAGTCCGTGATACCAATTGGGACTACTATTTTGTGCGGAGATGAAATAACTTAGACCTAATAAAATGGATAGAGAAAAAAATACTTTGTTTTGCATCAAATCAATTTAAAATCAAATACATCCACATTTTCCTTGCTTAGATACTATCATGTGTAATCTGTGGATCAAAACAGCGTTTCTGAAAAGGCCGCAAAAGTAAATAAAATATAAACGTCACGTGGCAGAAAATTCTATCGCCTACGCTCATAAAATCCTGTTAAAATACTGGGGATATGCCAGTCTGCGACCAAAGCAACAAGAGGTGGTCAGTGCATTACTGGAGGGTAGGAGTGTAGTAGCATTGCTACCTACAGGTGGTGGCAAGTCTATATGCTACCAAGTACCCGCCATGATGACAGAGGGACTTACGATAGTCGTCTCACCTCTGATATCTCTGATGGAGGATCAGGTCGAACATCTCAAGCGTATAGGGATTAAGGCTGAAGCCATTCATTCTGGTCAGAGTTCTTTTGACATCGACAGAATATTAGAAAACTGCCGATTTGGGGCTGTCAAAATGCTTTATGTATCTCCTGAGCGACTAGCCTCTGAGATGTTTCTCCAGCGGATCATGTACTGTCGGATTGATCTCGTAGCCATAGATGAGGCGCACTGTATATCTCAGTGGGGACATGACTTTAGACCTTCTTATCTTAATATCCGTGACTTCATAGGTGCTATGCCTGGGGTCGGACTGATCGCTCTCACAGCCTCAGCGACTCCTGTAGTGATCCAAGAGATCATCGAGCTGCTCGACCTGCAGCAGCCAGCATTGATACGAGATAGCTTCAATCGAGAAAACCTCAAAATAAGGATCAATAAAACAAACACAAAGATCAATGACCTCCTAAATAGCGTGGCCATCGCCCTTGGAAAAACCATCATTTATTGTCGTAGTCGTCGTCAGGTACAGATGATAGCGGAGAGTCTGCAGCGAGAGGGTATTCGGGCAGAATACTACCATGCAGGTCTGGACTATAAGCTAAAGAGTAAAATCCAAGAAAAATTTAAGACAGGTAAAATAAACTGTATCGTAGCCACAAATGCCTTTGGTATGGGTATCGATGTGAATGATGTAAGACAGGTATACCACTATGGATTACCGCCTTCTATCGAAGAGTATTATCAAGAGATCGGTAGAGCCGGTCGAGACGGACACAGTTCGATAGTGAGTATGTACTATGACCAGTCTGACGTCCGAAGATTGGAGGAGAGCTTGACCATCGACTATCCGATAGTTGATACATTAGTCCATTACTATAAACTGCTACATGTACACTATGGTATAGAAATAGACCAAGGAGAAGGGCGAAACATTGCTTTTGACATATATGATCTGGCTCAGAAGTATAGCCTGAATGCTAAAGTAATGAATGGTATCGTCAAGGCATTAGGCTTTATAGGAGTACTATCCATCATTTACAATCCTAAACCCGTTTTCTTCGTCAAGTATCTGCTACGTCACCGTGACTTACACTCTATCCAGCTCGATCAAGATGCTGACCAGTTATGTCAATATTTAATGCGCTCTTATGAAGGGATCTGGGATCAATGGATCAAAATAAAAAGTAAAAAAGTACCTAAACGATACCATAAAAACGAAGAGTTACTCGAGGCTGACCTTACTGAATTGAGGAAAAAGGGTGTCCTAAGGATGTATAAAATGGATGCTGGGCCAAGAATAGTATTTCTCCAAAACAGATTAGCGAGTAGAGATGTCGATAAGCTATTCTTAAACTATAATGCACTCAAGGAACGAAAGGCAGATCGCATTAAAGGAATGCTATCCCTACTGGCGACAGAAGACTGTCGAATGGCTAATATGTTAGCCTACTTTGGAGAAGAAGAGTTAAGCCCATGTGGTCAATGTGACAACTGTACTGAGGCTCAGCAGGTCATATATAGCAAAAAAGAGATTATGGCCATGTCTGACGATCAGATCAAAGCGCTACTGTCTCATGCTCAGCGCACTAAAAATCTTGAGCTACTATCACTCCTCCAAGAGCTCTATAGCGAGGGTCTCATATCCCATACTAGCATCACCTCATGAGTCAAAATACATCATATGATCATATCCTATTAGTCACTAATGATCTGACCCACGATCGACGAATGATCCGTATCTGCGAGACATTAGTCGCTGCTGGTAAAAAAGTATTATTAGTCGGACGAGAACAACGTGAAAGTAAAGCTTTGTCAACTCGATCTTTTGACCAAAGCAGAGTAAAATGTAGATTTCGCTCTGGGCTTTTATTCTATCTTGAGATAAACATCAGACTGGCATGGGCGGTGAGATCATTAAAATACAAAACCATCACTGCAAATGATCTCGACACTCTACTACCGGCTTACATATCTGCTAAACGCTCAGGAAATGCTCTGCTTTTTGATGCGCATGAGCTATTTATAGATGTCCCAGAGCTCATCGATCATCCTATCAAAAGATGGATATGGAAGATGATAGGACTGAAGATAATACCTCATACCACAGCTCGATATACGGTAGGACATGAGCTATCTCGTATACTTCACCAGCGATATGGTAAGACCTTCGAGATCATCAGAAATGTCCCAAAGAAATGTAATGATACGCCTCATTATCATCGCAATGACGCATTCACAATAGCCTATCTCGGTGTGCTCAATGTAGATCGTGGACTAATTGCTTTATTGACAGCAGTCAGCCAGATAGATCACATACGCATCGACATCATAGGGGACGGAGTCATGAGAACCAAACTCGAACAACTCAGTGCTGAATATGAGCTTCAAGATCGGGTCATCTTTCATGGAATGTTGACACCTGAAAAATTTCGCCCACTCCTCTGTAGCGCTCACTTAGGATATAATGTGCTCAATCCCACATCGGCTAATTATAGGTATTCATTAGCTAATAAATTTTTTGACTACATCAGTCATGGACTACCCGTCATCGTCACTGACCTACCAGAATATCGCACTATTATAAATGACATTGACTGTGGATATTTCATACCAAAACATCAAGCAGAAACTCTAAAAGTGACACTACAGCACATTATATCCCATGAAGAAGAATGGCAGCAAAAGGTCAAAAACTGTGATATAGCAGCACAAAAATACAATTGGGAAAATGAGGCTCAAAAACTGCTAAAACTGTATAAATACCAGGCTTAACATGACAAAGCTTGTCGTCTTTTATAAATATCAATGTTAAGCAAGTTTTAAATTATTGGTATGCTTTATTATTTTTAGCATTTTTATTTCGCATTGATCACTCAGATCAGCTAAAAAGAGGGCAAATAAAATCTTTAATCAAATAAATAGTAAATGAAAAAAAGTATCATTAAAATGAGTGCTATGGCATTTGCATTTTTTGCTTTGACGGCGAGTACGATCCAAGCACAAGATGCGCCTACTGCTGCCGGCACATACAATGACGGATTAGCACAGCTCAAGGCAAAGGACTACGAGAATGGTCTAATGAATATGGAGAAAGCATTAGAGTTGGCTACAGCTGACGAAAATGAACAAATCATAGGCCTGGCTAAGAAGAATGGAGCTATAGCCGCCTACAATGTGGGAAATGCCAAAAGAAAAGCAAAAGCCTATGACGAGGCAATGAGCTACTACAACAAAGGAATCGAACTAAGCCCAAGCTACTCATCTAACTATGAAGGCATAGCCAGAGTACATGAAGATAAAGGTGATAAAGTAGAAGCAGTAAAAGCCTATATCGTAGCTGCTCAAAAAGCAGAAGAAACCGATGATGCCAAAAAAGCAGTAAGCCGATATAAAAAAGCAGAAGTCTTAACCGGAAAAACATATGTAGGTAAAGACTACACAACTGCTATAGAAATGGCGAAAGCCTATACTGCAGCAAAACAAGATAATGCCGAGGTATACTACTACCTATCACGCTCTCAGGCTGCAGCAGGTAGTGGTGATGATGCTATCGCCAGTATGGAGATGGCTATCAGTAAATCAGGTGATGCTGTACCTGACAAGTACACTTTTTATCTCGCAGAGCAACTTGAGAAAGCTGGCAAGAACGCTGAGGCAGCGGCTGCGTATCGCAAAGTAACAGAGGAAAAATACAAAGCTCAAGCAGAATATAGAGCTGGACAACTCGGAGGATAACCCTTCTCTTTCTTCTTAATCGAAATAGAAAGAGGGTAAAGATCACTTGATCTTTACCCTCTTTTTTATGCCTTAGTTGTAAGGATTAAAACTTAATAGTCGCACCCAGCCCCAGCATCTGCATGAACTGGAGATTGCTATCACTCTCTGTGATATCCGATGTGCCATCACCATTGACATCCTTGAGATAGTCGAGATCCACATCCTTATCAAATATGAGCTGCGTCTGTAGCGACATCGCCAGCCAGTCATTAGCATGTATGTTGAGACGTCCTCGCCAGTACAGATCCAGTGTGCCAAAGTCCTCCAAGTAATTAGTAAAGACTAAAAGGTGTGTACTCAGCTCAGTACGGTCAAGTATTTCTTTTTCGTATGAGAGTCGTAGGTAGGCGCCCAGCTCATTTCGCATCATTTTACCTTCTTCGATACCATAGTTAGTCTCATCGACTTCATCATCCATCACGATCGTCTGCTTTCCTGCCACAGGAGAGATATCAGCATGCACAGTCAGACTATCACTATGATACTCGAGACCAAATCCTGTAGTGAGATATCCTGGGGCAAAGAAATTAGACTGCTTGGCTCGCATCGGATCAGTCTCGTCCACCTCGTAATAGGTAGGAGAGGCCTGAGTCAGCACATCTGTAAAAAAAGTGATCTGAGTATTCTCGCCTTGTCGTTTTCCGACACGTGTGAGTAGTGAGAGTATATCTTGAGTCTTGATGACTCCATCTTCTTCAGCAATATTAGCTACTCCGAAGTTTTGGTTATAAGCTGTATTAAATGTCCAATCTTCTTGCTTATAGTCAGCTCTGAAGTCTATTGATGTACTCAGCGCTATTGAGTTTCGTCCGCCAGCTGCCCAGTTATCATAGTGAGCCTGATTAAACTGTAGCATCGGCTGAAAGTGAATTTTCCAATAGGAGGTAGAGTCATTCCCATTATTTGCGATAAGCAGAGAAGGAAGACATAGCAGTTCAAAGAATAAAGATTTCATATTTCGGTATAGTGTAGTTGATTGATGTTTTATGCTTGATTTGGCCGTCAGCTTACTTGACCCGCAGCCATGTCTGTGTACGTCCTAACGCCGGCATGCCTATATAGCCTCTGACTTTGAGTGTATTCTGATCAGCCAGAGACACTTTACACTTATAGGTTTTACCATTTTCTGGATCGAGGATCCGACCTCCGGTCAGTTCATTGCCATCTTCCTCAAGGTTCCACAGGATTTCCATTCCGATGAGGGGTTTATCTTTTTTGTCATCACTACATAGATCACATACCGTATCTTCTTGGACATCAAAAAGTTTGATGATTTTGCCTGAGTATGTGCCGTCAGATTTAGGTGAGATATCAATGTATGCGGTCGGCTGACCATCCTTATCATCAATCGATTGCCAAGTACCAGCCATATCATTTTGGCTATAACCAATACAGAAAAGACAAAAGCTGAGCCAGGTGAGAATATACTTTTTCATGATTACTTGCGGATTTCCTCCTACAATTAACGTAAATTCTACAATTATAAATTGTACAAACCTTTAAGAAAATGTGATCGCTAAAAATCAGATATCTCGCTTCATGAAGCTATAATAGGCCACACCTAAGAATATGGCTATCCAAACAATCGATCCAATAGTTGCCTGAGAATAAGTCAATAGAAAGCTAAAATCTAAATCCTTCTTAGGCACCATATCTGCAAATCGATACAACGGAAAAGGCATGAGATCCTCTATACAGTTGGACGGATAGTAGTTGATAGTATTATTCTGAATCACCCGAAAATGTACAGCCCATTTGATCAAAGGCTCAAGCATGATCATATAGCAGAGATAAAGCAGCACTGCTACTCCAGAGCGTCTGATGACGAAACCGCAAAACAAACCGAAGCTCATATATCCTATACTCATTAAGAAAAAGCGAGGAATGGCCCAACTATTATAAAATGCATCTGACATCGTCCAGCCCTCTGTATGATACATACCAATGCCAAGACAGATGACTGTATAGAGTAGAGTAGCAGCTATAGCTAATGCAACTACCGTAATGACTTTAGACAGGTAGTATTGCTGACGAGTCATACCCGTGATGATGTTTTGCCGAAAGGTCTTATATCCCACTTCATTGACTACAATGAAAACGGAAATCAAACCTAAAAAGAAGAAAACCAACCAATTACCAATGTATCCCTGATAATCCCAAACCATAGGGAAAGTAAAAAACACCTCATTATTCGGGAGTGGTGGAGGTACATCTTTAAATTCTTTGCCTATAAAAATGACTGTAGGCATCGTGAGTAAAAACATGAATACTAACAACGAGATGACAGCATTCTTCTTAAACTTGGTATATTCTAATCGTAATAATTTAATAATCATGGCTCTCGATTTAGGCGTTTTGGGTGATGGCTAAGAATTCTTCTTCGAGGCGTCTCTTACGAGCTACGAGTCGTGTCAAAATGATTCCTCTCTCAAAAAGTGAACGATTCAGCTCCTCGACACTCATCTGATCTTCGTCTAATAAGCATTCTACCCAATGCTCCTTGTCCGATATAGCTGACACAGTAGACATTTCATGAAGAGCATGCGTCAGAGCTATTTTGTCACCACTATTGAGCTCAAGTGTCACATCATCATTGAGTATAGCGCCGACTGGCCCTGTAGCGAGTAGTTTTCCATTTTTGATGATGGCGACATGACTACAGATCTTTTCTACTTCGTCGAGTATGTGAGAGGCCATGATCACCGTATTGCCCATATCAGCTATACGCTTGAGGATATTTCTCACCTCTGCGATACCCTGCGGATCTAGGCCATTAGTAGGTTCGTCAAAGATGAGCACCTTAGGATCACCGATCATAGTAGCCGCTATCGCCAGTCGCTGCTTCATCCCTAATGAGTAGGTCCTAAAGGCAGATTTCTTACGATGAGCCAGATTGACTATCTCCAGTAGCTCATTAAAATCTTGTTTTTTTACTCCTTTGATTTGTCTGACTATCTCGAGATTCTCCTCAGCATTGAGATACGGATAGAAGTTAGGAGTTTCCAGTATTGCTCCAATATGTAATCTTGCATGATCCCCATGCTGACCGTCAAACCATTGATAGGAGCCTTCATCCTGTCTAAGAATATCGAGGATAATACCGAGAGTAGTAGTTTTTCCACTACCATTGGGCCCCAATAGGCCATACACATTGCCTGGATCTATGGTGAGATTGAGATTATCTACTGCTTTTATTTTGCCATATCGCTTAGTAAGATTATCGATTTGAAGTACTGGCATTGATCGTTTTTGTTTTGATTGGTCAGTAAGATAGTGATCCTATATCTTCCTCCATATGGATTTAGATAAAACCAAGCAGATCTACGATAAGATGACAAGTTGTGGCTGGTCCAATGATTGTCAATTCATTTGTACAGCTAACTTTAATTCAACATTAAAATCTGAACCATCGTTATGAAATATTATTAAAAGAACATATCATTGCGACATGAATACAAAAGGACATACTCATTTTCATCTTCATGGTCATTTGACTTTGGGGTGAGCGTGTATTATGTCTGCTTTATAAAAGAATATCATTATTAATGCCCGCTTGCCCATACAGGACAAGCGGGTTTTTTATTTATAAGAATTGACATGGGACTTAACATTGCTATTCAAAAATCCGGAAGACTATTTGATGATTCTGTCAGCCTGTTGAAAGATGCGGGTCTGAAAATCGACAACTCAAAAGATCAACTCAAAGCTGCGGTACGAAACTTTGACGCTGAGGTACTCTTCCTCAGAAACTCCGATATACCGAAGTATCTCGCTGACGGTGTGGCCGATTTAGCTATCATCGGAGAAAATACATTAATAGAAAAAGAGGCGGATGTGACCTTCATGGACAAATTAGGTTTCTCTAAGTGTAGGCTCTCTATCGCAGGTCCAAAAGGAAGCACCTATAACGGAATCCAAGACCTCCAAGGAAAAAGAATTGCTACATCATATCCCAATACCCTCAAAGCCTATCTTAAAGAACATAACATTGATGCACAAATACATCTCATCTCAGGATCTGTAGAAATAGCGCCTAATATTGGACTGGCAGATGCTATCTGTGACTTAGTGAGTAGCGGAAGTACTTTATTCAAAAATGGACTCGAAGAATGGGAAGTCATACTCAAGTCTCAGGCCGTCATCGCCATCAATAAAAACCTCTCACAGGACAAACTCGACTTAATAGATCAAATGATGTTCAGAGTGAGATCTGTGATGAAAGGGCGAAACAATAAGTACATCCTGATGAATGTCCCTAATGAGAGTATCCAAGCCGTCAGTGACATACTCCCTGTACTCAAGAGTCCTACAGTACTACCGCTAGTAGAAGAAGGCTGGAGCTCTCTTCATAGCGTGATCAGCGAGGATGATTTCTGGAGCGTGATAAATGAGCTCAAGGAGCTCGGAGCAGAAGGAATATTAGTAGTACCTATCGAAAAAATGGTAGTCTAACAATGATCAAACTAAAGATATACACTAATCCTGATCTATCGACACAGGCGCAGCTGGTCAAACGTCCTGCCATGGATGTATCTGCCTTGAGGGATATAATAGAGGGAGTATTCGCTGAGGTGAGTGCTCGTGGTGATGACGCTATTAGAGAATATACGGAGAAATTTGACGGAGTAGCTCTCTCAGATATACGTGTCAGCGCTGAAGAGATCCAGTCAGCTGCGGACTCTTTAGACCCCAAACTGAAAGAAAGCATCCAGATCGCCTATGGCAATATCAAGCGTTTTCACGAGTCACAGCAACTCAAGGCAGAAAAAATCACTACCACATCAGGCGTGACCTGCTGGCAGGAGAGTAGAGCCATCGATAAAGTCGGGCTCTATATACCTGGTGGCACAGCCCCATTGTTTTCGACAGTACTCATGTTGGCTATACCTGCACAGATAGCAGGCTGCGAAGAGATCATCCTATGTACTCCTCCGTCTAATAGTGGCTCCGTGAATCCTGCAATCCTGTATACTGCTCAGCTATGCGGTATCACCGCCATCTACAAGGTGGGTGGCTCACAAGCCATAGCAGCAATGGTGACAGGCACAGAAAGCGTACCCAGCGTCTATAAGATCTTTGGCCCGGGAAATCAGTATGTCACAGCAGCTAAAATGAAGGCCCTTGACTATGGAGTGGCTATCGATCTACCCGCAGGTCCGTCAGAAGTCTTAGTATTTGCTGATGAAAGCGCTGATCCAGCATTTGTAGCATCAGATCTCCTGTCTCAGGCGGAGCATGGAGTGGATAGTCAGGTAGTATTCGTCACGACTGCTCCAGATCTGCTGCCACGAGTAGAGGTAGAGATCGAAAGACAGTTAGAGAATCTACCAAGAAAAGACATTGCTGCCAAGGCTCTTGATAATTCTTTTGCAGTAATATTTGATGATGATCAAGGCGCCTACCAGTATATCAACTACTATGCACCGGAGCACTTCATTATCTCATCCGATGATCCGGATCAGTACATATGCATGACGCAGAATGCTGGCTCAGTATTTTTAGGTCATATGACGCCTGAGAGTGCTGGAGACTATGCCTCTGGGACTAATCACACACTCCCTACATCGGCCTATGCCCGATCTTATAGCGGAGTGTCGCTGGACTCATTTATGACTAAGATCACCTTTCAGAAGATCACCGATGAGGGCATGAGAGCTATCGGCCCCGCCATCATACGCATGGCAGAAGAAGAAAAATTAGAAGGACATGCCAATGCGGTCCGATTGAGAATGAATAAGCTTAACGCATGAACATAGAGCAACTGGTCAGAGCCAATGTCAGAAGCTTGGTACCTTTCAGTTCGGCTCGCTCTGAGTTTACAGGGACAGCTGAGGTATTCCTCGATGCCAATGAAAATCCCTATGAAAATGGCATGAATCGGTATCCTGATCCTTACCAAAAAGAGCTAAAACAGGAAATAGCTAAATGGAAAAACACCAAGGCTGAGTACATATTCTTAGGTAATGGTAGTGATGAGATCATAGATATATTAATACGAGTATTTTGTACACCGACGGTCGATCGTATCAGATATATCCATCCGAGTTTCAGCATGTATCGTATTTCAGCAGAGATTAACGATGTCGACCGTATAGCTATACCATTGACCACGGATTTTGGGATAGATGTCGAGGCCTGTCTCCGAGATCAGCAGCCAGAGGACAAGATTCTATTCCTCTGTTCTCCTAATAACCCAACTGGTAATAGCTATAGCCGTGAAATACTCGAAACGCTAATCAAAGGGTGGAAAGGAATAGTCGTCGTCGATGAGGCCTATATCGACTTTTCCGATGAGCCCTCGCTGATAGATAGTATCGAACAATACGACAATCTGGTAATACTACAGACTTTCTCAAAAGCTATGGGAGGAGCTGGTTTGAGATTGGGTATGGCTTTCGCCAATGAAGAGCTCCTTAGCTACATGAACAAGATCAAAGCCCCGTACAATATAGGCACAGAGACGCAAAAAAGAGCTATGGAGCTACTCGCTAATCGATCTCAAATCGACACTCAAATCCAAACCGTGCTCAAAGAGCGAAAGTCTCTAAAGACACAGCTGGAAGCTATGGACTTAGTACTCCAGGTGCATCGCAGCGATGCTAATTTTCTCTTAGTCCAATTTGAAGATCCTATCCCTGTGATGCGTCACCTCATTGAGAAAGGTGTGATTGTCCGGGATAGAAGCAAAGAACCAGGCTGTAGTGGTTGTCTACGCTTTACTGTAGGACTACCCATAGAAAACAAAAGGCTCATCGAAGCCCTCAAAACATACAAATCATGAAAAAAGTATTATTCATAGATCGTGATGGGACCCTGATACGAGAGCCTCAGACAGACTATCAAGTAGATACTCTGGAGAAGTTTTCGTTTTATCCAGGTGTGATGACCTATCTCGGCCGTATCGTGCAGGAACTCGACTATACACTCGTGATGGTCACTAATCAGGATGGACTCGGCACCGACTCCTATCCAGAGGATACATTCTGGCCGTATCAAGAGCTGACAGTTGATACATTAGCTGGAGAAGGAATAGAATTCGGAGAGATTTGTATCGATAGGAGCTTTGAGAAGGATAACTCTCCCTATAGAAAGCCAGGCACCAAGATGCTGACTAAATATCTTAAAGGTGACTATGATCTCGGTAGATCTTACGTCATTGGAGATAGATGGAGCGACTCGATGCTTGCTAAAAATCTCGGAGCAAAAGGTATATTTCTCAACGAATATGAAGCTAAGACCGCAGAGACGCCAGCTGATCTCATAGATACAGTAGCTCTTAAAACCACCTCGTGGAAAGAAATCTACACAATGCTCAAAAGAGAAAATCGACTGAGCAGTATATCACGAGTGACCTCAGAGACTAAGATCGCAGTTCACTTAGATCTCGATGGTAGTGGCATGGCGGATATCGATACAGGTCTTCACTTCTTTGATCATATGCTCGATCAGATCGCTAAGCATGGTAACATGGATCTGATCATCAAAGTAGATGGTGATCTGGAGATCGATGAGCACCATACTATAGAAGATACAGCTATCACCTTGGGCAAAGCATTCAAAGAGGCTATTGGTAAGAAAGTAGGGATCAATCGATATGGATTTGCACTGCCTATGGATGACTGCTTAGCGCAAGTATTATTAGATTTTGGAGGTAGAGCGTGGCTGGAGTGGGATGCCACTTTCACTCGTGAAAAGATAGGAGATGTACCGACAGAGATGTTTTATCATTTCTTCAAGTCATTCTCCGATCACGCCGAGTGTAATCTCAACATCAAGGCCGAAGGTGATAATGAGCACCACAAGATCGAGGCCATATTCAAATCATTTGCTCGAGCCATCAGACATGGCAAGTCACGAGATATCAATAGTGATGAGCTACCATCTACTAAAGGAGTATTATGATCGTACTGATAGACTATGATGCAGGGAATACGTGCTCTGTGATGAATGCGCTGAAGCGACTTGAAGTAGACTTTGTCCTATCTGACGATCCAGAAGTGATACGTTCTGCCGAAAAGGTGATTTTTCCTGGTGTCGGTCATGCTAAGGCGGCTATGGATAGCCTCCGAGAAAAAGGACTTGTCGAAGTAATCAAAGGACTGACGCAGCCAGTACTCGGTATCTGCGTAGGTATGCAGCTACTCTGCACTTCCTCAAAAGAGGGTGACGCCGACTGCCTCGATGTGATCCCGCTGAGAGTGACAAAATTTGACGAAAATCCAGCACTCAAAGTGCCACATATGGGATGGAATACCCTGACTAATGTGCAGGATCACCCACTCTTTAAAGGAATAGAAAGCGAAGAGTACTTCTACTTCGTGCATTCGTACTATGTACCGCAGTCCTCATACTCGATAGCAGACTGTGAGTACGATTTGGAGTTTTCTGCGGCCGTGCAAAAAGATAATTTCTATGGGATACAGTTTCATGCAGAGAAGAGTGGGCCTATAGGTGCTCAATTATTATCTAACTTTATCACCCAGATATAAGCTAATCGTATGAAAATCATACCCGCAATAGACATCATCGACGGTAAATGTGTCCGACTCACTCAGGGCGACTATGGTCAAAAAAAGGTATATGATCAGAGTCCGCTCGAGGTCGCTCAAGATCTACATCGACGAGGATTCAAATATCTGCACATGGTCGATCTGGATGGCGCTAAATCAAGTGCTCCTAAGAATCTGTATACGCTCAATCAAGTAGCGCTGGATACTAATCTAAAGATTGATTTTGGAGGTGGAATAAAGAGTGAAGACTCATTGATCCAAGCATTTCGTTCAGGTGCAAATCAAGTCAATATCGGTAGCCTTGCAGTCAGAAATCCTATACTGGTGAAGTTTTGGGTAATGAAATTTGGTGCGGATAAAATCATTCTCGGGGCTGACGTCAAAGACAATAAACTGGCTGTACATGGCTGGCAAGAAGAAACAGATGTCGACATACTCGAATTCATCAATGACTACTCGGATGATGGCGCTGTTAACTTTGTCTGTACAGACATATCAAAAGATGGAATGATGCAGGGCTCAAGTATAGAGCTATACGATCGCATCTTGGACAACTTTCCTAAGATCAATCTCATCGCATCAGGTGGTGTATCAAGCATCAGAGAGCTAAAGCAGCTGCAAGATCTCGGAGTACATGGTGCCATAGTCGGCAAAGCTATCTATGAAGGACTCATCGATCTGGATGAATTGATGAGAGAATTTGGTGATCAACAATAAGACATGCTAACAAAAAGAATAATACCCTGTCTCGACATCAAAAATGGTCGTACAGTAAAAGGTGTCAACTTCCTCAATCTAAGGGATGCTGGAGACCCTGTCGAGCTGGCAAAGAAATATGCTCTCGAAGGAGCCGACGAACTGGTATTCCTCGATATCTCAGCCACTCAAGAAGAGCGTGAGACGATATATGACTTAGTCTATAGAGTCGCAGAACAGATCAATATTCCATTCACCGTGGGCGGCGGTATCGCATCATCAGACAAGGTCTCCAAGATCCTCAATAATGGTGCAGATAAGGTTAGCGTCAATAGTGCTGCTGTGTACAATCCTCAGATCGTAAAAGAGATATCTGACAAATTCGGGGCACAGTGCATGGTCGTAGCAATCGATGCACGACATGTCGATGGACAGTGGCTCGTACATACCCACGGAGGATCTAAGCCGACAGAGCTGGAGCTATTTTCATGGGCTGAGAAGATGGAAGATATGGGAGCTGGAGAGATACTATTTACCTCAATGGACCATGATGGTACTAAAGAGGGATTTGCCTGCGAGGCACTCGCTGAGATGAGTAGTCGACTGACCATACCAGTGATCGCCTCTGGAGGAGCTGGAAAAATGGTAGACTTTAAAGAAGTTTTCACTGATGGAAAGGCAGATGCTGGACTCGCAGCCAGTATTTTTCATTTCAATGAAATCCCAATCCCTGAACTAAAAAGCTATCTGAAAGAAGAGGGTATATCCGTAAGAATCTAATAAAAATGAAAACAATGAAATTTGATCCATCTACGGGACTGATCCCGGCTATCATACAAGATCCTGTGACAAATAAAGTCCTCATGATGGGCTATATGAATCAAGAGGCATTTGATATCACTATCAAAACTGGGAAGGTGACTTTCTGGAGTAGATCTCGAAATGAGCTCTGGACCAAAGGAGAAACCTCCGGCAACTACCTGCATCTCAAAAGCTACAAGCTGGACTGTGATAAGGACACCCTCTTGATCAAAGCACGCCCTGATGGCCCCACCTGTCATACTGGCGCTGATACTTGCTGGGATGAGAGCAACTGTACTGGGTCAGGAGCCTTCCTCGACTATCTTGAGAGCGTGATCGTCGATCGCTATGAAAATCGTGGCGAAAAATCTTATACCGCTTCCTTATTTGACAAAGGCACCAATAAAATCGCTCAGAAAGTAGGCGAAGAAGCGGTAGAACTCGTCATCGAAGCAAAAGATGATAATGATGAATTATTCATCGGAGAGGCGGCGGATCTCATGTTTCACTATTTAGTACTACTCAAGGATAGAGGTCTCGGCCTAAAAGATGTAGTCAAAACGCTGAAAGAACGTCATGGGTAGCAAATCTCATGTGAAAATTGTAAATTTATAGTATTGAAAAATGAGGAGGGAGCGGCTAACTCCCTCGACGAATCATCTGCGGCCTCTGCGATACGCTAATATCGCAATAACAAGGAGAGCAAATGACACCAACAATTGAATACCTGGTATCCAAACTGTTGGATTTAAAAAGACTACAATCATAATCTTTTAAATCGTCTACTCACTTTTCAATAAAACACAAAGGATAGCGAAGGTCGCTGTCCTTTTTTTGTTTCAAATATATCCATCTCTCTAATAAAGCATGGCTTCTTAACTATCTTGTGTCTGATGAGCATACTTAAGACATTAAAGCGGATAGGACCAGGGGCTATAGTAGCTGCGGCTTTTATCGGGCCAGGTACTGTAACCACCGCTACTAAGGCTGGTGCGGCGCATGGCTTTGTATTACTTTGGGCCATATTATTCAGTACTGTAGCTACGATCATACTGCAGGAGATGTCGGGACGTCTGGGAGTCGCCGCTCAGCAAGGACTTGGAGAAGCTCTTATTACTAAAGTCTCACAGCCAGTATTCAGATATATACTCATAGGTCTTGTCTTGACGGCCATCGTCATAGGTAATGGCGCTTACGAAGCTGGTAATCTGACTGGTGCAGCTTTGGGATTCACTCATATAGAAGGGATAGGGCATTGGCCTATTATCTTTATCGCTGGATGTGCTGCCGTCTTACTTTTCACAGGGAGCTACAGAGTCATTGAGAAAGCCCTCATTGGATTAGTTTGTACACTGGGGTTAGTATTCTTGATAAGCGCCATAGCAGTCAGCCCACCGATCTTAGAAGTGCTTAAGGGATTGTTCACCCCTAAAATCCCAGCCAACTCTCTGATGATCGTCGTCGGCTTAATCGGCACCACGGTAGTCCCCTATAATCTTTTTTTGCATGCCAGCATATCTAAACGAAAATGGGATCAAGATGAAAATATAAGTGATCAGCGCATGGACACTATACTCTCTATCGGCCTCGGCGGGCTGATCACTATGTGTATCATGATATCTGCCGCTATGAGCCTTCATGGGACAGACATAGAGGTGACAGGGATGAGCTCATTATCTGTGGGCTTACAAAGCTTACTGGGCGATTATGCCATATACTTCATGACTTTAGGCTTTCTGGCAGCAGGACTCTCGTCTGCGATCACAGCTCCATTAGCATCTGCATATGCCGCTTCAGAATTATTGAAATGGGGTGACTGTAGTCGCAGTTGGAGGTTTCGATTAGTATGGGGCGGTATACTGATACTTGGGCTATTGCTCAGCCTATTGGGTATACGTCCGACGGAGCTCATTCTCTTGGCCCAATTCACTAATGGGCTACTACTACCCATCATAGCGATCATCCTCATATGGATCGTGAATGATAAAGTGATTATGAAAGAACATACCAACTCAAGACTTCAAAATGGACTAGGTATCGTGGTCATCGGTATCACGATCATGCTGGGTGCTAAAAGTATCATGAGCGTAATGGGATGGATATGAAGAAACAGATCGATATCAACTGTGACATGGGCGAATCCTATGGTCGCTATCAAATAGGAAATGATGGGGCGATCATGCCCTATATCACTTCGTGCAATATTGCCTGCGGTTTTCACGGTGGTGATCCTGTGACTATAGAGCGTACGATTGATCTTGCACTGATGCATGAAGTACGCATAGGGGCACACCCCGGATATCCAGACCTTCAGGGTTTTGGTAGGAGAGAGATGGCTATGAACGACGCTGAACTCAGCTCTGCTATCAAATATCAAGTCGCTGCTATCAAGTCACTCACCGAGAGTAAAGGCGGTAAACTGTCTTATGTCAAACCACATGGAGCTCTCTATAACAAAATGGCAAAAGAGCCTCATACCGCAATCGTCGTCATCAATGCCATAAAGTCGATTGATCTCAATCTGAGCATCATGGGTTTAGCTCATAGTGTCGTGGAGTCCATAGCCAGTGAAGCTAATATGCCTTTTATAGCGGAAGGATTTTTAGATCGACGCTATCTGAATCGTACAAAACTACTACCGAGGAATCGGCCTAATGCAGTAATAAACGACTCACAGGAATGTATCAAACAGCTGAAACTCATGCTAAATGGCAATCTAACTACAACTGAAGGCATAGTTGATGTGTCAATAGAATCATATTGCATACATGGCGATAATCCTTCATGTATTGCTTTACTTAAATCAATTCATGCTTTTATACATGAAGAAAAAAATAATTGATTGATCAATCTAAAATGTCTGATATACGCTTAATCACATATGGAGAGTCTCATGTACTCTTAAAAATGGAACAACGCATAGATCCAACTATTAATGGCACTATACATAGACTAAGTCGATTCATTTTAGATCGATTTCGAGGTTTTGTGCTCAGTTGCACTCCTTCATATTGTAGTTTGCTCATCAGTTTTGATCATTCCAAGGTCAATGCAAAAGCACTCATCTCCATGCTCAATCAGGTACTCCAAGATACCGATCTGAGTAGAAAGCCGCTTGATTCTAAAAAGTATTTACTACCCGTATGCTATGACTTGACATTTGGTATAGATCTGAGATCGCTATCAAAGACACTCTCTCTGAGTATTGAGGAGATCATCCGTATCCATTGTACTCAGACCTATCTAATCTATATGAAAGGCTTCTTGCCGGGATTCTTGTATTTGGGAGAGGCTGATGGACGAATCGCTGCAAATCGCCATGATGTACCCCGCAAAAAAGTAAAACAAGGCAGCGTAGGACTGGCTGGTAGACAAACAGGTATTTATCCAAGTAATGCACCGGGAGGATGGCAGATCATAGGATCTTGTCCGATACCATTGATACAGTGGGATAGTCCTGAACTCTCCATATTCAATGCTGGAGATCAGATTAAATTCAAATCCATAGATATTTCGGCACATGCTGCTATCGAGAAGGAGATAAAAATGGGAACTTTTGATTTTCAAAGTCTGAGTATATGAGTGTACGTATCATTAGTACTGGACTTTATACCACTATCCAAGATGCTGGACGAGCGGGATATGCTCATCAAGGTATACCTCCTGGCGGAGCTTTAGATCTCCCTTCATATCATCTATCTAATACACTGATTAACAATGATATAAGCCAATGCGCATTAGAAATCACTTTAAGTGGGCCCAAAATTGAATTTCTCGATGACCATATCATAGGTCTGTCAGGAGCAGATCTCTCACCAAAGATAAATGGTGAAGCTATAACAATGAATCAAAGTCACTCTATCCCTCGAGGGAGTGTACTGAGCTTTGGGAGGCCACTATCTGGCTGTAGAGCTTATCTCTCCATCAGCGGTGAGTGGGATATACCGTATTGGCTCGGGAGTGTATCTCCGATGACCTACGGGGAGTGTCCCGTCAATAAGACCTCCATACTGACAAAGGACCAAATCATACCTATAGTAAGCACGAATCTAAGGAGCGCATCCGTAGCACTTTCAGGTAGGAAGTTTTCTAATGAATTAGAAGTAATGCTCGGGCCTGAGACAGAAGAGTTTTCCTCACAGGCATTGAGTACATTATTTAGCGAAAGCTATATGGTCACCGATTCTGCGAATCGTATGGGCTATCGACTCAGCGGTCCTACTATAACCGTCCCAGACTACCAGCTCATATCATCACCTGTCATACCGGGCACGATGCAGGTCAATAGTCAAGGCCAGATCATCATCACACACAGAGATGGACAGACGACAGGAGGCTATCACCGGATTGGCGTACTCACAGAGCAGAGCCTTAATGACTTAGCACAGCTAAAGCCACGAGACACGCTGACTTTTAAATCATTGATGACTTAAAGCCATTTTTTTCGCTTGAATAGAAGGATCAATATGATCGTGATGACGATCATGATAGCCCAAAGTACGTAATAGCTATATCGCCATTGCAACTCTGGCATGTGCTGAAAATTCATCCCATAGATACCTGCTAAGAATGTCAAAGGAATAAAAATCGTAGACACCAAGGTCAACACCTGCATGACCTGATTCATCTTGAGACTGACCTCACTGATATACAGATCTTGCAGACCATTGATGATATCTCGGTATGTATCTACCGTATCCATCACCTGTATGGTATGGTCATATAGATCTCGGATAAAGGCATTCGTCTGTGGTTCAATGACGGGATTTTCAGACTTACTAAATCTACTGATCGCCTCTCTGAGTGGATAGATCGATCTTCTGGTGACCAGCAGCTCTTTCTTGAGCATATGTATCTCAGATTTATTGAGATTAGCCTGTTCTACCATGAGACGATCTTCTACATGCTCTATCGCTTCCTCGATTTTGTCTAAGACATCAAAGTATTCATCCACTATTAGATCTGCCAAAGCATAGGTGAGATAATCAGCACCTTTCTGATTAATACGAGCTTTCTGAGTCTTGATACGATCCCTGACAGCTTTGAATAAATCACTGTCTGACTCCTGCACACTAATGACCAATCCTTTTCTGAAAAATATAGCGACATGCTCGATGCCTATTTTCTTCTTGTTTGGATCAAACGAGATAGCCTTTAGTGTGAGAAAAGCACTCTCATCATACTCTTCGTACATCGGGCGCTGCTCAGTATTAGGGATGTCCTCGAGGATCAGTGGATGTATCCTAAATTCTTTACCCAGTCGCTCTATGATACTGATATCATGCATACCTCGGATATCATACCAGTCTACTTGATCGACCTCGGAGTATGGGATTTCTTGTATAAGATCAGACATGAAGTCCTCTTCTACGATATCCTGACCATCGTACTTGAGATAGTGCAGCTGCGTAGTTTCAACCTTTCTATTGCCCGTGAAGACTATCGAGCCAGGAGGAAGTCCCTTTTTGCGCTTCTTAGTTTTTGCCATGATTTATTCTGTGATACTGATGACGAAAAAATCAAACTGATGTCTATTACCTGCTGCAAAATTTTCATTTAGCAGATAGCTATAGCGTACTCCAAAGTCAATCTCTAACAATCTGAAAGCTCGAATATCAAAGCCCAACTCAAATCCTACAGAGCTCATATTTTGTGTGGTCGAGTTAAATGGAAAATCATTTACTCCAAAACTACCATAATCATAAAAAGCATTTCCCTTCACACGTTTAATAAAAGCTAATCCTCCTAAAGCTCTATCTGGATACCATATAGGAAAACTATAATTGAACCCTAACTTAAAATAATCATCTCGCCGCAAGCTAAAACTATAGCCTCTCGGATAGATGAATATGTCAGAGTATCGATAGCCAGAGGTGATCGACTCCGACATATACATAGTATTGATGTAGAAACTATGATTTCGGCGAAAGCCTGGCAAATAGAAATCCGATCGAATCCTGATATTATCTCCGCCCACTCTCTCATTACTGAGATTATCACGACGTAGAATATCCAGCGTAAATCCCAATCGACTATTCAGATTTTGATAGCCTCTGAGCTTTAGCATCTGTAATGACAATCGTGTCTGCAGACTATGTATGGATTCATTTGCTATTGGCGCCTTGTATAGATTTTCGACTTGACCCCTCACAGAATTGCTAAACGCTATGGTATCGGCACTCAAAATCTCAGGAGCGAAATCTCGATCTAAGGAAGTTTGGATAAATTGATACTGACCGGATAGGGATATCCGATTAGACCATTGGCCTTGAGAGAAATTATAAGGTAAAGTGATCCCCGCCGCTAATCGTCTTTCGTCCCACTCATTAACATATACCCGCTGGATAAAAGAAGAGTCTGTCTCCGCAGCGAAATCATATGTCAAGGCATTTCGCTCATACTTAAAATAGCTCAGATCTATGATCGGATAGAGCTCTGCATACCGTAGACTGGCTCCATATCTGAATTCATCCTCGTTATAGTTATAATGGCCACTGAGCTCCGCAGAGAGCGTCCCAAATTTGTTGTCACTCAGCAATGACAGACTTACTTCAGGGTCATTCCATTGAGGCAGTAGACTGTGAGGATTGAGCAGGCCCGATAGCTTATTGAATTTTTTCACTTCGCCATCAGGCAGATTTATATTACGACTGAGGTTTAGCTTAGTTTCTTGAGCTTCATTTCTCAAATAGTATAGCTGCGGACTTTGGCTCTGATCTACAGATCTTATTGGGCTGATGCGCTCCATAGAGAGATCATATCCCATCGTGCTAAACTCACTGTAGAGCAATCGCTCTCCATCCTGAGTTACCTCTGGCTGAAAAGCGCCTAATACAGACTGGGTCAAGACCTCGTACTGAGATCCATCAATATTTATTCGGGCTATCTGGCTCACTTCATTGACGCTATGAGCGAAGTATAGGTGCCCGTCATGATAGCTCAGATGACTGATATGGTCGATGGTAGGAGAGAGTATTACGGACTGAGTCCCATCCTGCGTATTGATAATATGGATAGCATTTTCACCATCAGCAGTGTGGACATATGTGATGGTAGCATCACTGACATACACTGGATAGCTGAGCTCAGCATAACTCGCAGGGCCTGTATATAGCATATTTCCAGTACGGCTATCTATGGTGACTATCCGCTTACGCAAATCTCCTAATACCTCTATTGCTACGATAGCACTACCATCAGGGGAGTACGACGGAGAAAACAAGCGCTGCTTGTTAGTCAGTCGAGTCTTCTTGCGCTCTGAGATGTCATAGCTGACGATGTCAGAGTAGTTTCGATTAGTCCAACGAGGATCAAAGGCCAACTCCGACCAGACTACTCGGTCGCCCTGAGCTGATAGCGTACTCAGCTGTCTATCCAGTAGTATGCCCATATCACAGAGGCGACGCTCTATACCACTCTCACTCATCAGATAAAGCTCATATACTCGGTCATATCCAGACCTGATCACGGCTATGTCGCCTGATCCTACGACAGCAGCTGCATTATAGTGCTGTACAGTAGTCTTGGGCTTTTTGTTGATCTGCGGAGTATCGGACTTATGTCGAATATCAGATGAAGACCACTTATCTCCGAGGTCGTCCAGCATCGCTTCATACATAGTCGCTGGTGACATACCTGTACGACGCCTCAGACTCCGAGCAAATGGGATAAACAAACCTCGATATCTCACGGCATCATCCGCTACCTGCTGCCATAGATCCGCACCATACTCTTGGCGACCGTAGGATAGCAGATTGTACCCAAGTGGATACCAAGATGGGACAAAATCTTTAAATGATCCTGCTCCTGCTTTTTCATATCCATACCTCTTGCCCTCGTGTAGAAGCGCATGATACTCCATATTAAACTCTGGGAACCTACCTCGTCCACCCTGAGTCAAGGCCGTCTCTGCGATCACAGCATCTCCTTCAAAATACCATCTCGGCAATGCTGTAGCCATCATGCCTCCCCATGCCCATGAGCCTAATATGTTTTTGACAGTTTTCGTGATGCCCTTAGTTGCATTTGCAAATTGCTCTACGTGACGATACTCATGTATAGTGAGTTCATCCACCCAGTCGAGCGGACTCTTGTACTGAGGAGTGACCGTATAAAACTCTGATCTAAATGGTCCCACTGTCACAAAAGCATTTGACCTTACATTTTCTGGATGAAGTAGGATAGTGATCTTATGCTTTTCATCACCTATGGATGGGCTCTGTCGATCATAGATATCTGTAGCCAGCTGAGCTACTCTGAGTCCTATGCTATCGATCTCCTGTGGAAAAACTACCTGAATCTTATCCGTATTAATTTGCTCCCAGGACCAAGAAAAGGGGTTGCTTCCTATAGGATTAGCAGGTATCTGAGCGATACCGAGGTAAGGCAATAAGGAACATAATAAAGCGAAGCTAAATCGCATAAAGTAGTTTTAGAGCAAAATAGTAAAGTTGATATCACCATCCAATTATTGTGAACGATCGCAACTATCTTTCAAATGTAACAAGGTGTCATTGGATTATTAAAATGCTAAATTCACTATCCATTACTCTGCTGCTTTACTATATTGAGTAGACATTTCTCATCTATGCATCACTTTTATCGTCTATTTCTTTTTTTGACTGTAGTCAATTGGGTAGCATGTCGCTCTGCATCAGTCATCACCCCTGATACTGATACTGAGCAAAGTATAGCTGCACTTATCGCCAATCATCCATCACTTCAGGATCATTTTGTAGGCTTCGTACTCCAAGACGATGCTGGCCGAGAACTCGTGAATATCAATGGAGATATGCGATTCACTCCTGCGTCCAACATGAAAATCTATACGCTATATGCCTCTCTCAGCATGCATCAAGGCAGCATGAAGGCACTGGACTATCGCACCAGCGGTGATAGCCTGATCATACGAGGCACTGGAGATCCTTCTCTCCTTGGGCGATTTGATCTGGATAGTATGGTCTATGATTTTCTGAGGGATCATCCAGGGGATATCTATCTCGTCGATCAGACTGTGCCAAGATTCGGTAGTGGATGGGCCTGGGATGACTACGCTTACTACTATCAGAAGGAGCTCAGTGCACTCCCCATATATGACAACGCTGTCTGGGTATCTCGAGATAGTATGGGAGTTTTTCGCTATAGCGAATATGCATCGGCATGGATCACTCAGGACACTTTATCACATAGTCGGATCAATAGGGGAGAGCTGGATAATGAGTACGTCATCAATCCCAATAAAGTAGATACTGGCCGCATACATGAGGCTCCTTTCTTTCATCATGATACAGTAAAATATGAGCTGCTCAGTCGGGCATTAAACCGTCCCGTATACAAACTATCTGAACCAGATAACAAAGAGTATAATGCTCTCTATCACAATCCTCTGGATACACTCTATAAGGCACTCATGATCGAAAGTGACAACTATATAGCAGAGCAGCTCATGATCAATCTTGCCCTATCAGACACCAGCTACACTGACTACAGACAGCTCATGCATGAGGTGGTCGACTCTGTATGGCAGAATCTCCCAGGAGATCTCAGATGGGTAGATGGATCTGGTCTGTCAAGATACAATCTCGTATCACCCCGTCAGACTATATGGGTCCTACAGCAGATCAGCAGAATTTGGACAGATGAGCAAATTAAGACCTACTTCCCCCATGATGATGCAGGGACTTTAGGCACCGCATTTCGGATGCCTGCTGGCGGACAGCTTGATGAGCCATTCGTCTATGCTAAGACGGGCACACTGAGCAACAATCATAACCTTTCTGGCTATATCTACACTCGCTCAGGGAGTCGTTTGATTTTCTCATTCATGAATAATCACTACACCTGCCCAAAATCTGATATAGTAAAAGCTATGCATGATGTGCTATCGGAGGTGTATTGGCAGATGTAGTATCGTGATTGATTAGAAGTCAGTAATGTCTTTATTTCCCTCACTACTACTGGATTCGCTCTTATCGATCAACTCTACTTCAAAGTCTCCACTACGCTGCTGGCGGTAAATCACCAATACTTCTGGACGTTCCCAGATCTTAGTCACATCATATGCCGTGATGAAATGATCGGTCTGCTGGCCTAAGCGATTTTCAAGGATCTCGCTCATATCCTCGTTATATTCATCAGAACCTTTCAGAGTGATCTGTGCGAGCTCGTCATCACGATTGAAGATATAATAGATATTTTTTAGTTGAGCATTACCGATTATCAAATTGTCTTCAGCTCTGATATAGACATCTCGAGATCCAGACTGGTCTATCTGTACAAGATCTGCAGTCTTTCGATTATCAAATCGAACCTGATCAATGGGAGTACCAAATGTCACACCTCGAAAATCATCAACAGGATCAAAGTCCTGCGCAAATAGAATAGTGCTACAAAATAGGGTAGAAAGGATTAGGATAATTTTTTGTCTCATTTTTTTCTTTTGAGACGAGATGAGAGGCAGATTTTGTTCTCTTGCATGTATGAGCATTCTCACTAAGATTATGACTCTTAGTGTGCTGTAGTCTCGTAGCGAGATCCACCAAATTTTAGAAATTTGTTAGATCTGGTCAGGAGCTCAAGGATAAATTGATCCTTTTTTTCGGCTATCGAACCCTCCGCCCTTCGGGCACCTCCCTTAAAATGGAGGACATATTATGCTCTTCATTTTTCACTTTAAACGAAAAGTATCATCCTTCTTTTTCAGAGAAGGACTAGAGGATGAGTTGCAAGGCTGGAAGTAAGCGCCGCTCTAACTGCTTACAGAATTGGTAATTTAATACTGCGATGTTAAAATATATCTCCCTCGTGCCTTACTCGACATGACAGCAAGGTTTGAAAAGGACGGACGAACTCGCAGCAAGATCTGCCATAATTTTGGAAATTTGGCCGATCTGGTCAAGGGCTCAAGCTAAAATGATCCTATATTTCTGCCTTCGAACCCTACGCCTCTCGGGCACCTCCCTTAAAATGGAGGACATGTTATGCCCTTGATTTTTCACTTTAAAACCAAATGTAACACCCTTCTTTCTCGAGAGAAGGACGGGAGGATGTGTTCAGTGGCTGAAAGTAGGATCCGCTCTCACTGCGTATAGATTCATAGAGTCGTTCTGCGATGTCAAAATATATCTCCCTCGTTCCTCGCTCGATATGACAACAAGGTTTGGAAAGAACGGACGAACTCGCAGCGAGATCTGCCAAAATTTTGGAAATTTGGTAGATCTGGTTAGAGGCTCAAGCTAAAATGATCTTTTATTTCTGCTTTCGAACCCTCCGCCCTTCGGGCACCTCCCTTAAAATGGAGGACATGTTATGCTTTTAATTTTTCAATTGAAAACCAAATGTATCATCCTTCTTTTTCAGAGAAGGAATGGAGGATGAGTTCGATAAAATAAGCTCGTTATTTTATCCCATTAGAAAATCCCAGCTTTGAAAATCAATGTGGCTTTTGTCAGTCTAATATCTTTCCTTAAATTTATGTTAAGAAAGTAATATGTAAGCCGAATACCTAATTCTCTTATGTATTATTGTGTCATACTGTTAGAAGCCGACTTTAGAATTTCATTTATCACTTTGGCGCACGATGACATTTATTACACTTCTTAGATTCATTTTACCTCTTTTCGCACTCTTGACATTTAGTCATAGCACAGTAGGCCAGATAGTCACTGAGACTTTTCCGGTTAAGACCGACAGCCTCGATGTATTCTTTGAAAAAATTGTTCTCGATGGACATATCTCATACCGAAATGAGAGTACTAACGAAATAATAAGCGAACAAGACTACATAACTCTTTGCGGAGCAGATACACATGTACATGATCAATTCACTACACATGACTACTGGCTCTGTGATAGAGTGAATCCCTATCACGATGTAGATCTACCCACTCCATTTATGATCAGTTTTGATCAGACTCATTTTACGCATCCTGTGGATGGAGAAATAGTGATCACCTCAAGATTTGGCCGTAGAAGGAGAGGGCCCCATCGAGGACTGGACATTGATCTCGTCACCGGAGACATAGTACGATCTGTGCTACCAGGTAAGGTACGTTTCGTCGGTTACAGTAGGGGGCATGGCAAAACAGTGGTAGTACGACATGCCAATGAAGTAGAGACCGTATATGCACACCTATCCGCATATGACGTAAAAGTAAATGATATCATCAGCGAAGGGCAAATCATAGGTAAAGGAGGAAATACTGGAAATAGTCGTGGTAGTCATCTGCACCTCGAAGTGCGCTATAAAGGTGTATGCATTCATCCGGAATATGTATTCAATTTTGACGGAAGTCAATCTATCAGAAGTATGGATCTCTGGGTCACTAATGGCTGGAAGTCGCCCCGTATGCACAGCTCATACAGAGAGAGTGACCTGACACCACTTGTCACTGAGTCTGATGCGATAGCCTCTCAAGATGCAGAACCACGCTATCATAGAGTGGTCAGAGGTGATACGCTCTCAGGGATCGCTCGTAGCTATAGTCTTGGTCTAAAGGACCTATGTGATATCAATCGTATCTCAAAGAACTCTATATTGAGAATAGGGCAAGTCATACAAGTGAGATAATGGACTCAAATAAAAAATTTCTCAATGGGACACTGAATACCATAGTGCTGGCTCTGCTCCGTGAGAATGGCAAAATGTATGGCTATGAGATCTGTCAGCTCACCAAAGAGAAAACAGATAATAAAATCCTACTCACTGAGGGGGCGATCTATCCGACTCTCCATCGACTCGAAAAAGATGGCCTCATCATCTCGTCAAAAGAAAAGGTAAATGGCCGTACCCGAAAATACTATGCGATCAATCAAAGCTCACTCCAAGAAGTAGAATCGCAAATCGATCTACTCAGCCAGTTTACTGGACACCTACGCTCACTGCTTAATCTCACGACATGATCCCTTCTGCTGCCATCATATCAATCATCGTAAAAGCTCTACGTTCAGCGGGTGTCCGGGATGCTGAGATCTTAGAGGAGATGGTGGATCACTATCTTATCGTAATAGAAAATGAAGTGGCTAATGGAGCTACAGAGGCGGAGGCGATACAACATACGATCAATCAAATCCAAACAACCAACCTATCAAATCTGACGGTGAATAAAACTAAGAAATGGCCTTTTTTACTCTTTACTTTAATGTTCTTGACAGGAGGATATTCTTATCTATATCAACCATTTCCGGCTAAAAAACCATTAGCTATAGCAGAGCTCACGACAAAAGTACAATCGCCACCAAAAGGATGGCCAATCGCAGAACCCAAGGCAGAAATCTCTTCTCACTTTGGATTGAGGAAACATCCTGTCACAGGAGCAAAAAACTATCATAGAGGTATAGATATCAAAGCACCAATAGGCACACCAGTATTAGCCACTGGTGATGCTACCGTCAAGAAAGTAGGCTACAACCAAAAGGCTGGTCGCTTTATCATACTACAGCACGACGATCGATATACCACTAAGTACTTCCATCTATCTGCCATCTCAATATCAGAAGGTGATACCGTCCATAAAGGTGACACCATAGGTGTATCGGGCAACTCAGGGATGAGCAGCGCCCCACATCTGCACTACGAGATCATCGATCAGGATGCAGCTATCGATCCTATCGAGTGTATAGGAGTGTAGTTCTTTAGTCTACCTGATCTTCCCTATGAATCCTTTCACTTTATTCTCCAGAGAATCATCTCCTTCGAGCGCTCGGATGAATGCACTCCCGATGATCGCTCCATGACTGTTAGCACAGGCAGTCTGATATGTCGATTTATCATGTATACCAAATCCTATCAATCGTGGAGACTTCAGATCCATCGCTGCGATCCGCTCAAAGTAAGCCTGCTGACTATCGCTGATATCACTCGCTGAGCCAGTTATGCTCGACTTAGATACCATATAGATGAAGCCACTGCTCAGTGCGTCCGCCTGACGGATACGATCCTCAGTAGTCTCAGGGGTGATGAGGAATGTCATCTTAACATTGTACTGATCAAATAGCTCCTGATAGTCTCTCTCATAGATACCCATAGGAAGATCAGGGATGATGAGCCCGTCGACTCCTGACTCCTGACAGTCCTGGAGAAATCGCTCAATACCATACTGCAGCATCTGATTATAATAGCCCATGAGGATGAGTGGTAGCGATACTTCTGCACGAGCAGTCTTGATCTGACGAAAAAGCGTCTGCAGCGTCATCCCATTTTTGAGCGCTATAGAGCTACTGCGCTGTATAGTCTCCCCGTCCGCCATAGGATCAGAGTAGGGGACGCCTACCTCGATGAGGTCTACTCCAGCGTCACTGAGATACTGTATGATAGTGGCAGTATCCTCGAGTGCTGGATGTCCCGCTGTGAAGTACACATTGAGGATATCCGATGATTTATCATTAAATAAGCTTGTCAGTCTATTTTCCACTTATTGATCTGTTTTTTGTTCTCCAGATTGTTGATTGAGATATTCTGTGAAAGTCGCTAAATCCTTATCTCCACGACCAGAGAGATTGACGATGACGATATCATCTTTTTTAAATTCCATCTTGTCCAGTACCGCAAAAGCATGTGCTGTCTCCAGTGCGGGGATGATCCCCTCGAGACGACATAGCTCCAGTACTGATGCCAGTGCTTCTTCGTCAGTAGCACTATACACTTGTGCTCGGCCACTATTGATCAGATGAGCATGCTGAGGGCCTATGCCTGGATAGTCGAGTCCCGCACTGATCGAGTAAGGCTCTACGATCTGTCCATCCTCGGTCTGCATGAGGAGCGTCTTGCTACCATGTATGATCCCCATCGATCCGAGTACGGATGTTGCTGCTGACTCTCCAGAGTCGATACCTTTGCCAGCTGCTTCTACAGCTATGATCTTGACAGATGGCTCATCCAGATAGTGATAGTAGGCTCCTGCGGCATTGGATCCACCTCCTACGCAGGCGACGATGTAGTCAGGTAGCTCTGTGCCTTCATGCTCCTGTAGCTGCCATCTCATCTCCTCAGAGATCACAGACTGAAATCTCGCCACCATATCTGGATAAGGATGTGGGCCTACCACAGATCCGATGATATAGTGCGTGTCCTCTGGATTATTGATCCAGTCACGGATAGCTTCATTAGTGGCATCCTTGAGGGTCTGACTACCGCTGAGAGCTGGTCGCACCTCTGCTCCGAGCATACGCATACGGGCTACATTAGGTGCTTGACGAGCGATATCGATCTTACCCATATAGACGATACACTCGATGCCCATGAGCGCACAGACAGTCGCTGTAGCTACACCATGCTGACCAGCACCTGTCTCTGCTATGATGCGCTTCTTACCAAGACGCTGAGCGAGCAGGATCTGACCGATTGTGTTATTGATTTTATGTGCTCCAGTATGATTCAGATCTTCTCGCTTGAGGTAGATTTTGGCACCATACTTCTCTGAGAGACGCTTAGCATAGTACAGCGGACTCGGTCGGCCGACATAGTCTTTTAATAATGCTTGAAACTCCTCCTGAAATTTATCCTCATATATGAGCTTCAGATAGTTATTCTTCAGATGCTCAATATTGCTATGTAGCATCTCAGGGATATAGGCACCGCCAAACTCCCCGTAAAATCCTGATTCATCTACTTGATACTGTGACATGATCAGTTATTCTTTATTTGATTTATAAATTCTTCTACCAGTCGGACATTCTTGACGCCTGGTTCATGTTCAAATCTGCTATTGATATCTACACCAGCGAATTTTGGATGCTGGATAGCTTTTATTTTTTCTACATCATCTGGACCGATCCCGCCAGCTAATAAGAATGGGACCTCCCCTTCATATTCATCGAGCTTAGACCAGTCAAACTGCTCTCCTGAGCCACCATGTAATATTGTCTTAGTATCGAACAAGAAGTACTCACAGGAGCTATATGGCATCACCGTAGCGAAGTCAAACTCTTGGTCTACACCAAATGCTTTGATTACCGGTGCTATCTCTTGTGCCTGCTGACAGAAGTCAGGTGTGACATCGCTATGGAGCTGTAGATAGTCGAGCTCATCCTGTAGTGTATACTGCTCGAGCTCATATAGCGTAGGATCTACGAACACTCCGACACGCTTCACATTAGGATTTATATTAATTGATGTATTATCGATATATCGCTTAGACTCCCAATAGTAATTGATGCCAAGCATATCAATATTTAAGTTACTAACATCTACCATGTTTTTGGTACGGTTAATACCGCAGACTTTGATGAGTAGCTGAGAGTTATCCACAGATATTAAGATTATTTATGATGAGAATGTTAGAAAACATATTAGAATTAATTTTTATTAGTTTATCAATTATATGTTTACTAACCTTTTTTGCATATAGCTCGATACCATTTCGGCGCAAGCCTGTCCCGGATCCTGCTGTTTCATGAATTGCTCTCCGATCAAGAATCCTCTAAAGCCATATTCATAGAGCATCACGAGCGTATCCATCTTGCTTAGACCACTTTCTGCGATCTTAGGCACATCTGCCGGTAGCGCATCAAATAGCTTCTTAGAGCGATCATAGTCCACTTCAAATGTGGTAAGGTCACGATTGTTCACGCCTACCATCGATACGTGCTCGTCATATTTATGCAGTTGCTCGTCAGAGTGCAGCTCCATAAGCACCTCCATACCCAGCTCTCGAGCCAGTTTCGCAAATTTTCGCACCTCAGCTGCAGTCAATATTTCAGCAATCAGTAAGATAATATCTGCCCCGATTGACTTGGCCTCGATGATCTGATATTCATCGATGATGAATTCTTTGCGTAATAGGGGAGTCTCAGGCACTAATGATCTGACTCTTGTCAAGTACTCATTTTTTCCACCAAAGAAATGCTCATCTGTCAATACAGAAATAGCTCCAGCACCTCCTGCGACATAAGCAGGCACCACTTCTTCTGGCTTTGCTTCGAGATTGATAGCTTGCTTAGAGGGTGATTTTCGTTTGAATTCTGCTATGACTCCAGATTGGTTCTCATCATTGAGTGTAGGAGCGAATGCATTACAGTTTCTATAAAAATACTTCGATGACTCCAGCTGAGAAAAGCTCTTAGTCTCCTTAGACTTAGATATTTCTTCTCGCTTATACGCTACGATACGATCTAAGATATGCATAGGTCTTAGTTGCTGATATTTAAAAAATTACTCAACATCGTATCACCATCAGGAGTCAAGATCGACTCTGGGTGAAACTGTACGCCATAGACATCATACTTTCTATGTCGGATACCCATGATCTCACCCTTTTCATCCTCGCAGGTGACAAGTAGCTCTGCAGGAAGCGTATCCTTATCAATCACCCAGCTATGGTATCTTCCTGCTAAGAAATCTTCGCTGATATCAGTAAATATCGGACATGGTTGTGATATTTTAAACTCTGTCTGTACACCATGATATACTTCTTCGAGATTACGTAGCTTAGCTCCGAATACTTCACCAATAGCCTGCAGACCCAGACATACTCCGAGTATTTTCTTGGTCTTATAAAACGTCTTAATGACCTTCTTGAGATCGCCTGCTTCATCAGGGACACCAGGTCCAGGACTCAGGATGATATAGTCAAATGTATCCAAGTAGTCAAAATCAAGTTCATCATTTCGCTTGACTTCGATGGGATGATTCAATAGCTCCTGCACGGAGTGTACCAGATTGTAGGTGAATGAATCGTAATTATCTACTACTATTACCTTGTGCATGATGTTTATATTTTTTCGGCGAGCTCTATAGCAGATTTCAGCGCCGCTAATTTATTATTTACTTCTTGTAATTCGCTCTGCTCATCGGATTTGATGACGATACCAGCACCAGCTTGTCGAGTCAAACGACCATTTTGCGATAAAAATGAGCGGATAATGATCGCATGATTGAGATCTCCATTAAAATGAATCAACCCGATGCCGCCACCATAAAAGCTTCGTCCTTGAGGCTCGTACTCATCGATGAGTTGCATCGCTTTGATCTTAGGTGCTCCTGACAGCGTCCCTGCAGGAAATGTATCAGCGAATATGCGATAGTTCTTGCTCGATGGTCTGAGCTGGCCAGTCACCTTGGACACGAGGTGAAGGACATGGCTAAAGTATTGAACTTCCTTATACTTATCTACGGTGACTTTCTCCGTACTGCGGCTGAGGTCATTACGTGCCAGATCTACGAGCATGACATGCTCAGAGATCTCTTTAGGATCTGTCGAGAGCTTTTCTGCGAGAGCCGCATCACCGATTTTGTTGCCAGTACGACGAAAAGTCCCTGCGATAGGGTGTATCTCTGCTTTTCCTTCTTTGATGACCAGCTGCGCTTCTGGTGATGAGCCAAAGATCCTATAGTCCGCATAGTTAAAATAGAAGAGATATGGACTCGGATTGACCATACGTAGTGCCCGATAGAGATTGATCTCGTCTCCTTCAAAATCTGTGTAAAACTTACGAGACAATACGATCTGAAATACATCTCCTCTTTGACAGTGGTATTTCCCTTTTTTGACCATTTCGACGTAGTCATCATCTGTCATATTAGAGTATTCTTCGCCGACTACGGCGAATGAATCAGGTGTGACATATTCATCCAGCAGCACTCTCTTGACCTCTGTGATATTCGATTCTTCTCCTACAGGACAGTGCTCGATTAGGGTCATTGTATCATGAAAATGATCAATGATCACCATATTGCGATAGAAGTCATAGCGCAATTCAGGGATATCATCTGCCTTCTTGCTCTCATCCAGCTTGATGGTCTCGAAGTGTACTACCGCATTATATCCAGCATATCCTACTATGGCAGACTCTGCCAGATGTCCTTTATCATCTGTAGACTCTATGGCATCCATGAATGCTTTGATCTCATCTGCGATTACAAAATCAGTCTTTTCTGTACCATGAGTACGCAGGACTCCATTCTCCAGAAATAGCTCAGCCAGCGAGTTAAAGCAGATATAAGACTTACTATCCTGAGAGCTATTGTAGATAGAGCTCTCGAGGAGGACAGTCTGACCATATACCTTGCGAAGTTTGAGCAGTAGACTCACGGGAGTATGTAGATCACATATGAGATTTTCTGTGAGTGTAGATATTTTCATTGTGTCGTTTATTCTCAGTTTACATTTTGATTTAGGCTATATGCCAAAAAAAAGCGGCTTGTCAGGAAATCGACAAGCCGCTTTTGTATCTTTTCAATAGATGGTGCTTACTACGTTCCCGTATGTTCCGATGTATTAGTATGCCACCACCAAGATTTGAAAATCATAATCATAATCATTGAACACAAATAAAATGAGATTCTCCGAAAATCCCAATTAATTATCTTTCTTCTTTTTGAAAATATCGATTTTGATCTTGTCTTTGAGTTTATCAATCTTTTCCTTTTGATCACCAAATAGATCATCCAGCTGGGTCGAGAGCGAGTCGGTATTACCCGCCTTGAGACTATCGAGTATACCAGTCGCTTTTTCCTCGAGCTCCTTCTTTTCTTGATCCACAGCAGTATTCACCGTAGACTTGACTGAGTCTATCCGACTCTGAGCCTCGTCTTTGATAGCCTCTATAGTATCTTGTACGGTCGTCTTGACATAGTCTATCGTGTCACGGACTTTAGTCTCGACTTTTTCTTTTGTTTCTTCTGCTTTAGCCACAGCGGACTCCTTGATACTTTCGACTACATCCCCACGACGTAGTTGTACATCTTGGATTTTGATGGTGGGTTTGGTCAGAGAGCCTCCTACTTTGAGCACTAAGTCCAGATTGACATCATCAGCCAGACTTCTGAGTTCATTAGGCAGACTGAGTGTCTTAGTCACGAGATCATAGACTTTGTCAATATTCACTTTATTCTTAGGGATAGAAAGTGTCATATCATAGTCGATCTCCTGCTTGAAACTATGACTGCCAGAGTAGGTCAGCTTAATATCTTCTCGCTGAAGTGACATTTTCTTGACGATCACCTTACCATCTTCGACTAAGAAGTAGCGCTTAGTGTCTTCTATTTTCCAGTCACGCTTAGGTAGCTTATTCCCTAAAAAGCTTAACACTGAATCTACAGGAACGAACGACTTAAACCCACTTCCCATGGTCTCTATCTCTCCAAAGGAACTAAGAGTATTTAAATCGGGCCAAAATTCTTCTGTCAATTCTGACTTCCACTGCAGCGTACCTGCATAGCGTCCCTCCAAATATTCTGCAAAAGGAATCAAATCCGTGAAAAAGAATAAATCTTTGACTGTCTCAGAGAATCCCAGATTGGATACATCGATAGATAGATCAATCACTGGACGTCCACCCGTCCCCTCATCAAATGTCCCTGTAAAAGCCACATCTCCTCCAAAGACATTAGCCGAATTAGTGATTTGTACCGCCTGATCTTTGATAGATATTTCTCCGAGGGCTTTTGCTAAATCTATGGTCTTGAATGTTACTTTATCCGCATTGTAGTCCACATTGACAGCGAGATTGCCCGGAATCATGGACTCAGTACTTTTAGTCGTAGTGGCAGCAGCCTCCTCCGTCTCTAAGAATGAATCCAAGACAAACTCCTCTGATCTCACAATTAGATCACCTCGAAGGGTGTCGTTGTTAAGCCCATATTGCAGTACATTCTCAAAAGAAGCATCGCCTACTATCTTATTCCCATTAATAGATCCAATAGCGAAGTCTAATGTGGACTGATCGTCTCCGATCAATCCTTCTACTGCAATACCACTGATCTCATAAGGAGGATAAATAATCTCTGCTATCTCAGCGTATGAATTAATCTTAATCGAAGGGATCACATACTGAGGGGCAATAGCCGTACTATCTAAAGTCGCTTGTGCAGCCATGGTAGGCATATCGATCTGAGCGATAGTCACGTTGATCGTACCCGTGATATCCACATCTGGCTGTATAGCAGATAGTGGATCAGCCACCGTCCCCTCGAGATCCAGATCATTGACACCCGGATAATAAAAGTCCTCCACAGTATAACGGAGTTCTCGATTATCGCCATTAGCAGTGATGGCTGCGATAGAGATCGTACCTGTTTCGCTATTTACATATTTGAAGTTCTGAAGATCGAGTACTGACTCAAACTCTCCAGCGCCTATGTCTATACGCTGACTCTTATCATCTATGGTGGTCTCAGTCTTGAGCTGGACAGCCATCTGCCCGGATAGCTCCTCGACTCCATCCCAGTGAAATGCGTCATAAATATCCTTCAGATTGATATCTCCATCCAGATCCAGTTTGACATCATTGCCATTACGCAGACTCACTGCACTGACATCTCCATTGAGATAGCTACTCCCGACTTTGACCTTCAGTCCATCGACATCTACTGTACTATACATAGTGGAGTTGCTATTATTTTTTGCCTGAAGAGCAAAGGATAAATCATCTATCGACTGATCCAAATCAGGATATCTTAGCTGAGCATCAGATACAGCGAGATCTATGCTATACTTGGGATATGCGGCAGCTGTATTACCACTTAGCTCACCGGCCAGCTTGAACGTTCCTTGGGTCACTACATCCGCATACTGATTGCGATATACCTGAGGCAGTAGAGAAAACAACTGTCTCACAGTAGTAGCCGGAGAACTGAATGAGACATCATAGTCAGTAGTTTCTCCGACCTGCGCATCTGCATTCAGCATGATAGGTAGGTCATTGATTTTCACCTCACCATCGGCCACTGAGAATGCATCATAACTTTCATTGATATTGATTAATCCTTTAATCATCAAATCCATTGGGGTATTGAGTAGATCCACGACCACCTCGGAGCTCAGATCAGTAGTCATTTCAATAGCTCCAGACTTATAGGCCAGTACGCCTTCTGCATCAAGTCCTGCCAACTGATACTGATCTCCAGTCGACAAGTCAGAGTAGATCAGCTTGATATCTTCGAGCTCATAGCTATTGATATTCACGCTGAGGTCTGATGAGCCTGCTGTTTCGGATTCATCAGATTCTTTCACGACAGTATAGTTATTCGTACCGTCTTTACGATTGATCACATGTATCGTCCCATCTTTGAATATGATTTTCTCTATCTCAGGATTATCACTATTTCGGATAGCGTCCATAGCATTGAGCGCAGCGGTGAATTTTCCCAAAGCCACTAATGGCGCTTCATTATAGGTGCTGTCCGATATCACTATATCACTGAGAGTCAGTCCGACATGAGGAAAGGTTTTCAATAATGATATATCACTATCAGCATAGTCCAACTGGACTGTTAGATTTTCTTCGATTTTATCGACTGCCTTTCGCACGAGCTTATCTTTATTCAGCTCGACATACAGCACTACGGCTGCCAATAGGAAGATGATAAATGCTGCTATTCTTAATATCCACTTTAGCATATGTTGGCTCTTTTATTCTGTATTGAGACGTCTCAATAGATCAAAATGATCAAAACATTAAGAAATATTAACGGATATATCAGCTGCCGCATATGAGTAGAAGCACTTATTTTTGACTATTGCACATATGAATAAAGCCGACACGATCCTTCGCATTGCTCACTTCTCACTTAGCTTCTCACAGCAGCATACATCTGTGCAGGCTGTAGATGATATTAGTTTTTCTTTGTCTCGAGGACAAAGATTAGCAATAGTCGGAGAATCCGGTAGTGGAAAGACCGTAAGCTGTCTCTCTATACTCAATCTTTTTGACGAAAGTCCTATCGCTCACAGCAGTGGACAGATCCTGTATGAAGAGCGTAATCTCCTCGATACAAATGCACCGCTGATCAATAAAATACGTGGCAATAAAATCGCTCTCATATCTCAAGAGCCTATGAGTGCGATGAATCCAATCACAAAATGTGGAAAGCAGCTGTCAGAGATGCTCAGACTGCATAGCAACCGACCTATAAACACGCATAAGAATCATATCCTTCAGCTACTCGAGCAAGTGCAACTATCTGATCCAGAGCGCATCTATCAATCCTATTCTCATGAACTGAGCGGAGGGCAGCTACAGCGAGTACAGATCGCTATGGCACTATCGACTGATCCAGAGATCATCATCTGTGATGAGCCGACGACAGCTCTCGATGTCACCATACAGCAAGAGATACTGACTCTATTAGCTGAGCTGACTGATATGGAAGATACGTCGCTATTATTCATCTCACATGATCTGAGCGTCGTCACGCAGCTATGTGACTCGGTGATCGTCATGCATGAGGGGCGGATCGTAGAGCGAGGTCCACTGCCCGAGACATTTAGCCATCCTCAGCATGCCTATACTCGAGCGCTCCTGCAGTCCAGACCAACTATCAAAAATCAGAATAAAGTACTACCGACTGTCACAGAGATCATCTCTGGTCAGTATCAGGAGCGGCCACGACCAGTCAGACAGCTGGGCGAGGAGCCTATCTTGACTGTGAAGAGTTTGACTAAGACTTTTGATAAGAAAAATCACTTATTCAGCAGATCCAGCCAGACGGTGGTGGCCACAGATGATGTATCATTCGAGCTCAGACGGGGTGAGGTGCTCGGCATAGTAGGAGAGAGCGGCTCTGGCAAGTCGACCATTGCTCGATGCATAGCAGGTCTCTACGAATATGAGGGACAAATCAGCTATCTGGGCAAAGCGGTCAATCCCAAGAGCTATCAAGCTGACCTGGAATTGAGACAAAAAGTCCAAATGGTCTTTCAAGATCCCTACAGCTCGCTGAATCCCAAGATGAAAATAGGTCCGTCCCTCGTGGAGATCATCCGACAGCACCAAAAAGTATCAAAGTCAGTAGCAAAATCAAAAGCTATCGAATGGCTCCATAGTGTAGGTCTCGACGAGACATATTACGACCGATATCCCGATGGGTTATCTGGAGGTCAGCGACAGCGAGTATGCATCGCTAAGTGTCTCTGCACTCAGCCAGAAATACTCATCTGCGATGAGGCAGTATCTGCTCTTGATGTCTCTGTGCAGGCCTTGATATTAAATCTCTTAGATCAGCTCATCTACGAGCTTGGCCTGACCATCCTATTCATCAGTCATGATATCTCAGTGGTACGATATATCAGTGATCGAGTCCTCGTGATGAAAGAGGGACAAATCGTAGAATCTGGAGAGACTCACTCCGTATTAGATAGTCCGCAGAATGCCTATACACAGAGATTGGTAGATGCAGTGATTTGAGATTATGATGGCTGAATTTTCAGAAAGAAAATCAGTTCAAAAGAAGTTTTAACCCTAAATTGCTTGTTGGCTTTTTAGTCACTTTTTCAGTTCCAATTTTAAGATATATTAACTTTCCTGTAACCTTTTGAAACCTTTAAGCGTCTTTCTGATGTTGTAACTTTACTACTATGAAAAAACGACCATTACAAAAGATCGGAGTAACATTCATTTTGATGTCTGTGTTGTTATTCAGTCTCTATGCGGCTGACATTTTTCCTAATTTCAATCCAGGCTCTATAAACAACGAATTATTAGAAATGTCTGTAGGAGACTCAGGGAGCTTCGAGCAGTTTATTTCTTTAGTTGTAAAAATGGTGAGTTATACTCTTCAGGCTTAATACCGTTTAGAAACGATCGGACATCCATTCGTTTTCTGCCCTCCAGTTGGATCTCTAATAGATCTATATATCCATTTTTCACTATTAGATGTAGATATTTCTTACCGTCAGTCACATAGGTGCCGAGCTCATGACCATGAAGTTCATCAGTATATCTTACCTTATATAGTTTTAGCTTTTTATCCCCGAAAGTAGTCCATGCCGTAGGGTAGGGACTGAGTCCTCGGATATAGTTGTACACTTCATAGGGTGAGCTGTTGAGATCAATCTGACAGTCATTATGAAAAATCTTTGGCGCCTTGCTCACTTTAGTCTCATCTTGCTCATGTAGTTCTATACTTCCACTCTCTATAGCTCTCACCGTCTGGAGCATCACAGCTGCTCCTGTCTCCATCATCCTGTCATGCACCTCGGCTACTGTATCTGTCTTATAGATCGGCACTTTCACTTGATAGGCGATAGAGCCCGTGTCTATCTCATGCTTTAGCTTGAATGTAGTGACACCCGTAAACTCCTCTCCTCGCATGATAGCCCAGTTAATCGGTGCAGCTCCCCGATAGGCCGGTAATAGAGAGCCATGCAGATTGTAAGTGCCAAGACGAGGCATATCCCACACGACCACAGGCAGCATCCTGAATGCTACTACGATCTGCAGATCCGCCTGTAAAGCTCGTAGCTCCTCGACGAATGCAAGGTCTTTTAGATTTGGCGGCTGCAGTATATTCAGACCTTGAGCAACTGCATACTTCTTGACATCTGACTGGATTACTTGCTTTCGGCCCCGACCGCCCATCTTATCCGTACTCGTGATGACGCCTACCACATCATAGCCTGCCTCTAAAAGTGTATCCAATGTCGGCACTGCAAACTGTGGAGTCCCCATAAAAACTATCTTCATATGCTGAGCTGTCTTTTACTGTTTAAGTATTCTTTAATAAAAATCAATGAGTGGCATTTGTGTCATATTGCAAAAAAAGGCGTCTAAAAGATTGGAATTAATACAAACCACTACTTTTGCAATACTAAATCATCTTTGATAACATGCGACAAAATTCATCAATAATGTTGTGCTTTTCAAATCTCAACAGCTACTTGTTTCTTGCCGTATTAATGTTAGCAAACACCGGCATATTTAGTCAGATCTCTATCGAGGGATATGTATACGAATCAGGCAACAGAGGATTCATCGAGGGAGCGGAGGTCGCTCTCGTATCAGATACCGAGATCATCGCTCGAGCTCAGACTAATCGTGTAGGACGTTACACTTTCGCCATCGATGAGGCTGGGAAGTATGAGCTTTTCATTCTGAAAAAACCATACTTCGAGTCAAAAGAGACCATCTCTGTAAAAGACAATCCTAAACATAAGGTCTACCTCAAGCATGAGGTCACCCGTAAGCCTGGGTATGTATTTGAGCTGACCTTAGCGGAAAAAAATGCAGAGCCCGATGCTCCAAAGACAGCACTCAATGGAGCTCTCATCGAGGTCTATAACAATACGACGATGGAAGAAGAGCTGGTCCTCCCAGCATTGACTAAACCCGAATTCGTCGTGAATCTCCTAAAAGGGAATCACTATACCATCCTCATCCGAAAAGAAGGATTTCTCTCTAAAAGAATGGAGGCATTCGTCGATGTAGACGGTTGTATCCTTTGTTTTGAAGGGATCGGACAAGTACAACCTGGAGTATCCGACAATCTCACCGAACAAAACAATGCCGGCGTCCTACTCGCTAATGTAGAGCTCGATAGATATCATGAAGGGAAAGTAATCGGACTGAATGACATTTATTATGAATTTGGCAAAGCTGATATCACTACTGCGGCAAAAGAAGAACTGGATAACATAGTCACCTTCCTCAAGGACAATCCTAATATCACCGTAGAGCTGGGATCACATACCGACTCTCGAGGCAAAGCTGCTGGCAATCTCAAACTCTCCGAAAAGCGTGCTCAAGTAGCTGCGAAATACCTCACTAATATGGGAGGCATATCTTCAGATCGCATTACTGCAAAAGGATACGGCGAGACAAAACTCCTCAACGACTGTGATAACAATAGCGACTGTAGCGAAGAAGAACATGCTAAAAATCGTCGTACAGAGCTCACTATACTACAAGCATCAGCATTTGATATATCGACATCGCTCCGACAGATGAAGTCTATCGAGCTCATGGATCAGATATTAGCTAATCTCGATAGAGCAGGACAGATCCAAGTAGGAGAGGGTGGAGATATAGCAGCCCTCATCGCTGATCGTGATAAGGTCATATACGGTAGCTCTAAAACCATACAAGACATCGAAGACCTCATTGATCAAAATATCTCTAAAGCTGAGAGCACTGTAAAGCATTCGGAAAAACTTTTGGCACCAGCCCAAGAGGCAGAAGAAAATATAATAGAAGAAGCTACTGAAACAAGCATAGAAGAAAAGGCACCTCCTGCCATCACCGAAAAAGTATTAGAAAACAGTTCAACCACCATAAAAGAAAACAACCCTGCCAAGACCAATACTGATAAAACGCCCGTCATGTCTGAGCCCGTAGCGATGCCAGAGCAATACAAAGAGCCAGATCCTACAGATGTCCCAGCAGCTATAGAAGAGTCCCTTGCTCCAAAAGAATCAGCTCCCATAAAAACTGAGCAAAAAACTATCCCAACTACACCAAATGAACCTGTATCAGAAGAGGTGACAGAATGGCTTAATGAGAAAGACCCTCTCAAAACAAATGTGGAAATCAGTGATGACATATCATCAAATGTCAAGGATATCGACAGCTACACAGGCTATAAGATAGTCATCCACTTCTCCAGATATCAGCTACCTGAGACTCACCAGCTCTATGAAGATCATAAAGACATAGTCGACTATATTACCGCAGATCAAAATCATCTATATATGATAGGAGACTTTAAGACTAAGTCTCAAGCAGAGACCTATGTAAAGAGTAAGATCAGAGAAACCTATCCACATGCCTACATCGTAGGATTCGAAAAAGGGGTGCGAGTCTATTAATTAAGAGGAATACGTATCCGAGCGATGGTGATCTGAGTCGAAGCTAAGCTAAACGATGACTCAGTTACAGAGAATATAGTCAGGTCCTCTGAGGTATCAAAATTAATCAAATGCCGATGTATGAATGCATCAAGCACATTGAGCAAGTGAGCACCTCCAACAAAAACCCATGCCAATTCTTTCTGCTGCCGAGCCGACTGCGCTCCGGTAAAAACAGTACCTGTACTGGTCTGTCCGTCGCAGATTATGGCACTCGTATCAGTATCTCCCAATACTAATGCAGTGTGGCAGTCATTTAGTCTATTATAGCTACTGATGCTATTGCTGAGATGATAGATGGCATATCCTTCTCCTGCCCAGACTAAAGGAACTTTCCAGTATGCTTTGTTGTAGATCTGTCCTCCTCCCGGAGCAATGAGAGAGTAGAGCGCAGCCTTGCCAGGCTCACCATAAAATACTCGCTTGAAGCTGCTTTCTTTCTTTTGTTTTTGTCGTGAGGGAGGCACACTCGAGGTAGCACGCTGACTATAGATCACAGAGCTGCTGAGCATCAATACCATACATAGTATTCCTCTCATGCTCACTACTCTTGTAGTAGAATATCCATGATTTCATTCAGCTCTTGATCTGACGAAAAGTTGATCTTGATGGATCCCTTTCCTTGATCAGATCGCTGTATGGCGATCTTGGAGCCAATACGCTCAGCGAGGGCATCTTGATATTTTTTCACTTCAGGGTGGATCGCAGCAGGAGCAGATGCCCCTTTGGACTTCACTTTACTATCAGCCAAAAGCGCCTCAGTCGCTCTCACAGACAGCTCATGTGTCAGTATCTGATCGAGGATAGCGACTTGCTCTTCGACATTGGCTATACCTGCTAATACTTTAGCATGCCCGAGGCTTATCTTTTTGAGCTTCAGCGCCTTCTGGATAGAGGGAGAGAGCTTGAGGACACGTAGATGATTAGTGATAGAGCTACGCTTCTTGCCCAGTCGCTCCGATAGCTCTTCATGCGTCAGGTCGCATTCATCGATGAGCTGCTGATAGCTGATAGCCACTTCGAGTGGATTAAGATCGGCCCGCTGGATATTTTCGAGGAGTGCCATCTCGAGCATACCCTGATCATCGGCCTCTCTGACGTAAGCAGGTATAGTCGTCAGACCTGCCAGCTGACTTGCTCTCCATCGACGCTCACCTGAGATGATCTGATACTTACGACTATTGAGCTTACGCACTGTGATCGGCTGTATCACTCCAAAAGTCTGTATACTCTCTTTCAGCTCTTGCAACTTCTCTTCGTCAAATTCTGTCCTCGGCTGAAACGGATTCGCCTCGATGGATTTAATGTCTATTTCCGCAGTACTACTTTCCGACTGACTCGACTTATTATCCTTACTTGTCGGCGTATCACTTTCCATATTCGTCAATAGTGCACGAATACCCAGTCCCAGTTCTTTCTTTTTCGCTTTTGCCATTCAGATTACGCTTCGATCTCTACTTTATCATTGTTATACTTCAAAAACTCGGTAGCCAGACTCAGGAAGTTTCTGGCTCCTTTGCTCGTCACATCATACATGATGACCGGCTTGCCCACACTGGGAGCTTCACCGATCTTAGAGTTGCGATGTATGATGGTGTCAAATATGCGATCAGTGACCACGTCATATATTTGATCCACTACGATATTGGCCATGCGAAGGCGCTTATCATACATAGAGAGGAGGATACCCTCGATCTCCAGTTTATTGTTAAACTGATTCTTAATACCAGCGATTGTCTTCTTGAGTTTGCTCAGGCCCGCAAGCGAGAATATCTCACACTGTACAGGGATGATCACAGAGTCAGCAGCAGTCAATGCATTGATCGTGATCAGTCCCAGAGAGGGTAGACAGTCGATCAGGATATAGTCATACTGATCTTTGATTTTCTTGAGACCTTTTTTGAGAGAATACTCTCGCTTATCCATTCCTACGAGCTCTATCTCCGCTCCTACGAGATCAATATTAGATGGGATGAGATCGAGATTGGGCACAGAGGTCTTGATGATCGCCTCTGGCATGAGATCAGGATCAACCAGACAGTCATAAAGGCTGTATTCTACTTCACTCTCACTGATCCCTACACCGCTGGTAGTATTCGCCTGAGGATCAGAGTCTACGAGCAGGACTTTCTTATCCAGTACAGCGATAGCTGCTGCGAGATTGATAGCGGTAGTAGTCTTTCCGACACCACCTTTTTGATTTGCTATTGCTATTATTTTGCCCATACTGATTTATAGTTCGACTGATTCGCCGACTTCCATTAAGATTAGCTCCTTTCCAGCAGCTTTAAATTTTTCTATCGCTTCCTCTTTATTGATCTCTATATAGCCAAAGGTGTCGAAGTGACATCCGATGATCTTAGTACACTCGATGAAGTCTGATGCGATCAAGGCATCATCTACTCCCATGGTAAAATTATCACCGATTGGCAATATAGCTACCTCCAGGTTAGGGCAGGTCATGGGGATCAGCTTCATATCCATAGTCAGCGCCGTATCTCCAGCCATGTACATAGATATTTCATCATTCCAGATGACGAATCCTCCAGGATTGCCCCCATAGCTACCATCAGGGAGTACCGATGAGTGAATAGCATTGACATACTTCACCGTGCCAAAATCAAAATTCCACTTGCCTCCATGATTCATTGGATGCCCTTTGATATCCTTTTTACCAAACCATTCTACGATCTCATAATTAGAGATCACAGTAGCTTCACTTCTTTTAGCTATACTTTCGGCATCAGCCACATGATCAGCATGTCCATGAGTGATGAGCATATAGTCACATGTGATATCATCCACATTTATGGCTTTCGCCAAAGGATTAGGACTGATAAAAGGGTCACTAAGCAGCTTTTTGCCATTCAGATCGAATAAAAAGCCATTCTGACCTAAGTATGTGATTTTCATGCTGATAAGGGATTTGATTATGCTTCTGCAAATAACCGTAAAAAATGGCGAAGATGGAAGTGTGCCTATCAATATAGAATCATTAATTCTATCACTGGGCTATGAGATACTATACTTACTTTTGCAGGGTTACGTATTGATTATCAGGTAGATAGACCGCTATACTGAACTATATAGCGGTCTCATCACTTAATAAGCAAGCGATCTATATCTATCAGCGGACATCACATGGAGCAAGTATACTATCAATCTATAGGGACCACCCACAGCTACCAAGAAGTGTGGGATCTACAGACTCATCTGCAGCAAAAGCTCATACGAGCCAAGCGAAATGAGGAGCCACTACCACCTCACTACCTGCTGCTATGTGAGCATAGTCCCGTCTATACACTCGGCAAGTCGGGCAAAATCGATCATCTCAAGCTGTCTGAGCAGGAGATCGAGTCAGGAGATATGGAGTTTTTTAAGATTAATAGGGGAGGAGACATCACCTTTCACGGGCCTGGGCAAGTGACGGGATATCCGATTTTTGATTTGGATAGATTTTATAATGATCTACATCGCTATGTCAGAGAGCTGGAGGAAGTGATCATCAGGACATTAGCCCACTATGGCATCGAGGGAGGGCGCATTGCTGAGTTTACTGGTGTATGGGTAGATATCGATAGTCCTCAAAAGCGTAAGATATGCGCCATAGGAGTACATATGTCTCGATGGGTGTCTATGCACGGATTTGCGCTCAATATCAATACCGATCTGGGTTACTTCAATAATATCATCCCCTGCGGTATCGCCGATGATGACAAGTCTGTCACGAGTCTCAGCAAAGAGCTCGGTAGAGCTATAGAGATGCAAGAAGTCCAAGAGGTGATCAAGAAGCAATTTGCCGAAATATTTCAAATAGAATACATCCATGGATAGCTATCTGATCTATAAGCCCTATCGGATGCTCAGCCAATTTACAAATGAGATCCCTGAGCACTATACCTTAGCAGATCTGGACTATAATTTTCCTCGAGATGTATATCCAGTAGGTCGACTCGATGCGGATAGCGAGGGGCTACTACTCCTGACTAATGATAAATCTCTTAATGCCCAACTACTATCTCCTAAAAACAAAAAACCAAAAACCTACTGGGCTCAGGTAGAAGGCGCACCGAGTATTCAGGACCTACATCCTATCACCCAAGGTCTCACCATCAAAATCAAACGAAAACCCTATCAGACACTTCCTGCCGAAGTAAACATCATCCCTGCTCCTAATCTCCCAGAAAGGGATCCTCCTATACGCTATCGCAAAGCTATCCCGACTACCTGGCTATCGCTCACACTCATCGAGGGCAAGAATCGCCAAGTACGAAAGATGTGCGCTGCCGTAGGGTATCCAGTATTACGATTAGTCAGAGCGGGTTTTGATCAGTGGTCACTGACAGATCCTCATTGGAGTATGATGAAGCCTGGGGATGTGGTGAGGGTGTGAGGGAACAAGGGCGAGTTCTTTTTGATATTTAATTACTCTTCCTACTTTCATAGTGCTGAAACGACAAATAATAATATCTGAAAGCACCAATTTCAATGTTACTAATTTGAATGAATTTAAGACCCCATGAAAATTTCACCATTAATCGTGCTGGTGATCTGTCTGATTGGATGTTTGGATCAGATCCAAAAAATGAAGTTTTGTCATTTAAAATACTATACCGAAGCAGATAGCTATGAACTAACAGTTGAGAAAATAGAATTTCAAGGATCTTTCACCACTGTTAATGATTCAGTAATTTTTGTAGGAAATAAAAATTTAGAGCCACTGTATTTCAAAGTCGGCGATGTAGTCTATAAAAGTGCTCATGATAGTATCATTCATTATGTTAGATCAGACTCGATTTATTTAATTTCAAATTATGGGCATGAACAGAATGATGCTTATATGAAATGGTTATGTGATTAAAAAAGGCTTTAAACTTCAAATAGTGAATAGTCAACTAATTAGCGCTGATGAATAAGACCGAAAGTAATTTTAATTATTTCGTCTCTTTACATCAATTGTTCGGAGGTATTTTTGGAATAGGTTTTATAATATTTACCTCTTTGATTGAGTATTGGTCATTTTGGTCTTTACTATGCATAGCCATTTTTACTTTCTCAATTGTAGCCGGGTATAAGTACTTTAATAAGTCTAAATATGGATTAGAATTTACAATGGCAAACTATTTCATTCAGGTTGTTGGATTCTCAGTTGGTGATACTATATCTTATACTTATAATCTGGGGCCATACGTTCAGTTGGGCTATGATTTTTCTGAATCATTCATCGTAGCAAATTTTGGCATAATGTCGGATTTTAGAATTATTTGGGGTAATGAGAGCTCTTACTGTGTTATGATCAATATCGTGGCTTTGGTTGTATTAATTTCTTTAATTTATGGAGACGAATTTTTAAAACATATTGATTTTGAAACTCCTCCATTTTAAACTTTTTGAGGCCCTTGCTATCCTAAGTCTGTTATCATAAGACAAATAACAGACAGCTGTTCGAATGTCTGTGACTTCGAATAAATATGTGCCTCACCAAGAGAGATATGAATTTGAAGTTTCAAACTTCAGATAGTGATGGGAGCTAAAATTCATAGACAAATGGCAAAAAATAAAAAAGATAAGTAATGGACTCTTTGAAGTGGATTAGTATTGCCGCTATATCATTATTTTCTTGTATGCCTAAACCTTCATTAGAAGGTACTTATGAACTATACAATAGTGAAGGATGCAATAGAAACTTTCTAAAGTTAGAACACTGGACTTTTCCAATGGTAAGACAGCCACCTAAAATATACTTTAGGGATGGTATTTTTATCAATCCACCTTATGTCAAAAATGGAAAACCATTATTCTGTATGTATAATAGGTCCTATAAGAAAATTGAATTATGTGAAATAGGAAAGATTGATATGAGAATAGATGGTGATAAATTATTTTTGTCTAAAGAGGGCTGTATTCTAGAGTTTAGAAAATCTCGGGATTTTGATCATTTTTCAGAAAATTCTCTATATACTATTAAGTTGGAAATGTTCGACTACGATTTAAACTTTATTGGATCAGAAGAGTGGATTAGGACCGATTCTACAGAGCATCTATTTAAGTTGGCTGAAGCTATTGGTATTCAACACATGGACAGAGTTCATGACGAAGGTCTTGCAGATGGAACAGAATATTGCCTAACTTTTAGTGACAATTTTGACAATGAATATCGAACTGTCAGCTTTAATTCTATTCACACTCCTTATGAGATACATATTTTGTTGAGATATCTTATGTATGATCTTTATCCTAAAAACTTGAAAGCCAAACATTTGAGATATTAGGATCTGATATAACACCCGATTCCTAAGTCTGTAATCGCTCTTCGGATGTCTGTGACTTAGAACTTATATGATATCGGAACATGAGAAATATTCATGCGAAGTTGTAATTTCAGATAGCGATAGACGTCAGCATCACGGATTAGTACGGATGATTGGATTGCACCGATTCCCACTATATGAAAGCGATCAGTATCATCCTTCTTTTTCAAGAGAAGGACGGGAGGATGAGTTCGGTGACTAATATTTGGAAAAGAGCGGATGAATTCGTAGCGAGATCTGCCAAATTTTTGAAATTTGGTAAATCTGGTAAAGGGTCTCAAGCTGAAAATGATAATTTATTTCAGCTTATTAACCCTCCGCCCTTCGGGCACCTCCCTTAAAATGGAGGACAGTTTATACTCTTGATTTTACAATTGAAAACCAATTGTATCATCCTTCTTTCTCGAGAGAAGGACAGGAGTATGAGTTCGATGGCAGATACTTGGCTCTTCATACAGTACTCCAGCATTAGTCTTCGATTATCATGAGCACCAAACACATTACACAATTATTTAATATATAAATAACTCACTATAGCAATTATAAGAGTATAACTTCCTATTTTCGTAACATACATACAGGCGGAGAGTTTTAAAAAGTATGAACCAAACGATATTACAAGGGATAAGAACAATACTGCTGAACATGACTCTGTCAGGAGTGCTACGAGCGCAGACAGACTGTGAAGTAACTTTGGCCGTAGAGCCAGCATCTGTATATCCAGATCAAGAAGAAATCTGCGTCAATGTCACGGTCAGAGGATTTGAAGATATATTGTCTATCGTGCAGCCGATATCCTATCCAGCGGAATATCTCAGCTACACGAGTATGAGCTACAGTGCACATGAGGGGATGACCGTCGACCAAGATACCACTGGTCTCATCGTCATCAAATGGGAAGATAATACGGGAGTAGGCGCTCAAAATCTGGTAGAGGATACCGATATATTGATCACCCTGTGTTTTGAGGTGCTGGAGATCCCAGCGGATGATATACACATAGCTTTTGGAGACTATACGGATCGGTCTACTACGATCATCACCAGTAGCGAGCTATATGTCATGGAGCACTGTAGTATCGATGGCTATATCGAGGTGCCCTGTACTCGACAGCCTTTAGAGTTTATTTTTAGAGACATCGTGGCACTTGATACATTTTGTGATATTAGCACGGGCTTTACTGAGCTCACGGCTTGGCGAAATGAGCATTTACTTCCATTTCATGTCAAGATCTATGCGGATAGCGTGCTGGAGGTAGATATGCTTTTTGACCATAGATATGACAAGCATTTCTGGGATTATCGCTATGATCAGCCCTACTATGTCGAAGTGACTAATCCAGCTGGCTGTATGACAGATACGACGATCACCTATCAACGTCACGAGGAGGGTGAGGTTCTGACGTTTAGCAGCCAAGATATAGGTCACAGCTGCGAATATTCTAATAATGGGTATATCGAGTTTACTATGGGCTCAGGAGACTGGCCCAATACCTATGTACAGTGGGATCATGGGCCCGGATCTCCGTATACACGAGGAAATAGACCATATCGATTAGACGGGCTATCTGCGGGGACCTACTCTGTGACAGTATCTCATAGCAGCTGTGAGGTCAGAGGCACTTTCGTAGTGGAGAATATCCCACAGGTTGAAGTAAACCAAGATATCACACCTCCCCAATGTGGATCGTACGATGGGCGGATAGTCGTGACCGTGAGTCCCTCAGACGACTACACCTATCAATGGAACATAGAGGACGGTGCTGATGGTCGATATTTTCGCAATGCCGGTATAGGTGTCTATGAGGTGGATATCATATCACCAGCAGGCTGCATCACGACAGAGCGAATAGTCATAGACACAGTCCAGCCTGTCACTATCGAAGTGTATGAGGACTACTCTGACTGTAGTCAAAGTAAGACGCTGAGAGCACGCCCCTCCTATGATGGAGGTCGACACCTACAGTATCACTGGAGTACTGGTGAGACGGAGCGAGCCTTTGATAGTGCCATCACTGTAGATGAACCTGGCATCTATTGGGCCTATGGAGACAATGGTGACTGCCTGAGTGACACTATCTATTATGAAATACTATTCGATAATATCAGCTACTATGAGCTGGATACGATCATCGTGACACCTCCAGAGTGTCATGCCTCATCAGGTCGGGTGGAGTTCGTGATGGATCCTCCAGATGCCTATGATTTTTTGATAGGTCTGGATACCTATAGTCATGAGATCATAGATGATATAGCCCCAGGAGAGCATGAGGTAGAAATCTATAATCCTTCTGGATGCAGCATACTGACTACTTTCACTATGCCTACACCTGTGGTCACTGAAGTATCGATTGACTCGGCACAGAGTACATTCGTTATATGCGAAGGGGAGAGTGCCTCCGTACATATACAGCACAATGGGGCCACACTCAGAGATGGGGCTGGCAGAGAGCTTAGCTCACCGCTGCTACTTCCTGCTGGATCACACACGATCTATAGTGTCTCCTCCGATGGATGTAGAGATAGTATAGAGATACAGATCGATGAAACTGTGAGCTTAGATTTTAGCTTATCATGGCTACTAGAAGATTTTCTCTGTGAACATGATGCGACAGCGATATATCCTTTTCACATCTCTGAGGATATCGGTCCAGATTGGATCATTAGTTGGAATGGTCAATTAACCGATTGGCAGTCAGAATTAAATGCTCACCCTGGTATTAACACTATCGAGATCATTACTCCAGAGGGATGTGCCTATTATGACGAGCATGAGGTCACATCTCACGAGTTTGAAGGGACGATAGATACCACTCTATATGTAAAAGCTGGAGATATGCTACAGACCAGCATGTCACATATCGATGATGACTTCTTATGGTATATCGAGTGGACCGCCTCTGAGGAGGTAGTATGTCTCAATGATACCTGCAATCAGATTCAAATCGTGCCAATGGATTCGTACAGCTATGAGTTTACTCTGATTGATACTTTTGGATGTATGACACTCGGAGCACTACAGGTCATCGTTGAGGAGCCTGACTCTATCATCATCGATACGATGACCGTGGATACATCGATCATGGATACTGTAATCGTAGATCCTCCTGTCATGGCAACTACTCAGTACTACCTTCCCAACGCTATCCGCAAGGGTAGTGCACAGAATGGTGCGTTCTGCATTCATGCAAGTAGTGAAATAGTATCAGTGGAGAGTTTCTCATTATTTGATCGATGGGGAGGACGTAGAGCGCATGCCTCAGGGTTGATATCCGCAGGTCAGTTTTGTCTTGATGCTCAAGCTACAGAGGAGCTATCTACCGGCGTCTATGTCTATGCAGTGGTATTAGTGACCGATACCGGAGAGAGAGTGACAGCGACTGGAGATGTGACGGTGCTGTAGGGGAGGGAAGTAATTCCTAAATTGCCAGAACCAGAGATACAATTTAAACAAGGAGCAGTATTAACACCACAGCAACTATATGAAGCAAGAAACCCAATTAGGCCGTGATATTTTAAAAACAATTGGGAGCATGCTGTTCCTATTCTCAGTTATTATGATCATAAATCTCAATAAGTATGGATTTGATAGGAGAAATGGTGTGGTATACAAACAAACTATTGATTTAAATAGTGATCATCAATATGTCATTGTAGACTTCAAGGAATCTGAATATAGTGGTCGATATGTTTTAAATGATACAATAAGATTACCTTATTGCCTTACTCATAAAGGATTACCAGAATTAATTGATGTTGACAGTATCATGGCAGGAGATATTTGGTCTTTTCGGGCCAAGTCAAGATCTGTACTGATTAAACGTAACGAAAGAATAATATATAAATGCAATAATGCAGACTACAAGATATAAGCAGTTTTTATTTGAATTAGATATTGAATTAGACGAATTCTTTACAGAGAAATTAAGAAATTACTTAGAGAAGAAATCAAGCAAAATTAGCGTAGTACAAAAATCTTGCATATTCGAAAAACGAGTATTTTCTTTAAGTAAGGATGTTCCCGACTCGTTTTCACCGAATTTTAAGTTTCTTAAAAACAATGGCAAGTACAGAATAAAATTGATACCCAAGAAAGCTACTATTCTTTTTTCTATAGTAACACTAATGTTACTATTGTTGGATATAGTACAGTTTAGTGATCGAAAAATCATGGAACGGCCTTTGCTGCTATTTATAATTTTGAGCGTCTATATTTCCTTTGGTTATTTATCAGGCCGTAAGGAAATAAAGAAAATAATTTCGAGTATTTGAGTTCGCAGCGAGATCTGCCAAATTTTTGAAATTTGGTTTATCTGGTGAAGGGCTCAAGGGTAAAATGATCCTTTATTTCTGCTTTCGAACCCTCCGCCCTTCGGGCACCTCCCTTAAAATGGAGGACATGTTATGCCCTTGATTTTTCACTTGAAAACCAAATGTACCATACTTCTTTTTCAAGAGAAGGACAGGAGGATGAGTTCGATGGCTGATACTTGGAAAAGAGCGGACGAAATCGCAGCGAGATCTGCCAAATTTTTAAATTTTGGTAGATCAGAGGTACATGTTACGTTAATACAGAGAAAAAGAGAATACTTGGTCTTTTAAAACTATCCTTACTTTAGACAACAAAAAAGATGCGCTGTCAAAAAGATAAATTTGATCTCGATCAGGAAGTGAGTTATCTCAATGGTGCCTATATGTCGCCACTCCTTAGATCAGCAATAGAGGCAGGATATAGTGGAGTGGATATGAAGAGAAGACCCTATGAGATCTCTATACCCGACTTCTTTGATCCAGCGGAGCAACTCAAAGCTCAATATGCCGAGATCCTAAACATCTTAAATCCACATCAGATAGCCTTGACTCCATCCGTATCTTACGGACTGGCTAATGCAGCGAATAATATTCACATTCCGAAAGGAAAGAATAAGATCATCGTACTGGAAGAACAGTTCCCCAGTAACTACTACATCTGGGCTGATTTAGCTAAGAAACATGATCTCAGGATCGAAACAGTCGGACCTACTGAACCAGCTAACAGAGGGGCCACTTGGAATCAGAATATCCTGAGCGCCATAGATGACTCCACACTCCTCGTGGCGATGTGTCACGCTCATTGGGCAGATGGGACATTATTCGATCTGGTAGCGATAGGAGAACGCTGCCGAGCGCATGACGCACTACTGATCATAGATGGGACGCAGTCTTTTGGCGCTCTGCCATATGATCAGGCTGAGGTACAGGCAGATATCATCGCTGCTGCTGGGTATAAATGGCTGATGGGTCCATACGCTTTGGGATTTTGTTATTTCAGTGAGGCATTTTTAGATGGTCATCCCATAGAGATGAGCTGGATCAATCGGAAAGACAGCCAAGACTTCAAGAATCTCGTAAACTATAAGACCGAATACCGTTCTGGTGCCCAACGCTACGAGATGGGCGAAGCGGCTAATTTCATCAATATTCCTATTGCCTTAGCGGGCACCACTCAAATACTTGAGTGGGGCGTAGATCAGATACAGTCATACAGCACTGAGCTACTGACTCCCTATCTGGATCGGCTAATAGAGCTTGGGCTAATTATAGAAGATAGCCAGTACAGGACAGATCACTTATTTGGCATCCGAATACCAGATGACTCGATGTCACTCATACAGCAGCGCTGTGAAGAGGCGGATATCAAGGTCTCCTATAGAGGCGATGCGATACGAGTATCGCTGCATGTGTACAATGAACCTAAAGATCTGGATAAACTATATGAAGTACTGAGCAGCGTATACGCATAGGGTATGAAACATAATTAACCATTAAATGGACAATATTACCCCGTAGATGTAAATAGTTCAATTTTCAAGACAATTGAGCAACAAATAGAGATATAGAATTACCCAAAAACGATTTAGAAACTCTTTCTTTGTGGCATAAAAATAAAAGCAGTTTTGACGAAAGTCTACTCATCAGGCCTACGTCATAGCTGCAAAATCGGTACAAAAACTAAAGCATGTCTAAACAAGCAATATCCATGAGAGCCGCTGACAACATCAGACTACTATCAGCAGCCATGGTAGAACAAGCTAACTCTGGTCACCCTGGTGGCCCAATGGGTGGTGCAGACTTCATGCACATCCTATACTCCGAATTTCTCAACTACGACCCAAGTGATATGAACTGGGCGATGAGAGATCGATTTTTCCTCGATGCAGGTCATATGAGCGCTATGCTTTACAGCACACTTGGACTGACGGGCAACTATAGCATGGAGGATCTCAAAAACTTCAGACAGTGGGGTAGTGTCACTCCTGGACACCCTGAGATCGATGTCGCTCGAGGTATTGAGAATACTTCTGGACCACTCGGTCTGGGACATGCTTTTGGTATCGGAGCAGCCATCGCAGAGCGATTCTTGGCAGCGAGATTTGGTGAGGTAGTAGAGCACAAGACCTATATCTACATCTCAGATGGAGGTGTCCAAGAAGAGATATCTCAAGGTGCCGGACGTATTGCAGGATATTTGGGGCTCGGCAATATCGTCATGTTTTATGATGCGAATGATATACAGCTCTCTACCGAGGTAGATGAAGTGACTCACGAGGATACGGCTAAAAAATATGAAGCCTGGGACTGGCATGTAGTCACTATCGATGGTAATGATCATGATGCGCTCCGCAAAGCGATACAGGCAGGTATCGACGAGACCGGTAAACCAACCCTCATCATAGGTAAGACCCTCATGGGGAAAGGTATCCGTGATGCTCAGGGCAATCTGTACGAAGGTAGAGTGGAGTTTCATGGTAAGCCATTAGGCAATTCGACGGCTTCGTATCCTGAGACTATCAAAGGACTCGGTGGAGATCCAGAATCACCATTTGCGATTTTTGAAGATGTACAGGAGTACTATGACGAAGTCCTCAAAGCCAAGAAAAATGCAGCTCAGACCAGAAAAGAAGCTTTCGCTAAATGGGAAAAAGACCATGAAGGTTTAGCTGAAAAGCTAAAAAGCTTCCTAAGTGGAGAGCTACCATATATCGACTGGGATAGCATCGATCAAAAGGATAATGTGGCAACACGAAATGCCTCGTCTGCTGTACTATCATATCTCGCAGATCATGTAGAGAATATGATCGTATCGTCAGCGGATCTATCTAATAGTGATAAAACGGATGGCTTCCTCAAAAAGACGACTGCCTTCAAAAAAGGAGATTTCTCAGGCGCCTTTCTACAGGCTGGTGTCGCTGAGCTCACTATGGCAGCACTATGCGTCGGGATGTCGCTACATGGTGGTGTGATCCCTGTGTGTGCTACTTTCTTTGCATTCAGCGATTATATGAAGCCTGCACTCCGTGTAGCTGCGCTCATGGAGCAAAACACAATCTTCCTCTGGACGCATGATGCCTTCAGAGTAGGGGAGGATGGCCCTACACACCAGCCGATCGAGCAGGAGGCACAGCTGAGACTATTAGAAAAGCTCAAGAATCATAGTGGACACAATAGCTTCTTAGCCTTGCGCCCTGCAGATGGACCTGAGACAACGGTAGCCTGGAAGCTCGCATTGACTAACCAGCACTCACCCACAGGACTCATCCTATCGAGACAAAATATCCCTAACATCGAAGTGCCCAACAGGAAGGCACAAGCAGAGAATGCTATCAACGGAGGCTATGTCGTCTACGAGAGTGCACTCAAACCCGATATCGTGCTCATAGCTAATGGCTCAGAGGTATCGACGCTCATGAGTGCCACTGCTCAGCTCGAGGCTGATGGTATCAACTGTCGAGTCGTATCTGTACCAAGCGAAGGCTTGTTCAGACGTACAGAGGGAGAGTATCAAGAGAGTGTGCTACCTGCGGGAGTAGCGAGATTTGGTCTTACAGCAGGTCTACCTGTCAGCCTCGAAGGTCTCGTCGGCCATCAAGGTAAAGTGTGGGGCTTAGATCACTTTGGCTATAGTGCGCCGTATACAGTACTTGACGAGAAATTTGGATTCACCGCCGAAAATGTGGTCAAACAAGTGAAAGAGATCTTAGGATAGATAAATCCTATGTAAAATAATCTTAAAGGCTTTTCTGATTGATTTCAGAAAGGCCTTTTTTGATTACATTGATGAATACAATTTATTTGTGATTTTCTCAATAAACAGTAGGTGACTATCAAAGCACACTGTGTCATTGAGATATCTACCTTTTATAACAAAGTGCGAAACAATGAAAATACTGGCGATTGACGACCAACCTCTCATTCTGAAATCTATTACTCACAAGTTGGGCAAGGCAGGATTTGATGTACATACTGCCGAGAGTGGGGCAGAGGGACTAAAAAAGTATGACGAGGAGCATCCAGATCTCATCATAGTCGATCTGAACATGCCTAATATGAACGGATTCGAATTTATCGAAGAAGTCAGGAATGTCAGAAATGACAGTGTTCCTATAATAGTCATGTCAGGCGAAGAAGAAGAGACTAAGATCGTCGATGCTTTCAATATGGGAGTAGATGACTACATCCAAAAACCTGTAGGCATTAATGAATTAGTCGTGAGAGTGAAGCGTATCCTACGTATGCCGATGGATAAAATGCCAGCGAGATATATCGACTCAAGCTCTAAGATCCATAAAAACGTAGTGGCGGTCATCATACCATGCTACAATGAAGAAAAACGACTTCGATCAGCTGAGTTTACAAAATTCGTCGAGTCAAATCACGGATATCAACTTTGTTTTGTGAATGATGGTAGCAAGGATAACACCCTCGAAGTACTAAAAGACCTGCAAAAAGGTCATGAAGACTATATAACGGTATATGACTGTGAGAAAAATGGAGGTAAGGCCGAGGCCGTCCGTCAGGGAATGCTACATATGCTTAAAGACCCACAAGTAGACTATGTAGGCTTTTTGGATGCCGATCTCTCTACTAATTTTGCGGACTTTGAAGATCTCGTATCTACGATATCAGAAGGGGAGTTCAAAATAGTCAGTGGCTCACGGATCACCCGTATGGGAGCTAATATTGCGAAAGAGTCATCACGAGAGATTATATCACTCACCATTAATAAGATCATACAGAAAATACTGGGTATGCCTTTCAAGGATACGCAGTGTGGAGCTAAGATATTCACTCGTGATGCCGCTGAGTACGCATTCTCAAAATCATTCTTGACCGCATGGCTTTTTGATGTAGAGATATTCATGCGTATGAAAAAGCTCTATGGCAAAGAAACTGAAAAGTATCTCTGTGAGCAGCCACTAAAGAGATGGGTTCATGAAGATGGAAGTAAGCTCTCGATGAAGGATTCGATCAAGATCGTATTCCAGATCTTTCAGATCGCCGTCTCATACAAATAAAAAGAAAAGCAGGACAAATATTATCAGAGCCGATTTCTCGTCAAGAGGAGTCGGCTTTTTATTTTTTCAGTAGTCATACACAAAGAGCCTGAAGTGTTATGACAGCTCTCACAAAGATGAGGGTACAAAATATCACGAGGATGCGAAGTGGTTAATAACAGAATCTTCTATTTAACATAATATATATTATAGGCCTTATTCGATTAATCTATATAGACTACATAAGTCATCATGCAATCATCGATCAGATCTATGACCCGATATCCAGGTCTACTGTGATCCAACACAAATCCTGGCGCATCATGACTGATCTGTACATAAGATGACGGCGTGATATGCACATTTATATTCATCGAGTATCTGATAGTTTTCTCTACATGATAATGTCCACAGAATATATCAATCTCAAGATCCTGATATTCTTCGATGATTTTCATGAGCTCTAATCCATTTTCTAATCGGTGATGCTGATCCATGTATCGTACACTGCAGAGAATCGGTGGATGATGTACACATAAGATTAGCTTAGGCTTCTGATATTCTTTAAGTGCATTCCTGAACCAGCTGAGCTGATTCGTACTGATAGCCTTTGAGCTGCTATCCAGTAGTATGAGATCATACGCCTGAGTATCAAGTTCATATTGATAATATAACTCAGCCTGATCACTGTACTTGATCTGACCCTCCAGATCCAGCATAATAGCGAACTGGATGACCTCATCATGATTTCCCGGCACACCGATGATCTTGTCCTGTAGACCACATTCATTTAAGACATCAGCTGTCCAACGATAAGCTTCCTCAGTAGGTTCTTTCAAGCAGATATCGCCAGTATGGATGATGAGATCAGGATCATGAGATACGGCAGACTCTATCACCTGCCTAAAATGCGCCCGTACATCTATACCCAGTGGAGTCTCCCCTGCTCGGCCGATATGTGAGTCTGTCAGCTGTATGATCCTCATATTATGATTTTCACGAATATAAAAAAGGGACAAGATATGAATCCTGTCCCTCTATGTTATTGTCTTTTTAGACTACAAATTAGAAGCCGAAGCCTCCACCTCCCATAGCTCCCATCTGAGCTTGGAATTCTTCCATTGTCATTTTCTTATATCCTTTAGTATCTACCTCAAAGACACTCAGGTCAGCCTCTTTAGAGAATTCCGTAGTAGAGAAAGTCATTTTCATCATACCCATATCCATAGTATACTCTAATGGAAAACCTTTGAATTTAGTAATGTCGACATTTTGGATCACCGCTGCATTAATATCGATGTCCTCAGTCACATATGCTGTAAGCGTAAACTCAGGATTAGCAGGTGTAGTCATTGTCATCTTATAGCAGTTAAAACCTGCGATCTCTTTAGTATCATTTTCGTCATACTGATAGTCAAATTCTTGGTCAGCACCGCTTTCTGCCTGTGCCTTTTCCATTTCAGCCTTAGTAGCCGGAATCCACATTTTCTGTCCCATCATATCCATATACATATCCATATTGCCTTCTTCTGACATTTTGATATCTGTCTTTACCATACCACCCATCATGTTCATTTTAGTCATTGATCTTTTACCATCATAGGTGACTTTCAGTTCTGTGCCTTTCATCATTTCAAGACCTGCAGCCATTTGCTCATTGTCCGATGATACGTCAGTGATGGCCATAGTCAGTGTACCTTGATCCTGTGCCATGATCATCATCGAGCAGAACATCAAGAAGAAAGAGAGAAATATTGATTTTTTCATTCTTTAAAAGCTTTGTTTAATCTAATTTTATTTTTGAGCAAATGTACTCATCTAACTAAATACGAATCACTTCATTTTAGTTTCTAATGTGTTTCTTTTTAGATAAGTTTAAGTATTCTATCGATGAATCATGTAATGAGAAATCACCTAAATAAATCCCAATCTTCTAAATGCTTGATAAATACTTTGGCAAGATTCTCCGCATCGCTGATCGCTCTGTGATGTATCCCAGTAAACTCGAAACCCTCCTTTTTCACCGTACTTTTCAAGCCTGAGGCATGCTTTAGTTGTTTGAGATTTCGGTAGGACTTCTTTAGATCGACGAACTCATTCACCCAGTGCTCTTCGATCTTGTGTAGTCGACAGTCATTGCGCAGGAGAAGCGAGTCATCATGCCCCCACGAACATAATAGGTACTCATCATCATACACCTCACCCCACTCCATGAATCGAGACACTACCCTATCAAAATACTCTGCACCATCTACCTCCTCTTGACTGATATTAGTCAGTGATTTACAAAATCCTGATAGATGAGGATTCACCATGGGCTTGACAAATTCTGAAAAGGTATCAACTACATCTCCGCTGCGATCTACTTTGACCGCTCCTATCTCTATGATCTCTGTGATGCCCTTGGGTGGACGACCTCGCCAGCAGGTAGCTTCCAGATCGAATATTATAAAATTCAAAACGTTTCTTTATTTCTTAACAATCATGCCTAATAGGCTATTGGGGATAGTTTGAATGATTTCATAGCCGCCACTTTGACGTGCTTATCCAGATCATATCCCTCTAATCGATTGTGGTAATAATACAACAATCTATAATCCTCAGAATATACCTTACCACTTTTTATCCCTATTGGTTTATAAAAATGATAGACATTTAAATTTTTAATAGCATCTTCTATCAAGCTTTTGGCATTATAGCTCCTTACCTCATCACTTAGTTTGATCTCCCCAGCCTGTTCTCGCTCGATCAGCTTATCCCTCAGATAATCTAATGTCTCTAAGAAATGATGGAGCTCAAAATCGAGATAGTCCTTAGGCAGGTTCAGCAGATTGAACAGATCAATATTTGCATATTTTTTCTTAAACATCTGAAATCCGACATATGCCACCAAATGACTACTCAGCACGATGTTCTCTTTATAAAAAGACTTAACGATCTCTCCGCCGAGATGACGAGTATACACCATGTTTCGTTGCTTATCAAAGGTCATTTTGCCATCTGACAAGAAGTATCCTTTGATATCTATGGGTTTATCATTTTTGATACTATTAGCATCACGATCGAGCGGGTTTCCGAATATATCTATCGGCTCTCCAAAGGATAACGTCACTGAGCTATCGCTCTTCATTAGTCGATTTAAGAAGCGAATATTTTTCATATAGGTCTTCTTAGGCTTTCTCTGGGCGAGGTAGTTTTCCTTTCCTACTCGCTTAAGGTGCTGCTCGATCAGCGATCCAGCCTCTAAGACAAAATGATAGCTAATCACTAATGGTACTATGATAATCTTCTTATCAAAGTTCCTGAGATAAAACTCATTTTGTGCATCTATGAGTGTACTAAGTAGCCCCAGTTTTACTTTCTGTTCGATCTGACCATTCCTTGATCGAGTCCCTCCAGGAAAGAATATAGAGTTCATTCCTTCTTGGATCGATATGGTCGAAAACTGTCGAATACACTGTGCGTAGATTGGATTTTTCTTACGCCTATCCACTTTGTAAGCACCGAGTCGACTCATGTAGTAGGCCATGAGCTCGTAGTCATATAGATTGAGCCCAGCACCATAGGAGTAGGCAGGCATACCTGTGAGCATTTCGATCGCATATCCTATGAGGATGGAGTCCAGATTAGAAAAATGCGTAGGCAGTATCAGGACTGTGCCCTTATCAAAGAGCTCTCGGATATGGTCCATTGGCCCCTCTATTCTAAATTTATCCAGAAGTGTCTCCTTACTACCCCACATGGGTCCTCCCCCTTTGACGAAGAAAGGATTATAAAGTGCAGAAAAGAATCTGGTCAGCGCTTTTCGAGCAAATTGAAACGTCTTAGGTTGAAAATCTCCTGTGATCTCCTCAGAGTAGCGATTCACAATTTTCCTGAGCCTTTCCTCCACCGCCTTCATCGACTCCGCTCCAGATAATAACTCTGTAGCGAGATCTACCTCCATTTTTTTCCAGTAGTTGTTTTCCTTAGGAGGATCGACTTTAAGAGGCTCTGTTTTGGTTCTGAGTTTTTCGGCATATATAGTCTGATTGAGCAGACTTAAGAGCTCCCCTTCGTGGTGCTCCATGAGGTACTCCATAGTACTATTGGCCAGTTTTTTCACCACTCTCTCTCGATCGCTGTAAAACTGTGTGATCGGCCAATCTTTATAATCAGCTATAATATTAGGATATTCCTGCATATGGGTATAAAGATAGAATTCTGATATGATCTACAGCTCTTTATTCTACAGCTATGATATCATGGATAAAATCCAATAGCTCAGTTCGTCCCTTATCCTTGATCGAGCTGGTCAAAATATACTCAGGCAAAGTCTCCCACATCTCTCGAAGAGGCGCAAAGAAATTTACCAAATTTTGCTGTAAGACCATTGGCTTTACCTTATCAGTCTTAGTAAAGATCAATATAAAAGGGACTTGGTGCTCTCCCAGCCAGTTGATCATATCAATATCAATATCTTGAGGTGGTATACGACTGTCTATGAGTAAGAATACACAGGTGAGATTTTCTCGCTCGAGCAGATAGCGCTCGATCATACTTCCCCATTTTCCCCTCAGCTTTTTAGAGACTTTGGCATAGCCGTAGCCTGGGAGATCAGCGAGTATCCATTCGTCCTCTACATTGAATAAGTTGATATGTTGAGTTTTACCTGGAGTACTGGAGGTTTTAGCCAACTTCTTGCGCTGACAGATATAGTTGATCAAGGACGACTTGCCCACGTTTGATCGACCGATAAATGCGAATTCTGGGAGCTCAAACTTGGGTGCCATTTTCACCTTCGGAAAGCTTCCTTTAAACTCAACATTCTGTATATGATAATTTGGTACGGAGTTTGCCATATTAGATTTATAGAGTGCAAAATTAAGACTAACTTTATCAATAAGTGCAGCACGCTGCAACTGTTAAAACCCACCAGCCCTATTAATATACATTAGTAGGGCCTTTTTTATTGCCTTTCATTCATGACACTATTATGACAAAACAATATCTGAGGTGTTGTGTTATTCCTATATTTTTGGCACATGAAGAAGGCGAAGGTATTAGTTTGTGAATCCAATTTTCTCTATAGAGAAGGACTCAAGACGGTGATAGACCGCAATCCTTTTTATGAGGCAATACACGAAGCGCTCAACTCAGAAGATCTCGAGAATAAGCTCCTCAATAATAAGTATGATTTAGTCACCATAGACTTTGCCGATGAGCCTGCCTTTGGTATTGATACCATCACTCTGATCCAAGAGCAAAATCCAGAAGCCAAAATACTTATCATCTCGAATGAGTCAAATAAGCGCAATATTTACAATGTACTTAGCCGGGGTATTAATAACTATGTAACTAAAAGTTGTAGCGGACAAGAAATCTACAAAGCGCTCGAAGCCTCACTGAAAGATCAAAAATATTTCTGCAATACGATCTTAGATATCATTATTGATAAGTCCTTTGGCGAAGATGAGGACGATACTACCACCACCGCCGATATACTGACCTCTCGAGAAAAAGAAATCGTACAGCTCATCGCTCAAGGCAAGATGGCAAAAGAAATCTCGTCAATACTAAATATCAGTGTCCATACCATCTATACCCACCGAAAGAATATCATGAAAAAACTCAAGATCAGCTCTCCTGTGGAGCTTATCACTTATGCTATTAATTCTGGTATCGTAAAGGTGTAGTCTACTCAGCCGTCAATAATTCTGCCGAATCATAAGTGCGGAAATCTACAGCACTCACCCCAGATACCCCTTGCTCTTTTAAGAAGACTCCGTATAGGATATCTACTTCCGCCATGGTTAGCTTATTATGAGTGATCATGATGAACTGGGAGTCCTGACTAAACTTACGGATGATCTTATTGAATTTTTGGACATTGACATCATCCAAGGGTGCATCGACCTCATCAAAAATACAGAAAGGTGCAGGCTTCAATAGATACAGAGCGAAAAGGAAAGATGCTGCCGTTAAGGTCTTCTCTCCTCCAGATAGTTGGTTGATAGATTTAGGTCGCTTGCCTTTAGGTTTTGCCACTATCTCAATGCGAGCTTCGAGTGGATCATCTGTATCCATCAAAATGATATCACAGTCATCATCCTCTGAGAATAGGCCTTGGAAGACATTCTTGAAATTCTCTCGTATCTGGCTCAGACTTTCATTAAACTTAATAGAGGCGGCTTCTTCTATTTCTGCGATAGTCGCTTCGAGAGATTCCTTCGCCTCAAAGATATCATTACGCTCCTTAGTGATATGTTCGTGCCGTTCTTTGATTTCATTATAGGCAGTAATCGCCATTGGATTGATCTCGCCGAATCCCTTTATCTTATCCTGTAGTTTACTCTTTTTGAGCTTGAGCTGATTGAGATCGATGGAGAGGTAGGCTTCATCAATATTGACCTCCATGATCCTGAATCCAAACTCTATCTCATTGCGATCATGTACCGCCTTGAGTTCAAATTTGGCATTCGACATTTTTTCATTCAGGGCAGTGATGACAGATTCTCGCTGATTGAGCTTTGATCGATATTCACTGAGCTCTTTCTCCCTTTCAAAAATCTTTCCCTTCTCCTTATAGTAACTGTCTTCATGCTCGCTGAGCTTACTCTGGAGCGTCTCCCGCTCTTCATAGAGCTTAGATAACTTAGTCTTAGTCAGTGCCAGGTGATATTCTCCTTCTTTGATTTTATTACTGAGTGTCTCCCTCTCGCCATCTATATTGTTGACTCGTGCTTCGACACTCTTCTTTGTATTCTGATGAAACTCGACCTCTTTAGTCAGTATATTCACTTGACCTTGGAGCTCATAGACCTTTTGTTGAGATTTCTCCTTGGATTCGCTTGCTACAGCCATTTGGCCATAGATATCCGCTATTTTACCAGTGAGCTCGTCATCAGATAGTTCATCGATCTTCATAGCCGAGAGCTCTTCGAGCTGTTTTTCTTTGACTATCACATGCTGCTGTGCCTCTTCGAGCTGAGCCCTTTTATCGTCTTTTTGACGATCTATTTGGCTGATATTCTCCTTAAAGTTATAAAGTGAGCTCTCGAGTTGATACACAGCTTGCTGCTTTTGCTGAGCCTCTCTACTTTTCAGTTTTCGCTCTTTCTTGGCATTTTCCAGTTTGATCTGGATTTGTTGTTTTTCGTTTTTCAGTTTGATCACCTCTCCCTCTATCCTTTCGATTTCATCGATGATCTTATCCTTAGAGCTATATAGTTTTTCGAGGATTTGTTTTCGCCCCAGTTGCACTCCCTCAAAAAGTGTATTAGATCCTCCATAAATCTCTCCTTGTCCATAGATCAGATATCCCTCGTTTGATAGGATGATATCCTCATGATCGAGATTCATATCTCTCAGACCATTAATAGGCCCTGAGTAAATATACACTCTATGAGCTATATGCTCGACTAATGACTCATAGCCCGCTTGCACACTGATCACCTCAGTGATAGGGATGAGATCAGGTTTAGCTACAGTAGGCTTAGCGCCAAAATCCTCTAATACGAATACCTTTACTTTCCCTTTTTGAGCTTCTCTGACAGATTGATAATATCGCAGTGCTTCTGCTCTATCACGAGCTACGAGATAATGCAGATAGGGCTCAAAAAACAACTCTATGATGGAGGTGTACCTATCATCATCCACTGTGATGATATCAGAAAATAGACTCAAATTCTTGTTTTGCTTTAGCAAAAACTTAGTTGACTCGGGTACACCTTCATTCTTTTCGATGACATTTTGGAGAAACTTAATGCGCTGTTGAAGTGATGACTCTTCGAGTTCTTTTTTATTCTTTTTGCCACGAGTATCATTGATCTGCGCAAAGAGATCTGCATCTTGACTTTCGAGATCTTCTATAGTCGCCTCAAGCTGTTCATTCTGCGTCTTGAGTATCTCAAAGTCCTCTTTGAGTTCTTCGTAGTCTTTAAGTTTTTGCCCTTGCGTACTCTCAAATGAAGCTCTCCTTTCTTCAAGTTTTTCTATATCTCCCTTTATGAGCTCGACCTTCGTTTTATAGGATTCAAGCTCTCTTTCGGTATTACTTTTTATTTGTTGTTTAGCGGCGACCTCATCTTTGATTTTCTTCTCTTGGAGTCGCAGATCTTGATAGATCCCTTGCAGCGTGAGATATTGCTCATTTGCAGATTCGAGATTCGCTTTTGATTCATTCAGCTGAGCGGAGTAAGCTTCTTTCTTTTCGACAGCGATCTCGATTTGCTCTGTAGATCGCTCTACGCTTTCTTTGAGCTGCACTTCGTCTTGAGCGATATCTCTGAGACGCTCTTGACTATTGATCACTTGCTGATTGAGCAGATTCTTCTCATTTTCTGTACGTCCGAGCTTTTCGATCAGCGCATTAAATGTCTGCTGATCTTGACTCAGCGACTTTTCTGCCTCCAGTATTCTGACTTTCAGTCGCTCGAGTACAGCGGACTTCTCATTGATTTCTTTTTCGAGGTGTATCTTCTGATCTTCTTCTTGCTGTAGCTTTTCTCTGAGAGACTTGAGCTGATCGGATATCTCTTTGATCTCACGTTTGGAGATATTGATCGAGAGCTCCTTATATTCTTCTTTGAGGAGATTATACTTTTCTGTTCGCTTAGCCTGGCGCTCAAAGGAGCTCATACTTTTTTCGATCTCATATAGTAGATCGCTTACTCGTTCGAGGTCCTCAGCCGTACTACGCAGCTTAGAGAGTGTTTCTTTTTTACGGACTTTATATTTGGATATTCCAGCTGCCTGCTCGATCATGTATCGTCGAGAGCCGCCCTTGTCATGTAGGATGTCCTCGACCATATTGAGACTGATGATCGCATATGAGTTGGATCCGATACCACTATCCAAAAACAAAGTTGTAATATCCTTCTTCCGACAGGTCACATCATTGAGGCGGTACTCACTGGTGCCATCACGATATAAGATTCGAGAGATACTGACTTCGTTATACTCTGTGGGGAGGATATTTTTAGTATTGTCAAAAGAGAGTGTGACCTTCGCCACCCTACCCTCTTTACGTGCTTTCGTACCATTAAAAAGGACATCTGACATGTTTTCGAGACGGAGCTCAGAGGTCTTTTGCTCACCCAGCACCCAGCGGATTGAGTCTACGATATTGGATTTACCCGATCCATTGGGACCGACTATACCTATTAGATTTTCGCTGAAGTTGATGACGGTCTCATCAGCAAAACTCTTAAATCCTTTTATCGTCAGGCGCTTTAATCGCATCCCGCAAAGATATACTTTGTCTCGATATACAAAGCTTTAGAGCTGTTTTAACAACTCAGCTTTCCATCGATCGTAAGCGGCTTGGTAAGGGATCTTATCGCCTGTTGGTTTGTATGTTTTGATAGGGTCACCCGACTGGCAGGCGTCTTCTACAGAAGCATAAATACCTGTGGCCACGCCAGCAGCTTTAGCTGCTCCCACTGCTCCTGTAGTTTTGACGATATGCACTTGTGCATTCGTCAGATGTGATATCGTATCAGAGAATATTTGTGACTGAAATAAATTATCATTTCCTGCTTTGATTTCATTGACCTGGAGTCCCATCTCTCTCATGATCTCGATACCATAGACAAATGAAAAAGCAATCCCCTCCAGACTCGCTCGATAGAAGTGGGCCCGCTTGTGCCGATTAAACTCAACATGCAAAAACTGGGCTCCGACATTGACATTCTCGAGCATACGCTCCGCTCCATTGCCAAAAGGCAAAATGACTAATCCATCACTGCCAATATCAACCATCTGGGCCTCCTGCTCCATATCATCATAGGATACACCATCCTCCGCCATGATCTGACGTGTAAAACTATACTCTATACCAGATCCATTGATACAAAGTAGTACGCCTATTCGTGGATCAGAAGCTGTATGATTCACATGTGCAAAATTATTCACTCGACTTCGAGGATCATATGCATTCGTATCTATGACACCATAGACTACTCCCGACGTACCACCAGTAGCTGCTACTTCACCTGGATTTAGCACCCCCAGAGATAGCGCATTGTTAGGCTGATCACCAGCTCTATAAGTGACTGGTATACCCACAGATAGACCTGTCTCTGCTGCGCTCTCCTCAGAGACTTTGCCCTGATCCGAAAAAGTAGGTCGTATATCAGCAATGAGCTCCTGACAGAACCCATAATGGCTCAAAATATCTTCACTTAGATCCGAAGACTCAAAATCCCAGAATATACCTTCTGATAGTCCTGAGATGGTAGTGGTAATCTCACCCGTCAATCGCATGGCAATGTAGTCGCCAGGTAGCATAATCTTATGTATACGAGCATATATTTCCGGTTCATTCTCTTTGACCCATGCTAATTTTGAGGCCGTGAAGTTGCCGGGAAAATTCATGGTCCGAGCCAGACATCTCTCCCCTCCTATGGCCTCCAATGCGTCTTGGCCTATCTTAACGGCTCTGCTATCACACCAGATGATAGATGGACGTAAGACCTGGTGATCCTCATCTACGACCACCAACCCATGCATCTGGTAGCTGATCCCTATACCTTTGATCTGTGAGGGATCTATAGACGCACTCTCGAGTATCTCACGTGTAGCATGACATACGTGCTCATACCAGACCTCTGGATCTTGTTCTGCCCAACCAGGATGATGAGATATCATATCCATCTCGACTTTTGGACTTTGCACGACCTGTATCACTTCTTGGCTGTCCGCTTCTATCAATGCTGCTTTTATGGATGAGCTCCCTATATCATAGCCTATCAGGTACATAGTATTTGATAATTATTTATAGATAACACCTTATAGATGAATAATCCAAAAGTAAAAGAATAGTATCTCAATAAGCCTAATTTTGCGATAAGCTAAAAACGATGTATAAATGAAGGTGATCTTTGACCCTATCCAGATAAAACAATTATTCATCCACCAACTACTCCATGGTGATCATGCTCAGCTCAAGCTCTCGCAATACCCTACTGTAGTATCTTATGATCTCGAGCCAATCGTACTCGAATACCTCCTTCATGCTATCAAAAAACGTGATGAATTAGAACAATTCACATTTAGCAATGAAGACTTCACATTGAATCCATTGTTCCAATTTGCTCAGACCATCTTTGCAGATAACTCACTATTAGGCGAGGTCAGCGGTAGTATCGCTAAGCATCTCTATCAAGTATCTACTCATCCTAATATCAAGTCAGGGGATCTGTGTATAGCCCTTTTTGACGATATCGCTTATGAGGATCAGATGATACAGGCATTGGGCATCTTTAAATCTGAAACGAAAGATGAATTTCTCAAAATCACTAAAGAATATGAGGGATATGACATATCATCGGACATAGGACTCAGCCTCAATAAGCTCGACAAAGCCTGCCTGATCTATAATATTGAGCCTGAAAATGGGTATGTACTATCAGTAATCGATAGATCTAATGGAAATAGCGAAGCGCAATACTGGCGAGAAGCATTCATCAATAGTCGTCCACTGCAGGATGAATATCTGAAGACGCTCTCCTACATGAATATGGCACAGACATATATCAGCCATCAGATCGCAGAAGAATTTGAAGTGGAGCGACCTGATCAAATAGATCTACTCAATAAGTCAGCCCAATACTTTAAAGAAAAAGAGTCGCTGAGCCAAGAAGAATTTAAGAATGAAGTACTCCAGCATGAGGATCTAATACAGTCTTTTGAGGCGTATAGCGAGTCTTACCAAGCAGAGATGAACGTAGATCTCTCAGAGGACTTTGGACTCTCCAAAAAAGCAGTAAAGAAGACGGCAAAGGACTTCAAATCTGTATTAAAACTGGATAAAAACTTTCATGTATATATACATGGTGATAGGACGATGATAGAACGAGGTACTGATGAAGATGGTCGAAAATACTATAAACTTTATTACGAGCAAGAAAACTAAATATGCCGTGAAATAGGTATTGTAATCGGAGGACACATCAAATAATTTGCAGTCAAATCTTAGTCAAAGCGTAGAAAGCTCATTAAATTTGATACGCTGACATTTACTTAAACAACTATTGACCAATGAAATATTTTATTACCCTATCACTCGTAGGTCTCACGAGTTTATCTACGCTATCTGCGCAATTATTCAAAAGAGTAATGGATCGTGCAGCTGACAAAATAGAACAGCGTGTAGAGGATAAAATCGTCGAAGGAATCTCCACAGAAATCGCTAATAGAGCAGTCCGTCCTCTGGATAATGTCTATGATCAGATATTCAGAGAGCAGTACAAAGCTACATATGGCAAAGAGTGGGATGACGAAGAATACGAGAATGATGAAGAGCGAATGAATGCCATGCAGGCTATGCTGAATAGTATGTATGGCAATGTAGAGCTACCTGAGAGCTACACATTTGATTTCGCTGTAGAAATAGAGACTTATGACTATGGTGAGAAAAAACCGAATAAGATGAAAATGCTTTTTAATAGTAACTCTGGCATATTCGCTATGGTACAGGCAGAGGAAGACGAAAGTCTCATTGTATTCGATGCGGAGAATGACATCATGACCATCTATAATCAAAAGGAGAAAACAGCTATGGCGATGCCGAGCGTCATGAAAATGGCAGGTGCATTCGCAGCGAGCGCAGAGTATCAAGAATCCCAGACTCAGTACAAATTTGAAAAGCATAAAACTAAAAAGATCTTAGGCTACGAAGCTCAAGGCTACAAAGCTGAGTCAGAGGAAGACAAGTCAGAATTTTACGTAAGTGACCAATTAGGCTTTAGCTGGCGTGAAAGCTTTGGTCAGATGCTGCAAAAATCAGCTCCTAATCTTTATAAATCTCATGATGGCGAGTATATGGACGGCTTCTTACTTGAGGCAAAATCCAAAAGAAAAAAAGATGGTAAAGAGTCAAAATGGGAAACTAAAAAAGTAGAAGAAAAGACCACTACTATCAACAACAAAGACTATAAACTGAGCAATCAAGCAATGATGGGCAACTAAAAGAGTCGTCCATACTCATACATCATCGCTGCTGACTACCAAATAAGCAATTCTGATACTAAACAGAAGTGCTTGTTTTGTTTTTGTTATTCTAACTAACGTATGAAATACATAAGTCAGCTAATACTGAAGCTCTGGGGCTGGAAGGTCGAAGGCAATCCACGAAATGACATCAGTCATCGAGTATTTGCAGTGGTGCCGCATACCAGCAGCTGGGACTTTATAGTAGCTATCCTGCTAAAGTGGTCGCTCCAATTGAAAAATGACTTCGTCGCCAAGAAAAGCTTATTTAGACCGCCTTGGGGATGGTTTTTCAGAGCCTTGGGTGGACATCCTGTAGATAGATCTCAAAGTCAAAATGTAGTGGAGGCCATCGTGCAACTCATGAAGTCTAAAAATCGATTTTCCCTGGGCATAGCTCCTGAAGGAACCCGCAAAAAAGTAAATAAACTCAAAACCGGATTTTATCAAATAGCTAAAGGCGCTGGAGCACCTATACTATTGGTGAGATTTGATTATTCGACCAAGACAGTCACTATCTCAGAGCCTTTCTACCCTACAACCGATGAGGCCGCAGACTGGCAATATATCAATCAATATTACAAAGGCGCAAAGGGTAAGATTCCAAGCCTCAGCTTTGATCCAGACCTCAATATCAATTTGCAATCTTAGGAAGCTCAGAATGGATATGCACTCCATCATATAAAAGTCCACAAAGATACTCTGCCCAATACGGCCCTATCGAAATACCCTTAGTACCCAGTCCATTAAAAATTAACAGCCGCTCATGCTCTGGATGCTCTCCGACGAATGGTCTGCGATACTTAGTAGAAGGACGGACCGCCGCTCGATGATCTATGACCTCGTATGAAACCCTCAGATAGCGCTCTAAAAATCCAACTAACTCATCTCGCTTAGCTGCTGATGGTGAGCCATCTTTAAACTCCCACTCATAGGTACTACCTATCCAAAAAATATCATCCCCCAGAGGCACCAGAAACTTGTGATGTTTCACTATATGACTATCTGGAAATCCCGGAATCCTCACAATCACCACCTCGCCCTTAGCTGGTCTGAAAGGGAGCCAATTGAAATACGGATTATTCACGACCTGAGCGCCATCACAGAATACAATATGTTCAGTGACGATACCTTGATATGACAGTGCCGATGTACTCATCACTATATCCTCATATAAAAACGGCTCTTCTCGTAGTACTCCTATCGCAGCGTAATGAGCCCTCAATCCCGATAATAAGTCTTGAGTATGAATATTGCAAGATTGCTTTACGCTACCCCATTGAAATATCTCTCTGAGATAATCATCATACTCGGGCCCGTCATAATCCTCACTGATGTACTCGCCATATCCATCCATGGCCAGACGGCTGTGCCATTGATTTTCATCCTTCGGAGTATGGATCCCACGGATGACTGGCTTATTTCCTACGAAGTTGGTATCGATCTTGGAAGATATCTCTTGGTAAATGGTTATCGCTACTGGCAAGAAATCATCGATCATCCATGACTTCACATAGTTGCGACCAGTGATCGGATTGATGAGGCCAGATGAGACAGCGGTAGATGATGACATATGACCTTTATCATAGATCACAAACGTTTTCCCTCTCTTTTCTAATTCGTGAGCTAATAAGCTACCTGCTATTCCTTGCCCTACTATGATCACATCTACCGTCATAGATCAAAAGTACCAATAAGACTAAAGGAATACGTTTAATTGAGGGCAGATTTGTATCTATCCAGACAGCGCTCTCGAGCCTCTTTATGATCGACTATAGGATCAGGATAGTCATCTGTCCCATACTCTGGCACATATCGCTTGATATAGGTCTTCTCTTTATCAAACTTTTGCATTTGGCTCGTAGGATTAAATATTCTAAAGTAGGGAGCCGCATCCGTACCACTACCTGCCGCCCATTGCCAGCCACCATTATTGCTCGCCAGATCATAGTCGAGTAATTTCTCTGCAAAATAAGCCTCTCCCCAGCGCCAATCAATCAGCAAATGCTTAGTCAAAAAGCTGGCTGTCACCATGCGTATACGGTTGTGCATATAGCCTGTTTCATTGAGCTCTCTCATGCCTGCATCCACTATGGGATAGCCCGTACGCCCCTCACACCATGCTTCGAATTCCTCTTTATTATTCCTCCATTGGATCTCGTCGTACTTTTCTCTGAAGGCCGTATCAACCACTTTAGGGAAGTGGTGTAATATCTGCGAATAAAAGTCTCTCCAAATTAACTCACTGAGATAGGTATCATTGAGTTCTACCGCTTTGCGGGCCTTCTCTCTGATGCTGATGGTCCCAAAGCGATAGTGGATACCCAGACGAGAAGTCCCCTCCTCATTTGCGGGATAATTACGAGTCTCATCGTAGTTTTTAATGACTGATCGTTTAACCTCTTGGGAGGGAATCTCAATATCTGATCTGCTGAATCCCATATCCTCTAAGCTGATCATTTCTTGAGCATCTATTTTTTTAAGTTTATCCAGATGATTTTCTGAGGCGTAGTGCGTATCTCGATAGTCTTCATAGGCTTTGAGCCAAATCTTCTTATATGGGGTAAAAACTACATACGGGTCACCATCTGACTTGACCACTTCATTTTTTTCAAATATGACATGATCTTTAAAACTATGTACTTCGATGTCCCTGTCTGAGCAGAGTTCTCTCACCTTTTCATCTCTCTTGACAGCATAAGGCTCGTAGTCATGATTAAAGTACAGAGCTTTCGGTTCATGCTCTTGCAAGATCTCTTCATATAGCTGTATCGGATCTCCGTAGTACACTCTAAGGTCACTACCATGTCCCTGGAGCTGTTCTTTCAGCTCGGCTATCGTATCATGGATGAATGTGACTCGAGCATCTTCTTTTGGCAGTTCATCCAAGATGTTTTTATCAAAAATAAAAATGGGTATTACCTCACCAGACTGCTCTAATGATCGGTATAAACCGTGATTATCATAAAGTCTCAGATCTCGTCTAAACCAAAATAAAGTTGAGTTATTCATTTTATTCGTCATCTGTTATATACCCTCTGGGTGGGTAGGATTACTAATAGTGGATATCTATATTTGTTTAACTAAATGCCATGAATCCTATGAGGATAATCCCAATACTTATCCTAATGATAGCTATGCTGGCCTGTCAGCCAGAGAAGAAAGATGAGGAGATAGAAGCGCTATCAAGGCTCGAGACGGAGCTGGAGCTACAGCCCAGCGAAGAACGTGCAAAACTATATCTCGACGGTCTGAATAAGTATGTTGCTGATCACTATCAAGAATTTGAAGTAATCCAGCCCTATCTGAAAAAAGGAGCTAAAGTCTCTATGGATTATGGTTTCTTGGACAAAGCTCCTGGCTTCATATTCCCTCTCCTCAAGAATAAAAACACAACAGATAAGCTTCCCTTTCAACTCAATATGGGAGACATCATGATCAATCTGAACAAGCGTCACGCCGCCGATGTGATCTATAAAGAATTAGCCCGTGTACACCCTAATGATCCTGAGGTCCAAAAGCGAAAAGTCTTAATCGACAGTGTAGCTTTGGCCCACGACGACTATGTGCAGTATCTCTTTGATCAAATATTGATTAACCCCGATGAATTTGGAGTGAATCGTATAGCTGCGCTAAAATTCGTCGATGCAGCGGAGGCTTTAGCATTGATCAATCCTGATCATCCAAAAACCGCAGAATATTTATATAAAGCTGCTGAAGTAGCTCGAGGAATGCGTACGATGCCCAAAGCGATGTCCATCTACGACTGGATATTGACAGACTATCCCAATTATGAAAAGACAGCTACTGTCCTATTCATTAAAGGATTCATCATGGAACAAGACTTTAAAAAAGCCGATGAAGCGAGGGCCATATATACTGAATTCTTGGAGCGCTATCCAGATCACCAGATGGCATCGAGTGCTAAGTTCTTATTAGAGAATATGGGGCGCTCCGAAGAAGAAATCTTACAGCACATCAGCAAAGAGGGCAAGTAGGCTTATAGTTCTATCTCTACTTTGTCATAGGGCTTGAGGGCATTGCCTTTCACTACTGCTTCGACGGTGAGGCTGTAACTTGATTTAGCATTTTTAGCGACCTTAGCCAGCTTGCTGATTCCCTTGTAAAGTATATTCTTCTCCCCTAATTTTTCGATATCGGACTTGAGGAGAGCATAGTTGATAGCAAAAGATGCCGTGATAGGCTGATCTACATCGATAGCTTGATGAAGTTCTATTTCTTTCTTTCCTAATACATACTCGTCTACCAGTTTGGACTTCTTGCGACGTCCACGAGAGTATTTTTCTCGTATAGTGACGATGAGTTTTTCTATTTCTTGGGCTGACTGAGTGGTGAGTTCCACTACTCCATTAACTTGATTAGAGGCTGATTCGTCGACTGACACCTCAGCGATCTCTATTTTCACTCCTTCTATCCCCAGCCAGTTTTTTATCTTTTTAAACATATATTGCTACTGTTATTTCTCCAATGAGCTTAACGGCAATATGAACAAAATAAATCCGAACGGGCTATCTTAATAGATCAACTTAACGTGTAAATCGATAATGCCAACTATTCTTTAGAGGTTTGAGCCACTTAGAGAATAGGTCTCCTTTAGTTTTGACCAATGTGTCAAAAAACAATGTGTCATCAGTGATCTCTCCAGCCGCATAAGCTGCTGATAGTGCATTCATGTGGACAGTGCGCACTTGACCAGCGGCATCGATGTAGCCAAACTCATCCCTCACCATCACATTAGTATCGAGCTGATCACCTATGTTTTGCACGTGTCGAGTGAGATTATCTATGGAGCAGCCACTGGCACTATTAGACTGCTCCTCATCAAGCATTACTATGACGAAGCGATTATAAAACACTCCTGCATGTGCTTGTAGCTCTCGATTATGAGCAGTCCAACTCTGAGTGAATAACCTGAGATATTCATTGACCTGCATGACCTCTTTATCTGACAGAGACTTCTGAGACTGAAATATCCAGACTCTGGAGCTGTCACTCATCAGCTCCATCTCGATAGGCACTTGATCTATCGTATAGTTATAGACCATTTGACTGTACTATTAGTTCTGAGATGTCACATACCATCACATCATCTTGTTTCTCTTTAGCCTTGAGACCATCCATTAGCATCGTGATGCAGAATGGACAGTTAGCGGCTATGACATCAGGCTGAGTCTTCATGGCCTGCTCTACACGCTGTACATTGATCCGCTTATCTCCTGGCTCATCCTCTTTAAACATCTGAGCACCTCCCGCTCCACAGCACAGTCCTCGAGTTTTATTTTCATCCATCTCGATGAATGTGGCGTCGAGTTCATTGAGGATAGCTCGTGGCGCTTCATATTCGCCATTGACACGGCCGAGGTAACAACTATCGTGATAAGTGACTCGCTTACCAGCGAATGCTCCTCCTTCTATTTTTAACTTGCCCTCCTCTATCAATGACTGTATCAGCTGTGTATGATGTAGCACCTCATACTTGCCACCTATCTTAGGGTATTCATTCTTTAGAGTATTAAAGCAGTGTGGACAGGTCGTGACAATCTTCTGTACCTCATAGCTATTCAGCGTCTCAATATTCTGTATCGCTGACATCTGAAATAAAAATTCATTTCCCGCTCGACGGGCAGGATCTCCTGTACAGCTTTCTTCATTGCCTAATATGGCAAAACTGATACCCACTGAACTCAATATTTTAGCGAAAGCTATTGATACCTTCTTAGCTCGTGCATCAAAACTCCCAGCACATCCTACCCAAAATAGAATCTCAGGCTTCTCTCCACTCGCTACGTATTCTGCTACTGTTTTTACTTTCATTTTATGCTGTTTATCTTATGCTTCGATTTCTTTAGTCCATGCTCCTCGCTCATCCGGCAGCTGCCACACAGCTCCACCATTCTCCATACTGTTGAACATCGGTAACCAGTCTGAAGGCCCTTGCGAATTAGTCAATATATCATATCGTCTCATCTCGAGGATAGGTTCCACTGGACTGATCATCACTGGACAGGCTTCGACACATGCATTACAGGTAGTGCATGCATATAGCTCCTCATTAGTAATGTAGTCAAAGAGAGACTTGCCATCATCAAAATTATCAATAGTCAAAGTCGCTCCTGCTTCCTTTTTGTCTTCGGCGATGTATTCAGGATTTCCTGATCTGATCTTAGTACCGACCTCCTCTGCTCTATCTCGGATATCCATCATGATCTTACGAGGAGACAGTTTTTTGCCAGTGATATTAGCTGGACACTCTGAGGTACAGCGACCACACTCTGTACAGGTGTATGCCTCGAGGATAGTCTTCCAACTCAGATCTCGAATATCTCGTGAGCCAAACTCTGGTATATCATCTGACATATCCCCAGTATCTTCGATCAGCCCCATCATAGACTTCACTTCATTCATGATCTCTGGCATATTCTCCATCTCACCTCTTGATTTGAGTTTAGAAAAGTAGACATTAGGGAAAGCGAAGAATATGTGTAGATGCTTACTATAAGGTAAGTATAGGATGAAACCGAACACTACTAATATATGTAGCCACCATCCAAATCTCTCAACCATATGTAGCGCTCCCTCACCCAATCCCCCAAATAAGGCAGGTCCGAGCCAGCTACTCACTGGCAGTGTGCCCGTATCAGGATAATGAGCTGGATCCAGTTTTTGCAACACCACATCAGCGCCATTCATGCTGAAGATGCCTATCAAAAGTAAAATCTCACCATATAAGATCAGATTCCCATCAAGCTTTGGCCATCCATTCATCTCTGGCTTGATAAATCGAGGCACCTTCAAAATGTTACGTCTCCATAAGAATACTAATGTAGATACAAATGCCAATACTGATAATATCTCTATAAATCCTATGATCATAGTATATAGCACTCCCAGCTTGTCAGCGAAAAAACGATGTACTCCGAAAAAGCCATCTATAAATATCTCTATCAACTCAACCTGAGTCATCAAGAAAGCTGCATATATAAAGAAGTGCAAAATGGCTGGAATAAAGCGTTTGAACATTTTCTTTTGTCCAAATGCGACCAATGCGACATTTTGCCATCGCTGAACACTGTCTCCAGCGATATCTTCAGATTTCCCCAGCTTTATATTATCCACCACTCGCTTAAATTGGCGGAAAGCCACTGTAAAAACTGCAATTGTCAGCAGGATGAAGATGATTTGAGCTATAGTCATTATTATCTTTTCTAATTCTACAAAATTAAGCCATTACACTCTCTTCGATTTCATATCTTGCGCTCGGATATCCACTAAAAGTGTAAGCTTAATGACGATCCTCAATGATAAACAAATCAAACAAAAGCTAACTCGACTGGCTTACGAAATTATTGAACAAAATACGGATCAAAAGGATGTCTATCTGGCTGGGATCAATACTAATGGTAGCTCAATGGCCAAACTACTGATGAAAGAAATCGAGGCTATAAAGTCGAAAAAACCTCAGTTTCACCTGATCCAGATCAGTCTAAACCCTGCTAAACCACACATCGATCAAGTATCGATCAATACTGAACTATCCACCCTGACTAATAAATCAGTCATAGTAGTAGATGACGTAGCTAATACTGGGAGGACTTTATTTTTTGCGTTCGCCCCATTTATGTCAATTATCTTACAAAAGCTGCAAGCTGCAGTTTTGATAGATAGAAAACATAAATCATATCCCATTTCTGTCGCTTATGTGGGTCTTTCTTTGGCGACTACGATAAAAGACAATATTTCTGTCCAGTTAGACGAGAAGTCAAAATATTCAGCGATCATAGAATAGATGCTATATTTTGACTCATATTGATTATTTTCGCATATAATTTTTCAATATAACATTCTCTTAACAATGGCTTGCTAATTTTGCGGCTGATTGTAAAAACTATTAATTCTTTTATCAAAACCAATCAAATGAGAAAGTTAATCTTTACTCTTTTAATTACGACACTCTGTGGATGGGCGATGGCTCAGTCGACAGTATCTGGGCAGATCGTAGATGCTCAGTCTAATGAACCTCTCATCGGAGCTAACGTACTCCTCAGAGGCACCTCAGAAGGTACTATCACCGACATCGATGGTACATTCAGCATGCAAATCCCTTCTAATCAAGGAAAGTTAGCGATAAGCTACTTGGGATACAACACAATGGTATTAACGTTGGATGGCGGATCTAATAACTATGATCTTGGCATCATCACACTCGAGGCCAGCTCGGTAGGACTCGAAGAAGTAGTAGTCACAGGTGTAATGGATATCGTACGTGATCGTATGACTCCAGTAGCTGTATCTACTATCGGACCTGCTGAAATACAGGCGAAAGGTGGAAATGTAGAGTTTCCAGAATTAATGAAAAACACTCCATCTATTTATGTAGCTGGTCAAGCTGGTGGATATGGTGACTCTGAAGTATTCACTCGTGGATTCGATCAGACTAACACTGCATTCCTACTTAATGGTCAGCCCATCAATGGTATGGAAGATGGTAAAATGTACTGGTCAAACTGGTCAGGCATGACTGATGTAGCTACAGCAGTACAGGTACAGAGAGGACTCGGATCATCTAAACTGGCTATCTCATCAGTAGGAGGTACGACTAACATCATCATGAAGTCTACTGAGCAGCAGCAAGGTGGATCTGTGAGCTTCCTCAGAGGAAATGACAACTATAACAAGATCACTGCATCATACAATACAGGTATGATCAATGACAAGTTTGGTCTAACAGTACTACTCACTCACTGGCAAGGTGACGGATGGGCTGAAGGTACAAAGGGACAAGGTCAGAATTATTTCATTTCAGCTGGCTACAAAGCAAGTGAGAAGAGTAACTTCAACTTCCTTTTGACTGGTGCTCCACAGTGGCATGATCAAAACTTCAATGATAGAATCTCGAATCACTTCCGAGGCGGTGAATTCAACATCAAGTACAACGGAAACTATGGTTTCCTTGATGGTGAGTACAAAACACTCAGAAGAAACTTCTATCATAAGCCAGTTGCTAACTTAAACTGGGAATTAACTCTTAACGATAAGTCTAAATTATCTACAGTGCTTTATGCATCTTGGGGTAATGGTGGTGGAACTGGTGATATCGGTAACCGTAATAACCGATTCTTCACTTCTGATGGATACATCGACTGGGATGCTGTACAGGCTGCTAACATAGCTGACGCTGGTGCCGAAGAGTGGGTAATGAGAGCTTCGGTCAATAATCATAGCTGGTATGGATTAGTATCAAACTATGAGACTACCCTTTCTCAAGAATTCACATTAAGCTTAGGTGCTGACTTAAGAACTTATCACGGATCACACTTCAGACAAATAGTAGACTTAGTGGGTGCTCCTGCATATACTCAGAGAGCAAATGCAAGATTTGGAGAGCGAGAAATAACTGCTACTTATAGCCCAGATCCTTGGGCCGCATTAGGAAACTCTGCTGAACTAAGTGAAAGAATCGCATACAATAACGACGAAACTATCACCTATGGTGGTGTATTCGGACAATTAGAGTATGCTACTGATGCATTCTCTGCTTATGTACAGAGTGCTGTGTCTAATCAGTCTCACGTAAGATTTGAGCTTTTCAACGAAACTGAAGCAAACGAAGAGTCTGAGAAAGTAAACAATGTAGGATACAACTTAAAAACTGGATTTAGCTACGCTTTTGATCAGAACAACAGTTTCTACTTCAATACAGGATACTACAGAAGACAGCCATTCCATGACAATATCTACTTGAACTTCTCAAATGATGTAAACAGAGCAACTGTACCAGAGAAAATCTTCGGATTAGAAGCTGGATATAAGTACTCATCAAGAGACCTCGCAGTGAATGTGAACCTCTACAGAACATCATGGAAGGATAGAGCTACGACAAGCTCACTCAACGAAGGTGATGAGCTACCAAACGGAACTATCTTAACAAATCTTGCGTACAGAAATACCGTACAAGATCAGCTTCACTCTGGTGTAGAGGTAGACTTCAGATATGAAATATCTCCAGCAGTAGCTATCAAAGGATATGGATCTATCGGAGACTGGACTTATGATGGCACACTTCGTCAGCAAATCTTTGACGAAGATAGAAACCTTCTCTATGAAGCAGATGGTGAGGACGTAGATGGTGTAGCAGTAGGTGGATCAGCTCAGACTTCATTTGGATTAGGAGCAGATATTAAAGTTTTAGATGGTCTTAGATTCGACGTTGATTACAACTTCTATGATAGACTACACTCTAATATCAGCGCAAGCGGAGATGCCCTTGAGTTACCTTCATTTGGTCTTCTTGACATAGGTGCTTCTTACAACATTAACATGACTAACGGTCAGTTATTGACGCTTAGAGCGAATGTATACAATGCACTTGGTAAAGAATATATCTCAAGAGCTACCTCAGCTTTCGCACCAAGCACTAACGATGCTGAAAACTGGAACGGAGTGAACATGGATAACTTCGTAACATTCGGTAAGACAACTACTTGGAACGTATCTGCGAGATACTCATTCTAAGAGTTTAGAATATAAAAATCGATTTTATAAAGAAAGGCGCTCGTTTGAGCGCCTTTCTTATTTTATACTATTTTGTTCTTTAAATGACCGCTGAGAGATACTCTTCTTTCCTTAGCTCACAGAATTTTTAGCTTCTTCGTACTGTTTCATGTACTCCTTGATAGGCCGATATAACTCATCTACCCCATCGACTAATGGCGCTACCACAGGGATATCCAGTTCTTTCTCAAGCATGATCATTATATTCCTCAGTTCGGTCGGTTTGAGCTGTGTATTCGACACGGTGACAGCGATGACCTCTGCACCATATTGGTTAATGAGTTTGATTTCATCACGAGCAGTCGGTAGTACGAGCTTAAGATCTTCGTATCCCTCGAAGTAAATTCGCTCTGGAGCTATCTGTAAGATGACTGCCTTTGCATTACCAGACAATAAAAACTCACTACCTCCAGGTCCAGATGGATTGCGGAGTGAGCTCTGGCCTTCTAATAAAATTAATTCTGGTGATTCTTCTTTATAACAAGAGACTACAGCTTTTTCTATCTCTCCCGATATGAAGTCATTGAGCGTAGAATCAAAAATAAATCCATGCTTATAGCCCTGCATCCAGCCCGTCTGACCAGTATAGATCATTTCGGTTTTGAGGTCCTTACGATTGCACATTTCGTAGATCATACCTGCGGTAGTCCGTTTGCCGAGGGCACAGTCTACACCGAGGACTGCAATGATAGGCACATCAACATTGTAGATCTCTCCATGCCAGAAAAACAAATCAGCGATCTTCTTTGGCTTTCTAATATCAATCAGTTCGACACCATGCTCCTTAGCTAATGTGCTGAATCGTGGATCATCATTTAGATAGTCATGCATGCCATTCACGATGTTGAGCCCATTTTTGATCGCATGTTCGATTTCAAGCTTGAACGATTCAGGTAATAGCCCTCCATGCGTAGCTACACCGATTACCAAAGTATCTGCATCCGTATTAGCCATCCCATCAAGAGCCGACTCATATATAGGCACACCCAATGGATGACCATCCATGACTTCGCCAGCATCTCTGCCCGTGAATTTTTTATCGATGACTCCGACTACATCAAATCTCGAGGTATACCTTAAGAGCCCATGACAAGTCTTAGCATTCACAGTATCCAGGTATTCATGTGTTAATACGAGCGCCTTTTTCATAATTATTATTTGAATTATTGTCTTGTATAAGTATTGAGATTATAAACGAGTGACTCCGAGGCCCGGAAGATCTGTGATAGGATACATGATACCATCTCGTAGCTCAAAGCCTCCAGAAACTATATCTCTCCCGAGATCAAAACTTCCATCCAGATCCAGATAGCGAGTATTAGATCGAGACATCGCTGCTAATAATGCAGCAGTAATGCTGATGATACTCTCATCCATACATCCCCACATCAGCTTTATACCACGAGTGGCCGCTACATCCGCTATCCGTATCCCTTCTGCTATGCCACCACATTTCATGAGCTTGATATTGTATATACCATAGCACAGCGGATCTTGAGCGAGCTGGACAGCATCACTCAGCTTTTGGACGTCCTCATCACCTGCACAGTTTAGCCGGATTGGCTCTGGCAGTTTGAGCATTTCTTGATATTGTTTTGGTGGTAGTGGCTGCTCAAAAAACTCAACTGGGCCATTTTGTGTCTTATGAACGAAATCTTGCATCTGCTCTACTGAGAATCCTTGATTAGCATCTACTCTGATCAGAATCTCCTTAGAAATAGCCTCTCTAAGCTTAGTATAAGTCTCAAGATCTTTTTCATAATTAGTCCCAATCTTTAGCTTTAGTATCTTAAAGCCATTACGCACAAACTCTTCAGCCTCTGCTAAGGTCTCAGCATAACTCTCTTTTATACCTATGGTCATAGAGGTAGGTAAAGGCTGGATATTCACACCAAAATACTTGGCTAAGGGTATATCCACCGATCTCGTGAAAGCATCATGCAAAGCTATATCAATAGCAGCCATGAGAGCAGGCTTAAGCTGGTAGTGACTCCAAGCAATATCTATGAGCTGTCTGAATCCGTCTATATCTCGACCAATGAATAGTTCACGGAGTTGCTCCTGTTCTTGATCATAGCTATCTTGGAAAATCTCACCAGTCACATTATGGGAAGGTGACCCAGCTCCTAAGCCCGTAGTCCCATCAGAGCATATGATTTCGACGAAAATATTCTTTATGGTATAGTGAGTAGTATATGCTATAGTATATGGCCGAAGAAGCTCCATATCTTCCGTCCAAATGTTGATTTGACTTATCTTCAATGCCTGTTAGCGATTTAGTGGTTGATAGATATGTGAAAGGTAAGATAAGAATCCTAAAACAAGAAATACGGGTATAAAAAAAGCCGAGCACATGTGCTCGGCTTTTTCTTTGTAAGAAGTGTATCGTGATTAGTATCTTTTCTTATCGTATCTGCTTCCTCCACCACGATTGCCTCCACCGTAGCCGCCACGATCACCGCCGTAGCCTCCGCCACCACGATTACCACCGCCTCTACTGAAGCCTCCACGACCTCCACCTCCACCTGAAGGGGGATTCGCTTTTTTCACGACGATCTGACGTCCATCAAGCTCAGAATCATTAAGAGCCTCAATAGCGTTCAATGCCTCATCGTCATTAGGCATTTCGATAAATCCGAAACCTTTAGAACGGTTGGTTTCACGATCCATGATAATTTTAGCAGAGTCAACTTGTCCATATTGCTCGAATAAAGACTCAACTTCCTCTGTAGTAGTGTCGTAAGACAACTTTGCAACAAAAATGTTCATTAAAATAAAAATTAAAAAAATAATAAAATTAAAGAGGCTAATAAGATAGGAGAAGAAAAACAGGAGTAATTAATCGTCTATCGTGATTATCCAATTCTCAATAAAGATATAGCAAATAACTATACCATGCTCATATTAATAATAAAATTAATATGATAAAACAGTGGAGCCGGGGAGATTCGAACTCCCGTCCAGACAAAGTGCTAATGAGCTTTCTACATGCTTAGTCATTGCTCAGGTTTTCGACATCAAGCAGGTACAATGACCACCAGCTCTCAGCTTATCCCTGTAAAATTTCGACTTGTATCACGGGTACTATACTTATCTATCCTGAGGTTTGTTATGATGTGCGGCATCTCTATGTATCAGGAGTCAAGAGGGCGGCACAAAAGCTTACTAATTTCTTAAATTAGGCAGCTAAGGCGTAATTTCTTTCGCCATTTATTGTTGTTGATCACCATTTATTATCGGAGTGATTGATCACTTCTCCGGCATGCTTACTTACCAACTATCTTTCCTGTCGATTCCAGTCGGCCCCATTTAATTCAAAGAACTCTTGCTATATAACTGAGCATTCTCAGATATAGTTCCTACTTATTCAGAATATCACTTTTTTATTGATTTTAGGTACTCCTTGACATTAGTTTCTATGCGCTCCAAGATGTTGGACTCTGACTCTTTGATAAATGGCACGCCCGTGACTATCTCATAGAGACTGATATACCTATCGGATACTGTCTGTACGAATTCATCAGGCATTATAGGCATATCCTGATCATCCTTGCCCTGAAATCCGTTAGTCATCAACCATTCTCTTACAAATTCTTTACTGAGCTGCTCCTGTGGCTTCCCCTTTGCAAGGCGCTCCTCATACTCAGAGGCATAGAAGTACCTACTGCTATCAGGTGTATGTATCTCATCGATGAGATAGATTTCACCATCATGTATACCAAATTCATATTTAGTATCGACTAATATCAAATCACGTTCTGCAGCCATTTCTTGGCCTCTCGCAAAGAGTGCTCTGGTGTAAGCCTCCATTTTAAGATACATCTCCTCAGGGACAATACCTTGTGCTATGATTTCTTCTCGGCTGATATCTTCATCATGTCCTTCATCAGCTTTAGTAGCCGGGGTGATGATTGGATCTGGAAATGCCTGACTCTCAACCATTCCATCTGGCATTGATACTCCACAGATCATTCGCTCACCTGCACGATACAGTCTCCATGCATGACCCGCCAGATATCCTCTAATGACCATTTCAACCTTCACCGGTTCGCATTTTAGCCCTACTGATACATTAGGATCTGGCGAAGCTGTGAGCCAATTTGGAACAATATCTTCTGTCGCTTTAAGAAAATGTGTCGCCACTTGATTGAGGACCTGGCCCTTGTGAGGTATTGGCTTAGGTAAAATATGATCAAATGCAGATATCCTATCAGTAGCCACTACCACAAACTGTCCATCGACTTCATATACATCACGTACTTTGCCGTGATATACAGACTGATTATCACTGAATTGAAAATTGGTTTCCTTAATAGCCAAGCTTGACGATTTATAGATTTTTTATAGAGTTGCTTTCTACGACGATTTCTTTGATTTCCTTGAGCGCTTTGTACTCTTCTGGCATCACCTTCTTCACTACCTCTTTGAATGCTACGAAAGTTCCTTTCTCAATACCTGGTACCGCTTCTTTCACGAGACTCTTGACGACTTTATAATCATGCTTGATGAGCCCTCTGATAGATGGGATATTATGCCAATCTCCTGGCACAGCCAATAACTTCCCTGCATCTTTAGTATCCATATCCACCTCTATGATCTCAGATTCATCGTATAGCTCTTTGAGCTGTGTTTCATCTAATGCTGGCAGATTCCATACATCTGGATCATTCTGGAGATCAGAATTAATCAGAAAGATTTCCATGCCTTTCTCGTGAAATCTATAAACAGCTAATCGGGCCTTATTTAAAATACTCATATCGCAGAATCAGGATTGCAAGATAATAGTTAAAAGAGAAATGATGATAATTTAAATTTGTTTATCCAATATGGCATATACCAAAGCTAATATCAGCAACTCTTCTTGGCCTTCTGCCATTGGCTTTATAGCATTGATCACTCGTGACTGCTTAGATCCATCGTCAGTATTGATACTCAGCGTCTGTACATTATTGACATATACAGGTAGCATTGATATGGATTCAAAGGTATGAATGCTCAAGCTGTCTTTATCAGACACGATTTCTATTCCTTTATCATCATTTAGTTGAGCATATTTTTCCCCATTCTTTTCTACCCTAAGATGTCCTTCATCAGGCAGATAGGCGTAATCTGTATTATTGAAGCGCAGCACTATCACTCTACTACAATTTCCCCTATATTCTTTAGTAGCGAACGCTAATAATGGCTCATGATAGATAGAATAGAATACTCCATGCTCTACATCGGCCATGAGTTCGTTTTTGAGGCTGGACTCCCCTATCCTTGACAGTATACCGAGCTCATCTGCTTTCCATTCTACCAGATCATACTGATCTAAGTGTCTTTTGAGCAGCTCTACATCTTTGACCAACGCCGACTTAGTCCCGCTGATCCCTGACTTAAACTGAAAAATCTGAAAGAATATAAATAAAATAGCCGCACCCAAAAGTGCGGCTATTATAATAATCGTCATCATATCTTACTCTATATCCATACCACGATCTACTGACCTAAGTATGATTTTAGATTGTTCTTGTTTACTGATTTTCTCAGTCTACGAATGGCTCTTTCTTTGATCTGACGTACTCTCTCTCGAGTCAGTCCATATAGCTCTCCGATCTCCTCCAGTGTCATAGACTTACTGCCTTTGAGCCCATAGTAGGCACTGAGTACTTCTACTTCTCGTGGTGAGAGCATTGATAGACCGTATTTCACCTCATCTTTGAGAGACTCCTCCATCAGTGCTAAATCAGGTGAGCCATCGCCATCAAATGTCAACAAATCAAGCATGGTCGCATCACCATCTTCGCCTCCTATAGGAGCGTCAAATGATAAATGACGACTTCCTGATTGCTTCATCTTTACGACATCCTTAGTCTTCATATCGAGTAGCTCACCTAATTCTTCATCAGACGGCTCTCTCTCAAATTCTTGTACAAAAGACACTACTGCCTCATTGACCTTATTGTAAGATCCTACCTTATTGAGCGGGAGTCGTACTATACGAGCATATTCTACTATGGCCTGTAGGATAGACTGTCTGATCCACCAGACTGCATATGAGATAAATTTGAAACCCTTAGTTTCATCAAATCTCTTAGCAGCTTTCATTAGACCTACATTCCCTTCATTAATAAGATCACTCAAAGAAAGTCCCTGATTCTGGTATTGCTTAGCTACTGATACTACGAATCTCAAATTCGCCTTAGTCATGCGCTCTAAAGCAGCTTTATCTCCTTCTCGGATTCTTCTCGCCAACTCTGCCTCTTCATCAGCAGTCAAAAGATCGATCTTGCTAATATCATTAAGATATTTATCCAAGGCCAAACTCTCACGGTTGGTGATTTTGTTAGTAATCTTAAGTTGTCTCATATAGTTATAAACTCTTATACGTCATGAATAGTTTCTGCGCCCTTGATTATTAATACAAAAAGTATTAAGTAAGTGCAGTATCTATTATTACAGTATAGAGACGCAAATAGTTTCTCGAGTATTAAGAAATTTCAGAAAAGACTTGACTAATTCTTATCCTGTGGTCTTGGCTTGCGCTCAGGCTTAGGTAAAAGTGCTCTTCTCGATAGTTTCATCTTACCAGATTTAGCATCGATACCGATTAATTTCACTTTTACTGGATCACCTTCTTTAAATACATCTTCAACCTTTTCAATACGAGAATGAGAGATCTCCGATACGTGTAGCAATCCACTTTTCCCTTTGAAGTCTACAAATACACCATAAGGCATAACGCTTGCCACTACCGCATCGTAGACATCTCCTACCTCAGGCTTGTGACTGATCTGCTGGATGACACGAGTGGCTTCTTTAATCCCATCAGCATCTGGTGAGAAAATACTCACAATTCCTTGATTATCAACTTCTTCGATATTAATGGTAGTACCCGTGTTAGCTTGTAGCTCCTGGATGATTTTTCCTCCTGGTCCGATCACCGCACCGATGAATTCTTTATCAATAGCAAATTCGACCATTCTTGGAGCGAAGTCTTTTGGCTCCGTACGAGGTGCGTCCATCGTCTTATCCATCTCATCGAGGATATGCAGACGTCCTTCTTTCGCTTGCATGAGGGCCTTTTCGAGCATCTCATATGGTAGACCATCAATCTTGATATCCATCTGACAGCCTGTGATACCATCACGAGTACCTGTCACCTTGAAATCCATATCTCCGAGAGCATCCTCATCTCCTAAAATATCCGATAAGATAACGAAACGCTTACCGTCTGAGATCATACCCATAGCAATTCCTGATACCGCCTTCTTGATAGGGATACCAGCATCCATTAATGCTAATGAGCCGCTACATACTGTCGCCATCGAGCTTGATCCATTAGACTCAAGGATATCAGCGACTAATCTGATAGTATATGGATTCTCCTCAGGTAGTACTTGTCTAAGTGATCTGCCAGCGAGATTAGCATGCCCGACTTCTCTCCTACCAGGTCCTCTCATCGGCTTGATCTCTCCTACTGATAGTGCTGGGAAATTATAGTGAAGTATAAACTTCTCATAGCCAGTATTCATCGCTGTATCGATCATTGCTTGATCGAGCTTAGTACCGAGCGTACATGACATGAGAGCCTGAGTCTCCCCTCTCGTGAATATAGCAGATCCGTGAGCTGATGGGAGATAGTCGATCTCAGTCCAGATATCTCTGACTTCATCCGTCCGACGTCCATCGAGACGTATTTCTTCTGAGAGCACGATCTCACGTATTGTTTCCTTCTTTACTTTCTCGAAGTACTTACCGACATTTTCACCATTCTCTTCAAACCATTCTTCGCCCTTCTCTGCTAAGAGTGCTTCTTCTAATTCTTTCTTGGCTTCGCTTAGGGCATCTTTGCGAGTGATCTTATCATGTGCTCCCTTAGCTATTTCAGTGATTTTTGCAACGGCATGCTTCTTGACTAATTCTTTGAGCTCAGTATCCTCTTCTGGAAGATTTAATTCTCTCTTTACTGTCGCTTTTTCTCCTACCTTCTGAGCTAAGTCCAACTGTGCTTGGCACTGTACCTTGATAGCATCATGACCCACCCTGATAGCCTCGATGAGTTCGAGCTCATCGCACTCATGAGCATCACCTTCTACCATCATCACATTATCTTTAGTCGCTGCTACGATGATATCAAGAGTAGCGCCCTCTTTCGCTGAGATGTCAGGATTAACTATATAATTACCATCGATTTTCACGACTCTCACTTCGGAGATCGGCCCCTCCCAAGGAATATCTGATACAGATAATGCCGTAGATGCTGCTAATGCCGCATATGCATCTGGAGCGATCTCAGGATCTGAAGATATCAAATTGATGATCACCTGTGTATCATTCATGTATCCATCAGGAAATAATGGACGAATCGCTCTATCCACTAATCTACTAATCAATATCTCATAATCGCTTAATCTTGCTTCTCTCTTAAAGAAGTTGCCAGGGATACGACCCGCAGCTGCGAATTTTTCTTGGTAATCTACTGACAGCGGGAAGAAAGGCTGTCCTTCTCTTGCTTCTTTAGCTGATACTACAGAAGCGAAAATCATCATTTTACCAACTTGGACGACCGCAGATCCGTGAGCCTGCGCTGCTAATTTTCCAGTTTCTAATCTTACTTCTTTGCCGTCAGGTAAAGTGAATGACGTGGTGGTAGGAATTTTTACACCCATAAAATATTTTCTTTAGACTTGCTTACAAGTGCGCAAATCTACACATTAATAAATTTATTAAAGCGAATTTATATATAAAAGAAACCCTTTCTGATGTGCAATTCAGAAAGGGTTTCTTATTTCGCTTACTTACGGATACCTAATTTTTCAATCAGATCTCTGTATTGCTGTATGTCTTTTTTAGCTAAGTAGGTCAGTAGCTTTTTTCGCTTACCTACGAGTGAGAGAAGCGATCTTCTACATGAGTGATCCTTCTTATTCTCTCTCAGATGCTGAGATAGGTGATTGATTCTGAAAGTGAACAATGCTACTTGCCCTTCGATAGAACCAGTGTTTTTTGAAGCTCCGCCATATTCTGCGAAGATTTCTTCTTTCTTGTCTTGTGTTAAATAAGTTGCCATAAATTTAATTTTACCAAAAGTGATTACGGAAATCTAAGTTTAGCGGGCGCAAAGATACGCTTTTTATTCACTTTGATACCTATTAAATTTCTTAATGATTTATTTGGCCGTTTTCGCCTCATTCCAGAGTGCATCCATCTCCTCTAAAGTCATATCAGTAAGTGCTTTAGGAGCATACTGCTCAATATACTCTACTCGTCGTTTAAATTTCCTATTAGTCAGATCCAGCGCATAGTAACAGTCGATCTTTTTAAACCGAGCATAATTAATCAATGAGAACAAAACGTCACCAAACTCCTCAGTCATCTCTTGATGCTCGTCCGCTTGAGCGGCTTGATAAAATTCGTCTAACTCTTCTTTCACTTTGTCCCAAACATCTTCCGCTTCATCCCATTCAAATCCGACCTGAGCGGCCTTTTCTTGCATCCGCTGAGCCTTGATGATCGCCGGTAGACTATCTGGTACACCTTGCAGTACGGATTTCTTTCCCTCTGCCATCTTGATGCGCTCCCAGTTTTGCTTGACCACATCTGCATCCTCGGCCTGCACATCACCATATATATGAGGATGTCGTCTCACCAGTTTATCAGAGATCGACTCCAGCGCATCGGTAATATCAAAGTCCCCAGTCTCTGACCCAATCTTAGCATAAAAGACCATATGTAGTAAGATATCCCCGATCTCTTCTTTGATATCTTTAGGATTCTTGGATTGTATGGCATCTACGAGCTCATAGGTCTCCTCTATCGTGAGGGAGGACAGCGTATCCATAGTTTGCTTTCGATCCCAGGGACATTTCTCTCGAAGATCGTCCATGATATTGAGTAGTCGCTCAAAAGCTTTCAGTCGTGGATCCATAGGCTGAGAATAACTATTTATTAAGATTTATTGTTATACTATCATTAACAGCTGTTGTATTACAGTTGTACCTTTGCAAAATTACCTTTGCAGTGACCATTGGTAAAACCTTTGTGAGATTATCTCAAAAAAAATTACAATGAATCAATTCTTAGCCATCTTTTTGATCATAGGAGGGACCTTCGCTCTCTCATTCATATTGATCAATATCAGACATATCCTCACAGGCAATGAATTCAGAGGAACCTGTGCTACTAACAATCCTATGCTAAAGAATCAAATCGGTGAATGCGAAGTCTGCGGTAAACGTCCTGACGAAGATTGTAAAATGCCAGAAGTAAAGCCCGCCAACTAATTCCCGATACACTATCTATAGACTATGAATCATCTGAAATACCTTATCACAGCTATCCTCCTCGGATACTGCAGCCTATCCTATGCTCAGGCACCAGCTAAGCCCACAGCGATAGATATATATAATAAAATCGAGAAGCTTAATTTCTTGGGCACAGCACTTTATTTCGCTGCGCATCCCGATGACGAGAATACTCGTATCATCTCTTATCTCTCCAATGAGCTAGATGCACGTACAGGCTATCTGTCCCTCACCAGAGGTGATGGTGGCCAAAACCTCATCGGAACAGGTATCCGAGAGGAGCTCGGTCTCATTCGGACTCATGAGCTGCTCGGAGCGAGGAGTATAGATGGTGGTGAGCAGTTTTTCACCAGGGCTAATGATTTTGGATTTTCTAAACATCCAGATGAAACTCTCGCCATATGGAATAAAGAAGAAGTGATGCACGATATCATCAAAGTCATCAGGACCTTCAAACCAGATATCGTCATCAATAGATTTGATCATAACAGCGCAGGGCGCACACATGGCCATCATACCAGCAGCGCCATGCTCTCAGTAGAGGCATTTGATTTGGCTGCCGATGAGGAGGCTTACGCCGAAAGATTAGGTAAACTGGAGCCATGGAAGATCAGACGGACTTTCTTCAATACTTCATGGTGGTTTTATGGGAGTAGAGAAAAATTCGCAGAAGCGGACAAATCAAAAATGCTATCTGTAGATGTGGGTGTCTACTACCCCGATCGTGGACTATCCAATACTGAAATCGCCTCCCTCAGTAGATCCATGCACAAAAGTCAAGGTTTTGGCTCGACCGGCACACGAGGATCTTCGATGGAGTTTTTAGAGCTCATCAAGGGTGACCTTCCTGTAGATAAAGAAAATCTATTTGATGGCATCAATACCACATGGACTCGGGTCTCTGGAGGCGCACCTATAAAAGATAGATTAGACAAGCTAATCAATGAGTTTAACTATCAAGACCCTGCGAGTCACCTCAATGAACTGACGGAGATCTACGGTCTCATTAATGCTGTCGAAGATGATCATTGGCGAAAGCTAAAAGCTGAAGAATGTAAGGCCATCATCAAAGATATCACTGGGCTCTATCTCGAGGCCACGGTCTCTGATCCCATACTACATAGAGGTGGAACATACACTATCGATGTAGAAGCAATCAACCGATCGTCTGCCGACATCACGCTCTCGAGCATGACTATAGGAGACTCCACCTATACCACCAATAGACCACTTAGTCCTAACACTGAAGAACAACTAACTGGCACCGTGAGTATCTCAACAGACCACCTCTACTCTACTCCATATTGGCTCAGAGAATCAGGCACAGAAGGTATGTATCAAGTGTCTCGATCTGATCTAATCAGCAGGCCAGAAAATCCAGCAGTCATCCCTGTGCAATATATCCTCTCCATCAATAATGTCATCATACCTATGAGCGGCGAAGTAGTCCATAAGTATAATGACCCGGTACATGGCGAAGTCTATGAGCCAATCGCTGTTTTGCCTGCTGCTTCCGTAGCATTTAGTGACCCTGTATATGTATTCGGCGATAGAACGCCAAAAAGCATCAGAGTCAATGTGACTAACTATCAAGACTCTCTCAATGGCAAGCTCAGCCTCTCTCATTCTCCGAGCTGGATCGTGACACCAGAGTCGATTGATGTACAGCTCAGAGGGAAAGGCGCACAAGAATCATTTGTCTTTCAGGTAAAAGGGCCATATCTCCAAGAGTCATCTGAAATGGGTATCCTTCTATCTGATGAATCTGGAAATCTGATAACGGATCAAGAAGTAGTCACTATAGATCATGATCATATACCAAAGCAGTATATCATCAAGGATGCTAATGCCTCATTTGAGCGAGTACGAGTGGAGAAAAAAGGAGATCTCATCGCTTATGTGCAAGGCGCTGGAGACGAAATCCCACAGTGTCTCCGTCAGATAGGATATATCGTGGAGGAGCTCGCCGTAGAAGATATCAATAGCAAAAACCTGGCACTATATGATGCGGTAGTCATCGGCATCAGAGCCTATAATACCAAGAAAGACTTATTCCTCAAAAAAGAGGTACTAAACGAGTATATGACTAATGGCGGCACCGTCGTCGTACAGTACAATACTAATCGTGGAGTAAAAGGAGACGACATCGCCCCATACCCACTGCGACTATCGAGAGATAGAGTGACCGATGAGACGGCTAAAGTATCATATGTAGATGCCGATCATGAAGTGCTCAACTACCCAAATAAAATTACAAATCGAGATTTCAATGATTGGGTACAGGAGCGAGGTCTTTATTTCCCTGATGAGTGGGACGCACGATACGCATCACCATTAGCTTGCAATGATCCTGGCGAAACCATGAAAAAAGGTAGTCTACTGATCGCTCCAGTTGGCGAAGGTCATTTCGTGTATACTGGCTTATCATGGTTTAGGCAGCTACCTGCCGGTGTACCTGGAGCATATAGACTATTCGCTAATATCCTCTCCATCGGAAAGAATGGAGTGAATGTACCAAGTGGCACAACTCAAAGCAATGAATAAAACGAAGTGGAGTAAAATATACATCGGTATACTACTGGCAAACGCCCTGTATATCATCATTTTCTATTTCCTCACTCGACACTTCAACTAAAGATGGCTACAGCAGACTGGATCGTACTATTTAGTACTCTACTGATCATCACTCTGTACGGAGTGTATAGATCAAGGAGTAATCAGACATTGGACAATTATCTGCTCGATGGCAACAGTGCGAAATGGTGGACCGTCGGGCTCTCAGTCATGGCGACCCAGGCGAGTGCTATCACCTTTCTCTCTACTCCGGGACAGGCATATGCTGATGGTATGCGCTTCGTCCAGTTTTATTTTGGTCTGCCTATAGCGATGGTTATTATATGCTTGTTTTTCATTCCGAGATATAAGAATCTTAAGGTTTTTACAGCCTATGAATTTTTGGAGAAGCGATTTGACCTGAATACTCGGCTGCTTACAGCTGGTCTATTCTTAGTACAGCGAGGGCTGGCAGCTGGGATCACGATATATGCCCCAGCGATTGTCCTTTCCTCTGTGCTCGGGGTCAGCCTAAATAGTATGATCCTGCTTATAGGAGGTCTTGTGATACTCTATACCGTCTCTGGTGGCACCAAAGCTGTCAACATCACTCAGCAGTATCAGATGATGATCATATTCCTGGGCTTATTCGTAGCTTTCTATATCATATTAGATAGTCTACCTCAGGATCTGAGCTTCTCAGAAAGCCTGGAGGTCGCTGGGCTCTCAGGCCGAATGAATGTCTTGGACTTTAGCTTTGACCTGAATGATCGCTATACCTTTTGGACGGGAATCATTGGTGGGTCATTCTTAGCACTGAGTTACTTCGGTACTGATCAGAGTCAGGTACAGCGCTATCTCACAGGACGCTCTATCGACGAGTCGAGATACGGCCTATTGTTCAATGGCCTATTTAAGGTACCCATGCAGTTTTTCATCCTACTGGTTGGGATATTAGTCTTTGTATTTTATCAGTACAATCCTGCTCCGATATTTTACAATGAGACAGTCAATGAGCAGATGCAAACTACTGAATATGCCGATGAATATGTCGCTCTACAAGCTCAACTCGCTGAGATACAAACCGCTAAGTCAGATCTGCTCCTTGCTTATGCCGACGATAAATCTGAGACCATCACAGCCTTACTAAAGTCTTCATTCGCAGAAGAAGATCAAATACGAAAAGAAGCAAAAGATCTCATAGATGTAGCAATACCTACTGCAGAATCTAATGACAAGGATTACGTATTCATACATTTCATACTGAACAATCTCCCGACGGGACTCATAGGACTATTGCTTGCTGTGTTTTTCTGTGCAGCGATGTCGTCCACTGCCTCAGAACTTAATGCATTAGCATCAACATCATTAGTGGATATCTACAAACGACTATTCGACTCGTCAGGTAGCGATGCTGATCAAGTGAAAGTAGCGAAAATCCTGACTGTATGCTGGGGTCTAATGGCAATACTCTTTGCGACAATCGCTCCCCTATTTGAAAATCTTATACAGTTTGTTAATATCATCGGTTCGCTTTTTTACGGGACTATATTGGGAGTATTCTTAGTCGCTTTTTTCTTTAAGCAGATCGGCGCCAAGGCTGTCTTTTGGGCAGCGGTGATATCAGAGCTACTGGTGGTATTCGTTTATTTTCAAGATTGGGTAGCTTTCTTATGGCTCAATCTGATAGGTTGTCTACTTGTCATACTGATAGCCTTCATCATCCAGAGTACAAATCCTAAAAATATCATCCAGACTGCATAAGCATTGACTGCTTTGACAGCGTTATATAGACATGAAATATCTATATACACTATTCATCGGTCTTAGCCTCATGGCTTGTTCAGATTCAGATTTTGACTGTGACACTGAGGAGTTCACCCTTACGGGAAAATGGAAATTAGTAGAATTCTGTATGAGTCCCGGAGATGCTTCCTGTCCAGTACAGTATCCCGACTACGAGCAGATATTCGAGTTTGGTGCAGATAGTACCTTCAGCTTTCGTGGTGAGTCTATCCAGTGTGAGGGTAACTACAGCATCGATGGTAATTGGATCTTATTAGAGTCCAATGATGAACAAAACTGTATCAATCAGCGATACTACCTCAATCCCATAGACGCTTGCTCGTTGAATATCAATCCTCCATGTATCGAGGCATGTATATCACTCTATGAGAGGATTTAGATCAACACATTGAATAACATCTACACCTCAATAGACAACAAAAAAAGGCGCTCAATTGAGCGCCTTTTCTATTTCAATTAGTGATGAAAACCCAAATTACATTTTCATCCACTTAGCGATATTGTCGCTATTTATCTTAACATAGTCATCGTTTCCTGCTTCCATAGCAAGAGCCTTAGACTTTTCAGCTACTTTGATAGCCTCTTTGTACTTACCAAGTTTAGCTAAGATCTGAGACTCCATACGTACTTGCCAAAATCTTGGGCTGTCGCTGTGAGTCGCTTTTTGCACATACTCGAGTGCTTTATTGAGATCTTTATCAGCGTTATAGTAGTACACACCTGCAGCGTAGTAGTCTCCAGCAGTAGGTCCCGCTAATACTTTCTCAATGTTAGCCATTACTTGAGCATCTACTTCCGTCTTAAGGCTTACAGGTACTACAGTCTTATCCCAAGCAAGATTGAGTGTAGCAGCGTCTGATGAGATATCGTCTACATAGATGAGAAAACTCTCAGTAGTAGTAGATACCATCTTAGGGCTCACAGTGACTACGAGTGATGGATCTTTCTCTACATAGCTTCCCCAGTTGCCACTCTCATAGTCATAGAAGTGGATATCCCAAGAAGAAGCCCCCGGCTTAGTGAGGATAGCATATGATCCACCTTTGAGATCTTTACCTTCTACCATTACGTCTCCTGAGAATGTCACTTTTGTGACTGCATTTGCACCAGTTCTCCATACTTTTCCAAAAGGCACTAAACCATCCGCTGCGAAAATCGTGCGACCATTCTTAGCTGGACGAGAATACTCTGCCGATACAGATACTAATCCGAAATCCTGCGAAAAGCTCGCTGATGGGCTCGGTGCAGGAGTCTTGATCTGTGCGTCTACTGATAGTGTAGCAACGAAAAATAATGAAAGTGCAAGTGTTAAAATTCTTGACATGATGTTTCTAATTTAGTTTACGTTAGTTTTTATGTACTGTAATTAAACATTACTCCATCTAATAATGTATCATCAGATGAATTGTTGTTGCAACATCTTAAATAACGCTTACAATACAGAAACTTAGCCTTCTATTAACTTTTTCTTTAATTGCTGAAACTCTTCTTCACTCAATATACCTCGATCTCTGAGACCTGCTAATTCATTGAGCTTCACGACGATATCGCTCTCAGCGACTTTTACTTTTTCCTTTTGTGTCTCTTGTTGTTTTTTGAGTTCTTCAGCTACCTCTTTGCCTTTTTCAAATTTCTCATCATACATACGCTTAAGACGACTTACGTCGAAATCTAAGAAAGTACCTCCACTCTCAAAATGACTCTTGAACACCTCTCCTAAAGCATAGGTACTCGCTCCGGACAATATAGCTAATGTCACACCTCCTAATATACTACCGATTCCTGGGATAAACTTGATCGCTCGACTGCCCATACGAGCTACACTGGCTCCTGATAATGAGGTGATGATCGCCTTGCCGCTGGTCTCTTTGAAGTCTACATCATACATGCGACTGAGCTGACGGATCATGTCCAATTGGATAGCCGTCACAGCAAAAAAATCTGCTATCGGAACGGGAATAAAGCCGGCACCCATTGACCAGATCATATGATTGCGAATGATACTATTTGCGTTTGCTTCTTTTATTTCTTTTTCTGACATATCGATTTATTCTTTCTACTATGTATGAAACTAAGAGAAAGCTCAGATAAGTTCAATCTTGAATAGATCAACCCCTTGGTAGAATCGATGAATCTACCCTATAATGCAAAGTCTAAGCCTGCAGTCGCTCCGGCTGGCGAATCACTACCAGACTGAATATCAACATCATAAGGGAAAGTATAATAATCCCCCACTCGCCCAGTGTCGGTATACTTTCACTATTATCTGAGATGTCGAGATCTGCATCACCTGTCGTTGATCCAGAAGAATTACAATCATATACCTCAAATGCTATGTCCCAGCCTCGAGTCATGAGTATTCCTCCGATGGTATAGTCTATGAATCCTCCTCCATCGTACACGTCATCTCGATGCACCGCCACTATGAGATTTTGATTATCATTCAGGCTCACTAAGAAATAGTGATCGTCCTGCGGATTGATATCTACAGGCTCCGCAAACTCAAAATAAGCTGGCACCTCAGAGTCTTCGGGGATGGTGGAATTCACTATTATTTTACTGGATGCGATTGGATTTTGGGGTTCTTCACTGATAGGTGGCTTACCACGATAAAGCCTCAGTCGCAAAGTATCAGGCTCATATAGCTCTACGATGGTGATCATGATCCCATCTATCTGAGTGACAGTATCAGCGAGACTAAAGGACTGACCACGTGATAAGAATAATGAATTGGACTGACGTATAAAGCTGTGTCCCTCTAAGCTCACCTCTTCTAATGAACGATAGTCTTCACATGGTTTGCCAAGCGTGCCCTGAGCAGTAATATAGATAGTGGAAAAGAGTAATAGTAATGAAGTAATCACTTTTGACATAGTAGTAAGAATGGTTATGCTTTAGTAGACAACACCTCGCCCTGCCATGTTCGATATAAATAAATTATTTGTAGTGGAGTAATAATCTAACTAAGATTTTTGGGTATAAAAAAAGCCTGTAAATCGATGATTTACAGGCTTTTAAAAGATTTTGCGGAGGAGGAGGGATTCGAACCCCCGATACCTCTCAGTATGCCGGTTTTCAAGACCGGTGCATTCAACCGCTCTGCCACTCCTCCAATCTTATGAAATCGGCCCTCTCGAGGGGCCTCTCTTAGATGCTATCCATCTAAGCGGCTGCAAATGTAATAGAGATTTTAAACATATGAAATATTCCAGCATTTTTTTGTGAATGAATTTCGTCGGGATGCTGCTGTCTATATATGTACATTTGTCCATATGAAGGAGAAGTCGCCCATGGTACTGAGTGATGAACTGCAATATGCTCTCGACACCCTCGAGCATACTGACAAGCACGTGTTCATATCTGGTCGTGCTGGTACTGGTAAATCTACTCTACTACAGCTATTCAGATCAGTCAGTCGAAAGCGTATAGCTACCGTAGCACCCACCGGTGTCGCTGCGCTCAATGTGCGGGGTCAGACGATCCATTCATTCTTCAGACTGGCACCACGGCTGATGGAGCCTCATGATATCAAAAAATCAAAAAACAGAAGTCTCTACAAAAATCTCGAGATCCTCATCATCGATGAGATATCTATGGTGCGAGCGGATCTATTTGACAACATGAACTATCATCTACAGATCAATCGAGGGATTTATAAACCCTTCGGAGGTGTGAGAGTGATCATGTTTGGCGATTTATATCAGCTACCGCCAGTACTGGCATCAAGATTTGAGCGCCAATACATACAGGAGCGCTACGAGACTCCCTACTTTTTTTCATCGAAGGCTTATGCCGAGATGTCTGACAATCTTGAGACAATCGAGCTACATACTGTCTATCGACAAAACGAAAGGCACTTCATCAATATCCTCGATAGTATCCGATCCAAATCACTCGACTACGACGATCTCGTAGATCTCAATGAGCGCATCACTCCCGAATCTGAAAAACAGCCTGGGAGTATCACTCTCACTACTCGCAATGATATAGTCCGGCGCATTAATAAAGAAGAACTCGATCGTATCGACCAACCCAGCATTCACTACACAGCTAAGGTCAATGGTAAGTTTGATCCTCGCCTATTCCCCACTCCACTGGATCTACAGCTAAAACTCGGATCTCAGGTGATGCTACTGCGCAATGATCCTCAGCGAAAATATGTCAACGGCACTATAGGTACTATAGAGGATATATCAGAGCAAGAAATTAAAGTCCGTATATACGTCAAAGACGATGAAGAAATCATCACTCTCGAGCGTCATGTCTGGGAAATGATCAAATACAAATACAATGAAAAAGAAAAGAAAATAGAAGCTGAGGTGATCGGCAGCTTTGAGCAGTGGCCACTTCGTCTGGCCTGGGCCATCACTATACACAAGAGCCAGGGAAAGACCTTTGAAAGAGTCTATCTGGACATGGGTAGCGGCGCTTTTGAGTATGGGCAGACGTACGTAGCCCTAAGTCGATGTACCACTCTGAATGGACTACAACTCAAGCAAGCTCTTAAGATGAGTGACATCATGGTCGATCACAGGATCACTGACTTTTATAATCAGTGGCGATAGTTTTTTCTCAAATTGAAGGATATTTATTAAACTTGGCAAGCGGATGATAAATCCGTGAACTTGTAAAATGAAAAACAATGGCTAAAAGAAAGAAAAGACTGTCGAAGAAAGCAGCCGTACAAGCTAAGCGAAACAAAGAACAAGAAAAACAAGTCATCATGTGGGCCGTAGGTATCACTGTGATTCTACTGATACTCTCCTATTTCTTCTTCAGAAGCAAGTTTTAAGGTAGAGCTCAAGTAAGGGCCAAAAAAAAAAGTGTTAACTCTTTAGCTAACACTTTTTTGTAACCTTATACTAATTCTCTTAAGATGAAAACGAATTACTTCTTATAAAGCAACGACTGTGCCAAAAATGTAAATCAGCTTACATTTTATCTTAAGTATTTATTTTTTCTGAAGATTTTTGAACAGTCCTTTTACTATTCTTGCTTTTTCAGCTCCGGGTACTCTACTCTGACGTGATTGATATTGCGCAGCATCGCCTTGAATACTGATAAACAATCCTGTAACTCAGAGAAAGTCAATGCCGAATCAGATAACTGTCCATTAGTGATCTTGTAGTCTACGATTTTGTCTACGAGCTGATCTATATCTTGCCCCGTTGGATTTTGGAGACTTTTTGATGCAGCCTCAAGACTATCGGCGATCATCAGTATGGTTTGTTCCTTGGTAGATGGCTTTGGTCCTGCATAGGCGAATAGACTTTCGTCAAATTCTTGATCTGGAAATTGATTTTTCTGATTTCGATAGAAATACTCTACCCGAGTAGTACCGTGATGCGTCTGAATAAGGTCAATAATAGCCTTAGGCAGCCCCGCTTTCTTAGCCATTTTTGCCCCTTCTGTGACGTGATCTATGATGGCACGAGCACTCTCAAAATTAGTCATGTGATCATGGGGATTCATGCCTTTCTGATTTTCTATGAATACAGAAGGATTATGCAGCTTGCCCACATCATGATAAAGAGCTCCTACTTTGAGGAGTAGAGAGTTACATCCGATCTTTTCTGCGGCAGCCTCTGAGAGATTAGCTACCTGTAGACTATGCTGCAGCGTACCGGGTGCATTGATACTGAGTTCTTTGAGCAAAGGCTGATTGAGATCGGCTAATTCTGTCAAAGTAATCGTACTGAGAAAGCCAAAAAGCTTCGCTAACAGCGGAATAAACGGATAAGCTAATAAGGTCAACACTCCTGATATTGCCAACCACTTAAATACAGACCAATCAATTGGGACACCAGGCTGATATTTGATCAGACACAGTCCCAGATGACCAATGAAGTATGCAGCTATGATCGAAAAGATTGATATGAAAAACTTATTCCAACTACGAGTATCCTCGATGACTAATACCGCTACGATACCTGCTAAAATCTGCAAAAAGGTAAACTCGTAGCCTAACTCAGATAGGATGCTGACGATGAGAATCATCACTACATGTGTGAATAGCGCCAAACGATCGGAATAAAAACTTTTCACGATAATCGGCACGATGCAGAATGGGATGAGATAGGAGCTAATATTGTCCGTATGCTCGATGCTATAGACTAAGAAACTCATAGTAACTATCAATATCAACAGAAGCATGATCTTCGGTGCAGAGTAAAAATACTCTGGATAGTGTAGCAAGAGGTACAAGATAAAGACGCCAATGATAGCCGAAGTCAACAGTAAGAACCCAAAGAAAATAATGGTATTATTCAATGAAGAGCCTTCTCTTGAGGACTTCAGGGAGCTGAGTGCATCTGCAGCTCGAGTAGATACATTTTCGCCTCGTGAGATGATAGTCTCCCCAGCGTTGATCTTACGTTTGTATGCTGTGATTTCATCTTGAGCTGTGCTATAGCGCTGATTAGATAGAGATTCATTTTGCTCGAGAGTCACCATATCCATTAGGGGGTCATCAGGATATAGCTTCATCAGTGGTGACATCACATCATGAAGGGACTGCACAGTGATATAGTCCTCAGCCCTGAGCTCTATATCCTCGCTACCACTGACGAGCCTGAAGCGATCATATAGCTTTCCATCAAAAGTCAAATCCTCTCCATAGATCACCTCCTTACTATCATGCTGGTAGACATACTCCGTCAGTCGTGACGATACTTCTACAGGCAGATTAGATTTAGCAGTGTTAAGCAGATCTTTCCACCGCTGATAGAAAACATCCCGATTATTGATACGCTGAAAAATAGGACGAAACTGACTTCTTATGAGATTCTTCTCTTCTTCCAGCTCCGACTTAGTCTTCCAGACATAAAAATCTGACTCTGCTACTATACTCTCATGCGCCCAAGGCTGCCCGACCTCATAGTCATACTCAAATCTATCTCCTTTAGGAAATAATAGACTGATCAGAAAAATAGAGGTCAAGATCGTCAGACCTATGACCAGTGATTTTGGATTGTTTATTATGGCAGCTAATACTTTCTTCATGTGCTTTTTCAGACTTTAGCGTCCCAGACTACTTCTGATATACCAGCCGTATGACCTATATACCTGGCTAAGACAAAGAAGTAATCTGACAATCTATTCAACAACTGTAAAACGAAGGAAAACGAAGTTGAGGTATCTGCTATGACTGCCGCTACCCTCCTCTCTGCTCGTCTGCATACTGTACGACATACATGAGCCTGACTGATACTCAGTGATCCCGATGGCAGGATAAACTGTCTCAACTCTGGCAGCTCTGCAGTACATCTATCTATCTCCGACTCCAGCCATAGTACATGCTCCTCTTTCACCTCTGGATACCTGTCCATTTCGTATCCATCCTGAGCTAATACCGATCCCATATTGAATAGGATATTCTGAATCTTTTGAAGATCAGCTATTAGACCATCACTATTTATCAAAGCTATTAATACACCTACATGAGCATTGAGCTCATCTACAGTACCGTATGCTTCGAGCAGCAGCTCCGACTTGTCCACTCGCCGTCCACTGACTAATGAGGTCTTGCCTTGATCTCCAGATTTGGTATATATTTTCACAGCTTTGATATCATATCTCACCGCAAGGTAGACATATGCGACCTACTATGAAAGTAAAAGCTATGAGAGGTTGTATTTATGAGATGGGTCAGCTGCTCTGATGACGTTTTGATTGATCTCATCTGACTCTATGAGTCCATCTCTTAGACGTATGATCCGAGTAGCATGCTCAGCGATATCAGGCTCATGTGTCACCAGGATGATAGTATTGCCCATATCATGGATCTGCTCAAAGATGGTCATGATCTCTATACTGGTCTTAGTATCAAGATTTCCAGTAGGCTCGTCGGCCAAAATGATCGCAGGATCATTGACTATAGCTCGAGCGATCGCCACACGCTGACGCTGTCCTCCTGATAGTTCATTAGGTTTATGATCTACCCGATCACCGAGTCCCACTTTAGCGAGTGCTGCCTCTGCTTTCTCCTCTCGCTCTTTTCGGCTATAGCCTCCATAGATGAGAGGTAGCGCTACATTCTCCAGAGAGCTGAGTCGTGGGAGCAGATTAAATGTCTGAAAGACAAAACCTATTTCCTTATTTCTGATCTCAGCGAGTTCATCATCATCGAGATCATGTACATTTTCGCCATTGAGGATATACTCTCCAGTGCTCGGTGTGTCGAGACAGCCGAGTAGATTCATCAGTGTAGACTTGCCAGATCCAGATGGGCCCATCAGCGCCACGTATTCATTCTTAGCTATATCGATAGAGATAGACTTTAGGGCTCGGACTTCTTCGCTACCCATGATGTAGGTTTTAGCGAGATCTACAGTACTGATGACGTTCATATGTCTTTATTTTGGCTTCAAGAATTTTGGCACAGCGATAAACCCATCAACGGATTTGGGCACATTCTTGAGCGCTTGTTCATTTGTTAATTCTCCACGGACCTCATCCTCTCTCATACGATTGATATGATGTGTGATATGTCTCAGCGGCTCCACACCAATGGTGTCTACCTCCTGCAACTTATCAAACATTTCTACGATGGAATTGAGATCATTCGTGATTTTCTCTTTTTCTGCAGCCTTCAGCGATAGTCTACTGAGCTGCTCTAATTTTGAAATTAAATCGCTATCTATCTTTGTCATATTAGTTTAGACCAATAGAGTGTAATAATCGGTGAAACGAAACTAAGTAGAAATGAATTAGATTTTCGATCACTCATTTATGGAATAAAAATAACTATGTTTGGCATATTTGTGCCCAAATGGGAGAATCGGTGTGAATCTACAAAAGATAGTCTTGATCGATCCTCCACAGAGAATAGAAACCAACTGTAGTGAGTAAACTGAAACATATAGCCATCACGGGCAATATTGGGGCCGGTAAAACGACTCTTTGCGAAAAATTATCACAACACTATAAATGGGAAGTCCACTATGAGGATATTGATGAAAATCCATACCTCAATGACTTCTACCATGATATGAAGCGATGGTCGTTTAACCTGCAAGTATACTTCCTCAATAGTCGATACACACAGCTCCTTAAAATCAAAGGCGGCGACAAAATCGTGGTGCAAGACCGAACCATATACGAAGATGCCTACATATTCGCTCCCAATCTCTATGAGATGGGCTTGATGGAGCAACGAGATTTTAATAATTACTTTTCCCTATTCAAGTGTATGTTGAGTCAAGTAGGTGCTCCAGACCTACTCATATATCTCAAAGCCAGTATACCGACTCTCGTATCTCACATCCAAAATCGTGGTAGAGACTATGAAGGGAGCATGAGTCTCGACTATCTGCGAAATCTCAATGATCGATACGAAAACTGGATCAAAAACTACAACGAAGGGAACAAGCTCATCATCAATGTAGATGACCTCGATATTAAAAATAATCCAGAAGACTTTGCTAAGGTCCTCGAGATGATTGATGCCCAGCTATACGGACTTTTTGATAATTAACATCTTACAAATATGACCTACCAAGCTATATCGGACTATTGCATAGAGCACGAAGTAACATTGGTAGCTGTGTCTAAGACTAAGCCAGAATCTGCCATCACAGAACTCTATGATCGGGGTCAGCGACACTTCGGAGAAAATCGAGTGCAAGAGCTCGTCAAAAAACAAGAGAATCTACCGAAGGATATCAAGTGGCACATGATCGGTCATCTACAGACTAATAAGGTCAAGTATATAGCGCCATTCGTGCATCTCATACATGCGGTCGATAGTATCACTCTCCTCGATAGGATCAATCGCTATGCCATCCAAAATAATCGAAAGATATCCGTACTCCTCCAGCTCAAGATCGCTCAAGAAGAATCCAAATACGGACTCACTAAAGAAGGCCTCGAGGTCCTCACAGAACAATTGGTGGACGGAGTATTCCCACATGTCGATATGAAAGGGCTCATGGGTATGGCTACCTTCACAGATGATGTGGAGCAAGTCCGTGGCGAATTTGATAAACTCACAAAGATGAGAGATACACTCATCAAGCGCTTTGATATTGATCTACCTATCTTATCGATGGGTATGTCAGGTGACTATCAGACGGCTATAGCTGCTGGATCTACCATGGTGCGGATAGGTAGTCTACTATTTGGTAGTAGAGACTAAAAAAGCTGACCAGACTCTGATCAGCTTTCTATTTTAGTATTTTCTTTTATGTATCTATCTTATTAGAAGTAGACACCTCCGGCAATAGCGAAACTACTGCCACCTCCGAGATAGATCTTAGGCTCTACATATAGCTCGAGACCATCTGCTATCGGGGTGATACCCTGCAGACCCAGTGTCAGACCTGTATCTGATGCACCAAATCCTAAAACAGAAGCTCTGAAAATATTAAGACCTGCAAACGGAGTCAACCTGAATCCCTCTACATCTCCTAAATCAAGACCACTGTAGTATACATCCAATTCAATAATATAATCTGCTACATCATCCAATAGCAAAGTAAACTGGCCCTGAGCAGAGAAATCTTCATTGATCATATACTGAGCTCTACCACCCACTCCTAAAAATGAACCATCAAAAATGAAATTAGCGCCTGCGCCAAACTTCAATTGTGAAAATCCAGATGTGCTAAAAGCAGAGATAAAAAGTACCAGTGTAATTAACTTTTTCATAGTAAGAATTTTGATTAATGATGTATCGAAAGTAATCAATCTGATTAAAATCCGTATCACTTAATATGGCTATTTTAACATTTTGAGTCAACGGACCACCTCTATCTTGGCGACATGATTTTGGCTTTTGCCAATGACTGACACTACATAGACTCCTGTATTCCAGGCAGTTACATCGATATACTCTGAGCTATCTACTGTCCCTCTCACCATTATACGACCCGCCATATCTGTGACTTCATAGCGCATCATAGGTAACTCTTCTGGCATGATGATCTCTATTCTGTCTGAAGTAGGACTAGGGCTTACCCTGATACTTAGCTCTTTCTCTATCTCGGGTGTACTATCTATTTGCTCATTGGATATAAGATCGGTTGGATAGATACCCAAGCCTCCACGTCGATTGCCTACGATGACCTCCAGTCGATTATCATTATTAAGATCTGCTAAGGTAGGTGTAGCTCTATGCCCTACTCTGATACCCAGCAAGTCATCCGCTTGAGTAAAAGTCGCATCAGCAGCTAAGCCCCCAATATCTTGATATAGGAAAATATCACCAGCTTCATTGGCTACTACAGCCATCGTCTCTTCGCCATTATCATAAACGGACACAGTGCTAAAGTTGGACACAAATGAGGCATCACGTAAAAATATATTGCCGAAGGCATGATCATTAGGCGCAGCGGTCTCATCTGTTATAAAAACAGGATTTTCTATTTCGCCTTGATTTTGGAAATAATTCACCGAGCCTAAGCGGTCATTGTGCGAATTAAAGTTTTGCTCGCCAATCAAGAGATCGCCGAGACCATCTTGATTCCAATCAAAGATCTCTGGAGTCGCAAAAGCAGATACCTTAATATCAAACGCAGGATAAACAGCCGGTCGCCACTGAAATCTATCTGATAATCCAGATTGATTTTCGACCAAGTAAAGCTGTCCTATATCATCTCCGATCACTAAGTCCACATCTCCATCACCATCGATATCTCCAGCACCAGGGGCAAACCATCTACTCGTAGTGGCATATTGAGAAAAACCAATAAAGTCTCTATCTACTAACTCAAAAGCAGGCGCTATCGCTGTACCAACATTCTCAAATAGAAAAAGCCTTGGAGCATTAGAGATGCCATCAGGATTGTATCCGTTAGAGCCGACTAAAATATCGAGTAGTCCATCACCTGTGAGATCTACTACGACAGGCTTAGTATTTCGCCCCAGATGGATCATCTCATCGAGTAAGAAGTCTTGTTTAACTAATACCTCATCCTCGTATACCCATACATGTTGCTCAGTCTGTCCAGCAGTACCATCATTAGGAGCGATGACGAGTTGCTCCCGCCCATCATAGTTTATTTCATATGCAGCGTTGAATAATTCGATATTCACTGGATTTTCACCAGAGGGATATCGGATCTCTTGATTGATCATCCATGCCTTATTCAGCTCACCGCCATTCTCCAGATACACGAGTCCATTATAGGAGATATCTCCGATCAGTAGATCCGACAGCCCTGTATCATCGTTGGTTATAGCAGTCACCGTCGAGCCGCTATGCCTGATCTCGGCACCACTGTCTCCAATACTAAAATTAGCACAACTACTACTCGAAGTACTCAGATCAATCGTCTCTGAAAATCCACTCTCCAAAAATTTACCATAGCACTGATCCCCCAGCTGATAAACCAGTGAATCCATGGGATAGCCATTTTCTACAGCCATATTCTGATAAAAGAAAACATACGAACCAGCTGGCTCAAAGGCCAAAATGTCCAAATCTCCATCTCCATCGACATCACTGATATCTGGCAGATCTATGACACTCACATATATCTGTGTAAAACTGCGGCCCAATGGTATGTAAAGAATATCAAAATCACGCTCTGGAAACCGCTGAAGCTCATAGCTTAGCTCTCCATCCGCCACCACTGCTTTCCATACTTCTACACCCGGCACATTGGACGCAGTCGGGCTGCAAAATATATCTCGGTGACCATCACCATTGAAGTCTCTAAACAGCATCCAATTGTCCGCAGGTGGTAGGAGATCTCGATAGCTCGGATCATATACATAGCCATCATCTGTACGGATCAAAGGTGATACGGCTCCTCCTGAGCGATCAAAAACAAGCAAATCATCACGACCGTCGAGATCCAGATCAACATTATTAAACTGTGGAGCAATCATGCCTCCTATGAAAGGATACGCCAGCTCTCTCCCATCGATCTCCACCTTGATATCAACAGGTGACACCTGCTGTGCAGGCAGATGGAAGCTCATAAGTATGGCTATGAAAAAAAACAGTGATCTCATATATCTATGCTGTAGTAATAGAAGTACAACGAAATAAAACAAAAACTGATGTAAAAGATGGACATAGATCACCATACTTTTTGATGAATGACTATCGTTAGGTCATAGTCCGAGGCGAAAAAGAAAATTTGAATACTACGTGCAATTCTGCGAATATTGCATCTCTATATGGGCTGACTAAGGGTATGTACATACTCATCAGTGTCATAATACTATAATATCAAAAGCATACTGCCAACATGAACGTAGAAGCGGGAAAATCCAAAACATGGAATAGCTCATTGAGAAACTCAATAGTCATCCACGTATTCTTACTGCTCATCGCATGGCTATTTAAGCTACAGAATGATCCCAGTCAGACTATTGATACCCAGTATGCTGTGACTGTCAATTTTCAGAACATAGAATTTAACGATAGTAAAAGCTCTAATAGCACCAAAAGTAGCGCCGCAGAAGGTCGCCAAAGACCAAAGGCTGAATCACCTCAAAAAATAGAAGCCTCGACGCCTAAAAAAGTCGAAACACCTACAATCACTCCGCCTAAGCCGACACCTACTCCGCCTGCTACAGATCCTACTCCTACAGATCCAGTATTCTCAGAGACGACGACTGATGTGAGTGATATACAGGCTATAGAAGAAGAGATCCCTGTAGATGATCCAGAGCCAGAATACATCCCCGAGGCAGCGCCTGAACCTGAACCTGCTCCAGAAGTAGTATATGTAGAAAATACTGAAATCGAAAATATAGAGGATATCATCGGCGACATCAGTGACGAACCAATAGATGTCGCAGAAGAAACAGATATCATCGCTGACAAAGAATCTGACACGGCTACAGAAGGTAACTCCAGCAGCTCTGATAGTGGCAGCTCAGACGGCGATCCATCTCTCAAAGATGGTGACGAAGGCGGTACTGGCAAAGGTGACTCTGGCACTGGCAAAGGTAACGATGCTGGCGGAAATGACAATGACAGCGGTATCGGTACAGGTGACCACGGAGAGGGCGAATTTGATGCGAGCGGAGACGGGATCTTTGGTAGAAAGGTCATCTATCGTGATCCAAGTATGATCGCATTAGCTTCATCTAAGTCCGGTAAAATCGTATTCAAAGTATGCATCAGTCGTCAGGGCTCTGTACGCTATATAGAGATCGATGAATTTAATACTACCATCACTGACAAAGCGCTAATCAGAAATGCCCTCGAATCTCTGCGCAAATACAAATACGAGGTCGACTACTCTGCCCCCAAAGAACAATGCGGTAACTATACCCTTAAGATCGACAACTTCAGAGGGATCAGTGGATAGAAATACTATAGAATAGCATTCTCTAAGGTATTTTAGTCAGGCTTATAAACCAATAAGTGGAAGTGATTTGAGCATACCCAGATCTACCAAATTTCTAAAATTTGGCAGATCTCGCTACGAGATGCTCCCACTTCAACTCACTCTATCTGAAGTCTTTAACTTCAGATCAATGTTAGCTCGTTTACTCAAAATACTTTAATGTTCTATATATTTCTTCCGGTGGTTTCTTGTACAACATTTCTTTATCTATGGATATGCTAAGATCATCTAACAGTACCATCTCATTATTGGAGGGATCTACAGAAGAAAAAATAGCATAAAAAACCTCATTGTCAGAGCGTATCTTTTGAAGTAAGTTCTTTTCCCATAATCTTACAGTTTCTTTACCTTGATGTTTTACACCGTTATGATCTATGAAATCATATTTGAATTTACAGCCGACTTTTGTACAATACATTTCTTGGATTGTACCCACTTTTACTAAGTATCCATGATTTCTAAGATCAGCATACTTAATACGCAGCATCAAATGTCCAGTACCCAAAAGAATGATACTTGCGCTTATAAAAATCCTCCAACCCCATTTAGTTTTTAGTAACTCGTAGCCGTCATAGGTGATCACTATACTCCATTTATATTAATTTATTTAAATCTAATATATCTCACCGATCTCTTATCTCATTAAGTATTACAGCTTTTCTTATTTTATAAGTTAACTCTTTCTTTGACTTTAGTCCCCACAAAAGTAATAATGCATGAAAGGCTATACTTTTCACATAGTCGCTTACTTTTGCGCCGACATATCGTCACGGTGATATCCACGATGGTGCGACATCTTAATAGGGAATCCAGCGAAAATCTGGAGCAGTCCCCGCTGCTGTGAGTCTCATACCACATCATGCTCTTCTCTACCGCCACTGGCAGGCTGACTGCTGGGAAGGCTCGAGCATGGGAGACAAGCCAGAAGACCTGCCTGACGAATATTACACATATCTATGATCTATCTCGGAGGAAGATCGACCATAGTACTATCGATGATGTGACAGATCATCTGTTCATTCACATTATTCATTCATGAGACATTTTATTATTTCACTGGGTATCCTGTGCGGTATAGTGACATATCTGCCCGGACAGGATACCATGAGCGACAGCCTCTCTGAGCAGCTCATCATCTCAGCAACTAAGCTCGCCACCCCACTCAAAGCATCTACTAAACCTATCAATGTCATCACTCGAGAAGAGATCGAGCGGAGCGGTCAGACCACACTCGCCACCCTGCTCCATCAGCAGACCGGACTCATCGTCAATGGTAGCACGAGTAATCCCTCCAGAAATCAAACGATCTATCTACAGGGCGCTCGGGCGGAGCATACACTGATACTCATAGACGGTATGCCTGTCAAAGATCCATCCGCTATCGGAGGCACATTTGACCTGCGAGCACTATCGCTACAGGGCGTAGAGAGAGTCGAGATACTCAAGGGGAGTCAGTCGACGCTCTATGGATCCGAGGCCATAGCTGGAGTGATCAATATCATCACCCAGCAGGGCTCAGACGCACCTGTCACTGTCACAGGACATGCAGCAGGAGGCAGCTATGATAGCTACACTCAGCAGGTAGGTGTACATGGGACATTAGACAGATTTGATTATCGAGCCAATATCTCATGGGATCAGTCAGCGGGCATATCAGAGGCTCTGGATGAGACGGGCACCGGAGGATTTGATGAGGACGGATTTGAGCAACGCAACATGGACTTCAGATCGGCCTATCGCTTTAGTGATGCGACCTCTCTCAGCGCCTTCAGCCGATTAGGATCATATGACGCTCGATACGATGATGGCTCCTATACCGATGGGACCAATCGCTATGAATCAAGCTACTACACTATCGGCTCCCAGCTACAGCATGAGGGAGATAGATTCAGAGGATTAGTGCAGTACAATTATACAGATACCGAGCGACAGTTTGAGTCAATGTGGGGCATCACGCCTTATGATGCAGGTCATCACCAGATCGAGGCATTAGGAGCCTATGATGTATCATCATCGGTCAATCTCACCATCGGGACCAGCTACCAAGACTACAGCATCAGCGACGTACCTGATAAGTCTAATACGCTATGGGGCCTATACAGTAATTTGCTATTCACGCCAGTGAGCGCATGGACAGTACAGGCAGGCGTACGATACAATGATCACTCTACCTATGGCACTAACAGCACCTATGAGCTCAGTACCAAGTATGATCTCACTGAGGGATGGTACATCATGGGTGGATACAGCACAGGATTTAAGGCACCACAGTTGGCCCAGCTTTTCGGACCATTTGGGGCTAATCCTGAGCTTGTGCCAGAGGAGAGTCGATACATCTATGGTGGATGGGGATATACCACTGGTGGATTGACAGCGAGTCTTCAGTACTTTGATAGATCGGTAGATGATCTGATCGACTATGTGAGTGATCCTGTGACTTTTGAGGGTGGCTATGTCAATATCAGTCGTCAGGATGATCAGGGACTTGAGCTATCTCTCGATTATCGCAGCTCGGTCTGGTCTGCAGGGCTGGGCTTTGAGTATCTCACTGGTCAGACAGTCGTCGTCAATGCTGATGACTCCGAGACGGTCACATCTGAGGATCTCCTTCGCCGTCCAAAATCAAGAATAACTGCACATGTACAATATCAAGCCGCTGACGATCTACATATACGACTCAGCAGCCAGCGACTCGGTGAGCGAGAGGATCTATTTTTTAACTCTACGACCTTCGCTACCGATGCTAAGACTCTTGATGTCTATCAGACCTGGGACCTGCAGCTCGGGTACCAGATCTACGATGATCTCTATAGCTATATCAATGTCAATAATCTATTTGATGCCACATATGAAGAAGTGGCTGGATACAGCGTACTCGGCCGAAATCTGCGTGTAGGTATCCGATTCAATATTCAATAATGAGTACATAAGCTTCGTTTGAGCATTACAATACTAATGAACCATTACTAATATGAAGATTTTACTTTTTGTCATTTTAGGATTTGTTTTGGCTGACGCCGATGATACTTCGGCATTGACCGATATGTCAGATGACTGGATCCATCTCGGCACTCGAAAAGTAGACTACAAAGTCGATCGAGATCACATTCCGATCACTTTGACCGAGGGCAGATTTTCTGCTTTAAAATTCACTGTAGTCGATGGTGATATTAATCTTCGTAAATGCGTGATCACTTTTGGTGACGAGTCAAAACAGACAGTGACATTGCGTAAGCGAATCAAAGAAGGCAGCAGTAGCCGAAAGATCAATCTACGAGGTGCTAAGCGCATCATAAAACATGTAGAATTCGTCTATGATATGAAAGGGATAAAAGGTAAAAAAGCGAAGCTCAAACTATACGGACTAAAATAGCTACACTCCGTAAGCTATCACGATATCAGAGTGGCTATCACAGCAGTGGTAGTCACTCTTTTTTTATATACTTTTAGTGCAGATACCGCTAATACTAACAATCCTTATATGCCACGATGTGCCTGGTGTGAGAGCCACCAACTATACAGAGACTATCATGATCAAGAGTGGGGAGTCCCAGAGTACGATAGTCAGCAGCTATTTGAAAAATTAATACTCGATGGTGCGCAGGCAGGACTGAGCTGGTGGACCATACTCAATAAGCGAGAAAACTACCGGACTGCTTTTGATGGTTTTGATCCTGAGCTCATGGCTCGCTATGATCAGGACAAAATAGATGCCCTCCTCCAAAATACTGGCATTGTCAGAAACAAACTCAAGGTCAGGTCGGCCGTGACCAACGCTCAGGCCTATCTCAAACTCGAGGAGAGTGGTAGATCATTCAAGGAATATCTGTGGGACTATATTGGTGGTGCGCCTAAGGTCAATCACTTCAGCACCTTAGCAGAGGTCCCCGCTAATACTCCACTAAGCGACCAGATCAGTAAGCAGCTCAAAAAAGATGGATTCAAATTCGTCGGGACTACGATCGTCTATGCCTTCATGCAGGCAGTAGGTATGGTCAATGATCATGTGACTGACTGTGCTCGCCACCAAGAGATCATAGACAGTTACTGATATCCGCATGCAGCGCAAGATCATCCATATGGACATGGATGCCTACTATGCATCTGTAGAGCAGCGGGATCATCCCGAGCTGCGTGGCAAACCTATAGCAGTCGGAGGTGGCGAAAAGCGTGGTGTCACTACCACGGCCAGCTATGAGGCCCGAGCCTATGGAGTCCGCTCAGCCATGCCTGGCTACCTCGCTAAGCAAAAATGTCCTGATCTCATCTTTGTCCGTCCACGATTTGATGTGTATCGCAGTGTCTCTCAACAGATCCGAGAGATTTTTCGCCGCTATACAGACATCATAGAGCCGCTCTCACTCGATGAGGCCTACCTCGATGTCACAGAGTGTAAGAAAGATATCCCCTACGCTACTGACATCGCTCGTGATATCCAGCGCAGCATCAAGGAAGAGCTCGAGCTCACCTGCTCAGCCGGAGTATCCTACTGTAAGTTCATCTCTAAGATCGCCTCAGACATTAAGAAGCCATATGGCATCACTGTGATTAAGCCCCATCAGGCGGAGGCATTTTTAGCTCAGCTCCCTATTGAGAAATTTTACGGAGTAGGTAAGGTCACTGCCGAAAAAATGCACAAACTAGGCATCCATACAGGTGCTGAGCTCCGAGAGAAAGATCGAGCTTTCTTGATCCATCACTTTGGTAAGAGCGGGAGCTTCTACTTTGACATCGTCAGAGGCATCGATGATCGTCCCGTACGCACCGAGCGCAAACGAAAATCGCTGGGCGTAGAGCGGACTCTCATGGAAAATGTATCGAGCTACGAAGATATGCTTGCCGCTCTACTACAGGTCCTCCCCAAGCTCCATGAGCGACTCACAAAAGCGAAATACAATGGACGTACGCTGACACTCAAAGTCAAGACCGCCGACTTTCAGATCTACTCTCGCAGCAAGAGCATATCTAGTGGGAGCTATACCTCCCCTGATGTGATCGAGAAAGCTGCTATGGGACTCCTGAGAGAGCACTTCGAGTCATTTGGCGCTATCAGGCTCATAGGCCTCACCGTATCTAATGAAATAGAACCAGAACAAGATACTCCGCAGCTGACGCTCTGGACATAAATACAGACATAAAAAAAGGCCATCTCTGGTAGAGATAGCCTGTCAATATCATAATGTAAAAGCTCCTCAAGTGACGACTAAAACTTAATTCGTAATCCTATGCTAACAGGTCCCAAGAGATTAAATTCATCTGATAATCCTAAAGGATCATCATTTAGCCTCCAAGATAAAATATCAAACTCAGTGAAGATACTAGCTTGTCTCCCTATGAAATATTCAGCCCCTAAAACACCTCCTAATCTCCATTCATTTATAGCCTCGATAGAAATCATCTGAGGATCAGTATCATCAGTAAAACCAAACTTATTATGATGACGAGTGAGCGCAACACCTCCGTATAATCGATATTCTTCTTGAGAAAGAAAATCTCTGTTAACTCCTAAACCGATGTGATATTGCCAACCAAAGAAACTACTATATCCAGCACTACCAGACAACACGCTCTCGTAAACAGAGCCAAACTTATATCGATAGTCTAAATCTGCACCATCTGAATTAAAAATATCAATGGACAAGCCTATACTATGCTTCGGAGTAGCGCCTGTATCTGCCTGTGATATGCCATCATAAGCACTAAAAATGAACATGATTAAAATGATAACCCTCATAATTTTGTATTCAGTAAAGTGATTAATATTCCAAGCTGAAAATTAGAAATTGTACCTAAACCCGACTTTGGAGTTTTTGAGCAGCTTTAGATTATCCGTCTGAAACTGCTTAACCTTGGTATCGTAAATATCAAATCGAAGTAGTTCAGCTTCTAAGAAAAGTGAAAACTTGTCTATTACTCTTCCTTCCACTCCGAGCCAATTTTTAAAACGGAAAGTACCGACCCTATCGATCAAAAATGAATCTGGACCTTCGTAGTTGATCCGCTCAGCATTTGCATATTGGATACCAAGTCCCGCATACACCCTTAGCCGTCGATCTGAGAAGAGATCTTTATTGATCCCGAGACCTATTGCATGATTAGTCATTGCTTGATTACCATAGGAGAAGACACCCTCGATGCCTTTACTTAGTTTTAGGCGATAGTCAAATGAAATCAAAGGTGATTCTTCATTCTGATTTGTAAGATCCAGCGTGGATATAGATAGTCCAATACTTCCTTGCTCCCCATTGGAGTTGGTCTGACTCATGAGGCATGTGGACAAAAGCATAGCGAATAGAAAAGAAAAACTCTTCATAAGGTAATTTTTTGGTGAGCTCAAATATGTAAAGCTCTTGTGAATTAAAGAATATTCATATAGAAGCTTAACGTGACCTTATGAGATTAAAAAATGTATTAAAGAGTTTCTTAACAGTTATATAATATCTAACACAATGAAAAACGGCCCAGATGTATGCACATATGAGCCGTTTGATTCTTACTTTTTGATTTAGCCGTGCTATCCCAGCTTCTTGATGGTATTTCTACCGAGTTGATACATATGCACCTCATCCGGCCCATCAGCGATACGGATGATACGAGCCCAGCTAAACATTTGGAATAGTGGTGTATCATGAGACACTCCCATACCTCCGTGCACCTGGATCGCTCGATCGAGCACATTCTGAGCCATAGTCGGAGCTACGATCTTGATCATACTGATGAGCTCTGCAGCACCTTTAGTGCCATATTTATCCATTTTGTCAGCCGCCTCGAGCGTGAGCAGACGAGCCTGCTGTATCTCACAGAGAGATCGAGCTACGTCCTGACGCACACTGCTGAATGCACTGATCGGTCTACCAAAGGCTACTCGCTCAGCACTACGCTGACACATGAGCTCTAGGCCTCGCTGCGCCATACCGATGAGACGCATACAGTGATGGATACGTCCTGGTCCGAGACGCCCTTGAGCGATCTCAAATCCTCTACCCTCTCCAAGTAGCATATTTTCTTTCGGAACTCTAACATCCTTGAGGAGTACCTCCGCATGACCTCCTGGACTGTCCAGTGAGCCCATAGCATGCAGACCTCGGAGTACAGTGACTCCAGGCGTATTCTTGGGTACGAGGATCATTGACTGCTGACGATGACGATCTGCCTCAGTATCTGTCTTGCCCATCACGATCATGATCTCACAGCGAGGATCCATCGCTCCAGATGACCACCACTTACGTCCATTGATGACGTACTCGTCACCATCCGCTACGATTGAGGTGGACACATTAGTTGCATCACTGGAAGCTACATCTGGCTCTGTCATGAGAAATGCTGATCGAATCTCACCGTTCATGAGCGGCTTGAGCCATCGGTCCTGCTGAGCTGGCGTACCGTACTTAGCGAGGACCTCCATATTGCCAGTATCTGGCGCATTACAGTTAAACACTTCAGATACCCAGCCTACTCGACCCATCATCTCTGCCAGAGGAGCATATTCGAGATTAGTCAGTCCAGGACTGAGATCTCCATAATCCTCTGGCAAAAAGAGATTCCAAAGGCCTGCTGATCTGGCTTTTTCTTTGAGCTTATCCATGCCCGGCCATACCTGCCAGACATTAGCAGGGTTATTCACCCATTCTTCATATTCTTTCTCTACAGGATAGATGTACGCATCCATGAAGTCCTGGAGCTTCTTTTGAAGGTCTTTTACCTTATCTGTGTAGTCAAAATTCATAGTATTTGCTTAATGGTTCATACTGTCAGTAAGGTACAGTCTCAGCGCTCAAAGGACTAAGAAATCACTCCTTTAAATTGGCAGAACCTACGGCTGTCTATCAACTAATGGTAGCAAAATTTTAGAAATCGGTCATGGACAGATCTGAGTCGCTGGGCCGAATATCCCAGTCTAAACATGATGACTAATAGCAGATTACACAGGTTAATTTTCATATAGGAGGCATGATCATACTTCCTTGCTGATACTATTAGTTGACTTGGCAGGATTTTATACTTGAGCTTCCTTCTCTTAATCCGTCTGAATATCTCAAAGTCTTCCATGATGATCTGACTTTCGTCAAAACCCCCAATCTCCTCAAATGTATGCTGCCTGATGAAAAGGCACTGATCACCACCTCCGGTGAAGATGCCATCCCAGCGAGTGAAATAGGAATTTGCCTTGAGCAGCCAGCGATCACTGTCAAATCGATAGGCGAAAAAACCACAATCACACCCATGATCTATAGCCTCCAGCATATCACCGAAAAAAGTCTGAGGTGGCAGTACATCGGCATGCAAGAAAGCCAAAATATTGCCTTCTGCAAGTGCAGCTCCTTGATTCATTTGTGCAGCCCGACCTTTCTGATCACAATGGAGAAATCTCGCATAATCAGCCACCTCAATACTGCTCGATTCATCGCTATTGTCTGCAGAAAGACATACGATCAGCTGAACTATATGACTCGTAGATATGTCCTGTAGATATGGTAAGAGTTTGCGGAGATTCTGCTCTTCATTGTGAGCAGGGATGATAACACTTACCGCAGGACGTTTTGACATAGATGACTTGACTATCAATTGTTAAAGCTACTGCATTCTCTACAAAACAACGATCTTAACAACACGACTTATGAAATATTCTTTGCTCTTATTCCTCGCTACCTTGAGCCTCCTGTATGTATCCTGTAGTGCCAATCGAACTCAACTGAATACATCCAGCCAAGTCAACTCTACGGACTATAATCAGCTGTCAGAAGAGCTACTCCAAAAGATAATCGACGACAAAGAAACTGCTGATATAGAGCGTCAACTCGCAGCTGTATCTGTCGAAGACCTATCTAAGGCACTACAGTCCGATGCTCAGCGATATGCATTCTGGATCAACATCTACAATGCCTACATACAGATCATCCTATCGGAGCATCCCGAGTATTATGAGGATCGAGGTAAATTCTTTAAGAATAAGCAGATAGACATAGCTGGTGAGATGGTGTCTTTTGACAAAATAGAACATGGACTCTTGCGAAAATCACAGTGGAAGCTCGGACTCGGTGTCATACCTAAGCCATTCCCAGGAAAGTTCGAAAAGAAACTACGGGTCGATGAGCGTGACTATCGGATACATTTTGCGCTCAACTGTGGAGCCAAGGACTGTCCTCCGGTAGCCATCTATACACCTAAGAGGATAGAAGAGCAACTCAACAAAGGCTCTAAGCAATACCTATCCCAAACCACGATAGTATCAGAAGACAAAGTAGAAGTGACTCCACTGTTTAGTTGGTTTAGAGGTGATTTTGGTGGTAAAGGTGGTGTCAAAAAAATACTAAAGAACTATGAAGTCATCCCTAATGACATAGAGCCGACCGTGAAATATAAATCCTACGACTGGACCTTAGATTTGGACAATTTTATTGATCTATAGATTTTAGAATGCCTCTCTGACGGTGAAATAAAAGTTGCTACCTTCTTGTGCGAAAGCATAGTCTAATCTGATGCGTACGCCTTCATTGGCCAAGCGATAGCGCAAGCCTACTCCACCTGCTACTCGCTGCTTGCCAGAGAAAACATCACCTGCTCGAGGTGACATGGTACTACTGGACATGTAGGCGACACCGCCGATCTTCCCCTTGATAGGAAATCTATATTCCACAGCAGTGGTCCACTCATTACGATCCTGATAACGTCGATTATCAAAACCTCGACTTCGATTGTCCCCTAAGAAGAATAGCTCGAATAAAGGTGTATCACCTGAAGTCATCCCGACATAGCTATGAAAAGCGAGTGTATGTCCAGCTCTCAGGGGTAGATAGTATCGAGCGTCGAGGATATGCTTAGTATACTCATAGGACGCTCCGAGGAACGATGCACTCATGAAGCTACTGGCCTGAATGTACCATCCGTAGGCAGGATTGAATACAGCATCACGAGTATCATAGATCATCTGCAGACCTACATTGGAGATAGTACTACTTTCAGATTTGCCAGCTATATCGGTCCGATCGAGTATTCCTCCCTCAGCGAATCGAACACCACTATACAAGTCCAATTGATAGCCCGCCCCTAATAAAAATCGAGGTGACAAAGTCCTAAATGCCGACACTCTCAGTCTCGGAAAAGTCGCATCATAGGTCTCCATATCTGACATCGATGAATTGATGCCCTGGCCAAAGAAATTGTAGAAATACTTATAGTAGCCAAGCTCTCCCTGTATCCTCCAGCGCTCGTCATCCATGTAGAGTTCATAGGGTACATAAAGGAGAAATTGATTTTTAGTAGTAAGGCTCACGCCTACCTGAGTAGATGAAGGTCTCGTATCCATAGCCTCTCCAGCGAATCGGTATGTACTCACCAATACCCCTCCAAAACCGAAGCCTGTCTCTGGCAGATAAAACACAACTGGCAAAGGCGTCAGTTGAAATCTGTTAGTATCTTGATCTATTGAGCCATCGCTTTCTTGCGCACCCAGCGCCATGCTCACAGACATGCATATGACCAGCATGAGTCCGATTTGCCACTTACGACTCAAGGATCCTCTCTCTTTGGTCTTTCAGGCTGGATATATTGTGATCCGTCTTATTAAGGCTGGTCTCGAGATGCTCCTGTATCGCCATGACTTCTTTGCGAGTTTGAGCGACTGATCCCAGCGCCTTAGTGAGCTTTTGCTGAAGTATCCAGTCCGTGATGATATTATTAAAAAAGAAGGTCGTGAAATCATTGAACTGATCAGTGTTAAACTGTACACTGAGTCGCTGTCCCAGATCACGTAGCTCACGATCATAGAGCTGTAGATGATGCCTCACCTGATAGCTGAGATTTCGAGCTCGATCAATGGAGTCTCTCCTGACCATGCGTCTCATCTGTCCACGATTATTACTGGGATAGTTCCCCCAGTTTCGCACACGCTGTAGATGATTGATGACTTGATTGATAAGATTCAGACTGATATTACCAGCTTCGATAGCTTCTTCCAGCTCTTTTTTGAAGTGGTAGTTTTCTTCCAGCTTTTGGCTGATATTCAGTAGTTTATCTCGGAGTAGCGGATCGGACTCTATGATTTCTTTCTCTCGGAGCCCCTTAAGATTACTGAGCCGTAGCTCCAGATTTTCTTTTGAGCCTACTTTGGCCTCGAGGAGATTGACTTCATACTCGAGTATTTTGATACTGTTTTGCAGATTCTCATATTGCAGCGTTAGTTCCAGATATTCTTGACGCTCTTTCTCCAGCTGCTCCTCCTTACTCCCGAGGATCTTATGAAAGATCGCTTTAGTACTAAACCCCTCTAATTTTTCAATATCCCTAAGCTCCTTATTTAGGTCCTTATTCATACGATCCATCTGATCATACTGAGCATTGAGCTCACGAGTGGTCTCATCAAGCTGTGCCGCCACGACATTGAGATGTACGATCTCGGCTATCGTATCTTGTATATCTTGCTGTATATCGGTCTTCGCCATACTTGTATATGTAGATTTTTATATCTCAGCTGGTAAATTAAAGATTATTTTTGATCTGATAATTAACTGGTGTATTTTACCCTTTGTAACTATAAAACATACAATAAGACCATGGGAATATTAGGTGATTTGAAAAAGATCTTTTTTGGTGCTGAAGCATTAGGCAAATCTGCAGCCAATAAAGGAAAGGATATAGTCAAAGAGAAAGGTGAAGTAATATGGGATAAGGCCAATGAAGCCGCCTCCACAGCATCTAAGACCGTCGCTGATCGTACGGACGATCTACGGGATGCTATACTACACACCGCTGAGGGCACCATCAACACCGTATCCAAAAGTGAAACACTCAAAAACGTAGCTGAAAAAACTGAGCAAATAGGTGAAAAGGTACTGAGCAAAGGGGAAGAACTGCTCGGAAAAGGTGCCAAGCAGGTAGAAAAACTCGGAAGTACCATCCTCGGTGAAAATAATGAGAATCTTGAGAAGGCTAAAGAATTCACTGCAGGAGTAGGCTCTAAAGTACTCGACGCTAAAGACAAACTCAAAGATAAAGCTGATGAACTCCTCGAAGACATCAACGAAAAAATCGATGAGACCATAGCAAAAGGAAAAGCTATGGACGAAATGGAAGCCGCAAAGCCTAAAAAGGACCTCCACGAAGTACTCGATGAAAACAGTGAATCTATGCTAAAGGACACCGATGATTTCTTCTCCAAAGCGTCAAAGTATGCCGATGGAGACTATAGCGCTGCCGCTGAAGGCCAGATAAAAGTACAAGAGTCATCACTTCCCACAGAGCCCAAAGAGCCCGCTAAGGCAGCAGGATTCACGGATCTCGATGGAGATGGTAATGAGCTCGTCGACGATGCGCTCATCATCGCTGAAGAAGAATAAAAAACTAAAGACTATCGCTCGACGATAGACTTCAGATCAGCAGGAGAATATTTGATCGACTTGAGCACTTTAGAGTCGCCATCTCGATAGACCAGATATTCTCCTGCTCTCTCTACGATATATGACGTGGTATTTTTAGTCGATAGATAATGCTCTTGCGTTGCTTTTGCTTCTTCCTCTGTCTTGCAAGTCTTACTCATATTAGATCGATGCACCTCATCAAATAAATCCTTAAATCGATCGGCCAAACCAAACTCTAAAACCGCTCCACTTAAGACATACTGTAGATCTGCTAACGCATCAGCTATCTCTACGATATCTCCATCTGTGATAGCATCTTTTAGTTCATTGAGCTCTTCCTGTAGGAGATTGACCCGGAGCGTACATCGCTCGGCTGCGGGGATAGTAGGCACGGACAGTCTTGGCAGATCAAAGGTATCGTGAAACTCTCCGACATCAGTTAGCCCATTAGGTTCTTTATATTTTGTAGACATTTCTCAGATATTTATTCAGATATTAGATTCGGCCTTAGCTTGGCGCAAAATAAAGGCTATTATTAGTGAGGATGTAGTAATACTGGATAGAAATATCCACACAGCTACATGTATATCTATTAAGCAGATCCACCAAAGACTATCTATGAAGCGAAAGGACTTTCTAAAAAAAGGAATCATAGCAGGGGCGGCTGGCGCTACCCTACTCAATGCATGTACTGACGAAGCTACATCCAGCAACACGGGCCCAGCCATCATCACCGACAAGAAGATCCGCTGGAAGATGGTCACTACATGGCCTCCCAATTTCCCCATACTCGATGAGGGCTGTCGTAATCTCGCTAAATGGATCAATGTGATGTCAGGGGGGCGCATCGAGATAGAAGTATATCACGGAGGGGTATTGGTGCCACCACTCCAGACCTTTGAGGCAGTGAGTAGCGGAGCTGCAGAGATGGGTCACGGTGTAGCCTACTACTGGGCCGGGATACAGCCTGCCTTTCAATACTTCAGTTCTGTTCCATTTGGCCTGAGTGCTCAGCAGATGAATGCGTGGCTATTTGGCGGAGGAGGCATGGATCTCTACACGGAGCTCTATGCTGACTACAATCTCGTCCCCTTCATAGCTGGTAATACTGGAGTGCAGATGGGCGGATGGTTTAATAAAAAGATTGATTCCGTCGCAGACTTCAAAGGTCTTAAAATGCGGATGCCTGGTCTCGGAGGTAAAGTACTGCAAAAAATGGGTGGCACAGCTGTACTATCTCCAGGTAGTGAACTCTACACTAATCTTGAGAGAGGAGTCATCGATGCTACAGAATGGATCGGCCCTTATCATGACTATACCATGGGCTTTCATCAGATCGCTAAGTACTACTACTATCCAGGCTGGCACGAGACTGGATCATCACTTGAGTGTATAGTGAATAAACGAGACTTTGAAAATCTAACACCAGATCTTCAGGAAATCGTAAGGACCGCTATGTATCGAAGCAATCAGTGGATCCTGGCACAGTTTGAATCTAAAAACAACGAGTATCTACAGCGTATCAAGGATGAGAGCGATGTACAGATACTGCCATTCTCTGATGAGGTACTGGATGCACTGAAAGAAAAAGCTATGGAGATGTATGCTGAGCTCACAGCAAATGATGCTAAAGCCAAGCGTGTACATGACTCAGTCTGGAAATTCAAAAAAATGATCTCAGAATGGCACGAGACTTCTGAGAAGAAATTTCTCAATAATCTACAATAGCGCTAAACTCCTATACCGAATAACTCCGGCCAGAATAATACGAGCATCAATACGACCAACTGAATTCCTAAGAAGGGAATCACCCCTCTGTAGATATGTCCAGTAGTGACTTCTGGAGGACTGACGCCTTTCAAATAAAATAATGAGAATCCAAATGGAGGCGTGAGGAAAGAAGTCTGAAGATTGAGCGCTAACAGTATACCTATCCAAATGAGATCAATGCCGTATGCGGCAAAAATAGGCGAGACGACAGGTACTACAATAAAAATGATTTCAATGAAATCAATGAAGAAGCCCAAAATGAATACAATCACCATCACCAGAAACAAAAACATAGATCCAGAGAGGTCTGCTGACTGGATCTGCTCTACGAGATAATGATCTCCGCCTAATCCTTTGAATACCAGAGCAAAAGTAGTCGCTCCGAGCAAAATCAAGAATACCATGCTGGTCAAATGCGTAGTCCCTTTCATGACATCATGGAGTACCGATAGACTGAGTTTACCTTGAGAGATAGTCAGCAGTATGGCTCCCATGGCTCCGACAGCTGCCGCCTCAGTAGGGCTCGCTATGCCAGCGAAAATAGAACCCAATACAGCCAGAATCAGCAAAAAGGGTAATAAGAAGGCAGTAAATACTTGTTTCGCACTCACTGATTTTTCATCAGAACTGATCTTGAGTGGTGGTGCTATATCGGGCTTGAGCTGAGAGATGATGAGTACGTATAGGATATAGCAGACCACGAGCACTACACCAGGCCATATCGCCGCTTTGAAAAGATCTCCTACAGGCACATTGAGCACACTTCCCAGTAGCACTAATACAACTGACGGAGGAATAATCTGACCAAGCGTACCGGACGATACAATAGCTCCAGTGGCGAGCTCTTTTTGATAGTCAGACTCGAGCATAGTCGGCAGGCTGATAAGTCCCATAGTCACCACCGTCGCTCCGACTATACCCGTGGATGCTGCCAGCATGGCGCCCACGATGATCACCGAGATAGCTAATCCTCCTCTCATATTCCCAAATAGTCGAGACATCGTATTGAGCATACTTTGGGCTAAGCCAGACTTCTCCAGCATCAGTCCCATGAATACGAAAAGCGGTACCGCAAGTAGGACTACGTTTTGCATAGTACCCATGATCCGCATAGGCAGTAAATCAAAAAAGTCAGGCACAAAGAAATATCCGATCAAAACTGACAGACCGCCCAATACGAAAGCTACCTGTATCCCAGATATAATCGTGACGAAGATCAATACAAAAAGCAAAAGCGCTATACCTTCCATCTTTCATTGGTTTTGTGACCGAATATTGCTTTGATCAGTACCGATAGCGCCTGCAATAACAACAATAAAAAGCCAATCCAAATCATGAACTTGATCAAGTATCTGGCTGGTAGACCATTTGGTTGCGAAGAGCCTTCTCTGAATGAAAACGAATTACTCGCATAGTCCCATGAGGTATCGAGCACTACCAGGCACCATGGCACCATAAAAAGCAATACTCCTACAGCATTGACGACATTCTTTTTCCTTTGGGCAATTCTATCATAATACAAATCTACCCTCACATGTTTATCATAAAGCAGCGTATAGCTGGCACCCAATAAGAATAAAATCGAAAACAAATGCCACTCGAGCTCCAGAATCCAAATCTTAGAAGTATTGAGAAAATAGCGCATGAATACATCTAAACAAATAAGTATCACGAGGACCAAGGTCAACCAGCTCGTGACACTACCTACTCGACCTACCAGTCCATCTATTCCGTCAGCGATACGTATCAGAGCCGCTCTCATGCTGATTATTTAGATATCATAGGAGCTAATACTGAGAGCCATGCTTCTGCCATGATGTATGATCCAGCCATAGATGGATGCACCCCATCTGGGCACCAATAGGAAACATCGCTTTTCTGTAGTGCCTCTTCAAAAATCGACTGCAAGGGTATGAAAGCTGCACCATAGTCTTCAGCTATCTTTTTTGATAACTCTTGATAGGCAGGAAACTCCCTCACCCATCTTTCCGAACCAACAGCACTACCTCCTGCCACACAAAATGGCTCGGCAATGATGAGCTCTAGGTCAGGTAGCTCCCGCAGCGTTCGGTCAATCAAGGCCCTGAAATCTCTGTCATATATCTCTGCAGTACCATCATAGTGTCCATTGAGCATATGCCAAAAGTCATTGACACCAATTAAAATACTCAATATATCCGGCTTTAGCTGCATGCAGTCCTCTTCCCATCTATCAGCGAGCTGATATACTTTATGACCACTGATACCTCGATTATAGATTTTCAGATTTTTATCATGATTTTGGCCCAGTAGATCTGTAGCTATTTGTCCGACATACCCGTCTCCGAGCCCGCCAGCATGATTAGCATAGTATCTCGAGCGATCACGTCCTGCATCTGTAATACTATCTCCTTGAAACAATATAGTCAAACCATCTTTTGATGAACTCATATCAATCATATCTGATACTATCAGAGGGATCGCACTCGAGGCGATGAGTTTATTAAATTTTCGACGCAGCATAGTCAGTATAGTTTTAGCTCTCTACGAATACACAATTCCGTCGAAAAGATATAAAACAATGACGGAGTAGCATCACTCCGTACTTACTAAATGAAAAAAGGCCATCTCCATAGGAGATGACCTTTCGTATTGTTATTCAGTAGATGGCTATTAGTTAGCCTCTAATGCTTCTAATCTTTCTTTGTATGTATTTGACTTCTCAAACTCATCTTTACGAGCCATGATTTCCTTCAATGCTATAAGCGTATTTCTGTCTTCGCCATTGATAGAGTCAGCCTTCAAGAAGTAAGGTAATGCTTGATCAAATAGGCCAGCCATTTGATTTTTAATCTCATTATACTTTGCCTCTCCTTCTTTAGAGAAATCTTCTGCTACTGCATTAAGCGCTGGGGTCATACCTGCAGCTTTGTTGTAGTAGAGTGCTCCGACGCTATAGTTGAGATCAAAATCTTCAGGAGTATTTTCAAGAGCTCTTGAGTAGTAGCTGAATGCGCTCTCAAAGTACTCTTGAGCTTTCTCAGTCTCTCCAGCTTCTTGAGACTTCACTTGTAGCTGATCGTATACTTGACCCAAAGTCAAAATCACTGACTGGTTGTCTGGCTCTTTTTCAAGAGCATATTCTAATTTGCTGATCATTTTGTCAAGCTCACCAGAAGCTAAGTAGTGATTGATCTCTGAGAAAAGAAGACCATTATCATCAGGGAATTTTTCTCTACCTTCTTCAAGATAAGGTAGCCCTTCTTCAGACTTATCAAGTGCTTTGTATGACTCATAGATGATCTGGAATACAGTAGCATCCTCAGTACCAGTTTCTTTAGCATTGACGAGGTAATCGATAGCCTGCTGGTAATCCTCAGCATAAAAAGCTGTAAGACCTGAGAAGAAATACTTTTCTGTTAATAATGCGCTGTCATCGAGTCTTGATTCTTTGTCATTTGCCTTCAATACTTCGCTCGCCATAAGCTCATTAGAGAAACTCTTATAAGCATTAAGATAGTCTTGATCCTTATATGCTTCTACTCCCATGTTATTTAAGAGGTTTTCAGCATTAGCTAACCCTTTGAGAGCATTTTTGATGTCTCCTTTTTTCTCAGCTAATTCTAATGCTTTTTTATAAGCCTCAAACGATTTAACAGCTGCTAAAGGATCAGATAATGCAGCTGTAGGATTAAGAAGACGTCCCTTCACCTGAGAGTCACCAGAATTAAAGAAAATCTCGCCTCTTGTCAACCAAGCTTTAGGGTCAGAAGCTACAGATTCATCTTCAAATGCTTCTTCGAGATATGCTTGTGCCTGCTCTAGTGCAGCCGTATTAGCAAAAGGATCCTTAGAGAACTCACTAAATGCCTTAGAAGCCGCCTTGAGGCTCTTTTCACCCTGTGCAAACGCTAAGTGTCCTACCGCAAGAAAGGCCACCACTAAAACTAATATTCTTTTCATTGATTAAAATTTTGTTTTCAGATTAATAACTATGGTAAAGACTGCGGACTAACCATAACTACATTTAATAAAAGCTTAAAATTAATATTTGAAATGTTAACAAACTTTATTCTTCTTCATCACTATCTCCACGAGCACCTCTGATCACCCCGATATCTGATATGGAGTCTTTCTTATCGACATTGATCACTTTGACACCTTGAGTGGCACGTCCCATGATGCGGAATTGATCAGCCTCAATACGGATCACAATACCATTTTTAGTAGTAATGATCACATCGTCATCATCGACGATGCCTTTGATACTGATGAGTTCTCCAGTCTTTTCTGTGACATTGAGTGTTTTCACACCTTTTCCTCCTCTTTTGGTCTTGCGATATTCATCTTTGAGTGAGCGCTTGCCATATCCATGCTCTGATGTGACGAATAAGGTCGTCTCCTCATCTATCATTGGTATGCAGACCATCCCTACGACTTCGTCTTTATCGCTATCGAGAGTGATCCCCTTGACACCGGCGGCTGATCGACCCATAGGACGTACGTCTTGCTCATCAAATCTGATGGCACGACCTCCCTTATTAGCTAAGAATACCTCGTAGCTTCCATCAGTTAGTTTCGCCTCCAATAGTGTATCATCATCATGAATTGTGATCGCATTAATACCATTGGTACGTGGACGGCTAAATGCTTCCATACTGGTCTTTTTGATCACACCCCGCTTCGTACAGAACATGATGAAGTTATTATTCAAGAAGTCTTCATCTTTCAGATCTTTGACGATGATGTAAGCCTTGACTTTATCATCTTTAGGCAAAGCGATGATATTTTGGATGACTCGACCTGCTGCATTCTTTGAGGTCTCTGGTATCTCATAGACTCGTAGCCAGAAGCATCGCCCCTGCTCTGTGAAAAGCAACAAATAATTGTGCGTATCTGCTATAAATAGATGCTCCACATAGTCAGCATCTCTCGTCTTGCTACCTTTTGATCCTCGCCCTCCTCTACTCTGAGACTTATACTCATCAGACTTAGTACGCTTGATATATCCCAGGTGTGAAATAGTAACTACCACCTCATCATTAGGAATCATATCTTCTATAGATATCTCGCCATCTGCATGGGAGATACGAGTGCGACGCTCATCTCCGTAGGTTTCTTTGATCTCTATGAGTTCATCCTTGAGAATAGCTCTTCTACGGCTTTCATTAGCGAGGATATCTTTATAGTCAGTTATCTTGCTCATGAGCTCGTCATACTCTTCTTGTACTTTCTGACGCTCGAGGCCTGTGAGCTTCATGAGTCGCATCTCGAGGATCGCCCTTGCTTGGATCTCAGATAATCCAAATTTACTCATTAATCCATTTCGAGCGGTTTCAACATCCTTAGATGCTCGGATCAGAGCTATGACTTCATCGAGATTATCTAGAGCTATGAGGAGTCCCTCCAGTATATGTGCTCGCTCTTCAGCCTTTCGTAGATCGTACTGAGTACGTCTCGTGATCACCTCCAATCTGAATTTGATGAATTCCTCCATCAGTTGTTTTAGATTCAGCGTACGAGGGCGACCATTGACCAGTACGACATTATTGACACCATAGGATGTCTGTAGAGGCGTATACTTATATAACTGGCTGATGACGACGTTAGCTATTGCGTCCATTTTCAGATCAAGTACGATACGTACTCCATGTCGATCTGATTCATTGCGGATAGCAGATATTCCTTTGATCTTCTCGGCTTCTACAGCATCCTTGATCTTGATCTCGAGAGTCTGCTGATTGACCTGATACGGTATCTCAGTAATGACTACCTGATCACGACCTGTACGTGTCTGCTCTACTTCGACTTTACCTCTCAGCACGATACGTCCACGCCCTGTCTCAAATGCCTCACGGATACCATCAGTGCCGTATATGATCCCACCTGTCGGGAAATCTGGCCCTTTGACAAATTCCATTAAGCCCTCAATATTGATCTCCGAATCATCTACCAGTGCAGATATACCATCTACGATCTCGCTGAGATTGTGAGGAAGCATATTAGTCGCCATACCTACAGCGATACCTGAAGCTCCATTGACCAAGAGATTAGGAAATCTCGTAGGTAGTACCGTAGGCTCTTCTAATGAATCATCAAAGTTGAACTGAAAGTCTACGGTGTCTTTCTTGATATCTGCGACTATTTCATCACTGAGCTTGGCCAGACGAGCCTCTGTATATCGCATCGCTGCAGGGCCGTCACCCTCGATAGAGCCAAAGTTTCCTTGTTTGTCTACGAGCGGATATCTCATGTTCCACTCTTGTGCCATACGCACCATGGCATCGTATACAGAGGTATCCCCATGCGGGTGATACTTACCCAGTACCTCCCCTACTATTCTTGCTGATTTCTTATGTGGCTTATTGATAGTGAGCCCCAGATCAGACATACCATATAGGATACGTCTATGTACGGGCTTCAGTCCATCTCTCACATCCGGCAGTGCTCGGGCTACGATCACAGACATCGAATAGTCGATGTACGCCGACTTCATCTCGTCCTCAATATTGATCGGAATAATACGCTCGTTATCAGCCATATAACTATCTAATCGATTTATTTAATATTATAATTTCATCTATAAGAAACCTACTATTAAAGCGGTATTCAAAAAATGCCGTGCAAAGGTAACTTATCTTATCGAGATAGCCTATATTTTGAACATCATTAATACCTTTGCGGTTAAGACCTACTATGAGCACTAACGTAACTCCGTATCAAGACGGCAAAAGCAAAAAAGAACAGGTAGAAGCAATGTTTGACTCCGTAGCATGGAGATATGACCTGCTCAATCACCTCCTCTCAATGGGTATCGATATCGGATGGCGAAAGAAGCTCATCCGACATATGAAGGCCTATGACCCCAAGCACATCCTCGACATGGCGACCGGTACAGCAGATCTCGCTATCATGGCTGCTAAGCGGATCCCCTCTGCTAAAGTAACAGGGATAGATCTCAGCAAAAATATGATCGCTGAAGGTGACAAAAAAGTCATCAAAAAGGAACTCGCAGATAGAGTATCACTCAAAGTGGGAGACTCCGAAAACATCCAAGAAGAAGACAATACTTTTGACGCAGGGATGGTCGCATTTGGAGTGCGCAACTTTGAAAATCTCGATAAAGGTCTCCAAGAGCTCCATCGAGTCCTCAAGCCTGGAGCTCCATTCTATATTTTAGAATTTTCAAAGCCAACAATATTTCCCGTCAAGCAAGTGTTTAATCTTTATTTCAAAGCGGTGCTACCGATAGTCGGACGTCTCCTGTCAAAGGATAAAAGTGCTTATACCTATCTATATGAATCAGTACAGGCATTCCCCGACTACGATCAGATGAAAGCTCGCATGGAAGGTGTAGGATTTAAAGACTGTAAGTGGGAATCTCTAAGTTTCGGAATATGCTGCCTCTACAGAGGAATCAAATAAAAGCTGGCTTCATTGCTCTGTGCTGTCTCATTGGCACGATAGATCTTTCAGCTCAGATAAATCGACGCAACTATAACTATCTGGACTATCAGCACAAAGACTATTACTTTGGGATCAGTCTCGGGTACAATAGTAGTAAGCATCAAGTTTTCCATTCTCGAGAGTTTATAGGCAATGAAAACTTCCTCACTGCCCAGGGTGCATCAGCTCCAGGATTTAACGTACATGGTATAGCTAACTATAAAATTGGTGAATATTTTGACATTAGAGTCCTACCTGGATTCTCCTTTGCCACTCGTTATCTTGACTTCAATAATAATCAACGCAACACCATTGAGTCTATCTTCGTAGAAGTTCCTTTTCAGGTAAGATATAAGTCGGCCCCATATCGTGACAAGCGGGCCTATGTAGTCGCAGGACTCAATTACTCCTATGATGTCGCATCTAACTCTCAAGCTCGAGGTGCCGAAACTCTGATCAAAATCGACCCACATGATTTTAGAGTAGAGGCCGGTATAGGTATGCAATTTTTCTTCCCTTACTTCATCCTGTCTCCAGAGATCAAGTTTTCGCAAGGGATCAATAATACGCTCCTCTACAATAATCAACTTGAAGAATCTACTATCATAGAGAAACTACTCAGTAGAGTACTTACTTTTTCTTTTCATTTTGAAGGGTAGTTAATTTGACCTCGAGTCAAATGATCAAGATCATCCCTTCATTGACTAATATCAGCCTGTACGGCTTGTGGCCTATCTCCCCTGCCCTAACTTTGCAGTGCGATAAGGATTTTTGAATGGCTATTGCAACAGCTTCACTTTGATTAATGCTTATCCAAAAAGCAAAACTCTCTTACTACATATTATTCACTTTTAAGGTATGTATCCTTTGGGCTATCAATAGTCTATGATGGCATTGAAGTTATTATTTAATACTCAAATGACTCGACAGCGGTGGGATTCACTTTAGCTAAAATAAGAACTAATCATCATGAGAGAAGTCTCAATCGAAGAAGCAGTAAAAGAAGTAAAATCAGGCGATAGAGTATTCGTACAGGGGGCAGCTATGACACCTAATGAACTGACAGATGCACTTTGCGAAAGGTATCAAGAAATCAATAACGTCGAAATCATATCTATCCATACCGAGGGCGATGCTAAATATACTCGAGAGCCCTACAATCAATCTATCAGACTGAATTCTTGTTTTGTCGGTGGCAATGTCCGGAAGTGTGTCAATGAAGCAAATGCTGACTACATCCCTGTATTTTTGAGCGAGATACATCTGCTGTTTAAGCGAAATATCTTACCACTCGACGTGGCGTTCGTCCAGGTATCGCCACCTGACCAGCATGGCTACTGCTCACTGGGCGTATCAGTAGACGTCACGCTGCCTGCTATTCAGACAGCTCAGAAAATCATAGCACAGATCAATCCACAGGTCCCTCGTACTCATGGCACAGGATTCGTACATGTGAGTGATATCTGCTGCGCCACATATGTAGATCGCCCAATACATGCCCATGATCCTGCTCCGATATCGGATGTGGAGCACAGGATCGGTCAGCATGTAGCAGAGCTCATAGACGAAGGAGCTACTATGCAGATGGGCATCGGCAATATCCCTGACGCTGTACTATCCAATCTGAAATCACACAGGGCACTTGGCATACACACAGAGATGTTTTCAGACGGAGTCCTCCCTCTGCTCGAGCAAGGCGTCATCACAGGAGAAAACAAAACAGTAAAGAAAGGGAAAATCGTAAGTTGCTTTGCTGTCGGATCAAAGAGACTCTATGACTTCATCGATGACAATCCTATCTGTGACTTCAGAGATGCAGCATATACTAATGATACCGCTCGCATACGTCGCAATCCTAAAGCAACCGCTATCAATAGCGCTATAGAGATCGATCTAACTGGCCAGATCTGTGCGGATACTATAGGATGCTATCAATACTCAGGAGTAGGAGGCCAGATGGATTTCATCAGAGGGGCTGCTCTTTCGCCTGACGGCAAGGCCATTTTCGCTCTGCCATCTATGACTAAAAACGGGATCTCAAAAATAGTACCACTGCTCAAATCAGGCGCAGGAGTCACCACTACTCGTGCACATGTACACCACATAGCTACTGAGTATGGAGTGGTGGATCTTTTTGGCAAGAATCTGAAGCAACGAGCAAAAGCACTCATATCCATAGCGCATCCCGATCATCAAGATGCGCTCGATAGAGCTGCACATGAGCGATTTAAAAACTGGGATCCGATATATGCTATTCCTGAGATGGCAAACTAATAATCTGCTCATGGATCATCGGAACAGTCTCCAGGAGATCGGTCATCAACTCGTGAAATAAGCCCTCCAAGGTAGGTCGCTCAGCGATCAAGACATCTACAGCACCTGCGAAGTCAGATGGAAATCGAGTCCTATGATCCATACGTACCATCACTCCTCGTATGCCTTCATAGGATGCATAGGCATATAGGTATTGATGCTCCAATAGCATCTCGACATGATGCGCCGCACGCTGGGGTAGCAGCTCAGGCCATCCCTGCAGCGAGCTATATACGTACTGCTCAAAATCGGTCAAGGATTGATCAGCATAATCTCCCCATAGATTAGCCAAAAGATGATCATTGAGTATATCGACTATCACTGGAGCATATTTGCGATGATCTGCCCTGAAAATGCTAACTGCTTCTTTAAAGGCGGGATGACCATCCGTATATTTATCAATCTCACGGTGGAGTAGTATCCCTTGCTGCACCTCTCTTGAAACGAGTGGAATATTGGCTAAGCGAATCTCATCAGCAACAAAATTTCCTACCATGATCGGTGGATCCTCAAAGGACAGGAAAAGATGTGCTAAGTAATTCATAGAGGACTATTCTTGGATACCAAGAATAAGATATCTTTGCCGCTTTTTCTATCAAACGAGAAATTATATGGCTCTTAAGTGTGGTATTGTTGGCCTTCCAAATGTTGGTAAATCTACATTATTCAACGCATTGACTAATGCTAAAGCCTTAGCGGCGAATTATCCATTCGCTACTAAAGATCCCAATGTCGGCGTCATCACAGTACCTGACGTGCGACTCACTCAGCTCGCAGATCTGATCAATCCTCAAAAAATCGTTCCGACCACTGTCGATATAGTAGATATCGCAGGCCTCATCAAAGGTGCCTCTCAAGGAGAAGGGTTAGGAAATCAATTCTTAGCTAATATCCGAGAGGTAGATGCCATCGTCCATGTAGTCAGATGTTTCGTCAATGACAATGTCGTACACGTAGACGGATCAGTAGATCCAGTGAGAGATAAAGACATCATCGATACCGAGCTCTTATTTAAAGATATAGAGGTACTCGAAAAGCGAATTGAGAAGATCAAGAAAGCTGCTAAAAGCGGGGCCAAAGAAGAAAAAATACGGTTAGAATTTGCTGAAGGATTAAAAGCACACCTGGAGGCAGGTCGACCAGCCAGATCCTATGATGTGCCAGATCAGCACGCCGATCTATTCAAAGAGCTCTATCTCCTCACTGCCAAGCCCATCCTATATGTGTGCAATGTCGATGAGAATAGTGCCAAAGAAGGCAATGAGCTCAGCCAAAAACTCTCCGAACATGTCAAAAATGAAAATGCAGAGGTGATACTCATCTCTGCCGCTATCGAGTCAGAGATCATCCAGCTCGATACTGATGAAGAGAAAATGATGTTTCTCGAGGAAATGAATCTCACCGAGCCAGGTGTCAATCGACTGATCAGCGCCAGCTATAAACTACTCAATCTCATCACCTACTTCACAGCAGGAGAAAAAGAAGTCCGAGCATGGACGGTACTCGAGGGCTCAACAGCTCCTCAGGCAGCCGGAGTCATACACACTGACTTTGAGAAAGGATTTATCCGTGCTGAAGTCATCAAATATGCAGACTATATCGAGTATGGCTCTGAGGCCAAAGTCAAAGAAGCTGGTAAAATGGGCGTCGAAGGAAAAGACTATATCGTAAAGGATGGTGATATCATGCACTTCAGATTTAATGTATAAGAAGCCTCACTAAAAAGTGAAAGAAAAAATAATTTAAAAAAGTGATGTCACGAAGCTCGAGGCATCACTTTTGTTTTTCACGAGAGTGTGTAATTAAAATGCAATAATTAAGCATACTAATACTTAAACGATTCCATTTTTAACATGCTATCCTGTTAATTGAGTAAAGAATATGCTTTATGCTTTAAGTTAATATTTCAATAAGTCGTAGATTGTCAGAATAATTTATCATTGTCTACCATCAATGACTAAAAGCATATGTCTGAAGGTAGATCGAAATCGAATATACCAATGAAGAAAAGAGCAAGACTCAAGGACATCGCTAATGCATTGAATCTATCTATCACTACTGTATCAAGAGCCCTTAATGACAAACCAGATATAAGTCAAAAGACAAAAGAGGCTGTCCGAAAGGTCGCTGATATGCTCGACTATCGTCCTAATTATTTTGCACGATTCTTACACCAAGAGAGTAATAATTTGATTGGAGTAGTGGTCCCGAGGATCAATCATGCCTTCTTTTCTACCATGATCAATGGCATCGTCAAAAAAGCACAAGATGAGGGCTACTTTGTAATGTTGGGAGAGTCGTTTGATGATTTTGAGACTGAGGAGTATATCTATAAGCAGTTCATAGATCTTGGCGTAGACGGCCTCATAGTATCCCCTGCTTATCATAGCAAACTACTCGAAGGAAAAGATGAACTCAAACTAAGACAAGAAAATATAGTACTCCTCGATAGATATGCCGAAAAGCTAAACTATAATCAAATCACCAATGATCATAGCCAGGGAGCAAAGCAAGCCATAGACCATCTCTACGAGCAAGGCTATAAGAAAATAGCTCATATCAAAGGGCTGACTGAGGACAACGTAGCTGATGAAATCAGTCAAGGTTACGAAGCAGCTATCAAGGATCAGGAGCCACTCATATATGAGTGTGATCATGTGACACCAGAAGAAGGCTATGTCGCTATGCAGGTCCTCATGGACGAGCATCAGCCAGACGCTATTTTTGCGATCAGTGACGAAGCTGCTATGGGGGTCTACCGCTACTGCTACAAGCATAAGCTCCGCATCCCCGAGGATATAGGGCTCATCGGATATAGCAATGCCCCATTTGGCGCCTACTTAGCTCCTGCCCTGACTACAGTCGCTCAGATGAGTAGTGAGATGGGCGAGACAGCTGTAGATATGCTGATCGAAAGAAAAGGCCAAGAAAGCCCGACAGCAAGTACGAAGAAATTCGTATCAGAACTGATTATTCGAGAATCCAGTATACGAAAAAAGTAGCATGAAGAATAAGACGAAGGTCAAGCTATCTCTATATCTCAATTACTTTGTTTTTGCGATATTACTTAATAGTGTAGGCATCGTCATTCTTAAGTCCCAAAAGGTTTATGGAGTAGATGAAGTACAGGCCAGTGCCTTGGAGTTATTCAAGGATATGCCCATTGCTATCGTCTCTTTTTTGATCGCTTCTTTCTTGCCACGTATAGGGTACAAGAGATCGATGCTGATCGGATTAGCTTTGGTCACCATCGGCTGTGTTGCTATGTATTTTGGCAATTCGTTTTGGACGGCCAAGCTACTTTTTGCACTCGTAGGAATATCCTTTGCACTGATCAAAGTCTCTGTGTACAGTATCATAGGACTGGTCACTGATAGCGAGTCCGCTCACAATAGTCTCATGAGCTCCATCGAGGGAGTATTCATGTTTGGTATCGCCCTCGCCTATTTTTTATTTCCAGCATTTAACAAAGAGTCAGATCCCAATAGTTGGCTCAATGTCTATTGGCTCTTGGCCGGACTTTCGGTAGCTTCTTTCATCTTCCTCTATACCGCTGATTTTGATACTCAATATGAAATACCTGGTAGTAACATGGTCGAAGATGCTATGCAAATGCTCCGACTGATGACGAAGATCTTAGTATTGGTATTCGTCATCAGCGCCTTTCTATTCGTCATGATAGAACAAGGTATCATGACCTGGCTACCTACTTTCAATGAGCGAGTGCTGGAGCTACCAGAAAATGTCAGTATTATGATGGCCAGTATATTAGCTATCTCACTTGGTATTGGCCGTTTATTAGCTGGATATTTAGTAAAGCATATCCACTGGGTTTGGGTGCTGACTGCGTGTATAGTATTGGCGATGATCATGGTCATTACCGTATTGCCGAAGACTATCACCGCAGAAGTGAGTGATATCCAATCCATCACAGATATTCCTTTCATTGGATTTGCATTTCCTATAGTAGGATTATTCATCGCACCGATTTATCCACTGCTCAACTCTGCCGTGCTCACTGCCATACCTAAAAAACTACACAGTCCAATGACCGGACTTATCGTAATCTTCTCGGCTCTGGGAGGCACATTAGGATCTCGAGTCATTGGCTACTTATTTAAGAATGTAGGAGCTGAAACTGCATTCTACTATACTCTGGCACCGCTGACCATGCTACTGATCAGCATATTTATTCTCAAAGTTTTATCCAATAAAACCGTATCGAATGAGTAAAATTCTCGACCCAGTAGAAGTATACCAAGAGCTGTTTTTTGATATCCATAAAGCCGCTATAATAGATGATGACAAAGCAATAGCTGATGCTCGTGCTCGTATTCATCCTGATGTGATACTAAAGGCTTACAGAAAAGAAAAAGCTGCACCTGATTTTGACTTAAAGACTTTTGTCGAAGAATATTTTGAAGTTCCTACTTCGGCTATCCCAATGGAGAATACCGTAGAACGCCTCCCCATCAATGATCATCTCGATAAGATATGGGGCGCTCTGAAGCGCCAGCCATCCAACGGAAAGTATCGATCTACCCTACTCCCGCTACCTTACTCTTATATTGTTCCTGGAGGCAGGTTCAATGAGATTTACTATTGGGATAGCTACTTTACTATGCTCGGTCTCAAAGAAGCCGGAGATCTTGAATCGATCGAAGAAATGATCAAGAATTTCTGCCATTTCTTACAGGAGTATGGACATATACCCAATGGTAATCGATCCTACTTTTTGAGTAGGTCACAGCCTCCATTTTTCTCGCTCATGGTAAAGCTGCTTATAAAAGCTACCACTCAATATAAAATAAAAGACTATCTCCCATGCCTCGTCAGAGAGTATAACTTCTGGATGAAAGGTACTGAGACCCTCAAAGAGGATGGAGAATATCTACGAGTGATCAAGCGTGGTAGCTATCTACTCAATCGATACTACGATGCTAAGGATACTCCTCGAGAAGAGATGTACGGCCATGATTTAAGCCTTATTAACTTCTCTAATGAAGTGCACAATCCGCTATTCAGACATATACGAGCTGCATGCGAGTCTGGTTGGGATTTCTCCAGTAGATGGTTTAGAGATCCTGCTGACTTCACGAGTATCCATACGACTGAAATTATACCTGTCGATCTAAACTGCTTATTGTGGCACTTGGAGCAGCTAATATCAGAATGCTACAATGCCATGGGTAAAGACGAATTAGCGCTGAACTATGGTATACTGGCAGTAAATCGTAAAAAAGCAATTCAGGAGATATTTTGGAATGAAGAAACTCAGTACTTCCATGACTATGACATGAGTATTGATAGACATACTTCTGTCAAAAGTCTGGCCGGCATGTATCCGCTTTACTTTGGCCTCTGCTCTCAGGATCAAGCGGATCACTGTGCAGACATGATAAAATCGGAATTTCTGCAAGACGGTGGTTTAGTCTCTACTACACTGACCACAGGACTCCAGTGGGACGCTCCTAATGGATGGGCACCTCTACACTGGATCGCCATCAGAGGCCTCATGAGAAATGGGCACAGAGACCTAGCCCAAGAAATAGCTCATAGATGGATCAAACTAAATCAAGATGTATATCAACGGACTGGTAAAATGCTTGAAAAATACAACGTAGTTGATATCACTCTCGAGGGAGGAGGTGGAGAGTATCCGGTCCAGGATGGATTTGGATGGACCAATGGCGTGTATACGGCATTGACCCATCTCTAAAATCTCTTTTTATAATTTTCCTATCGGTACATCACAGCTTTGACAGCTTGAATGACTTTGGTAGGGGTTGGTAGGTATTCGTCTACAAATGGTGCTGCATATGGTAGTGAGGTGTCTGCACTATTCACTCGTGTCACTGGAGCATCCAAATAGTCAAATGCATATTTCTGAATCTCATAAGCGATCTCAGCACTGACTCCAGCAAATGGCCAACACTCATCGATCACGACTAATCGATTTGTCTTTTTCACAGAGTTCACGATCGTCTCATGATCTAATGGTCGGATAGTACGAAGGTCGATGACTTCTGCACTGATACCGTCTTTAGCGAGTTCTTCAGCTGCAGCTTTCGTGACTTCCATCATCTTATTGAATGATACTAATGTCACATCAGTACCTTCTCTTCTGATGGCTGCTTTTCCTATCGGTGTGAGGTACTCTTCTTCTGGCACTTCGCCTTTGAGTCCGTAGAGCTGCTCTGACTCCATGAAACAAATCGGATCATCATCACGGATAGCCGACTTCAGGAGACCTTTGGCATCTTTAGGATCTGTGATCGAGATGACTTTGAGACCAGGAGTATTCGCCATCCAGCTCTCAAAAGTCTGTGAGTGCTGCTGAGCGAGCTGCCCTGCAGATCCTGATGGACCTCTGAATACGATCGGACAATTGAACTGCCCTGCAGACTGCGATAAAGTCTTAGCGGCATTATTGACTATTTGGTCAAAAGCAAGAATGGCAAAGTTCCAAGTCATAAACTCTACAATAGGTCTTAGGCCATTCATAGCAGCACCAACACCGATACCTGCAAAGCCCAACTCGGCTATCGGAGTATCTATCACTCGCTCAGGACCAAATTCGTCCAGCATGCCTTTACTTACTTTGTATGCACCATTGTATTGTGCGACCTCTTCTCCCATTAAGAATACATCAGGATCTCGTCTCATCTCCTCAGACATGGCCTCACCTAATGCTTGACGTAGCGTTATAACTCTTCCCATGATTTCAATTTTGCGCAAAAATAGTATTCTGCCAATTTATACAGGCCTAACAATTCAATTTTCTATTAGTTCGAGCATATTGATTCCTCCAAAGTTTCCAGAACTCATCAGTAGATATACTGCATCATTATTCATATATCTCCCTAAGCTCTCTCTCAACTGCTCCACATCACTGAGGACCTGTATATGTGTATGCTGAAAAGCTTGATATACATCCTCGTGATCTAATGGATCCAATCGCTTCATCCTGACAGCATGAGGATCAAAAAAGACGATACATTCATCTGCTCCATCCAGGGCACCAGCATATTGAGGGATGAATGCTTTACTCAGACTGCTATAGGTGTGCAGCTCCAATACTACCTTGATTTTAGTTTTTTGATGTTTTTGTCGGACAGCCTCAGTAGTTGCTTTTACTTTGGATGGAGCATGGGCAAAATCTCGATATATCAATGGTTTCTCACAAATCTTTTCCAATCGCTTTCCTGCTCCCGAGAAGTCTTCGATCGCACTCAAGAAGTCTACTGGATCAATTCCTACCTGCTGACAGGCGAGCATAGCCGCATGCATATTGGCCATATTGTGCCTGCCAAAAACTTCAGGATTAAATCTGTCCTCATTATAGAGTATTTGACCATCAGCATTTGTATCTAAAGCATCATAGCTCACTATTTCACCCTTAATATCCTGAGATTGCACTAATTCTTTAAGGAGCTCATCATCTTCAGACCATATCAACATGCCATCGTCATCGATCTGCGAAAATAGCGTCCTAAACTCCTTCAAATAATCATCATAAGTGGGGAAAACATTCATATGATCCCAAGCTACGCCTGTAGTGATGATCACATCACCTTGATAATGCAGCATTTTAGGTCTACTGTCTAATCGGCTACTCAGATATTCATCACCTTCTACCACTGCTATATCGGCAGTATCTGACATCCTGACCATCCTATCAAAACCATCAATAATACCACCTACCAAGTAATCAAAATCATAATCTAAAGTGCGCAATACATGCATGATCATGGAGGTAGTCGTTGTCTTACCATGACTGCCGGTGACCACTATTTTCTTTTTGTCCTTGATATGCTCTGCGATGTACTCTGGAAAAGATACAATCCGTAATCCCAACTTTTGCGCTTTTATTAATTCTGGATTGTCCAGTTGTGCATGCATGCCCAATATCACTAAGTCTTTCTCCTCAGTGATACTATCAGCATCCCAGCCTATCACCTCTGGGAGTAGTCCCACACTCGCTAATCTACTCCTCGCAGGATCATATATTTCATCATCTGATCCAGTGACCTGATGGCCCAAAGCTTGGAGCTCCATAGCCAGATTGTGCATGATGCTACCCCCGATAGCTATTAAATGAATATTCATACTTTATATTAAATAAAAGTGTAATATAAATATTTATACTTCAATTGAAATATCTATACCTTTGTATCGTTTTATTCACCGTCGCACAGAAATGTAAGATTAGGCGACCACTATATAATGCGATAATTATGAAATCAAGTACTAAACGTCTTTCACAAGGATTATTTTTGGCTTTAGCAGTTGTATTATTGAGCTCATGCAACAGAGGCACTGGATGTCCATCAAGCTTTGACATTCAGCCTATTTTGAGCATTTTCGGATTTTAAGTAGTTCTCTGAAAAATATGGATGCGGATGTAGAGCATCAGTTGACCGAAGACGGATCTTCGACCTTATTCTCGACACAGTTTCAGGCTCACTATCACTCCACTCATGGTGCGATAAATGAATCTAATCACGTATTTATCAAATGCGGTTTAGAGCACATCATCAACAGCTACCCTTCACTTGCTCCGATACGTATTTTAGAGTTTGGTCTTGGTACTGGACTCAACGCTTTATTGACCGCTCAGTATGCACGAGATCACGCAGTGTCTATCTACTATGAGTCAATGGAAGCTTATCCTGTATCTATCGAACTCATCTCTCAGCTCAACTATGCCGACACACCAGCAGATACTCAGCTACTCACCGATATCCATGAGGCTCATTGGGGACAGACTGCGACTATTAGTCCTTCATTCGATTTGCGCAAAAGAGAGATAAAGTTTGAAGACTTTTTGCCCGATGGATTATTTCATCTCATCTATTTTGACGCCTTCGCTCCTACGACCCAGGCACACCTCTGGGAAGAGACTATCATGAAGAAATGCTATGAATCCTTGGCTCCTAATGGAGCTTTAGTCACGTTTTGTGCCAAAGGCTCTTTTAAACGGGCACTCAGGGCGGTAGGATTCACAGTAGAGCGACTGCCCGGTCCTCCCGGTAAGCGAGAAATGACCAGAGCTGCTAAATTACTTTAATCTTCGATAAATAACTACCTGTTTATCAATTATTTACATCATCACGCTATATAGTATTTATTCAATACTATCTATATTCGATAAGAATTCTCTTATCTTTCGCATTCACACTAAAACCATAGTCTGAATGAAAAAATTAGCCCTACACTGGCAGATCATCTTAGGCATGATCCTCGGAGTCATAGCAGGTATTATAGCTGTACAGTTTAGCGGGGGAAAGGAATTTATCAGTGATTGGGTGAAGCCATTTGGCACCATATTCATTAATTCTCTCAAGCTCATAGCAGTCCCGCTCATTGTGGCCTCATTGATCAAAGGTGTATCAGATCTCAAAGACATCTCTAAGCTATCCAAGATGGGTGGTCGCACGATTGGGATCTACTTATTAAGTACAGTATTCGCCGTGACAACAGGATTGTTAGCCGTGAACATCATTAAGCCGGGAAAACTCGTGAATCCAGATACACGAGAGGCCCTCACAGCTGACTATGCGACAGATGCCTCCGGTAAAATAGCACTCGCAGAAGGACAAAAGGATGTAGGACCACTCCAAGCCTTAGTTGATTTAGTTCCTTCTAACATATTCGAAGCACTATCGAGCAATGGCAATATGCTACAGGTGATCTTTTTTGTCATATTCTTTGGCATTGGACTCATCCTCATAGAACCAGAAAAAGCAAAACCCGTCAAAGACTTTTTTGATGCACTCAATGAAGTGATTTTAAAACTGATCGATCTCATCATGATCGCTGCGCCAATTGGTGTGTTTGCCCTGTTAGCGGCATTAGTAGCGGAGTCACCATCACCAGATATATTCAAGGCATTGATCGGTTATTCCCTTACAGTATTATTAGGTTTGGGTATATTGATTTTTGGTCTATACCCCATACTTATTAAAGTATTCACTGGCAAAAGTCCCATGTTTTTCTTTAAAGGTATCAGTCCAGCACAGCTTTTAGCATTTTCTACCAGCAGTAGTGCGGCTACCTTACCTGTGACGATGGAGCGTGTAGAGGAGCATCTCGGTGTAGATCGAGAGGTGACCAGCTTTGTCCTGCCCATAGGAGCTACTATTAACATGGATGGCACGAGTCTCTATCAGGCCGTTGCGGCCGTATTCATAGCTCAAGCTTATGGCTTAGACCTCGATCTGGGTACTCAGCTCGGCATCGTCGCTACCGCCACTTTAGCTTCTATTGGCACTGCTGCCGTACCAAGTGCTGGGATGGTGATGCTCGTGATTATTTTAGGGCAGGCAGGTATCCCAGAGGCCGGATTAGCACTTATCTTTGCCGTGGATCGTCCTCTGGATATGTGTCGTACAGTGGCTAATATCACTGGTGACTCGACAGTATCTATGCTCGTCGCTAAATCACTGGGCAAACTGGGTGATCCTAAAGTCAAAAATTGGGATGATAATTATAAACTAAATCACTAAAACAGAATTAACAATCATATATGAGTACTACAGCACTGGGAGTAGGATCCAGGGTGAAGCACCCTGCCTACGGAAATGGAGTAGTGATCGCTGTGACTAATACAGCGTACAAGGTATGCTTTATCCAATACGGTATAAAGCCACTCGGTATCGACTATGATAGCTGGGAGGTAGTCGAAGAAGTGAGTAGCGAACCAGAGCTCACCTACAGCAATCTCGAAAAGTCTCTGATGCGCATATTGACCGACTGGTCTGATATCTCCCAGGTCGTGGATCTTGGTGATAAGTGGATCGGTGGAACGATGATTCTGCGTCCTTATGATGATAGTCTCAAGGACAAGGAGATTCCTATTGAAACATTCTTTCATAAGATCGTCATGGTACGTGATCGACTGAGAGTCATGGAGCAACGTATCAATAGTAGTCAACTATCTGACGAAGAAAAAGTCAACCTACAGCAGTATATCACTCGCATCTATGGCAGTCTGACCACCTTCAACATATTATTCAGAAATAAAGAAGACTCCTTCAGAGGAGAATCCACTAAATAAGACTAAATCTATGATTAGATTTTCGATCGCTCTTTTGGCTTTCTTTACGGCGCTCAGTGCATGTGTAGAGATTGCACAGCCTTTCTCAAAGGTGCCTCCTGGCATCTGGAGAGCCGAGTTGGAAATAGATGATGAACATCAGATCCCATTCAACTTTGAGATATCCTATGATGAAAATGATCAAATCCAAATGGAGATCATCAACGGAAAAGAGAGAATCGAAGTCTCAGATATAGATTTTGGTCGAAACAAAAAACTATTAGACACGCTTTTCATAGATTTTCCACTTATGGATAGTCATATCAAAGCGATCTATAAAGAAAATGTCATAGAAGGCTTCTGGGTAGTCCGCAATCGTGATGACTACCAGATGCCTTTTGTTGCTAATTATGGTCAGAGCCACCGATTTTCCACGGATAATACTCCACCCATCACAAATGTAGCAGGTCGATGGCAAGCCACTTTTGAAATAGAAACTAAAGATGAGTATCCGGCTATCGGAGAGTTCACACAGGATGGCAATGTCGTCGAAGGAACCTTTCTTACTGAGACCGGAGACTATCGCTATCTGGCTGGAGAACTCCAAGGAGACGAGCTAATGCTCTCATGTTTTGACGGCTCTCATGCCTTTTTATTCACCGCTAAAGTGAGTGAATCTAAAACCATGCTGGGTCAGTTTTTCTCTGGAAATCACTATGAGACAAATTGGACAGCTACTAAAAATGAGAATGCGAAGCTGACTGATCCTTATGCCCTAACAAAGGCCAAGAATGCTGACAAGCCAATTGACTTCAGCCTTCCTAATACAATGGGCAAAATGGTATCACTCGATGAGGCCCCATATGCAGGCAAGCCCAAACTCATAATGCTGATGGGCACTTGGTGTCCCAACTGCCTGGATGAGTCTAAATTCATACTCGACTATCTCAATAGGCATCCTCAAGTTGATCTCGAAGTAGTGGCTGTAGCATTTGAACGACATAAAGATGAAGCTAAAGCAAAGCAGGCCATCAAGACCTATAAAGATCGACTCGACATCCCATATGAAATGCTCTATGGTGGCTATTTTGATAAGGCTGAAGCAACAGAAAACTTTGGATACCTCGATAAGATCATAAGCTATCCTACCCTACTTTTTGTAGATCAAAATAACCTGATACAGAAAGTCCATACTGGCTTCAGTGGTCCAGCTACATCTACCTATGAAGCATTCGTCAAGGAATTTGAAAACGAAATACAAAAACTGACATCATGAAACCTACATTACATAAAGTCGTACTGATCACAGGTGCCACAGCTGGTATAGGCAAAGCAACGGCTAAGCAATTTGCTAAAAATGGATATGATCTCATCATCACTGGACGTAGAGCTGATCGATTAGAAAAGCTTAAAAAAAGCTTAGAGGATAAGTATGCGATAGATGTACTGACTCTCACTTTTGATGTGAGAAAAAAGAAGGAAGTCAAAACGGCCCTCTCGTCTCTCAAAGGCAACTGGAAAAAGGTAGACATCCTGATAAATAATGCAGGATTGGCGGCAGGTCTCGAAGAATTTCATGAATCCAATCTGAGTGACTGGGAGACTATGATCGATACTAATGTCAAAGGGCTCCTCTATATGTCACGCCATATCTCAGACCTCATGGTCAAGCGTGGCAAAGGGCACATCATAAATATCTGTAGCACCGCAGGACACGAGGTGTATCCTAAAGGTCATGTATACTGTGCCACTAAACATGCCGTAAGCGCTATCACACAAGGTATGAGACAAGATTTATTTGACAAAAAAATAAAAGTAAGCCAAGTATCTCCTGGTGCGGTGGAAGAGACAGAGTTTTCGATGGTAAGATTCAAAGGTGATGCCGAGAAAGCAGCTATATATGACGACTACGTACCACTCAACTCTAAGGATGTAGCCAAGGTCATATTTTTCGTCGCCTCACAGCCGAAACACGTCATGATACACGATATCGTGATGACAGGAAGACAACAGGCCACCGCTACGCTTTTCGACAAATCTGGTAGAGAGGCATAAGAAGGCTTTCGGTCAAACTAATACGATCTCAGACTTCTGAGCTGTCTTATCTACGATCTTGAGCCGCCCCTCATGGATGAGCAGGTCTATGTAGGCTAAAGTCATATTGAAGGCTGGAAGATGAAATCTGCCTTTGTATAATTGCTGAAATAATTCAAATAAATCAGTCACTCCAGATGTGATTAAGGCATAGCACTCTTCTTTTCTCTTATGAATGCGATGCACCTGCTGATCTATCTTTTTGATCGGATCATCAAAGGTCTCATAGTGACCCGGATAGACCATCGACATCGGGATCTCTCTGAACTTAGCATATGACTCCAGCATGGTCAGTATACTGAGCTCTCGCTCTCCATCTGCCTCAGGATCTGCTTCTATCACTGGTGTGGGAGTGATTTTGAGCAGCATATCTGCAGATATCATCTGCTGTGTCACTGGCTGATAAAAACAGCTCTGTGTGATACTATGGCCTGGTGCATAAAGTACATCCCATTTTATTCCATTAATAGTTAGTGCATCGCCATCTGCAGCAAACTGAACTAATCGATCCTCAGAGATCGGACTCCACTGCTTCATGATCTCACTGGACATACTCTCAAACATGCCTGTAATCATAGGAGCCAACTGATCAGGGAGTAGACTACTTACCGACTTTCGTAGAAGATCAGTGCGTTGCTGCCACATCTGCCGTACATCTACCGCCCATGGATACACCATATCAGACACCCATACAGGACAATCAGCAGCTCGGGACACACGATCAGCCATACCAATATGATCTACATGAGCATGAGTGATGATCAGTCTGTCTATATCTCCTATGGTCAGTCCATATTCGGACAAACCAGCTAGGAGTGCTTCCCACGATTTTTCTGAGTTTTCACCAGAATCTATGAGTACATTTTCGTCTCCTTTAATCAGGTACGAGTTGACCGTCTCCATACCATAGATGGTGGGCAACTCAAGTCGATGTATATCTATCAAAATTATTCAGCGTTGTGAGCCTGCACAAAGGCAGAATAAACTGCTATACGGAGGCCAAGTTTAGTCAATACAAATAACTGCTGTAACACAATGAAAGCGATGATAAGAAATTCGCTACGGATACCAATATTGAGTTCAAAGAAGAAATTGACAAAGTAAACTGATGCGATCAATAAGGCAAATAAGAGCATTAATAATAGGTAGCTACCGAATCGTGAAAAACTCAATATAAAACCTCCCCTTAACGCATTCCAAAACGACCTCCCCTTCATGTAATAGATACGAGTATTGATAGAGACTAAGAATAGTATCGAGAGTCCGAAAAAATAGAGTATTGCTAATCCACCTAATAACCAGATGATGGCCGGCTCATTGGCCCAATGCTCCACCATATAGAATAATCGAGTGAAATATGGTAGCCAGATCAATCCACTCCAAATAATAGCTTCACACATAAAGATAAGAGCGTAAAAGAAGAAAGGACGAAAATACTTAGCTCCTCCCTGCCAAAATCCAGTCCATGACTGAGCATCAGCAGCGACTACATGAAGCAGACCAGCATGTATAAACACACTAAATATCAAATAGCTAATCAAATACCAACGTAACTGACCGAGCAATGGCGAAATAGAACCTCCATGCACCTTGATCAGATCCTGAAACACCGTAAAGTCAAAACCTATCGCTATCCTATCTAAGGCAAGAGAATCTCCAATAGAAGCCTCTAAAACTTGGTATACCTGTAGCCCTACGGTCATCGCTATGGCAAGCTGTATCACATATAGTATCCCTATCAGTCTCATACGTGACAGACTAAGGCGGATACCGTAGCTGATATGAGATAGTACCTTTGTCACATCAAGAAGCTTAAGGCGTTCATGATATTTTGTACCCAATAGGTGGTGCGTGATGCATATTTTAAGAGACCACTTTGCTCAGGATCGAGAGTGATACTATTATTGTTGAGATCAATATCCAAGAATATTCGCTGATCAGGATCGACATAAGCAGAAACTACAGGCGACTCTCGCTCAAAGGTGAAGTCTCTGATCGCCTCATCTCCTCTCCAGTCTAATCGCTCCACTGTACCATCTGCAAATGTAAACTCGACTGGCACTGGTATGAAAAAATCCTGTAGCTGCTCTACCCTCACGACCGATCGAACCATGTCTGGCTGCTCTGGTATATCCAGATGATGTATCGATGTCACCGATAGATCACACACCGCTGTATCGTCAAGAGCCGTCAGACAGAAAGCTTTCATCGACTCTGCCTCGAGTGTATCATAATGCTCATCAATATAGCTAAACAAATACCCCAAAAAGTCATCTCTCCGTGGATGGGTAAACTGGTAACTATCAAAGTATCCACTCATCATCTCATAAAACCGATCTCGATCCATCCAATTTTTAAGCGACTGAAAGAAAGTCGCTGTCTTAGCATATACGATTCCTTTGTAGTCGCCAGGGAAGAGCCAGCTTTTTTGTGTGATATGACTACTACGTTTATTGCGCAGACCAGTGTACTCTATCCTACTCTGTGCACTATTGCTGACCTCATATCCCATGAAGTCGATCAGTGACGCCTCCTCATAGTAAGCCTCCATGATCTCATCCTCAAAGAAGGTCACAAACCCCTCATCGAGCCATGGCGCTTCTTTTTCATTCGTAGCTACAATAGCCATGAAGTACTGATGTGCAAACTCATGAGCCACTAAAGATTCTAATGATTTCACCCCTTTCGGGAAACCATAAAAAGAACCTCCCGTGATAAAAGTCGGATACTCCATGAATCCAGATCGCATCCCCAATGCTGGAGGATCCATCAGCGTGATCTTAGGATATGGATAGGGCCCAAGATGTTCCTCCATGAATTTTAAACTGTTTTTGACAGCACCCATCAGACGAGGTACCAGCTCAGCGTGATGCCCCGGTGAGAGCATCTCTATTTCGATTCCTTTGTAGTTGTCTTCATAGACCTCAAAGTCAGGATAAGCACACCATGCAAAATCTATCACATCAGCAGCGATAAAATGATGCCGTCTGTTTTCGCCAGCTATGTCCTCGGTAGTGCGACAGCCCGATCCCCCGATGACAAATCGGCTAGGAGCCTCTATCGTCACATCATATACTCCGAACTCCCCATAAAACTCCATGCGCTGAAGAAACTGATGACAATTCCAGTCCCAATGACCTTCCTCATCCTGTTCATACACTCCCAGTTTAGGGTACCAATGCACGAAGAAGTTGAAATCATTAGCAGCATAGCCAGCTCGAGCAATGGTCTTTGGCAGCTTAGACTCAAAAGAAGTCAACAATACAAGTGTATCTCCAGCCTGGAGAGGCCTATTGAGCTCTACTCTGATCACAGATTGATCATCTTCATTGTCGTCAAGATCCTGTACATAGTAGCGCTTCAGCTCTTGATCAGTAGCATCAGATTTAACGGAAGTCAGCTCCACAAATCCCCACTCCTCATCACTTCGACCACTAAGATCTTGACCCATTACATTGCGAGCAGAGTACCGTAAATAGCTTGACTTAGTATTCTTAAAAGCATTGAGATACATGTACATATCAACATGCTCGATGATGCTATCAGAGGGATTAATAAAGGTAATCTGCTGAGTACCTCTGACACCTCTAAGCGCTGGATCAAAGGTGAGATCCATAACATAATTAGCCAATCGAGGGCTTCTGACCGTCTCTATCTGAGGATCACATACTGCCTGACCTGATAGCTGCAGAGCCATCAAAATCACACATAGGTATAGAAATTTAGAACGTGTCACTCTCGACTAAAATTGGTCAATTGCTAAGTTGATAAACTCAGCTCACATATCGCTCATCCAGCATAAAGTTTTCTGGGTGTTTGCCTATTATATCCTTGTAAAAATCCATGACGACAGGCAGATCCGCATCAATATCTCCAGTCGGATATAAGACCAGAGCTCCTACTCCAGCTCTCTTTTTCTCGTAGTCTAAGTAGCCAAAAGTAATAGGCACACCTGCCTGCGTAGCTACATGATAAAATCCGAGCTTCCATCGATTACGAAGCTTTCGGGTGCCTTCAGGAGCAATAACCAGCGCTATGCGATCCATCTTAGTGAAGAATGCGGCCATCTGATCTACTTGACTGGGACGTTTTTTACCTGGCACTTTAGGGCTTCTATTGATACCCAGTCCACCCAGAGGCTTGACAAATAAGCCAAACGGGAATTTGGTCCAATCATCCTTGATAGCGACTTTCATCGGTATCTCGAGATACCAAAAGGCTAATATCACGTAGAAAAAATCCCAATTAGTCGTATGAGGGGCTGCCAACATGACACTACGCTGAGCTTCAGGAGGAAAAACTGGGTCAACTTTCCAACCCAAAATGAACAAAAATAGCTTTGCAATCCACTTTTTCATAAGTGGCGCAAAGCTAATGATATCTAATGATCGTGGTAATGATATTCTGACTAATTGACGATTGAGTGACTTTTACACCTCCTTTATATCTAATCTATGTTCATCTCGGGTATATCGCCTTCTATGACAAGACGACCTTCTGTGGCTGCTTTAATCTCATCTACAGAGACACCTGGGGCTCTCTCAATTAGTCTGAATCCTACAGGAGTCACCTCAAGTACCGCCATATTAGTCACGATCTTCTTGACACATCCTACGCCTGTAAGTGGCAGCGTACACTGACGCAACAGCTTTGATTCTCCTCTCTTATTAGTGTGAGCCATAGCTACAATGATATTTTCTGCAGAGGCTACGAGATCCATGGCACCGCCCATCCCTTTGACCATACGACCAGGGATTTTCCAGTTGGCGATATCTCCATTGTCAGCGACCTCCATCGCTCCCAGGACAGTGAGCTGCACATGACGTCCTCGGATCATAGCAAAACTCGTGGCACTATCAAAAATACTACCTCCAGGTAGCATAGTGACCGTTTGCTTACCCGCATTGATGAGATCTGCATCCTCCTCGCCATCATAGGGGAATGGCCCCATACCGAGCAGCCCGTTTTCGGATTGAAACTCTACATTGATGCCCTCAGGAATATAATTAGCTACGAGAGTTGGGATACCGATTCCGAGATTGACATACCATCCATCCTCGAGCTCCTGTGCTATACGCTTTGCGATTCCATTTCTATCTAACATGTTGTACTTCTCTTTGATGAATGATTTAATTGGAATTAGCTCTGGTGGTACGCTGCTCGATACGCTTTTCGTATCGCTTCCCTTGGAATATGCGCTGTACGAATACACCAGGCGTATGGATAAAATTAGGATCGAGCTCACCAGGCTCTACGATCTCCTCGACCTCTGCGATAGTGATACGTCCTGCCATAGCCATGACGGGATTGAAGTTGCGAGCAGTGCCTTTATAGATGAGATTGCCGTAGCGATCACCTTTCCAGGCCTTCACTATAGCATAGTCTGCCGTCAGTGCAGATTCGAGGATATGGGGCTTGCCGCCAAAATACCTAACTTCTTTGCCATCTCCGACCTCAGTGCCATAGCCCGCTGGAGTGAAAAATGCAGGAATCCCTGCTCCTCCAGCCCTACAGCGCTCAGCCAGTGAGCCTTGAGGGATCAGATCTACCTCCAGCTCTCCACTAAGCATCTGTCTTTCAAATTCATCATTTTCTCCAACATAGCTGGAGATCATTTTGCGGATCTGCCGCTTCTGGAGCAAGAGACCGAGTCCAAAGTCATCGACTCCTGCATTATTGGAGATACAGGTGAGATCAGTGACACCCGCCTCGACTAAGGCTGCGATACAGTTTTCGGGTATGCCGCAGAGGCCGAAACCTCCGAGCATCAATGTCATGCCATCAGAGATACCTTGGATGGCCTCGTTAGCATTGTTTACAAGTTTATTCATACAAGTATTTTATGATGATCTAAAGGTACAAAGACGTTTAAGAAGATACCACTCAGGATAGTTCATTGGCACAACTATTGCCATATCACATTAAACAAAATTGTAATATGAAAATCTTCTGCTCAATACTGCTTTGCTTATTTGCGATAAGCATCACTGCACAACAATCTAATCAAAACTGGTACCCGCTCATAGAAGGTAGCCTTCACTACGGAGGTGATGAATTAGCGACTATATCATTCACTAATGGGGAGGAACAGACCATGAGAGCTGGTCAGGGAGGAGCTTTGGCCGTGGGGTTTGAATTCAGAAACCCCTCAGATCGTCGTCTCCGAGGGCGAGGAGGCGTGGGTATCAAGTATAACACTACAGCGGCCGAAAATGTCAACATCCGTTTCACGAGGTTCCCACTATTCGTTACTTCTCAATATCAAACAGATATGGGCTTTCGTTTCGGAGCCGGCATATCCTATCACATAGCCCCTAAGTTTAAAGGAGATAGCGTGCTACCGGACGTAGATCTCAATAGTGGATTAGGACGCCGGATCGAGATAGGCTATAAATGGGTAGCAGTAGTCGCAGAATTTATCAAATACAATATCGATGGCGCTTTTGAGGATATAGATGGATTTAGCATCGGGATAGCAGGTTCTTATGCTTTCGGTGGCGAGTAGAGCTATCCATGAGATAGAATTGAGAAGAGCCAAGGAATCCTGCCTTGGCTCTTTTTTTATGTCTCTGGTAGAGCTCACACTGGAACTCATCTATAAATTTTGCAATTAATCATAGCGAACAATACATTGAATACATACATCATAATCAATAAAACACCCCTCATAATGGAAAAATTTGATCAGCTCATCGATAAATGCAAACGGACCTTCTCTGAAAAGATGGATCGCTCCGACTATGATGAAGCCCTCCTCACTGCTATCGCTCAATCACTCGGCCCATCAATCTACACTAATGATGGCTCAAAAGTAGCCTGCTCTAAAGACGAAGAAAAAGAATATATCAAAGAAAACTTCCTCAAAGGAACACTGGGACTCTCAGAAGAAGACAAGCTGGATGAAGCTATCGAATCTGCCTGCCAGGCCATGGGCAGCTCCAATCGTATGAAGTATCGTCCTGTGTTTTACTATCTGCTCGTCGAGCACTATGCTAAGGAAGCACACTTCCTCAAAGTCGAAGCAGAAAAAACAAAAGACTACGAAGAAGCCATAGAAGATGCTCTCCATGATGAAGATGAACAAAGAGAATCAAAAACCACTACAGGCCAAACTCCGCATGACATCATACAGACCTATGCACTATATGCCGCCGGTGCTGGATTCATCCCGATACCACTGATAGATCTGGCCAGTATCAGCTCCGTACAGTATAAAATGATCAAACGTCTATCCGCTGAATACAAGATACCATTTGACAAAAAACGAGCAGAGTCAGCGATTGCCGCCATTCTTGGAGGGACGAGCTCCTTTGAGCTCGGGTGGATCACACGCTTTATGTTTAAACGAGTACCGATCATCGGTCCTATCATCGGTGGTACTGCGGTTTCCACTTTCGCCTATGCCTCGACTAAGGTGATAGGTAATATATTCAACGATCACTTTAAGACCGGTGGCGATATGTCTCTCGAGGATATCACCATGATCAAAATGAAAGAGACCTTTCGGATGAATATGAAGGTGAACTGAGTAGCGAGTGGTGGGTAGCGAGTATCGAGCACAATATTAGTCCTCCATTTTAAGGGAGGTGCCCGAAGGCGGAGGGTTGGATCAGAGTATGAAGTGCCATTGACCCTCTTTCGGCTTTTGAACTCATCCTCCTGTTGACATAAGTATTGAGAGTCGAGTAGCGAGTATCGAGCTCAATATTAGACCTCCATTTTAATTGAGATGCCCGAAGGGCGTAGGGTTGGATCAGAGTATGAAGTGCCATTGACACTCTTTCGGCTATTGAACTCATCCTCTTGTCGACATGAGTATTGAGAGTCGAGCAGCGAGTATCGAGCTCAATATTAGACCTCCATTTTAATTGAGATGCCCGAAGGGCGTAGGGTCGGATCAGAGTATGAAGTGCCATTGACACTCTTTCGGCTATTGAACTCATCCTCCTGTCCTTCTCTTAAAAAAGAAGGATGTTACTCTACGATTTCATCTGAGATAACTATTGGAATCAGCTCACGCTTCCCCTTCGGTGTCAAAATATCACTCTTATCGTCGAGATGACAACAATGAGGCACAACACAGTATTTTGTTCGGCGTAGAATCCCTACGTTGTAGTGTCAATCAAAATCTGTTTTGCGTATATCTCTCCTATAGTCGAGATGACAGCTAAATACAATAAAAAAAGCCCTCTCCAAACAATTGAAAAAGGCCTATATAAATGCTTTGATAAATTGCTAATCTATTGGAAGATATAGATCTCCATTGATGACATTACGTGAGATGACGAGTCGCTGTATCTCACTGGTGCCTTCATAGATCTGAGTGATCTTAGCGTCTCTCATGAGTCTCTCGACGTGATACTCTTTGACATATCCATAGCCGCCATGTACTTGCACTGCTTCGACAGTCGTCTTCATTGCTACCTCGGAGGCATATACCTTAGCCATGGCTGCGGCTTGAGAGTACGGTTTGCCTTGATCCTTGAGCCAAGCAGATCGATAGACCATCATTTTAGCGGCCTCTATCTCTGTAGCCATATCTGCGAGCTTGAAAGCTACGGCTTGGTGACGATTGATAGGCTTACCAAAAGCTGCTCGCTCATGTGAGTAGGCAGTAGCCAATTCATAAGCTCCTCCTGCGATACCAAGTGCTTGTGCTGCGATACCAATACGACCACCATCGAGCGTCCACATCGCATATTTAAATCCAAAACCATCTGGACCTATTCGATTTTCTTTAGGCACCTTGACATCAGCAAACATCACAGATGACGTGTCTGATGAGCGTATACCCAACTTATCTTCTTTGATACCTGTACTGACTCCTTCCCAATCTGCCTCTACTATAAAAGCATTGATACCTTTATGACCTTTCTCAATATCAGTCTGAGCGATCACTACATAGATACCTGCTTTCTTACCGTTAGTGATCCAGTTCTTGGTACCATTGAGTAAGTAGTAGTCTCCTTTATCCTCTGCAGTCGTACGCTGTGAGGTGGCATCACTACCCGCCTCAGGCTCTGATAGACAGAACGCTCCGATCTTAGCTCCAGTAGCTAAATCTGGCAAGTATTTTTGCTTGTTTTCTTCGCTGGCATATTTCTCAATACCTGCACAGACTAATGAGTTATTCACTGACATGATCACGGAGCAAGATGCGTCTACTTTAGAGATCTCCTCCATAGCTAATGTATACGATATCGTGTCCATTCCAGAGCCACCATACTTAGTATCGACCATCATACCCATGAATCCCAGTTCAGACATTTTTTGGACGCCCTCTGTAGGGTAAGACATGTCGGTATCACGCTGTATCACGCCAGGCTTTAGATCATTCTGAGCGAACTCTCGAGCCGCCTGCTGTATCATCAATTGTTCTTCGGAAAGTGAAAAGTCCATGCTCAAGCCATTTATTTAACCCAAAGTTAAATTTTTCACTCCTCCGATTCCACTAATTTATTGGCTCGCTATGACTTAAAAGGCAAATTCTGTAGATCTACATTGCCTCCAGATATGATGATCCCTATTCGCTTATTGGCTATAGCCTCATCATGACTGAGCAGTCGAGCTATGGGCACAGCGGCCGATGGCTCTATGATGATCTTCATCCGCTCCCAGACTAATCTCATGGCCTCTATGATCTCGCCTTCCTTCACCCTCTCGATGCGATCTATGTGCTGCTGTATGATCGGAAAATTAATATCACCCAAAAATGTGCGCAATCCATCAGCGATCGTATATCCATGCTGATCGATCTGTATCACTCCAGTCTCCAGTGACCTATAGGCATCATCCATCTCATACGGCTCTACACCTATGACCTGCGTACCATCGCTAAATCGATCCGCCATAAGGCCACAACCTGCCAATAGACCACCACCTCCTACGGGCGCCCATATCTCATCCAGATCAGGGATCTGATCCATGAGCTCCAGAGCAGCCGTACCCTGTCCGATGATGACATTGAGATCATTAGATGGATGGAGAAAGGTCGCTCCATACTGCTGTACGAGTTCATCAGCTTTTGCTTCTCGAGCCTGAGCCGTACTCTCTACCTCTATGATTTCTCCTCCATATCCACGTACTGCATTTTTCTTTACTTCCGGTGCATTTTCAGGCATCACGATGTAGGCCTTTAGTCCTAATGATCGAGCTGCCAAGGATACGGCCTGAGCAAAATTGCCAGAACTATGAGTGACCACTCCCCTGCTGCGCTCTTTATCTGAGAGTCGGAGCATGGCGTGTGCTGCCCCTCGCATCTTGAAGGCTCCCATTTTCTGAAAATTGTCACACTTAAAAAATATTTGAGATCCGCTCCGATCATCCCAATACTGAGATGTCAGCACTGGTGTATCATGAATATAGGGCTTGATGAGGCTGTGGCTTTCTCGTAGATATTCTCTCGTGATCATAGCAAGTAAAGGTAGTAAATGAGGGGTGTATCTCAGATAGATTGGATATCTTTAGCAACATATAAATGTTCAAATGAATGGGTAGAAATTATCAAAGTAAGGTCACGCTCTTATGGTTTAAGATGAGTCAGCCATCTGCGCAAGAGATTATGGATTTTTTTTCTAATACTATATACAATGATGAATAGGCAGGTGAAATGACCATTGCTGATAATACTCTCTATTCATCAAAATTTTAATTAAATTACAAAACTAATTCACTAAATATCCGTATATTAAATAGGTGCTGTAATAAATGAAGGTAGCTAAAAGTACATATCGTCTTTTTGCCTTGATGATGGCTTTTCTGATGTTCTTCTCATCAGCAGGCTTTACAATGGATATGCACTATTGTGGTGGAGAGTTGAAATCTGTTAGCTTCTTTGGGAAAGCTAAAACCTGTCAAGATATGGCAGGGGAAAATGAAACCCACATGAAAGACTGTCTACATCATGAAAAGATGAAGACAGAAAAAAAGGGGTGTTCGGAAGATAAAGGTTGCTGCTCCAACAAAACCGTACAGCTTCAATCTGACCAAGATCAAAAAGTTCAGACAAATGATTTTGTAGTCAATAAGCAATTAAAGCAATTTGTAATTGCCTATGTCGCCCTCTTTTTTGCAGATGATTTCGACCTTCAACGTGAAGCTACCACTTTTACCCACTACAAGCCTCCATTAATACAAAGGGACATCCCTGTCCTCAATCAAACTTTCCTTTTATAGCCAATACTTTTCTTTTCCATTGAAACCTCAATGAACTGTCATTGCTGGTTCAATGGCGTATTTGGGCTTATCCTGAAAAGGCATCTGCCGTCAGCATGAGCATTTTAAAAAAAAGGAATGTTAAAAATGAAAAATTATATAATAGTATTGATTATTCTAATTCTTGCAATTGCAAAAAATAGTGTTGCACAAACCACACCTTCTGTTGAAGGAAACATAGATAATCTCCCCATTAGGGAATACCATCTGACCATTGATAAAAAAAGGGTAAACATCACAGGAAAAGAAGTGATGGGCATGGCTATCAATGGAACTATTCCTGGAACTACACTTCGATTTACCGAAGGGGAATATGCCAAAATTCATGTAACCAATAATATGGATGTAGAAACCTCTGTCCATTGGCATGGATTATTACTACCCAATTTTTATGACGGAGTACCTTATTTGAATACTCCACCTATCGCACCAGGAGAAACTTTCACTTACGAATTTGCCCTAAAACAATCAGGCACTTACTGGTATCACTCCCATACCATGTTGCAGGAACAATCGGGTGTATATGGTTCAATTATCATTGAACCAAAAGAAAAAACGCTGGACTACGATAAAGACTTAGTGATTGTCTTATCTGACTGGACGGATGACAAACCGATGAATGTACTGCGTAATCTCAAAAGAGGCAATGAATGGTTTGGAATCAAAAAAGGAACAGCGACACCGCTTAATCGGGTCATTGCTCAAGGTGCTTTGGGCGCACAATTTAATTTTTGGAGGCAAAGAATGGAGAGTGCCGACATTGCCGATGTGTATTACCCCGCTTTTTTGACTAATGGACAAAAAACCAATGAATACCCAGAATTTAAAGCAGGGGATAAGGTCAGGGTGCGGATGATTAATGCGGCTGCTTCTACCTATTTCTGGCTGACCTTTGGCGGAGAAACACCATTACTGGTATCAAATGATGGTTTGGATGTCGTACCCGTTCAGAAAGATAAACTCCTTTTTGCTATTGCCGAAACCTACGATTTTATTGTCACCATTCCTGGAAATGGAAAGATAGAAATTCGGGCAACAGCACAGGATGGTTCTGGACAGACTTCCGCATTTCTGGGCGAAGGGGTGCTAATGGCTGCACCGAATGTTCCAAGACCCAATAAAATCCAGATGATGAAGGACATGGCAAAGATGGATATGAAAATGGGCGCACCTGCTCTCAAAACCAATCCCAAAAAGGATGAGCGTTTTGAAATGAAAAAGAAGTACGGGATGAAGATGAAAGATATGGAACATGGCGAAATACAGATGAAGGAAAACAAAAAACCGATGCCCGAAATGCAGCATCAAAATCATCAGGAGATGCAGCACGATACGACGACTAAGAAGAAAATGGAAGGTATGCAGCACGGTCAAATGAAAATGGATGGAGGTGATATGGCAGGCATGAATATGGGTAATGATTTTAGTTATGACTTTTTGAAATCACCCAATCCAACCACTTACCCAGAAGGCACACCCGTCAAAGAAATTTTACTCAACCTTACAGGAAATATGAACCGCTATGTGTGGAGCTTGAATGGTGTACCCTTGTCAGAAACCGATAAAATTAAAATCAAAGAAGACGAAGTTACCCGCATCACCCTGAACAACCTAACAATGATGCATCACCCTATGCACCTACACGGTCACTTCTTTAGAGTACTAAACAATAACGGGGAATATTCGCCATTAAAGCATACCGTCAATGTGCCACCAATGCAGCAAGTAACTATCGAGTTTTATGGCAATGAATATGGGGATTGGATTTTCCATTGTCACGTATTGTATCACATGATGGGTGGTATGGCTCGTGTCTTTAGTTATGATACTCCAAGGGATGAGCGCATGGATGATTTCCCTTATTCTAAATTGATTCATGAAACAGATAGGTTTTATACTTGGGGAACTTTGGATGCCGCTTCTCACATGAGTTCGATTAATCTTGTGTCATCCAATATCCGCAACCAATTCAATTTAAGTGCAGAAGTCGGCTATAATGAAAATTTGGAAGCAGAGTTTTCCTATCAACGCTATATCTATGATTACGCAAGTGTTTTTGCAGGAGTGAATGTAGAAAATAGCACACCTGATAGCCTCGGTGCTTATGATGTAATAGGGGTTGGTGGCTTTCGCTTCCTAACACCTTACTTGTTTGACCTTGACGTAAGAGTAGATACCAAGCTTCGTCCTCGTATTGGCATTGGTCGGAGCATCATGGTATTTCCTCGCTTTTCTGTTTTTGGCTATTACGAATATCAGGCAGACTTCGGAGCAATCACCGATTTTGAGGATGGTATCAATTACGAAAGTGAAACTGTATGGAGTGCAGGAGCGGAATATATTCTATCTAAAAACTTTTCACTAACTGCCAGCTACGATAACCGTTTCGGGGCAGGAGCAGGATTAAGTATTCGATTTTAAAATTTCAAGACTTTATAAATATTTCAAACAATGAAAAAGAACATTTTTTTAATCGTTTTCGCCATCGGCTTCATGGGTTTCTATGCAAATGCTCAGGAACAAAATCACGAAGCACATCACAAGGCTGAATTTAAAAAAGAAGTATTCACCGTCTATGGAAATTGCGGAATGTGTGAAAGAACCATTGAAGGTTCACTAAAAAATGTGGACGGCGTGGTACTTGCTGATTGGGACGAAGAAACCGACCAAATGACGGTATCATTCAATCCCGAAGTAATTACGCTCGATGCCATCAAACAAAAAATTGCGGATGTCGGATATGACAGCGATACGCATCGGGCAAAAGATGAGGTCTATAACAACTTACCTGGCTGTTGTCAGTATGAGCGACCTAAAAATTAATAAGATTATTCAACTCAAAAATTTTATAACATGAAGTATTTCAAAATCATTTTTCTGTTTGTAGCACTTTCGGCTACCTCCATTGCCATTTCATCATGTGGTGGGAATTCTAACAATACTGATAATACAGAACAACAAGGCAAAGAATACACTTCTGCCTACGTCTGTCCGATGCATTGTGAAGGAAGCGGAAGCGATGAGGCAGGGAAATGTCCAGTCTGTGGAATGGACTATGTAAAAAATGAAAAACACAAAGCCGATGGTCATCAACATGATAACCATGAGGGGCATAATCATTAACGTCTAAATTTCTAATCATGGAAAAATTAAATCAAAAAAAGTTCGCCATCGCATCAGGACTAACTTCTGTTGTCATCTATCTCGGATGCTTTTTGATAATGACCGTATTGGGAAAGGACAGTTTAGTCAAACTGTCCAACCTCCTTTTTCACGGCATGGACTTTAGCAATATCATCCGAGTGAACATTCCCATAGGGGAAACCCTTTTGGGGGCTGTTACATCCTTCATCTTTTGGGGAATTATCGGTTATCTATTGGCACTCATTTATAACAAAATGAAGTAATGGACAGTCTGACACAAGCTACCCTCGGTGCTGCTGTTGGTGAAGCAGTTCTCGGTAAAAAAATAGGAAACAAAGCTGCCGTCATAGGAGCAATTATTGGAACAATTCCAGACTTGGATGTTCTGCTTGTTCCTTTTTTCAATGAGTTTCAAAAAATCAGTTTGCATCGAGGGTATAGTCATTCAATACTGTTTTGCTTGCTCGGAGCATTTTTGTTTGCTTATGTATTGAGTAAAATAAAATTTACGAGAGAGGTATCTTTTCCAAGATTGTGGCTCTTTAGTTTTCTTGCCCTGTTTACACATATTTTGCTGGATGCCTTTACTTCTTATGGTACTCAGTTGTTTTTGCCCTTCACCGATTGGAGGGTCAGTTTTGACAGCATCAGCATTATTGACCCACTCTACACCGTCCCGCTTTTGATTGGGGTTTTAATTAGCGTTTTCTATTTCAAAAAAACGGATAAAAAACGTGGGCTTCCGAATACCATAGGACTGATAGTCAGTTCGCTTTACCTGCTTTTCACATTAGCAAATAAGCAACATATCGAACAGGTATTTAATAGCCAACTGGAAGAACAAAATATCCCTTCCTTCCGATTGCTGACCGTTCCTATCAAAGTAGGAAATATGATTTGGTACGGTGTAGCAAAAGACAAAACAACCTTACATATCGGGAAATACTCCATGCTGGAAAAGAACAAGATTGAGTTCCATACTTTTCCCATCAATGACCATTTGCTTGATGGGCTGGATGGACAATTAGTGGACAGGCTCAAATGGTTTGCCCAGGGCTTTTACACCGTTGCGGAGAAAGATGGTAAAATTCGGATTTATAATATGCAATGCGATATGCAGGGGGTTAGAGAGTTTGGGGATTACAAAGCACCGACGGCTTTTTATTTTGAAATAACACCGCATGAAGATGGAAGGTATGATTTGACTTCGGGGATGCACCAAAACGGAATAAAAGAATGATACAAGGAAAATCATTTTATAGATTATTGTTTGGAAAGACCGCATTACCCGTTTTTGTAGTTCTGGGGGTAGGTTTGTTGTATATTATTCTAATGTCAGTCATTGACCATAGCTCCTTTCCGTTTCCTGTTTTCATCTTATTCTTAGCCGTTACCAAAACCATTCTTATTGCTTCCAATACATTAAAGCAATTATCTAAACTGATAAAAATCTGCCATTCATTGGAGCGATTACTTTTGATTTTTGGGTTGCTAATCGGCATCAGTATTTTATCTTTTGCAACCGATTATACTTGTTTGTATCAGTTTGAGTATTCGACATTTGAAGGCGTTCCTGCCAACTCTGACACCTATATTTATAATCTCTACCACTTCATTTATTTCAGCGTGATTACATTTTCCACCGTAGGTTACGGCGACATTACTCCCGTTTCCGAAGTTGCCAGATTTGTAGTAATGCTCGAAATATTTTTGAGCTTCTTTATAATTGTTTTTGCGTTGGCAAATATTAAAAAAATACACATCAATGAATAGGGTTGAAATTATAAAATCGAGCGGTGAAAAAGCCACGTTCAAAACAGAAAACCTCATTGCATCATTACGAAAAGCAGGGGCATCGGCTGAACTTGCCTCCAATATCGCCACCGAAATACAAGGCTCGTTATTCGATGGAATAACCACTAAAGAAATTTATAAAAAAGCCTTCTCCCGATTAAAGAGACATTCTCGCCCGACAGCCGCACGATACAAATTGAAAAAAGCAATTATGGAGTTAGGAGAGACAGGCTATCCGTTTGAAAAATTCGTGGCTGCTTTATTGGCGAGTGAAGGCTATGAAACCCAAGTGGGGGTAATCGTTCAGGGACATTGCGTGACACATGAGGTGGATGTTATCGCTCAAAACGACAAACACCATTATATGTGTGAATGCAAATTTCACAACCAGCAGGGAAGGCATTGTAACGTAAAAATACCACTCTACATTCAATCGAGATTTAAAGATGTAGAAAAGGCATGGCAAAAAAATCAGGGACACGAAACTAAATTTCATCAAGGTTGGATTTTCACCAATACAAGATTTTCTACTGATGCCATGCAATACGGAAAGTGCATCGGTCTAAAATTGGTTAGTTGGGATTATCCAGAAAACGACGGTATCAAGGATAGGGTTGACAGGTCAGGAATACATCCCGTCACCTGTCTTACGACATTGACCTCAAAAGAAAAAAATACTTTAATCGAACTCGATAAGATACTTTGTATGGATTTGTGCAATAACCCAAATCTGCTACAAAAAATTGGTGTTAGCAAAAACCGACATCAAAAAATACTGCGTGAAGCATTTGATTTATGTCATAGAACAAACTCATCTTGAATGCTTTATAACAGTAACTTTTAACTTAAAACAGTAATTATGAATAATTCAAATCAAAACTCAAACTACACTATTTTTATCTTGATGCTCATTGCATCAGCTATTTCTATGTACATAACCATGTACTTGAATACCTATGCATTTGACCATGTTTATTTTAGCTGGACTCGCATGTATATGACTTTATTAGGTGTATCTGCGATGGCGATTATTATGTTTTTGTTCATGCGGAATATGTACAAAGAGAGGGCTAAAAATATCGGAATTATTATAGGAAGCATCGCAATCTTTCTTACCTCATTATTCTTAGTCAGACAACAAGAACCCATCGAGGATATAAGATGGATGAAGGCGATGATTCCTCACCACTCCATTGCAATCTTAACAAGTAACCGAGCTGAATTGAGCGACCCAGAAGTTAAAAAATTAGCCGAAGAAATTATTAAAGCGCAAGAGCGAGAAATAGCTGAAATGAAGGCAATGATTAAAAGATTAGAACAAAACAAATAAATAATGGAACATTTACACCATAAACATTCAAAAGATACTGGTCATCAAAAACATGAAATGAAAGGTCACGAACACCACAAAGACCATGATGACCATTCCACCCATAAAGGACATGGCGAACACAATCATCATGACCACCACCGCATGATGATTGAGGATTTTAAAAAGCGGTTTTGGGTATCATTAATTCTTACGCTGCCAGTCCTATTATTATCACCAATGATACAAAATTGGTTGGGCTTAGATTGGTCTTTTACAGGTGATAAATACGTATTGTTTGCGTTGTCAAGCATCATATATTTTTATGGCGGCTATCCCTTTTTAAAAGGCTTATTTGAGGAGTTGGGGAAGAAAGCCCCTGGAATGATGACGCTAATTGCAGTCGCTATTTCTGCTGCATATTTGTATAGCTCCGCAGTCGTTTTCGGCTTAGAAGGGAAAACCTTTTTCTGGGAATTGGCTACTTTGATTGTGGTAATGTTGTTGGGGCATTGGTTGGAAATGCGTTCAGTTTTAGGAGCAAGTAAAGCCCTTGAAGCATTGGCAGCTTTAATGCCTGACGAAGCTAATTTGGTACATGATGACCATATAATGAAGGTCAAAGTAAGTGAACTCAAAACAGGGGATACCATTCTTGTCAAGCCAGGTGAAAAAGTCCCTGCCGATGGTATTATCATCGAAGGGAATAGTGACCTCAATGAAAGTATGCTCACAGGTGAAAGCAAACCCGTCAGTAAATCAAAAGGTAATGAAGTTATTGGCGGAGCAATCAATGGAAGCGGAGCAATCAAAGTAAAAATAAAAGGAACAGGCAAAGATACCTACCTGTCCAAAGTCATCAAGATGGTACAGGATGCACAAGGGCAAAAATCAAAGACACAGCGATTGGCTGATAAAGCAGCTTTTTGGCTAACTATAATTGCTCTGGTAGCAGGATTCGGAACATTTGCCGTATGGCTTGCAATGGGCAGAGAACTTTCTTTCGCATTGGAGCGCATGGTAACAGTCATGGTTATTTGCTGCCCTCACGCATTGGGATTGGCGATTCCATTGGTCGCTGCCATTTCAACCAGTATTTCTGCAAAGAATGGTTTACTAATCCGTAACCGTACTGCCTTTGAAAACTCCCGTAATATTTCCACTATCGTTTTTGACAAAACGGGTACATTGACCAAAGGCTCTCACGAAGTCGTCAGAGTTGTTTCCCTTTCAGAAAATTATACGCAAAACGATATTTTACAATATGCGGCATCAGTAGAAAGTCCATCCGAACACCACATCAGCAAAGGACTTCAAAGGAAAGCGAAAGCTGAAAATATAGACTTGTTTAAAGTAGAAGATTTTGAATACCAATCGGGGGTTGGTGTAAGTGGAAAAGTAAATGGGAAAGAAGTCAAGGGTGGCGGTTTTGTCCTATTGGAAAATTTGAATATTACCCCACCAGAAGATAAAGACGAGGGAATTGAAACCAAGATTTTTCTCATCATTGACAATGAATTAGTTGGCTTTATCACTTTCGCCGATGAAATCAGAGAAAGCTCTTTTGGTGCTATCAAGACCCTGCAAGACAATGGAATAAAAGTCTCACTACTTACGGGCGACAATGAAAAAGTAGCTGCTGCTGTTGCCAAAAAGTTGCACATGGATGACTACATGGCGGAGGTCTTACCCGATGAAAAATTAGATAAAATCAAAGACCTCCAAGAAAAAGGGGAATTCGTTGCCATGACTGGTGATGGTGTAAATGATGCCCCTGCACTTGCACAAGCTGATGTGGGCATTGCTATCGGCTCTGGTACAGATGTCGCAGCCGAAACTGCTGATATTGTTTTAGTGGATAGCGACCCAAAGGACATTGCCAATTTGATTTTATTTGGCAGAGCAACCTATCGTAAGATGGTTCAAAATTTAGCCTGGGCAACTGGCTATAATTTAATTGCTCTACCACTTGCTACGGGTTTTATTCCTGGACTAATGATTAGCCCTGCTTTTGGTGCTGCGCTGATGAGTATTAGCACCATAATATGTGCTATTAATGCTCAAATGCTGAGAGCTCAATTAAATTAAGAGACATTTTTGATATTAGGAGTATTAATTTTTATGCTGATACCTTGATAAATAAAGGAGCGATATTATTATTGAAATAATCATTTAATCTCCAAGATCTCTCTCCATACATTTTCATCTATCTGAATTCCCTCTCGTAGCTGTCGCTCTCTGATTTGCTGTGAGCCTTCACCAGGATATCGCACTTGCTGACCTGCGATGGTGGGAGATTCTTTGATATATACCATCATTTGCTCTGCGATACCCTGAATTTGATCAGATGAATGCAGACGAGCAGGATCAATGCAGATGAATATCTGAGTCACTCCTGTCTCAACCTTTTCTTGACCTATATCTGCGGTAGTCTGACCACCAGATATTATGGCTCCTACCAAGTCCAGCATCATCGATAGTCCAGCCCCTTTCCAGAGACCGATAGGTAGTGGCAGACCACTATGCAATATATCAGTTGGCTCTTTGGTCAGCTGCCCATCTTTATCAAATCCACCATCGTAAGGAAGTAGTCGTCCCTCCCTCTCATATGTCTCCATTTTGCCATAGCTGTAGAGTGACATCGACATATCCAAAACTATCGGATCGGGCTCGTGAGGTACCGCAATGATCAGTGGATTGTTGCCCACTCGGGACTCTGCGCCTCCCCAAAGTGGCATATTGGGAGTGGTATTGCTCCAGCAGATGCAGATTTTGCCATGCTTAGCAGCTATTCGTCCATAGTTGCCTCCACGCATCCAGTGATTAGTATTCGCCAGTGCGACACAAGCTATCCCATGCTCTTTGGCCAGATCAACTGCTCTGAGCACTGCCTTGTAGGCATTGTTTGGTCCGCTACCTCTATGTCCGTCCCATTGCTCGATAGCTCCGATAGATTGTGTCAGAGAGGGCTGAGCATTGAGCTGAATGACTTCACCATCGATGAGGTCGCAGTACAGCTTGAATCGATTAATACCATGTGATGATACGCCATCCAATGTCGCTGTCGCAAACAACTGAGCACATACCTCAGCATCCTCCGACACCATACCTTTAAGCAATAGCTTATCCAAAAGTACCGACCTTAGCTCCTCAAATTCAATCTTAATCATAGGCTCTAAATTACGCAGTCTTAGTTGTTCTTTTGCGAGATATCTACGACGATAATTATAGATGACGAATGAATCATTTTCTATTTTGCATCATATGAATAAAGAGCTCACTGCCGAGGATATCATCACACATTTAGATTTGGAGCCCTTGGAGCCAGAGGGAGGCTACTTTCGGAGAGTATATACTGGACCTGATCTCCGAGCAGACTATTGGGCGACAGGACATCCGACAGAGCGACCCGTCTATAGCAGCATCTACTATCTACTGACTCCAGAGACTCACTCCCGGGTTCACCGGCTGCGGACTGACGAGATCTATCACTTTTATCTGGGTGACCCTGTGGAGCTCTATGCTGTTGATGGCGATATGCGAGCGTCCATGACATTACTCGGCCAAAATATTCTCGCCTCTGAGCAGCTCAGCTATCGAGTACCAGAAGGCATGTGGCAGGGCAGTCGACTGGCTCATGGAGGACAATATGCACTACTTGGTACGACTATGGCACCAGCATTTGATTTTGATGATTTTGAGCTATCAGATAGGGCTCAGTGGCCAAAAAATGAAGATCCGATCTGGCAAGTCATTGAGGCATTGCGGTAAGTAGCTACTATACGATCTTATTATGATGTAGATGGATACTGCGCCGAACCCAATCGAATCGCTCCACCATACTGTTATGCCTTATTACTGTCATCTCGACCATCGGGAGAGATACTGTGACATCGAAGGACATGCACCGAGCTGCAGGAGAAAACACAAAGTACAAGAAGTAATGTCTCTTTCTTTCTGCTTTCGAATTTCCTTTCTTTCTACTTTCGCCCCCTCCGCCCTTCGGGCACCTCCCTTAAAATGGAGGACTGATCTTGTGCTCGATACTCGCTACTCGACTCTCAATACTCATGTCGACAGGAAGATGAGTTCGATGGTGGAGAAAAGGCACTTTATACTACCCCACTCTCACCCATCGCAGGATGTGTTCCACTATTGCGATAAACACCTACTCTATTAGTAAGGCTTCCAAATCCTCTAAGCTTTTACCCTTAGTCTCAGGGACATATCGGAACACCCATAATAGCTGAAGGACCATCATAAATGCAAAAAAGGCAAAAACTGGAGCTGGACCTATACTACCAAAGAGTAGAGGCACCAAACTCGGTATAATCGCTGCCAAGACCCAGTGTACTGACACTCCAAAGGCTTGCCCCTTGGCCCTGACATGGGTAGGAAATATCTCTGAAATAAACACCCAGATGACAGCGCCCTGACCGATGGCATGCGATGCAATGAACATGAATAGAAAAATGGGAACTGCCAGCCCCTGCCAACCAAATCCAAATGCGCAGGCTACCAATGTCAATGAAACAATATATCCTACCGAGCCAATATAGAGCAGCTGCTTTCTACCTGCTCGATCTATGAGATACATCCCCAGAAGGGTGAACAAGAGATTAGTCACTCCTACTCCAATACTACTGAGCAGTGCAGCACTGGCCTCCAGACCTGCGGCTTCGAATATCCTCGGAGCAAAATATAGAAAGGCATTAATCCCTGAAAACTGATTGAAAAAAGATACAAAAAAGGCCAAGAGAAGGGGCTTCTTGTATTTCAGCTGAAAGACTGACTCCTGCACACCATCTGACTGGCTGTCCTGCTCTATCGCTCGCAGCTCTTCAGATACATCCTCTTGGCCATGAATCAAACGAAGTACAGAGGCCGCCTTGTCAGTATCATTCTTTTGGATGACGAGCCATCTTGGACTTTGTGGCACCGTCAGCACCATGAGAGTATATATGATAGCAGGGATAGCCTCGACACCTATCATCCATCTCCACGGCGTAGCGCCGACATCGCTAAGTAGACTATTAGATACAAAAGCGATGAGTATCCCAAAAACAATATTAAACTGATACAATGCGACTAATTGGCCTCTTTTATCTGCTGGTGAGATCTCGGAGATATACGCCGGTGCTGCTATCGTCGATGCTCCGACACCCAGTCCTCCTAAGAATCTAAATATTGCAAAGAGCCAAGGATCATTGGCCATAGCCGAGCCAATAGCCGACACCGAATACAGTATCCCTATCAAAAGTAATGTCTGCTTACGACCCAATAGATCCGTCGGAATCCCGCCAAACATGGCTCCTATTACTGTCCCCCAAAGCGCAGAGGATATCACCACCAAGCCATGAAAAGTATCGCTGCTTTGCCATAGCTCTTGCAGCGCCTGCTCGGCGCCAGATATCACTACTGTATCAAACCCAAAGAGAAAGCCTGCCAAAGCGACGGTTAAGGACCAAATAAATATGCGATTAGCGCCCATGTGATAGTTTTGTGTAAGATGATGTAAATAATACGGCTGCTGCCAAGATACGCAGAGCTAATGGAATAGAATACTACAACTATGCTTCTGTGATATCAGTGTAAAATATCTAATGCTCCAAATTTGCTCACCTCCCTGCCGGGGAGGACAATTCTTTTTTTATATTCATTTGCATCTCGAAGGAACTGAGAAATCTTTGTTGTTAATTGCTTATACCACTTCGCAAAACAGAATTTTTGCCCATCACTACGACGTAGACGAACTCTACGCCGAACTAAGTCCTGTGTTGTACTTCATTGTTGTCATCTCGACGACAGGAGAGATACTGTGACATCGGAGGAAGAGCGCCATGATGCAGCGTAAAGTAGAGAGTATAGGGCCATGTTGTCTTTCGGCTACCAAACCCTCCGCCTCTGGCACCTCCCTGCCAGAGAGGACAATTCTTTTTTTTAGCTACCAATCTTTTTCATACATACACCGAACCATATGAGCATCACGAAATGTCCCATCTATGTTAAGTCGAATTTTAGAAATTTAATCATGTATATGATGAACAAAGACCCCTACTACAAAAAAGCGATAGCGTGGGTAAAGAACAAATCACCACAAAAACTAAAAGCCTCTATCGAAGGATACGAATCTCCAAAAGCATTCATCAATAAATCAACAGAGGAAGAAGTACAAGCTGATATAGCTTTCTCCACAACAGGAGGATTCAGACACTATACAGATATAGCACTGAAGACTGATAAAGTACAAAAACTGGTCACTCGATGGAAGCTACTCAGTATCATGGCTAAAATGAAAAGAGGCAAACTGCATCTACTGGCTCCGAAAGGTCATAAAATGTTTACTGAGCGCTTAGTAGATAAGTACAATATTGATGCGATGGTATATCGTCTGTAATAGCCGGCGCTATGGGCTATATCATCTTAAAAGATTGTAAAAGCTTTTGTTTGTAGACTCTACCGACAGGTACTTTGTGCTGACCTATAAGGAGGTAGTTGTCTGTGAGTTGATCTATCTGTCTGACATTGACCACGTATGATCGGTGGACTCTGAGTAGTCCCTCCTGATTAGTCTTGTCTGTTACATTTTTCAGTGTTTGGCTCACCATATATTGGTGGTCTTGTGTGTATATCTTGGTATACGCTCCGTCTGCCTCTAAGTATAGGACATCGCTGAATAATACTTTCGTCAAGGTATTCTGAGACTTAATGAATATCCTATCCCCCAAGATCTCCATTGAATCGCCACTATTCTCCTCCACACTGGCAATAGCTAACTCTATAGAGTGCTGAATATCGCTAATTCTAAACGGTTTGGATAGAAAAGCAAAAGGTTCTGTCAGCTTAGCTTTGGCAAAAGTTTTTTGATCCATATTGGATGTCAAATAGATAATAGGAATAGCATATTGATCTTTAATCTCATGTCCTAAGTCTATGCCATCGAGATCCCCAAAAATTTGTATATCCAAGAGGACTACATCCACTCGATGTAACTTCAAATACTCTAAGACAAGAGGTGCTTCATCCAGCGGTTCAGGGACTTCATAGCCCGCTCGGATCAGCTGCTCTTGTAGATCTGCCGCTATCACAGGTTCATCTTCTACTATTAAGATTGTTTTCTTTCTCACTTATTAGACTTTGTATGATCTGAGTAATATCATCATATGTGCTATCTTACTTTTCTTTCGATCACCTGCTGTAATCTAATGAAAAATGCTAAATCCCTACAAAAGGATTTTAAAAGTGACGTGCTACACTCATATTATACCTTTTATCCTCTGCACTGTAAGTCTTCACTCTTCCCTACTCGCCCAGTCATATGATCCCATATTCTCCATTAGAAATCCATCGGATGACTCCTATCTCGACTCACTCCAGCGGCTCGCAGAAAATGAGACTAATCAAATCAATCGACTACTCATCTTAAATGACTTAGGATATTATTGGCATACACAAAATCTCACTAAAGCAGATGAAATCATTCGATCCGCTATAGACGAAGCTGAAGTCACGGGCACTCCAACTATTCTGGCTCAACTGAAAACATCTCATGCTGCTATACTCCTCCGAAGCGAAAAGCTGGATCAGGCAGAACAGCTACTCAGGGAAGCGATCTCGATACTATCTCCAGAAGAAAGACCATTAGCCTATACGCAAATGGGCTATGTCTATGAACGTCGAGGTCAGCTCGACTCAGCAGCTCACTATGCCAATCTAAATCTCAAACTCGGACAAAACCTTAAAAATAAGTGGGCAGAAGCGATGGCCCTCAGCGATCTGGCTGGTCTCGCTTGGAAACAAAATCGTATAGATCAAGCTATTCAGATGGGCCTACGATCTATAGAAATTTTCGAATCTCGAAATATCAATGATTTAGACTATGACTTCACCCTCTATCTGGTGGGGACTTTTTATCAGGCTCAAGGTGATATCGATAAAGCTACATCGTATATCAATCGATCTATCGCTATAGGTGAGAGATATGGATTTTATAATAATCTGAGTGACGCATATCTCACCGAGACGGAGATCAATATTCAAAAAGGTCAACTAAATGCTGCCGCCTCCAGTGGCCAAAATGCACTCAGATATGCCCAAAAACTAAACAACGCATTCATGCAAATGAGATCCTATCTCGCCTATGGGAAAGTGCTAAATGAACAAATGAAATACTCAGAAGCAGTCAATACTCTCGAGCGGGGACTTGCTATCGCTTCGGATAAATTTGGGGATAAATACTGGCTGGCACAGACTCATCGAGAGATCAGTATCGCACAAGATGGCATCGGAGATCATCAGGCCGCCTATCAGTCGCTGATCAAGAGTAACGACTATCAAGCTGCCTATCTGACCACCGATGCTAATCAACGGCTGGCAGAACTACAGACTCTATATGAGACCAGCCAACAACAAGCTCTGATCAAATCTCAAGAAGCTGAGATCATCCAAAAGGATACACGTTTTTATTTTTCGATAGTACTACTGGCTATTACCCTTCTCGCCAGTGCCATACTACTCATACTCACTAATAAACTTAGGAAACGAGAGCAAGAAAAAGATCTACTGATGAAAGAAATTCACCACCGAGTGAAAAACAACCTGCAGATCCTCTCAAGTCTGCTAAGTCTCCAGTCTATGCAAGAAAATGACGAAATCGTGCAAGATGCACTACAAGTAGGTAAAAGTAGAGTACAAGCCATGAGCCTGATCCATGAACGTCTCTACCACGAGGAACTCTCAAGTAGCATCGAGATCAAAGACTATATCGAGACCTTATGCAATGAGATCAATCAATCTTACGAGAGTAATACCAATAAGATCAGTATAAGTACTAACATAAGTGTCGGAAAAGTAGACGTTGAAACCGCCATCCCACTGGGGCTGATCATCAATGAGCTCATCACTAATAGTATCAAATATGCATTTGCCCCTCAAGAAAAGGGAATCATTGAAGTCAATCTATCCATCAATGAAAATGGCCAACTACAGCTCATCGTACGTGATAATGGAGTCGGCACTTCAGAACCAATATCCACTGTAAAGTCCACCCAGTTTGGTAGTAAATTAGTCAAGGTGCTGAGTAAAAAACTGAAAGGAGACATCACCATACAAAGAGAAAATGGATACTCAACTATGATCAATTTTAATAGATACAAGCTGGCCTAAAGTGTATCCTGCAGGTTAACACATCTGATCATAATTATTAACACAGCGCTCACCAATGAAATGTGCTGTTCATATACTTATAGATGTCGTTTATCAAAAGCATAGGGATAATTGAAAAGATAATTTTGACCTTTAGTGTGTCGGTGATGACCAGACTATTATAGCGCTCAAATACTACTAACAGCTAAACCACAAAATATGTCTAATACTCTATCACAACGAGAAATCGAAATCCTCAGACTCATCTCTTGGGAAAAAACCACTCGAGAAATGGCTAATCAACTCTTCCTGTCTGATCATACTATCAACACTCATCGTAAAAATATCATGATGAAGCTCAAAGTGAGCAATGCGGCAGGATTAGTACGGAAAGGATTTGAGTTAGGTCTATTAAGAATAGCATCCTAAGTAAACACCTGAATTATTTTACAAAAGGGATGAGATCTCGGAGTGGCTTCCTTGATTTCATTTTACTTTATAGAAGACATTAAAAATCAGGTGTGAATCATCCAAGCGACACCAGACGATTTCTCTCCTAATAAATAAAAGACGACCCTCTGAGTGATCGTCCTTAGTTTTTATGGTTGTAAATTATTCGAAGCTTTAGTCATTCTGCAGCTTACTGATTAGTCTTAGGAACTCAACATACAGCCAGACTATAGTGAATACTAAACTCATGGCAAAGTACCATTCCATATACTTCGGCGCTTTCATCTGCTCTCCTTTTTCAAAATTGTCAAAGTCCAAAAGCAAATTGAGTGCAGCGATGCCGATGATGACCACCGTAATACCGATGCCAATAGGTCCTCCCTCATGTATGTATGGTATAGAGAAACCTACAAAATGGCCTACCCAACTGACCAAGTAAATGATCATTATGGCTCCTACAGCCATAGACACTCCCATTCTAAATTTCTGCGTGACAGGAATCAAACCCGACTGATAGATCCCCAGCATCAAGAATAAAGTACCCAAAGTAGCTATCAAAGCAATAGTGATGATCCCTTCATAGGCAGCACCATAGTAGGCCGATACCGTCCCTACAAATAACCCTTCGAGTAGAGCAAAAACGGGTGCTGTGTAAGGTGAATGCTGAGGTCTGAAACTGGTATAAAAAAAGACAGCCGCTGCTCCCAATGTCCCTACTGGTAAAAACATACGCAATGGCACCATATAACTAAAGAAGGCAGATATCAACACTATTGTCCCCAGTATAAATGTCTTGTTGACACTGCCGCCTATGGTCATAGGCTGGCTCTCGAGTAATGGCGCATCCAGTACATCACTCATTTGATTTTGGCTAAACTTAGTTTGCATTTTGGTCAATGCTTTGTCATTGACCATTGGATTTCCTGATTTGGTAAAATTCATTGTAACGATTTAGTGATAAGATGATCTAAAAATAACAATCTTGCTAATAGATCATAAAGCTTTATGTCAATTTTATGACAGTATGAAAGCTCATATACCACTACGTCAGCCACACATTTCAGGAAACCAGGAAAAAGATGTCATCAACTTTTAAAACCATTAGAGAAAAGTAAAAAAGACCTTGATAGTCATAATCAAGATCTCTTCATTCCGAATTGATTCACATGATATCATGATCCATGGATCATGATATTAAGTAGACTCTTCCATTCTGAAAATATCCCTAAGCGGGAAACGATTTTTTCATATCAAAACTACCCGATAAAGCATTTTGGTCTACAAATACTCTACATCTCAATCAAAATACTCATCGGATTAGGTCAGATATCAGTCTCTGATGTCATATGAAGAGTTAATCATTAATTCATATAATACCAGATTCATGAAAACAACAGAAGCTAACAAGATAGATGCAATACGAGAGCTGATCGTAGGTAAAGAAATGGCTGATATACAAAATCAGTTTAGCACTATAGAGCATAAGTTTACGACTATCTTAGATAAATCGAGTAGCCACCTGACCAAAGAAATCAAGGAGGGAATAAAATCATTGGATGCTAAAATCATAGACCTAAAAGCTGATTTAAAAAAAGCAAACGAGAATCTCGAGCAACTATCAAAAGATAAGATCGATAAGAAAGACCTATCAGTCCTATTCATGGAGATCGCTCAAAAACTGCAGTAATGCGAGCCCCCCATGACACCAATAAGCTTACTGATGAATACGAGGAGCTGAAGACCATATTATTAGGTGAGAAGCACTATACTCACCTCGAGGAATATGAGAGCTTCAAAGCAGAAGTATTCAGCAAATTGGACTCCATCGAAGCATTAGTGAGGAGTAGCCAACATTTTGAAGCGCAAGCTACTCAATCCAAAGAAGCGATCATTGACATCGTGAGCCCTAATATGGGGCGCATTATCAAAGTCAGTATCAATAATCAAATAGAAGCGCTCAATCAGCGTATCAAAGAAATATCAGACTCTATCACACAGCGGCTGAGCATACGAGGTATCATTAAGCGACTATTCAGAAAAGATGAGACAATCTCTGCACAAGAGATCTATCCTCGCATCATGCAGATACTGATCATAGATAATGGCTCTGGACTTCTCAAGGCTAATTTTGATAGAGTACGCCTACAGGATCCAGATATGATGTCAGCTATCATCACGTCAGTCAAGACCTTCGCCGAGTCTTCGCTTGCCGTAGATAATGCAGAGATAGGGCATATTGATTATGTGGACTTTGGCGTCAATTTTTATCCTTACGGCTCGTACTACTATGCCATCGTATTGGATGGACAGAGCACTCCCTCATTTGATATTGAGATTGCTGAGGCTATTAATGAATTTAGTCTCGCACATCTGAGCGACTTCTCCGACACACCTGCTGACAGTGACCAGCTTAATCAAGTTTGTAAAGAATACTTCGAATCATTATGCGAGAGATTAGAAAGAAAGTAGTCATCTGTGGCGAAGTAGGTGTAGGAAAAACTTCATTATTTAGGAAGTTTCTCTTTGACCAATTTTCAGAGATCTATCTGAGTACAATAGGCGTACAGGTAGATAAGAAGTCGATCCAAATCAATGATAAGAATGTCATCATGATGCTCTGGGATATAGCTGGAGAGATCATGGATACTCCACTGCATGGTGGGTACACACAGGGAGCTAATGGGATCATAGGTGTATATGATGCCACGAGACCTGAGACCTTAGACTCTCTACTGACATTCTTGAATAGGCTACAAGTCTCTCATCCCAAGTGCGAAATAGTCATCCTGGCTAACAAGGTCGATCTCCTCAATGAAGAACAACGAAAAGATCTATTAAATAACGAAAAGCTAAGCTTCTCTACCTCCGCTAAGACTGGTGAGAATGTAGAAGAATCATTCTGTATGCTGGCTAAAATGATGATCAGTGAATAAGCATCACGAAATAGTAATAGATAAAAAGGGAATCATCATACAGAGTACTGCTCCGATGATCCAGAGTATTGGCGAGTCTATTGGAGACTTCTTACCTATATTTTATGATCTATCGATCATCACTGACATGCCGCTCCACGAAATAGATCCCTATGAGTGCACGATAGACGGTATTTACTATTTCTTTCACCTATCATGGGTAACGAGCAAAGGTACTCCCTACTATATCATCAGCATCAAGGACAATTCATTCTTGTACAAAAAACTACAGCAGGAACGCTCTCTAAAGAATTCCTACAAAATAGAAAAAGATCAAATCTCAAAAAGCTATCAAAAAGTCCAAGAAGAACGTGTCAAAACTGAGATAAAAAACGATCAACTCAATATCCTGCTCAATCACTCCAGAGAAGGCATCATATACATAGATGCGAGTGATAATCACATCATCACCATCAATAAGCGAGGACTCGAGATATTTGGAGTGGAGGACATATCAACCTTTATCAATAAAATCTCGAATGAGCTCTACATACATACTGAAGATGGCAGGCATCAGTCTGTCAAGGAATACTATGATCAATACTCATGTGCCGACTATATATCATCCCAAAAAAGGGTCATAGGTGTCATGAGTCTGACTCGGCCCACACAGTATCTATCCTACAAGATCGTAGCAGACAAAACCGACAAGGCTCATCCAAAACATATCATACTCTATAGCGACATCACACAGGAGCATAGCTATCAGATCCAGCTACATAACAAAAACGAACAACTACAGCGCTACATCGAATCCAATATTCAATTAGAACAATTTGCTCATGTAGCCTCACATGACCTCCAGGCCCCGATCATCTCAGTCAAAAGCTTCTCCAAGCTGATGATAGACAGAATGAATGATAAGCTGAGTCCGGCTGAGCAGCAGTATCTTAGAATCATCTATGATAATGCGAATCAAATGGATGAATTAGTCACTGATCTATTAGAATATTCTAAAATCAATAGTCAGGCTATCAATAAAACAAATGTAAAGCTCTGTGGCCTGATAGAAGAGGTCATCTCTAATCTACAAGTACAGGCACAAGAAAATAATGTAACACTGTCCTGCAAAACAGATGAAATAGAAGCACTCATCGATAAAGTAAAAATCAAAAGAGTTCTGCAAAATCTAATTGCTAACGCTATAAAATTTCACGATCCAGCAAAGGAGTCTACTGTCGAGGTCACCGTCGAGCAGCAAAACGATCAGGTCATCATCCATGTCAGAGATAATGGTATCGGCATACCAGTGAGCAATATCGATATATTCGAACCCTACAAACAGCTCAATAACAAAGCAAAATATAAGGGCTCCGGTATGGGTCTGGCCATATGCAAAAAGATAATCATGCAGCACAATGGCATCATCGACTACAGCTCAGAGTCTGGCCGAGGCACAGATTTTTGGTTTAGCTTACCTATCAAATGAACAACACCCCCGAAAATAAAGACATGAGTATGAAATTGATGTTCATCGATGATGATAGCAGCTCCCATCTCTACCACAACATCATGGCGACGGATGCCGGATTTGATGGAGACAAGCTCTTATTCTTCTTGGAGGTAGACGAGGCTATCTCACATCTCCAAGCACTCAAAGAAAATCAGAAATTAGATGAATGGCCAAACTATATATTCGTAGATATCAATATGCCATTCAAGACAGGATATGACTTTGTCGAAGAGTATCAAGACATATGTCCTACTGATCAGAAAAGTAAGATCTACTTCGTATCATCGACTAAGAATCCGGCAGACATAGAAAAGGTCCGCAGCATAAGTATCATCAACGGATTTAGAACCAAATTTTTGGATAGATCCTATTTTGAGAATATCAAACTACAGGCTCAGTAAGTATATCGTGAATACAATGATATTAGTAGAATAGGTAAGCATAATAGGACTAATTCAACTATCTTACTCGTAAAACGAGGAAGATGGAAAAAGTAAAAGTGATGTTCACCATATCGCAGATCAAGATCAAGACTGCGCAGTATGTACTCAAAGCAGCAGGAATCGAGAGTTTCGCACTGGATCAAGCAGATAGTGCTCATGCGGGCCTATTCGGAGATATCAAGCTATACGTCGACGAAGATCAAGCCACAGAAGCTCGAAGAATACTGGAGGAAGAAGAAATCCTCTAAAGCTAAAAGGAACATAAAAAATAAAAAGGGAGTCTCGTCAAATCGTCGAGACTCCCTTTCTTTTATATATCATTCGATTACTCCGAAGCCTTAGCTAAAGTAAGTCATCACAAATATCACTATCAAAATAATAAAGACAGAAGCCGCTATATCCATCATCCCAAAGCTGGCTCTGTTTTCTGCTTTTTGCTCTGCAGAGGTAGTTTGTAGAGTCAATCCACTCAGCTGAGCCTTTGACATGGCTGGTGTAGCCAATGAGACGATGACCGCCACTCCCACACAGAATAAGAAGAAGAAAGAAGAAAACTTCAAGAAATTCATGTCAGCATAGGCATACCAGAGTCCTGATGGATCGAGGCTTCCTTTGGAGACCTCGAGACCGAGTCTCAGCGCTGCTACGAAGAGTCCTACAAACAAGGTAGCCTGAGCTCCCTGATAGTTTATTCTGCTAAAGAAAATACCTAATAAGAATACCGCCGTTATCGGAGGCGCTATATAAGACTGGACATTCTGCAGGTAGCCATATAATGCCCCATCTGCCAGCTGCTCGATGATCGGCACCCACAGGATACCGAGTAGAACCACTACTAATGTGGCAATACGGCCTATCTGTACCATACGAGTCTCTGTAGCGTCGGGATACAGCTTCTTATAGATATCAATGGTGAATAAGGTCGAACAACTATTGAACACAGAAGCTAATGATGACATCAGTGCCGCCATCAGTCCGGCTGCGACTAAGCCTCTGAGTCCAGCAGGGAGTATGTGTACCATCAGCATCGGAAATGCTTCATCTGGACGCTCCCACTGCAGCTCGCCTCGCATCTTGAGCACTAAGGCGATCACTCCTGGGATCAAGAATAAGAATACTGGCAATAGCTTCAAAAAGGCTCCAAAGATCGAACCTCGTCTACCCTCTTTGAGATTCTTAGCGGTGAGGACTCGCTGTACGATCACCTGATCTGTACACCAGTACCAGATGCCCACTATGGTCGATGATAGGGCCAGCCAGTGCCATGGATAGTCAGGATCATCCATTGAGCGCCACATATTCATATACTCTGGCCCTACAGTGTCGACTACACTCGCCCAGCCACCTGCAGCATTGAGCCCCATGAAAGTCAAGGTCGCTGCTCCGATCACTAAGATCACCGCCTGTAGCGTCTCGGTGTAGACTACCGCTCGCATACCCCCTAAGACTGTATACAGTCCTGTCAATATCACGGTAATCAATGCGCCAGTCATGAATGATATACCCAATAGAGTCGAGATCACGATCCCGCCTGCATAGAGGGTCACTGAGACTTTTGTCAATACATAAGCCGCCAAACTAAAAAGCGATAAAAACCATCTGGTATTTGGTCCAAAGCGCTTCTCTAAAAACTCTGGCATCGTGAATACCCCACTCCTCACATAAAAGGGCAAAAAGAGCCATCCTAAGAGAATCACTACCCAAGCATGAAGCTCGTAAATCAGTAGTGGAAACTTATCTCCTGCTCCTGATCCTGCCAAACCCACGACGTGTTCTGATCCAATATTGGAAGCAAAAATCGATGCTCCCACTACAAACCAGCCCATGTTGCGCCCAGCAAGAAAATAATCTTCAGAGTCAGTCTGTTTTTGCTTGATGACCCACCATGCGATACCGAGCAATAGCAAAAAGTATCCTGCTATCACTATCCAGTCTAATGTGACTAAGCTTTCGTTCATCATAGTTATTTTGTTTTGTTCAGTCTGCCGACATACGTTACACCTCTATGATGTCTGACAGGTGCTTAAAAGTAATGTTCTCGATCAGAAATACCTGAGACGACTCTATCATACCAGTCGCCTTAGATACTTCATTGACTTATTTGATAGAAAATCTATATTCAGTTTGTGTGGAATATCGCTCACCCGGCCTTAGGATAGTCGATGGAAAAGCATCTTGATTGGGCGAGTCGGGATAGTGCTGAGTCTCCAGACAGAGACCTGATCTGAATGGGTATTTCGTACCATTCTTACCTGAGATCGTACCATCTAAGAAATTGCCAGAATAAAACTGGATCGCTGGCTCGGTAGTGAATACCTCCATATATCTGCCTGACTCGGCATCATAGAGAGTGGCCACTTTGCGATTCTTAGTCTCTGACTGTGCGTCAAATATCCAGCAATGGTCATAGCCTAATCCTCTTTTTAGCTGTTCATTCTCGGTGGTGATATCACGACCTACTGACTTAACAGCTGTAAAGTCAAATGGAGTACCCTCTACATCTCTCAGCTCTCCAGTAGGTATCAGCGTCTCATCGACTGGTAGGTATTGATCTGCCGATATCGACAGTTCATGATCAAGGATAGATGATTTATCAGCACCTAAGTTGAAATAAGTATGATTAGTCAGATTGACCACGGTCGGCTTATCTGTCGATGCTTGATAGTCGATGAGTATGCCATTCTCCTCGGTCAGCGTATAGCTCACCTCCATGCTCAGCGTCCCAGGATACCCTTCCTGACCATCTGGGCTAAGGTAGCTGAGAGTGATAGATGGTCGAGGTACTTCCGTAGTGCTTTTCACATCCCAGACTACTTTATCAAATCCTTGTAGTCCACCATGTAGATGATTGGGGCCATCATTCTGTGCCAGCTGGTACTTTTTTCCATCGATCGAAAAAGAACCACCGGCGATACGATTACCATAGCGGCCGATGATACCTCCGAAGTATGGATTTTGATCCGCATCTAAATATCCAGCGATATCGTCATGGCCTAACACTACATCGTCCTGCTGTCCGTCCTTATCTGGATACTCGATAGACTGGATTATACCACCATAGGTGATGATCGAGACACTCATCGTCCCATTAGAGAGTGTATACTTACTGACCTCCTGGCCATCACCGGTAGAGCCAAAAGCTGATTTCGAAATCGAATTAGGTGATTTCTTAGCTGGTGCTTCGCTACTTGTTTGCTCTTTCGGTCCACAGGATATGAGCATAGCACATATTGATAGTAGTAAGATGTGTTTCATATAGATAGTTTATGATTCGAATAGATGGTAATATACTTGATTCCATCTCAATTTTTCTTTGAAGTCACGAGTACGAGTCTGCTCATCTATGACAACCAGTTCGATGCCTGCCATTTCTGCAAAATCCTCCATGTACTCCGTACCAATAGCCTTAGAGAATACCGTATGATGAGCTCCACCTGCTAATATCCAAGTCTGTGCAGCGATCTCAAGATTAGGCTTTGGATCCCAGAGCACTCTGGCCACTGGTAGTTTAGGCAGCTCTTGATCTGGAGCTACAGCGTCCACTTCATTGACGATCAAGCGATATCGACCGCCCAGATCTATCAGAGAGGCATTAATAGCAGGTCCTGCATCTACATCAAATACTAATCGTACTGGATCTTCCTTGCCTCCGATACCCAGTGGATGCACCTCACATCTGACATCTCCGCTGGCTATCGATGGGCAGATCTCCAGCATGTGAGAACCGAGTACTCTCGACCGACCATCTCTGAAGTCATAGGTATAGTCCTCCATAAAGGAAGTACCACCCGATAGGCCTTGCTCCATGACCTTCGCTGAATGTAGCATCGCTGCGGTCTTCCAGTCTCCCTCTGCACCAAATCCATAGCCGTCGGCCATCAGTCGCTGAGTGGCGATACCTGGTAGTTGCTTGAGCCCACCCAGATTTTCAAATGTATCCGTATATGCCGTAAAACCTCCATCTGTCAAAAATGAACGCATACCCAACTCTATCTTAGCGGCATCCTGTAGTGCGCTGAGCACACTATCGCCCTGCACGACTTTGTAGCTGTCTTTATATTCTTTGACCAGTGTATCTACTGCTGCATCACTCACTCCATCCACATGCTGCTCCAGATCATTTATGCTGTATCCATTCACCGAGAAGCCAAACTTCATTTGTGCTTCCACCTTATTCCCTTCGGTGACAGCCACCTCTCGCATATTGTCTCCGATACGAGCTACTTTGGTATTTTGGAGGGCATGCCAGCCCGCAGCTACCCTACTCCATACTGCTATCCGCTCGATGCTTTGTGCATTTTGCCAGTGTCCTACGACTACCTTACGCCCTACATTCATGCTCGTCGCCATGAATCCAAACTCCCTACCACCATGTGCTGATTGATTTTCATTCATGAAGTCCATATCGATCGATGACCACGGTATCTCTGCATTGTACTGCGTGTGAAAATGTAAAATCGGCTTCTGCAAGGTCTTCAGCGCTCTGATCCACATTTTGGCCGGAGAGAAGGTATGCATCCAAAATATTAGGCCAATGCATTTGTTCTCACGATTAGCATTTTGCGCCATCTCGAAAGTCTCTTCTGGCGACTTGACCACACCTTTGTACTTGACTTGAGGAAGTATTGAGTTTTGACCATCGAGTGACTTAGCTATTTCTTCTGCATGTCGAGCTACATTCTTGAGCGTCTCAGGTCCGTAGAGATGCTGGCTACCAGTGACTAACCATATTTCGTAAGTACTTATATCTATCATTTTTCTTTTTTATTCTTGTCCGTAGTATGCATTTTTCCCATGCTTTCTTTCGTAGTGCTTTTTGATCAGAGCATCCTTGAGCCTTGGGGCTGCGGGATTGATCTGTAGCGTGAGATAAGCCATCTTCGCCAGTTCCTCGAGCACTTTACTATTGTACACCGCCTTCGCCGCATTCTTACCCCATGTGAATGGCCCATGATTGCCCAGTAGGACCATTTCGACTTCTTCATATGAGATTCCTTTATCAGAAAAACAGTCCAAGATCTGCTGACCCGTCATATGCTCATAGTTGCCCGCTATCAGTTCATCACTCATCGGTGGCGCACATGGGATATCCGTGGTCAGATGGTCGGCATGTGTCGTACCGAATATCGGGATATCTCGCTGCGCCTGCGCCCATGCCACTGAGTAGGTCGCATGTGTATGTGAGATGCCACCGATATGCTCCCACTCCGTATAGAGATAGGCATGTGTCTTAGTATCCGACGATGGACGCATATTACCTTCGATCACATTATTATCCAGATCGACGATCACTATGTCCTGCCACCTCAGATCATCATAGGGCACACCACTTGGCTTGATGGCGAATACTCCTGCTGATCGATCTACCGCACTGACATTGCCAAAGGTGTAGACTACCAAGTCCAAGGCCGGCAGCTCCATATTCGCTTCATAGCACTCCTCCTTGAGCGATTTATATTTCGTGCTCATTATTACTTATTGTTGATTTGTGTTTCCACGAATATTCCTAATTTCTGATAGTTCGCATAGAGATCATTGTACTGACTATGTCGCTGAGGATCAGGGTGGTAGGTCTTTTCCATACCATTACCCATAGCGGCAGCAGCCTCACCCATAGATGTGTAGATACCGGACGCTACTGCTGCATACATCGCAGCTCCGAGAGCTGGTGCTTGCTCAGAGACCGCTACCTTGATCTGCATATCGAGTACGTCTGCAAGCGTCTGCATGATGAAGCCTGACTTTTTAGCTACACCTCCGATACCTACTACTGTGTCGATCTGTACTCCCTCCTCTCTGAATCTATCTACGATACTCCTCGATCCATAGCAGATCGCCTCAACTAAGGCCCTGAAGATATGTGCAGCAGATGTCCCCAAACTCAGATTGACCAGGGCGCCTTTGAGTAGCTGATTAGCATCGGGAGTCCGTCTACCATTGACCCAGTCCAGCGCTAAGGGTGCTGAATCGGAGATCGGTAGTTTTTCTGCAGCTTCGCTCAGCTTGACGATGATATCGGACTTGATAGCAGCCATCTGCTCCTCCGTCAGATAGCTCGATGCTATATGATCCAGTGGCCACGAGATGACATTCTTCCACCAAGCTAAGACATCTCCAAATGCAGACTGCCCAGCCTCTAATCCTACTAAGCCCGGCACCACTGATCCATCCACCTGTCCACAGATACCTTTGACCGTAGAGTCACCTACTGCGGATGATGAGGAGACGATGATATCACAGGTGCTCGTACCCATGACTCGGACCAGCGTCCCTTCTTCTACTTCCGCACCGACTGCACCTGCATGTGCATCAAATGTGCCTACCGCTACCACGCAGTCTGTCGTCAGACCTAATCGCTCTGCCCAGTCAGCACTCAGCTGACCCGCCACCTCATCTGAGGTATAGGTATCACTGTATAGCCTCGATCGGAGCGCTCCCAGATAGGGATCAAATGCACTCAGATACTCCTCTGACGGCAGTCCTCCCCAGTTCTCATGCCACATAGCCTTGTGTCCAGCGGCACAGCGTGACCTCTTGAAGGTATCCAACTCCGGCTCGCCCACCAATAGGTAGGTCATATAGTCACAGTGCTCCATCCAGGTGTGAGCAGCAGTTTTGACAGACTCATCTACTCGGATCGTACGTAAGATCTTCGCCCAAAACCACTCCGATGAATAGATGCCACCCACATAGCGGGTATAGTCACCCTCATGCCAGGTACGTGAGAGCGTATTAATCTCTTCTGCCTCAGCTATGGCAGTATGATCCTTCCACAGGATCACCATACCATGAGGATTATCCGACATATCGGACCGCATCGAGAGTGCCGTGCCGCTCTCATCCAGCGCTATGGGAGAAGATCCTGTAGTGTCGATACAGATACCCCTGACCTCAGACGGCGTCACACCTGACTGAGATACTACTGTCTTGATGGTCATTTCCATCCCCTCGATATGATCCAGCGGATGCTGGCGCCACTGATTGATACTCGCATCACAGTATTGTCCCTCTCGCCATCTGGGATACCAGTGGACAGCACTCTCCACCGTTTCTCCAGTAGCACTATCCACTAAAACGGCTCGCACTGAGTCGGTACCAAAATCTAAGCCTATCACATATTCTTTCATTCGATTTTTATTGGGTTTTGTTTATTACCAGAGTATCTAAAATTGGGGTATCCATACTTTCATTTTTCCTACACCTCTATTGGACCAAGCGAAGTAAGGGATAGCGGTATACTCCTCTGAATTAATAGTCATAACGCCTCCTAAAAGATCCGGAGCCCAGGTGGCTCTCATTTTTTCTGCTGTACGGCTGCTTTTGATCAGATCGATATCTTTTTCATTATCCATAGACTCAATAGCATACGTGAAAGGCCCATATTCTACAGATAATGTTCCTTTATTTTCTACTACTTGATCATTACTTTGGATTAATCTTACTTCATTATCAAATGATAGTACTATTTCAGATTTTGCGGCTGCAGGCACTTCTATGATCAAGTAGCCATCCTGTACGCTTGTAGGGACCGATTTCCCATTGATTGATAAAGCTATCTCACTCTCACGACCATCGATGTAGCTGTACAGATCTCCAGGTACAGCATCACCTCTCAGATGATGAGGCGCTCTGATTTTTAATGTTTTCTGTTGACTTGATCCATTATCGACAGATATCACTGTGCCACCTTGCCAAGGATAGGAGGTACGCTGATTTATTTTGATATCAGCATTGTCATCAACTATAGTCGCCTCGCTATCCACGAAAAGATTCACAAATATCTCATCCGATGTATGCGAATAAATCAATGAAGAAACTGTAGGAAGAAATCGAATAACATTAGTCGGACAACAAGAGCAGTCAAACCAACCCTGTCGAGTACAGTGTCCTCGATTGAACGTATAGACACCATCGCTGGCCAACGCATTAGGGTAAAAGAACTTGACACCATCAAGAGATATGCCGGCGATCATCCCATTATATAGAGTACGCTCAATGATATCGAAGTATTTGACATCACCCGTCTTTTGATGGAGGCGATGATTCCAATAGATACTTCCTATAGCAGCGCAGGTTTCGCTATAGGCGGTGAGATTTGGTAGTTCATAGTTTTCTCCAAATGACTCACCCTCATGACGAGCTCCGATGCCACCCGTGACATACATCTTTTTATTCACCATATTTTCCCACAGCGCATCCACTGCGGATCCATAGCTTTCATCATCTAATAAGACTGCGATATCAGTCATGGCGGTATACATATAGACTGCACGTACAGCATGCCCCACCACTTCGTCTTGTTCCACCACAGGTATATGATCCTGACTATAGGGCCCGAAAAGCTCATGGTGATCTGGATTCCCTCTATTATCTAAGAAGTATTTGGCTAAAGCCAAATAGTCTTCATTTTTAGTCACTCTGTATAGCTGGAGCAATCCTGTCTCAATGATCTGATGACCAGGTACTACCGCAATTTGGCCAGGACCATCACCAAAAGTCTTGACCATGAGGTCAGCATTCTTGATAGCTATGTCTAAGAAGTTCCTCTTGCCAGTAGCTTGATAGTGTCTTACGGCTGCCTCATATAGGTGACCAGGATTGTATAGCTCATGACTGGCCTCAAGTGACTCCCACCTCACACCTTCGATCACCTTGACCCAAGGAGCCGGAGGCATATCAGGCTGCACCGTCCTCCAAGTAGTCAGGTAGCCATCTTCTTCTTGCCCAGTGGCGATGATCTCGATAAGCTCATCGATGAGAGATTCGAGCTCAGGATCTGGCGCTGAGATCAGAGAATTTGAAGCTCCCTCGATAATCTTATACAAGTCCGTATCGTCGAACGGCATGGCTCCCTCTATAGCACCATCCATCTCGCCACCAGCCCTCAGAAAATTATTCATTCTACCCTCTTCTTCACATTTTTGCAAAGCATAGGATATCGTCTTCTCTTGGATTTTTTGGACCATAGGCAACCAAAAATCATCGGTCAGTCGCACACTTTGGATATCCACAGGAGATATCGCATATTCATGCGACACTTCCTGGTGGCTACCACTATCGCTAATAGGCGCAGTGATATCCCGCTGAGGATAACAGCTGAATATCACTAAAGCACAAATGGCGCAGATAATTCTAAAGTAGGCATTCATGCTGCTCGGCATACCTATTTCAGCTCAAGTACTACTACCGAAAACGGCGGTATGCTCACATTGAGATTTCCATCCTTCAGCTTGAATCCGTCAAATTCTCTCGGGCTGATACGATCTGGATTGTCAAAATCATTGTGCGCCTGCACTTCATCAGCGGTGAGGATCGTGGCTTTGCCCGATAGCGTACCTACGCCTCTCATTTTGAGATTCACTTCGTGCGTATTGCTCGCATCGATATTTACTAAGCTTACATGGATTTTACCCGATGCATCCTGAGAAGCAGAGCATGATATCGCTGGTAGTGACTCTCCCTCATACTCATACTGAGGCATGTCAAAAATGTCTGTCGGGATGAGCTGAGCATCCTGATGCACATTGTACATCTTCATCACGTGATAGGTCGGTGTGAGGATCATTTTCTCTCCCTCTGTCAATATCACTGCTTGTAGCACGTTGACCGTCTGTGCGAGATTGCCCATGATGACACGATCTGCATGATTGTTAAAAATATTGAGGGTTGCTCCAGCGATCATAGCATCACGCATGGTATTCTGCTGATAGAGTGCTGTTGGCTCGAGATCTTTTTCACCATCGTACCATCCGCCCCACTCGTCTACAGCGAGTCCGATTTTTTTATTTGGATCATACTTATCCATGATCGTAGAGTGACGAGTCACCAGCTCCTCCATTCGGAGCGCTTTTTGCATCGTCTGAAAATATTGCTTATCGCTGAATTCATAAGATGGCCCCTTATCATTCCAATCGATCACTGCGTACATATGGAGCGCCACTGCTTCGATCAGACTCGGCTTAATATTTTGCATGAGGACCTCTGTCCAATGATAATCATCCTCAGACGCACCCGATGCTATACGATATAGCTTTGATGAGTTAGTCCAATCGGTCATGAATGTGGCATATTGCTTATAAACATTGGCATAATACTCTGCCGTCATATTTCCTCCACAGCCCCACATCTCATTTCCGACGCCCCAGTATTTGACATTCCATGGCTCTTCTCTTCCATTCTCTCGTCTGAGGTCTGCCATTGGGCTGATGCCATCATGATTGACGTACTGCACCCAGTCAGAGAGCTCTTTTACTTCACCACTACCGACATTGCCCGCCAGGTAAGGTTCAGCACCGATCGCCTCACAGAAGTTTAAGAAGTCATGCGTCCCAAAGCTATTGTCCTCAGTGACACCACCCCACCAAGTATTGACTATAGTCGGTCTATCCTCCTGAGGACCTATACCGTCCATCCAGTGATAGGTATCAGCAAAACACCCCCCCGGCCATCTGAGGATAGGCACCTTTAGCTCTCTGAGTGCATCGATGATGTCATTGCGGATTCCGTCCGTATTAGGGATCGACTGATTATCCCGGCCTACATAGATACCGTCGTAGACACATCTCCCGAGATGTTCGGCGAAGTGACCATAAATATTCTTATTAATCGTGTACCTCGACTGATCAGCATTGAGATAGATCGTAGCGTCTGGCTGTGCTGATATTTGGCTGAGGCCAAACAAGCAAAGTAGAATAGATAGATAGTTTTTCATGTTTTTATGACTTTAATTAATTATTACATTTTGAAATCTAAGTACAGTAAGTGACATCGGCTCTGCGTCCATCACTATCTCACTATCACTGAAAGATATATCAGATGATACTGGATAGATGTTTTCAGGAGCGTCAAAAGAGTTCACAGCTTCTTTATCATTATTTTTCAAAATAGTAATTGTCCCTTTTCCAGATAAATTAGTAGCCCCCTGCAGCGCCATTTTGATTTTTTGACGTTCATTAGAAGTATTTACTACTTTTACAATGAGCTCTCCGGCACTTTCATCTTTAGCAGCAGTAGCGTAGATATCATCTTGGCCAATGATATTTTTGCCATTATCAGTGATAAACAGTACATGTGATCCACGATTGGTACTGAATAGCTTTTGGACATAGTAGCTCGGCGTACCATAGGCTTCTAAATTATTAAACCAAATCAAATCTGGAGTCCACTGCCAGCCATCGGCATGCGCCATTAAAGGAGCATACGAAGTGAGCTGCACGACATCGGCATTTCGCTCCAGACCCGTCATGTAAGCAGCCTCTGAGAGTGCACACTCCCAATTATTCTTATTATCTGGACTCGCTATAGCCACACTTTGAGCAGCATATTCGCCTGCAAATATGATAGGCCCCTCTCGATCATAGTCATCATATCGATCCGCATTTTCCCTAAACCATTCAGGAGTTCTGTAATAATGCTCATCGACGATCTCAGCTTGCCGCTGACTCAGCTCTGACATACCATAGTCAAACATCTCACCATCTGGAAATGGCCCACTACCAGATACGATGATCATATCAGGATATTGGGCCTTGATAGCTCTCTCAAATACTTCATAGCGCTTGATATACTCTTCGCCCCATTGCTCATTACCTATTCCTATATATTTCATGTCAAATGGCTCTGGGTGGCCCATATCGGCTCGGATTTGTCCCCATGGTGCATCAGTATCACCATTAGCAAATTCAATCAAGTCCAAGGCATCCTGTACATAGGGATCGAGCTCATCCATAGGGACCAGCTCACCAGTATTGAATTGGCAAGCCATACCACAGCTTAAGATCGGCAGTGGCTCGGCGCCCAGATCCTCCGATAGTTGAAAATACTCAAAAAAGCCTAAGCCAAAGCTTTGATAATAATCTGGTGTAGGTCGATGTGCAAACTCGGTATTCCACCTATTTACCAGACTGGCTCGATCCTCGATGTCTCCGACAGTCTTCTTCCATTGATATCGTCGGGCCAAAGTCCTACCCTCGACGATGCAGCCACCTGGAAATCTCAAAAAACCAGGATCCATATCCGCTAATAGCTGTACCAGATCAGCTCTCAAGCCTTTCTCACGGTTCATCCATGTATCACTGGGGAAAAGTGATATCATATCAAGATGTACGACTCCGACTCCCTCAAATCTGAGATTCAATTGACCTTTCATTTCGGTACGACTCGGCACTAAGGATAGCTCATACTCTGTCCAGTCATCGCTATCTATAGCTATTTTATCAGATGCTAATACCTGCCCAGAAGTATCGATTAACTCGACATGTACAGCAGTAGCGCCTTCTATTTTTTTGCCCATCATGCTGAAGTCATATCTGAGCCCTTCTTTGAATCCCATACCTCTGAATCCTTCATTAATTAAGCGGTAGCCCTTTGGCGCATTGACTTTGATCTCCACATATTTGGCATTGGATTCTTTGTCAGATTCATGGAGTACTGTAGCGAAACCAGAATTAGCATTATTGGACCAGCGATCACTATTCGGCTGCTGCCATCCCATCATCGGCAAGGTAAACTCAAAAGATCGATTTTTGACCATCTCAGCATAGAGGCCACCATCTGCTGCAAAATTGATATCCTCAAAGAATATCCCATACATGGTCGGCTGTATAGACGCTATCGGCGTCGTGAGATCGACTATATACTCTATGGCCCCCTCCTCGGATGTAGCCACTGTCGCCGTATCTCGTGAGCACGACCCTATCAGCGATGAACCCAGTACTATCATGGCTAAATGGGCCACTCTCCACATATTTTCTTTATATCTGATGATCATATGCATTCTTTAAATTTATCTCTGGTGATATCACTTATCTCAAGCTATCTGTGATAGCGACCGGACGTATTATCGACCATACTACCAAATCTTAAATAGCACGCAGTGCATCAGGCAGATCGAGGACAATTAATCCTACGAAGCCGGATAAGCGTATTATTCACACTAATCAAACTGCTTCAAAATGCGAATCACAATCGATTGCTTGGATATCTCTGGCTATGAGAATACTAATGACGTGGTGGTGATGTGTGGGTGGTGGGGGGTGTCATGAAGAGTAAGATGAGCCTGCCTTAATAGAGATCTCATGGTCTCAATCATTTTTTGTGGTACGGGTGATGCGGAGCAGTCTCAGTATCGTCCCATTGTTCAGCTCTGATTTGAACAGCTATTCTATAGTGCGCTTTGCCCTCATTAGTCCTTTCAAAGTTGACAAGTAGAAAGTCAGAAAGTATAGATTCTGTACCCCTTCATTATCATCTCGATGGCACAGAGAGATCTTTGTTATCCAATACCATATCCATTCATTTGAAAACATAGATCTTTCCAGCTGGTCAAGATGAAATTGTGTGTGTGTGTGAATGTGTACAGTCGTATTGCATTCCTTCTGTTTTCGAACCCTCCGCCCTTTGGGCACCTCCCTTAAAATGGAGGACTTATTCTGTACTTGCTTAAGATGATTACGGCAATCGGCACAGTTGAAAACGTATAGTACCATCCTTCTTTTTCAAGAGAAGGACAGGAGGATGAGTTCCTTGACCGATTTTAAGCGCTCGATACTTAGTTCAAAGTTGACAAGTCGAACCCTCCGCCCTGCGGGCACCTCCCTTAAAATGGAGGACTGATATTGTGCTCGATACTTGCTACTCGACTCTCAATACTCATGTCGACAGGAGGATGAGTTCGATGGCCGATAATACGCACGTGATACTTCGTTCAAAGTTGACAAGTCGAAAGTAGTGATTCGGTCCCCCCTCTTACCTTTCACTACGCAAAACAGAATTTTGCATGACACCACGACGTAGAAAATTCTACGCCGAACAAAGTATTGGGGTATTACTTGGGGTGAAACTAAAAATCCCTCACAAATCATTGATCTGCAAGGGATTAGCTGATATCATAGTGACCACGGAAGGATTCGAACCCTCAACCCTCGGAGCCGAAATCCGATATTCTATCCAGTTGAACTACGTGGCCAAATGTCAAAACAGAATGCAAAAATAACGCTCCATTTAGATTTTCAAAAACTCATATTCAAAATAAGCTGAATATTTTCATTTATTGAACTCTGAGATGCATCGTAGCATTCATATATTGAGGCACTATTGTCGATGATCATTAGAGAAATATGGCTGTAAAAGAAACTGTAGAAATACTGAAAGAACATAACCTGAGAAATACTGAAATCAGACGTCAGGTGCTTAGCATATTTCTCGAGGCACCCGATACTGCGCTATCCAGTCAAGATATTGAAGAGAGATTTGACAAAATCGATAGAGTGACCCTGTATCGCATCTTACGTTCTTTTGAAGACTCTGGGATCATCCATCAGGCGATAGACGGGAGCAGCAAAACCAAATATGCCTACTGCAGTGATGACTGCACCACACACCATCATCACGATGAGCACGCACACTTTCACTGCACCGTATGTGACACTACGACCTGCATGGAGATGGTCAATATCCCTCAAGTGATCATACCTAATGAGTATCAGCTCCGAGACGCTCAACTGATTCTCACTGGCGTGTGTAAAAAATGCAACAAAAAATAAAGTATATAAAATAGAACGTTTTGAGACTTTTCAGCGTTTTATGAGTCTTAATAGCAAACTATTAATAGACTTACACCCATGAACAAGTTACGACTCATAGCCATAATGAGTGTCCTCACTATAGGTATACTTAGTGGCCAAAACGATGTCAAACGCAGCATCATCCTCGTCAACGGCGTAGCACATATCGCTGACCTTACGACTAATGGCTCTATAGTAGCCCAATACCAAGCCATTCCTAACTATTTTGATAATCAGCTCAGCGATGAGCAGATCATAGCGAATGCTGAGACGCAAGGCCTCGAAAATGGTGGCTCTCTCGAACTGTATGCTGACAACCTCGATACAGATGTACCTGATATCACATCATTCAGACGTATCGATGCGGATAAAGCTAACAGCAAACAGTATATCGCATTCAGCCGTGATAGAGCGCTGCTCAATCGTCAGGCGGTCGATCAGATCCGTACGATCTCTGATGCCTATACAGCCGGACAGATCACACAGGTCACGATCAATAGTTATCACAAAGATGACATCAAGTCCCGTACCTTAGCGGAGAACAGATCAAAAGCGATCATGGATCTGCTTTCTACTTTCGGCGTTGATAAGTCTGCCATACAAGTTAATCTACCTTACGGTACAGAAGATGAAAATCTATATTTCGTCTATCTCGGTATAGACTAATCAGATCAAGAAATAATATCACATGATATCAGGCTCGCAGTCTCCAGTGAGCTCTGATATCCACGCTGCTATCAGCTCTACACCCTCAGTATGAGTGAGCACTCTACCGAGCTCAGGCATCATCACTCCAGGATCTGTCGACGACATACGATAGTGGATAATAGATCGCTCTGGATAGCCGGGTGAAATGCCATATTCTCTCCCTCCAGATCCTTTGCCAGCTGCTACGGGAGTCTTACAGATACCCAGAGCAGTCTCATCGCCCTGATTACTCTGCAGAAATAATCCAGAAGTATGTGCAGGTCCCTGTGGACTGTGACAGTGCCCACAGTTAATGTCCAGATAGGCCATCGCTCGATCAGCGAGATCGGCACTCGCATCAGACCAATCCACCATAGATACTATAGTAGGATGACTATCAGAGATGATTCCTTTTTCTTTCCATAGTGCTATCTGATTGATCTCCCCCGTGGCTGTTTGGATAGTCTTATCGAGGTTAGCCAGTTTAGGACCTATTGGCATGATCTCATCACCTACTATATGACAGCCCTTGCATTGATTAGTATTAGGTATTTGGTACTGTACCTGCCGACTCTCTCCCTGCTCGTCGAGCCATGATACATCAGCATACCCTCCGACATGCGAGAGTGAGGCATCACTATCTCGTTCATCCCAGATATAGCTATAGGTATCCCACTGATCATCCATCCTGACGAGTAGTCGAGTCTCTATGATATCCCAGTCTCGATCTGGCGCTCGAAAGTCCATTGGATAATAAAAATTCTTCACTATTATAGTGCCCTCACTATAGTGAATGACTCCCGACTCATCCACTACTGCAGAGGCACCCTTGGGATGATAGATGAATCTCTTTTTATGCGCATAGTCAGTGAATAGGCTACTATTGAGCGAGTACTCGATTAGTCCATCCGCCGGATTGAGCTCCGACATCTCTCCGATATAAAATCCATAGTCACTAAGCTGCCCATATGGCATAGCCTCATAGTCGAGCTGTAGTCCAGACTCATCATTACAGCCATACCAACCTACTCCCAGCATCACTAATACGACAAGACTATATCTCCACATCTGCTAATCGTACTCCTTCACATTGATAAGCACTCGCATCGAGTGATAGATTTTTGAATTCATTAGCGGCATCGATATTAGCGAAGTCCGCATCACCATTTGCCCCTAAGCAGATATTCATAGCATTGGATCCAGTCTTTCCTGGCATACTGATCCCGTCGATGACGATATCTCTACCCTCCCCTTGAAATAAGGTACTGACTAACTGTCCCAAATCTGTGGATACATCTGCAGCTTCTTCGCTATCGCCATACTCATTATCATAGATAGCTATATCATAGCTGAATGGATCATATTTTTCTGGATCGAACGGACGCTGGGTCAGTATGTAGCTACTCACAGAGGTGCCGACGGTCTTATGTCCAATGATCTTATTGCCATGTACTTCCACCTTCTTAGCAGCGAGGAGGATGATCCCCGTACCAGGTGGTACTGTAGCGACGATATTCCCCTCAGGGGCAAAATTAGGGTGATTATTATTGATGATCTCATTATCGAATACTTCACAAGAATGTCCATTGCCTGCAGGCAAATCTGGTAAATCAAATACCAGAATTCCTCCAGTGTTATTCTCTGCCTTGTTATTATAGACCTGCGAGTATTTACAGTTTTCGATTTCTATCCCAGCGACATTATGATGTGCGTAGTTATTTCTGACGATGACATTCTCGGACTGTCCGACATAGATACCTGCATCCGAGGCATAGGAGGTTTCACAGTTTTCGATGAGGACATTCTGACTGGATACAGGATAGAGTCCGTAGCCTCCATTTGTTTCGAGAGCACCTCCTGTCCATGTGACATTGACATCTCTTAGCACAATCCCGTCACAGTCGAGTAGCTTGATACCATCACCCTTAGTATCAGCTATAGTCAGGCCACTGATAGTTACACCGTCTGCAGTCACCTTGATGCCCTCGGCACCACTTTTTTGATCTTTGAATGATAGGACCGTTTCATCCATCCCCGCTCCAGCTATCGTCACATCAGCGATGCCATCCAGCGAGAGAGGTCTACTGAAGTGATACTCTCCTGCTGGAATATCTACAGTACTACCTGCTCTAGTAGTGATGAGCTGTTCTTGGATGTGATTGTACATATTTTCATGAAAACCATCAACCATGACTTGGAGCTGATCTTCACTCTTACAGCTATAGAGTAGTAGACCTACAAGGCCTATCAAGATAAAATTTTTCATACGAGTCTTTATTGATTAGCAATATATATAATCAACAGTGAGACTCCTAACGAAATAAAAGAAAAGAGCTACTCCTCGACATAGGGAGCGATGACTTCTCGCCAAATGGCATATCCCTTAGCATTCATATGCAGATCGTCACTGATGAATACATCCTGTAGTACCTCGCCTGATGCGTCACACATCGGTGTCCATACATCTACGAATACCACTGTCGGATCCAGCATAGCCTTGAGTCCCAGCTGATAGTTGAGCTGCTCATACTTAGCCCGATAGGACCATCTCGATATGCTCGGCTTAGGAGATATGAGGTACACTTTCGTGAAAGGGAGATGTTTCTTGATCTTATTGATCAGCATATCGGTATCCTCTAATATTTCAGCTATGGGCTTATCCGCAGCGATATCGTTATCCCCCTCATAGATGAACACTTTCTTCGGCTGATGCTGTAGGATGAGCTTATCCCAGAAGTAATCGAGATCACTCATATGGCTACCGCCGAAACCTCTATTGAGCACCTGATGATCGGGAAAATCCTCCTGCAAAGAAGCCCAAAATCGAATACTCGAGCTACCAGTAAACACTATTTCCCCCTGAGGGAAAGGATCTACTCGATCCAAACTATCAAAACGCTCCATCTCTGCTCTGAATCGCCATGGATCCTGAGCTACAAGATCTCCCATCAAAAAACATCCTATGATCAGTGCTACCAGTATTTTCATCCCACTATGATATAAAAAAATGACCAATGAAATCTACTCGATCGCATTGGTCATATTATAATTTCTGCCTGTATACTAAACCCAAGCATCCAAAATACCGCCCATGACTGCTCCAGTCACGATCCAGTAGCCGATATGTATCCAAGTATTCTTCATACCTCTGCGCTCAAATAATCCATTGATCATGAAGGTCGGCACTATGAAAAATGCGGTGTACATAGCACCATGTAGCAGTCCATGCTGAAATGTGTGAAAACTACCAATGTCCTCGATCCCAAGATGACCACCATGTGTAGTCTCGATGAAGACCTTTAATGCAAATGCTAAAATGAAACTCATGACCAGAGATACTCCATGTACCACAGCCATATTGGTCTCTTGAAAATATTCTGCAGGCTTACCAGTAGACTCCAGCCAAGCCTTAGCGAATACCTGTCCATACCATAAAAAGCCGACGACTGACGGCATGAGTGCTGCTACTACGAGAGCACCCCAGTTAATAAAATCCATAGTTAGTTATTATAGTTAGAAAATGTAATGTCCATCCGACTCAAGACTATCAATCACCAAAACTCACGCCCATCATCTTAGCCGTCTCGATGAGATAGTGGTCCGTCGATACATGGTTGTATTGAGAGACAGCCTCTTCGAGAGATACTGTGGTGAGCTCATGATTCTTATACGCTACCATCTGTCCATAGTTTTTATTGAGCACCATATTGAATGCCTTGACACCCATAGATGTAGCCAATACCCTATCAAAGGCACTCGGTGTACCTCCTCTCTGCACATGTCCAAGAACTGTGGCCCTCACCTGTCCTGCACATCCAGCCTCTTCGAGCTGATGTCTCAAAAGATTTGCCACTCCACCGAGCTTGATATGTGTATCTCCGACTTCTTTACTTTTAGATCCTACCACTTCTCCGCCGATAGCCTTGGCCCCTTCTGCGATGACGATATTAGCAAAGCCCTTTCCCTTCTTATATCGCTTATTGATCTTCTTTACGACCTTTTGTATGTCATAGGGTATCTCTGGTATGAGACAAATCTCAGCGCCTCCTGCGATCGCAGTATGTAGGGCTATCCAGCCTGCATCACGCCCCATGACCTCCATGATAATGGTCCGATGATGACTCTCTGCCGTAGTGACTAATCGGTCAAAACAGTCAGTAGCAATCTCCACGGCCGTCTGAAATCCAAAGGTCCGATCAGTAGCATAGAGATCATTGTCTATAGTCTTAGGCACTCCGACGATATTAAGCCCTTTTTCGGCTAAGGCCAAGGAAATATTTTGGCTCCCATCACCACCGATCGAGATCACTGCGTCAAATCCTCTCTTCTTGATCTTCTTGACCAATTCTGCAGTACGATCGATACGCTTGACAGAGCCGTCTGCTTGTGTCACCGGAAATTCCAGGGGATTGCCCTTATTCGTCGTACGGATGATCGTACCTCCCTTAGTGTGTATACCTGCGACCTTTTTATTTGTTAGTTTGACGATATCCGGTGGATCGAGGAGGATACCATTAAAGGCCTCCATACTCCCCCACACTTCATAGCCCCCATGCTCCCGAGCGGATTTGACGATTCCTCTGATGACAGCATTGAGTCCAGGGCAGTCTCCACCGCCGGTTGATACCAATATTTTCTTCATGATGTTAGCATTAGTTGTAGATAAATGTAAGCCTTAGTATCTTAAAATCCTGAAGAATAGATTTTGATTAGAAATATTCATCAATTTTGATCAATTGTGATTATTTCAGTATAATTTTGACTCATTCACAAGATAAAAATGATAAATATGACTACACAGACAGCACATAGCTCTCAAGACCTCATGGCACTCGAAGATAAATATGGAGCCCATAACTATCATCCGATACCCGTAGTACTATCTCGAGGCGAAGGCGTCTATGTTTGGGATGTCGAAGGCAAAAAATATTTTGACTTTTTATCTGCCTATAGTGCCGTCAATCAAGGACATTGCCATCCAAAAATCGTTTCTGCTCTCGCAGAACAAGCAGGCACCTTAGCATTGACGTCCAGAGCATTTTACAATGATAAGTTAGGTGAGTACGAAAAGTACATGTCTGAGACTTTTGGTTTTGACAAAGTACTCCCTATGAATAGCGGAGCAGAAGCAGTCGAGACCGCTATCAAAATCTGTCGTAAATGGGGATATGAGAAAAAGGGAATCAAGAATGGTCATGCCAAAATCATCGTCTGTGGCGAAAACTTTCATGGACGCACGGTCACTATCATTAGTTTCTCCAGTGATCCCGATGCTCGGGGCAATTTTGGCCCTTATACACCAGGATTCGTCAGTATACCATACAATGATATCACGGCCCTCGAAGAAGCTATTAAATCTGATCCTGACAATGTTTGCGGCTTCTTAGTAGAGCCTATACAGGGTGAAGCGGGAGTCAATGTACCTGACAGTGACTTCATCGCCAATGCAGCCGCTATTTGTAAGAAATATAACGTTCTATTCATCGCTGATGAGATCCAGACAGGATTGGCTCGTACAGGATCAATGCTCGCTATATGCGGTGACTGCAGTTGTGAGCACCGATGTGAGCAGCAGAGTACCTATGTCCATCCAGACATATTGATCTTAGGCAAGGCACTCTCTGGTGGAGCGTATCCAGTTTCTGCAGTATTAGCAAATGATCCTGTCATGGATGTCATTAAGCCGGGTCAGCATGGTAGCACCTATGGAGGTAATCCTACTGCCTGTGCTGTAGCGACTACGGCCCTCGAAGTATTATTCGATGAGAAACTCGCACAAAATGCTCGTAGACTGGGTAAGATATTCAGAGAGCGTATGCAAGAGCTCGTAGAAAAGCTTGACATAGTCAAACTCGTAAGAGGAAAAGGCCTGCTCAATGCGGTAGTCATCAATGATAGTCCAGAGTCGTCTACGGCTTGGGATATCTGTATCAAGCTGGCTGAGAATGGCCTTTTAGCCAAACCTACTCATGGTAATATCATCAGATTTGCGCCTCCGCTCGTGATGACAGAGGAGCAGCTACATGAGTGCTGTGACATCATCGAGAAGACGATCCGGGAATTCTCTGCTTAGTGCACAGACCAAATATTATGTGCTAATAAAAGCTTAACACCATAGATCCTATATACCATATGTGATCTGAATAGCGTATCTTATGCATCACTTAGCAGGCTGCGTCTATGAGATCATTCATACGGTATACGACTTTGGCATTATTATCTGGAGCTATAGTAGGCATACTATCTGGCTATCTGCACATCAATGCTTTCAATATCAAAGTGCTCGATCGCAAAGTCACCCAACAACACTACAACTGGCATGACGGTGTCTATGAGTGGGATGAAGTCAGAGCAAATGTGAGCTGGGAAGATGCTATGGTCGATATCAAGCCTGACTATCCTGATCTGCTACATCAGGATCTGGAGGTCATCGCTGGGCAGTTTCAGGATATATCATCCATTGATGCTGCAGAGGGATATATCAATACTCCGCAATACAAAGTAAAAATCTGCGTAGAGGATAAACAACTCAACATCATAGACTCTACGCTCTTACAGAAGCATGGGGATATTTTCCTCAGTGCCTATCTGGAGTTATACGACTCTACAGGATGTGAGTTACTTTTCAAATATCATGACCGTAGATTTTTAGTGAGGGACAAGTTTAGTTTTTACGGATTTGGTTCGAGAGACTTTATAATCAATAAAAGCGAGGAGCTACTCTACACTGAGATCTGTGAAGACATCTCAGAGTTTATCTGGAGATTTGAAGGGCCCTATATCTGGCGACAAAAAGTCAAGATGGCTAATGCTATCACCAGCCTCATGTACAAGGACTGGCGCCAAGGGACCAATGAGATTCAGACTGCCACTTTCGTGAAAAAGTAGTACCTGTTTTCATCCGTTTAGCTCTTATTCATTGGATATATTTGCGCTATGAAAAGAATCGCAATATTCGCATCTGGTACCGGCAGTAATGCCCGCTGTATACATCAGTATGGCACAGAGCACGGAGCATATGAGGTGGTAGCTATCCTATCCAATCGTAAAAATGCGAAAGTATTAGACTATGCCGCTGAGCATGGGATCGAGCACATATATTTTAAGAGATCACAACTACAGGATCCTGACTTCCTACTTCCCTATTTAGAGCAACTGGAGGTCGACTTGATCGTCTTAGCAGGTTTTTTACTACTCATCCCCGAATATCTCATCGAGGCATATCCAGCGAGACTTATTAATATTCATCCTGCCCTACTACCCAAATATGGTGGCAAAGGTATGTATGGTATCCATGTACATACTGCTGTCAAAGAGGCCAATGAAAAGGAATCAGGAATCACTATCCACTATGTAGATCAGCACTATGACGAAGGGAGATATATATTTCAATCAAAAGTAAAACTCAGCGAAGAGGACACCCCTGAGGATATCGCTCGTCGAGTATTAGCGCTGGAGCATCATTTCTTTCCGAGAGTCGTCGCCGGATTAGTCAGGAAGTCATAAGCATCTGGTATCGCTATCTGCAATCGGCGAGGATACATCTGATTATACCCTACGATGCCCTGCAGACCTCCAGTATGGACGAATAGGATGCTACTCTGTGCAGCGATCTCTCCGCTATGGATCATATCATCCAGCTTCATCATCAGCGGCGCCGTATAGATCGGCTCTAAAAGAATCTTATAGCGATCGCTGAATCCATTAATATACCTCACGACCTCCTCATCATATCGTCCAAACCGGCGACCTCTACTCGTATCGATTATTTTGACTTGCTCTATTCGACTTTCGTCAATGAAGCTAAAACCAGCTAAGTCCGTGATGGATGACTTGAATGATGAGCCTCCTAAGATCAAAACGTTTGCATCTGCAGCATTGGCCACTCCTGCTATGGTTCCTGCTGTACCTATACCCATTGCCACATAGTTGATAGTCGCACCTTGCAGCTGGGCTTGACTCTCTTCCCAGATAGTCCGAGTCCCTTGTACCGCTGCCGCATTAGTGCCGCCCTCAGGTATAAGGTAGTGACTATTATACAGATCGAGTATTTCGGATATTTTGGGGCTGTGCTCTTTGAGACTATAGTCATCTGGATGGACAAAATGTAAGTTCATCCCAAGTGAACTGAGTAGATCGATCGTCCAATTTTGAACAGAGTCGTGATAGCTCCGCACGATACCGACTGTATCAATCCCTGCATAATAGCCCACCGCCGCAAGCGCTACTAAATGATTAGAAAAAGCTCCGCCAAAACTGATCAGCGTTTTAGCACTTGCCTTCTCCGCAAGTAATATATTTTCTTTGAGTTTGCGCCATTTATTGCCATTGATCCATGGATGAATGAGATCGTCTCTCTTGACATATAGCTGCACTCCGTAGCCTCTATAGTCCGTATCAATCAGATCCAGTCTCGATGGAAGCTGTAGCATATCTCTCCACAAAGCCAATAAAGTTTATCTCTTAATAATCGCTAATCGACGAGAGAGTATCCGCTGTTTGCGATCATCATACAGTGTATATATGTAGGTACCTTTCGGCAAAAAGGATAGATCTTCTTTGATGGTCTGACTACCATTTATTCGATAGGACTTAGACCACATTTTTTTACGCAGGATGTTATAGACCTCCATAGTGTATCCTCCTGGGCTAAAACCAATAAAATCTAAGCGTACATCACCAAAAGAAGTAGATGGATATAGGACAAACTCTTGTTCAGCGGTAGTATCAAAAATACGACCTGAGGTAGACTCATCAGCTGTATAGATGACAGACCCTACGGCTCCCAGTTCATTGAGCATCACCTGAGCTAAGAGCTCATCATTAGGATCAAAAAAGGCATAGTATTCTGTGATCGTCGGTATATCAAGACCTATTTCAGCTACTATCGTATTGGGTATTTCTACCCATGCACCATCTTGCTCAGCCTCTACTTCTATGGCACGTAGCACTCTGACATGGACTCGCTCAGCATCATGCATAGATCTCGGCAGGTACAAGAATCCAGAAGCATCGGCATCTACTGTGACCTCTTCACTCACTACTATTCGTAGTTTATCGTAGTCTTTTTCTCCTTTTGCTATGAGATAGGGTTTATCCAGCTCTGTAGTCCATCTCGCATTGTCTTTTGCATTATGATTCTTCTGGCCTGACCATATGTTATTGACTGGATCCGTATAATTTTTATAGACGTACCCGCTGGCCTTATCTCGGAGTGTGATCCCAGTGATACGTCCATTTTCTATGATGCTTTCATTTTGCCAAGGATCTCGTAGGACTATCTGTCCGTCAGGACCATCAGCATATACATATTGATAGCTCATAGCTGACTGGAGAGAAGAAAAATTCCAAATATTGTCATCGCCAGGAGTCCCGAGCTGAATGCGTTCAGGGAGATTGTCCACCTGATAGCTCATGGTAGTACCCACAGCGGGCTTCATAGGTAGTACGTGAGTGAACTGAGCACTCAGACTATCCATAAAAATCCAAAATGTGAGTAAAATCAATATCCGCATCAACGCTCTTTACACTATACAAAACTAAGATAACGTAGATCGATGCCCCAAGGTATTATACAAATCCTTAAAAATTCCTGATCGACCTGTTAACTCCTCAAAACTTCCTTCATCTATAATCTGCCCTTCATCTAATATGACTATCCTATCCATACCTTTAAGTAACAATAGGTTATGTGAAATCAAGATAATAGTCCTATCTGAATAAGCCTCTTGTATTGCTGTTATTATCTCGTTTTCAGCGAGTTTATCCAGATTAGTCGTCGGCTCGTCCATGATCAGTATCTCGGGATCGTGGTATAAAGCACGAGCAATCGCCACTCGCTGGCGTCCCCCTCCACTCAGTATCTGACCATCGTCCCCGATCACATCTCGATGCTGCAATAGCACATCCCGCAGTCCAGCAGATTTTATCGCTTGATCATACTTGTCTGGTTTCTTCGCCTCTTCACTAAATGTGATATTGTCCGCTATCGATAGATGAAACATCGCTGGATCCTGAGTAATCACTCCGAATAGGCGCCGATAGCTATCCATATTATACTCGCTTATATCTACACCATCCATTGAGATCTGTCCAGCATCTGGCTGCTGAAACCTCAAAAGCAAGTCCGCTAATGTAGTCTTGCCCGATCCAGAGAAACCGACTATACCTAATTTCTCTCCTTTGCTGATTTTAAGAGAGACCTCTTTTAAAATTCCTTTTTGATCTGCTTCATAGCGAAAACTTACATTTTCAAAACTAATCCCTTCTCTGAAACGCTGAATGACTCTTCTACCAGATGGTATAAGTCTATTCGATTCATGGACTCGGTTTTTAAAATCAATTATGCGATTCAAGGCTGCCTGCCCCTTTTTCACATTATAATACTCTCGACTAAAGCTTTTAGCGGGATCAATTATATTGTAAAAAGCAAATACAAAAGCGAAAAACGTCGTAGGTAATATATCACCAGCAAAAACCATCTGAGCCCCATACCACAATAAAACAACGATGATACATACTGCTAAAAATTCGGATATGGGCGATGCGGCATCTCGTCGTCTCAATATTCTATTGCTCAGACGATAATAGTTTTCAATGAGTCCGTCAGCTTTACTCCTAAAATAGTCATTAGCGGTATATGCCTGTATGACCTTTGATCCAGACAAGTATTCGTCGGCTACTACATTTATCTCACCGAGCAAATGCTGGGCTTTTGCCGAAGTACGCTTGAGCATCCGACTCAGTCCACCTACAATAAAAACCGCTACCGCCGCTAATAGTAATGCAATCAGACTGAGCTTCATATTGATCCAAAACATAAAAATCAAAGATCCTATTATGATCAATGGCACTTTAAATAAGAGCTCCATAGCCTTGAGAAGTCCATGATCCAGCTCTATCAGATCATTGGACAATAGTGACAGCAACTGTCCTCGCTTTGTACTTTTCCTCAGACCCAGGGGCATGTTCACATAAGAATCAAATAGATCACGCCTGAGATCTCGCAATACCCCATTGCGGGCAGGAATAAGGAAATAACTCGATAAGAATCGAAAAACATTGCGCAATAAAATCACAACAATCAAAAAGATACATACCGCTGCTAATGCATGATAGCGATCAGAAATGGCAATCAGACGACTGAAATTATAATTGAGCACAGCCTCCAGATCCCATGGGCTCTCTGGTGGTGCAAAACTACTCGGACTGATCCCAAATAAAATCTGGAAAAACGGAATGATCAGTGGAATGCTGAATAAGGTAAATATCGCCGTAAGTAGGTGAAATAGAACGCTCAAGAAGAGGGAGCGCTTAAAAGACATCAGTGCAGAAAAAAGTGTGAGAAATGACCTCATATGGAAAGTATAATAGCTTTCTTAAATCTAAAAGATCATTTCTCTACACATCTATATGTCTTATTTCAAGTCAAATTCTTGTAAGAATCCAGTATGGAAATTCCCATTTCGGAATCTCTCATCTTTCATAAGCTGCTTATGAAACGGAATCGTGGTCTTAATACCTTCGATCACAAATTCATCTAAAGCTCTACCCATCTTAGTGATACACTCTTCTCGAGTCTCAGCTCTACAGATGAGCTTAGCGATCATAGAGTCATAGTACGGGGGTACCGAGTACCCAGCGTAGGCATGAGTATCTACACGCACACCATGTCCCTTAGGACTATGAAAATGCTTGATATGCCCAGGACTTGGTCGGAAGTCATTATACGGGTCCTCCGCATTGATACGGACCTCGATACAGTGCATCTGAGGGAAGTAGTTTTGGCCACTGAGTTGATCTCCAGCAGCTACCTTGATCTGCTCTTTGATGAGATCTCTATCTATCACTTCTTCTGTCACTGGGTGCTCTACTTGGATACGAGTATTCATCTCCATGAAGTAGAAGTTACGATACTTATCCACTAAGAATTCGACAGTACCGACACCTTCATAGTTAATTGACTTACCAGCTAATATGGCTGCCTCACCCATTTTTTCTCTGAGCTCATCCGTCATGAATGGTGACGGACATTCTTCCACGAGCTTTTGGTGACGTCGCTGGATAGAGCAGTCACGCTCCGAGAGGTGCACGACATTGCCATGCTGATCACCGATGATCTGAATCTCGATGTGTCGAGGCTCCTCGATGAATTTTTCAATGTATATACCATCATTGCCAAATGAAGCTTTTGCCTCATTTCGTGCCATGTTCCATTGATTTTCAAAGTCATCTTCCTCCCATACGATACGCATTCCTTTACCACCGCCACCGGCAGTAGCTTTAATCATCACGGGATATCCTATTTCTTTACAGACCTTGATACCATCTGCCACACTCTTGACTAATCCATCAGATCCTGGCACTACAGGCACTCCTGCCTTGATCATAGTCTCTTTAGCAGTGACCTTATCTCCCATTTTATTGATCATCTCAGGAGTAGGACCGACGAATTTGATATTATACTCTGAGCATACTTGGGCAAAATCCGCATTCTCTGCTAAGAATCCATATCCAGGATGTACGGCATCAGCATTAGTGATTTCTACAGCTGCCATGATGCGTGGTATACTGAGGTATGACTCGGTACCACTGGGTGGCCCTATACATACCGCCTCATCTGCAAAACGTACATGTAGCGCATCTTTGTCAGCTGTACTATATACAGCTACAGTCTTGATGCCCATTTCTTTACACGTACGGATGATGCGTAGAGCGATCTCGCCACGATTGGCTATCAATAGCTTTTTAAACATAGGTAGATTTATATGATTGAAATAGGTCGCCTATGCGTTAGGATCGACTAAGAATAGCACCTGATCGTACTCCACTGGAGACGCATCATCGACCATTACTTTCACGATCTTCCCACTTACTTCGCTCTCGATTTCGTTGAATAGTTTCATCGCCTCGATGATACATACTACATCTCCTTCTTTGATAGTATCACCTACATTGACATAGACTGGCTTTTCTGGTGCTGGAGACCTGTAGAACGTCCCTACCATAGGAGATTTCACTTCTACGAGATTAGCATTAGCAGCATCATCAGCTGTCTGAGGCAGATCTGGAGTCACTGCAGCAGCAGTGGCTACAGGAGCTGCTGCCGCTACCGGCGCCGGTGCTGCCATCGGCGCAGCTTGCACTACAGGCGCCTGACTATATACAGGAGCAGCTACATCCTTATCAGTACGGATCTTGATCTTCAGATCACCCTGTACCATATTGAATTCCTTAATATCCGACTCACTGAGGAGCGTTACTAATTCTTTGATTTCTTTAAAGGTCATGTATTTATTTTTTGACTCGTTCTACATAATTACCAGTGCTGGTCTCTATTTTGACCACATCTCCCTCATTGATGAAAATCGGCACCTTGATCTCTGCGCCCGTCTCAATAGTAGCAGGCTTGGTGACATTTGTGGCAGTATCTCCACGCACTCCCGGCTCGGTGTAGGTGATCTCCATCTCTACATACTGAGGCATATCGATAGTCAGCGGGATTTCTTTCTCTGCATGATATAGGATCTCTATCTCCATACTTTCTTTGAGAAATTGTGGATTTTCAAGCATCTCTGGCTGTATAGCTATTTGCTCATAGTTTTCCAGATTCATACAGTGGTACCCCTCTGCATCATTATAGAGAAATTGAAATTTTCTTCTCTCTACTCGCACTACATCTATCTTGTGACCTGATGGCCATGTCTGATCGATCACTTTGCCAGATGTGAGACTCTTTAGCTTAGTCCGCACAAATGCAGGCCCTTTACCAGGTTTCACGTGCAAAAATTCTACGACGCTATATATATCATGATTAAAATCAATACATAGCCCGTTTCTTATCTCTGAAGTACTTGCCATAATATATTACTATGTAACCTTAATTTACAATACAATGTTTTACTAATAGGCCCATTTCAAATATAATGAACCCCATGTGAAGCCACCACCAAAAGCAGTCAAAATCACATTATCTCCTTTTTTTAGTTGATCCTCGTACTCCCACAGACATAATGGGATCGTACCTGCAGATGTATTTCCATATTTTGCAATATTGAGCATGATTCGCTCCTTAGGGAAGTCGAGTGCATCGCCTACTGCATTGATGATTCTTTCATTGGCCTGGTGAGGGACTACCCAGCTGATTTCATCTGCCGTGAGATTATTTCTCTCCATGACTTCTTTGATCGTAGAGCTCATACCATTCACCGCACGTCTGAATACTTGGCGACCATCTTGAGTGACAAAATTCTTCTTTGCATCCAGCCGCTCTTGATTCATCGGATAGAGAGACCCGCCTGCTTCTACCTTCAGTAGCTGACAGCCATATCCGTCTCCTTTGAGGATAGCATCGATCACACCATACTCCTCATCCGGCTCGAGGAGCACACCTCCCCCACCATCTCCAAAGAGAATGCTCGTAGTACGATCTTCATAATTCATATATGAAGTCATCTTCTCACCTCCGATTACAATGATTTTCTTGTACCTACCTGTCTGGATGAACTGAGACGCCGTGTAGAGTGCGAATACAAAACCGCTACAGGCAGCATTGATATCAAATCCAAAAGCTTTAGTCAGACCTGATTTATAACAGATATTATTGGCTGTGTCAGGTAATATATAGTCACCTGTACAAGTCGCACAGATCAGGAGTTCGATTTCTTCTGGAGCTGTGCCAGATTTCTCTAAGATTTGAGCGACTACTTTCTCTCCCATGTGAGAGACCGCTTCGTCCTCTGCCATCACTCTCCGCTCTACTATGCCTGTCCGGGTACGGATCCATTCGTCATTCGTATCCATGATTTTCTCCAGATCCGAATTCGATAGAATTTTTTCAGGCACATAGCCAGCTACCGCAGTAATCTTCGCTTTTGGCATAATAGTGATTTAGAATTGGAGGGCGAAGGTATAAAAACTACTCTAATGCCTCATCATTATTCATTTTTAAAATATACCCTCTCGGATGGCTTATTTCTGCGGTAGATCACATTGGCATGTAAATTGTAATATGTAGTAGAGAGCTATTCTGTGTAATACGAATGGCTAATTATTAACATATAATAGACTGTCACAACATGAGAAGAATTAAGGTCACAAGTACATTGGTAGCTCTGTTTATCACGACATTGAGTTTTGCCAGCTCCATCAACTTTCATGAGGGCAACTTTTCGTCTGCTAAAGAATTAGCTAACAAGGAGGGCAAAAAACTACTGGTAGATTTTTATGCCTCTTGGTGCGCTCCATGCAAATGGATGGACGAGACCACCTTTGCTGATCCAGAGGTGATCAGACGAATGAATGATGACTATATCACTATCAAAGTCAATATTGATGATTTTGATGGATATGCGCTCAAAGAGCATTACGGGGTAAAAGTCCTACCTACTGTACTCATTTTTGATAATGATGGTAAGGTCGTAGAGCGCATCGAAGAGACTATACCGCCATCTAAGATGAACAACCTCTTAGAAAAAAATAAGAACCCTATGTCCACACGAGTCTACACTCCTAATAGTACTCCTGTGAGCAACACTATGACCGAAACAACTGCGGCCAAAAGTCATACAGCAAAGTACAAATTACAATTAGGCGTATTCTCCAGCTATCAGAGCACCTTGAAATATTATAAAGAGGTGAAAGGACTCATCTCACAGCCGATCATCATTCTTCATGATTATAAAGGATCGAATGTGATCTATCGAGTACTGACAGGTAGCTTTAATAACACGACCGAAGCCGAGATCTATAAGACAGAACTAAAAGATGCTTTCAACATAAGCTCACGACTATACTATTAAACCCTATATGAATATATCCGTAAAACCTGTAGTGGTCCTACCCTACAGGTTTTTTAACGCCTGCTCAGATATGATTATTTCATATATATATTTTCAATAAATGTAGATCAGCATACACACTTTTGTAGTTTTGCGAGTTCATTAGGGTAAACCTGAGGTCTATTCATTTAGATTGTTTAGTAGCAATATTAGAATAGTGCCCCCGTTTTATCTTCGTTGTAAACAAAAATGCTACAGAGCGCAGAGTCAGAGTTAGCTTATGAACTATAGGAAGTTTAGTCTCAGATCCATCATATTTATATTGATATTGTTTTTTTCAACGTCGATCTTACACGATCTTAGTGCTCAGGCATGTGGACCTGAGACAGTCCAGTTGACATTGCCAGACACCATCACAGCAGAGCCCGGGGAGCAGATATGTTTTGATGTCAATGTCTCTGGATTTGACAATATGGTTTTGTTCTTTTTTGTGATCAATTTTAATTCGACAGTCTTACAGTTTGATTCTGCAGATCCGTTGGTGAGTGGACTTACTGGCTTTACCTCTGGAGATATCACGCCACCAAGAGCACAAGATCCAGACGTCATCCGAGTACTATGGTCTCATCCTAATCTCTCGGCGTCCTCGCTGCCGGCTGGATCCCCCTTGCTCAATCTTTGCTTTACCGTCATAGGTACTCCAGGTAATGACGGCCAAGTCTTATTCAATGATACAGGTCTGGGTAGTCCTTCTGAGTTTCTCAATGATGTAAATGCCTCATTTTTACCGTGCAATCCCAATCCCGGAAGTGGATATATACAAGTAGTCCCTGAGCCCAGTGAAGATCCACAGCTATTCGTCACAGCTCAGTGTGGATCCAATAGTGGAGCGGATGAAGGCATCGCTGAGCTAAAAGCATTTTATGGTACGCCACCCTACGCTATAGATCATAACGGTGCGATCACCAATGGCGTAGATGATCAAGATATCTTCTTATTTACCGGATTGGCCTTGGGAGATCATACCTTTAGTGTCACAGACGCTATGGGTCGATCGAGTGCTCCTCTCACTATGACTATCACTAATGAACCTGCATTCGTCATATCCCCTACTACCCTGCGCAATCCCAACTGCCCTACTCAACTCAATGGTCGAATAGCCCTCTCTGTGACAGGCGGCAAACCTTTCGCTGGCAATGAATACTTCTTCGACTGGGGCTCTGATCAAATCGGATTGGGCCAAAATGAACTAAAAAATATTGGTAATGGTGTCTATACCGTGACGGTCATCGACTCATTAGGCTGCAAGCAGCAAGAAGACTATATCCTCCAGCGTGATCCTATCACAGAAGCCAGTCTCGCCATCACAGATGCTCTCTGCGAAGATCGAGCTAATGGCGCTATAGATATCGCTGTGCAAGGTGGCGGACCATATACTGACGGCTACGAATGGACTGTAGAGCGCATACAAGATGATGGTAGCACAGTCCCGATCTATACTAATAATCCACCTGAGCTCAATCCTTCATTCAGACTCCTATCTACGGGTGACTATGTAGTAGTGGCTCGTGACTCTGTCGATAGACTCCAAGCATGTCCATATGTAGATACGATCACTATCTCCGCATCTCGAGAGCTGATGATCTCATTAGATGAAAGCACCTCAGAGCTCAACTGTCCAGCAGGCCAAATTGAAGCAGTAGTAAACCTGATGTCAACAGACGCTAATCTTACCACACCTATTAATGTTCAATTAGTTGATGTAGATGGAGTTATAGCATACGATGATGTAGCTACGAGTGATCAGCTCACATTGCCCTGTCTACCGGTCGGTAGCTATACAGTCAATCTGAGCGACCCAGAAGGATGTGGCAACACGCAAGAATTAACACTCATAGGAAATACCATTATGCTACAAGATAGTGTGGTACACGCCCCAAGCTGCTTCGGAGAAGTAGACGGATATATTTCTGTAGAAATTTCTACCGATAATCCTCCATTGGTCTATTCTTGGTCAAATGGAGAAGAAGGCACGGATCTGGATAGCATAGGAGGATTATCCGGAGGAAGCTATACGCTCACGGTGACCGATGCTACTGATGCCCAGCAGATATTTATGTTTATGATTGATGAAGCGGAGGAGTTTTCAGTTACTATCGAAACTGACGGGCTCGCCTGTCCAGGCACTACTACTCTCCTCAGAGCTGTGCCTACAGGTGGCAGTGGAGACCTCAGCTATGAATGGTCTCCAAATCCCAATAATCAGACAGGTTCTGTTTTTAGTGATGCGGGAGAAGATACCTATACCGTCATCGTAACTGATCAAAACGGCTGCACAGCGATCGATAGCATCACACTGAATGCTCCAACCCCACCAAACTTTGATTTATCAAATGTAAATCCTCCACAGTGTCTTGGAGAAAATTCTGGCACCGCTGTTCTTCAAGTATTTGCAAATGGCGATTATCCCGGCCCATTCTCTTTTTTATCCTCTACAGGATTGCGAGGTACTATTAACAACTTCACTGTTACAAATTTCCCCGCAGGCTCAGGTGCTACTAATTGGATCATCTACTCTGATGGAGTCTGCACATTTGATACCGTATATGTAGATATACCTGAGGCTCAGCCTTTTAGCATTGATCAAGAGAACTCATTTATAGGAGAAATTCCATGTTTTGGTGGCACCGCTACGGTCAATTTAGAGGCTATGGGTGCCAGTAATCTCAACTACACATGGCCTGATCTGAATGATGCTACCGGATCTGTACAGGTCGGACTATCAGCAGGTGTTTATGAGGTCATACTCAGTGCAGGCGACTGTAGCTCCATAGACTCGATAGAGGTACTGGAGCCTGACTCCATCACCATTACAGTAGACAGTTTGACGAGTAATTTTGCCCTATGTGGCAATGATGGCAACACGGCAATAAATCTCATCGCTACAGGTGGGACACCAGACTATCAAATCAACTGGATCAACGAAGCTGGTCAGAATATCAGCACTGGAGAGTCTGCTGAGGATTTAACCATAGGCACCTATACTATTGAGCTATTAGATGCTAATGGATGTGATGCCACTATAGATTTCACTGTGACCGAGCCTGAGCCTGTTATAGCAGTGATCGGCGATATTAGCAGTCCTGACTGTTCAGGAGACTTAGGATATATCACTATCGCCACTGCCACCGGAGGTGTAGGCAGCTATCGCTATCAAGTGAATACTGCCCCAGCAATCCCCATAGCCGACACAGCCACTGTTATTCCAGGAGAAATCTTGGTGTCAGTATTTGATCAAAATGGCTGTAGCTGGGATTCTACAGTAAACATCACTGAGCCAGCTCAGCTATCCGTGAGTCTTGGTCCAGATGCTAATGTGGAGCTCGGACAAGACGCTACGATCACCGCCACGATCAATAGTGATAATGCTATAGACACAGTCATTTGGTCTCCAAGTGTGACTGACGAAATGTGTGTCTTTGACAACTGTCAAGAAATAAGGGTAACCCCAGTTTCTACGACCACCTATGACGTGATCGTCAGAGATGTCAATGGATGTGAAGTAACAGATGATATCACGCTCACGACACAGCGCAGTAGTAATATATTCATACCTAACGCTATATCACCTGATGCTACGATACCAGGCAATGCTATATTCAAAGTATTCGCCAGTAGTGGAGTGAGCACTGTAGACTATATCCGCATATTTGATAGATATGGTAATCTCGTACATGCAGAAGAAGGTGCTCAACCAATCCAACTGAGTGGTGTGGGAAGTTGGAATGGCCGGTTCAACGGAGAAGCTCTCGAAGCAGGTGTGTATGTCTACGTCGTACAACTTTCATTCTTGGATGGAGGAGCTCCAGAGGTCAGAAAAGGTAATGTAACTTTAGTCAGATAAATAGAAAAGGCTAAGAATAATACTATTTTGATTTTTTAGCCTGGTCTTTTTGGGGCTTGTCCTTCACGTATATTTTGAATTTCAATATATGTGGAGACTTTGGACTATTGGACTTAATAGTGACCTCAGGGATCTGAGCCCCAGATTTCCCTACAGAATTATATGTAACCCCGATATATCCCTTTTCTTCTGGAGCTATATCTATGAATGGGAAAGTAGGCACCGTACATCCACAGCTACCTATCGCTGAGGAAATAGATAAGGGCCCATTACCTGTGTTTTCAAAATAAAATTTGTCCTCTATCACATCACCTTCTGTGATAGTATCCAGCTCAAAGATCTCTTCTTCAAATACTATTTGAGAGTATTTCTTTGGTTTTGGAGGGGCTTTTTTAACTGGAGGAGTAGGTTTAGGTTCTTCCTTCTTTGGCTCCTCTATTTTTTCTATGGGTTCTTCAATCTCTTTAGATGACTTGAGAGTAGTAGTGATAGTATCCAGTCGATATTCTGCCAGCTCAGGTTCTGTTTCATCGCTGTGACTTTCTACTGGATATTTAGCATCGGATGCCTTATCACCACAAGCAATGCAAAGCACCATGGCACATATGAAATACAATATTTGACTCTTCATAGAGTACAAACATAATAGACATCATCGTAAAAGCTGAGACTCTATCAGTCAGAAAATTATCTTAACACATTAATCACACCCGATTTAGTGTACTCTTCTCCGTTGCACACATAGTTGACTTTATAGACATAGCTACTATTAGCTGCTGGATCACCTGTATTATTATGTAGTCCATTCCATGTGCTATTGATATCGACAGTACCGAAAATACGACCGCCCCATTTATCAAAGACTTCAAAGGTGTTGAGTGATTCGACTAAATAGATATTACTTATGCCAAAATTATCATTGACTCCATCGCCATTAGGAGTGAATGTATTTGGTAGCATAAGGTCATCACAGCTGACCATTTGGCGATCTACTACATTGATAGTGACATCATCTGTGACTCGACAGCCTGAATATTCTACCTCGAGGGTGTAGGTATGTGTCCCTACTTCTGGAGTAGCTATAGGCTCTAACAAGAACGGATCATCGAGCCCGGCAGATGGTGACCACTCAAAGTCATTGCTACAAGTCTGACCAGTCCTCAATGCTAAAGACTCCCCGATAAAGATCGTAGTGTCAGGAGTAATGATTTGATCAGGCTTGAGATCGGCTCTTACCACTTCTCTCTGTGTCAAAGCTCCTTGATATACCTGAATCTCATCTATCCGTCCCCTAAAACGACTATCAGGGACAGTCGCCATAACACAAGGAGAATTACCCAATGTCAAGTTAGCTCCATTCATCAGGGATAAGGGGCTGATAGAATTAGCCTCCGCTACTAAATCACCATTAACATAGAGCTGCCCTGTGGATCCTGATAATGTAAAAACTACATAATTCCAGCACAGAGGATTTTCTATTTCTGCATCAATACTGAAAAAATTAGCCGGAGAATCGGAGAAAATAATACTCAAAAGATTGAAGTCCGGCAAATATCTCATTAAAAATACAGAATCCCGAGAGCAAGCATTAGCGACAGAAAAAACATCCATTGGATCACTATCCATTGGATCAAACTGAACATAAAAGCTAAGGCTAAAATCTGAACTAAATATTGGGCTCAAGCCCGCACCAAAATCAATGAACTGAGAGCCGTTAAGATCAAAACCATCTGCCTCTACTCCACAGGCACAGGGAGTGCCCAGTATAAATCCATCATTATTGCCCTCATAATCTTGTACACTACAATTGTCCAATTTATAATTAGACACTAATGTAGCTTGCCCTAAAATCGCACCAGAAAGGTTCATGAAAACAATTGCAAATAATACTCTCAATGTGATCAGATTTTATCTCTGCATTAATTAACGAAGCCGAGACGAATTAATTCTGCAAGGAAAAACACATAGAAGCTCAACAGCATACCTGCCTCCCAAAATGATACTTTTCGAGAATAACATACCAGACAAAACAATCCTGTGACAATCACCATAAACGGCATACTAAAGTTCATAATCTCTGCAGGTATCACTAACTCACCAAAAAACGAAGGGATCGCCATAACTCCATAGGTGTTAAATAGATTAGAGCCTATGACATTACCTATGGCCATCTCATGCATCCCTCTCCTACTCGCAGCTACACTGACCACGATCTCAGGGAGAGATGTGCCTAAGGCTAATGCACTGAGTGATACTACTGCAGGCGATATACCTAAAGTGGTCGATATATCAGTGATAGACTCCACTGTATATGCCGCTCCAAAATACACCCCAACTCCAGCAATCAATGCAATGAGGTAAGTCGTCCAATTGGTCTTGACTTTTTCAGGCTTGTCATCACTATCATCCTGTATGGAGTAGATCAAAAAGCCGATAAGCCCCGAAGCAAATATTAGCGCCTCGATGAGTGAGAAATGTAAATCTTTCAGGGCAAACCAAAGCAGTACAGAGGATCCTATCAGAAGACTCATATCCACCTCCATGAGGTTCCTATTAATCTTAAGCGATCGTACCGCCATAGCACTAATCCCTACTACCAGGAGAATATTAGTGATGTTACTCCCTATGACATTGCCGACCACGATCTCCGAGCTACCACGATAAACGGAGATAATAGAGGTAGCCAGCTCCGGAAGCGAGGTGCCAAATGCCACTATAGTCACACCTATGATAAAAGGTGAAATACCCAGACTCAAGCCGATACGCTCAGAGGAATCGATAAACTTATTAGAAGAAAAAATCAGCAGCGCTAAACTGCCTGCGAATATGAGGACTGATAGTGCCAAACTATAGTTTTGGATAAAAGTCTAAATATTAAAACAAAACTTGGTAGAAAAAACTTGGAAATAATATAAAACATCATAATACTTGCTGTCCTAAAATCATGGAGCTTTGTACTACAAGATCCATATAATCATCCCAGCTTATTAGCCTATGTCTATTTTGCCATCTAAATCTACTGCATCTGTTCCTGCAGCTCCTGAAAAAGAGATGAGTTTTCTCGATCACTTGGAGGAGCTCCGGTGGCATATCATCAGATCGATCGGCGCAGTGGTGGTGATCGGCATCATCGTATTCTCACAGCGAGAGATAGTCACCTCCGTATTATTTGGACCACGTACGGCTTCTTTCCCGACGTATCAGTTGATCTGTACATACTTTGGTACATTTTGTGAAATCCCGCAGTTTGAAATCATTCAAAAGGATGTGGGTGAGCGATTTTTCACTCACCTCAAGACCTCTATTTGGCTGGGCATCATGCTCAGCTTCCCTTACATATTTTGGGAATTTTGGCGATTTATTAAGCCGGGACTTTATGATCATGAAAAGAAAGCGGCCAGAGGCATCGTCTTTGTATGTTCGCTTCTATTTTTCATGGGTATTTTGTTCGGATATTTTGTCATTGCCCCTTTTGCTATTTCATTTTTAGCTGGATATGAGTTTGGTGATGATGTGATGGCCTCCTCGACTCTATCTTCTTATGTGTCGTATATGACGATGATCACCATACCTACAGGATTGATATTTCAGCTGCCGATCGTAGCCTATTTCCTTGGCAAAGCAGGAATTATTGGTTCTGAGACCATGAAGAAATTCAGAAAGCATGCTGTAGTAGTCATCTTCATAGTAGCAGCCATCATCACACCACCTGATGTCATCACTCAGTTTTTGATAGCCATACCACTGATGGGACTCTATCAGATCGGCATCAGTGTGGTCAAGAGGATAGAGAAGAAAAGAGAAAAGGAAGATTAATCCTTACTTCGCTTTGAGCTCCACAAAAGGACAGATCACTTCCTCAAGAGAGATCCCTCCATGCTGAAATGTATTTTGATAGAGCTTGTTGTAGTGGTTATAGTTATTTGGATAGAGGAAGAATTTATCCTCCTTTGCAAATATGTAAGTACTACTAATATTTGACTTTGGCAGCCCTACTTTATGAGGATCTCTGATTTCTAAGACATCCTTTTTATCATAGTTAAGGTTTCTACCCATCTTATACCTGAGATTAGTCGTAGTATCCTTATCCCCTATGACCTTACTCGGGCTATGTACTCGTATAGTGCCATGATCTGTAGTGATAAATATCTTCGCTTTCTTTTCTTTGAGCTTTTGCAAAGCAGTACGTAATGGAGAATGCATGAACCATGATCTCGTCAATGATCTATAGGCCTTCTCATCACCTGCCAGCTCTTTGAGCACCTCCATCTCGGTACGTGCATGAGAGAGCATGTCTATAAAATTGTACACCACTACTGTCAGATCATTTTTTTGATAGTTAAGTATATTATCACTCATTTGTCGAGCAGCATTGACATTGACTATTTTGAGATAGTCGGACTGTACCTCTCTTCTGAGTAGTCTATTCAGCTGACTCTTGAGCAACTCTTCTTCATGCATATTTTTACCGCCTTCCTCATGATCGTCTAACCATAGATTGCGATAGTGCTTTTTGATATCAGCAGGAGTGAGTCCAGCGAAAATTGCATTTCGACTGTACTGAGTACTCGTAGGTAGGATACTGTAGAAATAGTCCTCCTGTACGACTCTGTAATCTTCAGAGATAGCGGGCTCGAGCGTTTTCCATTGATCAAACCTCAGATTATCTAATAAGAAAAGATAGCATGGCGTCCCTTCTTCTAATTCTGGTAGGAGTTTCTTCTTTAGCAAGTCATGTGACAGGATCGGCTTGTCATCAGTGTCTGTATGCCAAGATTCGTAATTTTTGACGACGAATTTAGAAAATTCGGCATTAGCTTCAGTCTTCTGCATCTGCAGTATATCCATCATAGCAGGGGTATGAGATGCATCCATCTTGAGCTCCCATGAGATTATTTTTTTATATACATCCACCCAGCCTTCGACATCGAGTCCACTATTGATCTCCATGAGGATGTTTCTGAACTCGATTTGATAATCAGTCATCGTTTTCTCACTCACGAGTCTTTTATTATCAATGAGCTTTTTGAGTGTCATCAATATTTGATTAGGATTGACAGGCTTGATGAGGTAGTCATCGATCTGAGAGCCTATCGCCTCTTCCATGAGATTTTCGGCCTCATTCTTAGTGATCATGACGACTGGGATGTTACTATTTTTTTCCTTGATAGCTGCCAGCGTCTCGAGTCCAGATATCCCTGGCATAGACTCATCCAAAAATACCACGTCTATGTCACTCTGCTCTTCGAATATCTCAAGAGCGTCATGTCCATTGCTTACTGTAGTGACATTGTACCCTTTCTTCTCTAAAAAAAAGAGTTGTGGTTTGAGCATATCTATTTCATCATCTGCCCATAAAATCTTTATTGCTGACATATATTATTTAGTGCTTAGTTGAGAATCGAATATGCAAACGATACAGGTTGTTCTTGTAGTATAATTCTTTTTCGCTATATGTGATTATGGTATGAATTTGGTAGCGTCACAAGGTAGATGTCAAAGATCAAAGTATTCAACGATCCATTGTATGGGCTCATCAGCTTTCCATTTGAGTTGATCTATGAGCTCATAGATCATCCGATTTTTCAGCGACTGAGGAGGATTTCTCAAGTCGGGCTATCCTCATTAGTATATCCAGGTGCCGTACATACTCGATTTCATCATGCGCTGGGTGTAGCTCATCTCGCATCTGAAGCCATCATCAATCTACGGATGAAAGGAGTAGAAATAACTGATGAAGAATATAAGTCTACCTGTATCGCTGCCCTGCTCCATGACATCGGGCATGGTCCTTTCTCTCATGCTTTAGAGTTTGAGATATTACCCATTCACCACGAAGAGATTACGAGTATTTTGCTTTCTCGTCTAAATGAAGAGTTTAATGGTCAATTGGATTTAGCTATTGACATTTTTAATGGTGACTACGACCGAGGATTTTTTAAGCAGTTGCTTTCGAGCCAGCTCGATGTAGACCGAATGGACTACCTGAATAGAGATAGCTACTACACAGGTGTAGCAGAAGGTATCATAGGATATGACCGTATTATCAAAATGATGAACGTTTTCGAAGATCAACTCGTCATAGAAGAAAAGGCTATCTACAGTATCGAAAAATTCTTCATGTCTCGCTACCTCATGTATCGTCAGGTTTATCTTCATAAAGCTGCCATAAGCGCTGAGCGCATGCTGAAGACATTTTTCTTAGAATATAAATCAGAAATCAAATCAAATCCACCTATAAATCCGACTAACACTCTCGATCAAATCATAGTGAAGGCAGGAGATGAGATTAATACAGAGTTAATCGACCTGTTTATACTATTAGATGATAATGATCTACTTTTCGCTCTGAAAAACTGCCTAAATCATAAAAATAAGATGTTAGCCTATATGGCCAATGGGATACTTAACAGGAAGCTCCACAAGACTATTTTAAGAAATAATAAGTTCGAGAGTGACTTTGTTAACAGTATCCGTCAGAAGACTGAACGAATGGTTAAAGCCGAGTATAAAATGTATCAAAACTTAGTTATATTAGGACAGGAAAAAAGCAGTTTTTACAACGACCAAGAAGAGGTCATGATACTGTGTAAGTCACCTGCTGCCCTGAAACCGTTTTCCGAATTATCCCAATTCCAATTTTTCAACAATCAAGATTTTGTGAATTACATCACATTTCCTAAAGAAGTAAAAGAGAATTAGTACTTTTGCGGGAAATTTGAAAATTAACTTTTTAATATCATTTTCTTAATTAAACGCTTTCAAAAAATTATGAAAAATCTTAACTCATTGTTCACGGCTATTCTTTGCCTGGCATTCGTGAGTGTGTATGCACAGCCTGAGGCTGGTATGCCATCTGAGCCTGGTAAATGTTATGCCAAGTGTTTCATCGCAGATCAGTATGAGACAGTGACTGAGCAAGTATTAGTGAAAGAGGCATCTACTAAAGTTGCTATCGCTCCTGCTACTTACGAAACAGTAACTGAGCAAGTATTGGCAAAAGAAGCTGGAAACACTCTTTCAGTTAACCCTGCTACTTTTGAGACAGTGACTGAGCAAGTATTAGCTCAAGAAGCTGGTAAAAAAGTATCAATCTCGCCTGCTTCATTTGAGACAGTGTCAGAGCAAGTAATAAAAAGAATCGATGCACCTGGTGTAGCGGTTGTACCTGCTTCATTCGAAACTGTATCTGAGCAAGTATTGGTAAAAGATGCTTACACTGAATTGAGAATCGTACCTGCGAAGTTCGAAACTGTATCTGAGCAAGTATTAGTACAAGATGCTTACACACAACTCAAAGTAGTCCCTGCTACTTACGAAAACGTAACTGAGCAAGTATTAGTAAAAGAAGGATTCACTACTATCTCTGAAGCTCCTGTAGTAACAGATTTAACTGGTCTTCTTAAAATGGCTAATAGTGGATCAAACACTTATACTACTTCAAACGGTAAGACAAGAACATACACTCCTGCTGAGATCGCAGCTATCAAAGCTCTCGAAGGATCAGGTGCAAGTCTTACTGCTGATCAATATGGTAACGTATACGCTACTATGACTGAGCAGGTATTAGCTCAAGAAGCATATTCTACACTTTCTACTTCTCCAGCTACATATGAGACTGTGACTGAGCAAGTATTAGTAAAAGAAGCTGGTACAAGAATCGAAAAGCAGCCTGCTGGTTATGAGACTGTGACTGAAACTATTCAGACTTCTCCTGCTACTACTAAGTGGGTTAAGAAAAAAGCTGATAAAAACTGTCTTTCTGCAGATCCTAACGACTGTTTAGTATGGTGTCTTGTAGAAGTACCTGCACAGTACAAAACTGTAACTAAGCAAGTAAGAAAATCTTGTGCTGCAGGATGGACTTCTTCTGGAGAAGATTGTATCAGAACAATAGAAGTACCTGCTGAGTATACTACACGTACATATCAGAAACTATCATCTGCTGCTGCAAGCAACAGATCAGAAGTACCTGCTAAGTACACTACAAGAACATACAAGAAACTAATCGTACCTGCTGGCACAGTATCTAACACTGTACCTGCTCAATACACTACAAGAACATACACTAAAGTAGCTAACCCTGCTACTACTACTGCTGTAGAAGTACCTGCACAGTACACTACTCGTTCTTTCCAAAAATTATTGAGCCCAGCTACTACTGAAGTAATCGAGATCCCTGCTAAATATGAGACAAGAACATTCAGAAAACTTACTTCTGATGCAGCTACTCAAGAAATCGCATGTGGAAAGTCTTCTATCGTAGAAGGTATCAACTTTAGAAGTGGTTCTGCTGAGCTTCTTTCTTCTTCTAATGCTGCTATTGCAAGATTGGAGGCTGAGTTGAAAAACAACCCAAGCATCACTGCAAGATTAGTAGGACACACTGATAGCGACGGATCAGAAGCAAGTAATTTAAGTCTATCAACTGCAAGAGCTAAAGCTGTATATGATGCATTAGTAAATGCTGGTATCGCTGCTTCAAGATTGAGCTACGATGGCAAAGGTGAGTCTTCTCCTATCGCATCAAATGCTACTGCTGCTGGCAAGCGTCAGAACAGAAGAACTGAGTTCATTACTTTCGGAGATAACGCTGGAGGATCTGACTGTACTACATATGAGAACAGAACTTACCAAAAATTAGCTAACGATGCTGCTGTCATGACTGACGACATCGCTGCTAAGTATGAGACAAGATCTTACAAGACTCTTGCTAACGATGCAAGCGTAAGTTCTACAGAGGTACCTGCTAAGTATGAAACAAGAAGTTTCCAAACTTTAGCTTCAGCTGCTTCTACTACTTCATCTGAGATTCCTGCACAGTACAACACTGTCACCAAGAGAAACTTAGTGAAAGCTGGTGGATTCACTGAGTGGAGAGAGGTAGTATGTGAGTCTGATATCACTCCTGCCCTTTACAGAAGAGTACAGGCTGCTCTTAACGAAAGAGGATATAACGTAGGTACTGTTGATGGTGTGATTGGTGCTGCTACTAAAGCTGCATTGGTTAAATTCCAGAGAGATAACAACTTACCTATTGGACAATTAGACTACGAGACATTAAATGCTCTTGGTGTACAGAAGTAATCTTCTGTAGCCTCTAATTTAGTTTAGATATAAAAGCCCGTCTACATCACGTAGATGGGCTTTTTCTTTTAGTAAAACTGAGCGTATCTCCTATATGATGGATACCTTTGCCGCCTCATTATAATCTTACATCATGGATAGTGTATTTACCTTAATCGCAGAAGAGAAAAAACGTCAGCAGTCGGGCATCGAGCTCATTGCTTCAGAAAACTTCGTCAGTAAGCCTGTATTAACCGCATTAGGATCATGTCTCACTAATAAGTATGCCGAGGGTTACCCAGGCAAAAGATACTATGGTGGCTGTGAGGTAGTCGACAAAATAGAAAATCTGGCTATTGACAGATTGAAGCAGCTATTTGGTGCTGAATATGCTAATGTGCAGCCGCACTCAGGAGCTCAAGCGAATGCAGCTATATTTTTAGCATGTCTACAGCCTGGAGACACTATATTAGGATTTGATCTGTCTCACGGTGGTCACTTATCACACGGATCACCAGTTAATTTCTCTGGTAAGGTCTACAATCCTGTATTCTATGGAGTAGAAGAAGAGACAGGGATCATCGATATGGATAAAGTAGAGCGGTTAGCACTCGAGAATAAGCCAAAACTAATCGTATGTGGAGCATCTGCATACTCAAGAGACTGGGACTATGCACGATTCAGAGCTATCGCTGATGAGGTAGGCGCTCTCCTGCTCGCAGATATCGCACACCCAGCTGGTCTCATCGCTAAAGGACATCTCAATAATCCTATACCGCACTGTCATATCGTAAGCTCTACTACACACAAGACACTGAGAGGACCTCGTGGTGGTATCATCATGCTCGGTAAGGACTTTGAAAATCCGTGGGGACGCACCACTAAAAAAGGAAAGACTATCATGATGTCATCCGTCATGAATAGTGCTGTATTCCCGGGTATGCAGGGAGGACCACTTGAGCATGTGATCGCTTCTAAAGCGGTAGCTTTTGCTGAAGCATTAGATGAGAGCTTCACACACTACGGCACTCAGGTGATTAAAAATGCTCAAGTCATGGCGGATGCATTAGTAGATAAGGGATATAAGATCATATCTGGAGGTACTGACAATCATCTAATGCTAATAGACCTACGGTCAAAGAATGTCACTGGTAAAGAGGCCGAGAAAGCGCTCGTAGCGGCAGATCTTACGGTCAATAAGAATATGGTGCCGTTTGATGATAAAAGTGCATTCGTGACATCAGGCATCCGTATAGGTACGGCAGCTATCACTACACGTGGCCTGAAAGAAGAAAACTGTAAGCAAGTGGTAGAATGGATAGACCAAGTGATCACTAATCATGAAGATGAGAAAATCATCAAAGATGTGAAGTCTAAGGTAAACAAGTACATGGAAGAATTTCCTCTATATGCTGAGGGATCTGAAATGTTCTAACACATTGAGTATAACTATATAGTATCTGGATACTGGATACTATGCAAAATGAGGCCTTGAGGTGGTACGCTCCAGCTGAGATATAGTTGGGATCTACTCTTCAAGGCTTTTATTATGTCCTCTATAGATATCTTGCCACGTGAGAGATTGAGTCCAGTACCGACTATCAGACGAATCATACCTCTCAGAAAACGATCACTGGTAATGTCAAAATGCAGCTCCTCTCCTACCATATGCCATCGAGCATGAGATATAGCACACTTTTTAGTCTTTACATCAGTGTTTACTTTACAAAAGGTATCGAAGTCCTCTGACTCCAATAAAAGCTGACTAAAGTCCTGTAGTAAGGCAATGTCTATTCTGTCAGGATAAGGATAATAAAGCGAATATCCCCGTATAAATGGATCTTTATCGAAATGAATACGATAAGTATAGCTTCTGGATATGGCGTCAAATCGAGCATGAAAACTCGCATCTGCCAGCTCAATGACATGTACAGCTATTGCATCAGATAGCATTTTATTCAGCTTATATCTGAGCTCATCTGCAGAATATCTATCATCGACACCGTCAAAGTGAAAAGCGTAGCGCTGTGCATGGACTCCCGCATCTGTGCGCCCACATCCGACTATCTTAATAGGTCCAGCATATAGCTTGGACAAGCAGTCTTCGATCTCATCCTGAATAGTATGAGCATCAGGCTGACTTTGCCAGCCAGCATAACGACTGCCATCATAGGATATCCACGCTCTATATCTCTCCTGTGACATGAGCTAAAAGTATAAGCTAAAATCGATTGAAAAAAAGAATAGAGTGATTATGCTACCTTGAGCTTGGCAAATTTGGATTTTTGCATTTGTTTCTGCGCATACTCTTTTGTCACGACGAATTCTTTGATGCCTTCTTCTGATGGCAAATCAAACATCGCATCTGTCAAAATCTCCTCGCAGATAGAACGCAATCCTCTCGCACCTAACCCAAAGTCCATAGCCTGCTCTGCCACAAAAGAGATCGCATCTTCTTCAAACACGAGATTGATACCTTCCAGCTCAAAAAGCTTCTCATATTGCTTGAGTAGTGCATTTTTAGGCTCTCTCAGGATACGCACCATAGTATCTAATGAAAGTGGACTAAGATATGTCAGCACTGGTAATCTACCTATCAACTCAGGTATAAGACCAAATCGCTTAATATCTTGATGCATCACATGACTAAGCAGGGGCTGATCGTCTTTGATCAGTTCCTCTTGGACACGATTGTTAAATCCTATCACATGTGTATTGAGTCGCTTAGATATGATCTTCTCTATCCCTGCGAAGGCTCCTCCACATATAAAAAGAATATTCTTCGTATTGACATTGATGAGCTTTTGCTCAGGATGCTTTCTACCCCCCTGCGGTGGTACATGTACTTCTGTACCTTCGAGCATTTTGAGCAGTGCCTGCTGCACGCCCTCTCCAGACACATCTCTGGTGATGGATGGGTTGTCACTCTTACGAGCTATCTTATCGATCTCATCGATATATACGATACCACGCTCAGCGGCTTCTACATTATAATCGCATACCTGTAGTAGTCGACTGAGCATACTCTCGACATCCTCTCCTACATAGCCTGCCTCAGTGAATACTGTAGCATCGACTATAGCAAAAGGAACATCGAGAAACTTAGCTATCGTCTTAGCAAGAAGTGTCTTACCTGTACCCGTCTCTCCTACAAATAAGATATTGGATTTTTCAATCTCTACATCTTCAATTGCTCTGTTGTATTTGAGCCTTTTATAGTGATTGTACACGGCTACAGATAAGTACTTCTTAGCTTGATCCTGACCTATGATGTAGTCATCAAGATATGACTTGATATGGCCAGGAGTGATATTTTCTGGTAAGCTAAAATCAGATTTGTCCTCTACCTCAGTTTTAAGTTCTTTGAGTACGATTTCATTCGCCTGTTCTACACATGACTCACAGATATGACCATGCGTACCAGCGATCAAGAGCAATGCCTCACTCTTATCTTTACCACAAAAAGAACATTTAGGGTTATGAGAATCCATTGATTATCTGGCGTTTAGCTATTAGATTTATCTTTTTTCTTACGTGAAAGAACTTCATCTACTAAGCCATATTCTTTGGCTTCAGTAGCGGTCATCCAGTTATCACGATCACAGTCCTTTTCTATAGTATCTACATCTTTTCCAGTATGTTCAGCCATGATCTCGTAGAGTTCACGCTTCATAGTCTTGATGAGATTATATGAGATCTCCATATCAGAAAACTGTCCCTGCATACCCCCAGACGGTTGGTGGATCATCACTCGACTGTGTGGCAGACAGCTTCTTTTTCCCTTAGTCCCAGCGCATAAAAGTACTGCTCCCATAGAAGCTGCTAAGCTCGTACAAATCGTATTGACATCTGGCACTACATACTGCATTGTATCATAAATACCAAGACCAGCGATCACACTACCACCAGGACTATTGATGAACATCTGAATATCCATCTTAGGGTCAGTAGATTCGAGGAATAGCAACTGTGCCTGTACCACATTAGCTACATAATCATTGACAGGTACACCCATGAAGATCACTCTGTCCATCATCAAACGTGAGAAAACATCCATCCCTACTACATTAAGCTGACGCTCTTCGATCACCTGAGGAGTAAATCCATCTATCTGAGGGATACTGTTTTCCATATATTTCTCTAAGTGCATGCTACTCATCCCAAGGTGTCTGGTAGCATACTTCTTAAATTCATTGCTGTTAATCATCAATCTTTCTTTTTAAATTTTAATCCTTCGTAATAAGTCCTAAGGTAAGTAACAGATTATTCCTAATCAATGTTCTCTTGGAGACCTTTTACTATAGATTTATATTCATCAATGCTGACTGTTTTTTCATTGAGCTTGACGACATCTTTCACTTTAGACAGCACTGTCTCTGCTAAAAGTTCTTCGTACTCCTTCTGTACCGTTTCTTGATTTTGCATCAAGCGATCTACCATATCATCATAATTGATACCTGGCATGCTGCCATACTGAGCGAATTGAGCTTGAATCTTATTCCTCAAAGAGGCTCTTAGTTCAGCTGCACCTATCTCAAGATCATGAGCTTTCGCTATTTTTTGCTTAATAAGCGTCCACGTCAAGTTTTTAGCGAATCCTGGATAATCCTTTTCTATATCTTCTGCTGACACTGATTCATTGGTAGCTTGGAGCCATTTTTTCAAGAACTCATCAGGGAATTCGAGCTCATTAGATTCAATCAACTTATCCAGTATATATCTTTTTGTGATTGACTCTCCCTGCTGATTATAAAACTTCTCGAGTTCTTCTCTCAATAGCTCACGTGCTTCGTCTTCTGTTTTAGCTTTATCCTCACCGAAAGCTTTTTCATATAGCTCCTCACCTAGCTCTGCAGGCTGGAGGCGCTTGATAGTTGCGATGATCGCTCTATAATCAGCAGTGATGTCCTCTGGAGCATCTTTGAGGAAGTATTTCTTTACGTAGTCCTCTTGAGCGTCTTTTTCAAATTCGAATATATTCAGCTCAAACTCATCACCTAACTTTTTACCCAATACCTGTTTCTGATAGTCATCTGTCAGCCTATCTGGCATTGCAGTTATAGTAGTGCTGAATGCTTCTCTACCTTCAGGCGCATTCAATTCAGTTATCTCGATCGATACGATATCATTCTCTTCGATTTCACTATCGACTTCCTCTTGAGTTCCATATCTTTTTTGGATGTTAGTGAGCTCTTCGTCGATCAGACTATCTTCTATGGATACCTTCACATCATCATATTCATCTTCTTCCCCCGCTCCTACTACATCAAAGTCTGGCGCTAATCCTAAATCGAAGATAAATTCAAAATCTCCAAGATTTTTCATATCGAAATCAATCTGCTCTTGATTTTCTGATGGAAGAGGATTTCCTAATATATCGAGCTTATTATCTACGATATAATCAGAAAGCGCTTGCTGTAGCTTGTCATTCACTACCTCGGCTAATACTGACTTACCATACATTTTCTTGATTGCGGAGATTGGAACTTTTCCTTTTCTGAATCCTTTGAGGTGCGCCTTATCTTTGTACTTCTTTATCTCTGCGTTAAACTTGTCTTGATAATCAGCTTGTTCTAACACAATAGTAAGTTGTGATGAGAGTTTGCCCGTCTCAACTAATTCTGTCTTCATAAATAGAAATTATTGTAAAAAAGAGGAAGTGTTGTAATGAATATCGATGTGATTATTGAAATGGTGCGGGTGGAGGGACTCGAACCCCCACGCCGTGAAGCACTAGATCCTAAGTCTAGCGTGTCTACCAATTTCACCACACCCGCATTTCAATGAGGCCGCAAATATATAATCTTTTTATAAATATTCTGAAATCACAATTTTTTTTTCTGAAACTTTTTTTCCTCCATTAAAGGTTATAAATTAGACTTTGTCTAAATCTAAACACCATGCCTACAGTAACTGAAGTCATATCGAAAAACGAGCTGGAGAAGATAGATGAGATATTTAACTCACTAATCCAATCGCTGTACTCCAAGCTCCAAGGTGACGACGCTGAAAATATACGGAAGGCATACGAGATGGCTCGTGATGCCCATATCTATCAGCGTAGGAGATCGGGCGAACCATATATCCACCATCCCCTCGAGGTAGCTCGGATCTGCCATGAGGAAATAGGTCTGGGACCGACAGCTATCATAGGAGCGCTACTGCATGATGTAGTAGAAGACACCCCCGTGAAACTCACAGAAATACAAGATGCATTCGGACCTAAAGTAAAAAATCTCGTAGATGGCCTCACCAAACTGGATGGCCTTTACAATAGTGAAAATAAAAATGCCGAAAACCTCAAAAAGGTCCTCAGTACTCTCGTAGATGATGTCAGGGTCGTACTGATCAAAATGGCGGATAGAATACATAATCTACGGACCATACAGTCTATGCCCAATCATAAAAAGCTACGAATAGCCGCAGAGACCATGTATATCTACGCTCCCCTCGCCCATCGACTCGGTCTATATAAGATCAAGACAGAATTTGAGGATATCTGCATGAAAATCACCGATAAAGAGAAATATCTCGAGATCCAGAGCAAGATAAAATCCACAGCAGAAGAACGTCAGAAATATATTAATCGATTCATCGGTCCTATACAGATCAAAATCAAGGAGCTCGAAGTACCGCATCGTATATTAGGCAGACCAAAAGCCATCTCCTCAATATTCAATAAGATCAAAAAGAAGAATGTAGAGTTTGAGGAGATCTATGATTTATTTGCCGTCAGGATCATCGTAGATGTACCTCGTCATCAAGAAAAATCCATCTGCTGGCAAGTGTACTCTATTATAACCGACTACTACAAGCCGATCCCTGAGCGACTAAAGGACTGGATTACGACTCCAAAAGGTAATGGCTATGAGTCACTCCACACGACAGTCATAGGACCCTCAGGACGATTTGTCGAGGTACAGATCCGTAGTGAGCGCATGGATGATATCGCTGAAAGAGGATTCGCTGCCCACTGGAAGTACAAAGGCATCAAAAGTGATGATGATGTGTACGAAAAATGGCTCGATAATATCCGGACACTGATGGAGAATCAAAACGGTGACGCTGTTGATTTCCTAAATGATTTCAAGACTAATCTATTTAAAGAAGAAGTCTATGTATTCACACCAAAAGGTGATATGCGCATATTGCCGAAAGGCGCTACTGCTTTAGATTTTGCATTTGACATACACTCGGATGTAGGGGCGAGTGCGACCTCATTCAAGATCAATAATAAGCTCGTCCCGATGGGCTATGTACTACAAAATGGAGATCAGATCAAAGTAAATACTAACAAATCTCAATCTCCGAAAGAAGGATGGCTCAAACTCGTAATAACAGGTAAAGCAAGATCAAAAATCAGATCTGCCCTCAATGAGAAAAAGCGTCTGGCTGCCGAGCTCGGCAAAGAAGCGCTCATACGCAAAATGAATAATCATAAGGTAGACTTTGAGGAAAATGCAGAAGTCGTGGTGAATCACTATGGCTACAAAAACAGGCAAGAACTCTATTTGGAAATAGAGAATGGCAATGTCAAATTACAGGACTTCAATAAAATATTTGAGGTAGTATCAGGTGCACTGACAGTCAAGTCTGACAAGCAAGCTAAAGAAGAAGCCAACCAAGTATCTGATGCTCAGACTCAGCAACCCTCTCCTAAGTCAAGTAAGAAAAAGACAAAATCAGCCATCATCATTAATGGACAACCTGATGAGTCATTTGACTATGTACTTTCTAACTGCTGTAATCCAGTACCAGGAGATGACATATTTGCCTTCTTGACGAGCAATAGTGGCATGAAAATCCACAGATTCAACTGTAGTAACGCCTCCAATCTATTCACTAACTACGGATACCGAATACTCAAAGCAGAATGGGCAGGTCAAGCTAATAGAGATTTTCTGGTAGAACTCAAGATCACTGGAGTCGATACTGGCCCAGGAGTCATCCAGCAGCTCACTAATGAAATCTCAACTAAGATGGGAGTCAATATTAAGTCATTCAGTATATCTGGGGAAGAAGGCATTTTTGAAGGGAGAATCAAGATCATAGTAAAAGACAAAGATCAGCTCGATACTATCATGAATCGAGTCAAGAAAATAAATAATATCTCGACAGTAGACAGGGTCATCGTATAACTTACAAATACTACTAATGCAAGAGCAAATCACTCTCCATGACAAGTTAGCTGCTGCAAAAAAGAAGTTTAAAAGCTTTTTAGAAACTAATAAGAATAGGAAAACTCCCGAACGCTTTGCGATCTTGGAAGAAATCTATCTCAACCAACATCATTTTGATGCAGAGTCGCTCTATATCAAGATGAAACAGAACTCGTATCGGGTGAGTCGAGCGACAATCTACAATACACTCGACATATTAGTGGAGTGTGATCTCGTCATGCGCCACCAGTTTGGTAATAACAAAACGCTCTATGAAAAATGCTACGGCTTTGAAGAGCACGATCATATAGTCTGTGATATCTGCGGTGCTATAGAGGAATTTGCAGATCCTCGGATCAAGGATATTATCCAAGAAAAGAGCGCCTCGATGAATTTTGATGTATCAAGACATGCTCTAAATATATATGGGGTGTGCGAAAGTTGTCAGAATTCTGAGTAAAAGGATATTTTTGCAGCTTTTGTATTATCACAAATCAAACAGCAAATCAAGATGCCTGTAGATGTATTAATAGGCCTCCAGTGGGGAGATGAAGGGAAAGGAAAAATAGTAGATTACTTAGCTGATCAGTACGATATCATCTGTAGATTTCAGGGAGGTCCTAATGCTGGACATACCATCTATACTGACAAAGGTAAGTACGTGCTCCATACGATACCCTCTGGCATATTCAGATCTAATACTATCAATGTCATAGGTAATGGTGTAGTGATAGACCCCATCACCCTCCGTAAAGAGATATTAGGACTGAAAGAGCTGGGAGTCGATGTATCAAGCAATCTACTGATCGCTAAAAAAGCACATCTGATACTTCCATCTCACAGATACCTCGATGCCGCTTCTGAAGCCTCCAAGGGTAGTGCTAAGATAGGATCGACCCTGAGAGGTATTGGTCCGACGTACATGGATAAAACAGGTCGTAATGGCTTGAGATTTGGAGATATAGCGTCTCCAGACTTCAAGAAAAAGTATGAAGACTTAAAGCATAAACATACACAGCTGGGCAGTATCTATCCAGAGATTGATTTCACTTGGAATGAAGAAGAATGGTTTGACAGTATTGAGTTTTTAATGCAATATGAAGTCACCGACTGTGAATACTATCTGAATGATGCTATTAAAGCGGGTAAGTCCATCTTAGCAGAAGGAGCTCAGGGCGTAATGCTTGATATAGATTACGGGACATATCCATTCGTCACTTCGTCCAATACTATCACCGCTGGTGTATGTACTGGTCTCGGAGTAGCACCTCGTCATATCGGTGATGTGATCGGTATCAGTAAGGCCTACTGTACTCGTGTAGGTGGAGGACCGTTTCCGACCGAGTTATTTGACGAGCATGGTAAGAAACTACAAGATCTGGGTAACGAATATGGAGCAACTACAGGTCGACCTCGTAGATGTGGATGGCTCGACTTAGTACAGCTCAAATATAGCGTCATGATCAATGGTGTGACTAAGATCGCACTAACCAAGTCCGATGTAATGGACCACTTTGAGACTATCACTATAGCTGATGAATATGAAGTAGACGGAGAAAGCTCTCAACAACTCCCATATGATCTTTGCGAGGAAAACTATACCCCTAAGTATAAATCTTTTGAAGGATGGAATACTTCACTCGGAGATGTAAAAGAACGAGGTGAAGAACTACCAAAAGCATTCAGAGACTACATCGACTATCTCGAAAAAAATCTCGAAGTAGCTATCCCAATGATCTCAGTGGGTCCTGGTCGAGATGAGCTCATACTCAACGAATAGCCCAAATGATATATTGATAATCTAAGCGCTGATCATTGGCGCTTAGAATATCAAATCCCGCAGCTCTCAAATTTTCTACTACCCCAGTCATTTCCACCCTGTTTTCTTCTTTTGGGGCTATATTTTCAGGCACCTCACCCATCTTAAAGTCTACAATCATCACTACTCCATCTTTTGTTAATCCTTGATGGACCTTCTTCAGGTAGCTCACTCTATCTTCTATATACGAGATCGTGTTGATGATGACAGCTACATCTGCTTCTTCTGACTTGAGCTTAGGATCGTCAAACGGCACTAAACGAGTTTCCACCTTTGCCTGATTAGTTGAGTCCAGATTTTCTCGGAATATCTCTATAAGGTTGAGCATTTTTTGGTCTATGTCGACGGCGATGACCTTTTTGGCGGATTTGGCTAATCTAAAGGTGAAATAACCTGTCCCAGCTCCTATATCAACGACCGTCTTATCAGACAAATCACCCAAACTCTCGATAAGCATATCAGGTTTTTGCCAAGCTAAGCGCCGAGCGACAATAGGATCTGCAGTCATAGAATCAGCTAAAGGGGCTGAAGCAAGTCTATCATCCAGCGGCTCGACACCGTCATGAGATGTACTCAACTGACCACATCCAACACCGAGCAAGACTATGAATAATAAATACCTCATATCAATAAAATAAATCCTAATCCGTCTAATATAGTTTATATATATCTACTATCATGTCCTCCATATGCCCTCTCATTTTGCGATTTCCACATTGATGCCCATTTGCTATGATCGATATAGCTATCCACTTTCCACTTTGTGTCTTTATTATACCTGCATATGATAACACACCAGAGATAGATCCTGATTTGAGATAGGCATTTTGTACACTTGGCTTTGATCGGAGTAGGTACTTGACACTACCCTCTTTCCCTACTTTAGGTAGCAATAGTTTTAAGTCATCGACTTGATACTTTTGGGCATAGGAGTATAGGACTTTAGTCAATGATGAGGGTGTCACGGTATTAGCTATAGCTAATCCACTGCCATCTCGTTGTTTAACTTCATGTGAAGCGACACCTACTTTTTCCAGCCATTCATTAACTGTCGCTTCTGCATTTTTAAAACTTCCAAGTCCCTTTTCCTGAGCTGCCATTGTTTTGTAAAATGCTTCACAGTACAGATTGTGCGATACAGTATTGGCTCTTTTGACCAGCTCCCTGAGTGAGGGTGACTCTATCGTCCATAGTGATACCGCTTGAGAGGTATCCAGTGGGTCGTGGCAGACTCGGATTCGCTCGGATTTGATTCCTAATTGTAGTAGGTAGATCTTAAGATACCTCAAAAAAAATATCGGGGGATCTGGTATCGCTCCCCGTATGTCAAAGTCTCCCTGACCTGGCGGAATCGTACCTCGGATCACCCTACTATATCCATATGGATCGCCATAGAGATATGCATTGTCCCCAGAGCCTGTAGCCCCTGTTAGTACTTTGCTTTCATGCTGTAGACCTATGCCAGATGGCTCTACTCTATCCACTGCGGCAGGCTCACCAGACTGAGTCGATCGATCAAAATAAAGTGTATACTCGTTCTCGTTGATATTGATGGCATAGGCTCCTGCTGCATAATAATTGCACAGATCATCCCAGCTCCACTGATCACAGATACCATAGGGAGTAAATCTACTCGCATCTATGATCAGATCTCCATCTATGCATTTGACCCCGGTTGAGGACAGCTTACTGTATATCTGAGACATGAGGGCATCCAGATCAAAGTCTCCCTGCTCTTGACTCCCCAATGATGGATCACCCATTCCTGCTATGATCAAGTCTCCATGTAGAGTACCTGAGGCATCGATCTCGCCACGTATGTATATCGGTGTACGATAGTGGTAGTCTCCTCCCATGATATCCATGGTCGCAAGCGTAGTAATCAGCTTCAGAGTAGATGCCGGCGTGAATGCCTCAGAGTCATTATATCCGGCTATAGATTCACCAGTTTGTAGATCTACTATGCTATAGCCAAAATGAGTATGTTTCAAATCATCTCGGTCCAAAATACTGAGCATCTCACTCGACTGACCTGTCAGCTCAATAACAAAAAGCAAGGTGCATGCTCTAATCCAAATACTCATGATCATATGCTATGTGAAACAATGCATCCCCATGATGGACTACCGAAGCATTATTGTGCCCGATGATATGGCCACTCCGCTTAGATATGATCTTTTTCGTTCGATCTCCTTGCGGACTATTGATGACGCCGAGGGGTTCTCCTTTATTGATCATAATACCTGACTGACGAGTCCATGTGAATAGTCCTGCATCTGAGGCCCGCACCCACCCTGTCTTAGTGGCATGAATAGACCGGTGCTTAGGTGCAGGTGCCGAGTCCCTCATCTGGAGATGGTGTAGTACTCGGAGTATCCCATCATAGCCACTCTCAATAGAGTAGCCGCACAGACGCTCGGACTCTCCACCCTCATATACTATGACGGGCACTTGCATTTCATTAGCAGTCTTTCTGAATGATTTAGGTATGACAGTTTTTTGAATGACATATGGAGCTGCAAATACTTTGGCTAACTCTCTGGCACCTTCATCTGTCTTGCTATACCGTATCTGAGGATAGTTATATCTGGAAGCTCCTCCCGTATGAAAGTCAATCGCAAAATCTACATGGGGCAAAATCGTCTTAGTCAAGGTAGCAGCCACTCTCGATGCTAATGATCCCGTAGCCGTACCTGGAAAGGATCGATTCACATCTTTACCATCTGGTACATCTCTGTTAAAATTGATGAATCCATATACATTGAGTAAGGAAATAGCAATCACATTCCCACGCTGAAGATGACTAAGAGCTCCATAGTCTATAGCTCTGCGTACGATCTCTATGCCATTGATCTCGTCTCCATGTACGCCTCCCAGAAGTAGCAAAGTAGGTCCCGGTCGCTCACTACAGTATACATGAGCTTTGATATTGATCCTGGTCCCAGAAGGCAGCCTACTCACACTGATGTCCACGATACTACTCTCCCCAGGGCCGATTTCTTGACCCGCTATATTCAGTCCTTCTCTCATTTATTCTTGACACTTCTTTCTATATACTGGATGATTCGTTTAGAGACATCTACTTTGGTCACGGTCTCTATTCCCTCAAGACCCGGCGAGGCATTGACCTCGAGCACCAGTGGACCTCGATCAGAGCGTAGCATATCTACTCCAGCTACTTTGAGACCCATGATCTCCACTGCCCGGAGAGCACATTCGTTTTCTTCATCGGTGAGCTGAGCTGATGTAGCTGTCGCACCCCGATGTAGATTAGATCTGAATTCTCCCTCCTCAGCCTGTCTCACCATACTTGCTACTACCTCTCCATCTACCACGAATGCTCTGACATCAGATCCTTTAGACTCCTTGACAAACTCTTGGAGCAATATCTTCTGTCGCACCCCTAAAAATGCCTCCATCATACTCTCCATAGTCTTTTGGTCATCAGCTTTGAGTACTCCCAGACCATGCGTACCACTGACCAGCTTTATTATTTTGGGAAAATTTTCAATTTTATCTGATAATTCACTGATGAAATATTGATTATTACAATACAGAGAAGCTGGCACTGGTATACCATTCATCGATAGGATCTGTAGACAGCTGAGCTTATTGCGAGCATTGAGCAGAGCATCGGCCTCCAAGATGGTATGTACTCCCATACTCTCCAGCTGACGGATCACAGACGCTCCAGTCTGCGTGACGGTATGACCTATCCGAGGGATCACTGCATCGTATCCCTGCACCGGCTGTCCATTAAAGTAGAGTTCCAATTTACCATTGGACACATACATATCGCAGAGGACATGATCGATCACTCGTACGAAATGACCCCGACGTCTTGCAGCATTATACAAACTACGAGTACTGTAAAGCTCACTACTTCTGGACAGGATTAATATGCGCATGATATCCCTTATATATTCGTACTATGCTCAGTACAGATTAATAACAGTATTATAAATCACAATATATGGTATAATCAATCAAATCAATCTTAATCAACTATATTGCTACCACATCACAAAAAGAATGATATGGCGAGCGATACGACGGTGCTATTAGATGATAAAAAGGTAATACGGGCATGGGCTCTTTTTGACTGGGCTAACTCTGCCTATTCACTGGTCATTTCCACAGCCATATTTCCGATATACTATATCGCCATGTCCCCAGATCACCTCAATATACTGGGCCTCGAAGTGTCTAATAGTGCATTGTACTCTATATCCATCTCATTCAGCTATCTACTGATCGCTATGATCGCACCTATCTTAGGAGGCATCGCTGACTACGGAGACAAACGACTCTATTTTCTTAAAATATTCACTACGATTGGTGCTTTTTCTTGTATTGGTCTTTATTTTTTTAATGGGATACCGACTGTTTGGCTGGGTACTATAGCATTTATCATATCTACAGTGGGATTTGCAGGGAGTCTCATCTTTTATGATGCCTTCTTACCATCTATAGCCAGCGAGGAGAACTATGATAAAGTCAGTGCTAAAGGCTACGCTTTTGGCTATGTAGGCAGTGTGATACTTTTAGTATTCATCCTATTGATGAGTCAGAAGCCCACGCTTTTTGGTATGGCAGAGGATAGCTCGCTACCCTATAGAGTAGGCTTTGTATTAGTCGGCATATGGTGGTTTAGCTTTGCGCAATACTCTTTCTCTCAGCTTCCGAAAGATAAAGGAGGTAAACTTGCAAAAGGCATCGTCAGACATGGCTACAATGAGCTAAAAGATGTATTTGGTCAACTAAAAAATCAAAAGAACTTGAAACGCTTTTTGATTTCATTTTTCTTTTATAGCGCTGGAGTGCAGACTGTGATCTATCTCGCTACAGTCTTCGCAGAAAAAGAGCTAAACTTTGAGTCGGCCGAACTCATCCTCACAGTTTTGATCCTTCAGATAGTAGCGATTTTCGGAGCATTCCTGTTTGCCAGAGTATCTAAGCGCCGTGGATCCAAAAAAGCATTGATCATTATGATCTGTATTTGGATAGCCATCTGTATAGCAGCGTACTTTACACATACTAAGGCCTTCTTTTTTGGAATCGCATTCTTTGTAGGATTAGTCCTCGGAGGGATACAAAGTAGCTCAAGAGCCAGCTATAGCAAGCTCTTAGCTAAGAATGAAGATGATCTCAACTCTTACTTTAGCTTTTATGACGTACTCTTCTATCTATCAGTTGTTTTTGGCACATTTGCTTTTGGGCTAATAGATAATATCACAAACAATCTACGCTACAGCGTACTGATCTTAGCACTCTTTTTTGTGATATCACTCTTCTATCTATCCAAGGTCAAAATAGCTCACGACGACCCTACCGACTGATTTACTGGAGCTCATAGCACCCCAGATCAGGCTGCTGATCTCGAGCCGAGCCGTTGATATCGACACGCAGTTCTTCTATAAGCTGCCCTTGATCGATAGCTACAGAGCTAGAGTCAAGACGATAGTCGCCCATATCAATATCTCTGAATAATGACTCCTGCTGATCATACTCTATACAGTCCGTACAGTAGCTCTCCACTGGGTACGAGGCATTGAGTTCATCCACTCGGATATATGAGTTTTGGATGCTGACATCCCATGCCTCTGGCAGATCTCCATTAGTGACGTCTGTGAGATTGAGTTCGTCCCGATTAGATCCAGCCATGATACAGTTTTGGATATCCGCCTTGAGCGGAAGTACGAGGATATTGTTGCAATCGGGATCGAGGCAGTCAAAATTGTCCATATATAAAGCAGCAGACTGATTACCATAGTTGCCCATAGTCACATGGCGAAGGGTATAGTCTCCACCAGAAGCCAGTAGTGCACTTTGTCCTCCATTATTATAGATGAGACTATTATCGACAGATATAGTAGAGTTCAGACCAATGAGACCTACATTAGATGTATTAGCTATGATAGACTGACGTACTGTGAGATGTGCTGCGCTATCCACTCTGAGGCCAACCACACTATTCTTGATTGTGGTATTTTCGATTAGATTATTTTGGCTCTCTGGGAGTATTCTGATGCCTGCCCATTGGCCAGAGGTCTCCGCAAAATCAACCTCCAATCGATCTCCCTGCATGATCACAGGCCTGTCTAATGTCCCTAATGAATTAATCGAACCATCCTTCATGATGATCAGGCCTCCATCATTGTATATCTGTCCATCGATGATCCCAAGTCCTCCATGAAAATGAACTTTCGCTCCAGCGGGAATCACCAAACCGCAACTATCCACGAACAGTAATCCATATACCACATAGGGCTTAGGATCGTCCCAGACTATGGTCTGATTGTCACAGGTCAAACGTATCAGCTGTCCTTTAGCATCCTTAGTCGGATAGTAGTTAGCATTTTGGCCCCAAGCCTCGAGTGTCACATGGACATCTCCATCAACTCCTGATATGATAAGATCCTCTGTGATCACAAAAGGACTCTCACTCAACGGTGCATCTGGATCCACAGTCACCTCCACGAATACATAGATACTATCCTGGGCTTTGATAAATATATCTTCTATCTGATTTCCACTGATCCCATCCACATTGATCCTAAATTTACTATCACTCTCTGCTAAGGCCACCCGATCAAGCATGACATTCTCAGTGGAGCGATTGTATATTTTGAACTGCCGAGTGGCACTACCTATCGTCGTGAATACTGTATCAAATCTCATCGTATCGACAGAAGTGCCGATATCCGTCTGTACCGCATCTACTATAGTCTCGTCAAAACAACTGACCCAAAGCATCATAAACGAAAGGACGAAGACAATTGGGGCAAATACCTCTTTCATATAAGCGGATAAGTTAAACGATTTGATGACCTTTGATCTTGAATAAGTCAAATGTCGCACGAAGATAACACATACCTTTCGACAAATATTTTGTCAGACAGCATAAGATAACATTTGAGAGATACGACTACACATATACCTATCATAGACGTCATCATCCCTGCCTATAATGAGGAAAAATCGATATCCCATGTAGTCAACGATATCCCTAAAGACTGGGTCCGCAACATCATCGTCGCTAACAATGGCAGTAAGGACCAAACGAAAGAGAATGCCCTCGCTGCAGGTGCCGTAGTGGTAGATGAGCCCCAAGCAGGCTACGGAATCGCCTGTCTCAAAGGCCTGGAATATGTAGCGAATCTACAAGTCAAGCCAGATATCATTGTATTCATCGATGGTGACTACTCCGACTATCCAGAACAGCTCCAAGAGCTGGTCGCTCCTATCACAGACGAAAGCTATGACATGGTGATAGGCTCTCGTGCATTAGGTGATATGGAGCCAGGATCGATGACCATCCCACAAGTATTTGGTAATTGGCTGGCAACTAATCTTATCAGACTTATCTATAAATATGAGTTTACTGATTTGGGGCCATTCAGAGCGATAAGATATAATCGATTGATAGAAATCGACATGCAAGACAAAGATTTTGGATGGACAGTAGAAATGCAGGTAAAAGCTGCCAAGATGGGTCTCAAATGCACTGAAATAGCAGCACGATACAGAAAGCGCATAGGCAAGTCAAAGGTATCTGGCACTATAAAAGGCACCTTTTTAGCAGGTCATAAGATCTTGTGGACCATATTCAAACTGATATAGGATGATCACAGCATTCATCACATATCAGATGATCATTGAGATAGTAGGATATACATTGATGATCCTTTATGGCCTGTCACTATTGGTCATTACCATCTACTGTATGATGCAGTTTCACCTGCTGTACTATTATAAAAGGTTTAAACATCGCTTCTTCGCTGAAGATGATAGTCGGAGCATAGTCGAAGATAGCGACCTGCCCTATGTCACTATTCAGCTCCCGATATACAATGAAAAATATGTAATTGATAGACTGCTCGATAGTATTGCTAAACTGGACTATCCTAAATCAAAATATGAAATACACATCCTCGATGACTCTACAGATGAGACAGTAGAGATTGTCAAGAAGGCTGTTGCTCGATACAGAGAGATGGGCTTTAATATCAGTCAAGTCACACGCCCAACTCGCACTGGATATAAAGCAGGAGCACTCAAAGAGGCGATGCACGAAGCGATGGGAGAGTTCATCGCCATATTTGATGCTGACTTTCTACCACATCCTTCTTTCTTAAGAGAGTCCATCAAGCATTTCGCAAACGAAAATGTAGGAATCGTACAAACTCGATGGGGCCATATCAATCAAGACTACTCTCTACTCACTGAGGTACAGGCCTTTCAGCTTAATGTACATTTCACTATTGAGCAAATGGGAAGAAGAGCGGGCAAGTTGCTACTACAGTTTAACGGGACAGCTGGGGTGTGGCGCAGGAGCTGCATAGATGGCGCTGGTGGATGGGAGGCAGATACGTTGACAGAAGATCTTGACTTGAGCTATAGAGCGCAGCTGAGAGGCTGGCAGGTGGTCTATCTCGAGCAGCACATATCCCCTGCAGAGCTACCAGCTGAGATGTCTGGTCTCAAATCACAACAATTCAGATGGATGAAAGGAGGAGCAGAGAATGCCCGTAAATTACTCCCACAGATTTGGTCATCCTCCCTTAGTTTTAGACAAAAGCTTCATGCATCTATGCACCTATTAGGATCAACGGTGTTTTTAGCAGTATTTACTTTAGGTGTGCTTAGTGTACCTCTTACCTTCTTGATCAATCCGCTATCTATCGATGCTTCAGGCATGATATACTTTATGGTCAGTCTACTCTCCATCCTGATCATCTACTATGTAGCGAATGTACAAGTGGCTTGGCAAAAAGAAAACAAGCTCAAGATGGTCTTAAAGTTCATCTTTTTATTCCCTATTTTTTTGGCTCTTTCTATGGGCTTATCTTTTCACAATTCATTAGCTGTGATCCAAGGGTGGATCGGTAAAAAAACAGCATTTATCAGGACTCCAAAGTTTGGTATCAAAAGGCTCGGAGATCAGTTCAAAGGGAAAAAATACATTACAGCTAAGTTTGATAAAGTAACTGTTGGCGAAGGTTTATTATTCCTATATTTTGGTAGTGCTCTACTCTACAGCCTCCATACAGGCGAACAATATTTCCTACCCATGCACATTCTATTGACTATGGGATATGGCCTAATATTCTATTTTTCTGTCAAGCATCTGAGAATGAAGTAATGGCTGGTGTAAAGCAGCATATCGACCTTCGATTCTTAATACTTGCGTTGATATATATTGTCAGTTTAGGATGCTTAGGATTCTATCCTGAGCAAAGTAACTTCCGGATCATCAGTACCTGCTTTACTCTATCATTTGGTGTTTATGCCTATTGGATATTTTTTGCCAAAAATGTAAATCTAAAATGGCTCATTGGGATCGCAGTGATGGTTCGCTTTATGCTTCTGTTTGCATTTCCTAATCTCTCGGATGATATATATAGATTCATCTGGGACGGGAGAATGCTTCATACCGGGTATAACCCTTACCTGCATCTACCATCAGATATTGTAGGGCAGCACCCTGCCCTATCTCAAGATCTTTACGATAAACTCAATTCGCCAGACTACTATACGATTTATACACCCATCAATCAGCTAATCAATTGGATTGCTACTGCTATCACAACATCTGATTACTATTGGGAGGCAGTGATTTATAAAGGCTTTCTATTCGCTGCGGAGCTTCTCACCATGATATTCTTAGTACGTATCTGTCGCATATGGGGATTGCCTGCATATCGGTCCATTCTGTATTTGCTTAATCCATTAGTGATCATCGAGATCATGGCGAACGCTCATTTTGAAGGCGTAATGGTCATGTTTATATGTCTATCACTATACTACCTGAGTAGGTCAAAACTAACATCCGCCAGCCTTAGTCTTTCTGGATCTATCGGAGCCAAAATCCTCCCTCTTATGTTTACACCAGCATGGTTAAACTATTACTATCACAATAAGAACTGGAAGAAGTACTTGTTCGTTCTTTCGATTGGCTGCATCATCTTCCTCTGCACGGTTGTCTATAGTATTCTATTCTTAGATAGTGAGCTCTCTCAGAGTTTAGGGCTTTACATTAATAAGTTTGAATTTAATGGAGGGATCTACTATCTACTACGATGGATAGGCTATCAGATATATGGTTTCAATCTGATCCACATTATAGGCCCTTTACTCACAGGAGCTACTTTGATATCTATTCTTTACCTATCGTTTAAGACCAAGATTAGACATCCAGGACAGCTTAGCAAAGTCATGTTCTTTTCATGGCTGATCTTTCTTCTCTTATCTCGGACATTACACCCGTGGTATCTGATACCCTTAATATTCTTAGGATCGATACAAAATCAACGTTATTACTTCTACGCTTTATGGAGCTATCTCATCACGTGGACCTATAAAAACTATAGCTATACTCCCTATTACGAGAATATAGCTATAGTGTCAGTCGAATATACTTTTGTGTTCACGTTGATCTACTATGAAGTTTTTCACAAAGACAATGCGAAACGAGTTTCTTTAAAGTGAAGAAAGCGAATAATCTATTTTGGGGTCGCTCATATATGCAAAGTCAAAATCACGCTCTCTGACATCTATTCTAATCTGAGATGGGTCTTCTATACCGCTACCCAATACATCGATGACCATAAAATCTGTTGACACACCAAGATATTGCAACTCTTCCACCACTCTGACCAACCTGTCATATGCCGCTGAGTTATTTGCTACATTAATATAGATGTGATTATTCAGATTGCCCATGAGCTTATAAGCTATGACTTTCAGCGTATATACATCTTCGATTTCAAGAGCACTACCATGATCTGGAAAGTCTATTAGAAAAGATTTGTTCTCTTTTATGTCTTTAGCTGGCTCTTCTACATAGCGTAGGACTTCTATTAGTCGACCTTCATTGTCTACATAAGCCCAAGCCATCTTAGCGTCTATCTGGACTTGCTTTAGTTCGTATCCATTAGTAGTGGAAGTATCGGTTGATGAGATAGCGAAAGGCAAAATACCAATCATAAATAGCAGAGATAATACTACTTGTTTCATCTTAATAGGTTTTGGTTACTTAATTATGACATAAGTTAAAACCTTTAAGTGCGGTAGGTCATCAGGAAAAACCAGATGATATAGCAAGGGTAAACCCTAAAAACAACAAAAGCCTTCGAAATATCGAAGGCTTTTGTATTATATATTGTGGTTACAATAGACTATTAATAGGTCCACAAGTCGTGTTCCCAATTGAACAATTCCTGCTTTATCTTCTGTGACTCAAGCAATCGAGCGTACTCATCATCAGGATATAGATCCTGAAGACGCATACCTAATGAATTACTCTGAGCATAGATATAACTCGCAAAGAATCTCATCTCAAACAAGTCATACCAAGACATCGGAGCGACTTCGTTAAAGTCATTTACGACTCGCTCTTTTGCTAAGTATGTACGAGCTTTTGGATAATATACCCAAAACATAGGGATCTCATAAAGAAACTCACCAGTATTCTCATCAAACTTGTCCTGAATAGGTGCAATACCTAATATTCTTACCTTCACCTGAGATGACTCTTTATCAAAGAACCATACTTCTTTCACTCTATAACGCTGTATAGAGGCCGGATCAAGAGGATTTTCAGTGATTTTTATTTGTTCTTCATAGGTATCTGGATCATATACTACAGTAGTATCGATACGGTTCATCATCGCTGCTAAGTCGTCATTATCGAGAGGTTCTTTAAACTTCTCATCTCTGAAGACTTTTATATCACCACTTTCAGCCATCTCCTTAAAAATGGAGAATAGTGGACGATCAGCATTTCTGAATCCCATATTGAGTTTCTCACGAGTATCGATAACTCTCCAGATACGACGCTGCCACATGACATCTATCTCTCTGATTGGCTCATAGTCGATCACTCTTCCCTCTGTCATGAGAGTACGGTCTACTACATCATCGTAATATACACTGAGATCTTCTCCTTCCTCAGAGAATATAGTCGACTCAGTAGCTGACTGGGTATCCTCATCAGGATCATTGAGGAAGAAATCGTCTTCTTGAGCTTGCATTGATATGGTCAAGCAAGCGATGAATAGATATGAAAATAAATACTTCATATATGATTTTAAGATACTGTTCTTAATTTTATTTTAATTGAGTACAAATGCAAGTGTACCTAATTCACGTGCTGCTATATCTCCAGGGCACTTACATTTAATATTCTCAAAGAAGAATCTATCACCAGGTACTGCCTTATTAATTATCCGTTGTGCATCTCCTCCAAATCTACCTCCGGGATTAATTGCCACCTCAGGATCTTGTCTTCGTGGTACTCTCACTACCTGGAAACCAGAAATGTTACACTTCGCATCAAAATCGAATCCTGGCAGTGAAGGAATAATACCAGGCTGTGCTTTGAATGTACCAGAACCCATTTTACCACCTTTGCTTTTTGATAGCATAGGAATAGGATCAGGGATACGCTTCACACGGAAATCCTTAGAAGCGGTAAATCCTGGCGCAGAAAGCTGCACTTTCGCATACTGACCATTAGGAGTTGGAGATGATACCCGTACATTGTATGTACCGTCACCATTTCTGCTGATTTGTCCACCACCAGAGCCTCCCATAGAGACTTTTACCTGATTACTTGGCACACCCGCTACTGACACCTCTACAGGATTGTCAACACCGATATAAAACACATTCATCTTAGCTGCAGAAATAGTAGCACTACGCTCTCCTATCTCATACTCGTATGTCTTTTTGAATGATTGTACCTCACCTGTCACAGGATTCTTGATAGATGCCTCAACATTGTACGACTTCTTACCTACGCTATTAGCGCTCTGAGTAAATGTTGCTACACCATCAGAATTAACTTTTAGTGGCTGTCCATTCACCTTGATCGTTACACCAGTATTAGACTCACCTGATGCGGAAGCACTCATGAATACGTCAGTCTTGAACTGGTCTCCTTTGATAACGTATGTTTTCTCTGGTGCCGATACAACGGTAAATTTATCTAAAACCACATCCGTATTCGTACCTACTTTATTCGCTAAGTAGTTTAAGAATGTAGACTCTGTACTTATCACATCATTCTGAAATTTACGGAGTATAGGGAGTACAGCTTGGACAGGCATTTGCTTAAAGTTGAACGTTGCCCAATCATATTGACCTCTACCCGATTTAGGAGCTTTTTTCTTCCAAGACTCATCATCAATGATATCAGGAATCTCTTTTGTAAAGCTTGCTTTATCTTCTTCATCCACAAGAGCCAATATACTCTCACGATATTCCAGAAGCTTAGCTTTTAGCTCCTCACCTTTACCTTCATTCACAAGAAGTCTGGTAGTGACGTCTTTGTTTTTCTTACCTCTGAGATCAGTTGTTTTCTCTCCGTTTTTGAAGATGTAATCACCATCATCATACTCACCATTCTTATTACCAGACTGGTCAATTAACAACTCGATATACCCTTCTAACTCCTCATTTATACCTTTAGTAAGGTCTTGGGCAGGAGAGATACGCTCTGCATACTGTTCTAATGAAGCTTTTTTCTTAGCACCGTCACGGATCAGCTCAGGGAGCGCTTTATTTGACTCTTCTAATGCCTTATTAGATTTGATAAGTCCTTTATCAACAATCTTGAAGGCATTGAATATCTCAGCGGAAACATTGAGTGCGAGCATAGCTGTCAATACCAAATACATGATATTGATCATTAGCGCACGGGGTTCCTTAGGAATTGACATTTCTTAAATTATTAGTTTATGACTTGGATTAGAATTACTGCTTCACAGAGAAAGCGCTCAATACGTTGCCGTATACAGAGTTCAATGAAGAGAGATTCCTATTCAATGAAGTCATTTGATCTTTATACATTTTAGTATCTTCTACTGTCTCAGATAGCGAAGCCATAGCTTCGTTCAGCTTAGAGTAGAAGTTATGTGCCGACTTGAGCTGCTGAGAAGTCTCACTGAAGTCTACTTCTTGAAGCGCTTTGAGTGAACCAAGACTCTTGGACATAGACTGTAGCTCATCAAGCATACCTCCCAGTTGGTTTTCTACTACATCGGCATTAAGAGATCTACCTGCGTCTGCTACTGCCATGTTAGCACCTCCTACTTGACCAGCAGAAAGTGGCGTGATCGCAGCATTATATTTATCGATACCTGGATATAGCTTTTCCCAGTAGTAGTCTTTTTCTGGACCTATGATGCCTAAGAAGAAGAATAAAATTGCTTCTGTCACAAGTCCTACTGTCAAAAGGTTGATCTCTTGACCACCAATGACTGGCATTTCCCAAGATTGAATTTTGTATAGTGCACCAAGCATTACTAACGCTGCACCTACACCAATGATCAAGTTCTTGAAATATTTGAATCCAGATGAATGAACGAAACTCATGTCTAAATTGATTTTGTTTGAAGTTGTTTAAAAAATTGTATTAAGGGGTCTTTTTAGAAGTCGTCAATAGAACGACCTAAATATGTCATGGCGCATCTGAATCCGATATAAGATTTTGGATTGTCTTGATACTCCATGTCTCTCGTACCTGTCTGTAGGTAGTAATAAATATCTTTCCATGATCCACCACGCACTACTTTGAGTTTGTATGCTTCTGGATCGTCTTCTGCGGCGTCATACTTTAGATCAGGGTTAAGATCATGTATGTGCTGATATGCATTAGCTGTATATGTGGTTTCTGTCCACTCAGACACATTACCCGCCATATTGTACAGCCCGTAGTCATTAGGGAAGTAAGAGTCTACAGGTACTGTGTGCATACCTCCGTCCTCTGCATAGTTTCCTCTACCAGGTTTGAAGTTTGCTAATAAACATCCTTTGCTGTTTCTCACATAGTAACCACCCCATGGGTATGGAGCTAAGTCGTGTCCACCACGTGATGCATATTCCCATTCAAACTCAGTAGGAAGTCTGAAATCTTCGATCAATGAATTAGGATCATCAATCTCATCATTCCAAATCTTAGTACGCCAGTGTGCGAATGCTTTAGCCTGTGGCCAAGTCACACCCACTACTGGGTAATCATCAAACGCCACATGCTCGAAATAATGACGAGTCATAGGCTCATTGTAACTATAACTGAAATCTCTGATCCAAACGAACGGGTCTGGATAGATATTCACTGTTTTCTTTTCGATCACTTCTGAACGACGACCAGAGTAATTGCCGCTGGCAGCTTTTTTCCAGTCGATCCAGTCGTAGGTATAGGTCAAGAGATCGTTGTTGATCTCTCTTTTACCAGAGAGTGACATGTCCTTAGAGTAATACATCTCGTCGAGGTCCTCAGACTCAAAGTCTAAATCCATCTCCCAGTCAATCTCTTCATTACCATAGTCATCTTCGATAAAATCACCCATGATCTCATGAGCTTTGTAGTCTCTCACCCATTCTACGAACTGACGATACTCATTATTTGAGATCTCGGTCTCGTCCATGTAAAATCCAGTGATGGATATCGATTTTGGTCTTGTCGTATAAGCGCTGAATATATCCTCATCACTCTGTCCTACATTTAAGTAGCCAGATGGGACATATACCATACCATAAGGATTTTGATTTCCTTTCCACTTAGGCCGATCTTGTGATCCAATCAATTGACCGCCATTATCTCTTCCGCAGCTGCTTAAGAAGATGAGTGTCAACAAACAACAAATTGTTAAATTGATGTTCTTTAGAGTCATCTATGCTTTTTTAATTACAATGTTTAGAGTTCAAAACTTTAATGGAACTGTAAACAATTCAGTTATATTATATAATGCTCAGTTAAAATGACAATTATTTGTCATTTAACCCCTTCCAAGAAACGTGCTAAATATCTGCTTATTTTTCACAAATGTAAAATAGCCGACATTGCTGTTTTGTTTCACCACTGCATAAATAATACCAATTAGCGAATACCTTACTATATGTATGATATTTTTTAGTAATACTTATCCAGCTCAGGATCAGATTAGTTATAGCGAGGATTGTAGATTATCGGTGGCAGTTCACCTGTACGGATAGGCTTATTGAGATTATAATTCACCACAAACTCATGCGTACCATCATGAAGACTCCTAATCGAGGATAGTCCGAAGTCATAAGAATATGAAATCCTGAAATGCTCATTCATTTTGATGCCTCCCATGAGTACGATAGCATCGATACTATTGCTATTGTACCCTCTGAGCGAAGCACCTCCGTAAGCATTATCATATCGAGCCAATGCCCCTATATCTACCTGAGTCTGTACAAAGTCACTCTTGACATATAGTACAGGACTCACAGAAGCATAATCAGCCAAATAAAATTCACTTGTCAAGAATAGACTCATCAGCTGAGAAGCTTGATACTGTGCATCTCCAGCTCTGAAGGTATTCGACGGGACATTATCAAAAGTAATGCCTCCCTCTCCCCAATCGGATCGCACATAGAGACCGACTCCCCAGACTGGAGCTATCCCAGTCATATCACCCGACAGCAGGATAGGATCATTATGATTGATTGCATTATCTACGTATATACCATCTGGGGTTATGAGCTGATCTCCAGATATCCGTACCTGCTGAGCGCCCAATCGTCCACCCAGAGAGATTAGACCGATACTGGACTCATACACATAATTATAGGAGCCCTGTATCATTGTTCGGGCAAACGGACCTAATTGCTCATTTTCAATTCCCATCCCGACAGATCCATTCAAAAAATAGAGTGGCAGGTGCGCATTGATAAACTGAGTCTTCGGAGCTCCAGGAAACTGTCCCCACTGTGATCGCAGACCTGTAGTCACACTGAGCGAAGTCTCTAATCCTCCAAAGGCAGGATTAATAGCATATCGATTAAAAGAAAACTGAGAATACTGAGGGTACTGCTGAGCGATGAGCTCAAAGCCACTGACTATCAAAATGCAAAATAATAAAGTGTAGTGTCTCAGCATATAGTCTTACTATCTACCTGTCAAGATATATGGATTTCTTTAGAATTCAAATGATAATCCATCGTAGGATGGATATACACCGGCCGGTAGATCTTGCTCCCATGATGCTGTGGGACCTAATATATGACTCATATGTATGAGATAAGTCTTATCAGCTTTCACCGCTTTTGATTGAGCTATGGCCTCGTCAAGCGTATTATGAGAGTGGTGCTGCTCCCGGCGCAGCGCATCTAATATCAAAACGTCTATATCTTGGATTTGGTTGAGCGTAGTCTGAGGTATAGTCTTAGTATCTGTCAGATAAGCCAGCTGATTGATCTTGAAGGCTAATATAGGAAGTCGTCCATGATGCACTCTTAGCGCAGTGATCCGCATATCTCCATACTCTAAAGTATCGCCCGGATGGATAGGCAATAACTCAAACTTAGGAGCTCCAGGATAGGCATGCTCTTCGAATGCATATTTGAATCGCTCTTTGATCTCATCCAAGACTCGCTGCTCAGCGTAAATCCGCATAGGAGTGCGACGTCTAAATATGAATGGCCTGAGGTCATCGAGGCCAATTACATGATCATTGTGCTCATGAGTGAGGAGTACGGCATCCAGATCCTTTACATCTGCCCTGAGCATCTGTGCTCTGAAGTCAGGACCTACATCTATGACTAAGGTGTGATTATCCCCTTCGACGAGTGCTGCGCATCTCAACCTTTTATCACGAGGATCATCTGAGATACAGGTAGCACAGTCGCATCCTATGACCGGGATGCCTTGAGATGTAGCCGTACCGAGGAGTGTTATTTTCAAAGTATTCTAAGCCAACTGATTTTCGACCTCACTACCCTGCTTCATGACTTCTGCCAGGATGTTGCGGAGGTTTTCTATACGAGCATCAATATCATGAAATTTATTGACTACGACCACCTTTTTATCTTCTAATATGCAGTAGCCTGATTTGAAGTTTCCTTTCTCAAATCTCACTGTGTATTCAAACTCCTTGAGCCTATCTACCAGCTTTTGCATATGATATCTTGACTTACCTGATGCCATTCAGCTATTAATTCTTATGTTGCGAATATATAGAAACAATTCATATATCAAATATTCATACATATGAATCGCTACTTTGTTGTCAGTCTATTTGCATTATTTGCTGCATCATGGGGGCATATCGCAGCACAAGGTCCTTCATTCAAGGGATCATTAGTCTTGGGACTCAATGCATCACAGCTGGAGGGAGATAACCTCAGTGGATTTGACAAGGCCGGTCTGCATGGAGGACTGCGTGTAGAGACTGGTGAGGCTACAGGCTGGGCACTCGAGCTACTGTATAATCAAAAAGGAAGTCGCTCAAAAAGTAGTACCAATCCTCCTGTTGCATCGCAGAGGCTCACGCTACACTATCTGAGCCTACCTGTCTACTACTACTTCAGCGAATGGGCGTATGAAGACTACCACAAATTCAAGATCAATATTGGCCCCAGCCTAAATCGATTATTCGGCGTGAGCTCATCTAATTCCTTTTTTGATAATGCTACGGAAGACTTCAGCGACTGGGATCTTGCTATCTCAGGCGGCGTCCAGTACAATATCGGGCCCTATCTCGGTGTGGCAGCTCACTACGAACGCTCCATCATGAAGATTTACAGCCTACCCAACTCTGACCTACGAGGTCTGCAGAGCTATCTACTCAACTTCAGACTTATCTATCAGCTATGATCAAAGCAGCCATAGACATAGGTACCAATACCGCACATCTCCTAATATCAGTAGTAGCAGGTGGCCAAATCACTCAACATATCTACCGAAAACGCTATTATGTTTATCTCGCAGAGGATGGTATCGATTTTATTAGTCTTGCTGCGCAAGAGAGACTCTATGAGGCTTTAAATGACTTTAGCACCTCGCTGAGAGAGCACAACTGTCAGGAAGTATTCGTCTCTGGGACTGAGGCATTGCGCAAAGCAAAAAATGGACCTGAAGTGGCTGATAAAATCAAATCGATCATCGGTCACTCACCACATATCATATCAGGAGTAGAAGAAGCGACCTACATATATCGAGGTGTCCAGCAAGTCTGCTCACTGAATCAAGGCTCACATGTCATTGTAGATATCGGTGGTGGCAGTGTCGAGTTCATCCATATCAAAGATGACATTATTCAGTCCATACATAGCCATCCCATCGGTATAGCAAATCTGTACAATCGCTTTCATAAGACCGAGCCCATCAGGACGGCAGAAATAGATCAACTCTACGCCCATCTCGATGTCATCATTGGCACCTATCTCGGAGAGCTCCGAGGACAAGGGACTAAGCTGATTGGATCAGCTGGCACGTTTGAGGTATTCGCAGACAAAATAGCAAATCAACAAGGTGGCACCCATGTCGAAAAAGTCCAGACAAAGGATATCGAAAACTACTATTTAAACACAAAGTCTCTATCAATGGACGAGCGCCTCAATGCTGATCATATACCCAGCTCCAGAGCTAAGTATATAGTCGTCGCTATCCTTTTAGTCAAGTATCTGATAGATCGATTAGCCCTGTCCGAGATGACCGTCTCTCGCTATGCACTCAAAGAAGGAATCATTGTATCAGATTACTGATTTTTAGATAAGTCTAAATTTATATCTTTGTAGAGCTAAAGGCTGGTAGAGATGGAGATATTACAAGTATTATCAGAAGAATGGGCGATCAGAGCATTGGTCGCATCTTCATTAGTAGGTGTCATGTGTGGTGTCATCGGCTGCTTCATGGTGCTGCGCAATATGTCCTTGATCGGAGACGCTATCAGCCATGCGATATTACCAGGCATCTTCTTTGCTTTTATCATCGTCGGATACAGCCCATTGGGATTTTTCACAGGGACGCTGATCGCTGCACTTGTCAGCGCTGCAGCAATCACCTGGATACAGGACAATGTCAAGACTAAAAATGACGCCGCAATAGGTATCATTTTCACATTTATGTTTTCACTGGGTGTCATCGGGATCTCCTATCTCAATAATAAACAGGGCGTTCATCTCGATCTAAAGGATTTTTTGTTTGGCACTATACTCGGTATATCCAATGAGGATCTCATGATCACAGGCATGGTGACACTCTATGCGCTGGTCAGCATTGTGATTTTTTACCGCTACTTATTCATCACGACTTTCCAGCCGACGATAGCCCAGACTATGGGGATCAATGTGAAGTTGATTCACTATTTTTTGATGCTACTGCTATCTTTCGCTGTAGTCGCAGCGCTGAGGACAGTAGGTATCATACTGGTCGTGGCCATGCTCATCACGCCGAGTGCTACCGCTCTCCTACTGACTAATAAGCTAAAACAGGTCCTCTTTTTGGCGGGATTATTTGGCTTTTTATCGGCGGTGATCGGCTTAGTAGCGGCCATCGCATTCAATACGACTCCAGGGCCAGCGATGTGTGTAGTAGCGACCACTTTTTACTTCTTAGCAGTGTACTTTTCGCCATCCAAAGGGCTACTATATAAATACATCCGCAAGCGAAAACAAAACCAACAAATAGAAAAGGAAGATATCATCAAGTACATCTTCAAACGAAAGGAAGAGTCCCATATAACTGATATTGCTGACACCCTTGGCATGACCAGCTCCAAAGTAAAAAGTAGACTCAAAGGGCTCCGAGATGATGGTCTCCTGATCGAAGACCGAGGCATCATCAGTCTCTCAGCCAAAGGTGCCGCAAGGGCAGATAGATTAGTCAGAGCTCATAGGCTCTGGGAGCGATTTCTCGTAGATCAGGTAGGTCTCGAGGATACCGAGATCCATGAGGATGCAGAGAAGCATGAACACCTGCTCATACATGCAGACATCTTGGATCAGCTTGACGCAAAATTAGGATTCCCCACACTCGATCCACATGGATCACCCATTCCCACAAAAAGGCTCAGTGCTAAGAATCCTCTCCTCCGTATGAAGCCCCGTCAGCGAGCTACGATCTCCCCAGAGCAAATCAGTGCAGACGTAGAAAGCCAACTCTGGGAGCTTGGCCTCAGCGCCCAATCAAGTGTACAACTCGTCTCAATAGATGAAAACAAAGTAACAATCAAAGTAGGTAATAAGACAAAAGAAATCCCAGCAGATCTGGCTGAGCAGATCAATGTCAGCTAATCTTCTTGCACTTGAGTATACGTGGCTTGCCCTGTAGATCAGGCAGCACCTCTATATCTGTAAGATAGTCTATCTGCTCGTAGTCATGCTTGATACTGGCAGCGAGATATTCATTAAGCTCGAGATAGATGGCTCCGTAAGGCTTGAGGTGATCCGCAGCGAATAGGGCTATCTTTTTATAAAAAATGGTAGGGTCAGGATCCTTAGGAAATAAGGCGATCTGAGGCTCATATCTGAGCACACTGGCATCCATGACGCTACGCTCAGAAGAGTCGATATATGGAGGATTGCTCACGATGATATCGAATATCCCCATATCACTCCAAAAGCCCTCATCTAAAAAGTCAAAGTTGAAAAAATGAACATTGGTCTTATTGCGCTTAGCATTAATCATGGCGGTATTCACTGCATCCAGACTGATATCCACAGCGAATACATTCCAATTTTTCTTCTTAGCCTTCAGAGTCACAGGGATACATCCACTGCCCGTCCCGATATCTATGACATGCCGCAGTTTCTTATCTTGCCGATAGGCAGATAGTAACGTATATACCAGCTCCTCTGTCTCTGGTCTTGGGATGAGGACATGTTTATTCACTTTGAACTGGAAACCATAAAAGTCCGCCCTCTCTGTGATATATTGGATCGGTTCTTTTTTGAGTAGTCGAGGTAGGTAATTGATACGTATGTCCTCCCATTGCGTAAAGACCTTATCTCCCTGCAGCACATTGACATCATAGACATCCTCGAGAAAAATACGAGTAATATTATGTGCCTCATTTTCAGGATAATGCTCTGATAACAAGGCTACTAACTTCACTTTCACGTCTGCTACGGTCATATGCTCAGTCTCTGACTTCTATCGGAAAATTTAGCCAATGTGTAGGATAAGCCTTTCGGGTCCGAAGCCATTTTTGAGTGCGAAGATAATTCTTAATGCGAGTCAGATGGACATCTTGATATCGGGATTCTCCTATCATTTGGTAGTCAAGGATCGCCATGATCTCATCAAATCGAGTATTCTTTGCCTTATGCCCATACACTGACCAGCTATCAGAGATCCTTAGATGAGCTATCGCAGCATAGATGTGGGCCTGATCCTCAGTAGAGAGCGTGGTGAATCTATCATGAGTCACTTCGGCCGGGAGCTCTGTCTCAGCATATCTCCAGCCTTTCATTTTATCAGCGTCTCGTGATGAGACTTTGTCCCAATCAAAATCCATGTCCAAGTCCAGCATAGTACATATACTCTCGAGTATTATCTCCATATCGTCGATCAGTAACTCATACTTTACGATAGCATCAGTATCGACATAGCTGAGACCAAAACCCGTATCCAATAAATATCTACATGAAGCATATATCGGATCCATGCCTCGGTGTACCATAGAGGCTATGGCTTCTTGTGGATGTCTGACGGTGAGCAGTTTTTTGACTGTAGTCAAAAAAGAAAAGCAATACACATTAGCAGGTGTCTTATCACACCATACTGAAGTTTGATTTCTCCTATTGATCAGCTGATCGAGCCTCTCTAAAAACTCAAAATAGCCATGAAGATTCATCAAACAATCATTCAGCTCAGCTGGACTAATCTGGTAAAAGTCAAAAGGAAAATCAATACCCCGCTGCATATGCCATCCATGACTGGATAGGAGTCTCGGGCGATGCATCAAGCATACTCTTGAAATAGGAAAAAAGCGAAAAAGCTGAGGCCGTGCTAAGATATGTGACTCAGGACCAGCGATAATAGATCGATGTCGATCCAGTAGCTGAACGAGCAGAGAGCTACCCGTACTAGCCGATCCCCCTATCGACAGTAGCATGCTGCAGTTTTGCCTGATCAGCCCTAGCCGCTATGAGATCCTCGAGAGTATCTATGCTACGAGAATGATGAGGGGTGTATACCATGTGGATCTGATAGCCATGATCCAGCCATCGGAGTTGTTCGAGATTAAGGAGTTTTTCATTTTGAGAAGGAGGCAAATTGACAAGCGCAGGGAGTAGATCTTTTTTAAATGCGTAGATGCCCATATGCTGATGATAGTCATCCCCCATATCTACCATGCGCTCAAATCGAGTCGCCATCCCAAGTGAATCAACATGTACTTTGACTACGCTCTCTACATCGTGATCCTCTGGATGGAGGCCAGTATATACACTGACGATATCATATCCCTCTGAGAGACTATCCACTACAGAAAGCAAAGTATCTGGTGAGATGAATGGTTCATCCCCTTGCACATTGATGATGTAGTCATACTGATCATACTTGGTGGCCACCTCTGCACATCGAGAGGTGCCATTGATATGATCGGTACGTGTCATGACAGTTTGAGCTCCTACCTGTCGAGCGTGCTCATCAAGTATCTCATCATCCGTAGCCACCACTATATCGAGCCGATCTGATAGCTCCTGCAGTCTCAGATAGACATGCTGTAGTATCGTGTGCTCCCCTATGCGACGAGTCAGCTTACGTGATAGTCTACTACTCGTCAGACGAGCAGGTATCACTACGAGACATGATGGAGTGGACATATTCATGGGGATAAAAATACACAAGAGAATGATATCCACAAGGAGATATTCATATTACGATTTTTTTTAATATTTTTACATCTTATTTTCAGTTAATTAGATCAGAATGAGATATTTTATTTTTGTTTTATTCACCTGCTTTCAGCTATCTTTTCTCAGCGCCCAAGGTGATACCCTATGGGTCAACCATGATGCAGAATACGGACTCATCTGTACTTATCCTATGCCAAAAGGGCAAACCCTTTTTAGCCTATCACAAAAAATGGGCAGCGATGTCAGCACCGCCATCACTCTCAATCCTGATGTAGACCTGAGCGCTATAGCGATTGGACAGCCTCTGACGATGCAGATATCACCGAGTACTATACAAACATCACCAAACAGTAACGCTTTAAAAATCTACTATAGAGTGGGGCCAAAAGAAACAATGTATACCATATGTCGCAGCTATGCAGGTCAAGATGTAAAAACTATCATGGAGCTCAACCAAAAAGACAGCTATGATCTCAGGCTCGGAGAGGTACTTCACTTGGGCTATATAGAGCTCCCTGCCCTAGCTCCTACTCCCCGACCAGCTACTGACATAGAAAAAATAATCACAGAGGAACCTAAAGAAATAGTAATAAGTATCAATGATACGATGCAGAGTATCGCCTTAATGGACTCTATGGGACGCATGACCGTGGATACTAACCAAGTAGACGAGCTCGTCCTCGACTCCGTAGCACTGGAGACAGAGCGGGGTCTGGCCTATACTACTGGAAATGGCCTCGGCACCGATGAACTACTGGTACTACATGCCAATGCTAAGGTGAATAGTAAGATATCTATCTATAATCCAATGCTAAAAAGAAGTGTAGATGCAACTGTGATCGCTCATTTACCAGAGAATTCATATCCAGAAAACATAAGTGTTGTAATTTCGCCCGCCGTAGCCGAGGCTTTAGGAGCTTTGGACAAACGATTTTTGGTAGAAATGACTTACATCAAATAATGGACATAAAGAATAATATCCTAGAGACTATAGGAAATACTCCTCTCATTAAAATCAATCGTGTAGTAGAAGATACAGAAGCTCTCATCTTGGGCAAAGTCGAGTTTTTCAATCCTGGGCACTCGATCAAGGACCGAATGGCGCTCAAAATGGTAGAAGATGCCGAAAAGGACGGTCGGCTTAAGCCCGGTGGTACTATCATAGAGTGCACCTCTGGCAATACTGGAATGGGTATAGCTCTCGCAGGCGCTGTCAAAGGCTATAAGTGCATATTCACCACGAGTGACAAGCAAGCCAAAGAAAAATTTGATGTATTGAAAGCCATGGGAGCAGATGTCATCGTCTGCCCTACAGATGTGCGCCCAGAAGATCCTCGCAGCTACTACTCCGTAGCCGAGAGACTGAGCAAAGAAATCCCGAATAGTGTCTGGATGAATCAGTATGACAACCTCTCAAATCGAGAAGCTCACTATGAATCAACAGGCCCCGAAATATGGAAACAAACAAATGGTAAAATCACCCACCTGGTCGTAGGAGTCGGTACTGGCGGGACTATCTCAGGTACCGCTAAGTACCTCAAAGAACAAAACCCTAACATAAAGATTTGGGGTATAGACACTTACGGATCTGTATTCAAGAAATATCACGAGACAGGCGTTTTTGACGAAAAAGAGATATACCCCTATGTCACAGAAGGTATCGGCGAGGATATTCTTCCAAAAAATGTAGATTTCGACTTGATCGATCACTTTGAAAAAGTCACTGATAAAGATGGTGCGGTGACCGCTCGAGAGCTCGCTCAAAAAGAGGGACTACTGCTGGGATATAGTGCTGGATCTACTCTTCGGGGACTCATCCAGATGAAAGATCAGCTGAGTAAAGACGATGTAGTTGTAGTCATTTTTCACGATCATGGTAGCCGCTATGTGAGTAAGATATATAATGACGAATGGATGATCCAACGTGGATTTCTCGACAAGGTCATCAGGGTCAAAGATCTCATCAAGAATAAAGCGAATAAGGAATTTTACACCATAGATAAAAGTGCTAAGCTAAGAGAAGCACTCTCACTGATGAAGGCGAATGATATCTCACAGATGCCTGTCACGCAAGAAGACACCATGGTCGGATCACTCACCCAGACTAAAGTGCTGGACTATATACTCCAAAATCCAATGGAGCATACAGAGGAGAGTGTCGAGACGATCATGGGTGCAGCCTTTCCTCTCGTAGAAAATGACGTGCCACTCAAAGATCTCAATCAGTACATCACACGTGAGATGCCGGCAGTGATCAGCAAAGATGAGACTGGTCAATACCAAATCATCACTCAATACGATATCATCCAGTCGCTATAGTAATGGAGATCCATCCTATCGTCAAAGATGTACTCTGGACCTTACTGGAGCTGATCGTCTTTGTTGTCATATTCGGGATCATAGGTGGGCTTTTAGGCTACTTTTCTTATGGCTATCTGGACAGTCAAGGCTGGATGGATGTCAATAATGAGCAAATCAAAAATCCCTATCTATTACTCCTGTCTGACTATGTACCTTTCATCATTGCCTCTATGGTAGCTTTGGTCCTGACTCACAGTTTGATATTCAAGCGAGAATGGTCAATGACGGGGTTTATCAAGGAGCGAATAGCTGCAGATTTTGGAGTAGGCTACGGTATAGCTTTTGGCATGCTATTGATCGGATTTTTGATCATGATGGTACCCGGATGGATCAACATCACAGATATCGGCTGGAGTGGCTCACTATTCTTTGGTTTTCTCCTATTGTTTTTGATTCAGAGTAGCTTTGAGGAGATAGTGTCTCGATCATTCATGATACCGATGATCGCACATCGGCTCAATATGCCCACCGCACTTTTAGTGAGCTCTTCCTTATTTTCTATTCTACATTTTTCTAATCCCGGGATCACCTACTTAGCCTTGCTCAATATATTCTTAGCTGGACTATTCATGGGCATACTTTATCTGAGCTTTGATTCCATATGGCCTGCTATTGGATTTCACGCAGGATGGAATTTTCTCCAAGGGTCGTTTTTCGGATTTGTAGTAAGCGGACTGAAGGTCTACAGCCTCATAAAGACTGCAGAGCAGGGCCCAGATCTATTGACCGGTGGCTCATTTGGGATGGAAGGCTCCATACTCACCACGATACTACTGGCTGCCGGCTGCTACTACTACATTCGTCAGCGCCCATCGTTACTGACAGATCGCAGTAGATTCATATCTACGCAAAATGAAGAGCTCTCAGACGAACTTGATGATCCAATTTTGTTACCTTAGTCCAAGTCACCTAATAAATCTTGGATTAGAAATTTGGAACCCTCAGGAAGTACTAATAAAAAGAGCTTTTTTTCTGAATGGCTCGAAAAGCTACAGCAAGAATCATGGCAGCTGGAGCTACTTATATCGGGATTAGCGCTATTCGGTATATGGGAGTCACGGACTGTACTCTCATCCATGGACTATTACGTTGATGTCTTTGCCACCAATGACTATAGAGGATGGCTTAGGTTCTTCATTAGTTTTTTCAAGGCAGCATGGCTGATCTTCATGATCAATCTACTGATACATATCATTATCAGGGGATTTTGGATCGGTGCCATCGGTCTACGATATGTATCAGGAGATATAGACTTTGATCAGCTCAACTACTCCCCTACATTTACTAATTACTTCAAGAGAAAAATAGGAAGCTTCGATGATTATATCGAGCGACTTGAGAAAATCAGCAGCGTGATATTCTCATTTACCTTCTTGATGTTTTTCATGTTGCTATCCTTCTCGACCTTCAATTTATTTTTTGGAGTGATCGCTTCTATCCTTACCAAGATAAATAGTGAATCCGGCACTTCAGAGATAGTTTTAGGCTTATTCGGGATACTCTACTACGTGATGGGTTTCATTGTCTTGATTGACTTTTTGGCATTGGGAGCACTTAAAAAAATCAAAGAACCTACTGTCTCTCGTATATACTTTTGGATCTACAGATTTTACTCATTAGTATCTTTGAGCTTTTTTTACCGTCCTCTATTGCTCAATTTTATTGACAATAGATTCACTCGAAGACTATTCTACATAGGTATTCCGTATATCATCATTTTATTGGGGAGTATTGGATTTTACTTTGAGCGCTATCCAGCCTTCCCAAGTGTAGAACATGGCACATCATATCTTACTGAGGTCAATCGGCATGCCGTGAGCTGGCAGTTTTATGATGATCTGCGAGAGGCTCATCTTAATACTTTTACCAGCCCCAATAGCAGCACCGTCCAAAAAGTGAAAATCCACGATCTCAGCCTGAGCAAATATGAGTATCATGATGGAGAGGAGCTAAAACTATTCATCATGTATGATGAAGGTGATGAAAGCTATATAGCAGGTCTGGATGAAAGCATATATCCATTCCGCAAAAGCGGGATAAGACACAAAGTATTCTTCAAAAATGAGATAAAGGATGAAGGACAAGCAGCTCTCGAAGAAGAAAAAGTGAAGCAATCTGCCCTCATGCGTCGAGTGATCAACAAAAGAGATCTCTCTGAGGTGCCTGACAGCATCATAGCTAAATATCAAGACTACGAAAAAGACGATATAGAAAGACTAAAAGATCAGATCTATGATGAATACAATGCAAAAATCAGGGAATACATCGAAAACAGAATAAGTACCATCAAAAATGAACTGATCAATGCCCATCAGATCAAAATAGATGACGAAGAGGTAGAGAAAATGGACTGTACTTTTTATATACATCCCAATATGCATGAGAGAGGATTGCTATGTCATATCTCGATAGATTCACTTAGCTTTGGCTCCCATACTCTGACTCAGTACAAACAAGAAAAAGACTGCGATACCTGCTACTACATCGACCAAAGAGTATTATTCAGAAAAATCAAATAACACTATGAATCCTTCTATTAAAATCGGTCTTGTCTCGGCAGCAATCAGCTTACTATTTTCCTTAGGCATAGCTACATCTGGCAACTACAGTATCCTCTTCAGCGGAAAAATGATGCTGATATCTTTCATACTAAGTATGGCCATCCTGATCATATTGGGTCGGCTTTGGCTCAGAGATCCAGAGCGAGGGACCTTGACCTATGGAGAGGCACTCAAAGGATTGTTCATCGCATCGGTAGTAGGTGGATTCTTGTCAATGGTAGGAGGTATTTTGATGTTTCAAAACAACGAAAAGGTCGAAACTGCCTTTCAGGAATATGTGATCAGGACCCAAGAAAGCTCTCTAAAAATGGGCATGAAAATCGGTGGGGCCTCAGAAGCTGCTATCGAAGAAAAACTGGCTGAACTAAGAGATGACATCGCATCCGGAGAGATCGAGACTCCAGAGTATGCATTTTCTTTCGCTCAGCTCCCATTAAATCTCCTCACCATGATGCTTATGTCACTGGTATACTCTTTAATTGCAGCGATATTCGTCAAGAAAACCTAAACACCTACAGAAACCCTACAACGTCTCTACAATACTCCCAAATAGAGGTATCATAGTCGAAGCGCACTTATTTTATATTTACATTTAGAGATTGTAGATATGCCCAGATATATCTCAATTTTGAATGAAGACCTTTACAAAAGAAGAAACTCACTCTGTGATGCATAGTCAGCTCATAGATCATATCAGTGACAGCGCCCTGATACTGTCAGACTGCCAGCATATCTGCTATGTCAATAATGCTGCACTCGATTTATTTCAGTGTGACAAGTCAGAGCTCATTGGACAATCATTTGTAAAATACTATAACAAATGGAATGCCCTACAGGAAAACTCCACGGACTATCCTATCGAAGTAAAAAACATACTCCTCCATCTACCTCAAAAGTCTATCAAGTGTAACTTGGTGCTGAGCACAGCCAGAGATATCACAGGATATCAAACCACAGTGCTCATCAAGCCTACAGAAGATAGTATATATTCTCTGGACACGAGATCTTTATTGGACTCGCTTTCGGAGGTTATGTATTTTAAGGATACGCAGGGCAAGATCATATTGCCTAATAAAGACTTGGCTGCTCAACTGGGCTATTCAAGCGCAGAGGATTTGATTGGAAAAACAGATCAAGAGCTCTTTGGCGAAGATTTTGGGGCTAAAACAAGAAAGAATGAAGAGGAAATAGTCCTATCTGGCAAGGCAAAAATAGAGTGGCCAAGTAAACGAATCAATGAGAAAGGCCAAAGCATACATAGCAATATCACAAAACTACCTCTCAAAAATAAAAAAGGCGAGGTCGTAGGTATAGCTGGAACATATCGGATGACCACGGACATCATCAAAGATCGCAGAGCGCTCGAAGAACAAAAACACCAACTGATCACAACTAATCTCGTAGCAAAAATAGCCTACTGGGAATATGACCTAATCCGGAGAAAATATATCCTCAATGATTTAGCCTACAATATTGTGGGTTTCACTGCTGAAGAGATGGGGGGCTATGAGTTAGATTTTGAGTTTTTTGCTAAAAAAACCAAACTAAGTAAGGACACTATAGCCTTGATAAACATAGAAATGTCTAAGGCTTTCAGCACCTCAGATCCAGACTACCGAGCGACATATGTACACCCGTTCATAGACGCCCATGATGAGGAACAATATCTGGAAGTACAACTATCGGTAGAGATGAATGACAAAGGGAAAGTCATCAAAATATATGGTACTAATCAAATCGTCACTGAGCAAGTACTGCGAAATCAAAAAATATTTGAAGATAAACTGCTCTTTGATGAAGTATTCAATAATGTAGATGTTGCCCCAGTAAAGTATAATCTCAAAACCCATAGAGCCGTCTATAGCAGCTATGCTGAGCGTCTCATCGGATCTCCGGCAGATCAACTCCCTCATACCCCAGAAGAAATCCTGAATGCTATACATCCGGCTGATCAAGAAAGAGCGATCGCTGACTACGACCGATTATTTACTGAAGGGGTTTATGATGCCACGCTCAGGGTCCGATTCACTCCAGAGAGTGAGGAAAAATGGGTCCGTCTCAAACTGATCACTCCAAAGTCAGAAATCAAAAACGTAGAAGAAGTAATCGGAACTATCCAAGATGTAACTGCGTCGAAACGAACCGAAGAGCAACTCCGTAAAAATGAAAACCAAATAACAACTGCATGCGAGATAGCCAGATTAGGCCATTGGGAGTTTGACTTACAAAAAGAGGTATTCTCGTTTAATGATCTACTCTACAATGTCCTAAAGACCGATGCCAGTATTCAAGGCGGATACCTCATGAGTAGAGCACAATATGCTGAGAGATTTTTGCCTGCCGATACTGCGCAATTAGTCAAAGAAGAAATCGCAAAGGTCTTAGTTCAAATCGACCAAGAGTACATAAATGATCTCGAGCACCGAATGGCTTTTGGAGACGGTAGCGAGGGCTATGTGAGAGTGCTAATCAAGGGAAAAAAAAATGAAAATGGCGATATACAATCAGTATTCGGGATCATCCAAGACATCACAGAGCAGAAGCAACTCGAATATAGTCTGCAGGAGAATGAACGTGTAATATCCTCGGCTAACGAAATTGCCAAAATAGGTCATTGGACTTATGATCTTGATCGTGACGAGTTCACCTTTAATGCCCCCCTGTACTCTGTGCTCAGGACGGATGCCTCGACTCAAGGTGGATACACTATGAGTAGTAAAGAATATGCTAAACGTTTTTTACCTATAGAAGCCCAAAGTAGCGTCTCCGAAGGAATCCAAAAGTTCTTTAGCATTAATGATCCCAACTATATCTATAGAAGCGATCACAAGATCATCTTTGGAGATGGATCGATAGGCCATGTCAAGGTATTAGTCAAGGCCAGATATAATGAGCTCGGTAATATCATAGGCTCGCTGGGGATCCTCCAAGATATCACAGAGCAGAAGATGCTGGAGCACGAACTGATCGAAAATCAACGTGTAATCACCGTATCAAATGAAATCGCTAAGCTGGGTAGCTGGATCTATGACGCTAAAACTCAAAGCTACACCTTCAACGATCTCTACTACAAAATGATGAAAACCTCTGTCGATGAAATGGGGGGCTATCAGATTAGCCGAGAAGACTTCAAGCAAAGATTCATACCTACGACAGAAAGACACAAAATAGGCGCAGGTACGCATCTCTTAAATAATAGCAGTATTGACTCAGTATACGAAGACGATCATCAAGTCATCTTTGGTGACGGCAGCACTGGCTATATCAAGACAACTATTAAGGGCAATTTTGATACAAAAGGTAATCTAATTGGTGTACTCGGCATATCGCAAGATGTCACTGAGCAGAAGCGACTCGAAAATAAATTAGTGGAGAATGATCGAGTCATGACATCCGTCAATGAAAGTGCAAAAATTGGCCACTGGGTATTAGGCTTTCAGTCACGTACCTATGAGTTTAATGACACAGCCTACAATGTACTTCGCACAAATGTAAAGCGAGAAGGAGGCTACCTGATGGATCAAGCTGTATTCGCTGATAAATTTATCCCCGTAGAAGATCACTCTAAACTGTGGGAGGCTACTAAGCGATTAATAAAGGCGGCAGATCCAACTTACTTTTTTGAGTTGGATCACCGTATCTATTTTGGTGATGGATCTGAGGGATATGCCAAAGTCACAGTCAAAGGAAATTTTGACGATCAAGGCAACCTAAAAGGCGTACTGGGTATCACACGAGATATCACAGTGCAAAAAACACTCGAAAATAATCTCAAAGAAAAGGATGGCATCATCACAGCAGGCAACCAAATCGCCAAGCTGGGCACGTGGACACTTACCATGTCAGATCTCAAACTACATCTGAATGACGAAATATATGATGTACTAAAAACCACAGCAAAAGACGCTGGTGAATATATCATAGATAGACAAGACTTTCTCGATCGATACGTACCAAAGTCATCTCAAACAAACATTGACCAATTACTACAAAAGATACAAAGCGACCAAAATCCCGATGGCAAATATTCCTTGGATCACGAGCTGATTTTTGGAGACGGCACTACAGGGTATGGAAAAGTAAGCGTCAAACCGAACTATGATGAAAATGGCAACTTAGTGAGCCTCTTTGGTGTCATGCAAGATATCACTGAGCGCAAGGAGATGGAGCTACAGCTGATCCAGAATGAAGCAACAATAAAAAAAGTACATCAGATAGCACAGATCGGCACATTTAAGTATTCAGTACCGGAAGATAGATTTGACTTCAGTCCAGAAGCCCTAGCAGTATATGATCTCCCTGGGTCAGCCCCTGTTCAGGCTGCAGACTGTACTGAGTATATCCATCCAGAAGACGTGCAGCGGGTCTATGACAGCTTTAGGTCCTTACCTGCTCTGAGTCCGTCATTAGACTTAGACTATAGATCACTGACTAAGAGTGGGAGCTATAAATGGCTACGACTACATGCCGGAATACTATATGACGAATCTGGATCACCCATCGAAATAAATGGCCTCATCCAAGACATCGACCAACAGGTATCCGCAGAGAAGAGACTAACAAGAGCCTACGAAATAGCTAAAATGAGTCACTGGCACCTCTCTGTGGCGGATGGCATATATACTTTCAATGATCAATTTTACAAAATGATCAGGACCACTGCCAAGAAAGAAGGAGGCTATACCATGAATATAGATCAGTACTTGAATAGATTTGTACCTGCTCATTTACATGAAAGTCTTTTGGCTACCTATCAAGATATCATCAAGACTCAAGATATTAGCTCATTTCAAAATCAAACCTTCCCATTCATCTATGGCGATGGAGAGATTGGATATCTAACTACTTACATCAGCCCCATCCTCGACAAAAATGGAATGATAGCAGAAGCCATAGTGGTCTCTCAAGATGTCACTGAGACTAAGAGGCTGGAAAACGAGCTCCTCTCCTATCAGACGGATCTACAGGATATGGTAGACCAACGTACACAAGAACTGGAACAATCGAATAAAGATCTCGAGGCGTTCGCATACTCAATATCCCATGACCTCAGATCGCCGCTGAGACATATCAATGGATACGCTACTATCCTACATCATAAAGCAGATGAAATAGCTAAAGAAACGCTAAATGCCTATCTAAGCAAAATATCCGAATCTGCAAATCAAATGGGCAGTATGATAGACGCCCTACTCGCTTACTCGACCTATAGCCGGCAGGATCTTAATATAACAGAGATAAATCTCAATGATAAAATATCGAAGATCATAGAACGATCCGAAGAAAAGCTCAGCAACCGATCAGTACTATGGGATATCCAGCCACTACCCACGATCAGTGGAGATAAGGATCTGATCTATATGGTACTATCTAATATCATAGGCAATGCCATCAAATACACCGAGCAAAAAGAGATAGCCAAAATCTCAGTGAATATCTCTGATATAACTGATGCTACAGTGACAATAGCCATCTCTGATAATGGTATCGGATTTGATATGCAATATGCTGATGAATTATTCGGAGTATTCAGGCGACTACATAATAGTAAAACTTACGAAGGATCAGGAATAGGCCTTGCTCATGCTCAGCAGATCGTACGAAAACACGGTGGAGAGATCTGGGCAGAAGGGAAGATCAATGAAGGATCGACCTTTTATATACAGCTACTAAAGGCCTAATCTCTATTAAAATATCCACTCTTACCTCAAATACAAGTCGGGGATGTTTAGAAAGAATGAAGCCTACAGATCATCTACATTGACTTGACAAACACTCACATTGGCCAAGGCAGAAGATCGAGTCATATTCTTATTGACTATCTTCACCAGTTGATATGAAGTCGAAGGATCATAAACGACTGAATGAACACTCTTACTACGCAATTTCCACATATCCCGCTCAGTTACGGTCTTTTGGATCAGCTCAACGATGCCGTATTTGTACTATCCAAAGATCTTGACGTCGAACATGCTAATCAAGCTGCTCTTAACCTATTGAAATGCGAGCTATCGGACATTATAAATACGTCCTGGACTCGATACTGCAGAGAGTGGACACCTACATCTTGCCAAACCAACACTACTACCAACGGAGAGCCTTCTGAGACTACTATTAAGTATTTAGATATTAGCGTGCGCTGCCGTATCAGCTATGATCAGCCGGCTCCTGATGATCATATCACACTATTAGTCAAGCCTATCAGACATGAGATCTACTCGATGGACAGCGAGCTACTGATTGATGCTCTTTCTGAAGTGATATTTTTCAAAAACACGGATGGGACTATCATACTCCCGAGCAAACAAATAGTGCGTGATCTGGGCCTGGACTCTCCTGATCTAATCATCGGTAAAACAGACAGTGACTTATTCGAAGGAGAATTTCCTCATATCACTGCTAATGATGAAAAAGAAGTAATCAAAACAGGAAAACCCAAAGTCGACAGTCCATACACTCTACAGACCCCAGAAAACAATACAATACATGGGATCAGAACTCTCCTACCCATCAAGGATCATGAAGGAACAATAATCGCCATAGCCGGAACAAATCGAAACACTACAAAAACTGTACTCGATAAAAAGAATCTGCAGGATCATCATAACCAACTGGTGACGACCAACCAAATCGCCCAAATAGCCTACTGGGAATATAACTGCGATAATGATATATACTCACTCAACGAGCAAGCATGCCAAATCATGCATCGGTCAAAAGAGGATTTTGGAGGATATGCTATTTCTTTCGACATTCTATCAAAAGTCTTAAAGCTCACAGAAGAAGATCTGGCTGTCATCCGAAATGAAATAAAAAAAGCACTATCTACCAATGATCCTAATTACCAATCCTATTTTAGACATGGATTCACGGATGGCCGAGGAGAAAGACAGTTTATCAAAGTAACTGTATTCGTATCTCTCGACGATCATAACAAGGTCAAGAGACTGTATGGGACTAAACAAATCATCACAGAAGAATTCTTAAAAGAGCTAAGTGCTAAAGAGGATCAAGTAATCCTCGAACAGACTTTTGAGAGCGCAAAGATAGGTAGGGTAAAGTATGATATCCGAAAACAAATACTTCATTACTCACCTCAGGCTCTCAAGGTGATAAGATACCCCAAAGCAGATATCCCACATGATCTACATTCCCTTTTTAGATGTATAGATCCATCAGACCGTGATCTGCTGATAGCAGAAAATGAAAGATGTAAGCAAACGGGCATGCTCGATGTAGAGTTCAGAGTCACCATAAACAACGTCACGCAGTGGTATCAGCTGAAGTTGATGCTTCAAGAAAATCCATTTGATAAGAAGAAATATTTATTTGGTATACTACAAAATACCACTGATCAAAAACGCATCGAAAATAACCTCCGCCAGAGAGAGCAAGAACTCATACGTGCATGTCGGATCGCTAAATTAGCTCCATGGAGGTTTGATTTACGCAAAGGAAAATTCGTGCTCAATGATCTTATCTATGAGTTGATCGGTACCTCCATCGAGCAAGAAGGATCATATCTTGTAGAATATGATGAGTGGCTTCGTCGATTCGTTGTGCCAACAGAACAAGAGAAACTTTTTAATAGTCTCAATGAGCTTTTCGCTCAAAAGGATGAAAATAAGGTGATAAAATTTGAAAATAACATCACATATGCCAATGGTCAAAAAGGCCATGCGCAGACCTACATGCATGTCACCAAGGACGAAAATGGCAAAGTAGATGGAGCGGTAGGAATACTACAAGATATCAATGATCTCAAGTCCCTACAGGTAAAGCTAAAGGAAAACGAAGCATCAATAAAAAACGCACACAAAGTCGCACAGATAGGGACTTGGAAATACATAAAACCCGAAGACCGATTTGAATATAGTCCAGAAGCCCTGATGGTTTTTGACTTCCCCGAGGATCCCCCCTTGAAAAGTACCGACTGCCCTCACTATATCCATCCTGAGGATATAGACAAAGTATATGGTATCTTTAAAAATAAGAATGGAGCAACAGCCTTAGAGCTGGAGTTTAGATCATTGACTAAAGACGATAGGTATAAGTGGATAAAATTAAACGTCAGCATCACCTATGATACGAATGGGCTTTCGACGGTAGTCGATGGATTAGTACAAGACATTGACAAGCAGAGAAGTGCAGAAGAAAAACTATACGCCGCATATGATATCGCTCAAATGGGGCACTGGTACTATTCTTTTCAGGATAGATCCTTTTTGCTTAATGATCAATTCTACAATTTAGCAAAGACATCAATAGGCCAAATAGGTAGCTATATTCTTAATTTGGAACAATTTGCTCAACAATTCTTACCGTCTGAATCACATCCATACTTCTATAATATTTTTGAAGGCATCTACAAGACAGGCGACCTGAGTCTCCACGATCGAGAGTATATAGCGTTTCTATTTGGTGACGGTAGTACAGGATGGATCAGTAATAGCATGCGACCCGAAAAAAACAAGGAAGGTATACTGAAAGGAATCTTAGGAGTCAGTATCAATGTCACAGAAAGAAAAAAGCTCCAAGATCAGCAAAAAGCCAATGAAAAAGTCATCGCTACTGGCTACGAAATATCAAAAATGGCACACTGGTCCTACTCATTGAAGGATGGGCTATACACTTTCAATGATCAATTTTATAGACTGGCAGGCACCTCCGCTACTGAAATCGGAGGATATACGATGACCTTTGAAGAGCACCTTAACAAATTTGTAGCTCCAGAAGATCATGACGAAATTATGGAGGCCTTTAGTAGTTTTGCTGCTACCGGTAGTCTCGATGCCATTCACAATAAGATATTCAACGTGCCCAAAGGTGATGGCACACGAGCCTATGCCAAAGTACGGATGCAACTACAATATGATGATCAAGGCACACCAATAGGAGCCATCGGCGTAACACAAGATGTAACAGAGACTAAAAATCTCGAAAATCAGCTTCTTTCCTATCAGACTGATCTCGAAAACAAAGTAAAAATACGTACCGCAGAGCTCGAACAATCAAATATAGATCTCGAAGCATTCGCCTACTCCATCTCTCATGACCTGAGATCACCACTCCGCCATATCAACGGATATGCCACGATCATCCAACACAAAACAGATGAAATAGCGAAAGACAAGCTATATACGTACCTTAATAATATATCCGAATCTGCAAATCAAATGGGCAATATGATCGATGCCCTGCTCGCCTACTCTACCTATAGCCGACAAGATCTCAATATAACTGAGATAAATCTGAATCATAATATATCTAAGATCATAGAACGATCCGAAGAAAAACTCACCAACCGAAAAGTCCTGTGGGATATCCAGCCTCTACCCAAAATCAATGGAGATAAGGATCTGATCTATATGGTACTATCGAATATCATAGGCAACGCCGTCAAATACACCGAGAAAAGAGAAATTGCGAAAATCTCAGTAAAAATCTCCGAAGAAACAGATCATACTCTCACAATAGCTATCGCAGATAATGGAATAGGATTTAATATGGAGTATGCCGATGAATTATTCGGAGTATTCAGACGTTTACACAATAGTAAAGCATTCGAAGGGTCAGGCATAGGACTCGCTCACGCTCAGCAGATCGTGCGAAAGCACGGTGGTGAGATCTGGGCAGAGGGCAAGATCAATGAAGGGGCTACGTTTTACATAAAACTCAAGAAAACTAACTAATCAAGAACATGAAATTAATCTGTGCAGATGATAATGCCGCTGACCAACATCTATTCTCTCTGGCCTGTGAGGAGATAGATCTATCATGCGAGGTCATCACCGTGAATGATGGCCAAGAGCTAATAGACCTCATCTCAAATGATCCAGAAGATCATTATGAAGCTTTCATCCTTGATAATAAAATGCCACGACTGAGTGGTATTGATACTTTAGTCAAAATACGTGAGATGAATGGGCCAGTGTCTCAAGTTCCTGTTTTCCTCCTATCATCCTCAGAGCTTTCAAGCGATATTAATAAAGCCTACGATGCTGGGGTGAGTGCCTATGTAGTCAAGCCAATAGATTTCTTTGACTTTATTGAAAAAATGAAAGGCATGAAGTCATTTTGGACCTATCTGAATAAAACAATCTAAACTCCTGTAAGACCACTTCTCGAGGGAGCATCTTTAGTCATAGGCTTCGACAAGAACGCCCTAAATACCTCGGGAATATGCATGAGAGGCTTCCAGTACTCTTCCCCTTCTTTTTTGATAAGTATATTAAAACTTAGCCCTAAAGTCCTGAGGTCCGCTATACTGTGCGGACCAGAGATCTTTTCACCTATTTTGTAGTAATACATTCTTGTCTTGTTATTTTAGAGTGCTTACTATTCTGACACATCGAGAGCCAACTGGTCACTAATCGTCTACATATTAATCTACAGAATGTCTACAAGATGACATCACTTTGATCTTCTAAGGCCCTTAGTCAGTCACTATGCAGAAAACCCTTCGCCTGCGAAGATATGACAGCAATACTCCAGACACTGACGATAAGTACTCATCACTCATCATCATAGATGCCGACATAGCGCTCTCCTGGCTTAGCGTAGCCACGATACATCCCTGCACTATTAAATGGCATAGAGACATTGCCATAGCGATCTATGGCTATGAGGCCTCCTGATCCACCTTTTTCTACCAGTGTGGTATTCACGACATGATCAGCAGCTGTCTCCAGTGGCTCCTCCAGATATAGCATACGGGCATGTACATCATGGGCCACCGCATATCGGATGAAATACTCTCCATGTCCTGTACAGCTCACTCCTACAGTAGCATTGTCAGCATAGGTACCCGCTCCGATGATAGGTACATCGCCAAATCTATTGTATCGCTTATTAGTCATGCCGCCTGTAGAGGTACCCGCCACTATGTTGCCAGCTTTATCGAGGGCCACACAGCCTACGGTGCCATGCTTTTTATCATTAGGATCATCGGACTCTGAGAGCTCCACTCCTTTCTCCTCAGCGATGACTCGCTGTAGACTATTCCATCGAGCCTCTGTATAAAAATATGAAGGATCCACGCTCTCTAAACCCTGCTCTTGAGCAAACTGCTCAGCACCGGCTCCTGTCAGCAGTACGTGCTCCGACTGCTCCATCACCGCTCTGGCAGCTGAGATCGGATGTTTGATAGTGCTCAGACCTCCGACGGCTCCAGCATTTTGATCACTCCCCTGCATGATAGACGCATCGAGTTCATTCTTTCCTTCATGATTGAATACAGCTCCTTTACCCGCATTGAACAATGGAGAATCCTCTAAAAAATGAATCGTATGCTCCACCGCATCTATCGCCGCTCCCCCATCAGCTAAGATCTGCTCTCCTACAGTCAACGCCGAATCAAGAGCGGCCCTATACTTAGCTTCTCGCTCTGGCGTCATATTCTTTTTAAGAATAGTGCCTGCTCCGCCATGGATGACTATGGCATATTCAGATTTTGATGGAGCTGGAGACTGATCATGAGAAGCCTCAGTCGAGCTATCACAGCTCATGAGAAATAACAATCCCGATAGGAGAATAAGAATGCGCATATGCTGAAATATTTATGATATAGTAATCCCTCACAAAATATCAAATCAAGGAGAATACTACGAGAAAGAAACAAATAGAATCTGTTTTTATAATCTTTGTACCAGTAATGTTACAAAAAGATAAATATCTCATACTCGTAGGAGGCCCCACCGCCAGCGGTAAGACTTCCCTCGCAATAGACTTAGCCCAGTACTACAGCTGTCCTATCCTATCAGCGGATAGTCGACAGTTTTATCGTGAGATCAGCATCGGTACAGCTAAGCCTACAGAGGAGGAGATGGCTGCAGCCAAACATTATTTCATCAATACACTCAGCATCCATGATGATTATAATGTAGGGCAGTACGAGCGAGACGCTATGCAGATATTAGATGAGGTCTATCGTACTCATGATGTCGCCATCGTGGTGGGCGGTACGGGTCTCTATTTACGAGCATTGATCCATGGCGTAGATGAATTTCCAGCGGTAGCTCCAGCGGACAGAGATTACTTTCAGCAGCTATATGATGAGCAGGGCTTAGCTCCTCTACAAGCAGCTTTAGCTGAGGCTGACCCGAGCTATTATGATCAGGTCGATAGAGATAATCCTCATCGACTCATCCGAGCGCTCAGTGTCATTCGTAGCTCTGGAGAGCCTTTCAGCAGTTTTCTGACGAGTCAGCATACTGTTCGCCCATTTATCTCTGTACCTTTCTGTATCCAGATGGATCGTCAGCTACTCTATGATCGGATCAATCGTCGAGTAGACATCATGATCCAGATGGGACTCATAGATGAGGCTCGATCAGTATATCCTTATCGATCTCTCAATAGTCTCAATACAGTAGGTTACAAAGAATTATTCAAATACATCGATGGTGAATGGTCGCTGGAGCAGGCCGTAGACAAAATCAAACAGCACAGTCGCAACTATGCCAAACGGCAAATGACCTGGTTTAAAAATCAAGGAAATTGGACCCCAATCCAAGATAAAGAGGGTGCAAAACGTGTATTAAACGACAAAATCCATACTAATTAGATCGTTTTTAGTCAAAAATTATATTTCATGGCTGACGATTTAAATAAGACAATAATTAGGCAAAAAGGCAAAATCGAAAACAAAATACCAAATCTCGATTTTTATCCTAATTTGATTTAGTTGGGGCCATTTTGATGCATTAATACATCACGTAGAAATGATGTTCTGATAGCGATATTTCGCCAATTGTTTGCTTATTTTTGGTGACTTATTATTTAAAACATCATGAATCATGGGAAAAAAAATTGCTATTAATGGCTTCGGTCGAATTGGCCGACTTACATTCAGAAACTTAGTCAAGAATCCTAACATCGAAGTAGTCGCTATCAACGATCTTACTGATAATGCTACTTTGGCTCACCTATTAAAGTTTGACACAGCACACGGCAAATTTGACGGTACAGTCGAATCTACTGATGAATCACTCATCGTGAATGGAACTGAGATCAAAGCCTATGCAGAAAGAGACCCAGCAAAATTGCCTTGGGGTGATTTAGGTGTTGATTTAGTATTGGAATGCACGGGTATATTCCGCTCAAAAGAAAAAGCAGGTCTTCACCTACAGGCAGGTGCGAAAGATGTAGTCATCTCTGCTCCAGCAAAAGGTGGTGACGTACAGACAATCGTACTCGGTGTAAATGACGACGAGCTCGATAGAAGAAAGAATGTATTCTCTAATGCATCTTGTACGACTAACTGTCTCGCACCAGTGATGAAGATACTACATGAAAACTATGGTATCATCAATGGCTCGATGACAACGATCCACGCATATACATCTGATCAACGTATCCAGGATGCTCCTCATAGCGATCTACGTAGAGCTCGTGCTGCGGCATCAAATATCATCCCGACGAGTACAGGAGCAGCATCTGCTGTAGGAAAAGTACTTCCTGAGGTAGCTGGCAAGCTATTCGCTATCGCAGTACGTGTCCCAGTGATCACTGGATCTATGATCGAGGTCAATGTAAGACTCGAAAAAACAGTAACGGCTGAGGAGGTAAATGCAAAATTCAAAGAAAATGCAGAAGGCGCTATGAAAGGCGTGCTCGAGTATAGCACTGATCCATTAGTATCAAGTGATATAGTGACTAATAAGCACTCATCGATCTTTGACAGCCAGATGACTGATGTAAATGGCGATATGCTCAAAGTAGTAAGCTGGTATGACAATGAAGCTGGATATTCTGCAAGATTAGCAGATCTCGCTACACTCATCGTCAAAGCATAGTCATGACCATTGATGTAAAAGATAAGAAAGTCTTAGTGAGAGTGGACTTCAATGTCCCTCTCAACGACGACCTTCAGATCACAGATGACACTCGTATCAAGCGAGCATTACCTACGATCAATAAACTACTCGCTGACGGCGGAGCTGTGATACTCATGTCGCATCTGGGTAGACCTCAGAAGAAACTGAACGAAGATGGTAGCATCAATGTGAAAAAGTTTACTCTACGCAATATCGCTCCTCATCTCTCTACCCTACTCAATCGTCCTGTACAGTTTACAGATGACTGTATCGGTAGTGATGCAGAGGCCAAGTCTGCTGCTCTGCAGGCTGGAGAAGTGTTGCTTTTAGAGAACACAAGATTTCATGCTGGAGAATCAAAAGGTGACAGAGCGCTGGCAGAAGGTTTGAGCAAGTTGGCTGATGTCTATGTCAATGATGCATTTGGCACGGCCCATAGAGCACACGCTTCTACTGCGGTGGTGGCAGATTTCTTTAGTGCTGAGCAGAAGAGCTTTGGCCTCCTTATGGAGTCTGAGATAGAGAATGCGGATAAAGTACTCAAGACTCCTCAGCGACCTCTCGTGGCGATCACAGGAGGAGCTAAAGTATCTGATAAGTTATTATTACTCGAGAGATTAATAGATTTCGCTGATACAGTGATCATCGGAGGTGGTATGGCCTATACTTTCTTCAAAGCGCAGGGAGGCGAAATAGGCAACTCGATCTGTGAAGATGATAAGCTCGACTTAGCCCTCGATCTCATGAAGCAAGCGAAGGAGAAAAACACTAAGCTCCTACTTCCTACTGATAATATTGCAGCTGATGCATTCAGCCCAGATGCTAATACACAGGAAGTGGACAGTATGTCTATTCCTGCTGGCTGGGAAGGTCTCGATATTGGACCAAAATCTATTGAGGCATTTAGTGCCGCTGTAGCGGAAGCAAAAACCATCATCTGGAATGGACCTATGGGTGTTTTCGAATTTGATAAATTCGCCGTAGGAACTAACGCCATAGCGAATGCGGTGGCCGCCGCTACTAAGAATGGCGCATTCTCTCTCATCGGTGGTGGTGACTCTGTCGCTGCGATCAAGAAGAATGGGCTCGATAGTGAAGTAAGCTTCGTCTCCACCGGTGGTGGAGCTATGCTCGAATACCTCGAAGGAAAAGAACTGCCTGGCATCAAAGCCATCAGATCTTAATCAGATATAAAACAAGATGATACTTATCGGACAGTCAGAGCTAAACTATAGATGATCGAGCTGTCTGATAAGTGTCTTATCGTGACTGGTATGCATCGCTCCAATACCAGTTATCTCGCTAAAGTATTTCAATCAGCAGGACTTCATCTCGGAGATCATCTTATCCCTGCGAATCAATTTAACGCTGAAGGCCATTTTGAAGATCAGAGCATAGTGGATCTTCACGAGACGCTCATCTCCGACCATCAGCTGCACACTCGGGGCCTCTATCGTCCTACCGATGAGATAACGGCCATCCGATATACTCCTCAGGACATCGCCAAAGCGAGTGAAGCTATCTCAACACTCCAGCCAGAACAGTCTCAGACTTGGGGCTGGAAAGATCCGAGAACACCCTTGTTCTTTCCTCTATGGAATCTCATACTACCAAAGGCAAAATATGTATTCATCGTACGTGAGCCGGATGCATGTGTGAGTTCATTGATTAGACGATCTGATGCGGGTCGTTTATTTAAGAATAGACCAGATACCATATGGCGATACTACCGTCAGTGGACGGTGACTAATGAGATGATGCTCAGGCAATGTCACAACCATCCAGATAGATGTTTTTTGATCTTCACTCCTACAGATCTACATGACTCAGACATATCACTTTTGCTGAATAATAAAATCCAAAAATGGGGGCTTCCTCTCGATCTTATAGCGCTTGGATCCGGCTACAAGGAACAACTCATCTCATCTGAAGGAAAAAGTCCGATGTGGGCTAAACGATTTAATAAAAGAGCTCATGCTGTCTATCAAGAACTCCAAAAAGCTCAGCAAGCCATAACCTTAGTCTAAGCGCTGTACTAAGAGCACCAAAGTCAAAATAGACATGGCCTGCGCCACACTATCACCTAAGACTTTCGTCCAATTCACATCTTCTTCTTGATCTTGACCGTAGGTGTCTATGAGTTCACGACCTACCTGTACTATAGATCCAGGTAGCACTTCGGGATGCTTTTTCCCTAATAAAAAGCGTTTTTCAGTGGTTTTTACCTCGCCGTTAGCATGCTTGACAAAGATTTTATCTTTTCTCGCATTATCTGCAAATCCTCCTGCATAATAGTTGATATAAAACAATGCGTCCTTCCCCTCGTGATACGGGACACGTATGGATTTCTCCTGACCGAGTATATCCCCACTTACCGCTCTATCTATGTTAGTAGCACCGATTATAGTCACATAGTCTTGTCTTTTAGGGATCGTGAGTACATCGCCATTCTTGAGCGTATAATTATATCGGGATGACGGGTCGAGTATGATTTCTTCCATGCGCATGACGATATAGCCAAGACTGTCCTCTCCTCGATAGAGAGTCGCCCCCTCAGGAAATGCCTCTTCTGTCAATCCTCCAGCTCGCTCTATTAAGTCATATACCGTTTCATTTTCTTTGACAAGGCTATACTCTCCAGGTATTTTCACTTCACCCTCGATAGCGATATTCTGCTGTAGCTCAAACTCCGGCACATATCTCACGAAAATATTATCATAAGGCTCGATCTGAAACATCCCGTCCGAATCCGTAAAATCTACCAACTCGTCTCTACTCAGCGATACTCGCTTCACTATGGTCTTGGTGGGTTGATTATCCTTGATGATGACTCTTGATATCTCGATATCATTAGTCGCTGAGGACCGCTTAAATCCTCCCGCTAAAATGATCGCATCGTTCAACGACATGCCTTCACCATATGCAAATTCTCCAGCATTATTTACCGCTCCCGATATTTTGATTAATACATCATCGAGAAAATCATTCTTTGAGTAGATATGTACGCTATCGAATGGCTCCAAGACTATATTATCAATACTATTCTCATCATTCATGAGACGCAATAAGTCTATACGGACATATGCTCGATCATTAGGATTGAGGGGATCGAGACGATGGATGTGAGCGTAGTCAGCGGCATCTCTTCGTAAGCCTCCCGCCAACAAAATGGCATCCGCCACCTTGAGTTGGCCTTCATCATCATAGGGTACCGTTTCTTCATATCTGACAGCACCAGCTATCTTGATATATTGCTCGTCTGTAAATCTCTCCTGAGGCCATACGACTAATTGATCTGCATCCTGCAGCACCAAATTAGCAGTAGGGTCTGCTCCACTCAGGACATCATCTATGGATAGACTGATCATATTAATAGTGCCATCATCATTGGTTCGCTTCAGTAATGCAAAGTCACGACGAGAGGATCGTTTTAGATTAGCACGATAGATGAGGTCTCTGACTGTCATGCCTTCTGTACGCTCATATTCACCCTCATTTCTCACCTCTCCGATCACTGATACGTAGTCTTCGAGCTCTGCTGAGATAGAATCTACACGAATCAAATCTCCATGAACTAATGGATAATCTAAACCATCTTTTATCAGCTGAGCATAGGGCACATCTTTGATAATGCGACGATCATTCACATATCTCAGTACTCTGATCGTAGAGAGATAGGCATTTTGCTGGAGCCCAGCCGCATATGAGATCAGATCGATTAATCCATCACCTTCTATTATTTCATACTGGTGAGGGCGCTTGATAGCTCCAGCAGCTTCTACAATAGACTGAGCTGCTGGTACGAAGATATAATCCCCATCCTCGAGATATACGTCTCTGATATAGCTTGGATCATTGATGAGTTGATATAAATCTATTTTAGACTCAGCGCCATTTTTTTTGATGAGCTTGATCTGACGGACGGATGCATTATCTGTGAATCCTCCGGCTGCGGCTAAAAGATGCATAGGCGAATTGACCGCATCTACGGTGAAACTTCCAGGTCTCATCACCTCTCCAAATACTTGCACATTGATTTTGCGTGTCGTACTGACAGTCACAGCAAAATCGCCAGCATCAAATCTGGCATATTGACGATAGTTCTTTGCTAGTTTGTCTTTGACTTCTGATAGGCTCAGACCTGATACGAATACTTTCACTCTACCCTCTCTGATCATCACGCTCCCATCAGGCGCTACTGTAAGCAGCTCATCTATCTGAGCATTGCTGCTGAATATCGAGACACCCAGCTCATCTCCTCGTCCTATCCGATAATAGTCCGGGGCAGAGTAGCTCTCTCCTATCTCGATCAATGATAATTGCTCTGTATCGACAAATTGATGACCATAGATAGCGTAACTCTTAATACTATCATCAGTCACCACTAAGGTATCTGATGCCATGTCTTCCTCTACTATTTCGGTCGTATCAACCTCAAATACCTCGTTTTCAAGACTACGATCACGACCAAACTTTCGATCATTAGAGAGTTCCTCAATGGCTACTTGAAGCTCAGCAATCTGTGAAGGTGTGAGCGACTCTATATCGTCAATATCGATCCCTCTTTCCAACAAAAGGGCCCGAAGCTCTTCTTCTTCTATACCTCTACTACGAAGCTCCTGCTGCAATTGCACCTCATATGGGGTAATCTGTGCAGCTATATCTGCGTACAGGCTAACTAAAAGAACTATGACAAAAACGACCCGAGCTAACATCCACCTATTTCGATTAACTATATTGTTTTTCGTAGTACTGTCTGTAGGCACCTGAGGTGACGTGATCCATCCACTCTTGATTATCCCAGTACCAATCTATGGTCTTACGCATACCTTCTTCTACGGTGAGCGATGGCTCCCAACCTAACTCAGTAGTGAGTTTCGTATTGTCGATCGCATATCTATGATCATGTCCAGGACGATCTTTGACAAAAGTGATAAGCTTTCGTGCCGTTCCTTTTGGTTGACCCATTTTATCATCCATCAGATCACATAGCAGGTGTACGAGTTCTATATTTTGTAGTTCGTTATTGCCTCCGATATTATAGGTCTCACCTGACTTTCCATTATGAAAGATCTCATCAATCGCTATGACATGATCTACGACATAAAGCCAGTCTCTGATATTAGTGCCATCTCCATAGACCGGCAGTGCTTTACTATGTCTGATGTTATTGATCATGAGAGGTATCAATTTCTCCGGAAACTGATTAGGCCCGTAGTTATTAGAACAATTAGAAATCTTAATATTCATGCCATATGTGTTAGCATAGGCACGTACGAAATGATCACTACTTGCTTTTGATGCACTATATGGCGACTGAGGATCATATGCTGTAGTCTCATGAAAGAACCCTTCTGGGCCAAGGCTACCATATACCTCATCGGTAGATACATGATAAAACACATGCTGATCGAGCTCACCTGCCCAAGCTGCTTTAGCGACTTGCATAAGGTTTACTGTACCTAAAATATTGGTCTTTAGAAATGCCAAAGGATCTGTGATGGATCGATCGACATGAGACTCAGCTGCATAGTGCATGACATCTGTGATCTGATAATCTCGGAATATCTCCTCGATCGCCTCAGTATTAAGGATGTCAGCTTGCACGAAAGTGTAATTTTCTGCCGACTCTACGTCTTTCAAATTCTCAAGATTACCTGCATACGTTAAGGCATCCAGATTAATAATGTGGTAGTCAGGATACTTATTGACCATCAAGCGTACGGAGTGTGAACCGATGAATCCAGCCCCTCCAGTAATTAGTATATTCTTCTTGTATTTCATGTCTGTATCAATGAAGCTCACAAGATACCATAAAATGGAAAGATGAAGGAAAAATACGTATATACAAGTGTTACATTCTGTTAATAATCAAGTATCTATGTATCAGAACAATTGTAATGATACAGGGCATAGCTGTCGCTATATATTCTATACTCTACCATGTACTAATAATACCTATAAGGATGGGAGTCTTTGGTCCTCGTGCCAAAATATGGGCACGTGCAGAACGTCGATACGACAATCTAAATAGTGACTCTCAGACTATACTCTGTTGCGTCGCTTCTGTCGGTGAGTATCTTTATATAGCAGCTCTAATAGGACATCTCAAACAACACGTCCGGATCGTGGTATCCGTATTTTCACCTGATGCTCGAGACTATCTGAGTAGGCGGTATACTGATGACAAAATACAATTCGTACAAGCTCCATTTGATACTCGGGAATCTGTATCCACACTTCTCAAACTCACCTCCCCTGACCATGTAATCATCAGTGGCAATGAGTTTTGGCCAATATTCTTAGATCAGCTTACTCAAAGAAAAATTCCGTTCACTTATGTAGGCTTGACTATCAATGGAGATAAAAAGAAAGGCAAGCTATTGATAAAGCTAATGTCCAACTATCTACTTAATGCAGCTAACCTATTCACACATTCTGATAAGACTGCAGAGAGATTAAAAGCTCTATATATAAATCGTAGTTATCATCTACGTGTAGAAGAATGCATAGAAACCAATCGTACTGCTTTGCCACAAAACATTCTTGCTTTTATCAGCCAGTATGAGAAGATCTTCGTCTTCGCCAGTGTCCATAAATCTGACATCGAGACCATAAAGTCTTTAATCCCTGAACTAACTGGAAGTAAATACGGGAGTATCATAGTACCACATCACATAGACTATGACATAATTCGGGAAATATCTGACAGTATTGAATTGCAAATCCCCCTCAGCTCTGCGAGAAACAAAGTGAATGGCCCTTTGCTCCTGATCGATGAGGTAGGCCATCTTCAATCGCTATATGCATACGCTACACTTTGCTATGTCGGCGGAGGATTTGGCGAAGGACTCCACAGCACAATAGAACCCACTATAAATGGTGTGCCTACCCTGATCGGCCCAAATCATAATAAATTTCCAGAAGTATCGCTACTTATAAGAGCAGGATATATCCGATCTATAGCTCAACCAAGCGAAGCGGTTGATGCTCTTAGCGATTTAGAAAAACAATCTTTTAATCAAATGGAAGCCCTCCAAGCCCTCGGATATTTTGAACATCTTGGCTCAGAGGATATAGCTCTTCAGATACAGACTACCCTCCCGTCAGCTTAGCTAAGCTTTCTTCGAGGATACGTACTCTCTCTTGGCCATCAGTTAATTTCTTTCGCTCATTATTCACGACCGCTTCTGGTGCATTATTCACAAATCGCTCATTAGAGAGTTTCTTCTCGACGGACTTGACAAATCCTAAGGCATAGTCCAGCTCTGACTTCAGACGCTCAGTCTCTGCCTCTACGTCGATCTCGATATCAAACTGTAAGAAATACTTCTCATTATCACTCATGAATGAGGTTCCATTGTCCGGGAGCTCAGCTGTGACAGACACATCGCTGATGAAGGCCATCTTAGTCAATAAGTACTGTATACGGTCTCCTGTGATAAAATTAGAATCAGATTGCTCTGCGTATAAATTTAGCTCTTCTTTAGGTTTCAACTGATTTGAGATCCGAGTATCACGGATCTTAGAGACTAATCTCTTAAGCACTTCGATAGAATCTATTAATTCGCTATCGATCGCTGATGCCGCAGGATGCTTAGCCACCATCACATCATCACCTGCTGCTCTCTCTTTCAGATTATGCCAGATCTCCTCTGTCACAAATGGCATCAATGGATGTAGTAAAATACAAATCTGCTCATATACGGCAATCGTAGCATCCAATGTCTCTTGATCTATCGGGGCGCCATAGGCAGGCTTGATCATCTCCAGATACCAAGAGCAGAAGTCATTCCACACGAAAGAGTACAGCTTCATTGTGACATCTGAGAGCTTATAGTTTTTGTAGTCCTCATCGATACTCGTGATGACTTCATTTAGCTTAGCATTGATCCACTCGATGGCTAATTGATTTCCCTCAGGTGCCTCTATACTGGCATCGACTTCCCATCCTTTTAGTAGTCGGAGTGCATTCCACATTTTATTGCAGAAGTTTCTACCTTGCTCACAGAGCTTATCATCAAAAAGTAAATCTCCACCAGCGGGTGATGAAGACAAAACGCCAAATCTCACTCCATCTGCCCCGAATGTCTTGATCAACTCCAGCGCATCTGGAGAATTGCCCAAGGATTTACTCATCTTGCGACGCTGCTTATCCCGTACCATACCCGTGAAGTAAACCTCCTTAAATGGCATATCCTGCTCCCACTCATATCCTGCCATGATCATACGTGCGACCCAGAGGAATATAATATCCCAACCAGTAACTAATATGGAGGTCGGATAATAGTAATCTAACTCCTCTCTGCTCTTGAATCCATGGAAGCAGGTTATTGGCCATAGCCAAGAACTGAACCATGTGTCCAATACATCCTCATCTTGCCTAAGGTCATCCAGGGTGATGTCTGCACCCAGCTTGGCCTGAGCGAGTGTGAGCGCCTCCTCAGCAGTAGTCGCCACGAATACCTCATCACCTACAAAGTAAGCGGGTATGCGATGTCCCCACCATAGCTGTCGAGAGATACACCAGTCACGGATATTCTCCATCCAGTGACGATAGGTATTCTTTTGTCTCTCTGGGAAAAACTGAATATCATCTGTCATCACTGCCTGGAGGGCAGGCTCCGCCAGCGACTTCATATCTACGTACCACTGTAGTGATAGCTTCGGCTCGACCACAGCGTTAGTCCGCTCTGATCTTCCTACACTGTGGGTATAGTCTTCTACTTTGACGATATCACCTGACTCGACCAGATCCTTGATGATCTTCTTTCGGGCGATAACTCGATCCTCCCCGATATATACAGTAGCTAACTCATTGAGCGTACCATCATCATTGAGCACATCGATGGTCTCAAGATCATGACGTTTACCGATCTCATAGTCATTTGGATCATGTGCTGGAGTGATCTTCAGGGCCCCAGTGCCAAACTCCATATCCACATAATCATCAAAGATGATAGGCACTGCACGATTGACGATAGGTACGATGACTTTTTTGCCTTTCAGATGGCAATATCGCTCATCGTCAGGATGTACTGCGACTGCTGTATCACCCATGATCGTCTCAGGACGTGTAGTGGCGATCACGAGATACTCGTCCGTACCTTCTACCCGATACTGCACTTGACACAGCTTAGTGGTCTCATCTGAGTATAAAACTTCTTCATTGGACAGTACAGTTTTTCCTTCTGGATCCCAATTTACCATACGGTAGTCACGGTAGAGCTTTCCACGATTATATAGATCTACGAAGGCTTGTATCACCGCCTCTGAGCGCTCTTCATCCATAGTAAATGCCGTACGCTCCCAGTCACAGGATGCTCCGAGCTTACGCAGCTGCTTGAGGATGATACCTCCATACTTATCTGTCCAAGCCCATGCATGCTCGAGAAACTGATCTCGAGTCAGATCTGACTTTTTGATACCTTGCTCTCTCAGGCTACGTACCACTTTAGCTTCGGTAGCGATCGATGCGTGATCCGTCCCTGGTACCCAGCAAGCATTTTTGCCATCGAGGCGAGCCTTACGTATCAGGATGTCTTGGACCGTATTATTGAGCATATGGCCCATGTGTAGCACACCTGTTACATTTGGTGGCGGGATCACGATACTGTATGCCTCACGATCATCTGGCTCCGAGTGAAAGTATCCTTTTGACTCCCAATACTGGTACCACTTATCTTCTACTTCTGCGGGATTATATCTTGATGCTATCTCTTGCATTAGCGTCTGTTGCTTAATTATCTTCTTAATATATTTTTCTCGATTTGGATGGGAATTACCTATCGCTCTGCCTTTCTCTTTTGTTCTATTTTCTCGCCGAGGAGATTGGGCTGTTCAGTACCCAGCTGACCGACTTTGTCATCCAGTAGCCCATCTACTTCTACTTGATGCCGCAAGAGATCCTGAAAATCTTCTTGCTCTCTGATCAGGTAGTCTTGCCCTTCATATATCATGACCTCAGCTGGTCTGAATCTCGAATTATAATTGCTACTCATAGAATAGCAATAAGCTCCTGCATTTTTAAATGCAAGGATATCGCCTTCTTGGATCTCGGAGATCTTACGGTTGACACCGAATGTATCTGTCTCACATATATATCCTACCACTGTATAAATGCGACTCTTGCCTTCTGGCTTGGACACATTAAATATCTCATGATAAGAGTCATAAAACATAGGACGAATCAAATGATTGAGCCCACTATCTACATGAGCGAATACAGTAGACATGGTTTGCTTGACTACATTCGTTTTGACTAAAAAATAGCCAGACTCACTGACAAGATATTTTCCTGGTTCAAACTTTAACGTAAGCTCTTTACCATATTCCTTACAAAAAGTATGGAATCGCTCACCTATACGCTTACCGAGATCTTCTATATCTGTGGAGATGTCATTGGGCTTGTAAGGCACCTTGAATCCACTACCAAAGTCCACATAATCTAAATCTGGAAATGCCATGGCTGCTCCAAATAGCACCTCTGCTCCCAATAGGAAAACCTCTGCATCCAAGATGTCAGATCCAGTATGCATGTGGATCCCCTCAACATGGACTCCAGTCGCCTCCACGATACGCTGTACGAGCGGTAGCTGATGGACTGATATACCAAATTTAGAATCAATATGCCCAACTGATATTTTACTATTACCGCCGGCCATGATGTGCGGATTAATCCTGATGCATACCGGATAATTTGGAAAATGGTGCCCAAACTGCTCGAGGGTAGAAATATTATCGACATTCACTTTGACACCCAGTCGGATAGCCTCTGCCATCTCTTCTATTGATACACCATTAGGTGTATAGAGTATCTCGTCTGGAGCAAACCCTGCATGCAGGCCCAGCATCACTTCTTGGATAGAGACAGCATCGAGTCCAGCTCCAAGCTTCTTGATGAATCGAAGGATATTGACATTAGACAGTGCCTTACAAGCATAGTTGAGCTTGAGATTGACTCCTTCAAAAGCATTCATGAACTGTTTATACTTCTGCTCTATGACAGCTGTGTCATAGACATAGATAGGACAGCCATATCTCTCTACTAAATCCAATGCTCTCACACCACCACTGAGGCAGTACTGATTGTCAATAATCTCCATTGCTTAAAATAATTTTCCGCAAAGGTAATAGGACTTCTAATAAGTGTAAGGAATAATGAAAGAGAATACTGCGTAGCGCAGCTCTCGGGATATCAATCTACCACACCCGATACCACTGCATCTTCATAGGTCCCTGACTGGATCAAATCAAACAAACTGCGGATAGTATCATAAGGACCTTTGGCAGCAGCCATATTGACTAACCATACCGGAAGATCTCCACCTGGGTCTATCATCATATAATACTCGACCTGTACCAGATCATCACCTATCGGTGTGAGAGTGTAGGTACTCTCAAAATGAGGGACTCTGACGAAGCCATCTTGAAGTACAATATCATGATCGGCGACTGTGCTGTGAGTTTTGACCACTTTAGTAGATGGATCCTGCTCTCGCTCATAGCTTACGATGAGATCTCTATCTGATATAGGAAATGGCATATCGGTACTGATATAATAATCTATGTGTCCAGCACCATCATCTGATATCGCATAGGCGTCGATCGTACGGATGACCCACTCCTCTTGGGCCTCGACATCCTCCAGGGCGGCTACGATCTCTGACATATCAGACCTCACCTGACCGACCACCTTGATTTCTTTGAATTCTGACTCCTCCAGCTTGCGAGCGAATACTGATATATCTTTCTTCTCTCGTACTAATTTCCAGTCTCCCTTTCCTATCGGATCGAGATCAAAAGCCATATGGCTCCATATGATGAAGAAAGCTAACAGCATACTACAAAGTAAATACAATCAAAATACTCTTGTGTGAAATGTATCTTAAATCTATTCAAATTCAATTTGCCAATTGGCATGATCCGAGAAAACGCCTTTGTTCCATCTTGCCTTAAGGTTTTCGATTAGTCAATTCATACTAATACGATGGGATTTAGTAAAGTAGGCGACATTCATATGACTACTATGCCACATGTGAATTACACTATGTCTACAAGAGCGTAAAAACCCTAATCCAAAGTGGATATCAACTATTCATTCCCATATCTATGTAGTACCCGAAATAATCTTTTGAAATCAATTGTGAGATAGTCATGAAAAAAGCACCTAAACCATATAACGAAAGCATACGGCTGCAAGCGCTACGTAGCTACGACATCCTGGATAGCCCCAGCGAACAGGAGTACGACGATCTCACTACTATCGCAGCTCAGATCTGCGAAGTCCCAATAGCACTCATCAGCTTAATCGATGAGGACAGACAGTGGTTTAAATCGACGCACGGTATAGACGTGGACGAGACAGCTCGCAATATTAGTTTTTGCTCGCATGCGATACTATCAGAAGAGTTAATGGAAGTCACTGACGCTACACGAGACGAGAGATTTCATGATAATCCCTTAGTGGTGGATGGGATTAAATTGAGATTTTATGCAGGAGCGCCACTCATCGATGATAATGGACTGCGCCTCGGTACGCTATGTGTCATCGATCAAAAACCAAAAGCGCTCAGACCTGATCAACAAAAGGCTCTCAAAGCTCTATCCAGACAGGTGATCGCTCTAATGAATCTCAGGCTACAAAACAAACAACTCAAATCACAAAGAAATCTCCTTCAAAATGAATTGGACAAGGGGAAGGCAAAAGAATTCGAACTAAACTTAGCCAAGGAGGAAGCACTCCGCAAGACTAATATTAAGGATATCTTCTTATCAAATATGTCGCACGAGATCAGGACTCCGATGAATGGCATCATAGGGGTAAGTGATCTATTACTTGCGGAACCAGATCTTGGTAAAAAGCATCATGAGATGGTCTCTCACATCAATGAGAGTGCTAAGAATCTCCTCACTATCATCAATGACATATTAGACATCAGTAAAATAAAGGCGAACAAGCTGTCATTTGACAATAAGAATTTTGATCTGCGTCATCTCCTAAAGTCTACTAAAAACACCATCGGCATATTAGCCGCTGAAAAAGGTATAGATCTCCATGTCATAGTGGATGAGTCAGTGCCAGATATGATATATGCCGACCCTACACGTATCAATCAAGTTTTGATCAATCTCATGGGGAATTCTATAAAATTCACCAATATAGGATCTGTCACACTCAAAGTGGATATGATCGAAGAGAATGCCACAGGTCCTCGTTTAAACTTCGCCGTGACAGATACTGGTATAGGTATACCAACTGAAAAGTTAGCTACTATATTTGACGCTTTTGATCAGGCAGACCGAAAAAACATAGGAGGCACCGGCTTGGGTCTGACTATATGCAAAAATCTCGTAGAAATGATGGGAGGGTCTATCAAAATAGATAGTACGCCAGGAGCTGGATCTGTGTTTAGCTTTGATATACAGACCAGTCAAGCCAAAGTCCATACCGCCGAAAAAGCGGTACAGGTCAGGGACACAGAGCAAGAATTAGTAATCGATAAATCTCTGATTAGAATATTAGTCGCTGAGGATAACAAGGTAAACCAACTGGTGGCTAAACGATGTCTCGAAAAATTTGGGTACAGATATGATGTAGTCAGTAATGGTCAAGAAGCCATCGATATGATCAAAGAAAATGAGTACGATCTCGTACTCATGGATGTCAATATGCCAGTGATGGATGGACTCGAAGCGACTCGCTACATCCGCCAGAACCTGAATGAAAAAAAGGATGTGACTATAGCCGCACTCACAGCCTCAGTATGGAAAAAAGACATCGATATCTGTATTGATTCTGGCATGAATGATTTCATAGGTAAGCCATTCATCCCGTCGGAGCTGAATAAAAAAATCATACAGCTCGTCAGCCGTAACAATTAAAGATTTAAGGCCAGCAGACTATTCTTTCGCCTCCAGACGCAACATAATGTAACAAGGTTGCATTAGTAAAAAGGAAAGAGTAGTTTAGCAGCCTTGAAAAAGAAAACCCTCATATCATGGTATAGAATAAGTGGATCTATGATCCTGCTCTGCTGCTATGTGGGTTTATTTTGCTCTACTCAGCTCCATCACTCACATGAGCATGCCCATGCCATCGAGATACTTCATTCTGAGGATCATGAGAACGATGCCTGTCATGTTACTATCTATCATCCAGAGCAAGATAAAAAATGTGAGCATGACTTACATTTCACCACCATCGAAAATGACTGTGAATACTGTGAGATACTTAATAACAATCTGCAGTATAATCAGCCCAAGATTAATAAGGACTTCCCTACTCCAGAATATGCATTGACTATTCATCGAAAGGAGTCATTTATTATTGACAATGAAATCGAGTTATCCTGTGATCGGGGTCCACCCTCAGCCTTCTATCTCATATAAGTCGGACTAACAGAACTCGAAAAAATTATAATTCAATAATAAATAAATACCATGCAAAATAAATTTATCCTTGGTATCACGTGGGTGGTACTCTTACTATCATTAGCAGCGTGTAGTGATGATGTCGATGATCCAGAAATCGAAAATGAAGAAGAACTAATCACGAGTCTATACCTCACTCTCACGGATCAAAGTGGTGGTGCTTATGCATTCACATTTTACGATCTGGATGGAGATGGCGGTGATGCTCCTGTCATGACGACTGCTCCACTACCAGCCAATAGTACATTCACGGCAAGTATAGAACTACTGAATGAAGCCGAGGATCCGGCAGAAGTCATCACAGAGGAAATCGAAGAAGAAGACGATGAACATCAATTCTTTTATATAGTATCAGGTGCCAATCTCACGGTCAGCTATGATGATGAGGATGACAATGGCAATCCAATAGGTATCAAAACTAACATGACATCGGGAGACGTCAGTACAGGGACACTACAGGTGATACTCAGACATGAGCCAGCTAAAGACGCTGCGGGTGTATCTGATGGTCAAATCGCAAATGCAGGCGGTGAATCTGATATAGAGGTCAGCTTCCCAATCGTGATACAGTAGAATACACTATATGAGACTGCTTTTAGTCTTCATCTCCTTACTAAGCACTGTGAATATTAGGGCTCAGTGTGAGCTAACTATCACAGGGTGGGTCACTGATCATCACAATGATGAATCACTCGAATATGCTAATGTACTCATCAGAGAGTCAGGCCAAGGCTCAACCTCTGATAGTACGGGCTACTTTGAGATAGGTGGTATATGCCCTGGAGAATATCATGTGACTGTGAGTCATATCGGATGTACACCTGAAGAGGTCCTAATCCGAATCTCTAAGGATACATCGATCACTGTGTATCTCGAGCATCACAGTGAAATGATCCACGAAGTAATAGTCGAAGGCAAGAGCAGTCTCAATAGCCATACAGAAGAGAAAAAAGAAATCAGCGAGGTGCAGATCAGACAAAATACTGGTCTGTCTCTCGCTGAACTGAGTGCTACGATATCTGGAGTATCCAGTCTTAAAAATGGATCTGGTCTCGCTAAACCTGTCATCCATGGACTATACGGCAATCGTGTAGTCGTACTCAACCAAGGAATGCAGCAAGCAGGACAGCAATGGGGCAATGATCACGCTCCCGAAATCGACCCTAATAGTGTCAATCAGATCAGCGTCATCAAAGGTGCATCAGCTCTCAGATATGGGAGCTCAGCGATAGGTGGTGTGCTGTCAGTGTCATCCGCAGCTATCCCACTCGAGCCACATCTGCATGGACACGCCAGATATGCCTATCAATCTAATGGAAGAGGACATCTCATTAACACGTCCATATATCAAGGTAAAGAAAAATGGAAATGGCGGCTCAATGCTACCTATAACCTGCGAGGAGATGTCTCAGCCCCTGACTACTATCTTACTAACACTGGTAAAGACGAAAAATCAATACTGCTACAGCTCGAGCATACCCTCAGTGCTAAAACCACTGTAGACGGTGTATTCAGCTACTATGATGTCAATCAGGGCATCCTACGTGGTAGTCACATTGGCAATCTGACAGACCTCAATGATGCAATCATTAGAGACGTCCCTTTTTATACAGCTGATTCTTTCAGCTATAGCATCAACGCTCCGAGGCAAAAAGTAAATCATACACTATCAAAAATAAACTTGCTACATTTTTTTAATGACAATCAATATCTGCGTATCAACTATGGAAATCAGATAAATAATCGTGCTGAATATGATGTGAGAAGAGGTAATAGATCAGACCGACCAGTACTCAACCTGAAGATGATTGCAAATAATCTCGACCTGAGCTATCATCATGAATCTGACCTACACAAATGGACTATCGGTCTCCAAAATGCTCATAGAGACAATACTAATAATCCTGGCACTGGTATCATACCCCTCATACCAAACTACAGGATGATACAAACCAGCCCATATCTGATCTGGGAAAGAGAAGTAGCCGATGTAGAAATAGAGGCAGGAATCAGGTCAGACATACGTAGACTACAAGTAGCTCGGATAGATCCGGTCGACAATGATAACATCCTGAGATCAGTAGATCACTATTATAATTATGCAGCTTCACTGGGAGCTAAATATCACCCCTCTCATGCCTATGACATCCTCCTCAGTATGAATCTCGCTAAAAGAGCTCCGGAAGTAAATGAGTTATATTCATTTGGCTTACACCAAGGGGTAGCTGGTATCGAAGAAGGCAATGAAAACCTGAATTCTGAACAATCTATCAAAGCTCTCATCACTCAGCACATAGACATAAAAGATAAGGTCTGGATCGAGCTCAGCAGCTACTATCAGCACATCAGAGACTATATCTATCTCAATCCTCAGTCAGAGCCCAGACTAACTATCAGAGGAGCATTCCCTGTGTTCAAATATGAACAAACTAACGCACGTATCTATGGCTTAGACGGTAGCATAGCAGCTTCTATCAGTGATCGCTGGTCTGCCCATATGGGATATGCTATGGTAAGAGGTACAGATCTGACTAATGATACCTACTTGGTATTTATGCCTCAAGACAACGTCAATCTGTCTATCAAAAGCTACGTATCAAACGATATCATCAAAAATGGCAGCATCGCTATTACCCCTTCATACCATTGGCGTCAAAACCGCTTAACAACTGAACAAGATTTTTTAGTACCGCCAGATGGATATTTTTTAATCGACATGAGTGTCAATACTGATCTATCCATAGGTAAATCAAACTGGAATGCATCGCTCACCATCAGCAATCTGATGAATACATCCTATCGAAACTATCTGAACCGACTACGCTACTACGCTGATGATGAAGGAAGAAATGTCCGACTCGTCCTACAATACAACTTCTAATAAATACCAGGTAGATCCGAGACAAACCACGTCATCTCATCCTCATAAAATCGCATAAAGTCGGGCACGCAGCTATGTCCTGGTACAGGGCCATAGTGGTGATCTGGACGGTCATGCTCATGGTTAGCATTTCGCCAAGTGAGTATATAGGTGATACGGCTTGCGATAGGATCATTTTTGATGGGATATAGGAGACGCTCAGTCCACCAACTCTCATCAGGTATAGCCTCACTACCAGTCTCCGTCAGGGCAGCTATCTTACCACGGTCAGCAGCCAGCTGAGCCACTATGCGTAGCCGTCTGACGAGCTCATCACTACTCCCGTGATCTCCTACATCGTGATAGTCATCCAGACCCAACAGATCTACATAGTCGTCACCTGGATAGCACTCGAGATAGTGCCCCGCATCTCTGAACACATCCGGAGAATATCCATACAGCAAATGATGTACACCTCGCTCCTCACGAAGATAGTCGACGGTATATCGCCACAGGGCTATATACTCCTCCGGAGTACAGTGCGGCTGCCCCCACCAAAACCATGAACCTGTATGCTCATGAAAGGGTCTGAAAATGATGGGTATCTTTTTCTTAAATATGAATCCAACCCTCAGCGAATGGGCAAAGTCAGCAAATGCATCTAATCGCTGGCGATACAGCTCATGATGAGAGCCTCCTGGCAATATGCTTGCCACTACTCTCTCTCCAGTATCCCATGCATTACCTCCGGTGAGCGGATTGTCCATATGCCAGCTGATGGTACTGATGCCGCCCATCTTATAGACCTGCTTGATCCAATCTCGCATATGATCAAAACTGACTTTGTCAAGATTGCGATCTTGCTGACCTATCTTGCCCACATCCCAACCAAAAACTGCTGGAAAGTCCCCACATACATCATTGACATCAGAACGACGTTTGTGATATTCATTCCAGTGATAACCATAGGACAGCGCATCTTGATGTCCATATAGGATATGGTCCTCCTGCACCTCTCTCAGACTCTCAAATAAGCGCACCGTAGCACGAGTAGCTGATGGATCGATAGGCTGTGCATTCGCCGCTAAGGCAAATAGGCATAGGATAAAAAGAGTGATATAATGGCGCCGCATGATATATAGATCTGTATTTGCTCAATGTATGGCATCACAGCGTCATCTAAAGCACACTCACTACGACAAGACTACTCCGCCGAGCTCAGCTCCAATGCCGCTACATCGACGGTCACTCGATCGATGATCGTCTGTAGTCGTTCTGGCACCTCCTCTTGATATCGACCTCCTATGTGCTGAGCTAAGAAGCGCTCACACTCCGCTAAAAAGGCCATACTATTATCTGGATTAGCGAATCCATGTCCCTCATCTGGAAAATTGAGATAAGAAACATCCAGCCCATGATCTCTCATGGCAATAGCGATCTGATCAGATTCTGCTGTCTTCACTCGTGGATCATTGTCTCCCTGAGCGACGAGTAGCGGCGCCTTGATATGCTCTGCATGAAAGAAGGGCGACTTTTTCTTCAGCTGCGCTCTACCCTCTTCAGTATTAGGATCTCCAAGTCGGAGGTGAAACATCTCACGTACTGACTCCCAGTATGGCGGGATAGTCTCCAGGAGGGTAAAAAGATTAGACGGACCGACGATACTGACACCACAGGCATATACATCTGGCGTGAATGCTAATCCTGCTAAAGTAGCATAGCCTCCATAGCTCCCACCCATGATTGCGATTTTGTCTGCCTGAGCTATGCCTTTATCTATAAGATATTGCGCTCCAGCGGTGATATCATCCTGCATCGTCTCTCCCCAAGCACCATTGCCCAGATTGAGAAAATGCTTACCATAGCCAGTCGAGCCTCTGAAGTTGGGCTGTAGGACTGCGTAGCCCCGATTAGCCAAAAACTGTGCGTATGAATTATAGCCCCAATAATCACGAGCCCATGGCCCTCCGTGCACGAAGACTACTGCCGGCAGATTTTTAGTGGCGCCTTTCGGCAAAGTCAAATACGCAGGTATCTCGAGACCGTCCAGCGACTGATATCTCACTGGCTGCATCTCACAGAGCTCCTCCACTGGTAGCTCAGGTCTCGGCTGGTACAAGAATGTCAACTCTCGAGAAGCCCTGTCAAACAGGTAAGCCGCACCTGGATCTGTATCACTATTAGCATAGACGATGTAGCGCTGCTGATCTGTAGTACTGGACCCAAATGACACCTCAGCTGCTGGAAACTGCTCCTGAAGCCACTGATAGTCAGCCTCGTATGCTGCATCTCGCCAATAGATACGAGTGCGATCTCCGACATAGCTCGTAGCGACCAGCTCATCAGTCAGTTCGCTGAATACAGTACCGCCAAAATCCACTTGGCCTTCAGGATCAGACTCTATTTTTTCTAATTTTTTAGACTCGAGGTCAAGTAGATAGAGCGTGGTCAGGTCTGTATCTCCGATATTAGTGATGAGGTGTACTCGACCATCTTTGTGAAATCTCGATGGCGATATCGTCTCCTCAAAACTACAACTCATGATGCTCTCCCACTCTCCATCTTGCAGCTGGAGTAGCTCCGTGCCACCATCTGGCAGACTGCGTGTAGCGAGCCTCAGATGATCCTCGAGATCAAAATAAACAGCATTATAGTTGATCGTATTCTCCATCATGAGCCTGCGCTCACCAGTGCGGATGTCTATCTCATAGAGATCATGCCATGCTGGATCACGATCATTGAGCCCAATGAAGAGCTTATCATGATCAGACCTCGGCACTCGATAGATGAATGCTCGGACATTGTCCAGATCCGTCAGATTAATGGATGCGGGGACCTGTCCGGCGGATGCCTGCGATGGATCTACGGCGTAGACATGATAGTTTTCGTCACCACCTTTGTCCTGTACATAGAGGATGTACTGACTGTCTCGACTCCAGAAGTATCCACTGATCGGACGGTTTTGATCTTCGGTCACTGGCAGTGCCTCCTCAAATGCCGCATCCACTGGCTTGACCCAGATATTCCTGACTCCATTGAGTGGTTTGATGAATGAGATGAAGCGACCATCAGGGCTGATCTGGCCTCCAGATATTTTAGGATTACCAAAGAATATCTCTCGATCTATGAGACTTGCTGTCAGTGTCATATAGTGGGATTTAATTTTATCTGAACGTAAAAATAAGCAACAAAGAAAATGAAAATATGATTAGCGAAAGAAGGCATAAAAAAAGGCGGAGATGCCTCTCCGCCTCAATAGTAACAGGTAATCTAATTACTTAACAACTTTCTTAATTAATTGACCGTTGTTGCCCTATTTTTGGGTTGACGTATGATAAAACTAAAACTATATGCAGTTATCTTAACGATTGTGAAGGTAAGGCAAGCCACTTTAAATATTATCCCCATAAATGGGTATTTTAACATTTAGCTTCTCTTAAATTTCACCCTACACGGGTTTCGATTTTAAATTTCATCCTATTTAAGATATTTTATTTGATAAATATTCAAACATATCGACCCTCTCACTCTGCTCTCGTCGAACGAATATGGCTCCTGACTACAGATCACCAAAATCAGCAGATCACACAGCCTCCGACCACCTATTCTAACATATTGATCCCATTAGACGGCGGATCATTCACATTGGATGGCATTCTGCTACAGACGCCTCATTTGAGCAGAATGAGCTTCAAGGAATCTAAATGGTCGTACTCTCCCTCCTCGACCTTCCTCGGAATACGGCTCTACGCTCATGGTCTTTATCCATTAATCGGCTCAGTCAGTGGAGATATTGATTTGGCTGAAAGCCAAATGATAAAAAATATCATAACAACACTCCCAAAAAATACTAAAGCGATACCCCTCGAAACCATAGCTGCCCAAATCAAGGATATCATCTCTCGCCACAGCAACACTCTAAGACTCCAAGAAGTGTCTCTGATGAAAGAACTGTATGAATACTTTAGATGGTCTGATGGAGAGGTGAGTCTACAGGACTTCTGCCAATCAAGAGGCATATCCAGCCTGACTCTCAATCGTCGCTGCTCCAAGATCATCGGTATGACACCAAAGCGCTATGAGCGGCTCATCAAATTCAGAAGAGCGCTGTGTCAAGTCATCGACTCTGATCTATCACTTACCGATATTGGTCATGAGACGGGCTACTTTGATCAAGCTCACTTTATCAAGGAGTTCAAATGGTTTGTCAATAAGACACCCAAAAGCTACCAACATCTCGCTGAGGGCCTGGATAATCAAGATGCTCCGCTGCAATACAACTTCAGGCTGCTCTAAAGCAAATTGATAGAATTTTACAATTCTGTCTTCGCTACACCTCCTACTTTAGCACATATTCGCTAAACTCGTCATCATGCAGCCAAGGATAGCCGTCATACTGTATTTTTTTGTAAATGGATTAATCTTCTCTACTTGGGCCAGTCGGATCCCAGATATCATGACTCGCTACGATATTGATAATGGACAGATGGGTTTCATTCTTCTCTCGCACTCGATAGGAGCCTTCTTAGCGATGCCAGTGACCGGGTATCTGATCAATCAGCATGGGAGCAGACGTATCACCATGATATCAGCTTTACTGTTTTGTTTGTTCTTCAGTACCGTGGTATTGGCTCCCAATTATCTGATTCTGTTTATTCCTTTCTTTCTCATGGGAGCGTCGACGGGCGTCATGGATGTAGCCATGAATGCGCAAGCCGTCGACGTCGAGCAGCTGATGGATCGACCGATCATGACTTTCTTTCATGCGATGTTCAGCATCGGCATGGTGGTCGGAGGAATAGTCGGTGGCTATTTTATTTCGCAAGGATTAGCGATGTCTACACACTTTTGGAGCATCGCAGCTCTGGCTGTGATTGTAATATCAGTGGCGAGATCAGGATTGCTGTCTTCATCGCAAAGTCCTCAAGAAGATGAAGAAGAGGCTCCATTCTTAGTGATGCCCAGGGGGGCCGTCATCGGTCTGGGTATCATCGCCTTCTGCTGTATGATCGGTGAGGGAGCCATGTCCGACTGGAGCACTAACTATATGAAAAACATTATGATTGCTCCAGAGAGTTTGATCACCTTTGGGCTGACAGGTTTTGCTGGAGCGATGACGCTGGGGAGACTTTTTGGTGATCAGTTCAGAGTGCGATATGGCGATCAGCGGGTGCTTTTTACTGGCGCTATCCTCTCGATCATCGGGATGCTCATCATCCTATCTAAGGTACATGTGTTTTTAGTGATACTGGGATTTGGCATAGTAGGTCTGGGACTATCCAATATCGTCCCCATAGCCTATAGCCTGTCAGGTAGCCTACCCAACATCCCTGCTGGTACAGGCATCGCTATGGTTACGACTATCGGCTACTCTGGCTTCATGCTGGGCCCACCACTGATAGGATTCATCGCAGACATATGGGATCTGAGAGTTGGGCTACTAATGATACTTATCTTATTCGTAGTTATGTTTGGGATTCTCTTGCGGCGGCAGTCACATCAGGTGTGATGAGATATAAAAATAGTATTTTGTACTTAGACTTAAAGATCATTATTCATTCTAACAGGATAAATGAACAAATACGATTATCTACCAGCTCTGATTGGTGTCTTGACCATTTCTTTTTGCTGTTGCAAAACCAAACAGCACTCATATCCGTGCTATGATGCAAATAGCAAAGTTGCATTAGTAGCTCAACCAATAAAAGAAGAAAGCTATGAGGGATACCTATTCAGCAAAGACCACAATTCTTTTATTCCGCTTAAAGGAAAAAAAATCACCCCTTCAGAAGAAAATGTGAAATCTGCAGAAAATATACTTTCAATTTATCATGAATATGGCAAAGATTACAAGCGACAATATTTGGGATCAGTAAGTAATTCAAATGACACCATAATCACAATAAGATTGCTTAGAAATGCTAAATCGGAAGATTGCTTTAGCAGTGTGGCAGCAATTGGTCTTGGTGAGTTCTATGAACAAAATCAAAGAGTGTATGACATCAATCTGGCCAAACAAACAATAACAGATTAACCCATCAGGTGTGATGCATCAACAGCCCCCAAGCATCATCAATACGTAGCTCCCCTATCCATCGCTGAGCTAATCGGTGATAATCCTCGACCGAAGCCTCTCCTTTTGATAGCTCTTGATAGGCAGGATCGTCCTGCCATAGCAGATTAGTATAGGCAGGTATTTGCTCGACATTGGCTAATCTCGCCAACTCGTTTCCTGTCAACACCGCACTTTCTTTGATAAGCTTTGGCAGTTGATCAAAGCCAATACCCTTTTTGGCCAAAGGCTTTGGTATAGAGAATAGGCTGTCAGGAGTGCATCGAGTATACCACATACCGCCCATGCGTCCGACGAGATCAAGCTTCACCGTATCAAGTCTTCCGTCTGTGAGATACTGCTCCTGGATATGCATGAGTACGACTCGAGCTATGACGAGATTGCCAGCACCAGGACCATCTCCCAGAGGGATCACTTGATCCACCGTACACTCCATAGCGATAGGCGCCTCCCCTACTCTGGGAGGCTGTACTTTCTCACTGGGCACCTGAGTCAGTCCTGCTTTGACGAATTCATTTACACCCTTATTATAAGCTGTACTCGAGAGTGACATCTGCTCGACGATATCATGATTCACGATATTGATGACTACCTCACCGACCTCGAGCACATTGTCATGAGTATGCTTCGTGCTACTATCTCGACCACTGCGAGCTGGCGAAAAAACCAGAATCGGAGGATTGGAGCTGAACACATTGAAAAAGCTAAAAGGGCTCAGATTGACTTCTCCTGTAGCGCTAATCGTACTCGCAAAGCAGATCGGTCGTGGCGCTACTGCTGATAGTAGGTAGTGATGTAGCACTGGCTGAGACACAGTGGCAGGATCTATAGTTTTGATCGACATATCTACTTATTTAGCTGGTAGTATTTTAGCACTCACTTCACCGAATCCTACTCGTACATCTCCTCGCTGAGCGGCACCTCGCATGGTCACAGTATCTCCATCCTCGATAAATACTCGAATCTGCCCATCAGCCAATGGCACTGGCTGAGATCCTGCCCAAGACAGCTCGAGCATAGAGCCGTATGAATCTTTTGACTGTCCAGAGATAGTACCTGAGGCCATCATATCACCTACTTTCACATTGCACCCACCGATGGTATGATGAGCGAGCTGCTGAGCCATGTTCCAGTACATATACTTATAGTTGGATCGGCAGATGGTAGACGGCGATGAGCCATCAGGAGTGATGTCTACCTCGAGGGCGATATCATAGTTGTGCTGTCCACTGTACTGTAGATATGGCAATACCTTTGGCGACTGCTCAGGGCCATCCACTTTGAATGGAGCTAAGGCGTCCATCGTGACTATCCATGGTGATATCGACGAAGCAAAACTTTTAGCTAAGAATGGCCCTAATGGCACATACTCCCACTTCTGGATATCTCTCGCTGACCAATCATTGAATAATACCATACCGAATATGTAATCCTCCGCCTGATCGGTACTGATAGACTCTCCGAGTGATGTATCCTGCCCTATCACAAAGGCCATCTCCAGTTCAAAGTCCAATCTGGCAGAAGGTCTAAAGATCGGCACTTGAGCATCTTTGGGCATGACCTGTCCTTTTGGTCGATGGATATCTGTGCCACTGACGATGATCGAGGAAGCACGACCATGATAGCCGACTGGTAGATGACGCCAGTTAGGCAGTAGCGCATTGTCCGGATCTCTGAACATCGTCCCGACATTAGTGGCATGCTCGATACTACTGTAGAAATCGGTGTAGTCTCCGACATGCACTGGCATATGCATCGTCACCTCTGCTCTCGGTAAGAATAGATTTTCTTTTCCCGCTAAGGGCGAACTATCATCCTGTAGCAATGACTGGATATCTGTTCTGACTTTGGAGGTCACCGTTTTGCCCAATCTGATAAAATCATTCAGCGTAGACTGGCCCAATACAGATGTATCAAAATCAAAAACGCCCAACTCACTGAGGGCTAATAGATCTAAGACATAATCCCCTATCGCCACGCCTGCACGTGCAGAGCGATCAGCCGTAGAGAAGATGCCAAATGGAATATTGTGAATGCTAAAATCGCTGTCTGCAGCTATATCTATGATCATTATTTTTCTTTCGTTTTATCTAATAAAAATGGTTGAGCCAGCATCTTAATGATGACCAGACTCCTCTTGCTCTCTACTTTTTCGGCTCCAGCCAAGACTGATAATAAGTACCATCATCGATCTTGAGTGCCTCCTCAGTGATCTGTAGCGTCTTGAAGGTATCTATCATCACCGCCAGCTCATGTGTTTCTTTCTTGCCGATACTCGCCTCATAGGTCCCTGGATGGGGTCCATGCGGGATACCAGCCGGATGTAGCGAGATATATCCGGGACCGATGCCCGTACGACTCATGAAGTCTCCATCTACGTAGTAAAGCATCTCGTCAGAGTCAATGTTGGAATGATTGTATGGAGCGGGGATCGCCTTAGGATGGTAGTCATAGAGCCTCGGACAAAACGAGCAAATCACAAAAGCGCTGGTCTCAAAAGTCTGATGGACTGGAGGTGGCTGATGGACTCGCCCCGTTATTGGCTCAAAATTATGAATAGAAAATCCATATGGATAATTATAGCCATCCCAACCTACGACATCAAAAGGATGTGAAGCATAGACTAATTCGTGAAGCATGCCTTGCTTTTTGATTTTCATGACATACTCACCTGTCTCGTCATGCGTCTCGAGCTGCTCTGGCAGCTTGTAGTCACGCTCACAGTAAGGCGAATGCTCCAGTAGCTGTCCAAACCAATTGCGATACCGCTTGGGTGTATAGATCGGATGAAAGGACTCCGCATAGAGGATCCGATTGTCCTCCGTATCAAAATCAATCTGATAAATCACTCCTCGAGGTATGATCAGATAGTCCCCATACTCGAAAGGGATATTTCCCAAGAAAGTCCGCAGAGTGCCCGACCCTCTATGGATGAATAGCATCTCGTCTGCGTCTGCATTCTTATAGAAATAATCTCTGACCGAATGTCGAGGCGCAGCCACTCCGATATGCACATCATTATTGACCAGTAAGGTCTTGCGAGCATCGAGAAAGTCATCCTCGGGAGCCACATCAAAACTGATAAACTTCCTCGAGGTGATGTTTTTCTCGACAGCGATATGTGGTGACAGGTCGATCGCATCTCGTATCTCAGCGACCATCGTCGGGCGATGATGATGATACATCAGCGATGACATCCCATCAAATCCGATCGTCCCAAACAACTGCTCATAGTAGAGCGTCCCGTCGGGCTTATGAAACTGAGTATGGCGCTTAGGTGGAATCTCTCCGAGCTTGTGATAGATAGGCATCTACTTTGTTTTTTGACTGATTACTTGATATATCGATCTTTCAGAGTGAAACTTACCTGCGAATCGCTTGACAATATCCTGCTTGAGCGCTGCAGCGTATTCACGCTGATATCGATCTAAGTCATCCATAGTGTCAAAATAGTAGTCAGCTACAAAATGAGTCGACATAGGATCATCGCTCTGTAGCTGGCGCATCTCATACTGAGTGAAGCATCCTGTAGCGATCAGATCATCCAGATGATGCTCGATGAAAAATGATCGCCACAAGCTGACTATCTCATTATTGACTCTACTTTTGACACTGTAGATATACATAGAGTAAGATTTATGATACTAAAGCGTACCTCTTAACTCTTGTTCACGCTCAATAGCTTCAAATAGGGCTTTGAAATTTCCTTTCCCAAAGGAATTAGCTCCTTTTCGCTGGATGATCTCAAAAAACATGGTCGGCCTCGGCTCCACAGGCTTAGTGAATATCTGAAGAAGATAGCCCTCATCGTCTCTATCTACGAGGATGCCCAGCTCCTTCAGTGGCTCCAGATCTTCGTCTATGTGCCCTACTCGCTCGATGAGAGTATCATAGTAGGTCGTCGGCACTCTGAGAAACTCTATGCCACGACTCTTTAGCGCTGTCACAGTCCCTATGATATCATCTGTAGCCACAGCCACATGCTGGATGCCCTCCCCCTCATAAAAGTCCAGATACTCCTCTACCTGCGACTTCTTCAGGCCTGCTGCTGGTTCGTTGATAGGAAACTTGATACGACCATTGCCATTACTCATCACCTTGCTCATGAGGGCGGTGTACTCAGTCGAGATATCATTGTCATCAAAAGAAAGGATTTGTTTGAATCCCATGACCTTCTCATAAAACTCTACCCAGTAGTTCATCTTACCCAGCGCTACATTGCCCACCATGTGATCCACATATTTGAGTCCGATCGGCTCAGGATTGTAGTCAGGTGTCTCCCATTTCTCATAGCCTGGCATGAATACGCCGTCGTAGTCTTTACGCTCGACGAACATATGGATCGTCTCTCCGTAGGTGTAGATCCCAGATTTGACTACTCTGCCATGCTCATCTGTGAGCACTTGCGGCTCCATATAGCTCCGAGCTCCTCTCTCGATCGCCGTCTCGTAGGCAGCGGTAGCATCGTTGACCCATAGAGCGACTACCTTGACTCCGTCACCATGCTGATCGATATGACGTCCGATATCAGTGCCGCTTTTGAGCGGTGAGGTGAGGACGAGTCTGATTTTATCTTGGACGACTACATAGCTCTGTCGATCTGTCTCGCCAGTCTCGAGTCCGGCATACGCCAATGACTGAAAACCCATAGCGGACTTATAAAAATGAGCGGCCTGCTTACTATTGCTCACATAGAGCTCTATATAGTCAGTACCGTTGATCGGCATGAAGTCTCGAGTAGCCTCGAGCGTAGCGGTATCTTGTATATCAGTGATCATGATTGTTAGATTTTTGTTTTCACAGAATATCATCAGCAGGACACAGTTCCTACTTTATGCTTTTAAGATATAACATATCACCACCAGATACATTACTATAAGAACAGATACACAGATTATTCCTAATTTCAGAATATTGTTATTTTCATGGTATCAATACACTACTTACGTAGAAAATAATTCAGCGAAAGCAAAGCTCTATGAATAGCCTCGATAAAACCGATGTCCAAATCCTCAATATCCTACAGCACAATGCAAAGGTCACGATAAAAGAGATAGCTGGCCAACTGGGCCTATCCACGACTCCAATATTTGAACGGATCAAGCGAATGGAGGCACAGGGAGTCATCTCCCAATATGTCGCTCTCATCGACGCTAAGAAAATAGGCAAAAAGCTAAGAGCATTCGTAGAGATATCCATGATCGACCACTCCATGGAGGCCATCAATAAGTTCGTCGATGCGGTCGAGAAATTCTCGGAGGTCATAGAATGTCATCATGTGACAGGCGACTCCGACTTTCTCATAGTAATCGTGACAGAAGACATTGAGAGCTATAATCATTTCGTCACCTACAAGCTATCCAAAGCACCAAACGTCGGCAAGGTCAGGACCTCATTCTCACTATCTACTAAGAAGTATACCACTGCCATATTAGTGGAGTGATTTGAGTGGGTCTTCTACCCTATACTCCAATGAATGAGGCTAAATGGGACAGCACGAAAGTGGGAGAACTGTAAGTGACTGAGTAAATCTACTTGTTTTTACTTTATCCTTTTTGATACCGTCTTTTTACTACCTATCTTTCGGGTGCATCAATCCTGTAGAGGGATGAATAGTAGATCAAAAAGAAGGGATTTGATCTGATATAATCGAGTTAGGCATCATAAATGAATCGAAAATAAACAAAATGAAAATTGTAGTAAAACTTTTAATTCTTTTATCCATACAGAATATCATGGTTGGACAAAGTGAAAATACAAACTTCGGTATTCAATTTAATGATACAATTGTGCTGCCTTCAAGTAATAGTTATATTACAGATCTAAAATTATATGAACTTTCGAATAAGGACTCTAAAAAATATTATAACTGCTTAACGGTTCCTGATAAAAGAAAATTGATTTGTGGACAACCAAAATTTATTAGTAAAAAGGATTCTCTACATGAGATCCTAATACCGCCGCTAAAGCCTAATAAATTTTATACTTTGAAAGTTACTTACACAGGTGATTACAACTTATATGGTCTATTTAGAAATCTTCACAAAGAAGGATTGCCAACGACTGGAGAAAAAGCTAAATGGATGGAAATAACACGTTTCATTAGTAATATCCCATCGATAACAACACCAATTTTAAAAGTTCAACAATTTCATGAGCTTGAATCATTAAAAAAGAAAGTAAAAGATATTGATCTAAGTGATTTAACAAAAGTTGATACTTCTGCAATAATTAGTATCGTCACAAATTCAATCCCAAATCTGAAATTCAAACAGGATAAAATATCCGAACAACAATATTTTGATTATCTCATTTGGCTTAAAAGTAAACAGAGTTTCAATGCTATAGACTTATCTGAAATCCAAATATATTTTGGAAAGGTTTACGATTATATCGGAATATATGAATTTTACTCAAATAGACTCAAACCATATTTTGAAAATGTTAGCTTCGATAACCCTACAAAACTTGTTGAATTTATAAAGACTCAAATAACTCTTGAAAAACAAAGATTAATTGATCTTTACATTTCTGATTACCCGAATTATATTTTACCCAATTACCTTGCAGATGAATATTTTGATCAGATAATAAGTTATACAACGACTCAGTACACTACAACATATGCTAAGTCATTCGAAAGCTCCTATAAAAGAACTATTGTCCCAGATTTTGGATATACTGCATTCTTACCAACTGAAAACGGATTAAAGGGTGGTAATTTCTTTATTGGTTTGAATATTTCATTGATGCCTGTAAATAAAGAAACGCCATTAAGTTTATCACAACTGAATGTGCTACAAAGATTATCTTTTCATACAGGAATAACTCTTTCCTCTTTATCCGAAGAGAACAAAAGACAAAATTTCTTTACTGATAGGTCCTTAATTCTTGGAGTAGGACTTAAAGTGTTTAACCAATCATCACGAGTCATCCTTGGTACAACTATTTTCAAAAAGAATAATCCTATTAATAGTCAAACATCAATTGCTATGCAACCTCATATAGGATTATCTATTGACTTAGAAATTAAAAAATGGATTGAATCGATAATATCTAAGCCTTCAAATATCCAATAATATGAAACATTTACTTTTTATACTCACAATATTAGTTTTTTCATCATGTTATGACGAATCTGAATTTGGGCCAAGTAGGCTAAATGAAGTTTTGAAAATTAAAGTATCAAATGACTATCAACTTGCAGATAATTTCAACACTGCAACTTTAAGAGCAGAGTTGCCATTTGATCTAAATACCGATACTGACAACATGGTAGAATTTATAATTTTAGGAACGAAACAAATTTCGGAAAAAAGAGACATCAGATTGATAACAGAAAATGGAAGTGACAAAAAGATATCTGAATTTGACATCATTTCCAATAAGGCTGAATCAATTAAGTTAAGATGCAAATTAAATTTAAATGGCTCAGAAATTACACGAGACACAGTAGTCAATTTTATAAGATCATACCCTGAGAGCATTAGGATAACAACTGATGCACTTACTATTAAGCCTGACTCAACATTTTCTGAAATTGAAATATCAACTAAAGGAATGAAATCAAAAGGTTTAGTGTCTCTCAAAACAGTAATTGAAACAAAAGCTTTGGATTCATTAGGGACGGAAATTGGAATCTTTACAAACTATCAAAATTCGACAGACTCACTCGGAATTATTACAAACAAATATACTCTTGGGCTATCTCCTTATCAGGGAGAGATAAGAATTATATCATACAGTATTGATAACGACGAGCAATCAACATCAGATACTCTTTCAATAATTTCAAAAATCTAACACATGAAAACTTTTAGAGAAAATGTCTCGGCAATCGACAAACAAGTTTTTAAAGAATTAAACAAAATATTAAAAGAGAAGGGAATCGAAGGCGTTGAAATTGCAGGATTAAAACTTAAATCCAATACAGAAAATGGATGTGCCCCAGGTAAAACATTGTTTTGTTATTACGATGTTAGTGGAAAAAAATACTGTAGGTGTATATAAATACGATACCTAACAATATATAAGACGGAATACTCCCTACGGTCGTATTCCGCTTATAATCATCCGTTATGCCTCATATAAAACAAAATGATTGACAAGAGAAGAATTTGATATTGAATTATTAGAAGCTGATACATCTGAAAAAAGAAAAACCTTTATTCAGAAGAATTTAGTTCATGGTACACCAATTGTCTTTAATGGTAATGAAGGTTCCTATTTTAGTTTCAGAAATAGGATAGCTCAAAAATTCCAAGTTCAATATCAAGAAGTCTTTATTGTCGGTTCATCAAAATTGGGATTCTCATATCAAAAAAATACAGAATTCAGCCTCGAAAGCGATATTGACGTAGTTATAGTCAACGAAAGCCTATTTGATAAATATCATCAAGCCATAGCTGATTACCAATATGAGCTTGACAAATTTATTCAAACAAGAACTGTAGGAGAAATGCAGAAATATGAAAAATTTCTGAAATACTTTATTAAAGGCTGGATGCGACCAGATTACATTCCAGATTCATTTGATATTGAATTATTAAGAGATGAATGGTTCCAATTTTTTAAATCTATATCAAATAACAAATCGGAAGTTGGTAATTATAAAGTGACAGGTGGTTTGTTTAAATCGATGCAATACTTTGAAAAGTACCATTTACAGTCAATTACTAAACAGTACGAAAAATTAAAAATCTAATATGGCAAAGCAGATACCATCAAGTCCAAGTATGAAGAAAATCTCTGAAATATATAGAAGAGTTAAAGAAGATTCTTTAATACTTCAACCTGAATTTCAAAGAAAGTATGTTTGGACAAAAGAACATAAAGAAGAATTCATCGACACCATATTGAGAGGTCTTCCATTCCCCGAAGTGTATATAGCTCAAAAAGGTATTGATATAGAAAAGGTTTTAACATCTGAAGTCATTGTAGATGGACAACAAAGACTCACAACCATAATTCAATATATTGATGAACCGGATGATTCTAAAGAGTTTGGAAAACTTGTACCGAAATTTAAAGATTTAGGAAATGATTACAGGAATGACTTTTTAAATTATAATGTTGTATTCAGAGATCTTGGAGACATAGAAAGTGACCTAATCAAAGAAATATTTAGAAGAATTAATTTGACAAAGTTTGGGCTTGAACAAATTGAGATTCAGAACGCAGTTTATGACGGAGAATTCATTTCAACAGCAAAAAATATCCTTGATTCTGTTGAAAAGGAAGCATTCAATATTTTTAGCGAATCCGAACTTTCAAGGATGTCAGATTTACATTTTGTTTTACTCTTACTTTCTACAATCATTAATGATGGATATTTTACAAGAGATAAGGAAATTGAGACAACTGTAATTAGGCTAAATAATGTCTTTGAAGATAAAGAAGAGTACCAGGCAAATTTTTTAAGTCATTTTGACTTTATCAAATCATTAAACTTGAATGATGATTCAATCTGGCTCAGAAAATCTAATTTTTTCACATTATTTATCGAAACGTACGGAAAGGACTTAAGCGATATAGAAACGATTAAGCAAAGACTTTTGGAATTCGAATCAAATATTCTGGAAAATAAAGGCGAATCAAAAGACAAAAATGATTTTAGTTTCTACTACGCAAACATGTACACTGGTACTAATAATAGAACTTCTCGAATACACCGGGGTGAAATGTTCAACAAATATGTAATATAAATGACAAGGCATAATCGAGTAGACGACCGTGAGCATTAAAGCCCACGGTGCGCCTCTCACAAAAGAACCTCTGACCTCAGCATCACACAATGAACGAACCGAAAATATAATCTTGAGCATAGACAAGCATCCCCACCCGCTTTGCGGTTCGCTCACTTAGATGTCTCCCAGACATCTACTCTTGCAGAGATCACTCGCTCAGGTATACGGCGGTTCATTAGATCGGAGTTTTGATTTTGCAGAGTAAGCAAACTATCCATAAATCCATCCCTAAGATGTAGATCACAGATCGAGAGCTATCCTAAGAGCCACAATACGTACCTTAGCCTGTCATAATCACAGATCATGCTACCCTACCAGAAACTACTCATATGCCTCATCTTCGCACTCTCTGGATGTGACAATGTCGATAGTACTGTCCAGCCTCATGATGTGACTTACCATGGCGCCCTGAAAAACATCATGCATCGAGGTGACCTATCAGCGAAAGTAAGCTTAAGCGAAATAGAGCAAAGAGATAATCTCTATGCACTTGGCGCTATAGAAGATTTAAAAGGTGAAATTCAAATATTTGATGGTCGAGCAATGAATAGCTTTGTGAAAAACAATAAGATATCACTCGACAGCAGCTATACCGCCAGTGCCACACTACTGGTCAAATCATATGTATCCGAATGGACAGCTCACAATATTCCTGAATCAGTCAAGACTAAAAAACAGCTACAAAAGCATATCAGAAAAACTGCCAAAACGGTCGGAATTAACACTGACAAACCCTTTCCTTTTCTACTGATCGGAGCTCCTGATCATATAGAGTGGCACATCATTGATTGGCCAGAGGATGACACCGAGCATAGTCACGAAAAACACATACGATCTGGACTATATGGAGAACTAAAAAACCAATCTATGGAAATTCTTGGGTTTTACTCAGATGATCATCATGGGGTATTCACTCATCACACCACAGATATGCATATGCATATGCGCACTGCTGATGGCTCCATAGCAGGTCATGTAGATGAAATAATCCCAAATAATGGAATGACACTAAAACTGCCAAAGACTGAATCATATGAAGAAAATAATAGCTCTGACTGAAATCAGTAGTAACTATGATGAGTATCATTCACATAAATATCTCTACCCTAAGTTTTCTTAAGTTATTTAGGGTCGTAAATTGCAGCCATCATTTTCAGATGAATTTGCTGTATACCAAACCATTACATTAACAACATGCTTAGATCAATAGCTTTATCAATCATTTTTATATCTCTTTTTTCTTGTCGTGAGCACAGCCCGAGCTATCAGCTGCCATCAGTACTCATGGATACTGTACCGACTGGAGTCGAAAACTTAGCTTATAAGTGGAGTGAGATGGCTATCATCGGCACGGCCAATGATACGGAGAGATTCAAGCCACGTCCTACGATCACCTCCAGATACTTGGGACTTATTTTCGTCTCGATTTTTGATGCTTGGTCGAGATATGATGAAAAAGCTATACCTGTGTATCTCAGCGATATAGACCGTAGGCCTGCGGAGGAGCATACGCTACTCAATAAAGAAATCGCCATCAGCTATGCCGCCTATCACACACTATCAGAATATTACTACACGGATAAAGAAATATTCGCAGAATTCATGAGAGAACTGGGACTCGATCCAGAAGACAGCACCATGGATCCAGATAGTCCTATCGGCATCGGTAATCTCGCTGCCAAAGCGGTCATCGAAGCCCGTAAAAACGATGGCTCCAATCAATATGGCGAAGTAGAAGGCTCTAATGGGGAGCCCTATCATGACTATACCGGCTACGCTCCAGTGAATAATGCGGATGAAAATGTCAATCCTAATAGATGGCAGCCTAAATACTTCTCTGATGGAAAAGGAGGAAAATATGCACCAGGATGTCTCACACCATACTGGGATAAAGTCAAACCGATAGCCCTACAGTCTGCAGATCAGTTCAGACCAGCGCCACCACCGATGATCGGATCGGATCAACTCGAACAAGAAGTCAAAGAAGTCATAGACCTACAAGCAAATCTGACAGACTATCAAAAAGCACTGGTGGAGTTCATGAGAGATGGACCGCAGTCAGTACAGCAGGCTGGGCACTGGCTCAAGTTTGCTCAGGACGTATCCAGGCGAGACGCTCATACACTGGATCAGGATGTGAAGATGTTCTTTTATAATCAGGTAGTCGCTATGGATGGATTCATCGCATCGTGGGACTCTAAGATGTACTACGACTACGCTCGTCCATACGCCCTCGTCCATGAATACTATGATCAGCAAAAAATCAAAGCCTGGGGCGGCGAAGGAAAAGGCATGATAGAAATGGACGGCAGTCAATGGCGCCCTTATTCTCCAGAGACTTTCCTTTGTCCACCATTCCCGAGCTATGTATCAGGACATAGTACGATCAGCGGAGGATGTGCCGAGGCCCTGAAGCTATGGACTGGGAGCGATACTTTTGGTGAAACAGTAACACTCGTAGCAGGTGCTATGACAGAGCCTGATCATCTCGGCGACACGGTAGTATTAGAGTTTCAGACATTCACAGAGACAGCTGAGATGGCGGGTATCTCCAGAGTCCTTGGTGGCTATCACATACAGGCTGACAATGTAGCTGGACTACAGCTCGGGCGTGATGTAGCACATGAGGTTTGGAAGTTTTATAAAAAGCACGTAGGAGTTGAGTAAGTGAAAAATGAGCTGCCCAAAAGATAGCGGGCAGCCCATGTATTTCATCATTTAACTCAGTGGTGCATACTCCAGCGTAGCACAAAGCAGTCCACCCATTAACCCCAGACATACGAGCCAATATCCCGCATGAATAAAGATATAGGTCCATCCTCGGCGCTCAAATAGTGAATTGATCGCAATCAATGGTAGAACAAAAAATATCACGGCGATCACTCCGTGGAGGACCCCATGACTGAATGATCGGAAATTGCCCCCATAGACAGCCATCAGCTCATTGAACTGTGACTGAACATCACTCCCCGCCTCCATGACATCGGGCATCATCATCTGAAAGACAGCAGTCTGATGTATCACCATACCTCCCAAAGTAAAGGCGATCATCACGCTGAACAGATAGGTCAGTCCAAAGATGAGCCCCATATTAGCGCCCTGTAAGTCTTCCTCTCTGAAGCCATTGACGCTCATCCATTTTTTACCAAATAGTAGATTTCCATACCATAATGCTCCCACAGCCAGTGGGATTAATCCTGCAACTAAATACATGTACCAATTAGTAGGCATAAGACATAGATTTTTAAATAGTTAGTTATTAGAAAAGTAGTGATCCTCCAGTATCACATGGAGTCACTTCTTCAAGATAGGGAATGCACCAGAAAGTAAAGAACACCATACAAAAAAAGCGGCCCCGACATATGCCGAAACCGCTCACTATTGAATTCCTTTACTCTTTTGGTCGATTAAAAATCATAAGTCAACATGACGTAGAAGTTTCTCGGTGGCTGAACTCGGTAGCCGGGCTCGTCGGCCACCCCATCCCAGTCTACATCCATTGGCGCCCCCTCTGTGAAGTAAAGCTGATCGGTGATATTATTCACCATGAAGTCCACTCGTACTGCCTCTGCTACTCTCCAGCTCAGCTGTGTATTGAGTATGAAGTGTGACGGCAGACCGAAGGTTTCATTGTTAGACAACTCAGAGAATGAATCACTCACATAGCGAACTCCCAATCTGAAGAAACTTTGATCTGCAAAATGATACATCACTGACGGCTGTATGATCCAGTTGGGACTATAGATATGCGTCACATCTGAGAAGGTCAAACCATCTACTGTCACCTCATCGATGTTGGATGTCAAGTACGCCGCATTCAGGCCAAGGGTGAACATGTCATTAGCAGTATATTTACTCGCTATCTCGAGTCCAGCACGTGTGCTTTGATCTACATTTTGACGGATATCGATATATGACAGGTCCTGTAGAGCTCCCGTCTTGATTATCTCATTATTGAATGTCATAGAGAAAACATTAGCGTCAAGCGCAAAATCGCCCTGAGCATATCTCCAGCCCAACTCGATATCGAGTACATCCTCTACCTCTGTGACGCCATCGAGGATATTGCTACGTGTCGGCTCCCGATTAGCTCTACCAGCAGATACGTATAAGGTACTCCCCTCGCTGAGCAGGTAGCTGAGCCCTAGTGATGCATTGAGGAATGTCCAACTATTGTCGGACATCCTCTCTGTCTCATTGGCTATGTCCATACTGATGGATCGGAGCTCTGCATTGGCAAAAGCCACCCACTGCCCCTTAGTATATTGATACTTACCAAAGAGGCTCACTTCATTTTTATCAGTATTGTCCTCATTGTATCGATCATTGATGAATGGTGAGGTGTACTCATAGTTGTACCGATCAAAGATGTAGCCATGCACTCCCAAATCGAGGCGCCCATATCCAGACTGATGAGAGACTGTACCACGTACACCATACTGATCATTAGTGAGGCCATACATGTACTGAACGCCATCCCAAGTATATGGGAATACGCCACCTGCACCGCTGTAGTAAGTAGTGATATCAAACGATAAATCATCAGATGCCTGACGAGCATACTGTAGCTGTACCATATGCTGCTCAAAGTCATCGATATCATTGAGCGCATTGTAGTTAGTCCGAGGATCCTCTTCTATCACGCTGAGCGGCACTGATTCATAGGACTGACCATTCTGCGTCTTGCCCGAGAATGCTGTCACCTTGAGCATATCCTTGTCTCCGAGGTAGCCCCCTGAGAAGAAGAAAGAGTAAGAGTCTGAGCCACTATTGTACTTGTAGCCATCAGTCTGGGTACGGGTCATCCGACCATAAGCACCAAAGCCCTTCTCAGAGAGTCCTGATGAAAGCTCAGCGGCCGTACGAAGTGTACCAAAGCTACCGAGTGTCAACTGTGCATTGCCAGATGAGCCCTCACGAAATACATTGATGGATTCAAAATTGATCGCACCACCTGCGGCAGCTACACCCGTCTGACCAGCTCCCACACCTCGCTGGATCTGGATACTCTCGATGCTATTGCCAAAGTCAGAAAAATTAGAAAAATACACGCCGTGATCCGCCATATCATTGAGCGGCACACCATTGAGCGTGATATTGATACGATCCTGATCGATACCTCTCATACGGAGCTGACTATAGTTGCCTATATCAGTACCACCATCTGTATAGGTGATGACCGAGGGACTGAGCTCCTGGATGAGGATGACCGGATCTTGGCCGACATTGATCGCTTCGATCTGCTGCTGATCTATGTCTTGAAAAGTAAGCGGTGTCTCCTCGACTAGTCGAGTTCCTCTGATCACTACGTCCTCCAGGTCGATGCTATCGACATTCAGAGAGCTCGTCAGATCATTCTGCGCCATGAGGCTCAGACTGACACACACTGCGAATAATAAATACACTAAACGATTCATTTACAAAATGATTTTAAAAGAAAAAATTGATAAATGAATAGCTAAGAGCATGATGAGATTAGAGAGCATGGACGTCTATATGAGTCGTCAGATAGCTCACTTATAGTTTCCTGCGTCGGCATTATCCGCATCAGGTACTACGGGTATAATCTCAGCCTGTATTTAAACTTGACGAAAAACATCAAGTAAGGCACCCCAACTATAATTTCGGCGCAAATGTAACAAAGAATATGAGTTGTTGGTTTGGAAGAAGGAGGAAGATTGAGATGTGGATACTAATAGTGTATGGCACACAGTACCTGACAAACTTTTCCCTAAAGGGCTCTCACAAAATCTACAGCCTGCGTTAATCTCTCCCCCACACTACCTGTGACGACCTGATATGGGACAGCCATCTCTTCTAATTCTGCTAAATACAGCTCATAGAGTAGATGCCTCTCGTCGGGATTTTCTCGTAGTGGATCCTCTTCATAGGGAATATCCCAGTGTGGCAAGATAAAGGCCGTCCAGTCCTGCCGCTCAATGCTCTCTACGATCCATGGATCTACCTCTCCATACTTATAGAGACTCCAGACCTTCATGACGATGAGACTGGTATCGCAGATGAGACCTATACGAGTTTGATGCATCGCTTCGACCTCTGATCGCAGCTGTCCCTGAGCGATCCTCAGTAGATCCTCATATACATATGGACGATCAAGCGCCGACAGATAGCTCCGACTGTACTCTGCGAGATAGCCATAGCCTACTGCCCTCGATAGCTCTTGAGCTAAGGTCGTTTTACCAGTACTCTCAGCACCGGTCACTATGATCTTAGGAATATTCATGTAGTGCTACTCTGTAGACTTTTGCGCCAAGCGAGATATCCTGCTATGGCCATCCCAATGTAGACCAGATAAAGCAGACTATAAAAATGTATCCCCTTGTAATAATATACTCCAGTAGCGATGATATCGACGAGAAGCCAATAGTACCAATTTTCAATCTTCTTGCGAGCAGTCAGCCACATACCTGTCACACTGAGGATAGAGGTCGTGCTATCCCAATATGGCAGTGCTGCCGGCTCCAAATCCGGAAACATAGACGGCAGTGATATCAAAAACTGAGCAAATAAAATCACCCCAATAGCAGTCACACCTAAAACTATTAGATTGTTTTTGATACTCAGCGTAGATACATGAAGCGGGCCATCACCTTTATCACCCTTCACCCATGCATACCATCCATAGATATTGAGCACTAAAAAGAAGATGTGTAGGATGAAATCGCCATAGAGTCGAGCCTGCCAAAACACTACAAAGGAGATCAAAACATAGATAATCCCTGTGATGAAGGTGAGGATGTTTTCCTTGATCAGAAAATAAACGCAAAGTAGCCCAAAAACCAATCCGGCAAACTCTAAGCCTCCTATTTGCTGAGCATATTCTATCGCCTCTTGTAGTACAGTATACATATGTGTATGAAGTGAGCCGTAAAAGTAGCAAACATCTATCAAGAGGAGGAGTTCGAGGACCGACTGTTAGAACCCATGATGTTTAGATCTGCCACATCTTTGAGATGTGGTAGATCTCGCTCTGAGCTTGGAAGGAGTAACGTGATGAGTTCGAGGACCGAAAGACAGCCTCGATACACACTACTCGCCACTCGATACTCATGTTAAACCTCCGCCTCCGGCACCTCCCTGGCAGGGAGGACTGATTTGGCGCTTGCCTTAGATGATTATGATAAGCGACTCAATTAATAACGTAATTTACCATCCTTCTTTTTCAAGAGAAGGACAGGAGGATGAGTTCGAGGACCGACTGTTAGAACCCATGACGTTTAAATCTGCCACATCTCGTAGATGTGGTAGATCTCGCTCCGAGCTTGAAGGGAGTAACGTGATGAGTTCGAGGACCGAGAGACAGCGTCGCCATTCACTACTCGCCACTCATGCAATCCTCCGCCTCCGGCACCTCCCTTAAAATGGAGGACTGATTTGTTGCTTGCCTGAGATAAGTACGAAAACACCATCAATTAAAAACGTACTGTACCACCTTCTTTTTCAAGAGAAGGACAGGAGGATGAGTTCGAGGACCGACTGTTAGAACCCATGACGTTTAGATCTACCACATCTTTGAGATGTGGTAGATCTCGCTGCGAGCTTGGACAGAGTAACGATATGAGGTTGATAACCGAAAAATAGCCACAACTCACTACTCTCCACTCATCACTCAACTCACATACTCCCTCCACTCCCGCTTAATCGTAGGAGCCATGATGTAGAGGCCTAAGATATTAGGAAAGACAACTAAAAAAACGATCGCATCCGAGAAGTCTAAGATGGCATCCAAATCAACGACACATCCTAAGGCCACGAATAATGAAAAGACACTATTCATGATCATGCGGCGTCGAGGACCTTCTCCTACCAGATAGGTCCAGCCTTTAGCTCCGTAGTAGGACCAAGATATGATCGTCGAGAAAGCGAATAATATAGCACATATGGAGATCGGCCAGACACTCCAACTAAAAGTACTCTCAAATGCCTGAGAGGTCAATGCTATACCCTGTACCTCAAAAGTCGCCACCTCTGGATCATACACAGTAGTCAATATCACCAGTGAAGTAATCAAACAGATCACTACAGTGTCGATAAGTGGCTCCAACAAAGCTACATAACCCTCTGAAATCGGCTGATCGGTACGTACTGTGGCATGAGCGATAGCGGCGCTACCCATCCCGGCTTCATTAGAGAATACGGCTCGCTTGATACCCCAGACCATGATGCCAATGACGCCACCACCTACTCCCTGAGCCGTGAATGCCTCTGTCAATATAGCCGACAACGCCCACGGTAGTCGGTCAGCATTGAGCAGTATCACCAGTATCGCCAGTGCCAAATAAGACACCGCCATGAATGGTACTAAGCGAAATGCAACATTGGCTATCCGGCGCAAGCCTCCGAATATGACGATTGCCACCAGTATGGCTATCACACTCCCAAAGAGCCAAGACTTATCAGCAAAATAGCTCTGATCTCCACCCGTCAGCACTACGAACTGTTCGTAGGCTTGATTGCTCTGAAACATATTGCCAATGCCCAAACTTCCGATGACCATCGCCATAGCATAAAATACTCCCATTGACCTACCTAACTTGGGCCAACCATGGTCAGCCAATCCCCTACTGAGGTAGTACATCGGACCGCCTGAAACAGTACCATCAGCCTCTATCTGCCGATACTTGACACCCAAAGTGCACTCCACAAACTTAGTGGTCATAGATAGAAAGCCCGCTACCACCATCCAAAATATAGCTCCAGGTCCACCCAGTGATATGACTATAGCCATCCCTCCGATATTGCCTATACCGACTGTACCGGAGAGTGCAGTCATGAGTGCCTTCAAGTGAGATACTTCTCCCTCAGCATCTTGCCGACCCGCCCTACCGTTGACTAAGCGGATGGCATGACGCAGCCCTGTAATATTGAGAAACCTGAAATAAAAAGTGAAAAATATGGCCGCCACGAATAGCCATATAACAACGATAGGTGCTTTTGCTGCACCTATCGATATCTCATAAAAGACCAGATCACTGATACCATCAGAGATTGGTCTTACTATTTTATCTATATAATCCTCCACACAGACAAGGTAGGGAGAATGTGTGATTTTCTAAAAATCAAACGAAATACCCTGAGCCAGCGGTAGTTCTGTACTCCAGTTGATCGTACAGGTCTGGCGCCTCATGTAGGCCTTCCACGCATCGGATCCACTCTCACGACCACCACCTGTCTCTTTCTCTCCACCGAAAGCTCCACCGATCTCTGCTCCAGAGGTGCCGATATTCACATTAGCAATCCCACAGTCGGAGCCACGATGACTAAGGAAGGTCTCTGCCTCTCTCATATTGAGTGTGAATACCGATGAAGAGAGACCCTGGGGCACATCGTTTTGGATAGCTATCGCTTCGTCGAGGTCTCTATACTTCATGATGTAGAGTATCGGAGCGAAAGTCTCTTGCTGTGTGATAGGATTATTAGGCGATACCTCAATGATCGCTGGTGTGACATAGCAGCCAGACTCATAACCTGGTCCTGAGAGCACCTCTCCTCCTGCGAGTAGTCGGCCACCTTGTGCCTGCGCCTCCGCTACGACTTTTTCGTACATCGCTACAGCATCCTTGTCGATGAGCGGTCCCATGTGATTATCTTCATCGAGAGGCGTACCGATTTTGATCTGTTTGTATGCACTAAGCATCTTTTCTTTGAGTTCTGCATAGACATCCTGATGGATGATCACACGGCGAGTAGAGGTACATCGCTGACCCGCCGTACCTACTGCACCAAATACAATACCTGGAATAGCAATATTCAGATCTGCTTGTGGGGACACGATAATAGCATTATTTCCTCCGAGCTCGAGGATTGACTTACCCAGTCTGGCACCTACTGCTGCGCCTACAGACTTACCCATGCGAGTAGAGCCCGTCGCTGATATGAGCGGCAGTCGAGCATCTTCTGCCATGAGTTTACCGATCTCACGGCCTCCGACAATGAGATTTGACACGCCCTCTGGCACATCATTTCGTCTCAGGACATCGAGGATGATATTCTGACAGGCGATCGCTGTGAATGGGGTCTTCTCTGATGGCTTCCATATGCATACATCTCCGCAGACCCATGCGATCATAGCATTCCAAGACCATACGGCCACTGGAAAATTGAAAGCTGAGATAATACCTACTACACCCAGTGGATGCCACTGTTCCATCATACGATGGGCGGGGCGCTCGCTGTGCATGCTTAGTCCATATAGCTGTCGAGATAGTCCCACTGCGAAGTCACAGATATCAATCATCTCTTGTACTTCTCCGAGTCCTTCTTGGAGACTCTTACCCATCTCATAGCTGACGAGCGCTCCAAGATCCGCTTTCTTCTTGCGTAGCGCATCTCCCATCTGTCGGACTACTTCTCCACGCTTTGGAGCTGGCCACATGCGCCATTCGGCGAAAGCCTCCTGTGCTCGCTCCACCACTGTATCATAGTCAGCACCATTGCCACAGTTGACACGACCGATTTTTTTACCATCCACTGGCGATGAGATATCGAGCGAATCTCCACTACCCTCCCAGTATCTGAGTCCAGTACTGAGACCATATATATCTTTTCCGATTCCTAATCGGCTTAACAATTCTTTTCCGTTTATCATAGATTTTGTTTGACTTGCGATTGATGCTTATTTGTCCAAATATAAACTACCATTATCAGTTTTGAGGAAGTCCTCCAGCGGAATATCTTCCTGCTTAATAAATCCGGTCGATGGCATGGCTCCATCTGCGACCATCTCTACTACTGCAGCTATTGACGCTGCTGTAGTCCATGAGATCGCTCTCCAGGTATGACCTCCGATCTCCTTAGGATAGAAGGCTCCAAAATACTCGTCTCTGAGCAAGGTATCCTTCTTCCAACCCTCGACGACTGCATAGACATATACTACATCTTCTTTTACAGGTGGTTTCGCATTGGAGAGGATCGCTTCGAGCTGCTGTTTGTCCTCTTTGAGGATGAGTTCATACATAAGAAATCTCATCAGCTTGCCATGACCCGGATAGCGGATCGTCTTATAGTTGAGCGTATCTACTCGCCCTTCATAGGTCTCACACATCGTACCGAGACCTCCCGATGTAGCGAAAGCCTCAAACTCCTGCCCCTCGATATTGATATACTCCAGACCATCGAGTGATGGGACCATTTTTCGTTCTCCATTGTGGATCACCTCGGCATCGTTGAGATATTCATTGATGACACCAGCCGGTGACCATGTGAATGAATAAGCCAATAGACCATTAGGATATCTCGGCAGTGCTCCCACTCGTAGCTCGATATCCCTGAGCTTAGTAAATCGATGAGCCAGATCACTGCCTACGATACCGATATAGCCTGGAGCTAATCCACATTGAGGCGCCATGACACCCTTAGCATCTTTGCTGAGATCTCGGATATATTGAGTCGTCTCGACATCCTCCGTGAGATCAAAATAGTGTATCCCCCGCTCATGTGCTATCTTAGCAACCTGCTTATTGAGAAAATATGGCAAAGCCGATACCACAGCATCTACACGTCCAAATGTATCTCTCAGATACTCTTCATCTGTGACATCTCCTCGCTCTACGGCGAATGGCAAATCAAAATCATAATGTGGCGGCTCCTTATCAATGCCCACTACATTAAATCTACGCTGGAGCAAGACTCCTACGAGCGTTCCTACCTTACCTAATCCTAATACGGCGATGTTCTTCATGTATAAGTTATTTTTCGTCGAGATCAAGATAACAGAATTATTTTGACTTATTTAAAGCATTATACAAATATTTATAACTCTATACGGATCTCAATCAAAAAATATAGACTCCGAGGATCACCCAACACCTAATGATTCCATAAAGTAGAATTAGTACATTCGCTATAGCGCAAATAATATATTATGAATCGCTATAAGACCGTCGACGAATTCATCAGCGACCACGCCCAATGGCAGGAAGAACTCATCCGCCTCCAAGCTCTCATCCAGCAAACAGAGCTAATCGAAGGCATCAAGTGGGGATTTCCTTGCTATACCATCAATAATAAAAATGTAGTCGGCCTCGGAGCATTCAAAAGCTATGTCGGACTGTGGTTTTATCAAGGTGTATACCTGAGTGATCCCTATGGCGTACTCATCAATGCGCAAGAAGAAAAAACTAAAGCCATGCGACAATGGCGCATGAACTCCATCGATGAGATCGATGACGTCCGAGTACTCGAGTATCTCACGGAAGCCATCGCAAATCAAAAAGCAGGCAAAGAAATGAAGGCCACTCCTAAAATGGTATCACCTGCACCAGAACTATTGGAGGGCTTAGCCGCAAATCACATGGCTCAGGCAGCTTTCAGCAGTCTCACACTTGGCCGCCAAAACGAGTACCACGAGTACATCAATGATGCTAAGCGAGCCGCTACGAAACAAAGCCGAGTCGCTAAATGCCTCCCAATCATCCTCTCTGGCAAAGGACTGAATGATAAATACAAGAAGTAACATCTTGAAGAGCTCGAGACATATGACCTTAGTCATTGGGCTATGCTGTGCAGAGGTCATTTGTCATGGCTACCTCATGTATCCAGCACCACGTCTGAGCTCCATCCTGTATATGGCAGCGGGGCTATCCATGGTCTTGCTATGCCTGTCTTCACGGACTAGGACTCAGAGCACACCACCCCAGAAATCCATGCACTGGATATACTATTGGGCGGCCATAGCTGGACTCTCGATCATGCTATGCACTCACATGGCAGAAGCCTTTGTCGATGTACCGATAGACTACCACATCGCCGACATGCTACCAGTCATAGAGCAGATGAATAGCCGCTTTATATCAGGAGATGATCCATACGCCATCATACCTGATATCTGGGGTGGCATGCAGCCTGTATATCTCCCAGCGATGTGGCTCCCCTACTGTCTCCCCACACTACTTGATATCGATATCCGATGGATCGGAGTAGTAGCGTTGTTAGCAGGTCTTTTCGGTAGTTATGGGGCCGCTATGAGTCGTCTGAGTACAGATAGACTCGTAGTGATGACCATACCGGCTCTACTCTTACTACTATCTTTTGTCAGTAGTGATCATATGCTGTTGTCGCTATCAGAAGAGGGAATCGTGACCGGATACTACCTGCTACTCGCCTACATGCTCTATCGAGAGCATATCATTGGTATCGCCATAGCGGTATCACTGTGCCTGATGAGTAGATATGCATTACTGCCGTGGGCTTTAGTCTTGGGATTCCTGATAGGATATGTATATGGCTTTCGCCGAATGGTCATCTACGGATCAATAGTGATCGGTCTATCAGGTATCTTGATGATCATCACAGGAGCTCATAGCCATCTCGAAGTATTCGTTAGCCTCTCCGATCGATACATGGACAGCGTCTCGTCCCTACCTCAAAAGTATCAACCATTGATCAATCACAGTCTCGGCATCGCTAAGTTTTGGCCGTATGAAAAGCTATCAGCGCTTCATATGATCATGCAGACACTATCCATATTGACACCGGTGGCTATGGGCGTATACTACATCAGGCGACGACCTGATTTACCCTTTGGCCTCTATGCACTGATCAGTCTAAAGCTCTGCCTCGTCCTGTTTTATAATCTCCTGATCATGCCATACGGATACTTGTTTTATACTTCTACCATATTGAGTATTGCCTTATTGTGCTATTATTATCTTTATCCATATGAGAGAGCTACTACTCGCTGATCCATCTCACTGTGAGGCTATAGCCAATATCTATAATGGCTACCTCGGCAACGGCACTATGGAACTGTCACCTAAATCTGCGGCCTACTATGAGGGCTGGATCATGAGCGCTCACGACAATGAAGAGCTGTGGGTACTACTCCTCGACCAAGTCCTAATCGGATATGGACTCATCAAGCGCTATAGTGAGCGAGAAGGCTATCGACTGACTGGCGAGACCTCAGTATATCTGCATCCTGATCATATCGGTCAGGGACACGGGAGCTATATCAAACGACACATCCTACAGCGCTGTCGTGATCTGGGCTATCATCACCTCGTCGCTAAGATCTGGACTCGTAATGAAGCCAGCATCGCCTATAATCTCAAGCTCGGCTACGAAATAGTGGGAGTACAGCGTGAGGTAGGCTATGTAAATGGTGAGTGGATCGATGGGACTATCATGCAGCTGATTTTGTAAAAAGCCCTTAGATTTAAACATCCTTAATCCATTACTCAAATAACAGGAATCATGAAAAATGTTCAACTCAATATACTTATTAGCTTTATAATAAGCCTATGCACTATATCCCTGAAAGCACAATCTGTAGCCCTTCCTGCGACCAAAGCATGCGAAGCAGTCTCCAATGAAATAGTATCAACTCTAATGAATGTTGAGCTCAATGCGTTGATCCAAGAGGACCTGAGTTTTGGCAAGAGGAGGTCAATATGCTATTACTACACCTCGGACGGAAATCGCAAGTTTTTCATAAGAATAAGCTCTAAAAGCGAATCTGCACAAAGCAAGAAAGTATTAGAGAATCAATATGAAAACTTGCAAAATAATGGAGACGACACCATACAGTCCTATCAACAAATAAGTGAAACCGCAGACACCGAGGTACTATATGGCACTGCTCAAGATCGAGAAGGAAAACACATCCATGTCCTTAGTAAGCGGTATAGCAATTTAGGAGAACTCCAAGTCGAGTTGACACTCGAAACAAAGAATGAAAATGCCTCAAATGAGCTCTTAAAAATCATCGGGCACATAGAAAACAACCAATAAAAAAGGCCCACATCTTGTGATATGGGCCTTTGATAAAGTTGGTTTTTCTTTGTTCGAGTTGAGCCTTTAGAATAAGCTCTTTACTTTTCCAATTATACTTCCCACATCACCACTTCTGACAAGTTGAGTGATAGCTCCGAGATCAAATGCACTATCCGCAGCATCTGAAGAAGCGAATTTTGACTGGAGACTATTGATCAAATCAGGAAGGGCATTACCTGCTTCTGCTTGAGCCTCATCAGCGTTCATTCCCTTATCCTGTAGGATCTGAGTCATCTTGCCCATTACATCTTGAAAAATGCCATTGTCAGCGGTAGCAGTGCCCCCTGTAGAGAAGAGATCTTTGACTTGGCCAATATTGCCACCAGCTACTGCAGCTTGGATTTTCTCGATGAGCGCACCTGCACCTTCATTTGCAGCCTCTGTTGTCGCTTCAGCATTTAGGCTATTAGGTCCCATCTTCTCAGCCAATTTCTGCATGGCCATATTTTTTAGCATGTCAATCATGTCTCTTTTTATTTAGTGTTTAATAGATACTGTTAAGACATGGAGTATTGACATAAGTCACTAAAATCCTCATCACTCTTTCTTACCACCTATCTAAAAAAACAATAGCTCTGAATGATAAATTCAGAGCTATTGAGTAAAGTAAGTCCAATTGACTACCTATTTATTTTTACTATCCCTCGCAGCTTTTACAGTTGACGAAGTCTAGTGCCATCTCTTTAGAGACTGACTGACTACGCTGATAGTAGAGGGTCTTGACGCCGAGCTTCCATGCCTCGATGATGAGACGATTGACATCTCTGACTGGCATAGCTGCTGGGATATTCAGATTCAGACTTTGAGCCTGATCGATGAACTGCTGACGCTGAGCGGCCTGTGTGATGATCTCCATAGGAGATATCTCTTTGAAAGTCTTAAAGACTGCTTTCTCATGCTCTGTGAGCTGGTCCATATGCTGTACAGATCCTCCATTGAGCATGATGTCTCGCCATACATCTTCTGTATTGAGACCTTTCTCCTCGAGTAGCTTGATGAGGTATTTATTCTTACGTATGAAGTTACCCTTAGCCAGTCCTGCTTTATAGTAGTTGCTCGAGAATGGCTCGATACCCGGCGATGTCTGACCGAGGATGGCAGAGCTCGATGTAGTCGGAGCTACAGCCATAAGTGTCGTATTGCGACGACCATATCCCTGTAGGATCTCTGGCTCACCATAGATATGTGCGAGCTCTTTAGATGCTTTGAGCGACTCTTCACTGATATATTTGAAGGCCTCTGCGTTAAATCTTTTCGCCTCCATGCTCTCCCATGGTATGTTATTTTTCTGAAGATATGAGTGATAGCCCAGTACTCCCAGTCCTAGTGCTCTATGACGGATCGCAAAGTTTCTTGACGCCTCGAGGAACTGATTGCCCTCTGTTTTCTCGATGAACTCGGATATCACAGCATCTAAAAAGAAAGTCGCCAATCTCACAGCAGATGTATCCTTCCACTCATCATATAGCTCGAGATTCATCGATGAGAGACAGCAGATGAATGACTCATCCTCCTGACTCGGTAGCATGATCTCGGAGCAGAGATTACTCGCATTGATCTGACGATTTTTGTCTTTATATACCTCTGGCTTGTTACGATTTACATTATCTGAGAACAGGATGTACGGGAGTCCTTTCTGTTGTCTTGATTCGAGTACAGCGGCCCATACCTTACGCTTGTCACGATCTCCATCGATCATATCCTGCATCCAGTAGTCTGGTACACATACACCGTAAAATAGATTCTGGATCGGATTGCCGATATTCTTGATCTGGAGAAACTCCATGATATCCTGATGATCGATATCTATATAGGCTGCAAATGCTCCTCTACGTACGCCTCCCTGTGATACGACATCCATGGTCGTGTCAAATAGCTTCATGAAGCTTACCGCTCCAGACGACTTACCATTATCTGTGATAGCTGCTCCTCTGTGTCTCAGCTCACCAAAATATCCCGATGTACCTCCACCGATCTTAGTCTGCATGATGACCTCTCCGAGCTTAGCGGTAATTTTCTCTACACTATCTCCTACATGTACGTTAAAGCATGATATCGGTAATCCTCTCTCGGTACCCATATTCGCCCATACTGGTGATGAGAATGATATCCATCCTCTCATGATCATCTCTTTGAATGCAGTAGCGAGCTCAGGTTTGTAGAGACGCTTTGCCGCAGCCATCGTGATACGATCGATAGCTCCTTCGACAGACTCACCTTTCAATAGGTAACCACGATTGAGCATTTGTTCTGACTCTTCGTTGAGCCACCAGATATTTTTTACTTCTTCTTTAGTGTCGAATAATGTAGGAGCCATGGGTGTACAAGGTTTAAATCAGTTCTTGAATTAAGTTGACTAAATAAAGGGTTGGTAGTACAGTGACAGGTGGTTGGTTGGCTATCGGAAAACTTCCTTATGTCCTAAAACAGATCGTCTTCAGTTATGCTTTTGTCATGCTTCGTATATTCTACAGGACGTTTAGCAAAGAAGTCATCAAGACTATTAGAGAATACCTCCTCCTCAAACCATCTCATCGGTGCATAGTCCATCTCGGAGATGCTATACATTTTGTCCATGCCGATTTTATCGAGGCTATCGTTGATTCGGTATTTCATGAAGTTGAGGAGTTGCTCCTTATTGATGTGCTCGAGCTCTCCTTCTTCAAATATCCAGTCGAGTATTTCCGCTTCTACTTCTACAGATTTTTTGATCTGAGCTTTGAGTAGATACTCTTCTTTTTCTCCTATTAGTTCGGGTTGTTCTTCCTTTATCTTATTGATGATATACATACCAGCATTAGCATGTATCTGCTCATCGACTGAAGTCCATGCGATGATATTAGATACATTTTTCATGTACCCTTTGAATCTTGTGAAACTTAATATAATCGCAAACTGACTAAAGAGACTCACATTTTCTATCAGTATACTGAATAAGAATAATGAACTAACATACTCCTTAGGCTCAGTTGACTTAGTATGCTGAAGTGCTTCTGATAGGTAGTCGATACGCTTTCGCAAAGCAGGTACCTGGATAGCGGAAGCAAACTCAGCGTCATAGCCTAATACTGTCAAAAGACGACTATAAGCCTCGCTGTGTCTGAACTCACATTCCGCAAAAGTAGCTCCTAATCCATTGAATTCTGGCTTTGGTAAATGATGGTATAGATCTCCCCAAAAGGACTTGACAGCTACCTCTATCTGTGCGATAGCGAGAAGACTGTTTTTGATCGCAGAGCGCTCAGCATCAGAGAGTTGACTCTGAAAATCCTGTATATCAGCACTAAACTCAAGCTCTGAGTGCACCCAAAAAGACTTGTTGATAGCGTCAACAAATTTCATCACTTCTGGATATTCAAAAGGCTTATAATTTATTCGTTTGCTGAATATACTCATACCAAGGTTTCTTTAATTCAATGTTAAGGGCTCAATTTACTGGTGTAAATATATATCGGCAATATCTAATATGTATCAAATAGATATCCACACCCTGTTAGTTAAAAAATACCTGAAAAATTTGCTTAATAATAAATTAACATAATGTCCGAAGTGGCGGACTTTTGCGCTCAGCGCTATCTCATTGAAAGCCAGCATATTATGATTTTTTGTAATATCAATATTTTTCGCATTACCAGAAAAAGTTATGTTTTGATTATCTTCAAGACCTAATCAAACACCAAGTTGAGATGCGACTGTTTTCCACATTTTTCATATTACAGATAGTTATAATGTTAAGTTGTCAATCTAATGAGCCCCAGCCCATAGATCCGGAGGACGACGAAACCTTAGGCGAACTACAGCATGGCTTCACCCTCAATGCTGCTACTCAAGAAGACTTCGAGACAGGACTGCTACTCCTGCACAACTTTGAATATGATGATGCCCTCACTGCATTTGAGGCCGCTACTGCGGCTGACTCTACTGAGGTATTGACTCACTGGGGTGAGGCGATGTGCCACTACAAAGCACTCTGGCGACTACAGAATACAGAAAAAGGACATGCCATCCTCGAGCGATTGGGATCGACTCCACAAGAACGGCTGGCAGCTATAGATGACCCGATAGAGCGAGCTCTCTGGCAGGGACTTGAGATCATGTATGGTGATGGCGACTTTGAAGAGCGAAATAAGAAAATAGCCAGTCATCTCGCTGGTCTACATGAGCAGTATCCGGAGCATCAGGAGATAGCAGCATTCTATGCACTCTCTTTGATCTGGTCGACCGAAGAATATGGTGACGGTAGTGAGGATCTGAGACTGGCTGCCTCTATCTGTGATGACATCATAGCGGTCAATCCGCTCCACCCTGGTGCTCTACACTATAAGATCCATGCCCTCGACGGACCTACATCTGCTGAGGCAGCACACGCTGCAGCCGATGCCTATGCAGAGGTAGCTGCTGATGCAGCGCACGCCCTCCACATGCCCTCACACATCTATCTCGCTCTCGGCGAATGGGATGGCGTCGTCAAGTCTAATCAAGTATCCTATGATGCCAGTGTCAGCCGCATGGAGCAAAAAGAACTCAAGGATGGGGCTCGTGGCTATCACTCCTATGCATGGCTACACTATGGACTCCTCCAGCAAGGACGATACGCTGAGGCAGAAGCACTACTCTCAGATATGCTCGACTATGTCCCAAAAGATCCGACTAAAGGAGCTCGTGGATACCTACTCGGGATGCAAAATCGACAAATCGCAGAGAGCGGAGAAATCCCTGATTTCACTCTCGATACCGACGTAGAGGTAGATGATATAGGCATCGTGGCAAAAGCTATGCGCAGCTACCTACGAGCCCAAATAGCCTATCAGGATAAGGATAAAGATGCCATATCATCAGAGATAAAATGGCTCCATGCTCAAAAAGCCATTGCTGCTGAGCAAGTGGACGGAGACGGTATAGCTCTCTGTGCTGCAGGCACCAGCAGATATGCTCCAACTGAAAATGCCATCCGAAGTGCCGAAGTAGTCATCGAGCAAATGAATGCCCTCATCGCATCAATCCAAGAAAATGCTGATGCCTTTGAAAAGCACATGAAAAAAGCGGTTGACCTCGAATATCGCACTAACTATCCGGCAGGACCACCGAGGATTACTCAGCCATCATTCGAACAGTACGGCGCTTGGCTCGCAGAGCGAGGAGAATATACTAAAGCGATAGAGCAGTATAATAAGTCTCTCCAGCGTATGCCTCGACGATCAAAAGCTCTCATGGGTAAACTCACAGCGCTCAAAGCGCTCAATGATACAGATGCGGCTGCAGAGCTGCGGTCCGAGCTTGATGCCATATTAGTAAATGCGGATCAGCAAGCACTGAGTGCTATTTGATACATTTTAAAACCTATGTGTATACGTCTATGATCCGCTTACAGGCCTTTGTTTTCTGCTTATCCAGTTTGTTTTCATTTGGCTACAGCCAAAATATATCAGGCACTGAGCTGCTCGATCGAGCTATAGACTATCATGATCCACAGGGAAATTGGAAAAAGCTGAATGCTAAAATGCAGATCACTTCAGGTCGGCCTGACAAACCTGATCGAGTCAGCCAGATCCATATCAATCTACCGAAGGAGAGATTTCAAATAGACATGACAGCTGATGGAAATGTCATCACACATATCATGGATGGCTCGGACTGTAGCCATCTCATCAATGGAGAAAATAAGATATCGACTGATGATAAAGAAAAGTATCGCCTCACCTGTGAGCGCACTCAGCTCTGGCGAGACTACTACACCTACCTCTACGGCCTCCCGATGAAGCTACGTGACCCTGGCACTCATATAGATCCAGAGGCAAATCGCCGATCATTCAAAGGAAAGGAATATCTCGTGCTCAAGGCTACCTATGACGCAGCTATAGGACAGGATACCTGGTACTTCTATTTTGATCCCGAGAGCTATGCCATGGAGGTCTATCAATTTTATAAAGACGAATCTAAAAAGGACGGTGAATACATACTGCTAAGTGGCGAAGAGCTCATCGAGGGCATCCGTATGCCGAAAGCCAGAGCCTGGTACTATAACAGTGACGACGGATATCTTGGCACGGATACTCTCGAATCCATAGACTGAAGCGATATGCGCTATAGCTCGATCCTCACCCTCTTCTCGGTATCATGGCTGCTAATAATATCTGCCACCCATGGTCAGTCTCCAGTATTCGAGTGGTACAGCGAGACAGTCAGTCAAGGCATATGCATCCAAAATAGCTATCCGAAAGGTGGTCCCTACACTGGTCCAACTGATGAATATTTTAACCACAGCTATCTGGTATTTTTCTCCCGAATAGTCAATGAAACCGAAGATACCCTAATGATCAATATTGAGTTTTCAGCAGATGCTGTAGCCATCCCTCATTCTCCTGACACCTACATGAAGCTGTTTTTGCCAGTTGAGGAAATGTCTATGGATAAGGTACATGAATTTAGCTATGGTGTCACCTCCTTAGTATCGCTGTATGATGACACGAGCGCCAAGCGTGTGATAGCTCCTCATGAGGATGGTTTCTTGTATATCGTAGCGCTGTTTTATCAGACTGATAGTGCGGCATGGAGACAAGAGCGAGGCGGAAATCGTGCTGAACTGGTCCTCCGTGGTGATCAACTATACTTCAAGCTGCCTCCTCAGATCGACTCGCTCCACTGTGGAAGTATTACCTTTAGTCAATAAGCAACAACCAACCCAAATATGGCATCACTGTATAAGACCGAAGAAGGAAAGAGAGAAATACTCGCTCTCTATGACGAAAAACTGGAATCGCTCAATATAGACTACGAGTATTTGAACATTGCTACCAGTTTTGGTCACACTAATATCATCGCTACAGGCCCATCATCTGGACCTCCACTCATCATAGTCCATGGCTCTAATGGCTGTGCCCCCATATCTCTGGAGACCTACCCTAATGTCCGCACAGCATATAGAGTATATGCCATAGACGTATTAGCTCAACCTAACAAAAGTGCCTCTCCATCCATGAGCATGAAAGATAATTCCTATGGCAAATGGATAAATGAAATCATCGATCAACTACAAATCGAGGAGGTCACGATGGTGGGATTCTCGTTTGGTGGATTAGTCATACTGAAGACGCTCGAATATGATGAAAGCAAGATCAAAGAAGTCTATTTGGCCGCTCCTGCATATATAGTCAATGGTAACCCGCTCAAAGCACTCTGGAAAGTATTCATCCCGATGAAACGATATATGAGCACTAAGAAGACAAAATATGTCGAGCAATTCTTAGAGGAGCTCTTCACCGATAGAGATGAATTTGCGATTCAGTTCTTATCCAAAGTCTTTCTCCACTTTAAGATGGACTTCACTCCGGTACCTGTCATCTCTACAGAGGCAGCTCAATCGATCGAGACACCGATTCACTTGTTTGCTGCTAAAAGAGATTTGATGTTTCCTGGTAAGAAAATGATGAAAAGAGCGGCTGAGATATTCCCATCTCTGCGATCAAGCGTACTCCTGGAGACATCAAAGCATGTCCAAAATAGACGAGACAATAATATCATCGAGCAGGCCATACTGAGTAATAACTAATCTAAGGGCCACACATAGATATAGGCTCTGAGCAGCCAATACACTCCAACGTATTTTGATTACTACTTGTTAAGACTGTTTTCCACTAAAGATGGATCAGACGTAGCTTTCTGTCGATAAATATTACTTGTCAAAATATCGGTAGCACATCCGTGCTGGGGGATTCATATTTGCCAACAAAACAAAGTAATTATGGACTTCAGGATACATGCATTAGACCATCAGCTATTTGAGCGCTACTTCATCATGACAGATGAGGAGCTATCAGCTCTCAATATCCAAAGAATGATCGTTGATGAAAAACCAGGATATCCCTGCAGAGTGAGTTTAGAAGATGCCGACATCGGAGAGGAGGTACTACTGCTACCCTATCAACATCACCGGGCCGCCTCACCCTATCAAGCCAGTGGCCCGATATTCGTGCGGAGAGGTATCAATCGCAAAAGCTATGTAGTAAACCAAGTCCCAATAATGATGAATCATAGGCTTCTATCCTACAGAGGATATGACGTGAGCGGAATTATGAAAAATGCCATCACTGATAAGGGAATAAATACCCCATCAGTGATCCAAGCTATCTTCCAAAACCAAGACATCTACTATATCCACATCCACAACTCCAGCCCAGGATGCTATAACTGTGAAGTACGTCGGGCCTAATCAATAGCTGACTATGAAATAAAAACCACCACCATCTGTTAGTACTAATGAGCGGGACCACACTCCTCATCAGCAATAAAACATAGACATCGCTACAGAATCTCATATCGTACCCGATCTATCCGCTCCCATACGTATCCGGGAGTACGCTGGCGGTATATTCTTGAGAGCAGCGACAGGATCAGCTATCAAAAAAGCAATAAAGAAAGGCTATGTCACTGTAGATGGAGTGATCGCTACCACCGCCACCCTACTACATGGTGGAGAGCGTCTATTCCTATCCATACCAGAGGAGTCACATCATAAAAAACTGATCCTCCCTCTCAAGGTCCTATACGAAGACCAGTATCTGGCAGTAATACACAAGCCAGCCGGTATCCTCGTCAGTGGAAATCGATACAAGACCGTAGCCAATGCTCTATCGCAAAATCTGCAACCCTCGGAGCTACCTGATGCTACCCCACCGCAGCCGGCACATCGACTCGATTATCCGACTACTGGAGCACTGATCGCTGGCAAGACCAGCAGCGCCATACGAGCGCTGAATAAGATGTTTGAGCAGGGACAAATCCAAAAGACCTACTATGCCGTGGCCATAGGCAGCATGGCAGCTGCTGGCGAGATCAGCACGACCATCGATGACAAGCCTGCTCACTCTCGCTATGAGGTCCTCCGATCTGTGGATTCAAAGAGATTTGAGCAACTCAACTTAGTCCAGCTACAGCCCCTAACAGGCCGGAGACACCAGCTACGCATCCATCTCTCCAGTATCGGACTCCCTATTCTCGGGGACCGGGAGTATGGCATCAACGGACTCATCCTTCATGGCAAAGGGCTCTATCTCCATGCTCACTCCGTATCATTTACCCATCCATTCACCGAGGTGCAGATGCATATCATAGATGAGCTACCAGAGCGATTCAGAAAGATTTTTCCGGAGTCTTAACTATATATTCTCTCATCAAACGGTCATTTCTAAAATTCTTCCCAAATTGGAAATAGCAATTGAAATAGGATGATAAAAAAATATATAGTTCTGATTGGCATAATCATAGGCACTCTACTCTTGATCTTGTCGACATTCTATTACCCAGGCGGCACAAGCGAAAATGTAAATGCTCAAGGATACGATTGGGCCAATAACTATATCAGTAATTTGCTCAGCCCCTTTGCCGTAAATGGAGAAGAAAATATGGCAAGGCCTATTGCCATTTTTGGAGCGTCTTTCCTTACCAGCAGTTTTGGGATCTTTTTCTTGAATTTTTCAAATAGGATTAAGATTAAAAGTGCTTCACTGGTCATCAAGTATTTAGGAATTATGGCCACGATATTTGGATTCATTACGGTGGTCCCAGCTATGCACGACATTATGGTGGCATTATCCAGCATCCTTACGCTTCTAATATTTTTCTATATAACAGTCATAGTGCTTAAATCAAAATTGACCGCAATGAAGATTGTGTCAATTGTGTTTTTAATGACTTTCTATTTAGGAGCATTCATGTATTTTTCAAGGTTTCAATTAGAATACATGCCAATGATGCAGAAAGTAATATTCGTAATGAAGATTACTTGGGTATTGTCATTAGAGTATTTGACCGATAAAGACGATTTCGCACAAATAACTAAATAACAGCAATCGAGCACCTATAGACCGACGAGCATGACGATTACAATTTTATTCTTCAAAATTGGTCAACCAATTTTATAAAGCATATCTTAATCTTTCAAAGCGGTAATACACTGAAGTGCATACTCAAAAAATTATCACGATGCCAAAGAAGCTTATCACATTTGGAGAGGTCATGATGCGACTGTCTCCTCCCGGCTATGCTAAGATCTCGCAAGCTACCTCGTTTAATCTCGTATACGGAGGTGGCGAAGCCAATGTAGCCATCTCCTGTGCCTACCTTGGCATGAGAGCTGCTCATGTTACGAGATTTCCTGATAATGCACTCGGCAAGGCAGCTACACAGTTTCTCCGTCATCACTGGCTGAGCTCAGAGCATGTCATTTATGGAGGTGAGATGATGGGCAAATACTTCCTCGAGAAAGGGGCAGTACATCGATCGAGCGAAGTAATCTATGAACGAGCCGGCTCGGCATTCTCACAGATAGAGCCATCGATGATCGACTGGGAGTATGTATTGAGAGATGCTGATTGGTTTCATTGGACAGGTATCACACCTGCAGTGTCAGCCGGCGCTGCGGCCTGCTGTCTGGAAGCAATACAGACGGCTCAGCGTCTCAGCATACCTGTATCTGGCGATATCAATAGTCGAAAAAACATGTGGAACTATGGTAAATCAATGGAAGAGGTCATCTCCGAACTCGTAGCCTACACTGACATCGTGATCAGCAGTCCTTATGGTATTCATGAGATGTTTGGTCTGGGCTCCCCTACTCACAGCTTCAAGGTGTCAGCACAGCTCCTCATGGACCGATATCCACGGGTAAAAAAAGTAGTAGGCAAAACTCGTGGTAGCCTCAGCGCATCTCATCAGCAGATCCAAGGTCAGCTCTGGAATGGTGAAAAATATATCGAAACAAAAACGCTCGATATCACACATGTCATCGATCGTGTTGGCACCGGAGATGCATTTGCCGCTGGTGTGATCTATGGGTTACTTCACTATGGTGATACTGAGGCATTGAGATTCGCTACAGCGGCCTGCGCTCTGAAGCATACCGTGCAGGGCGATGTCAATATGGTCTCACTCGACAATGTCCTCGACCTCATGCAAGGAAATACATCCGGCCAAATAAAGAGATAAGTCAATAGAGGAATGGTGGCACTTTAGTCAGGGTCATTCCTCTATCTCCACTATATGGATGATCTCAGACTCAAATCCAATACGGTCCATACCATTGACGGCTATGAGCATCTCAAAGTAAGGTGGCAGCCTCCCCAGTCGCTCTACTATCTCACGCTCTATGTCGTCGAGCTTGGTGGGCGTAACAAAGGTCCTGATCGCTTCGGAAGTAGCTGTGTCAAATAAGCCACTAAACATAAAAATGACGTTATCATTAGGTCCTGGATACTTAACTATGAGTCCGTAGTCTTCATGCTGCAACTTAGGATCTCCCTCTGGCTCATAGTTTTTTATGATCCCCTCTCTTGTCAGGCCATAAGTGTAAGCTACTTCAGGATCGTATTGGATCTGACTTTTGTCAAAGTAGCTATTAAAAATATTCGCCGTCTTTTGCATCCCGACGAAAATGAAATTGTAGTCATGCAGGTCTTGAGCTTCCAGTTGCGTGGCAAACCGAATGCTAAAATCCTGTTCATCACCTATGAGACGTGTCAAGCTACTGATCCACTCAACGCTACCCATCGAAAGGTGTGAATACGGCATGGCGCTCAGCTCTCGATTTTGACTTTCTGCCAGCGATTTTTGCTGCTCAAATTGCTCTCGAGTATTCACCAGAGGATGCCTGATTATTGCCCCTTCACTCGTCTCTCCCGATACATCTGAATACACAAATAGATCACCTATAACAATCTGTAGCGGTTTATCATTTTCAAATATATCTGCCCATATTGGAGAGATTTCCTTTGATACTTCTTCTGCCTTTTGGAGCTTAGCCAGCCAATATAGATTGCCAAATGCTAATAGCCCGAGGACGGGCCATAACCACTTGGGTAAAAACGGGCGCTCATACGGGTCATCCTCTATGACAGCTTCGGTATCTTGATCTTGGGTCGCTACGAATTCTACCTTATAGCCTCCCTTAGGGATCCGCAAGATATAGGCCTCATCCGCACCGTTTTCTTCAAAATATTGATATAGTTTTTTGCGTAAGTGATAGACATAGACACGGATTTTAGAGGTGTCTGATTTGGCAGCCGTCTTCCCAAATAAATGCTCGGCTATGGACTGCTCTTTTGGTATGTCTCCAGATAAAGTCTGTGCTGTCAGATATCTCAATAATCGACTATAGGTAGGCGACGTACCTAATGCATTTCGATCTTCTATACGATCTATTAGCTCCGCTATTTCTTTCTCTCCTATCATTATTACAAGCCTAAATTACAGGCATTTAACAGCGTTTTTAACGGTTAAACCAACCGTTAAAAAGCAATCACCACCAACTATAAAGATACTTTAGTCACCAGTTCTAAACATTAAATTTAAACTCAATCGATTGCAGTAAAATAATATTCTGATATCGTGCATTCGCAAAACTAACAAAGAAGTCTATATATGCCACCACTGTTTGACAAGCTCAAATATCTATTTTTTTTGGCGATCCTATGTGCGAGCTGTCAAAACGATCCATCTCCTATCCATGCAAATGGCAGCTTTGATCTACCTGATTTAGTTGATTATAATTTTCATGTGCGTCCCATCTTGTCAGATAAGTGTTTTGCCTGTCATGGCCCAGATATGGACAGTCAGAAAGGCGATCTCCGACTGGACCAGCCAGACGCCGCCTATCAACCATTAGTCAATAGTAGAGGCCATGCCATAGTACCTGGCAAACCACAAAAAAGCCAAGCATATCTACGCATGATCACGGATGATCCAGAACAGATCATGCCTCCGCCTGAGTCTCATCTCTCTCTTACCGACGAGGAGATCGCACTCATCGCTAAATGGATCGAGCAGGGAGCAGAGTATAAACCGCATTGGGCTTTCGTCAAGCCAAAAATAGTCGAGCCTCCCACTGATCTATCTGACATGTCATGGCCTAAGAGCGAGATTGATCAATATGTCTTGGCCACCCTCGATGATCATGGGCTCTCTCCCGCTGATCGAGCTACTAAAGAAACACTAATACGACGTGTCAGCTTTGACCTGACAGGACTACCTCCGACCTTAGCTGAAATAGACACATATATCGCTGATGATCGTGAGGACGCCTATGAGAGATTAGTAGATAGACTGCTGTCCTCACCTGCCTATGGAGAGCGTATGGCTGCTGACTGGATGGATGTAGCTCGCTATGCTGATAGCGATGGCTATCTGGATGATAAGCATAGAGACTTTCACCCCTATCGAAATTGGGTCATCGGGGCATTCAATGATAATATGCCCTATGATCAATTTATCACCTATCAAATGGCAGGAGATATGATGCCAGGCGCCACGAAAGAATCCACATTGGCTACAGCCTTCAACCGGTTACACAAGAAGAACTCCGAAGCGGGTATCGTATATGAGGAGTATCGAGTAGAATATGTAGCAGACCGCACGAATACACTGGGCAAAGGCATTCTGGGCCTATCAATGGAATGTGCTCGCTGCCACGATCATAAGTACGACCCTATATCTCAGAAAAATTACTTTGAGCTATTCGCATTCTTCAATAGTACCCATGAGATGGGCTCTCCAGTATATGGCCCTGATCAAGTCCCTGGACCTGCTATGCTCCTGACATCGATTGATCAAGATGTCGAAATCGACAAACTCCAATCCTGGGTCAACTCCCTCGAAGAAAAGCTCCGAGAGACAGATAATAAAACCGACGAGTATAGCCAGTGGGTGGCCACTCTCAGTACTGCAGACGACATCCAAAAAGGAATCAATGAAGTCATGATTGGTTCTTACTCCTTTGACCAAGTCACTGAGACGGATCAAGAGGACAACTATAAATCACCCAATAGTGTAAATAATAGCCTGCCTGCGTCACTCAAAGAACCTATATTCAAAGAAGGACGCAATGGTCAGGCATTCTACGTGAGTGACTACAATCGGGCTCAACTGGGCAAACAAATAGGCTGGTATGACAGGACCGATGATTTCTCATTTCAGCTGTCGATACAGCCTGACACCTTATACTCGGAAGCCGGTCTACTCTGGCACTCAGAAGAAAAACGTCTTGGACTTAAGGGCTATTCACTTCACTTAGCTGATAACAAATTGAGATTCATCATGGCTATGTCGTGGCCTACTAATGCTATACAGGTCACGACCACCGATGCCGTACCTACCAAAGAATGGAGCGATATCACGATCACATATGATGGATCGAGCAAAGCACAAGGCGTAGCGATATACATCAATGGTAAGAAGCAAGAGCTGACCACAGACTATGACAATCTATATAAGAGCATACTATTCGTCCCTGATATTCACACCTATGGATTCAGCGGCATCATAGTCGGAGCTCGAGACAAATTCATCCCATTCAAAAATGGAGGCATCGATGAGATCATGGTGTTTGACCGAGAACTCTCTTCTCTGGAGGTGCTACAGCTCAATCGGCCAGACGAAATAACTAATATCATCAGTAACTCTCATAATCATGAAGACATCCTCCGGTCTCACTATGATATGGTAATCAACCCTCGGAGCCAGACCATAAAAAAAGAATTACAGACTGCCAGAGAAGAAGAAAATACACTCGTGAGTAGCATCCCTGAGATCATGGTCATGGGAGATCTTCCAGAGCCCAGACCGACCTACATACTGGAGAGAGGCGCATATGATGCACATGGTGAGCAGGTAGAGCCATCTACGCCTGAGGCAGTATTAGCTTTTGATGAATCCTATCCTAAAAATCGATATGGCTTAAGTCAATGGATCTTTGATCAAGAAAATCCATTAACAGCCAGAGTCTATGTCAATCGACTATGGCAGATGCATTTTGGAAAAGGGATCGTGAAGACCTCTGACGACTTTGGGGCACAGGGTAGTCTACCATCTCACCCTGCCCTACTTGACTGGCTTGCCATAGAGTTTATAGAGAGCGGGTGGGATATCAAGGCAATGCATAAAAAAATAGTGACATCTGCCACCTATATGCAGAGCTCCAAAGTCACAGAGACACATCTCGCTAAGGATCCAGAAAATATACTACTCTCCCGAGGCCCAAGGTATCGTATGCCTGCGGAGATGATCCGAGACAACGCATTAGCAGTCAGTGGGTTATTAGTCGATCAGCAAGGCGGACCAAGCGTATATCCCTATCAACCTGAGGGTCTCTGGGATGGCCTCACCACTAAGCACTGGGCCTACAAGTATCTCCAAGAAGAAGGAGACGGGCTCTATCGTCGCAGCCTCTACTCCATCTGGAAGCGAGCTGCTCCCCCCCCATTCATGCAAATTTTTGACGTAGATGACCGGGGTGACTGTGAGGTAGATCGACGGATGTCCAGCACCCCGCTACAGGCTCTGAATCTGCTGAACGATCCACAGTTCGTCGAGGTATCAAGAGTCCTCGCAGAAAAGATGATCAAGACAGAGCCTGATAGTACCCAGCGTCTTTATAAGATATTCAGACTACTTACAGGAAGATATCCCAGTGAGACGGAGCAAACCATATTGACAGAGTTTTACGACGAAGAGCTGGCTAATTTTCAAAATGATCCAGCTGCAGCAAAGGCCTTTATGAATAATGGATACAAAGACTACGACCCTACACTGACGACTGAGATCGCTGCTCTGGGAGTCGTGGCCAGTTCTATTATGAATACCACTGAAGCATTTACAAAGAAGTAATCAGACATGAAAACACACGAATCATATATAAAAAAACAAACAAACCGTCGTGACTTCCTCAAGAAGTCAGGTATGGGATTAGGAGCGATAGCACTCTCCAGTTTATTTGGCACGGACCTCTTGGCCAATGCTGCTGTCAAAGCATCAAACGGAGGTGGTGGCATACTGGGCACTGGACATTTTCCCGCTAAGGCGAAAAGAATCATCTATCTCTTTCAAAGTGGAGGTCCATCACAGATCGAGACATTTGACTATAAGCCTATTCTCAAAAAATGGCATGGACAAGAAATCCCAGACTCAGTACGAGGAACTCAGCGCAACAGCGGCATGGTCGCCAGTCAGTCGACTTTCCCTTTAGTCCAGTCGATCTATGGATTTAAACAGTATGGGCAGTCTGGGGCTTGGGTCAGTGAGCTATTCCCACATACAGCGGAGATCGTAGATGATCTATGCATCATCAAGTCTATGTATACTGATGCGATCAATCATGAGCCTGCCGTAATGATGATGCAGACAGGATCTATGATCAGCGGACGCCCTTCGATCGGATCTTGGCTGAGCTATGGACTTGGATCTGACAATGATAATCTGCCAAATTTCGTCGTCATGACATCTCATGGCGGAGGTGGTCAGCCTCTCAACTCCTTAGCTTGGGGTGCAGGATTCTTGCCATCACATCATCAAGGCGTACAGTTCAGATCAGGAGAAGAGCCTGTACTCTATCTCAATAATCCGCATGGCATAGATAGAGATGATAGACGACGAGCTCTCGATAAAATCAAAGCACTCAATGAGCATCAACACAGCATCTGGGGTGATCCAGAGATCAATTCTAAGATCAATCAATATGAGATGGCTTTTCGTATGCAAATGTCAATCCCTGAGACAGTCGATATCTCTAATGAGCCAGACTATATCTATGAGATGTACGGTGACGATGTGCATAGGCCTGGCAGCTATGTTCGCAACTGTCTACTGGCCCGAAAATTAGCTGAGAAGGATGTAAAATTCATCCAACTATATCATACTGGCTGGGATCAGCACGGCGGACTACCTCGTGGTATCAAGCATCAGGCACAGGATACCGACCAAGCCAATGCGGCACTGATCAAAGATCTCAAACAACGAGGCCTCCTCGAAGACACATTAGTCATTTGGGGCGGTGAGTTTGGACGTACGAGCTTCTCACAGGGTAAGCTGACTGCCGACAACTACGGTCGAGATCATCATCCAGGATGTTTCACCATGTGGATGGCCGGCGCTGGTGTCAAACCAGGCATAGTGTATGGTGAGACGGACGACTTCAGCTACAACGTGATTAAAGATCCAGTGCATGTACACGACTTCCAAGCGACAATGATGCATTTGCTCGGGATTGACCACGAGCGACTCACGTACAAATATCAAGGTAGAAGATTCAGACTCACAGATGTGCATGGGCATGTCGTCAATGACATATTAGCCTAATGAATACACGTAGATCATTCATCAAGAAGGCCAGTGCTATTGGCCTCGGAGCCAGCGTCACATCTTGCTCATTCAATATCAATAAAGCGATTCCGCTCAATGAGGATATCATCGGGCATGGCGACTATCAGTATCGTGTGCAGCGTGACTGGGCACAGCTCCATTCGACCACCACACCCGTGATCAACTGTCACGAGATGGTCATGGACAGCCATAAAAGGCTCTATCTCCTCACCGATCATCCAGACAATAATATCATTATACTCGATAAATCTGGCAAACTACTCGATAGCTGGACCTTAGGATATAGAGGAGCACATGGACTCACTCTACATGATGAAGGAGGGACCGAATACCTATATATCACGGATACGAGCTCAGGAAGTGTAGTCAAGACCACTTTAGATGGAGACATCGTAATGTCTATAGATCCAAAGGCAGAGGGATTCTATAGTGACTGTCAGTCCTATAGCCCGACCGAGACAGCGATCGGACCAAATGGAGATATCTATATCGCAGATGGCTATGGATCTCAATTTATTACACAGTTTGACGCACAAGGGCGTGGCATTAGGAAATTTGGCGGAGGTAGCTTCCTGCAGCCAGACAAATTCAAACAAGTGCATGGTGTAGCGATAGACTATCGAGGCTCAGGCGAACCGACACTGCTCTGCACTGCCCGTATCAAAAATGCCTTTAAGCGATTTACCCTTGACGGAAAATACATAGAAGAAATATATGTACCCGGAGCCTTTGTAAGTCGACCTGTGATACACAGAGATATGCTTTATTCAGATGTATGTTTTGGCATGCTACCACACCGCCCTCTCATTACCTCTGAGCAGGGATTCGTCACAATCATAGATACTGATGGTCGAGTCGTGTCCAATCCTGGTGGGACTGCACCAACCTACATAGATGGGCATCTCCAGACATTGTATCAAGAGCAACCTATATTCAAACATTGTCATGATGTATGCGTAGATGACGACGAAAACCTGTATGTACTACAGTGGAATGCCAACAGTGTATATCCCTATAAACTTCATAGAGTCTAAATCATGGATGACATAGCTATTTTTTTAGGAAGATTTCATCCGCTCATCGTTCACTTACCTATTGGATTCATCCTGTTTGCAGGGATATTAGAGCTATGGGCTTGGCGTGATCGCTCTAAATCTCAAGGCCTACAGTTGCCGATCAAGATCGCACTGTTTTCGACCTTTGCTTCAGGTCTGATAGCCGTCGGACTTGGCTTTTTATTAGCAAGTGATGGAGCATATACTGGCAAAACACTCGACTGGCACATGTGGATGGGTATAGCCTTTTGTGGTATCGTATTCGCCGCCTGGCTGAGTAAACTACAAATCTTATCTCTCAAAGAAGCATTCATCAATATCCTGATCGTCAGCGCTGTACTCGCAGTCAGTATTACTGGTCATCTGGGTGGCAATCTCACTCATGGTAGTGACTACCTCACCGCCTATGCTCCACCATTCGTCAAGCGTGTCATAGGCGAATCTGGTACAAAACTCAGTCACCAAAGCATCCCACTGCAGCCAGACTCGGTACTAATATATACACATTTAATCCAGCCTTTTCTAAGCACTAAGTGCTATTCGTGCCACAATGATGAAAAGAAAAAAGGAGGCTTAAGCATGACCTCAATAGCAAGTCTTAAAAAAGGAGGTGATACCGGTACTGCTTTACATCCTGGAGATAGTCATGAGAGCAGCATCTGGAAGCGAGTGATCATGGATCCGTCGAGTGAAAAATTCATGCCTCCTAAAGGAAGTCCACTGAGCTATGCAGAAGTACAGATACTCCAATGGTGGATTGACCAAGCTGCTGATAGCACGCTCACGGCAGCTGTAGCGGTAGGTGATGTCACTTTTACTCGTGTACTATTCACTGACTACGGCATAGACATCAGTCCAAGACCCTTCATCGAGCGGTCGCCAATCGCACCAATAGATGATGCTATCATAAGTAAGCTAAAGACTGCAGGATGGCAGGTACGACCAATAGCCCAGGATATACACTATCTCGATGTCAGTACGAGCGTGACTGAAGTAAATGATGAAATGATCCAAAAACTCCGAATGGCTAAAGAACACATCACATGGCTGGACCTAAATAATAGCCATCTCAGCGACAGTGATCTCAGCTTCATCTCCAAACTCACAAATCTCACCAAACTAAAACTAAATAACAATCCTATCTCTGATAAAGGGATCAATCTACTATCCAATTTAAAACATCTGGAAATACTCAATCTATATGGGACCGCCGTCAGCGATGATATCCTGACTGCTCTAAAAAGTATGTCAGCACTCGAAAAAGTCTTTATTTGGCAGACAAATACCACATCAGAAGGTATAGCAAATATGAAAACCAGTATACCAAAACTTGAAATCATCGGAGGTACGAATGGCTAAGCAACCCTGATATTGGTTTTCATTATAAGAGAATTTTTTAATCGTACTAAGCCCCTCCATATTTCAGTTTAAATAGGAATGTCTACCTCTTAGTTTGATTATTATGATCAGTTTAATCAGTCTTTTAGTATATCTTTTATCCGCTAATATCAATACAGAAAATACAGTCACACTCACCATCATCCATCTGGACGGTCTGTCTGACAAGCATATAGGTAAGAATTTGTATGTGGGATATTGGCATGAGCATACTGAAAACTTTCCGTCCGATAGTGATCCAGAGATAGGTGATGTCTTGACGATAGCTACCACTGATTTTTCAATTAAAAAGCAACTCCTACCAGATGACTATGCTTTTTCTATGTACATCGATATGAATGGAAATGGAAAATTGGATAAGAACCTTTTTGGGATTCCTAAGGAGCCTTATTGCTTCTCACAAAATGTGAAGCCAAAACTATCCGCTCCAAAATTTAATGATTGTCAATTTTCACTCTACGAAGATGCAGAGATGTCGATTATGATAATTGATTAGCATAACTGATCACCTTTGAAAAATCTACTCACAGACTCTTCGGCAAATAGGGACAATATAGACTCACATGGAGATGATCATCAGTCCCCACATGCCTCAATGTCCTGAATCCCATAATCCTGAAGTAGGTCCTAATCAAAGCATTGCGCCAAGCGGACCTACGATTAGTCCGTAGATCTATAGCATAAGCATAGCCGTCTGGCTGGCGATAGTGCAGCGAGTTCTTCTTAGATGGAAGGCCCATACGTCTATAGTCCTCTGGAGTCCGAGAACCATCCGTGATGATGAAATCTCTATCCACTATGATCACTGTACTGACTGCGAGCCTGATGATCGGATGTAGCTGCCGCACACTTTTAGATAGAGCAGTAGACTTCATATTGCCCGTACCGATGAAAAAGACACCGTGAATAATAAATCCCAAGACGAAAACAGCTATGAACTTGGCCCTCGAGCTAAATGCCTTAGCACTACCAAATCGATCGGTGACTCGCTCAAATATCAGGCTGTAATAGAGCAATAAGACAAGTACACAAAAGAACAAACCTGACAATATCGAGACCACCGCACCCAGTTCATAGCGAGTATGCACATATACCGCTCCCCTGATCAGAGCCATGAATGGCAAAAGCAGCACGAGTACCACCTTCAATATGCGGAATAGTATGGCCAGTGCTGCGATCAATAGATATTATAGTTGATTGACTTCTTTTTCCCAGTTCATGGTACGCTTGACAGCTACGCCCCAAGCGTGATATAGCTTGTCCGACTCAGCACTATCCATCTCTGGCTCAAATCGCTGATCCAGATGCCACTTCTCTGCAATATCCTCTTTACTCCAGAAGCCCACCGCCAGACCTGCTAAGTAAGCGGCTCCAAGAGCAGTCGTCTCGATGATCTCTGGTCGCTCGACAGGCACCTTGAGTATATCTGACTGAAATTGCATCAAGAGATTATTAGCACAGGCTCCGCCATCTACCTTGAGCGCTTTGAGAGGGATACCTGAGTCCTGATCCATCGCATCGAGTACATCCTTAGTCTGATAAGCCAGTGACTCGAGTGTTGCTCTGATGAGATGATTATTAGTCGTACCACGTGTCAGGCCAAATATCGCCCCTCGAGCATACATATCCCAGTACGGAGCTCCGAGTCCAGCAAAGGCCGGTACTACCACTACTCCTTCGGAAGAGCCGATCTTGGAGGCGAAATACTCCGAGTCAGGCGACTCATCAATGACTTTCAGCCCATCTCTGAGCCATTGGATCGCCGCTCCTGCGATGAATATACTGCCCTCGAGCGCATATGAGACTTTGCCGTCCAGCCCCCAAGCGATCGTCGTCAGTAGTCCGTTCTTGGATGCTACCATTTCTTCACCGGTATTCATGAGCATGAAGCAGCCTGTACCATAGGTGTTTTTAGCCATACCAGGACTGTGGCAGAGCTGACCAAACAGCGCCGCCTGCTGATCCCCTGCAATTCCAGCTATGGGGATGCTACCGCCGAGGAGGCTGGTCTCTCCGTATACTTCACTGGAGCTTTTGACCTTAGGCAGGATGGCTTTGTCGATACCAAAACGCTCGATGATCTTATCATCCCAGCATAGCTCCTTGATATTGTAAAGTAGCGTACGAGAGGCATTGCTATAGTCGGTGATGTGAGTAGCACCACCTGTGAGTTTCCAGACAAGCCATGAGTCGACAGTCCCTACTTTTAGTTGTCCAGCATCAGCCTTTGCTTTAGCTCCTTCGACATTGTCGAGGATCCATTTGATCTTTGTACCTGAGAAATATGCATCGATCACGAGACCTGTATTTGCTCGAATATAGTCTGTCCAATCTTCTGCTTTGAGCTCGTCACAAAATGGTGCTGTCCGACGATCTTGCCATACGATCGCACGTCCTACGGGGGCTCCAGTGGTAGCATCCCAAGCTACAGTCGTCTCTCGCTGATTAGTGATGCCTATCGCTGCTATATCTGCTGCAGTGACATTGTTTTTTTGGAGTACTTCTTTCGCTACAGCGTATTGAGACTCCCAGATCTCCATAGCATCGTGCTCTACCCAGCCAGACTGCGGAAAGTATTGTGTGAACTCTTGCTGAGCCACTCCGACGATCGTCCCGTCATGATCAAATAGTATGGCTCGGGAGCTCGTCGTCCCTTGATCCAATGCGAGTATATATTTCTTAGACATGTGTTAGATAGTTTTTCTGATGTTGTGAGTTAAAGTACGAAATTCTTAGGCCCGTGGAAGCTCTTCGTCATAATAATGAGTGGCATCATAGAGCAAGTCCTCCATCCGCTGTCGCTCTGTGGCTACACGATCTGACATCCAGTTCATCCGTTCTGAAAGTCGATCGAGCACAGGCTCTAATATGCTCGAGATAGACCCTATATCAAAGTAAAGACGGCCAGTCCTCCTGACTAAAAAGTCCTCAGCTCGGGTGACATACTCATGATCTATGCAGTAGTCCAGCTCAGCTATAGCTAATGATACATGATCCCATGTCCCAGAGATACTGTCAAGAATCCGCTCCGCCTGACGCCCGTAGACCGTCACGAGATACCAGCCATAGTAGCGATCCAGCCCCTGAGTAGCACAGCGATCAGCCAGCTCATCGATATATTTCTGCACCTCTCGATTTGTCATTGCTTTGTCTTGAGCGAGAGGTATTTTGGCTGTGATGCTATCTTTTTTGATATCTTTAGCGCCCTTGTGATCGAGCTCGATTACCTTATCGACGATGCGCTCAGCCATCTTTCGATAGCCTGTGAGCTTGCCCCCTGCGATAGAGATCAGCCCATCTTCTGCTTCGAATATTTCATCCTTTCGAGATAACTCCGACGGAGATTTGCCTTCTTCATGTATGAGTGGACGTAGGCCTGCCCAGTTGCTGATGACATCATCCGCTGTCAGATTAATCGATGGAAATGTCCGATTGACGGCCGAGAGCAAGTAGTCACGATCTTCTTTAGTGCATACGATACGATCCATCGAGCCGGTGTAGCTAGTATCGGTCGTCCCCAGATAGGTGACACGCCCTCTCGGTATAGCGAATAGCATCCGCCCTCCTGGCTCATCAAAATAGATGGACTGCTTCACTGGAAATTTCTCTTGAGGAAACACCAAATGAACACCCTTCGTTAGATGCAGCTTTGAGCCTTGGAGCGAGTCATTCTTAGCTCGCAGGTGATCTACCCATGGACCCGCTGCCGATACCACTCGTCGAGCCCGTATCGTGATGGTCTCATTATTGATGCGGTCATAGCAGATCGCTCCGTTTATTTTTTCGCCCTCTGAGGCAAATTCTGTCAGCTCCATATAGTTAATGACATCTGCTCCATAGGTGACACTCTTCTTGATGAGCTCTATGGTCAGTCGAGCGTCATCGGTCCTGTACTCCGCATAGTATCCGCCACCGACCAGAGTATCTGCATTGAGTAGTGGCTCCTTGGCCAATGTCTCCTCTGGGCTCAGCATCTTGCGGCGATCCTCTCGCTCTACTCCTGCTAATACATCATAGACCATCAGACCCAGCGAAGAAGACCACTTACCATAGGTACCATCCTCAGTGATCGGCAGGAGCATCTTTTCGGGGAGACATAGATGCGGAGCGATCTTATTGACCACTGCCCTCTCTGTCCCGGTCTCTCTGACCAGGCCAAAGTCTAACTGCTTGAGATAGCGGAGGCCGCCATGTATGAGCTTAGTAGACTTACTACTGGTGCCACTGGCGAAGTCGCCCTTCTCGATGAGGGCTACACTGAGACCTCGAGAGGCGGCATCCAGTGCGATACCCGACCCTGTAGCTCCACCACCTACGATCAGGAGGTCATAGGTCTTTTCTTGGAGCTTTGATATAGTTCTTGTTCGCATAGTTTTGATAGATGTGTCTAATTTAATCCCAATCAATATTTTCTACAGTAGATCAGAATGGATATTTTATCCTCGAGTTTGATAATTAATTGTCACGTAGACACTTAATACGACTCAGTGACTATCTAACTAACTGTATGATAAACATCAGATCTAAAGATATAAATGCTGCTGAGGTCTCTTGGTTTGCTCCTATCTGCAATGGTGATGACCAATATCTCGGCGCTCGAGATGATCAGTACAAGAGCAGCTGGCAAAATGCCCGAGACATACTCCTCAAGGCCGATCAGCTCGGCTACCGCAATATCCTCTGTCCCTCCAGCTATCAGGTAGGTCAAGATACATGGACATTTGCCTCAGCGGTGGCACCTATGACCGAGCAGATCAATCTACTGACTGCCATCCGCTGTGGCGAGCTACATCCGCCGATGCTGGCCAGATCTATAGCTACTCTCGATCACATCCTGCAGGGACGACTGACGATCAATATCATCAGCTCTAATCTCCCCGGTCTTAATGAAGATAGCCCGACTCGCTATCAGCGATCTCGAGAGGTCATCGAGATACTCAAGCAGGCATGGACTCAGGAGCATATCTCCTATCGTGGCGAGCACTATCAGCTCGAGCTTCCTACTGACCCCATCAAGCCCTACCAACAAAATGGTGGTCCACTACTCTACTTCGGTGGCTACTCTGACCCAGGTGTAGATCTCTGTGCTGAGCACTGCGATGTATATCTCATGTGGCCCGAGACTAAGGATCGCCTCCGAGCTCATATGGAGAAACTCAGTGCTAAGGCAGCTGCCTATGGTCGTACAATAGACTTTGGGCTGCGTGTACATGTCATCGTGAGAGAGACAGAGAGCGCAGCACGAGCAGCGGCTCAGCGACTGGTCTCTCAGCTCGATGATGCAGCTGGCAAAGAAATCCGAGAGCGAGCCCTCGATGCTAAGTCACTCGGCGTATCAAGGCAGACAGAGATGAGAGACAGCTCAGATCAGGAGGGCTATGTCGAGCCTCATCTCTGGACGGGTATTGGCAGGGCTCGATCCGGCTGCGGAGCAGCACTGGTAGGCGATCCCGATCAGATACTCGCCCAACTGAGAGAATATATGGATATGGGCATCCGATCATTTATATTATCAGGCTATCCACATATGGAGGAGTGTGAGCTCTTTGGTCGCTATGTCCTACCTCAGATCGAGACGATCTCGATGCCACAGGTACAGGGTCGGATACCGACATCGGCGCCGATGACACCATTAGCTGCAGCTAAAAGGACCTAATATGATGGATCTACTGATCGTCATAGCTTACTTCGTCATCATCTTTCTCACAGCGCTAAGAGGACGAGCTACAGAGGAGAGCACGGTAGAGTCCTATTTCCTCTCAGATCGTAGTCTCCGCTGGCCATCCGTTGCCATTTCCACCATCGCTACCAATATTCAGGGCTATCAGTTTCTCGGGATGATGGGCTCGGCTTATTTATTTGGATTAGCGCAGGCGAGTCTCGAGATCAATGCCGTGCAGGGTATATTACTGGCGGCGTTTGTGTTCGTGCCTTTCTATCTGAGGGAGCGAGTGATGACCATCACACAGTTCATCAGTAGTAGACTCGGAGAGAGAGTCGCCCTACTCTACACGGGAGCTAATATCTTGTTGTTTTCGACTATTACCTTGGGTGCTGCTTTGTTTTGGGGAGCCTATGCGGCAGATATCGTATTCGGAGAGGTGCTCTCGGTGATCCATCCTGATCGACTGACGAGGATCTCCATATTGATCATTGGTCTTGGTATTTACTCAGCAAGCTACACCTACCTCGGAGGGCTCAAGGCCGTCGTCAAGACAGACATCATACAGTTTAGCATACTATTTATTGGAGGTGTGATCGTGCTATTCCTCAGTATCCATCATCTCGGTGGCTGGGGCGAGCTTTATCGCAAGACTCCAGAGCACATGCATCTACATCTACCTGCCGATCATCCTACGCTTCCATGGACGCATATGTTTGGTCTCTTCTTCCTTAATATCAACTACTGGTGTGCTAATCAGACCGTGATACAGCGATCACTCGCAGCCAGATCTCTCAAGGATGCGCAGATAGGACTCATGGCAGGTGGCGTGATGAAATACTTTATGGCAGTACTCATCGTAGTGCCGGGCATAGCTCTATATGGCATTCTCGGCAGTGATGGATTAGCAGACCCAGATATGGCCTATCCCTATATCGTCAATGAATACCTACCTCTCGGCCTGAAAGGGATTATCCTTTGTGCATTATTTGCCTCGCTGATGAGTACCGTCGACTCGACTTTTAATAGTCTGGCGACATTATTCTCCATAGACATCTATCAGAAATATATTAAACCCTCTGCTACTGATACTCAGGTGATTCAGGCTGGACAGCGCACTATATTCTTCACGCTGATCAGTGGTGTCATCATGGGACTCATACTACTGCATCTCAAGCTCTCGGACTCAAGCTCTGCTTTCACCCATACTCTCAATGAACTCCGTTACTACATCAACTGTGGGATAGTCGTCCTGATCTGTACGGCAGCACTGATGAGAGCGCCACATCGAAAGGTGACCTTGGGCGCATTCTTATTGACCATAGTGCTCCAGCTCCTCTTCAAAAGTGTCTGGCCAGAGATGAATTATTTCGTGAGAGCAGGATGGGTGATATTGATAGCGCTGAGTGTGAGCGTATCGGCAGCGGCAGGTGCGGGATTTTCTTCCCTCATGGGGAATCTAAAGACTACAGATCAATCAGTGCGCTGGACAGGTATTGGTCTAATGATATCCTTGATCGCCCTACATGTTATATTTCACTGATGATCAGGCAGTCGTGATGAGCTGTATATGGCGCAGGTAGTCCATCTCGTATCTACTATATCTATCGCCTGTAGATAGGATTCTTTTGAGCTCTTGCGTGATATTTTTGACAGCAGACTTATTGCGTTCGGTCATACGGATCATATAATCTGAGATATGATACATGATATCAGTACTCCCGAGCTGACGTATGATTTTTAGCATTTTTTTGACTTGGCTGGCGCCAAATCTATGCTCGAGATAAGCTCTCACATCATTAATATTGGATCCTGCTTGCGTCTTGCCGTATAGTAAGATCAGCAGGATATTTTCTTCTTTAGACAGTTTATTGAGCATCATTGTTAGTGTAGTCCATCTTGAGACGGACATTTTTTGGTTGGGTCTCATATTTTCTGTGTCGTATAGCTTACATTCAATATATGAACATCATCGAGCGACATTATGAATCACTCTCTGAGCCACATAGATCGTGTGTATTAGCGATCAGGGCATGGATATTAGATAATCATCCCGATATGACCGAAGAATGGAAGTATAGCCTCCCTTTTTTCTATTATAACAAAAAGCCATTTTGCTATCTCTATCGAGATAAGAAGACTGGAAGCCCATATATCGGATTTAATAGAGCTAATCAGATCGAACATCCGATGCTCGACCAAGGAGATCGTAAAAAAATGAAAGTACTGCATATCAATCCACATGAAGATCTACCAGTCGATAGCTTAGCGGATATCTTTGAGGCACTTATAAAGCTGTACTGATGATGTATCGTCTGATGGTTATACTCTTGGTAGTCACTACCCTATGCTTGACGCAATGTAGCGAACCAGAGCCTACTGCACAAAAATATGAGCGCTACTGTGGCAGCTGCCACCTGACACCAGACCCTGCTCATCTGCCCGATCACATCTGGCGAGATCATGTGCTCCCCGAGATGGCCGCTCGGATGGGTCTCCGTGATCCAGTGGTAGTAGCTAGCCCAGCAGAACAAGCAGCGATAGCGCAGAGTCATATCTATCCAGCTACAGCTCTCATATCCACTGAAGACTGGGCAGAGATCACCGAGTATATCCTATCCTTGGCGCCCTCAGAGCTCGTGGATAGTGTAGATCGTGATGGTCGGAGTAGAGATATGACACAATTTGCCCCTGAGGCATATAGTGATGATAGATATGGAGTATCAGATGGGATATCATATCTGAGCTATGATCTTGAGCGATCACAGCTACTCTATGGAGATAACTATGGAGCTATCTATCACTATCAAAAAGATGAATCCCAACTGCTCCATCAACAAGGAAGCTCCGTCATATCATATATCGATCGGGATAGTATCCAGTATATCACCGAGATCGGTATCATGAACCCCAGCGAGCAGACTAAAGGTCTCCTCATCCGGAAGTCTGAAGGCAAAATTGACACGCTCATCACTGGACTCCACCGTCCTGTAGAGTCTAGCCTCATAGATCTCAATGGCGATGGTCAGGAGGAAATACTGATATGCGAATTTGGTCATCATACTGGCGCCCTATCACTACTGGTATACCAGGATGATCAATGGCAAAAACAAGTACTCCAGTCACTGTCCGGAGCTATACAGACACATGTGATGGATCTCAATAGTGATGGCCGATTAGACATTTTAGCCTTGTTCGCTCAGGGTCGTGAGGGGATCTATGCGCTTTATCAAGAGGGCGATTTTGAGTGGAGGATGGAGGCACTACTCACCTTCCCTCCGGAGCATGGTATCAGTTGGTATGACACTATGGACTATGACCGAGATGGAGATCTCGACCTCGTCGTAGCTAATGGTGACAATGCTGACTACAGTATCACACTCAAGCCTTATCACGGTATCCGCATCTATGAAAATACTGGAGAAAATGAATATGAGGAACGATGGTTTTATCCGCTATACGGCGCTACTCGAGTGATCGCTGAAGACTTTGACCAAGATGGAGACTACGATATTGCAGTGACTGCTTTTTTCCCCGATAGTCGTAGATATGGCCATGAGGGTTTTGTCTATCTGGAGAATATCAATGCAGAGAACTTCACCTATCAGAGTCAGACCACTGAGCTGGCCAAAAAGGGAAGATGGCTTGTCATGGAAAGTGGTGACTTTGATCAGGATGGGGATACAGATATCATGCTTGGGCACTACTCGATACCTGGCGAGCAGCGTTCCTTTATCAAGACTCATGTAGACTTCCTCCACTTAGAGAATCTATTAGTCGAATGATCCGGCGCTCTATTAGCATGAATCAATATATTAGCCATAGTAAATAAAAATCAAACATGATGGAGAAAGACGCACAAGAGCATTTGGATGAGGCGCTGAGCACCAGCGAATTCAGACTGGGTAGCTATATCAGCGAAGGCATAGATATTTGGAAAAAGAAGCCATTGAGCTTTTTAGCCATCCTGCTTTTACTCGCACTGATATCAGCTATTATGAATATCATCCCCGTCGTCGGTCCAATGATCAATTCACTATTCATCTCCTCATGCATCGGTATCGGCATCTACCGAGGCGCCCAGATACTGGAGTCTGAGGGCGACATGGATTTCGAGACCTTCTTTAGCGGATTTGATAATATCGCCAATGTCGTCATCCTCAATCTCATCATCTGGGCTTGCGCCATGTTTTTAATGATCCCATTAGTACTCATGCTCGGGGTGACCAATATCGATCTATTAGCTTCTGGGCAGATTGACGGGGTCGACTTCTCACATGTCAGCGCCAGCGTTTTCTTGATCCTGATCCCGATCATCTATGCTGCGATGCTCATGACCTATGCGCTACCGATGTTAGCATTTTATGACCTGACACCTTGGGAGGCTTTACGCAATAGTGCCCGCTTTGCGCACAAGCACTGGTTGTCCTTATTTTTATTTTTCGTAGTCATATTCTTCATTAACATCTTGGGCGTTCTGGCCTTATTCGTCGGAATATTCGTGACTATGTCGATGGTATATCCGATGATATATGCCTCATTCAGAGATATCACTGATCTCGATGGCTACCTCCGAGGCGACGGAGATGTTTTTGGGAGTCCGACATATACGGGAGCTACTTTGGATGACTTCAGATAAATAATTTCAAGTAGGGAAGAATAGACAATCCATCGGGAAGTATGGCTGTCTGACTAAGTGATGTATGCACTGATCTTTGTGTCGTAATTAATTCATTCACTAATACGATAAAACATAAGATCAATGAATACTTTAAAAAGCATTTTAGCAGCATTCACAGTATTACTCACTGTTACTTTTGGCTATAGCCAAGTAAATCAAATCGCACTCGAGCAGACTCCGGGAGCATTCGCTACGGAGAGCCTTACACTCGCTCCAGGTACATACCAGTTTAATGTGACGAACAAGGGTGTAGATCACGAAGTCGGATTCGTACTGGCTCCTAAAGGTAAAACTGAGCAGGAGCACCATATCGCTGACGCCTATGTATCTCAGCCCATCAAAGAAGGGGCAACAGAAAGCTCTAAAGCGGTCACGCTGGAGCCAGGTGAATATGTATATTTCTGCCCACTCAATCCCACTGAGCTCTATCCTCTCACAGTCAGTGCTCAGGCTGAGACGGTGACATTAGTGCAGACACCAGGAGCATTTGAGACAGAGCAGCTACAGCTAAAAGCAGGTCAGTACCAGTTTGAGATCATGAATAAAGGTGTAGATCACGCAGTGGGATTCGTCATCGCTCCTAAAGGTATGACAGACATGGATCACCACATCAAGAGTGCCTATGTGACATCACAAATAGACGAAGGTAAAAGCGCCACTTCGCAAGTGGTAGACCTCAAAGCTGGCGAGTACGTATACTTCTGCCCACTCAACCCAACTGAGCAGTACCCGCTCACAGTCAAGTAATCAAAACAGAAAGTGTAAGAAATGAAAAGTGCCACTCCAAAAGTCATGGGGTGGCACTTTTTGTTTGTATTAATTCGCACTATACTTCTCTCTGAAAGCGGATGGACTGAGTCCTGCCCGCTTTTTGAATAGTCTCGAGAAATACTGTGGATACTCAAATCCCAGTTCATAAGCGACCTCAGAGATACTTTTATTGGGCTCTAAGAGGATATCCTTAGCGGCATCTATGAGGAATAATTGGATATGCTCAGTCGTCGTTTTGCCTGTTTCTTTTTTGAGGGTATCGCTCAGATACCGCTGTGACACCGACATCTGATCGGCAATCTGCTCAATACTCGGGACTCCCTGCTGCTCGAGTAGTCCCGCAGCATGGTATCTCTCCAACTCTTGATTAAACTGGGTCAATAGATCATGAGACATCTCCTTACGATTGATGAATTGACGCTCATAAAATCGATTGGCATATTTCAGCAGCGTACTCAGATGAGATATGATGATATCCTTGCTGAATTCATCCTGATTATTATGATACTCGATTTCGATGTGAGCGACTATGGATTCCATCTGCTTTTCTTCTCGAGGCGATAGGTGCAGCGCCTCATTGATGGCATAAGAAAAGAAGCCATACTTCTTAATCTGATGAGCCAGCTCCGTGCCTTTGAGGAAGTCCTCGTGAAAATTAATGGAAAATCCTCGCTGATCCATAGCTACCCTATCATCCCACTGCATGACCTGTCGAGGTGCCATACATATGAGAGCACCATTAGTAAAGTCATACTTGGTACGACCATAGTTGAGCTCTCCATGGATGATCTTCTTCAGACTGATGGAGTAGCAGTCGTGAGATATCGGTGGTGAACTCTGCCGAGGACATGGCAAAAAGCCCTCATCTGCTGCCGTCAATACGCTGAGCATCGGGTGCTCCGGTGATGGCAGCATCAGATAATCCATATACTCCGATAGCGTACTAAAATGTTTGATATTCTCTTTCATTATTTGTGTGTTTTGTGCCAGGACAGTAGCTGCTCATGATATCCCTCTATACGAGCATGAGCAGTCCCATCGATCAATAATATCACTACCAGCATAGCGATCGTCGTGATGAGGCTCGCTCTCCAGACAGGACTATCCAGGAAGATCAATCCTATGGCGCATACTGCGATGATCACAGGTATCGCCTTGAACACGATAGTCTGGTACTCCTGCAGTGTAGCTACCGCTCGATCTATCTCTGACTCTACGAATGCCACAGGATCTGCAGCATGCGCTTTAGTGAATTGGCCTATTCTGGTTTTATTAGTTAAAAAGAGACCTAAGCCAATCGTCATAAGCAGTGCTCCGGCTACTAAGGCCGGGATGATATACGCCCGAGCCATCTCTGTACGACCCATCTGCCAAAAGCCCAGACTGGCCACTAAAAACATGACTCCAAAGAGTACGAAAAAAGGCGTTGACACGAGCTCCGCTTTGGCCCAGTCTGTAGCTTCTTTTAGGATATCCATCATTGTTTCCTTTTTATAAAGTTAAGCATATTAGAGCGGCCACTGTACACCAGTCATGTCCTCAGACAGATCCCAGAGCCTTTTGGCTACAGCTCTATCCTTAGCATGAGGTTTGAGTTCATGAGCACCTACCGGGCCTACCCAATTGTTACGTCCTGTAGGACCATAGAATGCTGTCTGTTCTAAGTCTTCTTCAGTCGCACACATGAGCTGTGGGAAAGCTCCGTTTGCTGCAGGCTGAGTGAGCGGAGAGAGTTTCATCAGTCCAAAGATCATCTTCATCATGAAGCTACCACTGGTACTGATGAGATTAGTCCGAGAGGATCCTGGATGACAAGCGTATGCTTTGACACCCGTTTTCCCAGCTGCTTTTAGTCTATGCTGTAGCTCATATATCGTCATGATCTGTGCGAGCTTACTCTGGCTATAAGCGTCATTAGGCGAATAGTCCTTGTCCCAGTTGAGATCATCAAATTTGATGGTCTTGATGCCCATATCATATCCCATACTGCCGACTGTCACGATGCGACCTCGAGACTGCTCGATCATCGGGAAGAGTAATGCCTGTAGCGTGAAGTGACCGAAGTAATTGACTCCCATCTGACTCTCCCAGCCATCTACTGTGATCTGCTGAGTCGGGACCTGAGCGATAGCTGCATTGCAGAGGAGTGCATCGATACGAGATACAGACGACAGCACTTCTTTAGCTGCTTTTTTGACAGAGGCCTGTACGCCGAGATCCATGACTACATAAGACACTTCTATATTATTGCCCAGCTCTTGCTTATAGGTTGTGATGACATCATCTGCTTTCTGAGGATTGCGATTTAGCATGACGACTTTAGCGCCTTTGGAGAGTAGGATTCTTGCCGCTTCTTGGCCAGTCCCACTGGTAGTGCCAGTGATGACATAGGTCTTGCCTGCGAGTGATGTGATACGATCCGGAGTCCATCCTTGTTTACCAAATTGATTTTTGCTCATTGTAGCTTTTATTTTAATTGATACTACAAAGGTAGAGCAGCACATAGGCTGATCACTTACACAAAATCACGTAAGGTGTATACATTTTGGAGAATTATGATGAGAAATCCAGCGAGGAGCTATGGGCATTACATTACTTTTTGCTCCTGTCTTACTAAATCATACAAGTATTCTGGTGCGATATCCGCTCCATTCGGCCACTCTAAACTCCAAGCGTTGAGCGTAAAACTCTTAAAAAGGGATATATCACATAATGGCTCAAACACAGGTCCCTTCAAACTCTCCTTCAGATCTACAATACCTTTTTGACCATCACTAAAACAAAGCTTAATCTGATAAGCATCAACATATTCCGCATTTGTGATCCAAATAGATTTCATCATTAGTTATTTAAGGGGTTCAATTGATTCAGGGCGAATACCATTCTGACACTTTTCCCAATTTGATAGCAATTCTTCTTTATGAAGATCCATCCAATCAAAAACAAGCTTTAAGGCTCGCTTAGGCATGTAGCCATCTACTATCTCGTCTGTTATACTTATAACCACCCTATACTCACCATAGTTCGCATGGAAATGAGGTGGATTATGATCGTTGTAAAACATCATAATTACAATACCGTAAAATCTGGAAATTTCTGGCATTTATTGATGATTGAAAATGGTCAAATCTACTAAAACTAACATTCCCCGCCAAGGGGCAAAAAAAGATCGCTGATAACTCAATGGCTATCAGCGATCATCACACAAAACAAACAATATAAATGATAGTAAACTATCGCATTCGTTATTAGGCTATCGATCCCACCATACTGGCTCGATTGGTGATTTTTTATTAGCATTTACGTTTTCTGGATTACGAGTCTCCTCTGTGCCAGGATACTGAGCTCTCACCAGCCAATCTGGAAACTCCGACAACTCTATCTGTAACGGTAGTGCCAGATCTAAGAACACTTCATCTGAAAAGTCATATCTCCTCATATCCACGAATGTCTCCGGATTGAGAAAATTAGCGATGTACTTCTCCTTCATGATGTGGTGTAGCTGAAGCGATTCGGCGCCTACGGCGATAGCTGGCTCTGCGAGATAGGCGGTACCATCTGCTCCGAGCTTAGCTATATTAGCTGCTATACCTGCGAGGTAGGCGTCATAGGCGGTTGCTGATGCCCCCGTACTGCTCGTACTACCTCCATCTACTAAAAACTGAGCCTCCGCTCTGATGAACTCCGCCTCTGCATACGAGATGATCACCATCGGCGAACCCACACTACTATAATAGCCATCGTCTGCAAAATCCGTATTGGCTGCTTCGCCATCAGATGAGAGGCCTTCTCCTCCTGTGACATAGCCTCGATATGGATCTCCAGGATCTCCGTCAATATCCGCATAGATAGGCAGACGAGGATCGATATCGATCGTGGAAAATGGATAAGATGTACCGTTCATATAGCTCACGAGCTGATCACCTACTTTATCATGGACATTGCCCGTATTAGGTGCTAAGACCTGACGTGAGTGCCATGGATTGATGTTTCGCTCATCAAAGAAAATCTGAAGGTCATCAGCATTGGAGGTGAATCCATTCGCTATAGCGGAAAGAGCTGCCTGAGCCGCTGCTACTCCGTCTACCTCTGTGAGGTGTAGTGCGTAGCGAGCTTTGAGCGTGTAGGCTGCCCTCAGCCACTTGTCCATATTCCCTTTATAAGCGATGTCGCCTGTAGATGTCGGCGAGATACCTGAGGGATTGTCCCCACTGATATCCGCTATCGCCTCATCAAGGAGCGTATTGATCGCAGCATAGATGTCCTCCTGACTCTGAAAACTCGGAGATAGATCCTCACTACCGAGCGATGCCTCCGCATAAGGGATGGCATCATAGGAATCTGTCGCCAGACCTATATTAATAGCGATCAGGATCTTAGCGATACCACTGAAGTCTGTCGAATTTTCGGTTTCAGCCTTCTCTATTATCTTCTGCAAGGATGGCAGTGCATAGAGATAAGTGTTACTCCAGGTGCTGGCGAGTGTCGTAGGACCATAAGCCGTACCACCCTGCCCCGTGAAGTACTGCGTATAGTTACCAAAAATGAACTCTGCATAGTACTGCGCTAATACCGTATGGTAGATCGCAGGACCCAGCAGATCATTCATCTGTAGCTGGTCGAGAGTGGCTGTACCACTCGGTGTATTCACATCAAAATAGTCCTCTCCGCATGAGCTAAACCATAGTGTGAATACTGAAAGCAATGTAATTTTTATATATGTTTTCATGTCTATTCTCATTTTATGGTTGATTAAAACTCTACGTTGAAGCCCAAAGAGTAATTCTGCGTCAATGGTGCTGTCAAGCCTGTGAATCCGTAGATATTGCTGCCTGCGCTAAACTGATTACTCTCAGGATCGTATCCATCGAATGGTGTCCATAGGATGATATTGCCCACAGTAGCATTGATGGTGACTCTCGATAGCCCTACATCGCTGAGGAGCTGTGGAGGCAGATTGTAACTGAGGCCCAGCGTACGGAGCTTGAGCCATGATCCATCCTGTAGCAGTACATCAGATGCTGCATTATAATTGTCCGTATCACGATAGAAGTTGTTCGCTGTGATATCTACAGGGATGGTATTAGTGGTGTAGCCTCCATTGCCATCATCCATCTCTCCCTCGAGTGGACGAGTCACATCTCTCTCGAGTGTGAGTATAGAGTTACCATTTCTGATACTATTTCGCAGGCCACGATCATAGAGATCCCCACCCTTCTTGTATTCTATGAGGAAGTTGAGTCCGAGGCCTTTGTACTGAAACTGATTAGTCAGTGAAAGGATATAATCAGGGAAAGCATTACCCACGATGACTGGCTCATTATCGCCTTCATAGTAAAATCCTTCATTTTCTGATCCCGTCACTACCCACTTGCCATCAGGACCTACATATCGTGCTCCAGATGGCGTCGTCTGAAATGGATATCCATACAAAGTACCAAGCTCATCTCCTACCTTCGCTTTATTGATGATACGATCTGAGAAAAACACGATCTCATCCAGATCATCAGGTATCGCAGTCACTTCACTGGCATTAGTCGACCAGTTGACGATGGCCTCCCATCTGAAGTTGGAATTATTTACGACGTATCCACTGAGCAATAACTCATGTCCCCAAGTTTTGTAGTCACCAGCATTGCGCACGACGCTCGATAGACCAGACGAATAAGCTGCTCCAACTGGAAATATCTGATCACTAACTTGAGTATTGTAATAGGTATAATCTACCCTGAATCGATTGTCCATAAATCTCAAATCCGTACCAATCTCAAGCGTATTACTCTTCTCCGGTACCAGATTGAGATCTCCGAGGAGGGTACTCGCTCTATATCCACCTGCTCCGCCAAATGGGAATGCAGGATCCTTGATAAAGTACTGTCCTACCTGACCAAAATTAGGTCCTTTACCTACCTGCGCCCATGAGAGTCGCAGCTTACCAAAACTAAGCTTATCAGCATCAGCATCGATCAGATCATGGAATATCCCCGAGAGACTGACTGATGGATAAAAGAATGAGCGATTAGCCGCTGGCATCTCTGATATCCAGTCATTACGACCAGTGATACTCAGGAAGATACGATCCGAATAGTCTAATCGCAGATCTCCAAAGACTCCGACATTCCTGTTTCGCACGAGTGTGGTGTTACCAAAGAGATTGAGCGTATTGCTGATCTCATTGATGCCAGGGACATTAAGCCCCTCTCCTCTGATAAAGGTATAGTCCCTGCGAGTATCTGACACCTGATGACCGAGCGTCAGTGATGCACCTATCTCAGAGCTGAGCTCCGTCTCGGCTGTAGCCAATAAGATCGACTCGAAACCATTGAAATTGATATTTTCATTATTAACAAATCCGCCGACTTGTGTACCGACGTCTACATCAGGCGGCACAAAGCGGTTTCTGATATCTGAATAATTATCGACCTGAATAGAATAATTGACATTGAGCCAGTCAGTCGGATCGTATATCAATCTCGCACTACCTACCCATCTATCTACATCGTCGGTGAGGTTACTTTTCTCTGCGAGGTATCGAGGATTGTCTATGATACCATCTGAATAATTTTTCTCAGAGCCGTCAGGCCACACGTAATCATTAATATCATAGGTCGCTGCCCAATATGAAAGCGAAGAATAGATCGACTTATCACCATTGATACCACGACTACCTCCAGAGTTGCTAAATGCTATACTCGAATTGAGTCTGAGATTATCAGCAAGCTGATATCCACCTTTGAATCTGAAATTGATCTTATCAAACTCAGTATTAGGGACTATCCCTTTGTCAGAACTATGTCCTCCTGAGAAGAAATAGTCAAACTTATCACTTGCACCACTGATGTTCAGATTGAGCTGTGAGTTGACCCCGGTCCTGAATATATCATTAGGGTCATAGTACCGATCATTGCTCAGGTCTATGACCGTACCATCATCCAATGTAAACGAGTCATCCGTATACGGTACTCCCCATGCGTAAAATGAGAAGCCAGCATAGTAGAGATAATTAAAAGAACCCGATGGATCTTCGATCGCAGGCAGCTTTGAGGTCCTATGTCCTTCTCTATATACGGTCTGCCATGTTGGCACTTTCGCTACATCTCTGACAGTCGTAGAGGCAGATAGATTGATCTTGGGCTTACCGCCAGCACCTTTCTTAGTAGTGATGACGATAGCGCCATTCGCTGCACGGATACCGTATAGAGCAGTAGCAGCCGCACCTTTCAGTACGTTGAATGATTCGATATCATCGGGATTGAGGTCTCCTGCCCTATTAGAGAAAGAAAACTGCTCACTACTCCCAGTAGCATTAGAGCCCGCACTCGGCAGTACGCTACCTGTGAAGGTATCGTTGTTGAGTGGGAGTCCATCTACGATGATCAGCGGCTGATTATTTCGTCCAGGATTGACAGATGATACACCTCTGATGAGGATATCTACGCCACCTCCGGCAGATCCAGAGCTACGATTGATCTGTACGCCTGCGACACGTCCCTGCAGGGACTCGAGGGGGTTGATGTTTCCAGCGAGATTGAGGTCTTCACTCTTGACGCTCTGTACGGCGTATCCGAGTTCTTTTTCATTTTCTTCGAGACCGAATGCATTGATCACTACCTCGTCTATGAGTAGTGCATCGGAGCTCATCTGTACATCTATGACCGACTGCCCGCCTACCTGTATGGATTGCATCTCCATACCGATATAGGAAAACTGCAATACCTCATTAGCAGAGGCATCGATCTGGTATCGTCCGTCAATATCAGTAACTGTCCCTCTGCTCGAATCCTCTACCAGCACACTCACTCCAAAGAGTGGTGCACCTGATTCGTCAGTGACAGTACCTGATACTTGGGCCCAAATACTATATGCACAAAAGAAATAAATGGAAAAAAGGATGAGTTTTTTCATACAGTGAATTTTTTGGTTAGACTCCTAATGTAGGTAATATTTTGCCTCGCAGGTAACAATCAGAATAAAAATAACTTCACTTAAAGCTTACGAATAACAAAATTCGCTCAAAAGCCCCTTACTAAACATGTAAACAATCCTATATATAAGTAGCTGAAATACCCGTATAACGGGGCTATCGGCTACAGATATGCGCCAAGCTATAATGCAGAATCAATCACAATGTGCTCGTGAACATCACAAATGAAGATGAAAGGGATTAGGTCCAGATACTAAAAAATAAAATATCAGCTTAAAGCAAACTGATATATCACTAAGAAGTAAAAACCATATACTTATTCTCTCAACAGCCAATTTGGCAATTAATATGTTCGACTATTTTTCTTCGACTATCTGGATATTATTACCGCAGGTATCATTGAATATAGCGATCACTACAGTACCCATATCCTTTGGCTCGACGCTAAACTCTACGCCCAGCTCCGTGAGGCGCTCGTACTCTTCCTGCACGCTCTCTACATAAAACTGTGTATACGGGATGCCCGCATTCATGAGTGCTTCTTGGTACACCTTAGAGGGCTCAAAGTGAAGTGGAGCAGGCTCTAAGAGTAGCTCAGGACCGTCTGGATCCTCTGGAGCGACGAGCGTCAGCCAGCGATTTCCTCCGCCGAGAGGGATGTCCAGTTTCACAGTGAATCCTAATTTCTCTGTATAAAAATCCAAGGCTTTTTGTTGATCCAAGACGGGTACTCCTGTTAGTTTTATACGCATGATATTTGGTTTGATTATGAATTTGGTTTCTTACTTCACCTCTCTCAGGATCTTCTCCATCTTCCGGCCTTTGGCGAGTTCATCTATGAGCTTATCCATATATCGAGTCTGTCGGGTGAGATCATTTTCAATTTCTTCGATGCGGTATCCACAGATCACCCCTTTGATCAGATTAGCATTAGGATGGATAGTAGCTCTCTCAAAGAAAGTCTTGAAGGTCACCTTCTCTTCAATTAGTTCTTGCAGTTGACTTTCGTCAAATCCTGTGAGCCACTCTAATACTTGATGAAGCTCTTCTACTGTCCGACCTTTCTTTTCCACCTTAGTGACATAATGAGGATACACTGAGGCAAAAGTCATGTTCGCTATTCGTTCATTGTGTTCGGGAGTTACTTTGGTAGCCATAGTCACGATGTAAGATGATCAATAGACATCTAATATAATGAATCAAGCTAAAGGATCTCTTTCCTTTAGGGATTAAACTGCCAGCACTGCTACTCTATATCTACACCTATCATCCACTCAATCAACTCATTCTGATCCACTATGGACCAGCTATGTGGATGACGCTCACCATTCGCTCGATAGCCTTTGTTTTTGGTAGGAATGTAATCTACTTGATTATAGCCTTTAGCGATGAGGCTCTCGTACAGCTTCTCGATATAGTAGGCATTCGTCTGGTCAGGGTCTACCATACGATGCTCCCGCCACCAGAGTGTATCAGGCTCTGTATAGAGTCTGATTTTTGTATTCATTAAATGTCTCAGATTGTATGTATGATCTGTCTCGTCGGTATATATGGATGCCTCATCATAGCGCTCTATATGCTCAGCAGGATCCCCAAACTGCTCTCCTAAGGTCTCCAACAGCCATGTACTCTCCTGTACCGAAGTAGGCGAAAAGTTTCTCTCTACATTCTTAACAGATGAGCGATAGAGTGCCGCCAGATCTATAGGTGAGTCCACTATAAAAACACCTTTTGGCTCCAGCCCATAGCTCTCCGCACCTATCAAATAGTCGCAAATCAATAAACTAATCACACCACCACTCGAAAAGCCTCCGATATATACATTATCTTGAGGCATATCATGCTCCACCATGATATTCACAAAGAACTTAGCCAGTTGGGACTTTTCCCCTTCTTCGAGCCATAGTTTTTGATTATAGTTCATTAATACCACAGCTATATCATTCTTGATAGCGAGTTCTACGATGTCAAACTCCCTCTTGATATCTGCTGCCCTTTCAGGATAACCTCCAAATAGACATAGAACCGCCGATGATTTATTTATAGGACTATGGAGTTCATACTCATCAGTGATGACGCTCTCGTGAGATGGTGGTCCTGTCTTATGAAGTGCACTTCGCTCACAGCCAGCCATGATCATTACGGACACCATGAGCGTCCAGATCCAACACTTACTACTGCTTGTAGCCCAACCATTTATCCGATAAGTATCACGCACATCTATAGCTCTCTGATCTTAATGTTGCGATAGGCTACCTGACCACCATGATCTTGGAGAGCGATATGCCCGGTCTGCGCTTTACCAAATCCTGGAGCAGCCTTAAATGGCGAATCAGCAATCATCTGCTCCCACTCTGGCCCATGCACAGGGAAACGAAGCACCTCTACCCCATTAAACTTCATAAAGCCTTCGTTTTCAGCATGATTGATATGTAGGAGCACATGATTCCATTCACCAGCAGGTTTACTCACGATCTGTGATGGTGCCAAGACATTGAAGATGGAGCCAGCTCGCTGGATATCTCCACGTTCATCGAGATATGCTTGCCAGCCATCATCCAGCACCTGTATCTCAGGACCGGTCTCATAGGTATGCTCATACTGCTCATCCTCTACCACACTCCAGAAGATACCAGAGTTGCCCTCCTCGGAGATCATCCACTCCAGATTCAGCTCAAAACTCGTGTACTGCTCATCCGTGAGCAAATCTGCATTGGAGGCATCCGTCCTACGACTCGGATCGTAGACTAATACTCCATCGGCTACATACCAGCCATTATAGTTTTCGTCGCCCCGTAGATATACATGCCAACCGTCGAGATCTTCTCCATTGAATAGATAGGTCCATTTTTCGTCTTCACTACAGCCCAAAACTGTGATCAGGACTAAGAATAGCAGGGATTTTTTCATATTTATAGCTTAATCAATTAAATGAAATACAAAGCTCTCATAATAGGTACAGCAGCTATCATTACACTATCCTGTGGTCAAAAAGAAGTAAAAGGTGACTTTTCTTTCGCTCCCAAAGAAGATACCGCAGCAACCATACGAGCCTCTAAAGTTATTGATTTAGAGAATAAAGGCGTCGGTCCTATCTCATCAGTCGAGCTCAGTAGAGAGATTGATGTAGCTATGGCTAATAAAGGACAAGCACTCTACGAAGAGAAATGCACTGCCTGTCACAAGGTCGGTAGCACCTTCATCGGTCCTCCGCCTGATGACATACTCGAGCGTCGTACGCCAGAGTGGATCATGAATATGATCCTCAATCCTGACGGCATGATCAAAAGCGACCCCCTCGCTAAAGCCCTATTCATGGAGTTTAATGGACAACTGATGACCAATCAAAACATCTCCGAAGAAGGTGCCAGAGAGATCTTAGAGTACTTTAGGACGATTTAAGTTGAGTACTGAGGTGCGAGTGCTGAGTATAAAGGCGCCTCGTTCAGCGTAGAATCGTCTACGTCGCTGTGTCTCGCAAAAATCTGTTTTGCGCATGAAAAGCTGTCCTCCCTGCCAGGGAGGTGCCAGAGGCGGAGGGTTGCTTCCCAGTCAACCGTAGAGAGTAGTTACTATCGAGGCGCTCCTTCTGCCCTCATACTCATCCTCCCGTCCTTCTCGTCTCACAACATTCTGTTTTGCCGATAGAAATCAGTCCTTCTTGGAAGGTTGGTGAAGGGGCTTATAGCCAATTCAAAATCGTCTCATTGGTTTCTCTCGGTCGTTCTTGCTGAATGCAGTGACCGCAGTCTATACTTACCACTTCTACGTTGGGCACAAAATGAGGAAGCTCAGCAAAAGGAGGAATAATATCTCGCTCTCCATAGATCATTAGTGTCGGATGCTCGATGATAGGATTCGCATCAGCTAAAATATGCCAATTGCGATCGAGATTACGATACCAATTGATACTACCTGTGAAACCTGATGACTCAAATGAATCTATATAAACGGACAGCTCCGACTCACTCATGATTGGATCTCCTAATGCTTGGTCAGCTCGGGCCAGATTAATCATCATCATACCTGGAGTTGGGGTTAGAGCGGGCAGGTTCTTACGAAAAAGATTTCCTAAAAACTGAGCAGTATGAGCCTCCATGATGTCATCGGCTACACCATATTGACGATTGAAATGAACGAAATAAAAGTCTTCTCCGAAAACCTCCTCCATGAACTCTATCCATGGCCGATCTCCTCTCACCTGATAAGGTAGTGCCAGATTAATGAGTTTACTTACTCGATCTGGATGCAATTGCGCCAGCCGCCAAACGACATTCGCTCCCCAATCATGACCTACAAATATCGCTTTCTCATATCCAAAGTGATCTAAGAGCCCCACCAGATCGCCCGTCAAATGCAGAATATCATATTGCGTGATCCGAGTTGGCCGAGAAGATCCGCCATAGCCTCGTTGATTTGGGATGATCACATGATATCCTGCATCTACCAGCGCTGATATTTGGTAGCGCCAAGAAAAGGCATGCTCAGGAAATCCGTGGCAGAGCACTATAGGATTATTTGAGCTCGGATCACCCGCTTCATATACTTCGAGCTCGACCTCATTGACAGATATCATAGTAGGTGCGGGAAATGCGCTTGGATCATAATTGGAAAATTTTAAGCTTCTCATTGCATTCAGTTTTATGTGACAAAATCAATATGATGACAAACCTAAATCAGGCCTGTGACAGCCCTATGTCACAGCCATAGACGGACTCAATGATATTTATCAAAATACTCCTGCAGTGTCATATTGTGAGCTTCAAATTTTTCAGATCGGATCTCTACTCGCTGGATCCTATCAAGCCTAAAAAACCTAAACTCTTCTCGTAGCCTACACCAAGCTATCAAGTACCAGTTCTCAGAACTGAGCAAAGCAAAAGGCTCTATTAAACGGACAGTTGACATTTCTTCTTTATTGACATAGGCAATCTGGACTACGTGATAGTTAGTCAGCGCATGTTGCAGATCAGAGAGATTCTCACTACTGCGTTTCCGATTAATGACTTGCTTATAGGTAGTACGATCGGTGAGTAGGTTAGCCTTATCCTGTATGCTATAGTTTAATATCGCTTTCACCTTTTCTATCGCTTCTGTATAATCCTTTACAAAGGATGCATCTGGGTTTTGCAATACTAACTGCTCGGCCAGTATCAATGCATTTGCTTGCTTCTCTGTAAACATCACAGGCGGCATTCTATACCCTTCCATGAGATGATAGCCCTTACCTTCTTCAGCCACAATTGGCACACCAGCTCTCTCCAGAGCTTTTATGTCACGGTATATCGTACGAGTACTGACTTCGTATTTCTCAGCCAAAACTTTAGCCGTGACTCCTTTGTTAGTTTGTAGCTGAGTAAGAATGGCAGTTAGTCGAGTCAGTCTCTTAAGGTCGTCTCCTTCCATTTTTTAAGGTATCATAGGTTCAGCGATGAGCTACTCTATACTCATCTGACTTATACCCAAATATAGGAACTCTCATATCGAGGGTATCAAGAGTGATAAGAATTGAGTGGTTAGTTTTGGCTTTCAGACTCTTAGTGAAATCAATAAATCGAGCTCATCCGTGATGTTGGTATGTATTCGACATAGCCTCTACCCAGCAGGATGGAGACCGAGTATCTCGGTCGTCCTGGCTCGGGTCACTCTGCAGAGCTCCCCATCGCTGATGAGCGATTGCCCATATGATGGAATCATGGCCTTGATCTTCTGCTGCCACTCGGCAGTCTGCATCTCATCGGGCCAGCACTGACTGAGTAGATCGAGCATAATCGATACCGCAGTCGAAGCACCTGGTGAGGCACCAAGTAGAGCGGCAAGTGATCCAGCATCGTCAGTGACGATCTCTGTACCAAATTTCAACTCTCCTCCGCCCTTCTTGTTTCGCTTGATGATCTGTACTCGCTGTCCAGCGATCTCCAGCTCCCAGTCCTCTGATCGTGCCTCAGGGAAGTATAATTGTAAAAACTCAAATCGATCATTCTTACTCTGAAATACCTGCTCGATGAGATACTTAGTGAGGTGGACATTTTTGACGCCGGCAGTGACCATCGGCCAGATATTGTGTATCTCGAGAGAAAGCGGCAGATCCATGTAGCTCCCCTCTTTGAGAAATTTTGTGCTGAATCCTGCATAGGGCCCAAATAATAGAGACTTCTCCCCTGTCATCATCCGAGTATCCAGATGTGGCACTGACATCGGCGGTGATCCTACGGCTGCCTTGCCATAGACCTTAGCCTCATGCTGAGCGATGACTTCAGGGTTATTGCAGCGGAGCCACATCCCACTCACTGGGAATCCCGCATAGCCCTTAGCCTCTTCCAGGTCGGACTTCTCCAGTAGCGGTATCGCTCCACCACCAGCACCGATGAACACGAAATCCGCCATATCAACTGACTCCTGGCAGTCACTCATTCGGCGCAGGTCGATCTGCCATCTACCGTCGTCGAGCAGCGTGAGATCATCTACCTCATGGCCGAGGATGACATCGACGTGATCACAGGTCTCCAGATATGCGATCATAGCTCGAGTGATCGCTCCGAAATTGACATCCGTACCGATATCCATACGTGTCGCTGCGACATGTTCCGCCCGATCTCGCCCTTCCATGATGAGCGGCATCCACTCGGTCATGACCTCCCAGTCCGTCGAGTAGCGCATATCTTCAAATATGGGATAAGGTGTCATGGAGTTAAATCGATCATGGAGAAAGTCGATATTCTGCTCTCCCATCACGAAGCTCATATGCGGTATATCATTGATGAATGGTACATCGGTAGGCACTCGATCCAGCTCCTTTAGGTAAGCCCAAAACTGCTTAGACACCTCGAATGACTCAGCAATCTTCAGCGCCTTAGAGATGTCGAGATCACCAGCAGCATCGTAGGGCGTATAGTTGAGCTCACAGAATGCAGAGTGGCCCGTACCGGCATTGTTCCAGGCGTCGGAGCTCTCTGCTCCGATCCGATCGAGTCGCTCATAGATCGTGATATGGCTATCCGGCATGAGCTCCTTGAGCATGACTCCGAGTGTAGCACTCATGATACCCGCTCCGATCAGTACGATATCTGCATTCTTTTTCATGGTTGTGACATTTGGAGCTAATGTAGTCTTTTGAGTAGTAAGTCCGAAAGCAAGTAGAAAGTCTTTTTTGTCATCGAACTCGTCCTCTCTTCTTCTATTGAAAATGAAAATTAAATCCGACTATCTCCGTTCGGCGTAGAGTCTGTCTACGTCGCTGTGTCTCGCAAAAATCTGTTTTGCGGCTATTGTGTGCTGAACCTACTATCGAACTCCTTCTATTCACAAAAATGAAACCCATAGCGTCCCCTCCGCTCAAACTCGCAGCGAGATCTACCACATCTCCAAGATACGGTAGATCTAAATGCTACAGGGCATGACCACCTACCAAACCTTTACAGCGTCACATTTGACTTTTATCATGATAATAGACATCATTTTGACACTTCATTAGTACTTTATCGTTAATTTTGCCATCATCCAGATACGTATCTGTATATCTAACTCACATAAACAAAACTATGGTAACACCCACTCATCCTATCCGGAGCGAATCCCAAGAGTCGCTCAATCAATGGAGAGAAAAAGAAAAACTGGCTCTCAAGCTACTCAAGATCACTGGAGAGCTGAGATTTGACAAGTCAATAGACTTAGTCCTTTTTCGTCGAGAGATCCATAACACTCCGACTAATACCCTACTCCATCATCACAGTCTGTCGCAGGACTACGGCGGTGATACGCTGAGTATAGCGATGACTACTGAGATCGCTTTGGCTATAGCCAAAATAAAAAATCTCGCACCGGCTAAAATCGACATCGGCAAGCTGGCACTGGAATGGCAGTCTGAATTCTTAGAATATGAAGATCTCCATGAGTATGTCCATGTCAAGCTCCGCTCATACATCGATGCGGAGATGCCCATCGAGCAGCATAAGGATGTAGTACTCTATGGATTTGGGCGTATCGGACGACTCATGGCTCGTCGACTGCTGGAGGAGACAGGCCGAGGTGATCAGCTGCGACTGAGAGCGATCGTGCTCCGTCCTAAGCTCGCAGACCGCTATACGGAGGTCGTCAAAAGAGTAGCCCTACTGGAGACCGACTCGATCCATGGAGACTTTGGAGGCGTGATCGATATCGCTGAGGACGGGTCTGCTATCCACATCAATGGTAGTCGCATAGAGATCATCATGGCGAAAAGCCCCTCCGAGGTAGACTACAGCGCCTATGGCATCGAGGATGCGCTCATCATCGACAATACCGGTGTATGGAGAGATCGTGAGGGCCTGAGCCAGCACTTACAGACGGGAGCGGAAAAAGTACTTCTGACTGCCCCCGCTAAAGGTAATATCCCTAATATCGTATATGGTGTCAATCATGAGACAACCGATAGAGACACAGAGCGGATATACAGCGCCGCCTCCTGCACCACCAATGCTATCTCTCCCACGATCAAGGTGATCATGGATCAGCTGGGCATAGCGAAAGGGCATATCGAGACGATCCATAGCTATACTAATGATCAAAATCTACTGGACAACTTTCACAAGAAACCTCGTCGTGGTCGAGGTGCTCCTATCAACATGGTACTGACCACTACGGGTGCTGCCGCTGCCGTCACTAAGGTCATCCCTGAGGTGGCAGGACGCCTCACTGGCAATGCGATCCGAGTACCGACACCTAATGTCTCTATCGCTATCCTCAATCTCACACTGGACAAAGCGACGACCGTCGAAGAGCTCAATGCTATGCTCAGGGAGGCAGCGCTCAATGGACCACTCGTAGAGCAGATCCACTACTCTGACTCCACTGAGTACGTCTCGTCTAATGCTATCGGGATGAATACTACCTGTATCGTCGATGCGCCTTCTTCGATCGTATCAGCCGATGGTCTCAGTGCTACTGTATATCTATGGTATGACAATGAGTATGGATACTGCTGTCAGGTCACTCGCCTGGCCAAGCATCTGGCTAAAGTGAGAAGATATACTTACTACTAAAGATAAAAACATGGTAGCAGCGAGCTACTGATATGATCTCTAACGATGAGATAGAAAGCGGCTGGGCACTGAGTGTCTGGTCGCTTTTGTTTTGTCAATATTTTTTACGCCGATATTTCAACAATTAAGAATTATAATTTGTAAGTTTTCCACTTAGAAATAAAAGAAACTGTCTAATGTTAAATCTTGCAACAATACTAACGGCCACAGCGGCCAAATTTCCTACTAATACAGCTTTCACTTTTGGAGATCACGACTTCAGCTATGCGGCGATGGATGCAGCGACTAATCAGATCGCTAATGGTCTGCACAGCATCGGAATCGGCCCGGGTGATAAGGTGGGTTTGAGCTGTTTTAATCTCCCCTACTTTCCAATGATCTATTTTGGTGCTCTCAAGGCGGGTGCCACTATCGTACCACTCAGTGTCCTGCTCAAGTCGGATGAGATCGAATATCACCTGACAGATAGTGATGCTAAGGCTTACTTCTGTTTTGAGGGGACGCCAGATCTACCGATGGGTCAGATGGGCCATGCGGGCTTCAGCAGAGTAGATGCGTGTGAGCACTTCTTCATGATCACGGCGGATCCCGCAGCACCCTCACCGATAGAAGGTACTAAGACTCTCGGTCAGCTCATGGCTGGTCAGTCTGCACACTACGAGATGGAGCAGACCGGGGCAGATGATACTGCAGTGATCATCTACACCTCAGGGACTACAGGCAAGCCAAAAGGAGCCGAACTGACGCATTCTAATCTGTTTTGCAATACGGTGCTCTGCGCCGATCTTTTTCAGCAAAACGAGAATGATACTACACTGATCGTGCTCCCTTTATTCCATATATTCGCCATGACCTGTCTCATGAATGCAGGAGTCTATCGAGGATCAAAAATGGTACTATTACCGAGATTTGATGCGGAGGCGGTATTTGGATTACTCCAAAAGCACGAAGTCACCGTATTCGCTGGAGTACCAACAATGTACTGGGGACTACTCAACTATAAGGAAGACAAATTTGACTATGAAAAAATATCGTCTAATCTCCGCATGTGCGCATCAGGAGGAGCGGCACTCCCCGTACAGGTGCTCCATGACTTCGAAAAGCGATTTAAAGTCAAGGTACTCGAGGGATACGGCATGTCTGAGGGTTCGCCGGTAGTGACGTTTAATCAGCTGGATGTAGGTACTAAACCAGGCTCTATCGGCACGCCAGTATGGGGTGTACAGGTCAAGCTCGTCGATGATGAAGGTAACGAAGTACCTGTCGGCGAAAAAGGAGAACTACTATACAAAGGTCACAATGTGATGAAGGGCTACTACAAAAAGCCCGAGGCAAACGCCAAGACATTGGCAGGCGGCTGGCTACACTCCGGTGACGTAGCGATCAAGGACGAAGACGGATTTTTCTTCATCGTAGATCGTACTAAGGATATGATCATCCGAGGCGGGCTCAATGTCTATCCTCGTGAAGTCGAGGAGGTCATGATCAAGCATGATGATGTCTCTCTCGTAGCCGTGATCGGCATTCCTGATGACAAAATGGGTGAAGAAATCAAGGCCTATGTAGTCCGAGAAGCCAGCGCCAACATCTCCGAGTCAGACCTCATGGAGTATACTAAATCCAAGCTCGCCGCCTATAAGTATCCAAGGATTATAGAATTCGTAGATGCGCTACCAATGAGTGCTACGGGTAAGATCCTAAAGAAAGAACTCCGCAAAATGGAAGCCGAGAAAGCGTAGCCTTTTTCCAAAAAGAAGGCCCAAGCGATTCAAGCTTCCTTTGACAATAATGAATACATAGCGAGTAGAGATATGCTCTTTACTCGCTATTTTTATGCAGTTAAAATACGCTAAGATATGCCCCACAAACTGGTCAATGGTCATCCTCACATCCCATACACAGGTACGCAGTATGAGCTAACGACTTCCGTCGAAAGAGCAAATGAGCTATATCAATATGCTGATTGCAGGCGCTCCGTCCGTGAGTACAGCGATCGAGCCGTCCCTCGAGAGATCATCGAGCAGATCATCCGGACAGCGTCTACAGCGCCATCTGGAGCACATAAGCAGCCATGGACATTCTGCGCAATAAGCGATCCTGTGATAAAGCGGGAGATACGTATGGCCGCTGAGGCAGAAGAAAAAGAAAACTATGAATCTCGCATGTCAGCCAGCTGGAAGAAGGACCTGGCGAAGTTTGGCACTGATATGAACAAACCTTTCTTAGAGACTGTGCCTTGGCTGATCATCGTATTCAAGCAGATATATGAGATGGGACCTAATGGCGAAAAGCTAACGAACTACTATGTCAATGAGTCAGTAGGCATCGCCTGTGGCATGCTGATCAACGCCATACACCACGCTGGGCTCGCTACCCTCACCCACACTCCGAGTCCAATGAATTTCCTACAGAAAATTCTCGAGCGTCCGATAAACGAGCGTGCTTTCCTGCTGCTACCTGTCGGATATCCCGCTGATGACTGTCACGTGCCTAAGATTAGGAGAAAGGGATTGGAGGAGATGGCGGTGTTTTACTAAACCTTGATGGTAGCTATAGTTTAATGATTAAATGATTTGTTTTATAACTATTTGGCATGCTGACATTGCCATGATCCTGAGTTCCGTCGATCAAGATCGGGATATTTTTCTCTATTTGAGGATCTAAGACCTTCATTCCAGCCTTTGGTTGAAGGAAGGCCGACGCTGGATCATTAATGTGAATCTCTTCGATCTGGATGGTAGTATCACCACCATTATCAGTACTGAGATCAGCACCCCAATCATGAAAATTCGCACCAAGAGCTAAGAAAAGAAAGATTAAGTATTTCATGATTGTGTGATTTTTGCCCACGTTCTTAATAAGAATAACGTGCCCATTGCTACCACCGCTGCTAAGAGGAAAGCCGTACCCGTATTACCATATAACCAGTTGCCCATAGTGAATAGAGCGGCATAGACAGTGACCACTGCTGTAATAAAGCAGAGTAGCTGTAGAGGTAGCTGCGTACCTTTCGGTGGCATCTCTACGCTTTTGGCCTGTGCTTTTGAGCGAACCGTATCCCAGCCGCTTCCTTGCGGTTGAATTTTTTGATAGAAGCTGATCAGTGTATCTTCATCAGTCTCTGGCGTAAAGAATACCGACACGATCCAGATCACTGTCGTCAATAGTGCTCCGACGACTATTTCCTGCCATGGCAGTAAAGCATCACTATAGAATGTGAAATAGCTGGCTATAAGCAGCGAGGCTATCATCGCTACAATCTCCGTGTAGGCATTGATCCGCCACCAAAACCATCTCAGAATATAAATCAAACCTGTCCCAGCGCCGAGGAGTAAGAGAAGATTAAACGCTTGAGTCGCATCCGTCAAGAGTAGCCCCAGCCCTAATCCTAAAACCGCAGATACTACTGTGAAAATCCGAGCCATATTGACTAAAGTCTTTTGATCGGCATCGGGATTGATAAAGCGCTGATACATATCATTGACCAGATAGGAGGAGCCAAGATTGAGCTGTGTAGATATGGTAGACATAAAGGCCGCTATAAGAGACGCCGCTACTAATCCTAAGAGTCCTGAGGGCAGTAAGGTCAACATCGCAGGATAAGCAATATCATGGCCGAGTTTATTTTCTGATACATTTGGGAATACTGCCTGAATGTCGCTGAGCTCCGGGAAAATCACCAATGATGATAAAGCTATCAAAATCCAAGGCCATGGACGGAGCGCATAGTGAGCTACATTGAATAGCAGTGATGCCCCGACAGCATTCTTTTCATCCTTAGCGCTAAACATCCGCTGAGCTATATAGCCTCCGCCTCCTGGCTCAGCCCCTGGATAGTAGGAGGCCCACCATTGTACAGCGAGCGGCACGATCAGGGTCGGCACCCATATACTCGGATCGCTGAAGTCAGGTATCAGATCCAGCTTGGGGGCTACATTCTTATGACTGAGGAGACCACTGAGTCCACCGACCTCATCGAGGCCTAAGACATACAGACAGGCCCATATCGAACCAATCATAGCCAAGATAAACTGTACAAAATCTGTAATCACCACAGCCTTAAGCCCGCCGATCGTACTATATAGTATGGTGATCGATCCCGCTACTAATAGCGTCATCCATCCCGGCCATCCGAGTACCACTTCTCCAAATTTAATCGCTGCGAGAGACACCGCTCCCATCACTAACACATTGAATATTAAGCCTAAATACAGCGCTCTGAATCCTCTTAAAAAGGCGGCCGCATCGCCACTATATCGCAGCTCGTAAAACTCCACATCTGTCAGCACCATCGAGCGCCGCCACATCCTAGCATAGACAAATACAGTGAGCATCCCTGTCAGGAGAAAAGCCCACCATCCCCAATTGCCCGCTACCCCACTTTCACGGACGAGGCCTGTGACGAGATTGGGAGTATCTGCAGAAAAGGTAGTAGCCACCATCGAGATACCGAGGAGCCACCATGACATATTCCGACCAGAGAGGAAGAAGTCATCGACACTCTTACCCGCCTTGCGAGATACCATCAGCCCGACGGCCAAGACGAATAAAAAATACAATCCTACTATCGTCCAATCTAATCCTGTCAACTGCATATATCTCTACTTTAATTAATGTGGTAAAATATTAAAAATGATGGCGGACGAAGGCTTCCATAGCTTCATACTCTGTCAGGCCGAGCTGATTATAGATGCTGGCAGTGGCACGATTGCGATCTTCGGCTCGCTGCCAAAACTCTCGCTCATCAGCCCCTTGAAACATCACTCCATCCTTCTGAGACTGATGAAAGAAGATAGCTTTTCGCTTTTTCATCACTTCCTCTGGACTAAGCGGCACGGCCATCTCGATCTCGTGGATCGGCCACTCATGCCATGCCCCTCGATAGAGCCAGATCCAGCAATCCTTCATGTACTCTTCGGACTTGAGCTTAGCCACTGCTCTGAATATTGCATCGAGACAGACCTTGTGCGTACCATGTGGATCTGCTAAGTCGCCAGCGGCATAAATCTGATGAGGTTTGACTTCGGCGATGAGATCTGCCACCATCTTGACATCTGCCTTGCCTATGGGTTTCTTTTTGATCTTGCCCGTTTCGTAAAAAGGCATATTCAAAAAATGTATATGGTCATCATCGAGCCCACAATAGCGTGCTCCAGCTATCGCCTCACCACGTCGGATGAGCCCTTTGATCTGCCGGATATCGGGAGTATCTATTTCTTCATCTGTCTTCTTGAGTATTTTCTTTATGATCTTATCATACTTATCAGTAGGTAGATCATTTGCAGCATTGAGATCACGAGTGAACTCCGCAAAACGAAGAGCGTCATGATCGGCCACTGCAATATTGCCAGAGGTCTGATACGCTACATGTACATCGTGCCCCTGATTGACCAGTCTCAAGAAAGTCCCACCCATCGATATCACATCATCATCAGGATGTGGACTGAATATAATCACTCGCTTGCGAGCTGGAGCTGCACGCTCTGGTCGATCACTGTCATCGACATTTGGCTTACCTCCTGGCCAGCCTGTGATCGTATGCTGCAGCGAATTGTGCATTTTGATATTAATCTCATAGGCGGAACCCTCCTGCGCTAAGAGATCGGACATGCCATTATGATTATAGTCTCTTTCGGTGAGCTTGAGGATAGTCTTTCCTACTTTTTGGCTCAGCCAAACAATAGCTTTTCTAATCATTGGCTCTGTCCATTCACAAGGGCCTACCAGCCATGGCGTATTATAGCGAGTGAGCTCAGAGGCCGCATCTGCATCGAGTATCACCGTAGTATTGCTATGCTCCTGAAGAAATGTCGCAGGTATCTCAGAGCTAATCTCACCCTCTATCATCTCCTGTACGATCGGAGCTTTCTTATGCGACCAGGCTAATAATACTACTCGCTGGGCCTGCTTGATCGTATCTATACCCATAGTGATCGCCCGTTTAGGCACATTGTCCATGCCTCTGAAGTCAGTAGCGGCATCAGAGCGTGTCAGATGATCCAAGGTGATCAGCCTCGTCAGTGAGCGCTTATGCGATCCCGGTTCATTAAACCCTACGTGCCCTGTCCGTCCGATACCGAGCAGCTGAAAATCTAACCCTCCGTAGGACTTAATCTTCCTCTCGTACTCCATACAGTAGTCATAGACCTCCTCCAGAGGTATCGTACCATCTGGCACATGGACCATAGCTGGATCGATATCTACATGATTAAACAGATGATCATGCATGAAGTACCAATAGCTCTGGAGACTGGTCGGCTCCATCGGATAGTACTCATCGAGATTAAAAGTCACGACATTCTTAAAACTGAGACCATCCTCTCGATGCATCCTGACCAGCTCCTCATAGACTCGGACCGGCGACGATCCCGTGGCCAGTCCCAAGACGCACTTTTCACCCATACTTTGCTTATAGCGAATAAGTGATGCGATTTCTTTAGCTACAGCTATAGAGGCTACGTCTGCGTCCCTAAAAATCTCCGTATGCATCTTCTCAAATCGGATCAGATCAGTCCTCCCGATATGCTGATGAGCGATGCTTACTTCTGATGTATCATGTATTGGTAATTGATTTGCCATATGCACTAAGATATCTATTGATATCCGAATGTATGGCTATCCACCGATCAGAACTTGATACTTATTATAAGATTAGATCATGAAGTGAAAAAAGCGGAATCCTTATTTAGCCTACTGGATTAGTAGCGAATACCTCGTTGAGAGCTATTAGGGCTTGCTTCTTGTGCTCGGTTTTGATGAGTAGAGAGATGTTGTACTTACTACCTCCCATAGATACCATACGTACGGGAATATCTCTGAGCGAAGCAAATATGCGCTCTACATAAACAGTCTCATTGAATAAATCATTACCCACGATACATATGATACTGTAGCCCTCTGTGGCCTCGATCTCTGCAAAATGGCCCACATCCTCGAGGATTCGATCGAGTCGAGTACTATCATCTATGGTGAGCGATACCGCTACCTCTGAAGTGGTGATCATATCCACTGGCGTCTTATGATCTTCAAAGACCTGAAATACCTTTTTCAAAAATCCATAGGCCATAAGCATCCTGTGAGAGTAGATATTGATGGCTGTAATACCATCCTTGGCAGCGATAGCCGTGATAGGACGATTACTTATTTCACTACTGATGAGCGTACCTGGAGCATCTGGCTCCATGGTATATTTGAGTCGTAGGGGCACCTGCATTTTTTCTGCAGGAAGAACACAGGTCGGGTGCAAAATCTTAGCTCCAAAATAGGCTAATTCAGCAGCCTCCCGATAGGATAGGTTCCTGATCGGTGCCGTATCGTCTACCAGTCGTGGATCGTTATTGTGCACCCCGTCTATATCTGTCCATATCTGAATTTCCATGGACTTGACGACTGCCCCGAGTATCGTGGCGGTATAATCGCTACCTCCCCGCTGGAGGTTATCTATTTCCTCCCAATGATTGCGACAGATATAACCCTGTGTGATGTATATTTTATGAGTTCCTAAAGACTCCAATGTCTGATTGAGTAGCACTGTAGTACGCTCCAAGAATGGCTCGCCTTTTTCATCGATACGCATGAAGTCCAGCGCTGGTAGATAGCCCACGTCTACCCCTTCAGACTGAGCTAAGAGGTGAAATAACTGTGTAGAGAGTAGCTCACCTGCAGCTAAAATGGTCTTCTCCTGTCGAGTCCCAAATCCATCTATCACGCAGGAAGAAATAGTCTGAAATTCGGTATCGATTATGTCTTTGGCTGTAGCCAAAAGCGCCGCATCTGAAAATAAGTCATGTCTCACCTGATCATACTGATCATGGAGCGCCTGAATCGCCTGACGTCCAGCAGTCTTATCTCCACGATAGAGATGCTCACAGATACCTACGAGCGCATTAGTCGTCCCAGACATGGCAGAAAGCACCACGATCTTTTGCTCATGATCTCGAGTGATGATCTCGAGTACCTCTCTCATGCGCTGTGCGCTACCTACTGAAGTCCCTCCAAATTTTAATATAAACATGACTTACAATGCTTTTTTATTCAAATGCAGCGCAAATCTACTGCTATTTATTGCTTAGAACGACGAAAGAAAGGAATTGAAACATTTTTATAACACAATGTTATATTTTTAACAAATGAATCTATCCATCGCATTATCTCAGATCATAGAGAAGTCTCCTTACCTCGATGATGCCCTCCGCCAGAATATCATCAATATCACCTCACTGGCCCGTCAGCTACAGCCGCAAATCGAGATCATGCTCGATCGCAAGATTAACATCCCGGCTATCGTCATGGCTATCAAACGGCTACCACCCAGCCCATCTATGAGTCTGGACAAATCTTTACGCTCCTATATGTCACAGCTCGGAGACATCATCGTGAGATCAGACTTAGTAGATTATTCTTTCGAAAATACAGGTACCCTACTCTCTCGACAGGTAGAGCTCATGCAGCGACTTGACTCTCGGAGTAAGTCATTCTATAGCTTCTGTAAAGGAGTGCACGAGACGACATTCATCATCAGTGAGGCACTGACACCTGTGATCGAAGAGATATTCGCTGAGGAGACGATGATCGTCAACCGACCACGACTCGGCGCCATATCCATCATGCTTCCTAAAAGTAATATCGATGTACATGGCGTTTACTATATCCTCCTCAAACAGCTCGCTTGGCAGGGAATTAATTTAGTGGAGGTCATCTCTACCTCCCATGAAATCACACTCATCGTCAGCAAAGAAGACGTAGATCAGGTATTCTCCATCTTCTTAAAAATGAAGAATACCTGATATTATTTCATCGAGATCAGCTTCTTAGTGATCACATCGTCATGAGCAGTGAGTCTATAGTAGATCACTCCTCTCTGCCCGATCTCATCAGCTAATAATCGCACCGACTGTATTCCAGCGGAGTACTCAGCTGTCTGGTCATAGAGCGTGCGCCCATTCACATCAAAGAGCGTCAGATTAGCTTTGCCAGCCTGTGGCATGTAGAATCTTATAGTAGTCTCCTCTTGGAATGGATTCGGTTCATTCTGATAAAGTACTAACTCGCCACTATCACGAAGTTTGATATTTTGATTCACTTTGAGAAGAGTCATATCCGCAGCTACCCACTGTGATGGCATCTCTCCCTGAGTGAGTACGATCGAGCTTATCTGATCCAGCCAGTCATCTCCTCTCTGTGCCATCTGGATATAGAATAGTGGTTTTTCTTTTGAAACCTCAGAGACTTCTTGCTCTGTATAGATGAATCTTAACAACTGCTGGCTCTTATCGAGGCTATAGTCCTGCTCCGCTATCTTCCACTCTCCAGAGACTAGCTTGACCTCATTTGTATGAGGTAGCTGTATACTGAGCTGAGCACCATGTACAGCAAGATTAGTCGAGCTAAATATTGGCATACGCAGATAACCATCTAAGAGCTCTATCTGAGTGATATCGGTTTCGAGCTGTGCTCGTCCTTCATATTCATATTCAGCAGACTTATTAGGATCTACAGTAGCATTACCGTCAAGGTCACCTATCCGTACTCCTATAAAATCCAATGCAATCTGACTACCTACCTCTGCAGGCACCAGACTGTAAGACTCGATTAATGGATAAACCTCAGGCAACTCCATAGCCACATCAGTAGGTAAGAACAACCACTCTCTACCCGCTGGCAACTGGGTATCCATACCTAGTATCACTCTCCTGAGCTGGATGATATCCTGGGAGGTGACTCGCTGATCTTCATTAAAGTCTGCAGCCAGATATTCATAGGCATCTGTGATCTCCGATCGTCCCAGAATATGCTGCTGTATCAGTAGGATATCCATGACAGACAGACCGTTAGTCACTTCATCAGCCTTAGTCGCAGTGATAGTCGCCGATAGATCTGGATCCAGATCCGAGAAGGCGTATCGGCCTTCCGCATCAGTGATGTCAAACTTCCCACTCTGATTCGTATTGATCTTGACATTCGGCATTAGCTCCTTCATGCGAGATATAGCTATACCTCCGATGCCGATCTCCTCCGGTTGCTCTTCTTCTTCACATAGCTCATCCGTATCTACGAGGCGTACGCTGACGATACAGTAGTCAATATTATCATAGTCATCAAAGACATAAAGCTCAAACTCTAAGGTATCTGGACCGTAAAGTAGATCTCCACAGGTCAGTGTCAGGGTGGACTGATAGTCATCGGCACCTTCTGGTAAGAATCCAAAACGCACCTCTGAACAATTATCAAAACTTCCTAAGTCGAAGTCCTCCGCCCAAAGCGTGACTGTACCATCTGACATCAGCGCTGTACTGACATCCTGTATACATACTGGCGTTGGATTTTTCTTATCCTCATAGATGATCTGTGTGATATCAGAAGCGATATTGCCACATCCATCAGAGACTTGCCACCTCACGGTGAGCTCTGCCCCAGACCCGAATGCTGGCAACTCTATCTCTGCACTATCACCTACCACTGATACTGTCTGGATAGTCTCTCCATCCATATCGAGCTCGATCCACCATGAGAGGGACTCGTCGATCAGCTCAATATCTCCACAGCTATCTGCCGCTCGTGCTATGATAGAGCCACTCGCTACACATAGAGTCGGCTCATCGCCTTTAGATTCTCGACCCGCATAGATCGGCACGATGAGCGTATCCGCCACCTCGATCTCTGGAGCGGTGTCATCTTGGATCAGTATGATCTGGTCGTAGGTATAGTATCCATCCATATCTACCTCGCTATAGCGGAAGTATATCGGATCCAGTAGTCCAGATGGATGATCGCAGACCATGCAGCTATCTCCAGCTATGAGCTCAGCCGCCCAGTCACCTGCACCCAGCCAAGTATCATCTACCGCCTGTAGCTCGTCGTAGTCTTTCCCTTGATTATCAGTATTCGCCTCATAGGTACACCAGTCGATGAGCGTCCAGCGACGGATGATTTGACGACAGGCATCAGAGCTCGCCGTTTCGATATCTTCTTTGGACAGTCCCACGAGAGAGCAGCTCGGCTCACACCAGACAGGCTCGGTGATCTCATCACCTTCACAGGTCATGCTGCTACCCATATCGATGAGCGTATTTTCTTCATAGATCAGGCCATCCACACACTCACGTTGCACACCTCCGTAGCTATCATCATTGAGATGCCTTGGCCACTTGATGGTATATGGATTAAATCCTCGGACCTCTTTAAATCTGATATACTGCGTGCACTGATATTCAGCATCGACGTACCAGTCTCTCTCTATGGTGGTCATCGCACACTGTGACGGATCACGACGATCCTCATATGTCAATATCTCATCTCCACAAATGGATGTGTACCACTCTGGATATCCCACCACAGCGACACTGTAGTCATCTCCGCAGTTCAATAAAATGTCCTCACAGTAAACTAATGGTGTCGACTTATCCTCGACGGTCACTATGCTCCAGCTCACTGCGGATGCAGAGTACGCCGACTCATCGTCCACTATCAAAGCTACTTTATGATCACCCAGATCATCACAGCAAAACTTGACATATGGAGCACAGGTCACATATGGGATTTCTTCTATGAGAGTATCTTTTCCTACGAGATATTCATATTCATAGACTCCATGCGCCTCACACTGAGCCGGTGTATATAGGTATTCACCTTTCTCATTTATCAGTTGTTTTCCATCACGGATGATCGGCGATTCATACTCCTCTTGGAGTAGGACGCAGCTCGTCAACTTACCACAGCCTGCATCATTGCTGCCCTGATCGAGATCCTCTGCCAGCACTTTAGCAGTACCGACATGATATGTATCTGCAGTGAGCGTCACATGGGCCGTATCAAGAGCTATCGCCACTGGCGGAGTAGCATCTATCACTCGGAGTGAGAATGTATCTCGAGTGACATTGTCACATTCATCAGTCACTGCGACCCATACCATCACGGTACTATCAGCGACTCCCACATCCGTCAGATAATGATCATCGGTGATGCGTCCAGCTGAGCTACCCCAATCTGTACTGCTGATCGCACTACAGTGATCCGTTAGATCTGTGAGATATAGCTGATAGAGCACACTACAGGTCCATGGCTGAATCTCAGCGACCTGATCCTTGAGTAGCTCAAACGATGGACCAACAGAATCCTTGAACACTACCCACTGAGAAGCCGTCATAGTAGCCTTAGTACACCAGTCAATGATAGTCCACTCTCTGAGTATTTTGGTATCTGTCCCCAGACAAGACTCCAGTTTTTGATCTTGATATTTGACAGATATATTACAGGTATTTCCTTCTCGGATAGCCACTGCTCCTGAGGCAGTATCATAGACATAGTAGCTACTATCTACGTAGTAATGCACTATGACATCTATCAATGTCCACAGTCCCTCGCTGATCTCTACTTTCTCCTGTCTCATACTATCTCTATAGACTAATGTATCTCGTAGTATAGAGTCCACTACGATACCTTTATCAACATATGGATAGGCACATGTCACACCCATGATGGAGTCTATGAATGCCGGTGTAGGATCGTAGTCCAGATACTTACAGTCGATGATGACTTCTTCTTTTGGAGCATTGATCATAGCCGTATCCAGCTTATGGATATACTGCGTATCTACCTGTAGCAAGATCGACTCTTTTCCATCTTTGAGTTCGTACTCTCCATAGACTTTGCGGATGACTGTATCAGGAGCACATTCGGCTATAGCCAATGTCTCACTCACATAGACATCATGTATATCGACCCAGCAGCCTAAGACATCTATAGCAGCCAAGACACTATCTGTAGACATCCTCTCCGGACGCTCCTCGATACACATCAGATCAGTCCGTGTATATATCGTCGGAGGCAGATTTTTAGTTTCTACATTGAGATCTCCCCAGCAACCTACCTCGCTACATGGGTGGATGATCTCATAGGTCAGCGTCATACCGGCATGCTCACAGGTCAATGTATTATCAGGTAGCTCAACGCCATCTACAGATATCCTCAATAGGAGCCCAGGTACATAGCCCAAGTCCTCCGAAGTTAACATCAATATACCTGAAGGAGGCAATGAGATATTAACACTTGCTATACACGTCAAAGTAGGACATGGTAATTCTACCACTGTCGGGTCGTCTGTCGCAGTCGTAGGGTCTGTAGGATCATCGGAGATATCCGACACAAGAGTACTAATCGGAGACGTACCAAATGCTGTAGCACTATTAAGTATCGTCAGATCGCCTACGTCTCTATCCGTGATCACATAGCTCGATGTACACTGAGTCGACTCTCCTGGCAGGAGCTTATCCGCAATGCACTCCACTGGATTGATCAGTTTACTATCTTCTATATTGATATCGTTCAGTGTAGTATTACCCACATTAGTCACTGTGAATACATACTGAATCTCATCGTCAATCCATATGATACCATCTCCATTAGTGTCTTCGAGCGGAGTGACTGCTGTTTTTTGTAGCTCTATGGCTGGATACTCTTGCACTGTGGTAGTAGCCATAGACATATCCGCATCCACATCATCACCCAATGATCCAACAGAAGAAGCAGTGGCAATATTCTTGACAGCATCATCGAGACCTGCGACTCTTACGACATCGTCATATGTCAGCGTGTAATATGCCTCACATACAGTAGACTCCCCAGGAGCTAATGAGGTCTCAGCGCAAAAGATCGTACTCAGCGTACCTGTACCCATATGGCCCAGCATAGTAGGCCCAGCATCAGTGATTGCGATGTCATAGACAGTCGCTGTACCCGTATTTTCGACAGTATAGCTATATCGTATCTGATCACCAGCATCCGTGAATGCACTCTCCGACCCAAGCTCGATAGTCGGCAGATCAGCCATTTTTTGTAGCTCTATAGCTGGTAGATATGGGAGATCCGTCGTGACCGTATCCATCACCTCTGGTGCTTGCACACTGGTAGCCGTTGCTATATTAGTGATGTACGCAGAGTCCATATCGAGCTGGCTCAAAGCCAATTTTCCAATAAGGATACAGGACTCTCCTACTGCTAAGAAATCACAAGTCGCACTACTCGGTGTCAACAATGGATCACTGACCACTACACCGGTGAGATTAGCCGTCCCGTCATTAGTCACAGTGATCGTATACTGTAGCGAATCTCCAGTGGTCATGATACCATTCATATCAAGATCATCGGCGAGGGTCGCTATACTTTTATCTATACTCATACTCGGCACCGGTATCGGTAGCTCAGTTGAGTCTTTTTCTTCTGGAGTCTGGAGTGTATTGACAGCTGCGACATTTTTGACGACAGTCCCCAGATCAGCAGGCTGAATAATATAATCACCCATTAATACACAGGTCTCCCCAGGCGCCACCACGGCGCAGACTTCTTCATCCGGTGTGAGCATGGCATCTGTAATATTGACTTGTGTCAATACAGCAGTACCCGTGTTAGTAGCAGTAATCATGTATCGCAGAGCATCCCCGACACTCGCATCACCGCTTTGATCATTGTCTATGAGCTCGGCAGGAGACTTCACCAGCTCTTTAGCTGGCTGAGGCAGTGTCGTCACGATGCTATCAGTAGCCTCAAAAGGTGGAGATGTCGATACCACCAAAGCTTCGTTTTTGATCTCTCCATCTATCACATCCTGATCGGTCACTTCATAGGTCCCAACTAAAGTACAAGTCTCCCCAGGCATTAAGTCTCCGCACATCTCCATAGATGGTGTCAGACGGGGATCTGATATACTGGCACTACTGAAATTTTGCCCACCATTATTCAATACATTGATGGTATATTCTATCACATCACCAGCACTGATGTCCCCACTGCCATCCCTATCATTGATGATAACTGGATCTGACTTAACGATACTGAGACTGGCACCTTGTACATTAATCGATACACTATCTACTACAGGACCTACTTGATCACTATTCGCTGTAGCGATATTAGTAAATTCGATACCATTGCCCGGCACGAGATAGTATCCCGAGAGTGTACATCGCTCCATTGGCGCTAAGAAAGTACATGGCGCATCGCCCCCATCGATCGTGATCAGATCATCGGTGATCGTCACATTAGTGAGATTAGCCGTACCAGAGTTAGTCACTATGACTTGATATCTTAGCGTGTCATCGAGACTCACTTGACCATTCATATCGACATCTATCAGTGTTGGATTAGACTTGACGATGCTGATAGCTGGCTGCGGTAGCTCTACGGACACCTCATCTGACAGTGCAGGCAATTGTGTAGAGCTGACGGTTGCCATATTATCGATGGATCCATTAGTCAGGTCAGTCGCTGCGATCTCATAGGTACCGACTAATACACAGGTCTCGCCTGGGTCGAGCACAGCGCAAGTATTACTACTCGGCATGAGAGGTAGCGACACGTCTTCGACTACCACATCGGTGAGCGTGGCTTGGCCAGTATTCTCTACTGTGATGGTATATTCTATGATATCACCTTCACTCATATCCATGGAGGCATCATTGTCAATAGACAGAGTAGCTGGCGATTTATTAATCGTGTATGCTGGCACCGGCAATGCTACAGTAAGATCATCCATGACCTCAGGAGCTTGGACCGATGTGCCCGTTGCTTCGTTGAAGATAGATCCAGTCGATAAATCTGTCGATGTGACTGTATAAGTACCAATCAAGATGCATTCGCCTGCAGGCGCCAAAAATGCACAGGTAGTAGACGCTGGACTGATCAGATCATCACTCACCAAGATTTGCGTCAAATTAGCTGTACCTATATTAGTGACCACTATCTGATAGGTCAACACATCTCCTACACTGATATCTCCGCTACCATCACCATCAGCATTAGCTATCAAGGATTTTTCTATATCCATGAGAGGCGTAGGTAGTGGCACATCTACATCATCTTGCAGTGGATCGGTCTGATCTGAGTCAGTAGTAGCGACATTCTCTATGATCCCAGCATCTATATCATCCTGAGTGATCGAATACTCTCCTCTCAGGACGCAGGTCTCTCCAGGAGCGATGATCGTGCAGCTCATCATAGATGGTGTGATCAGATCATCCGTGATGACCACATCTGTGAGATTAGCGGTCCCATTATTAGTCACGACTATCTCATAGTTCAGTACATCATTCACACTATAGTCTCCACTACCGTCGACATCAGCGTAGCCATTGAGCGATTTTTCTATGTCCAGAGAAGGCTGCGCCAAAGCTATAGTCGCATCATCTTCGATTTCATCAGTCTGGTCAGTATTAGTCGTGGCGGTATTATCTATGCGACCACGTATGACATCATCTTCTGTGATGACATACTTAGCTCGGAGGGAGCACTCATCACTCGGCTCCATCAATGGGCAGGTCTGCGTCATAGGAGTGAGTAATGGATCTGAGATCACGATATTTGTGAGATTGGCAGTCCCATTATTGATAGCTGTGATCACATACGAAATGGTGTCACCTGCACTCATGTCGCCACTCATATCCATATCTGCCAAAAGCATTGGTGGATTTTTAATCATGGAAATGGATGGCTGAGCCAAATTGGTCACCGAAGTATCAGCATCCATCACTGGGGGCACTATTGAAGAGCTGACTGTCGATATATTCTCGATTGAGCCAGTCATCAGATCGGCCTCAGTAATCACGTAGGTACCGACTAATTGGCAAGTTTGACCTGGCAGCATTAGACCACAGTCATTTTGACTTGGTGTCAAAAGAGGATCAGAAATCACTACATCTGGGAGATTAGCATTACCATTATTGAGCGCAGTGATGACATACCGTATCGTATCCCCGACACTCATATCTCTACTGCCATCGACATCTGCTAATAAACTAGCAGGTGTCTTGACCAAATTGATGCTCGGCTGGGGAATCTCCACGCTAATGTCCGACTCCATAGGATCTGTCTGATCACTATCTCCCGTAGCCGTATTAGTGATCACCATATCGATATCATCGGTTACTACTTGATAGGTCCCCATGAGTATACAGGTCTCGCCTGGCTCTATACGGAAACAATAAGTAGAATCTGGAGTCAATAAATCATCTACAATCGTCACGTCTGTGAGATTTGCGGTACCCGTATTTGACAGGACCACCTCATAGTATAATAGGTCCCCTACACTGATATCCTGACTTCCATCATTGTCATCATATCTCAGGAGATTTTTACTTACCGTCTTATCAGGCTGCGGCAGCGGCTGATATACCGAATCTTGATCCGCCTCTGTCTGGTCAGAAGTCACCGTCGCCGTATTATTGATACCCCCATTCATGACATCAGCCTCAGTAATCATATAATGACCCGTAAGCACACAGGTCTCTTCTGGCATCAACAGTGGACAAGTCTCTGTCCCTCCGTGATGAAATAGAGGGTCATTGATGGTCACATTAGTAAGATTTGATGTACCCGTATTCGTCACTGTGATGGTATAGTCTATCGCATCACCTGCACTCATATCTTTACTGAAGTCATTATCCGCATGATATAGTAGCGGTGCCGCTTTATTAATGACGAGAGCAGGTTGAGGGATGGCTATCATATAGTCATCCGTGATCATAGTTAGCTGATCACTCACTGCGCTGGCTTCATTAGTAAAGCTACCTGCAGTGACATCGGCAGCTGATATCGTATAGGTCCCCGTCAGCACACAGGTCTCTCCAGGAGCTACTACTGCACAGCTCATCTCATCAGGAGATAGCAAAGGATCTGTCACTATCACATCAGTGAGATTAGCAGAGCCGGTATTAGTCAATATCACTTCATAGGTCAGGACATCACCCTCACTATAGTCCAAACTACCATCTCCATCTGCATTATTGATTAGTGTTTTTTCTAATACCATGGCTGGCATCTTGAGCGGTATTTTCACATCATCACTGATGAGATTAGTCTGGTCACTATCAGCGGTAGCTGTATTGCTAATACTTCCTGCGAGCACATCTCCAGGCACCACCGTATACGTACCGGTAAGTATACACTGAGCACCAGGTGCGACAGACGCACAGCTGATCGTCGATGGAGTGATCTTACTATCTGTGATGACCACATCAGTCAGATATGCCGTACCTGTATTCTCTACTAAGACTTGATATGTGAGTTCGTCACCGACACTTATATCTCCACTACCGTCACCATCATCATTACTGAGATATGATTTCTCTATGGTCTTAGCTGGTTGAGGGATATTAGTCACGACTTCATCCATCACCATCTTGGCCTGATCACTGGTAGCTGTGGCTTTATTAGTGATCGTACCACGAGCGACATCGGCAGGTAGCACGGTATATTCTCCTGTGAGTACACAGGTCTCTCCTGGATATAATATTGCACAGACCATCTCATCTGGACTGAGGAGAGGATCCGACACGGTGACATTAGTGAGATTAGCAGTTCCTGTATTAGTCAGTGTGATGGTGTAGCTGATCACATCGCCGGCGCTGACATCAGTACTCATATCTGTATCTGTAGTGATAGTAGCCGCTGATTTTTCGATCCCCATGAGCGGCATGCTCAGTGGCGTCACCACCGTATCCGCATCCATCACAGGAGGGACTATAGTACTACTTCCTGTGGCAACATTTTGTATTTCTCCTGCTGCAACATCCGCATCTGTGATCTCATAGGTACCTACGAGCTGACAAGACTGTCCTGGCTCGAGGAGACCACAGTTTTCGACACTGGGCGTGAGAAGTGGATCTGTAATCATTACATTTGGCAGATTAGCATTACCATTATTAGTCAGCGTGATCGTATAGGTGATCATATCTCCTACACTCATATCTTCACTACCGTCAGCATCTGTAGTGAGTACTGCATCACTTTTTGACACGATCATCGATGGCTCAGGTACCGTGGTAGATACCTGATCCATGATTGGGTCCGTCTGGTCACTATCAGCGGTAGCCGTATTACTTATTTCATTATTGACATCTGAGGCCTGGACAGTATAGCTACCCATCAGAACGCAGGTCGCTCCTGGAGCTAATGTCGCACACATCGTAGTCGCAGGCGTGATCAGATCATCATTGATGAAGACATCAGTGAGCGTCGCTGTACCTGTATTAGTCACAGTGATCGTATAGTTGAGTACATCATTTTGACTCACTTCTCCATTCATATCATTGTCAGTGAGTGTCGGCTGGCTTTTGACTATAGACATAGATGGCTGATTCAGTGACTGAGTCACCTCATCCATGATCATCGGGGTCTGATCTGAGATGGCCGTAGCCGTATTCATGATCTCTCCAGCTGTGATATCCATAGGTGTGATCGTATACTCCCCTATCAGCACGCAGGTCGCACCAGGAGCTATAGGACCTGCACAGCTCATGCTGGCTGGCGAAAGCTTAGGATCATTGATCATGATGTCTGTGAGATTAGCAGTGCCATCATTAGTCACAGTGACTACATACTCGATGACATCTCCAGCAGACATTTCGCCGTTAGCATCGTTGTCTATTTTGAGAGTGGGTATTGCTTTGTCAATCACCATACTTGGCTCTGATACCGATAGTACCACTTGATCGGTGATCGGATTGGTTTGATCAGTATTGGCTGTAGCCAAATTTTCTATCTGACCTGCTGTCACATCGCCAGCATCTACAGTATAGCTACCTGTCAGTACTAATGAGTCCCCTGCCACCAATAGCATCTGGCTGGCCATAGATGGCGTGATCAGATCATCAGTGATCGTAGCATCTGTGAGGTTAGCATCTCCGGTATTGTATAATACTATTCGATAATTGAGCACATCCCCTACGCTAATGTCTTCACTCATATCAGGATCTGTATTTTCGACGAAAGTCTTGACCAAAACAGCATCTGGTGCATTGAGCATCACGGTCTCATCATCGCTCATATCTACCACCTCATCGCTGGTCACAGTAGCCTCATTGACGATGACTCCGTTGAGCACGTCTCCTGGCCCGACCGTATAGCTCCCAGTGAGCACACAGTCCGCACCACTGGCCAAGGTCGTACAGACTTCTGTATCAGGAGTGATCAGATTATCAATGACAGTGACATTATTGAGCGTCGTCGATCCGGTATTAGAAGCAGTAATCGTATAAGTCAAAATATCTCCAGCACTGATATCGCCACTCATATCCACATCGGCATGAGCTGGTGCCGGCTTATCGATCTCGATACAGTGCATATTAAAGCAAGCCTCCTGAGAAGACACCAAACCACAGGCATCGGTAGCTACAAACGTGACACAGATCTCGGTATTTTCGACAAAAGTCGGAGTAGCCGGTATGGTACTCAGCGCAGGTGGCATCGTACAGTTGTCAAAAGCAGAACCGCCCCCAAAGGTCGTCACCCAATTATCAAATAGCGCTTCAGCATTGTCCGTACAGCTCACCGTCAGATCTGCTACACCCGATATGACAGGACGCACGGTATCGGCTACAGTGATCACCTGTGTACAGGTACTACTATTTCCACAAACGTCAGTAGCTGTCCATATTCGATTGATCGTTCCTGTCTGATTACACTCAGTGAGTCCTGTCTCATCATCTATGAATGTGATAGTAGGAGCTGTTGAACAATTGTCCGTAGCGGTCGCCATGCCGGCCATAGCAAAATCTGTATTACAGGTATTGGCGATCTTATAAACGGTGACATCTGCTGGACAAGTGATCACAGGCGGTGTATCATCTACGACAGTGATCGTCTGGACACACTGATCCATATTGCCACAGGCGTCTACTACTGTATGAGTACGCAGAATGATCCCTGTAGCACTGCATTCCGTCAATCCAGAGACATCATCAGTGTAGCTGAATGTCAGCATCCCTGCACAATTGTCAGTAGCGGTAGCAATAGCTAATCCCGCAGTATCTGGGGTACACATAGCAGACATCGATACGGTGATATCGGCAGGACAAGCGATCACGGGCGATATCGTATCTACGACTGTGAGCAGCTGGATACACTCATCCGTATTACCACAGGCATCAGTGGCTGTCCACGTACGAGTGATCACACCAGTACCTCCACAGGCTGTCAGGTCTGCCACATCCACGAATGTGATAGTAGGTGCTCCACAATTGTCCATACCGGTGGCCATTGGCACGACAGACAGATCTGGCGTACAGCTAGCATCCATATAGACCGTCATATCTGCGGGACAGGTGATCACTGGAGATATCGTATCCTCTACTGTCAGGATTTGCTGGCAGACATCTGTATTGCCACAGGCATCGGTTGCGGTCCACGTACGAGTGATAGTACCAGTACCGCCGCAAGCAGTCAAACCACTCTCATCATCAACAAAAGTGACAGTAGGTGAACTACAATTATCAGTAGCCGTAGCCATCGGCACCACAGATAAATCTGGAGTACAGGTAGCATCCATATAAACTGTCATATCTGCGGGACAGGTGATCACTGGAGATATCGTATCCTCTACGGTCAGGATCTGCTGGCAGACATCTGTATTACCACAGGCATCGGTCGCAGTCCATGTACGAGTGATCATACCAGTACCGCCACAGTCAGTCAGACCGCTCATATCATCAACAAAAGTGATAGTGGGTGAACTACAATTGTCCGTGGCAGTAGCCATCGGCACCATAGATAAATCTGGCGCACAAGTCGCATCCATATATACGGTCATGTCGGCAGGACAAGTGATCACAGGGTCTATATCATCTATCACTGTGATGATCTGCATACAGCTGCTCATATTGCCACAGGCATCAGTAGCGGTCCATGTACGAGTCACACTACCTGTACCTCCACATCCCGTCAACTGAGGTGTATCAACGAATGAAATACTAACGCCACTACAATTGTCAGTAGCGGTAGCGGCTGGTAATCCTACCGTATCTGGGATGCAGGCTGCGGTCATCGCCACGGTCACGTCTGCGGGGCAGGTGATCATCGGCGGTATATCATCTATCACGGTGATCATCTGTACGCACTGATCAGTATTGCCACAGGCATCGGTCGCTGTCCATGTACGAGCTATCGTACCAGTACCTCCGCAGGCAGTCAGGCCGGATAAATCATCAGTGTATGTGATGCTGGCTATATCATTACAATTGTCCGTAGCGGTAGCCACTGGCAGCCCGACTGTGTCTGGGACACAGGCTGCAGTCATCGCTACAGTCACATCTGCAGGACAGGTGATCATCGGCGAGATGGTATCCAGCACAGTAAGTGTCTGTGTATCACTCATAGTATTGCCACAGGCATCAGTGGCTGTCCAAGTACGTATGATCGTGCCAGTGCCTCCGCAGGCCGTGAGTCCACTGTTATCATCAACAAAAGTGATGGTCGGCATACTACAATTGTCAGTACCGGTAGCCATACCTACCATAGATAAGTCAGGACTACAGCTCGCATCCACATATACAGTCGTAGCAGCTGGTGGTGTCACCACCGGATCCGTATCATCAATGACGATTATATTTTGTGTACAGCTATCTACATTGCCACAGGCATCAGTTCCTATCCATGTTCGCATAATAGTACCTGTCCCCCCACAGTCCGTCATGGCAGTAAGATCATCTCTATAAGTGAGCTCAACTGCCAGACCACAGTCATCTACAGCGGTAGCTGGAGCTAATCCTATCGTATCAGGTATACACCCGGCAGTCATAGAGACTGTGACTGTTGGTGGACAGGTCAACACTGGAGGCACATCGTCAATCACTCGGATGAGCTGCTCGACACTCGTCATATTGCCACAAGAGTCTGTCGCAGTCCAGGTCCGCAGATAATGATCTTCACATGGTCCTTCAAAAATGAAAGAGGTCTTTACCTCTGTAAACATAATTTCAAACTCTGTACAGTTGTCACTGAACATCGGAGTCGTCTCTTCTGGTATAGGATCCATACAAGATAAGAGGAGATCAGCTGGACCTGAGACCAATGTTGGGCCATTATTATCGAAAATGGAAATCTGCTGTTTCGCACTATCTTGATTACCACAGGCATCAGTGACGATCCAGGTACGAGTCAGCTCGAGATCGCCAGGACAGATTGTCTTCACTGTATCCACTCGGAGCTCAACCATCACACCGGGACAGTTATCATCGATGGTCACAGTTGGTAGAGGTGGCTCTTCATCACACAATACGGTGATAGCCGGCTCATCTACGAAAATGGTAGGAATGGTATTGTCTACTACCGTGATGATTTGATCACAAGTAGTGGTATTACCACAATCATCCGTAGCCGTCCATGTACGAGTGATTGTACCAGTACCTCCACATGAGGATAAATCTTCTACATCTGCAAAAGTCAATATTGGCGATGTAGTACAGTTGTCCGAAGCAATCGCCATACCCACTGCTGACAGATTTGGGACACAGCCTGCATCCATATTGACTGTGATGTCTGCCGGACATACTATGACAGGGTCGGTATCATCTATCACGGTGATCACTTGCGTACAGCTGGCAGTATTACCACAGTCATCGGTCACTGTCCAGGTACGGGTGATCATACCGGTACCGCTACATCCTGTCAGCGCCTCGACATCTGAGAATGTGATGACAGGCGAGGCTGTACAATTGTCAGTAGCGGTCGGCATCCCAATACCCGATAGATCAGGCATGCACATCGCATCCATAGATACAGTGATATCTGCTGGACAAGTAATCACTGGATCTGTATCATCTACGACCGTTATATTTTGAGAGCAGCTTACGGCATTTCCACATTCGTCAGTAGCTGTGAAAGTCCTAACTATGACTCCTGTGCCACTACATCCAGTCAGTCCCGATAAGTCATCCACATAACTCACAGACAGGTCTGCCCCCATAGAGCAATTGTCCATAGCTTTAGCTAAAGCTATACCCATAGTATCCGGGACACATCCAGCAGTCATCGAGACAGTGATATCTGCGGGACAAGTAATGACTGGATCTGTATCATCTATCACGGTGATCAGCTGATCACAAGTAGAGCTAAGTCCGCATTCATTAGTTGCTGTCCATGTACGTGTGATCGTACCGGTACCTCCACAGGCTGTCAGATCAGGTGTATCCACAAAAGTAATGGTGATCATAGCTCCACAATCACCGGTGGCTGTAGCCATCCCTACTGCACTGAGGTCTGGCGAGCAGCTCCCATCCATACTGACTGTGATATCGGCAGGGCAAGAAATAATAGGGGCTGGTGCTGGGCTCACTGTGATCGTACGAGTAAATGTCAAGGGACCTCTGTCACAGTTTTCGCCAGTGGGGATCGTCCACGTCTCAGTGATAGTTCCTCCACACTGCCCTGGATGAGCTGTGAGCGTCGAGGTGACACTACCGTCTGAAAGGCAGTCGGCAGTAAGACCATTAGTATAGGATAGTGTCGTCGGTGTGACAGGGTCGTCACAGGCTACCGTGATATCTCCTGGCTGCCCTATCAATGATGGAGAAACAAATGCAGGCAGGATATCAAATGTAAACACACAGGTCTCACTCTGCTCCATCGCATCCAGTGTGCCATTCATATTTTCGTCGTCAAAGATTAATACTGTACGAGTGATCGTCTGAGTAGTCTGTATACAGGCGTCAGGAGTACCGTCATCCGTACTCATCACCACTATGACACCACATGGATCATCACCTATGACTATACCATAGGTCGCCGCCTCAGCAGTAGCCTCTGATGTAGGAGGCGCTGGGATAGTATTTAGATTACTACAGTCAAAATCTCCTAAATCCGTAGTGGAAGGACATGTCACTACTAATTCTCCTAATGACTCGATAGTCACTGGACTACCGACTGCATTACAGGATTCGCAGCCGCTGTATCTGAAGTGAGGAGTGAAAGTCACCGTCTCTCCTGGTGCTACTGTACCGATGGCATTTTCTGCTAAGTATACTCCAGGATTGTCAGAGCGCTCCCAGAGTTTGTCTCCAGGGCCACTATAGGCTGTGCTTGTAGCAGCACCGTTAGCAGGATTACATTCGACCACATCAAATGATAAAACCGGTGTAATCTCACCACAATCCGTAAAGTCTGCCTGCACATTAGTGATGACCGGAGATATGATCTGTACTTGTTGGGTAGTAGTAGTATTACACGTAGAGCAACTATCATTAGTAATCGCATAGGTGATATCATAAATACCACAGCTGGCACAGTTGTCCACCATCACGCTACCAGATCCCTCATCGCAGCTGACAGGAGTGATAGATGGAGCACATATTTGGCCCGACCAGTCAAAGCTAAACTCTCCCGGATCCGTCGGCTCCAGTGTCGTAGAACTCCCCATGTTGAGTCCTGTACTATTCCATTGATTAGCACCTGCTATCACGAGCTCTTGTCCGCACATATCTGAGCAGTTCACTCGAGTAGGCGTCGCAAAATTAGAGGTCGGATAAGTGACTTCTATATCATATACGACTTGTACATTAGTCACATCTTCTGCGGAGCAAGAAGAATTAATCAATGTTAGGTCGATGCGACCATCTTGACAAACATTAGAAAAAGCAGAAGCACCTGACAAATTTTCAAACCTCCCATCTACATTGATGCCGGGTCCTGAAGGCCCAGCGATATCTGCAGAGCCTATACCAGCTCCACCAAGAGTGGAATTATCTATTACCTCAAAAGTATTGCCGGGATAATCTGATCCACAAGTATTGGAGGCTGTATATGATACTGCGAGATCGTCTCCACACTTTACGAAAGCTGTAGTACCACCAAAATCTTGGACAATCATCTGCCCATCATCCTGGTTGGCAAAAAATGATTGATCATAATCACCTAAACAATCGTTTACTGTAATATCCACTTGAAAATCATAATCTGGAAGACCATTTCCAGCCAAGGTGGTCCGGATATACGCCCAGTTTCCATCATATGTTGGAGTATCTCCTAATTCATCTAAAGGGCTACCAGACCAAATATTGCCAGGATCACCTCCCGCTACATTAGGCCATTGTGTAAGAAGTCCTCGAGGTGTGGCCACATTAGCACGATCCTCTGGGCATCCACAGGACATGTCTCCACAGCCCGTGCCACAGCTGGCAGGATTTGGCCCTCCGGAGCCACCCGTATTGTCACTATAGCAGTCTCCACGACGTCGAGTATAGAGTACGGCATCATACGATTTACCATCACAAAGCAATATATCTGAGGCTAATGTCCCAGTATAATCACCAAAAGGAAGGTTATTTTGAATCGTACATCCAGAAAAACTACGTGTAAATCCATCAGAAGCATTACAGCCAGACTCCACTACGAAAAGCTCCCAGTAAAATCTTTTGACAGTCGCATTATTGATAGTAAACGTATAATCGATACGATAAACTCCTGGTGAGGTCTCGATGAGATCGAGGCTATTCACATACCAGATGTGGTCTGCACGTAGACATAGTGGTAGCAAGAATAGCATGATCATCACTCCAAAGCTTTTCAGCTGAGAGTTCACAAGCCATTCCCAAGTCTTCACTTTGACTGCTCCTTTCATTCTCTAAATTGTAGTTTCTATTTGATCTTAGATCAACCACAATAATACTTAAGGAAGCACCAAAGCCATAGTAAATATTCATATTTCCAAATATATTATTTTAATATATTTAAATAATTTAAAATGTATAAAATATCATATTAAATACGATCAGTATACGTCTAATACATCAAACATGTAAGACTTTATGACTTCTCGAATGTTAGAATACATCGGTTCATATTGAGCCGCTCTAAAATCTGAGAGACTTACCCATTCAGCTTTCTCAATATCTTCTTCAATCTGAGGCTTGAGGAGGGTATCAGTACTCCACATGAGATACCAGTAGCTGGGCTTAAGCACCCGTTTGTTGCTTCGATTAGGGTAGATATGATAGGTAGTCGTTAGTTTTTTGATGAGCTGCACGTTGATCAGACCTGTTTCTTCCACTACCTCTCTGACTGCTGATTCTTTTTTGGTCTCACCTATTTCCATTTTACCTTTCGGTAAATCCCAACTTCCTCTCCGATAAATGAGTAGCATATCCGATTGAGCATTGAGCACGAGGCCTCCAGCAGCGGGTACTATCTTAAATAAGGAAAAGAAATCATTCTTGAGTCGCTTTAGATCATTAGCAAAAATATAGACCTGCTTGAGCTCCTGATTCTTTTCGATCTTATCGATGATCGATAGAATTAGTTTGGTTTTGCCAGTATAGTGGACCATCAGTCCGCCGTCATTAATTTGATCTATCTGCTGATATATCGCAGTATGCATGAGGCTGATCGCCGTCTCGTTATAGTATATTTTGTACATTCGCCAGCATTTTGAGGATAGCTGATATAGATTTCTGATATTAGTCGTCAAGTATAGTAAATAATTACAGCACAACTCATGTTAAACGAGAAGGACGTTGCAAAAAAGCTCATCGAGATCAATGCGATCAAACTCAATCCTGATACTCCTTTCACTTGGGCATCTGGACTGAGATCACCGATCTATTGTGATAATAGGACGGTGCTATCTTTTCCAGCATTCAGGACGGAAGTCAAAAAGGCACTAAGCGTTAAAGCAAAAAAAGAGTTTGCAGGATTTGATAAAGTAGCTGGTGTCGCCACAGCAGGTATCGCCCACGGGGCGCTCATAGCCGACGAGCTCGATCTCCCATTCATCTATGTACGCTCAAAGCCGAAAGGACATGGCCGACAGAATCAAATAGAAGGCATCCTCAATCCTGGTGAAAAATGTCTCGTAGTCGAGGACCTGATCTCTACTGGCGGTAGCAGCATCCAGGCCGTAGAAGTACTCAGAGAAGCGGGGGCAGAAGTCGTAGGAGTAATAGCGATATTCAGCTATGTATTTGACTCCGCTCAAAAAAATTTCGCTGCAGCTGACTGCCCGTATACCACCATATCGGACTACCATGCACTCATGGCTGCGATGACCGAAGAGGGAACATTCAGCCAAAAGCAACTGTCGTCACTCAGAGAATGGCGCCAGGACCCTAAAGCTTGGAGCGAAAAATTTGAATTAAAAAATCTATAATAAACCGAAATAGTACGTATGAAAGTTTGGGAAAAAGACTCAGAAGCATTCCTACACAAATACTTAAACAATACATCTCCGACGGGATTTGAGACTTCAGGCCAAAAGATATGGCTTGAGTACCTCAAACCCTATGTAGATGAGTACCATCTCGACAACTATGGCACCGCATATGGCGTCGTCAATCCTGGTCAAGAGTTTTCAGTAGTCATAGAAGCTCATGCTGATGAGATCTCATGGTTCGTCAATTATATATCAGATGATGGCTATATCTACGTGATCAGAAACGGTGGATCCGATCCAATCATAGCTCCATCCAAGACGGTCAATATTCACACCCCTAAAGGTGTGGTAAGAGGCTTATTCGGATGGCCAGCGATCCATGTCCGCCGAGGCAAAGACGCCAGTCTATCTCCCAAACTCGAGAATATATTCATCGATATAGGTGCCAAGAATAAAGAAGAAGTCCTCGAGATGGGTGTCCACGTAGGTAATGTGATCACCTTTGATGACGAGCTCGAACTACTGAATGATAGTTTTTACATGGGTAGGGCGCTGGACAATCGGATAGGAGGATGGTGTATCTCTCAGGTAGCTCGCATGCTCTCGGAGAATAAAGATAAACTACCCTATACCCTATACATCGTCAATGCCGTACAAGAAGAAGTCGGCCTGCGAGGAGCGGAGATGATCGCAGCAACACTCAAGCCTAACATAGCTATCGTCACAGATGTATGTCATGATACCAGCACCCCAATGATGAAACCAAAAGAGCAAGGTGACACCAAAGCAGGCAAAGGTCCTGTGATCACATATGCTCCGAGCATCCACTACAATGTCCTCAATAAGGTCATCGAAGCTGCCGAAGAAAAAGAAATACCATTCCAGCGCTCAGCATCGTCTCGTAGTACGGGTACGGATACTGATGCATTCGCTTATACACTTGGAGGGATACCATCCGTACTGATATCGCTACCACTGAGATATATGCATACGACTGTAGAGATGGCGCATAAGGATGATATCGAGAACGTCTCTAAACTCATGTACGAGACTCTCCTGAAGATCACTCCTGACATGCCACTCAAGTACTTTTAGTACTATCTAATAAGTGGAATGAATTGATCAAGAAGCTCCTGTCATATTACATCTATAGCAATCTACATATATCGATCGCTGCAGGTGTATATGTCGCAGGAGCTTTTGCTATTTCAGGCACTGTGATCAGCTACTTCTGGGCAGGATTAGTCAGTATAGCTACTTATGTCGTGTACAATGCTCATCGCTATATCGGCTACTACCAAACTACCAGCGAGCACATTGCTCAGCGTATACTGTTTATCAAAAAATACCGCTGGCAACTAACGGGTCTTTGCTTTGCGGGCCTTGCCTTATTATTTTTCAGCTTTCCTGTGATCAGAATACAGAGATTGCTACCCTATATCCCGCTGATTGTCATCACAGGACTCTATCTCCTCCCTATTTTACCAAATAAAAAAAGGCTAAGAGACCTACCGTACATTAAAATCTTTCTGATCGCTATCGTATGGGCCGCTGTCTTTGCCACCATATATTACACATTTACTACGGACAGTAGATTTATGAAGGCTCTCACCCTTTTTCTCGAGAAGTCACTGTTTTTTCTACTCATCACTATCCCATTTGACTATCGAGATCGCCATATTGATCGGTCACAGGGAGTAGCTACTTTAGCTACTGCGCTGACTTCTAAGAGCTTGAGAATGGTCATGATAGTTTTATCTATACTTATCGCAGTAGCACTTATTGTGCAATACCAGATCCAGATGATAGACATCACTCTGTTCATAAGCTTATTGAGTTGCTATCTTATTAGTCTTGGACTATCACTGTGGGGATTGAGTAGTAGATCAGAATTATATTATCTGGGAGTATTAGATGGGCTGATACTATTCAATGGTCTCATCTACCTGATCCAGTAGATCTGGCCGTCGGATCTTAGTACGCTCGAGTGCCTGCTGATAGCGCCATTCATCGATCTTAGCGTCATTGCCGCTGAGGAGAATCTCTGGCACTGTCCAGCCTCGATACTCTGCAGGTCGAGTGTACACTGGCGGAGAGAGCAAATCATCCTGAAATGAATCCGTCAATGCCGAGGTGCCATCACCTATGACACCAGGCACCACCCTGCTGATCGCATCTACCAGCACTGCTACGGGTAGCTCGCCCCCTGAGAGCACAAAGTCACCTATAGAGATCTCTCGAGTGACATAGTGATCTCGGATTCGCTCATCGATTCCCTTGTAGTGACCCGAGATGATCATGATATTTTCCTTGAGTGAGAGCTGATTGACGATACTTTGATTGAGTCGCTCACCGTCGGGAGTGACGAATATCACCTCATCATACGCCCGCTGCTCCTGCAGACCATCGATACACTCCGCTAAGGGCTCCACCATCATCACCATACCAGCACCACCTCCATACTGATAGTCATCTATTTTTTTGTGCGGGCCCTTACCATATGATCTGAGATCATGGATATCTATACTGACGAGCTCCTTGTCTTGCGCTCGACGCATGATGGAGTGCTGAAATGGGCTCTCCAGCAACTCCGGCAGACAGGTAATTATATCAAAATGCACCCGAACTATTTCTTGAGATCAGCATAATGCTTATAAAAAGCAGGTATTGTCTCAATGCCTTTGAAGTAATTGAATATACCATAATGCTCATTAGGACTATGGATATCATCACTATCCAGTCCAAAACCCATCAATACAGTCTTCACCTCTAAAATATCTTCGAATAAGGCAACAATCGGAATGCTGCCACCACCACGCACTGGGATGGCCTCCTTCCCAAAGGCATCTTTCATCGCTCTGGCTGCTGCCAAATACTCCGGAGTATCAGTCGGCGTCACGGCGGCTTTTCCTCCATGATGTGGAGTGACTTTCACCTTGACTCCAGCGGGCGCTATTGACTCAAAGTGCTCTTGAAAGAGCTTGGTGATCGTAGGTTCATCCTGATTAGGTACCAGTCTCATACTGATCTTAGCATATGCCTTTGACGGGAGCACCGTCTTAGCTCCTTCTCCTATGTATCCACCCCAGATACCATTGACATCCAGAGTAGGTCGGATAGATGTACGCTCGAGAGTAGTGTAACCCTTCTCACCTTCTACATCATCTACATTGAGTTCTTTCTTGTATTGCTCGAGGCTGAATGGAGCTTTATTCATCTCGGCACGCTCTGCATCGCTGAGATCGATCACATCATCATAAAATCCCGGTATTGCTATCCGCTTATCCTCATCCTTGAGCGATGCGATCATCTCGCAAAGTACGTTGACAGGATTAGCCACGCCTCCACCATATACTCCAGAGTGTAGATCCTTATTCGGTCCAGTGACCTCTACCTCTACATAGCTCAGACCTCTTAGTCCTACAGTGATCGAGGGCTGATCATTACTGATGATCGAGGTATCTGACACTAAGACCACATCACAGGTTAACATCTCTTGGTGAGCACTGATGAAGTCTCCCAGATTGTCAGAGCCTACTTCTTCTTCTCCCTCGAGGAGAAATTTGATATTACAGGGCACATTATTAGTCTCTGCCATCGCCTCAAAAGCCTTAATATGCATATACATCTGGCCCTTATCATCACACGACCCACGAGCGAAAATAGCTCCCTCAGGATGTATCTCTGTCTTCTTGATAACTGGCTCAAAAGGTGGTGAGTCCCATAAGTTTAATGGATCTGGCGGCTGCACGTCGTAGTGTCCATAGACTAACACGGTAGGTAAGTCCGGATCCACGATGCACTCTGCATACACTATAGGATGACCCGGCGTGTCATACTGCTCGGCGAAGTCTACACCTGCCTCAAGCAGGCGATCAATCAGCACATCTGCAGTCCGCACAAGTTCATCTTTGTAGGCTGGATCAGCAGAGATAGATGGTATTTTAAGCAATTCGATCAGCTCTTCCAAGAAGCGATCTTTGTTAGATTGGATATATTCTAATGTGGCTTTCATAGCGCAAAAGTATCAGATAAAGATGGGAGTAAAAAGTATATAATTGGTCTCTTAGAATATTACTCTAAGAAGCTCTGTCTAAGCGTTTTTTTGAGATCCGATTCGCTATTAATCTTATGGATTCGGCCTTCTTTAGCATAAGACCAATCGCCATTTTCTTCACTTACGACGAAAGCGATAGCGTTAGTCTTCTCCGATATGCCTACTGCTGCACGATGTCGCAGACCGAGATCGACATCAATACTCTGAGAATCCGTCACAGGTAGTATCACACTCACCGAATGGATTTTATTATTCACGATGATAGCAGCTCCATCGTGTATCGGCGAATCTTTTTGAAAGATCGCTTTAAGTAACTGAGAAGAGATATCTGCATTCAGTCGCTGTCCACTATTATTCCATATAGGCGTGGATTCATTGTGACTGATCACGATCAATGCGCCTGTCTGTGTCTGCCGAAAGTACTGCATAGCAAAGAGAATCTCATCGACGTGACGCATGATCACCGAGTCATCCATAGCAATCTGATCACCCCAGAGTTTCTCAAGAAAGGTAAATCGATTTTTCAGCGTGTTATTTCCCAAAAGGAGCAAAAACTGCCTAACCTCTGGCTGAAAAATAATAATCAGTATCAACACTCCAAACCCTACAAAGGGGCCCAAAACAAAGGTCAATAGGCGCATCTCGAGGTGACTCACCACAAACCACACTCCATATAGTAGCATGACTCCAATAAAAATATTGAAAGCAATCGTCCCTTTGAGCACCTTATAGATCTGCCAGATAAGTACGACTACGATCAGTATGTCGACGATATCCAAGATGCGGATATCAGAGAGAGAGATGAGAAATTGTATATTCAAAGTTGTACTTAAAAGTTTCTTTGGATTAGTCCTTTACAGGAAACGACATCTTTTCGTCCATGTTGTAATACATGAAGGAGAGGATATCAGCATATTCATCGATGATTTTAGAGGTAGGCTTACCGGCTCCATGACCAGCACTCGTCTCGACTCGGATCAAGACTGGCTCATCGCCCTGATGATGATGCTGTAGCTCAGAAGCAAACTTAAATGAATGCGCCGGTACTACCCTATCGTCATGATCTGCAGTCGTGACCATCGTAGCAGGATATGCGACATCTTTGACATTGTGTAGTGGACTATACTTCATGAGATAATCAAAGGCCTCTGGATCGTCACTGCTCCCGTAGTCCGTGGCCCATGCCCAGCCGATCGTAAACTTGTGATAGCGCAACATATCGAGCACTCCAACTGCTGGAAAGGCCACCGCATATAGATCCGGTCGCTGCGTCATACATGCACCTACTAAGAGGCCACCATTACTCCCTCCTCGGATAGCGAGCTTCTCAGAGCTGGTATATTTCTCAGCGATGAGATACTCCGCCGCCGCTTGGAAATCATCAAACACATTTTGCTTACGCTCTTTCGTGCCAGCTTGATGCCACTCTTTACCAAATTCTCCACCTCCACGTAGATTGACCACAGCATAGATACCATCATTCTCTAAGACTGGTAAGGTCGTAATGCCAAAACTCGGCAGCAAGGAAATATTAAATCCTCCATAGCCATACAGCATCGTCGGATGACTACCATCTCGCTTTAGGCCCTTCTTATAGGTCAAAAACATGGGCACCTTAGTACCGTCGTAGCTGTCAAACCAAACTTGCTCAGTCGTATACTGATCGAAGTCAAAATCAATCTCTGGAGCTTTGAACACTTCGTACTTGTGAGTATCGGTATTAAGCGTGTAGATACTCGTGGGCACTGTATATGATGAGAAAGAGAAGAACGCCTCTTCATCATCTTTTTTACCACTAATACCTCCGATATTTCCGATAGTAGGCAGCTCAAGCTCCGTGAGATAGTTACCATTCATATCAAATATTTTTACTTGACTGGCAGCGTTATGGATGTATTCTGCGAAAATTTTTCGACCTGCGATGCTTAAGGTCTGCAGTACATCTTCCCCCTCTGGGATAATTTCTTTTGGTGTCGCTTTTAAGTCTGATGTATTGACAGCGATAAGCTTTTGTTTAGGTGCATCCGCATTAGTTAAGAATAGCAAATAATCACCTTCATTATCTATAAGACTGTAGTCGCTTTCAAATCCATCAAATACTGCTTGAATCTTGCTATTTGCTTTACGTAGATCTTTTACTTTCACAGAGTTACCACTGGTAGATTCTGTCTCGCCGATCACTAAGAACGCTTCATCCTCCGTAGTCTGAGCATAAACATTGCGGAGTGGATAGTCATCATTACGGTAGATGAGCTGATCAGCGCTTTGATCTGTACCGAGCTTATGATAATAGAGTGAATGATATTCATTTTTAGCTGAGAGCTCGCTACCATCTTTAGATGCGGGATATCGACTGTAGTAGAAACCATCTCCTGCCCAGCTGATGCCCGAAAACTTAATCCACCTGAGATCATCGCTCAGATGCTCCATCGTCTCCAGATCCAGCACTCTGGCTTTTCGCCAATCTGAGCCTCCATCCGAGATAAAGTAAGCCAAGTATTTCCCATCCTTACTAAATCCTAATCCAGCTAAAGAACTCGTACCGTCCTCTGAGAAAGAATTAGGATCTAATATTATCGTGTCATCTCCACCCTCTTCTATTTTATAGAGTACAGATTGATTTTGGAGTCCATCATTTTTAAAGTAGTAATACTCTCCCGACTCCTTGAAAGGGCTACTGTACTTTTCATAGTTCCACAGTGACTCAAGTCGATCTCTGACCTTATCCCGAAAGGGTATTTGATCCAAATAGCCATGTGTGACCTTATTTTGTGCAGTCACCCATGCTTTCGTCTGCTCACTATTGTCATCCTCGAGCCATCTGTATGGATCTGCTACTTCTGTACCGTGGTAGTCCTCGACTACTGAGCTATCTCTATATACCTCCGGATAGTCCACCGCAATCTTAGAATTTTTCTCTTCTTCCATTTCACAACTTATCATCAAGATCAAAACTATACTGAAGGATAAATATTTCAACATATTTGAAAACTTTTAATATTACCTAAATCATTCTATTTTTGAATGCTGAGCAACGCTCGATGTGGTAATCTACAACCAAAGTAAGGAATACTCACACAGCTCGCTCTATAGTCGGATCGTAAATCGACTAAATAAAGTCAAACAAATGAAAATATTAATATACATTTTGCTGAGTATGACACTATGGGTGACACATCCAAGTGATAATCCCGCTCCCTGCTCGATGGCATATGACGGCATAGATCTAAAGACGAAACTATACACGAAGATCATGAGTCCCGCTCATTTCTTCTACTACACACCTCAAGAGCTGAAAAATGATATGCAAACCAACAATCTCCTCGAGTGTAAGGCTCAACTCACACAGATAGAAGATCAAGTCTATCTCAATCTCAATCTGATTACCTTCTCTGAGAAAGCAGCAAGAGAATATGGCAGCATAGAAATGGGTAACATCCTGAAGATCAAGACTATAGATAATAAAACTCACGAAATACAATGTAGAGCGGGTAGTAACGGACAGCGACTCAATCATGAGAATAAATACCTCTACTCAGTCAGCTATACTCTCGAAAAATCCGATATAAAAGGACTATTAAAATCTGAAATAGATAAAATCGGAATACAATGGTCCTCCGGATTTGAAGAGTATACTATATATGAAATCGACCTCATCAAGAATCAACTAACATGTCTCAATCTGTAAAAGAAAAATTCAAACTTGGACTGGAGCTACCGACCGATCCACGATGGGTCAATCTGGCTGAAAAACAACTTGAAGATATACTCACTGACCATGCCTACTGCGAACTCAAAGCGGCTACAGCATGTATCAGTTTGATCCAGTTTTATCCAGATCTGGAGCGATTAGTCGAGGAGGTGATGCCAGTGGTAACAGAGGAGTGGGGCCACTTCAGACAGGTCGTCGCAGAACTCAATAAGCGAGGTATGAAGCTCGGCTATCAACGTAAGGATCTGTACGTACGAGAGCTCCTAAAATTTCAAGTGAAAGGGGGCTCCTATCACGATCGCTTACTGGACAAACTACTCACATGTGCACTCATCGAGGCTCGCAGCTGTGAGCGATTCAGATTATTGAGTCTACATATCAGTGAGCCTGAGCTCAGAGACTTCTATCATCGATTCATGGTATCTGAGGCTGGACATTACAAGATGTTTTTAGGCTTAGCTAAGCACTATATCGGAGAAGAGCCCACCATGGCTCGCTGGGAAGAATTCCTCGCATATGAAGCAGATATGCTATCTCGCATGGATCCCAGCGGCGATCGGATGCATTGATGTAGGAGTTGGAAAGTTAGCAGGTATCAAGTTGCAAGTAATCAAAAAAGCTGTTCACCAAATCTTAGATGAACAGCTTCATATTATTTCTGTCTATTGTCAGCCTATGGCTGAATGACTTCTATCTTTTGTATTGTTTTTCCTTTCTGCGTAGTGATATGGGCTATGTACATACCTTGAGCAAACTGATTATTAATATCAAGGTGATTAGTACCAATTGCTTTTTGCTCATATACTAAAGCTCCTACAGTATTGTAGATTGACACATCATGTAGGATATCCTGACCATTTGCATGGAGTGATAGTTGACCTTTAGATGGATTAGGAAAGGCTAAGACATCTACCTCATCTATGATGATATCATCAGCATCATCTGAAGATGCCAGCTGATATCTGAGAGGGATCATACCTCCCTCGAGCTTATACTGTCTGCCCGCTCCGTCAGTCATCATCGCTGCAGGGATGATCAGATCTATTGGTATCTCATCAGAGCCTGGACGTAACTGATCGATATCAGTTTTAATACCTATACTCACTGTTCCTAAAGGGACTTCTCCTGAGATACCAATGTCTACTGTCCGAGAAGCTCCTACTTCTATTCTCCCTTCCGAAGAATAACTTAATCCTATCACTGGACTTCCTTGGCCCAATCCCTCTGAGCTCACTTCAAAACTAATAGAAGTACTGTCTGTATAAGAACTCGGCACATCAATCGCTAATGCTACACCATGAAGATCTACTACGGGATATTCTTCTGATCCTGCGTATATATCAATAGTCACCTCATCTCCTATTTCAGGATTGGGATTACTTACTTCAAATCTTAGTGGAATACTCTTATCGATGAGTACCGCCGAAGGCACTAAGTTGTCAAATTTATTATAGTTAGTCAGTATGCTCTCTGTATCATTCGCTGTGATGACACCATCTCCATCGGTATCTGCAAACTTAGCATTCGTACCATCTTCAGTGGCTGCCCAATCTGAAGCGTGATCCGCTCCCCATTCTGAAACCAGTTCTCTTCCTTCTCCTGATTCTCCGTAATGAATTCCGATTGCTAATACGTCAGCGACATTCACTACACCATCTTTATTCGCATCACCAGCCCAAACGCAATCAGGCCCTACGCATACGCATTCGTCATCACTTTCTATCACTTCTACTGCCACATCGATAGTCTGACAGGCTCCGTTACTCACGCAGTATTCGATGCTGAACTGATCAGAACCAATAAAATCTGAAGAAGGTGTATATGACACCATTTGATATCCGATAGCATTATTACAATCTCCATGATAAAAAGCTGACTGATTGACGGCCACTTCTCCACTTGATGCTGCTTCTATTACTTTAAAGTTAAAATTGCGAATAGGAATATTATATTCTAATACTAAGGGTGTATTCTTTTGTGTCACAAAATCATAAGAAGTGATTTTAGGCACATAGTCTCCTACATAGACATCTATACTTCCCGTATATGATCTCATACCATCATGTATGGTGTAATAAAACTGCTTTACACCTTCGAATTCATCTTCTGGTAAATATGAGAAAATGCCACCTCCAAAATTCAACTCAGGTGAATAATCGATCACTGCTACATTCTGAGAATAATCGTTAGAGAGTGCATCAATTAATACATATTGCCCTTTACTCGTGTAGACCTCATCATCCTGAACTAACTGCTGAGCATCAAGACTTTTAATAATCTCAATCTCTATAGTGCGAGTCAGACCTAAGTCATCATTCACCAAAGTAAATACCTCTACACCAGTCGCATAAGGCTCAGGCTTATAATTAAAGCTAAAAGGACTGGAGCCTTCTAAAGCTCCGAATAATACTTCGCTGTCTTCAGCTAAAACAAAACCAGATGTAGGAAGTGAAAGAGACAATTGAGCTCCGCTTGACACGGTGTATCGTAGCGTTTCATTTATCGCAGGTGTCGTCAAAGAACGATTAATCGTTACAACTCCATCAGCAGTCGTGCCAAGATCATCACTGACGATATAGGCGAAGTTAGTAATGCCTTCAAAATCATTATTAGCCAAGAACTTGATAGCCCCATCACCTAAAACCTCTACCTGTCCATCTCTTACCAATTCCGCACCAAGGACTTCTATTACATTTTCTGAATATTCATCGTTTGCTAAAACATCAATAATGACTTCACTTTCTCCTGCACTGATCTCCGCAAAATCAGCGTTAGCAACAAGAATTGATCTTACTACATTAATCTCGACTGCGACATATGTCTTGGGGCCGAATAAAGATTCGCTACAAGCGAAAACTGCTCTATCGTTACCTGCGAAATCGGTGGAAGCCGTATAGTTCAGATTTTTGAGATTCGCATCAAAAGGGTCAATCGTGAATCCTCCACCAGCAATATCACCTTGAAAAGGCTCTACTACATCAATAGTACCTATCGAGAACAGCTGTAGATCAGCTACCGTCTCGCCTTGCTTCACCGTCACCTCTATCAAAGGGGGGTTGACTTGAGCCAATACTTGGCTCAGGGCAATTAGTGAGAGAAAAAGTATGTTTTTGAGTATGCGTATTCGCATAGGTGTTTGGGTCTTGGTTATATCATGCAATATACGCACATTTACAAGCATATCACAATACAAATTAAAAACTTTATTATATGTAAAGTTTTAATAATGTAAGCTCTGCGAACCCTTAATGGTATACCCGAATGAAGATTGAAAACTACCTAATTAGTCTTGATAAACCCACCTTGAATAGATTCGAGCAATTTATTTCATCTAAATATTTCAATCAGGATTCACAATTAATTGAGCTTTTTAATTTTATTCTAAAAAAGAAGTCGAATACAAAACTTACTTATTCGGATTTGTTGTTTCGGATGAAATGGTCCAAGTCTAAACTTGCCAAAAAAGGCAACTCTTTGCTTGCTCTATATATTGATTTTATTGTCAATGAACACTTAAAAAAAAACTCACCAACTCTTGACTTGCTGAAGTATCAAGCTCTTAAAAATGCGCTAACTCCTAATTCGTATGAATTAAAAAAACTTAAAGAAAAAATTGAATATCAAAATTTTGAGTCCGGAGAAAATATAGCAATCAGCTATGTCTATGCAAAAAGCTTGATAAACGAACAAAAATCTTACCCTTCACTCAACAAGCTTCAAAACATGATTTTGAGTAAAGCATCAAAAATTGCTAAGTATGAAAGTCAAACTCTTGATCTAAACATTGCTTTTTTCGCTCATATGGGCTATGAATATGAGGTGTTAAACATCCACAATGAATCCAACTCAATTCTGTTATGGCTATTAAAAAAGATAACTAACTTGTTCAAGAATGAGCTCCCTTTAGATCATATTTTCCACTGTTTGGTTATGATTAGCGATCATCAATTAATTCCTTCAAAGCACATAAAAGACTCACTCGATTATCTTTTGAACTACGCTACAGCAGATCTAAATCGTGGGAAATTAAATTTATATCCGATCATATATAAACTCTACAAATTTGGTCTCAATTCAAGACTTTTAGATGTGACACTATCGGATTATAGAAATATCGCATATGTGTCGTGTAAAGCTAAAGAGTTTAATTGGGCCTTAAAGTTCGTAGAAGAATATAAATCCTCTTTACCAATCGACCAACAAGAATCAGCCTATTCATTTACCAAAGCTCGAACCCAATGGTACGCAAAAGATTATGATGCAGTAATAGAAACATTAAGAAACGTAGAATATGAAGATATACTTTACAATCTACAAACTCGATCATACCTCCTAACCTGCTACTACGAGCTCGATGAAGATGAAGCTTTGGATTCTCTGATTAAATCATTCAAAGTATATCTCAGACGTAAACGGAACGTATCGGTCAAAAGAAAAGATGCTTATTATGGTTTCACCTCAGTTATAGACCATCTAATGAAATGTCGTGAAAGATCGGATCCAAAACGAATAGCAAAAGCACGAGAATTATTAAAAGAAAATCCATCTATCCCTAATCAAGACTGGCTCCTTGAAAAAATTGAAGAGCTCGAGACTTCCCTTGGTGTAAAGCGACCTGACGCTGATTCTGAATAAAATCAGTACTTTTACCTGAATATCTGATAGTAAGGGCGACAGATATGAGGGAACAATGAAACAGGACCAACACACACGATTCAGCTTCGGATACATGATATCCCTGATGATGAAGTACCGATCTGGTATCATCATTATCATCGGGCTTAATGTTTTATGGTCTATTTTTCAAATATGTATTCCCTTCTTGACCAAGGCATTAGTTGATAGCGGTATCCAAAATCAAGATATCGGCATCGTATGGATGATACTCATCGCTCAGTTTCTACTCTTCATAGGGATCACGATCGCAGATATATTCCGGAAGTGGCTATTACGTCATATCGGAGTACGTGTCAACCTCCAGCTGATCCTCGACTACCTCAGCGGCATCATCAAAAAGCCCTATAGTTTCTTCAGTATTCAGGAGCAAGGCAAGACCACTCAGCACTTCAATGATAATCTCAGGATCGAGGCATTCTTGACGAATTATAGTTCTGACTTCTTTAATGCTCTACTAAAGCTATTAACCTTTGGAGTGCTGCTATTCATCTTTAGCGTAAAGATCGGATTGATCTATTTAGGATTTAATGTGCTCCTGATCGTCTGGATCAGCTTCTTCTTGAAGACTCGAGAGCATATGGATGAGGAGCGATTTAGACTTAGCTCGGCGGTCAGGACAGAGCTCATAGAGATCTTCTCTGGAGTGGTAGATCTCAAGTCATACAGCCAAGAGCAAAAACGGATAGATAGCTGGGATCAGGTGCAAACCAGATTTTCAGATCTCCGACTCAATATGCTGAGAGTCAACCAGTTAATCTTCGGCGGGGTCAATTCACTGGCGCAGATCAGAGATATTGCCATACTTTTCGTGGCAGCGATGGCAGTGATCGATGGTCAGATGACACTCGGTACGCTCATAGCCATACAGTATATCCTCGGCAATCTCAGCCAACCTATACAGCAGATCATAGACTTTGTCCCTCAGTATCAGGATGCTAAGCTCAGTCTCGATAGAATCAACAAAGCGCTGGGCCATCAAGACCTCGAGAGCAGTGCCGCTCTCAGCACACAGATACCAAGAGAGGCCGATATCAACATACAGTCACTCCAGTATTCCTATGCCGAGAATGATAAATATGCGCTCAAGGATATTGACATCAAGATTCCTTTTGGCAGGTCGGTAGCACTACTCGGAGAGAGCGGTAGCGGCAAGTCGACTCTGATGAAGTCTATGCTCAAGCTACTCCCCGTACAAGCTGGAGATATCTATATCGGCCCAAAGAATCTGGACCTCATCAAGGCACAGCGATGGCTTGAGAAGTGTAGCGTCGTACTCCAAGAGAGTATGCTTTTTCAGCGGTCCATTTTATACAACATCACCTTTGAGACTGATCCTGAGCAAGTGGACATCGATCGAGTCTATGAATGTCTACAGCTCTGTGAGATATACGATGCAGTAGAGTCACTCCCAGATGGACTGAGTAGCGTGATCGGATCTAACAATATCAACTTCAGTAAAGGTCAAGCTCAGCGCCTCATGCTTGCCAGAGCCTTATATAAAGATGTAGATTACTACTTCTTAGACGAGCCATTCAGTGCCTTGGATCGACTGACTTATCGCAAGGTATTCCGCAATGTCAGAGAAGTGCTAAAAGATAAAACGCTCATCATTGTGACCCACAAGATGGAAGTGGCCATGAAAATGGATAAAATCTACCTCCTCGAAGAAGGAGAACTCATAGAAAGTGGCACTCACGAGAGCCTCAGTCAGCTGGGTAGACGATACTCCAAAATTTTCCTATCAGAAGACGAAGAACAATGAAGATAGGACTGAAACATTATGAAATAGATAAAGAGAGACTACCTAATAGTCTGATTATCAGAGGCTATGTACTCTTGGCGATAGTCATCGGTATCGCCCTATCCTTATTGTTTATCATCCCTGTACAGCAAAAGATAACGGGTCAGGCGGTATTGCTCCAAAATGGTATCAATAGTACCCTCCTGGCCCCTCTAAATGGAGAGCTACGCATGTACAAGAAGTCAGGCGATCCCGTGGAGCAAGGAGAAATCTTAGGCACCATGAATTGGGATATCACAAAAGATGTAATAGATAGCCTGAGAGCATTCTCGATCAATGCTAATGAACTGTCTTATATCAACAGAGTGGAAATACAGCTATCCGTTCTCCAAGATCTGCATATCGAAGGACTACAAGATGACATCTCCAATGCACTCAACAATATACGTCAGGTGAAGAAGCGGCAAATAGCTAATCAACCCAAACCGATCATCACGAAGCTACAGAATGAGATCAGCGTCCATCAAGAAAACCTAAATAAACTGGATCATGTCAAATCAAAAATCAACGCTACGGCATCAGTCATTCAGCAGCAGCTCACTAAAGACAAATCTCTCTATGAGAGCGGTGCTATCTCCTACCGAGAATACGACAATCGTCAGACGGAGCTGCTCAATATAGAAGAGCGTCAAGCTCAGCTCGAGCTCGATAAACAGGCTACTCTCACTAATATTGCTGCGCTCGAGACGGAGGTCACGAGAGTACAGCAAAGCTATCGTACTAAGATCACCGATGATGATCTACTCGTCTCTGATGCACTGAGCACACTACTCTCGGAGATAGAAACACGGTTGGAGGAGCGGTTACTATATAGCCCGATGAGTGGACGGCTCGACATCGATCCAGAATCCTCCAATAGAATCAACTATACTATAGGTGAGCCAATAGCTCAGATCATACCTGATGAGACTACTGCTACAGATAGATATATCGTGTACGCTCCACCGACTCGCATCGGCGAGATACAGCCTGGTCAAAAGGTATACATAGCCATCGACGAATATAGCAGCCGGGACTACGGCTTTGTCAGAGCAGAAGTGCAGGCCATATCAGATCTGAGTTATGATAGTCTATATCGTGTAGAGCTACTACTCAATGACGGACTCATCACGACCCACGGCATCAAGCTACCTGCTCGTCTTCGATATACGGGACGGGCACAAATCATGACAAATAAACGCTCAATAGCCAGCCTCATCCTACAGGAGCTCTCCAGTCGTCAAGAAGAACTCAGCCTAAAGTAAAAAGAGGCCAGCTCATGATGAGCTGACCTCCAGTGTTAGTTATTTATCTACCGCTATTGGTGCTATCCACTATGGGAACACACCTAAGCTGATATAATCATTAGCTACTTTGTCCAGTGCATTGATGAATGCTGCTGTACGTAGATCATTACACTTAGATCGACGCTCCTTTACATCACGGATGCTGTGATAGGCATTGATCATCGTCTCTTCGAGTCCTGACCTCACGAGATCGATCTCATCAGCACCACGAGTGATCATCTTTCGCTCATGAGGACTGATGCTTTTTTCGGTGAGTCGCTCGACCGTTTCTACGATGTTACTGTATGTATTCTGGTTAAATCGCTTCTCCATACGACCAAATCGCATGTGAGAAAGATTCTTGAGCCACTCAAAGTAAGATACCGTCACACCACCCGCATTGAGATATACATCTGGTAGGATCATGCATCCTTTCTCTAAGAGGATTTTTTCACCCTCCGCCGTGATCGGTCCATTGGCAGCTTCTGCGATGATTTTCGCTTTGACCTTTTTAGCATTTTCTCCTGTGATCTGATTTTCTAATGCAGCAGGGATCAAGATATCGCAATCTAAGCCAACCCAATCATTTTTGTCTTCGAGCATCTTAGCTCCTGGGAACTTAGTAATGCTACCTGTCTCGTTTTTATGTTTGACGAGTGCATCGATATCTATACCATCAGGATTATAAATAGTACCATCATACTCTGCGACTCCTACTACTAAAGCCCGACCCTCAAACTGCGAAATCTGAGCGGAGTAAGAACCCACATTTCCGAATCCCTGGACTACGATACGTTTTCCAGCTATTCCAGGCTCCAGTCCTATGGCTTTCATGTCCTCTGGGACATCCATCGCTTCACGGATACCATAGAATACGCCTCTACCAGTTGCTTCAGTACGACCTCGGATACCATTTTGATTGACGGGCTTGCCGGTGACACATCCGGCGCTATCGATTTCCCCTTTGGAGAATGTCTGATAGGTATCAAGTATCCAAGCCATCTCCCGAGATCCTGTCCCATAGTCAGGAGCAGGTACATCGACACTCGGCCCGATGAATCCCTTTTTGATCAGCTCTACGGTATATCGTCGTGTGATACGCTGTAGCTCATCTTCGGTATAGTTGCGAGGATTGATTTTTATTCCTCCTTTGGCTCCACCAAAGGGTACATCGACTATGGCACACTTAAAGGTCATCAGTGAAGCCAGTGCCATCACCTCTTCTTGATCGACCATGTCGCTGTATCGGATACCGCCCTTAGTCGGCTGTCTGTGCTGACTGTGCTGTACCCTGTAGGCTTCTATGACCTGATAGCCATTACCTATTTTGACCGGAAAACGCATCTGATATACAGCATTGCAGGCCTTGATTTGTGCCAAGAGCCCTTTTGGCAAGTCTGTCAGAGCGGCTGCCTTGTCAAAGTTATCTTGGACAGTCTGAAAAAAGCTAATTGCTCCTTTGCTCATCGTTTATCAATTTTTCAAGTATTTTAATCCTTCTCTCGAGATATACTAACAAGCCTACGATGGCAAATAGTGTGATACATACTACCGCTACAACGGTGTAAATCTTACCACTATTATCATAGTAATCTCCTTGCGCTGACAGACTCATGACTATGGATAGCATGAATATAGTAGCACTGATTTTTTTTATCTGATTCATGATGAGTATTGTATTATAGAGTTCGGTCTATGAGCTGTATCTGCAGTCTTCGGATTCTGTAAAGGATGGTTGATAGCCATGCCCCTATGATAGTCAGTCCGATGATCGCTGGATAAAAGACCAGACGTAGTGTATTATCAAGATCTTCACCTCCTAAGGCTGGATTTCCTCCATTGCCAGGGTGCAGACTACTGGTCATGCGAGGTATGATGAATATCAATGGTATCATGGCCACGAATGCGAAAATATTGTAGGCCGCTCCGAGCTGCGCACGACGATCATCATTGCTCACAGAGGAGCGTAGGATCGAGTAGGCTATGTATATCATCAGCGCTACAGCTGACATATTTAGTTTAGGATCATTAGTCCAGTAGGCACCCCAAGTATTCTTAGCCCATACGGATCCCGTTGCCATACCGATCAGCCCAAAAAAGACCGCCACATGTGTGAATGAAGCAGCGACAGCATCTATGTCGAGATCTCGAGTGATAAGATATCTGACGCTATATACTAAGCTGATCATCAGTAGGATAAACATGGCCATCCATATAGCTACATGAAAGAATGTATTTCTGATGGTCTCATAGAGTATACCCCTGTAGGGAAATTTAAACTTCCATTCCGTTTTGATCACAGGGATCTGATCACTCCATTCTAAGAGTCCTATTTCTGCACGCTCTTCTGCTGCCACTATGGTGAATGCTGATGGAGTAACGATGTATCCTTCAGCGGGATCTACGATGACTAAAGTACCTTGGTCAAATTTCTTGTCCGCTGGTAGCTCAGCAGGAGGATTGAAGAATGCCTTGATTCGTTTGCGAGACATGATCATCACCTGACTCGCTTTGAGCGTATTGACGGAGTCGAGTTTGATATAAGCCTCAAGTCCTGAGGTGTTTTTGCTGTAATTCGTATTGTACAGATATATATCTACCTCCGTGGTCATCCCGCCTGTCAGACGATCAGGAGTGACATTTACCACACCAGGCTTCAGCGGCACTAAAAATCCTGCGATTAATACATAAAGCATTATGATTACCCCTATCCATTTCCACCACTGCTGATAAAATAGCTTCCTCATATTACGATTTTTCGGACTTGACGACCAGTCCTATATGAACTAAGACTAAAGGTAAATCTTTTGATGCTTTTGCTGTCATACGAGTACTTGATCTATCATTGTCTCCATACAAATGGAAACAGTATAGTAGATAACGCAATGGTAATAAAAGAGATGCTAATCAGTGTCAAATATTTTGTATTTTCTACATCAGAAAACATAATTATACCATCGCTTGCTGATTTTAGAATCAAAATGACAGGTATCAGGAGTGGTAAGGCCAGAATACTGATCAGGGTATTTTGGCCAGATGAGTAATTATTAATCGAGGTGACAAAACTTAGACATGCACTAATCGCCAATGCTCCCATCCCTATCAGACCGACATACTCTATAGAAAAGCTCATCACCGCATCAAAATAGAGATGGAAAAAACCGTAGAAAAGTATACCTATCACAAAGAGATACACAAAATTGAAAAGGATTTTTGCGATAAGCACATAGATCGGATCTGCACAGGTATATAAGAATAAATGCTCCTCTGCTCCGTGATGCGACTCAGATCTGAGCGTGATATTAATCGATAGTAGCATCATGAATATCCAGTAGAGGTAATTAAAATCACCTCTCGACATATCAGGATATACTCGATAAATAATGTAAGCTACTATCCATACAAATAGAACTAAAGCGAAGGACTGCGCTATATTGCGATACTCAGCGTTGATATAATACCTCAGTAGCGAAAGACAAGAATTCATATTACATATTATGATTTTTCGTAATTTGTATATATTTGCAATACAACGCTTTGATGATGATACGACATTTTACACTCTTTATCTTTTTCAGTCTTTTTTTCAGTAGTCTCGCTGTAGCGAACACCAATATAGCTATCCAGCATCATGAGGTAAAGGCCATAAAGGGTGATGGTGTCATATCACTACTACGAAGGTACAAACTCAATCACTACCAAGATAACGTCCGGAAGTTTTATGAGTTGAACAAACTCAGCGACGCTGCCATATTGCATGTCGGTAGATCCTACAAGCTACCAGTGACCATATACAACTATGACGGCAAAAGTATCCGCTCGACTATAGGTATCGATGACTGGGACAAAGCTGTACGCATCCAAAAGTATAATGAGTATCTACTCGAGAGAGGACTCCGATCCACTCACTACACTACGAGTAAACTGCTCTGGGTACCTGCTCATGAACTCAAAGCCAATCTCCAAGAGGATGAAATCACCGCTCCTATCGCTAAACAAGAAATTAAGAAAGCCAGCTCGAAAGTCGAGCAGCTTTTTGGCAGCAAGTATAGCAGATTTGAGCTCATCGACGAGTCACTAAAAAATCGGGTGTACTATATCATCAGCGGACATGGTGGTCCAGATCCTGGAGCCATGTGTACTGACTGCAGCTCCCGACTCTGTGAGGACGAGTATGCCTATGACGTGGGACTCCGTCTCGCTCGATCGCTCATGCAGCATGGAGCTACGGTAGAGATGATCATCACTGATGACAATGACGGCATACGAGATGATCGCTACCTCAGCTGTGATCAGGATGAAAAGCTCAATAATGGTCGTAAGATCCCACTCAATCAAATATCAAGACTAAATCAGAGAGCATTCAGGGTGAATGATCTGTATAAGAAATACCAAAAGCAAGGTGTCATCGAGCAGTCGATGGTCGTCATCCATGTAGATAGTCGTACTAAGAGCCAGCGTCAGGACGTATTTTTCTATCACTACCCTAAGAGCAATAGCTCAAAGCAATTAGCCTATGATGTTATGAAGACATTTGAGGAAAAGTATGCCTATCATCAGAAAGGCAGAGATTACCATGGCTATGTTGACCAGAGAAACCTACACGTACTCAGAGTCACTCAGCCTAAAGGTGTATTCATTGAGCTGGCGAACATCCGTAACAAGCACGATCACAAACGTATCCTACTCCATGAAAATCGGCAGGCTTTAGCCAATTGGATCATGGAAGGAATTACTCGAAGGGTGAAGAAAAAATCAGATGAGGTAATTGCATCCTCTTAGGTCCGCACTGTCCATACGCCCTAGGATCTCGACTGTCTGATCGGCATGTACGACTCCTATATCATCAGTCGCAAAGAAAGACATGCTATGAACATTAGCTAAGTCAAGGATATTCACCCTCCCCTTTCGTCCATTGGGCAATACCTGAAAAGGATCTGTCGGATCGGTAATCACTATGCGCATCCGTTCATTCATCTCAAAGCGGCCGTCATGAGTACTATACAGCTGACTGAGACACTCCGACATCCCATACTCTGAGCATATCTGCGCATCGGTAAAACATCTGGCTAACTCTCCGTGTATCTCAGCACGAGTCATCTCACGTCTAAACTTCTTCATGCCGCCAGTCTCGATAACTATCAGATCATCAAGCCCATCATGCTCGTACTGCTCGGTATAATCTAATAAGGCAAAACTAACTCCAAACAATACGGTCGGGCGACCTAACACTTTATTAGCCTCTATATGTCTACAGAGTCCAGCCTGGTCATCCAGATAGTAAGCGCAGTCATGCATGGATCTATCCATGAAGTGCGACACCATACTCAGCAGCGAGCTATCTGGATTGTCATGATAATTAGGCAACAGGCCTAAGAACTCGATTCCTGCGATATCGTCAAAGTATACTTCAAAAAGATCCGCAGCATTCTGATGATAAAAAGCAAGGTGTCGGATTAGATGCTGACTACGATCGCCTCCCGTACCACTACTTCTGAATAAGGTGATCGGCTCCCACTCTCCCGTCTTTATTTCCTGAGTCTTGAAAAATGAAATAGGAGCAAAGGCTATATCCGCTGGAGTAGCAGGCAGTTGATCGTATCTACCTATGAGCTGCAAAAACTCTTTATAGATAGGATTGTTTTCTCTCTGATAGAGATAGACATCCTTCCAGATGGATTCGAATGTCGTTTCTTTATTTTCTAATGAAATGATGATATCTTGATATCTCTTATCCAATTACAATAGCTTATGATCAGAGTTTATGCCATTGCAGCCATGCTTACACTACTATTAATAGCCTGTGGAGATGATCCTGTAGGCAATAATAGTCCAGTCATCAGCTATAATGGGATGAGCAAAGATAATATAGTGCAGGGTTCTCTGGGACTCGAAGACACTCTGGTCATCGGATTGACATTCGAAGACATAGACGGCGATCTCGATGAAGCCATGAATAACATCGTCGTCATCGATACTCGCAATGGTGAGATCCACTACACCAATACAGTACCTGACCTGCCAGAATCCGAAAACGGGAACAAAGGCCAAATGCAGATTTCTGTACCAACTCTTTGCTGTTTATTTGATGATGGCACGCCGCCATGTGAGTCACCACCAGATTTCCCCACTAATGAATTTAGCTTTGAGATCTACATTTTTGACGCTCAAGGCAATCAATCCAATCGAGTGTCGACTCCAGAGTTTACACTATTGTGTAATTGACCCAATCTACTCCTTTCTTGAGTAATGACTGAGTCTGCTTTTCAAAGTCTTCAGTAGTCTGATAATTGTATTCGTAGTGTACCACTGGCGGTAGCGACATGAGTATAGACTCGATCCGGCCATTAGTCTGTAGACCAAATTTCGTCCCTCGATCATATACCAGATTAAACTCGACATATCGGCCACGACGGATCATCTGCCAGTTTCGGTCAGCAGGTGTATAGTCCATTGATACTCTGCGGCGATAGATACTACTATATAGCGGCACGAATGCCTCTCCTACAGCCTGTACAAACCGCCAGATATCAAGTTTGCTACGTCCATAGGATTCATTGAGTCGGTCAAAGAAGATACCGCCTATGCCACGAGTCTCTTGTCGATGAGGTATATAGAAGTAATTGTCTGCCCATTCTTTGAATTCACCATAAGCTTTACCATCAAAGCTATCGCACACTTGCTTCAGTCCCTGATGAAACTCCTGAGCATCCTCTGGATAGACCTGATGAGGAGTAAGGTCTATGCCTCCACCAAACCACCAGTCTCCCTGATCAGTCTCAAAGTAGCGCACGTTCATATGTATGATCGGCACTAATGGATGCTGAGGATGCAGGACTATCGATACGCCCGTTGCTACGAAGTTATTCGGCGCAAGCCCTAAACCTTTAGCTATGACTTCTGGCATCTCTCCTTGAACAGCTGAGAAATTGACTCCACCCTTTTCTATACCTTCACCTTGGATGATACGGGTACGACCTCCACCACCCTCAGGCCTATCCCAGAGATCCTGTTGAAATTTCGCTGAACCATCTAATTGCTCTAATCCAATACAGATGCGATCCTGTAGCCCTTTAAACCAATCTATAATATGTGCTGAGGTCAGTATATCCACTCGATCTATTTATTGACAGTAGCGGCCATCGCCTCCACTGTCTTTTTAGAGTTACCCACGAAGACTTGATCTTCAAACACGATCACAGGTCGCTTGAGAAATGTATATTCACTCAATATCAGATCTCGATACTGCCCATCCTCCGTCAGGGATTCTTTCTCCAGCTCTTTATACTTCCGAGCTCTTTTATTAAAAGCTTCTTCGTACTTCAGACCTGCAGAACTGACCACCTCGTCCAGCTGATCAGTAGTGATATTGGATTTTTTAATATCGACCAGATCAAACTGATTTATATTATCTATCTGGCCCATGATACGCTTACAGGTATCACAGGTAGAGAGGTAGAAGATTGTATTTTTCATAGCTAAGATTAGCTATTTCCTTTGGCGTAGTCAGCTAAGAATTTTTCTAATCCAATATCCGTCAATGGATGCTTGAGCAGACCTAAGATCGCAGAAAGTGGACAAGTCACAATATCCGCTCCTGACTGTGCAGCCTGAACGATGTGGCGAGAGTTTCTGATCGATGCAGCGAGTATCTCTGTATCATAGCCCTGTATCGCATATATTTCAGCGATCTGACTGATCAGCTGCATACCATCCCAGTTGATATCATCGACTCTACCGATAAATGGAGAAATGTAAGTAGCTCCTGCTTTAGCCGCTAAAATTGCCTGGCCAGCAGAGAAGACCAACGTGCAATTAGTATTGATACCATTGTCGCTAAACCATCTGATCGCTTTGATCCCTTCTTTGATCATTGGGACCTTCACGACTATATTCGGAGCGATATCTGCGAGCACTTTACCTTCAGCAACGATCCCTTCGAAATCGGTAGAGATCACCTCTGCAGATACGTCACCATCGACTATGTCACAGATCTTTTTGTAGTGAGCCTTGATATTAGCATCACCAGTGATACCTTCTTTGGCCATGAGAGAAGGATTAGTCGTGACTCCGTCTAATATACCTAAGTCGTGTGCCTCTTGGATATGATCAAGAGATGCTGTATCGATGAAAAAACGCATTGGATTTGTTATTTTATAGTAATGGAAAGTGCAAAAATAAAAAAGTGAGGAATCACACCAAACCGCTACAACCTAATACCCTTGCTGCGTTTCCGCCCTGGGGGAGTTCTTAGGGAGCTGGCCGTATGACCCTCACCGGCCGCAAAAGTAAACTTTTCATCTATATGGTCAAATAGTTTATCAAAAATTACTCAAATACCTCAAAAAAGTGCCCTTGCGCAAGGATACTCCACAGCGCATATCTGCAGGATTATTTATCACCAGTGTAGTACATTTGACTGATCTAACTTATAAAACAACCGAAGTCATGAAATTCATAAATCTAAGCCTGTGCCTCGCACTGATACTCTGTGCCTGCGCTTCTACTTCTCAGCCTATCACTAAAAAAGAGCCATCGAAATCTATCGATCAGATGGTCGATGAACTTCTGGCCAAAATGACACTGGAAGAAAAGGTCGGTCAGATGAATCAGTACAATGGATTTTATGACATCACTGGTCCAGTGCCCGAAGAAGGTAATGCAGCCATCAAGTATGAGCATCTCAGAAAAGGCTATGTCGGCTCGATGCTCAATGTGCATGGTGTCGAACAAGTACGTAAAATCCAACAGATCGTAGTCGAGGAAAGTAGGCTCGGTATTCCATTAATTTTTGCATTTGATGTGATGCATGGATATAAGACACAATCTCCCATACCATTGGCAGAATCCGCCAGCTGGGATATGGAGACTATCGAGCGATCTGCACAAGTGGCAGCTGCGGAGGCTGCAGCAGTAGGTCTCAATTGGACATTCGCTCCTATGGTAGATATCTCTCGAGATGCTCGATGGGGTCGAGTCATGGAGGGAGCCGGTGAAGATCCATATCTCGGATCTGAGATCGCCAAAGCGAGAGTGCGGGGATTTCAGGGAGATGATCTATCAGCGACTCACACGATAGCCGCCTGCGCAAAGCATTTCGCAGGATATGGCTTTGCAGAAGGAGGTAGAGACTATAATACCACGGATGTCGGGACCAATACTTTATACAATATGATTTTACCACCATTCGAAGCGACAATAGAGGCTAATGTCCGCACATTTATGAATGGATTCAATCTATTGAATGGTGTACCCGTGAATGGGGACCGTTTTTTACAAAGAGATATACTCAAAGGTAAATGGGATTTTGATGGATTCGTAGTATCTGACTGGGGATCGATCGCAGAGATGATACCGCATGGGCATGCTGCAGACCTCGCTGACGCTGCCAATAAAGCAGTGATCGCAGGCTGCGATATGGATATGGAAGCCACTGCATATGTGACACACTTAGTCGAATCAGTAAGATCAGGCGCCGTCGCTGAGTCACTGATCGATGATGCTGTCAGACGTATTTTGACAGTGAAGTATGAACTGGGCCTTTTTGATGATCCCTATAGATATTGTGACATTGCCAGAGAGCAGTCATTGATAGGTCATCCTGATCATCTCAGCGCAGTACGAGAGATGGCCGCTAAGTCTATAGTCTTACTAAAGAACGAAAACAAATTACTGCCACTCTCTTCAGACCAGAAAGGTATCTTAGTCATAGGTGATCTCGCCGATGATAAGAATAGTCCGCTGGGTAGCTGGAGACTGGCTGCAGATGATCATTCGGCGATATCTGTTCTGGAGGGTATCGATCAGTACATGACAGATTACACTTTCGTGCAAGGACCCAAAATATTCAATGATGAGACGGACTTTTTGCATCACGTAGATATAAACACCACCGACACCGCTGGATATGCCGCTGCTATCGACGCTGCCACAAAGGCAGAAACAGTGATCATGGTACTTGGAGAACATGGATACATGAGTGGAGAGGGCCGCAGTCGAACGGATTTGGGTATACCTGGATTACAACAAGATCTTCTCAAGAAAGTACACGCTGTCAACCCTAACATTATATTAGTCCTAATGAATGGGCGTCCGCTGACTCTCAACTGGGAGTCGGAGAACATACCCACCATACTCGAAGTATGGCAACTGGGCTCTGAATCTGGCAATGCTATCGCTGATGTATTGTTTGGCTCATACAATCCTTCGGGGAAACTACCTATGAGCTTTCCTCGTAGTGTGGGTCAGCTACCACTGTATTACAATCATTACAGCACAGGCCGTCCAAATGAAATACCCTTGGTCTTTTGGTCACACTATGGAGATGAAAAAAACACTCCACTCTACCCTTTTGGATATGGATTGAGCTATACGACTTTTGACTATAGCGCACTAAGCATTGACAGCTCTGATCCTACTGCGATAAAAGTCAGTGTGAATGTGCAAAATACAGGAGACATAGCAGGAGAAGAAGTGGTCCAACTCTATCTACAAGACCCCGTATCTACAATCGTGCGACCAGTAAAGGAGCTCAAAGGATTTCAAAAAATCATGCTACAGCCCAATCAATCGAAAAACGTAGAGTTCATACTCACCGCTAAGGAATTAGGCTATTATGATCGCAACTATGAGTGGATAGTCGAGCCTGGCAAATTTAATATCATGGTAGGTAGTAACTCCGTAGAAGGATTGACCGACTCGTTTTCTATAAATTGATTCTATGTAGTGAGGAGATTCTTGAGTACTGCACAGAAGGGCTCCCAAACTTTGATCTTAGGGGGCATACATCTGACAGTCATAGACTCACGGAGCGTCGGATGGTCAAAAGTCATGGAAAAACAGTGAAGAGCGATGGATCTATCTTCTGTAGTACCTGTACCGCCATATCGCAGATCTGCATGTATCGGACAGCCCATATGACTGAGCTGCACTCTGATCTGGTGGGATCGACCTGTCTTGGGCTCTATTGATAGTAGATATCGCCCTTTGTGCTCACCTATTAGTTCATAGTCTAAAACGGCCTTCTTGGACTGAGGATGAGAGCCACTCACTACTTTGGTGACATTGCGTTTTCCATCCTTCAAGAGATGATCAGTCAGTCTACCATTATCCAGCGGAGGGCGCTGATCGACCACAGCGAGATAGCGTTTAGTCACCTCCTGATTTTTAAATGCCTGCGTGATTCTTGACAAACCTTTAGAGGTCCGACCCAGTATCAAGCATCCTGATACTGGGCGATCCAGTCTATGAGCTGCAGCCAAAAATACATTGCCAGGCTTTTGATACTTCTTCTTGATGTATCCTTTATAATGGTCCAGTATAGTATCATCTCCTGTTTGATCACCTTGGGTCAAAGCACCAGCCGGTTTATTGATCAATAATAGGTGATTATCCTCGTATAATATCTTTTTCTCTTTATAGCTCATTATCAGTCAGTCGCATACACATTGTAATAATTAATTATTTATTAATGCTACATTTTCAGCATATAACATATTACTATTTTCAATAATGTGTATATATTTGTGTTGTGTAAGTTTTGGTTATTAAATTGTAAAATTCGTTTTGCTCGAGAGAAAGCTCTCGAGCTTTTTTCCTACTTACTCATATTACGACAATATCAAAAATAGGTCTATCCCAAATAGTTTAGAGGATACTTGGCATATTTTTTGAATATATAAGATTGAGTTTTGGTTATTAAATGATGAGTAGTGCCTATACATGGAGATGTTTAGGCACTTTTTTTATGTCTATTACCCATCATATATTTCGCATATACGTTGCTTAAAGGTTTATAATTTCATATTTTAAGCAAGAATCAAAACCTACCATAATGAATATTACCTTCGAAGAGTTAAGAAACGTAAAGCATAGCCTTCCCACCGGCAGTGTAAGCCGCATCGCCTCAGAACTTAATATGTCTGAGCAAACTGTACGCAACTATTTCGGTGCAAGAGATTTTGATGCTGGTCGAGTAGTGCCCATTCATCTCGAACCAGGACCAAATGGCGGTATCGTCCATCTGGAAGATGACAGAATATTCAATCTGGCTCAAAAAATCATCCAAGAAAAACAGAATCACTCGTAGCAACAAGTAACAAAAAAAGCTGCCTTGGGCAGCTTTTTTTGTTTTAATATCATTCGTATTTAATATCGATATAGCTAAACTCTATGAGAGCTGAGCAACATCTCGGATCAGTATTCTCCTACGGTCCAAACTTATTATGTTTGATCTCTTGAGATCATTGAGCACTGTAGTCACAGTCTGTCTCGATGTACCTGTGAAATCTGCTATATCTTGCTGTGTAAAGCTATGCTTGAGCAATAGCTCATTAAATCCTACTTTATTACCAAAGTTCATTGCATTCTCTTTCAAGAAATTGACCACTCGGGTACGAGCGTCTTCTACTATGATCGACTCCAGTCTATACTCAGAGGCTCTGAGTTTATTTCCTACGATCTCTAAAAAGTCATTAGCTACGGCTCCATTCTGTAAGAATACTTTCTTGAGCGCTCTACTGCTGATCTTAAGGATCTCAGAGTTCTTATCTAATACCTGAGCCATGGCACTTCTTTCTTTCTCGCCACACATACTGCCCTCGCCGAATATCATACTTTTATGTGCGATAGATCGGATTACTTCTTTAGCCATCACTGAGTGTACACTCACCTTGACGATGCCTGACATCACATGATAGATATGCTCGCTCGTATCTCCTTTGTGAAAAATAATCTCAAATCGTGAATATCTCAGCAACTCACTGTTCATGGCTAAAAAACGAAGTTCGTTTTCATTAGCACTCTTCAAAAAATTTATACCCGAAAGCAACTCTTGGAGTTGTAGCTGCTTTTCCTGTGATACTTTTGGTGTCATAAGTCTTCAATTGTCTATAGTAATGACAAGAATGCGACTGAACTCCCCTACTTGATATATTGATTTTTTTAAATCTCTATGCTGCTCACCGTCGTAGAGTACGACCCAAAGATGCCCAGACCATTCTCTATATTAGAATAGCTCATGAGTGGCGCAGAATAGTCTGACTGATTATTCACCAGATGCTTATGCAGATTGATATGATAGTTATACAGTTCTTCTGATAGTGTATTGATCTTAAAGTCTATGATCTTCAGTATCTCAGTATTGACGTCAATAGGCTCTGTAGTCTCGATATCAATGCTGATCATCTGGCCTGAGAGACGACTGTAGTCGACGAATAGTCCTGGCTTTTGAGAAAGCTCCTGTACTGCATTTCGAGCAGTATTAATGCTGACTATATCCATCCCAGATAGATCATTAGTATGGGTGATGATAGTCTGTCCAGCCTCTCGACGGATGAGAGATACTTTTCGCTGAGGGATGATCTGAAAATATGCTGGCCGCTGTCGAGGTTCTCCCAGTTCTATATTGACAGTAGCTCTATAGTGTGCCTTACCATTTCCTTGATCTATTTTTTCTACTTCAGTAACCATACCTGACTTCAGGCTCACAGGCTCTGGTACGAATGTACGAGCTCGAATGGTATCCATATCAGTACCAGGCACATAGCCCTCTATCCAATATGAATTGCCAGGAGTTGGACGAAAATCAAAATTTCGCAAAGCAAAGTTTTCGTCTTTAGCTATGTAGATGATTTTAGTCGATCGTGTAGGAAAATCAGTACCTCCAAAATCGATCTGTGCTTGGGTAAGATCTATATCATGCTGCTCACTGATGAGACTGTAGCTCTTGAATAAATTAGCTATTACAGGTTCCTCTGGATTAATCTCTGATAGGAAGTTGAGCTCTTGATGCGTATCCTCCAACGTATACTGAAAGTCCTCTCGGCACGATCCGGCCCAAAGCACTATCAATAGTAGTGAAGAAATACGTATTAAATTGCTCATTTTTACTATTCACTATTGTGACGCAATAATCGCCCACAAGATACATATCAGTGACACAATAATTATAACTGTATCATCAATGTACTGACCACAAAAATAACACTTCAAATGACAAAATACCGACATATTACATTCTGTAATAATATGTCTAATCAAAAGCTATGCCTAAACTAACAAAAGGGATGATCGGTAACACGCTCACAGCCTGAGTTTTAAACCCCTGAGAATTAATATCACGCACTATGTCTATATAGAATGAATTTTGTCGATTATAGGCATTATAGGCTCCAATACTTAGTTTTTGATTACCCCAATCATACTCAGTATATAGATTTATCGCAAAGTCTAATCTATGATAGGTCGGTAGCTGAATATTATTGATCGTGCTATAAATAGGTACATATACGATCTGATCATCCACGATCACAGGATTCAGTCCTACTGGTGATGTATATGGTAGGCCATCCGACATCTGCCAAGATCCACTGAGCTCGACATTATCATTTATACTATAGGTAGAGCTGACTTTTAGCGAGTTGCGTCGATCATTTCTTGCAGCGAAAGGCTGTCCCTCATTGATACTCTCGAAAGTCCTCTCTGATCGGGCAAAAGTATAGTTGAGCCAGCCTTTTAGCCGACCACTCCGCTTTTCTAATTCTACCTCCACTCCACGAGCTTTCCCCTCTCCTACAGGTAGCGTCTCCTCCCAGAGGTCATCCGCATTGATAGACAAGAATCCGCCTTCTCCAAGATTAGTAAGCTGATCAAAATTCTTTTGATAAGCCGAGATATTAAAAAATAGGCCATTTGACAGTTCATTCTTCAGAGAGAGACTATACTCGACTGATTGCTGTGGTGCTACATCTGCCGTAGACGGTATCCAGATATCATTAGGTAGACCGAATCCTGAAGCACTGAGTAAGTGAAAAAATTGGTTCATCTCACTGTAGGTAGCTTTGAGGACATTTTTCTTTGATAGATTAAAAAACACCGAAGCTCTCGGCTGAAGAGCAGTGTATGTCTTTCCTGAAGTCACGATTTGACTCATATGAGCCCCCAGATTCAGTAAAATCCCATTGGTCTTCAGTTCATTCTCGATATAGTAGCGATATTCTGTCCCTTCATTTATATCCGCATTGAGTCGTTGTGATAGATCACCTACTGTTATATCGCCATCACTACCCAGCGCATCATCTCGAGTACTCAGCGTGATCACTCCTGGTCCCACTTCATGCTGCACATAGTGGACTCCGGCATGTATCTGATATCGAGAGCTTACATTATAGTCAATGTCGAGATGAGCTAACCTATCTTTTATGTCACTTTTAAACAAAGAAGCACCATATATCAGTGATTCAGAATCTTCTCCTTTATTTCTAATGGTACGATCAAAATCAAAATTCTCAAAATAGAAATTGCTATAGCCCAATGTCAAATAACTCACGAGTTTAGCATTCCAATAATGCCCCCAGCGTAAAGATCCGACATTATTGCCCCAGTCCCAGCTACTCTTATCATAGTCTTCTGATATGGACTCATCGGTCATCACTGTCTGCCCTGCGACTTGATTATCAAATCGATCATTACCGAAATAGCCACTCAAATAAAGCTCATCTCTATCTCCAATCACAAAATTGAGCTTGGCATTGAGATCATAAAAATGATAATTGACGAAGCCTTCCTGATTGTCCAATTCAAAAGTGTATTTAGATAGCGGCTTGAGCCAAGGGTCCACGATGGTGCGTCTACCTGATATCAAAAAACTGCTTTTACCTTTTTTTATCGGTCCTTCTACTGCTCCTCTCACTAATAGAGGACTCACACTTACGTCTCCTTCGATTTGCTTTTTGTTCCCTTCTTTGATACGGACATCCAGTACTGACGACAGTCGGCCACCATATCTCGAGGGAAATCCATCTTTGATCAGCTGAGCACTCTTTACGACACTACTATTGAACACTGAAAACAATCCTAAAGCGTGTCCGGTATTATAAATTGGTACTCCATCCATGAGTACTAAATTTTGGTCTACCTCTCCCCCTCTGACATTGAGTCCACCAAGCCCATCCGCCCCTGAGGTCACACCAGATCTCATATGGAGCATGCGATATAGATCCGGCTCTCCGGCCAATGCACTCATACCATTGAGCATCTGAATAGGCATATTGTCATACTTTGTGCTGTAGTCCGCTTGCTGAGGTATGTCTGCTACTACTATGACTTCATTTAGCTCATTGTCAGGAGTGAGGCCTACATGGATCACAGTATCCGACACGAGATTCACCTCTCTATACGCCTTTTCATAGCCGATATAGGAGTAGTGCAGTCGCTGCGCTCCGACTGGTATCTTCAGGCTGTAGTACCCGTACTCATTAGTGATCACATTGTGGCGAAAGCTATCATCATTAATAGTCGCATAGACTAATCGCTCATCAGCCGTGGCATCTGAGACATAGCCACTCACCCGCACATATGCTGCAGCAGCTATGGGATCACGCTTGACTATGACGAGTTGAGAGCCTACTATCTTATACTTCAGGCCTGTGTCATATAGCACATCATCCAGAGCTAAACCCAGCTTAACATCCTGTATATGTAAACTACGATAGACATCTGGAGGAATGACGCTCTCATCCCATGAGATATTGACATGACTCGATGATACTAAGAGGAGAAGAGCACTATCTAAAGGGACATTACTAAAACTCACCTCTATCTCAACCTCATCAGGTAGCTGCTGTGCCGAGAGATCTATATTGCATACAGATATGCACAGACATATCAATAAACGATAAAAATGGGAATAACTAACAGTACTCATATATGAATCCATGGTCAGCTCAAAACTGCCTCGACAAATATATGAGTAAAACTATAAGGGTAAGTGAGAAGAGGAGTTAAGATCGTACTCCTCTGATTAAATAGATTTTTTTATTCGCACGCTTTACCAGATACTCGGTAGGTATTATGACCTGTCGGAGTAAACTTTAGTGAAGGGTAAGATGAAGAAAGCAACTCTATGATCGCATCTATCTCAAAGCTGTCAATCAAAGGTGAGTTAAACTTGCATTGACTATAATTACCCTCTTCATATTCAAAATCCACATTGAATATATAACTTAACTTATCGAACACCGCTGTAAGTGGTTCATTCTTAAAGCTGATAGAAGTCCCTATCAATGAATAAATCTCAGACGATTCATCCTTTTGTATCTCTGCATTATCAACATCGATATCAGCAAACTGGCCTGCTGTCAGCACGACAGATATCTTCTCATCATTCTGATGATAGACTCGCACTGTACCTTCTCGGACGTCTACTTTTGCATGACCATCACCCGTATCAGATATCACATTGAATGAGGTACCTAATACTTCGATACCGTATTCATTTGGCAATGCCACGTGAAATGGCTTATTGGGATTCTTTGTTATCTCGAAATAGCCTTCTCCATCCAGCTCTACGATTCTTTTATTAGTGTTGTCAAAATCATGGACTTTTATCACAGAGCCCTGCTTCAGGTGAATCTCAGACTGATCTTCTAATATAGCGTATTCTATAGGGGCCTCTGCAGTGATCACCTCCACCTGCTCAGTAGCCTGAGTGCTAAAATGATATACTGCATATCCACCAATGCCTAAAAGGATGGCGGCAACAAGCGCTTTTAATAAGTTTGAATTATTACTTGTAGTACTTGCTGTGTTACGAGGCGCTATATATTCTGTAGATGAAGGAGCGGCTGGCTCTATGGGAGTTGGCTTTGGTTCAAGCTCTACTATTTTTTCTTTGAATTTTGCTTTTGCAGCAGCGACATCAAATTTCTTGGCAGGAAAATAATCCTTACTGCCAGCCCAAATAGTCTCAATGTCCTGAGCGACTTCTTGATACTCTGGGGTATGTTCTAAAGACTTAAGCTCCATCAGTTCTTCATTACTGATATCGCCTGACAGTCTCTTATGAATAAGATTTAATATTCTAAGATCTTGCATGTTTATAAAGGTTACATCATTAAGACAACCTTTTTCTTCCTCCCCCCCTACGTTTAAGTAGGAATAAATTAAATAAAAAGCGTCATCCACTCACCGAATATGGTTGGATCGTGCTCCTTAGTATTTTGAGGGCTTTAGAAATTTGATTTTCTACTGTTTTAATAGATATATCCAATGCTTCGGAGATCTCCCTGTAGGACATATCCTCAAATCTGCTCATCGAAAAAACCATTTTGCATTTAGGCGGTAGCGCTTCTATACAATCATGGATTCTTTTCTCGAGCTCATCTCTCTCCATCTCTCCTTGGCCGTCCACATCTGGCGAAGCGATGCTGACTACAGCATCTTCTGTTTCGTCAAACTTCATGCGCTTTTTGCGCAAGAAATTCAATGCTCTATTGACTGCTGCTCTCCGTAGATATGCTCGTAGAGATATCTGGATATTGATGCCTTCTCTCTTCTTCCAGATATCCATGAATATCTCTTGCACCACATCCTCGGCATAGTCACTATCATTGATCACACGATAGACCACATTACATAGATAGCTGTAGTACCTGTCAAACAGCATATCAATAGCCCTCTGATCTCCAGTGGCTAATAATGAAATAATCTTATCGTCTTCGTCCAGCATAGGTTATATCAAATGACAAAATTAGCTAATATATAGCAGATGATATAATCTTTAGACGGGGTATATTGAGTAAAGACACTTTTATTTTTCAAAAAATCAGGGTAAATAAAGTTGAATATACCAAATAACTTCTTTTAATTTGCGATCCAATTTTACGGTGGTTGTAGCTCAGTTGGTTAGAGCACCGGTTTGTGGTTCCGGGGGCCGTGGGTTCGAATCCCATCTTCCACCCATTTTTTTAAAAGAGATTCAGGTTTTGAATCTCTTTTTTGTTTACACAATATTCTCATCTCTCCAGCCCACATTCTTAAACAGGTCATCACATTCATAAACAGCAAAAGGCCCGAATCCTTTGACCCGGGCCTTATTACTTTTATTGTCAAGGTTTTCCCTTCCCTGACATACCAATTGTTGACTTATACTACTTAATGATGACCTGCTCTGTATGAGCATAGCCAGCGTGCTCTACCATGAGCACATATGATCCTGAAGCCATATCGCTCACTGCGATACGCTCACCATCAGCCACACGACCTGATAGTACTATGCTGCCGCTCATATCGATGAGTGTATACTGCGCATAGTCAAAGTCGTGTGCGATCTTCAGATATTCTGATGCAGGATTAGGAGTGATAGACACTTCCACTGTCTCCTGTAGAATATTTTTCTTTTCTACTGTTTCTTTCCAGTTGACCAAGTCAAATACATTTTTTGACTGGATTTTATTAGGGCCGAGCCACTCTGATACCTGTACGAATGCGGTAGCATATGCATCAGTTACGCCCTCCATAGCCCATGCGAGGTGGATATCGTTTGACTCATTCACGAGTTCAAACTCCATCGTGTAGAGTGCTGTCCACTCAGTAGTGATATGCTCCCCTGCTTGATTTTTATCATTGAGTAGGACGCTCAGATTGACGAAAGTCATGTGATCGTCAAAAGGAAGTCTGTTGATATCGATCTCCTGACCGTTAGTGCTTACTTCATTGTATTTAGGAGTGCTATATAGATCTGGGCGATTAGCTTCTACTGCATTGAGTCTCATCTGAGTGTTGTCGTAGTAGGCTCTGATATTGTGATCAGCGAGGCTAAACTCATAGCTGCTGGCTCTCATCTCTACATCTATATAGAGTTTGTCACCGATCACAGTGTTATTAGTGAATCTCAACTCTACATCATGTGCTTGGAGTAGTGCCAGATTGCAGAGTGCGATTAGTGTTATTATAAAAGTTCTCATTAAGGTGTTTTGTATAGGTTACGGTCTTAAGACTACTACAGATCCGTATGTCACATTTTTATCTGTAGACGATGTGTAGATATGTCAGATGTCCGACAATCTTAACATGTGGCCCGTTTTATGGTAAGGTTTGCTCGTTTTTGGGTAATACCTTTATATTACAGAGGATGAGCGTCTGTAGAGGCGTTGTAGATGGGGAAGTATTTATATCTTTTTATTTATAACAATACTCTACCAATAGAATTGAGGCTCGGCCAAACAAAATGGATTTTTATCTCAAGACGAATATTTAACACCTGATAAATCATAGCGATTAGATTTGTGCCAAAACTAAACTACCCAGTGATCCGTCCAGCTCAAAAACTCTACAATCACCTGCGCATTAGCCTCCTATTCTGCAGGCACTATCTGAAGAGTCGGAGATTGGAGGGATTAGCCGAGGTAGATCCAGATCGCTTGGTGGGTATTATTAGCTCAGTCGAGCCTATCCGCTCCACCCTGCTCCAGGATGACACTCTCATCCAAAAAACTGACCATGGTGCTGGCTCTCTGCTCACTACTATCGAGACGCCAGTGAGCGCTATCGCTCGCAGTGCCGTATCACCTCGATATAAGTGTCAGATCCTCTATCGTATAGCTGCATCCATAGCCCCGAGACGCATTCTGGAGCTCGGCTCCTCTCTGGGTATCTCGACTCTATACCTGAGTCATCTGGACAGCTGTGAGCAGCTCACCACTATCGAGGGGGATCCCGCTATCCATGCTATCGCCTCTCGACAGAATCATGACAGTCGGATATCATGGCAGCAGATGACATTCGATAAGGGGATAGCTATAGCTGAGGAAGCAGGAGCTGTGTATGATCTGATCTATATCGACGGGCATCACGATGGAGCTGCTACCTTAGATTATATCGAGCGCTGTCAGCGCCTACTGTCTGCGACAGGTATGATTATCATCGATGATATCTATTGGTCAGCGGACATGCTGGATGCATGGCGGAGACTCTCCATGGATGAGTCGTACGTAGAGTGTACAGACTATTTTTTCTTTGGCGTATTGAGTCGCAGCCGTACACGATCGGGAGCTCCGGTAGCGAGTATCAGACCATTCAGTCTGATCTGATCAGAGTCGAGTGACTCTATTTTGTTTTAAGAATCGGTTGATGGTATTATTGAGCGCATTGATGGTCTCGCTCTGACCCTCGAGTATCGCTGCAAAATCCGACATGCGCTGATCGGTGCGATATTGCTGATTATTAGGATTGGGGATATCTCGAGATATGCGATATCTGATCTCCCACACTTCGAGGATGTGCTCGATATTGAGCACTTCTCTTCTGGCATGAGCTCCCACTTCACGATTGAGTACTACGGTACCATTATCCGTAATGAAATTGAGCACACGATCTATCTTGACACCGTCTTCATCTACGAATACATAGATGTACCCGTCCAGTATCTTCTGTGACCAGTCACTACTCGCCATACGACGGCAGATGATGAGATCTCCCCGCTGAAATGCAGTCCGCTCATCCTCTTGACTGATCTCAAATGCTCTAATCTCCTCAGCTTCATGCTGTACGAGAACCTCTCTCAGCCCTGATAGCTGCTGCATGTACTGCTCACTATCTACTCGCTGAGCGAGCTCTGTACGATCACGGACACCGACTACTGGGATTCTCTCTGCACTACTCTCTACTCCCACATGGGCGATATCAGGAGTCAGTAAGGGCCCACTACCTGTGAGTAGATATTCCGGGTTAAAATGATAGCGCTCTGTCGCTCGTCGGAGGAGCTCTATGGTGACATCTCGTCGCCCCTTGAGAATATCATTGAAGCTCTGCGGATAGTAGTCTAAGCTGAGGGCAAACTGTCTACCAGATCTGACCAACTCACGAATGACTAACTCACGATAACACTCAATAAATCTCTCTGTAATGGGGTTCGGCATGTAAGCGATTATTCCGAATTAAGAACATCGCAAACATATGATAATTTTTATGATATGAGAAAAGCTCTAATATATTTTCTACAAGATATATTTAGCTCTTCTTTTTGATCACGCCTGACTCCTCGCCAAAGTACTGGGCGAATCGTGCCACATCATTAGCTAATTGATCATTCTTAGTGGCTTTATGAAAGCTATCAGCCATACCACGTAGTGTATAGTAGCAGAGTCTATTCATCTCGCCCACCTCGAGCTCCTTGTCCCAGAGGTCGATTTTCATGGTTTCGAGAGACTTTTTGTCAAATAGGCTCAAGAAGAAGCTTTTAGCTTCTGCCCACTGCCCCTGCGAAGGTGGATCATCACTTTTCCACTGGATACGCTCGGGTACGTTTTTGTCATCGAGATTCACCTTAAGAGTGATGGTTACTTCCTTCATGCTATTATAGATTGTGTGATTTTACTATGTATTTATTATGCTTCAGCAAAGCTAATACTCCCTGCGCACCTGCCAAGTGTCCAGCACCAAAACTGAAGAAAGCTGGCTGACGATCGTGGATCTCAGAGATCCGGTCTGCCATCAGCTGATTGCGATCATGGAGCAATAGCGCTCTGTGACTACCGAGTGATCGAGAGGAGTAGCGATACAGTGCTGCTATGTCCTGCTGCAGGTAGTATCTGATTAGTTTTTTGAGTTTCTGATTTACCTTAGTCACGTGTTTGGACCACTTGATCATTTGATCAAAGTCATAGGATAGAGGTATCTGATTCATGATCTTGACCTGATCATAGATAGACTCGATACCACCTACCTTCTTGCCTTGCTCGAGAGCATATCGATGTATGAGCTGATCCAGCTTTTCCCCTCGGCCCAGTCCAAATAATGGACTCTGATAAAACAGCGACATGACTAATAAAGGCCGAATGAATCGATACTGCTCGATATCTACCTGGTAGGTCTTCTGAAAGATACGACGCATTTTGTCATATCTGCGCCGATCCAGATGCTCATGCCAGACAGCTCGATCTATCATAATATGCCGATTGAGATAGGCGCTGCCCTCATCAGATAGTTCTGTCTCTGTATATACCTCATCATAGGGTGTTATGGCTTTCGCCAAATAATCACTAATCCTATCGTCTGATATGGCCAGATGAATAGTACCAAAAATCAAAGAAACTCGCTCTGGCTGATCTGGACGATAGATCCTCCAGGCCAAACTTTTTTCAATCAAATGAAGGGGATATTACTCGTATTGGAACGGTAGGATTTTAGACTTCTTCACTTTTGACAGAGTCATGAGTGTTTTGAGTCGCTCTACCTCCTCGATCTGAGATAATTTTTTGAACAATAACTGCTCATAAGCAGGGATATCACTACAGATGATACGTAGAAGAAAATCTCCATCACCTGTGATAATGTATCCCTCGGTGACCTCATCGATAGCTTGTATCTTCTCGATAAAATTATCCAAGGCATTTTCTTTCTGCCATGCCAATGAGACTAATACAAAAGTGCTCACATTGAGCCCCAGCTTTCCGCCGTCTACCTTAGCATGATAGGACTGGATCACTCCCGACTGCTCTAACTTCTTAACTCTCTCTAATGTCGGTGCCGGAGATAGTCCAATTCTCTTCGACAGGTCGAGATTGGTGATCTTACTATTCTCTTGCAATAACTTCAATATCTTAAGGTCTATACTATCTAACTTCGTATCCAGCATTTTTGTAATATTTGAAATAAAATTTCAGCAAATATAAATTATTTTCCCAATCATTCTCCCAACCGTTAAATACCTAAATGAATATTTTACGATAAGTTAATTGGCTTACATTCTTACTTTGACTTTGTATGCCTATCACCACATGATGAACAGCTCTCCGCAAAGCATAAAGGGAGCGCAAAAGTAACAATCCACATTACTTACAGCAAGGGTAAAACCCTATTGATCAGCGAATCGCCAAATTTAACATTATGAAAAGCTATTGATGATAGCAGAGAAGCTATCCGCCTTTAGACTCGCACCTCCGACTAATCCTCCATCGACATCTGGCTGCGAGAAAATCTCCTGAGCATTATCCGGCTTGACAGAGCCTCCATAAAGTATCGGCGTAGCTGCCGCCATATCTGCGCCAAATCGCTCGACTAAGTATGTTCGGATGGCGGCCTGCATCTCTTGTGCCTGAGCAGGTGTAGCTGTCTCACCAGTACCGATCGCCCAGATCGGCTCATATGCGATGACCAGCGTAGATAGATCCTCCGCAGTGAATGATGCAAACGATGTCTTCAACTGGGTGATCACATGATCTACATGAGTACCTGCTTTTCGGATATCGAGACCTTCGCCACAGCAAAATATAGGTACTAATCCTTTATCTATGGCTTGACGGAGTTTTTGGCCGAGGAGCTCATCACTTTCGTGAAAATACTCCCTGCGCTCTGAGTGTCCGATGACGACATGTGACACACCCACTGCGAGTAGCATATCAGCAGAGGTCTCTCCTGTATAGGCTCCTTTATCATGTTGACTCATATTTTGAGCCCCGATAGATACATTGTCCAGTGACTCAGTCTGAGCAGCCAATGTAGCTAAATGTGTGAACGGGGCACAGATCACTACGTCGGTACCTTGATCCAAATCATGAGCCAGTAGATCCGTTAATAATGCCTGCCCTTCACTAAGGGTTGTGTTCATCTTCCAGTTAGCCGCAGCTATTTTTTTTCTTGACATACCTTTTTCTTTTATAATAATCTTGACGACAGATTATTCTTTTTTGAATTAGTAGCGAAAGTATCAAAAACCCCTCTTTTATCCCTTAATTTGTGTGTCAATTCATGTCAAGGCCTTATGAAAACTATATCACCCTATATACACAGAGATCTTAGCTGGTTAAAATTCAACTATCGTGTACTCCAAGAAGCAAAAGACCTCTCTGTCCCTCTCTTAGATCGATTAAAGTTTTTAGCTATCTATTCTTCTAATCTGGATGAGTTTTTCAGAGTAAGAGTGGCTAATCATCGCAACCTCCTGAGAGTCGGTAAAAAAGCCAGAAAGGACTTAGGATTTGATCCAAGTAGTATACTCAAAGAGATCCTGAAAGTAGTCAATCAACAACAACAGGAGGTGAGTGATATCTTTTTTGATCAGATATTACCCGAGCTGAGAAAAGAAGGCATACATGTGATACGCCGCCAAGAAATGAATGCAGAGCAGCAAGCATTCATTGAGGACTACTTCAATGAAAATCTCCTACCATTCGTGCAGCCAGTATTGCTGGTCAAACAAAAGATCAAACCTTTCCTAAATAATAGATCGCTCTATCTCGCCCTGCATCTCGAGGACCTCAAGACAAAAGATAAAAATTACGCTATCGTCAAGGTGCCTTCTGATCAGCTGGAGCGCTTTATAGAACTCCCACATCATATCGAAAACGAGCACGTGGTCATCCTCATCGATGATGTAGTGAGGCACTGTATCAAGTGGATATTCCCTGGGTATCAGATCGTCGAGTCCTATAGCATCAAGCTCACGAGAGATGCAGAGCTGTACATCGATGATGAGTTTAGTGGTAATCTATTAGCCAAAATAAAAGACAGTCTTAATAAGCGACATATCGGACCCGCCAGCCGACTCGTATATGATCGTACCATGTCAAATGCTTTTTTGAAGTACCTGACTAAGGTATTTGACTTAACGGAGTATGATCTACTCCCAGAGGGGCGATATCACAATAATTCGGATTTCTTTGGTTTCCCTTCGTTTGGAAAGGATCACTTATTCGAGAGCAAACTACATCCCATCGATGTCCCTGAGCTTCAGGATCCAGAGAATATTTTTGAAAACATCAAAAAAAGAGATCATCTGATCCATCCTCCGTACCACTCCTATCTCTCTGTGGTGACCTTTTTTGAGGCAGCGGCTTTGGATCCAGATGTGACGCACATTAAGATCGTGCAGTATCGTGTCGCTCGTGAGAGTCGCATCATGAATGCCCTCATTAATGCAGCGAATCATGGAAAGCAGGTATCTGTGTTTATTGAGGTCAAAGCGAGATTTGATGAAGAGGCTAATCTCATCTGGGGAGAGCGCCTGGAGAATGCAGGTGTGACGGTACACTACAGTATACCGGGTATCAAGGTACATGCTAAGATGGCCACCGTGATCCGACAAGAAAATGGACAAAGCGAGCTCTACAGTTACTTTAGTACTGGTAACTTTCACGAGCGTACGGCTAATGTATATTCGGACTTTGGCCTGTTCACCTATGACCATCGTCTGACCAAAGAAAGTATCAAACTATTCAACTATCTCGAGACTAAGAATAAGGAGGGTATCTCCTTTGAGCATCTCAATGTCGGCATGTTTAACATGACAGAGAATCTCATCTACATGATAAAGAACGAGATCGAAAATGCCAAAAAAGGTAAGAAAGCCGAGATATTCCTTAAGATGAATAGCCTCCAGGACCCTGCTATGATCAATCAACTCTACAAAGCAAGTCAGGCAGGTGTAAAGGTCAATATGGTAATCCGTGGCATTTGCTCGATCGTGCCAAAAATGCCAGACTATAGTGAAAATATACACGCTGTCAGTATTGTAGACCGATTCTTAGAGCATAGCAGAGTATTCATATTCCATAATGGTGGAGATAAAAAATACCTGCTGTCCTCGGCTGACTGGATGTATCGAAATCTCTATCGTCGTATCGAGGTAGTATTCCCAATCTATGACAAAGAATTACAAGAGCATATCGATCAGCTCATGGAGATACAGCTCAATGACAATGTCAAAGCTCGCTCTCTCAACTATAATGAAGTCAATAACTATATCGTAGAAAAAGAAAGACTACAGATCAGGTCTCAGATGGAGACCTATCTATATATCAAAAGAAACGAAAACTAATCCATGTACAACGCTATATCACCTATCGACGGACGCTATGCCCAAAAAACTAAAGAACTGGGAGCTTACTACTCTGAGTCTGCACTGATAAAGTATCGCATAAAGGTAGAGATCGAGTACTTCCTCTATCTGGCTGATATGGGTATCATCCCGACCGTCGAAAATCCGGAGCTACTGAGAGATCTCATCACCTACTTCTCAGATAAGGACGCTCAGCAGGTCAAGGATATAGAGCGAGTCACTAATCATGACGTCAAGGCTGTCGAATATTTCATCAAAGACAAGCTTAAGGACTTCATCCCATCATCACAGCTGGAGTTTGTGCATTTTGGACTGACTTCTCAGGATATTAATAATACGGCCATGCCGCTGATGATCAAAGAGTCTGTCGAAGAGGTCATCATACCGATGATGGAGCAGGTATTGGGGCTTATCGCCAAATTAGCTGAGGAGCACAAAGCAACGCCGATACTATCTCGCACACATGGACAGGCCGCATCCCCTTCTACGATGGGCAAAGAAATGCTTGTATACGTAGAGCGTATCCAAAAGCAACTCATCAAGCTGAAAAAACATGAGCATAGTGCAAAATTTGGTGGAGCTACGGGCAATTTTAACGCACATCGAGTGGCCTACCCTGAGCATAATTGGCCGGCAGAGATCGATTCTTTCATAGCTACTCTGGGACTCGAGCGTCAGCGAGTGACTACACAGATCGAGCATTATGATGGTATGGCAGAGCTCTTTCAGATCATCGAGCGGATCAATACCATATTAATCGACTTTAGCCGTGATATCTGGACCTATATCTCCATGAATTACTTTAAACAAAAAGTAATAGCTAATGAAGTAGGTAGTAGCGCTATGCCCCACAAGGTGAATCCAATTGACTTTGAAAATGCAGAAGGAAACCTCGGACTGGCAAATGCCCTCTACAGCTACCTAAGTACTAAGCTACCTATCTCTCGTCTACAGCGAGATCTGACGGATAGTACCGTATCTCGCAATATTGGCGTCCCGATGGCGCATACTCTCATCGCTCTCAAGAGCCTGAAGAAAGGAATCAATAAACTGGAAATCAATGAAGCTGCCATCTCTCGTGATCTCGAAGCCGGATGGGCAGTAGTTTCAGAGGGCATACAGACGATCCTCAGACGTGAGGGTTTTGAAAAGCCATACGAACTACTCAAGGCCTTCTCACGTGGCAAGGGTCAACTGACCAAAGCAGACTTTGCAGAGTTCATAGATGGTCTCGAGGTGAGTACTGACATCAAAGCTCAGCTACATGAGATCACTCCATTTAACTATATCGGCTACGCCTCAGAGTTTTAATAGGTATAGCTGTCTTTGTCATCAGTGATGATGAGCTCATTTTGCTCGGCAGCCTCCACTCTTCCTATGACTTGAGCATCGATGTTATAGCTATTCGCTATAGCGATGATAGACTCAGCAGTCTCTGCGTCGGTGTAAACCTCGAGTCGATGCCCCATGTTGAATACTTGGTACATCTCCTTTCTGGACGTACCGGATTCCTCTTCGATCAGTTGGAATAAAGGTGGTATCGGTAGCATATTATCTTTGATCACTCTACGATTCTGGACGAACTTCATGACCTTAGTCTGAGCTCCACCTGTACAGTGTATCAGTCCATTGACTTGATCAAAATGCTTCGTCAAGATGCGCTTGATAACAGGTATGTATGTACGTGTCGGTGATAGTATGAGCTGTCCCACTGTCATCTCTCCTACTCCATCAATGTCTATCGTCTCGGTCAGGCTCCGGCTCCCACAGTAGATTAGTGACTGATCGATTGCTGGATCAAAGCTTTCTGGATATTTAGTCATATACTGCTTATCCAGTACATCGTGGCGAGCGGAGGTAAGGCCATTACTGCCCATGCCCCCATTGTACGAGCTCTCGTAGCTCGCCTGCCCATAGGAGGCTAATCCCACGATGACATCTCCATCCTGAGCGTTCATCTCGATGACTTTTGCTCTGGGCAGTCTGCCAAAAGCAGTGATGCCGACATCTATAGTCCGTACGATATCTCCCACATCGGCGGTCTCTCCACCTGCGAGTGTCAGCGAGACATCCTGCTCCTTCATCTTCTTGATGAATGCCGAGGTGCCACCGATGACTTCTTTGATGACTTCAGCAGGGATCACAGACTTGTTTCTGCCAACTGTCGAGGAGAGGATGATGTCCTCTACACAGCCTACGCAGGCCATATCATCGATATTCATCACGATGCTATCCTGGACGATACCCTCCCAGACAGAAAGATCTCCCGTCTCTTTCCAGTAAAGATATGCGAGACTCGTCTTAGTCCCTGCGGTATCAGCATGCATGATATTAGCATAGTCGCTGTCTCCAGCTACCAGATCAGGCAGCACTTTACAAAATGCATTGGGGTACAGACCTTTATCCATATGCTTGATAGCATCATGGACTTCAGATTTGGAGGCAGATACACCTCGGGCATTATAGCGACTATTATCGACGTCAGACATCTATTTAGATTTTGATAGGTAGCTCACAGGTATCCCTGAGATAATGTGCCACAATGTTACTGAGAATATCGCTACTCGACCATATACTCCATAGAGATATTATAGTGATCGTTATCAGTTGGGGATCTTTAGATGTCCTCTCACAGACCGGATTCAGTATTTATATTTTATTAACGACTGATCTATGAACACATGCGAGATATAATCATTTGTTTTGTGTCAAATTCTATTTGAGCCACCAAAGTGATTCTGTGCAAATACTAACTACACTCCCATTCGATAAGATTCCTCATTTTTCGCAGCGAGATATCGCCTATCAGACCGCCGATGAGCGTCTCAGGCCCTACTATCAGCACGATGTTAGCATAGAGGCATTGGCAGATGCCATTGCTGCTAAGCAGCAATCAAAACTGTATCGAGAGGTATTAGTCCAAGGGCTAAAAGAGCAATATCAGGGAGTCGAGACTACTGATGCTGTCAGAGCGAATATCGAAGCATTAAGGGATGACCACACATTCACAATAGTGACCGCTCATCAGCCATCTATTCTCACTGGACCTCTTTACTATATCCACAAGATCTGTAGTACGATCAGTCTGACCAGACAGCTCAATGCTCGATATACTGACCATCGTTTTGTCCCAGTATTCGTATCAGGCGGGGAGGATCACGACTTTGATGAGATCGCTACGCTGCACTTGTTTGGTAAAGACTTCACTTGGGAGACCGATCAGGTCGGCGCCGTAGGACGTATGAGCTTAGATGGACTATCGGATGTATTGACTGCAGTCAAAGAAACTTTCGGCACTTCTCCACATGCAGAGGAGCTCGCTCATATGATAGATCAGGCTTTCGCCAAAGCAAAGCACTACGGAGACTTCATGTTCAGATTGACAGATGCATTATTCAGTCAGCATGGACTTGTCGTGGTCAATATGGATAACAATGCATATAAAGAGGTATTCTTGCCCTATGTCATACAGGATATAGAAAAAGAAATATCAGCATCTGCCGTAAGAAAAGATCAAGAAAAACTCGAAGCAGCGGGATTCAGCGGCCAGGCTCATGCTCGAGAGGTCAATATATTCGTCCATGACGGAGACCGCCATCGTGTCATCAAGACTGATGATGGCTATACGATCAATGATAAGACCTACAGCCAAGAAGAGCTAATCGCCTATCTCAAGGCAAAACCTGAGAGCATCAGCCCCAATGTGGTGCTCCGACCTATCTTTCAAGAGCTAATTCTGCCCAATTTAGCTTATATCGGAGGAGGTGGAGAACTCGCTTATTGGATGGAGCGAGTGAGTCTATTTGAAGAGATGGAGCTACCATTTCCTATGTTGATACGTCGAGACTCCGCACTACTCGTCGATAAGCGTAGCCACGACTATATTACCGAACAGGGATTGAGTATAGAGCAGATGTTTGACAGAGAGGAGCAGGTCGTGATCAAGTTCACACTCGAAGATTCGGACAAAGCTCTGAGTCTCAAGACCTATAAAGAAGAAGTAGCTGCCATATTCGCTAAGATGGATCAATATGTAATCGAGATAGATCCCACGTTGTCAGGTAGCGTCAATGCTGAAAAAGCAAAAGCGGAGAAAGCCATCGACAATCTCGAAAACAAAATGATCAAAGCCGAGAAACGTGCCAAAGAGACGCAAATCAATAAGCTGACGAAGATCAAAAACAAATTATTCCCCAATGGAGACAGCCTCCAAGAGCGCTATGACAACTTCATCCCATTCTTTCTACGCTATGGTAGCGAGTGGATCGATCAGCTTACTGAACTACTTGATCCGATGAATAAAGAGTTTAAGATTATTTTGTTAGATTAATTCACTGGGTAGAATTCCTACTGAGCAGCTTTATCCATAGGGAAATAAGACAACAACTCATTAAGTCTATCCTTGAGCTCACTACGATGTATGATGAAGTCCAAGAATCCATGATCTAATAAGAACTCTGATCGCTGAAATCCCTCTGGTAAATCTTTCTTGATAGTCTCCTTGATGACTCTCGGACCTGCGAATCCAATTAAAGCTTTTGGCTCAGAGAAATTAATATCTCCCAGCATAGCGAAAGAAGCCGTCACCCCGCCAGTAGTCGGATCTGTCAAGAATGAAAAATAAGGAATCGCCTCTCGAGAGAGCTGAGCGAGCTTAGTCGATGTCTTAGCCAGCTGCATGAGTGAGAATGCGCTCTCCATCATACGAGCTCCACCTGACTTGCTGATGATCATGAGCGGAGTACGATGCTCTATGCAGTAGTCTACTGATCGAGCGATCTTCTCTCCTACCACTGAGCCCATAGATCCTCCTATGAATGAGAAGTCCATCGCTGCTATGACTAATGGCTTACGGTTCACTTTGCCTACTGCTACGCTGATAGCATCGGACAGTGAGGTCAGCTCCTTAGCGCTCTCCAGACGATCGTCATATGACTTTAGATCTGTCCACTCCAGAAAATTTAAAGAAGTGATATTGTCAAAAAGGAGCTTGTAGCGGCTACCAAAAATTATATTAAAATAATCGTGAGAGCCTATCCTAAAGTGATAATCACAGTCTGGACAGACGAATAGATTCTTTTCTAATTCTAATATGGTAAACGTCCCTCCACAGCTTTTACATTTCTGCCAAAATCCGTCAGGAACCTCCTTTTTATCGCTGGTTTGAGTTTGAATACCTTCTCTAAGCCTTTTGAACCAACCCATAGTAGTGATTTATAATCTTAGTGATTTAGATTAATTAGTATGTGTTCAAAGGATAATTTGCTGAGCGTAAAAGTAACAATATTATACTAAGCTCATAATGATGAGCTCACCCGATGTCTAAAATTATCCTAATGAATAACCCGTATTAATACCTATGGGTTTTCACAGTATTGATGAGCGTCTGGACGTGGGTATAGTCCGTATCAGGATATACTCCGTGTCCGAGATTGAATATATGTCGCTGTCCCATCTCATCCATGGTCTGGAGCGCTTTTGCCATGATACGAGGCTGTGATGCATAGAGATAGCAAGGATCCATATTGCCCTGGATGATGATATCATCGCCGAGATGCTGACGCACATATGACGGAGGTGTCTTCCAGTCAATGCTGATGGCATCCATAGGTGTATCCTTCATATGAGGGATAATAGACCATGCCCCCTTCGGGAAAAATATCTTGGGTACTCCAGTGATTGCAGCCAGTATTTTATTTACATAGGGTAAGCTGAACTCTAAATACTGCTCTACTGGGAGCATCTCAGCCCACGAGTCAAACAGCTGAACTAAGTCTACGCCATATTTAATCTTCTCCTGCAGATACACAATGATCGTCTCGCTGATCATATCTAACAATCTATGAGAAGCCTCAGGATGCTCATAAAGGAAGCGACGAGCCTTAGAGAAAGTCTTGCTACCTCCCCCCTCAATCATATAAGCGAATAAAGTCCATGGCGCCCCACTAAATCCAATCAATGGATTGCTTCCATTGATACGAGCTTTTGTCTTAGTGATTGACTCAAATACATAGCCCAAACGATCGACAGCCTCTCTACCAGAGATGAGATCATCGATATCACCTGGACTCGAAATGACCTTTTCAAATGCTGGCCCCTTCTTAGGTATGATCTCATAGTCAAGGCCCATACACTCTGGTATCACCAAGATATCTGAGAATAATATAGCCGCATCTACTCCTAATATCTCAAGAGGCTCTACAGTGACCTCAGCTATCAGATCTGGCGAAGTCACTAACTCCTTAAACCCAGAAACAGATGCTCTCACCTGTCGATAGCCTGGCAGGATACGACCCGCCTGTCTCATCACCCAAATCGGTGGCCTTTCAGTAGCTTTTTTCTTGAATACGTCTAATAAAATCTCATTTTTGTAGCTCATATAGCTCAACTCTATTTTGAGCCGCAAAAATACAATTATAAATAAGGAAGATGCGAATACTACTGATCGGATATGGTAAAATGGGAAAGACTATCGAACGCCTCGCTACTGAGCAAGGTCACCAGATAGCAGGAGTGATAGATGTAAATAGCGAAAAAACTATAGCTGACTATAGAGGTGAGGCTGATGTAGCCATAGAATTCACCCATCCAGAGGCTGCTTACGAAAATCTGAAAGCGTCAGTCAAGGCGCAAATCCCCGTGGTCTGTGGGACGACAGGCTGGCTCGAGTACTATGATGAGATCTCTGAGCTGGCAGCAGCACACGATACCGCATTTTTCTACGCTTCTAATTATAGCATAGGTGTGAATATTTTCTTTGCCATCAATGAGCAGCTCGCTAAAATGATGGATAACTATCCAGCGTACGATGTAGAGATCGACGAGACTCACCACATTCATAAAAAAGATGCTCCCAGTGGGACGGCTATCACGATAGCAGAAGGTATCCTCGATAACCTAAAACGTAAATCCGAGTGGAAGCTCGAAGAGTCGACAGATCAAGCTATCAATATACGGGCTCATCGAGAGGGAGAAGTATATGGCAAGCATACTGTGACCTATGATAGCCCGATCGATCAGATCGTCATCACACATGACGCACATACCCGTGATGGATTTGCTCTTGGGGCTATACAGGCAGCATTATGGCTCGTAGGTAAAAAAGGCACCTACGGGATGCGAGATCTATTAGGATTCTAATCAAGCTTTAAGCTAAATTTGCTGATCGATGATACCTCCACAGACCATAGATCAGATCAAGTCCACCGTCAAGATAGAAGAGGTCATAGACGAATATGTCAACCTCAAACGACGTGGTGTCAATATGATCGGTCTTTGCCCTTTTCACAATGAGAAGACTCCTTCATTCACGGTATCACCCAGTAAGAATCTGTATAAGTGTTTTGGCTGCGGCAAAGGTGGTGATGCCGTCAACTTCATCATGGAACACGAGCATCTCTCCTATCCAGAGGCACTGCGTCATCTCGCTCAGCGCTATGGTATAGAGATAGAAGAAGTCAAAAAAGATGACTCTCAGATAAGAGAGAAGCAAGAGCGTCAGAGTCTCATGCTCATCAATGATTATGCTAAAGACTTTTTCATTGATCAACTATTTAATACGGATGAAGGTAGAAGTATCGGGCTGAGTTACTTTAAGCATCGGGGCTTAATAGAATCAACTATTAATACTTTTGAATTAGGCTACTCTCCTCGTGGACGTACTTACTTCAAAGACAAAGCGCTCAAGGCTGGATATAGCGAAGAAAAACTCAAGACCCTCGGGCTTATCTCTCAGTCAGGATATGATTTTTATCGAGAGCGAGTCATCTTCCCTTTTCACAATCTTAGTGGCAAAGTCATAGGATTTGGTGGTCGAATACTCTCTGATAAGATCAAAACTGCTAAATACCTGAACTCTCCAGAATCAGAGATATACAATAAGCGGAAAACACTATATGGCCTATTTCAGTCCAAAACGGACATCCGTCGTCAGGACCAGTGTGTATTAGTCGAGGGATATACAGATGTACTCAGTCTCTATCAAAATGGTGTCAAAAATGTCGTAGCTTCCTCTGGGACATCACTCACTCAAGAACAGGTACGACTGATCAAGCGATTCACGCTCAATGTACTAGTCATATACGATGGAGATCAGGCTGGTCAAAATGCCGCTCTCCGAGGCATGGATATATTCCTGGAGAATAATCTAAATGCAAAAGTCGTAGTCCTTCCTGACAATGCAGATCCTGATAGCTACATCAGAGAAGTAGGCGCTCAGGCTTTCAAGGACTTCATCGAAGAGAATAGCCAAGACTTCATCCTGCGCATAGCGAATAATATCCAACGCACACTGAGTCACGACCCTGTCAATAAGAGTATACAGATCAAAGAACTCGTCAAGAGTATCGCTAAAATAGGCGACCAACTCAAAAGATCCCTATATATCAAGGAGTGTACTGACATACTCGATCTCACCGAAGCCTCTCTCATCAAAGAGGTCAATCGAGCTGTAAAAGGTGAGATCAATAGCAAAATGAAATATCAGGAGCGACCGCAGTATGACGATGTCAACTATGCTAATCGCCAAGTATCAGAAGAGCCAACACAAACCGTCGGTGTCAAGATCGACAATGAGCAATATCAAGAACGAGATATAGTGAGAGCGCTACTTCACCATGCAGAAAAGATCTGCCCTACAGAAGAGGATATTTCGGGAGTTGATTATGCTTTTTCTTTACTCGGTGAGCACTATGACCACTTCATTAATGAGACCTATCGCAACATCCTAAGTGAATATGCTAAAGCTCTCGAAAACGGTCAGATATTGTCATCCCAACATTTCACCTCACATAGAGATGAGTCTGTCCGCAGACTATCTGTTGATCTACTTAGCGACCCTAATAGCTATGCTAACTGGTCAGACCGAGGCGTTGAGCTACAGACTCAAAAGCCTATAGATGAAAATCATGAAAAGGATATCTATCAAGCAGTGATGCGTTATTTCCTCCGCTTTTACAAAAATCAAGACAAAATATGGCGTGAGCGCATCATCAGCTGTTCTGAGGAGGATCGCATCGTATATCTTACAGCCTATAAGAAATTTAAAGATGAGGTCAGAGAACATGCAGTAAAACTGAATGCTGTACTTCTGTAAACAAAAAAATGCCCAGACGACTATAGTCATCTGAGCACTTATGTTCTCTCCTATCTCTCTATAGCTTAGCTACGATCGATACAGTTCAAATCTTCGAATGCTTTGACTAAACGAGCTTTGAATGCGATCTCACCTTCTCTGAGCCACTTACGTGGATCGTAGTATTTCTTATTAGGTACATCGTCACCTTCTGGATTACCCAGCTGAGCCTGTAGATATGCATTGTTTTTCTCTGCATAGCCTTTTACTCCTGCCCAGAAAGCCCACTGCATATCAGTATCGATATTCATCTTGATAGCTCCATATCCGATAGCCTCTCTGATCTCTTCAGTAGAGCATCCTGATCCTCCGTGGAATACAAAATTCACTGGCTGATCTTCGTTGAGACCAAATTTCTCCTTGATATACTCCTGAGAGTTTTTCAAGATGACAGGCTTGAGTTCTACATTACCTGGCTTATATACGCCATGGACATTACCAAAGGCTGCAGCTACAGTAAACTGATCTGAGATTTTATTTAGTCTCTCATATGCATAAGCTACTTCTTCTGGCTGCGTGTACAGTCTTGAGCTATCTACGTCAGTATTATCTACACCATCTTCTTCTCCGCCAGTGACACCGAGCTCGATCTCGATACCCATGCCCATTTTGTGCATTACCTCAAAGTACTCACAGCAGATATCAATGTTTTCTTCGATAGGCTCCTCTGATAAATCGAGCATGTGAGAGCTGAATAATGGCTTACCATTAGTCTCATAGTACTTCTGGCTTTCGCCAATGAGCCCTTTCACCCATGGCAATATTTTCTTAGCACAGTGATCAGTATGAAGTACGACTGTCACTCCATAGTGCTTAGCTAATTCGTGTACATGCAAGGCTCCGGCCTTAGCACCTACGATAGATCCGAGTTGATTCTCTCCTGTAAGACCTTTTCCAGCATTGAAGCTTGATCCACCGTGAGAATACTGTACGATGACTGGAGAATTGACCTCTCTGGCAGTCTCCATTACAGCATTTACTGAGTTAGATCCTACTACATTCACTGCGGGGATAGCGAAGTCATTTTCATTCGCATAATCATAGAGATCCTTGACCTCCTGGCCAAAGATGACTCCTTTACTAAAGTTCTTTGATGACGACATTTTAATAGTTTTTACTCGCAATATTTAAAGTAGCCAAAGATACTAACATTTATCAATGTGCTATATGCTCACGAATCTTTGTAACTGGGCATTATTGCTTCTCGGAGAATTCTTAGCTTTGCCAGATATTTAAAAATAAACTGATCAATTTTATAATCAATGCATACGATATTATTACAAAGTAGTGGAAGCGCTCTCCCGATCAATCTGATATTCATGGCCGCTCTCCTGGGTGTGATGTACTTCTTTTTCATTCGCCCTCAGGCTAAAAAACAGAAAGAGCAAATCTCTTTTGAAGAAGGACTAAAGAAAGGAGATCGAGTCGTGACTGGCTCAGGAATCATCGGTACAATCACCAAAATGGATGAAAAAACTGTCACTCTCAAAATCAGTGAGAAAGCAGTCATGGACATCATGAGAAATGCTATCTCAAAAGAGATGACTGAGAGCTTCAATAAATGATCTGATTTTAGAATACAATAGTTATTTCTTTGCAAGCCATTGATTTCCAATTATTTCAGCTTTTTTAGATCAAATAGCTTTGGCTAAGAAAATTATAAAGAGCGTCATCTGGAGAAACAAACACTTGCAAAAAATTACAAACTGCATTCCTAAACCGCTTCAATAAGAAAAGCGACCTTTTCGGGTCGCTTTTCTTTTATATTCGTTTTCGGATTTACTTCTTATCTGTAAAGAGTCACATTACCAGACTTGACAAACTCTTGACCATCTGTACAGACTACCTTCACACAGTAGGCATATACATCTGGATGTAGTTCTTTTCCAGTATTGTTAAATCTACCATTCCAGCCAGTGGCTTGATCCGTCGTGCGGAATACTTCCTGCCCCCATCTATTGACGATCTGAAGATCCATCGACATGACGAAATTACTTCTCACAAAGAGCTCATCATTGGAGCCGTCATTGTTAGGTGAGAATGCCGTAGGTAAGAACACATCAGACTCATCACACTCAGGCTGTATGACCACTACAGTCACCACATCAGTCGCCGTACATCCATTCACGTCAGTGACAGTGACAGTATATGTAGTCGTCTCAGTCGGTGACACTTCTTGAGTAGACTGTGTGCTACCATTATCCCATATCACATCTACTATATCGCCATCTGATATAGCCGTGATCGTGGTCGACTCTCCTAAAAATATCTCTTGATCCTCACCAGCATCTACCATCAAGAAGGAAATACCTGGCGTAATCTCCAATAGCTTAGTACAGCCATTATCCTGATTAGTCACTAAGACCGTCAGTGTCATAGGCTCTGTGAGGTTCACGATGACATTAGCTGTGCCCTGTCCTGATACGATAGCACCTGCCGGCATCCACTCGTAGCTGAGGTTAGCACCTGTAGTATCAATGATATTGATAGGATAATTTTCTCCGGCACAGGCGATAGCGTCTGGACCATTAGGAAACTCTACTTCCAATCCAAAGTCATATGGATCTATGTCAAAGATCAAAGATTGGCTACAGCCAAAAGTATCTGATGCTGTAGCTGTCAACTGCTCATAGTCACTGGCCATAAATGTGATGGTCGAATCCATCATTATCGTATCGCCATTTTGATTTGTCCAAATTATAGGTAGATCAAGATTCGATGTCACATTGATACTGATGAGTGAATCTGAACCTTCGCAGATGAATATTGGGCTCTCTGTATCGCTACTGAGCTCGATGATCTCTGGTATAGTCACCTCGTAGATCACTTGGTCAAATGCGCATATCTCCATCATGGATGTGAGCATCACTGTATATGTCCCCGGTGCTAAGAAGTCAAAAGTAGGATTAGCCTCAGTAGACTGATCGCTCTCATCATCCGCTATCCCAAAGTCCCAAAGTACATCACCATCTGATAACCCTGAAGGGAATGTCATGGTATAGGTGCCACAGTTGAGCATCGGCTCTACTGTAGGTGCTACTCGAGTACCATATGGTATCTCAATAGTACCTGCATCCTCACAGCCATCTGGCGATACCGCCATATAGTTGATCGTGATCATATCTTGGCCTTCGATCCCCTCTACTACTATGGTAGCGCTATCGAGAGCAGATGTTATATTCTCAGTTTCTTCCCAGATTATGTCAAAATCTCGAGAGCTATTAGTCCCTGTGATCATGATGATATCACCTACACAGATGCTATCTGGTGCGTCAAAGTCAATCACAAATGGATCCATTGGGACCATAGCGCTTGCGATATTACTCTCACATAGCTCCGTACTCGCTCTGAGATAGATCGGCTGACTCTCCGGCAGAGACACGCTGATGATCGAGTCTGTGCTTAATATAGAAGCAAAAGTAGAATCTAAAGACCACTCAAAGTCAGCCATGCTGGCATTGATTATCGCACTAAGGATCGCTGTCGTACCATCACAAGATGTAGAGTCAATATTGATATCGACTATTAGCTCGTCTTCTACAGGTATACTGAGATCATCTGACACAGTACATCCATCTTCATTGGTCACAGTATACGTTAGTTCGATCGTGTCCTGACCATCGAGCGCCATCACCATGATCAATTCTCCGAAGATATCCCCTACTATGTTTTCGCTGGCATCCCAAGCGATAGATATATCTTGATTTTCGTCGTTATTGATTAATGTAATATTCGTGCTATTGCTCACACAGATATTGAGCGGTGGCACATCCAGCTCAAACTCAGGGCTGAAGTCATCAATCATCATAGAATCAACATTACTATCACAATAGTCAGGGTGTGCACCTCTGACATAGACTGTAGATGTCCCATAAGGTAAATCAAGTGCCACCTCTGAGCCAGTAGCTACTACCTCAGCAAAATCAGAAGTCAATGACCACTCATATGTAGCATCAGCCTCTTGCGAAGTTACTGTCAGATCTGCAGTGCCATCGCATACGGCAGTATCCCCCATCATCTCGACTACTAAGAATCCTGTCACTGGCACCTCTACCATACCAGCCTCTTCGCAGCCGGTACCATTAGATACAGTATATGTCAAGATCACAGAAGTATCAGACGGATTAGCTCTGACTACGATATCTGGTGAATTCAGATCACCGACTATACGATCGTCAGCATCCCACTCTACGATGAGGCTATCTGTACCTGTATTCACTATACTAACAGTCGTAGAATCTGATACACACTGATCGATCTCTCCAGCTACCACGTCATATGACAATGAATCACTAAATACATCGATGAATGCGACATTGCTACCACAGAAAAAGTCTGGATCCGTAGCTCGTACATATACTCGTGCACTATCCTCTTCGATGCGGATCGCTACGAACTGCTCTGATGAAACAACTCTCTCAAAGTCCTCTGTCAATGACCATTCGTACATTGTATTATCTGAGTCATCAGGATTATTCACTCTGAGGTGAGTAATATCACCACAGATGGTACCTGACTCAAAATCGAATGACAGCTCTATCTGATCGGTGATCACATTGAGTGTCACAGAGTCGGTCACAGTAGTCACACCATCAGTCACAGTCACTACATACATTCTACTACTATCTCCGACAAAAATCGGATTAGATTTATCTTCTTCCGAAGGGAATATCAAATCATCCTCAGGCTCCCAGGTATATGTCCATGCCCCGTTTGGATTAGCTATGATAGCTGTCGTATCGCCCAGACATACATTGATCGAGTCCTGCATCAGAAACTCAATACTCGGCATCATGTTATCTCCCAGATCTATAGTACGCTTGATGATATACTCACATCCTTGACTATCGGTGATGAAATAAGAGACCATGGCGCTCTCTCCTTCTGGCAATATGATATCTATGGATGACCCATCACCTGAGAATATTTCATCTTCGATCATTACTTCCCATCGGATAGATACGATATCAAACATCTCCCGAAGTGCCTCCTCATTTATTGAAACGACTAATCGTCGAGTCAATGAATCAAAAACGGACACCACATCTGCAGCTTCGTCGACTTCGTCTACCTCTGTCGGTATCACCTCCACATAGATGCTGTCCATCACTGAGCATTTCTCATTTGATACCGTGAATATGTAATAGCCTGACTCTTTAAAGCTTGGATTCTCGCTATCAAAAGGTGGATCTAAGTCTATACCATCCTGATCACCCCATGTCACAGAAGCATCTTCGTCAGTATCTATATCGATATCTGCAAAGTCGCCCTCACAGACCACTATGCTATCTTGATTAATCGTGTATCCTGGATTATCATTCACGATCACTAATACTATCGCAGAATCTGACTCCTGCCCATTAGTCGCTACGACCATATACTTAGTATCGTCCGCTGGGCTCGCTATCGGATCAGAGAAGTTTTCCAGATCCGTGAATATCAAGCCTTCTGTCGGTGTCCATGTATAGCTGAGTCCAGCTACAGCTGAATCTAATAGGGCAATACTTTCGCCCTCACAAATCTCTAATGTATCTCCAGCTAAAAATATCTCTACATCTGGCACCATCAGATCGATGATTCGTACTACTATGTATTCACAGCCTTGACTATCAGTGAAATAGTATCGGATCTCTACGACATCTGGATTTTCCAATACAATATCTATAGCAGTACCATCGCCCATGTAGATATCATTGCCAGATATAACCTCCCATCTCACACTCACTATATCATAGGTCTCCAATAATGTCTCAGCAACGTCTGCTGAGAATGAGCCTGATTCTTCATCAAAAAGAAATATGAAACCTAAGTCTTCATCCACTTCATCTACCTCTGTCGGTATCACCTCCACATAGATGCTGTCCATCACTGAGCATTTCTCATTTGACACCGTGAATATGTAATATCCAGACTCTTTAAAACTTGGATTCTCGCTATCAAAAGGTGGATCTAAGTCTATACCATCCTGATCACCCCATGTCACAGAAGCATCTTCGTCAGTATCTATATCGATATCGGCAAAGTCGCCCTCACAGACTACTATGCTATCTTGATTAATTGTATATCCTGGATTATCATTCACGATCACTAATACCATGGCAGAATCTGACTCCTGACCATTAGTCGCCACAACCATATACTTAGTATCGTCCGCCGGGCTCGCTATCGGATCAGAAAAATCTACAGTGTCTGTAAATGTTAAACCTTCTGTCGGTGTCCATGTATACCTCAATCCTGCTATAGCAGAATCTAATAAAGCAATACTCTCGCCCTCACAGATCTCAAGTGTATCTCCAGCTAAGAATATCTCTACATCTGGCGCCATGAGATCAATCACACGGACCACTATGTACTCACAGCCTTGGCTATCAGTGAAGTAGTATCGGATCTCAACAACTCCCGGGTTATCCAATACAATATCTATGGCAGTGCCGTCGCCAGAGAAGACCTCTTCTCCTGAGATCACTTCCCATCGTACGCTCACGATGTCATATGTCTCCAATAGCGTCTCTGAAATATCTGCTGAGAATGAGCCTGATTCTTCATCAAAAAGAAATATGAAACCTAAGTCTTCATCCACTTCATCTACCTCTGTCGGGATCACCTCTACATAGATGCTATCCATGACAGAACATTTCTCATTTGATACCGTGAATATGTAATATCCAGACTCTTTGAAGCTTGGATTCTCGCCATCAAAAGGTGGATCTAAGTCAATACCATCTTGATCACCCCATGTCACAGAAGCATCTTCGTCAGTATCTATATCGATATCTGCAAAGTCCCCCTCACAGACCACTATGCTATCTTGATTAATTGTGTATCCTGGATTTTCATTCACGATCACTAATACCATAGCAGAATCAGATTCTTGCCCATTAGTTGCTACGACCATATACTTAGTATCGTCCGCTGGGCTCGCTATAGGATCAGAGAAGTTTTCCAGATCCGTGAATATCAAGCCTTCTGTCGGTGTCCATGTATAGCTGAGTCCAGCTACAGCTGAATCTAATAGGGCAATACTCTCGCCCTCACAGATCTCTAATGTATCTCCAGCTAAGAATATCTCTACATCTGGCACCATCAGATCGATGATTCGTACTACTATGTATTCACAGCCTTGACTATCAGTGAAATAGTATCGGATCTCAATGACATCGGGATTATCTAAAACAATATCTATAGCAGTACCATCGCCCATGTAGATATCATTGCCAGATATGACCTCCCATCTCACACTCAATATATCATAGGTCTCCAATAATGTCTCTGAAACATCTGCAGAGAACGATCCTGATTCTTCATCAAAGAGAAATATGAAACCTAAGTTTTCATCGACCTCATCCACTTCTGTAGGAATCACTTCTACATATATACTATCTATGACAAAGCATTTCTCATTTGATACTATAAACGAATAATAACCTGACTCTGAAAAGCCTGGATTTTCTAAGTCATATGGAAGATCAAAGTTAATACCTTCCACTTCATCCCAAGCAATCCCAGCGCCTTCCTCTATGGATACGCCTGTGTCGCTGAGATCGCCCTCACAAACAGTAATACTGTCTTGAGCTATAGTATACTCTGGATTTTCATTGACAATCACTAATACCATGGCAGAGTCAGTTGCCTCACCATTAGTAGCAGTGACACTGTACTTAGTCGTCTCAGATGGACTGGCTACAGGATCTGAAAAACCCTCTGTATCAGTGAATGTTAAGCCATCAAGTGGTGTCCATGTATAGGTAATACCTGCTACTGCAGAGTCTAATAACTCTATACTCTCACCCTCACAAATCTCTAATGTATCTCCAGCTAAGAATATATCAGGAGTATTAAAGTCTAAGACGATGATCTTACTATCTGAAAACTCACATCCATTACTCGAAGTCGCTGTCATACGAAGTATGATGGTATCTGCACAAGCTACAGTAGCCGTAGTCGAATCACCAAATACTGGCAATATCGCATCTCCTGACTCTACTTCCCATACGACGCTCTCAATATCATATGCAGGATCAGGGTCTACAGCATTAGAGATGAGGTCGAGCTCGACAAATCCGTCAACGCAAAGCCCCATATCACAGAATATATCTGCAGTAATCTGCGAATTGAAAACACCTATTTCTTTTATTACTTCGATCTCACAGTCGTTAGCAGGATTAGCGCTACTAAGTCGCACTTGATAAAAACCTGGCTCTGGAAAAGTGAATGTCGGAGCAGCCTCATTAGAAACAAAGCTCGGATCATCCGAAGGATAGTTAAAATTCCACGTATATCCATAATCGTCGATAGAAGTATTATCAAATGTCACTGTGAGTCCATCACATGTAAGTGTGGGTGCTTCGAAATCGATACGAGCATAATCCTCACAAGCTCTGACATTATATTCAAAATCTCTTCTGACCTTCGATAGTAGCTCACCATCTCTCCACTCTTCGACTAATACACCTACTAAGAATTGTCCAATAGTATTAGGTACAGCGGTGATCTCACCTGTGACCTCATTGATCTGTAGCGGAGTACCTCCCAACAAATTATCTAAAGAAAATCCATCCGACCAAGTCACAGTGTCATAGGGAGGCCCTTTGGGAGGCTGAGGCTTTGGACGGTCGATTGTCGCTCCTATCTCAGGCGTGAATAGCTTATAAGCTAATGAATCACCATCAATATCGATGGCTGCATGATCAAATGAGAGTTCCTCATTAGCACAGATAATGATCTCTGGCCATTCTTGAAACTCTGGACTACTATTGCACTCATTGAGCGTAGTCTCTGTAAGGCATACAAACTTTGAGGTCCCAGCCTCAAGAGGATCGATTATGTTATTCAAAGTCACATTACGACAGCATCGCTGATAGGCTAAGATGTATCCTTTCTCTCTGAAAGGAAGGTATACCCTACCCGTATATGTCGCCTCTTCCACACAGAGTCCTCCACCAAAGAAGGCACATTCTGGAAGATTGAGTGCTAAAGTATCTGCACCATTAAAAGGTAAAAGGACCTGCCCAAGGCTCCCTAAGAAATTCAGAGGATTACCAAAGGCATCAAAAATCCCCACAGATGCAGGATCATCAAACGGAGCATCTTCGGCACCATTAATACAGTCTCGCCTCACGACGAGTGTCACTTCGTAAAAATCATTTCCCAAGCATCTGAAGCTCATATCACTACCGACGATATGTGTCGCCTCTGCTGTAGTAGCCAGCATCATAGCGAAAGCTGCTAACACCAAGACTCTACAGTGAGAAATAATATGTTTATATGTTTTACTCATTCTAAATTTTGCTTTGGATGAGTTAATCTTTCTATTCATTGATCAGCTGTGTCTTAATCTCTACAATTTCTACTCGTCTCTCTTTAGAGGCTTCTGGACTATATATGGAGTTGCGTCTATCGTAGAAGACATCACTTACGTTATCCGGAGCGAGATTTTCGCCATAGGATAGCTGCGTGATCTTCAACTGACCATTGTTTATAAATTTCAGGAAGGCACCATTTGCATATTCTCGCATCTCATTTTCTACTGAGACGACTCTGCGCTGACTGAGTGCCAAGTTATATCGCTGGTCAGCTCTTGGCGAAGCGAAGCCTCTGAGCGAGAGCTCAAAAGTTTTTCCTTCATTGAGCTGCTTGAGCATCGACTGCAAGAAAGAGTAGAAGTTATCAAAACCTTTCTTGACATCATTCTCAAAGAAATCCTGCACCCTCTGCTCCCCTAAGAGCTTCTCTGAAGCGTCCATATCGCTGGTGTACTCATCTGCGAATTCTTGTTTCTTAACTACATATTTATCAAATGTTTCAGTATAGTTTTGTGATGTAGTCAGTGTCACAGATCGTGGATCTGGGATATCATTATCAAAGTACAGTGCCAATGGCAAGTAGATATTGAGGTCTTTACGCTCTAAGAATATTTTGCGCACCATGACACCTGAGCCATCCTCGTCTGCAGCGACGAATTCTATACTCTTATCCTTATACCGATCCTTAGTCACTTCGACCCTGTATCTGTTGCCAGGTTTCACATTGAAACTAAAGTCGTGTGCTGTCTCATTTGTCAGTTCAATGACCTCTACTGTGTTATCAGTGAGATCGATGAGCTTGACGGTCGTACCAGGTAGCGGGAGCTTTGATATATCATCAAATGTCAACACCTGCAGATCCAGTGAGCTTCTACCCAAGAAGATTTTTCGGGTAATATCCTCAGATCTGTAGATACGATTAGTATTTAGCGACATGGTATCTGGCGTGTAGCCTTCTTTACTACTCACTACGAGATATTCTTTTCCTCTTTCTAATTGGAAAATGTGATCACTGCCCATATCATTAGTGATCTCAGCGATGACCTCTCCAGTAGCGGCATCTATCAGCTGCACCGTCACACCTGAGAGACTATCCAGTGAATTAGCATCAAAGGTCAATGCATTCAGGTTGATATTGAGATCTTCTATCTCAGCCTTATATATATCATAGCAGCATGACTCATTGAGCGGATCTATGTATTGCGCCCCCATCCGATTAGATGAAAATAGTGCTTCAGATCCTTCGTCATTGAGTGAGTAGTAGATATCGTTGTAGCTGCTATTGATCGGTGCGCCGACATTATCTACTTGAGCGAAGCCTGCATCTTCTTTAACGCTACGGTAAATATCAAACCCTCCTAAAGAAATATATCCCTCTGAGCTAAAGTATAGCACCTGAGAATTATTATGAAAAAATGGTGTGATATCATCCTCTGCAGTATTGATAGCAGACATATTGATCGGATCGGAGTAAGCATTCACTCCCTCTATGACAGAATACCAGATATCCAGTTTGCCATCGCCTCCATCTCTATCTGAGACAAAGTATAACACCTCCTGCCCCAATGATCTGTCAAAGCCAATATTAGGTTGTGTCGATGTGGTGCTCTCCTTATTGATATGATCAGGGAGCTTCATCTCTTCTCCCAGCGTCCCATCTCCTAAGATAGCTCGGCTGTATATATCACATCGTATATCCGTATTATTCAGATACTCACATATAGTATAATATATCTTAGACTTATTAAGATTATAGGCAGTGTGTGCTGTGTGACGATTAGCTTGATTAAATCCTTCTGCATACTCTTCGCTCTCTACATCGCCAGATCTTAACACTCGTGATATAGGCTTCTCGGGCATGTATTGCTGCTCCTCTGTATCAAACGCTAAAGAAGAATAACTAATGCCTTCATCTTCCATTACCGCTCCAAACTCTGAGTTGGGAGTATTGACTCCTTCTCCGTAATTATTGATGGTGATATTCTCTGCTGTATTATCGATGATGGTCTGAGACCACTCTATGGAGCTCAGCTCTTTCTTTGCTTTGGCGGTGAAGTATTGATCTTCACCTTCTTGCTCTGAGAGATATAGCTCATAGTACATCTTAGCAGAGTCATAGTCTCCCTGCATCTGATACATCTCAGCTAATCGAAAAGTAGACAGTGGAAAGAGATTATCATCATCTCGCTCTACGACCTTATGATACTCTTGCTCAGCTATCGTATATGAAGAAAATAGTCTCGCTGACTCTGCTGTATTGTACATCAGATTGACATCAGTCGTATCAAACTCCTGAGCCTCCAGATAATACGAGAGCGCCGCATAGTAGTTCTTCTCCAAGAAGGCTTTCTCGGCGGCATCGATGTACTGTTTTTGGGACTGAGACCATCCCAAAGCACTGATGCCCATGACGAACAAAATCGTGTAAATGTGCCTCATATCGGTTTTGGTTAAAATATTGGGCATACCTTCACTTTTTTGAATGGTTTAACATTAGTGATGATATAGCGGAAGTGCAGCTCTAATGCTCCAGGATTAGGATGATTCTGTTCTGGGTTTAGGTTTCCCTGAAGATCATCAAATCCTGATAAATCGATATCATAGTTAGCTGACACGTAATAATTCTTATGCTGTATGGCGATGATAGGCCATATACTTTTTGACGTACGATAGCCCAATCCTAAGTGTACTTGTAGCTCCTTGCCTCTCTGTTGATTGACATGAATCTTGCCCAAACCACCGATTACATACTCATCATAGTCTCTTTGAAACTGTGCCATGGCATTCAACTGTAGATCAAACTTCTCAGCTAACTGAAATGATCCAACTCCAGTAAGGCTGAATCGTCTCGGTAGCTCGATAGCTGGCTGATCATCTCTAAAAGCTACATTGGGCTCCAATAGGTGATATACCCCGATACCGAGATCAAGCTTAGTACGACTATCACGCTGCCATCTATAATTAGCGCCAAGGCCCGTCTCAAAAAAAGTAGTCGATCGAGCGTCAAGGTCCTCCCCTGGGTCTAATGAGATATCAAGTGTGCGACCATTCCACTGACTATCCCAAGTCAGTGAGTTGAGATCAACAGCACGATTAGCAAATCCCAATAGCAATCCACCTGTGAGAAGATTATTCTCATTGAGGATATACGTGTAGCTACCTGTAAGATTGAGATTGAATAAGTTTAAATCGGATAATTGGCTTTGACTGTCATAGTTGAATAAAACTCCCCCTGAGAAGAAATATGGTTTATTCTTTTTAGGATAAAACTTAGTATCGTATGATCCAGAGAAAGTAGTCCAAGGGACGATGGATCGCCATTGATTTCGATAGCTTAAGTTTATTCTTTTATCACCGTTAAAGATTCCAGTCTTCGCTGGATTGATGTTCAGGGAAGAATTATAGAACTGGCTATAGTGGATATCCTGAGACATCACGCTACCAGCAAAAACCAAGAAAAGAATGAAGAGTACTGGTCTTTTCATTTCAGGTTGTGTAAGGTTTGTTCATGTTATTGTACCAACATAGACGCAAAAAACGCTCCGATATTGATACTTTATCATCAAATTCGGGTATTTCCTACAGGGAAACACTCAAATCACGGTTCTCTAAAGGATAAAAGTAGCCAAAAACAATGAGTACGCCGATAGTATTTTTCAAATTAACATTATAACATATGTTAAAATCTTTAATGTAAATCTCTAAGATTTGAAGCTATTTACCTCAGAAAATATCAGAAATATAGAAAGTACAGATATCAACAGCGACAGAATCTCGGGACTATGCTTGATGGACAGAGCTGCTACCGCCTTTGTGCGCTGGATATCTGATAAAATAAACAAAAAAAGTACTGTCAAAGTCATTTGTGGCAGTGGCAACAACGGTGCAGATGGCTTGGTCATCGCTAAAAAGCTGCATGCTAAAGGCTTCTACGTATTGATATATATTAAAAAAAATATTAATACGAAATCAGACGAATATGAACACCATTTAGACGTTATCCGAGGGATCCCTATTCAAGATCATGATGATTTGTCCTTAGAGCAAACAGATACGATTATTGATGCCATCTTTGGCAATGGGCTGAATCGTCCAGTCACAGGAGCATATGAGGATCTAATAGATCAAATTAATGCATCTGAAGCAACAGTCTATGCTGTAGATATCCCCTCAGGGCTGAGTGCGGATAGAGGCGTGATCGGTCCAGCCATCAGAGCAGCTGGGACATTCAGCTTTCAATTTCCCAAGCTATCCTTCTTCTATGGAGACAGCAGTGAGTACGTAGGAGCATGGTCATATGACACGATCGGACTCAGTAAGATACTCGTAGCAAACTGCCCAACTCCCCATCATATGATCAATACTCAGATGCTCACATCTTCATATCGAGAGAGAAAACCTCATACCCACAAAGGAACATATGGGAAAATCTATGTCGTCGGAGGACTCCAAGGGATGGCAGGCGCTATCATCATGACAGCTCTTGCTGCCCTCCGCTCTGGTGTAGGGATATGTCATGTGGTCAGTGCGACGGATCATCGGCCTATCTTACAAGGCAATATTCCCGAGGCTATATATCACGACATAGAGGGCTACATCCCTGATGAGGATCACACTATAGCGATCGGCCCTGGCCTGAGCACTGGCGATAGAGCGGTGAAGACGCTTTCAGATATTTTAGCTATAGCTAAATCACCAATAATAGTGGACGCTGATGCACTCAATATCCTGAGTATGCATGACCAGCTCAAGGAAACGCTACCTAAAAACTCCATCCTGACTCCGCATCCCAAAGAGTTTGACCGCCTCTTCGGCCCCAGTGGCAGCTCTCATGAGCGTATCGAGAAGCAACGCCAAATGTCTCAAAAGTACCAAGTCATCATCGTGCAAAAGGGCCATCATACCTCTATCACAGCTCCAGATGGTCGAGTATTTTTTAATAATACCGGCAATGCAGGCCTGGCGACCGGTGGATCTGGCGATGTACTTACAGGAATCATCGCAGGGCTATTCGCTCAGGGCTATAGCCCTATAGATGCGGCCATCTTAGGAGTATATCTACATGGATTAGCCGCAGATCTATATGTACAGCACAGAGCTATGGAGACCTTGCTTCCTACCGATGTGATTGACTATCTTGGTCTGGCGATAAAAACTATAGCATGAAATCAAAAATATGTGTACTCACAGGCGCTGGCGTCAGTGCCGAGAGTGGAATCCGGACATTCAGAGATGCTGATGGACTCTGGGAGGGACATGATGTCATGGAGGTAGCATCACCTGAGGGCTGGCATAAGAATAAAGAGTTAGTCTTAGACTTTTATAATCAGCGTCGAGCTCAGCTCCACACTGTCCAGCCTAATCAAGCTCATCTCGAGATAGCAGCCCTCGAGTCTACTCATAATGTAGTGGTGATCACCCAAAATGTAGATGACCTACATGAGCGTGCGGGCTCATCACATATCATACATCTCCATGGAGAGCTGCGCAAAGCCAGAAGTATAGGCAATCCTCGACATGTAGTCGACTGGCTAGGAGATATCCAGCTCGGAGATACCTGTCCCGATGGCCATCAGATGAGACCTCACATCGTATGGTTTGGCGAAGCCGTACCGATGCTCGAGAGGGCGATCATGGAGATCCAGGATGCCAATCATGTCATCATAGTGGGCACCTCTATGCAGGTCTACCCTGCTGCCAGCCTCACTGCTTATGCTCCTGCTGACAGCCCTATCTACTATGTCGATCCACGGCCTCATATCAATCATGAACTAAGCAGAGCTCGAGGCCTTAAAATATTCAAAGGACCCGCTACGGTCGAAACAAAAAGGGCAATAGAATCACTTCGATCCTATCACCCTTAAAAAACTATGTTTAGGTAAAGATTAGCTACCACACATGAGACACCCATCCTCCATAGTACAGCTCTCGCCTTCTACTACTTCCTGAGGTTGGATCTCATCTTTATTGACGTACTTCTGCTGATGTTTATCACTTAGCGTGAATTTGATCGGATCTACAGCAGCCTTAGATCTGAGATAATACATACCTGTCTTGAGACCTTTTTGCCATGCGTAGAAATGCATAGATGTAAGCTTTCCGAAGTTTGGATTCTCCACAAATAGATTAAGACTCTGCGACTGACATACATACGCCCCTCTATCTGCCGCCAGGTCAATGATGACCTTTTGGCTGATTTCCCAGACCGTCTTGTAGAGATCTTTTAGATGCTGCGGCACATCGTCAAATGATTGTACCGATCCATTACTTGCCATTAGTCTTTCCTTCATTTCGTCATTCCATAGACCAGCTTTGATGAGGTCTTTTAGGAGATGTTTATTCACTATGATATACTCTCCAGAGAGTGTACGTCGGCTATAAATATTTGAGGTATAAGGCTCTATACATTCATTATTTCCTAATATCTGAGAGGTGCTGGCTGTCGGCATAGGTGCGAGTAGTAGACTATTTCGCATGCCGTGTTCTTTGATCTCAGCTTTCAGCTCATCCCAGTCATATCTATCACTTGGTGTCACATTCCATAGATCAAACTGTAGCTGACCTTGACTCGCTGGTGATCCTTCGAAAGTCTCATATGCCCCATCTCTCTTGGCTAATTCGCACGACTCGGTCACGGCTGCGTGATAAATCGTCTCGAATATATCCTTGTTCAACTGCTTAGCTCCAGGACTATCAAATGGCTGACGCATCAAGATAAAGGCATCTGCCAGCCCTTGTACTCCGATACCGATAGGACGATGTCTGAGATTAGACTTTTCTGCCTCCGGTACCGGATAGTAGTTGATGTTGATAATCTTATTGAGATTTCGAGTGATCACTCTCGTGATATCATGAAGTTTCTCAAAATTAAATACGCCTTTCTCTATAAACTTAGGTAGTGATATGGATGCAAGATTGCACACAGCCACCTCATCAGGAGATGTATATTCTAAGATCTCAGTACAGAGATTACTTGATCGTATGGTCCCCAGATTCTTCTGGTTGGACTTTTCATTGCAGGCATCTTTGTAGAGGATGTATGGAGTACCAGTCTCTATCTGTGACTCCAGTACTGCAAACCATAGATCCTGCGCCTTGATCTTCTTACGAGCTCTCCCCTCCGCTTCATAGCGACTATACAGCTCCTCAAATTTTGCACCATATGCGTCATCGAGTCCTGGTGCCTCATTAGGGCAGAATAAACTCCACTCCCCATCAGCTTTGACTCTTTTCATGAATAAATCTGAGATCCACAGTGCATAGAATAAGTCTCTGGCTCTCATTTCTTCCTTACCATGATTCTTTTTAAGCTCCAAGAAATCGAAGATATCTGCATGCCATGGCTCGAGATAAATGGCGAATGCCCCCTTTCGCTTACCTCCACCTTGGTCTACATATCTGGCCGTATCGTTAAAAACCTTTAACATTGGGACCACTCCATTAGAGGTACCGCCAGTACCCTTGATGTATGATCCTTTTGCTCTGATATTGTGAATACTAAGGCCTATACCACCAGCGCTCTGTGATATCTTAGCACATCTACTGAGCGTCTCAAATATCCCAGAAATACTATCATCTGTCATTGACAGCAAGAAACATGAACTCAGCTGCGGCTTAGGCGTACCAGCATTAAATAGTGTCGGCGTAGCATGGATAAACCATTTCTCCGACATCAAATTATAAGTCTCCAGAGCAGCCTCAATATCGTCTCCATGTATTCCGATGGCAGCTCTCATCAGCATATGCTGCGGACGCTCAGCGATCTTGCCATCCATACGTAGTAGGTATGATCTCTCTAATGTCTTGAATCCGAAATAATCAAAATTATAATCTCTATCATAAATGATAGCACTATCTATCCTATCCTTATACTTCTTGATCACTCTCAGCGTATCATCTGCTATCAGACCTGCAGGATCTCCCGTCTTAGGATCGATATAAGCATGTAGCGCTATCATCGTCTTTACGAATGACTTTTTGGTATTCTTATGAAGATTGGACACAGCTATCCGAGCAGCCAGCTGAGCATAGTCTGGATGATTAGCTGCCATAGATGCTGCTGTCTCTGCTGCGAGATTATCCAGGTCTGTAGTCGCCACCCCGTCGTAGAGACCTTGGATTACTTTTTTGGCGATTTCTATCGCATCTACGTGGATCGGATCGAGACCATAGCACAGTTTTTTGACTCGTGCCGTGATCTTGTCAAAACTGACATTTTCCTTTTTACCACTTCTTTTTACTACCTGCATAGTGAGTCTTTCTTAATAATTTTTGATTGTAAAGTGCAGAACTGACTGAGTTGGTGGTTGGTCTTAAGTGTCTGTCCCGCTTTTCTATTTATTTAATAGTCAATGAAATGAACATCTAAAAGTCCTCATCCAAAGAGAATACCTGCTTGTCTTTATCAGCCATCACGCCTGCCTTCTGATAGTCTCCTACTCTTTTTTCAAAAAAGTTAGTCTTACCTTGTAGCGATATGAGGTCCATCCATGGGAATGGATTTTCGACATTGTATACTTTACTATTACCCAGAGATAGTAATAGTCTGTCTGCCACAAACTCAATGTACTGACACATCAATTCAGCATTCATGCCAATCAATCCTACTGGGAGTGCATCTGATACAAACTCCTTCTCTATATCCACCGCCTGTACAATAAGATTTTGAATGAGCTCTTTCGGGAGTTTATTTTGTATGTGCTGATTGTACAGTAAGCATGCGAAGTCACAGTGCATACCCTCATCACGAGAGATCAGCTCATTACTGAATGACAGTCCAGGCATGAGTCCTCTCTTCTTGAGCCAGAAAATCGAACAGAACGAACCTGAAAAGAAAATCCCCTCTACTGCCGCAAAGGCGATGAGTCGCTCAGCGAATGAACCATTCTCGATCCATTCAAAAGCCCAATTAGCCTTCTTCTTGACACAATCGAGGTGCTCTATGGCATTGAACAAATAATCCTTCTCTTTAGGATCATTGATATAAGTATCTATCAATAATGAATAGGTCTCACTATGGATATTCTCCATCATGATCTGAAACCCATAGAAGAACTTCGCTTCAGTATATTGTACCTCGCTCACCATATTTTCTGCGAGATTTTCATTGACTATACCATCGCTGGCCGCAAAGAATGCCAATACATGCTTAATGAAGTGCCTTTCATTATCATTGAGCTTATTATTCCAGTCAGAGATATCTTGGTGTAGATCTATCTCCTCCGCCGTCCAAAAACTCGCTTCAGACTTCTTATAAAATGCCCAAATATCGTCGTGCTGGATAGGAAAAAGCACAAAACGATTTGGATTTTCTTGGAGGATGGGTTCAATAATTTGCGACATAGGTTCAATATTATTAATAGAGTTAACAGACTACATTCTCAGCCCACCTCTCGATGGATTGGGTCGGTCTGGATAATACTTTTTAAGTGGTCTACTAATGATGAATAGGAAGGGCAAAAAGTTTCCTCTTTGTTCTAATCTCTACCATTCAACGATCTATTGCAAATAAATGTAAAAAAGGCCTAATGTGAAGCTGGTGTCACTTTTTAGTTATCCACACGATGTTGATAAAATCACTAACATATTATAAATCAGCGATATACGTATTGCGCAAGTGGCATCCGATGTGAATAACCATCACAAAATGTTGATAACCTGAGAATAACAAATTATTGAAAAATGTAATTAATCCGCTATTTGGAGCTATTACGACGGAAAACCAAGATCAGTAAGAAGCCTAACAAGAGTGAGATGGCAATGATAATATAGAAGGCCCCAGGTGTATCTTTGAGGGGTAAATGTGCCAAGTTCATCCCGTAAAAACTGGCTACCAATGTAGGCACCATGAGTATGATCGTGATGATCGTGAGTTTATGGATGACTATGTTCAGATTATTAGATATGATCGATGCATAGGCCTCCATAGTACCACTCAAGATATTGGTATGCACGTTAGCCATTTCGAGGGCCTGACTATTGTCGATGATGATATCCTCAAAAAGGTCTTGATATTCTTCATCATTTCGAATACCTAGGAAATCGGACCGTCTCATTTTTTGATTGAGTAGATCATTATCACTGAGAGAGTTCATGAGATAGACTAATGACTTTTCGATACGGAGGAGCTGCTGTAGCTCTTTATTTCTACTCGAGTTGTAGAGCTCTTTTTCTATCAGATTTCGTTTGAGATTGAGTTTCTTAAGACCATCTAAAAACTGAAATACCGTCTGCTCAAATAATTGTAACACGAACTTTCGTTGATCCTTTGGGTCAAAGTTTTTAACCCTCCCTTTGAGAAATTTGGTAATTATGGCATTCTCCATAGCCGAGATAGTCAATATCCTATCTTCTAATAAAATCATACCTATCGGCGCAGTGATGTAGAGAGCATCACTTTCTTTTTCATCTGCATTGGGCACAGGAGTATTGATCACTATAAGTCGGAGGCCATCCTCCCTCTCATATCTCGATCGTTCATCGATATCCAGTGAATCAGTCAAGAAATCTAAAGGAATATTTTCGAGCTGTGCGATGTACTCCAGCTCCGAATTGTCCAGTGGCGCTGAGACATGTATCCAGTCAGCCTGTGCTCTCTCTACCTCGACTATACCGGCTCCCTCCTTTTGAAAGTATTGAATCATAGCTTGGTCTATTATCGGTTATTCAATACATCAGACACCGCTGGCATCAGATAAGTTTTCTCTCGATTGAGCCACAAAAATAGTATAGATATCAAAATGGTCTGTTATTTTTTCATAAATCAGCTCCCTATCAGCCGTTAGTATCCTACTCCATCCTACACTCATCTATGCTGCGCAGGAATTAATCCAATAGAATGATCCAAAATTGTACCTTTGCCCGAATTTTGAAGAAAACCTGAAATCAGGATAGAATGGAAAGAAATCAGATCATTGGATTTTCACTTATCTTCTTATTGATCATGGCATGGAGCATATTCAATGCCCCTGAAGAAATCGAAGAAGTCCCCAATGAAGAAGTAGTAGAAAATACAACAGCTCCCGCTGCCGAGTCTACAGCCACTACCTCTACATATAACATCAATGCCAATAAAGATAGTCTCTCTGACGGCGAGCTCTCAATACTCAGAAATCAATATGACCTATTCGCTCCAGCGGCAGTAGGCGCAGTATCAGAGACGACCATAGAAAATAGCAAAATGAAAGTGACCATCTCCAATAAAGGGGGACAGATCACCGCTATCGAGCTAAAAGATCACTTCAAAATCTGGGAAGATGAAAACGGTGAAGACAAAAAATCACTGGTACAGCTCCTCGAGGACCAGAAAAACGAAATCAACTATAAACTGACTGTCAATGGTCGTCAAGTCAATACCAAAGATCTATTCTTTGATGTAGAGAAAAAAGGTAGCACTGGGGCTAATCTCATCTTAAATGGTGAGAATGGTGCGACTTTCGTCCAAGAGTATAGTCTTGAGACTGATAGCTATCACATCAGCTATCGCCTCGTATCTCAAGGACTCAACGGAGTCCTCAATGAAGCCACCCTCGAGATCCAAAACTATTTGGATCAAATCGAGAAAAATGTAATGTTTGAAAAGCGCTACTCGACTGTCTACTTCAAAGAAAAAGGAGACGACTCTGACTTCTGTAGCTGTACAGCAGACGATATAGAAGATGAGCAAGATAAATCTATTGAATGGTTTTCCTTTGCTAATCAGTTTTTCAATACATCATATATTACAAAAGACGCCAGCTTTGACGGTCTGATCGCCTCTACAGAGATGATGGAGGACGCCACAGGCAATCTAAAACTGACAACTGCTACCGCAGGGATACCGCTCAATGGCAATGGCTCGTTTGATATGACTATCTATGCGGGACCCAATGAGTATCAGAATCTTAAGGCCTTCAATAATGATCTCCAAGAAGTGATCCCATTTGGACGCAGCATCTTTGGAGATATTAATCGTGTATTCATCAGACCATTCTTTGACTGGTTGACAGGATTCGTAAGTAGTAAGGGATTAGTGATCATCCTATTGATATTCATCATCAAGATGGCGCTCTACCCACTCACCTACAAGATGCTCCACTCACAGGCTAAAATGGGCGTACTTAAACCTCAGATAGCTGGACTGAAGGACAAGTATAAAGATGATGCTCAAAAGCAGCAGATGGAGACTATGAAGATCTATCGTGAATATGGTGTCAATCCTATGGGAGGATGTATGCCGATGGTCATCCAGATGCCGATCTGGTATGCACTCTTTAGGTTTTTCCCAGCCTCTATCACTTTCAGACAGGAGCCTTTCCTTTGGGCTAAGGATCTATCGTCATACGATGCATTCATCCAGCTACCATTTGATATTCCTGGATTTGGTGGGCATTTGAGTTTATTCACCGTACTATGGGCAGTGACTACGGTCATCTACACCTACTATAATATGCGCCACATGGATATGACGGCTAATCCTGCTATGAAATATGTGCAGTATCTCATGCCGCTGATGTTCTTTGTATTTTTCAATAATTATGCATCAGGTTTGACGTGCTACATGTTTTTCTCTAATCTCATCAATATTGCACAGACTGTCATCACTAAGAAGTTTGTATTTGATGATGAAAAGATCCTGAAAGAGCTGAATATCAAGAAGGCGAAACCAAAGAAAAAGGGAGGATTTCAGGCTCGTCTGGAAGAAGCGATGAAGCAACAGCAGAAAATACAGGAACAGAAGGCCTCACAAGAGCGCAAGAAGAAAAAATAATCGTGATATCTTAGGCATCATGATAGATCTCATAGCTTGTCTCATATGATCCCGCAGACCATAGGTATTATCGGTGGTGGCAAATTTGGATTAGCTATAGCTAAACTACTCTCGCCTACTGTAGATGTACTACTCTACAGTAGACGCACGTCTCTGACCGATAGCATCAATGCTGATCACAGCTATCGAGATATCACATTCTCTGATAATGTACGAGGGACTAATGATCTCAAATCAGTCTGTCAGCGCTGTCGGACGATCTATATCGTGACCAGCTCCGTACATCTGCGCAAAGTCACTCATGAGATGGCTCCCTATCTATCACCTGAGCATATCCTCATACATGGGACTAAAGGCTTTGACCTCCTACCTTATGAGATCGAAGATCCCAATGCTATACACTCTCAGATCAGTTTTTCAGATATCAAGACGATGAGTGAGGTCATACTCGAGGAGACGGATGTCATCCGAGTGGGAGCAATATGTGGCCCAAATTTGGCAGCTGAAATCATCGAAGGACTCCCTACGGCCACAGTCATCGCCAGTGAGTATGATGAAGTCATCAAGAAGTGTCGGGATCTACTGACAGGACCCAGTTTTTTCGTGTTTGGATCCTATGATCTACGTGGCGCAGAGCTCGCTGGTGCACTCAAAAATGTCATCGCCATTGCCTCTGGAATACTCAAAGGTCGTCAGCTGGGCAAGAACGCAGAGGCCATGCTCATCACTAAAGGTCTGTCAGAAATCATTAAAATCGCTGAAGTCATGGGTGGTAGCTACGAGGCATTTCTCGGGACAGCAGGTATCGGAGATCTGATAGCCACCGCTACCTCAGAGAAAAGCCGAAACTTCTCCTGTGGAATGCGTATCGCTCAGGGCGAAAAAACAGAAGATATCGTAGCATCCATGGATGAAGTAGTCGAGGGCCTAAGATCGCTCAAGATCGCACATCATATCATCAAGCGCTACCGTATCGTAGCTCCCATCATCAGTAGCATCTACTCTATCATCTATGAGGATAGCGATATCGAGTTTAGCATTAATAAGCTGATGAGATTTCCCTATGCATCAGACGTCGACTTCTTATGAGATGGCCCATCCTTTATGTTGATTTCTTATCAGCGGTAGGACATTCATCTGATCTGTGATAGTTATATATTTATGTTTTTTAAAATATATAAGACTTGAGATGATAGAGAAGATTACCTGTCCTAACTGTGATCACAGATTTGATATAGAGAGTGTATTGGCGAGTGATCTCAAAAAGCAACAGGCAAAAGAGCTCGCCGTGATCAAGCAGCAGATGCAGGTCGAGCAAAATCAACGACTCCGCCAACTGGAGGAGGATCGAAAACAGTTTGAGCAAAAGAAACAACGAGAGAATGAGCTATTCATGCAAAAGCTCGAAAAGGAAAAGAAGCAAATAGCCGAAAGTCTAAAGACTAAAATAGCTGAAGACTACAAGACTCAAATAGAACTTCAAAATAAAGAGCTCCTCGAATCTCAGTCCAAAATAAAAGCTCTGCAGTCAAAAGAGTTGGAGCTCATGCAAATGCAGCGCAAAATGGACCAAATGCTACAGCAAAAAGAGATCGACTTACAAAAGAAAATGATCGAAGAGCGTGGCAAGATCCAAGAAGAACTCCAAAAACAACTCAGTCAAGAAATGGAGCTCAAAATGCTGGAGAAAGACAAAAAGCTGGAAGATCAGCACAAGCTAATAGAAGAACTCAAACGAAAGTCCGAACAAGGATCTATGCAACTCCAAGGTGAAATCCAAGAGCTGGCGATAGAAGAGTACCTAAAATACCAATTCCCCTTTGACCAAATCGAAGAGGTCAAAAAGGGACAAGTGGGAGCCGACACCCTACAGGTCGTGATCAATAGTCATCAGGAAGTCTGTGGGCGCATCGTATATGAGTCTAAGCGTACCAAGAGCTTCTCTAATGAATGGATCAAAAAGCTAAAGATCGATCAACAGCGCATCAAGGCAGATATAGCCGTGATCGTCACAGAGACTATGCCAAAGGATATGAAAGGCTTCGGTGAGATGGATGGCATCTGGGTATGTTCTTTTGAGGACTTCAAGAGTCTCTGTGCAGTGCTGAGACATATACTGCTGAGGACAGCAGCAGTGCAGACTGCGCAAGAAAACAAAGGAGATAAAATGGAATTTCTCTATAATTACTTGACGGGCGGCGAATTCAAAATGCAGCTCATGAGCATCGTCGATAGTCATAAGACTATGAAAGATGATCTCGATAGAGAAAAACGCTCTATGATGGGTCACTGGAAGAAAAGAGAAAAACAACTCGATGTAGTCATCGAAAATGCAGTAAACATGTACGGTAGCATCAAGGGCATCGCAGGTAGTAGCCTACCCAATATCGATAGTCTCGAACTACCCGAAGCCGATGATATCGGCCAATTGATATAATAAATCCAAGAATTAATCGAATGGGATGAACCCTTAGATAAATAATTTCGGTTTTACAGATTGAAATGAGATATTTAATTCGCTTTTAATAACTATAACCATAGACAAAACGACATGGCAGATTTTTCGAGTGTAGATAATATGACGACTAAGCCAAAATCTTTTTGGTCTCGACCAGAAGGAGTGACAGGCACCATATTTTTATTAGCCATATTAGGAGGCGTAGGATACCTATTAGCTACGAGTATCGGCGCTATTATAGCATTTACCTCATCATTATTAGGATTGGTCGTGACTATATTAGTCCTGGCTGCGATCGTATACATGGTCCTCGACCCTAAGATGAGAGCCTTAGTAGGCTACATGTATAAGAGCATCATGCGCAAGATCACAGGGATGTTCGTCACGATAGATCCAATCGGTATACTCAAAAACTATATCGACGATCTCGCTGACAATCTCAAGAAGATGGGCAAGCAAATCGGCAATCTAAGAGGCCAAATGCGCAAGCTCAAAACTATCATGACTGATAATAATAAAGATATCGAGCAAAATATGCTCATGGCTCGTAAGGCTAAGCAAATGGGTAATGAAAAACAACTCATGCTCGCCAGTCGCAAAGCAGCTCGACTCAAAGAAAGCAACGAAAAATACGAAGCTTTACATAGCAAGATGAGCATCCTCTACAAGGTACTCACTAAAATGTACTCTAACTCAGAGATCCTACTCGAAGACACTAAAGATCAGGTGAAAGTGAAAGAGCAGGAAAGAAAAGCAATCCGTACCTCTCACTCTGCTATGAAATCAGCGATGAATATTATCTCGGGTAATAGTGACAAGAGAGCAATGTTTGATCAGGCAATGGAGGTAATCGCAGACGATGTCGCCAATAAGGTGGGCGAAATGGAGCAGTTCATGGAGCTATCGTCTAACTTCATGGAGTCTGTAGATCTCCAGAATGGAATGTTTGAAGAGCAAGGTCTAAAGATGCTCGCTGAGTATGAAAAGAAAAGCTCTATCCTACTCCTCGGCGGCAAAGAACAGCTGGATGATGACACCCTCGATCTACAAGAGTACCAAAGAGAAAAAGAGAAAATCGTCAAAGACTCTGACTACAGCAGCCTGTTTGACTAAATCTTTGATGAGATATTAAGTATTAATGGTGATGCCTATCTCTTCTGCTTTCTTCAGCATGAACTGATAGGCATCTTCATGATTATTAGCTATCACTCCATCCAAAATCGCTTCTCGTATGGCATTTTTGATGATGCCTACCTGACGAGATGGAGGTATCTGAAAGGTATTCATGATCTCCTCTCCTGAGATTGGCGGTTGCCAGTTTCTTAGATTATCCTTCTCCTCGAGCTCTATCATTTTTTCTTTGACGATCTCATAATTAGCAAGGTATCGCTCCATCTTCCGTGGATTCTTAGTCGTGATATCTGCCTCGCACAAGGTCATGAGATCATCTATATCTTCTCCGGCTTCATACAGCAATCTACGGATGGCCGAGTCAGTGATATTTTCTTTAGTCAGACTGATCGGTCTGAGATGCAGCCTGACTAACTTCTTGACATACAGCATCTTATGATCCAATGGCAGTTTGAGGTTTCTGAATATTTTGGGCGTCATGCCGGCGCCTACAGCATCATGACCATGAAATGTCCATCCTAAGCTCTTTTTAAATCGCTTAGTCTTTGGCTTGCCGATATCGTGCATGATCGCTGCCCATCTGAGCCATAGATCATCAGAGCTACGTGCCACATTATCCAGTACTTGGATAGTATGATAGTAGTTATCTTTATGCCCACGTCCATCTACATAGTCTACACCATACAGCTCATACATGTCTGGAAATATCAACTGGATCAATCCTGTATCCAGCAGATATTTGAATCCCACAGATGGTTGAGCTGCCAAGATGATCTTATTGAGCTCGGTCGTGATACGCTCCTGAGAGACTATAGATATCCTATGAGCATTTCGCTTGATCCCCTCCAGCGTGACATCTTCTATGGCGAATCCTAACTGTGTCGCAAATCTCACCGCCCTCATCATCCGTAAAGGATCATCAGAAAAGGTCTTGTCAGGATCCGTAGGCGTCCTAATGATCTGTGACTCCAGATCTGATAGCCCATCGAACGGATCTAAAAACGTACCCCACGTAGCTTCATTGAGAGAATAGGCTAATGCATTGATCGTAAAATCTCGGCGATTCTGATCATCCTGTAGCGTTCCTTTCGTCACTGATGGTTTTCTGGAGTCTGGTGAGTAGGATTCTTTTCTCGCTCCGACAAACTCTATCTCTAAGTCTCCCTCTCTGATCATCGCCGTACCAAATCGCTTGAATATCTTCGGACGTCCTACTTTTAGCCTTTTGGCTACAGCCGTAGAGAGATGGATGGCATCACCGATACATACTACATCTATATCCTTAGTAGGTCGATCCAGTATCTTATCCCTCACATATCCTCCTATCAAATATGACTCCAGCTGGAGCTCATCCGCACAGGCCTGCACTGCTCTGAGTATCCGCAGTTCTCTCTTAGAAAATTCTATCTCCAAAATGTAATAGTTCTTGTCAGTATAGTATTATGCGAGTATAGGCTCATCAGCATATCGACTCTCGATCGTATCTATGATCTGAAATATGGCATCTGGATCATCAGTAGTCACCAGCTTCTGTCTGAAATGCTTAATATCTCGGAGTCCTCTAAAGTAATTAGTGTAGTGCCGGCGCATCTCGACGACACCGAGCTTTTCGCCTTTCCACTCCAGACTATGCTTCAGGTGTTGCTTGACTACCCTTACTTTTTCGGCAATATCTGGTGGAGGGAGTATTTCTCCAGTTCTGACGTAATGTTTTATTTGTTTGAATATCCACGGATTGCCTATGCTGGCTCTGCCGATCATGAGACCATCGACACCATATTTCTCTTTGTATTCTACAGCTTTCTCAGGGCTATCGATATCCCCATTACCGATGACTGGGATGTGCAGTCTTGGATTTTCTTTGACTTCTCTGATATATGACCAGTCAGCCTCACCTTTGTACATCTGCTTTCGAGTACGCCCGTGTATGGATATGGCGTGTATCCCTACATCCTGTAGACGCTCAGCGACTTCTACGATCTTGATGCTATCTTGATCCCAGCCGAGGCGAGTCTTGACAGTGACTGGTAGTGATGTAGATTTCACGATTTCCTCAGTGAGTTTGACCATGCGAGGGATGTCTTGGAGGATGCCTGCTCCGGCCATCTTGCAGACCACTTTTTTGACTGGACATCCAAAATTAATATCCAACACCTCTGGTTGGGCCTCCTCGACGATTTCTGCCGCCCTTTTCATGGAGTCGATCTCTGCGCCGAAAATCTGAATACCTATTGGACGTTCATAGTCATAGATATCCATTTTCTCCAGTGATTTACGAGCATCACGTATGAGCCCCTCTACGGAGATGAACTCTGTATACATCATGTCACACTCCTGCTCCTTGCATAAGGCTCTGAATGGTGGATCTGACACATCTTCCATGGGTGCCAAAAACAAAGGGAAATCTTTGATCTCTACTGGTCCAATTTTCATATCTACTTAGCTATTCTTATTGGGGTTTTCTCCTATTATTCATATAAGCTTTCATCATATATGAAAAAAGAAGCATATAAGTCCACAAAAATAAGTATATTTAGAAAGATTAATTTTTTGTTAAGTCAATGACTTTCTAAATCACACAGCGTCATAAGAGCGTTAAATAATTGGTTAGATAGTTTTTTCATACTTTTCGGTTTAGAAGCTTACTTTAGGTAAGCTTCTTTTTTTTATCCTATCCGTTGGATGACCTTGATGATCAAATTGAGCAAAAGACTCAATAATATCATAGTAGTAATCGGAAAATAAAACTTAAAATTTTCTCTCTCTATCCGGATATCTCCAGGTAGCCGGCCTATCCACTTCAGATAATCTCCAAAAAAGTAGAAGGCCATCCCGACAAACAGAATGACCACTCCTACAATTATTATCCATTTAGCATTGTCCTGATCCATCTCAGGTCCTTAGCTCCATAGTTTTTGTGGATACTTACCTGCCTCGATGAGCGCATTCAGACGCTGCATCACAAAAGGCTTATCCTCCTTGTATGTCACACCAAACCAATCTTCACTACACTTGAGCACATCCACTTTCTTTTCACCATTATTGATCAATTCATCGACTAATAGTGGGATAAAATACTCAGACTTAAGTTCCTGACCTCTTTCCTTTAAAAATTGAGAGAATGAAGCATTGCAATAGTCAAAATAATCTGGGTGAAAGGCCCACATATTCATAGACACCGGAGTATCAGGAGATAAGAATACTTCTTCTCCATCTTCTGTATATGATATCTGGCGGTCATCTGTATATCCGATTTTGAGGCACTCCTTGATAGACTTGAGGTAGCCATCTTCTGTGGTCTGACATACTCCACGATTGACCGTACCATGATCTGATAGTGTTTTCTCGAGTTCGTAGCCTACGAGCGCATAGTTATTAGCAATATCATCACTATTAAAGTAATCATATAATACTCGATATGAATCTCTCCCGTAAAAGTCATCCGCATTGATCACTGCGAATGGTTCATTGATTACATCTTGAGCTACTAATACGGCATGAGCTGTGCCCCAAGGCTTTTCTCTTTCAGGGTTATACTTATAGTCATTAGGCACCATAGTGATGTCCTGAGTGACGTATTCGATGTCTACTTTATCTTCAAATTTACCGGCGAAAAACTTTTTGAAATCTTCTTTGAAGGATTCTCTGATGACAAATACTATTTTTCCAAATCCTTCTTGGATGGCATCGTAGATAGAATAATCTAAGATGGTCTCCCCATTAGGGCCAAATTCATCCATCTGTTTTAATCCTCCATATCTGCTGCCCATCCCAGCGGCCAATATCAGTAATGTAGGTTTTATACTCATGAGTTATTATTATGTGTTTTGAATCAGTACGAATATTAACAAAATATATGGGCTTTCAAATTCAAAAGACGATATCATTATATTATTCTTCGCCTATATTTGTTTGACTGTTCCTTCTTATTCTTGAAGGAATTATAAAATTCTAACTACCTATTGTCATAACTGAAGATTTCTTCGGCTCATTTGCCTGTTCCACCGTATTTTTGGAGCACTATTTGAGGTTGAATCTTTATAAGCGTTTGGTCGATGCTGAACGTTTATGAGTTTGTATGCTGAAAAAAGTATAGAATGCTGAGAATTATTACCCTTATTTCCCTTTTGTCCTTGGTGATATCTTGTACCAAAGACGTCACTTCAGAAGATGTCAAGATCGACGCTAATCTAAAGCGTATGATCTCTAACGTATCGCCTACTGGCAATTACGAATTTTATAAAGTACCTCATAATACTGAGTTAGATCAGATCCCACAAGATATCCGTAATCCACTGACACCTGAGAAGGTAGAATTGGGCAAGATGCTCTTTTTTGAGACGGGATTAGCTATGGATGCCCGTCACAGTGTTGGTATGGGTACGTACTCATGTGCATCATGTCACCTACCAGAGGCTGGATTCAGACCAGGTGCTCCTCAGGGTGTAGCTGATGGCGGTATGGGATATGGATTTAACGGGGAGACTCGGATCAAGTCCAATGTCTACAGAGAGGATGAGCTCGACTCTCAAAATGCTCGACCTCTCAGCCTAATCAATGTAGCATATGTGACCAATACCTTCTGGAATGGCCAGTTTGGTGGCAAGCACGCCAATGAGCATACAGAAGAGGTATGGGATCAACTCGAAGAGACTGAGCTCAATCATCTTGGCTACGAGGGGATAGAAACACAAAATATAGAAGGTGTCAAAGTGCACCGTATCACGACTAATAAAGAGTTACTGGATCAATACGGGTATACCAATCTTTATGATGAGGTGTTCGCTGATATGGAGCCAGAGCTTAGATATAGTGATTTAGCTACTTCTCTCGCTCTATCTGCTTATATCAGAAGTATTACATCATACGAAGCACCATTTCAAGAGTGGCTCCGTGGTAATAGCGAGGCTTTGACAGCTCAAGAAAAGCTCGGAGTGGAAGTATTCTTTGGCAAGGCTCGATGTACTAACTGCCACTATGAAAAAAATCTGGGATCAGTAGAGTTTCATCGCTTAGGGGTAAAAGATCTTTACCAGAGACCTTCATTCAACACATTTGCTGATGCTCGTCGTAATTTTGGTCGTGGAGGATTCACATTAGATCCTGAGGACAATTACAAATTCAAAGTACCTCAATTATATAATCTGGCTGATGCTCCATTTTACTTCCACGGTAGTAGTAAGCATACTTTGGCTGAGGTAGTAGACTATAAGATCGAAGCGATATCTGAAAATCCTAATGTCCCTACTGAGATTCTCTCTGATAAGTTTGGCCCATTAGATCTCACTGAAGAAGAAAGGGACGGATTGATCGCATTCTTGACTAATGGACTCAGAGACCCAGACTTGTTGAGATATAAGCCTACAGCAGTACTTTCTGGACTTTGTTTCCCTAATAATGACGAACAGTCACGTATTGACTTGGGCTGTTATTGATCAAAAGGTCTATATTCTGGAGGTACTAAATACCAAGCTTTAGGATCGACATCTGCTCTCACCTGAGCGAGATAATTATTCAGGTCTTCATTAGCACAATCAAAGTTGATAATGACTCGATTCATACTGTTGTAAGCGACAATATTAGCAGTGTATCCTTGCGCTGCAATGGATGATTGGAGCTGCTCAGCACTACTGACTTTAGAGAAGGTACCTACTACGATGGTGCATCCAGTCGCAATAATCTCAGGCGTCAGGATGCCTTGATATTTCACTAGCATATCATTAGAAAACAATGGGCTCTCCCCTTCTGAAGCATCAGCTTTCGGCTGCGCTGTCACTTCTCCACTCTCGGTGACTGATGGCTTGCTACTCCCTCCAGTTATCCAACTGACTAAAAAGTATCCGATAAATGCCAAGGCCAATAGAGATATCGCTATTGGAAAGTATTTGATTAAAGTATTCGAGCTTTGATATGTATGGCTCTGTGTTGTAGGTTTGGGCACAGTTGGCTCAGGTGCCACATCCGCCACTATAGGTTGAGCTATTTTTTGAGGGTCTTCAGTTTTAGACTTTTTTTTTACCGGTTTGAGTTTCAGATCAGGCAAAAAATGATTCTCTTTATTCAGCGGGGCACTTTCTCCTGATTTGAATATTAGCTCTCCATTTTCGTTTTTCACTACCTTTCCAAAATCTCCCATATCGAATTTTCCAAAATTGAGGAATGTGTTGATCTTTTCCTGTATTTCTTTTGCCAGTTTATTTTGCTTTTTAGCTCCGAGCCGATACTCCTCGACCGCACATTGGAGAAGTTCTTTCTCCGCTTTTACATTTGGATTAAAAAAGACAGTCTGATCAGTCGGCGAAAATAAACAATCTCCAGAAGTAGAATCATCAGTTGCAGCTGATTTAGTGAAAGTGCCTATCCCATTGATATACAGTTCATCATACTTAGACAGCATGTCAAATAAGAGCTCAGATATGTCGATCGAAGTAGCCAAAAGCTTAATTTTGCTAATGCGCAGAAAACCTTTCTGCTTATGAAATTGTAAGTTAATTAATTGTCTCAATAAGAGCACATTCAGTACATTATGAATAATAGAAGTCGTTCGTCAGCACTGTTCGAAAAAGCCAAAACACTATTTCCAGGAGGAGTTAATTCTCCTGTACGAGCATTCAAATCTGTATACGGTCCACCACTTTTTATAAAAAATGGTAACGGCTACATGATCTATGACGAAGATGATAATGCGTATATCGACTTTTGCTGTTCTTGGGGACCATTGATTCATGGTCACAATGCCTCCTTCATCAAAGACGCTGTGATCAGAACCATCGAAAACGGAATGTCTTTTGGCACACCGACTAAGTATGGTAATCAGCTCGGCGAGCTCATCATCGAAAATCATAGATATATCGACTCTATCAGATTTGTAAGTAGTGGCACGGAGGCGGTGATGTCCGCCATACGATTAGCTCGAGGATATACTGGTAAGAGTAAGATAGTAAAGTTCGAAGGGTGCTACCATGGGCATGTAGATTCTCTCTTAGTAAAAGCAGGTTCTGGATTAGCCACTTTTGGTGTGTCCACTTCAGCCGGAGTACCTGAATCATTTGTAAAAGAGACAATTGTATTAGACCTTAATGACCTACAGGGCTTAGAAGATACATTCGAAAAACATAGCCATGAGATTGCAGCCGTCATCATCGAGCCTATTCCTGCTAATAATGGTCTCTTATTACAAGATACCAACTACCTCGTCTGGCTCCGAAAACTCTGTGACGACTATGACATATTACTCATTTTTGATGAAGTGATATCTGGATTCAGAGTAGGCTTTGAGGGGGCTGCTGGCCTCTACGCCATCGAGCCTGATCTACTTACCTTTGGAAAGATCATCGGAGGAGGACTACCTGTAGGAGCCTTTGGAGGTAAGAAATATATCATGAATCATGTCTCTCCCGAAGGTCCAGTATATCAGGCAGGTACCCTTAGCGCAAATCCCGTGGCGATGACAGCCGGTATCGCAGCATTGACCAAGTGTTTAGAGCCCGGATTTTATGAAGAGATGGAGGCAAAGACACAGTATTTTATCAATCAGATCAACGCTCATATTAAAACCAAGGGTTACCCTGTGCATATCGTGAGCGAAGGTTCAATATTTTGGATAGCATTTAGCGATGAGCGCATCATCTCTGCACAGGATATAGATCCGACTAAAATGGAACTTTTCAAAAAGCTGCATACCTATCTTTTAGATAATGGAGTGTATCTCGGCCCATCAGGATATGAGGTAGGATTTGTCTCAGGGGCTCATACGAGATCTATATCAGATAAAGTCGCAGCTCTGATCAATGATGGCTTAGACCAATTGTTTTAGATGATTAAAATGAGATGGTTTTCGGTAGCGATCATGATATACATGATCTTAGCCATCTCATGGTGGGGTGTTCTATTGTATTTTAAAAATGATGAGCTCCATGCTGAGCAGCTACGACATGCATATGCCACTCAGCAGGAGTATAAAATCGACTCGATCAATGAAGAACACCGGCGTCAGTCAATAATGATTGTCGGAGAAGGATTAGTACTTGGTCTATCACTTCTGGCTGGGATATGGATCATCAATCGGAGCGCCCAAAAAGAGATCGACTCTATTAACAATCAGAATAACTTCTTCCTCTCTGTCAGCCACGAGCTCAAGTCACCAATAGCTGCTATCAAGTTGGCCCTACAGACAGCCCTCAGACCGAGAGTCAAAGAAGACATGAAGAAAAAGCTGCTGCAAAAAGCCACCATCGATGCTGAGCGGCTCGAAAAAATGGTAACCAACGTGCTATTTTCTGCGAATATTGATAATAAGACTTTTGAACTCTATAAAGAAGAAATTGATCTTAAGCCAATAATAGAGCGAATCATCGCTCGATATCAACAGAATCACGAAGCTGAGATCATTTTTGATCATGATCACTACGGAGTCTATCACACTTTCGCTGATGTATCAGGTATCGAATTAGTCATATCAAATCTAATCGAGAATGCCATCAAGTACTCTGACGGTCAGGCTGAAGTGCACCTATATCTCTCCAAAGATGAGAACACATATCATCTCGATATAAAAGATCATGGCATAGGAATAGATAAAGCTGAGCGTGCTAAGGTCCTCGATAGATTTTATAGAGGACATAACTCTGCGGTACGTAGTAGAAAAGGGACAGGCCTTGGGCTTTATTTGGCAGATGTGATAATACGAGCTCATGAAGGCTCTCTATCTATCAGCCCCAATCAGGATCAAGGCACAATAATCCATATATCTTTGCCCATACATGAGTGAAAATCGAGGTATCATATTAGTAGTCGAAGATGAAGATCATATAGCTGATCTACTCCATCTCAACCTCGAAATGGAAGACTATGAAGTGGTGTTATCTCCTACTGGTCTACCATCAATAGATATAGTCAAATCAAGAAAAATAGACTTGGTACTGATGGACGTGATGCTCCCCGATGCCAATGGAGTCGACCTCTGTCGTCAAATCAAAAATATAAAAAGTGATCTTCCAGTGCTCATGCTCAGTGCATTAGGACAGTCAAGTGATCGCATCAAAGGTCTCAAATCAGGTGCCGATGACTACCTTTCTAAACCATTCAATCTTGAGGAACTACTACTACGGATAGAGAAGCTGATCTTACGGTACGGAGAAAGCTCCCCTACCACTTTTTCGTCTGAGATGACTATCGGTAGCGCATCGGTCGACTTCAGTAAAATGACACTCAGTACAGAAAATAATATACATCGTCTCACCCAAAAAGAAGCGGCACTACTTAAGTATATGATCGAAAAGAAAAATACGGTGATAAGTAGACAGTCTATACTGGAAGAGGTATGGGGCTATGAACAATACCCCAATACTCGGACGATAGACAACTTCATATCCAACTTCAGAAAGCTAATCGAAGTAGATCATAATAATCCACAGTGCATCAAGACCATACGTGGTGTGGGCTATATGCTCGAAGTATAAATCCTCTCAGGAACTATATCACACTAAGTAATCCCTTGGCTCTATGTCCTCACTACCGTGTACTGTTGCAGCAATGGTAGCTAATGGAGGCGCTATAATTACTCCTAAAATGGGGATGGATAACATCAATAAAAAAATCAGTCCATTCGCCGTGACCTTGGACTTATGTCCAGACATGTAATCCAACGTACCTCGATAATCAAAATGACGCTCAGCCCAAAAGTCATAGTTGCCAAAGCCCGCATAGTATGATTGGACCAAGAAAACCAATGGACCTACACCGATAGCGAATACGGGAAAAAGGCCAAGTATAAATAAGAAAACAGTAATAGATAGCTCTCTGATTAGATTTCGTGTTGAGATTCTAAGTCCTCGTGCTAATTCTCTAATGACTGACTTATTTCGATAAGGATCCAAGTTACTATTGGCCATTTCCAGCTCTACTTTTTCTGATAAAATACTCATTACAGGAGCCGTAAAAATCAGTACCAAGTGCTTGAAAATGATGAAAAAAACAACTGATATAAAGCCTACCGAGAGTATATCTGTGAGGGTACTCATGAAGCTCACATCCCATGGGATAACTCCATCAAGGACTTTGGAGAGACTGTCGTACGAAGATTTGACCACCACGAACATTACAAAGAATATAGTCAATCCAATCATACCAGAATACAGAAAGTATCGTCCTAATGATAGTCTGGAAACTAATCTGATGGCCTCAAAATAATTGAGTACGCCTTGTATGAAATCTTTGATCATATATTAGAGTCAGTTTAGTCAACTAAATAACTCTGATAGATCAATCGAAGTTCCTACTATTCTACGAGCTGCATTGCTCTATAGATGAAAGTCTATGCGGTAGCTTTTTTCTTACGCTTAGTTTTAAATAGCTCCTTGATTTCTTTTTCATTCAGAAATCCTAAATCTAAGAACGTAGCGCTTACAAACTTCTTGATATCTTGATAGTCTTTACTTCTTTTTTCAGTGTAGGTGCGGAGTAGAGTACGGATATATTTCATGCTCACTGTCTTGATGCCTTGATTGAATTTTTCATTGGCGAAAATATTCATGTAAACAGTGAAGGTCTTATTGATCTCAAAGTACTCATGGAAGGCTCGAGGATTCAGAGAGCCGATAAATTTTCTAAACTTAGAGAAAATCATATTTCTCAGACAGTCATTTTGATCGGATAGCCCCTTGTTTGAGTTATAATACGTACGAGCCATCTCGATCGCTTCTGGATTGATATACCCTATCTGATCGATCTGAGCCGCTACATTCAAGAATTCTTTAAACTCTTTAGAATTCGCTTTTTCCACTCTGCTATAAAGTCTCGTGTAGTCCTCTTCAGACAGACCGAGTTCGCTCAGCTGTAGAGTACGTAGCACAGAGAAGAATAACTCTTCCTCTTCTCCTGCATTATAAGAGTTCACTCTCTCGACTAATAGACTCACCTCCTTCTCTTGAAGCTCAAAATAAGCTCCAATAGTCATTAAGATCTGAAGATGATGCTCACTATTACCCAGAGATTCATCTGCTAAGATGCCCGCAATGAACTCATAAACACTTTCACTACTATCACTACCCAATGATGCTCTGTACATCAAGAAGTTTTCGATAGTCTGAAACTCGATAGTCAATTCAGCAGCTGAAGAAGGCTTGCTAGCTGTGAGGAAGTTGAACTTAGAGAACTGATTGCTATATTTTTTATAAGCTAATGCTCTCGATCGCTCATCTCTATACTTTGGCAGCTTAAATGACTGTAAGAATTGTTTTACTTGCTTATTGTTAATCTCAGCGATAAGATTAGTGATCCAGATATCACTACTGAGAGCGAATCCTACCTCGATAGTTTGACCGATACGCTGACTCAATAATTCAAAATTCGATGAATTGCAGATCACTAATAGTATGTGCTTAAAATGCTCTTGAGGACGGATATATTTCACATTATCATTGAGCGCACCTCTTAATACACTATATCCTAAAATCCTCGGCAAGAATAATCCCTCTAAAGAATCATCACACATGTGCGTCTCCAGTGAGACTAATTGTAGAGGGTCATTCTGAGCCACTGACGTATGGAGTTCTTCCAGTTTTGGCTCATATTCCTCTTTCATTTGATTATACATCTCCTCATCTTCCTCTTCCAGATATTGAGCCAAGAAGTCAGAGTTTTGAATCTGTTCTTTGATGGCCTCTAATTCTTCAATGTACTTTTTCTCTAATGCTATCATCGGTCAAAAAATGAAAATTAAAATGGAAAATAAGGAAATGAAAAGAGCTCCGTCAGAATTGACGGAGCTATTGTATTGTTGGTATACTATTCTTCTTCTGAAGCTGCACCTTCTTGGAAGTCGGCTAATGCCTCGGCATCACCTGTCTCCTCAACGTATGCTTTCTTTGGAGATCCGAAAAGTTTTCTTTGAAGCTCAAGTTTCTCTTGCTTAGTCTGCTCAAATCTTGCTGCGATTTTAGCTTCTTTTGCTTCAACGAACTCATTGTAGAGCTTGTCAGCATCTTCTTGGCTCATGGCACCTTTAGCAACACCTCTCTGTAGGTGCTTCTTATACATTACTCCTTTGAATCTTAAGATTGCTCTGGCAGTATCAGTAGGCTGAGCACCTTTCTGGAGCCAATCAAAAGCTCTCTCTCTATCCAGCTCAATAGTAGCTGGTTTAGTCATTGGATTGTAGCTTCCGATTTTTTCGATGAATTTACCATCTCTTGGAGCTCTGGAGTCGGCCACGATGATGTGGTAAAACGGTTGCTTTGTTCTACCTCTACGGGCAAGTCTAATTTTTACTGGCATTTTACTATTAATTTACTTGGTTAAACCATACCCTGATACTCTATATAATAGAAACAGGGCTCTTTTTGCGTCTGCAAAAGTAAGGATATTTATTGATTGATGTAAATATTTAAGAGAGGCAATCAGATCACAAATCGATCTGTACACCACTCGTGTCTCTCACCAGTGTAAACTCAAACTGATAAGCACGTATCTGGGTGGTCATCTGGAGGGTATCATCAGTCAGAGAGAGCACTTGATACTCCATGGGTGTTGGATCTTCATGTCGTATCACTCCATCGATATAGCTATATGAGACCTGCTCATCTGAGCGTAGTAGATTAAACCTCATCATACTATCATTTTCAAAATGAAAGTAGGCATCCTCCAGAGTGAGCGTAGGTCGACCATTGCGGATAGCCTCACTCATCATCCACCTACCTATGAGACTGGTGTCTGGCTCTGGCGCTGCTCGCTCACAACTCAGGACAATAAAAAAGCAGATGAACAACATCCATCTGCTTTTTATATATTTCTTTTTAGTATTTCTCACATTCTTACTGCTATGCTGTCATACTAAAACGTAAGAAGACATTTTTGTTTTATCTTCTCTGCTTTTCTTTGATCTTCGCTTTCTTGCCTATTAGGTCTCTGAGATAATATAACTTAGCTCTTCTGACCTTTCCTCTCTTATTGATTTTGATCTCTACCACATTAGGTGAAGAAAGAGGGAAAATTCTTTCTACTCCATAGCTACCAGACATCTTACGTACCGTGAACATTTTATTAGCTCCAGCACCAGCGATCTTGATGACGTCGCCTTTGAATATCTGGATTCTTTCTTTAGCTCCCTCCACGATTTTATAGCTTACAGAGATATTATCTCCAGGTGCGAATGATGGGTGGTTATTCTCCTTTAAAAGCTGATCTTCTACGTATTTAATAGTGTCCATTGTTGGCTATTTTTCAAAAATGAGTGCAAATATAGGTCATTAATTATATATAAACACAAATATTCTTTCCACAAAAAAATATTTCTTTATCTGATCAATGTGGCCGATCCTTCGTAGGACTCTCTGTCCCCTCTCGGGGCCCGCCATTCGGCATGACACATGTACACTCCAGGTGGTAGCATAGCACCAGAATTATTGAGCTGACCATTCCAGCCTTCAGTAGGCATATCCGACTCAAATACGATCTTTCCCCAGCGATCATAGATAGTGAGTCTATAGTCATTGACCAGTTCTACAGATCCAACCCCTCTGAATTGATCGTTATCTCCATCATTATTCGGAGTAAAGGCATTAGGAAACTGCATAGTTGCTACAGGTATTACATCGACTATCTGAGTAATCGTATCCATACACCCATTAGTGCTCGTAGCATACAGCGTGACAAAATGAACTCCCGTATCTCGATAAGTGTGTGTTGGACTCTGCTCAAATGATATCCCACCATCTCCAAACTCCCAATAATACTCTACAGCACCCACGGTACCATTGAGAAAGCTCACAGTGCTATTATTGATATCTATTCTATCAGCTGGAGGACTGACATCAAAATCAGCATCAGGCCCCATCTGTACATTGATCCAACTCGGGAAAGTGCGAGTAGCTAAACAACCCAATGGAGATATAATATCTACAGAAACTGAATACACCCCATCATCTTCATAAGTATGAGTCGGTGACAAATCAAACTGCTCATCCTCATCACTACCATCTCCAAAATCCCAGAAAATCTCATAGCTATCATCGATCGGCGTAGTCAGATTATTAAAAGTCACTTCTGCGGGTTCGCATCCTATAAATTTAGAAGGCTCTACTATGATCAAATTGGGAGCGGGAGCATAGAGCAGATCTTGCGTCTCTGTATCGCTACATCCATTATTGTCCGTGACAGTGAGCGAGACATCATAGTCCCCTGGGATATCGTATAGATGCCTCGGATTGACTTGTGACTGTCCATTACCATCATCAAAATCCCACTCATAGGAGACAATGAAATTATTATCATCTGTCTCAGAAAACTGTGTAAATGTCACAGGTCCCGCTACGCATGTGTCATATGCTGAAGAGAATTCGGCGTCAAGCCCAGGAAGTATTCTGACTGTGACAAATGCACTGTCCGTACAATTAGGAATTCCCTCATTGACGATCATCTTAGCATCATAGATACCGTACTCTGGAAAAGTAATCAAAGGATCTCGCTGAAAAGAAGTAACTACATCAACCCCAACCTCAAACTCCCAAGTATAACTCACTATATCCTGCAATCGAGTACTTCTATTTTGAAACTGAACATCAAAGTCCCCACATGATATCACATCAAAATTCTTACCTACTGACATATCACTTACTATGTCTGCATTGACTGCTTTCTCACAGGCTGATACGATGAACTGAAAATCTCTCCTAATAGTCGAGAGTAATACGCCATCTCGATACTCATTAGCACAGACGGCCATGACGTGCTCGCCAATGATGGTGGGCACTCCTGATACCAGACCAGTGACTGGATCTACACCTACTACTGGATCTCCGCCCATCGGGGCTAATGATGTAAATGATGGGGATAAAAAGCCTACACGTCTGAATCCATCTGGAGTACACGCCGAAGGCTCTGGCACAGGGGTACTGTTGCAATCAGAAGTAGGTGCATTACCATTAGTACCTCCTGATGATAATGGTGTACAAAACTCATAAACTACTTCATCTCCCTCGACATCGCTTGCGCTATGATCGTACTCCAGTTCAAATCCTGCACAGACTATTAGCGGAGGAAACTCATTGAATACTGGACTATTATTACATGTTTTGAGCGCCTCAGGTGTGATCTCCACTGAGAATACCGCTCCATAGCTACCAGGATTGACAATATTGGATATGCTCTCACTCCTACAGCAGCGCTGATAAGTGATCAAATAATTAGACTCAATAATATCCAGCTCAATGTCAAATGTGTATAATCCTCGCTCGACATCTATCGCAGGAGGAGTAATAAGACACGGCGGATCATTGGGTGGTACGGGCTGTATAGACGTCGGCCGTATGGGGTCCGTCTTTTGGACATAGGTCCATGTCCGGCCATTTGACCTGTATACGCCAAACTCAGCTCCTCGACTATTGCCATTGCCCCGACCATCTCCATCAAAATAGGCACACTCCTCACCATTAGTCGAGCATCGATTATCTCGGTACATCTGAAACTCGAAATGAAGCAAGACTTTATTATTGATCGTATCTAACTGTAAGCACTCGTAGAATACGTCTCCACCGATGATATGTTTGGCAGAAGCCACTCCTGAGAAAAGAAGCAATAAAGCGAAAACATTGATATATCTAAAAAAAATTAGATTTTTGCCTGAATTTTTCATGAGCACTCGTACTTGGGTCTTTACTTAACGTAAGGGATTAAGGTAGTGTTTTGTAATATCCCAAACAAGATGAAATCTTACGACGTAATGTCGCCTGTATATATAGATGAGATAGAAAGAGCTATCAAAGCACTAAAACGTGGTCAAGTCATCCTCTACCCGACAGATACTGTCTGGGGACTCGGCTGTGACATCGACAACAGTGCTGCTGTAGAGCGTATCTATGAGATCAAAAAGCAAAAGAAAAAAGGTAATATGGTGCTGATCGTAGATGATATAGACCTACTCAAAGACTATGTCGAGGAGGTCCATCCACGTATAGAGACACTCCTCATCTATCATGAGAGTCCACTCACCGTCGTATACCCCGCCACTGAAGACATCCCTGAGTACATGCGAAATCCTGAAAACACTATCGCTGTACGTATTACAAAAGATCATTTTTGCCAGGAGCTCATACGAGGTATCAAAAAACCGCTCTTAGCGACACTACCAATATATGAGGGCCAGAAAGATATTCCACTAAATTTTGAGAATATCGACTCCCAAATCAAAAAAGCAGCAGACTACGTAGTAGACATCAATCAAGATAAAAGTGGCGAACCATCTGTGATGGCTCGGTATAATCACAAAGGAGACTTAGAGTTTTTGAGGAGATAGAATCTGATCATATCTATCTGTAGTGATGATATCATAAGCCTCTGCTATATGCAGATCAAAGAACTCTTCGCTGATATAGGGCTCAGCTACTCGTGTCTCGGATAAAAACCAAACCATTTCTCCGGAGATATACTCTCGACAGCTGCCCACATTTCGATTTTGAGTAAATGAATTCGCTATCTCCTTAGCATCTTCTGAAGTTATCTCGTTTATCGATATTTGCTCATTCTCGATCAAATAAGCTATATAATCACGTTCACGGTATATATCACAGCTATCTGAAATTAGCACATCGGGACCTACCCCGTACTCTACATTGATAGGCCTTTTTTGATGGATGGTATATACTGTATCCAGATCTACAGCCGACCCCTTAGCTATGGATCTGCCTGATGGGAGGAGATACTCCCCTACTGTCAGGCTGATAGACCCTCCGTTACTGAGTTCATAGTTTTGCTGAATCTTACCTTTGCCAAAAGAATGTTGGCCTACGACTACAGCTCGATCAAGATCCTGTAGGCTCCCTGCTACTATCTCACTGGCAGAAGCTGAGCGCTCGTCTATTAACACGACTATACGATCCAAATTGATAAAGGTTCTGCCATTTGACTTGTACTCAGTCATATTTTCCTTGTTGTCTATCGTACTGACCAGTGTGACCTGCGGTTCGGATATCATTTGATTCAATATTTTGACAGATTCGTCAAGTAGTCCTCCTGGATTGGATCTGAGGTCCAAAATAAGATGCTCTACTCGATGTCCTTTATTCTTGAGTTCTTCGAGATCTTCCATAAAGGACCTGTAAGCATGCTGGCTAAACTGATTGATACGGCTATAGATGATTGAGTCCTTACCTAAGATCAGCGTCTTAGTCGATGGTACATCTATCTGACGCTGAGCTACCTTATACTTGATTTCATCATCGCCCCTCAGTACTGTGATATCGAGCGTTCTATCCGCTCGCATGAGGATATGTAGCGAATCCATAGAAACTGAACTATCCATCACGACCTCATCTAATGCGATGATTTCATCACCTCTCATCACGCCTGACTCTTCTGCGGGACTATCGGCGACTACATTCGTGACATAAAATCGATCTGCATAAGGAAATACTTCTAAGCCTCGCCCTTCGTAGATACCGTTGATATAGTTTTTGTAATGATGATGATGCATCCCATCCCAATAATTACTGTAGTCATCCAGCGTAGATATCATGGAGCGAATCGCCTCATCGGTAAGTTCATTAGTATCTATAGCTCCGTAGTATTTTTCATTGATATGCTGCACTGCCTCATACACCGCTTCATCATCAGATGGGATATATGCCTTTATAAGACCATCTTTTGATAGACTTTGGTCAAACTTCATCCCTATCAGCATCCCAAATGCCGCTATCACGCTGACCAGCAGCGGAATCCATATTTCAATTCTTCTAAAATTCAAGATTATTTTAGTTATATATCATTGTATAGAATAAAATCTCATATAAAAATTGCAAATGAAGCCAAAATTAAACTACTTTTGACATGTTGGATGGCATTTATAGAATAGTTCTAATTATTGCCCCTTTAATAAGACATCAACTCACATTTTTTCTAAAAATATGGGCTCATCCAACAATGAAAAGTAAACCACATTTAGTATTACATAGTTGTCTTGATAGACGACGTGTTTCACCCTTTACACATTATTAATCTAATAAAGCCATATGAAACAGAAGTATGATTTAGACGAAACGGATTTGAGCATTATCTCTATGATGCTGGAAGATGCTAAGACATCTTATGCAGAAATAGGGCAACGCTTGTTCGTTTCGGGCGGTACTGTCCATGTGAGGCTCAAGAAGCTCACTGAGATGGGAATCATCACAGGCTCTAAACTGAAAGTAAACTTCTCCAAACTTGGATTTGACATCATAGCATTCTTAGGTATCTTCCTCGAGAAAAGCCAATACTACAATGATGTCATCAAGGATCTAAACGAAATCCCAGAGGTCGTATCAGCACATTACACTACAGGCAACTATAGCATTTTTGCTCGTCTAATGTGTAGAGATACAGATCATCTACGTGAAGTCCTGTCTAATAAGATCCAAAAGATCGAAGGTATCCAACGTACAGAGACGTTTATCTCTCTAGAAGAGTCTATCAATAGACCTCCACAGGTCTTAGAAGACACTAAGGGCGAAAAGAAAGAGAAAAAGAAGAAAGGGAAATAAGAATTAATAAAGCTTAGGAGCTTTATTAAGCTCCTAAGTAATTCTTTAATAGTTTGCTGCGAGACGAAGATCTCAACTTGTTAATCGCTTTATCCTTGATCTGACGTACTCTCTCTCGAGTCAGACCAAATCGCTCCCCGATATCCTCTAATGAAAGCGGGTGCTCCACTCCGATACCAAAGTATAGCTTAATCACATCACACTGACGCTCTGTCAATGTACCTAATGATCTCTCAATCTCTGTACGGAGTGACTGTCCATGTGACAGACTCGCATCGGTGCCAGGAGTTTTATCATTTTCGAGTACATCGAGTAGGGAGTTGTCCTCACCATCTACGAAAGGTGCATCCATAGATACATGACGAGCCGCTACTCCAAGAGTGGTCTCTACCTCTTCAGCAGTGATCTCGAGTAGATCAGCAAGCTCTCCAGCAGACGGCTCACGCTCAAACTCCTGCTCAAGCTCCGAGAAAGCTCTATTGATCTTATTGAGGGAGCCCACTTTATTGAGTGGCAGTCTTACGATACGAGACTGCTCTGCCAGTGCCTGTAGGATCGACTGACGGATCCACCATACGGCATAAGAGATAAACTTAAATCCACGAGTCTCATCAAATCGCTGTGCAGCTTTGATCAATCCGAGGTTTCCTTCATTGATCAAATCACTGAGTGATAGTCCTTGGTTTTGATATTGTTTGGCTACTGATACTACGAATCTGAGGTTAGCTTTAGTCAATCTTTCGAGCGCTTCTTGGTCGCCCTCTTTGATTTTTTTAGCGAGCTCTACTTCTTCTTCTGGAGTGAGTAGGTCGACTTTTCCTATTTCTTGTAAATATTTTTCTAAGGATTGACTTTCACGATTTGTGATCGATTTCGTAATCTTCAGCTGCCTCATATATCAATTACTATGGTTAAGAAAATGTAAAATTAAGCGTGGACAAATATATACGATATAGCATTATAATGCTGAAAAGTTAAGTTGAGCTCATGATAATTATGTTGGCAAAAAAAGATCTTACTTTTTTGAATATGTGAGATAAAAATTATTTATTGCCGCCAATCCGCAACAATGCGTTTAATAATTACACCATAAAAGAGAGAGAATGGAAAGGGTCAAATGCCAACATGAATACATCTTCCGAGCATCACCTGCCATACTATATAGATTTATTACGACACCAGAGTGCTTAGTGAGATGGTTTTGTGATTCGGTAGATATACAGGATGATGTATATACCTATGAGTGGCAGGGATCAGAAGAGGTCGCAGAGATGATCGATGATATCGAAGAAGAGCGTATAAGATTTGAATGGGATGATGCTGAAGATGGTGAATATCTCGAATATAGAATGTACAAGTCTGATGTCACTAATGAGACGATACTCGAGATCACTGACTTCTGTGATAAAGATGAAACAGACGAGCAGAAAGACTACTGGAATAATCTCATCGTCAAACTAAAGACTGAAACTGGGGGATAAGCCATCTAAGACACTACGAAGCTCAGCGGCATACGATTAAGTCAACAAAGACGTTTCTTTTGGTGCTAATGATAATGACCATTAGATAATCAAAAAAAAATGTCAGTAAAATCTATTCAAAAGAAGGCCTTTTATTTCACTATGATGATTTGCGTCATGGTGGTAGGACTATTAGTCTATCATCAGTGGCTGACTGATCACATACTGGATAGAATAGAGCATGAGCGAAGTACGGTCAACTATTTTCAAATGGCGGATACTGACCCCATATCTAAGCGAATCCACAGAATATCTGATCACACCCCGAATCACTTTGTCAAAGCGGCAGAACGCAGCACGTCTTCAGTGGTATATATCATCGCCTATGAGAAAGTAGAAGGCTCTTTTTTTTCTGAAGGATTCACTCGTGAGAAGGGATCTGGAGTCATCATCAGCGAAGATGGCTACATAGTCACTAACTATCATGTAGTAAAAGATGCTGACTTCATTGAGATCACCTTAGAAGACAAAAGAGAATTCGTAGCTGAGGTCATAGGGACAGATGAATCCACCGATCTCGCTCTACTCAAGATAGAGGCTAAGCAGCTACCCTCATTAGTATTTGCTAATTCGGATAGCCTCCAAGTGGGTGAATGGATACTGGCTATTGGTAATCCTTTTGGGCTAAAGTCTACAGTCACAGCGGGCATCGTCAGTGCCAAGGCTCGGAGCATAGATGCACTCAGCAAAAACGATATAGAGTCTTTCATACAGACAGATGCCGTCATCAATCCAGGCAGTAGCGGAGGGGCACTTGTCAATACGGATGGTCTCCTCATGGGAATATTCACCGCTATCATATCCAGCAATGGAAATTATGAGGGGCTGTCATTTGCCATCCCATCCAATCTGGCCAGAAAAGTGATTATCGATCTCAAAGAATTCGGGTCGGTACAACGTGGAAAACTGGGGATATCTGTGACTGACGTGAATGCAGATATAGCTAAAAAGCTAAAACTCAATCAAATCACCGGAGTACATGTCAGTACTGTGAACTTAAACAGTGCTGCAGCAGAAGGAGGCCTTAAGAAAAACGATGTGATAATCGCCATAGACGGTATCGATATCAAGAATAGTTCTTCTTTTTATGAAGTGATCAATCAATATCGCCCTGGTGATAAGTTAACTCTACAATTTATCCGAAAGAACCAGATCAGTGAGCAGAGTATTACCCTCCGCAATCATCTTAATACCACTGACTATATCTCCGTACGCTCCGACAAAGAGCTGCGAGAACTCGGCATAGAGATACGTGATCTCAACTCTATCGAAAAAGCTCGTATCAATAGTGAGGGTATCATGATCATCAGTATCTCCAAGGGTAGCGTGATCGCTAATACCAACATGGAGCCTGGATTCATCGTAGAATACTTTAACGATCAGAAAGTAAATACGACTCAAGAATTCATAAAACTCCTAAAAGAGACTACCGGCAGTATCAAGCTGATGGGATTTTATGAAAGGTATCCAGGCCGATATCCATATACATTTGAGCGCTGATGAGCTAATAAAACTTAGTATTCAGGATATTTTTATTTAGTTTCGGATTAGCTTTCATCAAAGATCAGTAATCATCAGAATCATCTTCACCATAGCTCTCCTATCCATCACACAGATAATCTCTGCTCAGACCCATAGGGTGCAGGCTAAAGATACTGTGTCATCATATAGTGGGCTCGATCTATTGAATCCGATGGCTCTGCAGATGAAGTCATATACCGAGGTCAATTCGCCTCAAGCTGATCTGAAGATGAGCCCATACAAAGTGACAGCATTCTTTTGCAAAACAGAAGATACTATTGAAAAACGAAGTGGAATCCCTCTCCGTATGAGATTAGGATCACTCGAATATACCAACGCTATGGAAGGCAAATACTTCTCTATACCAAACACAATAGAACACAAATATTAAAACCTTAATACACACCAATGAGAAATACATTACTTTATTTAGCAGGACTACTCCTCTCGATGACCATGCTCATGACCAGCTGTGGCGGAGATGAAGACGAGAAAGGCTGTACTGACAGTCGAGCTGAAAACTATAACCCGAATGCTACGTCCGACGACGGAACATGCGTATATCCCAACGAAAAATTCTTCGGGACTTACGAAGGTGGGTTTATGTGCGGAGGACTATTTGCAGCTATCAATCAAGAAGCGGTCCAATTTGAAATCACTCCTCCGACTAATGACGATGATAAAGACAAAGTAACTGTCACAGCGTCTATCATGGGTATACCACTATCATTAGAAGGTGATGTGGATGGGGATCAAATCATATTTACCGATAAGGTCCTCTCTAATATTGAAATAGAAGGAATCACAACTGATTTGACATTCTCTGGAGACGCTACTATCGCTGGCGATGTCCTCACAGCAGACCTCGATCTCTCTGCGACTGTACCTGTCATCGGAGCGGTGACATCAAACTGTACATTCTCAGGGAATAAGCTATAGTAGAAATATAATAAAGAATAACATAGGTGGGGTGATCAATTTGATCACTCCATTTTTTATTTCAGATGCATGAGATCATCTACTCCAACATGTCGATCCACATTAAAGCCTTCTGCATATTCTGCATTGATAGGACGTCCATAGGTTTTCATCTTGGCTAAGATAAAATCTAAGAAACTTTTCCCTGATATCGGTGTCTGAATCCCTTCCTCATTATCCACGAAAAACTGCGTACTAAAGGCTTGAATAGCTTGAACCTTCTGGTCGACATATCCCGTGACATCTACTACGAAATCTGGATTGAGATTTTTGTCCTGTATATAGTGATATAGTGCATGGGCTCTATGAGCTTCGTATCCTGGTGTCTCTATTCGGCGTAAGCCAGCATAAAAATGAGCCTCCGCTACCAGTTTTGCCGCTCGGCCGTGATCTGGATGTCTATCCTTGAGCGAATTAGCCAAAATAATCTTAGGCTGAGCCATCCGTATGGCCTCCACCACTCTAAGCACATGTCGCTCGTCATGGACAAAAAAGCCATCTCTCATCTCGAGATTGACCCTATACTGTACATCGAGGATCTCCGCAGCCGTAGCCGCCTCCTCCATGCGGATACTGGCACTGCCACGAGTCCCGAGTTCTCCTTTTGTCAGGTCTACGATGCCGACCGTATAGCCTAAGTCTCGCTGCTTGAGGATAGTGGCCGCACAGGACAGCTCTATGTCATCTGGATGTACCCCTATAGCTAATATATCTACTGGAGCCACATCGCCATATATTGTTATCATTCTTCTGGTAGTCTAAGTACATGTAGTATCCTCCTGACGCTGAACTCCCCTGCCCCATTGGCCATGAGTAGCAGGAGCGCTGCCATCGTCCCCATATTTCTCATGAAGTACAATGAGTTAATACGACGGAGCTCGATGGGATCATTCCAAAAGGAATACACTATCAATGTAAAAGGCAACCAATAAAGGAGAATCATTGTTGCGCCGATACTGGCATAATATCCTATGAGGATCATGATACTACCTAAAATGAGGACAAAGATGAGTCCAATAAGTAAAATGTCTTGCTGCCAAGTAATCCCATATTCAGTCATGGTCTCCTTGGTATTTTTAAAAAAAACTATAGAATCGTATGCCTCGTATAAGAATATAAAGGAGATACATATACGTGCGAGTAGATCTACGTAATTCTTCATTCAGCAAGCATTGGTTTCGCTGCAAAGAAAATAATTTATTTGGCAATAGCAGTGAAATAAATCGTCCGAGACCTGACTCATGACAAGTAGCCCAAGACTCCATCAGCCACTCGCTGACCATCGAGCGCTGCAGAAAGTATACCGCCAGCATAGCCTGCACCCTCCCCACATGGGAATAGTCCAGCGATATCAGGTGACATCAGCGTCTCGCTATCCCGAGGGATCCGTATAGGAGCACTCGTACGACTCTCCAGCCCGATCACATGCGCCTCGTCAGTAAAGTATCCCTTCATTTTTTTATCAAATTGTTTGACCGCAGCCCGTAGTGCTTTCGCTATCCAGTCTGGTAGGAGTTCGTGCATAGGTGCACTGTAGATGCCCGGTATATAGGAGCTATCGCCGACCGTATCCGATGTGACTCCAGCATAAAAGTCCGTCAATCTCTGGGCTGGGGCTCGCTGACTACCATCTCCAAACTCAAAAAATCGCTGCTCTACCTCCTGCTGATATTTCATCCCTCCAAAGGCTGTATCTGGATAAGGATTGTCATCAAGGGTGACTACGGTCCCAGCATTGGCATAGGGTGAGTCCCTTCGGGAAAGAGACATACCATTGACTACGAGCTCACCGGGAGCAGTGGCGGCAGGTACGATCAGCCCACCTGGACACATGCAAAATGAGAAAACGCCATTCTCCCCGACCTGACAGGCGATACCATAGGATGCCGCTGGTAGATTTTCTTCTCGCTGGCGCTGATTGTACTGGATCTCATCGATCAGTGGCTGCGGATGCTCGACACGCACTCCCATGGCAAATGGCTTAAACTCTATCTGTACCCCACGATCACCACACAGCCGATAGATATCTCGAGCAGAGTGCCCTGTAGCCAATATCGTCGCATCTGCCATGATCTCCTGACCATCCTCCATCACTGCCCCCATCATCTGTCCGTCCCTGATGATGAAGTCTATCAACTTAGTACCAAAATGTACTTCTCCGCCATACTGCTCTATTGTCTCACGGATGGCACTTACGATTTTGGGGAGCTTATTAGACCCGATATGGGGATGTGCGTCTATGAGTATGTCTGACTGTGCCCCGTGATCAACGAGTATCTGGAGCATCTTTTTGATATTACCTCTTTTATTAGCTCGAGTATAAAGCTTACCATCAGAGTAGGTCCCTGCGCCTCCCTCTCCAAAACAATAATTGGAGTTAGGATTCACCGTATGATGTTGCTGTATAGCCCGCAGGTCACGTCGACGAGCCTGTACATCCTTACCTCTGTCGATGACGATAGGCTGTATCCCTAACTCTATGAGCCGCAGCGCCGCAAAATACCCGGCAGGCCCCGCCCCAACGATCAGCACTCGCTGACCACCACCGACTCGGTCATAGCTGATCTGTATGGATTCCGCTTTCTCCTGAGCGTCATCATATATGACTACCCTCATGACATACTTGGGCCGTCGACCTCGACTGTCTATCGAGCGTCTGACGATGTCATAGTGGACAGGCTTATCCTTTGGCAGTCTGGCTTCTTTTCTGATGAGCTGCTGTATATACTCTTGATCCTCCAGCCTATCGGGAGTTAACCTTATTTCTATATTTTTAGCCATATATCTCTCTGACACTTAGTGATAGTCGATGTATTCTTTCGAGTAAACCCTCGATCTCATCCAGTGGCAGCATATTAGCCCCATCTGATAGTGCTCGTGAGGGATCAGGATGTGTCTCTATGAATATCCCATGCGCACCGGCAGCTATACCTGCACGAGCGATAAGCTCTATCCTATCAGGTGTGCCTCCTGTGATACCCGTTGCCGCATTAGGTCGCTGAACGGAGTGAGTACAGTCTATGATCACGGCTTTCGCCGAATGATTCATTTCGGCGATATTTCTCATATCCACGATCAAGTCTTGGTAGCCAAAAGAATTCCCCCTCTCTGTGAGCCAGACATTTTCATTTTTGGTAGAATATACTTTTTCTACAGCATGAGCCATACCAGCGCCACTCATAAACTGACCTTTCTTGACATTGACACATCGTCCTGACTCACCGGCTGCGACGAGCAGATCAGTCTGTCTACAGAGAAATGCGGGAATCTGTAGGACATCGGCCACCTGAGCCACTCGAGCTACCTCTGTGGACTCATGTACATCCGTCAATACAGGTACCGCAAAATCAGACCTGATACGATCTAATATCTCTAATGCCTCCTCTATACCGATAGAGCTAAATGAGTCCAATCTCGTTCGATTCGCTTTCTTATAGGAAGCTTTAAATATGTAAGGTACGCTTAGGCGAGATGCTATGGTCGCTACCCTCTCTGCTACTACGGCACAGGTGTCATAATCCTCAACAGCACAGGGGCCACTGATCAAAAAGTAGGATGTGTATTGCTGTCCAGTAATCCGATCTAAACTATCAAGCATATCTTATGAGAACAAGATGAAGGAATCAAGCGACAAAGATGCATGAATCTATATAATTATGGATTTGAAGAAGTAATATTAGACCAATTGACTTGAACACCCTTCATATTGCATAAATGAAAATGTATAAATCTCTATTTATCAAAGCGCATTTCCTTACAATAAGGAAAAAGAGTGGAATATTGATTAGATTTAAATTCTTTTAGCTTGATACTTGCTCAATTGCCCTAAGAATAAGTACCTTTGCACTCCATTTTTAGAAAGATAGAATTATGCCTAAAGTAAAAACGCACTCAAGTGCTAAGAAGAGATTCAAAGTGACTGGGTCAGGAAAAGTGAAGAGATTTCAGGCGAGAACTTCTCACTTGATGAGAAAGAAAACGAAGAAAGCTAAGCTCAGATTAAGAGATTCTGCTTTAGTAAGTAAAGCAGATGAGAAAAGAATCAAAGTATTATTAGGCCTAAAATAAATCAGTAGAACATGCCACGGTCAGTAAATGCAGTAGCGTCAAGAGCACGCAGAAAAAAGATACTTAAGCAAGCGAAAGGATATTTCGGCGCAAGAAGTAAAGTCTACACTGTAGCTAAAAATGCTGTAGAGAAAGGTCTACAGTACGCATACAGAGATAGAAAAGTAAAGAAAAGAGAGTTCAGAAGTCTCTGGATAGCAAGAATCAATGCTGGGGCTCGTCAGCATGGCACTACTTACTCTAAGTTGATGCACGGTCTATCTCAAAAGAATATCGATCTCAATAGAAAGGTGTTAGCTGATATGGCTATGAATCACCCTGATGCATTCGAACAAATCGTAAAAGCGGCTGTTTAAGCTCGGTCTTTTACTTTAGATATACGAAGCCATCTCATTCATTTGAGGTGGCTTTTTTGTTTCTGAATTTCAACTGGGAACTAAAGTTAGCCTTAAATTGTAAAATTTATTGCGCAGCTATACTTACTAATAACTATGAATCTCCGTAAAGAACAAATTCAAATAATAGAATCTTACTTGAGTCAAAAACCAGTGCTTAAGGCCTTCTTATTCGGATCTTATGCCACAGGTTATGCTCATGTTGAAAGTGATATAGACATACTTGTAGAATTGGATTACACTGAGCGGATCGGATTAGAATTTATCCAAATGCAGTTAGAGTTGCAAGATTTGCTCAAAAGCAAGGTAGACTTGGTTTCTACCAAAGGCTTATCGAAATATGTGAAGCCTTTTATTGATCGAGAAAAAAAGCTGATTTATGAGCGATAACGCTGAAGATTTGGTGAGGCTAAAACACGTGATAGATACTATAGCCAAAATAGACCTCTATACACACGGGGTCAATAGTAATGGCTTTTTGGAAGATTCTATGATGCCTGCCTAAGACAACTACAGATAATTGGAGAAGCCTGTAACAAGCTGAGTAAAACAATACAAAGCCAAAATGAGCAAATACCATGGAGTAAAATAATTGGGCTGAGAATTTTGATAGTGCATAAGTACTTTGGAGTAGATCCATACGTAATTTGGGATATTATTAAGGATGATCTACCAGATCTAAAAATCCAAATAGCCCAACTAATACTTGAAATTCAATAACGCAATCACTAATTCTCCCCTACTGCCGCATAGCCACTACAGGATCCATTTTGCTGGCCTGGAGAGCTGGGATCACACCGGCGATGACTCCGACTACTACCGATACTGTCACTCCGATGATGATATTTCGCATAGATAGCCATAATGCGAATGGTATGACCATAGAGATGAGCTTCATCAAGAGCCATACCATACCGAGACCCAATAGGCCTCCGATCACACAGAGGAAAATCGACTCCATCAAAAACTCTGATAAAATAAAGGATCGCTTGGCGCCGATAGCCTTTTTGACTCCGATGATATTGGTGCGTTCTTTCACACTGACGAACATGATATTGGCTACACTTATCATCCCTACGATCAAAGCAAATATTCCAATAGTGAATCCCGCAATATTCAGAGCTCCAAAAAATCCAGATAATATCTCTTCAAACATGCTGAGTTCATTGAGGGCAAAATTCTCTTCTTCCAGCGGCTTGAGTCGTCTGACTCCACGTATGATGCCTGTCAATTCATCTTTGAGATCATCCAGATCGACTCCATCTTTAGCTTTGACTATTAATAGCTTTTGATAGTTATTACCACGAGTGAAGTCATTAAAACTAAAAAACTTACGAGTCGTCACGAGGCCTGTCCATACTACATCATCAAAGTTGATGAAGTTAAAAGGATCCTCTCCCTCCTCTTTCAGCACTCCAATAACCTTGAATTTCTGTCCAAGGTATTTTACTTCTTTACCCAGGGCATTTTGATCGCCAAACAGTTCTTGCTTGATAAGATGCCCGAGCAAGAGGACATTCGCTCCGTTTCTGTATTCTAAATCAGTCAAATATCTACCTTCGGCGATCTCTACTCCTTGTAGCTCCTGATACTCATAGGTGGTGCCCATGAAGAACGCCCCTTTTACGCTGGAAGATTCATGTTTGATAGTCCCTCCTCCAGTGAAAAAGGAGTAAGCTGCTCCTGCTGCTAAATCAGATCGCTCTACTATCGCCTCATAATCACGCATACCTGGCTCAGGACGGCGGAGGTACTTCCAGTAGTTTTGTGAGGGGTCTTCTGTCCATGGCTGCTTGTCCACATAGATGACATCCGATCCGAGCTCTGAGAATCCATCTCTGATACTTCGCTCCAGCGAATCCACTGCAGATAAAACAGCGATAATGCAGAATATCCCTATCGTAATACCGAGCAAAGAGAGGAAAGTGCGCAGTTTATTACTCAATAACTGAGAGCCAGCCATGAGTATACTTTCTTTTATGATTTTAAATATGAGCATAATAATCTGCTGTCAAGATCACTAAATGTCTGCTAATGGCAAATCATTTTAGATCAAAGAAACCAAAGTACTGATAAAACAATTGAATAAGAGTATAAATCAAACAAGACGATCCATCTAAATAGTGGAAAAGAATGGTTCATGCATCTTGAAATTTATATTTTTGCCCCGTTTTTCCATATCCTATGATATTCGGAAGGGCCGTAACCCTTTTCATAAAACAAACAAAAAAGAATACATGAAAGCTAAGTTGTCAATGTTCAATTTCGATTTGCCAGATGAACTCGTGGCTAAATATCCATCAAAAGAGAGGGATGAGTCACGTCTCATGGTAGTACATCGAGACAGTGGTAAGATAGAACATAAAGTTTTTAAGGATCTCGTAGATTACTTTGACGAAGGCGATGCTTTTATATTCAATAACACTAAAGTATTCCCAGCGAGACTGTTTGGTATCAAAGAGAAAACAGAGGCTAATATCGAAGTATTCTTACTCCGTCAGCTAAACAAAGAAAGTAAACTCTGGGATGTACTCGTCGATCCTGCTCGTAAGATCCGTGTAGGTAACAAGCTCTTCTTCAGAGATGCAGAGGGAAACGATCGATTAGTAGCAGAGGTAGTAGATAATACCACGAGTAGAGGACGGACCATTAGATTTTACTTTGATGGTTCGGAAGATGAGTTTCAAGAAATTTTGGCAGATCTCGGTAAGACTCCTCTACCGAAATATATTAAGAGAGAGGCCGAAGACCTCGACCTCGAGCGATATCAGACGATCTATGCAAAAGAGATCGGCGCCGTAGCAGCACCGACTGCCGGACTCCACTTCAGCAAAACACTTATGAAAAAGCTGGAAATTAAAGGAGTGGATTTTGCTGAGCTCACACTACATATAGGACTTGGGACATTTCGTAATATTGAGGTAGAAGATCTGTCGAAACATAAAATGGATGCAGAATACTTCAAAATCCCTCAGTCCGCAGTAGATGTGGTCAATAAGCGGAAAGGACAAGGAAAAAGAATCTGCTCTGTAGGAACTACAGCTATGCGCTCTATCGAGTCAGCTGTCAATGCCACAGGTAATCTGAAGGTAGCTGAAGGCTGGACGAATAAGTTCATTTACCCGCCTTACGACTTTAGCATTGCTAACTCCATGATCACCAACTTCCATTTGCCGAAATCGAGCTTAGTGATCATGATATCGGCTTTTGCAGGTACGGAGTTAGTCATGGATGCATACCAAGAAGCAATCAAGGAGAAGTACCGCTTTTTCAGCTATGGAGATGCTATGCTGATCCTCTAATGAGGGCGGTAAAGCTCAAGATTATTGACCACCTATTTGCATAGGAACAGAAAAAATTTACTTTTGTCGCAAAATTGGGATCAGTCGGAACTTTTGGCGAATCCTTGATTGTATTTAGGTAGTTATTTATTTACATCTAAACGATTTTATTAATGTATTGGACATTAGAATTAGCGCATCACTTAGAAGATGCTCCATGGCCAGCGACACGAGATGAATTGATCGACTATGCAGTACGCTCAGGAGCGCCACTCGAGGTGATCGAAAATCTGAACCAGCTCGAAGAAGAAGAAGAGACATACGAAAACATCGAGGACATCTGGCCAGACTATCCTCGTAAGGACGATTTCTTGTTTAATGAAGATGAATATTAATCATCTCATACCATCAGGAATAAGAAAAGTCATCGAGTCGTATACCACAGAGATTAAAAAACTTAAAGAAAGGCCCATCATTATTGCTATTGATGGGCATTCTTCTTGTGGCAAATCGACACTGAGCAAAGATCTCGCACAGATCATAGGCTATCGACACATCGATACAGGAGCTATGTATCGAGCCGTCACACTCTATCTACTCCGTCAGGAGATACCACTATCAGACCCTACTCAAGTGGCCGGAGCACTCAATGATATTCGTATCGATTTTCAGCGTATCAATGGTGCGAATCATACCTTTCTCAATGATGAGGATGTAGAAAAACACATCCGAGGTCTCGAAGTATCAAGTCATGTGAGTGAAGTCGCTGCCATATCGGCTGTAAGACGCTTTCTCGTAGAGCAGCAGCGTGTCATAGGGCAGCAGAAGTCCATAGTCATGGACGGTAGAGATATTGGATCAGTGGTCTTCCCTGAGGCTGAGCTGAAGATATTTATGACTGCAGATGTCGATGTACGCACTCAGCGCAGATACGAAGAGATGATCGCAAAAGGCTCTAAAGAGTCATATGATACTATCAAAGCGAATCTACTTCACAGAGATCACATAGACTCTACTCGCTCAGACTCTCCTCTCCTACAGGCTGATGACGCTATAGTCATCGACTCTTCTACCCTCTCTCGTCAAGATCAGCTCAATAAAGCTATCGAGCTCGCAGTGAAAGCTGTAGGCTGAAAACATATCACCTGATAGCACAAAAAACAGTTCTACCATTGCTTGTGGTTCACATATATGTTAACTTTACTAAGTGGATCAGCAGAGGATAATAGAATTTTATAAAAAGTACTTTATTGAGTTCTATCTCGACCTCCCTGCACAAGTACAGCTTAAATACGATCATGTGTTTGTAGTAATTAAGCAAGCAGATAAAATTCCTATCAAATTCTTTAAAAAACTAACAGGCACAAAAAATCTATATGAAATCAGAGTAGAATCTAATTCTAATATCTACCGAACGTTCTGCAGTCTTGAGCCTGATCGTATCGTAGTACTTTTCAACTCTTTTCAAAAAAAGAGCAATAAGACACCTAAATCCGAAGTAAAGAAAGCCTTAGAAATCCAAAAAGAATACCATGCAAAAAGAGAAAAATAATCATATCGAGAACGCTTCAAACTTTGAAGAATTACTCAATGCAAAGTACGGAGAGAGAGGGGCTCCAAGTCGAAATCAATTTGAAGAGAGTGCGCAAAGATTTTACATCAGTGAAATGCTAAAGCAAGCCAGAGTAGAAGCAAAAATGACTCAAAGTGAGTTAGCAGATAAGATCGGAACTCAGAAAAGCTATATTTCCAAACTTGAGAATGGAAAAGGGAATATCACAATTGAGACGCTTATTAAAATATTCGAAACTGGACTAAACAGAAAAGTAGCAATCACTATCACTCCCGCTTAATTTATCACAGTAATATTTCCTTTAAATAATTTTGACTGTCCATCCACAGCCGTAGTCACCTTGCAGACGTATACATATACTCCAGGAGCTACCAGCTGTCCATCTCGATATCCATCCCAAAGGGGTATATTAAATCTTCCTGCGGGAGATATAGACTCATGGACCAATCCTCCCCATCGATCATATATCCTGAATTCATCTATTCCTATCACTTCATTAGGAAGTGAGACTCGGAGGCTACCATTAGCCCCTGCATCTCCAGCTACGAGCGCATTGGGGATATACATATCCACATTATCTAGGGTAAATCGTGCATCGATATAGGCGGTATCTATCGCTTCACAGCCATTAGCCGTGAAAGCCTGCAGTATGACCTCTAAATCCTGAGTGACTGTAGTCATATACCCGTCTAAAGAGGCGTCTGTATTAGCTCCATTAACAAACCAGCCAAAATCAGCGATATCTCCTACTATGGTAGGCACTATAGCAACCTGATCATCTACTGGGATTACCTGGTCTGGACCTAAATCGAGATCAATTTCTTCTCCTGCATCAATCGATATAGTGGTATCCAGTGTACAATTTGAAGCATCTATCACTTCGAGGATATACTCTCCGCCCCTCAGGTCCGATAGCATACCCATAGGAGCAGCTACTCCATCAAATGCATATGTGATAGGCTCTACCCCTCCGAGCGTACTCAGCACGGTGATACTGCCATCTCCCGTACCGACACAGCTCTCATCCATGGCATCTACCTCTACACCGAGTAGCGGATTTGCCGTAAGGCTGATAGACACCTGATCGGTAGCTGTACAGCCATTATCGAGAGAAGTCACCATCAGCGTGATATCACCAATCACTGATGCGCTAAAGCTTTCCTCCAATGATAGCTCATCTCCCTCTAAGCTCCAAGAGTATATGAGCTCAGATGCTGTCTCACTATTAGAGATAAATGATATATCCGTTGGGGTACAGACCGTAGTATCAGCTGTCAAAATCTCTATGTCTGGTGCGAGAGTATCGATGGAAATCGATATGTTTTGAGTAGTGGCACAGCCATTTTCTCCCTCAAGATAGGCCTGCTGTAGATCAGTATCCGTGATCACATAGCTATCCTGAAAGAGTGTGTCTCCTGACGATACTATGAATCCTACCCTGCTCAAGCCTGCGGGATCTATAGTAATGGTATCGCTCGACTGACTACAGTCGAGTTGATATTCATTATCTACGGTCAGTGATGGACTATTATCATTTTGACTGATCTCCCAAGTCCCTTGCACAGAGCATCCATTAGCTCCATCGATGATGTACTCCAGCGTATCCCCCATACTGACTACTATATCAGCTGCCTGAGTAGTATCGCCACCTACTATCCATGATATGGTCGCATCAGGGTCAGATAGTATAAATACCTCAGCCGTCGGATCAAGACAAGTAATCGACGTATCACCCGATATCACCTCCATAGGATCATCTCTATCAGAGGCTACGCTGTAGATCCCGTCTACTGTACAAAATGTCCTCCTATGAGTACCTACAAATCGATACTCTGCAGAGTCCATGACAACTGGAAAAGGATCATTACTTCCAGTGATATTGCCCCCTATCCACTCTATATCATATATGGATGTATCCAATGTAGTACTGAGCTGGACTGTCTCATCATCACAGGTCACTATAGCTGACTGATCAGTGATACTGAGCTCTGCCCGCTCATCGATGACCATCGTTTCATAGCTTTCACTACAGCCATTTTCAAAATTGAAAATATACTGATATTGTCCACCGCCTGTGATCACTGGATCTCCAGCTATCAGCTCAAATGGTGGACCGTCTATACTCTGGCTGATCACGTATTCCGTCTCTGGCACTACATTCAGCTCCAGCTGTATCTCATCAGCGAGACATGTCATGAATGTATCGGTAGGTATCCCACTGATCAATGGTATCAAAGTATCAGCAGGTACAGAGAAAGATATCGTCGTATCACAAGTATTCTCTGCTGTCAGGGTCAATGAGTAGTCCCCAGGTGTAGCGACTTGGATCATCGTATTGTTACTCAGTTCTACACCATCCGCATCTTGCCAAGAGTATATCACATTGGGGCTCACCTCCTCTGAGAGTATATCTACCTGTGTCTTGACACAAGTAATCGTGTCTACTATGACTCCTCCTGATGGCGCTATCAAGTCTGCATAGATCTCTATCGTATCTCTTGACATACAGTCACCATCACCTTCGAGTAGGACTTGGTATTGACCTGGAGCTGATACTGATAGCTCCATATCATCACTGAGCGTCTCCCCATCAAAAGTCATCCACGTAGTAGCATTGACCATGAAGTCGGTAGACCAAGTCAAGGTTGACATCGTCTGAGTACAATCGAGGGTATCTATAGTAGCACTGATCTCAGCATCTACCTCATCTGCTTGATTGATGACGACTACGCTCACACTGTCAAGACAGTTAGCATCTTGGAGTACCAGTGAATAGATCCCCGGCTCTGTCACCGTGACTGCTGTAGTCATAGAGATGACCATCCCAGCCTCATCCTTCCAGGAGATCATGGTAGAGTCATTGACTGCTGAGCCGCTCCCATCGAGGAGGATCGACTGCACACCACAGCCCATAGTAGAGGTATCTGGCGCTACGGCCATGATGTTACTCGACTGGATGATATTGAGCTGGAGAGGATCGGTGATATCGACACAGAGCTCACCACCACGCATCCTGATGAGATCCAATATAGATGCTCTATTGAGCGCTCTTATTCTATTTCTAAATTCTGTTTCTTGCTCACTGAGCACTGTGACGACATATGACTCATAGCTACCCTCGATACGAGGCAGCTCGTCCTGAGCGAACAAGGCATTACCGCTGAAGCTCAACAATATATCGGTATATAAGGCTGGATCAGACTGACCTATATTGTAAATAGATTCTAATTCAAAATTGACTCCCTCGCATATGTCTACAGTATCCGATACGAATGTCCCTGCGTCAGCTTCACAGGTATTGCAAGTGAGATTATCATCACAAAAAATCAACTCAATACTCCCAAATGAAGAAGGATCGACATTGCCCAGAAACTGATCTATGATCACCAACTCCCAGATACCATTGACATTACCCTGTCCAAACTGATCGTCTAAATCCCCTGAAAATGGGTGATAGGTACCACCATAAGCATTCACAGAGCCCCAGTCAGGGTCTTGATTGTCCCAGCGAGAACCCATACCACCGTCGGGGGCAGTTGGCTCTGAAGATGGCACGAATGATATATCATGGGGCACACCAAAAAGCTTGACTCCATCGCTATCCTCTACTGCGGGGCCTACTAAGATAACCTGCTGACCATCAGGACCGTAAAGAGTCATATTGAGGTCACTCACATCGCCATGAATAAACTCCAGATTCACTCCACAGACACCCTGGCCTGGTAGTGCCAGCTGATCGAGTGCGGCATCCTCGACCAGATATCTGAGTGATATCTCATCTATCGGCTCCACCGATATCCTCTCACCATGTAGCGTAGAGATCGTGCACTGACTATATCCATCAGTCGTCATCGATGCCATCATCCCGAGTAGGCAGATCATCGATAATAACCGTTTTCTGTATATTAATCCAAGTCGTATATCCATAAGTCAAGAGAAGAACGCAAATCCTCGAGAAATAGTAGCTCGAAGATGTATCTTTGTTAAATGATTCATAATAAATGGACCTGCGTAGGTACAAAAACAGAATCTACCGTTTATACTGGTATACACTTAAGACGTAAAATATCTAAGACATCCCCCATGAGTAATAAATACATATATAGCTTTTTCATCGCCGTTTTTTTGACCCTCACGGTAATGCCTGAGCTCTCTGCTCAGCGTAGACGCACCAGCACACGTGAGTCTTCTCGACGTGTAGTTGACGACAGCAAGCTCGCAGAGCAGTGGCTCGCTATATCACTGGGTAATATTCAGTTTGGTCAAGGATTCAGCCTTTCAGGAAAGTTTTCCTATGGATTCGAGTTTGAAGATCGATTTTCAGTGGGGGGGTATGGAAAGATCTTTTATGATTTTATCAATCAGTTTTCGCCGACACCAGATATCAGCCTCTTGACATATGGCGCAGGTGCCTTTGCCCGAGTGAAAGTAGTCGAAGAATTTTATGTGATAGGAGAATACGGTATCAATAGCTTTGATCAAAATAACAATCCACGGATCAATGTATGGTCACCCGCTGTAGGTGCTGGATACAAGTCAGGTATCGGCGACTGGAGCTATGGACTACACGTCTTATTCCCATTTGACGATATCGCCCGAGACTATCTCAATCTCGAGTACTGGATAGACTTCAACTATAAGTTTTAACTAAAAGGTCGCATCTCTGCCTCGATACCTCGAGTCAGTAAGAAGTCTCTAAGGGCGTATCCAGTGCCTGCGGGCCAATATTTCACCTTGCTAAATGGCACTATCTTGTAGTCATCGAGCTCGGGATCTAAAGTGATGGGGTCTTGTTTGGTCTTGATATGATAAGCGATGATGAGCTGGTTCATCCTTTTGAATGTATACATACCTACCATACTCATGAGCTCCCCATCGAGATTTAGTTCTTCTTTGACCTCTCGGAGTACGCACTCATCGGGATGCTCTCCTTTTTCGAGAAAGCCCGTGATCAGCCCATACCATCCTGGAGGCCATGCAGCATTGTGAGCTAATATCACCTGATCCTCTCCATACTCTACGATGGCCGCCACTACTGGCGTAGGATTGTCATACTGGATATAGCTACAGCTATCACTCTGGCAGTGATTGTACCCATCTGGGGCCATTGCCATATCAGACTTACACTTAGGACAATAGGTGAACGAGGTAGACATATATTGGAATTTTTTCTTATTAATCAAATGTAATAAAAAGCATCACATAGACACTGAGCCCTCCGTATCAGCTACGAATCCAGCCCAATTAGCCATGTAATCGACGAATACATCACTCAAACCCTCCGATCGCAGATACTCTCTCGATACAGGAAGAGCGATCGGCTCAAACTCTGGATCCTCAATGACTCTGACAGGAAAATCATGATGCAAAATCGCAGCACGACCGACAGTGACAAAATCAACTCTGGCGTCTATTATCTGCTGCACTTCTTGGGCAGTACGAATCTTGCCCGCTACTGTGAGTCGGACATCTCCCCAATATAAGTCTGTGAAATGTGCTAAAAGGGATTTATCAGCATGCACCTTTTCTTCAGGATCTTTAAAAGAATCCCAGAGTGATATATCGAGGAAGTCTACCTGCCCTGTGTCGATAAGTCTCTGAGAGAGCTCTTTCACCTCGCTGAGTAGCATACCAAAACGCTCTGGTGATAATCTGACACCCAGTAAGAAATCCTGACCGCATCGCTCCCGTATCCCATCGACAATCTCAAAAAGCAGTCGACTTCTATTCTCCAAGAAGCCTCCATATTCATCACTGCGCTGATTGATCTCCGGACTGATGAACTGAGCTATGATATAGCCGTGAGCACCATGCAGCTCTACCCCATCATAGCCCGCAGTTTTTGCTCTTACTGCTGCCGCTATAAAATCATCTCTCAATGCCTTCACCTCTTCCAAAGAAAGTCCTCGGGCTCCTTTTCTTTCTATAGGTGATGCCGATACTGGTGCCTCTCCTGTTAGTGCTGACAATGCTCGCATCCCTCCATGAAAAAGCTGAATCACGGCTAAACTACCCTCTGCCTTGATACCAGCAGCGAGTCTCCGATGTCCAGCTATATGTCTATCATCATATATCCCCAGCTCCCCTAGGAATCCCTGTCCATTAGTCTGTACATGAGAGGCGCATGTGAGTACTATGCCAAACTGCCCTTTTGCTCGCATAGTCAGCCAGTGATACTCCTCATCTGAAAGTGTTCCATCGGGATGGGACTGCGTATTAGTCAGAGGGGCCAGCATGAAGCGATTTTTCATCTCGTGACCTGATTTGAATTTGACTTTATCTTGCGGTCGACTCATTTTCTATTCTTTGTTAAGATGGATTTTAACTCACAAATTAGCCATATTGATCATGTCAGGTAATCATGATAATTGGCTATAGCCAAATCGTGCAGCATAAACAGTATCTTGTAGCTGATGAATCAAGATCTACATATACGACCTGCGACCTCCGCTGACCTCGAGATATTAGAAGAGTTTCAGCAAGGAGTGATCGCCTACGAGCGCACTTTTGCTCCCAATCTCAAGCCTGACCCCATCCAATACTATGATCCACGATCATTCATGGATAGTGAGGATGCAATACTATTAATCGGCGAGATCGGTGATCAAGTCGTGGGCTGTGGCTATGCAGATATCCGTCAGAATAGTGACTACAAACTGCATGAACTTTATGCCTATCTGGGATTCATGTACGTACTACCATCACATCGTGGGCAAGGAATCAATGGTCAAATACTCCAGAGCCTGATAGACTGGTCGAGAGAAAAAGGAATAAAAGAAATACAGCTCGAAGTATATAGCGAAAACAAAAGTGCCATCAAAGCCTATGCTAAGAAAGGATTCAAGCCATTCATTCAGAATATGATCCTGTCCGTAGAATAGTCATGATAGGTATCCTCGTCATCTTGATCATATCTTGGTTTTTGCTTCATTTCTTAACGCAGGACAGCATCATCGTCCTCTGTCCACCTCCTTATGAGCTAAGACTACGAGAGCTGACTATCGGCATCATCGTAGCTGCCGTACTCTGCTCCATAGTCCAATATCTGGATGCTTGGCAGCGATCGAGTAGCTGGATGCTTGCTGAATCTTACGATTTTAGCACTTTTGCAGGCTCTCTATGGTGGGACTTTAGATCCGTACTGACAGAGGAGCTCATATTCAGAGGAGCGCTATTATACATTCTGATCAAGAGATGTGGCACACCAAAAGCCCTATGGATCTCGGCTATCGCATTTGGCATCTATCATTGGTTTTCCTATGGTGTGTTTGGCCAGCTGGTGCCCATGATCCTCGTATTCATCGGTACAGGGATCATGGGCTACGGATGGGCGCTGGCTTTCGCCAAAACTAAATCTATCATACTGCCACTGGGGCTCCACTTTGGGTGGAATCTGTGTCACAACACATTCTTTGGCAAAGGGCCACTGGGTACTGGTATTTTGTTTTCACCTGCAGGAAAAACATTAGGTGACTGGGCATCTTTGATTAACTTTTTAATCGGGATGGTCATCGCTCCTATCATTATCTGGCTCTTCGTCCGATATGGCGTGAAGAGCCAAAAAGTAGAATCTCAGTGACTATCAGTCTACTCTGATGATTCTACCATTCGCTTCATCGGTGAGTAGATAGAGACGTCCATCTGGACTCATGACTGCCTTGCGCAGGCGTACTCGATCATCGACAAATAGCTCCTCCACGGCTCGGACTCTATCATCCTGCATATCAAGTCTCCACAGACTGCCTCGAGAGAGGCCCGGCACGATGAGATCCCCATACCACTCAGGTCGAGCGTATCCAGTATAGTGAGTAAGCCCCGTCGGTGCCACTGTCTGTAGCCAAAAGTGCACTGGATCAGTGTACTCCACTCCCTCCCTTACTGGAGCTTCATAATTTGGAGTCCTGTATCCACCTGTAGTCCGATCAGGCCAGCCATAGTTAGCTCCTGGAGTGAGTAGATTGAGTTCATCACCCTGAGTCGTACCATGCTCAGAAAACCATATACTTCCATCCTCCGGGTGCACTGTGATGCCCTGAGCAGCTCGAATCCCAATGGCATATAGTCCTGGTATAGCTTCTGGTCCAAAATCAGGATTATCCTCTGGGATGCTACCATCTGGATATATGCGATAGATCTTACCTCGAGCATCTGTGATATCCTGAGCGATAGGTAGGCCTGTCTTAAGACCCTCAGCAAAAAGTCGCTCTCCTACCGTGATATACAACATACCGTCTCTCCCAAAGGTCATCCCTCCTCCAAAATGGAATAATCCAGGAACATACGGACCAGGATTTAGCAAGGTCTTTATATCGGTGAGTCTGATATCATCAAGAGTTGCACTGATGACTTTTAGCGCAAACTGATCCTCTTGCTGAGAAACATAGGACACATATACCTTTTGATTTTTTTCAAAATCAGGATCCAGTACTACCTCAAGAATTCCGGCATTAAATCTCACCTCTCGACCATCGGCAGGAGCGGGATAAGTACCCTCTGGATAGCGGGACACATCCAGCACAAAAGGCTCAAATAAATCCTCAGGAAATCCCGAAATCACCTCCCGACTTCCTACCTTAATATCTACTAATAGCAGGTCTCCACTCAGTTCTGATACTATCGCCCGATCTTCATCGATAAATGCCATCGACCATGGCTGATGGAGCCCAGTCATGACATCGACTTTCTGAGGAGCGTCATCGACATCAGGTAGCGTATATCCCGTAGCTGTTTTGCCAATGATCTTCCAGCCATCTGGCATTTTCTTAAGGAGCATGAGATCGATATAGCGAGAGTTATATTGTGGTGATTTGATCTCGATCTCAGCATAGGCGATATTTTGGTAGATGTCGAGTCGCTGGAGCGTGGCATATCGGCCATTAAATTCGCCAGCGGTACGCCCACCGAAAAATCCAGAGTATTTCTCCGCCGATATGATCAAAGGCCGACCATCTCGATCGTCCAAAAACAATAAGGTAGAATCATGGAATGCTCTTTTGATCTGATCGACATGATTGTACGACGTACCTATCATGTAGTCATTAATAGGGAGCATCACAGAGTCTCTCAGAGATTGGCTAAAGCCAAATGAATAACAACATAGAAAAGTAAGAAAAACGAAGATTCGAATCATTTTAGGAATATTTTTTACTCACAAGTCTAAGCCTGAAAGCATCCTAAATACTCAATTTTGAACGTCAAAAGGGTTCAGATTTATAATTTCGAACTGGTTTTATGCCTTTTGGAGGGTATTTAGATATGCTTTGGGAGTCATCTGGTAGCGAGCCTTGAAGGCTGCATAAAATGTAGATTTAGATCTGAAGCCTACCTCCGCAGCGATGCCCTCTAAACTATACTCATCATGAGACTGCATCATCGACACCGCCTCGTCTACCCTTAGTTCATTGATGTAGCTATTAAAGTTTTTCCCCACATGATCATTAAGATATTGAGATAGGAGGTGCGGTGTGGTATTCAGTTGATTAGCCAGACCATCCAGCTTGAGCTGCGGATCGAGATATGGCTTCTTTTCTTGCATAGTCGACTGTAGAGCTCTGGACAATTGCTCTTTGATCTCAAGATCCATCTGCTTTTTGACTTTGGTCGGTCGCTCGATAGTATTCTGATATCCCAGTCTGTCTTGCGCTACAAGATGCGCTCTCAAAGGACTAAATAACATGAGACCAGCCAACACGTAAAACAAAAAAGAAAAACTCACAGGACCATATATGTAGGAAGGCCAGCCTAAGTATAAGACCGAATGAAATACAGCACAAATGACAATATTAGCTATCAGAAGCGCTACCAACCAGCTATACGGATGTCGCTGTGCATTTTTACTATTACGATGCCAGATCTGTCGGGTATCATAGACTGCGTATAGAATGTAACCCGCCCATATGAGATAAATGAGATGTACTCCTCCATGATTCCACAGATAGGCATATCGCTCGTACGGAAAGATCACTCCCACCAAAGCCAGAGCTCCCAATAGACCGAACTGAATATATTCTGACTGAGAAAGACTATTTTTTCGGTGTAAAACTGACCTCATATAAAATAGTACGAAAGGTCCTATGAATAGGCATCCAGTGAGACCTATCTGCAATATCCACCTGGGCAGATCATCCATGAAATGGTGAAATACAGACTTGCCAATACGTATCGTCAGGGCAGCTATCAGCGCTCCCAGATAATAATCTGAAAAAATTCGTCCACGCTTAAAAATCAGAAAATACAAGGTCAGAATAACACCATTGAAAACACCAAGGGCGCTAAAAAAGAATAAAATCTGCTGGCTCAGCTCCATAGAGCGTGAATATAGATAGACTGATCCTAAACGGACTAATCCTGCTTAGCGAATACCTCTTTAAGCAATGGACTGGTACGCTGAGACACATCAGTACGGATTCCTTCTTCTTTCACCTCGATGAGAGAAAACATTCCATCAAGCGCTTTATTATTCACGTGATCATCGAGCTCTGGGTTCATCTTTTTGGTGAATGGTATTTTATTATAGGCATCGACTGCAGACTTCCAGTAGCTTCGAGCATTGACCTCATCGAGTGCTTTCTGGATGACAGGCATGAACTCCGCATACAGAGCCTGTCGTGATCCTCTCTCCAGAAATCTCGTAGCAGCGTCATCTGATCCTGTCAGAATATCCATCGCATCCTGAAACGTAATCTGCTTAATCGCATCGAGGAAAATAGGACCCGCCTTTTTAGCAGCGATCTCTGCAGCTTCATTCATTTTGCTAATGAGATCTTTTTCGACATTTTGAAAGCCAGGCACTTTAGATAGTTTAGATACGATGGGCTTTGCCTCTTCTGGGATCAATATCTTGTAGGGGCTCTCGAGATAACCATTTTGAGCAGAGAGACTCTGGACAGCATCATCTACACCTACTTCGAGGGCTTCTTTGAGCCCGAGGCCTATATTCCCGCCATCATCACCCCCTGTGACTATGTTTTCTGCTTTTTTTAGTAGATCACCAAACTGAGCTTGGCCTGAATATGGCATAGCTGCAATCAAAATAATGAAGAGCGTAGTCTGTAGAAGTGTATGGATGATTTTCATATTTGTCGTATTTTGATTTTTCCAATACGATAACTGTATATAGCTGGCTTAAGTTGTCCTCTCTATCGAATTAAGAAAAGGATAACGTATCTTCACTTATCATGGAGAAGAAGTGTATCGAGTGTGGTACTAAATTGATCGGACGCAGGGACAAGAAGTTTTGTGGGGACGGCTGCCGTGCCAGCTACAATAATCGCATGAATCGTGACGCTAATAAATTCGTCAATAGAATCAATCGTATCCTCCGCAAGAACCGTCGTATCCTCGAGGAGCTCAACCCAGATGGCAAAGCCACTGTCCACCGTGATCGTCTACTGGAAGAGGGATTCAAATTTTCCTACTACACAAATGAGTATCGTACCAAAGCAGGCAAAGTCTACAAATTTTGCTACGAGCAGGGCTATCTCGATATCGGCAACAAAAAATATGCGCTGGTCGTAAGGAAAGAGTATGTGGAGTAGAGTAATGAGTGGAGAGTAGCGAGTAGTGCTTTAGTCTTTAGTCTTTAGTCTTTAGTCTTTAGTCTTTAGTCTTTAGTCTTTAGTCTTTAGTCTTTAGTCTTCTAATGATGATTATGAGACTAAGTTCCCAGATTTCAGTACTCAGTTTCCAATTTTTAAACTACTGACACAAGAACACATACAAAACCAGAAAACGATAAAAACCCATTCAACCTCCTAAACATCAACTCGGTAAATACTTAAGCAAAAATTGAAGTTGATTTTCTCCCATGATCATACGGATTTCTTTAGCCGAGAAACCGACCTCCATCAGTGCCTCAGTGAGCACAGCTACATGAGCAGCATCGAAATATGTAGTCGTACCGCCATCCCAATCTGAGCCGAGACATACATGCTCCACGCCTATTAGGTCGGACACATATCTCATGGATCGAGCTATCGACTCTGGACGGGGGTCTCCGACTGCTCCATCCCAAAAGCCGACACCTATCATTCCGCCTCGAGCGGCAATGCGACGCAGCTGATCGTCAGTGAGATTGCGAGGCGAGTCAAAGGTACCCTGTACACCTGTATGAGATACTACGACAGGTCGAGAGGTCGTAGATAGTACATCATCGATAAGAGCTGGAGAAGCATGAGCCAAGTCTACGAGGATGCCGAGTTCATCCATCCGCCGGATGACTTGTCTTCCAAAATCGGTAAGACCATACTGCTCTACCCCCGCACTGCTCCCACCTACGAGATTGTCAAAAAAATGGACAGGGCCCATCATCCGATATCCCACTTCATAGAGCTCATCGAGATGAGATATCTCACCTTCTAAAGCATGGAGCCCCTCTATAGACAGCATACCTCCTACCACCTCGATATCTCTCGCTCGATCGTTGATGAGCTGAGTGAGCTCCTGCTGGGTTGTGATCACCCGTAGCTTCCCATTTGATCTTTCCGCAGCTTTATACAGTTTTTTGGACTGGTAGAGTGCCCGCTCATAGAGACTGCCCCAAGTCTTAATAGGCCATCGATTAGCCATGGCGAGCAGAGTGATCTGATCAGTGTCTCCTGTATTTTGATGATAGTTGAGCCCTTTTGGCGTCTTAATCACTGCATCAAATACCTGTAGAGCAAATCCGCCTTTGATCAATCGTGGCACATCCGTATGACCATGAGTGGCTTCAGAGAGTATATTGCGGTCCCAGAGCAACACATCAGAATGCCAATCAGCAACATTGAGAGAGGCATGAAGATCGAGCGCCTTTTGACTGATATCATAGTCGTCATCCTCCACATGCATGCAGACATTCATCTGCTGATCTACTATCCCTCCTATGACGAAGAAAAAGATGAATGCCGCAAATACTAATAAAATAGCGAGAGTACTTAAAATGCGTTTCATAACTCAATATTATTGTATGTAGTGCAAGTGTCATGCCTTCATCAAATACGAAATCATGCGACTCTGATCAAATGTAGCGCTACACTGATATTAATCAAATATATCGAGGCGTCCTATCAACGAAGAAATCTACAACAAAACAATCAAGCAGGCAGCGAAACACATTACAATTGGTATACATATTAAAACACCTATAAATAATTAATAATATGTAACAGCCTGTTAACATGATATTTAGGTAGCATTGGAATAACCAAAGATATAAATACTGCCAAATAGCATTCAAAATAGTATTGGGAAAATAGCATGTTAAAAGAATAATCTGTACATTAACCATATGTTACGACGGATTACTATGATGGTAATCGAAGTTATTTGAAATATTATTTTACTAACCACAAATATTTTAAAATGGATATTAGAGTAGAACAAGGATTAACAGAAGGAGCAAACTATTTCGAGACTTATGCGAAAGAAACACTCCAAAAGTATTTCACTAACTATCCTTTTGTGGAATCAATAAAGGTCTTTTTTAGAGGCAAGAAGCATCCATATAAAAAAGTAAAATTGCAGGCTCGGCTAAAAGGCAAAGACGTATTCGTCGAAGCTACTGGCCCGAGACACGACATAGCACTTGATGCAGCTACTGACAAACTCAGAAGTCAAGTAGAAAAGTATAAGTCTAAAAGATATAAAAGAGCCTCTTAAGATAGAGGATACACTGTATCACAAGAAGTAGTATAACTAAAAATGGACCCAAGGCAGATGCTCACAGAGTGTCTGCCTTATTTTTTCTACTCTCCACATCCTTATCTCTCTTTCGAGTTGTTCACATATTTTTATTTGCGATATCAATGTCGGTTAGTCCAAAATAATATTACGCCTCTCCTGAACATCACAGCCCCATGTAAAATAATATTTCGAAAACGCTGAAATAGCTTAATTTTGCGGCTTTTTTGAGCAAATCATATAGCATGCAAGCTGTTTTTCGATTCTTTGATACTAACCAAAAAGTAGACTATAAGTCTGAGATCCTCTCAGGCATGACTGTAGCACTGGCCCTCGTACCAGAGGCTATTGCCTTTGCGCTGATAGCAGGCCTATCACCTTTGACTGGACTTTATGCGGCATTTTCTATGGGACTCATCACATCTATCCTCGGTGGACGTCCTGGGATGATCTCTGGTGCCACAGGAGCCATCGCAGTAGTGATCGTAGCTCTGGCCAAAAGTCATGGTGTCGAATACATTTTCGGAGCAGTAGTGCTGGCTGGATTGATACAGATACTGGCTGGTGTATTCAGGCTGGGAAAGTTTATTCGACTGGTACCTCACCCTGTAATGTTTGGTTTTGTCAATGGCCTCGCTATCGTCATATTCATGGCACAGTTGGATCAATTTAAAGGAGCAGATGGTAGCTGGCTAAGCGGTATGCCCATGATGATGATGATGGGACTCGTCTTACTCACTATGCTAATTATTTGGGGTTTACCAAAATTGACGAAAGTAGTACCCGCTTCGCTCACGGCTATACTGGTGATCTCAGCTATAGCTATCGGATTTAATCTGGATACTAAGACAGTTGGAGATATTGCTTCTATTTCTGGAGGATTTCCTCCTTTTCATATTCCTGCGATTCCATTCACTATGGAGACTCTACAGGTGATCCTACCCTATTCATTTGTGATAGCAGGTGTAGGTCTTATCGAGTCTCTCCTCACCCTCAACCTCATAGACGAGATCACAGAAACTCGAGGTGATGGCAATCGAGAATGCGTAGCTCAAGGTATCGCAAATACTGTCACTGGACTATTCTCTGGGATGGGAGGATGTGCGATGATAGGACAGTCACTGATCAATATCTCCGCAGGTGCCAGAGCTCGCCTATCAGGTATAGTGGCTTCACTGTTATTGCTTTGTTTCATCATGTTTGGCGCACCTCTTATCGAGCAGCTACCTATGGCGGCGTTGACTGGACTGATGATCATGGTATCGATAGGTACATTTGAGTGGGCCAGTCTTAGGACTTTTGGTAAAATGCCACCTCATGATGTAGTAGTCATGATACTCGTGACACTCATTACTGTTTTCTTGCACAATTTGGCTCTGGCCGTATTAGTCGGTGTCATCATATCTGCTTTATCATTCTCTTGGGAGAATGCAAAACGCATCCGTGCTCGAAAGTACGTCGATGATAAAGGTATCAAGCACTATGAAGTGTATGGCCCTCTATTCTTCGGCTCGACCACGGCATTCAACGATAAATTTGATGTGCAAAATGATCCTGAGCATGTCATCATCGATTTCTATGAGAGTCGTGTCGCTGATATGTCAGGTATAGAAGCGCTCAATAAAATCACTCAGCGCTACCGCAAAGCTGGAAAAACTGTACAGCTGAGACACCTGGATACTCGCTGTCGTAAGCTCCTCGCTAAGGCAGATAATCTCGTAGATCTCGACATCATCGAAGGTGGTAAGATCAAAGATCCTCGTGTGACTTTTGATATCGTCGAAGAAGAGCAGTAGTCAGTAGTCAGTAGTCAGTAGTCAGTAGTCAGTAGTCAGTAGTCAGTAGTCAGTAGTCAGTAGTCAGTAGTCAGTAGTCAGTAGTCAGTAGTCAGTAGTCAGTAGTCAGTAGTCA
>WUUP01000003.1:0-320537 GCA_009833045.1 Saprospirales bacterium GYS_P2D
GGGTATTGATCGGCTGTCTGGATTCCATGTTTTATTGATTTTGATAAGTCTATTTTATCTTATCAAAAATAGTGTAACATACTGTCAGTCAAGCCTTTATCAGGGTGCGGTTTGTTCAACGGTCTTGTGTATGTGGCGTGGCGGGCTTTTGCCCGCCATGAACACATACACCTTGTTGGGCGTTCGTGTTTATTTTTATTTTGATTTTTCAATTATTGATTCAACAAACTCTTTAGCCATGACCTCTTTTAGTTTCGCATATTCCTTTCTATCTTGGTTTACAATTTCCGCAATTTTGAATTTCATTTTTTCGTATTCTTCTCTTTCTTTAGGATTTTCTCTCAAATAATTCCTGAAGAATAGATGCCTTCGTAGTTCACTACTGTCTATATGGCAGACATACAAATGGTGTTTGATTGAGTCTACTATACTATGGTCATCTTCTTTTTCCTTCTTACGTTTAAATACTTCCCTCCCTATTATTCCCTGATTTCCATTGTGATAGTAGCCAAGCCTTACTAAACTCTCTTTTATTTCATCGAATGATTCTGGTTTTTCATAAACAATATCAATATCTATAATTGGCTTTGCCGCTAATCCTTTTATTGATGTACTTCCAATATGTTCAATGTTGATGTCATTACATGATATATTTTGTTCCAAAATATTTTTCAAATTATCGAAATCATGTACCCAACTTTCCTGATATTCCAGTATTAGCATTCTATTTTATTTTTCATGACGCCCAACTCGTTTATACCAGATCAAATCCCATGTTTTTGATCTGTTTTTTCATTCCCTTCCATGGGATTCATACGAAGGTAAGATAAGTAAGGCCAACATACTGACAAAGAAAAACAGTCCCATAGTCAAAAGTAGTCTGTGGGATAGGAGGATATACATTTGGATATATCATGAGTACGTCCTTTATCGTCGATAGTCCTATTTTACTCCAGCTACACCCTATTTCGCTTGCTTAAAGCTGCAAAAGGTAAAATTCTGAATCGTGTCAAAAGGCGTCAAGTGATCGAAAGTCCTACATTCTATCTTTTCGAATAGTCCATTCAGACGCTCAGTCATGGAGCTTGCTGAGTATTGTTTGATGGCTATTCCACTACACTTTTTTGGTCCTTGATCTGAGAATGTGCCGAGGACTAAATATCCATTGGGATGTATATTTTCTTTAGCAGTGTGGAGATAGGTGGCGATGTCTGCTTCGTCAGTCAAAAAATGGAAAGCGGCTCTATCGTGCCACAAGTCATAGGTCTCTGTCGGCTCAAAACTTACTACATCTGCGACTATCCACTTGACCTGATTTGCTCTTTCTCCGAGTCTTTGTTTAGCTCGAGATATGGCAGCTGCCGAAATATCCAACACTGTAACATCCTGATATCCCATATCGAGCAAATGATCCACTAAAAAACTATCGCCACCGCCGACATCTATCACCTTGGCGGTGGTCGGGACCTTCAGTCGAGTCAAAAAATCTAAAGACGTACTCGGTGTCGGCTGATACCAGCTGACCTCCTGTAGGTCCTTGGTCTGATAGATATTTTCCCAGTGTTTCTTGCGATCAAATTTTTCCATTATTCTAATTGGGTTTTTCTGTTAAATGCATACGGTCTGTCATATGCGGCATGCATCATGTGATAGATAGCTCAAGATAAAATAGCGCTTATTCATTAAATCGTGAATTTTTCAAATGTCGACCCATTGTATTTATAGGCTCCGTTTTCGTGCGTCCCAAGCCACAGATCCCCTCTATTGTCTTTATATATGCAGAATAGAGCTATCTGTTTGGATAGGTCTTCTACTGGATGATGCGTAATTTTTGTTCCATCATATTCCCAAACACCGTCAAGATAGCTTACGAACCACAAATCATTATTGTCATCTTTCACTGTAGATAAGTACTCGTCCAGATAGCTATCCTTTTTTCCATCTAAACCACCTATACTTTCGTGTCTTGTATAAAATTTGTCACTCCTCTGTGTGACACTGTCATATACACTATATCGAAATTCGGTATTAAACCAAAAGTCGCCATTTCTATCTTCGATAATAGACCGCACTCCATTTGCCCCTTCATTGCGAAATTCTGTCACATCATCTTCTGTGATCCACTCATGCGATATCCCATCATATCGACATACACCCACAGGATTAGTACCAAACCAGATGTTTCCCGTCCTGTCTTTATAAATGCTGTAGATCTCAAAAGGATTGGGCAAATTAGGCGGCTTGGGTAGAGACAATTCGTATAGGGTACTGCCATCATAGCGATATACTTTCTCATTCTGATATGCGTGCCTGAACCACATATCTGTTTCTTCAAGCTGCCAGTCATTACTGGATACAGGTGATAAGGTCGTCATAGCGTTTCCGTCAAATTTGACTATAGAAGACCTTGGATGACAGCTGGTAAAGTACATGTTACCAGATTCATCTTCTTGTATATCATCAATTCTATTATTGGGCAGACCATGTTTCGTGGTGTAATTGGTCAATTCTTTCCCATCATATTTATAAATTCCAGTTTCCCAACTGCCAAACCAATAGACATCGTTTTTGTCTTGATAGATGACCATAATATTACTTCCGAGCTCAGAAACGATCTCCCCTCTTACCTTTTTCATGACATCTATTTGTTGCTTAGTAGGTTGACCATTACATGATGTCAAAAAAATCAATGCCGTGAAAGTGCTAACTATATTCAGTATTAATGTCATTTATTTGAAGTCGCTATTGGTCGTTTTTTGAAAAATCACTATTTCGGATAATCCTGATTATTGATTATTTTTCATTGGCATGCATTCTGTACTTTTCAGGGCTCAGAAGTACTTAGCATTTTGAGGAATGCTGCTTTCTCCATTTTCCCGACTGAATAGTCTATCACTACGCCATCAGGGTCGGTAAAGATGGTAATGGGTGTGACTCCGGCATTATACCGCTCAACGAGGTCTTGCACATTGGGATCGTCTACATCAATCATTATCGGGACGAATTTTGAATTGATAGCCCGAGCCACGTCCTCCTCTGCGAATACTTCACGCTTCATGATCCGACATGGTACACACCACTGCCCGGTGAAGAAAAGCATCATATTCTTATCTGATTCTTTGGCAAGGCGCTGAGCCGTGGCCATGTTGTCCGCCCAAGCTACATCATTAGCTGGAGCATAAAAGGAATACCATGCGTACCAAAGTGACAGCACCAAGAAGCTCAGCCAAAACACCCGCCAAAAGGGATGTGATTTCTTTTTGGCAGATGCTGATTTATCTTTTTTATTCATTGTAGATTATTCAGATGATGTGATGAAGTTTATAAGATCCAGATAGATATTCACCTCAGAGTGGTCCCCATGAGATGAATATCTTCCAGACCGTAGTTTTTTATTCTCCTCGTAGTCCTTTAGCAGTACGATCCTCGAGTGGTGGCGCAGGTGTCTTGACGCCTGGCTGAGTTTGCAGTAGCTGCATGACCTCTGTGACGACTCGCTCTATCTGCGGGTCTCGGCCCTGCATGAGGAGATTAGGATCATCCCAGACCTCGATGTCGGGTGCTACTCCCTCTCCCTCCCAAAACCAATGACCATCATTGTCATAAAGTCTCGCTCCTGGCACAGTGATACCACCTCCATCGATGAGTCGGTGGCCAGTCGCAGGACCCACTAAGATACCGAGCGTCCGCTCGCCTACTATAGGACCTGCCTCAAGCTCCTGAAATGCCCATGGCAGGCCATCACCACCAGATCCTGCCCAGCCATTGATGAGCATACCCATCGGTCCAGGATTCGCCTTCATCGGCTGAGTATGATCCTTGCCATGACGCCAGTGCAGATTGTACACGATAGGGCGCTGCAGCAGCTCTAAGAATCGATCTGCGAGCTGTCCACCTCCATTAAATCGTTCGTCAATGATGAATCCTTCCTTGTCCAGCTGACCGTAGTACATACGGACTAACTCCATCTGACCCTGACCAGAAGTATTAGACATATAGACATAGCCGAGCTTGCCATCTGACAGTTCATCGACCATTTTACGATTATTCTCTATCCACTCGAGATGTCGGAGTCGACTCTCTTGACCGATGTTGAGGCAGGAGATAGTATGTGTTTTGGCATCAGCCGCATTACCAGTGCTACTGACCTGGAGCGATACAGTCTTGCCAGCGAGATGAGCGAATGGCGCATAGGCCTCTCTATCCGCAGTCAGTGCTACCCCATTGACACTATGGACATAGTCACCCTCCTGGATGGCTGAGCCAGCGAGGTCCAGTGGAGATCTCACATCGGTATCCCAGACAGCGGGACGAACGATGCGCTTGATCCGATAGGCCTGCCCATCCAGCTCCCAGTCGACACCCAGATAGCCTGTATTATTGCGCTCGACGCTCTCCGTATCTCCTCCAAAAGTGTAGGTATGCCCCGCACTCAGCTCGGAGACCAGATTAGATATGATAAAATTGACATCCCAGCGAGTACGAGCATCCTCGATGAGAGCGCCATACTGCTCACTCATCGCCTCCCAGTCAACTCCGTGCATATTAGGATCGTAGAAAAAATCTCTATGTCTCCTCCATGCATCTGCGAACAGCTGTCGCCACTCCTCTCGTGGGATATGCTGCATCGTGAGATCACCAGTAGGTACCGGCTTCTTGATCGCTTGACCAGGCTTGATATCTATCACACCGATAGATCCACGACTGCGTACGATGAGCTGCTTATGATCAGCCGTCCATGCGATGCTATTGATCCCAGAGATGACCTCTGCCTCCTCTCGATCCTCAAAAGTGTATAGGATGATCGTAGACTCATCTTTCTCTGAGCCCGTATTGGGAAACCTCCAATAGGCTAATCCTCCATCTGTCGGCATCAGACTACCGATATTGCCCGCATCGACAGGTAGCAAAAACATACGAGTCTCGATATCTTCCATTTCAATTTTGACCTTGACACCTTCTTCTTCGTCATCTTTGGATTCGTCACCTTCTGCCATCTCGTTATCAGAGGCATCTTCCTTCCCTTTTTTGTCTTTCTTGCTTTTCGTATCGCTCTTTTCTGATTTGTCTTCCTTATCGGAATCTTCTTCTTTCTTCTCGAGCTTTACTTCATCATTTTTAGGAGCGAGTAGATGTGGGGTCTCTTTAGTCAATGGCAGCACTGCGATCTGTGTAGCATTGGGATATACCCAGGTACCATCATTCATATCAGAGTAGTGTGGAGACAGACTCCGATTAGTCGTGTAGTAGAGATACTCGCCATCTGGGCTAAATACAGGACTACTATCATCATAAAAGTCACTGGTCAGTCGATCTACTTGACCCGTAGGCAGGTGATATACATAGATCGATCCGTTGACATTTTCGCCTCCCTTACTATAGGTGATCCACTCGCTATCTGGTGCCCATGCTATCGAAAATCCACCTCTCCCATTGTGGGTGATATTCCAGTCCATATTGTCCGCTACGGTGACTTCGCCTGTCTCTACATTGATGATATTGATATCATTCTGGTAGTCGATGAAGGTGATATACTCACTATCAGGCGACCAGAATAGCTCATAGCCATATCCGACACCAAAATCCGTCAACTGCCGGACGCTCTGCTCATCTCCATAGGATCGTAGATGTACCTCCCACTCTCCACTCTCATCACTCCAGTAGGCGATGTGGTGACCATCCGGAGACCATGCTGGGTCTCGCTCCCAGGCTCCGCTGGTCTGTGATAGATTGATGGTATAGCCTTCCTTCACGGGGACATCAAAGAGCTCTCCTCTCGCCTCGATCACTAATCGCTTAGCTCCTGGAGCAGCAGTCATATTGCTGATGGACTGAGATACATTTTTTAGCTGAGGCATCTCGACCGACAGATCACTGACGATGTCGATCTCGACAGGTGTATACTCCTGATCCGCCAGATCCATCGTAAACATCACGCCCCCATTCTCAAAGATCAAGGCATCAGATCCGCCAGATAAATGTGAGATGTCAAAATCCTCAAAAAAGGTCAACTGTGTCAGATCAGTAGTCGCTGGATCATAGGACCAGATATTGAGCCTCATGTTTTCATCTCTATCAGAGAGGAAATACAGCTTATCACCGACCCATGTAGGCTGACCATCATTAGCTAAGTGATCAGTGATATTCTTGACCTCCTGAGTCGCCATATCGTAGATGTAGATATCAGAAGTGAGACCTCCTCGATATCGCTTGAATGGATAGCCCTCTGTGATCTTAGTGATATAAGCCAGCTGTGACCCATCGGGAGAATAAGAAGCTAACTCCCCATAAGGGATCGGTAGGCGCTCTGCATGACCTCCCTCCGCACTCACCGAGTAAAACTGACGAGACGAGCGCTGCCCTATCTCACGCCTCGAGGCAAATAGTAATCGGTCCCCATCAGGGTGCCAGTCGACCATACGATCGGGCATCGTCTGATGAGTGACGACAGTCGGCAGTCCACCTGTCACAGGGATAGTGTAGACGTCGAGATTGCCATGATAGCTGGCGGTATATCCGATCTCCTGCCCATCTGGAGAAAACTTAGGATAGGACTCTTCTCCTGGTGAATGCGTCAACTGTATAGCAGTGCCTCCGTCTCTATCTACGAGCCAGATATCTCCACCATAAACGAAGACAATATGCTCCTCCGAGATATCTGCGTATCGCATGAGCTTAGCACTGACCTGAGCCGATGATGATAGTGTCACGAAGAGGCCTAAAAACAGTAGAATAGTATTTTTCATAATTCTTTGGTATTAGTACGATCTGCTGAATATACGCTATGCCCGCCTCAATAAAGCCAGAATCAGCTACGATAAGACGAATAGAAAGAATCTATCGATGAATAATACGTACTACTGTCGAGCTACCTATCTATAGTACCTACTCAGATGCGTATCATCTGTAAGTGACTGATCTGCCAAAAATGTTAACTGTTTCGCTAAGGATTGGATATTCACCTGCCGAGCAGCAGTCTTTGTGATGTGGCGATACTCATAGGGCATACCATTTTTTTCCAAAAACTCCTCGCAGTTGCTGCAATCGTGAGCTATCGGTATGAGTGTGATGTTGTCAGCGGCCAGTTCATCCAGTTTGGGAGTGATATTTTTAAGCGTCTCGACACAGGGCCTGCACCATGTAGCCCAGAAGTAAATGATCGTGGTATCCGTATCAAAAGCTGGCTGGAGGTGCTCTCCTGATGTCAGCTCGATTGGGAAATAACTATCCAGCGTATTAAGATGAGTCCTCTTAGCAACTTCCAGTTGTGACAAAGTCATTCCATTTTCTTCCTGGGACAGCTCATATGTTTGCCCATTAATGTTGAGCGTATTTATTTTCCCTATGAGCTCTATGGTGGGTCTATATTCCCCTTTCATTTTGACACCGATGTAGTCTACACCGACATCGCTATAGCTTTTATTTCCGTCCCAGTCGATCAAGTAGATCTTTCGCCCATCGATCTCTTTTTGGAGGTAGTTTTTGTCCACCTTATCAAACATATATTCATCCTCAAAGATGGGCTTACCCTCCATGACAGCGAAGGCGAATGTACCCCGTTCTGTAATATCACTGGTCTTTTCGCTCTGCGTGCAGGCGATCATCGTTAAGATGATTAGCACTATTGCATACCTCATAATATTCTTGTTTTGTTTGGATAGAGTGACACTTTCAAATATAAGAACAACTTAACCTATGTACTCAATCGAACTAACTCCATTTCGAGATTCCATCTTGCCTGCTGCTCATATTTCTCATAAAATTCTGGAGTCTTAAATATCCAATCCATCGACAGAAAATGATTGACTACTTTCTGACGGCCCTTCTTGTATAGAAAATTAGGATATATCGCATACTCTTTTCTAATGTTCGAGCAATAATTCGCATACATTTCTGGGTCTTTCCCTAAAATTGATAAATCCGCATCAGTAAAATAATTAGTATCAGAGTCTGTATACTCACGATGACTTTTAGTAGCCAGTATATGGTACTGACATAGATTGACACTTTCTGTATCCACACCTATTGCTCTCATTCTATTCTCGGCTATCTCCGCACTTTTTTCTTCATTATCCTTTCTTGTAGATTTATAGATAAGATCATGATAGTAAATAGCAAAAAGAACAGCCTCCCAATTTTGAATAAGCGGTTTTACGAGCGTTAATTCATTTAATAGGGCGCTAATATGATCAAGATTGTGATAGTGACGATTCCTTTGAGAATACTTCTGCTCTATTTCCTTCCAGAGATCCTCTTGGTATATGTGCTCGACATCATAAGGCTTAATTAGATCTATGTATACTGCTTTTATCAAGTTTGGGTTGTTTTAATGGCATCGGACGGATCGGCGATACCCAGCGTAGGCGTTAGCCTATGATGTGGTCATCGCTTGTTATGCATATTCCTTTTATCTATTGCTTTTCATTTTTACTATATTGAATTCAAGTTTCATATTCTTCAATAACGAGAAAGTCATCAATAATAGTTAAATCATTTTCCCATTCGACTGCCATCCAACCGATGTCACCAAATTCATCATGAAGCAATCTGGCTTTAGCTAATATTGAACCTTTTATTCGATTTTCCATATTGAGATAATATTTGATTTCTCTATTTTCAGTTCGTATGTTTTCTCGTTGAGTATTAAAAGGTAAATCATTAATCACCTCTTTGTATTCGTTTCTGTTTTGAAAAACCTGATTTAGGTTTGCATTAATATGAGCTTCAAGTTTTTTGAAAAGAAATTGAATCTTATATCGCTTAAATCCGATTTCTGAAAATTTGGTTTCTGTTTCGGAAATGTGAGGCCAATCTATTTCTTCATCATTAATGAATTTTGGACTCCATTGGATTTCAGAAAGTTCTTTATTATCGAACCATAAGTTTAAATAGTATTCATTAAGCTCGAAAAGTTTGTGGTCTGGACTTTCCAAATTTGACCAGTCTTCACATATATAGTTAGCTTTCTTGAGTTTATTTAGTATCTCTTCAACTTGAACAATTGATTGTCCAATTTTGATAGAATTCCAAAGTGAATAATGATGCGAGTTTATTGAAATAGTATTAATTCTCCAATCATCTTCACTTGAGAAACTGATTGATAATTCTAATTCTTCATAATGCCAATTTTCAGAGAATTCACTTTCCTCAGTATTGGGTAGGTATTGATATATCTCAATTTCGTTTGGCAATCCAAGGATTTCTTTTACTTCATCTTGTGACATCCCAAATTTGAGTTCTCCAAGACCTATTCCAGGATTTATATATTTTATGTTATCTCTCATTCTGGATTATTCTAAATCTCCTTCATCTGAACCAAAAGGAGCAAGTTCATCAACACAATCCCAAAAGAATTCTTCTGGTATCAATTCGATTGCTCTCTTATGAGCATGGTCTTTATCAATTCCGTAAACTTCTTCTTTTTCTTCTTCCATTCTAATTTTCTTTTCAATTTGATTGACGAATTATTATCGCTGTATCATCTTATCGCAAATCTCTTTTGTGCAAATTCAAAATACTTTTTGTTATCTTGATTCAATCCATTCTTCATTTCTTGGTCAATGTAATCTAATATTTCTTGCCTCTCCATGTTTGTTAGATTTATTCTTCCACTTGCTAATCCGGTATCGAAACTTTGACTTGCTCCTTTTAGATAATTTAATAAATATTTTGTTCTTCCTCTATTCAGAATTTCTTGGGCGAACAAATGATAACTCCTATAAATGCCCCATGTCTCTTTTGAACTTTTAGACAATTCTTGGTATAAATCCAAAATCAATTCGTCATTGGCAATTGAAAAGTCCTTTATCAGAAATTCACATACTTCCATTCTGAAATCCATATTTGGGTCTTCCAAATCATCTCCATGTTTTCCATTCCAGTCGAATCTTATTCTTTTAAAATCCGAGTTTGAATATTCTATTATGAATTTTTCGATTTTCATTTTTCTAATTGGCTACGGTCTTGTATATGAAAAGTAGCGGATTTTAAGCACAAACCTTTCGGATTATTACTGACCTTAATTTATACGATTCATTTTCGCTTTAGCACTTAAACCGCTATTTTTTATATACGTTGTTGCCATTAGTTATTTTTCACACTTGGTTCTTGTTGTGTCGAACAATGTATTCCACCACCATTATAATTTATGGTCATCACATCTAAAAGTATTAGTTCTCTATTTGGAAAAACTTCCTTCATAATTTTCTTTGCCTGTTCTTCTTTTTCAATTGATGAACCTTGTTCGATATAGGTTGACATTAAAACCAAATCATTGGTTACGAGATAATTTAAGTAGCTTGATGCTGCCACCCAATTAATAGAATCGCCAACTTTTAATTCGTTTTTGTTTGGCCCCCAATTTACTCCGACTGTCCAATCGTTGAAATCCGTACTTGAATCATTGGCCACTTCCGTTACTTTGGTTTTCAAGTAAATAGGGTCTGGAAGCGGAAATTTTATGATTTTAAACGGTTTTCCATCTTGGTCTTTTGCACTTTCTAAAATTTTTAGATTTTCTGACATTCTTTCATAATTCCATTTGTTTATTGGGCTCAAGTCTTTCTCTGATTCATCAACCCAAGCTAATAGAATTGTAGAGTCGTTTACAAAACGAACAAATTCGTCCGTATGTCCTGAAACTCCCCAACCATAATAATTGTCATATATTTTATTCCACCAAAAACCGTCCTCTACAAGTCCGCTTTTAAGCCAGATTACATTTGAAACACCGAGAACACGTTTTAATTCAGATTCGAGATAATTTTTAGACTTTCCTGGGTTTCTTTGAAAAGTTACAGACTCCGATTGAATTAAAGTTCCTTTGCCATTTACCTCTATAGAACCACCTTCCATATTAACATTGGTTTTTATGGATTTCAAATTATCCATTGCACCCATAATGGAATCGACCATTCCGGTTTTTCCCAAGGCTTGTTTATAGTAAATAGCAACACTATCTTTACTTCTTTTGTAATAGTTTTCTAACCATTCTTTATTACCGTAAAGTGTCCAACCAAAATCTACTACCTTCTTTTCTCCTTTTCCATTTATAACATATGTTGCTCCGTGGTCTCGCATCCAATGTCTATTATCTGGAATAATCCTAAACTGAAATTTGGTAATATCTAACTTAAGTGATGTTAATGTGTCTTTTAATCGACTCAACGAAGCTTTATTATTTACAATGACTTTGATCGGTATTTTAGGATAAAGTGCTTTGGTAATATCTAAAAATGGTTTTTGATATGGCGGATAATCAGTCCATCCTAACCAAACTGCATCTTGTTTTTCATATTCTGCTGGCATATAAAAGTTACCAGAAGTTGAATTTTCATCCGCAGACTTGTCATTTTTACAACTAATTAATAGAAAAATCACTATTGTTAATGTTATGTACTTCATTTTTTTCCTAATTAATGGCAACTCGTATATATCAGATCAAATCCCTTCTACTTGATCTATTTTTCATCCCCTATGAGCTTTATAGGATGTGTAAGATAAAGAAGTATTCTGACATCCTGATGAGATAAAGGATAACATGCTTCGATAAAATCGATTCCCCCTCGTCATAGGATTTATCCACTCGATACTCACTACCTCTTTTCATCTCGAAGGCACTGAGAGATCTTTGTTTTCACTACCCATTACTCACATCAACCAAAATAGATCTTTCCCTTTGGTCAAAATGAAAAGTACGTTTTTTTGATAGAAATGCTCGAGGGCCGATCTTAAGCTCTCGATACCCCCTACTCGACTCTCGATACTTGTGTCAACCCTCCGCCTCCGGCACCTCCCTGCCAGGGAGGACTCTTCAATACAGAATTTTACGCATCACCACGTCGTAGATGATTCTACGCCGAGCAGGGCGGCTTGGCCCATTAGTGGGTTGTGGGTGCCAGCATGGCGGGCGGGTATTAATGGGTCGAGCTTTTTGGGTTCGTTTTCAGCGACTGGAAAAGGAACAATCACTCTGGTCAAGCTATCAAGAACATGCTGATATTAAGTATGCCAGTCTATCCAAAACTATGGCATCTTCCTCCGTATGAACGAAGATCTTTCCCGTTGGTCAAGATGACAAACAGAATGCAACGATCAAGCAGCCCCTTTTTGAAGCATACTCTTAGTCAGCTGAAAACGTAAAGTATCATCCTTCTCTTCACAAGAGAAGGACAGGAGGATGAGTTCTATGGCCGATCTTAAGCTCTCGACACTCACTACTCGACTATCGATACTTGTGTCAACCCTCCGCCTCCGGCACCTCCCTGCCAGGGAGGACTCTTATCCACTGAAGGATGAACTCCGAGACCTGATAGAGCGCTATAATCGCAAAACAGAATTTTGCGCATCACCACGTCGTAGATAATTCTACGCCGAACAACGGCACTCGATACTCCCTACTCGACTCTCAATACTCTTGTCGCCAGCAGGATGAGTTCCAAAAGACGAATAATTGAACTTTCGACTTTCTAACTTTTCACTTGATACTCTTAATTCAACAATTCAATCAACAACAGCCGTACCTTTGCACCATGAAATTTGATGAATATCCGATCGTCGATGGACTGAAGCGAGCGATCACTGAGGCTGGCTGGAAGCGTCCTACGGACATACAGTACAAGGCTATCCCCAATGCGCTCCGAGGTGAGGACATCCTCGCTGTGGCCCAGACCGGTACTGGCAAGACGGCAGCCTTTGCCATACCGATCATCGATATCCTCGACAAGCGAAAAGCCGCAGCTCGACGACCTGACGGCGTGCAGTGTATCATCCTGGAGCCTACGCATGAACTGGCTAAGCAGACCCAGGAGGTATTTGATCAGCTGTCACAGTATACATCGGTCAAGACGACAGCTATCTATGGTGGTGTGGATCAAGATCCTCAGATCGCAGAGCTCAATGATGGCGTCGATGTGGTCATCGCTACACCTGGCAGGATGTTTGACCTGATCAGTCAGGGACATCTGAGGATCCATCGAGTCAATATGCTGGTGCTCGATGAGGCGGATCATATGCTGGATCTGGGATTCATCGATGATATCAGAGACCTGACTAAGAAGCTGAGTCGCAAGCGACAGACACTATTTTACAGTGCGACGATCACACCTACTATCAAAAAGCTGGCCTATTCACTGATCCATCAGCAGGCCATCCGGATACAGATATCGCCAAAAGATCCTGTATCCAAAAATGTGACGCACAGCGTCGGATTCATTGAGATGGATGATAAGCGATTCTTCCTCGAGCGACTGATCAATGAGCACCCTGAGAGCAAGATATTAGTCTTCGTCCGCACAAAAGTGAGAGTCGAGCGTGTCCAAAAAGCAATGAAGCGAGTAGATATCGACACACTCATCCTACATGGAGACATGACCGAGGAGGAGCGTATCTCGACGCTCGATACATTCAAGATTTCGCCACAGAGCATCCTGATTGCTACAGATGTGGCGGCTCGGGGTATCGACATCCCCGATGTGGAGTATGTGGTCAACTATGATCTGCCGGACAAGGCTGAAAACTACGTGCACCGTGTAGGTCGTACAGGACGTGGCAAAAACTATGGGCGTGCCTACAGTTTTTGCGCTAAAGAGGAGCGAGCTATGCTGGCAGAGATAGAGGCCTATATGGGCATCAAGATTGATCGTATGGAGATCACCCGAGCGGACTATGCCGAGACTAAGGTATTCGCCGAAGAAAAAAAATATGACTGGGAGAAGCTACTCCGAGAAACACAAGAATTAGAAAAATCGTTAAAACGCAAAAAGAAGAAAAAATGAGTATTGAGATCATTCCACACTATGGATTTGGCAAAGTAAAATTTGGCCTCAATCAAAAAGAATGCGAAGCCATCCTGGGCGCTCCCAGTGATAGCTACACTGAGAAAATCGATGGAACCGAAGAAGTAGTCACTGATTACGAAAATCTGGGTCTCGACTTGTCTTTTTCTGAAGCGGACAACTATCGTCTCGGGACGATCAGCGTCTATGCTGAGGATACGATACTCCTGGATCAGGAGTTCATCGGACTGACGGAGGAGGAGCTCCTCGAGCTGGCTCCTAAAGCTGGTATCGATGACCTCGAACTCGAGGACGACTTTGATGATATCAGCTCTAAGGATTACTATTCTGACAAGTACAGTTTGTCCTTTTGGGTGATCGAGGGCGAGGTTGATTCTATCACGGTATTCCCAGCTGTAGATCCAGAGGATCTCGGTAGTCCAAAGTGGCCGATATAAGCTACCCCAGATCAGCGGAAATGAACAATACATAGTATTCACTTGTCTTACACATGCTCTCCTGCAGCGGAGGCCATAGCATGAAATACTATCAACCACATATAATGCGCATAGTCGCAGCGAGTCTTCTGGCCATATATTTGGCTTGTTCATTTCCGCTGCTCATCATAGAGTCAGGACACCTTCTTTCTCACGTAGATGACTATCTGACTGGTGAAGTACACATACACCATCATCACGACCATGATGACTCCCACGACCACCGATGGATAGACGCTATCGACATTGACAAAAGTCAATCTGGAGAAATATCAGAAGATGTCAATATCGGCGCTCCCTCTCTCTATCAGCTACCTCTCCGACCGTTAGCAATCGAGATCACACCACCTGCTCAAGAAACTACAGAAAACTTTGTATATCAACTATATATACATCCCATATTTTTAGAATATAACACTCCCCCTCCCGAGTATATGGTGTAAAAATCTATACACCAAATGGATCATCCAGATACCATTATTCATTTCTTTTTATTCTAAAAAAACTATACATCCATGTATAAAGTAATACTTAGCTGTATGGTAGGCATGACGCTTACCCTACTCTCACATGCACAGACCCTTAGCGGGAAAATCACTGACGAATTTGGCTCAGGACTGCCTGATGCCTACATATACACACCGACCCAGTCGACACATGCTCACTCTGACCAACTCGGTCGCTATGAGATCAGTGGGCTCGAGGCCAATGATACCTTGATATTCAGCTATCTGGGATTTCAGACTACGGAGATCGTACTGACAGATGAGGCTTTCGCCAATGGTCTCAACATCAAGATGACTCCAGCTAACTATCAGCTCGATCAGGTCTACGTATCCAATAATCTAAAATCCATCAATCAAGTCGCTAATATCGACCTCAAGATCAATCCCGTGCAGTCTTCTCAGGAGGTGCTACGCAGAGTGCCAGGCCTATTCATCGGACAGCATGCCGGGGGCGGTAAAGCGGAGCAGATTTTCCTAAGAGGATTTGACATCGATCACGGTACAGATATCGCCATCACAGTAGATGGTATGCCTGTCAATATGGTCTCTCATGCTCATGGTCAGGGCTATGCAGATCTACACTTCCTCATCCCTGAGACTATCGAGAATATTGACTTCGCTAAAGGGCCATACTATGCCGATCATGGTAATTTTAACACGGCCGGCTATGTAGACTTCAAGACTAAGGACAAAATCGATGGAAGCTCCGTCGGTCTAGAGATCGGAGAGTACAGCTCTCTGCGTACGATGGGGATGTTTGACCTACTCTCCTCTGAAAATCATAATGCCTACATCGCTACGGAATACATCGAGACGGATGGATATTTTGAGTCACCACAGGACTTCACTCGATTCAATCTCATGGGAAAGTATCAGATCAAGCTCTCGGATGATGAGCAGCTATCATTCAGCGCATCGACATTCGCCAGTGAGTGGGATGCATCAGGCCAGATACCAGTACGTCTGGTGGAGTCAGGAGCGATATCGAGATTTGGCGCAGTAGATGATACAGAGGGCGGCAATACCAGCCGTACCAATATCAATATCGAGCATACTAAAGCCATCGGCGATCGAGCATTCAGCAAAACGAGAGCTTACTATAGTCACTATGATTTTGAACTATTTAGCAATTTTACTTTCTTCTTAGAAAATCCCGTAGACGGCGATCAGATCCGCCAGTATGAAGATCGACAGATATTCGGAGCGGAGACTACTATATTCAGAAATCTCATGCTCGAGGATAATGATTTTGAGCTCAGCTATGGTATCGGATTCAGACATGACAATGCGGACGACGTACAGCTCAGCAGTACCAAAAATCGCACAGAGCTAATCGAGCGTCATGCCTATGGAGATGTCGATGAGACTAATGTATACTCACATATCAATGGTACTCTCGACATGGGTCTCTGGGTGCTCAATGGTGGATTGAGATTAGACTATTTCAAGTTTGGATATACGGATTTTCTCCCTACTGCCTATACTAATAAGACAGAGAATAAAGCAAAGCTATCGCCAAAGCTAAACCTACTGTACAATCCTAATCATCATATGCAGTTTTACGTCAAGTCAGGATTAGGATTTCATAGTAATGATAGTCGTGTGGTGGTCGCTCAGCAGGGTACTCAGATCCTACCGACCGCCTATGGCGTAGATCTCGGGACTAACTGGAAGCCCAACTCTGACCTACTGATCAACGCTGCGGTCTGGTATCTACATCTCGATCAAGAGTTTGTCTATGTGGGCGATGCTGCGATCGTGGAGCCGAGTGGCCGTACCCGACGTATGGGCGTGGATCTCGGCATCCGCTATCAGCTCACTGATGCCCTTTACTGGAGTCATGATATGACCTATACGCATGCTCGCTCTATCGATGAGCCAGAAGGAGCGGATCGTATCCCTTTGGCACCAGACTTCACCATAGCAGGAGGACTGAGCTATCAGCAGGGTCGGCTCACTGCCTCATGGCAGTATCGCTATCTCAAGGACCGCCCTGCGAATGAGGATAACTCTATCATCGCTAAGGGTTACTTCGTCAATGATCTCAGTGTCAATGTGGGCATCACTAAAGACTTCAGCATAGGACTAAGCGTAGACAATGTATTTGATACCGAGTGGGAAGAGGCACAGTTTGCAACAGAATCCCGATTATTTGATGAGGCGGAGTCCGTGGAGGAAATCCACTTCACACCTGGTACTCCGAGATTCATCAGAGCTAAGATGAACTATCGATTCTAAAAGGATATATCACTAAGTAGAGGTCACGGAGGTTTTATTTGACAACCATTTGGGCTTTCGTGACCTCTATATGGTAGAAGATAATATCCAATGAAAGAAATCAAGCTCTGTAGTTTCACCGCATTAGAAGAAAAACAACCTACTGCTCAGCAAGTAAATGGTCTCGATCTGGTCGTCGTCCGCTATGGCGAAGAGGTCTCCGTACTCTACGGCAGATGTCTCCACCGAGGTGCTCTCATGGCCGACGGCTATGTCGAAGGAGACAATCTCATCTGTGGCGTACACTACTGGGACTATCGCATAGACACTGGCGTCAGCGAGTACAATAATGAAGAGGCACTCCACAAATTTCACGCAGTGATACGAGACGGTGATGTCTATATCGACGAAGATGAAATCAATAGCTACCTCACCGAGCATCCACAGCCTTTTGATCGGGATGCATATCTCGGCCAATATGCCGACACTAATCCTCAAGAGACAGAACCCTACACCAACTACATCAAAGAACTATCTCGCAATGGCCTCAAAAACTGGGGACATCATGGCCCCTCCGCTGCGATGGGTGTGGACCGACGAGAGCTGCCAAAATGGAATGACATACAATATCTGCCTGCACAGCTGGCGACACGACCACTGATGGACGATGAGAAGGTAAGTACTCAGGTCATCATTGGGCCACGAGCCAAAAAACCACTAAAGCTGGATATCCCAATATTCGTATCTGACATGAGCTTTGGGGCACTCTCCAAAGAGGCAAAAATAGCCCTCTCCATGGGCGCTGAGCTCGCCGGTACCGGCATATGTAGCGGTGAGGGCGGTATGCTACCCGAGGAGCAAGAGCACAACTCAAGATACTTCTATGAACTGGCATCGGGACGATTTGGCTTCTCATGGGACAAGGTCCAGAAAGCGCAGGCCTTCCACTTCAAAGCTGGACAAGGTGCGAAAACAGGAACAGGAGGGCACCTGCCTGGCAATAAAGTGACTAAAGAAATAGCTGAGGTCAGAGGACTCGACGAGGGAGAGACAGCGATCTCGCCAGCGACCTTTCCAGACCTACGGACGGTGGAGGATTTTCAGGCTTTTGCCAATGAAGTCAGAGCGAAGACCAGAGGTATACCTGTAGGATTTAAGATCGCCGCCAGCCATATAGAAAAAGATATTGATTTTGCCGTAGCAGTGGGTGTTGACTACATCATCCTTGATGGTCGAGGGGGTGGTACAGGATCTGCCCCTAAAATCCTCCGAGATCATATCAATGTCCCTACCATACCAGCACTCGCCAGAGCTCGTAGACATCTCGACAAAATCGGAGCTGCGGATGTCTCACTCGTCATCACAGGTGGTCTGAGGGTAGCTGAGGACTTCGCTAAAGCTATGATGCTCGGCGCTGATGCCATAGCCGTCGCTAACTCCGCCCTACAGGCCATTGGCTGCCTCGGAATGCGAGCCTGCGACTCCAATAACTGTCCCGTAGGTATAGCCACTCAAAAGAATCACCTCAGAAATCGACTTATCATCGAGGCCTCCGCTCAGCAGCTGAAAAACTTCCTACTCGCCACTAATGATCTGATCAAGGTCATCGCTCGTGCCTGCGGCTATGCGGACATCGCCCAGTTTAACCATGATGACCTGTCTACCTATGACTACGATATGCATAGACTGACGGGGATACATTATGCAGGGGGTGTTGAGTATTGAGAGTTGAGTAGTGAGTAGTGAGGGCATAACATCAGCCATCGGAACTCATCCTCCTGTCCTTCTCTTGCTAAGAGAAGGATGATACTGTACGTTTTCAAATGAAAAGAATCTGCAATAAATCAAAGGCTTTTAATCTTGATCGTAGTCGAAAGACCTTCAGTTCTCTGGCTCCGATAGCTGAAGATGTCTCCAATATGGTCGACATGAAAAAAGTAGCGACTATCGAGAGAAAACAATCTTTCCCACGAGCATATGAGAGTGAATGGCGTGAAGAAATCGTGAAGCCTTGTAGCGATTTTAGCCATTCAGGAACGGTTTTCGACCATAAGGGAGAAAAATGCCTTTGGGAAAGGCTCCTTTCTTTTGGTTCGTTTTCTTTGGAGAAGCAAAGAAAATGAACAAGCAAGCCCAGCTCAGAGGAGGGACTGCCTGGACTTCTGTTAAGCCAGATGCTACAGTGAAAAATCCCAAGTAATAATTTCATCGAACTCTTCCTCCTCTCGGAAGGAGTATTGAGAGCCGAATGGTGAGTTTCGAGAAAACAAAAGTCCTCCCTGGCAGGGAGGTGAAGGAGGGTTGGATGAGTATTGAGAGTTGAGTAGTGAGTATTGAGGGCATAACATCAGCCATCGGACTCATGCTCTTGTCCTTCTCTTGCTAAGAGAAGGATAGTACTGTACGTTTTCAAATGAAAAAGAATCTGCAATAAATCAAAGGCTTTTCATCTTGATCGTAGTCGAAAGACCTTCAGCTCTCTGGCTCCGATAGCTGAAGATGTCTCCACTATGGTCGACATGAAAGATAAGGGAGAGCTTATACTATAAAGCCTATTATCCTATGCCTCCTCGTCGATTTTGTCTCCTTTGCGAGGAGTCAGCATATAGATCATATATCCAAATCCCACTATCAAATGAAGCAGGATGATCAATAGTCCAATGGTGGTTCCGATGCCCATAATTTTGCTGTGTTTGATACTACTCTAAGATATCTCCTTAGGACATATAGATATGTGACCTGTGTAACCAACCAGGTCCATAAATCTTAAAAACAACCATCAATACAGGCCGGCACAAAACAAATAAAACGAGATCAGATCCGACTAATATCACTTTGGGGTTCAATTATCGATTCTTCAATAAGGTACATTCCCCTTAGTTTTGCGTCCAATAGTTGAGTCTATTAATACATAACTATGATAGCATACTTCATACCAGGAGTTGGGGCTAATGAAACGGCATTTAGCAAAATAGGAGAAATAGGAATCGAAAAAGTAGCGATCCCATGGATAGCTCATGAAGAGGGTGACACCATAGAAAGCTATGCTCAAAAGCTAATAAGGAAATATAAAATCGGCCCAAAAGATATCACCATGGGACTATCCTTTGGTGGACTCTTAGCGCAAGAGATAGCGGCTCAGTTAGGGCATCGTGAAGTAGTGTTACTTTCCAGTTTCCAGAGTATCAAGCACTTAAGAGGTCTCTTTCAGTTTGGACTTAAGTTTGGGCTCAACAATATGCTGCCCAATGTTCGAACCCCGATCGTGGATGAGTTCGTAGCGCTATATCTCAACGCTGGATCACCTGACAGCAAAGCAACTATCAAGCAGATGACCCTCGATGTGGATCACGAATTCATGAAGTGGTGTATAGCTCAGATCGCTGTCTATCATAATGAGGTCAACGAAAATATAATCGCTCATAACATCATCGGCAATAGCGACAAAATCCTGAAACTCTGGAAGAATGAGCATACTCATATCATCGACGGAGGCTCCCACTTTATGGTCTATGAAAAAGCCGACGAAATCACGCCGATCATAAAAGAAATAGTCGCAGAGGTGAAGTAGAAGCGAGTTAAAAGTCAGAAAGTTGGAAAGTTTAAAGTCTTATGATCTGCTTTTGAACTCATCCTCCTGTCGGCAGGAGTATTGAGAATCGAGTGGTGAGTGCTTAGGATCGGCTTACGGAACTCATCCTCCTGTCCTTCTCTTGCGAAGAGAAGGATGGTACTTTACGTTTTCAGTTGAAAAAGTATCGACTTCAAATAGGCCTTCTTAATGGTATTCTTTCTTTTTCATCTTGAGCGGAGTCGAAAGATCTTCAGCTCTCTGGCTCCGATAGCTGAAGATGTCTCCACGATGGTCGACATGAAAGGTAGTCCTTTTGAGAAGTAATGGGTAACAAGGACTTTTTTACCCTGTTCGGGATAGAATCATCCACGTCGCAGTGTTGAGCAAAATTCTGCTTTGCGGATATTACAATCTATCGGCTATCTGAACTAAATCAAAGGCTTTTTCATCTTGAGCGCACTAAAAAAACCTTACTGCATGACTCCGATGGTCGAGTATATTTCAACAATAGTGACATGATAAATACAGTCATAATAAAATAAGAGGAACACACTCTCAAATGCATCAGTATACCTAATTTGAAAGTGAAAAAGTCCTCTAAGCCTCATACCTTTATAACGCAATGGTATTATACGTTACAATATTCAAAATAAAATCCACCCAATGAAAAACCTCAGCCTCACTCTATACTTCATTTTCATAGCTGTAATCAATAATTATGCGCAAACTAAGGCCATTACTGTCGAAGGTGATACAGTATATCTCTATAATGATGGTACATGGTCGTATGATCTGATGGAATATATGATTGGTGATTCGCAAGATCCATTTTTTCAAGAAACGGAATTTGAAATTGACAGTCTATTTACCGCATTATATCATCCCAAAGAATCTAAGAAAGAACTGACATCAAAATACAACCAAATCAAAATAAGATATAATGATAGCGAATGGGGTCGTGTAGCTGCAGGAACCTTAAACGAAGATGCAGAATTTGCCTTTGAGCATAAACAAAAAGACATTTGGAGTATTGTCATCTGCGAAGAAACAGAAATCGGTGCTGAAAACATCTTGAAAATCGCCCGTAGTATTATGGCAGAGAATACAGCTTCAGATGTCCAAGTATTGAAAGCAGAATGGCTAACAATCAACGGGACACCGGTACTACGGGGTGTTCTTAAAGCCCAATTCTCAGGTATTGAGTTTGTTTTTGACTCTTATTATTACTCCGACTCACGAGGAACTACACAGTTCACGACTTGGACGAGCAGTAATCTGTGGGAACGATATGCAACAGATATCAGAAAAATGTTAAATGGTCTAATAGTACTTCCAGAATGAGTGCATACAGCATTTCTGGAGCTCTTTTTGTCATCTTGACCATCGGGAAAGATCTTCATTCATGCGGAGTAGGGCGTATTTATTCAGCTGGACTACAATGCTAAGTCTATTGTGTCTTGGGGGTAGCTTATTCTTCGTGATCGTTTCTTTTACAGTCGTTGAAAACGAACCCAAAAAGAACGACCTATTAACATTAGCCCGCACTTTTATTTAGTAGCGAAATGCGAGCAGGAAGTACTGAGGTACTGTTTCTGCTTTTAAACTCATCCTCCTGGCGGAAGGGGCGAGATACGAGTATGGAGTGCTTAGGATCGACCATCAGAACTCATCCTCCTGTCCTTCTCTTCCGAAGAGAAGGATGGTACTTTACGTTTTCAGTTGAAGAAGTATCTACTTCAAATAGGCCCGCTTAATCGTATTTTTTCTTTTTCATGTTGAGCGGAGTCGAAAGATCTTTAGCTCCATGGCTCCGATAGCTGAAGATGTCTCCACGCTGGTCGACATGAAAAGAGCAGTGATTGTAAATAGAATAAAAAAAGCCCAACCTCTCTATGAGATTGAGCTTATATCTTAATTCGCTAAATAGATCCTGATGGATTAATGCTGTGTGACGTCGGCGCCTGAGCTCTTGTGGATATCACGGATCTCAGGATTCCCATAGTACTCGATATCGGCACTGCTACTGGCTCTTGCTTTGAGCTTATCAGACACTCGGATAGAGATATCGGCGCTGCTACTGGCTTTCAGGTCCGCTTCTTTTACTTGAAATTTCTTACCATAGAAATCACCACTGCTACTGACATCCACATCCGCTGAGTGTGCTTTTCCTTCTACTGAGAGATCTCCGCTACTGCTGACACTCGCATCGAGATGATTGACATCGATCTCCACTGACATATCTCCGCTGCTACTGACTTTGAGCTCCAGCTCATCGCCTGTGATGACATCATGGCTGATGAGATCTGCACTGGATCCTACAGCGATATAGTCGAGCTCATCTGAGAATGTGATGACAGCCTTCACCTTTCGCTTTTTACCACCTTTGTTCCAGTTCCAGCCATTTTTTGACTTCATTCCTACTTTGAGGACACCGTTTTCGATTTCTGTTTTGACATCATGGAGATCGTAGTTTTCCACCGTGATTTTGACTTCATTTTTAGAGCCTTTGACGAGCTCGGCATCTACTGATGCGGATACTGCGATACCGTCAAATGACCCAACGGATCTTGTCTCGCTGCTCTGAGCGCTAAGGAAAGTGGTGATGCAGAGTGAGAATAATAATAGGATATAGGATTTCATGATTTTGTGTTTTATAGATTTTATAAGAAAGACTGAAGGTGGATTCTAAGGGTTGCATGAGCTCATAAAAATATACTTGTTAAAAAATCGGTAGCACGGGATCGAGGCACTTTATTACTTTGTCCTATATTCCAAGATTATACAGAGATATGACATTTGAAGAAAAATATGCGGTCATCGGTACTCAGGATCCTCAGTACGAGGGGTGTTTTATCACTGCCGTGAAAACCACAGGCATCTTCTGCCGTCCCAGCTGTAGAGCTCGTAAGCCAAAGGCCGAGAATGTAGAATTCATGGCGACCACGCAGGACGCTCTACGTGGTGGTTACCGCCCCTGCAAAGTCTGCAAACCGATGGAGCCTCTCGATGCCACTCCTCCCTATATCCAGTCTATCATCAATGAGCTACACGCTGATCCCTATCTACGTCTCAAGGATCAGGATCTTCGTGATCGAGATATCGAGCCCAGTCAGATCCGCCGCTGGTTTCAGAAGCATCACAATATGACTTTTCATGCCTATCAGCGAATGATACGGCTCAATCGAGCCTACAGAGATATCAAAGAAGGGAAATCCATCACAGAGACCGCCTATGAAAATGGCTATGATTCACTCAGTGGTTTTCAGAGTGGGTATCAGTCGATTTTTGGAGATGCTCCCTCTCAGACGGACAAGGCAGTGATTCATCTGAAGCGCTTTTCGACAGTCTTGGGACCGATGTATGCGGCAGCTACAGATGAAGGCGTTTGCTTGGTAGAATTCACTGATCGGCGGATGCTGGAGACAGAATTCAAAGATCTACGAAAGCGACTCAATGCTGTGATACTCCCTGGGGAGCATCCCCTACTTGATCAAGTAGAGCAGCAGCTACAGGAATACTTTGCTGGAGAGCGGATGGACTTTGATATCCCGCTACATGCACCAGGCACTGACTTTCAGCAGTCTGTATGGGAGCTACTCCAGCAGATCCCATACGGCCAGACAAAGAGCTATAAACAGCAGGCTATCGATATCGGCAATGTCAAAGCTATCCGAGCAGTCGCCACAGCGAATGGGATGAATCGTATCGCCATCATCATCCCTTGTCACAGGGTACTCGGTAGTGATGGCAGTCTCACCGGCTACGCAGGCGGTCTCGAACGAAAGCGATGGCTACTGGATCATGAGCGACAGCACAGCCATGGTGTCCGTCAAGGAGAGTTAGGATTGTAGTATTTAGTATTTCTTAGCGATGCGCTCTGCGATAGCATCAGAGACGAACTGATTGAGGGTTTTACCTTCAGCCAATGCTTTTTGATGAGCTTTAGCATGGAGCTCCGGATCTATTCTCACATTGAAGCTCCCCTTGTAGGATTTTTGAGGATCTTTACCCAGCTCTGCGCAAAGCTCTATATAGTCTTCCACCGCCTCCTGAAAAGAGGATTTAATATCTGATACCGACGCTCCCTCAAAGGTGACTAAATCATTGACCCCTTCGATCTTACCATAAAACACCTCATCTTCTGCAGAGAATTGTACTGAGCCGATGAAGTCTTTATACTTAACCACATTTTTCATATCAATCCGTTTTTGGTGAGTTCTTTTATGATGTATATTTTAAGATACTTCTTTAATTCGTTACCAGGATGAGGTTTATGCAATCGCAATAAATGCCCAGTTTCTGGATGAATATATGCTCGTCTTGATCCAGCTGATCTCCCAGTTGACTTAATAATATATCCTAACTTATGGAGAAGAGTTTCTAACTCTTGAAAAGATATAGTAGTGCCAGGTGTCACTAATTTTCTCTTTAGTTTCTCTTCTTTACTCACCATACAAATATACACATTTTGCAACTATTAAATAGTTGCAAAATATTTAACAGAATAACATACCCACTATGATCTCCGCATCGCCCACAGCCCTATCACAGGTCCAATAGCTAATATAACGAAGCTATTCATTCCCCATGAGGGTAATAAAAACTGAATCAGCTGAATACTTACTATGGTGATGGCAAAGCCAATACAGTTGACTATAGTCAATGCTGTACCCTTAGCAGCTGAGGGTGCTCGCTGAGCTACTAATGTGCTAAACATCGGTGAATCCATGATCACAAAGACGCCCCATATCAACATAAAAATCAGCAATATCGCTATAGGTAAAGCGCCAATGAAGGGAGACAACAAACAACATAGCAGCGAAATCGTCAGTGCTGTCCGAGCGACCTGAGCAGGACCCACTCTGAGTGACCAATATCCTCCCAAAACACAAGCCAGAGCGCCTACTCCTATAATCCCAAAAGAGGCAAATGAAATAAAACTACCAGTATCATCTCTACCCATAGCTATGAAAAGTATGCTCGGCACAAAGGTCCAAAAAGCATATAGCTCCCACATATGACCAAAGTAGCCCAAGGCCGCCGACCTAAAATCTCGATCTCTGAATACTGCTAAGAATGCGCTGGGCTGAAAGGCAGCTGACGCTCGGCGATATGGACCATCCGTCACTCCCTGACCTACGGCCAATGCACCCAGCGCAGCAACACCGGAAGTCGTAAAAATCACGAGCCGCCATGGCAATCCGACTGACCATCCCCTCAACAGATGTGGCAAGGCTGTACCCAAGACCAATGCACCTACCAGATACCCCAGTGATCGCCCGAGTCCCTGATCAAAATAGTCGCTGGCGATCTTCATCCCGATTGGATAAATACCTGCCAAAAAGAAGCCTGTCAGCATCCGTGCTATCACAAGTGTCGACATAGTATGTCCGGACCAAATCAGCATGGCATTAGTCAGGGCGCCAGCGATACCGCAGACCAAGAATACTCGAGAAGGGCTAAATCTGTCAGCGATAGAGAGAATGGCAAAGACTAAAGTCCCCAAAATAAAGCCCAGCTGCACAGCTGAAGTCAGATGCCCTACCCCAGCCTCCGAAAGACCAAAATCAGCCACTAATCCATCCATCACAGCATTGCTCGCAAACCATAGCGATGTACAGCAAAACTGTGCTAAGACGATGATCGTCAATACTCGCTGATGGGATTTGACTGTAGTCTGAGGCATGCCCAAAAGTAGTAAGAATATCTATCGAGGAATGTCGCTTAGCCAGCCAAGTACTTGTTTAAAGTGGCATGCGTGGTCGACTGTATCTTGTTTTTGATGAAGGGGGACCAACCCAATAGAAGTCCTGGAAGTCCCAGGGCCTGTCTCGACCACCTCCAGAGATCAAAATGATCATGATGCTCTATGATCTTGCCATCTTTACACGTGATATGAGCCGTGACATGATTTTGTACAGGACGCTTTTTCGGGCCATAAGTGTAGTCAGCCACCCAGCGAACCTGACCTCCATCTGAGTCGGCAGTGAGGATCTCATACTGGATCTGTAGACCACTACCACCTCGCTCTATGAGCATCTGCCACATGGCCTTGGCTCGCTCTCCCTCGAGACGTCCAAAAGCAGGATCCGAAAACACCACATCATCCGCATAGCAGCTGGTCATCCCCTCATGATCATGTCGCTGAAATGATCCATAAAACTGCTCCAAAAGCTCTCGACTGGTCATACATTGATAATATTGATATCATCCGAAGATACGACATGAGCTGAGTAATCTATCCATCCAATGTAAAACTGCTACATTAGCCGCTCATGCATTTTTGATCATCACTACTACTATCTATATGAAGACACTGAAAAGCGTCGCTATTATACTTGTGCCATTATTGCTTTGGATGGCTTTTGTAGCATTGGGATTCGTCCAGGGCTATCTGCTTCGACCGCTGGCATCAGATGAGAGCCCTGAGGCATTTGTTACTGTAGCCAAAGAAGAAATAGAAAAATCCTCCGTCGGTAATCTGGCCATGATGCTCATCGAGGATGGAGAAATCAGTGAGACCTATTACCACAGTTCAGGAAAGGCTGTAGATGAAAATACCATATTCCCAGTGGCATCTATCAGCAAATGGGCGACAGCCGTAGGTGTGATGAAACTAGTACAGTCGGGGCAGCTCGATCTCGATCGTCCGGTAGAGGAGTACCTCACCAGATGGCAGCTCCCTAATAGCGAGTATGACAATCGTGGAGTGACTATCCGGCGCCTACTATCGCACTCTGCAGGTCTGGTGGACCAGTTGGGCTACGCAGGATTTGGACCAGATGAAAAAGTACAATCCCTCGAAGAGTCACTTACCAAAGCAGCTGATGCCCCTTGGTCAGATGGAGTGGCCGCTGTAGGATACGAGCCTGGCAGCGAGTATATGTATTCTGGAGGCAGCTATACCCTACTCCAGCTCATCATCGAGGAGATCACAGGACAGTCCTATGTAGACTACATGGCTACGGAGGTGTTCAGCCCATTGGGTATGACGCAGTCTACCTTCAGTCCAGATAGCTTACCAGATGGGGACTTTGCTCCTGTCTATAAAACAGATGGTCGCACCAGACCGATGAAGCGTTTTACGGCATTGGCAGCAGCCTCGCTCTATACCAGCGTTTCAGATCTGTCTAAGCTCATGAAGGCACACCTCTCGGCTAATCCTGTCCTCTCAGCTGAGACTATCGACCTCATGGCAGAGCCGACCTCCTACCGTGGCAGTGTCCCCGTCTATGGTCTCGGTCCACACCTCTATAGTCAGCTGGACGAAGGCTCACAGGTCATAGGCCACGATGGCAGTGGCAATGATGCTATCAATACCGCAGCTCGAGTAGACCTCCTGTCAAAAGATGGCATTATCATCTTAGCCACAGGTCATGAAAGCATAGCTTCTATCCTGGCTGATGAGTGGTTATTTTGGAAGTTTGGTATCGCTGATTTCGTCGTCATGCAGCGCAATATCCCGTACCTATTCATCCTATTTAGTATCGGTGCTGCGCTGATCATCATAGGAGCGATCATCATCCTCAAGAAAAGAAGTAAGTCATAGTCCAATGATATCTTAACCACGACTACAAAGTGATAATAGTCTTAGTCGATAAACTTAAAAGTCCGCTGCACTTCAGTATTTTGGACGGATGAGCAAGATCCTGAAGCTATTCATACTAATCGTCATTTCTCTATGGCTATCCTGTATGTCATCTCCAGTTGATGTCGGTACTGATCAAGACTATAGCGCATCAGTATATCCAGAGCTTGATACAGAAAACTCCCGCTGGTTTTATTTCTCATCAGCCTGCCGCCCATTTGGCATGGTCAATCTGAGTCCCGATACTGAGCTCAATGGTGCTTGGCGTAGTGGCTACAGATATGATACCGATACCATCAAAGGATTCAGCCATATCCACGCATGGCAGCTCTCTGGAGTCTCAGTCATGCCAGTAAGTACTGCTGATGATGCACTGACAGAAGGGACTACCGAAGACTTCTACTCCTCTTTCTCTCATGATAGCGAGATGATCCATCCAGGATATCATCGAGTCGAGCTGGATCGCTACGACATGCAGGTAGAGCTGACGAGCACTACACGAGTAGGATTTCACCGATATAGATATACGCAGGAAGCTCAGGGTATAGTATTCGCTCTGAGTGGGCCACTTGGTCCATCAGCTATAACGGATGGACATCTCGAGCAGCAGGATAGTCATCGCCTCATAGGATCAGTCATCAGTACTCCTACTTTTCGCCGGCCAAAGCCCGTTAAAATTCACTTCGCCGTAGAGCTCAATCGTCCTATCGGAGATATCGTCAAAGGAAAAAATGGCAATTATTTGATCACTTTTGATAAGGCCATATCCGAAGCTACTCTGATGAAAGTAGCCATCTCATATACCAGTGCCGAAAATGCTCAATATAATCTGGATCATGAGTTGCCTCATTGGGATTTTGACCAAGTCATCCAAGAATCAAAAGAACAGTGGAATGAACTCTTAGGACGAATTGATATAAAAGGTGGGAATGAACAAGAACAAAGACGATTTTACACAGATCTATGGAAAGCTCTACAAGGACGACGCATCATCAGCGATGCTAACGGGGCCTATCCTGACAATACTGGAGAGACATTCAGAATAGGACAGATCCCTCTGGATAGAGATAACCAGCCTATGTTTAATCATTATAATTCTGATTCTTTTTGGGGTGCTCAGTGGACGCTCAATACACTCTGGGGATTAGTGTATCCAGATATCATGAGTGACTTCGTCCAGTCGCTGCTCCAGTACTATCGAGATGGAGGTCTGATCCCAAGAGGTCCATCTGGTGGTCACTATACCTATGTGATGACAGGTGCTAGTAGCACTCCATTCATCGTGAGCGCCTATCAAAAAGGCATCAGAGATTTTGATATCGACTTGGCTTATGAAGGACTTAAGAAAAATCACCTACCCGGTGGCATCATGACAAGGGCAGGATACGAGCACGGTACTGAGCTGGGCGGTGGACTCACGTACTATTTGGCTGAAGGGTGGGTACCCTACCCTATACCTGAGGGTGATTTTGGATCGCATCAGGATGGGCCCAGTCTCACTATGGAGTACGCATATCAAGACTGGACATTAGCACAGCTGGCACAGGTACTGGGATATCACGATGATCATGAAGAATTCATCTCAAGATCGGCTAACTATAAGCATGTCTATGACCCTATATCTGGATGGATGCGACCGAAAGATCAGTACGGCGTCTGGCGGACCCCATTTGACCCCTTCGCTATCGAAGAAGGATTTAATGAATCAAATGGAGCTCAGTCGACATGGTTTGTACCGCATGACCTACATGGTTTGGCGACTCTGATGGGTGGCGATAGTTTGGCTGTAGCCAAACTAAACCACCAATTTGAACAAGCAGAAAAATTGGGATTCACCTCTGGCACAGCACATGCTAAGGAGACTCATCCGGAGTATAGTCGTATACCCATCAACTATGGCAATCAGCCATCAATACAGACAGCATTTATTTTTGCCCATTTGGGCAGACCCGATCTCACAGAGAACTGGATACAAAAAATCAGGAAGGAAGTATATGGAGCGCTTAGTACCGATCGAGGGTATAATGGTGATGAAGATCAAGGCCTAATGGGTAGTCTGGCGGTGCTCATGAAGATTGGACTTTTTCAGATGAATGGTGGGACAGAAGCAGATCCTAACTACCAGCTATATAGTCCAGCATTTGAAGAGGTCAAAATAAAGCTGCATCCAGACTATCATCAGGGAGAATATCTGCATATCAAAAATGACATCGACAATGGGACTGAGGAATATAAACCCATGATGCTGTGGAAAAATCAAATACAAGACGCCTATCAGCTACGCCATAGTCAGCTCGTATCAGGAGGCATCATCCGATGGACACGCCCATGATATCTATCCCAAAAACTCTGAGATGTAGAAATCATAGATGATCCCAAAGAATCCAACATACAGCACAAGATTTTATCTTAATCTCACAAAAAGACAAAACAAAAATGAATATTTATAAAGTACTCATAGCCATAGCCAGTCTCATGTTCTTCATGATTGGATTTGATAAGTTTTTTGGTTTTCTTCAGCCTCCATGCTCGCTGGAGTCTAATATCCCAACTCAAATATGGATCATGCTGGGCGCTATGCAGCTGGCAGCCGGAGTCATCATGTGGCTACCCAAATATCGTCGACCTGTGGCTATCTTTTTTACGATCTTTATGACAGTGTTTACGATCGTACATCTGGTACATGGCACCTACGACATTGGAGGATCTGTATTCATGGCTGTCCTATTAGGCTTGATAGCTTGGGAGCCAAAATTCTTAAAAGGCAAATAGTATGAAAACACTCAGAAACCTTGGCTTGTCCATTTTCATTGTGGGTATCATTCTATTCTTCATTAGAGAATTCAGCCCAGCGACCATTGTTTCCATAGAAGGTAAGTATATCGACTTATTATGGCCTATCGGGCTGATGATCTACGGCATAGCTCAAGTGGCTGTGGATCAATCTAAAAAATCAAACAAAGGCAGCTAAATCACTGTCTCTGTCAAACATCTTATCATCAGTCAAATTACTACCTCGGAGGATGCTTGCGAAAAGTCAACGTTCAAACCTATCCGATCACCTCACTATCTCCCATGAATGGCTGACTATAGTGACGCTTTCCTGTTGATCGATAAAGGGCATTAGCTACAGCTCCGAAAATCGGCGGGAAAGGCGGCTCTCCCATACCCGTCGGTGCGATCTCATTTTGCACAAAATGTACATCAATTTCTTTAGGCGCTTCGCTCATGCGGATCATACGATACTGGTGGAAGTTATTTTTCTGAGGCACACCATCTTTAAATGTCATTTCTCCGAATAGCGCATTGCCTACACCATCGGTGATAGCACCTTCTGCCATATTAGTCGCTGCATCAGGATTGACCACTATACCACAGTCGATGGCCGTAGTGACCTTCTTCACTATAGGCTTACCATCTTTCAGCTGCATATCGAGGACATGAGCGGCATAGGTACTATGACAGAAGTAGGCCGATACGCCCCGATTGAGTGATCCATCATTTTGGCCCCAGCCAGACTTATCCCTCACGAGCTCCAGCACGCCTGCATATCGAGCTGCATCATAGTCATTTCGCTCCCCTACCGGGTCATTCTCCGCTCTATCGAGCAGCTCCAGTCTGAATGCGATAGGATCTTTACCCATCTCCTCAGCCAACTCATCAAGGAATGACTGCTCGGCTCCAGCGATGAAATTGGATCGAGGTGCTCTGAAGGCTCCGATTGTGATATTGGACGGGATCTCCCACGACTCAGCGAGATAATGATCTACTGCTCCAGCTGGAAATCTATCAGCAAATAATGGCGTCTCTGGAATTCCTCCGGCCTTCACATGAAAAGCTAAGAGATTGTTATCCTCATCGAGGGCTGCTCTGTAAACCGCATGATAGGTCGGACGATAGATCCCATGGGTCATGTCATCCTCACGACTGTAGATCATCTTGACGGGTGCTCCGACAGCTTTGGATATCAGTGCTGCCTCCACTATGTAATGACCATAAGCTCTGCGGCCAAAACCACCGCCCATCCGAGTCATCTCCATCTCAATATTTTCTGCAGGGATACCAAGAGCGCCGGCAACAGTAGGTACGATCAGACTCGGTATCTGGACAGGAGTAGCGATGCGCACTCTGTCTCCCTCAAAAGAAGCGAAAGTATTCATCGGCTCCATACAGTTGTGAGCTAAATACGGGGCAGAGTAACTGCGCTCGATGACTCTGTGTGCCTTACTGAAAGCACTCTTAGGATCTCCATCTCGTCGTGCTACTGTACCATTTTTAGCCGCTAAGGCCTCCATCTCCGAGAGATGACTATCTGAGGACTCCAGACCTCTAGGCACGGTCGACTCGCTGATTTCGCCACTCCAGCCTTTCAGCGACTCGGAGTAACTATCAAATTGCTTCCATTCGATATTCAACTTCTTTTTGGCCTGCATGACCTCATAGGTCGAGTTTCCGACAACCGCTACGATCTCAGGGAAAGCATTCACATCAAAAATCGCCTTCGTAAAGTCCTCCGGATAGGTTTTGATTTTCACTACGTCCTTGATACCTGGCATATCTCTGGCAGCACTATCATCGACAACTCCCAGCGTCATACCAAAGGCCGGTGGGTGAACAATGGCTGCATAGAGCATTCCTTCTTCGTGATAGTCGAGGCCAAACATCGGCTTACCCATCACGATATCCTTTCCATCGACATTCTTTTGAGACCTACCGATGAGTTTGAAGTCTTTTATTTCTTTTAGTGTCACTTCTTCAGGCACCTCTATAGACATGGCAGCTGACGCCATCTCTCCAAAACCAGCCGACTGACCACTTGGCTCGTGGTGTAGCATACCCTCGGCCGTCGTGATCTCAGACGCTGGCACCTGCCATGCCTGTGCAGCTGCCTCCACGAGCATATATCGGGCGCTGGCTCCGACCATACGTAGCGGCTCCCAGCGAGTCATGATACCTCTACTACCTCCAGTGAACTGCGCACCATATCTGTCAGCATGATAGGGCGCTTGCTCTACGATGACTTTCTGCCAGTCGAGATCGAGCTCGTCTGCGATGAGCATAGGCATAGAAGTTCTTACATTTTGGCCAAACTCTGGATTTGGCGCATATATAGTGACCACACCATTATCTCCGATCTTGAGGTATGAGTTCATCTCAAACCACTCTTCGGGCATGGCAAGTATTTCTTCTACGGACTTATCTTGGCACGAGGACACCATCCAGCTGAATCCCAGCACTAATCCTCCACCAGCTACTGTGGACCGCTTTAAGAATGAGCGTCTTCCTATTGTTGTCTTTAGTGTTTTCATTTTAGATGATTGTGATGGGGTGAGTTAAGATAGTTTAGATGCTGTTTTGATGGCTGCCTTGATCCGAGTATAGGTACCACAGCGACAGATATTACCATTCATCGCTGTATCTATGTCTTCATCGGATGGATTGGGATTATCCTGGAGCAGGGCCGATGCACTCATGATCTGTCCTGCCTGACAGTATCCACACTGCGGGACATCATGCTGTAGCCATGCCTGCTGTACAGGATGTGACCCATCAGCGGATAGGCCTTCGATGGTTGTTATTTTTTTGTCTCCCACAGCGGATACTGGGAGTACACAGGAGCGCATCGCTGTACCATCGAGATGGATCGTACAGGCACCGCATTGGGCCATACCACAGCCATACTTAGTACCCATGAGCTGGAGATGATCTCTGAGTACCCAGAGGATAGGTGTCGCTGGATCGACGTCGACTTGTCTTTTTTCGCCATTGATGTGGAGAGTGATAGCTGCCATGGTCATAATTATTGGTCAGTAAGAAATAGAGCTAACAAGATACAATAATGAGTGGCATTAATACTTACAAAAATCAAACGATCATCTTTAGATATCAATCAGTAGGCAGTAGGCAGTAGGCAGTAGGCAGTAGGCAGTAGGCAGTAGGCAGTAGGCAGTAGGCAGTAGGCAGTAGGCAGTAGGCAGTAGGCAAAACAAAAATCTACAACTGAACTATCAAAACCATTCAACGAATTAAACAAGAAAACACATTAACGAGAACACTTAAATCAAACCATTCAACTAATTAAACAAGAAAACATACTAACCAGAACACTCCAAATAACCAATAAAGCTTAAGATCACTCCAATCCATCGAGGAATCCTTGATAAGCTAATTTTCGCTGATAGCTGGCGTCGTAGAGTAATGGCCACTCCGGCACTCCCCAAAAGTTAATCAACCATGACTGATCATCTCTCAAGCCCCATACCGTGATGGCATATTGATTTTCGGTAGGCATGGCATTGAATAAGCTGACCACCTCTTTGTACTTCGCTGCTTGCGCTTCGGCTTTGGCGGAGCTGAGACTCGATAGACTGGCATTGTCCTCGGTGTTGGTACGTACGTCTATCTCTGATATATGTAGCAGCAGATCATTAGCGACGGTCTTATCGATGAGATCTTGGATCTGTGCAGCCGATGGCCAGTTAATATTGATATGCGACTGTGCTCCGATACCATCTGCTAAATCTCCCAGATCCTCTATGAGATCAAATGCCGCATTGCGTTTACTTTCGACGCCTGCGATGTTGTAGTCATTGTAAAAGAGTAGCACATCTGGATCTGCATCTCTCGCCCACTGATGACACTTTTTGACATAATCAGGGCCCATACGCTGGAGAAAGACTGACTCTCTCAACGGATGTCCAGCATCATCCGATAGTGCTTCATTGACCACATCCCAAGATCGGACTCGCCCTTTATAGCGTGATACGACTGTAGTGATATAATCTTTGACCATAGTCTCAAACTCCTCATCCGACCCTGAAAAATTCTCTACCCAAGATGGTGTCGCCGAATGCCAGATCAATGCATGACCATGTACGTTCATTCCATTGGCCTCAGCCAAATCTACAATAGCATCTGCCGCATCAAATGAAAAAACGCCCTCAGAGGGATGCATGATATTCATCTTCATCTGCCACTCAGCAGTGACACTATTGAAATCTCGACGCAGTATGTTCATGTACTTTTGATCTCCAAATTTATTAGTCGCCACGGCCATCCCTACTAAAAATGGCGCAGCACTCTGCAGTGCAGGCAGCCCTGTGCATACCGCTCCATCAGTACAGATGCCTATATCGCCTACTGTGATGTCCTCAGAAGCACTGGTAGTCCCTGCTTCATTAGTGATCTGAAGGGTGATCGTATAGTCTCCAGCCTCAGGATATCGTACGCTGATCTGATCACTCATATCTGTGACCTCTCCATCACCCTGGCCAAAATCCCATACCGCAGTGTAATCTCCAGAGACATCACTCGTATTAGTAAATATCGCTGTGTAAGGATCTGAATCCGAGATGTCAATGGTGAATGCCGCCTGAATCAACTCTATCATCGGCTCAGGCATCATATCATCTGGATCCTCATCGCTACATGCGGCTATGGATATGATGATCAGAGACAAGAATAAATACTTCAGGTACTTCATGGATATGCGTGTTTTAATAAAAATCAATAATGACCTAATTCGGTGGCCACTCTCATGCGATCTAATGTATGGAGCATTGATGGATGATGCGCAGCTATCACTACGCCAATCTGAAAAATCTGGGATTTCATCTATATGGATTCCTATAGCTCTTGCTGAGCTGTCCCACATAGGCCTATCAGATGCAATATGCTCTCTTAAGAAATGTATATCTTCTACTAATTAAAATGACCAATCCAATGAATCCAAAACCCTCTACAGTAGATGAGTAAATAGATCAACTCTCTGAACCCTCTCGCTCAAAAATGATACAGCTTAGAACTATACTTCATGGGGTCTCGCCAGCTGCTCGAGAAGTCATCAAATGGGGTCGCTCAGTATTCGAAATGGATATAATACTCTAATCCTATGCTGCATATCAAAGGCATATTAGTTTTTTCCCGACTGGACCCGCATTGGCTCCTTTCTGAAAAGAGATCGAAGACATCCTATTGGTCAAAAAACAGAACTCCCTACAGCTACCTTTTGATCAAGACATACCCATAGATCTGATCCGTCGCATAGCGACCAATCGACTGGAAGAGGTAGAGCTACGGGGTGCTAAGTGGCGGTATTAATACTTCGAGTCTGATCATAATAATCTGGCTCCAAAAAAGTAAGCTACTCCGTCCGAATCAAATAATCGCCGGAGTAGCTCAACGAATTTTACTCACCCTGCCCCAGTGAAAAGCCTCGATGCCCATCAAACTCATATAAGTTTTCAGTCTTTATGACATCGAATCCTCCCTCATGCAGCTGGGTCAAAAGATCTATTATTTGGATATGCTTGATAGGATTGTATTTCTTCTTTTGATCATCACTGAGATCAGCAAATCTACATCTCCAATGATCTGTACAGTAGGTTTCCGAGATACCATTAGGATATACTTTTACACCTCTATTGGTTATCATTTTCAGTCTGAGGCGATCCGCAGTGATAGTAGATAGTGCATCACCTATTTGCTCAGGATCATCACCACTCCAGTCGATGAATACATCTACTCCGACCAGTTCTTTTTGCTGAGTTTTTCTTTTGTAGTCAGGGATATGAATACTGCTATCACTGTGACTATTGAGCTGACTCTGCGATAAATGTCTCGGCGTCTCACCTAAGTGTGCAATGACTTGATCCGCAAACTCTGCCGTACTGACTCGTTTCTTACTAAAGTCCTCCTCGAATATATCTGCAGTATGATAGCCTTCTTCAATCGTACGTAGCCAAGCATTTTTCACTCTACTGGCAATGTCTGCTTGTCCTATATGTGCGAGCATAGACACCGCTGCATTGATGAGGCCAGATGGATTGGCGATGCCCTGTCCAGCGATATCAGGTGCACTACCGTGTATTGCTTCAAACATGGCTACCTCCTTGCCTATATTCGCCGAACCACACATTCCTACAGAGCCACCGATTTCGGCAGCGATGTCGGAGATGATATCACCGTAGAGATTAGCGGTGACGATGACATCATAGTTCTCAGGATTAGCAGCGAGTCGGGCAGACCCTATATCTATGATTTGAGATTCACTTTTGATATCGGGATATTCTGCGGCTATCTCATCGAATACTCTATGAAACAAGCCGTCTGTGATCTTCATGATATTGTCTTTGATCATGCAGGTCACCTTTTTACGCCCATAGGCTCTGGCGTACTCAAAGGCATAACGGACGATCCGCTCTGTACCCGGACGAGTGATAAGCTTCAGACACTGATATACGTCCTGTGTCTGTCGATGCTCTATACCTGCATATAGATCTTCTTCATTTTCTCTTATGATGACCACATCCATATTAGGAAAATGGCTCTTGACATAGGGCGTATAGGTCTCTACGGGCCTAACATTAGCAAATAATCCTAAAGACTTTCTAAGTGTCACATTGAGACTCTTGTAGCCTTTACCTTGTGGTGTAGTGATTGGAGCTTTAAATACTACCTTATTAGTCCTGATGGCATCCCATGCTTTTTGATCTATACCAGCTGTGTTTCCTGAGAGATACATCTTCTCGCCGAGCTCTATGAATTCATACTCAATGTTAGCTCCCGCTGCCTCCAAAATACGCAGTGTAGCATCCATGATCTCAGGACCGATACCATCTCCTTTAGCTACGGCCACTTTGGTCTTGACCATTTCAGCATTTCGTGGACTCTCTTTAGTTAGTTCTAATACGCTCATTTGACTTTCCTTTTTTTGTGCCACAAAGATCAGTTGACATCACATTTATTGCCATTTATATTTTCAATGAATAGCATAAGCATCATTAATGAATAGGGGATTATTCTATTTAACAAATCCACTCGAACAAGTAGGCATTGAAAACACTTTAGAACAGTTTTCTACTATATATTCATCTAATATCTATCATTGAAAACCACAAAGATCCCATCTTCACTTACCGATCCAGATAATTCATTTTTTATCCATTTCTGAATTGTGTTGGGCTTTGCTTAGTCGACTTTCTGAAGAAGCTGCTAAAGTGATTGGGTTCATTAAATCCTAATGCATAAGCGATCTCTGCTATCGTCCAGCTACTCTGTCGGAGCATGATCTTCGCCTCGGTGAGTAGTCGCTCTGATATGAGCTGAGAGGTCGTTTTTTGAGTGACTTCTTTGACCGCACGATTGAGATGATTGACATGTACATTGAGCTGTTTAGCATATTCTGATGCTGATCGAAATCCAATCTTATCATGCTGATCATCTATAGGAAACTGACGCTCCAGTAACTCGACAAACTGAGTAGTGATGCGCTGAGCAGCGTTCATTGTCTGCTGCACCTCCAGTGTGGTCGGCTCCATCTTGAGGCCTATATGTATGAGCTCCATAGCCAGATTGCGTAGTAGATCATACTTATAGATATAGCTACTACTGAGCTCTCGATCCATGCGCTCATAGATATCAATGATCGCAGGGATCTGCTCATCATCGAGCTCATATACATGATTGCCTTGTGGGTGAAATACCGAATACCCATCGATATCACCAAAGCCATGAAAAAACTCTCTATCGAAAATACAGAAGTACCCACCCTTGACATTTTCCTTCCCGATGAAGGTGTAGGGTATGAAAGGATTAGAAAAACAGAGTGCTTGCCGCTTAATATGTAGCTCACGGTCAGCATACACCATTTTTGCCTCCCCTCTGAATATCATGATTTTGTAGTAATCACGCTTGACATAAGGAACTGGACGAGCATGCTCTCCGCCAAATGCTTTGAGATTGAATAGATTGAAATGGCCGATCTCTTTTTGGTAGTCATCTGGGACCCAGCCAATCTTACGCTGATAGAATCCCTCAATAGTCTCTGGCTTGATCATGAGCATAAATATGCATAAAAAGATAGCCTAAATGATGCACACATCAATCTATCGTCTATAAAAATCAAACAACGATGCTTCCTCAAAATAGCGTACTTATAGTCTTAATCGACCTTATCGACAGTATACCTGAGTCGTACATTGTGCAGACGGAGTTTATCACTAGCACCAGAGGCATAGAAACTGATGAAATATGAATAATTGAAATTATCAACTACTTCTCCCTCCTCCCATCCAAAAGATCTATATATAATCTCAGAGCTGGCTAAAGTATCCACTGTCTCCATATATACAATATAATCGGTCAAACTCCCAGGGTCAGAAAATTCTGCCTTTTTCAGCGCTATAGCTACATATCCATCAATATCTTGATCTGTCAGATGAGCCTCCATTCTATTAATTTTCGCTCCATGCCGCAATCTCACTGGTGCATAAGCAAAATTACCGCCCCCTACATCTGATAAAAAATGACCATCCAATAATACCGATACGGTCCACTCACCTAATTGAGGGTGGCCGGATTTGAATTCGCTGGCATTCATAGTATAAAATCGCTGTACTTCTGATTCAAATTTATAATGACTATTCGTAGGAATCACAATATCAAATTGGCCTTGTGAAACACTCACTACAATTAAGACGAATAAAATACTGAGAACACTACGCATAAAAAATTAAGTTTAGATCAACTAATAATAAGAAAGTACAAAGATTAAATAACCCAAATTAACCAACAAAAAATTAAAGGTAACCATAGAGAAAATCACCTGCTTCTTCAGGTTATGATTAACAAATCACCTGATTACCTTCTCCATCAATATCCCTACCTTTGCAGGCTTATGACAGCGATTAAAAAAGAAGATCTCAACGGACAGGACGACTACTATGAGCACTATCATATCTCAGTAGATCCAGGACAAGAACAACTGCGGATAGATAAATACCTCATGAATCGCCTCGAGAAAGTATCTCGAAATCGACTCCAGCAAGCTATCAAAGCAGGTGCTATCAAGGTCAATGACAAAAATGTAAAGTCCAACTATAAGGTCAGACCCAAAGACGAAATCAAAGTCATCCTACCCTCTGATCCAAATGCTGTCGGCGAAGTAATCCCAGAAAACATCCCTCTCGACATCGTCTACGAAGACGAGTCGCTCATGGTGATCAATAAGCAGGCTGGACTCGTCGTACATCCCGGCACAGGCAATCGCTCGGGTACTCTCGTCAATGCACTCATGCATCACTATCAGCATACTGAGCTACCTGTCATGCCGTCTAACTCTCCTGACCGCCCAGGACTGGTGCATCGTCTGGACAAGGACACCACAGGCCTCATGGTCATCGCTAAAACTGAATTTGCCATGAGCCATCTGGCGGCACAGTTTTTTGACCACTCCATCGAGCGGAGATATCAGGCCATCGTCTGGGGCGGATTTGATGAGTCGGGAGGGACTGTCACAGGTCATATCGGACGCCACCCGACCGATCGTATGCGGATGCACACCTATCCAGAGGGTGAGACCGGCAAACATGCTGTGACTCATTACAAGGTCTTGAGAGACTATTTCTACGTGTCACTTATCGAGTGTCAGCTTGAGACAGGTCGGACTCACCAGATACGGGTACATATGAACTATCTCAACCATCCCGTATTCAACGATAATCGATATGAGGGAGACCGCATCCGAAAAGGAACTGTCTACACAAAGTATAAACAATTCGTCGAAAACTGCTTCACACTATGCCCTCGGCAGGCGCTCCATGCTAAGGTATTAGGATTCATCCATCCGGAGACAGAGGAGAAAATGCTCTTTGAGTCAGAGCTACCTCAGGATATGCAGGATGTACTGGCTAAATGGGAAGCCTACTACGAGAGTCGAGGTAAGGTGTGATGTGTGACTTCGGTCGAAAGACCTCCTGTGATAGTAGAATAAGTAGATAAACTTAGACTATTGGGTGCTACATTGAGTCTATCATCAATCTGCATCAATATGAGAGCCGCTATCAGAAAAAGATATGGAGGTCCCGAAGTCATAAATGTCATCGAAACAGATCTACCTCCTCCAGCCGCTGATCAGATCCAAGTCAAAGTCCAAGCCTCCACTGTCAATCGCACTGACTGTGCTAATCTCACAGGCCAACCACTGATCATGCATTTTGTATTGGGTATAAGGACTCCACGAGATGTGAGAATCGGGGTCGATTTTGCAGGTGAGATCGTCGCTGTCGGATCGGCTGTGACTGAGTATCAAGTGAGTGATCGGATAGTAGGATTCGCAGATACAGGCCTCGGGGGTCAGGCAGAGATGCTCAATATCAAGATAGGTAAACACATCATCAAGATACCAGAAGGGATAGACTACGTCAGTGCCGCAGCGGCTGTAGAAGGAGCTCACTACGCCTACTCCTTCATCGAGCGAGCAGATATCCGAGCAGGCCAAAAGGTACTCGTCAATGGAGCTACAGGAGCGATAGGGTCAGCTCTTTTACAACTCATCAGACCGCTCGATATTCACATCACCGGGACAGCGGATACTGAGCATCAAGAGCTCATACGATCACTGGGAGCCGACGAGACCATAGACTATACTCAGACCAACTTTTGGGAGCAGAACGAAAAGTATGACCATATTTTTGACGCAGTAGGTAAATCGAGATGGGGACACTGTAAGCCACTACTCAATACTTTCGGTAGCTACACCTCCTCCGAGCTCGGTCCGAGAGCGGAGAATCCCGTTCTGTCACTCTTTTCATTTTGGACTCGGGACAAGCAGGTGCATTTCCCTATCCCCTACTCAACCGAAAAGACCCTACCGTATATCATGGATGCCTTAAATAGAGAGATTTTAACACCTGTCATAGACAGAGTGCACTCACTATCTGATATAGCAGAGGCCTATCGATATGTCATGACTGGTCAGAAGATAGGAAATGTGCTCATCAAGCACTAAGGATCATTGCTGATAACTTATTTTATGCCCTAATCCATCTGATATTTACTCACAGTAATCTTGAGCAGTAAGCTGATGATCATTAGCACGATCCAGCTGCCCAAAGTAGAATACAGCACTCCTTCTATCAAAAAAGAATCGACTTCGAGAGGGATCGTATAATCAGCGCTAAGGAGCACCCGTGATAGATACCAGCCAACTGCACCAACTCCGAGATTCATCCAGAGTCCGAGATGTTTTTTTCGCCATAAGATACCCGCCATGGCTCCTGCACAAAACCAACAGACGCATACGAGGATAGTATTAATAGTAATCATGTATAAGGTTTTATTCTTCAGCTTCAGATTATCGTACGACTCTGTGATATAGATGGATTTTGAGAGGGACTACCCTTTCGGGAATGATGCAAAAATGTTGCGCTGTAGATGAAGTGGGGATTAGGTGTCGACCATAGGTAGCACAATTTTTTAAATTACGCCATTACCCATCTAACTATAGTTAGAGCTAAAAGCGTCTTATCATAAAATCCATGTCTAATTCTAAATCTCAACACGAAGGATCTTACTCCAAATTTACCCTTATGATGTGTATATCATTCGTTATGATGTACATAGTAATGTTTCTAAATGTCTATGAGTTTGAGCATATCGAGCACAGCTTAACAAGAGTATATATGACTCTGCTAATGGTAGCCCCTATGGCCATATCCAAGATACTATTCATGTGGAAAATGTATCCATCGACTAAGGCCAATTACAGTATCATAGTTGGGTCTGCACTTACGTTTATAATTGCCTTATATGGACTCAGACAACAAAAACCAATAAATGATGTACAATGGATGAAGGCTATGATTCCACATCACTCCTCAGCCCTACTCACAAGTAATAGAGCTAAACTAACTGATCCATCAGTCAAACAATTAGCTAAAGAAATCATAATTGCTCAAGAAAAAGAGATAGCAAAAATGAAGGAAATGATATCACGACTGGAAAAAAAATAATAGTTTTTGATCTCAACTACTCTCGTCAGTTAACTTGGGCGCAAGATTCCATATTAATCAATAATTATCGAGATCCTGCTTTGTCTTGGACGGATGGCTTCCTGATCAAAATCTCAACATCGACTCCCTGGTAAATAGTCTCAAGAAACTAAATCAAAAGGTGATCAGTTGTGAGACTTTGACGTGAATAGTTTTTTCTAATTCACTATCCTATTGAACTATTCATGCTAATCATCGTATTTTTGTAGTGTGATCAGGCGGACTACATATCCTACACGGTCTATGAGATGGACCATTTTCTGTTTAGTCGGGCTACTTTTAGTCTCGTCTACTGGCTGGTCTATGGATATGCATTATTGTCAGGGCTCACTCAAAAGTGTCGCCATCATTGGAAAAGCCGCTAACTGCCACGAACAAGCCAAGAAATCCTGTCACAAGAAAAAAAGTAGCTGTCAGTATGAGTCTTCAGATTCGGCGAAAGCCCAAAAAGACAACTGCTGCAATAATAAAACGGTAAAAGTCGAGGCTGATGACGCTGAGCGACTATCGATGATCTCCGCTGATCTGGCCGATATAGAGTGGCCGACCGCTGTCACTACTCTACCGCACTATCAGATCGAGGTAGTATCATCTACTCAGCGTGGTGAGATACTCTATCGCCCACCTCCTCTGATACCTGATATCCCTTCTCTTTACCAAGTCTTTCTTATTTGATCACTGATTGATCCTTTAGTCGGGCTATTTAGTCGTGACTATATTCTTGATTGACACTTCCTTTTTCCCAGTCATCTTATCAGTTATCAAATATGCTAAACACTGTAATTAAGTTTTTCTTAGAAAATAAGTTAATCACATGGATCTTGATGAGTATCTGTGTGCTATGGGGAGTAGTGACGGCACCATTCGCACATGAGTGGAGCTGGCTACCGAGCGATCCCGTCTCTGTAGACGCCATCCCCGATATCGGCGAAAATCAACAAATCGTTTATACTGAGTGGATGGGTAGGTCTCCTCAGGATGTCGAAGATCAAATCACCTATCCATTGACCTCGGCCCTACTCGGTATCCCAGGTGTCAAAAGCGTAAGGAGCAATTCAATGTTTGGATTCTCGAGCATCTACTTGATTTTTGACGAGGATATTGAGTTTTACTGGAGTCGTAGCCGCATCTTAGAAAAGCTAAACTCTCTACCTGATAATATCCTGCCAGACGGTGTCACTCCTACCCTCGGACCCGATGCTACCGCATTAGGTCAGATATATTGGTACACTTTAGAGGGCTATGATAGTGACGGACAGCCTACAGGTGGCTGGGATCCTCAGGAGTTGAGATCGATTCAGGACTTCTACGTGAAGTATGGTCTACTCTCTGCAGAGGGCGTATCAGAGGTGGCTTCGATCGGAGGATATGTCAAGGAGTATCGAGTAGATGTAGATCCAGAACGCCTCAAGGTCCAAGGTCTAAGTCTAATGGATCTCATGGATGCTATCAAAAATAGTAACATCGATGTAGGTGCTCAGACTATCGAGATCAATCAAGCAGAATACTTCGTCAGAGGTCTCGGCTATGTCAAGTCGATCAGCGATATAGAGGAGAGTGTGATCACGACTCGAGGGAGTATACCTATCACTATAGGCGATGTCGCTCGAGTATATCTGGGCCCTGCCACTCGTAGAGGCATATTAGATAAGTCGGGAGCTCCAGCCGTAGGTGGTGTCATAGTCGCTCGCTATGGTGCTAATCCTCTCGACGTCATCAATAATGTAAAAACAAAAATCGATAATCTCTCTCCTGGCCTTCCTACTAAAACACTGGCCGATGGAACCGTATCCCAGGTCAAGATCGTACCTTTTTATGATCGGACACAGTTGATCAATGAGACTATCGGTACTCTCGAAGAAGCGCTGACACTGGAGATACTGATCACCGTGATAGTAGTGATCCTGTTACTCTTCAATCTTCAATCTTCGCTCATCGTAGCGGGCACACTACCGATCGCCGTATTGATGTGCTTCATCGCTATGCGCTATCTCGGAGTAGATGCTAATATAGTGGCCCTATCGGGTATAGCTATTGCTATTGGTACGATGGTCGATATGGGCATAGTCTTGACGGAGTCTATCATCGATCGACAGCAAAAGCTGGGTGATACGGAGTCTCTGTACACCACCGTATATGAGGCATCTACAGAAGTAGGTTCAGCAGTTCTGACAGCAGTCGCTACCACCGTAGTGAGTTTCTTGCCCGTATTTGCCATGGAGGCAGCAGAAGGCAAACTGTTCAGGCCATTGGCATATACCAAGACTTTTGCTTTGATAGCAGCCGTCATAGTGGCTATATGCTTCATACCTCCATTAGCACATAGTATTTTGGGCTGGAGCCGAAATAAAAAGGTCTATCGTTGGCTCATGAACGGCATCTTGGCCGTGGGCTCTATCATAGCATTTCTATTGACTGATACTTCTCTTTGGTTATTCTTGACTTTAGTCAGTGTGGTAGGATTGATTCATCTCGCACTCATGGAGAGATATCCCACTATGACTCATTGGATACGTCGAGTGAGTATAGTGATCTACGCTATCATTTTTGCCGTGATCCTCAGCTCTATATGGATGCCCCTCGGAGTAGATCGCACCGTCCTGCGCAATTCTACTTTTGTATTACTCATCATCAGTGCATTGTTGATACTATTTGGGCTGATCATAAAGTACTACGCTACGATTCTGTACTGGATACTTCGATTTAAGCTATTGTTCTTACTGATCATAGGATTCATCCTATATCAGGGCTACAGAGTATATGAGCATACGGGCCAAGAGTTTATGCCTGCTCTCAACGAAGGATCATTTTTACTCATGCCGACCTCCATGCCTCATAGTGGAATGGCAGAAAATGAGAAAAATCTCCAGCTGCTTGATATGGCGGTCACAAGTATACCTGAGGTCGATATGGTCGTGGGCAAAGCAGGTAGAGTCAATAGTGCTCTTGATCCAGCCCCTATGTCCATGTACGAGAACATCATCAACTATAAATCAGAATATATCACTGATCAAAATGGTCGAAAAATCAGATATCAGTATGAAAATGGAGAATACGTCTATGATGACAATGGAGCCCTCGTCCCCGATGAGAACGGTCGATACTATCGACAATGGAGAGATCATATCCAATCTCCTAATGACATCTGGGATGAGATAGTCAAAGTTACAAAACTGCCTGGCGTGACATCTGCTCCAAAGCTGCAACCTATAGAAACTCGACTTGTCATGCTGCAGACAGGGATGCGTGCTCCTATGGGTATCAAAGTCAAAGGACAGAATCTCAAAGAGATCGAATCGGTAGGCATCCAACTCGAAAAAGAGCTCAAAGAGGTAATTGGGGTCAAGGATGCTGCAGTATTCGCAGAGCGGATCATCGGCAAGCCTTATCTACTGATAGACATTGATCGAACTAAAATCCAACGATACGGCATCAAAATAGCCGAAGTACAGCAACAAATACAGGCTACTATAGGTGGCATGACCATGAGTCAAACGGTAGAAGGACGAGAGCGATACGCCATCAAACTACGCTACCCTATCGAAAGACGAAGTGATCTATCATCTCTGAAAACGATTTTTCTCCAATCTCCTACGAATGGTCAAATCCCACTCGGTGAGGTTGTGGACATCCGATATGAACAGGGTCCTCAAGCTATCAAAAGTGAAGATGGGTTCTTAGTGGGTTATGTGCTTTTTGACAAAGAAGATGGCTATGCAGAAGTAGAAGTCGTAGAAGCGGCTCAACGACATCTGACAGATCAGATAGCCTCGGGACAAATAGAAATACCTGCAGGAATTAATTATGAATTTGCTGGTAACTATGAACAACAGTTAAGGGCTAACCAGCGCTTAGCGATAGTGATGCCGATTGCTTTAGCATTGATTTTTGTCATTCTATATCTACAGTTTAAGTCTATACCTATTTCTCTTATGGTATTCTCAGGAGTGTTCGTGGCCTTTGCAGGAGGCTTCATCATGATCGGACTATACGACACAGATTGGTTTATGAATTTTGACTTCATGGGTAGCTCGATCCGAGATTTATTTCAGGTCAGGACTATCAATCTAAGTGTAGCTGTATGGGTAGGCTTTTTAGCATTATTTGGCATCGCTACAGATGATGGAGTGCTGGTAGCCACATTTTTGAGAGATAGCTTTAAAGCTAATACACCTTCGTCTATAGATGAGATCAGAGCCGCTGTAATAGAGGGCGGTGAGCGAAGAGTCCGTCCTGCTATGATGACGACTGCTACGACTATTTTAGCATTGTTACCCGTATTGACCAGTAACGGTAGAGGCTCTGACATCATGGTCCCTATGGCTATTCCTTCATTTGGTGGCATGACATTGCAGATAGTTACCATGTTCACTGTCCCGGTACTTTTCTGCATGTGGAAAGAACTATCGTTTCACTGGCGTAAAAAATTCAACTCATGAAGACAAGACTAACCATCATACTATCTATCATCTCCTGGTCATTGTTTGGTCAACCTATTGAGACACTAATCCAAGAGGCAATCGATCATCATCCAGGAATGAAAGCGATGCAGCTTGAGTATCAAGCGGCCCTGACCAAAGCTGATCAAGTCAAGGACTTTCCAGACCCGACTATCAATCTCGGTATCGGTGTGCTACCCGTAGAAACCCGGCTCGGTAGTCAAGTCCTAAAACTGGGTGCTATGCAGCCAATACCTTGGAAAGGGCTACTCCAAAGTCGATTAGATTTCATGGTAGCACAGGCAGAAATATTATCACAGAGAGACAAACTACTCACCAAGGATATAGCCTACGCTATACGCACAGCCTATGCTGAGCTACGATATCTCGAGTCGCTGCGATCAGTACATGGCGAAAAGATCGAGCTGCTCTCAGGCCTCAATGAGCTATCACAGTCTGCGGTACGATCTGGAAAAGGAAATCTCAGCGATGTGCTCATGGTAGAGCGCATGAATAGTATGGTCCACTCAGATCTCAATATCATAGATCTACGTAAAGAGACACCTACTATCATCATCAATAGGTGGCGAGGACAAGCATTTGATTTACCTATCAATATAGTCGACAGTATAGCTCTGGATCAAAATCTTAGTGGCTATCAGGACTATGCAAGCGATAGACATCCCCAATACGAAATATACGACGCACAGATAGCTGCTACCCAGAGTAAAGTATCGCTGACCAAATTGGAAAGCAAGCCACAGATTGCTGTAGGCTTTGACTATGCTATGATATCGGGACGGTCTGACGTCACCATAGATCAAAATGGTCGAGATGTATTCATGCCGATGGGCAGTGTACGTATCCCAATCCACACTGGTCGGTATCAAGCGATCAGAGAAGAGCAAGAACTCATACAACAACAAATCGCTCAAAAAAGACAAGCTACTCAAGAGCTTTATACCGCCGAAATCGCCAAAGCACTTTCGACAATTAAGTACGCTGATAGCGAAATCCAGAAAATCAATGGGCTCAAAGAAATCACTAAAGAAACCCTTCAACTGCTGCGAAGCGAGTACGCCACTGAGGGGCGCAAATTTGAAGAGCTCCTGCGACTCGAGCTCGAACTGATAGATTACGACAGTGTCATATTGGGCTATCGCCTAAAGAAAGAATTGGCCACAGCCATCATCCTTAAATATAAAGAAGACTAATCTGGTCCCTACAAAATAATATCCAATGAAAAAATATACTCAATATATAATCGCAGCATTCCTCCTCATAGCTGGAGTAGGTATCGGCTGGATACTCAAACCAAGTAGTAGTAATGATCATCAACACGATCATAATGCTACCGTGACACCTGCTGCCTCATCTGAAATCTGGACCTGCTCTATGCATCCACAGATCCGGCAAAATGAGCCCGGCATATGTCCTATCTGCGAGATGGATCTGATCACGCTCGATAGTGATAATAGTAGCGATGATCCTACCATCCTACGTATGAGTGCATCTGCAGCAAAATTAGCTCAAGTAACTACTATGACCGTAGGCGGATCCAATGAGACAACTAATACAGAATCTGGTAAAATACAAGTAGAAGGGACTGTAGAGCTCGATGACCGCACCATCAATGTGCAGAGCAGCCATGTAGCAGGTCGCATAGAAAGTATGGCAGTGACATTCGAGGGACAGTATATCTCAAAGGGCACCAAGGTAGCTACCATCTACTCCACAGAACTCCTGCAAGCATCTCAAGAGCTACTCACTGCCGCTAAACTCGAAAATAGAGTAGCTGGAGTAACAGACGCCAGTCGTCAAAAACTAAAAAACTGGAAAATCACAGATGCTCAAATACAAGAAATACTGGACAGCGGTAGTCCTATCGAGACTATCCCGATCTATGCAGAGCAGAGCGGATATATCCTCGAGCGAAAGAAAAAGCTCGGCGACTATGTGAGCCAAGGTGCTCCACTCTACACCATAGGCAGCACCAGTAGTGTTTGGTTGATATTCAATGTCTATGAGTCAGATATGGCAGCCATTAAGCGTGGACAGCAGATCAGTTTTACTGCACCTGCGATCGGCGGCGCTGATCGCACTGCCCGGATCAGCTATATAGATCCACTGTTGGACCCGCAGACTCGGACCGCCAAAGTCAGAGCCAGCTTTGCTAATCAGTCTAATCTACTGAAGCCGGGGATGCTGCTCAAAGGTCATATCATAAATAGCGCAAGTATCGCCTCCTCAGACAATCCTGAAATAACAGTACCCAATAGTGCTATCCTATGGACTGGTGAAAGATCTGTAGTCTATGTACAGCTACCCGACTATGATACACCGACATACCAATACAGAGAAGTCACGATAGGTGATCGAAGAGGTGACTATACGGTGATATCAGATGGGATAGAAAGAGGAGATCAAGTGGTCGTAAACGGGGCCTTTGCGATAGATGCCGCCGCTCAACTCAATAATAATATGAGTATGATGAATAGAGATGTAAAAATCAAAAAAGAAGCGAGCACTGGAGCAGTCCCGAATTTTGTAGAAGACACGCCTGAAGAATTCAAAGATCAACTCGATGCTGTAACTGTAAAATACATATCTCTCAAAGATGCACTGGTCGCTACTGATGAAGCACAGGCCGATGCTATGGCCTCTGAACTCCTCCAAGCGCTGGACACTCCTGACATGTCTCTCTTAGCGGGAGAAGCGCATGAATACTGGATGTCTCAGCTGGATATACTCAGAGCACATACAGAGCGCATCATAGAAATCGAAGACATCGAGTCTGATCGAGACCAATTTGACTTCGTTTCGACGGCTATGATTAATGCCTTGAGGGCCTTTGGGACGAATGGTAGTGCGTACTACGTCCAATACTGCCCAATGGCAAAAGACTATGAAGGCGCAAGCTGGATAGCATCAGAAGAACAAATACAAAATCCATACTTCGGAGATAAGATGATGAAGTGTGGCACTGTCAAATTAGAATTATAATTACTTCAATATCAAATTTTTATACATATGAATTTTATTAAATCATTATTGATCGTGGGTATACTGGCGCTCAGCGGAGTGGCTATCACATCATGTGGAAACAGTTCTAAAACAGAAAGTCATGCTCAGGGTAAAGAATACACCTCTGCATATGTCTGCCCAATGTATTGTGAAGGAAGTGGCTCAGACAAAGAAGGGACATGTCCTGTCTGTGGTATGGACTATGTAAAAAATGAAAACTATCCTAATGCTCATGAGGCCGACAACCATGGCCACGACCATCATGATCATAGTGGACATGATCATTAAGCATATGTGAGTGACAGATAGTAAATACTAAATCTATAATGTCGCTAATCACAATAGTATGAAACATACAACACGACAAAGGATCAGAAAAGCCCATCGGTATCTTGGGCTTTTCTTAGGATTTCAGTTTTTACTCTGGACAATCAGCGGATTCTACTTTAGCTGGACAGATATCCATCAGATCCATGGCGATCACTTCAAAAAGGAAGATCCAGATCAACTGTCATTTGACAATTTGGTCAGTCCAAATAGCTTAGACACGAATCTGATAATAAAATCTATAGCCTTAAGGCAAATAGCTGGAGAACCCTACTACTGGATAAATAATAGTACACTCTACAATGCTCATACGAGAGCGAAGAAATCATCGATCACCATAGATGAAGCTCGACTCATATCTCAACGGCATATGAAGGAAGATCTCCTCATTGATACTGTCATCCTCATACAAAGTGTGGATCCACATCACGAATACCGAGAAAGACTTCTCCCTGCATATGTCATCAGCTATGAGCATGATCATGACATAAAAACATATGTATCGGCTATTGATGGCAAATTTCAAACTGTCAGACATAGAAACTGGAGATGGTTTGACTGGCTATGGATGACGCATACGATGGATTATGAATCCAGAGACAATTTTAACACTACAGTGCTACGTGCATTTTCGCTCTTGGGTATTATTACAGTACTTAGCGGATTTACACTATTCTTCGTTTCTTCTCCTACCCTACAAAAAATTATATCAAAAATAAAATAGCTATGAAGCATCAATATATCATCGAAGGCATGACCTGCCAAAACTGTGTAGCATCTGTCAAAAATAAGCTCAGCGCTCTACCAGAAATAAAATCTGTAGAAATCGATCTCGTCAAAAAAACGGCAGATATCTCTATGTCCTCACATCTTTCAGTAGACCAATTGCAAAATGCTCTACCGAGGAAATATGAGATATCAAAAAAGCAAACATCAACCAGCAGCTCATATGAAAAGGACTTATCCGAACCTTCTAAATGGGTTCAGCTTCGGCCTTTGTTTATGATTTTAGGATATATCGCTGTAGCCAGTATTCTTTTGAATCGTGATGATTGGGATTGGTCAGGATTCATGGCTGATTTTATGGGACTATTTTTTATAGTTTTCAGCTTTTTTAAGCTTTTAGACCTGAGCGGATTTACGACTACATTCGCCATGTATGATCCTATTGCAAAGCGAATTTCTGCTTATGGATGGATTTATCCATTTATAGAGACTGGACTGGGACTGATGTTTTTGATGCGATTTGAGATTACTATTGCTCTGATCATTACGCTGGTGATTCTTACATTCACCACAATAGGTGTCACTAAGACACTACTGAGCAAACGTGTGATAAAATGTGCTTGTCTCGGCACAGCTCTGAATCTCCCTATGACGGAAGCCACATTTATTGAGAATGCTATCATGATCGTAATGTCCATTGCTATGCTGGCGGAGATCCTGTACTGATTTTAAGAATGGACTATATATAGATAAAAAAAGCCTGACCAAATGATTTGATCAGGCTTAATAAGGTATATTCTATCACCCCATTAATATAAATAATCGAGTGCTGTCTTATCCGCATTAGTGAATGGTCTATTTGATCCATCAGTACATGATAGCATCCATGAGCCATTACCCTGCAGATCAGCGCCTGTTGGCGTACCTGGTATGTGATTAGCACCTACACCACCATCACCTTCATTAGACGTCGCACCTCCACAGCTGATACTTCTATCAAAGTAATCAGTATGTCTGAATCCTATACAGTGTCCCATCTCATGTGCGATGATCGTAGCTATGCCGTCTGTAGAGAGACCATAGCTGGACTCTAATACTCCACTCATTTTGATCTCAGGATATGGATCACCAGATGCTGTTGGGAAACCTGCAGATCCCAATACTCCCTGTCTCTCTTGGCGCTTGTTGAGACGAGTCATGACGATATCTGCTCCTGATGATGAAGTCACTCTCTGGAAGGTAATACTAAGGCCTTCAGCATTGTATCGAGCGATAGCCTCATCAAGACCAGCGATCATGGCTGGGCTATATCCATCACCACCACCGCCGCCTCCCGGCTTTTTACCTTTTCCATTCCCTCCGCCTCCACCTCCGGAGCCTTCTACAGGAGCATAGATAGTGATGACTCTACCACTGCCAGCATTGACTAAGAAGTCAGTACTGTACTGTTTTTTAGTGTCTTTACCATTAGCTATGATACCTACGTGATCATGTCCGAGATCGCTTTCACGGATGATGATATCATTTTCTATGAGATATCCTTCTGCTATTTTAACAATACCATCTGGATTAAATCCCATTTCTTCTATCTGATGGATGACCTCTGGCGAGATCCTATCAGCTTCTTCATCTTGTTGACACCCTTGTAAGATGAATCCTCCCGCAATACAGAGGCCAAGTGTTTTTAGAATATTCTTCATGTTTGCATTTATTAGGTAATTAAAATTTCGATAAGAGCATAGATATGAAATTTGATTCCATTTATAGGTATTTAAATCAAATTTTTATGGCGTATTTTGTCATTTTCACCAAATTTGACAAAAAGCTTACTAAAAAATCCTGCTACTCAAAGAGAACTCCTAACTACTGCAGAATAAAGTGGGCTCATTGTCTCGTGTGATATCGATTACACCTGACATGTAGAAATATCTTGACCTTGAGATCAAAATAAAATGCTATGCTCAACGTCAAATTTGCCCTTTTTACAGTCTTGCTATTAATGTCAAATGCTTGCACTGATGATACCCCATCAGACAATACATCAATAGATAGTCTCACAGATAATGATTTAGAAACACTTCAATTTCTCCTCGAAGAGGAAAAAATGGCTCGAGATGTCTATTCATTATTAGGAGATGAATTTGGTATCCAGATATTTAAAAATATCTCGAATAGCGAACAGAAACATATGGACTTCATACTCGAGACTATGAATGCCTATAACATCGATCCCATTTACAGTATCGATGCTGGAGAATTTATAAATACTGAAATCCAAAATCTGTACAATACTCTCACGAATAACGGAATGAATTCTCCCGTAGATGCACTTATAGTAGGTGCGACTATCGAGGATCTTGACATCTATGATCTGGATCAAAATATAGCATCCATAATTAATGAGACTCTGATCCAATTATACGCTAAACTCAAGTGTGGATCAGAGAATCATATGAGAGCATTCGCAGAAAATCTGCAAAATCATCAGTCCAACTACTCACCTCAATACATCAGTCAGTCTCAATATAATGATATATTATCAGGAGGTCATCAGCACTGTGGAAGTCTATAAATCACCAATCATGAAAAAGATGAAACATATAATAATTCTTACCATAGGCTTATGGCTAATAGGCATCAGTTGCAGCACAAAGCCCTCTAATGTGGATGAATCAATCACGCCACAGGAGAACGAGAAAATAGAACAAACAGTATCTCTATCGGCTGAGGCTGGTGATATGGCCCTAAAGACGCACTGCTACAGCTGTCACAATCCGAAGTCCCAATCTCATGATGACATGCTTGCCCCTCCATTGGCCGGTATCAAGTATAAATACAGCCAGCTGTATCCTGAGAGAGCTGAATTTATCAGCAAGATGAGTGCATTCGTCCATCATCCTACTAAAGAAAATGCCGTGATGAGAGGGCCCGTGAGGAGATTTGGCCTCATGCCACCTACTGCCTTAGATCAAAATGAAATATACCAAATCGTAGCTTTCATCAATGATCATGAGGTGCCTTATCCAGATTGGTTTTCTGAGCACTTTGAAGAAGAGCATGGCAAATCTTGGAAATAGCAGTATTCTTGCATTTTAGGTTCTATTTCTCAAATAGTCCACATTTTTTTTCACGGATTACCATATTTTCTTAGACTTTTGCAGTCCTCTAATGGGGATGAAAAGCAAAGCTTGATGTCTACTCTAACTAAGTAACACAACTATACATCAAGAAAATCAAGCAATAGCATGAAAATAGATCACACTAATCCGTGGCACAAAGTGAATATCGGAGAGCGATCTCCAGAATATGTCAATGGTATCATCGAGATCCCAAAAAATACAAGAGCTAAGTATGAACTCGACAAGGAGTCTGGCCTCCTACTCATGGACAGAGTAATCTACTCCTCCATGTACTACCCAGCTAACTATGGGTTCATCCCAAAAACCTACTGCGATGACCACGATCCTCTCGATATACTCGTGCTCTCTCAGATCACCATCGTACCGATGTGTATCGTCTCCGCCAAAGTCATTGGCGTCATGCACATGGTCGATCATGGAGAAAAAGATGATAAGATCATCGCTGTCGCAGAAAATGATATGAGTGTCAATCACATCAATGACATCTCAGAACTTCCAGATCACTTTATCAAAGAGCTCAAAAACTTCTTTGAAGACTATAAGAAACTGGAAGATAAAACAGTAGTGATTGAGGAGTTTCAAGATGCTGCTACAGCCCATGAGATCGTGCGCCAGAGTATGATCGACTATGAGAATTACATCAATGCCTAAGAAAGAAATATTCATAGCGGATGATCATCACAAATAGATGATCCTCTACTATGCTTTTGTGATTATTCCCCTTGTTTCTCTTTGATATATTTAGCCACCTCGAGCATCGTATCTACCCAGATATCATCTTGATGAGCGGATAGATAGTCGATGAGCTTATGATGCTCCTCGAGCTCGACATTCAGCCCATGCCCACCTCCTACTCCATGAAAGAGGAATACGATGAGCTTATTTTCTTCTCGGGCCTGCTCCACCCAGCTAATCATCTCTTCCGCAGTATGGCCCTCTACTGAGTAGCTATCCACATCATAGAGATCATGCTCCGTGACTGTCTTCATCCCACGACTCACTGATCGAGCTGCGACGAAGTCCCCCTCCAGATCCTTCATGAATGGATAGCCATTGAGATCCATATCACCACAGGTATAGGCGAAGGTACGCTCCTGCTGACCATCTACTGCCTCCAGAAAGACGCTGGTCATCCTGATCTCCTTGATCAGCTGACTCAGAGTATATTCACTCAGATCTTGACCCGGCTGGATCCAGTCACGACCTGGCTTAGTACCATCACATGGATGATAGAGCGTATGGTTTCCGAGTTCGTGACCACGAGCTGCAGCACGACGCCAGTCCTCGATGTGCTCCATACTGCCAGGGAAGAATCCATTGATATAGAATGTCGCCTTGAGGCCTTCTTCATCGAGCTTTGGTATGGCATTATCCAGATGTACGGTGAGCGCATCATCATAGGTCAGCACGACTGCACATTTTTTTCCTTTCCAAGGGCCATCGGTAGATAGCGCAGGTATCGCTACCTCAAATGGTGAGGCGGGTAAACCCGCCGAATTATACAGATTAAACTGCGCAGGATTATCCATCCATGCAAAGCGTAGATGCGTCACATATCGATCTGATGGGAGCTGGATAGTAATCTCATCCGATGAGCTGATCTGGGCATCCACCCAAGTATAGCCACCATCCTCACTCCCGAGAGCGAAGTATCTCAATGGATCTCCATCACTACTCCTCAATCCATCACCGACATGGTCAAAAGAAAGAACGATTTCATCATCTGATCGGTCCACCTTGCTTACGATCGGTCCAATGTAGACCATATCCTCATATCCATAGTCGTGGTATAGCGCTGCTCGTGCCAGACGTTTGCCGATATCTTCCTTGTTCAGTGGATGGATGTCATTCCACTCACCGAGATCGATGGTGACTGCCATATAGCTATCAGATACCTCGAGACCACTGAGCTGAGCATCCCGTAGACGGGCCCAGCTACTCTCTCTTGGCAGGAAATCCTCCTCCATGAAGTTAGCCAACTGCACATAGTAAAAAGGTAAACTATCATCCTCCCACTGCTCACGCCAGTCATGTATCAACGCTGGCAGATAGTCATAGTAAGACCATGGACGACCACTATTGGACTCACCCTGATACCAGAGCATCCCTTTGATAGAAGTCCTGACCAGCGGAGCGATCATTGCATTATACAGGGAGCTTGGTTGATTTTGAGCAGAGAAGCTATAGCCTCTTTTCGCTGGAGCGAATACCTGCCCTACTTTATACTCCCAGTCGCCGCTGAGTGATGTGTCAGTCGTACCATCTGTTATGAAGTACGGTTTATCTGGGACGAATCCTCCTTTGCCTCCATAGTTAGTCACACGGATAGTGATTGTATTTTTACCTTTGCGGAATACTCCTGCTGGCACCACATACCTACGTGGTGGATATTGATAGGTGATGTTTCCTATTTTCTCTCCATTCACATATATCTCATCAGCATCAACGATACGACCCATATAGAAATTCACCTCTCGATCCAGATAACTTGATGGCACCTCCACCTCTTTTCTGAACCATATTACGCCATTCAGATCCCGTAGTCCCTGATCTTCCCAAAATCCCGGTATTGTGTACTTTCTCCAACCTTTTGGTTCATAGTCATTTTCATACCATTTGATGTCTGACAGCATGCCTTGATCCTCATTCGGTCGGATGGTTCTTGATTTAGCTACTTTCTCATTTTGCTTTTTCACATACTCCTCGTCTTTGTTTTGATTGATCAGCTCGAGTATATCAGGAAATTCTCGAAAGCCTGACTCACTTATCCACGACTCAATGGGAGTCCCTCCTACGCTGGCATTGATCAATCCTATGGGTACACCTGTTTTCTCATAGATATCTTTAGCGAAAAAGTAAGCGACTCCAGAGAAAGACATGATTTCGTCTCTAATTGCCTTCTTCCATGACGACTGTGGCAGATCATCTGCAGGGCCAATGAGAGATGTGGTCGTTGGGATGAAAAAGTGTCGGATATTAGGATTATCAGCGTTGGCAACTTCTTCTGGATATTTCTCTTTGAGACGCTCCATATAGAGGACCATATTAGACTGTCCAGAGCAGAGATAGACATCACCTATGAGTACGTCCTCTACTTTGATCTTATTAGATCCTTTCACCTCGAGTGTATGACTCCTGCCCATTTGGAGAGGCTCGAGTATTACGGACCATTCTCCATTGGCATTGGCCTGTATTTTATGCTTTTGTTTGTCGATACATACTTGGATTTTTTCATTGGCATCAGCCCATCCCCATATTTTATTCTCTGTATCTCGCTGCAGGACCATGCCATCTGATATCCATACAGGTAGGCGCACTTCAGCCTGACAGACCGAAGACAAAACACAAAACAAAACAGACAAAAAGATGATACGATACATAGTACGAGGCTTAATAGATTATATAGTATCAATATTACACATTGAGATTCCTCATCACCATTATTCGGCGTCTATTCTATCAATTCTCACTCGAGTGAAGAAATAATGGTGTATCTGAGCGAAGAAAGCTGGCCAATTCGGAACAAGAAATGATATTTTTTATTTTTAGACTAATCTAAATAATATATTTGCCAAAGCTAAATACAAATTAATGCCTCGCTGTTACATTGCTTTCATATATGTATTTCTATCAATATCCTTGGTAGGTCAGCAGTCTATCATAGGTACTATACATTCAGATAATGGAGATCCATTAGCATATGCCACTGTTGCAATAGAAGGCACAGGAATAGGAGTCAGTACAGATATTAGCGGAAGCTATGCTCTCATCGATGTCCCCGCTGGCACCCTCACTCTCCAAGTATCCTATCTCGGATTTGAGACACAGTCAGTGAAAATCACTGTGGACAAGGGTATTACACAATTAATAGATTTCACGATGTCTCCCGATATCGCCATGATGAATGAGGTAGTCGTCACAGGCACTATGAAAGAAGTCTCTCGAGTAGATAGCCCTGTACCTGTAGAGGTCTACAGCCCGACCTTCTTTAAGAAAAACCCAACGCCTAATATCTACGAAGCGCTACAGAACGTAAATGGAGTACGACCTCAGCTCAACTGCAATGTATGCAACACTGGGGATATCCATATCAATGGCCTCGAGGGTCCCTATACTATGGTACTGATCGATGGTATGCCGATCGTCAGTAGCCTGGCGACAGTCTATGGTCTATCGGGTATACCGAACTCGCTGGTCGAACGCATGGAAGTGGTCAAAGGCCCTGCCTCATCTCTCTACGGCAGTGAGGCTATCGGAGGGCTCATCAATATCATCACTAAAAACCCAAGCAAGTCTGATCAATTCTCGGCAGATGTATTAGGCACGTCGTGGGGAGAGCTCAATGCTGATCTCGGAGCGACATTCAGCATCGGAGATCGTATTGACGTATTGACTGGAGTCAATGCTTTCTTATTTGATCATGTAGTCGATAATAATGAAGACAACTTCACTGATATGACACTACAGGAGCGTATCTCCATTTTCCAAAAATGGAACATAAAACGTAAAGACAACAAGCTATTCACCATAGCGGGTCGCTACTATCACGAGGATCGCTGGGGTGGTGAGCTACAGTGGGACGAGGATCTACATAGAGGAGGTGATGAGGTCTACGGCGAGAGCATCTATACTCGTCGCTGGGAGCTCATCAGTCAGTATCAGCTACCTACTACCGAGTCACTCATGCTCTCCGTCTCGCTCAATGGACATGACCAAAACTCTGTATATGGAGACACACCTTACTTAGCTGACCAGCGCATAGCCTTCGGTCAGCTGACTTGGGATAAGACTCTCGCATCACATGATCTACTACTTGGGACGGCGATCAGACATACCTACTATGACGATAATACTCCAGCTACAGGAGGAGAAATCACCGACCCTAACAATGCTCCTAATCAGATCACTATCCCTGGACTATTCGCTCAAGATGAGATCACGCTGAGCGATCAGCACAAACTACTACTCGGTCTCCGCTATGATTATGACCGTCGCCACGGAGGTATCTGGACGCCTCGAGTGGCCTACAAGTGGTCACTGAGCGAGACAGATATCTTTAGGATCAATATGGGTACAGGATTCAGAGTGGTGAATCTATTTACCGAAGATCACGCAGCACTCACAGGCTCACGAAATGTGGTAATCGCTGAGAAGCTCGAGCCCGAAGAGTCACTCAATGTCAATCTGAACTATATCAAAAAAATATATATGGCAGATGGCGGATTCGCATCATTGGACATATCGACATGGTATACTCACTTCTCTAATGTCATCCTCCCCGACTACGAAACGAGTGCGAATCAGATCATTTATGACAATCTCAATGGGCACTCAGTGACTAAGGGCGTCAGCGCTAATGTAGATGTCGCTCTCCTCAATGGGCTATCTCTACTGGTCGGTGGTACACTCATGGATGTCAGTACAACAGAGGATGGAGTGACTGAGCGTCAGATATTGACAGAGCGATTTAGCGGAACATGGGGAATCAGCTATAAGCTACCAAATCATAAAACGAGCATCGACTATACCGGAAATCTCTATGGCCCTATGCGGCTGCCACTACTGGGCAAGCTCGATCCACGACCAGCCGATTCACCGTGGTGGAGCATCCAAAATATCCAAGCGACCCATCGTATCAACGATCAAATAGAGCTATACGGTGGAGTGAAAAATCTACTCAATTGGACTCCATGGAAAAATCAAGATGAGCCTATCATAGCCCGAGCTTTTGACCCATTTGATCGACAGGTCACATTTGGTGGTGCGGATGGCACAGAGGTCATCCCTACTCCTGCCAACCCCAATGCACTGACCTTTGACCCATCCTACGTCTATGGACCTAACCAAGGCATCAGAGGATTCTTTGGTATCAGATACTCCCTCGACTGATGAGAATACTTTGTCTCATAGCGGCCCTATGGCTTAGCCTGTCTTTATCGGCTCAAGACCTACACACCTACAGCTTTGAGCAGGTAGATAGTCTGCAGGCTGACGATCGTCGAGCTACAGTAGTCTTTCTTCACGCTGACTGGTGTCGCTACTGTAGAGCGATGGAGCAGAGAACTTTCTCTGATGAGAGAGTCATCCAAAAGCTGAATGAGCGATTCTATTTTGTTTCATTTGATGGAGAGTCACAGGAGCCTGTCCGCTATCAAAGCGTCGACTGGCCCTACGAGCCTACAGGCCGTAGTACGGGCACTCATAGCCTCGCTAAAGCGCTCGGCACTATCGATGGCAAGCTCGACTATCCTACCCTGACGATTTTATCAGAGGAACATGAGATCGTTTTTCAGCATAGTGGATTTCTGACAGCGGAGGAGGTGTTGAAGGTTTTGGAAAGGATTTAGCCTATTTACAGATCAACTCCCAAGGTCAATGTAAATGTGCGACCCACTGACGGAATAATACCCGGCCCTGGATAGCCAGTAGCACGCCGAGTGAAGTAAGCTTCATCAAGGAGGTTATTGACATTCGCCTCGAGCGTCCACCAGTCCTGAGCATAGCTGATCGCAAAATCAACAATCTGATACGACGGTATAATCCCCTCGATAGCAGATGGTGTCCGTATGGCATTAGAGGCATCAGAGAAGTGCTCCTTAGTAAATGAATACTGCAGTGATCCACTCCATGGCCCATAGGCTGTTCTGACACCTGTCTTGATGATATACGGTGGCACGAGCTCGACATCTTTGCCATCGACTAATGGATTAATCTCAGACTCGTAGCGAGCATGGGTATAGGAGAAATTAGTAAATAGATTGAGATAGTCATCACCCGTCCAAAATCCCATGAGCTGTGAGAGACTGAGCTCGGCTACCGACTCAAGACCATAGATACGTGCATCAGCAATATTACTGCGATAGCGGACTATCCTATCTACCAGCCCATTGAAGGCAGGATTGGGCTCAGTCCGCAGCACCGTACCGATACGGTCCTGATAGCTCAAAAAGTATACACTCTGATCAAATCGCAGCCAGCGATTGACACTTCCTCTGAATCCTACATCCAGATTAAATCCACGCTCATCCTTGAGGTCGGGATCCACTACGAGACTTCCTACATTGACTCGGATATCATTGAAGTTGATCGCTCGATAATTTTGAGAAAAGTTGATATACCACTCCTTAGATTCCGTAGGCTTGTAGCTGGCTCCTACTCCGAGGAAGACAAACGATCGATTATTCTCCCGTTGTTCTTCTATTCGTTCGTCTTGGAGGATATTCCCCGCCAGATCTCTGGTGATCGTGCGGTAATAGCCATCTGTGGCTGTCGATATATACTCATATCGTATTCCTGGAGTCACGCTCCACTGAGGACTGATATTGTAGACATTCTCTGCAAAGAGGGCAAAGTTTCTACTGGGCAGCTCAAAGTCAGATCCTTCGAGATTATCAGGATTGAGATATTCGAAGTTTGGACCAGTACCATCATCTCCATCTCCCTGTCGGCGATCGGTCAGGCCTCGATAGTATCGAGCACCCACCAGCATCGTAGAGGGCAGCGACGTATCGCCATACCTCCAGAGCACTCGTGACTCTTGACCCCAGTTTTGAAAATCATCGCTCAGGAAGTCACGGTTTTCTCCAAAGTCCAAGAGATTAATCGGATCGAGATTGCCCAGTGCATCACGTCCTGCTATGAGTCCAAAGGCACGGTGATTCCATCGGAGCGATTCGCTCAGTTTGATATTCCATGACAGAGCAAAAAGATTCCAATCCACAGCAAACCAATTTCGCTCCCGATTGGACTGTCGAGGATCCATCTCAAACTGTGTATCTGTCAGTCCTCCGGGCTGCTGCGCCAGATAGTTAGTATGTGTATACTCCAGCTTTACATCTGAGAATGCCCCCAGCTGATAGCCCAGAGATAGATACCCCGTATGCTGCTCCAGACTACTATTCGGACGCCAGCCATCTGAGCGCTTGTACTGATAGTAGCCGTAATATTTTAGTTTTTTAGCTGTGCCGCCAATGCTATTAAATGAATTAAAGAAACCATAGCTTCCTACTGACTGTCGAGACTTAATGTCCAGTTTTTCAGTAGTCGATCCTTCTTTTAGTTTAAAATTAATCATACCGCCAAACTGTGTGCCATACTGCAGCGAAGCAGCTCCTCTCACTACCTCGATACGATCTATAGCCTCGGCTGATGGCGTATAGTAGCTCTCTGGATAGCCCAGCGCATCAGCACTGATATCGTATCCATTTTGGCGTGTGTTAAAATTACTATTTCTGCTCGGACTCAGTCCTCTCCCTCCTATGCCCAGCTGCACACCTGCGCCATCACTCTCCCAGATATTGAGCCCAGCGACCTGGGCATAGATCTGTCGACTGAGATTATTCGCTTTATTGACCGATAGCTGATCGAGGACGATGAGCTCGGTTTTCTTAGAGGCATAGATAGCTGCACCTTCTACAGCATTGAGGCGCTGGAGCGCAATACTTTGTTCGTTTTGATCAGTAATCACGACATTTTCCATGACATTTTGGTCATCACTGAGTCGGACGCTCAGCTCTATCTCAGACTGATCGATCGTCAGCTGCTGTGTATAGTCTTGCTTACCGATGAAGGATACAGAGAGTAAATATTGACCATAGTCCACTCCTGATATCGAGTATCTACCATCTATATCCGATACTGCCTGTAGGGCCTTTCCATTACCCTCGAGGCTGATGACTGCCGCTACCAGCTGCTCACCAGATCGCTCATCTGTCACTACGCCACTCAGGACGGCCTGCTGTGCCCAGAGTCCTATGATCGAGACGCAGAGCATCGATACTGTCAGTAGATATTGCCTCATTTAGACTTGTCAAATTTCATAATCCATTTCTTCTCACGCCAGCCTCGGGGCTCCGCTGCGAGATTAACATTCGTATCAACTAAGGGTTGACTTCTACGTCCATTGAGCGAGACTCTGCTATCACAGTAGACACGGGGCTCTATCCACCCCTGCGCCGTATAGTGAGCGGCGAGATGATGTGCGTACTGTAGTATCATATCTGGCTGTGTGGCCATCATTTTTTCTTGTTGTGCTGTGAGGTGATCATAGTTGCTCACATATTCGATACGGCCCTCGCTGTCCTCCACTCTGAATGTCGCTGCTCCAGCCTTTTCCATAAGCATCACTCGCCAAGAAAATCGGTAGCCCTGTTCGGCCCAAAATAGCGGCGCCTCATACATCAGATACCTGAAGGGCATCAAAAGCTGTATCGTAAAAAATAATACCAAAATAGGATACATCAATCTTGACGTGAGTCGATATGCCACAGCTCCCGATGACTCCCCTATCGGAATCAGCCTGCGAAGGTAATCATGAAATCGATGATGCACAGGATCACTAAAAAAAATGGTCGTCAAGAAAATCATGATATAGGGAAACATCCCAATCTGAAACAAAGCAGCCGTCATCAGATGGAAAAACCCTACCGTGAGATATGCCCAAAATCTGGTCGGACGATACAGTAGAAAAAAGGCAATAAAAAGGTCATAAGCTGCGCCTCCCCAACTAAATAAATAGGCGGTCTCAGGCATCTCAAGCAGCGGTCCGATCAGCGGAAAATGACTCTTAGTCGGGAGCCACATCCGCAACGGCATAGCCTCTATGATCCAGTAAGGATTGAGCTTGGCTATCCCTGCGAAGAAGTAAAGTATCCCTACCTGCAGCTTGAAGATATCGACCATCCAGGCAGGCACGGTTCGCAGTTTTTCTATTCGCCCTGTGCGCACATCCATTGATAGCGCTCCATGTGCGGGTACGATACATAGCAAGAATGCTATGAGACTGACGAAGTAATAATGATTAAGATAATTAGTCTTGTCTATAAGCTCGACATACGTGAAGCTCAAGAAAAACAGGGCGGAAGACAGACGGTATCGATAGCCCAGCATCACTCCGACCGAGGCTAAGAACATCACTCCATAAAGCACATACATCCCTATTTCTCCCAGCGGACGCACCCAAGAAAAACCCAAATAAGTAAAATAATAATCCGGCTCGACATACATATCATAGATCCAGCCATGAGCAGCAAATCTCACGACACTAAATGCCATCATAAAACCGAAAAGCACCCTTAGCGTGACTAAGGGTGCTATATCTTTTTGATTCTTGAGATAGCTGGCTACTGAGCTCATGCTATGATATACTTAGCTATTTATATTCTTAATCACCGTCGACGTCCTGATTAGTGATGGTGATGCCGATGACTGATGAGACATCTGACTTGATCAGTGTCACGAGCTCCTGCAGCTCCATGAATACATTGATCATTTGCTGATTGTCATCTTCTATCTGCTGAGCAAATGAATCATTGAGTCCATTGCTCAATGAAATGGCATCATCGATTTGCTGTGCTACATTAGTCGCCAAATCTCCCTCATCGAGTGCTCGGAGATAGGTCAAAATGGAACTCTGACCTCCTCCATCAAATAAACCTTCATATGCCTCAAGCGCAGCGATCAGCAGCTCTCGATCAAATCCTCCGTAATAAGACTCTGTAGCCTTAGGTCTTGCGATACCTGCGCTACGTACACCTGACGGGATAGCTACCTTGCCATCACGGAGAAAACGCTGCACATGTAGATCGATAGCATTGATGAGCATACCGAGCGCACTACCGACATCGGTACCATTAGCCGATGTAGCTGTGAACGCATTGATGAATTCCCCATTTTGCCATTGATCTGTCGAGACCGAGATCTTAGTATCGAGATAGCTCACGAGACCTATGAGATAGTCACCACGAGCACTATCATCTATGTAGGACGCTATGATATCCTCATCGCTCCCTGTCGTATTATTGATGAGGTAGTCTACTGCTGGTAGACCTTCTGCTGCACGATTAGATATGGCACCTATTGTCCAGGTGCCAGCAGATACATTACTCTCTATTAGGTCAGCATCTGTAGGATAAGTATTGATCGCAGCTCGGAGCGCATTAGTGGTAGTCGGACCCATCTGATAGATGGCTGCCGGCTGCCAAGACAGCCAGAGGTCTTTATGCGCCGCTCTGAGTTTGTTTAGATTTTCGACACTTGGTGATCCTGTAAAATTCTCGGCTGCTACTATGAATAGATCATTCTTTGTTTTTAGCGAGGCGAATGAAAGTTTGATATAGTTTTCAGCGATATTCTCTGCTATGGCAGCACGCAGCTCTGCCAAATTAGTCTCCGGCTCCGGAGTCGGAGCAGGACTATCACCATCACTACAGCTGGCTATCAATAGGAATAGCAGGAAGCACAAGCCCCCTGCTATTTGGTTGATATTTTTTCTTTGTATTAGCTTAGTTTTCATAGTTTTTAGAGTTGATCTTTAGCATCAGCTAACTCTGGATAAGCTTCAACTAATGTATTTTTAGCTTTGTTCAATCCGTCTGTTGTGACATTCCAAAAATTACCATCAGCACCTAAGTCGGATTCTTTGATTTCTTCTATTGACTCAATGGACAATCGCCTGTTTGGGTTGTATTTGATAGCATTAACAAAAGTCCACACCTCTGACATAACGTGGAATGCTTCGCCAATTTTTGCCTCATTTAGAGCCTCCAATGAACTATTTATATAATGGACAGCTACACCGGCAGTGACGATCTCGAGTTGCTCAGCGATAATATCTCTCTGAGCCTCCTTCGTGGGATGATCATTGTTGACTATAGCTGCTCTCCCAGCTATGAATGCCTGCATGATCGCATCATTAGTGCGGAGATGAGGATCTACGGTATTGCTATAGTGGGACCAAAAACGATCTTCATTTGCACGCTCTGCTGGCCAGTCAGAAGTGAAGTCGAGCGGTGGATTCCAGTAGCCGAATGCTTCGTCCCAGTGATGCTCCATATCTGTATAGTTGGCACCTTCTCTGAACTCCGTATTTTCGACATCAGCTCCAATACGAGCATCAGTAAAGTAGGTATTGTATATCTGATTGTACATGACTGTGCCCATCAGTCCTTTTTCGATGAGCTGTGTATATTCTCGCCCATGAGCATCAACTAATACTGTATTGCCACTATTTTCTCTGACAATGAGTCCTGCTACTCCATTAGCAGCAATAGCACCTGATGTGCTGGCAGCCTCCACTCCTGCAAATAAGTCACTCATGAAATTATCATCGAGATCAGGCTGAAAGGACTTATCCTCCAGCTGCTTAGTACTGCTAAACGAAAAGAAACCGTTGCCATCTCCTCCTACATTAGCATATGCGTCCTGTAGCACTTGTGCAGATAGAGCTGCACCTGCATCGCCAGTCTGTAGATATGACTTGATTTCAGCGACCTGATCGAGTCGCTCATTTTGACCATTGTAGGATACCGTCGATGCCCCATCTCGAGTAAACTCATAGGTCGTCGGCACAGTCGCTAAGACTGGCCCTGTGATCACAGCCGTCGAGATCGTAGCAGCATCACCGTCGACATCTGTAGCCACTATATCGATCGTATACGACTGATCTAATAATGATGCTCCAGGAATGGCAAAATCGATAGTGCCACTGTACATCTCCGTTCCTGCAGTCACAGCAACTGGGGTATCAGTACCATCGGCAGATACGACTATACTCTGGAGTCCGTCATCAGCACTCACAGTATAGCTGACAGAGATAGTCTCACCTCTCGGTGCTGTATAGCTATCTTCTACACCAGCGAAAGTCACATCACTATCTGCCACTGGATCTTCGTCATCACTACATGACATCCATCCGAATAGCGAAAGAAAAAAAAGTAGTTGCAGCTTATTTATTGCGATCATAGTTTTTGTGATTATTTGATCGCAAAAGTACATTGGGGCCCTACTTCGGGAGAAACAAGATTTTAGGTATTTTATCTAACAAAATTAGGTATACACACTACCTAATATTTGGACTAAACTGCTCTATCAGCATAGTGGAAATCTGCAGATTTTTTCTGGACCGATCTCAAGTTGTACCCCTATAGACTTCCTCTTAGACAGTCGCTAGACAGTATAGCATCTTACGGTCTGCGGCACGTACCATGACGGTACCATTTTCTACCATTTGCTTGAGATGATTGTACACAGTAGAGGTCCCGATCGCCACGTCGTGAGTACGTAGATAGATATAGAGATCTTCGGCAGAAGTATAGCCAGTCATCTCTTTCATAGCCTCTACTATCTTGCTTCTGGTCTTTTCGATACGGACTTGGATATTCTTATGTCGATACATGTTTTTGCTTTTTTGTCGATTATTCTTCGCTTGACGCTAATATTACAAACTGTAAGAATAGCGCTTTTTGTTCCTATGGTACTGGTGACAAAAATCACTGACTACCATGATAGTGGTCAAGAAAAACGCTCCGAATCCTAAAATTATGACTTTGAAAGGTTCTAAAACATCCTTAAAACTGGGATATCGCACGAGAACAAATAGCCTTCATTAGGTATTAGCTATCAGACTGAGAATATCCCATATCTTTGGTTTTCGTTTTTATCCAAATTGTTAATTACAAAGGATCTATACATTTTGAATCTATCCGAACGTATCGACACTATGGCCCAATGGGGTCAAGCCATCAGCAGTCTAAGGGCTGAGCAGCTTGATGGACTATGCACCCGTGCCTACCATCAAAATCAATGGTTCACTCCTGAGAATATCAAACAATCTCTGAGCGCTATCACCACTAAGTATCTCGCTAAAGAAAAGCTCGATCAATGGGTATCAAACTACGACCTCCCAGCTACACCATCGCAGCATAAGGTCGGTCTGATCATGGCTGGCAATATCCCGCTCGTGGGATTTCACGATTTACTATGCACCTACATCACCGGTCACAAAGCCATAGTCAAGTGCTCGAGCAAAGATGAGGTACTCCTACCCGCTCTGCTCGACCTACTCCGAGACATCTCACCAGAAGCTGCTGACAGCATACAGATCGTAGACCGTATGACGGGTCAGGATGCCGTGATAGCGACCGGGGGAGATACAGCGGCTGTACACTTTGAGTATTACTTTAAGCACTACCCCAACATCATCCGAAAAAATCGCAACTCAGTAGCGGTGCTGGATGGATCAGAAAGCCCAGATGATATATTTGCCTTAGGCCATGATATCTTCGATTACTTTGGGCTGGGCTGCCGCAGCGTGTCAAAGCTATATATACCGAGAGACTATGGGCTCGATCAATTCTTTGAGGGCATTTATGATCACCGAGACATCATCCATCATAATAAATACAAGAATAACTTTGACTACAATCATGCGATCTATATACTGACACAAGAGAAGTTTCTGACTAATGACTTCCTGATCGTCAGAGAGGATCCGAGCATGGCAAGTCGTATCGCCTGTCTCCATATAGAGAGATATGATGATATCGAAGAGGTATCCAAAGCACTCAAAGCAAATGCCGAAAATCTGCAGTGTGTCAGTAGTCGAGTGCCTATAGAGGATATCGTACACATCCCGCTCGGACAGAGTCAGCAGCCTGGTCTATCGGACTATGCAGATCATGTAGACACCTTAGATTTTCTAATAGGACTCCACACCTCATAAGCCGTATGACTAAACAAGAGAAAGCAGATGATATCGCTCGCATGCTCGACGAGCTATATCCAGAGACACCTATCCCTCTCGATCACAAAGATCCCTATACACTACTCATCGCTGTATTGCTATCAGCGCAGTGTACCGATGAGCGAGTCAATCAGGTGACTCCCTATCTTTGGCAGCTCGCCGATGAGCCCTACACTATGTCTCAGCAAAAAGTGGAAGATATCAAGGCGATCATACGCCCCTGCGGTCTATCTCCTCGCAAGTCACAGGCCATCTATGATCTGTCTCATATCCTCATCGAAAAACATGGAGGTCAGGTCCCACAGACATTTGAAGAACTGGAGGAGCTGCCAGGTGTAGGACACAAGACGGCCTCTGTAGTGATGTCTCAGGCATTCGGCGTGCCAGCATTCCCTGTAGATACACACATACATCGTCTCGCCTATCGGTGGTGCCTGAGCACTGGCAAAAGTGTTGAAAAAACCGAGAAAGACCTTAAACGCCTTTTCCCTCGAGAGATCTGGAACAAGCTACATCTACAGATCATATTCTTTGGAAGAGAATACTGCCCTGCTCGTGGCCATGACATGACCCAGTGTCCGATCTGCTCCAAATATGGTAGAAAATCACTCATGAAATGACTTTCTCATTTCGCATAGCTCAACCGAGAGACTATCTGTCGATCGCCGACATCCATGCTCGTAGCTGGAAGGACAACTATCGGGGTATCCTGTCTGATGACTATCTCGACCATCAGGTAGATCAGGATAGACGACAGCTATGGCAGACCCGACTCAATGATAAAAACCCCAATCAGCTAATCATAGTAGCTACTGAAAGAGAGCAGATCGTAGGATTCGCCTGTGCCTATGCTCATCATGATGAGACTGGACACTATCTGGACAATCTCCATGTACGATCTGGATATCAAGGAAACAAGGTAGGCCGTACGCTGATGCATCATATCGCCTCTCAGATAAATGCTATCGATGAAAGTAAGCCACTCTATCTGTGGGTCTTCGCCCAAAACGAAAGAGCACTGAAGATCTATCAAGAATGGGGAGGAGCGAATGAGAAAACAGAATATCTCAATATATCCTGCAGTGTAGGAGGTGGCATGGCAATCCAAATCATCTGGACCGATCTTTCTGATTTGCTCATGGAGAATGTCCCAACTTTGACCAAGGGTATACCTCAGCCCATAGCCTGTGAGCTCTATGACCACTTTGAGATAGCAGCGATGAGACGTACTCCAGTGATCATCAAGCTACGCCAAGGTGCCCCAGACATCCATACTACTATCAAAACACTACAGACCAGAGACAAAATCGAATATCTCATCACAAGAGAGGGACAAGAGATCGGACTACACGACATTCAGTCTATGCAAGATCAAAATGGAGATTTGATCGTTGATCTGGATCAATCAATTTCTTGCTGACTACATCCTATCTGAAGTCTTCATTATAAAAATCTACGTTTTCACGTAAGATGACATCCATAGGAAGATAAGTAGTCCGACGATCCACTTTTTTGAAGACGATCTCATCGACTAATCTTAGTACTGCCAATTCTGCCTGCTGGATAGGATTTTGATTGATCAGGACATCTATATCGCCTGACTTTAAGTATTCTATATTTTTAGTGAGTAAGTCAAAGCCGATCACATTTAATGGACGGGGGGGACGTATATTCTGGATCGCTGGGATAGCGTAGTAGCTTCGAGAGTTGGTAATGAATAAGCCCAAGGGCGTATTTCCTGAGTTTAGGAGCTCTCTCATTGCGCTCTCTACATAATTTTGATTTTCAAACTCTTCTATATCCAGCTGTATTATCTGATGTGCTCTATCTGGACCGAGGTAGGCTGATAATCCCTCTACTTTACTGACGATGTGATGTGCATTGAGCGAGCTCGGACCGAGTGTGACTACCGCTATCTGGCTATCGAGCTGTGGTATCAGCATATCAAATAACTGACCGGCCAATCGACCCGCCTGAAAAGAATTAGGGCCGATGAAAGGCACAGAAGACTGTAGCTCTGTATTAACTAATCGTGTAGGTATATCCCTTTGCTCGATCAGTCTCAGGAGAGACATGGACTCTTGATAAAACTCTGCTGCGAGCACAATGCCCTCAGAATCCTCATCCATCATCTGCCCCACCTGAGAGACATAGGACTCAGGACTCCGTACATCAAAATAATAAGGCTGAATGCGCACGCCATAGTCGGCCACCTGCGCACGAGCTCGCTCTACTCCTCGAACTGTAAACTGCCAAAAAGGATCCTGAGTAGGCTCTGGAATCAAAACAGAGATTTTGTATACTCTATTCTGTGCTAATGTACGGGCGATAATATTTGGGCGATAGCCCAAGTCTTTGATCGCTGAGCGAATAGCTTTCTCAACATCAGGAGCGACTTTGCCCCTCCCATGCAGTACCCTATCAACAGTACCTCGGGAGACCTGCGCATGCTCTGCTATATCCTTGATTGTGACTCGTTTCACCGCACTAAGATGAAGAAATATGGAAAAATTTGATTTACGTAATTCTACTTCAACATATTAATCTCTGAAAGAAAAAGAGAAAAAATACGAATGTGCACGTGCACATTCGTATTTTTAACTTACATTAGAATCATATTAAACCGTCGTACTATGAAAAACAACATCGCTCTATCTAACACAGCGCATACTAATCTGCGCTATCTACCTACTACTCCGAGCACCCAGTCTCTCACTGTAGAAACTTCAACAGCCGGAAAAGAACTGCTGAAAACAGAAATGAAACTGAATGCTCTCGAAAATGTAATGAGAGAAATGTATCAAACTCTCGATGACCTCGAGCGAAATAGAGACATCAATACTATCAAAAGCTCCATATACAAGCTTAAGAAACAACTCGCCACACAGCTGGATACAGAGCGGAGATGGTCTTCTTTTCAGCGACACTTTGACTTGGTCCAATCTGACTTTTATAAGAAGCTGAAAGAAAAATATGATAACCTGACCATAGTAGATCTCGAGCTATGTGCCTATCTGAAAATGGAAATGAACACGAAAGAGATAGCACACCATCTCAATCTAAGCATCCGTGGTATAGAGACTCGCAAATATCGTCTGAAAAAGAAACTGAACTTAAATAAGGAAGAACTAAGCAGCTTCATAGCTGCTATTTAGTCTTTTGATGTCACAGAGTGTGGGATTAATTCTCTGTCAAAAAGCAACATTTTACGGTAGATTGTATTTATATAGCTCGTCATGAGCAAAAGCAATCAAACAGATCGGTTCGGGACAGCATCAATAAGTGACTTGCTTAAACAGCAATCCATACCTGCATCTATCGGTATATTAATCATGTCGCTCAATATGATCGTCGACACGGTATTCGTAGGTCGGTGGATAGGAGCGCTGGCTATCGGGGCGGTGACAATCATTACTCCTATTGTCTTTTTGATGAGTAGTCTTGGTATGGCTATTGGTATCGGAGGCTCTTCGCTAGTGAGTCGATCCCTTGGAGCGGGAGACCGAGACAAAGCGAATCTCACTTATGGCAATAAAATATCTCTGACCATATTGCTGTCTCTTACTTTCATAGGGATGGGAATGTTCTTTCAGAAGGAGATCCTGCATCTATTTGGTGGCAAAGGAGAGATCCTGCCTTTCGCTTCGGAGTATTTCACAGTCGTGCTCTATGGTGTTCCTGGATTAGCCTGGGCGATGATGGCTAACCCGCTGATCCGAGCACTTGGCTTTCCCAAATATGCCATGATCACCATGATCATCCCTGCGATACTAAATATCATCCTCGACTACGTCCTGATCGCTCATCTCGAGATGGGCATGACAGGAGCTGCTATAGCTACTGCCGCCTCCTATTTGATCAGCGGACTTTACACCTACATCTTCTTACGGCTAAAAAATAATGATCTACAGATAGAATTAGCAAATCTGATACCCAACTGGGGAATCATCAAGGAGATATCGGCGATAGGAGGAGTGACATTAGCCCGTCAAGGGACCATCAGTATTCTTGCGATTGTTTTGCACAATTCTCTCTTTTTTTATGGTGGAGAACTGGCCGTAAGTATGTATGGTATAGCCAGTCGGTTTATGATGTTTGCACTCTTTCCGATCTATGGTATCACCCAGGGATTTCTGCCCATAGCGGGCTACAATTATGGTGCATCACTATGGACTCGTGTACAGGAGTCGATCAGCCTATCAGTCAAATACTCCACATTGATCGCAGGAGTTTCTTTTTTGATCATTATGATATTCACAGGACCGATCATTTCCATATTTACTACCGATAGTGAGTTGATCCGACAGACGACACCTGTCATGCGGATGATCTTTTTAGCTACCCCGCTGATTGCTATAAATCAGATAGGCTCTGCTTACTACCAGGCTATCGGAAAAGCAATGCCTGCGTTGTTTTTGACTTTGACACGACAGGCCATCTTCCTGATTCCATTGATTTTGATTTTGCCCAATATCTGGGGTTTGAGCGGCATTTGGTACTCTTTTGCCATAGCGGATATAGGTGCCGCTTTGATCAGCTACTATTTTCTCCATCGAGAAAATAAAAGTATTGATAAAAAAGTAGCGCTGAGTGAATTGAGTACTATTTAGTGGAGGAATAATACTTCTTGATATTGCGACAGCGGAGTTTGATCACTCCAGAGATTGCCTCTTTGATGATACTTGTATTCATTTTAGAGGTGCCAAGCTCTCTATCCTTGAATATGATAGGTACTTCTTTGATCTTGAATCCCAATTTGTAAGCGACATATTTCATCTCGATCTGAAAGGCGTAGCCTTTGAGGCCCACTTTGTCCAAGTCAATAGCTCGTAGCACCTTAGCAGAATAGCAAATAAAACCCGCCGTAGGATCCTTGATCGGCATAAAAGTCAGTGTACGCACGTAAAGTGATCCTCCTTTGGATATGAATATCCGATCCCTTGGCCAATCGACAAATCCACCACCTTTGGTATAGCGAGATCCCACCGTCATATCAGCTCCTGCATCACATGCGGCTCTGAGACGGAGCAGATCTTTGGGATCATGACTAAAGTCTGCATCCATCTCATAGAGATAGTCATAATCATGCTCTAATCCATACTTGAAACCTGCGATATAAGCAGAGCCTAAACCCAGCTTGCCACTTCGCTCCAGCAGGTGCACTCTATCAGATCCATATTTCACTTGTTGGTCTTTGACCAGTGCTGCGGTCCCATCTGGAGATCCATCATCCACCACTAAGATATCATAGCCATCGAGTGCCATGACAGCATCGATCATAGCGACGATATTCTCTTTTTCATTGTATGTAGGTACGATAGCTAAATTGCTCAAGACAGCGGATTTATTACTATAGAAGTCTGTGAGATAATCAAATTCTGCGCAATGATAACTAATTACACATAATAAAATTATCTCATATGTTCACTATTGTGAGTGGCCAGTACATTTTTTCACTGTTTTATTCACCTCATCAAAGTGAGATTCCCAAATTGCACCGATAAATGAATGGGCACTAATTATACTTATACGACATCTCGAAAACTAACTCGTATAAAGCATCTACTACATCTTCGACTTGGGGCTTCGCATAATAATCACCATCACTACCGTACGGAGTACGATGTGCTTTAGCAGTGAGTGTACGTGGAGCTGCATCGAGGTGATAGAATCCTTTTTGTTCTTCGATGACTTTTTGCATCATGTAGGCAGTCGCTCCTCCTGGCACATCCTCGTCCAAGAATAGTATCTTATTCGTCTTTTTTAATGAGCTGAGGATCACCTCCTCCATATCAAATGGGATCAGCGTCTGTGCATCGATGAGCTCTACAGATATACCAAACTTCTCAACTATTTTAGTCGCCTGAGCAGCTATCCTGACACAGCTACCATAGGTCACCAGCGTGACATCTTCTCCCGTGGTCATGATCTCTGGTAGCCCGATCGGCACTGTATATTCGCCCATATTTTCAGGGAGGGTCTCCTTGAGTCGATAGCCATTGAGACATTCGACTACGATAGCTGGATCATCAGCTTGTAGTAAAGTATTGTACATGCCAGCTGCCTGTACCATATTGCGAGGAGTCAGGATATAGATCCCTCTCAGCGCATGGAGCATCATCCCCATCGGTGATCCTGTATGCCAGATCCCCTCCAGTCTATGTCCACGAGTCCTGATGATCAGTGGTGCTTGCTGCAGATTGTTGCTACGATAGCGGAGGGTCGCCAGGTCATCGGTCAAAATCGGCAATGCATATGCCAGATAGTCTAAATACTGGATCTCAGCGATAGGCCGTAGTCCTCTCATAGCAGCTCCCATACCTTGGCCGATGATGGTCCACTCTCTGATACCCGTATCAAATACTCGTTCTGCACCATGCTTAGCCTGTAGACCAGCCATACCTTGATTTACATCTCCGATATGTCCTACATCCTCGCCAAAAGCTATCACTCGCTTATCACGTCCTATGACAGTATCAAAATATTTATTGATGATTTGGTATCCATTAAGTTCAGGACTTTCGTCACTATAGGTCGGAGCGATCACTGGGATATTGATAGCGGCCTGTGCACTCGTAGAGTATAGATGCGTAGAATAATCCTGCTTTAATTGGCCAGTGATCTCTGCTATCAACTCATTAATGGCGGCTGGCACATCGATATTCTGACTATTGAGATGATAGTGCATCTGACGAGCATTAGCCAATACTTCATTACGAGTGGGATTGACCTGCTCTTTCAGATCATTCAGTATATCCTGAGTAGCCGTCTGAACACGTATTTCTTGAGGCAGCTTATCAATAAGAGCTACGTAACGCTCAAATACTTTATCATTTTTAAGCTGATATCGCTTCCAAGATTCTTGCTTTTTAATACGGACGAAGCTGCGAGCCTCTCTACGGAGCTCTGTCGCCATGTCTTCCGTCAGTATTGATCGAGCTATCAACCATTTTTGCATTTGCTTTAGCCCATCGTACTCTGCCTCCCAGACGAGTCTCTGCTTAGATTTATATCGCTCGTGTGATCCAGATGTAGAGTGCCCCTGGGGCTGTGTCAGATCCTTGACATGGATGAGCACTGGTACATGCTCCTCCCGAGCGATCTTAGCTGCCTTATCAAAAGTTATACATAACTCTGGATAGTCATGGCCCTTCACTTTGTAGATTTTGACACCTTTGGTTTCTTTAGACTTTGTAGCAAAACCTTTTGCGGCTTTAGAGATACTCCCCTTAGCTGTCTGTAGCTCTGTAGGGACCGATATCCCATAGCCATCATCCCAGACTGCCACGACGAGAGGCACCTGCATGACTGCAGCAGCATTAATCGTCTCCCAAAATACCCCCTCAGATGTACTGGCATCCCCGATCGTACAAAAGCACACTTCCTGGCCATCAGCGCTAAACTGACTCTCAGCACCAGCTAATCCCAGTTCTTGATACTTCTTACTGGCCATCGCCAGTCCTAGTGCTCGCCCCATCTGACCCGCAGTACAGGAGATATCAGAGGTGACATTATATTGATTTTTTTGATCTATCCATTCGCCATCTTTACCTATGAAAGGGGTCGCAAAATGACTATTCATCTGACGCCCGCCTGAGTAGGGATCATGCTCGGCGTCACTGTACATCTGTGATAAAAAATCCTCAACTGTGGTAATCCCAAGCGCCATCATGAGCGTCTGATCTCGGTAGTATCCAGCTCGATAGTCCCCTTTGCGAAAAGCTCTCGCCATCGCTAACTGAGGCAGCTCTTTACCATCGCCAAAAATGCCGAATTTAGCCTTGCCAGTGAGCACCTCACGGCGTCCCTGAAGGCTCAACTCTCTACTGACCAGACCCACCCAAAAGTCATTGATCGCTTCGATTTTGAATGGTGAAGTCTCATTGTCCTGGTATGAAAGTATAGCAGATCGGATGGATTGTTCGATGGCAGAATTTAGCCCCATATGTTGCTCGTGATTTTAAATGGACCACAAAAATAAAATCTTTAAGTATTAGTTAAAGTATTATTATTGAAGTGGCTTAACACATGCTTAACAGTCTTTATAGGTAGATGGCTGTTTAAGAGCCGATTAATCTTTAACTTTGAAGAATCAAATAACAATTATGAAAACTTTACAAATCGCACTTAGCTTTTTTGTGTTTTTGTCGGTAGCAGTGATAGGCACGGCACAAGATGAAGCTTCAGGACCAATCATGACATTTGAAAATACCGTAGTAGACTATGGGGACATCGAGCAACACTCTGACCCGCTACGAGTAGTAGAATTTACTAATACTGGCACTGAGCCATTAGTAATATCAAATGCGAGAGGTAGCTGCGGATGTACAGTACCTACATGGCCAAAGGAGCCAATCATGCCTGGACAGACATCTCAGCTCGAGATCAGATACGACACTAAGAGACTGGGCAAGATCAACAAAACAGTCACTATCACCACTAATGAAGGTGGAGATAAGAAAGTCCTCAAAGTGATCGGAACGATCCACCAAGCAGAAGAAGAGGAAGGCGTACCAGCTAACAAAAACGGACTTATTAAGCCTAACAAATAGGCTGATAAATAAATTATATCAGGAAGCCTACAACATTATGTTGTGGGCTTTTTTTATTTGTGTGAATAAAACAAATACAAGCTATGCTCATACTCCTCTCCCCTGCCAAATCTCTCAATACTGAAGCTGGACAGATCAAAGAGAACACCACCGAACCACGTCTACTGACTGACTCATTTAAGCTGGTCAAAGTCCTCAGAGAATATGGTGTAGAGGCGCTACGAGATCTCATGCACATCAGTGAGCCTCTCGCAATAGAAAATGTAAAAAGGTATAAAGACTTTCGTCGAAAGCACACACTGGACAATAGCAAAGCAGCTATCGAGATGTTTGATGGCGACGTATATAGAGGGCTTGAGGCAGATCAATTTTCTACAGATGATATGGCTTCGGCTCAAGCACATATCCGTATACTCTCAGGACTATATGGTGTACTACGCCCTCTCGACATCATGCAGGAGTATCGACTCGAGATGGGTACTCGCCTGACCACAGAGCGAGGTACTAATCTCTATCAATTTTGGGGAGATAAAATCACCAAACTACTCAATAAGGATCTGAAAGAATCTGGCTCTGACCTAATCGTCAATCTGGCGTCCAATGAATACTTCAAATCAATCAACAAAAAGAAACTAAAAGGCCAACTAATAGAGGCCAACTTCAAAGAGTATCGTGATGGCGAGTTGAAGTTTATTTCATTCAATGCTAAGAAAGCCAGGGGCACTATGGCTCGGTATTTGATCCAAAATGAGATAAGAGACATAGATGGAATCAAAGGATTCAACTTAGATGACTATCACTACTCGGAGGAGCTATCAAAAGAGCATGAACTAATATTCGTCCGATAATATCGTGCTTCTGATAGCAGTAATCTGATAATAGGGGCGATTCATCTAATAGACCTGACCATCTCTCTATTAGAACTGTCTAAAGGTATAGAAACTAATATCTTTAATACCATGAGCGACCAAAAGCTATATGAACGAGCACGCACAAGGGTGAAATCTCGCAAGAAATTTTACTCACATATCATCACTTGGGTAGTGATGAGTGTCTTCTTCATTTTGGTCAATCTTTTCACTACAGATTACTTTTGGGCCATCTTCCCGATTTTGGCTTGGGGTATTGGTGTAGCTTTTCATGGTATACAGGTTTTCTCTGATGAATGGGAGGATCGAGAAATCGAAAGCGAATACGATAGGCTCAAGCGAAAACACATGGATTTTCACGGTGAGGAGACTGAAGGTGTGAGCGACAGCTATGACGCTAAAGGCACCTCGTGGCGAGACCAAGACTTCGTATAGATACTGATCGAATCCATCTTAAAATCTGTATTGCTTGCATATTCTTGTCTTAGGGCGTTAACTTAGTGCTCTCTACAGATGAACAGTATTCTAAAAAAACGACTTCACGATATCATTTTCGAGGCGGATACTCCGACTGGTAGGTGGTTTGATATACTACTCCTCATCTTCATTTTCTTGAGCGTCATCACTGTATCGATAGAGACGGTACCCAGCCTCGCCTCTCGATATAAGTCGATTTTCATCGCATTGGAGTGGGTATTCACGATCCTATTCACGGCAGAATATTTCCTGCGGATCTATACTGTCAAAAAGCCCTGGAAATACATTTTAAGCTTTTACGGTTTAGTCGACTTTTTCTCCATTATCCCTACTTATCTGAGTCTATTCATCGTAGGCTCTCACTCTCTCATAGTGATCAGAGCACTACGACTGCTGAGAGTATTTAGGATATTCAAGATGGGACACTACATGAGTCAGGGCAATATGATCATGACTGCCATGCGATCCTCGTCTGCCAAGATCATGGTGTTTTTGTACTTCATCGTCTTAATGGTTACGATATTTGGAGCTGTCATGTATTTCGTCGAGGGAGGTAAGAATCCTGGATTTGATAGTATTCCGAGGAGTATCTATTGGAGTATCGTGACGCTGACTACAGTGGGATTTGGTGATATCACGCCCAAGACTGAGGCTGGCCAATTCCTGTCGGCACTCCTCATGATCATGGGATATGCAGTGATCGCTGTACCTACTGGTATCGTATCATCTGAGATGATACAGCAGGCTAAGGATCATACTCAAATCTCTACTCAGCACTGTCCAAGCTGCTCCAAAGAAGGCCATGACGTAGATGCGAAGTACTGCAAGTACTGTGGCGAATCGATGAATGACTTTTGATCGTATTTTTTTGCCGAGCTTGCAGATTCATCTACTATTAAGTCATGAATGTTGCCACACGATTGCTCTATGTATCCCTGATTCTCTTTCTACTCAGCTGTCAGGAGGCGCCCCAAGATAATCCCCCAAGACAGCGCCTATCGCTCAATGAAGGTTGGAAATTCAAAAAATATAAAGCGGACGAAGAAGCTGATGATCTCATCTATGATGTAAGACCCGAGATCAAAGATACCGATGATACTAAGGAGGCTGATACAGAGCCTACCGATGCCGTAGAGCTACAGTCTTCCAACACGGTACTGAAGCCTTATATCCTTCCTACTGCCAATAAATTCATCAAAGACAAAAGCAAACATCATATACGTCCAAGCGGAAATCCTGGTGAAGACTTTCCTTTTATGCAGGCAAATTATGACGATTCCAGCTGGGAGGAAGTGACTCTGCCACATGATTGGGCGATTGAGGGACCATTTCTGGAAGGATGGAATGCTGAAGTAGGTGGAGGAATGGGTAGACTCCCGAGTCATGGCGTGGCTTGGTATCGCAATACTTTTAACCTATCTGATGAAGATAAAGACAAATCAATATTCTTAGATGTGGACGGAGCGATGTCCTATGCTATGGTATGGCTCAGTGGTCAATTAGTAGGTGGTTGGCCCTTTGGATATAACTCTTGGCGTCTTGACCTGACTCCATATCTCACAGCATCAGGTGATAATCAACTTGCTATCCGTATTGACAATCCTAATCACTCCTCTCGATGGTATCCTGGAGGAGGTATTTATAGAAATATATGGCTCACAAAAACCCATAAAGTGCATATCGCCCACTGGGGCACGACTGTCACTACGCCCGCTGTATCCCAAGAGCAAGCATCCATCAATATCGAGGTCAATATTGATAATGATGATGACCAAGATCAGGAGGTTTCTATTTTTTCAGAGATCTACGCAATCGATGCCAAGGGTGACATATTCGGAACTAAAGTCGCCAGCACTCTTTCTTCCGATCTCAGGATAGGTGCTGATAGTAGTTTAGCTACTTTGGCTACAGCCAAAATAAACAATCCACGTCTCTGGGGGCCTCCTCCCTCTCAGACACCACATATGTATAGAGTGATCACTTATGTCAAATCAGGAGACATGATCATCGATGAATATCATACTGACTTTGGGATCAGAAGCATAGATTTTCGCCCAGATGGCCTCATGGTCAATGGAGAAGAAATTGAGCTACAGGGAGTCAATCTTCATCACGATCTGGGTGCATTAGGCGCAGCATTCAATGTCCGTGCTGCAGAACGACAGCTCGAAATACTTCATGATCTCGGTGCCAATGCCATACGATTAGCTCATAATCCTCCAGCTCCAGAGTTCTTAGCACTGACAGATCGCATGGGATTCTTAGTGATAGATGAATCTTTTGACTGCTGGGAGCGCAAGAAAACACCACATGATTTTCATCTGATCTTTGATGACTGGCATGAGGCGGACCTGCGAGCGATGGTACGACGAGATAAAAATCATCCATCAGTCATAGCTTGGAGCTATGGCAATGAAGTGGGCGAACAATATACTGACGACGCTGGCGCAGATCTCAGCCGATATCTCAGTGAGATCGTTAAGGATGAAGATCCTACTCGCCTGACTACTGCATCGATGAACTTTGCAAAGCCTCCTATGCCATTCCCTGGTAGCATGGACGTGATGAGTCTCAACTATCAAGGAGAAGGCATCAGAAATGCCCCTGGGTATTCTCATCTGAAAGGAATAAATACAGCACCACTCTATCCCTCATTTCAAAAAACATACCCAGATAAAGCTATCATCAGTAGCGAGACAGCGGCGGCGCTGAGCTCCAGAGGTGTATATCTCTTTCCAGTCGCTAAAGAGATCAGCTCTCCTATAGCCGACCCCATCGGAGGAGACGAAAAGAGTGGGCATGTCAGCAGCTACGAGCTATATACGGCTAATTTTGGGTCCTCTGCTGACAAAGTATTCAAGTCACAGGATCAGCATCCATTTGTTTTAGGAGAGTTTGTATGGTCTGGATTTGACTATCTGGGAGAGCCTACACCATACTATCTCAATCGCAGCTCCTATTTTGGGATAATTGATTTAGCAGGATTCCCTAAGGATCGCTACTATCTCTATCAATCTCGCTGGAGACCCGATCATCCGAGCATACATATATTACCTCATTGGGATTGGCCAGAGCGAGTAGGGCAGGTCACTCCAGTTCATATCTTCACCTCAGGAGATGAGGTCGAGCTCTTCCTCAATGGTCGCTCCCTGGGACGAAAATCAAAAAGAGAATACGAGTATAGACTCCGATGGGATGATGTCATATATACACCGGGAGAACTCAAAGCCATTGCCTATAAATCGGGTCAAAAATGGGCAGAGACCACTGTCAAAACGACGGGCTCGCCTGCGCAGCTATCTGTCTCTGCAGATAGAGATGAGATTTTGGCTGATGCCAAAGACTTATCTTTTGTCACTGTAAAATTGCTGGATAAAGAAGCAAACTTCATCCGCAATGCTAATAATCAGCTTCGGTTTTCTATCGAAGGCCCTGGTGAAATCGTAGCAACTGACAATGGCGATCCTACCGACATGACCGAATTTCCTTCGCATGTGAGAAAGGCATTCAGCGGGATGGCATTATGCATAGTCAGAGCAAAAAAAGGAGAAACGGGCCCTATCAAACTAACAGTAAGTAGTGATGATATAGAGTCGAATACTGTCACTATACAGGCAAAATAAAATAGGGTCTTAAGCACTGAGCTTAAGACCCTAATATCTGTTTTTTCTTTGCTGCCTACCAGCGGATCAGGGCACTACCCCATGTGAATCCACTACCAAATGCTGCCAAGCAGACTAAATCGCCAGACTTAATCTTGCCAGCATCACGAGCTTCACACAGTGCTATTGGAATAGAAGCGGCCGTAGTATTACCATATTTCTGAATATTATTATAGACTTGATCATCACTGAGGCCCATTACTTTCTGGACGAACTGGCTGATGCGAAGATTAGCCTGATGAGGGATCAGCATATCGATATCTGATGCCTGTAGCTCTGTCTTAGCTAAAGCCTCTTTTATCACTGCAGGAAACTTCTGCACTGCCCACTTAAATACCAATGGCCCCGTCATATTAGGATAGATGAGGTGATCATCGAGCATCTTTTGCGTGATATATATGCCACCAGGTGAATCCTCGTCTGGAAAACCAAACTTCTCTTTGCCCAAGTGATAACCACCATGAGAGCCCGGCGTGATCATCGCCAGCTCCTCCGCACACGTACCGTCAGAGTGGAGATGAGTCGTGAGTATACCCTTGCCCTCCTCTTCTGTAGGCTGTATGATAGCAGCACCGGCACCATCTCCAAAGATCACAGTGACATTTCGACCTCGAGTATCAAAATCAAGACCCATGCTATGCATCTCAGCTCCTACGAGGAGTACATTTTTGTACATGCCTGTCTTGACAAATTGATCAGCGACAGAAAGCCCATATACGAATCCCGAGCATTGATTTCGGATATCGATGGCGCCGATCTCAGTCTTAGTGATGCCGAGCTCTCGCTGCAGTAGCACCCCACATCCAGGGAAGAAATAATCGGGACTGAGCGTCGCAAAAATGATGAAGTCTATATCTTCTTTATCAATACCCGCATCGGCGATTGCCTTTTCTGCAGCACGAGCCGCCATGGTAGTCGTCGTCTCTTCATGCTTCTTAGCATATCGGCGTTCTTTGATACCTGTACGCTCCTGGATCCACTCATCCGAGGTATCCATATACTTTGTCAGTTCTTCGTTAGTCACGACAGTCTCAGGCACATAGTAGCCCAGACCTCCTATTTTACTGTTATACATAGCACGTAGTTATTTGGCGGCAATATAAAAAGATACTTACTTATTATTGGAATACTACAGTATTCACCATTGACGAGATTAGTATGATTATACGATTCTCAATAGAATAATAGCTCACAGCCCATTTTATCTAATCCTTTTGACTGTTCATAGATCAATCATTGCTCATTAGATGACTATGCGTTAATTTTGCAAAAGTTTTTGTAAGACATCTCCAGTCTTCAGGCTACTGCATCACTATAGCCAGAAATAAAATAGTTGTCACTAAAACTAATTTCCCAGAGGCTCGTTAATACAAACATCTTAAGCGAAAGATGTAATGCTGCAATACCTATATCACAAAAGAAATGAACAGTAGTCATAAATTTGCGCCCCTAAAACGAAATTATATTTTGAACACTTCAAGAATACAGACCTTAGGACTACTATGGATCCTAATGGTGATGAGCATATCCGCCTTCTCTCAAGGAGTCACCAAAGTATCTGGGAATGTCTATGATAGCCAGACAAAGGAGCCACTTCCTTTTGTCAATATTTCTTTTGAGGGCACGTCAGTAGGTACGACTACCGACTTAGATGGATACTTTGAGATCGATTCTCGATTTGTTACCGAAAATCTTTGTGCTTCATTCCTCAGCTATAAGACTCAGTGCCAGCGCATCGAGATCGAAGGAAAGAACAAGCGAATGGAATTCATGCTCGAGCCAGAGAGCATACAGATAGAAAACGTAACGATAGTCGCTAAAAAAGGAAAGTATAAAAAGAAAGGGAATCCTGCCGTCGAGCTCATGCGAAAGGTCATCGACAACAAAAAAGAAAACCGACTGGAAGGACAAGATTACTATTCATACGATCAATATGAGCGTATCGAGATCGATCTGAATAATATCACCGAAGAATTCAAAGAGAGGAAAATATTCAACAAATTTGACATCCTTTGGCAGTATCTGGATACCTCAGATGTCAATGGTAAAGTATTCCTCCCGATCTATCTCAGAGAGGTCGACTCCAAGGTATACTATCGCAAAGATCCCAAAGCAGAGAAAGAATACCGAGAGGCTATCCGCATGACCAAATTTGACGAGTCGATAGATGATAAGAGTTTGACCGATGCACTGGACTTTCTGTATCAGGACGTCAATGTGTACGACAATACGATACACCTACTGGATAATAACTTTATAAGTCCCCTATCCCCATTGGCGATTAACTTCTACCGATTTTATATACTCGATACGACTTACGTCAATGGTATCAATAGTATACGCTTAGGATTCATCCCGAGAAACAAGGCCAACTTCGGATTTACAGGAGACCTATACGTGTCCAATGATAGTAGCGCCCACTATGTGGTGAGAGCCGACTTTGGCATCATCGGCAATATTAATCTGAACTTCGTAAGAGATCTTCAGGTCCGTCAGGACTTCGTGCCCTATGAAGATGCCTATATCATCACACGAGATGATGTCACGATCGACTATAGTGTGACTAAAAATGGAGTTGGATTTTATGGTACCCGTACTGTGGCCTATGACAATTTCTCTTTTGAAGCAGCTGAAGATCCAGAAGTCTATGACAACTCTGAGAAGGTCATCATCAAAGATGGGGCCTATGATATAGACCGGAGCTATTGGAGCCAAAACCGAATGGTCAGTCTGACGGAAAACCAAGAGGATCTCTACGAGATGATTGATACCCTCGTGGAGCTACCCGCCTACAAGCGATTGGTCACTGGGGTGAGGATACTGACCACTGGCTACTTACCTTTTAAGAAGTTTGACGTAGGTCCTTTGCCGACTTTCTTCAGCTTCAATCAGGTAGAGGGCGCCAGAGTCAGAGTAGGAGCCGAGACTAATTTTGGATTTAGTAAGCGTCTACTGATCGATGGCTACGGAGCCTACGGATTCAAGGATGAAAAATTCAAATATAAAGGAGCACTAACCTATAGCTTTAATGATGACTGGAAGGTCAATCCGAGGCACTACCTCCGAGCCGTCTATCAGAAGGAAGCGACTTTCCCAGGTCAAGACCTACAGTTTATCCAGCAGGACAACTTTCTACTCTCCGCCCGTCGAGGAGCGACTAACCGGATGGTCTTTGAGAACGAACTAAGATTAGAATACACCAAAGAGACGCCAGGATTTGCAATGGACTTTTGGTTCTCGGACAAGAATTCATTTCCATATGGAGACCTTGAGTTACCCTTCATCAATGAGGCTGGCGAGACGGAGCTACTGACAGATCTTGAGACGACTTCCTTAGGATTTGGTATAGAGATAGCCCCCAACAAACAATTTATCCAAGGACGCCAATATCGAACGCCGATCATCAATCAGTATCCGATATGGACATTGAGATACGAGAAGTCATTTGATGGATTATTTGGCAGTGAGTATGATTATCACAAAGTCGAGTTAGGCTTCTTCAAGAGATTTAACATGGCGACACTGGGACATGCTAATATAGGTATCGAGGCTGGTAAAATATGGGGCACCCTACCCTACACCGCTCTATTCATACCTCGAGCTAATCAGTCTTTCGCCTACCAGCGAGAGTCCTTTAATATGATGAACTTCTTAGAGTTTGTATCAGATGACTATGTATTCTTCAGAGCAGAGCACTTTTTCAAGGGTTTCTTCTTTAACAGAATACCACTGCTCAAAAAACTCGGCTTGAGAGAAATTGCCTCATTCAAAATGGTCTATGGTCGTCTGAGTGATCGCAATACACCAGACCCTGAGCTGAATCCTGAGCTACCGACATTTACTAATAATGTAGATGGTGTACCACTCACTTATATTTTTGGCGATGAGCCCTATATGGAGGGTAGTATAGGTATCACTAATATCTTCAAAGTGCTGCGTGTAGATTTAGTCAAGCGACTCAACTATCTGGACAATCCAGACGTGCCAGAACTCTTCAACACAAAGGGTTTAGGTATTCGTGCACGCTTTAAAGTTGAATTTTAAAAGGATAATCTGCTATCTTCGCATCTTGAAGTCTTCCGATCTATATCAGATGGACAGCTTCAAAATTATAGTATAAAGAACCTATTAATAACCGCTGAGGATGAGGTCAGAACTAATCAAAAAGCAGCAGTCAGACCCAGGATCGCATGGACTGCCAAAGGACTATCCTACGCCTCCCGTGGACAAGGATCTACTATTCTACATACAGCGAAATCAAAATCACGACACAATAGTCTATAAGCTGAATCGGACCCTCGATGGCCTGATCAATAAGGATCTCCCTATGCACGCCTACTGGATCAAATATACAGAAGGGGGTATCAGCAGAGAGCTCAACCAGATGCAGTCAAAATTGGCTTTTGGATATGAGTCACGAGAGATCAATCTTGATTTATACGCTTTCCAATTCGTATCTTACAAAGAGCTAACATTTTATATAGTCCGTAAGGAGGATGACACCTACCAAGTGATCTTCAACCTAAATGGTCGAAGGGTCAAACTCAATCACATTTATGTCTATGCCATGGAGTTTGGTGTATTCCCAGATGTGAAATTCATAGAATTTTATGGCGAGGAGCCCGATACCGGAGTATCCGCCTACGAAAAAATCAATCTATCCTAATGGCGAAGAAGCTTTACGTATCTAACTCTGAGAAGTCTATTCGACTATTTGAAAATCCATTTTTAGAGGCACTCTCAAAGGTGCACTTCTCGATTCCACTATTCGTATTTCTCCCGATCATCGGCTATCTATACTATCTGGGCATAGCAGGCGGTATGAGTATCGGATCATTCGCACTATGGGTAGTTGGAGGATTTGTGGTATGGACTATCACAGAGTACGCATTGCATAGATTTGTGTTTCATTATCATCCTACATCAGAGTTTGGTAAGAAGATACACTTCATCTTTCACGGGATACATCATGACTATCCGAGAGATCGTCTGCGCTTAGTGATGCCACCATCAGTGAGTATTCCATTAGCGACAGGATTTTTCTTTTTGTTCAGAGCCTTCGTAGATGCGCCTGAGCTATATCCGTTTTTTGGAGCATTCCTCAATGGATATTTGATATATGACATGTTTCACTATGCGATTCATCACCTCGAGGTTAAAGGAAAGCTGTGGAACACACTAAAGACTCATCATCTCAAGCACCATTATAATGATCCTGACAAGGGATTTGGTGTGAGTAGTCCTATTTGGGATATTATCGCTGGGTCTGATTTTGACAAAGGAAAACTAAATCATTAATCGACTGAGAACCCTCTTTTTGCTACTAACAGCCCTAAGGGAGAGGATTTTAGTCATATATTTGCTTTTTTAGCTAAAATCACAAGCTGAGTGTAAAACTGATACTATGCTTAAAGAAAGAATGAAAGCCTACAACGTCCCACAACAGATCGAACAGATGGGACTGTATCCTTACTTCAGAACTATCGAATCAGAACAAGATACTGTAGTAAAAATCAATGGCAAAGATGTCTTGATGTTTGGATCAAATAGCTACTTGGGTCTCACGACTCATCCCAAACTAAAAGAAGCTTCTAAAGCTGCTATCGATAAGTATGGCTCTGGATGTGCCGGATCGAGATTTCTCAATGGGACATTGGATCTCCACCTCGAGCTTGAGCGCCGGTTGGCGGAGTTCGTCGGTAAAGATGGAGCCCTTGTATTTAGTACAGGCTTTCAGGTCAATCTGGGTGTGATATCTTCTGTGACTGGACGTCACGACTATATCATCATAGATGATCTCGACCACGCATGTATCATAGACGGATCGAGACTATCATTTTCAAAAGTGCTAAAGTATCGTCACAACGATATGGAGTCTCTCGAGAAAGTGCTACAAAAGTGTGATCCAGATCGTATCAAGCTGATCGCTGTGGATGGTGTATTCAGCATGGAGGGAGACCTGGCTAAGCTGCCAGAGATCGTCAAGCTCGCTGAGAAGTATAAAGCTAATATCATGGTCGATGATGCACACGGTCTGGGCGTCGTAGGCAAAAATGGTAGAGGTACAGCAGATCATTTTGGTCTCACTGATAGCGTAGACCTTATCATGGGTACATTCAGTAAGTCATTAGCAAGTATCGGAGGATTCATTGCAGCGGATGCAGATACGATCAATTTCCTCAAGCATAATGCAAGATCACTCATATTCAGTGCCAGTATAGCTCCTGCTAATGCGGCCAGTGCACTCGCTGCACTCGACCTCATGGAGCAAGAGCCAGAGCGTATCCAGAAGCTATGGGACAACACTCACTATGCACTCAAACTACTGAAAGAAGCAGGATTTGACACGGGTCATACTGAGACACCGATCATCCCTATCTTCATAAGAGATGATTTCAATACTTTCAAGATCACTAAGATGCTCTTAGAAGAAGGAGTATTCGTCAATCCAGTAGTATCTCCAGCTGTGGCCAGTTCATCAGCATTATTGAGATATTCACTCATGGCGACACATACCTTTGAGCAGATCGAGGAGTCAGTAGAGAAGATTGCTAAATGTGCTAAAAAACTCGGCGTACTCGAAGCGCAGAAAAGCCGCATACATGAGCATTAGTATTGTCTCGGCTACCGGCAAGCTAATCAAAGACTATATCAATTTTCCTCATGAGCTATATGCTGATGACGAAAACTACGTACCTGAGCTCTATATGGCTCAGAAAGACATGTTCAATAGGAAGAAGAATCCATTCTTTGAGCATGCTGAGGTAGAGTCATTCTTAGCTATGAGAGGCGATAAAATCGTCGGTCGGATATCCGCAATACTCAATAAAAACTACAACGACTACCAAAAAGCAAATGCAGGTTTCTTTGGCTTCTTTGATGTCATCGATGACTATGAAGTAGCCAAAGCATTACTGGATAAAGCGGTAGAATGGTGCCGTAACAAGGGTCTGGATCAAATCATCGGCCCTACTAACTTCAGCACTAATGATACAGCAGGCATCTTGATCGATGGCTTTCATGAGCCAGCTAAGATCATGATGACCTATAATAAGCCCTACTATCAGGACTTCGTGGAGCGATATGGCTTTGAGAAGGAGATGGATCTATACGCCTACATTCTCTATACTAAGAAAGCATCGGAGAAGTCAATACGTCTTGCTCAGACACTCGAGGAGCGACTACAGCGTCAAGGGATCACCTTCCGAAATATCAACCTAAAGAAATTTAAAGAAGAAGTCGCAGCCATCCGAGATATCTACAATGATGCCTGGGCTGACAACTGGGGCTTCGTGCCATGGACAGACGCTGAACTCGAGCATCTGGCGAATGAGCTAAAAATGTTGGCCAATCCTGAATGGATCTACATGGCCGAGGACAATGGCAAGCCAATTGGATTTGGCCTGACACTACATGATGTTAATGAAGTGACTAAAGGCTTCAAAAAAGGAAGGCTCTTCCCATTCAACATTTTCAAGCTCCTGCGTAAGAAAAATAAGACTCGCTTTGTGCGCATCTTAGCCCTCGGAGTGAAAAATGAATATCGTCGAAAGGGAATCGAAGCCATATTCTTCGCTAAAAACATCCTCCAAGCTCGTAAAGAAAATGTGATCGCTGGAGAAGTATCATGGGTCCTCGAAAATAACGTGGAGATGAATGCCTCTGCTGTCAAGCTCAACTCTGAGCTCTATAAGACCTACCGCATCTATAGATACAATATTAAATAAGCCATGAGCAAGATCTTGATCACTGGAGCCAGCGGATTCGTTGGGAGTTTTTTAGTAGAGGAAGCTCTAAGCCGTGGTCTGGATGTGTATGCAGGTATACGCTCTACCAGTAGTCGTAAGTGGCTTCAGGATCCAAAGATTAACTTCATCGAGCTCAATCTCAGTGATCGAGACTCACTACAGCATGATATAAGGCAGCATCAGTTTGACTATATCATCCACAATGCTGGCCTGACTAAGGCTAATAAAATAGCTGACCTTTTCAAGGTCAATGCTGACTACTCGCACAATCTGGCACAGGCGGCATTAGCCAGTCAGCATCTGAAAAAATTTTCCTTCATGAGTAGTCTGGCTGCCTATGGCACTGCTGACTATCAAGAAAGCAAAGTAGTCGCTCCCGATAGCCCACCGAGACCTATCACCAGCTACGGAAAAAGCAAGTTGAGAGCAGAAGAAAAGCTACTCGACATCTCCGATCTCCCACTCATGATATTTCGCCCTACAGGGATATTTGGCCCACGAGAGGGAGATTTCCTACAGGTATTCAAAAGTATAAAGAGTGGTATCGCACTACAGGTCGGGATGTCAGAACAGTGGCTCACCCTCATCTATGTCAAAGACTTAGTGAGAGTAATACTCGATGCGACGCTATCTACTCAGGCAGATCGAGCCTACTTCGTATCGGATGGAAATCTATATAGGGGTAGCGAATTCAACAGTCTGATCGCTAAGCATCTGGGCAAATCACCTTTTCACCTCAAGGTACCTCTACCTATCGTATCAGCTATAGCGACGATCACTGATATCAGCTCACGGATCACTGGACAATCGAACATTCTCAGTAGAGATAAACTGCCTGAAATCAAGTCTCGAAGCATGGACTGTGACATCTCTAATCTCGTCCAAGATCACAACTTCAGACCACTGTATACTCTCGATCAGGCTATCGCCGAAACAGCAGATTGGTATACCAATAATGGGTGGATATAAATCCAAACTGACCGTCTCACTCGTATATTCAATAGAAACATTAGAATTTTACTATTTTGGAGCTAATCACAAATAGTATAACAAGGAACTATGGTCCAAGAAAATGAAATAATCAGTCTACTCCGCAAGAAGGATCAGCGTGGTATGACCTTCTTTTATCAGCATTATGCTGATGCACTACTCGGTATCATCTCCCGAATAGTGAAAAACACCGGTGCCGCAGAAGATGTACTACAGCAGTCTTTGCTCAAGATATGGGATAAGATCGATCAATATGACGAGGATAAGAGTGCTCTATTCACTTGGGCCAGTATCATCGCTCGCAATACTGCACTGGACAAGGTGCGACTGGTCGGATACCAGCAGCGATCTCAGACCGCAGAGCTCAATGAAGAAGTAACTAACGTGGGTGTAGAGCATACCAGTGACGCAGGTATAGACACCTCTCGCCTATTGGGCAAACTGGATCAAAACCATGCTATACTAATACAAAAAGTATATCTCGAGGGATATACTCAGAGCGCTATAGCCACCGAACTAAACATACCTCTGGGTACTGTCAAAACACGAATCAGAGCAGCCATCAAAGAACTGCGAGAAGAATTGAAAAATGAGAAAAGCCTATTCATAGGTAGTCTTGCTCTCATAGTTTACCTCATCTATAAATTGATGTCATGACAGCTCAAGAAATCATAGAATCAGGACTACTGGAGCTATATGCACTCGGGCAGCTGGAAGGCGCTGAACTGCAAGAAGTAGAGGTAGCTATCAAACAGCACAGTAGTGTCAAAGCTGAGCTCCGTAGTATAGAAGAGGGACTTAGTAAATTCGCTGCACTGATGAGTGTACCTGCTGACCAATCTATCCTCGATCGAACTTTAGAGATTATCAATAAATCTACTGGAGCCTCGACTACAGAGGTATCTCCTAAAGGCACTAATCTATCAATGTGGACTTGGCTTGGACCACTGAGTTCGGTGATTGCCGTTATTGGTTTGGCTACTGCCTATATGCAATATACCAAGGCCAACAATCTCCAATCTGAGATTAATAAAGTCAATGAAGACTGTGAAGTCATCAAGCAAGAACTGGATACTCAATCAGATATCTACGCTGCGATACTGGATACTGACAATCGCTATATCGAGGTCAGCCCTACTGACAAATATCCAGAGACGAGTCTCGTGATACATACTAATGAGGTGGATGGACAAAACTATCTGCAGATCAAAAATCTACCTGAGATCAGTGATGAATTGGCATTTCAGCTATGGTCACTCAAGGGAGATAGTGCTCCGATACCTTTGACCGTATTCGCTGATAATGGAGATCTGATCATCCCGATCGACTATGAGCCCGGTACGGATGCCTATGCGATAACCATCGAGCAGGCAGGAGGTGCAGAAAGTCCTAACTTAGCTGAACTTATAGGAGTATTCAGCTTAAGCTAATGACAGAAATACAGAAAGAAAACATAGCCATAACCAAAGACTATGTCATGACTACCCTGAGCGATGCTGAGGGTGGTCATGACTGGTGGCATATCTATAGAGTTTGGCAAAATGCAAAACTCATCTGCCAAACCGAAAAAGTGGATCGGTATGTAGTAGAGCTCGCAGCGCTACTGCATGATATAGCCGATCCTAAGTTTCATGATGGTGACGAGGAGATCGGTCCTAAGACAGCTCGAGTACATCTCGAGAATATCAAGGTCAGTAAAGAAGTCATCGACCATGTCGTCAATATCATCCTACACATGTCCTATAAGAATAGCCTCGAGAGCAAAAAATGGTCGAGTCCTGAGATGGAAGTCGTGCAAGATGCCGATCGTCTCGACGCTATCGGTGCGATAGGGATCGCCAGAGCGTTTAACTATGGAGGATTCAAAAATCGATCACTCTATGATCCCGCTATCAAGCCAAATCTCAATATGAGCAAAGAAGAGTACAAAAATAGCACTGCTCCTACCATCAATCACTTTTATGAAAAGTTACTCCTGCTCAAGGATAAAATGAATACCTCCTCAGCTAAGCAAATCGCTGCGCAAAGACATACCTTCATGGAGGAATATCTCAATCAATTTTACGCAGAATGGAAGGGTCAGAAATAATATATATAGAAAACGATCAGATAAAGGCAGGGATTAAAATCAAAGGTGGTGAATGGTGCAGTCTCATAGATAAATCTACTGCTGTCGAATATATATGGCAGGCAGACCCTCAGTATTGGGGCAGATCGAGCTGCATCTTGTTCCCTACGATCGGCAAGCTAAAGGCTGGTAGCTACACCATCGATGATCAGGCTTATCATCTGAATCAGCATGGATTCTTGCGAAATCTCCCACTCGAAATCATCGAGCAGGATGGAGAAGCCCTCGTACTACGCAAGAAGAGCGATCCACTCACCATGAAGCTTTATCCCTTTGCCCATGAGGTGAGGATGATATATGAGCTGGATGGCCCTAGCCTATCTATCACCTATGAGATATACAATAATGATGAGCGAATCATGCCTTTCTCTATAGGTGCACATCCCGCATTTAATGTACCAGTAGATAGTAAAGGCAAGCGGAGCCACTATCAATTAAAATTTAATAAACCAGAGACACTCGAGACTATGATGCTCGACGATGATGGGCTCATCGGGAGTGATACTCGGACTATCCTCAAGGATAGCGACACTATAGACATCAGCGAAGACCTCTTTGATCAAGATGCCCTGATACTTACAGGATATGAGTCCACAGATCTGAGTCTCATTGGGCCTGCAGGAGATGCCATCTGGACGTTTGACTTTGAGGGCTTTCCTTATCTTGGTATCTGGTCAAAAAATCAAGCATCTCCATTCGTATGTATCGAGCCTTGGCATGGTATTGCCGATTTGGCTACAGCCAATGGAAACCTATATGATAAGAAAGGAATCGAAACCCTACGGCCTGGAGAGCGATTCGCCTGTACGCATAGAGTGACACTACACTAAGAGACATAAGCTTTGGGGGTGACACCGACGATCTTTTTGAAGTGTCGAATGAAGTGACTCTGGTCAAAATATCCAACGGTATACGCTACATCAGTAGAAGCCATACCCTGAGCGAGTAGCTGCTTAGCTTTTTCGATCCTGAGGTTATTGAGGTACTGATGAGGCGGCAGCCCAAAGCGCTCTCTATATACCTTAATCAAGTGAAACCTACTCAGGCCGGAAATCGTCATGAGATCATCGAGCTGAATATTGTCAGCGAAATAAGCATGTATATAGTCCCTCATCCGCTCAGCGACAGATCCATATGTATCCTGATCTTCCTGTATATACTCCAGTCCTGTGGACTCAGAGATCTGATGTAGGATCTCCGCCAGCTCTACCTCATCATCCAAAGAGATCTGCTCTCTCATCAAGCGATCATGTAGTAGCTGATACCTTCCTAAAATGGAAGATTGGTCGATGATCTGCTTCACAAACTGCGGTGAAGTCTCCTCTTCTACATTAAAGTTTTGGCGGATGATATTCTGCGGGATATACATCGATCGAAAATTCCACACACCTTCACCTAATGAGCGCCCTGTATGAACTTCGTAGGGATTGAGGATCAGTAGTTTATTGGGATTGACTACATACTCATTCTTCTTATAGCTATAGTCAGCGACACCGCTCTCTACGAGGATCAGCGCATAGCTATCATGAAAATGAGCCTTGAACGATCGAGATGTGAACGAACCCTGGAGCACCTCGATATCTCCATTCACCTTGAAGGATGAATAATTAATAGAAGAAGGAGACTCAGATTTTTCTTTCACAGCGTATGATCTATAACACACCAAATATAACGGCTAAAGTAGGAAGATGCGGAGTGGAAAGAGCATTACTGATTTTGTTAATCCTTTTATGAACATCACATTTTGATCAAACCATTAATTTTTGAATCTTTATTTAGTCATGATCTACGCAGTATACTTCCTCACTTTTATCTTATGGATTTGGGCAATAATAGATTTATATCAATCGCCACATATCGCTCTACCCATCAAGCTATTATGGTTGATAGGCATTTTGCTCCTACCACTTATGAGTTCATTAATTTACTTTCAAAATGAAAATAACAATCGACTATCCATGTGGACGGTAGCTATACGCAGCTCGATGGGATGCCTACAGAGCAGCTCCCAGAGCTCCCGTACTTCATGTCCTCTGTCATAACTGACAATGGGGATCTATGGATGTCTACCTACAGCGAAGGACTCTGGCGATATGATGGAGATACTCTGCAAAATCACATAGTCAGATACAACGGACAGGCTATCAACCTAATGTCTATCTATCGAGATCTCTATGATCGACTCTGGGTTACGACTGCCGAGAATGGTATTTTTCATCATGATGGTAGTGACTTTGTCCCTTTTGATTTAGGCAGCCTGCTATCCATCTCTACCCTTGAATAAAAAAGGAGAAAGTCTTGTGACCTTCTCCTTTTATCTACTGTGTTTGGATTAAACTTTTAGCCTAATAGATCTATCTGATTAGCGAATGGCTGATCGTAGAATCTCTTACCTGTGGCCTGATAAAGCGCATTAGCTAATGCCGCTCCGATCGGTGGCAATGATGGCTCTCCGAGTCCTGTAGGATGCTCCCCATTATCCACGAAAAATACCTCTATCTCATCTGGAGCCTCTGTCTGACGGATAAGGCGGTACTGATGGAAGTTTTCTTGATCCGGCTTACCATCTGTGAAAGTCATCTCACTAAACATCGCATGCCCGATACCGTCAATGATCCCTCCTTCTATTTGATTAATCGCTCCTTCAGGATTGACTACGATGCCACAGTCTACTGCGCAGTAGACTTTTTTGACTTTAGGTAAACCATCCTCGAGAGCTATGTCCAGTACCTGAGCCACATAGGAGTTGTGACAATAGTAGGCACTCACACCTCTACTTAGTCCGCTGTCTTCAGTCCAGCCAGCCTTTTCTTTGACGAGCTCCAGTACGCCAGCATATCGTGCTGCATCATAGTCATTGTCTTCACCTATTGGATTGGCCTCCGCTTTTTTGAATAGCTCGAGCCTGAAAGCTATAGGATCTTTGCCAGCTGCTTCTGCCACCTCATCGAGGAATGACTGCTCGGCCATAGCAATGAAATTGGATCGAGGTGCTCGCCAAGCTCCTGTTGATATATTGGTATTAACCTTTACATTTTCGGCAAGATAATTATCCACCGCTCCGGCTGGATATCGATTAGCAAAGATGGGGCTTTCAGGGAGTCCAGTCCCTCTCACATGAAATGCAATCATATTACCATCCTCATCGAGACCCGCTCGATAAAGTACTTTGTACATCGGTCGATAGGTCCCCTGTGTCATGTCGTCCTCTCGAGTATAGACCAGCTTGACAGGAGACTTAATAGCCTGCGATATTAGCGCTGCCTCAGTACCAAAATGTCCATAGAGTCGACGACCAAAGCCCCCTCCCATACGAGTCATCATGATATCGATCTTGTCTTTTGGCAGACCGAGCACTGACTCGAGTGTCATCTCGAGAAACATCGGCGTCTGTATCGGACCGACGAGCTCTGCACGATCTGCAGTGACATTCGCATAGAAGTTCATCGGCTCCATTGTATTATGCGCCAAGAATGGTGCGGAGTAGGTCTTCTCAACGATTTTTGCCGCTTTAGCGAAGGCTCCATCAGGATCTCCATCTTTTCGAGCGACTTCTACAGCTCCATTCATGAGCATGTCATCGAGGAGGTCTTTCTGTGCGGCGGTATTCTCGAGCGGAGATTCTTCTTCCCATTCTACTTTGAGCGCCTTTTTAGCTTTCATGACCTGCCAGGTAGTCTCGCCGACCACTACTGCGAGCTCTGGATAGGCATTGACATCTGACCACTGAGGATTCCATCCTTCGGGCTCCACATTGATCCTGATGACATCGGTGATACCATCCATCTGCTTTACGGCAGCATCATCCATCGACTTGATCTTCATTCCAAAAGCCGGAGGATGTACGATCATAGCGATCTTCATACCTTCTTCTTGGATATCAAGACCAAATAGGGGTTTCCCTTGGACGATATCCCAGCCATCCACATTGCGGACACGATGACCGATTAGTTTGAAGTCCTTTGGATCTTTAAGGGTCACTTCTTCTGGCACCTCCAGCTGTGCAGCAGCAGAGGCAACAGCACCATAGCTGATAGATTGATCAGAGGCCTTGTGATAGATCATACCACGATCAGTAGTGATCTCTGAGGCAGGTACTCCCCACTGATCAGCTGCCGCCTGTACGAGCATCTGACGAGCAGTAGCTCCGGTCTTACGTAGGCTTTCCCAGCCAAATCTAATAGACTGACTACCTCCTGCGATCTGTCTTTGATATTTTTCCGTATCGAGAGGTGCTTGCTCTACTTTGACTTGTTCCCAGTCTGCGTCGAGCTCCTCAGCGATGATCATTGGCATCGATGTTTTTACGTTTTGGCCAATCTCTGGATTAGGAGACATGATCGTCACTACTCCATTGTCACCGATACTGAGGAAGCCATTCATCTCCGTCCACTTGCCCGGCTCTTCGAGTATAGGAGCGACAAATTCGGGTAACTTTGATTCTTCTTTACAAGCGAAAAAATTAAAGCCCAACACCATTCCTCCACCTGCAGCAGCGCTCACCTTGATAAATGAGCGTCTTTTTGTATTTATATTTTTTGTCATGATTTTTTATTTAATAATGTGGAAGGGATTAGGCATTTTTCGCAGCAGTCTTGACAGCTGCTCGGATACGGGTGTAAGTACCGCATCTACAGATATTACCATTCATCGCCTCTACGATCTGAGCATCAGAGGGATTTTTATTTTCATTGAGCAGCGCTGATGCAGTCATTATCTGACCTGCCTGACAGTAGCCACATTGAGCGACATCATGCTCTATCCATGCTTGCTGTACAGGATGGGATCCATCTTCAGATAGTCCTTCGATTGTCGTTATTTTCTTACCAGTAGCAGCTACTACTGGTAGTGAGCAGGATCGAGCAGCTTTGCCATCGAGATGTATCGTACAGGCGCCGCACTGAGCGATCCCACAGCCATATTTAGTACCGACCAACTTGAGGTGATCTCGTAGCACCCAGAGGATGGGTGTATCTTCAGCGACATCGACAGTATGGTCTTTGCCATTGACATTGATTGTTAAGTTTGCCATTTCACAGTAGTTTTTTAATGTAAATAATCTCCGCTACTAAAGATAAGCGAATAACCACTAAGTAGTTTATTGGCTAATTCAACAAATTGTTAATCGCTATATATCTACCACTGAAATCACACTCATATCAAAAAAGTTTAATGTATTTACTACCTTTCCGACCTCATACACACATGCTCAGATAGAATGACCTTATCTCTACGATACATTTTGATCTCCTTAGCGGGAATATTCTTATTCAGCTGTCAAGAAGACAGTAGCTCATCGACATCTCCCATACTCACGACTGATGATAGAGCCATGCTGACTGTAGTGCCTCTACCCTACTCAGTGGACCTGGATGATCATAGTTTTCAGGTAAGTAAAAACATCAGCTGGGATCTGGACAATGCAACCGATCCAGTAGCTCGACAGGCATTTAATAGTTTTCAAGAATGGGCGGATCAATCGCTCAGAGGCGAAGCTGAATGGAGTATATCTCTGCAGACCGAGACGGACGCTCCGGCTACTCCATCGAGCCAGATGAATGAGTCCTACACTCTCCTCATTGACGAAAGTCGAGTCACCCTCCAAGCTAATAATGGGATAGGCATCGAGCGGGGTCTACAGACACTCCGACAGCTCGTAAATCAGGGGCAGATGACTACCCTGCAGACAGGCGAAATCTATGATGAGCCACGATATGCATGGCGAGGCCTCATGATCGATATAGCTCGAAAATGGATCCCAAAAACCAAACTCATCGAGAATATCGACGCAATGGCTGCAGCCAAACTCAATGTACTACACCTACATCTATCAGATGATCAGGCGCATCGAGTGGAGTCACTCGTTTATCCTCAGCTACACCAACAAAGCAGCCGTGGCAACTATCTCAGCCAAGTCGACATCAAAGAGCTGGTCAAATATGCCGGACTGAGAGGTATTAGGATCGTACCAGAGTTTGACATGCCGAGTCATATGAGCTCATGGATAGCAGCCTATCCAGAGCTGGGCAGTAGCTCAGAGCCTGTAGAGCTCATCGATCAGTATGGTGTATATCCTCATGTCATCAATCCCATCAATGGAGACACCTATGTATTCTTAGCCAAATTCATACAGGAGATGGCCGGCTTATTTCCAGATCAATACATACACATCGGTGGAGAAGAAGTCATCCCGAATCAGTGGGTGAGTAATCCTGATATCGTAGCATTTATGAAGGATAAAGGCCTCAATAATCCCGTCGATCTGCAGGCCTACTTCACTCTCCGAGTAGATGACATCCTCAATCGTGCAGGCAAAAGAATGATGGGTAGAGACGATATCCTCCATCCGAATCTGGTCAAAAACAACGCTCTCATACAGGTCTGGCGCTCACGAGAGGCCGCTATAGACGCTATCAATGCTGGACACAGTATCGTACAGTCAAAAGGCTGGGAGCTCGATCAAAAGCCGAGCCTCTCTCGACTCTATGCGAATGACCCTGAGACCCTACCCGCATCTATGACAATCAATGCAGATAGCACCGACTGGCAAGCCTATCAGCTCAGTATCCAGGCTCCAGGAACTAATGGTCAGAAGGGTGTTTTATTTCTCTTTGGCCAGAAGACTGGTCAGGTATCTGGAATCCTCAATTATCTCAACCAAAATCATGTATTTGAATCGGGTAGCATAGCAGATGGCCAGTTAAGATTTGAGTATGAATCACACAGCGGCCCTGTACTGGCACGTATGCAGCTATCTGATGATGCCCTCTCTGGGGATCTTTTTATGTCATTTGCTACCATGAATGTAGCTGGCGAACTCGTAGGTGGTGATGATCGAGAGACAGGCATCATGCTACCAAGATTTGTCAAGAGTGCTCCTCCTACCGAGGCCGCCTTGGCACGGATCATCGGGGGTGAGGCTACCCTATGGTCTGAGTGGGTCTCTCCCGCTAATATCAACTCACGCCTATGGCCCTCAGCACTGGCTGTCGCCGAAAAACTATGGTCTCCAAAATCTCATACTACAGACGCTGATGATCTATATCGTCGTACAGCAGCATGGATGAATCAAGAATATATCAGTACGAAAGAGCATCAGCTGGTCGCTCTCCAAAAAGCAGGACTCAATGCTCAAGAAATCGTGGCTATGAACGAATTTATCAACCTTCTCGAAGAAGTAAAGTACTATGGCCGCTGGAGTACTAATCCACAGCATAGCATCAACTCGCCACTTGATGGGCTGGCTGATCTCGCACCCGTAGAGTCTATAAAGGCCAGAGCATTCAAAAAAGAGGTAGCAGCCTACGTCGCCACACCGACCGAAGCGCACAAGAATAAACTCATCAAGACACTACAACGATGGATCAGCATATATCCCATCATCGCAGGAAAGCTAAAGTCGTCCAGCTATAAGTATGGTCATTTTGAGCTCTCGGCGCTCCGTGATCTAAGTGCTCTCGCTATGAAAAAGCTACAAGGCAAGACATACACTCCTGAGGATCTCAACTACTATAAAAAACTAATACCTCAGCTCTACAATGGTAGTAATGGATATCTCTTGGCACCTGCCGGTGGCCTGATTCAGTTGATAGAGAGTTAGTCTTTAGTCTTTAGTCTTTAGTCTTTAGTCTTTAGTCTTTAGTCTTTAGTCTTTAGTCGGCCAATACAGTACGTGCTATGGAGTTCCCAGTTGGCAGTGTTCAGTTTGCAATTTATAGGATACCAACAAAACGAATTAAACAAGAATACTAATCAAACTAGAACACTCGAAATAAGTAGTCAGTAGTCAGTAGTCAGTAGTCAGTAGTCAGTAGTCAGTAGTCAGTAGTCAGTAGTCAGTAGTCAGTAGTCAGTAGTCAGTAGTCAGTAGTCAGTAGTCAGTAGTCAGTAGTCAGTTAACAAAACAAAAATCCACCACCGAACTATCAAAACAATAAAACTAATTAAACAAGAAAACACACCAAACGAGAACACCTGAAGCAAATAATCGCACGAATTAAACAAGAACACAAATAAAACAAGAACACTTAAAAAACATCGAGACCACAACATAAATGTAATTTTACTGCATGGATTGGAGCAGTTGTCATTCAGAGCGTAGATCGGGGACCTCAAAGACTAAGGAGGTGCCTCGTACGGAGTATCAGCGAGACTATGATCGCTTGATATTCGCATCCTCATTCAGACGACTGCAAAATAAGACACAGGTCTTCCCATTGCCTGGGAGTACCTTCGTGCACAATCGACTGACCCATAGCCTCGAGGTCGCCTCAGTGGGTCGCAGCCTCGGCAAGATCGTAGGTGATCATATCGCAGCGAAGCTCATCGCCGCCGATGATGAGCGCTCTCAGCAGTTTTATCGCTATGACCTGAGCAGTGTGATCGCATCGGCCTGTCTGGCGCATGATATCGGGAATCCCGCATTCGGGCACTCTGGAGAGAAGGCCATCTCTAACTATTTCATCGAGAATAAGGATATGCAGATCGAGGGTCGGTCCCTGCGATCATTCTTTTCTGATGGAGAGTGGATGGACCTGATCAACTTTGAGGGCAATGCGAATGCCATACGAGTTCTCACTCACGCCTACAGAGATAAGCCTGTCGGAGGTATGCGCCTCACGATGACTACCCTCGCTTCTATCCTCAAATATCCCTGTGAGTCTACAGCCGTAGACCGCAGCTACTATCATCGCAAGAAGTATGGTTTCTTTCAGTCGGAGAAGGAGACCTTCCTCGATATCGTACAGGAGCTGGGTATGATACTTGAGTCAGATCAGCCATTGATCTATAAGCGGCACCCCTTCGTATATCTCGTAGAGGCAGCGGATGACATCTGCTATCGCATCATCGATATGGAAGACGCACATCGCCTCGGGATCATCAGCAAGAAAATGGTGAGCGAAGCATATCTCAATATTCTCGAGCACCTTAATCGCCCAGAGGATGATGTCTCTCGAGTAAAAGACACCTTCAATAAAATCATGGATGCCAATGACTCTATCGCCTATCTCCGAGCGAAAAGCATCAATGCGCTGACTCTGGAGACGGCAGATGTATTCCTCAAGCATCAGCAGGAAATCATCAATGGCACATTCAATGATACGCTGATCGACCATATCGAAAAAAGCTGTGGAGCACTCAAAGAAGTAATTCGACTCTCGGTAGAGCATATCTACAATCATCATTCCGTCATCGAGATCGAGATCACGGGCTACCATGTCATGAGCCATCTCTTGGATTTATTCGTCCCGGCGGTACTACGGACTCAGATGGTCGGTACCGATCGGATGGCACAGCGACTGATACCACTACAGTTTAGAGAGTTTGAGACATCGGACTCCCCTTATGTCAAGGTCATGAGTATCGTTGATTTCATATCTGGGATGACAGACGCCTATGCTACGGAGTTTTATCGTAAGACTACAGGTATTGACATCTCTAAGCATCGGTAGAGCTTCATTTTATCGCAGCTTATGAGATCATATGTCTCCATGGCTTCTACAATATTTTTGATTAAAACACGAAAAACAACATGTTAAATAGTTCTTTCCCACGAGCATATGTGAGTGAATGGCGTAAAGAAATCGTGAATCCTTGTAGCGATTTTAGCCATTCATGAACGGTTTTCGACTGATAAGGAGAAAATTGCCTTTGGGAAAGTCTCCTTTCTTTTGGTTCGTTTTCTTTGGAGAAGCAAAGAAAATGAACAAGCAAACCGAACTCAAAGGAAGAAATGCCTGGACTTCTGTCAAGCCTGAAGTACGAGTATCTCTTCAGAATACCATCTTCAAGAAAGGAATCTCCCAAATAGGGTCGAATACAAATCACTATTTTAACATTTTAGTGGAGATGTAGACTCCTGTAGTCCATCAGTAGATTTTAACACTTCTGAGCTGTCTTATCTTGCAGCTATAACCCTAATAACACTTTTTATAACGAAACCAATCTTCCATGAAAAGAATCCATCCAAAACGAAGCGTATTCTGACGCAAAAGAAAAAAGCAATTTCGGGATAGTTTTAGTGATTTTATTTCAGGTGACAAGCTGACGGATCCAGGTAGATTCGTCAGCTTGATTTTTAGCTCTCCACCATAGAGAGGCCTGGGATGACTATGCCTAAACTATCCTCCTACATCCCAATCTCAATAACCAACAAGCGTCAGAAGTGACTACCATCAACATACTTCATGCTATCATGAGGCTGGTACTGCTATGTACCACATTGATCTCGCCAATACTGGCGCAGCACTATCAGTGTGTGGCCATCCAGAGCCCTCATATACATGAGCCAGCAGCCTATCAATCCTCACTAAAGAATCAACAGGCTACTGACAGCATCTCTGCAAGTATCTATGTAGATGAGTTTTTCTTAGATGAGTATGCAGATGCTGCGGCAGCAGGATCTTATATCACACAGCTCACTCAGAGAGTATCCTACATATATGAGGGCATAGATATTCATATCTCTTGGACCATCATTGAGACTCCGATACACATCGATGACTATCAGTCTATCGGGGCTACATTGAATGAACTCAGGGCTGCCTTGCCCTGCGATCAGCATAGCGATCTATCGATGCTACTCTCAGGCACTACAGGTCTTACAGGAGCAGGCTCTTATACTGGTGGATTATTCAGCTCGACTGATGCTATCGGTATGATCTCGACATATGGCGATGCCCATTCAGAGGACTACTCTTGGGATATACATGCGCTCGCTCATGAAATAGGGCACATCCTCGGAGCCTCTCACACAGAGGACTGCGTCTGGGGTGACGCATATGACACAGCCATAGACGCATGCGGTGTACCCGATATCTGCAATACAGCTACTATACCTGAGGGTGGTGGTACTATCATGAGTAATTGCCATCTGAATCCCGTTGGCGTAGATCTATCTCAAGGATTTCACCCATGGGTAGCTCATCGTATCAAACGCAATGTGCAACTATATCGGAGTCAAGCTGCCATCAATGCGAAAACCGCTATCAGACATGACATCAGAGATAGCCTTATCATAATTCCTTCTTTCGCTGAGCAGCTCCCGAGCCAGCACGACGGAGCTACCAAGAGTCGATGGATCGCTCTACAGGCATCCCAAGATGTGACGATATCTCTATCCAGCTGTGGCGAAGGAGTAGATACTCGACTGACTCTCTATCAAGAAGACTGCCAAAGCCTCACTGAGATAGCGGCCAGTGATGACGACTGCTATAGTGGTGGACTTAACTGGTATGCGGCCGAGATCGGCTCAATAGATTTGGCTCAAGGCCAAAAATACTATATAGTCGCTGACAATAAATGGTCTGACAAAGGCTACACAATCACACTGACAGTAGAGCAATGGTCTGATCTCTGTTCCAACGGCATCAAAGACCCAACTGAATCAGGCATAGACTGTGGAGGATCATGTGCCCCCTGCACTAATCCTATGCCCAAATGTACCAGCGAAACACTCCCTGACACCATCACTCAGTCCACTATCTGCCATATGAATATGGAGCTAAACTACCAAGGAATGGTCATGGACAGGGCAGATCTCGCCCTGCGATCGCCTGTGGCTACGAGCTTGAAAGCAGGATTTGCCATAGAGGCCGGTAGCACTCTCGAAATTTCGACCGATACCTGTGAAGAATAACAAATGAAGCGTCTCCATAGCAGGAGAAAACAGTAACTTGTCTACAAACAGACTATCATGCTACGAGTAGAAAATACGACCTCTGGCCATCATCGCAGAGATGGAGAAAACTATCTGCTGACCCCAGAAGAAATCGCTCAATATCACGAGCAAGGATACATAGTCATCAATGATGTGCTGACAGAAGAAGAGCTACAGGTCATCGATCCTTGGTTTGATCACTTTGTCTCAGGAGCAGAGGCTGACCAGATGGGCCGGGACTTCTGTGATATGTCGCAGCCTTATGGCACTCCGATGGAAGAGTTTCAACTGGTGAATGCTATGCTGCCGAGCCACTATCGACCAGAGATCGCTGACAATATCTACCATCGCATCTCCCAAAACATAGCGAATCAACTCTATCAAGCTGGCGACTGCGCCATGGACTACGAGCAATTTTTGGCTAAGAAGCCTAATAAAGAAGCAGCAGAATTCGCCATGCATCAGGATCTGGGCTACTGGCCAAAGACTAAGAATACCTGGACAGCGACATTCTCGCTGGCACTTACCAACTCAGATCTCATCAATGGCTGCCTACATCTCATACCCGGCACTAATAAAGAAGATCAACTCAGAAAACATGTACCTAAATCCTACAACAACGGTGATGGATCGAGAGACGACTCTCACACTTTAGTCATCGAGACTCATCCTGATGAGCAGATCATCTATCTCCCTGTGAGACGTGGTAGCATGACCATACATGACGAGCGAATCGTCCATGGCTCTGGTGGCAATCAGTCCGATACCTGGCGAAAGACCTATATCATCGCATATAGAGATGTAGAGACCATAGCTGAAGAACGAGCGCTGGGATTCACCCATTCTCATAATGACGAGGTCAATTGGTCAGAGATCATTCACTGAGCCACTGCTTAAACCTGCCGACGATATCTCGATTACCTTCAGCTCCCAGATAGACTTTTTCGCCTCGCTTATTGATGATCTCATAGAGAGGCACATTGTAGATCTGATAGTCATCTTGGAGCTGCTCAAAGTCCGTCGACATGACATTAGTGCCATAGATAGACTGTGCCTCAGTCGTCTGTCTCCAGAGCGCTTCATCTTCATCGATATTGACATTGAGTAGTACGACGCCCTCCGCAGCGAGCTGTTTTCGGACTTCTTCGTATTTCTTGAAGTTGCGCAGGCAGGGCTGGCACCATGATGCCCAGAAACTGACATATATCACCTCTCCTCTTAGATCAGATAGCTGCTCTTGCTCCATATCCCAATGCATATATGGGAAGTCGGGCGCTGACTCCTGAGCTGACGATATGACCGCCCATAGAGAGATCAGTGAGATCAATATTATTCTCATTATTCGTGGAGGTGCTGCCCTTCTTTGAGTAGTTCTGGAAATTTCGCTTTGAATTTGTTCAACCGTGGTATCGACACTGAGCGTACGTATGGTTGATTAGGATTTTTCTTTTCATAGTCTTGATGATAGTCCTCTGCCGCATAAAACGCTTCAAAAGGCACGACCTCTGTCACGATCGGCTTGGCGAATACTTTTTGGCTATCAAGCTCCTTAATATACTCCTCGGCCAATTGCTTCTCAATTTTATTTTGATAAAAGATTGATGAGCGATACTGACGTCCACGGTCAGGTCCCTGACGATTGAGCGTAGTAGGGTCTTGGCTACCAAAGAAAACCTGTAGCAAAGTCGAATAGTCGATCATCTCTGGATCATAGTATACCTCTACCGCCTCCGCATGATCGGTGATACCATTACTCACCGCTGAGTAGTTAGCATCTTGCTTAGTCCCTCCAGCATAGCCGCTGATCACTTCAGGCACCCCTCTCACTGACTCAAATACTGCCTCTACGCACCAGAAGCATCCACTGGCAAAATAGGCTCGCTCATAGTCATCGAGATTTACCTCTGGCTTTACTTCTACCGCTGGGAGCTCTCGCTTCTCTGTGATCTCTTTTTGGCTATTGCAAGCTGTGTAGGAAGAGAACAAAAAAGCGAAGAATAAAAGTGTGCTATATAACTTCATATCTGAATGTCTTTCTGTCTGATACAAAGGTACAACGTGATGAGAGAGTGAGAAGTTTTGGCCACGACATTAGATGGGTAGATTAGTATAAACAAGCTACCAAGAGTGAGATCTGCCAACGCAAAACATCTTACCAAGAGCGAGATCTGTCAAATCTTTAAGATTTGGTAGATCTGTGTCTGGCTGACGAGCCAGTATCAAGTGATTATATGTTTTTAATTTTTTCATCGATTTATAAAATGCCTATGCATTCAGTACATTTAATTGTTGAAATTAGAAACAAGGAAGTTCACATGGCGATACCAAAGTATGACGAGATACAAATACCTGCGCTCCAGGTACTAAGTGATGGAAAAGCAAGAAAAAGAATCGAGATCGAAGAGCCTCTCGTGACACATTTTAATCTTACTGAAGAAGAAAGGGAACGGATGTATGATTCGGGAAACGGACCAATATTTCTTGATAGAGTACAATGGGCTCTGAGCTATCTCAATATGGCCGGCTTAGTTTCTAAACCTAAGAGAGGATTATATCAAATAAATGAAGAAGGACACCAAATCCTAAAAAATCCAACAATCATAAAGGAATATATCAGTAAAAAGCTGCTACAAAGAGAACCAACGAAGCGAAAAAGCACTACTGACAACTTAGAAGAAGAACAAATCGAGGCTGACTCGACTCCCCAAGAGTCACTATACGCCTCATATCAAGGGATACGAAGGACTATCTATAGAGAAATCATCGATACCATTCTTTCTAAAAATCCAAGAGAATTTGAAAAGCTGGTGGTAGAATTATTACAAAAAATGGGATATGGTGGCCAAATTAAAAACTCTGGACTCGTAACACAATATTCGAATGATAAAGGCATAGATGGCATAATCAAAGAAGATATTCTTGGCTTTGGCAGAATCAATATACAGGCAAAGAGATATAAAATTGATAACAAGGTACCAAGAGAGGATATCCAAAAGTTTGTTGGGGCATTAGCTGTAGCTCAATCCGATAAAGGCATCTTCATTACCACATCAGACTTTTCTAAAGGAGCATATGAGTATGCTGAAAGCCTTAATTTTTCAACTAAAATCGTATTAATGAATGGAGAGCAATTAGCTGAACATATTTATAACTACAACCTTGGGATGCAGACTGAACGAGTCATTGAAATAAAGAAATTGGATAGCGATTTTTGGGACAGCATGATAGACGAATAAGCAATGAGATCCTTTGTCTCAAAGCCGCCAAATCTCCAAGATTTGGTAGATCTATAGCCCATCACCTCAATCTCGGATCTATCGGCAGTTTCAGAAACTTCTCTACGACCACTTGTCCAAAATCACGATATAGAGGATTGAGCACATAGTTGTATTCTATACCCACCACGGCAGAAGGTACTCGTAAGGCAAAGAAATCTCGACTCTTCGCTTTATCAGAAAAGAAATCCGTCGTCGCAGAAGTATATGGATAGGCATTCCAACCAGCAGGTAAATCCACCATATGCTCTATGATAAAGTCATCTGGTATGAATATCTCAGCTACCAATATCTCCGCAGGCAGTGTCCCGATATCCGATGCATGGACATAGTATTCCAACAGGGCTAAAGAAACATTAGCAGAACAATAGACGGCACGAGTACCTATTCTATTCCATCTACCTCCGACTTTTTCGGCACCGATACCTGAGAGAGTGGATATGCGATAGACGTGCATTAGCTATAGACATTGTACTGGATACGTGTGATCTCATGAGAGACTATCTCAAATCCAAAACTACTGTCCAATAGATCAAAAGGGCACTGTCCACCCAAAGCTCTGGAAGGGGACTTAAGCCATTTTTTGAATTGCTCACGAGTATCAAATACATCAAAACCCTGAGCATATAGCTTCGCTAATTCATAGATGCGCTCTGATATTTCCTTTCCATACTTGGATTTCTTTTGCATACTACTGATAGACGCAGGCAAGATTTCTTCCAACTCTTTTTCCGTATGACCGATGTGCGCTATTAGGTCTTTCCAGTCAGATTTTTGGACGCCATCTCTTATCCTACTTATGAGCTCCATATGGTAGCCTGGAGTATCAGTAGCATGATCTACTACCCATACTGGAGAGTACTTTTGCTGATCTGTAGATTTAACTGAGGCATCCATACGGTGTTGTATTTTTACTTTTACATGATTGTAAATTTACAATTAATCTCATCTCAATGCAATCCTCTAAGCTCTAAACATCCTACCAAGAGTAAGATCTGCCAAATCTCCAAGATTTGGTAGATCTGTGTCCTGCTGACGAGCTTCTATCAGCCCAGTTCCCCCTTCTTCAGCTGGTCGATGGCATGGTGAGCTGCTCGTGCAGCTATGGCCATATAGGTCAGCGAAGGATTTTGGGTGGAGGTAGAGGTCATACAGGCTCCATCTGTGACATATACATTTTTGCATAGATGCATCTGATTCCAGCCATTGAGGAGTGAGGTCTTGGGATTATGGCCCATGCGGACTCCACCCATCTCATGGATATCATTACCAGGTCGACGACCACTGTCACGTACATTGATATCAGTATATCCTGCCTGCTCAAACATGTGGACCATCTCCTGATGAAAATCCTGTAGCATCTGCTCATCATTGTCATCATAGTCGACATTGATACGTAGTAGTGGCACTCCCCATTGATCTTTTTGCTCGCTGTCGAGCTTGACATAGTTAGTTGCTTTAGGGATCGTCTCGCCCATCATGAGCCCATTGATATGCCATGGCTGATAGCTGTCATTCTTGAGTAGATTAGCATATAGCTGCTCACCTATACCGCTCTGATCCATGCTCATGGAGCGTCGAGAGCTCACGGATACGGCATAGCCTCTCAGGAAGTCCATCTCTTGGCGCTTTACATTTCTGAATCTCGGCATATAGGCCGAGGTGGCTCTTCCGCCAGATGTCTTTTTGTCCAGATCGCCATTATAGGTAGCGGAGATCTCTCCTCGATAGTTGTGAAAAGCAACATACTGACCCAATAGTCCACTATCATTGCCCAGTCCATTTGGGAATCTGTCGCTCTGAGAATTGAGCAAAATCAGATTCGTATTGATCGTAGAGGCATTAAGGAATATCACCTTTGCATAGTAGTCGATCGCCTCCTTAGTATGGTGATCGATGACACGCACACCGATAGCTTGACCGGCATCCTCATCGTATAGTACTGAGTGGACGACAGAATCGGGACGTAGTGTCACATTACCCGTCTTGATAGCCCATGGCACTGTACTACTGGCCGATGTATAGTATCCACCGAATGGGCAGCCACGCTGACAGAGATTTCGAGCCATGCACTTCCCTCTGCCTTGCTTCAGATGGATCTCCTGAGGCTCTGTGAGATGTGCACAGCGAGCATAAATGACATGTCGATCGCCATAGTGTTTTTTGATAGATTCTTGAAAGTGCCTTTCCACGCAAGTGAGATCCCATGCAGGTAAAAACTCTCCATCTGGCAGTGTATCGAGACCATCTCTATTGCCCGATACGCCAGCGAATTTCTCAACATAGCTGTACCATGGAGCCAAGTCCGGGTATCGGATCGGCCAGTCTACGGCAAAGCCATCTCGAGCAGGGCCCTCAAAGTCATAGTCACTCCAGCGCTGTACCTGTCTCGCCCACATCAGTGACTTACCTCCCACCTGATAGCCCTTGATCCAGTCAAAGGGCTTCTCTTGGATATAGGGATGCTCCTTATCCTTGACGAAAAAATGCTTAGCATCCTCTCGGAATGCATAGCAGCTGCTGGCGATCGGATTTTCGGCGATCTCTTCTGCTGTCAGCTGATTGCGATGAGCAAACTCCCAGGGCTCCATCATCGTCGTCGGATAGTCTTTGATATGTGTGACATCAGGTCCCCGCTCCAGGAGGAGCGTTTCGAGTCCCGCTTCTGCGAGTTCTTTGGCTGACCAGCCACCGCTCATGCCTGCTCCGACGACGATAGCGTCATATGTATTTTGTTCTTTGATTGTCATGTTGTTCAGTTAGATATAGATGAGTGAGGAGGAGTTTATTAGGAATTGATCGAGGCGCAGCCATCAAAAGACTCATGTGTCATACTGTAGCCTCTGACTTCTCGCATATATTGCTCAGAGGTCCTAAACTGCCAAAGGACTAAGCCTCGAGTCCGCTCAAAGAAGTCCTTAGCGCCCTCTGGAACGGACTCTCCACGCTGGAGCTGCTCGTACATCTGGACCACCTCTGCATCAGACATGTCCGACACCTCTTTGGATAAGGTATCACTTAGATACTTTTTATAGGTCTTATAGCCCTCCCCATAAGACTGGATATCCTCAGGCGTACTCAGATCATTGACCATAGTCGAGACGAACTCTGTAATAGTCTCTGGCATCGTATATATCTCTCTGTCATAGGGCAATATCAGACGTGCCAGCTGCTCCATGAATGCTGATGACTGCTCATCAAAACTAATCTGACTCGCTCCTGCGGCCAATATTTCATCAGTCTGACTGCATCCCTGCCATCCGATCGTTCCTCCGACCGTGAGCACTGCCAGAGACTGTAATACGCTACGTCTATCCATGATTTTGCCACTTATATTATTGTGATGGCTCAAATTAGCATTACTAATAGGCTTCGCCAAGTGTAGACCTTTCAACACTACGTCAGGCGCTTATTGTGAAGCAATGATTAATTAGCGATACCTTGCAGTCATGATCAAAAACACAGCAGAAATCCTCTCCAAACTGGGCATATCTGAGCTCAATGAGATGCAGCAGGCCGCTCATCAGACCATCAGTGACCATGATGCGACACTACTCCTCTCGCCTACCGGCTCGGGAAAAACAGTAGCCTTCCTACTCCCTATACTACAGCAGCTCAACCCAAATGTCGAGGGCATACAGGCGCTCATACTCGTGCCGTCTCGAGAGCTCGCTATACAGATTGAGCAGGTAGCTCGACAGATGGGTACAGGGTACAAGCTGCATGCCTTTTACGGAGGCAGGGCATTTAATCAAGATCGTCTCGATCTGAAGACTACTCCATCACTACTTATTGGTACTCCTGGTCGGATCGCCGATCATATACGGCGACATACTTTTGATACAGAGGAGATTAGGACCTTGGTATTAGACGAATTTGACAAGTCTCTCGAGATAGGATTTGAGGGAGATATGAAGCAGATCATACGTGCACTCCCTTATCTGGAGAAAAAAGTGCTGACATCGGCGACATTTGATATTTCCTTACCACAGTTTGTCTCACTACCTGACCTGCAGCGATTAGACTTCTTAGACGAGTCGGAGTCTAAGCTCCAAATCAAAATCGTCGAGAGTCCTACTAAAGATAAACTGACTACGCTGGTAGCGCTCATACAGGGCCTCGGCGATCAAAACGGTATCATCTTCTGCAACTTCAAAGACTCTATTGAGTATGTCAGTAAATACCTGAAAACACAGGGCATCGCACATGGATGTTTTCATGGAGGCATGGAGCAGCCCGATCGAGAGTTGGCACTTTTGAAGTTTAGGAATGGTACTCATAGGATCATCGTCGCTACTGACCTCGCAGCTCGGGGTCTTGACATTCCCGATCTCTCCTATATCATCCACTACCAGATCCCACCACGAGCGGCGGAATTCACCCATCGTAATGGTCGTACTGCTCGTATGCAGCAGTCAGGTACGGCCTATGTGCTCCATCATGTGGACAGCGATCAGGCAGAGTATCTATCGAGCTACGATACAGTACCTGCTCCGACACCGATCGATACCCCGACCCTCACTTGGACCACCCTACAGCTGTCCGTAGGACGTAAAGATAAGATCTCCAAAGGCGACATCGCAGGATTCATGATGAAAGTCGGACAGCTCAAAAAAGAAGAAATTGGCCTGATCGAACTCAAAAAGGATCGCTCCTATATCGCTGTAGCGAAAAGCAAAGTCCATCACATACTCCGCACTCTGGATAATCAAAAAGTGAAAGGAAAGAAGGTGAGGATAAGGAAGGTGTAGTCGGTAGTCGGTAGTCGGTAGTCGGTAGTCGGTAGTCGGTAGTCGGTAGTCGGTAGTCGGTAGATATGAAGTTTTCAGTTTGCAGTGTTCAATTCGCAATTTCTCGTGTCTTATATTACCAATTAAACCAGAACACAAACCAACGAGAATACTTAAAAGTACCATTCAACGAATTAAACAACAACACATACCAAACCAGAAAACGCTAAACAAACAATTCAACATTCAAAACATAAATCTGCCAATAAAGGAATCTGAATAAAACCGCAAAGCCTATATATTGAGGAGCTCATAATCAAGTCAAAAAACAAATACTATGAAAGCGGTACTATGCAAAGAATTTGGGCTCCCAGATACATTAGTCATTGAGGATGTAGAAAGTCCAAAACCGGGCAAAGGTCAAGTCGTCATATCGGTCAAATCATGTAGTGTTAACTTCCCTGACACACTGATCATACAGGGCCTGTATCAGTTTAAGCCGCCATTCCCATTCAGCCCCGGAGGAGATGTAGCTGGCACGATCAAAGAAGTAGGCGAAGGCGTCAAACATCTAAAGCCTGGAGATAATGTGTTTGCATTAGCCGGTCATGGAGGATTTGCGGAGGAAGTGGTAGTCGACGCTAAGGTGACATTCCCGATGGCGCCAGGTATGGATTATGATACTTCAGCAGCATTCACGATGGTTTATGGTACTTCTTACCATGCGCTCAAGGATAGAGCCCAGCTCAAAGAAGGCGAAACGCTCCTCGTACTTGGCGCCGCAGGAGGTGTCGGACTGACAGCTGTCGAACTGGGTAAAGTCATGGGCGCCAAAGTCATAGCTGCCGCCTCTACACAAGAAAAACTTGATCTCTGCAAAGAATATAGAGCTGATGAAGTGATCAACTATACCACCGAAAATCTCAAAGATCGCATCAAAGAACTCACAGGAGGCAAGGGTGCTGATGTAGTCTATGACCCAGTAGGTGGAGACTATACCGAGGCAGCGCTGAGAGCTACCGCTTGGGAAGGTCGCTTCTTAGTCATAGGATTTGCGGCAGGAGACATCCCTAAGATACCACTCAATCTTCCACTACTCAAAGGCTGTGACATACGTGGTGTATTCTGGGGATCATTCGTAGCGAGAGATCCACAGGCCAATATGACCAATATCATGGAGCTACTTCAATATTATCAGTCAGGTAAAATCAAACCATATATCTCTAAAAAATACACTCTCGAAGAATCCGCACAGGCTCTCCAAGACATCATGGACCGTAAAGTAAAAGGCAAGATCGTCATCAATCCTTAGGCGGAGATAAACAAAGATAAATTCTGGAGTAATGTAGGTCGAGATAACTATCTTGTGTGCATGCTACAGATAGAATATCCAAAAAAGGGCGAATACGCCCAGTACATGATCCCTTATCTAGAAATGGTAGGTGATGCCGATCCTTTACTCATATTATTGGATACTTTACTCCCCTTCTATCAGAGCATACCGGTCAATAAGATCAATTATCGCTATGCTCCTGACAAGTGGACAGTAGCTGAGTCCATAGGCCATGTCATCGATACGGAGCGAATCTTCTCCTATCGACTATTCAGACTACTTAGACAGGATCCTACCGCCCTAGCGGGATTTGACCAGGATGATTATATCGGCCCGGGTGACTTCAATAATCGCTCATGGACAGATCTACTCGATGAATATACCACCGTCAGAGAGAATACGCTGGCTATCATACACCAAGGCACTGCAGAGCAGGCGAGATTCATCGGTACAGCGAGTGGCGCACCCATCAGCGCACGAGCGATGATCTATATGATCTGCGGTCATGAGCTGCACCACTTTGAGATACTACAGGAGCGGTATCTATAGCCACCGCTAATTAAATACTCTGACATACTCTTGCCAATTAAGCAGCAGGGCCAATGGCACAGATTAGTAAGATTATACTATCTTGATAGGGTCGTATTTTTTACTATTCTAATATGTTTAAGATTCTATGAAAAACTATCTCTATTTCGTCATCGCACTGACGGGACTCATCAGCTGTGAGAGCATACCAGAGCCAGGCACTACCGGCCACATCGACCAAGTGACATCTGCTGTCAATACCGAGGCCATACAAAATACCGATCACACTGACTGGCTCAGCTATGGACTCAACTATGAGGAAGACCGATACAGCCGGCTCGATCAGATCAATAAAGACAATCTGGATCAACTGGAGCTCGCATGGTCATACGATATGGGTGTGATGCGAGGAGTCGAGGCCAGTAGTATCGTAATCGACGGGATCATGTATACCACAGGTCCATGGTCTGTAGTCTATGCTATCGATGCTCGTCAGGGCTCCCTATTATGGAAGTATGACCCTGAAGTCCCCAGAGACTATGGTGAGAAGGCCTGCTGTGATGTGATCAATCGAGGAGTCGCTCTATCTAATGGAGATATCTTCTTTGGCACTATCGACGGCAGACTGGTCTCCATCGATGCGACCACAGGAGATCTCAACTGGGAGGTCATGACCGTACCTGCGGATCGTAGCTACACCATCACTGGCGCCCCTCGTATCGTCAAAGACATGGTGGTCATCGGCAATGGAGGTGCTGAGTATGATGCTCGAGGATTCGTCTCTGCCTATAGTCTCGATGATGGAGAACTAAGATGGAGATTTTACACAGTTCCGGGCGATCCATCAAAAGAACCAGAAAACACCGTTCATAGTGAGATCATGGACACTTGGACAGGAGAATGGTGGACCATGGGCGGAGGTGGTACCGTCTGGGATGCCATCGTATATGATCCTGAGCAAAACTCTGTATACATCGGTGTCGGCAATGGTGCTCCATGGGATAGAGATGTCCGTAGTCCAGGCGGAGGGGACAATCTTTTCCTCAGTAGTATAGTAGCGCTCGATGCTGACGATGGCAGTTATAAGTGGCACTATCAGACGACTCCCGGTGATACATGGGACTATACAGCGACACAGCCTATCATATTAGCTGATCTGGAGATTGATGGAGCCACTCGACAGGTACTCATGCAGGCTCCTAAAAATGGTTTTTTCTACGTGATCGACCGGACTAATGGAGAGCTCATATCAGCAGAACCTTATACTGCGGTCAACTGGGCCACTGGTATCGACGACAATGGACGCCCAATCGAGGCGCCTACAGCTCGCTACGCCGATGGGAGAAATCATGTAATCGCTCCTGGACCATTTGGTGGGCACAACTGGCAACCTATGGCCTATAATCATGAGACTGGCTATGTCTATATACCCTCCCATGCAGCCAGTGCGATGTATTCTAAAAATGAAAAATTCGCCTACAATGAAAGTGATGGTGGAGCTGCTTCAGCTGGTGGCTGGAATGTCACCTACGCACACCAACTATACCGACCGATAGCTCCCGATCCCGATGTGCCCAATCCTTTAGTACCCTATGGTCGTCTGATCGCATGGGATCCTGTGGAGCAAGAAGAAAAATGGGCGCAAGAAATGCCACTCACACACTGGAATGGTGGAGTACTCACCACTGCTGGAGGACTGGTCATACAGGGCAATGCTACTGGCCACTTCACCATATACGACGCCGAGGATGGCAAAGTACTTTGGGATAGAGATCTGAAGACAGGCATCATCGCTCCGCCAGTGACCTACATGATCGATGGAGAGCAATACATCAGCATCCCTGTAGGATGGGGAGGTATCGTCGGTCTGAGCCGAAAATATACGGAGCATACCTATCCAGGTCGCATCTATACATTCAAACTGAATGGTACAGGAGTCTATCCTGACTATCCTGAGATGGAAGCTCCACAGTTCACCAGTATGAAGCCTAAGGGCAGTCAGATCGATATCGGCCATGGACTCACACTCTATATAGAGCACTGCGTACAGTGTCATGGGGACCAGTTTGGCAATGGCGGCGGAGCCCTACCCGATCTCTCAAGATCCTCAGATCAAGTATATGCTAGCTATGACAAAATCCTCCGAGAAGGACTTTTGTCTGAAAATGGTATGCCAGATTTTGGTGAGCGCCTCAGCGCTAAGGATGCAGAGGATATTAAGCAGTTCTTTCTCTATACGGCTCAGGAGATGCGCTCTGGCACAGATCCGATGAGCTACCTGACTAATATCGCTACCATGCAGTACATGGCTGACAGTCACTACAGTATGAAGGATTAGCGGCGTCACGATGGATGATATTCCTATTTTGCGACTTCAAAATAGACATCCTATGAAAATAGAAATAGTAGAGCTCCCATCTCGGAGACTGATCGGTAGATCTATCTCTATGAGCTTTGTAGAGAATAAAACTGGGCAGCTATTTGGCAGCTTCATGCCGATGACTAAGCGTCTCAAGATGAAGTCAGCCATCATATACGATGTGAGAGTATATCCGCCGAACTATCATTTGAGATTTGATCCTACACGGACTTTCGTCAAATGGGTCGCTGTGGATGCTATTGATGATCCCGCAGATGTAGGCCTACAGTCCATCGATATACCCGCAGGTAGATATGCGGTGTTCTCTGAGGTCAGTGGTCCAGAGGTGTTTCAGTATATATTCAGTGAGTGGCTACCGAGTAGCGGCTATCAGCTGGATGATCGCCCACACTTTGATGAGCTCATCCCTGGTGAGCAGCCCGGCACCACACAGAGTGAGAGCTACTATATCCCAATAAAATAAACCGAAGAGCCCAATAGCCCATATGACAAAACCGCTCAAATACACCCTCATCGTGACTGTTACCCTGAGTATATTGATACTCGGTACGCTCTACAGCCTCTCCGATCAGGTACTCGATCCTGAGAGCTCTATGGAGCTCACCCAGCAGCGCATCATAGACAAATGGGGTAGCAACTATGAGACGGAGATGAGTCACCTACCTGCTCCCATTGAGATATCTATACCCTCGCCAGCAGGCTATCAGCTACACGGCCAGTATTTCGCTGCGAGCGATACGGCTGACTGTGCCATCATACTCTGTCATGGCTGGACGAGTAATTGGGCAGGGATGCTCCGCTATGCTCAGGCGGTACAGCCCTGTGGATGCGATATGCTACTATACGATCATCGAGCTCATGGACAGAGCGGAGGCACCTATCCTACTGGTGGCATACGAGAGTCTGAAGATCTCATAGCCGTCACTCATTGGCTACAGCATAACAAAAACTACGAACTCGATCAGATCGCATGGCTCGGAGCATCCTGGGGTGCAGCAACGGCGCTGCAGGCTGGCGCAGCGGATACAGATGTAGCATTTATCATAGCGGATAGCCCATTTGAGGATTGGTATGCTGCCATATCGGAGCGAGCGGTAGAGCAGTATGGCGATGCCGCTCATACCCTACTTCGAGCTGTCATGCAGATAGTCAACTGGCGCAGCGGGATCGACTATCACGATGCATCGGCACTATCGGCTGCTGACGATATCGATGAGCCCGTACTACTCATACATAGCGCCGGCGATCAGGAGACTCACTCTGCCCAGTCTATACATATCGCTGAGCGGCTTAATGATCGATCTGTCTTTCATCATACACAATGGGGAAATGATCATACCGCTGATGTCCGCAATAACATGGTTGACTACCAAGCCCTCATATCTGACTTCATCACTGAACTGGATAATCCTCATTTTTCAATGGACTAAAAGAAGGCGTATCCGATAGTGAAATTAGTATTCCACGTATCAGTGAAGGTATTTTTGCCATGAGCCAGCTGTATAGAACCGATCGGAGTATCCAGCGAAAACTTAGCTCCATATGAATAAAACTCAATCTCCTCCATTAGATTAGCTGCATCACGCATCTGAAATGCTCTCTCCCCTGCTATCCTGTCCATCAAAAATGAGAAATATAAATCTGGTAGTAGTCGAAAGCGCAGCTCTCCACCCAGCTTAGTATAATGCCTGAGCTGAAACTGATCTGTATCCATACCTATGGCAGCTACACTATTTTCTTCTCTGTACTCGAGCCCACCGATCCGATAGTTGTCCCCAAATGATAGCTGAGATTTATACCCTCGCTCAGCATGAGCGATGAGCGTGATCTGCGGTATCAATGGCTGAAATCGCTGCAGCCTGACATCACCTTTGACATAGGACTGATCCTCTGGTATAAATTCTGCGATATTAGCCCCTCCTGAGATAGATCGAGATAGTAGATGATGATAGCCTAATGACCATTTGAGACGCCACCCTTGATGTGTGATGCCATGCTTATTGAGATTGTTAAACTCGCCAAAGACATTCGGAGCCAGATTGATACGTGAGTATGACTTAAGACGATCCACATCGGTGCCATCGGGCTTGATACTGTTATTAGTGATATCGACTCCAGCTCCTACCCACATAGTATTGTTGGGTTCGTAGGCCACTCTTACATTACCACGAGTATTGACTGCAGTATAGGTATCTCTGAGTAGATTGAGATCATAGTTGTATTGGTCAAATTTGTTAATACTGCTCCCAACGGTGAATAAATAGTCCTTTTGGTCGCCCAGTCGGTAGTCATATTGGAGAGCGACGCCATACTTCTCTGATAGCCGTACCGTACTATGCAAGACAGAGGGCACACCGAGCATATTTCGGATCTCTCCATGTAGTATAAAGGAGGTCCCGGTAGTCGGTAGATAGTTGACATTAGCGTGTAGATCGGTGCCGACTTTAGGTACGGCTATGACTGATATTTCCTTAGATCCATCACTGCGCTGATCGAGATCGTAGCGTATATTTTCAAAATGTTTAGTCCCATATATTCTATTGATTGCCTTTTCGAGCTCGGGTATCCGATAGGATCGGGTACGGACTGGACCAAACTTAAACCGAGCTAACTTATCGAACGGCTCTTCGGTGAGAGGAAAGCTCACCTTGGATATTTTATAAGCATCAGGATTTCGGATCTTATTTCTCACTCCTATGTCAGGGCTATTGATGATAGTCTTCAGGCTGTCTATAGCTGGGGCTAATGTCTTGGCGGATCTGTAGCCTTGCTCGATGAGCTCCTCAGTGAGATCAAAGCCAAAGGAAGGTAAATCCTTGACGTCTGGTTCTATGAGAATATCCACTTTTTTCTTCTGCTGCTCACTATCGAGTATCCCCATCATGAATGCTGACTGTCCTAATATATCTATCAGACTACGCAGATCATCTCGCTCTTCGAGCTTACCACCGACATAGACTCCGATGATGATATCTGCTCCGAGTGCCCGATTTTCCTCTACGGGAAAATTTCTAATCAGCCCTCCATCCACATAGAGTCTACCATCTATCTCCATCGGCTGAAAGACAGAAGGTATCGCCATGCTGGCTCGTATAGCCTGACCGAGATAGCCTTGGTCAAAAAGCTTGACCTCGCCAGTCTCGATATCTACAGCTGCACATCTGAATGGCCTCGGTAGATCATCAAAATGCTCTAAGAAGTAGCTCCCGCTGTATAACTGACTGAGTAGCAGATCCAGTTTTTGCCCACTGATGAATCCCTGCGGTAGCTTGACCTCTCCATCATGTATGGTAAATCGAAGTGCAAATCTGTCGTGAAACTGTTTTTCGCTGGGGGCGATCTCATAGAGTGGTGTCGAGTTAGTCAGTAGCTGAGACCAGTCATGGCTCATAGCCACTTTTTCCATATCATCAGCAGTGAGTCCCATCGCATAGAGTCCCCCTACGATAGCTCCCATACTCGTACCCGTGACATAGTCCACTGGTATCCCCTGCTCCTCGAGATATCGGATCACTCCTATATGAGCGATACCATGGGCACTACCACCACTGAGGACTAATCCTACTTTGGGGCGATCTTGTGCGATAGAGTCGACCACTAATAGGCTGAGGAATATATATATGGCGAGTCGGATCATAGTCGAGTGAGTATATGAGGGGTTGAGCAAAGTGTATAACCTATTAACAACGAAAAAAATATAAATGATCAATAAGTCCACAGAAATCAGGAAACCAAGATCAAAAAAAGTGGCAAACAAAGCCAAGAACAAGAGTTAACTGATTTTTCAAAAATTTCTTGTTTGATAATTTGACCAATTCATTTTTTATCTCATATATTTGCGCTCGCTTTTACAGAAAGGCGATAATGAATTATGGCCGACCGGTTAGCTCAGTTGGTAGAGCAACGCCCTTTTAAGGCGTGGGCCCTGGGTTCGAGCCCCAGACCGGTCACTACAAACACACAAAAAAGCCTTGTAAATCAATAGATCTACAAGGCTTTTTTCATTCATACTATTGTCTTAATATTGGCTATCTCGGGATGTGCTGAACAAAGAAATTCTCAATCGCCTCTTGCCATTTATTGTTTAGTGATTCTCGATCCTTGTTGGCTTTCTCATTGATCTTATTGTAATTATTCAGCTCTTTATTATACGTATTGATAGCTTTGTTATAGTCTTCGATCATTTTTTTGGTTCGCTTTTTAGGTTTGACTGCGTCGATAGCGGCAGTCTGCTGCTCCATATCATCAGTGATCAGATAAAAGTCGATCATTGTCGGGATAGCATCACTGGCCTCTTCTTCATAAAATCTCACCAGTCTCTCTGCTGCATATTTTAGCTTGGTATCGCCTTTGTAGGCTCCAGCATCCTTGATCTGTTGCTTGATCTCTATGAGAAAATCATTGAGTGAGTTGAGATGCTGCTGAGCGCCATTAATATCTCCTCGATTAAGGGCTTCGATGACATAGCTTTCCTCAAATGAAGCACGTGCTACTGGTAGCATTAGTTCATTGTAGTAGTCGATAGCGGCAGACGCTTCTCTCAGTTTTTTCGTCGTCTGAGATTCTTCGCCTTCCATTAGGGTAATACTATGAGTATTGGCAAAAGCCTTCTGCTGCTCGCTCATCTGATCAAAAGCTTCATCCATTTTAGCCTCCGCTTCTTCATTAGCTATGGTGTATGCCTCGAGCAGATCATAGGACTGATCTACTATCGACTGCATATCGAGGATCTCAGCATAGTCATCATTGAGCAGGTGGATACTAAGATCAAAGTAATCGACAACAGCATCTCGCAGTGAGTTGTCACCCTGATAGCCTTGATATCCACTGATGGTGGCTTTAGCTACCGCTATCTTCTCGACTAATTTCATCCGCTGCCCTTCTATACGCTTGACATTTTTACTTCTTGATGAGGTCCGAATGTATTTCCAGGTTTCTTTCTCCAGAGGATCCATGACCGTCGAGATACTGCTCAGGTAAGCCACTGGACTACTCGTGTCTTGAGCACTGATACTCATAGCTATGAGCACTATTAAGATGGTCGATTGACAATACTTTCTCATTCTTTCTTTATTTAGTTTGTTTGATTAAGTCCTTAGTGATGTAATATGCCTCTCGGACATACATGTCCATATGCATGCTTTTGAGATTTTCTGCCTGTAGCTCACGGACAAAGTCTGACATCTCAGGTCTCTCCATATGAGTAGGCAGACTGATGGTGTAGGGAAGCTCCAGCTCCGTCTCAAAAAAGTCCATGTCTCCGCTGGTTTGAGCAGTATAGGATTCGACATTAGACCATGATATCTCAAAAGTATCTTGCTCCATGTAGCCCTGAGCAGCCTCTATGATCTGCTGCAACTCTCTGAATGTGCTATCTCGAGCGAGACGCTGCAGCGATGATTCTCGGAGAGCAGATATCGGCAGCTCAGCAGCTCGTCGATAGTATGTTTTCTTATCAATACGCATATCTGGCAAGGCCGCCGTCTCATAGCGCTCACTGATCCTGAATGCCTCAAATGGATCCGGCAGATAGACATCAGGCGCTACTCCGACCTGCTGGACACTATATTGATTAGGTCTGAAAAACCGTCCTATAGTCGTATTAATATATCCTATAGGCACCATCTCCTCCTCCTTCATCCTCATATCCCATAGGGGCAGGATCGTCTGTATAGTACCCTTACCATAGGTGGTATCACCTACGATCACTGCACGTCTATGATCCTGTAGGGCAGAGGCGAATAGCTCACTGGCACTGGCGCTTGCACTATTGACTAATACGGTCATAGGGCCCGCATAGAGCACCCCTCGATCTGGATCTTTGAGTATCGTGGGCTCGTCATCTCGGTAGTCAGCCACTCCGACAGTACCAAAATTAATAAACATACCCACCATCCGAAGTGCCTCCAGGATAGGCCCGCCAGCATTAAATCTCAGGTCCATGATCAGCCCATCGATACTCCCCTCTCGAGAAAGTGTCAGTAGCTCCTTAGCGATATCATTAGCACAGCCATTAGCCAGATACTCGTCGCCATAGTCATCTACATAAAATGACGGAAGGGCTATATAGATGATGCGCTCACCATCATCTTCGAGCTCATAGATCTGGTAGCCTGATATAGACTCCATACTGGCCTCTCCACGAGATAGCTCATAGTCCTCGACACTACCATCCTTATGTCTCAGGGTGAATACCGCCTCAGTATTGCTATAGTCACTGAGCCATGTAGTGATATCATCAAACTGGAGACAGCTTAGCTCAAGCACCTGTCCATCTGGACGCTTGATATAGACGATCACGTCTCCCTCCTCTATCGTCTCTGCTGTCCATGCTGAGCTGCCTGGCAGGATCGCACTTACCTCTATTTCTTTATCCTCATTTTCTATGATATCCAGCCCAAAAGAGACTATCTCATTATTGATATGAGAGATAAAATCCTCCGTCTCACTGATCGATAGATATGATGTATGTGGATCAAATGCCAGGCTGATAGCCCTCAATAATGATTCCCTCACGAGGGCCATATCATCTCCGGTATTGTATTTTGACTTCAGACGACAGTTTTCTCTATCGATGATATCCGTATAGATGCTCTGCCATTCTACTTCAGAGAGTCCCGTATCTCTGCTATCTGGATATAGATCGATGGCACGGAGATACATCTTATACTTGAGATATTTTCGCCAGGTCTCCATCATCGCAGAGCGATCAGCGATACGTGTACTATCACGGACCATATACTCGAGACGATCTATATTGATAGATTCATAGGAAATATTCTGATTGATATCGACTATATAGTTGAGCTGCTCGATATAGATCTGCTGGACCTCTGCTATCATCGAGCAGTCTCCCGAGATCAGGAGATCATCGAGTTGATTTCTGTATTTCCCTATTTTCTGCATATCCACTTTCGTGAATATCATCTTGTTAGGGTCCAGCTCTGCCATCCATAGGTCAAATGCATCGGCAGACCATGCATCATCGATCTCTCGAGGATCGTAGTGATATAGCTCAATCGTGGACAAAATATTCTCCACCATCACACAAGGGTCTGTGGATAAGGACTGGCTCCAAACAATAGCTGACAGAGACAATGTAAACAAAATGGTCGATGTGATTTTCATCCTTGTTACGCTCTATTTTTTCTGATTCTTAGATTTATAGGACAAGCGTAGGCGCTGCCACCCTAATAAAGTAAATCAAATATCTCGCCAATCACAACCGTTAAAGCTTTTAAGCCGTCAACAAAGACACCGAGACGCTGCAAATGATGGCAGGTCACACCACAACACCCTACAGCTCCTCTACATCCAAATTACAAACACTCTACAGCAGCGTAAATAAACCCCACAAAAGTTCAACTTAAAGGTTTTAACAGGCTTTATTTGTATGACTCTTTAACACTATCACATATGTCCAACCAGAAAAAAATCCTACTAATAGACGACCATCATCCGACTAACTTTTATCATCGGATCATTTTAGAAGAGGCATTTAATAATGTGGAAGTCATCACACTATCTAATCCTGATGATGCCATGCTATACATAGCCGAGCACCCGATGCCTGATATGATATTTTGCGATCTGAAGATGCCTCCCTTCTCTGGATGGGAATTCGTAGATGCATATGAGGAGATCTACAGATATTCGATACTTAAAGCCCCGGTAATGATCCTATCGGATAATATCAATGATGAAGACTATACTAAGGCAAAAGAATACCAATGTGTAAAAGGCCTATATCCTAAACCACTAAAAATAGAGTACTTGAGCCAATGTTTTGCTAAAGCTGTATAGTCCCAATAAACCAATGGAAAAGTCCAGCGGAACTAAAGAAATTTACCTTTACTATTCATTCTTAACCCTATTAACACCCTATTACGAACACATCATATTACATCGGTAAATGATGTAGACCGAATCCAGAGTGTACCGATACCAACATTCTATGCCCAAGTCTTGATCGGTGTGCTCTGGACTTTTTATTTCCAGATGCGACTTAGGGCTGTATAGCTCCCTTTGATCATCGTCACGTCTTGACTCTCAGCGACTATGGATATATCAGTGTATGGTGCTGTAGCAAAATAAATATCAGTCATCACACATCGACCTTCATCAGCGAATAGCTCCACCGACGCCCGATCTACAATGATCTTCATTTTCACCAGTTCTTTAGGATAGCTCGCAGCGCCCGTATGATAATCAGCGAAGGCGTCATGAAAATCACTTCGCCCTGCGAATGTCCTATCTATATAGTAGCCCTGCTCTGAGACATTATATCCGATATGCAGCTGCTCATCTTGATCATTAGAGAGTTGGATATCGATGATGCCCGATGCTGGTAGCTCAAATACTATATCCAGCTCATAGGCATCGTCATCTATATCACTCACTATCACCGTCGGGCTATCATATGTCACATCCTGAGCGATGACTTCTGACTGTCTTCGTATCTCATCCAGCTCATCGACTACCAGCGATCGGAGCGTATATCCATCATCATCTTGATAAAGTCGTAGCTCTCTGGGTAGCGTCATGGCACTTCGCCATTGCTCCGTAGGTACGATGAGAGCGTACTGCCAGTTACTCATCCAGCCGATCCCGAGCCGTCGCCCGTCTGTTTTAGGGATATCAGACCATGTCACGAAAGCATAATCGTCAGTACCATAATCCAGCCACCGCTGCTCGGATGGATCTCCGACAAACTGTCTTCCATCAAAATCTCCAACGAAATAGCTGGTCCCCGTACCACCATTAGGTGCATTCTTTTGCATGCTGGCTATCAGCACCCACTTAGTCTCGTCGGTGCCCTCCACCTCAATAGGAAAGATATCTGGACACTCCCATAGTCGATGATCTCCAGGAATCCCAAACTCTCCAGAAGGCGTCCACTCTATAAGATCTGGCGAAGTGTAAAACAAGGCTCGATCATAGGCCGCAAAGACCATCAACCACTGACTACGCTGCTCATCCCATATCACCTTAGGATCTCTGAAGTCCTTGATTCCTGGATTCTTGATCACAGGATTGCCCGAATACTTTGTCCAAGTCCGACCTCGATCATGCGAGTAGGCGATACTTTGTGACTGAAATGTCTCAGTCCCCGCTCGCTCTCCCTCTGGATCATGATGGGTAAATATCGCTATCATGGGTGGCTCATTGCCATCCCCGAGACCCGAGCTATTCTCCCAGTCGATCACCGCACTACCCGAGAATATATAGCCTAAAGAGTCTGGATATAGTGCTATCGGCAGGTGCTCCCAGTGTATCATATTAGGACTTACGGCATGTCCCCAGTGCATAGGGCCCCACACAGTACTATCAGGATAGTATTGATAGAATAGATGGTATTCTCCCTCGTAGTAGACCATACCATTAGGATCATTCATCCAGTTAGCCTCTGGAGAAAAGTGAATCTGAGGACGATGCTCTTCTTGATAATAATCACTATTCTGATCCTCTTTTACATCAGGACTTGACGGTTGACAAGAGATACATAGACTTATGGAAATTATTACAAGATATAGACCAGACTTCATACATATTGACTTTTACGTCAAGCAAGATAGTCATACCACTTTGGAGAAGCTACAAATGTCCCCAACAAACTACTTAAACGACAAAGCACAAGAGTAGCTAAAAATTCAAAATTGACGTAAATTAGAGGCTATCTGAAACAAAATAGTCGATTTGAATAACAAAACATATCAATCTAACCCTATACTCGATCGTCTGCCTGACCATCTACGTCAATACATACTCGATCAAAACTATGATCACTACACCCCAGTAGATCAAGCCGTGTGGCGATATGTGATGCGAAAAAACAAATCCTATCTACCTCAGGTAGCGCATCAGTCCTATCTCTCTGGCTGTGAGCAGACAGGCATCAACACGGAGCGAATACCATCCATGTATGGGATGAATCGCATACTCCAGGATATCGGATGGGCAGCCGTAGCTGTGGATGGATTGATCCCTTCGGCGGCATTCATGGAGTTTCAGGCATACAATGTGCTGGTCATCGCATCTGATATCAGACTATTAGAAAATATAGAGTACACGCCGACACCAGATATCCTCCACGAAGCAGCTGGCCATGCTCCGATCATTGCGAATCCTGACTATGCAGAGTATCTCAGACGATTTGGAGAGCTCGGGGCAAAAGCTATCTCCTCAGCGTATGACAATACGCTCTTTCAGCAAGTACGAAAGCTCGCACTACTCAAAGAGAAAAAAGAAACCCCAAAATCGGATATCGATAAAACCGAACAAACTATACAAAACCTCATAGCTAATGAACCACCTCCCTCAGAGCTACAGCTCCTGAAAAATCTACACTGGTGGACCATCGAGTATGGGCTCATTGGCACTGTCGACGCTCCTAAGATCTATGGTGCAGGTCTACTCTCCTCTATCGGTGAGAGCGAGTGGTGCCTGTCAGATCAGGTAGAGAAGCGCCCCTACTCTATCGATGCGGCGCATCAAAGCTTTGACGTGACGAAACCACAGCCACAGCTATTCGTCACTCCCGACTTTGCCTATCTCAGTGAGGTCTTAGAAGAATTTGCCAATACCATGTCAGTACGAAAAGGCGGCACGAGCGGTGTCCAAAAGCTCATCAATTCTAAGCAGCTGGGCACGATCGAGCTGAGCACCGGGCTACAGATATCGGGAGTATTTGACGATATGATCAGCACCTCAGAAGGTAAGGTCGCCTATGTCTCCACTAAGGGCCCTACTGCTCTGAGCTACCGAGAGAAAGAGCTGATCGGACATAGTACGCTCGAGCACCCTCATGGCTACGGAACAGCCCTCGGCCGGCTCAAAGGAATCAATCTCGCCATAGAGGATATGTCTCCGAGAGACCTCAAAGCCTATGAGATCACAGAGGATCGGACTATCCAGCTGGATTTTGAGGGAGATATCACGATCAAAGGACATGTCATCACCGGTACTCGCAACATCCATGGCAAGATCATGCTCATAGCTATGAGAGACTGTCATGTGCTGCATGAAGGTAGAGAACTATTCACTCCAGAAGACGGAATTTATCACCTCGCTATCGGCAAGAAAGTAGTCTCAGCCTATGCTGGGCCAGCGGACCTGAGTTCGTTTGACCTGATCACCCATGAGACTACCGATGTGTCTCCTCAGCCAGTCGTCTCCGATGAGGATCAGCTGCGCTATCGACTGTATCAGCGTATCAGAGATATCAGAGAGGAGCGTGTCGAGCACAATGAAATACCCACTATCGCTCAGGAAATATTTGAGAAACTACAAGATGAATGGCTCCTTCTACTCGAGTTGGCTGAGATCAGCCAGAATCTCTATCCAGAGATCCATGTACGAGCCGAAAAGTACCTTAATCAAATATGCCTGAAGCGCCCTCAGATCAAGCATCTCATAGAGTCAGGTCTCGAGCTCATCACCGGAGAGCAAAAGGAACTGGCCTAAGCTGTCACAACTATCGAGATACTAATATCGATCTCGTATCTTGCGACCTATGAAGTGTATAGATATCAGGACGGTCAATGTCGTGGAGTACATCACTCCCCTCCGAGAAGGCGGATCACTACCGGCAATCGTATTGGCAGATGATGGATTTGAGTATGTGCTCAAGTTCAGAGGAGCAGGACAAGGCACTAAGGCATTAGTAGCGGAACTGATCGGCGGTGAGCTGGCCAGAGCGATCGGACTCAAAGTCCCTGAGATCGTATTCATGGAGCTCAATGATTCTTTTCACAAAAGCGAAGGAGATGAAGAGATACAAGACTTATTAAAATTTAGCGTCGGGCTCAATCTGGGTCTTCACTATCTCTCAGGAGCGATCACCTATGATCCATTAGTCTCGGAGGCAGCTGCGATGGAGGCCTCTCTTGTCGTACTGCTCGACAGCCTGATCATTAATATCGATCGAACCGCCAAGAACACTAACCTACTTAACTGGCACAAAGAACTGTGGCTCATCGATCATGGAGCGAGCCTCTACTTTCATCACAACTGGGCTACATGGGAGTCAGCACCGACTAAGACATTCCCCATGATTCGAGAGCATGTCCTACTGGAGCGAGCTACACTGCTACCTGAGGCAGCCGAGCAGATCAAGGAGGCTGTGACAGCTGCACTCATCCGAGATATCGTATCGCATATCCCCGATGACTTCTTATTCGAGCAGGGACTTGATATGACACCAACTGATAAGCGTCAGGCATACATAAGCTATCTCACTACTCGCATCGAGATGATCGACACACTCACTAAAGAGGCTCAAGATGCACGATAAGGATATCTACGAATACGCCATCATACGCCTCGTCCCACGTGTCGAGCGTGGAGAATTCATCAATATCGGTGTGATACTCTTAGCGAAGTATCGTGACTATATCGGTATGCGCTACCATCTGGACAAGGACCGCATCACCGCACTGTGGCCGGAGGTAGACCTCGAGCTAATCAGCTCCTATCTGGCTGCCTGGGAGCGAGTAGCCGCTGGTGGAGCCGACGGCGGTAAGATCGGAGAGCGAGATCTCCGATTCAGATATCGCTGGCTTACTGCTAATCGCAGTACCATCCTGCAGGCCAGTCCTGTCCACGTCGGGAGATCATCCGATCCAGAGAGGACTGTTGAGGAGCTAATGGATAGGTATGTGTTACCTATAGATAGCAACCCAATCAAATAGTTTATTTAAAAAATAAACTTTTAATTCTTACATTGCGTTATGAGGTTAGTCGGTCTGAGTAAACTGAGAAAATATCAACTCAAGAAAAGAGGAAACGATCAACTGCGAAAAGCCATTGATACACTCATTTCAGATATTGAAAAATTAGGACCAACAGAACTAATCCATCAAAGATCAGATGCAGATAAAGTGCATAATGTTGGATTCTATTTTTTTAATATTCGACATGATCGGGTCATGATCTTAATAGAATGGACTATGGATGGAGATGCCTCGGTAGTATGGATAGGAGATCATGATGACTATGAACGAACCTTTAAAAACAACAAAAAAGTCATACAAAAGTGGCTTTCTGAAAAAGGATGGATATGATGACTATAGCTGAAATAAAAACTCTAATCAAACGAGGTGACATCAGGTCTGAGATGGAATTAGAAGCGGCATTAAGCGCAGACAGAAGCCTCCGTAAGCTATCTAAAACAAATCCTGATGTATCATCGCTGAGATCCGCTCTGAGAACATTGATACAACGCTACGAAAATAAAAACTGGTCAGACATAGATGAGATCACCACAGATCAAATAGAAAGAAGTGATATAGCAGAAGAAGCGATCGAAAAACAAAGATCCTTCGCACAAATGCGTAAAAATCTCATAAAGCATGCTCTAAAATCCAAAGGCCTGACTCAACAGGATTTAGGTCGAATATTAGGGCATCCAAATAAGTCCTATATGTCACAACTCATGAATGGGCTTGTTGCATTTCAAATGAATGACCTCATCTTGATACATAGCATTTTAGATATCAAGTTGGACCAGCTCATCCCAACTACACTACCTGAAGAAAAAATCCTCAAAGCGATAGATGAAATCAGAGATCTCAACAATCCTGAATTAGATGAAAACAAGGTACTGGCACTGCTTTGATACATTCTCTTTTTTATTCCATATACCCTAATCACATACTCATTCACCTGCCAGATCAAGAAAGGTCTGAAGGTCTAACTCCTTCGATTCAATAGGTATACCATCCTTTCTTAAACCCTTAGAGAAATAGCGTAGCGTTTTTCTTTGCTCTCCTTCAATCACCATTAAATCTCTTCTGCCTAAATCGCCAAGTGATGGATAAACTAATAAAATAGTATCTCCTGAAATATCATACTGCCCAGTCATTCTATCTATTCCAAAACAATACTCTGATTTTTCGAATTCTCCATTCTTATAAAAATCAAAAGTAGTCTTGCAACTAAGAGTGCCTTCAAAACCTGTAGAAAAGACCATATCCTTTCCCATATGAGGAGAGTAAAGACAGATGCCAAAAGGAAAATTAAACGTTAGCGTAGAGATGACGATCGTCAATAGAATATTCAAAGCCCTCAGATTCACCAAAGCCCCTGATCGGACCAAATGATATAATTGACCAATGGCAATAATCATCAAAACAATGAGTGATATATATAGGCCGAGAATAATCCCAATATCCCATAAACTGGATAGTCGCTCCCATAGAAATCTAATATTCCACATGAAGAAATATGCCAAAATGAAAAGCAGTAACTTTTTCTGATTGAGATGCACGAGGACCTTTTAAGGATAAACTACAGTATCACCTTAAATATTTCTGAACTGATTGTTAACCTTCAACACCATTCAACTATCCAAACCTCCATAACCATCAAAACATACTCAAACAAAAAAGGCCGCTGCGATCTCTATCGCAGCGGCTACACCAAATGAAATCAATACATTCGTATTATTGAATTTTCACTATTGACTCTGTATGTACTCGCTCTCCATCGGACTCGATCACGAGGTAGTATGATCCCTCCGCTACATCGCTGAGGTCATATCTCTGTGACAAGCTACCTGCAGGTATCTGATACTGTGTCATCAGCGTACCGGATAGAGAGAATATCTTAGCTACATTGGTCTTGCCAGTAGCTTTATAGTCTACTTGTATGCTGTTTTGGACAGGATTAGGATAGCTCACTATTTTAGAAAAGTCTTTCAATAGATCTATGTCTAAGTTCAACTTCGCTCTGCTCTCAGCAGTTTCGTTCGCTTTGTTTCCGCCAAACTGGAACGTAAATACGCTACTCCAATCTGACTCTTCGTCTCCTGCACATAGTGACTTCACTTGGAATTCATACGTCTTATTAGGACCTCCAATAGTCACTTTGTTAAATCTGAACTCTCTGGTAATCAACCAATTAGTCGCTCCAGCGAATCTGATACGGAATAGGTAAGACTGTGCAGTCGGTACGCCATCCCAGCTCACAGTGAATGAACGTCCGGCCTTCGCTTCTGCCATTACATTTGATGGAGTCACACATCCTTCTTCTTCATAGACTACATCTCCGTCCATCACACCATTAGTGGTGAATATACCTGATGCTCCAGGGAAGATCTGATTGTAAGTAGGAGCAATATTTCCATCTGCTGCAGGTATAGCGAATCCTAAGATTCTACCACCTTCGTTAGCACGTTCTGCTACATATAGCATGTTTCTCGGTGCATCTACTGCTACGTCTACAGGATTGCCGAGGAAAGTATTGCTACCCTCTACACGTGCCTGCTCGTCGTCAGAGATCATATCGTCAGCTATCGCAGCGGTGAAGTTTGGCACAGCGATCACCGCACCATCTGTTGCGCTCGACGCCTCTCCTACATCTGTGAGGATCATCCAGTCATTGTCTCTATCATATGTCAGTCCGTGTGTACGTACCATGCTCTCTACAGTGATCTCCTGTGAAGTCACGATCCATCCTTCTGGTAGATTGAAGAAGTCATCGATGATAGCGATCTTATCACTATTATCTATGATAGCGATCAGTCTGTCTCCGTCGATATGGATACCCCATAGATTAGCATCTATGCTGTAGGTCTTGTCTAACGTGATAGACGTCGGTGAGATATCGTAGATGTATAGTTTATTGATATTATCATTAGCATCTGATGCATCCTGTGCTACGATCAGCTTGTTGCTTCTCACTGCGATTTCTCTACCATTAGTGAAGTCAGATGTAGACGTCGCCGTCAATACTGGCATCATATTCATAGATAGATTCTCATTTACATTGCTGAATGCATTGATGACATTGTCAGATCTATTAAGCTGGTAGACTACGTCTGCTGCTTCGTCATAGTAGATACCGTCAGCGTCCATACCTCTACTGGCAAAACTATTGCCTGTGATAGTACCGTCATCTTTGATATCATATACGCCAATCGTACCTGAAGTATTAGATGATACGAAGAACTGCTCTACAGTCTCTCCTTCACCACCTGTCATGCCGTCGTCTCCTGCGATCACTTTTCCACTACACTCACCTGTACCGCTAAACGGTGTAGCTAAGTATGGGAAGCTGCTGCGGAAGTCTCTATCATTCTCTTCGACTCCAGTCGTATATGTCAATACGCCTAATAAGTCATCTGTCACTGGGCTCGCTGATGTCGCAGGATCATAGTCATCATACCATAGTCCTACTGCTGCTAATACGACACCACTCACGGCCTGAAGCTCGATACGTGTCACGTCATCTTCCAGTCTACGACCATTAGGAAATCCGTCCATGTTTGGTATAAACTCAAGATCTGCTGTCTCATTAAACGGTGCTACGGTCAGACCTATAGCAGCTGCCTGTACGAGTCCGAGCGAACTAAAATTAGCATCATCTCTTGGTGTCACTGGTACTGCCATGTTAAGTCTCAACATGTCACCTCCGTTTGGTAAGAAGTTGTTCACGAAAGGCTTACCTGCTGCGAGCGGATTTCCTTCTTTACCTGTAGCGAGATGGTATGGTGGGAAGTTTGGTACACCTGTGTGGAATGCTGGCCAAAGGTCAACCGATCTCGGCATACCTGGTCCAGGCAGTAATAAGCTACCAAAAATGGCATCGTCTAATGCTGTACCGGCTACTGCATCACTTCCTTTGAGGCTGAATAGTCCGTCTGCACCATTAGTAAAGTCAAATGCACCTAAAGATGCTGTCTGGATACGTAGAGGTGCCATAGCTGGTACCGCTCCGCCAAACTGATCATCATCCATGTATAGTGCGAGCTCAGGATTGAAAAAATAACCATCGAGGCTCGTATCTGAGATCTCATCATATGGAGTGATTCTATTCCAGTAATCTTTGTCTCCTACTGGTATCACTGCCTCATTAGTCAGTGGCATACCGAGTCTTGATACCTGTACCCAGTCTCCGTCATAGGTAGGGTCGTCCATTTTGCTCAGTGTAGTCATAGCAGGTCTGCTCGCAGATGCCCATACTCCGATCACATAATCGCTATCGAGTATAGATGTCGGCTCTGCAGGTGCTCCTTCTTTGAGGAGTGTAGCGATAGGCACTTGGATAGCAAGTGCGCTTACATTGTAGCATGCTAATCCGTCACGAGGATCTTCTCCTTGTCTTGGTGCATTACCCAGATCAAAGATACCTCCGAGGTCTACGAAGAATGGATCATCCGTAGGACCAGCAAATACCATCTCACCTGTGCTCGCTGTAGTCACAGCACCAGTGAATAGGTCTTCATATGTAGTATTCAGTCCAGCTCCAGACTCGATAGATCTTGGGCCGATATTCGGTGGTGGCACTACTCCGTCAGTGACGATAGTCGTCCAAGTAGATCCTCCATCCATACTACGCTCGAGCGTATACGTCGTCTTGAGGTTTTGTGCTCCGAGACGGATATTAAAGAATGTAGATGGGTCTTCATTCACTTTATTGAATGTGAATCTGTACGTCACCTCATCTCCTGGGACGTCAGCATTATTGTCTACATGTATCTCATAGCGTACATTCTCTCCGAAGTTGTAATAATTTGGCCCACCATGAGGGAGCTGCATCGGGATATATGTAGCGATGATCGTTACGGTATTAGGGTTATCAGGGCTGCGAAAAGCGTAGAGATCTACGTTGTCTGCGAGAGGATCATTGGAGATGAGAGGAGCCTCTCTGTGGCTCGAAGCGTATACGCTACTGAGTAGCAATGTGAAGACTCCGATGAGTGTGAGGGTGCATAGAGCTCTCAGTGAGCGGTATGCGTGTAATGTCTGTTTCATAATTTGTAATTAAAGTTTGGTGTGGGTCAGGCAGGTCGGTATGGGCATAGCCCTCCCAGCTGATCTGACGATTAGTTAAGAAAAAAAGGGATTAGTAAATAATGGATATGTTTATAGGGATGACAGCTCTTTAGTGCTATCAGTAAGTTTCATTAGTGATACGAGTTTAGGATCCTGAGAGTCAGTGATAGATGCTTTTTCGATATGAATTTTAGCTTTTTCTGTATCAGACATCGCTACATAGATTTCAGCGAGTTGTCGATTGACATCTATATTATTAGGACGCTTTTTATACTCTTTCATGGCATATTCTATAGCCTTGTCCGTATCGTCGTATAGATTGAGATAGATATCAGCGTACTCGAGATTCATATTGTGTCCGCTACGCTCATCATCTGCGAGCATCACGAATACCTCATCCATCGTCGCCATGAATGATTCATATCGATCGGTCTCTCTGTATACTTCAGCCATCTGTACATAAAATCCTACCTCAGGGATGATAGACATCGCTTCTGTCAGGATTTCTTCGGCTTTCGCCAAATCTCCTCTCTGATACGCTACATCTGCGAGCTCTCCGAGAGCAAATGGATAGTCAGGTCTATTGACGAGGATCTCTTCGTAGATTTCTTCGGCAGTATCGAGATCACCGTATTCTTTATACAGATTGCCCAGCGTCAGCTGTGCCCATGCAGTCTCTTCGAGACCTGGGTAGCCTGCTTTGACAGCATAGCTCATCGCCTCGATAGCGCCATCCACATCTCCATGAATCTCACGGAGGTAGGACACTCTACTGTATGATCGGAGGTCGGGTTTGATATTGACCATATGGTCGGCAGCAACTACTGCTTTATCATATTCGCCGAGCTCTACGTGAGCATCTACGAGTACACCATTGATCTGAGCGTTGAGTGGGTTGAGCCTGTATGCTTGAGTTGCAGTTTCTTTCGCTGTAGCGAATTCGTGAAGAGACAATTCTACCCCAGCCTTAGTGACTAATGCTCTGAATCTCAGGTCAGCGTCAGCCGGTGCAGATGCTAATATACGATCCAAAGTCTCTAATGCCGCTGGATAGTAATGTCCATGCTCTCCAGTCACTCTCGCCTCTCTCACATATATATGTGCGAGATTGAGCAATGCCTCATCACGAGTATCTGCCTCCTGAGTGGCCAGTGCATTGGTCATGTATTGATTTTGCACAGACTCCCACTCTTTACCGAGTTGGATTTTCTCGCTACGATCGAGTAGCTCTGGCACATCTACTGATGAGATGGTGGTTTCTTCCTTTGTATCACACGATGTGATAAGATAAGAGAAGGATAGTAGGAAGATGTAGTGTAAAATTTTAGAAGAGTATCGGTTTGTCATAGTATCTGATTTATTTGGTTATTTGACACCCCATATACGTGGATTGTTGAAGTATTGGATTTCGAGAGTTAAACAAATTTTAAATTTTTCTTCAATCCACCTAACCAATACAGCCCAGATATACTCATAACTGCCTATATATCAGCACCTTACGATGGATGTCATTTTTATAAAAAAAATCTTAAAAAACTTTATCGTTTTAGTAAATCTGGGAAATACTGGGAGGTTTTACTTCTACCCTGAGCTGCTTTTTCATCTCATTCTGCATCGTATACACCTTATGAAATGGCCGACATCTTATAGTAGGTATAGATCTGAAGCAAAAACTTCAGATCGCCAAAGGGATCTTACCCTATTATTCCAACTTTATAATATTAACTTGTCTACGCATTACGCCTGTATCATGTAGGCACTAACAAAACCAGAAAATGAAAAGAACAAGTAAGTTTTTGAAGCTACTCCCTGTCCTCGTAGTATTCACTATAATGCTCCACAGCTGTGGACCCACACATCAAGACACCTCAAAAGAAGTCGAAAAGGAGGTCCCCGCTACACCTGAAAAACCAGAATACTACCAACTCCGACCAGAGGTAGAGAAAGCATATGGATACTCCCATGCCGTAAAAATCGGTAATACCATAAAAATATCAGGAGCCGTAAGCATGGATGACCAAGGAAACCCAACTGCCATCGGAGATATCGAACAACAGATGAAGAACTGCTACGCTGACTTGGCGAAAATACTACAGCACTTTGGCTGCACATTTGACGATGTCGTCAAAGAAGACATCTTCACCACTGATATGGCGCAAATGCTGGAAAAATCAGCCTACCGAGCAGAGGTATATAAAAATGGATTTCCAACGGGCTCGTGGCTTGAAGTAAAAGGATTAGCCCTACCAGAATTCATGGTTGAGATCGAACTCGAAGTGCATAAATCGGAGTAAAGTATAAACGTCGGTACTGTCGGATATCTGTGTTTACATCCCAAATAAAAAAGGCCAATCACTCGGACGTAGACTCAGCAAATTGTGATTTCGATTTAGCTTACATCTTCTATGACATTGAGGCATTACTGTCTATATTACGCCAATATAAATCCATAAAAAGGATGAAAAGCAGATCAAAAACAAGGGTTTTGATCTGATATAAACAAGTTACTGGCAAGCAAAAAATGAAAATAGACATCAGAAATAACGAATTGAGTAGACTTTCAGAAGACCAGACAAGGTTTTCCCATAAGGCCTTATCCACTTCTTTTAAAGTGATAGAATTATTGCCGGATGGAAGAATTCTTGTTCTTGAAGACTACTACCAATTCGAATACATAGGTAAGTCAAACTTATATTGTCTAAACAGGGATTTAGAGATAGCATGGTTTTTAGATTTTCCATATGAGAGAGTAAAAGACACTTCGAATTACACTTCATTAACAGTTAAAGAAGAAGGTCTATTTGCCAATACCTTTGATTGCACACGAGTCAAATTCGCAACAGACGGTAAAATTTTACAAAGAAAATCTGTCAAATGAATCGAATATTTATTGACAATAGAGTTGGCAATCTACTGTGTAGTGATATATCCCAAATCATCGATAATAAAAGAGAACTTATTTCTGAAGAAATAGACGTAGAAAATGAGATTAAGGACATTTTTGAAGGAAACGATAAACTAACAATGGTAATTTGGAACTCAAATGGTCAACTAAACTTAGCAACAAACGATAAAGGGCATACCAGACAAATAAGAGTCAAAGCAGGCCTATTCTCAAAATTCTACAAAGAGATTGACAAACCAGCAAAAGGAGGTGGCTATTATCGACTGTCCATAAGTGACGACAAGTATTCTGGCTCAATTATCTCAGGACCGATAAACGAAAAGGACAAAAGGGATTTCGAAAATAGAATAGACATAATTGAGACACAAATAATTCCAAAACTCATGAAATTGACAAACGGAGAAATAATAAAGGAAAGAATAGGATTTAATGTTTAAAATAAAGCCAGCCAGTAACATGCGATGATGAGATCAGACTTCCTTCCGTCGTCCGCTCCATATCGCCGAACCGTTCTGATTCATTAGAAACCGTTAACCCATGATAAAATTCTTTAGAAAATTTAGACAAAAGCTACTCTCTGAAAACAAGTTCAGTAAATATCTGATTTATGCTATCGGAGAAATTATTCTGGTCGTTATTGGAATTTTAATTGCATTGGGTATAAACAATAATAATCAATATAAAAAGAATAGGAAGATAGAATTTACCGTACTGCAAAAAATGACTGATGATTTAAAGAAGGATTCTTTAAGTTTTAGTAATCTCTTAGCTAGGGAGATGGCTTTTGATAAGGATATTGACTCAATATACCTATGGTTAGATGAACAAAATGAATCAAATCTATTCAAAATTGTACCAAAGATGGAATCACTTGGTTCTTCCAGTATTTTTTATCCCAATACTGGAACTTATGATGAGGCAACTTCTTCAGGCCTTTTTAATAATATAATAAACGATTCATTAAGAAGTGAAATATTTGATTACTATAGATCAGTCCTAAATAACAAAAATGATATAGTTACTAACCACTATCAAATGAATCAAATTGTTCCCGAATTATCAAATATAATTTTTGGTTCTAGGCAAGTAACACAGATGGTTACTGGGTGGGATAATCCAAACTTAGAAACACTGACAATCAATAGTTTATACAAGAATTATAAATTTTATAAAATTTTAGTTTGGAGAAAGGCAAATTCAGGGTATTTAATTGGAAACTGGTCTGAGTTACAAGAGAAATCATTAAAATTGCAGGAAAACATTAAAGCTGAATTGGCTTCGAGAAAAAAATAACGAAAGCACAATCGAGTAGGTGGCTGACGGCCAATTGACCGCCAGTGCACCTCTCACACTTAGCACCTATGACGTCAGCATCACTCAATGAACGAACCGAAAATATAAGCTTAAGCATAGCGGGCATACCCACCCGCTTTGCGGTTCTCTCACTTAGATGTCTCACAGACATCTACCCCTGCGGAGGCCGCTCACTCAGGTATACGGCGGTTCATCAGATCGAAGTTTTGATTTGGGAGTAATATTCTAACATCGAGGTGTAGCCTCGACGTCTTAGCACCGAGATGCGCAGTGTCGTTCCTAATATGGGACTTTGGGCTACTGCCCATCCGAGTCCGACTCCATGCATAAGCTTGATGGTTTGGCACGCCAAGTTTGATCAGATTCCTTCGCTTTCGGTCAGGCTTCTTCCCTCTCCCACCCGCTTTGCGGTTCTCTCACTTAGATGTCTCCCAGACATTTACTCCTTCGTAGGCCGCTCACTTATTAATAGACTCCTCTGAAGCCCTCCCCAAAAACTGAATAAAGGTGAAGAACTTTGGTTTGAGTTTTCGTCTACAGAAACTGATCCAATGCTAACTGGAAAAATTAAAGAGCTTGAACTAAGAAAATCCGAAAAAGTCAATATCGAAAAACCAAATTGTATTGATAGGTATTATCTAACAAAAGTCAAGATTTTATCTTTTCTCTACAAGCAAAAACTCTTTTGTTCTAATATAAAATACTCCAAGGATCATTATTAGTAAACCCAAAATCATTATCCCCCATTGGCTCAATGTTGGAATTGGTGCAGATGGTGCAGATGCTGGAGCATTTATTTTAGGATTTCTATAAAACATTGTTCCATTAAAGGCATCGGAGTACCCATCATTGTCTAAATCGCCAAAGACATTTAGCTCATCAGGCAAACCAAATAATTCACTGCCTGCATCTACAAAATTGGAACTAGTAGCAGAACCTGTATTCCATAGGAATTTATCATCTGCAGAATTATTAAAATTATTCAAGAAGACATCTAAATCTCCATCCCCGTCCACATCCGCAAAGTTAGGTTGTCCAGAGGATGGAAAACCAGCAGGGCTTGTCTCCTTGACAAAAACGGGGTTCGTGACGGAACCGGTGTTTCTAAAAAAATCCAGAAAATCAGAAGTAAAGGTACTTTTAGAACCAACAAAGGCATCTAAATCTCCATCTCCATCTATATCTGCAAATGTTAATTCTCCAACATCAAATAAACCTCCCAATACCTCCAACCCAAATGGTTTACCAGTAATTTCAGAGGTAAAAGCACCTCCTGTGTTCCTTAAAAATTCAATATTTTCAGTAGTATTAAAAGTTCTAAAAGCATCAACATCTCCATCTCCATCAATATCATGAAAAACCATTTTTTGATGCACTACGGCTGTTATTCCAAATGGATTTGTACCTCCTTCTTGAACAAAACTAGGAGCAGTTGGAGTACCTGTATTTCTAAAAAATTGAGTTTCCCCTGTTGAAGGAGTTGTTACAAAAAAATCCAAGTCTCCATCATTATCAAAATCCACAAACTGAGTAGGTGCAACGGTTACACCAAAGAGGTTGGTGCCTTCTTTAGTGAAAGTTTGGGCTTGTAAGCCTTCATTTGGAGCAGATGCTAGGATAATAGAAGTCAACCCAGTAGCTAAACTTCCTTGTGTAATTTTATTCAGTTGACTATAACTTCTATTAAATCTTCTGACTAACTGGTGTTGTTTTTTCAAGGATAAGGCATAAAATTTTCCAGTTAACATTAATTTTCCAAGTCGCTTTTTAAGCTGTTGGAATTTTTTTATAGTTGACTTATCCGAAACAATAGAAGAATTAATGGGGTTTTTCATTGTTGTTAGTTACTTGATATTTTTTATAAATTTCTTTTGTTCAGAAATATTCGCTCCCGCTGGCACGAAATACCTTTTTGCAAAAGCATACATTTTTTTATTATTGGGCTGTATCATAAAATTAAACTGCCCTCGATTATCGTGGCGTCTTAAAAATTCGGCAAAAAGTGCAGGACCTGCGCCTCTATGTTCAGGCAATAAAAATACTGTTGTAATTTGCCATAAATCTTTCCTTAATTGATGATTGAGCATCCAGCCGATAATCAAACCGTCTTTTTTTACAATAAAACTGGTCTGCTCGTCCAAAAGAGTAGGAAGCTGAAAAGGGTCGAGTGCTAAAGGAATTTTATGCTGCCATTTGCCCTGATATAAATCATTCTTTAACAAATGAAAGTTGGCTGCATTGGCTGTTAAAAATTCATAAGGACAATTCTTGCTAGCTTTTTGAAACCATTGAGTTTGTTGCTGTAGTAGTGGATTTGTGACAATTCCGTAATACATTAAAGGCGGCTGCGATTGCCAATGATTGGATACCAGCATTTGTTCCCAAATATTGGCTTTTTTCCAGTAGGTCCTAAATAGGACAGAAAGGCGCTGGTATTGCCCTTTTTTTGCCATTTCTTCAATGACCTTCAGTAGCATTTGACCTATGCCTTCTTGTCTATAGCTAGGCAAAATGTTAAAACATTCGATAATGCAGTTCTCTATATTTTGATGATTCAAAATAGCAGAACCGATAAATCTGTTATTCTCTAGAGCAAAAACAGCGGTAAAAGAACCCGAAAGATTAGCTAATTGAGCATGCTTACTCAATCTAGGAAAAGTAAACCTATCCAAATATTGCACTAACAAGCTAAGGTCTCCCGTGAAATAGGAAAAGGTAAATTCTTTTAACTGACTAAATACTACCCCATGCTCCAAAATGAGTTGGCTCAATTTATTTTGATGCACTGCATCTTCAAATCTAATGGTCGTAGTTTCAGGCATCAAAAATTTATTAAATTGTTGTGATGTGCTGTTTTAAAAAAAGAAAAGGCAAATAGCAACAGTTATAATTATTTTAGATAGATTTTTCCTGGTTTTTCAAAAAATATTAGATAATCATCACAACAAAAAATACAACAGATAATTTATACTTAAGTCTGAATTAAAAATGTAAATCGGTGGGTTTAAAAAGAGTGTTGATTACTTGATGCGATGAATATAGAGCCATTCTATGAATAAAGGCATTTTATTTACAAATCTTTTATGGTGAAAACCCTCGTTATATTCCCCAAAATATTTTCTAAATAATGATTGCACAACAGACTATGTATATTTCGGTATTAATATCCTTAGTTCAGCGTAGTCTATCACCTGCGCTGCAGTGTCTGTAAAATTATGTTTCGCCTATCTACTGAATGCCACACTTGAGACTCATTAATCGAGCCTCCGTGACTTCAGACCACATCTAAATACTGAGCCGACAATTCTTATCTGAAATTCTGAAATTGCAAAATTCAGATCCTAAAATCTCCCAAATCCATAAAACAATACACCAACCACAGCTGCTAAAACCACTATCTTTGCAGCGAATAAGCATAGATGAAAAGACAAAAGTCCAAACCACAGAAAGACGACGATTCGATCAGCCTCAATAAGTATATCAGCAGTCAAGGGATCTGCTCTCGACGTACTGCCGATCAGTGGATAGAGGCAGGACGAGTACAGCTCAATGGAAAGACCGCTCGCAAGGGTAATCGGGTCTATCCTGGGGATACGGTCATCGTGGATGGACAGCGCCTCCGTCGTAAGAAAAAGACGGTCTACATCATGCTGTACAAGGAGAAAGGCATCACCTGTACCACCGATCAGCGGGACCCGACTAATATCGTGGACTATGTCAACTTCAAGGAGCGGATATTCCCGATAGGACGACTGGACAAGGACTCTACAGGTCTGATCCTCATGACTAATGATGGCGACATCGTCAACAAGATTCTCCGTAAGGAAAATAAACATGAGAAAGAGTATATCGTCTCTGTGGACCGACCGATCGATGATGAGTTCGTCCGTAGGATGTCACGGCCGATACCGATCCTCGGCACTAAGACACTCCCCTGTAAGGTGACTAAGATCGGCACGAATACATTCAAAATCATACTCACTCAGGGGCTCAATCGCCAGATCCGTCGTATGACCGAATACTGCGGCTATCGAGTCATCGGCCTCAAGCGTGTACGCATCATGCACCTCAAGCTGAAGAATCTCAAGCCTGGCCAGTTCAGATATCTCACAGACGAGGAGTTGGAGCAGCTCATGAAGAATATTTAAACTCTCTATAAACACGGCTCTACCCTAATCAAAGGTCTATCAGAGCAGGAGTCATCGTATCTTAGCACACCACCAAAATGAGTAGCTATGACACGCACATTATCACTCCGTCATGCACTATTGACACTTCCCGTTTTATTGATCCTATCGATCTATGCCTTCATACAGACGAGCTACTATCAGGCTCATGCTGAGCAGCTGGTGCTGCCTATTACGATTGATCTGATACTGACAGTACCGATCGTGTACTTCCTGACGATACGTCGCCATCCACAGATACCCAGATATACCGTGATCTCCTGCTTCGTGATCTGTGTGCTCATCGCCAGCCTGATCATGCCCAGTAGTGATCAGGATCTACTCAGGGTAGTGCGATCTACGCTGATCCCAGTGATCGAGCTATCTGTACTCGGCGTCATCATCTATAAGTCTCGACAGTTGATCCGGAGCTATCGGGAGCAGGGTCGACGAGCAGATTTTCATGAGATGATCACCTTAGCCTGCCAGTCTGTACTCCCTGCTCGAGCAGCGGGCCTCCTGGCTACAGAGCTATCAGTGATCTACTATCTACTACGCTCACCGAGCTCTCCTGTACCAAGAGAAGAGCAGTACAGCTACTATCAGAAAAACGGCATCAAGGCTACCCTGATCGTCTTTATCTTCTTGATAGCTATAGAGACGGGAGCTTTACACTTTTTATTAGCCGGCTGGAGCCCTGTAGTTGCTTGGATCCTCACCATCCTGAGCATCTATACCGGGCTACAGATCATAGCGCTTCTAAGATCGATCCGAGCGATGCCGATCTATATTGACCGAGAGCAGGAGACTTTAGAGCTGAGATATGGATTTTTCTCACGAGTATCTGTGCCACTACCGGAGATAGAGAGCATCACCGCCTATCGACGATCCATCGATGAGGAAGAGGATATCGTACACTTCTCTCCTCTCGGCGGACTCAGCTCGCACAATATCCTACTGACTCTACAGAGCCCTGCGACAATCAGTCGCATCTACGGCATGCGGACCGAGACCAGCGCCATGACGCTATGGATAGATCAAAAAGAAAAATTCATCAATGAGATGGAGGAGCTTATCGCTGGGTGATCAGAGATGAGCTGATGATATAATGAAAGAGGGAGCGCTTGATGATCAAGTGCTCCCTCTTTTAGTTGATTTTTTCTATTGCCCTTACGGGAATTTTGGGAAGTCATCCCAGTTTGGCTTTCGCTTCTCGAGGAAGGCATTACGACCTTCGGCAGCCTCGTCAGTCATGTATCCGAGACGAGTTGCCTCCCCGGCGAATATCTGCTGGCCTACGAGCCCATCATCGATGAGATTCATGGAGAACTTTAGCATTTTAATCGCAGTCGGGCTCTTGCCGAGTATCTCTTGGGCCCATTGGTAGGCAGTATCTTCGAGCTGATCATGAGGGATGACCGCATTGACCATACCCATCTCATAGGCCTCCTGAGCAGAGTAATTGCGCCCGAGGAAGAAGATCTCCCTGGCTCGCTTTTGCCCCACTTGACGTGCTAAGTAGGCAGATCCATATCCACCATCATAGCTCGCTACATCGGCATCTGTCTGCTTAAATATGGCATGCTCCTCACTCGCCAGTGTCAGATCGCACACTACGTGTAGGCTATGTCCTCCTCCGACGGCCCAGCCTGGCACGACGCAGATCACCGCCTTATTCATGAATCGGATCATGCGCTGTACCTCCAAGATGTGGAGTCGGCTACCACCTTTCGTTGTACCCTCATAGCCTCGCTTACCTCGTACACGCTGATCTCCTCCAGAGCAAAATGCCCATCCACCATCCTTGGGCGACGGCCCTTCTCCAGAAAGCAATACCACACCTATCGAAGTGTCAAATCTCGCATCCTCAAATGCGTCTAACAACTCATCTACCGTCTCAGGACGGAAGGCATTGCGCACTTCAGGCCGATTGAAAGCGATACGGGCCACACCTTTACACTTCTTATAGGTGATGTCTTTATATTCTTTGGCGATCTGCCAGTCTATCTTGCTCATATTCTTCTTATTAGTATTTATGACTCGCTAAGGTAACAGATCAATGTGTCAAGAAGATGAGAAATAGGGGCAAAAAGATAGGCCCGCCTTGGGAGGCGGGCCCTTTTTCATACGACCCTATTATAGGTTTCTTTAGAATAGTTTTGCTCCGCCGACTCACAGATTTAATATGGATTAACTCAGTAAAATACCTCCATCGAGTCAGCTACGCAGCCTACGGAAAAGAGTCATAAGAATCTCATAATCAAATAATAATAGTTAGAAAGTTAGCTTTTAATATTCTTTATTCATATTCGCTACGCAGGCACACGAGCCTTCCAGGTAGATGGCACATGTTTCACTTTGGGCTTTCTTTTGACGATAGCCTTGAGTACATCTCTCCTACTGATCTGCCCGACTAATACGCCCTGATCCAATATTGGAAATCGTCGATATGGCGAATTAGTAAATTCATAGGCTGCCTCAACGATAGTGGTACTCGCAGGTAAGAACTTGATATTTCTCGACATATAGTCACTGACAGTACCAGTACCACCAGGGCGCTGATTGTACGGTCCATCCATGAGCAGTCTGATACAGTCTTTCTCTGAGAGCATTCCTACGAGCTTGCCGGAGTCATCGACTACAGGAGCTCCTGATATCTGATTGGACAGGAGTGTCTGGGTAGCATACTGGATATCGTCATCTGGACTGAAAGTGATGAGCTTGATGGACATATAGTCCGTTACGGATTCTATTTGGTGGGTCATAAAGAATAGGATTTTAAGATTACACTCTTGAATATATCACTTATTCTCAATTATGAAAACAAAACCTATTAATTATTTTGCATTAATCACCAATAGCAAAATTTACTGATACCCCTTTGCTTGATAGTTAAATAATTCTGCGTATAGCTTATTATTCTCTAATAGCTCTTCATGCGACCCCAGCTCAAGGATACCTCCATCCTTCAGCACTAAGATCCTATCTGCCATCCTCACCGTGCTAAATCTGTGAGAGATCAGTACCGCAGTACGGCCCTCTGTCAGCTGTGCAAAACGCTCAAATGCCTCAAACTCCGCTCGAGCATCCAGTGCGGAAGTGGGCTCATCGAGTACGATCACCTGAGCATTCTTCATGTAGGCTCGAGCTAATGCGACCTTTTGCCATTGTCCTCCTGAGAGCTCTTTGCCATCGTGAAATCTCTTGCCCAGCGGCTGGTCATAGCCTTTCGGCAATGTCTCTACTACCTGATCAGCGAGGGACTTTTCCGCAGCATACTCTACTCGTTTTTGATCCTCCAGCGCATCGATTTGTCCGATTGCTATGTTTTCCCTTGCGGTGAAATAATACTTAACAAAATCCTGAAAGATCACACCAAACAATGACTGATACTCCTCAGATGAAAAAGACCAAATATCTCGACCGTCCAATAGTATACGTCCCTCTGTCGGTCGATACATACGGAGCAATAGCTTGACCAGCGTAGTTTTACCTGCTCCATTTTCGCCCACGAGCGCCAGCTTTTCCCCGGCTCGCAGTGTAAAATTTATATCTCTCAGCACATATCGATCTGACTCCGGATATTGAAATGAGACATGCTCAAGTCGAAAGCCCTCCTCGATATCGGCTCCCGCCAGTGTAGCGGAAGCAGAGGCAGCGACAGGTGGCTCTTCATCCATGAAGTCAAAATAGTCCTTTAGGTAGAGTGCATTTTCAGTGATACGAGTAAATCTCGAAAACATAGCCTGTAGCTGATTGCGAATGCGCTGAAAAGATCCCGCCAAGAAGGTGAGTTCACCCACTGTCAGCACTCCTCCGACAGTCTTGATGATGATCGTCACATAGGCGCTATAGTAGGCCGCATCGCCTATCAGACTAAAGAAGCTACCCCATGCCGCTCGACGTACAGCCAGCGACTTATTAGCTCGATAATACTGATCGGCTAATCGGGCAAAACGATCCTTGAGAAAGCCCGACAGGTCAAATAGCTTGACCTCTTTAGCCGTGATGTCGCTCGCACCGATATAGCGCAGATAATCCAGCTCTCGCCTCTCTGTCGTCCAGCTCCGAGTCAGGGAGTAGCTCGCACTGCTAAATTTGATCTCATTAACAAAACTCGGGATGATCGCCACCACCAAAATCAAGAGTAGTACCGGATATATAAACACCAAACCTGCGATCAAAGAGCCGACAGTAATCAGATCCTGCACCTGTCCTAAGACAGATGACATCAGGGTCACCCGATTATTCGTCTGTCGTCGTGCCCGCTCGAGCTTATCGTAGAAGGTCGCATCTTCCAGTTGGCTGAGCTCTATTTTGGCAGACTTAACTATTAGGTCGACGCTCGACTTATTGCTATAGAGATCTCCGAGGAGCCCATCTGTGAGATCGATGGCACGGCCTATCAGATTGGAGCACACGGCCAACGCCAGCTCTATCCCTACATAGATCCATAGCGGAGTAAGGTCCTCTACCCCTGTCTTCTGATACTCGATGATCGTATCGATGATGAGCTTACCCACCCAGAGCATTGATATCGGGATGACCGACTTGAGCAAACGGCAGATCACATTGATCACAAAAAGCATCGGACTCGCCTCATAGACTAATCCAAAAAATCGTGGGAGATACTTGAGCGCCGAGACATTTGAGCGCCAGTTTATATTGTTCTTGTCCTTTATTCCTTTCATGAGATGACATAACAGGAGGAGCTCGGATGAGGTTCCGAGGAAAGTATAAAGTCAGTCTTAATTAGCCTTTGAGAATGGATGTTATCTTATTCAACTCACCCTCGGTCCCTCTCTTCACAAGAGAGGGATGTCATTTTTTCATTAGAACCTGCTCTAATATTTGCTCGACCTCCTCCCATCGATTAATGACCTGCTCGTTTGTAAATCTTAAGATTTTGAATCCTCGATTAGTTAGTATTTCAGTTCTCTCTTGATCATACGCTTTCACATGAGGATCCTCATAATATTTGCCATCTATTTCTATTATCAGCTTCTTTTCATTACAATAAAAATCGGCTATGAAATAATTATTTCGATCGTCATACAGCTTGTACTCAATAGGAAATTGTCTGTTGAATTTCATTCCACACAGTCGTCTCCCTCGCAGCTTGCCCCAAACATATCGCTCTGCTGGGGTAGAATTTGCTCGTAGATTTCTTGCGAGTAATATTGCGTCTGTACGATTCATACTTATGAAAGTAATGATTATCCCCTTCCTTTTGAAGGGAAGGGTCAGGGATGGGTAGAAACTCATCTACCTCCCCCTTCACATACTACGCATACATCAATTCTTCTTTACTCAGTGATATGTTTCTGAGTACTTATCACTAATTTAACTAGCCAGAAAAAGCAAAACTATATGCAGATAATCGAATCCCCAAAAGTATATGATGCGATCGTGGTCGGATCTGGTGCTGGAGGTGGTATGGCCGCTAATATACTCTCGGAGAATGGCCTCAAAGTAGCCGTAGTAGAGGCAGGGCCTTTCTTTGACCCAAAGGATCCAGCGACCATGACGCAACTCAAAAATCCATGGGAGTCACCACGACGTGGTGCCAGTACTAAGCGTGCCTTTGGAGATTTTGATATGTCATGGGGCGATTGGGAGGTCGATGGAGAGCCATACACTACTGCGGAGGGCACCTCCTTCAAGTGGTGGCGAGCCAGAATGCTCGGAGGACGGACTAATCACTGGGGACGTATATCCTTACGATTTGGCCCGACAGACTTCAAACATAAAGATGTCGATGGACTGGGCGAAAACTGGCCCATCAGCTATGATGAGATCAAACCTTACTATGATCGCCTTGATAAAATGATAGGCGTATTCGGTACTAAAGAAGGACGATACAATGATCCTGATGGATTCTTCCTACCGCCTCCCAAACCTCGCCTACATGAGCTCTACTATATAAAGGGAGCTCGAAAAGCTGGAGTGCCTGTCATACCAAGTCGACTCTCCATACTGACTAAGCGAATCAATACGGAGCGAGGAGTTTGCTTCTACTGTAGTCAGTGCAATCGCTCATGCAATGCCTACGCAGACTTTTCGGCTGGATCATGTCTAATATTCCCAGCTCAAAATAGTGGCGGTCAGATCGATCTCTACACCAATTGCATGGTCAAAAATGTGACCACCGATGATGAGGGCTTGGCCACAGGGGTATCCTATATCAATAAAGAAGATCGCCAAGAATATCAGCTACGAGGCAAGACCGTAGTACTCGGTGCCTCTGCCTGTAGCTCCGCACGTATCCTGCTCAATAGTAAAAGCAAACAACATCCCAATGGTCTCGGTAATAGCAGCGATCATGTAGGTCGCTATCTCCATGATAGTACAGGAGCGGGCATATCGGCTTTCGTCCCATCGCTCATGGATCGTAAAGTGTACAATGAGGATGGTGTAGGAGGTATGCATGTCTACTCACCATGGTGGGGAGACAATAGTAAACTGGACTTTCCGAGAGGCTATCACATCGAGGTATGGGGAGGCATGGGTATGCCGGCCTATGGATTTGGCTACAATGTCGATGCCATGAATAAATACATCGGTGGCGAAGTAGGAGGCTATGGCACTAAACTCAGAAAGGATGTCAAGCGATTTTATGGTGCTGTCATGGGCATGGCAGGCCGTGGAGAGGCTGTAGCACGGTATGACAATCGATGTGAGATCGACCCAGACACGGTAGACCAGTGGGGAATTCCGGTGCTCAGATTTGACTATCGCTGGTCAGACTATGAGCGTCTGCAGGCCAAGCATATGATCGAGACCTTTCAAGAGATCACGCACTCCATGGGCGGTATTGTACTCGGAGACCCTCCCGGCGCCGATAGAGACTATGGACTCGCAGCTCCTGGTGAGATCATCCATGAGGTAGGCACTACTCGTATGGGCGATGATCCTCGCAGCTCAGTGACTAACAAATATCAGCAGCTTCATGACGCCAAAAATGTATACATCGTAGATGCGGGACCATTCGTATCTCAAGCAGACAAAAACTGTACATGGACGATCATGGCACTCAGCATGAGAGCCTCAGAGCATATCGTCAGCGAACTCAAAAAAATGAACATATGATGGACCGTAGAGAATCACTCAAAAGCTTACTCATCGGTGGGGTCGCAGGAGCATCTCTCGGAGTATCATCGTGCAAGCCGAATGAATCAAACACTGAGGCTCAATCCACTGTCAATGATGGCGGCGGCTATGGTCGCACACCATCGGAGATGGAGCACGATCGCCGAGTCATGGCCGAGGAGTATCTGACTGAGCACGAGCTGGCCACTATCGCTGTACTGTGCGACATCATACTACCTGCCACTGAGACCGCAGGATCGGCTACAGATGCAGAAGTGCCGGTATTCATAGACTTCATAGTGAAGGATCTCCCCTATCAGAAGCTACCTATGCGAGGAGGCATCATGTGGCTGGATGCCGAATCTCGAAAGCGCTATGATCGCTCATTCGTAGATCTCAATGACGCTCAGCAAATAGCTATCGTGGATGACATCGCCTATCCAGATCCAGACGGGGAGCGGCCAGAGATGGGACCGGGTATTAAGTTTTTCTCGCTGATGCGAAATCTCACCCTCACTGGATACTATACCACTAAGATGGGATTTGACGATCTCGGCTATGCCGGCAATCGACCAAATCTCTGGGATGGAGTTCCTGAGGATGTATTAGCAGAGCATGATGTAGACTATGATCCAGAGTGGATCGCTAAGTGTATCAATCATGACACTCGAGAAGAAGTCGCTCAGTGGGACGATGATGGTAATCTGCTCAACTAATCAATCAACATGTCTATACGTCCATACATATTAGCAGAGACTAACTGGAAACACCTCCGAGAAGCGGAGGTCGATCTGGCTATACTGCCCTGGGGAGCGACAGAAGCACATAACTATCACCTACCTTATGCAACAGATATAATCGAGGCAGATCATATAGCTGCTGAGGCAGCCCGTATCTGCTATGAGCGAGGCGGAAATGTCATCGTCCTGCCCACTATTCCTTTTGGCGTAAATACAGGGCAGAAAGATATCTATCTGGATATCAATCTATATCCCAGCACCCAGCTACTGATATTGGACAATATCATAGAAGTCCTCAATCGTCAGGGCATATATAAGCTCGTAGTATTCAATAGTCATGGAGGTAATGAATTTAAAACCATGCTGCGAGAGCTGGGGGCCAAGTATCCGCAGATGATGCTCATACAGACACATTGGTTTAAGGCACTGGATAAGTCAGCATATTTTGAAAATGAAGGAGATCATGCAGACGAGATGGAGACCTCTCTCATCATGCATCTACGACCCGAGCTCGTATTACCTCTGGATCAAGCTGGTGACGGCTCAGCAAAAGCCCCTAAGATCAAAGGCCTTCAGGAAGGATGGGCATGGCGAGAGCGACCATGGAGCAACATCACAAAAGATACGGGTGTAGGGGATCCATCCCTTTCCACTGCAGCCAAAGGCGAAAAATTCTTTACAGATGTTACTCAGAAAATTGGGGACTTCTTTTATGAATTGTCAATTTGCGATCCTGACAAACTTTATATTTAAATCGAAATAGTCGTATTTTTCACACTTTGGGAAAAATAATAAAAGTCGTATGAAAAACAATTTACATGCAGCTAAGGCCGCAGTCTTAGCCCTTATATTTTTCTCTGCATCTACCACCTATGCTCAATGTCCCACACTGATATGGTCCGACGAATTTGATGGCGAGGACCTTAATACTGACTACTGGTCTTATCAGATCGGCGATGGATGTAATATCAATCTCTGTGGATGGGGAAATAATGAGCTCCAATATTATACTAATGAGAACACAGAAGTCTCTGATGGCACACTCAAGATCTATGCTAAGCGAGAGACTCGTGGCTCGAGAGACTACACCTCTACCCGTATCCGGACGATCGATAAAGTCGATATCCGCTATGGTCGCATAGAGGCCAGACTCAAGATGCCTATCGGCCAGGGAATATGGCCTGCACTATGGATGCTACCCACTGATGAGGTCTATGGATTTTGGCCACAGAGCGGTGAGATCGACATCATGGAGTATCTCGGCCATGAGCCTGAGGTGATCCATGGCACCCTACACTTTGGCCAGCCAGCACCGAGTAATCAGTCTACCACAGCGAGTTTTCAGCTCACTGAGGGAGATTTTCACAATGAGTGGCACGACTATGCCATGGAGTGGGAGTCGGACGCTATACGCTGGTACATCGATGGCTATCTATACAGCGAAAAAACACCTGCAGATATGAATGGTCAGCGATGGCCTTTTGTCCAAGATTTTCATTTTGTGATTAATATGGCGGTGGGAGGCAATTGGCCAGGGAGCCCTGATGGTACTACTCAGTTTCCGCAGACCTATGAGATCGACTATCTCCGAGTATATGACCTGGCCGACCAGCCGCATCTCAGTGGCCCTCAGCAAGTAGCAAATATGGCCAGTGGTACGAAATACAGCATCGCAAATCTCCCGGATGACGCATCCGTGAGATGGTCAGTACCATCTTCAGCTACGATCATCGACGGACAGGGCAGCTCTACGATCACTGTAGATTGGCAGTCCTCGGGTGGCACTGTCAACGCAGCCATCAGCAATGAGTGTGGAGAATCAAGCTACGAAGTACGAGTAGAAGTCGAGGCAGCGACTGCCAGCGAATCAGTATTAGAAAACTTTGATCAAGCCGCTCGTATCACAAAGACTTTTAGCACCGGTCAGCTATCAGAAGAGATAGAAAATCCTGGCTCTAATGATATCAATGACTCGGCTTTATCAGGCTCATATGTGCGCAACAGTAGCGAGCAGTATGATGTCTTAGTCTATGACATCAGTGAGGTCAGTGATGCCTCCGATTTCGTCTCGGGTGAGAAGCGATTCGTCATGGATGTATATAGTACTGCACCTGTCGGGACTGAGATTTTGCTACAGCTCGAAAACAAAACATCAGCTCAGCCAAATAACTATCCCTCTGGTCGGCATAGCCGCTACTCAGTCAACACTACTACCCAAAATGAATGGGAACGCCTGACATTCAGCTATATAGATAGACCGGACCAAGGTCTATCTGATCAAGCGATAGATCAGCTCATCCTTCTTTTCTCACCGGATTCATTCGACGGATCGACCTATTATTTTGATAATTTTGAGATCTATAGTGAAGTATCAACATCTACTGTCGAAATAGACTATGGAGTCGAAGTATCGCCGAATCCTGTGTCAAACATCCTTCAGATAAATACTGATGGCTCTGCAGATATAGAGCGTCTCAGGATATCCGATAGATCAGGGCGTATGATCCGAGATTACTCTGAGGTCAATGATAGTCTCTATCAGATCTCTACTGCTGACTGGCAGTCAGGACTCTACTATATCGAAATCATCATGAGCGATCAGCAGCGTCTGGTCAAGACTATTTTGAAAAAATAAAATGCATCAACCATTATGAAAGCTAATAACAATAGCAGAAGAGAATTCATAAAAAACAGCACGACAGCGGCTGCAGGATTTATGATCGTACCGAGATATGTACTCGGCGGAGTGGGTTATACAGCTCCATCAGATCGGCTCAATATTGCTGCTATCGGAGCGGGTGGCAAAGGGCACTCCGATATTATTAATGCTTGGTCAAATGGAGTGAACAATGTCGTGGCGCTCTGCGATGTGGACATCAATATGGCCCAGGGAGCTCGTGAGAAATTTCCAAAGGCAAAATTTTACAAAGACTATCGACAGATGCTCGAGCAGCAGTCTGATATAGATGCAGTCACCATATCTGCACCAGATCATATCCATGGTGTAGCGGCTATGGCTGCCATGCAGATGGGTAAGCATGTCTATGTACAAAAGCCTCTCACTCATAATATAGCAGAAGCCAGAAAGCTCACCGAGTCCGCTCGAGAATACAAAATCGTATCTCAAATGGGTAACCAAGGAGCCTCAAATCCGGGTCAAGAACAAATGGCTAAATGGTACGACGCAGGGCTCATAGGCGAGGTGCATACCGTACATGTCTGGACCAATCGTCCCGTATGGCCACAAGGGATCCCAGTACCGACTGAGTATCCGCCAAGACCAGAGCACCTCAGTGCCTCAGATTGGGATCTATTCATCGGGCCAGCTCAGATAGTAGACTATCATCCGCTATACCATCCATTCAAATGGAGAGGCTGGTGGAATTTTGGTACCGGAGCACTCGGCGATATGGGTTGTCACCTGATCGACGTACCATTCAGACTACTGCACTTAGGATATCCGACTGAGGTCGAATGTAGTGTCGGTCAAGTATTCAAGAGAGACTGGGTGCCTGAATATATCCCAGAAGGATGCCCTCCAAGTAGTAGCGTTCAGCTAAAATTTGACGCTACGGATAAGAATCCTCGATCGATCAAATTTAACTGGTCAGATGGAGGCATCAGACCGTTTCATCCAGACCTCATCCCGGCGGATCACGACCTCGGCGAAGAAGGTAGCGGTAACGGTGTCATCATCGAAGGCACAAAAGGGGTCATGACCTGCGGCACCTATGGCCGAGTCCCAAGACTCTACACTACCGACGGTGATTATAGAGAAATGGAAGAGAACTTCGAGAGTGCTAATCCTTATATTGATATGCCAGAATTTGGTCATCAGCATGCATGGGGCGAAGCTTGCAAAGCAGGCTATATGAGTAAAGAGCATAAGTCGCTGACTTCCTCATTTGACTATGCAGGCCCGATGACTGAGACCGTCCTCATGGGCAATCTCGCCATACGTAGCTATGCACTCAGAGATAAGAAGAATAATTACCCAGGCCGTAAAAAGCTACTCTGGGATGGTGAGAATATGAAAATCACCAACTTCGAAGAAGCTAACCAGTACGTAGGTAGAGAATACCGTGACGGATGGTCTATGGGATAGCCTATACTTAACAAGAATATATCATGGCGATGCGTTATTTACGTATCGCCTTTTTTATTTTTAGACTTTTTACTTGTAAAACGTACAGAGTATGAAACAGATAATAACAATTCTCCTTGCAGCCCTATTGATATCATGTAATGCAGAAAAAGAGAAAATGCTCTCTGCCTACGAGCCTATGTATGATGCATACTGCTCAGGGGACTTTCAGGCTGTCTACGAGGCTCTCGATCAAGAATCTCAGACACTCATACAGCGTCTGGTCAATAATGAAACCCCTGATAGTCTCATACAGATCGGCAAAGACTATGGCCTCCCTAATCTTGCTGTGATCAAATATGTCTACTATCCTTCTGACAAAGATGACCCCAATGAAGCGTATGACTTCTTACCCTTCTTGGGCTATCTCGGAGTATCCTTTCTCAATCCTGTGGAGACCTTCAGCCTGTACCCTGAGCGCTCACGGGTAGGTGATGAAAACTTCGTCACACTGCAAAAAATGGTAGCTGGCGGCTATCGCCATGTGGAGTGGCTCAAGTACACGCTCGAGGGAGAAGAGTACAAGCTCAATCTACCCTATGTGCTCAGACTCAACGAACCATTCTTCAGAGATATGGTCTACAATGACATCAATCGTCTGGAAGTAGGAAAAGACTTCAAATACGAAGACCTTTACAAAAACTATAAAAACTACCGAGATATCAATTTTGCCAAGAAATTCATCGCTGAGAGCTGTGCTGCAAAAGGTGCTGAGGCCGAGGCAGCGAAAGAAGCTACTTCTGAAGCGAAACGTGATACTGAAGAGTAGTTTAAGGGACCTTTCTCTTTGACTATAATTTCGACCAGCAGTAGAAATACTGTGACTGGTGGAGAAGACTGTTATACCTACATCATAAGATCAAGATTAGTAACATTCCACTTATCTTTCAGAGTGGTTTTAACTCTATAACTAACCTGTGTAAACGTTTGCCACACACCTCCGATGTCAAAAGATATCTCCTTCGTGCCTCAGTCGATATGACAATAAAACGGACGATTTGTAAAATTCTCTTGCTGTCATTTCGACCGCAGGGAGAAATACTATGACAGGCGGAGAATAAAGCCATACTATGGTTAATGAAACTGAGATTAGGCTACAAGAATCATATTCCTGCACTATTCTCAATACCATTACAAATCCCAACAATCCGTCTTCTCATCCACGCATTAGAGTCAAAGCATTATATTCATACTGCGAGAATAATATGTCCAACTTGAATCGAGCGCTCTATGTCAAAAAGAAGGAAATTCTTAAAACAATCTGCCCTATACACTACTGCTACCATCATGGGAGCAAGAGTAGTATTCGCTGAAAATTTGCCGAAAGGCATGAAATACATAGGGCTCAGTGAAGACATACCTGGCAAGCATCCTGACATGATAGTACTCAATGATCGACCGATCAACATGGAGACACCTGCTCACCTACTCAATGATGCGCTGACACCTAATGATCGTTTTTTCGTCAGAAATAATGGTCTACCACCAAGCAAAGTGGATCCCGCTACATGGCAACTCGAAATCTCAGGAGAATCTGCCAAGCAAACAAAAAACTACAGCCTCGAGGATCTCAAAACCAAATTTGAACAGGTAAGCTATCAGATCACCCTCGAGTGCGGTGGCAATGGTCGCAAAGAATACAATCCACCAGCAAAAGGGAATCAATGGGGCACTGGCGCCGTCGGATGTGCCAAGTGGACTGGTGTGCGACTACGAGATGTACTCCAAGATGTAGGGGTGAAATCAAATGCGGTATACATTGGATACTACGGAGCAGATATACACCTATCGGGCGACCCCAATAAAGATCCCATCAGTCGAGGCGTCCCCATCTCAAAGGCCATGGAAGCAGAAAGCATGATCGCATGGGCTATGAACGATGAGGATATCCCATTGCTTAATGGCTATCCGCTCAGATTAGTATTCGGAGGATATCCAGCATCCTGCTCAGGCAAGTGGCTCGAAAAAATCGTAATCCGTGACAAGGTGCATGATGGTCAAAAAATGACTGGCTCCTCCTATCGTGTCCCTTGCCATCCTGTCGCACCAGGAGCAAAAGTGCCAGATGAAAATATGTGCATCATCGAGGAGATGCCCGTCAAATCACTCATCACCTATCCTATGACTGGAGCGACGATAAAGCTCAGCCAGCGACTACCTATCCAAGGTCATGCTTGGACTTCAGCTGATCAAATTAAGCGAGTGGAGTATTCTATCGATTTTGGGTCATCATGGAAAGCTTGCCAGATTTCATCAGCGACTAATAGATTCGCTTGGCAGCAATTCAAGGCAGAGATTATTTTCCCAGAAAGAGGATACTACGAGGTGTGGGCTCGAGCGACAGACTCAGATGGCCGCACACAACCGATGATCCTACCCGGGTGGAATCCCAAAGGATATCTCAACAATGCCTGTCATCGCATAGCTATCAAAGTATCCTAATATGCCTCAGCAGCCTGATGAATATTCATTACTGAATGCCTTGATGTCCCTGATCTACCTGTTATTAGGAGTCATTATCATAGCGCTCGGATACCTGACCATGGGTGATATGATCGATTGGCAGACAGCCCAAAAGAGGTATACCCACGAAGAGCTACAAGCTCTCACAGAGGACAGAAAAGCACTCCGGGAGCAATCAAGATCCGAAGAATGGGATAGAATAGAAAACGGCATCCATGTGAATACTGGACTCAAAGCAGGCAAGCATCTGGATATAGTGATCAGCAGCTGCACCTCCTGTCACTCCGCTAAGCTCATCACCCAAAATAGAGCTTCACGAGCAGGCTGGAAGCAAATGATCGACTGGATGCAAGAGACCCAAGGCCTCCAAGACTTAGGACGCTCAGAGGGTAAGATACTTGACTATCTGGCAGCGCACTACGCTCCAACTCACGTCGGCCGCCGACAAAATCTGGACGTGGACGCCATAAAGTGGTATGTATTGGAGCTGGAAGGAGATGAGTGAGCGCTCACCATTATCTCTGAGAGCGGCTGTAGCTCTAATTTGTATACTACTTAGCCCACATCCCTTCGAGGCCAGCAGATATTTCCTTCGTTCCTCACTTGATATGACAATAAAGGAAGAGTTTTAAAATCTACCATTTCACACCAAAATCGCCGAATACCGCATCTGAGAAGATACCAGACCTACATAGTGCACTTACAGATTGGTCGATGTATTAGACTGCCCAATGTCTTATATGACGGGCGCATTGATTCAATTTTTATTTCTCACAAATGAAACTTAATGCACTATGAATATCAGCATGACATCTACCGACGTACTCCTCACGATCTGCTCGATCGCAGGGCTCCTGACACTACTGATCGTATCACTGAGGATCTACCTCCATCGATCGAGTGAGATATCCACTTCTTCGGATCTGATCTCCCACAGGACTAAATATGCTCATCTTGACGTGCTTCGTAGGCGAGGTATGTTCTTGAGACTGGGAGTGGCTACAGCGCTGGCTTTTGCAGTAGCGGCTATGAGCTGGACTAAGTATGAGATACAGCATGACTATGTGATCCCTATCTATGAGCAGCATGAGGTCGAAGTACTACCGCCACCCACTCGACAGGAGCTACCTCCACCGCCAGCACCACCTGCGCCTCCTGAGATCGAGGAAGTAGAAGACATCATCGACGAGCCTGAGCAAGATCTCATCGATATGTCCATAGAGGATGATGCCCTAATTAATGAGCCTGTACCTGAGCCCAAAGCCAGTGTAGAAATCAAGCCGACTCCTCCACCACTGCCTCCGCAGCCTGTAGATGAGGACATCACAGAGATACGTGTGATCGCAGAGGAGATGCCATACTTCCCTGGCTGTGAGGATCTCAGAATGAGCAAAGAAGAACGTCGTCAATGCTCTGACCGAGCACTATTGACCTATCTGATGAAGAATCTCCGCTACCCAAGTATAGCCCAAGAAAATAATGTCGAAGGAAGAGTCTATGTACAGTTCGTCGTAGAGAGAGACGGTACGATCACTGGATCTAAGATCGTCAGAGACATCGGGGCCGGATGTGGAGAGGCAGCACTCACCGTAGTCAACAAGATGAATACACTACCTGAGCGCTGGACTCCAGGTCGTCAAAATGGGAAGAATGTACGAGTACAATATACCTTGCCCGTGACCTTCAAGCTACAATGATGCGGTCATACTTTGATGAATATTTTCTTTTTGTATAAGATATAGGTCGGGATAAATATGATCGCTGTGTAGATCAAAGCATATAGCAAGGAGGGCATCTTAGGCGCTATCCCGATCTCTGGGATGGCCTCCATCCACACCTGATTGAGCGCTACTCCGATGAATCGATCACTATAAAAAAAACTGGTTAGGATACCTGAGAGCACATACGCCGTGATGGCATTTGCCCCAAAGACTCTTCCAACGAATGTCCACTTCTGATATCCTCTGAGGTCCACGATAAATATGCTTGCAGCAAGTGTCAATGTGGCCATGCCTCCCATCACCATCACATAGGAGCTACTCCAGAGATTTTTATTGAGAGGGAAAAACCACTTCCATATACCCCCTAACACAAGCATGCCAAATCCTAATAAAAAAAGATAAGTGAGCTTCTCATAGGGAGCCTTTATCGTCAATATAAGGCGACCAATAAGCATACCGATGATGCCTGTAGCTATCGCAGGAAGTGTACTGAGTAGCCCCTCAGGATCCCATGTATGCTGCCAGAGTCGGCCAGGTAGGAGTATACTATCGAGATAATGAGCCCAGTTTTTCTCTGGGACAGAGAGATCTGGCATTCCGATACCTGGTACGGGCATATATGCCATGATGATCCAATAGCCGATCAGGATACCGATAACTATATTCATTTGTGTCCGCCATGTAGTATACAGATATAGGAGGGCACAGGGCAAGAAAACCAGAGCGATCCGTGGTAACACTCCGACCCATCGGATACCTGCAAAATCAAAATTTGGCCACAGCCAAAGGAACAATCCGAGAAGGTAAATCTTAAGTGACCTGATAATGATTTTATTGACCAAAGGCCCTTTATCGGTGCCATCATCGAGCCGCTTTTGATAGGCTAATGCGATAGAGACTCCGACTATAAAAAGAAAAAATGGGAATACATAATCGGTAGGTGTCAGGCCATTCCACTCGGCGTGGAGTAGCGGTCCGTATACATGGGACCAAGATCCAGGATCATTGACGATGATCATCCCTACGATGGTGAATCCTCTCATCGCATCGAGCGATATCAAGCGATCCGGCAGTACAGTACTCATGGCTACTCAATATTAATCTGAGATAAAAGGTAGCAATAAATGCTGTCTACTCAGCAGATCACATCTCCAGTATGGGATAATGAAGTACGGATTGAGTAGATCTACTGCGCCAGATTGATTCGTACATGTCGTCACTCTCTCAGCCTCACTGCTAAGCAGAGCAGCGAGATCAGAAGCACCCAGCTGAAGTGACTGAGTTTGATTTTAGAGATATTGGATAGCATAGTAATAAAATGAGTAATAGTGAGTAATGGATCTAATGGTCTGTATGCCGATCAGGAAGCAAAGGCCAATACGATGACAGCCAGGTATGCCGAGGCACTGATGACTAATAATGAAAGTCGAGCGTAGTGGTCAAATGATTTAGCTGGTTGCGATGTCATGATAATAGGTTTACTATTTTGTTTTGATAGAATGTAGATAATAGTGGGTCGGTCGATTCAGTATGATAATTAGGCAGCGATAGATGCTATGAGAATACCCATATAAGCCGAAGCGCTGAGTACTAATAATGAAAGTCGTGCGTAATGATCGAATGATTTAGAAGATTGCGATGTCATGATAATAGTGATTTAAATAATAGTAAATAATAGATTGATTAATAGATAGTTACGATGCAAACGAAGCAATGATGATGCCCATATAAGCAGAAGTGCTCAGGACTAATAAAGCTAATCTCGCATAGTGGTCAAATGGTTTAATACTTTTAGATTTCATTGTAATAAAGATTTTGTTTTTGAATTGATGATTCAAAGATGCAGGCTGGTCACGCTTCTCACAAATTAGTCCGACTGCTGCTTGGATTTAGTCGATTTCTGAAGCAGAAATTCGATAAAGGGGTTCTGAAATCCGATAAAAATTCACTCATATGGTAGAAATATCTAATATAAGAGCGAACTTTATCCACCTAATAAGAGAAGCGCTATGAGCAAAATAAAGGTGGCAGTCCTATTCGGCGGAAAGTCGACAGAGCACGAGATATCTATCATATCAGCAAAAAACATAGTGGCAGCCATGCCAAAAGATAAATATGAGCCTGTCCTAATAGGTGTCGACAAATCTGGTAAGTGGCTCCATCAGTCCGAGAGTCTGGAGCTCCTCGATGTCAGCGATCCTAAAAGTGTCAAGCTATCTGACTCAGGTAAGCCAGTAATCTTCTCTCAAAATTCTGACGAGCACTACCTACAAAGTAGTAGTGGACAAAATCGTATCGAGGGCATAGATGTGATATTTCCTGTACTGCACGGCACTTTTGGAGAAGACGGAGCTATACAAGGCTTCGCTAAACTGGCTAATCTCCCATGTGTGGGGCCTGGTATCCTCGGCTCCGCAGTAGGCATGGACAAAGAAGTGATGAAGCGACTACTCCGTGATGCTGGTATAGCTAATGCACCATTCATCACCCTCCGCAGAAAAGATCAAAACAAGTATAGCTATAGCGAAGTAGCAGAGCAGCTCGGCTCAGAGCTATTCGTCAAGCCTGTCAATCTCGGCTCATCAGTGGGCGTCTCGCATGTCAAGAGTGCCGAGGACTTTCAAAAAGCCATAGACCATGCCTTCAAGTTTGACAATAAAGTCATCATCGAGCAGCGCATCTATGGCAGAGAGATCGAGTGCGCTGTGCTGGGCAATCATGATCCTATTGCATCCATACCTGGTGAAGTCATCCCTAAGGATGGTTTTTACTCATTTGAATCAAAATACATCGATGAAAGCGGCGCTGCACTCGAGATACCTGCCCAGCTATCAAGTGAGGAGATAGCTCGAGTCCAAGAGATATCTCTCCAGACCTATGAATGTCTCGAATGCTCAGGTATGGCGAGAGTAGATATGTTTCTCACACCCGAGGGCCAGCTCTATATAAATGAGATCAATACGATCCCAGGATTTACCTCGATCAGTATGTACCCTACTCTGTGGCGGCTCTCGGGCATCCCAAATGATGAGCTCATCGATCGCCTCATACAGCTCGCTATAGAGGAGCATGCCGATATGAATCGACTACAGCTGGAGATGTAGATATCGTACCAACATCACCTCCGACTAACAAAATAACAAGACATCAAGCCGATATTCTTGACATCTATCTCTCCACGCTCCTCAAAGGCGTATCGGGGATCTGTAGATAGTTCGTCATAGACGGCTGCTGATACGGCTACTCGATCTATTTCACCTGTGGACTCCATACGGGAGGCGATATTCACAGTGTTTCCCCAGATGTCGTATTGAAACTTCTTAATACCCACTACTCCTGCCACTACAGGTCCAATATGTAAGCCAACCCTCATCGAGAAAGCATGATCTATCTGTCCCCGATCTCTGAGCTCTATCACAAAATCTTGCATATCTAATGCCGCTTCTACTAAGTCTTGGAGGTAGCTTTCACTTTTATCCAGTCCACTCACCGCCAGATAAGAATCTCCTATCGTTTTGATTTTCTCAATAGAATATTGATCAATAATTTCATCAAACCTCTTAAAGTACAATCCTATCAAGTCAACCAAAGACGAGGCATCTTGATGCGCTGCAGTCGTTGAAAAACCCTGAAAATCTGTAAAAAGTACGGCGATAGAAGAATATGCATGAGCAGTAGTCTGACCTTTAGCTTTTAGCTCTGCTGCGATCTCAGATGGTAGAATATTCAGCAAAAGCTTATCGGATTCTTCCTGCGCTTTTTTAGCTTTCTGATAGTATCTGTAGGTGATCGCAGACAAACCTAACAGTAAGGCCATACCTATTCCTAATATGATAATAATGGACCTTGTCCGTCGGAGTGATAGATCTCTGATTTCGATGTCTTTATTTAATAAAGCTATCTCAGTCTCTTTCTTCTCATCTTCATATCTGGCTCGGATCTCATCGAGTTCTTCCATTCTATTCATTTGATCGATGGAGTCCTGTATCTCATTGTAGTTTTCATAGTTGGACAGTGCACTTTCGAATGAGCCTATACTCTTGTATTCAGATGTTTTGGTCTCGTATATCTCGCTGAGAAAGGCATAATCCTCATTTTTCAATGCCAAATCAACGGCTTTATCCCAATATGGCTCTGCCCGACTGTATATTCCTTGGCGGAAATACAATGTCCCTAAATTCAAATAAACAGCCGGAAGCGCCTCTTCAAATTCAGCCTTTTCCCATATCTCTTGACACTCTCTAAGATATCTCAGCCCTTTAGCATAAGCACCTTTGAGAAATAATCTCGAGCCAATACCATTCAGCGAATAGCCCATCCCGATCTGATGATCTAATCCTCGAAAAATTTTAAGCGCCTGCTCCTGATAAAATATAGCAGTGTCGATATTACTCGAGTAGATGCCCAGATTTTGATAAGAGATAGCCATATTAAATGAATCCTGTAAGGTAGAGAATATGGAAATGGCTTCTTTGTAGCTTCTGACAGTGCCAGTAGTATCACCCATGACATTGTAGATCTGTGCCATATTGATCAGAGCCACCCCTTCTGCACTTTGATCCTCACTCTCTTGTGCGACCCGAGTAGAACTAATAAAGGCTTCCAATGCGGCAGAATAGTTAGCTCTTGCCTTATGGGCTAATCCTATCAAATTATAGGCAGCAGCCATAAGCTTACTATTTTCAATACGCTCAGCGCACTCCTTCACTTGATTACTGGTATTCAAAAGCGAATCAAGCTCCAACTGATTATAATATGCCGTGGCCAGATTGTATAGTATTTCACAATACTCTGGTTCAGACGACATATCCTGATATTTCTGCAAGGCATGATTAGCCAACTCTATGGTCAGTTCTGGATTAGTGTTTTTATATTCTTGTGTTAGGCTTTTATAGCTGGGAAGACGATCTGCAAGAGACTCTTCTTGCTCTATGACTCTGACGATACTGTCCAATGACTGACTATTCACCAGAGAGCAGGCTCCTATGAATAAAAAGAGGAAAAGCACTCGAGGATATCGTTGGTACACTGTAAAATAGGTTTCGGACTCCAATCTTACAATATACATAATGGCCTTCGCACTATCATGACACGAACTGACTAATCTTTAAAATGGCTACAAGTAGGTAGAAATCACCGTCCTATCCGCTCACCCATCTTGACGAAAGTCTCCATTTTATTCTTAGTATTCTTGATGAGGTCGGCATCTATCTGTATCTGCTCTCGATCTATCAGTATTACGATCGTCGATCCTCCAAAAGCAAAATAGCCCATCTCATCACCTTTCGCTACAGCGGTATCAGGCTGATAGCTGGATAGGATACTACCGACCATAGTAGCACCGACTGGGATCAATAGTATTTCACCCTTGTCAGGAGTCTTAAGAGTGGTGATCTCCCGTTTGTTTTCACAGAATACCTTAGTAAAATTACTCGCTAAAGCATAGGGAGATACAGAGTAGTAGTGCCCCTTGATCTGTTTAGAAGCCGATGGGATCCCAGCATACGGGAAGTGATATCTGTGATAGTCATTTGGCGCCAGCCTCAATATAATCATCGACGCATCCGCATATCGCTCCGCTAACTCTCTATCTGCTAAAAATTCTGTCAGTGTAAACTCTCGCCCCTTGACAAAGAACGAACCGACATCTGACACTCGCTCAAAGGCTAAAAGCTTGCCATCTCCAGGTGAGACGAAGCCCTCTCCAATAGGTCGGGCCTCAGGCTTCAGTTTTCGATAGAAAAAATCATTAAAGGAACTAAACTCATCGATAGCCTTGATGGACTCGCTCATGTCTATATCGAGCTGATCGACAAAGCCCTGGATCTTGTCAACAGATGAAAGTTTATCCATCTTGCGACCATACCACTCTGAGATGAATTTTCGCTTAGCGATAGGCAGTATAGCCGTCTTACCAAAAGGATTATCATACAAAAAGCTGAGTAAGCCTTCTGCAGGTGGTCGCTCCACCTGTATCTCTCCAGTAGATCTGTCTATGTATCTGATGTCCATCGGATCGCAATATAAAGTAGAAATGAGAAGTATACTGACTCCTGTCAATGCAAATAGAAATAGATATGTCCGGTTTAGTTTGATAATGTCTCCTATAAAAAATTAGTAGTGATATCGACATTGTAAAAACTCCACTTTATCAGCGTGTACATAGTAGACTATGCGATGCTCCTGTGTGATGCGACGAGACCAAGCATTAAAATCTATATACTTCAATCGTTCGGGCTTTCCGATGCCCTCAAAGGGATCTCGCCTGACTGCCTCGACTAATTTTAAGATCTTGAGGGCTACTTTACGATCTTGCCTGACCCAATAGCTCAAATCCTCAATAAATTCTGATTGAAATATGGTCTCCACCCTGCCCTTTAAAGCTCTACTTTATCACGTAGATCATTGAGCGTCATAGCATCTTTTTCCTCACCGACTTTACTCAATGATTGAAGCAAACGCTCAGCATTTGCAGGACTCTTGAGGAGATGCACACACTCTAATAATGCCGACAATTCCTCTGCAGGTAGCACTGCGATTTCATCCTTCCCACGACGAGAGATCGTATATATCTCTTGATTATCGATTATTTCGTCCCAGATTTTCGCCAGATTAGCACGCATCTCGGAGTATGAGCAAGATTTAGTCATTGTACAGGATTATTGTACAGGATTATTGTACAGGATTATTGTACAGGATTATTGTACAGGATTATTGTACAGGATTATTGTACAAATAAAATCTAAAATGAGCATTAAAGCAAGAACACCCACTTTTCGCCCCCTCATATCCTCCACTTGATCCATCTGAGTCGTCTCGAAGTGATATCCTCACAGGGAAATCTATACTCAGGCCAGCGTCCCTCAAAATAGCTTCGAGATAGCTCATTAGCCCAGCCTTCGGTCCAATAGCACTGATGTCCTCGTCCATAGCCTCGAGTCCACGCACTCAGCAGACTTGGGATCCCGACACATAGATAAAAAGCTACATAGCCTATCGAGCCAGCCTGTAGGAAGTGACCATACTCATGCTGCACCAACTGCTCATCGCATGCCTCTGAGTAAGTCCCCTCTCCGATGAAGATCCCGATACCTGGTAGGGCCAGGCCAGCACTATTGTAGCCTCGACCTAAACGATCCGTCTCATACAAGCGGACTCCGTGATATCGACCTACATAGCGCCAAGTCACCTGATTGCAGCTCTACTCGTCATCATTCATATCATCAAAGATGTTAGCCAGTGGATCACTGAAACTCATCTTAGTATCGATGATATTTTTACCAATAGTATCACTCGCTGCCAGACCATGTATAGCCAGCTCCATGAAGAAATAAATCTCATTGGGATCATCGGTAAACTCTACTGCTAATGCACGGAGCCCCTCTATTTCATCGAGCTTAGCTCTGAAGCTTTCCTCACTATCATCATTGAGTAGGTCGAGCTTATTGCCAGATCCAAACCAATTAATAATCGGGCGATATGGGTCTTTTTCGTCTTTCTTAGCCGACTTATCAGGATCTGGATAGACAGCGTCAAATGTTTCTTTGATCGCCTCATTGATGAGGTGGATCGCTACACCGTATGGACCTTCTTGCTCTCCCTCATAGACGAGCTCTACCTTACCCGTGATACTCGGGACGACACCCCAGAGATCAGATATACGGACGGTGGTCGACTTGTCCCCATTGATCAGTGCTCTGCGCTCGGCAGCACTGACGAGATTTTGAAGAGCGGAGATACTCATACGTGCAGACACTCCTGATTTCTCATCAATATACTCACTCTCACGAGCATTAAATGATATGAGCTCGAGCATCGTACGCATCTCATCTACCACATGTACCACTCCATCCTGCTCCTCAGAGATTTTTGCCTCTTGCTGTGTGATCTCACGTGCGATCTCTACTGTCTTAGGATAGTGGGTCAATATCTGCGACTCGATACGATCTTTGAGCGGAGTAACAATGCTACCTCTATTAGTATAGTCTTCAGGATTAGCCGTGAATACGAACTGAATATCCAGCGGAAACCTCAACTTAAATCCTCGGATCTGAAGATCACCCTCCTGTAGGATATTGAATAAAGACACCTGTATACGAGCCTGTAGATCCGGCAGCTCATTGAGCACAAAGATCGATCGATGTGCTCTCGGCACTAATCCAAAATGAATCACTCGCTCATCGCTATAAGGCAGCTTGAGCGAAGCAGCTTTGATCGGGTCGACATCTCCGATGAGATCAGCGACACTCACATCAGGCGTAGCCAGCTTCTCGACGAATCTATCAGATCTATGTACCCACTTGACAGGAGTCTTGTCACCCTGCTCAGCGATCAGATCTACTGCATAGCGAGAGAGAGGCTGCATAGGATCATCATTAATTTCAGAGCCATCTACTACAGGGATATACTCGTCTAATAGCTGAGTCATCATCCGGGCGATACGAGTCTTAGCTTGGCCCCGTAGACCGAGTAGAAGCATATTGTGCTGCGACAGTATCGCACGCTCTATATCTGGTACTACCGTATCCTCAAATCCGATAATCCCATCAAATACTTTTTCTTTATTTTGAAGCTTTTGGACCAGATTATCTCTGATTTCTTGCTTGACTGTCTTTGGTTGATATCCACTCTTCTTGAGCTGTCCTAATGTCTTGATCTTTTTTATATCCACGCTTATGCTTGTTATCTATTTTTATCAATTTATACTATGATCTGAGCTACTCTCTTGGTGCTTAAATCACTACCCTTTTCGTTTTCTTTTGTTGTCTTTATAGTCCATGAAGATGAACTCCCCGAGCCCCTCCAGTCCACTATAAAATGCCTTTCCACTATTCGCCTGAGTAAACTGATCTACGAAATTGCGCAAATAAGGATCACTGGCGATCATGAATGTCGTGATCGGTATATTAAGTTTTCGGCATTTCACGGCCAGAGCTAAGGTCCTATTTAGGATCTTACGATCCAGCCCAAATGCATTTTTATAGTATTTCTTACCCTTCTTGATACAGGTCGGCTTACCATCCGTGATCATCATGATCTGCTTATTAGGATTCTTTCGCCGTCGGAGGATATCCATCGCCAGCTCGAGTCCGGCCACCGTATTCGTATGATAGGGACCTACCTGAAGATATGGGAGATCTTTGATTTCTATCTGCCAGGCATCATTACCAAAGACGATCACATCGAGTGTATCCTTAGGATATCGAGTCTTGATGAGCTCTGCGAGTGCCATCGCCACCTTTTTAGCGGGAGTGATCCGATCCTCGCCATACAGGATCATGCTGTGAGAGATATCGATCATCAGCACCGTACTCATCTGCGACTTATAGTAAGTCTCGTGTATCTCGAGATCATCCTGAGTCAGCATGAAGTCATCCAGCCCATGATTGATCTGAGCATTTTTGAGTGACTCGGAGATCGCTATATTATCCAGCTTGTCGCCAAACTGAAAAGGTCGCATCTCTGAGGTAAACTCATCGCCCTGACCCGTCTGTCGAGTGACATGATTACCACGCTTAGACTTCTTCAGCTGATCAAAGATATCGTCCAGGGCCTTTCGGCGAAGTTCGATTTCCATCTTAGCCGTCGGGCTGTAGAGTCCATTTTCATTTCGCTTGTTACTGATGTATCCCTGATCCATTAGATCCTGGATAAAGTCTGACATACCGTAGTCGTCATCTGTCAACTCATAGTGCTTATCGAGCTCCGTGAGCCATGACAGAGCCTCTGACACATCGCCAGAGGTGTAGACTAATAAATCCTTGAAGACCTTGAGCAATCGTTCAAATGGATCTTCGTCTCCTGCATCTGGTATATATTCGCTAAAACGCCATCCTATCATAGGGTATAAAACTATGGGATCAGCTCTTTTGTTTCAAGCGTCTATCAGATTATCTTGGTCAGATGAATCGTGATAACACTCTGAGAGCAGTACTGACTAAGGCTCCTATAGTCTTAGTAGATCATAGTGATTTAGGGGCTTTAGTGGATTTTGGGCGTAGGGTATTTGAGCGATCTTTTGGGCATCTGAATACTCCTGAAAACATGCAGGCTTACCTCGATCAGGCATATACGCTACAGCAATTTTCAAAAGAACATGCACATCCTGAGAGTCGCTATTACATGATCCGTCATCAGGACCGGATCATTGCCTATATGAAGATCAATTGGGGAGAGGCACAGATAGAAACATTTCCTGAAAAATCTTTGGAAATCCAACGTATCTATGTCGATCATGACTATCATGGATATGGTCTCGGGCGTAGACTGATGGAGCATTCAGAGCACATAGCACAGGATATGGACTGTGAGTATATATGGCTCGGTGTGTGGGAGCAGAATCCTGACTCCATCGCTTTTTATCAATCACAGGGCTATAGCATATTTGATTATCATATTTTCCCTTTCGGGAATGAACAGCAGAAAGACTGGCTGATGAGGAAGTGGCTGTGAGCTACTTTAGATATTGGTCAGAGTTGATCCATTATATCCATGCTTTGGTGTAGTATTCTGATCACTATTAATCGCTCTTCTTCTATACGGTAAAAAACTAAGTGCTTAGCTACTTTGAGCTTACGATAAGCTGGTTTAAACTCATATTTTGATCCTAAGAATGGGTTGGACAGCAGTCCAGTCATTTGGTCATAAAGTCTATCTTGATACTGATCAGCTTTTATCTCACCCCATGTTTCAAATGTATACAGATAGATTTTTTCGAGATCATTTTCCGCCTGTGGGCTAAGACGAAGCTGAAGCATCTTTCTTGAGTTTTTTCTTCATTCTCTCTTTAAACGCCTCATTATCAAACTCTTTCGGAGTGCCACTTTCTTCACCTGTCACTAAGGCCTCATTGATAAGTTTTATCTTTTTACTCTCACTTTCTAATAGACGCAGTCCTGTTCTGATCACTTCACTCACTGAAGTGTAACGCCCAGTACTTATTTCATTCTTGATAAAATCATCAAAGTGATCTCCTAATATGATCGATGTATTCTTCCCCATAGTGCATTGCTATAATCGACATCCATTATACCATTTTCTGGTATCAGTATCAAAGCTATCGTGAAAAATTCCTCAAAAAAAACAGGCCACCTCTGCTCGAGGTGACCTGCCACTGACCAATTGATTCAAAAAAATCTTAATCTATCTGTGGACGATGAATCGCTGAGTGCGAGTCACGCCCTCATGATCGGTGATCTGGAGTATATATACTCCTGCCCTTAGAGATGAAATATCGACTCGATCATTTTGCTGCATGATGCGAGTCTGTAGACGTCCCTGCGTATCATATACCTTGAGCGACTGAGCATTGGCCCCAGTCAGATCTATCTGTAGCCAGTCTGATGCTGGATTAGGATAGACGCTGAGCTCCTTAGCCCCGAAGTCTGATACTCCCGCTACCGTCTCCTCGATATGGAGCGGCTCGACATTTTGCTTGTAGCTATTCTTAGGCGCAGTACTGCTCACGATATTGAGACAATAGTCCTCGACCTCCCCGTAGTGAATATCAGCACATGCACTATCAGGATACCGACTGAGCGACATTACGACTCTCATCCTAGTAGGACCAGTGACTGCTGAGCTCAGTATTGGCAGCTTACCTGCGACCGCATATGGACTCTTAGCGGTACCGATGAGCTCCCTCTCATCATTGAAGTCGCCATCCCCATTGTAGTCAATGTAGAAATGCCAATAGCAGTAGTACCTCAGAGAGTGAAACCCTGGGCTAAACTTGATCGGCAGCTCTCCGCCCTTCTCGACTGTCACACAGTGACTCGTCAGATCTTTGTAGCCATGATTATTACCTGTAGTAAAAAGCTTATTAGTCAATATCCCACTTTGGATATAGGCATAGTCACTATTGCTGGCTGTGGTATTACAGTAGTTAGCTGCATGGCCACCTGTCTGCTGCTGATTGACTGTCACGTCAAAGCTACAGGTAGCCACATTGCCACAGGCATCATAGGCCTCATAGGTCACAGTCGTCGTCCCTACAGGGAAGTAGGCTCCACTCGGCAGTCCATCGACCAGCCTGTACTGTATGTCTGCAGGTAGCTCGATGATATACTCTTTTTGCTGATCTCCACGGATGTCATTCCATCGACCGTATGGGTCGAGAGCGACATAGTGCTGGACTCCATATGAGTTATTAGGCTGATCAGGCTCCCAGTTAGTATAGTTGACCGCTTCATTATTCACAGCAGTGAATACTCCCTCCTCTTCATGATCTGAGATACCGATGAATGCTGTCTGATTCACCAATTGATTGGCTAAAAATTGATTTTCTTCGGCGGAGCTGATCACGGCCAAGTGTCCTCCGAGTCTTCGTGCTGTGAGATTGGCATGATGCCAGTCCAGATCATCTCGGCTGCAGTAGTAATATGAGTCTCCCAGTCGACCCATATAGACATATCCACTGAGCTCTCGAGCTCCAAAGTCCGATGTACAGCAAGTCGTCATCACTGGCTCATCATAAGATACAGCCGCATAGTCTCCATCTACCGTCGTCTCGATATCCTGACTGCAGCTCATACTCACACTCTGCTGCACAGATATAGAGAAGCTACAAGTCTGGACATTACCACAGGCATCACTTACTTCGTAGGATACCGTCGTCGGCTCAGTCACCTGCGATAGATCGGTAGGCCCAGCGGTCTGCTGGATCGTATAGCATGGTATCTCCATGACATACTCGAGTGCTCGATTGTTATATTGATCATTCCATAGTCCGTTTGGTAGGATCTCTACATAGTCTTGGTAGCCTTTGTAGTTATTGGGCTGATTAGGATACCAGTTAGTATAGCTCAGGGAGCTACCATCCACCCAGGAGAATGTCCCTTCTGTCAGCTTGTCCTGAAGCCCGATATAGGCAGACGATGCTCGGAGTAGACTGGCTACATAGGCATTCTCTTCAGCACTATTGATGATAGCGAGGTAGCCACCATTTTGCTCACAGACCTGCTTAGCATTTGGCCACAGATCCTTGTCTTTAGAGCAGTAGTACTTATGCCCATTGTAGCTACCCATATAGATGAATCCTGGGATCTCTCCTCCGGTGCAGACCTCACAGTCCGTGTCCACTTCTGGTAGTGGGATATGATCGATCGGATTATCATCTTCGCAGAGTACAACGATATCATCCGGACAGTTGATCGTGAGTGAACTTCCTATGTTCTCTTCGGTCACTGTCACTTTAAATGAGCAAGAGCTGGCATTGCCACAGGCATCCGTAGCGGTGATCGTCACTATAGTCTCCCCTATTGGGAATGAATGTCCGCTGGACACCGTACTGCTGAGCGTATAGCTACAGTCATCGCTGACGGTCGGATCGGACCATGTATATACAGGCGACTCAGAGGTCAATGTCACATCCGATGGACATGCTGATATTACTGGAGCCTCATCATCTAAGAGTGTGATGATCTGTACACAGCTACTGCGTAGATCACTATCACTCGGATCGGTAGCCGTCCATGTACGTCGGATCACTCGAGCACCATCACATGGACCCGTAGATACTGTCTCATCGGTATAAGTGATCTCAGGAGTACTACATGATGATGATGTCGATACAGACGCCTGTCCTGTCACTGATGGATCGATAGAGCTGGATACACATCCACTATAGTCCACAGGACAAGTGATCTGCGGTGCATCTCCACATCCTACGAAGTCTACCACCACATCAAAGCTACAGGTAGCCACATTACCACACTGATCGGTGATAGTATATGATACCGTCGTGGTCCCTATCGGAAATACACTACTTGGCTGTCGGTCTCCTACTATTGATGCGATCCCACAGTCATCTGTCGCTGTAGGCACCGTCCAGCTCACTACTAATCCTGATACAGATGTCGTACTCATATATATACCGTCAGGACAGTCCGTGATGACCGGCGACTCGACATCACTCAGCGTGATCAGCTGTGTACAGCTAGCGCTGAGATCAGCATCATCAGTATTTTGTACAGTCCATGTACGTCGGATCACTCGAGCGCCAGCACATGAGCCTGTAGAAAGTGTCTCATCACTATAGCTGGTAGTCAATGTACCGCAGTATGTAGAGGTCTGAGATACAGCAGGACTACCCGTGACATCAGGATCTAAATCGCCTCCGACACAGCCCGTATAGTCAGCTGGACAGCTGATCTCAGGAGCATCATCACAGACGAACTTCACCACCACATCAAAGCTACACTGTACTGTCTCACCACACTGATCTATAGCAGTATAGGTCACTGTCGTAGTACCTACTGGGAATACACTACTCGGCTGGTGGGTCGATGAAAAGGACGCTATCCCGCAAGCATCCTGCGCTATCGGTGTTGCCCATCCTACCACCAATCCTGCAGCCGAAGCTGTAGTCATATAGATATCCGAGGGACAGTTATTGATCACCGGCAGATCTGTATCCTCTATGGTGATCGTCTGTACGCATGAAGCGACGAGGTCCGTCTGACTCTCATGAGTAGCGGTCCAAGTACGTGTAATAACTCGCTCTCCTGCACAGTCATCGCTGATCACCACTACATCACTGTAGCTGATCTGCGCATCCCCGCAGTACCCACTACTGAATGAGGCTGTAGCAGCGCCTGTAGCTGCAGGATCGGTAGACTCATTGATACATAGTGTCACATCAGCTGGACAGCTGATCTCTGGCGCATCAGTACAGCAGGCTTCTATGACCGTCACGACGAAACTACAGGTAGCTATCCGTCCACACTTATCAGTAGCAGTATATGTCACTGTCGTAGCTCCTGCAGCGAATGTATCTCCACTGTCATGAGTAGATACAATAGACTCTATCTCGCAGTCATCTGTGGCCTTAGGTATCGTCCAGGTGACGGTAGCACTACAGCTCTCATCTGATGACACCGTGATATCAGTAGGACATTGGCTAAATATCGGATCTTCTTCATCTTCTAAAAATATGATCTGCGTACACTCGGCAAATAGCCAAGGATCAGCATTGTCTGGGTAGTCGGCACGCCATAGACGCTTGATCATACGGCCGCCGTTACATTCATCGGTGCCCTCTACACGGTCGGTATAGCTGATGACCGGATCGTCACAGCCCTCTTCGCCGGCGACCGCAGTGGCCCATCCGACAGCATCTGGAGTGGTATCATCTCCTTGGCATCCAAAATAGTTTTGTGGACAGGTGATCACTGGTGAGCGATTACATGTCAAGGCTCCGTCGTCATAGAGACTATTGGAGTAAATAGGCACGCACATCATGCATAATAACGTGCAGCTCAGTATAGACCATACAGATCTATACCAATGAGTAGCATTCCTCATTGTGAATTGTTTTGAGTTATTGAATAAAGTGGATCACTTTATGGCAGGAGCAGTTGGGTTTTCGTAGATAAAGGTCTGCCGTCCTCTTTTGAAGACAGTCGTTTTGATGTATGTAATAGGTGATTGTAAAGTTAACGACACTTTGATTGCTAACCGTTATAGTCTCGTTAAGGGGATGTTATCATAAAATAATTAACACAAGCACTTGCTACTTCATCAGATTTTTCTGAATTTTCAGAAATATTGCAAATTAAACCATTTCATCATGGAACAACTCTCCTCTAAAACTTACTTTGACACGGTATCCTCCGACTGGGATGATATGGGTAGTTCATTTTTTGGTGAAGCTCCCAGAGAGCGCATCTATAGTGAGCTCCATATCACTGCGGATACTAAGATCGCTGATATAGGTAGCGGCAGCGGCTACCTACTCGAGGGACTCACTGACCATCAGGGCGAGCTCTATGCTATCGATCAGTCGCAGGCGATGCTGGATCAGATAGCGGCTAAGTTCGCCGATAAGAAAGCAGTGCATACAGTGCAGGGCACATCAGAGTCACTCGGTCTCGACGATGGAGCGGTAGATATCGCTGTAGCGAATATGTACCTACACCACGTAGAGCGTCCGGCTGCGGCTATCGCAGAGATTGCTCGGATCTTGCCATCCGGAGGCACTTTTGCATTCACCGATCTGGATACCCACGAGCATGAGTTTCTCGTGACGGAGCAGCATGATCGATGGATGGGATTTGACAGAGGAGATATCCGTCAGTGGATGGAGGATGCAGGATTCACCGATATCATGATCGACTGTGTCGGGGCTAACTGCTGCGCTACGAGCCAAGGCTCCTCGAGTGAGTCTGCTCAGATCGATATATTCATAGCGAAAGGAACTAAGGCATAATATGAGTCAAGAAAAAGACAAAGGGTGCTGCGAGATAGAAGCCATCGTCAGTTTTGACGATCGAGGTCAGCTCGTCATCCCCAAGGATGTAAGAAAGAAATATGGACTAAAGGCAGGTGACAAATTTGCCCTCGTCAGCTGTACTAATGAGGAAGGCCTCTGCTGCTTTACTCTCATGAAGACCGGTGATATGCAGGGCATGGTCAAAGAGACCCTGAGTCCAATATTTAGTGAGGTGCTATAGTGCTGCTCGTCGTGTCGACGGACCGAGCAAATCTATTTTTTCACCTTCCTAAAATCCTTAGTCTTATGGCTTGTTTATTTGGATTAGTGGCATCTCTACTCTTCGGAGGAGGATGCTGTAGTGGCACTGGCTGCTGCTAATCATAACAACGGTAGGTGCGCCGAGCTGACTCCTGAGAGTCGGGCTCGGCGCCCATTTATATTTTTTCAAAAATAAGCGTATTCTGGTAAGTATGACAGTGGACGATATAAAGAAAGAAATCTCTAAATTAAAATCACACGAGCAAGACGATTTACGTCTGTTTTTAAACTCTATTCAGGCAAAAGAAGAAAGTAACTTCGACATTGCTATATGGGATGAAATAATCTCTCGAAAAAACGCCTACCAAAATGGAGAGATAAAAGTGATACCTGCTCAAGATGCATTAGATAGTCTGCGAGATAAAACCCTATAAAAAGTTCGATCACCAAAATATCATAAATTCCAACTAACCATAAGCGCTCATCACCCCGTCTGAGTTACTACAGACAAACCATAATCACAATGAAAAAATTCTTACTACCACTTTTCATGGGCTTGCTCCTATTCTTAGCCTGCAGCGATGACAATACCACAGAGTGTATAGAAGATCGTATAAATGCCTTTCAGAGTCAGGCTGAATGGTGCACAGGAGCCTCTATTATAAAATATGAATTTAATGGTAGAGAAGTATATGCCTTCGCTCATGGACAGTGCATATCAGATGGAGCCACCTCAGTCTATGATGATGAATGCAATGAAGTTTGCTTTCTTGGAGGCGTGGCAGGATTTACAGATTGTGAAGGCCTAAACTTTTGGAATACGGCTACTCAAATAGAAATAATCACGCAAGTAGAGTGATCATAGATCGAGCACGTTTTTTTCCTTATTGACATGTAGTATTTCCCAGGTATGGTCGTGAAGAAGTCGAGCTTTAGCCAGATAGTAGTAGGGAGGATTAGCGCCCCACTCTTCTGGAGTCACCATGGAGAGTATCCACGAGCCATCTTTCTTCTCATAGAGCTGGTACTCCTGGCCCATCACAGGCCTAAAGCTGCAGTCTGCGAGATAGACCTTTTCGGAGATATCGATCCGATCATGGATATCTTGTGCCTGCGCTAATAGTTTTTCGACCTGATTCTTGATCTGATGGAGCTGATTAGTCGTCTGCTCGTACATTGCAGTCATAGCTGTACCTTTTGCTCGCCCCTTGTCGATCGGCTTGATGATCGCACTACCCAATGTGTGAGCATAGGGCAGTAGATGCGGATCCTCTGCTATCTTATCTTTATCTATCGGATTGACTTCTCGCTTTTTCATTTCTCGCTATTACTGCTCTGTCCATATGCTAAGACGATCTCACTTAAAAAGTTCGACAGAACCCCACCAAATTTAGTCATTTCGTCAGATCCCTGCATCTTACATTTATTTCATTTGGCTATAGCCAAAACAAATCGCATTAGCGCATATAAGACATAACAATCTCTATATCAGTAATAAACATGTTATATTTACTTTTAATATAAAGTATTTTGTATAATTTTGCACAGAGGTGTACTAAGTATCTAAGTGCACAGCGTTAATAAAGTCATTCAAAACAAATAATAAGAATGTTAGGATTTATCCTGTTTCAGAGCAAAGCCGTAGAAGAAGCCGAAGGACCAAGCAGCAGTATCATAGAGATCATCGTGCAAGGAGGACCACTTGGTATGGCGATAGTCGCTATCCTCTTAGTACTATCTGTGATCGCTTTAGCTATATTTTTTGAGCGATGGATCACAATCAAAAAAGCGGGTCGTATCGATCAAAACTTTATGAATAACATACGTGCCTCGGTAGCCGCTGGCAATATCGAAGGTGCAAAAGCCCTATGTAAGACTAAATCTACTCCTGTATCTCGTATGGTCGAGAAGGGTCTCATGCGTATCGGTAAGCCTCTCCGTGATATTGATGCTGCCATCGAAAATGTAGGTAATCTCGAAGTTTTCCAGCTTGAGAAAAACCTATCCACTTTGGCCAGTATCGCAGGTGCCGCTCCGATGATCGGATTCTTTGGTACGGTGACAGGTATGATCCAGGCTTTCTATACGATGGCCTCTGAGCAAAATGTAACTCCAGATGTACTGGCAGGAGGTATCTATCAGGCCCTCATCACCACAGCATTCGGACTGATGGTCGGTATCGTAGCCTTCGTAGGGTACAACCTCCTCGTAGCCAGCGTAGAGAAAGTAATATTCAAGATGGAAGCATCCACAGTAGAGTTCATGGATCTACTACAAGAGCCTGTGTAACCCCACAGTATATATCCCAACAGAAAACATCTACCCTAGTAAAAGCGAATCCATAGATGAAGAAAAGAAATAAAGTCAGCGCAGAATTTAGCATGTCATCCCTTACGGATATCATCTTTCTGCTATTGATATTCTTCATGCTGACTTCATCTATGATCCAGATCAATATGGAGCTACCACAGTCGAGCTCTAAGACTGTAGCCCCTACTGACTACACAGTCATGATGACTAAAGCTGGAAAGGTCAGCTTCAATGGTAAGCCTGCTACATTTGGTCAAATCGAGGGACTCATCCGACAAGCGATGATCGATGACTCCAATCAAGAAAACGCCACAGTAGCTATCGTAGCGGAGGTCGGGGTACCATGGCAGAAAGTATCTGATCTCATGGAGGTCGCCAGCAAACTCAAAATGCGAGCCATCATCGCTACTCAACCGCCAAAATAACGTACACCATGGGAATCAAGAAAAAAGCGAAAGTATCGGCACAGTTTAACATGTCATCTCTGACGGATATCATCTTCTTACTTTTGATATTCTTCATGCTGACATCCTCTATGGTCGTGCCTAATGCGCTCAATCTCAAACTCCCTGGCAAGAGTAAATCAAGCACTGAACTCAAAGCACCACCGACCAATATCACAATCAAAAGAGACGGTAGCTACTGGATCAGAGGCGAAAAAGTGTCGCTCGTACGTATCGAGAAAGCTGTCCGAGAACTCGGTAAAAAAGGACGTCCTGTATCTATGACGCTCACTCCAGATCCTAAAGTACCTAATCAATATGTAGTAGGCATCATGGATATAGCCTTCAGATACGGTGTGGAGACGATACTGACAGATCCAAAATAATTTCCTACCCTTCACAATCCCAGCCTAAAGACTCACTACTTATAGCCAATTCTGCGTGATTTGGAGCTAAATTTTATTGAATTAATACTCTATTCTCTGTCAAATCTATATTTTTAGTAAGTGAGCAGTAAAACAGTCTAAGGGTCTAATAGCTGCACCGACTATCAAATCAACTAAAGCTATGGACACGGTCGATAAAGAGGTCAAGTACAATCGAAAAATACTCGTAGATGCGATCTGCGAGCTATTTGAGATATCAGATGGTCCACAGCTACAGGCTCTGCTCAATATCATCACCATCAGGGAAATAAAAGGCGGTGACTATCTCATGCATCAGGGAGATGTGGCAGATAGCATGTATCTACTACTCAGTGGACGACTTGGCGCTATGATCCCTGACAAGGTCGGTAAAAAGCAAATCGTAGGCCATATCAGCCGTGGAGAAAGCGTAGGTGAGATGGCGCTACTCAATGAAGGCGCCAAACGGACAGCAGATATCTATGCTATACGCAATAGTATACTCGCAGAGATCAATAAAGATCATTTTAATCAGCTCATACTGCAGTATCCGAGCTTTCTCAAGCATATATCACGGCTCGTCGTCACGAGACTTCAAAATCAACTGAGCTTCCAAAAGCAACCGAATAGCTTTGTGGTCTTCACCCTATTCAAAGCGGACCATACTGAGAAAATCGATGATGCGGTCACCTTATTCGTCGATGCGATCAAAGCCTACGGTAAGACGAAGGTCATCGATGCCGCCTATATCAATCAATCTCTCGATACTGACGGAATCGCCGACTCTCTACATGACTACGATAGACACAGAGTGTCACTCCTCCTCAATGAACTCGAAAGCGAGTACGACTATCTCATGCTGATCGGTGATGAGGATCATGAAAACTGGAGCAAGTTCTGCCTTAGGCATTCTGACTACAGTCTGGTCATGATGGATACAGGACTCGGCCCAGTAAAGCGCCCCATCGAGCGCATCATGGATGATATCACGCCCGACTCAGGGTGGAATGTCAAGCTCATGCTCATCCATCCGGCGGACTGTATACTGCCAAGTCAAACGCTGAGATGGTACGACGGCAGAAAAATCAACGGCCATCATCACGTACGACATCACAATCTCAAAGACATGTCTCGGATCATCCGCATCGTATGCGGCACCTCAAATGGGCTCGTACTCAGCGGTGGTGGAGCGAAAGGCATGGCGCATGTCGGTGTGTACAAGGCACTGAGCGAATACAACATAGATATTGACTATGTCTGCGGGACCAGCATCGGCTCTATCATGGCCGCACTCATCGCTATGGATCACTCAGCGGTAGAGGTATCAGAGATGAGTGAGCGAGTATTTATGAGTAATCCTACTCCACTGTGGGACTTTAAGCTATTTCCCTTCTATGGCCTTTTAGGAGGTAAAAAGATCGACCGACTACTGCAAGAGACTTTTCAGGATGTACAGATCGAAGACCTATGGATCCCCTATTTCTGTGTGTCATCTGATCTGACCAGCTCCAAAATGCGACTCCATGAGCAAGGACCACTTTGGAAATCCATCAGAGCAAGTATTTCCCTCCCAGGTGTATTCCCTCCCGTGGTCTATGATCGACATGTATTAGTCGATGGAGTGGTATTCAATAATATCCCAGTCGATATCATCACGAAAAAAGGGGTGGGAAATGTCATCGGGGTAAATCTCGATACAGACGAGATCCATGAGGTCAATGTGGATGAGCTTCCCTCCTTTCTACAGCGATGGGGCTCAAAAATCCTACGCAAAAACAAGTATCAGAATCTCCCCAATATGATGGAGACGATCGCTAAGTCAACCTTCGCTATGAGCGAAAATCAATCAAGAGATCACTTCAGCAAGATCGATTTATTTTTTAATCCTCCTGTGACACATTTTGGTCTGATGGACTGGAAGTCCTTTCACGAGATCGCAGCTATCGGCTACTACCACGCTCGAGAGCTCCTATCTGAGCGAGACGATCTGGAGCAGTTTCAGTACTCTCTAAAACATGTAGCTGGCGCCAATGGACAGATCCCAGCGAGCAAAATCTAAAAAACTATCCTCTCCCAGCTCTCTCATATCAAAATACTCGATTCCGATAGTGGCGCCCAGATGCTCACTGATCTTATGTCGTAGCTCCGCTCCGACCGCATAGCCCAGTGTCAGATTACTTTTAGCTAATACAAAATCATCAATCTGAGTCACCATAGTCAGTGGATCAGCGATAAATCTCCGTATATCCTGTGACTGAGTAGATGCATATCCGCCGACTATTCCGATCTTGAACACTGGCTGAAACCGATCCCGAGGAAATGAAAAGTTTAAAAAGAGAGGTACCTCTACCCTATTGTCCGCATACTGCATCCATAGAGATACATTGTCAAAAGTCGCTCTATAGTCCATCGTATATCGAGCCATGGTCACACCTCCTTCTACACCCACACCCGTCTTAGCGATAGGCATAAAGTATCTCAATGCTAAACTCAAAGCCAGCTTATCTTGATAGCCGGGCTGAAACTCTAATGGGCCTAAACTGATAGGACTGTCTCGCAGGATATCAAAACTACGGCGTGGAGTTATGCTACCTATCCCCAGCTTAGCAAAGAATCTTGGTACCGGCGTATAGTACACCTCACAAGTCTCGAGTGACTTCAAAAAGCGACGCATAGCATTAACGTTGTATGTAGTGTACTTCTTGACCTCTCGCTCTATACGACACTTCTCAAATAGGCTCGTCAACACTCTCAAGTATTGATTGCCACCACGACCACGCTCAGAGAGTAGAATCAGATCACTACCCGCCTTTAAGAAAATATGCTTCTCCAGTTCGGGATCCATATAGGAGTACAGTGAGATGCTGTCAGTGACATACTCTCGGAGGAGAAATACTTTTTTGATCTGATCATCCTGCGTGATCTGGTGTGACTCATAGACTCGAGTCTTGCCATCTGTATACTCATCCACGTCCTCTGGATACATATAGATCGTAGTATCTCGATAGACCAGCTGAAATCGCTGATACGGCAGCTGCTCATACTCCCGGACTAAGGCTTTGGTATAGATTTTATTATTACCCTTTCGGTAATATACTTCTGTCTGGCTATATCCATCAGATAAACTGAAGAGTAAACAGAAGCAACTCAGGAGTAGATACTTGAGTACTTTCATAGGAGAGCGCTTATTATATATTAGAATCAATAGTAAAATAGTAGAAATACTACAGAATCAATACGATCAAGACTAATAATAGGCTGCAGACTAAAGGAAAGAAGATTATGGCACGCCATTTGCATTATGATATATCATAATATGTATGGTGATAGAAATCAATCTATGATCGAGCATAGACCTAACCAGAGACATGAGAAATTATTTCTTTAGCATATTGGTTCATTTGATTCTGTTAGCACTGCTACTGACGCTATGGAGTGGCGTACAGCAGGACACAGAGCAGCCGCTGCAGCATGCCATCGTGGTAGACTTCAGCCATGACGATGTGGAGTATCATGCTCCTCGATCGACGGCCGCTCGACCTGCCGAGTCACCTCTGTTAAAACCGACCAACAACCAACCGAAAAGTGTGACTGAGACCACCACTCCAGCACCGAAAGCAGCAGCGCCCGAAGCCTCCTCTCAATCATCCCAAAAGCCCGAGCAATCTGAGGCCAAGGCGGCGTCAAATGAACCCGCTAAAGAAGTCAAAACACTCGTAGACGAAGCGCTACTCAAAAGACAGAAAGAGGCACAAGCTAAAAAAGAAGCAGCAGAAGCCGCTCGTGTGGCTGCCGCCGAAAAAGCCAAGAAAGAAGCCGCCGAAAAGGCAAAACGAGAGGCAGTAGAAAAGGCCAGAAAGGAAGCGGAAGCGAAGAAAGCAGCTGAGGAAAAGGCTAAGAAAGTATCACACTTTCAGTCGCTATTCAAAAAGTCAGCGGAAGCAAGCCAAGCTAATAAAGCATCGGACAGCGCTCCTGCCACCGAAAGTGCCAGCGGCACATCTGACTCCGGCCTAAAAGCTAACAATATCGACGGTGCCATCGGCAAACGAAAAGTACTGCGCATCCCGACCATCACGGACAACTCTCAAAAGCAAGGTAAGGTGGTCGTTAAAATCTGTGTCGATAGCTCCGGCAAAGTCGTCTCTGCTCATTACACTCAGGTAGGTAGCACCACAGCCGACGCCTACCTCATCAAGCTTGCCGAAGATGGTGCAAAGAAATATCTGTTCTCTGAGTCATCAGTAGAGCGAGAGTGTGGCCGTGTCATCATTGACTTTAAGCTGAGGGCTTAGTCCTCTACCTGTTTCAATTTCGCTGGTTTTATATCACCCTATCAGGGTTTGTGTTGGATGCTTTTGACTATTTCTATAATAATGTCAGCCCTCCGGGCTTTTTTTGGTGAAGAATCAATACCATCCTCTTCTTACAGACAATCCAACTCGATACAAGAATCACGAAAGATCAAAAATCAACTCACTGTTTTCCTTTAATCAAGACTCCCGGATTTAGTATCCAGTGCGGATCGAGCTCCGACTTGATCGCTGACAGTCCTCGATGGAATGGTTCTGTGATCTGCTGTTGGTAGTAAGGTTGATGATCCTTACCTACAGCATGATGATGGGTGATGGTCCCGCCAAGATCAATCAGTTTCTGAGATACGATAGCTTTAATCTGGTCCCACTGATCCAGCTCTCTACCGGTCTGTCCTTTGGCTATGATGGTATAGTACGGTGCCGGTCCATCGGGATAGATATGTGTGAATCGGCAGGTGACAAATCCAGCGCCGCAGATCTCCTTGATGGCTTGTTCAGCCGCCTCTGTGACGCCTTTATGAAATCTATCAAACTGATCCCAGGTCACTGCCGTCTCAAAGGTCTCCATGACACATCCCATACGAACAAATTCATCACGCAGGTATGGGGCTGCCAAGAATGATTTTCTCCATCGATCTGCTGATTCGTCTCGTTTCTTGTTTTCTGGCTTCGGATTTACCTTCCCATTGCATTTTTCAGCTATGATGATCGCCTCATTCATCCATGCATGGAGCTCATGATTATGAGATTCGAATCCTAAGATCAACACTGAGGCACTGCCATCGCCTAACCCATTGGACATGGCCTCCATAGGACTGACGAGACGTGCATTGGACGGATTGAGGCCTGACTGTGCGATAAGACGGCAGGCTTCTACTGCATCTTCCCATGAGGAGAAAGACACAGTCTGAGCCAGTTTGTATTTGGGAATGTTTTGTAGCCTCATCCAGGCAGAAGTGATAATCCCCAAGATGCCTTCTGATCCGCATACGAGACGCTCTTCGCTCGGTCCAGCACCATTGCCAGGTAATCGGCGTGTATCCATGACTCCCGTCGGTGTGACCATACGGACTGACTGTACAAACTCATCTATATGCGTATATAAGCTAGCATAATGCCCACCTGAGCGGGTAGCTATCCAGCCTCCCAATGTGCTGAACTCAAAGCTCTGTGGAAAATGTCTTAAAGTCAGTCCATGAGGCTTTAGTCCCGCTTCTAATGCCGGACCATAGATGCCCGCCTGTATATTAGCACATCGACTCTGATGATTGATTTCTATGATTTGATCAAAATGGCGCATATCTACACTGATCACAGGTCTACGATTAAGTCCAGCATCTGGTTCCACTCCAGCGACTACTGAAGAGCCCCCTCCAAATGGTATCAGTACGACTCCATTTCGCTGTGCAAAAGAATATAGCGCTATGATATCATCTTCCGTCTTAGGGTAGGCTACATAATCAGGAGCATGCTCAAACTTGCCATGTGCACCCCTCCAAATATCTCTGAATGACTTGCCATAGGTATGACTCGCCCGATCATATGTTTCGCTAGTGCAAAAGGATAGGATCGAATCGGATAGAGATATAGCAGGTGCGGATAGTTGAATATCCTTGAGAACTGGTACTGGATGTGATACCAGCTTGGGTATCCCAAGGCTAAATTGGATCAGGGATCTAAACTTATCTAAGGCTATAGGATCGAGGGCATAGTCTTCGTATCCCCATCCCCAGAATTTGCGCTGATTTTTCATACTGATTTGACTTGATTTTGTCAAAATACAGATTTGAATCAAGCTAAGTATGATTCTCCCAGAAATTAATCAACACTGCTTTCAATCTTTATCTCTGTCGCAAGGATAGGCACATCAGGGATAACATCATTATCCAACTGAATTGGCTGAACCCGCTTTCTGAAGTTTGTAACTTCAGAATAATATCCTTCTGATCAGCCAATATCGATTTGAATTCACAGACATTCGAAGAGCATGTAATATCGTCTCTTCGCCCCTTCACTATCAGCTCACCACCCAATGGATCAAGGCACCTACTCCGTAGAATATAAGAACGAATAAAAGCATAATCAATGCTAAGATCAACAAAATCACCCCCCAGGCGCTGCCTCGATGCTTGCCCTCTTCATAGTGTTCTTTCATGAGATTGACATTGCGACGGTGAGAGCGATATCGGAAGTCAAAGATATCTCCTAACAATGGTATCGTCCCGACCATCGCATCCAAGGCTACATTGGATAGCATCTTCATGACGAGCTTACCGCTGGCGCCTTTGCGATACATCGTGATGATCATGCCGCCTCCGATCACGACCGTCATGATATCTCCGACATAAGGGATCAGCCCCATCACCGCATCTACTCCAAACCTGAAATCAGTCCCTGGCAGCCTGAACTTATTGTCCAGTATATCCGCTGTTCGATCCAGCCATACCAGTTCAGTTGGCGTTTCTATTGGGTCGAGTGGTGATAATTCGTTATCCATATTTCGCTTTTTAATGAGGGCCCATATCACACAAAGATCCTGAGCTCATTGATTTACGAGATTGAGCATAGCTCAGCTGATGTCTCCTATCTCAGCAGAATACAAAAATAAAGCGCTAAACTGCGAGAGCTTAGCGCTTTAGTGTTTATTTACATCCTATCGGATTTATTCGTTGTCTTTGATCAATATGTAGTCGACCTGCTTAGAGCGGATGAGCTCATTGAGGGCAGGTACTTTCTGTGTCTTGATCATCTCATACTGATCGAGCAGTCCATCGATCTCTCCTACTAATACATCTCTGACCTCGATAGCCCCATCAGTCGGAGGATAGTCGCCGATCTGCGTGAGCGAGTTGAGGTGAGCGAGCTTGTTCGTCAGTCTGATTGGGAAATTGAGCGGATCCTGACGGGACTGATTCTTAGTCTGATAGAGAGCGGTCTCGATATCATAGAGCATACTATCTATCTCCCCGATGCTCTGTACCACGTCCTCCTCGTCCTCGAGTAGCTCTTCATATTTAGCCAGCTGCTCTTTGATCTGTCGGATCTCAATGATCGCCTCATGAGATGCGGTGACCTTGTCATTGATCGACTTGATGAAGTCTCGCTGCGCAGCATAGTCTGCCTCCGTGAGCTCGAGTCGTGGATCTCCCATTATTTCAAATGATTGCTCTTGCTCCTCTCCATTGACAGACATCTTGACCATATAGTCGCCAGGTATAGCTTTGGCTCCAGCCATAGATCCCCACCAAAATATCATCCCATCAAAGCGCTTAGCCTCAGGGTATCGCATATTCCAAGTGAACATATTGGCCCCAGCCTCCAGATCTTTGAGTTTGGTATCCTTTTCATCGCTATGCGTGCTGTATGTACGGATCAGCTCTCCTGCTCCATCATAAAAAGCCAGTTCCACTGTATCCTCCTTCTCCTCGTAGTCATCGAGCATGTAGTACACCATCACTCCTGATGGGTGATTGAGTCCTACACCTTCTGCTTTCTTGCGCTGTCCGCCACCATACTTATAGGCCGGCATCGGCTGATAAAGATGATCTCCTGATGGCTGCGCATCGATAGCCTGATGGATGACCGTGAGATCATCGATAATATAGAGACCACGGCCCTGAGTAGCAGCGATGAGGTTGTTGTCTTTGATCGTCAGATCCGTGATTGGCACGATCGGCATATTCAGTTGGAATGGATACCATCGCTCTCCGTCATCATAGCTGATGTACATGCCCGTCTCGGTACCTGCATACAGCAGTCCATCATGCTCAGGATCTACTCTGACTACTCTCGTGAAGTGATCATTTGGTATACCATTGACGATTTTCTTCCAGGTCTTACCGTAGTCATTAGTCTTATAGAGATAAGGTCTGAAGTCGCCCGCCTTATAGAGTGTACCAGCGATATAGCAGGTCGCAGGATCGGTAGGATGCGGATCAATACTATTGATCATGAGCCACTTTGGCGCACCAGATGGCGTGACATCACTCCAGTCTGCACCACCGTCAGTCGTCACATGGACTAATCCATCATCAGATCCTGTCCAGATGACGCCTTCTTTAGCAGGTGATTCTGCTGCAGCGAATATGGTGCAATAGTACTCTACCCCAGTATTATCCTTAGTGATCGGTCCTCCGGATGGCCCTAGTTTAGTAGAGTCATTGCGAGTGAGGTCAGGCGAGATGATCTCCCACGACTGGCCCTCATCATAAGTCACGTGCAGATGATTAGAAGCGGTATATAGTTTCTTACTGTTGTGCGGAGAGAAGAATATAGGGAAGTTCCACTGAAAGCGGTACTTCATCCCTTCTGCGCCATGGCCCATAGGATTGTCTGGATATACATTGATCGCTCTCACTACATCGAGACTGTGATCCAGTCGAGTCAAAAATCCACCATAGCTACCACCATATACAATCTCAGGATTGTCAGGATCTACAGCAATATGTGCCGATTCGCCACCAGCCGTAGGCTCCCAGTCGGATTCATCGATGACCGAGCCGCTCGTACGATGCTTGATTCTTACAGTACTATTGTCCTGCTGAGCCGCATAGATCCGGTACGGGAATGCATTGTCAGTAGTCACTCTATAAAACTGTGAGGTAGGCTGATTATGATAGGTCGACCACGTCTCGCCACCATCGTAGCTCACCTGAGCGCCACCATCATCAGCGATGATCATACGATTAGGATCTTCGGGAGCGATCCATAGATCGTGGTGGTCGCCATGTGGCGCATTATCACCTTTGAATGTCTTACCTCCGTCTGTACTCTTGTGATAGGACACATTGACCACATAGACTACATCCTCATCGTGAGTGTCAGCGTAGATACGGCTGTAGTACCACGCTCTCTGTCTGAGTGCTCGGCTATCATTAGTCCGCATCCAGGTCTCACCTCCGTCATCAGAGCGGTAGACGCCACCTTTATCATTTTCTATGATCGCCCAGAGACGATCAGAGTTTTGGTGAGATACGGTGATACCTGATATCCCCCAAGTGCCCGTCGGCAATCCTTCATTAGCTGTGATCTCAGTCCATGTATCACCGCTGTCAGTACTCTTCCATAGGCCTGATCCCTCGCCACCTGACTCAAGGCTGTAGGGGGTACGTTTCACTCTCCAGCTACTGGCATACATGATCCGAGGATTATTAGGATCGAGGACCAGATCCACGACGCCTACCTCATTGCTGATGAATAAGGTCTTCTTCCAAGTCTTACCACCGTCTGTACTTTTAAATACACCTCGCTCTTCATTGGGAGCGAAGAGATTTCCCATAGCCGCTGCGTATACCACATCCGGATTGTCAGGATGCACCCGTACTCGAGCGATATGTCTCGTGTCTTTGAGGCCTATTGACTCCCAAGTCTTACCAGCGTTTTCGGATTTCCACATACCGTAGCCGTAAGATACATTTCCACGGACAGTTTTTTCGCCACCACCTACATAGATGACATTATGATCGGACTCCGCTACTGCGATCGATCCTATCGATCCTCCAAAGTATCCATCAGAGATATTCGCCCATGAGCGACCTCCATCCTTAGTCCTCCAGACACCACCTCCTGTGGCACCGAAGTAAAAAAGATTGGGCTCCCCCTCGACACCAACGACAGCACAAGAGCGTCCTCCTCGGTATGGGCCAATGGACCTCCATTCTACCGCATCGTAATACTTCTCATAGGGACTGGATGATTGTGCAGATGCCCATTCGCATAAAAACAAAAAGGGCAAAAGAAAAATAATATGAGCAATTCTCATGTATAAGCAATATTTATTTCAATGATAATAAAGTGAGTACCGAATATAACTGATCTCGTCGACTACGAGTCAAAATGACACATAAATTATCTCAAAGCTATACACCCTAATTATCAATTCTGGGAGCTAATAACCGTAGTTTTGTGGTTCAATGATCCAGCGAATACGTAATATCTATACCACCTATCAAGAGGACTTCAGAGCCAATACGAAGCTGGCCTACCCAATCATGCTGGGTCAGTTGGGCCAAATCGCTACTAATCTGGCGGACAATCTCATGGTCGGTAGACTCGGAGCTGCACCTTTGGCGGCAGTGTCTTTGTCGGTGGCGATATTTATCATATTTGCAATCGTGGGGCTGGGATTATCGTTTGGGCTGCCGCCACTCGTGGCAGAAGCCCATAGTAGCGGTAAACACCGTCGCATCTCTCAGCTTTTCAAACATAGCATGATCATCAATGTAGCATTTGCACTGATAGCCATGGCGGTGATGCTCGGACTCATCCCACTGCTGTCTATGATGGGTCAGGATGTCGAGGTGATCGATCTGGCTCGACCTTATCTGCGTATCTGTGCTTTTTCACTGATACCGATGATGATATTTCAGACATTCAGATGCTTCAGCGATGGGATGTCAGAGACGCTACCGCCTATGATCGCCATGATAGTAGGAAATGTCATCAATATCTTAGTTAATTATGTTTTGATCTTTGGCAATTGGGGAGCCCCTCATATGGGAGTAGCTGGAGCCGCCATAGGGACATTTGTCGCTCGATGCTCCATGATCATCGTCATCGTAGCACTCCTGATCAACTGGAAAGACCTCTGGAGCTATATCAAACAAGCTCAATACAGAGTCTATCAGTCGATCATATTCAAAAAACTACTTTCCATCAGTGTGCCTATCGCCTTGCAGATGTTTTTTGAGGTCGGTGCTGTAGCGGGTGTCGCTATCATCATGGGCAATCTCGGTAAAGAAGCTCAAGCCGCTCATCAGATAGCGATCAATCTCGCATCGATACCTTTCTTGATCTGCTCCGGTCTGGGGATGGCTGCCGCAGTGCGAGTAGGTCGTCAGCTGGGGCTGAAAAATAAGCCAGGCATGCTAAGGGCTGGAGAGTCTGCATCTATCCAGGTAGTTTTCTTCATGACGGTGACAGCCGCTATCTTTTATGTATTCAGAGAGGCGCTACCACATCTCTATATCGATGATGATGCAGTACTTTCGATCGCCTCTATTCTACTGATATATGCGGCCATATTTCAGATACCTGACGGGCTACAGGTGGTGACACTCGGTATGCTCAGAGGTGCTCAGGATGTCAATCGTCCTACGATCATCACCTTCATTGCTTATTGGATCATAGGTATACCTATCGGAGTGTTACTTTCTTTCTACTTTAAGATAGGGCCACAGGGACTTTGGATCGGTTTAGTCTTTGGATTCTTAGTGGCTTCGCTAATGCTGCAGTATCGATTTAGGAAAATCCTGAAGGAGATATAAATTACGCAGCAGATTTACTATTCCCACTTAACAAATAAGGACGACTAAAAGCCAATGGGCGCATACCAAAGTAGTCACTCAACTTCATTACCATATTTTTGCTGATATTCCTCTTATACTTCAAAATATCTGAAATAAGCTGACGGGATACACCTAACTGACGAGCAAACTCTGCTTTAGTCAAATCTTGCTCGTCCAATAAATAATCAAGGAGCTCTACAGGATTCATATCTTCAGCGATACCAAATTTTTTAATCATTTTATTATCATAGTCTTCAATAAGGAGCCCAAGAAGATCAAGTTCTTCGACATACTTTTCATAATCTTTATTAGCAAGCTCCTCATAGATATTGCAGTATTCATTATACTGCTCGATATCATATATTCTTTTGTATTTCATCCTTTATTACTTAAACGTATTTATACTACAAACATCGATTCTATCATAAGCACTGTGAGTCCCAACAAATTTTACAAATAATACACATTCTTTAGCTGTAAATAAATACCCACATACAAGTCTATACTTATTATTGCCAACATTAAAGACGATCCTACTTTGTTTAGTCTTCGGACAAGTCACAAGATCACTATTAGGAAATCGCACTATCAAATCCTGAGGATAAAGACAATCTTCCATATGGTTAATACGCCTTCTAAAATTCTCAAAAGCTCTTTGCATCGTGGGATCATCTTTGCACACCAAAAGCACATTTGCCCATTTTATCAACCGTACTCTCACAATATAAAAGTAACATAATACAACACGATTGTCAACATATTGCTGACAAGTGTACACAAAAAAGCCATCAAGAGTGAATCTCGATGGCTTTACTATTTCCCACTAATTATTTCCTAACTACTAAAAGAAGAGGGTATACATCGCTAAGAAAGTAATCGCACCTGCGATGAATCCTAAGGCTGCGAGCCAAGTCACTTTCTTCAGATACCAGATGAAGTCTATCTTCTCCATACCCATCGCAGCAACACCTGCCGCTGATCCGATGATGAGCATACTACCTCCAGTACCAGCTGCATATGCCACGAAGTGCCACAGCTTAGAGTCCATCGGCTCTGAGTACATACCCATGGATGCTGCCACGAGTGGCACATTGTCTATGATCGCTGAGAATACTCCTAAGAACAGAACTACAATGTCCTGAGTCGGAAGTGTAGCATCGAGCCATGCTGCCAGATTATTCAATACGCCTAATGACTCTAATGATCCTACGGCCATCAAGATACCCAAGAAGAATAAGATACTCGACATCTCGATACGAGAGAGCGCTGTATGCGCTGAGTATAAATGCTTGCGCTCTTCCTCAAAGTCCTCCTCTGGGTGAATGTACTCTGATACTAACCATACGATACCCAATGCCAGCATCATACCGAGGTATGGCGGCATATGTGTGATACTCTTAAAGAATGGTACTGATACCAATCCACCGATACCCACTGCGAGCATCATTTTGCTACTGAGTACGGTATTACGTTCTGCTTCTTTTTCTTTTTCTCTACTGGCGAGCTGTATCTCACCCTGAAATGGCTTAGTCAATGAAGCTATGAATGTCGGCACTGCAAAACACACTAATGATGGTATCACCAAATGGGATATCAATCCTGGTGTAGAGACTCGCTCTCCGATCCATAGCATGGTAGTCGTCACATCACCGATAGGTGACCATGCTCCACCAGCATTGGCAGCAATGACAGCCATCGAGACAAACCATAGGCGCTCATTGCGCTCAGGGACAAGTCGTCTGAGTAGTGAGACTAATACGATAGTCGATGCCAGATTATCCAATGTGGCGGACAAGAAGAAGGCCAAAATACAGATGAGCCATAGCATCTTCTTTTTACTATTAGTCGTGATCCTATTAGTGATCACTGAGAATCCTTTGTGCAAATCAATAAGCTCCACTATAGTCATGGCTCCGATCAAGAAGATCAGGATCTCTGCCGTCTTACCTATATGATGTAAGAGCACACCTCCTAACCCATCATAATAATCTCCGTCATGCCCTACCGCATGTCCATGATGATCGATGATGTCGAGATGACCTACTGATATCAATGCCCAACAGAGCGCTCCCATGATTAATGCTGGAACTGTCTTATCCAGCTTGAGCGGGTGCTCAAAAACAATGACTAAATACCCTATAATGAAACAAATGATTACTCCTATTAACATATTCTATATTCTGACTTGTAATAATGCAAATAATAATTTTACTCAAGAAAGACTACGACCAATAAATCACTGCCTATGCACCGGCATTTTTCACATTATTGTATCCGATAATGCGTAATTCCTTGATTAATCTGTTTCGCTGATCGCCCTGTATGATGATCTCTCCGTCATCGACAGATCCGCCAACGCCACATTTTGATTTGAGTTTTTTGCACAGATCGCTGAGATAGTCATCATCACCAGTGAGTCCTTTGATGATACTCACGGTCTTACCTCCTCGACCTTTTCGCTCGAGATATACTCTCACTATGTCCTTGAGGTTTTCTGTTGATTCAGCACTTTCTTCTGCAGCTGGCTCTGGTGCATTTTCAGGATTGCCCAGTGACTGAAAGTCGTCCCAGCTGAGCGAAGACTTAAATTTGTCTTTAGACATCTTTTTTAATGAGTCGGTCTGACACAAATATAGTCAAAGTAGGTATTTAGCCTTATTATTAAGCCGATAACAAATCCATCAATAATTAACATAATCTTCTCCTATGCCTACTCGCAAAGTAGAGTTCGTCAATGCAGCTGGCTATAAGCTATCTGCTAAGATAAATCTGCCCTTGAGCAGAGCCCCTTATCCATTTGCCTTATTTGCCCATGTATTTACTGGTAATAAAAATCTTCTATCGGCTCGCTATATCAGCAGAGCACTGACGCAAAATGGGATCGGAGTGATGCGATTTGATTTCACGGGATTAGGGGAGAGTGAAGGAGAGTTTGCGGATACTAACTTTACCTCGAATGTCGAAGATCTCATATCGGCTTCAGACTATCTGGCAGAGCACTATACCGCACCCTCTATTCTGATCGGACATAGTCTCGGAGGCGCTGCTGCATTATTCGCCTCAAGGCAACTCGATAATATCAAAGCAGTGGTGACGATCGGATCTCCCTCCTACCCCGAGCATGTCACACACCTGATCAAGGATAGTATCGAGACGATCGAGAAGCAAGGATGTGCTCGAGTCAATGTAGGCGGACGTGACTTCATGATCAAAAAACACTTCCTCGATGATCTTCGGAGTCAAGATCATATCGAGACGATCAGTGAGCTGCGCAAAGGCCTCCTCGTGATGCACAGCCCACAGGACACTACAGTAGGAATCGATAATGCGGCAAATATCTATCAACTGGCTAAGCATCCGAAGAGCTTCGTGACGCTGGATGGGGCAGATCACCTACTGACTGATAAGCGGGATGCGCACTATGCTGGGCAGGTCATCTCTTCTTGGGTGACTCGATATGTGGATTTTCCGGAGGATGAAAAACTAAAAACTGACGAACAAGTAGTCGTACGTCTCGAGGACGAAGATGTATTCACTTCAGATATACTCGCTGGGCATCATGCGCTGATAGCTGATGAGCCGACCTCTTTTGGGGGCAATGACTTTGGCCCGTCTCCCTATGAACTACTCAACTCCAGCCTCGGCGCCTGTACTGCCATGACACTTCAGCTCTATGCTCGACGCAAAAAATGGGATCTAAAAGAGGTCAAAGTACATCTCACACATGCTAAGCGAAATCACCATGAAGATGATATGGCACACCCAGAGGAAAAGTCGAGCATGATAGATCGCTTTGAGCGAATACTCGAGCTAAAGGGTAATCTGACTATGGACCAAAAACGGCGTCTCCTCGAGATAGCCGGAAAATGCCCTGTTCACCGTACCCTATCCACCCCTCAAGAATTCGTCTCCAGACTGATAGAAGACGAAGAGTGGACCATAGAAAAATCAGAACATTAGAATCTATGAGCGACTTTAGCACTTTAGAGCGGCTGGCTACAGAACTACCTGATACGACCATCGCTCCCCATCATGATAAAATAGCATTCAGAATAGGAGATAACATCTATCTGACCTATAGTGACAAAACTGACCTCGCTGTAGTAAAGCTCAGCACAGAACAACAGTCTATACTATCCGAATCCATAGGCTCCGTATCTCCCGTGCCCAATAAATGGGGCCAAAAAGGATGGACTCAGATCAATCTCTGTGATATCTCTGACCATCATCTGAAAGACATTATATCTTTGGCCTATCACAATGTAAAAGCATGAAAACACCCATACACTACATCGAGCTATACACGACCGATATCCCGGCGATCAAAGAATTCTACTCCAAGGCATTTGGCTGGAGATTCATCGACTATGGGCAGAGCTACGTAGCTTTTGAAGATGCAGGTATCAGTGGCGGATTTGAGCTGGTCGTAGGGCCTATAGTCAATGGCACACTCGTCGTACTCTATCATGAAGATCTCGAGGGCATCAGAGATACACTCATATCTATGGGAGCTCCGATTGCTCAGGATATCTTTTCATTCCCAGGCGGACGTAGATTTCATTTTCATGACCCTGTCGGGAATGAACTGGCTATCTGGTGTAAGGCGTGATCTCAGAATAGCAGGAGAACTGATTAGGTAAATGCCCCCTAAACAAAAAACGCTGGCGATCACTCGCCAGCGTGTAGTATGAAAAAACTATCTATTGATTAAGGAATCAAGTCAAAACTCCTTTTCAGTAGTGCTCCGTTTAGTAGCCTGGATTTTGAGGGAATCCTGGTGATAAGTCTATTTGTCCCTGCGGTATTGGTCTACGTTGGTGATAAGCCTCAATATTTTGAGCACCTTGCTCATTGTATAGTGAGACTCTCTCTATCAGTTTGCCCGTACGCACGAGGTCATACCATCTCATGAACTCTCCATTGAGTTCTCTCGATCGCTCATCGAGTATGAAGTCGATATCTACGTCTGCTGCTGATATCATCATCTCACTCTGCTTGCCTTCGTAGGCAGCACGCTGGCGTACAGTATTGATATACTGAGCTGCCAGAGCAGTATTACCTGTCATGAGTGCTGCTTCTGCACCTATGAGATAGGTTTCTGCTAAGCGGTATACGATCACTGGTCTATACGAGTTTACGTTTGGATCAGTCCCCGTACCAGGGAATGGCCGCTCACGAGCATCATACTTGCTGAGTGATGGATAGGCCGCATCAGTATAGTCCTCTGTATTGAGTACTGCAAAACCTTTTCGCTTCTTCTCATCATCACTCATCTTGATATGATCAGGTAGCATCCATACAGCAGTATCACCGATACCAAACTTGTACTCTCCTACTTGAGATTGATCCACAAAGCCTGCATCGGCCTCCTCTTGAGTCCATCTTGGCACTCCTCTTACACTTTGTTGTCCAGTGAGTCTGTTGTCACCTGCTGTGAGAGAATTACAAATCCATACTGTCTGATAAGATTTATCATATCTCGAGTCATTGATCTTATCAGCATATACCTCATTGAGTAGATATTCTGTCGGTCTATATCTGATCCAAGGACGGCCATTTTCTACATCTCTGTTCATACCAGCCCATTGCACATAGAAAGGTCTAAAGAAGAAGTTTTGATATCCTCCTCTATTGTTGAGCTCATCTCTATTAGATGTCTCACCTTGGATCGCAAAAAGCACCTCAGCATTATTATGATTGTCTTCGGCATGTACATCTGCAAAATCAGCCATCAGTCTTGCTCCAAAATTAGCCTCTGGAGAAGAAGGATCTGATATCAATCTCTGTACTGTAGAGAGTGCCGCCTCATAGTCTCCTGGCTGAGCCTCGTCAGACCATGCTCTGGTGAGGTACGCCTTAGCGAGGACATGGAGAGCCGATGCCTTCCACACTCGTCCAGTCTCTCTTGGAGAGTCTGGTAGCTCTGCGGCTGCCTCCTCGAGATCGTTGATCACTGCTGATAGCACTTCCCCTTTAGAGTTGAGGGTAAACTCATCTGTCGGATTTCTATTGAATGCTAAGGGTCCAGAACCCAGATCTAATGTAGCGCCTCCATATTGTTGAGCTAACACGAAGTACCACTGTGCTCTGAGGAATTTTGCCTCTGCGACGAGATTAGTGAGCACTTCTGGATCAAGATCTGATGCATTTGGCCCGAGCTCGATGACTCCATTACATGTATTGATCGCTGCATAGGCACTATTCCAAGCACCAGCAGTATCACCATTATTAGCATCTATGCCAGAATAACTGTTTAGTCTATTATTAGCTACTTGCTGACCATAAGTGTACTCATCTGTACCCCATACAGTAGTATGCATGCCTCCCTGACGTGTGAGCGCCTTGAATGATGTATAAGCTGATACTACACCTCCCTCGATCCCCTGAGCAGTCTCAAAGAATGATGGAGTAAGTATTGATTTTGGATTTTCTTCTAATATATCGCCACATGATGCAAAAGAGAGCAAAGCGACGATAACGGTATATTTCATTAATTTTTTCATCTTCTTTTAATGTTTTAGGTAATTACAGAGAAAAATTAACTCCGAAAATAAACTGTCTTGTCAGTGGCGTTCCTTTACCTACTAATAGTCTTCTTCCTACTCCTCCTCTACCATTTGGCTCAGGATCGATACCGCCCTGATCCACATATTCTGAGAAGAATGCTTTGAATGGATTATTGACTGTCAAGTAGATCCGTGCATTAGAGAAAGGTCCATTGCCGATCTGATCCTGATCAAAGGAATATCCTAAATTGATACTTCTGATCTTAGCAAAGCTACCATCAAAATATCCCAACACAGAGTTGTGACGAGTATCCTGAGAGCCTGGTCTTGGGAATGAGTTAGTGGGATTTTCATCTGTCCAGTAGTCTACTACAGGTGCGTTGCGACGACCTTCGAGTAGCGTACTACCTTGAGTGATATCACTGATGAGGAGATTGCCTACATTAGCAAATCCTACTATGGCCAAATCAAAATTGTCATAAGACAATCTCGTAGTCAGACCCATAGTCCACTTAGGATCAAGCTGGCCTAAGATCGTACGATCATCACCGTCCTGTACTCCATTACCATTGAGGTCAGTTACCTTGATATCTCCCGGGAGATAATCTCCAAATGCTTCTGCTGCATCCGCTTCATTGAGCTGCCAGATACCGAGCTTTTCATAATCGAAAATAACATTCACTGGCTGCCCTACGAACCATCCGTTACCTATATTCTGATCTACACCATTACCAAGAGCCACGATTTCTTCATTGTGCGCTGAGAATGCTACATCCATACCAAAATTGAATCCGCCTGGCGTCTCAGAGCGTACGATATCAGCTCCAAGAGCGATCTCGATACCACTACTCTTGGTCTCACCTATGTTTTCTTGGATAGGATTTGGCACCCCACTCGTAGGTGGTAGACTACGTGACTGTAGTACCCCGTCTGTAGCTGTGCGATAGTAGTCTATCGATCCAGTCAATCGGTAATCAAACAATCCAAAGTCGATACCTACATTTTGAGAAGTGGTAAACTCCCAACTCAAATTCGGGTTTGGCAGATTAGTCACGGCAAAACCAGAAACAGAGTTGCCTCCGAGCTGATAGATAGATCTATCCAATCTACCCAAAGAAGAATATGGTGAGATAGCTTGATTGGACGTACGTCCCCATCCTACTCTCAATTTCAAATTATCAAACGGAGAATCCGCCATGAAGCTTTCGTTAGTAATATTCCATGCTGCAGCTAATGCTGGATAGCTGAAATATTTGTTGCCTTCTGCTAATCTTGATGATCCATCTACACGGAATGTAGCAGTCAAAATGAATCGATTATCATAAGTATAGTTAGCTCTACCCATGTATGAGATCAAGCCCCATCGAGAATAGTTAAACTGATCTTCTGGAATACTGGTACCACCAGCGAGGAAGAAGTTATTAGCTCCTATCAGATTAGAGAAGATATCCTGAGCATCAAATCCGCTACGCTGACTCTCTTGCTCCTGGACACTGAATAATCCAGTCAATCCGATGGTATGTTTATCCATAGACTTACTATACTGCAATATATTTTCTATTGTATATCCCCAGTCGTCACGATTTCGGATAGATGCAGTACTCGCAGCGCCTCCTCTAAAAGAAGTATTAGATGCGAAAAACTGATTGAACTCATCCTGTAAATAGTCAAGACCTACATTGAGTCTATATGATAGTCCTTCAGCGAGCTGGACTTCTCCATATAGCGTATTGAATGTACGTAGTCTACGTCTATCTTGATTCCAGTTAGTCCCATCTGCATTGAGGAGAGGGTTTCTGGTGAATGGCTCGTCAAGTGTATTAACCGCAGGGTTATTATATATAGAGCCGTCATCATTGTATGCTCTGAATAGCGGACTTAGATTCAATAAGGTTGGTACAGGATTAGCCCCTTCGCCAGCTCTATTTGATAGAGTATTGATAGATGATAGTCCTACACGTAACCAGCTCGTGATATCAGAATCTATTGACGTGCGAAGTGAAAATCTATTAAAAGCTTGGCCTTCGATAATGGTTTCTTCATTGAAGTATCCACCCGAGATATTATATCTCGTACCTCCTGCACCTCCAGACACACTGAGTTCATGATTAGTGATGAGCCCACTTTTGTAGGCTTCATCTTGCCAGTCGACATCTCTGCCGAGCTCTATACCTTCGAGCTCGTCAGGTGATAGCTCCCCTACACCTCCGTAGAATGCCGACCATTCTTTGAGCTCACGGATACCATCTGCATCAAAAACTTCATACTTATCAATTGCTGAAGAGCTACCATAGTAGCCATTGTATGAGATTTTTGCCTTACCTGGTACGCCTTTCTTAGTTGTGATCAGGATCACCCCATTAGCACCTCTTGATCCATATATGGCTGTCGCCGAAGCATCTTTGAGGATATTAATAGACTGTATCAGATCTGGATTCAAGTCGTTCAGATTTCCCCCTTGAAAAGGAATACCATCCACTACGAGTAGTGGATCATTCACCCCAGACTCATCTGAGCCAAGTGATCTATTACCCCGGATTCGGATCTGTGTCCCACCACCCGGTCTGGATGTAGTCTTTTGTATCTGCACACCTGGTAGTCGACCCTGCATACTCTGAGCGATATCAGAAGCAGGTACTTCTCGGATTTCATCAGACTCCATAGTCACTATGGATCCTGTCACGTCACTACGCTTTTGAGTACCATATCCCACTACCACCACTTCTTCCAGAAAATCGGCATCGCCTATCTCCATGACCACATCTATGGTAGATCTACCATTGACTGGTATCTCTTGAGTGGCGAATCCGACAAAACTGAATACTAATGTCGCATCGCTGGGTGCGGAGATGGTATATGCTCCATCTATATCAGTGATCGTACCTGTGCTGGTACCATCCACGATGATATTCACACCTATCAGTGGTTCACTATTAGATGACACAGTGCCGCTCACCGTGATGTCTTGGGCCATGAGACCCGCACTTACAAATAATAAATACAATGTAAATCGACAGAGACTAAATGTCTTTTTTAATCTCGAAATGAAGAGAATTTCATCGTCTGTCATACGCTTTAGGTTAAATAGTTTAAATAATGTTTTCTCGACAGATCATACCACCTCTACTTCTGGATGCTACAACCTTGAAGCAAGATATAGGATAGAAATCATTTTACGCAATCGATTGCTTTATTTTTAGGCTTTAATTTTGGTATTCGTACTGATGTCGTACTATTGACGTACATGATTGAAAAAATATTAGGAATCCATATATTGCCTTAAGGGGATATAACTTGATAAAAATCCCAATATATAGGGGCCTGAAAGTCAGATCGGAGCACAAACGCAATGATTATTTATAGTGTTTTGGCAGGGTCAGGAAAATTTACGCAATCGATACAAACAAAATCACCAGATAGTCTCATAATTGACTACCAAACGGTTATAGCGTATGTGGCACTTTGCCACATAATTATCCACTTTTATATTTGATTATTATTTAAGCTGCAGTACTCGGACAGGACCACTATTTTCTGACGAGATGAGTTTACCATTAGTATATATCATATCCTTGATATCTCCCTTGAGATAGATACCACTCTCCGTTGCAGGTATGGTCTTCCAGCTACGATTGCCCGTATTAATAAGTAAGGTCCCAATAGAAGCGTCAGAAGGGGTAGTTTCCACCTCGACGTTAAACCGATTGCCCCCGGTAATCATATCCAGTAGACCATCGCCATTCATATCTTCCACTATTATGCTATTGATGAGAGAATACTGGCATTCTGCGGGTAGCACACTCTGAGTAAAGCCCCCGTGACCATCTCCGTATAGGATCATACTCGAGAAAATGTCTGCCTTTAGATTGACAGCCTCCTTTATCTCAGGGCCCAAGATGTCGTCGATCTCTGCCTTAGCGAATGAACTGAAGGTCGAATACTTCTCTGATAAGCCTGGCATCTGTTGCGACGAACACTCTAAGCCTCGTACTGGCTTATGACCCGCTTGAGAAGAGGTAGCTAAGAATATGTCGTATGTACCATTTTCATCAAAATCGTTGGCATACACTTCAAATTTGTGCGTATCATCAACCTTAAATTTGTAGTTCTTACCCAGATTGCCCACGATCAGATCATCATGTCCATCTGCATCTATATCGGCCACATCGAGCCCAGTCCACCATCCACGAGTATCAGATAGCCCAAAAGACTCTGTCTTATTGATAAATCGCTGACCATCCCAATCCAAAATAGTGATGGGCATCCACTCCCCTACTATGACTATCTCCGCATCATCATCGTCATCAAGCTCCGCCATAGCCACTTCATACACGATACCGATATGCTGATGATCATACCAGTCAGCCGTAGCATGCACAAAGGTGCCTCCTTCATTTCTCAAGAAAAAAGAAGCGTCTCCAATAGGATATTCATTAGACTTGGCAAAGCCCCCTACGAATAAATCAAGATCACCGTCACCATCAAAATCATGAGCTACTACTTCAGACCCATTAGACTTGATCTCAGGTAGATGTTTTGTTTTCACGAAAGTGCCATTTTGATTTTCATAAAGACGATCTTGAAAAACCATGTCTCCAATCGATAGGTCACTACCTCCGCTCACGACGTATAGATCCTGATCGCCATCTCCATCATAATCAAAGAAAAGCGAGCCCATATCTTCAAATATGCGGTCGAGATAAAACGCCTGTTGATCACTTTTTCTCCATTGATCTCCACGAGAGAGGTATAGAGCTGCTGATTCACTCTTGCTACCTCCGATATAAAAATCTAAGATGCCGTCTCCATTAAGATCCGCCTCAGCCATCTTTGGGCCGGCAGTGGTAAAGCTATGTGGCAACAAGATCTGATCCTCATACTCGTAGACATAGTTTTCTTCATCAATATGTGCTGGCTGCAGAGCATCTTCCTCGACAAACCAATGCTGCCTCTCCTCTGTCATACGAGTGATAGGTAGATCCGAGGAGTAGCTAATAGTGAGGGTTTCATTCATTCTCGGTAAGCGCTGAACACTCCTGCCCATGTCAGGCCATATGACCACGACACTATCTATAGACTCTGCATCTCCTAAACCCACCACCATCTGTGCATCTCCAGAGCTGAGGTATCCCCGTATGATACGCTGCTGGTAGTACGAAGACTGATCTCCAGTATGCACCCATACTTTAGCACCAAGTCCGATTGGATTATTCTGCGGGCCTTTAAGATTGATCTTTATAGAGTTATTAGAGTTCTCAGAGGTATTCTGAAGCAAGAATGCCTCATCCTCCATATTATTCACGATGATATCGAGATCTCCGTCATTGTCCAGATCTGCCAGACAGCCTCCATTAGAGAAACTCGGTATACTGATCGATGTGTTCTTTCCGATATTAGTGAAGGTCACATCTTCATTACCTTTGAATAGATAGTTCTTCAGCTTCAAGGGTTTATAAGTCTCTACCAGCCCCTGAAAGCCTTTATCAAAAAAGTCTTCCGGTCGCTCGTATTTTTCTTTGTTCTGATCTATAAACTCAGACAATCGATCTCTGGCATCTCCATCAAAAAGATCACGACGCATACCATTCGTCACGTAGAGGTCCTTATTTCCGTCAAGGTCAAAATCCCCTAATAATCCTGACCAACTCCAATCTGTCTTAGCTATACCAGCGTACTGAGCTACCTCACTGAATACCCCATTGCCTCGATTGAGGTGTAGCATATTATGCATATACTGCTTGTGCATACCAGCATCTACGATGGCATGAAAACCCGCAATATCCATGGACGGCATTGACACCTTAGACCGAGTATAGTCTTCTGGACGCATCTCCATGATCAGGATATCTTCCATCCCATCATTATTGATATCACTGACATCTGTACCCATCGAGTAGAGGGATATATGATTGATATTCTGCTGGAGCTCATCTTTGAATGTATTGTCACCCTGATTAATATACATATGATCCACTGTGGAGAAATCATTGCTGACATAGACATCGATATAGCCGTCGTCATTGAGATCTGAGGCCACTACACCCAGCGAGTATCCATAGTTGACTATACCCGCAGCTCGACTGATATCAGTATATCGACCTCCTTCGTTGAGATAGAGTCGATCGCTGCAGCATTCGGGGCCCTGAGCGGCTCGCTCCTGCATGACTGAGAGCGGCAGGTAGTATTCATCCGGGCGATTAGTCAGGTATAGATCGAGATCATTATCATTGTCTATATCGAGAAACAAAGCCTGCATACTATAGCCGATATCGGCTATGCCGTATTGCTCTGCCTGATCTGAGAATGTCCCATCTGTATTATTGATGTAAAGTAGATTTTTTCGCTGCTCAGGAGTCTCTTTCCAGCCACCACGACAGATATATATATCTTGCCAGCCATCTCCATTGATATCGAGGATGGTCACGCCATTGTGCCAGCCATCTTGGCCAGAGGTGATAGCACTATCGCTGATATCTTCAAATGTCATCTCCCCTTTGTTGAGATATAGTCGATCCTTTACCTCATTACCTGTAAAATAGACATCCTGTAGTCCATCGTTATTGATGTCTCCTACTGCGACGCCCCCGCCAGTATACACATAGGCGTACGAGTCAAAAAAGGTCTCGTATTTTTCTTCGACATGATTATTAAATGTAATACCAGACTCTGCAGATGGTACCATCTCAAAAGCGAATTCAGGATCAAAATCTTTGATATCTTCTTGAGGCTCATCTGCACATGACGAAAGTAATAAAGCTGCTATCATCATAATGGTCAGTAGCTCGGAGATCCGTATACTATATTGAGTATCAATCATTGGGGTCATTCTGATTTTGCTATTTCTAATGCTTTGGTAGTGGTGTGATATTTAGTGATCATATTTGGCACTTCCCAGGCTGGAAGCTTCCCATCTTCCATATATCCGATGAAGGCCTTCATGACGCTTCCAAAATGTGCCTCATGACCCTCTCGGAGCTCGGCTGGTATAGAGACTTCCCATCCTTGAGCATTCGGTATGAGCTCTACTCCTTGATACTGATCAGCTATTTTGGCAAAAGCCTTTTCTACATTGTCTCTGTATGTTTTCACCTTTGATTTCGCTCTGATGTAAAGGGTCGCTTGATAATTTTGCTCCGCACCTTGGAGCACCTCGAGATGGGCCTTGGAGCCACGGATCAAAGAGTAATGAGTGTCTTTAGCTCCTTCAGGCGCTTTATAGTTCCATTTGACCGAGACCTTGGCATGTATGTCTTTGAGTCGATAGGTGATATCGCCATTGCAGTATACGCCTATCGTACTATCGCTCAGCATATCTTTATCGAGATAGCTGGGAAAATCATCTTGCTGAGTCACTGCAGCGAATTCACTGAGTGTCATCACTGTGCGTGTACGACTGGCCTCGAGTATCTCGACATCAGTCTCCGTGAGCATCACCTCTGGATAAGCCTGCCACTGTACCAGATCTACTAAGTGGGTGGTCACATCGACGATGCCCTCACCTTCTTGCTCAACATCAAAAAACCATGGTGGACGGGTCAGAATACTACCTGATACATACTTAAAAAAATGATGGACCGACTCTTTGACAATACTCGGATCATCTGCCGATCCTAGAGCTAACTTTCCAAATATCACATCATCTTGCATCAGAGCTCGCTGAAGCATAGAGGTGATCTCATAGCGCTCAGTCATGATATCATATAGCATGACTTCCTTCGTTTTAGCCAGATCAAAGGACTCTTTGAGTAAGTTGAAATCCTCCCTATTAATTACCATCGGCTTATCGGCTAATACATTGAGCCCAGCTGCTATAGATCGATGGATGTATTCAGTCTTCTTTTGATTATTGCCCGCTAATACCACGACATTGCCCGACTGCTCACTGAGCATACGATCAAAAAAATCGTCTCCTCTATAGGTCTCTGTCTGCCACGAAGTAGGATCGGTATCACGAGTATTAAAGCTCTCTATCCTATCCAAGTGGAGATCTACATCATCACCATCAGGTGCATATACGTACACCTGCGGATCCACCTCCGGATAGTCTACCTTTTGAACTAATGCAGCATGAAAATGGCCTGGATCTACGGTCAATAGCTGTATTGGTGCTTTTTCAGTCATAGCATTTTCACTCTCAGCTCCACATCCGCAGAGCCATATCATCCCTCCTAATATGCTAAGATATCTGATCATATTTCTAATATTTTACAGCATATTCTGCTCGCTGCGGTCTGGACAACATAGCATTTGCCGCTGCATCATTTTTAAATCTTTCATTCTCAGGATCCCAATAAAGTCGTCTATCCAACTTCATAGCCATATGATGGATCAGACAGGCTGAGCAGGATTTGTGTGCCACCTCTACTGGTGCGATAGGCTGCTTTCTGGAGAATAGGCTATCGATCCAATTGCGATGATGATTTTCGCTGACAGTAAGATGGATCTCGTCAGCTCCGATCGGTGTCTTGATGATCTCAGGATCACTGGCCTCGAGGGGCTTAGTGCCACTGGAGTCTGCTACGGGATCAGAGGCAGTGACCTTATAGTCTCCTCTCGTGACAAATATCCATCCGTCTGTACCTTCAAACTTGACACCATTCGGCAGCTCATTAGATACAGTCATCTCGACACCATTGGCGTACTTAGCATGCGTGGTGAATATCCCATGGACATCCCACAGTCCAGAAGTAGGAAACTCTGCATCTCCCCATACCTCGATAGGCCCCGTATACTCCGTATCCATGCCCCAGTGAGCACTATCGATATGGTGTGATCCCCAGCCAGTAATCATACCAGCACCAAACTGCTCACATCGCAGCCACCCCGGCCGTCCAAATCCCTGTTGAGGGTGTACACGCTTCTCCGTATAGTAGACCTCCGGTGTCGATCCCAGCCACATGTCATAGTCCAATCCTGCGGGGATCGGCATCTCTGGCTCCTCATCTCCACTCGGATCTCCTGGCAGTCCTACGTAGACTTTCTTGAGCTGACCTATTCGACCATTTCTGACTAATTCGGCTGCATATCTAAACTGATTAGCTGAGCGCTGCTGACTCCCGATCTGAAAAATGCGACCGGTCCGTTGGATCACGTCACTGAGATAGCGACCTTCTTTGATCGTAAGTGAAGCTGGTTTTTGGAGGAAAATATCCTTGCCGGCCATCGCTGCATCTACCGCTATTTTGGTGTGCCAATGATCTGGAGTACTGATCACCACCGCATCGATATCATCATCGAGTAATAGCTCTCTATAGTCTGTATAGACCTTAGTGCCTTTATAGTCTTTACCTCTTTGCTTAGTATACTCTTCATCGACGAGACGCTGGGCCTCCCGAGCCCTATCTGCATCCACATCGCAGACCGAGACTATATGTACATCACGGTGTCTCCAGACTTCTGGCATATCATATCCGACTGATATTCGGCCTGTCCCTATAGCAGCTATGTTGAGACGATTACTGGGTGAGTTCTTACTGATGGCGCAGGATGATATGATGGATGGAAATCCTCCAGCCAGCGCTGCTGATGCTACCACGCTTGATGATTTTTTGATGAAACTTCTTCTTGTATTGTCTTTCATGACTTTGGCTATTATTAGTTAGATAGTTGATATTGTTTCCATGCTGACTCTGCATCGGGAGCTTTTCGCTCCCCATCGAATATGATCATCCGGTATTTGAGCTGATATTTCTTGCCAGGCTCAAAGGTCCAATCCTTAGTCTTAGTCGGTGCGAAATTGGCGAATACAGCTCCCTCGTGGGTGCCTGGAGGCCATACTCGGATCGGTTCTGGATAATTATAATTATCTGGATGAGAGAGCCATATGACTCCACCTTGGCCCTGACCGAGTGCCCCTTGATAGAGCATCCATCGAGCAGTTGTATTATCAGCATCTTGACGAGTTTTACCCTCTGAGGTGATGATGTGACTATTATCATCATTCCATTCTTCTGTAGCTCTCCATCCCAGCCCTTGATACCTATAGGCTAATATCTTGAAGTCACTATCTGTAGTGCACTCATACTCTATATCTATATCCATCTGATACTGCCCATCGCTAGGCTCATGGATGGTCACTGTCTGATGCTCATGAAGCACGACTCTCTCCTGTCCCCCTTTGAGCACGACATGCTCATGGAGCGCTGTATAGCTCGCTCGATCAGCTGTCAGCTCCTGCTCCTTAAACTCTGCAAACCGCACAGTCCCTTGGCGATCACGGAGATTCCAAAAATCAATAGTGTCTTGATCTATCAGGACTCGTGTCCAGGGATTCCATAGGCCATAGTGATGATAGTGATCTTCTGGCTGGATCTGGGTCAGACGATGACCGTCTGGTGTACGTAGTGGATGTATGAATCCACTCCTCTGATAAGCTGGATCCACACCTGCTGGTGGCATCTTGATACCATATTGGTATCCGAGCAGCTCTTGATCACTATATTCGATAGAGAGGAGTCCATCCTTTTCAGACATGCTCATTTTCCGTTCACTCATCTGGCGAGTACTGGAGCACGACATACAGATTATCAATCCTAAAACACTGGTTAACAGCAGCTTATACAACATAGTAAGAATTTCATTATACGACTTTGATGAGGCTGAGCTCCTCAGTAGTTGATTTTGCAAATGGCTCAACTATAGATAGAAAGCTCGGCCCTGCTGCAATCTATAAAATTATTCGCTATACGCAATCGATTGCATCAATAAATTACAACAGGAAGTATTCATGAGCTATTATGAGTGCTCATTGACAGCTTATACTATTTGAGAGCCTACTACATTGGCTATAGCCAAATAAAAAAGCCACCTGCGACGTGCAAGTGGCTTCTGTATTATTTGCTTACTGTAAGATTATCCTTTGAAGTTGCCCACTCCTCTCTCTATAGTCTTGATGAGTGTACCTGCGGACAGTTGGTCAGTGACCTGCATATTGTTGAGAATAGCGACCTCTTCTTGATCAGCCTCGGCCACTCCTATGGTACTGAGATATCCCCCGAGGGTATTAGCACGAGTGATCTCACGTATTTTGATTTTGTCTGGTGACACATTGATCATCTGTGGATCTGTCAACCTATCAAAATTAGTCATCGTATTCTGGAACGTCTTATAGTAAGTATTAAAGTCTGTGCTATTGGCCAGTCCATGAAACTTATAGATCAATCCTTCGTACTGAATTAAGTAGGTCAAGATCCTGAGATCTTGTTGTTGCGTCTGTTGCGTTTGCTGAGTCTGATCCTGCTTGATCGTAGATATCATAGCGAATGCTGGTAACCCATTGACTGTAGTCTCACCTGACTCGATCACCTGTAGGCCGTCCTGTTCTATGGTAGCCTGAGCTGCAGCCTGTACCGACTCGCCCTGAGCTAATGTCATGAGCATGAGAGCCTTGCCATCCTCTGATGCCATCTGTACCATTTGCGGTGTATTCACCACTTGCCACTGTGCTGGCACAGGAAAATAAAATTTCAAATCTGGGTGAAAGAAGGTATTATATTTCACATATCCCTGACGAGGATCCTCGCCATAGACGAGTCCGTCGATCATACGGAGATAGGAGTCTCTATTGACCTTGAGCTGTGTCTCAGACACTCCTTTCTCAGATTGATAAGCATCACTGAGACGGTGTACTGTGTTAAATCGATCTACTGGATCTGGGTGCGTAGACATGAATGTCGGTATACTCTGACCACTCTGTGCAGAGAGTCTATGCAGTACGCCAAAGAAATTAGCCATTTCATGAGAATCATATCCGATCTCGGTACTATACTGTACCCCGAGCTCATCAGACTGACTCTCGTCATTACGGCCAAACTTCAAAAACATCAAGCCTAAGCCCTGCTGAGCAAGCTCTCCCATCTGGCGAAACTCCTCGGAGACGATCATCCCTGCGACGAATAGTCCACCATAAAGCTGCTGCTTAGAGAGTTGGGCTGCCGAGTGACGTGCTGTGATATGCCCGATCTCATGGCCTAAGACACCGGCAAATTCTGCTTCATTATTAAAATGTGCCATGATACCTCTCGTAAAGTATACGTAGCCACCTGGTACTGCAAAGGCATTGACTACTGGAGAGTCGAGTATTCTAAACTTGTAGTCCAGATCAGGTCTATGAGAGATAGCCCCCATCTGCTTGCCTTTTTCATTGATGAATGCTTGCATCGCCTCATCATCATAGAGACCATAGTTAGCGATGATACTCGGATCCGACTGTGCCCCCATAGCGAGTTCTTGATCTTCGGAGACGAGCATGATTTCTTTTTTCCCCGTGACGGGATTGACGGAGCAGGCTTGGATGATGAGCGCTACTGCGATCACCGCTACTAAGCTGCTTATTTTTTGAAAGTGTTTAATCATGAGAGTTTGATTTGTATAATGTCTACTTCTAATGACGTCAAAAAATGTTTTAGTTACGTTAATAGAATGTTTTCTTCTACATAATGTAATGCAAAAGTACGGACCAATCCACACTCTATCCTTTCATATGACAGCATCAGTAGAGAATAAGTGGATTTTGACGAATCAATATGCCTACTTTTGTGTTCTTTTTGACGATCCATCAATAATCTAAGACGTGAGTAAGAAAGGAAAAGTATTAGTAGCTATGAGTGGCGGCATCGACAGCACGGTGACAGCGATGCTCATGCATGAGGCAGGCTACGAGGTAGTAGGTATCACGATGAAGACCTGGGACTATGCGAATAGCGGTGGATCAAAAAAAGAAACAGGATGCTGCAGTCTCGATAGCATCAATGATGCTCGCAAGGTGTCAGTGGATATGGGTTTTCACCATTTCATCATCGATATCAGAGAGGAGTTTGGTGACTATGTGATCGATGACTTTGTCAGTGAGTATATCGCTGGACGTACTCCTAATCCCTGCATCCTATGCAACACTCACATCAAGTGGTCTGCGCTGCTCAAGCGTGCTGATGCACTCGACTGCGAGTTCATCGCTACGGGTCACTACGCTAAGATCAATCAGACCAACGGGCGCTATCATATCACTCGGGCGAAGGATCACAATAAGGATCAATCCTATGTACTCTGGGGCCTCACTCAAGAGTGTATGAGTCGCAGTATATTCCCATTAGCGGACTATACTAAGCCTGAGATCCGTCAGATGGCGGCTGATCGAGGGTATGATGAGCTCGCTAAGAAGGCAGAGAGCTACGAGATCTGCTTTGTCCCGGACAATGACTATCGAGGATTTCTCAAGCGGCGAGTGCCAGGTCTCGAGCAGGAAGTAGCCGGTGGCAAATTCGTCGATCAAGCGGGCAATATCATAGGCTCTCACGATGGCTATCCATTTTACACGATCGGTCAGCGCAAGGGCCTTGGTGGAGGATTTAAGACACCTAAGTACGTGACAGAAATCCGCCCTGACTCTAATACTGTAGTGCTCGGAGAGGCCGAAGACCTCATCCGCAATGGTATGATGGTCAGCGAAATCAATATGCAAAAATATGAGTCGATCGATCCCGGTACAGAGGCAAATACCATGGTACGATACAATGATCGTGGGGTCATGGCAGAGCTCTATCCGCAGGATGGCGATCAGATGCGTGTAGAGTTCTTAGCGAATGTCAGAGGAGTCGCTCCGGGACAATCCGCAGTATTCTATGATGGTGATGATGTGATCGGAGGAGGTCGTATTTATAGTTCGCTGTAGGGTTTGGAGGTTTTGATTGTTGGGATTGTTGGGATTGTTGAATCGTTTTATCAGACATGAATTAAGCGATTTAGTTTCTTTTTCTGATACCGTTTAGCTTGATCATCCGTCTATTCAAAAAAGATAAATAATCAATCAAAAACTATTCAACTATCTAAACCATCTGAACTATATCAACCTATTACTCCAACTTAATCACACTCTACTTCCATCCAATAAAAATGCTTTCCGTCGGGTAAGCGAGAATCATGTAGGTCTGTCCAGACGTAATCCTTTATACGCACTGTATCTATGACCACATATACTTCTTCATGCTCGGCAGGTGTCTCTACGAGGCAGTACACTTCACAGTCTTTAGGATCATCAGATGTACAGTCTTTGATTTTGGTTTTCTCCCATTTAGACTGCACTGGCGTGATCACATACTGTACTTTCTCCATTGTACTCTCATCATAGTTTTCTCCTGTATAGAGTGGATAGGGTCTGATGCTTTCTTCATATGCTTTTTCAGACAGCATTCTTGCGAAGCACTTTTCGTCTGACATGGACTTTTTTTCGGTCAATGTATACTGCGTTTTACACGCAACGAGGATCATGATCATTGACATTGAGATGATCATTTTATTCATACTTTGATGTTTATAATATCACTTAAACGTTTAATCAAAGGTATCATTCATTTTCAATTCAACTCTTAGACAGGCAGAGCTTAACAAATCAATAATCTAAACCACCCAAACTATTTCAATACACTACCCCTCACAAATTTCCCCATAGCACTGATCATAGATAGAGCAATAGCACATCTCGATCTTAGAGAATAAACCAATCTGATCTTCAATAGATAGAGGCTCTGAAATTCTAATATTGAAGACTTCTAATTCTTCATTAGGTCTTATCACCTCGACTTCTGGCATATGAAATCTCACATCGCTCAACTCTTGTCCTTCAAAAAGGCCGAACAGCTCAACGACATTGGTGATATCCACACCTTTCATACTGAGATTAAAAGCCTTCATCTTAGCGGGCCCAACGCCCTTGTTGGCGATCTTGAGTGACACTACTTGCTGATCATTCTGTACCGCCATCTTTATATCCGTCTTGAGATAGGGCCAGACCGTGCCCTCCATCTGCGCCGCCATGATCTCTTGCTGATCTTTGAGTATCTCCGTCTGCTGTATAGATATGAACATAGCTCCGAGCGACACCAAAAATGCCAATATAGCCAATACGTCTGATCGATCTATGTTGATACTGATTCTCTTATCCCCCATAGCAGCAATATAGAGCGAATCCACAGACTTTCGTCAATATTATCGATTAACACTTCACTAAAGACTACTACATTCATGAAATATGAAACTCATCCAACCCATTGGCATAGACCCCGTCAAAGGATATAGATTTGGGAAATCACGAAGAGGTACCCCTCGAATGTGCTCTCAGCTATACCTCATCGATGGACTACTGATAGATACCGGTCATGTGCATATGAGATCAGATATACTCGATATACTCAGTAATCATAGGATAGACCAGATCGTCCTGACACATCATCATGAGGATCATAGTGGCAATATCAATCATGTCATCCGCCAACATGATGCCCCAGCATTCGCCTCAGCGCAGACTATAGAGCTCATGAAAGATCCTCCAAAAATCAGCTTCGCTCAACACCTCTCTTGGGGGAAATATGAGCCATCAGATCAGCTAAAGCCTATATCCAAACGTGTAGAGACAGATCACTACTCATTTGACGTGATCCCGGTACCCGGTCATGCTACAGACATGATAGCCCTCCATGAGCCGGATGAGGGCTGGTTATTCGCTGGAGATCTATATGTATATCATCGGATCAAGTACTTCATGACTCCAGAGAGTATGGCTGAGCAGATCAACTCCCTCAGAAGAGTAATCGCTTTAAATTTTGAGTATTTATTTTGCGGGCATCATCCCAAGCATGAGCGGGGCAAAGAAAAGCTACAGAAGAAGTTACAGTTTCTCGAAGATTTTTACGGTCAGGTCAAGCATCACTATGAACAAGGCCTCTCGGCCCGAGCCATCATGAAAGAAATACAGCTCAAAGAATCTTGGAGCTCCTACATCCTCACTGGTGGTACTATCACAGCTATCAATATGGTCGAGTCCGTGATCCGTGACGAGCAAATACGTCTATCAAAAAGCCCCAAATAAAAAAGAGGAGAGCTTCGGAAGGGCTCTCCTCTGAGGAAATTTTAATAAAAACCGTATGAAATTCTTTAGTAGCCAGGATTTTGCTCGAGAGCAGGATTCCTGTTTATCTCATCACGACTGATCGGTCTGTAGTACATTTTGTTATTCCAGACACGAGTTTCGTTTTCTGTATTCTCAAATACTTGATACTCATAGTCATACACGTCCTCATCATAGAGATAAGGTACGTGTGGTGTAGCTCCAGGCTTGAGAGTAGCTACGACATTGATGGCTTGTATACCTCTGCCCAGCTCATCACCGAGCATCCATCTACGTCCATCATAAAATCTGTGCTCCTCATATACCAGCTCTACCCGACGCTCATTGCGGATGAGATCTCTGAGCTCATCACCTGATGCCGTAGTTGCAGGTAGACCTGCTCTATATCTGATTTTATTGATCCATGATCTGGCCTCATCCTCTTGGCCGAGTGCCTGAGATGCCTCAGCATAGCTCAGTACCATCTCCGTATATCTGATGAATGGCCATGGCACTGTCTGTGCTGCAGAAAAATCATCAGGCTTGCCTGGATCTGGATCGATAAACTTGCGAGTGTAGTAATGAGTACGAGAGCCGTTCCAGTTTTCGATGGCGGACTCACGAGTATCGACACCATTGATTAGGCCACCATTGCCATCATCATAGTATCCCGTCTGGATCTGATCTGCAGGCTCTATACCGGCCACATCTGATGGACGAGGCTTCCAGTCAGCACCATCATATAGTACCGTAGCATAAAATCTCGGATCACGATTAGTATATGGGGCAGCTGCATGCTCAGGATTGTCCCAGTCAAACTTTGACCCATCCATCATCTCATAGTCATCTACGAGTTGCTGGATTGGTGTATTACCTGCCCAGTTGTGATATCCGTTTGGACCATTGTTGATACCATAGTTGATACCTCCCAGTGGCCATGCGTCTTCCTCAGTGAATTCTGCAGTATGCGTACGCTCAAAGATCAGCTCTGATGCTGCGGCGGCATCTCCCATGGCACTTTCTCCACCCATAGATATTGATAGATAGTTTTGAGTACCCTCTTCTGCAGATACAGGAGAGTTAAGATCGAGTTTGTAGCCTGATGTAGCATCGAGTACAGCTTTGGCAGCAGCCTGAGCAGCACTATATCGAGCCTCCTGCGAGCCTCCTTGGTATGCCCATAGCTCACCACCAGCACCGACAGCACCCGCCTTACCACTATCATGGAGATCACTCGCTGCATAGAGGAGTACTCTCGCTTTGAGCGCCATAGAGGCGATATCAGTGGCACGTCCAGGAGTATCTCCTTTGCCCGCTAATAATGCCGTAGCCTGATCGAGATCATTGACGATGAACTCGATAGTCTCTTGGAAGCTCGCTCTGGATACGGTGTAATCCTCGCCGAGCCCGTATGCCCGAGATATCAGTGGTACGCCACCATAGTTTCTCATCAACTGGTGATAGTAATATGCTCTCAAGAAATACGCCTCCCCGAGGAGTCTATCTCTTAATACGTCATCACTGAATGTAGAAGTAGGAAGATTTTCGATAGCGATATTCGCTTTTCGTATAGCAGAGTACATGCTACCCCACTCGTATGTCGGACTCATCCATGCTAATGCACCTGGATCTTCGAGCCCCTCTGTGAATGTATTGATGTTACGTCCTGCATGAGTAAACATGGCCTCATCACTGATAGCAGCGAGCGCCTGCTCCTCAAATCCGCCATAGCCCAATGAGGCATAGACATTGAAAATAAATGCTTGAGATAGCGCTCCATCTGCCCATGTGGCATCACTGGAGATACGATCCTGCGGTGTAGTATTGAGGAAATCATTACTACACGACATCTGGACCAGCATCACCACTGCTAAAAGCGCCGAAAGAAAATATATAGATCTTCTCATAATGTTTTTGCTTGTGTTAATTAATGATTTAGAATGTGATATTGACACCCGTATTGATGACTCTCATCTGCGGATAGTACGTACCTGCCTCATTTTCTGACTCAGGGTCAAAAATGCCTGACTTGTCAAAAGTGAGGAGGTTTAGCCCATTCAGATAGATACGCATTCCTTGGATCTTAGCTTTCTCCAGAGCACCATTTTTCAATGTATAGCCGAGTTCTAAGTTTTTGAGTCTCAAATAATCTCTGTCCAATAGGTAGTATGTATTGTTGCCATAAGGCCCACCAGTGAAGTAAGTATCACCTCTACTCGCCAGTCTCGGATGCTCACTGCTTGGTGCATCTATACTCCAGCGATTTTCATACTGATAGCTGAGATAGTTTCCGATATCTCCTGACTCTGTAGCCAGCCTGAATCTGGATCCTGTAGCTCCCTGTAAGAGGAGAGACACATCAAATGCCTTATAGGTAGCTCCGAATGTCATACCAAAAGAAAACTTAGGTGTAGCGTTTTCGTCCAGTCTGATCTGATCATCAGCATTGATAGCTCCATCACCATTGATATCCTTAAACTTCATATCTCCTGGGATCAGCTGACCTGTCACAGCGCTATAGTCGAGTGTATTAGCCTCGATATCCGCCTGATCAAGGAATGCTCCATCTGACTCATAGACTAAGAATGCTCCGATCGGCTTTCCTTCTTGACGCTGATACTCTGGAGCTCCAGGGATCTCATCCATGAAGATCACTTCATTTTTAGCGTAGCCCCCGTTGAATCCAATATTGTATCTGAAGTCGCTATTCACCGATTTATTATAGGATAAGTTGTACTCAAATCCGGCGTTCTTCACCTGACCTGCATTCACAGGAGGTAGTAGCTCACTGATACCTGACGACGCAGGAGTAGAGCCAGACTCCTGAATTAGGATCTGTGATCTATTATTATTGAAATATTCGAGACTGACGTCAAGATTGCCAAACAAGGTAAGATCTATACCAAAGTTGTAATTCTCTGCACGCTCCCATGTGAAATTAGGATTAGCTAATACGAGCTCTCTTAGTGTATTCTGCACACTTCCGTTGATCGGATATCTGCCGAAACCGAAAGTAGATAAGAAGGCATACTCCTGTAGCTCATCATTAAAGAATACTTGATCATTACCCATCTGTCCATACGAGAATCTGAGCTTCATACGATCCACTCCTTTCACATCAAACCAATCTTCGCTTGACGCATTCCATCCTAACAAGACTCCTGGGAAGAATCCAAATCTGCTATCTTCAGGGAATATGTACGAACCATCATATCTCCAGATAAACTCTGCGAGATATTTCTCTTTATAGTTGTACTCGACTCTACCGTAGTAGCCCAGTCTCGCTCTGTCATAGGCACTACCAAAGGTCTCCTGACCTGTCGCCGATCCAGCAAATAACTGAGGGATTGCTGAAGACAAGAAGTCTCTTCTAAATGCTGAGAAAAGATTCCCGTTGAAAGTCTCACGAGTCACACCTGCCATCGTATTGAGCGAGTGACCATCTCCAAAACCAGTACTGTATCGTAAGATTGCTGAGAGGTTCGTATTGAGTACATTCTCATAGGACTGTCTCAGATCTGGACTTTTAAAGACAGATCTTACCGCACCCTCGAGTAGTGGAGTCACTCCATCCTCCTCATATGACTGACGATCCCAGAAATAAAGCATCCATGGAGTACGCCATGTAGTCGATGACTCATTAGTACGATCCACTGATCCTGATAGACTGAGTGTGAGTCCCTCTATCCATGGATTAGAGATATCTACTCCACCATTGATCTGAGTGAGATCGGCAGGATTATCCACATATCCGGTGGCATTCGTCGTGATTACTACTGGATTTTGACCATTTTCTATATCTGGGCCTGGTAGTCCATTTGGCCATACTGCTGGTTCTGTAGGTCGCCCTCTCATGAGCATACGAAATATCGCTCCCGCTGACTCGGTAGGATAGTTACGATCCTCACGACGGGATACGATACCCATATTTACTTTAAAGTATTCATTGATCTCCGAGTCTAAGTTGACACGGAAATTGTACTGCTTATAGTTAGTCGCACTATTTTTATAGATACCATCTTGGAATATGTATCCCAATGAACCAAAGTATCTGAATTTCTCAGATCCACCTGAGATACTTAGGTTATGATTATTCTGCGGTGTCCAAGTACGAAAAGCATCTCCAAACCAATCTGAATCAGGATATCCCCATGGATCGCTCCCTTCGCCGTGTAGACGTACGGCCTCTGGGCTGAAGTTAGCATTAAGGCTCCCTACACCAGGTGTCGGAGAGTCATAGGAGCCCGTCGTACGGATACTTTGAGAGGCTGCTTGCCACTCATCTACTGGTATAGACTGATAGATCGGCAGCTCATTGATGATCTCAGCATACTGAGTAGCACTCGCCATATCAGGGATCACTGTAGGCTGTGACCATCCTTGATTGAAGTCATAGGATATGGTCGGCTTACCCTGTGCGCCCCGCTTAGTCGTGATGATGATAGCACCATTGGCCGCTCGAGCTCCATAGATGGCAGCAGATGCGTCCTTTAGCACAGAGATCGACTCTATATCTCTGGGATTGAGACGATTGAGCCCTCCCTCTCTGTCAGGGATACCATCGATGACGATGAGTGGCTCACTATTCCCAAGGGTATTTTGACCCCGGATACGTAGACGAGCATCATCTGCACCTGGCTCTCCGCTGGTCTGTATCGCTACGAGTCCTGGTAAACGACCAGATAGAGATGCCGACATATTGACAGCAGGAGATTGAGTGATTTCTTTACCTTGGATGGCGGCGATGGCTCCCGTCACCGTTACTTTCTTTTGTGTACCATAAGCAGTGACGACTACTTCATCGAGTAGCTCTCCCTCCGCCATAGTCACATCGATCACATTTGTGGTACCTACAGTGACTTCCTTTGTATCATAGCCAGTGAAGCTGTACACGAGTACGTCTCCTTCATTAGCATTGATAGAGTATGCCCCATCAAAATCTGTAATAGTACCTGTCGTGGAGTTTTTGATGATGATATTCACTCCGATCAGTGGTTCTTGAGCGTCATCGGTCACGACTCCTGTCACGGTCATCTGACCGTGGAGCATGACGCTGCCCAAGACAAAAACGAATAGCTTAAAAAGCTGGTAATTGTATTTCATACGCTTAATTAGATAGATTTGATGGACAATATAGGAATTTAGAATTCATACCAAAGTATCGTCGCCAAATATTTTTTATTGGCAAAAGGTTTAAGTCAATGTATTATTTCGTCCGCAAGACTGAGCCAAACATATATTCTGACACACTGTCATCTTTGTAGATCTTGATTTGCCACATATAGGATCCTACATCGGCGGATTCGTCTGATATTTGACCGTCCCATGTACAGGGCGAATCAATAAAATCGCAAGCTAACTGCCTATGAATCAAGCCTCCCCATCGATCATAGATCTCAAGATCATAGCGTCCTGGGAAAGGAGCAAATACTTCAAATTTATCATTGATTTGATCACCATTTGGCGAGAAGGCTGTAGGCACATAGATATCTCCTGCATACTGTACTTCGACCCACATTTCAGCTTGCCATTCACACCCATTTTCATCTTTGGCTGTAGCCAAAAATCTACCACTCGACGTGGGTTTGAAGGATATCAGATCAGAAACGGAGTCGATCTCAATGGCCCGATCGTCATATCCTCCGGTAATAGATACGATCTCTCCTCTACTCAGCTTAGGAGTCACCGATAGCTCCTCTCCAAACTCCACCATAGTATCTGCAGGCAATATGAGCTGATCTGGGCCTGGTAGCAGCTCTAAGCTAAAAGTATCCCTCCGATAAAAACAATCTGAACTCATCTCTAAGACGTACTCCCCGACAGCTGTCACCGATAGTCTCTGCTCTCCGACTACATCGTCCCATCGATACTCCATATCAGCTATCGGTGCAGTCAGCTCAGCCGTCAGTCCGTCGCAGCTGATCTGGATCTGATCTTCTATCGAGAGCTCATCATCCATACCGATGACTATAGCACCAGTGCCATCAGTGTAGCCTTCTGTATCCGGATCATCACTCAGTAGTCGACGCTCCGGATACTGAGGAAAACAACATAACTCCGCCTGACTATCAAAATAGCCTGAGTACCCAATAGCCGGTCGCATGGTGACTCTGATCCGATTGACCCCAGTCTGAAAGACAATATTATTAATCCGTAAGACATGATCGGGAGCATCATCGGGCAGCGTAAAAACAGCATTCGATGATATGTCTATTACTTCAAAGCCCACAGGGAAGGTATCTCTCAAAGCTATCCCTGTATAGCTCGATCCCAGATGATTGACAAATTCATATTCCACTTCAAACTCCGCACAGTCGGTCAAATAATCCCCCTCGATATGCTTATACAGAGCGGAGCGATATGGACAGGAGCAGCCATCAACATAGTCGGCCATTGGCCCTTGATATATAGGCATCAGCTCCCCTGTCAAGATATCGATCTCTATTAGTTTACCAGATTGGCTATAGCCAAAATAATATCCCTCACTATCAAAAAACAATGCATCGATCTGCTCCGTGTTGTTCCGTCGAGGACTCACGACGGTAAACTGTCCATCTATACCAAACTGCACTAAGCGCCCAGAATTATTCTCGTAGCCATAGACTGCTCCACTTAGTGGATCTACACAAAGATCTCTCATATCTGAAGGCCCCGAAAACGAGATGTCATCTGCGATCACACGATAGTCCTCATACAGCTCTATCTCATAGAATATCTTAGCTCGCTCATAGCCATCCTCATAACCAATAGTGTAAAAAGATCGCCCATCAGGTGACAGCATAGCTGACCTGTAGACTAAAGTGCTATCCAGCTCTACATCAGCCATATGCTCCACCACGCCCATAGCACTGATCCGCACTAAAGAGATATTATCTCCAATATCTAATGCCCATATATGACCATCCTGTGCACTATAAGCGATACCCGCTATCGCTACATCTGACAGAAGCGGTATCTCTCTCATGCTCACGATACTCTCATCTCTGAGCACCTCATAGAGACGACTCCGCTGATCCCCCTCAGCATGCGTGCTCAGATACAGGTCGGCTGTACATCCAAAGCTCTGTCCATGACTCCCTACCGAGATCAAAAGACAATAAATGCCAAAAAATATATGGACATAGAGCTTCATGATTCTACTAATATAGTCTTTACTTTATGACCAAAATGAGCCAAAAAGGCAAAATCACCGAACAATAAACGGCAAGCCGATCTGCTCGCAAAATGTATAAAAGACGCATGACCATCACCATATTCAGGCAATATTCAATTTTTTTAATCGCTATCGTAGGACTATTGGCCTGTAGCGACTCTACAGTCGATGATAGTCCTGCAGACGCCCTTTTTAAGCTATTGGACAGTCGTCAGACGGGCATCACCTTCTCTAATGATCTCGTCGAGGGACCTAATATGAATATCCTGATGTACGAGTATTTTTACAATGGAGGTGGTGTAGCGACCAGTGATCTCAATGGAGATGGATACCTCGATCTATACTTTAGCTCTAATATGGGAGAGAATAAAATCTACCTCCACACTGGTGAAGAAGGCACTATAAGCTACCGAGATGTCAGCGATCAGACCACTGCCACTGGACGGCCAGGCCCCTGGAAGACAGGCGTCAATATAGTCGATATCAATGGTGATGGAGCCATGGATATCTACCTCTGCTACTCAGGTACCCTCTCTCCTCAAAAGCGACGAAATCAACTCTACCTCCACAAAGGGAATAACGCCGATGGAATCCCTCAATATGAAGAACGAGCCTTGGCCTATGGCTTAGCAGGGACAGCCTACAGCAATCAGGCATACTTCTGGGACTACGATCGTGATGGAGATCTCGACATGCTCATGCTCAATCATAATCCAAAAAATCTGCCCATCCTGAATGAAGCTCAATCTCGATCTATGCTGCTTGAGCAAGATCCTCAGATGGGTGTCCGACTATACCAAAACAACAACAATAGATATACCGACGTGACTGCCGCTGCTGGCATCAATGGATCCGCTCTCAGCTATGGACTGGCAATAGGCATCAGTGATATGAATGATGACGGATGGCCAGATTTCTATGTGAGCAATGACTATCAAGTACCCGATTTTCTCTATCTCAATGATCAAGACGGTACTTTCTCAAATGCTATCGATCAGCTCGGACATACGAGCCAATTTTCTATGGGAAATGATATCGCTGATGTCAATCATGATGGCCTGCCTGATATCATCACGCTCGATATGCTACCTGCGGACCAAAAGCGCCAAAATCTACTACTCGCCCCTGATGATTATTCTAAGTTCGACCTGAATGTCAGGAGTGACTTCGGTGAACAATACATGCGCAATATGCTCCACATCAATAATGGAGATGGCAGCTACTCTGAGGTCGGACAGCTGATGGGTATGTCCAATACCGACTGGAGCTGGTCATCCCTATCAGCAGATTTTGATCTCGATGGGTCGAATGATCTCTATGTGACGAACGGCTATACTCGAGACTATACTAATCAGGACTTCATTAACTATATGGATGACTTCGTCCAGCGCAAAGGACGACTACAGCGAGAGGAGGTGCTCGAGATCATAGAGCATATGCCCGCATCCGACCTGTCCAATCATATGCTACAGGCCACAGGCGATATCGGCTACACGGATGTCACGAAAGCATGGGGCCTCGGTCAGACGGCTAATAGTAACGGGGCTATCTACGCAGATCTCGACAATGATGGCGACCTCGACATCATCACAAATAACATCAATAAAAAAGCATTCATCTATGAAAATAAAAGCGTCGATCGAGGTGCACAATATTTACAGATCTCCCTCAAGGGGAAAGCACCTAATACCCAAGCTATTGGCGCAAAAGTCTCGGTGATCACTGATCAAAAAAGCTATCGCCAAGAACTCTATCCCGCACGAGGCTATCTCTCTGCGGTGACTCCTATATTGAATTTTGGTATACCCAATGGAACCTCAATCAAAGAAGTAAAAGTGCACTGGCCATCAGGTCAAGTCTCCTCCCTCAGCGATGTCAGTCCCAATCAACGGATCGCTATCGAAGAAGCCTCTGCAAAAGGCCCATCAGATCATACCATCAGCTCAAAGGAAACGATATACTCATCAGTAGAAAGCCCAATCAACTACAAGCATCCAGAACGTAAAAAGCGAGATTTTGATAGGCAGCGACTGCTACTGTATGAGCTCAGCCATCAGGGTCCAGCGATGATATCTGGAGATATCAATGGCGATGGACGAGAAGATATCGTCATAGGAGGCGCTGCAGGACAGTCTACTCAGATCTTCCTACAGAGGGCAGATGGATCATACGCTACCCGAGCGAATGTCGCACTGGATAACACCAAGGCATCAGAGACTACAGCTGTCACCCTCATAGATGTAGATGGTGATGGCGATCTCGATCTCTACGAGGCTCATGGAGGCTATCACGACTGGCAGCAGGATGACATAGCCCTCCAAGATCAACTCTACCTCAATGATGGTCTTGGCAGATATAGTCTCTCTTCAGGCGCACTCCCTGAGATGAAGATCAATAGTCAGGTGGTCTTGCCCATCGATGCAAATAGTGATGGGCGTGTCGATTTATTCGTCGGAGGATATGGAGTCCCAGGACGATATCCTGAGTCACATCAGAGCCTCCTACTCATCAATGATGGAGCTGGCCAATACACAGACCAAACTAAAAACGTGGCACCTGCGATCGCATCACTGCATCTCGTGACAGATGCCGTCACAGCTGACATAGATGCTGATGGCGACCAAGACCTAATCGTCACCCAAGAATGGGGCTCGATACAGCTACTGATCAACGATGATAAAGGACTGACTACCAGCGAAAAAGACCATTGGAGCCCTCAGCTCACAGGGCTATGGCAAAGCATAGAAACAGAAGATCTAAACAATGATGGCATGCCTGACTTCATCATCGGAAACCTGGGTCTAAATACGCAACTCAAAGCATCATCGTCAGAGCCCATAGAGCTATACTATGATGACTATGATGACAATGGCTCCATAGACCCGATGATCACTTCCTACGTACAGGGAAAGCGATATCCATTCATGACACGTGGTGAGCTGCTCAATCAGCTGGCGCAGTATCGATCTACCTTCACTTCGTATGAGAGCTATGCGGAGGCGCAGCTCGAGGATTTACTCTCAGCGGAGCAGATCAATGGCAGTTCGCATCTCAGCGTCACAGAGCTCAGATCAGGGATATTACTTAGTGCGGCAGATGGTAGCTATACATGGTCGACGCTGCCCACTGAGGCACAGTATGCACCGATCTATGACATACAAATACTCGACTATGACAAGGACGGCATCAAGGATCTCCTCCTGACTGGAAACAATCATCGTATGAAGCTCCGCCTCGGCCAAATCGATGCTAACTATGGACAGCTCTACCGAGGTCTCGGAGATGGTCAATATAACTATATACCTCAGCGAGAGTCTGGTATATCGATACGTGGAGATGTCCGCAGCTCTGTACAGATCAGGGATCAGATCATTTTCGGTAGAAATCAAGATCAACTCACTACTTACCAGATAAATCGTTAATAATGAGATTGATATACATATTAATGATCACAGCTATAATAGGTATTTTTAGTGGCTGTAGTGAAGAGAATGTAGAGCCTATCGCTGATCATGAATTGGCTACAGCCTGGGCAGACATGACTCTATATATCACACAGCATACAGGATCTAACTCACCTACCTACGCCTCTCGATGTCTCGGCTACATAGGACTCACCATGTACGAATCCATCGTCCATGGCTATGACTCTCATCAGTCTATCGCTCCGCATCTCAATGAGCTACCAGCGCTACCTCAGCCTGATCCATCACTCGACTATCACTGGCCCTCAGCGCTCAATGCAGGCCAGGCCAGCATCCTCAAGTCTATATACAATCAGACATCCGATGCCAATAAACTAAAGATTGACTCATTAGCTGATGCGCTGCAGCCTCGGATCAGTATGGACGTATCAGATCGAGCCACGATACAGCGATCTAAGGAATATGGAACAGCTGTAGCTAATGCCATATTTGAGTGGTCAAAAACGGACGGAGGCCATCGTGGCTACCTTAAAAATTTCGATAAAGAGTGGGTGCATCCGGAATTTCCAGGATCTTGGAAACCGCCTCTTTTTGCGCAGTCTTTTAGTCATCATCCACTGCATCCACACTGGGGTAAAAATCGGACGCTGCTAAAAGAAAATAGTGATCTTGAAATACCCAAAATGCTGCCCTACTCTACCGATCCTGAGAGTGAATATTATCAGCAGTTTCTCACGGTCTATGAGAAAGACAAGGTCCTCTCTCAATCGGAAAAAGAAGCAGCCATATGGTGGGGCGATGATCCAGATGAGTCCTTCACTCCTCCGGGTCACTCCTACTATATCACGACTGCAGCTATCCGAGCTCATGAGCCAGATCTGATCCACTGTGCTGAGACTTATGCTCGAGTAGGATTAGCGGTCGCCGATGCATTCACTAATTGTTGGAAGTGGAAGTATTACAACTTCTCTGAGCGAGCTAACACCTTCATCCCGCAGCATATAGATCAGGAATTTGAGTCTTTTTGGCCAGATCCCCCATTTCCCGCTTTCCCATCTGGACATGCTATCAATGGTGGGGCTTCGGCAGGTATACTGATCGAGCTATATGGAGACAGCATCAGCTTCGTCGATAGCTCACATGTCGGTCGAGAGCGAGACCATGTGAGAGAGGTCGACTTTGTAGCTCGGGAGTTCAGTAGCTTTAGTCAGATCGCTCGGGAGATCGCTGATTCGAGATTTTATGGAGGTATCCACATCCCCTATGACAATGAGGTCGGCCTCCGAGAAGGACAGCGTATCGCCGATCATGTAAACCAACTACCATGGCGAAAAAAATAAACATATTAAAATTAATAACTATAGGTATATTCCTATTTATCTATGACTTATCGTGGTGTCAGCCCAGATTCACGGATATCACTGACAGCGCTGGCGTGGACCATGTATTTCAGGTATACGAAGGCATGTTTGGTGGTGGTATATGTGTCCTCGATGTCAATCAAGATGGCTACGAAGACCTCTATCTGACCAGCGGCAGGCTGGACGATCAGCTACTGCTCAATCAGGGAGACGGCACCTTCAAAAATATCTATGAGGGCTCTGGTCTCGAGATCACTCGAGAATATGCCACTCAGGGAGTCGCTGGTGCCGATGTCAATCGTGATGGTCACGTCGATCTCCTCATCACTACTCTGACTTCGCTCGATACCAGTATCACCATCCCTCGTGCAGAAAATCTCCTATTCTTGAATAATGGAAACAATACCTTCTCAGATGCTACGGATGAGTTTGGCCTGAGGGATCTCTACTCTTTTAGTACTGGTGCGAGCTTTGGAGATTTTAATATTGATGGCTACCCTGATCTCTATATTGGCAATTATTTTCAGGAGTATGAAGGACCACTTACAGAGATCAGTGATGCGACTATAGTCAATGCCAGTAAAACGGCAAAAAGCTACCTCCTCCTAAATAAGGGCGGTAAACGCTTCGTCGATGTGTATGAGAAGTATGGTCTCGATCACAAGGGATTTGGATTCGGAGCGCTCTTCACTGATTTTGACAATGACGGCGACCCCGACTTGTTGGTCAATAATGATTTTGGCTATAAAGCCCAACCTAACTTCCTACTGGAGAATAAATATCCCGAAGCTCGATACGAGTATATCGAAGAAGAGAAAGACATGGATCTACGGATCAATGCCATGACCTCAGCAGCAGGCGACTATGACAATGACGGCTGGATGGACTACTTCATCACTAACATCAAGTTCAACTGGTTCATGGTGAATGGTGGCAAAGAGGGCACATTTAAAAATATGGCTAAGCCTCTGGGCATGTCCTACTTTACGATCAGCTGGGGCGCCAATTTTGCAGATTTTGATCATGATACCGACCTCGATCTCTATGTGGCGAATGGGGATCTCAATCCCAACTGTACGCCTATGGGTAATTATCTATTTCAACATACAGGTGAGAAATTCGTCGAAAGTGGTCGAGAAGCAGGAGTGAATGACTACGGGATGGCTCGTGGCTCAGTGATATTTGATCTGGAGAATGATGGAGATATGGACCTCCTCGTGATCAATCAGATCCCTGTCAAAGACTATCCCGTCGAGAGCAGAACTCGTCTCTATCGTAATGACTCCACCTATGGTAACTGGATTAAAATTGCCCTCCGAGGCACCGCATCAGAATCCCTCGGGATCGGCTCCAAGGTAGAAGTAGTCTGCGACACGCTACGCATGATCAGAGAGATAGACGGTGGAGGATCGAGCCACCTGTCTCAGAATAGTACTATTGCTCATTTTGGACTGGGTCAGCATGAGCGGATCGATAGTGTGATCGTGCATTGGCTGGGGGGCTATCGGCAGGTCGTCACACAGCCCAAAATCAACAATCTCCTGACTATTTCGGAAGATCGAGAGCAGACTCAAGACGAGCTTAATTGGAGACCGTATCACGCTGGGCTATTGATAGGATTAGCGATAGTTGCATTCATTTTCTTCAGGAAAAAGCTCTCATAGATGAGAGGCAATACCAGTTTTTTTTAAGATTTACTGCAAAAGACATAAGCAAAACATCTATAGATAGTGTTTTAGATTTAAATGTTAATATGAAATACCTACTGCTCAGCCTCCTTTTTTGTCTTTACCTTATTTCATGTAGTGATACGCCAGAGGGATATACTGACATCTGTGACAGTGAGATCACAGATGAAGAGTTTGCATGTGTGCAGGCATTTCAGATAGAGCTCATGACTCGAGAAGACAGGTGGCTGATACCAGAAGACCTCTGTAAAGACGGATATATCTACAGATGGAAAGCCCTTAGATATGGCGGCGAACTCTACTTCATGTGTCTATGTGATCTTTGCAATAAGGTCGGTCAGGCCTATGCTTGCTCAGACTTCGATAATAACATCTACCAGTCTGAAAATTTTGGAAGTCATTGGTCAGAGTTTGAATTCATAGCGACCGTAGCTTATTGGGATGAATAAGGAATCACTCCACTCGCTCTAAGACTAATAGTCGCATCTCAAGCAGCTCCATCCCTGTCATCTCTACAGCATGTAGTGAAAGCTCCTGTGGCCCAGCATCCAGCGTGATCACACCCATATCGAGTGGTGCAAAGTCCTTTTCATAGCCTTCTTCTCTCGGGATTCGGTCATATTGTTTCCCCTGCACCTCTGTATCATGTGCCGCTGTGAGAGTCGCAGATGTACTATGTGCTCCTGCTCTCAGCTCTATTACAGAACCGATAGCATCCTCTTGACAGGTCTGATAGATCGTGACTCTGTATCGACCACTAGTCAGCACCTCGCAGTCCCAAGTGATACTATCCTTAGTATCCACCCAATGCATGAAATAAGAAGAATTTGGCCAGCGATTTGACCGTTGTATCTCACCGCTCGCCACTGCATCACGAGCTGGTAGCTGCGTGTATCGACTATCAGGATGCCCTATGGGGAATATCTCCTCTCGATCTCGATCCAGCTCACTGAGGACTTCACTGATCCAGCGTTGCTTAGCCTCATAAAGCTCCTGATATACAGAAAGGGTCGTATCCATGATCGCCGTATATTGTCCAGGGGCCTCCAGCAGGTCATAGAGCTGATCCTCATGATCCAGCAGGTAGCGCTGCCCTCTCACCGATACTCGGCCCGACCAGTGACTATAGACATATCGGTCCGGCCAGTCGGCACTATCGCCCTCTATGATCGGGCGTAGACTCACACCATCCAGTGCTATATCATCTGGTATTCTGCCTCCTGCATAGTCCAGGATCGTGGGTAGCATATCTATGCCGCTGGCCACTTGATCTACCTCATGCTCAGCCAGTTGACCAGGCCATGATATGATGAGCGGAGATCGGACACCTCCCTCATCTGTATGCCCTTTGACACCCTTCAGACCGTCATTCCAGCGGTAGCCATTAGGTCCATTGTCAGACATATAGATGATCATCGTCTCCTCTCGTAGCCCCTCGCTATCCAGATGAGCGATGAGTCTGCCTATGTTGTAGTCTATATTTTCGCAAAGCGCATAGGCGGCCTTGGTCTTGTCCATCTTCTCCCGATCAACGTAGCGATGCGTCTGATCAATAGGTCCATCAGCATATCGATCCCACCACTCATCAGGGACCTGCATAGGACTGTGTGGCGTATTGTAGGCTAATAGGGTGAAGCTCGGACGATCATCCTCGTCACTGATGAAATCCATCGCATGATCAGTCAAGTCATCAATAATGAATCCCTCCCCTTTGACCACAGCACCATTGTGCTCGAGCATCGGACTGAAATAATTGCCCCAGTGTCCTGAGCAAAATCCATAAAACTCTTCAAAGCCCCGATTATTGGGATGATAGGGAGGTTGTGAGCCATTGTGCCACTTCCCAAAAGCCGCTGTCCGATAACCCTGTTCCTGCAGCAGCTCGGCGACTGTCGTCTCATCCAGATCCAGTCGCTCGCCTCCCTGAGAGGTAGAGTAGACACCTCCTCGAGGATGATAGCGCCCCGTCAGCAGCTCTGCCCTCGTCGGCGAGCATACTGGACTGACATAATATCTACTGAACTGCACTCCAGCTCTCGCCAATGTATCTAAATGGGGTGTATGGATATGAGGATTATCATTGACTCCCAAGTCGCCCCATCCCTGATCATCCGTGACTATCATGATGATATGCTGAGGTCGCTCAGACGGAGATACTGAAGAATCCTCATGAACTTGATTACAGCTGATAGACATAGACCAGCCAATGAGCAGGCTGAGATATAATAGGTTTCGCATATAGCGAAAATGCAAAGAATTCCACGTAAGCCCGTGAAGGCTCCTACTTCAAGAACACGTATTAAAATTCACCATACCTGATTTTTCCATTTCACTCTATTTGCTTCGCTATGAAGTAAAAGCAAGGCTTTCGCTTAGGCGGATGATCCATTTTTTCAAATGATCCATTACTGAAATGTCTGAGGTATACCCCTTTTAGTTTTTTTGACTTTTTCGTGTCAAACGTGATGCCTTTATTCCCGATTTCGTCAAAGTCTCTGAGCCATTCTAATGTCAATAATACATCATGATCTACGACAAGATCATAAGGTGTCAGATCTACAGACACGAGCCCCTTTCGCTGCCTATCTTTGATTAAGATATTGTCACTCAATATGTTAGCCCCTACTTCACCAGTACTAAAGTCATAAATATTCACCCTCATCAAGAGGCTATCTCCTTTGGCATGATTGAAGACAAAATTAGCAGACTTAAGATAGCTCTGACGGTCTATGGCTATCGCCGCTCCGATCTCTGTACCCAGCTGAGCACTTCCAAACGAAATACTGTGCCCTCGATTTTTATTTTTCTCACCGAGCAAGACATTTTCTGATGACCATCTTTCTGCAACGACCTCCACCTGATCTATTAAATACGCTTTAGGTTTTAGGAGGATTTCACCCAACTCCTTGAGTTCGGAGAGACTTATGCTTTGACCTTCATAGCCAATCGATGAGAATGAGACAACATTAGAAGACTCCTCCCCTTCTATTGAAAAATAGCCCTCGTCATCGCTGATCGTACCCCGATCTAAAGTGGTGATACCTATATTCACATAGGCTATAGGAGATTGAGTGCTTTCGTCCAATACTCGAGATGTGATCTTAATCTGCGCTGATACCTGTCCGATCGTATAGAGTATCAAGATGAGTGTAAACAACTTATTCATATCTACTGAAATCTATGCATAAGATACGAACATATCAATAGCCACTCACTCTCACTCAAAAATAGCAACAGCTCTGATAGGCGATCCTGTACCTCCTCTGATCTTGAGCGGTAGTCCGATGAATCGGAATCTACCTCGACCTATCAGTAGGTGGAGATTGATGAGATTTTCATAATGGGTAAATCCCATCTCCCCACAGATCTCATGGACTTGTCGATTGGATAGTTTTCGTACGCCGGGAGCCATAGTCTCTACACCGAATGCTGCAATCTCATGCTGACCCAGCCATCGAGTAGCGGCTGCAGAAAGCCCAGGACCATAAGGCCACTGATCAGTCTGACAGTAGCGACGATAATGATCCGTATAGAGCAGTACTGTATCGCCTTTCTTGATGATTTCATCAGCCCTTTCACAGGCATTTTGTAGGTCTGCTTTTTCTATCGGTTCGTTAGGGCCTTTATGAGATAGGTCCAGACAGATCCCCTCTGTGTAAAACATGCTGAGGGGCATCTGATCTATAGATTGACCGACATACTGAGGGCCCATATGATTGATAGAATCGACATGCGTCCCCGTATGCTCACTCATCGTCAGTCGATGGACGGCAGGTGTCTGAGTCGTCGCCTCTGTATCTCCGGCCCACTCTTCGTGTGTACGATGTACCTCCATCTTGACCTGTGGTAGATCTTTGAATATCCGCATTCCTTCATATATCTCCTGACTGAGGTCGATGATCTCTTTCATCTGACAATAGTACTGAGCGGATGGCAAAGTACCAACTACTCACGGTCACTACCTTAGAGCATCCAAGAGTCCCGACCGATACTGCCGAGAGATCGGCACCTGCATACCATTGCTCAGCTGAGTGAGATGCCCCTCGATACTTCGTATAGCCGTGAGTCGGATCACATATGACTTATGCACTCTGAGGTAGCCCTGTGGTAGTGAGTCCAGCATAGCGCTCATGGTAGATAGTGTCAGATACGTCTGCTCAGGAGTATGAATCTTGAGATAGTTGCCATAGCTTTCCAGACAAAGTATATCATCTATGCCAAGGCGGAGCATTTTCTTATCGACTTTTATGAGTAGGGATTGATCCTCTGTAGCCTGCCCTTTGCTGAAATTTGCACGAGCTTTATCGACCGCCTTGATGAACCGATCGAGCCTAAAGGGCTTCAGGAGATAGTCACACACTGATAGCTCGTAGCTCTCGAGTGCATACTCTTCGTAGGCGGAGGTGATGATCACCTGAGCCTGCGTATCAGCGACTCGGAGTAGCTCCATACCCGTCATCTTGGGCATCTGTATATCCAGAAATATGATATCAAAATCCTGCTCTCGGATCAGTCGCAGCGCCTCGGTAGGCAGGTAGGCCTGTCCCGTCACCTCCAGATCTGAGATGTCACTCACATAGTTCAGGATTATTTTGTGTGCCAATGGTTCGTCATCGACGATGAGTGCGCTGAGCTTCATAGTGCTGTAAGATATATTATTGCTTGATCATTAGCTCGGCTACATACTCATCTCCCTGTCGGCCATACTGCAGAGAGTAGCGGTCCGAATATATCAGATCCAGTCGGCGACGGAGATTTTGGAGACCGATACCATTAGATGAGTCGACATTTAGGACGTAGGTATTGATCACTCTGAGATATAGCGTCCTTTCTTGCTGCTGTAGCAGAATATTGATTTTGATAGGATCTTCACTTTTATCAACGCTGTGCTTGAAAGCATTCTCGATTAAAACGATGAGTAGCATTGGCGAGATGTTCTGCTCTTGATCAACGATGTCTACATCTATATTGACGGTCACTCTATCACTGAGACGGAGGCGCTGGAGCGCAATGAAATTATTAATATACTCCACATCTTCTCTCAAAGTCACCTGCTCCTCTGCCCCCCGATAGATGACATAGCGCATCAGATCAGATAGCTGAAGGATCCCCTCCGAGGTGGCTTGCTGATTGCTCAGGCTGAGGGCATAGACATTGTTGAGCGTATTAAAAAAGAAGTGTGGATTGATCTGCTGTTTGAGGAGATCGAGCTCTGCTTCAGTTTTATCATTTTCTAATGTCTTGATACGTTGAGACTGCCGTATCCAGTGTACAAACAAGGCCACAGGTGTAGCAAAAAATACAAAGCCGTACCAAAATCCCTGGTGACTGAATGATCTAAAATACCGAGGTGCATCCTCGCCTATCCACTGTGCGCTATCATGTGTATGCATCCACTGCTGATTCATCGGAAGATACGTCCATACAGATAGATAGATCGGGTAGAAGATCACAATAGTCAGCAAGATCGCACTGACGAGATAGATGATGCCACTATGGGTGGATATCTCCCGCAGGACATATCTCGTCAAGACAAGATAAAAAGCAAACATCACAAGCATACTGACTAATGTCTGTGGCCATATTTGCCAAACGCTAATATTCCAGTTGTTGGCTATGATCAATTTGAAAGCCTCCGCAAAACTCATTAAAATCACAAATCCCAAAACATACCAGTCAAGATTCACTTTTTTCAATTTGCCCATGAATCGATCTGTATAGCCATGACTTTCTCTACTTTTGGTCAATAGCTCTACTGCTAATATTATGAATCCAAATATGCTCAACACTTCTCCCTGAATACTCATTGGCATAAGCCCAGCAAAAAAATGACTGAGCCCAGTCATGATCGGCCAAACAAGGAAAACGACACCCCATAAATATCGAGCAGTAGGAAGCTTAGCTATACGCTCTCGCATCATGGCATATCCGATCATAGGACTGAAGAGGAGGCACATCGCTCCGACCATCTTGATGAAAAGCACCCATTTATCAGGATGTAGATATACCTGTAGTCTGGGAGTCGACTCGACACGAAAAATGAGCACCCAATTGAAACAGATGATGATAATGGCCAGGACGAGTATCCAGGCATTATTGGTGAGGAGGATCTTATTCAGGCGATCTTTGAGTTCAGTCATAATTGAGCTATTTCTTTATTCCTACTCAAAGCAAAGACATAAAGCTCTATCTACCCAAAATGAATGATGACCGGTAGAAAATCAATGACAAGTGGTCATCTCTCCCTACTTAAAAGATCAAACCTCCTGTGATCGGTGGCTCTGGGCAGTCCTCTGTATAATGAAACTGATATTTGCGAAACTTGAAGTCCGCTGTCAGTCTGTGTACAGGACCATCGAGCTGAGGATCTCGATGAATGTATCCTGCATCACCTTCGTACATACTATAAAATCGCCCTTCTGCCACATATACCACAGGCCGTACTTGGATGACGCCTGTCCTCTCAAACTCACTGACCAGCTGACCATAGCTCTCTGCCACGGCCATACGCTGGAGACTGATATAGGTCGGCGGCAGCATAGCCAGTTCGCCTTTTCGCTGAGCCTCGAGAGCCTCCGCTGGTGTCAGCCAGACATGATCTACGATCTCTCCATCATCGATCTCCACCTGCTGACCATCATCTATCAGCGTATGAAAAAACCAAGTCCCGAAGCGCCGTGGTCCTCCAGCGGGAGTAGTCCAATGATAGTACTGCTGGAGAGTAGCATCCCGTAAGTCGAGCTGGGTCTCCTCCATTGCCTCCCGTCTTGCAGCTCGTAGAGCAGCCACTGCCAGCGTTTCTTCTTCCTCGAGCTCATCGTCATCGATCCGACCTCCAGGGAAGACCCAATATCCCGGTGCAAATTTTAGGACAGGATTGCGCTTGAGGAGGAGCACCTCAAGCTGTCCTGATCGCTCTCGGAGTACACATGTCGTCGCTGCTGGGATAATCGGTGTCATGATTAGTTTAACGAGGTAGCCTTGCCTTCCGTTCTCAGTGTAGGATTAGATATTGGCAGATTGATTGGGTTTTGTGGGATGTGAGAGCGCTGGGTATATTGAGGGTTTTCTTTCCCGAGGCGATTATGGTGATAGTCTGATCATCTACCTGCGATGTCACAGTATCTCTCCCGATGGTCGAGATGACAGGAATGTTATTTGTCAGTATCACGTATTGAAAGGGATTAATGGATTTTACTGAATATTCTGTCAGTCATCCCTCGGACCTTTCTAACAAAAATTAATAGCCAATCTTGTTATGTCGAGGAAGGCACGACTGAGACATCCTTTGACTTCGCAGTCAACATAAATTGGGATATGTCATATAATTTAGAGCTACTGCCTAACTGAATATAGCTTGGCGTCATCTATCACATAGCATCTTCCTGCGATGTCAAAGTATCTCTCCCGATGGTCGAGATGACAATAGGGGTATTTGTCAGCATCACGGATTGAATTGGATGAATTGATTTCACTGATTATTCAGACAGTCTTATCCTACACTAATTAAAAACCAATCTTGTCATGTCGAGGAAGGCACGACTGAGACATCTTGTGTCTTCGCAGTCAAAATAAATTGGGCTATTACATACAATTTAGAGCTGCATCGTAACCGTATTCAGCTCTGAAGCACCATGCCTCCGATGTCACAGTATCTCTCCTATTGTCGAGATGACAGTAGGGATATTTGTCAGCATCACGGATTGAAGCGGATTAATAGATTTCACTGATTATTCTGACAGTTTTATCCTACACTAATTAAAAGCCAATCTGGTCATGTCGAAGAAGGCACGACTGAGACATCTTCTGTCTTCGCAGCCAAAATAAGTTGGGCTATGCCATTCCGTTTAGAGCTGAAACGCAACCGTATTTAGCTCTGAAGCACCATGCCTCCGATGTCACAGTATCTCTCCTATCGTCGAAAGGACCGTAGTGATATTTGTCAGCATCACGGATTCAAACGGATTAATAGATTTCACTGATTATTCTGACAGTCTTATCCCAGACTAAATAAAAACCAATCTTGTTATATCGAGGAAGGCACTACTGAGACATCTTGTAACTTCGCAGTCAAAATAAATTGGGCTATTACATATGGTTAAGAGCTGCAGCGTACCCGAATATAGCTCTGAAGCACCTTTCCTACCATGTCACAGTATCTCTCCTATCGTCGAGATGACAGCAAGCTTATTTGTCAGCATCACGGATCGAATCGGATGAATTGATTTCACTGATTATTCTGACAGTCTTATCCTACACTAATTCATAGCCAATCTTGTCATGTCTAGGAAGGCACGACTGAGACATCTTGTGTCTTCGCAGTCAAAATAAGTTGGGCTATGCCATTCCGTTTAGAGCTACTGCCTAACTGAATATAGCTTGGCGTCATCTATCACATAGCATCTTCCTGCGATGTCAAAGTATCTCTCCCGATGGTCGAGATGACAATGTAACTGAGCTCTCCATACTCACTACTCTCCCCTCGCTACTCACGACTAATCGGTACTCTGTACAGCTGCGGCAGCCCTGTGCGCTCTGCCTCAGCAGTGATCAGATAGTCATCACCATCAACATGGATAGCCTCCGTCTGTGTACGCACATCCAGATTGTACCGCTGCTGAGTCCCAGAGAAGAAGTCATCGCCCTCATAGTCATTGAGCTGCCAGATGAAGGGATCAAATCCATCTCCCGGAATATAACCTATCAAGGTCACCGTCTCTTGGTCAGGATGCAGGACCGCACCCGTGATGACACCCTTAGTATCCATAGTCGATAGGAGCTCTGCGTCATAAGTGCCAAGCACTGCAGGCAGTCGATACAGCTTACATTGTCCATCGAGCCAGTTTTTGCTGAAGATATAGATGTACTCACCATACCTAATGAAAGCCTCTGCATCATGGTTATGCTGATAGTTGCCAGGGAAAGTGGTCTGATCGGGATAGCTAAACTCTATACGTCCGACATCCGATTTGGTCAGACTATCGAGTCGATTGATAGGCGCACGATAGATGACCAGATTTTTCCTTTTGCCGATATTGTTACCAAAGTCTCCAATGTAGACATAACTACTATCTGCGGTCATCTCTTCCCAGTCGATATTTTGGACACCTGGAATCTTGATCGTACGCTCCACCTCACCAGTGGACATGTCCATCAGATAGATCTTTGGATCATCACCGCTATCATTGTGAGTCCAATAGCTACCCTCTATGAGGGCCAATCCTGATGTCTCTCGGACATCTGCTGTCCAGTCACTGGCATGTTCGGCTATAGCCAAAATAGGAAAATCCTCTGCTCCCTCTATTTCCAGTTTTGGTTGGCAGGCAAATATGCTTGTAAGAGCTGCCAGTACGATGAGTATTAGTTTATTCATGATTTGATGCTATTTCTTCTACGATAGATGATCCACTCTCGAGGCCTCCATTAGTCCACTGCCAGGTCTCATGTAGTCGGATCCGTCCATCAGCTAATATCTCCGGCACTGACTGACAGCTACCTGTCCTAATCTGGCCCTTCATATCCACATGCTGATACGCAAAATCCAATGCTCCATCTTTGGCTACTCGACCGGTCATAGTGCCTTTCTGTATTTCTCCCCCTTCATAGATCGCCCACATCACATCACCCTCTTGATAGTAATGAAATGTAGTAGATGCAGTGACCTGACCGCTATCCGTATTAGTCACTCCAGCGAATATTCGATTGTGATAGTCTATCTGCATATCTATTGATTAGATAGCCACGTCGACTTACATCACCGACTGGCCTATTGATTATATCTTATTACGTCTTGAATTCATACTTTTGCGCCCCAATCGAAATGTATGGCAAAAAAGAAAGTAATCTTTTATCTGATCGATGGCGCACGACCTGATATCCTATCAAAGTTAGCCAATGAGGGTAAACTTCCTAATATAAAACAACATCTAATCGAGGAGGGCTCCTATACTAAAGGGACCACCTGCTTTCCATCAACTACTGGCCCAGCCTATCTCCCATATCTGACAGGTACTTTTCCAGGGGATCATCACATCACAGGTATTCGTTGGTTTGATAAGCAAGCCTACAAGAAAAAAGGCCGCTGGGATCGCAACTCGATGAGAAGCTACTGTGGCTATGAGGCCAAATACTTCAACGATGACATGGATCCTGCCTTCCCTTCTCTATTTGAGGATTATGATGATGGTATCAATCTCTATAACATGATCACTAAGGGCGTCAAAGAAGAAAATGATGTTACTAAAGAAGGTAAAACGGGCCTATACTTCAGAGCGCATTTCTACCATAAGCATCATGAGGTGGATATCGCTGGCCATCAGCGATTGATGGAGTCACTGGATAGGGATTCAAGGTTTACATTTGCGGTATTCCCGAGTATCGACTGGGATGCGCATACCTATCACTATGATGATCCTGAGACTACTCACAAAGCCTACAAAATCGTAGACGATAGCCTCGGGGAGCTCACTGCTGAGCTCAAGCGCAAAGGCGAGTATGAAGATACACTCATCATCATGGCCTCTGACCACGGACTGAGCTCGACGCATAGCCACCTTGATCTGGGCAATTTCTTTAGCGATCATAAATATCGAGTACTGGAGTACCCTAAGATTCTGAAGATGAGACCTAATCTATCGGTATTTATCTCGGGTAATTCATTTGCCTCTATCAGCTTCTTGGAGCAAATCGAGGATCATACCTATGAGTCACTGATGGATCGCCATCGTGAGGCGGTCATGGATCTGGTGAGTCGGGAGGCTATTGACTTCGTAGTGACTCGAGCGGCAGCTGGAGGCTACTATATTGTCAATCAAGAAGGTAAAAGTTACATCAAAGTACATAATGGAGATCAACTAAGCTATCATCCTGAGACTACTGACGTACTCCGTACTGGCGAGATAGCTGGACCGATGGATATTCAGGCATCATTTGAAGCGACGTTTGACACTGAGTATCCGGATGCCCTCTGGCAGGTGCATCAGCTCATGCAGAGTCATCGTGCAGGTGATCTCGTGATCAGTGCCTCTACAGGATACGACCTCAGAGACTTCTGGGAGATCCCAGAGCACAAAGGCTCTCATGGATCCCTACACTGGGAGCATATGCATGTCCCCCTCCTGACTAATCAAAAAGATCATATCTCTACGCCGCAGCGGACTACTGCTGTGCATGGAGTCATCAAAAACTGGATCGACTAATCTATCAAATATCGGTATGACTGAGAATCAACAAGAAGAACTCAATCAGAATAAGGTATTCAACAAGAATGTGATCAAAAAAGGGATCGTCCTTTTCATACTGATCACCTTATTAGCCTTTATTGCTTTATTCTTATACAATGATGGAGCGCAAAATCTGGAGGCATGGAAGTCCGTAAATGTTCAGTATCTCTTGATCGGATTAGTATTCATAGTCATCGATCTATATGTCGGAGGACTACGAAATCATATTTTCCTCCGAGAGTTTGTACCTGGGATCTCGCAGATGGTCAGTATCAAGGCTAATCTGGCCAATATCTTCATGGGTGCAGTGACACCCTCTCAGAGTGGCGGAGGTCCTGCACAGTGGTATATCTTCTATCGCAATGGAGTGTCGATCGCTGACTGTATAGGAGCCAGTTTTTATAACTGGATCAGTACGATCATCTTCTTTCCGATCACGGGAGCGATGGCCATCTATCTCCTCCAAGACAAGGTACCTGAAGGATTTGTGATGCACATGACTAAGTTTGGTTTTTCAGTATTTACGAGTCTTTTCGTTGTGATCTTCTTAGGTCTTTTTGCACCTAAGGTTTTTGACGGACTCATCCGAGGCGTGAGCTATCTGGTCGGGATCATCAGCAAGAAAGCTGGAGCCAAAGTAAGCGCTACCGGTGCCTCTGGACGTATGAAGCTCGAGGAGTATCGGAGTAAGTATCTTGGTCTCATTCGGCGAAAGCCACACCTGATGATATTTTCATTTTTACTGACCATTTTGCTATACTTTAGCAAGTATGCGCTGGCTTATTTATTCTGTATGGCATTTGGGCTGGAGGTAGACTTCTGGAGTATCATCTCTGTGATGGCAGTAAGCTATCTACTGCTTTATTTCGCCCCGAGTCCAGGAGGTAGTGGTATAGCTGAGGTAGGTATCACAGCTTTATTAGCCCCATTTGTAGGTGCTGGATTAGCGCCATCGATCACACTCTTACATCGTAGCTTCTTAGTCTTTATCCCGGCCTTATTAGGCTCTATAGTAGTGCTGAGGCAGATCAGTAAGGAGGCTTAGCCCCACTGATATCCATGAGCTGTCTCTTTGATTCTGAGACCTGCTCTGAGAGTTTTGAGAGCTTTGGCTATATGATTGCCGACGGTTTTGATGGATAGATGCATCTCGTCTGCTATCTCTTGATAGGTTTTTTGTTCGTATCTACTTTTTTTGAATACTGTCTGACACTGTGGGGGTAATTGATCTATAGACGCATAGATTTTGTAGAGTAGCTCGTCGTACTCTATCATTTCCTGCCCATTGAGTTGGCTATCAGGAGCATCGAGAAGCTCAGGGTTGATAGGGAGCGATTCCTTTTTACGTAGATAGTTGAGGGAGCGATTGATAGTAGCACGCCTGAGATATGCACTGAGCGAAGCGTAGAGGGACATCTCCGAACGATTAGTCCATATCCAGACGAATAAATCCTGTACGATGTCTTCAGCCATATTTTGGTCACCGACTACAGTGTAGGATACTTGACATAGGTAGGTGTAGTACCTGTCAAAAAGGATATCCATACACATCTCATTTCCTGCAGCCAGATCCCTGAGTAGCTGAAGATCATCGTATAGAGGATTATCATTACTAAAGGTGTTAATTAGAGTCGTGTCTCTTTCGTTATATGAGGTGATATTGCTCGTCATTCTCAAGTGTCATATTGAAATACAAGACAATAATAAGCGAGGCTCCTACTTTGTCAGCGTGCTTTTCGTAAAATGGAATGGAGAACCAGTTATTTGGTCAGATAAGCATTTTTTTGGCTGAGGCGCCTGTCAGATGCATGACATTAGATCCACATGTATTTTCTACCTCACATGGTATACAGTCCACTCTGTATGAGCGAAGCAGTAGTCACAGGTCGTCGATAGATATAGGCCCAGGCCACCACAGACTTGTATGGCATATGTGCCTGTATGAGCTGACGCTCAAATAAATATGGCACTCCCTCATATTCATCGAGCTCATCTTTGAGCTCCTGATCCCGTACTCTGTAGAGCTCACCATATACCTTTTGTTTGAGCTCACCATTGGGTACGATCAGACCGGGATAGTCTCCCATATCATATAGATTCCCATAGACATGAGCCTCGCCGATGATTTCGGCTTGGCCTCGCAGTTTGACAGCCATTGGTACAGCAGAGTCTGACTTTAGAGTACCGTAGATAAAAAATAAATTCATAGCAGAAAATTAGTCCATTATACAAATGAACTAAAGTTCAATATTCAGAAAAATGTGATATCCAAAAAAAGAGTCCCTACACTATGAGTCGCCAGCTTTCTTAGTCGTGACTTTGATGACGCCATTGGCACCACGCACCCCATAGAGGCCTATTTCCTCTGGGCGTTTGAGGACTTGGATACGTCTTATCATATTGGGGGTGACACTATTATACAGGTCTCCGTATTGGGATAGCGGGACACCATCAAGGATGAACAGAGGTGTAGTATCCGAATAAAACGATCCAACACCTCTGACAGTTATTTTCGCATTTGCCCGATTGCCCTCCACATTGATCCCAGGAAAACGCTGTAGATGAGTAGTCAGATCGATCGTTTCAGAAGGATCCTCTATAGCATCACCTGTGGAGTTCATATTGTCTCTATGGTTGACTGAGGTGCTGTTGGTAGTCGAGCAGCTCCAAGCCACCATACTGAGCAAAAACAAGATAGATAGATAGGATTTCATGACTTTTTTGCCCAAGAAGATACGACTAATATCTAAGATATCATGCGCTTTGATATAAAGGAGCAACTAATGACGTAAGCTTTCCTAATAAGCACTCACTCTGATATTGGTAGCTTTATATAAAAGGTTGTACCCTCATCGAGCACAGAGTCTACCCACATCTCACCTCCCATATGCTCGACTATCTTTTTACAAATGCTGAGTCCGATACCCGTGCCTTCATAAAGCTCATCAGTATAGAGTCGCTGAAATAATCCAAATATCTTATCTCTATACTCATCTGCGATTCCTATACCATTGTCTTCGACTGAGAATACGAGATCACCTTCCTCTCTACGGGCATCGATTTTGATCACGGGATCTACTCCTTCTCGTGTGAATTTTAATGCATTCTCCAATAGATTTTGAAAAAGCCGTTCCATTTGAGTATGATTGCCATTGATCTGCGGTATATTCTTATTGAGGATCATGACGGTAGCCTGCTGCTCCTTTATAGTAGGAGCCATTCGTTCTACCACATTGTCGAGGACACGATTCATATCGACTGGAGTCTGTGGAGTGGGTTGAGCGGCTACGTTGGATAGTGTGAGTAGGCCATCGATCACCTCTCCCATGTGTCTGACTGCTTTAGTCACTATATTCATATACTCTCTACCTGATTGATCCAGCTGATCCAGATAGTTGATACGTAGTAAATCGCTGAATGTAGAAATGTTGCGTAGTGGAGCTTTCAGATCGTGAGATACCGCACTGGCAAATTCTCTAAGCTCTTGATTAGATCTTTTGAGTTCGGTAGTCTGACGCAGCAGTTGATTCTCGTACTGCTCTTTAACATGGATTTCATTCTGCAGCTTTACATTGCTCTGCTCCAGCTCTATTGTACGAGATATGACTTTTTCTTCAAGCTGATTTTTGATCTCTACCAGCTTCCCCTGTGACTTAGTCAGTGCAGACTCTATGGCTTTTCTTTCGTCGATCTCATAGCGTAGCTTTTTCTGATTTTTGAGATTTTGAAAAAGCATCCCTGCAAACTGAGTCATCGCATAAAAATTAGCAAAATTAGACCGCTCAAATGAAGGAAAAAACTGAATATCCTCTGCGGCCTGACCGACAAAGATCAATCCGGCCAACTGCCCATCATTACCAAAAAATGGCCCTACATATCCTTCTACCAACTTGAAACAAGCAAAATAATCATAGACAGTCCTATTCTCAGACAAAAAACTGACCTCTCTACCGATGGAGTCAAGATCAAGCGTCTCCAGATTAAACTCCTCGCAGTCTACAGCGTCCATCCCAAAAGTACTGATCAGTCGGGCTGACTTAGTATTAGCATTAACTTCGAGCAAAGCTCCTTTAGCCTCATTAAACACTTGAACAAAATACTCCAGTGTGATGATACCAAATTCTTTCTTAGACCCCGCCTCTAATGCTTCTGACACATATGACTTGATGAGCTCCTGCCGCTTCACATCTTGATCTCTGAGATTTCTGATCTTGACCAGTTCATCTTGGATTTTGAGGCTCTGAGCGACTTGCTTTTCCAGTCGCTGGCAGGTGGCTAAAAGTTCGTCATATGTGGGGTTTTGTTCGCTCATGATCTGACTATGGCGAATAAGGAAGTAGTATAATTATGAAAAGTATTGCGTCCCCCAAGTAAGCAAAATTCTCCATAGCCATAAAAGCCTAACCAAGGAGTCCCCGGCCGCTGCATGACACCATCATGCATGATTGAGATGATTTCATCCTTATTGATCTGATCAAACATAGCTCTACCTCGAGCCGCACAGTCAGCCTGAAATACGGCAACCACCTCTTCGTCTACTGCTATCTGAGTCTTAAGTCGATTGAGCATTCGCCTGAGTCCATCGAAAATCAGCTCCTCGTCACGTTTTGTCAGCCAAATAGTAGCTCCCTCTTGGCATGATACCGGCACATAAAAACTACCATCCTCTTCTGTCTTGACGATCACCCTGAGTATGTGTTCATTGTCATACTCATCTATGAGCTCATCTGAAAGTCGCTCGCCGATACCTGCTACTGGGATACATGGTCCAGGATGCTGATCATGAGGAAATCCTAATGCATCCATGAGTCGATGCCATGCGGGCTGTCCATCGAGTTCATAGATTCTATTGTTGTCACAAGATGTAACTTTAAAGCCCCGGCCTATCGGGACACTTCCATGATGCACCCCCATGACTACCCGAAGTGTGGGATCCGCAAAACCAATCAATAGTGCTCCATGCTCGTAGATCTCTTCTCCATAAAACTGGAAACTCGTGATCGCTTTAAAATTATCCGAGGAGGTGCCTCCGAAAATAGGTGTCTCTGGACCAAAAACCGACTCAATCCCCTCCAGGGCTCGATCGCAAGCAATATCGATACCAGACGCTAAGAAGTAAAGCATATTAACCCCTGATGAGCGCTCACGCATGTCCTCGGCCATACGTCGAGACTGATCGTAAGAGCTCATCCCCGTGATCTGATCCGTATGCGAGACGATGACCTCAGAGGGATCATCAGCGATGATCGCCATGATAGCTACTGCCCTCATCGTCTCATGAGCGCCGTCATACCCTATCACTCCCGCACAAGAGCATCCGACGATCTCAGCATTCGGGCACAGCTCACGAGCGGTGCTCAATAAGGTCGGAAAATCATGTCCTATAGTAGTATGAATCATCAGAACGTCACATGCATTTTGCTGGTCTTCGGTAGGAAGGGCCTCACCAATGCAGCGAGACATCGCCTTAGTGGTATTGACTAACTCATTATGAGCTGAAAAAAAGTGTAACATGGGTCGGGTGTCTTACATAATCTTCAAACAAACAGGCAAATTGTGACATTGATACAAGATATTAAAGATATTGATACAGCAATTGATACTATGTATATCATTTGTAGTGCCATCATCTCATCCTGACAGCTATATATGAATCTTCTACCTTATGACGGTCTCTGTGAGTACTCTATCCCTTTTGGCTATAGCCAAATCCAAGACTGGTATCAGGCTCTCCATGAAGAAGTCCAATGGGAGCACGACAGACTCAAAATGTACGGCAAAGAAATCATCACTAAGCGAAAAGTCGGCTGGTATGGGGATCAGCCCTATGCCTATACATACAGTCATGTGCAGAAAGTAGCTCTCTCATGGACTCCTACTCTATCAGAGATAAAGCAAAAGGTAGAATCAGTAAGCCAAGAAAGCTATAACTCATGCCTACTCAATTTCTATCATACAGGAACTGAAGGTATGGGATGGCATAGTGATGATGAGCCAGAGCTACTGCCACAGGGTACTATCGCATCTATCTCTCTGGGTCCAGATCGACGATTTCACTTCCGGCATAAGCGCACCAAAGAAAAAGTCACCATCCTCCTCGAAAATGGGAGTCTACTCCTGATGAAAGGCAGCACACAGACGCACTGGCAGCATCAGCTACCCCCGACTAAGAAAGTACATACTTCGAGGATCAATCTGACATTCAGGACGATCGTGGATAGGCCCTGAGTAGCTCTTCAGAGTGATGCAGCAGGGTATTCGCATTTTCTTTAGAAAAGCACAGAGGAGCCTTTATTTTGATGACATTGTCATCAGGGCCATCTGTACTGATGAGGATGTTTCGCTGGCGGAGACCATTTTTCAGATAGGCAGCGATCTGCCGATCTGCCTGTCGAGTCTCCGTATCTGAGATCATATCTATCCCGATGAATAATCCACTCCCCCTGACATCACCGATCGATGGATAGCGATCTCGGAGTGATCGATATCCCTCCATGATATAGCTACCGACCTCGAGTGCATGCTGCTGGAGCTGCTCTGACTCTATTACTTCGAGTACCGCCTTACCGATGGCACAGGAGACAGGATTGCCCCCAAATGAACTAAAAAACTCCATGCCGTTAGCAAAGCTTTCGGCGATCTCTGCGGTACAAACTACCGCACCCATGGGATGACCATTACCGATGGGCTTACCCAGTACTACGATGTCTGGTATGACACCATGTAGCTCATATCCCCAAAATGTCGCTCCCATCCGTCCAAAACCTGTCTGGACCTCATCGCTGATACATACTCCTCCTCGCTCTCTGACATAGGGGTATATAGCCTGGAGATATCCCTCAGCCAAAGGTACCTGACCTCCGCAGCCGACGATCGGCTCCGCTATGAATGCCGCCAGATCATAGTCCTCAGCTGCATGTATGAAGTCCTCCGCATATCGCTGTCCAGCATCTGATCCTCTATAGCTACCTCTATATGTATCAGGCATCGGAGATTCGATCACATATTCAGCCTTGCCCTGCCCACCTTGATGAGCATACTTATAGTGACTGATATGGATGCCCTGTATACTATTGCCATGATATCCATGCTGCACCACACCGATATGCTGCCTCCCTGTATGAGTAGTCGCCAGCCGTATCGCCAGATCACTGGCCGCACTACCACTATTGACTAAAAACACCTTGGATAGTGAAGATGGAAAATAGCGCAGGAGATGCTCTGTATAGGCCGTCAGCTCATCATAGACGTAGCGAGTATTAGTATTGAGACGTGCCATAGCTCGCTGTCCAGCATGGACTACATGAGGGTGACAGTGGCCGACATGCTTGATATTATTGTAGGCATCGAGGATTGCATTGCCCTCAGCATCGTACATATATTGAAAAGCGGCTGACTTCATATGTATCGGCTCTGAGTAGCTGAGACTCATGGCTTCACTCATATTTTGCTTTCGCAGAATGAGTAGCTCATCTATACTCGTATTTGATGGCTGAGGCATCCCACATGCCTCCCTGAATGAATGACTGGCATGTATGGGATTGATAGTCAATAGCTTTCGCAATAGCTGCCAAGCACCTTTCTCACTGATGGTGATATACTCGCTATCTGGCTTCTTGAGTTTAGTATACGCACTATTGCAGACACTGGTACAGAGGCGGGCAGCGATCAGATAGTAAAGGAGGTCCAGCTCCTCTGCTCGCAGTGGATAGATCTCATGATAGGCCGCTATCACTATCTGCGCATCAGCTATGGGATCCTCTCTACCCATCAGGACATAAGTGAGTCCTACCGCCAGCTCATTAATCGTAGAGCTGTAGACCATATCACCAAAGTCAATAAGACCAGTGACGGATCGACCTTGTGTTAGGACATTCCAATCATTCGCATCATTGTGGATGAGTGACTTACGCAGATATGGGAGCTGTGGCAGTACCTTTTCTCTGTATTGGAGAAAGAAGTACTCCACGAGATGTCGATCAGCGGCAGCAGGTATAGCTGAGATGTATCGTTCATTAGTGAGGAACTGGTCGAGATCCCAGACTATCTTTTTTGCCTTCATGGCTAATGGAGCAATACTCTCCAGTCGTCGATCCGTGTCCGCCAGTCGCTCCCCAAAAGACCGCAACAAATCTTCGGTCACCTCTGTCTCTGCCCAAAAAGTCCCCTCTAAAAAGCTCAATAATCGATAGCAACATTCATGCTCCTCATCGATGATGATATATTGCTGCTGATCATTGGACAGGACATTCGGATAGAGATCGCTATCACTGAGATGGATGAGCACTTGATTTTCTGCATGTAGGATCTGCAGGGTCTCTCGATCTATGGGATAGACCTTTAGCACATAGCTATCATGTGCCGTGAGGATTCGATAGTTAGTGCTTTCATAGCCCTCCATAGTCTGTAGCTCTGTGCATTCTATGCCCCAGTGCTCATGAAGTATTTTTTGGATGTGCTGACTCGTCATCATGAGATAAATTGGAGTAGGTCAGTGATCGTCTTGAGCTGTCGGAAGTTTTCATGTTCGATTTTGCGATCGACTTTCTCAAGCTCCCATGTCACATGGTATGGGACGTGATAGGCATGGCCTCCGATATTCAGCACAGGGAGCACGTCAGACTTCAGCGAATTACCTATCATCAAAAACTCAGAAGGCTCTACATCCAGATGGCTTATGATACGCTCGTATTCTGTTTCTTTCTTTTCGGATACGATCTCCGTATGATGAAAGTATTTGGCCAGGCCTGATTTCTGGAGCTTTTTCTCTTGATCGAGGAGATCGCCTTTGGTGGCCATGACGAGTCGATACTTGCCATGCAGTGCCTGTAGTACTTCCTCTACCCCTTCGAGTAATACGATGGGTTTATCGAGCATATCTTTACCGATTTCTATGAGCCTGAGCAGAGATTCGGACTTGATCGTACCAGAGGACATTTTGATCGCCGCTTCGATCATCGACAGCATGAAGGCTTTGATACCATAGCCGTATGGAGGTAGATTAGCGATTTCCGTAGCGAGTAGCTCACGCTGTACGCTGTGACGTGGCAGGTAGTCTTCCATAAGATCACAAAACTGCTCTTCTGCCTCTCTGAAGTAGGGTTCATTCACCCATAAGGTATCGTCAGCATCAAATGCTATAACTTTTATGGCCATCTTCTTAGTTTATCTTCTTCACTACTACATAGATAGGGGTTTAGAAGATTTCTGGAGCTATGCAGCTACATATTGATATAAAAAACCCTAAGGTTGCAGAGTGGACAAAATTAAATGTCATGAAATACTTCTGCTTCGGTCTCTTCATTTTATTATTCATATCGTGCGATCAGCCTTCTGCTGTAGCAATCGAAGAAAAAGATCCAGGACTTAAAGATTATTACTCAGAATACTTCTTAGTGGGCGCTTCGGTGACCGCTTCGAGCTTTTCGGGATTTGACTCTACCATTATTGTCAATGAATACAACAGTATTACGGCTGAAAATCTGATGAAAATGGAGCCCATACATCCTGAGCCTGACGAATACCACTGGAAGGACGCCGATGCTATGGTGGCATTCGCTGATGAGCATGGTATCAAGATGAGAGGGCACACTCTATGCTGGCACAATCAAGCGCCAGCATGGATGTTTGAGGGAGATGAAGGAAAAACCGCATCAAAAGAACAACTTCTCGAAAGACTCAAAGAACACATCACCGCTGTAGCAGGCAGATATAAAGGAAAAATCTTCGCTTGGGATGTAGTCAATGAAGTGATCTCTGATAGCGAGGATGAATATATGCGCAGCTCACAGTGGTACAATATCACTGGTGAGGAGTATATACGTACAGCATTCAAAACTGCACATGAAATCGATCCAGACGCTAAACTATTCTACAATGACTATAATGCCACTCAACCCGCTAAACGTGATAAAATCATCAAAATGATCAAATCTCTCCAGGATGATGGTATCCCAATACATGGTATGGGTCTACAGGCTCACTGGTCGATACATCATCCTACAGAGGACGAGCTCCGAGCTGCACTCGATGCCTACAGCGCATTAGGGCTGGATATCCATATCACTGAGCTCGATGTCTCCGTCTATGCGCACGAGCCAGGAGGTACTCGCAATAAGCGAGACGATGAGGCAGATGACTTTACGCCAGAGATGGAACAGGCCCAGATGGATCAATATGAAATGTTTTTTAGGGTATTCAGAGACTATCGGGACGATATCCAGAGTGTTACTTTCTGGAATATATCTGATCGATATTCTTGGTTAGACTTCTTCCCCGTCAGAGGGAGAAAAAACTATCCGCTACTCTTTGATCAGGAGGGCCAGCGTAAAAAGGCCTATGATAAGGTGGTCAATTTTGAAGCGTCCGCAGAATAATCACGGTAAAAATCACAAGGGATGTCGAGAGCCAAATACGATAAAACAACAGCAGCACATTATGTTGGATATCGTCCGCCTCTGCATAGTCGCTTACTGAGGATCGCTCTGGGTGATGAGGGATATGACAGAGGACTCGATATCGGCTGTGGCACCGGAGCATCTACTGTAGCTCTCGCTGAGTACTGTAGCTCCGTCACAGGGATCGATCCGAGTATTGACATGATCGAGCAGGTAGATACTACGAGTAGCCACATCAGCTATCAGCTTATGACTGATGATCATCTCGATTTTGAAAATGGAAGTTTCGATATCGTGACCTTGGCAGGTAGCTGGCATTATGCTCAGTCTCCAAGGCTACTGTCTGAGATCGGTAGAGTGCTCTGTAGTCAGGGCCGATTGATGATTTATGATTTTCAGATACAGACAGTGCTCATCCTGTCCCATCTGGGATATGAGGCGCCAGTACATAGAGATGGCTATGACTATCAGGTCAACCTCTCACAGTATGACTCCAGCTGCTTTGCCGAAAAATTGATATCCCGAGAGCATCTGTCATTTGGTATATCACCCGAAAATTTAGCACATCTTTTGTTGGCCTCTTCTTCTACCTATCCGATAGTATCCCGAGGTGCTATAGATCCCTATCCTCGCCTCCTACAGCAGATCAGACGTGCATATCACCATCGACAGGTGCATCTGACGGCAAAGGCCTTCATCAGTCTATATCAAAAAATATAGTTATGCTTTCTTACGCAGAGTAGACTCTCTGATCTTAAGATCAGTCGGTAGGGTGATCGTCATAGGAAAATCATTATCCGAATTATCATCTAATAATTTGAGAGCTTGTTCGACAGCAACCTTCCCCATATCTACAGCGGGATGATCTACAGATGACAGCATCGGAGTGACGATCTCACAGAGAGGATCATTATTAAATCCGATAATCGCCAGGTCATCTGGGACGTTTAAACCATGCCGCTTAGCACACTGGAGTGCGCTGACGGCGGATGTATCATTTGCACAAAATAGCCCATCTGGTGGCACATCCATAGCCAGGATCTGCTCGGTGAGTCTCGTACCCTCCTCTGCACTGAGATGATCGGCTTCTATCACGATGGCATCATCGATAGGTATATCGTGATCCTCGAGTGCCTTGATATATCCTGATCTTCTCTCCTGATAGATCGACTGCTGCTGAGATCCTCCGTAGTGAGCGATCCTCTGACAGCCCTGCTGAATGAGATGCTCCGTCGCCTCATATGCGGCCTGAAAATTATCAATTTTGACCCTATGCTGATTCTTCAGATCTGGAGTCCTATCGACAAAAACGATAGGTATACCACTATCTCGGAGCGTCTCAAAATGCTCATAATGTGTGGTCTTCATCGATAGTGAGATGATCAGTGCAGAGATCCGGCTATCGTGTAGGGCTTGGATATTTTCTTCTTCCATAGCGGGATCATCATGAGACTGACAGATGATGGTCCGATATCCTGCCTCTCGAGCTGCATTTTCTACACCAGAGATGAGAGATGATATAAATGGACGATTGATCCATGATACCATGATGCCAAAGGTCTTTGACCGATTAGTCCTAAGTGCCGAGGCCAGAGAATTGACACGATATCCTCTCTCTTTAGCGAGTTTTTGGACTGCTTTTTTGGTTTTTTTACCTATGCTATGATGATTATTGAGTGCTCTGGAGACGGTCGATGGAGACACTTTGAGCTCTTGAGCTAAATCATATATCGTTACATCCTTTTTCTTGTCTTCCATAGGTCTACTAATGACTCACTCAATAATAGGTTTTTGATGAGGGTAAAAATAACATGTTTATAAAGCCCACCCTCAATGACGTGATATTGAATGCAATAAATCTATGCAATCGATTGCGTTTAACAACTTAAGCTTTAGTTTAGCGCTACATTAGCAGCAGCATTGATGATCAAGGTGATATCATCATATCAGTGTCCGTACGAAACTGTCAATACTATGAAAACTAACAAGCTAAAATGGGTAATCCTCGCTTTATACCTACTATACACATTCAGCCCACTATCCGCTAATGATGGATATCGCCTTTGGCTCGACTATCAGCTCATAGATGATAGCGTGAAACTCGAAAACTATAGGTCTATCATCAGTAGCATCTACTCCTCGGAGGATAGCGAGATCGCTCAGACCACAGCACAGGAGCTCGCCTCGGGACTGGAGGCTTTACTTGGAGAACAGATCCCGATGTCGTCGAGTATGGATGCGTCTATTATTTTGGCTACAGCCAAAACCATAACATCGGCCATCTCACCGAAGGACAAAATCACTCAGCTAAAAGAAAACGGATACTATATTCACTCGGATGGAGATCAAATACATATCATCGGGTATGATGACAGCGGCATGCTATATGGCGTATTCCGTCTACTATCACTCCTCCAAAAACAAGAATCAATCACTGAGCTCGATATACTGAGCAATCCCAAAATCCAACATCGAGTCCTCAACCACTGGGACAACATAGATCGGACCGTAGAGAGAGGCTATGCGGGATTCTCCATATGGAACTGGCACGAACTCCCAGAATATAAAGATCCAAGATATACCGACTATGCTCGGGCCAATGCCTCCATCGGCATCAACGGCACCGTAGTGACTAATGTCAATGCTAACTCCATAGTATTCAGAGAGGACTATATAGAAAAAGCTGCGGCGCTGGCAGATGTATTCAGACCCTATGGCATCAAGCTATACCTCACTGCGAGATTTAGTTCGCCAGTGGAGCTCGGGGGGCTGGACACCGCTGATCCACTCGACCCGTCAGTGCAGCAATGGTGGAAGGATAAAACCGCTCAGATCTATGAAGCCATCCCAGATTTTGGGGGATTCTTAGTGAAGGCAAATAGCGAGGGACAGCCAGGACCACAACAGTATGGTCGCAATCATGCCGATGGAGCTAATATGCTGGCAGATGCTGTCGCTCCCTACGGGGGTATCGTCATGTGGAGAGCATTCGTATATAGCGAGCATGAGCCTGACGATCGGGCTAAGCAAGCATATAACGAATTCGTACCACTGGATGGACAGTTCAGAGATAATGTACTCATCCAAGTAAAAAATGGCCCGATAGATTTTCAACCAAGAGAGCCTATCCATCCTCTCTTTGGGTCGATGCCAGAGACACCACTTATGATGGAGTTTCAGATCACTAAAGAGTACCTCGGTCAAGGTACTCATGTAGTCGGACTCGCTAATCTCTTTGAAGAAGTACTGGATACCGATACCTACGTAGAAGGTAAAGGATCGACAGTAGCCAAAGTCATAGACGGCAGTCTGCACGATCATAAACTGACGGGTATCGCAGGAGTAGCTAATGTTGGAACTGCCAGAAACTGGACAGGCAACGTTTTTGCTCAGGCCGATTGGTATAGCTTTGGCCGTCTGGCATGGGATCCCTATCTCTCTGCTGATGATATATTTGAGGACTGGACTCAGCTTACATTTGGGCTCGACCCTACAGTGGTGTCTGCCTGTACTGAGCTGCTCGATGTATCGCATGAGCATTGCGTCTCCTACATGAATCCGCTGGGACTACATCATATATTCGCTCCAGGACATCACTATGGTCCAGGGCCATGGATCGAGGATATGCCGAGAGCTGACTGGACCTGCGTCTACTATCACAAGGCTGATAAAGAAGGTGTGGGTTTTGACCGGACTAAGTCTGGTAGCAATGCTATCGCACAATATGCTGATGGACTCTGTAAGCAATACAAGAATCCCAATAAGATAGATCTGAAGTTTTTACTTTGGTTTCATCATGTCGCATGGGACAAAAAGCTATCTACCGGCAGGACGCTATGGGAAGAACTGTGCTACGAATACAATGCTGGAGTAGCAGGAGTAAGAGATATGCAAAAGACCTGGATGTCAATAAAAGACAAAATAGACAGCGAGAGATATGAGCATGTCAGGAGTCATCTGATCATACAAGAAAAAGATGCTATCTGGTGGCGTGATGCTTGTTTAGCATACTTTCAGACATTCTCCGAGATGCCTATACCTGCAGGACTACCTGAACCTGCACATGATCTCGAATACTATAAATCGCTCAACTATCCCTACTCTCCTGGCATACGCCCGAGATGGTAGGACCCAAAATGGATATGGAGTAATCACAACAATAAAAAACTAATAGCAAACTCACTACTATGACAAAAGCGAAAGTGGCACTCATCACCGGAGGCTCATCAGGATTAGGATATGCTACAGCTCAACGATTTGTAGCTGAGGGCTACACTACTATCATCACAGGCAGAAATGTCGAAAAGCTCGAAAAAGCAGCGAAAGAAATCGGATGTATCGGCATTCCAATGGATATGGCCGATACTGCAGCTATACCAGCATTCGTGGCATCTCTGCAGGCAGATTATGGCAGCATTGATGTATTAGTAAATAATGCAGGTATCAATCAAAAAAAACCATTCGTAGAAACTACAGAGGAGGATTTTGAGCGGATCGTCAAGGTCAATGAAATAGCCTTATTCGTCCTGTCTCGAGAAGTGGTAAAAGTCATGCTCACACAAGCATCCAGAGGTGTCATCGTCAATATCAGCTCAATGGCTGCCATCTATGGCATCCCAAAAGTAATCTCATACACCGCCTCAAAAACCTCAATAGAAGGAATGACCAAAGCCATGGCGGTCGAGCTCTCGCCAGAAGGCATCCGTGTCAATAGTGTAGCACCAGGATTCATCAAGACACCGATGAGTAGCAAAGCACTCGATAATGATCCCGAACGAAAAAATAAAGTGCTCAGTAGGACTCCCATGCGAAAGCTCGGCGTGCCTGCAGATATAGCGAATGCTGTATACTTCCTATGTAGTGATGATGCCTCCTTCATCACAGGAGAGACACTCAAGGTCGATGGTGGTAACTCGATAGGATTTTAATAAAAATCAATAATAGTCGGTCAAAAAAAAAGCTCATGCAACGATTAGAACAGACGATGAGATGGTATGGAGAGCAAGATCCTGTACAGCTGCAGCATATTGCTCAGGCTGGATGCACTGGTGTAGTATCCGCTCTACATCATGTGCCTGTCGGCGAAATCTGGGAAATAGACGAAATCATGTATCACAAGGAGACCATAGAAGAAGAAGGCCTCCAATGGAGCGTCGTAGAAAGTCTCCCTGTACATGAAGACATCAAGACCCGTAGTGGCGACTATCTCCGATATATCGAAAACTATAAACAATCCATCATCAATCTCGCCGCCTGTGATGTCAGAGTCATCACCTACAACTTCATGCCTATACTCGACTGGCTGCGCACAGATGTCAGCAAACGACTCCCTAATAAGTCCGAAGCTCTCCTATTCAACAAAAAGGAGTATGCCATCTTTGACCTATTCTTACTAAAGCGGCCAGGAGCGATGGATGATTACAGCGACAAGGAGATAGAAGTGCTCAGAGCTGATTTTGAAAAAATGAACTATCGCAAGAGAAAGACCCTCTTTAAAAATATGCTATATGCGCTCCCAGGTAGTGATGTGCCATTCACTGCACGACAGATACTGGCTCAGCTCGAGAAATACAAAGACATCGACCGATCAAAACTAAAAGAGCACCTCATCGCATTTTTGAATGCTATCACACCTACAGCAGAACAGCATGGGGCACAGCTGGCGATACACCCTGATGATCCACCGTTCTCGGTACTGGGACTACCCAGAGTCTGGTCGACTGCCGCAGATGTAGCGGAGGTCATATCAGCTGTACCGAGCAAAGCGAATGGGCTCTGCTTTTGTACCGGCTCATTTGGAGCCAGAGCGGACAATGATATCCCACAGATGATCAGAGACTACGGTGATCGGATCTACTTCCTACATCTACGTAATACTAAGCGTGATGCCGAAGGTAACTTCATGGAAGCGAATCACCTCGAAGGCGATACCGATATGTATGCTGTCATGACCGAAGTCGTCCAGCTCATGCAGCGAGAAAATCGCTCCATCCCTATGCGTCCAGATCACGGGCATAAGATGCTCGACGACCTAAAGAAGGTCACCTACCCTGGATACTCTGCTATCGGTCGCCTCAAAGGCCTCGCTGAGCTACGTGGACTCGAGTATGCCGTCGGAAGGGCTCTGTCTTAGCTTGTACATATTTCAAAATATTAAAATACATATCAAGCTCATAATCTATTGATTATACCTCATGTCTGATCACAGCACAAGGATGTCCGATATGAGAAAAAGCTAAATAAAGGCTGAGATTACATTTGGTCCTGTCAACTGATACGATCAAACTAATCTCTCCTGAAAGCAGAAAAGACAGCGTATTAGTTGACATAAGTGGTAGGGCTGATAAAGTCCGGAATGCATCGGCCGCCACTTATCAAATATCTATTCATTCAACTAAAAGTAAATACGCTATGTCACTCTCACCTATCACAGCTCGTGAGCGAGAGGTACTACATCTCATCGCCTATGAATACACGGCTAAGCAGATAGCTCATAAGCTATATATCAGTCCTCACACCGTCATCACCCATCGTAAAAATCTCTACGAGAAGCTCGGAGTCAGAAACACCGCTGGTATGATCAGAGCCGCTTTTGAGACGGGTTTACTACATACTACTCTTCATCCATCCTTAATCAACTAAAAGATAATATCATGAAATACGTAATACTACTTACCATACTGATCTATACATTCAGTCTAAGTGCCCAAACTTTTACTGCAGGCCAAACAGACATCGAATATACCAATGCCTTTATGCCTGGGCTAAGCATCAAGAATCCTAATCCTGGCCTACTCAACTCGAGTATGATGAGGATCTATAATGATACCAATCATGCACTCGAGATAGGTGTCAGATCTTCTACTTTTGCCCAAGGTGCCGACAATCCATATATCGCTGCAAATAATAATAGACATATAGACATATATACCAGTGGTCGTCCTCGATTGAGAGTTGATTCGGCGGGTTCATTCCATTTTTTTAATAGCGAAAGTGGTATTGTCGAATCCAATCTCGAGCTCGTCACAAAAGATGATTTCTCCTTCAGAGTGAGCGATACTACTCGGTTATTCATTAGTAATAGTGGTGTAAACACCTACCGAAATCTATCAATCAGAAGCCCCGACTATCAAGAGCTGTATGGCCTGACGACTACCAATGATGGAGATCTCAGATTCGTCAGAAATAATAATTTTAACCAACCTATCCTAACCATGCTGGATGACTCTATCAGAGTGGGTATAGGAACAATAGATCCATCCACAGAACTATCCATAAAACAAAGTCAAACTCCGAATCTAAATGGCGCCGATCCAATAACTAATCTTGGAGGTCTGACCATCGAAGATGACGATGGATCAAGTGCTACACTTTTTGTCGATAATTCCAATGATCTTGATTTTGCCTTTGGTGGTGTATACAAAGCTTATATCAGTGATCAAACTGGAGAGTTTATTTCAGTATCTGATAGACGTCTAAAGCAAAACATCAATCAACTCGAAAATATCCTGTCAAGTGTCTTATTACTTCGTCCAAGTAAGTATCAGTACAAAGGATACGATCATCCAGAGGTCACTATAGGTCTCATAGCTCAGGAAGTAGAAAAACTCTTCCCCGAAATCGTATCAACCAAGGATAACATAAAAGCTCTAAACTATAGCGCAATCGGTGTGATCGCTATCCAAGCTATCCAAGAACAACAAGCACTCATCGAGAATCAGGCCGCACAGATAGCAGAACAGCAGGAGCAGATTGATCGGCTTTCTGAACTTATCTCAAATCTAACTAATAAATAATAAGGCCATGAAATACATTTTACTATTCTTCATACTCTGTTATACCGCATCCATAGTAGCGCAGACCACACTGTATCCAGATGATTTAGTGATTGAACTCGACTCTTTACCAGGAGATATCGATGATACGCAGGGTGCCAAGGGATTTCTATTTTATAATGGCAATAAGAATGCACTCAGAGGCGGAATGGTCATATTGGATGGAGAAGGAGCATCTTTTAAACCAGAAGATCGACCCTATAAATCTCTTTCTACTGTACCCTTTTATGATGAAGATCAATTAGGGTTAGGCTCAATAGCTTATGGCATCAATGTCGCAGCTACCTCTTTTAATTCTGTCGCATTCGGATATAACAGTTCTGCTCAGAGACAAGGAGCTGTAGCTATGGGTAATGAGTCAATGGCAAATGGCGTCAACTCCGTAGCACTAAGTGGAGGCAGGACCTATGGTGAGGAGAGCTTTGCGTATGGCATGTTCTCTGAATCTAAAGGGACTGCTTCTTGGGCTGGAGGGGGAGCATCAGCTATAGGAGATATCAGCTTTGCACATGGCTCTTCTAATTGCTCTAAGGCTCACCTCTCTACTACTTTTGGCCTCAGTAATCAGACTAATGCATTCGGAGGATTCACGGTAGGCACGACCAATGATACACTCTATGCACCCCAAGATTCATTGAATAATCAAACAGCATTATTTGTGATCGGAAATGGCTACTTCGAGGATACGCTTGATTTCGAAAATCCAATATTTGTCTCTAATCATGATAAGTTTACTACCTCTAAAACAAACATTCCGACTTTTGGAGGTATCCTGCATCGCAGAAATGCACTGGAGGTATACTATGATGGACGGACTATATTCAAACCGGTGGATTCAGAAAACACACTCATCGTAGATAAAATAAAAGATACGGGTGAATACTACGAATCAGTCCTCAAGCCTTCCATAGCCGATAGGGGCTATATAGGTACTGAGACTTTCCCATTCTTCAGGACTTACTCCAAGGAGGTCTATGTAGATGCTGACCCAGCTAACTATATGACCTATTCGGATCAACGATTGAAAACCAATATTGCTACTCTCCAACACGCAATGTCGCTTATCTCAGCACTTCATCCAGTAAGCTACACTAACAAGGATGATGACAGCCAAAAGCTGATTTATGGCCTAATAGCACAAGAAGTAGAAGCAGTCATTCCTGAGATAGTCAAGACTGGAGCTAACGATATCAAAGCCGTAGGATACCAAGCACTCATACCCATTCTCATCAAAGGGATGCAAGAACAACAAGAACTCATCGAGACTCAAGCAGCACAAATAGAAGAGCTACAAATGATTATCAGAGACAAATAAATAATGTTAAAAAGGATCGCTACTCCCCACCTCACTGGGGCTGATACCGAATCGCTCTTTGAATTTAGTAGTGAAATACGAATGACTATCGATACCGATCTCGTAGCGCACTTCATTGACTGTGCTATATCGTCGACTTTTTAATAGATCATATGCTTTCAGGAGACGTAGCTCCAGGATGAACTCCACTGGTGTGAGGCCAGTGGATTTTTTCAGTTTACGTCCCAGCTGTCGAGTGCTATAGTTCAGATCAGCTGCGAGCTCATTGACTCGATAGCTCGAGTCTGAGAGATGCTCGATGACCAATGATTTTGCCCTCTTGACCAAATCCTCCTCTGGCGATAGTTCTACTTCGACCTCTTCAGCACGAGCGATTTTATTCTTCAGCAAGCTATAGACTCTGGCACGGTACTCATCGGCTGAAAATGGCTTAGTGATGTAGTCATCGATACCCAGCTGAAAAGCATCTAACTTATCCTCCTCCATCGCTCTCGCCGTAAGCATGATGAAAGGGATATTGCGCCAGGCCACATGCTTATTGACCTCAGCTCTAAATGTCATTCCATCCATCTCAGGCATCATGATATCTGATGATATGAGATCATATCTCTCTTGCTTTAACCAGCTCAGCGCTTCTCGACCGTTGAGCGCTACTCGACAGTCATATTGAGGCGACAGTAGGCTTTTAAGATAAGTAGACATGTCAGGATTGTCTTCTACTATGAGGATCTTAGGGCGAGCTCCCTCTATCTGTAGAGGAGGGATGAGCTCCAGTATTGAGCTCGCCTCAGACTCGTCTATGGATATGCTCTTCACAGTCACCTGCTCTACTGGCAAGACTATCGAAAACATACTACCCTTGCCTACTCTACTCTCCACCTTGATAACACCTCCTAAAAGCTCGCAGAGCTCCTTGACAAAAGCTAAACCGATACCTGTCCCTGCGGACTGCAGCGTCACTGAGGATTGATAGTATCGATCGAATATATGATCTATTTCATCTTGAGGAATGCCTAATCCTGTATCTATGATTCGAATACTTAGTTGGCTTTCTTTTTCGAGCAGCGATCTATCCATCTCGAGGGTAATACTATCCCCGCTTTCGCTGTATTTGATAGCATTGGATATTAGATTATTAAGGATTTTTTCAAGCTTAGGGACATCTACATGTATCCCAAAATCATCAGGCAGGTCGACATCCAAAGATTGAGAAATTCCTCTGCTCTCTGCCAACGAAGAGAAGGAAAAGAAGACTCTCTGGATAAAAGTAGAAAGGTGAAGATCACTTTTCTCCACTTTTAGTTTACCATTATCAAGTTTAGCCAGATCCATGATCTCATCAGTGAGGGATACCAGCCGCTTGCTGTTTTTGATGGCCATATCGATATCATTCTGCAGATCGACATTTTTGACTTTTTTACGAGCGTCCTGCAGCGGTGCTAATACCAGCGACAGGGGTGTCCTCAGTTCGTGATTGATGTTGTTAAAGAAGTCAGTTTTAGCCTTAGTCAGCGCAGCGAGATCGTCGGCCCTATCTCGCTCCCGCTGTAGTGCCAGTTCCTTTTCTCGTTCTTTTCGTTTTACTCTTTGGCTGTAGCCAAAGAAAATAGATCCTAATAAAGTTAATCCACCGACAGCTCCACCGATCAACAAACGCTGAGTCCCTTGTTGTTTTTCGATAGTCAGCTGCTGCTGAGCCAGTTCGGCTTCTTTCTTTTCGGTTTCGTATTTAGCATTTGCCTCGGCGACCTGTTCTTCCAGATTTTGACGATAGCGGGCTTCTGCCAATGTGTAGGAAGAATCCAAAAATGAGAAAGCCAAATCGTGATTTCTTTTTTTATGATAGAGGTAGGCTAACTGGCGGCGATATAACTCCTCTGAATAGTCATACTCCGCAGGCCGACTCATGAGAATAGCATAATAATGAATCGCCGAGTCCACATCTATCTCTCTGTAGGCCTCAGCTATTGACTTCATCAATCTATCACTCAATGCTGACTCTCCGATCTCGTCTGCTATATGTTGTGCTTTTTTGGCCATCCATATCGCTGAGTCAGGTTGATTGACATACCAAGTGTAATAGGTAGACGCCGCATTGTATGCATAGGCGGATATCCGCTTGAGATCATGCTCCTCAGCTATGGTTATGGCTCTGTCGACATAGCTCTTGATGATAGCTATACTGTCATGGGCTATTGATAGATTGATACAAAGTTTAGCTACTTGATCGTGGTAGTCGAGCTCATCTGCTATGGATAGCGCCTTTTCAAATTGGGCTATGGATTCAGCGGTATTACCCAGACCTATATGATGCCTACCCAGTTCATTTAATATGCTCAATTGCGTATCCAGATAGCCTTTTCGCTCAGCGATATCGTTAGCACGATTGAGCGTAAGCAGAGCTTCTTTTTGCTCGCCCTGTCGAGATTGGATCACTCCGAGTTCCCTTAGGCAGCCCACATATGTAGTCGAATCCCCAGACCGCCCTGCAAACGAGAGGCATTTTTCAACGGCTATGCGAGTAGAGTCATTCTCACTTCTCTTAGCATAGACCTCTGCTAATGCGCTCCAAGCTTGACCATGAAGTCTCCCCTTGTCACTTACCGTCTGCGAATGCACCAAAGCTTGCTCTGCATATGACTGGGCTAAAGCTATGTCGTCGGATATACTCAGAGAGTAAAGCTCCAGATACCATCTGGCCTGAGTAGAATCTTCATCAGAGCCTGCTATCAGACTCATCAGACTATCATGAGTGGCAGTCTGAAATGCCCAGAGCTGAGCACTCATAAACAAGAAAGTAGTCGCTAAAAGCAGTTTATTTTTTGGTGTAGAAAAAACCATGATACTCGCTACGTCTTAATGAAAGAATAGGCCCATCAATGCAATGCAGCCTTAAGGTAGCGAACCGAACAAAAATGAAAAAGAAAAGGGATAAAAATCAAAGATATCAGTGTTGCAAATCTCTTACCTCGCCACCAAGATAGTTCCCGTATACTCCTCCTCTATCAGCTGATCAAACTCTAAATAGCTGACACGCAGCACGTAGGGATAAGTACCAGAATTGACCAGCTGCCCATTGACAAAGCCATCCCAACTGGCAGACGGATCGGGAGAACTGTAGAGCTGTCCACCCCAGCGATCATAGACACTCAGATGATACTCTATGAATGGACAATTACTGGCTGCAGCGAAAAGTCGATTATCTCCATTACCATTGATACTCATGATATTGGGTAGGTAGACATTGCAGTCAACGCAGGCAGATTCATTGATCTGTATCTGATCGGAGGCAGTGAGGCATTCATTAGTCACGGTGACACTGTAGAGTCCCATCTCGCCTACCGTCAGGGTCGGCTCTATCGAGGCATCCGACCACTCATACTCTACGGCATTCACTGTAGTCGCATCAAGCACGATTACATCGCCTGTACAGAAGAAAGTATCTCGGCCCAGATCAAAGTCAAGTGGCAGATCTTTGAACTCGACATCGACCTCAGCACTACCTAAGTCTCCACATGCATCAGATACTGTTAGTGTGTAAACTTCTGTGGTACTCACGGATAAGGTCGGTGAGCTGCTACCGTTAGACCACTCATAGCTGAGATCACCGCTCAATCCTGGATCTAATAGGTAGGAATCACCCAAACAAAGCGAGGTGTCTGGACCCAAATCAATATTGATGTCTCGATCATTGAGGATGGTGACATCTATAGATGCCGATAGCTCAGCGCAGTCATTACTTATGCTGACCATGTAGACTCCTGATGTAGTGATCGTCTTGACTGGCTCGTCAGTATTATCAGACCATCTATACTGATCAGCCTGAGGATCGGTGACGTCTAATGTCACAGACGGCAGATCACATATCAATGTATCCATCGGCAGACCAATCTCCTGTAATGGATCTACTGTCACCAAAAAGTCATGATAGTAGGCCATTTCCAAGACATTGCCACACAAGTCGGCGATACTTAGCAGGCCATCACCCTCTATCGTCAAGCGATAATCATTAATCGGAAGGAGATCTTCTATAGTCAGGGTGAACTCTTTGGAGGATACCGCTCCTACCTCACACTCCATGGAGCTCATCGATATTGGATGGCTATTCCCTTCGAAATCAGTGAGGCTGAAGTTGGCATTAGCTATGGTGCTGCACTGTATATTTTCGTTGAAGGTAATCTCGATAATTTCCGGAGAGCAGCCCATATCTGCATCCATAGTCACAGACCGGACCTCAGGCGCTACATCATCTATGATCCCTATATCTCCAGAATAGCCAAAGTCAATGGTGTAGCCGGCATTAGAAGTAGACCAATTAGCTACTATCAGCGCATAGGTATTGCCAGCCTGTACGGGAATCAGATCATTCAATGGACTAAAGCCGTTTGCGAGATTTACTATAGAGCTTCTACATCCACCACCTTGGATGTTGAAATTTGACTGTCCAGTCGCACCCGTCAGACCGTTACAACTTGGCGTTTCTCCGGGGGCACTACCCGCTGCATTACAACTAACTAAAAGCGAAGGATCTCTCCGAATATCTTCACATCTGGCATTTGTCAGGTTATAAAGTGCCCAGTCATAGTCATCAGTTGCATTATCAGGAGTGATCAAGAAGCCAAAATCACCCGTTTTATTAACTGTGAAAGTATACCAGATAGATCGTTCATCATTTTGCATACATGAGATGTCATTGTCTATCTCATTATCATATAGACCAGAACCATCTCTGACTATGGTCTCTGTGTATACCTGCTCACAGACCGATATCGCTCCCAGACAGTCCTGTATAGTCGGAGCCTGAGCAACAAGATATAGCCCAAGCGTACTGCCGACAAATAAAAGTAAGGTGCTAATAAGGTATCTCATATTAATACTAATCAGTACATCTCGGTCGACGCTTAGTGATAGCGTGCGTTAAACTTTACATCATGCACCTCGAGATCTCAGCAGCTTATAGCGATAAGCATCTCTGAGGGCCTCCCAGCTGGCATGTATGATATTAGGATCAGCACCCGATGTCCACCAGGTCTCGTCACCATCCGTAGACTTGACTAATACCTGAGTGATCGAATCTGTGCCCTCTCCTCGATGCAAGATACGTACTTTGTAGTCGACGAGGCGGACAGCCTTGAGCGCAGGAAACTTCTCTCCAAAGGCGATCCTCGCCGCATGATCCAGCGCTCCAACAGGACCCACTGACTCGGCGATACTTGCTTTGACGACCTCTTCACCTTTGACTCTAAGCTTTACTACCGCCTCAGAGATATTGCGATCCGTATCACGGACCACCTCCGAGATGATACGATAGCTGACCAGCTCAAATATATCTTCGTGACCCAAAAACTCCTTGTGCAATAGCACGAAGAAGCTTGCATCAGCATTTTCAAATTCGTGCCCTTCGTTTTCGAGTTCTTTGATTTTTTTGAGGAACGACTTCATCTCCGGCGACTTCTCTGGGATATCGATACCCATCTTCTTAGCCTTCATGGCGATACTACTGCCTCCCGACATATCTGAGAGAAGGATACGCTGCGTATTACCCACCGTCTCGGGAGTGATATGCTCGTAGCTTCGTGCCACTTTCTTAGCGGCATTAGCATGAACACCACCTTTATGAGCAAAAGCACTTTTGCCTACGAAAGGTTCTTTCTTCGAGGGTATTTTATTCGCTACATCATCCACCTTATTGGAGAATGACTTGAGGCCAGTCATATTGCAGCCACAGCTGAGCTTGTAGCCGAGCTTGACTGCGAGATTAGGGATGATAGAGGTGAGATTGGCATTGCCGATCCGCTCGCCATATCCATTCATCGTGCCCTGTACCATAGCTGCACCGGCTTCGATACCAGCGATCGATACTGCTACTCCGAGCCCGCAGTCATTGTGACAGTGCATACCGATTTTAGCATCTGGTAGCGCAGCCGTCACTTCGCTGACGATACGATCTATTTCTTTTACTTGGCTACCACCATTCGTATCACAGAGCACGAGGTAGCTCGCTCCACCTGTATGCGCTGCTCGTAGTGTCTGGAGCGCATATTCAGGATTGTCTTTATACCCGTCAAAGAAGTGCTCCGCATCATAGATCACTTCCTTATCATGAGACTTGAGGTAAGCCACTGATTCTTCGATCATTTTGAGGTTTTCTTCAGCAGTGGTACGGATCACATCTGTGACGTGGAGCAGCCAAGTCTTCCCGAATATCGTCACTACCGGAGTATCTGCTTCGAGAAGTGTCTGTAGCTGTGGGTCTTCTGAGACAGGGACATTAGCTCGACGAGTAGAGCCAAAAGCCGTGATCTTAGCATGCCGAAACGATTCATCCCTCACCATAGCGAAAAACTCCATGTCTCGAGGATTGCTCCCGGGCCATCCACCCTCTATATAATCGATGCCAAACTGATCCATCTTGTGCGCTAAGATGACCTTCTCAGCAGCAGAAAAGCTGATCCCTTCACCCTGAGTGCCATCTCTCAGTGTAGTATCATAAATCATCACTTGTCTTCCCATTTTCTCCTTTTTCATGACTGACTTATTAAAATGCTCCTGTTTGTGCAGGGATTGACCGACGGGCGCAAATATCGTAAATACTTAGTTATCCATGGCGGTAGAGTCTGGCGAGCTTAGGTCTTATTTGGCATTATGCATTATATTGGTCAGTCTATGAAGTATGTGGCACTGATAGCGATATGGGTATGCTGGAGCTGGAGCTCAAATAATACAGTAATAATGGATCTACCTGAGGGATTTTGCTATGTGCAGGATGAGATCCCTGGTATCCATAGGGAGTTGAGGTATTGGACTTCAGAAAATTTCATTGGGCGTCCGATTGATGGCTATGAGCGACCGGTACCGATACTGACATGTGCGGCGACCTATGCCCTATCAGATGTCGAGTCAGAGCTCAATAAGCAGGGACTCGGACTGCTCATCTACGACGGCTATCGCCCTCAGCGAGCAGTAGATCACTTCGTCAGATGGGCTCGTGACACTCGAGACACCCTACAGAAAAATGCCTACTACCCCGCTGTACCTAAATCTAAACTCTTTGAACAGGGATATATCAGTAGCCGATCGGGGCATACTCGTGGCAGCACCGTCGACCTCACGATCATAGAACTGGATACAGAGGAGCCACTGGATATGGGTGGGCCCTATGATTTTTTTGGCGAGCTCAGCCATCACAGCTATCCTCATATCACGGATGCTCAGAAAGCAAATCGAACACTGCTCAAGTCTACCATGTCAAAACATGGCTTCAGGCCTTACAGCAAGGAGTGGTGGCATTATACACTTCGAGGAGAGCCCTTTGCTGATCAGTATTTTGATTTCGTCGTAGAGTAATCAGTACTACTCCACACTCACAGATCCATTGACATCACCAGTCTTGATAGCGACGAAATCGACCTCTGTGACATTTGTGGTACCCGCCTCGATAGTGATCTGCTGCGCTACCCCACTGCTGAGGATATTGAGGTCGAGCTCCTGCCCGGCATCGAGTAGCTGCCAGCTCGGCTGACCACTAAATCCTGAATCCAAATCAAGCAAGACTCTCTGCATCACCACGAGGTCAGCGGAAGATACGGAACCATTTCCATTGACATCAGCAGCGATCAGCTGCACGGGATCAGAAAATGCCTCTATATCCAAGATATGTCGAGTCACGAGGATCAAGTCAAGAGATGACATACCATTAGCGGCGAGGTCATCATAGGTCGCCACTATGGTCACAGCCACATCAGTAGCTATCGAGTCAAGTGTATAGTAGCCCTCAGCATCTGTCGTAGCGGACAGAGTACCACTCGCAGTCACTGTAGCTCCAGCGATCGCCTCACCAGACGCCGTCACGATACGACCTGAGACCGAGCGAAATGTCGTCGTGTCTACTGGGATGTCACAGTTGGTTTTATTCACTGTGAGATAAAGCATGCTATCAGATAGGATATAGCAGCTATCTGCCGTGATCGAGTCGATCGATACTCCTACAGAATAGTCGAGAGAACCAGCATAGCTCACTCCATATACTCTCATCGTCGCATCACCAGACCCCTCAAAATCATAAGAGGCTCCCTGAGCTACGGTGATGACCTGACGCATCGTATCCGTGATGATATAGGCGTAGTGATCACCAGCTTCGATTGCCTGATTATTGATGAATAGGATGACATCGGCGATACTATCAGATGGACAGATATTGACCTCACTGACCCAGCCCGTAGTCGCTACATTAGTCTCGAGACAGGTGTGCGTCGGAGCGCAATTTGTCTTATTAATCGTCAAGAAGCTCGTCAGGCTCGACAGCTGAGCACAGCTATCCGCCGTGATCGAATCTATCGGAGTACCAAGAGTATAATCCAGTGTGCCCCTATGGGCGACACCATATACGTACTCTGTCTCCAGCGAAGAACCCTCAAAATTGTAGTGATCTACTTCGACTACGGCTGTTAGATTTCCTTCTGCATTGACGATGAGATAACTATAGTCTACACCGAGATCCACCTCGATCGATGTGCTCAAAGCCACAGAATCAGGCAAGCCATCATTTGGGCAAACCGTGACTTCTTGTACTCCTCCAAACGAGGAAATAGTACTCTCTGGACAGCTCACCATCACCGTGCTATCGCAGTCCTCCTTGATCACTGTCAAAAAAGTAGTCAAGCTCGATAGCTCCAGACAGCTATCTGCCGTCACGCTATCCAGCACTGCTCCTAAGGTATAATCCAAAGCACCCTTATACGATACTCCATACACATACTGAGTATCAAGGCCAGAGCCTTCAAAATCATAATAATTAGTCTCTACCACGGCCGTCAAAGCACCATTACCATCGACTATCAAAAAACTATAATCAACTCCCAAGTCTACATCAATAGATGAGCGTAGCTCCACTGAGTCGGGGATACCATCGGTCGGGCAAACGGTCACTTCGCTCGCCCAGTCGGTCGTGGCTGTCGTGCTCTCTGGACAACTTACCATCACCGTGCTATCGCAATCCTCCTTGATCACTGTCAAAAAAGTAGTCAAGCTCGATAGCTCCAGACAGCTATCTGCCGTCACGCTATCCAGCACTGCTCCTAAAGAATAATCCAAAGCACCTTTATACGATACTCCATATACATACTGCGTATCGAGTGATGAACCTTCAAAATCATAATAATTAGTCTCTACCACTGCCGTCAATGCTCCGCTACCATCGACTATTAAAAAACTATAATCTACTCCCAGATCTACCTCGATAGATGAGCGTAGCTCTACTGAGTCAGGAATACCATCTGTCGGGCAGACGGTCACTTCGCTCGCCCAGTCGGTGGTAGCTACTAATGATGGGGGACATACTGCTACGTCTACACCTGTCGTATCAATAGGCACATCGATACCTCCACCGCAATCTCCCTCAGACCAAGTACCTCCACCCCAGTATGCATTAAATTGGATACACCTGAAGACTAAATAGTCATACTCATCAATATCTACATCCGAGAGCTGAAAAGTAATCTCTCCGCTGAAGTGAGCTATTCCATCAGACGATCCGAGATCTACGATCATCACACCTCCAGCAATACTGGTGCTATCATTGGATAGGTAGACCTGTACATCGGGACCAGAGTCTGCCTTGAAGTCCGCCCCCAGTCTGAGCTGTACCGATCCATCGAGCATGCGCTCCAGATAGGCGGTCCCCTCGGTGTCATATGCAGTACTACCATGTAGGGTAGCAGTACGACTGCAGTCCACAGTCTGTGCGATAGATATGGTCGAGAGTGCCGATAGTATGAGTGTATAGATATATAGTTTCATAGTAGACATGAGATATTTGGTTTGTTAGCGTCTGAGCGCAAATTTAGAACCAGATCGGCAGATTTTATTAGGGTTTTTCCATAGCAAAGCTTGGCATTTCCCCATGATTAGTAGCAATTTTAGGATTATGAAATGGCTAATTTTCAGTTTGATCTTAATCCTTTCAGGATCCTGCACGGAGGATCAGTTAGCGGATGTTGTGCTCCAGCTCGAAAAAGTAGAGCATTATGGCAACGATCGACTCTATATGAGTACGGACTTAATCTATGACGATCAAGGTACGCTGACTACCATCCATAGGACGGTGGAAGCTGATAATCAAGTCATCATGAATATCCTCAGGGATGGAGATCAAGTCATCCAAATACGCAACGAAATCCTGCGCTCTAACCAAAGGGTCAATATTATTTATGAGGTCGAATATCAGCTCAATGAAATCATCCTGCGTCAGATGAGCTCCAGTGTTATTTTGGTGTTTCGGCATACAGAGGGTTATATCGATGAGTTTGAGATCCGATATGCGAATACTCCTTCCTACAAATCAGTGCTCCAAATGGAGCGAGACTTAAATGATAATATACAGCGTATCAGCCACTATGAGACTAATCCTGACACGACCGATCTATTAGTTTATCAATATGACTATGATGGTCACCAAGGTGTGGATTTACCCGATGCATTTAATCCTGTCTATCAAGAGACCATCTTTTGGGACCAGATGATACCTCACGCTCTGGGACTGCGCCTGAGTAACACTCCACCGATGTCCTCTTCTTATCTCGATGCCACTGGATTGGACAAAGATGATCTCTATAGAGCCAAAGTAGAATCGACTACTGTCACTGGTAATGTGGAGCGCCTGAGCTACTCTATATCCGACTATCCAGATAATGAATATCGGATAGATCTGCTCTATCTGGAGATCTGACGGTTAGGATTTCCTCTGTCCTCTCGACCAGAGGAAGCAGATAGGCGCTCAGAGTCGATACAATACTATCAGAAGCTTATACCACCTCACTTACTCATCTCCTTAAAAACATGGCTTTCACCTTTCCATTGTTACAATATTTCTCTCTAACGTTCGAAATGACAATAAGAATCAAGTTTAGTAGCTCTTTTTCTCTATCCTGTCTTCTCGACCAAAGGGAGAGATACTGTGTCTTCGCAGGTTGGTGCCCAGATGCCTATCAACACTGCCTTGAGCTAACTCATGGAGGATGAGGCTCTCGATACCATACCTCCGATGTATAAAGATTTCTCTCTAACGTTCGAAATGACAAGAGCCGTTTTATTCTTTTCTCCTCCTCTATCTTGTCTTCTCGACCACAGGGAGAGATACTTTGACTTCGCAGGGTGATGCCCAAAGTAGATGCAGTCTTATCAGAGACTCATACCACCTCGCTCACTTACGTCCTAAAGCACATGAAACCCTCCTTCCATCGTCACAATATTCTCTCTGACGTGCGAAATGACAAGAGATGCTTTTAATTCTACTTTAACCCTACCGAATAATGCTCACCGTCCCCGAAAGCACCTGTCGCTGCTCCTCTTGATCAAATCGATAGTCATACTGCCAGACATATACTCCTGATGGTAGATACTCACCATCAATATCCCGTCCATCCCAGACGGGCTCCGTCGCTGCCTGCCAATGTATCAAGCCACCCCAGCGATCATACACTCGCAAGATCCCTGTATAGGAGAAATCCGAATCAAAATGAAAATCCAATTCATCATTTACCCCATCGGCATTTGGACTGAAGGCATTCGCTACGTAGTATTCCAGCTGACAGGGGCCCTCGATGACCTCATATCGGAGAATGACTCCCTCACAGATGGCAGATACATCCGCTTCGTATATACCAGGACGTGAGACCTCGATACTACTTGACTCTACCCCTGTGCTCCATAGTGCAGGGATAGGAGCCGTGAGCTCCTGCACTTGCCCTTCACATATGGTGACTTGGATAGGATCAGCGGTGTCGGAGAGCCGTACTACTTCAAACTCTTCCGTCATACGACAGTCGTCCAGCACTCCTTCGACTCGATATGCACCGCTCTGCAATATATCTCGCTGTCCGCCTATGTAACCATCTGACCATTCGAGCTCGACTCCATAAAAGTCCAGATCCAAACTCAGCGTATCCTCCCCACAAACGAAGACTCTATCTGGCAGCAGATCAAAAGGCGCCACTATCACCTGATCTATATAGAAATAGGCAAAATTAGAGGGGTTCAAAGATTCACAGTCCAGCTCTATCTGTGTCGGGTCTTTATAGTTGCCGATCATGATGATCCGCTCTGTGCCATCTGCCCGATAGCAGGTCTCTTGTCGCTCCCAGGTATCCGTATAATTGAAAACCTCGTCCAGCTCTAAAATCACTTTCCGACTAAACTTATCATCCGCCAAGGCGAGAGCCTGCGTATTTGCAAAGCAGCGTACTCCAGTAGGAGCGACACAGCTGAGCCGAGAGGCTATGTGATAGGCGATATAGATATCGACATTCTGAGGGATCTCATCCGTGAGCCAAGCATACATGTTCTCTTCTGCAAATCCAATACTGACGATCCCTATCATGCTCTCGCCCTCATAGGGATAGAGATCGCCACAGGGATTAGATATCGGAGCCGTGTAGAATCCACCGATATCGCAGGTGCTAAACAAGTCAGGGGTCGTCATCGGATTTTCGATCATCCAAGGCGAGGCCTTCAGCGCATCTCCGAAGTCCAAATCACAGCCCTCAAAATCCTCAAAACTGGGATTGGGCACGAGATTAGTTTGTGCGGGAAGTATGGCTGACGCACAAACTATTATTCCATATATCGTCAAAAATCTAAAAGAATAATTAATACCTATAAGGATAAATACGTGTTTTATTTCAATCAAAAGCTTCACACTTGTGAAAATACTTAGTTAATACTAATTTGTAAAAAACACATCTTTTACGAATTGCTTCCCATTCTAAAAACTGATCTATACGATAAGTAAAGGCTTTCGTAGTCTGCATCTCCATGTAATCCAATAATTAACTAAATACATCAAGATCATGGCGCATCACGGTATGAATCATCTACATGGAATAAACACCATGTGTACTAACTCTCATGACGAATCAGGAAGATTCAGAAGACTTTTTCCTCATCAGCCATCTCTCTATACAGCTCCATCAGAACTTAAAAAATTAGGTGGTCCTGATGGGCCTATGGATGGAGGAAAAGGCAGGAATGAATCCAATTCTATTCCTTTAGCAACGGTATTCTTTGGTCAATTCATCGATCATGATATCACATTTGATACTACATCTCAGCTTGATAAGATCAATGATCCAAATGCCACTGAAAATTTCAGAACACCTGGTTTAGATTTAGATAATATATATGGATCAGGGCCAGAAGCCAGTGGGTACTTATACAAAGATGGAGCATCTCTTATCACTGGTGCTGATGGTACGGCCTATGCAGGTCAAGCAGATGAGCATCGTAATGAAGACCTGACTCGCTCACCGATAGGAACAGCTATCATAGGAGACCCAAGAAATGATGAAAATCGTATTATCTCTCAAATGCAACTCGCTTTTATACGATTTCATAATAAGGTAGTAGATCACGTAAAAAATGAAAAAGGCTATGAAGGTCATGAGCTCTATGAAGAAGCGAGAAAGCAGACTACTTGGCACTATCAATGGGTCATAGTGAATGAGTTCTTACCACTCATGGTCGGCCAAGGATTAGTCGATGATATCTTGGGCAATGGTCGAAAGTTTTACACCTCTTCCGACTCATTTATTCCTATAGAATTTTCGGCAGCGGCCTACCGATTTGGACACTCATTAGCTCCTCAAAAATTTAAATCAAGAATCGGCCAAGCCCATGATTTCGAACTTTTCGGACCCACCTTGGGATTCGGATTTTCTGCTGTATCAAGAATAGAACAGATCGTCCAATGGGAAATGCTCATTGATATAGATCCAAGTATCGAGCACGAGAATACCGATAAACTCGACACCAAAATGTCCAGCGACCTACTTGACCTTCCTTTCATCAGTGAAGGAGAAAAATCATTAGCTACTCGAAATTTACTCAGAGGGCAAAGCTTCCTCTTACCTTCAGGAGAGAATGTAGCAGAATGTATGGGAATCGCACCAGATATCATAAATCAAGTCAATCAATTCATAGATGAAAATACGGCTGGTATCAATCTATCGACTGGAACTCCTTTGTGGTATTACATATTAGCAGAGGCCGAAGCTGTAGGTAGTCTTGATCGGGGACCCGGCGAAGGTCTTGGACCTGTCGGTGGTCGTATAGTGGCGGAGACGCTCATCGCTCTTTTAGAAAATGATCCAACTTCTTATTTGGGTACCGATAGAAGTTGGTCGCCTACTTTGGGAGACGGAGACTTTACTCTCGGTGATATTTTGAGCTTTTAGATTTAGCTGAATACAGGAGGGGAGCTTTACTCCCCTCCCTATCAAATTTTAAACTATGAAAAAGACTCTTCTATTCACTGTCACTCTGCTATTACTGCTATTTGGATTTCTGGAGGCACAAGATTTCAACATCACCGATATAAAGGAAAAACAAGAATTTATAGAAGCTTCCGAAGACATTAAGAAGTTTGATTTTGTGGGAGGAGGAGATCTCAACTCTGTCTCAAATAATGGTCAAGAATCAACAGCTGGTAATATCTCATTGGGCCTTCATATGTTTCGAAAATTTCCAAAAAGTAAGCTTATCAAGGATATTGAAGTAGATTTTGGTATTAATGTATCCTCTACTGTCGACTCTTTCGTCACTTCAAGTCAGGATGTGCGCTCTTTTGGAAATTATATCTTAAATCCTATTAACTCCCGTCAGTCGGCTCGACTGGACTTCTATAGCCTTTTTAATCCTAAAATGAAAAAGGATAAAGATGGAAGCCAAACGGATCAAGAGACTCTTCTATCTCTACTTTTTGACGGTATCTTCTTCAGATTTTATGGCTCCAATTCATTATGGCAAATTGACAATCAGTCGACTCATGTGACTGCTTTGCATTGGAAGCTTGGCCTCTTTCATGAGCTGCTCCCTGATGCTGTAGCTCGCAATAGCTATAGCTCGGTCATGGTAGGTATCGCCGGAGGTCAAAGAGCAATAACTGGTGATATCAGAGCGGCTGATAGTGCCATGCTCGAGAGCATCACAGGGACTACTAAAGGAGCTTATTGGGGAGCAGACCTGATGTTCAGCGTCAAATTCAATAACATCAGAGCAGAGTTCATCATACCATTTATCAATAAGGGAGCCAATAGCATCCGAGGTCTCACAGATACTCAGTTTATTTCTCAGGTCAGATTCATCGGAGGATTCCCACTAAAACTACGAAATGATACTCCTGCACCAACTCCTTAACATCCGTCGGTATTACGAACAAATGCTACGCCATTATGGGATATGGAATTGACCCATTTTGATCGTCATTCTTCTTTTTAATTCATACTAATTATGCTTGAGAAAATTTTTATATCCTATCATTTTGACCCAAAAGCCCGAGAGCTAACTACCTTAATTGGTGATTTAATCAGGGGCTTTGATATCAAAACAGAGGTCGGTGATCATCTGGGTGGGCAACAATTAACTGATGCGATCAAATCGAAAATAGACTCCTGTGATGCCATGATCTTCTTACTTACTAAACGAGCCGAAGGTTTATCTAATGATTGGGTGATGGCAGAAGTCGCATATGCCCAAAATTTAGGCATTCCTATGATCGGCATCTTGGAAGACGGCCTTAGCTGGCCATCACCATTGACTGGCAAAGAATACATTCCTTTCAGTACTATAGACTCCGCCAAATTTTGGATAAAACTGGCCACGACCATCAATATCTGGAAAAAAGTCAAAGGAAAATATATACGTGGCACACTGCTTCCCGATCAATTTACCAGTCAATTCAGCAAATCAGATGTGGCCTCACTAAAGGCATCCTATCAAATGATCGATGAACGCTTTAGAAAAACTGAATGGAAGCCATGCCGAATAGGAGATACGGTAGGTGGTATTGCTGTATTCTTAGAAGGTGTACAAGACGAGCGAAGCATTAAACTAAAAATCGAAAAGGGAACACGAATCTGGCATTCTGAACCAATTACTCAAGAACTTCAAATCACATTCAATGAAATTTAATATAGGACAGTCCTCCTCATACAGATCTGAGGATAGATATAACTGGGCGGTATGGATAGACGAAGAGCAAGATAAACTCAAGGAGGTCAAAAGTGTAACCTATTATCTACACAAGACATTTCCCGACCCCATAAGAAAACAAATGAACCGAGAAGACAAATTCGTTTTGAAGACATCGGGATGGGGCACTTTTATGATCTATATAGATATAGAACTCAATGATGGAGAAATAGTAGAGCAGGAACATTATCTCATATTAGAAGATGACTACCATACATCACAGATAAAAAAGGAAGAACATCCATCTGCATTGTCTACGGATCAGACAGCTTCTAAAAAGAAGATATTCTTATCCTACTCTACTGTAGACCAGCCTATAGCCGAGGCACTCAAGAATATGCTAAAAGAAAAGGATATCGAAGTGACGTCAGCCGCAGACACACCAGCTGGTATCTCCATATATGACTTCATCAAAGACTCCATGAAACTAAGTGATGCTGTCATCGAAATCCCAACTGAGTACAGTAGTTCCAGCCAAGAATCTGAGATCAGACTGGCAGAAAACTATGATAAAAAAGTAATCAGACTACCGAAAGGCGGGGAAGTATCAAGGCGTTCTGAAAATCAAGAATTGAATAGTATGAATATGGATTTCTTAGATGATATCCCATAGGTCTACATATCACGACGATCCCTTCACCATCCCTCTCAGCTGCCTTACTACCTCCATCCAGGCCTTATTAGGCAGTGGCCACTCATTGATAGGGACTAATCTACTCTTCTCATTCTTTGGCATGGCTTCTATAGATGACAAACTTTTGGATCCGTTATCATCTGAAGATATTTGATTCTCTATGGCTGTGCGTATCTCGCTAAAGGACAATGGCAGTGAACTCCAGTCACAATCCTCTATGATAATAGGGATGATACGAGCTCTTCTTTGCTCCATATTTTCCAAGGCCATCTTGAGCTCCGTCTCGTAGATATAGCTGGAGTTAACGAACTGCTGAGAGATCAGCATGATCACCCACTCAGCCTGCTCCAGTTGAGATCTGATCTCATCATCCCATTGATCTCCAGGGGTCAATCGACCATCCTCCCATACTTCTATCATTTTCTCCCTACGCATACCGATGAGGTATTTCATGAGCTCCTCCTTGTAGCCTATATCTGCATGAGCATAAGAAATGAACACTCTCTTAGGAGGATTGTCTTCGCCAGAAGAGAAGGCTCTAAAGCGATAACGATCCAGCATTTTGAATTTTACAGCGCCATTCTTATTCGTTTTGGCAATGTCTTTCTTGGGTATTCCTTTTACTTCTTTGACTTGATTCTCATAAGCTTCATCGAGATCAGCATGTGATATGTAGTACTTATCATCCAGGCTGATCATCAGATCTATAGGAGCTCGGACAAAAGGCGAACTATAAAAATTGAATTCAAATTTTTTCAATTCTTCTATCACCTGAATACTTTCTGCCTTCTCAAGACTTACTTTTATTGGACCATTCCATATATCCATTATATCCTTATATTCAGATGATAATTGCTTATTATATGCAATGGACCTTTTATCTCTTAAAATTGATTTGTTTCTATCGTAAAAGATTCGATATGATGTAAAATCAATCACAGGGATTCGATAGTAGCACGCCATCAAAGTGTGATATAAATATTTCATCACACTGACATCAATAATCTTATTACCATCAAAAGAATCCAGATACACCTTGATGCATAGATCTTCTGGTACACAGGTGATCCATACCTTGATATGACTGTCCAGTTTGAATATGATCTCATTTTGATAAAAATGCTTTTCATGAGGATTATTCCCATAGGCACAGATCAATCGATTCATTAACCCGTAGGGCATGAACTCTTTAAACCTGAGCGCAAAACTGATCTTCATATTGGAAATAGCAAACTTATAAAGTAATCCATCCTGCTCTGGTGCATCTTCTAATAATGCTGGGATTATGTACTTATCCAATTTAGGTGTACCAGTGTACTGATTGTGAAAGATAATGGATTGACTTATCGCTAATTGTAAATCCTGAGTATCCAATATTTTCACATCAGCTGCACCAAGTTTCCCATTTTGTTCTCTACCTTTTTTGAATATTTTAGATTTAATCTCCTGTAAGACTTTTGAAGGATGGAGAAATACTATATCTGAGATACTTGGATCATCATGATAATATAAGAGCAATCCTCTATTGTGAAGGAGTCGTAATACGGCTATCACTTCCATATCTGCATCTTTATGTTGCCACATATCGGGTAGCCTATCGCCGAAACAATAATTCAGAAATCTTGATCTATCGATTTTATACGGTTGCTCTTCCCCTTCATCTTTTTTCGTTAAGAAGGCATTAATCAGCTGCGCATGATCTGTGCGAAAGCTTTGTGATCCACTGATTTTGGACAGCTCTGACTTGAGATGTTCTTTGACTAATTTTCTTCGCTCCCGATATGCAGATACATTCTGAGGAGACTTTTGGAGCGATATCCTATAGTGATCTTTGATGGCAGGATACTCTATAGGGACTACCGGCTGTGTTTGGATATTTTCTTCCAGATCTATTTTATTCTCTATCAGCGTGACGGCTTGCGAAGCTGGCACTTTAGCATCCTCTGTTTTTTCACCTCCTTCATAGTCTCCTTTTGCTATCCCTTCTAATCGTCTCAGCTCTGGAAGGTCCTTAGTCAAATACCTGATATTGCCCAGCCAATAGCCTAATGCATAATTGTAATAGGGAAAAGGTCTTTTCTCCGTGGGCTCCTGCTTGCTATTTTTATTGGACTGCCTATCCCATAGGACTGCATAGACGGACTCCTCAGTGAAGAATAGCTGATAGGTGCCATGAAAATAGTCCTGACCACCAAAATCATATATTAATCCATAGGGCTGACCTTCTTCTCCCTGATAATACCAGATAGAGACTTCCAGTACATCTGTACTTTGTATTTTTTCATTAGCGAATTGATCATTAATGAGATATTGACTCAGGGTAGACTTACCAGCATCACTATTGCCCAGCAGTAACAACTTAGTCGGTAAAAGGATAGAATTAACACTATTCTTTTTCCGAGTGGATTGACTGAGGATAAAATTTAAATCGGATAGTAAGCGCTCTGTATGATTGACGTCCCATCCTGATTCATAGAGATCTGAGGTAAAAGGCTCTTTTTCTAAAAAAGGATTATTGGAGATATCAAATCTGCTAAACTTATTAGATTCTAAGAATGGAATAAGAGCGAGTAAGTCATTATAATCCTCTATCTGATTATTATTCAAATCCAAGTGCGTCAAACTCTCAGGCAAACCATCTATCTGACTAATCTCATTATAACTCAAATACAAGACCGTCAAACTCTCAGGCAAACCCTCTATCTGACTAATCTGATTCCCACTCAAATACAAGCCCCTCAAACCCTCTGGCAAACCCTCTATCTGACTAATCTGATTCCCTACCAAATCCAATTCCGTCAAACTCTCTGGCAAACCCTCGATCTGACTAATCTGATTCCCTACCAAATACAATTTCGTCAAACTCTCTGGCAAACCCTCGATCTGACTAATCTCATTATTACTCAAATTCAAGACCCTCAAACTCTCTGGCAAACCCTCGATCTGACTAATCTGATTCCCACTCAAATACAAGCCCCTCAAACCCTCTGGCAAACCTTCTATCTGACTAATCTGATTATTCCTCAAATCCAAGTCCGTCAAACTCTCTGGCAAACCCTCTATCTGACTAATCTGATTCCCACTCAAATCCAATTCACGGAGATGCTCAATCGTCCTTATCTCAGAAGGAATATACGTCAGACCCAAAACCGATAAATCCAAACTTATCATAGAAGGATCTGATTCACAGGCCCTGATTCTCTTTAGCGCCTCCTCAGGGATTAAAGGGATTAATTGATTTAACTTCTTGTCCATACTCCTTGTCTTATTTATTGTTTTTTGTCCTTCTTATGATAGGTCTGCCTGAATTCATCCAGCGCTACTCGATAGATCTCAGAGTGATCCATCGGGGTGACGAGATAGTCATTGACTCCTATATACTGTGGCTGCTCCCAGACAGGCATGAGCTGCCAGTGGAAGGGCAGCGAGAGCTGCTCCAGTAGCCCCTGTGTCAGCTGGATACCGATGATCTCCCCTACGGCCTGATAGAGAGCTCGTCCCTCCGCCATATCACGGAGATGTTGATAGCGCTGACTGAAGGACGCTGAGTCCAACACATACTGCTCCTGCATATCTGTGCTATTCGTCACTATATAGTCTCCAGGCTCCGCCGTATTGTGGGTCTCTATCCCATACTTAGTGATAGAGACCACCTCCTCTTTATCAATCGCCTGTCGGGCGATGATCTGTCCATATTTCTGATAGCGTACTCCATCAGACAGTAGTATGGGTAGGATCTGACTCATCGCCTCCTGCTGAGAGAGTAGGAGGATCTGCCGCCCTTTGATCCCATAGTCAAAAGTGCTACTCCACTCCTTCGCCTCGACCTGCTGTCGAGCGGCTCGCTGTCCGATGGTGTAGAGCTGTTTAGCATTTTTTGCACGATCCATAGGTAGTAGCCCTGCGATCTCCTCGTCCGAGAGCTGATTGATACCGATCTCTCTGAGTGCATGTGGCTCGAGGGCAATATTGTACCGTATATACTCCAGCAGTGGCTCAGGAGTCAGTAGATCATCACTGAGATCGCCTGCTTCTCGATTGATATAGCTAGGCCGTTTCGGATGACTCATATACTGCAGCATCAGCTGATTGAGCTCTACCGCATCTGCCATGAACATCTCAGGGACTTCCGCTGCCCATCGTAAGGATTTTCGCTTGAGCAGCTTGGTTTTTTCTTCTTTCTCTACCCGCTGCACACCGTAGCCCGTACCGACAGAGATGAGCTGGAGGTGATCACTCCCCTTTCGCCATCCATAGCCATAGCCCTGGATCGTAGTCATCAAAAAGAGCATCAGAGCCGGATTATTAGCCATACTGACACCTCCATCGATGAAGACCGCTGACTGCTGATCACTGAGTATCAGCTCCTTAGGAGCAAAAAATGTCGGTGCAGCCGATGTAGCTCGGAGCAGATCGGCTACTTTGAGCGTTTTATTGGCCTCATAGTAAGCATGCCGAGGATGATTATGAAAGACCCAAGTACTCATCGTATCTGCCCGCTTAGCAAAAATAGCCAGACCTGTCTTGAAGTCTCGACTGCCCAAGGTGCGATCACCGATATACTCTTTCTGCAGCAGTATTTCTTCGAGTATATCATGTCGATACTCTGCACTCAATAGATATTTGAGTATGCCCCGATTAAGCAGATGCTTTCTACGAGTGAAGATTTTTTCTCCCCGCTCCATGTATAGATCTACGATATCACGGATCTCCCAGCCCACGGCTACCAGCGTAGCGATTAGCGCACCAGTACTCGTCCCTCCGACCATATCAAAGTAATCTGACAGGACCAATGAAGGATCATTATACCGCAGCCGGAGCATTTCTTCGATCTTCTCCAGATAGCCCAAGGTCAAGGCTCCTCGGATACCTCCCCCATCCAGTGCTAAGATGCGCTTGGGTCCAGAGGCCATTAAGCGTTGATAGACAGGATGATCGGTGTAGCGTTGAGATTTTGGATTCACATAATTTCAGTTGATCTGCTAAAAAGGTAAGATAAAGCAATCAAAGAAACTATTACATGGAGAGATATAAATACTTTGTCTTTTGCGCTTCGCTTATTAGAGAGGATAAAAAGGACTAATCCTAAAATGGGAATTAAAGACATGACTATATTTTTCATCCAGTCAATTCCTTGAGTATCTGGGACCTTTGGCCTACTAATATTACTATTATGAGGCCTTTGCTTATCTCGTGTAGCCTCAATGGCGTTCAATAGTTTGACCCCTCCTTTCATCGAGAAAGGATCATATATATACTGGATGGTTCTAATATTGCTCACACTTAAGTCGTGAATATTGTTTTCCACGACTAAGGGGATAATCGGTTTTCCTAAGTCTTGCGCATATTTGAACTCAACCTTGCAAGCAGGTGACTTCCAATAGGCTCTTGAAGTAACAGCAATGAATACATTCGAATTTTCGATCTCATCGCATATCTGATCCCACCAAGGATGACCACCAATAGTATTTTTGTCATACCAGACATTGTACTTTCTCAAGTTGTAGTCTAAAATCGAATCCTTCAATTGATTAGCATACCATGCCTCTTTTCGATTGTAACTGATAAATACATTCATAATTTCGATTAAGGGAATAAGCCATTTTTAAATTTATCTTTATTACTTTGTAAGATTCTTATCACAATCTATTACTCCTTAAATCGCTTGTACTGTTCTTCGAGATAGAACAGCCTATCCTGAAGATTTCTTTCACGATTTGCTATTAAAATGACAGATATGCAGCTGATCAACAAAAAATAATTACTCCATGCCTCTACTGATCCACCAATACTTTTAGAGAATAACACACAAACATATGCGACAAAGATTGATAGCATTGAAAATAATATAGGTTTAACGGCCAAATTAAATAATAAGCCAATAAACATGTATACAGTAACAATTCCTCCTACGTAAAGGATTGGTGCATTAAAATTTGCTATGTATATGATGGCGATGACACCCATTCCAACTAATGTGGAAGTGAAAATTATAATTTTTGTTGCATTAGGTTTGAAGTGACGATTTACAGAAAACGCCAAAACCATAGCAACGAAAAAAGCCAAAAGTAGTCGGATGAATAGAATTGTATAAAAAACTGAGAAATTCTCTGATTGTTTACACAGAAAGTAATCAAGAAATATATACACAAGTATCGTTGCAATTCCTAACCAACAATAAAATCTAATTTGCTCTATGTGCAATTCAATATTAAACTCTTGAAAATCCTTTTCGAGAAGTTTATCATTAAATTCTCCAAAAGAACTGGTTAAATCATTTAACAAATTTTCTCTATTCTCTACGAAGTCATCTTTGAAAAATGGTCTTATAAATTTGTTATTTTGAATTAATTCTTGGATATATCCATTATCTTTAACTTCCTCTATCGTATTTCCAATAGCAGACACCAGATCGACTTTTAGTTTTTCCAGATTGTTATAATCATACTCAATATTGAAGTAATCTCTCAAGTCAAATGGTATTTCTTTACGATTACTCGATACAATTATAACTGGTTTTTTTAATGCTATCGCATACCCCGTTTCCCACATGACATTAGCATTTAAGTCAGAAATCACTGCAATGCAAAATTGAGATTCAACAATTTCCTTCTCAATTCTTTCTGTAATTTTCCCCGCAGCTTGTTTATGATCTCCTCGAATGGCTATAATTTTTTCATGCTCAGAGACTACTTCAGATGCATCAAGAATAGCCTTACAAACCGGGTCATACTTTTTGTGAAATGGCATTATGATAAAACACTTCATTACTGCTTAATTGATCATTAATAATACTGTTATCGTAAGAAGATTTGGTCATTAAGTTTCAACTCTAAATCAGCAAAGAAAATAGCCAAATCATTCTGCTCCAAGCACGAACGTATTAACCGTATGTGCTCTAATTCTCCTCGTTTATCCCGATTTGTACCCGATCTATTCCAAGCCTCTGAATAAATTTCGCAGATCTCGGATTCATATTGTGATAGATCGGTTGTATTAGAATCTTTATGATAGTTACACAAGAGATCAAGAATACGATGATGGACCGTAGCAGCATATCTCCAAAAATCTTGATTACTATTTTTGTTAATACTATCCAGTAGTAATTCTATTTGCTCTTCGATTTTCGTTGAGCTGAGATAGTGCTCCACTTGTCTTGCCTCATCAGATTGATAGCTCAGCAATAGCTCCATGAGCAACCAATTAGATAGATGATAGTATCTATTCTTCGGATCATTAAATTTATAGGCTTGATAATAATTTTGCGAAGCCACATTCATATCATCGGTAGCTGTAGTCGAGACTAATGTCTTACGGCGATAGGCACTCCCTTTGAGTGCATAGCGTTCTGCAGATCGACCCCGACTGATCAATTGATCGAGCAATGCTACTGTCTCCAGAATAACTCCCTCAGCTTCTTTTCCTCGATTTGCTCTATTCTGTGCTATTTGCTCTTCATCTTCAGTTATGTCTTCTGTGTTGCCTGTATCATATTTTGTTATTGCATCCTTAATCTTCCAGTTGACATACTGCTCGATGAGGTATAATGAGAAATTAGCTTTTTCCACTTTCATTAGGTCTTCTACCAAATCGATGGCTTCTGGCAACAAGTCAAGATCAGCATAGCAAAATGCTAATTCTTCTTTGACCTTCGTAGTGAGTAGATTCTTGGACTCTGCAGCTTTGACAATTTTGCTCAGTTCATAGACCAATTTATTAATTGAGTCAGGGTCTCTTTTTTGTGTCGCTTGCGCTCTTATATATTTTAGCTCTATACTTACTTCTTTGGGTATATAAAACTGATATTCTCCATCATCTGAAGTCCTTGAATTTCTCAAGTCGAATTTATAGTAAGGATCTCCGTAGCATTGATAGGCGCCCCAAGTATTAGTTTTAGGAAAATCATCATAGATTTTTTTTCGTGCAGCCTTCACCGCAATATGAAAATCATTGCCAGCAAGCATCTCGCTGTAAAATGTATTAGCAAATACTCTGGCTGCTCCATCATGGATAGCCCATCCAGCTGCTATGACTACCCGAGCCCCGCTCTCAATAAACTGGGTACTAAGACTCGACGCAAGCATGTGTCTATTTTGATAAAATTTTTGATCTACTCCTTCTATCTGTCCAAGATGACAACAGTTAATAAATACTAATTCTGGTACTCGACTCATCTGCCTGATATCACTAGCACTAAGTATGTGACCGTCACCTATCACCACTCCTACAGCTCCATCATCACCTTCTACTATACCGTGAGCGGCTATATGCAAAATGCGATATTGATCAGAGAACAATTCAATAATCACATCCCGATATTCTGTATTCACCAATGGTGTGGTTTCAAAAGTATTAGATGTTGATAATAGCTGATCGACTTCTTCTGCTTCCATTTTTGCACCTGGCAGCTGAGAAATATATCCATGTAGTAAAGGATCACCGATGACTAATGCTTTACGCCCTGTACTTAGTAATACTCCCAGTTCTTCTCGTGTAGCCTGTAGCTGTCTGATCATGCCAGCATTAATACAAAGAGGATCTTGACCCGTATCTTTATCATGAATCATTTCCCATGGATAGTTGGCCGTCCGTTTATCCAGATTAAGCTTGAGGTTGTTTTGGTGCTTGATATAGGCTTTGAATTCATTTGGAATTAAAATCTCAAACATAACTTTGGCCAATTTGGGATCCCATTCACTGGATACCGCAAACTCTGAAGAAACGGTGTCTAAGAATTGAGCGTTCACTGTGACTTGCCTTTTCTGTGATCTGGCTGCTTTGATCTCAGTACTGAATGAGATTTCTATTTTTCCGTTCTTCTCGTTTTTGAAGGAAGATATAATAAATGGTTGCCACCAATTTCGTTTGTCTTTGTAAGGCATTTCTTCTCGAGTCCCGGTAATCTCCTTTAATAGATGAGATTTGAGCTCGATATAATATTCATCATATTCTTGATCCTCCATCACACATAGCTCATACATCGCCTCTTCAGCTTTATTGACATACAGCTCTATGATCTCTAATTGGGTTACGAGTTGTAGTTCCTCTTCTTCTCGAGCGATATACTCATTTGCTTGACGGATGCCTTTGATCAATGCTCTTATAGACTCTGCTACTTGAAGATTACCAAATCCACTACCTACCAAAAGTGTCGTAATCCCAAGCTCTTTATCATTACTCATACCGACAAAGTCCTTCAGACGTGCCATCTCACGAATATATCCGATGACCCCAGATCGCACTGTAGCACTGAGCATTATAGCATTGAAATTAATTGGATTTCCCAATCCTAAGACTACTGCCCCTTGACAGTAGTCAATGGATCGCTTAGGATCTATATATACATAGTGATCCCCAATCCATTGTGGGTAAGTACCTGTTCTTAATTGTTTCTCTAATTCATTATTGAGATATCGATTTAGTGCTTTTTCAGCATTCAGGATACCATCTTGCCAAAAATGACCCAACATGACGGGATATTTGGCATTCCTTAGATCTCCTGCGATCATAGATACACGAAGTGGTGTATCAAAATCGGCTACTTCGTCATCTGAGAGCCCTAAGATGTCCTTCTCAAAATTGAAAACATCCGTTACAAAAGACTCTTCACCAAACTCTTCTACTGCCACCTCGTCTGACCTAAATCTTGGTTCATTGGTAGTGAGTTTGTTAGTACTTCCTGTTTTGAAAATGTCCTCTAATGCTCTAAAATTGCTTTCATCATTAGCTAATTGTCCATGCTCGATAGTCGAGTAATACAATCTTTCTTTCCCTTCATTTCTAAACTCTTCTGGTATACCTAACTTCCAAGTGACGCTACCGTCACCTAACTTGGTTTTACTAAATTTTAATTTCTTTTTACCAAACCAAGTAGTGAATCCAGTATTAATTCCAGCAACTGTTTTATCATTCCATCCAGCTATGTAATATGCAGTGGTAAGATATTGGCTGAAATCAAATTGAGATACATCGTCAAAGTACGTTTGTACTTTTTTAATATCACCCGGAGTCGGTTTACCAATATTTTTGCCTTTTATACTTTTTAGTTTATTCCATATTGTCACACTTCCAAAATCATCACTGCCAATACCCTCCTCTCTAATCTGTGGCAGCATCTGTAAGAATCCTTCATACTCTCTAAAAATATCTAATAAATCGGCCTTGGAATGCACTATATCTATCAAGCTAACCACATTAATATTTCGACCATAGCCAAGCAAAGTATATGGGACCAAATATGACCCACGCCATGGTGTCCCTAAAAAGACTAATTTGAAATTTCGTCGTTTTGACAATCTATCATATGTAGCCGTATTTTTCATCATGAGGTGTTTTACCACCAAGCCTCCCATCGAGTGAGCTACTATCACAATCTGCTGCCCTAATGCTTTGCTCTCGGCTGATATAATGACTTCTTCTAATCTCACCGCTGCATTTTTCAAATCACTTCGCCAGTCGTAAGACACCGTCAAGATATCGTACTTAGCTTCGAAGTATTGACAAAATTTCAAGTAAGCAGAACCAACGATGAAATCGGTCTTTACTTTTTCCTTAGCATTAAGATGCCTCATTTGACCCTTATGGATTGAGCCAAAATTTAGCCATATGTGATTGTCATTATGATCCAAATGAGAACCCATTATTCCAGGTACGAGTATTATCACAGGTTTTTTTCCTGTTACCACATCTCGTTTTATTCTCTTCTCATGTTTTTTAATGGCTACACCTCGATCTCTGTAGTAAGTATTTTCTTCACCAGCAATGAAAGGTTTGGAATGAGACACTTTTTCTTCTTCTTTACCTAAGACTGCTGTGACTAATTCTTTTACTTTCTTATTCTCAAAATATCTAAAATGATCTATGACACCGTTTTCAACGTAGTATTGTGCAGAGCTCTGAAATCTTGTACCAGCATACATGGATACAGTATCTACTACGAAATCATTTTTTCGTAAAAAATACAGTTTTGTTGTAACCGTTTTTATCATTCTCCATATCCCTGTATTGATCTGGCTATTACCTGTGACTACATAGAGATTAATGTTCTTTAACTTATTATCAAACTGATTCATCCAACTCATGAATGGAGACTCTGGCCTCATAGCCTCAAGTCCGGGTAAAGAGTGGACATTTGCTCTTTCTCGCAATACTTCTGCCGCCACAGTTCTTATGGCTTTAAAAGTCTTTTTGACTGCGGCACCTATGACGGGATTGAGTCCTGTAGTAGTAGCGACCACTCCCTTGCTGATCAGATTAAGTATGACATTAAAATAAATATCTAAGCGATCCGAAAGCAATGTAGTCCCTGCCGCAGGACATGCTACACGGACATATCGACTGACTTTTATCTCTTTTTTGATAAACACGCTCTTTAAATCACTAAGAATTGCGTTCAATTCATCCGTGTAGCGCTTATCAAATAGTTTCAACTCATTATCGTCTAATTGCTTAGAATATCCATCAATAAGAAGACTCACGTTTTCATCAGAAAGCACTTCTTCAGCATATTGAGAAAGTAGACAGAGTAAGTCGCCTATCAATCCTCCACGAGAGTAAGTCAGCAAGTGCAGCTCTATTTTATCAGGAAGCTCTTTTACCAACTCCAATAAATTCTGAAATGGACTTTTAGACCATGTAGCGTGTTCAAATGCAAATATGTTCTCATGATACTCTTTGCGAAGCGTTTCAAAAAGTTGATTGTCTTGTAATACACTACCAAAAGATGATAAAGTGTTTGACCCCGTCCCATGAATCATCAAAAGTGCTGGAAAATTTCTCTTGATTGAAGTACTCTTAATTTTCTCTATCTGAGTACTCGATAATACATGTACAGTTCCAGATAAATCATCAGATATGACCTTCTCCATTTTAGAAGCTATGCCTTTAGATATTAATCTGGAAGCTATCAACACTCCGAAACGGACAATTTTCCGAACCAATAGATTGCCTCTTTCAAAGCCCACTTGTATAGCTGAGGAGCGAGATATAACCGGTACTCCGTCGGAAGATCGTTGTTGACTTTGCAGATCAATGATTTCAGCAAAATCATCTGGAGTAGAATACCAAATCAGTCCATCTTCAAACACTAACTCGATGGTATCATCTTCATTAATTTGAACTGATTGAGTAGTGTTATCTGAGCGATCTAATTCAGCTAAATCATATACCTCCCGATAATTGACTTCGTCATAAAATTCATTTTTATAATCAAAGTCTTTATTTTCTTTTACTACTAACTTTATAGTCTTTGCTTCCATACTCTTTAATTATTTATCAAGTCCTACTTTTCTGATGAAATCATTGTTGAAAACTTTCATCAATTCTGGTGATAAGATTTTTTCCCTATTTTCTTTCCACTTACTGATTGTTGCCGTACCCATACATTTTTCGACTATTTCTGGAGTGAGATTATTCACTTTCCCCCAGTGGAAAGCATAAGGGATATCACTCTCCTCGAGTGCCTTATGAAGTTCTGTCAAGTATTCATCCGTTGAGTCAGATTGTAAACCATCTATCCCCATGACACAAGACATCGGAAACTTGGTAAATGCCATAAGAGCTTTGCTCTTCTTGACAAATCGCATTGAAAAAATAGAGGGAATGTTCTTGCCGGTATCCTCAATAATCTTGTACATAAGATTATAGGCGTCAACAGACCTGTCTACCGGCACTGCAAAAGCAGTAGAAAATGCACTTCCTCTGATTTTCGTTTTATGAAAAATATCGTTAAGATGCCCGAGTTCAATTCCACTTTTAGGAAGCACTGAATTTCTAAATAGCTTAATTAGTGCTGGAATGGTACAATTTGCATTGTCTGTGAATTTTCCGAGTATTTTAGGTATATCTTTAAAATAAGAGAGAATGCTTTTTATGAATCCTATATCTCTGTCTCTTTTAAATCCATATGCATAAATAACTTCTCCTCTGATACCCTCTTTATGATCCATATCATACTGGTTGATATAAAGTTTAAAATGATAGGGATCAGTGCTTTCTCCTAAGTTTTGATTGAGCAACTTAAAGCCTAAAGTCTTAGCCATTTTGAATGCAAAGTCTTTCTGAATCGGCAAAACATAGTTTTTTAACAGATAGAGAGGTACCGTCTCTATCACTACCCCATGCACAAAACCAAAAGCCCCAAAGCTCACTAATGCACTACTAAAAAGATCGTCATCCACTACTGACTTCGCACCTATGAGATCAATGAAAGATTGATCTGCTACAACTGTAGAAGAATGTTGGATAAATAGGGATTCATTATCACTATTCACGATATGTAGGGCAACTATGGAGTCCTGAATAGCCCCAACCTTATAGGCCGATCCATGCACTCCTGTGCCAATAGCTCCTGCAATAGTTTGACCATTGCTGGCCCCACTGGTCATAAGAGATCGACCATTATCCTCTAAATAAAGAGATAGATCCTCTATCAGATTGCCGCACTGAGCGAAGAGATACTTTTTGGTTTTAGATTTAAAATCAACCGAAAGATTTGACCTTGTTAAGAAGCGTTTCAATTTTAAATCTGAATAGTCAACCAAAGCATCCTTAGAATACGGAGCCTTAGACAATGACCATTTACTACCAAACGGTCTTAATTCGATCTGGCTGCTAAGTGCCATTTTGATAAGTTTCTGAATTTCTTGAGTTGAATCTTTGTATGATTGATCCCACTTCACTTCCGAATTACCCTTCAATATCACTTTATGGCTATAGGGTAATTTGTAGTTTTTGTGAATATTCTCAAATCGAGTTCTATCAGAGACCTTAGTTATTTTAGTTGGCATTACTTAACAGTTTTGATTTTCTAAAAAGATTCATAAGTTTTATCAAGAAGAAACATTACATCCTGATAGGTTGTGGATTTATGTCGATTAAAATTTGTAATCGGATGCCACCCATGCCTGAGAATAAAATGCCTCCGAATTTTCCATCTTATCTTTCTCATCACTAAGCTTCTTGACTTAGTCTCCCCCATCACGGATAGCTGCATTAGATATAGTGCACAGCCGAGTGTATACTTTTCATCCGTAATCTTGCATACTTCTTTAAACTCAGATTCCTTTTTCCATTTAGAAGAGGAGGACAACAAATCCTTTACTAATACAATAATCTCCTTGGCTTGATGAGTAGTCATAAGCAAAACATAGCTTTAGATTTCAACTTCCGTCAAAACCTAATAAATAAATACCTCGTTATAAATGATGATAAAGAGACGAATAACCCTCTGAAGTCTTTCTACGCCTATCCCTTTGAAAGTAATTTAACAAATAGTTCTAAGGAACAGAAATAAAACAGAAATATGGTTTTAAATCACGTATTAATACTTATTGGTACTATGTAGTTATGAAAATAATCAGTTACACTTCCATCCTGATCTTCTTACTACTCTCCATCGTCCTCGGACTCACTTATTATATGGAGCCTAAGATCATGGGTGATGAGCTCATCGCACAGCTACCTCATGATGCCGTACATCAAGAGCAGATCCTCGACCGAAAGATTCGCTGGATCGAGACAGGCACAGCGGGAGCCGGTACTATCGTGTTCTTTCATGGAGCACCTGGTAGCTGGGCGGACTTCAGCAGCTATCTGATGGATAGTACCCTAAAGTCCAGCGCTCATATGATCAGTGTGGATCGACCTGGATATGGTCAGAGTGGCTATGGAGATATTGCCAGCTCTATCCAGGAGCAGACAGATATCTATCACCAGATCATCGAGCAGCGAGCAGCGGATAGGCCTTTGACATTAGTCGGATACTCCTATGGTGGGCCGGTGGCAGCTCACTATGCTGCGGTACATCCTGAGCGGATCAGTGAACTCATCCTCTTAGCCCCAGTCATTGCTCCTGAGGGCGAAAAGATTTTTTGGTTTAATCCTATACTGCACTGGCCGATCATGCATTGGCTACAGCCAAAATATATATCTGCTGCTAATGACGAAAAACTGGCTCATGCCAAGCAGCTGCAATCTATAGATCAGGAGCTCCATCAGCTCAATGTCCCTACTATCCATATGCACTGTACAGATGACTGGATCGCTCCCTATAAGACCAATGTCGACTATGTAGAGTCTATCGTGCCGACTGGACAGCTACTCCATGTGAGCTGGGAGGGAGATAGTCACTTCCTCCCCAATAATATCAAACAAAGGCTACTCCCAACACTGTCCGATGCCGTAGATAGAATGCAAGAATGACTAAAAATTCATGGTCGAAATAAGTATAACAGAAGAATAATGGGTCTCTTTATAGGAGAGTGGTATGACTTCAGTATTTTTACTAATATCAGACAAAAACTAAAGACGAAATATGAGCAACTTAGATACAGGAGCACAAGAAAGATTGAATCAATGGTTGGCTGGCAACTATGACCAAGAGACGAAGCAGACATTAATAGACCTCTTGGATCAAGAGAATTTTCAGGCATTGACGGATGCTTTTTACAAGGATCTGGAGTTTGGGACCGGAGGACTCCGAGGTATCATGGGACCAGGTACTAATCGAGTAAACAAATACACCCTTGGTATGGCCACTCAAGGTCTGAGCAACTTCCTCAATAAAACCTATCCTGATGAGCAGGTCAAAGTAGTCATCGCTCATGACTGTCGTAACAATAGTGACACCTTCGCTCAGGTCGTGGCAGACGTATTCTCAGCTAATGGGATCCATGTCTACTTCTTTGAGGGATTGCGTCCTACTCCGGAGCTATCATTCGCTATCAGAGAGCTGGATGCTCACTCAGGCGTCATGCTCACAGCCTCTCACAATCCTAAGGAATACAATGGCTACAAAGCCTATGGTCGTGATGGAGGTCAGCTCATCTCGCCGCATGACAAGATGGTGATTGATGAGGTCCGAAAGGTGGCTGGGGTGGAAGATGTCAAGTGGACTCGTGATACCTCTAAAATCGAAAAAATCGGTAAAGAAATAGACAAGAAATATCTTGATGCATTAGCGCAGCTATCGATCAATAAAGACGCTATCGCTCGTCAGAAAGATATGAAGATCGTATTCTCTCCGATCCATGGTACTGGAGGAGTATTGGTGCCCCCGATCTTGGAGAAGATAGGATTCACTAATGTGACGCTGGTCGAGGAGCAGATGGTCGTAGATGGGGACTTCCCGACGGTGATCTATCCTAATCCAGAGGAGCATGAGGCACTCACGATGGCGATCAATAAGGCGAAAGAAATAGATGCGGATCTCGTCATGGCTACCGATCCAGATGCTGATAGAGTCGGTATTGCTATCCGAGATGACAAGGGCGAGATGATCCTCCTCAATGGAAATGATACCGCTGCCCTACTCTTTGACTATGTGCTCAATGCATGGTCAGAAGCTGGCAAGCTGGATGGCAATCAATATATCGTCAAGACGATCGTGACTACCTATCTCCTCGATGCTATAGCAAAGCGCTATGAGGTAGACTGCTACAATACGCTCACAGGATTCAAATATATCGGAGCGGTGATGACTGAGAAACTCGGTAAACAGACCTTCGTCGTGGGTGGTGAGGAGTCATATGGATACCTCGTCGGTGAGCATGCCAGAGATAAGGATGCTGTCGTATCCTGCTCGATGATCGCAGAGATGGCAGCCTACTACAAAGATCAAGGCAAAAGCCTCTATGATGCACTCGTAGGTATACACCTCAAGCATGGTCTCTACCAAGAGAAACTCATCGCTATCAAGAAAGAAGGCAAGGCGGGCGCTGAAGAAATCAAAGCTATGATGGAGAAATATCGCAGCGCTCCACCGGCGACGCTCGGAGGATCTAAGGTGGTGATGATCAAGGACTACCTCAGCTCAGAGACGACTGATCTCGTGACAGGGGCTAAGTCTCCGATCGATCTACCAAGCTCTAATGTCCTACAGTTTTACACAGAGGATGGTAGTATCGTATCAGCGAGGCCATCAGGCACAGAGCCAAAGATTAAATTTTACTGCAGTGTCAATACCCCTATCACGTCTAAAGAAGATTACGATAGTCTGAAAGGCCAGCTGAGCGAGCGTATCGATTCACTCATGACTGACCTACAGGCATAGTAGAGAGACAGCTGTAGCTGAAAGAACACATAAAGCGCCTTGGTAATACCGAGGCGCTTTTTTCGTTTACATGTCTATTATTCTATATTTATTAGCTATTGATTAGTAGATACTTATTAGATTATTCGTTCCTTAGTAGTGCTGCATTAAAAAACATGTATCTGATCATGCGAATCACTCAAAGCCTCTTATCACTCCTGTGCTTTTGCTTATTCATCATCGGCTGTAGTAGCGACGGAGACGATCCTACACCACCACCGAGCTCAGCGGACTATCAGATAAGACTCCTATACCAAGAAGAGTTCGTGCTGGTCAACTATCCACTGGATCTACTGAGTCGCTCGACATGCGGCGCATTCAGATCGGTAGAGACTGATGAAGATGGAGTCTTCGAGTTGGATGACTTCAGCCCAGAGGACTTGCTGATGGTCGCTGAGATAGAGGGCCAAAATATCATCAGCATTATACCCGCCGCCGCCTTCAGGACGGGGACTATCACGGATGTAGCTATAGCTAATCCTGCATTGATCAACATCAACGGATTAGATAATGAGATAGTAATAGAGGATCTCGGCGACGATGGCGTAGACATCAGTTTTCAGATAGTCTACCCTAATTACCCCTTAGAAAAAATGGAGGTGCAGATCATCTCCTATGTTGAAAATATCGAGATCAAAACAACCGCTGATGCGAATGGTCAAGTCAATGTCAAACTACCGATCAATCGGACGGGACTGTACAATTTTGAGGTTAATCTCATCGATTATTTTGATACTCCCGTATTCGGCGGTCAAGTCTTTTTTAATCTTGACGTACGCCAAGCACTGGATTTGAGATTTGGCACATTCCATAATCAATGTAATGATCTACTCCTCAATTGGGATCCTTATACAGGAGATGACTTTTTTGAATATCAAATCACCTACAATACTCAATACTCGGGAGCTCCTGGCTGCGAAAATGTCGATGGCTTCATCAGTATCAATGAGCAAGATCAATCCCAATATAGCGTCACAGACTATAGCTCGGCTGATGAGATCTGCTTCACACTTTCAGTAGTCACTCAGTCTGGCGTATCTACTCCTCAAGTGATCACAGTGGATCAACCCTATACGACGATGATCGAGAGCGGAGACCCTGTAGATGTCAAGTTTACGAGCTTGGCTGACTATTACTACTTCTACCAAGAAATCACTAATCTGGACCTCAAGGTTTGCGAGATCACAGATGATCAAGTAGGCAGCTGCCTGACTATCACAGACTATCAGTCCAGCATGGTCAACAATGTATACAAAGATGAGCAACTCACCATCGCACAGATCAAGTCTGATGGAGTCATGGACATATATCAGGGACTCAGCTATGCCAGTTCTATCACTTTGCGTGAATGGTCATCAGTCGCTCAGGTCATCTCCAAGGATCATGCAGTCGTCTATGAGTCTATCGATAGTCATGGATTTCGGCTATATGATCTTAATTCTCAAGAGGCGGTGAATAGATATGCTCTGTCGAGAGATTTTTGGGCGCAGCGCATATTTCCTACTGTGGATGGATTTGCTGCATTAGTACAAAATCAATCTTCTTTTGAGGATTTCATCTATACCTATGAGGTAAATACCAATGGACAAATGAGCCAGACTGGCATCATCCCGCTCAATCCTGGCATGGCCTTTCAAGAGTTCTACCAGAGCCCAAATATGAGATATATAGTAGGATCAGAAGGGGCCATCATAGACCTACTCGAAAATACTATCAGAGAACACACTATGGGAAATCGAAGAATACAAGCTCGACATGTCAATGATCAAAACATCCTAATCATCGACTATGAAAAAGGAGAAGTCGAGCTCGTCGATATCAGGATAGGAGCTATCCGAGATACGCAAGAGCTATGCTTCGATGAAGTCATAGCTATAGCACCAGCATCTCAAAGTCTCAGATCGAAACAATTCAATGATACCCGTGGGCTCATCATCCGCTAAGCAACCATCAAAGCATAGAAAAGATAAGCAGCAAGCATAAAAGCAACAAGGAATACAGAGACGATGTGTATCGTCCGCAATAAGCGCTCTCTATCTGTAGCATGGATGCGATCAGCATCGATCTCATAGGCTCCAGATCTATCGGTAGCCTGAGCGGCCAGCTGCGATCTGTCAAATCGCTTCTTGTAGAAATTCTTCAGTCTGAAGTTTTCTCTTGACAGGACGATATTAGTGAATCCGTAAGCCATAATTTTCAAATTATAATGTCCAATAAGATACAATAGCTGCAGCTGGTCATATCTACTCTCTCGACTAATCCAAGGAGAAATCCGACATCACTATAGCAAACCTTACTGTGAACAAATCCACTTGCCATATAGAGGCTTCAGTTCTTACATTTGATAGCAATCAAACTATCTAATATCATGCGAATAGCACTCCTCATGGCAATGCTCATCTCATCGCTCTACTCTATAGCACAAGAAGATACTTGGATCATCGAAGCAAAAGATATCAATCCAGCACGATACTTTGGCGAGACCGTGGCGAATGGAATGATAGGCATCGTATCCTCTCCAGAACCCATGAAGACCAGCGCCGTGGTCCTCAATGGGGTCTATGATAAGTATGGTCGTGGACGAGTAGAGAATATCCTCCAATCATTCAACCCTATGGATCTCGACCTCATCATCAATGGCCAAATGATCAATCGAGACAACATCACTGACTTCAGACAGTATCTCGATATGCGGCATGCGGTATTCGTGACATCCTTTGTACATGAGGGGACGACCGTCACGACTAAAGTGAGAGCACTTCGTCATCTGCCACATACCGCCTTGACAGAAGTGACGATAGAAGCAGGCAGCGACATCGACTTCATCTGTCATAGCGTGATATCTGCTCCAGACCACCTCCGTGAGGTAGACAATCTATTCGCACAGATCAATCGCCCACATGTCAATATCCCACTACTGTCATCGGTAGCACAAAGTCCAACTGGACGACATACTGTAGCGACGAGCAGTAGCTTCGTCTTTGATGAAGACAAACATGAGGAGCCTATAGTCATCCATGAAGACTGGGATGCGAATAGGCATTTTGCCCTCTTTCATAAATCACTGCGAGCTGGCGAATCATATACCTACAGCATAGTTAATAGCTCTATAGCGACCGCTCATGTCGCTGATCCTCACAATGAAGCAGAGCGACTGACCATCTATGCAGCTCTCGAAGGCCGAGAGCGACTCATCCAATACCACGATAAAGAATGGGATAAGCTATGGAGCAGTGATATCGTCATCGAGGGTGATCCTGAGTCTCAGCGAGATGTGCGAAACTTCATGTATCACTTATATTCCTTCGTCAGAGCTGGCAGTGGATTCAGTCTGTCACCTATGGGGCTCAGTGGTCTCGGGTACAATGGTCATGTATTCTGGGATACGGAACTATGGATGTATCCTCCCCTGCTGATGCTCCATCCTGAGATCGCACGATCACTGATCGACTATCGCATCGACAGGATCGCTGCCGCCCAGCAAAACGCTAAGTCTCATGGATTTGAGGGAGCGATGTTTCCTTGGGAGAGTGCGGAGGATGGCTCGGAGCAGACACCAGTATGGGCACTGACAGGACCCTTTCAGCATCACATCACGGCAGATGTAGCTTGGGCAGCCTGGTCCTACTATCAGGTGACTAAGGATCAGCGATGGCTCGAGGAGAGAGGCTACCCCCTACTCGTAGAATGCGCTACTTTTTGGACCAGTAGAGTCGAGCGAAATGGTCCTGGCCAATACGACATCAAAAATGTGATCGGCGCAAATGAGTGGGAAGAGAATATTGACAACAATGCCTTCACTAATGCGATGGCTAAAATAGCCCTGAAGTGTGCTCATGATGCAGCTATAACACTCGGCAAAACACCTGATCCAGACTGGATGCATGTGGCAGATAATATTCCGATTTTAAAATTTGAAGATGGGGTCACTCGGGAGAATGCGACTTATAATGGCGTAACGATCAAACAGGCCGATGTCAATCTATTAGCGCATCCACTCTATTTCTATACCGATAGAGAGCAAATCCAAAAAGATCTGGACTACTATGCACCTCGCTATGATGCTCATGGTCCTGCCATGGGATTTTGTACGCTGGCGACACTATATGCGCAGCTGGGAGAAGAAGAAAAAGCTTTTGATATGTTTCAGCACTCTTATCGACCAAATGGTGTGCCTCCATTCGGAGTGCTCGGTGAGACTCGCAATGGAAACAGCCCCTACTTCATCACGGGAGCTGGAGGAGCGCTACAGACATTGCTCTACGGATTTGGAGGATTACGCATCACTGATGAGGGGATCATCGAGACAGGTCAAAACCTACCGAAACATTGGAAATCACTCAAAATAAAAGCCGATCACTTAGCAAAGTAGTCGGCTTTGGATATGGTCTTTTGGAGCAGGATTTAGCGCTTATTCGCAGCCTAAATCTTGCTTTGATAGATAGTCATTATTTGGGAAGCAATATCCTGAGAGTATCGCATCGGGATCATAGCGCTCCAAATGTGGATCATAAAGCGCATTCTCTACAAAATCTGTCAACAAATCTATCTCCACCTCGTCTAATCCTAATGGATGAAAATATGGCGATAGTTGATCCTTCCGTACTTCTCCATTTTCAGCAATCGCTTGATTTTTATACTCGATGACTTCTCTCACTGAGGTGAAAGAGCCTCCATGTCCATAGAATGGGCTATTCTTGAGATTATACAGTTGTGGTACTTTAAATTTGTATTCATCCTCCGCTCGTTTAGTGAATGAGGCTCTGCCCAGCTTAGATGGATCGTCTTCTTTAAAATTAGCCACCATAGTCGGATCAAAATCCTTCATGCCGATAGCATGAAACTCCATAGCAGCAAGACTCGGTCCATAGTGGCAGTTATTACATTCTGCTTTACCAAAGAAAAGTCTGGCTCCTTCTTTCTGAGCTTCGGTCATCGCTGCTTCACTACCTCGTAGCCATTGCTGAAAGGGTGATTGATTAGCCAAGAGCGTCCGCTCATAAGCTGCTAATGCCAGTCCTGCCATCTCATCTGTATATCGTCGACGCTCTGGCACTCTACTGAATGCTTGGTCAAAATATTCTTTGTATCCATTCTCAGTGATAGTCTCCTCGGTAAACTCTAAGCGATGAACCGCTATGCCCGCTATCGCCTGCGTCTCTACACCTTCATAGCCGAGCCTATTGACCGCTATCGGTGTACCGTCCGGCCAGAGATCCTCAGTGCCCGCATTGAGCGCTGTAGCGCCAAACTGACCATTCCAGAGGACATTAGTTTGGTAGGCAATATTAAGCGCTGATGGGGTACGTACGGGCTGAACGTCTATATCTCCCATCGCCACATCAAAGTCTACTTTGCGTCCTTCGCCAGCAATACCAAATCCGATACCACCCTCTCCGATACCCTGCATCATCCCAGCCTGAAATCCAGCCGCCGAATGATGGCATGATGCACAGGAGTAGGTCTTAGCGTGGTCCTCTATAATCCCCGCCGTACCAAATACAGACTCATGAAAAAGCATTCGTCCTAAATTGACTTTTTCTGGCGTTAGCGGATTTCTGAGATCTTGAGGTATACGACTATACTCATTACTACCCGGCATAGTATAGTAGCTCAGGCCACGACTATTCTCAGAGGTATTAATCGAAAATCGTAAATCATCATCGATCGAGCTATCATCAGTAGAGCAGGAGCTCCATAAGAAAATAGAAGAAACGAATAAAATCGATAGCGTCCGAAGCATGTGTGTAGTTATTGGGTTTGGTCTTACACTGAGAATGACAATTATTTGAGCGATCCTCCCTTAGTTATTAGACCTATTATTTCTGTGAGCTGTATCACTTTGATATCTTGATACTAATACAAAACTGCGACTATGGCTATCGACACTATTAGCACTTGGCACCAATACCTCGAAAGTGGAGACCGAGCTCTGCTCAACTCCTTGATCGATGAAGACTGTGTGTTTTATTCGCCAGTGGTATATTCTCCTCAGCGAGGCAAGCATATCACCATGATGTATCTACTCGCTGCTGCACAGGTACTAAAGACAGGATTCAAATATGCTAAAGAGATCATCAATGATCGGCACGCTGTATTAGAGTTTGAGTCAGAGATCGACGGCAAGTATGTCAATGGTATCGATATGATCAGCTGGGATGAGTCAGGGCGGATCACGGAATTCAAAGTGATGGTACGACCTCTCCAAGCCATACATGCGATCCATGCTAAAATGGGTGAGATGCTCAGTCAGATGAAAAATTGAGCATAAAAAAAGCGCTTCGGGTAGAAGCGCTTTATGCATTATTAGTTTCTATTTCTTATTTTTTCTTTCTGTAGGCGATCATACCATGTCTTGCGATAGTAAATGACACCTATGATCATCAGTGATATGGCTAATATCATGATGCTCCACTCTCCGAGTGTCGGGATAGGGTCGGCTATGCAGGCAGTATTAGCCAGTGGGCAAGTATTCATGAATGCAACCGGCATGCCCATAGACATAGCATAATTATAAGTAATACTCGTAGGCACACCACTCGTGGCACCAGCCTCTACATAAAATGGTACTTTAACAGTTCCATCACCCCCAATAGCTGGCAACGCTGTATATGCAGTACCAGGAGTTTCTAAAAAACCATTTGGACTCAAATTATTGAGGGTCAAAGGCGCTCCAGCCGTACCGACGATCGTGAGGGTATCTATCCAATATTCTATAGTACCATCTGCAGCTACAATATTTCCCTCTCGACCACACTCACATGGGTCAAATGCTTTAGGACATGCTGGGATCGTAAGCGTTCCATAATCTCCAAAATCTAAAAATGATTCTGCTAAAGGATCACGAGTGAATTCTATCAATACTTCTCCGGATGCACCCACCTCAAACGCTGCAGAAACATCCCCTCCAAACTGATTAAGTAGCTCTAATAACACTACATCATCTTCATCAATCAAATCACAATTAATGAGTGACTGAATAGTAATGAACTCGCCTTCTGGTAGGGGGCCGCCTCCATCTGCGGTGATTACTACACTGATTATCACATCCTCAGCAGAGGCTGCATCACATACAAAGGGCTGAACCTCAAATGAAATATCACCATCAAAACAGTCTTCATACGGTATACAGGTATTGACATATTCTGGATCTTCGTCATCAGGATTTGGAGAACTGTATATTGGTAATCCGCTATCGCTGCCTAATCCTTCAGGACAACCACACGCCGAAAAATATCCAGTAGGCGTTTCCAAAAGGGTTTCTTCATCTAATTCAATATCGCAACCACATGCCAATGCTTCAGGATTCCAATATAGATCTTCAGCTGAACATGATTCAACACAAGAGGCCAAACCAGCACAGTCTGGTGCAAATGCATCTACTTCTACAGCGACATTACTTTGAAGCTGAGCGGCAATAGCTCCACCTCCTCTACATCGTATTCCCATGATTGGATTACCAGCCATCAAGAAGCTAACCTCTATCAGAGCGATCAATAATAGTATGTACTTTTTCATTTTTGGTTTCTTATATACTCGCATCTAAATTAATCAATATGTTCTGCTATTTGACATGACCTACTTAAAAATCACACTTATAAATGGTTACTAGCACAGATTTGCCTTTTACAAATACGTCACCTACCCTTCCTAAGGTATAATCTTCTACATTTTCCAATTTTTCAACAGTCTGAGAGCTGAGTAGAATTTTCTCAGACAGTCGTTTAGTTTCTGTTTCAATGCGTGCCGCAGTATTGACAGTATCCGATATAAGAGTGGCATCTCGACGATGTTCGTCACCTATAACCCCCATGATCAATGGTCCATAGTGCATACCCATCCCGACGTTTATTGGTGCCAATCCATCCTTGTCTATTTCTATGTTGAAAGCATCTACTTCTTCCTGCATTCCTATACATGCATTAAGTGCATCATTTGGGCTTTTTTCAAAAATTGCCATTATTCCATCTCCTAAATACTGACTGATAAACCCATGATTTGCTTCGATGATAGGGCCCATACGCTCTACGTACCTTTTGACGAAATCAAAATTCTCACTGGGTGTCAGTCTCTCTGATATCGAAGTAAAACCTCTAATATCAGTGAATACCACCGTTACATCTTTTTGCACCTTGTCCCCGAGTCTGACCTCTTGGATCTTATCATAGCCGATAGCTTTAATAAAGGCTGTGGGTACAAATCTCGCCATTGCTGTATTCAGCTCCTGTTCAAAGTTGATCTGCTCTTTTTGCTTCATCATTCTCCACCAGGAGAAGATGCCTAAAAACGCTCCAAGCCCAAGGATCGAACTAATGATAAAGACATATCGCTGTGTCTCTTTTTCTTTCTCTTTTCGTTCGTTTTCAAGAGCCAATTCTGCGATAGCTTCTTGTCGCTTTGCGGTTTCAAATCGAATATCGAGCCCCTGCTTCATTCGATCACGATCTTCATTCCTTACAGAGTCTTTGTACTGGTCATATTCTTTATAAAGTGCCAGAGCAGACTGTGGATTACCGACTTCTTCTTCATATTGGGATTGATACTTGTAGCTATCCCGTATTTCTTCTTTAAACCCTACATCTGTGGCAATGGTAAATGCTTCATCCAATAGCATTTTTGCCTCTTGATACTCCCCTAAATCAATCAGCACTTTACCTAAGTCATTAGCACTAAAGGCCTTACCACGTTGATTTTCTACTAATGTGAAAAGATCGTAGGCTGCTTGATAATGTGACAATGCGGTATTGAGATGAACTCTCGATCTCTCTTTGCTCTTATCATTTTCGTACAGTCTATAGAATTGATCACCACGACTATGCTCAATATAGCCCATCGTATAATTTCTCAAATACTCATATGAAACATCTTTTAAAGAAGTTTCAGCTTTGTCAAAATAGAATATCGAAGAATCTATCTGTCCTAAATCACGAAAGCTTTGCCCAATATTCAAATAAACGCTGGGCATAACATTGTTCAACTCGGATATGGCTAAGGTATCACTGTTGCTGATTCGAGCTGAAGTACTCTCTATAGCATCGAGATAGCTGATAGCTTTAGTCTCATCTTTGAGGTCCATAGCAATAGACATAAGATTAAGATAAGCGTAGATACTTCCTATATAGTCTTCTATTTCATCCGAGTGGTCTATGACCTCTTGATAGGTTTCTACTGCCTTTTCATACTCGTTAGTTCGCTGATAAATTAGTGCTTTGTTATTCAGATTAATACCATACTGAAAAGGATCCAAATCTTTAAAAATTGGAAGAGCGATATCTACATATACCATAGCTGAGTCATTCTCGCTGGCATATAGAAAATTTCGCGCTAATTGCTCAGCAGACTCAGCAATTTTGTAAGAGGATTTCATTTTTTGAGCAAGGTCATACTTCTCTCGAAGTATGGGTATAATAGCTGCTCTATTTTGCTCAGCCTGACTTGATGCTGCCTGATCTAACAAATCATATCTCAGCGAATCAGTATCAGCCCTCTCAGCTAACATCAACAAACTATCAACCTTACCCTCATCAGCATATAGATCGATACGAACACTGCAAAGCAGTACAAACACAAAGAATGCAATAGATGCGAAATTAGGGTGCTCAGTAGATCTCATCTTGGTCGGCAATATAGACCCTTAATATCGGAAAATAATCCCCATAAATAGGGATAAAGATGAATGATCTGTCAAACACCTAAAAAAGAAAAGCCCGCCGATGAAGATCAGCAGGCTTACCTAAAGCTAAAAATTATATTATTCTAAAATTCTCCTTCGCCACCTTCGTAGTCACCTCTTTCTCCACGTTGGCGTTGTTTTTTCTGATTGATTCGATAGTTGAATGCGAGATTGATAGTACGAGCCCTCCACTGAAACTCAGATGTACGGAAGAAATTTTCTCCAAAAGTCTCAGAATTTCGTCGTCGACTATTGAATACATCTCTCACGCTGAAGGTCATCGTGGCATTGCTGGCTATATCTTTGCTCATACCGATATCCATCGTGCCTATAGGATTGCGACGACCCTGTGTAGTATTGACACCTGCTCGATAGTTAAATCTCAACTGTAGATCCGCTCCATCCCAAAATGATATACGAGAAGTCATACGACCAAACCATGTAAAATCGGATGCGTCCAGACTTTCGTCTATATTGCCACCATCGGTAGCTGTGTAAAAGGCATTCACATTGCCGTCAAGGCGCAACCAGTCTACTCCTGAATAGCTAAAGATGAACTCCGCACCAGCATTCTGACGAGTAGCTAAGTTTTGCGGGATACGATTAGTCGTGCCATCCTCACTAAACTCGAGTATGCGCTCTATAGCTCCATTCGTCTTACGATAGTAGACACTCGAGGTGAGCGTGATGGTATTAAAATACTTGATATATGCCACCTCATAAGAGTCGGTGAGCTCAGGATCAAGATTAGGATTACCACTGAAAGTATTACGACTGTCACTAAAAGTGAAGAATGGATTCAAATCCCAAAATCTCGGACGTCTCATACGTCGGCTATAGCTCACCTGCATGCTATTCCCTTCGCTAAATTCATAATTGAAATGACCGCTAGGGAAGAGGTTGAAGTAATCTCGATCATTGATCTCATTAGTCTGGATGAGCTCTGTAAGCACCTCGCTGTACTCTCCTCTCAGTCCGAGCTGAAATCCAAATTTGCCCATCTTATTGCCAAAAATGGCATAGGTCGCATGTATGTTCTCGTCGTAGTTAAAATTATTGGACAGTCCCTCGAGTGGCGTCCAGATCTCGCCGATCTGCTCCTCGACGAGGTAGTCATTGGAGATATTACGCAGAGAGCTACGAGCTCCAAGCTCAAAAGTCCCCTCTTCACCTATCGGCTTAGCGAAGTCCACTTGGAACAACCAAGTCTTCTCTCCTTCTTCGTTGTTAGATCGCTGATTAAGATCAGGGATCACCTCTCCGATAGTCGATGTAGCCGTCTCGAGGAAGTCTGAGCCCTCTGTCTCGATCTCATCTCTATACTGCACGGTAGCAGTGAGCTCATGTCCTCTTTTGCTGAATTCCTTTCGATAGTTGAGTGAATACTCGAGATTACTCTCTTCTTCTCGCTCATCGTCGGTACGTAGCGTCGTACGTGTCAGATTAGACGGATAGAGGTCAGTGTAGTCGAGGTAGTCTATGGTGTTAAAATTGTCCTCATCACTGAGTCTGTATAAAAATGCACCAGTAAGATTCTCTTTGTCATTGAAAAAATAGTCCATACCCGCTCTGAAGGAATTGCTCAATCCTGTACGATCTCTGTCGCTGAATTGATCTTGGTAAAAAGTATTATCTCCAGAATAAGTCTCTGTATAAGATTCTCCTCCACCATAATTAGTATTATATCTAAGGCCATAATTAGCAAACCAGTTGATGTCTCCCTTGCGATAGTTGACATTAGCTCCGACTCCACCTGTCGCTGGATATCCTCCATTGATGTCAAATGAACCGTTGAATCCTCCTGAAGCTTCTTTCTTCAATATGATATTGATGATACCAGCCATACCTTCTGCCTCATAGCGAGCCGATGGATTAGTGATGACCTCTACTCGCTCGATCATATTGGATGGGATAGCTCGTAGGCCATTGGTATTGTCAGCACCTGCGAGTCCAGATGGACGACCATTGATGAGGATACGGACTCCGCCGCTACCTCTTAGGCTGACATTGCCATCGATATCAACAGTGACGGATGGTACATTGTCCAGGATGTCCTCAGCACTTCCCCCACGGTTAGCAAGGTCTTGACCTACGTTGAATACTCTCTTGTCGAGCTTCATGACGGTCTCGCTACGCTCAGCGACGACCTCGACGCCCTCGAGCTGTATGCCGCCAGCGGCCATCGAGAGTGTCCCGAGATCGATCGTACGATTGCCCGAGCGGATCTGATCTCTATCGATCACGATGTCGATCGGTAGATTACTATATCCGATGAACTCCGCCACTCCGTAGTATCTCCCGATAGGTGCTGATATCTCAAATACTCCGTCAAGATCCGTCATGCCACCTCCTACGAGGGACGAGTCCTGCTGACTAAATAGAGATATCGTGGCAAACTCCAATGGAGCTCCACTCTCGCTGTCGAGTATATTTCCTTTGATAATGATATTGGGCCGATCTCCGCCTCCAGGCCTTCCTCCTGCTCGCTGCCCTATGGCCCATAGTGACAATATAAGTCCGAGCCCAATAAGTAATAATCGCTTCATGATGTTAGTGTTAGGATTTTAGTAGTTAGACACCCACACTTAACTGAAGTTTAACCACCGATCTAAAACTTATGTTAATGAATTGGTAACAGGGAACTAACAAAAAGAAAAAGGCCACGCTCCGGAGAGCGTGGCCTTGTAAATTAAGGAATCAAATACGGGCGCTTATTCTTTTTTAGCCTCTTTGAGGGCTTTTAATAAAAGGTCATATTCTTTTCTATTGAAGCTAAATCTATCGGAACATGGCTCAATGTCTGCAGAAAACTCTGCTCCTAACTGCACCTCAAATCCTGGCTGAAGCTCAATAGACTCTCCTGCAAAGAATTCTATGTTTTCATTATTAGCCGAAGTAATGATACCATCTGAAGTAATGGTTCTGTCAGCTGTGAATGTAGACTGATGAGGATCATTTGATAGATAGTTGGCATTATCTACAAATAAAGTCTCAGGACAAGCAGAGTTACACACTATCGGATCTGCAAAAGAAATCGCTATCTCTCTGACGAAAGTGCCACAGCTATTAGTCATTTCTACTGTCAAGCTGCCTATCGTAGCGGTCTGACCAAAGATCAACTGCACTGATCCATTTTCATTATCCTCTACCTGAGTATTAGTCCCAGAGTAAGTCCATATATAGGTAGTGTTTGGATCATTAACTGGTGACTCGATAGAGTATGTCGGTATAGAGTTTTGACAAACTACTTCTGGACCTATAATATTCAACATAGAAGTGTCTACTTCAGAATCTATCTCCACGTTGATCTCTACAGTACAGCCATTAGCGTCAAGCGCAGTCACTAAGTAAATACCTGCTGCTAGATCACTACGCTCTCTACCTGCTCCACCATCACTCCATGCATACGAATAATCAGCCGTACCTCCATCAGGATCGAGTCTCACGTATCCATTGTCAAGGCCACAGTTAGCATCCTGAATAGAATCAATAGAAACGGTGAATAGCTCAGGTTGAGTCATATTGAACGGTACAGTCACTTCACATCCATTAGCATCGGTCACGGTGACTGAATAGCCACCTGCTCCCAGATTATTGACTGTCGTACCAGTAGCTCCATTACTCCATAGGTAGCTGTAAGGTGCGACTCCACCTGAAGCAGTCACCATGGCATCTCCATCAGCATCTCCGAAACAGTCTATCTCATCCGTGATATCTACTTCTACTATCATGACATCTGGCATCGTGATCTGTACAGTACAACTATCAATATTGCCTGAGGCATCCATCGCATAGACGACTACTGATGAAGCAGAAGCAATAAGACTGCCGGCTGCTGGCACTTGATAAGTATCCATGATATCACAATTATCTGCAAAATCAGTGAGTGCAAGAAGATCTGGAATAGCCGCTTCACAATTACCCACAACATCTGCTACCTGATCTCCAGGGCACAAGACTGTCGGGCGAATCGTATCCAACACTGTGACGGTATATGTACAGCTCGCAACATTACCAGCAGCATCCACCGCCTCAAAGCTAAGGCTCGTCTCACCCACAGGGAATAAATTGCTACTCGCTATGCCCTCCGTAAGACTCACCGTCGTGCCTGCACAATTGTCAGTGGCAGTAGGCATACCATACATGTATAGTGCTCCGCAGTCTTGATCGACTGTAGCATAGATCGTAGTGTCTGCTCTACACTCGATGACTGGCGCCGTCTGATCTACTGCCGTCACTACTACAGTGCAGGTAGTAGCTAATCCTGCAGCATCTGCCACCGTGATAGTCACTGTCTGTGTCGATCCGTGAGCTAAATCAGCTAATCCAATAATATCTTGACTGATGGTCAATGCCCCGGCACAATTGTCAGAAGCAGAAACCATATCGCTGAAGTCTGGAATTGTGACTTTGCAATTTTCATCTATCGGAAGCTCTATATCATCAGGACAGTCAGCAATGACTGGCGCTATCTGATCTACTGCCTCTAAGATCACGTCACAAGTACTGGTATTGCCCGATTGGTCTTTGACAGTGATAGTCACTGTGTGCTGCATACCGTGAGCGGATGCTACAGTCGTGGCTATAGGCAAGGATTGAGATACAGAATCAATAGTACAATTATCACTCATCTCAACTTGAGCTATCAAATCTGGAATGAGGATAGAACAATTTTCATCAAGGGCTACCACTATCGGCATAGCTGGACACTCAATCACAGGACTAATAGTATCTACTACTGTCACTGTGAATTCATGGTCTGTGCTATTGCCAGCAGCGTCAGTAGCTGTATATGTCACCGTAGTGGCTCCTAAACCGAATGGCTGAGTAACTGGTATCGACGCTGAGACTGTCACATTATTCGTACAATTATCAGAAGCAGAGGCTCCGAGATTTGGTACTATGACCTCACATCCATCAGTAACTGTCAGATGTACTGTAACATCTCCTGGTGCACTATCAAACGTCGGTGCCGTCATATCTTCAGCAGATACAATGATCGTACAGAAGGTAGAATTGCCCGCTGCATCGGTCACAAATAATCTCACTGGAATCTCATCTCCATCAAAACTCTCGACCATACCTGGTGCAGGAGACTGGACGATGCTCACATCGCTACAGTCTACATCTACATCAACACTATCTGTCAAGTCTGGAATCTCAAGCATACAAGATGCACTCAATGGTACTATGATATCCTGCTCGCATCCAGTAATAACTGGCTGAGTAACATCCACCGTCCTAAAGGTCGCTGAACAAGAATCAATATTGCCCGCAGTATCCTCCACATATAAGGTGATCACGAATACACTATCATGAGTAGTACTCAATACTGAACCTGCTTCTATGCTTTGGTATACTGTATCCACTTGACAATTGTCCTCTACGATCGCTAAACCAGTCATATCTGGCACCAATGCAGAACAATCATCCTCCATATCAACAACCATCATGTCAGAAGGACAAACTATCGAAGGAGCTACTCCATCGCTCACAGTGATCGTAAGTGTCTGCGCAGTCTCATTACCACTACCATCCGTAGCTGTAATCACCACATCGGTAGCACCTAAGGCTAATGGCTCGCCAGAACTAATGCTCTGTGTGAAGGTCACCACTCCACAATTATCCATACCGCTACTGATCGTATCGGCTATCGCCGGCATGATACCTTCACAGTTCGCCGTAGCATCAAGTGTGATATCTCCTATCGTAGCAAAGGTAGGTGCTACCGTATCCAATACCGTCACTAAGGCTGTACGGGTACTTGCATTACCATTTTCATCTGTAACAGTCACCAAGATGCTGTTCACACCAATATCAGCACAACTGAATATTGTCTGCTCTGCTATAACTGTATCGATACCACAGGCATCACTGCTGCCGCCGTCTAACATCAGACCGGTAACAGTAACATCTGCCATGCCAACATAGATCGTCGTGTCCTTACAAATCGCTGTAGGCGCTATCGCATCCACAACTAATACTTTAGTAATACAGCTGTCTTTGTTTCCAGCATTGTCTTCTACAATTAATTTAACATCCTGTGCTCCTACATCCCCACATCCAAAACTCGTCTTATCGATCCAGATACTATCTATACCACAGTTATCACTGCTACCTGCATCAATCTGTGCTACTGTTAATGTGCCCATACCTGATGCATCAAGTGATACCGTCACACTGCTATCTGGTACGCATACCGCTATCGGATCAGTATTATCCTCAACTGTGATCGTAAGCGTCTGCGCAATCTCATTACCACTACCATCCGTAGCTGTAATCACCACATCCGTAGCACCTAAGGCTAATGGCTCGCCTGCACTAATGCTCTGGGTAAAGGTCACAGCTACACAATTATCAGTACCACTGGTGATGGTATCTGCTATCGCTGGCATGATGCCTTCACAGTTCGCCGTAGCATCAAGTGTGATATCTCCTATCGTAGCAAAGGTAGGTGCCACCGTATCCAATACTGTCACTAAGGCTGTACAAGGACTCGCATTACCATTGTTATCGGTAACCGTTACTAAGATACTGTTCACTCCCAAGTCTGAACAATCAAACATATCTTGCTCGGCTATTACAGTATCGATACCACAGGCATCGCTGCTCCCGCCATCTAACATCATTCCTGTCAAGCTAATCGATCCAGAGCCAACATAAATCGTCGTGTCCTTACAAATCGCCGTCGGTGCGATAGCATCCACAACTAATACTTCTGTCGTACAGCTATTTGAATTACCTGCAGCATCTCGTACATGTAAGGTTACTGCTTGAGCTCCTACTTCACCACATGCAAAACTGGTCTTATCGATCCAGATACTGTCGATGCCACAGTTATCACTGCTACCTCCATCAATCTGCGATACTGTTAATGTACCATTGCCAAAGGCATCAAGTGATACCGTCACACTGCTATCTGGTACGCATACCGCTATCGGATCAGTATTATCCAAAACAGTAATCATAAGCGTCTGCGCAGTCTCATTACCACTACCATCCGTAGCTGTAATTACTACTTCCGTAGCTCCCAATGCTAATGGCTCGCCAGCACTGATGCTCTGTGTAAAGGTTACTTCTCCACAAAGGTCACTGCCACTGCTGATGGTATCGGCTACCGCTGGCATGATGCCTTCACAATTCGCCGTGGCATCAAGTGTGATAGCTGCTATCGTAGCAAACGTAGGTGCCACCGTATCTAATACCGTCACTAAGGCTGTACAGGTACTTGCATTACCATTTTCATCTGTAACAGTCACCAAGATGCTGTTCACACCAAGATCGTCACAATCAAACATATCTTGCTCAGCTATTACAGTATCGATACCACAGGCATCACTGCTGCCGCCATCTAACATCAGGCCAGTCAAACTAATCGCTCCCATACCAACATAGATCGTCGTATCCTTACAGATCGCAGTAGGCGCTATCGCATCGACAACATTGATCATAGTCATACATGTTGTTACTTGCATAGCATCATCCCTGACGCTTAAGGTTACAGTTTGAGGTCCTACGTCACCGCAGCCAAAGCTTGTCTTATCTATCCATATACTATCAATACCACAGTTATCACTGCTGCCACCATCTATTTGTGCGACTGTTAATAGTCCAGCACCTGATGCGTCGAGAGATACAGTTACACTGTTATCTGGTACACATACCGCTATCGGGGCAGTATTATCCTCTACTGTGATCGTCACCGTCTGCGCAGTCTCATTACCACTACCATCCGTAGCTGTAATCACCACATCCGTAGCTCCCAATGCTAATGGCTCCCCTGCACTAATGCTCTGTGTGAAGGTCAGCACTCCACAAAGGTCACTGCCACTGCTGATCGTATCGGCTATCGCCGGCATGATACCTGAACAATTAGCCGTAGCATCAAGTGTGATATCTCCTATCGTAGCAAAGGTAGGTGCTATCGTATCTAATACTGTCACTAAGGCAGAACAAGTACTCGTATTACCGTTTTCATCTGTAACAGTCACCAAGATGCTGTTCACACCAAGATCATCACAACTAAACATATCTTGCTCAGATACGATAGTATCGATACCACAGGCATCGGTGCTCCCGCCATCTAACATCATTCCTGTCAAACTAATCGCTCCAGTGCCAACATAGATCGTCGTATCCTTACAGATCGCCGTCGGTGCGATAGCATCCACAACTAATACTTCTGTCGTACAGCTATTTGAATTACCTGCAGCATCTCGTACATGTAAGGTAACTTCTTGAGCTCCTACTTCGCCACATGCAAAACTGGTCTTATCTATCCAGATACTGTCGATGCCACAGTTATCACTACTTCCTGCATCAATCTGCGATACTGTTAATGTACCATTGCCCAAGGCATCAAGTGATACTGTCACACTGCTATCTGGTACACATACCGCTATAGGTGCCGCATAATCCACTACTGTGATCGTCACCGTCTGCGCAGTCTCATTACCACTACCATCCGTAGCTGTAATCACCACATCGGTAGCACCTAAGGCTAATGGCTCGCCTGCACTAATGCTCTGGGTAAAGGTCACAGCTACACAATTATCCATGCCGCTGTTGATCGTATCGGCTATCGCTGGCATGAGGCCTTCACAGTTAGCCGTAGCATCAAGTACGATATCTGCTATCGTAGCAAAGGTAGGTGCCACCGTATCCAATACTGTCACTAAGGCAGTACAGGTACTCTCATTACCATTGTTATCGGTAACCGTTACTAAGATGCTGTTCACTCCCAAGTCTGAACAATCAAACATATCTTGCTTAGATACGATAGTATCGATACCACAGGCATCGGTGCTCCCGCCATCTAACATCATTCCTGTCAAACTAATCGCTCCCATACCAACATAGATCGTCGTATCCTTACAAATCGCTGTAGGGGCCAACTTATCCTCAACAGTAACCGTCGTCATACACTCATCAGTATTACCATAGATATCGGTCACTGTGAGTGTCACCATGTTAGTATTGCCTATGTCATCACAGTCAAATATGGTTTGATTTATAGTCATTGTACTAATCGCACAATTATCACTGCTGCCATCATCTATGTCATCGACACTGATACTCGTTGTACCAGTCTCATCTAATTGAACTGTCAAAGCACCAACACACATTGCCTCAGGTGAAGTAGTATCTAATACCGTAACGATGAGCTCACAGGATGAAGCATTGCCGCTATCATCTGTGACAGTGATCTCTACTGATGATGTACCGATAGCTAAGCTCTCACCTACTGCTATCGACTGTGTCGTGTCAACTATCATACAGTTGTCACTGGCAGTGATAGAGTCAACTACAGATACCATGGTGGCCTCACAGCTACCGTCTACATAGATGGTGACTGGTCGATCACAGGTGATCGAAGGTGCCTCTGTATCTACTTGCTCTATGGTGAAATCGATAGTGGACATACATCCTTCTTGATTAGTCACCTCGACGGTGTAGTCTCCCGCAGGGAGAGCCGAGAAGGATCCAGTAGCATTAGTATCTACTGCCACTATACCATAGCTAAAGTCTGCAGTACCTCCAGTGGCGCTTACCATTGCTGTACCAGTCGCATCACCAGGGCAGACTACATCCTTAGTCGCTACTGATAAGACTGGTAGCGGATCTACCTCCAATACGATCTCTGCGATATCATAGCAACCCTTATCGGTCTCTACTCGTGCATAGATGATAGTGCCATCTATAGCATTGATCATATCTCCTGTGGCTCCGGTACCATCATGAGCATCTGCTTCGCTCAGGTGATACGTGGTTGTCTCTCCAGCGGCCGCCGATACAATTGCCGATGTCAAATCAAATGATCCCAACCCTGCTCCTGCTAAGGTCTCACAGACTGTGAGTGTGTCCGCCACCAGACTCGGTATAGAATGAATCACAAAACTCAAATCTGCAGAATCTACACATCCTAATGAGGACTCAGCATATAGTCTCACTAATACATCACCTGCCACATCTCCTGTCAAGGTCGGATATGGAGAGGTGGTATCTACGATACTCGCATTAGCCGCTCCGATGATCTGCCAATCATAAGTGAAGGTCTGATCACCATTAGCTGTAGCTGTACCTATCAGCTGTCTCGACTCGCCTACACAGAGTGTGTTGTCTCCATTATCATCGGCAGTGACTACCAGACTATTGAGCACTCTGATCTCCTGTGTCACCTTTGTCTCATTGTCACATCCATCTGAGATGGTATATGTACGTGTGATGATCGTAGGATTAGCTCCTGGAGCACTATCTACCTGATCACTGTAGGTGATAGTCAGATTTGCCCCTGCTACACAATTGTCCTCAGCAGATGGTGAGCCTGACTCATCTATATACTGGGAGTAGGTGATCGTACTATCTGTGTCAAATGGCAAGAATGTAAATCCTCCCACCATCACGTCGGTACTATCGCATCCCTCTACTACTATCGGGTCAGGTGCAGTGACTACTGGTGCTATATCATCGACTACCTTGATATACTGATTGTGTGTATAGTCCTCACAGCCATCATTCACTGACCACTCTATCGTCCAGATAGTCTCACAGGCGGTAGAAGTTGAAGGAGCTCCTTCATAGCTCATCGTCCATGTCTGACAGTCATCTGCCACCTCAGGTCCGACTACTATCTGACCTCCAAAATTCATATTAACTCCCGATGGTACATCCTCTGGGGTCGGCACTATGACATTGATATCTGTCAAGGCACATATCGATGGGTCGAATGTCGATGCACTAAACATGAAAGTATCTGGAACCGTCACCACAGGTGCTGTCGTATCTGTCATCGTGATCTGCTGCTCTACTATCTCAACAGCGCAGCCATTCGTCACGCTCCAGAGTATCGTGATATCTCGAGTACATGGGTCACCCGTATCTGGTGAACCCAGAGCTATCTCTGTCACAGTAGCTGTCACTGGGAACGCACAAGTGAGCGGTTCAGTTAGGTCGATATTAAATACTTCTATCAGGGTGTCCACATCTCCGTAGATCGTAAATGTAGAGCCTGCACCTAATGTAAAGTCATCTCCTACCTCAATAGAAAGTAGAGAATCAAGCTCCTGATTAGCACAGCCCGTGACTTCTATCACATCACCTTCTACTCCATCACCTTCTACGACTATCTCATCATCATTTTCTATGATGAGCGTCTGCTCTGGATAGGCGATATTGCCACAGCCATCATCGATAGCCCATGTCACCGTGAACTCTTGTACGCATGGCGTAAGTTCTTCTATGTCGATTGATACTAATGTAAAAATGAAGTCTTCTTCATCTTGACAGTCCATGCTGAATCCATCGATCATCGGGAAAGCTATCACCGAGTCACCAAAGAGATATCCGTCTTCAACAAATTCTGATAGATCAATATTGATTCCTTCTAATACAGTTAACACCTCAGGTCCATCCCCAAATTCAAAGATCTCATTAACCACATCTACGTCGGATAATCCTACGGTATCGACAGGACAGAATTCGTGATCAGAAGAAGTAAGCTCATATGGCTCTTCATCAGCCACTACTGGGGCTACGTCGTCTATGATGATAAATAGCTGGGTATGGTTTATCGTATTGCAAGCATCATCGGCGGTCCATGTCACGGCTATCGTATCTCGACAACCATTTCCTGATTTTACAGACGTCATGGTGACATCTACATCATTATCACAGTTGTCCGTGGCTGTTGGTATAGCATACTTCATACTTGCTACTGTGATAGTATCATTATTTATTGCAGATATCGTTGCTTCATCAGGACAAACACCAGTCACTGACTCATTTAAAGTGACATCTGGGCCCACTGTCAGCACAGGAGCTGTCGTATCAAGTACTTTGATCCTAATTTTGATACTGTCCTCATTACCATTGCCGTCCTGAATGGTGTATTTAATTTCTTGACCCATACTAGAACTACATTGAGACGGAATAGCACTATAATCATTAGCAATAGTCAGATCGGCTGCATCGACACAGTTATCAGTAGTCTTAGCTCGGATGGTATCCGTTATAGCAGCTATATAGGCAGCTACCTCAGTATGTGTAGTCGGTCCACACTCAAATGTCTTGTCGTAGATAGATTCATCAGCAATGTCAATCACTGGCTCAATCTCATCAGCGACTACAAATGTGACACTATCAGATGCCATACAACCATTGACATCAGTCACCGTCAGTGTAATAGTATGCTCTCCGACTGAGAAGGTATCTACACTCAATACTGGATTAGTACCCAAATAGGTAGTACCCTCACTCCACTCATATAGGTCTCCCCCACTACCTGTCAACGTAATCAGCTCTGCAGGGCAAATCGTATCTCCCGTCCATGAGGTATCAATGATAGCTACAGGATTAGACAATATCTCTATCTGGATAGAGTCAGCGTTAGTACATCCATTAGCATTAGTGAATTCATAAGATACATAATACGATCCTGGAGTAGAAGCTGCTACATCTATAGTACCAGCATCGACAGATAGCCCTGACGGGAATGTCAAAGTACCCATAGATGGCATAGTATCTAATGTAATATCTGATCCGGACTGGCATGCAACAAGTGCGTCTGCCGAGATACTCACATCAGGCATATCATAAATCTCAAATGGCACATTAGCCTCAGACTCGCAGCCACCATCGTCAATGATACGGACCCAAAGATCCCCATTGAAGATACCATTATTACCAAGGGTCACCTGTCCCTCTGCTGTCTCAGATAATGGTGTACCACCCTCAGATGGCTGACCATTGTACCAGACGATAGAGTCCGCTGGATAGTTAAACATTACCCCAGGCCCATCCGACACTATCGTGAATGAATCAGAATGCTCATAAAGATTGAGATCTACCTCGACGGATGATCCACTACCATACATACTCTCACACACTGCTATAGCAGGCACCTTAGTGATGACAAAGTCTGGCGCTATCTCTAAATCTAAGAAATATGGTACGGTCCAGCATCCATTGGCATCTTGAGCCTGATACATCACTCGTACAATACCAGCTGTATATACAGCTAATGTTGTGGTCTGCTCATTTGCAGAGCCAAAAGAGTATAAGTTCGTGTCATCAAGTAAAGCTCCATTGAGATAAGCCATATCACTCCTAACTGAAGTATCAATCGACCATACATGTGTGAATGGAGCAGGATTGTATATCGTATTGTTAGGACTACCAGTTAATACAAATAGATCGCCCTCACACTTATCCTCGTCGTCCGCATTGGCTGAGGCGGTAGGGATAGGATTGACCTTGACCTCTACCGTGAATACATCACCATAATAGATATCACCATCAAAAGTCGTACTGATAGAATCTATCTGTGGTCTAAAGCTATAAGTCACAGTAGCAGGGAAGCTACTGAGGTTAGCTATAAACTCAGTGAATGTCGCCGTATCGCTGACCTCAGCGAACTCCGTACCTACTGGTACAAATTCATCTGGACTATTGTTAAATCCTTGTGTCAAATCAAAATTATCAACACTACCAGTGTCATATCGTAAAATAAAGTCTGTCAAGAAGCTCGGTGTAACCTCTACATCGATGAGCTCATACTCTATCTGTAGTCCTGCTGATGGCACCTCATATGGGACTATGTTCATGGTGAACTCCATAGGATTTAATCCATCCTGAGAGCCACACTCATCGTCAAATTCCAGGTGTCGAGTAGTCTGATCCCAAGTAGAGCGATCGAGGACATCATCTCCATTTTCATCGACTATATTAACGGTACTACCATCAATGCTCGCCACATCTGGGATCGGCTGTAATCCCGTCGCTATCTGGAATGGTTCATAAGCGCAGGTGTCTGTGCCATTTCTATCGATCTCCGGCTGTAGGGTATAGGTCACATAGGCTACGCTATCTGACTCATTGCGATAGTACTCCACAAACTTATCGCCGATGTTGAAGGTAGTATCTACATCGAAGGCTTCGTTAGTATTGGTATCGTTATTATCATTATCTCTTAAAACACCTGCTAATCTCGAACCTGTACCGTCAGGTGCCGTAGTAGTATCTACACTAAGAATTACGAACTGTACATCAGCATCATCATCTGGTGTGATACCAGCCACTCCACTTACCGAGCGAGAGTTCATGATTATCTCACGACCTTTGACGTATTCAGTCGTATCCTGATCCCACACAATTTGATCTCCAGACATTGCGCTAAGCTGTGTATTATCTGCAGATCCACAAAGTAGGCTATCCATAGCTGGATGGATCGTCCTGTCATCTGCAGCACTCCAAGCACCGACAGCATAGAATGCATCTATACCCATCGTATCAAACTCTGGTATCGGCTCTACTGGGATGATGATGGTGAAGGTATCACCTTGACAGTGTACTGCATCTATAGAAGAGCCCATATTTTCTATCTCTGGGACTAACTGATAGCTGAAGTAGACGACGGTGTCAGTCTCGTTACGATAATACTCTCTGAATATATAGTCTTGATTAAACTCCCTATCCACTACATACGGGTTAGCTCCTGAATCATCCCCTCTGGTGACATGCATTCTATATGCTGCCGGTATCGCCGTCATGCCACCCGATCCATCAGATACAAGGGTGTCTATGGCTATCAACTCGAATTCGATCTGTCTGCCGTCCGAGACTGCCATGTCACCTGTAAAGTCTGTATCTAAACTGTCATTAGCGGCGCCTAAAACGATCGTATCTATCGTACTATTGACATCATCAAATGTCATGCCTCCACAGATCACATCCGCAGTCAGCGTACGTGCATCAGCATCCCAAGTGAACTCAGGGAGATCATCATTTGACGCAAAATCAAACTCTGGTATCGGCTCTATCTGGATCTGTACATAGAAGGTATCGCCGTGGCACTCTTCATCATTGTCGAAACTATTATTATATGTGTAATCACCTACTGAATCCAAATACGGTACTAACTCATAAGTAACGAAGACATCAACATTAGTCTCATTACGATAGTACTCAAGGAGAGTATCACCAGAGGCGAATTCATAAGTTGTATTATAAATAGAATTCATTGTACCTAAAGAGTCCTGTGCTCTCTTGACACCATCTGCTATCGTAGGATTATTCGTCAAACTACCATCCTCATTGATGATGACTTTAGTGATCTCATATTTCACCTGTTTATCCAGAGTCGGTACTTCGAGAGCAGATAAGACTACTCCCGAGTCTGGAGCTACCAACTTGACCGGGTTTGCGACTCCGCCACAGATCGGGTCCTTAATGGTAATCGTATCGCCATCCACTTTATAAATCTCATCAGAGATCGCTGACGGATCAAACTCTGGCTCTGGCTGTACCTCTACCACCACTCGTATGGTATCACCGAAGCACTCATCCTTCTTACTGTCTTCGTCTGCATCTGCATCATCTTTGATCTGAGCTCTGAAGCTGTAGGTCACGTATGCAACAGAGTCGCCCGAATTATGAAGTGTCTCTGAGAAAGTACTGTCATGTGATATTTCTTCACCGGTCGAGATGCCATCCTCTCTCGTAATGTATGCATATGCCACACCAGAAGGAGTCAAGGTATCCACATCGATCAACTCAAACTCTATGGAATCTTTTGATCCTCCAAATGGTGTCGTACGAGTCGAGAGTGTCACCTCTGGGAATGCCATACCGCCATCTCCCATATGGCCACAGATACGGATATCAGATAACTCTAATTTATTGCTATCCCAGTCAAGGGTGCCATTACGATCTTCACCAGATCCAGAATCATCAAATCCTGCGATCTCTGGATCATAAGCCGTAGTATCCAATGCTGGTACTGGCTGGACGATGAAATGAATCACCACATCGGGCTCATCACCGATACAGTCAGCATCGCTCATTTCAGTATTATCTGGATTGGTCGTATCATCATTCTCGAGATATGGAGTCAGACTCATCGTCACCGTATCGAATGTATTACCCACATGCTGGATTACTATGCTGGTATCGAACTCACCTCCAACGAACTCGAGATTGTCAAACATGGTATCCTTATAAGTAACCATCTTGCCGCCAAAAGAGACGATCAGACTATCTGGTATACTCAGTTTCATTTGGAATCTCTCATTGCTTCCTGCAGAGGCTGTAAACATCTCAGTGACAGTAAAGTCTACAAGCTCCTCACTACAGATAACATAGCTTGTATCTGCGGTTGTACCCATTTGCTCTTCTCCTGTAAGATCGTGATCTGCAGCTCCTGCTGAGATGCCTGTCAATGCTAACTCAGGTTTAGGCTGTACGACGAAATGCACCCAGACAGTATCGCCAAGACAGTATCCGGGACCAATGTCACTATTATTGTCTTTATCAATATATGGGACAAATTGTAGGGTGAGAGTATCGGCTACGTTGGATAGATTCTGAACTACACTCTTAGCCAAGAAATCGCCATATAAACTATCAGCTGGAGTACGTCTTGTGTTAGTAATAACACCGTCAAGTGTACTGATGGCATCATTATTACTCACTGTCACCTCATATCGCTGATCGCCTGAGGCGACGGTCTCAAAATTAAACGTATGGATATCAAGCGTATCACCATGGCAGACTGTGATATAAGTATCTTCGAAGTCAGCGTTACCTTCTGCTACGGATACAGTATCTGCCTCTGCTGGCACGGTAACTGCCATACTATTGACGTCGATATCGAGTCCAATGGTCGGCTGTGGCTCTACCACTATGGTTAGTGTAACCTGCTCACCTGGGCAGTACGGATCTTTGCTCGCCAGTATCGGTGTGAAGTAGTAGATCACACTGTCTGGTTCTGTGCCTGTATTTGTCAAGCTATCATTAAGGATAACCGCTGCTATGGCAGATACATTATCAAGGGTGTCTGTTATTGCGCCACCATTTGTGAATTCTCCATCAGTTGTGGCTACAGTACCAATAAGAGAACCGTTCTTGCGCATAACATCTGTTGTATTAGTGATCTTAATCGAGTCGAGGATGTAGTGTACATCTGATTCGCCTAAGCTTGGCACTGTTGGTGATGTAATCTTAAGGTTGAGTACCTCTCCATGGCACACCGTATCTACGAAGGTCATAAATGCCTCAGTCGTATCAGCACCATCGATACTCATCGTCGGTACTGGCTCTACTATGAGCTGTATATCAACCGTATCACCTGGGCATCCATCGAGTACAGGTACTACCGTGTAGGTGACGACTACGTCGGTGTCACGAGCGTTCGTCCATTGCTCGGCAGATAGGGTATCGAATGGGGCACCAGTAATAGCCCCTGACACGGGTATCACCAATGAGTCAGTAACTCCTCCTGTAACTGGTAGGCCTTTGTTGTCAATTGCGGTTATGTTGAATAGTGCAACTGGCAAATCGGTAATAATAACTTCGAAAAGGTTGTCTGAAATTAACCCTCCTACAAACAAATTTCCAGAAGAATTCACTGCTACAGAAAATGGTTGAAGTAATTGATTTCCTAAACCATCTCCGCTCATATCTATAACTTTAGATATGTTTCCTTCTGGTGTGATTCTGAAGACATTTCCTGAATTTTGACCACTCACAAAAACATTATTGGTTGCATCCACAGTAATTCCCTGAGGACCCGATAGAACATTCCCATTGCCATCTCCTGATGAATCTAATATTTCTGTAATATTGCCACCTTGATCAATTTTGAAGACATTGTTAGAATTCAATCCACCAACAAATACATTTCCATTGAGGTCTGTGAAAATTCCTCGAGGACCCGATAGAACATTCCCATTGCCATCTCCTGATGAATCTAATATTTCTGTAATATTGCCACCTTGATCAATTTTGAAGACATTATTAGATGATGATCCGGCTACATAAACATTATTATTCATATCTATGGCTAAACCTATAGGTCCTGAAAACCCACTTGATCCATCTCCAGAAGCATCGATTATTTCTGTTTTGCCTCCTCCAGGAGCAATTTTGAAAACATTGTTTGATTGAAGTCCAGCAACATATACATTTCCCAAGCCGTCTACAGCAAGCCCCCTCGGATTATCCAGAGAATTTGATCCATCTCCAGAAGCATCGATTATCTCTGTTATACTTCCTCCAGGAGTAATTTTGAAAACATTATCAGATAAGTATCCGGAAACATAAACATTTCCCATAACATCTACGGCAATACCTCTGGGGCCGTTTAAATTATGCCCACTCATATCTCCAGAAGCATCGATTATCTCTGTTACAGCTCCTCCAGGAGTAATTTTGAAAACATTATCAGATTCTCCTCCCATTACAAAGATATTATCAGAATTATCTAACCTTATACCTCGTGCGCTTTCAAGACTATTTCCACTGCCATCTCCTGAATTATCTATGATTTGTTTAATTGAAAGGTCAGGGTCCTGAAAAGAATTAAAGGCATGATTTACTACTAATTCTATACCACTCAGACTATCACTACATACGGTATCAATAGTCGCTACGAGTACTGGCTCTGGTTTGACATAGATCTGCACCAATACTGTGTCTCCGAGACAGTCGGTCTCGTCGTAGACTACTGGCATAGCCTCATCTGCATTTACAAAATTGAGTATCTGTAGGATGAGGGTGTCCTCGACTGCTCCATAGTTGGACGCACTATCGGCGATGATCTCGAGTAGATCATCATTAGCATAGACATCATCATCTACTACTTCCAGAGTCGTCGTATTCTTGATGACTCGGATACTATCATATGATCCACCATTGGACATATTGTCTGCGATGGATGTGAGTATGATGCTATCTCCTGAGCAGATGGTTTGGGTTAGGGTGCTGGAGGATGATGCGTCAATATTAACAGCATCTGCATTTGAGCCACCAAACTCTGCTATATGAGATAATGTAACCGTGACGGTGGGGACGGGCTCTACTATGATTTCTACGATAACCGTATCTCCTATACAATCTGTATTATCTAAAGTGCCACCATTGTCATTATCTATAAAATTGATCAACTGTAGCTCCAAAGTGTCAAAGGCACTGCTGCTATTCGTCAGTGCTTTATTCAGCACCGTATCTCGTTCCGTAGCCATCAATAGTGTCTGACCATCACTCAGTCCATGACCCGTTACAGTTCCCTCCTTCAATACATTCAATTGATAATAATTACCGCCCGAAGCAACCAAGTCACTCACCACATCTACTATCGCACTATCTCCACTGCAGATCACATGCGTCAATGTATCTGTCATGCCCGTTGTCGTTACACTCTCAGCCGTTAAGCCTACCTCAAACGCTAACGCAGGCTCGACTATGATCTCTACGATAACCGTATCTCCTATACAATCTGTACCTGTCAATGTCGTACTTG
>WUUP01000003.1:320635-446726 GCA_009833045.1 Saprospirales bacterium GYS_P2D
TCCGTAGCTCCAGCTGTCAAGCCGTGCCCCGTAATATCTCCTGCTTTCAATACATTCAATTGGTAATAATTACCGCCCGAAGCAACCAAGTCACTCACCACATCTACTATCGCACTATCTCCACTGCAGATCACATGCGTCAATGTATCTGACATGCCCGTTGTCGTTACACTCTCAGCCGTTAAGCCAACTGTAAAATCTAAGGATGGCTCAACTAACATCGTATCCACAGCAGTCGTATCAAAACAAGTAAGTGGCCCCTCAGTCGTCATTGTCCTCAAAATCGCCCGAAAGAGGAAAGTATCTGGCTGGGTATTATTATTTATAGTATTCAGTCCTGGGAAAACAAGATCTATGGAGTCTGTAAAGTCAGAAGCTTCTTGCCACGAGCCTGAATTTAAAATATACTCATATCTAACTTGCTTAGAAGTATAGGTAAAATGATCGTCTAATAGTGTATCCAGATCATTAAACACAATATCATCCCCTGAGCAGACGACATCATCTACTACGGCCAGCGTACCTGCAGAGATATCGTTGACATATGGTCCCACGATAGGTGTAGCTCCTGTGATGATCGTTTCACAGTTATCGGCCGTACTGAGATCTCTGATAGCTACTAATTGAATCTTAGCAGTATCACTGAAGAAATGTTCATTATGTGTAAGAGTGAAAGGGCAATTAATGCATCCACCTACTGCAGTTTCGACCTTCTCCTGATGAGTCCCCGATGTATCAGTAATATCCAAAGTCAACTCAAATGGTCCATTTTCTCCTGCTGTTTTCTTGAAAAGAAATAGATAATTGTCATTTTCGCATAAAAATCCAGACTCCACAGCGTTATAGTCTATTGTACCTTCAGGAAGAGTATCAACTTCGATTTGCAATTCTGAATTAGGTTCGATTCCTAATCCCAAAAAACTTGTTCCTGCCCCTACAATCTGATCTTGCTCCAAATCAGTCATTCTAAATAAACTATCGTTTAATCCAGGAGAATAGACTGCCACGGGAATAGTGATAGTGTCAAATTCGGATGTCAGACTGTTTCTCTGAAAAGTATATTGTAACACAGGATTCACTAGTCCTCCATATTCTACAATCTCAAATTTTATTCTGAAATTATTCTCACCAGAGGATGGGAGGCTGTCTATTACAACCGTTAATGGAGCCCCTTCACAAACGGGTTCGTCAGTTTCTTCCAGACCTATTAACTCCATCATCATATACATCATCTCCATGGCTTCAAAACTTGGCCCCACCAGTGCTTCATCACATACAAAGTCATCTATGGATAGATAGGCGTCAGACTCAGCAGTACCGATATCGGATACTGCGGCCTGAGAGATGGTAGTGTAGATCATCAGGATGATCATCGTGGTGAGCGTGGATAGAGGTGTAGTAATTCTCATGACTATTAAGGATTCTATTTGATCAAAAAATGTCCCGGAGGACTTTATTCAGTTGATAATTTGCTGGAGGATATCCAGCTGAGGGGAGCTCATAGATACATGGACCATCATCCATGACAGCAGAGAGCTATCCCATCTCTGTAAAAATAGAGGGAGCGCTCTGCGCAGACACTCCCAAAAATTCGCCAAAATGAGGATAGAGAGATAAAAAGTGGAGTCTCAGATAGGGGTACTGTATAGCTCTAAAAAGTAGCGGAGCTGCCTTGCAATGAAGAAAGCAACTCCGCCGAGATCAACTAAATAATCGTTCGCCCCTGAGGCTTATTGGATGAGGATAAATTTCTTATTGATCAGCTGCTCACCTGACTGGATGAGTAGTTGATAGGTGCCTCGAGACTGATCGGTGAGGTCTATGACAGTAGTCTCGTGAGACTGTAGCTGGAGCTCTCTGACCTGTCTACCGAGTGCATCATATATGATCGCCTCTACTGGACCTGATCTCTCCACTCCAGACAGCTCGACATGGATGAGTCCAGCTGATGGATTAGGATAGAGGATGGCATCGATCATGACATCCACAGCTTCTTCTCCGTTTGGCGAAAGCCTATCTACTGTCAGCTCCTGCTGCTCTCTATCGATCGTACTGATCGGTGCTATCGTGATAGGTGCCTCTATGTCGATACGTAGCGCCTGGACCATAGGTCTCTCGATGGTAGGAGGCGCCTCCATGGTAGTCGTATTGATCGTGACCGCTATGGCAACAGTATTATTAGACTCGTCACTCTCCATATACTGATCGATATAGTCAGCGACGTATAGGATATAGTAGTCTCCAGATGGTATCGTATTAGGTACTATCGCATCGATACGCTCTGGATCTCCTTGATCGCCATTGCCCACTGAGGTAGCATCTTTACCGATGTAGTAGTCCGATGCATCAGGAGTCATATCCGTAGATATATAGTAGGCCATATCGACCCATACTCTCGATGGGCTATCTCCATCATACTGCTGATAGCCGCTAAATCGATATTCTTGGCCTCCTGTGAGGACATAGGTACTGCTACCTCCAGATGTGATATCTGCATCCGATATCCAGAAGTCCCAGATATCCAGATCGGCCTCTTCTACAGTGATAGGATATGCGACTACATTGTTAGATTCGTCAGTCTCTCCATAGACCTCCTCGTGATCTGCTACGAATAGGATATAGGCATCGCCCTCCGGCGCATCATGAGGTATCGTGATACTCGCAGACTCAGGGTCATCGAGATCATTTTTGCTAAGGGTAGACCCACTGTCTCCCAGTTCTGTATCTCCAGCATCCCACACTGCATCCTCAGAGTAGTAAAACCCTACTCTCGGAGTGAGGCTCACCTCTGATCCACCTATGTAGGCCTGATCACAGCTGGCTATAGTACTCTCGCCTGCCACCAGCTGATCGATAGAGAGATCTGCATCCACTATATAGAAGTCATCTCCTGTAGGCGCCTCGGTGATCATAATACTGACCACTGAGGTGTTATTATCTTCATCTGCCTCGATGAAGGCATCCTGATGATCTGCGACAAATAGAATGTAATAATCCCCACTAATAAGATCATCTGGGATATCCACTGTCGCTGACTCACTGCTCACAGTGATATTAGTACTGAGACCAGCGCCATCAGTAGCGAGTAGGATATCGTCTACTGAGAGACTATTGTCATCAGATAGATAGTAGCCCATACTCGGATAGAGTGTCGAGCTACTCTGCCCGTCATAGTGCAATATAGCGCTGAGTGTGACAGCATCACCTGCTGTCGGACTGTCATCACTCACTGCCACGTCGGTGACATAGTAGTCATGACTGAGCTGGCACGGAGCACAGAGTACACCACCACAGTCTACTCCCGTCTCATCTCCATTTCGGCTACCATCATTACAGGTCTCACAGCTGCCACTATCAGTGGTAGCACGTGGATCATAGTTGTGCGCATTGACATCTGTACAGCCACCTATGAGGCAGTCATTAGTACCTGTGAAGCTGGCTATCGGTCCCAGACAAGGATGTGATATCATCAGATCATAGGCCTGATCGATGTCCATCTCTTGATTAGCCTCATAGAGCACAGCTCCTATGGCTCCTGTCGAGCTCGGCAGCTGTATCGCTGTGGTCTGAGCATCAGCTCCTATCAGTAGCTCTACATCAAATGAACTCGATGCGATACCGCCACCGTCATATATCAACTGTATGGTAGTCGTCAGGTCATCCTCACACACTGTACGGACGGAGAATGATGGGAAATCTCGTACGGTAATACTCGTCTCATACACCTCCTCAGCAAACGTGCAGACTCCTCCGATGTCATAGATACTATCTATAGATACGCCGTAGCTACCTGGACCCACCGGATCAGGTAGAGCTCCCGCTAATGGATAGGCCGTGCCTGCTACGACCTCCGGGTAGTAGTGACCATTAATCACTACATCATAAGGGCCAGCTCCAGTGGCATTAGTCAGCATGAATAGTGGCTGCTCACCGATGTAGTACTCATCTGTAGTATTGCCATAGCAGTCATAGCCAGTGACAATCTCGGCAGCACAGTAGTCTGCCGGACACAGATCTGCGAATACGTACTGATCGATCTGACTATCGCAGGTGTAGACTGTATAGTAAAGTGCTTCTCCACCTTTTTGGCTGATAAACTGACCCGCTTGTAGCAATGTACCTACCTCTGGTAGAGTATCAGGCAATGTGATGATACCTCCACCATTAGCCCCTGATAGCTGAGCGCCAAATGAGTAATTCACTATTTGCCCTGGCACACCTCCGCCTTGATAGTATATGTCTCGTTGGTATTGCCCATTTGCAATGCAATAAATGTCAAATGATAGCTCAAGGTCACAAGGATTGCCCGTGGAGATGCATGAGTTTTCGAAATGGTCAGAATAGATTACTTCTTCACATACTTTGATCTCCACATAAAATGAATCATGATCTATGAGCTCATATGGGAAATCGAAACCTATTAATGATTCTAAACCTGATACAATGCTCTGACCATAAAGAGTATGATAAGATGATCTCAAATACTCATAATCAGCACCGTAGATATCCATAGTGAAATACTGATCAGCGATACCTCCAATACCTTCGTATATGATATTGAGTTGGACATTGCCAGAAGTATCACAAAGCTGCTCTACTCTCATCTCTGGATATGGTACTACCTCGACGATCATACTATCGATCAGACCATTAGGATCCATACAATAAGTAAAATCATCATAGATATAATCCAGATAAATAGACTGTGGACCAGTAGTAGCCCCAGACACATCGATGAGATCACCCAAAGTAAGGTCTATCGCCTGTCCATTTACGATTTGCGATTCAAATGCATTAAAAGATGCATAGATCGAACCACTGCCGGTATGCGAAGCAAAGGCTTGACCTATGAGCCCTACTAAAGAAGAGTCATTAGGGTATATTTGGAATCCATCAAACTCACCAAAACCAGTACAATAATCATATACAAAGATCTCCGCCTCGCAGATACTTGACTCATTGATACAGTCATTGATGAAGCTGTAGCTATCATAGACGAACATATCATTGCAGTAATTAAATAGCTCTATGGTAATATCCCCCTGCGGTAAATATGGATAAGTCATACTCCCCATGAAATAGCCTGTTTCTGTATTGTCAGTAGTAGAAGGGAGATTACCATAAATATAGTCTATCTCTGATCCATTATGATATACTCGACCGTCTACATACCACCCAGGGATACCTCCTGTACCGGCATAGTACAGATCTATCGTGACGGATCCATCAGGATTGCAATAATGTACAAAATCCACATCTGGATAGTCGTATATCTCTAAAAGTGAAATGGAGATCAATGTATCTGTCAATGGATGGCAAGACATATCATGCGAAGAGATGCTCGTAATAGAGAATTCATATGTTCCAGCCTGACTGAAGTCCAGACCGAAGGTGGCACCCACATCTTGTACGATTGACTTGTCTACGTATTCATAATAGTAATTAATATCAATCAAAGTATCGACGACTATGACCGTATCATACATCCCTCCACCGAGATCAATAATGGATGTATCAATGTACTCTGTGTAAGTAGTATCTTCCATGTGAATATATCCGCTGTAGCCTGCTTGCACATCGTTATATTCGACACCATTGACAGTGATATTATACACAGACTCATCATAGTAGTCATTGGTCATGAAGCCCATATTGACGACCTGATCCACATAGTACCGATTATTCATGTTATGGCACATGGTATCTGTGAAAGTGAGGTAGCCGGAGCATTGTTCAGCAGTACATGGTGCTGGAGTAACTACTTCAAGATACGAATAGCACATCATCTCTAAATCAGTGTCATATATCTTGACATTTCCAAAATAATAAGAATTATCTGATGGTAGCCCAGTCACAAGTAACTGAGTCAAGGTATCTGAGTCCAAGGTCTTCGTCCCTACCACTCCGAAACCGTATATTTCTACTTCTACATATTCAAAATCTGATGATTGAAGATAGGTAATATCGATAGTCGCAGTGGAGTATCCATCTATTGGGTCACAGTATATATCAGATACCTGCGCACTCGTGATCTTACAGTTGAGGTATGGACATGGCATACAGCTGTCACCGCCACAGTCTATGCCCGTTTCGGAGCCGTTTTTGATGCCGTCAGAGCAGCTGGCACGATAAAAGTATTCTATATTATAGCGATCACCTCTTCCACTATCATCTGTAAATATCGTATATGATCTTCTTTCGACTAAATCTATATCCGTCATTATTAACGTATCATAGATCACACTAAAACCATAATCTATATAGAATGTCAACATACAGTCATCTTGATCAATTATTGGAGTTGCGTGAATTCCATTATTACAGTCGACCGGACTACAAGAGCCATATGGATTATAGTAGAGAGTATCTAAATCCTGAAATATATTCAACCAAGTAGTACTTCTGGTAAATGGATCAACATTCTCCCATTCTCCTGTAAAATCACATGCTATTGCAGTACATGGCTCACAACTACTACCTCCACAGTCTACTCCTTCTTCATCACCATTTTGGATGCCGTCGGAGCAGGTGGCTATACAGGTAGAAGTGAAATTGTCCGTTTGAAAGACCTGATTACATGCAGAATACTCAACTGTAAAATCAGACTCCTGAGAAATTCCAAAAATAGGCACCTGCCCAATTATGGAAGATCCTGAATCACTTTGAGGAATTTGGATAGTGTGTAAAGAATTCAAAAAACCCGAACTATCATAAATCGATGTTTGAAAAGTACCAGATGGTTGACCGCCTGATACATACTCAATTAACAATGATAACTCCCCTGAAAATGAATCATTACAAGTAATTGATGATTGAACAATCAAATCTTCTAAGGGATTACAGAAAGTGACTGGATTAATGCAGAAATCATTTATATCTGAGACATAAAGATTCGCACTACATTGGCCATCTTCTCCGTTCTGGATAACATAAGATTGATATCCTTGGACGAAACACTCATATCTTTCTTGAATAATAATAGCGCTTTCTCCTACACATTGATATAAATCATAAGGAAGAACAGTTTCGTTAATGTATGTATCGTATGTATCTTCGATTTCAAGTAATGGAATATTATCCAAAATCATAATGTTGTCAAGAGCCAATCGTGCAGGCCCAGTGAAATATTCTGGTATGATTTCACAAAATGCTATTCTTATGTTTTGTCCGGCGTATTCGCTAATATCTACTGCTTTAGAACTCCAACCAGATCCCAACTGTGTGCTCTGTGCTATAGCTCTGAATTGATACAGAGTGTCAAGTATTTGCCCCCCTCCCCATTCTTGTATATGTACCTCAAAAAAGCGGTCAATATTGGCTCCAAATGATTGTAAATCATAAGCGATCCATTGATCCCACGCTAAAAAGTGGGCATCCAATGGCAAAGTTATATCTTGATACATTTCTATATTACAAGGACCTCCGCCATCAAATCCGTTCAAATAATACTTTCCAGATAAATCATCTCCTTTTGGTGAAGTGGGATAGAAAAATCCATTGTCGTAAAACCCTTCTTGAATTCTTGCTGAATCAAATGGCTCAATACAATCCAATACTTGCCAATTACCAAAATTGCCATTCTCAAAATTACCGAATGAATCAGGCAGTAATTGTCCAAGAGGCAGACAACCATATAGCTCTGAACAAAATGTTGTTTCAACATAACATGGATTATGAACTTCAAAATACTCATATTCAAATCCACAATTATCCCAGATTGCTACATGAATTATTGAATCGTTGACAGCTAAGTAATGTGTCGATACCACCTGGGGTCCAATACTGGCATCATACATCGCATATATATAATCATAGTATCCAAAATTGCTATCATATATCGTAAAGTCAGCATATTCATATGATTTACCTCCTACACCTGTATAAGTGATCTGCAAATATGCGTCTCCGGTCGAGTCACAGACGATCTCATAGTCCAATACTGGCCTCTCAAATAGGACGATCTCGGTACTATCTATGATGGTATAAGAGCTATCACAGTCTGCTCCTTCTTCTACTGCTGAATAGAGATAGGCTACTTTTCTGCCCGGAGTTCGGTCCAATTGGAGATCTTCAAAACTAATAGCCCCGTACGAACTATAATAGTCCTCTGAAGTAACAGAATAGAAATCTATTCCATTGATATTCAGATCATAAAATTTATTATAAGTACCAAGCCCGTCATTATAGGACAAGGCTATATCTTCATCTACATAGGCCTCTTGTATCATACCAAATCCACAATAGGCATCAACGAAAAACACCTCACCACCATGGCAGCTACTTAAACAAGAATTACTATTCTCAAATGAAGCGAACATTCCAGTGTTACAGTCTAATAATTCTGTAGTCAGAATGCCATATGTTAATGGCCCATGGCTATATGTACCAATAGTATCTCCTACTGAAACTGAAGAAGGGAGATACAGAGAATCAAAAATCTGATACGCACCTTCATATATCGTAAATGAAAAATACTCATCAAACACTCCTCCGCCAGAATAGATGAAATACGTCTCAATGTTTAATGTATCGTCACAAGATGTACTTACAATCAAATCCAACGATGTTTGATCAATACAGTTACCACTGCACGGCTCACAACTACTTCCCCCACAGTCTACGCCTTCTTCATCACCATTTTGGATGCCATCGGAGCAGGTTGGTGTGACATAACATGGATTATCTAAATAATGATAATCATATGGCAAAGCGCAATCACCCCAGAGCTCTAACATTAACACAGAATCCCCGATAGGGGTAGTAATCAGCGAGGAGAATAAGGAATCTTGCCCGCCTACATAAGAAGAACTGATGTCTCCCCAATAGCCGTATTCACTGTCAAGTATAGTAGCATATATATACTCATTAGATCGTCCTCCAACACCTGTGTAGTATATTTCCACTAAAAGTGAATCTTGACCTATACAGCTTGATGAAAACTCATAAACGGGATACTCTGACAAATAAACCTGAGCTGAATCAATGATCCCCGGGCTCTGAGCACAAGTAGTATCACCAGCAGGTACAGCACTATACAGATAAACCGTCTTGAGTCCCGGCGTACTGAGATCGATTCCCAAATTTGACAGATTAGGTTCAATACTATTGTATGCACTATAATACTCCTCGGATTCGATGTTAGAATAGTCCATCCCATTTATATTGAGATCATAAAAGCTATTCCCAACTCCATCATAATACGCCAATCCTAAATTAGCTCCGACATAAGGCTCAGTCACCATACCTCCGCAATCAAGATCTATGAAGAAAATTTCACCGGTATGACATTGACTCTTCGCTTGACTGAAAATGGACAAACTCAAAATAAGGAATACTAAATGTCTCATGATACTGCTCTATTTTATCTGATCATGAAAATAGAGCGTATAGGATCCTCTACCACTCCCAAAAATTTACCAAAATGAACATCAGGCTCATAAAAAAAGGCATACGTATCTACCGTATGCCCTACTGACTACTATGCATCATTATGATTTTATATCAGTATACTCACTTATAGCTCTGGGAGCAATCGCTCTGCCATACGACCGAGCTCTGCCATTGTCCTGATCTCGAGTTTTTTATAGATGTTTTGTTTGTGGCTTTCGATGGTGTGCGTAGATAGATATGTCTCCGACGCCGCCTGCTTGACCGTCATTCCAGATCCGAGTAAACCCAAAATCTGAAGCTCACGTTCCGAGAGCTTGTTTTTCAGGTTTTCTATTTCTTCGATATACTGGAGCTTAACTTTGGATCGGACACTATCACTGACAAAAACATCAGAATTAGCTGAAATGATCTCCACCTCGATTTCGTCTTTTAATAGCGCATTGATACCTGACTTATATTTTGCCACAAATGCATACTCCTGATCATTGTGCTTCAGCAGATCACAAAATCCAAAATAGGTATGCGCTCTATATTGCGTGAGATAGCTGTATGCAGCTTTCATCTCTACTAAAAAAGACTGATTGTTTAAAAGAGACTCTCCTACTTCTATCGAGTTAATAGAAGTTTTGGTTATAGTACTAAACTTTTTACTTACAACCTCCTTATTACTGATCCAAGCGAAGCGAAATGGATGGAAACTAATAACAAACTTGAGGCGCTGACTCTCTACATCAAATGCGTCCATAGACACAAGGATGGCTTGGTTCAGCCGAGTGACTTGAGTTGATCTCATACTTTTTGATTGAGTATCTGATAGATGGTTATCTGCATTCGGATAGTATATACCAGATAAGTAAACGTAACATTTTCGAATTCTCATTTTGAGTCCTTACCCAAAACGTTTAATTTTTTCCTTGTATCTACCTTTCGACTACATAAAAGTAAGGGTTAATCCTTAAGCTACATAAAGGATTTCGGTGTATAACCTTAAAGAAAAGGACTTACATTTAGCAAGTATGAATATGTAATAGATTGACTATGTGTCTTTTAACAAATGTTAAGCATAATATATCTTCCCTAATAAAATCACTTTAAAAATTATTACAAAACCTCTACACATCCCATAAAACCAATAGGTAAATCTGCGCAATTGTGCGAAATCAGCATCAGATTTTTCTTTACACACCGATTGTTTGTTTGCTTTTTAGAATATTCGCAGAATAAAGCTATCTTAACACTACTACTACTTAACAACACTCTTTTCACATTGCACTCGAGCAAACTATTTGACATTTTGCGAAAGCTATCTGCGTCCGAATGGAAAGGACTCAAAAAATTCACGCAGATACACTACACAGAGAATGCAGATCAGCATCGCCTATTCATGCATATCTATAAGTATCGAAATGAGCTCGACCATAAGCATCTCGAGGCAGAATACTGTTGGCAAAAGCTATTCCCTAAACTAAAAGAAAAGTCATTCAGAAATCTCCTATCAAGACTACAGCCCGTAGTGGAAGACTATCTCGTGTGGGAGCAGATCAAGAAGGATAAAAATCAATATAGGATTCAGTTATTTGAAGCATACGACGATAGAGGTATCGATAAGTATGCGGACAAGATCGCTGATGATATACGCATAGATCTCTCGAGCTCAGATCATATCCTCGATGCTCATGATCTGCTGATCCTCCATCGCATCAATCATTCTCAGTACTATAGTGACAATCCTATCAAGTATAAGAGAGGTCAGGAGATCCTGACTGGAGCTATGGAGTCCATCCATCGAGTCTATGAGATACTACGTAGACTGTATGAGACAGAGATGTACAGCATGTCCCAGATCAAAAATGAAAACTGGCTCTCCGACTGGCGCAAAAAGCTGGACTCCCAAGACCCTTGTATCTCCACACAGATAGCTCAGGCGCTATATGAGCTCAAGACGGAGCCCTCACATGCCAAGTACGAGTATCTCAGAGACAAACTCTATAAACACTCCCTCTCAAAGGAAATGAGTCAGCTGGTCTTGGCCTACCTACTCCATTTCTTGGCAGTCCTAAATCGAAAAGGAGAACTAATACAAGAACGACTGGATCTGATAGTCTACGGCCTTGAGAAGAATACGCTATTAGACAAAGGTACTATTAACCCCATGAGGTACAATGCTATCATAGATATCGCTTGCCATGATGGCAGAATAGAATGGGCTAAGGCTTTTGCGTACAAATGGGCTGAATATCTACCTGAAAAAGAGCGAGATGATGTACTTCATCTTGGACAAATCCTAATCCTATTCGCTGAGAGTAAATATGACGAATGCTTACACTACTTCATGTCGCACCCTATCAAAGCGGCAAAAATAGACTCTGTAGCACGACGCTACTACCTACAGTGTATCTATGAGCTATATGACAGATCTGATCCTTTTCTGATAGAAGAAGTAAACAAAACCGCTGCTCACCTAAGATATAATAAGGATAAACTAAGCAGAAAGCACTATTCGAATATGAGTGACTTTTTGCAAGCATATAGAATACTACTCAGAGGAAAAACCAGTGAACTATCTGAAGCCCTTGACAGCGGTAAAGTAAGATTCGCTAAGAAGTGGATAGAAAAAAAGCTGGAGCAAATTGCTCCAGCGTAGGGTATTAGATATTTTCTATGTCCTCACCGACTATACGGCGGATTGATATACTTCTCATTGTACTACATTTTTGAATAAAGGGTTAAGAAATAGGGTGTCAAACAATGGGTGATGACTGAGCATCTGGCCATCATGCTTCAGCTATCACCACTGGCGTCAGCTACACGCCGATGTAGTACTACAGGACATAGCTCTCTCACTATGAGCGGTGCTCATACTCCCTCAGCAAAAACTGAGAAATGGGAAAGAGATATGTCATTTCACTTTAAGTGGAATGCCCAGAAAAGAGCATTCAATGGATTAATGATTAAAAAAGATAAGAGGTAACCCTTAATAGATTAGAAAATAAGAAATATGTCTTTTATACCTTTTTTGGTGTATTGGTTTTATGGGGATTCACACTCACTCTATACAGTTGTCTAAATATTTGATTTTGATACATAATGATTTCTCACTATCTTCCTTTAACCCTTAGAAATATTTAAAATTACTGAAGCAATCTATTATTGTTGATCACTAAATTATAGATGAAATATTGGACTGGATTACCCAGATAAAAAATAATGAGGAAGTAGCCTTAACTAATCTATATAAAGAGTATCGCACTCCTGCTATCAAGTGGATGGGCTCAAAATATGATATCAATAAGGAGGACGCTGTCGAGATATTTCAGCAGTCAGTATTGGCCCTTTATACTAAGGTCATACAGCAAAAGGTGGTACATGCGAACTCTTCCTTAAAGTCATACCTCTATGGTATCATAAAAAACAAGATACATGAATATCGTCGTCAAAAAACCACAGTACCTATCACTACTGAGCCTCTATCAATAGCAAATACCGATACTAATACTGAGCACGATCACAGCAAGCGAATTACTGTAGTCAAAAATCAATTACAAAGTATGGGAGACCCTTGCAGGAGACTTCTTAAGTATTTCTACCTACAGCAGTACACGATAGAAGAGATCAGTCAAATCATGGGATATAAAAACAAAGACACAGTAAAAACTAAAAAATATAAATGCCTGAAGAGGTTACAATCATTGCTCACAGATCATAAAACTATAGGACATGGCACTATCAGAATATGACATAGAGCAACTGGACAGATATCTGGAAGGCACTCTGACTGCAGAGCAGAGTCAAGCTATAGCGGACCGTATAGCAATAGATCAAGAATACAGGCAACTACATGATGACCTGTTATTGTTACCAGAGGCTTTGCTATCCACTGATATAGAAGAACGCCATCAGCTACTGCGAGATATCGAGGACCAGACTAAATGGCCATCAGAGGACAGGAATAAAAAAACCAAAAATACCATCCCTCGACTCAATAGAATAGTGAGTATAGCAGCTGCCGTGCTACTACTGATCGCTGCAGGATGGTGGTGGCAGCGTCCTACCGATCTACAAAAAGATATAGCCACACTCTACCAAAAGTATGAGACCCCACCGGTGGCTCGACCAGAGTGGATCGTGATCACACGATCTACAGAGAAAACTATGGATAACATAGATCCAGAACTCATCAGGGGATATAACCTGTACGAAGTGGGGCTCTATGCGGAAGCAGCAGAAGCACTTGAAGAATATTACGAGAAAACGGATGATCAGGAGGCGCTATACTATGCGGGCATCTCGTATGCCGCCACTGGCGATATCAATAAAGCAAAAGAATGTCTGAATATGACAACGCATCCTAAAGAGGGGGAATTTATTAATGAACTATTGAAAAAAATAAAAGAGTGATGAAGAAGAATCTACAATTTGTATTATGCCTACTTATCCTTAGTCTTTGTATTATGGGTTGTATTACTATAAAAAAACATGAATCAATAGTAACAGAGAAAGATAATGAATTACAAATCGCACAATCCAAAGAAGTACGATTAAAAAATAATGTGGAATTATCACAACTTAAAATTGATAGTCTCCAAGAGTTACTAAATTCATACTCTATAGAAAATCAAGAGGGTTGTAGATGTAATGAGAAATACTTTAAAGGGTATATAAGTGTACTTCCAGAAGACTCGGTTTCATATGGGCTAATTACAGCGACTTCATTATTATCACCTATAAAAGAACACAAAGACGATGAATTTTTCAGTGTACCATTTCAGGCAGAAAATATAGAATTTGACTATGATAAATCAGAAATGAATGACATATTTTGGCGAGTAGTGGCATTTAAGATCAATTGTAATTCTCCTCACATTAATGAAGCATTTTCTATAAAAGAAAACATTGAAGGCTTAACTTTTTATACCAGTACTGAGAGATCGGATAGATTTGCGAAGTGCTTCCCAATTAGGCTTCATAATATGCATCCAAAACTGAAAGCAGATGGGAATCACAGGTTAGGACACATTATGAAACTATCGTCTGAAAAGATTGATATAATATCAGCATATGATCCTAACCAAGCAGATCCATTAATACTGGATGGACAAGAACTAATAATAGATAGAGTTTTACATAATTCAATAAAATTCAATAAATCAACCTTAAAAGATTCTTTACAAATAAGAATTGAGGAATTGAATTCAAAAACCTTCTCTCTACACTTGTTAATTAGAAAATCAATGAATACATCAGATATACAAAATATTCTCTATTTACCCGATTTTAGTAGCAATGAACTTCATTTCAAGGACATGTATTATTTTGATCCTGGAGATGGAAGAACAAAAGAATATCAGCACAAGTTTGAGCCAGGAATATTTTCTATTAGAGTAATGTCAGGCGTTTCAATTTTTGATGACCACGGCCAACAAGTAATACTTCCATTATCTGACAATTGATATGAAAAAGTTCATTCCCTTAGTTGCTTTTGTCATTATATGTAATTGCTTACTTAGCCAAAGAATTCTCAGCTCAAATGATGTCCACTTCGTTTTAAATTTACCTGATTTAATTAGTGAAGAATGCTCAATAGCTAAATATGAAGAGAAAGATGGTTGGAGATTAGAAAAATGTATTTCAGATACTATATTCGTTAGTAGAGACACTTTAAAAAAATACGAGTTATTGGCATTCTTTGCTCCCAAAAGAAAACCAATATTTTTACTTAAAGACTTGTACTATTTTTACCCATTCTCATATTCTCAAAATCCAATTATCACTCGAGTAAGTCGAGACTACTTTAGATTAGATTGGCCGACAGTAGATAATGTCAATTTGGATCTCATAGTACTGTCTGAAAAAAACTCTTCACGTACACCTGGCGAAACTGTAATAGAGGATTATATAGAAACATCAATCGATGCATTCAATGGCGTAGCTTACGACAATTCACTTGGATATGAGATAATCACTACGAATATCGACCATCATTCTCTCGATTCATCCACTCTTACTAAAGTTCTCAATAAGAATCCTCACCGCCCTTATAGTGGTGGAATAGATGAATTAATTGATTCCATAGGCATCACTGATAGAGTAGAGACTAATACTAAAAATAAAATCATCACTGCCATATTTTTGAATATTGATTCAACTCGAATTGAAACCAGTTATAGCATAAAGAATAAACTGGCTCTCATAATTGGTAATATGGGAGACGAATTTGATTTGATACACGAGATATCACATTTCGCTGATCTCACAAAATCGAACGTAACGTTGAATGATGATCCATTTCCAATTCTTGTAGATTCAATTGATATTTCGTCGAATATTATGTCAACACAGACAATTTATAGTAGGTGCGAAATCCTGGCAAAACAACTATTGTCATACGAAGACTTAAAACTAATTCATCTAAGCTCTAAAAATGATTCAAGTCCAGGGAACAATACTTGTTTCTTTTATCACCCTACATTAAAACAAAGTCAAATCAATAGACCCGAACCGGCATTTATATATTATATACTGAATAACCGACAATTCTCTAAAGAATTAGAAATACAGAAGAACATATTCAACAATTATGATGAACTTGAAGAGTTCGGAAGATTAAATAACCTACGTATTCAAGACAATACATCCATTGGAAATGTAATGCCACGACTCGTTAAAAATCATTCAAAATATGTACTTGATAATGAAAATATACAAAGTAAATCTCTAATTAACTATTTGGAGAATAATTACGATCGTCTACTCAAGACAGGGATCAAAATACTATATTACTCGGTTGCACCTCAATTAAATGAAAAAGAAAAATCACATTTAAAAAAGGGCTATAAAGGTTTCAATCAAAAAGAATAGTGTAAATATCCAGACCAATAATAGGGAGCACGATAACCAGCCTGTATGATGCTTTTTTTCGATAATGTTAAGCATAATGATATATTCTCATCGTTAAACTCCTCTTTTGACGACATACATTTATAAAACGAGTCGCTTAACAACATCCCAACGTAATCATCGATTGGCCAAGAAGTAGATATAGTATTCTTAGCCCCAGATAAACCAAAAGACCGACTCAAGTTATATATTCCCTCATTAGCAAAAAATAAACCTTCATGAGATGAGCATCCATTTATAAATACCAAATCCAGCGAATTATTATTCATTTCTATAAAGTCTGCAGACAACTCATCAATTCCGTTCAATTCATCCCGTACCACCAACATACTCGTGTTTAAATTTCTCGAATCTGAAATAATATGAGAAGCAATATGAAGCACATTTAAGTTTTTATCATTCAGTAGTTGCTTCATTTTTCTCTTGTCAAACTTTTCTCCATGAACTAATTCCACTTCTTCTTCATACAGTATTTTTTTGATTGAACCTACCTCTTGTGTAGAGTAGACAAGTTCGCTAAACTTAGTTTGACGTGCATTAATCAGAGTATTTTCGCTAGAAAAGCTGCATGCTGCTACTTTAAAGGGTTTAATTCCGTTTTGATCGCTTATTGACCCACTTAGTGTATGGATTAGACTGAACTCTTCTAAAAGTAACTTTTCTATACCATTTATGTTAATTTGCAGTACTCCTAAAGGGAATCCAGTCAAGCATCCGTCATCATACACATAAATAATGTCATGATTAAAATCATCAAAAACCTCTTGAAAAAGTGCAGCGAATACCTTGAAAGATTCGTTTTGATAGATTTGTGTATCAGAAAGCTCTGATGAACTAATCATCGTTTTTACCTTATTTATACTGCTACAGATTTCTGAAGAGCTCAGAGTATATAAATTTGAGTTGCCCGAAGATTCAGTAATAATATATAAACTGTCATTTGATTGATAAAACATAAGAGTTTGATCAAAACCCATATCACTCGAAAAATCAACCTCAAATTCAATCTCTGAGCTACCATTTGCATCATCATTAAATTCGAAATCCAATTCATTTATATAAATATCACCAGTTTGGTCAATTTGAGTTAGTATCTTTTCTTTTAAAGTCAGCGGTATTCTCCGATCTTTTTTCTGGATCTTAATTCTTTCATCTCTAAAATTTATTGCCCTAAATAATAGAATAGCTTTAGAGATATTTTCAAGCATTTCATCACTACCCTCACTTTTATATTGACCAACCAAAAAATCTATATATTTATCGTTATGTGATCTATATTCTGATGAAAAATGTAGGTTACTTATCTCTTCACCCTCCTCAAATTTTCTTTTTATTAAATCATTCATTATTTCAAAAAGAAAATATTGGTGTTTTACATTCCCATCAACATAGTCTAATAGGGTTTCAATGATTGGTATAATTTCATATTCCCGACTGACTATTACATGAGATTTTTTGATATCCTCCAATTTTTCTACATTGAAGTAGTCCCTTATTAAATACTCCAAAGCCCATTTCTCTCTACCAAAATCATCATGGTCCATTGCAATTTTTAAAACATCCAATACGCACTGAATCAACAATGGATTTCTTGGGTCTTGATCCACTAATTGATAAAAAATACGCTCCATTTGTCTGACAGCTTCTTTTACATTTCCTTGACTTTGATAGAATTTGGCTTTTCTATATTGAAAATATGAGAAATATGCAGGATCTGATTCAGGATGGGAATTATTATTGTCTAAAAGAATCGAAGCTAAATGATAGTTATCTAATATTTGTGCCAAGACAGAGTAATTTGCACAAATTTGACTTGTTAGAAATCCAGGAAATTTTTCAATATTTTCATATAACTCTTGAAAAATCATATTAGACAAATCAAACTCATAGTCTGCCAAAAGCAATTTGGCCAGAATATTCTTTCGGTAATAATAAAGAAATTCGTCTTTGATTAAATGAGGATAATCAATTGTCATTTTTGCTTTACCTACATTTATATATGCATCAATGTATTGATACATTAACCTATGAATATCAGCTATCTGACAATAAAGAAGATATTTACACACCTTCGCACCATTGCCTTTTAATACATTAATTTTACTAGAATATTCGTAAGCTTCTTTATAGTCTTGCCTGAGAATCAGCAAATATTCCAAATATAAATATGAAGAATGTAAATCATTGATAAATTTGAAATAGTAGTCCGCTTTATCAAAATCTCTATTACTACCATAATGGAAGCCGAGAATAGCATAGTAAAGTGACTTAAGATTCTTTTGGACCTTACCTTCTAAAGATTGAAAAGCCTCAAGATTTAAAACTATTCCGCATTCTAAGACCTCTATTAATTCAGAATAAACAACAGATTCTACATCGCTAATTGATCTATTTGTTATAAGTCTTCCTATAGATGATTTTGCATTATTGAAATTTCTGGAATAAATCTGATCTATTAGAACGAATTCGTTATTCTCTGTTTCACAGCCAAGATGTAGGAGATAAAAACAACCCAATATTAAAATAACCACAAATCGATACCACATGAAACCAAGATTCTCGCTATAAGATAGCAAGAATCCTGCATATTCTCCCTACTCCCCCACCACGACTCGGATATTCCAGTTCACACTATCGCCGACTCGATCAGTGAATCTGATGAACTCCCCATCTGCAGCGTCATATAGCCAGTCTCCGTTAGGATTAGCAGGGCCCTGATCGCAGCCTATAGACTGCATGAAGGCGCCTATGCTCACATCCATAGCCACCCATAGAGAGGAGCCATCTACAGGATAGGGATCAGATAGCGTCACCTCGCTCCAGCCATTGGGACTGAGCTGAGTAGTCACATCCTCGCTGTATAGTAGTCGATCTGGCTCACCGGCCGCATCACTATAGATATGTAGCTCCGTATACGGCACTTCATACATGTACACATTGACACTCTTGATGGACTGCCCATCAAATCTACTGAGCGTAGTCAGCGGTAGCCGGATGGCAAATCTAAAACTACCTCGAGGTAGTGTCGGAGCGGTGAAATTATCCCCATCATAGTTGAGGATAGTATCCTCAGGCAGGAGCACACAGCAGTCATCATCATCTCCACATGATAGGAGGAAGAGAGAAGCAACAGCGAGTAGTAAATATTGAACTTTCATATCTTTTATGTTTAGGCACTTATTTTTCGTGACATTATTAGTACTTTAGGAATTAACGGGATATCTGCATCAAATGATGTTAACATCCTCGTAAAAAACTATCTAAATGACTACAGAATCACTGATCACAAAGCTCAGAGACGTATGGGCTGGCAGTCCTTGGTATGGTCGTAGCGTCAGAGAGCTGCTCCTACGAGTCGACTATGACAGTCCTCAGATCCGTCAGATCATACTACATATGATAGCCTGGCGTCGATTTGCTCTAGACAAGATCAATGGAGTCAATGCAGAGATAGTTATGGATAGCGAGATCGACTGGCCGCAGCAGGAGCAGCTGAGCATCACAGAGAGCATAGATTGGCTCGAGGCCAATATATCCCAGATCACAGCTGCCTTGGCGGACCGAGATGATGACTGGCTCCAGTCAAGCGTCATCGGTGAAAACTACGACTACAAATTTTTAATAAATGGAATAATCCAACATGACATATACCATATCGGCCAAATCGTATTACTTTTAAAGCATGGCCTATAAGTCATATCCATAAAGAGAAAAAACAAGAATTTGAAAAACAAAGTACTGCCCCATAGCCTATTTAGTGAGTTTGATATTTATCTATTCAAGTCGGGCAAACACATCCGACTATTCGAAAAATTTGGAGCTCATGAGGTGACCGTGGCAGATACGCCAGGTACTTATTTTGCAGTATACGCTCCTGCTGCTCGAGAGGTGCAGGTCATCGGCAATTTTAATAGCTGGGATGGTAGCGAGCACAAACTTAATGTCCGCTGGGATTCATCCGGCATCTGGGAGGGATTCATCCCCGGAGTACAGCGTGGTGAGCTGTATAAGTATAAGATCTATTCGACCTTTGACGCTGAGGTGAGAGAAAAAGCGGACCCTTTCTCGTACTACTATGAGATGGCACCTAAGACAGGATCTATCACTTGGGATACCTACTACGAGTGGTCAGATGAAAAGTGGATGAAGGCTCGAGCCAAAACAGATCTTTATAGCAGTCCCATGTCTATATATGAGGTCCACCTCGGCTCCTGGATGAAAAATCATCAAGAGGGACGCTCTCTCCACTATCGAGAGATGGCCGATGATCTCGTGGAGTATGTCAAGGAGATGGAGTACACGCATGTAGAGTTGCTGCCAGTCACGGAGCATCCATATTATCCATCGTGGGGCTATCTGTCTACTGGATTTTTCGCCCCGACAAGTCGATATGGCTGCCCCCAGGACTTCATGTATCTCGTAGAGGCCCTACACCAGGCAGACATTGGGGTGATACTTGATTGGGTACCGGCGCACTTCCCTGCTGATACTACTTTCTTAGCAGATTTCGATGGGTCGAAAGTATATGAGCACCCTAATCCTAAAAAAGGATTTCATCCTGACTGGAATAGTCTCATCTTCAATTTTGAGCGGCCAGAGGTAGTGAGCTTCTTGCTTTCCAGTGCTAATTTTTGGCTGGATCGCTATCACATCGACGGACTTCGAGTAGACGCTGTAGCCAGTATGCTGTATCTCGACTACAGCCGAGAGGATGGCGAGTGGGAGCCTAATGAATATGGTGGTAATTATAATCTGGCAGCGATCGAATTTCTCAAAAATCTGAACTATCACTGCTATCATGAGCATCCGGGTATCACCATGATCGCAGAGGAGTCGACTGCCTATCCTGGCGTCACGAGACCAGTATCAGAGGATGGATTGGGATTTGGATTTAAGTGGATGATGGGCTGGATGAATGACTCACTGCGATACATCGAGCGAGACCCGATCTATCGCCAGTATCATCATAATGAAGTGAGCTTCAGCATGGCCTATGCTTATAGCGAGTCCTATGTGCTCCCGCTATCTCACGATGAGGTAGTACATGGTAAGCAGTCACTGGTCTACAAGATGCCCGGTGATGATTGGCAAAAATTCGCAAATCTCCGACTGCTATATACCTATATGTACACCCATCCCGGCCACAAGCTCCTATTCATGGGCAATGATTTTGGCATGACGAATGAGTGGAATGTCAATGAAGAACTCAGCTGGCATCTCCTCCAGTATGATCCCCATCAAGGGGTCAAGAGACTGGTCAAAGATCTCAATCATCTCTACCGCTCCGAGAAAGCACTCTATAAGCATAGCTTTGACCATGAGGGATTCGAGTGGATAGACCACCATGACCATACTAATAGTGTTTTGGCTTATTGCCGAAAGGCTGATAAAGATATCATGATCATCGTTTGCAATTTCACCCCTTCTCTGCTCCAGAGCTACAGCATAGGAGTCCCTGAAAAAGGTTACTACTATGAGCTACTGAGCTCCGATGATCAGCGATACTGGGGTAGTGGCCAGACCAATTCTGAAAAAATAAAAGCCGAAAAAGAAGAAAAACACGGCAGACCGTATTCTATCCATCTCACCCTGCCGCCACTCGGTGTCACGGTGCTAAAAAGAAAGAGTCGATAATCATGAGTAAATCAGTACTGCACATATCTACAGAGTGCTACCCTGCTGCTAAAGCCGGAGGCATGGCAGATGTCGTAGGCGCCTTACCTCTCTACTTGACTGAGCATGGCTGGACACCCTCCGTGATCATCCCAAAGTACAATCTCAAGTGGTTTAAAAATCAGGTTTTCAAAGAGGTTTATTCGGATGTACTCAATATGGATTTCGTCGAGTATAAATACAGTATTCAGAAGTGCCAAAGCAAGGATCTGGGCTATGACTTTTACTGTGTCGATATCCCAGTACTCTATGATAGAGAGTCAGTCTATCTGGGAGATGATGGACACGGGTACGCCGATGAGGCTCAGCGAAATGTCGCCTTACAAAGATGCACACTGCAGTGGCTCGAGCATAGCGATATGCAGGTCGATCTCATCCACTGCCACGATCATCAGACGGGATTCGTCCCATTCATGATCAAGCATGGATATGGCTATGAGAGTCTACGACATATACCGACTTTTTACACGATACACAATGGAGCCTACAACAGTCGCTACGGGTGGAATCAGAAGACCCTTTTAGTCGACTTTCCTGCGGAGCTGGAGATGACCATAGATTGGCACTTTGCGATGGATGCGGTAGCAGCAGCTATGCGATATGCCGATCATGTCAATGCTGTATCACCTACCTATCTGGAGGAGCTCAAGACATCACTGGCTCCGCTCAAGATCAATATGGACATCGATCCATCGAGATTCTCAGGGATACTCAATGGGATAGACGACCAGACCTGGGATCCTAAGAAAGATGACCTACTCCCTCACAAGCTGGGTCGATCTTGGGACACCTTCAAAAAGAAAAATAAAATGGCGCTTCTGCCAGCAGATATATATCGGGCAGAGGACGTCCCTTTGATTAGCTTCATAGGGCGATTTGCTCATCAAAAAGGAGCTGACCTTTTGGCTCCAGCCATTGAGCGAATATTGGCTCGATTTGGCTTTGTCAATTTCTTCATCCTCGGTTCTGGGGATAAGTTTCTGGAGCAGATGGTACAGTCGCTGAGAGATCGCTATCCTGAGCGAGTCGCCTGCTATATCGGATATAATGAGGCCGTAGCTCATCAAGTATACGCTGCATCAGATTTTCTACTCATGCCATCGAGATTTGAGCCATGTGGGCTCAATCAGCTATTCTCTATGAGATACGGGACCATCCCTGTCGCTCGCAAGACAGGTGGTCTCCGAGACACTGTGATCGACTATACGGAGGGAGGCGCTGGGATATCCTTTGAGTGGGATAGTGTCGATGATCTCATCGGAGCGATAAGTCGCTCACTACAGCTATATAGAGCCACTAAAGAATTTAAGGAAGTCAGAGACCGAGGGATCCAGCAGGACAACTCTTGGAACAACTCTGCAAAAACATATGCTGAAATCTATAACGAACTACAACATAAACTATCATGATAGCACAACGTACATTAGCGATAATCCTTGGAGGAGGCGTCGGCAGCCGTCTCTATCCACTGACTAAAGATCGATCCAAACCTGCCGTGCCAATAGCTGGAAAATTCAGACTCATCGACATCCCTATCAGCAACTGTCTCAACTCCGACATCCGTAGAATGTATGTCTTGACACAGTTTAACTCCGCTTCGCTCAATAAGCACGTGAAGAATGCCTTTAGCTTTGACAAATTCACGAATGGGTTTGTCGATATATTAGCTGCAGAGCAAACTCGCCATAGCCAAGATTGGTTTCAGGGGACGGCAGATGCTGTACGCAAATCGGTGCCGCATCTTGAGATTCATGACTTTGACTACATCCTGATCCTCTCCGGAGATCAGCTCTACCAGATGGATTTTAGAAAAATCCTAAACTATCATAAAGAAAAAAATGCAGATCTCACCGTAGCGACTATCCCAGTAGTAGCTAAGGATGCTACGGCATTCGGGATCATGAAGACCAATAAGGACGGTATCATCGAAAACTTCATCGAGAAACCTGAGGAGGATGTCCTACCGCATTGGAAATCAGAACTACCAGAAAGCATGACCAGTCAGGGCAAAGACTATCTCGCCTCTATGGGTATTTATGTTTTCTCTAAAGGAGTGCTATCTCGACTATTCGCTGACAAGCCAAATGCAATCGACTTCGGTAAGGAAATCATCCCACATGCTGTAGGTACAGATGACTACGTGACTACAAGCTATCCTTTTGATCATTATTGGACTGACATCGGTAATATTTCTTCCTTCTTTGAGGCTAATCTGCGCCTGACAGACTATCTCCCAGAGTTTAATCTGTATGACAATATCAATCAGATCTACACTAACTCTCGGATGCTTTCTCCGACTAAGATTTTTGGCACTCGGATGAATCAAGCGCTTATATCAGGCGGTGGTATCATACATGCAGAATCGATCACTCGATCCGTCATAGGTGTGCGATCTCGTATCGGCAAGCATACTCATCTTGACAGCGTCATCGTCATGGGTATCGACTACTATCAGACGCTCAAGGATCTCGAGGCTAATCCTGAAGTGGAACTACTCGGTATCGGAGAACACTGTAATATCAAGAATACGATCATCGATAAGAATGCTAAAATAGGTGACAACTGTACGATCATAGGACATGGCGGACTCGAAGATATTGAGACCGATCTGTACTGTATCAAGCAGGGGATCATCATCATCAATAAGAATGCATCTATCCCTGCGGGTACTGTGATCGGCGGTTGAGCAGCGCATTAATTGGAGAGTTTTTAGTTTGATATTAGTGGAGTTCACATAGCTTTGTGGTCTTAGTCATCGTAATAATAGGTATATGAACAAATACGGCCCTAATCAATTAGCCACGTTCACATGGGAGGATAATGTCCTCGAATGTCGTGCAGAAAATGGCGTCTTGCTCCGAGCAGAGGTACTCACACCACATATTGTGAGGATCAGATATGGTACAGAGGGATATTTCTTAGATGACTTCAGCTATGCGATTGATGAGTCTTTTCAGAAAGAAGAGGTGGAGACTCTCATCAATGAAGGTGCCTACCAGCTGACGATCAAGACCCCAGTCATCCAGTGCCGCATCCGTAAGAGCGACCTCCAGGTCAGCTTTTATGATATTAATGGCGTCATACTGAATGAAGATGAAAAGGGCTTTCACTGGGAACGCAGCGATGAGACAGGCAATGATATCGTCTACATGTCCAAACATGTACAAAAAGGCGAAGTATTCTTTGGATTAGGTGATAAGCCTACCGAGATGAATATCCGAGAAAAGAGATTTGAAAACTGGGGATCAGACTGCTACGGCTATGATCACAGCTGGGATCCACTTTATAAAAATATCCCATTTTACTATGGACTCCACCACGGTATCGGCTATGGTGTTTTCTTTGACAATAGTTTCAGGACTTTCTTTGATTTTGGAAAGGAGCGGTCTAATGCGACGAGCTTTTGGGCCCATGGTGGTGAGATGAATTACTACTTCATAGCTGGACCTGAGCTACTGGATGTAGCGGCTCGCTATGCGACGCTCACAGGATCTTCGGAAATGCCCGCATTATGGGCATTAGGATTTCAGCAGTGTAAGTGGAGCTACTACCCAGAGTCAGAGGTCCGTGAGGTCACTGACAAGATGCGAGAGCTCAAGGTACCCTGTGATGCCATCTATCTGGACATCGACTACATGGATGGCTTTAGATGTTTCACATGGGATTTAGAGCGATTTCCTGATCCTAAGCGCATGGTCTCCGAGCTCAAAGAAGAAGGCTATAAAACGATGGTCATCATCGATCCAGGTATCAAGAAAGACCCAGACTATTGGGTCTTTCAAGAGGGGCTGGCTAATGACTATTTCTGTAAAAGGCCAGATGGCCCTTATGTCGAGGGCCTAGTATGGCCAGGAGAGTGCTACTTCCCAGACTTCACTAATCCTAAAGTACGAGACTGGTGGGCAGACCTATATGAAGGTCTGATCAGCGATGTAGGTGTCGCTGGAGTGTGGAATGATATGAACGAACCTGCCTTATTTGAAGTAGAGTCTAAGACTTTCCCAGAGGACGTACGTCACGACTATGATGGCCATCCATGTAGCCATGCCAAGGCACATAATGTCTATGGTATGCAGATGGCTCGGGCCACCTATGAAGGTGTCAAAAAACATGGAGATAATAAGCGTGGTCTCATCATCACTCGATCCGGCTACAGCGGACTACAGCGCTATAGTAGTGTGTGGACAGGTGACAATATAGCCACTTGGCAGCATATCTGGCTCGCTAATGTACAGTGTCAGCGACTCTCTATCAGTGGGATCAGCTATGCTGGGTCAGATATCGGAGGATTCATCGGACAGCCTTCACCAGAGATGTTCGTCAGATGGATACAGCTGGGGATCTGGCATCCGTTCTGTAGAGTACACTCATCACAGGATGATGGAGATCAAGAGCCATGGTCATTTGGTGAGGAGGCGCTCGATCTATTCAGAGATGCCGTAGAGATGAGATATAGATTACTCCCGTATCACTATACAGCCTTTTATCAATTCTATCAGGATCGCACTCCGATCTTGAAGCCATTGACATTCGTCGATCAGCAGGATCCAGAGACCTACTACAGAGATCATGAGTTTGTCTGTGGCGAAAACTTCCTCACCGCATCTATAGATCAAGAGAATACCATCAGTAAGGAGATCTATTTGCCTGAGGGCGAATGGTATAACTACTGGACCAATGATCTACTCGAAGGAAAAGAATCCTACCAAGTAGGTATTGATAAAAATACTTTCCCGCTATTCGTCAAGGCTGGATCGGTCATTCCGATGTATCCACTGCAGCAGTATGTAGGTGAGAAAGAAATCACCCATGTAGATCTCTATATCTACCATATCGAGGGCTATCATCAGAGTCATCTGTATGAGGATGCACACGATGGATACGAGTACCAGCAGGGTAAGTATCGATACAGCACATTTTCTGTGACAGGAGGAGCTAAGATGCTCCAGATCACTCAGGAGGCTGAGGGCCAATATGAAGTGCCTTATGAGTTTAAGCTCAATTTCATCGGATTGCCATTCATCCCAGCTCGGATCATCGTAGATGGAGAGACCCGTACTATCGAGAACTTAGTAGTGAGATCAGACTTCTCACAGATCACAATAGAAGCATAAGAAGATTAGAAAGAATCAAGTAGCGTCAGAGGTCCACGGGCCTCTGCCTTCTTGAGCTTGCTGCTGTCGTCTAAACATCTCCTCGACTTCTCGCTGTCGCAGTGTTTTATCAAATGTATCTCGAGGTAAGAAGTAATTTTTATCGGTAGGCTCATCAGCCCATGGATCTGGCTTTTCTTCATCCTGCTCCCGCACATTCTTATACCAGAAGGCCACAATGATCCCGACTAATGCTCCATACAGGTGGCTCTCCCAGGATATTCCTTTCTGTGTAGGCAGCACTCCCATGAAGTAGCCACTATAGAGCAAGGTCACGAGTAGTGCCAAGATGACCGACTTGACATTTCTCCTGAAGAGTCCTGTCCAAAACACGAATGAGACTAAGCCATACACTACTCCACTCGCTCCGATATGAGATACATTGCCACGTCCAGCCACCCAGACGAATATTCCCGTAAGGACATAGATCAATAACAGGCTCTGATAAGCCACCTTTCGGTAAAATATGATGATGATCGATGTCAACACGAATAGAGGGACCGAATTAGACATCAGGTGCTGGAGATTGCCATGTATGAATGGAGATGTCAGTATCCCCAATGCTCCATCCATATTGCGAGGAATGAGGCCATAGCCACCGAGATTGAGATTGAGCATCAGCTTAGCAAAGTGTACTACCCACAGACTCAGTACTAAGTACAGAGGAAAACTAATGATATCCAGAAAATTCTTTCGCTGACTACTCATGATCGGATATTCGGCTATCTACAGGTAGCGTCTCTTGATCAGCTTGATGAAAGTCTCCGCTTTACCTCTCTTGCTTCCTTTGCCCCAGTTATTTTCTTTAGCTACTCCGGCGATGAGGAAGTCCTTCGCCTCTTCAAACTTGCTAAACGTATTCAGCTTGCTTACCACCTCATTAAAATGGTGCTGATTTCCTTTGAATAATTCATTGATCGTGAGGATCTTATCATTGATACCCATAGACTTAGAGATGTCAGAGATCGGTAGTCTGCTGAATCTCGAGCTGACATCATTGGAATCATTCATCTCAAATAGTGAGCTCAGGGCCTCATCGACTTCTTCTTTGACAGGCGCTGGAGGAGGTGATGGTGTCACTACCGGCTGTACTGGCTGTGGCGTTGGATGTGGTGCACTATAGGCAGGTATCGTCACTGGAGCTGGCGGTGTGATCGGCGCCTCGTGTCTCGGAGCAGGTGCCGGCGTATACTGTCGCTCAGGAGCCGCTGGCGTGGATTGCCTGACAGCCTCTCTCACAGGAGCGACGGTCGGAGCAGATCGATATTCGACTGGCTCGGGAGCAGGTGTCGACTCAGGTGCAGCACTGCTGACTTTGACCGTATCATCGGAGACTACTTCATACAGCTCCCGTAAGTAGTGTAGCAGGAGATCACGCTCCATCTTGGAGACACTCATGTCAAATGCGCTGGCACTATCATGTAATGCATTTATTTTTTTAAGTAAGGCCTTAGACTGCTGAAAATTCATGGGTGACATTATGGATTTACCTGATTTAACTAATGGTTATGACGCACAAATGATTCCAAGGTAGCTAGCTAAAGATGAGTAATACAAGATAAAAACTAATAATGTAAAAATCAGCTCATACATATCACTTACCTTTGGCTCCGCTATGAGGGAGATCGTCGTAGTACATTAACTCTCCTCTGTGTCAAAAATTATAAGAGACCGAGATGTTTTTAGAGCCAAGATTCAGTGGGCAGCGTAGTGGATGGATAGAAGTGATCACAGGATGCATGTTTTCTGGTAAGACAGAGGAGCTACTCCGCCGGATCAAGCGGTCTCGCATCGCTGGGCAAAAGGTCGCCATGTTTAAACCCGGTGCCGATACACGCTACAGCGAAAGCAATGTCGTCTCTCACGATCTCAATAGTATGGACTCGATCGTCATCAATGATCCTCAGATCATGCTGTCCTATGCGCCAGAGTTTCAGGTATTTGGCATCGATGAGGCCCAGTTTTTTGATGAGCGACTGATCCCGGCTGTCGAGCAGCTGGCGCTGAATGGTAAGCGAGTCATCATGGCAGGTCTCGATCTGGACTATAAGGGCATTCCATTTGGTCCGATACCACATCTATTGGCTATAGCCGAATATGTCACTAAGGTACATGCCATCTGTCCGCACTGCGGCAATCTTGCCACTCACTCCTACCGTATGTCCACTGAGCAGGAGACCGTCGTACTCGGCGAAAAAGACAAGTACGAGCCCCGATGTCGAAAATGCTACTCTATGGGTAACATCCTGAATCTCAGGGTGAAGTAAGGTTATTAATAAGAAAATGGCCCATACATCCATCTCATAAAAGATTTATATTAGTAGTAATCAATTACTTTATTCAATGGAAGGAATCTTTTATCTGACAGATATAGAAAACACCGTGTTAATGGATTGTGATAAATAAACTATTTTCGCAAGTCCATCGTTATCATCCAAGGCTAAGAAACTATAAAATGACGAAAAACATAGAAAAAAACAATCCCATCCTCTTCAGGGATAATAATGTGACGGTTTTAGATGAAGCAAGAGATATGTTTATCGATGTTCTCAATGAATACGTAAATCAACATCCTGAATTTAAAGATGAAATAGTGGAATTGAAAAAGGTGACTGAAGAAGCTTATTTAAATAGGAAAGTTCAATATCTTATTCTAAACAGAGCTGCATATTTAAACGATGTTATACAAAATTCGGTCGCCTTTACATTGGATGGATATCAATCTGATAATACATCCTCATCTCAGCTTTATTATTTGAAACATTCTAAAAGATTTGCTTTTAATGAGTAATGAACCTTTACCCGATATAACAGATACACATCAGAATCAAGAGCCTGTAGAACCTCCAGGCACCAAGGTCAAAAGTATTTTACAAGAATTAGAGGTGCTTGCGCTGTCAAAGAGTAGAGGTTCTAGTGGTTTAGATCTTTCTAAATTAAATGAAGAGCAAACCAGTAAACTATTAGATATTTTAGGAAAAAATGAAGACAATGCATTTGAATTTCATTCAAAAAGGCTGGAAGCATCTAAAGAAATCGAATTAAAAAGAATAGACAGTTCCACCGTAAATCAAAAAACTATTCGAATTATTGTTGTTGGAGCTTTAATTGTACTGCCAATAATAACCTTGTTGATCATGTTTTATAATGATCAATATTTTGTACCATAGTTAACTTTCTTGGCAGGCCTTGCAGGAGGAACAGGAATCAGTAAGATTTCTCATTTCCTGTTTAAATCACCTGAAAGAAGTGCTTTAGTAGATGACATTCAAGATTAAGATTTATTTTACGTGCACTTCGGCCTTTATCAATAATAATTGACTGTAAAATTACCAGTGGCTGTTTCCATGGATAAAAACGCACTAATAATATCTTCGTAACCTTTTTTAGTCTTTTATGTAGCACCCAGAAGGGCATAAGAACATGCATGTATGTTCTTTGGATAATAAAGCGATCAATCATCATTAATTTAAAGCAACAGCACAGCTCTAAGAAAACATTGTCGGATAACCAAGCCTTGTCCCGATCCTACCTTGTTCCAAAGTTATCCACGTCCATGTGAAAAAGTAGCAGTAAGCCGCTACCTCCGCTATGTTAATTCTGAGTAAATTCGCCCGACTTTTTTAATACGACTTAACTCTTAGCTTCCTATCCATGGAAAAAAAAATAAAAAGCGCCCTTATTTCTGTCTTTCACAAAGATGGACTGGATGAGATCATCCCATTATTAGCTGAGCATGACATACAGGTCTACTCGACTGGAGGTACACAGACTCTACTGGAGTCACACGGCATCCAGGTCAATCGTGTAGAGGACCTCACCAGCTACCCATCGATACTCGATGGCCGTGTCAAGACGCTCCACCCAAAGGTATTCGGGGGCATTTTGGCTAAGCGAGAGGAGGATCACCTCTCTCAGCTCGAGCAATACGACATCCCTGAGCTGGATCTCGTAGTGGTAGATCTCTATCCATTTGAGGATACAGTGGCGAGCACTGATGACGAATCAAAAATCATTGAGAAAATAGATATCGGAGGTATCTCGCTCATCCGAGCGGCAGCTAAAAACTACAAGGACATCGTCTGTATCCCATCCAAGGCTCAGTATGCGGATCTACATGATATATTAGCTAATCGAGGAGCAACGACAGATCTCGCTACTCGTAAGAAGCTGGCCCTGCAGTCATTTCAGATCTCATCTCACTATGACACGGCAATATTCAGCTACTTCAATGAGGAGTTTCAGGATGAATCTAATCTGAAAATCTCCAAAAATGGTGGAGAGACACTCCGCTATGGCGAAAATCCACATCAAAAGGCAACCTACTACGGTGACCTTGAAAGTGAGTTTGAAAAATTTGGTACAAAGGCTCTATCGTATAATAATCTCGTAGACATCGACAGTGCGATCGATCTAATGAGAGAGTTTGAGGGGGAGGAGACGACATTCGCAATACTAAAGCATACTAATAGCTGTGGCATCGCTACTCGTGGCACGACACATGATGCCTATCTCGCAGCATTGGCTGGAGATCCGATCAGTGCTTTTGGAGGTATCCTCATCACTAATGGTCTCGTGGATCTCGCTACTGCACAAGAGATAGATAAGCAGTTTTATGAAGTACTCATCGCTCCAGATTTTGATCAGGACGCTAAAGTGCTCCTCACTAAAAAGAAAAACCGAATCCTCCTCAAGCGAGGATCTGTAGCTCCTCCTAAGTCTAAAGTCAAGACGCTACTCGGAGGCTATATCGTACAGGATGCTGATCTACAGATCGAGGGACCAGACGCCATGGAGCTTAAAACGAAGAAGGCCCCTACCGCTGATGAGTTAACCCAGTTAGCTTTCGCTAATAAGATCGCCAAGCACCTCAAATCTAATACCATAGTATTGGCTAATAACAATCAACTACTCGGCATGGGCTGTGGCCAGACCTCTCGAGTCGATGCGTGCAAGCAAGCGATCGACAAAGCGAAGCGATTAGGCTTTTCGCTGGAGGGAGCAGTGATGGCATCAGATGCTTTTTTCCCATTCCCTGACTGTGTGGAGCTCGCTCATGCAGAAGGTATCCGGAGCGTCGTCCAGCCTGGCGGTAGTCGAAATGATCAGATGAGCATCGACTACTGTGATGAGCATGACATGGCTATGGTATTCACGGGTGTCAGACACTTTAAGCATTAAGCCACACACCTATCCAAATATTAAAATCATCTTAAATAGTAGGGTCACTTGTTGCAAAAGCAGGTGATCCTGCATCTTTATATCAAATTGATTTTGAATGCCTTATAATATTGGTTAAATCACTTGTGATAAAAAATTGAATTCTCCATATTTGCAGGCTTTGAAAATCGGCGAAAAAGAAAACATGCTGAGAATATTACATACCGTCCTTTTCACCTCGATCCTGAGCTTGATGCTCATGGCTCAGGGAGATCTCAACTCTCCCTTCTCGAGATTCGGGATCGGTGATCTCAATGATCGAGGATTCATGCATCTGAGACAGATGGGAGGTCTACTCAGCTCATATCAAGATAATTATCATCTCAATTTTGAAAATCCTGCCTCTTTGGCATTCCTTTCAGCGACAGCCTTTGATGTGGGACTCGAGATGCAATATGCTCAGCTGGAGGATCCAGAGAATATGAGCAACCAATGGTCTGGTAATCTATCTTATATAGGTTTTGGCTTTCCACTGCGCAATCCTGTGAATCAAGTATTCTCTAATGAACGCTATGACTTCAATTGGGGTATGGGATTTGCCATCACGCCAGTGAGTACGATCGCTTACGAGATCACTAAGGAGGACGAGCTACCAGAGATCGGTAGATTCAATAGGTCTTTCACCGGTGAAGGAGGCTTTTACAAAGCTATTTGGGGGAATGCACTCCGATATAAGCAGTTTTCTGGAGGTCTCAATTTAGGCATGCTCTTTGGCAAAGACAGCTATACGAGAAATGTGGATTTCATAGATGAGATCTCGGCTTATGATAATGCCTTCACTCGCAGCTACACAGCTCGTGGTTTTTATTGGGACGCAGGAGTGATGTATAATTTGTATCTGAACAATACCAGTACAGACAATACCAGTAGATATGAGCCAAAATACTTCACTTTTGGCTTGACAGCCAAGTCTAATACAGGCTTCAGTACGGAGAGTGATGTATCAGATATTAATTTCTTAGTAGCTACATCCACAAACGTGATCGTAGATACTCTGAATTTTTCATCAGGAATAAAAGGTAATGGGGTGATGCCAGGCGAACTTGGCTTTGGCATGACTTATCACCACAAGAATAAATTCGCCATCGGCGTAGACTACAAGAGAGTTTTTTGGTCTAATTATGAGAATGACGCTAATCCTGAATCACTCGACAACACGAGTCGCTTCGCATTGGGAGGATATTATCGTCCGGATTATAACTCGATCAATAGCTTCTTCAGCCGGATTTATTACCGATTTGGGTTCTTCATGGAGCAAGACCCTCGTCAGATCGAGAATAAGTCCATCGACAACTATGGGTTAAACCTTGGATTTGGATTACCATTTACCTGGCAGCGCAAGATTTCGCATATGAATCTTGGCGTGAGTTTAGGCAAGCGGTCGATCGACGATATCCTGAGTGAGACTTATGTCAAGATGACTCTTGGATTCACGTTCAACGATAGCGATTGGTTTATCAAACGAAAATACAATTAACATGAAGTTTACAAAATTAGCATTAGTAATCCTCAGCATCAGCCTGTTCAGTCAGGGACTCATCGCACAGTGTACGACCTGGGCGAATCTCGACAATCGTGAATACCTCGAAGGACAACACTCCGTGTATCGTGGTCTCGTAAAAAGCGAAAATTACACAGAAGCACTCGCCCCATGGAAGACCGTGTACGAAGCTGCTCCTGCCGCAGATGGTAAGAGGGACTTTCACTACACAGATGGTATCACCATCTACAAGGCACTGCTCGAGAAAGAAGCGGATGCCGCTAAAAAGCAAGAATATATAGACATCGTGCTCCGTCTATACGATGAGGCCATAGCTTGTTATGAAGCTAAAGCTATCAGCCTCAAAGGTGGTACAGACGAAGTCTATGCTACTCGTATCTCAGATCTCTATGCGAGAAAAGGATATGATATGTACTACTACTTCCGCACGCCGTATCCTGAGACGATGACTGCCCTACAGGAGTCACTGGATAAAGGAGGCATGAATGCGCCATATACCGTGATAGCACCATATGCTGATATCGCTGTATATCAATTCACTAATGAGGCTATCGATAAAGCTGAAGCTCGCCAAATCCATGATGCACTCATCGCTCTCGCAGAAGAAAATGAGTCAAATGGTAATCAGTATGCTACTTACTATACACAGGCTAAAGAAGCAGCAATAGGTAAATTCAGAGAAATCGAAGACTATATCTTTGACTGTGACTACTTCAAAGAGCTATGGATGCCAGAATACGAAGAAAACAAAGATGATCCTCAATATGCTAAGGATCTATATAACAAGCTACGTCAGAGAGGCTGTGAGGATGGTGATCCATTCCTCGATGAGCTCAAAAAGAAATACGAAGTATGGGCAGCTGCGGAAAATGCAAGAATAAAAGCAGAATATGAAGCAAACAATCCAGGTATCCAAGCTAAGAAAGCTTATGATGCTGGAGACTTTGATGGAGCAATAGCTAAGTACAGAGATGCTATCTCAAATGCTGATAGCAATGATGATAAGGCGAGCTACCACTTCTCAATAGCTTCTATCCTATTCCGTAAGAAGAAGCAATATGGTACTGCCAGATCAGAAGCTCGTACAGCTGCAGAGCTAAGACCTAACTGGGGTCGCCCATATATGCTCATAGGTGACATGTACGCTACTGGTGCGAGAAACTGTGGTGACTCTTGGAACCAGAGATTAGCCATCCTCGCTGCTGTCGATAAGTATAGCTATGCTAAGTCTATCGATCCTGAGGTAGCTGATGAAGCTGATAATAAAATAGGTCGCTATCGCTCAAGTTACCCTATGAAAGATGAGGGCTTCATGAGAGGAGTGAAAGCAGGGCAATCTCAGACTGTAGGGTGCTGGATTGGCGAAACAGTAAAAGTGAGATTCCAGTAGTCTGGAAATATCTATAAAGACTTCATGAAAGCCATCACGGATTATCCGTGGTGGCTTTTTTCTTTTTGGCCACTCCCCATACATTGTAGGTCGCTGGCCGCCATCCTGGTAGATACATGGAGTCTATCATCTGTATATCATAGCCTGCTGCATCTATGATGGCAGAAATATCCCTATTGAGATGACAGCCGCCAGCTATTCGCTTCCAGAGAGGATTGCAGATATCCTGCGTACGATTGACTCGCACATCATCGCTATGTCCATGCTCGATAAATAATAGCTGTCCATCATCTTTGAGATATTTGGCCGCAGCCTCCAATGCTCGCTGAGGATCAGGCACGGTACATAGGGTATATGTAGTGACTACAGTATCAATAGAAGCCACTGGAATATGTACATCATCTATACCCTGCTGAATGATAGTGACGGGTATCGCTATATTGTCAACGGCCTGCTGTAGCTTATTGAGCTCAGGTGTAGGATCTACTCCGATGATTTCTGTGACCTTATCGGTAAGATAGTAGTCGAGATTTAGACCAGACCCTATACCTATCTCCAATACACGTCCACGAGCCAGTGGGACTATCTTCTGTCGCTGTCTCATCATGGGAGATAGACCACAGACACGATGTATCAGTTTTGGTAATAGATATTTTTCGTAGAGATTCAATTATTCCACTATTTTAGATGAGTAGGAAGGTAAAAGAATATCGAGGAATATGCATCACCGCAAGAGTAAAATCGACATCACTAAGTCCAATGGATATAGATACATTGGCTATAGCCTACTCCTCACCATCATGGGCGCCTGCGGTCAGCATATGGGTGCTCAAGAGGCGGCTGACCTTATCCTACACAATGCTAATATCATCACCGTAGATGAGGACTTCTCACAGGCCAAGACCTTAGTGATCAGAGATGATCGCATCGTATACGTGGGCAATCGTCAAAATATATCAGCTTGGCAAGACAGCACTACCCAAGTCATCGACCTACAGGGTAAAACAGTACTTCCAGGATTTATCGAGCCGCATACTCACCCCATCGCCAGTGCTGTGCTATACAAGTGGACGGACGTCAGTGGCATAACTCATAAAACAGCTAAATCCGCACTGACGGCATTAAAAAAAACTGTCAAAGAAACACCTGAAGGAGAATGGATCTTAGGATTTGGCTGGGATATGATACTACTGGAGGACGCTATGGCACTGGATCGTGACTTTCTCGATAGAGAGATCTCCTCGGAGCATCCCGTATGGATCATGATGCAGAGTATGCACACCAGCTACTTCAACTCGATGGCCCTCGAAAGAGCAGGCATCACTGATCAAACACCAAATCCAATAGGAGGTGGAGAATATAAAAAAGATAGTAATGGACGACTGACTGGAATAGTGACAGAATCGGCTACGCTGACACCATTCGTCAAAGCACTCCCCCACCTAAGCCATAGAGAGGGCATCCGAGATATGCTACGCATGTATGGCAGGTACAATGCTGCGGGGATCAGTACGATAGGAGCAACTGGCCTTCTGGATATCTTTCCTGGGATAAGTGGCCTACAGGTCTGCAGAGATATCGCTCAGTCTGATTGGCCTCCGATACGCCTCTACTACTATGACGTCGGGACGCCACAGCTCCAGGATAGTCTACCGGATACTGACGACTGGATGCTGAGACGTATTGGCCAAAAATATTGGATCGATGGTAGTCCATATACCGGTAGTATGCTAATCGATGAGCCCTATCTTAATACTCCACTGACTAATGAAAAACTGGATATCCCCTTTGATAGTCATGGACATCAGATGTATCCTCAGGAGATCTATAGAGCTATGATCGATCAGGCCGACTCGCTGGGCTGGCAGATCGCTATACATGCACAAGGAGATAGTGCGTCGAGGATAGCGCTGGACCTATTAGCACAGACTGCTACTACACAGGAGCGGAGACATCGCATGGAACATCTCGCACTGGTAGAGCGAGAGACGCTCCAGAGCATGGCTGAGATCGGCGTGACTCCGAGCTTTCATATCAATCATGTATACTACTACGGGGATGAGCTCTCCGACTATATCATAGGTCAGACTCGAGCAGATCGACTGATGCCGCTGGCAGATGCACTTGATTTTGATCACCATCTGACTCTGCACAATGACTCACCAATGTATCCTCCGAGTCCACTGCTCGCCATACAGACAGCCGTCACCCGTACCAGCAGAACAGGTCGTATGATCGGAGGTGAGCAGGCCATATCGATAGATGAGGCCATCAAGGCTGTTACGATCAATGCAGCTTGGCAACTTCATGCCGAGGATGAGATAGGATCATTAGAAGTAGGCAAGAAAGCTGACTTTGTCATCCTATCTGACGATCCTATGATCATAGATCCGCATCAGATAGCGCAGATACGAGTGATAGCGACTTTCGTAAATGGCAAAAAGGCTATCTAAGCCCCTAAAATGTGTATCTCAGCCCGTTGAGCAGGCGATAGGTCAAGCTCGGCACTGCTGGTGGAGGTACTCGATCGTATGACATATTAAACTGGATATTGAAACGCAGTCTCTCTGTAATCAATAGCTCCAGAGCATTCTCGTTGAGTATACGATAGTCGCCCCACATATCTATCCGTGGCTGTACATAGGTCGTACTGATGAATGATACTGTCTCTTGAGGCCTGAGACTAAAGCTCAGATAGGACGATAGTCGATGATCATAATGCTGCTCCTCAGGATCCGATAGTATCTCCCGCTCAAACATGTACAGCGTACCGAAATACACCTGCGCATTATCATATTCCATCAAGACTAAGCGAGGTCCAAGACCCGTGAGCCAGCGACTGTCGATCTTTGTCAGAGAGTTATACTGTAGCTGGGTGAAATACTCCCACTCGAGCCAATCTGCGGCCTCATGGGTATACCTGAGATGGAGAAACCCAGAGTTGCTAAAACTCTCTCCTTCTCCCTGTATTAAGCCAATATTGCCCACTAATAAGACAAGATCTTTACCAGAGAAGTAATTAATATGGCCACCAAAATTGAGATCCAAGAGTGACTTAGTCGTCCGCTGGACCTGCATGCTGGCATAGATACTGCCATACCAACCTGCACTATCTACACCCATTCTTTTTTTCTCGATATTCACGATCTGTGCAGATAGCGTATAGCTTAGCAGACAGCAGCAGCCAATGATGAAAGCTTTTATATTTTCCAATGATTTAATACAGTTGTGACTGATCTACAGCAATAACAATTCCGAAAATGACAAGTTAGACCAGTTATAAAAACGACTATGGCGTATAATAGGCAAAAAGAAGGGCTTGTTATAAGAGTCATTTTTAATAATTTTGGAGGATATGACGCAGAATAGATTGAAAAGACCATCTCTCAATACGATGGAAGCAGAGATCACTGAGAAATTGAAAAACTGGAAAGTAATGATCCAGGAGTATCAAATCCCTGATAATAAGAAGGCAGTACTACAGATGGTGAATACTTTTTTACCATATATTGGGCTGTGGACTTTGATGTACTTTAGTTTGAATTGGTCGATCTGGCTCACTATACCTATAGGACTGATCAATGCATTTTTCTTAGTGAGAATATTCATCATCCAGCACGACTGTGGACATCAGTCATTCATGGGATCTCAGAAAATGAATAATGTAGTAGGCTGGGTATGCAGCTTCTTTAGCACGATCCCCTATAAATATTGGGCTAAGGTGCACAATCATCACCACGGACATACGGGTCAGCTTGAGCAAAGAGATATAGGAGACATAGATTTCTTGACTGTAGCGGAATACAGATCTCGCAATAGCTGGGGAAGATTTAAATATAGACTCTTCAGAAGTCCATTTGTATTATTTTTCTTCGCTCCGTTTTGGTATCTGATGGTATCCAATCGTATACCAACATTCAAACTAAAAGGATGGCACAAAGTGCGCCGCACACAGATCATCAATAATGTATCACTCATAGCGCTATACGCAGGACTCGCCTACTTGTTAGGTTGGCAAAAGTTCTTGTTTATCCAGCTATTTGTGGTGTTTACCTTCTTCATTATTGCATTTTGGTTCTTCTACGTGCAGCACCAGCATGAAGAAGGCTATATGAGATGGCGTCAAAATTGGAACTACTTATTAGCGGCGATCAGAGGATCTACCTACTATAAGCTGCCAAAGGTCTTCCAATGGTTGACTGGTAATATCGGTATCCACCACATTCATCACCTCAGTGCACGCATACCAAACTACAATCTGGAGAAATGTATGAAGGAGAATCCTTTATTCACCCAGTATGCTAATGTGATCACATTTTGGGATAGTATCAAGCTCACTGCTAATAAGCTCTGGGATGAAGAGTCAAAGCGTATGATCTCTTTCGCAGAGTTTTATAAAATGGAAAAAATGAGATTAGCATAAGCTAAGATCACCACGACATAGATCAGGCTCACTTCTATCAAGTGGGCCTGTTTCATTTTTATACAAGAGCTATAGCTCTAAAAAACAGAATGATGTCTCAGCAAAATGACTGGAAAACAAAATCTAAGGAAACCGTCTATGACAACCCATGGATCCGAGTAGAGCATCATGAAGTCATCACGCCTGGGGGTACCGATGGCATCTATGGTAAGATACACTTCAAAAATCTGGCTATCGGCATCATCCCTATTGACGAGCATGATAATACCTGGCTCGTAGGTCAATATCGCTATACCCTTGATGAATATAGCTGGGAGATCCCCATGGGTGGAGGACCGCTCGACATCGACCCTCTCCTATCTGCTCAGCGGGAGCTACAAGAAGAAACTGGTATCTCAGCTCAGAGCTGGGAGGTACTCATGAAAATCCATACCAGCAACAGCGTCACTGATGAGACTGGCTATATCTATATCGCTACTGACCTAAGCTATGGAGAGACAGAACACGAAGACACCGAAAATATCAAAATCAAAAAACTCCCACTCACTGAAGCTATCGATATGATCCACTCTGGAGAGATCACAGATGCTATCACTATTGCAGGAATACTCAGATATGCTCGTCATCGAGCCAACTCAAAAACGATATAATAGCTCCCTATCCTAATAGCTTATTCTGATCAGTATATTTTTTGATCAGTGATTTTAGTCGAGGATCGTTCTGATATCGGATATATGGCTCCTGATCCATAAAATTATTCAATGGAAGTCCTCGCTCCAATGCTTTTTCTATCTCGGTGTAAAATGCTTCATGATTATCCATGAGCGCATAGGCCTCAGCCTTAGTAGAGTATGGATAGGGATTGCTCGGGATCAGATCGATAGCTTCTTGAGCATGAATGAGAGACAGCTCATACTCACCACGCTTATAATCAGTGATCGCTAGTAGATTTAGATTTCGCATTCTCATAAATGCATCATACTCTCCCTCTTTATAAACCTGATTTAGTCTTAAGAGATATTGATTCAGTGCTTCGTGGTTATCTTCTTTATAATAATGATAGTTGATCACTGTCTGCAAGCAGCCTACATTCTCAGGATCATATTGGAGTCCTTTGCGAGCATAGTGATAGGCAGAGTCTACTTCATTTTGTATACCATATTTACTACTTAGTGCTACATAGTAGTCTGCAGTGTTGCCCAGCTCTTCGCCAGCTTGCTGGAGTACACGTAGACTGCCAGCAGTATCTTTTTTAGTATTGAGCATGAAGTATGAATAATTCTGATAGGCCCAGATATTTTTAGGCGAATTTTTCACATTCATTTGAAAGTATTCCTCCGCCCTATCAAGATTACCCAGACTCATATTAGCATAGGCTAATCCGTTGATGCTACCAAATCGGTTTTTGTCATTACGAGTAGATAGCTTTTCAAAATATCTTATAGCCTCTTCGTAGTCACCATGAGTATAATGCATCCAGCCTTGGGCCATTTGAGCATTGGCAAAATTCGGATCAATAGCGAGCGCTTCTTGATAAAACTCTTGGGCCATATCTTCTTGTTGCTGTTTGAGCTTGAGATTTCCCCATGCCAGATAGGCCCATTTTTTATCGTCAGGATGCTTTCTGAGAATCCCTCTGATTATATTTTCAGCCTCAGCATATTCTTTTCGCTGATAGCGATGGACTGCCAGTCTATAGGGATCAGTATTCTCTAATAGTCCCTCTGCCGCTTGATCTACGATCTCATCCAATGCCTGCAAGCGATCCCACTCGCTATAATCTACTTCATAGGCCAGTGGCTCATATCCAGACATACGCAGTGTCAGTCGGAGAGTACTGTCGATATCGACCATATTGCCACCGATTGAGTTGACAGGTATATTGAATAGTTCTTTGAGGTGATAGCTCAGGGAATTAGTAGAAAATCCAAAACCCATGATCTGAAGATTAAGATCCGGACTACTACTGACACCTATAGTCATATTGTCTTCTTTAGAGCTTTTAATATCTTCTTTGAGCTGCTCGTACTCCTCTACTATCATCATAGCGAGTACCTCTCCACTGACACCTGCATCCATATAGCTCTGGGGCATCCTAAAGGTCTCTATGATATAGCCATCCTGGCGGAGCCCTCCTATGAGCGTCACGATGACTAATAAAGCAACAGCATATAGTAAGACCTTAGAGATAGTCTTCAGAGTATCCCAATGAGATTGATTTTGAAATGCGCTATACCAAGACATATTAAGATTGATTTAGCTAAAATTAATACTTTTCTATAGTCTCCAGAATAGTGAATCACAGATGAATTAGTCGAGAATGAACTAACAATCGTAGATAAAACCGTCAATACTGAATGTTCTTTAGCTTATTTTCGTTCTACTCATTACAACAATAATATTGATAATATCACATGGCAAAATATAAAGCTACCGGCTGTACTCGATTTCTTTTTTTCTTGATCATATTCGTACCTATCGCCTATTTTGGCTCCCAGTATCTGATGAACTCTGGCAAATGGGAGGAGTGGCAAAGTAAAATCGATCCAAATCAAAACTCTGTAGAGCAGGCTATAGAAAAAAACAGACCCGATGCAGATCAAATGAGTGATCGAGAAGTACAACAAAAGCTAAAGGAGCTCCTCGATAGAATCGAATCTCAAGATGAAAAGCTGAAAGAACAAGAAGAGACGATACACAAACAAAATATCCTCATCGATCAGCTACGCCAGCAGCTCAATACAGGAGGACAGTCTAATCAAAATCCTGTGCCGTCAAATAAAAAAGATGGTAATAGCTTAGAAGAATTATTAAAAGAAGCTGATAAAGCATTAAAAAAGAATTGATAAAGTAGCATAGGATATACTTCAATCAAATTTTGGGAACTTTCAATCATTAATTCAAGTTATATTCTTTGTTAACTTAACATAAAGTGTATATTTGCACTCCCGATCACAAATGAGATGATCGGAATAACTACATCGCGGCGTGGAGCAGTTGGTAGCTCGTCGGGCTCATAACCCGAAGGTCACAGGTTCAAGTCCTGTCGCCGCTACTAAAAACCCTTGTAAGTCACTGATTTGCAAGGGTTTCTTTATTTCAGAGACTTTATATCCTATCTCTCCTACACCACTTAGCTTCATTCTTTATTTGTCGACCCTCTCACAAAGTGTTAGATATTAAGCCTTTAATACGAAAAAGATTCTATTTTCATTAATCCACTGCAGATGCCCTCTCGACAAGAGTTATAGTACATGGATTAAACAAGACTTAATGACAATAGCTGATGGTATTAGGCATTTGGTGAGAATAGGCATAGAGCCCGACTATTCATTCTCTAAGCGTATTCGCATAGAGCTGACTAATATTATGGCTCTTCTGACGATACCAGTCTTACTGTCGACTATTTTTATTGAGCTATTCTATGGAGTTCATACTTGGGAGTTATATCTGGATTTGTCCTGGTTTATTTTGGCAGCGATTCCGTTATATCTTAACCATATCAAAAAACACCATTGGGCACAGATCACCCTTACTATTGGTAGTTTTATTTACTCAGGTTTGATATACTCGCTTTATGGCACTAATCTCCTCATTGAGCCGCTATATCTGACTTTCATATTATGTACGATATGTTTCTTTGATCGTACTACTGCTTTTTTTATCATCCTGTTTGCATTTACTACCTATTTCGGAGCACAGTATTCTTGGAGATATAATGACGCTCTACTTGGACCATATATTAATCAATATTCTAATACCTTCAGTTTTGTCTATTCTGTCATCACCATATGGATAGCTCTCCATAGATTGTTAGCTGAGAATAGGACGTATAGGAAACTGTCAAATCAACAAAACACTTTGCTTTCATTACAGAATGAGGAGCTACAGAGATTCGCCTATGTCACCGCTCATGATCTCAAGACACCACTCAGAAATCTGAATAACTATCTGGGACTCATCAAACTGAAGCGGAACAAAAAAGAAAATGACATAGACGAGTATATCAATAACTCACAAGAGAACGCTAATAGATTATTTCATCTGATCAATGATATATTGGATTTTACCAAGATCCGCCAAGCAGTGATCTCACCAGAACAAGTGGATATGGAGCCGCTCATAGAGGAGATTAAGAAAGACTATTCCTTTGACATTCAAAATGGTAAAGTGAGCATCCGATATGAAAACTTGGACCCCATTTATTTTGATAAAATACAACTGAAGATACTACTGCATAATCTCATAGATAATGCTATCAAATACAATAATAGCTCATTAGCCACAGTAGATATATTGACCGAGAAAACTAATAAATCCCTCATACTGAAAATCGCTGATAATGGAATAGGGATATCTGAAGAATACAAAGATCAGGTTTTCACCATGTTCACACGACTACATACTCAAAGTGAATATAGCGGATCAGGACTCGGGCTATCTATAGTGAAGCGTATCGTAGAATCACACAACGGGCAAATAGACATAGAATCATACCCTGACCAAGGCTCCTTATTCTGTATCACTGTACCCGCATAATGTTGAAAGTATAAAAAAAGGTGAAGCGCCATCGCACTCCACCTTCACTACTTTTGGGTTGAAAAGATTAAATTCTTTCTCTTAATCCTGAATGATCACCCTTTTTTGGATTAATTCTGTACCATCTCTCATTTCTACGATATAAACTCCTGGTAATACATCATTAGTACTAAGTTGATTTACACCTTCCGTGATGTTAATCTGCTTTACGAGATTGCCATCCAGATCAATGAGCGATGCTCTGGTGTCCTGAGATAGGTCTGTCGCCTCTACTCTTAGCCCAACGCTTTTTTGTGTAGGATTAGGAGATACCTGTACTCGTGCTTTAGTTTGAGTTTGCTTAGCTTCTTCTGGTAGTGCTTGAGCGCCTACAGGATCATTGATGATGACCGTATAGTCCTCTATCTCTCCATCAAAACATGGATCACACGGTCCATCCAGACGACCATAGACCACTGCTATTCTCACTCTGGTAGGTCCTGTTAGAGCAAAGCTCGGCACTTGAACATTGAGACCAGTCTCTCTTAGGTATTTTTTGAGGAAGAGGAACTCCTCTGCATCATTAAAGTCTCCATCTTGATTCCAATCAACATAGGCGTAATGAGAGAGCTCACATACGTCATCTGTATAGCCCGATGTCACCCATACTTCGAGGCTATCTCCTTTTGTCACTTCGACAGTGATGAATGTGTTATCGGCGTATCCGCCATCATCTCCAGTACTGTAGAATACTTCATTAAGCTTAACATTTTCTATCCATTCATGAGCACTCTGCCCTTGCACTTCACAGTAGCTTGACTCACAGGCATCAGGGACGCCATTACCATTCATATCTACATTGTCATCACCATTTGGACATATATCTTCGCTGTCACAGACGCCATCACCATCACTATCATTCGCCGGATCATCTGGACAAATATCACAGCCATCTGGGATACCATCGCTGTCTGCATCGAGACTATCGTCTGAGCCCTGGCACTTATCATTTCTATCACAGACACCATCATTATCAAAGTCATCAAAGAAATCTAATGGACAAGGATCACAAAAATCTGGAGTGCCGTCCATGTCCATATCGTTATTATCATTGCCACCGATGCAGATATCTACATCATCACAGATACCATCGGCATCTGCGTCGCCAGCCAGACAGTCATCACAGGCATCTGGGATACCGTCTCCATCTACATCGATAGTATCATCGCCTCCAGGACATACATCTTCGCTATCACAGACGCCATCGCCATCACTATCTCCCATCATACATGAGTCACAGGCGTCAGGGATACCATCGCCATCCATGTCGGCATTGTCATCGCCTGCCAGACAGATATCTACATCATCGCAGATACCATCATTGTCCACATCACCTGCTGTACAGTCATCGCAGGCATCTGGGATACCGTCACCATCTACATCCACATTGTCATCACCGTCAGGGCAAACATCTACATTGTCGCAGACGCCATCACCGTCACTATCTCCCATCATACATGAGTCACAGGCATCTGGGATACCGTCACCATCCATGTCGGCATTGTCATCGCCTGCCAGACAGATATCTACATCATCGCAGATACCATCATTGTCCACATCGCCTGCTGTACAGTCATCACACGCATCTGGGATACCATCACCATCTACATCCACATTGTCATCACCGTCAGGGCACACATCTTCGCTGTCACAGACGCCATCACCATCACTATCTCCCATCATGCATGAGTCACAAGCATCTGGGATACCGTCGCCATCCATGTCAGCATTGTCATCACCTGATAGACAGATGTCCACATCATCACAGATGCCATCGGCATCTACATCGCCTGCTGTACAGTCATCACAGGCATCTGGTATACCGTCTCCATCTACATCGATAGTATCATCGCCTCCAGGACATACATCTTCGCTATCACAGACGCCATCGCCGTCACTGTCTCCCATCATGCATGAATCACAAGCATCTGGGATACCGTCGCCATCCATGTCAGCATTGTCATCGCCTTCTGGACAGATATCACAGAAGTTTGGCACGCCATCTCCGTCATCATCATTTTTATCATTACCTCCAGGACATACATCTTCGCTATCACAGACCCAGTCCTTATCAGTGTCATCGTCATCACAGCCACACATGCCAGCTATTGATTTATCAGGATTTTCTGGACACTCATCTTTCCCGTCACAGACGCCATCACCATCAGTATCTACATCACCGATCATAGCACAGTTACAAGGACCACATTGGTCATTAGGATTCATGAATGATCCATCGGCATTAAAGTAACGATCGAGCTCATCACAATCTCCTTTGATAGTTCTTAGATTCTGAGGATTGAGTGGGATACGACAGAAAGTCAACTTACCATCATCACCTGGCTCACACATCATACATGGATCCATACGGATCTCCTCACAAGGTCCACAGTAAGTGATATCATCATTGAGCGCACTACAGTTGATACGTCTCGTGATACCGCCTTGACAGACGTAGATCATCTGATAGCTGCTCTCACAGCCACAGTCATCATCATCGCAGAGATCACCGATACCATCTCGATCAGAGTCATCTTGATATGGGTTATATGTAGTTGGACAATTATCTTGGTCATCAGGGATTCCATCCTTGTCTTTATCATTGAAGTCTAGACAGGTTTCATCGAGATTGTACATATCATAGCTCCAAGCAGAACCTATGCACAGTAAAAAAGTAAAACAAAGAAGTACTATTCTTTTCATCCTATTGAAGTTTAAGGGCAATCTGTTTTAATGGGTGTTAAAGAGTCCACGCTACGATGACTCCATCGAGATTATCTTCAATAGGGCAAATGATGACCCTTGTCATCATCTCAAGAATTGGGGTTAGTTGTCGTTTTTAAGGTAACACAAATTAAGACTTCTTTCACAGGAAAAGTGACATACCCCTACAGATTATTCGGGTACAACTCTGCAATATGCTAGATAGATGACACTCTATCTGTTCATATTAAATTCATCTATCAAGCATCATCTACCAAAATGATCAAATACCTTAAATAACTGAAAATCAGCTGATACAATCACCTATTGGGCTGATATCTTATAGATGAGCGTACCACACTGCTCTGCACTCAGGCTTGGCATGAATATGAATTCTTTAGCTTTTCTGATCGCCAGTGAAGTCAGAGATGAGCGATAGATGGTAGATTTTTCTCTGTTGATCTGAGCGTCGAATACCTTACCCTCAGAATCTATACATAGATCGATAGCCACGACACCATCTTCGCTTGATAAGATGAAGATATTAGGTAGTTCTTCGATATTTCTTTCTCCCAATCCATTAGTGATTATGACGCTTAGCTCTTCATCGATTTTATGCTCTTGGACGGCATTCAGATCGACTTTGTCTTCTTTGACTACTTCTATTTCAGGGGCCTTAGGTTTTTCTGGCAGCTCTATATCATTTACTTCTTCCAGATCTGGAGTCTCGATAGAGTCGACCGCTGAGGCTACTTCTTCTGGCTCTGCTGCCGGAGGAGCTGCAGGTGGCTTTGTACCTCCTCGAGACTTGACCATATAGCCATAGCATTCGGAGTTAAACTTGCTCGAACACTTCGGATGATCGAGCGAGGAACCTATTGCAAAATGCTCACAGGCATCATTTTTACGTCCATCATCCACAGCTATCATCCCTGACAGATAATACAGATCTCCATCAAATGGATCCAGCTCTATGGCTGTCTCTATATAGTTTTTAGCTGCTTTCAGATTATTGAGCTTATACTCAGTATCGGCCATTATACGGATGATCTCTTTATTGACTCCTGCCTGCTCTATGTACTTCATGATATCCATCTTGGTCCCTTTATATGCTCCGAGATTATATTTTGCCTTAGCCCTCATGACATAGGCTTGACTATATTGATCATCTTCTTTGAGGATCCTATTGTACATACGCACGGCCTCGTCGTATCGCTCACTTTCCATGAGCACGTTAGCCTTCATATAGAGTACAGTCTTATCTTCATCGATCCCCTGAGCAGATAGACTGAAGGCTATAGCCAAAAGCGTAAAAGCGAAAATTGACTTACTGAATACTTTATTTATCTTTTTCATAGTTCAATTTTTTTAGTGACAACAATGTACCGAGCTGTCACATTTTATAATCATATGTCTACCTTGTAGACGATAATAAATGACAAATGCATCATTTTAATCGAAGTAAACAGGTGAAAATTGCGTTAAATATCCAAAAGGAAACAAATAACACCTGAGACTACAAAATTAAGTATAAATCAAAACTGCCTAAATGAAAAAAGTGTACGTCGTATCTGCTAAAAGAACTCCAATGGGAAGCTTTGGAGGTATGCTCAAGGGATTTTCAGCTGTTCAGCTCGGACAGTTTGCGATAGAAGGAGCATTGGCTGCAGCCAATGTAAAGGCCGAAAATGTAGATGAAGTCTTCATGGGTAATGTCTGTCAAGCTAACCTCGGCCAGGCACCTGCGAGACAAGCCGCTATCACCGCTGGCATACCTAATAATGTACCCGCTACTACCATCAATAAAGTATGCTCATCTGGGATGAAAGCCGTGATGTTTGGTAGTCAGTCTATCGCACTCGGCCAAGCAGATATCATCGTAGCAGGTGGCATGGAGAGTATGACTAACATCCCCTATTATGCACCATCTCAACGCTGGGGAAGTAAATTTGGTCAAGCACCACTTATCGATGGCCTACAAAAAGATGGACTCACTGATGCCTACAATCATCAAGCGATGGGCAACTGTGGTGACGCCACTGCCGCCAAATATGATATCACTCGAGAGGCACAAGACGAATATGCGATTCAATCTTATAAGAGGGCAGCAGCAGCTACAGAAGCTGGAAAATTTGCCTCAGAGATCATCCCCGTGTCAATACCACAGCGCAAGAAAGATCCAATCCTCATGGACCAAGATGAGGAATTCAAAAATGTGATGTTTGACAAGATACCAAATCTCCGACCAGCATTCAGCAAAGAAGGTACGGTGACGGCCGCCAATGCCTCTACTCTCAATGACGGTGGTGCGGCATTAGTATTAGCCAGTGAGGATGCCGTCAAAAAATATGGCCTCACTCCTATCGCAGAAGTCGTCTCGTATGCAGATGCAGCTCATGAGCCTGAGTGGTTTACCACTGCTCCGACTAAGGCTGCACCCAAGGCCCTCGAGCGAGCGGGACTCAGCATGAGCGACATCGACCTATTTGAGGTCAATGAAGCCTTCAGTGTGGTGGCTATGGCATTCGCACAGACTTGCGGTATATCCACCGACATCATGAATATCCATGGAGGTGCCGTATCTCTTGGTCATCCTCTGGGCTGCTCAGGTGCACGTATCCTGACCACCCTCATCCATGCGATGCAGACCGAGAGCGCAGGCCATGGTCTGGCGACATTATGCAATGGTGGTGGCGGTGCCAGTGCCATCATCGTCAAGAAAGTATAAGGTCTACCCACATAATACAAACATAGAAATACCTAAGATGGTGCGATACTCTGCGATCTGTACTATCTTAGGTATTCTTTTTTCATCAGTCATCATAAATCATGCAGCAGCTGAGATTGTACATTTTATCTATCTTCTTTCTACCATTGATCACGCTATCAGCTCAGGAGATAATCTCCGTAGAGTTCAGGACTAATGTGAGTCAGACCACCTTTCAGGCAGTCATAGGCGGCATCATCAGTGGAGTAGACGTGACAAACGGGGTAGACTTATACAAAGTGAGCTATACCACTACAGGCTCAGACATGCTACCCGATACAGCCAGTGGACTCCTCTGCATACCAGATATCATCGAAGGCCCTCGTCCTCTGCTCAACTATCAACATGGTACGACTGATGGCCGAAATGATGTCCCATCTAATCTCTCTGGAAATGAATACCTCTTAGCAGCATCTTTTTCGTCTTTGGGCTTTATCGCCTTTGCTCCGGATTATCTGGGGATGGGAGAATCGAGAGGATTTCATCCCTACGTACATGCGGAGACAGAGGCATCTGCGACGATTGATATGATGGCAGCAGTCTACAGCTATCTCGAGGAGCAGGAGGTACCTTTCTCTGATCAGCTATTTCTCACTGGCTATAGCCAAGGGGGCCATGCCGCTATGGCCGTCTACCAAGAGCTCGAGGCCAACTATGCCGATCAGTACGATGTCACAGCAGCACTCCCTATGAGCGGCCCCTACAATATTTCTGGAGTCATGCTGGATTTAGTCTTGAGCGAAGAAGAGTTCTTCTATCCTGCCTATCTGGTCTATACCGTTTTGGGTATTCAGGCCGTTGAGCCCGACTTTTTCCCAGATCTCAGTGCCATATTCAGAGAGGAGTACTTAGCTGACATACAGGATTTTGCAGCGACCGGAGAGGGGCTATTTACCCTCAATGTGAATCTACTGACTATCATGACCAATAAATATGGATCAAGCTCCGCTAATCTCTTGTTTACCCCAGAGATACTGGCAGACATAGCGGCTAATGAGGAGCACCCATTCAGACTGGAGCTACAGAAAAGCGATGTCTACGACTGGACGCCGACCTCCCCTACCCTCATGCTATACTGTGAAGATGATGATCAGGTATCCTATCTGAACACTGTACTCGCTGACTCTACTATGAATGCTAATGGAGCACCAGACGTAAGTTCGATGGATGTGAGCGGCGATCAGATGCTTGATCATACATCGTGTATAGCTCCAGCACTTCAGGTCGGAGTGCCATGGCTGCTCTCATATGTCGAGGGCCAAGATACACCTACTGTGGAACTCCCTGATGGCAGCACTATCGATATCTATCCTAATCCTTTTAGTGACTTCATCAAGATAGCAGGTGACACCGAGATAGATATGATCCGCCTCATCGATATCAATGGGCGGCTGCTATACCAAGAGACAATGAGTGGAAGCTCTACGAGTATACCCACTTCATCTTTAGAATCAGGTATATACTTCCTCCGCATATCATCTGAAGCATCTCATCGTATGATCAAACTGGTAAAATCTTAATTTTGCGTAAAGCTAAAAGAACACCCCGATGAAATACCTACTCCTACTCTCTCTTTCTATCGCTCTGATGATGAGCTGTCAGTCTGATAGCTCCATACCATATGGTAATCCTCCTGCAGAGGGATTTAATGCCACTGATTCTGATGAGCAAGCGATCGCCATCGCAGATAAGGTAATGGAAGCTATGGGAGGTCGCCAAGCATGGGACGAAACGAAAGAGATCAAGTGGACCTTCTTTGGCAGGAGGACGCATCTCTGGGATAAAGAGAATAATACTGTAGAGATAAAAGTGCCCGGAGATAATAGCTACTACGAGCTCGACATGAACGATATGAGTGGTACTGTCACTATCGATGGCGAATCCATCACACAGCCAGACAGTCTCAATAAATATCTCACTCGTGCTCACGAAATGTGGATCAATGATAGCTACTGGCTCGTCATGCCGTACAAACTAAAAGATAGTGGAGTCACTCTCAAGTATGTCGGCCAAGACACTACTACCTCAGGAAAAAATGCCGAAGTACTTGAGCTGACTTTTGCAGATGTAGGTGTCACTCCAGACAATAAGTATCATGTCTACGTTGATCCAAACTCACATCTGGTGACACAGTGGGATTTCTATACTAACTATAATGATACTACTGCGAGATTTCAATCGCCATGGCCAAACTATCAGCAATATGGGAATCTAATGCTCTCAGGAGGTCAGATAGCAGGCAATAAACTAACGGACATAGAGGTCGGGGATAATCTCAGCTTATAGCCTGATACGAGTAGTCTGAATACATCCTGGCCATAAAAAAAGCGCAGCTTTTCACACTGCGCTTTTAGTATTACTTAGAGAAAGCATCCTCGATCAGCTTAGCTTGCTGCTGATCATGGACTTTCTTATATCCTGTAGCTGGCGAAGCACTCGTACGTCTCGAGATTACTTCTATCTCTGGATTTCGCCAGAAGCTCAGGAGATATTGCCAAGCTCCCATGTTCTGAGGCTCTTCTTGTACCCATCTGATTTTCGCCTTGGCATACTTAGCGAATATCTCATCCAGCTGTTTTTGCGGATATGGATATAGCTGCTCCATACGGACGATAGCTACATCATCTCTATTATCTGCTTCTTTCTTATCGAGCAGATCGTAGTATATTTTTCCAGTACAGAGGAGTAGCGTTTTCACCTTTTTAGCATTCGCTGTAGCATCATCAAATACCTCTTGGAATCTATTACCTGTCTCAAGCTCTGAGATCTGAGAGATACATCTCGGATGTCTGAATAGCGACTTAGGGGACATCACGATGAGTGGCTTTCTAAACGGTCTCTCCAACTGACGTCTCAAGGCATGGAAGAAGTTAGCCGGTGTGGTGATATTAGCTACCGTGACATTGTACTCTGCACTCGCCTGTAGGAATCTCTCGACTCTTGCAGAGGAGTGTTCGGGTCCCTGACCTTCATATCCATGAGGGAGGAGCATCACGAGTCCACTCATCCGTCTCCATTTACTCTCCGCTGCCATAACGAACTGGTCAACCATCGTCTGCGCACCATTGTAAAAATCTCCAAATTGTGCCTCCCAGATTACCAATGTGTGCGGAGATGCTAATGAATATCCATACTCAAATCCTAATACACCAAACTCCGACAGTAGCGAATTATAAATCATGAATCGACCCTGATCCTTAGACAATCCATCAAATCGATTATACTCTTTGAATTTCTCAGCATCATTGAATATGGCATGTCTATGAGAGAAAGTCCCCCTCTTCACATCTTGTCCGCTGATTCTAATATTTTCGCCATTGAGTAGTATCGACCCGTAGGCTATCAGCTCAGCCATTGCCCAGTCGATAGTGTCATTGTCGAGCAGCTTTTGCTTCCCTTTTTGTAGTCGCTTGATCTTACTCAGAGGTGTGAATCCTTCAGGCAAAGTCATCAAGTGATTGATTACCTGATCTATTTTACTTCTTTCGATACCTGTCTCTGGTGACACCTCAAAATCCTTAGGGTCAGTGGTCTTTTTGAGTTTACGCCACTCCTGCTCTGGTTCTTGGTAGGTATATGGCAGGGGTTTTTGCTTTACCTCATCAAGGCGCTGCTGGAGATCATTCCAAAATGTCTTCTCCATATTCTCAGCGAGATCTTTTTCTACATCCCCACGCTCAATGAGCTTTGAGACATATAGCTCCCTTGGATCCTTATGACTATTGATAAATTCATACATCTCTGGCTGCGTAAACTTAGGATCATCTCCTTCATTATGACCATGACGTCGGTAGCATACCATATCGATGAATACATCATTATTAAATTTCTGACGATACTCCGTGGCTAATTCTACCGCAAATACTAATGCTTCTGGATCATCACCATTGACATGGAATACAGGTGCCTGCACCAGACTTGCTACACCTGTAGAATAGGTCGACGATCTCGCATCATCAAAGTCGGTAGTAAACCCGATCTGATTATTGATCACCAAGTGCATCGTCCCACCCGTATAGTATCCCGGCAGCTGACTCATCTGTACCGTCTCATAGACGATCCCCTGACCTGCGATAGCCGCATCACCATGAATGAGGATCGGCAGAATCGCATCATAATCGCTCTTATAGAGTAGGTCAGCTTTTGCCCGAGCGAATCCCTCCACCACAGTATTGACCGCCTCGAGGTGAGATGGATTGGGTACGAGCTTAAGATGTACTTCTTGGCCTCCGGACGTTTTGACTATCGACGAATAACCAAGATGATACTTGACATCACCATCTCCAAAACTCAAATCAGGCACCGCTGTCCCTTCAAACTCATTGAAGATATGCTCATAAGTCTTACCCATGATATTAGCTAATACATTGAGTCTACCTCTATGTGCCATACCGATCACGACCTCCTGTACACCAGCAGACGCTCCCTGACTGATGATGGCATCGAGCCCAGCGATGATAGACTCACCTCCTTCGAGAGAAAATCGCTTCTGTCCTACATATTTTTTATTGAGAAAACTCTCAAATCCTACCGCACCATTCAGTTTCTCTAAGATTCTTTTCTTCTTTTCGATAGATAGTCCATACGATGCATTGAGAGATCGAGATTCGATTTTATCTCGGAGCCACATACGTTTATCCTTGTTCTCTATATGCGAATACTCAAACCCGATATTCCCAGTATAGATCTGCTTGAGCTTCATGATGATCTGCGCCAGAGTCCCATTCTTAAGACCGATCTCCTCTCCTGCCGCAAAGGTCTTTTTCATATCGGCCTCTTCCAGATTATAATCACTGAGATCCAGATGCGGACGACGGTCACGACGCTGGCGGATAGGATTAGTCGTAGAGAGCAGGTGTCCTCTATCTCTGAATCCATGTATCAGTGACATTACACCAAACTCCTTTGACAGATCTGTGGAGCTCGCTATATCCGTGCCAGTACCATTTACGGTAAACCCATTTCCATTCGTTTGGCTTCCGCCAAAATCATATCCTTCGAAAAATGATCTCCAACCATCTTCGACAGATGTCGGGTCATCCTTATACTGCTTATATAGTGACTCTATGAAAGTCGGGTGCGCATTAAAAACGTATGAGTAATCCGCCATTATATTTCATTAATATTCGTACACAAATAGTAGTCCGCAAATATGGACTAAAATACATTTAAGTGATAGTTTCATCCTGCATTTATTAGGCCTCTGAGCGGTTAAAAACCGATATAATTGTCAGGTAGGTGAATAAACTATTCAACAACTCTTTCGTCATCCCAAAAAATATCATACATTTGCGCCTCTTTTTGAAACAAGTAAAGAACTAAGACAATATGGCAAATCACGCTTCTGCAAAGAAAAGAGCAAGACAAGCTGCTAAAAAAAGACTCACTAATAGATACTACAAGAAATCTACTCGTACAGCTATCGCTAAACTAAAGGAAATGACTGACCAAACTGAGGCAGAGAAATACTTTCCGAAAGTGATGAGTAAGATTGACAGATTAGCTAAGAGAAATCTTTGGCACAAGAATAAAGCGGCTAACGTAAAAAGTAAGCTTAGCAAGTATATCAAAGGCTTAGCTGCCGCTTAAGATTAAGAAATCTTGTTTTCAAAAAAGAAAAGCTCAAATTGATATCAATTTGAGCTTTTTTTATGCTGTTCAAGAGGTAGTTCAGCTTACTTCTTTAGACCAATCTCTCTCAGTCTCTCGTCCAGATACTCACCTGCCGTAATAGGCGCATACTGTAGAGGATTCTCGTCTGTCACGCACTTATCAAGACAAGTCAGATCCATGTCAGGCACCGGATGTAAAAAGAATGGTATCGATAGTCGTGGCTTATGCCATTCCTCTTTAGGAGGATTCACCACACGATGAGTAGTCGACTTTAGATAATTATTAGTCAGTCGCTGCAGCATATCACCGACATTGATGACGATCTCATCTTCTTCAGGCTCGATATCCAGCCATTTATCTTCTTTGTTGAGTAGCTGCAGTCCCCCTGCACTCGCACCTACGAGTAACGTGATGAGATTGATATCTTCATGCTGCTCCGCTCTGATAGCCGACTTAGGCTCCTCTGTGATCGGTGGATAGTGGATAGCACGTAGTATGCTCGATCCGTCCTTGATCTGCTTATCAAAATAATCTTCGCCCAGATCCAGATGGATAGCTATGGCTCTCAGGAGCGCACTACCCGCTGACTCAAATGCTCTATACAGCTGCATACCCAACTTCGGAAATTCGGGCACCTCATCAGTCTGTACATTTGCAGGATAGTCTTCTGGAGCCGGATGGCTTTCTGATACCTCCTGACCTATCTGAAAAAACTCTTTTAAATCAGCTACAGTAGATCCCTTAGCATGTTCTTTACCATAGGATGTATATCCACGCTGTCCAGCTAATCCAGGTATCTCATATTTCTCCTTCACATCTTTATCTAATGCGAAAAACTCTTTCGACTTAGTATAAAAGTCATTGATGAGCTCCATTGGCACACCGTGATTTTTCACTCCCACAAAACCAATACTGTGGAAGGCTTCTCCGAGCTCAGCTACGAATTCTTTTCTTTGGGCTTCATTTCCTTTAGTAAACTTGGTGAGGTCTACCACCGGTATCACTTTATCTGACATAGTTTTTATTGTTATATTCCAAATTTAAGGTCATTTTCAATCTTTTGAAACTCGGATGGATCACAGCCAATATTAATAACGTAGGTAGGGCGATTTATTTTAAATTCTAATGCGATATACCTGTAATTTGCACTCCACCAAAATGTAACACATTGAAGATTCCTATATATATCGATACAGATGCTGGCACTGATGATGCCTTGGCGCTCATCATGGCACTATCAGATCCTCGCTATGAAGTCGTCGGTATATCCTGCGTAGGAGGCAATGTATCGCTCGATCATGTCACTCAAAACGTACTCTACCTGGTCGAGCAAATGGGGAAAAAAGTACCTGTGCACGTCGGAGCTGCTGGTCCAGAGCATCGAGTCCTCGAAAAAGCAGACTTCATCCATGGTAAAGATGGTCTGGGAGATATAGGTCTGCCGCTACATGACAGAGTACCAGCCTCCTATGATGCCGTGAGCCACATCATAGATATGGCTCGTACATATGATGGAGAGCTGATCGTGATCACTCTCGGCCCCATGACTAATCTCGCTAAAGCTATAGAGACTGACCCACAGCTACCCTCGCTCATACGACACTGCTATATCATGGGTGGCAACTATCGCATGCCTGGTAATGTAACACCAGTGTCTGAATACAATTTTTGGGCAGATCCTGAGGCTGCACATCGCTGTATCCATACGGATATGGACAAGACGATAGTCGGATGGGACGTGACCCTTGATCAAGGATACCTGACAATAGAAGATCTGGATGATCTATCAGACTATCCTTCACCATTGGCGAAAGCCGCTGTCGATATGCAAGCGATCAAATTACAATGGCTCCAAGATCACGAGCAGGATGTACTCTGCTATCTGGCGGATCCATTAGCTATGGCGATAGCACTGGATGAGTCAGTCGCTACTCAGATGGGCGAATATTACTGTGATATAGTCTGCAGCGGAGATCTCGAAGATACTCGAGGTATGCTCATCGTCGATGTGAACGGCATCAAAAAGAAAAATCCTAATGCTCGTGTGATCCATGCTGCAGATCATGCTGCGTTCAAGGAAAAGTTATTCTCCTCATTTAGCTAATTTTCGATATATGAAATCAACAGTAGTCGTCATCGGAAGTGCCAATATGGACCTCATCATGAGCGTAGATCATCTACCAGTGCCAGGGGAGACCGTCGGAGGTGGCCAATACTATCAAAAACCGGGTGGGAAAGGCGCCAATCAAGCTGTAGCTGCTGCTCGAGCGGGAGTTGATACAGCATTTATCGGGGCTGTGGGCGATGATGATTTTGGGCGAGAGCTCATCAGGCGGTATGAAGTAGAGCGTATCGATACCCGTCATATGAAGATCTCTACACAGCCTACTGGAGTAGCCCTCATCAATGTGGATCGTCATGGAGAAAATAGCATCTCCGTCGGCCCCGGAGCTAACGCAGACTTAAATACCGAAGAAATACTCAAAGCACTCAAGAGGGTAGGGGCTCATAGCGTAGTCATACTCCAAAATGAAATACCGGTCCCCGTCACGCAAGCTATCATACAGTACTGCCATAAAGCAGGCATCAAAGTCCTATATAATCCAGCCCCTTTCATCAGCATGGATGAGAGCTACTTCAATCAAGTAGCCTATCTCATCCTCAATCAAACGGAGGCCAGAGATCTACTCCGTCCCAGCACATCACTCAGAGATGAGGAGCTACTACATCAGCTCACTCTGACGCTTTCTACTCCCTACATCATCCTTACCTTAGGCAGTGATGGTGTGATCTATTATGATAGAGCTGCCGATACTACCCAAAGAGTGCCGGCTATCGAAGTCAAGGTGGTAGATACTACTGGTGCTGGTGATACCTTCTGTGGGTATCTCGGAGCTATGATCATAGATGGGGCATCACTGAGGGACGCAGTCGAGATCGCCGTAGTGGCCTCTGGACTATCCGTACAGGGACTCGGCGCTCAAGAGTCCATACCACATATCCGATCAGTCAATACAAAAAGAAAAGGGTAACTCTCTGATCAGAAAGCTACCCTTCACATTTATCGTGAGCAATGTAGGCTTAGCCTAATGCTTCTATTAATTTCTCTGCTAACTCGATACCGATTTTCTCCTGTGCCTCTACAGTAGATGCTCCAGTATGAGGAGTAAGTGATACTCGATCATGCTCGAGTATATCCTTACGAGGAGTTGGCTCCCCGATGAATACATCTACTCCAGCGGCAGCCAGTTTTCCTGACTCAAGCGCAGCTAACATAGCATCTTCATCGACAGTACCTCCTCTCGATGCATTAATGAGTACAGCGCCATCTTTCATTTTAGCAAACTCTGCATTTGATAGTACTGGGGCTCCAGTGAATGGTACATGAAGTGTAATTACATCTGCATTAGCGAGCATATCCTCCATCGTGCTGGTCTTCACCGTACACTTAGCACTGCACTGTGGGCCTCCGATAGTCAGTTCCGCCTCTTTGACATATGGATCGACTGCGATGACATTCATACCTACGCTGATAGCGAGCTCTGCAGTTGCCTGCCCGATTCGGCCAAAACCAATCACACCAAGTGTGCGACCATAAAGCTCAAATCCTTTAGCATATGATTTTTTCAATGCTTTGAACTCTGTATCACCCTTAGTCGGCATAGATCGATTACTCTTATAGAGCGATCTGGCGATGCTGAACAAATGAGCGAAGGCTAACTCCGCCACTGATCTGGATGAGGCAGCAGGTGTATTGATCACAGCGATCCCTTTGCTGCGAGCATAGTCTACATCGATATTGTCAAGTCCTACTCCTCCTCTCCCGATAGCTTTGAGGTTAGGACATACTTCGATGACTGCTTGTCTTACTTTAGTAGCACTACGCACGCATATCGCATCGTATGCTGGTAGTTTTTCTGCGAGCTGATCCATAGGTACATTCTGTGTACTCACTTCGTGACCAGCGTCTTTTAGCATTTTTTCTCCTGTGGGATGTATCCCGTCGTTGATTAATATCTTAGCCATGATAACATATATGATGAGCCGCAAATGTATAGCTATCTCTACGTACTATGGCGCTGATCGCCCAAAATAAAACTCGAATAAATAAGAATAATTGAAAGACAAGTACCACAAAAAAAATGAGCCCGATATTTATCATATCAGGCTCAACCCTTATTAAGAAAAATCAACTCCAAATTAATAATCCACTTTTGCGATTTTCACGCTGTGAATACTCATTTCGCTATGCATATCTACGATTTCTACCGTATAAATACTTGCTGGCAGCGAAGATATATTTAAAGTTGTTTTTTGAGTACCTGAAGGCATAGTTTTATTGACTAAAATTCGACCATTTGTATCACTTATTCTCACTAAAGTGGACGCCTGCATCGTTTCAGAGTACTCAATTTTCACAAAATCAAGCGTAGGATTAGGTCCTACATTTATATAAATAGGTGCTGTAATCTCTTCTTTTTTCACCACTGCATCTGCATACTTCTTCACCTCGAGGGGAGCGGTCTGGTTAGGCGATACCCACTCCATGAGCTCGACAAATGCTGTAGCATATTGATCTGTCACCTGCGGTCTGCTCCAGACCATCTGTGCAGGGACTTCATCATTTTTTATTTCAAATTTTAAAACGGCCACTTTTTGCCAACCATCACCTTTGTGAAGTGCTATGCCTCCATTTGAATTGTCCAGTAGATCAATCTTAAAATTGACAAATCCAAGACTTTGATCAAAAGCTAACTGCTTCACATGATTAGCTTTGATTCCTTCAAAAAGTTCTAATACTTCCAGGTCACTATACTTGTCCATCGGTAGATCTGAAAAGCTTTCAGCTCTATCAAGACTTAATAATTCACTATCGTAGTATAGTCTATAATTTTGATCTGCGAGTACTACTTCTGTATCATTGGATACAGCGATCTCTACAGCTGCATAGACGAAGTGGTTTTGTACGTCATGATGCTCAGGAGTGATGCGTAGCTCTATCTCGCTGGATCCATATAGCATGGACGTGCATAGTAGCACCAGTGCTAACGCTAAGGTTTTCATTCTCAAAGGGTCTTTTTTGTATAGGGGTTATTACTCGAATACAAAGATAAGCCTTTTGTAGGCTGACTGTAGGGTATCTGTAGGCACCGCCCAGTAAGAATCTATACTTATGTAATGCCTTTTACACATTTCAAAAAATAATGATTCATAAAAAACTGGCTAACAGTTATATATAACAATTTATCTATAAAAAGAATCGACAAAAATCTCACACAACCCAGCCAGCAGGGAGAACTTTGTTTTGATTTTGGCTGTTCACTGGGTGATAATCGAAATAAAAATCGGCAAGGTCGATAAATAGAGTACGACAAAAAGTAGTCATATTGTCGATTGATCCGAGATCAAATAAAACAGTAGAAACAATGGCAAAACATGAAATAGCGACAATAGGAGGTGGTTGTTTTTGGTGTGTAGAGGCTGTATATCTCATGATAGATGGTATCATAGCGGCCCAGTCAGGCTATACGGGAGGTAAAATCAAAAATCCAACCTATCGAGAAGTCTGCTCTGGACTCACTGGTCATGCAGAAGTCGTACAGCTCACCTATGATGCTGACAAAATCAGCTATGAAGAAATATTGGAAATATTCTGGGCCAGCCATGACCCTACTACACTCAATCGCCAAGGCAATGATGTAGGTACTCAGTACCGATCAGTGATCTACTATCACAATGATGAACAAAAAGCAATCGCAGAAAAGTCTATCCAAGAAGTCGCTCCTACTCTATGGAATGATCCTATAGTCACTGAGCTCAGCCCAGCAGAGGAATTTTACCCAGCCGAGGCGTATCATGATAATTACTATAGGCTCAATCCCCAAAATGGATATTGCTCAGTTGTCATTGGTCCAAAGGTGGCTAAGGTGAAGAAAAAATTCGCCAACAGGCTAAAATCATAAGTATCAGTCAAACACTTGTGACCAGTCTGTCTGCATTTCGAGCAGATTTTTATCGATCCACTGTTTAGTCAGCGTCATCAACTCATCTGGCTGATCGGAGTGTATCGGTTCGCCAATACGCACTTTGACATACGTCTTTCCCTGACCGATCTGATTGACCATTTGTTTCATCATGGATTCTTCGAGCCAGTAGTCTTTCTTATCTCGATACTCGATGGCCAATGGCACTACAGGCACTCCCGCCTCGACCGCTGCTTTGAATGTACCAATCTTGAATGCAGAAGTATGTCTATCTGTCGTGGTCGTCCCCTCTGCATAGACTAAGATGCTACGCTCTGTAGCCAGTAACTCTTTAGTCTGGGTACGGGCTGCGAGTCGACTGCTCATCTGCCCCCTGTCAACTAATATTATCCCGGTCATCTCAGCCCCTTTACCTATGATCGGGATAGATCCTACATCATTTTTAGCGATGATATAGCTATCAAAATAGCCTGCCTGCACGATAGGGTCTGTGAGCGTCCGATGATTGCTCACATACAGTGCCGTGCCAGAATAATCGACTCCCAGCTGCTCTACCACCTGGATACCCAGTAGTCGAGTCGATCGCCGAGCCCATAACCTACGATATCTGAAGCCTAGCCTGTCCTCATCATCACGAGTGAAGGCAGCATGAACCGCCAAGACTGACATGTGCGCAGCGGTATTAAGGGCTAAGAGGATACCTCGAAATGATGCAATAACAGGCTTCATAATAGACTAATGAGACTCTATAGTCTGGTAAAATATCGATTTATAATCAGGATCATCAGCAAATGCTTCTTCTTCTATACTTTTCATCAGTTGCTGAGCTCTCTCAGTTTGCCCGAGCTTGTATAAGATAGCAGCTTTATAGTCCTTCTTACGGTAGCTAGGCTCTTTGAGTAACTGATACTCGAGTAAATCGAGTAGCAGTAGCCAGTCATCTTTGAGCTTAGTCTGCTCCATCGCTAAGGCAAAGAGCTGGTCTTGCTTTTCCCAAGGGGTATCAGGGTAGTAATAAAGAAAATTATAAAGCTCATCCATCAGAATCCCCTCATCAGGATCTACCGTCCTAAAGTACTCTATAGCGAAAAGTCGAAATAAGGAATCCGCATGAGGCCCCAAATGCTCTTGGTATGCCTCCCACACGAGGTAGGGTTCCAGAGCTCCATCCCTTGTCAGATTGGAAAGTATATAGCTCTGTCGGAGATCCAGATACTGCTCCATGCCTATTGCCTCGGCTATGGATTTTTCATACTGAGCGAAGGCTATATCCATTCTTGGGCTGCACTTGCACTCTTTATGTAAGTTGATTAGGATGGCAAGATCTTTTTCGTCAGTACCTGGCTGTGCATAGCTCAGCCATTCCTCCATATATCCACGAGCTCTGATCCTATCATCATGCTGGAGAGATATAGAGGCCAGTTCTGCCCAGCCATCTTTAGGCGCATTTCCTGAGATTTTATCCATGGCCTTTTGGTACATCTTGTCATAGCTCACCGCAGATCCATAAAACTGTAAAAGATCATCATATCCACCCAATTTTGAGCTTTTCGCTAATATCACATCATCACTATTGAGTATCACATAGGCTGGATTGGATTCTATATTCACTCGAGTGAATATATCATTGCGAGTATCTCGAGACCAGTCTAATAATACGGTACGAACAGACTTTCTCAATTCGGCTATACTGCTGTCATCATTTAGACTTAATACTGAGTTTTGGGCATAGTCAGGATTATAAATCACATAAAGTAACAGTTGATCGTCCTCGAGGGAGGATAGGTTTTTTTTATGTTTTTTAGCTTTCTCAGCATTGAGCGCTTGATAGTCATACTGACCCATACCCATCACGACAGCTGCCATCGTAATCATCATCGCTAATAAATACTTGCTCATACGTATTATTGTGTAGAAGCTCAATATATCGGCAAAGTAGCATAAGAGCAAATAAAGAGGTCAAGAATACTGCATAGCTAAAAGGCTATAAATAAGGATATCCACGTTAATCAATAATAAGAAGTAACTTTAGGACATATTTCCATCTCAAGAGAGTGGATTTTTGAAATGATAGATATTATATGACATTTAAAGAAATTGGGCTCGTCGATAGCCTTTTGGAGGGTTTAGATTACATGAGATTTGAGACGGCGACCCCCATTCAAGAGCAAGCAATCCCAAAAATTTTAGCGGGAAAAGACTTGTTAGCTTGTGCACAAACAGGTACTGGAAAAACAGCAGCATTCATTCTACCTATACTTAATAAGCTGGCCAATAATAATGATAACAGCATAAATACGCTGGTGATCGCACCGACTCGTGAGCTGGTGCTACAGATAGATCAGCAGATCCAAGCGTTTTCATATTTCGTCGATGCTACGAGCTATGCAGTCTATGGTGGTGGGGATGGACAGGATTTCACCGAGCAAAAAAGAGCTATACGGCGAGGAGCTGACATCATAGTCGCCACTCCTGGCAAACTCATATCACATATCAATATGGGATATGTAGACTTCAGCAAACTAAAGCATCTGATCCTCGATGAGGCAGATCGCATGCTGGATATGGGATTTTATGAAGATATCATGCGCATCGTAGGCAAGCTGCCAAAAAATAGGCAGACGCTCCTGTTTAGTGCTACTATGCCTCCTAAGATCCGTAAGCTATCAGAGTCCATACTTAATGATCATGAACAGATCCGTCTGTCCATCTCTAAGCCAGCAGAAGGAGTACTCCAAGGTGCCTATCTGACCTATGACAATCAGAAGGCTGGGCTCATCAAAAAGCTCATACAGGACAAGCCTAACTATAGCAGCATTATCATATTCGCCTCGACTAAAAAGAAAGTCGCAGAGGTCACCCGAGCCCTCAAGGGAAATGGATATGAAGTCCTCGCAGTCTCTTCCGATCTGGAGCAGAAAGATAGAGAAGCGGCCTTACGCATGTACAAAGCTGGTACCGTACGTGTCCTCGTAGCGACTGACGTTCTGGCTCGAGGTATAGATATTAAGGGTATCAATCTGGTCATCAACTATGATGTGCCGAATGATGCCGAAGACTATGTGCACCGTATCGGACGGACGGCCAGAGCGGACTCTACTGGAGTAGCTCTCACGCTGATCAATCAGGACGACATGTACAAATTCAGTAAGATCGAGGAGCTGATCGAAATGGAAGTCATGAAAATCCCGATGCCTGCAGAGTTGGGTGATGGCCCAGCATGGAAACTTAACAACCGTGGTGGACGCTCAGGCGGCAGATCTGGTGGCCGTGGAGGCAATAATCGACGTAAAAACAATAACAAGCGCCACTCTAACTCAAATGGGCGCAAACCAAACAAAAAGAAGCAGGAACAATAGCAAATAATATTTTGTTATTGACACAATCGTTTCCAACATATGGCGATTCTGTAGGCTGTCACTATATTGTCAGTCATAGAAATTAATGTCGTATGAAAAAGCCAAAGTTGTCCTTTTGGGAAATCTGGAATATGAGTGTCGGATTTCTCGGTATTCAGATGGGATTTGCTCTTCAAAATGGTAATGCCAGTCGTATTCTCCAAACTTTTGGTGCGGATGTCCATGAGCTATCGTGGTTTTGGATCGTAGCTCCACTGACAGGTCTGATCGTGCAGCCTATCATCGGCTACTATAGTGATAGGACATGGACATGGCTTGGTCGTCGTAGACCCTTTTTCTTGACCGGAGCGATCATGGCGGCTATAGGACTCCTCCTTATGCCGAATGCGGGGTCATTTACCCACGTCCTCCCCGCTCTCTGGATTGGCGCAGGTATGCTGATGATTATGGATGCATCATTTAATGTAGCGATGGAGCCATTCAGAGCATTAGTAGCTGATAAGCTGCCCTCAGACCAACGGACTCTCGGCTACTCGCTCCAGACCGTACTCATCGGTATTGGTGCAGTGATAGGCTCTTGGCTACCCTACATTTTGGGCAATTGGTTTGGGGTCGAGATGAGTGCCGATGCGGGTACTATTCCTCAAAATGTGATTGTCTCATTTGTCATCGGAGCGATCGTACTGATCACGACTATTATTTGGACTATCGTACGGACTCCAGAGTACTCTCCTGAGCAGCTCGCACAGTTTAACGAGACAGGTATAGAGGAGCATAATGATGGCCAAGGCCTACTTTCCATTTTCTCTGATATCTCTAATATGCCCAAGACAATGAAACAGTTGGGCATCGTCCAGTTTTTCTCTTGGTTTGCCTTATTCTCAATGTGGGTATTTAGTACACCTGCTGTCGCTCAACACATCTATGGTCTCAGCAGAGATGATACTCACTCTGACCTCTATCAGGAGGCTGGAAACTGGGTAGGTATTATTTTCGGCGTGTACAATCTGGTCTCTGCCATCTATGCCTTCTTACTTCCTTCCATTGCTAAAAAGTATGGCCGCAAGGCTACTCATGCCTTCTCCCTCAGTATTGGTGGTCTGGGATTGATCAGTATGTATTTTTTCTCGACACCAGGCATGTTGATTATTTCTATGATCGGAGTAGGTATAGCTTGGGCGAGTATTTTGGCAATGCCATATGCAATATTAGCTGGATCTATTCCTGCTCATAAGATGGGCATCTATATGGGTATTTTTAATCTATTCATCACGATCCCACAGATCGTCAGTAGTATTACTAATGGATTCATCGTGAATGGTCTTTTTGATAATTATGCGATCTATGCGATCGTATTAGCAGGAGTACTTATGCTGATAGCCGCATTTTGTGTGAGATTTGTAGATGATGTAGATGAGCAAGTAGCGCTATAAACTATGCAGATCACCTTTCTTTGGTTGGGAAAATCAAAATATAAGAGCTATACCGAGCTCGAGTCGATGTACGCTAAGCGACTCAAGCACTACTGCCGTCATGAGATCTTAGGACTCAAAGAGATCAAGCAGAAAGGAGATCCGACAGAGATCAAGAAAAAAGAAGCGGAGCTATTCTTATCTCAAATAGCTGATAGCGACTATGTAGTCCTACTGGATGAAAGAGGTAAATCAATGAGTTCTATGGGACTCTCCACCTGGCTACAGAAGCGCATGAATGCAGCGACTAATCGAGTGGTATTCATCATAGGTGGATCATTTGGAGTGGACCAAAGCTTATTTGATCGAGCGAACTATACCTGGTCACTATCTGAACTGACCATGACTCACGATATGGCTCGACTCTTACTACTCGAGCAGATATACCGAGGATATACGATCCTACGTGGAGAAAAATATCATAACGAATAGTCAGTCTATAGTCGGATTAATTCATCCGTCCCTCGGAATCGTCGATTTTCATGAGCTGCTCCATGACAGCGTCGAGATTCTCAGCAGGTACTTTCTTGAGCTTGATTTTCTTGTCCTTGTCTAAGATATAGATCGATGGAGTCGAGTTGACATAGTATTTAGAGAAGATCCTTGATCTGTGGTATTCATCTCCAGTATTGAGGAGTGTTTCCATGTTTTTCTCTTTGACACCTTCCCAGCATTCCCCGTATTTTTTACCTGTCTTAGTACAAACCGTGAGGATATCGACTGACTTATCCTTGTACTTTTCATTGAAGTCAATGATGTGCGGCATTGCCTTAGTACAGTGTCCACAGTCAGGTTTCCAAAAGACGATAATAGTAAAGTCTTTGTTGAAATCAGCTAAGGTGTACGGATTACCCTCTTCGTCAAACACCTCAAATTCTGGAGCCTCTTTACCTATCAAAGTAGGAGCCAGTTTCTTAGCATTTCCTACGATCTCTCCGAGATTTTCTTCAGATACCCATGGAGCTTTTCCTTTATCATAGTAGTTGAGCGCCAAGTGCACATAGACCGCATCCATCCCGATGTACTTAGAGTTGCCATAGTGACCAAGGTAGTAGCTCAGATAGTATTGATATGCCTCCTCAGAAGGCTCGAGCTCTGCGAGGATATAGTCCAAAGATGTATTAATCGAATCTGCCTGCTGAGGTGTCAAATTATTCATATAGTACTCTATTCGCTGATGCATGACAGGTGTGCGCAGCATTCTCGGATCAGAAAGAGGTACATTATTAAAATAGCGCTCCTTATAGTAAACATATTTCTGCTGATCAATCTCTTCTTGTGTACCCTCAAACTCTGGAAACTCAAAAGGCAAATTACTCTTCAGGAGTAGCGCTGTGATCGTATTACCATACTCAGAGATGATCTCATTTTGATAGGCGACTACTGCTGCATTGACCGCTTCTTTATCTTTTTGGAGCTGATCGACTATCGATACCATAGACGAGTCAGCAGTCTGCAGCGCCTGATCGATCCGGCTAATCTCTGCTCTACTCATGTTCAAATTAGTCATGTATTCGTAAAATAAGCTATTCTCAGCGCTCCCTTCAAAGACCAATTGATTAGCTCGCTCTTTATTGATATTCACCTTAAACTCCTGATCCTCGTCCAGTAAGACCTGATAGAACTCTCCCGTAGGACGTGCTACCATGACATACATCCCCTGTGCCAAGGTCGAATCTGACTGATAGCGAAAGTCCTTTTGATTATCACTATAGAGCGTATCGGTCACGAGTATCTTATCCGCAAAATAATGAGCTAATATCACCGTGTCGGATTCATAGTTTTCGATCTCGATCTGTATATCTACCTGTGCTGAAGCGATACCGCAGAATAAAGTGGCTATCGCTAAGAGTAAGAAGTTCTTCATTATAGTTACTTGAGCTAATCCATTTATAAACCATGGAAGATTCTAAATATTATCCCTTCGATGGTGGATTTAAATTCATCTTAACAAACAGTTTATCACGGTTGTTCGCTTATTAGTTTTTTCTACCAGCCAAAAGATACAGCACTGCCATTCTCACCGCCACACCATTTTCTACTTGCTGTAGTATGATGCTATGCTCAGAGTCAGCGACATCACTATTGAGCTCGACGCCCCTATTGATAGGTCCCGGGTGCATGATAGTGATTTCACGATCGAGCCGATCGAGCCGTTTTTTGTCGATACCATAGTAGAGATTGTATTCTCTCAGACTCGGTATATACTTGATATCCTGACGCTCGAGTTGAATCCTGAGGACATTAGCCACATCACACCATCGCAGTGCCTTGTCGATATCATACTCGACACCTACACCGAGTGACTCAATATGCTTAGGGATGAGCGTGGCAGGACCACAGACTTTGACCTCAGCGCCAAGCTTTTGTAGGCAGAATATATTGCTCAATGCTACTCTCGAGTGCTTGACATCTCCGATGATCACTACCTTTTTGCCAGCGACTTCTCCCAGCTTTCGCCGAATGGAATATGAGTCTAATAGTCCCTGTGTAGGATGCTCGTGGGTGCCGTCCCCTGCATTGATCACATTCGCATTAATCTTTTTGGACAAAAACATCGGGGCTCCAGGCACGGGGTGACGCATGACCACCATATCAACCTTCATCGCCAAGATATTATTGACCGTATCCAAGAGCGTCTCTCCCTTCTTGACCGATGATGAAGACGCCGAAAAATTAACCACATCCGCAGAAAGTCTTTTCTCGGCCAGCTCAAATGACATCTTGGTACGAGTCGAATTCTCAAAAAACAGATTGGCGATAGTTACGTCTCTGAGAGATGGTACTTTTTTGATCGGTCGATTGATCACATCTATGAAGCTATCCGCCGTATCAAATATTAAATCAATGTCCTCTTTGGTGATGTATTTGATCCCAAGTAAATGCTTGGTACTGAGGCTTGATTCAGGCATTGGCTTAAGAATTTACTTTTTTACTGTAAAATTTGATCTGATCTCTACTATGCTCAGGCTTCCATTCCACTCTGACGTAGGCTTCGTCGATGGCATCTACCGTGATTCCCTTGTAGTCAGCACGGATCGGCAGATGACGATTAAACCGACGATCTACTAATACTAATAGCTCCACCTCGGCGGGTCGGCCAAAATGCTGCAAAGCACTCATGGCTGCCTGTATCGTCCGTCCTGTATAGAGTACATCATCGATCAGTATGACCCGCTTATCCTCTACTAAAAAATCAATGGTAGTCTCACTCGGTCGGATTGGATTTTCTCGACGACGATAGTCATCTCTATAAAAACTGATATCCAGCTTACCGTAGTCTACTTTGAGCCCCATCTCGTCTTGGAGTATTGATACGATACGATCTGCGAATAAAGCCCCTTTCTCCTGTATTCCGATGATACATGTATCAGAGAAGTCATCATAATTCTCTATCAGCTGATAGCATAGACGCCTCAGGGTGAAGTTGAGCCGATCCGAATTAAGTATGACTTTACCTCGTGTCATGGCTTATTTAGCTTGAAGTTTTTTCCAGGTATCCTTGAGCGTCACTGTACGATTGAATACTATCTGCTCATCAGTGCTATCGGGATCTTTGACAAAATAGCCTTTTCTCATGAACTGTACTCCTACACCTACCTCAGCATCTACGATAGCAGGTTCAGCTTTTGCTGCTGGGATGATGTGTAGGGATTCTTCATTATAAAATTCCATCAGATCTCTATCCTCATGTGCATCAGGCGTCGGATCTGTGAATAATCGATCATATTGATTGACCTGTATATCTACTGCGCTATCCATTTTGACCCAGTGCAGCGTACCTTTCGCTTTGACACCAGAGGTATCACTACCACTCTTGCTATCTGGATAGTAGGTACAGTTGATCTGAGTGATTTCTCCATTTCCATCCTGCTCATAGCCCTCACAGTGGATGATATAGGCGCCTTTGAGGCGAACACTTCTACCTGGACCGAGACGGAAGAACTTACGAGGTGGATCTATCATGAAGTCATCTCGCTCGATGTAGATCTCTCTACCGAAAGGCATCGTACGAGATCCCATGCTTTCGTCCTCTGGATTATTGATCACTGTCAGCTCTTCGCTCTCGCCCTCTGGATAGTTAGTGATGACGAGCTTAATAGGATTGAGCACGACCATGAGACGAGCAGCTGTTTTATTCATCTCCTCACGTACACATGCCTCAAGGAGGGCCATATCGATCACGTTATCTCGCTTAGCGATACCAACTTTATCACAGAATGTCCTGATCGCTGCAGGTGGATATCCTCGACGTCTCATCCCAGAGATAGTCGACATCCGAGGATCATCCCAAGCGGCCACTTTACCTTCTTGGATAAGGCGCAATAGTTTACGCTTACTGGTGATCATATAAGCGACATTCATCCGAGCAAACTCAATCTGTCTCGATGGAAATATCTCTAACTTTTCTATCAACCAATTATACAGATCTCTATGATGTCTAAACTCGAGTGAACATAGAGAATGCGTGATCTCCTCGATACTATCTGACTGACCATGAGCAAAGTCATACATCGGGTAAATACACCATTCATCTCCCGTCCTATGATGTGTCTCTTTCTTTATGCGATAGATCACAGGGTCTCTCATATGCATATTAGGAGAGGCCATATCGACTTTAGCTCTGAGCACTCTCGAGCCATCTTCGTACTCTCCGTTTTTCATTCCTTCGAATAATCGAAGATTCTCCTCTACACTGCGACTACGGTATGGACTATCTGTCCCAGGCTCAGTCGGTGTTCCTTTCATATCAGCGATCTCATCTGGTGATGAGTCGTCCACATAGGCTAATCCTTCTCGGATCAGTTTAATAGCGAACTGATATAACTGACCAAAATAATCAGAGGCGTAATACTCTGTATCGTGCCACTCAAAGCCTAACCAATTGATATCTCGTTTTATAGCATTGACAAACTCTGTATCCTCTGTAGTCGGATTAGTATCGTCAAATCTAAGATTCGTCTTGCCTTTATACTTCTGAGCGATGCCAAAATTGAGGCATATCGCCTTAGCATGCCCGATATGTAGATAGCCATTAGGCTCTGGCGGAAATCGGGTATGAATCTCCTTAGTCACCTTACCTGAGATGACATCTTTTTCGAGCTCCTCTTCGATGAAGTTGCGAGGACTTCCTAATATATCTTTGAGTTCTTCCTTCAGCATATCATTTACATTCTGTCTGGCATCTCTACGCCCAATAAGTTCATACTATGTTCTAATACTTTGGCCACATTGTCTGATAGCATGAGTCTGAATGCCTTAGCACTCTCTGACTCCGCCTTCAGGATACGGACATCGTGATAAAACTTGTGATATTTCTTCGCTAATTCGTAGCTGTAGTTTGCGATTGTACTTGGATCATAGTTTTCGGCAGCCTTGTTAACTTCCTCTGCGTATAGCATCAGCGACTTGATCAAATCTATCTCAGTAGGATCGAGTGCTGTATAGCCAGCAGTATCTGCGGCCACCTCTCCCTCGAGTCTACGCTTGACACTTTGTATACGTACATAGGCATTTTGGATATATGGCCCAGTCTGTCCCTGCATGTCTACACTCTCTTCAGGATTGAATATCATCCGCTTCTTAGGATTGACTTTTAAAATGAAAAACTTCAATGCAGCTAAGCCAATCTTACGATAAATCTCAGCTCTCTCTTCTTGAGTCACTCCTTCGAGCTCACCACGCTCTTTTGCTGCTTTTTCTACTTCATCGATCACTTCTTTGATGAGGTCATCAGCATCTACCACCTTACCCTCACGAGACTTCATACGACCACTTGGTAGATCTACCATCCCGTACGACAGATGATACATGCCATCTGCATATGGTGCCTCGAGCACCTTCATGATCTCGAATAATACCTGAAAATGATAGTCCTGCTCATCAGCTACGACATAGATCATACGCTTAGCAGATACATCTTCGTATCTCTTTTGTGCAGTACCGAGATCCTGAGTCATGTAGACAGATGTACCATCGCTCCGTAGTAAGATCTTATGATCCAATCCTTGCTCTGTAAGGTCTATCCAGACACTACCATCTTCTTTTTGATAAAAGCTTTCATCGGCTAATCCCTGATCTATGAGATCCTTACCCAATAGGTAGGTGTCTGACTCGTAGTACAAGGTGTCAAACGAGACGCCCAGCGCATCGTATGTCGTATTAAATCCATCATATACCCAGCCATTCATCTGTGACCAAAGCGCCTTGACCTCTGAGTCTCCTGACTCCCAAGCTAAGAGCATATCCTTAGCCTTGCGCCCCAGATCACTATACTCATTGAAGTAGGTATTTTTATATGCTTTGAAAAAAGCTTCTTTTGTTTGTTCTTCTTTTTTGCCCGATTTGTACACTTCTGTAGCAGCATCTGTGGCCTGCCATGCTGAGTATTCCTCTTTGAATCGATTTTCAAACTCGATATAATACTTACCAACAAAGTGGTCGCCTTTCACCCCTGTGCTCTCAGGGGTGGCTCCCGCTCCATACTTCTGCCATGCCAGCATACTTTTGCATATAGCTATACCACGATCATTAATGACCTGAGTCTTGACGACCTCATAGCCGACAGACTCGAGGATCTGACTCGTCGACCAGCCCAGCAGTATATTTCGGATGTGGCCTAAATGCAGGGGCTTGTTAGTATTAGGCGAAGAAAACTCGACCAGTACTCGCTCTCCTTTCGGAGAATCATCTACTACTTTTGTCGCAGCATTTAGTGCTGTTAGTTGACTTTTCCAGAAGCTCGGCTTAAGCTCCAAATTGAGAAAACCTTTGATGACATTGTATGAGGCGAGATGATCAGCGCCGATCTCTACAGCCTTAGCTCCGATAGTATCAGCGATCACCTCAGGCTTAGCCCTCAGTGCTCGAGTGAATGGAAATACCACGAGGGTATAATCTCCGTCAAACTCTTTCTTAGTCTCTTGTAATACCAGCTGATCGAGAGTGACCTCATGATCATACGCCTCTCGTATCGCACGCTGTAATACTTCCTTAATCTCCGCCAGTCGATCTACCATATCAATATCTATCAAAAATCGAAGGGCAAAGTTATGCTTTTATCAAAGAGAATCAGGCTTACGAGAGCGACAGATTGTAAGAAATATGGATAAAGATGCTACCTGAAAAAGCAGAAAATGGTCTGCCCGTAGTTTCTGACCTGCCAAAATCGAGGATGTTGCTCAAAATTGTGATCAGGATTGTGCTCCAGCACGAATAACCCCTCAGGGGCTAACAGATCGTGCTCAAATACCATATCAGGGATCTCATCGAGCCACTTCAGCGGATACGGAGGACCCGCAAAAATATAGTCATACTGACGGGTAGCATTCTTAATAAACTGACGCACATTCTGAGATACGATAGTCATCTGATCGTCATAGCCGAGATCGGATCTCATACCCGTGACGAACTTTATAGCTCCTCTATATTTATCAACGTAGGTCACATCCTGACAGCCTCTTGAGAGAAACTCCCAGCAATGATTGCCCGTACCCCCAAAAAGATCGAGCATAATCGTCTCTTCAAAATCTACCTGGTTCATCAGTATGTTGAATAGGCCTTCTTTTGAGATATCAGTGGTAGGTCTCGTGGGCCAATTCTTCATCGATGGAGTGAATACTCTTCCTTTATGCTCGCCTCCGATTATGCGCATTTAGATATATAATATAGTGGGTGATAGACATGATCAGCGATAGTCGCTGTAGATATCAACTGAGGCTCAGCGGGAATCATCAGCTCGCCATAGTACTGGCTGAGTAGACTGTACAGACTACCCGTCTTCTCGACCTCTCCCACTATCTCCACAGGCTGCTGCTCTCTATCCAGTCCGAGTCGCTCAAAAATCAATGACAAATAATACAGTATATCACTGTCAGTATGGATAGTATACTGATTGGCCAGTATTAGTCGATCTCCTTGGGTGACCAGTATGACCGCCTGATCACCGATTTTGACTACTCGGACAGCCTGCTGAGAAGTATCGGGCATACTATCTATGCAGGCGTAGACAAAGTGGCTAAGACTGGGTGAAACCAGACTTTCTTGTACTTTCTTGATGACGTCTTTTTCGACCGCATAGATCACTCTCAGTTGAAATCTCTCTGAGTAATCATTACGAATCATATGGTGCTCTGCATCCATTAGATCACATACATGACCTAAGAATATGGAGGAGTGTGATAACTTAAACTCTGACTCTGGCACTATACTAAAAAGAGAATTCATCACGCCCAGTTTGGTCTTGCGTATCTTGACATCACTGACCAGCTGATCCAGATCAGTATCCATGAGCTCTGACCAAGACTTCGCATCAGCGAGCTTCAGGTCTCGAGCGTGGTCAAATACGCCAAAAACAAAACTGTCCGCATTGACTAATGCGGACAGCTCAAAAGATATATTTTTATTTATCGGCTCTTCTGAGCGATAATTCCAGTTTCTTAATTCCAATTTCCTTCTAAGTTTGGTGATGCCATGCTACCGAATCCAATTTTCGCTTCTGGCTCATAGGTATCATCATACTGCTTAAACTTAGCATCAGCATACTGCCCCATGAATACCTTATATCGAGTCATGCACTCCATCACAGGTACATTAATACTCTGATAAGTGGTAGTATCCGCTTTCATCTCAAAAGTTTCTTTGTTTTCGCCGTAAGGCACATACTGCAACTGGCCGAGGTCAATACCCATTGCTCGGATAGAGTCGATAGCTGCTGAGTAAGTGACTTCTTTTTGAAATTTATCCTCATTAGTCGGATCCTCAGGATCAGCGATAAGCTTAACGAATGGAATACTGTCAGTAGAAAGTACATACTCAAGACTATCAAAAGTAGAAGCAAAATCTCCTTTGATTTCACGATGAAGTTCTTGCATAGATCTAATAGTTTGCAACCTTTCTGTTACTGCTCCTTTTCTTTTATCCAATTCCGCTTTGAAAATGATAGGTGTCTGAATACCATTGACTAAGAGATATCCAAGGCCTCCGATCAAAGCAAGAATCAACAAATTAACTACGTATTTCATTCTATCAGTTATTTAATAATTGTGTTGGCTTCAATAATTTTCAATAAAAATAGGCGAGTTGGCAGTAAAAGCTAAAAACCTCAAGAAATGAAAAGTTTTCAAGACCTTATTTTGACAATCGCAACGTGCACAATATTAATATTTTTCCAAAATATATAACCTTTATCCTCTCAAAAAGATATCATTGATAAATAAATCACCGACAATACTGGCCATAGAATCCTCCTGTGACGATACCTCAGCGGCTATCATCTCTGGAGGCGAGGTACTCAGCAATCTCATAGCTAATCAAGAAGTACATCGAGAATATGGTGGTGTCGTACCCGAACTCGCCAGTCGAAAACATCAAGAAAACATCGTCCCTGTCGTCAACCAAGCGATGGCTGCAGCCAATGTAAGACAAGAAAATCTGGACGCTATTGCGTTCACGCATGGACCTGGGCTATTAGGTAGCTTATTAGTTGGCTGTAGTTTTACCAAGTCTATGGCTCTGGCGCTCGACATCCCACTCATAGGAGTCAATCATATGGAGGCGCATATTATGGCCCACTTCATCGAGGAGCCAAGACCGCCCTACCCTTTTCTGTGCCTGACAGTATCTGGTGGACATACACAGCTCGTGATCGCGAGAGACTCATCAAAGATGGAGGTCATCGGGACCACTCGAGACGATGCTGCAGGTGAAGCTTTTGATAAGATCGGCAAATACCTAAATCTGGACTACCCTGCCGGACCGATCATCGATAGGCTCGCTCAGCAAGGTCAAGCGAAATTTCCCTTTCCCAAAGCGGGAGTAGACATGTTAGAATTTAGCTTCAGTGGTCTAAAGACCTCCGTATTGTACTTCTTAAAGAAGCAACTCAAAAAAAACGCCTCATTCATCCAAGAAAACCTCAATGATATCTGTGCCTCAGTACAGCACACGATCGTATCCACCCTCATCGAAAAAATCGAGACAGCCGCAAATATGCACGGCATCACTCATATAGCCATCGCAGGAGGTGTCTCTGCTAACTCTGGCCTACGACAAGCACTATCCGATAAAGCAAAAGAAAAATCGTGGCAAGTCTATATACCAAAGTTGGAATACTGTACAGACAATGCCGCTATGATCGCCATGGCTGCTCATTATAAATATCTGAATGAAGACTTCGTGGATCAGACTGTGACTCCTGAGCCGAGGCTGAAGATAGGGTAATTACTACATCTTGATCATAGTCACTCCATCGCCACCCTGCTCATCGGCCGGATGCCAATAGGACTCGATGTCCTTATATTCTTTTGTTTTACGAATGACTAATTTCCTGAGTGCACCACTGCCTTTACCATGTACTATCTCGAGCGTACGGGCATTGCTTAGCAAGGCCTTATCAAAAAACTCTTGGAGCGTATCCTCTGCATCTTTGATCTTATAGCCACGGATATCAAGCTTGGGGCTAAAATTATTCTCAAATGCTACTCCTTTGATATTGACTCTGATTTTATTAGTCTTCAGGTGAGATCCTGTACGAATAAGATCCTTGAGTGGGACCTGCATTTTCATCATACCAAAAAGCACTTCCGCTTTTTTACCTTGGATATTGATGACTTCGCCAGACATATCGCTATCGAGCATACGTACGAAATCTCCGACCTCTATAGGCTCGTCACTTGCTCTGACCTCTCTGACATCTTCTCGGAGGGCAACGATCTGATCCGACTCAGAGCGTCGCTTTTGGGCAGCTTTTTCCTTTAGCTCATAAGCTTTTTCGAGGTTTTTCTCTTTCTGGAGTTGGTTGATCACTTTTTGCAGTTCGAGATTTTCCTCGTGACTCTTTTGATAGGTGAGCTCTTTTGCTTTTATCTGAAGTTTTTTACGTTTGACCTGATACTCTTCATTAAGCTTATCATAGGTTTTGATCAGTCGGTCAAGCTTATCCTTTTCATTCGCTATATAGTCGAGCTGCTCTTCGATGATGGCCTTTCCCTCTTGTAGATCGATAAGTAAATCTTCTACCTCGTTTTCCTTCTTGCCGACCTTCTTTCGAGCATAGTTGATGATACGATCATCAAGGCCTATCTTTTTTGCTACTTCAAAAGCATAGGAGCTCCCAGGTTTACCCACTTTGAGGCGATAAGTGGGCTGTAAATTTTCTTTATCAAAAAGCATCGCACCATTGACGATACCTTGATTTTTGAATGCGAATACCTTTAATGCGCTGTAGTGAGTAGTGATGATGCCATATACCTTTTTAGCTAAAAGCGCTCTGATGATTCCTTCTGCTATAGCACCTCCCAGCTTAGGGTCTGTCCCTGAGCCTATCTCATCGAGTAGCACCAGACTTTTATTCCCTGACTCTTTGACGATCTTATTGAGATTATTGAGATGAGAGCTGTAGGTACTGAGCCCTTCGTCGATGGACTGTTGATCCCCGATATCGGTGAATATGGAGTCATATAGGCCTATTGTCGATCGTTCATCCACTGGCGGCAGCACTCCGATATAGGTCAGTAGATGCACCAGTCCGACAGCCTTGAGAGTGACAGACTTACCTCCTGCATTGGGACCACTGATTAGCAAGAGTCGATTTTGGCCTCGGATATCCAAGTCAAATGGTACTGTCTCTTGATCTTCTCTATCTTGTAGCTGGAGATAAAGGAGGGGATGGCGGACTTGATGAAGCGATAGTGTGGCATGCTTGGTGAGTTTGGGCATGACCCCATCTAGACGGACAGACAGCTTAGCCTTAGCTCTATAGACGTCTATCTGTATGACCTTTTCTGCGATGCGGTCAATCATATCCCTGTAGCCAACGAGCTCTGCTGATAGATCACGGAGGATACGATATACCTCCGCTCGCTTTTCGCTATCGAGAGAAAAGAGTTCATTATTGATGCGCATCACTCCCTCTGGCTCTATGAATACAGTCTTGCCCGATGCTGACTCATCATGGATGACCCCAGCTACTTTTCTTTTATTTTCTACAGGGAGCACGAGTACCCGTCGACCATTACGCCATGACTCGGCATTGTCAGAGAGTACGCTTTCTCCTTTATACTTTGAGACTATTTTATTAAATTCTGCATCGAGCTGGCGATTGACACTCTCTTGGCGCTTGATGATCCGTTTGAGCTCTGGCGAAGCATTTTCACGGATATTGCCTTCTGAATCAAATACTCGCTGTATTGACTTGATAGGAGCATCTGAGTAGTCGTCTATCACTACTGCAGCATATAGCGTAGGATAGGCTTTCTTCTGATCTTTTTTAAATGAGTGATAGAAGTCGTGATAGTTAATCAGAACATGAAGCATCTTGACCATGCTATCTGCCTCGAGGACATAACCATCCTTAGTGAGATAAAAGAGTTCTTGATCAATGGAGAGATATTCATTCCATACGGGATCATATCCATCGGTGATACGCTGTACATACTCATGCACGATAGATAAGCGCTGATAGATCTCATCTATATCCAGTACGAATCCCTGCGCATCTATATACTCCTGGCCACTGACACCTCGGCAGTGCCCTTTTAGCAGTTCACGGATTTTGTGGTATTCCAGTTGTTCAATTGCCTTCTCTGATATCCTAAGTTCTCTCATCACGCATCTTAAAACACCCTAAAGCTAAGAATAGTTGCCTCTGAGGGTGGCTACCGTAGAAAGCTGCAAAGGTCTGATAAATATTGCCAAATGCAAGCTGTGAAGCTTACCCAATATGGAGGCTTTGCGTATAATTGCCAAAATTTTAGTCATCATGGCGGGTAATACTTTTGGTCAAGCATTTAAAATCACCACTTTCGGCGAATCTCACGGTCCTGCTGTAGGCGTGATCATCGACGGATGTCCTGCTGGTGTAGAGGTATCACTGGAAGCGATCCAGCATGAACTCACCCGTAGACGCCCCGGCCAGTCCAAGATCGTCACTCAACGAAAGGAAGAGGATCAAGTAGCTATACAGTCTGGGGTCTTTGATGGATTTTCGACAGGGACGCCGATATCGCTGGTCGTCTATAATAAAGACCAAAAAAGCCGTGACTATGACCATATCAAGGACAAATTCAGACCATCGCATGCAGACTACACGTACTCTGAGAAATATGGCAATCGTGACTATAGAGGTGGAGGAAGATCCTCAGCCCGTGAGACAATAGCAAGAGTAGCAGCTGGGGCAATCGCACAGTCCATGCTGCGACAGGCGGGCATATCTGTGACTTCATGGGTGTCTCAAGTAGGCCCTCTGAAGATCGATGAGTCCAGTCCCAATTTTGACCTCGACGAAATAGAAAATAATATCGTCCGCTGCCCTGATGCCGTGATGGCAGAGGAAATGATCGACCTGATCAAGTCTGTACGTAAAGACGGTGACACTATCGGCGGGAAGATATCAGCGCTCATCACCGGAGTACCCGTAGGACTCGGTCAGCCTGTATTTGATAAGCTCCACGCTGATCTCGGCAAAGCCATGCTCAGTATCAATGCAGTCAAAGGATTTGAATATGGATCAGGATTTGACTGTGTAGAGATGAGAGGTAGTGAGCATAATGACCTTTTCGTCATCAAGGATGATCAAGTCAAAACCACATCCAACTACTCAGGAGGTGTACAGGGTGGTATATCTAATGGTATGCCGATCAACTTTAATGTAGCATTCAAGCCTGTAGCTACTCTCATGAAAGATCAAGAGTCAGTCGATAAATTTGGAGAACTCGCCTTAGTCAGTGGCAAAGGTAGACACGATCCTTGTGTCGTACCCAGAGCTGTACCTATCGTAGATGCTATGGCTGCACTCGTAGTGGCTGATCATCTACTACGTAGTCAGACGGATCGTATGGATTTATTCTTGTAAAGGCTGAGGATCTTCAGTCCTCTCGGCCTCTTCGGTCACTTCCTCTACGATTCCCTTGAGGACATCCTCCAGACTCTCTTTGCTGAGGGTGCCAAACTCTCGTTGATAGTTAATACCGAAGCCATACTTCTGTCTTCGAGCAAAGGCTGTCTCATCATAGTCATAGACTCCATAAAACTGTAGTCTCAAACGCTTATCATCTGTGATATACCAGTCCAGTGAGAAGTCCCCTGTGAGGTAATTGTTGGCTGAGTTGAGCGCATTTTCTCGGACATAGTTACCACCAAGATTAAGCACAAAATTATCATTCTTGAATTCGTTTCGTACATTGAGCTGATACTCATCAGGGACGAATTCTACAAAACCAGCATTAGGATCATCTACACCTACGATACTATTATTCTGGGCCAGATTGATATCCAGATCGATGTCTGAGATGATACCACCTTCTACCAGCTTAGATAGATACTCTGTTGCCATGACTGATATCTGACTGGTCAAAAACTCGGTGATAGTATTGCCACCTGCCTGAGCAAAACTACTCGCCTGCAAACTCGCAAAAGGGTCATTATCAGGCAAGAAATTATTGAATACCATGAGTCCTACTACCTGATTATTAATACCATTCTCGGTACTCTGCAGTGCTCTGACTTTACTCTCAGCCAGTGTACGTAGCTCACCGATGAGATTAGGAAAACTAATATCGAAATCTATATCCGGATTAAAAAGATTGCCAGTGAGGATCAAGTCCAAATCAACATTTCTTCTTTGACGAAAGTCGCTCTCAGATAAGGTACCAGCGACATCGATGTACTCCTGCAAAAACTGATTGAGCGGAGCTCTGAGATTAGGATAATAGGCTCTGACATCGAGAATCGCATTGATAGGATCGCCAGTCCATGTCACTGTCCCTCCCTGCTCTACGATAAATGGCTTAGCAATGAAACCATAGGAAGTATAGAGATACTCTCCACTGGTCACATTGTACTGACCGAAAATGGTAAAATCACCATCCCGAGTCACCGCTATCCTCAGATCGCCATCTCCATGCCCGATGAGGAGATTAGACGTCTCCTCATCATAGATGATTTGTACTTCAGCCTCTCGCTCAAATGAAAGATTCATCCTGAAATCGGTACCAGAAGCCTTCAGTCGCTCGACTAATCGCTCCACTGTACTGCTATCTTTTTCCTCTTTTTGATAATCAAATACTATAAAAGACTCATCATATCCATACTGAGTAGATGAGATCGGTATATATAGGAATGAATTCTGCCCTGCTGTAGCATTGACTATCATATTTATCTTGTCAAATGGCCCCTTAAAACTCACATCTATGGCTCCGACCCCAGTACCGTAGTAGAGCTCGTTGTCATCTTTAGTAGTATTAAGAGCGATGAACTTTGGACTGGATATCTCAAGGTCAGCTCTAAAGTCAGCTAAGAAATCATGACGTAATCCTCCGCTGATCGTAGCCACATTATCCATTTCGTCGATGAGTCGTACACCATTAAAGTCTATGAACTGATCATCTATCTTCAGCCGCTCATCATCCATCCTATAGTAGGCGCCGATATAATCGATTTTGACCCCAGCGTCATTGACATATCCGTATCCATCCATAGTCATATCTGAGGTCGGACCTTTGATCTCGAGATCAATATCCGCTAATCCTGTAGTCTCCGAGATCCCCTCATCGATGATATATTCGAGAAATGCCAGTGGATATTTTTGCATATCAAGATTAGCATCTACATAGTTGAGCTCAGTATCATAGTAGCCCTTGACATGGAGCTGTTGGCTATCCTGGACGATACCCAGCTGGACATCTACGATGTTACTATTCAGTCGATGGTCTGCGTCGAGGCGCAATCTACCATAAGCATCACCATTAATCCCAAAATCTGGCACCTCAAGATATCCTTCTAAACCTTTACGAGCATAGATATCATCGATCCTGAAATTAGCATTTGCATAACCAGAAAAATACAACTTGTCATAATTGATGATCGGATTGATCAGCTCAAAGTTGAACTCATTTAGAGACACATCGAGCCCCTTGTTTTGATAGTCACGTAGACCTATAGACCGCTTACCATCCGTGAGTACGAACTGCTCTATGTCTATGCGCTTAGGATAGATACCTACACCTCGATTGGGCAAGATCGTCCATATAGTGCTATCTATGATGATGTCATCATAGAGAAACTGGGTAAAGTAGCCTCCTCCTGCATCCACCGTCGACTTAGTCTCGAGCTCTACACTATTAAGCGAATCCTGAAAAACAAATGCTCTCAAGAACAAATCATCATTTCGGGCCTGACTGACGATACTCAGTTCGTCTATTTCTATGGTGTTTCCTCTGCTGAAACTATCAGTCCTGAGTTTGAGCTCACCTTGATTTGGATTGGACACGAGCTGCATATATACTTCTGTGGCCGTTATATCCTTATATTCGACTTTTGGCGCCTCGAAAGCGAGACTGACAAAAGAGCGTTCTGGCCTATACTCTCCAGAGATACGGGTACGCTCAGCGATGTCAAGATCTACCTTTAAAAAATCAAGTATCGGCTCTACATCTCTCACTCTCAGATCATATCTGAATGTCATATCGGGTAGCTCACCATAGTTATCTTCGATCTTAGTCTGATCAAAATGTGATTGATGATTTTGGATAATATGCCTGATCATCCCCTCATGCATTTTGAAAAGGTTAAACTGTCCTTCTATCTCTGCATAGGCAAAATCACTATTGAGCGTGAAAAGCATCGACTCGTCCTGTCGGCGCTCTGATCCTATCTTCAGCGACTTAATAGTCAGCTCTGACGAGTCATGGACCATGTGTATATTTTCGAGAGAGGTCAGACCGTAGATATTCTTCAGGCTTTTGCCCTGCACGTTAATATCAGAAGAAAAAGAAATCTGGCATGGAAAGTCTATCAAATTCAACTGGCAAAAATCAATCTTCTCCGCCTCTATCTTAAAGTCAAATAGAGGCTCTTCTTGGGAGAAATCAACGATGCCATCAAACTCAAAATCAAGATTAGGATCCTTAATCCCAAACTGACCGTTAATCGTCTGACTACTCAAGAATCCATCAAATACTGCATCACGATAGTCAAAGCCTTTATACTGAAACTGCTCTATCACTGCACCGAGAGAAGCACTACTACTCAAAATGCGCTCACCTATACCCTTTCGGATATCCATTTTCATAGATACATTCCCAAAGTCCTCATTAGCCAATAAGCCTGCAAGATTAAAATCATTGAGCTCGAGATATCCGGAATAGGCCATGCTGTCCGGATTATTGCGATATAGATCAAACTGAATATCCATCTTCGCCTCTCCCAGATCGGTAAGTAGTTCACCTTGAGCTACAAAATCATTAAGAAAACCATCAAAGGTCCCTGAGAAATCTATTGGCCCCAGCCTCTTAAACTCTTCCGGGATTTTTATTCTCTTGACATCCGCATCCAGCGCCGTGAGATCTGTACGCAGCTTTGTCACTTCAAAGTTCAGGAGGCTTTCTTTGACGGCACCACTGCGACTGAATATCCCACTACCCTGAAAAAAGTGCCTACCATTAATCCAAATACGGATCTGCTCGGCGATCACATTATTCTTACTGATCTCATAGTGCCCATCCAGCTGTATATACTTCTGAGCTAATGGCTCATCCCCAAACTCTCTCTTTAGATCAGGAAATAGATCGAAAAAATCGGCCAGTTTAATCTTGGAGGTACGTAGATCTACCATCGCCCTCCCTTCTAAAAGCTGAGCTATATCTCCCACATCACGGACCTCTACATCCACATCCAAATAAGAGCTGCCTACCCGAGCAAAAATATCATCAATAATAAATTCTTCCTCCGTTTTAGCTATTCGGCGGATGCCAAGGTGCTGGAGGTTATACCTGCCATTTTCTGCAGAGATATCTTCTACCTGTGCCGACCAATCATTAATACCATTAAAGCTCATGTCCTGTAGCATGAGATCCAGATTTTTAAGCTCTCGACTGAGCTCTCCATTTTCTTGCCTGAGGAGACCTTGGAGATTAGCATCTATGAGTGAAAAAGTACCGATCTCTATCTGAGGCAAGAGTAGTGCTCCAGATCCTGTCCCTGTGGTATCAGCACTCGACTCAGGTCCCTCCTGAGCCTCCGGTCTATCTACGCTCAGGGAGGGAGCTATTACTATGAATCGTTCTAAAGAGATCAAACTACTATCTATCTGATCTATCTCTATCTCGAGCCCTTCCATCGCTCCATGGATATAAGTCTGGGTATGATCGTCCTCATAGTCGACCATGACATCGTAGAGCTGGATATTGCTGAGCAGGATCGACTGCGCATCATTACTTTCATTATCCTCTGAGCCCATACTGGCGATGAATTTTTGCCAGTTACTCTGATTTTGGTTTTCTTTTCGTTTATAATAGAGATGGATACCTGAGACATTGAGATCATTGAAGCTCAGGTCTCTCACTAATGATAGCAAGGTACTCCTCGGACTGATGGCCACTTGCTGAATAGTGATCAGGGTATCTTGATCAGCATCGGCGAGTAAAACCTCCTCGAGCTGTACTCCTCGATAGATATCAAATGTGGATCGCTTGATTTTGACGGAGCCACCAGATTTTTTAATTACAGAGTTAGTGATGGTATTTGCCAGTTTTGTCTGGACCTCCGGGATGTGGAGTATCGCTATCAAGATCAGAAATAACAATCCTAAACCAAGTACCAACTTGATCCCTACGGATATCCAGCTATTTCTTTTCTCCTCCACTTAATATGTCTTAGGTACCTGAACTACAGGTATAACATATAAACGGCACAAAGATGGTGATCTTCTAGTGCATTTAACCAATAATTAAAGGCCAATGCCGCCAATCGGGCGAAAGTGGTCATTCTCTATTTTATCACATGTAGGGTTTTCCCTATACCTGAAGGTATTTTTGATATAGGACCCTACACTCATGAGCCTCTCGGACATCATGGACTCGGAGCATCTGCGCCCCATTCATGAGTGACAGCATATGCATAGCTGTAGTACCATTGAGCGCATGATCTGCATCTGTCGATAGACTCTTGTATATGAATGACTTACGAGATAAGCCTATCAATATTGGGAGCTCCAAAATTTTAAAGGTCGAAAGATGTTTGATCAGTCGATAATTATCCTCTACGGTCTTGCCAAATCCTATCCCTGGATCTATGATAAGGTCATGTACACCTGCAACTTTAGCCTTAGCTACTTGACCAGATAGATCACTGAGGATATCCAGTATGATATTGTCATATGAGGTATCCTGCTGCATGATCTTAGGATTGCCTCTCATATGCATCATGATATATGGCAGTCGGAGCTCGGCTACTGTATCTATCATCTCTGGATCCATATGTCCTGCAGAGATATCATTGACCATATCTATACCTATATCATGGCACGCTCGGACCACCGCTGATCGGTAAGTATCTATAGATATAGGCAGCTCAGGATGAGCAGCTCTCAGCTCAGCCAGCACTGGCAGTAGTCGATCCAGCTCCTCTGACAGCGGTATCTCTGTCGCTCCAGGACGAGATGACATCCCACCCAGATCTATGATGTCTGCCCCCTCTGCTATCATCATACTGACTCTATCTACGACATCTGTAGCCTCCGTATAGCGGCTACCCGAGTAAAAAGAATCCTTATTAATATTGATGATACCCATGACGATCGGCCGATCAAATGTCATCAGACGTTGTGAGGCAGGTAGATTATAGGTATTTTTGTAATTACTCATATTATTTAATATTGAGTTAAAATTTAAGTGTCAACCAGCTGTCTCTTATTATTTTGTGTCATCAACCCAAGACAATAGAATCTAAGACTATTTAGTTCTAACAAAATTGAAGATAAATACTGTGGTGAAAGAATATAGGTCTGAGTTATTTTTATTAGCAAGTGCATTACTCATCGGAGCTTTAGGAGGGTATCTCTATCTCAATAAGTCTGACATCACGACAGCTCAGTCTGCTGTGGCGAAAGTCGAAATCCAAAAGCCAGTATTAAAGTATGGCTATGATGTGAATCAGCATCATTTTGAGTCTTACCCCATTAAGTATGGCTCATTCATCGGTGACATACTGGCTGCTCAAGATGTATCGTACAATAAAATACTCGAGCTCGAGAAAAAAGCAGAGGAGACTTTCAGCTTACGCAAAATCATGGCAGGCAAGGATATCACTTTCGTCAAGAAGAGTGAATGTATAGCTCCACAGTCATTCATCTACGCACCTGACTTATTCACTTACTATGAGTATTATTTTGGAGATAGCATATCAGTGAGAAAAGGCGAAGTGCCATTTGATGAGTGCACAGAGTTTGTCACAGGTACTATCCGAGCTGGCTCTACCCTGTCAGAAGCACTCGGCGAAAAAGGTCTCGGCATAGCCATGGCAGATCAGCTCGAGGATGCATTAGCGCAGGTATACTTCCCACATGCTCAGCCTGGTGATCAGTTTAAGATCATATTCAAACAAAAATATATCGAAGGGGCCCCTGTCGGATCAGGAGGTATATTAGCCGCTTCATATAAGTCGGGCAACTCTGAGAGCTTTGGCTTCTATTATGAAAACGAAAAGTATCAAGGGTACTATGATGTAGAAGGTACTCCCAATAAAAAGACATTTCTACGAGCACCTGTCAAGGCGTCTCGCATTTCATCTTACTTTAATCCTAATCGACTACACCCTGTACTCAAGGTACGCAGAGCCCACCTCGGGACAGACTATGCTGCTCCGAGAGGGACTGAGATATTCAGCGTAGCAGATGGGATTATCACTCATCGCTCTTACACTAAAGGCAATGGTAACTATGTGAAAATCAAACACGATGGCACCTATCAGTCTCAGTATCTACACATGAGTAAATTTAAATCAGGACTCCGTGTAGGATCTCGTGTCAAGCAGGGAGAAGTAATCGGCTACGTAGGATCTACAGGTCTCGCTACCGGGCCTCATGTGTGCTTTAGATTTTGGAAAAATGGTCGTCAGGTAAATCATTTGAGAGAAAACTTCCCTCCACTCGACCCTATGCCTGCAGAAAGTCTACCTGACTACTATGAGGTCAGAGATGAGTACTTGAGATTCTTCAATACCGTACCTTATGAAAACGAGACTGAAGTGGTTTTTGCATCAATGAAGCAGCCGTAATCGGCTCATATATTTAAAGAAACTTGGTCTTCGAATAGTGAACTGCCATTGCAAAGTTGCCCGACAGTCTGCTATCAAAAGCTTACTTTAGATAACTCCCTTAGTCTTCTTGAGCGTAAATCCGAAAGTCGATCCGACTCCGACAGTACTACGTACATTGATGCTCTGTTGATGCGCCTCGATGATATGCTTGACGATTGATAGGCCAAGCCCTGATCCGCCTTGAGCTCGACTCCTGCTACTATCCACTCGATAAAACCTATCAAACAAATGCTTCAGATGCTGCTCCTCTATACCTATCCCATCGTCACTGACCTCGATAAGTACCTTGTCCGCCATATCGTAGAAAGCTATCTTGGTAGTACCTCCTTCATTTCCATATTTGATAGAGTTGCTCACCAGATTATTGAGCACCTGGCGGATATTCTCTCTATCTGCCTCTACATAAAATGCCTTTGATGCGCCTTCCTTTAGGGTGATGGTGATCTCTTTATCAGCAGCCAGCATAGTTAGATCATTGATCACCTCAGTAGTGAGCGACTTTAGATCAAATTTGACCAAGTCCAGTTCTACTGCTCCAGATTCGAGTTTGTTGATGACTTCGAGATCTTCTACGATATTTTGCAGGCGCTCGACATTGCTGATCGCCCGACGCAGGTATTTTTTATTGATGTTTTCGTCATAGAGACCGCCATCTATCAGCGTATGAAGATATCCTGTGATGGTGAATATGGGCGTCTTTAACTCATGCGAGATATTGCCGAGATAGTTGCGACGATAGGACTCGAGGCCAGTGAGATATTCGATCTCGCTCTCTTTCTTTTTAGCCCATTCTTCTACCTCCTCGTTGACCTGATCAAAGGATACCTCACTGATGCTAAATGGAGCATTCTGAGACATGCTTCGCTTGGACTGATTGATGACTTTATAGATGAGCTTGATCTTACGAAAAATAAAGGTCTCAAAGAAAAACCGAACGACCACATAGGTACTGATCAGTGAGATCAATGAAATAATCACCCAGAATCCTGTAGAGGACTCTATATCTACTCCCGTGAAGTATAGCACGAAGTAGACCAAGACATTCAGACTGGCTAAGAAGCCTGTCAAAATGATGGCGATCTGATTTATTGTTATATTCTTAAACAAGCTCTATCAATATCTAAATTTATAGCCGACCCCTTTGTAGGTCTGGATAAAGTCACTTCCTATTTTTTCTCGGAGCTTTCGGATATGGACATCGATAGTACGATCTCCGACTATCACCTCTTTTCCCCATACTTGGCTCAGTATTTCTTCTCTTTTGAATACTTTACCCGGCTTAGAAACTAATAGGCTAAGTAAATCAAACTCTTTCTTAGCAAGATTGATCTCTTCATCCTTGAGCACTACTCTAAACTCCTCCTGATCAATCATAAGGTCATCAAATTTTAACACCTTATCCTGATTTTGGTTTTGAAACTTGTAGTGTCTACGTATTAACGCTTTTACTCGGCTCTTTAATACATTTGGCTTGACAGGCTTAGTGATGAAGTCATCTCCACCCGACTCAAATGCTGATACCTGAGTGAATGACTCATTGCGAGCTGTGAGAAATACTATGAGTGTATTAATGAGATCCTTGTTTTCCCTGAGATGAGTGCAGACCTCGATGCCATCCATATTGGGCATCATGATATCGAGGATAATAATCTCTGGCAAAAACTCTCCGGCGATCTTGATAGCTTCCTTACCATTGTTAGCAGTACGGATCTCGTAGCCTTCTTTAGATAAATTGTAACTGACGAATTCTAAAATATCCTCCTCATCATCGACGATGAGTATTTTGATGTCATTATTCATTTAGTGCTTTATTTATTACTCCTCTTCAGGAGCTATGTCTTCTCTGATCGCTTTGAGACGCTCCACTACCACTTTGGATAGCTCTCGATATCCCTCTGTATCAAATTGATAAAGGTATAGGTTCGTATCAAGTTGCTCTTCGCTCACATTGTGAAGTTTAAGTAAACTTTTCTTTAATTCTTTGCTAACCGAATCTCGATTGAGCATGGCCTCCTGCCGTATGATCTGATCAGCGATATGCAGATCTACCAGTATATCGATCATCTGCTCCTCTGGTATTTTCTCATATTCAGGCTCGCAGCTATACACCAGTACTAACAGAACAAAGACACCAGTCCACCTAAAATAACTCATAGATACATCTTCGGATAAAGTAATGCCACGACTTCGCTATTAGTCGTGTCTATATCGGACCAGCTCTGCGCCCTACTCTGCACGAAAAATACTCCAGAGGTAGGTAGATTGTCCAGATCATCATGAGCAAAATGATCATAGAGAAAAGTAAATGTAGGATTATGGCCAAATAAAATAGCACTATTGTACTGATCATCGAGCATACTTATAGTGTCCAGGACATCATCTATACTGGCATGGTACAGTCGCTGCACGACCTCTACCTGATCAAAATCAAAAACCTCCTGATAATAGGCAGCAGTCTCACGAGTCCGCTGGGATGGACTCATGACACAGAACTCTATGTGAGATATTTTCTCTTGGACTTTGCGAGCCATCACGGGAGCATCACGTCGGCCTCGCTGATTAAGTGGTCGCTCGATGTCGGAGAGAGAAATGTCACTCCAACTGGACTTAGCATGTCGAGAAAAAATAAGTGTCTTCATGTCTACTAATACAAAATGAGGCTTATCGATAGTTCCTTAACGTTAAAACTTCCATTTTAGCTGAAAAGTACGTATATTTTCTGGCTGACTCATTACCTCCTGAGCTGAGGCTATTTTGCATCGATTAACACTAACAAACCAACCCATTTTGGAGAAGCTACAACTGCAAGGAAAATCCTTGGATTTCATAGAAAAAGATTTGCCCGAAGAGCTAATATTAGCTACCGAAGATCTGTACGAATCTAATTCTATCCATGGTGAGACCATAGGAAAATCCAACTGGAGTCTGACTGTCCAGGACAACTCATTTCACTATCAAGTAGAGGTACAGATGAAGTCTAATAAAGTAGACAACTATACCTGCAACTGTACGACATACCTCAGAGATGGCATATGCCCACATGTAGCCGCCTCGCTGCTATATGTACGTCAAAAAAAAGACGTACCTCATGAGCCTGTCAAAAAGCAAAGCTTAAAACGAAGCCAATTTCAAAACAAACTTAACGAGGTCATAAAGTCAATGGACCAATCCGAGATGGTAAGCCTCATCTCAGACTTAGCTCGCAAAGATCCTGTCATCAAGCTCACTCTATATGCTCGTCGATATCCACAGTTATGTGAGTCAGAACGCAAACTGCTGATAGAGCGGACATTTCCGACCTTCTCGAGAGTAGATCAAAAAGTCTCCTCAAAAATGCTCAACCAGTTCATCACATTAGCTGAAGAGCTGAAGGTACAACTGGCAAACTTCATACTGCACGAAGACTATCTCGAGGCATATCATCTTCTGCTCTCACTACTGCAGAAGTCCTACTATGTCAAAAGTAAGCTCAAAACACTCAACAAAAAATACTTAGAAAATCATCAGTCACTGGTCGAGGCCTATATAGAACTACTCGATCAAATCGAAGCACCAGACCTAAGAGACACCAGTACCACCAACACGATAGACCTACTCGGATCATCCTATATATCGGTAAATCAAGCCTATGAAGAGCGCATGTGGATGCAGCTGTATGAACGCCCAGAGTATCATAACTTACTCCGAGAGATCATCGGTAAAAAACTAAAAAGTAATATTGAGAGTGATGCCGAAACGGCCAACTTCCTGAAGTATGTTCAGCTCCTCCTCCTCGATGAATCCGGTAGACAGAAAGAAATCAAACTCCTCGATCAGCAGATGTGCTATCAGCTCATACAGATCGCACTCCGACATAGCAGTAGTAATGGCTCTGCGAGTCTACTAAAAGACTTTTTGATCAATGCTCCGCTCAACAACTTCGTAGCTAAGCAAATCATCAAAAAGGTCAATCTCAATACCACGGATGAAAAGCTCGAAAAAAAGATGGTCAATCTATTTTTGACCCATAAGGATAAAACCTACTTGGAGTTTTTAGAAGATAATGTCAATAATACTGACGAGCTCAATAGTAAAATCGAAGGTATGCTGGCTGAATATGACGATCCTGAGTACCTACTCCAATACTATGTAGCATCAGGACAAGCTACCAAAGCCATCGACACCATAAATCAGAATAGAGATATCGATCTATTGATGAAATTTGATCGAGCGCTGGTCAAAAATCATAAAAAAGAACTCACTCAACTCTATAAAGATATCTGTACAGACTATGTAGAATCCCATTTTGGCAATCCCGCCAGAGAGTTTTTACTATCGGTATATCAGCATCTGACAGCTATCGGAGCAGAGACCATAGTCAGAAAACTACAAGATCATATCAAAGAAGTATATCGGAATAGACGCTCACTGAAGAAGGAATTAATGTAAAAATAAGAATCGTTGAATTACGTTTTCCGATTTTACCGTTATCGATGCAGATTTTAAATTCATTTGGCTTAATGGCCAATTAAGAGCATTAATGCCATACAAAAGCTGAAATGATCAAAATTTTATAAGCATCTTCATTTTTTCGTACTCTCGAATACAAAACATCTTATTTCATTAATATTTACTTTCGGTCATCTCATAAAGAAAATACTTGTAATGACTGACAAAATGAAGCTCGAGGCATGCATCTTTGATCTGGATGGTGTCATCGTAGACACTGCAGGCTATCACTATTTAGCCTGGAAGCGCATCGGTACCGAATTGGGTTTTGACTTCACTGAGGAGATGAATGAGACCATGAAAGGCATCAGCCGCTATGACTCGCTGGGTAAGCTATTAGAATTTGGAAATATCACTATATCAGAAGAAGAAAAACAGCGACTCTGCGTAGTCAAAAACGACTACTACCTCGACTCGCTATCTGATATGAATCATGAAAACATACTACCCGGAGTAGTATCGCTTCTCGATGAACTCAAAGAAAAAAATGTAAAAATCGCTCTCGGGTCAGCGAGCAAAAACGCTATCAAAGTACTCGATCTAATCGGTATCAAAGAAAGATTTGAAGTGATCGTAGATGGTAATAGTGTGAGTCGTAGCAAGCCAGACCCTGAGGTATTCATCAAAGGAGCTACTGAGCTCGGTGTCTCTCCTGCTCATACCATCGTATTCGAAGATAGTAACAAAGGGCTCGATGCAGCGATAGCAGGTGGATTCAAGACAGTAGGACTTGGCAGTCCTGAGCATCTTGGACATGCTGATATCGTACTGCCAGGCCTGGGAGAGGTATCACTCAGTGATATCCTCCATCAGCTCACATCCACCACCATGACCGCCTAATATTCAAAATAGTCCTAAGTAAAATAGAGTAAGTCGTAGAAAATGAAAAACTATATAGTAGCTGATCCTTGGAAGATCATCGAAGATAAATTTGATCCTCACCTCAACCCTAACTCAGAAAGCTTATTCAGCATCGGCAATGGTCGCATGGGCCAGCGAGCTAATTTCCCAGAGAAATATTCGGGCGAAAGCCTATCCGGTAGCTATATCGGTGGCGTCTACTATCCCGATAAAACACGAGTCGGCTGGTGGAAAAACGGATACCCAGAATACTTCGCTAAAGTGCTCAATTCCGTCAACTGGATCGGTATCAAACTACAGATCGATGGTGAAGAGATTGATCTGGCAAAAGTGAAATTCAAATCATTTTACAGAGAGCTCGACATGAAAGAGGGTATCCTCAGTAGGATCTGTAGCTTCAAGTCATCAGGTGGAGCACTCATCACGATAGAGACAGAGCGATTTTATAGTCTGGAAAATAAGGATCACTGCTACCTCAGCTATATCATACATACGGACAAAAAAATAGATATCAAGATCTCGCCATATCTGGACTTTAATGTCACTAACTCGGATAGCAACTACGATGAGGTATTCTGGAAAGACTTTGATCAGGAAATATCTAAGAAGTGCTCATGGACGAAAGCGACGACCAAAAAAACGGATTTTGAGGTATGCGCATCCATGATCACTGAGGTCGATATCAATGGTCAAAAACTTGAGTATAAGGGCAAAGAAAAATCAGCTAAAGTAAGTCACAAATACTCACACAAGCTCCAGCCTGGTCAAACGCTCAATCTTACTAAATACGTAGCGATCGTGTCGTCATTTTACTATGAGAAAAATGAGCTAATCGATATTGCTAAGGCAGAAGTAAAAAAATCACAGCTCCTCGGTATCGAAAGAGCCCGAGAAAAGCAAGTAGAAGCATGGCAAGCTCACTGGGACAACTGCGACACCACCATAGAGGGCGATGTAGCAGCACAGCAGGGTATACGGTTCAATATATTTCAACTGATGCAGACCTACTCTGGTGACGATGCCCGGCTCAATATTGGACCAAAGGGATTCACTGGCGAGAAATATGGTGGTAGTACTTACTGGGACACCGAGGCTTATTGTTTGCCATTTTACATGAGTACGGCTCCACAAGACGTAGCCAGAAATCTCTTGGTCTACCGACATAATCATCTACAGAAAGCCATAGAAAATGCAGCACTATTAGGATTCAGCAATGGAGCGGCACTCTATCCTATGGTCACCATGAATGGAGAAGAATGTCATAATGAATGGGAGATCACATTCGAAGAGATCCACAGAAATGGAGCAATAGCCTATGCGATCTATGACTATATCAACTATACCGATGATAAGAAATATCTGGCCGAATATGGACTTGATGTACTCATCGGGATATCTCGATTTTGGGCACAGCGAGTACACTTCAGCCCAGCAGCGCAACAGTATATGATACATGGTGTCACTGGACCCAATGAGTATGAAAACAATGTCAACAACAACTGGTATACTAACTATATAGCCAGCTGGTGTATGGACTACACCCGACAGTGTCTTGACCACGTGAGAGAGGCCCATCCTGATAGATATGCAGAGATCATCAATACGGTAGATCTCGAGCCTGCAGAGATCCAAAAATGGAAAGACATCTCTGAGCAGATGTACTATCCAGAAGATGAGGAGCGAGGCATATTCCTACAGCAAGATGGTTTTCTCGACAAGGAGGATCTCACCATCGCAGACCTCCGTCCAGAAGATCGACCGATCAATCAAAACTGGTCTTGGGATCGTATCCTCCGATCTCCATATATCAAGCAGGCAGACGTCCTGCAGGGACTCTACTTCTTTGAGGATCATTTTTCAGAAGAGACGCTGGAGCGAAATTTTGACTACTATGAGCCGAAGACAGTACACGAGTCTTCCCTCTCGCCATGTGTGCACTCTATCCTCGCCGCTAAGCTCGGAAAAGAAGAAAAGGCCTACGAGATGTACCTCCGGACTGCTCGTCTCGACCTCGATGACTACAATAATGACACAGAAGATGGCTGCCATATCACCAGCATGGCGGGGACTTGGCTCAGTATCGTAAAAGGATTTGCTGGGATGCGTGCTAAGGATGGACAGCTCAGCTTCTCGCCATTCATTCCACAGCAGTGGGAGTCATATTCATTTAACATCATACATCAGGGACAGAAGATCAATATCGCCGTACGTCAAGATGGAACAACCATCACTAATAACTCAGATACCCCGATCACGCTGACATCTGATGAACAGACACATACCATCGCCGCTCAATCATCTATAAACATCTAAAATCAAATCTATCTAATGAAAAATCTACTGATATTCTCACTCTCCCTACTCTTACTCTGGTCGTGCCGTCAGGAGAGTAAAGCCCCTGCGTCCACAGAGACCATAGCTATCGACTACTCCCTACCTGAATGGGCTAAAGACGCTGTTATCTATGAGGTCAACACTCGTCAATACACACCAGAGGGGACATTCAATGCATTCTCGGAGCATCTGCCGAGACTTAAGAAAATGGGAGTCGACATCCTATGGTTCATGCCGATCTATCCAATCAGTGAAAAGAATCGTAAAGGCTCGCTGGGTAGCCCATATGCCGTAAGTGACTACACAGCGGTCAACCCAGAACTTGGCACAGAGGAGGACTTTGACAGAATGGTAGCCAAAATCCATGAACTGGGCATGCATCTCATCTTGGACTTCGTTCCTAATCATACTGGCTGGGATCATAAGTGGATCAGCAGTCACAAAGACTACTACACACAGGACTCTCTGGGCAATGTCATCGACCCTATCGACCCAGAGACTGGTGAGTCATGGGGCTGGACTGATGTCGCCGATCTCAACTATGACAATCCTGACATGCGCCAAGCGATGATCGATGCCTTTCAATATTGGATCACTGATCGTGATGTCGATGGCTATCGTATGGATGTAGCGCACAATGTGCCTCATGACTTTTGGCTCGATGCCAGAGACTCACTATTCGCCCTCGACCGTCCGATCTTCATGCTCGCTGAGGCAGAGATCGCCGAGCAGCGCAATGATGAGGTATTTCACACGAGCTACGGCTGGGAGGTGCACCACATCCTCAATGAGATCGCTCAAGGCAAAAAGAATGTCAGCGATATCCGTGACTGGATGGAACGAGATAGAGAGAAATTCAATAAAGGGTTTCACATGATGTTCACCTCTAATCACGATGAAAATAGCTGGAATGGTACGGTATTCGAGCGTATGGGAGATGCTCACAAGATGATGGCTATATGGGCAGCGACATTTGAGGGGATGCCGCTCATCTATAGCGGGATGGAAGAGCCTATCGATCGCAGATTAGAGTTTTTTGAGCGAGATCCGATCATCTTTGATGACTTGGCCTATGAAGACTTCTACACAGAGCTATTCAGCCTCAAGCATAAAAATAAAGCCCTTTGGAATGGTGAGTACGGCGGAAAAACCAAAATCCTAAACGAGGATGATAATGTACTCATCTATAGTCGAGAGAAGGCCGGAGATAAAATCATCGGCATCCTCAATATGACAGATCAGCCTCAGACTGTCGATATGCGTATCGATATAGCGGAGCCCGGCACTGTCCTCTCTGACGCTGCTAAAGTATCATCAGGCTCGATAGAGCTCGGCCCATGGGGCTACTACCTCGTGAGTAATATATAGGCAGTCGCCATCTATAGAAATGAGATGCAAAAGGCCTCAGTGATCTGTCAATCGCTGAGGCCTTTTTAGTTTTTCTATTTAGCTAAGTCTTATATCACCCTTTCAGGTTTTGGTATTCTTTATTCGATTCATATTTATGAGAATGCCAGTCTTTTGGACTGCTGTGCTACTCCTCCACCTTCACAGTAGGATACTCTACGCCGAGCTGCTCGAGATAGCTATCATAGCGTGACTCGTCATAATAAAACGGCTCCAGCTGTGGTCTGAACTCCTCCATGATATCTCGATTGATATAGATAGCTGGCTCATCCTCCTCGGTGACCATAGGGATGTACTCCTGCTTCATGCCCTGCTCCTCTCTGAAGTAGGTCCACGCCTGATCTACCAGCTCTGACTGCATGATGAAGTCCAGACAGGTCATCGCCACCACTTTACTACCTGAGACTACCCCCTTGTGCGCTATCGGTGTAGCCATGGCTACAGCATTGGACCAGTGATGGCCCTGGAGGCCAGGTATATTCGAAGGAAATCGTAGCGTCACCGTCGGCAGCTTCCATGAGATGTCACCGATATCATCCGAGCCACCACTGACAGGATTTCGGACAGGTAGTCCGAGTTCTGATAGTTCTGTAGCGAGTCCCTCTTCTCCTTTCGGAGAGTTGACTTCCTTTTGCAGTGCTTTCGCTAATATCTGATCCTCCTCTGACCACTCAGGGAGACCTACGTCTTTGATATTCTCATACATGGTCTCTGCGATCACCTGATTGAAGTGTCTGGGCCATGCGGATCCCAGGACCCTTCTACTCACCTTAGTATTAGTCATCATAGCGGCACCTTCTGCTATATTATTAGCTTTTTCATAGACCTCCATGATCTTAGGATAGGTCACATGACGAAAGTAATACCATATAGAAGCCTTAGACGGGACGACATTGGGCTGATCACCTCCATTATTGATGACAGAGTGAGAGCGGTGTAGTGGATCGAGATGCTCCCGCTGATACTGCCAGCCGATATTCATGAGTTCTGCAGCATCTGCCGCACTACGTCCTCTCCATGGTGAGCCTGCTGCATGAGCTGCCTCTCCCTCAAAAGTATACTCTACTGATATCAATCCTGTACCACGAGCCTGACCGTAGGATACGCTCATATTGCTACTCACATGGGTAAATATCGAGATATCAATATCATCAAAATAGCCATCTCGAGTGAAGAATGCCTTAGTCCCTACGAGCTCTTCTGCCACACCTGGCCAGATGACCAGTGTACCCGGTAGGCCCTCTCGCTCCATGATCTCCTTGACATGGATAGCAGCGAGGATATTCAGCGGGCTACCAGAATTATGTCCCTCGCCATGTCCAGGAGCCCCCTCCACGAGTGGGTCATGATAGGCCACGCCAGGCTTTTGGGATGCTTTTGGGATGCAGTCGAGATCGCTACCGAGAGCGATCACAGGCTTGCCGCTCCCCCATCGAGCCATCCATGCAGTAGGCACTCCTGAGATACCGTGCTCGATGTCAAATCCATGCTCCTCCAAAATACCCGTCAGATACAGAGACGTCTCTTCCTCCTGAAATCCCAGCTCTGCAAAACTGAATACCTTGTCTACCATGACTTGAGCCATTTTCTTGTCATCCTCAATCATAGTTTCGACTTCTGATTTCAGCTTCTTCAGCTTTCTTTTTTGGGCTGATAGATTGAGTGTGAAGCACACTAAGAGTAGTAGTGAGCTGTTTTTAATAAGTAACTTTACGAGCATAGTGATCTTGATTTATAGATTAATACATCTGAATGAAATTAATAATTGAGGCCGGATCTACCAAAACTCAAAGCAGACTACTCGATGGGCAAAATGTCATCGTCAAGTCATGCGACTCTGCTGGTATCAATCCTGTCACAGATCCTAATTATACTGACGCCCTCTCAGAATTAATTAATCTCTACAGAAAATACTCCATCGGTGAGATCTACTACTACGGGTCTGGATGCATCGGCCCTGCGGTCAATGATCAAATATCAGGGATCCTACAGCAGCAGCTGTGCTTGGATCATACCGAGGTCCATGACGATCTATATGGCACAGCCAGAGCGACAGCCGGGGATGCACCAGGGCTCGCCGTCATCATGGGTACAGGATCTATCATCGGCTATAGTGACGGCACTCAGATCACTGACAAGCTGGCCAGTGGCGGCTATTTATTAGGGGATGAAGGGAGCGGTTTTGCTATAGGCAGGGAGCTCATGACTCGCTATATTAGATCTGCACTGCCTAAGGATGATATGAATATAATATGTGATCAGATAAAGATAGGTACCACTTCATTCATTGCTCAGCTATATCAGCAGCCCAATCCTCGCAAATATTTGGCATCCTTTACCCCATTAGTGAATAAAATAAAGCCCGATACCAGATCTGCCATATTAAATAAAGCATTCTCGACCCATGTCGAAAATATGATCACTCCCATGTATGAAAAATATGGTGTCTCGCCCCATTATGTGGGCTCGATAGCCTTCTATTTCCGTACATATATTGAGGAAATTTTAGCGAAATTCGATATACTCGCAGGTTCATTCCATAGGGAAGCCATTGATGGATTAGTACAATACCATAGTCATGAAAAAAGAAATTAAAAGAATCGCTGTTTTTACTTCTGGTGGAGATGCTCCAGGTATGAATGCCGCTACACGTGCAGTAGTCCGTACCGCAGGATATCATAATCTGCACGTCTACGGTATCTATGGCGGATACGAAGGCATGATCAATGGTAACATCTCTCGTCTCGAGAAAGGAGACGTAGCGAATATCATCCACCAAGGAGGTACTTTTCTCAAGACGGCACGATCTGAGGCATTTCGCACGGAGGAAGGACGTGCCATGGCCTACGAGACACTGGTAGCTCATGATATCGATGCCTGTGTAGCCATCGGTGGTAATGGCACTTATACTGGAGCAAAGGTATTCACTGAGACTTATGACATCCCATTCATCGGACTACCAGGTACTATAGACAATGATATCTACGGTACCGACCATACGATCGGATTTGACACAGCGGTCAATACTGCGGTCGAAGCTATGGATAAGATCCGTGATACCGCTGACTCGCACAATCGACTTTTCCTCGTAGAAGTGATGGGACGTCATGCTGGCTATATCGCACTGCACACAGGTATCGGTACTGGAGCGAGCTATACCTTCCTCCCCGAGATAGAAAATCCCATCGATCATCTCGTCGAGATCCTCAAGAAGTCTTCTCGCAGAAATAAACTATTCAACATGGTAGTGGTAGCAGAAGGTAATGAGAATGGTGGTGCTATGGCCATCAGCAAACTACTCAAAGATGAGCACAATATAGATGCCAAAGTAACTATCATTGGCCATCTCCAAAGAGGTGGATCTCCTACTGCCTTTGATAGAGTACTCGCCTCGAGATTAGGATATAATGCCGTCAAGTCGCTACTCGCTGGCAAAGTTAATGTAGCTCTCGGGGTCGTCAATGACTCTATACAGCCGACTATATTCGACGATGCGATCAATAAGCGCAAGTCTATTAACGAAGACCTCCTCGAGATGAGTGAGATTTTGTCTCTTTAGTACACATTCTCACTACATATTTGAGCTACAGCGAATTACTAATTTTCTGTTAATTACGAATTAATACGTACAACTAAGTGCACAAGATTTGCATCTTAGATGTAGATGCTTAATCGATTAAGACAAGTGAAGCCAGACAAGGGACTGAGCATCTGCCAAAAATCTAATGATACTGTAAGAGCTCGACTTCTCTACCTGTAGAGATACACTATTGACCTATACTATTACTACTATGATCAGACTATTATTCTCACTCATCATCTTGTGCTCTCTGGCGAATAGCTCAGTATTCGCACAAAAGAATTTTGACATCACGGGGATCGTGAGCGACACCACAGGTGAGCCTCTACTGAGCTCCACCATCATGCTACTCGATACGGATTCTGTATATGTTGACTTTAGTCGGTCGGGGCCGAATGGAGATTTCGAATTTAAAAAGGTGAAAAATGGCGACTACATCATCAAGATCACTTTCGTGGGTATGATCCCACAGCATATCCCGATCAGCTCGACTGGTGAAAATATTGACCTCGGAGTCATCAAAATGACCGAAATCGCAGAAGAACTAATGGAGATCGTAGTCAAGGCGGCCAGAGCCCCAATATCCATACGTGGTGATACTATCGAGTATGATGCGACTACATTCAAAGTGCCAGAGGGTAGCTCTGTCGAGGACCTCCTGCGCAAACTACCTGGCATGCAGATCGGTCAGGAGGGCGACATCACCGCCGATGGACAAGATGTGACCAAGGTGACAGTAGATGGTAAAGAGTTCTTTGGTGGCGATCCTAAGGCTGCCACTAAAAATCTCCAAGCGGAAGCTATCTCTAAAGTACAAGTCTATGATACAACTACCGAAGAAGAAGAGGTCACTGGTCAAAAAGATGCCGGTAATCAAGATAAAACACTCAACCTGGAGCTAAAGGAAGAATTCAAATCAGGTGGATTTGGTAAGGTAATAGTCGGAGCAGGCACAGAAGACCGTAAAGAGCTCAAAGGCAACTTCAACAGATTCAACGATAAAATGCAGTTTTCACTTATCGGTGTGGGGAATAATACAGGTCGAAATGGTCTCTCATGGGATGACTATCGAGGATTCATGGGATCTAATAGCTGGAACTTTAATGATGGCTCCGACTATGGATTTGGTTCAGGTGGAGGCTTTATAGTGAGATTTGGAGGTGGTGAGGATGATGGCCTTGAGAATAGTCTCCAAGACATATTCTTTTCTGGAAATCAAACGGGTTTCCCAGAATTTCTAAATGGCGGAGTCAATTTCAACTATGATCATAATAAGTCTAAGCTAAGTGCCTATTACTTCGTCAATAAAAAAGGACTCCAGCGGACTACTACCTCTGAGCGAGAGACCTTCTTAGCCAATGATAATGCACTCGAAGAGAGCCTCAATGACTCTGAGACGGACGCTATCGGCCATAAGGCTGAGTTCAAATGGGAGCAGGAGCTTGACTCATTGCATACCATCAAATTTACCACTCGATTCGCAGCAGTGGACAATGAAGGGACTTTTGATGGCTCGTCTTTCTCCCAGTTTGCCTCAGAAAACTTCCCTACTAATACCACCGACTACAACAACCTAAACAATACAGCTGGGCATCTGATCAATGGTCAGATATTACTCCGCAAAAAATTTAAAAAGAACAAACGTAGAAGGTTAGGATTCAATACGAGCTATCAATACTCTACTGTGACAGAGCTACAGGATCAGATGTCGCTCAATGAATTCTTTGACCAAGGAGTCATCACCAGCCAGCAGATCATCAATCAAAACTATGACAACCTGGCCTCTAAAGATCTATGGAAAATCAATGGACTCTATGTCGAGCCTATCTCTAAAAAACTGACGCTACAGACTTTTTATAATTACTCCAACCGCCAAGAAGTAGGAGATCGAGATGTCGTCGATGTCAATGATAACTCAGAAACGGTCAATACATTTTTGACCAGAGACTATGAGAATGACATCACGCTCAACCGCATCGGTACCTCCCTGAAATATGCTCACGAAGGTGTCAATGTATCCATCGGGATGGCCTATCAAGACTTCCTACTTAAAGGACTCTACGAAGGAGTCAGTGGTAGCGACCTATTCGGAGAGGTAGATAACCGCTACTCCAACTGGATCCCAAATGCGAGTATCAACTTCAGTCCACTGCGCAACTCATGGATGTCTATCAGCTACACCGTGAACGCCCAAGAGCCCTCAATAAGAAATCTACAACCGATCTTGGACAATAGTAACCCATTCTACCTCAGAGAAGGAAATCCTGAACTGGTACCTGAGATCAGCAAATCCATTAATTCTTATTTGCACTTCTCGAGACCGATGACGGGATTCAGGGTATATGCTAATCTGGGATATACCAGCTTCACTGATCAAATCATCACAGAAGAGACCATCGACGAAAATCTCGTGACATTCATCCGTCCGATCAACTACGACGGAGGCTCAAGATTTTCTCTTTACTCGGGTATCACTCTCCCGATCAAGACTAATAAACTAACCATCGACCTGAATATCGGAGGATCGAGCAACAACTCATTTTCGATAGTCAATGGTGTAGTCAATGAAACAAAGACCACCAACCTCGATCCTCGTATCAGACTGAATATTACGCCGAGTGACAAATTTGCCCTATATCTCAATACTCGGTACAATCGTAGTGCAGCACGCTATAATATTAATAGCAATCTGGACCAAAACTCATCCAACTTTAACTATGGAGTCGAGCTCAATACGGACTTAGTATTAGGGCTCAAGCTCAATACAGACTTCAATATGAATATGTATCGCAATGATAGACTGGGTAATGATCAGAATGTCCCAATCTTGAATTTCTCGATATATCGACAGTTCTTAGAGAGTAATAAAGGAGAGCTACGACTGAGCGTCTTTGATGCTTTTAATGAGAATATAAGTGTAGGACAGTTCGCATCTAATTATTTCATCACTCGATCCAATACTACTACACTGGCTCGATATGTGATGCTGAGCTTCACCTACAATATCAAGGGTATGAATAGTAGTAACAAAAAAAGAAGATGGCACTAATGAATAGCAATATCAAAAACAATATGAAATCAACAATACTAGCGCTGATTTCGACATTGGCCCTGAGCCTATCTGCTCAGGATATCAGTCTTGGTACGATACACTATGATCGGACCACGGACTACTCTCGGATCATCGATGAGCTACCCTATCTCTCTGCCGAACAAAAAGACCTGCAAAAGCTCACTCGAGGCAATCGAGAGCTACGGGCATCGCCATATATCCTGAGCTATAGTCCCGATCAGACCATATATACCTATGGCAAAGAGGAGCGAGAATCTAACTGGTCCTGGCGCAAAGATGAATTTCTAATCATACATGATATGGCAGCAGGTACACTGAGCAAGCAGTATGTCCTCGGGGGCAAGCTATATCTACTCGAGGATGAGGCTCCTCGACTCAAGTGGAAAATAGAGAACGACATCCGAGAAATAGCTGGCTATCTATGTATGAAAGCAACTACTTATGACCCTGTAAAAGGGCAAGATATCACCGCATGGTTTTCTGATCAGATACCCGTATCAGCAGGCCCTGAAGGCTACTATGGACTGCCAGGTATGATCCTCATGATCGAGGTCAATAATGGTACCGCCGTGATCGAAGCGACAAAAGTCGATCTCGATGCTGAACCCTATGAGCTGCCTAAAAAGATCAAAGGCAAAAAGCGAAATCAGGAAGAGTACGTAGCTCAGATTGAGAAGTTTCTCAAGGATTGTATAGAGGGAGAGAGAAACCCTTACTGGGATCTTAGGTATTAATAGGGAGTCAGAGGGCTATTCTGTTTAAGGATTTAGCAGACTGCGTTCAACATCTGGTGGCATGCCCTGTTTATTGTCGAAAATGACCAAATGACGATCGCCAGGCAAGCGCATGACCAAATCAAACAAGTACTACATCACCTCTGTGATAAACTATATGAACGAGAAGAGAGTGTACATCTCGCTCTACTGAGCGCCATTGCTGGAGAAAGTATATTCTTACTCGGTCCTCCTGGAGTGGGCAAGAGTCTCATAGCCCGACGGCTCAAACATGCCTTCAGAGATGGCATATCGTTTGAGTACCTGATGAGCAAGTTTAGCACTCCTGATGAGGTATTCGGTCCGGTATCTATAAAAAAGCTCAAGGAAGAAGACAAATACGAGCGGCTCACCGATCGCTATCTACCGGGAGCTAACATTGTTTTTCTCGATGAGATCTGGAAAGCAGGCCCAGCCATACAAAATGCACTCCTCACTGTGCTCAATGAGAAGATCTATCGCAATGGGGATGAGGACATAAAAGTCAATATACGAGGCATCATCACAGCGTCTAATGAGCTACCTCCTGCTAATGCTAATCTCGCCCCTATCTGGGATCGTTTCTTGATCCGACTGGAAGTAGATAATATCAAGAAGTTTGGCAACTTCCTCAAGATGATCACTAATACCGATGATGTCTATCAGGACGACATACCAGAGGCGATCAAATTCTCCAATGAGCAACTGGATAGCTGGAGTGAAGCTATCGATCAAGTCGAAGTACCCGCAGAAGTACTCAATACCATACAGGTCATCAAGATAAAGCTGGATGAATATAATGTTCGAAATGTAGGTACTCCTATACACATACATGATCGCCGATGGAAGAAAATCATCAGACTTTGTCGCGCCTCAGCATTCGTCAATGGGCGCATGAAGGTTGATCTGATGGACTGCTTCTTACTGGAACACTGTCTCTGGAGTCATCCCTCACAAAAAGATCATATCCACGAGATACTCATAGAGACGATCGCTGATCATGGGTATACCATCACCACTCAGCTCAATAGTCTCAAACGTGAAGTCCAAGAGTATCAAGAGGATGTCCTCACAGAGACTCGCATCGTGCATACAGTCACAGATGATCAGCTAATGATCATAGACGACGAGTACTTTGAAATTCTCAAGGAATCTGACAAATTCAAAGGAGTGTATGTCAAAGTCAAACAGTATAAAGAGTTAACTATTGATGAAGAAATGATCATCAATTTCTACGATGCAGAGAAGAATCTGATCAATCGTCTGACCGCTCAAAAATCAGCAAACGAAAATCGAATCATCATCCATCATGACTCTACTCCACAAGAGTACCTGCTGAAAACACGTCTCGCTGAGCGAAAAGAATACATAATGAAAAAACCACACAAAGTGGTAGAGAAATACTGGAATGAGCGATATAATGAGTTAAGCACTTTCGTGAAAACACAAGTGGAAAACATGGAGACACAGGCACCATCAGAGCTCAATGACATCGAGAAAAATCTATTCGTCCAACAGGACCTATCGGATGTCGTAACACGCAACTATAATCGGACGCTCAAAGAGCTAAAAGAGCTAAAACTGACACTCGAAAAGACTCAGTACAGCTACACATCTCTATAACCCCAAGACTGCAAGCTCGTGACGACAGATATCCATAAAGAATTAGAAGAAGAGTATGATCGGTTTATAGAGTTCGGAGGTTTACTCGATCGGCAGATGAGGAAGTATCTCGTCCAGTATCTCCAAAACAAATTCATGCCTGATCGTCATCTGATCCCTGAGATCAATGATAAGTACTATGGCTACTTTCGGCAGGCATTGGATCAGATATTCATCATAGATGGCCTCCAAGATGTCTTGGGTCAGAATAATCTGATCAAAAAAAGAGTGATCCTCGACACGATTTACTGGCTCAAGAAGGCTTATAAAAAAGTACGAGCTAAGCATCCCTATGAAGATGAAGAGAGACGCCTGGAGGGCTGGTCAGTGACACCGCTGGCAGCTTTTCTCAAGAGATGGCACGCACTCCCATTATACCTACAGAACACCTATCGCCGTGATGAGATCAATACTCAGTTCTTCGCTGATAAATGGGAGTCGCTCATCAGGTCTGAGGATATCAGAGAGATCAGTAAGGAGGATCTATCTACTATAAACTTACTCCTCCATGACATCTTAGCACAGTGGGACGCACTGCTCTATGCCAAGATCTTAGAGTTTCAGATGACTAAGTTTCAAGAAGAGCAGGATGCATATATTGATTTTGTAAGTCACAAGGTCGAAGAGTATAATAAGCTCAAAGATCTGATCGAGCCCTTTAGCGACTACTTTGGCTGGGATATGTCTCGTAAGCTATGGCAAAAAACCTCTTTTGACCTCATCGACCAATACAACAAACTACTCGATGACGAAAAAAGCATCAAGAAACTCGCAGATCTACTCGGCAGCATGAGAGAAGCCGAGCTTGAGATGGAAGAAGAAACCTACGAAAAGACTATCGTCCGCCAAGAATGGGTCCGTGATGAACTACTCAAATCCGAAATCGTAGGTACACAGACCAGTGATCAGCTCTCACATATGCTCAGCTCGGAGGCAGGACTGCTCAGCGATAGCGATACAGAGTCCTACTTCCTCAAGAAATATGCTGACAAAAAGCTACTCACTTTCAGATATGAAGATCGAAAACTAATCAAGAGCACGGATCATGTCACCGAGGTCAATCAAAAAGTAAAACAAAAAGAGAAAGGCCCCTTTATCATCTGTATCGATACGAGTGAAAGTATGGACGGACAGCCCGAGAAAATCGCTAAGGTCATGACTCTCGGCGTCCTCAAAATGTCTATGCATCAAAATAGACAAGCCTATCTGATCAATTTCTCCACCGGAGTCAAGACACTCGATCTATACAATATCGCCGAGAGTATCGATCAGATAGCTGACTTCTTACAGATGTCATTTTATGGAGGTACCGACGCTACCCTCGCTCTATATGAGGCCATGCGACAGCTCGACTCCGAAAACTATGAAGACGCTGATATCCTCATGGTGTCTGACTTCGTCATGTACCGCCTGGATGACGATGTCAAGCAGCAGATCAAGCACTATCAAGTGAATAAGAATACGCAGTTTCACGCTCTGGCCATAGGCGATCAGGCCAATAGTGATGTCCTCGACTATTTTGACACTAACTGGCAGTACAATCCCAAAGAAAAAGGTATAGTCAAAGCGCTCACCAGTGGACTGAAGGATATAGGTGAGAGGATGTGATCAGCTGAAGGGACAAAGCTCATTAAAAGCTAAAAAAGCAAATAGGCTCTTATCAACCCTGCGATATTTTGTCCCCTTTTAGGACAAAAATGCACGTTCAGCATGGTGTTAGACCCTTTATTTTATGCTATAAGCCACTAAATCTAAGAGCCTATTTATGAATCTATTTTAACTGCGACTTTTTGTCCCCTTTTCGACCAAATCATAATCTGGTGTGCATGGCGTATTATTAAATCAATGCGTGATCTCGAAACTATCTTTCCACCTTAAGATGTTACATTTGTGATATGAACACTCGCACCAAATATTGGACCTACATCGAAGACACGCCAAAACATCATGGCCTTATAGACAAGGTGGCTAAGGAGGCTTCTGCAGCGGCAATAGCAGAATCACGACGAATGGGTGTATCGATCACCTATCTTCTCGGAACTGAGATTATCAAAGAATCCGCAGATGGTAAGATCACCAAAGTAGCCAGCCTAAACCATAATAGAAGAAAAGTGCAAGTAGGTGCCAAAACCAAACTATCAAAAGAATAATAGAGTAAGAATCTTTGGTGGACCTAATGGCTCGGGAAAGTCTACCATCCTATTTGAAATCAATGATCGCTTTGATCTGGGTGTTTATATCAATGCTGATATTATTGAAAATGAACTCAGAGAAAATCAGCGTATTACGTTAACCGACTATGGTGTGGAGCATATTGAGAATCACTTTTTTCAAGAGCAGATCGATCAGCACAGTATCGTAGCTAAGGCTAAAAAAGATGGATATCCCATCGATCTCCTATTAGAAAATGACGTAATCATTAACCCCGATAAAGTAACACACTCCTACGAGGCTGCATTTATAGCAGACTTTTTGAGAAAACAATTATTGAAACAAGGCCGAAAATTTAGTTTTGAGACTGTTATGTCCCATAGCTCAAAACTAAATTTCATGGAGCAGGCTAATCAAAAAGGATATAAAGTCTACCTCTATTTCATCTGTACAGAATCACCTATTATCAACGAAAACAGAGTCAATGAACGAGTCGCCAAAGGAGGGCACCCTGTTGCAAACGACAAAATCAAAAGCCGATACTATAACTCTCTCAATCTACTCAAAGAAGCAGTCGCTTTGAGCTATAGAGCCTTCATCTTTGACAATTCTAAAGATAGGCATCAGTTAATTTTGGAAGTTTATCAAGGGGAGGATGTGACGTACCATTATGATGAAATCCCCCTATGGGTGGATGAGTATTTACTTCAATCCAAAATCAGGTAGCAAACCCCTGCCATCGTCGCTCCCGACCGGTGATTAAACACGGCACCGATAAAAAAATAGGCAAAAAAAGGCCATCTCCAGATGAAGATGACCTCTCGTATATATTCACTCGATATCGAGTACTGATTACATGTTAGCGATGATCTCATCACCAAACTCAGAGCACTTCAATTTAGTAGCTCCTTTCATCAATCTTTCGAAATCATAAGTTACTTTCTTCTGCTTGATAGCACCTTTGATACCTTTCTCGATGAGGATACCTGCTTTTTTCCAGCCCATGTACTGGAGCATCATCACACCTGATAGGATCACAGAGCTCGGATTTACTTTATCCTGACCTGCATACTTAGGAGCTGTACCGTGAGTCGCCTCAAATACTGCAATACCCGTCTCATAGTTGATATTAGCGCCTGGAGCGATACCGATACCTCCTACTGCTGCTGCGAGAGCATCAGAGATATAGTCACCATTGAGGTTGAGCGTAGCGATCACATCATACTCAGCTGGTCTGAGGAGGATCTGCTGTAGGAATGCATCAGCGATCACATCTTTCACGATGATCTCACGTCCCTTAGCATCGATCACCTGCCATGGTCCACCATCGAGATCCTTAGCGTCAAACTCTCTTTTAGCCAATGCGTAACCCCACTCCTTAAATTTACCTTCAGTAAACTTCATGATGTTACCCTTATGTACGAGAGTCACTGACTTAAGCTTGTTATCGATGGCATGCTGGATAGCAGCTCTCACGAGACGCTCAGTACCCTCTACCGACACTGGCTTGACACCGAGAGATGCTGTATCTGGAAATCTGATACCCGTCACACCCATCTCCTCGATGAGGAACTTTTTTACTTTTTCATTCTCTTCAGTACCATGTAGATATTCGATACCTGCATAGATATCTTCTGTATTCTCTCTGAAGATCACCATGTCTACTAATCCTGGCTGCTTAACAGGGCTTGGCACACCTCTATACCACTTCACAGGGCGGACACAAGCATATAGATCGAGGATCTGGCGGATCGCTACGTTGAGAGATCTGAATCCCCCTCCTACTGGAGTCGTAAGTGGTCCTTTGATAGCTACGAGGTGCTCAGCGATAGCGTCTGTGGTTTCTTTAGGAAGCCATTCTCCAGTCTTCTCATTTGCTTTTTCACCAGCATATACTTCTTTCCAATGAATCTTCTTCTTTCCATCATAGGCTTTTTCTACAGCGGCGTCGAGCACTTTTTGTGCCGCAGCCCAGATATCAGGACCGATACCATCTCCCTCGATGAAAGGAATAATCGGATTGTCAGGCACTTGAAGCTTGCCTCTTCTTGACATGGTAATTTTAGAACCACTCATTCTATTTATAATATTTTACTGGTTAAACGAAATCTGCTTTCTAAAACGTCACTGCGCCAAAATATTGTCGAATGACAGCTCGAAAACGGCTGCAAAAGTACTAAATATCGGGCTATGAGCAAGCCTAAACAGCCCAAGTCACTGAGGAAATAACATAATATCAAGCTATATATTAGAGTTACTTTACATTTGTAGGGTATTACACTTTACTTTTCACCTAAGTAACACGTAGATCCATAGTGAATCAACATCTCGACCCATCTGATCAGCACCTAAACTCCGAGGAGCGCCAACTGGAGAAAGCCCTGCGCCCCAAAATGCTATCTGACTTCAGCGGTCAGCGAAAAATCACTGACAATCTCAGCATCTTCATACAGGCAGCTACCATGAGAGGTGATGCACTCGATCATGTCATCTTACACGGTCCTCCGGGTCTCGGTAAGACGACCCTATCGCACATCATCGCTAATGAGATGGGCTCCGAGCTCAAAATGACCTCTGGCCCTGTACTCGAGAAGCCTGGTGACCTCGCTGGACTACTGACTAATCTTCAGGAAGGTGATGTCTTATTCATCGATGAGATACATCGGCTCAACAATATCGTCGAGGAGTATCTCTACTCTGCTATGGAAGACTACCGGATCGATATCATGATCGACTCCGGCCCCAATGCTCGAAGTATACAGCTCAATATCAACCCATTCACACTGATCGGAGCTACGACACGTATGGGACTACTGACGCCTCCATTGAGAGCGAGATTTGGCATCACCTGTCATCTGGACTACTACAATGTGAAGACGCTCACGAGTATCGTCAAACGAAGCTCTACACTCATGGGCATCGAGATCACCGATCAGGGAGCACTCGAGATCGCTCGACGTAGTCGTGGTACGCCTCGTATAGCCAATTCGCTATTGAGACGTGTGCGGGACTTCGCTCAGGTCAAAGGGGACGGATCGATAGATCTCGAGATCGCTCGTATAGCACTCGAGGCACTCGACGTAGATGAGCTCGGCCTCGATGAGATGGATAACCGTATACTCTCGACGATGATCGAAAAATTTAAAGGAGGTCCAGTGGGTCTCGGTACGATCGCCACCGCTGTGGGAGAAGAAGCTGGTACCATCGAGGAAGTATATGAGCCATTCCTCATCATGGAGGGATTCATACAGCGGACGCAGCGAGGCAGAATCGCCACACCTAAAGCCTACTCACATCTCGGAGTAGTTCCTCCCAGCAAGGAAGGAATGTTGTTTTGATTTTTAAGTGTTGTTGTTTGGTTAGTATTCTGGTGCTGTTGTTTTGAAAGCATATAACTATTGAACGAATAAAACAAGAACACCTATTTAGACATACAAACTCACAACTCACTTCTCAACACTCAATACCTTCTTACGCCTGCGCTGTCGGTGTAAAATTCATCGGAAATGGATTTTGAGGTCCTTTTTCTTTGATTGGTCCATGCTGCGCTTCAAATTTTTCAATATTATCAGCCAATGCCTTGAGCAGACGCTTAGCATGCTCAGGAGTGATCACCACTCTTGACTTTACTTTAGCTTTAGGGACATTAGGTAGGAGTCGGATAAAGTCCACGACAAACTCAGAATGAGAGTGAGATATGATGGCCAGATTAGAGTATACACCATCTGCTACATCTTCTGGGAGCTCTATATTGAGTTGTTGTTTCTGAGGCTTTTTAGTTTCGTCTGCCATGCTGAGTATTTTCTTTTTTTGGATAAGGCTCCAAAAGAAGGCATTATTAAGCAAAAGCGCAATTAATAAGACCATGAGACTGAAGAAGACAACACATTAAATATTTTCCTAACATTTTATATACACCATAAAAGGTAGAATGTTACTTTTGCCCTAACCTTATACTGATTGATGTTTATCAGGTCTAATCACCTGTGACGATATTGGTTAGTAGTATTTTAATAAGATGAAAACCATTATGATAAAAGAACCGCAGCTGTCTGCAGTGGCTCAGCATAGGTATCCCCTATCTATACGAGCAGAAGTAGTATTGACCCTATTTGTTATCCTATTTGCACTTTTAGGTTTGTTAGCTACTATACAAGGATTCTCCACTAATGATGAAAAAATTTCCTATCTTACTCCTTCTATTAATACCGAACGAAATATAAGTTGACGATATCATGAAGGGATGGCTTGACCAGATAAAAGGCGCACTCGAGTACTATGGTTTTGGGGTATGTCAATATCTGGGAGAGAAAATGAGTATTAAGAGCTCATTAGTTAGGTTATATTTCATTTACCTCACTTTTATCGGATTAGGATCTCCCCTTTTCGTCTATCTTTTTTTAGCTTTTTGGGTCAATGTCAGGAAGTACGTCCGTAGAGGTATTAGTGTTTTTGCTGATTAAGCATTAGTGCTCACCTTTCTTTAATTACTAAAAGCATACTTGATAATATTCGCACCCATGCGTAGTGCACTGAGGCGCTTTTGAGGGCTATCATTATGCACTTCTTGGTCTTCCCAACCATCACCGAGGTCAGACTCGTATGAGTAAAATACAACTACTCTACCCTCCCAGATGAGGCCGTATCCTCGAGGAGACTGATCATCATGCTCATGGATCTTGGGTAGACCATTCTCAAAATCAAATGCTCCGTGATAGATCTCATGATCAAATGGAATCTCTACTAAATCCAGCTCAGGAAAGACTTTCTTGAGCGAAGGCCTCACATAAGGGTCCATACCATAGTTATCATCGATATGTAGGAAGCCTCCAGCCATGAGGTAGTTACGTAGATTTTCTGCATCGAGATCACTGAATACCACATTACCATGGCCCGTCATATGGAGAAAAGGATAATTGTAGATCTCTGCGGAGCCCACCTCGACAGTCGCATAATTAGGATCGAGATTAGTATTGAGCTCACTATTACAAAAGCGAGCCAGATTACCCAATGCTGTCGGATTAGCATACCAATCTCCGCCACCGCTATACTTGAGCAGTGCGATCTTGACCTCTCCTTTCTCTACTGTCACCAATGACATCCCTAATAACAGCAATGCTGCTCCAACGACTATATTTCTGATCATGATATGATAGCGTTTTTTTCTTCTATTTATTGTTGAGCAAAGTAAGTGCAACTATACCAGCCGTCTCGGCCCTGAGTCGTGAGCTTCCCATATTAACCATCTCAAATCCACTCTGTTCTGCAGTTTGTACTTCTTCATCTGTGAAGTCTCCTTCTGGACCGATGAGCATGGTAGCCCCATGACTCGCAGATGAGGTGTTGAGCTCATGATTATCAGGGCGATAGTGGGCGATCCAGCAATCTGCCTCGCCCGACATAGACTCCATCCATGGGATCGATCGCTGCACCTCTGCCAGTTCAGGTAGCCATAGCTGTTTTGACTGCTTCATAGCACTGACCATGATTTTAAGTATCCGCTCACGATTCATCTTGCTCCTTTCAGAGCGAGTACAGTGCAGTGGGACGAGCTCCCTTACACCGATCTCTACCGCTTTTTCTATGAGCCACTCCAGCCGAGTATTATTCTTCAGTATGCCAAACGCTAATCTCGGTAGGACAGGTTTTTCCAGCTGCTCCTCTATCACCTTGAGCTGATGCAGTTCCACTTTTTTCTTAGAGACAGTAGCTATTTCTGCTGCATACATGCGACCCTGGCCATCCAGCAGATGGATCGTATCTCCTACCTTATGCCGTAGCACCTTGGCACAGTGAGTAGCTTCTTGATCGGCCAAAGTCGCCCGATCCTCGCTGAAATCTGTAGTGTAAAATAGCTGCATAAGACATCTGTTCTTTCAGGTCAGATTTTATTCTTTCGACATACTCTCGAAATGGATAGACAGACTATCACTATCGGATTATTTGTCGACTGCAATTTTACTTAGTTTCAATTACCTTTGCGAGCATTTCTCACGATTCTCACTAAAATCCAACGAACAAACGTTGACATACCGCATTTTATAGCATAATTATTTATGGATACACTGATTACTGTCGGCCAGTTTTTACTGAGCCTTTCGATTCTTATCGTTTTGCACGAATGTGGCCACTTCTTTCCAGCTAAATGGTTTAAGACCAAGGTAGAGAAGTTTTACCTGTTCTTTGATGCGGGGTTTTCCTTATTTAAAGTGCAACGAGGAGAGACAGAATATGGTATCGGTTGGCTTCCATTCGGTGGATACGTCAAGATCGCAGGGATGATCGACGAGAGCTTTGACAAGGAGCAGATGGCGGGACCACCACAGCCGTGGGAGTTTAGATCTAAGCCAGCTTGGCAGCGACTGATCATTATGATCGGCGGTGTCACGGTCAATTATGTATTAGGTATCCTCCTATTCGCCTTTATATTCTTCAGATGGGGAGATGCCTATTTGCCAAATGAAAATGCTACCTACGGTATCGCTGTGGAGGAGCTTGGCGTAGGACTCGGCCTCCAAGATGGTGACAAAATAATCAGTGTCGGCGGCGTAGATATCGACCGTCTATATCCTAATGATATGGTCAAAGAGATCGTGATCAATGAGGCACGGACTATCACAGTGCTCAGAGATGGCGCTGAAGTATCGCTGACTATAGACGATGAAGTGGCCAAGTCACTCTCCACCTATGACAACAAGGATAAAAGCGTATTCTCCCCTCGTATTCCTGTGATAGTAGCGCAGGTCGCTCCGGATCTGCCCGCAGCAGATGCAGGCCTACAGGCTGAAGATCAGATCCTCGCTATTAATGGGCTGGACACCTACTTTTATGATCAGTTTTCTGATGTGGCTGAGGCCAATAAAGGAAAAGATATAATGCTCACTGTACTCAGAGGGCAAGACACACTGTCGCTTCAGGCGGCATTTACTGAAGCTGGCAAATTGGGTTTCAATAGCTACTCATGGGCCAAGTACTTTGATACGGAGCAAAACCAATACGGACTGGGCGAATCTCTCGCTGCTGGTTGGAACAAAAGTTGGGATTTTCTCAATAGTCAACTGAAAGCCTTTGGCCAGATGGCACGTGGCAAGATGGACGTCAAAGAATCCGTAGGAGGCCCTATCGCTATCGCTGGTATGTTTGGTAAGACTTGGGACTGGGCTGAATTTTGGAATCTAACCGCCTCGCTATCGATCATACTCGCATTCATGAATCTGCTCCCCATACCAGGGCTCGATGGAGGGCATGTACTCTTCTTACTCTGGGAGATCATCACCGGTCGCAAGGCCAGTGACAAAGTAGTAGAGTACGCTACTATGGCAGGATTCTTCCTCCTGATAGCACTGATGGTATTTATCTTCTACATTGATCTATCCAGACTATTTTAAGCATAAAATAATCATGAATCATTTTGAGCTATTTGATCTTCCGATACAGTTTGAGATAGACACTGCAGCGCTCAAGCGTCAGTACCTGAAGCTCAGCCGTCAGTATCATCCTGACTTTCATACAGATCAGGATGAGGCACAGCAGGATGAAATACTATCGATGTCGACCGCAGTCAATGAAGCCTACAATGTGCTCCGCTCTGAGACTAAGCGTACCGCCTATGTATTAGCTCTCCTATCAGATACGGCTGATGAAAAAGAAGAACTACCTCAGAGCTTTCTCATGGAGATGATGGACATCAATGAGGAAATGATGGAACTCCAATTTGGACCAGATCCCCAACGTGTAGAAAAAGTAAAATCAGATATTCAAGCCATACAACAAGAACTCGATCAAGACACAAATACCCTGAAACGTCAATTTGACCAAAATCAAAAGGATATAAATTTGCTTTCGACAATTAAAACAAATCACTTAAAGTCAAAATATATCCAAAGACTCATAGACAAAGTCAAATCATTGGATTGAAATTCTTACTTTTGAGCTCAGTCGTTTTCGTGAGATATAATATTCACAAACTTGCAAATGAGCATTGATAATATAGTGGGAGAAAAGTGGGCGCAAGTCACTTTCAAAAGAGAGACCAAGGAGAAGAACTATTATGTAAGCAACTATGGACGAGCCAAATCGATCCATAAGACGACAGGAGAAGAACGACTCATCAACACTCATCCCGATCATCGGGGATTTTATAGAGCGAGTATCAAAGTAGAAGGAAATCTGAATCAGGCATTATATGTACACAAGGAAGTAGCTAAGCACTTCGTAGATCCAGAGACAGAGGAGCACATACATGTGATACACAAGGATCTCAACCGCAAGAATAATCATCACTCCAATATCATCTGGGTCAATGATCTCGAATGGAAGATATATATCAAGGAGCGAGCTAAGAAATTCGGATTTAAAAAATCTAATAAAGGCGGCTACTATAAGCTCACAGCAGCTCAGGTAGCCATCATTAAAAAACAGCTCCTAAGTGGCAAAACTCGACGCAAGATGATTGCTAAGCGTTTTGGCGTATCGACGACACAGCTCAAGCGCATAGAGCGTGGCGAAAACTGGGCACACGTAGAGCCCGCTAAATAAAATACATCTCCACAGAAATAAGAATGAAAAAAGGCCTGCAGTTTTGCAAGCCTTTTTCTTTTGCCTTGTACCGAAGGCGGGAATCGAACCCGCACTCCCGAGGGAACTGGATTTTGAATCCAGCGCGTCTACCAATTCCGCCACTTCGGCATCGGTACTGACAGGGGCGCAAATATATAATTATTCTGAGTATTCCATGCCAGAAAAATCGCCCCAAAATGACAAGAGGTCAACATACAAAAGTATGCTAACCTCTAAGTCTATGAGTTAGATCATTAGGAGTATTACTTCCCGTCGATATAGTTTTTAGTAATCAGGTAGCCCAAGCGTCTGGCTATGCGATACTGCTGCTCCGGAGTATGTGTCGTGTTAAAAGCAATACTAAATATCACCTTATCCCTTAATCTCCAAAAGTACTTGCCCTCAGAGGCGCTATACGCTCCTGCATCACCGAGTCCTTCGAGAGGCTCAAATACTACAGCGTCTCCCTCCATACCTCGCTCCCCAGTCGTGAGTTTAGACTCAATGAATAGCTCCACATAGTTAGGATATTCATCACCTACGGGATTTCGCATTGCCTGAAAGAGAATACCAGCATTTGACAGTTCCATATCGCTCCACTTAAAGAAGCAAGACCTGTGTGTCGGATTATTATCACGAGGAGAGCTATCAGTGATCTCCAGATCTTGGACAGTCAGCTCGAGTGCCTCGGCGATATCTTCGTGCGCTACGATACCACAAGTATTAGGTAGTAATACACCACCTCTCTGCTGCACTACAGCGTCGATATCTACCCCCTGCCCCACGGGTACAAAACTTTCAGCTCCTCCACTTACAGCATTACATCCTTGATCTTGACAGCTCAAGTAGCCAGTGAGTAACAACAAAACAAGATACTTTTTCATGATTACCTGTTATTCTTTAACAAAACTAACACTATTAGCCATCCTCATTTCGTATTTTTTGCCGATCATTTGAAAATACTAAAGTCGACCGCTTCGATTTTTTCTTGGTATTGTTGCCAGTCTGTATTAAAATAATCCTTTACCACCGAGACCACTGTATTTATTTCATCCTCTGCACGATTGATAGCGATGACAGCATTAGGTGTCGGAGCGCCATAAGATGCGCTGATGTATCTTCGAGCTGTACGCATGATCGCATTGAGGTTATTAGGATTTCTCTGTATACCTTTTAGGCCTTCCTTGTCCATATACATGAGCTCCAGTTCGTCAAGCTTTTCTTTCTGAGATTTAGTGATCTCCTTGAGTTCTTTCTGAGTCGTATCTTTGACAGTTTCTATGAGCTTTTCAACCAATGCTATTGTCTTACGTGCTTCTTTGATCTCGGTGTATTGCTCAGTAGCCATCTCTACTTTTTCTTCAAATTGTTTTTGAGCAGCTTCCAGCGCTGTTTTATCAGCAGTAGTGAAGTCTACTCGTGGGTCCATTTTGACCTCAGTCATGACCGAGTCTCTCCACTCTCCATGAGACAAGACGACCTTGTATGTACCCGGTAAAACTGATCCTCCAGTAGGTCCGTCTGAGTCTGGGCGAGGATCTCGGCGACTCGGATAGCGGACACCATCACGCTGTAGATTCCAGCTCATGCGCTGTAGACCTTTTTCTTTTGAGATTTTCTTTTTGAAGATACGGATAGTATCTCCATCCATGTCCAAGACTACGAATTGGATCTGATCTTCTTTCTTGTCCTTCTTTTTCTTTTCTCCATTTTCCTCAGTTTCATTCTTTTCTTCTGACTTCTTCTTTCCCTTCTTTCCTTTGACCTCTTCCTGCTTCATTTTCTTCTCTTCATCTGTATTGGGCTTGACCCAGATCGAGTACACAGGATCTGTATCCTTATTATCTCCTACAAATTCGGCCTGACCGTAAAATCTAATCCCCTGATAAGATCTAAACTGACTCAAATATGCTGGACTCTGAGACACTAATGCCACATCATCCATCACATAGCTGTCTCTCGCCATCTCACGGAAAGCTCCGATATCGTCGATCACCCAAAATGCTCGCCCAAAGGTCCCCAATACCAAATCACCAAACTCTGACTGAATCGCTAAATCACGAATCTGAACAGATGGGAATCCCTGATCCCACTTGTGCCAGCTACTGCCATAATCAAAGGAGATATAAAGACCCGCATCAGTGCCAAGAAATACCAAATTAGGCTCTTCTTCGTCCTGTATCACTGATGTCACGAAGCTTGACACATCGCTATCATCGACCTTGCGAGACCAGCTGCGGCCATAGTCATTAGTATGGTAGAGATAGGCTGTCCAGTCATTTTGACGATAGTTATTGACCACCACCCATGCCTCACCAGCATTCTTCGCACTGGTACGTATCTGAGGTATCCAGCCAGCTACCGGAGCACCTGGCAGGCGACCATATACATCCGTCCAGCTATCTCCTCCATCTCGAGTGATATGTAGGCGTCCATCATCTGATCCTGCCCAGATCACACCTTCTTCTACAGCACTCGGTGCGATGGCGATGAGGGTAGTATTATTTTCAGCATTAGTGGCGTCGATCGTGAGTCCCCCACTGATATCTTGGTGCTGCTTAGATGTATCATTAGTCGTAAGATCGGGAGATATGATCGTCCATGACTCCCCACAGTCATCACTGTAGTGGACGAACTGACTACCATAGTAGAGACCACAGTCATTATTTGGATCGAGAGCCAGAGGCGCATTCCAGTTGTATCGGAGCGCCACCGTATCAGCAGAGTTAGGCTTAATGAATCTCGATACGCCTGTGAGCTTGTCGACCATACCGATATTACCCCCTTGGCTCATGGCAAATACATATCGATTATCAGAAGGGAGAGGTGCTACATCAAATCCATCACCAAAGAATACTTCCTGCCAATCATGATTAGTGATACCGCCACGCTTGAGCGTGAAGGCAGGTCCTACCCATGATCCATTGTCTTGCATACCACCATAGACATTATACGGGAAGTCATCATCTACATTGACATGATAAAACTGTCCTACTGGTAGATTATTCACAAATCTCCAATTAGTCCCCATATCATATGAGAAGTTGAGGCCACCGTCATTACCATTGATGAGGTATGATGGATCCTCTGGATGTATCCAAAATGCATGATGATCAGGGTGTACACTATTGCCATAGTCAGCTATGATATCGAATGTCTTACCACCATCCTCACTTTTGGAAAGGTAGGTCCAGAGCGAGTAGACTCTATTTTCGTTTTGAGGATCTACATAGATCTCAGAGTAGTAGAATGGTCGATTGCCCATGTTCTCATGAGTAGATATTTTGGACCACTTTAGACCACCATCTGTAGACTTGTAGAGTGCATTTTCTTTTGCTTCGACGAGAGCATATACGATATTAGGTCTGTTAGCGGCTATAGCCAAACCGATTCTACCGAGATCTCCTTTAGGCAGGCCATCCTCAGCGGTGATTTGCTTCCAGTTTTCGCCACCGTCATAGGTCACATATAGACCAGACCCTGGGCCTCCAGAATTAAAGAAAGCTGGCGTACGACCGTACTACCACATTGCAGCGATGATCTTCTTAGGATTAGTCGGATCCATGACTATCTCTCCGATACCCGTCTGCTCGTCGACATATAGGATCTTATCCCAAGTCTTACCACCATCGGTAGTCTTGTATACTCCACGATCTTGACTTGGGCCCCAAGCACTACCTTGCGCTCCGACATATACAGTACCTGGCGAAGTAGGATCGATGAGGACACGGTGGATCACTCGAGTATTTTTGAGCCCCATGAATGTCCAAGTCTTACCAGCATCCATCGACTTGTAGACACCTGCTCCACTATTTTGACTATTTCGAGGATTACCCTCTCCTGTACCTACCCATATTTCGGAAGTATTGGCAGGGTTGACTTTGACCGCTCCTATCGAGAGCACAGGTACATCATCAAATATAGGAGTCCAACTGACGCCTCCATTGTCGGAGCTCCATAGACCACCAGACGCAGTACCTACATAAATAATATCATGCTCGAGATCTACATCAATAGCCGTGACCCGACCACTCATGCCCGCCGGTCCAATATTGCGAGGTACGATTTGCTTGAAGTCTTCAAAATTAATATCCTGTGCCAAGAGGCTTGCTGCCGCAAAAAACAGAATAATAATAGCGTGGAAAAACCGTGAGATAGGTTTAATAGTCATGCTCTTAGATGATTTTTGAAATACAGAATTAGTTAACATCAAGGATACGAAGTCAGATTGACTTATATCCATATCCTTAGACCTTATAAGATAGTTTTACGTTAATAGTTTGCAGTATAATGAAATAAATACGGTTATACAGTTCCAATCATTAATTTTGTGCTGATGCAATTTTTATATCCATCTTTTCTGTGGGCACTTTTAGCCTTGGCGATTCCGATCATCATCCATTTATTTCATTTCAGAAGATTCAAGAAGGTTTACTTTACCAATGTGGATCTACTCAAAGAAATAAAAGAAGAAACCAGCACACGTAGTAGACTGAAGAATCTATTAGTGCTACTCTCTCGATTAGCAGCTTTAGCATTATTAGTTTTTGCATTTGCGCAGCCGATCATCGGCTATCGAGATGCAGATGCTGTCAGTGCTAAGTCCGTAGGCCTCGTCATCGACAATAGCTACTCCATGGAGGCCGCTCAGGATGATGTACAGCTCATCGTAAGAGCTAAGGATAGAGCTAAAGAGATCATCAATGCTCATGGTGAGGATGACAGATTCTATATATTGACACATGACCTCGAGTCCAAACATCAGCGACCGGTAGACAAGAAGACGGCCATCACATTCGTAGATGAGATCACTCGTACTCCTAAGGTCCGACAGCTATCTGACATCACTGATGTCCTTGAGCGACTCATCGATGAAGACGAACAGAAGGAACTATTCATCCTTTCTGATTTTCAAAATAACATCTCATCATTTGACAGCCCTATCGATAGCAGCTATGCTGTCAGCCTGATCCCTATCCGAGCACTCCAAGAAAATAATGTAGCGATAGTCTCTGCACAGTTTGAGTCACCTGTAGCTATGAAAGATGTGACTAATAATCTCATCGTAGGCCTCAGCAACTATGGAAATAGTGCTCAGGATGTCCAGTTTAGCCTAAAATATCAGGGCCAGACTCGTCCTCAGGGTATCGTCAGTATACCCACTAATACTACCGTCTATGACACTATCAAACTCACGATCGATCAGACAGGATGGCATGAGGCAGAGCTTTTCGTAGATGACTATCCTGTGACATTTGATGATCGCTATCATATCGCATTCTCTATCGATGAAGAGATTAAGATCCTGAATATATATGAATCTCGGCCCAATCGATACATCAATACTGCATTCTCGAGCCTCAACTACTATGCACTGGATCAGCGTCCTGTGAGTGGACTGAGGTATGACCAGTTTGGCGAGCAGGATCTCATCATCCTCGATGGTCTGCGCAATATCAGCTCTGGACTCATCGGCGAACTCGAAAAATATGTCTCAGCAGGAGGAAATGTCTTAATATTTCCAAATCTCAATGCACAGATAAATGACTATAATAGTCTCCTTGGAAGGCTCAATACTGATCGTCTGGGCGATATCAATACGGAGCCTCAAATAGTCAACAATATCAATCTCGAAGACTTCATATTCAACAATGTATATGAGACTCGTAGGAAAAATCTCAGACTGCCAACAGCTAATAAATACTACACTATACAGCGAAATCAATCTTCAGATAGAGAGACGCTCTTGAGCTTCAGAGATAGCAAGCCCTATCTGACAAAGTATATCAATGAGTCTGGACATGTCTATCTATGTAGCTCATCACTGGACGAAGGAGATAATACCTTAGTCCAGAATGCGGAGATATTCGTCCCGATGCTGTACAAAATGGCGATCTCTTCTGCCTTTCAAAAGCCGCTGGCGTACACCATTGGACAGGATGAGATCATCCCATATACCGATCTGTCGAGCACCGCTCAGGAGAGCTATCAAATGACTGGGCCAGAAGAGTTCATCCCCGGAGTATTCAAATCTCAAAATAAAGTAACACTGGATGTGAGAGATCAGATCACACAGGCAGGCATCTATAGTCTCAGAGCGGGTGATAGAGTTTTAGGTCAATTTGCATTCAATAATGATCGTCTCGAATCCGATGTACGCTACTCAGATCTCGATCTCATCGCTGATCAGATCAGTGCTAATACTCAGATCCTGGATCAAGTAGCTCTGGCCGATCTCTCGTCATATCTCAAAGAAAGTAGAGAAGGAATCCCTCTCTGGAGATGGTGTCTGATCATAGCATTACTATTTTTACTGATAGAATCCTTATTACTTAGATTTTGGAAATAAGCGCTCCCATGTCTCAATACCTTCTGAAGAAAGCAAAACTCTATGACAGACGATCCAGCTACCATCTACAGACGGTAGATATCCTGATCAAAGACGGTCGGATCGTCGATATCGCTGAGAAAATCACTGCTCCAGAAGCTACCGAGATCAAGAGTAAAGAGCTGTCTGTATCACCTGGCTGGCTCGATGTGGGCTGCTACAATGGTGAGCCAGGCTATGAGCAGCGAGAAGAGCTATCTACCCTCAAATCAGCCGCTGCCGCAGGTGGATATATCTACCTCGCTACACTACCACTCACCGATCCTGTAGTCTCTACTAAGGCACAGGTCCAGTATCTACAGCGTCGCAATGATGAGCATGCCGTAGAGCTCATCCCTATCGCTGCTGCGACTCAAGGAGCTAAGGGCCAAGATATCGCTGAGCTAATCGATCTGACGGAGGCCGGAGTCATTGCATTCTCCGATGGCCCTGACAATCAGATATCTAAAGGTCAACTGATGCGGATACTGGAGTATCTGAAAGTCACCGATGCTCAATATATCCACTACCTCAGACATAATACACTGGCCCTTCACGGACAGATCAATGAAGGTACACAAAGTATGCGTCTTGGCCTCGAAGGACTCCCTCGAGAAGAAGAGCATCTACATGTCTCTGAGGCAGTCCAGATAGCAGAATATGCTGGCAGAGCCCTATGTATACACAATATCAGCACTGAGCAGAGCTATAAGCTCATCGAAAAGTCAAAACAAGCTATAAAAACAGCCGTCCCCTATCTCAATCTGATCAAGACAGATGAGGATGTAGCAGACTTCGATACATCGCTAAAAGTACTACCTCCGCTACGGACTAAAAAAGATAAAAAGGCACTCACTAAGCTCATCCGAAAAGGAAAAATCAACTGTATCAGCTCTAATCACTGGCCACACCGATCTCAGGATAAGGATAAGGAGTTTGGCCTGGCAGAATATGGCGCTACCGGCATCCAGACCTGCTACAGTGCGCTCAATACGCACCTCGAAGACATAGAGCAAGAAACACTCATCCACTGCCTCTCTCAGGGCTCCTATGAGTATCTCAATCTGCGAGCTCCGCTCATAGAGACTGGGGCGGTAGCGCAGTTGACGATTTTCGACCCGAGTATACCATATCAAGTGAACCACTTAGCCTCTAAGGCCAGGAATAACCCTTTTTATCAAGCAGAACTGACTGGCAAAGTGATAGCTATCATCAATGGAGAAAAAAGCTCGATAGTTGACAAGATTAACTAAAAGAGATACTTATATTACTAATCAAAAAAACAATATGGAAAATAAATCAGTGTACTATGGCCTACTATACGGTGGTGCCTCTATAGCCATCTATCTCGTGTTATGGCTCGTCAACCCTCGTCTAATAATGGATATGGGTATAGGTACGGCGCTGAGCTTTGGTCTCCCGATCGTATTCATGTATCTATCTATCAAGGCTACTCGTGATCAGCAGGAGGGGCTTATCTCTTTTGGTGAGGCTATCAAGAGCTCTTTCATCACCTATGTGATCGGGTCACTTATGGGTATCATATTCACCTATATACTATACAACATGATCGACCCGAGCCTACTCGAGCTACAGAAAGAAGTAGCAGTAGAAACTGCCGAAAAAATGATGAGTATGTTGGGTCAGGATAATGAAGAAATGCTGGAAGAAATGAGAGAAGAAATGGCAGAGCAGAGCGACCAGCTCGGCATGGGACAGCTCATGATGGGATGGTTTATTAGTTTATTATTCCCAGGATTGATGCTCTCACTGATCATGTCAGCTATTCTCAAGAAAAACCCATAGAGCGATACATTAGTACAAAACATAATATATGCCTGAATAAATTTTACCTTTGTTCAGGCATTTTTATTTCTCAATAAAGGATCACACTGCCGATATGGACATATCCATCGTCGTACCTGTATACAATGAAGAAGAATCTCTCCACCCTCTCATGGAGTGGATCAATCGAGTACTGAGCTCTGATCAAAAGACATTTGAAGTCGTATTCATAGATGATGGCAGTAGCGATACCAGCTGGCAGGTCATCGAAGAGCTCAAAGAGAAATATAGTGGCAAAGTGACCGCTATCAAGTTCAGAAGAAACTATGGCAAGTCTGCGGCGCTGGATGTAGGATTTGAGGCCGCTCAGGGAGATGTAGTGATCACTATGGATGCGGATATGCAGGACAGCCCGGACGAGGTCCCAGCACTGTATGATATGGTGATGAATGAAGGCTACGATATGGTATCTGGCTGGAAGAAAAAGCGTCATGACCCCATCTCTAAGACGATCCCGAGTAAACTATTTAACGCAGTAGCTCGCAAAGCCAGTGGTATACAGCTCCATGACTTCAACTGTGGCCTGAAAGCCTATAAAAACGAAGTCGTCAAAGATGTGAATGTCTATGGTGATATGCACCGATGGATCCCGGTACTGGCTAAATGGCAAGGCTATGCTAACATCGGCGAGAAAGTCGTCGAGCACAGAGCCCGAGAGTTTGGTGTATCTAAGTTTGGCGCAAAGCGTCTGATCAGTGGCTTCTTAGATTTGCTTTCGATATTCTTTGTCGGAAAATTCAATAAGCAGCCGATGCACTTTTTCGGCACTTGGGGTATTATCTTCTTAGCCGTTGGATTTTTGACATTGATATATCTCACAGTGAGCAAGCTGATTTTTGAAGTCTCAGGCATCAATGATCGACCTCTATTCTTCTTTGGTATCTTAGTATTAATCATCGGTACCCAGCTATTCCTCACGGGATTCTTGGCAGAGCTCGTCATTAATAATCGGAGTAAGGAGCGTAGCTACAATATCTCAAAAAGAATATAAAATATCACTCCTGCATAAGCATCCTCATCAGAGTATGCGTTAATAAGATGTATCAAGCTAATACAAGTAACACTATGAAATATCTTATTGCATTCAGCCTAATCATATTCACCACCTTCGCATGTAGTGATGATAGTAAAGATGAAGAAACCATCTGTTATAGTTTTGACGAGCGCCAGTGCGCTGGCGATCCCTGGATCGAGACCATTGGTAGCTCGACCTCTGACGCTGACAAAATCGCTGCTCTCAAATCTTATCTATCAGGTGAATCTATAGAAACACTCGACATCAGCATAGATCCCGACTATCATACCTTCGTATGTGAGGCATGCTACGTCTGTCCCCAGGGACCACGATATACCGTCGAGATCTCAGCAGCTGACAGTAGCACTATCACAGAGCTCGAGCTCCTCAATCTGGAAGTGGACAACTGTGGAGGTCTCTGATTGTCACCAATAACAGATTAGTCGGAGTATATCATTTTCATCTCGACTTTTTAGGAGAGATCTATTTTGATTTTGGGTAGTTGCACTCTTTGGGACAACAAAGGCTTCTCCCGATGGTCGAAGTGAAAAAGCTCCTCTAATTAGTATGGTTAAAAACTCCTACTACAAGTCGAACCTCCAACACCTGACTCAGGGTTCGAGAGGTGATTCTTTCATAAATACTTTTGCCATGGAACTCAACTCAAAGGAATGTATGTGATGCTCTGCTCACATACATTTCAGTTGGACAAACTGAGGGCCGTCCCTTATAGTAAAGTCTTTTCAAGTGTTGCTATGTTTTTTCATGATGAGCCCCTTAT
>WUUP01000004.1 GCA_009833045.1 Saprospirales bacterium GYS_P2D
ATAAGGGGCTCATCATGAAAAAACATAGCAACACTTGAAAAGACTTTACTATAAGGGACGGCCCTCAGTTTGTCCAACTGAAATGTATGTGAGCAGAGCATCACATACATTCCTTTGAGTTAGCGATAATCATTTTCATGAAAGCATAAAAGAAAGAAACACACTACTTTAAGTTTGAAATTTCAAAATCAACGAATAAGATATCAATTCCTTAGTTTATTAAATAATGAGTAAGAAAACAGTTTTTATCGCTTCGTCAGGAAATGTCAAGAAACAAAATTTAATTCAACCTGTGATTGATGTTTTAGAACGGAATAATTTTATACCTAGACCATGGTATAATGAATTTAAGTCAGGAGAAATAATTATCGAAGATTTACTGAGAATTGCAAATGAAGTCGATTTTGCAATCTGTATATTTTTTGATGATTTAAAAATATTGACAGTAAAGGAGAACTTTTACAGTACCGCATTTAATGTAGTATTCGAATATGGCTTATTTATTAACTGTCTTGGTAAAAGTAGGGTTCGAATTATACACTATAATGAATCTAAGATTCCATCAGATCTTGATGGAGTGGTTGTGGAAAGAGTCCGCAGAAGTGGTGACTTAGATGAAATTGAACAGATTGAAATTTCAACGGAAAAAATTATTAATCAATGGATTAATATTCCATCGCTTCATAATGATAAACATGGAATAAATAAGTCTATAATATCTTATAAAAGGGGGCTAGAATCAACTTTAAGTATTATCGATGCGCAGTATAAATCAAGAGGGATAAAACAATCTTTAATATTCAATGAAGAGCTTCTTGTAAAGCTTTACATAAATGGCTTGAAAAGTGTTGAAGAAAGGTTTTGGACGACAACTTATTTATCGTCAGGTTTTTGGAGTCACAAGTCACGAGAAATTATAAACTCTAACAATGATCTTTTAAATAGATTAAGTTCGAAGCAAGATTCAAATGTAAGGCGACTTTTCCTTCTAAAAAGAGATTATGAGGATGAATTAAGAACTTTAAGAAAAAAACTTGTTGATTATAAGAATCGTAAAGATGGCATAAAAGTATTCAAAGAATTCCAATCTAATTTTTATAGGCTACGTAACATTTGTAATCTATTTAAGGAGAATGGCTGTGAAATTAGATTTGTTCATGATTCAAATTCAATTTATAAGGAACTACAGTCATTTATATCAAAGGATGATACAGAGATAGCAATTTATGATAATTTTAGAATTGATTTTTTTGATGGAGGCGCTCGAAGAAAAATTACTGGCCTTAAAACTATAGCTAGTTATCATTTAGATTTTAGAGATATTCTTCAAAGTGCGGAAAGATATTTTGAATTCCTTTGGAATGAAGCATTAGATATCGATGTTCTTTTAGAGGACTATTCTGAAATATTTATTTACTATGAGAAGAAGATCGATTATACACTTAAAAAGTTGCTAGATTTCGATAGCGATGAGAGTACGTCCGATGCAATTTTGAAATCCTCAGAATTTGAAGTTGTATATGAACATTTAAAGTTGAATCTCAATTCAATAAAGTCCTATTTAGATATCGGTACTTGTACGGGTCGTTATTTACTAGAGTTGAAGAACATTTTAAGCGAAGAAACCATAATTTATGGGATAGATTCTGATCCAGATTGTATAGATTTCACAAAACTTAAGTTAAAGATTTATAAAAAATTGGGCAGGAAAACTGATAATATTTTTGTGTTGCAAAAGGACATATTAAACCCTCAATTGTCTATTGATTTTGATAATTTGAACTTAATAACTTGTATGTTAGGTACGTTATCGCATTTTGGTTGGGATATCCGCAATGATGATAACTATAATGATGATTTACAGTACGCATTAATAAAAATGAAATCTCTTTTATCTGATTCTGGACAACTAATACTAAGCAATTGGTCCGAAATTGGACTAGCAACAAAAATGCTATCTATATATAGTGATACTGATAGAAAGCTTTTACGTTCAGGAACGGTTAGCAAAAGCGAGCTAAAGAAAAGATTGTTAGAATTAAACCTTCAATTTAAGATAGCTCAAACAAAAGATAGAAAATTAGATATATTCATTTGCACAAAAAATAATCAAGACTATCGCTAACAAGTGACGATGACAGCATGCTTCCTTTGGTCGCACACTGCATGTCACAGCCGTCCGTCCGTCGAACAAACCGCACCCTAATAAATCCTTGACTGACAGTATGTTATACTATTTTTGATAAGGTAAAATAGACTTATCAAAATCAGGAAAACATAGAATCCAGAAAGCCGATCAATACCCCAATCCCAGGTGAATATGAAGAGATCTATCAGCAAGATGAGGATAACATGCTGCTGAAGAACTACGCTCTCTCTACGATCAAGACATATCTGAGTAACTATTGAAAATACATAAAATGGTGTGGCACAAATGAGGTACCCGATCCCTATGTCCGAGATGGGGTGATGAAGTATTTGCGCTACCGCTCTCAGCCCTGGCCTGCCATACCCTCAGCTATTGGTATTTGGTTACAAGCTGATTTTATTCTGAAGTACCCTTATTTTCATGACATAAAGTGTCTTAGCTGGCTTTTCGGATGAAATCATACTTGAAAATGACAAAACGATTGAATAGGATAAATACAGGATATAATCAGATATCTGAAATCAGGTTTGAAGGGTTAAACGTTGAGTTGCTGGCAAATAGGATGTCCAGTAGTAAGTCTTCTTTTTATCATTATTTTGGTGGCCTCGATGAATTCAAGATGGAATTGTTTCAACATCACTTGCGAAAAGCGGAGGAATTATCACAAAAAATAAAGGAGAGTAAAAGCTTAATCCCTGATTTAGTCAACATTTTCATACTTGACAGGGAGGATATTTTATTTCATAAACAAGTACGAATATTTCGAGAAGATAAAATTTTCAGAGAGTGTTTTGAAAAAGCTTACGAAAAAGTAGAACATGCAATACTTGAAAAATGGATAAATCATTTAGCATTACAAAATCGCCCGATGTTTGCTAAATCTCTTTTGGGATTAGTCTCTGATAATTTTCTGCTGAGAATAACCAACCAGAGTTTTAATCATGCATGGCTAAAGGATTATATAAACGAGTTGTCTTATTTGGTAGCCCAAATGAAAACCTCTGATGAAACTTGATTTTGGACGGTAGCGTCCAAAAGGATAAAGGATCTCAAAGTACGTTTGTATTATAATTCATATAATGATGTCCTATGAAGCTCAGTTATTTTAAATACTTATGTGCTTATCTCGTGCCTGTTATGGTCATTTTCTCCTTGCATTTGGGAGGTCTTTATTCTTATAGTGCTTTAATTTTTGTTTTTGGTTTTGTTCCATTTGTTGAATAATTCACATCGGTGGATACTTCAAATATGAATGAAGTAGAAGAAGCTATGGCTAAAGATGATCGATTTTATGACTATTTGCTTTACCTGCTGGTTCCATTTCAATACCTAATTCTTGCCTATTTTCTTTACAGAATTAGTACACCAAACCTTGAAGTATATGAGATCATCGGGATGACAACTGCGTTGGGAATGGCTTGTGGGTTGTCCATCAATAATGCACATGAATTGGGACATAGGAGTACTGTATATGAACAATTTATGAGCAAGCTTCTTCTGATGTCCACCTTGTATATGCACTTTTTTATAGAACACAATAGAGGTCACCATCTTCGTGTTGCTACAGAGGAAGATCCCGCTTCAAGTCGATATGGGGAAGTAGTCTATTTATTTTATTTCAGAACTATCTATTTCAGTTGGATATCTGCTTGGGAGTTAGAAACGAAACGACTCAAAAAAGCTGGGAAAAGAGTGCTTAGTTTTCACAATGAAATGTTGCTTTTTCAAATCATTCAAACAGCCTTAATTTCAACTATAGGTGTATTGTTTGGCTTAAAGACCTTAATCTTATTTATTGTAGGAGCACTTATTGGGATTTTGATGCTTGAGACTGTCAACTACATTGAGCATTATGGTCTCCAAAGGAAAAAAATTGGGAAACGATATGAAAGAACATTACCTATTCACTCCTGGAATTCGAGTCATCCGTTCGGACGAATGGTCTTGTTAGAACTATCTCGTCACTCTGACCATCATTATATGGCCAATCGTAAATATCAATTGCTACGGCATTTTGATGAAAGTCCACAAATGCCAACTGGCTATCCCGGCATGATGTTATTAGCATTGATACCCCCAATCTGGTTTAAAATCATGAACAAACAAATTGATAAATACCACGCTACTATCAGCGAATTTTAGAGAGAGTAAATTGCTGTGAATAAACGCTAAAACGCTTATAGCTTTATTTATCGTCGAGCACTACTGTCAATAGAGCAATTCGTGATTACTAAGCGATCACCTATGGTGTCGATGAGCATGCTTGATATCTAAGTAAAGGAACCGCTCTGCGGATGGGTGGCATGATTAATATCTATTCAGCGATGTGCAAACTATTCAGAAGCAGAGAAACGTAGTATTCTATTCTTTCATCGGTCCCGCTCTCAGCTTAGTATCGACATGCCTTAGCTATAGTAAATCGCCCGTGATACCCTCATATTTTATGGTCTGCATTTTTGCTCTTGCCAAGACCTGTTCGCCTATCTCAAAATACTTATCTTGAGAAGCGTTAAGAGGCGCTTTATCATGAAAATAGAAGCCAACAAGTGAAAAGTACTTCACTATAAAGGATAGCCCTCAGTTTGTCTAAAAGGAATGTATATGAGCAGTACATTCTTTAGAGCTGTAGCCAATTTAAAATTTCGTCAATGGAAAGAAGAAAATTTGTTCAAAACACTTCAATTTTTGGCAGTGCTTTATTCATTGGATGTAAGGGTAGTCCTTTAGAAACTGATTCAATAAAAGAAGAAGTCAACGCAGATACACTATACATTCCCCCGAATGACAATCGAATAAAACTTAGCTATGAACAAACGGGTGACCAATTGACAACCGTAGAACTAAAGCTTCCACCAAAAATGTGTGGGCCAGCTCCTCATTCCCACGATGAGCTGGATGAAATAGTTCGTGTATTATCAGGTACTTTGACCGTTATGGTGGATGATACTATAGTTAAAATTCCTGAAGGTGGATGGCATTTCAGACCGAGAAAAAAGATTCACGGATTTTGGAATGAAGAAGATGTACCTGTACATTTTATAGAGATTTATCCAAATCAAAATTTTGACATAATGCTGCAAAAAATATGGGATTTACGTGAGAGATTGATTAAAAACGGGATTTCACTTGACTCCAAAGAGGCTTGGGAAAAAGTCGATAAGATTCAAGAAGAATGGGGGATTACAATGTATCACGAAAGACGTAAAGAAATAATCGACAAGTACGGACTGAGAGGTTGAGTCTGATCTATACCTTATCGGTGGTGAATTTGAAGAGATCTATCAGCCATATGAAGACTACTTGCTGCTCAAGTATTACTTTATCTATATACCGCTCTCAGCCTAATATCCCTATGTCCACAGCAAAGGGAAATCACCCCTGAGTCGGTCATTTTTTGCGTTTCGCATTTTCTCTCTCAACTATCGCTGTGCTCACTCAAGATAAGGATTTTGTGAGTAGCAAGAAGGGGCTCTTCTTCATGAAAATAGATGTAAAAACTCGAAAGACTTTAGTATAGGGTATAGCCTTCAATTTGTACAATTGAAATGTATGTGAGTGGTACTTCCCGTATATTTCTTTTGAACTGTGCGTTACCAAAAAAATGAAAAAAGAACTATAAGATTGATTCAAAACATCTAAATATGAAAAAAATTAGTTTCTTCTTAATCTGTTTTACTCTTATTAATATACTTGCATTTGAACAGTCAGATGATGAAATTGAAATCAGAGAATTAGAAAAACATTGGACGCAATTACTTGATAAAGGAGATACGACATCATTATTGAAAATCTGGTCGGAAAACTATGTCGTTAACAATCCAAAAGGAAAAATTGTGATTCCTAAAGATATTGTCGCACTTATGAAAAGTGGGCATAAATTCCCAGCAGTTAAAAGAATTATTGAAAATATAACCTTCAATCAAGACATTGCAATTGTGATGGGCAAAGAGTTGCAACAGCCTGCAAACAAAACCATTAATCTTGAACAATGGATACCAAGGAGATTTACTAATGTTTGGATAAAAACTACAAATGGGTGGCAATTAGCAGCAAGACAGTCATCAAAAGTATTTAGTGATTAACAATAGTCCCGATGTAGATCTTAGCTTCCCGGTCGACTGATTTTGACTATGGGACTGTTTTTATTACTCAGTATTTGAGCCATGCTTATCATACTATTGTATGAATCCCATGGATGGAAAGTAAAAAACAGATCAAAAACGTACGATTTGATCTGGTATAAACAAGTTGTACGCAAGCAAGAAAATGGAAAATACAGATATGGAAATAGATAAAAAGGAATTAAGCAACAGAGAAGGTGCTCTTCAACAAGCACTTCATCTTGCCAAAACTCCTATAATTATTAGTCTTTTTGTAACCCCTGTTCGTTTTTTACTTGAGCTTGCTGGTCTTCCTGAATACGCAATATTCTTAATTGGACTTCTCTGGCTAACCTTAGCCTTTTCCGTGTTTTGGGGAATTAAACTGTATAACGATAATAATGCATACCTTCTGCTACTGGTTAGTTTAGTTATTTTTTCACCAATTTCTCGTCTAACTGTCGTTGCAGCATGGTGGGTCGATACAAGATGGGAAATAGGAACTCATTACGGTCTATATTTTGATAACTGGCCACAGATACTATTAAATCAGGGGATTTATGGAGCACTTGTACAAATTATACCTGGCTTTGTACTTGGTTCCATAACAATTGCTATCATGCGAAACAAGAAGTCTGCATCAAAGCAAACTTAATGATAAAGAAAATTGAAACCTTTTATGAAAGAAAAGCCAGCGTACAACATTGTATATGCGATAATGCTCCCTAAACGGTCGCACTGCGCATATATTCACCGCTGAACAAACCGCACCCTAATAAACCATTGACTGACAGCATGTTACACTATTTTTGATAAGGTAAAATAGACTTATCAAAATCAATAAAACATGGAGTTCAGAGAGCCGATCACTACCCCAAACCCAGGCGAATATGAAGAGATCTATCAGCAATATGAGGACTACATGCTGCTGAAGAACTACGCTAGGTCTACTATCAAAACTTACTTGTGTAACTATCGAAAGTACATAGAATGGAGTGAGAGGAATGAAGTGGTTGATCCTTATGTCCAGGATAGGGTGAAGGAGTACTTACTGTACCGAGTACGGGCTGGGGTGTGGTGATTACTGAGCGATCACCTTTGGTGTCGATGAGCATGCTTGATATCTAAGTAAAGGAACCGCTCTGCGGATGGGTGGCACGAATAATACCTACTCAAAGATGCGTAAGCTATTCAGAGAGGTTCTACATCTGCCCTGGAGTATGAAAAAGCTACCCGACCGAAGAAGAAACGAATCCTACCGGAGCTGATGATGCCTTATGAGATGCGAAAAAAAATGACCTGCTAAATATCAGATTATCAATAGTTTATGATTGGGTATGGTTTCAATATATAGTATAGAGAGAATAAAATATCTCTATAGCCGAAGGATTGTAAAATTTGGATGGTCTAAAAGAAACACCAACATTAAACTTTTAGATTATGCTAAAATCACTCTTATCTCTTTGTACGGTTTTATTTATCACATTCATTTTTGTATCCCACACATCTTGTACTGATGAGGATTGTGAGGCGGTCGTATGGTATGAGGATGCCGACTCAGATGGATTAGGAAATCCTAATGTAAGTCGAGTAGCCTGTGACCAGCCATCAGGCTTTGTAGCTGATGCTTCTGATTCCAATGATACAGGATTGGCGAGTACTCCCTTATCTGCTTTTGACGAATTCAACCCCGATGCCGTGACAATTTCCTTTGATGGTGATGAGGTGACCATAGTATCCAATGGACAGCCAAATCATACGTCTCCATATTGGGAGGATACTCATCCGTTATATATTGAACAGGCTTTTGGAGATCACACTACTCCTGGTTTTATTAGAGAAGGAAGTTTTACGGTCACTCTGCCACTCTATCCTGAGTTAGCATCCTCAAGTTCGGCGACAGGTTTAGGTGCTATTGGAATTTCAGTTCACGGACCTCCAATATTTAATGATGAAGAAGGGCCCAATAGACCTTTTGACGAGCCCACAGCTACAGGACTTGATTACGCTGGTGCACACAATGGACCATCAGGGTATCACTATCACTTAGAGGCTGCAGATGTCCCCGAAAACACAACATTATCACATGATGATGAAAAATTGATAGGCATCATGGCTGATGGATTCTTACTCTACGGTAGAAAAGAATTAGATGGCTCATATCCTACAGGTTTGGACGAATCTGGAGGGCACTTTGGTACGACTCCACATAGTGACGGAGAAGAAATTTATCACTATCACATCAAAAATGAATTTTACATTGGATCATATGTCATGTTATTTGGCGGAGATTTACAGGGCACACCTAATACCATTTTGTAGAATTATAAATAGTACTATCTGAAGGAGTAGTCATCCTGAAAAGCGTCTTGTGATTTCAGGATGATCACTCTTCTCTTATTAATAATACGAATATGAAACATGTCATTTTCTGGATGTTCTTATCAAGCTTCTCACTGATAGCCTGTGTGAAAAATAAAACACCTAAAATCGATCACAACAATGACTTTTCTGAGCTTAGCTTAGAAATACCGAGTATAGTAGTCGATAAGTCCAGTTTATGGTATAATAAGGACAAATCGCTTTGGCTGCAAAATGACCAGCCATTTTCAGGCTATGCCGTGAGCTATTATCAGGACAGTATTCTCAAAGAAAAGACTGGTGTCTTAAATGGCGTAAAACAAAATCAGGCAAAGTATTGGTATCCCGATGGTCACCTGAAACAAGTGGCTAATTATCATCAAGGGAAGCTTCATGGAGAGAAAAAACTGTGGTCCTCGGACACGAGCCATGTATTGACGACTCATCTAAAGTATAATACTGGCAAAGCGCATGGAGAACAAAAGCAATGGTATACTACTGGTGAGCGGTACAAGGTGCTGAGCATGAACATGGGAAAAGAAGAGGGTATACAGAGGGCATATAGAAAAAATGGAGAGCTATATGCCAACTATGAGGCGAAGGAAGGAAGAATTTTTGGATTAAAAAAAGCAGCACTCTGCTATGGTCTGGAGGAAGAAAATATCAAATATCAAAATTAGTAGCGTTCTCATGATCTCGGTCCTGTTTTGGACTGCATGTATAGACTCACGGCCCAATAGGAGTCGAGTAGATACGCTTCCATTTTACGATGAGGCGACATTTACTCCTCGATGGATATCTCCTGATGATGTAGTCTTGGATACATTTCATAGGATCTCGCCGTTTAGGCTCATTAATCAAGAAGGAGAAGTGATCACGGAGGATAGCTTTAAAGATAAAATCTATGTGACAGATTTTTTCTTCACCATTTGTCCTGGGATATGCCCTAAGCTGACTGCGAATATGATGGAGTTGCAAGATGAATTTCTTCATGATGATCAGGTCTTATTGATGTCTCACTCCGTCACGCCAGAGAGGGATTCTGTACCTGTATTAAAACAGTATGCAGAAGACAAAGGCATTTTATCTCACAAATGGCATTTGGTCACAGGCACTCGGCAAGAAATTTACTCTTTAGGTAGGAACGAGTATTTTATTGAAGAAGATTTAGGTTTGACTAAAGATGAAGATGATTTTTTGCATACCGAAAATTTTGTGTTGATAGATAAAAATAGACACATCAGAGGTATCTATAATGGATTGAACAAAGCATCTATCAATCATCTGATAGCTGATATCAATACACTTAAGAGAGAAAACTAAAGCCGAGCAAAAGCTAATATTCGACTCTTTTAGTCATACTGAAAAAACTTCCATATTTTAAACCCTAACCGAAGGATTCGCAGCTATCAGTGGTCAAAAGGAAGATTAGACGGGTCAGCATGGCAAAGTTGAATGTCTATTTTAAAGAGAGGAGGTCATGAGCATGATATTGGATGACCTATTTACTAACTATTGTAATAATTCTTTATTTGAGCGAATCGCAGCATATACTGGCTTATGTAGCTCAAGGGGATAGAGCGGCTTTTCGTCAGCTTTATGAGCTTTATTCAGCAAAAGTGTACAATACGGCGCTGAGCTATGCTCAGAGTGAGGTCGATGCAGAGGAGATCACTCAGCAGGTATTCACGAAAGTGTATCGCAGTGCGCACAGCTTCAAAGGAGATGCCGCTGTAGGGACATGGGTCTATAGGATCACGATCAATACCTCTCTCAACTATCTGAAGAGTCGCAGGCGTAGAGCATATGTACAGCTCGATAGTGTACCTGAGGAGAGCGCAGGATTAGACCATCCAGGAATCGATATGGAGCGACGAGAGGATGCTCAGATCTTATTCACAGTGATAGATACTTTAGCTGAGAGCCAAAAGACAGCATTCATCTTGAGCTATATCGAGGAGCTGCCGAGACAGGAGGTAGCCGATGTGATGGATACTTCGCTCAAAGCGGTAGAGTCTTTGCTCATGCGAGCTAAGGCTAATTTGAGAAAGAAATTAGCGGATCGATATCCGAATCGAAAGAAATAAATATTGCCTAACATTTACAATATTGCAAACAATGAACGAAGATAAAGACAGGTGGGTCGAGCGGATCATGAGTAGCCATGAGGGCATGCGCCGTGCTACTCCGAGACCCGATTTATTTGATAGTATCATGGAAGGTATAGATGCAGCTCAGCCTCCATCGGTGAGTATCGTCAGCATGAGACAGTGGGTGATAGGGATAGCTGCTGCTGTTGTACTTTTAGTGCTTAATAGTGCAGTTGTTTTTACCTCATTTGCTACTGACAGCTCGAGTCTCGGAGAGGCTGATACGAGGGAGTATGCCTACAGCGAATTCTTCATGAGGGATTACAATATCTATGACTATGAATAAGCTGACATTCTACCGATATGCTGCGATCGGCATGCTACTATTGAATGTAGCTATGCTGACATTCTTCTTCTTGACTATGCCGAGCAATAGGCCTCTTGACGGTCCACATCGAGTAGCTCGTGCGGAGGAGTTTATATCATTAGATGAGGAGCAGGTGGCCACATTTGAGCGCTATGCTCGAGAGCACGAGGAGGCTGTGAGACGGCTTAATCAGAGACATAGTGAGTTGCTATCGGACTATTTTAAGCTATTAGGCGATGCGGGAGCAGCTGCTCAGAGAGATACGCTGCTGAGTGAGATACTCGATATGGAGTCTCAAAAGATCAGCATTACCTACAATCATTTTGAGGATATACGATCTATGCTCAGAGATGATCAGGTAGATGGTTTTGAGGAGTTTTATCAGGAGATATTAGCTGGTATCACGGGAGGCAGGAATCGTCCTGAGCGAGAGTCAGGTAGACCTGGACCTCCTATTAGTGGATCTACACCACCCAGATAGGAGATCATCGAGAGAGAGTCTGCATCAGCACTACGGCATCATCTATATCCACCTTCTATATGTTATTCATCAAGTAGTGGCTTTATGGGATTACTTTTTTAGAAGTACTCCATCACTCCCAGTATTCCATTGTACGATATGATACAGGCGAATAAAAGGGCAGTGTAGAGCCCTATCTGTACTAATAGATGAGGCGTCCATCCTGATAGTCGCTCTCGCTGTCTGAGGAGCAGGATGATACCGATGATCACTGCTGGTAGGACGAATACATTGAACACTTGAGATAAGATCTGTATCTCGATGGGGTTGGCCCCAAAAATAGGTACGATCAAAGTTACAAAGCTGGCAGCCAGAGTGATCAGCTTAAACTGTCGAGAGCTCGTATCCAGCTCCCCTGACTGATAGTCGGCGATCAATAATGGAGCGATCAGCATACATGGGAATATTGACGAAAGTCCTGCACTGAGCGTGCCAAAGAAGAAGATCATCACCGCCCACTTGCCGGCTACAGGCTCGAGCGTATTGGCCATGTCGAGTACTTGATTGACTTCTTTGCCATTAGCATATAGTGCTCCATGTGCCACCGCCATGATCGATGCACTGATCAAGAATACTAATACAGCTGCCACGATAGCATCATTGCGCTGACGTGTGAGATCAGCGATAGTCCAGCCCTTGCCCTGGATGAATAGGGGTCTCGAGAGGAAGGTGGCTGCCGCCATGGTCGTCCCGACGAATGCAGCGACCATCATTTTAGCTCCAGGAGCATCGGGGATAGATGGGAAGAGCCCCTTAGCCACTTCTACTGGTAGTGGATGTACTAAGAAGAGTGACACCACGAATGATAGACCCATGATAGTCACGAATATGACTAAGACCTTTTCAAAAAAGGTATACCTGCCGATCAACAAGATCCCATAAAATACGGTGATAATAAATATGGATATACCGAGTGTGATGCCGTATTTGCTGGAGCTGACAGAGGGATAGTTGATCTCGATGAGCTCGTAGATGACATTGGAGGAGATGCCGAGGATACCCATGAGGGAGTTCCACTGACCGAAAGTCACACCTACGATGATCAGTAAAGCCAGATATTTGCCTCCTTTTATATGTTTTCTGAATGCATGGAGAGCCGTATCCGAGGTCAATAGGGCGTATTGGCCAAAGACATATATCAAGATTCCTGAAAAAACACAGCTCAATAATAGCACCCAAAGTAGCTGCATACCATAGCGACTGCCCGCCACAATCATAGAGGTGACACTACCAGTGCCGATGGTATAGCCGATCGCAAAAATCCCGGGACCGAATGATAAGATGACAGCGATAATGCGGCCCAATATACTCATAGAGCGAGCCTGCTCTGTAGACACAGATTTGTTGTTCATATTCTTAGACTTTGTTAGATGTTGGCGCATCTCACTCCACACAGGAGCGTAGGCCTAAAGTACAAAAACCATAGAGACTACGGTGCTCGTCAGTCAAACTATCATATCGAGATACTATGAGATGGCAGCTTGAGGGAGCAGGAGATATAGCAGGGATACGCTCATCTACTCTGAGGGGTCTATAGTGGTGGCTGAAAAAAAATATTTTCAGGTAGCCAGAAGGATATTCAAAGTCCCTCTGTCTAAAGAGAAAGATTCACAAAAACGAAAGATATGTTCAATAGTAAATTCTCTTTTCTGTTGTTACTGCTTGGTTTTACACTCGTGATGTCATGTAGTGAAGATGAGGATATTATCACTGATCCTGAGATCGAAGAGTCTGATGTAGTGATAGATGTAGATCCGGGTAATTTTTTAGTCGATGGTACTAATCTGACTATATCCACAGTAGAGTGTACGCTCTCCGATGGTACTGTCACGACCTGCTACCAGATCAGCACGACCAGTACACCGACCGATCATGATATGGGTCCCTGGTGTCCGACTAATATCGCTGATGATGATAGTGAAGGTGGTATTTGGCTCGAGGGTGGAGAGGTATATGACGTAGATGGAGCCTTTATAGAAAATATGGCTGCATTTTATGAGGATGATGCATGGCAGATGTATGACGAAAATGGTGATATATATGTCACGGAGACTCTCGATGACTGCATCAATGCTGCCAATCCAAATGTGGGAGATGCTTATCGCAACTACTGTGTGGAGTGTATACCATCGTATATCACTGATGTGTCAGTATCATTCTTTATGCCAGTGACGCCAGTACTGACGAGTCAGGTGACTAATTTTAATACAGGTCCAGGAGCTGCTAATGTGCCATCTACTCGTGGAGTATCGCTGGGAGGAGTGGAGTTTTCAGCACCAGCACCAGTGAGCAATATTTTAGGGGCGTATACACTGGCGCCTTTTGATGATGCAGGTGGACATATCAATGTACATCAAGGTTATCACTACCATGCCGCTACAGGAGTCAGCCGTAGTATCCCTCAGGATGATGGTCATGCAGATCTCATCGGGTATGCACTCGATGGGCATGGTATATACGCCAGACTCGATGCTGAAGGAGAGGGGCCTACAGATCTCGACGCATGTCGGGGGCACTATGATGAGGTTCGTGGCTATCACTATCATGTAGATGCCGCAGGCAATAATAACTTCATCAATTGCCTCACAGGGGCCTACCCAATCTAAGACAATAGTTAGTTCAATTCATTATAGGCATTTGAGCCAAAAGTGGAGTCAAATGCTTTTTTTATTAAATGTGTAAACAATTCAATATGAAATACTTACCAATAATATTTGCTGCCTTATTGCTTGTCGCAATGACTTCATGTGCATCCTCTAAGACCGAAGATGTAGCAGAGACTACTCGTACAGAAAGATCACAGCGTGGTGGTCAGCGTGGAGGACCTCCATCGATCGATCAGATATTTGAGATGGATACTGATGGCAATGGAATGCTCTCTAAATCTGAAGTCCAAGGTCCATTAGAGGAGATGTTTGATACTATCGATATAGATAGTGATGGCTACCTCACTCGAGAAGAAGTAGAGAATGCTCCACGTCCAGAGAGACCACAGAGACAGCGTCCATAGTTGATATTCCTCGTTTTTCATTTTAGATAAAAAATCATAGACCATGAATAAGATCATCATCACCCTCGCTTTATTACTCAGTACTCTCGGTCTCAGTGCTCACTCTACTCATGCCTCCTCTGCCATGCTCATCGAGCAGTCTGAGGGCGTATGGTTACTGCAGATCCGATCAGCGTTGACTGCATTTGAGCATGAGGTACATCGCCATTTTGGTGAGGACTCATATGATACGCCAGCAGCCTTTAATGAGCTGGTGATTCAATATCTCTCGGATGAGATAGATCTGAGATTTGATGATGGTGAGTCGCTCGTGATCAGTGAGCCTACCGTACGTCTGGGGCATGAGACGAGTGTCGTCTATCGTGTCTTGGATGTGCCGGAGCGCTATAGTGATATGAGTTTTCGCTTCACGGGATTCAGTGATATCTATCGGAGTGAGACGATCTTTTTCATGGTTGATCCAGAGATAGAGCGCAGTCAATTTAGGCTGACCGAGTCTAATGATCATACTCTCGATCTGGAGCTAATCGATGGGGCGCTCATTAGTCGCCCTTCAAGTATCACGGCCACTACGGACTATACCATAATATTGCTCAGCGCTGCTGCTATACTGCTTATTGGGAGCGTCGTATATCTATTGAGTAGAGGAGCGCTCGAGTATCCTTTGATGAGTGTTGATTAGGAGTGTTGAGAGTCGAGTAGTGAGTATCGAGAGCTTTAGATCTGCTTTTGAACTCATCCTCCTGTCGATAGGAGTATCAAGGGGCGAGTAGTGAGTATCGAGAAAATAAATGTCCTCCCTGGCAGGGAGGTGCCAGAGGCGGAGGGTTGGATGTAAGTATTGAGAGTCGAGTAGTGAGTATCGAGGGCCTAAGATCAGGCATCGGAACTCATCCTCCTGTCCTTCTCTTGCGAAGAGAAGGATGATACATTGCGTTTTCAGATTAAAGAGTTTATGCTTCAATAAGGTACTTACTTATTCACCTCTCGGCTCATCTGGCCGAGGACTTTGTCTACGGGCTCCCAGAGCTCGAGCTTATGGCCATCGGCATCGAGCACATGGACAAATTTGCCATACTCATAGCTGACGATAGAGTCCAAGATAGTGACCCCATCAGCCCGCATCTGCTCTACTAATCGATCGATGTGCTGGACTCGATAGTTAATCATGAAGTCATGCTCCGAGGGATCGAAATACTCTGTACTATCTGTGAATGCATCCCAATTGAGATAGTTCATCTCATCAGGTCTATCGGCATTGCGAAAAGCAAAAGGTGCGCCCCACTGATCTATATTCATGCCGAGATGCTGTCGATACCATTCCTTTGTTTTGTCTGGATCTGCCGATTTGAAAAAGACACCTCCTATACCGGTGACTCTGGGGATGGTATCCTGCGGTATCGATGTAGCTGCCGCTTCTGATGGAGCAGGAGTTTCTTGACATGCCAAGAAACAAAATATCAATCCTATAAGTAGTAGTGATAGCCTCATCTTAGTGCCCGTTTATTACTTCAAGTGTTTATCAAAAAAAGCGATAGTACGCTGCCATGCGAGCTGTGCGGCATCGTCATCATATCGAGGGGTCGTGTCATTGTGAAATCCATGATTCACCCCAGGATAGATATGCGCTTCATAGTCTTTGTTATGCTCCTTCAGTGCAGCCTCATAGTCAGGCCATCCAGCATTCACTCGTTTGTCGAGTTCTGCATACTGGAGTAGGAGAGGTGCCTGTATCTGTGGTACATCTGCAGCATCAGGCTGACCACCATAAAATGGTACTGCCGTATCCAGATCGGGTAGTCGGACGGCCATCATATTAGAGATCCATCCACCGAAGCAAAAACCAACGACACCTACTTTTCCTGTGCATCGAGGGTGGTCTTTCAGGTATTGGTAGCCTGCGATGAAGTCCTCCAGCATCTCCATGCGATCACGCTCTCGCTGCATGGTGCGCCCTTCATCATCAGTGCCAGGATAGCCACCGAGCGGAGTCAGAGCATCGGGGCCCAGTGCTATATATCCTGCGAGTGCTGCCCGTCGTGTCACGTCCTCAATATGAGGATTGAGGCCACGGTTTTCGTGGACGACGACGATGCCAGGGAGCTTGTCTGTATTGCCAGCGGGCTCAGCGAGCAGGCCTTTCATAGTGCCAGCACCTTTTGGCGAAGTGTACTCTATCATGTCACTACTGACCCTGGGATCATCTGATCTTAGCTGCTGTCGTTCAGTATATTTGGGCATGAGGTAGTCCATCAACATAGATACAGTCACTCCACCTACCGCATAGGTAGACAGTCGATCCATGAAGTCACGCCGCTCCATACGTCCATGGACATAATAGTCATACATGTCAAATATCTCCTGATCGATGTCTTCTTTGCGTAGCGGCTTCATAGCGTTTGATTTGTATTTTAGATAGAGTAGTAAAATACGCTTTTTTGAGGAGAAATAAGGAGGGAAGTATTGAGAGTCGAGTATTGAGTATCGAGGGGGTAAGCTCGGCCATCTATCTCACCCTCCTGTCGGTAGGAGTATCAAGTGAAAAGTTAGAAAGTCGAAAGTTCATTTATTCTGCTGTCGGAACTCATCCTCCTGTCCTTCTCTTTCGAAGAGAAGGATGGTACTTTACGTTTTCAGTTGAAGAACTATATGCTCTATATAAGGTTGCTTCATCGTCCTCTTTCTGTCATCTTGACCAACGGGAAAGATCTTCATTCATACGGAGCGAGCCGCTACAGCTTATATCAGACTATTATGTTTAATCTCAGTATTTACTTGATAGTTTGGCCTTTGTAATTATTCCTTTTCCAGTCACCTAATTAGCCTGAACTTTCTAACCTGCAACTTTTTGACTTTTAACTATCGTAGAGGTGCTCAAAGGGCGAAGGGTTGTTACGAGTATTGAGGGGCGAGTAGTGAGTAGCGAGGACCTATGATCAGTCATCGGAACTCATCCTCTTGTCGATGGGGGGTATCAAGTGAAAAGTTTGAAAGTCGAAAGTTCATTTATTCGGCTGTCGGAACTCATCCTCCTGTCCTTCTCTTGCGAAGAGAAGGATGGTACATTTCGTTTTCAAATTAAGGTGGGTATGCTTCAATACGGGCTTGCTTCACCGTCCTCTTTCTGTCATCTTGACCAACGGGAAAGATCTTCATTCATACGGAGCGAGCCGCTACAGCTTATATCGGACTATTATGCTTTGTCTAAGTATTTACTTGATAGTTTGACCTTTGTAATTATTCCTTTTCCAGTCACCTAATTAGCCTGAACTTTTTGACTTTTAACTATTGTAGAGGTGCCCGAAGGGCGGAGGGTTAACTTGAGTATTGAGAGTCGAGTAGTGAGTATCGAGGGGCAAAATCTTTCCCACGAGCATATACTATCGAATGCGTAATGAAATCGTAAATCCTCGTAGCGATTTTAGCAATTTGTGAGTGGTTTTAATCCGACGGATGGGGCACAAAATGCTATCTTCAGCAATGAGGAGTGACTTAAAATGAGTCGTGAGCAAAGAGATGAATAAAGAAATGGATGAGAATACAGCACTGATCAAAAAACTGATCTACGATCCCTATCAGATGTCTATGGAGGACCTGGATGTAGAGCCAGAAGGTAGAGAGTATGATGCCTGCCAATACCGACTCAATGGTAAATCAATCCTTAGTCGCACCGCTAAAATCACCCCTAAGAAGGTGGGCCAGTTCGTCACGTGCTGGACACGAGATGAGGCTGGGGGTACTCGCCCCTATGCGATGACCGACCAGATAGACTACTATATCATCCATATGAAATCTGGAGATCGATTGGGTCAGCTGGTGTTGCCAGCCTCAGTGCTACTGCAGCAGGGGATCATGGCATCTACAGAGAGTCGAGGCAAGAGAGGATTCAGAGTGTATCCGAGATGGGACCATCCACAGAGTCGACAGGCGCAGCGAACGCAGACATGGCAGCTCCAGTACTTTCAGGAAGTGAGAGACATACCAAATCCGGATACTATCAGAAGGCTCTATGCTGATATCATAGGCTCATGAGTCAAATGTGCTTACTATCGGTCGGATAGGCGTGGGGTAGATTTTCACTCAGCGTTTCTTGGTGATGTAATGCTTATTATTATTTTAGAGCGGTCTCCTGAGCAGAGATGAAAAAACAGATCAAAAACAGGGGTTTTGATCGGGTATAAACGAGTTAGCTGAAACCAGAACGCTCGAAATTGGAATCACTTTGAAAACACCCCGCAGCGGAGTAAGCTCTATCGAGCACACTCCACTTCTACCCTGCCCAAAAATTAACCTAGAAGAAAATTCATTTTTTGAGTGTCGAAAACTACTTGATTATTGAAGTTGAATGTCATCAAAATAAACAGTTCCAGTGGTTTCGGTTAGAAATATTAAATAGACGGTAAGAATTTTAATATCAGCATCGATAGAGTCAAGGGTAATAGAATATTGAGTCCAATCGAAGTTGCCAGTTATACTTGAAGCTCCTTGCGTAGATACAAATTGCTCCGCTGATCCTTGTATAGTTTCTGTATCGTCCCCTCGAATGGCAATACTAACTCCATTTCCAGTTAATTCACCTTTAATCCATACGCTTAAAGTTACACTTTCTCCGAAAGGAATATCACTGTTAAAAGATTGAGCCCAGAAGGCAAAATCAGAGGAGTTTTGAGTGCCAGTTGAAATCCTTAAAGAATTATCACCAGAATAAGAATCTTCATCTGTCCAAACGACATCATAACTATTGTTGCCTGTTGAAAGAAACCAATCATCTGGTGTACCAGTCCCCATTTCTACACTACCATTATTTAAAAATCCGGCAATAAAATCTTCATCTTTTTCGCAGCTACTAAGCAGAATCATTGAGGATAAGAAAATGGTTAAAAGCCGAATATTTTTAATTGTAAAAAGCATGACTAAAAAATTTAGTGAATAGAAATGTTACCGCATGTAATTTAGTCAAATTGAAAGTTGATATGAAAATTAACCTATACCTTACAAGTTAAAGATTTGCTAATAAAATGTTAAATAAGTAAATAAGTAAAAATGAAAATCCTGTAAATAATAGACAAATACGTTAATAATTATTCGTAAACAATAGCTTCAAATCCTATACAAGAAGATCATAAATCCGTATCTTTAGTTAAGCAAAATTCTACAACCTGGAAAATATAAATTTGAAAAATGACAGGCAAACCCGATCTGATGCACATTGTCGTTCTCGCTTTGCTGCGAGCGCCAAAGAGCCTCAGAGCCATCTCGAAAAACCAAGACTAGTACGAAAAAAGGAAGGATTCAGCTAACAAAGTTCAGGCGTCAATAGCTTCCGTTCGTCAGCTACTGCGCCTGCACAGAGCGTTCTATGCCATCAAATGATATAAAAATGACTAAGAAATTAATTGGAATAATATTACTTGTAACATTAGTTGTAAATGGTATTATTTCACAAACTGCATACAAAGGAAAGTTAATTTATTCAGTAACAATGAGTGAATCTGATTCATTCAACACGTATGCAGAAATGTCGGGTAAAAAAGCACCTTATAGTAGATATCTTAAAGGCAGGGCTGAATATACTGTAAGTGGTGACACATTAATTATTGAACGATACGATGAATTTGATGAATTGTATCATGTCAATATTCAATTAGGTTCAAATATTTGGACTGGCTCAAACTATTTAGGTGATGAATACAATTTTGGCGAATTAGTACACGTATCAAATTTTGATGTGGATATCTGTTTAGTAAACGTCTGGAAAGAAGTCAAAACAAAAAGGTATGAGAATCAGAGAACAAAAAGTTACATTGGAGAAGCAATTCAGAATGAAATAACGCATTTTGAAATAAAGGTATTTGATCGAGTGGATACCATTAAAAATAATGAATATCAAGGTTTGTTCTGCAAGATTTTTTGTGAATACGGATTAATTATTGAATCAATCAGAACTTATCGAGATAATACAACAAAAATGATACTTGAAGAAAGAATTGAAGAAGGGTCGATAAATTGTCGCGAAAAATTGAACAAGTACTATTTAGGAGAATAAAGGGACGGCATAGAACATTAGATAAGATCGCATATCCTCCCTTTGGTCGGAGACGACGACTTATCATGGCCCGTTATAGGTCAACAAAATGAAAACAAATGCCAAGTGCTAAAAGATTAAATGGTTTACCAAATAGCATAGGTCAATCATATTTAAGTACTTTGAAATACTATCATAAAGGATATATGGCTGATTGGTTGAATAGTGTAGCATTAAAGACCAAACAATTTGAAATCGAAGTAGATATACTAAATGATAAGGTATCGCCAATTGAGTGTCAAATAAAGGCATTAACGGCTTGGAATGATGAATTCCGAAAATTGATAAAAAAGGTAATCAGCCAAGAAGGATTTGAAGAGACATTTATTAATGAAGCCAAAATGAAGTTTCACATTAGAATTAGAAGGGGTCAAAACAACATTGTAAAGTGTGAAGTCCTTTTAAAAGATATAAATGGTAAATCATACATAAACAAAAAGCCAATTCAAGATGAAGCATTTGAACCTCCTTTTGAACCTTTTAGCCTAATCGACAAAAGAAGATATTTATGAGTTACACATATAGCATTTGTCATATAGACAAACCAGAAATAGAATACAGAAGTAAGACAATTGACAAAAATCAAGTCTTAAATATTGTTAATAGCTATCCGTGGTCAGAAGAGTTAAATCGAATGAAAGAAATTGATGAAGAAAAAATCTGTTATTCACCCTCACTTGACTTTAAAAACATTGATGATAATCACTCATTTTGTTTAACTGGCGTAGGAGACCCTTTGAATTACACATTCTCAGTTTGGTACAATAGACCAATAAAGAAAAAAGTGTTCTTCGGGCTTATGGGAGAAAAGGAAAAATTGGTAGTCATAGACAAACACTTTGAAAAGGAAAAGGCAATAGAATTATTAAACAGGTTTCTTGACAAGAAATACGAATCAATAGAACAAGAAATGAAGTAAAGCCGACCTATAACAACGTGTGATCACAGCATACCCTTTGGGATACGCTGGATACACGTAAACCGTTAGTCCATAGCTACAATAAAAAATGCCAAAATCCCCATCAAGCATAACGCAATACCCGAATATTCCTGATTCAACGACGATTTGACCTGATTCACCGATATAAGTGGGAGATAAAATCTGATCGCCTGATACTTGAAGTATTATTAATCTTAAATACATTGTGGTTATGCGTACTTCATTAAATGCTAAAGTTTTATTTGTTTTTGTCACATTAGTGCTTCTTCTATCTGCTTGTATCCCGTCGCTGCATCCTATATACACCGAGGCTACTCGGATGACAGACGACCGTATCCTCGGGACTTGGTCTACATCTGGTGAGGGGCTGACGATGAGCTATGATATCCAGGTCACTACCAGTGGTGATAGTAGCTATCTGGTCTCCAGCGAGAGTAAAGAGACTGAGGACGCTGCCATAGAGAGAGCTATCCAAGATATATTTCAGGGCGATGAAGCTACATGGACCTTTGAGCGAGCCTCCCGAGTGACTTTTGATAAGTATGTGAGTGAGACTAATAGTGCCTCTATTACCATGTCTGTGGGAGCCCCATCGTTCGCACCTGAGGGATTTGAGCTGAGCTCGTCGGAGGAGCTGCCTTACTATATTCTCACACATGAGGAGATTGACGGTAGAGATACCACTACGACCTATCTGGTGGTCAATATGACGGAGATCGGAGGTGATACTTATTTAGATTTTATTCCTTTCCCGAAAGGGGATAAGAGAAGACAGGGGACATTTGGGTCAAATTATATCACTGGACACACCTTTGCGAAAGTAGATTTCACGGGGGATGAATTTTCGATTTACATGTTTGACAGCAGCTTTATAGAGGATCTCATCAAGAGTAGAAAAGTCCGCCTGCGTCATGAGAAAATAGGCATGGATGAAAGTATAGTATTGACGGCCTCGACAGAGGAGCTCAGAGCATTCATAGCTAAGTATGGTGATGATGATAGATTATTTGAGTCAGCCGAGACCTTCGTACAGCTATAGTTGATATGCAGCGATATCTAAAATATACACTATTGAATCACGTCATCTTTTGGGTGGCGTGCTTCTTTATTCTCTATCGTCTATTCACTCAGGACTATCAGCATGGATGGATAGATTGGATACATACGATCTTATTCATCGGGCCTATGATGTGCATTGTCTACATCAATCGTAGCCTTCTCGACTATGCCATCCATGAGAAAAAGATGATCCTTTATCCTATCGGTCTCATAGCGATCGTAGCTGTGGGAGCAGCTCTTCATTATTTGTTTTTTGATGTGATCTCCGATATACTTTTCTCTGAGTATTTCATCGTGAGCTATTATACAGTGTGGGAGGTGGTGCAGTATAGTTTGATCTTCATAGCCATCACTACGCTGATCAAGCTCACTAAAGATTGGTTTTGGGTCAAGGATCGAGAGATGAAATTGGCCAGAGAGAATCACCAAGTGCAGCTATCTGCGCTTCAGTCACAGGTCAATCCTCATTTCTTATTCAATAGTCTCAACAATATCTATGCGCTGTCATCGAGTGATATGGAGGCTACGAGGAAGTATATACTACGCCTGTCAGATGCACTGCGCTACATGATCTATGAGACGAGAGAAGAGAAAGTCCTGCTGCAGGATGAGTTGGACTATTTAGCTGATTATATTTCATTAGAAAAGCTACGGATGAGTCAGCCAGTGCAGGTTACTTTCAGCTATCCAGAGGATACATCGGAGCTTATCGCTCCACTGATGCTATTACCCTTAGTGGAAAACTGCTTTAAGCATGTCGACAAGCAGCACCCGATGATCCATATCAGTGTAAAACTGGAGGATACGCAGCTGACGATGACTACGAGCAATAGCTATCGAAAGGGCAGCGCTGAGGTCCCAGGAGGACTCGGTATGGATAATCTGCGCAAGCGTCTCGACCTCATATACCCTGGTCTCTACAGCTATGATGTACACGAGGAGGATGATCAGTATACCGCTTTATTAACTATAGATTTACGACCATGAGTTATCAGATATTGATCGTTGATGACGAGCCATTAGCCAGACAGGTGATCCGAGAGTACATCGATAAGCTGATGGCCGATGCGGAGATCACGGAGGCTGACGATGCTATCGAGGCACAGCGTATATTAGGGGACCGGACTGTCGATATTTTGTTTTTAGATATCAATATGCCGCTGATGACAGGGCTGGAGCTCGCCTCGACACAGGAGACTTCGACATTGACCATATTCACCACGGCCTATGCGGAGCATGCGGTGGAGGCCTTTGAGTTGGCAGCTTTTGACTACTTGGTCAAGCCTATTTCTTTTGCCAGGTTTCAAAAATCCTTTCGCCGAGTTGTCGATCATCTGGCCTCGGATCAGTCCGCTAAGACTGAGTGGGTGATGATCAAAGAAGGGAAACGCATGTACAAGGTGCTCCATGGGGAAATCCTCTATCTGCAGGCCTATGGCGACTATGTCAAGATATATACGCCCGAGAAGACCTATCTCATGAAGACTAAGCTATCCGCTATCGGTCAGGAGCTGCCATGTCAGTTCGCCAGATCTCACCGATCCTATGTCATCAACATCGAGAAGATCGCTTATGTAGAAGGAAACCATGTAGTGATCAACGATGAAAAAATCCCTATCTCCGATGGATATCGAGCCGAATTATTGAATCGACTGTGATGCTATATTTTACATATTAGACTCCATCATGAGACATATAATTACTCTCCTCCGACGTATTATAGCAGATGATCCAAGACGTATTTTTTTGATCGATGCGGCAGGCGCTATGGTGTCGGCTCTACTGCTCGGAGTGGTCCTCGTGAGATGGCAGTCGGTGGTCGGTATCCCTCATCAAGCGCTATATCTTTTAGCAGCGATGCCATGCTGTTTTGTACTATATGATTTACTGAGCTGTGTGATAGCTGGAGATCAATGGCGTCGATATCTGAGGGGTATCGCTGTGGTGAATATGGGCTACTGTGTCTTTTCGCTGGGTATGGCTGCATATCATGCCGATCAGGTTTTAGTGTTGGGCTGGATTTATATAGTGATAGAGATATTTATAGTAGGAGGTTTAGCTTTCGCAGAATATCAGATCAGTTTATCGAGGTAGCTGATGATTAGAGTTGGGGCGGTACCTATTCAATAAATAGAGCCTATTAGCATAGATCTAACATTTCGTATAGAAATATTTAACAGGCTGTTAGTCTTTTATCAGTTGATCGCTTACGTATTTAGGGTACTATTATCAACATCTAAAAAACCTATCACTATGCGTATGACATTACCTTCTTTAGCTATTGCGTTGTTCTCTCTATTGATTTTGTCCTCTTGTGCTGATGAGTGCACATTTAGAGATTGGGAGGGCAGCTATATCGGTACTCTATACTGTGATGATTTCACGGCAGATGGAGTGATTGTCGATGTCTTTTTAGACTTTGAGGGAGCTACTGTGGTCTACATTGGCGATTACTTTAGTACGGCTTTTTATGACGACGGTTGTGATGTCGATTTTTATCAGCGGAGCAGTGTGGGTCGGGATGATTTTGAGGAAGAGTATTATCTCGAGCTACGTGGCGACGAGATCTACTGGGAGTACGAGAGCAATGAAGACGGATTTCGTACGAGCTGTGATGGCACCTTTGTCAGATTTTAGTTTGACGGCTTAATAGATTCACGCAAAACAGATTTTTGCGTGACGCTGGGACGTAGAAGATTCTATGCCAATCGGCTGGCGAATTTTTGCTAATTAATTGCACTCAGATATATATATCATCATCTTTGATAGTATCAAATGATACTATCATGATGCCTCCCTATGATATTAATGGCAAAATATTGAATCTCCTGACTGCTATATCTGAGCAGCTGGGGGCGGCTAATGCTCTTCATCTGGATAAACCATCGCCCCAATTACGCAAACGTAACAGAGTGAAAACCATACAGGCATCGTTAGAGATTGAGGGGAATACACTGACAGAAGAGCAGATCACAGCCATAATTGAAAATAAGAGAGTCTTAGGGCCACAAAAAGATATCCGTGAAGTACTGAATGCTATAGACGTATATGAGGAACTGCCAAACTTGAATCCAACTACGACCAAGTCATTCTTAAGGGCTCATGAAATTTTAATGAAAGGCTTGATAGATGGAGCAGGAAAGTTCAGGAATAGGTCGGTAGGTATCGTGAAAGGTGGAGAAGTAGCGCACTTAGCACCTCCCGCTGAGCATGTGCCTCATCTGATAAAGGATTTATTTGAATATCTTAAAACGGGGCAAGATCCTATCCTTATTAGGAGTACTGTGGTGCATTATGAGATAGAGTTCATACATCCTTTTTTAGATGGAAATGGAAGAATGGGCCGTCTCTGGCAGACGCTTATATTGATACAGGAGTATCCTGTTTTTCAGTATTTACCTTTCGAGACGATCATAAAGGCGAGACAAGATGATTACTACCGTGCATTATCTCTTTCGGATAAGTCAGGCAAGTCTACCATTTTTATAGAGTTTATTTTAGAGGCGATACATGAATCATTGTCAGATCTTTTAGATATCCAAAATCGGACTTTTACCGCTGCTGATAGGATCAGTTATTTCTTAGCTACTTTTGAGGGGGAGGAGTTTTCGAGAAAGACATACATGCAGGTTTTTAAAGATATATCTACTGCTACTGCCAGTCGTGATCTTAAAAATGCGGTCGATCAAAACCTTATACTAAAGAAAGGGGAAAGAAGATTAACAAGCTATCGAATCGTAAAAAAATAGCCACACTCTTACAATCCATCCAAACCTCAATCAATCCCATATTCTCGATAGATCCTTTCTATTTCGGCCGTTTCGATTTCTACACCTGTCGAAAACAGTTGTTTGGCTTCTGTGGGATTGAGTTGATTAAATAATTCATAAGAGCCAGATATGATATCGAGTCCTATTTGAAAGGCGCTGATCTCGGCGTCATCGTAGATATTACTTTTCTTCATTCTGCCTATGAGTTGTTTTAGGAGCTCTATGATTTTTTCGACGAGCTTTTTATCCTGTATGATTTCAAATAAGGATTTGGATTCGTTGATAAAACTCATGACGTCTGACTTTGGGAGTGATGCGACTATTGTTTTGAGCTCATCTTGCGATATAGGTGCATTTAGACCTTGATGAAACGCTTCACTGGTGAGTCGATCTTCAAAGTGATTAGCCTTTCTGAAGGATCGCAAAGCCTTGATAGCTGCATTGAGTATTTTCGGTAGATGCCTACCAAATTTGAATAATATTCGGCTGGAGTCGATGAGAATGGATAGGAGATGCTTAGGGTTTTTGATATGCCGATCCAGACTTTCAAAAGCGGCATCCAGTTGCTTTCTTTTTTCTATCGGTGGATAGATGAAATCCAAGAAAAAGTTTCGGAATAAGCTAATCCGATCATTGTCAAATGAAGCAGGTATATCATAATGCGTTGACAGATAGGCATGCTGATATCGCTGGCGGATGAGCTCTCGATAGGCTTCTATTACTGCTGATGCTACTTCATTTTTTTCCATGTATTGAGGTCTGTTCTTATTAGCTCGCTATAGCGATTTCCGTATACATAGATGTGCAACGTCGATCGAGCACTAAGAGTTTTCTGATATGGGTGGCATGATAGTCTATGGAGCAATCTTAAGTGCGCTATACAGCGGCCTGATAGCCTTGTCCATCGATGAGCATTTTGGATATGATCTCACACATGATCTCAGATGTGCCGCCTCCGATCTGTCCGAGTCGGGAGTCTCGATACAGACGAGCCAGCGGATACTCCTCCATGAATCCATAGCCGCCATACATCTGCAGGCACTGAGTCACTACACTGTCAGCGAGCTGGGTAGCAAGGAGTTTTGCCATAGATGCTTCTTTGACGATATAGTCGCCATCACTGTAGCGTCGATAGAGCGAATAGACGAATGTGCGATTCATCTCGATCTCTGCACTCATCTGAGCGATCCGATGTCTGAGTACTTGAAATCTATTGATCTTCCTACCAAAAGCTTCTCGCTCATTCATGTATTGGAGCGCACACTCGATAGCATAGCTGGCGGTAGCTACTCCTCCATTGGCCATAGCCAGTCGCTCTGTCACGAAATGCTGCATGATATAAAAGAAGCCATGATCCTCTGCGCCCAATAGGTTCTCTGCTGGGATGCGGACATCGTCAAAAGCGATCTCACCAGTATCAGAAGCATGCCAGCCGAGCTTCTTGAGATTAGTGGCGCTGAGTCCTGGTGTATCTCGATCCACGATGAACATGCTGATGCCCTTGGCTTTCTTGTCGGGATTAGTCTTAGCGGCCACGACGAGGAAATCACTCAGGACGCCATTAGTGATGAAGGTCTTTGAGCCATTGAGCACCCACTCATCGCCATCTCGAACTGCTGTAGTACGGATCGCTTGGACATCCGATCCTCCGAATGGCTCCGTGATAGCCAGACAGCCTACGATTTCTCCTTTGATGCCAGGTATCAGGTACTTCTGCTTTTGTTCTTCAGAGCCTTCGGCATGTATATGGTTCATAGCCAGGATGGGATGGGCTCCGATAGAGGCGGCCAGTCCACCGCTATTCATACGAGCGATCTCCTCGTCAAATACCACTTGATACATGATATCCAGATCAGAGCCGCCGTACTTCTCAGCGAATCCCAGTCCAAAGAAGCCCATCTCTCCAAATTTTTGAAATAGCTCTCGTGGCAACTGTCCGGCCTCTTCCCACTCATCGACATGGGGTCGCACCTCTTTCTCTAAGAATGCCCTGAAGGTCTCTCTGAATAATTCGTGCTCTTCGGTGAAGTAATAGGCTTTTATTTCGCTCATGATATTTTTTGTTTTTCAGTTACAGATACTTCGCTGAGATGCTTTAGGATAGTGGCATTGATTTCTTCAGCGAAATGTTTTGGTAGATCGTGTCCCATTCCTTTGATATAGTGAGTTTTAGCATTCGGGATGAGTGGAGCATATTGCTCAGCATGCTGGATGAGTACCAGTGGGTCATTAGTCCCGTGGAGTACCAGCGTAGGTAGCTGCACCTCTGGTAGTGATTCGAGCCGTGAGCCAGATTTAGCGATAGCAACGCCATGATGACGAGTTGATTTTTTATTGAATCCTCCACGTTCCCTAATTTCAAAGAGTGTTCGGTGTATGATTTCTTCTCTATTTACAGAGTATGTTCCTTTGCCACGGAGCATTCGCCAGATCGTGAGCTGTGCCATGCATTCATTTCGCTCTGACGGCAGGAGGACATATCTCCACATGATCTTGAGCAGTCCGAGGCGCATAGATAGAGGCACACCGGGTGTCGACTTATCATAAAAATGTCCTGTCGACATTATGGAGCAGAGCGACAGACATCTATCAGGGTGCTCGATAGCCATGGTCTGTGCGATCATGCCTCCCATGCTCGCTCCTATGATATGGGCCTGTCGCACTCGGCAGGCGTCGAGGGCTGCTATCCCATCAGCTGTCATATCGCTGAGACTGTAGTATTGGCCAGGGCCCCAGTCATCTATCCAGTCAGAGAGTCCTACATCCCGATTATCATATCTGATGATGTCATATCCTGAGTCGAGGAGATGGGTGATCAGGTATTTGGGCCAGTTGAGCATACTATGTCCTAAGCCATTGATGAGGAGTATAGTTTCGCCTCGAGCGATAGTCGGAGCGGCCTTGATATGCTCATAGTAGATGTGGATACCATCGTGTATGGCTCGACCGGTCTCTCCGCCATAAAGCTGAGAAGGGACGGGCTGTGCCATGAGTCGTTTGATCAGTCGCTGGTCTGCGGCACTGATCGGAGGACCATAAAAAAATACAAAGCCTATCAATATAGCGACGATAAATATCAGTATATATATCAGTATGATCATGCACTTATTGTTTCATGAAAGATTACTACACCGGGAGCATGATGCCAGTGCTCATAGCGCTCCCGATAGCGCTGGTCGATGACATTTCGCTTGACCTTGAGAGTAGGGGTTAGCAGACCATTGTCTACTGACCAGGGTTCATCCATACAGACTATGGTTGATATTTTCTGGTAGTTAGGCAGCTCGCTATTGATACTCTCGAGCATCGTCTCGAGGCTATGGGCGAGGTCTGTTTTATTCTTAGTCACCCCCATCTCAGAGAGTACGACGAGGGCTATAGGCTGAGGGCAGCCGATACCTGCGATGCAGATCTGTTCGATATCACTATTCAGTGCAAAGTGCCATTCGAGTGGAGCAGGTATGATGAATTTTCCTTTCGCTGTCTTGAAAGTATCCTTGATCCGTCCCGTGATGAATAAGTAGCCATCCTCATCGATATATCCTTGATCGCCAGTGTGTAGCCAGCCATCACGGATGGTCTCAGCAGTTTTTTCAGGATCCTTGTAGTAGCCAGCCATGACATAAGGGGCTCGCATGAGTATTTCCTTGGTATCTGGATCGATCTTGATTTCTGCATTTGTCTGTGGGATGCCTACCGATCCTGGTTTATTGACCTCGGGTTTGATGGTGGTACAGATGGCACAGTTTTCTGTCATGCCATAGCCTTCGGAGATCGGTATGCCCAACTTGAGATACCACTCCTTGGTGCTCTGAGAGATCGGAGCTGCACCAGACATATTGACACGAGATCGGTCGAGACCAAGGCTGGATTTGATTTGTTGCTTGACGATCGGCGCCATCTGCTCATTGGCCAGTGCAGCATCGAGCTGCTCTTGTGGCATCTTGCTCAGGACTGCCATCTGGAACTTGGTCCATATCCTCGGCACAGCGAAAAATACAGTCGGTCGTGTATCTTTTAGATTAGCATTAAATGTCTCTAGCGACTCCACGAATGAGATGGTGCCGCCATAGGTCAGTGCATTAGTCTCTACGATGACTCGCTCTGCGATATGATTGAGCGGGAGATAGGAGAAAAATTGATTGTCTCCATCAAAATCGATTTGAAGCGAATTGTTTTGTTGAGCGACTTGCTTCGTGCTATTGATGATCGAGTAAGGGAGGACCACTCCTTTCGGGGTGCCGGTAGTCCCAGAGGTGAATACTATAGTCCAGATGTCTTCGAGTGCCGGATGATAGACCCCAGTGAATGGGCTATGTGTCGCCAGTATGTCATGCCACTCTACACCTCTATCGACTTGGCTGCAGCCCTCATAGTGAGGGAATGCTATGATCGGCATATCTTCTGGTATACCTCGCTGCATATCTTCCCACGATTCCACCTTGCCGACGAATATGGCATCTACATCACCGAGCTCAATGACCTGGCCGAGCTGCTCACCTGTCAGGGTCGGGTAGAATGGTACCGAGATATAGCCAGCCATCATAATGGCCATATCGGCTATGATCCACTCTCGGCAGTTTTTGGAGATGATACTGATATGACTTTTCTCTCGCAGGCCCAGTGACTTGAGATAGCTACACATACGACGGGCTTGATCCATGGTCTGTGACCAAGTATATGTCTCCCAAGTAGGGCCGAATGGTTGTCTCAAGAATATTGAATCGGGAGTCTCCTGCTCCCATTTGTAAAAGGGTATTTCGTAGATAGACATACGACGGGTCTTTGCTTAATAGATATGATAGCTAACTCATTAGTTAATGTACAGAGTCCTACTCAGTGTAGGAAGTGACATAATTGGCGATTATTTTATTATGTGCCTTTACGGCAAAATTTAGTTTTGGCCTTGGATGTGATGGAGTGCTCATATTCTGAGTTAGGGCTTTATTTTTGCTCTATACTTGTAGAGTAATAAATTTTATTCTATGTTTGTAGAGTAAATTGTGAGATATGACATCATTATCAAAATCCGAAGAGCAATTAATGCTATACATCTGGGAACTTGGGAGGGCCTACACTCGAGATATCATAGAGCTATATGATGAGCCCAAGCCCGCAGTGACGACTATTGCAACACTACTAAAGAGGATTAAGTCCAAAGGATTCATCGACTATAGGCAGGTCGGCAAAGCTCGAGAGTACTTCCCCCTCATCAAAAAAGAGGATTATTGTAAGAATCACTTCAAAGGGATGGTGTCCAGCTTCTTTCAAGATTCTAATCTTCAGTTGGCTTCTTTTTTCACTCGCACTTCAGACCTCACTAAAGATGAGCTCGAAGAACTACGTGCTATGATCGATCAAGAAATCAAAAAGAAATAGATATGATCATCTATCTCCTTAAGTCGAGCCTGATCATGGCCTTATTGCTCGGAGGGTATCATTGCTTTTTGGAGCGAGAGAAGATACTTCGGTTTAATCGATTTTATCTCTTGATCGGCCTGCTGATCGCTCATGTCGTGCCACTGATTCAGATGCCATATGGGCTGATAGGATCAGGATATCGTTCGACTCCTGTCGGATCTACAAGTGCTGCGAGTTTTACTATTTCGACCGATGGAGCAGCAGTAGAAGCATCTGCAGTAGACTGGGCTGAAATAGTTACATATGGATATTTTATAATATCTATTGTATTGATAATCAAATTTATAATAGGTATTAATAGCTTTTACATAAAGCGAAAGAATAATCGGATCACCCGATATGAAGAACTGCCGCTCGTGCTCATGGAGCAGGAGGAGTCGCCTCATTCTTTTTGGCGACATATCTATGCTAATGAACGAGACTATACAGCTGGAGCTATAGATCCATCTGTATTACTCCACGAAGCGACACATGTACGTCAGCTCCACTCTCTGGATATCCTACTGATCAATGCGCTACAGTCAGTGGGATGGATCAATCCGCTCTATCATCTGTATCTGCGTGCTATACAGCTGAATCATGAGTACTTGGCCGACGAGAGTGTCACTCGACACAGCACCGATGTCAGAGACTACCAGCGAGTACTACTGGGACATCTCGAGCGCATCAGCGAGATTAAACTCGCCAGTAATCTCAATTTTTTAATCACTAAAAAACGACTGCAAATGATGACTAAGACAACATCAGCGCATAAAGCCATGACACTCCGCATAGGAGGTGTGGTGATATTATCAGCCATGCTGTTCCTATTTGGACGAGCAGAGGCGACACAGGTTTTACCTGACGATCATGCTACGGCTGCTATTGAGCAGACAGATATGGATCAGCTATCAAAGGATGAGTATTTTAAAAATGCTACGATCATCTGGGTGGGAGAGGATGGCACTGAGTCCACCAAAGCCTACAAAGATCTATCAGCTGCGGAGCGAGCGATGCTCCCACCGCCACCACCTGCTCCGCCAGTGCCACCGGGAGCAGACCCGTCCGCTCATCATAAGATCGAGCCATTAGCTAAGGGAACTAAGGTCTACTACAATGCTGGAGATCACAGAGTGATACATGGCGTATCGCTGACAGCCGGCTCCATCAATATCGTGCCTCCGGGCGGTGTACTACGGGGAGATGGAGTACCACCTCCGCCGCCACCTGAACCTCCCGCACCACCAGCTCCTCCTAAAGTAAGTGCTCCGGGTCCACCGCCGCCGCCACCTGCTCCACCTGCAGCTACAAGTATGGGTGCTGTCCCACCACCGCCTCCACCTCCACCCAGTCCTGAAGAGATGATGGAGACTATTGATCCAGATGCGTCAACTTTTTATATCGATGGAAAGAAAGTCAGCTATGAAGAAGCGAAGGAGGCTGTCCGTGGAGGTGTGAAAACTATAGATGTCACAGGTAGAGGTGTCAGGAAAACGATCAAAATAAATACATAGATTATTATATTCTCAGTCTTACCAAATCGACAGATTTGGTAAGACTACTCACTACTCACTACACACTACTCACTACACACTACACACTACTCACTACACACTACACACTACTCACTACTCACTACTCACTACTCACTACTCACTACACACTACTCACTACTCACTACACACTACTCACTACTCACTACACACTACACACTACTCACTACACACTACTCACTACACACTACACACTACACACTACTCACTACACACTACTCACTACACACTACTCACTACACACTACACACTACTCACTACACACTACACACTACTCACTACTCTATCCTTCTCATGATCTCAGCGGCAGAATGATCGGGGTGATTGTAGTAGATAGATTTGCCAGACTTGAGGAGGATCTTGATGGCGGAGTCATCTGGCGACTGAGTGATGAGGCGTACTCGCTCACCGTCCTGAGTCCGATATAAGCCCTTGTGCTTATTGCCGACGCTATAGCCGTTGAGACGTACTTTGATAGCTGGTAGGCTCTCTACGAGCAGGATATCCTGTATGTTGTCACGGAGGATAGTCGTACCATACATGCCATCGATAGCGATACGGTCTGGGAGACTTTTGATGTCATTAGTCCTGCTGCCATAGTAGAATAGTCCTGCCACAAATGCTCCCGAGGTCAGCAGAGCCCCTACTCCGAGCCATTTGGAGGAGGAGGATTTTTGACTTTTATAGTATTTCTGGCTCTGCCAGATGAGTGGGATATAGCCGAGGATGCTGATCGCCATGAGAGCATACATGGCAGCATCGGTGCCGACCAGATAGTATAGGGCGAGTCCGACTGCAATTAAGACGATACCGAGTATACGACTATAAGTGTTGAAAAATTTGACGAGCCCTTTTGCGTCTACTTTGGCTCGCTCCTCGGGAGTCATGGTGTTATATCCTGAGAGGAGATATTTTGCATTATTCTCAGTGAGGATGAACCCCGTACCCATGATCACCAGACCAACTAAAAGAATCAGATATACCATTGCTGTTTATTTTACTGTTACGCAACAGTAAGGTAAGACTTTTACCAAAAAACAAAGGGACACATCTTGACGATCGATGTATCCCTTTATACCAGAACAGCTTTCTGCTCTACGAAATTCTAATTATAATAACCGAAATAATTCTCTGGTTATCAGCAGTGTGATATACTCAAAGTCCCTCGCAGCATGCATATCATCAAAGCGCAAAGATGATATCAAACAAAGTCGTCAACAGGTAAACAGAAGAATGCAGTGAAAAGGAAAAATCCCGTAGAGTGCGTTTATCTGTAGTTAGTTAGCAAGTTTGGTTAATAGCAAGTGCAAGTTATTTGATCGCACAATGTACGAACATAATTAGAACATATAAAGCTTTAAGTAATTGTTAGGAGTTAATTAACACTTCATTCCTACTACTTGAGATCTATTGGATTTGGAGTCATCGAGCAGTGGAAATATACTCCTCGCCGCATACATCGATCGACCCATATTTTAGCTCGACGATCTCATTCTTTTCGCACCTTTTATTGGGTTGGCACTATCAAATGGCGAACGCTTGATTTTGGGACATTTTACATTTTTACCCTTCGTATTATTATTCCAAGGATTAATTTTGACAGCAGCGTATATACTTGAGCCGTTGAATTCTGATTGGTTAAACCAGCTCAGGATATCGTCCGATCCGATCGTGAAAAATCCCAATCGAGCACCGAGCCCGACTCGGAGCTCTCGAGTGCCTGATATACTCACTGGAGCCGCTACTGATAGCCAGCGAGTCTCATAGCGAGGAGCGATAGTGACATTATTCTCAGCATGGATCGCTTCATCATTCATAGCCAGATTGTTCACCAGACTTCCATTGACGAATATTCTGCGGGCCAGCTGATAGTCTACATTTACTACCAGTTTAGCAGGTGTGCCGAGTGTGAATCTATCAGCAGCCAGTGTTGAGTCGGCTGAGTTTTGATCGATGAGCGTGATGAGTTCGCTGAGGTTGCTTTGATTATTGATATCGTCCACATTGAGTGATAGTAGGTCATTGACCACGATGTTATGCATTTGTGCATCATTTTTGACATTCATACGTCCGATATCGAGTAGGGCGGCACCGATCTTCCCTCGATCCCAGGTCTTGCTCAGGCCTATGTCAAGTGCCCAGCCATTGCCTCTATGCTGTCGCTGCAGGCTATTCATGCCGACGCCAGCAGTATAGCTTGCCACCGCCCTACTATCAGCGAATGAGACAGTATTGTTATCCTTTTGGAGTTGGACGCCTTCTGGAGTATAGATATTGTAGGCTTCATGCACACGCAGATATTTGACACTGAGTCCGAGGCTGAATGTCTCGTCATACCAGAGCTGATTGGAGGAGAGGTTGACTCCGTATTCGCTCCAAGCGGCCCCTGCCGACTGTATTTTTGGGATTTGTGAAAGTTCACCAAATGCGAGTTCCTGATACTGTTGATAGCCCAGCACAGCAGGGATAGAAGGCGTATGTGACTCTATCCTGAATCTTGTATATACACCCACTGCGACAGGATGAAAGTTGACCCAAGCACTGGGTCCCATGATATCCACTTTTGCGATAGCTCGTTTGTTTCGACTTTCGTCAAAAAAATTAACGCCTGTGGCCTCGGGTGGTACGATCTGCTCATCATCACTGATGATCATCAGGCTATCCAGTTGTCCTCGCAGCTGCCATAAGCTACTATTCATGACATAGCTGTAGCTGTTTTGAGCATAGGCATTGACGGAGGCGAGATTGACATCCCAAGCGAGTCGTCCATGAGTCGGAGCTGCAGGATTGTAGATGACACTATGTATGCCAGCATAATTGTCATAGTAGAGACCTGCGGCCTGCTGAGATATGGCGTGTTGGGAGAATGCGAATAGGCTGATGACAGCGAAACATCCTTGATAGATCTTGATTTTTAGTGTGTTCACTCTTAGCTCTTTTAGTATATGGTGAATGAAATACTAAGCTCTAAGTGTCTCGTGCCCTGATGAGTAGGATTTGCCAACCTACACTACAGTGTTGCGATGATGTTCATGAGATACTTTGCTTACGTAAAATTCTTTCTCGCCAAGAGGATTTTGATGAACCTATCAAGTTCGGATGTAATATTATTGCTAAAATCCAGAAAGAGACGTTTTAAAAGATCGAGATATTATAAATCAGATACTAAATGGTGGTATACCCTATGAGGAGCACTATGGTTTTCACCGACCAGACCAGCGTCCTGATCCAGTTGGTTTGGACGAGGCTGTCGATGAGTGAGAGGTCTTTTTGAGTCTTGAGGCGCTCATGGATCGGCACCTGTATCAAGAAGGTCGATAGCCAAAGAATCAATACCATCACAGCGTGTAGATAGCTCATGATGTGATGCCCATCGATCGCCCAGTAGATGGCACCAGCGAGCTCCGCTACCATCAGAGGGGCCACGACAGGGGTGATGTGTCGGACGTGGGCCTCATGCGCTGTCACCCATAGGTCATCTGCGATCCACCGCATAGAGGGATAGTGTACTCGCTGTATGGTCCAGATGAGTCCAGTCAGGATAGCTGAGATGAGGAGAAGTATGAGCTGTATGTCCACTCGGTAGTTTTGCGATTTTCTCATGTAAAGACAATTTTTAGAACATTCGGTTCATTCATTAATAACAATCGCACCACAAGCTGAATACTATGACTAAAAGCCACAAGATCCAAGGACAGATAGTGGATATCTATCGCCGTACTATCTATCCCGGAGAACTCATCATCGCTGATGGTCTCATCTCTCGTATCATCCCACTCACAGATGCACCGAGAGTGTATATCATGCCGGGATTCGTCGATGCTCATATACATATAGAGAGTAGCATGCTGGTACCATACGAGTTTGCGAGAGTAGCGCTGACACATGGTACAGTAGCGACGGTCTCAGATCCTCATGAGATCGCTAATGTGCTCGGTGTCGCAGGTGTAGATTATATGATCGATAGTGCTCGAGATGCTGGGCTCAAGTTTCATTTTGGTGCGCCGAGCTGTGTGCCAGCGACCAGCTATGAGACAGCAGGTGCTGTGATCGATAGTGAGGCAGTGAGACAGTTGCTGGAGCGAGATGATATACACTATCTCGCTGAGATGATGAATTATCCTGGTGTCCTGCATCAAGATCCAGAGGTCATCCGCAAGATCTCTCATGCTATCAAAATCGGAAAACCTATAGATGGGCATGCTCCTGGTCTGAGAGGCATGGATGCTCGGCGGTACATAGATGCCGGGATCTCGACTGATCATGAGTGCTATAGCTACGACGAGGCTGCTGAAAAACAAAAGCATGGTATGAAGATCCTCATTAGAGAAGGCAGCGCTGCTAAAAACTATGACGCTCTGCATCGGCTCATCGACGAGTGTCATCGAGACTTGATGTATTGTAGTGATGATAAGCATCCTGATGACCTACTCGAGGGGCATATCAATGAGCTTGTACTACGCTCGCTCCGTCAAGGCTATGATCTCTATGAGGTGCTTCGTATGGCCTGTATCAATCCTGTGGAGCACTATCGGATGAAGGTAGGCACGCTCCGGCTGGATGATCCTGCAGACTTCATAGTCGTGGAGGATCTCAAGACACTCCGTATACTCGATACCTATATAGATGGAGTCCGAGTCGTGACATCAGGACACTGTACGCTGCCAGATAGGGAGGTAGCTATAGCCAATAATTTCAATACAGAGACCATCGCCTCTCAAGATCTAAGCATCCAGACGACGGGCAACTTCAGACCTGTCATAAGAGCCATAGACGGTGAGCTCATCACCGAAAAAAGCAAACAGATACCTACTATCCAAGATGCTCACTTCATCTCAGATCCTGACAGGGATATCATGAAGGTCGCCGTGATCAATCGCTATGAAAAGCGTCCACCTGCAATAGGATTCATCGAGAATATCGGGATTAAGCGAGGTGCATTTGCCAGCTCAGTAGCACATGACTCGCACAATATCATAGCTGTAGGCTGTGATGATGAGAGTCTCGCCAAAGCCATCAATCTCATCATCGAGCATCAGGGAGGTCTGAGTGTCGTGGATGGTGATAGCTCAGAGGTGCTACCGCTACCGATAGCTGGTCTGATGAGTGATCGTAGCTGTGCAGAAGTAGGCGTCGCTTACCAAAAACTGGACAATATGGTCAAATCTATGGGCAGTCAGCTACGAGCACCATTCATGACGCTATCCTTCATGGCGCTGCTCGTCATCCCTAAGATCAAAATGAGTGATCAGGGACTCTTTGATGCGGAGTCTTTTGAGTTTTATTGATCCCTCTTTTTGATCAGTATTGGGGTAAGCCAATGAATAATAGACTGGTATGTATTACTAAAATATAGTATAGGTAGCCTCAAATCGTGTATTTGGGGCCTTTTTATGTCTGCTGATTAGCAGAAAAAGGGGGCTGCTGAATGGGTCCCTAATCCCCCTCATATATATTGTGTCAAACTACTGACAAAAGCCAAAATCAAAAAACGGGTGATTCTTACCGTTTTCCGAAATCCCAATACCAAAAAACGAATACGCCCAAAAATAGCTTTGATGTGCCTGTATGTTTGTATCAACGAAATTTGATAATCAACAATTTTAAATGTGAATCATGGGAACTTCTACTACTACAAAAACTCAAAGCACTCTAAGTAACACCAACTTCGAAGCTAACAACAACGAAGACCAAAGACTTTTAGCTCTATTAGCTCAAGGCGATCAAAAAGCGGTCGATGTATTATTTAATAAGTACTACGACTACCTATGCAATGTGTCATACCGCATCGTCAGAGATAGCAATCACGCAGAGGATATCGTACAGGATCTCTTCATGTGGATGTGGAAAAACAGAGAAGTAGTAAACATCACACTCTCTCTCAGAGTATACCTCAAAAGAGCAGCTGTGAATAGATCACTCAATCACCTCAGAGGTAAGAGAGTGAGCTACGAAAACGAAACATTCGCTGAGCATCTGGAGGATGGCAATGTGACTGCACAGGTCCAGATGGAGCAGTCAGAATTTACTACACAGCTGATGAACTGTATCGAGGAGCTGCCTCCTCAGTGCCGCAAGGTATTCAAGATGAGCAGATTTGAAGATATGACCTACCAAGAGATCGCCAATCAGCTCGAGCTGTCGGTCAAAACCGTAGGTAATCACATAGCAAAAGCACTTAAAACACTACGAGTGACTGTAGAGCCTCAGGTACAGCTATACTACTAATACCTGATTAGTTTTCATGATCACGACACCCTACATAACACCTATGAAACGAATGAAAACAAAAGATCAACTGCTCCAACGAGCACTCTTGATCACCAGTGCAGCGGCTACTATTGCCCTGATGATGCTAAGCCTCTGACACTGATACCAATAAAGAAAATGAGATACTGAGTAATACCAGTTGAGGTTTGATTAAATAGATAGAACAGTTTTTGAGCTGCCTGAACTCTTCCCATGAGATCAGGCAGTTTTTTTTGTCAATGGTCCGGACTCTACTGTTCATTGGGCAGTTTTTTCTACTTTTCGCACTATCGTCAAGCTCTGATAACTAAGAGCTACAGCTGAGCATACTGCAGCCGACTTTTGAGCGAGCCCAGTCGGGCCGCTTAGCATACCATTTTTGATAGTCCGACTGCTCATTATATGGCCGTTTGAGGAGCTCTTCCAGCTCATGAAAGAGTGTGTAGTTACCTTTCTCGGCATCATCTATCGCCATTTGCGCCATGTAGTTTCGCAAGACGTATTTGGGATTTACTTGGTGCATCGCTTTTGCTCTGTCTGCATCGCTGATTTCTTCTTGCTGAGTGCGCTGAAGATAGTCTCGTAGCCAGGTGATCCACTGCGACCTGATATCATCAGTGACCGTCGACATATCATAAAAAGCCGATGCTATCGGATCTAAAAGCTCCTCATCTCGGTAGGTCTTAGCCTTCTCATACTGAGCTAGCTCTCTGAAGAATATGGTCATATCAACCTCTGTCTGTGGGAGTAGTCGCTCCAGTCGCATGATGAGGTCGCTATCTGCTTTTTGTTCAATTTGCCAACCCAGCTTAGCTCGCATCATGGCATCCAGCTGCATCTGAAAGTACTCCCGATACTCATTCAGTATATCAATGAATGGCTGCTGCTCTTCCACTAATGGGTAGAATGCATTCGCCAGCTGTGCCAGATTCCACTGACCGATATATGGCTGCTGGCCGTATCTGTAGCGTCTATTTTGACGATCGGTGGTATTGGGTGTCCAGTCGGGATCATAGTTGTCCAGCCATCCATAGGGGCCATAGTCGATAGTGAGTCCGAGGATGGACATGTTGTCCGTATTCATGACACCATGGACGAATCCCACTCGCTGCCAGTGTACGATCATATCCGCAGTACGGAGCATTACGGTACGTAGAAGTTCGAGGACGGCATCTTTACCTGTTGATTGGATCTCAGGGTAGAAATATTTGATAGTGTAGTCCACCAGTTTTTGAAGGATTTCTTTTTCGTTATTCGCTGCATGTACTTGATAGTTGCCAAAGCGCAAGAAGCTCGGGGCTACTCTACACAAGATAGCGCCAGGTTCGTAGGCAGCATTGCCGTCATAGAGCATGTCACGGAGGACCTGATCTCCAGATAGTACGAGGGACAAAGCTCGAGTCGTGGGTACCCCCAGTGCATGCATAGCTTCACTACATAGATACTCTCTGATCGATGAGCGTAGTACGGCGAATCCATCAGCACGTCGAGAGTAGGGTGTAGGGCCAGCACCTTTGAGCTGTAGCTGATAGCGCCGCTGATCATGAGTGATCTCCATGAGATTGATAGCACGACCATCTCCGAGCTGCCCCGCCCAGTTGCCAAACTGGTGTCCCGCATATCTCATCGCATAGGAATGCGTCTCAGGATAGACCTGTTGCCCCGATAGGTAGCTCAGTGCGTCCTCTGGCAGGGTAGTGCCATCACTGATGCCCATTTCCTCAGCCAATGCATGATTGAAAGCGATGAGGCTCGGGTTTTCAGGTGCTTTCGGAGTGACGAAAGAGTAACTGGCATGCGGCACTTGGCGTACATGATTTTCCAGTATCGGATCAGCAGGAAGCTGCCTTGAAAAGCTATCATCGATATGTATAGACCATGGATTCATATAGGGTATAAAGATAGTCAGCCAAATAAGGTTTATGTGAGTAGCAAGTTTGAAAGTCAGCTATCGAACTCATCCTCCTGTCCTTCTCTTGAAAAAGAAGGATGGTACTTTACGTTTTCAGGGAAAGAGGTGTGTACTTCAAATGATACTTTATGATCAAAATTTCTGTCATCTTGACCAATGGGAAAGATCTTCATTCATAGAGGGGAAGATGCCATAGCCTTGGATAGACTTCCATACTTAATATCAGCATGTTCTTGATAGTTTGGCGTGAGTGTTTGTTCCTTTTCCAGTCGCTGAAAACGAACCCAAAAAGCTCGACCCATTAATACCCGCCCGCCATGCTGGCACCCACAACCCACTAATGGGCCAATCCTCCCACACGTTTAGTTGGTAATAAGAATCGATTTATTAATTTATCAAGCATTAATTTTGTCCTCCATTTTAAGGAAGGTGCCGGAGGCGCAGGCTTGGATCCGAGTATTGAGAGCCGAGTAGTGAGTATCGAGAAGCAACAATCTTTCCCACCAGCATATGCGAGTGAATGGCGTGAAGAAATCGTGAATCCTTGTAGCGATTTTAGCCATTCGGGAGTGGTTTTCGACCCTGAGGGAGAAAAATGCCTTTGGGAAAGTCTCCTTTCTTTTGGTTCGTTTTCTTTGGAGAAGCAAAGAAAATGAACAATTAAGCCAAGGCCAGAGGAAGGACTGCCTGGACTTCTGTTAAGCCAGCTATTTGAGTAAGAAAGTAGCCAAGTAAGAAATGCGAAGTAATGGCCATCGAACTAATCCTCCCGTCCTTCTCTTGAAAAAGAAGGATGGTACTTTTTGTTTTCAGTTGAGGCTATTCTCGTAATCATCTTTTATAAGGATAAAATCAGTCCTCCATTTTAAGGGAGGTGCCGGCGGCGGAGGGTTTCGAAAGTAGGAAGAATAGAAAGATCAGATGTGAAGTTGGCCTACACATTGACATCCGGCTATCACTCTGACAGAATATCCCAAAATAATACCGCAGGTGGCTGTATCTTGCCGCCATGGATATCACCTATGATGAAAACTGGCCACCACATATCAAGGCGCTCTACTATGTCAAAAATGGCAACTGGTCTCGAGCCCATGACCTAGTCGATCAGCTCAATGATCGAAGCTCCGCTCATGTACATGCCTATCTGCATCGAGTAGAGGGAGATGACTGGAACGCTCGGTACTGGTATAATAGAGCCGCCGAGACGGCATATCAAGGCTCACTCAGCAAAGAATGGGAATCACTTTGGGAGCGCTACGCTGCTGAGTAAAACTAAAAAAGACAGCCCTGAAGGACTGCCTTTCTCTCGTAGAGTCGTATACAAAAATCGCTGTCTTTATAGTAGATCGTAGTATTCGTGCTGGAGTCAGATGCTGTCCACAGATCGATGATATAAATGTGCCTGATTATCTGGATAGTAGTTGGTAGAAGTCAGGACAGCGCACGAGATCTATTTTATTGGTTCTCTCTACAAGGTTGGTATTTACGAGTACTGATACTTTTATCAGACTGAAAAATTAGATAAACTCTGATACGAAAGTAATGGCACTATGTAAGGCCACAGTTATCCCTATGTGAAGCAATTGTTATTTTGGAGGAGTTATTGCAGTATTTGGCTATAGCCAAAAATCAAATACAACATGATGGGTGCTATGCTGTTAATGGATAGCAAATTTTGCCAGGTTTAGCACTAATATTTATTGGAAGGGCATTTTTTATTTTCATAGGAGAATATCATGATCGACACAGCTAAAGAATATATCAAACAATACTTCACGGATGAGCGATTTGGCTACCACTGTCTGGAGCACAGTACGAGCGTCTATGAGCAGGTCACTCGGATCTCTCAGGGCGAAGGAGTATCAGATCATGAAATATATCTACTGCAGGTGGCGGCTTTGTTTCACGATACGGGCTATGCTGAGGACCCGAGCCGACATGAGGAAATAGGAGCCGATATAGCGGCAGATTTTTTGAAAGGGCAGGGAGCCTCAGATGAGGATATCGCTCAGGTGAGACGCCTCATCATAGCTACTCAGATGGATCGAGAGCCGACGGGTCTACTGGAGCAGATCATCCGTGACGCAGATTTGGCACATATAGGCTCAGAAGTATTCAAAGAAAATACCCTCAAGCTCAAGCATGAGAAAGAGCATCTTCTCGGATCTGCCATGGACGAAGAGAAATGGCTGGAGAATAATATCGCCTTTTTGGATCAACACAAATGGTATACTAAATCAGCTAAAAGTCTCTACAACAAACAAAAGAAAGCGAATCTGAGTGCCCAAAAGAAAAAGCTAAAAGCGCTGCAAAAAGACAATAAAGTCAGCAAGCCCGAAAAAGGCGTTGAGACGATGTATCGTGTCGCCCTGCGCAATCATAATCAGCTCAGTAAGATCGCCGACAATAAAGCGAACATCCTACTCTCTATCACAGCGATCATGCTCTCGCTGATCTTATCTAACCTGACCACCAAAATTGATAGTAATCCGGAGTTTCTCGTACCGACGATATTGATCATTGTGGTCAATCTATTCACCATGTTTTATGCAATATTGGCCATTAGGCCCAATATCAACTCAGTGCCATACTCCAGAGAAAATTTTCTCAAGAACAAGGTGAATATTCTCTTTTTTGGCAATTTCAATAAAATGTCCATTGACGAATTTGAGTGGGGGATGAATCATCTCCAAGAGAACCGAGAACTGCTCTACAATTCGCTATCCAAAGATCTCTACTATCTGGGTGGAGTACTGGCTAAGAAGTATAAATACCTCAAGATTGCCTATACAATCTTTATGGTGGGATTGATCATTTCTGCCTTAGCGTTCATCTGGTCATTTGCAATAGCGTAATGGTACTTTTTTAAGAGTCAGGCAATCTTTTATTGAGTTTTTCGGAATTAGTCATTTGCTTCCCACAGCTGAACTTTATTTCCCTCTCCGTCAAGAATATGGATAAACTTGCCGTAATCGAACTGCTCAATTTGATCAACTACCGTTACACCTTCTTTTTTCAGTTCTATTACGAGTGCCTCCAAGTTTTCCACTCTATAATTGATCATAAATTCATTTTTAAAGTATTTTGAGTTTTCTTTAAATGGCGTCCACTGTGTTTGTGCTTTTCCAGTGCTGTCTGGACTTTCATACCACTCAAATGATGCCCCATAGGGATTTGTATCTAAACCTAAGTGTTTTTGATACCATTCGGTGGTTGCTTTTGGGTCTTTGCATTTGAAAAAGATACCTCCGATTCCTGTAACTCTTTTCATATGATCAGATCATTTTTTAGTGTGATTGTTTTGAAAGTGAAACTGAGAAAAAGCTTATCAAAGATTCATGCTAAAAGTATTGATTCCTTAGTCATGTTTTTTATTTGACAGCCTTATTTTTCAGAGCTGTTGTTTTTGCTCACCGTTATTTTGGCGGTACCAGATGTAATCATAGATATGAATCACAAAATAAAACTGGAGACGGACTATCTCATCATAGGCAGTGGAGCTGTTGGGATGGCTTTCGCCGATGTACTCCTCCATGAGTCAGATGCTCGGATGGTCATCGTAGATCGATATGCTAAGCCTGGGGGCCATTGGAATCATGCCTACCCGTTCGTCACACTGCACCAGCCCTCTCAGTACTATGGCGTCAGCTCTCGGGAGCTCGGTGCACAGCGCATCGATCAGATCGGGTGGAACAAAGGCCTCTATGAACTGGCCACAGTGGATGAGATCCGTGCATACTTCGAGGCGATCATGCGGGAGGATCTCCTACCCAGCGGCAGAGTGGAGTACTATCCGCTCTGTGAGTACGCCGGAGATGGCATATTCAGAGCGATGATGTCAGGCCAAGAGTATGAGGTCAGCGCCAAAAAGATCGTGGACTGCACCTATCTTCGTACGCAGGTGCCAAAGCTACATACGCCCAATTTTGAGGTGAGCTCTGAGGTGCGATTCATGCCAGTGAATGATCTGGTGACTATCGATGAGCCACCGACTGGCTATGTGATCATAGGAGGTGGCAAGACAGGTGTCGATGCCATCCTCTGGCTACTGAGTCAGGCTGTCGATCCTGCGCTCATTACCTGGGTGATCAGTCGTGATGGCTGGATGCTGGATCGTGAGAATACGCAGCCTACTGAAGCGTTTTTTGATAAGTCAATGGGGGCGATGGCAGCGCAGATGGAGTGTGCAGCGCAGGCGACTTCCGTCGAAGATTTATTTGATCGACTCGAAGAGGCAGGTGTATTAGTCCGACTGGATCCGGAGGTGCGACCTACTATGTTTCATGGAGCGACGATCAGCCAGGAGGAGCTATCTCAGCTGAGGCGAGTTAAGAATGTCATCAGGCGAGGGAGAGTCCAGGAGATCACAGATCGAGGGCTGCGATTTGCTGATGGCTGGGAGGAGCGACCAGCGGGTCAGGTATATGTAGACTGTTCGGCGACAGCCATCCGACAGGACATCGAGGTGATCCCGATATTTGATGGCGATACGATCACACCACAGACAGTTAGATCCTATCAGCCGGTATTTAGTGCGGCATTCATCGCTCATGTAGAGCTCGCCAGAGATACCATCGCTGAGAAAAATCAAATCTGCCAAGTCGTACCACTGCCCAATCATCATACTGACTGGATCCCCATGACCATCGCTCAGATGATGAACCAATTTTCGTGGTCTCAGCACAAGGATATTCGCAATTGGCTCAAGAATAATCGACTCGATGGATTCGCCAATATGTTAGCGAATATGGACAGGGAGGATGAGGCTAAAATAGCTATCTTGACCCGACTACGAAACAATGCGCTACCGGCGATGATGAATCTTCAAAAGTTGGCAGCCAAAGTCACTACCAAAACTATCAACATGAATCAAGCACAATATCAGGTCAAAAAGGATATGTTTTTCAAAGGCGAAGCAGTGGAGCTGCCGAATGATTCGTTGACGCTGGGAGAAGGAGATGTCTTAGTGGAGATAGACCGATTTGCCTATACTTCTAATAATATCACCTATGCGGTGGCAGGAGACTTCTTGCGATACTGGCAGTTTTTTCCGCCAGTAGGAGAGCAGGCTACAGGCTGGGGAGTGATCCCGGTCTGGGGATTTGCAGATGTAGTCGAGTCTCGATCGGCGGAGCTGCCAGTAGGGGAGCGACTATTTGGCTACTTCCCACCTGCGACACATCTCAAGATGCATATCGGCAAGGCAACACCAGCCATGATCATGGAGGGCAGTGAGCACCGCAGGGAGCTGCCAAAGGCCTACAATATGTATCGTCGTGTACATGCAGAGCCAGGCTATGACAAGGCAGCAGATGATGCCAGAGCGATGCTCTATCCGCTCTATCTGACGGCCTACTGTATCGGAGGTACGATCGCAGATGCTGACTACTATGGGGCTGAGCAGATTCTCATCCTCAGTGCGAGTAGTAAGACCAGTATCGGAGTCGGTTATATGTGTCAGGAGCTATCCGATGCTCCTCGTCGTATAGGTATGACCTCGAGCAAAAATCTAAAGACTGTCCAAGCCCTCAATCTCTATGATGAGGTGCTGACCTATGATCAGGTGGATCAGATCGCTGTGGATGTGCCGACACTCATCATCGATATGTCGGGTAATCAAGGGCTCCTCGTCCAGCTCCATACTCGTCTCGGTGATCAGATGAAGCATACGATCAATGTAGGCTTGACCCACTGGACAGATGCTCGGCCACAAAAAGGAATCATCAAAGAGCGGAGCTCTCAGTTTTTCGCCCCGAGCTACATGGTCGAGAAAGCAAGAGAAATAGGACAAGATGTATTTAATCAGAAGGTAGATGCATTCATCCAGAAAGCGGCCGCCCAAACGCTGAAATGGCTCACTGTCAAAGAAGTCAAAGGGATAGAAGGATTAGCCAATATCCATGCTGCCGTCTGCGAAGGAAAAATACCAGCTGATCAAGGCATCATGGTAGCACTGAAGTAAGATATAGAGGAGCCTTTTTAGGCTCCTTTTTTATTTACCATACATACCCCAAAGAAAACTCAAAGGCATTACTCTCAAGGTCTTGAAATAGCTCATAGCTAATTCCAAGTAAGAAAGAATTAAACTGTGTTGAAGCTGAAATGCCATACGTATGGATGCTACGATCAATACTATAGAACGATCCTCTTTTGGTCAGCACTCCTACCTGAATCGAGTGGGTATTTTTTAGGAGCCACTTGCTTTGTAGAGTAGTCAATATTTGATGGTGAGGACCTTGGTCACTAAAGAGGATTGAAGGAATGAGATGTAGCGCAGCTGTGACCGGGATATCAGCAAGGGCATGAACACTCTTGCGGATGTATAAATTATTCGCTCGATTGATATGATATATAGCAGATCCCAACTGAAATTTGAGATTATTTTCTGATTGATACTGCCAAGAGAGGCCTGCTGAAATATCAGCAAATGCTACATGTTCTTTAATGTTGGGATCGATTTGACCGCTAAGCCATCTCAGTTCGTCGAGGTCTATTGATCTTCTGTATAAGCCCGCATTTAGTCCAGCGGAAAGCGTGTGCGTACCATTTTTATCATTCTCTACTTCTTGTGTTATGGAAGTGGAGAAATTGAAGGATCGAGTTGTTAAAGCTGAACTTCCTGCTCGATCATCTAAAAGATATGACCCGATATTTATCTGTCGACTCGACTTCTTTTCAAATTTATATTCAAAAGATACAGCACTTGACTGATATCCATTACCTCTGAGAACATTATTCCATTGTGGACGATGTAGTGCTTGAATTCTTAGATTACCAGAATAGTCGCCCGTCAAAGCAGGATTAGTATTTTGAGATATGGTGCGCCATTGAGTGAATATTGCATCTTGAGCGTGGCTCATACTTGTCATCGAGAGGATGATCAAAATGAAAAAGGAAGAATTGAGTGGCCTCTTCATACGCTATACCTTGTCTGAATTAATGCATCAGTCTTAAAAATTAACGAAGATTAATACCAGACATTGCGTTAGCCATGAACTCATCGGACCGGTAGATGTGGCTGCGAGGTGTCAGGAGGTTTGGTGTTTATTTACCTCCTTCGCTCATAGTGATTTTGTGGTAGCTGATTGACATAGGTCTTAGTAGAGACGAGATCAAACTGCAGGGCACGAGGAAGCTCTGAGAATAGGGGAGCTCCACCGCCTAATAGGATTGGGATGGTAGATACGATCATCTCATCGATGAGATCTTCTTTTAAGAAGCTCCTGATCGTAGCACCTCCATCTATGTAGAGCCTGTGGTGACCATTAGCATGGATCTGGGAGAGGACTTTTGATAGCGATCCATTGACGAGAGTCGCATGATCTTGGTGCGTAGAAGGTATAGCGCTCATCGTGCGGCTGAGGACATAGACAGGCTTATCATAGGGCCAGGGTATATCAAATCCCATGACCGACTCAAATGTAACCCGACCCATGACCAGAGCGTCGATCCTGCCAGTGAATTCTACGTAGCCGAGATCATCATTATCTGGATTTTCGATTGAGTGGAGCCATTCGATGCCGCCATTTTTATCGGCGATATAGCCATCGATACTGGTCGCTATGAAGATGCTGTTTTTAGGAGTCATGTGTGATAGATTGATATAGGATAAAATAAATGCGGAGCTATAAATATATAATCAAACGCAGATCTGGTCTTAGATCAACTGTTTGATTTTGCTGATGATCGTCAAAAGTGAGCTCCATCAGGTGCTCATCCCCATGCTGGACCGTGACATGCACCGATATCTGAGCTCACTCCTAGGCGCTTGTGATGTGTCACAGCTACTCAGATTATCTGTACTAACTTACTGTGGATAGGCGATGTATAGCCTTGGCGGCGAATGTTTTAATATTTAAATCCTAATTTCGGTGGAGGCCGCATCCCTAAAAGGGAGGGGGGCATTAGTCTGTTTTTTTACGTCAAGTAGCTACTACTCATACTGCAAAGGGATCGATACAAAGGAACGTTATATTTTACACAATAAGCATCTACATAATTTAATATCAAATGAATCGAATCATCTATATGAGCAGTATAATAGCGCTCAGCATATCCGCTTTTTGGAGCCAAAATAACAATGCATTCCCTGTACAGGTCCGGGTGGCTAATGGTATCATCGAAGGGGACTATGATACTGACGATGATATACAGACCTATCTGGGAGTGCCCTTTGCTCAGCCTCCTGTGGGAGAGCTCCGATGGAGGGCGCCTCAGCCATTAGAAGACTGGGAGGGCGTCTTAGAGACTAAGACCTTTGGGCCCAGACCTATGCAGCGCAATGTATTCGGTGATATGAAGTCTCGATCTGCAGGGGTATCTGAGGATTGCCTCTATCTGAATGTCTGGACACCAGCACGGCGCAACACGACTGGACTGCCAGTCTTGGTGTATTTCTATGGTGGGGGATTCGTCGCAGGAGATGCCTCCGAGTATCGCTATGACGGTGAGAGCATGGCTAAAAAAGGGATCGTAGTCGTCACGGTCAACTATAGATTGAACATATTTGGATTTTTCGCTCATCCAGAGCTGAGTGCGGAGGCAGAGTATGGTGCCTCGGGCAACTATGGCCTACTCGATCAGCAGGCCGCTCTACAGTGGGTCTATGATAATGTCGCAGCATTTGGCGGAGATCCTGAGCAGATCACTATAGCTGGAGAGTCCGCAGGCTCTATGTCAGTCAGCCTCCAGATGGCATCACCTCTGAGTAGAGATCTGATAGCAGGAGCGATCGGAGAGAGTGGTGCATCGATACATCCGACAGGTACTCCGATACCATTGGCCGATGCAGAGGCACAGGGCAAGGCCTTCGCAGAGGCATATGGCTATCAGTCACTCGCAGAGCTCCGAGCACTGAGTACTCGGGAGGTATATGAGATCTACAATGAGTCCATGCGTTTTGGATTTCCGACAGTGATCGACGGCTATTTCTTGCCAAAGTCGATACCTGATCTCATGCGTACAAAGGAGCATGCCGACGTGCCACTACTGCTCGGGTGGAACTCTGCAGAGATCCCAGCAGGTGCATTCATGCAGGGTATGGCCAGCACACCAGATAACTTCAAGCTGAAGATGAAACAACGGTTTCCGAATGACTATGAAGAGGCGCTATCAGTCTATCCACATGCCACAGCAGAGGATGTCGAGTGGTCAGCGACTCATGTCGCTTCAGATGGATTCATCGTATATGCTACATGGAGATGGTTTGATCTACATCGGGAGTATAGTGATGCACCTACCTATCGATATTTATACAGCAAGCTCAGACCACCCCTCAAGGATCATAATCTCATGTCAGGACTGGCAGGTGGAACTCAGGAGCGAGATGACGATGCACCAGCACCACCAGCAGCGATCGGCGCTCCACATGCCTGTGAGATCGAGTACTGCCTGGGTAATCTCGATCTCGTAGACGACTACGCATGGACACCTGCCGACTATCAAGTATCCGAGACCATGCAGCAGTACTTCGCTAATTTCATCAAGACAGGTGATCCTAATGGCGGAGAGCTGCCTCAGTGGTCTCCTGCGTCTGGAGGAGAGAGTTCAGCACCAGTGATGATCCTCGATGTAGAGAGTCGAGAGGAGCAGCAGACTGATGCTCGTTTTCATTTTCTTGATAAAGTGTGGACAAAGAAATAAGCAAGACGCATATCTTCACTCAAGGGTGAAAAGAAGCTCAAATGTGGAGAAAAATAGATCAAAAACATGGGATTTGATCAGGTATAAATAAGTTCTGTATAATTAAAGTGAAGCTTAAAATGAATAAATTAATCTTTGTAATCATATTTCTCGCATCTCAGATTCTAATTTATTCCCAAGTGGCAGATACTACAAGTAATGGAGGAATTGAATTTTATATACATGAAGAAGTGACAAATGCAAATGGAGAAGTAGAAAAAGAAATTATACAATTATGGCAGAACTATATTTCTGACGGTAATTTCGAGGATAAGAATTCCCCCTATTGGTCGTTTGAAAACATGAAAGTTCCAGACGAAAACTTTTGGGCGATAGGGATAGATAACCTTGGAGAGAGAAATTATAAAGTCCAATGTAAAGTAATAGGAATTTTTGAAGTTGAAAATGGTTATTGGTCTTTGATTAGTTCCTTCTCCCATATGGATGGTTCAGGAGAAATACATCTTGATGTCATATCAGCTGTTTATGCAAAAAAAATTAATGGAAAATACCTATTAGTTAGTAGTGCAGAGTACCTGAAAACGGTCTTTGAATATCGAAGAATCGGAAATATCAATTATTACATCCATCCATTTCATAAGTTCAAAGAACAGGAAGCAGAGCAAATGAATGCCTTTAATTTGAAAATGGCAGAAGAATTTGGAGTAGAACCTCTTGAATTCGATTATTTTGTTGCCAGTAATGCACGAGATATTGCCCGGACTTGGGGGTACGAATATATGAACCGTATGTACAATCCAAGTGGTAAAGGAGGTATTGCAAGTTGGCAAAATATGATAATATATTCGGGTAATAATTCTTCGTATTTCCCACATGAATTAGTGCATTTATATACCTTTCATGTTGTACCAAAATATCCCCATTTTTGGGTTGGAGAAGGAATAGCCACATTTTATGCAGGAACTTCGACATATTCTTTTCAAGGGCATATGCAGAAATTAAAGGAATTTTTGAATAAGAATCCAAATTATGATTTATCCGATATTACTACGTTGAATAAAACTATTCCCAATGGAGAACATGCTTCGGATTTTCGATATGTCCTTGGAGCATTTTTAATGAGTAAGATATATGAAAAAGAAGGAGTCAGGGGTATGGTCGAGTCCTTGGAATATGGTATTACTGATGAAGATTATTTTCAACTTCTTTATGATAAATTAGAGATCAACAAAGATGATTTTGATGAATATATTAAGGAAGAAATGAAAAACTATACAGAACAATAGGTATGATGTCCATGCTCCTATCGTCGCACGGCACATACCAAGACCGTTCCCACTCATTCCCTAAAAGAAAAATCAGATTTAACAAAAAGAGCTAACGGTCAAGCAAAAATGAGTTCATCAATTATGTTAAAATTATCAAGTGTAAATAAATGATAAACAATCAAAATTTTGACCGTTAGTCAGAATTAAAAAGTAAAAAATGAAATACATCAAACTAATTCTGATTACTCTAATTTTCACCAATTGCCAAGCTCAATCGAACAAATTATTGATAAGTGAAAGATTAATTTCAGATTGGTCAAAATTTCCTATTTATCCAAGGTTGATTGAAAACAACAATGGTTCCGAAGAATGGAAAGAAGAATACAAATATTTAGATAGTATTGAAGTTTATGGAACTACATATTTGAGTGACGGGTTACAAATTCAAGGACTAATAGCAAAACCCAAAAAATCGGGTAACTATCCATGTGTAATTTATAATCGAGGGGGCAATAGGGATTTTGGAGCTTTATTGGTAGCACATGGAGCAATGATACTTGGGAAAATTGCAAAAGAAGGATATGTTGTTATAGCAAGTCAATACAGAGGAAACGGTGGTAGCGAAGGACAAGAAGAATTTGGAGGTAAAGACATAAATGATGTTGTCATCTTAACAGAAGTATTAAAAGAAGTAGAATGCGCAGATGCTGAAAAGATTGGAATGTATGGTTGGAGCAGAGGAGGAATGATGACCTATATTGCATTGACAAAGACAGATAAAATAAAAGCGGCAGTGGTCGGAGGTGCAGTTTCAGATAATTGGGCAACAATAAAAGACAGGCCTGAAGTGGAAACTAATGTCATAGCCGAGATAATTCCAAATTATGAAGAGGCAAAGGAGGAAGAACTAAACAAAAGGTCGGCAATAATGTGGGTAGATAAATTTCCGAAAGATGTACCAATTCTTATGTTGCACGGAAATGCTGATTGGCGAGTAAAACCAGAACAGAGCCTAAAATTGGCTTTAGAATTTGAGAAATATAGAATTCCATACAGATTGATAATGTTTGAAGGAGGCGACCACGGTATTTCAGAGCATGGAGATGAAGTAAATGAACAAGTTCTGAGCTGGTTTGATAGATACTTGAAGAATGCAGAAACACTACCAAATATGGAATATCACGGAAGATAGAAAATAAAACGAGTGAGAACAATACATACCTGCAAGCTGAAAAAATGGAATGAAATACTTTTTTCTCGCAATATTACTGTTGACATAATTCGAATCTAAAAGCCAACACATTATGGAAATAAAAAAAACACGAACAATAGAAACATCTTCAACGGTGGTTTGGAATGTTTTGACAAAACCTGAACATATTGAAAAATGGTCGGGTGTAAAAGCGGAATCGGATTGGAAAATGGACAGTGAACTATTGTTCAAGTTTACCTGGGACGGAAAAGAATTTGTTGATAAGGGAAAAATCATAGGATTTGACAAGAATGAAGTCTTTTCATACACATATTGGAGCAATTTCAGCGGCTTGACCGACCAACCTGACAACTATTCAAAAATAAAATTTGAACTTGTCAAAAAAGGCGAAAAAACTTTGCTGGAACTAACCCACTCGAACATTAAAAATCAATTGATGTACGAGCATTCGGACAAAAACTGGGGAGAGACCTTAGACCAAATAAAAGATATTGCGGAATCGATTGAAGATAAATAAAGCCAGCAGGTAATAAATAAGGCTTCTATCGGCACACCGTGCTCAGATTGAAGCCTTAGTCCCAATGAGTCGGGATGGAGCATGGAGCTGAGTCGTTATTGAGTGTTGAGAGCGGATGTTATAAGTATGGAAAGAGCAATTAATATTTGGAGGGATGAGGGTTGTATGCTTTTTCGGAATAGGAAAAATAGAGCTCAGATCAATTAGTGTCATGTGGGATTTTAAGTTTGGGTCATAGAGGCACTGACGTAGTGATGTAAGAGCAGTTTTCGTGTGGGAGTAGGTTTTGGCGCAATCGATTGCATATATTTGAATTTGTATGCAAAAATCATATATGAAATATCCTGTTATAATCATATCCATTTTTATGATTCTGCTTTCGGCCTGTAGTCCTAAGGTGATAGATGCTATCTCGGAGGCAGAGTTAGATGAAAAATTTGAAGTAATAGATCACGGCGAGCTCGTCACCATCATATATGATCAGGCTGATCCGACGCTGACTGAGACTGCTGCTAATTTGCTCGCTGACGATATCGAAAGAGTGTCTGGTGAGCGACCTAAAGTGAACAATACGATAGAGGGTGTCACAGGAAGAGTAATCCTGATCGGTACTGTCGATGGTAGTAGTCAGATCGGATCCCTCGTGACAGATGGCAAGATATCAGTATCGGAGATAGCTGGAGACTGGGAGCGTTATATCATAGAGCGAGTAGCTCATCCTTATGATGATGTAGAGGAGGCGCTGGTGATCGTGGGTAGTGATCGTCGTGGAGCAGCATATGGAGTTTTTGAGCTGTCAGAGAGGATGGGAGTTTCGCCATGGTATTATTGGGCAGATGTACCAACACCGACCTTGGACTATTTCGCATGGATAGATGAGCGGACCGAATCAGATGAGCCATCAGTGAAATATCGGGGTATCTTCCTGAATGATGAAGCACCTGCTCTCCGTGGCTGGGCGGTCGAGAACTTTGGTGATTTTAATCATGAGTTTTATCAGAAAGTATTCGAGCTCTTACTTCGCAATAAGGCTAACTATATCTGGCCTGCCATGTGGAAACCTGCAGCTTTCGCTGTGAATGATCCACTCAATCCTAAGATCGCTGATGACTACGGCATCGTCGTATCGACGAGTCATCATGAGCCAATGATGAGAGCTCATGCAGAGTGGAAAAAATCAGAACATGGCGAATGGAATTACCATACGAATAAAGAAGCGCTCCAAGTGTTTTGGCGAGGAGGTATCGAGCGAAATGGAGACTATGAGTCAGTAGTGACCCTCGGTATGAGAGGAGATGGAGACGAAGCAATGTCAGAGGAGACAGCCGTCGATCTACTTCAAAAGATCATACATGATCAGCGAGAGATCATCACCGATGTGACAGGGCGCCCTGCAGAAGAGACTCCTCAGGTGTGGGCCATCTATAAAGAGGTGCAAGACTACTATGACAAAGGAATGAGGGTAGATGATGACATCATGATCCTGTTTTGTGATGACAACTGGGGAAATGTCCGCATCCTCCCTAAGAAAAAAGATCTCAACCATTCTGGTGGATATGGTATGTATTATCACTTTGATTTTGTAGGAGGGCCCGTATCCTATCGCTGGCTCAACGTGACCCAGATCGAGAGAGTGTATGAGCAGATGAATCTCGCCTACCAATGGGGAGTCGAGGATCTCTGGCTGGTCAATGTAGGTGACCTGAAGCCGATGGAGCTGCCGATCAGCTTCTTTTTGGATATGGCCTATGATGTGGATGCCTATCCAGCGGAGGCATTGCCCGATTATTACACAGATTGGGCGAGGCAGCAGTTTGGATTCAAGTATGCTGAGGAGATCGGTGAGATCCTGTCTCTCACTACTAAGTATGCTGCTCGCCGTACACCTGAGATGATCAAACCAGACACCTGGAGCTTGACTAATTATAATGAAGCAGAACGCATCCTCACTGCCTATCGAGAGCTGATGACTCGTAGTGAAAATATGAGAGAGCTGCTCCCGGCTAAGTACCAAGATGCCTACTATCAGCTGGTCCATGCCCCGATCAGCTTCTTTGACAATCTCAATAAAATGTATGTGGCTGTCGGTAAAAATCATCTCTACGCTGAGCAGGGGAGAGCATCGACTAACGACTATGCAGATCTGGCACAGCGGTATTTTGATAATGATAAAGCGATGACAGAGTATTTTCATACGGAGCTCGCTGATGGCAAGTGGAATCATATGATGGCGCAGACTCGTATCGGATATACTTCATGGGATAATCCCCGAAAGGACATAATGCCAGAAGTGAAAAAAATAGAGGTGCCCAAAGCTGCTAAAATGGGTGTGCAGCTGGAGCAGAATGTTATGAAAGAAGGCGTGAAAATGAATCTCGCAGAGCTACCTACCTTTGATCAGATCAATGATCAGCGCTACTACATAGAGATCTACAATAAGGGGCAAGAAAGCTTTGACTATCAGATCAATGCGAATAAAGACTGGGTCAATATCAGTCAGAATCGTGGAACCATCACGACTGAGCAAAGAGTATTAGTGAGCATCGACTGGGATAAAGCTCCATCTACCGCTGCTAATGCTCGGCTAAAGATAGCTGGATCTGACGAGATCTATACGATCAATATTAGTACGACTTCTACGCCCGAGAGCATCAAAGGTCATATCGAAAACAATGGGGTCATCAGTATAGAGGCACATCAGTATTCTCGCAAAGAGTCAAAGGACAATATACAATGGATCACTGTGCCTAATCTCGGTCGCACTGCCTCATCGATGACCATAGATCCAGCAGATGCACCACGCCAGGATCCTATGAATGGGGCGCCAAGCCTCGAGTATGACTTCACATTGATACAGGATGGCGCAGTAGAGCTGCATACCTATCTGTCTCCTACGCTCAACTATCAGAAGAATGAAGGACTCAAATATGCCGTAGCTATAGATGATGAGACACCACAGATCATCAATATGCATGAGGGTGAAGTCAAACCTGACTGGGAATATCCAAAGTGGTGGAATGACTCAGTGACGGATCATATCAAGATCAAAACCTCTGCACATGGTGAGTATGAGGCGGGAGTGCATACGCTCAAGATCTGGATGGTAGATCCTGGAGTGGTAGTACAAAAATTTGTGATCGATACGGGAGGATTAAGAGAGAGCTATCTCGGACCTCCAGAAAGTAAAATAGTGAAATAAGCATACAGAGAAAATCAAAAAGGCGGATCGTGATCGATCCGCCTTTCTCATTATTTAGCTATTCTTATATCCTTATCAGGAATTAGAATCTGTCATTGTTCATGACTTTTGTCCATGCTGCTACGAAGTCGCTGATGAATTTATCCTCACCATCTACACATCCGTATACTTCAGCGATAGCTCTCAGCTCAGTATTAGATCCGAATATTAGATCTACTCTCGTAGCTGACCACTTCCATTCTCCAGTTTTTCTGCTCTTACCTTCGAATATAGTGTCTGTATCATCTGCTGCTGCCCAAGTAGTGCCGAGGTCCAGTAGATTGACGAAATAATCATTAGTCAACTGTCCAGGACGAGTGGTGAATACACCATGATTCAGTCCCTTATAGTTAGCATCGAGGACTCTCATGCCTCCTACTAAAGCTGTCATTTCAGGAGCTGTCAGATTGAGGAGTTGAGCTCTATCGATGAGTACTTCCTCTGCAGAAGCCTTGCCAAGATCGCTTGAGTAATTTCTAAATCCATCTGCTACTGGGTGTAGGTGTTCCATTGATTCTACATCTGTCTGCTCAGCAGTCGCATCTGTACGTCCCGGAGTGAATGGTACGGTGACATCTTTACCAGCATCTTTGGCCGCCTTCTCGATAGCCGCTGCTCCACCGAGTACGATGAGGTCAGCGATAGAGATTTTCTTAGCGCCGTTTGCTCCGTTGAATGCACTTTTGATGCCTTCATAGACATCGAGTACTTTAGCTAATTGCTCAGGCTCGTTAGCTTCCCAGTTTTTCATAGGCTCGAGACGGATGCGTGCTCCATTAGCACCACCTCTCATATCTGATCCTCTGAAAGTAGACGCAGAGCACCATGCTGTAGCGACTAATTCTGATACTGATAATCCTGAAGCTAAGATCTTGGTCTTGAGAGCCGCTACGTCAGCGTCATCTACGAGCTCGTGATCTACTGCTGGTACTGGATCTTGCCAGATGAGTTCTTCTTGAGGCACCTCTGGTCCGAGGTATCTACTTACTGGTCCCATATCTCTGTGTGTCAGCTTAAACCATGTTCTGGCATATGCATCAGCGAATTCATCAGGATTCTCAAGGAATCTTCTTGAAATCTTCTCATATGCTGGATCCATCTTCAGAGAGATGTCTGTAGTCAGCATGAATGGTGCATGCTTCTTAGTAGGATCGTGTGCATCAGGTACAGTTCCTGCTCCTTCGCCATTCACTGGTCTCCATTGCCATGCGCCTCCTGGCCCTTTGTATTTTTCCCAGTCATACTTGAATAAGTTAGTTAAGTAGGTGTGGCTCCACTGTGTCGGAGTATCTGTCCAGGCACCCTCGATACCACTGGTGATAGTGTCAGCACCTGCTCCTGAGCCGAGATTGTTTTTCCATCCCATACTCATCATTTCGATACCTGCACCTGCTGGCTCCGCCTCGAGATGCTCGGCATCTACACCTGCTCCGTGACACTTACCGAAAGTGTGTCCTCCTGCTATGAGTGCTACTGTCTCATAGTCGTTCATGGCCATTCTACCGAATGTCTCTCTGATATAGTGAGCTGCCTCTACTGGGTCAGGATTAGCATTATGTCCTTCTGGGTTTACATAGATGAGCCCCATGTGAGCAGCACCTACTGTACGCTCGAGTTCTCCATTTTCATTGTATCTGTCTTCATTGCCGAGCCACTCAGACTCATTACCCCAGTAGATATCTTCTTCTGGTTGCCATACATCTTCACGGCCACCAGCGAATCCAAACATCTTAAGTCCCATAGATTCGTGAGCGACATTACCTGCGAGGATCATGAGGTCGGCCCAAGATATTTTCTTGCCATACTTCTGTTTGATAGGCCAGAGTAGGAGTCTTGCTTTATCAAGGTTTGCATTGTCAGGCCAGCTATTGAGCGGAGCGAATCGCTGAGATCCTGATCCTCCACCACCACGACCATCAAAGATGCGGTACGTACCTGCACTGTGCCATGCCATACGGATGAAGAATGGTCCGTAGTGACCATAGTCTGCTGGCCACCAGTCTTGGCTATCGGTCATCAGTTCTGTCAAGTCTTTTTTCACCGCCGCAAGGTCCAGTGATTTAAAAGCTTCGGCATAATCAAAATCCGGATCCATTGGATTTGTCATTTCCGAGTTTTGACGTAGTATATTCAGATTCAGTTGGTTAGGCCACCAATCTTTGTTGGTCGTACCTCCACCTGCTACGGCTTGTAGCTTGCCGCTGAGGAAAGGGCAAGTCGTCCCTCCCGCTTTATTTTTCATATCTTCCATAAGGCATTGCTTTTGGTGCAAAATAAATTGAAACAGTTAAGAATATATTCTTATTAAACTTATCTAATGATAAGAATAGTTTATGTGTATCACTCTTAAGATAAGGCTTTATTCGCTATGCCTCAAGATACTCGATCAGTTTTTACGATATGTTTACAGAGCTCATCCATAGCTATTCTCGATCGAGTGATTTGTATTCAGTTTTTCCCATTGCTACTTCATTATCTGCTCAGATTGCGATTTCTATCAGAGAGCGCTTATCTTGAGGTGTATAGATCACACGTATGACTTCAATCAAATCTTTCTTACTCTCTTCCAGTTTACTGGCATGCATTTTTTTATGTAGTGATTGTACGGATCCCGCTCCTCCCATTTTATCACTATCTCCGGATACGCATATCTCGATGATAGGTGGCAATATCTGCTCTCGGATGATCAACTATGGACATTTTGAGACAGAGCTTCACAGCCGCTATCCTGAGCATCGACTATACATCCGCAATATGTGTGATGGGGGAGACACCCCAGGGTTCAGACCGCACTCGGGCAGGCCGACACCTTGGCCATGGATCGGCGCAGAGATACATCAAAAGGAGTACGCTCATCCATCTGGTAGTGAGGGGCATTTTGAGTATCCTGACGAGTGGCTCACTCGCCATGAGACAGATATTGTCTTAGCATTCTTTGGCTATAGTGAGTCTTTCGCTGGGGCGGATGGCTTAGAGCGCTTTGAGGATGAGCTGGCTGCATTCATCGAGCATAGCTTAGCGCAAAAATATAATGGGGCTGATGCTCCACAGCTGGTCCTGATCTCACCGATGGCGATGGAGGACCTCAGTGGTCAGATAGATGTACCGAATGGCTCTACGGCCAATGCTAATCTCAAACCCTACTCCCAGTCGATGTCTGAAGTGGCAGCTGAGTATGGAGTCCCGTTCTTAGATCTATATGCACCATCTCTGGATTGGGTAGCAGGAAGAGATAATATGACGATCGATGGATTTCAGCTTACTGATCAGGGCTATGAGCGGCTCTCTGGATTTTTAGCCGATCGTTTATTTGGAGAGGGAGGCAGTGAAATTGCGGCGCAGACCGAAAAAGAAGTACACGAACTCGTCAATGATAAAAACTGGTACTGGCATAACGACTACAAAATCCCTAATGGTGTTCATGTCTTTGGGCGTCGATATGATCCTTTTGGTCCGGACAACTATCCCTATGAGCTACAGAAGACTCGGGAGATGACTGCCTGTCGAGATACGGCCATCTGGATGGCAGCTCAGGGGCTCGACTATGATCTGAGTGCCTGTGATGCCACGACGATAGAGCTCCCAGAAGTAGAGACTAATTTTGTGCAAGATGACTATGGTCGTGGCAATGTCAAATACCGATATGGCGACGAAGCCTTAGAGGCATTCACCACAGCACCTGGCTATGAGATATCGCTTTTCGCATCCGAGGGGCAGTTTCCGGATCTGGCTAATCCTGTCCAGCTATCCTTTGACAATAAAGGACGTCTCTGGGTAGCCACTATGCCATCCTATCCACACTACAAGGTAGGCGACGAGCGACCTGATGACAAGATCATCATCCTGACTGATACAGATGGAGATGGCAGAGCAGATGAGCAGCATGTCTATGCAGACGGTCTCCATATCCCTGTGGGATTTGAGATATCGCACGATGGAGTCTATGTGACTCAGGGGACTAATCTGATCTTCCTGGAGGATACAGATGGCGACGATACGGCAGACCGCAGTACGATCTTGCTCAGTGGATTTGACGATCATGATACGCATCATGCGATCAGTGCCTACTGTGCAGATCCATCGGGAGCATTTTATATGGGAGAGGGTATTTTTCTACATACTAATGTCGAGACGCCATACGGCACCGTACGAGGCACTAATGGAGGATTTTATAGATATAATCCTGCTCGACGTCACCTCGAGCGGACTGCTCAGCTGGCCATCCCTAATCCTTGGGGTACGGCATTCGACGAGTGGGGGCAGCCTTTTTTCTTAGAGACCTCTGGCCCGGCCATGCGATGGATGCTACCCGGCACGGTCAAATCTCGATATGGAGTATTCACTGACAAGTCAAAAGATCTGATCGATGAAGAGCATGCAGTACGACCGACCTCAGGAATAGAGATCATCTCGAGCCGCCACTTCCCCGAAGAGGTGCAGGGCGATATCCTGCTCAATAATACGATTGGATTTCTCGGGACTCGGCAGCATAGCGTAGCGGATGACTCTTCAGGATATGATGTGGACTTCCGTCAAGACCTGTTCCGCTCAGACGATCCTAATGTGCGACCTGTAGATCTGGAGTTTGCGCCAGATGGATCACTCTATATCGTAGACTGGCACAATGTACTCGTCGGTCATATGCAGCACAATGCTCGAGATCCGCTAAGAGATCATGTACACGGTCGTATCTATCGAGTGACCTATCCAGATCGACCATTAGTCGAACCATATGCGATCGATGGAGAGTCGATCCCGCATCTGCTGGACGGACTCACAGAGCCAGAGTATCGCACTCGCTATCGAGTACGTCGAGAGCTGCGAGGTAGAGATGTAGATGAGGTCCTCAGTGCCATAAATACCTGGGTAGAGGGACTGGACGAGTCGGATGACCGCTATGAGCATCACCTACTCGAGGCGCTCTGGGTGAGCTGGGGGATGAATCAGGTGCATGAGCCACTACTCAGACAGCTACTCGACTCCGATGATCATAGAGCGAGAGCAGCAGCAGTAAGAGTGCTGAGGTACATGCATCATCAAGTAGCAGAGGCACAGGCGCTCTTTGAGCAGGTAGCTGCCGATGAGCACGGGAGAGTACGCATGGAGGCGATAGTAGCCGCTTCTTGGCTACCAAAAGAAGAAGGGCTGGCGATCATCGATATAGCTAAAGAGCAACCTATAGATAGTTGGATCAAGCCTGCATTGGCTACAGCCGAAGCACATCTCAATGGGCATAAAGTGAAACCGAAGAAAGAAGCAGAAATAGAGACACACCTGACAGGAGCGGATAGAGAGACTTACGTCAAAGGAAAAGAAATCTATGAGCGAGAGGGCTACTGCGCTACCTGTCATCAGGAGAGCGGCAAGGGGATTCGCTCTTCGGGCTTCCCACCTTTAGTCGGGACACGATGGGTCCTCGAAGACGAAGAAAGACTCATCAAACTGGCTATGAAGGGACTCTATGGTCCTATCAAAGTACTCGACCGAGACTATCCTGGGCAGGTGCCGATGACTCCCTACGAGGGACTCCTCGACGACGAAGAGATGGCCGCAGTCTTGACTTATGTGCGAAATTCATTTGGCAATAAAGCATCCGTCATATCTGCTGATCAAGTCCAAAAGGTCAGAACCGAGATAGCTGATAAGAAAGGATTTTACACCCCAGAAGAGCTCCTAAAAGATCATCCTCATACTCCACTCAACTAATCACTATGAAATACCTCATATACCTGACCGTCAGTGTCGCTATGATCAGCATGTCGTTCTCCTGCCAATCACAAAAGTCCGCTGAGACCACAGCAGCTGCGGATCCGTATCATGTGGTATTCGTCATAGGAGATGAGGAGTATCGCTCAGAAGAGTCGATGCCTATGATTGCTAAAATACTCAAGAGAGAACTCGGCTGTGAGATCACTCTCTGCTACTCTGTAGACTCTACAGGTACTATCGATCCTAATCGCTCAGATCATATAGCGGGCCTCGAGGCGCTCGAGGATGCTGATCTGATGGTGATGTTCACGAGATTTCGTCGGCTGCCTCAGGAGGAACTACAGTATATCCTCGACTATGCTGAGTCGGGTAGGCCGATGGTAGGATTCAGGACATCGACTCATGCATTCAACTATCCAAAGGAAGATAGCCTACTCGCCGCTCAGATGAATGCAGTGTGGCCTACTAAGGTCTTTGGGCAGCAATGGATCACCCACCACGGCCATTTTGAAGATGGTCACGGACGTCTCACTCGAGTTGATCGAGCTATACATCCTGAGCATCCGATCATGAGTGGGGTAGAGTCATTTGATGCCTACTCATGGCTCTATCATGTCGATGGGGGAGAGTGGCTGCTACATGGAGATAGTGAGCCCCTACTGACTGGGACCTCTATGCGATCCAATCATGAAGAGGCAGGACGTCTGGCTCAGTATTCACTGACAAATCCCGTTGCATGGACTAAGAGCTATACTGGATCATCAGGGAAAAAAGCAAGAGTGTTCTTCACCACTTTGGGACATCCCTATGACTTTCATCTGCAGTCTATGCGAAAACTCGCCCTCAATGGTATCTACTGGGCGTTGGGTGAAGAGGATCAGATCCCCGCAGATGGCATCAATGTAGACTTCGCTGCTCCCTACGATCCTAATAATTCTGGTTTTGGCCAAAAGTATAAGCCAGGGCTCAAGCCAGAGGAGATCTAAGAGTGGATGGTTTGATAAGAATAGTAACATATCCTTATAAATCGTCACACTTATATTTCAAAGAAGATAATGGACGGCTGAGGCTGTCCTTTTTTTATTCAGCTGCCCGATGATGTTGTCTGTTTATTCATTGGTGAATTTTGCTTTTAAATCCATTCTTTCATGTAAAATTCTTACAACCTCTATTTCACCTTTTTCTATTTCCCTGTAGAAGATTATATGCTTATTAATTAAAGCACCTATTAGCGTGGGGTAGAGTTTATGATATTGTCTGCCTTGTTGTGGGTTCTTTGAGATTCTGGAACAGTGTTTTAGTAGTTGATTTACATATGTGTCAGCTTGTTTTTCTGACCACGAATCATACGTGTAGTTCCATATTTGTTTTAGATCTTGAACAGCTTTTTTGGTTAGAGTGTATTTAGCCATTCTTACTCTTTTCCTTTTTTAGTTGATCTAAGAATGTGTCGGGATTGAAGTCTATCGCTATTCCACTATTGATTCCTTCTTCGATTGCCGATTTTAGTGCATAGTATTTTTGTTCTTCCTCCTCTAATAACCTTAAGCCCGCTCTGATAACTTCACTTGCATTTTTGTATCTACCTTCTTCGATTCTATATCGAACGAATTCTTCGAAGTGTTCTCCTAAAGATACGGATGTATTCTTTCCCATAATGTACTTTCCTCCGAAGTTACCAAAAAATGGTACTATTTGCAAGTTGGTTTCTCGGGTGGCTACGGTGTGTAGGTCATACGATGTACGACATTGCCAGCTCTATCGTAGTAGGTCCATTCGCCTATCGGGGACTTCCAGTGTCGATATTGGCCTTTAGCCTTGATACTGCCATCATCATAGTATTGGGTCACAGGTCCTTCGACTCTATTGTTTTGATAAGTGCCTTGCTCTGAGATGCTGCCATCAGGATTGTATTGCGTCCATGTGCCATTACCGATGCCATCGACATATTCTTGCACGGTGAGTAGCTCTCCATTGTCATATCTACCATAGAGCTTCCCTGTGAAGGGTTTAGTCTCACCATTCTTGTAGTATCGCATCCCATAGGGAGCCTGACGAGTATAGGTATCAGTCATGAGTACCATTTCGAAGTCCTGGGAGTCTTGAGCATAGAGGATCAAGCCAGTGAGGCTCAGGATTAGTACGAGATAAAACTTCATAGTGTTTGCGATTTATCAGTATATACAAGAAGAGGAGGGCTTTGGATGTCCTAAAATAAAAAAATCCGAGTCCTGCCAGAACTCGGATCCTAAATCTATCAGCTATCGATGCCCAGTAGCTTAGCATCGCCGCACATACGGACGATACGTGGCGAGAATATCCCGACGATATCTACTAAGTCTGTCTGGGCAGCCATGACAGTCTGAATATCTTTGTAGGGCATCGGTGCTTCGTCCAGTCCAGCGCCGATCAGATCGACTCCTTTTGACTTGATGTAGGCGGCGACCTCTTTCTTGCTCAGCTGCTGTTTAGCCTTGGAGCGAGACATCTGACGTCCAGCGCCATGAGCGGCACTATTTAGCGACTCGGCATGACCTCGTCCTCTGACGATGTATCCGGGAGCTGTCATCGAGCCAGGTATGATGCCATAGACACCTGCGCCTGCAGGAGTAGCGCCTTTGCGATGTACGATGATCTCACGGTCATCAGCATCTTGCTCTTTCCAGGCGAAGTTGTGATGGTTTTCGATCATAGCACGAGGCTTTTCGCCGAGATATTCGGACAGTCGATCGTGTATCTGATGATGACAGGCCGAGGCATAGTCGCCGGCCAGCGTCATGGCTCTCCAGTATTCTATCCCTGCCTCACTATCCAGGTCGAGCCATGCGAGATGACGAGCTTCTTTCGGTAGCTCGCAGCTCCGTTTAGCGACGTCAGTATAGTGTCGAGCAATCGCAGCTCCCAGCCCTCGACTCCCAGAGTGAGACAGTACAGCGAGATATTTGCCAACAGGCAGCTCATAGGCATTGTCAGCGTCTGCGATCTCGACAGTCCCATACTCGACGAAGTGATTGCCTCCGCCCGAGGTGCCCATCTGTGACCACGCCTTGCCCTTGAGGCCTCTCAGCATACTGATCTCATCAAATGCGCTATCGCTCAGGATCTCATGATCTCGGGGCCGATCAAAGGTCGCCAGCCCAAAGCGTGAGTGCTCTACGAGCGATTTCTTCAGCTCATAGGTCTGTGTCTCCATGAGCGTCGGAGAGATGTCGTAGATGCTCATGCACATCCGACAGCCGATATCCATGCCTACTCCGTAGGGGATGACAGCATTGTCCGTGGCGAGGACGCCACCGATCGGTAGGCCGTAGCCTTGATGCGCATCGGGCATGAGGGCTCCCGCTACGGTGATGGGTAGCTTCATAGCTATCTCCATCTGATGGATGGCCCCGCCCTCGATGCCATCTGCGCCGTATATGGTATAGTCCTTACGCTCGGTCAGGTTTTGCTGAGTAGTCTGCTCCTGCTGGATCAGCACCTGAGAGAGCTCTCCGAGCAGCGCATGATCTCTGTACAGAGCAGGCTCTCGCAGTACTCGCTCAAGTAGGGTCAGTCGAGCGGCTTTGCTCTTGCCCCGATATCCCTGAGCGATACTCAGGGCCAGCCCGAGAGCTGGTCCCTCCGTATATCCGATACCGAGCAGATCTTGTCCTGTTATTTTAGATTTTGACTTCATGATCTGTGGATTAAAATAGGTTTAATACTATTTGAGTTTTATAATGCCGTATTGGATTGATTTAGAATTTGCAATTAGTCAAGGCAAAAAGCACAATAATAGCAGTAGCTATTGTGAGCATTTTTAACGCAGGATCATTCCAAATTCTACTCATTATATACGGCGATTATGAACTCATATAGTATAGATAGCGTAATAGTTTCATTTTCGGCTTTGGAGTTGCTTCCTTCTGCTCCACTTTTGGAGTATTGGGCTTGCTTTTTTCCTTGATCCGAGAGATACTATCCTTAGCATATTGAGTCTGCTCAGCACTCAGTGCAGAGAGGAGAGCATTCTCGTGATTTCTAATTGCGATATCATACTTGCCTTGGAGCTCATACATCGTAGCATTAGCGACGATCATGAGATATGGACTGACGCCATAAGTAGACTGCCCTTTGAGTATGACCTGCTTAGCTCGACTATAGTGGCCCATATGCATCAGTAGATATGGGTACTGATAGTAGGTCTCGAGGTAGCTCGGATCATATAGCAGGGCCAGCTCATAGTGGTGCTTAGCTGTCTCCCAAGACTTCACTTGGTGCGTATATAGCATGGCAGTCAGGCAGTGAGAGGGCGCATGCTCCTCATCATAGCTGAGGGCATAGTCCAGTGCCTCCATGACATCTTTAGTATTGTATGGATAGGCATCCCAGGCTTTGAGGTAGTATTGATTTGCTAAGTTATTAGTGTTCATGGTATTCAATTTTTTAGTAGAGGATGAGCGACGATACACTCACCCTCATATTGATTTTATTATCCGCTCGGGGCGAAAAGTGTCTTGAGCTGATCTACGATTTGGCCGCCACCTGCGATAGTGATATCACTGACGCTGGCTGCGACACGCTCGACATATTCCATCTCTTTGAGCTTGTATAGCATGGCATTGTCTTCCATGAGCTTAGCTGTATTGAGCAAGCTTCTGGTCGCTGCCGTCTCTTCTCGTCTCATGATGCTATTCGCTTGTGCTTTTTTCTCAGCGATGAGCACCTGACTCATGATATCTCTGACTTCTCCCGGTAGGATGATGTCTTTGATACCTGCATCTCTGATCGATAGTCCGAGTACTGCGGCTTTCGCACGTAATGTCTCAAGGATCGGTGATGCGGAGTCACTCTTTTTGTCGAGGAGTGCATCGAGGGTATACTGTCCGAGGTAGCTTCTCAGTGCCATCTGCATGGCGACATAGAGCTGCTTCTCGTAGTCTTTATTCTCGATGACTGCCTTCTCGATGTCAGTCACTTGGTAAATCACATAGGCGTTCGCTCTGACAGTGGCCTTGTCTTTCGTCAAGATCTCTTGGCCGATCAGCTCGAGCTGTCTCTGACGCATATCTACCTTAGTGGTATTGAGCGGTATGCTATTCTTCCAGTAGAAGTATTCGCCTGACTCAAGTATCTCGGTCGGCTTATTATCTACGAATAAGACGGCCTTCTCATAGGACTCTACCTTGCTGGTACGCACATAAGGCACGAATAGGGCAGACTTGGAGCTCTTGAGATCTATCGGCTCTGTGATAGCGATCTTGCTGGTATCCGCCATGATGAATGAGTAATCCACCAAGCCTCTCCAGAAAGCGTAGAGCCCAGCTGTCAGAATACTGTCCAATCTGCCATCTGCATAGACCACTGCGATCTCACGATCGGCCACTTTGACCCATGTCAATTGGTCTGCGATGCTTTCATCGTTTTCTAATAGCTTAAGATTGATCGATGGCTCAAATCGTAGCGTCATCGGATGGATCTCTATGGTCTGCCATGGATAAATCCAATATCTACCCGCAGATAGACATTTGGTGTATTCTCCTCTGGAGAACAAGAGCGCTTTTGTGCCTCTTTTGATGATTACTCGTTTCATCGTCGTTCATGTTTGTTGACTCCCAGGAGTCAGGATTAATTAATTTATGTTTTGCTTCTTCATTGTCATTAAAAAAAGAAAGCAGTAGTCCGGCTATCGATATAGATCGGCGGAGTCCTCATTGAGATCGGACTCATAGATGATGCGCTCAGGTCTCGACTCATATCAGCATATGCTACTGATCATGAGCGAAGTAGGAGAGGATCATCAGTCATCCTATCGGTATCCTGTGGACTGCTGGCTGACCCAGATCTGTCGATGTCTATGCTGATGCTATCATACCTTCGTGAATTCTGACCCTTCAGCTATAGGCATAGGATAGTCGGTCTTACTGCTTTCAGTAATCTGGTGCTCAGGATTATTGATGCGAGCGACATCAGGGACATTTCATAGGACCTAAACCTATTGCGATACCAGTTCGCCTCTGTCAAGAGATGGGATTCGAACCCATAGTGAAAAAATCATGGTACTCTAACCACTGAGTTAATGACGCATCTCGTCATACGGGAGTCGAACCCGTGTCATCCATGGTGGAGAAATCAGTAAACAGAGAGCAGTATACCGACTGATAGATCAGCGGCACTACCATGCCATGCAGAGACATATGTCTGGGCTCTGGAGCTCACTTGACTCCTGAGTTCTCAGGTGTATATATCTTACTATATCGGTTCGTACGTATGAGGTGTATGTGCACTGCAGCGGATGCTGCTACACGCTCACGGTAGACGGTGATCATACCCGGACAAAAAAAGCCCGGTCATGTGATCATGACCGGGCTTTTGGGATAGCTGGAGCTCTCCAGTCCTATCCAGATTGGGTCATGAGTATGTCATGCTGATGAAGTCAAATTGACTATCAGTCCGATGAATATATGTTATTGCGATACTATGCTTCATATAGTTCGGTTTTAGTAGATCTCGATCAGCCGCAAATAAAAAACCCAGACCTTTTGAGCCTGGGTTTTATAAGTTAGGATAAATCTAAATCTTTATAAATCAGGCCAATAACTATCTATCGATAGCTCTGTACGCATTGGGCATCTGCTGAAATCGATGTTATGTAATTGACTTTTGTTCATTCTTATTATTTGATAATGCAAAGATAGATGCATAATTCGTATGACCAAACAAATTGATAATAAAAAGTAAAAATTATTTTATAAAACCTTTTAATGTTGAAAGTTGACTCAAGAGCTTTATTTGCGTCAAGCGCTAAAATCTATGGACGATGCCGACGAAATAGCAACGCTGATACTGTCGCTGAGCAGAGTAGGATGCGGTCGACTGATAGTAGCTCGACTGTCTGTAGCTGATGAGGTTCATCTGACATCTGACTGTCCAGCTATCAGTAATATCGAGTCCCACTGCACCTGCGAGATGGATATTATCCTCGGTCGTATGTATGACCTGCGAGAAGAGTGACTCCTCATCATAGTCAAAGCTCCTAAATGAGAGTAGCTCCATGAGGGGCATCTCATCATCATGAGCATCGAGTACATAGCTCATGATGGCAGGATCTCGTGATAGTGAAGTAAGCGGCTTGCTGGAGTCATCAGTCGAAAGAGATATCAACTCTACTATTACTGTCCATATTAAGATGAGGATATTCATATCTGGATGTAAATCTATACCACAGATGTTATCGAGAGTTTGCTATAGCGTTAAGTGATCATGCCGTAGTGTTAAGCTGATCTTAGGAGGTCGTATAGCTCAGCGTGAGTCTGTTTTATACAGCGGTTTTTAGATGTGTTTGACCAAATTTCACCCCTATTGTGTCAAATACACGTAATAGGTCGATCAACTCAAATTTATTCATTAACATTGATGACAATCTAACTAAATCACCTATGCTGCAACTAATAGAAAATGCAAAGCAACACCAGAATAGATTGGCTATTCGGTCTGGTAGTCGATCATATACTTATCAAGAATTGCTCACTGACTCAGCGTATGTGTCTCAGGCACTCCTTCAGGGGCGGCCCGATTTGTCGGAGGAGCGGATCGCTTTTTTAGTAGATCCCAGCTATGACTATGTGAGGCTACAGTGGGGCATCTGGAGAGCTGGAGGTATCGCCGTGCCGCTCTGCACTAAGCATCCCTATCAGTCTATCGAGTATGTCATCGATGATACTCAGGCCTCTACGATCATCTGCTCCGAGGGCTATGAGGAGCTGCTTTCTCCACTGAAAGATAGAGATATCAGATTCATATCACTGGATAAGCTGTCTGCTGGAGAGGTAGAGGCGCTACCAGATCTCAGTAACGATCGCAGAGCGATGATCCTCTATACGAGCGGTACCACAGGATCACCAAAAGGGGTCGTGAGCACTCATGCTAATATTCAGGCACAGATACAGTCATTAGTCACTTCATGGGAGTGGCATCAGGTTGATCATATCCTGAATATCCTACCACTCCATCATGTACACGGGATCATCAATATCCTATCCTGTGCTCTGTGGTCTGGGGCTTGTTGTGAGTTTTTACCAAAGTTTGATGCAGATAAAGTCTTTGACATCTTCTTGGGAGGTCAGGTCAATCTATTCATGGCGGTACCCACGATATACTACAAGCTGATCGGTCAGTATGATCAGTATGACGAAGACCGACAGCAAGCCATCACAGACGCTCTGCACAACTTCAGGCTCATGGTATCGGGCTCCGCAGCGCTGCCGATCAGCGTGCTCGAGCGATGGAGATCGATCAGTGGAGGGCATACGCTACTCGAGCGCTATGGGATGACCGAGATGGGTATGGCCATCAGTAATCCCTATCATGGAGAGCGACGACCAGGTCATATCGGTCAGCCGCTATCGGGTATTCAGATACGGATCGCTGATGAGCAGGATCAGGTATTGCCTATAGGCGAAAAAGGAGAGATCCAAGTGAAAGGACCCAACGTATTCAAAGAATACTGGCAAAAGCCAGAAGCGACGAAAAAAACATTCTCCGCAGATGGATGGCTCAAGACGGGCGACATGGCGATACTCGATGATGGCTACTATAGGATACTCGGGCGAAACTCTGTCGATATCATCAAGTCTGGAGGCTACAAGATATCAGCACTCGAGATCGAAGAAGTACTCCGTAAGTATCCCAATATCAAAGACTGTGGAGTCGTAGGCGTACCTGACGATGAGTGGGGAGAGGTCGTCGCTGCGAGCCTGATATTATCAGATCCAGCTGAAGAGATCGATATCAAGGAGCTCCGATCATGGCTCAAGACTAAGCTCCCGAGCTATCAAGTCCCTAAGCGATATATCACTCAAGAGGACCTCCCTCGTAATGTCATGGGTAAGGTGACTAAGAAGGCTTTGGTAAAGATATTTGAAGAGGCAGAAGACAAAAATCAATAGCAGATGACTATTTACGGAGTGGCCATACTGGCTTTTTGCTTTTTAGTGGGCAAAATCATGGGAAGTCTTCTCGGTGCGGCCTTAGGCTTTGATGGGGATATCGGTGGTGTGGGATTTGCTATGCTGCTGCTCATGCTCATCAATCTGTATGTGAAGGATAAGGAGTGGTTCAGAGGTGAGAGTGAGCGAGGTATTTCGTTTTGGAAGTCAATGTACCTTCCGATCATCGTGGCTATGGCCGCTACCCAAAATGTCAATGCTGCTATATCCGGAGGCGCTGTCGCCCTATTGGTGGGAGTATTGGGGACATTGGCATGTTTTGCCCTTGTACCCTGGCTGTCCAAGATCGGCAACAATGAAAAGCAGTGACCATGGATATCATTGAAAATCTATTAATCAAAAACGGACTGCTCTTCGCTTTTTTATTGGTTGGGTTGATCATGTTCGGATCAATGCTCATCTCTAAGAAGTTACTACGGGGCAAAATACCTGGCGTAGCGATTGCCATATTCGCAGGGCTTGCTTTAGCTACATTCGGTGGCAAAAAAGGACTTTCGGACATCCCAATTTTCTCGGGTCTGGCGCTCATGGGAGGCTCTATGCTTCGAGACTTCTCGGTAGTCGCTACAGCTATGGGAGCCGATCTCAATAAGATAAAAGATGCCGGTCTGGCTGGAGTACTTTCCTTGTTTATTGGTGTGCTCGTAGCATTTGTCATGGGGGTAGCCATCGCCTATGGTCTGGGCTATACAGATGCTATCAGTCTCACGACGATCGGAGCAGGCTCCTGTACCTATATCGTAGGTCCAGTGACAGGTGGTGCACTCGGTGCGAGCTCTGAGGTGCTGGCGATCAGTATTGCGGCTGGAGTGATCAAAACGCTCATAGTGACAGTCTTGACACCGCTGATCGCAGATCGCATATCTCTGGACAATGCTAAGTCGGCAGTAGTCTTCGGAGGGCTGATGGGGACTACGAGTGGAGTAGCGGCAGGATTAGCGGCTACAGATCCAGACTTAGTACCATACGGAGCGATGACGGCGACATTTTATACAGGGCTGGGCTGTCTACTATGTCCTTCTATCCTCTACTATTTGGTTTCGCTTATTTTTTGAGACTTCTGAAAAAGTCCATGACCAGCTCTGGAGAGTTGATGTCCTCATTTCTCCTTCCTAAAACGGTTCTTAATTCGGGAGGTAGTGGATTAGCGCCTTGCAGTGGTGGTACATGACCTCCATTGATGATATTGATGAGGTCTACTTTGATCGGACTCCCTGCGCAGGTATAGCTATATCTGACGGCTGTGGTGCTATCCTGAGGATTAGTGTCTTCATATGATATGATGCTTTCTGTAGGATCACAGGGTAGTAAGCTCTTCCAATACGCTGTAGTAGATGCTGTGGATAGCACCTTGCCTCTACTACTATCTTGAGCCACTACGACCCATCCTCCTTCACTGGGATTGATAGGGTCAGCGGTCCCATTGATGATCATCATCGGTACAGCTATATCAAGTGGATTGCAGTCATTGAGCGAAGCCTCTGGGACATTCGCCGCATAGGAGGCGAAGCCTGCAAAACTCTCTGGTAATTCATAGGCTAACTTATAGCACATATGGCCACCATTGGATAGACCAGTCATATATACATGAGAGCGATCTATGCCGTGCCTTTCGGCGAAGTAGTCTATCATTTTTAAGAAGAAACTATTGTCATCTATATCTTCTGTATTCGCCTTGTAGCTGGCTTTGGCTCTACAGTCATTCCAGTGATTATCATAGCCATCAGGATATACTACGACGAAGTCCTTATCCCTTTTAGCGATCTTGTCAAATTCTCCATTAGTCACCATCTTGATACGTGCACCGTCGCCTCCCGATCCATGCAGCACGAATAGCAGTGCCGGACTATCCTGTACCTCTGCGGGTACTAAGTAGCTGAAAGTCCGAAATATATTGTCCACTTGGAGACTATCTGTGCCTGATATTTCCATCTGAGCTTCTTCCTTGAGGATGGTATCGGTTGATGGTTTGCATGCGATGATTAGTGATAGCGAAAAGAGTAGATAGAAGATAGTTTTCATGGTAGGTTTATTCTTTAGCTAAGGTTAATACTTTATTTCTTAATCGTTGACTAATCCTAAAGCCAACATTATCGAGGTCATCTAAAATTTCTTTGACAGAGGTGATTTTCTTTAGAGCTTTAGCTTTCAGCAAAATGCCCATGAGACCTGTAATAGTAAGATTGAATGATTTTGCGATTTTACGCCCTTTTTTCTCGTCGATCACTAAAAGTGAATTTTCAATTTGCGTGGCTAATATTATGGCTGAGGCTTCACCTTCATCAAGCTCTAATTTTAAAAGTTCGACACGAGCTAAATCGTGGATTCTGCCAATATGAATCCAAGGCGGTAGTGAAACTTGAAATTCATTTTGAATCTGTGGAGTGATATTGATGGTAGAATACAGCTTTTGTAATATATCCAGCTTTTTTATTCGCTCAAGTGCGATTAATACACTGGTGTCACAAATAACTACTTGCTTAGGCATTTTGCAGGTCGTCCTCTAATTCCTCCGCTTCTGTACCGATGAATGATACATTGTATTTGCCTAAAAGCTCTATAAAAGTAGTCTTAGAAAGACCTACTATTTTACTTGCTTGACCAGAACTAATGTGACCATCTGCATAAAGCCTCGAAGCTACTATCATTTTGACATCAAAATCGGAAACACCTGTTAAATCAGGTAATTCTATGTGAAGATTCATATGCAGATAAATATAGTCCTTCCAAATATATTCCAATAACAAGCAATATTAAAGATATTTTGAAGCCCTTGACATTTATTGATCGGGTATTCGTCCTATATTTATCATTGTGGCAAAAAGACACAATAAAACAAAACTATGACACTACGCAGAGACTTCATCAAGCAGGCGACGACTGCAGCCGCTGCTTTATCCATGCCGGCATTAGTGCAGGCGACACAGTTTAATCGATCCATTATGGCGAATAATCCAAGTCTTGAAAGCATCGGGATACAGTTGTTTTCATTACCCAAAATGTTGTCATCTGACTTTTTAGGTGCTATGGAGATGCTCCAAGTCATGGGCTATACAGAGCTGGAGTTATTCGGGCCGTACACATTTAGCGCCAAGTCTGCTAAGGATGGTTGGAAAGGAGTTGCAGCTATGCTTGGATTTGATGGGAGCGGATTCTTTGGTTATGATATCAAAGATCTCAAAAGTATCATCAGCGATCACGGGATGAATACTCCTGCCTGTCACACAGATCTCGATACACTTTTGATGGAGATGGGGCCATTAGCCGATGCAGCTAACTATCTGGGGCAGACCTATGTCACTCTACCAGCAATACCTGATGCTAAGAGGGTGACAGTCAATGATTATTATAAGATGGCAGATACCTTCAATGAGATAGGCGCCAATGCTAAGAAAGCAGGTATCAAATTTGGCTATCACAATCATGGATACGGTATCAAACCGACGGCAGATGGGATAGTGCCCCTAGAGATCCTCATAGAAAATACCGATCCTGAGTTAGTATTCTTGGAGATGGATATATTTTGGACGGCGGCAGGAGGAGCAGATCCGGTGGCTATGCTCGAGAAATATCCTGATCGCTATCACATGCTACACATCAAGGATATGAAGCCGAAAGCTACTTTTTCTGGAGATGGTAGTAATGCCGCTCAGTGGTTTGCTTTATTCCCTAATATGACAACAGTTGGAAGCGGTGAGCTCGGTGTAGAAAAGATCATTGAGACAGGACTTAAGACGGGTGTCAAGCACTTTTTTGTAGAGCAAGATCTCGTGGCTAATCCAGAGGTAGCTCTAAAGGATAATATTGACTATCTCAAGAGCCTATAGGACTCTATGTGCAAAGAAAATTATCAATACAAAAAGCTCCTCAATCTAACTCGATTGAGGAGCTTATCATTTTAGCTTTGGCTAGCTAATGTTATATGATTTAGTAGATCTTACAAGTTGCTTTTTATCTCGAAATAACTTTGAGATTCTGATCTGAATTTTGATTTGATCTAAATGCTATTATGCCAATAGATAATAAAATTAAAGAAAGTAAAATAATGCCCCATTGATCTAAAGTAGGAATGGATGCTTCTTGTGCCTCAGGGAGAAGAGCTTCATGAATAAATCGAGCGCTGACTCCATTTATTTTTGTATCGATTAAGTTTCCACTGTAATCGATTTCATATACCCCTCCACCATTTGTTATTAGTAGATTTCCATTTTGCAGAGGGTATACTCCACGATATCCTCCAAGAATAGGATTGTCTATGATGCTTTCTTGATTCCCATCTGTGTCATAAAGGATTATTCCTTCTTCTGTACCTGAAAAATTAGCCACTAAAACTTTTCCATCGGTTCTCTCAGTTATTTGTTCTGGGAATGTATTGATATTTGAGAAAGTACCAATAGAATTTCCATTTATATCATATTCGTGGATTTGATCACTAGAAATCCCTCCCACGAGATAAGTCTGAGTAGCCTCCCTAAAATGTATATCAAAAGGGCTATTTAATCCACCTGAAGAATTATTGATGAAATTTCCTAGATTATTACCAGAAAGAGAGAATTGAGCAATGGCATCTGCATTAGCGCCGCCTCCGACAGTTACAAGGATAGAAGTAAAATCAGCATTATGTGAAATACCTCTAATATTATCTAGAACAGTTATATCATTTCCAAAAAAAGTTGATTCAAACTCACCTGTAGAATTATATTGTTGTACCGCATCTTCTAACTGATCTCCTACAAGATATTTATCATTATTCTGATCAAGTGGAATGATGGATATCGGGGTACTTAAGTTTGCATTATCCGATGGAATGAAATCTGCATCAATTAAGCTGCCGTTAATTGGGCTAAAACTCATAACTCTATCATTTGTAGATTCAGGAATTAAAAGTAATTGACCACTTAAAGTAGAGTTTGGGTATCGTTTGTTCGATGTAGTCTTAGATTTATTAGTACTACCCATATATACATTAGCATTTTCAAAACTGAAGGATTTCTGAATCTCATCGAAGGTGCTTAAATATCCATGGTTGATCGGATCCAAAAGATTGGTTTTTACTGCATATAAGGGAGCGTTGTTCTTTATGGTTATTACTTCGATTAGGACTGCTTGATCTGGAAGAAATATGCTTAAAGGCATTTCTTTTTCAATACACATTTTCTTAGCATCCTTAACTATTGAGTTATCCATTTCTGCCATTAGTAGTAACTCTTTATAATTATTGGAATTACTTTGTCCATCCAGATAAAATGCATAGAATGCAAGGCAAACAGAAAGTAACAAGATCTTCATTCGTTATTTTTTAGTTGATGAGCCTCAATATACGGACTTATGGGAAAATTGAAGATTAGAAATCTCCAATTTCCCTATGTATTCTTTGCTTTACGCAAATTTCAATTTGCTCAGATAAGTAGCTCCATCTTTAGCAGCATCCATCGGAGTCGTACCATCATAGCGCTCCTGCTCCATGATGAAATACTCCATACCATGCTCTTTAGCCTGCTTGAGTATACGAGGATAGTCGATGATACCCGTACCGAGCGTACATGATGCCATTCGCTCATCGCTGTCCGCCATGCGATCCTTGACATGGCATAGCTTAAATCTGCCAGGATACTTCTCAAAGTACTCGACTGGATCAGCTCCACCTGTGACTACCCAGTAGATATCCATTTGGTGATCGACCGTGTCTGGGTTAGTATTCTCCATCATATAGTCTTGAGGTATCATCCCAGAGAATGGCACGAAAGAATAGGCATGATTATGATAGGCAAATCGGATCCCATTCTTGCGACAGATCTCACCACATTCGTTGAATTTGTCAGTGACATCTTTCCATGCAGAGACGGACTTCTGTGGTCCGATCCATGGACATATTAGATATGACAGTCCGGCTTCAGCTGCATCTGCTGCTTTCTGCTCAAAATTCTCGCTGATATTGCAGTGGCTCGAGGTCATCTCGAGTCCGAGACCATTCAGATAGCTCTTAAATTCCTTTGGTGACTTACCCCAAAAGATACCTTGATCTCCTTCAAAACCTTCTATTTGGCGAAAGCCATAAGTAGCAAGCGTCTCTATCGTACCAAAAGGATCATCCATGATCACATCTCTGAGAGTATAAAGCTGAATACCAAATTTGTCAATGTCGCCTCCGCCAGAAATCACTGGGGAGTCCATCCCTTTCTTGGTGCTACTACAGCCAAATAGGGCTGTACCCGCAGCCATGGTAGCGGCTGAGTATATGAATTGTCTCCTTTTTTGCATCATGATGTCGATAGTTTTATTCTTTCTCCAAATATAATGGTCTCAATAATAATTGATCTGCATTAAATACTTTGATCGTGACTACGTCATTCCCACCACCGTGGCAATCCTTCGTAGCGCTCGATCCACTCCTGAGCGAGCTCTGGAGAGTCTTGATAGTGCTCTCTCAGGTCTGCCAGTTGGTCCTTCAGTTTGGTGACTACCTCAGCGTAATCTGGATCATCATAGACATTTGTTATTTCATGAGGGTCGGCTTTGCGATCGTAGAGCTCCCACTCATCTACATCATAGTAGAAGTGTATGAGTTTATATTCCTCAGTTACGATGGCGTAGTGCCGCTTGACCATATGTACCGACGGGTACTCGTAGTAGTGATAGTATACCGCATCTCTGAATCCCTCCGTCGCCCCTTGAAATAATGGGATCAAGCTGACACCCTGCATATCCTCAGGTACTGGAGCCTGAGCAGCCTCCAGTAGGGTAGGAGCGAAGTCCAGATTTTGTACCATTTGTGTGTTTTTAGTGCCTGGCTCGATGACACCAGGCCACTTCACGAGGAGTGGTGTTTTGAACGATTCATTGTAGATGAATCGCTTATCAAACCATCCATGCTCACCCAGATAAAAGCCTTGATCAGAGGTATACACCACTATGGTGTTCTCAGAAAGCCCCGCCTCATCGAGATAGTCGAGTACCTCTCCGACACCTTCATCGACTGATGCTATCGAGCCAAGGTAGTCCTGCATATAGCGCTGATATCTCCATCTCATCTGATCCTCTTTGGACATATTCGGATAGTTCTTTTTGAAATCTTCGATCATCGGACCGTAGATTTTGTCCCAGTCTGCTTTTTGGGCTGGTGTCATACGGCCTACTGTATTTTTATATGCCTGATGGTCCCATTTAGCAGTCTGAGGGATGCCCATTTCTTTGAGTACTTCAGGTGGTATCTTAGAGTCTCCAGCCCAGTTCATATGAGTCAGGAGATTCATTTCTGCTTCTTTGGCCGCAGAGCCACGACCCTCATAGTCATCAAAAAGGGTCTCGGGCTCAGGAAAGCTGCGCTGCATGAACTTTTCATAGTGACGCTTAGCTGGTAGCCACTCTCTATGTGGCGCTTTGTGGAGATACATGAGGAAGAATGGATCTTCTTCCTTACGCTCATTCGCCAGCCAGTCGATGGTCATGTCCGTGATGATATCTGTCACATAGCCTTCGACGTTGATCACGCTGTCATACTTAGTGATGAAATCAGGATTGTAATAGCTTCCTTGACCGGGTAATATTTTGAACTGATCAAAACCTTTAGGATTATTGCCAAAATGCAGCTTGCCAAACATAGCAGTCTGATACCCCGACGCCTGGAGGATCTGTGGGAAGGTCACTTGTGTAGTGTCAAATGGAAAAATGTTATCAATCTTGCCATTGAGATGACTATGCTTGCCAGATAGGATCACCGCCCGTGAGGGAGCACAGATCGAGTTGGTCACGCAGGCATTAGTGAATAGCATACCTTCATTCGCTATGCGGTCGATATGTGGTGTCTCGATGAGATGATCAGAGTAGGCGCTGATGGCCTGATAGGCATGATCATCTGACATGATGAATACGATATTGGGCCGATCTTGTTTTGCTTTCTCGATTTTTTCTCCTTGGCAAGAGATACAGAGTGCTGAGAGATAAAGGAGCAGTAGAGCAGTTGATAGTTTCATTAGATGTTTTTATTGTATGGCATTAAGATAATAATTGTCCAAGAGGTGGGACTACTACGATGATACTCTATGGGTCTGAGTGGGGATCCGAAAGATCGGCTTCTGAGTCCATTTTATAGTGTAGAAACCTTATAATTTCAATGTAGGATTTATCTGTACTCTGCCGGTAAAAAATTAAGTGTGATTTGACCTTGATCGTCGATAGCCGACTCTAAGGTATTCGATTGATCTGCCAGATAATGGGAAGCCCGCTAAGTATTCTATCTCATCGAATAGTAGATTGAGATATCTATCCGCTTGCTGTGCTGACCAATCTGATATGTATAGGCCCAAATATTATCTAAGTCTCGTGAGGCTTCTTGGCTAATGATAAAATTCATTAATCCACCTCGTATTTACTATGCATGTTTTGAAGGAATGCCTTACGATCGAAATTTTGAATAAATTCGGAATTTTCGCCTTTCTTCAGTTCGCTGATCAGCATTTCTTTTTTGATTTCTTCATGTTCAAACATTCTCAATGCAGCTCTTACTACTTCACTGACGGAATTATATTTTCCTGTTTTTACTTGATGGTTATTGAATTCATCAAAATGATCTCCCAATAGTATCGATGTGTTTTTTGGCATTAGAAACTTTAATTTTTACCTTATACCAATTCTTGGTATAAGATGCTACTTATGCAAAGTATTCTGGACACTCATATGTAGTGAGCTAACTACTCTGTGATCAGCTCCATAGTCAGACGTCCATAGTATTCTTGGCTGTCATCTGCATCTATGGCATAAGTGTATCGTCCCGGACTAAGAGGAGTCTCACCTACGAAATCTATGGGCTGAATCACGGTGGTGTCACCTGAAATGCTCAGTCGAACAAAAGCATATCGATAGGCTAATGGATGACTCTGATAATCAGTAGTCTCGCCTGACTTTACATCTCCATATTGGACGTTTGTATCCCAAGCATTGACAAGGACACTCTGATAGTCGTAGTCACTGACATTTTCAATACGGATTGATACTTCAGACTCTGATTCACCCTCTGTGCAGGTAAAGAATAGAAGTGTGAAAATGGACAAATAGAGAAATTTCATTTTTAATGCATTGGAATATTTGAACAACGTCCAAGTAATCTGTAATGCTGATGGCTATTAAAAGAATTAAGAGATCCGAATTTACTCAATACTTTTGTACAAGTATAGGATGACTTTACAATCAATGCTCGACAGCAGCTCCGGCCCCTCGAGGGATACGGATATCCTCTACGAGATCTTGGATCTGATCGGGTGGCGCAGGTGTCAGACGTGATATGATGATCGATAGGACAAAATTAATCGTCATAGCGACCACACCAAAACCTTCTGGGGAGATGCCCCACCACCAATTATCTTGGAGTCCAGCTACGGCCTCTTTCCCTCCATCGAATATGCCAAATTTAAACTTGAGCATATAGTATAGCATCAAGAGTAGACCGACCACCATACCAGCGATAGCTCCCTGCATATTCATGCGTTTATCAAAGATACCCAGTATGATAGCTGGGAAGAAAGAAGAGGCGGCTAAACCAAATGCTAAAGCTACAACCGCAGCCACAAATCCCGGAGGATTGATGCCAAAATAACCAGCTACACACACTCCCACTGCAGCAGCGACTCGAGCCCAGAAAAGCTCTTGTTTGTCAGTCATGTCAGGCATGAATTGTTTCTTCAGTAGATCATGAGAGATAGAGGTCGATATCACGAGTAGTAGTCCAGCGGCCGTCGAGAGGGCGGCTGCCAGTCCACCAGCTGCTACCAGCGCTATCACCCAGTTGGGTAGATCTGCGATCTCTGGATTGGCCAGTACCATGATGTCTCGATCGATGGTGAGCTCATTGTCTGCCCAGCCATTGACTCGAGCCGTATTGGCAAAATCCGAGTTTTGATCATTATAGTATTGGATCAGCCCATCACCGTTTTTGTCTTCATATTGGAGGAGGCCTGTGGTTTCCCAATTACTAAACCACTCTGGCACCTCAGCATAAGGCTGCTCGTTGACCGTATTTATGAGATTGGTACGTGCGAATACTGCTAAGGCTGGCGCTGCCGTGTACAAGATAGCTATGAAGAGTAGGGCATAGCCTGCAGACTTTCGAGCATCTCGGACCTTGGGCACTGTGAAAAAACGTACGATCACATGGGGTAGGCCAGCGGTGCCACACATGAGAGCTGCCGTGATGGCGAATACATCAATCATTGATTTACTACCTTTAGTATATTCATGAAAGCCGAGCTCCACATGTAGATTATTGAGTTTGTCGAGTAGGTATTGACCATCAGCTACTTTGCCGCCCATTCCTATTTGAGGGATGGGATTGTTCACCATTTGGATGGAAATGAAGATCACAGGCACCATGAAGGCGAATATTAACACACAGTATTGGGCTACTTGGGTATAGGTGATTCCTTTCATTCCGCCAAGGACAGCATAGAAAAATACAATGCCCATGCCTATCAGTACGCCCTGATTAATGGGTACTTCGAGAAATCGAGAAAAGACGACTCCTACACCTCGCATCTGTCCAGCTACGTAGGTGAATGATACGATCAGCGCACAGATCACGGCTACTGTCCGAGCGGTATTGCTATAGTAGCGATCACCGATGAAGTCCGGTACGGTGAACTTCCCAAACTTCCTCAAATATGGGGCGAGGAGTAAGGCGAGTAGCACATAGCCACCAGTCCAACCCATCAGATATACCGCTCCATCATAGCCCATGAATGAGATCAATCCCGCCATCGAGATAAATGAAGCTGCCGACATCCAGTCAGCGGCTGTTGCCATACCATTGACCACTGGATGGACGCCACCACCTGCTACATAAAAATCCTTTGTCGATCCAGCTCGAGACCAGATAGCGATCCCGATGTATAGGGCAAATGTTAAGCCCACTATGATAAATGTCCAAGTCTGTACGCTCATATCTATTCTTCGTCTACTTCGTATTTTTTGTCGAGTTTATTCATCAGATAGGTATAGATGAATATGAGCACTACGAACACATAGATAGCTCCCTGCTGAGCAAACCAAAATCCAAGTGGAAAGCCTCCAATCCTGATCGTATCGAGCTGCTCTGCTAAGAAGATCCCGCAGACAAAGGAGGCAAAAAACCAAACGATAAGTAAGATGAGTAGGTAGCGCAGATTAGTGCGCCAATAGGCTTGATGTGATGGATTCATATGTTAGTATCGATAGTCTGCGCTCCAAGGTAATGAATGCTCAATGAATACAGATATTACCTATTTATTTTTGCAAGGTGGAGTAGTGATGGGGAGAAGAGTATCGAGAGTCGAGTAGTGAGTATCGAGCAGAATCAAAATCAAAAACAGACATTTGTCCTCCCTGGCAGGGAGGTGCCGGAGGCGGAGGGTTTGGGGTATCGAGAGTCGAGTAGTGAGTATCGAGACCTCTCTATCGGATTACGAACTCATCCTCCTGTCGATAAGAGAATCAAGTTGAAAAGTCAGAAAGTCGAAAGTTCTTTTATTCGGTCATCGTACTCTCCTTTCGTTCTTTCAATTTCAAAGAGAAGGAAGGGACTTACCGTTGTCAAGTGAAGAGGTGTCTTCAAATGAATGATTATTATAAAGTTTTTTCTATCATCTTGAACAACGGGAAAGATCTTCATTCTTGCGGAGGTAGATGCCGACGTTATTACAGGCTGCTATGTTAAGACCATATCGGTTTTGGATAGCTTGGCTTGTGTGATTGTTCCTTTTCCAGTCACTGAAAACGAACCCAAAAAGCTTCACAAATTGATACCCGCCCACCGTACTGGTACCTGCAACACCACAACAAAAAAAGCCAAACTCTTACGAATTCGGCTTTTCGGATGTTTACTTCTTTGGAGTACTTATTTCACCTCAAAAGAGATTTTTAGATTCACTCTGTATTTGTCGACAGCACCATCTTTGACAGTCACGCTTTGGCTCTGTACATATGCTGATTTGATTCCTTTGACAGATTTTGAGGCCTTAGCTACTCCTTTTGCTGTAGCATCTTCCCAGCTTTTTCCTGACTCTGCGAGTACCTCAATAACTTTCATTATTGCCATGATTTTTCTTTTTTTAAGTGTTTATCAATGTTAAGTTAACGTTATCAAGGACACAGAAAGTATGCTATCTCACTTTTGGAAGACGCCTTAAGTCTGTCGTATAGACGCTCATTGACTTTGGCTGTATGATTTCGTTGGGTGGTATATCCTGTATGTCAGTATATACCGTGATATTCTTAGCAGTGCCACCATCGCTTTGCATTGATTTATGAACGATATTTTTAGGCGTATGATTCTCGGCGTAGAATCTCGTGACTCTTCGTGCTTCTGCTTCGAGAGTGTTGATCGGGAAGGTATCATAGCTACGACCACCTGGATGACTCACGTGATAGGTACAGCCACCGATCGATCGATTATTCCATTTGTCATAAATATCAAATGTCAACGGAGTATCTACTCCTACTGTGGGATGTAGTGACGATGGGGGATTCCATGCTTTGTATCGTATACCACATACGTAGGTCCCCTCAATCTGCGTAGACTGCAGAGGGATTTGTACTTGATTGCAGAGTAGAGCATAGCGCTCCGGCTGCAGTCCTTGGATGAGTACTTCTACTTTCTCTACACTACTATCGACATAGCGAGCGGTGCCGGCACTGGACATTTCCTCACCCAAGACATACCATGGCTCGATAGCCGCTCTGAATGATAGTCGTATCCCTTGGATATTTGCCTCGCCCAATAATGGAAACCTAAAGTCAAAGAAGGTATCCAGCCATTCCATCTCGAATGGCAATCCTCCCTGATGTAGATAGTGGATGACTTCTTTCATATCCTCTCTGACATAGTGATGGAGTAGGTACTTGTCATGGAGGTCTCGACCCCAGTCGATCAGTGGATATTGATATGGCTGCTCCCAAAATCGGACAACTAAGGATCTGATCAGGAGTAGCTGGATCATGCACATCTCATAGCTCGGCGGCATATCAAATCCTCGTAGCTCCAGGATGCCCAGACGGCCAGAGTTGCTGTCTGGATTATAGAGTTTGTCAATGCAAAATTCTGCACGATGCGTATTACCTGTGAGGTCTATGAGGAGATTTCTGAATAGGCGATCGACGATCCATGGAGTAGGATTGGGATGACGATCGAGCTCAGCGAATGCGATTTCCAGTTCATCGATGGTGTTCTTTCTTCCTTCGTCTACTCTTGGAGCCTGACTCGTCGGTCCGACGAATGCGGAGCTAAACAAGTAGGACATTGAGGGATGATTTTGCCAAAAATTGATCATACTCCTCAGTAGATCGGGGCGTCTCAGTAGTGGACTATCAGATGGAGTGATACCACCGAGGGTGATATGATTGCCACCACCAGTGCCGGTGTGTCGTCCATCTATCATGAATTTTTCGGCGCCAAGCTTGCACTGGCGAGCTTCTTCAAATAGAGTCTCGTACATGAGCGTCGTTTCTTGCCAGCTTTTGCTGGGAGGCACATTGACTTCGATGACACCTGGGTCGGGAGTGATCGACATGCGCTCTACTCGATAGTCATGAGGACCCTGGTAGCCCTCGATAATGACTGGTAGATCAGCCTTCTCACAGGCGGCACTGATATTAGCGATGAGCTTGATGAACTCATCCATGCTATTGAGCGGAGGGAGGAAGACGTGTATATGCCCTGCTCGCACCTCCATACATATAGCCGTCTTGAATATCACATCAGATAACGATACGACTTTTGTCGGATCATCGCCGGGTAGTGGTCCGAGATCATCCAGAGGACTTGGAGGTATGACTACATCTTCATCGGCTTGCTCGAGCGTGTCGAGGGGTAGTCGATAGCCCATGGCGGAGTTGCCAGGTATGAGAAACAACTTCTGTCTACGTGACTGCCAGACGCAGCTTTCCCAGCGATCATGAGTGACACCATATCGGATGGGTATCACATAGCCTGCCACTTGTTCAAGACCGTTTTGGAGTATTTCGCCGAGCTTTTGACGCTCTATATTTTCATCATTTTTGAGGTCTTCCAGATCGATATCTACGGGCAGCTTCGCTTTTTCCCAGAGGAAGTAGTAGAAGTCCTCATAGGCGGGATGTACATTTTTATTAGATAGCCCCATGACCTTGGCCAGCGCATGAGTGAATGAGCTAAGGTTTTCCAGTTTTAGAGACCCAGTGGAGCTGGGATCTGCGAGATATTCTTCTTTTGGCCATAGAGCCTGACCATCCTTGCGCCAGTACATGGTGTACTGCCATCGAGGTATAGCTTCGCCCGGATACCACTTTCCTTGACCGCAGTGTATGAGTGCATTGGAGGCGAGTTTTTCTTTTAGCCGCAAGGTGAGTTCATAGGCTTTTTTTCGTTTCATGACTCCGTCAGCCTTGGTGTTCCATTGATCTGACTCCATGTCTTCTGCAGAGACGAAGGTCGGTTCACCACCCATGGTCAGTCGGACATCTCCCAGAGCGAGACGACTGTCCACCTCCTGAGCAAGCGACTGTATCTGACTCCACTGAGTATCGCTGTAGGGCTTAGTGACTCGGGGCGATTCGTAGATGCGCTCGACGAGATTTTCATAGGAGAATGTCACCTCACATGGATCTGTGAAGCCTGTGATCGGTGCCGCACTCACTGGGTCTGGCGTGCAGGATAGAGGGATATGGCCTTCGCCAGCAAGTAGTCCAGAGGTAGCATCGAGACCTATCCAACCCGCTCCTGGTATATACACTTCGGCCCATGCATGAAGATCGGTGAAGTCCTCCTCTGTGCCACTGGGTCCGTCGACGGACTTTTGATCTGGAGTCAGCTGTACCAGATATCCAGAGGCGAATCTTGCTGCCATCCCGTGCATCCTCATCAGCTGGACTAAGAGCCACGCCGAGTCACGACAGCTCCCGGTCTCTATCGAGAGGGTCTGCTCACAGCTCTGGATACCAGGCTCAAGACGTATGGTGTAGCCTACTTTATTGTATATCAGTTGATTAGCATTGACGAGAAAGTTGATCGTGTTATCTCCGAGATATTGCTTAGACTCCTCATAGAGTTGATCCAAGAGGGGACCTGACTCGCTGATCTCGAGATAGGGGAGGAGTTCTTTTTTTAGCTGATCGGTATAGCTCCACGGGAAAATCTCTGCATACTCCTCTACGAAAAAGTCAAAAGGATTAATAGTGATCATATCTACGATCACCTCGACTTCGACTCTGAGCTCTTTTACCTCATTGGGAAAGACAGCACGAGCGACATAATTACCAAAAGGATCTTGCTGCCAATTGATAAAGTGATCCTCGGGAGAGATCTTGAGGCTATAGGCCAATATAGGTGACCGAGTATGAGGAGCTGGCTTCAGTCGTATGGTTTGTGGAGAGACTTTGATGGCTCGATCATACTGATAGATCATATTATGTCTGAGTGCCACGTGGATGCTCATGCGCTATTGGATTTATTATTAAGCTTGAATGTAACAGTAAGCCACAAAATAGCTTATTGAAATTTTAATCCTACTGTTATTTTCAATCGATGAAATGATTCTTAATTTAAAGGAGCGTTAAAGGCTCTGATGTAAGAGAAAGTAATAATATGATCAGCATGCTAATAGATGACTATAAGGTAAAAGAGAATTTTGTAGATGAAGTCTTCACAGACCCTACAGCTCAGCAGTTCCTGTATGGTGACATATTAGAAGAGTTTTCTCGACTGAGTAAGGAGGATTTTGGAAAGCTTAATGATGCTATCGGTCTTACTTTTCTCAACTTAGGAATCACATATGCTGTCTACTCGGATGACAATGGGGGTACGGAAAAGATCTTTCCTTTTGATCTCATACCGAGGATCATAGACTATGCGGAGTGGCAGACCATTGAGGCTGGGATGATCCAGCGCAATAGAGCGATTAATCTTTTTATAGAGGATGTCTACAATGATGGTAAGATCCTAAGAGACAAAGTGGTCCCAAAAGAATTAGTCCTGTCATCTAAGTACTATCTGGACGAGATGAAGGGATTTTCCCCGCCAGAGGGCATACATACTCATATCTGTGGGACAGATCTGGTGCGACATAATGATGGTCAGATGTACGTCCTCGAAGACAATCTGCGAAATCCATCTGGCGTCAGCTATGTAGTGATGAATCGTAAGATCATGCACAATCGGTTTTCTGCCATGTTCAAAAGTAAAGAGGTGCTGCCGGTATCTGGATATGCACAGCGACTACTGGAGATGATGAAGTCAGTAGCACCACATGGGATGGAGGATCCTGTCTGTGTATTGTTGACTCCAGGTCAATATAACTCTGCATACTATGAGCATACATTCTTAGCTCAAGAGATGGGTATCGAGCTGGTGGAAGGACGTGATCTGACTATAGAAAATGACTATGTCTATATGAAGACCACAGCGGGCCTGATCAAGGTAGATGTGATCTATCGACGTATAGATGATCTCTTTTTAGATCCGGAGGTATACTTTGAGAAGTCGCTACTCGGCGTATATGGACTGATGAAATGCTATGCTAAAGGCAATGTGACGATCATCAATGCACCGGGCAATGGATTTAGCGATGATAAGGCGGTGTGTGCCTATGTACCTGATATGATCAAATACTACCTCGATGAAGATGCGATCATACCGAATGTGCCTACCTATATCTGCGACAAGCCTGATGATCTGAAGTATGTCCTCGAGCATACTCGAGAGCTGGTGGTCAAGCCGGTCGATATGAGCGGTGGATATGGTGTCACGATCTGTGACTCTATATCTGAGGCGGAGCTCGAAAAAGTAAGGGCGCAGATCAAGATGGATCCCCGGCGCTACATCGCTCAGCCAAAGATGTATCTATCGACTCATGCCACCTACATCAAGGATACTCAGACATTTGAGCCGAGGCACATCGATCTGAGGACCTTCTCACTCATGGGCCGAGACATGGACTATGTCTTGCCAGGAGGGCTGACTCGGGTAGCACTCAAAAAAGATAGTCTCATCGTCAACTCCTCACAGGGTGGCGGATCAAAAGATACTTGGATACTAAAAAAATAAGATATGCTGTCGAGAGTAGCGAGTAATGTGTATTGGATGGGTCGATATCTCGAAAGAGCTGAGCATATGGCACGATACACTAAAGTGCAATATTTCACGATTTTTGATGCACCCAGTCTCCAGGATAAGGACTTTGCTCTGCGGTCGATCATCAATATGACAGGTATCGCATATGATCAAAGTCAAGAGGTCTTTGATGAGCAGGAGATCCTACTCAAAGTAGGGCTGGATAGAAGTACGGGTGCCTCTATTCTGTCCAATATATTCATGGCCAGAGAGAATGCTCGAAGTGCCCGGAATGTCTTATCTGACGAGCTATGGGAGTATATCAATAGTTGCTATCATTTTACTAATAATTATGATCCTCAATACTTCAAGACTCGAGGACTATACGAATTCACGAGGGAGATCAATGATCATATCTACATGATCAAGAGTTGTTTGTTTCAGACCTTGCTTCATGATTTTAAGTGGGTGATCATCAATCTGGGGATCTATCTCGAGAGATCGGTACAGCTGACACGGATCGTGCTGAGTAAGCTATCTGACATAGAGATACTCGAGGCGGACGGACGCAATGAAGTATTGATCGACTACCAGTGGACCACGGTGCTCAAGATGGTCGAAGGATTTGATATATACAATCGGCTCATTCGGCGCCATCAAAAACATCTCACACCGAGTTTATTCATCTTGAAGGATAGTACATTTCCTCGATCCATACTGTACAATCTGGAGCACCTTCATCAGCTCGTCGAGCGGGTAGGGCGCTGGGAGCATCGGCAGAAGGAGCTCGAATATATGAGTGGACGATTAGCTAGTAAGATCAAATATCACTCTATCTGTGATGTCCAGGACATGAAAAAAACACTGAGCGAGGTGCTCTCGGAGCTATACGCCATCCATGCGGAGATTGATAGACGACTATTTCATAATACTGAAGAGTAGTAGAAGTAATCTATCTGCTATTAATCCATAAAAGCTGCGCTGACTAAGCAAAAAATAGCGATCTATGCAGCACTAAAAAATAATCATATCTCATGACTTACTGTCTGGGCGTAAAAGTAGAAGACGGCCTACTGGCCATAGCCGATACCCGTATCACTTCAGGTACCGAGACTACCAGTGCCAAAAAAATCTCTGTGCACAAGGCTGGCGAAAATCAATTGTTCTTGATGACATCGGGCCTGCGCTCGATCCGAGACAAAGCAGTTACCTATTTCGAGGAGATTTTAGATGTTCCTGACTGGCACTTTACTAAGATGTATCAGGCTGTCAATGCATTTGGTGAGCAACTGCGGCGTGTCAAAAGTGAGGATAAGGCTGCGCTCATGGAGAGCGGCTTAGTGTTCAATCTTTTCTCCATAGTAGGTGGACAGCTGCAAGATGATAAAGAACACAAACTCTTCTTGCTATATCCAGAAGGAAACTGGATCGAAATCGGTGAGGCAACGCCATTCACAATCATTGGGAATAGTGGCTACGGAAAGCCGATACTAAATAGGGTCATTACTAAAGAATCTTCGCTACGCTATGCGCTGAAGACAGGGATACTATCCTTTGACTCGACTCGTGTCAGTGCTAATGACGTAGGCTATCCGATTGATGTAGTCATCATGAAAAAGAATCATGGGGAGCTAATAGAAGAAAGATTCACTGAAGATGCGATGGCTCGTATCGGAGAGATGTGGGGAGCCAATCTCCGCAAGCTTATCAGGGATATTCCTGATGACTGGGTGACAGATCTGATCGATATCGATTAGTTCTTATGTCCAGGACACTTGCCGCAGCGCTTTTTTTCTGACTTCTTATATTTTTTACAGCACTTCTTTTTGCCACAGTACATAGCTTTATAGTCCAGACGGCTATAGACTGCTATCTGCTGAGCCGTGTAGCTATCTCTTTGCTCAGGGTCTATGATGATTGGAGGGAGTGATGGTGTCATCTGTTAACTTCTGTGATTATGAGCGCAAGATATTAGCACTACTTCTGCTTTGGTATCACAAAAATGTAGAGAGGTCTACCTAATGTTAGGTATGAAGAAATGGGTAGCTGAGACTAAACAAAAGCAGGCCACATTTTTTTAGTGTAGTATAGGCAGGTTTGCTACATTGGCATATCAATCAATAAAACAGCGACAAGATGTTCAGTAAAAAAATGCAAGATGCTCTGAATGAGCAAGTTAAGATAGAAGCTCAGTCCTCACAGGTATATCTCGCTATGGCCTCATGGGCAGAGATACAGCCAGGTATTGACAATATTACAGCATTCTTTTATCGTCATAGCGACGAGGAGCGTATGCATATGCTCAAGCTGATACATTTTATCAATGAGCGAGGAGGCTTCGCAGTTGTACCACCCTTGGAGCAGCCACATTTGACATTCCCATCGATAAAGCATGCCTTTCAGGAGCTGCTCAAGCATGAGATGTACGTATCAGAGAGTATCAATAACTGTGTAGACATAGCCCTATCAGAGAAAGATTACGCTACGCACAACTTCCTGCAGTGGTATGTCGCTGAGCAGATCGAAGAGGAGGCTCTCGCTCGTACAATCAATGATAAGCTCGAGCTCATCGGTGATGATAAGGGCGGTCTATACTTACTCGATAGGGATATCTTACAGGTATCTGTAGTCGGCAATGGTCAGTAGTCAGTGCTCTCCGAGTATTTGATCTATTTGGCTCCCAACAGTATAGTCTTTCATTTTTTCTTCGAGTGCGCTATAGTCTTGAGGTAAGATAGCCTCACTCAGATGGCCCTGATCCAGTGTGTATAGTACATCACAGGTGTCTCTCAGTGTGCTGAATATATGTGAGGATATTAGGATTATTTTGCCCTGATCTCTGAGCCTTTGGATCAGTGCTGTGATGAGCATATTGCTTTGGATGTCGACACCATTATAGGGTTCATCGAGGATATAAATATCGTTTTGCTGCAGCAGTATCGCCATCAGTGCGAGTTTTTTCTTCATACCTGTACTGTAGGTGCTGGCATATTCATTCAGCGGCAGCTCAAAGATGTTTTTAGTATCCAGATTAGGGACTTTTTTGTCCCTGGCATGGCAGAGCAGGTGGATATATTCTGCTCCCGTCATATAGCTCATGAATATAGGGTGAGTGTGTAGAAGACCTATGTGATTTTTGAGCTTATCATAGGGGCTATGTATCTCTCCCTGATGGCTCAGGAGCCCCGCTATGCTATGAAAGAGGGTAGTTTTACCTGCTCCGTTGTGTCCGATGATGCCATAGACTCGGCCTGGCTCGAGAGTGAGGTTGATATGATGGAGGACCTGCTTGGCTCCATAGGCTTTGGAGAGATGTGATATCTGTATCATGCTAAGAAGTAATCGAGTTTAGCTATAGCTCTACGGTAAAAACTAATAGCAAATAATATCGGTAATGGAGGCAACAGTAGTGCGAATCCGTACAAGAATCCTGTAGCAATGGGCATCTGACCAGGGTAGTAAGCATATTTAGACATTAGATGTACTGTGACATAGAGAATACCGATGAGCATGATCACGCAGACATGCCACCAGTGAGCTGAGAAAAAGTATATATTGGCTACAGCCAAAGGGAGAGATAAGATCAATGATCCAATTAATGACGACTGAATTTTGTGGATCAAAAAGGCTCGACTGTCGAGCTGATATATCCAGACAAATTGGGCATCCTCTTGCTCGCTATACCAGCTCATGGTCATCAAAAAAGGAATTGCTAAGCAGAATGCGGCCAGATTGAAATTGTCGACACGTATTGCATTGTATAGCACGATGATGACGATCAAAAGGAGCCAGCCGTATCTTCTGAATCCTCTGATCAGCTCGAATGCATAGGGCCTGAATGGAGTCGGGATCTTCTGACTCTGAAGCCGTGGTATCGGTAGTAGAGCGGATATCGCAGCGATGAGCATCCCCATCAAAGCTGCGATAAAGTCCCCTCTCATGGAGGTATAAATAACGGCAGGCAGCATTAGTACGCTATGTGTGATCAGTCTGATATGTGTGATCTGATGTCGATCATATATAGTCTCGATGAGAGACAGATGCTGATCATGATAGTAGCTCCATATGATCTGTAGTGATAGGAGAATCAGTATAAAAGGGGCATATGCGCTCCGTGCATAAAGCACTGTAGCAATGGCGATATATCCTATCAGCACCAAGATTAGTGCTGCTAATGGCGACAGTCCAAATGCTCTGATCCTGCGACATAGGCGACGATACTGTATCAAATAGTAGTAAGTCATAAAATGCGAAAGCTAATCAAATACTGCTACAGATCACGCTAATATCGACCAACAAATGTGATACATAATACCTATGTGAGCTGTACATGATAGTACCTTATAGATCAGATATGGCGCTGTCGAGCCAGGTCATTCTATCTGATATCCAATCTTTGAAATAAGCACTTTCGTCCTCGTAACTGCTACCCACGTAATTATTTGGCCAGATATACTGCCCTATGACTGGCCAGATCATAAAGTTTTGATCTATAGCACCCGCCTTGCTGAGCACGCTGATATCTTGATCTATACGAGTGTGAATGGATGACGTATTGAGAATGCCTGATCGGAGAGTCGTCCATCTATCTTGGAGAGCACTCACATATGTCGGATCCGATAGTAATCGCTCCCACCAAAATGGTACCTGCCAAAAGTCATTGGCGCAACGCTGATTGAAGGCGTAGGCCCAACCATTGCTGCTACCACCGCTGCAGTAATCTGCATTGCCAAATGCCAGATTGAAGTCCCAAATAGGCCCCATAGTCAGCTTGCCATTTTTATCCTTGTGCATGAAGGTGGAGAGACGATAGCCATCGACATTATTCGTGATTTCATTGAGGATAAAAAAGTCTATAAACGAACTCACATCTATCATAGGAGCATAGCCGATCTCAGCATCTGTGAACTCGTCAGATGCCAGTCGAGCTTCAAATTCGCCGATATACTCCGAGATGTATACTTTTTGCTCCACAGTGATATCCTCAGCGTCAGGATACTCATATAGAAATCTGATCCTTTGTCCATCAGTGGAGTGATAAGGAGCATAGGCAGACTCAAATGAGTTTTGCTGATTATAGCCTTCACCGAGATTGTTTCCTGCGGTCTTATCGATTTTGAGGATGTAGCCTCCAGTCAGGTCTTCACCGCTATTTTCATCATCTTTCAGTTTATTGATATCTATTCGCCCTTTATCTCGTTTTAGTTTCTCCATAAAAACATGGACTCCTCGTGGTTCATCATTGACAGTGAGATCTACCAGCTCGCAGCGACTACTGTACCATCCCATATCTCGGGCGATATCATATATGATTTTATTGCGTAGGAGTGTTTTATCAGTATATGGTGCATAGAGTATCCAGTCTTCTTCTTCTGGCATGTCAAAGAGGGATGCCTCTATATCCTCCAGTTCTTCGTCCCATAGCTCGATACCGTAAGATTTTTTAGGGAATAGTGACTGAGATGATGCGCCTCTATATTCTGCTCCAGCTACTCCATGATAGATAGTGTCTATCCCATCTACGATGAGCATAGTGGTGGGGACCTTAGGTTCATCTACTATGGTATTGCCTTGGGTATTGATATATACCTGAGGTAGGCGATCTGCGGGATCAATAGGTGTGGGATCAGTGCCGTCGTCGTCGCCACATGCTATGACTACGAGCATCAAGAGGAGAATCAAAAATTGACTTATAATTCGAGAAAATGATTTACTTATGTTTTTCATGCAGCTTGGTTTAGATAGTGCTTTCTCTCTTTAAAGTTAATGATACTACTAATATTGTACCGACTCATCAGATGAAGTATATCTGTGGTAGATACCAAGAAAAATGCATAAAAAAAGCCCCTCAAGAAACAGGTGATTTCTTGAGAGGCTTTAAATTTTCTTGATCCTATTAGTTGTTATTATTGGAAAATTCTGGAGTCTTGATCTTCAGCTCTTCCACTGCATTATTCTGATGGATGAGTGTCCTGATCGGGAATGGGATGTCAATATCATTGGCATCAAATGCTTCTTTCAGCTTCATGATGGCTTCACTTTTCACCTCGAGGGCGTTGAGTTTTTCTCGGCCATCCACCCAAAATCGGAGCATAAAGTCTATCGAACTACCTCCAAAATCGGTATAGTAAAACTCTATAGCTTCATTGTACTTGGGTGGGAATAATTCTTCGATGGCACTGATGGCGATCTTTTTGACAGCCTCCAGATTGGAGTCGTATGAGACACCACAGGTGACAGTGGATCGGATGCGCTGAGTCAAGCCATAATTTTTAAATGGATTGTCCATAATCATAGTGTTTGGTAGTACTACGATGTTGTTATCTGCTTCTTTTATACGAGTGTTTCTGAGATTGATGCTCACTACTTTTCCTGAGTATCCATTAGTGACGATCCAGTCGCCGACATTAATCTCATCTTTGATAGCTATGAATAGTCCCGAGAAGGTATTGGACAGGGTGCCCTGTAGAGCTAATGAAATCGCCAAACCTGCGACCCCAGCACCTGCGAGTAAGCTCTTGAGCGTGCCATCCAGATTGAGTATAGCGAGTGATAGCAGTAGGCCGATGAGTACGACTACGATAGCTGTCACATTTGCTATGAGTCCTCGGATAGATGGCTGTTTGATGAATCTTTGAGTGAATTTGCGTGTCCAGCCCTGCAGATATCTGGATAGGATATATGCCAAAGTGAATACTATGATGGCGATGAGAAAGTTAGGGAGATTGAGTATGAGTGCGTCAAACCATCCTGATAGTTTGTCGGTGAGTTTTGATAGTGAGTTTGAGAGTTGCTCCTCCATGTATATAGTGTTTTGTATGATCGATTTAGCTGATATTCAGCGGATTGTATACATATGAGACAGCAGGGGAGTAGCTTTTTGTTAGGTAGAGAATGGTGATTAATTCGGAGGGGCGAGATCTGAGATTATGCTGAGGATGTTTTCTTCTACGGTCTCAGCGAGCATTTCTGTTGATATTTCTTTTGCTTTTTGGAGGTAGGATTCGTTTTGGTAGAGATCGATAATTTTATCCGTGATAGTCTCTGTAGAGAGCTTACTGATCTGGACACCTCGAGGACCAAGACCTCGCTCCTCTATCATCTGATCAAACACATATTGATCTGGGATGTGAGGGATGATCATGGTCGGGCAGGCATATTTTAGCCCAAGATGCGTAGTGCCAGAGCCACCATGATGGATGATAGCATGTACTCGAGGCAGGATCCAGTCGTAGGGGATGCGATCGAGATAGTAGATCAGGGTAGGATCACTCTCCTGATCACTGACTAATCCGCCTGCAGCAATATTGATGATGGCAGGGATACGATGTGCATGCAGGACTCGGAGGAGACTGTTGGTTTTAGCTACGGGGTCAGGATTGGACATGCTGCCAAAAGTGATAAACAACACTCGCTCATGTCTCTCCAAGAAGTCGACTAAGTCAGAAGGTGGAGAGTAGCGCAGCTGCTTATCTCGCTCTACATATCCCTCGATAGAGATACGCTCTGACCAGTTAGTCGGTCGTGTGAACAGGTATGGAGAGAGGCTATAGACGACTCTCTGTGTATTGAGTACATGGAGTATTTCTTTTCGACTTCTGGGAGTCTGTGTCCATTTGGAGCAAGACTGGATGGTCTTGCGGAGTCCGAAGTGGGCTATTTTATAGCTCAGTTTATTGAGGGCCGTACCCCAGTCACTATGAAAAGCCACATGTGTATGTCCCTTACTATAGTGTAGGTAGGGTGTCGGGGAGACCAATAGCGTCTGATCGGGATGGTCGACTGCCCAGATGGTCGGGTAGAGCGCCTTAGTATGGTGGATGATGATGTCAGGCTGATAAGAGCTCACCACTTCCTCTTGGATGAGTAGCATTTCCTTATTTAGGGCCCGGCTCTCTTTCGCCAGTTTGATGAGGGCTTTTATTTTGGCGATGCCTTTCATGCCGCCACCCATGACAGCTCTACCGAGCTCCCCATCTATCAGCTCTATGAACTCACTACCGAGACTGTGAAATGTGATCCCCTCGCTCTCGGCGAGATCTCGATACTGCTCTGGGAAGGCCCCACTCACCTCATGACCTTGACGCAGCAATATAGCACCGATACCGACGAATGGCTCGACATCTCCACGTGTACCGATAGCTGTTAGGAAGAATTTCATGATCAGTGGTCAAGATAGGGAATGTCCAATAAGAATAAGTGGGATGGTGACATCGAATCAACTATGAAAGAAAGTGAAGCCTTGGAAGACCAAGGCTTCTTCGTTATGATGTTATTGTAAAGGGTGGATATCAGGATGACCCTGATATCGATAGTTTTCAATAATAAAGCCTCGGTTAGGAGGTCTTTTTTACTAATTAAAAATGCACTACCGACCGTAGTGAAAGAACCAATAAAAGTTAGGCCATTCTTTAATGACTGCGCATAGATATGAAAATATTTAATATGAATAAAATCAATGAGCCTTATTAGTAATGTGATCTGCATCACATAAGCTATAGGGTAGCGTAGGGTGTTTTTCATTTTTAGTGTCTTTATACTAATAGGATTTTTTTAATCACAACCTTATTTAACGGAGTGCATAGCTGGCGAAATACATTAATAACAATACTATTTGTTTTACTGCCTTTTTTGGTTATGTCGCAGATATGCTCTCTACCGAGTAATTGTACATACACTTGGAATAGTGGTAGCTGTGCTAATTGGATCGGTGTCAATAGTGGCCAGACTCTATGCATATCGAGCGGCACCCATACGTGCAATGTCAATCTTAATGGAGGGACCATATATGTCGCTCCAGGAGCTTCGTGGCGTCCTGCTAATGGACTTAATATCAACGGCGGAAGGATAATAAATTGTGGTGATATTCAGCTGCTGAATTCCACTTTGGGAGGCTCACCGACCATCGAAAACTATGGTACTTTCTCTGCTGATGCAGTCAATTACAACTCAACAGCAGATATTTATAATGGCCCTGATGCAAGCTTTTCTATCAGATTTAATTTTACAGATCTATATGGCAGCAATTTTGTGAATGAAGGAGTGGTGAACTTTAATGAATCATTTACTCTGAAAGGCGCCTTTACTAATCACAATAGAGTGAATGTGCAGTTTGCTTTTGTGACAGATGCGGGTTCATTTATTAGTAACTATGGATGGCTACAAGCCAACAACTATATTCGTTTTAACTCCAGTAGCACGATTAATAATCGATGCACATTTATAGCAGAAAATAACATCTACATAGATTATTCCATCACTAACAATGGTTTATTCTTTGTGGCGAATGCTGCAGGTGAGGTGACTGTCAATGGTGCGACGACCTTTACTAATAATGGAGATGTAGTGACACAACGATTTTTGAATAATGGACAAATCTATGGTAGTGGAGATATATGGGTCTATGGACAGACGCAACAAAATAGTAGTGCCAGCACGGGATCTGATGGTATGGGATTGAATTTTTACGATGACAGTCCGACAGGGAGTCAGTATTATGATATTCAGGCCGGAGTGATAGACCCGAGCGTCAGTAGGCTGCCACCTGAGGACGGTGTGTTTCCCGACAGGAATGAAGTGTTAGCAGGATGCTCTGAGATTTATAGAAAGACCAGCTTGACTCCAGAGATATGCGGTGACGGATTTGATAATGATGGCAATGGGCTAATAGATTGTGCAGATCCCGCCTGTGGTTCTTGTTCTAATCTTTGTGCGACAGGAGTACAGCTCCTAAACTATGACCATGTATCTGCCTCTGGTGCAGGTGCTGGTGGCGTAGCAGTGCTCAATAATCTATATGTGCCAGAAGCCACTAATCGTGTAGTATTCGTGGCAGCGATGTATGAGCGCGAGCACTGTCAGCCTGGAGATAACTGTAGTGGGTCTAATACAGCTGGCGTCGGATTGGGCGATAATTTCTCCGATCCTGATTACACGAGTACCAATGTCTTTCAGATGACAGGTAGATTCACTGGGCCTGGCGGTACAGTAGATGTTCAAAATCCATTGGTTTTACCTGCAGGTGATTTGCGATTTGCTGCTCAGTATGCCTATATCACACCTCCAGAACCTAATGTTGGTGCGACATTCTACTCCCGGTCGATGCTCTTTTTTGCACTGTATGAGAGTGATATACGCAGTATTTTGGGAGGATTTGGGTCGGGAAGTATCAGCGTAAGAGTAGCCGATGCTACCGTGCCTTTAGATGAGGCTGATGATGCTATGATAGCAGCTTTCGTGCTGTCGAGTGTAGAGCAGTCAGCGACGGGTGTAGTGAGGTCTGGGGTGAATACAACAGTCAATGCTATCAATGGAGGAGCCGCAGCACTACCTGGAGACTATAGTATCAGTGTAGCTGATATAGACGATGGACAGGAGCCAGATGAAGAGATCGATGGCATGTTAGTTTTGGCCATGAATGGCATCCAAGGTTATGGATTTGAAACTATTTCAGAATTTGAGCACATATTTGATGCGGCAGTGATCAATAATAGCGGAGATTTTGGTGAGAAGAATGAATCAGATGGCTTCACATTGACCAGTCAGTTTAGATCTGGGCCGAGTAGCGGTATTATTGACAATTTTTCTATCCGCTCTACAGCACCTTCAAATTTTGGGGTTAATGGGGGTATGGTGGTTGCATTCACTTTTGAGTCATGCGAAGATCTCTGTCAGCGTGCTATGACTAATCCTCATATCATGTATTACGGAGCCCGACATCGGTAGGCGGTGCTGGTAGATTAGTAGGATACACCAAAAAAGCTAATTAAAATTTTAGTGTTACCCATATGATGGAGCTCAACCCTTTGGTGAGCTGGTGACTGTTGTTAAGTAAAAGAAAAAGCCTCTATAAGTGAGGCCTCAATCGGTTCGGAATTAATTTCCAATTGTTCCCGAATTGATGAATTTCCAGGCATTCAGAAATTCTACTCTTAATTAAAACCTTAATGGATCATCAGTAGAATATAAAGAAAGTGCCTTTAATATTCCATTAGTTGCTTGCCTGTAGGTGTAATAATTGCTGTAACTGAGAAGCATCAAATGCCTTGGGTACACAGCATTCTACAGACTTATATTGTTCTGCTTTTTGGTGATCTCTTATGCTGAGACTGTCGGATAGTATATATACTGGAGCTGTAGATCGACCACTCAGGTATAGATGCTCATATCTCTCGACAAACTCCCATCCCGTCATGATAGGCATCCTTAGATCGCAAAAAATAATGTCGACTTGATGGTTTGTGATAAAATGCAAACCTTCCTGAGCATCTGTGAAGGCAAAAATTTCAGCATCCGGTAGACTCTCCAAAATGAAAATCTCATGAAGTTTATTGGTGATATGATGATCATCGATTAATACGATTTTTTTCATGAGTTCTTTCCTGTTTAGCTTCTTCTCAACTTATAATCATCTTTAAGACGATATTGATCGGCCCGAGGTACATATATAGTCTACTATGTAGACAAAATGTAGGGCTTGAGAGAATTTGCAAATCTGACTGGCTGTCTAACGATCAAAGGAAGTAATCAAGGGTGTTTGCATTAAATAAAAATAGCCCTTGGAGGAGCTATTCTCGATTTTTGAAGTTTTAAAACCTCATAGTAAATAATCGATTGTACCTAATTATGCTGTAATATACTTTTGACCAGAGTCTTAAGTGAAGTCACAAGTTTTAACTTTTAGTCTATAAGAATACAAAAGGCCCGAATCCTTTGACCCGGGCCTTGTTGCTTTATTGTCAAGGTTTTCCCTTCCCTGACATACCAATTGTTGACTTATACTACTTGATGATGACCTGCTCTGTATGAGCATAGTCAGCGTGCTCTACCATGAGCACATATGATCCTGAAGCCATATCGCTCACTGCGATACGCTCATTATCAGCCACACGACCTGATAGTACTATGCTGCCGCTCATATCGATGAGTGTGTACTGCGCATAGTCAAAGTCGTGTGCGATCTTCAGATATTCTGATGCAGGATTAGGAGTGATAGACACTTCCACTGTCTCCTGTAGAATATTTTGCTTTTCTACTGTTTCTTTCCAGTTGACCAGGTCAAATACATTTTTTGACTGGATCTTATTAGGGCCGAGCCACTCTGATACCTGTACGAATGCTGTAGCATATGCATCAGTGACGCCTTCCATAGCCCATGCGAGGTGGATATCATTTGATTCATTCACGAGTTCAAACTCCATAGTATAGAGTGCTGTCCACTCAGTAGTGATATGCTCGCCTGCTTGATTTTTATCATTGAGGAGGACACTGAGATTGACGAAAGTCATGTGATCGTCAAAAGGGAGTCTGTTGATATCGATCTCCTGACCGTTAGTGCTTACTTCATTGTATTTAGGAGTGCTATATAGATCTGGACGATTAGCTTCTACTGCGTTGAGTCTCATCTGAGTGTTATCGTAGTAAGCTCTGATATTGTGATCAGCGAGGCTAAACTCATAGCTGCTGGCTCTCATCTCTACATCTATATAGAGTTTGTCACCGATCACAGTGTTATTGGTGAATCTCAACTCTACATCATGAGCTTGGAGTAGTGCCAGATTGCAGAGTGCGATTAGTGTTATTAAAAAAGTTCTCATTACTTGGTGTTTAGTTCGGGTTACAGTCTTAAGACTACTACAGATTCCGTATGTCACATTTTTATTTGTAGAGGATTTGTAGATATGTAAGATCTCCGACAATCTTAACATATGGCATGTAAAATGGTGGGTTTGATGCGTTTTTTGGTAATCTCTGTTAAAATCCATGTAGACTACCTGTAGAGCTTTTGTAGTGTCGATTTTAAGAGTTGTAGTATGTTAAATATTCATATGTGATAGAATATTTCTAATCGGAATATCCTTGATTTTCAATATTCTCAAGGATCAGAAAAGGGAGACCGTTTTTTGTGATCTTTTTTAATTCTTTTTCGTGACCGGGTATTTCAAAGGCTAATGAGCCCAATCCCAGATCTGTATCTCCGTCTACATCATCAGCGTCCATCACTATCCATCTGCCAGGAGGAGCGATAGGCAGACGCTCTCTGATATATTGATCATCATCACCTTGGCGGAAAAATAGAAAGCCCTCTGGATGATCCTGATCCCAATCTGGAAAAAAGGATATTGCAGCTAAATGGATCAGATCAGTGTGCTGCTCAGTGATAGCTGCCACACTGTAGGCTCCCGGCATATAGAGAAACTGTGACTGCGTAAAGCTACGGTCCTCCTGCTGCTCATATATGTATATGCCATGATAGGGCTTGATGATAGGAGGATAGTCAGCATTGTCCCCAGCACAGTAGAGGATATCCATGAGTCCATCAGCATTCATATCATATAGTGTGAAGTAACTCGAACCATAGGATGGAGGCATGCGGAGGAGCGATGTAGACTCGAATGTCCCTTGACCCATATTTCGCAATAGCCAAAATCCCTCATCACCTTGTCCGTAGAGACATATGATATCCTCATCTCCATCCTGATCGATGTCAGTAAGTGCGGTGCGGATAGAGCCCGATCGTGACATGAGATTTTTTCTACGATACAGACCATCCAGATCTTGGTCCCAGTAGGAGAGAGCGCCCGTCCATTTACCATATTCACAGATGATGATCTCATCCGTGCCATCGCTATCCAGATCAGCATAGCTTGCATGCACTGGTCGCTGTAGCTCATCGATGATGATATCCAGCGCCTGAGTCTGTCTATCGAGGCGATAGACTTTGCCTATGGCTGCATCCGTAGGAGAGAAGCTGCCCATGGTCGTGATATAGTGATGGGTGGAGGTAGTATATATATCTACGATAGCTTCATTGGGGATTTTGACAGCGCTATCCTCTATCCCATCTGCTGAGAGTACCTGATAGAGTCCCTGAGTATGCGCATCGGCGAATGTCACTCCGTCAGCACTCACATCTATATAGGTGGTGCTGGGAGGGCTCAGATATAGATCAGGATATGTCGGTTTCCATTGGTCGGTGATCTGAGACTCTGTGATAGGGAGCGTCAGGCTGTCGGGAGCCAGAGATAGGTAGTACTCTTTGATAGCGCTCCAGTCTGCTATGCTGATCGTAGCCTCGGTAGGGAATATATTCGCCTCAGCGACGGCATCCGTCTCGATGAGCTCCGCTCTGACCATACCATCCTCATAGACGCCCATGAAGGCTCCCATGCGAGGCAGTATATGATCACGCCAAGTCGCTTTATCAAGGTCAGTAGGTGAGGGCTCGAGGTGGCAACTGGAGCAGTAGCGGGCAGATAAAGTAGCGGCGGCGGTAGTATCGGTCTGAGGATCGGTACATCGGACTTTGCTCATGAGGATGCATAGTCCGATACCGATGATTAGTTTATTCAATAGTTATTGATCTGTCGATTATTCAATGCAGGATCGGAGAAAGTAGGGAGCTCTACCTGAGGATGCTCAGCGAGTCCTGATGGGAGATCATTGAGTTCTTTCATGAAGCTGATGACATCTGCGATCTCAGTGGCAGTGAGATTGAGCGGATCGCCTAGTAGTGTTTGATTGTCCAGCTCGAGGCCATGTCCGATGCCACCTCCTTTATTGTAAAAGTCCATCACCTCCTCGAGTGTAGCGTAAACACCATTATGCATATAGGGCGCTGTATGCTCGATATTGCGGACAGTCACCGTCTTAAATGAATGGGCGTAGATATCCGCTTCGTCCAGAGGCTTAGCATTAGCCTGCCGGCCGAGGTCCGGGTCCAATACAAAATCAGCGGTGTCAGGAGTCGCTGGTACTCCGAGCACCTCTGACTCGGACTCCATATATAGTGGCGGCACGATACCGCTGTATGAAGGGGCGAAATGGCAAGTGCCACAGGCGCCCTTTCCCATGAATATGTTGAATCCATTGATGGCGCTCTCTGACATGGCGACTTCCTCGCCATTGAGATATTGATCAAATGGACTATCCATGCCAGTGAGACTGGCTACATAGTGGGAGATAGCATTAGTCACGGCATGCTGCGAGAGTCCATATGTAGGATAGGCTGCATTGATCATGGCCATGTACTCTTCGCTCTGAGCGAGCTTATCGATGATCTCGATGAAGTCAGAGTTAAACTCATTATGATCTGATACGACGTGATTCATCTGTGTCTCAAATCTCTCTTCTCTCAGGTCCAAAAAGTATTTCTCTGCATAGACAGCATTGATCAGGGTAGGAGCATTGCGTCGGGTAGGCATGCCAGCATGTGAGAGGCTGGTGCGCTGTCCGTCCGTGAATGCTCGCTGTGGATCATGGCAGCTACCACATGACAGCTTTAGACTCTCAGAGAGGATCGGATCATAGAAGAGTGTACGACCCAGCTCCCTCCGCTCTGCGGCATATTCATCGGTCAGTCCTGAGAAGTAATCTTTATTAAATAAGCTTTCGCTAAACATAGATCGGCCCTCGTAGTCCACTGCTGTCGGCTGTAGGCCAGCCTCTGCTGCTGTCTCGATCTGTAGCGTATGATGTACGTCGAGAAGGAGTCCGTAGAGAGGATTAGCATAGTCTTTGATGAATGTCGCTCTATCAAAAGTGTCAAAGTCGGGATTGCTTGCCAGATAGTTAGCTCCGTCTTTGATGAGTTGCTTGACAGTTCCAGAAAGCTTTGGATCTGCAGCGTGTACCATTGGATCATAATAATTATACGCTCTGAATGTACTATGCCATGCGATTAGTGCTTCTGGGAGTGCATTGACAGATCCTGGCGTATCAAATCCCGTCAGTCCTAAAAATGAGATCCTGATGATCTCCTGACGGATAGCCTCAATGATATGGCGATGGGTGATTTTTATTTTGCCTTGGTAGGCTCTCATGGCTTCATAGTTAGACTGGAGCTGCTTGATGAGGTAGATCAGCTCATCCTTTTTGCCGAAAGGCGCATCATCAAATGCCAGCTCATCGAGTACCTGTAGGCCTTTAGGCTCGATGACTCGGAGTTCGGCTACTTTGGGTTCGGTCTTGGGTAGGGGAGCCCCATTCAATACTTGTTTAGCTCCAGCTGCATCAAAATACTCTATGAGATACTCGATCTGCTTGTAGGATAGACGAGCTTTGAGATGTGCCTGCTGGAGAGTGGCGATAGCTGCTGCATCATCGGTGAGGGAGGTGGCAGCATCGTAGTAGGTCTGGATATCTTGAGACAGATATTCCATATTTCGGAGATAGTCTTTTTGGACTTGATCCAGAGCAGATCGAGGATCTACAGGTGATGGCTGCCAGGCTACTGCGATGAGAAAGAAGAGTATCGCAGGTACTATTATGGCTACTTTTTTCATAGGTATATCACTATTTCAGGAGGTGGTTTATTAAATCTAAAAAAGTGAGTAGCCCAAGAGGACTACTCACTAAGTTGGTTTAAAGTATGATTATGATAGATTATATCATGATTACTCTATTACGAGCTGTACCATCTCACCAGCAGTGTTCTGGATGAAGTAGATACCTGCTTTTAGCTCAGATACGTCTACTCTGTTAGTCGCTCTTTCTACTTTCACTCTGCTACCTCTGACATCATAGATAGCTACATCAGTAGTCTTATCAAGGAATACTGTACGAGTAGTTGGATTAGGGTAGATAGTGAATGCATCTTCTACATTGTCTTTGAAGTTTTTCTTCTTGACAGCGATCGCTTCTTCTGCATCAGTGTTGAGATCCTCCACAGTCACTCTGTCAAAACCGTTAATAGCGAAAGTCAATGAGTGATTCCACGGGAACGGATTTGATACGATAGGGTGCTGAGAGTTAACTAATAATGACACACCATCTGGAGTCTGGATAGCACCAGTCACCTCCGCTCCTGCAGGTACAGCAGTGATACGGATGAGGTCATCGATAGTTGGGTTTTCGATAGCAAGATTTAAGATATAGAGCTCACAGAATCTACCTGAAGTACCAGCTGGCATACGGCCATATGATGTACCGTTCATATCCTCTTGAATCACGAGGAATGACTGACCATCGATAGTCATCACGCTAAGGCCATCAGGGTTAGTGAGGTGCTTATCAAAGTACTCAGACTCAGATGGGCTCATCGCCTCAGTCCAGTCAGGGCCTCCCTCGAGGTGTACATAGTGCTCACGAGTAGCTGGGTCGTATACCCAGATACGTCCGTATGTGTCTCTATAGTTAGAGTCAGTAGCATCAGCTAATCCCTGAGCCTCAGCTCGTGCATTGTGAGCATAAGACATAGTAGCTCCTGCTGCGATACCATTAGCAAATCTACTACCTGGGAAATCTCTACCAGTCTCTGTCCAATAGATTTTGTTTGACGCTTTGTCATGTGCTACCCACTCAGGTCTGTTGTACATAGTCGCACCTGCAGCAGCACAGAGAGATGATACATCGAGCATCTCTTCTGGAGTACCTTCGATAAGTACCCACTTGTCAGCAGCATCTTCTTTGTACGCATAGAGTGATCCCTTAGTGAAGTCACCCGGACGATCAGCTCTGAATCTCATGAAATAACCCGGAGTAGCATCTGGACCCATGTATACATTCTGGTTGTCATTGGTGATAGCTCCACCTTCCCAGCCCATACGGCCCCAGTTGTATTGCTTTCTGATCGCTTTTGCTTCTTTAGGATCGATCTCTACCATGTAGTTGAAGTTTTGGTACTTCTTGAGGATCATACCGTCCCACTCTGGGAAGTCCTCAGAGAATACTGTGAAATCAGCAGTATCTCTCACACCACCACCTGGTCTGTCATCATCATATGGCTCAGCAGGTAGATCTGCAGTAGGGCTTCCTACGTCAGAGTTACTGTTGTGGATGCTCGTATTAGATGTACGAAACCACTCCTCGGCAGTCCAGATACGTCCGTCAAAAGTAGAGCTGATACCTCCACAGTTCATACCAGTCTCACCGACAGTATTAGCGAAGTCTACATTGAAGTACTGACCACTACGACCATCCTCCAATGTCTGATCTACTACCTCGAGTAGGCCAGTGATAGGATCTCTGTCGATACGGAATACGGTCATTCCACCACCGTCACCGATCTTGTCATCTCTATAGATCATCTCATGATTGACAGATACCCATCCGAGTGATGCTCCTGTAGGATCTGGAGTCATACCGATGAAATCATGCCATTCTTTAGCGATCTGACGACCTGCAGGATTGTAGTAAGTCTCTGTAGTCTGTACGATATCGTGACCACCCACGAATAGTACTTGAAGTGTTAAAGGGCTTGGTGGCATTACCACTCTTTCGGAGATGTGGCCCTTAGGCACATCGATTTCTTCTGCGAAGATAGCCTGACCAATTAGGCCGCTTGCGCATAAAAACAAAGCAAGAAATGTGTTGAATTTTAACATTGCTCTTTTAAGTTATTATCTACTAAGGAAATGAATAATATCACCTCAAAAGTAGAAGGCCAATGTTATGCAGGCTTGCGCCGAATGCTAGCTCTGCCTTATCTCTATGTTAGGTATCTAAAAGCTTTGTGAAGGAATGGTTAAGCGAGTGTAAAGAGGGGAGGCTTGTATAGCCTCGACGTCATAATACCGTGATTTGATGAACGGACGTATACCTGAGTGAACGACACTCTGAGCAGTAGATATCTGGGAGACATCTAAGTGTGCGAACCGCAAAGCAGGTGGGAATGCTGCTATGCTCAAGTTTATATTTTCGCTTTGTTCATTGAGTGATACTGACGTGATAGGTTTCTTAGAGTGTCAAACGCAACGTGGGCTTTGATGCTCAGGGCCGTCTACTCGATTATGGACAGAGTTCCTTCTTTTTACATTAATCAAGTAATTTCAATTTCAATTGTTGCCTTTAAAGTACAATCTAATTTCCTCAAGTATTTCATCTGGTTCCAAAGTATTGTCATTGATTATACTCAAAATATCCAATCCTTTTTTATCTATTAAATATTCCATAATAATTCTATCTCTTAGGTACATTCTGGGAGTCCTTGATTTGAATTCTGTTTCAATCCAAAAATCGGAAGTACTTTCGTACTTTTGAAGTAGATTCGATAATTCATAATTTTCATCATTTCTTATTGGATTATAGGAAACATACTCAGAATAACCCTCATTTACCCAATTTGGTGTTTTCATAAATCCAAGAATTGAATAGTCGTCATACATTTGGCTGTGTACACCCTCGTGACTAATTATTTGCACCAAGTTTACCCATCCTAAATCACTATCATCTTTCTTTAGAATATTTTCTTTAAAATTTGGTTTCCCAATGTAAATGTGTTTGTTAAATTTTGATGAAGCAATATTCTTCATTCCAAACAGTCCTATTAATTTCTCATATAGTGTACCTTTTACAAAAAACAACTCGAGTTTCAACTCATCCTGGTAAAACTGACTTTTCTTTAAGTTAACTTGAACTGCATCCAATACATTTTTCACATCTTCATTAAACTTTATTTCTTCATTGCTATAAATAATGAATGTGTCATATTCGATTTTCTTCCCTATAAATAGTTTAGGGAACTGGACAATAATAGACATTGACAACATTAAAATTATGAGAACTATGATCAATTTCTTTATCAAATTATTTTTCTAATTTTCTTCTTATTTGTCCATAACGTATAATGATACCCTGCGTCTCTCGACGAAGGAGAGATATGCTGTGATGGCACCTTGTGTGTGCCCAGCATGGACATTGCTACCGAAAGGTAGCAAATTTATTTTTGAGGGTTAGAGACCCTTACAGTCGAGTTGGAGGAGTCTGTTAATGAGTGAGTGATCTCCGCAGAAGTAGATATCTGGGAGACATCTGAGTGTGCGAACCGCAAATGGGGTGGGTGTGCTGCTATGCTCAAGCTTATATTTTCGGTGCGTTCATTGAGTGATGCTGACGTGATAGGTTTCTTAGTGTGAGAGGCGCACCGTGGGCTTTAATACTAACGGCCGTCTACTCGATTATGCAGAGTCACCATTTACACTGGTAGTTCTATTTTCTTTTGTGTATTCATCAGAGCGGCATTTCTATACTTTCTGTTTATTGGGTCCTTTAGCTTGTATGGTCTGTTGAACGCTTCTTGATTGAGCTTGAATCTATCAGAAAGCTTTCTAATAGTTTCTTTCGAAAGTCCTGTTTGATAATTAAGAATTTTTGATACTGTTCCTTTAGACAAGTTTAAAATATTAACTAAATCTTTCGCTTTCATTTTATGCTCGTCCATAAGCGATTTCAAGAGCTCTATCGGATCAAGTTCAGGTGTTTGGTAGTTTTCATCATCATACTTCTCAATTAATAGTGTTAACAATTCTATTTCATCTTGATCTTTCTTCAGATTCTTAAAAACGAGATCTTCAAGTGCCTTGCAATATTTGTCATACTGGCGTTCTGTTTTGATAATTTTGTATTTCATTACTTTATCCATTAGTATACATTTACTGTGTATTGTAATTCGTTTTTACAGATTTTGTCATATTCGGAATGAGTTCCAATCCAATTGATAAACAGATGTACGTAGCTTTCGCCAAAATGATATTTGCATATCATTCTATGATTGTTTCCACCTATGTTAAAGACAACTCTATTTGAGCTTTTTCCTATTAGATCTGCAGAACCATAGGTTTCTTTAATATCGTTTATTGTAGCCCAATTAGCATTTTTAAGTTTGTCAATCCATTGATCAAAGGAGCTTCTGCTTGACGCATTTGCATCTTGGTATTTAGCGATTGTTTTCTTCTTGACCAACCTTACCTTCATAATTCAAAGATACAGCTAAGTTTCAATAAATGAAACAATCTGATTTTGGAGTCCTGATTCTGCATAACGGATAATGATATGTCGTCGTCTCTCGGAGGAACGAAGAGATATGCGATCATATCAATTGTGTGTGCCCAGCATGGGCAGTGCTACAGAAACGTAGCAAATTTATTCTTGAGGGTTAAAGTTCCTTACAGTCGAGTTGGAGGGGGCTGTAAATGAGTGAGTGCTCTCCACTGGAGTAGATGCCTGGGAGACATCTATAGTGAGCGAACCGCAAGCAGGTGGGAGGGGGAAGAAGCCTGACCGAAAGCGAAGGAATCTGATCAAACTGGGCGTGCCACACCGTCAAGCCTATGGATGGAGTCGGACTCGGATGGGTGGTTGGGCAGTAGCCCAAAGTCCTATATTAGGAACGACACTGCGTATCTCGGTGCTAAGACGTCGAGGCTATACCTCGATGTTAGAGTATTACTCCCAAACCTATACTTCGATCTGATGAACCGCCGTATACCTGAGTGAGCGGTCTCCGAAGGAGTAGATGTCTGGGAGCCATCTAAGTGAGCGAACCGCAAAGCGGGTGGGAGAGCCTGCCATGCTCGAGTTTTTGTTTTCGGTTCATTCATTGTGTGATACTGACGTCGTAGGATCTTTGTGTGAGAGCCGCACCGTGGGCTTTAATGCTCACGGCCGTCTACTCGATTGTACCCAGTTTTTATTCAATCAATTTTTGTTTTCTCTCCATAATTCGTTTTTCAAATTTCGGGTGAAATTCAATTTCTCTATAAATTCTGATTCAAAGCTTTCAATTGTAATAAGCTCAAAATTTACAAAGAAGAAGTGTTTCAATCCGTTTTGCTTTAAAATCTGATAACGATTATTTTCAGGTAGTCTTTCAATTTCAAGGGTGTCCGCAATCGGTTTCTCAAATTGATAAACCCTTAACTGTCTTGTATTCAGTTCCAGTATTTTTTTTAATCCGTTCAAGTCAGTTTGAACATCCATTTCTATTTGTCGAACTAATAGGTTTTTGAATTCAAAACCATTTTGAGTTTTTAAGTCCGTTTTCCACCACTCTATCACCTCATTCGGTACGAACTTGTGAATGAAAATCGAGTCCAACTTTTTGTCAAAGAGGTCCCAAATTTCTTCGTTCGAATTTATCTCAAATATTAGTTCGTTCATTTTCTCTAATTGGGTACAACTCCTTTATATCTGATCCCCCCCACCTGTTTTGATCTATTTTTCATCCCTTTAGTGGATTGATGCCCCCGAAAGATAAGGAAGAAAATCAGGCCGTCAAATAGAATCAATCAATAGGTGCCTCTCATTCATAGCTGATAGACCTACAGAAAAAAGCACAAAAAAAGCGGCCCACATCTGGGCCGCCATTTTCAATATAACAATCCTCTTACTTGAGAAAGTTAATTAAGCTCTGGTGAGCTTGTGGATTGCTTTTTTACCATCGATCACTACCTCGAGGAAGTATACTCCTGAGCTGAGTGTAGTGACATTTGGTGTTATTTGGTAGTTACCTTGATCCATGATTTCGCTTTTCACCTGCTGGATGTTTTGACCATCAGGAGCATAGATATTGATATCCACCTGTGCTCTCTTAGCGATGTTGAGCTCGATAGTGATCTCATCAGCGAATGGATTAGGATAGCTCGATACTTCTGCTACAGATAGCTCGGCAGCATTGTCTTTCAGTCTCGACTTCTTGATATACTCCTCAGCTACTGGTAGAGCGCTGGCAGTGATACCTTCTTCGGTCACGCCGAATATTGAGATCGTGCCACTTACCTCATTAGCCGTGACGATGAGTGGCTGTCCAGTAGGACTATCCTCCGTAGCGATGAATCTGATATCCTCGATACCGAGATCACCTGCCGCTGGAGTCTCTATATCTGCAGAGAAGTCTCGATTATTGAAGTATGAGATATACTGCGGAGCAGTCGGCACAGTGATATCATAGATGACTACGCCTCCCTGACGCTCGAGTCCTACGAGTGCATAGATCTTGTCACCCATAGCCATGACCTCTATAGCCTCAGGCTCTGGTCCTTTATCATCAGAGCGATTCTTGAATGAATCATTGTCATCATTGGTACTATTGAAGAATTCTGCAGCTTCTGTAGCTAGTATCTGCTCAAACTGATCTCCACTGTCCCAGATCTGCTTACACTCTGTGTCCCAGATAGAGAATGAGCGACCACCATACGTATGGATGAAGTCGATCTCTCCATCACCATTAGCATCGCCAGTAGCAGTCGTGGTCTTCATGCGACCGATCTGCTCATCTGTCTGTAGCTCAGCGGCATCTGGATAGTTAGCTGACTCCAGAGTGAGATCCTCTACACGAGCCTCCTCGCTATATCCGTCATAGTCTCTGGCGTCTCCTTCATTAGCTGTGATGATGTAGGTCTCACCGTCAGCGGCTACATATGACTTGATCGCATCTGGCTGATACATGCCAAATATTGGCCAAGTAGCGATGTTGATTTCATCTGTCTTATCGCTCGCATCGAGTCCTCTACCTTCGATCTTGTGATCTTTGAGGCCGAGAGGAAAGAGGTCTACTACTTCCATTTTTGCCAGATCTATTTTCGCCATAGCGTTATTTTCCTGCATACCGACGAAAGCGTATTTGCCATCTGGAGTCACCGTGATATACTCTGGCTCGAGATCCTGAGCGACAGTAGCGCCTGGTCCGAAGATTCTGATACCCTGAGCATTGAGGATGACCTGTAGCTCATTGTATTTCTCAAAAGTGATCTGAGTAGCTGTCGCTGCCTCTACACCTCCGCTGATATCTACGACTGTGACTGAGCCTTCTGGATCTACGGTGTAGTCATCATTTGGCTCGCCTTCATTCGCTGCAAGTACGGTCTGCCCATCTGGAGAAAATGTCACCATGTCAGGGAGTGCACCTGCAGTCACTTGATTCAGTAGATTGCCCTCTACATCGAGGAAGACTACAGAGCCTGGATCCTGCTTAGTCTCACCGACTACTGCTACAGCGACGATGCCGTCATGGATATCTACACTCGTGATATCAGTACCGTATGGAGACATATCTATAGCGTCGAGCGCAATAGGCTGCTTAGGATCAGCGATATCGATACGTCCGAGTACATTTTCAAATCCATTAGTATAGATCAATGTCTGTGTCGCTGGATCATGAGCTACGATCTCGGCAGCTTCCTCGTCGAATATGCCTGTGTCAAACTGTGCTAAGAGCGATACCATCTCATCAGCTCCCATATCAGGCGTATCGGTAGTATCTGCTTCATTAGTGAGCTTGTAGACGATGTGGATCGATGATTCGGCCGTATTCGTTACCACTTGGCTTCTCAATCCTCCTCCGTAGAAGTACCCTGTACGAATATATCTCGCACCATTGTCCAGCTCGATATCTCTATCAAAGATGTCTACTCTGAATGTCGATCCGACTGGTAAACATACCAAGTCTCCATCGCTCATCGGGCCATAAGTGATCGGTGCTTCTGATGGGATGGCACCTCGTCGATCTACATAGAGATAGATAGGATTGCCAGTGAGTCCATATGGATTACCATCAGTGAAGTATGATCTGATCGTTACTTCAGCGCATGTCGGTGCTGGTGGAGCGATAGGTTCCTCACCAAGACCAAAGATCGTCACTGTACCACTTACTTCATTAGCCGTGAGGACTAATGCTTGTCCTGTCGGGCTATCTTCTGGGGATATATATACTATGTCTTCTGTACCCAGATCTCCTACAGCAGGTGTAGTCACATCTTCTACACTGAAATCTCTATTATTCACATATGTCACGTACTGAGGGGCTGATGGAGTGCTAATATCATACACCATGATGCCTCCTTGGCGCTCGAGGCCTATCATAGCATAGATTTTGTCATCGATGACCGCTACTTCGATAGCTTCTGGTTCTGGACCTTTGTCATCAGACCTGTTTTTGTAGGAGTCGTTTTCGTCATTGGTACTATTGAAATTAGCTGGCTCTACTTCTGCCAAGACTGTCTCAAATGCATCTCCACTATCCCATACTTGATTGCCATTGGCATCCCAGATAGAGAATGAGCGAGCACCGTAGCTATAGATGATGTCATGATCACCATCGCCGTCGAGGTCGCCATTAGCAGATGTTGTCTTAAGTCGTCCGAGATTAGTATCGTCTTGGAGTTCTGCAGCATTAGGAAATGCTGTCGGATCCAGTGTGAGGTCAGCTACTCGCTCTTCTTCTGAGTAACCATCATAGTCTCTTGAGTCCCCTTCATTAGCTGATAGGATATAGGTCTCACCATCGATCTCTACAGATGTGATAGCATCGGGTAGGTAGTATCCCTGTACTGGCCATGTCGTGATGTTGATCTCTTCAGTTTCGTTGCTGGCATCCATACCATTGCCAGGGAGTGAATGATCTTTAGTGCCCAAAGCGACTATCTCTGTTACTGACTTAGTAGTAAGATCGATTACCGCCAATGCATTATTCTCTTGCAGAGCAGCATATATAGTATTACCACTGATGGTGATATACTCTGGCTCGAGATCTTGCGCTACAGTAGCATTAGGGCCATAGATTCTGACGCCTTTACTCTGTAGCGAGGTCTTAAGATCATTGAATGCGGTGAAGTCTACTAAAGTGTGGGTAGCAGCGCTGACTCCACCAGAGATATCGATGATCGATACACTTCCTTCTGGATCTACGGTATAGTCATCATTGGGTTCTCCTTCATTAGCAGTGATGACATACTGACCGTCTGGCGAAAAAATGACCATGTCAGGTAATGCTCCGACCTCTACATCATTGAGGTAGCTACCATCTGTATCAAAAAATACTACAGAACCGTTTTCTTGTTTTATCTCGGCCTCGACAGCTACAGCTACGATGCCATCATATACATCGAGACTATTGACACCACCTCCATAGGCGCTGAGGTCGATCTCTGATACGAGGGTCGGGGCCGATGGATCTGATATATCCAGGATACCGACAGAGTTGTCATTAGCATTGGTGAAAAAAGCCCTTTGGGATATTGGGTCATAGCTTACGATCTCAGCTGCGCCCTCGTCAAATACTCCCGTGTGATAGGTGGAGAGTACAGAGAGCTGGAGATCATCCTGTGCATACAGGCCGTGTACGCTCATGGCACACAGTACTATCCATAGATAGTGTTGAATCATTCTCATGTCTGATTTGAATTTGGTTTGACTTAATATTCTAAAAGGAGCACATAATAGGGAGCTATTCTTATCGCCAGATGATGGCTATGTTATGCTAAGAATAAGCTGTGTGAAGAGAAAGTTAAGCCTTTGATCGATAGGCTTAATCCTTAAAGAAAAGATTTGGTCGGCAGAAAAAAACCAATGTAAAAATAAGGTTAACTAAGTCGAGATCGAGTTAACATTTAAATAAGCCACGGTTAACATTGGAGCTAATACCGGCCTCTACTTTTGCACCGACAATTCAAGTCCATTATTAGTTATTCTTAACAAACCAAACAATGAAAATTTTAAATTCTTATTTCTTATTTGTCTTCGCTGCAGTCGCAATGCTTGCATCATGTGGCGATAGTGAAAATGAATGTGATAACTCTTGTCCAACTGGTCAGATTCAGACGCTCACTTGTAACTGTGTAGAGGATCCATCTACTATAGTACCTCACCCATGTCCGACATTGACTTGTCCTGCTGGTCAAGTAGTAGGTGTTACTGGCGGTACATGTGCATGTGTAGAGCCAGCTACAGATATCTGTGGTGGTATGACATGTGCAGAAGGTGAAGTACTTGATGCTGCTAACTGTGAGTGTATCACGATCCCAACAACTGTAGGATCTGTAGTCGTCGACGAAAATATCACTGGTGATGTCCGATGGACAGCTGACAATATATATACTCTTGCTGGTAGAATCGCCGTCGAAGACGGTGCGAAACTCACTATTGATCCAGGTACAGTGATCAAAGGTGCTACTGGTACAGGTACACTCGCTTCTGCTCTCGTAGTAGCTCAAGGTGGTCAGATCATGGCTATGGGTACTGCTGATGCGCCTATCATTATGACTTCTATCCTTGATGATATCCTTCCAGGACAGGCTGCAGGATCTAATCTTGATGAAGAAGAAAATGGCCTTTGGGGTGGTCTTCTCGTATTGGGTAGAGCTCCTATCTCTGTAGATGGTGATGCCCTGACTGCTCAGATAGAGGGTATCCCTGCTGATGATGTCACTGGACTCTATGGAGGTACTAATGTAGATGATAATTCTGGAGTGATCCAGTATGTATCTGTGAGACACGGAGGTGCTGTGATCGGTGCTGACAATGAGATCAACGGTATCACTCTTGGTGGCGTAGGTGCAGGTACTATCATCGAAAATATCGAAGTAGTAGGAAATAAAGATGACGGTATCGAGTGGTTTGGTGGTACTGTAGATGTGAAAAATGCTCTCGTATGGGCTGCCGATGATGATGCTCTTGATATCGATCAGGCGTATGCTGGTACTATAGACAATGCGGTAGTAATCGCTTTCGCAGGCACTGATCATGGTCTTGAGATCGATGGTCCTGAAGGTTCATTGACGGGTGCCTTCACTTTACAGAATGTGACAGTCAAAGGATTTGACGATGAGTTGGCTAACTATAGAGATGGAGCAAGTGGATTAACACAGAATACTTACTTCTTTGGATTCCAGACAATCGCAGATGGTGAAGGTGACCTTAGCTTTGATGATGCTACTACATTATCTACAGCGACATTCGCTAATCTCGAAGTGACACTACCTGCTGATGCTACTGATATCACAGAAGTATTAAAAAATGGTACTGATGCATTCGGTACTGTAGTAGCAGAAGGTGCTAATACCGTAGGAGCTGATACATCAGTATTCGGATGGACATATGCTGCTGTAGCAGGTGCTCTTAATTTCTAAGAAGAAAGATACTTGTACGAAAGTACAATGCTCAGATAAGACGTAAAGAGAAGTGAGCACAGACGGCTCACTTCTCTATTTTAAATTTTAGTTTATTAAATTTTTTGTTGTGATAAAAAACTTTTTGACAATTGTCATCCTACTCTCTGCTGCCGCTATGATGGCGCAGGGTACGGTGAGGGGTACGATCATCGACGGTGGTACAGGAGAGACTGTTCCATTCGCTAATATCCTCGTGACTGAGGATCAAACTGGTACCACTTCTGATCTCGACGGAGCTTATACATTATCGTTAGCCGCAGGTATGTATACTGTCGAGTTTTCATTCTTAGGCTATAGTACACTGACAGTCGGTGAGGTCGAAGTCATCGATGGAGAGGTCACACTACTCGATGTGACGCTCGAAGAAGAGAGCGAAGTGCTCGAAGAAGTAGTCATCTCAGCTAAGCAAATCCGAAATACGGAAGCGGCAATATTGACTATCCAAAAGAAATCGGCCAACCTATTAGATGGGATCTCATCTCAGACTTTTAAGAAAATAGGTGATAGTGATGCAGGTAGCGCTATCAAGCGTGTGACAGGTGTATCTGTACAGGGTGGTAAGTATGTATTCGTACGTGGACTCGGTGATAGATATACTAAGTCGATCCTCAATGGTATGGATATCCCAGGCCTCGATCCAGATCGTAATACACTGCAGATGGATATCTTTCCGACTAATCTCATAGATAATATCTTAGTAGTGAAGTCTTTTACACCAGATCTGCCAGGAGACTTCACAGGTGGAGTAGTGGATATTATCACTAAAGACTTTCCAGAAGAAAAGACTAACAACATATCATTAGGACTCAGCTACAATCCCGATATGCACTTGAAGTCTACCGCTCTCACCAGCCCAGGTAGTAGTACCGACTTCCTAGGTTTTGATAGTGGAGATAGATCATTGCCTTTTTATAAAGGCATCATTATTCCTTCTCCTGCAGAGAGAAGCTCAGAACTGACTCGTATCACGGGTCTATTCAGCAATAACTGGGCAGCTCAGAGAGCGACTAATCGTCCAGACCTTAGCTTCGCCTTCTCAGGAGGAAATCAGATCAATAAAGAAAAAGTAACCTTAGGATATAACTATGCGCTCAACTATCGTAACTCAAATGATTACTTTGACGACGTAGAGTACAACATATTCCTCAAGCCTGATGAATCAGAAAATTTTGCGCTCGACGCAGATAGAGTACAAAGAGGTGAGCTGGCTACTAATAATGTCCTACTGACAGGTCTCGTAGGTGGATCACTTAAGGTGAAAAATCATAAGTTTTCACTATCGATGCTCCGTATCAATAATGGTGTGAGCAAAGCTGGATTTTTCAATCAGGAAAGCTTTATCTCAGCGGTCAATACTATCCAAAGAGATAACCTCGAGTATGCTGAGCGATCAGTGTCAAATCTATTGCTCAAGGGTAAACACAGTTTCAATGAAGGAAACCTCGAGGTAGACTGGAGACTCGCTCCGACACTATCTCAGATCAAGGATAAAGATGTGAGAGCGGTACCATTCCGTACGGAGACGACAGGCGATAATACAGTATATACTATCGAGCCATCTGAGGGTGCTGCACCGATCAGAATATTCAGAGATCTAAAGGAGATCAACTATACAGGACGTCTCGATATCACTAATAAAGTGGCACTCGGCGGACGTGATGCCAAGGTGAAAGTAGGAGCCAGTGGAGTCATGAAAAATCGTGAGTACGAGATCCTCAACTATCAGTTTGATATTCAGCGTGCTGACAATATCACCTTCTCTGGCGATGCTAATGAGGTGTTAGCACCACAAAATATATGGACGCCAGATACTCGTACTGGAGTTTATGTATTTGGAAATCCAGAGCCGGCTAACTCGTTTGATGCGACACAGATGATAGTAGGTACATACCTCATGGGTGAGATACCAGTATCTGATAAGCTCAAAGCTATCGGTGGACTCCGAGCAGAAAATTTCGTGCATCAGTATACTGGGCAGAATAATACTGGCAATATCGTATTCAATGATGAGAAGCTCCTCGATGAGTGGGTATTCTTGCCAGCGCTCAACTTGATATATGCCGCAGATGATAATACTAATATCCGTGCTTCATTCTCTCAGACAGTAGCTCGACCATCATTCAAGGAACTTTCTTTGGCTCAGATATATGATGCGATCACTGATAGATTCTTCATTGGTAATGTAGACTTAGTCACTACCGATATTCGAAATTATGATGCTCGTATCGAGCGATATATGTCAGGTGGACAGATGATCGCTGTATCAGGTTTCTTAAAGCAATTTGACAATCCTATCGAGATCGTAGCATTCTCAGAGGCAGCTCCCGCAGATGTCACTCCGAGAAACGTAGGCAATGCAGAAGTACTCGGTATCGAGCTCGAGATTAGAAAGAATCTCAGCTTCCTAAGTGAAAGTATGAGTCCATACAGCCTCGGTACTAATATCACAGTAGTACAGTCGAGCGTAGAGATGGATAAGTCTCCTGGAGGAGAATATGAGTCACGTCAGCGTGCAGCGAGAGTAGGAGAGACGATCGAGGATACTCGTCAGATGCAGGGACAGTCACCTTATATCATTAATGGATACCTTAGCTATGATGGCGTAGAGTCTGGCCTACAGGCTAATCTAAGCTATAATGTACAGGGCAAGCGTCTTGCAGTAGTAGGTATCGCTGGTAATCCTGATGTATATGAGCAGCCATTCCACAGTCTCAATTTCAAAGTGTCTAAGAGATTAGGTCAAGATAATCGTACCTCATTGAGCTTGGCAGTGTCAAATATCTTAGGCTCGGAGAGAATATTAGAGTATGAGTCATTTGGTGCTGAAAATCAAATCTACTCTAAGTTCGTACCACATAGATCAGTGTCATTTAGCTTTGGCTATAGATTATAATATTACAGAAGAGTACATATCCCATGTACCGTATCAACGATAAATAGATTTTATCACAACACGTCTGAGGGGTTGTTTCGAGTAGTCGAGATAGCCCCTTTTTTATGTCTATACTCATCAGTCGGTCTGTAGAAAAAGAAAAACCCACACCATATTAAGATGTGGGTCATGATGCTGTGTCAGCATAGATTGTTATCACAACACGCCTCCTGCGCATCATAAAGTCCATTATTAATAATCAAAAATAGAGGATTTTACGACATATGTAAAGTTAACGTTAATCAAAACTTGACATTAGTTAACATTAAATTTACATTAGGGTAACATTTAGATGATGTTGTGAAGACTCGACTGACTGACATATCACTTTTTCTTCTATTTTGTTTTGGCTTGATAGCCAAGGCAGGAGCTACTGTAGTGTCCGTCCCATTTGAGATCAAAGATGGGCTGATACTCATCGATGCCTCTATCAATGGGGAGCGAGGAGCCTATATTTTTGATACAGGCAGTGCAGACATCCTCATCAATAGTGGTAATCACAATGGCAGCATCGAGATGATCACTACAAAAGGGATAGTCTCCGCTAAGGAAATAGATATCACTACTATCGAGATCGGAGAGCTGATCATAGCTGGACAAAAGGGGCTGCAGCTGGACATGTCAGACTTAGCACCTAATGTACATGATCATGACATTAAGGGGCTCATAGGATGGAGTGTGCTGGGTGATAGAGCGATCATCATCGACTATGAGGAGCGAGTCATCAAGGTCAATCAAAAGCATCTGGATATGACTCGAGAAGAGCTCGCTACTAAGCATATCATGAAACTCAATATCGACTATATGCTCAGCGACCTACCTGTAGTCAATGTGGCTATCGGAGAGGAGAGTTACAATTTTGCATTTGACACAGGAGCAGCAGCTAATGTCATCGATAGAGGCATCTCTGGGCAGAAGAAAGGATGGTTCAAGTCAAAATGGGTAAGTCACAATTTATCTTTTGAGAATGGTACTCGACTCAAGAATGCTCCTATGCTCGCTGCAGATCTATCCAGCTTCAGAGATGAGCTAAAGAGCAAAGATCTACACGGAATACTCAGTGTCAATGGACTCGAGGCTGACATTGTAATCATAGATCGGAGTAACCATCGTATCTATGTCATCTGGGACAAAGACAAGCTCAGTGGTGGGGCCTACGCCAGCAAGTAGAATATTGTGAAGATGGCTGTTATTTGATATGTTATATTTCGCCTACTATTGACTCGTTTATGTTAGTTACATGATCGCCTACTTTATCCAGGAGAGAAGATAGATTGTTATAGACCATGCTAGACTTGACATTATAGTCGGTATCGCCGAGGCGATTGAGATTCCCTTCTCGTATTTCATCCCGCTTTTCTTTGATCTGCTTAGCATGCTCCAGATAGTTCTTGATATCCACATTTTTGAAGTCTGCTGAGTTCAGGTTTTTCACTGTCTTGGTGAATCCTTCAGCGATCAAATCAAGCATCTCATTGATACTCTTGCGCTGCTCAGGAAGAAAGTATATGTTTTCTTCAATCTTCTTTTCATAAAGCTTGCCGATCTGATAGAATACATCGCCAATGCGCTCGAGATCATTACAGATGTTTACGATATTTCTGAGTCGTACAGAGGTCTCAGGTGTCATCTCATTGTTAGCCAGTTTGGTGATGTATTCTGTGATCTCTACTTCGAGATTGTCAGTGATACCTTCATATTTTGAAATACGCTCGAGGAGATTCTTCTGACCTTTCGGATTGATCTCGTTGAGCAGCTCTTTAGTGAATCCCGTCATGCGACCAGTCACTTCGGCGAAGTGCGCAGCCTCTTTTTGAAGCTCACTTGTGGCCAGCTCTGGTGTAAGTACAGCAGTGGAGATAAACTTCAGACGGACATCATCTACCTCTCCTTCTTTCTCGGGCACCGACATGATCGCCAGCCTCACGATGAGCGGTACGAATCCTATGAGTAAGATGACATTTGTCAGATTAAAGAAAGTGTGAAAAGCAGATAGTCCTATCGGCATGTCTGCAGCGGTAGTATACGGATCAGCTATCCCCATATACTTCTGTAAAAAGCTCGATAAGAAAGGCAGTACAACAGGCATCAATATCACCATCCAAGTCACACCGACTATGTTAAACATGGAGTGGATTCTGGCTGATCTCTTAGCATTAGTATTTCCTACGAGAGAGGCTAACTCTGCCGTGATCGTCGTACCTATATTTTCTCCTAAGATCATCGCCGTCGCCACCTCAAATGGCAACCATCCCTGAGCACACATCGTCAATGTCACCGCCATAGCAGCACTACTTGACTGTACGATCACCGTCACTAATGCTCCGACAAAAACAAAGAATACTCTCGATAGAAATCCACCCTGCGAAAACTGCTGAAGCCATGCCAATGCCTCTGTATTATTCTTGAGGTCTGGTACGGCATCCTTGAGATAGCTGAGTCCTAAAAAGAGTATGGCAAATCCAATGATAAATTCTCCCCAATATTTCAACTTGAGACGTCCAGAAAACAACATCGGGAGACCGATAGCAAATAAAGGAATGGAGTAGGCGCTCAGATTGACTTTAAATCCCAAAATAGATATCAGCCAACCGGTCACTGTCGTACCGATATTGGCTCCCATCATGACACCTGCTGACTCTACCAGAGAGAGTAGGCCGGCATTCACAAATGAAACGGTCATCACAGTCGAGGCTGATGATGACTGTACGAGTGCCGTCACTAAAAATCCGGTGAATACACCAAGAAATCGATTTTTAGTCATCGTGCGGAGGATCGCTCTGAGCTGTGTGCCTGCTGCTCGCTGGATTCCCTCGCTCATCGTCTTCATCCCATAGATAAAGAAGGCTAAAGAGCCTAAAATCTTAAGAATGGCCCCTATACCAAATTCCATATATCCAATGTTGTAGTCTTGAAAGGAACGTGTAATATCGCAGCTATAGATAGATAAAAATCTTCTCCATAGGTCATATCAAAGTTGATGCTCAGATCACAAAGCTTACTCACAATCGCCGTCTGTTAAAAATTCGTTCCTGATGAATTTCTCGTAAAAAAGCAAAGCTAATATCTGTAATATTAAGCTAATGTTATCATATTGACATCTCGATCAATTTGATCGGTTTCGACCACGCATCTTCTCTTACTTTTATGTCACCATTCTTACATTAACAAAAACAGAATACGAATGTCATATCTCGATACTACTCATGATGTCTACAAAGAAGCTGCACTCACCCCAGATGTAGGCCTCTGCTGTACGACGACTCCAGTCTGGCAGCTCCCAGGACTCGATATCCCATCGATCATGCTACGGATGAACTATGGCTGTGGCAGTACTGTACATCCCAGAGATTTGGTTAATGATCCGAAGATCTTATACGTAGGTGTAGGGGGTGGGATGGAGCTACTACAGTTTGCTTATTTCTCACGTCAGCAGGGCGGAGTCATCGGAGTAGATGTCGTAGATGAGATGCTTGAGGCCTCACAGAAGAACTTTGTGGAAGCCGAAGCGCTCAATCCATGGTTTAAGAGTGACTTCGTAGACTTACGAAAAGGGGATGCGCTGCATCTACCAGTAGAGGATAGCTCAGTAGATGTAGCTGCGCAAAATTGCCTCTTTAATATATTCAAGAAAGATGATCTCCAGAAGGCCTTGGCCGAGATGTATCGAGTGCTCAAGCCTCATGGTCGTCTCGTGCTATCCGATCCTGTCTGTGAGCAGCAGATGCCGCAGCATATCATCGATGATGAGCGACTCAGAGCTCTTTGTCTCAGTGGATCACTACCGCTCGATGAGTACATCCAGATGATCACTGATGCTGGATTTGGTACTGTGGAGATCAGAGCTAAGCGTCCGTATCGCATTCTGGCTCCAGGCCACTATGATGTCGATGAGATGATCTATATAGAGAGCGTCGAGGTATGTGCCATTAAAGATCCGATGCCAGCAGATGGTCCGTGTGTCTTCACGGGTAAGACGGCTATATACTTCGGTGGGGAGGAGCATTTTGATGATCAGAAAGGTCATGTGCTCTTGCAAAACCAACCATTGGCAGTATGCGATAAGACAGCTGGGGCTTTAGGTGATTTGGGTCGTGATGATATCTTTATCTCAGAGTCTACCTATCACTATGACGGAGGCGGCTGTTGTTAGACAGCTATAGCTAAATAAAACAAGAAGGACTACCAGATCTCGAGAATCGGTAGTCCTTTTTTCATTTCAGGGATCTTAGCACTATGGTGCCTGATCCTATGCTGTATTTCAATAGTATGAGATGAGTTATTTCAAGGTCACGTTGAGTGTTATCTTAGTATCGAGTAGCATGGAGATTGGGCAAGTCTCTTTGGATTCTTGTGCATATTTATCAAATTCTTCTTTTGTTATATTTGGCACATTTCCTGTGAGATCAAGCTCTATGAGTGTTATGCCGTCCTCGAGGTGTACTGTGGCTTTTGTCTCGAGGTCAGTAGGCGTATAGCCAGCGCCACTGAGCAGAAAGCTCAGTTTCATCGTGTAGCAGCCTGCATGAGCAGCACCGATGAGCTCCTCAGGATTAGTACCAGGCTCATCCTTGAATCTGGTCTTGTAAGATAGTGCCGTGCCATCCAGCGCTTTGCTTTGAGTGGTAATAGAACCAGAACCATCTTTGCCAGTGCCTTGCCATTTGGCTGTTGCGTTTCTATGAAGTTTCATTCTTTCTTTTTTTTTATGAGTTTAGACTGCAATAATGCGTAGTACAGATAAGAGCGAATACAGTAACATTTTGTTCAGTGAGCTGATAGATTAGAGGATATTTCACGAAAAGTGATAGAATAATTATCGCCTTGATTTAGATATCTTACCTTTGAGTCCCGTAATGAAATAATCGAAATTTATGTCCAAGTTCATTTTCGTTACGGGCGGAGTCACATCTTCTCTCGGCAAAGGAATCATCTCTTCTTCATTAGCTAAGCTACTACAGGCTCGAGGACTCAAAGTCACGATCCAAAAGTTTGATCCCTACATCAATGTGGATCCAGGTACGCTCAATCCTTATGAACACGGTGAATGCTATGTCACAGATGATGGGGCAGAGACGGATCTGGACTTAGGACACTATGAGCGATTTCTCAATATCTCTACCTCGCAGGCAAATAATGTCACTACTGGTCGAATCTATCAGACGGTGATCAATAAGGAGCGAGAAGGGCAATACCTGGGCAAAACGGTCCAGATCATCCCTCATATCACCGATGAGATCAAGCGTCGTATACGTCTCCTCGAGAATGATGGCGACTATGATGTCATCATCACTGAGCTCGGAGGTACCGTAGGAGATATCGAGTCACTACCTTTCCTCGAGGCGCTGCGCCAGATCAAGCGAGAGACTAAAAAGAAAGACTGTCTGGTCATACACCTGACGCTCATCCCATATCTTAATGCAGCCGGAGAGCACAAGACTAAACCTACACAGCACTCCGTCAAAGAACTACAGATGGCAGGTATCATCCCTGACGTCCTCGTATGTCGTACAGAAAAGCACATCACCAAAGAGATCAAAGAGAAGCTGGCTCTGTTTTGCAATGTAGAAAAATCGAATGTGGTAGAGGCCATAGATGCCGATACTATCTATAGAGTCCCTCTCCTCATGCACGAGGAAGAGCTCGATAAGATCGTGATGGATCATCTTCAATTAGAGGGGCGTAAGTCACTCGATATGGAGCGCTGGAAGGACTTCCTACATCGATATAAGCATCCTAAGGCAGAGGTGAATATCATCCTCGTCGGAAAATATAATGAACTGGCAGATGCCTATAAATCTATCTATGAGGCGCTCGATCATGCTGGAGCAGAAAATGTCTGCAAGGTAAATGTAGTGCCCATCCATAGTGAAAATCTGGATGATACCAGTCTGCCGCTGGAAATTCACAAGATTCACGGTTTGATAGTAGCTCCGGGATTTGGAGATAGAGGTATAGAGGGCAAGATCAAGGCCGTACAGTATGCTCGTGAGCAAGGCATCCCATTCTTAGGGATATGCCTCGGTATGCAGTGCGCTGTGGTAGAATACTTCCGCAATGTCATAGGCCTATCTGATGTATCGTCCTCAGAAGTCAATCCTGACGCCACTCACAATGTGATAGACCTCATGCACGATCAGCGAGACATCTCTCAAAAAGGGGGTACCATGAGACTCGGAGCATATGCCTGCCAACTCAAAGAAGGTAGCCTCGCTCAAGAGATCTATAAAGAGGCAGATGGAGTGATACATGAGCGACACAGACATAGATATGAGTTTAATAATGAATATCTATCACAGCTGGAAGGTAGTGGGATGACACCATCAGGGATCAATCCTGACAATGGATTAGTAGAGATCGTAGAGGTCGAGGATCACCCTTTCTATATCGGCGTTCAGTTTCACCCAGAGTATAAGAGTCGTGTCGAAAAACCACATCCTCTTTTTGTAGCATTCATAGAGGCAGCGAGGAAGTATAAGACTCGAAATAGTGAAGTAAACGCTCACTAAGCCGATGCGGAAGCTAAAATTAGCTGAGCTCAATAGAGCTACCGTCGCAGAGTATCAGGCTGTGGACAAAATCCCAGTAGTAGTGGTGTTAGACAATATCCGCTCGGCTATGAATGTCGGATCGGTATTTCGTACGTCTGATGCCTTCAAGATCCGTCAGATCGTACTGACTGGTATCACAGCCACCCCTCCGCACAAAGAGATACTCAAGACCGCCATCGGAGCCTCACAGTCGGTGAGCTGGGTCTATCATAAGACCTCTCTCGATGCCATCAAAGACCTCAAGGTGCAGGGATATACGATCATAGGTATCGAGCAGACCGACAGTAGCGTGGATATCAGAGAGGTCTCAGTATACACTGATCAGCGATATGCTATCGTCCTGGGCAATGAGGTAAAGGGGATATCCGATGAGATACTACCGCTACTCGATCAGGCAGTAGAGATCCCGCAGTATGGTACTAAGCATTCGCTCAATGTATCTGTCTGCGGAGGCATAGTGATCTGGCATTTTGCCCAGCCGTTTTTGGGGTAGTTTTGCTTTGTACTAATTAGTAGCGTAAAGTTATTTCAGGAAGTGAATGGTAGTACGATGGTTTTATAAGAATTCTTCATCGCCAAAGAGATTGATATTATACAGGTATTCTCCTTCTTGAATAAAAGTGAAGTCTAATGATTGCCAATTCAATTCTTCAAAATATGAGTATTTCTCTGAGCTATAGAGTTGAAAATCCATTATTTCAAAGGCATAATTTTTATTGGATTCTGTTACAATATCAACTACGTCCAAAAAAGCTTCGCCCTGCTTTTTTAATTGCGATTTTAAATCATCATGTAAAAAAATACAAACTCTTTCATCAGCTAAGTGGGAGGTATACACATCGCTACTTAGGGTATTAACAAAGCCTTTTATGACGCCAGCTTCTTTTCTATTTTCCTCAAACATATCCACCATAAGGAAAACAAAATTTCCAAAATTAAACGTCGATTCAAATTCTATGAATTTTGATTTTCCACGAGAATAAATCTTGTACTTAATAGAATGGATGTTTGGATGCTCTCGTCGGTAATTTCCTAAATTGAAAGCTTTATCAATTTGAGTGATTTCTATATCTGAACAAAATATCTTAGCATTCATAGTCCCTATTTTTATTATCAATACCGATCATAATCCAATCGAATCCCCAATCTCAATCCAAACTGAAGTTGCGTCAATGAGGTAGAATAATTCAGGTTTTCTCGACCAAACTGTGGTCCCAGATCATGACCTGACATATCAGGGTAGTACTGTATCTGGAGTAGCGGAGTGAGGGTGAGGAGATCATTAATCCCGATGTCGAGACCCATACCTCCATGAAAGACCGCATCCAGATTGCCATCAGCATAGTCGCCATCGTAGCCTTTCTCACTATAGTCGACGCCCGCTCCTGCCATGAAGAAAAATCCTTTTTTGAAAAAGCCTCCCTGCTTGCTGAAGGTGGGACAGTCACAGTCTCCGATCAAGTCAAATAGATAGATGTGAGTATTGATCCCTGCGCCTATTTGTCGTAGCTGAAAGTCTGTACCTGCGATATCAGTAGCTGCCTGATGATACGACAGATATGGATAAAACTCGATCCGAGTATCTCGCAGTCTCATCCAGTAGTCCAGATGGATCTCTTGACTGGAGGAGAGTACCTGATCCACTGTCGATACTTCGTCAAAAAAGTCGGAGTACCCTGGCACCGAGTTTTGATTATGAAATATCCGTATTCCTATTTGGCTCCAAGCCATCTGAGTAAAAAATAGAAGGAATAAGATAGAAAATAGGCGCATAGTAATATCGAGCTGTGTCAAAATCTAACGTCATAAATATAAGTAGGAGTATCTTTGCGCTCCAATGAAAACAAAGAAGCTAAAAGAGAAGGTCGAAGTCATCACTCTCGGCTGTAGTAAGAATCTCGTGGACTCAGAGAACATCGTCACACAGCTCAAAGGCAATGATATCGATGCCTATCATGAGAATGATGATGAAAATCCTGATGTGGTCATCGTCAATACCTGCGGATTCATCGATCTGGCTAAAGAAGAATCGGTTAATACTATACTCGCAAATGTCGAACGGAAAAAGGCAGGGGAGATCGAAAAGCTCTATGTCACTGGTTGCCTTTCACAGCGCTATAAAGACGATCTGGAGCAAGAGATCCCCGAGGTGGATGCCTATTTTGGCACGATGGAGCTGCCTGCGATTTTGGCGAGATTTGAGGCGGACTATCAGCATGAGCTGATAGGTGAGAGACGTATCTCGACCTTACCACACTATGCTTATCTCAAGATCTCAGAGGGCTGCAATAGGACTTGCTCATTTTGTGCGATCCCACTGATGAGAGGCAAGCATATATCTCGCTCTATCGAGGATCTCGTCCGTGAGGCACGGGAGTTGGCTAAACGTGGCGTCAAGGAGCTCATGCTAATCGCACAGGAGCTGACCTATTATGGGCTCGATCTATACAAGAGGCGAGAGCTACCTGCTCTGCTCAGAGCGCTCAGTGAGGTGGAGGGCATAGAGTGGATCCGACTACATTATGCGTATCCGACTAAGTTTCCATTAGAGATATTTGATGTGATGGCTGAGCTGCCAAAGGTGTGTAACTACCTGGATATACCTCTCCAGCATGCTAATGATGCTGTCCTCGATAGGATGCGCCGACAGATCACGCAGGCCGAGATGAGAGAGCTAATCACTATCGCTCGAGAGCGAGTGCCAGAGATCGCTATTCGGACGACGATGTTAGTAGGCTTTCCAGGAGAGACAGAGGAGGAGTTTCAGGATATGTGCGATTTTATTGAGGACATGCGCTTTGAGAGAGTCGGAGTATTTCAATATTCGCATGAGGAGGATACCTCAGCCTATGAGCTGGAGGACGATGTCCCAGCAGATGTCAAGACAGACCGGGCTAATCGTATGATGGATATTCAGCGAGAGATTTCGCTGGAGCTAAATGAAGAGCGAGTAGGCCAACAGATGGAGGTGCTTATCGATCGCAAGGAAGGAGAGTATTTCATCGGACGGACAGAGTACGACTCACCAGAGGTGGACAATGAAGTGCTCATCAACGCTGCCGAAAACTATGTGCGAATTGGTGACTTCGCTCAGGTAGAGATCCTATCTGCAGATGACTACGATATATATGCTAAGGTAGTATCTTGATGGTCAAAACATTCTCCGTGATGAGGATGTTACTGCCATATGAATAATTCTGCTGATAATCCTAATCTATTTGATCGAGAGGTGCATCCATACCTGCAGTGCGGCGTCGCCATAGCGGGTATTTTTGTGCTATTGTTCTTACATTATTTACCCCATTGGATGGGCATTATTCAGCTGGAGCAGCATCAGCCATGGACGATTAGCGCTGCGATGCTATTGCTCTTTGGAGTGTTTAATAGTGTCTTGAGTCTCGGAGCTAAAGATGTCAACAAGTATTGGAATCGATCCATATTTGCTTTTATTGCACTCTTCGTAGGTGGAGGAGCTATCGCATGGGGCCTGTCGGGGCTCAGTATCACTGAAGCTAAGTCATTCAAATGGATATATATCGTTTTTACCTTTGGTTATCTGCTATTCTTGTCGATCGTGAGTCTGGCGAGATTAGTAGTTTCATTAGCACAGCGGACGGATAAGAAACTGAGAGGCGAAGCAGATGATTAGTTAATTTTCAATTGATTACATATGATTAAATATTTTATAGTGTTGAGTTTGTTTGCATTGTCATGCAATGCTCAATCAAAGAAGGGTGTACAGGAAAAACAAAACGTATCTGAACAAGTATATGATACGGCCGACTATCCAGATGAAGTAGTGCCTATCGTCAAATCAGCAGATGAATGGGCGAGCGAACTCACTAAAATGGAGTACTATGTGTTACGAGAGGCAGGTACGGAGAGATCATTTACCGGAGATCTGTGGGATAATAAGAAAGAAGGGACCTATGTATGTAGAGCCTGTGGATTAGCATTGTTTGACTCTGAGACTAAGTATAAGTCAGGTACGGGTTGGCCGAGCTTTTATGCTCCTATCAAAAGTGAATATGTCGGTGAGGATACTGACTATAAGCTGGGCTACGCCCGCACAGAGGTTCATTGTGCGAGATGTGGAGGGCACCTGGGTCATGTATTCCCTGATGGTCCTAAGCCTACTGGCCTTAGATACTGTATGAACTCGGTATCCATGGACTTCGTACCAAAAGAAGATAATTGATTAATCCACTTCATCGTCCATCATCTTTTTAATAGACATCTCTTTGTGATCGAAAAAACAGAAAAGGCCAACGACTCTTCGCTGACCTTTTCTAACCGAAATAGTATTACTTTAATTAGTTAGCTATACATAACTATTATGCCTTAGCAAATGTCACAGGTACTACATATACCTTGAATGGTTTAAGCCCATCTGTAGATACCTCTCTGTAGTTGAGTGCAGTCTTGATAGTGTTGTCGAGTTCTGAGTTGCCCGTGCTGATCACGATGAGCTCATCACTTTCATTTACCATGAATTTTACTTTGATCGTCTCGGAGTCGAGTGTTTTTACATCGATATCCAGCTTCTGGATCATTGACTTGATCTCTTTGACGATAGCTTTTGGCTTTGACTCAGGAGCAAAATCTCCTATAGTATTAGCAAATGCAGAAGTAGTTAAGGCAGCAGATAATGCTAAGGCGAAAACATTTTTCTTAAGATTCATTTTTAGAAATTTAGTGGGTTGAATAATTAATTGATGTTTAGTAATGCAATACACTATAATAACGCTACGAAGGTGCTCGTAGTTACACTTGGTCACTCACAATATCCCTTTGCTATATGAATGCAAGCAAAACTTCGACAAACGTACATACATTCCATACGTACGATGCTACCTATTGATTATCAATTGTTTAGGAATCCTTAAGAACTTGTGAAGATAGTGTTAAGAGAAAACTAAAAGCTTTAAGCTATCTCGAGGATATACTTGTTTTTCTTCCCATTCTCCACCATGATATACTTCCCGTGTAGTAGATCATCAGGTGTGATGAGAGCTTCGTGATCACTTATTTTAGTCTTATTTATTGCTATCGCATTATTTTTTATAGCTCTACGGGCGTCGCTTTTTGAGGTACAGATATCAGTGTGCTCAGACAGAAGGTCCCCTACACTGACATGGTTTTGTATGAGCCCCGTAGATACTTGGTGAGTAGGTATTTCCTGCCCGATCGCTTTAAGCGATCTTTCGTCCAAAGAGAGGAGTTGCCCTCGAGAGGCTTTTTTATTGAATAGGATCTCTGATACGGATAATACAGACTGATAGTCATCCTCAGAATGTATGCGGACAGTGATCTCTTCGGCGAGTATCTTTTTGAGTGCTCTTGGGTCTTCTGCATATTGTTTTTCGAGTGCGAGGATCTCCTCTTGAGATTTGAAAGAGAAGATGCGCATGAATTTTGGTAGATCTGCATCTGCAGAGTTGATCCAAAATTGATAAAACTTATAGGGAGAAGTGAGATTTGGATCGAGCCAGATATTGCCTTCTTCTGACTTACCAAATTTCTTACCATCGGCCTTAGTAAGTAGGGGAGAGGTGATAGCGTATGCTTTAGCATTCGTCAGATTGCGTCGGATAAACTCTGTACCTGAGGTGATATTGCCCCACTGATCGCTACCGCCCATCTGATAGGTACATCCATAGTTTTGGTATAGATGCAGAAAGTCATTAGCCTGTAATAGTTGATAGCTGAATTCTGTGAACGACAATCCTGAATCCAAGCGTTTTTTAACAGCGTCTTTGCTGAGCATATAGTTGATCGTCAGATTCTTGCCTACATCACGTAGGAAGTCGAGGACGTTCATTTCTTTGTAAAAGTCATAGTTATTGACCATGACCGCCTTATTAGCTCCCTCTTCAAAGTTGAGAAACTTAGAGGCCTGCTCACGCTGAAAGCTTAGGTTACGATCGAGCTCATCGTAAGACTTGAGTTGTCGTTCTTTATCCTTGCCAGAAGGATCACCTATACGACCGGTAGCTCCACCGAGTAGGAAGATAGGCTTGTGTCCAGCTTGCTGCCAGTAAGAGAGTACCATGATCTGCACATAATTTCCTATAGTCAGAGACGGTGCCGTCGGATCAAATCCGATATAGCCCGTACGCATGCCTTCATTGAGATCTTCCTCTGCTCCTGGAGTCATATCGTGGAGCATTCCTCGCCATCTTAGTTCTTCTACAAAATTCATATGCTATTCAAATCTATGGGATGCAAAAGTAGAGTTTTAGTGTATTATTCGTGCATCATGTGAGAGCATATGCTATATATTCTGCGGATTTGTCACATAGCTCTGCATTAATGGATAGCAGCACATTATATTTGGGTCGCTCCATATTAGAGAGCAGTATTATATGAATGTCGAACGATTTATAGCGCAGCGCATATCACATCCTGCATCCAAAAACTTCTCCTCGCTCATCCTCAAGATAGCGGTGGCGGCGGTAGCTCTCAGTATCTCGGTCATGATCATCACGACATCAGTGATCACGGGATTTAAGAATGGTATCAGCGATAAGGTATTCAATTTTTGGGGTCATATCCATGTCACAGACGGTCAGGCTGGAGATTCTTTTGAGCTTATACCTATCACAAAAGATGCAGAGCTAATCAAGAAGATCGAAGATATCGGGCCGATCGCCTATACTCGTCCTAAAAGTGTGGTCAATCCTGATATCACACCCACAGAACAACGCACGGTAGGTGGTGTGGATAGAGTGGAGACCTATATCATAGTACCCGGCATCATAGCGACTAAGGATAATTTTGAAGGGGTCCTACTCAAGGGCTTGGAAAGTGATTATGACTTCTCACGCATAGCCCGGTTTGTCAAAGAAGGTAAACTGATCGACTATACCGGAGAGAGAGCCTCGAGAGACTTACTGCTCTCAGAACAGATGGCAGAACGGATCTCGCTGGAGGTAGGTGATCCGATCATTATGAATTTTGTATTGGATGGAGAGCAATACAAGAAGCGCTTTGAAGTCTCGGGTATTTATAAGACTGGACTGGAAGAGTATGATAAGAGATTTGGGATAGTGGATGCTCGTATACTTCAGGAGGTACTCGGATGGCGTGCTGATCAGGTCAGTGGGCTCGAGATATATGTAGATCATCTGGACGATATGGCTACGCTCAATGAATATATCTATTTTGAGCAGTTGCCAGGAAGACTTTATAGCGAGTCCATTAGGACTAAGTTTTATGAGATTTTTGAGTGGCTGGAGCTGCAGAATATTAATGAAGATGTACTGATTATCTTGATGATATTGGTCGCTGTGATAAATATGATTACGGCGCTTTTGATATTTGTATTGGAGAGGACTGAGATGATCGGTGTGCTCAAGAGTCTTGGCTCGACAGACTGGAGTATCCGCAAGATCTTCCTTTATAATGCTGGTATGATCATTCTGAAAGGACTTCTATTTGGCAATCTCATAGCTTTTACTCTCTGTATGATCCAGAAGTACACTGGCGTACTGAAACTCTCTGAGACACAGTATTATCTCGATACAGTGCCAATTGAGTTCAACTGGTTATCGATTTTATTAGTCAATATCGGGACGATTGTAGTCACATTACTTTTTTTGATACTACCGACTATGCTTGTCTCTAAGATCACACCTGTCAAGGCATTGAGATTTCAGTAGATCTTTATATTCAGCATAAGATACTTATAGATCTACCAAATTTCAAAGATTTAGTAGAGCTGGATTAGTTCTCTGGCTTGAATTAAAAAAAGCCCAAATTCTGAGAATTTGAGCTTCCTTATTAGTTCGATTTGTATTGTCGTTGCCTTACTTCTTGGGCTTTTTATTAGGTCCGATCATGACGATCATACGTCTTCCTTCGAGTTTAGGGAGATTTTCTGCACTACCTACCTCTGATAGCTCCTGGATGAATCTCAGTAGGAGTAGCTCTCCTCTTTCTTTGAATACGATACTACGACCTCTAAACTGTACATAGGCCTTTACCTTAGCTCCTTCTTCTAAGAACTTAGTGGCATGACGTAGTTTAAATTCGAAATCATGATCATCGGTATTCGGTCCGAATCTGATTTCTTTTATGACAGTTTTCGCCGTCTTCGCTTTTATTTCTTTTTGCTTCTTCTTACGATTGTAGAGGAATTTATTGTAGTCGATGATTTTGCAAACGGGAGGGTCTGCTGTAGGACTGATCTCTACTAAGTCAAGACCTATTTGTTCTGCCCACTTTAATGCTTGATGAGTAGTATATATATCAGGCTGTACTTCTCTACCAGCCATTTCACCGATCTCGTCGAGATTATCTCCTACGAGTCTTATTTTGGGTACTTTGATGTGTCTGTTGATTCTAAATTCTGGTTCAACTTTGCGAACAGGTCTTACACTTTTTCTTCTTCTCAAATGATAATTTTTAGTTAATCTGTTTTGTTCAATACAAATCTAATCAAAGAAGTTTCCTTTGATGACTAATATTTATAAAAAAATGAATGAGAAGTCCTAATTATTTAGGGCTTCTGACTCTTTCTCGGAGCTCACCTGTGTAATAGTGAGCTGTTCTTTTCCTTTACCATGGGTGATCTTAAACTCGATACCTTGCTTAGATCCAGCTGCTAATATCTGTTCGGCCAATGGATCTTCGATATATCGTTGGATCGCTCTATGCAGTGGACGTGCTCCAAATTTCGGATCATAACCTTTCTCTGCGAGGAATTCTTTCGCACTCTTAGTGAGTTTGATGGTATATCCCATTTTGTCGAGTCTCGTCTTGAGCTGTGCCAAAGCCAGATCAACAATCTGGAGGATATGATCTTGCTCCAGCGTATTGAATACTACTGTATCATCTATACGATTCAAAAACTCTGGAGAGAAGTTGCGCTTCAGGGCATTTTGGATCACATTCTTTGCATGATCGTCTGCACCTTCTTCACGAGCCTTTGTAGCGAATCCTACTCCCTGACCGAAGTCTTTCAGCTGCTTGATACCGATATTCGATGTCATGATGATCAGCGTATTTTTGAAGTCTACCTTGCGGCCGAGTCCATCAGTAAGCTGTCCATCGTCGAGTACCTGTAAGAGGAGATTGTACACATCTTGATGTGCTTTCTCGATCTCATCCAGTAGGATCACAGAGTATGGTTTGCGTCTCACTTTCTCAGTGAGCTGACCACCTTCTTCGTACCCTACATATCCCGGAGGCGCTCCTATCAGTCTTGAGATAGAAAATTTCTCCATGTATTCACTCATGTCGATACGCACGAGAGAGTCCTCTGTGTCAAATAAGTATCGTGATAGTGCCTTAGCTAATTCTGTCTTACCCACACCAGTAGGTCCGAGGAAGATGAATGAGCCGATTGGCTTTTTCGGATCTTTAAGTCCGACTCTATTACGTTGTATCGCTTTTACGATCTTTTCTATCGCTTCATCTTGACCGATGATCTCTTTGCGGAGGTCATCTGCCATGCCGACGAGCTTATTACTTTCATTTTGAGCGACACGCTTGACAGGGATGCCAGTCATCATAGATACTACCTCTGCGATATCTTCCTCTGTGACAGGATGACGTTTAGTTTTAGACTCTTCCTCCCAGTCTTGCTTAGCTTGCTCGAGCTTCTTGAATAGTTTAGACTCATGGTCTCTCAGATCAGCTGCTTTTTCATACTGCTGACCTTTTACGGCCATATTTTTTTGTTCTCTTACCTCTTCGATTTTAGTCTCGAGCTCTTCTATGTACTTCGGTACATGGATATTTTTGAGGTGTGTTCTTGCTCCTACTTCATCTAGTATATCTATCGCCTTGTCAGGCAAGTGTCGGTCAGAGATATATCTATCACTGAGGTGTACACACGCAGCTATGGCGTCATCATGATAGTCTACATTATGAAATTCCTCATACTTAGACTTGATATTATTCAATATATGGATAGCTTCTTCGGTCGTAGGTGGCTCGACGAGCACCTTTTGAAACCTTCTATCCAATGCTCCATCTTTTTCGATATACTGTCTGTATTCATCGAGAGTCGAAGCACCTATACACTGGAGCTCACCTCTGGCAAGAGCAGGCTTGAATATATTAGAGGCATCGAGGGATCCTGTAGATCCTCCTGCACCTATGATCGTATGAATCTCATCGATGAATAGGATGACATCACGAGACTTTTCGAGTTCATTCATGATGGCTTTCATCCGCTCTTCGAACTGTCCACGATACTTAGTGCCAGCGACTAATGCTGCCAAGTCAAGCATGACGATACGCTTGTCATAGAGCGTACGAGATACTCGTTTTTGTTGGATACGGAGTGCGAGACCTTCGACGATAGCAGTCTTACCTACACCTGGCTCACCTATTAATATTGGATTATTCTTTTTACGTCTACTTAGGATCTGAGATACACGCTCGATTTCATTTTCTCGACCGATGATTGGGTCGAGCTTACCTTCTTCTGCGAGTCGAGTCACGTCTCTACCAAAATTGTCAAGTACCGGGGTACGTGATTTAGTAGAGCCCCTACGTCCTGTGCGACTACCATAAGATCCTCCTTCATCTTCTTCCATTGGGAGGTCAGACTCGGCTGCACTATCTTGGATAAATTCGTAGCCACCATTTTGCTCTTGAGTCACATACTCGAGCTCAGACTTATAGCCATCATAGTCTACCTCAAAGTGATCTAAGATTTTAGAGGCGAGATTTTCTTTGTGCTTGAGTATCGAGAGCATGAGATGTTCAGGATTGATCTCATCATTTTTAAAGAGTTTAGACTCTAAAAATGTGACCTTCAATACCTTTTCTGCGTGCTTATTTAGTGGGATATTGCCCACATTGAGACCTGTGCTATCGCTTTTATTAGCTTTTGTAGCCTCTTCTACACGATATTTTAGCTGATCCAGATCAAGCTCCAAAGAGCTGAGTACTTTAATCGCAATGTTGTCTTTTTCTCTCAACATTCCCAATAAAAGGTGCTCGGTGCCTATGTAATCATGTCCTAATCTCACAGCTTCATCTCTACTGAGTGAGATGATCTTCTTTACTTTAGGTGAGAATTTTCTGTTCATATGTCTTGTTTCCTATCGTCTATTAACAAGTATAACATTATTCTATTCCAAAATCATTTGGATTAAGAACAATTTGTGATTTCAATAACGTAAGGACCCACAAAAACATGCCAAAGCCCTACGTCATGCTGATTTGTCAGTTTTCGTTAAAAATTGACTGAAATTATGTCATTAGGTAATACACGGCGCAATGTGTCTCACCAATAATGACAGACCTAACGCATTAAATATAACAATAATATAAATCTGCGATAGACTTCATCAGCTTACTTTATCTAATAACACCGAGATGTCCAAAAAGATTAAGAATAAGTGAGTGAATACAGCTATATTTGCCGACCGTAATTAGCAATAGTCAAGCCCAATGAAAATTACTTTAGACAAGAAAGAAAGATATTCAGTGATCGTACTTGAGGAAGAGAACCTCAATTCTGTATTAGCTCCTGATGTGAAAAGTGAATTTGTATTCTTGAGAAATGAGGGAGTAAGAAACTTAATATTTGATATGTCTCACGTCAAGTATGTGGACTCATCTGGGCTCAGTGCTATCCTCACTGCTAATCGTCTTTGGAATGATTTCGGATCATTCGTTATCACTAATGTGAAACATCCTGCAGTACAAAAGCTCATAGAAATCTCTCGTCTGGAGACTATACTCAATATCGTACCTACTCTCGAGGAGAGTATCGATTATGTCATGATGGAAGAGCTACAAAAAGAGCTCTCTGGAGAAGAAGAATAGTCATCTCTATGAAATTTGAGCTCTTAGTATTAGGAGCGAACAGTGCTACTCCCGTACCAGGGAGATTTCCCTCATCATTCGTGCTCAATCATGAAGAGCACCTATATCTAATAGACTGTGGAGAGGGATCTCAGATCAAGATGTCCGAGTATCATGTCAAGCGATCTCGTATAGATCATATCTTCATATCTCATCTGCACGGAGATCATATTTTTGGCTTGCCAGGATTTCTTAATTCTTACAGTCTCAATCGTAGAGAGAAACCCCTGCATATCTATGGACCGGTGGGATTGAGGGATTTTATCAGTACCTGCTTCAGAGTTACGGGTAATCCTGTACACTATGAGCTGCACATACATGAGCTGCAGGCTGAGCAGGTCCATGATCTCGGGCTGATCGATCGTCTCAGTGTGACGGCATTCCCCTTGAGGCATCGTATACCTACATTTGGATATCGATTCACAGAGGTGCACCTCGAGTATAATATCGATCCTGCGGCTATCAAAAAATACAACCTCTCTATCGATGAGATCCTCGCTGCTAAAAAAGGGCAGGATATCGTCAGGAGTGAAAACTATCTCATCAAGAATCAGGACCTGGTCCTGCCACCTAAACCTGCTCGATCATTCGCCTATGTATCGGATACCGTGTATCATCCACCTATCGTAGAGCATGTCCAGGATGTGAATCTCATCTATCACGAGGCCACCTATATGCATAATATGGCCGAGCAAGCTCGAGATCGCATGCATGCGACCACCATAGAGGCAGCGATGATAGCAGAGCAGGCTGGCGCACAGGCATTGGCCATAGGGCATTACTCCAGTCGGTACAAAGAGCTCAGTGGATACCTCGCTGAGGCACAGCTGACATTTCAGAATACTCACTTAGCACTATCTGGGAGTCGCATCGAGATCCCACAGTGTGAGCTATAGGATACGCTTCAGAAATTCGTAAAGATTACTTTCCAGTTTAGAAAATTCGCCATCAATATGGCAATGCTCAAAGATGATCTTGAGCAGGGCAGATTTTCGCTCTTCAGTAGGGAAGAAATAGGGCTTAGCCTGTACGATGAAGTCTAATCTCTCAAAATCTCCCATGCGATCTTGAAAATCCTTGATGTCTGCAAAAGTCTCCTGATCTACATATTCCGCTATAGCGGCTCGCTCATCATCACTAAACTCTAAGTCGGCATAGGACACATATAACAGTAAGTAGGCGATGAACTCTGCTTCTGACCAGTCTTCGATATTTTGGGGCATATCCTTGGGCTGCTTCTATTGATTATGGACGGGCAATATAAGAAGGGATTTCTATTAGGGGCTCTAAGCGATCATTTATTTTATGTCGGAGGATATGCTGATGACCATTGGTCAGCCAAAGTATCTGACCATTGAGGATCTCGTCATAGATAGTGATCTGCTCTATTGAGTTGAGGCTGAGAGCTACATCTGGCGCCTTGCATTCTACGAGTAGTAGTGGGGAGGCGCTGCGATCATACACCACGATGTCATATCGCTTGCGACGCTGATAGTACTGGATGGCTCGCTCTACAGACATCAGGCCTGTAGGATACCCGAGCGTCTGACTGAGATGGAGTAATATACACTGTCGTACCATCTCCTCGTGAGTCAGTTGTATCCATTTTTGACGGACTGGATCCCATACATGATTGATGCCCTGATCATTTTTGATTTTGAGCTCGGAGATGTATGACTTCAGATCTACCATATTATCTTGATCAACTATTGATCGCTACTGATAGTTCATCTGACTTGGGCTCCTCTTGAGTACTACTATGTATAGCAGCTATGGCATTATGTATAGTCGAGCTATAGTGCTGCGTGAGCTCATAGGTATTGATATCTACGATCTGTATTCCTGACTGACGCAGATGATCCAGTAGTACTGACTGGTAGTGAAAGTGCTCCATCTCCCGATCATTGATGAGTCCATTTTCTGTGAGAAGGTATACAGCTGAGCCGTCCAAGATGAATCCATCAATAAGGTCTTGTAGTTGGTCGGAGCGGTAGTAGAGCACATTGAGCTCTCGCTGTGGTAGTGCCTCTATGATGAGTCGCTCCATAGTTGGGTCGAGCAGGGATATGATAGACTTATCCTTGAGTTGGTATACGCTGTATCGACCGACCATACTGTATATGGCTCGGCCAAATGTATCAGCTATCCGATAGCGATCCGTCTTCTGTAGTGTCGTGATATCTCTGCCTTCTGTATATCTGCCGTCGAGCGGAAAGAAGATATGAGTCATATAGTTCGACTGGATAGTGCTCACATCGAGCGGACGATCGGTGACTATATCTACTGGGATACCTGCAGATACTACAGGCTTGATCTCATCTGGTGATATAGTGTGATTTTGAATGTAGCTTACATGACTGATATGCTGTGCATCCCAAGCAATCTCCTCCGTAGCAGATTGCTCCACGATCATGATAGGGAAGTATGACATCACGAATGCGGGATCAATACCGTACAGCTCCGCTATGCTCAAAGTCGATTCAGATTGATAGAATATATTTTGGAAAATATCGGGGGCTGAGTCATGCAGTGCGGAGTTGACCTTTTTACGTCGCTGGCACCATACATTGTGGATGATGTCACTGGTCGCTCGATCCTGCTCAGCATAAAGAGTCCGCAGACGATCATAGCTCATCTGTAATGTCTTAGGATGGGTATCAACACAGTCATAGAGGATCGACTGGTAGAGACACTGCACGAAGGTCTCACTCCATGTCTGGTGCTCCTGCTCGGAGAATAATCTGACTAAAGTATCGGACATATTTAGCCGGGACTGTAGTAGGCGATAGTGATTATGATCGGTATCCTGCAGGAGACTCATAGTGCGCTGTAGGAGCGTATGTATAGTCTCGATCTCTGCAGATAGACTGTTCAGAGTTAATACATTAGCGTTGATCGTATGCTGGATGTATGGAGTTTCTTCTACTTTTTCTTTTAGCTCTTGTAGCATCGATAGTACCGCTGTCATCCTGTCACTCTGCGTGTTGAATGGAGTCAACCTTTTGAATAGTCGCTCTTGTATCTCATGACCCTTACTATGGCTATTACGAATGAGCACATCGATAGCCTGGAGAAGCTTTTCTCCATTTTGCCAAGTCAGATTGCTCAGGATATCATCAGAGAGTGTCAGGTACTCGCAGTGAGCTGTCTTAGTCAGTAGCTTTTTCATCAGCGCAGTATAATCGACCTTGCTGAGCTCTATATCGTGTGTATAGTAGGCATGACGAATATCTTCTTTGACATTACGCCAGAGATTAGTCTCCATCAGGAGCTGTTGGTTTATTGGTTTTAGGATCTCCTTCTTAGCGATATGATAGTCATGTCGGATCTTATCGGCAAAATTAGTCAGCACAGATAGCTCATGCTTGGCGGTGATCAGCGACTGCTTATCACTATAGATATCTGTCTGTAGTAGTCCCTCTGCGAGCAGCTCAAACCTCGCCTGATAAAGCTCAGCTAATGTATCGATCTCGGCCAGTACATTATTGACCTGTGCAGTCCTGCGGATAGTGGTCATCTGCTGAGGAGAGATGTCTATCTGAGCGATGGAGCCCTGTCGTGCTATGACAGACTTGAGTGTTTGGTCGGCTTCGATACGCCGATAGTAAGTGTGGAGTGACTCCTGGACCTCCTCCTGTAGCTCTGAGATATACTGTCCCAGATGGCGATAGCTACTCTCATGTCGTGCGACAGGCCCCAGCTGCGCCAAGGTGCGAAACCGCTTCAAGGCTCTTAGATCCAGTCGCTGCTGCGATGACCATACTGCCGTCAGATGTGCCAGTCTATGATCAGAGAGTAGCTGACCGAGCCGAGATAGATCGTGACCATCAGGCACTATGAGTGCTATCGACTGACCGTTGATCAGCTGACTGATGATCTTCTCAATAAAATAAATATGAAGAGTATCGGCGCTCTTGACCTGTACGAAATTAATGCACTGGGCATCATGGGATCGTGTCGCTTCCGCCATCACTGGCGAGAGTGGAGTCCTATGCATGGTGTAGTTTTCTTGGTATTAAATCCTAAATCTATTGGTAAATATATAAGAAAATTTTAATATGTTATGAGCTGAATATTTGATTTCTACGGAGGTAAATAGATTTCTCTTTTTTTATTACATATGATTTCATCGGAAGTCAATCACTTAAATGCAACCATATTGGGAACATTTGCTATTTTTACAAGGTTATGAGAATTGTAGCTGTAAAGACTCTCAAGAATTACTGGATGGAGAATCAGAGTGCCGAACAACCTTTAAAAGCGTGGGTGCAGGAAGTCACTAAATCTGATTGGGGTAATGCGGCTCAGCTTAAACTAAAATTTAGGAATGCTTCGATAATCAATTCTAAGCGAGTAGTATTTAATATCAAAGGAAATGTTTATAGATTGATTGTTGATATTGAATATAAAATGAAGATTGTCTTTATTGTCTGGATAGGGAATCATAAAGAGTATGACAAAATTGATGTTAAAACTATAAGCTATGATTAAGCCAATAAAAAGTGAAAAGGATTATGAGGATTATCTGAGCCAAACCTACGCTCTGATGCAAAAAGAGTTGCAGCCTGGATCAGAAGATGCTGACAGATTCGAGCTATTGAGTATTTTGATAGAGCAGTATGAAAAAGAGCATTATCCAATTGATCCTCCTCATCCGATTGAGGCAATTTTATTTAGACTCGATCAATTAAACATGAAAAAATCGGAATTGTCAAAAATTTTAGGAGCGAGAAGTAGAGCAAGTGAAATATTGAGTGGTAAGAGAAAACTTAGCCTATCAATGATCCGTAAATTAAATAAGGAGCTCCAAATCCCAGCCGAGATATTAATCAAAGACTATGAGCTAAGTAATTGAAATTTGATTAAACCTTTTGGACTTCATATACAGACTCACTACCCTCTACCTCACCAGATGGAGATTCCCCCTGAGGGATCTCGTCGTCCCATCAACTAATAATAACTGCGCCTGCCAAAAATATACACCACTGGCTGCAGCTCGGCCGTCGATCATCCCATCCCAGTAGTCACGCTCATCCAGCCCCGTGATCTGCTCTCGCTGATAGACTTCGGCACCTGTGCGATCATACATGATGAGGCTCTCGATAGCCTCGAGACCACAGCCAGGACTGAGGCTAAATCGGTCATTGCGCCCATCCTGATTTGGACTGAATGCATTAGGGATATAGATGACTCGATCCTCTACGAAGTCCACTGCCACTGTGGCGCTATCTTGACAGTCATATTCATTCTTTACGTATAGCGTATACTGATCTACTATGGGGTAGAGCAGCTCCGGTGAGGGGCAGTCATCACAGCTCAGAGTGCCTTCATGCTCCCACCTATAGGTACCGTCAGTAGCACCAGAGACCTGTGGTCGCAGCTGTATCGACTCACAGAATGAACTACTGATCAGCGACTCCATGTCGATCTTCGGCGATGGGGATACCTTTAGCTCATGATAGGCGGTATCGGGAGCACAGACTCCATTATCCACGATGAGTTTATAGATGCCTGTAGTTCGGATTTTTGCAGATGGATCGGTGATCGTACTATCACTCGTACTGCTCCCATCAGGATGTATCCAGCTATACTGTACTCGCTCTCCCTGACCTCGTCCGATCAGCTCGAGATGATCTCGCTCACACAGCTCCTCGGGCCCGGATATCTCCGCAGCGATCTCAGGAGCTATCTCCACGTAGATGGAGTCCGTATGGCGGCAGGCGCCATAGGTCGCAGTCAGTCTGAAGTGGCCTGTATGCCCCTCCACTGGGCTGGCGATAGTGGGACTTTCCTCCAGGGCAAAGTACCCTAAAGGGCCTCGCCAGACGACTTCGCTGGGAGGACTACTACTACTCATGAGACGCAGTGGGGTGCCAGAGGCGCAGAGAGGCGCATTAGTCTCCAGAGTGACACTTGGCTGCCCCTCAGGCCCCATGACCTCGATGATCGTATCCCGCAGGGCAAAACTACAGGTTGTCGTCTGTGGCATGATCTGATAGAGCTCATAGGAGCCCGGTAGTACTGTATCGAGCAGAAAGGATTGGTCCTCCTCGACCACCACCTGCCAAGTGCTTATTTCGTATTCTTCATTGCGCAGGCTCACCTCATAGGGCGCACCAGCGATCAGCTCTGCTGCAGCGATACGTATCCAACCATCGACGGGATCGAGACAGGAGCTCGGATGCTGGACTTCTACTTCTATACCACCCAAGGTCTGCGGGACACTGTAGAATGCCGTCGCATCTCCGACAAAGCCAGGCGTAGCAGGATCGTCTGATACCATGTGCGAGCCCATACGCTCAGGTAGATGCCAGAGATGGGCGTGATTTTCGATGAACTCGATATCTACGTCATACACCTCTACTCGAAGACGTATCATGATGATCCCCATAGCGGGTATGGTCATATCGGTGATCCTGAGATAGCGTGAGTCGATACCTGTCTGTGGGTCTATCGTGCCCGAGCTGACTCCATCGATCTCCAAGATGCGCATGCCCTCCGGTAGGGTGTCGGTGAGCTCGACGCCTGACAGATCTTCATTAAATCGATTATTTATAGTGAAAGTGAAGCTAACCTCCGAGTCAGTGCAGAGGACATCAAGAGGATTGACCACATTAGAGAATGAAAGATTGTACGGGCAGGAGCAGCCATCCGTGACCAGCGCTCTCGGACCTCCTGTGCCCAATGCGCCAGCTATGCCAGACTGCTTGCCGATGGAGAGTAGTTTGTTTTGTGCGAAGGTGAAGCTCTCTGTATTGCCCCCATATCCATATAGTCCGCCACCCGCATCAAATACCATGGCTCCCAGCTGCTCGATCAAGTCCCCAGAGAGCCGCTCGACAGGTGTCACTCTACCGTATGCTGGATCAGTCGTGTCCAGATTGATGCGATGTAGATAGCCTTTAGTCAGATCAGGGCCGAAGGCATCATCATCTGCAGTGCCCTGATAGATGTATGCTGCAGTGGGGTCCGTCGGATCGATCGCTATATCATCGATCCGAGTGGAGAATATGCCACTATTAGGCGAGTCGTCCGCCCAGTAGAGATCCATTCGCTCGACCAGTCTGAAGTCATCAGCGATATCAAAAATCAATAGATCGTGCTCCTGATAGTCATAGCAGATATATCGCCCGTCGATGTCACAGACACCTGCGCCGACATGTAGCGTGTCCAGCTCGCTAAAGCTGGTCATCAGCTCTGTAGTGCCATCAGCTCGGAGCTGGTAGATGTCATTAGTACCTTCTCTGACAGCATAGATATAGTTGTCCTGAGGATTAAACCCCAAGCCATCATAGCGACCATCCGGATAGGTGGCCATAGCTCCGTAGGTGATCACTCCAAAAGGCCCGAAATAGACTCGCTGTATCCTCGTAGGTGCATATCCCTGATGCGTACTGATCAGTAGCCCACCATCACATCTGAATGACTGGCTGTAGCCAATACCCTCTATACTCACTACTGCGAGGAGTACTAAAAGCATCCGAGACCATATCTGTAGGGTAGTCGATAGCATGTGTCCGAAAAATACGAAAATATGGGAGGTGGTGGGTGAGGGATCGGTTAAGATGAGGATGATGAGGAGCCGGAAGTTTTGCTTTATCCTTTGTGGTTTGATATTTATGATTGACTATATTTAGGTCGTATGATATGTAATTATGAATGATTAATCAGATCAAAAAAAAGATTTTGATCTGGTATAAACGAGTTAGACCACATTAGAAAACAAATGAGTAATCAACCTTTTGAATCTGGAAAAATTATTAAGCATTGCTTTGCGAACAATGACTTAAGCACTTTTCTTGTGGGATTTGATATTGACGATAAAGGCAATAAATTATATAGATTAAATAAACTTGTTACAAAATTAATGCAAGTAATACATGAATTTGCATTCGGTTTTCATGAAGAGGAAGAAACTGCAAATACACATACTTACTTAAAACTTATAGAAGCTGCTCAAGCGATTTACAAAATTGATTCATTTCAAAAGGTTAAAGACATTTACGATAATATTGGATCTATTGACGACGATGTTGATGACCAATATTTGAGAAAGGGAGAATTTGGCGAATTGATTCTCCATTTATTGCTCAGAGACTTTCATGATACCATTCCTCTACTCTCAAAAATATATTTTAAAGATTCAAGAGGCTTTGCTGTACATGGCTTTGATTCGGTTCATATTCAACCGAGCACAAAAACACTATGGCTAGGCGAATCCAAAATATACATTGATGGAAAAAGCGGAATACGTGCTTTAGTTAAAGACATTCACGAACATTTCAATAGTGAATATTTAGAATCAGAATTTATTCTTATTTCAAAAAAAATAAAGCATTTCGATAATATCCCTGAAAAAGAACATTGGCTTGACATACTATCTGATTCAACGGCTCTAAGTGAACAATTAAGTAAAATTAAAATCCCTTTATTATGCACTTATGAAAGCAATTTGTTTAGTTCATATGATGATGAATCACTTCAGGAATTTATTGATGATTATAAAAAGGAAATGGAAGCAATGTTTAAATATTTTGACGATAAGAATGACCATCCACTAAAACCCAAACTGGATATTTTATTGATTCTATTTCCAGTTCAAAACAAAACCGAATTAGTAAAATCATTACATAATAAATTATCAACAATTCAAAGTCTAAATGATTAAAAAGGAACTTATAGAAATAATAAAAAGTAAAGAATCATTTGACTTTAATGAGACTTTTGACTTTTATAAAACTTGTGGTCAACTGGACATAGATAATGAACTGCATGCACAATCCGTTTTAATTCATGTCCTTAACAATAAAAGCAAATTTGATCGGCGCTTAGACTTGGTTCTATCTGACTTAGTTGAAGCTGTTGGATTTTACCCATACATTGACAAAGAAGATGAATTGATACTTGAATCAACTGATGCACAAATTAGAAAACACTACCATCACTCTAAGAATTTAAGAAAAACATTTCACAGGGATCAACATCACCTTTTAGCTTTATTAGAGAATAATAAAAATATAATTGTTAGTGCTCCTACAAGTTTTGGGAAAAGTCTCTTAATAGAAGAACTTATTGCTAAAGGTGATTTTCAAAATATCGTTATAATCCAACCAACCCTAGCATTATTAAATGAGACTAGGCAAAAACTATCAAAATACAACTCCACATATAAACTGATAGTAAGAACTTCACAAGAACCAAGCACGGAATTGAATAATATATTTTTATTCACTGCTGAAAGAGTCAATGAATATTCTAATTTTCCAAGAATTGATTTTTTGGTTATTGACGAATTTTACAAACTAAGTGGAAGAAGAGATGATGAAAGATCATCTTCTCTAAATAACGCTTTTCATTATTTACTCAAATACCACAATCCTAAGTTCTACTTGCTTGGACCTAATATAGATGGAATAAGTGAAGGGTTTGCAGAAAAGTACAACGCAATATTTTATAGAACAGAATACTCATTAGTAGAATCCAACTCAATAGATCTATATAAAGACTATGAAGATGAATTCGGAAAAAGAGGTAAGAAGGCTCAAAAAAAGGAAGAAGTTTTATTCGATTTATTACTTAATCTTAATAATGAACAATCAATAATTTACTGTTCAAGTCCAAACAGAGTTCGTTCATTATCAAAAAAATTCTATAGCTTTTTAGAGGATATAGAATATAATACTACGCCAGAAGAAGAACTTGAACTAACTGACTGGATTAAGGAATATGTATCTAAGGAATGGAGTTTATTAAATTGTTTAAAGTATAAAATAGGTATCCATGATGGTGCATTACAAAAACACATTACTTCTTCTATAATTGATTACTTCAATGAAGGAAAATTGAAGTATTTATTCTGCACATCAACAATAATAGAAGGTGTAAACACGAGTGCAAAAAATATTATCTTCTTTGACAGCAACAAAGGTCCTTCCGAGGTCGATTTCTTTGATTACTCGAACATAAAAGGAAGAGCTGGAAGATTGATGGAACATTATGTTGGAAATATTTACAATTTCAATAAACCACCATCCAAATCACAGGTAATAATTGACATTCCATTTTTTCAGCAAGATCCTATTCGAGATGAAGTTTTAATACAATTAGATCCATCTGAAATTATTTATCCTGATAGTGACCAAAATATATCTATTAATAATATTCCATCTGATGAAAAAGAAATCATTAAGAATAATGGAGTAAAGGTTTTCGGACAGAAATCGATTTTCGACATTCTTAGAAGAGATATTGATTCGAAATATGAATTGATAAACTGGAATCAGCCAAAGTACAATCAGCTTACATATATTCTGGGACTAGCTTGGGATCATTTGATAGTTGAAGGTGAAACAACTCGACCAATGACTAAAAACAAATTAGTTCATATGACCTTCAACTATGGTCTTCATCAAAACATTGAATTCTTAATCAAAAGCAATTATTCTTATTTGCTTTCATTAAAACAATATGCCAAAAAAAGTGAAGCAGATGCTATGGATGATGCCATACAAAACACATTTCATGTAATGAAACATTGGTTTCAATATAAAGTACCAAAATGGCTCTCAGTTATGAATGAAATTCAAAAATTTGTTTGTCAAGAAAAAGGCTTAAGGTCAGGCAATTATATTTTTTACGCCAATAAAATTGAAAATGATTTTTTAAGAGAAAATTTATCCATACTTTATGAATATGGAATTCCGAGCAGTGCAATTAGAAAACTTGAATATTCCATTCCAGAGGAAATAAATCAAGATGAAGTTTTAAAAATGATTCGAGATAGAGAATTATACAACAATGAAAGATTACTACAATATGAAAAACTTAAACTATTGAAAAATATAATGTGGTCTAACAATAGGTGATGACAGCATATCTCTCCTTCGTCGAGAGACGCTGCATACCATCATCCGTTACCAAAACAACAGTAGCTTTAAATTCACGGTAGGTAAATGAGAAAAATTAGGTTGATAGCAATAATTAGGTTTAAAGGAGTAGTAATCATATCTTGAGACAACAATTAAAAACACACTTCCCTTTGTTCCCAAAAAGAAGTGTCTCCTATAATTTTCTTGATTTTCGGCGAAAGCCAAAAAAAATCCACTACTCCTCAGCAGCCGCTTTCTCTACGATTCCACCACGTATTTTCTCACCGTCTTTATATTCATACTCGAGGGTCATGTTGCCTTCTTCGTCAAAGAACTGGAGGAGGCCATGCTGTTTACCATCTTTGAATGAGCCTTTCTTTTGGAGCTGGGCTTTGCTATTGTACACAGCGAATGGGCCACTGACCTTACCGTCTTGATAGGTCGTTTCATCTGTGGGCCTGCCAAACTTATAGTTGCCCTTGACGCCATGGAGTACATCGTTTTTGTAGAAAGCCATGGACTCGATCTGACCACGATCATTCATGGTGATCTCTACACCGTTTTTGACACCATTCACATAGTTAGTGATAGATTTGATCTTATTGGAGTTGGGATGGAAGGTGGTCCATGCACCATTTCGCACACCGCCGATGACAGTGCCCTGAGCGAGGAAGTATTGCTCAGCATCTTGGTAGCTGACGAGCTTAGCACCACCGCCGATATCCTCAGTGTCATAGGACTTGAGATCATACTGAGGGCCAGTCATGGATCCGCCGCCTCCGCAGGCGAGTAGAGTGAGTAGTGTCGCTGAGAGTAAGATATATCGCATCATGGTGATCTGTTTTTTGATTCTGAGGTTCAAAAATAGTACAATGAATAGTTTGAAAGAAAGACATATTATAGATTTTTGCGAAGTAAGAGAATCCCTATGACTAATAAAGAAGTAGCTACTATCATCAATACCCTGGGCAAGATCATGGAGCTCCATGGCGAAAACCCATTCAAGATCCGCTCCTACTCGAGTGCCTATGTGACGATACGTAAGCTACCTGAGCCCGTGATAGACATGGAGCGAGAGGAGCTCCTCGGTATCAAGGGCATCGGCAAAGCTATCGCTGATAAGATCGTCGAGCTGCGAGAGACAGGTGAGCTCTCTACGCTCAATCGGTATCTGGAGAAGACACCGCCCGGCATCGTCGAGATGCTCAGCATCAAGGGCTTCGGACCAAAGAAGATAAAGACCGTCTGGGAAGGCATGCAGATCGAGTCTCCCGGAGAGCTACTCTATGCCTGCGAAGAAAATCGCCTCATCGAGCTTAAGGGATTTGGCGCTAAGACGCAGGAGACTATCAAGCAGCAGTTGATCTATTTCCTCGACTCTCGGGGCAAATATCTATATGGTCACATTTTAGCGGAGTCAGAGCGGCTTTTAGGATTGCTGAGAGAGCAGTTTGGGGCCTACCGATTTGAGTTCATCCATGGACTTCGTCGGCAGCTGCCGATAGTGGATGGGATAGAGATACTGACAGATGGGCCTGCGGAGGAGATCATGAGCTACTGTCAGTCGCTGGAGGGTGTAGAGGAGATTGACGGAGCCTGGCACTATGCTGGATCTAAGATCGTGATCGTGAGCTGCGCTACGGAGGAGTATGACTCAGTCTGGTGGCAGGGGAGTGCTTCTGAGGAGTTTGTAGCGGCTTGGTCAGAGCGCTATCCGGATCAGATGAGAGAGTCCGCATTTGAGGATATTGGCCTACAGCCTATCCCTGCTGAGTGCAGAGAGAGAGTGGAGGCGATCGATATGGCACCGACAGGTCTATCTATCATCAGTGAGGCAGATATCAGAGGGGTAGTACATACGCACTCGACGCACAGTGATGGTGTCAATACCATCCGTGAGATGGCGGAGGAGTCACAGCGACTCGGCTATGAGTATCTGGTGATGAGTGATCATAGTAAGGCCGCTTTCTATGCTAATGGTCTGAATGAGGATCGAGTACTGGCCCAGATGGAGGAGATCGATCGTATCAATGCGGAGATGAAGGACTTCCATATATTCAAGAGTATCGAGTGTGATATCCTCTATGATGGCTCGCTGGACTATGATGATGATTTTCTTAAGAATTTTGATCTGGTGATCGCTTCAGTACATAGCAATCTCAAGATGGATCAGGACAAGGCGATGCATCGACTGCTCACGGCCGTGGCGCATCCTGCTACTCGGATATTGGGTCATCCTACGGGACGACTGTTGCTGTCACGAGAGGGCTATCCGATCGATCATATGGCGCTGATCGATGCCTGTGCGGAGCACGATGTCGTGATCGAGCTCAATGCCAGTCCCTATCGACTGGATCTCGACTGGACATGGATCCCCTATGCTGTGGAGCGAGGAGTGATGATCAGTATCAATCCTGATGCGCATAGTATCGCTGGTATCCAGGATATACAGTATGGGGTCTCTGCTGCGAGAAAAGCATTATTGGCACCTGCTGAGTGCCTCAATGCTAAGGGGCTCTCTGATTTTAAAGCATGGCTGGGCCAATAGATATGGGTGTTAATCCGTTGTTAAGCGGGCAGAGATGGTTTGAATGACGAAGAATTGCCTTAAATTTGTAATATCTTAATTCGTAAATAAAAAATTGTATTGATAATGAATTCTTTTAAAGCTCTTTTACTTATGGTATGTGCTGTAGCACTTACTGTAGCGTGTAAAAACGACGCTGGACAAAGTGCAGAAAGAGAAGCTGTAGCTACTGCAAGTACTACGACTCCTGCTGCTCCAGCTACATCTACTCCTGCAGAGACTGTACCTGTAGGCCCACTCACTACTATCGAGTATCCTGAGACGGAGTTTAACTTCGGTGAGATCGAAGAAGGTGAGAAAGTAATCCACGAGTTCGCATTCAAGAACACTGGTAAAGAACCATTAGTGATCTCTAAAGCTCAAGGATCTTGCGGATGTACTGTTCCTGATTGGCCGAGAGAGCCTATCCCAGTAGGTGGCGAAGGTGTCATCAAAGTACAGTATGACTCAAGAGGAAAAGGAAAAGTAAGAGCTGAAGGTGGTCGTGCTGAAAACAAGCGTGTGACTATCACAGCTAACACTGATCCTGTAAACACATACCTTTACATCAAAGGTACTGTATACAAGCCAGATGCTCCAGAAAGCTAAGATCAGCTGATCTAAAAGCAAATGAAATAAAGAAGGCCTCTTTCCTCAGCGGAAAGGGGCTTTTTTTGTGATGTATATGGTATAGTTCGTCAGATATACTCACTATCTTACGTCAATAGGATTGCTCTTGAGAGCTTGGAGATGAGTCTCTTACTCAGCGCATCAAATGAATAACAACCGAATATAGTATGACTAAAAGAATTTTATTGCTCCTATGCATCTGGAGCATCACTACTACGATCTACAGCCAGGATGACTCGGCTAAATCAACACTGGATAAAGCCTATCACTCCCTGAAGTTTAGGAATATTGGTCCATTCAGAGGAGGTCGATCGGTCGCATCCTCCGGAGTGATTGGCGATCCTATGACTTACTACATGGGTACGATGGGTGGCGTCTGGAAGACATCAGATGCAGGAGTCACTTGGCGGAACATCACAGATGGACATCTCAATACAGCGAGTGTCGGAGCTATCTCCGTAGCGGAGAGCGATCCTAATGTGGTCTACCTCGGTATGGGAGAGCATCCTGTACGAGGTGTGATGACCTCTCATGGTGATGGTGTCTATCGCTCTGATGATGCCGGCCAGACTTGGCAGCACTTAGGACTGATGGATAGCCGGCATATCGCTGAGATCGAGATCCATCCTAATGATCCCGATCATATCTATGTAGCGGTGCAGGGTGCTGTCCATGGTGATAGTGAGGAGCGTGGCGTCTATCGCTCTACAGATGGTGGACAGAGCTGGGAGCGGGTGCTCTATATCGATGAGACGACTGGAGCTACCGATATCTCTATGGATCATCATAATCCTCGCATCCTCTATGCTTCGACTTGGGATCATCGACGACTGCCATGGCAGGTGCGATCGGGCGGTCCAGGCTCAGCACTGTATAAGAGTACAGATGGTGGAGACACTTGGGAAAAGCTCTCTAAAGGCCTCCCAGAAGTAATGGGTAAAACCAGTATCGATGTCTCTCCAGCGAATAGTGAAGTCGTCTATGCCAATATTGAAGCAGAAGGAACCAAAGGGGGCGTCTACAGATCTGACGATGGAGGTAAGTCTTGGCGGCAGACCACGAGCGATCGGGTCACGGTAGCTCGGGCTTGGTACTATATAGAGGTATTCGCAGATCCTCAGGATGAGAATACTGTCTATGTGCTCAATGCTCCTATGCTCAAGTCTATTGATGGTGGAAAGACTTTTAAGTCGATCAGTAATCCTCACGGCGACCAGCACCATATGTGGATCAACCCTAATGATCCTGACAATATCATCCTCTCCAACGATGGTGGAGGTACTGTGACCTTTAATGGTGGTAAGACCTGGTCATCCCAAGAAAATCAGCCTACGGCACAGTTTTATAGAGTGATCACGGATCATAGATTTCCTTATCATGTATATGCTGGACAGCAGGACAATACCTCCGTGATCACACCATCACGTACTCGCAGAGGCGGTATCGGATGGAGGGATTGGATCACGGGGCCGGGCTGTGAGAGTGCATTTTTAGCTTTTGATCCAGATGATCCTACTGATATTTTTGGTACCTGTATACAAGGAGATATCACGGTGATGGATCTCGAGACCCAAGAGCAGCGAAATGTCATGGCCTATCCGATCATCGGTCTTGGCTGGAATACCGCTGAGCTACCATATCGCTGGAACTGGAATCCGCCAGTAGTCTCCTCACTCCAAGATCCTAATGTGGTCTATCATGCAGGCAATAAAGTACTCAAAACTACTGACGGAGGTAGATCTTGGATGGAAATCAGCCCAGATCTGACTCGCAATGATCCAGCTAAACATATTGACGGTGGAGTGCCCTATACTAATGAGGGTGCCGGTGGCGAAGTATACAATACGATCGCTTATCTGGCAGTATCTCCGCATGATGCTGGAGTGATATGGACAGGTAGTGACTGTGGATTAGTCCATGTGACTCGAGATGGAGGCGCAGACTGGCAGGACGTCACGCCGAAAGGGCTCGGAGAGGTACTCATCAATAGCATCGAAGTATCACCGCATGATACAGGAGTAGCGTATATCGTAGCGACTAATTATAAATTCAACGATTTCACTCCGATGATTTATAAGACGAGCAACTATGGGAAGTCTTGGAAGATGATCACGGATGGACTACCGGCTGACTCATGGGCTCGAGTAGTCAGAGAAGATAAAAAAGTAAAAGGGCTCCTTTATGCAGGGACAGAGACTGGACTCTATGTCTCCTATGATGATGGGGGAGAGTGGATGTCTATGCAGCTCAATCTGCCAGTGTGTCCAGTGACTGACCTTACTATTGAGGATAATGATTTAGTAGTAGCGACCTCAGGCAGAGCGTTTTGGATACTGGATGACCTGTCTGCGATCCAGAGTGCGGTGCATACACAAAAAGAACTGAGCCTCATCGCTCCTAAGCCGTCTGTACGACTCAGCGCTGGCGGAGGATTCAGACCAGGAGCTGTATATGGCCAGAATCCTACTAATGGAGTGAGTTTTGACTACTTCCTGCCATCGGAGGACTCTACAGAGCTGACACTGGAGATTTACCATAGCTCGGGTGAGCTCATCCGCAGCTACAGCAGTGAGAAGGATCCAGACTTTAAGAAGTACATCGGTGGTCCAAGTGCCGATAAGCTCCTACCGACTAAAGGGGGAGTTAATCGCTTCGCTTGGGATATGCGACAGGAGACGATAGCAGGCGTCGATGGTGTATTCATGCTGGGCTCTTATGCAGGGACGATGGTGCCGCCAGGTGAGTATCGAGCTGTACTGACACAGGGTGATGTATCTGATGAGGTGAGTTTCACGCTTTTAGCAGATCCGGGTATAGATGCTGGGCAGGCTGACTATGATCGGCAGTATGCTGAGATCAGTGAGCTGGAGGCTGTAGCCAAAAAAGTGCATCAATCGGTCAATGAAATGGAGGCGGTGAAAAAACAACTTCAGGCTTTTGAGAAAACTTTCGGTGAAAATGAAGATGCTAAAGATCTAATGGATTTAGTCAAAACGACACAAGAGTCTATAGATACATGGCAAGGCAAACTGATACAGCGAGATCAGAAGACGTTTCAGGATGTGATTAATTTCCCAAATCGGCTCAATGCCGAGATCACGAGCCTTATGGGGACGATGGGGAGCGCCGATCCTATACTGACAGCCGGTATGCTACAGCGCAAGTCGGACCTCATGGAGCAGTGGAGTGCGATCAAAAAAGAAGCGGAGGGTATTAAATCAGCTCTCGCAGCAATTAATGAAGCCTATAAAAACTCAGATTTGCCTTTGATCAAGTTTTAAGGAGGATGTCTGATCTACTAAATTTTGAAAATTTGGTAGATCTCATAGGGTAGTCAGCACAGCAAATTAATTCTGCATCTGGCTCACCTGCATGAAGAGCTTTTGATAAAATTCAGCCCCTTTTTGGTTCATTTTGTTCGCAAAGAGGGGCTTTTCATTTTCGATGAATACGAATAAATAGCAGTTTTCAGCATAGTATACATCTGCCTCTATGATGACATCTTGAGGTGTGGTGTATACTTTGCGAGCTATCGGAGTACAGCCAGATGGGATCTCGCTCAGTGACTCTGGAGAGATAAAGCTCAGGTCATTGATGATGGCCGCTTTCTCATGCTGATTCATGCTGAATGGCTTATCTCTGAACACTACATCGATCCCTGTACATTCATTGACGATGCGATCGACTACCTCTTTAGTGATGCCTTCTGCGGAGGGTAGCGTAGAGCCGGCGGTAGCGGTTGCTACAGTGGAAGAGGAGGCAGCAGTGGACGTACTATCACTCTTACAGCTGAAGAATAGTGAGCAGAAAGCAATGCTGGCTGTTATTAGTGATAGTTTCAGTATTGAGCTATTGGCCATGATTTGATTTTATGATCTCCTTGACGATGGTCTCTCCGGTCGATAGTGTCATAGATATCCAGTAGACACCAGCGGATAGAGAGGATACATCCAGTCTCTGATCCATCAAAGATAGTGGATAGGCTCTGCCACTGGCATCTGTGATCCTGATATTTTCTATCTCCTTGATCGTGATACCAGTGATATTGATCCATTGTGCAGTAGGATTAGGATATATCTGGATTGGATCGAAACCGATTTCCTCATCTGAGGTCGTCATTAGTTCGCTGATACTGAATGCGTCTATGCCGGCCTCAACGATGTGGCCACTATCAGCAAAATCGCTGGTTTCTATATATAGCTGTATCTGATCAGTATCTGTGAGATCATGGATCGGTAGATCTTCGATGTATAGCCATTGTGACATTACACTATCAGGCGTGATCCGAGTGATGTCTATGGTATCACCAGTAGTAATGATTGCTATACGTAGGGCATCATTTGGCTCTCCAGCACCACCTCCATTAAAAAACCAATAGGCCAATGTAAGTCCCGGATCGCTGTAGCTGCTGAGATCTATCAGTGGAGAGCTGAGAGTCGTAGTGCCATTATCCACATCGTCATATACCACATCTCGATTATCATTGCCAGTCACATAGGCATATCCAAGCCCTTCTTTGTCAGCGTCTGTATTAGGATTGGCGATATCTGCGCCGAGGATCGTCCGTGCGGGTAGTGCACGTTCCCAGACACCTCTGAATGCATCTCCTCCGACTTGCCAGCCTTGATCCACATCAAAATTGTCTTCATAGCCCGCCTCCAGTGTAAAGTTGATAGCTTTGTCACCATCTGCTTTGGTGTTGATATATTTTGGGCGAAAGCCCCAGCTGCCGACTACTATCTCATAGTCTGCCTCCAGTAGCGATACGCTATATAGTCCGTCGCTATCTGTCTGTAGCTCCGTGACTCCGAGCTCTGAACTGAGCTGTATGGTAGCTCCAGCGATAGGCTGTCCATCCATATCTGAGATACTCCCAGATAGTTGATGCTGTACTTTCTTAGTCAAGTAGAAATCTTGCTCCGTGAGAATTCCATTTTCCAGTTTGACGGTGAAGGTGTCTGTCAGGTAGTTAGCCTGAGACACTTCGACTCTGTAGGTAGCGCTGCGAGCAACTCCTGTAGCATAGTCACCAGAGGCATTGGACGATCGAGTCACTGCCTCAGAGTTGAGGATGATGACTTGCGCATTGTTGATGGGGGAGTCATCCAGAGCATCGAGTATTTTGCCCTCGAGGTAGGCTGCTCGCTGATAGGATGGAGCTGTGAGGAATAGACCATTGTCCATATCCGTCAGGGCTAATCGCCCAGATGGCAGGTACGGATATGCACCCCAGTTGCCATTGGCATTTTGGGGATTAGTATCGTATTGACCTACTTTGATGAGATTGTGCGGTCGAGCGGCGTCAAGCACGATGACTCCTTCAGTATACCACGATGTGACCAAGTACCCATCGTGATAATGCACATTGTGCGGTAGCACAGATACACTGCCAGAGGGTCTATAGCTGCCTACTCTGAGGATATTGTCCAGATCTCGTATGTCGTATGCATCGACGTAGCCGCCACCTTTTTCGTCAGTAGTGAATACGTAGTCACCATCATCGCTCAGCCAAGCATTGTGCGTGAAGAAGGTCGAGGTGGTAAATTTGGTCAAGAAAATCGGATCGGCAGGAGTCGTGATGTCATAGATGCCAAGGAAGCCCCCATAGATCTCAGAAGTGTACATCTTTCCATCCCTGGCGAATACATCATGGGCATATTCACGATCCTGTACACCTATGATCTCAGGTGCGCTCGGATCTATTGTCAGGTCGAGTGTGATGACGCCTCCGTAGCCATTATTGCATCCAGCAAGATATCCATGGCCGATGGTCGTATCTATCCAGATATTGTGACAGCGCTGTATGGTCGTCGTGTCGAGAGTAGTATAGACAGTATCTGTCCAGTGATGATAGCTGATCGAGTCAGGGGCCATAGACATGTCAATGATGATCACTCCATCATTGCCTTGATCAGCAGTGACGTAGACATGATCGCCGTAGACCTTGTAGTCTCTCCATACGGACCGAGCTCCAGGTATAGTCTTGATCAGTGAGAGGGTGTCATCAGCGGTATAGATGCGAGTGTCTTGACGATTGCCTGCGATGATGTATTCTCTGCCATCGGCATCGACATAGCCCCAGAGATCATTGCCAGTAGTAGGAAAATCTACCTGGTCGATCAGTGAAATCTGCAAACTGTCTTGGGCTGAGATCGAGAGACCGATCAGCATCGACAAAATGAAATTTATGCCTGAGGAGATGTATATACTTTTCATAATATTGTAACAGTATAAACGTAATAATGAGCACATTGTGTTGGCAGAAGTAGGATTTAATATGACGCTCTCCTGCTCAACTAATGAAAAATAATAATATGAGTATTAAAATCTGGCATAATCCCCGCTGTCGCAAAAGTCGAGAGACACTACAACTGATAGAAGAAAAAGGCATCCAGCCTGAGATAAAACTGTATCTGAAGGAGACTCCTTCTGTCGAGGAAATCAAAGCGGTATTAGCAAAATTGGACATAAGTCCTGAGCAAATCATCCGTAAGGGAGAAGCCATCTACAAAGAAAACTACAAGGGCAAAAGCTACTCAGATAATGAGTGGATCGATATCCTCGCTGAAAATCCAAAACTCATTGAGCGACCTATCGTGATCAATGGCGATCGAGCTGCGATCGGTCGACCACCAGAGTCTGTGTTAGCTATTCTGAGCTAAGGGTAGTTTTCTTATCATAGTAATACTTTAGTGATTGGTACAGATCCTTAGGGTTGAATGGTTTCATGATGTAGTCATTCATGCCCACTGACTGTGCCTCTTTGCGGACTGTGATCGTAGTGGATGCGGTCAGCGCTAATATAGGAATGTCTCCGACAGGGCCGTCCATCGCTCTGATATTACGAGTCGCATCATAGCCGTTCATCACGGGCATCTGGAGATCCATGAGGACGAGATCATAGTCCCGCTTTGTGACTTGATCCACAGCCTCTTGACCATTGAGCACGATATCGAAGTCTACACCCCACTTATCTAAGAACTGTCGGGCTACTCGGATATTCATCTTATTATCTTCGGCCACTAAGACAACCATGCCATTGATCGCTCCAAATGAAGGCTTTAGATCTATATATTTTGTCGTGCTAAGGTTGAATCTTTCGCTGATGCCGAATTCTAACTCAAACCAGAATTTGCTACCTTGTCCCTGTACACTTGATACATTGAGTTTGCTGCCTTGCAGATCGAGGAGCTTTTGACAGATCGGCAGACCGAGGCCTGTGCCTCCATACTCTCGAGTGGTATTGCTCTCTGCTTGCGCAAATTTCTCGAAAATCTTATCAATTTTATTTTCAGGGATGCCTATTCCTGTATCTTTTATTTCAAATTTGATGGTGGCCTTGTCTTTCGACTTTTTCATGACTTCTACATCGAGGATAACACCGCCTTCAGAAGTGAATTTTATGGCATTGCCGATCAGATTGCTGACTACCTGGGAGAGTCGAGTGATATCTCCTATGAGTACTTCAGGTAGCTCTTCGTCCTTTTTGACTTTGAATAATAGACCTTTCTCTTCTGCAGAGTAGGAGTAGTTCTTTCGCATCCCGAGCAAGAAGTCGTGTATGCTGAACTCTGATGCATCAAATTCTATCTTACCCGATTCTATCTTGGAGAAATCCAAAATATCATTAATCAGACTGAGTAGATGCTCTGAGCTAAACTTGAGACCCTCCAGGTTTTCCATTTGATCTGGCAGAATATCATTCATCAGTAGCAGATTGCTGATACCTACTATAGCATTGAGGGGCGTCCGGATTTCGTGAGACATCGTAGAGAGAAATTCATCCTTTGCCTTACTGGCTTTCTCTGCCTGATCACGAGCTGCTTTCAGCGCCAGTTCTGTTTCTTTTATTTTGGTGATATTAGTAAGTGTACCGATGATGCCGGTATACTCCTTTTGATCATTGTATACTTTTTTAGCTGATACTTCGATCCAGCCCTCACTTCCTGTATAGCTTTTAAATTTCAAGACCTCCGACACTTCGGATTTCAGGCCCTCAGCTATAGAGTCGATGAGGATCTCGTGCTCTTCATTGATATAGCTTTTGATGGTAGCGAATGACTTACCAAGAGACTCTTCTGGCTCGAGTCCTGTGAGAAGTGTCCATGCACTGTTGAGATAGGAGAATTTTCCATCTTGATCCAGCTGAAATAGGATCTCTTTGATATTGGAAGCTACGGTCTCATAGCGCTTATTAGCGGCATCCAGCTCCAGCGTCTTTTGTTGGACATCCTCTTTGAGGAGCTGATTGGCTTTGAATAGCTCTTGAGAGCTTTTCTCTATAATGTTCTCGAGATGTTTTATATCATTATCATTACCACGATAGGCTTCATTCACCATTTCGAGAAAAGGTTTCATTTGTTCTCTGGTGGCTTCGTCGATTCCCGCCTTTTTGAGCTGTCTACGGAGCAGCCTATGCATGGTTAGTTCGGTCATTCTGAGATAGTTGTGATAGTCATAGTCTGGTTGTGCAGTTGACATGGCGAAAATCCAGCGAAGGGTGCGATCTCGCCATAAGAGTAAAATCCAGTCATCACTGCCTGGTCACCGATTACCTCACGTACGGCATCGACCTCTTCTTCTACCAGTTGCTTGAGTACCAGTTTTCGTCCTACACAGCTGATCAGTATCGCCAGCTCAGTATCCTGACCGGTGATCTCGTAGCTCGTCTCTGCAGAGTCCGCAGCTCCATCGATTACTCTATCTATATTAGCTTTCATGAATCTCACATAGGCACCTGTAGGTATACTCCCAGCGAATGTCAAACTCTTCGACTCTTCATCTACTGCCAATATAGTCCGTACTACAGGTAGATTTTCGTCTTCTCTGAGACTAAGGGGGAAAAGTAAACCCGATCCAGGCAAATCTTTTGCTTTATCGCCCAAAAAAGATTTGTAGATATCGAGTGCAGGCTCACCATCAAGTTCGTACAATATACTGCCATCACTCTTAGTGACTTTTCTCTCTATCCCAAAGCTATCCCATCCACCTTTCGATCCATATCCTATTTTGAGAGAAGAGCCATAGAGGCCTATTGCTACTATGCGTTTTTCAAATATTCCATCGTCGATGATGAAAGTTTTGACAAAATCCGCTCCATCACCTGCCAGACCACCTGTGATATTTACATCTTTGGGCAGATCATTCTTTAGCCCTTTGACGAGCTCTGCACCATTGACATGTAGGCCATCACTGAAGATAAGCACATGTCGTAGTCCTTCTTTAGGGAGACCATTCATTAGTTGCTGTCCTACGCTATGGCTTTCTGATACATCAGATATGTCCACACTTATTTTTTTGAAGCTACTCTCATCAAACTTGATAGCTGTCAGTGAGATACTATCATCTTTCACCGTGATGTCGCTGATCTCTCCAGAGGTACTACATCCCGAGATATAGCTCACGGGATATTGAGTCTTCACTGAGCTGACGACCTCTTGTATATTTTCGATTTTTGATCCGCTGAATAGTATGAATAGATCTGGAGAAAAGTCTAAATCCAGACTTTGAGCAGCTTCTGCAGGAGATAAGCTAAGATTAGTAACTTTCATTTGTTGTTAGCCTTAAATTGTACAATTGTAAGATGTGTTGACATCTTCTACAATTTTAGACACAAAAAATGAGAAAAGACACTACGGCCTATGTAGAAACTTTAACGATAATTATTTCAAACGCTAAAGTGTAAAACAAATAAGGCTCACCAGTACGTCCGATGAGCCTTATTATATTTTTCTCATTAGAGAGATATTAGAATATCTCAGTACCTGCAAAGTGGAAGCTTGCTTCGATCTGCGCATTTTCGTCAGAGTCAGATCCGTGTACTGCATTCTCACCGACGTTAGTAGCGTAGAGAGCTCTGATAGTACCAGCTTCTGCTTCAGCTGGATTAGTAGCTCCGATCAGGGTTCTGAAGTCTGCCACTGCATTATCTTTTTCTAAGATCGCTGCTACGATAGGGCCAGAAGACATGAATTCTACTAACTCACCATAGAATGGACGCTCTTTGTGTACTGCATAAAACTCCCCAGCTTTCTCTGCGGATAGTTTTGTGTATTTCATTGCTTTGATCGAGAATCCTGCTTCGTTAATCTGCTTGAGGATCGCACCGATGTGACCTCCTCTGACAGCATCAGGCTTGATCATTGTGAATGTTATATTTCCTGCCATTTTATGTAATCTTTATCAATTTGGCCGCAAAAGTATAAAACTTGACTTTGTGAGGTCAGATTTATTTCAGATTTAAAACTCAGATAACATTTCTGCCGTTAGATTGATTATCGCTGAGGGTGTTTTACGCTATTGTTCATTAGCCTACAGAGATCATCACATCGACCCATTATATTTTTATATTTTCGCCCCCTATTTGTATGGAGACTGTGAATGACATAGAAGAGATAAGGAGTAAAATATCAACTCCTAAGGAGATAGTGATCATCACTCATCGCAATCCTGATGGTGATGCTATAGGATCCTCACTGGCCCTGCAGGGATTTTTAAATAAGTATGGTCATCGTGTCAAGGTGGTATTCCCGTCAGAGTACCCCGTGATATTTGAGTTTTTGGCCCATATCAATGAGGCGATCATCTATGATCAAGATCGAGAGCGAGCCAAGCAAGAGATCACTAATGCAGAGATAATATTTTGCCTCGATTTTAATGGACTCGATAGGATTGATACCTTAGGTCCGACGGTCGATGAGGCTAAAGGGTATAAAGCCTTGATCGATCATCATTTAGATCCAGAGCCTTTTGCCGATTATTACCTATCAGATACCTCGGCGAGTAGTACCTGTGAGCTGGTGTATCGATTTATATCTGAGCTGGGCGAAAAGCGTAAGATGGACCTCGATGTGGCTACGGCGCTATTCACAGGCCTGATCACAGATACGGGATCATTCACCTATGCGACTAATCCTAATGTATTCAGAGTAGCGGCTGATCTGAAGGAGATGGGCGTCGATGACTACACGCTCCATGACAACATATTTAATTGCTGGAGTGAGCGACAGCTGAATATCTTAGGACACGCATTGCGAAATCGACTCAAGACCTACCCTGAGCTATCAGCAGGTGTGATCTATCTGGATAAGAAGGACTATCTCAAGTATCGCATCGCTCGTGGAGATACAGAGGGCTTAGTCAATTATATCTTGATGATCAAAGGGATGAAGGTAGCGGCCTTCATCAGAGAGATGCCGAGTGGAGAGATCAAGCTATCACTACGAAGCAAGGGGGATATCTCAGTCCAAGAGCTGGCCCGGACTCACTTCAGTGGAGGTGGTCATAAGAATGCCTCTGGCGGGTCCTCAAAGGTGTCACTTGAGGAGACCATAGATAGATTTGTCACTGTGCTCCCCGACTTTTTGAAGTAATAAAATGACATTTAATAATCAAATCAACATATCATTTTGAATAGAATAATAGTAATAATAGCAGCTATAGTCATGATCTACAGCTGTAGCTCGGACAGCTCATCGGGTGGCATAGAGACAGCTCCACTATCAGGCTATCAGTACAAGGTATATGCCTCAGGAGCAGGTGAGCAGCCAGCAGTCGGAGACTACGTATATTTTCAGATGGATATCTATGATGATAAGGATACACTGCTGCAGACCTATCGTAATCAGAAGCAGATCCCATCTGTCAAGATCGCTCCAGAAGACGATGCTGCACGTAAGAAAAATCCAGTCGTAGATGTACTATCCCATCTATCAGTAGGCGATAGTGTAGGCATCATCATTCCTAAAGATTCTCTACCAAACGTGCCTCCAGGATTCGAAGATGTCAATGACTTCTACTACAATATCGTAGTCGAGGAAGTAGTGGATGAAGCTACCTATAAGCAGAGACTCGACGAAGAGCGTGAAGCAGAGATGGCGCAGATGTCTGCTCTCAAAGAGCGCCTCCCAGAGGTAGAAGATCTGGTGCAACAGACTATCAAAGACTACAAAGCGGGTAAAATCGATGTCCAAGAGACGGAGACGGGACTCAAATACTATATCCATGAGAAGGGTGACGGCGATCTCCCACAGAATGCTAATATGCTCACTATGCAGTACTATGGTGCATTGGTGGAAGACGGTAAAATGTTTGACAATAGCTTCAATCGTGGCCGTGGTTTTACCTTTAGAGTAGGGCAGGGCAGTGTGATCGCCGGATGGGATCAGGCTGCACTCGTGCTCCCAGTAGGCACTAAGGCATCACTGTTCATTCCGAGTGAGCTCGGATACGGTGAGGGAGGATATCCACCAGACATCCCAGGAGGAGCTGAGCTGTACTTCTACGTAGAGGCAGAGGAGCTGTTTTATTAGGACGGATTGGTCCAGTGACCAAAGCTTTCAGGACATTTATTTATTAACCATTTAAACGAAAGGACAATGACTGCTGATCAATTAGCAGACCTACAATCTCGCTTGTCGGACCTGAGGAGGTATCTTTGACGTCGATAACCGACGATTAGAGATAGAAGACAAGGAACAGTCATCTGTAGATCCAACATTTTGGGATGACCCAGAGCGTGCTGAGACAATACTCCGTGAGCTCAAAGTACATAAGAACTGGGTAGGCCAATACGAACAAGTAGAGGCAGCTATAGGTGATCTGGAGGTCTTAGACGAATTTCAAAAAGAAGGAGAGGCTACCGAAGAAGAGGTCGATGCTCAATATGAAAAGACATTAGCTCAACTCGAAGAAGCAGAGTTTAAGTCTACCCTTAATAAGGAGGAGGATGAGTTATCTGCCATCTTAGAGATCAATGCTGGGGCTGGAGGTACCGAGGCCTGTGACTGGGCAGAGATGCTCTACAGGATGTATGTGCTCTGGGGCGAGAAAAACGGCTATAAAGTAAAAGAACTCAATCGGGTGGCTGGTGATGTCGCTGGTGTTCGATCGGTCGAGTTAGAGATAGGTGGAGACTTTGGCTATGGGATGCTCAAGAGTGAAAACGGGGTGCATCGATTAGTCAGAGTGAGTCCGTACAATGCACAGGGCAAGCGGATGACTTCATTCGCCTCAGTATTCGTGCATCCACTCATTGATAGTCGTATCGAGATCGATGTCAACCCATCTGATCTGGGCTGGGATACATTCAGAGCGAGTGGAGCTGGAGGACAGCATGTCAATAAGACAGAGTCTGCCGTACGAGTGCGTCACCTGCCATCAGGTATAGTAGTAGAGTGCCAAGAAGAGCGCTCCCAGCATATGAACCGTGAAAAAGCCATCCAAATGCTCAAGTCTCGACTCTATGAAGCTGAGCTCGAAAAGAAAAGAGCTGAAAAGGCAGCCGTAGAATCTGGTAAAATGAAAAATGAGTGGGGATCTCAGATCCGCTCGTATGTGCTGGATGATCGACGTGTCAAAGATCATAGGACTGGACATCAGACGCCGCAGACTGACGCAGTGCTGAATGGAGATCTGGATGACTTCCTGAAGGCCTATCTGATGTGGGAGGATCGCCCTTATTGATCCAGCGAAATATGATATAATACATGAGGTCTTAGTGTATGACCTTCTGGCAGGCTGGGATGTTCAAATGTCGAAATTTTGGACATCCCGATCCGCTGCATGACTCGTTCAGAGGGTAGATTATTCACGGTAGTGAAAGAATAAATCTGATCCAAGCACAACTCCTCTTGGGCATACTCCAAACAGCGCTGAGCACCCTCAGTAGCAAATCCCTGTCCCCAATATGCCTGCGCCAGTCTCCATCCGATCTCGATACATGGAGTGAACGATGCCTCGAATGTCGGTCGATAAAATCCTATTAATCCAATCAGCTCTCTACTCGAAAGCTCATCCACCGCATAAGGACAAAATCCATGCTTTCGATAGTGAGCCAAAAATCGATCTATGGCAGCGTCAGACTCCTCTTGGCTCATCACATCGGGAAAGTATCTCCTGACTGTAGGGTCCGCATTAAGTGCCGCAAATGGATCTCGATCGTCATCCGTCCATAGCCTAAAGCCCAATCGCTCCGAGGTGAATAAATAGTCCATTACTGCATCTTTTGCTCGTGATTGTTTAACTTTCTCATATAAATTACAAAACTAACTATTGAAGAATTATGAACAGTATACCTAAATCATTTTGGATCATCAGCACACTGGCGCTGCTGTGGAATCTCATGGGCCTCGGTGCCTATGCCTCTCACCTCTCTATGACGCCAGAGGCGATCGCAGAGCTACCGTCCGCTGAGCAGGCACTTTATGAGGACTATCCATCTTGGCTCACTATCGTATTCGGATTAGCGACGATATGTGGTACACTTGGCTGTGTGTCCTTACTTCTTAAGAAAGCTTGGGCGATTCCTTTATTTATCATTTCTTTGGTCGCTGTGATCATACAGAATGCCTATTCTTTTGGAGCGACTAATGTGCTTGAGGTATATGGTGTGGTGCCATTGATCATGCAGATTTTAGTGATACTCTTTGGTGTCTATCTGATCTATTTCAGTCGTGATGCTAAGGCAAAAGGCTATATAAGTTAAGGCCACTGAGGAACATAAAAACTATCTAAGAACCTATGAAGTATTGTCATCTTTTGATCGCCCTATTGGGGAGCTCTATGCTTGTTGCTCAGCAGTACGCTGTGACTTTTAGTGTGGACATGTCCGGTATATCCGTATCTCCAGATGGAGTCCATGTGGCAGGAGATTTTCAGTCGGAGGCAGGATTTGGTGGTGATTGGCAGCCTGGGGCTACAGAGCTGTTGGATCCTGACGGAGATGGCATATACACGAGGACAGTCAGTCTCCCAGATGGTATCTATTACTATAAGTATGTCAATGGAGACGAGTGGTCTGATAGACCGGAGCTCCCGCCTGCTGAGTGTGCTATACACGATGGTAATGGAAATTATAATCGGACTTTTCAGGTCAACGGCGCTGAGCTGGATCTACCTGTTATTGGCTTTGATCAGTGTGAGGTAGCCCAGATAGATACGGATTACGATACTCATTGGTGGAACGACGCTGTCTTCTACGAGATCTTCGTGCGGAGTTTTTATGATAGCGATGGGGATGGTATCGGAGACTTCAGAGGCATCATAGAGCAGCTGGACTATCTCAATGATGGTGATCCTGATACAGATGATGATCTGGGTATCACAGGTATATGGCTGATGCCAATGATGAGCTCTCCATCTTATCATGGATACGACGTAGTAGATTACTATGCGACAGAGCCTGACTATGGGACTATGGAGGATTTCGAAGCCTTACTGGCTGCTGCACATGCTCGAGGGATTAGGGTCATCATAGATCTGGTGCTCAATCACACCTCTGATCAGCATCCATGGTTTAGCTCAGCTAAATCAAGTACTGCCTCACAATATAGAGACTGGTATCGCTGGTCTAATAGTAAGCCCAGTTACTTGGGTCCATGGGGTCAGGAAGTCTGGCACCAGAGCGACAGCGGATTTTACTATGGATTGTTTTGGGGAGGAATGCCTGATCTCAACTATGATCATCCAGAGGTGAAAGCTGAGATGTGGCGAGTAGTAGATTTTTGGCAGAGTAAAGGTGTCGATGGATTCAGACTCGATGCGATCAAGTACCTCGACGAAGACGGAGTAGTCCTCGAAAACACCAGAGAAAACTTCGAAATTCTCGAATCCTACACTGATCGGGTCAAAGCAAATGATATTGACGCATTCTCAGTCGGAGAAGCGTGGACAGGTACTGCAGGAGTGATACCATATGTCGGAGATGATAGGCTGGATGTATGCTTTGAGTTTGATCTCGGCTATGCCATCATCGATGGTGTGCAGCGTGGAGATGCGAGTCGTATACGTCAGCAGATGACCTCGGTACAGGCAGGCTATCCTGCTCTGCAGTATGCTACTTTCTTGACTAATCACGATATTGATCGAGTATACACCCAGCTATCAGGTAATGATCAGCAGATGAAGTCTGCCGCAGCGATTTATTTGACACTACCAGGAGTGCCATTCATTTACTACGGTGAAGAGCTCGGGATGACTGGACGAGGTGACCATGAGAATATCCGGCGACCTATGCAGTGGACTGATGGGCAGTATGCTGGATTTACCGAGTCTACTCCGTGGACCTCTCCTGGAGCTAATTACACTACTCGAAATGTAGCCGCAATGCGTCAAGATGATTCATCTCTCTTGTCACACTACGATGCCCTCATACAGGCTCGTCTTGACTCAGAAGCACTGCGAAAAGGATATCTGCTGAATGTAGAGTCAGGTGATCCAAATGTTTTGGCCTATATGCGGGTATATGAAGATGATGCGGCACTGGTGGTCCATCATCTGGGTAGTGGTGATAGAGATTTTTCTCTATCCCTGGAGCTATCTACGCTCATCTCAGGTGGCTATGATGTGAGAGACATGATCAGTAATATGTCACAGCCCGATATCCAGATCAATACTGATGGAGGATTCAGCGGAGTAAAGCTCTCTCTGGGCTCTGGCGAATCCGTGATCTATGAGCTCCAAAGTATGACGACATCTACAAGTGATCCAGATGCGATCAATGCTGTCGCTCGAGCCTATCCGAATCCCTCTGCTGATAGTATCCAGATCGAGTGGAGTACAGAGTGGTCAGGATCAGTACGGATAGAGATCGTAGATGCGAGTGGTCAGATACAGCTATTCAAAGCGGTGTCCGCCTCTGATCAAAAAGCGATATTCGACCTGAGTCCACTGAAAGCTGGACTGTACTTTGTCCGTATATCAGATGGCCATCACTATCAGACATTAAAGCTGATCAAATAGATCTGGAGATTTCATAATTTCTTTTTTGGCTTTCTTCCAAAATCCAAAGAAAGAACGATAGACTTTATCCACGCCCGACATCCATTCTCTGGGCTCTTCAGTGCCTTCGTATTGATTGAGAGGATGCTCTTTGTAGACGTATTTGGCTGCGGGATAGAGTGCTTTGAGCTCAGACCATTTGCCAACATAGACTTGTAGACCATCTATATTTTTAGATAGCTCCATGGCGAAATCAACACAAGACTGACTGATTGGGTAGCGCTCAAAAATGCTCGGCTCCCATAAGAATATTCGGTTCACTTCTTCATCACGATGCCATAGTGGATCCAGATTATAGTAGTTGTATATGAGTATTGGTTTATCCGGCTCGATCTGTAACGGGACACTATCAGGTAGAGTGGTGGTCAACTGAGGTAAAGTCAAATCAGCTAAAACGTCAGGGGTATTAATCTGTGAGATCTGATCATAGCTCACATCGAGGAAGGTCCGCTTTTGCTTGCTATTGCAGTACTTGTTGATGTTGTCCTGATTGGCGTAGTATTTCTTTGAGCTATTAGCTCCGGCGACCCATTGCCAGCTGAGCGCATTGCTGGCCCAGTCACCATCGTAAAGATGATAGTACATCCATCGAGCCGCCTGTAGCCAATGAGAGCCTGCTACATTAGTAGCGATGGATGCTACATACATGCGCATATGATTGTGCATATACCCTGTGTCATACAGCTCTGTGATGCCTTCATCGATGGCAACTATACCCGTTTCGGCATCTATAATGGCTTTCGCCACTTGGTGATTAGTCACGGCTGGCTGCCCCTGACGGAGGTCGGTGTTGATATCAGTCCCATGATGGCGCCATAGTACCTGCCAGTAGTCTCGCCATGCCAATTCTTGGATGAATTTTTCGTAGGATGAGAGCTTTGGGTAGCGCTGACGCATTCTCTGCAGTACCTCTCGAGTAGAGATGACGCCCCGAGAGATATAGGGCGATAGCCTACTGACATGTCCATCGAGGAAGTTTCTCGTGGCCCCATACTTCATGGGATTAAATGAATCTATCTGATCAATAATCTCTTGATAATCAGTAGGGAAGGGTGTTTTGCTTTCCATATTATCGTCCTTTCTGAGTGGTAGAGATATGAATGCGACTCAGTCTTCTTTGTTCAGTGATCTGATTTCTTTACGACTTATCTGGTGATATGTTGAGCTATTAGCCACAGGGAGTTGTGTATATTTAGTCCATTACAATTTGACATAGGTAGGATTGACTCTGAAGTCTGACTGACTAATGCTCGTTCGTGTAAACGAAATATTAATTTTTTTTCATCAAGGATGTCCTATTGAGACACGGTCGTTCGTCTGGTGGTCGAATATTATTTTTTATCATAACTAAAATTAAACTTAGCATGAAAGATTTTATGATGCTTTTTCATAGTGAGCCAAACATGGAATACCAACCGACACCAGAAGAAATACAGGTCGAGATCAAGAAATGGCAAGACTGGATAGGTGGTATCGCTGCCCAAGGAAAATTTAAAGCGACGGATGCGCTCGGCTATGAGGGCAAAACGCTGCATAGCGACGGTAGTGTGACAGATGGTCCCTATGCTGAGATAAAAGAGATCGTAGGAGGATATCTCATCTGTACGACGGAGACGATAGAGGAGGCATTAGCCTTGGCTGAGGGCTGTCCAGTACTTGAGAGCGGTGGACGTGTAGAGCTGAGAGATGTCATGGTTTTTGACCAAGAGTAGTAGTGTCGACTCCTGATCAAATAGCTGATATCTTTAAGGCAGAGTACAGTAATCTCATAGCTGTGCTCTGCCATCATTATAAGTTGCCATCTATACAAAAGGCAGAAGATGTGGTGAGTGACACTTTCATGAAAGCGATGAGGACATGGTCAGCTCATGGTATACCACAAAATCCTCGAGCATGGCTAAGAAAAACGGCAGTAAACCACTATATCGATAGCTATCGTAGAGAAAAGAATTATAAAGAGAAGGTGCTGCCGCAAATCACTGAAGGTCAGGAGTCTATAGAAATAGAGATCGATGCTGCTGTCATCAACGATAGTCTGCTGAAGATGATTTTTGCAGTCTGTGATCCTGAGATATCTATTGAGTCTTCCATCTGTATGGCCCTCCGGATACTATGTGGATTTAGCATTGATGAGATCGCTGTCGCACTGCTTTCAACTAAGGATAGCGTAAACAAAAAACTGTATAGAGCCAAGCAAAAATTATCAAATAGAGGTTTTGAGTCTCGAATCCGGGAAGATGAATTTTCTAATCGACTGGATCGGGTACTGCGTATTTTGTATCTCTTGTTTAATGAAGGATACTACAGTAGTATCTCTGACCAAGAGATCCGCTCAGAGCTCTGCTGGGAGGCGATGAGATTAGTCTTACTACTGTCTGGTACGGAAGAGTATGCTTTGCCTAAAGTACATGCACTGTTAGCATTGATGTGTTTTCATGCTTCAAGATTTGAAGCTCGGATCGATGAGCAAGGGGAGAATATCTTATATGCCGATCAAGATAGGCGGCAATGGGATCATAGACTAATCCAAAAAGGAGAATACTATCTCAATAAATCCTCTCAAGGAGATCGAGTATCGCAGTATCATATCGAGGCATCTATAGCCTACTGGCACACCACCGATGTGACAGACAAGTGGGAGAATATCCTACAGCTATACAATAAGCTTCTCACTATACAATATTCACCAATAGTGGCGCTCAATAGAACCTACGCCTATGCTCAGGTAAAAGGTGCGCATGCAGGATTGTCAGAAGCTATCAAACTTGATCTGGTAGATAATCATCTGTATCATAGTCTTTTAGCTGAGCTGTATAAAACAATGGGAGATCATCGTCAAGAAAATATACACATAGATAAAGCAATTGTATTAGCTCGAAAGGAGAATGAAATCAAGCTACTAAAAGAACGAAAGAGGAGGGCTCTGGAAAAAGGGAAATAGTACAATTGCCTCTACATGGGAGCAGGCCTTTGCCCAGTCCCATCGAAGCAATAAAAAAATTCGGAATTATAGACTTACTAAAAAGTCGATTATGTCTTGATTTCTTTGGAGGTTTAGTTTCTTTTTCAGTCGATATCTGCGAGTCTCGACACCTCTGACAGAGATATTGAGTTGATTAGAGATTTCTTTGTTACTCATCTCCATGCGTAAGAATGCACATAGTTCGAGATCTGCAAAGCTCAATTGATCATAATCATTCTTAAGCTTCTTATAAAAGTCAGAGTGTACCAGATCAAAGTGATTTTGAAAAGCACCCCAACACAGATCATCATCGAGTTTGTATTCGATCTGTCCTTTTAGTTTGTAAAGGGCTTTTTTGATTTCGGTATTATCCTTATAGGTACGTATCTCATCGATAGACTTTGCGAGTTCTTTTAGTTGTCTGCATCTGGCTTTGAGCTTCATATTTAGATTGATCAGCTGATTAGCTGTATCATGGAGCTCTTGTTGAGCCTGCTGTAAGGTATCGCTCATATCTGCGTACGGAGCGAGATCGGTTTGCTGAGTAGCTTGTTGGGTGATAGAGAAGGTGGTGATCATAGTCAGATAGTTTAGTTTAGCGAGTTTTTCTAATTGGTATTTATACTTAGAGTATGATCTGTGTCAATAGTCCTAAGTAAAATAAAATATTGAGTATACGACTCTATGACAAATATTGAACTAAAGTTAATTTCATGTGAATTTTATAATTCGGAGAAAACACGTCAGTTTCATCCAGCTAAATACGTCGAATTTACGTCGAATTGTCTTAGATAGAGTTGAGGTAATCTGAAAGCTTTAAGTTTCGCTTCAAGTTGAACTTTTGACGTAGTCGATATCTTTTTGTTTCCACTCCTCTTACAGATAGATTCATCTTTTCAGCGATTTCTTTAGTCCTCATTTTAAGTTTTAGATAGGTGCAGAGTTTTAGTTCTTCTCCAGAGAGGTTGGGGTGCTTTTTATTGAGTGATTTGATGAAGTCTTGATTCATCTCGTCATAGTACTGTTTGAATTCTTCAAACGAAGAAGATGCACTACTGCCTGACTTTACTTTTTTATAGAGATCTTGGAGTTGTTCTTCTTGATTAACTTTTTTAGGACTTGATAAGATTTGATTGAGCTCTTTAGCCATTTGGTCTATGATACGCTGCTGATTATTGATCTGTAGTGCTTGGGTGGCTATTTTGTGCTTTTGGCTGCGTATCGTACGTGATGCATCATCAGCTGTTGATCTGAGGATGAGACTGCCCTGATCGTCATGACGCATATGTAGGATCTTTTCAAGATTGGCCTCCCAGTAGCTGTATGCCTGTGAGCACATGCCATAGTCCAGATCAGGGGTGTGCATTTCACGTGGTTTAATACTCGAGAAGGCATCCTCGACCGTATTGTAGATATTTACTGCTACGCCAGCAGCTCTTGCAGCTCCTATGGCACCTGTAGTGTCTACCACTTCGATATGACTATTGAGAAGTGTAGCTATCGTTTTTGAAAAGATTTTGGACTGAAACATATTATCATTGCCCACTCTGATGACATCTACAGAGAGGCCCATATCCTTCAGGATATGTATGCCATGGACGAATGCAAATGCCACTCCCTCTAAGGCGGCACGATATAGGTGTGCTCGAGTATGTCTATTAAATCTGAGATTGAATATATGAGAGCCAACATTCCGATCTTCAAATATGCGTTCAGATCCATTTCCGAAAGGCAATAAACAAATCCCCTCCGAGCCTATCGGTATTGAGGACGCCATCCGATCCATATCCGTGTAGCTGGACTGACTGCGAGCGATCTGATTTTTGATCCAGCTATACTGTATGCCTGCCCCATTGATACACAGGAGGATCCCTATACGATCATGGTTGTTTTCGTAGTTGACATGTGTGAATGCATTGACCCGAGAGTAGGGATCGATGACAGGCGTATCGACCAGTCCATATACTACACCAGAGGTGCCGCTCGTGGCAGCTATCTCTCCGATATTTAGCACATTGAGAGACATGGCATTATTAGGCTGATCGCCTGCCCGATAGGTGATCGGTGTACCCGCTACAAGACCCGTCTGTACCGAGGCTCGTGAAGTCACACTCCCACTGGTCTCAAAAGTGCCTACCGGATCGGGAAATAAATGTGCGGGTATCTGATAGTAATCTAATACATCTTGAGATATACACTTCTCCCGATAGTCCCAGAGAATGCACTCAGAGAGGCCCGATATCGTGGTGTTTACTTCACCCGTAAGCTTCATGTTGATGTAATCACCTGGCAGTAGTACTTTGTCTATTTGCTCAAATATTCTCGGCTCATGGTCCATGACCCACTTTAGCTTGGAGGCTGTGAAGTTGCCTGGAGAATTTAGCAGATTTCGCAGGCAGTAGTCTTCGCCCATCTCCATGAATGCCTGCTTTCCAATAGAGCTGGCACGACTGTCGCACCAGATGATGGCCGGACGGAGCACCTGCTGATCTTGGTCGAGCAGGACTAATCCATGCATCTGATAAGCGATGCCGATCCCTTGGATGAGCTTGGGATCTATACGTGTCTCCGTGAGCATCCGCTGAGTCGAGTAGCAGAGATGCTGCCACCATATCTCAGGGTGCTGCTCTGCCCATCCGATTTGACGAGATATCATGTCCATATCTCGCTCAGGATATTGTATGACCTTTAGCACTTCTTGGGTCTGAGCGTCCATCAGTGCAGTCTTGATCGTAGAGCTTCCTATGTCGTATCCGAGCAAATACATATTACGCCAATATTACATCAAAGTGGCGACAGTTTTAGGCTTTTCTTAGAGAATTGTTTGTATTTGGATGATCTATGGTGACAGTTGAGGTGATAGATCTTTGTATGGTACAGGCTGTATGGGGCTATTTTATAGGTCGCTTTATCTCATTTGGTAGTAGAAGATGGCCTAAAAGAAAAAGACCTCACAATTTTTAAAATTGTGAGGTCTTTTTTAGCAGCCCGTAGGGGAATCGAACCCCTGCTACCAGGATGAAAACCTGGCGTCCTAACCCCTAGACGAACGGGCCATTTGTGTTTGGGAGCGCAAATATGAATCATCATAAACTTCTGTGCAAGTTTTTTTCAGATTTTTTTATTCAATTTTTCAAACGCTCTCGCTTTACTTCTAAAAGCGACGCAAATATATCAATCTTCTCAAATCATAATTAAATTTATGTCATATTTGTCTTCCAATAGATCAACGACCGATTTTAAACCTTCAGAATGCCGAGATTACAGCAAGTTTTTGTCCTCGTATTGTCATGCCTTTCTATCACCCTCTTAGCACAGTCTGAGTACGGCGGAGTACCTACCTATCTACAGGAGCTCGATATCAAGTCCTCTGTAGATGAGTCTTCACCTATAGCGATAGATCATGATATAGCTCGACGACTTAAGGCTAATGATGTAAGCGAGAATATTTTAGCCCTACCTATCCTGACGGATCTATCTGCTAAAAAGAAACTAAACTTCTTCAAGTCCAATGAGACGTCTACGGTTTTTCATCAAAAAATAGGCATAGGCGCAGGTACTGAATCCTATATTAGATTAGCCGATTACCATTTGCCGAAAGGCGCAAGACTTTATATCATAGGAGACGATGGGGCTCAGATAAAAGGTGCATACACAAGAGCTAATAATAAGGAGACTGGCAACTTCATGGTCGGCCCAGTACGAGGTGACATCATCGTTGAGTATAATAGTCCTACACCTATAAGGCCAGATCAATTACCTTTCAAAATAGATCAAATCTACACCGGTGTCACAGATTATGGCGCTATGGAGACTGGATATGGGACATCATTTGACTGTATGATTAATGTCAACTGTGATGAAGGTAGAGGCTTTGGAGAAGAAAAAAGAGGAGTCGTACGTATCCGCATAGTTGGAGAGGAAGGTATAGCGCTATGTACAGGCTCGCTGATGAATAATACTGCAGAGGATCAGACACCTTATGTTTTATCCGCTTTTCATTGTATAGAGCCAGTGGGTATAGATTTCACTCCGCTCTATGATATGTGGTATTTTGATTTTAATTATGAAGGCAATAGCTGCGCTACTCCAGATACAGAACCAGACTTTGTCACTGTGCAGGGAGCTGAGAAGCTTGCTGAATGGCAGAATACTGATATGCTTTTGGTGCGTATCACAGCACCTATTCCGATAGAGGCTAATGCTTATTTTAATGGCTGGGATATCCGAGAGGACTACTTGCCAGCTGAGAGCGTTATGATCCATCACCCAAATGGTGATATCAAGAAAATATCTCGAGATGTAGATACACTACGTCTTGATGTCACGGATAGAGCTTGGGACAATGGCTTTGTCTCACCAGCATTGAGTCACGTACGATCAGAGTTTGATGAGGCCACTTATCAGCCCGGTAGTTCTGGTGCTCCGCTATTCGATGATAAGGGGAGAGTAGTAGGTCAGCTTCATGGTGGTCCAAGATCTGATGAGTTTTGTACTATAGCTATCGCCTATAGCGGACGCCTATCAGAGTCGTGGGATGCTGGTGATGGACCTGAGAGTAGGCTGCGAGACTGGTTGGATCCGTTGGATGAGGGAGGTAAGATCTTAGATGGTTTAGAGTCTGATTCACAGGCTCAGTTGGTAAAGTTTAATGGAAGAGTTATCACTGCAGATGGTATTGCTATCTCCAATGTCGCTGTGTCTTTAAAAGGAGATCAGGATTTCGAATTTTACACTGGTGCGGACGGCCGCTTCGTATTTGATAATCTTTCTACTAAAGGCAACTTTACTTTCGCACTTAGCAAGGATGAAAATGTGGCTAACGGTCTTAGTTCTATTGACTTAGTCATGATTACTAATCATATCTTAGGTCGAGCCGAATTAGGAAATGTCTTTCAGCGATATGCTGCCGATGTGAGTGCAGATGGCCGCATCTCGGGATTGGACTTGATCCAGATTACTAATGCGATCTTAGGTAGGACTGAAAGCTATCCGAATAGTCCATCTTGGAAGTTTGAGCCAGAAGTACTCCAAATGAGCGGTGGAGATATCAGCTCTACCAGTGTGGAGCTGGTGGTTATCGGATTCAAAATGGGCGACGTGAACTACAGTGCTAATCCACGCCGCTAATTCTTTAAGTTTTTTCTTTTTCATTAAGGCTGCTGATACATGATGTCGCCACCGACTATGGTGTAGAGCACCTCTGCCTCCAAGATCTCATCATCAGTACAACTAAGTAGATTCTTACTCAGGATGGTGATATCTCCAAGCTTGCCCACTTCGAGAGTTCCTTTGATATCCTCTTCAAAAGCCGCATAGGCATTAGATATCGTATATGACTTAAGCGCTTCTTCTCGAGTCATGCTATTCTCTGGAAAGAATTCCATACCATTATCGATTCGTTTTCTGGTGACACTGGCGTAATATGATTCGATAGGATCTACATCCTCTACTGGTGCATCAGTACCATTAGTCACTATAGCGCCTGCATCGAGGAGTGCTCGCCAGTTGTAGGCTCCTTCTTTGGCTCTTTGCTCGCCCAGTCTTTTGACTACGTATGGAGCATCAGATGTACAATGGATGCCCTGCATAGCTGGGATCACTCCGAGCTCAGCGAATCTTGGGATGTCATCTGGGTGAAGATGCTGACTATGCTCTATGCGCCAGCGTAGATCCTTAGCTTGGTTTTTAGTAAAGAATTCTTCCATGATATCCAGAGTCTCACGATTAGCCCGATCACCGATGCCGTGCACGCAAAGTTGCATATCATTGCGATAAGCGATCTCTGCGATAGCTTTTACTTCATCGAGGGTAGTTGTGTTTTGTCCATGAAAGTGTGGTTTGTCATCATAGGGTTCCAATAGCCATGCTCCGAAAGATCCTAATGCGCCATCGAGTTCTGATTTGATCGCTCTACAGGTGAATCTATCATCACCTGCGCCGATGACTCTATATTTACTGATATCCCCTGACATCTTCTCGGAGCTGTGTCGCATCATGGCCCAAAGACGGATGCGCATGTCTCCATCTTCTGCCATCTGAGTATAGCGCTCCAGCTCATGAAACTGTGATCCCGCATCCTGAAAAGAGGTGATACCTTTCTTAAAACATTCATCCTGAGCCAGTTCTATCCCCTTGAGCCAGTTAGTCTTGAGTTCCTCTTCGCTTAGTTGTTTTAGGTACTCTTCATACAATGAATAAACGATTTGAGCTGCCCGTTCTTCGAATACGCCAATAGCCATACCGTTTTCGTCACGTACGATCTCTCCACCTACCGGATTGGCGGTCTCCTTATTGACACCGGCCATCTCCATAGCTTTCTGATTAGCGAATATGCCATGACCGCTGGCGTGTACGAGCAGTACAGGATTGTCAGGTGATATGTCGCTGAGCTTGAAGTGTTTTGGATATCCATGTACATGGTCATGTACGGGTACGCTCCATTTTTCTTGGTGCCATCCTCGTCCTATGATCCATTCTCCGGGCTTAGCATTTTCAGCTTTTTCTTTCACCATGGCTACGATATCATCCCATGATTTTGAGCGGAGGAAGTTGAGGTTCATCAGACTGCTACCGAGCCGTGAGAAGTGTCCATGCCCCTCGATGAATCCTGGCATCACAAATGAGCCTGTGGCATCAATGATTTCTGCGGTCGGGGATACGTAGCTATTCATATCCTCTTTTGATCCCATTGCGACGATCTTACCATCAGAGATAGCTATGGCTTCTGCCGAATCATCAGTGCCAGTATAGATTTGGTCAGAATAGATGATCGTGTAGTTATCTGGAGACTCTTTTTCGTCGCAAGACACATAAATCTGACTTAATGAGAGAACAATAAGGATAGGATAGTATTTGATCATAGTGTTTGTTTAGTGTAGTACTTTGCTACATTTGTCCTGGTCATAGAATTAGCTTAAATGTATATAAATATCTCTGAATCATTAGAACTCATTTCTTGCTACTTTGCTGAGAATCAAGAGTCCAAATCGCCCCAAAATCTCTATGATCCTCGCAATTATGTGATGTCTATGCACGGGAAGAAATTCAGAGCGCTATACACACTTATGGGTTATGGACTGTTTGATGAGTCGATAGCAGAAGCACTACCATTAGCTTATACAGTTGAGCTTTTTCACAATTTTACTCTGGTCCATGATGACATCATGGATGATGCTGACCTGAGGAGAGGACAGCAGGCTGTGCATCTGAAGTATGGAGAGCCCATGGCGATCCTCTCTGGGGATGTAATGCTGGTGGAGGTTTATGATCGCTTAGCGCAAATGGAGGATGGACTCAGCTATGTACGCTTATTTAATAAAATGGCCAGAGAGGTCTGCGAAGGTCAGGCGATGGACATGGATTTTGAGGCTCGTGCGGATGTGACTATCGAGGAGTACCTCAAGATGATCGAGCTCAAGACGGCTGTGCTACTTGGTCTGAGCCTGAGAGTTGGAGCTCGTCGGGCAGGAGCCTCAGAGCAAGATCAAAATCACTTATACCATTTTGGGGTCTATGCAGGCATTGGATTTCAGCTACAGGATGACTATCTGGATGTATATGGAGATCCAGAGAAGTTTGGTAAAAAAGTGGGTGGAGATATCATACAAGGCAAGAAAACCTATCTCTATCTCAGAGCCCTTTCTCTCTTGGGAGAATCTGAAGGTTTAGAATTCGCAAAGTTGTATGCTGACGCAGTGATGACGCCGGCGGAGAAAGTCAGCCGTGTCAGAGCACAGTTTGATGAACTTCACATACCCCATTATTGTCACGAGGCAAAGCGCTCTTTTTTTGAGCTGGCAGTATCTCATCTGAATGCTACTGCTATCGAGCCACAGAAGCGAGACGACTTGATCCAGTTTTCTCATCAGCTACTCGATAGAGAAAAATAAGGGATAACTCCTGACTCCTTCGCATACCCTTGAGTGTTGGGACTTTGCATTAAGTTAACCATCCCTTAATCAGTAGGTAATTCTACAGACTTAGTTTTGCAAAACACTACTCGGAGAGGGTAGGATAGACTGGTCACACCATCAACACTCGATATTCATGAGGGATTTGCATACTGTCGTCATATCTGACACACATCTGGGTACATTTGGATTGCACGCAGAGGAGCTGCTGAAGTATCTTAAGTCTATTAATCCTCGGATCCTCATCCTCAATGGGGACATCATAGATATGTGGGCATTTAAAAAGCGGTATTTCCCAAAAGAACATTTGGAGATCATCTACGAACTAATGCAAATGATAGAGCGAGGTACGACCATCTACTATCTGCCGGGCAATCATGACGATCTGCTTAGAAAGTTTACTGATTTTAGTTCAGGTAATTTTCATCTTAGAGATAAGTTGGTCTTGATGCTCAATGGGAAGCGATATTGGTTTTTTCATGGAGATGTATTCGATGTCTCAGTCAATTATTCTCGCTGGATTGCCAAGCTGGGTGGCAAAGGATATGATCTGCTCATCAGGATCAATCGATTTATGAATCTTTATTTGAAGAAAATGGGTAAAGAGCCTTACTCATTCTCTAAGAAAATCAAGGACAATGTAAAAAATGCCGTGAAGTTCATCACGGACTTCGAGCATACCGTGATGGATCTCGCTATCGAGGATGACTGTGACTATGTAGTATGCGGCCACATACATACACCTGTCATCAAAAAATACCGAAATGATGAGGGTGAAGTGATTTACATGAATTCGGGTGACTGGATCGAAAATCTCACAGCTCTGGAGTATAATAATAAAGAGTGGAAGCTCTTTAGGTACAGTGAAAGCGAAGATAAAACTCCTAAGTATATTCCTTTTAAAGAAGAAATAGGCACTTTTGTAGATTAGAGGATCATCTGAATCTATGAAAGTATTGTATGCGGTACAGGCTACGGGCAATGGACACTTAAGTCGCTGTCTGGAGTTTTATCCTGCGCTATCTCAATATGCGGAGGTCGACCTGCTACTCAGTGGTATACAGGGTGATCTGCAGTTGCCATTTCCGATTAAGTATAAGATGCATGGTCTTAGTTTCATTTTTGGTAAGTCAGGAGGTATTGACTATTTCCGTACCGCTATGACGCTGAAGCCACTGCGATTTTTGCGAGATATGCTCACCCTTGATGTGAGCAGCTATGATTTGGTAGTGAGTGACTTTGAGCCAATCAGCGCTTGGGCCTGTCGTAAGGCAAAGGTCGACTGCGTGGCCCTCAGTCATCAGGCAGCCTTTCTCAGTGATAAGACACCTCGACCACGAAAGCGATCTTGGATAGCTGAGTTGATATTTAAGCATTTCGCTCCTTGCAAGAGAGCTTTTGGGTTGCACTATCAGAGTTACGACAGCCATGTATATACACCTGTAGTGAGGACGGAGATCCGTGACCTTGAGACTGCCTACGAAGATGAGGAGATCTTAGTATATCTACCAGCTTACAGTGAGGAGCTTTTAGTCGAGAAATTACGGCAGATCAAGGGCTATCGGTGGCGTATTTTCTCTAAGCATGTATCTGAGAAAAGTCAGACAGAAAATGTATATGTCTACCCGGTAGGGACAGCAGACTGGCAGGTCTACATGGGATTATGCCCCAGAGCGATCATAGGAGGAGGATTTGAGGGGCCCTCTGAGATGCTCTACCTGCAGAAAAAGATCATGGTCATACCGATGAATGATCAATATGAGCAGCTTTGCAATGCTGCAGCACTGGAAGAAATGGGAGTATCTGTAGCTTATGAAATAGGAGACACATTCGTTGGTGATGTCAGAGCTTGGCTTGATACGGCTGAGATCATCCCAGTAGACTTTCCTAAACAGTCTGATCGCTTAGCCAGATTAGTACTGGGAGTAGCATCTTAAAAGATTATTTTGCCGTTCCACCATTCTTTTTCGATTATCGCTCCGTTCTTTTCATAAAACTTTATGGCGGGTTCATTCCAGTCGAGTACTTGCCACTTTGCGAGTGCGCATCCTTGGGATTTGGCTGTAGCCAAGTAGGAATCAAATAATAGCTGTCCGATACCATGCTGACGGTGACTCTGGCGCACTACGAAGTCCTCCAAGTATAGCATTTTTCCCTTCCAAGTAGAAAAAGTCATATAATAGATACAGATACCGACTATCTGACCATCGATATCAGCTACGATACACATAAAGGTGCCATCCTCTAGGCACTGGTGATATAGCTCCTCAGTGGCAGTCACTTCATGCGCAGCATGCTCGTACTCAGCGAGTTCTTTGACCAAGGCATATATGCCTGAGATATCGTCTGGAGTGGCAGGTCGAATGGTGATATTCATACGTATATGATTTTTTGTAAAGTAATCAGGGATAAATTTAACATTCAGGCTTGATTAAACAGAAAATAATCATACCTTTGCAGTCGCTTTTTCAGAAGCTATATAAATTAGTATATGCCAACAATTAATCAACTTGTAAGAAAAGGACGTAAAAAGATCACAGTTCCGAGTAAATCGAGAGCCTTAGACTCATGTCCACAGAAGAGGGGAGTATGTACGAGAGTATACACTACTACTCCTAAGAAGCCAAACTCAGCATTGAGGAAAGTGGCGAAAGTAAGAATGACCAATGGTATTGAGGTGATCGCCTATATCCCAGGTGAGGGTCATAATCTCCAAGAGCACAGTATCGTATTGATTAGAGGAGGAAGGGTAAAAGATCTTCCAGGTGTGAGGTACACTATCGTGAGAGGTGCGCTCGATACTGCAGGTGTCAATGATAGAAAACAAAGTAGATCAAGATACGGTACTAAGAGACCTAAGTAGTCTGAGTATCATATAAATATAAACTAATGAGAAAAAGAAAGCCGAAAAAGCGCATAATTCAACCAGATCCAAGATTTGGAGACACGTTGGTTACTCAGTTTGTAAATAATTTAATGCTTGCTGGAAAGAAAGGGACTGCATTCAAAGTATTCTATGATGCTATGGATATCGTAGCTGAGAAGAGTGGCGAAGATGCTCACGAAGTTTTCCAGAAGGCGCTCAATAATATCTATCCTCAGGTAGAGGTAAGAAGTAAGCGCATTGGTGGTGCTACATTCCAGATACCTACAGAGATCCGTGCTGCACGCAAGGTGTCTATGGGTATGAAGTGGCTCATTAAGTATGCGAGAGCAAGAAGTGGTAAAGGAATAGCTGAAAAATTATCTGCAGAGATCCTAGCAGCAAGTAAAGGTGAAGGAGCCGCTGTAAAGAAGAAAGAGGATACTCACAGAATGGCAGAGGCTAATAAGGCATTTGCGCACTTCAGAGCTTAATTTTTTATTCAGATCATAATCTAATCATTTTTCAATTCTAAGAATCTTATTCAAATGGGAAAAGATCTTTCATTCACTCGTAATATAGGAATCGCCGCTCACATTGATGCTGGTAAAACAACCACTACTGAGCGTATTTTGTTTTATACTGGTCTCTCTCACAAAATCGGAGAGGTGCACGATGGTGCAGCGACTATGGACTGGATGGAGCAAGAGCAGGAGAGAGGTATTACGATTACATCTGCAGCAACTAAGACTTCTTGGAAATGGAAAGATCAAGAGTATGCAATGAATATCATCGATACTCCAGGTCACGTGGATTTTACCGTTGAGGTAAACCGATCGTTGAGAGTATTAGATGGTCTCGTATTCTTGTTTTGTGCAGTAAGTGGTGTAGAGCCTCAGTCAGAGACTAACTGGAGACTCGCTGATAACTATAAAGTGCCAAGAATCGGATTCGTTAATAAAATGGACCGTTCTGGTGCTGATTTCTTTAGTGTAGTAAGAGATGTAAAGGAAAAATTAGGAACTGAAGCTATTCCGCTTCAAGTACCAATTGGTGCAGAGGAGACATTCAAAGGAGTGGTAGACCTTATCACTAACCAAGCGATCGTTTGGAATGAGGATGATATGGGTATGACATTCGAGGTGATAGACATGCCTGCGGATTTGGAGGATACAGTACTCGAATGGAGAGAAACACTCCTCGAGGCAGTAGCAGAATACGATGATTCATTAATGGAGAAATTCTTTGAGGATCCTAATAGTATCACTGTAGATGAAATGAGAGCTGCTGTACGTCAGGCAGTATTGGACGCTAAGTTCGTACCAATGATGTGTGGATCTGCATTCAAAAATAAAGGTGTACAGGCTGTGCTTGATGCAGTATGTGAGTTCCTTCCTTCACCGACAGATATTGGTGCGGTCAAAGGTACTAATCCTCATACAGAAGAAGAGGAGATCAGAGAGCCTGATACAGATGGTCCGTTCTCAGCATTAGCATTTAAGATTGCAACAGATCCATTCGTAGGTCGTTTAGCATTCTTCAGAGTGTACTCTGGTACTCTTGAAGCTGGATCATATATTCTCAATAATAGAACTGGCAAGAAAGAGAGAATTTCTCGATTGTTCCAGATGCACTCAAACAAGCAGAATTCGATTCCTTTAGTGGAGGCGGGTGATATCGCTGCGGGTGTAGGATTTAAAGATCTACGTACAGGTGATACTCTATCTTCAGAAAATGCACCTATCGTATTTGAGTCTATGGTTTTCCCTGATCCGGTAATCGGAGTGGCAGTAGAGCCTAAGTCTCAAAAAGATATGGACAAATTAGGAATGGGATTAGCCAAACTTGCTGAAGAAGATCCGACATTCCAAGTGAAATATAATGAAGAAACTAACCAGACCGTAATTAGCGGGATGGGAGAGCTTCACCTTGAGATCATCATTGATCGATTGAGAAGAGAGTTTAAAGTAGAGTGTAATCAAGGTGAGCCGCAGGTGAACTATAGAGAGGCACTCACTAACACTGTGTCTCATAGAGAGAAACTGAAGAAGCAGTCAGGTGGTTCGGGTCTATTTGCAGACATGGAGTTTGAGTTAGGGCCTGCCGATGAGGAGTTCTTAGAGAGCGATGATTTCAAGAATGGCAAGACAAAGCTTCAGTGGGTTAACAATATCGTAGGAGGATCTATTCCTAAAGAATTGTTGCCTTCTGCACAAAAAGGTTTCTTAGCTATGATGGACAGTGGCGTTCTCGCAGGATATCCTATAGATAGTATGAAGGTAAGAGTGTACGATGGTAGTACTCACCCTGTGGATAGTAAGCCTATCGCATTCGAACTATGTGCTAAGGAAGGATTTAAAGAGGCTGCTGTTAAAGCAGGTCCTAAGATTCTCGAGCCTATCATGGCTTTGGAGGTAGTAACTCCAGAAGAGTATACAGGAGCTGTAATCGGAGATCTTAATCGTCGTAGAGGCCTTCCAAAAGGTCAAGAGACCAGAACAGGCGGTGCTGTAGTCATCAGTGCTGACGTGCCTTTATCTGAGATGTTTGGATATGTCACTGATCTACGTACTAATACGTCAGGTCGTGCGACGAGTTCTATGGTATTCTCGCATTATGCGCCAGTATCTAAGAATCTATCAGAGGAAATCATCGCTAAATCAAAAGGCGAGGTAAAAGTTTAATATTTATTTGTATTATAAGTTAATAATCAGTACTTTTGCGCTCGCTTTGACGAAAAGTACATTAAGAATAATAGGTAATGAATCAAAAGATTAGAATCAAGCTCCGCTCTTACGATCACAATCTCGTTGACAAGTCGACTGAGAAGATTGTAAAGACGGTAAGAACAAGTGGAGCTGTAGTAACTGGTCCGATTCCGCTGCCAACTGAGAAAGAAGTATTCACTGTCCTTAAATCCCCACACGTGAATAAAAAGTCTCGAGAGCAGTTTCAGTTGAGGACCCATAAGAGACTTATTGATATCTACACTCCCACACAAAAAACTGTGGATGCTCTTTCTAAGTTAGAATTGCCGAGCGGCGTCGATATCCAAGTCAAATTGTCATAATTCGTAAATTTTTGTAGACTATGCTATCCGGGTGATAGCATAGCTATTAAATCATAAGTGTCTAATAATGAACGGCATTATAGGAAAGAAGGTCGGAATGACCAGCTTCTTTGATGAGGCAGGTAAGAACATTCCATGTACTGTGATCGAGGCAGCTCCTAATGTAGTGACTCAGGTGAAATCTGAAGCTACTGATGGTTATGCTGCTGTGCAGCTTGCTTATGGCGATTGCAAAGAAAAGAATGTGGCTCAGTCTATGAAAGGTCACTTCAAAAAAGCAAATACTGCACCCAAGAGAAAAGTCGCAGAGTTCCAACTTGCAGTAGAAAAGGATTTGGGTGAGGCTGTGGCAATCGAGGATCTTTTTGCAGAAGGTGACACAGTAAGTGTGATAGGTACTTCTAAAGGAAAAGGTTTTCAAGGTGTCGTTAAACGTCATGGTTTTGGTGGCGTCGGCGATAAGACTCACGGTCAGCACAACAGATTAAGAGCTCCTGGTTCAGTAGGTGCTTGTGCTACACCTTCAAAGGTCATTAAAGGTCTTAGAATGGCAGGTAGAACTGGTGGAAATCGTATTAAGACCAAGAACTTGAAGGTCGTTAAGATTTTCGGTGAGAAGAATTTGATTTTGATAAAAGGATGTGTTCCTGGACATAAGGGAGCCTACGTAATTATAGAAAAGTAGTCCAATGAAAGTAGATATTTTAAATACTGATGGGCAGTCTACAGGAAGATCAATTGATCTACCAGAAGATATCTTTGGGATTGAGCCTAATGAGCACACGTTGTACCTTGCTGTTAAGCAGTATAATGCACACCAAAGACAAGGGACACACAAAGCGAAAGAAAGAGCAGAAATAGCTGGATCTACTAAGAAACTTAAAAGACAGAAGGGTACAGGTACTGCAAGAGCAGGATCCATCAAGAGTCCTGTTTTTAGAGGAGGTGGTAGAGTTTTCGGTCCGAGACCAAGAACATATAGTATAAAGCTTAATAGAAAAGTGAATCGCCTGGCTCGTAAAAGTGCACTATCTCACAAGTTGTCTGCTGGTCAAGTGAAAGTTGTTGAAGACTTTACGCTTGAAACGCCAAAGACGAAAGCTTTATCTGGGATTCTATCCAATGTCTCAGATACTAATAAGAGCTTGTTGGTGACAGGTGACTATGATAAGAATGTATATCTATCAGGTAGAAATTTGGCTTCGTCTCAGATAGTCATAGCTGATGAATTGAATACATATTCTATTTTGAACTGTAAAGAGTTGATCCTAACGGAAAGTAGTGTGGAGAAACTCAAAGGTATATTAGCTAAATAATTGAGTAATGAGTAAAGAAGTTTTAATAAGACCGCTAATCACAGAAAAAGCAGAGACTTTGAGTGAGAAAACAGCTCAGTACTCTTTTGTTGTGAATAAAAAGGCTAATAAGTTAGAGATAAAGAAGGCTGTAGAAGACACATATAGCGTGACGGTAGAAGCTGTTAACACTATGGTTATGCCTGGCAAGTCTAAGATCAGAAATACAAGGTCTGGATTGCAAAAAGGTAGAAAGCCATCTTTCAAAAAAGCAATTATTACACTTTCTGAAGGAGAAGAAATTGATTTCTTCGGAGACTTATAAGAGAATAAGATATGGCTATTAAAAAGTATAATCCGATAACACCTGGTCTAAGAACTAAGACTTCTGTGGACTATAGTGGTATCTCTAATAAGAAACCTGAGAGATCACTCATCGCTAAGATAAAGAAGAGCGGAGGTCGTAATCACGACGGTAAAATGACTATGCGCCAGATGGGTGGTGGTCATAAGAGAAGATACCGTATCATCGACTTTAAGAGAGATAAAGAAGGTGTAGCTACTGTAGATAGTATACAGTACGACCCGAACAGATCAGCATTTATCGCTTTAGTGGTGTACGGAGATGGAGAAAAAAGATATATCATCGCTCCAGACGGATTGAAAGAAGGAGACAAAGTACAGAGTGGGTCAGGTAGTGCGCCAGAATTAGGAAATGCACTTCCACTTTCTGAGATTCCATTAGGTAGTAGTATACACGCTATCGAGATGACTCCTGGCAAGGGAGCAGCTCTGGCAAGGAGTGCAGGCACTAATGCCACATTGATGGGCAAGGAAGGGAGATATGTAGTTGTTAAGTTACCTTCTGGTGAAGTAAGAAGAGTTTTATCAGTATGCAAAGCGACTATCGGATCTACTTCAAATCCTGATCATGGCTTGACTGTATTAGGTAAAGCGGGTAGAAGAAGATGGCTTGGTAGACGTCCTCGAGTAAGAGGTGTGGCTATGAACCCAGTAGATCACCCGATGGGTGGTGGAGAGGGTAGAGCTTCAGGAGGTCACCCAAGATCACGGACTGGTATTATGGCTAAGGGTCAAAAAACCAGAAAGCGCAAAGCGTCTGATAAATTGATTATTTCTAAGAGGAAAAAATAATATAGGATGGCAAGGTCAATAAAGAAAGGCCCTTACGTATATCATAAATTGCTTAAGAAGCTAGACAAGGCTCAGGCTTCAAGCAAAAAAACAGTGATCAAGACATGGTCGAGATCTTCTATGATCATTCCTGACATGGTAGGACAGACTATAGCTGTGCATAATGGTAAATCGTTTATACCAGTTTTCGTAACTGAAAATATGGTAGGGCATAAGTTAGGTGAATTTGCTCCTACGAGAACATTTAAAGGACACTCTGGAAATAGAAAGTAACATGGAGGCAACAGCAAAATTGAGAAACTGTCCGATGTCAGCACGCAAGATGAGACTTGTTGTTGACTTAATTAGAGGAAAGCAAGTAGATGAAGCTTTAAACATTTTAAAGTTCACTAAGAAAGAAGCTGCTGAATGGCTTGAGAAGTTATTACTCTCTGCAATTTCTAACTGGGAGAATAAATCAGATATGTCTTATAGTGCAGCTGATTATGATTTAGTAGTGAAGACTGCTTTTGTGGATGAAGGTACTATGCTTAAAAGATTTAGACCAGCACCTCAGGGTAGAGCACACAGAATAAGAAAGAGAACAAATCACGTGACGCTCGTGGTAGAAAACTCTTTAGCATTAGATAACGAATCTTCTGAAGAAGAATAAATAAGAGCATATGGGACAGAAGACAAGTCCAATAGGTAATAGGTTAGGCATCATCAGAGGATGGGATTCTAACTGGTATGGGGGAAAGAACTTCGCAGAAAAATTTGTGGAGGATGAAAGAATCCGGCAGTATCTCAATGCTCGTATCAGCAAAGGTGGTATCTCAAGAGTCGTTATCGAACGTACCCTTAAAAGAATTACAGTTACTATTCATACATCCCGTCCAGGTATCATAATTGGTAAGGGGGGATCTGAGGTTGATAGAATCCGTGAAGAGTTGAAAAAACTTACGGGGACTGATGTTCAGATCAATATCGTGGAGATTAGAAAACCAGAGTTGGATGCAGCTATCGTAGGTGAATCCATAGCCCGTCAATTAGAAGGTCGTGTGAACTTTAGAAGAGCGATCAAAATGGCTGTGCAGTCAACTATGAGAGCTGGAGCTCAAGGGATTAAAATAAGAGTAAGTGGACGTCTGAATGGAGCAGATATGGCACGTTCAGAAGAGTTCAAAGATGGTCGTATTCCTCTACACACGTTTAGAGCAGATATCGACTATGCTTTAAAAGAAGCTCTTACAGTATACGGTAAAATAGGTATCAAAGTATGGATTTGTAAAGGAGAAGTACTTGGTAAGCGAGATCTTTCACCAAATGTAGGTGTAGACTTAAGGAAAAATAGAGGCGGAGGAAATAACCGTGGAGGCGGTGGCCGTCAGAATAGAGGTGGAAATAGAAGAGGAAATAGATAATAGAATAAATTTTAGGAGCAATGTTACAGCCTAAACGTACGAAATACAGAAAACAGCAGAAAGGAAGAAACCGAGGCTTAGCCTACAGAGGTAGTACGATTTCTTTCGGTTCCTTCGGTTTGAAGGCTGTCACTGCTGGTAGAATCACAAGTAGACAGATCGAAGCGGCTCGTATCGCAATGACACGCTACATGAAGAGGGAAGGTAAAGTATGGATCAGAATATTTCCCGACAAGCCTATTACATCAAAGCCTCTTGAGGTAAGGATGGGTAAGGGTAAGGGAGCTCTTGACCATTACGTAGCTCAGATTCAGCCAGGCCGTGTCCTGTTTGAAATGGATGGTGTGCCAAAGGAAATTGCTGAGGAGGCTTTGAGATTAGCTGCTCAAAAGTTACCTGTTTTGACTAAAACTGTAGTTAGAAGAGACTACCAATAATAAAAGTGCTATGGCTACTAAGAAGTATTTAGAATTAAAGGAGTTTAGTGACGACGAACTTGCAAATGAGTTAAAAATTACTCAAGAGCAATATGGTAAAATGAAGTTTGAGCACGCAGTCAGAGGTCTTGAAAACCCTCTTATGCTCAGAGAAATGCGTCGTGATATTGCCAGACTCAAGACTGAAGTAAGAACAAGAGAATTATCAACAGTAGAGCCTTCGACGAGAACTAAGATAAGAGCTCGTAGAAGAAGGAATAAATAGAAGCTCTTAATGGAAAAGAATAAAAAGCAAATAGTAGGTATAGTAACTAGCTCTAAAATGGATAAGAGCATTACTGTAATTGTCGAGAGACGACTTAAGCACCCTATCTACGGTAAATTCATTAGAAAGTCTAAGAAGTTTATGGCTCATGATGAGAAAAATGACTGTAACGAAGGTGATAAAGTAAGAATCATTGAGTCTCGTCCATTAAGTAAGAGAAAGAGATGGTCATTAGTAGAAATAATCGAAAGAGCTAAGTAAGATGATCCAGCAAGAAAGTAGATTAGACGTAGCAGATAATTCAGGAGCGAAATCAGTGCTCTGCATCAGAGTGTTAGGAGGCTCTAAAAGAAGATATGCTTCTATCGGTGATACTATCATCGTGAGTGTGAAAGAAACATCTCCAGGAGGCATAAAGAAAGGTACTGTCAGTAAAGCTGTCATCGTACGTACTAATAAGGAGATACGTCGTAAAGATGGTAGTTACATTCGCTTTGATGATAATGCTGTTGTTCTTTTGAACAATGCTGATGAGCCAAGAGGTACTCGTATTTTTGGCCCTGTAGCGAGAGAATTACGTGAGCGTGATTATATGAGAATTGTTTCATTAGCGCCAGAGGTGCTATAAAATAACTGTGATGTCTAAAAGATACGCACCAAAGTTGTCAATAAAGAAGGGTGACAAAGTTGTAGTTGTAGCTGGTTCTTACAAAGGAACCCAAGGCGAAGTTCTACAGGTGATCCCTGAGAAATATCAGGCACTCGTAGAAGGTGTCAATGTGCAGAAGAAACACCAAAAACCTGTCAATGATAATCCAGGTGGAATAGTGGATATCACTGCACCTATTCATATATCTAATCTAATGTTAGTAGATCCTAAGACTGGAGAGCCTACAAGGGTAGGGCGAAAAGAGGTTGATGGAAAGTTGGTGAGATTTGCTAAGAAATCAGGAGAAATTATAGGATAATGTCATACGTACCTAGATTAAAAGAGTTTTATAAGAAGAATGTTGTTTCCAAATTGCAGGATCAGTTTGAATATTCTTCAGTCATGGAAGTACCTAAATTAGAGAAGATTGTAATCAATCAGGGTTTAGGAGATGCTACTCAGGACAAGAAAGTAGTGGAGAATGCTCTTAAGGAGTTGACCATGCTTTCAGGACAGAAGCCTGTACCATGTATTGCTAAGAAATCAGTGTCTAACTTCAAATTGAGAGAAGGTATGACGATTGGGGCAAAGGTGACATTGCGAGATGTTAAGATGTATGAATTTTTGGACAGATTGGTATCTGTTGCTTTACCAAGGGTACGTGACTTCAGAGGTATTAATGATAAAAGCTTTGATGGTAGAGGTAACTATACTTTAGGTATCAAAGAGCAAATTATATTCCCTGAGATCAACTTTGATAAAGTGAGTAAAATCAACGGGATGGATATCACTTTTGTCACAAGCGCTAAGACAGATAGTGAGGCTTATGCTTTGTTGAAGGAGCTTGGTATGCCATTCAAAAACATGAGAAACTAATAGGACGATGGCAAAGAAATCGATCATAGCAAGAGAGAAAAAAAGACAAAGGCTGGTAGCAAAATATGCTGAGCTACGTAAGCAACTAAAAGAAGAAGGACGCTGGGAGGAGTTAGATAAACTCCCTAAGAATTCTTCTCCTGTAAGACTTCATAACAGATGTCAGCTTACAGGTAGACCTAAAGGATACATGAGAAAATTTGGTATCAATAGGGTAACATTCAGAAAAATGGCCTTGGAAGGAAAGATCCCAGGTTTAACTAAAGCAAGCTGGTAAAAAGTAAGTAATGGCAGTTAATGACCCAATAGCGGACTTTCTTACGAGAATAAGAAACGCTCAAAAAGCTGGACATAGAATCGTAGAAATACCAGCTTCTAAGATTAAAAAAAGTATCACTGAGATTCTTTATGATCAAGGATACATCCTAAAGTATAAATTTGAGGATGGTATTCCAGGAACAATAAAGATTGCATTGAAATATGATAATCGTACTAAACTTCCGGTGATCAGGGAGTTAGGCAGGATCAGTAAGCCGGGATTAAGAAAATACGCCCCGACCACTGATTTACCACGTATCATCAATGGACTTGGTATAGCAATCATATCTACTTCTAAAGGTCTTATGACAGATAAGCAGGCTCGTAAGCAGAATGTAGGTGGTGAACTAATTTGTTACGTTTACTAAATAATAGAAGATGTCAAGAATCGGAAAAGCACCCATATCATTTGCGGATGGTGTAACAGTCTCAGTAGACAAATCTAATGTAGTGACTGTGAAAGGTCCAAAAGGTGAACTGTCTGAATCTATTGATGCAGATCTAACAGTCAAAGCTGAAGATGGCGTCATCACTGTAGAGCGTCCAACTGAGCAGAAGCGGCATAAAGCAATGCACGGGTTATATCGTTCGCTTATTAACAACATGGTAGTAGGTGTAACTGAAGGTTACAAGAAGGAGTTAGAGCTTATCGGTGTAGGATACAGGGTCGCTAATACTGGACAGCTGTTAGAATTGACTTTGGGATACTCTCACCCTATTTATTTTGTGGTGCCTGAAGAAATCGCTCTTACGACACAGATGGAGAAAGGTAAGACGCCACGTGTTATATTGGAGGGTATCGATAAACAGCTAATTGGTCAGGTCGCTGCCAAAATTAGAGCATTCAGAAAACCAGAGCCGTATAAAGGTAAAGGTGTGAAGTTTGTAGGAGAACAAATTAGAAGAAAAGCTGGTAAGACAGCTGCTAAATAGTAGAGCTCATGAATGGTAAATTGAGTAGAAGAAAGAAGATTCAATTAAGAATCAGAAAAAATATTGTAGGAACTTCAGATACGCCAAGATTGACGGTGTTCAGAAGTAACAAAGAGATTTATTGCCAGATCATTGACGATACTACTGGTCAAACAATTGTGTCCGCTTCTTCAAGAGGACACGAAAAAGGTCAAGCGAAAGTAGAAGTTGCTAAGAAGGTGGGGGTAGATCTTGCTGAAAAGGCAAAGGCAGCGAATGTGAGTAGTGTGATTTTTGATAGATCAGGTTATTTATACCACGGTAGAGTAAAAGCGTTGGCTGAAGGAGCTCGAGAAGGAGGTCTTCAATTTTAAATATTTAAGAGATGTCTAATAAGAATAATAGAATTAAGGCTTCAGAAACTGAGCTGAAAGAAAAATTAGTCAACCTTAACAGAGTTGCTAAAGTAACTAAAGGTGGGCGTACATTTAGCTTTGCTGCAGTAGTCGTGGTAGGCGATGGTAATGGTACGGTAGGTCATGGTCTTGGTAAAGCAAGAGATGTGTCTGAATGTATTTCCAAAGCTGTCGATGATGCTAAGAAAAACTTAGTGAAATTTCCAATCGTAAACGGAACAATACCTCATGAGCAAAAAGGTAAATACGGTGCAGGAAAAGTATTGATTAAACCAGCCTCTGATGGTACGGGTTTGATTGCTGGTGGAGCTATGAGAGCTGTATTAGAGATTGGAGGGCTTCATAATGTGTTAGCAAAGTCGCAGGGGTCATCAAATCCCCACAACGTAATAAAGGCTACGATTGATGCTCTTACAAAGTTAAGAAGTCCACAAGATGTAGCAAGAGAAAGAGGAATCACTTTAGAAAAACTATACGAAGGATAGTCATGAAGTTGAAAATCAAATTAGTAAGAAGTGTAATCGGCAAGCCGAAAGATCAGAAAGAAACTGTCAAAGCTTTAGGGTTCCGGAAGTTGAATCATGAGATTATTAAAGACGTAAATCCTCAAGTAGCAGGGATGATAGCTAAAGTTAAGCATCTCCTTACTATCGAAGAGGCATAAAATATAGATTGATGGAGTTACATTCATTAAAACCTGCTGAAGGAGCAGTCAAGAGAAGAAAGAGAATAGCAAGAGGTCAGGGATCTGGACACGGTGGTACCTCTACCAGAGGTCACAAAGGTGCGAAGAGTAGATCAGGTTATTCTCGTAAGAGAGCTTTCGAAGGTGGTCAGATGCCACTACAAATGAGACTCCCGAAAAGAGGGTTTAAGAGTCCTAATAGAATCAATTATTTCGTTGTGAATGTTGATAAGATAGGATCTCTATGTGAGAAGTATGGTTGGGAGGAGTTTTCTCCAGAAGTACTTTATAAAGCCGGTCTTATTAAAAAGTCTGACTCAGTTAAAATACTTGGTTCTGGCGATTTGTCAAAAGGTGTGAAAGTAAAAGCTCATGCATTTTCTGCTGCTGCCAAGACGAAAGTAGAGTCTGCAGGAGGATCAATCGAACAACTCTAAAAGAAAATGAAGAAATTCATAGATACCTTAAAGAATATTTGGAAGATAAAGGAACTTAGAAATAAGATCCTTTATACGTTGGCACTACTGGCGATATATCGTTTAGGATCATTTATTGTATTACCTGGTGCAAATCCATCGGCACTTGCCGCTGCTGCTTCTAATAGAGGAGCAAATGATATCCTTGGTCTGATAAACACATTTGCTGGAGGTGCTTTTAATAGAGCGTCTATTTTTGCTTTAGGTATCATGCCATATATTACTGCGTCTATCATAATTCAGTTGTTAGGTTTTGCTGTACCTTATTTTCAGCGTCTACAGCAGAAAGAGGGTGAAAGTGGACGAAAGAAACTGAATCAGATCACTCGTTGGTTAACAGTTGCAATTACTCTTGTACAGGGAGGGACTTATTTAGGTTATATCTCAACTATACCAGGTGCGATATCTCCAGAGATAGGAGCTTCTATATTCTGGATAAGTAATATCATTATACTTTCTACGGGTACTATATTTGCTATGTGGTTGGGTGAGCGCATTACTGAGGATGGTATTGGAAATGGAGTCTCTTTATTGATCATGATTGGTATCATTGCTACCTTACCTACTGCTTTCTTTGCGGAGGTGATCACTCAGCTCAATAACAATGTATTTCTATTTTTAGTAGAGATGATTGTCTTGTTTTTCATTGTATTAGCGAGTATTATGGTGGTTCAAGGAGTTAGAAAAATTCCATTACAGTTTGCAAAACGTATGGTAGGCCGAAGCGGCGGACAAGTCCCATTAGCTGGTGCTCGAGATTATATTCCCTTAAAGGTGAATGCAGCTGGTGTAATGCCAATCATTTTTGCCCAAGCTATTATGTTTTTACCTATGACGATAGCTCAATGGGCAGCTGGATCTGATGCTGCGCAAAATTCATTCTTGATGAGTTTAAATAACTGGAAATCGCTTCCATACAATCTTATATTCTTCTTGCTCGTGGTGGTGTTTACATATGTGTACACGGCTTTATTGGTTAATCCACAGCAATACGCAGAATATTTAAAAAGACAGAATGCATTTATTCCAGGTGTCAAGCCTGGACAATCTACACAAGAATATATTGATACCTTGACGACCCGAGTCACTTTACCAGGATCTATATTCTTAGGTTTAATATCTATTTTTCCGGCTATCGTAGCTCGTTTTGGAGTTAATGATGCCTTTGCCTTCTTTTTCGGAGGAACTTCTCTCTTGATTCTTGTTGGTGTTGTTTTAGATACCTTACAGCAGATAGAGAGTCATTTACTCATGAGAAAGTATGACGGTCTTGTTAAGTCTGGCAAATTGAAAGGAAGAAGTGGTATGCAGCCCATAGGTGCAGGAATGTAATGTAATCCTGCGATGTCCAAACCGATTTATAAATCTGATGAAGAAATCGAGCTAATACGACAGAACTGTCTATTAGTGAGTAAAACATTGGCTCACATAGCTGGACATCTTAAAGAAGGTGTATTAGGAGCTGATCTTGATGAAATGGCAGAGACTTTTATCCGTGATCATGGTGCATTACCAGGGTTCAAAGGATTATATGGATGTCCGAGCACTTTACTTATTTCAAAGAATGAGGTAGTAGTGCATGGTTTACCCAGTGATGTTCCTTTCCAAAATGGTGATATAGTATCAATCGATTGTGGAGTTTATCATAATGAATTTTATGGTGATGCTGCATATACTTTTGCGATAGGTGAAATTGACCCTGATGTAATGAAGTTGTTAGTTGTTACTAAAGACTCATTAGCTTTAGGAATAAGCCAGGCAAAATTGGATAATCGACTTGGAGATGTAAGTCACGCCATTCAGCATTACACAGAGAGAGTACACGGATATAGTGTTGTCAGGGATTTAGTCGGTCATGGATTAGGTCGGAAACTACATGAGAAACCTGAGGTTCCCAATTATGGTAAAAGAGGAAGAGGCATCCGGTTAGAAGAGGGCTTAGTAATAGCTATTGAGCCCATGATCAACATGGGTACTAAGTCTGTAAGACAAGCCAAAGACGGTTGGACTATATATACTAAGGATAAAAAACCTTCTGCACATTTTGAGCATACCATAGCGGTACGGAAAGATGGACCAGATATTTTATCTGATCATGGTATCATAGAAGAAGTTATTGATAAAAACGAAAATTTGCAGAAAGTTTCGTTAAAAAGTTAGATATTTGCACTCCCAAAATTTGGAATGGCGAAAAAGAACTTAATAAAACAGGATGGAGTAATCGAGGAGGCACTATCGAACGCAATGTTCAGAGTCCGTCTCGAGAATAATCACTTAATTACAGCAACAATTTCTGGTAAAATGCGGATGCATTACATTAAGATTTTACCTGGAGATAAGGTTGCTGTTGAAATGTCTCCATACGATTTAACCCGAGGAAGGATAACCTTTAGATATAAGTAAAATGAAAGTAAAAGCCTCAATTAAAAAAAGATCTGCTGACTGTAAGATCATAAGAAGGAAAGGGAAGCTTTATGTGATTAACAAAAAGAATCCTCGATTTAAACAAAGACAAGGATAATAGGATATGGCAAGAATAGCAGGTATCGATTTACCGAAAAACAAGAGAGGTGTAGTAGGACTTACTTACATCTTTGGAATTGGCAGTAGTAGAGCAGCTGAGATATTGGACAAGGCATCTGTCGATCACAATACTAAAATTAATGATTGGTCGGATGAAAACATTCGTATTATATCTAAAATGATCCAAGATGAGTACACTGTCGAAGGTGAGCTCAGAAGTGAGGTGCAGACTAATATAAAGCGCCTAATGGATATCGGATGTGTAAGAGGAGTCAGACATCGTAGAGGTCTTCCTGTACGTGGCCAACGTACTCAGACTAATGCTCGTACGAGAAAAGGTAAAAAGAAAACTGTTGCTAACAAGAAAAAAGCTACTAAATAATGGCAAGAGCTAAGAAAGTAAAAAAGAGAAAAGTAGTAGTGCAGCCTGAAGGCATTGCTTACATCCAGGCGTCTTTCAATAATATCATTATATCTCTTTGTAATAAGCAAGGTCAGGTGATCTCGTGGGCAAGTGCGGGGAAGGCTGGATTCAGAGGAAGTAAGAAAAATACTCCTTATGCAGCTCAGATGGCGGCCTCTGATGCGGCTAAAACTGCGTATGATGCAGGACTCAGGACTGTAGAAGTAAATGTCAAAGGACCAGGAGGTGGACGTGAAGCTGCCATCAGAGCAATAGACTCGACTGGGATCAAAGTGACAAAAATCAAAGACGTAACGCCAATACCACATAATGGCTGTCGTCCTCCGAAAAGAAGAAGAGTATAATATCTAAAGAAGAATAATAGTACAATGGCAAGATATACAGGACCAAAGGCTAAAAAAGCTCGTGCATTAGGAGAGGCTATATTCGGACCAAGTAAGGTGTTCGATAAGAAGAAATATCCTCCAGGGCAGCATGGACCTTCAAGAAGAAGAAAGCAAAAGTCAGACTATGCTCTTCAGTTGATGGAAAAACAGAAAGCTAAATATACATATGGTGTACTCGAGCGTCAGTTTAGAAACATCTTCGCAAAAGCTAATAGCAAAGGTGGAGTAACTGGTGAAGTGTTGCTTCAGTTGTTAGAGGCGAGATTAGACAATACTGTATTCCGTTTAGGTATAGCGCCTACTCGTCGTGCAGCTCGTCAGTTAGTGACGCATAAGCATATTTGTGTGAATGGCATTGTATCTAATATCCCTTCGCATACATTAAGGCCTGGTGATGTTGTATCAGTAAGAGGTAAGTCTCAAGGTCTTGAAGTAATTAATGTAAGCGTGGCTAACAAAAGTGATGTGAGAAAGTGGGGTTGGTTAGAGTGGAATCCTGACTTAAAGGAAGGTAAGTTTTTAGAGATGCCTTCTCGTGAGAGTATCCCTGAGAAGATCAATGAACAACTTATTGTCGAACTTTACTCTAAGTAATTAGTAAAGAAACGAAATAACCACTCATAATTAAACAACTACTCAAAATACAATATGAGCATATTAAATTTTCAAAAACCAGATAAAATCCTTCTTCAGAAAGCGGATGATTTTGATGGTTCTTTTGAATTCAAGCCTTTAGAACCTGGTTTTGGTCAGACTATTGGTAATTCTATCAGAAGAGTATTGTTGTCTTCACTTGAAGGTTGGGCTATCTCTGCAGTGCGGATTGCAGGTGTGGAGCATGAGTTTTCGACAGTCAAGGGAGTAGTAGAGGATGTGATTGATATTATCTTGAATCTTAAGCAAATTCGTCTTAAGAAGTTGATTCAAGATGATGATTCGATTGAAGAGAAGATTTATTTGACTATCTCTGGTCAGGAGCAGTTCAAAGCGGGTGATATTGAATCATTCACGAACGTATTCAAAATCATGAATCCTGAATTAGTCATTTGTAATATGGAGCCATTTGTAAGTTTAGAAATGGAGTTCGTAGTTACTAAAGGTAGGGGATATGTTGCGGCAGACGAAAATCTTCCAAAAGATGCGCCTATTGGAGTGATCCCTGTGGATGCGATTTATACTCCTATCAAGAAAGTAGCATATAGCATCGAAAATACTCGTGTAGGTCAGAAGACTGACTATGAGAAGCTGACTATCGATGTAAAAACCGATGGCACTATTCATCCTGAAGATGCTGTGAAAGAGGCTTCTAAAATCCTTATTCAGCACTTGATGCTAATCACAGATGAGAATATCACATTTGAAGATAGTACTAAGCGTGAAGAGGATATAGTAGATGAACACATCCTGCATATGCGTAAGTTGCTCAAGACTTCGCTGGAGGATCTCGATCTCTCAGTGAGAGCTTATAACTGTCTGAAAGCGGCTAAGATCAATACACTTGGCGAATTAGTAAAGTTTGATACTCATGAGTTATTGAAGTTTAGAAACTTTGGTAAGAAGTCATTAGTGGAGATAGAGGAGCTCCTTACATTGAAAGGACTGACTTTCGGTATGGATTTGTCTAAATATAAGTTAGAAGAAGATTAGTAGTATACTATAAGTAATAGGTCATGAGACACGGAAAGAAATTTAATCATTTAGGAAGAAAGAAGGGTCACAGAGAAGCTTTGTTAAGAAATATGGCTAACTCACTGATCGAGCACAAGAGAATAAACACAACAATTGCAAAAGCGAAAGCTTTGAGAGTATTTGTGGAGCCTATTATCACTAAGTCAAAAGATAATACTACTCATTCTCGTAGAGTTGTTTTTAGTAAGCTACAGAATAAGTATGCTGTGAGCGAGCTCTTTGAAACAGTAGCTGATAAAGTAGCTGATAGACCAGGAGGATACACCAGGATCATCAAGACAGGATTCAGAAAAGGTGATGGTGCAGAGATGGCTATGATAGAGTTAGTTGATTTCAACGAATCATTGTTGAATGCAGCAGGTTCTACTCCCGGAAAGCGTACCCGAAGAGGTAGAAGAAGTAAGGCTACTGCAGCTGTTGCAGCAGCTTCTCAAGAAGAATAGACTTCTTCATATAAAAGTATACCATATAAAGGTGATCATTAATTATAGTGATCACCTTTTTTCATATATATTTGCGGCGTTTCCAAACTGCAATTATGACAAGCGACTCCGCAAATCAAAATGCCATCTTACTGCTACAAGATGGTACGGTATTTCACGGCACAGCCCAAGGCAAATCTGGGATCAGTACTGGCGAAATATGCTTTAATACTGGTATGACTGGGTATCAGGAAGTGTTTACAGATCCATCTTATTTTGGTCAAATAATGGTGACTACTAATGCGCATATAGGAAACTATGGTGTGTTAGATCAAGAGGTTGAATCAGAGAAGATTCAAATTTCAGGATTGGTATGTAAGAATTTTACTTTTGACTATTCAAGACAAATGGCGTCAGGAGACGTCAAATCGTTTTTTGAAGATCAAGGTGTAGTGGTCATATCGGATGTGGATACACGAGCTATCGTAAAGCATATTCGTAGTAAAGGTGCAATGAATGCACTCATAGCATGTAATGTTGATCAGTCTATAGATGAATTGAAGGCAATTTTGTCAGAGGCACCAGATATGGATGGTTTAGAACTAGCTTCTAAGGTGTCTACTAAAGAAGCTTATCTATTAGGAGAAGATGATGCTAGCTTTAAAGTGGCAGTTCTGGATTTGGGCACTAAGAGAAATATACTAAGATGTTTTACAGACAGAGATTGTCAAGTAAAAGTATTCCCAGCTAAAACGTCGTATGAAACGGTGAAAGCATGGGGCCCTGATGGATTCTTTATCAGTAATGGCCCTGGTGATCCTGCGCCTATGGATTATGCAGTAGAGTTTGCTAAGAAGGCTTTAGACGATAAGAAACCACTATTTGGTATTTGTTTAGGACATCAGATTTTGGCAAGAGCATTAGGTATTCCTACATACAAGATGCATCACGGCCATAGAGGTATCAACCATCCCGTGCAAAATGTCATCACCGGAAAATGTGAAGTAACCTCGCAAAATCACGGTTTTGGCGTAAGCCCAGAAGCAATAGATGAGCATACTGAGATAGTAGAAGTATCTCATCGAAATCTTAATGATAATACAGTAGAAGGTATAAGACATAAGTATCTACCTGCATTCAGTGTGCAGTATCATCCAGAATCATCACCTGGGCCACATGATAGTAGATACTTATTCGATCAATTTATAGATTTAATCAAAAAGCATAAATAATGAGTGCAATAGTCGACATCATCGGAAGACAAATATTAGACTCACGTGGTAACCCTACTGTTGAGGTAGAGGTGATCACTGAAAATGATATGGTCGGTAGGGCAGCTGTTCCGTCAGGAGCATCTACTGGTAAATACGAAGCAGTAGAGCTAAGAGACGGCGATAAAAACTACTTCTTAGGTAAGAGTGTAGTAAAAGCTGTAGAAAATGTAAATAAAGATATCCTCGAGGCCTTGATGGGCATATCAGTCTTTGATCAAAGAGGAATAGATAAAGCTATGCTGGAGCTGGATGGTACAGCTAATAAAGGTAATCTCGGAGCCAACGCTATATTGGGAGTATCATTAGCTGCTGCTCACGCTGCTGCTGCTGAGCTCAATATGCCATTATATAGATACATCGGCGGAGTCAATGCGTATACGCTACCAGTACCTATGATGAATATCTTGAATGGTGGAAGTCATGCTGATAATAGTATCGATTTCCAAGAATTCATGGTGATGCCTGTAGGTGCTGAGAGTTTTTCACAGGGTCTGCGCATGGGTGTTGAGGTTTTTCATCACCTTAAGGCGGTATTAAAGTCTAAAGGATACTCCACGAATGTTGGAGATGAGGGTGGATTCGCTCCTAATATTAAGTCTAACAAAGAAGCAATAGAGATCGTACTGAGTTCTATAGAGAAGGCTGGATATAAGCCTGGTGAGGAAATCATGATAGCCATGGATGCTGCGGCGTCAGAGTTTTATGATGAAGAGAAAGGCTTGTATGTCTTACATAAGTCTACTGGTGATACTATGACATCAGATGATATGATCTCATATTGGAAAGACTGGGTGGATAACTATCCAATCATATCAATAGAAGATGGTCTACATGAAGATGACTGGGCGGGCTGGGTAAAACTTACGCAAGCAATAGGAGATAAAGTACAGATTGTTGGGGATGACTTATTTGTGACAAATACAGAGCGTCTTAAGACAGGAATCGATCAAGGTGCTGCCAACTCTATATTGATCAAGGTGAATCAAATCGGTAGCCTCTCTGAGACCATAGATTCTGTAAGTTTAGCTACAGCTAATTCGTATACCTCGGTCATGAGTCATAGATCTGGAGAGACAGAAGATGTAACGATCGCAGATCTCGCAGTAGCGCTCAATACAGGTCAGATTAAAACAGGTAGTGCGTCACGTAGTGATCGTATCGCTAAATACAATCAATTGTTGAGAATTGAAGAAGAATTGGGTGATAATGCATATTACCCTGGGAAAGAGCTAATTAGATAGTAGTTTTTATCCTTATTTTAAGGGCATAATAGATAGAAATGAAAACGTATTTTGATTTTAGTAAGAAGTCTAAATTCTTAAATAGGTATACCCTGACTATTTTTGCCTTCATCATATGGATTGTTTTTTTAGATAGTAAGCACAGTCTGGTAAAGCAATACAAGCTTAATAGACAAATAACGGAGCTAAAGCAGTCTAAAAAAGAATATCAGAATAAATTAGAGGTCGCTCGTGCTGAATATGCCGATCTCACCAGCAATCAAGAAAAGTATGCTCGTGAGAAGTATTTCATCAGCAAGGAAGGCGAAGATGTGTATATAATCGAATAATAAAATCATGAGTGTATTATTAAACAAAGACAGCCGAATAATTGTACAAGGATTCACTGGTAAAGAAGGTACATTTCACTCGGAGCAAATGATAGAGTATGGTACGAATGTCGTAGGAGGCGTAGTACCGGGTAAGGGAGGTCAAACTCACTTAGGAAAACCTGTATTCAACTCTGTGTCAGAAGCTGTAATGAAAGCAGATGCTGATACTTCTATCATATTTGTACCACCAAGGTTTGCGGCAGATGCTATCATGGAGTCTGCTGAAGCGGGTATTCAGGTGATAGTTTGTATTACAGAAGGTATACCTGTACAGGATATGGTTAAGGTAAAAGCTTTCATATCTAACTATAATACACGATTAGTAGGACCTAACTGTCCAGGCATCATCACTCCTGGTGAGGCTAAACTCGGTATCATGCCTGGATTCATTCACAATCCTGGACGCATCGGAATCGTGAGCCGCTCAGGTACATTGACATATGAAGCTGTAGATCAGGTGACTAAAGCGGGTCTTGGTCAGTCTACATGTATCGGTATCGGAGGAGATCCTATCGTAGGTACGACTACTAAAGAAGCTGTAGAGCTACTCATGAATGATCCTGATACTGATGGTATCATCATGATCGGTGAGATCGGTGGAGGTATGGAGGCTGAAGCAGCCCACTATATCAAAGAGTATGGTACTAAGCCTGTAGTTGGTTTTATCGCAGGACAGACTGCTCCTAAAGGACGTACTATGGGACATGCTGGAGCTATCATCGGTGGTGCTGAGGATACAGCTGAGGCTAAGATGAAGATCATGGCAGACTGTGGTATCCACGTAGTATCATCTCCTGCTCAGATAGGGCAGACTATGGTAGATGCTCTGAAAGGATAATATTAGAATTCTGTAAAAGAGAATATAGAAAGGCCTTCATTTGGAGGCCTTTTTTGTTTTGTATGATATTGGGAGAATAAAGGGACATATAAGACTCAACTAAGATGACAAAATTGATCAGAGAAGTCCATGTATAAGCTTAGATCTATTAGTGATGAAGCCGTTCTGCAGGTATAAAAAAAGCCCTCATTATTGAGAGCTTTTATTTCATCTGCTATGTATCTGATCTGTCAATTGTGGTAAGCGGCATTATGCGCCAAGGTGCTACCACATTGAGAGCAGGCTATAGCGCTACCAGCACCACCATCACAGCCTTGAGGGCATGTGTAGTGCCATACTCCTGCAGCATTTTGAGGAGGCTCTTCTACTGTCGTTTGATTAGTAGTGATTGCATTATTGGGCTGGTTATGGTAGGCTTGATTATGTACGTATTCTGTGCCACATACTGGACAGCTACCTGCATTATCACCACCACTTCCTGCACAGTTATTGGGACAGTAGTAATGCTGCACTGATGAAGCTACTGCTCCACCAGATGGAATCGTGGGAGCATCTACTTTAGACTGCTGCTGACTGATTTGCTCTTGAGATAGGACAGGAGCTGGTCGATCTACTTTTTGATCACAGCTCAGGAGTACTATGCTCAGCAGAGATACACTTAGTATTAATACTTTATACATTCTTACGATTTGATGATTCTATAGTGCCCAGAGGCCGCCTACTTCGCTGACATCTATACATCCTTGATACCCACCAGGTATCGGATCATAGACTAAGACTTCCTTCGCTCCTTTTTCAGAAGTAAAGAATAGGTAAGTCGTGACTCCTTTTAACATGTCAAAGATATTATCTTCTCCACCATCTTTTGCAATAGCAGTAAGAACTTCTTCTTGCTTAGAGCGATCAAGAGACATAAACTGTCCACCCGCTATCTCATTTGCTTTTGTGTCAAATGTAGCTAAGCCCGATATCATCTTCTCTCGATCTTCTGCTGTAAAGTTAGCTTGGAGATGAGCATAGATATCTTCGGGGACTCCAGCGCTCTTGGCACCTGGAGTATCTGTCTCAGGTATTATGAGCTCGGAGACTTCGGCTATTAGTGCTTTTTGACCATCTGATAGCTGCCCAGCTGCTACTGGTGCAGCGCTATCTGTCTTACAGCCAGTCATGATCGCTGATATGGTACCTATTGATAGTCCACATCCAGCGAGTAGGGCTGATGTTTTGAGTGCTTCTCTTCTTTTCATATTACTGATATTTAGAGATTTCCTTTATTAAGTTCTGACACAGCATAGTCTGCGGCTCGAGCAGTCAGTGCCATGTACGTCAATGATGGATTTTGATTAGCTGCAGAGGTCATACATGCTCCGTCCGTGACGAATACATTTTTGACTGTATGCACTTGATTCCATTTGTTTAGTACAGATGTCTTAGGATCTTTACCCATACGAGCTGTTCCCATTTCATGGATTCCTTTTCCAGGATTACTTCCACGATTATAGGTTTGGATATTTTTGAATCCTGCTGCATCTAATATCTCTTGAGCTGCGACTAAGATATCCTCTCTCATAGCGAGCTCATTTTCTTTGAGCTCCACGCTGAAGTCTACCGTCGGTAGTCCCCATTGATCAAGCTTGTCATATCTGAGGGTCATCTTGTTTTCATGATATGGTAGAATCTCTCCAAAACCTGTCATACCCATAGTCCAAGGACCTGGCTGACTTAAGGTAGCCTTCATATCAGCACCAAATAGCTCTTCTGTAGGACGATTGTAGCCTTGACGGCTTGCTCCTCCTTGATAGCCAAATCCTCTAATGTAGTCTTTACGAGCACTCGCTTTATCAATATTTCGGAATCTTGGTATGAAGAATCCCCCAGGACGTCGGCCTTTATAGTACTTATCTTCAAACTCATTTTCTAAGGTACCGTACGCTCCTAAGTTCAGATGGTGATCCATCACATTGTGACCGAGCTCTCCAGAGTCATTACCCATTCCATTAGGGAATCGATCAGATTTTGAGTTGAGCAAAATTGAGGCAGTAGGTATCGCTGAAGCATTGCAGAATACGATCTTAGAGAAATACTCAAATGTTTCTTTTGTCTCAGAATCTATGACTTGTACACCTTTAGCTTTTTGGGTAGCCTCATCATAGATGATAGAGTGCACTATGGAGTTAGGTCTTATTGTGAGATTTCCAGTCTTTTCTGCATCAGGTAGGGTAGCCGCATTTGAGCTAAAATATGCTCCATAAGGACATCCTCGGATACATCGATTTCTTGCCTGACATGTACCACGACCATTGTGTCCACCTTCTTTGGTGATATGTGCCACTCGACCCGGAGTGATGATGATGCCGAGCTTATCTTTGACTCTCTCTCGAGCTTGTTTCTCTACACAGTTTAGCTCAAAGGCTGGCATGAATTCTCCATCGGGAGTCTGTGGGTGCCCTTCTTTTTGTCCGGCTATTCCAGCGTATTTTTCTACATAGCTGTACCATGGCGCTATGTCTTTATATCTGATCGGCCAGTCTACAGCGATACCATCACGGGCATTAGCTGTGAAGTCAATATCTGACCATCTGTAGCTATGACGTCCCCATAGTAGAGATCGACCTCCGACCTGATAGGATCTGTGCCAGTCAAATGGTTTGGTCTCATAGTATGGGTGCTCCGTATCTTTAGGCCACATGTGCTTAGTGAACTGCGTGACAGTGTATCCCGTACGTTTTTGTTTCTCGTAGTCCTTCCACTCTTCTTGGGTCAGTCGACCTCTATTAGGCACATCCCACGTGTCGAGCATAGCTGTAGGGTAGTCTCCATGTTTTATCATACGACCTCTATCGAGTACTAAGACCTTTAGGCCTTTTTCTGTCAGCTCTTTGGCTGCCCAGCCACCACTGATACCGGAGCCTATCACTATGGCATCATAGGTTACTTCTTCACTTCCTTTTGAATTAAAATACATATAGATAGAATGTTTTCATGATTGCTATTAGATACTGATGATGAGCTCTGTGAGTGCTGATTAATAGATGTCATAGAGCCGAGATCAATCATATGGTGCTTGCCATAAGTATCATTAGAATCGTATCACAATAAGTTTAGTCGGCAATATAATATTTTATTAGTCTATAGATGTAAATAAAACTATAATACAATGTGTGATAAGGACACGAGTAGGCCATAGGGATTTATCAGTAAGTTACACATTATGATTATTTATAATAAATACCCTTAATTGAGTAGATTATGTTGTAGAATAAAAATTAATATGTACTTTTACCACAAATAGATCTTTTCGACTGAGATCTTTAAATAATTAAACGTGATGATGAAAACGATTTTTACGACCCTGCTATGGGCTTGCCTTGCCTGTAGTGACGCTTATGGTGCCTACATACCATGTGAGAAAGCGACACCAATCCAATGTGGTACTACACTGAATGATGTCAGCAATAAGAATGCTCCCAATGACGTGGAGGAGTATGGATGCGACTATGATAAGTGGGATAATTACACTGGACAAGAATTAATCTTCAAATTTGAAATTTACAAACGTGAGCGAATTAAAATCGAGCTCTCTGATGTAGCTAAGGATCTGAATTTTGATCTATTCTTGTATGAAGGAAGCTGTGACGCCAATCGATGCTGGTCATATGGGATAAAAGAAGAAAATGCAGACGAGACGATCCAAAAGTATCTCGATCCTGGCACCTATTATATAGTAGTGGATACTTGGGAGGGAGAGATCGGCACATTTGATCTCTCAGTGACAGGATGTACTGCTGCTGATCCTGATGAGTTGGACTGTGACCGAGCTACTACTATCGAGTGTGGAGAGAGATTAGCCAATCAATCAAATCGTAATGCAAAGAATAATAAGTCAGAGTATAGCTGCAATGGTAGCAAGCTTGATGATTATAAGGGAAATGAAAGAGTTTATCGTTTTTCATTAGACAAGACGGAGAATGTCACTGTCCGCCTGAGTGATATCAGTGGATATGGCACAGACTTCGACATGTTTTTGTACGAGGGCGACTGCGAAGATCGAAGCTGCTGGAAGGCAAGTACCAAAGATGGACAGGCTGATGAGGTCATTCAAGCCCGTCTATATGCTGGTACATATTATATAGTAGTCGATACTTGGGCTGGAGAAGTAGGTACTTTCTCATTATCTCTCGAAGGCTGCAATGAGCCAGACCCCGTAGCAGACTGCAGCCAAGCTATCTATCTTGACTGCGGCGAGCAGTATAATGGTAATACTTGGGGCAAGGGTAACAACTTCAATTCATCACACTATGCCTGCTCTGACAAGGGCTATGACTACCGAGGGCCTGACCAACTATTCAGAATTAAGAAAGATCACTGGTCTGGGAAGATTCAAATACATCTATTTACGGAGGATCCTGATATCAATATATTCTTGATCAGAGGATGCCAGGCGAGTGGTAGCAAAGATTGGGGATGGGGAACATCATCAAATTCGACAGTCGAGTGTATTGCAGAAGGAAAGGACTTTTATGGTGGTAAATATATCGATGAGGCCGATTATGGATTGCCGTCAGGCGAATACTATATAGTAGTAGATGGCAAATATGACTACACAGATGCCACCTACATGCTCACAGCCACTTGCGGCGACATCTCATACGATGATGCAGAGCCTATGGATTGTAATGAGCCAATGAAGTCGCATGATCTCAAAGATGGTCAAAACAAGCGCTCGATGTATAGCTGCCGATATGATAGACAGATGGCATGTATAGGAAATGAGAGAGTCTATTGGTTTGACGTAGATGAGCCAAAAGAAATGGAGATCACCATGAGCAAAATGTCTTATGGATCTGAGATGGAGCTATTCCTTCATAAAGAAGGAGATACACAAGACTGCTGGATCACTGGCAAGGTTGAGGGATCTAAAAAGAAAATAAAACACAAGGTAGAACGAGGCAGGTATTATGTAGTAGTAGACTCACGTCATGGAGGGAAATATGATCTCGAGATGTCCGGCTGCTCATGTACCGCAGATGCAGAGATATTCTGTGGTGAGCCGCTCAGAGATACTAATGAAGATGCCGGAGATGATGTCAAGATGATCGGAAGTGCATGCTTTGATCAGCCACTCACGACTGATAGTCAGGACAAGGTCTACGAGTTTACTGCTCCATATACACAGAATTACTCCATCCGACTGTACAATCAGCAGAAGGAGATGAGCCTCTTCGTATTAGAAAACTGTCAAGATCCTAATTCGTGTCTGGCATACTCGACTAAGTGGGGAGATGACTATCTCTCATTGGACTTAGAAGAAGGGCAGACTATATATGTCGTAGTAGATGGTATTCACTCATTAGTAGAGACAGAGTATATCATATTGATGCAGTGCTCAGAGGATGATTTTGATATTGACCTCGATGGTATTGCCGACAAAGATGATAACTGTGTAGGCACTGCTAATACAGATCAACTCGATACCGATGGAGACGGTGCTGGTGATGTCTGTGATCCTGACGATGACAATGATGGTATCGATGATGAGCTCGATTGCGAGCCACTCAATGCCGATATCGCACTACAGCCAGGAGACGCCTGTGATGATGGGCTCGAGACGACGCTCAATGATACGATCAATAGCGACTGTATCTGTACAGGTGCTTCTGACACAGATGCAGATGGTATCCGAGATGAAGAAGATAACTGTCCAGCTATGGCTAATCCACTTCAAGAAGATTTTGATAATGATGGCATCGGAGATGTCTGTGACGAAGATGATGACAATGATGGAGTAGCTGATATAGCTGATTGTTCACCTTTCGACGCATCGATCACGACTACTACAGGTGACGTATGTGATGACTGGGATCCTAATACGACTAATGATCGTATCGACGAAAACTGTAACTGTGTGGGCAGCGTCGACACTGATATGGACGGTATTCCAGATGATATAGACAACTGTCCAATGATCGCTAATAATAGTCAGAAAGACTCTGACGAAGACGGTATCGGAGATGCCTGTGAAGATGACACAGATGGTGACGGTATCCCAGATGAGCTCGACTGTGGACCTCTCGATAGTACTAATGTACTCATGATAGGAGCTGTCTGTGATGATGGTGATAGCCTGACTATAAATGATATAGTCAATGCTAACTGTACATGTATAGGATCGCTCGACTCAGATCAAGACGGTATCATCAATAGTGAGGACAACTGTCCAAATACTCCAAATGCTAATCAACTCGATAGTGATGGTGATGGCATCGGAGATGTATGTGATCCAGATGATGATAATGATACAGTGCCTGATACACAAGATTGTAATCCATTAGATTCTTTATTGACATTCAAGCCTGGAGATGCCTGCGATGATGGCAATGCTAATACCATCAATGACGCTATCAATCCTGACTGTGAATGTGTCGGAGAAAATGACCTCGACGGCGACGGTGTAGCTAATACTCAAGATAACTGTGTAGCTGTAGCTAATGCTGATCAAGCGGATAATGATAATGACGGGGCAGGAGATGTCTGTGACGCTGATGATGACAATGATGGTGTACCTGACGTAGATGATTGCGCTCCATTTGATGCAACGATAGCCTTCTCGGTAGGGGATAGCTGTGATGATGGTGATAGTACTACGGTCAATGATGTGATCACATCTGATTGTAACTGTAATGGCATCATGGATATGGATGGCGATGGTGTCATCGATTCAGAAGACAACTGTCCTACACTTGCTAATGCTGACCAAGCTGATGCAGATGGTGACGGTATCGGAGATGTCTGTGATGGAGATGATGACAATGATACAGTACTTGATACTGTTGACTGTGCACCATTAGATTCATTGATTGCATTCTCGATAGGAGATATCTGTGACGATGGAGATAGCACTACTATCAATGACGTAGTAAATGCTGACTGTCAGTGTGTAGGAGAGCCAGATATAGATGCCGATGGCATTGCTAATTCTCTTGATAATTGTTTGGCTGTAGCCAATCCTGATCAAGCGGACAATGACAATGACGGAGCCGGAGATGTCTGTGACACTGATGATGACAATGACGGAGTCTCTGATGATGTAGACTGTGCACCATTCGATGCATCGATAGCCTACTCAATAGGAGATCTCTGTGATGACGGCGACAGCACTACAGTGAATGATGTGATCACCTCAGACTGTAATTGTAATGGTGTCATGGATATGGATGGTGATGGAGTCCTTGACTCAGAAGACAACTGTCCGGCGACTGCTAATGCTGACCAGGCTGATGCAGATGGTGACGGTATAGGAGATGTCTGCGACGATGATGATGACAATGATGAAGTCCTCGATGTAGTAGACTGTGCGCCACTCGATAGCCTCATAGCTACCTTCCCAGGATTAGCCTGTGACGATGGCGATAGTACTACCGTAAATGATGCGATCAATGCGGACTGTATGTGTGTCGGTATGAACGATATAGATGGAGACGGCATAGCTAATGATATAGATAACTGTCCAGCTGTGGCTAATGCCGATCAAGCGGACAATGATAATGACGGCGCAGGCGATGTCTGTGATACTGATGATGATAATGATGGTATCCCTGATGATGTCGACTGTGATCCATTTGATGCAATGATCACGATACAGCCAGGTGATATCTGCGATGATGGAGATAGCCTCTCTATCAATGATGTTATCACAGCTGACTGTGAGTGTCTCGGTGTCTACGATGCAGATAGAGATGGAGTCCTCGATGATGTGGACAACTGTCCAAACACAGAAAACGCAGATCAAGCAGATCTTGATGGTGATGGTATCGGTGATATCTGTGACGAGGATACTGATGGAGATAGCATAGTGGATAGTCTCGACTGTGCGCCACTCGATAGTCTCATTGCCACGATGCCTGGTATGGCCTGTGATGATGGAGATGCGGGTACTATCAATGATACTGTAGATAGCGACTGCCAGTGTGTAGGCCAGCCAGACCTCGATGGAGACGGTATACCAAATGCTGATGATAACTGTATGGCTGTAGCCAATACCGATCAAGCAGATAATGACAATGACGGCGCAGGAGATCTCTGTGACGATGATGATGATAATGATGGCGTCAATGATGATGTCGACTGCGCACCATTTGATGCGAGCATCAGCACTCAGCCAGGAGATAGCTGTGATGATGGAGACAGTACGACAGAAAATGATACTATAAATGATGACTGTGAGTGTGTAGGAGAATCCATTTCGTCTACGACATTGAGCATAGGCTCAGCATCAGGTAGTGTAGGAGATACGGTATGTGTGGATATCACGACCACAGGATTTGATCAAGTGAATAGTTTCAATCTTGCTTTGGTATATGACACTTCAGCGCTGAGTTTGATCGGTGTGACTACACCTGATGCATTTGCTGATCTTGTATCTACAGGAAGTGGTACTCTCATTAATAATCTTTCGTGGACACAGGGTGATTCAGTTCTTTCTCTCGCAGATGGCTCTGAGATAGTGGAGCTCTGTTACGAAGTGATAGCCGAAGGAGCCGATACTGTATCTATTGACTTTACCGATGGTACTGATGTGTTCAATATTGATAGTGTCTCATTACTCAGTATCACTACCGGAGGTACGATAGTGATCACTGCAGCGGATACGGATACCATGGTGATAGACACCATGACTATGGATACGACAATGATGGCACTCGATACAGATATGGATGGAGTAGTAGATAGTTTGGACTGTGCGCCGATGGATAGCTTAGTATTCTTAGGAGCTGTCTGTGACGATATGGATAGTACTACGATCAATGATGTGATAGATACATTGTGTAACTGTGTAGGCGTCCTTGACACGATGATGATAGATACCATGACCATGGATACGACGATGATGGCGCTCGATACAGACATGGATGGAGTAGTGGATAGTCTGGACTGTGCTCCGATGGATAGCACTATAGCTACTATTCCAGGCATGAGTTGTAATGATGGATTCTTTGTGACTATCAACGATGTAATCAATGCTGACTGTGAGTGTGTAGGTACTGTAGACAGTGTTAGACTGGCTATCGATTTTGATATTGACAATGTGCTAAACACTTCAGATAACTGTCCAAATACATTTAACCCAGATCAAGCCGATACTGATGGTGATGGACTCGGAGATGCATGTGATGATGACGATGACAATGATGGCATCGCTGACTCACTCGACTGCGCTCCACTCGATAGTCTGATCGCTACTATGCCAGGTATGGCTTGTGATGATCTCGATAGTCTGACTATCAATGATACCATAGACTCATTGTGCAATTGTGTAGGTATCATGGATACTACGGTAGTCGATACGATGATGCAAGATGCTGGGCTCCCTGATGGATTTGTGATTTATGGCGAAAAAATCACAGGTGCTGTAGGTGATACAGTCTGCATGAGCATACGAGCTAATGAATATGATTCGATTACTCAAAATCAATTCAGCTTGCGCTTTGAGAATAGTAGCGCAAGCATAGTCAGTATTGCAGGAGTTGCTTTACCAGATTCTTTGATTTCTCTTTCGTTCAGTGATTCAGTATTTGTCAATGGAGGATTCGAGCAGACCCCTGCGGTTGACGTATTCTGGCAAGATTTCTCTAATCCTATCACTTTACCAGATAGTAGCATTCTCATAGAAGTGTGTGCTGTGATCAATAATGGTGATCTTGACGATATCGAGCTGAGAATAGATACACTCTTGTTCCATGAAATGGTATCTGTGAATAGAGGTCAGTTCCCATTGGTGTCGAGATCAGGTGTGATCTGTATAGATACGACTATGACTGTGATAGATACAGATGGTGATGGCATAGCTGATGATATGGATAACTGTCCTGCGGTAGCCAATGCCGATCAGCTCGATACTGATGGTGACGGTATGGGTGATGTCTGTGATCTCGATGATGACAATGATGAAATATTAGACATGGTAGACTGTGCGCCACTTGATAGCATGATAGCGACATTCACAGGTCAGGCTTGTGATGACGGCGACTCCCTCACTATCAATGACGTGATAGGTGATGACTGTATGTGTACGGGTACGCTGGATACAGATCAAGATGGTATTGCAGATGCGATAGACTGTGCCCCGATGGATAGCTTGATAGCTACCTTCCTAGGTATGCCATGTGACGATAGTATCAGCACTACGATTAATGATATGATCGACACATCATGTATGTGCGTAGGTACACCTAAGACCATCGACATCTCGATACCTTCTACAGGTATCAGAGCAGGTGATACGACTTGTGTTGACTTGACCTTCTCAGGATTTGACTCGATCTCTACGGCACAGTTCTCGATCCGACTGGATGGTGACTTTGCGATGATCACAGATATTAATAATCTTGGATTTTCTGCGGGTAGCTACTCTGATCAGGTCAATATTCCAGTAGCAGTTGGAGGAGATACAGTATTAGCTTCATCAGTCAGATGGGTAGCTGGTGGCGATGTATCATTGACAGTATCGGATACGATCCCGATGGTAGAAGTCTGTATGACCGTTATTAATGATTCGATCGGCTCGACTCAGTTGATCATTGACAGCAGTCTGAATACGATAGAATTTACAGATATAGATATGGATGCATTTGAGGTGACTTCAGCTGGAGGTGCGATCACTCTTGATACTACGACAGCCGCAGTCTCTGACGAGAACTTCGTAGCAGGGCTCATCACTACTCCGGTAGGTGATCCGATCCCAGCAGTATATGTATCTGTCTCTGGAGATGCAGATCAGTCTTTTAGCTTGACTTCAGCCGATGGCAATTATAGTACTACACTCAAGAGAGAGAACAGCTATATGGTATCACCTAACTTTGAAGACTTCACGATGAATGGTGTGACGCTGATAGATGTATTGATCTTGAGACAGCACTTGAATCGTATGAGATCCCTCAATGATCCATACAAACTCATAGCTGCGGACATCAATGGTGATGGTAAGCTGACAGCAGCTGATGAGCAGTTGATACTCCTCGAGATGATGGGACTCATAGATGATATGAGTAGTATCGATACGTGGAGATTCATACCTGCAGATCATGACTTTGGTAAGATTGAGCCATTCACCATGTCAGGAGAGGTATTTGATTATCCGACTACATTTATGATCGATCCGTTGATGAATGATACCCGTATCAACTTCACTGGAGTGAGAATAGGTGATCTGAATAATACAGTAGATGTATCTCAGTATAGCGCTGAGATCAGATCTGGAGAGGCTACGCTTACGATAGCTGATAAAGAGCTAAGAGCTGGACAGACAGCTACAGTGACGATAGACGCAGAGCATGCAGATATGATGCGTGCATATCTCCTTGATCTGGAACTGTCAGGTGTAGAGCTGATCGCTGCTAATACCGATGTACAGGCAGTAGCTGGTCATGTAGCAGTGATCCAAGAGGATGCAGCAGCATCGACTACACTAACATTGAGAGCAACGAGAGATGTGAGACTGAGCGAAGCTATCGCATTAGTGGAGACTGGTGTATCTCAGGCTGTCATGATCGATGAGTCGATCAGTGGTGTGAGATTAGCCTTCGCACGTGCAGATGTATCACTTAGCGTGAATGTATCGCCAAATCCATTCTCTACGGCGGCTACGATGCACATAGAGAGCGCTACCGCTGGACAGGCACAGCTACACATGTACAATGTCTCTGGGCAGCTCATCTATAGCAAAGAGCTAAACCTCTCTGCCGGTGCTAATGAAGTGATTATCAGTAGAGATGATCTACCGCAGACTTCAGGTATCATCAACTACAGTCTACAGACTGCTGATGATATCCAGCATGGTAAGCTCATGATAGTGAAATAATACTGAGAGACTCAGTACCAAGAATAATAAAGCCCTTTCGATTGATTTCGGAAGGGCTTTTAGTTTATGGTACTATCCATTCCTTTGAGTTCGTTTGATTTCAATAAAACTATAATGATTATGCGTTGTCTTGTGTGTTTCTGTTTTATGATAGGTATATATTCTTGTTCTTTTGATGGATCACTTGATCCTAATTTAATTGTCGGAGAATGGGAAGTGATTTATTTCGTAGAAGAAGGGGAAAAAGTAAATAAAACAGAAAGCAATACTTTTGACATTTCTTCAGATGTAATATTAATTGATTTCGGAGAGTATAATTCTCAATTATCTGGTACAGTATCGGGACTGAGAGTGACAAATGGATATGTAGGAGAATATCAACTATCTGAAGATGGTGATATCATTATATCAAATGTGGTGGGCACACTCATCAATGAGCCATCTTGGACTCAATTGTTCAATCTTAATGAAGTTCAGACTTTTGAGGTTGAAAGTTCATTACTATACCTATACAAGGGTAGTGCTGAAAACGCTATTGTTTTTGAAAGACGATAAAGGATAAAATTCATTACATACAGAGTATGCTCTGAAACTTTCCATAGCTTCATCAAGCTCCCAATAACTCACGAGCATTCTCCAAAGCAGCGGCGGTAGGAGGATCTGTACTGAGCATTTTAGCTACTTCAGCCATGCGCTCCTCAGTCGATAGTTCATGTACATGTGTGATCGTACGCTCAGCAGTATCCCGCTTGTGGATGAAGAAATGCTTACCCTGGATCGAGGCAACCTGTGGAGAGTGGGTGATACAGATGATCTGATGCTTATCAGACATATCGGAGAGGATATGACCCAACTGTAGCGCTACAGCACCCGATATCCCTGTGTCGATCTCGTCAAATATCAAAGTAGGTATCTCAAAATGTCCTGCCAAAAGGGCCTTGACACTAAGAGCGAGACGAGAAAGCTCACCTCCTGAAGCTACGCCCTCGATAGACTGAGGAGCGATCCCCTTATTGGAGCTGAACAATATATCTATATGATCGATCCCATGCTCCTCAAAATCTGGTAGCTCTGTCACCTTGAGCTGTATCTGCGCATTGCTGATGGCCAGCTGCTTGAGGGTGGCTTCTATGTTTTTACTGAGCTTGTCACCACAGGCTTGCCGCTTAGCAGTGAGAGCGTCAGCTCGAGTCCACAGTTCTTTTTTAGCAGCTTCCAGCTCTGATTCGGTTTTAGTGATCAGTGATGCCAGATCACTGGTCGAGCTGGTCTGCTCAGCGATATCATCTCGGAGCCGAATGAGTTCTGATATATCGGCAGTATGATGCTTACTCTCGAGCATATTGACATGGTCAAGAGTTTCTTTGAGTTCCATGACACGCTCTGGATCACTATCGATCTGATCTATGATAGAAGAGGCGGATCGCTCAGCGCTTTGCACATCCTCGATGATCCGCTCTATGTCTTCTGATAGCTGGCTCAGTGGCTTACTGTATGCTGCGAGCTGAGACAGCTGCCTACTGATCTCAAATAGTCGACTCTCTACGCTATGCTCATCTTCGGTGAGCTCATTTTGTAGATGACTGATAGCCATCTGTATTTCTTCGCTATTATTGAGCGTCTGATACTCATTTTCGAGCGCCTCTTTGTCGATGTCATCGAGAGGTATTTTCTCGAGCTCAGCGAGCTGAAAGAGTAGGTACTCTTGGTCCTGTTTTCCTTTGCTCTGTCGAGCCTTAAGTTCTTTGAGCTTTTGCTTTAGACCAGTGTATATCTGATACTGCTTACGATAGGTATCCTGCTGTTTTTGACTATTGGAGTAGGTGTCGATGACTTGTCGCTGATACTCTTGCGTAGTGATGCTGAGTGTGTCAAACTGATTATGAATATCGACCAGTCGAGTAGCTACTGCCTTGAGGTCAGAGAGTCGCACTGGAGTATCACTTATAAATGCTCTGGACTTGCCACTATTATTGATCTCTCGACGTAGCTTGATGGGATTCTCCAGATCATAATCATCAGATGATGGCAAAGAGCTCAGAAAAGCTTTATCTACCTTAAATACGGCCTCAACTATGCATTTTTGATCCTGATGATAGAGGACTTTCGTATCTGCTCGATTGCCCAGTATGAGTCCCAACGCTCCGAGTAGGATAGACTTACCCGCACCTGTCTCACCCGTGATTACATTAAATCCCGCATCAAAATCTAATGATACTTCATCTATGATCGCATAGTTGCGTATGTATAGTGACTGTAGCATATAGGCCCTCAGTAGTGGTTTAGATGATGAAATATGGCGCAAGATATAGAGATGCGAAGTAATATGATGAAAAATCTCTGTATCACGGTTCTGGACGATAGTTACTCTACTAAATCTTCATCCCTGATCAGCAATATGAGTGCAGAATGAGGGACTACGACGTACTTCTCTTTATTGAATACCATTTCAAATCCACTTTTTTGGACATAGATAGCAAGATCTCCAGGTTTGGGCTGGAGAGGTACATATTTGACCTCGTCTTGTTGGTCCTTCCAGGGTTCGTCGATATCCTGGACAGCAGGGATGGGATAGCCTGGTCCGACCTTCATGACATATCCAGTGAATAGATCATCTTGCCGCTGCATACCTTGAGGTAGATATAGCCCACCAGGAGTCTGTTGATTTTCCTTAGAGGGCTGTATCAGTACTCGGTCACCGATGAGTATGATTTTTTTAAGGTCTTTATGATCGAGATGAAGCATCGTCTTCTATTTTTTTTGCGCTGCGAATATAAAATAGACTTTACTTTTGAATGTAGCGAACTGAATCACGTGCATTTCAATTTGATAGATTTTTCATGGTTATGAAAGATGAATATTTCAGTCAAAATGAAAAACACCTAATAAAAACAGTATACTATCCATACGATACAAGAAATAGCCAAAATAGTTGATGGGAGAATCATCGGAGATGTCTCAGGAGAGATCACTGGCATAGCTCAGATCGAGCAGGCGCAGGCAGGACAGTTGACTTTTTTGGCGAAAGCCCAATATCAAAAATATCTAAATGAACTGAGCGGAGTGACTGTGCTCATCGATGATGAAGACATGATCTCGGCTGGAGCCAATGTCCAATATATCGTAGTAAGTGAAGTATATGAGGCATGGCAGCAGATCAAGAAGCAGCTATATACATCCAGCGAAAAGGCATCCGGGGTAAGCTCAAAATCAGAAATATCACCATCCGTATCTATCGGGGATAGAGTGAGTGTAGGAGCATTTACTGTGATCGGCGAGAGGTGTCAGATCGGTCGTGACACGGTGATCAGTGATCAGGTCTATATAGCATCGGATGTCAGTATAGGAGATCGAGTGCTCATCTATCCAGGAGTGCGAATATTGCAGGGGACACAGATAGGATCGGATGTGATCATACATCCTAATGCTGTGATCGGGAGTGATGGTTTTGGCTACTATATGAAGGACGGTAGCTATCATAAGATCAGTCAGCAGGGGAGAGTGGTCATAGAGGATCAAGTGGAGATAGGAGCTAATACCTGTATCGATCGTGCCTCGATCGGTGATACGATCATACGGCGAGGTGCTAAACTGGACAATCTCATACAGATCGCTCATAGCGTAGAGCTGGGGGAGCATGTGGCGATAGCAGCGCAGGCAGGTGTGTCAGGCAGTAGCAAGATCGGTGCGGGCAGTCAGCTCGGAGGCCAGTCTGGAGTCGCTGGACATATAAAGATCGCTCCTGGCTCGAGAATACAGGCGCAGTCAGGAGTAAGTGGACATATCACTACCCCTAATCGAAAGTGGTACGGATATCCGATCATCGAGTATTGGCAGTATATGCGCTCCTATGCGATATTCAAGAAGCTCCCAGAGCTCAAAAAGCGCATCGAAGAGTTAGAAAAACGGATTGGGGAATTGACCCAACGAGAAAAGAATTAGTTTTGCATACTTTTGGTAGTCGTAAAGAAAAAAGAGATAGAATTCACATGTTGCAAAAAACCATCACGGAAGAAATCAAGTGGACTGGCAGAGGCCTACATACGGGAGCTGAATGCACCGTGTCAGTGGGTCCAGCAGACGAGGGCTATGGTATTAGATTTCAGCGATCTGATATCGACGGAGCACCATGGATCAAGTGCGATGTGAGATATGTCTCCTCTACTAATCGCAGTACCAGTATCAAGTCTGGAGAGTCAGAAATTCATACAGTCGAGCATCTACTCGCAGCCCTATCTGCTGCTGGAGTGACAAATGCTCAGGTCAAGGTCGATGGCCCAGAGCTACCTATACTTGATGGGAGTGCGGCACCATTTTATAGCGATATCGTATTGAGGGTCGCAGACCAAGAGAAAAGTATAGACCCATTAGTCATCTCGGAGACGATACATTTTGTCGATGAAGAGTCGGGAGCAAGCTATATCGCACTGCCATCTGATGCGCTCAAGGTAGAGGCCATATTAGACTTTGGTGAGCGGCAGACCGGACAGCGCCATGCCGACTATCATAGTGATTTAGATTTTGCTACAGAGCTGGCAGATGCGAGGACTTTTGTATTCGCCGATGAGATCATACAGCTGGCGGAGAGTGGTCTGATCAAGGGCGGTAGCATCGATAATGCGATGGTCCTGAAGACGGAAGATGCAGATGATGCTGACTTCAAAAAAGCACTCGATACACTGGGGCAGTCGGAGCCAGAGGCCATCATCGCTGCAGTAAATGAAGGCGTGGAGTTCAGATATGATAATGAACCAGCGAGACATAAGATTGTGGATCTATTGGGAGATTTGACCTTCGTCGGAGCACCGATACAAGGGCACATCATCGCTACTAAGCCAGGTCATACGGGCAATATAGCATTCGCTACAAAGCTCAAAGAGGCCTATCAGAAGCAGCAAAAATATGCTGGTGTACCTGTCTATGACCCTAATGTCGAGCCCGTATTTGACACTGAGAAAGTAAAATCTTATTTGCCACATAGATATCCATTTTTGATGGTAGACAAGATCATAGAGCTATCAGATACTCATGTGGTGGGTATTAAGAATATTACGTTCAACGAGAATTTCTTCATGGGACACTTCCCAGGCAATCCAGTCTTCCCAGGAGTACTACAGATGGAGGCTCTGGCACAGACTGGTGGCATTTTAGCGCTCAACTCTGTGGATAATCCATCAGACTGGGATACTTACTTTCTGAAGATGGACAATGTGAAATTCAAAAGAAAGGTACTACCAGGTGATACACTCATCCTCAAAATGGAACTTAGCGCTCCAGTGCGCAGAGGGATCATCCAGATGAGAGGCACCACCTATGTGGGCAATCAACTTGCATCTGAAGGAGATCTCACCGCTCAGATCGTAGACCGAACTAAGCTCAAATGAGTATAAGCCCTCATGCGATAGTAGATCCGAGCGCTCAGATAGGAACAGATGTATCTATAGGGCCCTTCGCTATCGTCCATGGGGATGTGGTCATCGGAGATCGATCCACGATCGCATCGCATGCTGTCGTACATGATGGCACGAGAGTCGGAAGTGACTGTCAGATACATATGGGTGCAGTAGTCGGAGGGGATCCTCAAGATCTTAAGTATCAGGGTGAGGAGACACAGCTTATCATACATGACCATGTAGTGATCCGTGAGTACTGTACTATCAATAGAGGTACGGCAGCTGCTCAGCAGACGGTGATCGGAGCGCAAGCACTGATCATGGCCTATAGCCATGTTGCTCACGACTGTCAGATAGGTCAGTACGCTATCATCGCTAATAGTGTCAATCTCGCTGGACATGTCGTCGTGCAGGATTATGGTATTATTGGTGGGATGTCTGCCGTACAGCAATTTGTCACGATAGGGGAGTCTTCATTCGTCGGAGGAGGTACGCTGGTGCGCAAGGATGTACCTCCCTATATCAAGGCGGCTCGTGAGCCACTATCCTATGTAGGAGTCAATACGGTAGGCTTGCGCCGAAGGGGATTTGACCTCGAGCAGATCAATCGTATCAAGGATGTCTACCGAAGTATATTCGTCAAGCATAAGAATGTCACCATCGGTATGGAGGAGGCAGAAGCCATACTCCCTGAGAGTGACGAAAAAGATAAAATCGTGTCCTTCATACAGTCATCGGAGAAGGGCCTCTTGAGAGGATTCAGACAGATGAGAGGCCATGATTATTAAGCTGGATCAAATATCAAAGCGCTATACTCGGCACTGGATCATCAAGAAAGTAGATCTCGAGCTTAATGCTGGTGAGCCCTACGCATTACTTGGATCCAATGGCTCAGGCAAATCTACTTTGCTCAAAATAATCTCAGGTTTCTTATCTCCGACCAAAGGGAAAGTGAGTTATAGGAAAGAAGGACAAGAGATCGAGAATAGCCAAATATTTAAATATGTGTCATATGCTGCGCCCTATGTGAGCCCTCTTAAGAGTCTGAGTATCAAGGGTATGCTATCTTTTTATCTGAAGCATAAAAGCCTCAGAGCGGGTATATCCGAAGCTGACTTTTATGATATCATGCAGCTGCCTGTATCTCGTGATGCACTGCTGTCCGAGCTATCCTCTGGACAGCTCCAGCGGTTGAGTCTGTCGATGGCCATATTGGCCGATACTGATATACTACTCCTCGATGAGCCTGGATCTTATCTGGATACAGCATCAAAAGAATGGCTTCAAAATCTCATCGCAGCTCATCATACTGATCGTGTGACTATCATTGCCTCCAATGATGAATCCGATCTCCTGCACACACATGATCGTATCAATATCGAAGACTATAAATGATCGAGCTGATCTCGTAGACCTATGAGTCGCTGACGGATGGCGAGTAGTTTGGCTTTGACTGCTGATGGATCGGTAGGTGTAAATGTCTTTTTGAGTTCTTTCTTGGCCCCTTCTATGGTGAATCCTCGTTCTTTTAGGAGCTGGTGGATCTCATTGATGGTCTCGATATCGTCGATAGTATAGCGCCGGATACCGTTGCGTCCCTTAGTCGGTCGTATCGATTTAAACTCTGACTCCCAATATCTCAAGACACTTGGTGCTACATCAAAGAGGTCTCCTACCTCTGAGATGCTATAGTATCGTTTGGTCAGTTTCTTTCGGTCGATCACTTTCCTAAAGGTACGGAAAATGAATGTATAGCTGTTAAGTGTTTAATTCTCTGACGACCTATTTTTTCAAAATCAACTTTCTACACTTGTAGAATTAATAGATTATTCTATATTTGTAGAAGATAAGAAATCATGAAGGTCAAACTATCTACAAAAGAAGAAGAACTAATGGGGATACTCTGGCGAGTCCAGCGATCCTCACTCAAAGAGATCGTCGAGCTCCTACCAGAGCCTCAGCCCGCTATGACCACAGTAGCTACTATGCTCAAGCGTCTCATTGATAAAAAAGCAATAGCCTATGACAAAGAAGGGAAGTCCCGAATATACTATCCACTCATCAAGCAGGAAGAGTATTCGAGTCATTCTCTACATCAGATGATAGACCATGTATTTCAAGGATCCACAGCTCGGTTTGCTTCATTTTTTACTCGTCGTATGGGACTTTCTGATAAAGAATTAAGAGAGCTGCGTGATATCATCGACGAACAATTAGATCAAGAGTGATGATGTATGCCTATTCCATTCAGTTGATACTTGCTACAGGAATACTATATTTATTTTATCAGATGGTGCTGTCTGATAGTAGATCTTTTGGGTTCAATCGATTCTATCTTCTTGCGATCTTACCTCTTTCGGGGCTTTTAGTTTATTACCCGATCCATTTAGGTTTTGGAGGTATCAGATCGATCTCAGATACGAGTGCTGATCTTTTAATAATCGACAGTGATCACCGGTCAGGAGGTCTTTTAAGTACATGGTTGCTCCGCATATATATTATTGGGGTCCTGCTATTATTGATGAGATATCTGATGGATTTATATTTCATCTGGTATCTATCGAGCCGAGGACGAAAGATCCGGTATTTGGGATTAGACCTCGTCCTGCATTATCGAGATATTCCTCCATTTTCATTTCTGGGATATTGTTTCATACGAGGGAGTGATCAGTATGGGACAGACAGAGCGATATACGAACATGAGCGCATACATATCTGCCAGCGGCACAGTTGGGATATCATGTTTATAGAGATTTGTAGAGTCATATTTTGGTTCAACCCATTCGTACATCTCATAAAAAATAAAATACAGCTCAACCACGAATTTATCGCAGATAGTCGTGCGCTGAGTTATACAGATAGACAAAATTATCAACGATTGTTACTTCACTACATCGCTGATAATCAACAAAATATACTGGCCAGTAGCATTAATTTTTCACTTACTAAAATCAGATTCAAAATGATGAATAAAAGTAAATCTAAGTATGAAAGTCTAAAGATGCTACTTACTGTACCTATACTCGCTATCCTGATTATCGGCTGCGCTGACTCCAAGGGTGTCAGCGGAGAAGATATGCTATACTATTGGCGCTATACCGCTATGACACAGCAGATACTCGAGCAAGGAGGAGTGGATGAATCGGTATTCGCCGATGGTGTATTACAGCCCATTGAGACGGAGGCCCAGTTCAGAAAGCTCCAAGGGATCTATGATAACATGAGTAGAGCACAGAAAAAATCTGTGTTCAAGCTACCACCTAATCCTATTCCTATGACTCAATAAAATAATGATTATATCACTGATCGGATATGCGCTGATTGGGCCATATCCGATCATTTCAGCGCCTCAGCTAATAGCTGCTGTACAGCCTGAGGATCGGCGCTGCCTTTGGACTGACGCATGATCTGCCCGACGAAGAATCCCATGAGGTTTTTCTTACCACCTTTATATTTCTTGACTTGATCAGGATTATCAGCGATGACTTTAGTGACGATCTCCTCGAGAAATCCTGTGTCGTTATTAATTAATATCCCGAGAGTCGCTGCACGCTCCTCTGCACTTTGGCTCTGATCTGCACAGAGTGCCGGCCATAGTTTTTGATTAGCGATGGAGGCGGTGACCTTTCCTGACTTGAGTAGCTGTAGATATTCTGCCATCATAGCAGGATGGCAGGGTAGTATCGACTCACTGTAGGTTTCTGCTTCTATATTTGGCAGTACTTGATTGACCATAAAGGCAGCTACAGACTTAGGATCTTTTAGGTCGTTGTTGATCTCTTGATACAGCGCCACCAGATAGGGATCAGCGGCGATCTGCTCGGCATGATCTTCTACGAGGCCATGCTCATTGATGAGGCGCTCTTTGACGACCCATGGGAGGTCGGGCATAGAGGTTTTGATCTCCTCCAGATAGGCAGGAGTGACCCGCATAGGAGCGAGATCCGGATCAGGGAAATACCGATAGTCCTCGGCGCCTTCTTTTTCTCGTAGGGACTGAGTGATTTTTTCAACTACATTATAGTGTAGCGTCTGCTTTGAGAAGGTGATACCTTGCTCTACGAGCTTGATCTGGCGCTGAGCTTCATATTCTACCGCTTCTCGTGCAAATCGTTTAGAGTTAAGGTTTTTGATCTCACAGCGCTCGCCAAGTGTCAGGGATCCCGCAGGCTTTACCGATACATTGCAGTCGCATCTCATGGATCCTTTCTCCATATCGGCATCAGAGACATCTATATAGCGTACGAGCCTCTGTAGCTCCGCCATGAATGCATATACCTCCTCTCCAGAGCTCATGTCAGGCTCCGTGACCAGCTCGAGCAATGGGGTCCCAGCCCGATTGAGATCGACCATGGAGTAGTGGTCATCGATATCATGGATGGTTTTACCTGCATCTTCTTCCATATGTATATGGTGTATACGGACGGTCTTTTTCTGTCCATTGACCTGGATATCGATACTACCTCCGATACAGATGGGCTCATTATCCTGAGTGATCTGATAGTTTTTAGGAGAGTCTGGGTAGAAGTAGTGTTTTCTGTCAAAGAAATGATACTCATTGATCCGACATCCAAGGGCTAATCCCAGACGTATGGCTTTCTCGACCTGCACTTTATTGACCACAGGTAGTGTGCCTGGATGTGCTAAGGAGATAGCGGATACGTGCGTGTTAGGGCTGTCGCCGAATGATAGTGCATCTCCACAGAATGCTTTAGTCTTAGTATTGAGCTGGATATGCACTTCCAGTCCGACTACTGTATCGTACTTTGACATGATGATCGATTATACCTTTATTGGATCACAAAAGTATCTAAATCATCTTAATGAAAGAATAGAATACTAATCAAGAGTACCAGTATGAAACTAAAGCTCACGAACAATGTATAGGCAAATAGTACGACGAGATATTTGACGAAAGTCTTAAACCATCCCTGTCTGTAGTATGCGCCGAAGGTCCAGAGACCATATATGAACGTGGCAATGACGATGATACCTATAGGTCCTCCATCCAGCTCCGCTCCACAGGCCAGATAATAGCCAAACAGAATCGAAAGTAGTATGAAGAAAAAGCTATGAATATCAAATAGTACGACGGCATGCTCTACGTAGTATCGCTTCTTGCGGAGGTAAAGAAACTTCATCAAAAAAGCCAAGAGAAAAATGGTAGAGACAACACCCCAGATCATATTTCCCATGATAAACTTAGTCGCACCAGGTAGATCTCTGCGACCTCGAGTGTACTGACTGATGACGATTTTAGGGAGCGTACCCTCTACTTCATACTTGTCTAATAGATCGTTGATTGGCATCTCATATACGTCCTTTCGGAGCATTGGGTAGTCTTTGAGATTAGTCTGCAGTATTTTGAGATTAAGTGATATAGTATCGTCTTTAGGTAGCTTCACTCCTCTGAATAGTGCAGTGTCGATAGCCGAAAGTGCAGGATCACTGAGCTGAAGCGAATCTTTTAATGCAATGTAGTCGGCATAGATCTCCGACTCGGCGATTACTTTACGATCCTTATCTCCAAATTTGGCTATGTCATCAGTATTAATAATGGCATTGAGCAAGGCGAAAGTAATGACCATGGCAACTAAGAAAAATCGCATTGGATTGACATAGCTTTTTCTACGGCCTGCTATGAACTGCCGAGCGATATAGCCAGGTCTAAAGATCCCCCTGATAGAGTGCCATATACGTCCATCCAGATTGAATAGAGTTGAAAATAGCTCTCCGATCAGCTGCCAGATCGTGATCGTACTGCGCTGAGCTTTTTGCCCACAGGACGCACAGTAGCTATCTGTCTCTGCCAGCGGCTCGTGACAGTTGAGACACTCAGTGATAGGCTCTCGACCACGACGACGTAGCACAGAGCCTAAAGAAGAAAACCATACGATAAGAAAATCCCATCTCATGCGTGCTAAGATACTTAGCAGTCCGGTATTCTCACATTTTGCTCGACTATTGCTTGGGAGGATTAGATGAGTGTAGCACGGATGAGGCTATTGGGATTTGTCATCATTGCTCCCCATTTGACCTTGCACTGGTCCTGCCCGTGACATTTACTTACTATTGACGAGGCTCAGGCAACCTCTTCGCCGTCTTCTGCATATACTGTGTGAGTAGCATTTTTTAGATGTAGGATGAATTAACAAATCCATTACTTGGTGAAGCAAAAGGAAAAAGTCTTTAGAGAGTTATACAGTCAGTACCGACAGCATTGGTACCTGATCTGTCTGCGCTATCAGCCCAGCTCTACACAGGCCGATGATGCTTTACAAAATGGACTCATCAAAATCTTTAAAAACTACCACCAATTTGATCAAAAGCGTGGTGATTTCAAGTCTTGGTCTTCTAAGATCATGGTCAATGAAAACCTCATGCTGATCAGAAAGAATAAAAGCATTTTTGCATTTGATGAATTAGCAAATAGTGATATACCGCATGACACGAGCGAAGGAGCGATAGATCGTATGTCTATGGAGGAGTTGGTACTTTTGATCCAAAATCTCCCAGATGGCTATCGATCGGTATTCAATCTCTATGTCATCGAAGGATATAGTCATAAAGAGATTAGCGAACTGCTAAATATCTCGGTGGGTACATCCAAATCACAATTGCACAAAGCAAAAAAAATGTTACAAACAGAAATACAGATCGTACTATAAGCAAAGGCTGATGGAAGGAAATGATTTAAATAAACTCTTCAGAAAGAAGTTCAGAGATCCCGCTGAGTCGGAGATGAACTGGGTGCAGCCTGATGATGCCATATTTGAGCAGGTGTTGCAGGATGTCTTGGAGGAAGAGGATACTAAGCCACTCTATTGGAGATGGCGCTACGGGTTTTTTCTGCTACTCTTACTACCATTCGCTATCGGATATACCATGTATAGTGGATCAGGTCAAGGGCAGAGTGCCGCCTCTTTGCCTTTGGTAGATGTCGCTGGGAGTGACGAGCTGACACCGTCACAGCCTGAGTCTGATATCTATGACGCCCAATATCAATCAGCTGTACAAAAGCTAAAAAAACAAAAAACAACTACCACTAACTACTATGTAGCAAGCAGTGATGATGCATTCACGAGCAAAGTTGATTTTGAGCGCTCCTTTGCCATGCAGAAAGATGATAGCTCGGAGGAGCTCAGCAAAGACTTTGTCGCACATACTGCCTCAATAGGAGGATTGTATCGAGCTACCCATACTGAGATGCCACATACTCCGATCAGTGGTGCTATGATGCCTATTGTTAAGCCACATGATGAGTATGGCTTCAAAGAAGAGAGTATAGCGGCTAGATATACCGAGCAGATCTCAGATCTGAGTAAGATCTCGCTCATATACGATATAGAGGCCTTTGAGGTCGTCTTGTCGGTCATTGCAGAGCACCCTGAGTATGCGATCATTGATCCGATCGAGGAGACCTTTAGCCCATCAGAGTTCTTAACATTTGGAGCTGGTCCGACGCTATCCTATGTGAGTCATCCAGATGGACTCCTGAGCAATGAGATGATCATGAACGGTCATCGAGAGCTCCAGACGGGATGGCATGTAGGAGCGAGTTACGCCCGTGATCTCAGTCGTGACTGGCAGCTGAGAGCTTCTTTGGCCTATCAGCGGATTGAGATGCAATCTCATATCGAGATGTCGCTGTTCTACGAGATTCAAAATGAGTACCTCGATCAAGGCGAGCTTATGTACACTACTCCCATGTCACTCATCACGCCGACCACAGGATTTGAGGACAATGTGGAATTCGTCATAGCAGATGCTATGATGGCGGATAAAGATCTCATGACTAATTATCTCGATATCACTCAAAATATTTCAATCCTTTCGACAGACTTCGGACTTAGTCGCCGATTATTGCAGAAGGGGACTTTTAATCTGAGCGTAGGAGCGATGGTCGGGCTCGACTATATCGCACAGGTGCAGGAGGACATGAGTATCACTCTCATGGCTCATGACAATATGCTCTTTGAAAAAGATAAGACTTGGGTCAATCATAAAGGCATCAATAGATGGGGCGCTCATGTAGGTCTGGACCTCATGGCGCAGTGGAGTATGGCTTCAGGGACTTCTCTATTCGTGAGTCCAGCCTATCGCCGATCCATTACGAGAGTGAGGGCTTCTTCGATTTTAGAAGAGAGGTCTTACTTTAATATTTTCAATGTTTCTACAGGGGTGATACATCGATTCTAATATTCATTTTTTCAGCATACTTATGTAGCCTTCAGATCAGACCTGAAGGCTATTTTTTTGTGTCATTTTTAGGTCGTCTTTACTTGAAAAAAATATCTGTGTCCCAATTGTCTTGGTCAAGACAGTTCTGAGAAATCAGTAGGCAACCTCCTCTGGATCGACTGCATAAGAGTGGTAAGTATATTCTTATCACCATTAATTAATAACTTATGAATCTTATATTACTTCGATGGAGCTTGTTGAGTTCTATATTATTGACTGTCAGTGGGTTGTGGGCTGGTGATTCAGCTACTGTGCACTTTGATTTGGACGAGTGTACGAGCTATCTACATGATGAGAGCTTTGCAGATTTTTCAGAGTTTACAGCAGAAATAATCAACACCGATGAGATCGAATTGACTGTAGTCAATGATCATTTATATCGGAATAATCCTTTTGAAAATCGTCATTCGTGTACACCGAGTTTTAATGGTAGCGAGGCGATGTGTGTAGGCTATGATCCTTCATGCCAATACACACCGGGTACGGATAGAGCTGTGCGATTTGACGTCAGTATCAGCCCTAAGACAGGGGCTCCTGTGACGCTATCAGAGCTTAATTTTTATGAGCTCGCCCCGACCGATTTTGATTGGATCGATGGAGCTACAGGGACTAATAATTATCCCACATTCATAGCAGTACGTGTGCTCGCAGATGGTGTAGTCGTATATGAAGAGAGTGCCATCCCAACCGGCCAAGAATGGGCTGAGCGTAGCTTTGATTTTACAGATATTGCTGCGTTTACAGTTACTGAGACTACCGTATTCAGTTTTGAGTTGTCAGCATATTGTCCAGCAGGAATTGACGCTATGGTTGCTGTATGGGATGTCGATGAGATCGAAGTAAAGGCCATATGTGAAGACCCATGTACGATAGATGGGGAGACTTTTCAGCTCGCTGGTGGTGAGCTCATGGGTGGTCCATTTAGCTTTTGTGTGGACGGTACGCCAGATCAGATAGGAGCGGATGAGATTACCCTTACGGGAAATATAGGTCCTAATGGGCAGTGGGTAGTCACTGATGAGGCCGGTAATATCTTAGGGCTTCCAGGCTCTTTCACTGGTCCAGATTTTGATGCGGCAGGTGCTGGTACTTGTATCGTCTATCATATGAGTTATGTCGGAGAAGTAGGAGGGTTGTTAGCCGCTGGAGCGAATATTAATAGTCTGACAGGATGCTTTGATCTATCTAATGGTATAGAAGTAGTGAGAAGTCAGCCAATGGCAGGGCCTATTACAGGTGGACCATTTGAGTTCACAGTAGGCGATGGTATCGATGATATGATCCCAGAGGGAGCTATCACAGTAGCGAATAGCCAAGGCGAGAACTCGCAGTGGGTAGTAACAGACGATGAAGGCAATATCTTAGGCTTACCGGGTTCCTTCACTGGTCCAAACTTTGACGGCGCTGGAGCTGGTACCTGCTTAGTATGGTACTTGACTTACGACGGTGAGATCAGCGGCCTCGAGATGGGCGCAAATGCAAGTGACTTAGAAGGTTGTTTTAGTCTTTCAAACCCTGTCGAAGTAATCCGAACGAATGCTGACGGCTGTCAAGCGAATGGCGGTACTTTGATCGGCGGCCCATTTGAGTTCACAGTAGGCGACGGTATCGATGATATGATCCCAGAGGGCGCTATCACGGTAGCGAATAGCCAAGGCGAGAACTCGAAGTGGGTAGTAACAGATGACGAAGGCTATATTTTAGGCTTACCAGGTTCCTTCACTGGTCCAAACTTTGACGGCGCTGGCGCAGGTACCTGCTTAGTGTGGTACTTGACCTACGATGGCGAGATCAGCGGTCTTGAGATGGGGGCAAATGCAAGTGATTTAGAAGGATGTTTTAGCTTGTCTAACTCTATCGAGGTAATCCGAACGAATGCTGACGGCTGTCAAGCGAATGGCGGTACCTTGATCGGCGGTCCATTCGAGTTCACCGTAGGCGATGGTATCGATGACATGATCCCAGATGGCGCTATCACGGTAGCAAATAGCCAAGGCGAGAACTCGCAGTGGGTAGTGACGGACGACGAAGGCAATATCTTAGGCTTACCGTGTTCCTTCACTGGACCTAACTTTGACGGCGCTGGAGCTGGCACCTGCTTAGTGTGGTACTTGACCTACGATGGTGAGATCAGTGGTCTTGAGATGGGTGCGAATGCGAGTGATTTAGAAGGTTGCTTTAGTCTTTCAAACCCTGTCGAAGTAATCCGAACGAATGCCGATGGCTGTCAAGCAAATGGCGGAACATTGATTGGCGGCCCATTTGAGTTCACAGTAGGCGACGGCATTGATGACATGATCCCAGATGGCGCTATCACGGTAGCAAATAGCCAAGGCGAGAGCTCGCAGTGGGTAGTAACAGACGATGAAGGCAATATTTTAGGCTTACCAGGTTCCTTCACTGGACCTAACTTTGACGGCGCTGGCGCAGGTACTTGCTTAGTGTGGTATTTGACCTACGATGGCGAGATCAGCGGCCTTGAGATGGGCGCTAATGCAAGTGACTTAGAAGGTTGCTTTAGCCTTTCAAATAGCATCGAAGTAGTCAGAACTAACGCTGACGGCTGTCAAGCAAATGGCGGTACATTGATTGGCGGCCCATTTGAGTTCACAGTAGGCGACGGCATTGATGACATGATCCCAGAAGGCGCTATCACGGTAGCAAATAGCCAAGGCGAGAGCTCGCAGTGGGTAGTAACAGACGATGAAGGCAATATTTTAGGCTTACCGGGTTCCTTCACTGGCCCTAACTTTGACGGCGCTGGCGCTGGTATCTGCTTAGTGTGGTATTTGACCTACGATGGCGAGATCAGCGGCCTTGAGATGGGCGCTAATGCAAGTGACTTAGAAGGTTGCTTTAGCCTTTCAAATAGCATCGAAGTAGTCAGAACTAACGCTAACGGCTGTCAAGCAAATGGCGGAACATTGATTGGCGGCCCATTTGAGTTCACAGTAGGCGACGGCATTGATGACATGATCCCAGAAGGCGCTATCACGGTAGCAAATAGCCAAGGCGAGAGCTCGCAGTGGGTAGTAACAGACGATGAAGGCAATATTTTAGGCTTACCGGGTTCCTTCACTGGCCCTAACTTTGACGGCGCTGGAGCTGGTACTTGCTTAGTGTGGTATTTGACCTACGATGGCGAGATCAGCGGCCTTGAGATGGGCGCTAATGCAAGTGATTTAGAAGGTTGTTTTAGTCTTTCAAATAGCATCGAAGTAATCCGAACGAATGCAGACGGCTGTCAAGCTAATGGCGGTACCTTGATTGGCGGCCCATTTGAGTTCACAGTAGGTGATGGCATCGATGACATGATCCCAGAGGGAGCCATCACAGTAGCGAATAGTCAAGGTGAGAACGCCCAGTGGGTAGTAACAGACGACGAAGGCAATATCTTAGGCTTACCGGGTTCATTCACTGGTCCAAACTTTGACGGCGCTGGCGCAGGTACTTGCTTAGTGTGGTACTTGACCTACGATGGCGAGATCAGCGGTCTTGAGATGGGCGCAAATGCAGGTGATTTAGAAGGCTGTTTTAGCCTCTCAAATAGTATCGAAGTAATCCGAACAAACGCCGATGGCTGTCAAACGAATGGCGGTACCTTGATCGGCGGCCCATTCGAGTACACAGTAGGAGATGGTATCGATGACATGATCCCAGAGGGCGCTATCACGGTAGCGAATAGCCAAGGCGAGAACTCGCAGTGGGTAGTAACAGATGACGAAGGCTATATTTTAGGTTTACCGGGTTCCTTCACCGGTCCAAACTTTGACGGCGCTGGCGCAGGTACTTGCTTAGTGTGGTATTTGACCTACGACGGCGAGATCAGCGGTCTTGACATGGGCGCAAATGCAAGTGATTTAGAAGGCTGCTTTAGTCTTTCAAACCCTGTCGAAGTAATACGTACGAATGCTGACGGCTGTCAAGCGAATGGCGGTACTTTGATTGGCGGCCCATTTGAGTTCACAGTAGGTGATGGCATCGATGACATGATCCCAGATGGCGCTATCACGGTAGCAAACAGCCAAGGCGAGAACTCGCAGTGGGTAGTGACGGACGACGAAGGCAATATCTTAGGCTTACCGGGTTCCTTCACTGGTCCTAACTTTGATGGCGCTGGAGCTGGTACTTGTTTAGTGTGGTACTTGACCTATGACGGGGAGATCAGCGGTCTTGAGATGGGCGCAAATGCAGGTGATTTAGAAGGTTGTTTTAGTCTTTCAAACCCTGTCGAAGTAATCCGAACGAATGCTGACGGCTGTCAAGCGAATGGCGGTACCTTGATCGGCGGCCCATTTGAGTTCACAGTAGGTGATGGCATCGATGACATGATCCCAGAGGGCGCTATCACGGTAGCGAATAGCCAAGGAGAGAGCTCGCAGTGGGTAGTAACAGATGATGAAGGCTATATCTTAGGACTTCCGGGTTCATTTACTGGTCCTAACTTTGACGGAGCTGGCGCAGGTACATGTTTGGTGTGGTACTTGACATATGACGGCGAGATCAGTGACCTTGAGATGGGTGCGAATGCGAGTGATTTAGAAGGTTGTTTTAGTCTTTCAAATAGCATTGAAGTAATCCGAACGAATGCAGACGGCTGTCAAGCGAATGGCGGCACCTTGATTGGCGGCCCATTTGAGTTCACCGTAGGAGATGGCATCCATGACATGATCCCAGATGGCGCTATCACGGTAGCAAACAGCCAAGGCGAGAACTCGCAGTGGGTAGTGACGGACGACGAAGGCAATATCTTAGGCTTACCGGGTTCCTTCACTGGTCCTAACTTTGATGGCGCTGGAGCTGGTACTTGTTTAGTGTGGTACTTGACCTATGACGGGGAGATCAGCGGTCTTGAGATGGGCGCAAATGCAGGTGATTTAGAAGGTTGTTTTAGTCTTTCAAACCCTGTCGAAGTAATCCGAACGAATGCTGACGGCTGTCAAGCGAATGGCGGTACCTTGATCGGCGGCCCATTTGAGTTCACAGTAGGTGATGGCATCGATGACATGATCCCAGAGGGCGCTATCACGGTAGCGAATAGCCAAGGAGAGAGCTCGCAGTGGGTAGTAACAGATGATGAAGGCTATATCTTAGGACTTCCGGGTTCATTTACTGGTCCTAACTTTGACGGAGCTGGCGCAGGTACATGTTTGGTGTGGTACTTGACATATGACGGCGAGATCAGTGGCCTTGAGATGGGTGCGAATGCGAGTGATTTAGAAGGTTGCTTTAGTCTTTCAAATAGCATCGAAGTAGTAAGAACAGCAGGAGGAAGTATTGCTAAACCAGCAGGTAGAGTAGTGGACAACATTTTAGAATTCAAAGTGGCTCCATCTACTGCGGTATCTACTATCAATGTGATTACAGAAGACCAAGATCTCGGTATTGCTTATTTACAGGTTTTTGACCAGCAGGGTAATGTGGTGATCGAAAGAGATGATATCCTTTCTTTAGGAACAGATATCTCGCTGCGATTGGATATCAGCGAATTACAGCAAGGACTTTACTTTATCAAGATGATAGATCAGAGTGGAGTCTATGCGATACAGCGCTTCGTAAAGGCTTATTAATTAGGTAATAATTATCACTTCACCAGCCCCAACGGTCTAAAGAGTTCGTTGGGGCTTTTTTGTTTTTACTGTGAGATATCCATCCGAGTTACTATATCCATACTATTATAGCTAAAGTAGATATTTACATTTTCGTGGAGTTCGCCAGATCCAAATGTACTGTCGTGTAGGCCATAGGCAGCTTCTATTTCATCACGTGTACTACCAATTCCAATTCCTTGATTTGTTTGACCTGCAAAAGGTGACATCAAAATGATCTGTTTAATATTCTGATCTAAATCTATAAGTTGATCTGCATTGTCGATAGTCTCTTGAAGCGAATAGCCGGAAGTGTTTACTGGTTGCAATCTGAAACCAAGTCCTTTGCTATCATACCATAGCACAAAGTCCGCATCACTTGCAGCCCGTGCAACAGTAACACGCTCATAAGCACCATATATATCTATGACCTTGGCTCCATCATCTTGAAAACTGATATTGCTTAAACCAATATTGGGAAGAATTGTGATCGTGTCATCAGTATCAGGATCGTCTGAAGAACAAGAGATCAAAAAAGCTGTAATGAGAAAGACTAATAATTTAAAGTAATTCATTGGTGATTCATTTTTGTTTGAGTAATCATACTCACAACTCCTATTTGTACATTATCGCTTATCAAAAAGATCAAGTTTAATACAAAGGTCTTGGAATCCGTTTAGCTATTTAATAAGTGAGGGGATTTTTTATTTAACTGATGGACCTAAGTCAGTAAATCGTGGAGTAGGTTCTGGTTTTATCCAATTATTACTGTCATTTCAACCATACTATATCATAGAGCTCTTAATTCTACAAGAAATCCATAAACCCATTAACAGCTGAAAATTAAACTGATCGACCAAGGTGACCTATCTTTACATATTACCCATAGAAAAAATATGAAATCTACCTTTTGGTATGATCCTTGCCTTTAGATGAATATGATGGTAAAGAATAATATGATCATCTAAAGGATAACATGATAAATCATCCTGCTAAAAAATATCTCATCGGAGTCTTTTTGACTCTTTGCAACATTTGGTTGTTGGGCGTTGACCTGGCAGCCCAAAGTTGTTTAGATGACTATGCACAGCGGGATAGTGTCATTTTTGAGATACCGCTGGGAGAATGCGAAGTGTCTGAGGATCAGATACTTGCGATGATAGGATTAGCGGGGTGTGAGGATGCTACACTGACCACATCAGCTGTGGGGCTCAACAATACTCGTATCGTAGATCTTATCGACGAATCTACAGATGCCATCATAGATATTTTTGAGGTGACAGTTCGAGCAGAGTCAGACTTTGTTCCTTCGCTGATCGCTTATGACATCGCTCCTGCAGACTGTTTTGCTGATAAAGATTTCTTATTGGATCAGCTCAATGTTGATACATCCAGTAGTGTCAGAGCAAATATTCATTTTATTTCAGGTACATCAAGAGTCACCGACTTTTCGATAGGAGATACCACATATATCGATAGAGTGGTCTGTGGAGATGGCTATACATATGCTCGAGACATTCGAGTATTTTTTGGATTGGAGCATACATTCCCATATCGATATACGATCAATCATGAATTGGATTTCACTACTCAAAAGGTGAGTTTGGAGGAGATACTTTTTGATCATGATTACTTTAACTACTACTGCGATTTTGATCGATTCAGCGTGGAGCATGATGGGCCATTCGGGTATGGTACATTTAGAGCCGGAGATCTTTTTATTGACAATGCGCTCATAGCAGAAAATCTCCAAATCAGAGTACTTCCTGCATCTGCATGTCCAGCAACGTTAAATAACTTTGTTTTGCCTGATGGGCAATGTTATATTAATAAATCTGACATACTCACAGAGATAGGATTTGACCCGTCTGTAGATGATTATAGTAGGGTGGAGCTGGTCTTAGGTGATGGCGAATCCCTTGAGGATGAGTCATTTACGATACGTAGTGTATTAGTCGATGGCTATCCGGTATGTAGCAATGATATCCCAGTCAGCTATATGCGCATGGATATTATGGAGGCCGATAATTTTGCTTGCAATGATATGCTCAATATCTCTCTCGACACTATGTGCGAAGTGCATCTCAACTCTGATGTCCTGCTCGAGGGTGGACCATTCTGCTATCTTAACTTTATCGTCACGGCAAAAGATGAAACTGATAAAATCATTGCTCAAGGGCATAACATCGTTCTCGAGTCTGCAGGTAGCTATACGGTGTCGATCACTGATCCACGTACGGATGTGACCTGCTGGAGTATAGTCAATATAGAAGATAAACATATCTACAATGTTACTTGTCCACCAGATACGGTGCAGTGTTACTATGATCTGTCACCAGCCATAGATATCCTCGAAGGACCGCCGGTGCCCTATGTCGGGATAGCTTCGACTTTTGAGCTCATAGCTTCCCGAGAATATAATATCATCAATGCGGATGCCTGTGGTATCAAGTATGCGACCTACGAAGATGTAGAGGTCGATGCCTGTGTAGATGATTATAAGATGATCTTAGATCGCCAGTGGAGATTTGAAGATCTGGCGGGAAATGTTGACACCTGTACTCAGCGTCTTTACGTAGTCAAAGTGGAGCTTGATTCAGTCGATAGATTTGAGACATTTCATACGGACTGTATAAGTGATTTTGTCATTTTTGATAATGCCGGACATCCATCTCCAGAAGAAACAGGATATCCTACTGTCAATGGTGGAGCTTACCCAGCGAATGTCTGTGGTACTCTCAAAATGACCTATAGTGATAATACTTTTGAGCTATGCGGACTATCACAAAAGATCGTCAGAGAGTGGCTGATCATTGATTGGTGTACCGATAGAGTAGAACGATTTAATCAGACAATCCTCATCGAGGACCGCCGTGCACCTATGATCATCGATACGGTAGCAGATATGACGCTCAATTCTCATCCATTTATCTGTGGCGTAGAGGATGTGCAGCTACCACTACCAGTGTATAGTGACTGTGGCTCTGAGACAGTCGATCTGCGTATCAGCTATGAGACTACCAGTGTGTCTGGTCGAAAAGAAATAATAGATCTCGGTAACTCTTCAGTGATCCCAGAGATCTTGATGGATGGCATCGAAGGAGAGTTTGATGTATTCTATGAGCTCACGGATGAATGTGGCAATGTAGCCTATGATACTATGACTATCTATGTCGCTGATAATCAGCCACCTGTAGCTGTCTGTGATCAAAATACAGCTATCTCTATAGCCGGCAATGGTCAGGCTCAGGTCAAGGCATTGACTTTTGATGATCTCAGCGTGGACAACTGTGGTATCGAAAAATACGAAGTAAGAAAGGTCACTGGCGAATGCTATGTGAGCGAAGAGTTCAGTGAAGTGGCACTCTTCTGCTGCGAAGAGGTAGGTCAGGTCCTTCAGGTAGAGTTCAGGGTCACAGATTTTGCGGGCAACTATAATACCTGCATGGTCTATGTTGAGATATTTGACAAGTTCAAACCATTGATCTACTGCCCTGAAGATATCACTATAGATTGTGCCCAGGACTATACCGATCTGGATGTCACTGGAGAGGCTACCGCTATTGATAATTGTGTCATCGATAGTCTTTACTATGTAGATGATATCGCTATCAATGACTGTGGTCATGGTAGTATCACTCGTACATGGACAGCGATAGACAGGGGAGGAGAGGTCGTGACTTGTGATCAGCAGATTACGATTATGTCGACGACACCATTCAGCATGACGGCTGAGCGATATCCTCAGGATACTATAGTCGAGGGTTGCCTGACTACGGTTGAGCCATCCTTCACTGGTGAGCCGAATCTCGTGGGATCAGCCTGTAGCGATGTGGTAGCTACCTATGAAGACACGTATTTTTATGACGTGTCAGGAGCATGCTTCAAGATCATCCGTAAGTGGATAGTCATCGACTGGTGCCAGTATAGCACGGCTAATCCTACAGAGGGATTCTGGACACAGCCTCAGTCGATCAAAGTACAAAATAGCGCAGCGCCGAGCTTCATAGGCTTGCCTGCGGATACGACGATCTGCTCATTTGGAGTAGACTGTAGTGATCAGATAGCCTTGACGGCAATGGCAGAAGACGACTGTACACCTGTGGAGGACTTAGACTGGTTTTATGAGGTATATCATGCTGATGATACTGAGCAGTCTATCCGCACAGGTACAGGTCAAAATGTAAATATCAACCTTGAAGTAGGAGAGTATCTCGTGAGATTCACCGTGTCAGATGGTTGTAGTAATTATAATCGACAGACGATTAATCTCACAGTCCAAGACTGTGTAGCGCCAAACGCTGTATGTCCTACCGTAGAAGGATTAGCCGTGCTCAATAGTGCGGGTGTTGGCATAGTACGACTATCAGATTTTGATTTCGCAGCTACTGATAACTGTACAGCGAATGATGAATTGATCTATTCCTTCGATGCAGATAGCTTAGTGACTACCATGAATTTTGACTGCTCAGATATCCTTGACGGCATATCAGGTAGCACGGTAGTGCCTGTCTATGTATCTGATGCAGCGGGCAATGTCAATAGCTGTGATGTAGTCATCCAGATCTTTGACAATAGCAGTGATGTCTGCCCGGATGTGCTGCCAGAAGAACCTGAGGAGCCCGATACGATGATGGCAGCTGGGGCGATATATACTGAGGAGCTCGTCACTGTAGATGGTGTAGAGGTACTCATCACTGGACCAAATGGGCAGAAGAAGAGCTTCACTACTGACACCGACGGAGAGTTTAGCTTTGAGCATTTGCAGATAGCGGATGATTATGAGTTGAGCTTTCAGAGAGGAGGAGCTGCCGATGATGGGATGACCACATTGGACATGATTTATATACGACGTCATATCTTAGGTCTCGGAGTACTCGATAGTCCCTACAAGATCATCGCTGCTGATATCGACAATAATCAGCGTGTCACAGGAGGCGATCTCGTCAAGATGCGTCGAGTTATTCTGGGGATGGATAGTGATTTTGGCGACAGCCAAAAAAGCTGGAGATTCATCCGAGCGAATCATAAAGTGGACAATCAATGGAGCCCATGGCCATATCCTGAGACAATCACTCTCGAGGATGTCGATAGAGATCAGACAGAGCTCGACATGATGGCCATCAAGATCGGAGATGTCAATGGTAGTAATGAAGTCAATAGCAGATTCAAAGCTAATGGTCGCTCGGCTGTGACCTTCAGCGTGATGGATCAGCAGCTCAGCACATCTGCGGTCACGGAGGTACCTGTATATGCAGATGATCTGCAGATCTGGGGTGCACAGTTTTCTATAGCATGGGATAGAGAGGTAGAGGTATTAGGTCTGACAGCGGGACAGATAGCACTTGATGCTGAGGATTATCATATCAATGCTGAGGGCAGATGGCTCACGATGAGTCATGCTGGAGTAGCGCCATTTGAGACTACTGAGGAGCAGCCTTTGTTCTATATTATGGTGAGATCCGATGCTGGCCAATATATCAGTGAGTCTATTTTATTAGGTACGGATCGTTTGGATGCCTTAGCAGTGGTCAATGATCTGGAGGAGCAAGACATAGTCTTTGACTGGCAGCGTGTAGAGGCGCCAGAGGTAGAATCTGATGTGCTAAGTCTATCAGAAGTATCACCTAATCCCGTGAGCGATCGAGCGGCTCTATCACTATACATACCTGCTGATCAGGCGGTAGAGCTCGAGATCACAGATGCATCGGGTCGTAGTCTATGGTCTGATACACAGTACTTTACGAAAGGAAAACATAAGATAAATATCAATACCAATCACTTACACACTTCACAGGGCTTGTTATTATTTCACCTCTACACGGAGTCAGATCATCTGGTCCGAAAAATGATGAGAGTGGAATAAAACGAAATAACAAGACGAAATCGAAGCCCCATTTTTGGGGCTTTTTTTATGTCAATAGTGGAGTATCTGCATCCTCTTGGGGAAGTCTGAGATGCTCCCTTGCGGTCTGATATATCAGATCGATCCGCTTTGTGTCAAAGGTGTTGTAATGACCTATCGGAAAGACCACTGTAGCATCCGTCATATTGATCTTGTGACGATTAGCGGCATGGAGTAGGAGAGCATTGGCATGCTGAGATACCTTGAGGATGCTGTTTAGTTGCTTGTGAGTTTGATAGGTCGGTTTGAATATATAGCTACCCAGTGTCGGCAGGTTGCTATTGAAGAATGGGGCGATGGGAAAATTGTCCATGATACCCCCATCAGAATAGAGCTCACCATCTATCATCACAGGAGAGAATACGGCTGGCACAGCACAAGACGCCAATAGTGGAGAAATGAGTGCTCCCTCATTGAAATAGACTGGTCGACCTCGCTCGATATTGACCGCTGTGACGGTCAGTGGCATCGATAGCTCCTCAAAAGTCTCTTTGACATAGACCTTAATCATCTCGGCATATCGAGCAGAGTCAAATATCCCCGCCTTACGAGGATTGAGCCAAGTATACCTGAATATGGGTGTGGTCTTAAAAAATGTCAAAATCTCCTTTGGCCGCAGACCGGAGGCATATAGCGCTCCTACTAATGCGCCAGCACTGCTGCCGGCGATAGCATTGATCTGTATATTATGGAGCTCGAGATATTCTAAAAATGCAGCATGCGCTACACCCTTGACACCGCCACCGCTCAGCACTACATTCACTGGGCGATCAGTCGATAGATGTGCTATTTTATCCAGTCCCGGATCATACTTCGTGATATCCATATGTGTAGTTGATGATTTGAATAATAAAGGTAAAAGGGATTTTATAGTTGGTACTGAAAAAGAGTAGTAGCCTTTTTTGATAATTGCCGTGTCGATTAACGCAGGACTGATAGATTAACATAGGACTGATACCTACTAAGACTTCGGCAGAGGTTGACTTCTCAATATCCCATTAAATTATTTTTGTCATTTCGAACGGCAGAGAGAAATCTTCATTTTTCAAAGGCAAGATGACCAGAGCCATATCCTTCATGACTTAGCGCAAGGTTGTGTTGTCAGGATCTTGGCTTAGTGCTACTCATGTATTCTCTCGATACTCACTTCTCGCCCCTCTCGATTCCTATAGAAAGGAGGATAAGTTCCATAGCCGATCAAAAGTTAACTTTGTACTTTCCAACTTTGTAACTGGCCACTCACTCCAGGACAAAAAAATGCCGTGCTACTCTGATGAATAGCACGGCCAGTCGAGAATTTTTGATTGACTATCCTTTATCGGTTGATATTGACGATAAAAGCGTCGGTATATCCTGATGCTCTGACAGAGGCCAAAGCGTCTTTTGCTTCTATTTCAGTTTCAAAATCGCCCAAAAGATACGTCGTTTTTTGCTCTTTTGTATCCTTGAGGATGAATCCGATAGGGTAGAGCTTAGGGAAAAACTCTTTCGGATTGTTACTCTCAGCGACTTGGATGAAGTATGGATTTGCCTTTTGTTTTTTGATGTCTTCGGCTAATGAAGGGGTAGATTGACCATAAGCTAATGTGCCTAAAATCACTAATGCTGCAGTAAGAAATAATGGTTTCATGGATTGGGTTCTTTTACTTTATGATTCAATTGATTCCGCATAAAAGTAGTATTATATTATAGTTTTCCTAATATTATGAGAATCCTTTTCATATGTTAATCAATGATTATTCCAAACTTGATTTTTAGAGCACTTATATGAATAAAAAATATAAAGTATAACTTACTGAATAGGAGAATATTGAATCATTAACATGGTAAACCCTTAAGGGTAAAATGGATCTAACTAAGCCACTGAATAACGAAGAAGAATACCAAGATGCTTTAAGAGAATATGATGCCATATTCTCTCTGGATGACTGCTGCTCGATACCGGCGTATGGAGATCAGCTATATGATCGGATCAAGGAATACGAAGAGAAATATCTTAAAAAGTGATCATACGATATCCCTGCCCGGTTGAGCAAGAAATATTAAGATCTACTAATGCTATATGGAATGATCTTCGACTTAATCAGCCCTGGTCTGTGGGTCGTGTCAGCGGTCTCATAAAGAGTCAAAACTTTAACACTTACCAAGATTGGTCGTCGGCTTATTTTCAGTCAGGTGCTGAGCGTCAGGCTCAACTGTCTTCACTAAGCAAGGCTACAATAATGCAACTCAACGACCCCACTTTAACCTACGGACATCAAGAGGATTTGGGAGAATATTCTCATCTACAGTTTGACTTTGGTCGCACACCCTTTGAGCTGGTGCAGCGAGCATATATTTTGCGTCAAGCAGTCACTCAAAAAAGTAAAGAACTATCCCTCGATCAGTGCTATCAGATCGTCAAGTATCGAGTACTCGGAGAAACATGGAATGGTATCTATCTAAGAGAGCATCATGTATGTGAGCAGATCCGAATGCGATATATGAAGGTGGAAATCGTAAGATCTACGTCAGAAGAAGACTATCGATATGCCATAGACGCCATCCTGCGACAGGATGGTCAAGATCAAGTTGCTCTCCAGATCAAGCCGCTGAGCTATAGAGGTAATGCTCCCTATTTAGCGAAAGCAAAAAAGGCAAATACAAAGAAGCAAGCTGCTTATACTGAGCGATACGATGTGCCTGTCATCACAATACATGCTGATGAGGATGGAGCGTCTGATGATTATCAGATTTTGTCGGACTATCTCTAATCATCAATGGCCTGACTGGCCAATATCTTTAGTCGCCACCAGGTATTGTCTTCACTCGTGCGCTGTGTCTGCTTCATGATGATCGTGATCATATCTTCCTCAGGATCAGCACTATATTGAGTATTAAAGTAGCCTCCCCATGTCATGGAGCCTTCACTTTGGTTCCCTCCTTCGGCAAATCCATCCTCATTGGTCAGTGCAAAGGCAAGTGCATGATCTTGCCCATTTCGACCCCAGATTTTACCGATTTGATTGGCCCTAATGAGCTCTATGGTTGTACGACTGAGTAGTCGCTTGCCATTATACTCGCCATCATTCAGATACATCTGCAAAAATCGGGCATAGTCCATCGGAGTACTCGTGAGCCCAGCTCCACCACTGTAGAATGTCTTAGCACCCTTAATCGGATAGTCTGGATCATAAAATGTAGTAGGGAAGTGCTCCCATCCATCGGGCTGAGGATACTGGATTGGGACGAGTCGGTGGACATCCTCCTTATCGAGATAAAACTGTGTGTCAGTCATGCCCAGTGGCTCGAAAATGTGCTCCTCGAGATATTCTGCAAAGCTCTGACCTGATAATATTTCGATCAGATAGCCGAGCACATCGAGTCCTTCGCCGTAGGTGAATTTTGCTCCTGGATCATGGAGGAGGGGTAGTTTGGCGAGACGATTGATATTGTCCTCGATAGTCAGTGACTCCGTAGTGAAAAGGTCGCAGATCCCAGCTTTCCCATATATCATACGGATGCGTTCATCGCCATCTATCTGACCATATCCGAGCCCTGACTGGTGAGTCAGTAGATCTCGGATAGTGATCTCACGACTGGCAGGTCGGGTAGTATAGCTCGTATCTCGATAGGTGAATCCCGTCAGCACCTGTGGATCTTTAAAAGCAGGTATCCAGTCTGATATGGGATCATCCAGTCTAAATAGGCCCTGCTCCCAAAGCATCATGATGGCGGTAGAGGTGATGGCTTTGGACATGGAGGCGATACGATAGATATCCCCATCTGCACTCCTACGCTGGCCATCTACATCCGCCCATCCAAACTGCCTATAGTAGGCTACTTTACCATGACGAGCGATGAGCACTGACATACCCGGCACTTCTTGATCAGCTATCGCCTTGATGCACATAGCATCTATGCGAGCCAGACGCTCAGGGGATAGCCCTACAGAGCTCGGGGTCGCCAGAGATAGTGGAGGAGTCTGCTGCTGAGATGGGGTCTGCGCCGCTGCTATGAGCGATATGCATATTGTGATACTGAATAAAAGTATTTGTCGCATGATAGTATGATATGTCGAGGAAGATAGAGAATCTGTGCCGACGACTATTGGAGTATATCACACATATTTCACATGAAGGGCTTTTTTAGTGTTTTTGATGCTATCCATACGGTAAAGACGGAGGTCTTTTTCTTGTGTTGTCTTTACCGGGACGTGGTGATGCTCATTTCGATACTTAAAGAAAAGCGCTTCTTTGGAGTGGCAGTATTGCTGATGCTTTTGGAGGCGATAGTCTATCCATTCGTTTGTTTTCTGGACGAGTGACGGATCGCTGAGTGCATCTTTAGCTTGATGCATCAGATCAGTCGTATGATCGAGATAGACACTATGCCTACCACTCATCATGGCTGCGAGAGTAGTCGTCCCTGTACCACCAAAAGGATCCAGCACGGTATCGCCATACATCGAGTACATCAGTATCGGACGCATAGCGATCTCCAGGGGATAGGCGGCACTACGATCTCGATCAGCGATATCATGCAGCTGCTGTCGAGTGCCGAGGATATGCTCCCACTGATCAGCGTACCACTGATTTCGCTCCTCCCAGAATATCGCACTCTCTCTACGTCGTTGCTTTTCATCTTCGGTGAATTCTCGCTTTCCTTCCTTCCTGAATACCAAGATGTACTCATGCTCGAGCGTCACGTAGGCACCCGCAGGGAGCATGCCCGATCCCATGAATTTAGTAGGAGAGTTAGTCGGCTTTCGCCAAATGATATGCGGCAGGACATCAAAGCCAATCTTGTGACAGGCATTGATGATGCGGCTATGATTACTATACATCCGAAATCTCCCGTCAATATTGCGAGTAGCATCTCCGATATTGATGACGAGAAATCCTCCGGGTCTTAGTACTCGATAGCACTCAGCCCATGACTGATCCAATATCCGATGCATTTTTTCAAATGCTTTAGGTCCGCCATTTCCTTTGAGATTGCGACGAATGGTATGCAGCTGATTGACGAAAGTCTGATCCCACATCTGTATCATCGGATAGGGTGGAGAGGTGACGATTAGATCTATCCCTGTATCCTCCATGGGAAATTGCTCAAAGCTATTTGCTGCTAAAAACTGATGTGTGGATTTCAATAAAATATCAACTTTCTATCTAATAAATATGGAGCTCAAATGTAGGGAAATCGGCAGGTCAAGAAAAAAATTGGTTTAAGATCTCAAATTAATGGTGATGAAATGTCTAAATTGATATTTTTGCCGTCATAAGAGAAAACATATTATGAGCGATATAAATCTTTTTGAAAATCTAAGTGCGGACCAATACAGTGAGTTGAAATCTTCATTACCATTGATCACTGTCCTCGTGGCAGGGGCAGATGGTGAGATCGATGCTCAAGAACTAAATTGGGCAGAAAAGCTCACTCATATCCGCAGCTATGCACAGCCAGAAGCATTAAATAGCTTTTATGAGGATGTAGAGCAAGGTTTTCATGAAGAGCTCGAAGCTCAGATCGCAAATCTCCCAAGCGATATCAAAGAAAGAGAAGGGATCATCTCTGAGCGCCTCTCTGGTCTCAATAAGATATTGGCCCTACTACCTAATGATGTAGCCTACAATGTCTATGAGAGTCTGACTTCATTTGCTGAGCACATCGCAAAGGCCTCTGGGGGATTCTTAAGATTTGGTGCTGTCAGTCATGAGGAGAAGCATTGGATCAATCTCCCGATGATTACTCCGATCATTCTCGAGGAGCCTCTCGAAGACGAAGCTGAGTAAAGACAAACTGCCTTCTACTTAGCATTGCTTTCGTTAGTTTTTCTTTTTCATCGATAGATTATTGGTTTATTTTGTGGTGCTCTAACCCCAGATGCACTATGAGATCACTTTTGCTATCCACCATCTTCATACCACTATATACTTGCGGGCTTTTCGCTCAGTCCTTGATCTTATCAGGTACTGTATATGATGCTGAGACAGGGGAGCCGATGCTCGGAGCGACCGTCATAGCAGGCGAGTCAGGTACGACTACAGATATAGATGGTGTCTATGAGATCAGTATAGGCGATGGTGTCGAGGAAGTGAGATTTAGTTTCGTAGGATATGAGACACAGAGAGTGAGCATATCCGAGAGCGTCTCTGGTACACCATTAGTGATTTATTTAGCTATAGCTGAAAATATCCTCGAGACAGCAGTCGTCACTGGGAGTAAGTATGAGCAGACGCTCGCCGAGTCCGTCGTGTCTATTGATGTCCTACGTCCGCAGCTCATCCAGAGCACTAATACTAATGATGTCGAGGACATATTCAATAAGATACCTGGCGTCCAGATGATCGATGGCCAGCCTAATATCCGTAGTGGCAGCGGCTGGAGCTATAATGCGGGTAATCGTGTGATGCTGCTCATCGATGATATCCCAGCGCTTCAGCCAGATGCAGGTCGAGCTTCATGGTCAGATATACCTGTAGAAAATATTGCTCAGATCGAAGTCATAAAAGGTGCCGGATCTACTCTCTATGGATCTGCAGCTATGAATGGTGTGATCAATGTACGTACAGGCTACGCTACCTCAGAGCCCGAGACTCAGCTGAGTATTTTTCATACTCGCTATGGAGACTATACGGATGATCGAAAGAATTGGTATCGCACAGATGATATAGATCGTACCCCAATGGACATAGGATTTTCTGCTTCGCACAAGCAGAAGATAGGCAAACTCGATCTTGTGGCTGCTATGTTTTATTATGAGCAGGACAGTACGAGATCATTTAGAAATCAAGACTTCAGAAATAAGCTCCGTGGCAACCTCAATCTCCGTTATAGGGCCACAGATCGCCTTACTTTTGGTGTCAATACTATAGTGAATACAGGGCGATCCAGTAGTTTTTTCTTGTGGAAGAATGCTACTATCGGAGCATTGCAGCCTCTGGAAGGCACTGTAGCGCTCAATGAAAACACGAGATACACCATTGATCCCCATGTGACCTACTATGACAAAAAAGATAATCGACATAGATTTCAAAGTAGGATCTACTATAATGACAATGAGAATAATCTCGATCAGTCCAATCTATCACAGATGTACTACGGGGAGTATCAGTTTTTACGATCCTTTAGTGATGATCTGACTTTTACTGCTGGGGCAGTTTTGTCGCACTCGTCGAGTGATTCGGAGCTATTTCAGAGTGCAGATATCTGGCAGCGCAATGCAGCAGGGTACTTTCAGATCGATCAAGCAGTCGGAGATAAGCTTAATCTGACAGGAGGTCTTCGATACGAATATAATAAGCAGGTCAATGATTTTGTCAATCACCCCACGATCGCAGTGGATGCAGGAGAGAAAGCTGAGGGCCGATTCATCGGACGACTCGGAGCTAACTATCAGCTGGCAGATCATACTTATCTCAGAGGTTCTCTGGGTCAGGCCTACCGATTTCCGATCATGATCGAGCGCTTTTTGAGCACGAGTTTTAGTGGATTTACCGTATTGCCAAATCCCGATCTCGTCTCCGAGACTGGTATCACTGGCGAGATCGGTATCAAGCAGGGGTTGCAATTTGGTCCAATTGCTGGCTATATTGATGTGGCGGTATATGATAGTCGCTATCAGGATATGATGGAGTTTGTTTTTGTGAGCGATCCTACCTTCGGATTTCAATCACAAAATATAGGAGATACTCGTATCACTGGATTTGAGATATCTACAGGTGGTAAGATCGACATCGGATCAGTGCCAATACAGTTTTATGGAGGGTATAATTATGCCAATCCTCGCTATCAGGACTATGCCTCTATCGAGGACTTTGTCGAGGAGACATCTTCCGTAGCGGAGAATATCCTGAAGTATCGCAGTAAGCATAGCTTTTCGATGGATGTACAGGCTTCGTATGATCGGCTGTCTGGTGGAGTAGCGATACAAGGTGCCAGCCATATGATCGCAGTAGATAAGATCCTCGAGTCATTCATTACTAATCTCGAATCATATAGAGCGCTCAACGACAATGGTTTTTATATCTTGGATGCTCGTGTCGCCTATGATTTTGATTTCGTCCAGCTCTCGCTACATGCTAAGAATATCCTCAATCGAGAGTACACACAGAGGCCTGGTATCATCGAGGCGCCGAGAAATTTTGCTATTCGAGCAGATTTTGACTTGCAACATCTGTCTGCCGAGTAAGCCTTCACAATATTATAACAGTTCATTGGCGCACCTTTTGTCCCATATGGCGTTGATACAATGTTATACAATAACAAATAGATAGAAATGAAGAGTATATTATTAGCGATCAGCGTATTGACCACCATGTCATGTAGAGCAGAAGATAGAAACGAAGCAAGTCTCAATAATCCAACTGTAGAACCTATAGCAAAAGAGACAGAGGTGAAATCTGATATAGCTGAGGCTAATATTGTCCTTGAGACTACTGCATCTACTACTGATACTGTAGAACCTGAGTCTACAACTGAGAAAGATGAAAGCCTTAAATCTACTAAAATAGAGAAGCCTAAGAAGCCAGTTCAAGGAGCGGTAAAATTTGTCCCAACAGAGCAAGCCGTAGAAGAAGGGCTACTACCTGACGAAGAGGCAGTCATAGCGGAACCAGAAGAAATGACAATCGAAGAACCATACAAAGCATCAGATAAAGCAAACATTGGCGAAAAGCCAAAACAAGAAAATGCCAAGACTCAGGATGTCCTCAATAAAGAGCTGATAACTCCTAAGGAAGAAGAGAAAACGGCTACTGAAGATGTCTTAGCCGAACTACATGATACATGGGATAAGTTATTGAGCAAGTATGTCAATAATCAAGGTGGGGTAAACTATGCGGGGATGAAGTCAGAGAAAGCAAAACTCAATGCCTATCTGCAGACTCTCGGTGAGAATGCGCCATCATCCGACTGGTCAAAAGAAAAAACTATGGCCTATTGGATCAATGTGTACAATGCGGCTACAGTCAAACTAATCGTAGATAACTATCCGGCATCCTCCATCATGGATCTGGATGGTGGCAAGACTTGGGATGTGAAGCGAATCAATATAGGCGGTAAAAGCTACTCGCTGAACAATGTGGAGCACGATATCCTCAGAGCCAAATACAAAGATGCCAGAATTCATTTTGCTGTGAATTGTGCGGCTCAGTCATGCCCTAAGCTACATAATGAAGCCTGGACCGCTGAAAATCTTGAATCGAATCTGGAGAATCTGACAAGAGAATTCATTAATAACAAAGCTGCTAATCAGATCAGTAGCCAAAGCCTACAACTCTCGAAGATCTTCGAGTGGTATGCTGGAGATTTTGGAGATATCACTGCATACATCGACCGCTACACAGATGTGGATGTCAGTAGCAAAGCAAAGGTGTCTTATAATGATTACGACTGGGCGCTGAATAAGCAATGAACCAAAGCAGAAATGCAGCGTTAAGTATAAATAAGAGCCAAAAATCTGGGCTTTAGTACAGGGCCAAATACGCATTACACAAAATTGTTAGGTTTCACAAAGCAGAGTATACCAAAAGCAGTATATTTGCGCTTCTTTTGAGTGACCTAAACTATAATTAATGCAAGGAAAAGGATTTATCAAGCTACTATTAGTGCTACTAATCTTAGTAAGCTTGTTGCAAGTGGCTTATATTTTCCCGACCAATCGAGTGGAAAATAAGGCAGATGCGTATGCAGAATCACTCGTCGGTGCGATGCCTGATGGTATCGAAAAAATAGAGCGTAAAAGACAGATCGTATCTAACTATCTTGATAGTATGTCAAGTGAGAAGATCTTCTCTATTCCTTTATTAAAGGACTTCACATATGACGAACTTAAAAAACAGCAATTAGCGCTTGGTCTTGACCTGAAAGGTGGACAGTCAGTGACACTACAGGTGAATACTAAGGACCTCATCGCAGAATTAGCGAATAACAGTAAGGATCCAACATTTAATCAGGCTTTGGACAATGCTGAAGAAGCATTGAAAAGCTCTCAGTCGGATTTCGTTAGTCTCTTTGGACAAGAGTTTCAGAAAGTAGCTAATGGTAAGAAGCTTTCTCGCTTTTTTATCAGTAATGCTGCAGTAAGGGAAAAAGGAATCGATACTCAGAGTAGCGATGGAGAGGTGATCCGAGTACTCAGTGACATCACTAAAGATGTAGTGAGCCTCACGTATAATCGTCTCAAGCAACGTATCGATAAAATGGGTGTCGTTCAACCGAATATCTCTTTGGACGAGTCTCGTGACATCATCTTAGTAGAACTACCAGGTATAGACAATCCCGAGCGTGCCAGAAACTTCTTACAAGCTTCTGCACAGTTAGAGTTTTGGGATGTGTACAGAGTGTCTGATGCAGGTGTACTCAGTGCATTCACTCAGGCAGATGCTTTGCTCAAGAGAGATGCTAATGGAGGAATAGAGACTCCATTATTTGACACGACATATACATATTCATATGATACCGTTGGGAATGTGATTGACTCTGTACAGCAGATCAACCCAGTCAATCCATTGACTAATCAAGGCCCATTGCTTTCGAGCATGACGCTCAATGGAGGTACTAATGCAGGACTCCTCTATCCACAGTCAGTGATGGGTGTAGCGGATCGCAATCAGCGTGAAAAGGTGATGGCATTTCTCAATAGAGAAGATGTCAAAGCATTATTCCCAAGAGATGCTAAGTTCCTCTGGGGAGCTAAGCCAATGCAGGACTATGAGACTCGAGAGTTCACAAATAACTACGAGCTTTATATGATCAAAATGCCTGCTGGTTCGACAGAAGCACCACTTGAGGGTGACGTAGTCATAGCAGCATCCCAGTCGCCAGATCCAGTGACTGGAGAGATCCAGGTCTCTGTATCAATGAATAGTGAAGGGGCAAGAAAGTGGGCAGAAATGACTACTCGTGCTGCTCAAGATAATAACAGACAAGTAGCTATCGCACTCGATGACGAGGTAGTGACGGCTCCAAGTGTGAATGGTCCGATCACAGGTGGTAATACTGCCATCACAGGAAACTTCACCGTGACAGAAGCACAAGATTTAGCTTCTATTCTCGAGGTAGGTAAGCTGCCAGCTAAGGTAGATATCATCCAAGAAAGTACAGTAGGACCATCATTAGGTAAGACTAATATTCAGAAGAGTTTCGTATCGCTTGCGATCGGACTTGGATTAGTATTGGTATTCATGCTTCTATATTATGGAGGTGCGGGTATCGTTTCTATCATCGCACTATTAGCGAATCTATTCTTCATTTTCGGTGCTTTAGCATCATTCGGTACCGTATTGACTCTTCCTGGTGTAGCGGGTATCGTATTGACGATAGGTATGGCGGTGGACGCCAATGTGATCATCTTTGAGCGTGTCCGTGAGGAGCTAAGAGTGGGCAAGAGCCTACTGGCAGCGATACAGGATGGATTTAGCAATTCCTATTCAGCGATCATCGATGCTAACGTGACCACGATCCTCGTAGCTATTATCTTAGCATGGTTTGGATTAGGTCCTATCAAAGGATTTGCTATCGTATTGATCATAGGTGTTGTTTCATCATTATTCACTGCCGTATTACTTGGTAAGTTGATGATTGACTACTGGACACAGAGCAAAGGAAATCAACTATCTTTCTGGACAGGATGGAGTAAGGATCTTTTCTCTGATCTAAAGGTTGATTGGATCGGTAAGCGTAAGATCGCCTATATCATATCAAGTGTAGTGATCGTAGCAGGCCTCATCTCTATGATGACGAGAGGATTTGATCTTGGTGTAGACTTCAGAGGAGGTTATTCATACAATGTTGAGTTTTCTCAAGATGCTAATGTAGGAGCTCAGGATATCAGAGAGGCATTAGATGATGTATTTGGAGCTAATACTATCGTGAAAGCGGTAGACGTAAGCAATACATATCAAGTAGTAACATCTTACAATATCGACAATACTGATGATGATGCAGCTGAGCAAACTATGGCTAAGCTATATGAAGGGATCAATGCTATGTCAGGTGGAAATCTTTCTTATGATACATTCAAGTCATCAGACTCAGCTGGACAAACGCACGTGACATCATCTAGTAAGGTACTACCTACGATAGCAGATGATATCACGAGAAGTTCATTCTACGCAGGTATCTTCGCTCTCTTGGCGATCTTCTTATATATCGCTATCCGATTCAATAAATGGCAGTTTAGTATGGGAGCTGTAGCGGCACTTTTCCACGATAGTTTAGTGGTGTTAGGAATATTCTCACTTGCTTGGGGATTCTTGCCAATATCACTACAGATTGATCAGGCATTCATAGCAGCATTATTGACGGTGATCGGTTACTCGATTAATGATACAGTGGTAGTATTTGATAGGATCAGAGAGTATCTCGGTATCTACACTAACAAGACGACGGATGAAGTGATCAATATGGCTGTCAACAGTACATTCAGTAGAACGATCATTACATCATTGACCACACTATTTGTGATGTTAGTGTTATTGATCTTCGGTGGTAGTAGTGCTAAGGGATTTGCCTTTGCATTAGTAGTAGGTGTCTTGGTAGGTACATACTCGTCGATCTTCGTGGCGACACCGATCGTGAGAGACTTAGCTAAGGATCTCAAGGCTCCAAAGAAAGAAGGAGAAAGTAAGAAGCACTTCTCAAGAGGCGTAAAGGCCTAAGAGTAGCGCTTATAAAGTATAGATCAGAGAGATCAATTTACCATTTGATCCGTTATCTTAGAAGCAAGTAAACTTCAGGATGGCGAGAAATAGCAAATGGTGGATTGGTCTCTTTTTTTTGTGGGCTATGATGATGGGATCTTGCTCACTCTCAAAACCTATTAAAGACGGGCGCACTGCACATCAGCAAAAGCAATATGCCAAGGCTGTCGAAATGCTCACCGAAGAAATCGGTGGCCGCACTGAAGGCGAAGAGTACGCAGAGCTAAGCTATCTACTTGGCGAATCCTATAAGTACCTCAATGACTCCGAGAATAGTCTCAAGTGGTATATCGAAGCTGCTAAGAATGACTATGGGCCAGAATCCTACTATGAGATGGCCTATATGCTCAAGAAAAATGAGAGATACCAAGATGCTATTACGACTTTTCAGCGCCTAGGCAGATTGACACAAGGACGTGAAAATGAGATCCGAAAAGAAATAGATAAGTGCCGTCAGGCCCTCCGATGGTCTCAAAATGATATCTCCCAAAACTGGGAGATCGACGCACTTCCTATTAACTCTGAGCAGTCAGACTATGCGCCTTACTTGCTGGATAATCAGTATTTGGTTTTTACCTCAGATCGACTGACGGGAGACACTTATGAATGGACCGGCAATGGTTTTTCGGACCTATATGTTTATGACATCGAAGGAAAAGAATTGATTCCATTCACCGATGAGATTAATACAGCAGCTAATGAAGGGACGGCGTGTTTTAATGCTGATGGGACTGAGATATTTTTTACCAGATGCTATAGTGAGATAGGTGATAGCTACTGTCGTATATATCGCTCCGAGCTGATCAATGGTAAGTGGTCTGAGGCCGAAGAGCCTTTCTCTATGAAGCCGAGAGTGAATTATGGAGATCCGGTCTTGATCAAAAATGATTCTATCTTGATATTCACGTCCGATGATCCGACGGGTGTCGGAGCGCAGGATTTGTATTATTCGCTGCGTCTCGAGGACAATGCATGGACGAATCCGGATCTCATGCCCAGCTATCTGAATACGATAGGAGAGGAGCGCTTCCCTCGATGGGATGGGGAGAGCTTATACTATAGCTCTGATTTCTTGGCAGGCTTGGGAGGTCTCGACATATTCAAGACAACGCTGAATCCTGATAGAAGCTGGACAAATCCCGAAAACATGATGGCTCCCATCAATAGCGCAGAAGATGACTATGCCTATGTAGAAGTGCTTAAAGAAGGATTACCTGACAATATGAAAAAGCTGGCTTTTTTCACTACTACTCGTGGCGTCTTTGGCAATGACGATATCTACCAGATCGCTGAGTATAAGAAACCAGAAGACTACGAGGTAGAAGAAGAGCCTGAGGAGGAAATAGCCATCGAAGAACCCGATGAGGCACCAAAAGATCTATACCTGCTCGTCACTGTCGTAGAAAAGATCTATGCTGTAGCTGATAATCCTAACAGCTTTGTAGTAGGCAAGCGACCAGTGGCAGAAGCCTCTGTGAAATTTACCAATCCTCAGGGAGAGGAGCTCCTATCAACTAAAGAAGATGGAACCATTCTGGTCCCAATTGATACATCTACTATTTATGGCTTTTTAGCGGGTAAGCGTGGTTATCTCAACAATGGGGTCGACTATCAGATCACTGAAGATTACGATGATTTAGTCGATGATCAGGTTTTATCGCTTGAGATAGAGATTGATCAACTCTTCACAGGTGTAGATATCACCTTGGAGAATATCTACTATGACTATAATCAGTCGTACATACGTGACGATGCTAAGCCATCGCTCAATGCTCTCATCAAGATCCTAAAGGATAATCCTGCCATCAGTATTCAGTTGGCGTCTCATACTGACTGCAGAGGCGAGGATGACTACAATCTCCAACTGTCAAAAGATAGAGCTGCTTCTGCTATCTCATATATACAGGAACAGGGAGGTATAGATGCTGATCGCTTATCCTCGATAGGATATGGAGAGACGCTACCAGAGATCACCTGTGAGTGTGATGACTGTACAGAGGAGGAGCATCAGATCAATCGTAGGACGACATTTAGGGTGGAGTAGTAGTGGGTGATTGATATTGTCATTAGAGTTTTTCGAAAAGAACGTTCTACACATTTGTTCAAAAAGGGGTTTACACCCGCCCATCCAAGTCCAACCGTCCCTTCTCCACGATTGCCAATTTCGAAAAATCAGAATGTAAGGGATTGATCAGTATATTATTCTCTTGTGCGAGTACGGCAGAGGGTACAGTAAGCGCCAGTGATGCTTTTGATTTGAGCCAATTAGTGCCATACATGATGGTTTGCTCCGAGTAGGGAGATTGACGCCAAGTAGACGTGAGTATGGCAGATTCTATTGAGTGGTTCGTGTCATGGGGGATAGATATCCCTATGTAGCCATAGGTATCATCCACGAGCTTGCGGACATTATTAGCGAGTAGCTCGAGTACAGCGAGAGACAGGTGCTGCGAGGTGTAGAGCATGGGGTATCCTTCTTGATTCCACCGGCCTCCATAGAGTCGTGCACCAGTGCCTGAGAGATCTTCGAGATAGGCCCACTTAGCGATACGATATACGATTGTGGGATCAGTAGACGCCATGCTCGATGCGCCCTAACACTTTGAGAAGTAGCTGAGTGCCAAAACTCGTATCCATCAGGTCGATAGGTCGGCGATCAGCGAGGGCAGGGAGCTCACTTTGTAGCCATGTGTCGAGAGCAGACTCGCTACCGAGTACTTCTACTCCCCGTCTTACTACCTCTGCGATGGCAAGTATTTGCTCAGATACATGGACACTGAGATGGTCTGTAGGGGACTTTCTTTGGAGAGTACGATGGGAGACATGGAGGAGCTGACTGAGGCGCTCCATGCTGATGTTAAGTTTTTTGGAGAGAGCCGTCAGCGATTTTTTGGGGAGACCCGCTCTCGATAGAGCGATCAGATCCATCTCGTTGTTGACTTTTGACTGGAGGGTCTTTGATCCACCCAATATTGTAACAAGATGATTATATTTATTGGGAGTAAGTCCATAGGTGGCAGCAGGCTCGCTGACTATTTCTCTCGGTGTATTTGATTGATTCATATCGCGACATTTGTCACTAAAATAATACATTTTGTCCAAATTTCTATTCTTTATCCTCTCTTTAACATTTCTTTCATGTGCTCATGAGTCCATAGAGCTCAGCGAAGTCACCATATACCGAGATACCTGGGGGGTGCCCCATATTCACGCTCGCACAGATGAGTTAGTCGCTTATGGCTTAGCATGGGCGAGCTGTGAGGATGATTTTGTGACGATACAGGAGCAGATGGCTGCTATCAAAGGAGTATATGGCGAGATGAAAGGCCGAGAGGGCTTGATTGCTGATTTTGCGATTGCTTTTATGGGATTAAGGGACGAGGCTGAAGCTAAATATCGAGATCTGCTCTCTCCTAAGATGATAGCGATCATCGAGCACTATGCAGATGGGGCTAATGCATTTGCAGAGCTACATCCAGATGAAGTGATAGATCAGGATATTTGGCCGGTAGAACCTGCCGATATCATAGCTGGCTATATGCTGGGGCTGGTGGAGATATCAGGGGCCGCACAGGATCTCCAAAAAATCATGAACGGGGAAATAGTTCATGATTTAAAAAGCAATTTCCCGAAAGGGTCAAATGCTATAGCTGTAAACGATAAGCTCTCTAAGGATGGGCGCACCTACTTGGCAATCAATTCACATCAACCTCTCGAGGGGTGGTACTCATGGTATGAGGCTCACCTGATCAGTGACGAAGGGCAAAACATATTAGGGGGAACCTTCCCTGGGGGAGCTACTATTTTTCATGGGACTAATCCGTATCTGGGATGGGCTCATACAGTCAATTTTGCTGACTTCTCCGATGTATATCGTCTTAATATGCATCCAGACAAAAAATATCAATATCAAGTCGATGGCGAATGGTATGAACTCGAAAAAAAGCATGTCTGGTCATGGATGAAGCTCGCTGGACCTATCACAATACCTATAAGACAGACGAAGTATAGCTCCATGTTTGGGCCTACTTTTAAGACAGATGATGGAGTGTTTGCTTGGAGATTTGTAGCTCATGATGCAGTAGCAGCGATAGAGCAGTGGTATCAGATGAATCGTGCGACTAATCTTACGGAATTTAAGACAGCTCTCGAGAGACAGGATATGCCCTGTACTAATATCGTATACGCAGATCGTGATGATAATATCCTCTATATCAGTAATGCAAAAATCCCGGTACGATCCGATAAATATGAATGGCAAGAAGTCCTCCCCGGAGATACTCGAGAGACGCTATGGGATGATGGATATTGGCCGCTGGATAGTGTGCCTCAAGTGCTCAATCCCACATCCGGTATGGTATTTAACACTAACAATACACCTTTTACAGCTACTACCAGTGATGAAAATGATACTCCCGATAGGATCAATAGACAAATGGGATATCAAGATGCTTCGATCAATAATAATCGATCACGGAGAATGATCGAGCTTTATGGCTCGATAGATAGTATTGATTATCAGACTTTTAAGCGGTTTAAATTTGACCGTCGCTATCCACAGGAGCTCAGTCAAGCCCATATTATCAATCAAGAATTAATACTCCATATGGATCCACTCGCTCATCCATCTCTCAGTGAGAGTATTTCGCTACTCAATAATTGGGACCGATCTACTGATCCCGATAGTAGGGTAGCAGCTATATTCACTTTGACAGTTGCTGCGATCAAAGATGAACTCAAGAAGAACAATCGCCAAGTACGTGGCAATGTGATAAGTGAGGTAGAGGTCCTGACAGCATTAGCGAGAGCAGATAGTACCCTACGAGCGGATTTTGGTAGAGTCGATCCTCCACTATCTGAGGTGCTCCGTCATCGTCGGGGAGAGGTAGATCTACCACTATGGGGAGGAAATGATGTTTTGGCTGCCATATATGGGGAGAAAGAAGATGACGGCAGGTACCGTGCTGCTGCGGGAGAGTCGTATATTCAGTTAGTTCAGTTTACAGATGAGGAGTATCCCATCATAGAGTCGATCCATGCCTATGGAGCATCAGCTGATCCTGAGAGTCCGCATTATACAGATCAGATGGAGCTATTTGCTCGCCAAGAGCTCAAGCCTATGTCACTCGATCTATCGGTAGTGAGAGCTCAGGCAGACACGAGCTATCATCCGATGAAGATTATACATTAGTCGCAGCCTTCATTTTGAGTGATGAGTATGGTGTTAGATGGTACTTCAAAGCCTCCTAAAAGCTCTATTTCTGATCCGGCTCTAAGCAATATACATCGGCCTTCAGGGATAGCTGCGCTTGACGAAATAGTCGAGCCAGCATGATAGCTGTTTTGATCAAAAGAATTGATTGATATAGATTCTTGACAGTTGTAGACTGGTGTACAGTCCACACAGTTAGGCAGATAGTAGCTCACTACCGTATCTGCTACTATGGGCTGACCATCAGCACTTGTCTGGACCCGATTATAGATAGGTACTGCCTCATATAGTGTGATATCATCGATATACCAGCCATCTTCGAAGGCAAATAGATCTGATCCGAAGACGAATCTAACGATGACCTCTTCAAAGGCAAAGCTACTTAGATCTAAAAGACTGTGAATGTATCCTCCACTATCTCCCGAGAATGCCATACGGCCCGCTGTAGCTGGATTGCTGGATTCGATCATTCTATAGTTATGACCATTTTGTAAAAAGTAATCATCGAGTGGTAGCCATGTTTGCCCACCATTTCTACTGATTTCAACGTATCCTCCATCCCACGCTGTCTCCGTATCATACTTATGCCAGAAGCTCAATACTGGATTAGCGAATAGTTTATAAGATCGATATAACTGATGTGTTTGATTGCCTTCGACATTAGGGATATAGTAGTGCTGGGTGCCCCAGTGGGGCATCGCCGTACTTATCTGCCATCCTGATTGGCCTACTATAGTATCCATTGAATACTTGGCTTCTGATTCTACATTATCTATTGATTCTACAGTGGCTCCTTCTTGATCTTCAGTGATAGTACTGTAGCTGATCGTTATTTGATGATTGCTGCTGAGAGTGCTTGAGTCATGCTCTATGACTCCACTGCTATAGGTGCCTTTGGTTATTGATTCGGTGATGACATTCAGTGGGTACAGGATGGTGTCTATGGTACTCACGTTGAGTATAGGGCTCGATGTATTATTTTTTACTTTGATCGTATACTGGATCGTGTCTCCTGTGTATACCACAGACTGATCTGCTGAGATATCGACTACGAGAGCATCACAACCATCTGGTACGTCAAAAGCTTCTGTTTCGTCACCCACTACTGAGCTACTACCTTGATCAGCTGAGTATCCCATGCCTCTACGGGCAAAAACATCCCATATCAGGCATCTATATGTCCCGTCGTATAGTAATTCGTCAGCCTGCAAGATAGCATCTCGACCATCTAAAAATCCTGGATTACAGGGTTGAAGCTTGAGGCCTGTCATGACCAGTTGCATGGCGATGTTATTGCCACCAGTACCTGCATATATATCACTGTCAAATCCTTCTAAATCTGTAAGTGCCCAATGTAGATCCCAGAGTGCCGTGGCCCATACGCTACCCACTCCATGTGGGATGGAGAGTCCATCGATATCAGCATAAGTCAATGGATTGACACTCATATCTGTAGTATATGGATAGTTTCTGATGCCTCTTTGAGATTCATCTTTATTGAGTAGATAGTTACCCATCCCTCGAGGATCTATATCCATATCGGTGGGATCCATGGTGAATGCCAACGCAAAGTAGTCGCTCCATCCTTCGCCCATTTGTTCGTCATTGCTCAGACATGAGCTCGTAGATGGACCACCTGTCAGACGGATTGAGACACCATGACCATACTCATGTGTGATCACTCCATTGTCCAGATCACTATCTCGGTCAGGAGCATCGATTAGGGTAATTGATGCATTTGCGGTACCTCCGTTAATAGCAGATTTGATGATATCCCCTTCGCTGCTGCTGACCATTACGGCAGGAATATTGATGAGACTGTCTCCGCTCATAGTGAAGGTGCTGTTCTCGTTATTCACTACGATCACTCCTATAGCTCCAGCATTCTTGGCGTTATTTACTTTTTCGATGAATAGGCAGGATCCCCGATCGATTACAGCGATATTGCCATCGATATCTATAGCATTGGTCAGTGCACCACATGCCTCTACAGGAGTCGCCAAGACCAGATCTCCCGAGAATGAAGTCATAGGTGTAAAACTGCTGGATTCCGGATTTAGCTCTGTAGCGCCATTGAGAGTCATAGAGGCATCCGTGCCTACGGTCCATTTGTACATCTGCATCCGAGGCATGAAGCCATCTGGAGGACAGCTAAAGTTTGCATTATTAGTGCCGCTCCCGTCGAGAGCTTCGGCAGCTACGAGGTCTGCTCCAGCACCTCCACGTCCATAGTTGTTTACTTGAAAGTTTCCTGCTGACTCATCAAATCCATACTGGTAAAAGATATCATGTAGTATGTTATTCCAATAAAAAAGATTGGTCACGGCTGCATCGATATAGTCTTCTGGCTCATCACTCAGATCTAAAGGGAAGTCAAAGTTGAGCATAGCCCCTCCACTTGGTGATGCCAAGACATCTGGAGCATTGTCAGCATTAGTATCGCTGTAGGCATAGACATTGTTACCTCTGGTGTATTCATATTCTGCGCCTATAGACCCATTAGTATCATGCCAGCCATATGGTGATGCCTCAATGGGGAGGCCCGTCTCCCATGGACTCATCTCCATAGTACGTGCTCCATCATCAGGGCTCATCATCGGTGCTGCATATACCGTATAACTCGGACCTGATCCTATAGAATTTGATTTTGATTTCTTGGATGCTATATGATCGGCGATAGCATGATGATGACTATGGTCATGAGTGGCATGAAGATGCCCAAAATCACATCGTGTAGTATAACTCGTCTCATGGCGTATAGTCCCATCTGCCTGATCTACTAATACTTGCCACCATTCTTGAATATCATTTAAATATATCTCTATTTGATACGTCTTGATGAGCCCGGAACCCCTTAGTAGGTAGACTTCCTCTACAGTGATATCCTCTGATGATAGTTCGGTAGATTTATAGATATCTATTTCTGATTTTGATTTTAGTCTTTTGATTTGAAAATCCGATTTCTTGACTTCAAATCTTTTTAGAATAGCATGGATGGCTTCTTTGTGGGAGATAGCGCCACTACTCGATTTTGTGCTCTTTGGTGCTTTATATTTTGCTATTTGATCATTCAGGATCAATGATTGGGACGGAGAGTGATATCCTACTGTGCTGATATAGTTGTAAATAGGAATACCTTCAAGACGCTGCTGCAAGTAAAAATAACATATATCAGTCTGCTCGTCACAGTGTGTATCTCTGACGGAGAGTTCGATACCTTGCATTTCATTTTTCTCGAGTAGTGTAGTGAGCTGCTCTGGTAGTGTCTGAGCTGAGAGCCATTGAGCTACTATAAGGAATGAAAATGCAGACGGCCACGTAAACTTCTTCGACATATCAAGAAATGGTTAAGGTTGTGGAACAGTAGTAAGTCTACGGTCCCTTGAAAGTAATAACTTCTTGATATATAGACACACAGAACCATAAGTACACCTGTGTGCGACCTCTATTGTTTTACTTCACTCTGCCTACATATAGTATACTATTTGATATGTTTTAGGTTATATCATTCGCTACAGCCCACATTTTCGGTGGTTAGTTCTGCATTTAGGGGGACCTCAAATGAAGGGGCGAACTCTATTTCTCCTCCTGATTTTAGCGTAATGCTTCGATTGTCAGGAATGCAGGATGATGCCCGTATCATTTGGTCGGCTCTATAGCTGTTTTTATCATATTCCTCGATGGTTAGTTCGGTAGTACACTCATATTCTGCTTGGCATTCTATGCAGTTGGGAAGGTAGTAAACTGTGGTATGCGCTGAGATAGATGGCAGACCATCAGCCGAGGTATGGGCAGTATTATATATCGGTATGGCATCATAGAGAGTGATATCATCGATATACCATCCATCCCCAGAGACATAGGTATCTGAGCCAAATACAAATCGAATGATCACATCTTTTCCCGCAAAGAGAGTCAGATCTACTATACTCTGGATGTATCCATTACTATTTCCAGAGAAACTCATTTTTCCTCTGACAGTCTCGTTGCTCGTATCGACGAGCCTTACGTTATATCCGTTTTTGAGATATTGATCGTCGAGAGACATCCATAGTTGGCCACCATTTGTACTGATCTCTACATAGCCTCCGTCCCAAGAGTACTCGGTGTCATATCTATGCCAAAAAGATAGAATCGGATGCTGAGAGAGGGTGAATGATTTGCTCAAAGTATGGGTCTCATCTCCTTCGACATTGGGTATGAAGTAGTGGCTGTCACCCCAGTGAGGGTGGTCCTGTCCCACACTCCACCCATTGGAGCCTAAGATACTACTGGGGAGCCAGTCTCCTCCGCCTTCTATATCTCCTACATATTCTACTGTACCCCGAGAATTGTCCTCTACCACTGCATCATAGCTGATATCATAGACGGACCCTGAAGTTGATGCCTCAATATAGTGCGATAACACGCTGTCGTTTAGAGTGCCATTATTTAGGCTGTTAGCCAATATTTGAAGAGGGCTTTTGATCGTGTCAATGGTGTGTAAATTTAGCACTGGATTTGATTGCCTATTGTTGATCTGTATAGAGTAGCTGATAGTGTCGCCTGCTGACGCCACAGAGACATCGCTTTCTATATCTACGCTGAGTGTGTTGCAGCTGGATGGAGTAGTATATGAGATCGTCTCATCGCCGATGATAAGTGAGCTACCTTGATCTGCTCCTTCACCTAATCCTCTGCGAGCAAAAACAGACCATATCAAGCACTGATTTGCACCATCAAACAGGAGCTCATCAGCCTGTAAGATAGCATCACGCCCATCGACAAAACCCGGACTACATGGCTGCAGCTTGAGGCCAGAGGTCACCAGATGTAGTGCTATATTATTACCTCCTGTGCCTGTGTAGATATCGTGATCGTATCCGTGAGCATCAATAAGAGCCCAGTGAAGATCCCAGAGGATCGTGGCCCATACGCTACCTACTCCATGAGGTACGCTTTGACTACTGAGATCTGCATAGCTGAAAGGATTGACATTCATATCAGTAGTATACGGATAGCTGCGGATGCCATTGGATGTTGGATCTTGGTCAGTGAGATAGGTGCCCATCCCTCGTGGCTCTGTAGCTGTATCTGTAGGCTGCATGGTCATAGCGAGAGCGAAGTAGTCACTCCATCCTTCTCCCATCTGCTCGGCATTGCTCAGGCAGGAGCTGGTACCTGCGCCACCGGTCAGTCGGATAGATACACCATGAGCATATTCATGAGCGATCACACCATTGTCCAAGTCACTATCCTTATCGGGTGTAGTAGATAGTCCGATCTCCGCAGTAGTGGTACCATTGGCAATCATCGCCTTGAGCAGTACTGACTCTGTATGGCTGATCATCACTGCAGGTAGTCCTATATATCCATCGCCTCCCATGGCGAATACATTATCATCATAATTGCACACGATTACTCCTACAGCTCCTGCGATCATGGCCTGTGTGACCTTCTCGGTGAATAAACAACTGCCTCGATCTATGACTGCGATATTACCATCAATCTCATTTGCATTAGTGATTGTACCACAGCCCTCTATTGGTTCAGCCATTACTAACTCTCCAGAGAATGTGGTCATCGGAGTGAATTCACTGGGTATAGGTGACATCTCGATATTACCATTCACCATCATGCTCATAGCTGATCCTTTAGTCCAGCGGTACATTTGCATTCTGGGCATCTGGCCATCTGGTGGTGTAATGAAGTTGGCATTATTCACTCCGCTCCCATCGAGCGCTTCGGCAGCTACATAGTCTGCACCATATCCTCCACGACCATAGTTGTTAGCTTGAAAATTGCCAGCACTCTCATCAAAACCATACTGGTAGAATATGTCATGGAGTATATTGTTCCAATAAAAGAGATTAGTCACTGCAGCATCTCGGTAGTCTTGCGGCTGATCGTTGAGATCGAGCGGAAAGTCGAATGAAAGATTTGCTCCACCATCTGGTGCTGATCCTGGGTCGGGTAGATTGTTATTATCTTCATCGGCATAGGCATATGCATTGTTCCCCTGAGTGGTGGTGAAATCTGCACCTGCAATACCATCCACATCATGCCAGCCATATGGAGATGGCTCTATCGCAGCTCCTGTGATCCATGGTCGCTGTACTACTGATCTCGCACCATCATCTGGCGTCATCAATGGCCAGGCGTAGACATGATAGCTGGAGTCTACTACAGGATTCATGAGCATATGATGCGGAGTCATATGACTACCGTGATGGCGATGAGGCTCGTGGAGATGGCCCAGCTCACAGTGAGTGGTGTAGCTCGTCTCCCAGTGTACCTCTCCATCATCTTGACCCACGAGTATCTGCCACCAATCATTAGTATCATCAAAAAAGATATCAATCTGAAAAGTCTTGAGCAATTGATGATCCTGTACGAGATAGACTTCTCTCACGAGGATATCTTCTCTGGATACGCTACTTAGCTTATATCTTTTTTCATTCTTTTTTGATTTCAGTGCTTTGATGCTTAGTTCTTTAGCAGACTGATTGTGCTTGTGCAGGGCTGCTTTGATAGCATCTTGAGGAGCTATAGTTTTACCATTCGCTTTTTTATTCGATGGTTTGTAGCTCGTGATCTTTGGATGGCTGACTATGCGATCACTCTCGAGATCGTAGACTACTGTACTTATCTGATTGTGCAGTGGGAGACTATCGGTATGTGTCTGCTGCAGGTAGTAGTAGCAGAGGTTTTCAGCATCTTCACAGTGCTGATTGCTTATGGAGAGCTGTATGTTTTGCTTTTGATAGTCGCTGATGAGCTCGCTGAGTGGAGCCGGTATCTGCTGAGCATAAAGTCCCGCAGTAGAGAGTATGATGAGTGAGTATAGCCAAGTTTTATTGAGTAGCATTTATCTGAGTTTTGCCACCAGCTTTTTTGCCAGTGGATGTCCATTTTGGCTATATGGACACTCAGATAAATGCTACTTGCTCAGCTACACTACTATATTGATCATCCTCCCTGGCACTACAATTACTTTACGGATTGGTTTTCCTTCTACCCATTTTTGGACATAGTCGAGCTCTACGACGAGCTTTTCGAGATCACCTTTAGGCGTATCTTTTGCGAATGTCTCCATGCCTCTTTTTTTACCATTGATACAGATAGGATATTCGACATTAGCCTCGATGAGATACTTCTCTTCGTGCTGCGGATAGTCGGTATGGTGCACTGATCCTGTATGTCCGAGCTGCTCCCATAGCTCCTCACTGATGAAAGGGGCAAATGGTGCTATCAATCTCACAAAAGGATCGAGGATCGCTCTTTTATTACAGTTCGCTTTACGCAATTCATTCACACAGACCATCATCGCACTTATCGCTGTATTAAATGAGAAATTCTCAATGTCGCCATTCACTTTCTTGATAGCAGTATGAAGTGTCTTTAGCTCTGCTGGCGTAGGCTCAGCATCACTTACAGAGAGCTTATCATCCTGATAATAGAGATCGATGAATCGCTTTAAAAATTTATTGATTCCGTCTATTCCCATAGTATCCCATGGCTTAGACTGCTCGATAGGGCCGAGGAACATCTCATACATGCGGAAGCAATCCGTACCATATTGAGCGGTCACTTCGTCAGGGTTGATCACATTGAATTTTGATTTAGACATCTTACCCACCTCAGATAGTGTAGTCATTGCTATCGAGTCATGACCATCATTAAGAGTGACTTTCCCTTTGTGATAGATGCCTGATGGCGACTCAAATATGGCTGTCTCATACTCTGGTCTCCATGCGATGAATTGATCAATACCATCTTTACTCAAGAAAGATTGAGGATTACCATAGTTGCTCACGAAGTCTACGTGTACCGGTATCTTAGCATAGTCATGATCAGGATTAGCTTCGGCTATCTCCGCTGAGACAAATCGCTTGATATCCGTACTCTCTTTGTCTAAGAATATGAACTCGATGACTCCTTGGATCATCCCTTGATTGACTAATTTTTTGAATGGCTCATTAGTCGGGACTAATCCCTTGTCATAGAGAAACTTATGCCAAAATCTGGCATACATCAGGTGAGCTACTGCATGCTCCGATCCACCTACGTATAGGTCAACAGACTCCCAGTAGTTGACGGCTTCTGGACTGACGAATGCATCATCATTGTGTGGATCCATGTAGCGGAGGTAGTACCATGACGATCCGGCTACAGCCGGCATCGTATCAGTCTCACGGGTCCATCCATTCGGTAGGGTAGACCAGTCAGTGATACGAGCAAGTGGCGACTGCCCACCTCGACCAGGCTTGAAGTCATCCGTATCTGGTAGCTCCAGCGGTAGCTCGTCCACAGGGATCATGTGTGCGATCTCTTCCTCATCATAGACCACTGGGAATGGCTCTCCCCAGTAGCGCTGACGACTAAAGTTGGCATCTCTTAGTTTGTAGTTGGACACGGCTTTACCAATGCCCATTTCTTCTACTTTTTGGTGTGCAGCCTGGATAGCATCAGGTACTTCCATGCCATTGAGGAAGTCACTATTTATGATGATTCCCACTTTATCTTTGAGAGTAGCTCCTGGATACTTAGATTTATCGACTACATCGATGATTGGTAGGCCAAATTTCTCAGCGAAAGTTTTGTCTCTATCGTCATCACTTGGTACGGCCATGATGGCTCCTGTACCGTAGTCTTTGAGTACATATTCTCCGATCCATATAGGGATCTCCTCATTGGTGAACGGATTAATGGCATGAGCGCCTGTAAATGCACCAGTCACTTTCTTCTCGGCCATACGCTCGACCTCTGAGCGGGCATTGACATAGGCAAGATACTCATCGATAGCCGCTTGCTGCTCAGGTGTAGTGATCTGAGCTACGAGGTCATGCTCAGGTGCAAGCACCATATAGGTAGCTCCAAAGATAGTATCTGCACGAGTCGTGAATACTTCGATCTGACCTTCATTGTCTTTGATATCAAAAAAGATGCTACAGCCCTCAGACTTGCCGATCCAGTTTCGCTGGATGGTCTTGAGAGAGTGTGACCAGTCAATATCCTCAAGATCCGATAGCATACGCTCAGCATAGGCTGTGATACGCAGATACCATTGAGTCATGGCTTTCCGCACGACTGGATATCCTCCTCGCTCAGAGACTCCATCTTTGACTTGATCATTCGCCAGTACCGTGCCGAGCTCCTCACACCAGTTGACATAGCCCACTTTGCGATAGGCCAGCCGGTAGTTCATGAGGATATCTCGTTGTTCTTTTCGGCTATAGCCACTCCATTCCTCTGCTGAGAAAATCGTCTCTTGCGTATGTGCTGCATTGACTTTAGCATTGCCCTCCTGAGCGAATCTCTCCGAGAGACTCTCTATAGTCTCTGCCTTATTAGTATCATAGTCAAAGTAGTGATCGAATAGCTGCGTGAAGATCCACTGTGTCCACTTGTAGTACTTGGGATCACAGGTATAGAGCTCTCGACTCCAGTCAAAGGAGAATCCCAGATTGCTCAATTGCTCTCGGTAGCGCTCCATGTTATTAGCCGTGGATACGGCCGGATGGATACCGGTCTGTAGTGCATACTCCTCTGCTGGCAGACCAAAAGCATCAAATCCCATAGGATGTAAGACATTATGCCCGGTCATACGCTTGTGACGAGAGAAGATGTCTGAGGCGATATAGCCCAGTGGGTGACCTACATGGAGACCCGCTCCTGATGGATAAGGAAACATATCCAAGACATAGTACTTAGGCTTGTCCTCATTGATATCCACCTTATAAGTTTCATTTACTTTCCAATGGGTTTTCCACTTCTTTTCTATCGCTGCGTAGTCGATCATGGCTCGCTTCTTTTATGTTTTTCTTTTTAGAAGCTGCAAAAATGCTGATTTCTGTTGATTCATGGTGATTGAAGTAGATACAATATCAAAAACTTCTTGGAGTAGTTTCTTGGGATTCAGGATGTTATCTTTGATCCGCTATGGCGAATGATATGAAAACTGAAGAAACGACTTCAACGAAACGAAAAATAGATTGGCAGAAATATGCTTTTGAGTTTCTATCAATATTCATAGCGGTGATTGCAGCTTTTGCTTTGAGTAATTGGAATGATAATCGCCGTGACGATCGAGCTGCTTCTAAAATTCTCCTCGAGATATCTAATGGACTGGAAAAGGATCTGGCAGATGCAGAGATTAACCTCGGTGGACATGATTTGGGGATCAGAGCGTGCAAATATTGGCGTCAGATCTTACAAGGGGGAGAAGTAGATACAGATTCATTGGCTACTTTTTATCTGGCCCTCACCAGAGATTTTACCTCTATTCAAAATACTTCTGGGTATGAGACGCTCAAGTCTAGAGGATTTGAGTTGATCCAAAATGACAGTTTAAGAGCTGATATTATATCCTTGTATGAATTTGACTATCAGAGTCTTCACAAGATGGAGGAAGAATACTACGAGCTTCAGTTTCAGGAGAATTACTTTCATCGGGTTAATGATCTCATAGCGCCACATCTGATATATGATCAGGCTGGTAATATCGTCGGTTTGGACGAACCTCTGCGTATCTCTGATGCTGACAGACGGGTAATATTGAGCTATCTGTGGAAAATCCAGTTCAATCGTCAGTTCGTCACCAGGTTTTATAATCAAGTCAAACTGGAAATAAAGGATCTTAAAGCAGCTATAACACGAGAGCTCAAAGGGTAGAATGGACGAATGTCCTATAGCTTCACTTATTACGTCATATTTACACTTTCGATTTTTTTGGCCTTATAAACATTTGGTATCGCATTAGTTGCGTATTCATTTGATATATGTCAATTACAGAAGCTCAAAATTAAATTCTTTGTTAAAACAGTGAATGTAGAGGGTCTGTAGTTTTTGATAAAGAATAGTTTATCCTATATTTGTATCCAGACGGCGCCCTGCCGTCTCTCATTCATACCCTTGTAACGTTTGGCCCATCGAAGGATGGGCTTTTTTTATGCCCCTATCTCAAGGTGTGTATCAGATCCAAACCTGTGATACCACTTCGTCTAAGAAAAATTTAGCCTTATCTAATACCCAGCTTCTATCCTTTTGATCGGCAGCGAATCCCACATGACCTCCATGATCAGGATGACAAAAGAAGAGCTCGCTACTACTCCTGGCGATGTCAGTAGGGTAGCAATTATCACCCAAGAACGGGTCATCCGCCGCATTGATCAGGATGGCAGGTCGCTCCAGTGACTCGAGATACTGTAGAGACGCATTTTGTGCATAATAGTCCTCGGCATCTTTATATCCATATAGCTGAGCTGTGATCCTATCGTCATATTGATAGAGATTATAGGTGCGCCAGAGCATACTGATATCGAGCTCATTAGGATATTGCTTCTTTTTAGCGATCGCCTTGCGGTGTAGGGTACTAAGAAATCTCAGTTGATAGGCAAAATTTTGTGGTTTCAGTAGCTCTTGAGAGGCATTGGATAGGTCGACGGGTGCGGAGATAGAGATGCCTGATTTGAGTTGCTCAGGTAGGACATAGGCTCTCTCTCCGAGATATTTTAGAGTGAGATTGCCCCCGAGGCTGAATCCCGCTAAGTGTATCTCATCGTAGGCATCGCATGTCTGCTTGATGATGAAGTCCACATCATCTGTAGTGCCACTATTGTACATGCGGAGCTGTCGATTCATCTCGCCACTACAGCTGCGATAGATAGGACAGATGATGTCATACCCCTGACGAGCAAAATAATCGGCAAAATGTAGCATATATCCCGACTCACTATTGCCTTCGAGGCCATGCAGGAGATAGATAGCTCTACTATGCCCTCCCTCCAAGAAATCTACATCGAGAAAATCATCATCCGGCGTCTCATATCGCTGTCGCCTGTACTGTACATCGGGACTCCAGTAGAATAAGGCAGGTATGAAGGTATTGTAGTGTCCGTTTTTAAATCTCTTAGTGGGTGTGAAGTCCTCTGCGCTAATTATGGGCATATTCTTTCAAGATATTGATCACTCTATCAGGGTAGTCGGAGATGATCCCATCTACTCCTATGTCTATCATAGCTCTGATGTCTGCTTCTTCATTGACCGTCCAAGGTATGATGAGCATGTTTTGCTCTCCAGCATATTTGATAAGATGCTCATCGACCAGCTGGAAGTAAGAGCTATAAATCTCAGGAGTGAAACCCAACTTTTCGACGTTTTGTTCTGGACTATCTTCGTTCTCTATCAGTAGAGCCAGTCTTAGATCAGGAGCTTTGGATCGGACGATCTGGAGGCTCTCGATGTCAAATGACTGAATGATAGTCTGCTCAGATATGCCCAGAGTTGAGACCTGGTCCAGCACGAGACTGGCAAATTTCTCTGCTTCTGGATGATAGATATTATCATACTTAGGATGTCGCTTTATCTCAATGTTGAAGTCTGGTAGAGGAACATTATGAGCATCGCAGTACCCTTTGACATTGGCCACCACATCTTTGAATAATGGTCTGACCGTGGCAACATTAGCACGATTAGGATGCTTAGGGTCGGGAAGAGAGCCTACATCATAGGTCTTGATCTCATCGTATCTCATCTCGTACATATTGAGCTGATACTGCTCCTCTTCTGTGACTGGAGTCCCATCAGGCTTTTGGCTGATCCCAGCTCTGAAGTAAGGCTCATGAGATACGATCACCTGATCATCAGCAGATATGATGAGATCCATCTCAAGGGTATTAACACCCAGCTGCATGGCCTTCATGAATGCCGGCAGCGTATTCTCAGGCATGAGGCCTCTACAGCCTCTATGGCCTTCTATGTCGAGAGTTCGGTTTGATTTATTTGCCATTTGATTTTTGCTTGTTTTACATGAGCTGAAATATCCAATGCAGATGATGATTATGAATAATCCTTTTAATGCTTGAGGCATTATGCTCATGTTATTTTTATAAAAAGAGGCTTTGTGCATGTGAGTATTTAATTATTTTAGCTAATAGATTAGGGTGAGTTGAGGATAGAAAATCGACTGTAAGAAATCAAATAAAACTCGATTCTCACTGAAAGCTGCATTAATTTATTGTTTACAATCAAGAATTACCAAATCAATAAACTAAATTTTAAATCTTATGAAAAAGACTCTTTCAAAATTTGCCTTTATGGCTTGTCTTTGTCTGATGATGTCATCTTGCTATACATACACGATGCAGGTAGGTAACGGAGCACAGACTGGTATTCAGGTCAAAGAAAAAAATCACTACCTCATTGGTGGTTTAGCACCAATTGGAGTATCTGATCCTGTTGCTATGGCAGGCAGTGCAGAAGACTATACAGTGACTGTAGAGCACACATTTGTAGATGGATTGCTCAATGTTATTACATTCGGTATCTATACTCCGACTACTACTACTGTGACTAAATAGAATAAATAAAAAATGGGCAATCAATTTGATTGCCCACACTTTCTTCTTTGATGAAATATTTTCTTTTCCTATTGGGTATTGTCTTGTTGTTTTCTGCGATATATGGTCTCGTGATCATGCTGCCTATCCCCAGCGAGATATCTGCCTATCAGAGAGGCCAGTATGTCGGCAAGATAGTACAGCTGATACTTGGGATAGTGATTTGCTATTTTGCTTATCGCAAGTTTAGAGCTGCTTAGAAGTATACTCCCGCACCTACGAAGAACTCTGCATTGCTGATGATAGTGACTCTCGGCTCTATGTAAAATGTCAAATCCTCAATCGGAAAGCTGATGTTGCCACCGACATTGATACCAAGCTCAGAGCTCACTCCATCGACTCCACTATTCCAATAATTGAATCCACCAAGACCTTTGATCATGATCTCATCGAGATCTCCGGCAGTCGTCAGTGTGTATAGCGCATCTATATCAAGTCGAGTCGGATTAGGACTATTGAGATAGAAATTATATCCGACCTGAGCACCCCAGTCATCAGTGATCTGAAGACCGACCTTAGCTCCGATACCGACTAAGTCAAAATTAGTGTCGAGCCCACCTCCTATACGAAACTGTGCCATGGCTGCTGATGAAATCAAAAAAAGAGCGGCAAATAGTATTGATATTTTTTTCATGAGTTTTTATTAATTGAGATGATAGTTAAAGTGTATTTGTTCGATTTAAGTTTATCTAATAGGCAATATAATAGATAGCTTCCAATCTCTGATAATCCTCAATGCTTTATTCTACTGAGATAGAATGGGATAATCTGAATAATAAGCTTGATTACAATAAAGCAATATCGTAATATTGCGATATAAATAAAATTATGGGAGCGACTAAGACTGATGTATTTGATGATCGAGTGAATAGATTGGCCTCAGTGGCGAAAGCAATGGGCCATCCAGCTCGTATCGCCATACTCACTCAGATCATGACACAGAAATCCTGTATCAATAAAGATTTAGTCGAGGAGCTGCCGCTGGCACAGCCGACGATATCTCAGCATCTCAAAGAACTCAAAAGAGCAGGTCTCATAGCGGGCTCTATCGACGAAAATCGAATGTGCTACTGCATAGATCGTGACGGACTCAAGGAGATCATGCAGTATTGTCAAGAGCTCATAGCAGAGAGCCCAGCTGATGATCAGTGCTGCTAATCAATTAACAACGAACAAAGTACATATATGAAATATTCTGAATTTAAAGAAATAGTGCAGGGTCTCGAGGAAATCAGATTTGCACTACCCAATGGGGAAGTAGTCCCAGCTCACTATCACGTGACCGAGGTAGGAGAGATACATAAGAAGTTCATCGACTGCGGCGGTACGATCCGTGAGGAGACAGTGGTCAATTTTCAACTATGGTACTCCACGGACTATCAGCATAGACTCTCTCCAGCTAAAATGAATCAGATACTCGAGGTATCAGATAAGCATCTAAACATCGGTGATCATGAGATCGAGGTAGAGTATCAGATGGAGACTATCGGCAAGTTTGCATTAGAGTTTGATGGAGAGAAGTTTATCCTTGCTCAAAAGCAGACGACCTGTCTCGCTCCTGATCAATGCGATGTGCCAGTAGCTGCGGACCTCAGCTCCATGGTAGTATCAGGCTCGACATGTACACCTGGCGGTGGATGCTGTTAATTTTTCTTACTTCATCATCACAAGTAGATCAAATGCTATATCCAGCTATCAAAAGCTACGTAGATCAGCTCGTCGCTGACATGGGCGACATAAGCGACGAGCGAAAAAAAACACTAAGTCAGCTATCGGATTACATCACTCAGCGCTACCGAGAAGGAGCGACACCCAGTGTCACCGTGATCTGTACGCACAACTCTCGAAGAAGTCATATGGGACAACTCTGGTTGGCGATCGGGGCAGAGTACTATAGCCTGCCAGCCATCGAGACCTACTCAGGAGGTACTGAGGCTACAGCGTTCAATCCTCGAGCAGTGGCAGCTTTTGAGCGGATCGGTCTTAACATTGATATCGATGGTGGTTCAGAGGCTAATCCTCACTATCGGATCCGCTGGTCTGATGACATGACGTCCTACGTGGCTTACTCTAAGAAGTATGGCGATCCACCTAATCCCCAGCAGGACTATGCAGCTGTGATGGTCTGCACCTCGGCGGATGCGGGCTGTCCGATAGTCTTTGGGTCGAGTGTGCGAGTGTCGATACCATATGAGGATCCTAAGGCCTACGATGATACAGATCTCGAGGGTGCTATGTACGACGAGCGAGCGCAGCAGATCGGTACAGAGATGCTATACGTCATGAGTGAGGTCAAAGCAGCATTGGGCGAGTAATAAGGTATTCATATAGGCGTTTTTATAATATTAAAAACGAAAAGAATATCTTTCAGCCCGATTGGATAGACAGTATTACATATCGACATTTACCTCAGCACTTTTGTTGTTCTTTTTAGGACTACTGTTACTGGTATTGATACAGGGTCGACAGATCATTAGCGAGCTACAGCAGAGCGCTCGATGTATCGTGGAGATGGCTCCTGATGTAGATCAGACGACGGCTCAGTCGGTGCGATTTGCTATCGCAGAGATGGAGCAGGTAGATGCGACTACTGTCGAATACGTGACTAAGGAACAGGCTTTATCCCAAATGGGTGACGAAGAGACCACTGCGCTGACTGCAGGTGATAGCAATCCGTTTTTAGATATCATCATCTTTAGCCTTTCGGCGAAAGCCATGGATGCCACCAACATGGAGGTGCTAAAAGCTAAGATCACTGAGCTCTCTGGTGTGCAAGGATTTTATCATGAGATGGGATTTTGGGAGGAGATACGGAGCAATTTTAATAAGATCACGCTGATACTGGCGATTATTGCCTTGTTATTTATAGTATTGGTCGTGGTGCTCATGCACAATGTCATCCGACTCATGCTATATCATCGCCGAGAGGAACTGGAGATCATGGACTTAGTCGGGGCGACTCCAGGCTTTATCCGAGCACCCTTTTTGCATCAAGCGATAAAAAATGGATGGATAAGTGGCGGTATCGCTGTCATAGGCATCGGAGCCGTAGCGACTATCATCAATCTGTCTCTGTCTGGCATCTCCGCAGTAAGCTGGATATCTATACTCATAGTGGCCTTTTGTATACTTTTATTAGGATTGGCCGTTTCTACTATTAGTACATATATAATAGTCAACTTATATTTGAAGCGCATTTCTAACATCTGATATAGACCAAATGGCCAAATCGAAGAAAAAAGTAATCACCACAGGAGCTAATAAAGCTAAACTAACACCGACTAAATCTCAATCTAAGGCCAAGTCCGCTGCAGCAGTAGCGAATACAGAAATGCTCTTTGGTAGAGAAAATTTCAAGTTTATTTTGATAGGATTAGCATTGATATTTCTCGGGATGATCCTCATGATCGGCGGTGGTATGCCGAGTCCCGATGTATGGGATGAGAGCTTGATCTATAGTCATAGACGTATCACACTGGCACCTATCCTGATCTTAGCGGGTCTGGGAGTAGAGGTCTACGCCATATTCAAGAAATAGTAGGACTTAATACCCATATCACATGTCGGATATACTGCGAGCTATCATCCTGGGGATCGTACAGGGGCTTACTGAGTTTTTGCCAGTGAGCAGCAGTGGTCACCTCGAGATCATGAATGAGCTACTCGGCTCGGGGACGACTATAGACTCTGATCTGACGATGGTAGTCTTAGTACATCTGGGTACGGCATTCAGCATACTGTATGTGTTTCGTCAGGATATCTGGGATATTATCACAGGGCTACTGAGATTTCAGTGGGACGAGAGCAGTCAGCTCGCTGCTAAGATCATCCTATCGATGCTGCCAGCTATGGTCATAGGTCTGCTCTTTGAGGAGCAGCTGGAGGCCTTGTTTTCGGGCACGATCATGTGGGTCGGTATATTCTTATGCTTCACGGCACTGGTGCTATATCTCACGCCATCAGGAGTCAATAGTGAGAAGTCTGTCAACTATAAGGACGCCGGTCTCATCGGTATCGCTCAGGCGGTAGCTATACTACCAGGTGTGTCTCGGAGCGGGATGACCATAGCGAGTGCGCTGGCGCTGGGCGTAAATAAGGCAAAAGCAGCAAGGTTTTCATTTCTCATGGTGCTACCGATCATCATCGGCAAGGTCATCCTCGATGTGGCATCAGGTGATCTGGTGATCGCTTCCTCTAATGTCGGTCCTATAATGGCTGCATTGATTTCTTCATTTTTAGTCGGTGTTTGGGCGTGCAAATGGATGATAGCACTCGTCCGTAAGAGTCAGTTGAAATACTTCGCCTACTACTGTGCGATCGTGGGGATACTGACGATCATATATGCGATATATGGATAGAGTATTCAGGAGGGGCGATACTCTCACTATAGAAGACCTCCAGGAGGGTGGTGTGCTACTAATCGATAAGCCATTGGAGTGGACCTCCTTTGACGTGGTCAATAAACTCCGATATGCAATCCGCAAAAAGCTCGGACTCAAAAAGTATAAGATCGGTCATGCAGGGACGCTTGATCCACTCGCCACTGGACTGTTAGTCATCTGCTTTAAGAAGTATACTAAGAAGATCAATGAGATGATCGACTGGGACAAAAGCTACACAGGCACGATACGCCTCTGGGGGACTACACCGTCCTATGATGCAGAACTGCCGATAGACACCTACTATCCTCAGCAGTGCTATGATGACAAGGAGCTAGAGCAGATACGACAGCGCTTTCTAGGAGATCAGATGCAATTTCCTCCGAAATACAGTGCGATCAAGAAAAACGGTGTGCCACTATATAAATTAGCTCGCAAAGGCAAAGATGTCGAAGTCAAAGCTCGACCTGTACATATCAGCCAGTTTGATCTGACACGTGTAGACTTCCCTCATATTGACTTTGAGTCAAGTGTATCGAAAGGGACTTACATCCGATCGTTAGCACATGACTATGGTCAAGCCTTGGGGAATGGCGCATACTTATCTGCACTGCGTAGGACTCGAGTAGGAACATTCACAGTAGAGGGCGCATGGGATGTCTTAGAGCTCACGGATGTGATCAATGCTATCCCAGCACCATCAGAATAAGCTAAACATGCTGATCGAGTAAGATGGCGTTGCCATCCGGATCTATGAGTGTGGCATTCGCAGGGCCCGATGTAGTTGGATCTGCCTCCGTAGTCAGCTCTACGCCCTGAGCCTTGAGATGTGCTTGGATGGCTCTCACATCATCGAACTCCTCCATCTTTTGAGCAAACTCATCCCAACCCGGATTGAAGGTGATGATATTGCCCTCAAACATGCCTTGGAATAAGCCAATATTAGAGTTGCCATTTTTCATGATGAGGTAATTCATAGATTCATCCCCGGCAAATTTGGTGAAGCCAAGCTTCTCGTAAAAGGCTCGGGATACGGCTAAGTCCTTGACGGATAGACTGATAGACATTCCTCCTAATTTCATAGTGCTAATAGTTAGTTGAGTGATTAAGATAAGATTTATTCTCGGTATAGCTCTTGATTGGCTCCATAGACAGCATCTCTAAATGACTTATGGAGTTTGATCTTGTCATATGGGAATAACTGGACGAAGAGCACAGCCGTCAGGTCATGCACTGGATCCACCCAAAACAAAGTACTGGCAGCACCATCCCAAAAGAACTCACCGACATGACCAAAGTTTTCTTGTGCATCAGCAGGTGCTCGAAGTCGCACTGCAAAGTCTATCCCAAATCCAACTTGGCCTTTGGATGGTAGCCAACTTCGCTCTTCGATTGATTCGTCCAGATGATTAGTCGCCATGAGCTCGATAGTCTCGGGTTTTAGGATCTGTGTGCCATCAAGAGTACCACCATTAGCCAGCATTTGTACAAACTTCATATAGTCATCGAGAGTAGAAGTCAGCCCCCAGCCACCACGATCGAGCGGCCATTTTTCAAAGTTTTCGATATGAGCCTCGTCATCTGGGAGGCGAGATAGCTCCCCCTCATCACTACGGTAGTACATAGCGGCGAATCTATCTCGATCCTCCTCTGGTACATAGTAGCGAGTCTCGTTCATACCCAGCGGATCGAGTACGTTTTGACGCACATAGTCTCGATATCTCACGCCAGATAGCTTCTCTACGAGATACGCCTGCACATCTACTGATACCCCATACTCCCATTGCTCTCCTGGGTGAAACCATAGCGGAATACTGGCTAACTTTTGCGCCATTTCTGAGAGGGTGTTTTCTCGATTAGTAGGATCTGCGGCAGTGGCTACCTCGCTGAGGCCAGGTATGTCCCCACGATTGACAAATCCCGCAGTATGGCGAGTGATATCACGGATAGTGATGGATCGCTTAGCGGGTACGAGTTTCATCGAGCCATCAGGATTGACACCATCATAGACCTGCATATTGGCAAATTCTGGTGCATATTTCTCCAGAGGATCATCCAGTTCAAAGGCACCTTGCTCATAGAGAGTCATGAGTGCGACTCCTGTGATGGGTTTAGTCATGGAGTATATTTTGACGATGGTATTTCGATTCATACGGATGCCATTTTCTCGATCTTGGTGACCATAGGCATTGTAGTATTGCTCTTGTCCGTTCTCATATACTAATGCTGAGATGCCTGCGACATCGCCTGCGTAGACATAGCTTGAGAGCATACGGTCGAGTCGGGCTTTAGCGGCATTATCTAAGATGACAGACTCTGTGCTGAGTAGGGGAGCGTCCGATATGTACTCTGGGCCTACGGTAGCACAGCTCGTTGCGAGTAGAGTCGCAATGATCAAAAGTAGAGATAGCTTTTTCATAGTTATAGGCTTATCCGATCAAGATAAATAATCTCATAGAGACTACATATATCTGGACAGAGAGTGTAGTACATTTGAGAGAGTTGCAGACGGATGTCTTGCTTGCCTTACTTTACTCATTGATTAAACCATTGGCCCTATGTTTGACGATTTGAATCAAATATTTCAGGAGTTTTTTACGAATATATCCCAGATGCTGCCGAAGATCCTTTCAGCCATTGTGGTATTGATCGTGTTTTATGTTCTTGGGCGAGTATTCAATCGAGTGATCGGAGGACGTATAGAGCGACTATGGCGAGATAATATTCTTTCACGTTTTTTAGCGGAGGTGGGCAAGTGGTCGCTCTACATGATGGGAGTGATCATTGCGCTCAATTTCATAGGCTTTGGAGGGATCGCCAGCAGTCTCTTAGCAGGTGCGGGTGTTAGTGCGATTATTGTAGGTTTTGCCTTTAAGGATATCGGAGAAAACTTTCTGGCGGGCATACTTTTGGCCCTCAATCGACCTTTTGAGGTAGGAGATATCATCGATGTGGGAGGCTACAAAGGGACTATCAAAGATCTCGATATCAGAACAACTCATATCCGGACTGGCGATGGCAGAGATGTCTATATTCCTAATGCGACTATTGTCAAAAATCCATTAGTTAACTATACCATTGATGGTAATCTTAGGACCTCATTCGTCATTGGGATAGCTCCAGAAAGTGATATTGACAATGTACGCTCTCTGATCATTGGCTACCTATATCAAAAAGAACACGTACTAAATGATCCTCGTCCAAACGTAATAGTCAAGGAACTGGGAGAATTCACCGTGGATATGGAGGTCATGTTTTGGTTTGATGTATTAGCTAATAAGGAATTTGCGGATGCCCATCTCGGCAATGCGATCAGGAGCAAAGTCATCACTGACGTCAAAGTACTACTTGATGATCACGGAGTCTCAATGCCATCTCAAGTGCTGGAGCACAAAATGTATGGTGATGCTCAGCTCAGAGTGGAGCAGTAGAATTATCTCTTGGGGTACTTATCAAAATATAGCTTCATCATATAGCCATAGCCTAATCCCATAATGATCCAAATAGCATAGGCTAAAGCTAACTTAGGGAAATCGATAGTCTCCTGACGAAAATAGGGTAGTATCAGCTCTATGATGCTACATGCTATGAAACCCCAGATGATGCCTTGATAGTGCCAGTTTGTTTTGTTGAATTTAAGGGTGTTCATTTTAGTCTTTTTCCCGGCCATTAAAACAAAGCTTCATAATATCCATATATCAGACCTCCGATACCCCAAAGAAAAATGGAACCGATTAATCGATCTGTATTATAGGGTTCTGCATTAAAATATGGAACAATGAGCTCTATGACAATGTACATAATACCGCCCCAGATAAGACCTTGATAATGCCAGTTTTGATCATTATATACTTCCATACCTTTCCTATCGCTTAGTCGATGTAATATAGGATAAAAGCTGCAAAATAGTGATATGAATCAACGACGGCTTCGATGGAGGATTACACTATACGATTAGGTACAGTATGTTTTTGGAGGATGCGTCGTGACTCTCGTCTGACATCTGGGTGCTGCTGCATGCGCCAAAGTGTATCTCGAGCATGAGCACCAGTCACCTTGAGATCGATGATAGGTGAGGGATAGCCAGTGCCCAAGATCACACCATATAGCTGCTGCTCCATGGGACTCATGAGCCACGGCTCATGGATGAAGGGTATCGGTAGATGAGCGATCTCAGGGAGCCAGCGCTTGAGAAATATAGCATCGGGATCATGTTCTTGGGACTGCTTGACAGGATTGTAAGTGCGGATGGTATTGATACCCGTCACACCTGCCTGCATCTGGATCTGGGGATAGTGGATGCCGGGCTCAAAGTCTAAGAATACTCTCGCCAGATGATTAGCTCCGAGCTGCCAAGGCTGCCAGAGATGATGTGTCAAAAAAGAAATCAGCATCGCTCTCATCCTAAAATTGATATAGCCCGTCTCTATGAGGCAGCGCATGCTGGCATCTACCAGCGGGAATCCAGTACTACCCGTCTCCCAGGCAGTGACATAGACCATATTAATCGGCCGCTCCATAGCCGTGTAGGCCCGATTGACAGGACGCCACTCCATCTGATGCTCCATCTCAAACTTCTGAATAAAATGGCAGTGCCATCGGAGCCTGGCAGCGAAGGCTGTGATATCACGATTTCGCCCAACTGAGCGGATGGCCTGATAGATCTGTCGGATACTGATACAGCCCCATGCGATATAGGGAGACAATCGAGAGCAGTGATCCTGCGACTGGAGGGGCTTAGAGATATAGCGATTATAGCCAGCTGCCTTTCTCTGTGCGAATCTATCCAGTATCGCTTTAGCAATGGATTCTCCTCCTTGTTGAAATCGATCATCTGCTGTCGTCCAGCTATACTCATCAGGATCAAAATTATACTCACCTAAGTCTAATGACAAGGGTCGTAATACCGCTAAATTAATGCCTTTGATAGCTGCTCCCATGGTAGCGTACCAGGCATCACGCCATCCATTACGGTCCGTACGGCCTCGAGTAACTCCATGAGACGGCGACTCTATCCATGGGATATGATTGATCTGACACCATTCGGCGACAGCCAGATCTCGCTCATAGCTCAGGAGTATGCCAGTCTCTTCGTGAGAGTACAGGGAGGATATAGGCTGCTGGCCATGTAGATGCTGTAGCACATCGAGTACCTCTCCATATGCGATCGTCACCTGCGCCTCGTACTGAGCTAATTGCCGGTTCATATCCATTAATGACTCATAGAGGAAGCGCCAATGTCGATCGCTGTAGTGAGGATCAGCGATCATCGAGGGTTCGTAGATATACAGCAGCATATGTGGCCCTTCTGCGGCCAATGCCTCCATCAGCGGCTGATGATCCGACAGTCGTAAATCCCTCTTGAACCAAATGATATGCATATCCTGAGTATCTCTGAGCTATCTAACTGGATGAATAATGTAGTGGTTCATCTATGTGGCAGATCACTTACTTTTGAGAGTATGAAATACCAGTTAGCGCAGGTCAATGTCGGCCGTATCCAAGGGGTAAATATGGATGATCCCGTGATGAAAGAATTCGTAGATAATCTCGATCGTATCAATGCTCTCGCTGAGGAGAGTGACGGCTTCATCTGGAGACTGCAGGATGAAGACGGTGATGCGACCAGCTTTAATCCCTACAATGACGCAAAAGTGATCATAAATGTCTCCGTCTGGCGGGATGTAGACGCTCTCAAAAACTATGTGTATCGCACGGTCCACAGTAGCTTTTTAAAGCGGAAAAAGGAGTGGTTTCAGAAGTTTGGTGATCGACATATGGCGCTTTGGTGGATATCTGCTGGCGAGTATCCCACCATCCAAGAGGCCGTGGATCGAGTAGCCTTGATCCAACAGAATGGTCCAACTGCGGAGGCTTTTGATTTTAAGACAGTCTTTGATCGGCTGGAGGAGTAAAGTAGAGAGAGTTGAGTGGAGAGTATCTAGTGGTGGGTTTTGTGGTGTGACCTTCAAGAATAGTTTTTTCATCTTGAAGGCACTAAGAGATCTTTGTTCTCAAGATGCTATACTTTCATGAATTAACATGGATTTTTCCTGTTGGCCAAAATGAGAAATGTGCGATTAATAAGTATCTACTTTATTCATTGAAAACGTGCAGTATTATCCTTCTTTTTCAAGAGAAGGACGGGAGGATGAGTTAATTTTTGTCATGGCAAATGAGGCACGACTGAGATATACTGTGACATCGTTGACATATCGTAATAGGCTTTAGTCAGATATCTTGATTATAGCTTTAACTGTATCCTCCGGCACTTACAATAGCAGTAGAAAAAACACCTCGATACTCACCACTCGCCACTCAATACTCATGTCGACAGGAGGATGAGTACGATGTCCGAATAAAAGATCTTTCATTTATCTGACTTTTCACTTGGTAGTTAAATCTCACTACCCACTACCTGCCTCCTCCTCCAATACGAAGAAAGCGTCAGGCCTGCTACGATATGCTGGATGCCCCATGCAGCAGCGACTATGGCCATGCCTCCGAGTCCATCAAATTCATTGAAGATGATAATGAGGCCAAGGCCAGAGTTTTGGATGCCTACCTCTATGGTGATGGCTCGACGATCCGCCTCGGGTAGTCGAAATAGACTGGCCAGCGAATAGCCGGATATGAGACTGAGGAGATTGTGCAGGATCACAATACTGAAGAAAATATAGTAGTACTCGAGGAAGTAATCCCAATTACTCGCTGTAGCGATTACCACGAATACCGCAAAGAAGATAATAGAAAAATACTGCATGGGCTTTTTGAGTCTAGCTGCAGTGTCTGGAAATCTCGCTGTGACCCAGAGGCCCACGATCGTAGGGATGATGAGTAGTGTGAAAATGATCATCGCCATATCCCAAAAATCAAGAGTAAATTCTTTGAGTAGTTCATGTTTGCGTAGGTAGAGGCCTCCCCAAAAAGCCATATTGAGCGGAGTCATGATAGTGGCAGCAGCGGTAGATATACCGCTCATCGAGACTGACAGGGCGGCATTGCCTCGGGCATATTGAGTCATGAAGTTAGAGATATTGCCACCTGGACAAGAGGCGATCAGTATCATCCCCATAGCTATACTTGGAGCCGGATTTAATATTTGCGCTATGCAAAATGTCAAGGCTGGAAAAATCAAAAACTGTGTGGTTAGCCCTATCAACGCAGCTTTGGGACGTCGAAATACCTTGGTGAAGTCGCTCACCTTCATGCCCAGCGCTACACCGAACACTATCAGTCCTAAAATGGCATTCATCAACTGTAGGCTGGCTGGACTAAAATGTAGCCTGACCTGATCTATCTCCTCCATGTGCTTGCTAAATATTGATGGCTAAGAGTTTTTGAATCTCTTTTTCAAAAGTAAGAGGATTGATGAGCATGCCTTTAGAGGGGCTCTCCATAGCATCAGCCGTGGCGATGCGAGTACGATCACTCACCGTCCGCTCCCAAAATCTGTATGAGTCAGAAGTATCTGCTCGGGTACCGAGGATGACCTTGGCGATGAGCTGTCCCTGCTGATAGCGACTATCCCAGCCGAGATCATAGGCATCCATCATCCCTGCGACAAAAAGATTTCGATGCCAAGGGGTGAAGGTGTTGAGATATAGCTCAGGCCGAGTACCCTGGCTCCAGTTCAGATGCCGATGATGGATGAAGGGGAAAGAGATCTCATAGCCTGTCGCTGCGATGATGATATCATAGTCGGCCTCAGTACCATCAGTATAGCGGACAGTATCCTCTTCTACATGCGCTATCGCTGATCTGACAGCGATATCTCCGGATTTGAGATGATCTATGATATGACTATTGATCACAGGATAGCGATCAAATATTTCATGTTTTGGCTGTGGCCAATCTATTGTATCCATATCGCTGAGAAATCGCTGTACAAGCTCTTTTTCGATACGATTGGCGATATCTCCACGATCATACAGTACCTGATCAGTAGGTTTTTCCAGCAGGTACTTGGGGAGGATATAGTGGCCTGAGCGTATCGACATATCGACGCTTTGTGCTCGATGTACGGCATCTACGGCGATATCACAGGCACTATTCCCATTGCCTATGATTAGGACTCTCTTATCGGCTAATAGGTCTGCAGATTTATAAGACTGACTATGGATCAGTCGTCCTGTATAGGAGCCAGCGATATCAGGGATATGTGGTCGAGTATATGGTCCAGTCGCTATGATGAGACCTCCATAGGTCGCTACTGTCCCAGTATGATCCTCTATCAGCCAGAGCCCTCGCTGAGGTACTGCTCTGATCACTTCTTTATTGAATAATATATGCGGATAAACATTATAAGTCTCTGCGATGTCCTGTAGATATCGATATACCTGCGTATGGCTCGGATAGTCGGGGTATTCGTCGGGCATGGGATGAAATGAAAATGCCGTCTTATCCTTAGAGCTGACCATGTGAGCACTCTCGTAGATAGGGCTATCAGGAGTGTCAATATTCCAGATACCTCCCACATCCATACTGCGATCGTAGATGTCATAGGCGATCTCTGATTCTTGTAGAGCTTTAGCTATAGCTAATCCTGTAGGCCCTGCGCCGATGATGAGAATCTTATCTTCTGTAGTACTCATGCGAGCGATATCGATATCTTTAGTGCGAAAGCTACGAAAAAGTTTTTATCCATATTAAGTGTATATATTACTCTTATTATATTTGAAGCTAAGTCAAGATCATGAAAAAACAAAAAAACATCTTCTCAGAAGAGCTCACGGGACTACGAGTCACAGAGCCTGCGGACTATGCAGCGGGTCCTCTCGCTATCCAAAAAGCCATGGAGCACCTCATAGAGGAGATGGGTGCTGTCAGAGCATTTCAGGCGATCAATAAAATGAATAAATTTTCTGGTTTTGACTGTCCAGGCTGTGCTTGGCCAGATCCCGATGACAAGCGATCAGTCCTTGGTGAATACTGCGAAAACGGAGCGAAAGCCTTAGCAGAGGAGGCGACTCTTAAGCGAGTGGATCTTAATTTTTTCGCTCAGCACAGTATCGAGGAGATGAGGACATGGTCTGACTATCGCATCGGAAAGGCTGGGCGCTTGACATATCCGATGATCATCAGAGCGGGAGATACACACTATCATCCAATAGCTTGGGAGGAAGCATTTAGCTTGATTGCGGAGCAACTTCGATCTCTGGAGGATCCTGATGAGGCAGTGTTTTACACTTCGGGTCGCTCGTCCAATGAAGCTGCATTCATATATAGTCTCTTGGCGAGAAGGCTCGGGACTAATAATCTCCCAGACTGCTCCAACATGTGCCACGAGAGTAGTGGCGTAGCGCTCTCAGAGACTTTGGGTATTGGCAAAGGCTCTACGACCCTCGATGATCTGCACAATGCTGAGGTCATAATGATAATCGGCCAAAATCCAGGAACTAACCATCCTCGTATGCTCACAGCTCTCCAAAATGCGAAGAAGAATGGTGCCAAGGTGATCACCATCAATCCGTTGGAAGAAGCGGGACTCAAGAGATTCAAAAATCCGCAGCGACCAATGGATTTCGTGACCTCTGGGACAGCTATCACAGATGTCTATCTGCCTGTCAAGATCAACCAAGATATACCTCTCCTCAAAGCACTCATGATAGGCCTCATCTCAGCAGATGAAGCTTCGGGAGATGTGTTGGATCATGCGTTTATGGAGAGTCATACCGCTGGATATGCTGCAATGCGAGCAGATATGGATCAGTATGAGATAGGTGATCTACTCCGTCGAGCGGGAATAAAGGAATCGGACTACAAGGCCGCTCTGGATACACTGATACCAGCTAAAAAGATCATCATCTGCTGGGCGATGGGGCTGACGCAGCACAAAAATGGTGTCGACAATATCAAAGAATGTGTCAACCTACTCCTAATGAAAGGAGCCATAGGAAAGCTTGGTGCAGGTACCTGTCCGGTACGTGGACATAGCAATGTACAGGGCGATCGTACCGTAGGTATCAATCATAAACTCCCGAAAGCTATGGCGAAGCGACTTAAAGAGGTATTTGAGATGGAGCCACCGATGGAGCATGGGATGGATGTCGTCGAGTCGATCATGGCCATGGATGATGGGCGGGCTAAATTCTTCATGGGTTTAGGTGGTAATTTTGCCACTGCGGCCTCTGATACGGCCTATACGATCGCAGCTATGGAGCGGTGTGACATGACCGTACAGATCAGTACTAAACTCAATCGTACGCATCTACACCCTGGACAGGTAGGCCTAATTCTGCCGACACTCGGACGCTCAGAGAAAGACCTCTCTGGTGGTGCCAAACAAAAAATAACCGTAGAAAATAGTATGGGTAAGATACAGCCTTCTGTAGGCAATCTCGATCCTGCCTCAGAGCATCTGATGAGTGAGCCAGCCATCATTGCCGCCTTAGGTGAGCAGTTATTTGGTGCAGCGGATAAGATCAACTGGACGGGCTATCAGTCGGACTATGGCCTCATCCGTGATGATATAGCAGCGATAGTGTCGGGATTTGAGCGATATAATGATCGAGTGAAGGACGGCAGCGAGTTTTACCTACCGAATAATGCTCGAGATTGTGATTTTAGTATGCTGCCAGGAGGTCGGGCGCAGTTTAGTGTCTGCCCAATGCCTGAGCATGATTTAGCGGAGGATGAGTTTTTACTGATGACGATACGCTCTCATGATCAGTTTAATACGACGATTTATGGGCTCGATGATCGCTATAGGGGCGTACATGGCGAGCGGAGGGTAGTATTCATGCATCCTGACGATATGGCGGAGTATGGTTTCTCACAGAGAGAGCTGATAGATCTCAGCTCTACTTACGACGGACAGGTACGCTGGGTGCGAAAATTTCATGTGGTGAGTTACGATATACCAAGGGGAAATCTTGCGGCCTACTTCCCTGAGACTAATCCGCTCATCCCGATCGACCAGTATGCTGTAGATAGTCAGACTCCAATCTCTAAGAGTGTCAAGGTGAGAGTGCATAGGAGGGAGTAGTGAGTGGTGAGTGGCGAGTGGTGAGTATCGAGGCGTTTTTTCTGCTGCTACTGTAATTGCCGGAGGATACGGTCAAAGCTAACATCACTGTATCTGAATAAAGCCTTTTAGGATTTGACTGCGATGTCAAAGTATGTCTCAGTCGTCCCTTCTTCGACATGACAAGATTGGTGTTAGATTAGGAAGGTTTTGATTTTGACGAGAATTTGTCCTCCCTGGCAGGGAGGTGCCGGAGGCGGAGGGTTAGATCCGAGTATTGAGTGGCGAGTATCGAGGCGTTATTTCTGCATTCGAACTCATCCTCCTGTCCTTCTCTTGAAAAAGAAGGATGATACATTTCATTTTCAGCTGACATTATTATCGTAATCATATCTTCTGTCCTTTCGACCAACGGGAGAAATACTGTGACTGTCGGAGGATACGGTCAAAGCTATCATCACTGTATCTGACTAAAGCCCTTTAGGATTTGACTGCGATGTCAATGCATATCTCAGTCGTGCCTCCTTCGGCATGACAAGATTGGTGTTAGATTAAGGAATGTTTTGATTTTTACGAGAATTTGTCCTCCCTGGCAGGGAGGTGCCGGAGGCGGAGGGTTAGATCCGAGTATTGAGTGGTGAGTATCGAGGCGTTCTTTCTGCATTCAAACTCATCCTCCAGTCCTTCTCTTGAAAAAGAAGGATGATACATTTCATTTTCAGCTGACAGTATGGTAGTAATCAGGTCTATCCCCCAATCACCTCGCTCATCTTCACAACACGATTTTCCTTTAATGAAAGCACGCAGGCGGTGGCGATGGCGGTGGCATAATAGGCATCCTCGGCGCTAATGAGTACGTCGGTCTTTTCGATGATGGCATCGACAAATGCCTCTACCTCCGCTACGAAGGATGATGGATAACGATCCATGAAAAAGTCAAAAAGTGGAGAGCCGTGGAGACCATCTTGTGTATAGAGTTGAGTGTTGTGTTGCGTATTATTTTGAGCCTGGAGCATACCTGCTGAGCCAAAGACCTCGAGTCGCTGATCATAGCCATAACTGGCCTGGCGACTGTTGTCTATGATAGCCATAGTCCCATCGGCAAAGCTGAGATGTACGACAGCGGTATCGACATCTCCTACTTCGGCGAAAGCCTCATCTATTCGTACGGCTCCTCGGGCATAGACTTCTGTGACTTCGGCAGCAGCCATATAGCGGCACATATCTATATCGTGTATCGTCATATCATGAAAGATACCACCTGAAGCTTCGAGATATTCCCGTGAGGGAGGAGCAGGATCACGACTGGTGACTTTGATGACATGCACATCACCGATCTTTCCCTCGGTGATACCACGGTGGATAGCAGCAAAATTGGGATCAAAGCGTCGATTAAATCCGATCTGGAGCTTGAGCTTGCTACGCTCTGAGAACTGATGTAAAGCTTTGATCTGCGGCAGTGTCGGTGCCAGTGGTTTTTCGCAGAGGATATGGATACCTCTGGAAAATGCCAGCTCTATCATATCATAGTGCGTCGGTGTCGGTGTCGCTATGATGATAGCATCTATACGATGCGACCCGAGCATCTGCTGATAGTCGTGATAGTGCTGATAGGGAGCATCTACATGCGGAGCGGCTGATAGCGGATCAGTATCACAGACTGCGACGAGATTTACTCGATGAGATAGAGTCTTAAGAGTCTGTAGATGCACCTGTCCGATGCGTCCGAGACCTGCGATAGCGATATTAATCTGTGGTACTGCCATATGCTGCTTGAAATGCCCTTACTTCGGCGAAGGTAGGCATAAAATTAGCACATCCATGCTGTGTGACCAGGATCGCTCCACAGGCATTAGCAAATCGGATGGACTCGACGATGGTCATGTCACGACATAGCCCATAGATCAGTCCCGCAGCGAATGCATCTCCGGCTCCCAAAATATTAATCACCTCCACTGGATAGCCTGAGACGGGATATGGCTCTTTGTCGGGCTGTAGGAGTGTGGCTCCTTGGGCGCCCGTCTTCATGATGATGCAGGCTTGAGTGAGTGATAGCATTAATGTGAGAGCAGTAGTTTGACAGCCAGAGATATCAGGATTAGAAATCTGCTGATCGGCTATCTGTATCGTATCTCGATCAGCTACCGTCGCTGCGAGTATCTCCTCACAGGTGCCGAGTATCGTATGACAATATGGGAGGATCTCCTGGACAAATGTCTGATATTCATTGATGGATCCCCACTGGTCATGTCTATAGTCCAGATCGAGGAGAATGTGACACTGTGCTTTTTGGGCAGCGATCACTGCTGAAATACAGGCCGATCGGCTGGGCTCTCTACTCAGCGCTGTCCCTGATATCTCGACCATACGGATCTCCTCAAATGGTATCTGATGTACATCCGCAGAGCTGATCTGGATGTCGGCAGCATTGTCTCGATAGTAGACGAGAGGAAATGTGTCTGGCGGTTCTACGCCCAACACTACTGCACTCGTACGATAGGGTCGAGTAGGAGAGTATCGTAGATCTACTGATTCTTGCTCGAGATGATACTTTAGGAAGTCTCCTATCTTATCATCACCAAAACAGGTCAATAAGGCAGCTCGAAGGCCGAGTCGCTGACATCCCACCGCTATATTAGTCGGAGAGCCGCCTACATATGCATTGAATGAGCGAATTTGCTCAAAGGGAGTGCCTATATCATTGCTGTATAGATCTATGGAAGAGCGTCCGATGGTCAGGACATCATATGATCTGTTTTGGCTCATTATTCTGCTTGTTCGCAGTTTTCGAGTTGCTCTTTGACCTCATTAAGATTGGACAGCGACTGATCGCCCCACTCGTGGAGTAGGTAGTTGATCAGATTGTTCATTCCTACCTCGGTTAGTTTGTCATTAGCGGGCATTACTACATTGCTGAGTTGATTACCCTGCTTACCATATCTGATGAGGCAGGCCAGTTGATCTTTATTAGAAGAAAAGTAGCTGGACTGTGTGATATTAGGATACATCTCGCCAAGACCTTGGCCATCAGCCATATGGCAGTTGCTACAGTTGACCTCATAGATACGCTTACCCTGGACATAGGTCTCTTGCTGACAGGAGTAGCAGATCATACCTATGAAAGAGAGAGTCACTATGATGGATAGCTTATTCATATTCAGCGAGTAATATATCTATATCTTTCATCATGCGATCTACTGATACTGGATCGGTACCATCACAAAAGCTTCTAATCTTGCCGGCTTTATCGAGTAGGATGATCTTACCACTATGGTCAAATCCTCCTGGCGCCTCAGGGTCCTCATAGGCAGCGACGAAATAGTCATCGGCTATGTCTAAAAGCTCTTCTTTATCGCCTGTCAAAAATAGCCATTGATCATGATCGATACCCATATTGTCGGCATAGGTCTTGAGCACAGCTACGCTATCTCTTTTAGGATCAATCGTATGAGAAACGAGTAGTATGTCTTCATTTCCTTTGACCTTCTCATAGAGTCGTAGCATTTGCTTTTTGACTTTAGGACAGATAGATGGGCATGAGGTGAAGAAAAAATCGGTCATGTAGATTTTACCATCCACGTCAGCATTAGTGATAGTGTCTCCGAGCTGACTGACGAACTCGAAATCTCTGATATCGTGTACCACCTTCTCACCATTGAGATCCATACGATCTCCGATGATAGGGAGAGTCTTTGGCTCTGATTTGCAGGCGAAGAGTACGACTCCTATGATACATAGGAGGTAGTAAATTTGCTTATTCTGCATGTTCGGCGATGAATTTTTCTGCATTGGCAATACTTGATAGCATGACGTCTTTTACTTCCGTGATCTTGACTAATTGATCGTTGAGGTATTTTTTAGCTGCTTCGAGATCTTCACCAGATGGTTTTTTGTAATCATGCATCCAGCTCATCATAGCTTCGTCTGCATTTTCGAGATCTGTGAGCAGTGTGAGTACGTCTTCGTTGAGACTAGGATCTTTGATTTTGCGGAGTTTTTTCTTCGCACGATTGATGTCGCTCATTTTCGGCATGACTTCATCATGTACGACCATGACCTGCTCATGCAAATTTTCTACTTCTGCAGGTCCTTTTGAACCACAAGATTGAGCAATTGTTAAACAAACGAGGAGTATTAGCGCTGATAATCGCATAAGATGTTTTCTTTTGTGTATTAATCGCAAAAGTACATTGGCTGTTTAAGTTTTATCTGATAAATGTATGAATAAACGAGTCCTACTGTGGTTTAGAAACGATCTAAGACTTCATGACAATGAAGCGCTCTGTGACGCTCTCGATGCTGGACACGATGTGATCCCTGTCTATGTCATCGATCCGAGAGTATTTCATGGAGAGACGAAATATGGATTCAGAAAGACTGCGATTTTTAGGGCCAAATTTATCATCGAGTCACTCCATGTGCTCAAACGTAATCTCCAAGTACGAGGGTCTGATCTCGTCGTCAGGATAGGGCATCCTGAGGAAGAAGTCTTTGAGATCGCCAAGGAGGTAAAGTCATCATGGGTCTTTTGTAACCGTGAGCGAACGCAAGAAGAGCTCGATGTACAAGATGCCCTCGAGCGAAATCTCTGGTCTGTAGGTCAAGAGATGCGCTACAGCCGAGGCAAGATGCTATACTACACAGCAGATTTACCATTCCCTGTCACTCATACACCTGATTCATTTACCTCTTTTCGTAAGGAGGTCGAGAAGATGGTCCAGATCCGAGAGCCATTAGCGACGCCTGATCGATTACCGACCTGTCTCGAGTCGATAGATTTTGGTGATATCCCGAGTCTGAGAGACTTAGGATATACGATAGATGAGATAGCATTGGCTACAGCCAATGAACTGCAAGGTGGTGAAGACGAAGCACTCCGAAAATTGTATGAATATATCTGGGAGGAAGAAGCGCTAATACACTATAAAAATACTCGTCAGGGTCTCAATGGCGAAAATCTATCCACTCGCCTGAGCGCTTATCTCTCGTCAGGCTGTCTATCTCCAAAGAAAATCTATAAGGAAGCCTTAAAGTTTGAAAAACAAAAGAAAAAGCGAAATATCAGCTATGCTCTCTATCTGGAGCTGTTATGGAGAGATTTTTTCCGACTGATGGGCAAAAAGCATGGCAATCCTATATTTCAAAAAGGAGGTATTAAGCAGGAAGTGCCTAAAGAGCTCACCGACAATCGGGACTTATTTAAACTCTGGGCCGAGGGACGTACTGGGATACCTATCATCGATGCGTCCATATGCCAGCTCAATCAGACGGGCTACATCACTAATCGGTCTCGTATGATCTTAGCTAATTTTTTGATAGATGAACTACAGATCAACTGGCAGATAGGGGCGGAGTATTTTGAGTCACTGCTGATCGATTATGATCCGTGTAGTAACTGGGGCAACTGGAATTATATGGCAGGTATAGGGCTGGACCCAAAAGAAGTCCGACAAGGGAGTATCATCATGCAGGCTCGCCGATACGATCCTGAGGGGAGCTACATCAAGCGCTGGCTACCAGAGCTGGGTGATGTGCCTGTAGAGTTCATTCATGAGCCACATCTGATGTCACCTGAGATACAGGAGGAGACGGGAGTCCTATTAGTGCGAGACTATCCTAAGCCCTGTGTCCGTCTGAATGACTGATAGAAATCATAGAATCACATCTCGAGTAGTAGGAGAGTATCGACTCGCATGCGCTGCTCCAAAAATGATCTGATAGTAGCTTCTTTTTCAGCTCGTTCCTTATCCTTTTCGTTTTCCCACTTGATCATGACAGTGGGCATGGCTTCTTTGTATTTGTCAAAGTCAGAGACATGAGCTTTTGCCATGCCGATCTCCGTGATATCAGGATAGAGTGCTTTGAGTTCATCTCTGATCTGGACAAAATTAGCACTATCGATATGTGTGATCGCATAGGATTTCATGAGTGTTTCCACTTTTTGCTTTTCTGCGTTGACGGCAGATAGCTGAGTCCCTATGTCTTGGATATTCTTTTCGAGCCCTTTGAGCTGATCCAGATTGACATCTGAGCTATTGATGATCTGTACTTTGACACCAGGTAGACCGAGATTAGTCAGGCAGTCTTCGTAGACTTCTTTTTTACCCATATTGATCACATCTCCGTAGCACTTGAGGTAGAGCACCTGAGAGGTATCGCTGTCGTCATAAAGCTGATAGCTATCGAGAAACATATCGTCACTCCCGAGACAGACAGATTGAAATTTTTTGAGTGCTGACTCTACTCTTAGGTCTTTGATCACACCTCTGAATATCATGAAAGCTGGTAGCATTAGCAAAAGACTGAACAGGAGTATGTAGCGCTGATTACGCCGCTTATCTGAGACTTTTACATATTTCTTATATGGAAATTTTAAAAATCTAATAATCAAGTATGTAGATAGCGCTACGAAGAAAGTATTCAAAAAGAATAGGTAAAATGATCGAGCTGCGATCTCCCACTGACCAGTAGCCAGCCCGTATCCTGTGACGCAGAGTGGAGGCATCAATGCAGTGGCGATAGCTACGCCTGGGAGTGTAGTGGATATATCCTTTCGAGCGATAGATATGATACCCGCTAGGCCACCAAATACAGCCACGAATATGTCCAATAAGGTCGGGCGAGTCCTCGCCTCGATCTCCGGAGTCATCTCTCCAAAATCAAAAATCAAGAAGTAAATAGTACTCGTCAGTATAGCTATAGCCATCGCTACAGCGAAATGAGCTAAGGACTTACGCAGGGTATCCATATCATTGATTCCTACGGAGAGTCCGATACCCAGTATCGGAGACATGAGCGGCGATATGAGCATGGCTCCGATGATCACAGCTTGAGAGTTTTGGCTGAGGCCTATAGAGGCGATGACGATAGAGCACATGAGCATCCATGCATTGGCACCAGCCATGGATTTTTTATCTCGGATCTCCTCGATAGTAGCTCTCTTGTTGACGCCTTTCTCGAGATGGAGGATATCAGAGACAAAATCTCGCATATATGAGATGGTGGCCTGCATGCTATAGGTAGCTCGAGTAGGCGTATCTATGGGGTTGACCTTTGGATCTCCTTGCTGTGGGGTATCAGCCATTATTTATTTGCTTATTGGACAGAGTGAGTGTGCGATCACAGCGTGCAGCGATGTCTTTGCTATGCGTGACGATGACAAAAGTCTGATCATAGTCAGCTCTCAGCTGAAGTATCATCTCAAATAGATCTTCTGAGGTATTATCATCGAGATTGCCCGTAGGCTCATCGGCGAAAACCACTTTGGGTTGATTGATGAGTGATCGAGCCACAGCGACACGCTGCTGCTCTCCTCCTGAGAGCTCTCCTGGCTTATGCGTGATACGGTCAGAGAGACCGAGATATCCGAGTAGCTCTTTGGCACGGCCTTCTACTTCTGATTTTGATTTGCCTGCTATGAATGCCGGCATACACACATTTTCGAGTGCGGTGAATTCATTAAGTAGATGATGGAACTGGAAAATGAAGCCAATTTTTTCATTGCGAAATCTGGCTAACTCTCGCTGTCCAAGCTGAGTAACATCTGTGCCATCGATGATGATCGATCCGCTATCGGGCTGATCGAGAGTACCCAAGATATGGAGTAGGGTACTCTTGCCACTACCAGACTTGCCGACTATAGCAGCTATCTCTTTTTGTTTGATAGATATATCGAGACCTGACAATACTTGGAGGTCTCCATAAGACTTGGATATGTTTTGAGCCTGGAGCATGTACACGGGATTCGCTTGTTATACTACAAAGATAGACAGATTATAAACACTTTATATATTAAAAATTAATTTAATGTGTTAATTGATTTTTCTACTCTCTACTTCTATTAGTGGAGGCTCAGGATCGATTACAAAAGCCAAGCTGTGATACCGATGTGCCAGCTATGCTGATCGAGCCAGAGTAAGCTAATTATAGTAGGAAGTATCGATTAAATGTATAGAAAAGGCATTGTCTCATGAGTCTTTAGTATTTTAAGCATATCAAGTCGTATAATCCAAAGAAGAATGAAACAAGTAATTGATAATGAGCAGTTTATGCTGAGATTGTCTGAGATATCGCAGCAGACGGGTCGTGATATTGAAGAGTTACAAAAAGAAGCGACAGCTTATCTCAAAGAACTGAAGACAGAGAAGCATCCTTTGGCCAGTACGGTCAGTACGCAAGTCATCGAGCAGCTCATGACCCTCGCTTACGAAAAGACTATCGACGTCAATCCTAATGAACTCAAAGAGGTGGCTCGTATTATGAGGAGGCATCCAGTAGCTTTTGTCATGACGCATAAGACATATATAGATATGTTTGTATTGGGGGTGGCCCTTCATAGGCATGGATTACCATGGCCAATGATATTTGCTGGGGCTAATCTCAGTTTTCCGGGATTAGCTCAGCTCGGGCGAAAGATGGGACTGATCTTCATCAGGCGATCATTCAAGGATAATCCAGTCTACAAAGTGACGCTCAAGCACTATATCGCATCATTAGTAGATCAGCGCCAGCATTTCATGTGGGCGATAGAGGGGACTCGGTCTCGTACTGGAAAGCTCGTCTGGCCTAAGATGGGTATCCTCAAGTATATAGCAGAGGCGGAAGAGGAGTCAAAAGAGGAGGTAAAGTATATCCCCGTATCTGTCGTATATGATCTAATACCTGACGTGCAAGATATGACTGCCGAGGGGCGAGGAAAAGAAAAGAAAAAAGAGAATCTCCTCTGGATGATGAATTATATCCGAAATCTCAATAGTGATCATGGTAAAATATCATTGAGATTTGGGTCTCCAGTAGAGAAGGATCAAGAAGCGATAGCCAATGTGCCTAACTCCGATTCGTTTGATCATGGAGGCAAGTATACGTTGCCAAGATTCGCTTTTGAGCTCGTCCATGCGATCAATCGGATCACGCCGGTGACTACAGCATCACTGCTGTGTACCACACTCCTTTCAAAATTTGCCCTGACTAAAACACAGATCTGTAACGATGTGTCGCTACTCATGGAGATCATCGAAAATCATAAGCCAGATGCATTAGTGGATAGAGGTGCTCCAATAGGGGAGAGTGTACAGAAAGCGATCAATCTACTCAAAAGAGCTAATCTGATCAAACAGATGGACGCTGGAGTCAAAGCTAAATATTCGATAGTCACGAGCAACTATATGCCAGCCACCTACTATGCTAACATGTCTGTGCACTATCTCTATCATCGAGCATTTGTGGAGCTCGCACTGATCAAGGTGAAAGACTATCGCCCAGAAGAAAGAACTATCGCTTTTTGGCAGGAGATCATGTCGCTGCGTAGTTTATTCAAGTTTGAATTTTTCTACTCTAATAAGGCGCATTTCAGTGATGAGATAGAGCTGGATCTCCACTGTCTCTATCCTGAGTGGCAAGCACTTCTGACTGGCCCCGCTGAGGATATAGAAAAGCTTCTGGAAAATCAGAAAATATTCGTCTCACATGTAGTCTTGTTCACCTATGTGGAGGCCTATAGAGTGGTGCTGCATACACTGCATCAGTGGGATGATGAGGAGGTGTACTCAGCTGATCGCTTTATTAAGAAATGTATATTTACTGGAGAGGAGATGCACTGGCAGGGCAGGATACACCGCATAGAGTCTGTGTCTAAGCCTTTCTTAATCAATGGAATACGCCTATGCGAAAATCTCGGACTGATCCCAATACCCAAGGCTACTGATCGAAAAAAGATACATGAGCTAATGCTCGATATCGAAGGAGTGGCAAATCGTATCAGTGACCTACAGGGTATGATCCTCAATCGAATTGAGCCTACACAAACACTCCTCCCGCTCGATCGTAATGTAGTACCTGGATCTAAAATAGAAAGCCTAACAGCGCCAGTCATAGACGGTGAGTCAGGTGCTCATATCGGGGCATTCTTTGATCTGGATCGCACACTGATCAAGGGATTTAGCGCCAAGCGATTTTTTCAAAATCGTCTACTGAGTGGTAAGATGAGTCCTCGAGAGATTATCGCTCAGTTCAATGGTTTATTGGTTTATTCGATTAACAATAAAAATTTTGCTGGACTGGCAGCGATAGGAGCTAAGGGAGTAAAGGGTGTCAAAGAGAAGATCTTCATAGATCTCGGAGAGGAGGTGTATGAGAAGTATTTGGCGAAAGCTATATACCCTGAATCAAGAGCACTCGTGGCTGCTCACCTCGCTAAAGGTCACACTGTCGCCATCATCAGTGCTGCTACACCATATCAGGTCAATCCAATCGCACGAGATCTCAGTGTGGAGCACGTGATGTGTACTCGTATGGAGGTAGATCGTGGAGCATTCACGGGTAATATCGTAGAGCCTGCATGCTGGGGCGAAGGTAAATCTCATGCGGCCCAGACGCTGGCAAAAGAGTACGATCTGGATCTGAGCAAGAGCTATTTTTATACTGATAGTGCGGAGGATGCTCCGCTGCTACATCTCGTGGGACATCCACATCCAGTCAATCCTGATCAAGAGCTCAGTGTCATGGCGTATGACAATGACTGGCCGATATATCGATTTGATGATGATAGTCGATCTGATACGGAGAATGCTATCCGGACCCTGCTCACTGCGGGTACACTGATCCCCGCCGCACTATCCGGGATGGCATCGGGACTGCTGTCAGGCTCTCGTCGAGATGGAGTGAACAGTATGACCTCGATGATAGGAGACCTCGGGACTACCTTGGCGGGAATACGAGTGGCCGTAAAAGGCAAAGAAAACCTCTGGATAAAGCGTCCAGCCGTATTCTTATTTAATCACCAGAGCAACGCTGATCTACTGATCATGGCCAAATTAGTGAGAAAGGATACAGTGGCAATAGCTAAAAAAGAACTCAAATATTCTCCGGTAGGCCCACTTTTTCAGGCAGCTGGAGTAGTATTCATAGATCGAAAAAATCGAGATAAAGCTATCGAAGCTATGCAGCCGGTCGTAGATGTACTCAAAAGCGGCACATCAGTGGCTATCGCACCAGAAGGGACTCGCAGCTATGATTATCAATTGGGACCTTTTAAGAAAGGGGCGTTTCACTTAGCCATGGCGGCTGGTGTGCCGATCATACCCATATGCATCATGAATGCGCATGATGTCATGCCTCGTGGGGCAAAATTGGTCAATCCAACAGTGGTCACTGTCAAAGTGCTCGATCCTATCTCGGTAGAAGGCTGGAATAAAACTAACATGGATGCTAAGATCAAAGAGGTCCGGGATCTCTACCTGAAAGAGCTGGGCCAAGCAGTCATCTAATAACAATCAAAAACTAAAACTATGAATGTAGCAGTATTGGGTGGCGGATCATGGGGGACTACAGTGGCCTCTCTGACCTCAAAAAATACGCCCACTGTGCTCTGGGCACGAAATAGTGATACCGTCGATGAGATCAACACGCATCATACTAATAGACGATATCTTAAAGAAGCGAAACTCTCGGAGAGTCTCAGGGCTCGATATACTATCAAAGAGACAGTGAAAGATGCAGATGTAGTCGTCATGGGTATCCCCTCAGATAACTTCAGGTCAGTGCTCATCGAGGCGAGCCAGTACATTAGACCATGGGTCCCGATAGTGAGTCTGACTAAGGGGCTGGAGCATGGGTCTAAGATGCGAATGACACAGATCATCGAGACTGTCATGCAGGGCCATCCTGTAGGTGTACTCACTGGGCCTAATCTGGCTCGAGAGATCATAGCAGGTCAGGCGGCAGCCAGCGTATTAGCAATGGTTGATAGTCGTATAGGACTTGCTCTACAGAAAATATTTCGACTGGGTTTATTCAGAGTATATACTAACAGTGATGTGGTGGGCTGCGAGCTTGGCGGTGCCCTGAAAAATGTCATAGCCATAGCGGCAGGTATGGGCGATGGTGCTGGAGCTGGAGACAATACTCGAGCGGCAGTCATTACCCGAGGATTAGCTGAGTTGACTCGTCTGGGCGTAGCGATGGGAGGTAAGCGAAAGACCTTCGCAGGGCTGGCCGGTATGGGCGATCTCGTAGCGACCTGCAATAGCCCTCAGAGTCGAAATCGTACTGTAGGATATGAACTGGGTAAGGGTAGGGCAATAGAAGATATCATCAGCAGCATGGATATGGTCGCCGAAGGTGTCAAAAGCTGCAAAGTCGTCATGGAGCTCGCAGAGGAGTATGACATCAAGATGCCCATATCTCATGAAGTCTATAGAGTCTGTCATGAAGGGTCTAATGTCCGAGAAGCTTTCAAAGGTCTCCTGCGGATGCAGTCTGGATCAGAGTATGATCCAGGATAGATGATTTCGCTGATTTTACTTTTTTAGCTTTGGCAAAATCTCCAATATTTTCATTAGCCGAATAGCTTTTTTCTGATCTCCATTGATCTCTACTCTGCCCTGTACGAAGGCGGTCTGGATGGCGAGCTCTCCTTCAGCGATATTCATGAGATGTTTTTCTCGGATATTCAGCGTTACATCCGCATCTTGTTTGTTCCCTCGACGCAGTGTACCTGGTTGTTCATTTAGATTGACGGTCCATTGAGATGGATTAGGACCTGTGATATTAAATTGGAAAATACCACTGTCTGCTTTGATGGCTGTCGGCTCTTTTTTGATGAATCGCTTGATCCCTTCAAAGAAGCGGTCTGATGCTGGTTTGCCTTTATTCTTCTTTTTGTCAGCTTCTGCTTTATAGGCTAATACCTTCTCCTCCAATTCATTGGCAGATTCGAGTATGTATTTATTAAACTTGTCTACATCTGGCATTGACTTGGCATCAGAGGTCGAGCTGATGGTGATCTGTCCATCATAGCTGAATATAGCTATCATCAGACCCATTCCATCTATGATCGGAGCGCTACCCATGACAGACATGAGTTTGTGCTTATTGATATAGAGAGGTACTTGAGGTCCAGGTACATTAGTGATCACTACGTTGAACACTGGATTGTGAGTCTTAGCGAGATGATATCGAGAGTAGAGTTTAGCCGCTTGATTAGCGATGCCAAAAGGCACTGCCTCAGCGAGATTACTTAGCGATTTTGCTCCAAGAGCGTTAGTATAGGTCTTACCTTTTATAGCATTAGTCTGAATCGCCTCTAATCGCTCAAGAGGATCCTCGATGTGAGTAGCGAGCTGGATGAGCATCGCCGAGAGTTTGTTTCCTTGAGCTGAGGTATCATCTTTTTCTCGATGGGAGATCGGTACCATAGCGACTAATGGCTTAGCTGGGAGTTTATCTTTTTCAAGTAGGTATCGTCTGAGGGCTCCAGCGCAGATACCCAGGATGATATCATTGAGCGTGTAGCCCATGATTTTTTTGAGATTTCTGACTCTGTCAAATTCTAATATGGCGGTATTCCATTTTCGAGCCGCTGATATGATCCCGTTAAAAGGGGTGGCTGGCGCCGAAAATGGTGCGGCAGGCATCTCTATACCTTTCAGCTTATTGAGGAGCCCAGCTTTGACAGTAGTGCTCGCAGTGTTAGTCAATATCTTCGGTAGCTTAAATGGATCTTTAGCAAAGCTCAATGCACTCTTATATACCAATCTTAAATCATTGGGCAGTGGTGGTGCATTATAGGGTTTGGGTTTTGGAGGTGCTTTGTCAGAAGGGGCTAAGTCGAATAGAATGGCCAACATACCTGCTCCTGCTAATCCATCGATGGCCACGTGATGCACCTTACTGATGATGGCTACACTACCTTTGGGTACTTGTGAGACTTGATCCAGTCCTTCTACGAAAGTATAACTCCACAGAGGACGAGTGCGATCCAGCGGCTCAGAAAAAATACTGGATGCTAAAGTCCTCAGCTCTCTCCATCCACCAGGAGAGGGTAGTGCTACATGCTGTATGTGCAGAGATATGTCAAAATTAGGATCATCTATCCAGTACGGATAATCGACGCTAAAAGGTACGTCCATCAGACGCTTCCTTAGCTTTGGTAGCATGTGCAGTCTGGACTCTATTGTTTGCTTGAAGGTTTCGAATTTTAACGATCCTTCTATAATAGCTACAGATCCTATATGCATAGGACTGGTGGGTGTCTCCCCATACAAAAATGCAGCATCAAGTCCAGTGATGGGCTCGATGTCTTTGACGTCTATTTTATCTACGATGTTTTTGAGTAAATCCATTTGATGCTCTTAATTAATAGGATATGACATATACTATGCTAATAATAAGGAATAATACCATGTTTTGCTCAGCCAATGATGGATATTGATCGATTGGTCATGATAATATATACCTGCTCACAGATCGCCTAATGAGAAGGATAAAAGAGAAACTGCTCTACGAAAGAATCAGGTTTGAATTGAGTCCAGTTATCAGGGTGATACTTCAGTCGATCAGCTATGATATTGAGTACTACCGGATTGACTCCAAATCCTAAATGACTACCTCTTACTTGGATGTTTTGGATGATCGGGCTTTCGTGTTTTTCGTAGCATACCTCCCAGGGTACGATACCATCTTCTTTAGAGTAAATGGCCGTCAATGGTACATCTGGAGGTATCGGGATGTCTCTGAGTAGCTCAGGATCTACATTCTGAGTTCCTTTTCCTACGGTGATGATATTGTGTAGCCATCGGGCATGATTGCGCTGAGTCACCCCTCCGAATGGAGAGCCCATAGTGATGACTTGACGGATTAGTTCGGGAGCTTCTTTAGCTACTTGACGGGCGTAGATGCCGCCGAGACTCCATCCTATGAGACTTACTTTTTCTCCGTATTCTTCATAGAGTTTTTCTACTCGTTGGAGTAGACTGTCGATGTATTCTATTTTGGCAAAGTTGCGCCCGATTTCCCAACCATAAGCATCATATCCGATCTTGCTGAGATACTTACGTAGAGGTTTATTAGAAGCGTCAGTGGCCATGAATCCAGGTAGAAGCATAACGGGGTGACCGTCGCCAGTATCTTTTTTATGTCGGTCTATCGCTTTAAAAGGTATAGTAGAAGACCACTCAAATAAAGCTCGACCTACCTCCGTAGACAGCCAAAATAGGGACGGCTTCTTAACAGTAGTAGCCTGATCAAATGTATCAGTCATGTAGTTAGTTTTGTTTATCGTGTGATTTTACAAACTTTATATTAAAGAAAACAGGATTGTGAAAGATATAGTTTGTTAATGACTATATTAATGGTGGGATAAAACAAAAAAAGCCGAAGTGCGTCACTGCGCACTCCGGCCTTTAAAAGTGTGGTTTTAGCTTCTTTTATTAGTTCTTGCTGAATAGCGAAGAGAATCTTTTTCTGCTGTGAGAGAGCTGACCTTTGATAGACTCTAATGCATCAAAAACGATCTCTTGTTGATTAGCAGCAAGCTTCAGACCTCCGTCTATTGCTTTGGAGGCGATTCCTTGCCACTGCTCAGTTCTATTGAGAGCACCATCTAAGATGTCTTCAGTAGTTTCCAGTGCGAAGTCGTTGATGTCTTTTGACATATCTTTTACTCTATCCACTACATTTTCGATAGTATACTTTTCTGTTGCTGTCTCTTTAGCTTTTTTCTTAGTTGCCATATCTCGTTATTTTATACTTTATTTTCAATTTATTAGATGATGATTTGGGCTACTACTTAGTAGCTGCCATTAGATCAGTTACTTGAGTTTTCCACTCTTCAGGATTGTGCATGCGGTACCGAGGACCTGCTTTTACCAGTACTTCTTGTAGATCTTCTACTGACGCTTTAGCGAGATCTGAGTAGTTATAGATACCCGCTTCATTAAGTACAGACTCGAGTTTTGGACCGATACCTTTGATCACTTTGAGGTCTGTTTTTTCAGCTGACTTGCCGCTGAGCTCATCGATTTTATCTTCGACAGTCTCTACTGCTTCTTTTACCTCTTCTTTGATTTCTTCGATAGTATCAGATACTTCTACTTTCGCTTTAGTGACTATTTTTTTAGCTCTTTTAGCCACCTCAGAGTCAGCGACGCCTTCTACGATTTCTTCGATCTCCCCTTTGTATTTCTTATAGGTTTCGTTTGAGGTGATTTTTTCCTTTATGTCGGCCACTACATTTTCTTTGATGCCGAGTAGGCTTCTCATCCTTTGAGATCCTACACTTATTTCACCTTTGATTCGCTCTGCTGCATCAAATACCATATCGATATTCTTTTCTGCGATCGGCTCTGTTTTCTTGATAGTGCGAGCTACGAGTGACTGCCATTTCTCACCAGCTTTCACAGTGCCAGTGATGACATCTTCAGAGGTCTTGATCAGTCCGTCATTAAATTTTTTCATGTTGCCTTTTACCTGCTCTTTGCGCTCTTGTGCTTTTTTGATGTTCTTATTTTTAGTAGCCATGAGTTTAATTTTCTTTTGTTGATACAAATATCATTTAGCCTTGTTACAAATGAGTTACAGACTAAAAAGTCGCAAAAAAGAACTGAGATTTTATTGGGCTAAGATGTTATTGAGCACTGACTTAGTGACGGGTAGGGGAGATATACCAAACTCCTCTCTGAGTATAGACTCACAGTGCTGATAGGTCTTGATGACCATTGGGCGATTACCCTTATAGAGATAGGCTTCCATCTGTATGCGATAGGCATCTTCCCAGGTCGGATCGATCTGGAGAGCTGACTGTGCCAGTCGGATAGCTTCCATAGGCTGATCGCTGACGATCATCTGAGCCAGATCCGTGAATGCTCCGAGAAATAATATTTGCATCCTTTCTCTTTCCTCCGATGACCAGTCTTCGTAGAGCCGATTTGGGAGGTATGTGCCAGTATATAGGTCTGTGGCAGCACGCAGCAGTAGGATACTCTCAGCTGGTTGAGTCGTAGCTATATTATTAGCTCGGATGATGAGCTGCTCGGCATGGTCGATGTCTATCCAGATATTAGATAGATTGATATGATAGCTGAGGCCATTTCTGATGATGTATGATGACTCTGTCCTGGCAGGTCGATTGGGCTCCAGTACCTTGACGATACCATGGAGAGCCACTTTGAAGTCTCGGTCCGAATCAGCATCCCAGAGTCGATCAATGATTAGTTCTTTGTGGATGCCTGACCGAGAGCGATTGGATATTAAAAACTGCAGCAGTTGCAAGGTCTTGTCTCTACTCCATTCTTTGGCCGAGATTTCTGCTCCATCTCGATACACCTTGAACTGGCCAAGGGTATAGATCCGTATCGGGCTATTATCTTTACCGTGGAGGAGCTCTGCTATGCTATGTGCCTGAGTATTCACTGCAGACTATTTGGATAGAGCATCCATTTTTTTTGATAGTTGGAGGACGAGATCTGTGAGCGTAGAGATTTCTTCACGGACCTGCTTGATGTCATTCTTACTGGCGGCTCGCCATTGGTCGATTTCCACCTTGTTACTGATTTCGTGGCTCACTTGAGAGATTTGATCTTGGATTTGATCTTGTATCTGAGTGACCTGTTTTTTAGGGTCTTTAAGTGTATCGATTAAAAATTTTGGTCCCGTGCTTCTTACCTTTTTGAGTATGTCGAGACTTTTGTCGATGAGCCCTTCTTGCTCTTGATCGGGTTTGTGATCAGTTGCATTTTTAGTGACTATGGTCAATTTTTCTTTGATGAAGTCCATGGCTTTATTCATATCTGCGAAACTCACAGCATCACCATCCTGTACGTGTGAGATTTTGCCCCGCCATTGTACTTGCGATTCACCGTCCTCCTCGTAGATATTCTGGTTAAACCTGATCATGAACGAAGCTGTCTGTTTGCTTTTAGTAGCCATTTTCTTGTTTTATCTGAACTGTTGACAAATATCCTCCATGAAATATAGCAGTAAAATTGAAATTTCGCTCAGTATTATCACCTGATGCCTTTAGGAGTCTATGTATCGACTCAATATGTGGTCTCAGTATCTCACCACAAATAGCTTCCAATAATATCCTACCTATGGTGTCACTGTCAGGATGATTCGCTGATATCGAGTCAGCGCAGGACTGCCTTTGTCAGTGAGTCTGAGGATCACATGTATCGTCTCTGGTTCTTCTACCTGAGGAGCAGTACCATGTCGCTTCCAGTCGTTTTCGGGTTGGTTCATAGTCCACTCACCATCGTATGAGCCGGCCTCTGGGTATATCATCCAGTAGAAGCTGAGATTGTCACCATCGGGATCGTAGGACTGCTTAGCACTTAGGGTGAATTGTTCGCCGGACTGGACGGTCAGTCTGTCGCTATGATCGAGTACGGGTACGGGCGGATGATTAGCCTCTTCGTAGCTCTTCGTACACCAGTCCATACGGGCAGCAAAATCATGCTGAAAGTCATCTCTCCAGCGCCATAGTGTCACCTTATAGCCCTCAAAGGTGCTCGTGTCTGGTCTGACTGCTCTGCCATAGGGCTGTGGCAGTAGTGGTGAGTAGCGATCATCGGCATTCGTCCATATGGGGCGGGTCTCTGGAGCTATGGTGACTACAGAGCTGCCATCTGTTCTACCCTCAAAAGAGGGCTGATACAGCTCATAGCGACCACCCCAAGCTCCCCACTCTGGATGTTCCGGGTCATTCAAGCCATTAGGTATGAGCGATAGGTAGGCTGGCGTATCACCCTCTACACCCCAAGATACATCGGGATAGGTGGCTCCCAGAGGTCCATGCCCTTGCTGGATATGCTCTGCAAACCAAGCTGTACTAATGGTTGAGTTGTCGATACCTGGTACCACATTATTGATACCGGTCCATGTCGCTTCGCCATAGCTGTCACCTGGACTCACGATGTAGAATAGCTCGGGATACGTATTCCTGATCCACAGGCCACTATCATCTTGGTCGGAGATGGTATAGACTCTCAGTTTTTTGATTAGTCGTTCAGCCTCAGTGGCGTTTTTTGTTGCTGAGATTTTGTGTAGAGCTTGAGCTAAGGTATTGACACCTCCCCACACAGATATCCAGAGCGGTCGATCATCATCCGCTTCGAGTTCTCGGATGATCCATTGAGAGCCTTCGCTGTCCATGCCATCACCGACCCCTGTCATACCATATTTAGGTAGTCCATTTTTGACTATGCTGCGTAGATGATCTGGAGAGGGGTAGCCAGATTCATGCATGAGAAGATTAGGGTATACCTGTCGATAGGCTTCTATGACTCTATGGATGGACTCAGGATGGATCTCAGACTGCATCCAGCAGGAAGTCGTAGCCACGATCCCTTTGATATCTATCTGATTAGCATATAGCATCAGTCGTACTAAGCTCTGCATGTCATCGGGATCCGCCTCTATATCAGTGAGTACGATCATGCGATTTTGTTCTTGATGCTGTGCTGTGAGAGTAGTAGATCCAATGAATAAAAGGACGCTCAGTGATACGATAAGATAGCAGCGATAGATAGTCATGTTTATGTTTTTTTGCATAGGTAAGATAGGACACACTGATAGAGGCAACTATTTTGGAGATACTTCTTAGCTACAGCTGATAGCAGAGCAACATAAGGTATCCTCGAGTTTGGGTTGTATTTGGTGCAATTTTATCACTGATCGTTCTTATTTACTTCTCATTACTTTGAATAGTATTGTTTGGTACATAGAAGGTGACTTCATCAGAGTAGGAATATCTGCCTTGGATTGCATTTTTATTGATGTGTCATATTGTAAAGTATTAATGGCATTAATTGCCCTGATCTCTGAGTTTAGCATATCTATACTCATCCATGAGTATACCATTTTTAATAATGCTATTGTGAAAAACTCCCTCTTTGACATATCCATTTTTTTCGAGGGCTCTCATAGAAGCCTTATTCTTTTCGAATACTCCAGCATAAACCCTCTCCAGATGAAGGTCATTGAATCCGTACTCTGTGATGAGGCCTATCGCCTGAGTAGCTATACCTCTGCGCCAATAGGGTTCACCTATCCAGTAGCCGATCTCTGCTGACAGTCTGTAAACGTCAGACTGACATACCAAAGTAATGACCCCGCACAGCTCCTCTGATCCTGTGATGATACCAAATGTCTGATGAGGTGACTCATCAGCTACAGAAGTGATGAACTCCGCAGCATGTATCGCATGATAGGGCTTAGGTATGTAGTCTCGGAGATTGTTCCATACATTTTGATTATTGAGCAGGGTAGCGATCACTGTGCTATCGCTTTGCTCAAGTCGTCGCAGTTTGACAGATAGCTCTTGTTTATTTTTCATTAGCCTTTTATCACTTTTGTGAATTTAGGAAAATGATTCATCATTTAATTTACCGATATCTCAATGACGTGCATGATAGGTAGTGAGTTTGATGGTGCTTTTCTATTATCTTCTTTTGATTCAACCCATTCTTTCTATTTTTTTACTATCACTGGATTGTTTATACTTTGAATGGTTCATCAAAACAAAGCCTGAAAATATAATTGTTAATATGACTGCTATTGCTTTTTTATTCTTAAATAAATGAACGGGCGTGGATAAGAAAAGTGTGATTTCCAAGCCGTAAACTTCAGCTCAAGGATAAATTTAATTTAAAGATAATATGTAGTTGTTGGCGATTCACTGTGCAAGATTTTTAGCTTTTGTTAATGGTATTTATTTGAGTACATTTGCGTCGAACTTAATTAAATATATTTTATGAAGCCAAAAGAAATCGCTGGTGTTTTTTCAGAGTATATAGAAGAAGGAACAACTTCTAAAGGTGCGAAGGTTATATCATTCTTTAGTCACTTGACGCCTACTCAAAAGAAGTTAGTTGCCCAGAATGTATCAAAAGCTTATGCTTCCTATTTAGAGGAAGAGAAGCAAAAGGCTGAACTAAAACAGAAGAAGAAAAAGGAAATTGCTGAATTAAAGAAGAAGGCCAAAGCTTTAGGATTAACTATCGTTGAATCATAGGTATATCCCCCCTGTAAGGGGGGCTTTAGCCTCTTAATATCAAGTTCGGCCAGTGGTGAGTCTATTTATTGGCCTACCTAATGGGAGTTAAGTTTCCATATACCTTGTTGTGACAAGTTATTTTCTCACAAACTCACTAACTATCGAATTTAGAGATTCAATATCGTTTTTCTTATTCAAATACTTGTCAATTCTGCTGTCTCCCATGTTTTGAATTTTATATTCGGGTAACATTTTCTTGAACATCAGAAATACAAATGTATCCACTAATCTTTCTTTCAATCCGTGACTAAGACCGTATTTCTGAACTATTGAATATTCCATGCCCATATGGGAGATTTCATGAATTATGGTGTACGCAGGATTATTATATTTCATAAATTCTCCTTGTTTATTAGTCAATAAAGTAATAATTCCTTGATCGGGGTCATAACTTCCTCCTGTCCCATATAGTGTGAAAGCAACTTTGTATTTGTCAAACATATTGAACTTCCAATCCCATTGATTTTTCTCAGAGTCAATTAAGTCTAAAAAATTATTTAGTAGAGTAAGCTCGTTTTCTACTCTTTGCGTTGCTTCTTCATAATTCTTTGGGTTGAAAAAACCGGATTCCAGAAGGGTGTAAATTGCGGAAAATCATCATTTCCAAATGTTCCATTTTTTGACTTGGCGACCATCGAATCCACTAAATAATGCTTAGGTAGATTTATAGTGTACTCTTGATCCTCCAGAAACGTATAATCATTAATTGTCCTCCAAATAGACGTTGCTTCTTGGTGTATAGTGGGTTGACTTATTTCAATTCGAGATATTCGTGTTTGCGATTTACAGCTTAAGCTGATTATTGTAAAAGCGAGAAATGACAATTTGTAATATTTCATTTTATGCTAATTTGTCACTGCACGTTAGCTACATGCGTCGTGGAATTATCCACAGGATTATTTCGCCGAGATCCAACCATTTGATTGGTATTTTGTTTTGTCGTAGCACAAAGCCACAATGAATTATAGGCATAGTTTTCTGCTGACTTTATTTTTTTGGCCTTATCTTTTTTTCAGATATTGACATTACCAGGCTTTTCGGTTGAGAATTCTTTTTGGTCAATTCATTGTTCAAATTTTCTGAAATTCCAACTGCTTCCCAGATCATATTTATTATTTCCTGTTTTGGGAAAGATTGAAAGTCCATCACCGAAATGTGGCGAATTAATTTTCCCTTTCCATTCAGTTTGACGTTTGTTTTAGATAATTCCGCTCCACGATTAAATCCGAAATTCACATGTCCAGGATAAACTGCAATATGACAAAAGGCATCTTTTAGTTTCTCTGATTTCGAATAAGCCATTGCAACTGCATTATAGTTGTCCCAAATCAGTTCGTTTGATTCCGGAACTAAATCAGTAATAAAATTTCTCAGTTCCAAAGTCAGATTTTGAATTCGTTCATCATATGGTTCTATGAATTTCTTGAGTAGTGGATTCGGTTTCATCTAATGCTTCTCTTGGAATCTTGTTTTTCAAATTGCAGAAATTGGACGTACGGTCTGGCGATATTCTCTGTGCCGTCAGTGAAGCAGGCATGGAATGATATCACTTGTGTGTGCCCAGCATAGGCACTACTATCGAAAGATAGTATAATTATTTTAGTGGATGCGAGTTGCATATAGTCGAGTTGGTAATGCCTGTTAGTAGGTCGCAAGGTTGCTGTGAGAGATCGTAGGAATGAAGATGGGCGAATGCTTCCTTGAAGGGTGAATGTCCGTTAGACTTTCAAATGAGAGAACCGAAACGAATTCATTGTACTCTTTATATGAGCAGGGAATGTATATCCATCTCCCTAAGGATTCACAGCAGAGATGAATGAACTCGTAGAGTATCGACATAGTCGATAATGAATGAACCGAAACAAGGGTGGGAGAGGAACGATATCTGTTCTCAAATTCGATAAGGAATCGAGAGATAGCCTTATCCTAAAGTAGGAACTACTCAATGATGGTGCAAAGAGCATCACTGATTATGGATATCGAACCGCCGAATACGAGACCCGTACGTACGGTGGTGTGAGAGGCGCACCGTGGGCTTTAATGCTCACGGCCGTCTACTCGATTAGAGAGCGTGATTTTTAAAGATGTCCATTCATTCGTTTTATAGGTGATTGTATCAAGTCTTGTAAATCTTTCATAAATTCTGTTTTTAAATCTGGCCAGTTCCAGAAAGTCATTTCAAAATTTGTAAGACATATTGAACCTTCAATTTCATATTCATCTAAATTTGAATGTTGATCACATATTGGACATATTAGTGATGCAGTTTCTCCTTTTTCCCACTTTTCAAATAATTTGAACATGACAGTATATAGTTTCAATTTGTCAGGAGGTGTTGCATCAGTGTAGAATTCTTGAGGTGTAAAATCTTTAAATCTGTTTTCGCCGCAATGTTTACATATCATTTTGATTAGAGGATTGAAAGCTAAAGAATTGCTGACTTGTCGACCAGTTTTAAATTCAACACCACAGGCATTTAATCTCGTTATATTTTCGTCATATCCGACAATTTCAACATGATTTGAACTCGGTTTAAAAGCTAAATCATCAAGCCCAAGTCCAGATTTTGATAATTCACTTTCTATATAATTATTCTGTTGCATCCATTCTATAACTCTTTTAGATGTAGATTCGGGCTCTTGGATCTCCTTTATGGTTGCTATCTTTATATAACTGTCGCTCACTTTGTTTATTTAAGGATTTTTATATTCATTCTTCCAATATTTGTTTTTCCTCATGCTCTCTAACTTGTGTATACCAGATCAAATCGCATGGTTTTGATCTGTTTTTTACTGGACAGCTGGGCCTTCTGTCCATAAGTAAAGATACTTCGCAAGTAATGGACTCTGCAAAGGATCCTTCTAAATTTTAGCCGAAAGGCGCTGGAATCGATCAGCAGGAGTAACCTATCCCTCACTATATGTCTTTGATGATAAGAATTGTACGGACCTACGACTTCTTAATACTTCTGATCTCTATATTGATATACCGATTTAGCTTCTTCAGTAGGCGATCAATATTTCCGACATAGTACATTGGTCGTCCATCTGATTTTTGCGGCGCCGGACTGTAGGGATGATCATTTGGAAATCTCGAGCTATAGGCTTTAATACTTTCATAGAGTTGAAATTCACATTCCTCAGTACATACTTCTGCTATGAGTTCTATTTGATTTGACCGTTTCTGAAAAAAGTCTTGAAATTTATGATATTCCTCTTGATATGAAGGTGCGAGATCATACTGCCACCAAGTCTGTATTGAAATCTCTTTGGGAGTGGTGATATGATGCCTATAGCTCCTCCAGTGTATGGTATGAGGCCTGATCTCTATGAGTGTGATACGAGGGATGTGGATGATCAGAGTAGCTACGAGCCAGGTCCCAAAAAAAATCGGCCAGAGTAGAGGGTGGTCCGACTGAGCTAATAAGATCAGCCAAGCCAAAAATAGGATAGCCAGTACTGTGGCAGAGGTCACCCCATCTATAGATATCGTCCATATCCTCTTGTGTGTCGTCACGATGCCCAAGATAGTATATTCTATCTGATAGTCATAGTTGTAGTAGCTCATCAGCTTTTATGACCATATATTCATATATTTGGTACATGGAGGGAAAGACGCTATTAAGCAATGAAAAGGAAGCAGAAAAGCTCGAGAGGGTAGCATTCATATTGAAGACCATAGCACATCCTGTGCGTCTGGGTATCATACATCTACTCGAGGCTAATGCTCGTCTCTCAGTATCTGAGATCTGCGAGCGTCTTGGTACGGAGCAGTCACTGACCTCTCATCACCTACAAAATATGCGCCTCAAGGGCATCCTCAGTGTCAAGCGTGATGGTCGTAGTATGCTCTACTCACTCAAGGAGCGAGATGTATCGCTCATAGTAGAGTGCCTCGAAAACTGTAACTGCAATATGTAGTTGCCGAGACTACCATCGCAGATTCTCTTATACACTAATATAGATTTGGCTCGATTTTAATTTGGCTACTACTTGGTAGTCCGTATTTCATTTGGCATATGTCGAAAATATCATACTTAAATATTATTGTATGATAATATTGTCATATATTGGTGTATCTAAAAGTGATAATAGTCGATACTTCTATGAAAAACATTGAGCAAATCTACACTAACTGTCTGGCTCAGGGAGCTTACTTTATCTCTTCTGCTGGTGAGGCAGCAGTGATAGATCCACTGCGAGAGACAGCCCCCTACATCCAGCGAGCTAAGGACATGGGTGTCAAAATCAAGTACATCTTTGAGACCCACTTTCATGCAGACTTCGTATCAGGTCACATAGATCTGGCGAAGAAAACAGGTGCTACTATAGTATATGGTCCTGGAGCTAAAACTGCATTTGATATACATGAGGCCACAGATGGGGAGCGATTTGAGATCGGAGATATCACTATAGAGGCCCTGCATACGCCTGGACATACTCCTGAAAGCACCTGCTATCTGCTCCGTGATGAGCAGGGTAAGGAGCATACCGTATTTACAGGAGATACCTTATTCATCGGGGATGTAGGGCGACCTGACTTAGCCCAAAAATCTACGGGACTGACTCAAGAAGATCTTGCAGGATGGCTGTATGATAGCCTCCGTCATAGGCTAATGACTCTACCAGATGAGGTCATCGTATATCCCGCTCATGGTGCAGGATCTGCCTGCGGTAAAAATATGAGCAGCGAAACATGGAGCACAATAGGGCAACAAAAAGCGGAAAATTACGCACTGCGGGCCGACATGACTAAAGAGGAGTTCATCAGAGAGGTCACGGACGGACTATCAGCCCCTCCTCAGTATTTCGCTAAGAATGCTAAGCTCAATAAAGCTGGATATGAAAGTATAGATAAAGTCTTGGATCAAGGATGTACTCCGCTTAGTGTCAGGATGTTTAAGACATTACAAGAGACACCAGATGTGCTCATACTTGATGTGAGGGATAAAGCAGAATTCGTCAAAGGCTATATACCTGGGTCAGTGAATATAGGACTGGATGGTAGTTTTGCACCGTGGGTCGGATCACTGATAGAAGATATAGTGCAAAAGATCATCATAGTAGCGCCTGAAGGTAGAGAAGAGGAAACGGTCAAGCGCTTGGCGAGAGTCGGCTATGACAATACATTAGGCTACCTCAAGGGAGGCTATCAAGCATGGATAGAAGCAGGCGAATCAATAGATCAGATAGAGACCATAGACGTGAATGAGTTTATCGCTATCATCAAGAGTGGGGGAGCCCAACATATCATCGATGTACGCAAGCCTGGTGAATATGAAGCTACTCATATCGCTGTGGCAGAGAGCTATCCACTCGATCATATATATGCTAATGTATCTCAGCTCGATCCACATCAGAAGTATTTTGTCCATTGTCGTAGCGGATATCGCTCGACGGTAGCGGCCTCCATACTGAAGTCCTATGGTATCGAAAATCTTATCAATGTACATGGCAGCTATGATACTATCAAAGAATCGGGACTGGAGATAGCGGGCTCATGTCCTTCATTGATCAAAGCATAGTCGGGGTAATATGAAATATGGATTCGTAATTGATAATAGGAAATGTATAGGCTGTCACGCCTGTACGACAGCATGCAAAAGTGAGCATGATGTAGCAGTGGGCGTCAATCGCACATGGGTCAAGCAGGTCGAGAAAGGAGAATTTCCAAATACTCGACGCTTATTCTCCGTGATGCGGTGCAATCACTGTACGGACGCTCCCTGTGTAGAGATATGTCCAGTCGAGGCACTATATGTACGACCAGATGGTATTGTTGATTTTGACAATGATCGCTGCATTGGCTGCAAGTCATGTATGCAGGCTTGCCCTTATGATGCTTTATACATAGATCCTAAGACTCACACAGCAGCCAAGTGTAATTACTGCGCTCATCGGATAGACGTAGGGCTGGAGCCGGCCTGTGTCAATGTGTGCCCTGAGCATGCCATCATATCAGGAGATATGGATGATCCTCTCAGTGAGATCAGTGAGCTACTCTCTCGCCAACCTGTGAAAGTGCGAAAAGCAGAAAAAGCCACATCACCAAATCTGTTTTACATAGATGCGGATGATCTATCGCTCAATCCTACTGCGACCACTAAAGAGTCGAACTATCTGTGGAGCTCGCAGGAGCATGGAGTCGGTCACTACGCTAAGGAAGCAGAAAAACTGGCATTTTCTAATACTGACGTCATCGCTGCAGTCATGGAGATGAATAAGCAGGATAATGGACAGAGCAATAAAGAGAATACGCCAAAATCGATCGATGTGCTACTGGGCAAAGGTCGAAGAGCATACGATGTGCCAGATAAAGGAATCCTATGGGGCTGGGAAGTATCCGCCTATGTATGGACCAAAGCCATATCTGCCGGCTCATTCCTTTTTGCTTTTATAGCTCACTTGATGGGTCATGACATATTCTCTACTTCATTGAGTTGGGTAGCCATCATTGTTGGCTTAGTATTCTTAGGAGCTACAGGTCTATTATTGATTAAAGATCTGGATCGTCCTGATCGCTTCCTCAATGTTTTATTGAGGCCACAGTGGAAGTCTTGGTTAGTGAGAGGTGGATATTCGATTACAGCCTTTGGTGGATTGTTGACCTTGTTAGGTGCTGCTACTTATTTTGGGTGGACGGCGCTCATGACACCGGTGATATGGCTCACAGCTATAGTAGCCGTAGTAGTGGCTATCTACACTGCATTCTTATTTGCTCAAGCTAAAGGAAGAGACTTTTGGCAGAGTCCTACCTTGGCGATACATATGCTCGTGCACAGTGTGATGGCTGGAGCAGCGGTCTATGGGATCATTGCTTTGATACTCGGAGAGTCAACTGAAACTTTGACATTAGTGACTCAAGTGCTGATCACAGGTATGGTGATTAACTTGGTGACGATTGCATTCGAGATGATCACGACTCATCCGACTAACGATGCCAAACTAACAGTCAAAAGTATTCTCAGTGGTCGATACAAGGTCCTTTTCTGGGCTGGTATTATCCTTGTCGGCAACTTGCTGCCAATAGCCATCTTGTCACTGGTGGACTCCAGCATGATCGTGGGAGTAGCATCTGCGCTGGTACTGATCGGTATATACATCACTGAGCACGTCTGGGTAGAGGCGCCACAGCGTATTCCTCTGAGCTAATCATTTTATTCCAAAAGACAATAAGTAAAAAATGGGTGTCAAAAAACCTTCCTTCATAGAAAAAATAGCTGAAAAAATCGGTCTCATACCTGATCTACATAAAGATCGTGAGCCTACCGTACCCAGGATTAAGCAAACAGGGTTAGATAAATTTCCACCCATGGATCAATGGGATCACTGGGAAGAATATGAGGCCACTTCATGGCCCAAAAAAGAGAAAAAGGCCTATACGCTCGTACCGACTACCTGTTTTAACTGTGAGAGCGCCTGTGGACTGACAGCCTATGTGGATAAGGAAGAGGGTACAATCAGAAAATTTGAAGGAAATCCACACCATCCAGGGAGTCGAGGACGAAACTGTGCAAAAGGACCTGCTACGATCAATCAGATCACAGATCCCGATCGTATTCTATATCCGCTCAAGCGAAAAGGAAAGCGAGGAGATGGTGAGTGGGAGCGTATCAGCTGGGAGCAGGCGCTCGATGAGATCTCGGCTCGTATCAGAAAAGCCCTGCAAGAAGGTAGAAATAACGAAATCGCCTATCATGTAGGACGTCCAGGTCATGAAGGCTACGCTAATCGAGTACTCCAGTCATGGGGTATAGATGGGCACAATAGTCATACTAATATTTGCTCTTCTGGGGCCAGATTTGGCTATAACATCTGGTATGGCCACGACCGTCCGTCGCCAGATCATGCCAATGCTAAATTCATACTATTGATATCAGCACATCTGGAGAGTGGTCACTACTTCAATCCTCATGCTCAGCGTATCATCGAGGGCAAAATGAAAGGAGCTAAGCTGGCCACTATGGATCCACGACTGTCCAATACTGCGAGTATGTCAGACTACTGGATGCCGACCTATCCAGGCACTGAGGCCGCTGTACTATTAGCTATGGCTAAAGTAATCCTCGACGAAGGACTGTACAATCGAGACTACATAGAACACTGGGTCAACTGGCAAGAATACCTCGAAAAATGTCATCCGGAGACTGAGGTGAAGTTTGAAAACTTCATACTCAAGATGCAAGAAGAGTATGCAGAATATACACCAGAGTACGCCGAGAAAGAAAGTGGCGTAAAGGCGGATATGATCCGAGAAGTAGGTATCAAGATCGGGGAAGCTGGAGAAGCATTTGCTACACACAATTGGCGGAGTGCGGCCAGTGGCAATCTCGGCGGATGGTGCGTCTCTCGATGTCTCCATTTTCTCAATGTGCTCACAGGTAGTGTCGGGGCTAAAGGTGGCACGTCTCCTAACACTTGGAGCAAGTTTAAACCACAGTTTCACAGCGTACCTCCTGCACAGAAGTTTTGGAATGAACTTCATTTTCCTAATGAGTATCCCTTAGCATTCTTTGAGATGAGCTTCCTTTTACCTCACTTCCTGAAAGAGGGGAGAGGCAAGATGGACGTTTATTTCTCAAGAGTGTTCAATCCGGTTTGGACTTATCCTGATGGTTTCACCTGGATGGAGGCATACATGGACGAAGACCTATTTGGTATGCATGTCGCCATGACACCTACGTGGAATGAGACCGCATTTTTTGCTGACTACGTACTGCCGATGGGCCACAGTGCGGAGCGCCATGATCTGAATAGCTATGCTACGCATTCGGGTAAGTGGATTGCTTTTCGTCAGCCCGTACTGAGAGAAGCGGCGAGACGAGCAGGACAGGACACCACGTTCACCTATGAGACTAATCCCGGAGAGGTCTGGGAGGAAGACGAGTTTTGGATAGAGCTCAGCTGGCGTATTGATCCAGATGGTTCGCTGGGGATCAGAGAGCACTTCTTATCTCCCTATCGAGAGGGACAGAAGATCACTATCGATGAGTACTACCAATACATTTTTGAGCATACGCCTAATCTGCCAGCAGCGGCTGCCAAAGAGGGACTTACTGAGTTGGATTACATGAGGAAGTATGGAGCATTCGAAGTTGAAAAACATACCTACAAGAAAAATGAAGCCCTCGTCGCTGAAGAAAAGTTAGAGGGAGCTGTTTTGGATGAAAAGACCGGCATCTATCAAAAAGATGGTAAGAATGTAGCTATCGATGTAAAAGGGCAGCCTCGAGTAGGATTTCCTACGCCGAGTATGAAAAATGAGTTTTTCTCGCAGACGATGGTAGACTGGAGATGGCCCGAGTATGCGATACCTACCTATATCAAAAGCCATATCCACGAAGAAAAATTGGACAAATCGAAAGGAGAATATGTGCTGGTACCCACATTCAGACTCCCTACGCTGATCCACTCGAGATCTGGCAATGCAAAATGGCTCGTAGAGATCGCTAATCGAAATCCGATCTGGATGCACCCTGAGGATGCTGCTAAGTGGGGATTCAGGACGGGTGATCTGGTCAAGATGAATACAGATATAGGCTATTTCGTAGATAAGGTGTGGGTCACTCAGGGCATGAAGCCTGGTGTAGTCGCCTGCTCTCATCATATCGGACGGTGGCGTAGAGAGCAAGATCAAGGCAATCGCTGGGCTACTAATACAGTCAAAATCGAAAATGACGGAAAGGGAGGCTGGAAAATGAATACGAAGTCTGGTATCAAGCCTTTTGATAGCACAGATAGTGATAGCAAGCGGATATTTTGGGTAGATGGAGGTGTCCATCAAAATATTACCCATGCCGTTCATCCTGATCCGATCAGTGGGATGCACTGCTGGCACCAGCGAGTACGGATAGAGCGTCCATCAGCTGATGATAAGTATGGCGATATCTATGTAGATACATCAAGATCTCATGAAGTCTATAAAGAGTGGCTGGCCATGACACGACCTGCACCGGGTCCAGGAGGTCTGAGGAGGCCTCTATGGTTTAAGCGGCCACTGAAGCCCCAGACAGACAGCTATTATCTATCCGATGAGGCTTAATAGAATGGGACTTCCGTCAATGGGGATTATGCTTTGAGGTGATATAGATAGTAGCTATATTAGACGATCAAAGAATAAATATGTCTGAGGATATCTGCGAAATACCACGATGGCAGCAAGTCAAAAGTCAGCTTAATAACCTGGAGCTCGAAGACTTTATCGCTCATGCCCGAGATCATGGAGGGGTTATCCTCGATGTGCGTACAGCAGCAGAGTTTGAGCAGTATCACTTAGATGATGCGGTCAATCTCGACTATCTATCACAGACGCTGGCTGATGAGCTTGAGACTCTCGATACTGAGCAGTGCTACTATGTATACTGCCGTACAGGTCGCAGGGCCCTCAGAGTCTGTCTTCTCTTACAAAATCTGGGTATTACCAGAGTCTATAATCTGGCTAATGGACTTCTTCATTATGAATTAGCATAGTCTTAGCAAAGGGTTCAAATAGAGATCAGTTGAGCGTGTGACATCTGTCACTTTTTATATGAATGCATGATCATATATTTGAATCAAAATTAATCAAAATGGAGTCTATATCAGAAACAAATACAATGCCTCGGATAGGGGATATCGCACCAGATTTTGAAGCGGTCACTACTGCGGGTCGTCTGAGATTGTCAGACTACGCAAAGGACAAATGGTTGATCATGTTTTCGCATCCAGCTGATTTTACACCAGTTTGTACTACGGAGATGAGTGGATTTGCACAGAGAAAATCAGAGTTTGATGCGCTCAATACTGAGCTACTCGGTCTGAGCATCGACAGTGTCCACGCACACCTGGGCTGGGTAGCTAATGTGAAAGAGAAAACGGGAGTTTATTTTGACTTTCCGATCATAGCTGATATCGATATGAAAGTGTCAAAGCTCTATGGTATGCTACAGCCTAATGAGTCGATGACAGCAGCGGTGAGAGCAGTATTTTTCATAGATCCGTCTAAGAAGATCCGACTGGTCATGTACTACCCGATGAATGTAGGTCGCAATATGGATGAGATCCTCAGAGCACTCACTGCACTACAGACATCTGATAAGTACAAGGTAGCTATGCCCCTCGACTGGAAGCCTGGTGATAAGGTCATCGTGCCACCACCAAAGACACTCGCTGAGATGGAAGCTCGGATGAATGATGATAGCTGCGAAAAGGTAGATTTCTACCTCGCCAAAAAAGAGTTAGTATAATAGTTAGTTAGATAAGATCCATGACAGAATGCTGTCATGGATTTTTATAGTTTAAGAAAAATAAGGAAGAAAAATGCAAGCAATTTCCAATCTCTTATTGGATAAGTTCCATGATTTGAGTGATCCGGAGTTCATCCGAGACTTTGAGTCGGTGGCTCAAATCCAAAAAGTAAAACAAGGAGAAATGATCATCGATTATGGTGATTTTATTTCCTTCGTACCATTAGTCATCAGCGGTCTGATCAAGGTCTCTCGGACTAATGAAGAGGATCGTGAGATCTTACTCTATTTTCTCTCGGGTGGAGATACCTGCGCCTCATCATTCAGCTGCTGTATGATCAAGAAGCGCTCGGAGATACAAGCTATCGCAGAAGAAGACTCGACGCTCATAGCTATCCCTATGGAGGCAGCTGATCGCTGGATGTCGGAGTATAAGGTATGGAGAGATTTCGTCTTCAGTAATTATGATCAAAAAATGTATCAGCTCATAGATACTATCGATCGATTGGCATTCAGTCAGCTGGATCAAAAGCTAATAGATTATCTCGAGGATCGGTCAAGATTTACCGACGACGGAGTGATACATGTGACTCATAGTGTGATCGCTCATGATCTCAATGTCTCAAGAGAGGCCGTATCTCGTATGCTCAAAAAGATGGAAAATCAAGGAATGGTGACTCTCGAGCGAAACTCCATCACGCTAAACGACTAAATATATCAATGATACTATCAAAATACATACCGTCTATAGAGTGGCTCAAAAACTATAATAAGGCTGATCTGAAAGGTGATCTCTCGGCAGGACTCACTGTGGGAGTGATGCTCATACCGCAGGGGATGGCATATGCTATGATCGCTGGACTACCTCCTATATTCGGACTTTATGCTTCGACGATACCCCTGATTATCTATGCTCTGTTTGGGACGTCTCGGCAGCTGGCCGTAGGTCCAGTAGCTATGGTATCACTACTGACAGCTGCGGGTGTAGGTGTCTTAGCCGAGGGCGGTACGGCTGAGTATATCACTTTAGCTATCGCTTTAGCACTGATGGTCGGTGTGATACAGTTTGCACTGGGAGTATTTCGATTAGGATTTTTGGTCAATTTTCTTTCGCATCCGGTCATTAGTGGTTTTACTTCTGCGGCGGCATTGATCATTGGCCTCAGCCAGCTCAAACATCTCATGGGAGTGGATCTGGATCGTAGCTCCTATGTCCATGAGATCCTCCTACAGGCTGTAGAACATGTCTCTGCTACTCATCTGCCCACACTGATGGTGGGTCTGGGAGGTATCGCAGTGATATTATTGCTCAAGCGATTTGTCAAGGCTATCCCTGGACAGTTAGTCGCTGTACTACTGGGGATCATAGTGGTATGGGGACTCGGACTGGCAGATAGTGGCGTCAAGATAGTCGGTGATATCCCTCAGGGGCTACCATCTATCACGGCACCTAATCTCGACCTGAGTGTCTGGCAAAAGCTCATGCCGACAGCTCTGGCGATCTCTATCGTGAGCTTCATGGAGAGTATCGCTGTAGCGAAAGCTATACAGTCAAAGCATCGTAACTATAAGGTAGTACCTAATCAAGAACTCATATCTCTGGGATTAGCGAATATCTTTGGATCTATATTTCAGTCTTATCCCACCACTGGAGGTTTTTCTCGGACAGCGGTTAATGATCAAGCGGGTGCTAAAACTGGACTGGCGAGCATCATCAGTGCGGGATTGATCGTATTGACCTTGCTATTCCTCACCCCATTGTTTTATTACTTGCCCAAGGCCATATTAGCTTCGGTGATCATGGTCGCTGTATTTGGCCTGATCGATCTGAAAGAGCCTAAGCATCTCTGGAGATCTAATAAAACAGATTTTGTGATGTTGGTGGTGACATTTTTTGCCACTCTGGCCTTAGGTATCGAGGAGGGTATTGCCACAGGTGTGATATTATCACTGATCATGGTGATCTATCGTACTACTAAGCCCCACATGGCAGTATTAGGAAAGGTGCCTGGGACCAGGGTATTCAGAAATATAGAGCGATTTGAGGATCTCGAGACCAGAGACGATGTCTTGATCATTCGATTTGATGCAGATCTGTATTTTGCTAATATTAACTACTTCACGGAGCAAATAGAGGAGATGATCGAGGAGCATGGTACAGAGTCACTCCGAGTCGTCGTGATAGATGCAGAGAGTATCAATCATATAGATAGTAGTGGAGTTCACGCCTTGGAGCAGTTGATCACAGACTTAAAGGAAAGAGATATTTATCTTTATTTAGCAGCAGTCAAAGGACCTGTTAGGGACTCGCTCCACATGGGGCATCTCATAGAAAAAATAGGTGAGCACAGATTCTTCTTGACAAAACAAGGGGCTCTCGATCATATCGATAGAGTCCTCAGAGGAGAAGACAGTAGCCCACGATTTAGCGAATATACATTGCAGACTAATCTGCATGATTAAAAACTATTAATATCATGGAAGTAATGAACGATATAGGCTTAGATGAAGTAAAAGTATTCGAGTTGTCAGAACAGCTCAACGAGCTTCTTTCAAATTATCAAATCTTCTACATGAATGCCAGAGGCTTTCATTGGAATATCAAAGGGAGACAGTTTTTTGAACTACATGTCAAGTTTGAAGAGCTTTACAATGATCTTTTGTTAAAGGTCGACGAGTTAGCTGAGCGTATTCTCACACTGGGACATACACCTCTACACAGCTACTCTGAGTATGCTAAGAGAGCCACTATCGCTGAGGCGAAAAATATCACGAGTGGAGATGATGCCGTATCCTCGATACTGAGTTCGTTTTCTGCGATCATAGAGAAACAAAGAGCGATCCTGGCAGATGCGGGAGATGCCGATGATGAAGGTACGAGCGCTCTGATGAGCGACTATATTCGAGAGCAAGAAAAGCTCGTCTGGATGTATAGAGCGTATCTCTCTCAATAAAGATTTGCATTTTTCTTTATATAGTGCCTTGGCTGATGAGCCAGGGCATTGTTTTTTCTCATAGTGATAGATGTATTATATAGTTCCATTATTAATAATTATTTATCGAATGGGGTATAGTCTATCTTGCTATTTTAGACAAACTTGTGTCGTGAATAGCGTATCATTCCACCCATCACAAATCGCAGAAAATGGATGTAGAAATATTATCTCGGATACAGTTTGCCTTCACTGTGGCATTCCATTATATCTATCCTCCACTCAGTATTGGTCTTGGACTACTCATGGTGATCATGGAGGGTACCTATCTACGGACTAAGGATCCGATCTATCATACGATGGCTCGTTTTTGGACTAAGATATTTGCCTTGACTTTCGGGATCGGAGTAGCTACGGGGATTGTCATGGAGTTTGAATTTGGGACTAATTGGGCTACCTACTCCCGCTATGTGGGAGATATTTTTGGGAGTGCCCTGGCGGCAGAGGGTATTTTCGCTTTTGCCTTAGAGAGTGGCTTCTTAGGCATCTTGCTTTTTGGGTGGAATCGTGTCAGCCCTCTGGTCCATTTCATCTCTACAGTAGGCGTGTTTTTAGGATCTATGTTTTCGGCAGTATGGATCGTCATCGCCAACTCCTGGCAGCAGACCCCAGCCGGGTACCATATAGTCGGAGAAGGTGTAGAGGCGAGAGCAGAGATCACGGACTTCTGGGCTATGGTGTTCAATCCTTCGAGCGTCGATAGATTGACTCATGTATGGATCGGAGCATTTTTGGCTGGAGCATTCTTAGTGCTTAGTGTGCATGCTTACTACCTACTGAGGGATCGACATGTGGAGATATCACGACGAGCATTCAAGATCGCTCTCGGGGTAGCAATAGTAGCCTCCTTGTCACAACTGTTGACAGGACATAGTTCAGCAGAGGGCGTCGCTGAAAATCAACCTGCCAAGCTCGCAGCACTCGAGGGTCACTATGAGGCTGATGGTGCAGCAGACATGTACATCTTGGGCTGGGTAGATCAAGAAAAAGAAGAGGTGACTGGGATCAAAGTGCCAGGAGGATTGAGCTTTTTACTGCATCAGGATTTTGAGGCGCCTGTCACGGGGCTGGATGCTTTCGCTCCAGAGGACAGACCCTCACAGGTCAATGCCGTATTTCAGTTTTATCACTTGATGGTAGCCATCGGGATGTTTCTCATAGTGCTGAGTCTGTATGCGGGCTTTTTGTGGTGGCGAGGACGTCTCTTTCAGCAGCGCTGGCTCCTTTGGACATTCGTGTTTGCAGTGATCCTCCCTCAGCTGGCTAATCAGTTTGGGTGGTTTGCTGCAGAGATGGGACGACAGCCATGGGTAGTATATGGGCTACTGCGGACTTCTGATGCGCTGAGCAAGGCTGTCACAGCTAATCAAGTGCTATTTTCTCTCATAATGTTCACCATTATTTATTCGATTCTATTTGCACTATTCATCTATCTACTGACTAAGAAGATCAAGCATGGTCCTGACGATGCCGAGCTCATCGATAAGCGACCTCGACAGAAAGAGATGATAGATATACTAAAAACACAATAAGATCATGATGGCAATGGCGACATTTTTAGGAATAGATTATCCGACGCTGTGGTTTTTAGTAGTCGGAGGTGTACTCTCAGGATATGCGATATTAGATGGATTTGATCTCGGTGCTGGAGCCTGGCATCTCTTTTTGAAGAAAGAGCAGAGTCGACGGATAGCGCTCAATGCTATTGGTCCCGTCTGGGATGGCAATGAGGTGTGGCTGGTCATCGGTGGTGGTGCTTTGTTCGCTGGATTCCCGATCATGTATGCGACCTTGTTTTCGGCGATGTATATCCCATTTATGCTGTTTTTAGCTTTTCTGATTTTGAGAGCAGTATCTATAGAGTTTAGGAGCAAGGAGCCTATGCTCTGGTGGCGGCAGATGTGGGATGTACTTTACTCGGTATCGAGTGGGCTTTTAGCATTTTTGCTTGGCGTCGTCCTGGGCAATGTCCTCCAAGGCATGCCTCTCGACCAAGACTATGAGTTCGTGGGCAATTGGTTGATGTTTCTGAATCCCTATGCACTACTCACAGGAGCTACTTCGCTGGCTCTATTCATGATGCATGGAGCGATCTACCTGATCATGAAGACCGAAGGACGACTATATGTCAAAATGACTATTCTGCTCAAACGGGCTATCATTGCTTTTGTAGTTTTATTTAGCTTAGTGTCGCTGTATACGCTGATCTATATTCCACATCTGTCTGATGATTTTAAGGCTCATCCTGCGCTATTTATAGTGCCTGTATTAGCTTTTTTGGCTATAGCCAATATCCCAAGATTAGCCTCCAAGCGAAAGTATAAGTTTGCCTTTTTCTTTTCGTCCTTGACAGTGAGTTTGCTGTTTATGTTAGTCGCTATAGAGCTTTATCCAGTCCTGCTCCTGAGTACTCTCGATCCAGCGAATAGTATCACTGTGCATAACTCTGCCAGCTCAGAGAAATCGCTCGGTATCATGCTATTGTTCGCAGCCATTGGTACGCCTTTAGTACTATCCTATACTTTCTTTGTGTATAAGACCTTCTGGGGCAAGGTCATGCTGGATGAGACGAGTTATTAGTGAGTGCAAGGGGCTGAAGCACCTTGGAATGTATTGGGGGCGATTTCTTCTGAATAATAATGAAATCACTGAGGAGTAAGACTGAAATCTAAACCAAGGGCCGTGGCTATTTGAATGAAATTTGATAATCTAAGGTCTTCACCATTTTCAACTCTCGAAATATAGGGTCTTTGTTTCCCAATTCTATCGGCTAACTCCTTTTGACTTATTTTGAGTTCTTTTCTGCGAGACTTCAGTATCTGACTCAGGTAGTAAGTGTATGCCTCTTCCTTAAATTGGTTTCGGCTTGAGGTGCCTTCTTTTCCAAATTCTTTATCTAAAAGGGTACTTGCGTCAATTAGATTATTCATCTGTATTTAGGTTATAATGATCTATACTCTCTTGGCTAAGATGCACACTTCCCATGTATAAGTGTAACGAATAAGTAACAATGATGGTTTGGTTCTTGTATCTCTTTAATCAGATTTGGTGACACTGGATGAGACGAGTTATTAGTGAGTGCAAGGGGCTGAAGCACCTTGGAATGAACTATGATTTTTTAAATATTACTATCATCAATCCCAACAGGCCAATACACAAACAGAGAGGTGAGAAAAGCATTGTATCCATCTGAGCGAAATCGGTAGCTTTTACTTTCTTAAAGAAGCCAACATATTGAAAATCGCCGATCGCTCTGGCTAAGAAAATCAGTGGGATGAGCCATAGTGCAATATTTCTTGCTCTTCGGATCAGCCCAGATCTGAAAGGGTACGAATGAAATAAATATGTAAGCCCAAAGGCAGTGAAACCAAGACCTACTATGAGACTGTCAATAGCTGTAGGCTGTAGCAGGAGCCCACCATCAATGTCAGTAGGGAGAGCAGATCTGAATCCCCACTGTCCACCTCCTGCCCAATAAAAATGGATCACTGCCAAGATCATGAATATTAGTGCTAAAAGTCGAGTAACTAAAGTTCTGATCATTTGTTTGGTCTTATTGTAGAGACTTGAGTCGCTCTATATCAGCTCCTGTGAGATGCTGCACATTGGCAGTTATTTTATCGATGGGCCAGTCCCACCATTTGATATCGAGGAGATCGGAGATTTCGGATTCGCTATATCGCATACTGATGACTTTAGCGGGATTGCCCCCAACGATAGAGTAGGGCGGGACATCCTTGGTGACCACTGACATGGTAGCGATGATGGCACCATCGCCGATAGACACTCCAGGCATGATCGTAGCTCCATATCCTATCCATACGTCATTACCTATGATGGTATCACTTTTGGTTGGATACGTTTTACCCTCCATCGCATTGGCCCAGTCTCCACCGAATATGGCAAAAGGATAGGTTGAGATAGCATCCTTGAGATGATTCGCTCCATTCATGATGAAAGTCACGTCCGATGCGATCATACAAAACTTACCAATGACCAATTTGTCACCAATGAAGTCAAACAGGTACTTCACATTTTTCTCAAAATTTTCTACCGTCTCAAAGTCGTCATAGTAGGTATAGTCACCCACGATGATATTGGGATTTTTGACTACGTTTTTGAGGAAGCAAAGTCGGTCATAGTGGGGTAGTGGAAATTTTTGATGCTTATCTGGGATATTCATACTAAAGTGATTAATGCTTATCGAGCTAATATAATGGAGCTTATGAAGGTACTTGATGATTTTAGATGGAGACTTTCATATTTTCTACTTCCACGACTTATTATGATTTTAATCATTTGAGTGACCTCAATCACTAAAAAGTCAATATATGACGAGTCTATCATATGAATATCAATGAACCGAGTGACGAGCGTCACACAGACTATCTCCTCTATAAAATAGATTTGTAGGTGTAAATAAAAAATTAAAAAACAACTCTTATCTAATATTTAATTCTATAACTATGAAGATCGAACAAATTTATACAGGATGTCTGGCTCAAGGAGCTTACTACATCGAGAGCAATGGAGAAGCGGCTATCATCGACCCACTCAGAGAGGTCCAGCCGTATATCGACATGGCAGAAAAGCGAAATGCAAAGATTAAATATGTTTTTGAGACACACTTTCATGCAGACTTTGTATCGGGTCACGTAGACCTCGCTGCTAAGACGGGGGCTGATATAGTGTATGGCCCGACGACTATGGAGACGGGATTTGACGCAGTGATCGGAGAGGATGGTCAGGAGTTTCAGGTAGGTGATGCGACCATACGACTGATCCATACTCCAGGACATACTATGGAGAGTAGCTGTTTCTTATTGATAGATGAAGAGGGTAGAGAGCAGGCATTATTTACAGGAGATACACTATTCATAGGTGATGTAGGTCGTCCTGACTTAGCACAAAAAGTCATAGCAGATCTCACGCAGGATAAGCTTGCTGCGCATCTATTTGACTCGCTGCGAAATAAGATCATGCCACTGAGCGACGATCTCATCGTATATCCAGCACACGGAGCGGGTAGTGCATGTGGTAAAAACATGAGCAAAGAAACCTCTGATACATTGGGCAACCAAAAGAAAACAAACTACGCTCTCAGAGCTGATATGACTAAGGAAGAATTCATCAAAGAAGTACTGACGGGACTCACACCGCCTCCGGGATACTTCCCTCAGAATGTACTGATGAATATCCAGGGATATGATAGTATCGACACGGTACTCGAGAGAGGGGAGAGAGCATTGAGCCCGAGAGAATTTGAAGTGGCGGCTAATGAGACGGGTGCAGTAGTGCTGGATACACGCTCTCCACAGACTTTCGTCAAAGGATTCGTGCCAAATGCTATCAATATCGGTATCGACGGCAGCTTTGCAGTATGGGTAGGGACACTAATCCCAGATGTCAAGCAGGAGATCCTCATCATCGCAGAAGATGGGCGAGAAGAGGAAGTCATCACCCGACTCGCCAGAGTAGGCTATGACAATGCTATCGGATATCTCAAAGGTGGATATGAAGCGTGGGCGAAAGATGGTAAAGAGACAGATAAGATCGAGTCCATCGATGTCGATGAGCTATATGCTCGCCAAGAGAATGGTCCGGTAAATATCGTCGATGTCAGAAAAGCCAGTGAGTATAGCAGTGAGCATGTGATCGGCGCAGAGAATGCACCGCTGGACTATGTCAATGATAGCATGTCTATGCTGGATAAGGATAAAACCTACTATGTGCACTGTGCCAGTGGATATAGATCTGTAGTATTCACCTCTATATTGAGAGCGAGAGGATGGGACAATCTGATCGATGTCAAAGGAGGCTTCAAAGCCCTGAAGGCTTCAGAAAAATTTGAAGTGTCTGACTATGTATGTCCGACGACTATGCTATAGTGGTAGCATCCAAATGGAATATGATTTAGGATTTTAGTGGATTAGTATTGATTGATCGAAATAGGAGCTCTATGCATGATGGAGCTCCTTTTATTTTGATTTCTGTCAGTCTAACAAATTAATATATGATAATATGTTCATGTTTTAGTATGATTCACTATATTCGAGGTGTCAATATTTTTTTTAGAAAAACAAAATAATCTACGTAATGACTATTGTTTCACAATCAGACTCGGTGGAGTCCCGATTGGATAGGATAGAGCATGGATTGAGCAAGATCACCGATGCACTGGAGCAGGCTCCAGCGATGCTTAGCATGGCGACAGATACCATTGATGAGCAGGTGAGTGCGCAGCGAGCACAGGGCGTCGATATCGAAGAGCGACTCCAGACAGGGCTGCAGCTCCTCGGTAGGCTTTCTGAGCCAGGGATCGCACAGTCACTCCATGGCCTATTAGATCTGGTCGAGCAGGGTCCCGGACTGGTCTCGATGGCGGCCGACTCCATAGATGAGTCACTGTATCAGGCTAATCAGGGATCAGTACCCCTCGCACAGCGCCTTCAGAGCGCCTCCCGTCTGCTCAATCGTCTCACTGACGATAAGCAAATCGACAAAATTAATCAACTCTTGGACCTGAGTGATCAGCTACCAGGCTTAGTATCCATGACAGTGGATACACTGGACGAATTCATGATAGACGGAGGAGGTAACAATGTCGAACTATTCAACAAGGTACTCGCAGCGAATAAGTATGCTACCGAAAGCCCTCCAGCTAAAGTGGGTGGAATATTCAGCATACTCAAGCTCATGCGAGATAAGGATATCTCCAGAGCCACTGGCTTCTTGGTCAATTTCTTAAAAGCATTCGGTCGTAAACTATAAATAAAACTAAAAAACTATGTCACATCATAAAATAGTAATCGTAGGTGGAGGAAGTGCAGGACTCACTGTCGCCTCTCAACTGCTCAATCATCAAGAAGATCTCGATATCGCTATCATCGAGCCATCTGACAAGCATTATTATCAGCCGCTCTGGACACTCATCGGAGCCGGTGTTTTTCCAAAAGAGGAGTCAGAGCGTATGGAGGCTGACTTCATCCCTGCTGGAGCGACCTGGATACAGGATAAGGTAGCTTCATTTGATCCAGAGAATAATAAAGTAAGTCTCGCCTCTGGTAGTGATGTGGGCTATGACTATCTGGTAGTGGCAGCAGGTATCCAGATCGACTGGGATGCTATAGAAGGACTCTCTGAGAGTGTAGGACGCCCAGGTACAGGAGTCGTGTCTAATTATTCGTATGATACCGTAGACTCTACTTGGGAGACGATCAAATCTATGAAAAGCGGTACGGCCTTATTCACTCACCCTTCGACTCCGATCAAGTGTGGTGGGGCACCTCTGAAGATCACCTATCTGGCGGCTGATCACTGGACTAAGGCAGGTGTAAGAGGCAACATTAAAATGAAATTTATCAAAGGTGGTCCAGGCATCTTCGCAGTGAAGAAATATGCCGACTCACTGACTAAGGTCGCTGCTCGTAAAGACATCGAGTGTGTCTGGCAGACGGACCTCGTAGCTATCGATGCTGCCAAGAAAGAAGCAACATTTAGAAATCTCGATACAGGAGCAGAGACGGTAGAAAAATATGATATGATCCATGTCACGCCTCGCATGAGTGCACCTGATTTTATCAAGCAGAGCCCATTAGCTGCTGAGTCAGGATGGGTAGATGTAGATAAGCATACCACTCAGCACAATCGATATGCTAATGTATTTGCTCTCGGTGACAACAGCAGTTTGCCAACCTCTAAGACAGGTGCAGCTATCAGAAAACAAGCTCCTACTACTGTACACAATCTAATGGCTGCAATGAATGGTATGCCACTACCAGCATCTTATAATGGCTATACATCATGTCCATTAGTGACGGGCTATGGTTCGTTGATTTTGGCGGAGTTTGATTATGATAAGAAGCCTATGGAGTCATTCCCATTTGATCAATCTAAAGAGCGCTATAGTATGTATGCACTGAAAGCCTACGGTCTGCCGAGGATGTATTGGCATGGGATGCTCAGAGGGAGAGAATTTTAAGAGAATATATAAAAAGCACAAGTACGCTAAGACGCAATAGTCATTTCTGATCATTAAGATCAGTTTTAGTGGAGGGAATCTCGCCAAGATTCCCTCTTTTATTTTGTGATCTTAGTATACCTTGATGATTTTGATCTTGCGACCATTCATATGGATCGTATCTCCCGCCTTTTTTTGGTGGAGCTGCTCGTAGATCGGAGCAGCTGTCGATAGGCCAAAAAATCGATCCGAACTCACCGCAAACTTACCTATGGCATCAGCTATCAAGTATCGTCCCGCATCAGTGATGGCGATCGCACCCATATCGATATAGTCGGGGACATAGCTGCGAGCTACACTATTGACTGTGGTGAGATGAGACTGTAGCTGCTGCGCCTGACTGCTCAGTTTGTCGAGCTCCTGTCTCATCATTTCACGACTCGTTTCGAATTTGTCACCAGCGCTGCTTTTGCTCTCATTAGCCATACCTTCTTCCACGCTGGCGATAGACGACTGTAGCTGCTGAAGCTTATCCATCAGATGATTTTTGGCTGCAGTCAATACCTCCTCACGAGTATGTATGGTAAGGGTCTTAGTCATCTATCGCTGAGTATACGAGCTGTCTCATCATATCACTGTATTTATTAGTATATGGCCAGTATTGAGTCAGTAGGATAGCGACCATATCTTCCTCTGGATCTACGACGAAATAGGTATTAAATGCACCATTCCAATAGAAAGAACCGGGACTACCGCTGAGCTTATCATCAGCTATATCAGTATGTACGCCAAATCCTAATCCAAATCCTCGTCCTGCATCAAATGGCAGCTCGCTGATATGATCTGTCGTCATGAGCTCGAGTGTCTTTCTGCTGATAATACGGATGCCGTCGAGTTCTCCATCATTCAGTAGCATCAGTGCGAATCGAGCGTAATCCTGAGCAGTAGAGAATAGACCGTGAGTGCCCCCGTAGATAGTATTGCCCTGTAATGATGACCACTGATCTACAGGAGCGAGACTGCCATCCTCCTGCATCTGGTGGAGACCTGCGACTCGATCCTGCTTAGCAGGATCGACATTGTATCCAGTATCGTCCATGCCCAGTGGTTTGAATATATTTTCTCGGAGGTATTGATCAGTGCTCATACCCGATATCTTTTGGATGAGATAGGCCAGCACATCTGGAGAGGCACTATAGTTCCACTGCTCTCCAGGATGTCCCATGAGTGGGTAGGTGAGGAGAGCCATCACACGTTCTTCTATGTTTTGGTATTCATTTTCATAGAGTAGTGAGAATAGCTTTTTATCATAGTCATTTTGGCCCAGACCATGTGAGAATCCTGCAGTATGTGATAGTAGATGCCACATCTGTACGGGGCTCTTGGGGCTGACATATTCATACTCCACCGATTCTTCGCTGCTTCCTTTGACAGGCTGGATGACTTTTAGTTCAGCGAACTCTGGTATGTACATCGATACGGGATCAGTGAGCTGAAAGTAGCCAGCCTCATACAGCTGCATGAAGGCTACCGATATGATCGGCTTAGTCATAGACTGCATGTAGAATATCTTATCCTCGGTCATGGGAGTACGTGTCACGAGATTGTCATAGCCCAGGGCCTCATAATGAGCGAGCTGTCCATGTCTATAGATCAGACTGACGGCTCCAGGGATAGTAGAAGACTTAATCTCACGGCTGATATATGCCTCGTATCGATCGAGACCCGACTCAGAAAATCCAGCGGCCTTGGTATCTACCGTTTGGAAATCTTGAGCTATCAGAAAGCTCCAAGTGAGGAGCAGAAATAAGGATAGTTTTAGTTTCATTGACTCTTTATTTAGTCTTCCAAAACTAACAAATTCTCCGTGAGAGGAGTCATCATAAATTGACTCTTCGAGATGTACCTATGCAGGTATTAAAGCAGATACTGCTATAAAGCTATATGATGATATCGTACTCGCTGAGTAGCTCCTTGAGCTGTATCGGGGAGAATGGTTTACTGAGATGTCCGTTCATGCCTATTTGTTTCGCTCTCTTGCGGTGGTCCAGCATATTTGATGCTGTGAGTGCGATGATAGGGGTATCATGATTGAGATTTTTAGTAGTACGTATCATCCGAGTCGCTTCAAATCCGTCCATCTCAGGCATCTGAATATCCATGAATATCAAGTCATACTTCGCTTGAAATACTTGGTCCACAGCTTCATTACCATTATTAGCCAGATCATACTTAAGACCATTCTTTTCGAGTAGTCGAGTGATATACTTCTGATTGATCAGATTATCCTCTACGATAAGGATAAGATTCTGATCTGATTCTTTGACTACGGGAGTAGCTTTTTGAAGAGTGGCTTCTACTTTCTTGACCTTCTTAGATGCCTTAGCGAATGGGATTTTAAATGTAAAGGTAGTACCGATCCCTATAGCACTACTCACAGATATCTGCCCACCCATGAGCTCTATGAGATCCTTGGTGATGGTGAGTCCGAGCCCAGTACCTTGTTTGTAGGTTTCAGAGTTATTGATCTGCTGAAATTTTTCAAATATCTGACTCAGATTGGCCTCCGATATACCGACACCAGAGTCTTTAATCTCAAACTGGAGATAGTGATTTTCATCTGTTTCTTTGATCTCATGGACCTTCATGCTGATGACGCCTTGATCGGTGAATTTTACTGCATTGCCCAATATATTATTGAGTATCTGCTGCAGATGTATTTCGTCACCTTTGACATATTGAGGTACTGTATCACCGATCTCCAGACTGACTGTCACATTCTTTTTCTTGACATTAGTCGAGGTGATATGATGAATGTTTTTGAGACATTTGGAAAGATCAAAGTCATCGCTGCGTACATGCATTTTTCCCGATTCTATCTTGGCGAGATCGAGGATATCGTTGATCAGAGCTAGCAAAAACTTAGAAGAATAGTCCAGCGTCTCAATATAGTCTGACTGCTCGTAGGATGGATCCGTATCCTTCAGGAGGCTGGTCATCCCTATGATGGCATTGAGCGGGGTTCGTATTTCATGACTCATATTAGCCAGAAATGCCTTCTCCGCTTTCTCGGCATTTTCAGCGATCTGCTTAGCTCGGATGAGCTCCTCTCTGAATATGACTTTGTCCGTGATATCCGTCTGTATCGACATGTATCCTTGGATGTTGCCTTTTTCATTGTATAGTGGATTGCAGACGATATTGACCCAGTATGGAGTCCCATCTTTGCGATAGTTGATCAGCTCGACGTCAAACGAGCTCTGCTTTTGAATGCTGGTACTCATGATCTTGATGACCTCAGGATCGGAGTCTTCGCCCTGCAGGATTTTGCCTGGGATTTTACCGAGCATTTCTTCCATCTTATAGCCTGTCAGTCTGGTGAACCCTTCATTAGTCCATTCTACATGTCCGACTACATCTGTGATCACTACACCATTGTCTGTCTGGCTGGCGACTAAGGATAGCCTCTCTATTTTTTCTTGCGAATTTTTAAGTTCGGTGATATCCTTACTCATACCGAGCAGGCCTATGATGTCTCCTTTTTTATTCCTCATTGGAAATTTTGAGACCATCAGCCATCCCTTTTCACCTTCTTTATTGATCCATTTTACTTCTTGATCTTTGAGGATATATCCTTCTTCTATGATCCTTTGTTCGATCTGGATGGCTGGCTCTGCGACTACTTGTGGATAGATATCCATATCTGTTTTGTACAGGATATCTTCCATCTTATCAAAGCCTGAAAATTTAAGATCAGCCTCGTTAGATAATATTTTTCGGAGCTTGAGATCCTTGAGAAATATAGCATCTGGCAGATTGGCGATTACATTTTGGAGCCTGTGCTTTTCCTCTTCGATGATTACAGCCATCTCAGCCAGTCGAGCATTACTCATGGCATTGATCAGTGATCTACCGAAAAACTTCAGGATGGGTTTTATTTCATTGGTATGCTCATTATTGAGCGGATGTGATCTGACGAAATAAAAGATATGATCAGCTGTGATATTGCTGAGGTAATGGTATTCGCCATCATGTGGGATCTCACTGAGCTCAAATTTGCTATTATTGAACTGTAGGCGTTTTTGGATCTCCTCTGAGAATGGAGCTTTCTTTTTGAATGCTGGTACGATGTGCTCTATACCATCTATAGTGATGATGGCACCACTGGAGCAATTGAGCCGCTTGAGCCACAGGGGTATTGTCTTTTGGATGATCTTAGTGTAGTCCTGCTCATTGCCTATGGTCAGCGTGAGCTCGAGTAGTATCTCGGTCAATATGTTTTTATGGATTTCACTCATTGATAGCGCAGACTACGACTGTTTTATTAAATACTTCTAAGAAAGCGTCTCCGTTATTAGCGATTTCACCGAGTGTCAATGCTCCGAATCCTTTATTCTTTGGATCTACTTTTTGAAGTTCTTTATTGAAATTTTCTTCTAAAAATAAGACTCTACTGATACAGTCTATTAGTATGAGATCACTGTATTCATTTTTTTCTGTAGCTATGCTGTAGGCTTTTTCTGCACCGCTCAGTAGACTGTCCATATTGCCATACAGGACCTTGATATGGCTGCCTGTATCGATGTTGTCTATGACGTGTATATCATCCCCATCATATGAGAAGGGGTCTCGTACGACCATCTCTGCATCGAGCTTTGATATGCCAAAGGGATAGGATTTAGTGGTGTCAAAGAAGTTTTCGAAATCAAATGGACTGCCGCTGTGCTGCTCTACGATCTCCTGGTATACCTCTTTAGCAGGTCGCCAGTCGAGCGAATGAATGATATTGCCGGTAGATTCTGTCACTTTCATCGTCTCAGAGATGGGAGTCCATCCATGAGCTACACCTATAGTAGTTTTTAGATCTGTGATGCCGATCTGGATTCCATCATATTTTAATCCCTCATTTGTATATATACATGGAAACTGCTGAAAGGACAAGGATCCTGCTCCTCCACCTACATAGTTGGGTATACTACCAAAAGTATTATACAGGGCCTCCACACAGGTGGATTTTTGAGCATAAAGTGCATCTGCTATTACGAAAACTGTTTTACCCTCAGGATTGATTTCTGCATATTTATCCATGAGCTTGACAGATGGATCCGTACAGTCTTGATCCATCCATATGGTCTGTATCTCTGACTCAAGTCCGATCACGATGCTCCCATTGCTATAGCGATCACCCTCATATACGATCTCGGGGAAAACGCCTCCGATAATCTGAAGATCTGAGGCCTGTAGGATCTCGTCATACTCCTCTCGGATCATATCTGTACCTGAGGCAGTAAAAATGATAGCACTATTGATATCTGTGTGCTTTGATAGTCGATGTAGAGCTTCTTTTAGCTCTTGGGTGCTATGATTTCCAGCTATGTGCTCTTTCAGCATTTTTTGTGAGGTGTTTATTTCTATGTAAAGAGACAATATTTTACTACCAGTATACCTAAAGAAAATAGCAAAATATTGACTCAGAGTGCGTGGTTAGTCTCACTCTGGGTTCAGTAAAGATATGTATATGGACGATTTTTGAGGATTTTGGTTCAATTTCTATTATTTCAAAAAAATAGAATCCCTATCAAACCTATCGCAAAGTCATGCTGTCTATGAATTGGACTCACGTCTAAAACTACCTATCTAACACATTCTCCCGAAAGGGAAATACGCAACAATATCAAACTCTAAAACTACCTATGGGTACTACTAAATTTTTGTCCTTTGATATCGATGATACTGTACTGGCCGAAAAGCATCAGACTAATGGATTTTATCAAAAATGGAACCGGCTGATATTCAATCATCCTGTACTCCTCTGCTACAATACAGGGAGACTGATGAATGATACGCTACGGCTCATCGAAAATAGAAAACTACCAGCTCCTCAATACATCATATCGGGTGTAGGTACATCGATCTATGACTACCAAAATCGGGTAGTGCTCAAAGAGTTTAATCAAATACTCGAAGAGGGATGGGATCGTGATATGGTAGAAGAGATAGTAGCCTCCACTGATCTGCCAATCCGCAGACAGCCCTCTCACTACCAGAATGCTTATAAGTCCAGTTGGTTTTATGAAGGAGCGGCAGAAGAAGATATCAAAGCCCTGAAAAAAATGCTAAAGGCCCAGAGCATGGATGTCAACGTGATCTATAGTAGCAATATTCATCTGGATATTCTCCCCAGATACGCTAATAAAGGGAATGCACTCGAGTGGCTCCTCGATCATCTCGATATACCTGCCAATGATACTATCGTAGCGGGCAATAGTGGTAATGATGCTGCCATGTATGGCATAGACGAGGTACGTGGCATAGTAGTAGCTAATGCTCAGCCAGAGCTGAAGAATATAGCTAATGAGGAACATACTTATCTGGCCTCGGCATCTCTACACGAAGGGGTACTGGAGGGACTCCATCATCATGGCCTACAGTATCATGAGGTGTCTGAACAAGAAGAGTCTGATCTCCAGCAGATCAACCTCATGGAGCCAAAAGACATAAAAGATATCACGGCAGAACAGTATCAACAGATCCTCGAGGGATACGAGCAGGCGGTCCAAGTCATCAAGAAAAACATAACGCCTATTGGATTTTCGGCCTGCTCACTCGATGATAATGAGACCTCTGGTACGGATGTCAACTATAAGAGTGTCTGGGCTCGTGATGGATCTATCACGATCACAGGTACCCTCTCACTGATAGACGATCCAGAGATATTAGCCTGTCAGCGCAGGACGCTCGAGACGCTGCTCCATCATGTCTCCCCATCGGGTCAGACTCCGTCTAATGTGCGTATCGAGACACAGGAGCCAGACTACTCAGGGGTAGGAGGGATCTGTAGTATCGATGGAGGCCTATGGTTGATTATCGCTTTTCATGATTTCGTCAAGGCCACGGGCGAAATAGACTTCTTACGAAAGCATCAGAATAAGCTCGCTCAAGTCATGAACTGGCTATCTGCACAAGATGGTAATAATGATGCCCTTCTTGAGATCCCGGAGGCAGGAGACTGGACGGATCTCTTTGGTCGTAGCTACAATGTGCTGTACGACGAGGTGCTCTGGTATCGTGTCAATGTCTGCTATGCACGCCTCATGGAGCTACTGGGCGATCACTCTAAAGCAGGAGACTACATGTCCTGGTCAGAGGTGATAAAGCAAGCCATTATCAAAGATTTTTGGCCGACTACGCAGCCAGCAGGGGCAAGTAAGGTGGGATTTGATGAGCAGCAGTACTCGCTGGGAGATGCACGCTATCTGATTGCTCAGGTGACTCCTTTTGACTTCAGCTGGCGATGTGATGTCTATGGCAATGTGCTCGCACATCTGTACCATGTAGTCGATAAGGATAAAGCGATGACGACATTCCGATTTATCTGGGGTGCTGGAGCCAATGAGCCATTCCCCGTACAGAATGTCTATCCTGCGGTCAGTGCCGGAGATCCTGACTGGAGACCCTACTACACAGTCAATCTGCTGAACCTGCCACATCACTATCACAATGGTGGTATCTGGCCATTCGTAGGTGGCGCATGGGTGCGGAATATCAATAAGCTCGGTCTGCATCACCTCGCTCTCAAAGAACTATACAAACTATCTGAAATCAATAAGCTCGGAGTATTCAATGAATGGGAATTCAACGAATGGGCACATGGTGTCACTGGCCGACCGATGGGCAAAGCCTATCAAGCATGGTCGGCCGCTGAGTATATCCATGCCTGTCATGACCTCCAGCTAATCAATAAGTAAATAGAAATAAATCATATCGCTATGCAAAAAATATTAATGTTATCAGTACACGGCTATGTAGCTGCAGAACCCGAACTTGGTAAGCCTGACACAGGAGGTCAGGTCGTCTATGTCCTCGAATTAGCCAATCGCTTTAGCAGGCTGGGAGTATCTGTAGATCTGGTCACACGCCAATTTGAAGATCAGCCAGAGCAAGATGAGGTCAATGACTTCTTTAAAGTATGGAGAGTGCCTTTTGGCGGTAAAAAGTTCATCCGCAAGGAAGATATGCATGAGCATCTCAGCACCATGACGACTAATTTGCTCTCCAAAATCCGCAGTTCGGGGACTCAATATGATATCGTCTACTCTCACTATTGGGATGCTGGCTGGGTAGGGCAAAAAATCGCAGAGGAACTTAATATCCCCCACGTACATACACCTCATTCGCTGGGCTGGTGGAAAAAGCATAATCTCGGTACGGACATGGACGAGAAAGAAATGGAAAAGACCTACCGATTTGATGAGCGAATCAAAAAAGAGTACTTCGTCTATCAGATGTGCAATCATGTCATCGCCACTACTGAGCAGCAGACAGAGATACTCCGCAATAACTATGACCTTCTCGATCGACGAATCACTACTATACCTCCAGGAATGGATGAAGAGCGTTTTTCGCCAGTAATCCGAGAGGAGCTCGTCAAGAAGCGGAAAAAATATGGTTTCAAAGAACATGATGTGCTGGCACTCGGTAGGATGGCGTATAACAAAGGACACGATCTACTGATACGAGCCATGCCTACCGTCATCGATCTGGTACCAGATGCACGACTCGTGGCGGCCATAGGTAGCGATGGCTCAGAGCAAGACAAAAAAGGTCTAAATGAACTTAAAGCTCTCGCCAAAGAACTGGGTATCGCCGACAAAATCGTCTGGAAGCCATATGTCCCTGATGAAGACTTGTCCAATTTTTATCGCTGTGCGGCAGTGTTTGCGCTATCATCGAGGTACGAGCCGTTTGGCATGGTGGCGATTGAAGCCATGGCGAGTGGTACACCGACTGTCATCACTAAGCATGGAGGACTGAATGATATTGTGAGATTTGGCCGGGAGGCACTCACTGCAGATCCTAATCGTGCAGTAGAGTATGGCACGATGCTCGCTATGCCAATGCTATATCCCGATCTGGCCCAGGAGATATCTCGAGAGGGCGCCCGATTTGCTCGGAGGTACTTTGGCTGGACAGGTATCGCTAAGCGGAAATTAGAAATATTCGAAAGATTGATAGGGCAAAACTCACGGTCCTATCAATCGCTACAGGTATGATAGCGGATCAGATAGAGAACTCATTTAAGCCAGCTCGTACTGCCGTATGTGCAGCGTGACCTCAGTGCCCGAGGAGGAGTCTATATTTAGTTTGGCTTGGAGTTGATCTAAGAAGACATGTATTAATCGATAGCCAAATGATTCTTTAAGCGCATCCATCGATGCGTGGTCCATGCCGACGCCATCATCTGAGACCCTTAGGATGAGCTGAGCATCAGACTCTGCCATGGATACGCTAATTATCCCTTTTCGCTGATCTGGGAAGGCATGCTTGAGCGAATTGCTGATTAATTCATTGACGATCAGGCCAATAGGGATGACCGAGTCGACATCAAGATTGAGATCTTCTATATCTATCTGGAGAGAAATCTGATCTGGACGGATGTTATACGAATCAAAAAGGCCTCGGATCAATTTAGTAAAGTACTCCTCCATATCCACACCTGTGAGATTGTCTTCTTGATAGAGATTTTGGTGTATTAGTGCCATAGATTGGACTCGATCCTGACCCTCTCTGAGTGCTGATAGCGCCGTGTTATCTTGGACATGAGCACTTTGGAGATTGAGTAGAGAGCTGATGAACTGTAGATTGTTTTTCACTCGATGATGGATCTCCTGGAGCAGGGTTTGTTTTTCGAGAAGCGCTTTGTTAATGATTTCGTTTTGGGTCTTAGTCTTTCGCAGTAGGCTATAGATGTACCACAGTAATCCACATAATGAAGCTAAGCCAATGGTCAAAACAATATTTCTATCTCTGACTCTTTTGATTCTGGCTTGATCCTCTGCTTGCTGAGCATTAAGCTTTACTATTTCCTTTTCTTTCTTTTCGGTTTCGAGTTGTTCATTGAGAGTGATGACTTGTTTATCGAGTTCTACTTGATAGATACTATCTTTTATCGTGTTATAATTTTTTAATGCTGCCAATGCTTTATTTGATTGACCTAAGTCTTCATAGATTTTACTATAGCTTTCTTGGATACGCATGGAGGCGGTGAGCATGCCATCAGTGGATTCGCTGATTTTCTCAGCTTCAGAGAGCAGCTCGAGAGCTTCTTGATATCTGGAGAGTCGACCCAGTGAGTTAGCCATACCGACGAGGCTATTCACCTTTTCACGAGGAGGGGCATTGTCTTTTCTGATGGCATATGCCTTTTGATTGGCTTCATAGGCTTTGTCATATTGTTCGAGTTGTTGATAGCTATTTGCCTGATTGCCATATATGAAGGCTAACAATCCTTGATTTCGATCCAGTTTTTGGGCCAGGCCATAGGCATCATCATATAGCTCGAGGGCCTCATTATGTAGTCCTTGTCGACCTTTGACATTAGCTATATTGAGTATGCAGGTGGCCATAGCGTCATAGTTGTTCACGGATTCATACTGAGTCAGTGCACTACTATAGTATTCGATAGCTTGATCATATTGTTTACTATTCTTATAGATGATGCCCAATACCACGTCTGAGCTGGCTGCTTTGATGGGATCATTTATAGTCTCATAGATATCTTTCGAGGTATTGAGATATCCGATTGCTTTGTCAGTGTTGCTGGCCCGTCTTTCCAGATTTCCCATTTTATAATAGCTCTGAGCGACTAATGCTGTATCGCTACTATTATCTCGTCCATCTATTATAGTCGAGAATAGCTCTCTCGCTTTATCAAACTCTTGACGACGCTCTGCTATCGCTCCTTCTACGAAAGTGATTTTGAGTGCCTTTTCTGGTAGCGAGGCATAGACTGATATGCTACGAGCGCTATCAAGGTAGAGTGTCGCTTGTTCAGTATCATGCTTGGTATATTGGGCAGCTATCTCTGTGTAGAGCTTAGCTCTATCCATTTGATCCGTGGTCTGGCTCAGTACGATCTTCATACTATCTATGGACTGTCCATACCCGAGACAGCTGATACTACAGAATAGCACGATGAACAAACGTCGGAAAAAGCGCTCAAGTAGATTTCCCTTTGTGTCTTCATTCTCAATGGAAAAGGTGGATTGATTGATTTTTTGGTCTATCTCTACGAGGAAGTACTTCGCCCATTCGGCTGCCATGATTGACCCATTTGGATCTTTATTTCTATCTGTTTCATTCATATGATGGAATACTTATTGGGTCAGTAGGTGAATGATCTTATGGAGAGCGTCGTTACGGTTTTTAGCATCCATCTTATTTAATAGATGTCGGATATGATACTTGACTGTAGTCACAGCTATGTGCCGCTTTTCGCTGATCTGATCATTAGTCAGTCCAGCAATGATATCAGTGAGCATCTCATATTCTCTATCAGAGATATGATCTACACTGATTTTTTCGATTTTCTCCTTAGTGATTGACAGTTTATCCAACTCAGCGCTGTGCTTATGTAGGGCTATCTCGATCGCAGATAGAAGGTCAAAGGTATTAATGGGTTTGACGATATAGCCATAGGGTAGAGTGCGCTTAGCTCGATCGAGAGTAACTCTGTCGGATAGGGCCGTAATATAGATGAGCGGAGTCTGACGATGATCCCGCACATACTCAGCCACTGCGATCCCGTCTATATCTCCACGTACATTGATATCGCAGAGGATGAGATCGGGAGTGTGTATCTCCAGATAGCGGATAGCCGTATCACCTGCATGACGTATCGCCGCTACATCATAGCCCAGCCGCTGCACTCGCAGTGCGATGTCCTGTGCGACCAGTGCTTCATCTTCGAGAATGAAGACACTGATATTGTCTGTGAGGTCGTTTTGGCTATCGGCTGTCGTCATTGATGTCCTAAGATAAGTAGTAGGTTCTTCTGATAATCCTTAGTACAAGGTAAATACCCAGACTGATAAAGAAAAAGTATCTGTATCCAACGTAGCTCCCTCAGAAATATCTATAGTATAACTATGTGCTGCAGTATCTAATGTCACCATTTTGTCAGCGGGGATCATCACTTTGTCACATGCATTGGGTACACGATTGAGATCCCAATTATTCGACTCAGACCAGTCACTTGGCACGAAAGAAGGCCCATCAAAGGTGATGGTAGCCAAAGAGGAACAGTAATTACCACAATCTCGCATATCACCCGAGATAGTCCAACCATGATTATCGATGAGCTTCTGTCGAGCATCCTCGGCGATGCAATACTCTAATCCATCAGCACCTAAGTCTACATTTGTCTGAACGCTCTGCGCTGTCCACCCTATGAGTGTCTTGTCGTAATTTTCTCTGGATAGATTAGAATTATTGAACATACCTATCATGTTAATTACACTTGAAATATTCCAATTGCTCAAATCCTGATTAAAATTATCAGCGCTAAAGAACATATGTGACATTACTGTTACATTGGAAGTGTTCCAGTCTAAGGGTTGATCAAAGGATGTAGCACTATAAAACATGAGATCCATAAATATTACATTGGAGGTGTTCCAGTCTAAAGGTTGATTAAAGGATGTAGCATTATAAAACATAGCAACCATGTCTTGTACATTTTCGGTATTCCAATAAAGTGGCTGATTAAAGGAACTTGCATCATAAAATACTCCTTGCATATTAGTGATACTGTCAGTACTCCAATTTGAAATGTTACCGTTGAAATTTGAACATTCGGCAAACATATACGATAGATCAGTTACTGAACTTAAATCGGGGGTGTCGGTGCTACCATATACGAGATTTTGACACCCCGTGAAGGCAGTCCTCATCGTGTTCCATTCTATATCTCCCCAGTTATCAATACTTATGATTTTATTTCTATCACCCCCATTGCTGCCACCAAAATGAATCCTTGGGAAGTCACCATAGATGGCAACTTGATAGGTACCTGCTGCACCATAGTCATGAATGATTGTACCGGTTACTCCTGTGTCATCGATGATACCATCGTTTTCCCAGTCCACACCATACAGATAGCCTGTCCCAGTGGTTGGTATTCGAATAGATGTCGAGGACGAGCTGCCAGGTAGATCTGTTTGCCAAGTAGTAATAAAGGCCGAACACGGGTTTAAGTCTCCTGTAATAATCCATCCATTATTGAGGATTAGGCTGTCTCGATCATCCTCGGCTTCACAGTATTGTAGACCATATGCACCGAGAGTGACATTAGATTGGACATTTTGAGCAACCCATTTAGATAATGTGGCATCATAATTTTTTCTTGAGAGACCTGTGCTGTCGAGCATCTCAGTCATGTGGGAAACTCCAGAAATGTCCCAGTCCCCAAGATCTTGATCAAATGATCTGGCCCCAGAAAACATACGATTCAAGTTGGGCGCACTTATAGTCCAGTCAAGTGGGTGATCGAATGAGCTGGCTCCTTGAAACATGCTTTCTAAATTGGTTACATTTTCGACATTCCAAACGGCTACTTCTGATTGTTTGAATTTTATGGCATTTTGGAACATGGCCTTCATATTGGTTACCATTGTGGTGTTCCAATTATTCATAACTCCATTAAATCTGGTAGCGGACTGAAACATTAGACTCATATTCTCGACTTTGCTTACATCCCAATCCAATCCTGATCAAATTCATATGCATGACGAAACATCCCACTCATAATGGTGACATTCGAAGTGTTCCAATAAAGTGCTTGATTAAAAATTCGAGCATTATCAAATAAGCTGGACATGTCGGTGACATTTTCAGTATTCCAATTAGAAATGTCACCGTTGAACTTGGTGCAATACGCAAACATCCATGACATATCGCTTACTTTACTTAGGTCAGGTTGATCGACCGCTGAATATTCTAATTTGCTGCAAGCTAAGAATGCCTCATTCATCGTCTCCCAAGAGATCTCTCCCCAATTATCGATACTTAGGAACTTACTCTTATCGCTTCCATTGGTGCCTCCAAAGTGAATCCTTGGGAAGTCACCATAGATAGCTATCTGAAAAGTGTCTGCTACCCCATAATCATGAGTAATAGTACCTGTGATACCGTAGTCATCAATGTTGCCATCATTCTCCCAGTCTACATCATACTTATAGCCGGAGCCTGTAGTTGGTATTTTGACAGTGGTAGACATAGGTGTAGTCGCCCAGGTAGTGATGAATGCCTCCTCTTGGGCGGAAATATGCGTAGCAATGCATATGGTGAGGAAAGTGATTATATGATTCATGCTGCTTTTTTTTAATCACGAATCTCCTCAACATTAGTCTCAGTTTTCCTATCCCTGGGGATAGTTATAATAAGGCTCTTAGCGTTTTCAAGTGGATCAGACCTTCATCGGATGCCATCCAGATTCATATTCTCGTTCCCAGCGAGCATTGGCACCAGCCTGTTTTGGTCGCCCTTCTCGATCCATGGTCAGTCTGCCTCCATTTTCTTGAGCTATGTTGCCGAGATGGCAGAGGATATTGCTGCGATTAGCATCATGAGCTGGAGCATGTAGTGGGGTTCCTTCTACTATGGCTTTGCGCCAGTTTTCCATATGATATTCGGTGAGCTGATCATCACTACTGAGATTAGTACCACCTTGATCTTGAGCTTCTTTACGCTCTTTGATGAGCTGACCATGTAGATCGTAGAGCTCATATCCATTTCGATCGAGGATGATGGTCCCAGCTGATCCATAAAACATTGTACCACGACCTCTGCCATACGGCTTGAGGTTAGTACAGCTTTTACCGTCCCAGGTGATGGTGCTACCATTGTCCATAGTGTAGGTGACGTGCTGGGTGTCGTAGTACTCCCAGTCATCCTGATAGTGATATCTACCACCACGTGAGTCGACGGCCACAGCATGATCTGCCTGTAGTCCCCAGCGAGCTATATCCAGCTCATGCATCGCATTATTATTGATCTCTCCTGTGCCCCAGTGTTTGAACCAATGCCAATTGTAGTGCACATAGTTGTCATGATAGTCACGACGAGGAGCGCAAGCCTGCCAAAGGTCCCAGTCGAGCCATTCAGGTACAGGAGTTGATTTTCCCTGCCCTATACTCTTCCGATCATTAGTGTACCAAGTGTCGACGATATTGACTTTGCCGATCTCACCATCATGGATCATAGCAATTGCTTCCTGAGAGATCGCTGATGAGCGTTGTTGGTTGCCGATTTGTACTTTCAGCCCAGTGTCTCTTTGTGTTTTGACGAGCCATTCTCCTTCAGAAGGATTGTAGGAGCAGGGTTTTTCGCAGTAGACATTGAGCCCCTGCTTCATCGCATAGATGGCAAAAGGCGCATGTGTGAAGTCAGCCGTAGCGATGATCACGCCGTTCAGATCTGGATGCTGGATCATCTCTCGATAGTCTTTGTAGACTTTGATTTTTAGCGCTTGCGTTTCTTCGGCTATTGCTTTCTCTTTATCTCTGACTCGGCTATCTACATCACAGATAGCGATCACATCGATCAGTGGATTTCGCTGAGCTATCTTGGAGAGTACATGACCTCGACCATTGAGCCCTACGATACCTACCTGTATACGATCATTAGCCCCGGGTATTCGATTTTGGCTGACGCACTGTGCGAATGGTAATCCTGCCATCACGGCGGCAGAAGTCTTGATGAAGTGTCTTCTATTCTTTTGCTTCATGATGACAGATATTAGAGTTCTTTGATTTTGATATTTCTGAAGTGTACGGTATTGCCATGGTCCTGCAGGAGTATGTGTCCAGCATCCCACTGCCCAAAGTTGTCCCACTTAGCATATTTGCTATAAGCGACTAATGCTCTGAACATGTGTGAGAATCGATCATACTCGAGGACCTTCTCTCCATTGAGCCAGTGCTCTATGTGTCCATCGTCAGAGATGATCTCTGCTCGATTCCATGCTCCGATACCTTTGAATTGTTTTTTTCGCCCTGGAGCGCTATAGTTTTCAGCTGTGATGAGGTCATAAAGACTGGCGATGGTACGATTGCCATTGACGCCCATCTTAGCATCGGGATGTAGCTGGTCATCGAGTATCTGAAACTCACATCCGATCGCTGAGCCATCTCCTCTATTGAGATTAGGATCTACGAAGTACTTGATACCACTATTGGCTCCAGCCGTGATCTGAAAGTCTACTATCAGATGAAAATCACTGAATAGCTCCTTAGTGATGATATCTCCGTAGGTAGATGACTCACCACCATCTGAGCCCTGTATAGTGAGTACGCCATCAGCCATGGTCCATCCCTCAGGGGGAAAGTCATCACGCTTAGCTCCGATCCAGCCATCGGAGGTATGACCATCCCAGAGTAGTCGCCAGCCCTGACGTTTTTCGTGTTCGCTGAGTTCGTTATTGAGATAGCTGACCTGAGGGACAGCGGGGTTGATAGGAGTCGTATAGCTCGATAGGTCGTCTGTGAGGATTCTGATGTTTCGCCACTTGACGATTTTACCTTCGTCCTGATCACGGTATACTGCATGTGCCTGTAGACCGATGAATCCCTCCTCCGCTCGATCGTCGACGAGGTGCGCCACCTGTGTACCATTGACCCAAGTACGGATCTCATTATTGATCGCTTCGACTCTGAAGTGATTCCAGCGACCGTTTTGAAAGGCGTCACGAGCCGTGGGATTTTGACTCACTGGGTAGAGCCACATGCGACGTGCCTCATCGTATATCCCACCCGTGAATCTACGTGCTGATGGATCCACCTCTACCTGAGGCCCATGCACTCGAGCTTCACGATAGTCAGCTCTGCTATGACTCCGTATCTGTACACCACTATTGACATCTGGATCTACCCACATCTCGTACTCGAGGATGAAGTCTGTGTAGAGCTGCTCAGTACAGAGGAATGTATTCTCTCTTCGATCATTACATCTGGCGATGAGCTCATCACCTGATTTTTCAAAAGTTGCTTTTCCTCCTTTGATTTCCCAGCCGCTCAGCTGGTCATTGGGAGTGATGCTTTGCCAGTTTTGGGAGTAGGCAGTGGAGCTTAATAGAACAAAGCAGAAAAGTGAGAGAAGGATTCTCATGTTAATAGTTTTGAATAATTGGAAGAATACAGGTCTTGCCATGTGCTGACCGCATTCAGCGAATCAGCGAAAAGATACGTATATCTACATCGATTGCATCAATTGGTATCCGTCAAAATCACATCATTTAGGAAGTGGCGGGGGACAAAGTCGAGGTATAGAATGGTAACTAAAGATACTATGGGATAGAGTTATCCCAGGATATCGTAGAGCTTAATTGGGCTTAATGTGAATGCTCAAAGATGCGCTGCGCCTCTGCAAAATACTCTAATAACTGCTGCTCCCGGCTGGCTACCTCTTGCATTCGATTATTGAATGTCAGGAGATTATCTTGAGCTTGATCAGCTGCATTAAAATCCGGAGAGAAAAAGAGATCAGAGATCTTTTCGGTAGGCTCGAATGTGCTCTTCTGCTGATTATATATTTTGGAGAGTATCAGTAGCTCATGGTAGTCGAGGTTGACGATCAGAGGATGTGACTTAGCGATATCCCATGCATCATCAGTAGGCATAGTACTCATAAATGTACCCTCTGTAAAGATTTTATCATAAAGTACGGTCCTATCCTCGATGAATGAGTTAATAAATTCTTGATCATTGGACAGACTCCCGAGCCGAGTCGCTATCTGCCGGTGGTAGGGAGCCCAGTCTTCGAGTATTTGATGATTGTCCCGTACCTCTGAGAGGACTGTAGACAGTAGCTTTTTCGCTTCGTTATTATTTTTTCGCTCTTCGATCCGCTCACTCAGATAGAGCCCAAGTACTACACTGAATACAATGAGTAGGATCTGTGTGAGATGCTGTATGAGAGAGTTTTTCATATTGCTCTTTTATGACATATGCAGTTCAATACAATGCATATTGGTTACTGTAGCAGAAGGCATTTTGAGATTTTTCAGTAGTGAAATCACCGACTCAAGAATCTCTGGAGCATGTAGCTTCAGTGGGCCCATGGATCACTATTGGCCTCTATTATTTATCTTGATGGTATTCTTCCATGATTTTTCCATTGGACCGATATTTTCCCAGACCTATTGTATCAAATTCATCCTTATCCTCTTCTTTAAGAATACCTAAATTCTTGAGTGCTCGATTGATGGGGTAGTCTACTACAGTCACATCTTTATAATTCATCTTATTTTCTACACCATCATAGGATATTAAGGGACCGTCAATTCTGATTCCCTTATCCCAAGTCTCAGATATTTGAACTCCTAATCCTCCGAAATATGAAGTTTCGATGTACGCACATTTCCCCAGAGCGGATAGGTCTCTTATCATTTCCCTGACATCATATGTTATGTCGTCTTTCGGGAGATTGGATTGATCTGAAGGCTTCGTCACATCATCACTTTCAAAAGGTATTAGGTGATATTTATCCATTAAAACTATGTTAGGAAGATTTCCATCATATTTAAAGCTGGTGATGATTGCTGATATGTTATGTGCCATTTCGAGATTTATTTGATGGATCTAAAGATGAGTAAAAGAAAAAAGACTTCCGCTTTATTTATTCTACTATTAGGTGAAATGTCGTTTCTGTCAGTAGAATTTATCTATCATGCGGTTTTGATTTCTTCGTTTTATAAATATACTCCCATTCGGTATTCTTATTGGTACTCAAATGCTATATAAATAGGAAAAGAAAATAAATGATACATGGGTGGGAGAATGAATAATAAGTACCGACTGAATAGTCAATAGGCGAGTATTATTGATCACGATGGTAGTTTGAGAATTGAAGTCTCTGAGCTCCTTAAAATAACTCAATCAAACTAAAGACTAAGATCTATCAGCTCACAATCGTCCTACCAAAACCTTGGACCGATACTCTGTCGGTGATAGCTGCTCTTTTTTCTTGAACATACGGATGAAGTAAGACTGACTATTGAATCCACACTCCATGTAGATGTCCTTGATCTTCTTTTTGGGATCCTGGAGGAGGCGAGTAGCAAGCTTGATACGCTCATTGATGATGTACTCTATAGGAGAGAGGCCCAGTTCATTTTTGAATACTCGATGAAAATTGCTCTCACTCATGTAGACCTTATTGCTGAGCTCTTTGATGGTGAGTTCTTTGTCAAGGTTTTCTCGGATATATTGGATGATATAGGCCAATCGGTGGCTACTATTGAGTTGTAGGGCTTTTTCGGTATAGATTTTCTTAGTCTCGGTCTGAAGTATACGGACGATGAGCTCTCGTATCATGAAGTCAGCGAACATGTCCTTGCAGTCATGATTTTCTGTAAAGAGAAATAACAACCGCTGTATAATTTGCTGGATAGCGATGTCATTGGTGAAGTGGAAATTATAATCCGTAAATTTCCATTCATCATCGATCTTGGCTCGGCTCTCATTGAGAAAGTCGACCGTCTCTCGGATCTTCTCCTCGGAGATGGTCATGGCGAGGCACTTAGTCGGGCTGTCCATCTGGGCCTCTGGGAAGTCAATGCACATCATCTCGTCTGCAGGAAGTATGAGCGATTCGCCTGGTAGAAAATTGAAAGGTGTCATGTCCTGTAAATGCATGACCTTCTTGCCCTGGAGCATACTGGCGAGTACGGGCTGATGAAACTTTAGGAGGACCTGCTCGGCCATCTGATGGGTCTCGAATACATGCATCTCCGCATTCTTTAGCCCATAGGAAGTTTGATTTTCGACGAGTGTCTCGAGACGGCGATGTTGGAGCAGATTTTCAGCTGACAGCATAGAGAGTATAGATTTGTTTGATTACGACAGATACTCACCTTTGATAGTCATATGAGTATCAATGGCTTCAAATTACATGATTTTTTATGGATTTCAGATGATTTGTGTCAGTATGTGTGATGATGTTGCAATCCTTTGCAAGGATAGTGCAATGAAATGAGAGAATCCGTCAAGTATGGGTTCTTTGCATGATATAGTTTTGAGATTGTCGTGATCGGCGGCATATATATCTGTCTGCTGATCTGAAAAACAATTATTTAACTAAATAGCTTGAAATCATGAGCAATGTTGCTACGACGACCCAATCAGTGGTCGCCAAACCAAAATTTAAAGATCAATACGAAAATTTCATTGGTGGTAAGTGGGTGCCACCAGTCAAAGGCCAATATTTTGATAATGTATCTCCAGTAGATGGTCAGGCTTTTACTAAGATCGCTCGTTCTACAGCAGAGGACATAGACCTGGCCCTTGATGCTGCATGGGCTGCGGCTCCATCATGGAATAAATCATCAGCGACAGAGCGTAGTAATATGCTCCTGAAGATCGCAGATGTCATGGAGGCTAATCTCGAAGCACTCGCCAGAGCAGAGACTTGGGACAATGGAAAGGCGCTACGGGAGACTCGAGCTGCGGATATGCCATTGGCTATAGATCACTTCCGATACTTTGCTGGTGTCATCCGAGCAGAGGAGGGTAGTGTGAGTGAGCTCGATGCGACTACGGTATCACTCAATGTCCCTGAGCCACTGGGCGTAGTGGGCCAGATCATCCCATGGAACTTTCCGATACTGATGGGTGCCTGGAAGATCGCACCAGCACTCGCTGCGGGCAACTGTGTAGTGCTCAAGCCTGCTGAGCAGACTCCAGTAGGTATCATGATACTCGCTGAGATGATCCAAGATATACTGCCTCCCGGTGTGCTGAATATCGTAAATGGATTTGGTCTCGAGGCGGGAAAACCATTGGCGTCAAATCCTCGGATCAATAAGGTGGCGTTCACAGGTGAGACTACGACAGGACAGCTCATCATGCAGTATGCATCTAAGAATATCATCCCTGTCACGCTCGAGCTCGGTGGTAAGTCGCCTAATATCTTCTTTGAGAGCATCATGGAGGCAGATGACGACTTCTTTGACAAGGCTATAGAGGGGGCTGTGATGTTTGCGCTCAATCAAGGAGAGGTATGTACCTGTCCGTCACGTATGCTCGTGCAGGAGAGCATCTTTGATGCATTCATGGAGCGTGTAGTAGAACGTACTGAGGCGATCAAGCTGGGTCATCCGATGGATCCAAATACGATGATGGGCGCACAGGCCTCCAATGATCAATACGAAAAAATCCTCAACTATATCGAGATCGGCAAAGAAGAAGGCTGTGAGGTGCTCGCAGGAGGATCTGCTGCTTATCATGAGGGCCTCGAGGGTGGATACTATATCAAGCCGACGATCCTCAAGGGGAATAATAAGATGAGGGTATTCCAAGAGGAGATATTTGGCCCAGTGGTGTGTGTGACATCATTCAAGGATGAGGCAGAGGCAATAGAGATCGCTAATGATACACTCTATGGCCTCGGAGCAGGTGTGTGGACACGTGACATGCATCAAGCCTATCAGATATCCAGAGAGGTAAAAGCGGGTAGAGTATGGGTCAACTGCTATCATGCCTATCCAGCTCATGCGCCATTCGGAGGGTATAAAAAGTCAGGAATAGGCCGGGAAACACACAAAATGATGCTCAATCACTACCGTCAAACTAAAAACATGCTCATATCATACGACAAGAGTGCATTAGGATTTTTCTAATGATCTCGATTGATATGCTTTTAGTTTTATAGTTAGTTTATCAAAGACTGCCAGCGATCAGAATACTCTGAACGCTGGCATTTTAATGTTGTATAATTTTCTCGTCTACGAGAGATCAAATCCTATCCATATGATACCAAGAGTCCAAGTCACTGATGCCGCCATAGCGACCATCGATCAGCTCCGAGCGGAGCATGGTCCTCTCATGTTTCATCAGAGTGGAGGCTGTTGCGATGGCTCTTCTCCTATGTGCTTTGAGCAGGGGGAGCTCATGATCAATGAGACTGACGCCTACCTCGGCGATATACATGACTGTCCATTCTACATGTCGAGAGACCAGTTTGCCTATTGGGAGCATACCCAGCTGACTGTGGATATCGTGCCTGGTAGAGGAGCGAGCTTCTCTTTGGAGATTCCACTGGGCATCCGATTTGTTATTAAATCACGACTCTTTTCTGATGAGGAGATGCAGGAGTTAGTACCAGTGAGCTGGGGGATTTGAGTAATGAGGGTCGAGTAGTGAGTATCGAGTGCCGCTGTTCGGCGTTGAATCATCTACGTCGTAGTGATACGCAAAATTCTGTTTTGCGATCAGCGGACGATCATCGCACTCATCCTCCTGTCGACAAGAGTAATGAGAGTCGAGTAGTGAGTATCGATTGCCGCTGTTGGGCGTAGAACTCATCCTCCTGTCCTTCTCTTGAAAAAGAAGGATGGTACTTTACGTTTTCAAATGAGACTATTCCTGTCATTCTTTAACCATAAAATCATTCCTCCATTTTAAGGGAGGTGTCCGCAGGACGGAGGGTTCCGAAAGCTGAAAGGAAGGTTTTCTTTTTTCATCTTGAGCGCAGTCGAAAGATCTTCAGTTCTTGGATGGTGTTGTAGTAATTTGTCTGGACTGCAATGCTAAGTCCGTAGCGTTAATGGGTAGCTTGGCTTGTGTGTTTGTTCCTTTTCCAGTCGCTGAAAACGAACCCAAAAAGCTCGACAAATTAATACCAGCCCACCATGCTGGCACCCACAACCCACTAATTTGTCCATCAGCCCTCACTATCGGACATTAAAATAGATATTGTCCTCCCTGGCAGTGAGGTGCCGGAGGCGGAGGGTTTGGTCCGAGTAGTGAGAGTAGAGTAGTGAGTATCGAGTGCCGCCGTTCGGCGTAGAACTCATCCTCCTGTCCTTTTCTTGAAAAAGAAGGATGGTACTTTACGTTTTCAAATGAGACTATTCCCGTCATTCTTTAAACATAAAATCATTCCTCCATTTTAAGGGAGGTGTCCGCAGGACGGAGGGCTCCGAAAGCAGAAAGGAAGGAAAGATCAGCAATTGGCGTTACTCTCTCATGACTGATGAGATGGTAGCATTGCCTCGAGTCTGCGAAGTCAGAAGATATCTCCCTCGTACCTCGGTCGATTTGACAATGATTTGCAAATAATACGCCTAAAAAAGTCCTCCCTGGCAGGGAGGTGCCGGAGGCGGAGGGTTTGGTCCGAGTAGTGAGAGTAGAGTAGTGTGTATCGAGTGCCGCTGTTCGGCGTAGAACTCATCTTCCTGTCCTTCTCTTGAAAAAGAAGGATGGTACTTCACGTTCTCAATTGATGATGACTATCTAACATCAATCGAGCTCCTTATCGATCAGATCCAAAATACGCTCGATATCAGCCATTAACGGTAGATAATGTGCCTGCTCTGTCCCACGAGTAGTCAATACAAACATCAATACATTATTTTCAAAAGCGGTGGACTGAAATAGCTTCATGTTGCTGAGAGCTGTGGGAGTGCTGGGCAGACCGAGCTCTGTGCTCACACCACTATGATCGAGTAGCGTATGGAGACTGTAGGAGTCTGTGCGGAGATGATCGAGCACGCTATTTCGTTCTTTTTCGAGGGCGATTTCTTGCCTGCTGATATCTTCAAGTGTTGATAGCCAATTAGTTAGCATCTTTCGGAGTTCAGTGTTTTGAAGTGTTTTGAGTTTGCCAGAGCTGATCATCTCGTTGAGCAGGGAGTTGTTAGGATTGAATGCTACATCATAGGAGAAAGTCTGATAGAGTAGTGTGGAGAGTTTTTCTTCTGACAGATTGGGATTTTTGATGTTTTTGAGGATTTGGATGGCGCCTGAGTAGTTTTGCTGATTGACGGAGATGAGTTCGGCGAGTTTAGACTTGCTGGTTTCAAATTCCTCTTTTAGTCCAGACAGGTAAATCTGCTCTGTATCGGCATCTATTCGATCTTGATTTCGATTGTTGATCTCCAGAGCGATTAGTATCCCGATGACTACCAGTAGTATCTCTCCTAAGGCATAGAGAAGATATCGGCCGATATTCTTTCGAGTTAGGGATTCTTGACGGAGATTTCTGAATATTCGTAGCATATATAGGGATATAGGACATTCTTTGGCTGGATTAAAGATAAATAAAATGCCTTTGAGTAAGATCCATTCTTCAGAAGCAAGGGCCGCTCGGACTTCTGTCAAGCTGATGTATGAAGTAAAGAAGTAGCCATCTCAGAAGTGCTGAGTATCAGCCATCGAACTCATCCTCTTATCCTTCTCTTGAAAAAGAAGGATGGTATTTTACGTTTTCAATTGATAAGGATTATCCAATATATCAGGAGTTTTTTCATCTTGAGCGCAGTCGAAAGATCTTCAGTTCCATGGTGTTACTCGCTCATGATATTCGATCAGGTAGCATGGTGTTGGTTCTGCGAAGTCTGAAGATATCTCCCTCGTACCTCTGTCGATAGGACAATGATTTGTAAATAAAACACCTAAAAAAGTCCTCCCTGGCAGGGAGGTGCCGGAGGCGGAGGGTTGAATTCGAGCCAAGTGTATTGAGAGAATTCTATTGACAGTGAGCTACTCGATTTTATCTCCCTACCTAAGTGTCTTTGTTCAGTTCCGATCCGCCATATCCTTCTTGAAATGAGATGGGTTCGAACTGCATGTTCTCTTCATTTTATCGATTTTATTCTTCGATTTGTTCATACTCTACTCGGGCTTTGGCTATTCCTTCAGGATTGGGATCCAGATAGAGTTCATGATCACTGAGTAGCAGTACCTTTTTGACTTCTGATTTTTGGATAGGTATTTCTTTTAGAATGACACCGTCCTTCTGCACTCTGATCGAAAAAGATCGCTCACCAATATTGCTGACAACAGCGTAGCATTTTTCACCGAAGTATGGATTGATGGAACCGTCTTGACCGGGTCCTTTACCAGTCATGAGCATACTCTGTACGGGATCTAAAGTGAATTCTGTTTGACTCAGAGCAGAGAGAGAAGTCAAGCATAAAAATGGAATCAACAATATATAAAGTCTCATAGGTAATTACAGATTATGGCTGAGCTAATACTAATGGCTATGAGACTGAGAAGTTTTGAATGGTGATAATATTTCGGCTGAACGAGCTCTCTGCTACCATGACTCATGGATGGTATTTGATATACTATACTATCAGACCATGATAGGAAAAGTGAGTGGGTGAATTGTAAATTGATTTTGCTTTGCAATGGGCAGCTTGCTTTTTACAAAACATTCACTAATCACACGACGTTTAATCGATCTAATTCGAAATAATCTAATTACAATAGCATGAAATATTTATCTATTATTTTTTTAGCTGTGGCTACAATGTCCCTTTACTCTTGCTCTGACGATGAAGTGGGTGGTGGTAATTCTGGCGGTGGCGACCCGATGGAAGAATTCACTATCTATGAGGGCGCTATGATGACATTCACTAAGGCAGATGAAGCAGATCCTACTGCTGCCGAAAATCAAGATCGCATCACTGATAAGGTATGGATCACTCGAGGTAATAATGGGGGAGAAATATACAATGCTGTATCTGAATCGAGCTCGTCTAAAAATGTTAGCCCAGCGGGTACAGAGTGGGCACAGGGATCTATCAGCAATATTGCAAATCTTCAGTTTAGCTCATTCAGAAGTGCGGTGGGAGAGCCTAAAAATGTAGTGGGCAAAGATCTCGTACTACACCTCATCGAGGACGATATATATATCCCAGTCAAGTTTACTGCATGGACAGCGAGCAAGGCCGGCGGATTTGCCTATGAGCGTGCCACTCCGTAAGGGCGGACATGATCAGGATCCTTGTGACTGAGTGATCTTGACACACTCTATCGCCAGGACTATGCCGAGGACGAATAGATCGTCCTGATCGGGCAGTATGGCTACCGTATAGTGAGGCCGGAGCATAGACTGGGCGGTGATTTTGGCTATGCTTTGCTCTCCGCTGTATAGTTCATAGTTTGATCCCCAAAAATTAGTGGTGACGTGATACTCACCAGCGACAGTATCGATCTCCAGTTTTCCTTTCAGCGGTTTGCTGAAGACTTGTGCTCGCCGTTCATCTCCGACAAAGATGTCGTATCGTGATCTCCATATCGTAGAGACTCGCTCGATTCTTAGCAGTTCTGATTCCTCTTGGTCCAGCATTTTCATTTTGAGACCCCAAAAAGAGTATTTCTTGGCCTTATAGATGATCTCTTTGCCAGATTTGATCTCGTATGTTTTAGAGAATACGCCCCTGCGGTCGATGGTATATGTACTGATATCCATAGTGAGTAGTAAGATATGATCTTTGCCTGAGTAGGACTACTTTTATCGATGAGCATTAAGTCTCAGACGACTCGAGGTCAATATGATTGTGGTTTTATATTAGATTATTTTTTAATATGAATGAAGCTATATCCTCTGCCCAAAGTCTATAGGTCAGCCCAGAGGGATGCACGCCGTCGCTAAAGAAATCAGCACGATCTACACTTGACACCCGGTCACCCCAAGTCGCTAAGCTGATGATCTCATCTCTATAATAGCAGTCCTCGTATAGCTCCACGATACGTCCGAGCTCCCTGCCAAATATCTCTACCATACCACCCAATGCAAACTGCATGCTCCAGCTGAATGCAGGAAACTCTCGGATCGGAGGCATCTGAGCGAAGACCATAGGAGTCTGTGGATATCGATGACGCAGATGTGAGAGTAGGCGATGTAGCTCAGCGGTCCAGCGATATATCGTACTGAGATCAAAGGCATCATTAGCACCTATACCTATGACGATGATAGCTGGAGGTGTAGGAGCTAAGAGAGGGATGATTTCCTCATTGAGCTGGCGAGTATTGTAGCCAGTGCGAGCGTATACCTCATAGGTGACTCGGGTAGCGAGTGACTGACTGAGGCTCGATGTCAGATAGCCTGCGAATCCCGCATGATGGCTCGATACTCCGACACCAGACATGGTACTTTCTCCGATGATCCAGACTTTTTTCGCAGCTTGATTACTACCGTACGCTCCAGTAGTATCTGCCGCTTCGGGGAGAGTCGGTATTTCTTTTTTCGCTCGACGAGCATCTCGATATAGTAGAGGGAGGATAGCTATGCATCTCAGTATATGAGACCAGTATTCGATACGCCCCTGTAGACTCGGTTTTGGGCTCATCGGCTTATGATTTTCTCCATGATGACATAGTCTCTGCCTCCACGAGTGAACCGCTCCCCGGTCTCCACTAATCCAAATCTATGGTAATATCCCGTCCGCTCGACACGAGCATTGCACCAGATACGCTGTACACCTGAGTCGATGAGCTGAGTCAGTAGAGTAGTGAGTAGTCTACTGCCGAGTCCACGGCCCTGATAGTCGGGTAGTGTGGCAAACTTCCTAAACTGTGCTGTCTCTCCATCTATGAATGCGGAGATCACTGAGACTATTCGATCGCCCTCATATAGACCCAGATGCAGGCCCTCGGCATCTTGCTCGAGCTGTACATAAGATGGAGATCGGTCGGGCCACATAGCGACATGGCGGATCGGCCATGTCTCAGCCGCAGTGATAGTGGTGATATGGATAGTGTCGGGCATCGCCCAAAGGTAGGTAGCTAAAACAAAAAATGGTATTCAGAACTTTTTCTGGATACCATTTTTTAAACCTTAACATTATCAAATTATTTAGACCCCTTTGTCTAATTCTGCCTTAAAGATGCATCGTATACAGGGTTTATGAGCTCGCATTTCGGATTTTGGTAGCTTCTCCTCGATTTTTGGGTTTCTCTCTTCGATACTTGGTATTGGCTGTGGCCAATGGACTAAAAAGAAAATGGTGTTCAGGACTTTTCCAGAACACCATTTTTGTAACCTTAAAAATTCAACTTTTTAGACCCTCACGTCTAAATCTGTCATGAAATTCTTGGTTTTTGTCGTCTCGCTCATAGGGGTTTCGGCTTTTGGTAGATATATCAGGATTTTTGGATATGTTCTTTCCATCTTCGGTTTTTAGTGGTGTCGTGTGATTTACGTTTTGCTTTGGGTAGGGTGCTGTGAGCTGTAATGTGTGGATGATACCATGAGTCATTAGCCCAGATCTCGATTATCCCATAGCAGGGTGAGAGGCACTATACTTGGCAGCATGAGTAGTAGAGAAAAGTACGATCTTGTCTAAAATAAAAATGGTGTTCGAGACTTTTCTCGGACACCATTTTTTGTAACCTTAAAATTATTCGACTATTAGACCCTTCCGTCTAAATTCTGATATAAAAATGTGGCCTTTTGTCGGATTCGGAATAGGGGTTTCGGAGTTTGGTAGGATTCTCCCGATTTTCGGTAGGTGTCTGCAGATTATTGATTTTCGATCTGGAAGAGACCATGGATTTGAGCACCGATGGATGCGTAGGGCAGGAGTCCACATGTAGGTGCAGCATACGTTGCACGGGGTCATAGTTTTACCATGGCAAGCCTTTTATTTCAATTTTTTGCGGTTTTAATTTCTTCTCCTTTGACAATAGCATTGTATTCGCTTTCCAGAGCTTTACTCCGCTTGATTGTTCAAAATATACTGGGCAATCTACCTTATACCAGTTTAGCCTCTCATAGAATGGAATCAAATTATCCGCACATAATAGCACTCCCAAATCACAATTCAGCTCGTCAAAAATTAAATATTCTGTATCTTACAATGCTTTTGAGGAGTAGCCATTTCCTCGAAAGGCTTTTGGAGTAATCACATTGTTTATTCCTCCAACTTTTACTAATTTATCGTCAATGAGAATTTCAGATTCAACAATGTTGTAAAAGGTAGCGATCATATTGTTTTCATAATAAATGATCGTCCAATCAGGTGTGGCCCATTCCGTTTCATTTACTATTGGAATATGACCGAACTCTCCGTTGATAATGGAGTTCAGCGTATCTTTTGTCGGATCTGATAAGTCTGAATACTTGTTTATTTTAATCATTGGTTTTTTTAATCGATTGTTTACGCTCCTGCTATCTTAAGTCTGTTTACGCTGATCGAATGTCTGAGACATCGGAATAATATGATGTTGGTACATGAGCAATAGTGATTTGAAGTTATAAACTTTAGATAGGGATGTGAGAGGCGCACCGTGGGCTTTAATGCTCACGGCCGTCTACTCGATTACGGCTTGTAATCCTAACTTAGCAATTTTCTGTAATGCTCTTTAATTTCTTTTGGTAAGTGAATGTTGAATTGGCTCATTACCATGCTTCTCACAATTTCGCTACTTACTTTACCCATCCCGAGTATTGTTAAAAAATGATGTACTATATGCCTACAAAAATCACCAAATAAATGTCCATAACAATGTTTTTCTGTGGTAATTGATTTTCGACTACCATATCCATACAATGTGCTTTTCTTTAATCCTTGATCATTAATTAAAGTATCAATTACGATCGTTTTGATAGAAGGTCTATTTTTCGGGTTGCACTCAATACATCTCATATGTCCATTTCGAGGAAAAAAAGATCGGCCTTTACTAAATTGATATCCATCTGCGTAAACACCAATTTTCACTTCTTTTACAAAGCTATTAAATGTCTCCTCTATCATTTGATAGTCAAAAGGTACGTGGCAAAGTTTAGATAGTAAATCTTTGATTAGATCACTGTTCCATGCATCATTTTCCCAACTATAGCCAAAGGTGTATAGTATATTTTTGTGTTTTATCAAATTGCCATTTACCTCATCAAATTCTTTGTCCATTGCAGCATAAACAGTGGCGATACTATTGTCAATAATATCAACGGCTATTTCTTTTATTGTAGTTTTTGAACCTACTGCCTTAAATTTGATACTTTTGTCAGGCATATAGTCTTCAAATATTTTTTTCCAAAACGCTACATCTATTGAATGTCTTGAGAATAAATTATTATCTACTTCCTGCTTTGTAAAGTTGTTAGATCCTCCTTCTACAAACACTATTAAGTCTACACCATGAAATAGGTGTTGATTTGCAATTCCCGAGCTTGTTCTTTTAAAAGCCATTATGAAATTGCTTTTTCTATCTGAATAACAGAATTTGAGTAATGGCTCACCACGTCTGGTGAATGCGTTGCAAAAATTATCTGACAATTGGGATTCAATGATTTAAGACTATCAACTAGCTTTTCTTGCCATTCAATGTGCAGAGAAAGTTCAGGTTCATCAGCAATAAATATATGTGGTTCTGATTGCTGTAAAAGCGTTTCACCCATAAGAATAACCAGCTGTTTTTCTCCGGATGACAAATCTTTAAGCTCTAATATTTTCCCACTTTGCGTTTGAACAAGCAATTCGTTCTTGTCATTGAACTTCAATTTCTTTCTTTGAAGAAGACTATTGATTACGTCAATAAATGTATCTCGGTACTTATAGATTTCTTTTCTCATACCAACAAGCTTGTTCCACTCTTCAACCACTCCATGAATTCTCCTGGTTCCAAGAAGATACTCAGCTTCTTTGAAGGAAATTTGATCTTTTCCTAATGACTTCTGATATTCCTTGAAAAACTGATCAAGTTTTTGCTTGTATTCCGTTTCCTGTATGTTAAAAAGTTTATAAATTTCAACCAGAGAATTTTGCTCTTTCACGTGATCAACGGATTGTAAAGTTTGAAATAATTGCTCTTTCTCTTGTACAGAAATAAGAGACAAGAAAATGAATTTCTGAAATTTGTCCGTTTCTTCGTCGGCAAGGTTTTTCAATTGTGATAGGTATCGAAGTAATTGAGAGGAAAAATCGCTAATTTTTTGATCAACCAATGATTCATGTGATCTTTCATCACGACGTCTTATTGATGCTCTGAATCGGTGTACTGACAACCAGCTTATATTTAATAATTCATTTAGATGAAAATGTAAAGTTTTCCTAACTTTTGGATCATGACGTAGCCAAAATCTATGTTGAAATTCATCGCTTGGGTGTCTATATAATCTCTCTTCTTCTAAATCATCAAGATAAATTTCGAATGGTTCCTCAGAAGAACTTGTAATTACTTTAAAGTGAATTCTATAGTAAGGTGTATTCTTATCAGATATCTTGGTAACTTCAATTTTAGGTTTTCTTCGTTTGTCGTGTTTGTTTTTGAACGATATAGAAATTTTTTCAAATTCAACTCTGTCTAATGTCTGAAAATCAGCTGTAAGAGTTGCAGCTATTAAATTTATTATTGTTGTTTTGCCTGATCCATTAACACCTATCAAGAAATTCTCGCTTTCATTAAAAGTTAGGGTGACAGATTTATCTCCCCAAAAGTTTTCTATTTCAACACTTTCTATGTAATTCATTCAATATATTTTATGAACACTAACTCGTATAAGTCTGATCAAAAACCCGTTTATGATCTACTTTTCATTACCCTTATAGGATTGATGCGCTCGAAAGATAAGTAGTAAAAATAGGGTATCAAAAAGGATTAAGTAAAATCAAGTAGATTTACTGAGGTGGCAGATGGCTCATTGCCTGGGTTTGGTGTATGAAGTGCGTCCTTCTGAGTGATAGCTAAGGCTTCTTTGTGCGGTGTAATGGATAGGATAGGCTATAAGGATCTGTTATTGATTCTCCCGATCTACGCAAAACAGAATTTTGCCACACACCACATCGTAGGCGCAGCCTACTCAGAACGTGTAGTATACGGACTTGTCTGCTTTGCTGATCGAGGGTCTTAGAAGAAAAAATGGTGTTCGAGACTTTTCTCGGACACCATTTTTTGTAACCTTAATTATTCGACTATTAGACCCTTTCGTCTAAATTCTGATGTAAAAATGTGGCCTTTTGTCGGTAGAAGAATAGGGGTTTCGGAGTTTGGTTGGATTTGTCCTGTTTTTGGTATGGATCTACGGATTATAGATTTTCGATCAGGCAGATATCATGTAGTTCATCTGCTATTGAGGCACAGGGCATGAGATCGATAGCGGCCCTCAGGTGTGCTGCAGTGTAGGGGAGATGCCAGCATCTCATCGTCTTGCTATATCTGCGGTCAGGTAGATCTTTGATCACAGCGATGATAGCCGGATCATAGGGACTGCGGATAGCGATACGTAGATCACCACGATGTATCACACGATATAGCGATATGTCATGGCTCCAGATCACTGCTGTTGTTGCGGAGTATTACCCATGTATTCTTCGCCCAGCGATACAGTGGCATGAGCCAGCTCAGTGAAGTCACTCATGAGGCTGCGATGATTAGCGATGGCGACACGGAGGCAGTAGCTGCCTCGTAGGGTAGTGTATGAGGGGATCGCTATACCTCTGACATGTAGCTCTGCGAGGATGTACTGATTGATATCATTGAGCTGATCGAGGGTGAGGCCTCCGGGATTATAGCGATAGCAGACGATGTCCAGCCCGACCGGGGCCATGAGCTGCAGTGACTGATGCTGATGGATGAGCTCACCCAGATAGTGAGCTTGGCGGATATTTTGAGAGATCAGACGACCGTATTTGTCGATGCCTTGCTCTTTGATAGACATCCATATTTTGAGTGCATTGAGACGTCGGGATAGCTGTAGACCATACTCGCTATACCAGTGCTTACCAGATGCCAGCCCCCGTTTGTTTTCTTGGAGATACTCCGCTGATACGACGAATGTGTCTCGATGTACCTGTCGATTTCTGACGAGTACGCAGCCCGCTTCAAATGGGATGTGCAGCCACTTGTGCAGATCCAGGGCTACAGAGTCAGATCGCTCGATACCCGTGAGCTGTGGTCTGGCTATATCGGAGGTCATAGCGATAGCCCCGATAGCTCCATCGACATGATACCAGAGACCCTCGTCCTCACAGATGTCTGCAATAGCATGGAGATCATCGATGGCTCCAGTATTGACTGTGCCAGCGCTCGCTATGACGCAGATAGGATGCAGACCGGCTGCTTTGTCAGCTTGGATTTGTGCCTTTAGGGCATTGAGGTCCATCGTGTAGTCCTCATTGACTGGGATTTTGCGGAAGTGCTCCCTACCGATACCGAGTAGTTCTATTGCTTTTTGATTACAGTTGTGCACTTCGGTGGAGCCATAGACACAGAGCTGGCGTCCTCCGGCCAGTATTCCTTTTTGGCGGATGTCATAGCCACATCGATGATGTCGAGCGGTAGCGAGGCCTACATAGTTGGCCATAGAGCCACCGGACACTATCATCCCACTGGCTGTATCGGGATAGCCGATGATGTCAGTCATCCATGAGATGACTTGGTCTTCGATATGTTGGCCTACATGATTGCCCGCACCTGCATTACTATTAGTGATGGCGGTGAGATAGTCAGCCATGGCGCCCATCATGCTGCCATTGCCCATGTACCATGCCCAAAATTTTGGGTGATTATTCCCCATGATGTAGGGCTGTACTTGCTCCAGATAGTCTTGGTAGGTCGCCTGTGATCCGATGCCGCTGCGAGGCGGAGTAGCCTTAGCGAATGCTGCCCGTTCATTATCTCCCATGGGAGTCCATGGGGCCTGGCCTCGGAGGTCCTGCATGTAGTCGATAGAGTCATCGATCATCTGGTGGAGTAGGGCTCGCATCTGCTCCCAGTCTTGCGGATCGAGGGTCTCTTCTCTATGATCTATCGGCTGTATAGGTGTGCTCATGTCTCAAGTATTGATATAGTATCAGATAGCAATGTAAGTATCTAAAATGAAAAAGGCCCAGATCACTCTGAGCCTTATTTCCTTGTTTTTCATACGATTATGCTACAGTAGCATTTTCTTTAATATTTCGGCCTTGCATGAAGTCCGATTCGTCTTTACCTGACAGTTGGATACCTCCTCTGTCTTCTCTGAGGGTACGAGAGAAAAGTGATAAGTCTCCATCAGTCAAAAACTGCCAAGTCAGTTTTGCCCATGAGGTATGATAGTGTAGTGTATCATAGTACTCAGGCGCTATAGCTTTTATTTTGGGTAGATTATTCCATGGTACATAGGAGAAGTCATGATGCTCATTGTGGTATCCCACATTGAATGCTAATGCATTCAGTGGTCCATAGTAGCTGTAGGTCTCCTGTGGTGGCTTGACCAGATAGTGCTCTTGGATCCATCTGCCACCCAGCGGATGTAAGCCTACTGAGAAAAAGAATGATAATACTAAATAGAGTATCGGCATCCACCCCCAGAAGTAGACGATAGCTACATCAAAAGCTACTACAGTCAGTAGATTGATCCATATCCATTTATTGCTAAACTGAATTTCTTTGAGTCTCGGTGGTCTCAATGCCTGAAAGAGAGGGAATAACAAAAGCCAAATAGACTTACCTATAAAGCTATTACCGATCATCTTGGCCTCCCAGACACTTGGGATATCCGCATCGATGTCATAGTGCCCCTGAAAAGCATGATGCTTTAAGTGATATTTTCTGAATCCTACAGAGCTCGGAAAAGCATTCGGTAGATCACAGAGGATACCTGCCCAAAGATTGGCGACTCTATTCTTGAATACCATATTGTGCGTACACTCGTGGATGAGTACGAACAGGGCATGATTAGCAAATGCTCCGACTCCCCATGCGATAGCGGCGACCCAGTACCAGGCTAAGTCTTTCACTAAGAAAGAGATCAAAATCTGCATCCCTACGATGCCCAGTATGTAGTAGATCGTGTTAAAATTTCGACCCATCAGACTCTTGATCTGCGGGTATTTTTTCAGGATTTCCTTTGTACGGTTGATGTGCGGTTCGGCAGAGTGACTATGGTTAAAATCAGTAGTAAAAGGTCCCATCTAATTTTGCAATAAATCTTTCGAAAATACGAGCTTGCGAAATTAAAGAAAAATTAACCTTGATAGTGAGGGCCTCTTTGTTTGGATGAAGTCTACATTAACTACAGTAAGTGAAATTTTTTTTAATCAGACACAACCATTATAAATCCCTGCCCTGTATGTTTAGTTAGTCATATAAATGAGAGCAGACATAGGAAATATCATCAAGCGGTGCCAAAAACAAGATCGAGCAGCACAGCGTCAATTATTTGAAAGGTTTTATTCGGAGGGCCTTTCCACTGCTTTGCGATATACCAGAAATGAAGCGGATGCAAAGGAAATCTTGAGCGATGCATTCATCAGAACTTTTAAAAATATTACTTCGTTTGATCTGGCTTATCCTTTTAGCCCATGGTTTCGACGGATTATCATCCATGCTGTGAGTGACTATTATCGGTATAGCAAGGAGCCTTTTTTAGAAATAGAGTATGCGAAGACGGCATCAGTACAAAACGAGTCGATTCAAACTATAAGTCATGACGAAATCATGAAGCTGATCCAAAGATTGCCACATGCTTATCGTATTTGTTTTAACCTTTTTGTGATTGATGGATATAAGCATAAAGAGATCGCAGAAATGCTAAATATTAAAGAGGGAACTTCTAAATCCAATGTAGCTATGGCTAAGAAAAAGCTTCAGGCCATGTTTCAAGAGGAGAATAAAATCAAATTGGCGAAATGAGTGATTTATTTGACCATATAAAAGATGAACTCGATAAGCATAAGAATCATCAGTTAGATGAGTCTGTATGGCAGCGCATTGAGATCGAACTGGATCAATCTAAAGCTCATAAGAGCTACTTTAGCTGGATACCATTTTTAGGAGGTCTCTTGTTAGGGCTGACTATCTTGGGAGCAGTGTGGTATGGTGTATCTTTTTCTTCTCAGCGGGGTATGGGTTCAGTAGTTGAAGCAGATTCAGCTACTACATCAGCGCCCATTAGCTATCAGAATTTTACCCAAAGTGATACGATATTTCGATATGATACTATCTATATAGATAGATATGATGATAAATGGCTCACTTCAGAAATTTTAACCAATACATCTTCTATCATCGATCAGTCCATAGGATCTGAGTCGATGTCTTCAGAATATCAGAACGATGTTTTGGCTGGGGCGTATGCTTCTGGTTTGATGCAAGGTGCGATTTGGTCATCTTTTGGAAATAGGGCAAATCTCTCAGATCTACAGGAACTCAGTAAGATTCATAAGAGCCCAGATAATTTGCAAATGTTGAGTGGCCCAACCATAGATCCATTGCTAATAGATGAGACCATGATTATGGATCGACATCTATCAGGAGTAATATCTTACTCAAAGCCTTCTTGGGGAAGACCACTCTTTTCTATTGCAGCTGTGGGTACACCAGTAGATCTTGGAACTAAGAAAGAAAAATATCTCCATAAGCTATGGACCTATGGAGCGAGAGCTACCTTGTATCCACATGAGAGATGGCAGATAGCCATTGGTCTCGAGGGGCGGTTATACAAAGGTGGTTATGATCATAGTTTGCCTGAAGCCTTGTTTATCCCTTCTGCTATTGAAAAGAGATCAGATATAGTTGATTTTTATTACAAGACAGAATTCGTAGATATACCAGTTTTTTTACAATATAACCTTCGACCAAATCGTAATCTACAGCCATATGTATCAGGAGGGATACGCATGTCCAAGATCACGGGATATGGGGCCGACTATCTATTGAATGATGGGAGTGAATTAGAGAGAAAGGTCAATATTAATTCATCAAATTTCTTTTTGAATTCTGTTATGTTGTCATCTGGTCTATCCATCCATACTCGATCAGGATTTGGAGCATTTGGAGAGGCATATTACCGACGCCAGGTCAATCTATCTATGTTGGAATTTGAAAAGAATAATGGTATAGGTCTTACAGTAGGCCTTTTCTACTCATTTAGGTGATTTTTCTTGCTCTCTGACACAACTATTTTGAAAGCACACTCTGTATTATTTATTAAATATCTCATTAATGAAAAGCCAATTGAAAACAAATCTTTTCCTACTTGTACTACTTATTACTTGCACTGTGGTGACCGGTCAAGAGATGTCTATCTATTCAGACGAAATCAATCTGAACGATGAGATTTTAATTCAACCCAATGGTGGTCAATTTTCGTTTCCGATCATTCAATTTAGAAGCGGTACTAACTTTAGAGAGATTGGCTTGAGAGGTGGTGACAAGATTGGAATAGATGGAGATGTGATTCCTTATTCGAGTTCTACTTTTGACCTGGGCAATAACGTGGCCAATGAGCACTGGGATCGAGTAGTATGTAATATCACTTTAGAATTATCGCCTTTGGCTCCAGTAATTGCAAAATCTGCAAGGTTGGATCAGGCCTTGGCACATATTAATATGTTGAAAACCTATAGCTATAAAAGTAATGACGGTGGTATGTCACTGTCATTCGATTACGATGTACTGAAGAAGCATTTTCCGGAGGCTGTCGGGATATCCGATGATACTGCAGATCAGAAGAATAGACTGCCAACAATCCGTGATAGTGCATTTACACCTTTGATTGTCAAAGCATTGCAAGAGCAGAGTCAGTTAATAGAAGCGCAACAGATCAAAATCGAAGAACTGTCTCGTGAGCTGGAGCAAATGAAAGTGAAAATTGAAAACTAATCTTTTAAAAAACAGACAAATACAATAGTCATGAAGACTTCATCTTATATTATTTTCTTAGTTTTTGCATTATTTTATTCATGTTCAGATGATCTATCTTTTGAAGAAGAAACGATCGATGCAGAGCTTATCGCAGCGGAAAATCAAATCACGACGACGGAGAATTTTGTTAATTCATCAGATCCGATTGATTATTCAGCCATATTCTTTTCAACAGTTTCTGATCCACAGCAGTTGCCCGAAGCGGTCATACGATCTGTTCAGACATTGTATCCAGATGTACGAATTCAGAGCTTTCAGAAATTTGATAGCAAGGTAGGTACTGATTATGTCCATTATTCTGTCTTTTTGCATCAGGGAATTGAAGCCGTTTTCTATCAGAATGGATTTCCTCTTACTTCGGCTACCATAGAAGATCAATTTGATACCGATGAATTACTCGCAGGACAAATGTCCTGGTGGCAGTTACTACGTGTAGAAGAGAGCTATAGAGGAGACCTCATAGAAGAGGTCAAAATGCAAGAAGAGGGTAAAGTACGAGTAGACTTTAAGGATCGACAAAGCGTAGTCATCAATAAAATGGGTATGGCGATATCTACCTCCACAGATGATACATTTGATGATCTATCTTTTATACTTATCGACCCTGTGGATCTCCCACAAGCTATAAAAGATTATATATCCACTAATTATCCCAGCGATACTATCATAGAAGCCGAAGAAAATTTGGATGGATACGAAGTGATCATTTCTTCAGGTATTAAATTAGAATTTGATATCTCAGGCAACTTCATAGAAATATCTGGAAATGGGGATGATGATGGCGAGAATCAAGGGGAAGATATCAACCCAGCAGACTTGCCGCAAGCAATATTAGATTATATCGCTACTAACTATCCAGATCTGACGATCGTAGAGGCGGAGATATACCCTAATCAATACGAAGTAACACTGAGCAGCGGCGTGGAATTAGAGTTTGATCTATCAGGCAATTTCTTAGAAGTATCTGGACAGGGTGGAGATGATAATGGAGATGACAACGAAATTGAGACAGGTAGCCTTCCTGCTGCAGTGACAGACTATATAGCAGCTAATTATCCAGGAGAGACGATCGTCAAAGCGGAGTTTGACGGAATAGAGTATGAAGTGACCTTGAGTAATGGATTGAAGTTGGAGTTTGACGATATGGGCAATTTCAAAGAGATATCTGGTAATGATGGAGATGATAGTGGGGAAGAAGATGAGATAGAAATCAGTAATCTACCGATGCCAGTGACAGACTACATATCAGCTAATTATCCAGGAGAGACGATCGTCAAAGCGGAGTTTGACGGAGTAGAATATGAAGTGACCTTAAGTAATGGTCTAAAATTAGAATTCGATAGTATGGGTAGCTTCAAAGAAATATCTGGATCAGAAGGAGAAGGAGAAAATGAAGATGATCATATATCTGTAGGCGACTTACCGATGTCAGTGACAGACTATGTAGCGGCTAATTACCCTGGAGAGACCATAATCAAGGCAGAATTTGATGGTGTGGAGTATGAGGTGACATTAAGTGGTGGATTGAAACTTGAGTTTGACGCTGATGGTAACTTCAGAGAGATATCAGGTAACTCTGGAGATGGAGAAGGCGAAGGAGAGGATATAAATATAGAGGATCTCCCTCAGGTGATAATTGACTATATCAGTACAAACTATCCTGCAGCAGTCATCATAGATGCTGAGTCAGATGAAGATGGATTTGAAATCGAATTGAGCAATGGAGTAGAATTAGAATTTGATAACATGGGTAATCTGATTGAGGTGGATGGAGATGGTAGTGGATCAGATGATGATTGTTCGGATATTACTTTTGGCGAATTGCCTGCAGCAGCTCAAAATTACATCAATACTAACTATGATGGAATTGGTATTGACCGTGTTCGATCATGCACTGACGAGTATCGAGTAGAGCTCGATAATGATGTGAAAATAACTTTTGATCTTGATGGTAATGTGACAGACATCGATGACTAATATTAGTCAATAAGATACAGATAATGGGAGTGTGCTTAAGTTTCTTACCATGAAATTTTGAGTTTCACTCCCTTTTTTATTTTAAGCACATCACCGATTCTAAATTGAAGTAGTTTACTGTAAAATATAGTGATCCCAAGCTATACGAGCTGTCTGAGCGATGATATGGTAGCAGTCATCGAGCTTCTCTCGACTATCACTGACTAATACGCTGATGTACAGAGGACTACCATCTGGCAAGAATATGATCCCCACATCATTCACAGCTCCTCGTTTACCATCCGGATCGACGCCAGCTTGCCCAGTTTTATGGGCGATCGTCGTGCCTTCTGGTAGTAGGCCTCTTAGACTCTTAGTACCTGTCTGGGTACCGATGAGCGTCTCCATGAGATAGTCATAGCTTGTCTCACTGAGCATTTTGTTTTCGTTAGTATAGATCTTTTGAAGTAGGAGAGTGATGGCATCGGCAGTTGACCAGTTGAGGTACTGGATCTCCCAGTCGGACTGCATGATGATCTCTGGATACCTGATAGCTACATCGGTGATCCCTATATCACGCATATACTTCTCGACGATCGCTGGACCGCCTACCATCTCAAATAATATATCGCAGCCCATATTATCACTCCAGGCCACTGTCTGCTCCATCATCTCAGCGATAGTGATCGTGGCGCCGTTTGGATATTTCTTCTTCAGCGGACTCCAAAGATGTTCGTATTGCTCGATATGTGCGGGAGTGATCTGGATAGAGTCTGAGAGACTGCATATACCGGCATCCACATCCTTTAGGACGGTGAGGGCGAGATGGAGTTTGTATACGCTCTGCATGGGGAGATGCCTATCTCCGTTGACACTGATCTGATCTCCTGACTTTGGCTCGTAGATGGATACGCCTACCGTGGCATCGTAGGATTTGATCATCTCTTCGATGGCGCTTTGTACAGGATGATTTTGGCTATAGCCAAATGAAAGAAAAAGGCTGAAATATATAACTCTCAGTACTCTGATCATGATCTATTACTATGGTCGCTGCTCAAGATAACTACTTCTTTGGTATCTCAATTTAGGGTATCTACGGCTATACTTTGCAATCGATTGCGTAAATGCCGTAATTGTAACAAAATCATAAAAAGTAAGTATGAATAGTATGTCTGCATTCCAACCATTGAAGTATTTATTATTCCTCATAGTGGTGAGTATCATGATCTCCTGTAGCTCAGAGGGAGATCATGATAATATGACTCCCGAGGTCCCTCTGATCACTCGCAAAATCACCATAGATCCGTCGACGGTACATCAGCGGATTGTAGGATTTGGGGGTTGCAATACAGTATTCAGAGGTGCGAATAACTATCCACGACGTAGCGATATGCAGAAAGCTTTTGGACTTGGGGATAATGAACTGGGCCTGAGCATATTCAGAGTAAGTGTACCCGTAGATTCAGCCAGATGGGCAGCTGTCGCAGAAGTAGCAGGATATGCACAAGAACAAGGGGCGATCGTATTTGCCTCCCCTTGGGATGCACCATCATACATGCTGGATCCCGCTCATGACGAAAAGCGAATCTTGCCAGAATTCTATGACGAATACGTAGACCATCTCAATGCATTTGATGCATATATGTCTCGCAATGGCGTCGATCTACATGCTATCTCTATGCAAAATGAGCCAGACATCGGCGAATGGACGCAGTGGACAGTGTCAGAGGTAGAAGATTTCATGATCAATCATGCTGGCCGGATCAATAATACTGTCATCACCGCTGAGTCATTTAATTTTAGTATGGAGTACTATACGGGGCTACTACAGGATTCTGCAGCCTTAGCAAATTTTGAAATCGTCGGAGGACATATCTACGGCAATGGGCTGGGGCCGATCCCACTGGCAGAAGAACAGAATAAAGAAATCTGGATGACGGAATACCTGCTCAATCTCGATGCTGATAGTGGCTGGAGCAATATAGGAGAGACCCGAAAATGGGCAGAGTCAATAGACATGCTCGAGACGATCCATGAGTCGATGGAGAGCAATTGGAATGCCTATGTCTGGTGGTATCTGAAGCGATATTATTCATTCATCGGAGAGGGAGAGCAGGGGACTGCAGAGGGTGCGATCCTCAAGCGTGGCTATGCCTACTCTCACTACTCTAAATACATCCGTCCCGACTATCACCGTATCGATGTAGGTGGAGATGGTAGCAATAATCTCAAAGTCACCGCCTATGAAGGCGATGGTCGCATCGTAGTAGTGATCCTCAATGATCGCTCGATATCGACCACCGCTGAGATCAGTGTAGCAGGTGCAGGATCCATCGGCTCGGTGGAGTCCTACATCACCTCGCTCAACAAAAATCGTGAGGCTGGAGCGGCTACGATAGAAGGCGCTGCAGTGCTGCAGACTATCGATCCCTCGAGTGTGACGACCGTAGTGATAGAGCTGTAGTGGGAGGATTATAGTTCATTCTTTGCCTCTTCAAGATCAAGTTTTATCAGCTCCCAGTATTTTGTGGAAGGGTAAAATGACCTCAATCAGATCGTAAAACACTCTTCATCCATTCATTTACTTCATCTACTTTTTCCATATTCAGCAGATGAGCTGCATTAGGGAGTACTGTTTTAGTGGATCGTGGTAGCCGTTTATCATAGATATCGGAGATGAGATGGATATCACGTGCATCTTCTGCACCGATGAGCATATGCGTCTCAATGCCTATCTCATGGAGGCGCTCGATAGCAGGGGGCGAAGCGAGCGATGACCAGTCAGCTCTCCAGTGGTCGGTCATGGTCTGGGTGATCATCTTAAGAGATCGCTGTGAAAAGGTAGAATCTATGTCGCCCTCTGAGCGACCTGGACCGATGACCCAGTTTTGATGAAAGAGCTGAGCGGATAACACAATATCATCCTTTTCAGTGGCTATTTGTCGGAGACGATTGTTAGCAGCAGCGAGGCTATCTTGGAAGTACTCCCAGCCATTCAGTCCGGGAGACAATAGTATCAATTTACTTAGTTCGTCAGGGTAGCGAAGCGCATAGTCACTGGCGAGCATACCGCCCCAGGACAGACCAGCTACGATGCATGGAGCTTCTGGACTGTACATCTTCTTGATCTCATGAATTATTTCATATCCATAGAGGTCTGCTGATCCTGATATAGATCGTCCATGGCCTATATCATCAAAACTCGCAATAAGAAATTCTTCAGATAATGCCTCTACCTGAGGAGTCCACATCTCATGAGATAAATATCCGCCATGTGCTAAAATCACCAATGGCCCTTGACCCTGTACTCGATGATAGATCTGGTGATCTCGGATCGTGATGTAGCCCTCATGCTCATGCGTCTCTGGTGATTCGCAGCTACAGAATAGTAGTAATGCGAGAGCAAAAGCAATGAAGTGATATGAGCGACGAGTAGTCATTGATTACTTTCCTTTTCGTTAGCCAAGAGTTGGTACTTTATTGTCGATACTTTTAGCAGTCGAGACTACTTTCTGATGTATCAATCTATTCTTCATAAGGCATTCAAAATACATCAACCCCATCAATTTTACGAGTGCTTGATTCTATTAGTCCTATTACACTTTTTTATATAGAATGTATTTTTTAGCTGTTGTACTCATACCATCAATAATTGCTGCTCGAAAGCTCGTCTAACTAAACCAGCGGTATTTTTCGCATTCAATTTTGCCATTAGATTTTTTCGATGTGATAGGGCGGTATGTGTGCTGATATACATTTCGCTTGCTATCTCTTTAGTAGTGTATTCTTGAGAGATTAGATGGAGTACTTCGTACTCTCTTTTTGTGATATGATTAGTGGTATTCATGATTTAGTTTTTATGATTTGTTTATTTTATTAGTCTTCACAGGCTTCTATCTCTCCTGTGAAAATCGCTCCTAATTCTATCTCAAAAGATGGCAAAAGCGTCAAGTCGTTAGAAGCTTTGAATTGGACCTGATCTCCACTACTGATTTTTCCATCGGATTCAATAGTAAGACCTCGATAAACCCCTTCATTAATTGTACTTGAATTTCCATCAGATGAGTTTTGGACGAGCATATCTTCACAAGAAAAAATGGGTAATTCAATATGGTCTCCGACTCGAAACTCCCAGTTATAGCTTGTTTTATTACCTGCGGGATCCATGATATCATCGATCATGATTCGATATATGGCGTTCCCTTGGTCTATTAGATTTTGCGCTGGTTGCACCATTATTTTGTTCTCAAAACAGCTCATAGTAGCAGGTAAGTCAAATCCAGTTACGAGATTTCGCATAGTTATCTGACTATTGCTACAATCTATATTTTCATCAAATGTTGCACTAATTTCCTCTCCAGCACTCAGATGATCATCGACGGGGTGAGGAAGACCAAAGAGGGAAGGGGCCTTCGTATCTATGATACCCGATGCTCGTTGACTATAGATGCTGTTTGATCCACAGATTAGTTTCAGACGAAGGTCATAGGCGCCATCCTGCCAGGAGGACAAATTTCCTATTAGTTCAGTGCCAAGATTGGCACCCAAATGATCATTTTCATTTAGATCTACGGACTCCCAGACTGTCACGGTGGACCAGCTATTCAGACCGATTGGAGATATCTGGAGCATAAGCTGATCCAGTTGGTCTATGTCATAATCTACTGCATGAATGTCAATCTCAATATTGTCAGAATTGATAATCCATCCATCATATGGTGACGCCATTCTGATATCACTGCAAGGAGTATCGAAAAAGGCATTGATCACAGCCTCTGAGGCTAAAGTGGCGGCACTACCGTCAGCTCCAGCTTCGCACAATGGGTATAGTCTAAAGGTCAAACCTTCATATGAGAAGACATTAGAAGCACCTCTTCCCACTTTTACCAGTACATCTACAGAGTTTTGATAGGGTATCGTATAAGCAATAGGTTCAATGTACGGACTTCCGCCTAACCAGATCGATGCTCCATCTGGATTGCTGCTTTGATCAAATTGTAAATAATAGGTTCTCATTTCTCCACTCTCACTCAGGTTTCTCAGTCGGAGAGTGAATTCTGCCAATCCGTCTTCAGGGATGTCTGTGATTACTGGATTTATTGCTATTAATTCGGGTAAGTCTCGAGCCTGAGTGCCGACTTCATGAGGGCAAGAGCTGATACCTGCGACCAGATCAAAAACAGGTGTGTTGTATACTGGATCTCTTTTAATATTCACGGTATATCCATCTCCAATGTTATTATCCTCGAGATGAAATCCTGTAGTCATACTGCTTGTCTGGGTAGAGTTTCTTGATGTACCCGTCTGCATTCTAAATTTGGCTTTAACCCCACCATTGAAACCAGATCCTCCAATTTCTACTCCTACCTCTGCTGCTATTTCAGTGGCTATTTCTACGTTGAATTCTATGTTACTTGATTCAGCAGAGCTGACAGTGGTACTACTTTCATAAGGAGCATTGTTGCTGAAGGATATATTAGAATACGCCCCTGAGAGCTCTTGTGCGTTTTCTTTCAGTTCTTCATTCTGCTGTAGTGTTTGCCGCCATACGGCGACCTGATCTTGATAGTATTGTGCGCTGTCAGGATGGGAACTATTGGTTGCTAAAAATTCTAATTGATTGATGATGGTCTCTCTGATATACTTTTCGGTATAGACATATGTTGTAGCGAAGCCATCATTGGCTATCATCAAGTCTACATCAATATCTATTTCACAGCCGTCCACTTCTAAGATATCAGCAGCAGCATAGATCAGATTCATCGCCCCTCCGATGAATACATCACCTGATGTGCCCGATATCAGTTCTCCATCAGAGGTTTCAAACCGCTGATTTTGAGTGATGCTCAGGATGGACTCTTCCGTATTGACCATTTCGGAGGAGATCTCATTTGATAATCCGATCTGTCCCCAGTAGGCCGTCTCGACAGAGAACCCTACTCCCGCTGCAAACTTCTGCCCCAGCTTGACATCTAACCATGTATTGACACTGGCTCCTCCAGCCACTTGAAATGATGTGGCCAATTCATTGGTCATGGACTCCTCTACATAGCTATAGCTGGCATCTCCTGGTGGGTCCCTCAATATCATAAACGGAATATCTGGAGATACAGTGGTGAATGTCTGATCTCTCGGGCGAGCACCAGTGATGATCATATCTTGGGTGACACTGGCACTTTGTCCCAAGGTATCAAAAGCTGTTATGCTTATACTTTTTGTATATGGTGCGACAAGATTAGGTAGGTCAGGTAGCAGGTTGTAAGTGATTTTCCCTTGAGATATTGGGATTTCTATGGTTTCATTCTGACGGCCACTTATTTCGTCTACGATCAATACATATCCAGTATCCATGGGACAAGAAGCTAAGCTGCCTTGATAAATATCTACCTCTAATGTTATCGGTTCTAATTGAGGAACTACGATCATAGCGGGATCACAGGAAGTCGGATCTGGTAGTCCAGAGAGCATTAACACGGGAGGTGGTTGATAGATGAAATCAAGCATTTGATCTGTCGTCCTCAGATCCAGTTGAAAAGCTTGATTGAAAAATGCCTCCACCTCTAATGCGCTATATGGAGCTGGATCAATCATATCAACTAACTGTACGTTATATTTTCTTGCAGGTAATTCTATTTGATAGCTTCCATCTGCATAGGTCGTCACCATACGATTAATACAATTATCGATACTGCTAAATTGTAATACAGCTTGCCCCAGTATAGTGCCACAATCACCACCGACAAATCCCGATACCGTCCGTGTTTCCTTGTTGAAAAAATCTTGATCAGCATAGTTTTGATCGATATATGCGGTATAATTAACAGGAGAGAATGCTAAGCCATTTTTTACAGCTGTTATGGTATGTTCTCCTATGTTTGGTATGGCAATGACGTACTGCCCAGACATGTCCGTAGTATCCACAGCTAATCCATTGAGCAAGATTACTACTGAGTCTATCCCGCAATAAATGGTATCTGGTACAGATGGATCCGGATCTTGATCGAATGCTTGCAATATCTGCCCTGAGAAAGAGAAACTGGTAAGATCAGTGAAATCACGATTGCTAAGCTGCTTGAAGTTGGTTTCAATCGTCTGATCAGTATATTCTGCTGGATCAAATTGATGCATAATTCCATTATGCATATATGTAGCTTCTACATCAAAACTGGCCTCATCATCACCATAGTAAATATCGGTTATCGAATAATAGCCTTGTGTATCGCTCACATCGGTATAGCTGCCTATGGTCAAGTTGTCTCCAGGTACGGAGCTGGTACGTGTAGCAGTTACGGTGACTCCAGCTACTCCTGCACCAGGTCCTCCTCCAAATGCCGGACTTGTGATACGACCACTGATGGCTCCATCTGCAGGGATCACATGAATGCTGATTTCATCAGAATATGCCTTTTTACCACAATCATTTACCACTACTTGTCTAAAGTGCGTGGTCTGATCAAGGATCGGAATATCAAAGCTTGTACTATTAGAAGATCCAGTTGCTTCTACCCATACTCCAGAGCTACCCACTGACGACTCCCAATAATAGGATAAGGGTGTAGGAGAACCACTGGCCGCCACAGTCGTGCTAATGAATCCTGGATCAGTTCCTTCTGGTATCGTTGGCTCGCCGTTGAGTAGGATCACAGCAGCTGAAGTAGTAGAATTAGTAAAGTCTATGGTGACTGAGGAAGTGTAAGCAGTCACTCCACAGACCTCGGCTTTTCTGCGTAACGTAATGTCAGTCGTATCCATAGCACCGTAGTCTCTTAAGGTAGCTCCTTGCTGAGCGAGTTCTTCCCAGCTGTCAGCTGCAGAATCATAGATTTCCCATGAGTAGATTGCGGCCTCCCCATTTATACTATCTGCATTGTTGGTATTGACGATATCTTCTATTGTGGCGTCCTCGCAGGCTTCTGTTTGATCTGTAGCGATGCTGCCAGGATCGATGGCAGTACTTTGTGCCGATATCTCGAGGTTGAATCTTTCGATGATATTGCTTGACATTCCTTCGACCACTATTCGGTAGGTGCCCGGACAGAGCTGGATGTTGCTTATGCCTGTCTTACTTAGTTCACTTGCTACGATGTGATCATTAGCATCTATGAGGTACAGCCGATGGTATTCTTGGGTGAGATAGGTATTGAATATCGACACTTCTTTTGCTATATCTGCCACCTCGAATGAATAGGTCACATCAGGTCCGTCGATCATATCCCAATCATCACTGTATCCCACATCAATGGTATAGCCACTTGGAGCACTACCATTTCGATTGTAGTGAGTCTTTGATTGACCTTGCTGCACTATACCAAATGACAGAGGCTCCGACTTTCTACCAGCACTATAGCGCCAGGTATGTCCCCATGCCAAGATGGATTGATTTCCTTGGATCGTTTGACTATGATTGTGAAACTGAGTAGGTGTAATATCATCCTTAAGATCCTTTCGTACTCTGAAGAATCCGTAATAGTCCTGGTTGGTTGAATTACAGTGGTGACCTCCATCATCTTCCCAAGATTCAAAGTTGAGATCATAGGCCGTATTAGAAGTTTGAAGTTTTGACCAAGTATTACTGACAGCATCCCAGTCTTCGTAGCAATATGCTCCATTAGGATTAAAATGACAATCAGCAGAAAACGTTTGGCACAAAGTGATATCTGGATTACTTCTGATGTCATTCCAGGTACCATTATCATCTTGAGCTAAATAGGTTTTGAATACTAACTCTGAGACTCCATTAGTACCATCATCAGAAGTCTGTGACCAAAATGAATAGGCCAATCGTACCTGATAGTTTATTTTATCATCATTTTCTACTTGAGCTATCATAGTAGTCTGACTGAAAATCAGAATTAATGGAAGGCACCATTTTACTATTAAATGTTGATGATCGGCTTTAGTCGTTAATTTTTTTGATGATTGCATGATTCCTTTTTTTTATGGATGAAGATGGAGTGACCTCAAGATTTTGATTTGTCTCGCTATAGCTTTGAGTTAACTCATGTAGCTTCTGTAGTTCTCTCAGGAGATTTACATATAGCTGAGTGATCGAATCCTTTGGGTGTGAATTATCGTTGTTCATGCCTCCGAAGATGGTCTCGATTCGCCCAAATGAATAGAATATGGTCTCAACTAGACCAAAGTGGGTGGGAAGTGGATTTTTCTGATTAACTTCCAAATAGTCCACCTATGTAACTTGCGTCAATGAAAAAATTAATCCTTCTATCACTGCTCGTATGGAGTGCTCACTATGGGCTTTACTCTCAAACTGCCGAGATCGATAGTTTAGAAACCTTGATTCAACAAGCTCCAGATGATACTAGCAAATTGAAAAATTTGGTCCCTCTCATATCCAAAGTCAGAAGGGTAGACCTCAATAGAGGCATGGCATTAGTAGAGAAAGGCTTGACCCTATCTCAAGAGATTGGTAATGACGAGTATACCTGTCGAATTGGATTGGAAAAAGCGATGATTCTATTGAATAGCGGCAAGACTGATTTGGCACTTGAGAAGTCTCTTGAGATGGGGAGTCTGTGTGAAAAAGTCGATTTGCTTAATAAATCTGGTACTGCATATTTTTTAGCCAGCAATGTTAGCTTAAGTAAGGGTAATCCGAAGGATGCTATGAAGTATGCTCAATTGAGTATAAAGAAAAGTCGAGAAGGGGACTATACCTATGGACAGGTATTAGGACTGAAGGCACTTGGAGATATTGCAGAAGGACAAGGTGATTACGTCAAGGCCTTAGCTCATTATCAAGAAGGTATGGTCATCTCGAAGGAGAATAATTTTGGTTCTCAAATCATGGTGCTAAATAATAATCTCGGTATTACATATGATATGATGGGGATGAATGATAAAGCTTTAGGACATTATATCGAGGCCGAAGAGTATGCGGACAAGAATGGAGAACGAGATGGGCAGATTAGTTTTTTAGCCAATATAGCCGACATACTTGGGATGCAGGGAGAGTATCAGAAAGCATATGATATCAGCATGAAAGCACTGGAGATAGTGAGTCAAACCAATAATAAAAGAGAAGTACCTGGCTTGTTAAGTCAATTAGGGAAGTTGTCAGGTCAATTGGGTGATACTGATAAAGAACTTGATTATTATCAACAGGCAAGGGCACTCTCAGAAGAGCTAAATAATCAGAGAGCCCTATCCTTCAGCTTGGATAATCTGGCTAATTATTACCTGAGGTATGGACCAAAGTCAAAGGCCGAACCACTTTTCTTAGAAAGCTTACGTATCCGTGAAGCTATTGATTTCAAACCTGGTATCAGTAAGAGCTATAATAATCTTGCTGAGTATTATGAGGCAGAAAATCAGCCTAATAGAGCGATAAGGTACTATAGCCAAGCAGAGCAGATAGCCAAAGAAATGAACTATCAGGAGGAATTGAGGAATAGCTATAGTGGATTAGCTCGAATGCATGCAGATCGGCAGAACTATAAAGAAGCATATGCTTATCAATCGCAGTATTTGATAGTCAAAGATTCCATATGGAATGAAAATCGAAATGCCGAGATAGCTCGAATGGAAGTGCAATTTGATATCAAACAGAAGGAGAATGAAATCGCAGATTTAGAAGAAGATCGAAGGATATTGCAAGAATCTCGTAAAAAGGATCTACGGATAAGGCAGTTATTGATCGCTTCAGCATTATTGTTAGGCTTGCTTCTGTTCTCAGTAATATGGTGGGCTCGAAGTATTAAAAAGAAAAACAGCATCATAGAAGAATCTCGTAGACAGGTCAGCCAGTCTCTTTTAGAAAAAGAAACCTTGCTCAAAGAAATACATCATCGAGTCAAGAATAATCTTCAAATCGTATCCAGTCTGCTCAATCTGCAGACTCGACATGCCACCGATGATCAAACGATATCTACTATCAGAGAGGGGCAGAGTAGGGTGCAGGCCATGAGTCTGATACACAATCAATTATATCAATCAGAAAAGCTTCATATGATAGATATGCAGGATTATCTGTCACGCTTGATTCAGAATATCAATACCATGTTTCATGAACATAGAATCTCTACCGAGGTTGATGCTGAGGGAGTAGAGTTTGATATAGATACTGCGATGCCATTAGGCTTGATCATCAATGAATTGGTCACTAACTCCTACAAGTACGCTTTCGCTAAAGGGGAAGAAGGACTCATTAAAATCAAGATTGATGAAATGGAGAATGGTTCCTATCAATTGATGGTCAGTGACAATGGTAAAGGCTTTGATCATGGTACGAAAGAATCGAAATCCAACTCTCTTGGTTTAAGGTTGGTCAGTATATTGACCAAACAACTCAATGGGGAAGTAAACAATATGAACAAAGATGGAGCCACTGTACTCATTGATTTTGCACCAGCTCAGATGGCTGCTTGATTGGTCAATGTTGGATATTCAGTTTTTTCCTTAATTCCAGGTGATAGTTTCTGGCCATCGGCACAGAATGGTCTTGCAGTACTATTTCGGTAGGACGAATCTCCTGTAGATAATTTAGATTGACGATGTACGATTTATGACATTTAAAAAATTGATAGCCCTCCAGTTCATCCATCAATACCTGAAGCGGTTTTCTGATCAGGTGTTTTCTCTTAAGTGTGACTAATTCGATGTAGTTATCTGCCTTTTTGCAGTATTGTATATCCGATATAGGTAGCTTGATGTATCGGTGATGATCCTTTATGAAGAAAGCATCATTGAAAACTTTATGACTTTGCTCCTTGTCAACAGATTCTGTATGACTGTCTCCTGACTGCCCAAATGTCTCCATAGCAATTTCGATAGCTGCGATTAGCTGTTGCTCACCAAAAGGTTTTACTAAGTATGAAGATGGACGAGTATACTTGGCCTTATTGATCGTAGTCTTATCTCCTAATGAACTTGTATAGATGAAAGGTATATCTGCATTGTCATGGAGATAATTACCAAAGTCAATCCCAGATAAAGGTCCTTTTAAATTGATATCTATCAAAGCAAGATCGATTACCTGGTTCTTTTGAGCAGCAATAGCTGATTCGTACGATGGACAAATATCAATCACCGAATACCCATTTTTCTCAAGCATAAAGGACAAATCCTCAGCTATGATAGCTTCATCCTCGACGATTAAGATGTTCATATAGTTCTTGATTGAGAGTTGTTACTTATTTCCATTAAGATAACAAGACTCACCCAATTAACTAATATTCCTTGGAAGTTTGCTCCATGAGTTAAACACAGAATCAGCTCTTCTTACGGTAGTCCAGTGGCGGCTCTCTATCACCGAGCAAGGCTTTGTATTCAAAGTCTTCTCCTGTACGACGACTGAGCTCGCTTTTAGCTTGGTGAATGGTCTCTGGATCTTGGATGAGATCTATAGCAGACTCGGCTAATACCTTAGCAGCGAGGAGCATGCCTTTATGACCGATACTCATACCGCCTGCAGCTACTGCCTGCCATGTGTGTGCCGTCGTCCCAGGCACCCATGTAGCAGTGACTAATCCTGCAGTCGGTACGACCCAGCTGACATCTCCTACATCAGTGGAGCCTCCACCTCCTTTTTCGATGACTCTGAATGCGCCTACTTTTGAGGTAGAACTGAGCGGCTTGATCATACGCTCTGGGAGTGTGGTTTGTATTTTTTCGGCGAAAGCCTGCTCCTCCTCAGTATAGCTGAACCCTCCGGTCTCTTTTAGATTTTCATAGACGACCCTGGATAGTGCTTCATTTGGCATGAGATTGTACACACCATGGATGATCTCATAGTCCATCGTCGTGCCTGTACCTTGAGCGGCACCTTCGGCCGCAGCGACCACTCTGTCAAATGTCTCTCTGGCTACGTCCATATCTGGATGACGCACATAGTAAAATACTTCGGCAAACTCTGGGACGACATTGGGCGCTTCGCCTCCACTGGTGATGACGTAGTGGATACGGGCATCCGAGGATACATGTTCTCGCATGAGATTGACCATATAGTTCATCGCCTCGACTCCATCGAGAGCGGAGCGGCCATTTTGGGGAGCCACTGCGGCGTGTGAGGCGATACCGTGAAATCTAAACTTCGCACTTTTATTAGCCAGTGATGATCCAGCGCTGGCGTTGTTTTGATCACTGGGATGCCAGTGGAGCATTGCATCGACATCGTCAAATAGTCCTGCCCTGACCATGTAGACCTTTCCTGCTCCACCTTCTTCGGCTGGAGTGCCATAGAGACGGATCGTACCCGGTAGCTTAGACTGAGAGAGCCAGTCTTTAGCCGCTATAGCTGCAGCTACGCTCGCTGTGCCAAATAGATGATGACCGCATGCATGACCATTGCCCCCTTCTGTGACCTGCTGACGAGTAGGTACGGCGTCCTGAGATATGCCAGGTAGTGCGTCAAACTCTGCCAGCAGTCCGATCACTGGTCCTCCTTCGCCATAGCTGGCCACAAAGGCAGTCGGAATATCAGCTACGCCTGTCTCAATGCCAAATCCTGCCTCCGCTAAAGTCTCCTGTAGGAGCCCAGATGACTGCTCCTCCCGATATCCAAGTTCGGCAAAATTCCAAATCTGGTGGGCTATATCCGTGTACTTATCTTGCTGAGCATCGATGCTCGTAGATACGGACTGCTGCGCTACACATGAGCTGATCATCAATGCTATCAATACGGAGGTAAGTAAGTGTCGTCTATGCATGCTTAGGGCTTTTTAAAATGATATTATTATTTCCTCTCGTGCTAATGTAATCATTGGAAAGGAAAAATGGTATTTGGTGATGAAATGACAACATACTGCGGAGAAAGATCTATCATCTCAATAGTGTCACATCTCCATAAAAGACCTCTGGCTCACCCACATCAAAAGTCACATGCATCCTATACATGTATACCCCTGAGCTGAGGTCGCCACCGTCCCATTCTGGGCCTCGGAATACTTGATTTCCCCATCGGTCAAAAATCTGAATGTCCACCTGTGCCACCAGTGGCTCTGCGATGTAGGGTCTGAATACTGCATTGTCTCCCAGTGCTCCTGGAGAAAAAACATTGGGGATGAAGACCTTAGCATAGTCGAGATCTACGAGTAGTAGGCTGTCACATCCGAGAGATGATACTAAGGTCAGAGGATAGTCTCCTTCGCCTTCGAGCGTCATGTCTGCTATATCAAATGACTGTCCCTGATACAGGGTCAGTGCTAAAGTATCATATCTGGCTCCGATCAGATCCAACTCTAAAGTGACGATGCTATCACAGTTGTCCACACTCTTGAAAGTATCAATATAGGTGCCCACCTCACTGAGTGTCCTATCTCCAAATGTATAGCTATCACCGACGCAGATATTGCGCCGTTCTGGAGCGTCTATCACTGGCTGGCGATATTCAAATGCTGCTGAAAGTCTACAGTCGTCACCATTAAAGATCCGCACCTGATAATCTCCGTCTCCATAATGCTGCGTGAGCTCGCCGAAAGCCTCTCCTACGAGCGCTACGCCATCCTTGTACCACTGATAGGAAAAGCTGAGATTGTCAGGTACTGATAGGGTATAGTCCTCGCTGCAGGGGTGCTGAGACTCTCTGATCTGTAGATCAAAAGCTGCTAAATCGGATAGGAGCAGATTGTCAAAGAAATAATAAAGACTCACTGGTGTAGACACTGCCTCACAGTCCGGGCCGATAGCAATGGCATAGATATCCTGTCGAGGAGTGATATCAAGGATGGTGTTGACCCATTGGCTGCGATTGCCACCAGAGACACGGACCTCGGCCAGTTTTTCCCAGTTTGGATCATTGGAGGGACAGCCAAATGATTCATTGCCACGACCAAAGGGAAGATACTCACAGCTACGTGTACCAAAAAAGGAGATATCAATCGGTGGAGATCGCTGCAGATCTACGAATCCTACATCAAACTGAAAGCGATAGGTAGAATCCTGCTCCAACGGATTGATCAGGCAGGCTCCCGCGTATTCTTTCCAATAGGGCTCAGGATTGCCTTGCCTGACACGACCATCCCTGAATCCCATGATACCATCTCCATCGGGGAAAGGCATAGGCGGTGGAAAATCATCCCAGCCGAGCCAATTGCAAGAGTGGATATAATCAGTCGTGGGCTCAGAGGCTTGGATCCAGTCGGTAGCACAGTTGAGCTCACTACGATCGCCAGGGCAGCAGTCTTGATCCTCAAATGAAGGATTAGGTATCAAGGAGACGGGCTCGATTACTTCGCAGTAGCAGTCTGGATCATTGAGATCTATGAGGCGGTCGCCATCGTCGTCGAGCCCATTATCACAGATTTCGACTTGGGATAGTGCTATAGTGGATGACAGCATCCATATGATGCTGAGCAGCAAGTAGGTCCTATATCTGGCGGCGCTCTTCATGATGAAATGAAATACCCATAGAAGGTAGTAAACAAAGTCGGGATCAAGAACAAATTGCCGGATTAACTCATTCTGAGTGCGATTAGGATATCGAGATTCTGCAGAATTGTAGATATTCGCCATGCTCAATTCATAAGCTCAAAAAAATACAGCAACATGCGTCTCAACTCTCTATGTGTCAAAGATCCTAAAGATCCCCGTACTACTAAGCCACATCAGCTACCGATATATGCCACTTCTTCTTTTGAGTTTGAAAGTATAGAGGAGGGCATAGATATCTTCAAAGATCCAGAGAAGGCGCATATCTATGCACGATTTAGTAATCCAACAGTAGATGCAGTCGGCCAAAAAATCGCAGCTCTTGAGTCATATGGTACTGAGGTGACAGATGCCTGGGGTATCATGACCTCGTCCGGTATGTCGGCGATCAGTACCTTGGTATTTGGCTTGCTCCAGCAGGGTGATAAGATCCTGACACAGGGCAATCTCTACGGTGGTACGACTGAGCTGCTCAAAAATGTCATGACTCGCTATGGCATCGATGTGGTCCTCGTAGACCTGCGTGATGAGCAGGCGGTGAGAGATGCTATCTCAGCTGACAGTACGATCAAGATGGTATACTTTGAGACTCCATCTAATCCAGCACTGGACTGTATCGACATAGAGCTCATCGCTACCATCGCTAAAGAGACAGGCATCGTATCGGCTATAGACAATACCTTTTGTACGCCAGCTATCCAGCGACCATTCCTCTATGGTATCGACTACATCATCCATAGCACAACTAAGTATCTCAATGGTCATGGCAATGGCATCTCTGGGGCCATCATAGGCAAGACCCTTGAGAATAAAAAGAAGGTCTGGTCTGCGATGAAGCTCATCGGGACTAACTGCAATGCCTGGGATGCATGGCTGACGAATGTAGGTATGAAAACGCTCAATCTCCGTATGGAGCGCCACAGTGCTAATGGCCTGGCTCTATCTCAGTATCTGAGCACTCATGCTAAGGTGGATCGAGTCAACTACCTCGGTCTCGAGAGTCATCCCGACCATCAGACTGCTCAAAAGCAGATGAACATGTACGGCGGTATGATGTGCTTTGAGGTGAAAGGTGGTATCGAGGGAGGATTGAGATTCATGAATGCTGTGACTATCGGAGCACTTGCTCCGACTATGGGAGATGTAGATACGCTCATCCTCCACCCAGCATCTATGTCCCATCTCAATGTCGACAAGGAAATCCGCCTGGCGAATGGTATCACAGACGGTATGATCAGAGTCTCCGTAGGTATCGAGGATATCGAGGACCTGATCGAAGACTTTGATCGAGCGCTTAGTGCGGTATGATCAAGCGAGGTTACTTTCTCACAGGAGGACCGAGATAGCTATCTCGGAGTCCTCCCGTATCGATGACGATTTTGTGCAAGATCATACCCGGATCGATAGCATAGATTCTTAATGTGTGTTTTCCGGATGTATTCACGGTGAAAGTATTGCTATTGATTGCGCTATTTCTGATGACATTGCTTGCCCATTCTCTGGAGTACTCCTTGACATCATTAGACTGAGTGATCATCGGCTGATCATCGATCTGAATCCCATAGGCTGTACCGTGCTCTCGATCCTTAGCGAAGAGGGGGAGCATATAGCTATGAATGGTGATGTCGCCAGGCTCCTCGACTGTAAAATCATAGCTGACAAAAGATCCCTCTCCACTATCATATATAGCAGATCCGAGTTGCAGCGCATTGTCTGCATATCCGAGTTGAGGTATTTTGGAGAATTTGATATTGCCTTTTTCAGTCTTATTATGATAGTCTGTCGGATCAATACTGATCACTCCATGGTGAGCTCTATATAGCTGGCTATCAGCTATAGATCTTGGGTCTGCATTTATATGGATTTCATGAGTCGTAGTACCTGACTGGACGCTTATTTTTCCTTTTTGGGTAGACTCGCCAGATAGTTTGGACCAGTCTATATTGATCTCGATCTCATCTTGAGTGGTAATGATGCCTGATTTATTACTCAGTAGTATCCATTCTTCAGATTTGGCGGTCCAAGATTGGCTCTTTTTACCTGTATTGTAGATGGTGATTTTTTGACTTTCGTCGAATGATTTTTCGAATGTAGGTAGAGTAATTAATTGATTATCAGTGGATAGATTGTTAGGTGCGAATACTTTGAGAGTACCTTGATCCTTGAGGTTGATGGTCTCGGTCGGAGCGAGGTGCTCAGTAGGGAGAAAACCCGGTGCGGTCATCATACCTGCCCATTTAGCATCCAGGAGATTATTATACGCTGCTGTGATCAAAGCCAGACTATCATGGTAGCTCTCCGCTGCCTGAGCTAATTCGTTAGTGAGTGTTCGGCCTTGAGTGGCATACCATCTATTTTTTTGTGCGATGAGCATTTTATGATTATATAGCGAGGCTCCTTTGACCGGATAGTATACCAGTTCATAAAAGCTGGCTTTGAGCTCCTCTGGTAGTTCTGACATGATGTCGCTGGCCATATCAGCTATTTCTCGGTATTCTCTCAGACGAGTCTCAGCCTCGTCATAATGCTGGTAGGAGAGCTCAGTATCTTTGATATTGGGATGTATGAATATGCTATTCCAAGCCCAGTCCCATGTCATGTATTCTGGCTTTCTCGTAAATCCATGATAATAATATCGCTCAAAAATGTGAGTGAGCTCATCTCGATATTTATCGCCAAATATCTCAGAAAGGCGATCTATCTGAAAGTCATTGATATTCTCGAAAGAGAAAGCATCAAAGTCCCAGGCCATATCGAGGAAAAGCTCTGTGCCCATCTCGCCAGGTTTGATATCGCCGACATTGAGGAGCCAGTATCTATCTGCACCGAGGTCGTAGGCTTTTTTCATTTCGGCGTACATGAGTGCAGGTGGGGTAGTATTGAGCCAGAGATAGTCATTTGGCCATCCGAGATAGGAGATGTGATAGTAGACGCCCGCACCTCCAGCACGATTTTGTTCTTCTTTATTGCTGAGTTTTTTGATATAGCCATAGTTGTCATCAGGCCAAACGATAGTGATATCGTCTGGGAGCTGCATCCCGCTCTCGTAGATATCGAGTACTTCTTTGTAGGGGACGAATATTTGCTGTATATCCTCTACGGGCTGGTCGATATATTTGGTGAGTATCTTCCGCTCTTCGTCGATGACTTCGGCCAAGACATCACGCTTTGTATAGCCTTCTGGTACTTCGCTCATACCTGTATCATGGATCCCTCTCATGCCTACAGTATAGACATTTTCGTAGGAGGAGGCTTCAGCGACCCGACTATCCATTGCGTTGAGTACTTCTTCTTTGTTTTCTACATAATCCCAGTTGCCATTGATGAGCTGATGCCATTCTGTAGTGTTGTTGTACAGGAGAGGTTCTGCATGGCTACTGGTCATCATGATCGCATATCTATCTGCGACGATTTTGTTTTCTGGATATTTAAAGAATGCACCAGTGCACTCATGCATGGCCGGAGCGACGATATTGCCCTTGAGACGGAGCACGAGCTCAAAGACTTTAGTATATGTATTCGGACCGATATCATTGATCTGTGGATCCATGAGAGCTGAGGCCCAAGGCTTCAGTCCCCAGTCTTCATCATTCAGAAATATGCCTCTGTATTTGACCGATGGCGCTTTAGAGTTGTAGTTGATATCTTTTAGGTGGATTTCTTTTTTTGGGGTGACGGGTACATCGGCCCAGTAGTACCAAGGTGACACGCCTATTGCCTCTGACAATGAAAAGACTCCATAGGCTGTCCCTCGACGATCACTTCCTACTATCACCAGTGCTTTTTTCACCCCTTCGAATGGTCGAGAAATAGTCGATACCTGATATCGCTCCCATGCTCCCTTAATGGTCGATACGTTTAATTTTTTATCAGCGATGAGTTGATCGATGAGTTTGTTTTGGCCGATAGAGCCTATGATGATCATATACTCTGATAGCTCATCATCAATATCTCGTAGTGTAGGAAGATGGGAGGCTACTCGCTCTACGTCCTGTGCAAAATGCTCAGCCACAGTGTGTACTACCTCAGCATCATCCATATCGGTGTAAATAGCGCTGGCGCCATTGGAAAGTGAGATAGGAAAACAGTCATGACCAGATCCTACCTCAGTCGTGATCTCGAACTGTGCTAATAACGAATGAGAAAAAAATACTGTGAAGGCGCTAAATAGGAATGTCAAAATGTGTCGCATGGACTAAATTGAATAGATAGATGAAAATGTAATTCTGGAGGGAAAGATAGAAAAACAATCGATTGCGTAAATAAAAAATTGAGATAAAGTGTAAAATCTACAAGTCTTTTCGATTGAAAATGAATTTCTCACCTATGGACTTTCCATTTAGGAGTTTGATGAGATTTTGTACAGTCATGACGCACATCTCATTGTAGGTGAGTGCGGTGAGACTGGCGCTATGGGGCGTGATATAAACATGGTCCATGGATAGTAGTGGAGACTGAGGATCAGGTGGCTCGGTGGCCAATACATCTGCGGCGAAACCTCTCAGTCTACCTGACTCAAGAGCCCTGATGATCTCGTCATCACTGATGATACCTCCTCTGGCAGTATTAATCAGTATTGGAGGACGATTTTTATTAAAATCATCGGCTGTGATCATACCTGATGTCTGATCAGTCAGTGCGACATGGATGCTGATGATATCTGAGTTGTGGAGTACATCTGATAGCTCTCGCTGAGGGTAGGGGAGATCGACATAGGAGCGATTCCAGTATTGCACCTCCATCCCAAAAGCTGTGGCTAATCGAGCGACTCGCTGGCCAATATCACCCATGCCGATGATGCCGAGGGTCTTAGATCGGATCTCATCACCATCATAACTCTTGCGGTCGTCCCATTCTCCAGCTCTCACGGATTGAGTTGATTCGACTATTTTGCGCTGAGCGGTGAGCATGAGTGCGAGAGTGTGCTCTGCTACGGTATCCGCATTACTCCCTGGAGCATTGATGACCTTAATACTTCGTGAACTCGCATGAGAGACCGCAATATTGTCCAGTCCTACACCACATCGAGCGATGACAGAAAGTCCTTGACAGGCATCGATGAGCTGAGGATTGACTTGGCCTTTGCCACGAGTGACGATAGCATCTATAGTATGACCAGAGATTACCTCGATACCTCTATCAGGAGCTGGGGCGACTATCACGTCGGTAGCATCAGATAGGAGATTCATGGCCTGATCAGTCACTGACTCAAGCAGCAATACAGTAGGTTTAGACATCAGATTATTTTATTCTCCGTGATAGAGGGTGGCGTTTTCACTTTTGTAGCCTCTGAAGTCATTGCGACCACTGACATATAGACCATCCTGATACAGCTCATCCTCGAATATCGCTGGATCTATCTCCGCCGTCGGATGAGAGGAGATCTCTACGAGATTGTCAGATGGATCCCTGACAAACATCTGCATAGCTCCATCTGGTAGTCGACGGACCTTCCCCCATGGAGCGATGTCTATGATGCCGAGTTCTTTGCAGCGACGAAACATCGTATTGAAATCATCAACCATCACGCAGATATGCCCTCTGAATGACTGCTCATCCTCCCACTCGGTGAGATGCAGCTGCTGGTCCTCCGTGATCTTAAAGAAAGCCGTAGGATAGTCAAATACAAAGGCTGCCAGGGGCTCAAGCCCCATTTCTTTTTCATAAAATTCTGCGGCCTCTTCGAGTTGATTGACTACCAGAGTGACGTGATTGATTCTTGTTATTTTGGCCATAGCTTATAGTGTTTTGCTGTATTCTTTGACAAAATCATCGTTGAGCGTGAGTCCTAATCCTGGTCGAGTAGGTGCTGAGATGTATCCATCCACCACTCCGGGATCCTCATGACAGAGATCATACATGAGCGGATTTCCGCCAAGGGAAAACTCTACTACCACAGCTGATGGAGAGGCAAATGCCACATTGACTCCTGCCATGAATGAGATAGCTGATCCCCAGCAGTGAGGGGCGAGCTCCAGCTGATAGGCCGCTGCTAAGGCACCTATTCTCATGCACTCTGTGATGCCTCCACAGATAGCAGGATCAGGCTGCAGCACGTCCAGCGCTCGATGCTGTAGTAGCTCGATAAAGTCAAATCTCGTAAACTCACTCTCTCCAGCAGCTATCGGTATGGAGGTGGTCTGTCTTAGCTCAGCAGTGCCGATTTTATTATCAGTAGAGATTGGCTCCTCAAACCAATAGAGATTTTCGTCTTCGAGTTCTCGGCAGAATCGCTTAGCCTCGGGTACGCTGAAGGTGCCATGAGCATCGGTCATGATCTTGATCGCTGGACCCAGTGCATCTCGTGCTGCTCGGACTCGCTCCACACTATAGTCGACGGTGTCATCCATCGAGCCGACTCGCATCTTGACTCCTTTGAATCCCTGAGCGACATAGCCACTGAGCTGCTCTCCGATGGCAGCGGCGTCCGCCCAGCCTCCGCTGGCATAGGCCTCCATCTGATCTCGGCATGCTCCACCGAGTAGGCTTACGATTGGTGCGCCGAGATCTTGTCCTTTCAGATCCCAGAGTGCGAGGTCTATACCGCTCATGGCGGATATGGTCGTGCCACGATTAGCTAAAATAGGGAAGGTCCTGCCACGGCTCTCGGCATAGTGATCTCGAGTACCATTATAGGAGAGCTCCCAGATCCGAGTAATATCATGGATGGACTGACCGATGAGCTTATCTCGAAGTTCGTGCTTGATGCAGGCGACGATACTGGCGCAGCTACCGGATGCTCCGACAGCCGCTTTGGCCTCACCGATGCCCACTCGACCATCGTCAGTGAGTACCTTGACCAGACACATGTCAAATGTCGTGAGCCTGCCATAGTCGGAGCGCCACTGGCCAGTCGTCGGGATAGGTACACTGATCCAGTGTGCCCGTATGTCTGCTATTTTCATATCAGTGCTTTTAGCGTCTCGTATGACTTTTCAGTCAAAAAGCGATAAAACTCCTCTGTGACTGCAGAGCTGCCGTGATCTTCGAGAAACTTCTTTTGTTCTGGAGATAATCCTATCGGATCTGTCTCTATGCTATCGGGATGAGGATTAGCTGGCGTGCGATCCAGTGGGGCACAAAACTCTACTGATAGCACCTCGTCATATCCGACCTCTCGGAGCGTAGCGATAGCTCTGGCCCAGTCCAAGTGCCCCATGCCAGGAGCAAAGCGGTTATTGTCCGCTACATGAAAATTGACCAATCTATCACCACACTGTCGTATAGTCTCATAGAGGTTCTCTTCTTCGATATTCATGTGAAATATGTCGAGGCATACACCGCAGTTTGGCCCTACAGCCTGTGCTAAAGCCAGCGCCTGAGCACCTCGATTGATGAAGTAGGTCTCAAATCGATTGATGGGTTCGATGCCTATCTTGATGCCTGCAGACTCAGCATGTGCGTAGCACTCTTGGAGTCCATCTATGGCCCATTGCCACTCCTCATCCGGTCGTCCATCTGGTACGATTTTGCCTACGGTAGCAGGTACGACCGATACCATTTTGCCTTCGAGTTCTTTGACCATCGTGATGATGTCTTTTACGTATTGTACGGACATGGCACGCTGCGCCGGGTCTTTGGCGAGAATATTACGCTGCTCGAGCATCAGTGTTACTGAGCCATAGCATTTGACATTGTATTTTTTGAGTAGCGATCGCACCTCTGTGGTGTCATACATGGATGGCTCTCCTTGGATCTCGATATAGTCATATCCGATAAAGGATATTCTGGCGAGAGTCTCCTCGATGCTCTCTGCTCGCATCCAGTTGTGTATTGCTAATTTCATAGTTCGTATTTCACATCAGTTAAAATAGTTAGTTTTGCCGGCTGTAGCTTTGATTTGTGAGAATTGACGAGTTGTGAAGTAGTGTTGAGCTAAAAAAATTGCGGATGAAAAACACATGGCTCCATATGAGCAGCAATAGGCTTGATGTGAGAAACTAAATGGAAATTTTTTTAGAAAGACCTATAGCACACCCATGAAGATAGCTACATAATAGAGCCCAGCGATGACAAATACTACTCCTGCTACTCGTCTCATGATCTGCTCGATCTGAGTGATTCGTCGGAAGACACCACTGACTCGGTGAGCGGCATAGGTGAGTAGATAGGTGAATATGATAACGGGCAAACCAGTGCCGATGGCAAATACCAATGGTAGGTAAAGCCCAGAAGCGCTGGAGACCGTCATCGGTATGAGCATCCCAAAGTATAAGGCGCCACTATAGGGACAAAAGGCTAATGCGAATATAGCTCCGAGTAAAAAAGAGCCCCAAAGGCCCTGCCCAGAGAGACGCTCGGAGAATCGTTCTTGGATATTGATCTTACCCAGAAAGTCGAGTCGGATCACATCGAGCATGATCAGTCCGATGAGTATCAGCAGTGGTCCTAAGAGCTTCTCTCCATTCTGCTGAAACAACCGAGCTACGTGAAATTTGCTGGCGCCAAAATAGAGGATCAAACCAATAGCCGTATAGCTTAAGGCTCTACCCAGAGAATAAAGAATACCACTCCACAGGACTTTATGTGTGGAAGAAATGTTCTTGGAGATATAAGCTGTCGCAGTGATATTAGTCGCCAGTGGGCAGGGACTGATAGCCGTCATCAGCCCCAGGATGAATGCTGAGAGTATCGGTATATTGTAGCTGTCCAACAGGGTCTGTAGGTATTCCATCAGAGTGTCGCCAGTTGTTCAGTTATTTTAGCCTTTAGCTCAGCTGTGAATTCTTCTTTATTCAGCCCTTTTTTAAATGCGAAATTGTTCAAGTCAATGTGATTTTCTTGACCTTCTTTGATGACATTGAGAAATAGTGCGGTCCCCGCAGCTTCAAATTTTTCTGCCATAGCATAGTTCTCGTCCTTATCTACATTGACTGTCATAAATTCCAATTTTCCCTCTTGCACTTCCTGAGCGAAGAAATTGTCTACTGTATATTTCGCATTTTCCTCGATGGCTTCGCAGGTCATACAGCGATGGGTCCCGTAGAAGTCTATGAGTTGGATTTTGGTAGACTTATCGGTAGTCTCGACGACTTTGCTTCTGTCAGGCTGACCACAGGCTACGAGTCCGACTAACAGTGTGAAAGAAAAGAATGCTAAGTATTTCATGTTTGATTTCATTTTTAAAATATAATGTTGAATACGTATCCAGATATGATGATGCAGCAGGTGACTACACCAAAGTAGATGGCGATTAGTTTGAGGCTCATAACCTTTTTCAGCAGCATGCCTTCTGGTAGTGATAGGCCCACGACTCCCATCATGAATGCGATGGCCGTGCCCAGCGGGATCCCTTTACTCACTAATACCTGTACGATAGGTAGCACTCCTGATGCATTAGAATACATCGGTACTGCCAGGATAGTTGAGATCGGCACCGCCAATGGATTATCCTTGCCCATGTACTGCTCAAAAAAGCCCTCAGGGATATAGCCATGCATGAGGCCACCTATCGCTATGCCTATCAGGACATAAGGTAGGACCCCTTTTAGTATGTTCATCGCTTCGCTCCATATCACAGGGAGACGCTGACTTAGTGGGATTATTTCTGATGCCACGGAGCTGTTTTGTTGTTCCGTATTATTCAGCATATCCTTGACCCATGTAGTGAGGAGATTTTCGAGCTGTAGCGAATGTAGAATCATCCCTGCGATAGTACCCAACAGCACACCACTGAGCACATAGATACTCGTGACCTTCAGGCCAAAGAGACCGATGAAAAGGCCAATAGCGACTTCATTGACCAGTGGTGATGTGATCAAAAAGGAAAAGGTAACGCCCAAAGGGATGCCTCCTCTCACAAAACCAATGAATAGAGGGACGGAGGAGCAAGAGCAAAAAGGAGTGACGACTCCAAATAATGAAGCCACGAGATACTCGAGTCCGTAGAGCTTGTGATTCATCAGATAGTTTCTCACTCGCTCGATAGGGAAGTAGCTATTAATAATGCCCATCAAGAACACTACTATGAATAAGAGCATCATGATCTTGATGCTATCATAGATGAAAAAATGGAGAGCCTCTGATAGGTGCGCCCCGCTATGGAGCTGCAGGAGATCATAGACTATCCAGTCAGCTAAATGCTCGATCCACTCAAACATAATAAGCTGATTTATCCTACTTGGAGGATATCCAGTATGTCTGATTTAGACGGTACACGACCTTTAAATAGCACCTTCTCATCGACTACGATAGCAGGAGTAGACATCACATTGTACTTCATGATATCCATGATGTCTTCTACTTTCTCGATGTCTGCTTCGATCTTGTTTTCGGCCACTACCTCTTGGACTACGGCTATGGTAGTCTTGCATTTTGGACATCCTGTTCCTAAGATTTTGATATGCTTCATGATCTTTATTTAATCGTTCATCGCAAATTAACGATTAGCTCTGAATAGAAGCCGTGATATACATCACTTTACAGACTGAAAGAAATCATGAAAGATCTGATTGGCTCGATTCCAGTTGTCTCGATTGATGCAGTATTTTGTCTTGGGTGGATTGATCTCACCTTGGATGAGTCCTGCGCTCTTGAGCTCCTTAAGATGCTGAGAGACAGTCGACTGTGCGATAGGTAGTAGCTCTACTAAGTCACCCGTAAAACAACAACTCTGCGTACTGAGCAGTCTCAAAATCTCTAAGCGTATCGGATGAGAAAGCGCTTTGGCAAATTTTGCAATTTCTTCTTGATTGAGCGGAGTAACTTGTTGTTCAGCTATGACTTTCATAGGGTAGGATATATCGTGTATCGCAAAATACTGATGTGAGAGATCGATTACAAGTATAGTAGCGAATAGTGAGTTGATTTGGTGATGTGGATCGCTAATCTACCGCTTAGTCGCTCGCATACACATGAATGCTGGAAACTCCTGTAGCTCACGATAGTGCTTGGGGTCGAGCCGAGCAAACTCCTCAGTCGGGAGTGGTTCCAAGATTTTATCTAATGCAAAGCCATTTTGAATCAGGGGATTGATGCATGCTTGGAGGGGACGACGATAGCTATTCACTTCTACGGGCTGCCCAAATCCTCGCCAAGTAGTGCGTACATTCTCTACCTCAAAGTAGCGCTGTGACTTAAAGTACGTATACTCAAAAAAGGGGTGCTCAATAGATATAACTAAGATACCTCCTGCTCTCAAGACTCTACAAAACTCTCTTATGGTCGGTCCCCAATCCTCGATGTAGTGTAGTGCTAATGCACAGAGCACTACATCATAGGTCTCATCCTCAAAAAGGCTCATCGGCTGCGCCAGATCATGGAGGTAGAATCGAGGGTTATCAGGATTGCGATTTTTCGCCAGCTCGATCATTTTGGGGCTGATGTCGATACCAGTGACTATGGCGCCTTGATCGGAGAGTATCTCAGCATATTTGCCAGGACCACATGCCGCATCGAGGATCTTCACACCATTCACATCTGGTAGCAGACTCAGGGTGTTGGGTCGATCATAGTAGGCATTATGCGGTTTATGATCGATGAGCTCATTATACCTATCCGCCATGGTCTCATAGGCAGCGATGATCTTCTGTTTTATGGATGCTTTGGGCATTCAGGTATGATTTTTAATTACTCAAGGCGGTGATCAGTGTTTTAAAAACTTATCGTAAGATGATAAAAAGTATCTGAATGTAATTCTAAAAGCTCTTTCGATTAGGTCCAATGGGTTTTAAGCCATTGATTGTTGGCTTTAGTGGGGGTTATCTACAGCTTGATAAAATCCCTATATTTCAACGATTCCAATCTTTTCAAAACCCATTTTTAAGTCAAAACATTCGCCCACGGCGAATCCTAAAGACTCATTATATTGTGCAGTGCACATTATACTTTATTCAATTAATTATCGCAACACATCTATGAAATCATCAATCACACTATTCCTATTTGCTATTCTCTCATCTGCTATGAGCCTTCTATCGGCACAGGGATTTGAGGGATACTATCAGACACCAGACATACATGATGATCAGATCGTCTTTGTGGCAGAGGGGGACCTCTTCACTGTACCGCTGAGCGGAGGACTGGCTACTCGACTCACTACTCATGCTGAAGAGGAGAGAGTACCTAAGTTTTCGCCTGACGGGCAGACCATATCGTATTCTGCCAGCTATGAGGGAGCTACAGAGATCTATACTATACCTGTCACAGGAGGATTGCCAACTCGGTGGACTTACGAGACAGACTTCTCGATGAATAATGGATGGACGCCCGATGGTGAGATCGTCTATGATACGAGAGCATACGCTACTTTGCCAAACAGGCAGCTCATCACGATCGATCAGCAGTCAAAAGAAAAGAAAAGAGTGCCGCTGAGCCAAGCCAGTGAGTCCAGCTATGATGGTAGTGGAGAGACAGTATATTTTGTCAATCCATCATTTCATGGCAATGTCACCAAACGATACAAAGGAGGTACGGCTCGTCAGATCTGGAAATATTCCGATGGTGCTGCGGAAGCCGTCAAGCTCACTACTGACTATACTGGAGAGAGTCATCATCCAGTTTGGCTCGATGGACGAGTATACTTCCTGACAGATCGTGATGGTATCATGAATGTTTGGTCCATGGATGAGTCTGGAGGTGATCTCCAGCAGCATACTCAGCATGAGGACTACGATGTACGCTATATCTCAGGATCTGGCAATAGCATCGTATATCAGCGAGCAGGAGACATATGGCATCTGGATATCCAGAGCGGCGACTATGACAAGGTCGATATCCGACTGATATCTGATATGGATCAGCTCCAAGAAAAATGGGTCGACAATCCATCCAGATATATCACCTCTGTCTATCCTGACCCCAAAGGAGAAAAAGTGGCGATTACGGCACGGGGGCGAGCATTCGTCGTGCCAGTAGATGGGAGTCGTACCATAGAGTTTACCCATCAGCAGGACGTGCGCTACAGAGATGCGGTATTCTCGGCTGATGGTGATGAGATCTATATGCTCTCGGATGAGAGTGGAGAGTTTGAGTTTATCTCCTATGCTGTAGATGGACTATCCGATCGGGAGCAGTTGACATCTGATGGCGAGGTGCTACGCTATGCAGGAGTACCGTCACCTGATGGAGAACTCATGGCCTATGATGATCTGATGGGTCGGCTCTATATCCTCGATATATCGACAGGGGAGAGCACGCTCATCTCGACTAATCAGGAGGGGATACGTACCTTCTCGTGGTCGCCAGATAGTAAGTGGCTGGCATTCGTCCAGACTGCTGAGAATACCATGGCTCAAATCCATTTATATTCTGTGGCGGATGGCAGTTCTTTTGCATTGACCACTGATAGGGCTAATAGTCAGTATCCGCAGTGGAGCCCAGATGGAGAGTTTATCTACTTCATATCCGATCGTAGCTTCACGACTTTAGTGGGCTCTCCTTGGGGATCGAGACAGCCAGAGCCATATTTTGACGCCAGCGAAAAGATATACCATATTGCGCTCCAGCGTGGTGTGCGATCACCATTCAGGCCAGATGATGAGCTATATGAAGCATCAGAAGAATCCTCAGACTCTATCGTAGTCCAGATAGATGTCGAGGGCATCCAGGAGCGCATCGCAGAGGTGCCTATCAAGGCGGGCAACTATCGTGGTCTCGCTGTCAATGACAAAGCCATCTATACGCTCTGGAGTAGTACTGGTGTCAATAGTGCCACAGATCTCGCAGTCGTAAAAATCACTAATGAGGATCCAAGTATCAATACGATGGTAGGAGGTGCTCGATCGTTCAGAATGACTGCCGATGGTAAGAAAATATTAGTCAATAAATCGGGTAGCTACTACATGGTCAACGCCGGTACCGGAAAAATCAACGACATTAACGATAATAAGATAGACCTCAGTGGATGGAAATTTGCGATATCTCCACAGGAGGACTTCAGACAGATCTACACAGATGCTTGGCGGATGGAGCGTGACTACTTCTATGATCAGGATATGCATGGGGTAGATTGGCAGGCGATGCATGACAAGTATTTCAAACTGATCGATCGGATCACTACGAGGAGCGAGCTGTCGGATCTCATCGGAGAGTTCGTAGGAGAGCTGTCAGCTCTACATACCAGTGTCAGAGGAGGTGATCTACGTAGCGATGATCAAAATATAGCTGTGGCAAATCTTGGAGCACGCCTCCGTAGAGATGTGACGGCTGGTGGCTATGTTATCGAGCATATCTATAGAGCGGATCCAGACTATCCAGATATGAAGTCACCACTTGATGATCCCTATCTCGATGTGAGTGAGGGAGATATCATCACTCATGTTAATGGTAGATCTACGCTCGAGGCGAATGATATAGGTGATCTCCTACGGAATCAAGTCGGTGAACAAGTACGTCTGGGACTAAAGTCCAATGCCGATACTCGAGATATCATCGTAGAGCCTATGGGCAGTATGTATGGACTGCGGTATAGAGACTGGGAGTACTCTCGACGTCTGATCGTAGATGAGCAGAGTGATGATCAGATCGGATATGTGCATCTTCAGGCAATGGGTCGCAATGACATCAATCAGTGGTATCGGGAGTTTTATCCAGTATTTGATCGTCCAGGACTGATCATCGATGTACGTCACAATCGTGGGGGCAATATAGAAAGTTTCATCCTCGAAAAACTCCTGCGCAAAGCATGGATGTACTGGAACAACCGCTCCTCGCAGCCATCGTGGAATATGCAATATGCCTTCAGAGGCCATATCGTGATATTAGTTGATGAGTTTACGGCTTCTGATGGAGAGGCCTTCGCTGATGGATTTAAGAAGTTGGATCTGGGCACAGCGATAGGTACTCGCACATGGGGCGGAGAGATTTGGCTCTCGGGAGTCAATCGCCTCAGCGATGGTGGAGTTGCTCGAGCACCGATGTTTGGCGTATATGATGAGCAGGGTAATTGGCTCATTGAGGGGCATGGCTTCGAGCCAGATATCGAGGTCAAAAATATGCCGCATGAGACTTTTAATGGGCGAGATGCACAGCTCGAAGCAGCGATTGAGCTACTCCAGCAAAAGATAAAAGAAGATCCTCGACCAGTACCGCCTGTGCCACCGTTCCCAGATAAGTCATTCAAGAATAAATAGAATGAATAGAGATGCCGACACCGTGTTAATTAAAAAAGTTGACACGGTGTCATCTTTTGTGTAATTTCAATCTTCGTAATTGATAATTAACAAAACAGACAACATAAACTATCTAAAAAAATGGCAGTAAATAATCCACCAGGTATAGAGCAAATGATCTCATATCCTAAGTATGAGACAGTAGAAGAGCAGCGTCACTATCTTAAGACGATACTCGCAGGGGCCTTTCGCATTTTTGGCAAGTTTGGATTTGCTGAGGGTGTGGCAGGACATATCACCTGTCGTGATCCAGAGTATCCAGATTGTTTTTGGGTCAATCCTTTTGGAGTGTCTTTTAAGCGGATGAAGATGTCCGATCTGATCCTCGTCAATGAAGAAGGTGAAATCGTAGCCGGCAAGCATCAAAATCTCAATAAAGCGGCTTTTGCGATACACTCTGCTATCCATAAGGCTCGGCCTGATGTCATCGCAGCGGCACACTCTCACTCTGTCTATGGCAAGACCTGGTCAGCGATGGGCCGACTTCTGGATCCATTGACTCAGGATTCCTGTATTTTTTATCAAGATCATGGCTTGTTTGATGATTATACAGGCGTCGTCGGAGAGCTTAGTGAGGGCGATCGTATAGGCTTAGCCCTCCAGGATAAGAAAGCCGTCATCCTGCAAAATCATGGCCTACTCACAGTAGGACATAGCATCGAGGAGTGCATCTTTTGGTTCGTCACGATGGAGCGTACCTGTCAGTCACAGCTCCTCGCAGCATCTACCTGTATGGATCCCGTGATGATCAGCCATGAGGTAGCCTTAAAGACGAGAGATTACGAAGTAGGATTCCCACTGGCTGGGTATTTTAGCTTTCAGCCGATGTGGCAAGATATCGTCCACGAGCAGCCCGACTTTATAGATATCGCTCAGCCCGAAGGTAAATTAGTGCTATAGGTAAATTTAGATTAAGGCCGGATTTAGAACTACCAAATCTCCAAGGTTTGGTAGTTTTTCTTATGTAATCTGGCCTTATAGAATTGAGCGGATCACAGGTCTTTTTCTCGAGAAGTTCAAAAAGGTGTCTGAGCTATCTGTGTGATTAGCTTAGCATCGGGGGGCTATGTACTCTATGCTGTCAGCCTTGAGTTTTTGCTTCTTTTGAGTCAAGTCAAAAGAAAGAAATGCGGGTGAGAAAAGTAAGATCTACCAAATCTCAAAGATCCAGTAGTTCTTTCCTTGCCACAAAAACGGCCCTTTCACCTGCTTAATATTGCTGCAAAATAGAGGACTTTGAAATAGTATCGTATTCGAGGGTATACCAGTAGAAGATAGATGGTGAGTGCCGACGTTATTACTCTGCTAATTTAGCTCACAAAGCAAACGAAAATGAATACTTTAGTCGTACTACTAAAATCCTGACGCAAATGCATAAACCAACTCAACTATCTATTGCTGCTCTATTTTTTATTCTTTTAGGATCATTTTATGGATGTCGATCGGATGAGGTCAGTGATGCAGGGACTTTTTCTGATCAAGCTATAGCCGAAAAATACCTTACTCAGCACAGTTCTCAATATGTATCTGTCAAGGATGGAGTTACGCTACAGTTTCGGTCAGACTATACGGATATCGGGCGGAAGGTAGACGATGTACAGGGTGTGAGTATATCTCCACGGATAGCCGGTGAGTGGCAGTGGATGGGAGATCATAGTCTACATTTTACTCCCGAGGGACTATTAGACTATGATCAGAGCTATAGTGTGTCTATCGATATCGATGAGCTTCTCGATATCAAGACGGGCGATGATATAGTCTGGACTATTAAGACTAAGCCTCTGCGATTTAATATGTCGATCGGGGGACTCAAGATTGAGACAACTGGCGGTACAGAGCAACATACACTCGTAGGTCACATCTATAGTAGTGATCATGCTGAGCCTGCGCTCATAGAGGGGCTGCTCATAGCGACACTTGGTGGCTCTGAGCTTCCAGTCAGCTGGACTCATACTAATGCTGGCAAATCACATCAATATCTCATCTCAGGCATAGAGCCCAGTAGCGATCAGGCTAAAGACCTACTCATCAAATGGAATGGAAAGAAATACGATGACAGCTTTGTAGGTGACGAGCGGATCGAAATTTTGCCCAAATCCGCATTCCAACTTATAGATACTAAACTCACTCCGAGCCCACAGCGGATCATCACTCTCTATTTCAATCGGCCTATCGACCCCCGCCAAAATTTAAAAGGCCTGATATCGATCAATCAGCATACGGATGATCTTAATACCGAGGTAGAAGGTAATGTGATCTATGTCTATCCGACACAGCAGCTCAATGATGAGTTTGCGCTGTATGTCTCTGATAAGATCAAAAGTGCAGAGGGTGCCAATCTCGATCAGGAGTATCTCAGTGATCGTCGTTTTGAGCATATCAAGCCAGCGGTCAGAGCCTTGGGCAGTGGCAATATCATCCCGAATAGTCAGAGCTCAATATTTCCCATAGAGGTGGTCAATCTGAGTGGAGTAGATATCGAGATTTTCAAAATATTCGAAAATAATATCCTCCAATATTTACAAGAAAATACACTCAAAGAAGGCTATAGCCTCGATCAAGTTGGTCGTGTAGTACATCGAGAGCACATCGATCTGGCTGATCAGACCGACCCGACTGTATTTAATCAGTGGCAGCGTATTGGGATCAATCTACGAGAGTATATAGACACGGATCCTGGGGCGATTTATCAGATCAGGATAGGATTTCAACAGCAAGATGTGATATATGACTGTGAGGATGGTGCCAGCATAGCTGCCCCTCGTCGAGAGGGTGTCGAGAGCATGACCCGATATCCGAGTGCCTACTATAATGATTATCAAAATCGAGATAACCCCTGCAGTCCTGCTTATTACAGTCCAGATCACTACATCCGTAGCAATGTGCTGATGTCAGACATAGGCGTCATTACTAAAGCTGGACAAGATGGTAAAGTGCATTTTGCCGTGTCACAGCTCAGCACAGGACAGCCTACACCTGGATCGAGGGTGTATCTCTATGATTATCAGCAGCAGCTGATCCAAGAGAGCTTCACCAGCAGAGATGGTTTGTTGACGATGACGATTGACCGTGATCCATTTTTTGCGATCGTAGAGGACGCCTATGGCTATGCCTATGTCAAGATGGATGATCAGCATACTAATATGCTATCAGACTTTGATATCAGTGGGACTGCTCGACCCGCAGCGGTCAATGGATACATCTATACAGAGCGAGGAGTATACAGACCCGGAGATACGATTCATCTCAATTTTATCCTTGAGGATATTAAGTCTCCGCTACCAGCACAGCATCCCGTCTCAATGACTCTTACTGACCCTCGAGGCACAAAGAAGTACGAAGAAACGACTACACAGCATGTCGGCAAGATCTATGGATTTCACATCCCGACCGACGCTAATGGCTTGACGGGCCAGTATCGAGCAAGTATCAAGGTCGGTCCTCACCAATTCACTAAAAACATACGCATCGAGACGATCAAGCCGAATCGACTGAAGGTAGAATTGGATCTGCCAGATGAACTCCTCTACTATGATCCTGATAATCGGGAGATCGCCCTCAGCTCGCAGTGGCTACATGGTGCTCCAGCGTCAGGCCTCACTGTACAGCTTGATGCTCAGATGAGCAATGTCGCACCGACTTTTGATGGCTATAGTGACTATAGCTTTATGGATCCTGCTAAGCCTGGCAGCGGAGCCCTACAGACCCTACACAAAGGAGCCCTTAATGAGGTTGGCGAAACCAATGCCTCGATCAAGATAAAGCCCGAACAGTATCCTGGGAAAATAAGAGCGAATCTCAAGACCAGAGTCTTTGAGCGTGGGGGCAATTTTTCAGAGAATTTCTCCTCCGTACTTATCAGTCCTTTTGATAGCTATGTCGGTATCCGTGCTCCTGAAAATCGATGGGGCTATAAGTCAGTGAAGATCGGAGAAGATGCCACTTTTAGTATAGTGGATGTAGCTGATGATGGACAGCCTCGAGCCAATCGTCGCCTATCGGTAGGGATCTATGACATCGACTGGCGATGGTGGTACTACGAGGGAGATCGGTACAATATCTATCGCCTCAACTCTGCTCAGCATCAGCAGGCTTTTCATAAAGAAGAGGTCAAGACGGATGCTAATGGCCGATATGAACTGACTGTCGATTTCTCGGATGTGGAGTATGGTAGAAAGTTGATACGAGTATGTGATGAAATATCTGGACACTGCACGGGTGAGTTTTTCTATGCTCAGGGCTGGGGTCGAGTCGATAGTGACGAGCAGCGAGAGAGTCTGGCAAAACTCACATTCTCCAGTGATAAACCTAAGTATAAAGTCGGAGAGCAGGTCAATATCAAGATACCATCTGAGGAGGGTAGTAAACTGCTCATCTCGGTGGAAAGTCATGACGGAGTGTTATTCCAAGAGTGGATCGATGGCCAGGCTCAGGAGACGAGCTACTTCTTTGAGGCAGCAGCGTCCATGGCGCCTAATGTCTATGCACATGTCATCATGGTCCAGTCCTATGACCGCAAAGCGAATGATCTACCTATCCGTATGTACGGCGTCATCCCGATCCATGTGGACAATCCTAAGAGCCATCTTAATCCTCAGCTCGATATGACGACTGAGCTTGAGCCAGAGCAGGAGTTTTCTATCTCGATCAGCGAGGGGCAAGGTAGAGCGATGAGCTATACGGTAGCCATTGTCGATGAAGGCCTACTCGATCTGACTAATTTTAGTACTCCCGATCCGCACAGCCATTTTTATGCTAAGCAATCGCTGGGTGTCAAGACGTGGGACATCTATGAGGATGTGCTCACAGGATTCAGTGGTGAGGTAGATCGTATCATCACAGTCGGTGGTGATGGTGAGGAGGGCAGTGGCTCAGGGCCAAAAAAAGCAATCCGATTTAAGCCGGTGGTCATGACTGCGGGGCCTTTTGCCTTGAAGCGAGGCGAGATGAAAAAACACAGTTTTACCATGCCCAATTATGTCGGCTCGGTGAGAGCGATGGTCGTGGCTCGACGAGAAAACGCCTATGGGCACACTGATAAGACCTCACCAGTCAAAAAAGCGGTGATGATACTTCCTACTATGCCTCGAGTCTTAGGACCTGGGGAGAAGGTCAAGGTTCCAATGACCATTTTCGCCATGGATGATAAGGTGCGAGATGTCAAGGTCGATGTGTCCACCTCTGATCAGCTGGATATCCTCGGGAGCGCCTCACAGCAGCTCAGCTTCAGTAGAGTAGGAGAGCAGATGGCCTATGTCGATATCGAGGTCGGCGATGAGCTTGGTATAGCCCGAGCTCAATTCGTCGCAGAAGGTGGTGGAGTACGAGCCACTCAAGAGATAGAGATCGATGTCCGAAATCCCAATCCTTATGAGTCTATGTCTTATGATCAGGTCATACAGCCTGGTGAGTCATGGTCACCTGACTATGAGCTCATCGGACAGAACGGCACTAATGAAGCCATCCTTGAGCTCAGCGCCGTACCACCGATGAACCTCCAGAGTCGGCTCGACTATCTGATGCGCTATCCATACGGATGTATCGAGCAGACAGTGTCTGGAGCTTTCCCCCAGTTGGCGCTGCCGGATCTCATCGATATGGATCCGACACAGCGAGAGCGCATTGACAAGAATGTAAATGGCGCCATTCGCCGGATGGCAAAAATGAAGCTCAGAAATGGCGGTTACTCCTATTGGCCCGGCTCATCATATACTAATGATTGGTCAACGAGCTATGCGGGGCACTTTCTTATCAAAGCGAAAGAACGTGGTTATTTCGTCGCAGATCAGAGTCTTCGTAGTTGGGCGGATCATCAGGCATCGGTAGCTCAGTCTTGGAGCATTGACCGATCAAAGAATAGCTACTATCAGAAGCGGCAGATGATGCGGCAGGCCTATCGACTTTATACGCTGGCCCTATACGGATCGGCAGACCTGAGTGCTATGAATGTCCTGCGACAGGAGGCGCAGCTGCCGAATACAGCACGATATATGCTCGCAGCCGCCTATGCCATCGCTGGGAATAAATCTCAAGCCATCGAGCTCATCGAGAATACGGATACAGATGTCAAGCCTTATCAGGAGCTATCATTCACCTATGGCTCCGACTTACGTGATATGGCCCTCATCGCTCAGGCGCTCATGTCTCTTGACCGCCAAAATGAAGCGGGTCAGATCGTCAAGCGTATTGCCGAAAGGCTCAACACTGATCGATGGTATAGTACACAGACCGTAGCTCAGTCACTCATAGCTGTGAGTGATCTGGTAGGTGCAGAGGGAGCTACTGCTGATATGAAATTTGGCCTGCAGCAAGGGGATAATCCGACCCAAGAGGTCAGCTATGCTAAGCCGATATATAGTTACACATTCGACCCTGAGTCGACGGATAGATCCATCGCTATAGCGAATAAAGGATCTGGAGTGCTATTCGCTAAACTCGTGCTATCAGGGCAGCCATCATATGATAAGATCCTGAGCTCACCTGCCTATAATCGAAATATCACCATGAGCGTCAACTATGAAGATCTCAATGGGAAATCCATAGATCCCTCAGTGTTAGAGCGAGGTACGGATTTCATAGCTCATGTCAGTATCAAAAATCAAAACTCTCGTGGTAAAGAGCTGGAGGAGTTGGCGCTATCTCAGATATTCCCTTCGGGATGGGAGGTGCAGTCAGGTGGCCTAAGTAATGTGTCCTCAGCCATCCGTGAGGATAGCTACGAGTATCGAGATGTGCGAGATGATCGGGTCTATACTTTCTTTGATCTCGGTGATCGAAAGGACTATCGTATCCTCCTGACTGCTGCCTATGACGGGGAGTACTACCTCCCACCAGTCAGTTGTGAGGCTATGTATGATCAGGATATCCAAGCGAAAAGCAAAGGCATGAAAGTCAAGGTCATAGCTCCTAAATAGCATGCGACGAAAGGGAGTCATATCAGCATATTTGATAGTCATAGGAATAGTCGTCTATCTGAGCTGGCCGCTGCGACTGGCACTCTTAGATGATCCTATTAGTACAGTACTATTGGACAGGCATGGGCGACTACTATCTGCGCAGATAGCGACAGATGGGCAGTGGAGATTTCCCCAGATCGATAGTCTGCCGCAGTCCTATATCGACTGTGTGACGAGCTACGAAGATCAGCGATACTACTATCATCCGGGCATTGATCCGTTAGCTATAGGGCGTGCTGTGCGCCAAAATCTAAAGGCCGGAGAAATCGTCTCTGGCGCCAGTACGATTACTATGCAGTTGGCACGACTCTCACAGCGAGATCCTGACCGAACCATCGTGCAGAAACTCAAAGAGATGCTCATCGCTCTACGTCTCGAGTGGCAGTATAGTAAGGATGAGATACTCCGTCTCTATGCGACTCATGCTCCCTATGGAGGCAATGTAGTGGGGCTCGAGACTGCTGCATGGCGCTATTTTAACAAAGATATCTATCGACTGAGCTGGTCTGAGATAGCGACTCTCGCCGTACTGCCCAATGCTCCCTCCCTCATCCGACTTGATAAGAACCATGATGCACTATTGGCCAAGCGAAATGCACTTCTGACACGACTTGAGTCAGCTGGCAAAATCTCACAAAGTGACCTGGAGCTCTATCTCGCAGAGCCCCTGACTAATCGAATATACGCATTGCCCTCCGAAGCACCTCATCTCCTTGAGCGGGCGAAGCGGGATCAGCAGCGAGGCTATATCAAGACTACAATCAAAGGGGATGTACAGCGTCAGATCAATCGACTACTCGATCATCAATACCATCAGCTATCTCAAAACGGTATTCATAATGCTGCTGTGCTGATCGTCGATACTCGTACCCAAGAAATCATCGCCTTTGCTGGCAATATCCCGAGTACTACTGAAGAGTCAGCGGTCGACATGATCCAAGCGCATCGCAGTACGGGGAGCATATTGAAGCCGATGCTCTATGCCGCAGCGATAGAGGGGACGGCCATCACACCACATTCATGGATCAAGGATGCTCCGGTGTATATCGATGGATTCAGTCCGAGCAACTATCATAAAGAGTATGACGGAGTGGTGGCAGCAGATCAGGCCTTGAGTCGCTCGCTCAATATCCCATTTGTCCTACTACTGCAGCAGTATGGTGTCGAGAGATTCAGAAAGCTGTTGTATGATCTTGGACTTCATACGATCTCTAAGAGCGGAGATCACTATGGGCTCTCACTGATCCTGGGAGGTGCCGAGGTGCGACTCGATCAGCTCACTACGGCATACTCTCATATGGCTCGTCAGCTACTGGAGTATGATGCCCTTGAGGGGAAATATAACAGTGTCAAATACCCTTCGGCCCACTACAGTGCTATGGAGGATGTCTCTCCGAGACCCTATGAGCTGCCACAGCAGTCCTACAGTGCGGGAGCGATATGGCATACGCTGGAGGCTATGCAGGAGCTCGCTCGACCGGACGATCATGGTGAGTGGCGATCATTTCACTCGTCTCGACCGATCGCCTGGAAGACGGGTACCAGCTATGGTCATAGAGATGCATGGGCCGTAGGAGTGCGACCTGACTATACCATCGGAGTCTGGGTAGGCAATGCTGATGGCGAAGGTCGTGATCAAATCATAGGAGTCAGTACTGCAGGAGATCTGTTATTCGATGTGCTGGAGACGCTACCGCTCGAGAGTGGCTGGTTCGTTAGGCCCTATGATGACATGATTGAGCTTGAGATATGCAGGCATACTGGATATCTGCCGACACAGCACTGTATAGAGCGAGACACCATATGGGCCAGCGAGTATGTGCTGGGGACGGAGACCTGTCCTTATCATCATACGGTCTGGATGGATGCCACCGAGGAGTATCGTGCAGACCGATCCTGTGGTATTAATGAGCCACTACATCGGGTGTCAAGATTAGTACTGCCGCCACTCATGGCACAGCATCATAGCAGACGGACACATCTATCTCTGAGTATGCCACCGCTACATCCAGCCTGTCGTACTACCACAGATGCTGGTCCGCAGATGGAGATGATCTATCCGACACCAGCTGAGCGGATCTATATCCCTCGAGATCTCAATGAAGATCGCCAAAGCATCATCGCTCAGGTAGCTCATTCTGATCCCGAGAGCTCGATATATTGGTATGTCAATGGAGAGTATCAAGGCGAGACTGCTGAGTATCATACACTTGCTATCGATGGTCGACCTGGTCCCTATGAGATCGTCTGTACGGACGAGTCTGGACGGCAGATCAGCAGGAGATTTGAAATAGTAGGGAGGTGAATTATTGAGTTGGAAAGTTTCAAGTTTGAAAGTATCAAGGCTTTTTTAACTGATTTACGACAGAAGACTGAAGGGCTCGCATTATTGTAGCCAAAAAAGTCTGCATACAGTAGAGGCCTGAATTGGTGAAATGATGATCAATGGCCATCCATCACTTTCGATCTACCTATCTTGGCCGCCAGTAAAATCGAGCATAGACAGACTCGATAACCCGTATTAATGAAGATCACATTCAGGAGAATCATATCACGAGGGACATTCATCCCTGAGATCGATGGACTGCGGTTCATAGCTATCATGAGCGTGCTGCTGTATCACATACAGGTGTTTTTGATCGAGAAGGATACGCATAGCTATGATCGAGAGCAAGACTGGGGTATACTGTATGAATTCTTGAGAGTGGGAGATCTGGGTGTGCCATTATTTTTTGTGATTAGTGGTTTTATTTTGGCACGGCCATTTGCGGAGATGCACCTCAGCGGAGGGCGTCCGATTGGCTTGCGGGATTATTTTCTACGGAGGCTGACTCGACTCGAGCCGCCCTATATCGTCGTGATGACAGGGCTGCTACTCGGAGCAGTCTATGTGGCTGGCACGCTGAGCTGGAGCGAAGGGATCATCAGCTACCTGGCCTCTATCAGCTACACGCACAATTTTTGGTACGGGGAGGGCACTCTACCATTGATTAATCCTGTTGCTTGGAGCTTAGAGATCGAGGTGCAGTTTTACATTTTGATGCCAGTATTGGCGATGCTTTTCACTATTCCCGCTAAGGGACTACGTCGTATAGGTCTCATGATCCTCATCTTGATCGGAGTCATCTGGTCGCAGGTGGAGAGCCTCGGATTTGTATCTGTTTTAGATTATAGTCATTACGTTTTGCTTGGTATTTTGCTCGCAGATATCTATGTGTCCGGTGATCGATGGGTGCTGGATAGAAAGATGATATATATATTGAGTTTGTGCAGTTTTGTGAGTATTTGGGCTATTGAGATGCATCAGGCTGACGGTATTCTGAGGAGTATTTTTATGGATTTACTGCAGCTTACGTCTATTGGACTTTTTTACTATCTGGTGCTGATGCATCAGAGTGTGCGAGTCCTGACGCATCCCGTGGTGACAGGTATTGGAGGGATGTGCTACTCGATCTACTTGCTACACTATGCATTGATCAGCCTCGTGGGCAATCCGCTCCTGCGCTATCAGTTTTCTAACGACGAGATATACAATACGCTGATCTATGGAGCGATTCTATTACTTGTGGTATTAGTGATATCATCGGCTTTTTATCTACTCATAGAGCGGCCCTGTATGCAGCGCAGGTGGTATCGTCGCTGGTTTGGTAAGAGCTGATAAATATGTTAAATCCTATCTCTTAAGCATTTTCATGACGATAAGAATTAAAATCCCAATTGTAGAAATGTCTTTAAAATTCATTGCTTTGATACTATTGAATGAATAAGACATTAGCCAATGTTATCAATCCAATGATCAATATGAGACTCAACGAAATCTGCTTGAATCTATCTTGGGGAATATAGTTGAGAATTTTTTTACCTAAGGCTGTTCCAATAATTCCAATTATTAGCAAAAAGGGTACATATATCAAATCGTGCTGATGGATGAAGCCATTGTAGTAATAGACAAATGTTCTTGAAAAATCTATTAAGAAATCAATGAATGCCGATGTGGCAATAAATGCACTTTTTTCTAAATTAAAAGCAGCCATCGTCAGCCCTCTAATAGCTCCTCCTGTCCCTAAAAGTCCTGCTGAAAATCCTGATAAACTACCTCCGACTATGGCGTTTGTTTTATTAGGATTCAGTACCAAATTTCTTTTAACCAAAAATACGAGTGCTAAAATGACAAGAAAAACACCAAGAAATACTTCCAGATATTTGCTATTAAATACCTGTGTAAGAAAGCCTCCGATTACTACGAATATGACTGATGGTATACCAATATTCATCAGCAATTTCTTGTCAAGTCCCTTTTTGAACAATACAATTTTACTCAAATTGCTTGAAAGATGATAAATAGCTGTAAGGCCTAAAACAGATTCGAAATCAAAATAAAAATTCGCAATCGGGACGAAGAATACAGATGAACCAAATCCCCCAATGGTCCCAAGGACCTCAGAAATCAATGCTAAAAGTAGAAATATGTAACTAATGCTCTTCAATGTTTTTTTGATTTAGAATCCCCACAGCCTAATACTAATCATGTAAAATGAAAGAGTGGTGTTAAGATGTTTGGCCACTTCGAACTGTCAAATCAAAGAGCTGAATCTGCACTGTTCTTGATTATTGAATCAATTAGATGCGGGTAGTATCAGATGAAATACTAACGCTCAGTCACTTTGCGGGAAGCCCTTTGCGAGAAATATGTTCTTATCATCATAAGGACTCTCGTGTAAATGTAAAATAAATATTGAGCGAGTGTATCTGTGTCTCGATGCTATTGTATATACATATGTACACAGTGCAAGAGAGTCGTAAGTTCAGGATGGTCTACATCATACATTTAGACGATCCCTTACTCCATAGCAGTGATATATTGTACTACCTGATCGATCCAGTCCGACTCCAGATCGAGTGTTACATCTGGAGTGATACCTACTGATTCGTATTTCAGATATTCGGAGTGTTTTTTAGATGCCAGTACTGTGATGAAGTGGCCCTCGGGTAGCGCTGGGCTATTATCTTTCACCTCGTATGCCAGTGTCCCATTAGTCCGCTGTCCGTACAGCTGGCAGTGGTCCAGTTTGCTCAGCTTATGGGCGAATTGTTCGGCATTGCTCACGGATCGATGATTGATCAGTACGTGTACATGGTTTTGCTTAGCGTAGTCTTTGATCAGTTTGTATAGGATGTCGGAGTTTCGATCACCACCGCCACCATTATTCCTTAGGTCGACGATCAGGTGTGGCTTTTTTAGGTTGCCATCTAAAGAGGCATAGAAAGCCTCGGCATCTGAGAGGGTAGGATACCATGAGTTAAAACTTCCTACCTTGATATAGCTGATATTATCTGAGATCTCTTCTCGATAGTAAGTATCTGAGGATCGCTGCGCTGAGCTATAATTAGTCTGATCCTTATCCTTTTTCAGACCCATATAGTAGAAGAATCCTTGACCAATTCTTTCGGTATAAGCGATCATTCGCTTAGTAGAGAGATTGCCAGCTATATTCAGGAGGTACTCATTGCCAAATGGGATGAGTGTGTAGACGATTTCGCCAGCTCGCCATATGGGAGAGTCAGTTTCCAGCACGATCCCTTTATAGACCTCCGTAGACGGTTCTTTTACTACACCTATAGTGATGATATTATCTTTGTAGTAGATACCCTCTATTTCTTCTTTGGCTTTATCATGCAGAGCTGTACGGAGACTGTCCAGATCCATGGATGTTATGGGATAGGCATGGTACAAGCTTGATTTTTTAAATGAGCTTGTCTTTTCTGGATCAGCCAGAATTTCTTTTGTTACGCCTTTGTCCTGACCATAGATCTTGCTATGATTGTCATTGAGAGAGAGGGCTAATGTACTGAGCAATACATAGCAGTCGTATATCGAGGCTGTAGTCTCAGCCTTGTCAATCAGCTGCTCATAGCTTTGCTCGACTTGCTTCTTATTGACTTTGTAGGCAGGTATTTTCTTCATCTTCTTCATGAGAAAAGCCATGTCCTTTTGACAATCACATTCGGAGGCTTGGGCCGACCCCAATTGAGCTAAAGTGCCTATCAAAACAAAAGCTAATAGTATGCGTCTCTTCATACCACTCAATATATTGATTTTACGTTCAACAGAGTTTCAGCAGAACAGTTTTGTGTTGAGCTGAGATTTAGTGCAGGGGGTATGGCTCGTCTGGCGGTCAGGGGAGTTGTTCTTTACTTGTACGACTGGCAAAAGAGTGTTTGTGATAATATCTCTATAACATCATGACAGATTTTTGGATCGTAACTTAGCATGAGCTCTTAATCCTCCAGTTATGATATATTTGATTCTGCTATCTATGTTTTCAGTTATTTCGACTTATTGGACTGAGTCTGGAGTGGTCGATGATTATTATGAGGGATTAGCTATAGCTAAAGAAAAGGACAAACCAATCTTTTTATTTTTCACTGGGAATGAATGTGAGAATATACTACCTCTCAATAAGCTCCTATCCGAGGATGATGACATTAGGAGAAGCATAGAAAGTCAATATGTCTCGGTTTATTTATATGTAGATGACCGTACTCCTCTGGCTACTCCTGAGGTCGTATATCGCAATGGAAAACTGATCAATCTCAGGACCAAAGGAAATCTCTGGGGCCATATCGAAATATCAAAGTATAGCAGCCGTAGTCAGCCATATATCGTATTCATCGATGCTGATGAAAATATCATCAAGCCTGCCTATGCAGGCCCATGGACCAAGGATGGGATATTGAACTACTTATCGGCCCAGTGATCGATCCAACTTCTGTAATCTACCTCATCAAACTCATCTTGATACCTGATATCTGTAGATACCTCGCTACGTTCAAATAAGAATCGATCTATAAAAGCAGAAACTTCTGCATATGATTCTTCTGGTAACAAACAATGTGGATGATCTGATCGGAATGAATAGCCAAATCTGTCAGCGATACCAAATGTCTCATAAATCGCCTCTGTAGCTCGACAAGAAATGTATCCTGACTCATCATTCATCCATACGTAGGGAGGATTGCCGAGTACCAATAAGGCTCTGGGGGCTATCAAGGCCATCACCTCATGATGATCATAGGGTAGGAGATATACTTTTTCGCCATCAAAATTAGTCTTGAGATCATCCTTAAACCAATGATAATTTGTGTTACCTATACGTTCGACCTCCTCGTGACCTCGATTTACCACTTTGTCATATGAGTGCCTCCATGAATTAATACCACCACCGCCAGACTCTTGGACGATGGTCAAGGCTATACGTTCATCCATAGCCCCAGCAAATAAGGCCATTTTACCCCCATAAGAGCATCCAGTGACAGAGATATGCTTCATATCTACTTGGAGTTCGACAGCTAATATCTCTAAGCCATCAATGATACGACTGACTCCCCAAGACCAAGCACTGTATTGTCCTATAGTCCGCTCACCACGGAGATTGGGATAAAGTCTATAAAAGGGGTCATCAGGATTGTAGGTACTATTGGTCACGACCTGATCGTGTTCAAAAGTGACCTGAATGACATTTTCAAAAAGCTCTGGAGGGAGAGTCCCAGTGGGACGCTTCATTCCGATAATAACAGGATGAGGTCCTGGCCCATCGGGAAAAGAAATATCAGACCTAAGACTCATAAGCTGATCATCCACCATGATCGTGATGATGATCTGACTATCGATATAGCTGGCACTAATTTCTTCTGGACGATCGGGTTTGTAGCCGAGTTCATAGTGTTGTAATTCTTTTAGGATCTCCTGTCGACGACAGGACCAGTCTGCAAAATCAGTAGAACGCCCACTGCCATCGGACCAAGCAAATGGGTCTGGAAGACCTCTCACTTCAGTCAAATCGGATATGTCAAATAGGTTAACTGGAGCACAAGATTCATTATGATTTTCAATGCTGTAGACTTTAGGGATTTGGGCTTGTATGATAGAAATACTACACATTAAAATCGCCCCTGCTAAATGAATTCTAAATCTTGCCATAGCTTGCTTTTTCAAAAATAGAGTGACTATAGTAACGGCATTAATTCTTTTAATAGTAATGTGACTATTGATGATGTATAGAAGATGTGGAAGCTGGGGGACTTAACATATATTAAAAGGGGGCTTCAAATATTCTAAAAAGTCGCTGCTTTATGACAGTAAATATGTCTTGATTGAGTCAATGTGCCCTCACATCAGGAAGATGTATCAAATCAGAAGTAAGTATGATGGGACGATGCTTATATCTCTATTTTATTACCATCCGCCAGTATGCGATAGTAGTTATCACCTGCTATAAGTAGGCCTTCTGACTTTCGATAGGGCCAGTAGTTTTGATAGTCTTTAGGATGTGCTACATCTATGCCTATGACTTTTCCTTGATAAGTTTTGCTCACTTTTGGCTGGAGCGTATGACCTACTATGACGGTTTTAGCATTTAGCGCATTGAGACTTTGCTCTACTTGATCTTGAGTCAGATCATCCTTGAAGTAGCCTCGATACCAGCATATCCCAGTACGATTTGAGGTGTATAGCTGCTCAGTGCCTGCCCCTTTTTTAGGATAGTAGGGCTGGTAGTAATGGTCTTTCACTACCTGGTTGATTTCGTCAAGACTTGCTTGTGTATTAGCTATATCTGGATGTAGTCCTCCATGGACGAATAGATTTCCATTGATGAGCTCTATAGCATTCTTGCTCGACATCCATCTGCCCAGTACAGTATTAGGTCTATACAGATCACTTTGTACTATGCCCAGTATGTTGCTGACAGCCAGATACTTATCTGCTGCAGCTCCATGGTTTCCTTGCATTCTTTTTAATTCATGATTACCGATGATGAAATGCACCTGTCCGCCATATTTCTGAGCATCTTGATCCAGTCTATAGATGAGCCATAGCACCTGTGTCTCTGACCAGCCTCTATCTACAAAATCACCTAACAGCACCAAATGGCCTGCTCCGAAATTCCAATTAAGCTCCTTATCGATTACCTTATGCTGGATTAAGAAATCTCGTAATGCTTGGTAGCTGCCTTCTATATCGGATATGGCGATGATGGGCTGGTCGTCAGCATAGATCGTCGGAGGTGAATCGATATCAGTAGCTATCCTCACATCAAAGCTCGTAGAATCAATCTGATAATAGCATTTGATCGATTCATCGGATGTAATAGGCTGATAATATTCATTTATGTGAAATCCCTCAACTTTGTCACCCTTGATATACTGGATATGGAGTGTACTATCATTCTCATAGGAGATATAAGGGCCCTCATTGTCGAGAGTGTACATCAATGGATGATCAGAATAATGAAGAGAGGCACCAATATTTAGACCTATCAATATGGCGATGCCTAATATAGCGAAAAAGGTAATGGTGATGTGTTTGAGATATCTCATGATCCGTTTTTTCATAGGTATTGTTTCTTTTCTGGATGGCTAATGTAGAGTCAGTATTACTCGCTGCCAACCTTCTGGGACAAACGACTTATGATCCGTGATGGACAGCATTATTCTTTGCCTAAAGTGGTTTCATCACACTTTAGTATACGTTGATGACGAGTAGTCAGTTGTTCGTCAAGCTTTTTTTGAGATGGCAGTGGATACCTATATTTTGGCAGCATGAATTTGCCGATTAGTCGTAGAAAATTGAGGGTCTTTGGAGTTGTAGCTATAGGGACGGCATTGATCCCTATTTTGATCACCATGTTTGAGCTGATCACTACAGAGAGGCAGTCCGTAGTCTTTCTGGAGGGATATCCTACGCCAGTGAGCATCTTGATTTTAGCATATTATCTGGTATTGATCATTGCGGGTATTGCTTGGTTCATATATCAGATGATCTCTTTTTTCAGACTCAAGACCGAAAAAAAGAAAACAGAGCTCCTGCATCTGAAAAGCCAGGTCAATCCTCACTTCTTTTTTAATACGCTGAATAATATATATGGGCTAATCGAGACGGATACCGAGAAAGCCAAAAAGTTGATCCTGACTCTCTCTGACATGATGCGCTATAGCATCTATGAGGGGGAGAAAGATACTGTCCTGATTAGCGCAGAGATCACCTATCTACAGAAATATATCGAACTGCATAAGATGCGATATCATAAGGCTATCAATGTGACTCTCGATGCAGAGATAGTAGTAGATCACGAGGTGATGCCTTTGCTTTTTATCATCCTACTCGAAAATGCTTTTAAACATGGTATCGAGAATATGAGAAATGGAGCCTACGCCACGATACATGTCGAATCGAATCAGGATCAAGTGATTTTTACGGTAGTGAATAACTTTGATCCGAGCACATTAAATGAGGTAGACGGCATAGGACTGAAAAATCTGAAAAGAAGACTCGAGATCGTCTACCCAGATCGACATACACTATCTCTGACTCATTCGGGTGATGTATACAGAGCTTCACTAATATTACAAGTATGATCAGATACCTTATCATCGACGACGAGCATATAGCACACGATGTCATCAAGCGCTACTGCGACATGCTCCCAAATATGGATTTTCAGCGGAGCTGCTATGATGCCTTGGAGGCAATAGAATACCTCAGTGGTCATTCTGTGGATTTGATCTTTTTAGACCTGAATATGCCTAAAATCAAGGGTTTCGACTTTCTAAAAACCCTGTCTACCCCTCCTAAGGTGATAGTCACTACTGCCTATCAGGAGCATGCCCTGGAAGGCTATGAGCTCAATGTGGTCGACTACCTGTTGAAGCCCTTCAGTTTTGAGCGATTTCTCACGGCAATCAACAAAGTAGTCGCAGAACCCAATATATATCATCGCTCTGTCAAAAGTGGCAGGGGAGAGCATGCTGCTAAAAACATCTTCCTAAAAAGTGATAAAAAGTACGTCCAGATATTCCTCGATGATCTGCAGTATATCGAGGCCTCGGGCAACTATACCAAGCTCATCACGACAGATGATATTATCGAGATCAGACAAAAAATATCGGACGTCTATAGCTTGCTGAGTGATATGGATCTGATACAGGTGCACAAATCTTTCGCCGTGTCAAAAAAGCATATCAATAGCATCGAGAGCAATAGAATATACATAGCTGATCAGATCATACCCATTGGTAAAACCTATAAAATGAATGTAACTAAGCTATTGAGGTGAGGGAGGGTGATAAATCCTCTTATTGCTTTGAAACCCTGTGGCCTACGTTTTATTGATCTCACACTACACTTCGGAGGCCTACCATCTTACTCGTCTACAGCATATGATGTACATATGATGTGAGGCATATTTTGGGGAGCTATGGGATGTGATGCTACTTTCACAGCTTACTGTGGTACTGTCATCGTACCATTAAAATGTAAAGCGACACAATATTATGGAGCAAACTCATCAAAAACTATCGGTAGTCGAGAAAGTAGGCTATAGTCTGGGCGACTTGGCGGCAAATCTCGTATTTCAGACGCTGATTACTTATCTGGCCTATTTCTACACAGACATCTATGGGCTCTCGACGGAGCATTCGTCAGCGATCATGTTCACCGTAGGGATGATAGCGGCCTTTGGGTTCAATCCTGTGATCGGAGCGCTGGCAGATCGGACTAAGTCTCGCTGGGGCAAGTTTAGACCGTGGATTTTATTTACGGCAGTACCACTGGGAGTAGTGGCGATGTTAGCCTTTACGACTCCTGATTTTTCGTACAAGGGAAAGGTCATATATGCTGTTATTACCTATACGCTTTTGCTCCTCCTCTATGCCGCTAATAATCTCCCATATGCGGCCCTGAGTGGTGTGATCACAGGTGATATGGGTGAGCGAAATAGTATCTCCTCCTATCGCTTTGTAGCGGTGATGTTTGCACAGTTTTTTGTGCAGGTATTCATGTATCCGATCATCCTCAAAGCTGGAGGTGGTGACAAGGCTGCTGGTATCGAGACGGTCATGACTTGGCTGGCGATCATAGGTACGATCATGTTGCTGATTACTTTTTTTACGACTCGAGAGCGTATCGTACCGACGCAGGAGCAGAGTGGTAGTGTGCGTCAGGATCTCATTGATATATCTCAGAATCGACCGTGGGTCATCATGCTTGTGCTGACGATATTAGTCTTCGTCACCTTGGCGATGAAGGGAGGCGCTTATCTCTATTATTTTGAAAACTATGTGGACGAGACTCGCCTCGCAGCGACGATTCAGCCTATCCTCGATGTACTTTCGAGTATAGGGCTCAATGTATTTGATCAGGATACCATATCATCAGGTTTTGGTTTGTTTAATGCTGGCGGAATCATCTTCATGATGGTCGGGATCGGTCTCTCCAAGCCATTAGCAGATAAATTTGGCAAGCGGGATATATTTGGCTTTTTCTTATTCCTTTCGACTTTATTCATTTTAGCCTTTATACTATTCCGACCGCAGTCGGTAGGATTGATGTTTGGATCACAGATATTGCATGGCTTTTTCTACGGAGTGACGATACCGATACTCTGGGCGATGATCGCTGATGTGGCGGACTACTCAGAGTGGAAAAACAATCGTCGTGCTACTGCGATCATATTCTCAGCCATGATGGTAGGGCTCAAGGTGGGACTCAGTGTAGGAGGTGCGCTACTGACTGCCATCCTCAATATGTATGACTATGTGCCAAAGGCAGATATGCAGTCCGATACGGCGATACAGGGTATCAAGATGCTGGTGAGTGTCTATCCGTCGATTCCATTTTTGATAGGAGTAGGATTGCTCTTCTTTTATGAGATTAATAAAGGGATGGAGGTACAAATCGAGCAGGAACTCAAAGTAAGAAGAGCGCAAGTATCTGCAGATCTATAGCTCTCAGACGATCCCGATTGATAGAAAAATAATAACAGGAGATAAAAAAACTAAATACGATGCCAGAAGATTCGATTGATCATATAGACTTTGACGACCTGCGAGACAGGGCGATCTCACAGCCTATTGTCGAGCATATATACACCGCCGATCCGTCAGCGCATGTTTTTGATGGGCGGATATACATATATCCATCACATGATGTAGAGTCAGATGTGCCATTTGATGATTTGGGTAGCCATTTTGCTATGGAGGACTATCACGTCATCTCGATGGATAGTGTGGATGGTCCTGCGACCGATCATGGAGTAGCACTGCATGTCGATGATGTAGAGTGGGCTGAGCGCCAAATGTGGGCGCCCGATGCACATGAGAAAGACGGAAAGTACTACCTCTTTTTTCCCGCTAAGGACTATGATGGAATATTCAGGATCGGAGTAGCGGTGAGCGATAGTCCAGTCGGGCCATTTGTAGCTCAACCAGCAGCGATCAAAGGCAGTTTTTCGATAGATCCGGCGGTATATCGTGATCATGGCGGTGAGTACTACATGTACTTTGGTGGTATCTGGGGCGGGCAGCTACAGCGATGGAGAGAGGGAGTCTATCGTGCTGATGGAGAGGGCCCATTAGCGCATCTACCTGCCGATGATGAGCCCGCACTTTGTCCGAAAGTCGCCCGTATGACCGATGATCTTTTAGAGTTCGCTGAAGAACCCAGAGATTTAGTTATCCTTGACGAAGAGGGGGCACCATTACTGCAAGGAGATAATGATCGTAGATTTTTTGAGGCGGCATGGATGCACTATTATCAAGGCAAATATTATTTCTCTTATTCTACAGGAGATACGCATTACATCTGCTATGCGATGGGAGATAGTCCATATGGGCCGTTTACCTATGCGGGGCGGATCCTCGAGCCAGTGGTAGGCTGGACGAGTCATCACTCGATCTGTGAGGTAGATGGTCGCTGGTATCTCTTCTATCATGATTCTTCGCTGAGTGAGGGTGTGACGCATCTACGATCTATCAAGGTCGCTGAGATCACCTATGATGAGGAGGGGCGTATAGAGACTCTACAGCCCTATCGGGAGTAGGGTTTTGATAGTTTTTAAATATTCTATATCTTCCTTTCCGTCCAATGGATCAAGGTATGAGATTAATGGTTTTCATTTTTGTTCTGATTTCATATTCATCTATCAATGCCCAAATTGATAGCGGATATGTAGATATTTCAAGTGGTAAGCTGTTTTATCGAGTTTGGGGCGAGGGCGATCCCTTAATAGTCTTTACTGGAGGTATTGATCTCAGTAGTAAAGGATTTGAGATATATGCTGATCGCTTATCTGATATTAGAAAGGTTATTCTATTTGATCGAAGAGGATCAGGGAGGTCAATCGTTAATAGAAATGCTCCCATTACATTAGACGCAATGGTGAGAGATGTAGAGGCTCTCAGAAAACAACTGTCCATAAATCGCTGGGATGTCATAGCAGAAGGGTTTGGAGCTACTTTGGCATTACATTATATTCACAGGTATGCTGATCATGTAGGTCAGATAGTACTTAGTTCAGCCTATGGGCCAGGGGCAAAATCTTCCACCCAGAAGTTTAAAGAACCCAATCCTGAAGATCTGACAGAAAATGAATCTTTGATAGCATTATTACTCCAAGAAGAGCTTGATAGTGAATCTCCATCGGCGGATCAAATTACAAAATACCGCAAAGCGCTTCGGACTCGATTTTTAGTCTCAAAATCCGAAGTGAGACATCAAGTGTATGATTGGTATCTCAATGAAGTAAAGATCGGTCGCTCTCCAGCCATTTTTCCTCGCAAGCTCCATCGATTAAAGAAGATAGATCATGAAGTGTTGATATTGCACGGTTTGGGTGATTTTATTGGACTCAAGCACCCTCAGCATAACCAAGATATCTTCAAAAATTCTAAGCTGGTTATTATTGAGGATGCTGGTCATCTTTTGTTTTTTGACTCTCCAGATCGATACTTTACAGAGATTCGAGGCTTCCTGAACGCAATTGATACTGGACTTTAAAACGCCGCTGCTGATAGCTCATGGTTAACCACTGCACCAGCAAAGCTCCCTGTGTAGGCGGCATCCGATACGGATCGTAGAGGGGAACTACTATCTCCACAGGCATAGACGCCCTCTACTGTCGTGCGCTGGTACATATATACCTGTATATGTCCTGATTCGGTCATCTCGCAGCCCAGAGCTGTAGGGTATATCCGAGTGCTGTAATTTATCCTTATCGATCGATATTCATGATTTGTCGATTTTTATCTATCAAAGCACAAATCCATGATGTCTTTGATTACCTTGTCAGATTACTTGGAGATTTATACTAATATGAAAAAACTAATCCTCTTCTGCTGTAGTTCTATTCTATGCTTTGCGTATTCTTGTCAAAACACAGAAAAATCGTCAATGACTCAGAAAATTGATGGTGTAAATGCACCCATAGCGGAGAAAAAAGATTCAATACTTGAGATCCATGGAGATACGAGAGTGGACCCTTACTTCTGGATGCGACTCACGGATGAGCAGAAAAATGCGGAGAATCCAGACGAACAAACTCAGAAAGTGCTCGACTATCTCAATGCAGAGAATAGCTATACGGATACTGTAATGTCTCATACTAAAGAGCTGCAGAGCCAACTCTATGACGAAATAGTGGGCCGTATCAAGCAGACGGATGAGTCAGTACCTTATTTCAAAAATGGATATTGGTACTATACACGCTACGAAGAAGGGAAGGAGTATCCTATATATTGCCGAAAGGCTAAATCCCTCGATGGGGCAGAAGAAGTCATGCTCGATGCTAATGAGCGTGCAGAGGGACACGACTACTACAATGCCAGTGGACTCACAGTGAGCCCTGATAATAAGATATTGGCTTTCGCCGAAGATATAGTCAGTCGTAGGATCTATACCTACCGATTTAAAAATCTCGTGACAGGTGAGATATATAGCGACGAGCTCACTAATGCGCAGCCAGGCGCTGCTTGGGCTAATGATAATAAGACTTTCTTTTACACCACCAAGAATAAGGTGTCGCTACTCTCCGAAAAAATTTGGAGGCATAGACTTGGCCAGCCGATAGCGAAAGATGAAATGGTCTACCATGAGCAGGATCCGTCGTACTACATCGGTGTATCCCAGTCTAAGTCGGATGACTATATCATCATCTATAATAGCTCTACGCTCGTGAGTGACTATCACATACTCTCAGCCGATCAGCCTTCGGGAGAGTTTCGCCAGTTCACCCCGAGAGGATCAAAACATGAGTATAGTATTTATCACTATGAGGATAAGTTTTATATCGTGACTAACTGGGAGGCAACTAACTTCAGACTAATGGAGACCTCCGAAGATGCGACTGATATGAGTCAGTGGAAAGAGGTGATCCCACATCGAGAGGATGTACTTCTGAGTGGGGTAGATATATTCACAGATCATCTCGTGCTGAGTGAGCGGAGTAATGCCTTGACACAGATCCGCATCATGCATCAGAGCACTGGAGAGGAGCACTATTTGGAGTTTGACGAGCCTGCATACGTGGCCTACACGACCACTAATCCAGAATTCAACACTGAGAAACTCCGGATCATGTACTCGAGTCTCACGACTCCGAGGAGCACGATCGACTATGATATGAATACTCGAGAGCAAGAGCTCAAAAAGATGCAAGAGGTCGTCGGAGGACATGACCCATCGGCTTACACCACGGAGCGCCTCTATGCGACTGTCCGTGATGGAGTCAAGGTGCCGATATCATTAGTCTATAAGAATGGGATGCGTCGTGGAGATCAGACACCACTGCTCCTATATGCCTATGGTAGCTATGGTAGCACTATTGATCCATGGTTTAGCTCAGTGCGTCTGAGTCTGCTGGATAGAGGCTTCATATATGCGATCGCCCATATCCGAGGCGGACAGTCTATGGGACGTCAATGGTATGATGATGGCAAGATGTTTAATAAGAAAAACACGTTTAACGACTATGTGGATGTATCCAAATATCTCATCAGCGAGGGCTATACCACGGCCGATCATCTCTATGCAATGGGAGGTAGTGCTGGAGGACTCCTCATGGGTGCTGTGATCAATCAAGCGCCTGAACTATATAATGGAGTGATCGCTGCAGTACCATTTGTAGATGTAGTCTCGACGATGCTCGACGAGACCATTCCGCTCACCACTAATGAGTTTGACGAATGGGGAAATCCCAAGAATAAGGACTCATACGACTACATGCTATCCTATAGTCCCTATGACAATATTGAAGAGAAGGACTATCCGAATATGCTCGTGACTACAGGCCTATTTGACTCTCAGGTACAGTACTGGGAGCCCGCTAAGTGGGTCGCTAAGCTCCGAGATAAAAAGACAGATGATAACATCCTCATGATGCATACTAATATGGAAGCAGGTCACGGTGGCGCCTCTGGACGGTTCAAACGATATAAAGAGACAGCACTCGAATATGCCTTCTTCTTAGATCTGGAGGGGATTGGTGCTGAAGAGTTGAAGGATTAATAGACTTTGGTATTAGTTTTTGGAGTAGCCTAATTGTAATATCCGCATAGCGTTTATATTGGTAATTTTATGCTAATCTGCGGAGAGCAGTTATTTGTCGAGTTCTTAAATCCTAATACTATCCAATGGGTCTATACCTACGTTTTTATCTGTTTTTAGGAGTTATCGTTCTCCCTGTTCATTTATCTGCCCAAGGTTCTTTTGACGAAGAATTGATGCTAAATCAATGGGTTGTGAAAATAGCACCTGGAACTTCAGTCAAATCGCTTGTTAAAGAATTGGGTGCTGATGAGTTTCGACAATTAAAGTTTGGTCAATCAGAGGAATACTATCTTCTAAAGTATACATCAAAATCCGCTAATAGCTTGGATGTAGAAAAACGACTCAAGCAGAACCATCACATAAAATGGAGTCAAAGGGACCGTATCACCAAAATAGTTAAAAAATCACCCACTGATCCCCTCGTATCTGACCAATGGCATCTGAATAATATTTCGGGAGTCAATGCTTTTGAAGCTTGGGATCTTGGGTATACAGGGGAAGGAGTACAGATTTGTATCATTGACGATGGTATTCAAATTTCACATCCAGATATATCTTCTAAGTATCACCCTAATCTTAGTTGGGATTTTAATAGTAATGAGCCAGACCCAACAGGCACATCTTCTGATCCTCACGGGACAGCATGCGCTGGAGTAGCAGCAGCAAGTGGAGAGGATGGAAGCTGTGGTGTAGGAGCAGCACATGGGGCAGGTCTGTCAGGTCTACGACTTATCGCAGCAGGTGTGTCTGCAATTACTGAAGCAGAGGCTTTGAGCTTTAGGATCGACAGTAATTTTATCTATAGTAATAGTTGGGGACCTACTGATAATGGATTGTATCATGGTAGTATTCCGATCCAAGAGGCGGCAATGGAGGAAGCGGTCACTACTGGCAGAAATGGATTAGGAAATATATACACTTGGGCAGCTGGGAATGGTGGAAGTATTGATAACACAAATTATGACCCTTATGTTAATAGTATATATACCATAGGTGTTGGAGCTCATGGCAATGATGGTGTATTCAGTTCTTATAGTGAGCCTGGTGCGTCTATGTTAATATCTGCACCGAGCAACGGAGGTTCTTTAGGAATTACAACATCAGATTTATTAGGAGTTCCAGGTTACAGTGATGGAGATTGTACTAATAGTTTTGGTGGGACTTCTTCTGCTTGTCCTTTAGCTGCAGGAGTTATCGCTTTAATGTTAGAAGCGAATCCCATGCTCGATTGGCGTGATGTTCAAAATCTATTAGTGCGTAATGCTCAGAAAATTGACCCTAACCATCCTGATTGGACTATAAATGGGGCAGGCTACAATATTAATCACAACTATGGTTTTGGGGCAATAGATGCCGAGATATTAGTTCAAGCGGCCATGGATTGGGACTTTTCGGTGGGCCCATCTATAGAGGAGTCAGAGATTTTAACTTCTATTGATCAAAGTATCCCTGACAATATTGAAAATGGATTAAGCAAGATCATTTCGGTGAACACCTCCGATATCTTATCCATAGAACATGTTGAGTTAGTAGTCGATGTAGATCATACTCGTGCGAGTGATCTACAGATTGAGCTCATTTCTCCCAAAGGCACAAGTAGTGTGTTAGCTAAGCAGCGAAATGTTGGAATGCAGAGTTTTCAGCAAACTACCTTTATGACAGTACGTAATTGGGGAGAATCTGCCCTTGGAGATTGGGAGGTTAAAATATCCGACCGTAGATCCGGGAGTACTGGTCAGCTCAATGGTCTGACACTAATATTGCATGGTACCTCAGACTGCTCGACGCCTGCCATTATCGATATATCTGAAGATATCGAGATCGCCAGTGGATTAGATACGTTTTTATATGTTTCTGCTAACGTGGCTGAGCCAGCAGAGTATAAATGGATGAAGGATGGAGCTATATTAAATGGAGCTACTGACGATACATTGTATCTTTCTAATGTTTCTTTGGAGGACTACGGAGTTTTCCAAGTGGAGGTCTTAGATACCTGTAGAAGTCTTATGAGTGAACTAATCAGCCTAAGCCCTCCTTGTGAGACTGAAGTCACCATAACCATCATCCCTGATGACTATGGATCTGAGACTACATGGAACATTACCAACGGCAGTGGAGATATATTGATTTCTGGCGGACCGTATGAGAATAGTAACACTGAGCCTATCGTGGTGACTACCCATCTCTGTGGTGCTTGTTTTAGGTTTACCATCTTCGATTCTGTTGGGGATGGTATATGTTGTGATTTTGGTGATGGGTCATACAGTATAGCATATTTAGATACATTGATTGAAACTGACTCCAATAATCCTTTTAATAGTATTGAATCTGTGGAGATATGTATATGTGAATCGGATACAGATATGGATGGCACTGTAGATTGTGAGGATGAATGTCCTTACGATGCTACTAAAGTCATGGCTGGGGTTTGTGGGTGCGGAGTAAGTGATCAAGCACTTGTATTGGATGATAGCCCAATTGCTTCAGGGGTATATTCTACTACTGGAAATATATCAATGTCAGGACAAATACCATTTGGTTTCAATGTAAGATTGCAAACTCCTCAAGAGGTGCTAATTGAAGAAAATTCAGAAGTAGAGTTAGGGGGACTGTTGGAAGTTCAAACTGGAGATTGTAATTAGATAGAAGTGAAATACTGATGATGAAAAAGAAAATTGAATTTCATCCTTATGGTAAATACGCCGAAATACGTAAAGCAAGAAATAGGCTTATCGATGCACTTAGAAGGAAAGGGATAAAAGGAGCTTGGTATGCAGTAAAGCAGTATTGGCGAGAAATGAAGGAAATAGAGCAGGTCTTATACAAAAGTCGGCTATAGCTTGTTTCTATTCCCGTTATTTCGATCGTCTTTGGTAGGGAGTAATATTGTGATAATATCGGAAGGAACATGTCCGTACGACACTATACAGTCTCCGATAAAATAGGAGATTTTAGTCTCCAGAAACTGGCTACATTTTTGCAGATTCTTTACTATTACATTCCTTAAAGTGAGCCTGAAGTCAGACATATCAAAGATCGAAAAAGGAAAGGTCCTCAGACTATCACATCACGTCTACGTGGTGGAGCTGGATCGGCGGATCTGGACTGATAGTGCAAAATTCAGAAAAGAGAACCCGCACTATCGAGGTATCAAAGAGTGCCTTTATGTCGGTATGACCAGCCAAGATCCTGTTGTTAGATTCGAAAAACACATCTCTGGTCATCGCAATCGCAAAGGGCATAAAGTCGCCTCTCGGATAGTCGAGAAATATGGAAAATATCTCCGCCCCAGTCTCTATGCTAATCTCAATCCAATGACTAAATATCGTGCAGCACTAATAGAGCGCAAGCTGGCAGAGCGACTCCGACGTCAGGGATATGCTGTCTGGTGGAACTGATCTTGTCTAAAAATCAGAATTAGTGACAAACGCAATACGCTTGCTATCTGGGGACCAACTCGGCACATTGATACTACCTTGACCTCCATAGATATAGGCGATGATCTCAGGTGTGCCTCCCGATGCAGGCATCATTCGGAGCACACAGTGCTGATAAAATGGATGCTGATCAGGCTCTACATCAGTATGATAGGACAGTAGCACGATCCACTTTCCATCAGGAGAAGGATGGGCAAACCAGTCATTATATTGATCGTCAAATGTGATTTGTTCTTGCTCACTCCCGTCGTCTTTCATTCTCCATATTTTCATCATGCCAGATCTGGTAGAGTTGAAGTAAATATATTCTCCATCAGGAGTATACTCGGGTCCATCGTCGAGTGTCGGCTCATGAGTCAGTTGTATTTCTTCACCAGTTTTGACATTTACTTTGAATATATTCCACTGATCATCTCGCTGGCCAGTAAAGACGATATACTGATGATCCGTGGACCATCCATGTAGGAACGAATGCCCGACATTAGGTTTGGTAATCCGCTGAGGTTGATCACTACCAGAAGTAGGTAGCACATAGATAGTAGAAGCTCGATCTTCCTCAGTGACGTAATGGCTGATGGCCATCTGACTACCGTCAAAAGATAGAACATGGTCATTATTATTTTGATCGGCAAATCCTGTATTCATTTGTGATACGCTGCCATCTTGGAGATTATAGTAATAGAGATACCCATTGGAGTTATAGATGAGTTGCTTTCCGTCTGTAGTCCAGTTAGGCGCTTGGATAGAGTGCTTAGAGCTCATTAATATTCGTCTTGTTTTCGTATCGATATCCATTACTTCGAGATGGCTGCCTATATAGTCTTGATAAGGGGTGTAGTCTGGTGCTACTGGTTTAATGATTCTTACATTTTTGACAATTGCCCTTTCGATTACATCGGTATTATGTGAGCAGAGTGCCAGTCCGATGTATACCTCATTTTTCAAGTCCAGATCGAGCTGGACGGATTGAAGAGTATCACCATGATATCCCGCTGACATGATGTATGTGTTTCCCCTTCTTTCGAGTTGGATGACATTTACTCCATTGCTATGCATTGTGATTTGTTCTGTTTCAGCATGCTGAGTAGCTCGATATTGCAGATCGGTCAGTCCATCTCCATGGACGACAGCATGAACCATTGGAGATCCAGTGGACAGATTATTTCGGACGGTCCATCCCATTTTCCGATGTGGATCTACACCCGTGCCTATGAATTCAAATTCAGCTCTCGCTATAAAATCGCCTTGGATGGATGACCAGACGTAGTGAAACTCATCACTACCGAACCACATGTTAGATCCGGAGGCACCGATTAGATAGCTTTGGTCGATTGGATCAAAGTTTACAAAACCTTTGTGTTTTACTTCACCTATATCTCCGTGGTTTTCAAATATGCCGATGCTGTTTTGACCAAACTTAGGTTGCGCTGAGAGATTCATAATGGTAGTAGATAGGAACACTAAAAGTGAGAGCCTTAATTTCATTGTAATATTTTACTTCATGATATTCACGGTAGATAGAGTGAATGTATGGTGAATGTATGCTTGGACCATTAAAAATTATGCTTTTGCCACATACATTAGTACGTCATTTTGCTGCTGAAGACGATTTGTATTGTTCCATTTTTGAGAAGAATAGGGGAGTCTTACTTATATAGCTTTCGCTGAATGAGGGTAAAGCGTTTTATTATCTTTGCACTTTTTTAGTCATAGTCAATAGAATAATACCGTGCTAACAGCAGCTAACATATACGTACAGTTTGGTGATCGCATCCTATTAGATCATGTCAATCTGGTGGTCAAACTCAAAGATAAGGTAGGTCTCGTAGGTCGTAATGGGGCTGGTAAGTCTACTTTCCTTAAGATCTTAGCCAAAGAGATCACACCTGACGAAGGGACTATCACGATGCCTGGAGGCTCGACTTTGGCATTTCTACATCAGGAGATCGAGATCGAGCAGGATAAGACGGTCATAGATGAAGCGATGACAGCATTTTCAGCGCTACAGGAGCTCAATGAAGCTATAGACTCTATGAATGCGGAGATCGCATCTCGTACTGACTATGAGTCTGATGATTATATGAATTTACTGGAGAAATTCTCTGAGTATAATGAGCGATATGCACTTCTCGGAGGGGATTCTTCTGAGGGCGATGCGGTCAAGGTCCTGAATGGTTTGGGATTCAAGGAGAGTGATATGCATCGTCAGATATCTGAGTTTTCGGGAGGATGGCAGATGAGGGTGGTCCTTGCTAAGATGCTCTTGCAAAAGCCCGACTATCTACTCCTCGATGAGCCTACTAACCATCTCGATATCGAGTCTATCATCTGGCTGGAGAAATGGCTAAAAGGATATAACGGAGCGATAATCATCATCTCGCACGATCAGCAGTTTTTGGACAATTGTACGAATCGTACCGTAGAGATCGAGCTGGGCCGCATACAGGATTATAAAGCCTCCTACACTAAGTATCTTGAGCTGCGTAAGGATGTGAAAGAGAAAAATCAAGCGGCCTTTGAAAATCAACAAAAGCTCATCGCTCAAAAAGAGCGTACGATAAGCCGATTCATGGCAAAGGCGACTAAGACTAAGATGGCACAGTCGATGCAAAAGCAGCTGGACAAGATCGATCGTATAGAGGTAGACTCGGAGGATCTGGCTACGATGAATCTGCAGTTTGCGCCAGCTCCTCGATCAGGACAGATCGTACTGGATGCTAAAGATGTCCACAAGAGCTATGGAGAGCTGGATGTGCTGACGGGTATCGACTTCAGGATAGAGAGAGGGGAGCGAGTATCATTCGTAGGTCAGAATGGACAGGGGAAGACTACTTTTGCTAAGATATTAGTCAATAAGCTCAAGCAAACTGCTGGAGATGTAGAGCTCGGGCACAATGTAGCGATCGGCTACTACGCACAAAATCAAGCGGAGACACTCGATGGTTCGATTACGCTATTGCAGACTATGGAAAACCATTCTCCACCTGAGATGCGTACTAAGCTGCGTAAGATCTTGGGCGCATTCATGTTTTCGGGAGAGGATGCAGAGAAGAAAGTATCTGTCCTCAGTGGGGGAGAGCGAGCTCGACTGGCGCTGGCCTGTATGCTGCTCCGACCGATCAATCTCCTCGTGCTGGATGAACCTACTAATCACCTCGACATCCTATCCAAAGAAGTACTGAAGGATGCGATCATGAAATATGATGGCACGCTGATCGTAGTCTCTCACGACCGTCAGTTTTTAGGAGGTTTGACCGATCATACGATCGAGTTTAGAGATGGCCAAATTCATAAGTATTTGGGCGATGTCAACTACTTCCTTGAAAAACGTGAGCTGGATAATATGAGACAAGTCGAACTCCATAAGACTGCCGTCAAAGTAGAAAAACCTATGCCTAAGGCAGAAGCCAAAAAAGACGTGGATCCGGAAATACTTAAAAAGCTCGAACGGCAGAGTCAAAACATTGAGAGAAAGATCGAAAGATGTGAAGCGGATATCAAGAAGCTTGAAAAAGAGATGGCTGTTGACGGATTTTATGAGTCAGATGCCTCAGCTAAGGTACTCGCTGACTATGATCAGCTCAAGTCAGATCTCAGCGACTATATGGAGCAGTGGGAGGAGGTGCAAATAGAGATTGAAGAGGTATCTTAATTGTGTCGATTAAGGTGTTTTGGTTTGGTACGTTTTCTGGTTTAATTAGTTGAATGGTTCGTTTTGAGTGTTCTGGTTTGGTACGTTTTCTGGTTTAATTAGTTGAATGGTTCGTTTTGAGTGTTCTGGTTTGGTACGTTTTCTGGTTTAATTAGTTGAATGGTTCGTTTTGAGTGTTCTGGTTTGGTGTGTTTTCTTGTTTAATTAGTTGAATTGTTTTGATAGTTCAGTTGTAGATTTTTGTTTTGTTAACTGACTACTGACTACTGACTACTGACTACTGACTACTGACTACTGACTACTGACTACTGACTACTGACTACTGACTACTGACTACTGACTACTGACTACTGACT
>WUUP01000005.1 GCA_009833045.1 Saprospirales bacterium GYS_P2D
TCAATAACTCGCTCAAAACGGCTCTAAACTACAATCCTAAAGACAAGTAGAAATTAATCAGGGGTTAAGACACCAATTATCCCTTATTTCTTCTTTGGTGTAAACAGGTATATAGTTACCTAAAGAAAAGAAGGTAATAATTATCTACTTATTCTTATTAACGAGCCTTTCAATTCGTAGTAGAGCCTTTTCGAGCTTTTGGTAGATCTATTCTTCATCGCAACTTTCGATATTTGCCTCAAAGATGCCACCAGCGTTTACCTCGAAGCCTGAGTTAAGCAAAATTTCGTCTTGTGCTTTGTAAGAAGTAGTTCCGAAATTAGGCACCTCACCATCTGAGGTAATGACTAATGCTCGATAGGCTGTCGCATTTATCGCATCCTGATTGAGATTATTATTGGTAATATATATATCGGGTAGACAAGCAAAAATAGAAGGATCATATGCACCTACTAAGAATGTCCAATAGTAATCATCGGCTACATTACCATACACATCCTCAACTCCACTCAGCTTAACACGATAGAGTGATGGAGCACGATTATTAAGTGAGATGCCATCCTCCACGATCACTATCCTATTGTCAAAACAGCTAGCTACAGTATTAATCAGAGCTCCTGGATGACCTATATCCTCAATAGTAGCCACGGCATTGGTGACACCATTAGGACAGACATTCTCATTATAATTTACGGAGATGACATCATTATCATTGATATCATAGTTATCATCTACTGGTTCAGGCAACCCAAAGACATATGGTTTAGATCTATCTACCTTGATAGGAATAATTTGAGAGCCGTTATTACCTACCACACCATCTCGTACGGTAGTGAGTTTTATCAGATAATCACCATCCTCAGGTATTTCTGAGGTATCCCAAGACTGTATGGTACCAACCAGAGGGTCATTTCCTAATTGATTCTTGGGAAAATCAAAGCTGGTCGAAGTGCTGTAATTAGTACCTCCATCTTTTTTGTACTCCAAAAAGACACGATCCATTTTACTCTTATCATAGTCTTTCATCAGTATATCGAGGTCCACCTCTGATGATGAGTTGATTAATTGTCCAGGAGTAATATTAGCTATAGTAATCGGACTGATCTGAGAGACATAAGCTACATTAAAGCTAATGCTCTCACTATTCAGAAAGAGGTCATCGCATTTAGGAATGACATAGATGCGGACCATCTGATTATCCGCACCAGAGCTCTTTTTGACTTTGACGGATATTACAGTCTCCTGACCACTGGCGAGAAAGACCTCTATGTTATCCTCGTTACTAGAGTTAATGGTCACATTACTATTTTGGCCTACAGTGAAGTCTTTGCCAATTTCAAAATTGACACCCACTCCTGCTCTATTCTTTAGATTGAATTGAAAGTTGTGTCCCTGCACTGGATCCACATTGACCGCTGCAGTCGGTTGATCAGTGCCGATAGTATAAAACTTAGACTTAGCCATGGGCTTTTCAGCATTCCACTCCGTATATGGGCAGCTTGATTTACCAGCCTCTACGTTGAAGAGTGGCGTGCCATACTGTTTGTCTTCATATATGGCTATGAGATACTGATCTCCTGCATCGTCATCATAAAAGTGATATCCTGTTTTTACAGTATTAGAGGTATCCGTGTCTATTGCGGGTTCTGTGCTGAATCTCTGTTGAAATTTACCGTATACCTTTCCATCACCGCCATTACCAGCTAAGATCAGTCTGGCGCCTAAGGCAACCTCTTCATCAACCTCCATGTAATACTCAAAGGTGGAAGAATATACAGAATCTGTCTCCATCTCATAATCATACTCCACTCCTGCCCCGATACTAATACGCTCTATACTATCGGCTTTCATCTCTTCGATTTGATGGGCTACATTTTCTTGATTATTCTTTATTATCTCTCGCCATGCTGCGATCTGTGTACCGTAATTATTTATATCCTTTTCGGAAGTAGAAAGGTCCTTAAGTCTTTCTAAATCTGGAATAATCACATTTTTTATATCCCATATCGTCCGTAGTGCTATGGACTGGACACTGTCTTTGGAGATAGCCTTGATCTGTTTAACTATTGGCTCACATCCGTCTAATTTGAGCTCCAGAGCATCCGCAAAAGTCTTGTTGATGACAGTTGTGACTACTACATCTCCATCCTCCCCAATAAATCTATCTTGATCGCTGGTACTTATTCGTTTATTAATACTAAGTGTTTGAGTGATACTTTCAGTGCTACTATTGGTATAAGAGCTTGACACATCCGCCTCAGCAGTGCCAAATATCTCATACTTATTAGAAAAGGTAATCCCAAAAACATCTACTCCAGCATCAAACTCAACTCCATATCTCAGATTAGTATATAGTCCCCCACCATTGGATGACTCTGCAAAGGTTGATGAAGTAGTATTGATCGTAGTTCCCTGCTCGATAAATGCATAACCTCCATCTGTCGGTGGGTCATGAAGAATCAACACAGGTAGCTCTGGAGAAACACTAATGAAGTCGACACCATTTTTCTTTGCTCCCTCTGTTAAGATGGTTTGATCCACCTGATCTGACTGTAATCCTGAAGGAGCCTTGGCGGAGAAAGAAGCCTCGATAGTAAAGGTTTCAAAATTAGGGAAGGCTCCTACTACTTGAAAGCCCTGGGGAACACCCTCGACTATGGTTAGGTCTGGCAAAGAATCAGTCCCTATTTTGGCAGTAAATGAGCCAGCATCCAGTTTACAAGACGCCTCTGGACCCTCAGAAACCATTACAGATATATCTGGATAAACTTTAAACTGTTCCAAAACTGCTACGTCTGGCTGATTTTGACCATCGATACATATTTCCTTATAATATGTATCAAAACCCTCTAATCGCACCACTGGCCTCTCATCTATATCCATAGCCAATGTATCCTGTCTGAATAGCAGATTTACTCCGATATTTGGCATGGCTGTGAGTTGATTGGTTACCACAGCTTGATCTACATTGTCTGACAATCCATTCGTATTAGCAGATACATCTATTTCATATTCTCTGGCTGGTAGATTTAAAGGCAAAAGGTTATTGCTCACATCATAATTAGACAATAGCACATTACCGTTATCCTTGTCTTTTACATCCACTTTGATAGACCCGATGTTCCTATTACAAGCTCCCCCAAACGAAAGGTAGATTCGCTCGAATGCTTGATCCTCAAAATTTAAGCTATCAGTATTGTCGACAAAAACCTGTTCTATCTGGTCCGGAACAAAGACATGCCCATCCGTCACTGGACTATTATCTACACCAAAAAAGGCAGTGTCCAGCTTAGGAGTGATACGATACTCTCCTGGAGAAGGCAAGGCATATCCATAGTTACCTAAAGCATCGGTAGTATCAGCTCCTATGAATGTATATACGTCCCCAGTTTGAGTTTGTATAACCTGTTCTATCTCAACGACCACATTCTTTTTACCGTACCGCTCGGTCTGATTAAACGGGTCCGTATAGTCATGATAGATGTTACCCGTGATTGCTATCGCCGTTTTATCCTCAAAATCTATATTCATTTGAGTAGCGTTATTCTTTAGCACAACGGATTGTGTCGAATCATTTTCTGCTACCTCTCTATCGATAGGATTTACCTCTATATCATGATCGAAATAGCTAGCACTCACTATATATCGGATGCCATCTCCCGAGGGATCGCCCGTATATAGCGAGTCAATCCGATAAAAACCAGTATTAGTAGTTATCGCACACTCTGTTCTGGCATAGACCCGATCATGAGGATCTCCATAGGTCGTATCTGGCACAGCACAGACTTCTACAAATTCTATCCCGGTACCCTGTCCTGCCGGTGGGGACGTAATTTTGCCTTCTATGATTCCACGAGCTTCGACCACGGTGAATTCCAATTCATTGGATAGTGCCGAATTATTACAGGCGTTGGTCGCCTTCCTTCTGAACTTAAAGTCGTTAAACTCGCCATATGGCCTATTGCCATCATAGTCAATCAACATCACAGGAACATTGCCTATAATTTGGCCAGTTTGAGATCCCGTAGTGGATACGGTACCATCCACTTCCTTTTCCCATTGATAACTAAGCGGAGTTGGATTACCAGATGCTGATGTTTTATTTCCTATACCATTGTGTATTATGCCCCCTTTTCGGATATAAAAGTTAGTATTCTCCGAAATTAAATTACTTGTATTAGTTTGATATAAGCCGTATAGAATCTCTCCCCCATCCACTGAATTATCTAATGAAGTGATAGTGAGAATATCACTGTAAGCTTCCTTACTACATGTAGTAGTTTTTCTACGGTATTGCAAATTTTCTTCTGGCATACTCTGGTCAGTAAGCGTAATACTTTGAGCATCCTGACCAATAATAGTAGTCCACGTAGATTGATTTACTTCTTTTTTCTCCCAACTGTACATAGGGGTACCACCTTTTATCTCGCCAGGCGCTGTACCGGTAATAGTTATATCATATTCTGCTCCGCTACATTCTTGATTTGTTGTACTGCTGATGTACCCACCATTGTAACTCCAGGCATTGGTACTGGTCCACATTGTCATATTATAATTTCCTTCACTTGCATTATATCCAGTGACAACGAGCCTATAAGTGCCACTACATAATGGTATGTCTGTGAGTTGAGACTTAAGATTATCAGGATAATCGATATCATCATTGTATCCAACCTCATTATCATCAGCATCAAATAGGTATAATCGTGTATCATAATTTGTACCTGAATAATTTAAGCTGGCGCTAAATAGCAATGGCTCGTTAATGGTAAATCTGTAAGTTACGTCACCAGCCGAGGTCATGGCCCAATCATTCTGAAAGCCGATATCAGAGGCGGCACCACCTGCTGATTTTTTATTGTTGTAATTATGATAAAATACCTCTCCACTATTAAGAGGGTTAGAATAGGTAAAAGGATCATCTCTTCTTCCTTTACTGTGACACCAGGTGACCTCGTAATCTATTCTGCCACCGGAGGCAATTAAGAAATGATTAGTCCACTCATTGCTAGTCAATAAATGGACTTCTTTTAGTGTATTTGCTTCACTGAAGTCTTCGTCACGACTGGATGAATAAGAGCAGTATTCATTAGTATTATTTCCGTCACTCTCCCACTTAGCAAAATGTATATCAAATTCTGGTGATGTCTTATCAGTATCAGAATAAAGAAGGTCATCAAGATTTTCTATGCTACAACCATCCTCACAATCAGCAATTTTAGTTTTACAGAGAGGCGTGATCCCACAGGTTGAGGTAGTGTAAAAAGGAGCATTGAGTATTTGGGTATTTTGAGCATCACTACTAGGACATACGGCTATGCGCATAGCGGCTTCCTCGTCTCCAGACTCACTACCTCCTAAGTCCCAATATGCCCTGGTCAATCGTACCTCATAATTATAATGGTCAAGATTATTTGGCTCATAATTTTGAGTATATACTAAGTTAGGAAGCATGCATGTCATTATGAATGCTACTATACAAACCCGACTGATACCTAATAATCCGCACTCAAACCCCACTCTCACCATCCCAGCAGTGTTCCTCACGCCGAGTTTTGACATGATATTCTTACGATGAGTATTGACCGTTTCATAGCTGACGTAGAGCTTAGAGGCGATTTCTTTGGAGGAGTGCTCATGAGCGATGAGATGCAGGATTTCCTTTTCTCTCGGAGTTATCTTGGATCGAGATGCTTGAGTAGACATAGTATTAGTTTGTTGTTAGTGATTGGATTGATAGTCCTAAGGTATCGTGAGTGTCCCCATTATTGGGGAGAATGGTCATGAGCGGCAGGATATAGGTCATGAGCGGAGAGATCATCTGTATGAATGGAGAAAGAGTCGGGTGATAGACCTATTTTTAGGGGAGCGATCAAAAAATGTAAACAAGCGAATGAATATCCTCATAGTAGAAGACGAAGAGCTCTATGCCTCCAAGGTGGAGATGCAGATCGATAAGCTGGGCCATGAATGTGTAGCCGTCGTGGATAATCATACAGATGCGATGGCTATCGTCGATCAGAATATTATAGATCTGATACTCATGGATATCAATATCACTGGGGATTATGATGGAGTAGAGCTGGCACAGGATATCAATAGTACTCGAGATATTCCAGTACTGTACATCACGTCTAATGAGGATGACCTCTCTTTTAATCGAGCTACTCGATCGGGAGCTGCGGGTTTTTTAGTGAAGCCTTTTTCAGATATCCAGCTACGTCGTGCAATAGAATTAGTGCTAAAACAACGATCGGATAGAGTTAAACAAGATGAAAAAGAATCATTAAGTGAGATCTCCGAGGGTGTCTTATTCGTCAAGAAAAAAGATGAAATAAGAAAGGTGGATATCTCTGACATCTACTATCTCGAGGCAGATGGTCGATATGCACGCATCTATACTCAGCAGGATATGTATCTGGTGAGGAGGAGCATGAAGGAGCTACTGGAGCGCCTACCGTCAGATCTGTTCATGCAGTGTCACCGCAGCTATGTGGTGAATCTGTCCAAAGTGAAATCCATCAATGTAGCTGAAGATGTCCTCATACTCGAGGAGCGTACAGTCCCCCTCAGTCGCCGAGAGAAAGAAAAACTCATCGATCGACTCGACTATATCTGATCCGAGGGTAGGGAGATACTGACAGTCGTTCCTTCTCCCAGCTTGCTATGGATATTAATCTGTCCTTTATTGAGTCGTACTAAGTCACGGACCAAGATTAGTCCCAGTCCAGTACCTTTTTCTCCTGCTGTGCCTTTATGACTCTGTTTGTCTATGGAGTATATGCGATCTATTTGGTCCTGAGACATGCCTTGGCCGGTGTCAGCGATGATGAGTTGGACATTTTTGTCGATTTGCTCAGCTCGGACGGATACTTGATCACCCTCAGCGCAAAATTTAATGGCGTTACTTAGGAGGTTCCTTAGGATAGTTTGTACTGCTCTCTCGTCGGCATAGACTTGTAGTTCTTCTGGCACTTCAGCGAGGAGTCTTACCCCCTTTACTGCTGCATTGTTTTGCAGTAGAGCTATTGTTTCACTGGTACTGTCTATGAGGGGATATCGGGCTGGGCGATATGGGATATTACCGGTTTGTATGAGTGCCCAGTTGAGGAGATTGTCGAGGAGAGAATTGAGTCTGCGAGCGGTCCGTCCGACCATGGTGGAAAGCTGCGCTACCTTTTCGGACTTTCCCTTTGCCATAAAATAGCTCATCTGCTCATCCACACTCTCGAGGGCGATGATCGGACTGCGTAGATCATGAGCGATGATCCCGAAAAAACGATCCTTAGTATGGTTAAGCTCTTGCAGCTCGAGGTTTTGGGCAGATAGCTGGGCTCGAGTCCGTCTGAGCTGGAGAAAGAGATAAGTGCCGACTGCTAAAAGGGCAGCTAATAGACCTGCTACTATGAGATAGATCTTGTTTTGTCGAGAGAGTATCGTGGCTATTTGCTCAGCTTGCTCTTTTTCTTTTTGATAGTCAAATACGTTTTGTCGTACTTGCTCAGCTTTCAGGGATTTGACCGAAAAGTCAAGAAAATGCCGATCATCATGATAGCGATACATCTTATGATGATAGAGAGCCAGATCCAGCGCTTCTTGCTTTTCATAGATATCACTGAGCTGTAGATGAGCTACCTTGAGTCGCTGATGGTCGAGGGTGTCTTCTTTTGATAGATCCAGACATAGCTGAGCGTAGTATAGCGCATCGTCGAGCTGATCTGTCTCCACATAGACCTCAGCCAGACGTTCGTAGCCAGTATATAGTCGATCCTTATCTTTCACCTCCTCGAGGAGAGGGAGCTGAGACTTGATACGGTCAATAGCTCGCTCTGAGTATCCCTGCCGCTGCTCTGCAGCAGCTATGCCAAACTGACATTCTGTGCGCAGCACATCATTGTCGAGGACTTGATATAAAGAGTCTGCAGCGATGTAGGCCTCTATGGCCTTATCATTATCTCCCATTCGTTCGTACAGATCAGCGAATAGTCGCAAGAGGTGAGCTCGGTCATTGGGTAAGTCTTTGACATACTCATATGCTTCTTCGTATCGGATGAGCGCTTGATCTATGTCTCCGACATCTCTATAGGTGCTACCGAGATTGATAAGTGCTGATGCGATCCAAGCGGGTTCATCCAGTTCACGATACAGCTTTACGGACTGGATATAGAGATCAATAGCCTCGTTATATCTGCCAGCACTGGTGAGGATATCAGCATAGCGCATGCCAGTCCATGCTTGATCGCTTTTTTTGGACTTTGATCCTCTTTCATAGGCCTCTGAGCCAGAGGCTATAGCATCATCATATCTGCTGATAGCGGCATAGAGCTGACCATTGTAGATGAGAGTCTGTATCAGATTACTATGTCCTCCGTCGATGACCTGAGCACTCGGTCTGCCGAGATAGGGTATGATATCAGGATCGTCATCCATGGTCCTGAATATCTGTATCGCCTTCAGATTAGTTTGTTCGGCCAGTTCAAACTGTCCTGTGAGCTCATACTGCCATCCGAGGGACTTGAGGACGTTACCATAGTTTTTCTTAGTAAGTTGGTCGCCGTATGTCTCTATAATATCCACGAGGATGTCGATGCCTTCTTGAGAGGCATATAGTTCTTCCTCTACCCAGAGATATGAGCTGAATGCGATAGCATTGGGATCGCCAGATTCGAGGGCCATTTGTCTGATCTTGGCGAAATCTCCTTGGTTATTGATTGCCAGGTTTCGCTTCATCATCGTGATGAATAAGGATGCATTGACGATCTGAGCCTTATCGGCAATGCGCTCCGCTATCTCCAACGCCTGCTCAGCATAGTCCATACCTTTGCCCATAGGAGGCTCTCCCAGCATATGGGTGCGGCTCAGGGCCAATAATACATCGATCTGCTCCAGATCCGTATCGGCATGCTCGAGCATATAATGTAGACTATCGAGCTCTGTGCGCTGTCCAAAAGTGATAGCGAATGCTAAAAGTGAAAAAAGTATAGTAATATAGATCCGTCGTGCCCTGTGCATAGTCACTGAAAAGTACAGATTATTCTGCTTCATTAGGGAACCATCCATGATCATTATTAGATTATCATTGCGGAGCATCATTAAAAATGCCCATCACTGCTCGCTATCGCCTATTTTTGCAAAAAATCATAAACACTAACACAAACGAAAAACCATGCGCTGGCAAGGCAGAGAACAAAGTAAAAACGTAGAAGACCGTAGAGGACAAAGAGGTGGAGGAATGACTCGAGTTGGAGGAGGAATCGGCATTGGTACGATTATTCTTTTGGGGATTGCATTATTATTTGGTGGAGATGCCTCCAGTATCCTCGGATCACTGCTCAATAGCGGTATGCAGGCTCCGACCACTACCCAGACTAATCAGCCGTATCAAGCCAGCGAACAAGAAGAAGCACTGGCAGAGCTCGTAGGAGTCACACTCAAAGAGACGGAAGATGTATGGCAAAAGATATTCAGAGAGCAACTCAGTAGAAATTATGAGCCAGCTAAATTGGTCCTTTTCACAGGAGCGACTCAGTCTGCCTGTGGAGTAGGCCAGTCGGCGACAGGACCATTCTACTGTCCAGCAGATCGTAAGATTTATATCGATTTATCATTCTATGACCAGTTGAGCAAGCGATTTGGTGCAGGGGGAGACTTCGCTATGGCCTATGTGGTGGCGCATGAGGTAGCTCACCATGTCCAAAATCTCCTCGGTATCACTCGTCAAGTAGATGCACAGCGAGGACGCATCAGCAAGACTGCTCAAAATGACCTCTCGGTCAAGCTCGAGCTACAGGCAGACTTCCTATCAGGAGTATGGGCTCATCATGCTCATAAGATGAACAACATCCTCGAGAGAGGTGATATCGAAGAGGCAATGCGAGCAGCAGAAGCGATCGGCGATGACAATATCCAAAAGAAATCACAGGGCTATGTGGTACCAGAGTCATTCACTCATGGTACATCAGAGCAGCGCATGAGATGGCTGCGCAAAGGCCTTGAGACTGGCGATATCAATCAAGGAGATACATTTTCTGCGAGATATCTGTAGTCTGATACCTACACTCAGAACAGTATGAAAGAACAGTGGCTGTCTCCCTCGGAGATGGCCATTTTTTATTGTGCTGCGATCATACGCTTGACACGATCTGCCATACTCTCAGAGGAGAGTCGCTCACGATTGAGTCGATCCACGATGATTGGGAATGAAAAAGGAGTATAGCCCTTAGGCTGCTGAAAGACGAGTTTTTGAGTCTGAATACGCTCGAGAGCTCGACGCATCCGAGACTCTTCCAGTTGAAAAGTCAGCACCTCTTCATAGGTCTGCTGATAGAGTAGATTGTCTGGTTCATATTCTTTGAATACATCAAAGAGCAGCGAAGAGGAGGACTGTAGATGACGATTTTTCTTCGCCTTGCCCGGATACCCCTGAAAGATTAGACCAGAGATCTTAGCAATATCTCTGAATCTACGTCGAGCCATCTCGACAGAGTTGAGACTCCCCTGTATATCCAGTATAAGATTTTCTGTTGAGAATAGTTCTTTAGTGATGATATCCAGATCTATCGGCTGATCGGTGAGTAGCTCAAAGCCATAGTCGTTCATGGCGATAGAAAAACTGATCTTATAGAGATCAGCGATCCGTTTTGCCACTAAGGCAGCGATGCCCTCATGTACAAAACGGCCCTCAAAGGGATAAGCCATCAGATGGTATCCATCTTTAGATATGATATACTCGATGAGAAATTCATCCTTCTTGGGCACGATAGACTTTTCTGCCTGTAGGCTAAATAGAGGCTTAAGCATGGAGGTCTCGATCTCGTCCGCTTGTCCATCAGCCATTTTATGGATTTTGTCTTGGATCATATTGGATAGCATGGATGATAGCGGCATGCGTCCGCCTCCCCAGGATGGCACCTTTGCTTTTTTCTCTTTGGAGCGTCTCACCTGCACGGTCATGTCTTTGATCCTGACGAATTCTAATGCCTGTCCAGCAAACCAGAAATGATCACCCTCCTTGATCGAGGCGATAAACCACTCCTCGATGGTCCCGATACGCTTACCTCTGACAAATGCGACATTGAGCGAAGCGCTGCTCACTATCGTGCCGATAGACAGGCGGTGCATACGAGCGATACGTCTATTAGTGACTTTGTAGAGACCATTGATGATATCCACTTTGCGATATTCATCATAGGCACCGAGAGAGTTGCCTCCATATTGGAGAAAAGAAAGAATCCAGCTCCACTCTTCGTCAGACATGGAGTGATAGCAGTGCGTTTTTTTCACCTCCTCATAGATGAGTTTTGGGATGAATCCATCAGACACCGCCAGCGTCATTAGATACTGGATCAGCACATCAAATGAGCGGATATAAGGCAGTCTCGGTTCTTGGACGCCAGAGGCGATCGCCGATCGCAATGCTGCTCCCTCGATTAGCTCCAGAGAGTGAGTCGGCACGAAGTATATCTTGCTCACAGCCAATGGCTGATGACCGCTACGCCCAGCCCGCTGTATGAATCGTGATACCCCCTTAGGACTACCGATCTGGATGATCGTCTCTACTGGCCGAAAGTCGACGCCCAGATCCAGACTCGAGGTAGATACTACAGCTTTTAGCTTTCCTTCGTGGAGAGCCTCTTCTACCCAGACACGTATGTCCTTATTGATGGAGCCGTGGTGCATGGCCATCGCTCCAGCCAGTGCAGGCTCAGCATCGAGTAGTCGCTGATACCAGATCTCACACTGAGAGCGAGTATTAGTGAATATGATGGTAGAGCCACTCCGATTGATGATTGGTATGACTTTCTCCAGTAGCTGTATGCCAAGGTGTCCTGCCCAGGGGTAGTTTTCTATCTCATCGGGGATCACAGACTCTACTGCTATGATCTTCTCACGCTGTGATCGGATGATGATCGACTGGTCGGGAGACACCTCTGGACCCAGGAGTACTTCCATGGCCTCTTGGAGGTTTTGGATCGTAGCAGATATACCCCAGACTTTGAGGTCAGGGCGCATACCCTTTATCCGAGATATACCGAGCTCTACCTGTACTCCACGCTTAGAGCCCATGAGCTCATGCCACTCGTCGACGATGATCGCATTGATATGTCTGAATATGCGGTCATAGCCTTTAGTCGCCAGAAGGATATGGATACTCTCAGGAGTAGTGATGAGGATCTCGGGAGGATTAGTCAGTTGTTCTTTGCGCTGAGCGGTAGTGGTGTCTCCAGATCGCACCTCTACTCGCCAGTCAAGGCCCAGTCCCTCGATGGCTCGCTGGCAGCTCAGCCGTATCTCATGTGTCAATGCTCGTATCGGAGCCACCCAGATAGCTCGGATGCCCATTTGCTTGGGCTGAGGATCACTGAGTCCCTCGAGTAGGATCGGCACTAATAGAGAGTAGGTTTTACCAAATCCTGTAGGTGCATTAATCAGTCCAGAGTAGCCTCGGAGATAGTGCTCCCAGGCAGTCTGCTGAAAGGGAAAAACCTCCCACCCTTGAGAAGTAAACCACTGCTGTCCTATGTCGATAGATCCACTCACCAGTAGACAAATATCGAATAATGAAGAATTGTTTTCATGCGCTCAAAGCAATCGTATCATAACAAGGAAATGGACAAACACTACAAACAGATAAAAATAAATAACTGATAATCAGCAAGATATAAATGTGTCCACCGTTTGTCCACCCACGATTTTTGGTAATAGCCACGATTGAGATCCATATTGGGAACAGATCAATAATCAACAAAAACATAAATATCCTTACTATGTACAAAACGGCTTCCACTACAGATCACCACATCTCCCGACGAGAGAAAGAAATCCTCGAGCTACTCTCCTACGGGTACTCGTCTCCTGAGATAGCGACCTCGCTCTACATCAGTCGCCATACAGTCAATGACCACCGCAAAGCACTCCTCACAAAGCTGAGTGTAAAAAATGTAGCCCAGATGATCCGTAAGGGATTTGAGCTTCAATTACTAAATGCATCAAACTAATATTATGAGATCGTATTCAATCCTAGTGAGTTTTATTTTTTCAATAAGTTTTTTTTTACCAAGCGTACTACACACGCAGGTCACAAATGACAATGAATTCAACATCCAAGTACGTAGTACGGGATATTACTTCAATAAAGACAACGTAGACGGCACAAACTATCCAACATTTCTATTAGATGGCGCCCCCGATAATAATAGTGGTGTTAATTGTTTGATCAATTCTGATGGAACTGGCTATAAGACATCAGCATACTGGGATGCTGATACTGGGCCAAATGGAACGAGTAGATACACCCATAGTTCTAGATATCGAAATTTGGTAACTGAAAACAGAGTAAGTTCTACATATGCTAATATCACATATTTCGCAATGGAGTGGGTTTGTGGTGAGCGATTAGTATATAATCATGGTATTGATTTGGCTTGTACTTTTTCTGGAAATGACAAGGATGCCTATAGGTGGTGTATGAATCGAAATGTAAAATTGGACGGTTTAAATTGGCCTGGCCAATGGTACCAAAACTGGACCTACGCAAACGATAGCGACTATGGCATTAGATTAGAGCGTACCTGGCGTTATTACAATGGAGAAAGTAGAACCAGACCATTGACTTTTGGAACGTTAGACGAAAGTGACTTTAAAACTCATACCAATTGGAACAATCGGGCAGCATCAGGAGCAGCTAGCTCCATGGGATATCTCAATAACTGGACCTCTGGGATGAATCCAGCATTTCATCAGTCTGCTGATGTTACTTATAGTTTTTCGGTTGATGTCACCTCTCGACTTATTATTTCGACCAATTATGCGACTACTGATTTTGATACTCGTATCCATTTGGTAAAAAAAATATCCTCTTCTCAATGGGAATTAATAGAATCTAACAGCGATGTCAATGCAAGTAATACAAAATCAATTATCGATGCTTCTGTAGACCCTGGTGACTATTATATAGTCGTAGAAGGCGACAATTATGTGACAGGAAAATTTCTATTATCAATAGATAATACACCAGTACAATTTACCGGAGGTAGTATAGATCACCCGATGCCTTGGGTCCAAGATGGTTGTCGTCTTACAGAAAGTATATCAAGTACAGAAGATGCTACTAATAGTTTCGGAGAGCCAATACAATATGATTGGTATATAGAAAGAATAGACCCTGATCCAACTGATAACATTTTCTATGTCAATGATATTATTCAAAATGCTGGACCAACCCTTGAGCCGGAGGAGCTCGGAATAATAGATGTAGATAGTATAGTCATCACCAGAATAGCGAAAACGGAACATATGGAGCGTGTTTCCAATCCTGTAATTATCGAATCACTGAAGCCAGGAAGCTCCACACTAGGGATACCTGCTGACATAGGACACAATGGTAGAGTAGAAGGACGTGTCGTTGGCGAAGGGACAAATATTGGTATTGCAGGCGTCCAAATTCAATTGTTGCCACATACTAATATTCATGGAGCCTGTCCCGATCCACCCACTACAGTGACGGATGAACAGGGGTATTTTACCTTGAGTAGAGTGTATTATGGTCTCTTAGCGGAGGGGATCAATGGACAGTTTAAAGTAGTGGCCACATTGGAGAATCATGGATTTGACAAGGACACTACGATCATCTCAGGAATAAATACAGATAGCCCCAATAATAATAATTTAGAAAGCTCTCCGATACAGGATACAACGACCTTTTTTATCAGTGGATTAGTATTTCAGGAGGACGACCGAAGCGAGAATCAGACCAACTGTGGAGTACCAGATGTGAGATTTTATGTGGACGATGGAGCTTCTAATATTTTGAAAATTCCAACATCTGATCAAGATGGCAAATACGCTCTGGATATTGCGACAATTGGTAATTATGGTGTTGAGGCTAGCTTATCTGGACATGATTTTCTCCCCAGTCAATATGCCGATATTTATGTTGATCAAGACATAGCAGATATCAACTTTAAAGATATCACCTCTAATAATTTATCAGGTTCAGTAAGAGCATGTGGAGATTTTATATTTGGTTCGGTTGAACTATTAATAGAGGACCACGAGGGATGCTTTGTCTTCAGAGATACTACAGATGCATCAGGTAATTTTTCTATTGATTTACCTGCTCGAGATTATACGGTGTCTATCACTACTTATGAAGATCCAGATCTTGAAGACGGGTATCTTATCGAGAATATTAAGCCTTATTTTGATAGATCAGTGATAGAAGCACCACTTGATACTGGAGACGTAGAGATCAATCTAATATATCGACAGCCCTTGATCGTGGAGATAGCAGGTATTGAGGCGAATGCATGTGGTGATATCGTGCTTGATCAGTCTCAGACTTATCCTATTGATATTTATATCACAGAAGAAAATACAGGTGGTTGTTTATTGGATACAGGATCATTGATCATAGTGGATGCGATCTCTGGACTGGAGCAGTTTACAGTACCTATCAGTCAAGGTCGTGTAAAGCATACTATAGTACCGGGTGATCCTAATTTTGGAGGCGACAATAAAAAACTACTGACCATAACGGCGAGACATATCGATAGTACATACCTGCCTACGACAGAAATGACTAGCGCTATTGTGACTGGATATAAGGCGAGAGAAGCGACATTCACTACAGTGTCGCCACAGGTACCATTCTTTATACTTAGAGACCCTCCTGGAGATCAGTCATATAGTTACCTCGAGGAAGGGACTACCACGGATATATCTTTTGGCATGTCAATGCTCAAAGGAGGAGCCGTCAATGTATGGAATAAAGCAAGAATAGGAAGTTCTTATAGCGTTTCGTTGCCTCTGAGCCCTATTTCTACTAATGTAGATATCTGGGGAGATATTGGATCAAGTACGACTGTAGGCTTTAGTAATACGACTACTACCGAAGGAAAGTTGAGCTTTGAGCACAACTCGAGATATGAAACCTCAAGACAGGATGATCCAGAGATCGTAGGCCAAGGCGGAGACCTTTACGTCGGAGCAGCGATGAGCCTCAGATATAGTAAAGCTGATATCTTAGATTATGATTCAGATAATTGTGAAGTGTTACAATCTGTAGACCTCGTAATGGGCGATGCAGATATGCAGACTAAATTTGTTTATTCTGAATATAGTATCCGTGAATCTATCATACCGAGCCTGGTATCTCTGAGAGACCTGTCAGCAGATCCAGAAGATAAGGCCTACTATCAAGATCAAATCGATGTTTGGAATCAAACTTTGGATATTAACCAGAGTCTGAAAGATGAAGCAAATGTAAGTGTCCAGTTTCCCCGTCGAAATTCTGAAGAGATATTAGGCCACCAAAGCAGTATTTCTTGGTCTGGGGGCGGATCATTGCAAGATCACTCTATGACTAGTAGCTCCACACAGTCCGTATCGATCGAATTTAATTTGGAAATCGACAGAGAACTATCTGCCGAATTAGGATACAATGTGGCAGGCTCTGGAGCTTCCGGTGGGGTTAATATTCGGTCTCGATTAGAGTTAGGAGTTAATGCGGCCATTGGCACTCAGCGGACTACCACCACAGGATTTGCTTTACAAGATGATGATATTTTGGATAGATTTGAAACAACAGTGTACGAATGTCCAGTTTATAAGACACCAATCTTCAAAAATGAAGCTTCGGTGACGAGCTGTCCCTATGAAGTAGGAAGCTCGCCGATCGATGGTCCACAGCTGACAGCTCTTAATCCAATAGTCACTAATGTAGCTCCAGACGGAAATGCAGGATTTAATTTCAGCATCTCTAACTTAAGTCAAGATGAAAAGACGAGATCGTACATATTTGATGTGGTGCAATCGAGTAATCCCCACAACGCACACCTCAATGCGGCCTTCCCAATTTTATTAGAGGATATGGCCTATGGTGAGACAAGAAATCGATTCATATCTGTATCAAGAGCAGGGGCAGACCCGTCGATTTTTACCTATGAGGGATTAGAATTTATAGTTTATCCTGCAGAGTGTGATGCTAATGGTGAATTTGCCAGCTCGAGAGCCCGAGTGTCCGCCTATTTTGATGCAGAATGCTCTGCTGTCACAATGGCACTGCCCGAAGAAAATTGGTACGTAAATCAGGAAACACCCAATAATGCCAGAAGAGTATGGCTCAAGGAATACACTGAGGCGGATCTTAATCATATTATTGTTCAGTATACACCTGCTGGATTTGATAGTTGGCAGACAGCTATCGGCCCACTGGATGCTGATGATCTTAATGATGTCAGTGTTAATGGTACATATGTCGACTGGGAGCTCAGCAATGTACCAGATGGAGTATATGAGCTAAGGTCTCAATTAAGCTGTTCAAATGGCTCGATATATACAGAGCGTAAGAGAGGAACCATAGACCGAGTAGCACCTCAAGTACATGGTATCCCTATGCCTATTGATGATATATATGATCCTACATCAAATGATCAAATCGGACTAACATTGACAGAAAACATAGACTGTGGTCAGGTAGTGGTGCAACTGCAGGACCTAGAGACAGGAGACTTCCTTGAGGCCACAGTCAGCTGTAGTGGCACAGAGCTGATCGTAGTTCCATCAGCGTTATTGGAGCTCCGAGCTCCGAGTGCATACAGGGTCATTGTTTCTGGAGTCAGAGACTTAGTGGGCAATGTTATGGATGAGTATCGCTGGGTTTTCATTGTGGGAGACTATACTTATGATCCCGGATGTAGTCCTGTGATGATCTCTAATAATAATCTAAACCAAGACGCCATCAGCCAAAGTGTATATCGATCAGTACAAATATCGTCTGATGGACTGATATCCTCTAATACAGGTATTGGGTTTAAAGCAGAGGAGAATATTACGCTCGAGCCAGGCTTTGAAGTGCAAATGGGGGGAAGTCTTGAGGCAAGTATAGAAGAGTGTCAAGAATAAGAGCTTATTTTTATGAAATCACCCGAAAATAAAATTCGAGATCTTATTGATAACTTAAGGGAGATGTCGATACGCAAAACCCTGGCTTTCCAGTTGAATGGGGAGATGGATGCTTTGAGATCTCAACTTGATACGCTTCACAGGGACTTCGAACAAAAACTGCTTGACTTGAAAAGTAATATAGATGATGTTTAGGTTTTTCTGTTTCCTTGCATGCATAAGCATTTGTGGATCAATGAACGCCCAACCATGGGATACTGATAGCTTATTCAGAGAACTCGATAAAGCCACAAAGCAAGAGGCAATTATTGACTTACACCATAAAATTTTTGGCTCACAGGTAAATCGAGATCCGAGTATAGCATTGGAGCACGCTCATATAGCCTTCTCAATGTCGGAAGAGTTTGGTGATGTGGATCTTCATGGACAGAGCATCATGAATCTTACACATGCCTTTTTCGTCAATGACTCTTTAGCTCAAGCTAAAAGTCTTCTGAAGCAGTCCATACCATTCTACACCGCTAATGAAGATTTTTTTATGGTATCAGCATGTTATAGAAATCTTGCTGTATTAGGAGAAGTAGAGGAACAGCCAGATAGCTCTTTATTTTATTTAGAGAAGTGCTTGGATGTATTAGAAGCTCATCCAGATTCATCCGTTTTAGGAGATGTGTTTCTTTCTCAAGGGTTTGCTTATCGCACAAAAGGATTCTATCAGTTATCAGCAGAAGCGCTGTACAATTCTTTGCGGGTAGTCACTGCACTAGGCAATGATAATCGCAAAGGATATGCAGCTCAAAATTTGGGTATAACCCTATGGATAGCGGAGAAAAATGATGAAGCACTACGGTATATGAAAGAGTCTACTAACTATTTTAAAACATATAACAACGAAAGGGCATTAGCTCAGTCTATGAACAACATAGGTCGGCTATACGGAGAGGCGGGTATAGTAGATTCTGCTAAATACTATCATGAAGAAAGCTTAAAATTAGCTATCAAAACAGGACAAGAAGATGTCCAACTTGACAACAGTGTCAACTTATTCAAGCTTGCTCAAAGTCAAGAAGACTACAATTCTGTTCGGAGACTATTAAACGAAATCGTCAGCTTAAGTAAATCTTCGGAGATTAATAAAAATGTAGCGCTTGCCATCCGGCTCACTGCATCTGCTCTCCTTGATGAAGACAAAAAAGCTGATGCTCAAAAGGCTATCAGCGGCTTAAACCATGAAGAAGTCAACTATGAAAACCCAAAAGAAAAAGCGGATGCGTATGAAGAGCTTGCTACCATTTACAAAGCTCTCGATGATCCTAAGCGCTCTCTCGGTTATTGGGAAGAATCAAAAAAAATAAATGACAGCCTTTTTACACTAAAAAAGGCACAGCAAGTAGAAGAACTCAACCTCATCTACGAGACCGAAAAAAAGGATGCCGAAATTCAGCTTTTAGCTAAAAATGTAGAGCTCGAGCAAACTAAGAAGCGTTCGTTGATCGGTGGACTGATTCTACTTTTTTTAGCTGCTGGCAGTACCATATTGGCACTCGTACAGCGATCAAGAAAAAATAAGCAAATACATCAGCAGGAAAAACAGCTTGAAATACAAAAGCGAGAAACTGCCGAAAAGGAATTAGAATTCAAGAAAAAAGAACTCACGGCGAAGGCTCTCCAGTTGGCCAGTAAAAATGAGTTTCTCCAAAAGCTCGAGGAGCAAGTATCTGACCTGAAGTCTTCAGTGGATAGTACGGTAAGCCAGACCTCGCAGCGGATCAGTAGGATGATCATGATGGATGGTCAAGAAGATGAGGAGTGGGATCAGTTTACTAAAGAATTTAGCTCTGTGCACAGTGGCTATTTGGATCGTTTGAGAGGGCAGTTTGGGAGTTTTAGCACCTCAGAGACTCGTCTGATCTCTCTGATGAAGATGAATCTATCGAGCAAAGACATAGCTAATATCCTACGTATCTCTGCTGATGGTGTGAAAAAAGCACGCTATCGACTGCGTAAAAAGATGGAGCTGGACAGCGATGTGGATATCCAGCAGTATTTAATTAATTATTGAGCAGGTTTTTCAGATTAGCCAGTGTATCTGCTTCTTTCGCTTCTTTATCTCTACGCCAGCGCTTGATACGAGGAAACCGTAGTGCCACGCTAGACTTATGTCGACTGGACTCATTGATACCCTCAAAGGCTATCTCAAATACTAACTCTGGGGTCACGGATCGTACTGGGCCAAAGCGCTCTATCGTATTCTTATTCACATACTGTGTCACTTCTTTAAATTCGGCATCAGTCAGTCCAGAATATGCCTTAGTGAAGGGGACTAACGAGCCGTCTTCTTGCCATACAGCAAAGGTGAAATCCGTAAAAAGATTGGATCGTCGGCCATGACCTCGCTGAGCATAGAGCATCACGGCATCGATGGTATACGGGTCTACTTTCCACTTCCACCATTCTCCTTTTTTGCGGCCGTCCTTATAGCTGCCGGATCGGAGCTTTAGCATCAGTCCTTCTGCATTGGCAGCACGAGCATTTCGCTTTAGAGTAGTCAGGCTCTCCCAGTCGCTAAAGGCTATTTCTTCAGATAGTAGTAGTGGTAGATCTGAGATGTCAGACTGTAGATCAGCGAGGAGAGTAGATAGCTTTTGTCGCCTTTCGGCTAATGGTAAGTGACGGATGTCCTCACCATCATACTCGAGGAGGTCATAGCAGAGTATCCTACAGGGATACTCCCTTTTGAATTTCTTAGAGACGGTCTTACGACCCAGCCGTTTTTGCAGATGATTAAAAGACTGTAGACCATCATCAGAATATACCACGAGCTCTCCATCGATGGCAAATTGATCTATCTCCGTCTCGGCCAATACATCAAACTCGGGATAAGAGTGTGTCACCAGCTCCTCTCCTCTGGACCAGAGAAATATCTCGCCCTGACGCTTGATCAGCTGAGAGCGGATGCCATCCCATTTGTACTCAGCCTGCCAGTCTGAGGGTTCTCCCATATCTTCGACATCTTGGTCCAGTGCATAGGCCAGATAAAAAGGATAAGGCTTAGACAGATCCATGTTATCTCCATCGGCGAGTAGTAGTTCCTCAAAAGTGGTATCATCTGGTGTCCAATTGCCCATGAGCCGATGAGCAATATGACTCTCGGGTAGCTGAAGTACCTGTGCGAGGGCTTTAGTCATCAGCCGCTGGGATACTCCGATCCTGAATCCTCCAGTGATCAATTTATTGAATAAGAAGACCTCTGTCTTATTGAGTGAGCTCCATGCATCGAGGATAAATTCTTTTTTCTCTTCCTCCTCGTGATCCTTGAGTGCTTTGATCTCATCGATCCACTGAGTCAGTGATTTTTCGACTGGTTCGTATTCGTCATTGGCTAGTAGGCTGATAGTCTCTGCGAGATCACCGACTGTATGATAGGCTTCCTCAAATAGCCACGTTGGGATACCGCTTCGCTCAGCCGCCCAAGTCCGTAGGAGGGTCGTACTCACCGTACGCTTAGGTCGACGATGGGAGAATAGTGCGATCGTCCACAGCTTATCTTGGTCATCAGCAGTCTGAAAATAAGATGATAAGGCTGCGATTTTCTCTTTTGTCTTGGTGGTCCGGTCGAGTGCAGCGAATAATGCAGCAAACTGTTTCATTCTTCTGCTTTTTCAAGATTGTCATCTCCATATTCTGTCTCTATAGGTTGGGCATTGTAGCCTTGTTCGCACAGATACTTGGAGAATGAGTGTGTATTGCCATGCGTTGGGTAGATATTTTCGGCACCTGTAGCAGCTATTGCTTGTAGGAGTCCTGGCCAGTCGGCATGATCTGATAACACGAATCCTCGATCTGCTCCACGTCTTCGACGATTGCCTCGTACAGCCATCCATCCAGATACTGCTCCCAGAGAGTAGTTCTTGATCTTTTTTGCCCAAGTACTTCCGATGCTGGCAGGAGTCGCTATGATAAGTGCTTTCTTGTATTCATTCTTGTGGACTTTAGCATTGAGGTGCTGGGTCATAGGTAGTGAGATACCCATAGATCGGTAGACATCGTTCATCTTTTCGATCGCTCCGTGTGTCAGGATCGGACCTATTGATGAGTCTACACTGTTGATGAGTCGTTGTGCCTTGCCTAGTGAGTAGGCAGTGAGCACAGAGGGCCTCCTGTCTGCTACATTTTGTGCCCACCAGCTATTGATATCAGAGATGATAGTCTCTTGTGGTGTCCATTTGTATACAGGTAGGCCAAATGTACACTCTGTGATAAAGTGGTGACATTTGACTGGCTCATATGTCTCGGCAAGACCATCATCTTCGACTTTGTAGTCACCTGAGACGACCCAGATTTCGCCTTTGTACTCTATGCGTATTTGTGCGGACCCAGTGATATGACCTGCTGGATGATAAGATATATTGACCCCATTAATGTTTACTTTTTCGCCGTAAGGCACACCCTGTATACTCATCTCGTGGCCGAGTCTATGCTTTAGGATGGGTACGCTACTATCTACGCAGAGGTAGTGCTTGTGCCCCCATCGGGCATGATCAGCGTGACCATGTGTGATCAGCGCATAGTTGACCTTCTTCCAAGGGTCTATGTAGACATCTGCCGGTGGACAATACAGTCCTTTATTGGTGAATTCTATTACCTTCATTAGTGAATTTAATAACTGGCTAATCCCGGTATTGTTTTTTAGTGACATAGCCAGTGGGATGATATGTTTAGCTCATGCAAAATAATCAAGATATACTTCCTATCCTCTGGCGGTGGCGTCGCACTATAGTCGCCAGCACTCTGATAGCTATGGTGCTGTCGGCTATCATCATGCTGATGAAGCCTAATTATTATGAATCATCTGCACTGTTTTATCCAGTGAATGAGAGCCTCCAAAAACCTATAGTGGATGCTAATGATCGCAATATCTCCCTCTACGGCAATGATCATGATATCGATCGCATGCTATCTATAGCTAAATCCACAGAGCTCAAAAAAGAACTCATCTCATCGATGAATCTCATGGATCACTATGAGATAGACCCTGAGGCTGCCAAGGCAGAGCTAAAAGTCTACAAAAAACTAAGTAAGCTATACTCCGTCCAAAAAACGCAATATGACGCTATAGAGCTCACCATCGAAGACCTCGATCCAGCAAAAGCGCAAGAACTATGTACCATGGCACTGGCTGCTATCGAGCGTAGATCTCGCCAGATCTCTCAGTCTGCTCGAGATCAGATGATAAAGAATCTCACAGCGGAAGTCTCTACTAAAAAAGAAAAGCTAAATACCCTCACTCAAGAGATAGCCACGCTCAAAGAGAAGTATGACATCTATGATACGAGGTCCCAAGGCGAAGCACTCGCATCTCTCGAGTCCAAGAATCCATCCAGCTCCGTCATCCAACGAAAAATAGAAAACTACACAAAGGGAGTATCTGACGTCAAGAAACTCGAAACGCAGCAAGAAGAGCTCTCTAAAATCGTCACCTATGACGAAAATCAACTGAGTCAGCTCAAGTCGAGTCAGGCCAATACCATGAATGCCGTACATGTCATCGAGCAGCCGACTCTCCCTATAGAGAAATCTCGTCCTCGGCGTAGTATCTATGTGCTGGGAGCGGGTATACTTATGTTTTTGACCACGGCAATATTGGTGCTCATCTACTCGTACATCGAGACTGTAGACTGGACGTGATAGCAGCGGGCGGTGCACGGACTAAGCTCTATCTGATCATAGCGGCTGTGATGTCGGTGATCTTAGTGGGATATATCATAGATGTCCCATGGGTAGGGGCAGCGGTATTAGCAGTGATAGCAGGCGTTTTTCTTTTTACTCGATCCACGGAGATCCTTTTTGCTTTGGGCGTCTTGTGTATTCCTTTTTCTACAGAGCTGATGCTGCCAGGAGGTGTAGGCTTGGAGTTTCCTGGAGAGCTGATGCTTATCCTATTGAGCTTATTAGCCAAACTACACTTAGCGAGGCGGCCACTACAGGTACGCTGGGGTCTGATTGGAGGTTTACTGTTGTTACATCTTAGCTGGATAGCACTCACTATGATCACAGCTGAGTTTCCTTTGATCTCGCTCAAATATTTATTAGCCAAAACATGGTACGTTTTGCCCTTCTATGTATTACCCTTTTATCTGTTTGATAGAGAGACTGGTCTATTTGATAAGACATTAAGATGGCTTCTTGTCGGAGTGGCTGTGACAGGTGTATACACCTTCTTTATGCATGGTCTGGAAGGCTGGACATTCGCAGCTCGGACTAATGCAGGGAAGCCTTTCTTCAGAAATCACGTCAATTATGCCTGTCTACTGTTACTCTCGCTACCGATCTGTCGATATCTCTATCAGCAGTCTCGCCAGCGAGGATATGTCCTCTTGGCGGGTATACTACTGGTGTTTTTGTATTTCACTTATGCACGTATTGCGTATGTAGCGATAGCGGCTGCGGTAGGAGCATTGGTGCTTCTGAGATGGAGGGTATTACGACTGGGGATCTACGTGACTATTCTATTAGGTGTCTTAGGGAGTATCTATTTTTTTGGCTCAGGCCAATATTTGCAGTATGCTCCGGAGTATGAGTCGACAGTGAGTCATCAGCGCTTTGACAGGTTGATCGAGGCCTCCTATCAGATGAAAGATATCTCCTCTATGGAGCGACTGCATCGATGGGTCGCAGGATATCATATGATAGAGGATCGGCCATGGCTTGGATTTGGTCCGTCTAACTTTTATTCGACCTATCAGCCCTATACGGTACAGAGTTTTCAGACTTATGTCAGTGACAATCCTGAGCATTCGGGTATTCACAATTATTATCTGATGATGGCGGTGGAGCAAGGGATACCTGGAGCCCTGATATTCATTGGATTGCTCCTTGCGGCGTTTGCTCGAGCTGAGTCTACTTACAGAGATCACGATGGGTACAAAAAGAGAGAAATAGAGCTGGCACTACTCTGGCTCACCATGATCAGTGTCATCCTATTGCTCAATGATATGGTAGAAGTGCTGAAAGTGGGCCCGTTTTTCTTTCTGAGTCTTTGGCTGATGAATCGAGAAAGCAATAGTGAAATCGCTATAAAACAAAAAAGCCTCGATGAAAATCGAAGCTTTTAAATCTTGTGGGCGATGAGAGACTCGAACTCCCGACCCCCTGGGTGTAAACCAGGTGCTCTGAACCAACTGAGCTAATCGCCCTCAAAGGGAGCGCAAATATATACTGTCTCTTAATACTCAACAAGCTTTTTAGTAAATAATTTTTATCTCGGAGTAGAGCTATTTGTTTTCTACCATTTTTGAGAAGTTGCCCTGCAGCTTATCAAGTATTCTGACAAAGAGGTTGATCTCCTGCTCGTACACACCATTGAATCCTTGCTTAGCTAATCTATTAAAAGTTGAAGTTGCTTTTTTCTGGACATCGTCTCCTTTTGGAGTAAGGTAGATTCGTTTAGCTCGTTTGTTTTTTTTGTCTTTGATCTTTTCGATCAGTTCTTTTTTCTCGAGTAGCTTGAGGATACGAGATATAGATGCGGGTTCTTTATTAGTCTCTGCAGCGATGATGATCTGAGTGATGCCTTGTTTTTCAGCGAGTTTATTCATGACTATCCACTGATCGTATGTGATATCATAGCCATTTTTATGAAAGGCATTATTCACTAAGTCTCGGAAAAGTTTGAGATTTTGTTCAGTCAGTAACAATACTTGCTGAGCATCTCTGAGCAAAAAACTCATATCTGTTTTTCAGGTGATTTGATTCTTCGAATGCGATCTAAATTTAGCTATTCTTACTCAAAGAGCTCGCAAGTCAATGTGGTATATCTGTTAAATCTTTTGGATGTCAGAGATCCTAATACTTAACTATCGTGTATAGTCGATTTTTACCAGGTTGAGGACGTAGCTTTTCTGACTCGGCACTAGGAGTGCAGTATTAGAGATCTGGAGCGCATCCTTGAATCTCAAGCGCAGATTTTGATATTCTGTACTTAGGACACTGGTCCTTTTGAAGTTGCCCGCACCGTCAAAAATATACTCACTCACTGTACTATTGGCTTTGATTTCATCATTATACAGGAGTCGCACCCGACTCGGTGTTTTGAATGGGAAGAAAGAGGAGTAAATTCCTTGATCGTTTTGAGAGTACTGTTTTTTGTAGAATACTTGATGCCAATCTCGTTGACCTGTATTATCAAGTGACAGCACTACGATATCTTCATTGTAGTGATCGCTCCAGCCGGTATAGGACCGATCAAAGTTTGAGTTTCTTGTATTCAGATTGGTTGCTGTGGCGCCTTGTCTGCTGACGTTTGCCTCCATCTCCAGTATAGCTATAGGTGTGCCATCGTATTTGTACAATACATCTGCCACGATGAAGTTTTCCAGACGCTTTTGTTTTTGGTCGCCATACAGCTCAAAGAGGATATCTGGATCGATAGCTTGTAGGATGATGGGTTGATTAGCCCATTGAGACAGTTGGCCATATACCCAGTAGTAGCCCGAGCTTTCCTTGCTTCGCTTTTCATCATAAAGACCAAATATGCCGACTTTCTTATTCTTATTATCTACGCTGAGATGGATATCATTGCTCACGATATCTTCCAGTGGGATCAAGATTTCTTTGACATCGGTACCTGTCGGTCCAAACCAAAAAACACTTGCTTGATGCTTATCTCTACTTGATTTGAAGTTATTTCGCTCTGTGAGGATCAAGAAGTCACCATCATTGCTGAGTTCGATCTGTTCGAGCTCTGTGTAAAGGTTTACATTTCCGATGATATACTCATTACGATGCATGAGTTCTTTTTTAGCTACATCGATGAGGACGATCTTGAGCTTATCTTTTTCGGAGATATTGTAGAGTGCTATTTTGGATTGATCTTGACTCACGACCGTCTCATATCTGAGAGCTTGGTAGCTGCGCTCGTCACGATATAGCTCGACACTATCTAATCGCTCCGCTGTCGGGCTGAATATGTCTAACTGTAGGATTATCTCAGACTTATCTCTATATCCATACACAGTAGCAAAGGCAGTGTCAGCTTTGACTACTTCAAATAATACTGCTCTATTGTCGAGGAAATTGACTTGACGCTCACTTTGTAACACCAGATCCTTGTCATATATAAATAGCTCTCGGTCTGAGCGATTATCCTTGAATAATAATATCCGATCATCTATCGACCCTATCACATGAAAAGCAAAATCTGATCTGATACTGATATCAGGAGACACGGTCACCTTTTGTGCTTTGACAGGAAACCAGAATAAGAATAGGGCCGAAAGAATATAAAGTACTCTCAAAAGCAGATCTTTATGATAGAACAATCTACATAATAATAAAGTGATAATCAAAGCAGGATGTTTATAGATTGGAGCGAATCAGTAATAGAGGCCGTCGTCAACATCAGCCATGGCGTCAATGCGCAAAGTGTACAGGAGCTCAGCTCTCGCCTTAATAAGATCGGCGAAAACACGCTTCATGTCGATCGAGGGGAGTCCGCAGATCGGACGGTATATACGATATTGGGAGAGATAGATAGAGTATTTGACATGGTACGAGAGATGTATGCTTTCGCAAATGAGCATATAGATATATCAACTTACGCTGGAAATCATCCAACTGTAGGAGCTATCGATGTGGTCCCTTTTGTCCCGGTGCATAATATTACTGTTACACTGCTGAGACAGAGGGTGGAGCGATTCGCTGTAGAGATTGCTGCCTTATATGATATCCCGATTATCTATTATGGACTTATGTCAGAGATGTCATCTCAGTATAGCCTCAGTCAGATCAGAAAAGGGGGGATTTCAGCGGCAAGCGAAAGAATAAAAAACAACAATCTCCGAGTAGATGCAGGTCCCAATCGGGCACATGAGACATTGGGCATATCATGCTGGACAGTCCGACCATACATGGCAGCATACAATATCAATGTCAACACAGACGATCTAACTATAGTCAAATCGGTGGCAAAGGATCTCAGAAATAAGCGAAAGAATAATCCTAAGCTCAAAGATCTGAAAGTGATAGGGTGGTATGTAGAGGAGTATGACTGCTGTCAGCTATCGACTAATCTATATGATCTCAGTACGCTGAGTATGATGGAGCTCTATGATCTGATAGGCCGAGAGTATCCTGAGATAGAGCTGGCAGGATCAGAGCTGATCGGTATGATACCCCTCAGAGCCCTCGATAGATCTGTAGGATTTGAGAATTATATGAAGTATATCGATCATCTGGGGCTCAATAGTGTCGAGGATTTTGATCCTGAGGAGCGCATATTGGAGCTTCGTCTTGGCTTAGATCGTTTTCTTGAGCTTCGCCAGAGTTAGCGTACCTCCTCTATTATATAGAATCCTTCTTTACCCTGTTTTTGATAGAGTGGCATTAATAGTATACCATCATGTAGAGATTTGATTTCATAGCCATCTTGAGTTGCTAAGACTTGTCCTTTTTTGACTGCATGAAAATTTTGAAAACCCGGGATCATCACAAATTCGCTATTCTTTGGTATTTCATGTTTGTAGAGCAGCCGAGAGGTTTTCGGTAGATCAGCGGCATATTGCTTGAGTATATTGTCATGTATGGTTTCTACATCTTGAGGATTCACCATTTGGATAGATCTCATGACATTGATGATCGCAGCGATGGATCGATTGATAGATCGAGGATCATCATGATGTCCAGCCTCAAAGGTCAGTGTCCGTGTAGGGTGACCCAGAGTATCTGTCCTCAGATAATGCATAGTGGTACCCTGTATCCCGTCCAGCATACCGAGGATGACCGGAGCATTAGTGCTCTGAGCGATAGATAGCGACTCGTCTTCATCTCCTGGTATGACGAATATCCCTCCATGAGATGAGGTCGTATGCATATCCATTATATATATCTGCGACGGGCGATGACGACTGATATGGTACTTGATACTTTTGAGTAGACTTTTGAGCTCGTTTTCTTCATTATTTAGTGTAGAGGAGCTCAGTATTTTTTTGACATTGGCATCATCCCACAGGCGATTGAGATCGGTATCAATATATCGCTGTTTTTGGCGAAGAGCGAGGCGATTTCCGTAGAGTCCGATGATTGTACCACTAAGTGAAAACTCAGGATTAGTGATAGGCTCTACCTCAAGCATTTTTATGACGTATTCTATGGCTTTGACTCCTGCTATTTCATTACCATGGAGCCCTCCTATGACTATTAATAGTGGTCCATTTGGAGTCCCCACATATTTACCGATCACACGTTTTTTCATATCAATGGCATGATTTTAGAATGTGACATAGTACGAAAAATACAATTCTTAGATGTTCAAGATTTTATTACTCTGGTGCACCGTTTTCTTTACAGCGGACAACGTACGACAAAATTATATTCAGAACTATAAAGATCTGGCTATAGTCGAGATGAATCGTACAGGCATACCTGCCAGTATCAAATTAGCTCAGGCTATATTAGAATCTTCCAGTGGGACTTCTGTATTTGCGACGAGTAGTAATAATCATTTTGGTATCAAGTGTAAGACTTATTGGAAAGGCGATAAGTATTATCACAAAGACGATGACCTAAACGACAAGGGAGAATTAATAAAATCATGCTTTAGATCATATGCCACAGTGGTGGATTCTTATATCGATCATTCTAATTTTATCACACAGAGTCCTACCTATAGCCTCATTTTTCGTCAGGAGAATCAGGACTACCGTACTTGGGCAGAGGGTCTCCAGTATTATGGATATGCTACAGATCCTGGATACGCAGCTAAGCTCATCAGTATCATAGAGGCCAATGAGCTCTATGTCTTTGATAAATAACACATATAAAAAAATCATATTAATTAGAAACTAATATGAAGGCTGTTACGTTTTATTATTAGTCTTGTAGATAGGATGAGCCATAATAAACCAATCTCAGAGAAGATAGTAGATATCAGACCTATATAGTTACCTACTTTTTCGGCTTTGTCCTATCTGCTCGACTTTCCTTCCGCCCCTTTATTGTCCAAAAAACACATATAAATTTTTTATATATTAATATATTAGCTATACTTGTAGCTGATAAGCAATAATTTATCAAAGGCGTATTACCATAATAGCCACCTACCGACCAAAGTTGAGAATCAATAGAACCTAATGGCTGTGCTATATGCAGCTCTATTATTGGTTTTTTACTTTTTAATAAATTCATCAACAAATGAAAGCTTTACAACTGGTCATTTTTGCCGGTTTGTGCTTATTTACTATCAATACCCTAAAAGCACAGGTCAAAATAGGTGACGCACCGCTAACCATCGGAGACGATAGGTGGCTTGAGATTCAACGAGACGGAGTGAGTGAGTTCTTGATTGTGACAGATAGTCTTTATTTCGGTAGGTCTAATAGTCCCAATACAAATACACCCGCAGATGCTTTAATGCTAAAGCTATACGGGTATGGTTTGAATAATTTCGTGCCATCAGCCGCTGGAGAACAACAATCTACAGCACTTGGAAATGTGTTTTTAGCACCATCCACTAATGGGGAGGTGCTTGAAGTGCCAATGTCCCTGTCTTTAGTCATCGCAGATTCGACAGTTGCCGACCTGTCCATTACTAATGGTCTTGACACTTTTGGTAGGGTAAATTTGATGGAGCTAGACTCGATTTTTGCGACTGACAATGACCTGAGGGATTCTATCAGTACCGTCAGGACACTGATCAATCAGTCAAATACTGCAGACAGAGATACCATAACAGGTAATGAATATATCGATGAGATCAACGTACTCGGAGACACAGCCATAGAGTTTGTTGAGAATATCTTAGGAAGATTAGGTGATGTGAACCGGGATACTGTAGATCTAAGCGGTATTCTCGGAGCAAATACCTTCTATCTGTCAGACGGATCATTTGATGAAGATCGTACAGTTGATGGTGCGACTTTCAATTTGGATTTCAATAATGTTGACACATTCGGAGTTCAGGCCAATGACTTTGTACAGATAGATGGAAATGAAGTAAGCATCCAACAAGGAGGTCAAGATGTGATCATGATTAATAGTGACCAAGATGTCAAAATCAGATCATCTATAGATAGTATACTATATGCAAATGGTACTAATGGCTCCATAAGTTTGGGTGAATATGGAGAAGGTAATTTCGACACTTCAGATTTCGCTTCCATATTAGTAGTAGGGGCCGATGGCCAGATATTAGAGACTACCCCGGAGGATATCTTAGGTACTCAAGAAGACAGTACTATTTATACCCATGATGGAACATTGACAGGGGATAGAATTTTAAATGGTACTAATTTGTATGATTTAAATTTTGATAGCCTAAGTACTTTTGCGGTAAGAGGGACTGCTACATTCGATATGAATGCAACTAATGTCGAAATGGATGGCACTAACTATACTGCAAATTACACTACTTCGACCATCTCAACAGATGCAGGTGATAATACCATACAAAGTACATTAGGAGATATTGTCGTAAGCGCAGCTGATACTTTAGATATGGAGGGGGCTTTAGTCACGGTAGATGCTACGAGCACTATAGAATTAACATCTACTGGCAATACAGAGATCGCAGCTGATAGTTTAATAGTGAGTGAGGAATTGAAGTTGGAGGGATACGGCGACTCATTAATAACAGGAACATTTGTTACGTTTTTGGCAGTGGATGATGATGGTGATGTAATAGAAGTTACAGCCGATCAAATATTAGGAACGGAAACGGATAGTGTGATCTACCGACATGATGGTACCTTGTCGAGTGATCGTACGTTAACGGGAGCTGGAAATAGCTTGACTTTCACAGGCGTGGATAGTATGACATTGAGTGGAGTGAATACGACGATAGCAAGTACAGGCGTGCTGGATGTAGATGCACCTACTGTAGATATAGATGGTACGACCTATACGGGAGATTTTGATGACATAACAAGTACAGCCGTGGATAGTAATGTCGTGGCTGGTGCTACTACAGTAATCGGAGGAACTACGGCGGTAGATATAAATGGAGGTACGGTTACGGTTGATGGAAGCACTATAGAATTAACATCTACTGGCAATACAGAGATCACAGCTGATAGTTTAATAGTGAGTGAGGAATTGAAGTTGGAGGGATACGGCGACTCATTAATAACAGGAACATTTGTTACGTTTTTGGCAGTGGATGATGATGGTGATGTAATAGAAGTTACAGCCGATCAAATATTAGGAACGGAAACGGATAGTGTGATCTACCGACATGATGGTACCTTGTCGAGTGATCGTACGTTAACGGGAGCGGGCAATAGCTTGACTTTCACAGGCGTGGACAGTATGACATTGAGTGGAGTGAATACGACGATAGCAAGTACAGGAGTGCTTGATGTAGATGCACCTACTGTAGATATAAATGGAACGACTTATACGGGAGATTTTGCTGATATCATTAGTACGGCTACAGATAGCAATATAATCAGTGGTACAACGGCAGTAGATATAGACGGAGGCAACATCACATTAGATGCGACTGGTACTACCACACTGACTAGTGTCGGTAATACGAATATAAATGCAGACAGTTTGATAGTATCTCAGGAGTTTAAGCTGGATGCATATGGAGATAGTACATACTTATCGAGCGATTTCGTGACATTCTTAGCTGTTGATGATATAGGGAACGTTATAGAGGTGACTGCCGATCAGATATTAGGTACAGAGACAGATAGTGTTATTTATCGACATAATGGTACCTTATCGAGTGATCGTACGTTAACGGGAGCTGGCAATAGTTTGACATTCACAGGCGTGGACAGTATGACATTGAGTGGAGTGAATACGACGATAACAAGTACTGGTACATTGGATGTAGATGCCCCCATTGTAGATATAGATGGAACGACCTATACGGGAGATTTTGCTGATATCATTAGTACGGCTACAGATAGCAATATAATTAGTGGTACAACGGCAGTAGATATAGATGGAGGCAGTGTCACTATAGATGCTACGGGTACCACTATATTGACTAGTACAGGTAATACGGATATAAATGCAGACAGTTTAATAGTGAGTGAGGAGTTGAAGCTGGAGGGATACGGCGACTCATTAATAACAGGAACATTTGTTACGTTTTTAGCCGTTGATGATGTGGGCAATGTAATAGAGGTAACAGCTGATCAGATATTAGGTACAGAGACAGATAGTGTTATTTATCGACATGATGGTACATTGACGGGGCAGAGATTCATGACTATGGATGGTAATGATTTACATTTCGTGGGTGCTACAGATACAACTATTATACATGATGATGCCTCTATCTCGATTGGTGGACCGACTGTGCGCCAAAATGCAGGAAGTACTGTGATGTTAGATGTATATGGTGATATTTATGCGGTTCAGGTTCATTCAAGTTCGGATAGAAGATTTAAGAAAAACATTACACCTATCAAAAATGCCATTGGAAAAGTGCAAAGTTTGAATGGTGTAACATATGACTTCAGAACGGAGGAATTTGCAGATCGTAATTTCACAAGTGAGCATCAAGTAGGATTCATCGCACAAGATGTAGAAAAAGTATTACCTGAGGTAGTCGCTACTGATCAAGACGGGTATAAGTCTGTGGACTATGCCAAGATAACAGCACTTCTCAATGAAGCGATCAAAGAGCAACAAGAAGAAATCGAGACGCTAAGATCACAGCTCTCAATATCACAAGCAAATAATACAGAGATGAAGTCAGAGCTTGCAGATATCAAGGATATGCTCAAAGTGCTAATGAAAACAAATCAGAACAGTAGGAAATTAAGCGAGTAAGCACTCAAAAGAAAGCAATTTATAATAACTTAAAGGCGGTGGTCGAAAAGATCACCGCCTTCTTTATGTGATAAAAGAGACAAAAACACATTAAATATTTTTTTAATATGATATTTGTGTTTATCATTGTACCAAGAACACACAACCTAAGCCCTAAAAAGGCTTGAAAACTACGACTAAGGAGCCATTGATTATTTATAATTCGTGGTCTCAGAACCCCTGAAAAGTTGATGGATAGAACCGAAAGTGCTATTGGAGTGCTTTAACTAATTCTGAAAACTACAAACCATCGACTGATGAAAACTACACGACTGGTCATCATTTCCGGTCTGTGCCTCCTTTTGTTTAATACTATCAAGGCACAGGTCAAAATCGGCGACAATCCGCTGATCATTTCTGATAATCGTCTTCTTGAGATAGAAGAGAATGGAGAATATTTTTTAGTCAAGGATACAACGGGTATGACCATTGGTAGGGCAGATGCCTCAAATGATCCATTGATGCTTAAACTCTTTGGCTACGGCCAAAGTCCAAGTCTCTTTGCTCCAGGAGGGTCAAACGGTAACCAAGATTACTTTATTGGAACCAACTCTTCAGGAGAGCTGTTAGAGTTTCCCCTAAGCCTTGACCTTACCTCCTTGGGTACTTTAAGCTTAAATAATGGAGACATTAACTTTGGGTCTGTAGATTTGGACACTGTATTCTCTACTAATGTGCAGTTGACAGACTCTATTAATACACTTAGAACACTGGTAGCCACCTCTCAAGCGGCTGATGGTGATACTCTTACTGGCAATGAGTGGATAAGTAGTATTCAATTAGTTGATGGAGTCGGTGGCACACCAGAAGAGATCGGAACGACCTTGCGATTTACAGAAAATACCACTGGCATTGGTATCACACATACACGAGAAGTAGATTTAGGGTTCACATTTGCTACTGATGTACAATTAGAAGATACTGCTGCTGTATTACGTGACTATAACTTTTACCTGAATAATAACACTTTTGACGACCCAATCCGTACTGCCTCAGGTGGAGGAGTGACTAACCTATCTTTCGATGATTTGAGCGAATTCAATGTGTCGAATACTCCAGAAATAAACCTGAATAGTACAACTGGTGATGTCAATTTGATTTCTGATGCATCCAATGTTACCTTGACAGCCTCAGATAGTGTGATCGTTGATGCCTCAACTGTAACAATTAACACAACAGATGAGACAGAAGTAAACTCTAATGATCTGGATATCAATACTACTAATAGTGTCACAGTAGACGCTACTACTGCAGTCATCACTACCTCAAGTGATGTGGATGTAACTGCTGCTAACTTAGATATTAATGTAGGCGGAGGTAATCTCGAAGTAGATGGTAATGTAGTCTTAGAAGATTACGGAGTAGGAAAAACAGGTAGTGAAGCCTACTTATTGGGTGTAGATGCATCAGGTAATGTTTTAGATGTGAGTCTAGATTCTATCGGTGGTGATGCCGTATTAAGTGCTCCAGTAGATCTTGATGAGGATGGTACAGACGAGACAACAGTAGATGCAGCGATCCAAGCGGCTAATAGAGAAATAGACAGCACCATATATAATTACAATGGAACATTGACAGGAAATAGGACTCTAACTGGTGGAGGACTTAGTTTGACTTTTGATGATCTTAGTACTGTTGGAGTTACTAATACTGCCACCTTGGATGTGGATGCTACTACTGTAGATATGGATGGTACTACTCTTAATGCGGACTATACTACATCAGATATCACCACAACAGGGGACAACACTATTCAAAGTTCGGGAGCAAATGTGGTTATCAATGCGAACACTACACTCGATATCGATGCACCGACGGTAGACATTGATGCCACGGATCTCACTATTGATGCGACGAATAATGTCGGTGTCTCTGCCAGTCAAGATGTATCAATATTGGCTAATAATACAGCAACAGTAAGTGCTGCCAGCACTAATACTATAGTAAGTACTGGAGCCAATGTCTCCATCGAGGGCAACACAAACGTGGATATCAATGCAGTAGATACTGTCAATATCGTGGCAGGTGATAATGTCGCAGTCGATGGAAATATTCAACTTCTGGAGCATGGCGGAGGAAAAACTGGTAGTGAAGCCTATCTACTTGGTGTGGATGCAGCTGGTAATGTATTAGACGTAAGTCTAGACTCTATCGGTGGTGATGCCGTATTAAGTGCTCCAGTAGATCTTGATGAGGATGGTACACAAGAGACAACAGTAGATGCAGCGATCCAAGCAGCTAATAGAGAAATAGATAGCACGATATACAACTACGATGGTACACTTACAGGAATGAGAGAAATGGATATGAACAACTTCAACTTATATTTTATCAGTGCTGACAATGCCGATACTACGGTCATCACTAATGATGGTAAAATGGCGATAGGTAGAGGGACAGTCACTCCTGCGCTGATGTCTGGTAGAGAAATCAAGCTGGATGTAAATGGTGATATACTCGCAGTACAAGTACACTCGAGCTCAGATAAGAGATTTAAGAAAAATATCGTCACTGTCGGATCAGCACTCGCCAAGGTACAAGCACTAAGAGGTGTCACTTACGACTTCCGAACGGATGAATTCGAAAATAGAGATTTCCCAACAGAACGACAGTTAGGCTTTATAGCTCAGGAAGTGGAAGCGGTAATTCCTGAAGTCGTCAAAACTGCAGGGGATGGATATAAGTCTGTAGACTACTCTAAATTGACTGCCCTCCTCAATGAGGCAATCAAAGAGCAGCAAGAAATCATCAATCAGCAACAAAAGCTGATCCAGAAACAAAATATGCAGATATCTGCTATGACCAATAGGACTACGAAACTGGATTCTGAAGTCAGCGATATCAAGAATATTCTGTTAAAATTAACAGAGACAAACTCCTCCTATTCAGAATAAGAAGTGAAATAAACCCCAATAGACAAAGGCTCTCTGATTCAGAGGGCCTTTTTTTATGCGTAAGTATGGAAATAGCTGTTTAATCAAACATTACGAAAAACTATAAATTATGAATTATATATATATTTTTACAAGCTGTTAAACCGTGCCTAATGCCATCTCTATACGGAATGGTAATGTAGTGCGTAAGAGCGTGCTTGAGAATGTTAAGAATCGTGTTAATTCTATTGGCGTCTATGATGTGCCTGACTAGGGTGGTATCCCAAGTCAAGGTAGGTCTCAATCCGCTAGTAATAGATGACGCCTCTCTTATAGAAATCGAAAGTACCTCTAAAGGTTTTCTCCCCTCAAGAATGACCTCTGCTCAGCGAGATCTCCAGCCCTCATGGGAGCAAGGCCATATCATATATAATCTCACAGACTCATGTTTACAAATCTATGATGGCGCCCAATGGGACTGCTTCATCGATGGTATCCTCATAGATAGTACGATTTATAAATACGATGGTTCACTATCAGAAGACAGAACGCTGTCTTTGAGTGGATCTAACTTAACATTTTCAGGCACGAACAATGTTACTTTTGAATCCTCAGGGGAGCTCGGGATAGGAGCCGCTGCACCAGATGGTCCGCTACATATAGTCGAGACTACAGGTACACCAGCCTCTGCGAGCGACGGATCTGTCATCATCGAGCATGGTGATGCAGGAGGAGCGAGCTCCCTTGTGTTCAAAAGCGAATCGGACGAAGGAAACGACTATGGGTATATCCAGTATCAAGATGATGGTAGTGGCAACGGTAGCACATCTGAAAACTCTCTCCTCACTATAGGAGTAGGCGATGACGCTCCTGGAGCAGATCAAGACGATATCGCTTTATTACCATCGGGTAATGTCGGTATTGGTACGACCACGCCAGCAGCTAAACTTGATGTAGCGACGGGCACAGTGAGATTTAGTACTTATGGATCTGGCACTAATACTGGCGATGGGCTCAGCTATCTGCTCGGAGTGGATGCAGATGGAGATGTCATAGAGGTAGATGCCACATCCATTGGATCTGATGATCAGCAGATAGATTCTTTAGGATTAGTCGGTACGGAGCTACAGATAGGTATCGAGGATGACGCCATAGGGCTGAGGACGCTTGATTTATCCTCATTACTTGATCATGATTGGTATATAGCTAATACGACTAATCAATCCACAAGTATTTCTGATGACATATTCACTTTGGGCAATGTAGGAATAGGGACTAATCAGCCTTTCGCTAAACTACAAGTATCTACTGAAAACAGCGAGGATATCGCATTTACGAGATTTGATAATAGTGGCTCAGACGATCTTGACTTAGACTTTATCTCTGGACTCGGTACCCCAAGTGCACCTATTCCACTATCTGGAGCATCTTCAGGTGATCGTATAGCAGGCTTACGATTTAGAGCATATGTAGATCCAGCCTCAGTGGGGTCCGATTTATTGACAGCTTTTGCGAGGATCGGAGAGATAGCAGCAGAGACAGATGGTACATATTCCGCTACCTCTTCTCCTGGAAAGCTCGTATTCTCCACTACCCCAAATGGTGCAAATGCCTCCATAGAGAGAATGACTATCAAAAATGATGGAAAAGTCGGAATAGGAACAGGTCTTCCTGATGAGCTACTACATGTGGCGGGTAATATGCGACTTGATGGTGCACTTGAAGATAAGGATGGTCAAGCAGGCACAAATGGCCAAGTGCTGGTCTCTACAATGACAGGTACAGACTGGGTAGATGCATCGACCATAGATACTGATACTGACAATCAGACTATTGATTCTTTTGCATTGACAGGCAATATTTTAGCTATTTCACTTGAAGATGACGGAGAAGCACCGCTGACCGTTGATTTCTCAAGCATCAGTGGTGATAGTGATTGGTTAAAAGTAGGAGGAGGAAAATCAACAAATATTTTAGATACGATATATACCTTCGGAAATGTTGGGATTAATAGGAACGACCCTCAATATCCTTTACACTTAGATGCTGGAAATGCGAGCAGCGCCGGGCCTTGGGTAGTTTTTGAAGGTGGTGGAAATGTAAGAGCAAACACAGCATTGCAACTATATGATAAAGGGACAGCAGCAAATAATGAATTAACAATAGAGTTTGCTCATAATCCTAACACATCAACAGCTACACCACTTGCCTATATTCGATCTAATACGGTTGGTACTTTTCATGCAAATGGAGCTGATCTTACTTTAGAAACAAAATCGGATCTCACCACTATTAATTTAAACCAACTTGTACTCGAAAGTGACGGCGATGTAGGGATCGGGACCAGAGATCCTGCAGCTAAACTTGATGTGGATGGAGGAAGTGTTAGATTTTCTGATTATGGTGGAGGCTCTCTAAATACGGGCAACGATACCTATCTCTTAGGTGTAGAGGCAGACGGCGATATAGTAGAGGTAGATGCTACTTCTATAGGCTCAGATGATCAGCAGATTGATTCTTTAGCATTGACAGGTACCACACTTGAGATAGGTGTCGAGGATGATGCTAATGGACTTCAGTCGGTTGATCTTGCATTCCTACGAGGTGGGAGTATAGATCTCCATGATGACGTAGATGTCACTACGACGACTCCTACAGCAGGAGATATACTCGCTTGGGACGGGGCTAATTTTGTCCCTCAAGAGACGGATAATGGATACACAATATTCAATGTTTGGGCAGAAGAATCAGCCGCCCTCGATGGAGGAACGGAATGGGCCTACGGTAATGGTGATAACACACCACCTGGCCATGGTATTGTGATCCCTGTAGACTGTGAACTATGGGCGATGTCACTTGATCATGAAGATGGTACAAATACGACCGTCGGAGCTATCCAAAACAGCACATTGATGGCAGGATATGAAGTGACTACCTCGGGTACAGAGCAAGGCTACAATGTGTTTAGTACTCCGTTAGTTTTTAATGCTGGTGATGTGATCAATTTTGAAACTATCTCAGCGACGCCGACAGGCACCTCTGGTCGAGTATCTGCATGGTTTAGGATACGAGCCACTCCGGCATCCAATAGTCTACTCGAAGATCTGATGGATGTATCTGCATCGAGTATTACTACAGGTCAGATCTTAGTCTATGATGGTGCCAGTTTTGTGCCTGGAGATGATTCAGATGATCAGCAGATTGATTCTTTCGCTCTCAATGGCAATATTTTGAACATTTCTCTTGAAAATGATGGTGAAGCCCCATTATCTGTTGATCTAAGTACGATCACAGGCAGCTCTGATAATATCTATAATACGAACGGAAGTCTTGATGGTGCCAGAACGGTTACCCTCAACTCAAATAATCTAACATTTGATGGAACTGGTACAGGAGATGTCATAATCGAAAGTGATGGAGATGTAGGGATAGGGACTACTACCCCAAGCGCAAGACTGGATGTACAGGGAGGATCTGTGACACTCGGTGACTACGGTACGGGCACTCATGCAGACACGGCCAATGTAGATTACATATTAGTAACCAACACTTCTGGAGAAGTAAAAGAGCTAAATACGGCTAAGAATACAAGGTGGTTTTATCCTCCTGCAGTGATCATAGATGCGTCAGATTTAGATACCGCTGCGACACTTGATCTTCATGCAGACTATGTAGATCAATTTGGCACACCATTAGTCAGTAGTGATGGAGCCTCTTCATCCATACCTTATTATCAAGAGGATGAGTTAGAATATCATGTGACGTTTTATGATGATACTGTTTTAGATAATATATCTATTGATGCTAATGGTGTCATGACCTATGATGTTATTGCTGTCCCTTTTGATAATTATACAGTGATCAATGTGGTTTTTCTGATAAAAGATCCATAGATCATGAGTATTAGATACCTACATTTATTTCCTACTATAATATTTTTATCAATACTGAGTAGTTATCAAAGTATTGGTCAAGAAGTGACTCTGCCTTATTTTCAAGATTTTGATACTGGCACCTCGACTGGATCTCCTGGCACATTGCCCACAGATTGGATAAATTTCAATGAAGGAAGCTCAGATAACTGTGATCATGGAAACACCTTTTGCCGGGATTGGGGGGTGAGATCTGGATCTACACCTTCTAATAATACTGGTCCGTCTGGCGATCATACCTCTGGATCTGGAAGATATGTCTACATGGAGGCTTCTGGAAATAATAACTCAGAAGTGCTTCTCATTTCTCCTTCGTTTAATCTTAATGGCTCGTCAGCAAATTTGGACTTTTGGATTCATAATTATAATGGAAACAATAGTAATTCTCATACCCTTCAGATTCGAGTAGTTAATGAAGCAATAACAACTAATCTCGGAGGTGTCTTAGCATCTTATACTGAGACAAATACAAATGCTTGGGTGAGTGAGCAGGTAGATCTTAGCAGTTTTAGCGGCAGCGGTAATATAAGAGTAGTGTTCAGATGGGTCAAGGGAGGGGGAACATCAAATTGGTGGCAACATGATATTGCGATAGATGACGTAAGTATATCCACATCTATTACAGCAGAAATCTGTGATAATAATACAGATGATGACGGAGATGGCTTAGTAGATTGTCTTGATAATGACTGTGATGGTCAGGCAATCTGTGATACAGACGGAGATACTGTGCCAAATCGAATCGATCAAGATGATGACAATGACGGAATACCTGATGCCTTAGAATGTTATGACCAGGCCAATTTGATCAATAATGCTGGATTTGAATCAGGGGATAGTGGATTTTCTTCTGATCTCGATAGCGAGACATGTACCTCTGACTGTGGTCCATCCAATGATGTAAATAGTGGTGACTATGGTATTTACACCAATGCATGTGGCTGTGGAGGGCAGTCTGGAGGTGGTGTACAGCAATGGACAGGAGATCCAATAGAGGGGGATAGTATGATGGTTATTAATTTTCCAACCTCAGGTACTGATAATCTCTGGTATCAGACAGTATCTGTAGACCCTTATACAGAGTATAGTTTTAATGTGTGGGTCAAAAATATAAGCTTCACAGATGAAAATGACCCCGAGATCCAGCTAGCCTACTCGACTAATGGAGGAGGCAGTTATACGGTCATCGGGGAGAGCGGCCCACTCACAGAGGCTGAAGACTGGCAGCTTATTGGATATAATTTTGTCACAGGAAATGTATCGTCGATCATAGTATCTGTACAAAATGCTATAAGTGGTGCATCAGGTAACGATTTGGCGATTGATGGATTGAGCTTGTTAAATGCTAATTGTGATGATGACGGTGATGGTGTGGCGAGTAGGTTAGACCTGGATAGTGACAATGATGGTATCTATGATGTATTTGAATCCAGCAGTGGTGCTGCTCAGTCGGGAGGCGCACTGACAGGAGGAGTAGATGCCGACGGGATACCGAATAGTGTCAGTGATGGAAACGGCTTTGTCGATTATGTAGCTAGTGACAGTGACAATGATGGCTTACTGGACCTGATAGAGCTGGATAGTGATGATGACGGATGTTTTGATTCTTTTGAAGAAAATATTGAAGATCTTGACAACGATGGAATAGCAGGAACTGGAATTCCTGCTGTGGATGCTGATGGTTTAGTCACAGCTATTACATATACCACGCCAACGCTTAATTCTTGGCAAGATCCAGATGAAGACAACCCCTTTTGCGACGGAGATACAGATGATGACGGGATTCCCGATGATATTGATTTAGATGATGATAATGACGGGATACCAGATATAATAGAAAGTCCTGCGACTATTGATTTTGGTGGAACTCGAACACTGATAGTTGGAACAGATATTACAAATATGGCAGTTGGAGATGTAGTGGTATATTCAGATGCTATTAGGGATTGTGATGATATATTTTATGATGTCACCATTACTATTAATTCTATTAGTCCTGGATCTGTTGTAGAAGCAGATTTTCAAGGTATGTTAATTAAAAATGCAGCAGCAAACGAGGATGATCATTTTACTTTTACCTTGAGTGTAGTTGAGAGTGGTTCTGCCACCAGTGGCAATCCCGCTGGTACAGCGGCCACCATTGATGACTTTTTATTTACTCCTCGAGATATAGATTCTAATAGTGCAGCGACTGGAGATACAGATATAGATCATACAGAGGTTTTTGGTGTTTCGAATAGTACAATATTTGACACTTCATATTTTGATCCTCTCACAGTGTTGGAAGAAGGAGGTTTCATTAATGGATTAGGACCAGGTTCTGGTTATACTTATTATAGGATGGCTCCCGTATCTGGGCCTAATGATTGGTCCGCAAATGACAATGATATAACTGGAGAAGATATTAGGTTTGCGGTCTTCTTATTTTATTCCAGTTTTTCTTCAGTCGACATTGCCTATGGTAGGACAGGTTCTGCAGGAAGCAATAGTGGCGGGACTCGACTTACTAATTTTTTTGGATCAAAAGAGTGTGATAGGGACGGGGATGGAGTACCTAATAGGGTTGATCTGGATCTTGATAATGATGGCATCTATGATCTATATGAGGCTGGGCATAGTTTTACTGCTGATGTAGATGGAGATGGTATGATCGACGGAGCAGATACGGGATCTGGAGGTAATGGGTTATTTGATGGTGTAGAGACATCTGCAGAAAGTGGAAATGTTAATTATTCTTACTCTAATTCTGATAATGATACAGAACAGATATATGACTTTTTTGAGCTCGACTCAGATGATGATAACTGTTTTGACACTGAGGAAGCCGATATCGCTGATGCTGATGTAGATGGTACAGCAGGGACAGGTGCTCCTACTTCAGATGCATTTGGACGGGTCACATCTATCACGTATATAGAGCCACCTACGATGAACTGGCAAGACCCCCTCCAAAGCTGTCTTGAGATTTGTGATAATGGCATGGATGATGATGGTGACGGACTCATCGATGGTTTTGATCCCGACTGTGCAGACTATTATCTTGAGGCAGAATGTGGCTTTCCTGGTGCTAATTGGGTCCGAACTTTCGATCTGGATGCGTCCAATAATGATTTTCAGACGATCACCACAGGTCTTAATTCTTTGGATAATCCACCTACAGCGGCAGCAGATATATTGAGATTCACAGTGACGACTCTGGCAGCGGGGACCTACAGGATATTAGGACGTGTCAATTCTGCGAGCGGAGCTGATGATTCTTTTTGGTTTCGGGTAGACGAAGGTACTTGGTATAAGTGGAATGACTGGGATACAGGAGGCACATGGGAGTGGATTGAGTTCTCTGATAATGATAATGGGAATACTCCTGTGCGGTATGCATTAGGCGTGGGCAGTCACTCTATCGATATAGCATATAGAGAGGACGGAGCCGGTATCGACAAGCTTCACTTGACTATCAACGGAAGTACCCCGGCAGGTGAAGGAGAAGAGGCTATCAACTGTAATCGGTCAATCACAACCAATCTCTTCTTAAACTATAAAATCCGGAACAGAACAAATTAAAATTATTTTATATATATAATTGGCTTGATTTCTGCAGTTTAGTTATTAATTTTACACATTAACACGATTTAATACCACCAGACCTTACGCATTTCTCTTTTGATAGAGCCGAACCCAAGAAATGCGACCAAGAACCGATATTAGAAGAACCTTCTTATCAGTAGGCCTCATAGCTGTACTGTATATGATAGGACATGCTCAGTGTCCTAATAAACGATGGGATGTATCCAACGATGGCTCCGCATATGTGGATGATCTGGGAAATAAGGCCATCTACGGCAACTTCACCAATATCCCAGAATCTCAATACGTCAATGATGGAAGACTCTACTTCTTTGGAAATATCACTAACAATGGATATCTCGGAGATGGATATGGATATGAGTATATCAAGTCATGTGGTGATAGCCGCACAGAGATACGTGGCGCAGGGACTACAGAGTTTAATATACTGGATGTAAATAATACCGCAGGTGTCAACCTCCGGCAGGAAATGATTGTAAAAACTAATCTTCAGTTTTCTGGAGGAATCATACATACAGATCGTACACGTACTAAGGATCAAGTAGCATTCGCTCCTGGAGCGAGCCACTCTGGAGCTAATGACCAAAAGCACATCAATGGGACCATACGTCGTATGGGCGAGGGTTCATTTATATTTCCGACAGGGGATGGAGATCATCAAAGCCCAATACAGGTCAGAGGTAGAAATCCATTCGATGTATTTACGGCGACCTATATTTCAAAAAACCTCGACTTCGTACAGCAGACATCTAAAGGAGTGTATAGCACTGAGCAGAAGGATTATAACGTCTTAGACGTCCAAGAAAAGGAATTTTGGGCTCTCGATGGAGGTACGTCTACTCGTATTACTTTGTATTGGACACAGTATAGTGAGATACTTGATCTGGTCCAGGATGTCAATGATCTCATAGTCGTAGGCTGGGATGGAGAAAAATGGGTGAATCTTGGTCAAACGGAAGTCTTGTCCTTTTTTGGGACTGGTACTGTGACATCTCGTAGTGTGATCCCAGATAATTACTTAGCCTTTACTTTCGGAGTCTTAGATTCAGATGGGGACTTTTATGCGGACTCACAGGATATAGCGCCATTTGATCCATGTCTGCCTGATCCGTCTTCAGAGTCATGTGAGACACAGATCTGTGTATCTGTAGAGGCGGGGGTATTCTTAGAGGGGGCCCTATGGAGAGACGGAGAGTATATGGATGATATGAGCAGTAGACTCAATGATTTTGGCTACCTCCCGGGCCAAAAACCTAAAACACTCTTCGGTGTAGCCTTTGATCCAGGGCAGCCATACAATGTCAGTCCATGGCAATATGACGGTACAGAAGGTCAAGAGATCGATGAGATCAATAATATTATCAATAGTAATACTTACCCTGATGATGCAGTGGACTGGGTATTAGTCAGTGTGAGGACGGATATCACCTATGAGAGTACAGCCTGTACTCAGGCGGGGCTCGTGCTCCGAGATGGTACGATAGTATTCACGGAGCCGTTTGACTGTTGCAACATGACGGAGGAGGATTACTATATCGTCATAGAGCATCGTAATCACCTCGCTGTGATGACACCGACTCCTGTCATGCCCGATAGCACCGGTCTATTATCATTCGACTTTAGGTCAAACCAATCATATAAAAGCCTCTTAGGCTATCAGCAGAAAGAGATAAAAGAAGGTATGTATGCCATGTTTGCCGGCAATGGTGAGCAGTTTATGTCACTCGAGTCTCCTCGAGATATCAACTCTAATGATAATGGCCTATGGGCCCGAGACAATGGTAAACACAGTGGATATTATTTCCAAGATTATGACTTGAGCGGTGATGTCAATGTACATGATAAAGCCATGTGGATCATCAATAATGGCGTATTTACTGATGTCCAGACGTCATTTAACTAATTGTTTACCCTAATTCGAGAATGATTTATTGACATCATTCAATAATGAACATACATTTATCATTACTCTATAAGTATATAGGTAAATATTTTACCATATTTAATAGTAACAGCTACATCATGCTCTTGAACAAACAGCCATCAACTCGCTCACTCATGAGAGCCCACTTGCTCCTACTTTTATTTGCCATTTTAGGGAGTGTTCAGCTATTCGCAGGTCGAGAAGATCTCAAGACTACTATCATCTTAATCGATGGTGAAGCGGTATTAGTGGACCTCAATCTAAAAGGTGATATTCTGAAACAATATATCCATGTTGACGACTATTTTACCTCTTGGAAGAGTCACGAAAGTCTCGTGAAGCGATCGATCGAGAGAGCAGCGTCCATGAGAGATATAGGACATAAGGCCTATGATGTCGATCACCATGAGATGAGCACTTTGGTCCTAGATCAAGCACGAGATCATGATGATCTGCAAAAAGAGTGGTGCTCTAATGGACCTGCTCAGCTGATACAGGCAGTTGCGGGTGTTACTACTTCTTCATTGTCCAATGCTCCACCAAGCTCACGAGTGCTTTTTGATTGGCCATCTCGACAAATAATCTACAGAGAAGAAGTTTAATGAAAATAAACATATTGCATTTTTGAATAATATGTTTATTCTATTACCTTTGTCGTACTCATCCCTACCCAACCAGTAATAGTTTGCTTATTGCGATCAAAGACATTGTCTTTGATGGGTCTAATTATTGATGAAAATGACAAGAACACTATTCGCTATTCTATGTCTCTACATAGGGACATTTGGCATGACGCATGCGCAAGACTGTACGGCCGATACTTCTTTTACAGATATTCTATTTGTCATAGATAACTCTGGAAGTATTGATGTCAACGAGTATAATGAATTTGAAAATCTCATAGTCACTACTATAGATAAGGTACAGGATAAATGTACTGACTCCCAGATCGGAGTGGTGCACTATGGTGGTCCATTTGGTGCACAGACGGCTATCGAATACCCCTTTAGCTCAGCTACTACTATCACGGAGGTCAATAGACAGTTTTGTCAATCGGCCAATTGTCCGGGTGCTGGTGGAGATGATCTGAATGAGGCCATGGGTCAGATACTCGGTTATATCGGCTCTGGCGCTCTCAATAGAGACCCGATGAATAAGCTGGTCATCGTGATTATGACAGATGCTTTCGCCGAGACACCTCCATGTGATGATGAAGACTGCTCAGTAGTAGAGCCATTCACTAATATAGATATACTCAAAGGCGCCTTTGATGCAGAAGTAACTGTGGTCGGCATGTCAGATCAGGCACGAGCTGCAAAATTGGCAATATATGCCTCACCAGGTGGTACTTTCAATGGGGTCAGCCTTAATCCTGCCGACTGTACGGACACCTATGATGGCTGTGAGGTGCCAAGAAAATATATTCCACTTGAATTTAATGATCCTATTGGTCCAGCATCAGACGAGATACTAGGATTCGTTGAGTGTTCGGTTGAGGTTTTTGCGCCACTCACGGCTGAGATCACGGCCAATAGAGATACCATCTGTGAAGACTTGATGCAGTCCGCTACTATGGCGGTCAATATATTATCAGGCGAAGGCCCATTCACCGTAGAGTGGAATCAAAACCTCGGATTTGGCCTGAATAAAACGGTGATGCCTATGATGACGACTACATACACCGCTATGATCACTGATAATAATGGATGTACCGTCACAGAAGAATACACCATATACGTCGAGCAACAATGTATCGACCCCTGTCTCAATCTTACACTCGATATCACGGGAGATGCTAATGTTTGCGCTAATCTGAATGAATCAAGCACATTAGTGGCAGATTTTGATGGTGCTGCAGAGCCGATCAGCTATATGTGGGACCAGGGTCTGGGTACGGGTGCTACACAGGTAGTGCAGCCGATAGTCACTACGACATACACAGTCACAGCGACTGATGCTAATGACTGTGTGCAAACCCAGACATTCACCGTGAATGCTAATACCTGTACAGTCTGCCAAGCGTATGCGGGTAGACCATTAGACTTCATCGAGTTATGTCAGACAGGCAGCAGTACTATCATCAATACGGATAATAATAATGGTCGAGTCATCCCTGCGGGATTTGAGACAGTATATATTTTATCAGATGCTGACCTCACGATATTAGACTATCGAGTTGGCCAGGGTACATTCAGTGTATCTCAGCCAGGTATCTATAGAGTACATACACTCATCGCAGAAGTGACTAATAGAGCCAGTCCTGATTACCTTGATCTGGGTATTATCACTCGAGGACGCTCAAATATTTATATCATAGCCAATTGTATTTTTGATCATGGTATCTGTGCAGATTTTGACTATGCAGGTCGTGTCAACAAAGTACTCGAGCCCTCTGATATGATGTGTATGAGAGTAGAAAATTCTATTACCCTCTGTTCGGATAACAGAGATAATGATGGCGATGGACTCGTAGACTGTAGTGATCCGGACTGTCAGGCACTAAGTATCTGTCTGGAGAATACAGTAGTCGCTTGTAATGATCTTTTTGACAATGATAATGACGGTCTCGTAGACTGCTATGATCCAGATTGTTGGGAATTCGTCAGATGTTATGAAAAAGAAGAAAACTGTAATGACGGTATTGATAATGATGGCGATGGACTCGTAGACTGCGAAGATGATAGCTGTGCGAGCTCTGCTCAGTGCATGGAAAACAATCAATATACCTGTAAAGATGGTATCGACAATGATGGCGACGGACTTGTCGATTGTCAGGAGGCAGCATGCCAACGATTTATAGCGTGCAACGAATTTTCTGTAGAGGCGTGTACAGATGGTATTGACAATGATTTTGACGGTCTCGTAGACTGTCAAGATATGGACTGTATGATGGTATTGCCAAATACCTGTGCTCCAAGCGAATCTACTTTAGCTCTCTGTAGTGATGGCCTGGACAATGATGGCGACGGTCTTACGGATTGTATGGATGGAGACTGTGGTTTTTTAGCATTGCAGGCGCTCGAGGCGAATATCGAAGACTACATCACCCTGATTCAGGCGGGATGTCCTAATAATTTTGATGGGGCAATTGAGCTCACAGGAGCATTAGCTACAGGAGACTATCAGTACCAAGTGGATGGAGGAGATCTCCAGACGAATCCAGTATTCATGAATATCGAGGCGGGTGAGCACGTGGTCACTATCTCTACGATCACTCAGTGTCAGATCAGCGTCACGGTGATCGTACCAGCATCAGACTGTACTGAGATCTGTGACAATGGTATCGATGATGACGGCGATGGCCTGACCGACTGTGATGACCCAGACTGTGGTATCACAGGATTCGCTGGTAATATCAATGTCACAGACCCAAGCTGTCCTCGCCTGAATGATGGAGAAATCAATATCACAGGTCAAGTAGAAGGAATATCGTATCAATACAGTAGAGATGGTGGTAGATCCTATCAAGACTCACCAGTATTCTCGGGACTCATCCCTGGCAACTATATCGTCGTCATCCGTACTGAGGTCGGATGTATATTGACACAAAGTATCGAGCTCAGCACCACCAGCTGTGTAGAGATCTGTGACAATGGTATCGATGATGACGGAGATGGATTCACAGACTGTGAAGATATAGACTGTGGCATGACGGGTTTTGCTGGTAATATCACTCATTTCGACCCATCGTGCCCGGACAATAACAATGGAGAAATATCAGTAGCCGGACAGATCAGTGGCTTTAGCTATACATATAGCCTCACTCCTGGTCCGACTAATCAAGCATCACCAGTATTCTCTGGGCTCACAGGTGGTCAGTATGAGCTCACAGTGACCAGTACTAATGGATGTACCTATAGCGAATCATTTAATCTCAATGCGATAGAGTGTGTAGAGATCTGTGATAATGACTTTGATGATGACGGCGACGGATTGACAGATTGTGAAGATCCAGACTGTGGTGTATCAGACTTTGATATTACCATATTTGCCACTACTTGTCCCGACTTAGAGGACGGCATTATACGTATCACACCGCCTTCTGAGGAGTTGACATACAGCTATAGTCTGGATAGTGGATTGACATACCAGCAGTCTTCAGAGTTCACTGACTTAGTACCAGGCAGATATGATCTGAGGATAGTCGCTTCGTCTGGATGTCATAGAGACTATGCCGTACAGGTATTAGCGAGTGACTGCTCAGAGATCTGCAATGACAATATAGATAATGACGGTGATGGCCTGACGGACTGCGAGGACCCAGACTGTGGTATCGCCAGTATCATGGATAGTATAGAGACAGTACCTGTTACCTGTCCGAGTCAGACAGATGGTACTATTATCATCGGTGGTCAGCTGGAGGGTATTAACTATGTCTATAGTATAGATGGAGGTACATCATTCAGTACAGCTACTACATATACAGGATTGAGACCACTGGACTATACTGTAGTGGTGATGACCGATGCTGGATGTACATTTAGCACTACGGTGACAGTAGGAGATACAGAGTGTCCTGAGATCTGTGGTGATGGTATTGATAATGATCGAGATGGATTAGTAGACTGTGAAGATCCATTCTGTGGTGTCACAGGATTCAGCGATGATATCGTCCTGACTCAGCCGACCTGTCCTGATCTCAACAATGGTAGTATCCAGATCAATGGTCAGTTTGCTATCATAGACTATGAGTATAGTATTAATGCTGGGATTAACTTACAGCAAGAACCCTTGTTTACAGGACTCGCTCCAGGTGTGTATGATATATATATCCGTACTATGGATGGATGTACATATGAGACCGTAGTCGAGCTCACAGGTGAGACATGTCTTACAGATGAGATCTGTGATGATGGCATTGACAATGATGGTGATGGTTTGACAGATTGTGAAGATTCAGACTGTGGAATAGCTGCTTTGAGCTACACAGGCGGCAGTGCTACCTGTCCTACCTTGAGCGACGGAAGTATCGAGGTGACTGGTCAGTTAGCTGGCGTAACTTATGAATATAGTATTGATGGAGTAGTATTCCAGAGTGAATCAGTTTTCAGTGATCTGGATACAGGTGTCTACACAGTGACAGTCCGTACAGGAGGTGGTTGTGAGGCTGTAGGCGAAGTGTTGATATTAGGTCAGAGCTGTAGTGAAATCTGTGATGACGGCATCGACAATGATGGCGACGGTCTGACAGATTGTGAAGATTCAGACTGTGGAATAGCTGCTTTGAGCTACACAGGCGGCAGTGCGACATGTCCGACCTTGAGCGATGGAAGTATCGAAGTGACTGGCCAGGTAGCCGGTGTTTCGTATGAATATAGTCTTGACGGAGTAGTATTCCAGAGTGAATCAGTTTTCAATGATTTAGATACAGGCGTTTACACAGTCACAGTCCGTACAGGAGGTGGTTGTGAGGCAACTGGCGAAGTATTGATTTTAGGCCAGAGCTGTAGTGAGATCTGTGATGATGGCATCGACAATGATGGCGATGGTTTGACAGACTGTGAAGATTCAGACTGTGGAATATTGGCTTTGAGCTATACAGGTGGTAGTGCCACATGTCCAAGCTTAAGCGATGGTAGTATAGAAGTGACAGGCCAAATAGCTGGTGTGACCTATGAATATAGTCTTGACGGAGTAGTATTCCAGAGTGAATCAAACTTCAGTGACTTAGATACGGGCGTCTACACAGTGACAGTCCGTACAGGCGGAGGCTGCGAGGCGACAGGCGAAGTATTGATCTTAGGACAGAGCTGTAGTGAGATTTGTGATGATGGCATCGACAATGATGGCGATGGTCTGACAGACTGTGAAGATTCAGACTGTGGAATAGCTGCTTTGAGCTACACAGACGGCAGTGCTACGTGTCCGACCTTGAGCGACGGAAGTATCGAAGTGACAGGCCAGGTAGCCGGTGTAACCTATGAATATAGCCTTGATGGCATATTATTCCAGAGTGAATCAGTTTTCAGTGATCTGGATACAGGTAGCTATACAGTGACAGTCCGTACAGGCGGAGGCTGCGAGGCGACAGGCGAAGTATTGATCTTAGGACAGAGCTGTAGTGAGATCTGTGATGACGGCATCGACAATGATGGCGACGGTTTGACAGACTGTGAAGATTCAGACTGTGGTATAACGGCCTTGAGCTACACAGGCGGCAGTGCTACGTGTCCGACCTTGAACGATGGTAGTATCGAAGTGACAGGCCAAGTAGCTGGCGTTTCGTATGAATACAGTCTTGATGGCGTGTTATTCCAGAGTGAGTCAGTATTCAGTGATTTAGACACTGGTACATATACAGTGACAGTGCGTACAAACGGAGGCTGCGAGGCGACAGGCGAAGTATTGATCTTAGGTCAGAGCTGTAGCGAGATCTGTGATGATGGCATCGACAATGATGGCGACGGTTTGACAGACTGTGAAGATTCAGACTGTGGTATAACGGCCTTGAGCTATACAGGCGGCAGTGCTACGTGTCCGACCTTGAACGACGGAAGTATCGAGGTGACTGGTCAGGTAGCTGGCGTGACTTATGAATATAGCCTTGATGGCATATTATTCCAGAGTGAGTCAGTTTTCAGTGATCTGGATACAGGCGTTTACACAGTGACAGTCCGTACGGGCGGAGGCTGTGAGGCTACAGGCGAAGTATTGATTTTAGGACAGAGCTGTAGTGAGATCTGTGATGATGGCATCGATAATGACGGTGACGGTTTGACAGACTGTGAAGATCCAGACTGTGGAATAGCAGCATTAGATGTGGTAGTACTACCCGCTACTTGCGAAGACTCTCTTGCAGGGAGAATAGAAATAATTAATCAGATCGCAGGCTTGAATTATAGTTATAGTCTCAGCGGATCAGGTCAGACGACCCCAGTATTCAGTCAGCTAAGAGAAGGCGTATACCAACTCACAGTGACTACTGATGCAGGCTGCGAATACAATACCGCTGTGACTGTAGATAGAGAAGAATGTACCACCGTTGCAGGCTGTGGTATCACCGATCGTCAGGTCGAAATCGTAGATGCGATCTGCCCAGATGATAATGGTGTTGCTGTATATGGTGGAGATTGGGATAGCCTATCATTTAGCCTCGATGGATTACGATTCACGGAGGAGGGTATTTTTGATAGCTTAGCAGCAGGTGACTACTTCTTATATATCCTGACTGATGAGGAGAAGTGTTTAGACTCGATACCATTCATAGTTGGAGAGTTTTGTCCAGAGGGTAGCAGTTTTGAGGAGACTGATGTCAAAATCGAAGTGACGGCGACACTACAGGGAGCATTTGATAGCGAGACTGGTCTAATGACTACACATCTCAATGAGCAAGGATACCTGCCAGGCCAAAAACCAAGAACTTTCTTTGGTCAGCCGGTAGAAGCAGGACAGCCGTATAATCAGGCGCCATGGTTCTACTCAGGTGACGAAGGTATCTCAGCAGGATTCTTAGAGTCGGATAGTGAGATGTATGAGAGTACCGTCGTAGACTGGGTGTTAGTCAGTCTACGTACTGGAGTGACTAAGAGCTCACAGGTATGGCAAGGTGCGGCACTCATTCATACCGATGGATATATTGATATCATCAGTCCGCCATCTGATAAGTTCTTGTCTGAGTCAGAGTACTACATAGTGATCGAGCATCGAAATCACCTACCAGTGATGTCTGCCTATCCAGTGAGCGTGATCAATGGCGAATTTGCCTATGATTTTAGTGCACAGGATTCATATACATCAATAATTGGTGTAGGCCAGATCAAACTCGATGATGGTAGATACGCTATGATAGCGGGTAATGGTGAACTGATCACAGAGATATCCTCACATATAGATATCAATGTACGAGATCTTAATAGCTGGCTCCAAGAGAATGGATCTAACAGTAGCTACTTCCTCGAAGACTATGATATGAATGGAGATATCAACATCAAGGATAGAATCCTGTGGGAAAAGAATAATGGATTATTCTCAGGTATGCCAAATCGCTAAACTGAGAAAGCAGAAATAGTAAACGGCCACCTTTATCTAAATAAGGGTGGCCGTTTTTGTTTTATAAATTAAAAAGCTGATCCTCTTATCGCCTTTTTACAGCCTATTTCTCTTCACTGAGTTCGACCTGATCAATGGCATTAGCATGCATTTCTTCATAGTCTTTCCTCTGCTGAGCGATATCGATCGCTGCGAATATTGCTTTTCTGAATGATCCTGGATCCGCTTGATTTTGTCCAGCGATCTCATAGGCGGTACCGTGATCTGGAGAGGTCCGGATGACGTCCAGGCCGCCTGTGAAGTTGACACCTTCGCCAAAAGACAGTGATTTAAAAGGAATCAATCCTTGATCATGATACATAGCTAATATGGCGTCATAATCTTTGTATTTATTACTGCCAAAGAATCCATCAGCAGGATATGGGCCCATGGCTAAGATGCCATTTTCTTTAGCTGCTTGGATCGCAGGCTTGACATCTGTCTCGTCTTTTTCTCCGATTTCACCCTCATCACCGGCATGGGGATTGAGTCCGAGTACGGCGATCACAGGACGATCTATGCCAAAATCTACTCTAAGTGACTGATCGAGTAGCTCTATCTTATCCAAAATCACATCTGCAGTGATACTCTCATCGATATCCGCTACTGGGATGTGAGTAGTGACCAGTGCGACTTTGAGATTATCTGATATCATGAACATTAGCATATCATCTGCCCCGACTTTATCAGCGATAAACTCGGTATGTCCTAAGTAGGGGAAGTTGGCCATTTTCATAGCATGCTTGTTGATTGGTGCAGTCACCAGCGCATCTATCTTGCCATCTTTGAGATCATCTACTGCTTTATCCAGGGCGATATGGGCGCATTTGCCACCCTCTTCTGTCGCTTCACCGAGAGTGATATTGACCGTCTCTTGCCAGCAGTTGAGCACATTGATTTTTCCCTCTTCAGCTTTATCTACGTGATCGATCGAGACGAAGTTAAATTTTGCATCACCAGCTATGTTTTTGTGATATCCCATGACTTTTGATGAGCCATAGATGATAGGGGTACAGCGCTTAGTGATGTAGTCATTGACTAATGTTTTGATCACTACCTCCGGTCCTATACCGTTAATATCTCCTATGGATATGCCGATTTTTGTCATGATTCTCCTCTTTTTTCTACTAAAAGGCGAAGATAAGCAAATGCCAGTCCATCAATTTGAAATGTATGAGTAATCTTTGTAATCTATATATTTATAATCGGTAGTTTCGCACTACACCATACGTACTCATTGAGACCTAAAAAATCATACGGCCAAAATTTCTTGATAAATGAAGCCATCTGTCAAAAGATCGTTTCTTCTTTCTTAGGGGCTAATAAAGAGAAAAATGTTTTAGAGGTCGGACCCGGTAAAGGGGCACTGACTAAGTACTTACTACAGGAAAAAAATATCAACTTCAAAGCGGTAGAGGCAGACTGGGATATGATGAATTATCTGCTAAACAACTACGATATCGAAGGGGAGCAGATCATCCGAGAGGATTTTCTGAAGCTACCCTTGGATAGAGTCTTTGATAAAGAGTCTTTTTCAGTGGTTGGCAATTTTCCATACAATATTTCATCGCAAATTCTCTTTCGTATAGATAAGTATCGAGATATCGTACCCTTGATGGTAGGCATGTTTCAGAGAGAGGTAGCGGAGCGTATTGTGTCAAAGGAAGGAAGCAAAACCTATGGTGTCCTCAGTGTATTAATACAGGCGCATTATGATGCAAAGCTGCTTTTTCATGTGAGTCCAGGATCTTTTTTCCCTGCACCAAAAGTCACCTCATCTGTCATCATATTACAGAGAAAGGATGATTTTGAACTTCCAGTGGACAGAAAGCTGTTCAAAGCCATAGTAAAAGCCTCGTTCAATCAGCGTCGCAAGATGATCCGAAACTCCATCAAGCCACTGGTAAAACAAGACGACTTATTTGACCATGAGTACATGACCAGACGACCAGAACAGATGTCGCTGGTGGACTATATAGAATTAACAAGAATATTGGAAAATCAAGAGCAATGAGTTTAGAGAAAACGCTAATGACAGACCTCAAAGTAGCTATGAAAGCAAAAGATCAAGCTGCACTAAGAAGTATCAGAGCCGTAAAAGCTGCCATATTATTAGCCAAGACAGATGGATCTGGCAATGAGCTGGATGAAGCAGGGGAGATCAAGCTCCTACAGAAACTGGTGAAACAACGCCAAGACTCTCTCGAAATATATACTAAGCAGGGACGAGACGACTTAGCACAAATCGAAAAAGAAGAAATCGAAGTCATACAGCGCTATCTGCCTCAGCCACTTACCGAGGATGAGCTCAAGACGCTCATCTCTGATATTATCACACAGACAGGGGCGTCAGGTATGAAAGATATGGGTAAAGTCATGGGCATCGCTAATCAAAAAGTAGCAGGCCGTGCTGATGGCAAGACTATAGCTGCATTGGTCAAGTCATTACTAAACTAATCGGATGAATACTCTAAGATTCTATTTATTAGCACTGATCGCATTGGTCAGCAGCTATGCCTGTAAGACCACGCAGGGTGTCGTGGATACAACAGAAGAAGAGCCTATAGTCATCCCTGTAGAGGAGGTGATCACGGAGGAGAGACTGTTGGATGAGTTACAGATCACAGCTCCTCGAGACTTTGTACTACCAAGGTACAATCCTGAAGCGACCCGCCTATTTGATCTAATACATACCAGTTTGGATATCCGATTTGACTGGACTAATGAGCATGTCATAGGACGAGCAGATCTGACCTTGCGTCCATTCTTTTATCCTCGTCAGATATTGGAGCTTGACGCTAAAGGATTTGATATTCTGAGCGTGACTTCATTTAATGGGCGAGAGCTCTCCCATGAGTATGATGGCAAGAAGCTACATATTGATATGGGACGACTCTACACTCGAGATGAAGATATCAGAGTGACGATTGACTATATTGCTAAGCCATCAGAAGGGCCTGTCGGTGGTAGTGCAGCTATTACTTCTGACAAAGGACTATTCTTCATCAATCCACGAAATGAAGAGCCAAACAAGCCTCAGCAGATCTGGACACAGGGAGAGACAGAGCACAATTCTAATTGGTTTCCGACTATCGACAAGCCTAATGAAAGGTGTACCCAGGAGATTAAGTTGACGGTTCAAAATAGATTCAAGACGCTGTCCAATGGGACACTGATCAGTAGTACACCTCTCGGTCCTGATAAACGGGTGGATCATTGGAAGATGGATGATCCTCATGCTCCCTATTTATTTATGATAGCAGTTGGAGAGTTTGCTCGAGTGACAGAAGAGTGGAATGGCAAGCTGCTGGAATACTACGTAGAGGAAGAATACGAGCCGTATGCTAAAGATATATATGCCCATACTCCTGAGATGCTGACATTCTTCTCCGATATATTGGACTATCCGTATCCATGGGATAAGTATAGTCAGATCATCACTCGTGACTATGTGTCAGGAGCTATGGAGAATACCACAGCAGTGATATTCGGTGACTTCATTCAGAAGACAGATCGAGAGCTCATAGACAATGATAATGACTATATCGTAGCGCATGAAATGGTCCACCATTGGTTTGGCGATCTCGTGACCTGCGAGAGCTGGGCTAATCTAACGCTCAATGAAGCATTCGCTAACTATAGCGAATATCTATGGGAAGAGTACAAATATGGCGCTGATGATGCGGGATATCTCCGGATGAATGAGCGCTCAGGATATCTCAACTCTATACAGCAGTCAGGGATACATCCACTCATCCACTATGGATACAATGATAAAGAGGAGATGTTTGACGGTCATACTTACAATAAAGGGGGACTGATCCTACATATGCTCAGACACTATATGGGTGATGAGGCCTTTTACGCTTCGCTCAATCACTATCTGACTAAGAATGCCTACTCTGCAGTCGAGTCTGATGAACTTCGTATGGCCTTTGAGGATATTTTTGGAGAGGATCTTAATTGGTTCTTTGACCAATGGTTCTTAAGTGCGGGGCATCCACAGTTAGAGATATCACATAGCTATGACACGGTCGCAGCCGAAGTAATCATAGAAATAGCACAAACTCAAGATCCCGAGCAAAGTGCTCCTATCTTTCAGCTGCCAGTGACGATCAGTGTATATGATGAAGAGGGTCAGGAGAGCATGTTTGATGTATGGATCAATAAACGCACACAGGAGATTCATCTTCCTTTTCACCGAGATCCAGCCTTAGTTGTATTTGACAAAGAGGACTTGCTGCTATATACTAAGCAGGAGGATAAGACCACTCAAGAGTATATCAATCAGTATAGCTGGGCCAAGACATTTAAGCATCGATATGAAGCGATAGATCGTATCAAATCAAAGTCAGATGCTCAGGAGACCCTTCAGGCAGCACTATATGATAGACACTTTTCTATCCGACAGAAAGCCGTAGAGTACATCCAGATAAAAGACGATCGACTGATAGTAGAGCGTCTCGCAGATATGGCAAAAAACGATCCACATAGTAGTGTCAGAGGAGCTGCCATTAAGAAACTTAGTAGTGATCAGACTATCGATGTCACGGCATTGTTGGATGGAGTGTTTGAGACCGAGAGAGCATACCCAGTCATTGCTACGGCCTTAGAGAGCTTAGCGAGTATAGACCAAGATCTCGCTATCGAAAAAGCCAAAGCACTGCAAGATGAGCCAACGACTCAACTCGTAGGTGGTATCGCAGAAGTCCTATCTATGTCAGGTGACTCTATGTACTTACCTTACTTTGAGCAGAGGCTCAACTCTGTGAGTCTTTATCAGGTGTTTAATTTTTATGAGAGTTACTTTGAGCTGCTCAAAGATCAGCCACAGCAGATCATAGAGAGAAGTAATGCCCGCCTCAAGGAAATAGCATTGAATCCTTCGGAAAATCTTTTTTATAAGTTCTTAGCGACAAATACACTGAGTAGATTATCCTACTATTATTCAGAAGCATCGCCTGACTTTGCCAAAAAAATAGAAATGGATATTCAGGAGATAAAAGACAATGAGACTAACGAGATCTTAGTACAGCGCTATAGTTCTTTTTAGACATTGAGATATAGGAACAAAAAAGCCGAAGTCAGCACTTGTCTGATTTCGGCTTTTTGCTTTTAGTATTTCGGTATGGCCTCTTTCCAGTATCGACCTTGACGGGTCGGAGTGTGGTCCCAGTCTTCAATAAGCATGGGTGACCATTGTGGGTCAAATACCCATACACAGTAGCTGATCCCCTTTTCTTTAGCGTAAGCAGTGATAGCATCACCATAGCTCTCGTCACTGATCACTGGGATATGAGCGCCCCTCTCATCAGGTCCACAAAACCCTATCTCTGTCAAGATCACAGGATACTTATCAGCCATCTTACCCCAATCGAGCTCCCACTGCGGAGCCCAGGGCTTCTCTCGTTTCTGTGGATAGGGATGACTGACGTAGGCGATGCCTGCTGCATCTATAGGGTCGTCCATCGCAGGGCGGAGATCATATGCCCAGTTAAACCCCGCTACCAGTGGTATGTTTTTAGCACCATTAGCTCGTACAATGACGATGAGCTCTTCCATGATTTCTTTCCACTGTGCCCAGCTGCATGTGCCGAGCTGCCCATTGTAGGTGGTGGGCTCGTTAAACAGCTCGAGACAGGCTACAGTGGGATTGTCTCCATATCGCTTGGCGATGGTCCGCCAAAATTCAAAGGTTTCTCGCTTCGTGGTATTGTACATCGGAGCTTGGTATAGCTCTGAGTGGAGATTGCCAATACTGTGCCAGTCGATGATCACATAAAGACCATGGTCTGCGGCCCAAGAAACACCTTGATCCAGTAGCTCGAGGTAGGCTTCCTCGCCCCTCTCTCGCCAGGCTCGGGATGTACTGGAAATCTCACCATATTTGCACCCCAGCTTTTGATGGCAGCGAAGTACTCAGTGTCCCAATGACCATCTTTTTCCAGCTTGTCAGGATCGCTGGCATCCAGTCCATGGAAAACGATTGTTTGGCCTGAATCCTTGACGAACTTGTTGCCCTGTACTTTGATCCATTCCATAGAAGATTGACCATTGATAATTATGGCTCCCATCACTAAGAGCAGACTTATTATTACCTTTTGCATATTCCTATTTTCGTGGAGGCCAATATAGTTTTGGAAAGGGCTATATACCATCAGTTTACTATCCCATTCCTACGTCTGAGGCATTTAGTCGCCCATCAGTTTAGTACTCGATGAGGATTCTTTAGACATTTCATTTATGAAAAAGAGCTTTTTATTGATTTTAGGACTTTTAGCTTTTAGCCATTATGTAGGGGCTATCAGTTTGCCGCAAATATTCAGTGATCATATGGTGCTACAGGCAGATGCTACTGTAAAGGTCTGGGGCTGGGGCAAAGCTGGAGAACCTCTACAAATCAGAGGAAGCTGGAGTGAGGAGCTACTCTATGACACTAAGATCGAGCCCAACGGATATTGGGAGACAGAGATAGCTACACCTATAGCGTCATATGATACATATCAACTGGTATTCACGGGCTACAACGAGATAGTCATCAATGATATCCTCATGGGAGAAGTCTGGCTCTGCAGTGGACAGAGTAATATGGAATGGTCAGCAGCATCAGGTATTGATCAGGAACAAGAAGTCATTGAGACAGCAGTTGATCTTCCAGTACGCTTTTTCAAAGTAGCTCATAAGACATCTCGACATCCGCAAGATGATGTACATGGAGAGTGGGTGGTGCTCGATAGAGAGAATGTGCGGCATGTCAGCGCTATTGGCTATTTCTTCGGGCACGATATATCTACCATACTTGATAGACCTATTGGCATCATTCAGTCAGCTTGGGGAGGGACTCCTGCGGAGATCTGGATGTCTGCGCAGCGTATAGCTGATGACGAAACTCTATCCACTGCGGCGGATATACTAGAGCCGGTCCAATGGGGCCCACATGAGCCGGGGATGGCATATCATGCCATGATCTATCCCCTCGCCCCCTACCGGATCAGCGGTGTGCTGTGGTATCAGGGTGAGAGCAATGTAGCCAATGCAAATACCTATGGACCTCTACTATCAGCACTCATCAGCGACTGGAGAGATATCTGGGGCTACGAGTTTCCATTTTATCTGGCTCAGATAGCACCCTATCGATACGGAGATGACCACGTCAGAGGAGCTATTGTGAGAGATCAGCAGCGCAGAGTATTGGACCTCAGTCCTAATACACAGATGGTAGTCGTCTCAGACATCGGCAACATTGATGACATACACCCTCGAAATAAGAAAGGCGTCGCTCAGCGATTTGCTCGGATAGCAAAACAATATCACTATGGTCTCCAGCACGATAAAGAGATACTCTCTCCGCAGCTTAGGAGCTTTGAGGTAAAGAAAAATAAAGTAGTCCTGCATTTTGATCATGCTCAGGAGCTAAGGATGGATGGAGAATTGGGTGGATTTGAACTCGTAGATCGACAAGGTGAAGTACACTCGGCAGAGGCATGCATCAAAAAGAATACGGTGGAGGTAAAAACAAAAGGGATGGATCCATTGGAACTAAGATTCGCTATGACCAATATAGCTACCACATCACTGAGAAACGAAGTGGATCTGCCGGCCTCTTCATTTCAGATAAGCCTCGTAGATAAAGAATAAGAATAGAAGAGTAAGCTCATGGCCTACTCTTCTGTATATCTTACTTCTTCTTAAAGAAGTTTCTCAACATTTTGAATCCAAAAGATGCTGCTTCATCAGCGATGCTACCGTCACCGTCTCTATCGAGTAGTGATGTGATGAGGCTTGGATTAGATGCTTTCTGATTTACATGGCTTGCTGCACCAGAAAGGATGCTTGATAGATCAGAGTTGCTCACTCCAGATGATCTTTTTTGCTTACCCAGCATACCGAGTACGATCGGAGCCAGTTTCATGAGTATGCTTGATGACTGATTATTGTCGAGTCCGCTCATCTTGGAGAGCATATCGATGGCATTTCCCTGCTTAGCGCCGAGGATATGACCGAGAATACCAGCACCATCAGCAGCTTTGGTGTTGTTGACTTGAGACGCCCCTTGGATGTATCCCATGAGATCATTGAGGATGCTACCATCATGGTCTCTATCGAGAGCTGCACCGAGAGCAGAAGCACCAGTGTTATTTGATGAGTTTTTCGCCAGTGCGTTCATTAGGATAGCCATTCCATTGGTCACGGCTGTATTAGTTTGAGATTTGTCTACGTTATTACCGAGCTGATTGCTCAGTGCTCCGATGACATCGTCAGAGAGCTGTGATTGTAATAAATCAAATAAGTCTGCCATATTGAGATTTGTTTATAAGTGTATGCTAATCCGATTCTGGTATAATGTTTGTTTTCTAATACCCCAACCAAATCTGCGAAAATGATAAGAGTCGCCAAAATCACCATTTTTTTGATATCATGCATGTTTAGTCAGCTACTTTTTAGTAGTGATGTTACATTGGACTATATCGATCAGTACAAGGGCATCGCTATTGCTGAAATGCAGAGGGTAGGAATCCCTGCCAGTATCAAGATGGCACAGGCGATACTTGAGTCCAGTAGTGGCCAGAGCACTTTAGCTCGAGAGTCCAATAATCACTTTGGCATCAAATGCGGAAAAAACTGGACCGGTAGAGAAGTATACAGAGAGGACGATGACTACAATAATGGCTTATTGATCAAAAGTTGTTTTAGAGCTTTTGATGATCCTGCTCAGTCGTTTTATGAGCATTCAGAGTTTTTGGCTAATCCATACTCTAAGCGATATAAGTTTCTCTTTGAGCTGGATGTATATGATTATGAGGCTTGGGCCAAAGGGCTGAAAAAAGCAGGATACGCCACAGATCCTAACTATCCGAAGAAGCTCATCACCATCATCGAAAAATATGAACTTTATCATCTCGATCTGGGCATCATAAGCACTGCAGAGATGCTCGCCCAAGAGTCTGCTCAAGAAAAAACCTCGCCAGAAAATAATGAGCCCAATATCATCGCATCAAATGATCGAAAAATATCTACTGAGCAAGACCTTGGACAGAGATATGTAAATGCTGCCAGAACAAATAGAAAATCTAACGGACTACACAAAGTACAGGCAGGTGAAAGTATGGCTATCATCGCTGCTCAATACAATGTAGGAGCGAAGGAGCTGTATGTGAAAAATAGAATGAAATTTGGCGATCAGCCAGCAGCAGGTCAAGATATAGCAGTGAGTAGCTACAAGCACCTGCCTCAGTCTACGAGTACAGTGCAGGCGCAAACTGGTAGTACGCTCTGGAAAGAGACCATCACCATAGGTGGTAGTCGATAAAGCGTAATCGATGGCTTGCTATTAGTGGATTCTGGTTTCTTTTTCCTGTAATTTTATAGCCGTGAATAAACTGGCGCTCATATTAGCTATAGTAGTGATAGGTCTGACCTTCAGGCCAGTAGCGTCCTATGTGCTGTCGGGTTCTACTTCGTGCTGTGCACAGGAGACGTCATGCGTGATAGATTTAGATCCGTCACATGATGATCAAGAGCACAAAGACTGTGATGGTCATGACTGTCTTCCGTTTCAGTCGTGCTGCAATGCTCCTGTACTTGTACCTTTTGTGGTACTGGATCTATCGTATCAAGCTTCGACCGATTATGTAGCTAATTTTAATCTGAGCGCATTGATACCTCATCGATTAGCCCAAGAATACTGGCAGCCTCCCCGTTTAGTTTGATCTCATTAATACTACTGCAGTCAACCAACACTATTTATCAAACTAAGCATTCAAATAATCATGAAATACTTTTCATTAATCATATCTCTGTTTTTGGCGATCAGCCTATCAAATACTTTATCAGCTCAGGCTACAAGCTCAGATGCTACTATCTCTACTATCGAAGTCAAAGTCAAAGGCATCAGCTGTGGCAATGGTCTTAAGAAAATCTGTAAAAGTGTAGAGGGCGTAGAAGGCGTCAACTACTGCAAGGCTATCAAAAAAGCTCGTGTATCAACATTTGAGGTGAGCTATCAGCCTGGCGAAGTAGATGAAGAAGCGATATATGCTGCAATAGAGGCTACTCCCGGATGTAAAGATCCTAAGGATCGACCATTCGAAGTGAAGTCGAGAGAGTAGGTCGGTTTATCACCGATCAAGATAGATAGGCAGTCAGTATCTGACATGCCTATATTTCAAAATAACTAAGTAAAATCAGAATCATGAGAACAATTTTGTTTCTCTATGGTATGCTGGTGTCTGTGGGCGCTGTAGCGCAAAATATATCTGGTATGGTAGTCGATGACCATGATGATCCGCTCATGGGAGCGAATGTCATATGGCTATCAGGAGAGCATGGGAGCACTACTGATGAGGATGGCACATTCAGCATATTGAGATCAGATAATACTGATAAGCTGATCGTGAGTTTTGTGGGATATATGTCTGATACACTGACTATCAGTGACTCAGAAGTGTATATACGGCTACTGCCGGAGATGATGGAAGAGGTAGTAGTCAAAGCTCGTAAGGCAGGTATCGGCATCTCAAATATTGCAACCAGCAAGGTAGAAGCCATCGATAAGGTGGAACTAACTAAATCTGCCTGCTGTGATCTGGCGGGATGCTTTAATACGCAGGCATCTGTACAGGTACATACCAGCAATGTACTCACTAATAGTAAAGAGCTGAAGATCCTCGGACTCTCTGGAGTGTATAATCAGCTTTTAGTCGATGGATTTCCAATGCTACAGGGTCTCAACTATACCTATGGTATCAGCAACATTCCTGGGACCTTAGTGCAGAACATCTTCATTTCCAAAGGGGCGAATAGCATCCTGCAAGGATCAGATGGGCCTAGTGGCCAGATCAATGTATTGTTAGCTGATGGAGATGCTGATCGACTGTTAGCAAATGCATATATGAATAGCTTTGGAGAAAAGCAGTTCAACCTGGGTCATTCTTTTAGTACTGGTGACTGGCGTAGCCATGTCGCACTACATACGGTACAGCCTGCAGGAGAGTTTGATCAGGATGATGATACTTTCCTTGATCTGCCAAAGCTGCGACGCTATGAGCTGTACAATAAATGGTCCTATGGCAATCAAAGTGACTGGGGCTGGAGTAGTGATATAGCGTATAGGCTAATTGACGAAAGTCGCAATGGTGGGCAAACATCAGATAGTGATCTGGACTATCGTCAGACGGTAGATATGAATCTCTATGAGCTGTGGTCCAAGACAGTATTCAAATTTAGCGATGAGCATAAGTACAGCCTTTTTGCAAGTGCTCAGTATCATGATCAGGAATCGGTGTTTGGTCCATTGGGATACGATGCTGATCAGCTCAATGCATGGGCTAAGCTCGAGTATCAGTATAGCTACTCGGAGACCAGCAATCTCAAGGCGGGTGTCAACTATCAAGTTTTGGATCTATCAGAGAGCTTTACGGGTTCGGATAAATTTGATATCTCAACGTTGGATAGCGATGAGTCGATCAGTAGGCTCTACACTGAGCATACGCTGGGGGCGATGGATGGTCGGCTGACATGGATGCTTGGACTGAGTGCTGACTACCATGACAGCTATGGCTGGCAGTACGTGCCACGTACTTTGATCAGATATGATCTCAATGATCGTCTGGTGGTCAGAGCTAACGCTGGAAGGAGCTGGCGTACGGCTAAGATCTTCAGCGAAAATATCAATCTACTGGCGAGTGCTCGAGAGATCGTCTTTGCTGATGATTTGGGTCAGGATAATCCACTGCCCATCGAGCAGGCATGGAACTATGGAATCAATGCAGTCAAAAAATGGAGTACTGATAATGCGAATGGGTATATCAGTGTTGACTTTTATCGTACGGAGTTTGATCAGCAGCTATTTGTAGATTATGATGCTGAGGCGACAGCGGCATATATACGACAGTTTGGAGGAGAGAGTGTGAATAATGGATTTCAGACGGATTTGGTTTTTAATTTTTGGGAGGCATTGGATCTGCGACTGGGCTATGTCTACGTGGATGCTTATCGTATAGTGGATGATGAGAAGCTCGTAGTCCCGTTCAACTCTAAGCATCGAGTCCTCTATGGTATGGGCTATAAGCCTTTAGATCGGCCTTATGGATTTGATCTGAATGTGCACTGGTACGGAGAGCGGTTGATGCCTATCAATGATGGTGTACCGAATGAGTATATCCAAGATGCTGTGAGTGATCCATATGCTGTGCTTAATTTTCAGTTTAGCTTTAATCATGGCCGATTTGAGTGGTATACAGGCTGTGAGAACATCTTTGACTATCGTCAAGAGCAGGGTATCAGAGCGTGGCAAGATCCAACTTCGGACTACTTTGATACAGCGACCGTATGGGGTCCATTGAGAGGTCGAGAGTTTTACCTTGGCGTGAGATACCGGATTCTTAAGGATAATTGATCTACATACATATTAAGATAAAAAATGAAGGAGTCCAGCGAATGAATATGAGCTGGGCTCTTTTAGTTAATAGGCTCGATTATCTTTGGATAGAATATGATATCGCTATGAGAGTAATATTGACTGTGATCTGTGCCTTTCTTATCACATGTGGTGCTAATGCCCAATCATTTTATTTTGGCCCGAAAGGAGGCCTGACTGTCGGACTACAAAACTGGAATGGAATAGAGCGTGATCCATTATTGACTTATCATGGAGCGCTTTTCATAGAGAGCGATGATGCAGAGACTGACAATGCTCTTTTTGCACAGATCGGCTATCACAAGCGGGGCAGTGCAGAGCAGGTTTTGTTTTTCTCAGGTAGTAATAGCTCATTTCAGCGTCAGCCATTTGAGTTTAATAATGTAGCACTTCAGCTGGGCGCTAAGAAGAAGTTTGGAAGTATGCCGTCAGCCTACTATGGATTTGGTATACGGCTGGAGTACACTGTAGGGACTAATCTTGATGAGTATAGCCAGTTTGGTGGGTATTTTCCTGTAGATGAGTTCGTCAATGAATTTAACTATGGGGCGTCCCTAATGATTGGCAAGCGATTCATGTTTTCGGATTTGGCAGGTGCTTTTGTGGAGGCGAGTATCTCTCCTGACATCTCTAAGCAGTATGAGCAGCCAGCGATTGCTAATGTCATCAGTCCTTTTACGGGTAATACTGTGACTCTCCGTGAACAAACTATTCGCAATATCACTTTCGAACTGACAGTCGGTTTCCGCTTTTTGAGAAAGGTGGTGTATCTCGATGAGAGATAGGGATTATTAAATGATATAAAACGCAACCACTAATAATCACAAGAGATATGAGATTGGCAAAAGCCAAATCCGCTCTATATCGACGATCCAATCATATAATTGTTATGGAGGTCAGTAGAGATTTGATTCGTTACCAAACTAAAAAAGCCAACTCAATTTCTCAAGTTGGCTTTGTATACTTTATAAAAGGGAATCTCTTACTCCTTGCCAATAGAAGCCGTGAGGAAGGCTCTATTGAGGTATGCGATATTATTCACTGATATTTCTTTTGGACATTCGACTTCGCAAGCTCTGATATTTGAGCAGAATCCGAATCCTTCTTTATCCATCTGCGCTACCATCTTACGAGCACGAGAGGTCTCTTCTACTTCTCCTTGAGGGAGCTTGCCGAGATGAGCTACTTTAGCCGAGGTGAATAGCATAGCTGATCCATTAGGACATGCTGCTGCGCAAGCACCACATCCGATACAGGCTGCTGCATCAAATGCTTCAAGCGCCGTATCTTTCTCGATCGGAATAGCATTGCCATCAGGCGCTCCACCTGTGTTGACTGATACATATCCCCCAGCCTGAATGATTCTATCAAACGCCGAGCGGTCTACTACGAGATCTTTCACTACAGGGAAGGCTTTAGCTCTGTACGGCTCTACTGCGATAGTGTCTCCATCGTTAAACTTTCGCATATGCAGCTGACAGGTAGTAGTACCCTGCTGAGGTCCATGAGGGCGACCATTGATGACCATACTACAGGCACCACAGATACCCTCTCTACAGTCATGCTCAAATGCCACAGGATCTTTCTTCTCTTGGATCAGCTGCTCGTTGAGCACGTCCATCATCTCCAAAAACGACATATGCTCTGTCGCCTCCACCGTATGATTTTCAAAGTGACCTTTAGTGTTATTATTCTTTTGTCTCCAGACTTTTAGATTGATTTTCATCTCTATATGTTTTTGGATAGACTATTTGTAGCTTCTCGTTTTGAGCTCGACATTATCAAATTTCAATTCTTCCTTGTACAGCTTATGATCACCGCTCTCATCCCAGCTCCACGCTGCCACATAAGCATAATCTTCATCATTTCTCTGAGCTTCTCCCTCTGGAGTGCTGTATTCTTCACGGAAGTGACCTCCGCATGATTCATTTCGATTGAGCGCATCTGCCATCATGACCTCACCAAGCTCAAGGAAGTCCGCTACTCGTATTGCTTTCTCCAGCTCCGGATTGAACTCATCAGCATCACCAGGTACGAATACATCTCTGTAAAACTCCTCTCTGAGCTCACGTATCATCTTCTTACCTTTCTCCAGCCCTTCGGCATTGCGGGCCATGCCACAGTAGTCCCACATGATATGACCGAGACGTCTATGGAATGATTCGACTGACTGATTTCCTTTGACCTTGATGATTTTATCTATCAGTGCCTTTGTATCATTCTCAGCCTTAATAAACTCAGGTGCATCAGGATCGATAGTCGGAGTACGGATCTCACCTGAGAGGAACTGACCTATAGTGTATGGTATCACGAAGTAGCCATCAGCGAGACCTTGCATGAGTGCTGATGCTCCCAGCCTATTAGCGCCATGATCAGAGAAATTACATTCGCCTAAAGCAAATAGTCCAGGGACATTAGTCTCCAGATTATAATCTACCCATAGACCTCCCATCGTGTAGTGTACGGCAGGGTAGATTTTCATAGGTAGTTTGTATGGATTCTCTCCTGTGATCTTCTCATACATCTCAAAGAGGTTACCATATTTCTGCTCGATGACTGCTTCTCCGAGTTTTGTTATTTCGGCATCACTTGGATTAGCTATACCTTTTGATTTAGCTTCAGCCTTGCCATATCGTTGGATAGCTGAGCTAAAGTCGAGATATACGGCTAATCCTGTAGGTGCTACTCCTTTACCTTCATCACAAGCGACTTTAGCTGCTCGGGATGCCACATCACGTGGCACGAGATTACCAAAGGCAGGATATCTACGCTCGAGGTAGTAGTCTCTATCCCCTTCTGCTATGTCGAGTGCTGTTTTGCGACCTTCTCGGATAGCGACAGCATCTTCTATTTTATTTGGCACCCAGACACGTCCGTCATTTCTGAGCGACTCTGACATGAGGGTGAGTTTTGACTGATAGTCACCTGATACAGGTATACAGGTAGGGTGTATCTGCGTGTAGCAAGGATTAGCCATTAGTGCACCACGTTTTACAGCTTTCCATGCTGCCGTTACATTGGAGCCCATGGCATTAGTCGACAGGTAAAATACGTTACCATATCCACCACTTGCTAATACTACGCAGTGTGCCGCATGTCGCTCCAGTTCTCCAGTACGGAGATTTCTTGCGATGATACCACGAGCTTTTCCGTCTTTGATGACTACATCGAGCATCTCATGACGATTGTACATTGTTACATTGCCTGTAGCTATCTGACGACTGAGAGCTTGATACGCTCCTATGAGTAGCTGCTGTCCAGTCTGACCCTTAGCGTAGAAGGTGCGAGATACCTGTACGCCACCGAATGAACGGTTGGCCAATAATCCACCATACTCTCTTGCAAAAGGTACTCCCTGAGCTACACACTGATCGATGATATCACGACTGACTTCTGCGAGTCTATGCACATTGGCCTCTCTGGATCTATAGTCTCCTCCTTTGATGGTATCATAAAACAAGCGGTATACGCTATCTCCATCATTCTGATAGTTTTTAGCGGCATTGATACCTCCTTGAGCAGCGATGCTGTGTGCTCGCCTCGGACTATCGTGGAATGAAAAACACTTCACATTATATCCGAGCTCTCCCAATGTAGCAGCGGCAGAAGCTCCTGCCAGACCTGTTCCTACCACGATGATCTCGATACGGCGCTTATTATTTGGCGCTACGAGATTCATAGTAGATCTGTAGTCTGTCCACTTCTCTGCTAATTCACCTTTAGGTACTTTACTCTCTAACTGCATGTCTGATTAAGATTGTGTGAAAAAGATATATAATGGAAGAATAGCGAAGCCTAATGGCACCACGATGGCATATATTTTTCCTACTCCTTCGATGATCGGAGTGTATTTTTTATGTCTCAGGCCTAATGTCTGGAAGGCACTTGCAAATCCATGCCAGAGATGAAATGCTAAAACAATAAGACCTATTATATAGCAGGCCATCCATATCGGATTGCTCATCACTGTGACGACTGACGCATATGCATCTATGATCTGACCATCACCGTAGTCTACATATGATACGCCGCTGTTTGTTTTAAACTTCAACCAAAAATGCCCCATATGCATGAGGATAAAGGCAAAAATAATTCCTCCTAAAATGGCCATGTTTTTAGATGCCCAAGAGGTGTCATTTTTAGCTGCTACAGCGTATTTTGACCCCTTCGCCGCTTTGTTTTTGAAGTATAACATGATGCCTATGATGGCATGAGCCAATATAAAAACATAGTTGCCCTTAGCTATAGTTTGGATGAGCGCATTCGTGCTCATGAATTCAGTGTACTCATTAAATGCTCGGCCTCCATCACTGCTGAGCAGTTGGAGATTTCCGATGAGATGTACGATTAAGAAAAGAATCAAAAATATCCCAGTAAGGGACATAATAAACTTTCTTCCGATACTTGATGTAAAGAAGTTGGCAAGCCATTTCATAATTAATCACAAATTAAGTTTGGCAAAACTAATTATTTAAACCCATAGGGCGTGAATGGTTTTTTCAGGGATTTTATTTAGACTTGATTTAATTAGATAATTGGTTGACCAATTTTGCCCAAAGTGACCTTTGTACTTATGTCGAAATGAGTGGTATAAAATGTCGAAATTTGTAATCACTCAAAAATAATTTATGACCCGAGCTGAATCATTCAGAGCTTTTTTAGGTTGTTTCTCAGAGGAGTCATTTCCGATTACATTGTCTGATGACAACATTCCTTATTTTTCATCTAAGAATGTGGCTTTGCCACCAGATCTGATCAGAAGATTTATCCTACAAGGAGAAAAGTCAGAAGAAATAGATGAGTATACAGAATATATCGCATGCTGCATAATACCCGATACGGGTGATATCCATGCTGTAGTCTACTGGAAGGGTGGTTTGTTACAGTATGAGTTTGTATTGATCACATATGATAAAAATGGGGTCGTACTACATCGTAAAGTTATAGCAGGTGTCAAATCGGATGGAGTAGATATAGTCAGATCCATAGCTACCATTGACGAAGACTGGATCGTCCATATCGTCGTGGGGCATCAATCTGGTGATGACGAACATTATAACCCATCAAATAGTCAATCTATGACTATGGAATTAATGATAAATGGTGAGATACTATTTCAAGTAGATCACAACACTTAAAAAGCAAATGTCAAAATCAACAAAGTCTAAAAAATTACCTCAGCGGTTTTTACAACAGACTATCCATAAGTTTCTAAGAAACAAACCAAGCAAAGTATATAGTCCGAGGACTATAGCTCAGAAAACAGGAGTCAAAAACTCAAAAGACTCAATCGTAGCTGCTCTCCGAATATTGGAGAATAAAGGGAAAGTCATCTCGTCAAAAGATGGTCGATATGCCGCTAATCCCAACTATAGACCACAAGGAGCTAATAGCTTAGCTAAACTGGTAGTAGGTACACTTGATGTAATCACTTCAGGAGCTGCTTTTGCCTCTGTAGAAGGTCAGCCCAGAGATATCTATATACCCGAGCGCTACCTGGGAGGTGGACTACACAAGGATAAAGTAGAAATAGAAGCGATTTTTTCAAGGGGAGGGCGCAGGCCTGAGGGGAAAGTGGTCCGAGTCCTCGAGCGAAATCGCAATTCTTTCTTAGGTGCCTTTAGATCTTATAAAAAGAATGCTGTCGTTTATATCACCGACCCCAAAGTAGAACTCGAAGTGACGGTGCTCCCCTCCGACTACAAGGATGCTGAAGATGGAGATACGGTAGTCGTAGAGATCACCGACTTTGGCAAGACGAAAGTAGGTCGACTATACGGAGTTATAAAGGCGGTGATCAACGAAGAAAATCGCAATGAATTCGAGATGAATTCTATCTTGATTAATAATGGCTTTGATATAGAATTCAGCAATGCAGTATTGGAAGCCAGCCAGGCTCTGAGTGATAAGATCACAGCTGAAGATCTCGCTGAGAGGTTAGATCTGAGAAATATAGATACTTTCACTATTGATCCAGTAGATGCAAAGGATTTCGATGATGCTTTATCATTTGTGCGTCATGACAATGGTCATGTGGAGGTGGGAGTACATATAGCGGATGTCACACATTTTGTGCAGCCAGGATCAGTGCTGGATGAAGAGGCGCTGGAGCGATCGACCTCAGTATATTTAGTAGATCGGGTATGCCCGATGCTCCCAGAGCGCATCTCAAATGAACTATGTTCTCTCCGACCTCATGAAGATAAATTTAGCTTTTCAGCAATTTTCACTTTTGATAAAGAAGGGAAAATAGTTAAACAATGGTTTGGAAAGACCTTGATACACTCTAAACGAAGATTCACCTACGAAGAAGCACAAGAGGTCATCGAGACAGGTAGCGGGGACTTAGCTGATGAGATCATTAGTCTCAATAAATTGGCTCATAAGCTAAAGGAAGAAAGATTCAAAAATGGAAGTATAGACTTTGACAGTGACGAAGTTAGATTTGTCCTCGACGAGGAGAGAAAACCCATTGGCGTCAAGCGCAAAGTCAGAAAAGATGCTCATAAATTAGTAGAAGAATTTATGCTTTTGGCCAATAGAAGGGTGGCAAAATATGTGGCTAAAAAGACTAAACCAGAGATACCGTATGTATATCGAGTCCATGATTTACCAGATCCTGAGAGACTGATAGAGCTGGCACTCTTAGCAGGGGAGTTTGGCATTAAGCTAAATGTGGATACTCCGAAAAACATAGCTGAATCGCTGAATAAGCTGACCAGTAGCACACAAGATAGTACGCTGGCAAATGTGCTTAGACCTATGGCGATTCGTACTATGGCAAAAGCGACCTATAGTACCGATAATATAGGACACTATGGATTGGGCTTTGATTATTACTCTCACTTTACTTCTCCTATACGCAGATACTCTGATGTATTAGCTCATCGCATACTCTATAGAAATCTCACTGGGGAATATAGGGCTCAAAAGGATAAGCTTGAGGAGAAATGTCTCCACATATCAAATAGAGAAAGAGCGGCAATACAGGCAGAAAGAGAATCAATAAAATATAAGCAGGTAGAATACTTATCTGGATTAGTGGGCGAAGAGCTGCCTGGCGTAATACGTAGCATCATAGATAAGGGCCTATTTGTAGAATTAGAAGAATCTCAAGCAGACGGCATGATTCGATTTGATCGATTTGATGAGCCTTTTATACTCCATCCTGCTAAGATCAAAGCTACCGGTGCTAGGAGTGGGTTGATACTTCGCATTGGTGATCCAGTCGTCGTGAAAATTCTAAAGGTCGATATGGAAAGAAAACAGATCGAATTTGAGTTAGTCCAGTCAACTAATAAATAAAAGTTAAAAACAAGTCGCAATAGGTTCATTAGCAGTGGGTTAACCACCTTCGGGCGAATGATAGTATAAAAAAATGTATCTTTGCAGGCCTATTTAGAAAACGTACCATATGAGTAAAAAAAGAGTTTTATTCGTCACTCAGGAGATGAAGCCATATACGACAGCAAGTGAGATTTCTGAAATATTGAATCAGATAGCTCCGTATGCGTATAACAAAGGCTATGAAGTACGAGTATTGATGCCTAAATATGGCTTGATCAATGAGCGCAGACACAGATTGCATGAAGTGGTGAGACTATCAGGGATGAACATCATCGTAGATGATGATGACTTTCCATTAATCATTAAAGTAGCGTCACTACCTGGATCAAGAATGCAAGTATATTTCCTGGATAACGAAGAATTCTTTAAGCGAAAATTCATCTTTAAGGATGATGAGGAGCAACCTTTTGAGGATAATGCAGACAGAATGGTATTTTTCTGTAAGGGAGTAATGGAAACGGTGAAAAAATTTGGTTGGGCTCCAGATATTATCCATTGTCATGGTTGGATGACCAGTTTAGTTCCATTATATCTTAACAAGATCTATAAGAATGATCCAATCTTTGAGAAAGCTAAGATGATATATTCTGTCTATGACGAGTCATATGCAGATACATTTGATGAAGGCTTTTTTGATAAGGCTACGATCAATGATTTAGAAAAAGAAGATTTGGCTGATTTTCAGCAGGGAGATAAAATCACCCTACACGAAGGTGCGATTAAGTACGCTGACTCGTTAATAGCAGTGGGAGATGCATTGCCTGATAGTGTACAGGATGCATTTGATAATGCAGATAAGCCGAAAATCGAGCACCCAGGAGAGGAGTTTGAGGCAGATTACTTAGATTTTTACAAGTCTCAGTTAGAAGACGAAGAAGAAGCATAAAAAAGAATTCTCTTGAGAATATCACATTTTATTGTGGCAATGATTGCCATTTCGATGGCATTTATGTCTTGTGGAGATTCTACTCCCGTTGGATCAGGTTTGTTAGAAGATGAAGATCTGAAAGTTCTATACAGAGATGACTTTGAGATCAAAGCAAGTACTGTATTGACTCCGCCGACTATTACGTTTACTTCGCTTAATAATCCGATAAGTGATCACTACATAGGTGAGCTGGATGATCCGATATTTGGGAGATCTATGTCATCGTTTTATTTTCAGATGAGGTATTACTCCACAGGAGGATTACCGGACTATGAAGATGCTCAGCTTGACTCAGCCGTGTTGATGCTCCAGGTCAATCCTGAGTTGACTTATGGGGACTCTACTGCAGCATTTGATTTCGAGCTATATAGATTGAGGGAGAATATTCTTCTTTTAGACACTATTTATTCTGATCAGGTATTTGTTACTGATGCAGTTCCGTTAAGCACAGTGAATGGATTTAGACCTATCGATCGTGATACATTCACTATTACTGACCCGATACAGGACAGTATCACACTATCAAATGTGGTTAGATTTAGACTTGATGATGCTTTTGGTCAAGAAATCATGAACACAGATATTCCAGATGAAGGCCAGGCAGATGCTTTGATAGATCAGTTTAATGGATTTTATCTCACGGCTATTTCAGATAAGAGTTCGATGATGAATTTTGATTTATCGAGCAATTCTATTAATAGCTTTTTGTCAGTTTATTATACAATTAATGATTCTGTTTCGAGCAGATTCGATTATGTCCTTGGTTTGGATAGACCTTTATTATTCAACCATGAATATGCTGGCACACCTGTAGATGAAGCGCTCACTGATACACTCGGAGCTACTGATAATCTTTACATTCAGGGAATGAATGGGGTAGATGTAGAAATAGATCTATCTGATTTGTTGAGTTTAGAAGGTGAGTTATTAGTCAATCATGCAGAGCTCGAATTTACGGTTGCACAAGAGTCTCTTGCGGATACGATCCTTTATCCAGTATTGAGTAATATCGGCATGTATAAAGAGGCTTCAAATGGAAATTTAGTTGAAGTGGATGATTTGTTTACAGCTCGGACGATAGGCGCTACTAGTTTATTGTTTGGAGGAGTACCAGAGAAAGGTGATAATAATGAAATCACATATAAAATAAATTTCACCTCTCACGTTAAAGATATATTGAGAGGAAATGAATCTACCACAGTCTACCTATCTGCACTTAGTAAGGGCCAGAATCCAGGAAGAACTGTTATATTGGGACCTAATCATGAAAGCCATCCTTTGACGCTTAGAATAACGTATACAGTACCAAATTAAAAAATTTAACTCATGTGCGGAATTGTTGCCTATATAGGTGAGAAGCCTGCATATCCAATATTGATAGATGGTTTGTTCAAACTTGAATATCGTGGGTATGACAGTGCTGGAGTAACATTATTGACCAATACCAGCAAGAATACTTTCCGAAAAAAAGGAAAAGTAAAAGAACTGGATGCTATAGTGGATAAAACAAATCTTTCTCCAGTAGGAATAGGTCACACGAGATGGGCAACACATGGTGAACCTAATGATATTAATGCGCACCCTCATACATCACAAGACGGCAGTATATCGTTAGTGCATAATGGTATAATTGAGAATTATCAAGTACTCAAAGAGGCACTGATAGATACTGGCTATGAATTTATGAGTGATACTGATACAGAAGTTATAGCTCATCTCATTCAAGAGATGAGAGATAGCCTTGAGCTTGATTTGCACGAAGCGGTGAAAGAGGCTTTGAGAAAAGTAGTAGGAGCCTATGCATTAGTCGTCACTGACAAAAATGATCCAGATACAATCATCGGTGCAAGAAAATCCAGCCCTTTAGTTTTAGGTATAGGAGATGGCGAATTGTTTTTAGCATCAGACCCTAATCCGATAGCCCAATATACTGATCAGTTCATCTTTCTGGAAGATGAGCAAATCGTAAAAGCTAATTTTGGCGGAGAGTATGAAATAAGTAATTTAGACAATACAGAGGCAGTCAATGAGATCCAAAAAATAGACCTCAAAATAGAAGAGCTTGAAAAAGATGGATATCCACACTTCATGCTAAAGGAGATCTATCAGCAGCCAAATACTGTCGCCGATAGTATGAGAGGACGACTGAATAAAGTAGAAGGCTGGATATCTGTCGGGGGACTGAACCAAGAAATAGAAAAGGTCCATAATGCGGATAGATTAATCTTCGCTGCTTGCGGCACATCATGGCATACAGCACTCATAGCAGAATACTTATTCGAAGATATAGCAAGAATACCATGCGAGGTAGAATATGCCTCTGAATTCAGGTATCGCAATCCTATAATCAATGATAAAGATGTACTCATCGTACTATCTCAATCTGGTGAAACAGCGGACACCTTAGCAGCGCTTGAATTGGCCAAAGAAAAAGGCGCATTGACATATGGTATCGTCAATGTAGTAGGATCGAGCATAGCTCGAATGACTCATACGGGATCCTATATTCACGCAGGCCCAGAGATAGGGGTGGCCTCGACTAAAGCTTTTACGTCACAATTGACCGTACTCATGCTTATGGCTATCCAGTTGGGCCATAAAAAAGGTACTTTATCAGACGAAAAGTATCAATCTTATATCAAAGCTCTTTCAGAACTACCAAACAAAATAGAAAAGATCTTAGACCAAAATGATAAGATCAAGTATATCGCATCTGAAATAAAAAGTGCATCAAATGCACTGTACCTCGGAAGAGGATATAATTTTCCTGTAGCCTTAGAAGGTGCACTGAAGTTAAAAGAGATATCGTATATTCACGCTGAAGGATACCCTGCTGCAGAAATGAAGCATGGTCCTATAGCGCTGATCGATATGTATATGCCTGTCATAGTCGTAGCAACTAATGAAAGTGCATATGATAAAATAGTAAGTAATATAGAAGAGGTCAAAGCCAGAAAAGGTATCGTCATCGCAGTCATCAATGAGTCCGATACGAAAATCCACAAGCTGGCTGATTATGTGATAGAAATCCCAGATACTATGGAGGCCTTATCTCCATTATTATCAGTCATACCATTACAACTGCTCTCATACCATATCGCAGTAATGCGAGGATGTGATGTAGACCAACCAAGAAACTTAGCAAAATCTGTAACAGTAGAATAAATGATTAACCACGGAATGCAGTATAACTCTCAGCTAGAGAATATGAAAATAGCTGAGTATGGACGTAATGTTCAAAATCTAATCAACTATACTAAGAAGGTAGAAGATAAAGAAGAAAGACAAAGACTCGCTGAAGGTATCGTAGATCTCATGTATCAAATGAATCCGATGCACAATAATGATAAGGACTATCGAGAAAAACTCTGGAGACACCTCTTCAGAATAGCAGAGTATGAGCTCGATGTAGTCCCGCCGAGTGGAGTGATACCTACTCCAGAAGAAAGCGAATACAAACCTGCTCCGATAGAATATCCAGAGAATCAAAAGTCTTTCAGGCATTACGGATACCATGTCAAGATGCTCATCGAAAAGGCATCTAAAATGGAGGATCCAGAGAAACAAGAAGAGTTTGCACTGATCATAGCGTCATACATGAAACTGGCCTATCGTACATGGAATAGAGAACACTATGTCAGTGACGAAATCATAAAGAGAGATCTTGGGAAACTATCTAATGGCGCTCTGAAACTGGATGATGATGTGGCCATAGATATATCGGCGGTCAATCTTACTCCTAAGAGGACATATACCAACAATAACAACAATCGTAGAAAGAGTAATAGCAGAAACAATAATAACAAGAGAGGCTATTCTCGAAGTAATAACAACAATAGAAATAAAAGAAGGCGTTAGCTTTATACGTATTCTCCGTCATATCTAACTATCGACTCAAATGAGCGAAACTAATACTTTCAGAGTCCAAGGTAATGCTAAGCTTTCGGGTAGTATAACACCTCAAGGGGCTAAGAACGAGGCACTCCAAGTGATCTCAGCAGTACTTCTTACTGATCAAAAGATAATCATGAAAAATGTCCCCGACATCTTGGATGTTCGGAGACTGATAGATCTATTAAAGGGACTGGGAGTCAAGGTAGAAAGATTGAGCAAAAGTGACTATTCATTTGAGGCCAGTGAAATTGACTTGGACTATATCGCCAGTCCTGAGTATCAAAAAACAGCAAAAAGAATAAGAGGCTCTGTGATGCTCATGGGGCCGATGATCGCCAGATATGGGAAAGCATTCATGCCAAAACCAGGAGGTGATAAAATAGGTCGCCGCCGACTTGATACCCATATTAATGGATTTCATAAGTTAGGGGCAAAGTTTGATTTTGACAAAGAAAGAGAGAGTTACTTCTTAGGAGGAGATGATCTAAGAGGATCTTTTATCTTAATGGATGAGATATCAGTCACAGGTACGGCTAATATTTTGATGGCTGCAGTACTGACAGAAGGCACTACGACCATATACAATGCTGCCTGTGAGCCCTATCTCCAGCAGCTCTGTAGGATGCTCATCTCTATGGGAGCTAAGATCGATGGAGTAGGGTCTAATAAGCTCATCATATACGGAGTAGATCATCTCAGTGGAACGACTCATACTATACAGCCTGATTTTATTGAGATCGGTAGTTTCATCGGACTCGCAGCCATGACTCAGTCAGAGCTGACTATCAGTGGTGGAGGAAAAGCTGATCTGGGTATTATACCATCGGTATTTAATTTGATAGGGGTAGAAGTAGAGATCAAAGGAGATGACATATATATCCCAGCCCAAGAAGTATATGATATTCAGTCCTTCATAGATGGCTCTATTATGACGATCTATGACTCCCCATGGCCGGGCTTTACACCAGACTTGATTAGTATATTATTAGTGGTAGCTACGCAGGCTAATGGAAGTGTACTAATACATCAAAAGATGTTTGAAAGCCGCTTATTCTTTGTGGATAAACTCATCGACATGGGAGCTAAGATCATCCTCTGTGATCCACATAGAGCGACAGTGATAGGACTTGGCAGGTCTCAAAATTTACGAGCTATAGAGATGACATCTCCTGATATTAGAGCAGGTGTTTCGCTCTTGATTGCAGCATTATCTGCGGATGGGACTTCACTTATTCACAATATACAACAGATTGATCGAGGATATCAGGATATTGATGTGCGACTTAACGCATTGGGAGCGCAGATAGAGCGTATTTAAGATCTCCGAGATACTACGAACTCCACTAAATTTCTGAGACCGAGCATTGCTTCATTTTGAGGATACTTATTCAGAATGGCCAATGCACTAGCTTTATATTCATTCATTTTGAGTTCTGAATAGGATATACCATCATGTTGATTTACGAAATTCAACACTTCTTTGAAGGTAGACTTCTTATCGCTTTTCCGCTTGATGAGGTTGATTATTCTACGGCGATCATTATTTTCACATTTTTGCAGCGAATGAATTAATGGGAGCGTCATTTTCTTTTCTTTGATATCGATACCTGTAGGTTTACCGATATTTTGATATCCATAGTCAAAAAGGTCATCTTTAATCTGGAAAGCAATACCTGCTAACTCTCCGAATTTCTTAAAGTCTGATACCACTTCTTGTTTGCAGCCTGCACTTGATGCTCCAGCACTGCAGGCTGCAGCCATCAGAGATGCAGTCTTCTGTCGGATAACTTCGAAATATACGTCTTCGGTGATATCGAGCTTTCTTGCTTTGTCTATCTGCATAAGTTCGCCTTCGCTGAGTTCTTTTACCGCCGTAGATACTATTTTCAGTGTTTGGTACTGTTCATGTTCTACAGCTAGCAATAGGCCTTTAGAAAGTAAATAGTCTCCTACTAATACAGCGATTTTGTTCTTCCAGAGGGCATTTACAGAAAAAAAACCTCTCCTGAGATGAGAGTCATCCACTACATCATCATGGACTAACGAGGCCGTATGAAGCAGCTCGATCAAAGATGCAGCAGTATATGTCTCATCCTTTATGGGGCCAAAGATCCTCGCACATAAAAATACAAACATAGGACGCACCTGTTTTCCTTTTCGCTGGACGATATAGTGCATGATCCGATCGAGGAGAGCCACCTTACTTTTCATAGAATCTCTAAATCGGGATTCAAATAAATTAAGCTCTTCAGCAATAGGTTTTTTTAATGCGTCTAATTTTGACATATTGGATATCAAAGTAAATCACCAAGGTACATATCTCTTCTTATGTTATGGACATTAGCGTATACCTTTAGTAATATTGAATTCATCAAATAAATAATGACCTTATTCTCAATGTTTTACTTAGGTAGCGATAAATTTGTCGAGTGATTCAGATATTTAAGAAGAATGATATTGTCAATATAATAGCACTGTTGCCATATGTGATAATAGTAAGGCTCTACAGTCTGATCCATCCTAATAGCTATGTACCCACCGAGAGTGATACTCAGATCACTCAATGGATATTCAGTGAAGGTGGATTGGGTATGCTGTCACAATCTATAATCGCTATCATTCTTGTCTACTTTCAGGCGATCCTGATCAACATGCTAGCCAACAATAATCGCATATACCATGTACAATGCGGATATGCCAGTATGTTTTACGTGCTTTTCACCTCATTTGCTCCTGGGCTACAGGTCTTATCGCCCATACTAATAGGCGCCTTTTTTATCATCTTAGCTACGTTTAATGTTTTTCAAGTCTATAAAATGGCCAATGCCACTACCAATATTTTTAATGCGGCCTTACTGTCAGCTATTGCGACATTGATTTACTCTCCATTTTTTTTTGTGGCTATAGCCTTTTTTATTCAGATTGGTATTCTACGTAGTTTCTCGATTAGAGAGCGATTACAGTATTTGACAGGATATGGAGTTATATTCTGGATAGTCGGTAGCTTCTGTTACTATCTTGGATGGTTAGAGTGGCCGCTATTGGTAGGCGTTGATCCTCTCGACTCTGTATTGAAACTCTGGTCATCACCTATTGAGAGCTGGGTATATGTATTGGTCTCTCTATTATTGGTTATCATAGCATTGATGGGCTATTATAATAACATGAAGAAAAAAGGTATTGAGGTCCGTAAAAAAATAGACTTTTTTTATTGGTTTCTATTAGCTGCCTTAGTCAGCTTTCTATTCATGAGAGACTTAAGTTTTACCCATCTGCACTATCTGGCATTTCCTATGAGTATTTTCTTCGCTATGAGCTTTAGTCAGGTGAAGAACACATACAGATTGGAGCTAATGCATTTTGTTATCATATTGGCAGTGTTTTTGTCTCTTTTTAAGACTTACGTCTTTGTACAGATATGAGTTAATGTTTTATTAACTGGTGGAGGCTTGATAGAGCATGCCATACATTTGCACTGTCGATGTAACTTGACGGACAAAATAGATGTATATCAGTATGACCTGACAATCAATTAGTCCTTTCACGCTTTACTTAGTAAGAAAAAATACCCGATGATAAGATCAATAGCATTCTTTTTCTTTTCATTTACCTTTCTGGCATTGTCTGCTCAAGAACTGAATCCTGTAAAGTGGACATTTGAAGCTGAGCCAATATCCCAAAATGAATACATGCTCATCTATACCGCCAGTATAGATAAAGGATGGAATGTGTACTCACAATATATTGAGGAAGGAGGCCCTGTACCTACATCTATCTGGTACGATACTGAAGGAGTAGTAGAAAATATAGGAGAAGCCGCAGAAGAGGGTCATAAGAAAGAAGTAATGGATCCCATCTTTGAAATGAATGTGATCAAATTTTTGGATGATAAAGATTTCATTATAAAGCAAAAGGTAAAAGTCCTTGATGCGAGCCAGAAGCTAAAAGGATATCTGACCTATATGACCTGTGATGACGAGCGATGTCTGCCTCCGACAGATGTAGATTTTGAGTTTGATTTTGGTCAAGGAAAATCTTCTGTGCCGACACAATCTGCCATCTCAGCTCCAGCTCAATCCATGGCTACAACGGTCAGTCCCAAAACTATACTCTCTCGAGAAGGGCCAGTAACATGGTCGATGGAGGTAAAAAAAAATTCTAATAGCGAAGTAGCGGATTACGATTTAGTCTTCACCGCAGACATAGATGAAGGCTGGACTGTATATAGCCAAGAAGTAGAAGAAGGCGGCCCTGTACCAACGTCATTTTGGTATGAAAATGTGGATGTAGTCGAACTCATAGGACCTGCCACAGAATCAGGTAAAAGTAAAGAAGGAATTGATCCCGTTTTTGATGTGAAGGTCAAGAAATATTTGGCCGCAGAGCCATTTGTGCTAACTCAGCCGATCAAAGTAAAAAATGAAAAGGCCGAGCTAATCGGGTATCTGACCTATATGACCTGTGATGACAGTAAGTGTCTACCACCGACGGATGTAGAGTTTAAAGTCAATCTCCAGAATGGTAAAATCATATCAGCGAATAGCGAAGAGGTATTGCAAAATGCAGCTGCCGATATTTCTGGTAACGTCATAGACCAAACAAGACAAGGGTTAAGAGATACTTATCAAGAACCAATAGCAGACTGTGGGGATGAAGTCCAGAATAGTCAGAGCCCGCTATGGATGTTCATCTTTGGTTTTTTAGGAGGTTTGTTGGCACTTTTGACACCATGTGTGTTTCCTATGATACCATTGACGGTGAGTTTTTTCACAAAAGATAGCAAGAAGAAAGGATGGCAAAATGCAGCGATCTATTCACTATCAATCATCGTGATATATGTGACCATTGGCTTATTGATCACGATGCTATTCGGAGCTGAAGCGCTCAATCGACTATCGACTAATTGGATAGCGAATACTGCTTTTTTCGTAATATTTATATTTTTCGCTTTTTCATTTTTCGGATTTTATGAGATCCAGCTACCGAGCTCATGGGCTAACAGGTCCGATAAGATGGCCGATAAAGGAGGTTTAGTAGGGATTTTCTTCATGGCTTTCACATTGGCTTTAGTATCATTTTCATGTACTGGGCCGATCATCGGGACAGCCATTGTCCAAGCGGCGACTAATCAGATAGGCCCCTTTATTGTCATGTTAGGATTTGCTATAGCCTTAGCCTTGCCATTTGGTTTATTTGCGGCATTCCCAGCTTGGCTCAATAGCCTACCACGATCTGGAGGCTGGATGACTAATGTCAAAGTGATCTTAGGATTCTTAGAGTTAGCCTTGGCATTTAAGTTTTTGTCTGTAGCTGACATGACCAATAACTGGGGATTCCTGCGCTATGAGGTGTTCATGGGAGTCTGGGTATTAGTAGCTATAGCTATGGCCTTGTATGGTTTTGGTTTTATAAAGTTTCCTCATGATAGTCCGATCAAAAAACTAAGTCCAAGAAGGTGGGCGTTTTCTCTGGGTTCGGTTGCTTTAGCGGTATACTTGGCCACAGGGTTTGTCTATAAACCTGAGACTAATAGCTATAACTCTCTGCCATTACTCAGTGGTGTGGCACCACCGTCTACATACAATTACTTTTTGCCAGAGCCGACTATAGATGCAGAGCTCAAGAGTCAGTATCCTTCTCTTGGCAAATGTGCTAACAATATAGATTGCTTCAAAGATTACTATGAGGGATTGGCATATGCTAAAAAAGTGAATAAGCCCCTACTAATCGATATGACGGGATACGGCTGTGTCAACTGTCGTCGCACAGAAGAACATATCTGGGTCGATGATCGAGTGCGAAATATGCTTTCTGATGATTTTGTGCTCACTTCTTTATACGTAGATGATGATAAGAAGCTCGAAGAGATACTCATCTCAAAACCACGAAATAAGAAAATGAGAAACGTGGGGAACAAGTGGGCAGATTTTCAAATAGTAAACTTTGAGCAAAACTCACAACCACTATATATCATGGTGACTCCTGATGAAGAAGTGATAGCCGCTCCACGTGGGTATAAAGAAGGACTCAATGATTACATAGATTTCTTAGACTGTGGGCTTTCATCATTCAAGAGTCTATCGTCTACTCAGATGTAGAGCTTGATTTTTGATCGAGTTCATATTGGTAGACGAGCCTGCCGACCTCTGCTAAAAAAGGTATACCTATAGACTCATATTCGTATATGCCATCGTTATAGATTTCGTTTTCATTGACATGAATCGTGGCAGCAAGAAAAAAGTCTATACCCTCGTTATTGTCTTTGATATAAGCGCAATCTGTCAGATAGCCATAGGCCCATCCGACTTTATTAGCGATCTCTATATGATCAGGTATTGGATCCTGACTATCTCCATACATTAAGAACTTGACATAACTATCATAGTATGTGGTATCTGACTGTAGATAGGAGATCTCAGTAGGATAGGTAGTCATGACCTTGTATAGGTAGTCGTATTGTTCTTTTGATAGATGATACCGTTCTTCTTCCGGATATATCTGAGGATAGATCACACGGATGAGACTCTGCTGCATGTCATTCAGATTGATGAAGTTTTTCTCACTCATTTCAAATGGTGCATAGATCACACTATCCAGATCGTCATCATAGTACCCTCTCCCTTTTTGTGTTTTTGTAAGAGGGCTGAAGCCTTCGTATAGCGCATAGAGTTCATCACGTTCATGAATCACGTTGCCCGTGCTATCGATGATCCTATATGGATTAGCGTATTTATTGCTCTCTGTATCAAATCCCCCAATACCAACCCTTGTTCGGATTCGACTATTAGTAAAAATATTTTTCTCCTGATGTCGCTCATTGATATAGTCTTGACCCAGAAATTCATACAGTCTATTGTATGCATTATTATCGCTTATGGCGAAAACTCCCTCAATGAAATGTGCGATATTGGGATATCCAGTAGGGCTCGTGGTATCGATATGCATGGTGCTCTGAGGTGCAGCTACGCTATCAAATAAAATAGTCGAGTACATATCGATCTCAGGATATTGATCGGTGAGCTCATTTATATACTCCAGAGCTAAAAATGCTGCGGGCATTTTCACGGTGCTCGCTGGATAAAAATATCTATCTCTATCAAAGTTAAAATAGTGCGGCTCTAAGATTAGGCTATCTCCGACATGCTCGATAGAGGTATATATTATCTGTACTTCATACCGGTCTATATCAAACAGTACTCGCTGGACGATATCATGATCTGTATCAAATATCTGATCCCATGGCGATCCATACCGAGATGTCTGATCACTATGACAAGACAAAAGACCTATAGAAAAAAATAAAAAGAGTAAGCTACGCATATCAGAATATATCAAAAGCACTGAATATAGCGATGATAATGACTACCACCAAAACTCGATAGGCCCATATCTCAGCATCAGGATATCGAGAGGCGAGATCAGCCGTGAAGTATCCACCTACAGATTGGCCTGAAGCAATTATCAGTCCGAGCTTCCAGTCTATCAGCCCATTCATATGAAATAATGCTACAACTAAGACTGAATAAACGGTCACGATAAATGTCTTCAGAGCATTAGCATCTATGAGATTATACTTCATGATGAGGACAGTGATGACTAAGAATATCACTCCCATACCCATCTGTATAAAACCGCCGTAAAATCCCAATGCCCAAAATGCAGGAATAGAAAGCCAAGGATTGTGAATGGCATTTTCGCTGGTTTTGATCAGCCATCGTTTGGGATTGACTAATATAACAAGCAACATTACTAATAACAGATATTTGAATATCAGTTTGAATTGATCATTGGATATGCTCATGGCGACATAGACGCCGATGACTGCTCCGATCACTGCTGTGATGATGTGTATTTTAGAGTTAGACAGATTAGAGTAGCGATCATTTTTGATAAATCCTGCACTAGATGCAGCACTCTGAAAAAGAACACCGACACGATTAGTCCCATTCGCCATATTGCCAGGGAGTCCCATGAGCTCAGTGAATATGCTCAAAGTGATCGCTGATCCATTACCTGCCAATGTATTAATGATGCCTGCTAAGAGTCCTCCCAATACTGCTATAATGATGGTTGATGCATCCATTGTATTACTCTTTTATTTCTTGACAGAGCTCGATTAGTACTCCATGTGCATTCTTAGGATGTACAAAGCAAATCAATTTATTATCTGCTCCTCTTTTAGGTTCATCATTAAGTAGCCTGAAACCCTGATCTTTTAACCGTTTCATCTCGGCTCGGATATCGTCTACATCAAATGCGATATGGTGTAATCCTTCACCTTTTTTCTCGATATACTTGGCAATGACGCCATCTGGAGTAGTCGAGGCGATGAGTTCTATTTTATTGGGTCCTGTCCTAAAGAAAGAGGTGGTTACATTTTCTGAAGCTACAGTCTCGGATTTATAGGGCTCTGTACCGAGTAGCTGAGAATAGAGATCATTTGCTTCATTTATGTTTTTCACGGCTATTCCTATGTGTTCTATTTTTCTCATAGAGTGAAGATACAGCGGTGTGAAACAAAAAGAGCTCCGTCAAACGTGCGACGAAGCTCTAATTTATTGTCAAGTCAGACTCTTGAATGTTATTTCTTCAATAAGTCTCTGATCTGTGCTAATAACTCTTCTTGAGTAGGACCTGCTGGTGCAGCTGGGGCCGCAGCCATTTTGTACTTTCTCGCAGCTTTAGTCATCATGAATAACACAAAACCAATGATGATCAAGTTGATGATCGTATTGATCCAAGCGCCATATCTGATAGCATTTTCTGGCTTGATGATTTCACCGTCAGCACCGATCTCTGCTGGAGATAATACCACCTTAAGATCTGCAAAATCAAGACCTCCAGCGAAATTACCGATGACCGGCATCATGATGTCATTGACGAATCCATTCACGACTAATCCTACAGCACCTGCTAAGATTACGGCAATCGCAAAGTCGATAACATTGCCAGTCATGATAAACTCTTTAAACTCTTTCCACATGTTATTACAGTTTTTCGTTAGTTAATATTTATTCAAAAAAATAGTGTCGTACTTGAGACGCACGACACTATCAAAAATAACATATATTTTAAATTAAATATATTTTCTACCAGCGGGCCTTAGCTCACACCAGCTTCTTCTCGGATTTTATTTAATGCTGATCCTGCTCTTACCCAGTCGATTTGAGCTTGATTATAGGTATGTGCCACTTCAAATGAATCATCAGTACCGTCTGCATGATGCAATACGACAGTAAGTGGTTTACCTGGGGCCATATCTGCGAAACCGTAAAGGGATACTTTATCATCTTGACGGATCTTATCATAGTCAGCAGTATTGACGAAAGTCAAACCCAGCATACCTTGCTTTTTAAGATTTGTCTCATGGATACGAGCAAACGACTTAACGATGACGGCCTTCACTCCAAGGAATCTTGGCTCCATAGCTGCATGCTCACGAGAAGATCCTTCTCCATAGTTTTCTTCTCCGAATACTACGGTACCAATACCAGCAGCTTGATACTTGCGAGCACTATCTGGTACTGCCATAAATTCTGCATTGGATGCATCGTCAGCATAGTTAGCGACACTATTCGTCTTTTCGTTGAAATAGTTTACTGCTCCGATCAGACAGTTGTTTGAGATGTTCTCAAGATGACCTCTGTATCTGAGCCAAGGACCTGCCATAGAGATATGGTCAGTAGTACACTTACCTTTAGCCTTAATGAGGATCCGCATATCGTGCATTTCCTCTGGCTGTATCGGCTTGAATGGTGTCAAGAGCTGTAATCTCTCTGACTGAGGGTCTACTTTTACTTCTATACTGCTACCATCTTCTGCAGGAGCGTGAAATCCTCTATCCTCCACAGCGAATCCTTTTGGAGGGAGCTCCCATCCAGTCGGCTCATCGAGCATTACTTCTTCACCATTCTCATTGATGAGTTTATCCGTAGCGGGATTAAAGTCCAGTCGCCCTGATATAGCTATAGCCGCTACGAGCTCAGGTGACGCTACGAATGCATGCGTATTCGGATTGCCATCCGCTCTCTTGGCGAAATTTCTATTGAATGAGTGTACTATAGAATTTTTAGGAGCATTTGCAGGATCGCTATATCTCGCCCACTGTCCTATACATGGTCCACAAGCATTAGTGAATATCTTAGCATCGAGCTTTTCGAATACTTCCAAAATACCATCTCTGGCCGCTGTATATCTTACTTGTTCTGATCCTGGGTTAATACCAAATTCTGCTTTAGTCTTCAGCCCCTTATCCAATGCTTGCTGAGCGATAGATGCTGCTCTGGATAGATCCTCATATGATGAGTTAGTACATGATCCGATGAGTCCCCATTCTACCTCCAGTGGCCAGTCATTTTTAGTGGCAGCCGCTGTCATATCTTTACCGGCGACAGTAGATAGATCTGGAGTGAAAGGACCGTTGAGTAGAGGCTGTAGCTCATCAAGATTGATCTCGATTACTTGGTCAAAATATTTCTCTGGATCTTCATAGCATTCTGGATCTGCAGTCAAATGTTCTTTGATCTGATCCGCCATCTCTGCGATCTCCTCTCTGTCAGTAGCCCTGAGATATCTGCTCATGGAGTCATCATATCCAAAAGTAGATGTCGTAGCACCTATCTCTGCACCCATATTACATATAGTACCCTTACCAGTACAGCTCATACCGATAGCTCCTGGGCCAAAGTATTCTACGATCGCACCCGTACCTCCTTTTACAGTGAGGATATCTGCCACCTTTAGGATTACGTCTTTTGGCGCAGACCATCCAGAGAGTTTGCCGGTGAGCTTGACACCGATGAGTTTTGGCATCTTAAGCTCCCATGGCATACCGGCCATCACGTCTACTGCATCAGCGCCACCTACACCGATAGCGACCATACCGAGACCACCAGCATTCACTGTGTGAGAGTCAGTACCGATCATCATCCCTCCTGGGAAAGCATAGTTTTCTAATACTACTTGGTGAATGATACCCGCACCAGGCTCCCAGAATCCAATACCATACTTGTCTGATACAGACTCGAGGAAGTTGAATACCTCGTTGCTGGTATTGATAGCACTCTGGAGATCTTTGTCAGCTCCTAGCTTTGCCTGAATGAGGTGATCACAGTGTACGGTAGATGGCACAGCCACTTTGTCCTTGCCCGCCATCATAAATTGTAATAATGCCATCTGAGCAGTCGCATCCTGCATAGCTACTCTGTCAGGAGCGAAGAATACATAATCCTTTCCTCGACCATATCCCTGAAGAGGAGACTCTTCGTGAAGGTGGCTGTAAAGAATTTTTTCTGCTAAAGTCAAAGGACGATTGAGTGTTGATTTTATTTTCTCAATCTTCCCGGGAAGGGCATCATAATGCGCCTTAATCATATCTATATCAAACGGCATAATTTAATATTTTTGTTCTTTTCAGGAATCGCTGCAAATATATTGCCTAACGGGCTATTAAGCGATGATTAACAAAAGCTATTCTAAAAAGATGAATAATAAAATTGTACAACTATTAGCCATATTAATGACCTTTTCTGCATGTATGACATCTCAGGAGGTCCCAAAGATCGACTGGGAAGAACTCGGAAAAACAGAACCCTGGAAGGCGACAGAGGTCTATGAGCCAGTACCACCTAAAGTGACTCCAGGTAAATGGCAAGAAGCACCTTCAGATGCGATCGTATTATTTGATGGAGATGATCTAAGTCAATGGGTCAAGCCCCAAAATGACTATGGTGTCAATATGGAGCAGATCGAGCCAATGTGCCAGCTGATGTTTAAGACAGACTGGAGTGGTCGTGCGCCTGCAGACTGGATCATCAAGGATGGACAGCTCATAGTCAATCAAGGGAAAGGAGGTATCGAGACAAAAGAAGCATTTGGAGACGTACAGATCCACCTCGAGTGGCTATCTCCCGTAGATCCTGAAAAGGAAGGTCAGCAGTATAGTAATAGTGGTATATTCTTCATGGGTCTCTATGAGGTACAGATCCTAAATAACTATGAGAATGAGACTTACGTCAATGGTCAGGTCGGCTCCGTATATAAGCAGCATATCCCACTCGCAAATGCCAGCCGTCCTCCTGGAGAGTGGCAATACTATGATATAGTCTTCACCGCTCCAAAATTTGATGGAGACCAGTTGGTATCACCAGCATATCTGACGGTTTTTCACAATGGAGTATTAACTCAAAATCACGTAAAACTAAAAGGCCCTACATGTTTTATAGGCGAGCCACACTATGCTCCACATCCTGCAAAGCTACCTCTATCTCTCCAAGATCACGGCGATGCAGTACGCTATCGCAATATCTGGATCAGAGAGTTGTAAAGAAATTATTGGATGATCCTGTCGGTGATTTTCAAGAAATTGCTCTCAGTGATCATCCCTACTAATTCTTTGTTTTGGACGACGGGTAGACAGTTTACCATGTGTTCATTCATGAGGCTTATGGCCTCTGAGATATTTGCCGAAGGAGTGATCGTGATAGGTTCTTCTTCCATGACATCTTTTATTAGGAGATCTTTTGGTTTCTGTTTTTGACGCTCGAGGATGAGTTCGTTCATGAGCTTTTTAGCGGTTACCATACCGACGAGTCTTCCTCTTTTGTCTTCGACCGCCATATAGTTGAGCTGACGCCACTCCATTAGCTGAGCACAGAGCTCTGCGAGATCTGATTTTTGGACGGTGAGCATCTCCGTCCGCATGATATCTTCTACTGTGAGTAGATCAGGCTTATAGCCTTTATAGTCTTGGAGAGTGGGGGCTTTCCATTCGTGTACGGGGTGGTTTTCTTGATTTTGATTGTGATGCATGGCAGCGGTGAGCACACATAGCGCTTCGTCTTTGCTGGTGCTGATGTTAGATAGAGAAGTATAGGATCGCAGGAGCCATCGAGCGCCAGTCATGTGTTTTTCGACACGCTGCTCTACGATGCCGAGATAGTACTCTCGATCGACATCTGAGATCTCCATATGTCTGAGGCCCTCATGTGCTAATGGGATGAGCTCTCGAGACAGCAGATCACGAGCATTGATCTTCTGATCTTTGAACCATGTAAACTTTGAATCAATACCAAAGCGAGCGGACTTGCCAAAATTATCTCTGACATCATCGAATGACATATGATTTCGTGGGTCACCGTATTCTCTCGACATACCGATCATGGCACCCAGCCAAAATGCCATATTAGCCATCTCATCAGCGGTAGTAGGCCCTGCTGGGAATACTCGGTTTTCTATTCGCAGGTGCGGCTTTCCAGTGTCACTGATACCGTAGCAGGGACGATTCCATCGATATACGGTACTATTATGCAGCTGTAGATACTTGAGTTTTGGCACATGTCCAGCTTGGATCTCATCCAATGAATTTTTCTCCGAAAGGATATGCATGAGTATCCTGAATCGTGCGATATCCTCCTTAAATATCTCCATGATAGAATGGTCAAGCCATCGATCTCCTAGTGTGACTCTCGGACTCATCTGTCGCAGGTGATCTCGAGTACGACGTGTATCTATGGCCTGCTGAAAGAGAGCAATCCTCGTCTCGTGCCAAAGCCGCTTACCGAAGACTAATGGCGAATTAGAAGAAAGAGAGATACAAGGAGCCGTTAATGCCAAGGCAATATTATACAGTTGTACAAAATTATTGGGTGATACCTGTAGATGGGCCTGAAAGCTGGTATTGCAGGCCTCCATGAGAGGGGAGTCATGTTTGACGAGCATTTCATCGATGCCTACGAGTCGGAGCTCAAAGTCATTTCCAGAAAGCTCACCATGGATGGCTCGCATTAACTCTTTATATCGATCTTTCGGAGTGAGATTCTTGAGGTCGAGGTGATATTTCTTCAGTGTAGGAAGTATGCCCGTGAGGACAAAATCCGCATTATGCTCAGCCAGAGCCATTTTTGTTTTGGACAGATAGTCTTTGAGCTCTGCATGCATGCGACTCAGCGCATTTCCGCTGAACACTTGAGGGCTGAGATTGATCTCTAGGTTAAACTGTGCTAACTCTGATACGAGCCAGTCATACTCCGGGTAGTCTGCGAGTATCTGAGGACCAAGATTGAGAGGTCGGAAATGATCCTTATCAATGATGACCATCTCTTGTTCCGCACCGATGCGTACGATATCATCTTCAAACCATGATTGGTCCAGCATGAATTCCATGGCCCTGATATCTTGGAGAAGACCCTTGACAAATAGATTCTTGGAGCTCTGTGACACACGAGGATTGCGAGTAGACATAGATAGCGTTGTAATATTCCTTAATGAGAGAAAGGTAATAACTAATCGGAGATGAGCGGCTATCTAAAAAGAAAAAGCCCAAGCAAACCGCTTGAGCTTTTTTTGAGTAGCGTGAGGCAGGCTTGAACTGCCGACCTCAGGATTATGAATCCTGCGCTCTAACCAGCTGAGCTACCACGCCAGATTATTTCGGGGTGCAAATATATATTAAATCTCAAATCAAAGAAATAGAAAATAGTATCTTACTCGCATGATTTTTCCTATCGGTGATACGAATGTCAAAGGAGGGTACAAACCGCTATTCAGTTACTCACTGATAGTGATCAATGTTTTGATCTTTTTATTGCAGCTTTCTGTACCAGGAAATCTGGTTTGCGAATTCGCCACTATTCCTAATGATATTGTTGGAGGACGGCATCTCTTCACCTTGTTCACCAGTATGTTCATGCATGGAGGATGGATGCACCTGATCGGCAATATGATGTTCATATGGATATTTGCAGATAACATTGAGGCGGTCAATGGGAATATAAAGTTCATTGTATTTTACCTCTTAGGAGGACTGGTTGCTTCAGCGGTACATATTTTCTTTGAGATGTATACAGGTGCAGGATCTGCTTTGGCGGATTGTTGTGTGCCTTGTGCATCTACATTTGGCTGTGAGGGCGCCACACAGATGTGTGCAGGATCGGTGCCATCTCTTGGAGCCAGCGGAGCTATCAGTGCGGTGATGGGAGCGTATGTAGTTATGTTTCCTAAGTCTCGGATTAAGATGCTATTCTTTGTGATGACCTTTGAGCTATCAGCCATCTATTTTTTAGGCTTTTGGTTTTTGGAGCAGCTCATTTCAGGAGTCGGATCTATCGGCCCCATGGCTGGTACTACTGGAGGCGTCGCTTGGTGGGCGCACATTGGGGGATTTGTCTTTGGCGTAGCCTATGGTATGCTGACTAAAAAGAATAGACCGAGTATGTCTAAGGTATATGAAAAATAAAAATATTTGGGAGCTCTTTTTTCATACACTTAATAGTGTTACTTTTGCAATCCTTTTTCAAAAAATTTAGAATTACAGTCATGAAGGTCGTTTCAATAACTGCTGAAGAAAGAACAGAGTTTGGTAAAAAAGCCACTAAGGAGATAAGAACAGCTGGCAAGATACCGGCAGTAGTATACAGTGTGAATGGAGTGACTCACTTCTCCACTACTCCTAAAGCGGTAAAGCCCTTGGTATATACTCCAGAGTTTAAAGTAGCAGAGATAGAGATAGCTGGAGCTACTAAGAAAGCTCTGATCAAAGCCATCGACTTTCACCCAGTGACTGATGAGATTTTACACATGGACTTCATCGAGATGGTGGAAGGCCAGCCGATCAGGGCAAGTATTCCTGTAAAGTTTAAAGGTGTGTCTCCAGGTGTAAAAGCTGGTGGAAAGCTCATCTCTAACTTGAGAACAGTAAAGGTAAAAGCAACTCCTGATACACTTGTTGATGAGCTTTACGTTGATATATCTTCACTTCAGCTTGCTGAGGCAGTAAGAGTGAGAGATATAGAGGTGCCAGAAGGTCTATCTATCGAGGTGGATGGTGCGACGCCTATCGCTGTAGTAGAGGTGCCACGTGCGCTTAAGAGTGCTGCTGCCAAAGCAGAAGCTTAACTAATAGTAGAAATTCCTGTAAAGTATTTTGAGATATATAGGTAGAGTTGGTATTGTTTTAATACTGCTTTACTCTATGTGGTCTTGTGGTACATCTCGTGTGATCTCCGATCATGCAGCTGATACGGATATGTCTGTGCGATCGACTGTAGTGGGTGCAGCTATAGATCGCATTGGATCTAAGTATGAGTATGCCAGCCGTGGTCCCAATTCTTTTGACTGTTCAGGTTTAGTCACATACGCATATAGGTCTGCTGATATCTCTATCGCTGGCTCGTCATCATCTATGAGTAAAACCGCTAAACCGATAGAAATCTCTAAGGCTCAAGCGGGTGATCTTATTTTTTTTAAGAAATCCGGGAAGGTTTTTCATGTATCCATTGTTATTGATAATCAGAAAGATGCACTCTGGGTGGTACACAGCACGAGTTCAAGAGGTGTGATCAAAGAAGATGTATTAGCCTCCAGCTATTGGAGAGGAAAGATCGATAAAGTCATATCTTTAGGCGCACTGATAAATCGCTAAGTGTGAGTATCATTAAATGGATCATATCATATTTTAAGTCAGAAATGGAAGAGAAGAGAATAAACATTATCTTATTTGGCCCTCCAGGCTCAGGAAAAGGAACACAAGCAAAGCAATTAGAAGAAAAATTTGGATTAGTTCAGGTCTCTACTGGAGATTTGTTTAGATACGAAATGGGCAACAATACGCCCCTTGGCCAAAAGGCAAAAGAGTATATGAACAAAGGTCAACTCGTACCAGATGAGGTGACAGTAGGTATGCTCAAAAATAAAATTGACAAATTTCCGGAGAGCAAAGGATTCATTTTTGATGGCTTTCCAAGAACGATACCACAGGCTGAGGCATTAGATGCGCTATTAGCAGAGAGAGGAGAATCGGTAAATAGCCTCATCGCACTCAAGGTAGATGATGACGAAATCGTCAAAAGATTGCTCGAAAGAGGAAAGACTTCTGGCCGAGCAGATGACGCTAATGAAGAGGTCATTCGAAATCGAATCGCTGTCTACAAAGCCGAGACTTCTCCTGTGTACAATTACTATGCAGAAAAAGATCTATCTGTAGAAATCGAAGGAGTAGGATCAATAGAAGATATACAAGGAAGATTAGCCTCGCTGATCGAATCAATCTAATCATATGGCAGACCGCAATTTTGTAGATTTTGTAAAAGTCTGCTGTCGGTCTGGCAATGGCGGCCCTGGCAGTAGTCACTTTTTTAGAGATCGTCTCCAGCCACAGGGTGGTCCAGATGGTGGAGATGGAGGCAAGGGTGGTGATATCATAGTCCGTGCCAATCCTCAGCTCTGGACCTTACTCCATCTTAAGTATCGCAAGCACATACTGGCGGGTCATGGTGAGTCTGGAGGAGCCTCTCGCAAGACGGGTGCTGATGGCAAAAGCGAAATACTCGAGGTGCCTCTTGGTACTGTCGCAAAAGACTTTGAGACAGGTGAGATCTTATTTGAAGTGACAGAAGAGGACCAAGAGTATGTACTACTCTCGGGAGGCAAGGGAGGAAGAGGTAACTTTCATTTTAAGTCGGCAACTAATCAATCACCACGATACGCCCAGCCAGGTTTGCCTGGCAAGGAAGAATGGAAAATATTAGAGCTGAAAGTCCTTGCGGATGTCGGTCTTGTGGGTTTTCCAAATGCTGGTAAGTCAACATTGCTATCAGTAGTATCCGCAGCTAAGCCTAAAATAGCCAACTACCCATTCACGACTTTGACACCAAATCTCGGGATCGTCAGCTATAGAGATAGTAGATCTTTCGTCATGGCAGATATCCCTGGCATCATAGAAAAGGCGCATGAAGGTAAAGGTCTTGGCCATAGATTTCTCAGACATATTGAGCGAAATAGTCTCTTGTTATTCCTAGTACCTGCGGATGCTGACAATATCAGAGAGCAGTATCATATCTTGCTCAATGAGCTTCATATGTACAATCCTGAATTACTATATAAGCCAAGATTGCTCGGAATATCAAAGGCAGATCTGATAGATGAAGAGATCAAGGAATTATTGACACCTGATCTGCCAGAGGATGTGGATATCGTCTTCTTTTCAAGTGCTACCATGCAGGGTATCACTGAGCTGAAAGATCAGATCTGGCAAAGTCTAAATGGATAAGAATTGCTAAATCAATAATAGTAAGTAAGAGTGATTACTCGATATTCTCTTTTACCTGATCAAGGGTCGATGTGAACTTGCCCCAGAATTCAGAGAAGACATTCTTAAACCCATCGATGACCCAGCCTCCGTCCCGACTGACTGAGATGAGATGATCGTAGAGTGAACTTTGATCGACATATGACTCGGTGAGTATCTTAAGATTAGTCAATAGCACCAACAGTCCCCCAACCAAAAATGCTGCCACGAGGCCTAATAGAGCGCCTCCAGCCAGTTGATTGACAAAATTGATCTTGACAGCTCTGAGGAGATCTTCCATACGCTCTCCGATAAATCGCAATAAAAGCATCACTACGAAGAATACAATGAGAAAACCCAATACAAACTCAAGTGCTGGATTAAGATTGACCATCTCCTGCAGACGATCGATGAGTAGAGGAGAAAACTTCAAGGCTACCACAAGACCTACCAAAATAGAGAGAGTATCTACTACAGTATTAATGAATCCCTTAGAGTAGCCTCTGTAGAAAGCATAGCTAATAATCAAAGCAGCCAATAAATCAATAATCATATACAACACTTAATCAAGGCGCAAAATTAGACTATTCTGACCATATGCGGATAATTCTCGTGAGATTGGGCTTTACATGTCGGTTTAGCTTTATTAGTTTTGCAGGTGCTGCCTGTAACTATCTGTAAAACTGTGGGTAACAAATAAACAGTTTTGCTAATCTAAATACTAAAGAAATAGAGATGGCTCAAGTAAATTATACTGAAGACAATATAAAATCCCTCGACTGGAAAGAACATATCCGACTACGGCCTGGTATGTATATCGGAAAGCTCGGGGATGGCTCTGCACAAGATGACGGGATCTATGTGCTGCTCAAAGAGGTCATGGACAACTCTATTGATGAATATGTAATGGGCTATGGTAGAGAGATCAAGATAGATGTCAAAGAAGGACAAGTGTCTATCAGGGATTTTGGTAGAGGTATACCACTGGGTAAGGTAGTGGACTGTGTATCAAAGATCAATACAGGAGGAAAGTATGACTCAAAGGCATTCAAAAAGTCGGTAGGTCTTAATGGTGTCGGTACTAAGGCTGTCAATGCATTGTCCAACTACTTCAAAGTACAGGCAGTCAGAGAAGGAAAAACTAAGATAGCTGAATTCGCTAAAGGAGAACTGACCAGCGAAAGTAAAGCGCTCAAGACCGATGAGCTCAATGGTACTATAGTCAGCTTTGTACCAGATAATACGATATTCAAAAACTATAAGTTTCGCTCAGAATATATAGAAAATCAACTGTGGAACTATGCCTATCTCAATGCCGGACTGAGATTAAATTTTAATGGAAAGGTCCTGTACAGCAAAGATGGATTATTAGATCTATTGTCAAATAAGACAAAACCTGAACAGCTCCGATATCCGATCATCCATCTGAAAGGTGATGATATTGAGATAGCCCTGACACATGGCAATCAGTATGGCGAGGAGTATTACTCTTTTGTCAATGGTCAAAACACCACACAAGGAGGTACACATCTCGCAGCTTATAGAGAGGCGATAGTGAAGACGGTCAGAGATCATTTTGGTAAAAACTATGATGCTCGAGATATACAGAGCTCTATCATAGGAGCGATCTCGGTAAGAGTAGAAGAGCCAGTATTCGAGTCACAGACAAAGACTAAGCTGGGCTCGCAAAATGTCGGACCAGATGGTCCTACGCTGCGTACTTTTGTGATGGACTTCGTGAAAAACAATTTGGATAACTACCTTCATAAAAATACAGAAGTAGCGAAATCCCTCCAAAAGCGTATCGTACAGTCTGAGCGAGAACGAAAAGAGATATCTGGCATCAAGAAACTGGCAAATGCCAGAGCCAAAAAGGCAAATCTGCACAACAAGAAGCTACGTGACTGCCGTGTCCATTACAATGATAAAAAATCCGATGAGGACGTGAAGCTTGCTACCAGCATTTTCATCACAGAGGGTGATTCGGCGAGTGGATCTATCACTAAGGCTCGAGATGTACAAACACAGGCGGTATTTAGCTTGAGGGGTAAGCCCCTCAACTGCTACAATATGACCAAAAAAGTGGTCTATCAGAATGAAGAGTTTAATCTACTCCAGCATGCGCTCAATATAGAGGATGGCATCGATGGCCTCCGATATAATAAGGTGATCATAGCTACGGACGCCGATGTCGATGGCATGCATATTCGTTTATTGCTCTTGACGTTTTTCCTTCAGTTTTTTCCTGATTTGGTCAAGCAGAGTCACTTGTATATTTTGGAGACGCCATTATTCAGAGTACGAGATAAGAAGACGACCTACTACTGCTATAGTGAGCAAGAAAAGGCCCAAGCAGTCCAAAAACTAAGAGGCAAAGCAGAAATCACCCGATTCAAGGGATTGGGTGAGATTTCACCGAGCGAATTTGAAGACTTCATCTCTGATAATATTAAGCTCGAGCCAGTCTATCTCTCGAGCAATACTGATATATCAGAGATCCTATCATATTACATGGGTAAGAACACACCACAACGACAGGACTTTATTATCAATAATCTCAAAGTGGAATTATTGGATGTAGATGGTGAAGATGTACCTGCTTTATCTGAAGAAGAGGCCGTAGCTATCGAGGCGTAAGATTGAATCATCATACTGCCAGAATGTCCGCTATTTTTGTTGATAGCTGACAGATATTACACTTTTAGGAAGAGATAGGTGGTTGGACCGCTTATTGATACCTAAAGTGATAATCCAATGAATACGAATGTTCAAGAATAAATATATACTTAGCCAGATGTCAGATGAAGGGGATTTTGGGCCTTTGATTTCTTTAGAGGAAGAAGATAATCTTGACCCAGACAGCATTCCTGCGACCCTTCCTGTATTAGCTTTAAAAAATACAGTTTTGTTTCCAGGGGTGGTCATACCGATCACCATAGGCCGTGATAAGTCTATCAAGGCTGTCAAAAAGTCCTATGAAAAGCATAAGTATATCAGTGTTCACTCCCAAAAAGAGTTGAAAAACGAAGACCCTTCGTTTGAGGATCTATATAGTAATGGCTGTATTGCCAAGATCATCAAAATGATCAAAATGCCAGACGGGTCGACTACAGCGATCTTGCAAGGAAAGATCAAAAGTGAACTACAGGATTTGATTTTAGAGGATCCATACCTCGAGGGGAATATTTTACTCAAGTCGGATATACACCCTACGGACCAGTTAGAGTTTGAAGCTATCATGGCCTCTATCAAGGATATGGCAATAAAGATCATAGAGCTATCTCCTCATATACCATCTGAGGCTGCTGCGATGCTGGATAATATGAAGAGCTCTGCATTTTTGATCAACTTCATAGCGTCCAATATCAATATTACCGTCAAGGAAAAACAAGGTGTACTCGATATAGATAGCGTGCCTGATAGAGCACAGAAAGTAATGGGACATCTCGATGCACAGCTACAGCTATTGGAGCTTAGATCTAAGATCGAAAATAAAGTACGTACAGATATAGAGAAGCAGCAGAGAGACTACTTCCTTAATCAGCAGCTCAAGACCATACAGGAGGAGCTCGGTCAGAATCCTCAACAAGAACAGGTCAATGAATTAGCCAAAAGAGCTAAGTCCAAGAAATGGCCAGTATATGTCAGAGACCAATTTCTCAAAGAGCTCAATAAAGTAAAGCGAATCAATCCTCAAGTGGCGGAATATTCTGTGAGTCTCAATTATCTGGAGCTCATGTTGGATCTCCCTTGGGAGACCTATACTAAGGACAATTTTAATCTAAAAAGAGTCAAAAAAGTACTTGATAAAGAGCACTATGGCCTCGAAAAGGTCAAGGAGCGTATCATAGAGCATCTCGCTGTGCTCAAGCTAAAAGGTGACATGAAGGCCCCTATCCTCTGTCTCGTAGGCCCTCCTGGAGTAGGTAAGACCTCTCTGGGCAAGTCAATAGCGACTGCACTCAAGCGAGAATTCATCCGAATGTCACTGGGTGGACTACATGATGAAAGTGAGATCCGTGGTCACCGAAAGACCTATATCGGAGCGATGCCAGGTCGTATCATCCAGAGTCTGAAGAAAGCGGGCTCTTCTAACCCTGTATTTATACTTGACGAGATAGATAAGATAGGCAAGGACTTCAGAGGAGATCCTTCTTCGGCACTTTTAGAGGTGTTGGACCCAGAACAGAATAGCACGTTTTATGATAATTACCTTGAGCTCGAGTATGACCTCAGCAAAGTAATGTTCATCGCTACGGCTAACTCGCTCAATACGATCCAGCCTGCGCTGCTCGATAGGATGGAGATCATCGATATCAGCGGATACTCGACAGAAGAAAAAATAGAAATAGCTGCGAAGCACCTCGTGCCGCATCAGCTCAAAGAGCACGGACTCAAGTCCCCTCAAGTGAGTCTGACAAAGCGTGTCATCCAGCAGATCATACAAGACTATACTCGAGAGTCTGGAGTGAGATCGCTCAATCGGCAGATAGCTGGTGTCATGAGAAATGCCGCTAAGCGAATCGCTCTCGATGATGAGACTAAGGTATCTGTCAAATTAACAGACTTAGAAGAGGTATTGGGCCCAACCAAATTCTCTAATGAAAAATACACTAATACTAAGCTAAGTGGAGTAGCAATAGGTCTCGCATGGACACGAGTCGGAGGAGATATGCTGTATATCGAGGCCAGTCTCAATAAGGGCAAAGGCAAACTGACATTGACAGGTAATCTCGGCGACGTCATGAAAGAGTCAGCGACTACTGCACTCAGCTATATTAAAGCAAATGCTGAGGATATAGGTATTGATCATAAAGTATTCGAGGAGAATGATATTCACATACACGTCCCAGAAGGTGCTATACCTAAGGATGGTCCGAGTGCAGGTATCACGATGATGACAGCTCTCACCTCAGTCTTGAGAGATCAGCCTGTGAGACCCTATCTGGCGATGACAGGTGAGATCACACTCAGAGGACAGGTCCTGCCAGTAGGAGGTATCAAGGAGAAAATATTAGCAGCTAAGCGGTCAGGCATCAAAGAAATCATACTCTGCAAGGAGAATGAAAAACATGTACGTCAGATCCCAGAAGAATATCTGACTAATCTCAAGTTCATCTATGTAGATAAGATGAAAGAGGTCTTGGATCACGCCCTGAGTTAAATGGCTGTTAAAATGTACCTCTGCGTACATCTGACGGTATGACATTGGTTTTATTCATACCTTTATTAGTGTAAGAAGAGAGGTATATGGACAGACAGTTATTTATGAGATTTTCGCTGTTAGCATTTATGTTTTTACTGGTATCAGTTGGGATGGCACAGGATGAGCCCACTAAGGTGGTTCAGTTTTCTGGTCGAGTGGTCACTGCGGACAATGGTAAGATCGAAAAACTCATATATGTCAATGTGGCGGTAGAAGGTACTCCTAGAGGTGTTAATTCTGATATTGATGGATTCTTTTCGCTACCAGTCCGAGAGGGAGAGACGGTGCTATTTAGTACGGTAGGGTATGAGAGGAAGAAATTCACCATACCAAGCGGTATAGAAGGCAATATGTTTTCGAAGGATATCATCATGAAGAAAGATACCTTATTCTTACCAGAGGCCTTGATCTATCCATGGCCCGATAAGGATTATTTCAAGATAGAGTTTCTGGCCTTGGATGTGAGTGATGTCTTTGAGGATATCGTCGCAGAGAACCTTTCTCCAGAAAAGATGCAAATCCTACGAGAAATCCTCCCCGTCGATGGAGGAGAAGTGTCTAAAATCGAACTTAACAGAGCAGCCCAAAACTATTATTCTGAGGGTCAGCTCAAGCCGCAGAACATTTTTAACCCACTGTCGTGGAAAAAATTCATTGATGCGCTGAAGCGAGGAGACTTCAAGAAGAAGGAGTAGCTATCCCTTATCCATACTGACTCCATTTTTCTTCTGAAATCTGAATGGGCTTAAGAATACTGGGCTATACGCTATATTCGCAGGAAATTTCTAACAGTCATCATGAAGGTAACAGAGTACTTTGAGAAAAAGCCTGATCACACTTATGTGTCATTTGAGGTATTGCCTCCACTAAAAGGAGGCGGCATGAAATCGATATTTGAGACTTTAGACCCCTTAATGGAGTTTAAACCACCTTTCATAGATGTGACCTATCATAGAGAGGAGTATATCTACAATCAAAAAGACTCTGGATACTATGAAAAGATCGCAATCCGCAAACGTCCCGGCACTGTAGGAATATGTGCTGCCATTATGCATAGATATGGCGTCGATGCTGTCCCTCATTTGATCTGTGGTGGCTTCACTAAAGAAGAAACAGAGAATGCATTGATTGATTTGAATTTTCTGAATATCAATAATGTATTGGCACTCCGAGGAGATGCCCGAAGATTTGAAGATAAGTTTGTACCTCAACAAGGAGGTCATAAATATGCACTCGATCTTGTCAAGCAGGTCAGTGATATGAATCAAGGGAAATATCTTGATAAGGGTATTGAAAACGGGGAGAAGATGGATTTCTGCATCGGAGTAGCAGGCTATCCAGAGAAACATTTTGAAGCACCCAATTTTGAGAATGATCTTCAGTTTACCAAAGAAAAGATAGATGCAGGAGCTTCCTACATAGTCACACAGATGTTTTTTGATAATGAGAAATACTTTGACTATGTGGACAAGTGCAAAGAGCATGGGATGAATGTGCCGATCGTGCCAGGTCTAAAGCCATTGACTAAGAAATATCAGTTGAATTCTATTCCTCGTCGATTCTTCATCAATTTACCAGAGGCATTGGCTAAAGAAATACAGAAAGCTAAAACTGCTGATGCGATCAAGGAGGTCGGTATCGAGTGGGCTATCGAGCAGTGTAAAGAGCTCAAAGCACGCAATGTACCGTGTCTTCATTTTTACACTATGGGAGACTGGGATACGACTAAGCGTATCATCGAAGCTGTCATGTAAGAGGGTGCTAAAGCAGCAGATAAGATCCAGTCCTCGTTCTTATGAATAGAATGTCAGTTGATATTCACATAGGTTAATAGTACATTTAGAGGATGGACTTCGTATTAGGATTAGATCATGAGGCTGATTATATCGCCGCCTGCGCCCGCAACGAGCGGTGGGCCCAGGAGATCGTCTATAAGGAGTACTATCCTATCATGATGTCGATATGTCTGCGATACTCTAATAATCGAGAAGACGCATTGGACATCTTGCACGAAGGATTCATCAAGGTATTCAAGCACATATCAAAGTTTAAGCAAGGGACTTCTCTGTCTGCCTGGATGAAAAGAGTCATGGTGAATACAGCAATCGACTACTATCGTAAGCGGGTCAGGAGACGGACAGAAGATCTCGATACCGTACTCGATATGTCATCGAGTGGTCCCGACGTCATCAGCCAGATGACGGCCCAAGAGATCTTAGTCTGTCTGCAGCAGCTATCACCATCTTATCGTACAGTATTTAACCTATACGTCATTGAGGGATATTCGCATAAGGAGATCGCCGAGCAACTCGACATCTCTGAAAGTACGTCCCGATCCAATCTGGTCAAAGCCAGGACAAAATTGAAAGTATTGTTAGCAGCGAAGAGTGAGGAATATGGCAAAAGATAGGTTTGATGATGAAATACGAGATCTCTTAGGCGGACATACACCTGAGTATGATGCTAGCTCGTGGGATAAGCTTTCTCAGACCTTAGATGAGATGGATGGCGAAGGCGAGGCTGATTTTGAGCCGATGATGAAAGAGAAACTCGAAAGCTACACCGCTCCTCTCAAGGAAAGTCATTGGCTAAAATTCAAAGAAGAACTTGAGGCACTCGAAAGACGTCGCTACAGACTCTGGGCTATCAAGCTTACGGAGTCGGTCATTGTCTTATTGTTGCTTTTCACATATTGGAACTATACACAGCTGAAGTCAGAGAAGACTGATAACATTCACTATGCAGCTGTAGAAGAGAATACTATAGAAAGCGAATCTCAATCTTCAAATCCTATAGTGGCTTTAAATGCTAGTCAACAAGAGGGTATCCATCAAGAACAAACATCGATAGCAGCAAGTGAAGACTTTAAAACGATAAATGGATCAACTGTAGCAGGAGAAATTTTAAGTGTAAATACTTCATCCACGATAGAAGAAAGAGCGTTTGATAAAGCCAAATCGGTATATTCTACAATAGGTGATTTATTAAGTACGCTATCGGCCCCGATCAATGATCAGTCTACCCCTATGCAATCGGAAGCTATAGCCGAAGAAAGTAATCTAAACCTCTTTGATCACGATTATTTTCATTCTATTGCTCGCATAGCACTATCACCTTTTGATCTGACTCTACCTATAGTAGCATACGCTCCAGAACAGGTAGTGATCATCAATAATCTGAACACAAAAAGTAATAGTCAAGATGGCTTTTGGCTATCAATACCTGTATCTCAAGATTTTAACTTTGTTAACTCAGCTATTAATCTCGATTACTTTGCCTCACAGGTGTCATCTGGAGTCTATGGTTCATCGATCGGTATACTGGGGTCATATATGAAGGGGTCCATTGAGCTCGAGACAGGTCTGCGATATAGTGATAAGAGCTATGCTCCAGGTCTACTACGCAGCTTCTCTAAGGCCAGTGCCGATACTTATTTGGAGTCACAGCTGGACTTCGTACGATTCAATCAGCTACAGGTACCAGTAGTGGTTAAGCTACATGCGCTCAGTGATAGCAGAGTCAATTTGTACTCGATGGCTGGATTTGCTATCAATGGAGTATTAGACTATGACTACAATATCCGTAAGTCGGTACAGCCATCTGCCAGAGTGACATTCTTTGCGGATGAACCGCAGCTGGACATAGCGAATCTGCCAGAAGGAATCTTAGAAGGAGGTCGTGCTCAAAATAACATGTTCGTGACTGGAGTGCTCGGTCTTGGAGTACAGACCCAAATGCCCAATGGTGCTGCTCTATTCTTTCAGCCACAGTATCAGTTTAGTGTGATCGGGGATCTCAATGACTATGTACGAAATGTGAATACACTGAGTATAGAAGCAGGAATTAAGTTTAAATTTTAGGTTATAAAGCTTTTTCCCGTAGAAATGTTAATAGACTTAAGAAGTCCTATCAACTCATGAAGGCATATCGTTTACCCTGCGTTGAGTATATTTTCCACCATTTTCTCCATCCAACAATAGCCAATATCAAATACGTAAAGTAAAGTAGCGATATCAAAGGCGCTCCTCTTGACCAATAGAGATAGATGCAGAGTATATCGATAGCGATCCAATAGCCCCAAGTGTCAAGTAGCTTATATACCATCAAAAAAGTCGCAAATATGGATAGGATAGAAGTGAATCCGTCTATGTATGGAAAGGCAGCATCCGAATTATAGTCCATGATATATCCAGTCGGGAGTGCCAAGATCAGTGCTAAAAAGATATAGCTCAAGGATTTGGAGGTCGGTAATTTAGAGATTCTGATTTTTGATTGTTGGACATTGCCACTGAGCCAAATGTATAGTCCAGCAGCTGCGATCACCGCATAAAACAACTGTATCATGCCATCAAAGTATAGCTTGAGATTAATGAAGTCCTCAAAAGCGATAGCCACCGTACTGATGATGCTGTAAATCCAGCATTGATTCTTGTTGTACGCAGCGAAGACGATGTAGAGTATTCCAAAAATGAAACCTACCCATTGGTAAGTGCTGATGGATGCTATATCCAGCATGAATTACATGATTCTATTTATTGACTATGACGACATCTACTAAAAACTTCGCCTCTACTACAATAGGATCTGTATTAGCGATGATGTCGAGTGTTTTTTCGTAGGGGCCTTCCATCCCAGCACTATCAAAGATTGCTACAATCTTAGCTGACTCTCCTGGAGAGACAGGCTCCTCGGGCCATGTGATCTCTGTACACTTACAGGCCGTGACTAAGTCAATGACTAAGTCTGCATCTCCAGTATTTTCAAATTCGAATGTGATTTCTGATTTTTCTCCCTGAGTCAGTTTCCCGATATCTATATGATTCTCCTTGAATGTGATGATGGGACCTTGAACAGATTTTAAAAGATCTTTTCTTTTGAGGATATTACCGGTAGACTGTTTGCCACCGTTATAGGTATCTTTTTTGATCTCTCTTTTGATCTGTATGGAGTCTGGACCAGCGATGATTTTGAATTCCGTCCTTCTGTTGAATCTATGTTCCTCATCTGTACATCTTACCCCATTTACACATCGATTCAGGATGACGGATTCACCATATCCCACTGCTTTGATGCGATCTTCTACGACACCTCTTTTCACGAGCCAGTCTTTTGCAGATTTAGCTCTTTTTTGAGAGAGGTCTTTGTTATATGGGGTCGTACCTCTGGAGTCAGTATGTGATGATAGTTCTATCACCATATCTGGGTATTCATTCATGAGCTCGAGGATGGTGTTGAGATCAATCTCTGCATCTGGTAGGATATCCCACTTCTCAAAGTCGTAGTAAATATTATTGAGTCGAATTGCCTGATTAATAGTGACTGTCTCAATGGTGTATTCTGATAGATCTGGTTCTCCATCTCCATCTTTGTCGTTAGGATCAGGCGCCACTTCCAGCATTACTTTCTTACGGATCTTAGTGTCTTCTACGATCCCATTGGTAGTGAATTCTATAGTGTCAGATACGTACCCTTCTTTTGATGTGATTACTTGGTACTTTCGCTCAGAGTACAGATCAAATGGGAATCTGTATTCATCCTCCAAGGTCTTGTCCTCGAGTTCCTCGACGGTCATATCAAATAACTCGACGGTAGCTCCTTTGAGGGCTTTTTCTTTACCATCTACGAGCTCTCCTACACCGACTAATAGATCGATATCGAGCTGTCTGAGCTCAAATGCATAAATATCATAGCAACAAGTCTCGCTCTTCAGTTTTTTCTTTTTTTCATCTGGACGATTTGAGACTAAGTATCCTTTAGTGCCATCAGTGTTGAAGCTAATCGAGTAGTCGTCATAGGGTCCATTATATTGATGTCCGAGATTGACAGGTGTAGACCAGGCCTTCCCATCCCAGTCACTGCGAAAGATATCGAGATTGCCCAGACCAGGTAGGGCGTTCGTGCTGAAGTATAGTGCTCCATCATGATAGCTCGGGCCGAGTTCGTTTTCTTCAGTATTGATGGTCTCTCCGAGATTTGTAGGTGTGCCCATGCGAGTACCATTGATCGTAGAGTAGTAGATATCATATCCACCCATGCCACCGTCCATATCTGAGACGAAGAATAGCACCTCCTCTCCAAAAAGCTCTCCTACAGATGGCTGCATAGAGATGAAGTCACCATTGACCACTTGGAGTGGCTCAGGTGCACTCCAATCATCAGAGCCCATAGTGCTGTAGTAGATGTTAGAGGAGATCACAGCTTCATTCTGCAGCGTCTGACGACAGAAAAACATGGTGCGCTTATCTTTTGAGAAAGTCACACCAGTGACATGAAATCCGTCCCGATTGATTTTTCTGTTGAGGGGCTCTGGCTTGCCATATCCTTTTTCAGTCATCTCTGACTTATAGAGCTTGGCATGAAAATCAGTCTCCTTACCATCGAGCACGATTTCTTTCCTACGTTGAAAAGATGAGAAGTATAGTGTCTTATCATCATACTGTCTTGGTGTATATTCACCATTACCGGTATTGATCTCTTCACTGCCAAACATGACTACCACATCATTATTAGGAGCGAGACTTTCGGCAATAGCCATACCATCCAGCTCGTTTTGAGCCAACTTACGGAGTTCTTCGTCATCGCTGAGCGCTAAAAATTTGTCGAACTCTACTTTTGCTTCTGCTTCTTTGCCCAGTGCTCGCAGTACCTTGCCGTATGAGTAGCGATCCTCTACGAAAATATTATCTATATCCTCCTCGAGTACTCGAGAGTACCATCGCTCCGCATTCTCATAGTCTCGCATTTTATAGTAACTATAGCCGATAGATAGGGCGACGTCAGCGGATTTTACTTCTTTGTAGATGTTGCGATACCACTCCAGTGCATTGAAGTAGTCGCCGAGCTCCATTTGCTCATCAGCAGTAGCATACATATCATCCAGCTTATAGCTCTTGATAGGCTGAGCAAAAGCTATAGCCCCGATCAATAAAAAGCAAAAACTGAGTAAGAATGATTTCATATTTATGGTAGTCGTTTTTATCATTTTCATATTTCTTATTGGGTCGATGGATTAGAGAGTAGGACAGAAGATGACAGGCTTGACATCTGGGGTCTTGTAGATACGCCCGATATATCCTACTGCCAGCTCAAATGCGCCGCCACCTGCATTGCGTAAGCCAGACATGGTCACGTCGTAGCTGATACCGATCTTGAGATCTTTGATCTGTATACCACCGATGAGCTCCACAGCATCACCTACTCTATATCCGAGGCCTCCTGTTACTACTGTCCCTTTCTTAGGATCGAGTAGGTAGTCTGCAGTGCTCTGTACTGCCAGTTCAGTAGCGCCTGACTTAGCTTGAAATATGAAAGCCGGATTGATCCTAAGTTTGTCAGTGCTCAAAAATGATCCCTCTCCAGTGAAGGTGACTCTACGATCAAATCCTACCACACGATTGGTAGTTGGATTAGGATTAGGATTTGGATTAGTCGGATCTTGCTGCGCTGTGACTAGTGATATATTAGGAGATGTGATATGTGCTGCCGTCAGCCCAAATCTCACTAAGTCCCCATCATCATTGAGCTGACTTTTATAAGCTATGCCAAGTGAGATATCTGAAAAGGTCTTATTTACATTTCCTTCATTATCTGCCGAGAAATTTTCTCTCGGTCCTCCTGATAGATCAGTAGGCATCGTGATATCAAAAACATTGAACCCCTGACTGCCGCTACCGTACGATAAACCTGCCGAAAAAACATTATTGTAGTCATCATCGAGACCTATATGGTATCCGATATTGAGAGCTGTGAGCTGCTGCTTGAATCTCAGGGTGCCCGCCTGATCCGATACGAATAGAATACCCCCTGATATCCAGTCATTCTCCAGTAGGAGATCGGATTTTATATTTACTTCGGCTGTGGCCAATGGTGTCTGATAGGGGCGACTATTGCTGATAGGTCGCCACTGATCCCGATAGATCCCGCTGATACGATAGGTCCCCTTGAAAGCTCCTGTGAATGCAGGATTGACTGAGACCGGTGCCATACGGAAATTAGTGAAATGAATATCTTGCGCTATACCAAGAAAGCTCAGCGAAGATAGAATGATCACTATGGCAAATCGTTGTAAATGTTGAGGCATAAATATAGTATTGTCTTTATCTCCAAATATCGTAAGTTACGCTAAATAAGTGAAGCAGCTCAAAAGTATACTTTAATCATATGAACATACAGATACCCGCTCGGTATGTGCTGATATTATTGACCTACTTGATGGTGCTACCACTCTATAACCAATCATCTCCCTTACCAAACGCACTAAATCAAAATAATGCTATAGATACGGTCAATAAAAAACGACTAAATCTATTGGTTGGTTCTGCAGCGGCCATATACACGAGTGGATCGATAGCTCTCTATCATGCATGGTATCGTGACTATGATCAGGACAGCTTCCATTTTTTTAATGATAGTGGTGAGTGGCTACAGATGGATAAGATGGGTCATGTTTACTCAGCTTATCAGCAGACACGGCTGAGCTATGCGGGATTGAGATGGACAGGCCTCTCGTCGGATAAATCACTGCTATACGCCAGTATCTCAAGTGGCGTCGCACAGACTACTATCGAGGTGATGGATGGATTCTCCAGTGAGTGGGGTTTCTCGTGGTATGACTTTGGAGCAAATATAGTGGGAATAGGAGGATTTGCTTTTCAGCAAAAATGCTGGCAAGAGCAGCGAATACTCATGAAGTACAGCAGTAGGATCAAGAGCTATGATGATGTACGTCAAGGAGAGACTGTGATCAGTATCGAGGATCGAGCCGATGCACTTTTTGGGCGATCATGGCCTGAGCGCTTGCTCAAAGACTATAATGCACAGACCATCTGGCTGAGTGCTAATGTAAAGTCATTTATGCCAAAATATAGCGTCCCGGATTGGCTCAATGTTGCTGTAGGATTTGGAGTAGAGCAGGTCTATGGAGGTTATCAAAATCGCTGGGAGCAGGCAGGTCAGAATATCGATCTGACTGAAAACCTGCAGCGATACTATCAGCTCTATATTTCGCTGGATATGGATCTTAGCAAGATTGAGACTGATAGCAAGTTTCTACGGACGACACTCGAGATTTTAAATGCCATAAAAGTACCCTTTGGAGCTATAGAAGTTAATACCTTGGGCCAAGTAAAGCTGCATCTCATTCATTTTTAAGATCATAGTATGAAAGGATTATACATTGCGATAGCTATATCGTTTGTCATCGTAGCGATGAGTTGCCAATCGAAAACCAATGTCAATGTCGGAAAGAAGCCTTCACTTGACCCTGAGAGATACAACGTCGCTTTTTTGATCATGGATGGTGTATACAACACAGAGCTCACTGCTCCGTACGATATCTTTCAGCATACTCAGTACCGACAAGGTATCAAGAGCATGAATGTTTTCACTGTGGCGAATACCTTAGATCCTATCAGAACTTTTGAAGGGCTGCGTATTTTACCAGACTATGATTATAGTACAGAGGATCTACCACACATTGACATATTAGTAGTGCCCAGTGCGGAGCATCATCTCGATACAGATCTGGAGGATCGTGGGATGATCGACTGGGTCCGGACTGTAGGAGAGTCAGCTAGCTATATCACCAGTCACTGTGACGGAGCGTTTGTCTTGGCAGAAGCAGGACTATTGGATGATGTTGCTTCGACTACTTTCCCAACTGATGTGGATGCCTATAGAGAGGGCTATCCTGATCTTGATATTAAGGAGGATGTACTATTTGTCCATGATGGTCGGGCCATCACTTCGGCAGGAGGTGCCAGATCTTTTGAGGCAGCGCTCTATCTCTGTCACCATCTCTATGGTCCTGAGATTACTAAGAGTATTGCTCGAGGACTCGTCATCGACTGGGATATCTCAGAGGTCAATTATTACAATCCTGATAAAATAGCCGAAAAAAAGCCAATTTCAGAGCGCTCCGAGGTAGAGCTACGTGTCAAGACACCTATGTTTGACAAGGCTATTTTAGTGATGTAAGCTGTGATTTTGCTTGTTATGAACCTCAAGCTTAAAAAGCGAAAAGCCTCATAGCTCAACTCATCTACGATCCCTGATAATTAATACTAAAAGACTGCACAAAAAAACGTATATTTGCACTCTCATTGGGAAAGGGAACGTTGGGTTCCCTTTTTTTAATAAATATTTAGATGATAGAAAGACTATTATCAGAGGCTTTAGAAAAGCGTTTTCAAGAGGAAGACCTGAAAGATTGTTTCTTAGTCGATATCGTGACTAAGAAGGATAGCAAGGTAGAAGTGTACATAGATTCTGATTCTTCCCTTTCTTTAGACACTTGTCGAATAGTGAGCCGCTATCTTGAGAATTTAATTGAAGAAAACAATTGGTTAGGTGAGAAGTATACTCTCGAAGTATCTTCTCCTGGATTGGATAGACCATTGAGTCTGCTCCGACAGTATGTCAAAAACATAGGACGAAAAATCCGTGTGACAAAAGAAGACGGCTCCAAAATAGAAGGAAAGCTCACAGCAGCCACGCCCGATAAGATCGAAGTAGAAATCAATAGCACGAAGGAAACTTCAATCAAATTTGACGATATAAAAACAGCAAAAATTCTCGTGAGTTTTAAATAAAACTTGATGAACTTAATTGAAACATTTTCAGAATTTAAGGCGGGTAAGAATATAGACCGCCCGACCATGGTGAGAGTCTTGGAAGATGTGTTTCGCACATTGATCAAGAAGAAGTATGGCACTGACGAAAACTTCGACGTGATCGTCAATACTACCAATGGTGACTTGGAGATCTGGAGAGTAAGAGAGATAGTACCAGACGGAGAGGTGACAGATGCCAGAGCACAGGTGTCGATCACAGATGCCCTCGAGATAGATGAGGACTATGAGATCGGAGAAGAGTGCTACGAGCAGTTAGAGTTAGCGGAGTTTGGACGTCGATCAGTGATGGCGGCTCGTCAGACCCTGATCTCTCGTATCATGGAGCTTGAGAAGGATGAGATATTCAAGAAATACTCAGATCGGGTAGGTGATGTCATCATCGGGGAGGTTCATCAGATCCTAAAAAGAGAGATACTCATCATAGATGATGCGACTGGTAATGAATTGGTATTGCCAAGAAACGAGATGATTAAAGGTGACTTTTTCCGCAAAGGAGATATGGTCAAAGGAATCATCAAGCGTGTGGATATGCGCAATAACAATCCCGTGGTGATCATGTCACGTACTGACAATTCATTCCTCGAGAAGCTCATGGAGCAAGAAGTACCGGAGATTGAGGATGGCCTCATCACTATACAGAAGATCGTACGTATCCCTGGAGAGCGTGCTAAGGTGGCCGTTGAGTCTTACGACGACCGTATCGATCCAGTAGGCGCCTGTGTAGGGATGAAGGGTAGTCGTATACATGGTATCGTGAGAGAGCTCAAAAATGAGAATATTGATATCGTAAATTATACGAACAACATAAATCTATTTATTCAGCGATCTCTGACGCCAGCTAAAGTAACCAGCATCAAGCTCGATGAAGAGTCTAAGACGGCGGCTGTATTCTTAAAGCCAGATCAAGTATCATTAGCCATCGGTAGAGGAGGTAGTAATATCAAACTGGCCAGTAAGCTCACAGAATATGAGATCGATGTCTATAGAGATACAGATGAGGAGATAGATGATGTAGATTTAGATGAATTTACAGATGAGATCGATGTGTGGATCATCGATTCATTAAAGGCTATTGGTTGTGATACAGCTCGTAGTGTATTAAACTTGAGCAAAGAAGAGTTGATCAGAAGAACAGATTTAGAGGAAGAAACGATAGAAGATGTCCTCAAAATATTGAATTCTGAGTTCGAAGACTAATATTTGCAAAAGCAAGAAGAGAAATAGTAGACTTAAAGGAATATATGTCAAAAAGGCTAGTCAAGATTGCCAAAGAATTAAATGTAGGAACCTCTACCATAGTGGAGTTCTTGACTAATAATGGCTTTGAGATAGAAAACAAGCCGACAGCCAAAGTCTCTCCGGAGATGTATAGCTTGTTGCTCAAAGAGTTTAGTCAGTCAGTGGAAGAGAAGGTAAAGGCCGATAAACTGATCATCGGATCGAGAGGTGCAACAGAAGAGCCTCCAACGCCAAAACCTGCTCCACCAAAGCCAGCGGCGGTGACACCACCTCCGCCTCCACCACCTGCACCAAAAGTAGAGGAGAAGAAGCCAGAAATCAAAGAGGAGAAGAAGCCAGAACCGCCGAAACCTACCCAACCGGAAACACCTAAAATAGGTCTCAAGGTAGTAGATAAGATAGATCTAAATCCTAAAAAGAAGTCTGCACCTAAGAAAGAAGAAGCACCAGCTCCGAAAGAAGAGCCAAAAGCAACTACTCCTGCTCCTGCTCCTGAAAAGAAGGTGGAGAAGCCCATGAAAGAGGCACCAAAACCGGAGCCTAAGAAAGAAGCTACTCCAAAGAGCGAGAAGCCAGTGGCTAAAAAAGATGAAAAACCAGCAGAGGCAGCAGCGCCTAAAGGTGAGCAAATGGTGAGAGCTAAGACTCCACAGCTCCAAGGCTTAAAGATCATGGGTAAAATCGATACCGATAAGCTCAAGCCGAAACGTAGTAGTAGTGACAAAGGATCATCAAGTACTGATAAGTCTGCGGGTCAAGATGGTGCTAAGAAAAAGCGCAAGCGTAAACGTAAAAAGGTACCTACCAATTCCCCTTCCACTAATGTCAGGGATAATCGCTCAACAGGCAGACCGTCCAATAGAAAAGGGAAGAAAAAAGATGACGAGGTAAAACAGGTTTCTTCTAAAGAAATCGAAGAAAAGATCAAAGCTACAATGGCTCGGATCAAAGGCGGGAAGTCTAACAAGCGCCAGAAGATCAGAAGGGACAATCGTAGTGAGAAAAGAGAAAAGCAAGAAATCCTCGAGGCAGAAGGTCACAATGAAAAGATTCAAGTAACAGAATTCATCTCTGTATCTGAGCTAGCCAGTCTTATGGACATACAGGCGACAGATATCATCATGACCTGTATGAACATGGGAGTGATCGTGTCTATCAATCAGCGACTGGATGCTGAGGTGATCGAGCTCGTAGCAGATGAGTATGAGCGAGAGATAGAGTTCATTAGTGCTGATGCTCAAGAAGAGGAGGAAGAAGAAATCGTAGATGATCCAGCAGACCTCGAGCCACGTGCTCCGATAGTGACCGTCATGGGACACGTCGATCATGGTAAGACGTCACTCCTGGACTATATCCGTAGTGCCAATGTCGCCAGCGGTGAGGCGGGAGGTATCACACAGCATATTGGTGCCTATGAGGTCAAGGTGAACGAGAAGAAAGTAACCTTCCTCGATACCCCAGGTCACGAAGCCTTTACAGCGATGAGAGCCAGAGGTGCTAAAGTGACGGATGTGGTGGTAATCATCATCGCAGCAGATGATCGGATCATGCCTCAGACTAAAGAAGCCATCAGTCATGCTCAGGCAGCCGGTGTACCTATGGTCTTTGCCATCAATAAGGTAGATAAACCAGGAGCTCGTCCAGAAAAAATAAAAGAAGAACTCGCCAGTATGAACCTCCTCGTAGAAGAGTGGGGTGGTACTTTTCAGTCGCAGGACATCTCCGCTAAGACTGGCCTCGGCATAGAGGACTTACTAGAGAAGATACTCCTTGAGGCAGAAGTACTCGAGCTACAGGCGAATCCTGATAGAAATGCGATAGGTACAGTCATAGAAGCATCCCTCGATAAGGGGCGTGGATATGTCACTAAAATCCTCGTGCAGACCGGAACACTCGAAATCGGAGATGTAGTCGTCGCTGGAGGATCAAGCGGTAAGGTCAAAGCCATGTTTAATGAGCGTGGAGAAAGAGTGAAAACTGCTGGTCCTTCGAGTCCAGTATTGTTGCTCGGACTTAATGGTGCTCCTCAGGCAGGTGAGAAATTTAAAGTAGTAGACTCTGAGCAAGAAGCGAGACAAATTGCCTCTAAGCGTCAGCAGATAGAAAGAGAGCAGTCAAATAGGGCGAATAAGCGTATTAGTCTCGATGAGATCGGCAGACGATTAGCATTGGGTAGCTTTAAGGAGCTCAACCTCATCGTGAAAGGTGACGTGGATGGATCTATAGAGGCACTCTCTGACTCATTGATCAAGCTATCAGTAGAGTCTATCCAAGTAAATGTCATCCACAAAGCGGTAGGTCAAATCGTAGAGTCTGATGTACTATTGGCGTCCGCTTCAGATGCGATTATTGTGGGATTCCAGGTGAGACCTTCATCCGGAGCACGTACCCTAGCTGAGAGAGAAGGTGTAGAGATCAAAACCTACTCGATCATCTACGAGGCGATCGATGAGATCAAAGCGGCTATCGAAGGTATGCTCGAGCCTACTAAAGAAGAGCGTATCACGGGCGAAGCGGAAGTACGAGAAACCTTCAAAATCAGTAAGGTCGGTACTATCGGTGGATGCTATGTGAATAACGGAATCGTCAGAAGAAACTCCCTCGTACGAGTCATCCGAGATGGCATCGTGATCTATCCGACTAAGGAAGGCGTCACTGGTGAGATCGCTACTCTCAAGCGATTTAAAGATGATGTCAAAGAAGTCAAGACTGGAATGGAATGCGGTATTCTCGTCAAGAACTTCAATGATATTAAGGTAGGAGATGTCATCGAGAGTTATGATATCGTAGAGATCAAACAAACACTAGATTAGTCATAGATAGACAAAGTCTCAAAGAATATTTAGATGCTCAGGTCGATTTATACAATCGGCCTGAGTTTATTGTTTCTGACCCTATCTCTATCCCTCATCTCTACTCTGATCTGCGAGATATAGAGATCACCGGGTTTTGGGTAGCTATGCTTTCTTGGGGTCAGCGAGTGACTATCATTAATAAGGCTACGGAGCTCTTTGAGCGCATGGATGGCGCACCGTACCAATTCATCACTCAGCATACTGATAGTGACCTTGAGCGATTTTTAGATTTTAAGCATCGGACCTTTCAGCCTGATGACACCTTATATTTCATAGATTTCTTCCGTCGTATGTACAGTGAGTATGATACTATGCAAGATGCATTCGTAGGAGAAGGAATGATAGATGTAAAGAGCGCACTTCAGCGGTTTCATCATTATTTTTTTGATAGTCCCAATGCATTACAGCGCACTCGCAAGCATGTCAGTACACCTGCAAGAAAAAGCTCTTGCAAACGTCTCAACATGTTTCTCCGATGGATGGTGAGACGAGACGATAGAGGGGTCGACTTTGGCCTTTGGGATAGGATTGATCCTGCTATGCTGATGATTCCTTTAGACGTCCATGTTTTTAATGTTTCACGGCAGGTCGGTCTACTCACTCGAGATAAGACAGATTGGATGGCCGTAGAAGAACTCACAGAACAGTTGCGATCATTCGACCCCTCTGATCCCGTCAAATACGATTATGCTTTGTTCACTATGGGCTTGGAAAAACGCCAAGCTATATTTTAGTGACTCTGAGTTTTACGACTTTATGTTTTTGGCTACCTCTTGACTTTTGACAGTAGTAGAAAAGACGGTATTCTTGAGACTCCTCATCGGATATATGCAGAATACCGTAGGTCTTATCGTAGCTGAGTTTTATAGGATGAGACCTTGTGATTTTGGTGGATTTAGGATTGTATAGTTCAGCGAGTTTTGACTGTGCCTGATGTTTAGACAGTTTGGTAGTAGAGCTTTCATCTTGCCATTCTATATGATCCGCCATGTTTTGATGGATGAACTCGATCTGTCCAGATAGTTCCAGGGGTAAAATAGTACTTATGAAAATAGTCAGCATTGCACTTACACTAATCATCATTTTAGGTTTTGGAGGTTAGCAATTAATGATATTAGAAGTAGATGTTCGTGCGTATACTTAACGTTTTTTTAAGGTTAGACGAAACTATAAACACGATAGTTCGGGCGAATATTGTTTTCATAGCTAAAATCAATCCTGTCGATTCTTTTATCTTGTGGTGTCATTATGAATAAAATTGAAAGAGGTACATCATGCAAAACAAAAAAGCACTATTAGTCATATTAGATGGCTGGGGCAAAGGAAAAATTGCTTCTGTGGACGCTATTCAGCAGGGAGCTACACCATGCTACGACAGCCTACTGGAGAAATATCCAAATGCTAATCTCGTCACATATGGTGAAGAGGTGGGTCTTCCAGAAGGCCAAATGGGAAATAGCGAGGTCGGACACCTTAATATAGGAGCGGGTAGAATCGTCTATCAAGAGCTGGCTCGGATCAATAAGGCGATAAAAGATGACACATTGATGAGCGAGGCGACCATCGCAGAGGCTATCGCTTACGCTAAGGAAAAAAAGAAGACAGTACACTTCTTAGGATTACTATCTGATGGAGGAGTACACTCACATATCAATCACCTTAAGGCCTTAGTGAGTGGATTTGCTGCAGAGGGTATTGATAGTATCAAGATTCATGGATTCATGGATGGCCGTGATACTGACCCTCAAGGTGGTGCTGACTATATCAGAGAGCTACAAGAAGCTATAGCTGACACTCCTGCGACCATCGCTACTCTGATAGGCCGATACTATGCTATGGACAGAGATCTCCGCTGGGAGCGTATCAAAAAGGCCTATGACCTATTGGTCAAAGGTATTGGGACTAAAGCTAAAGATGCCGTTGCTGCCCTTGAAGATTCTTATGCCCAAAATATAACTGATGAATTCATAGAGCCGACCATCATTGATGAAGATGCTCAGATTAAAGAAGGCGATGTAGTGTTCTTTATCAACTTTAGGACAGACCGACCGAGGCAGATCACTCGAGCATTGACTCAGGAGTCATTTGAGGAGTATGACATGCAGCCATTGTCTCTGTACTTTGTCACCATGACAGAATATGATAAGACTTATGAGGGATTACATGTGGTATTTACTAAGGATCTATTGAAAAACACCTTAGGAGAAGTTGTTCAAGATGCCGGATTGACCCAAGTGCGTATAGCGGAGACAGAGAAGTATCCGCATGTGACTTTCTTTTTTAGTGGTGGACGTGAGGCCGGGTATGATGGGGAGTATCGTATACTTGTTTCTTCGCCTAAAGTAGCAACCTATGACCTCGCCCCAGAGATGAGCGCTGTAGAGGTGACAGATAAGATATGTGCATATATCAACTCTGATCATCCTGACTTCATCTGTCTCAACTATGCAAATGCAGATATGGTAGGACACACGGGTGATTTTGATGCGGCTAAGGTTGCAGTAGAGACAGTAGACACTTGTCTATCAAGACTCATCGATACAGCGCTGGCAGATGACTATGAGATCATTGTCATTGCAGATCATGGCAATTCTGACTTCATGATCAATGAAGATGGGTCGCCCAACACCGCTCACACGACTAATCTCGTACCACTGATCTATGTGAGTGCGGATCCAGAAGCGCCTACAGCCATCAAAGATGGCAAGCTGGCAGATGTCGCACCGACAATATTAGGACTGATGGGAGTAGATCTACCAATAGAGATGACCGGTGACAATTTATTAGCTTAAGGCATAGTCAGATTTAAGAAAATTCAATTGATTGACATTTTATAATAAGCCTATTTTTGAGGCTCAATAAAAAACCATGAAGAAGTATAATTTTAGCGCAGGGCCAGCGATCTTACCACAAGAAGTATTCGCTGAGGCATCTCAGGCAGTTGTTGATTTCGCCGGTATTGGTCTGTCTATCCTCGAGATCTCACATAGATCTAAAGAGTTTCAGGCAGTCATGGACGAGGCGCAAGCATTAGTCAAAGAGTTGTTAGGGCTTTCTGATGATTTTGAGGTTTTATTCTTACAGGGAGGAGCGAGTACCCAGTTTGCTATGATTCCTATGAATTTCTTAGGGGAGAATGAGACAGCAGGCTATGTAGATACCGGTAGCTGGTCGACGAAGGCTATCAAAGAGGCAAAGCGCTATGGAGGGACGAGCGTATTAGCCAGCTCTAAGGAGGACAACTTCAATCATATACCTAAGGGCTATGATATACCTGCAGATCTCAAGTACCTACACATCACATCAAATAATACCATCTTCGGTACAGAGTATCACTCACTACCCGATACAGATGTGCCGGTAGTAGCAGATATGTCATCAAATATATTCAGCAAACCGATCGATGTCGATAGATATGGACTGATCTATGCTGGAGCGCAAAAGAATATGGGACCTGCGGGTACGACATTGGTGATCGTCAAAAAAGACTTCTTAGCTAAGCAGGTGCGAGAAGTACCTACTATGCTCGATTACAATACTCACGTAGGTAAGCAGTCAATGTTTAATACACCTCCAGTATTCGCCATATATGTCAGCATGCTCACGCTCAGATGGGTCAAAGCTCAAGGTGGAGTCACTGGTGTACAAAAGCTTAATCAAGCTAAAGCGGATCTCCTATATAGTACTATTGACGATAGTTCTTTATTCTACAATCCAGTAGCTAAAGAAGATAGGTCACTCATGAATGTGACATTCTTAATGAAGAATAAGGATCTCGAGGCGGACTTCTTAGCAGCTGCCACTGCTGCCGGCTGTAGCGCTATAAAGGGTCACAGATCGGTAGGTGGATTCAGGGCGAGTATCTACAATGCTATGGACCTCGAGGGCGTCAAAGTACTCACGGAGGTGATTACAGATTTTGATAAAAAGCATGGCTAAAGCCAAGAAAGTAATATGGGATATCGATGGACTCGATATCCCTGTTCATATTTACAAAGAGTGGCGAGATAATAATCGCATTTCTATCGGAAAAGATAAAGTCATCATGCGTGTTGCCAATCTCGGTCCAGGTATGATGACTTCTTCTTTTGAGGGCTGGGCCCGAGACTGGATCAGACAGCAGCTACGTCTCCATCCTGAGATAAAGACACGTCTCGTCGGCAAGTCATATCCAAATGGATATGTCATACAACTTCCTGAAAAATCTTATCAACTTCAGATCCGAAAGGAAGATCGGAAAACCAGTGCTGCAAAACTGATTTCGCCTGAGGTCATCCGTATAGCTCTTAATCATAGGCTTTCGCAAAAAGAAATCAGCAAATCAATAGAGACATTGTGCAGTAGGATCATAGCTCAGGACAATCATGAGCGAGTGGAGCACCGTATTCGCCTACTCAACGATCGATATATCAGGGAGCATATCAAAACCGTCAGGCTGAAAAACAACAACTCCAACTGGGGTAGCTGCTCCTCCTCTGGCAATATTAATATATCTACTAAGACTTTATTCGCTCCGCCCGAGGTGAGAGACTACGTATATATCCACGAGCTCGCTCACCTTAAGGAGCTCAATCATTCTTCCAGATTTTGGTCTATAGTCGCCGATATCATGCCCGACTATGGTGCTAAAGAAAAATGGCTCAAAGAAAAAGGTCATCTCTGCAGGATATAGTGTAGATCTATCAGACATAAAAAAGGCCATCTCTGATGAGACGGCCTTTCCGTAATAATGTATCTGTAGCTTAGGATTTTACTCCTGTACTAATTCGATTTTCATTGTGCCCTTAGCTTGAGCATGTAGAGCCACCTCGATATCGTATGTACCTACCTCCTTGATCTCTTCAGGGAGAGTTACTTTTTTACGAGGTATTTCCAGTTCGAATTGTTCTTGGAGAGCTTTCACTATCTGGATAGCATTGACACTACCGAAGATTTTTCCGCTGGTACCAGCTTTCACTCCGATTTTCAATACTTGACCATCAAGCTTAGCGACCATTGCTTTGAACTCGTCTACTCTTGCTTCTTCAGCTGCCTGCTCTTTAGCTTTGAGGTCATCGAGTTTTTTCATATTTGGCTCATTAGCGATTACTGCTAAGCCTTTAGGTATAAGGTAGTTTCTACCATATCCGTTTTTGACCTGGACGACATCGTGCTTGTCACCCAGCGTACCCATATCTTTTAATAGAATTACTTCCATTGTTATTTGTTTTAAGGATTGACTAAATGACTATTTCAATAAATCTGCTACGTATGGCATCAGAGCTAAGTGTCTTGCTCTTTTGACAGCTATAGCGACTCTCTTCTGATACTTCAGTGAGTTACCAGTGATACGACGAGGGAGTAGTTTCCCTTGCTCATTTACAAACTGCAAAAGGAAGTCAGCGTCTTTGTAGTCAATATGCTTAATACCGAACTTCTTGAATCGGCAATACTTTTTTCTTCTCGATCCTATATTAGGATTGCTTAAAAATTTAATGTCGTCTCTTGAAGCCATGATTATTCTTCTTCTTTTGTAGCTACTGGAGCTGGTTTAGGAGTAGGTTTTGGTGCCGGTTTTCTTTCGTTCTTTCTATCAGATTTTTTCTTATCTGACTTCTTTTCTACTTTACCGATTAGACCATTTCTCTTATCCTCGTTATACTTAACACCATATTTGTCAAGCTTAATGCTGAGGAATCTCATGATACGCTCGTCACGACGGAGCGCTAATTCAAGTTTGTTGATTACGCTTCCTGTCTCTCCAGAAAACTCAACGCTGTAGTACACACCTGATGATCTTTTGTTGATCGGGTATGCTAATTGTCTAAGACCCATTTCATCCACATGGACAATGTTGTAATTTTCATTACGGAGCATGTCTGTGTAAGTCTTAGCTGTCGATTTGATTTCATCGCCTGACAGTACGGGATCGACGATGAAAGTGACTTCATAATGTCTCATTAAATAATTGAAATTTAAACTTTTTTAAAAAGGAGTGCAAAGTTACCCTTTTATGTTAATAATGAAAGGCCTAAAAGTCTTTAAAAGCCCTATTTTTGAAAGAAAATACTGCTCATATGAAATATTTTGTTTATGCCATCGCCATTTTATCAATGGTTTTTGCTTATTCATGTCGTCCAGATGTACAGATGACAGAAGGTGTTAATCATTTTGGCGCAGAAATATCACCGGACGGCGCTACAGATATTGCGGCGGGTCTGTCACAATTGTCTCAAACAGATACGGTTGATGCCAAGATAGAAGGCGAGATCCTCGAAGTCTGCCAAGCAAAAGGCTGCTGGATGACGCTCAATAATGAGGGAATGGACAATGAGATCTTCATCAAGTTTAAAGATTACGCATTCTTCGTACCTAAGGATGCATCGGGTAAAAAAGCGATTGTCTCAGGAAAACTATACAACTCTATCACCAGTGTGGATGAGCTGCGCCATTACGCTGAGGACAAAGGAGCAAGTGCGGAAGAAATCGCTGCAATCACTGAGCCAGAATCTGAACTCAAGATGATGGCAGAAGGAGTGATCATTTACAACTAAGAATTAGGTATCAAAATTTGATCTAAATCGACACTCTCGTTGATGAGTTCTATTGCTCGACTTATTTTCCAAGGGGTGTGTCGATTTATTTTTACTTCTATTTTACTGATCTTGATTACCACTCCAAATGTGTCAAAGTTGGTCCTAATGAGAGGTATTTTGTGATCATTAATATATTGATAGCTCGATTTATCCAGTTTTCCTTCTCCAGTCACGATGATACCAGATAGTGGACTCTGATCTAAACCTTGGGTTTGGCAGAAGTTTTCTACTCTTTTTATTGCTCGGCCTATGGTGCGTATACTGGCTACGATGAGATGATTTTGCATTGTGTTGAGCTCCTTCAGATCTACCAGAGATCCGGCTAAGATATTTTCTACTCGATTAGTGTCAAGATAGTCTTCATTGAGCTCTACAGTCCCTTTCAGACTATCAGCTACGGTACTCATGAGAGGATAGGCGAGACACTCGTCGTATGGGACTAATCCCAATACGGGGATATTTAGCCTCCCCATATGCGTCTTGAGATAGCGAGCGATCTTATCTATTTTGTCAGGACGGATTTTATTGATGATGAGGCCTATGATAGGTATGTCCTGCTCTCTGAATACTGCGCTACACATATGAAACATGTCAATGGTACTGCCTATACCCCCCTCGAGAATCATGACTACAGAGGCGTCCAGCATTTTTGCGACTTGTGCATTAGATAGGCCAGCTACACTTCCGACACCAGGATGACCCGTGCCTTCAAATATCGTTAGGTCATGTACACTATTGAGGTGATTTTTAGCATTGATGATTTTCTGTTCAAATCCCATGGACTGAGGCTCATCGATGAGTTGACGGACCGTAGAGCTGGGCAATACGACTGGACTGTGGATTTCTGGGGAAATATCAAAATCGATCAGATCAGCAAAAAGGAGAGTATCCTTATCTACAAAAAGATTGTGCAAGTCCAAAAATTTTTGACCTACTGGCTTGCAGTAGCCGACATTGACACCTTTCTGCATCATACAGGAGACAAGACCCAGCGTGCTGGTAGTTTTACCGACATGTTGATTACTTGCTGCTACGTAGATATTCTTGTATTTCATCACATTTTGAGATCTGATAGCAGCAAAATAAGAGCATTATTTGAGTTGGCCAATTATTGACCAACTCCATTATGTCTTTCCTACTATTACCATCCTGGGATGAAGTTCAGTCCAAATCGTACCTGACTGTCTTTCTGTAGCGGATATGCCCAGTATGGCTCTATGATCATAGCACCGAATAAATTGACCCTCACAGATAGGCCTACACTCTTAGCGATGGCCGGTTTTATATTTTGGGTCTCATATCCGATAGATCCATCTGGATTTTCTACTTCTACCAGTAGAGGCTCTCCATCGCTGAGATGGCTGAATTCGTTGAATGCTACACCGGCATCAAAGAAAAGGGCTAAGTCCGTGAATAGTACATTGGATCCGATAAGAGCTAACTGCTTAGGCCCAGTGAATGGCATCCTAATCTCTGCAGAGATCAGCCCCATCTTAGATCCTAAAAGCTGCTCCAAGTAGAGATCTTCTCCAGCGTCAAAAAAATCATATCCTCTCACAAAGCCCATCTGACCTATGTATAGTGGATAGACAGAATTGACCTCCTGCTCGTATCGCACATATCCTAATCCTCTGATCGCAAAGGAGAATGGCTTCATCCAGAAGTACTTACGATAGTCTCCTAAAAATCCCACATAGTCATCTACTCCATAGCTTTTCTCTACGGATAGTCTGAAGCGATCTCCGTAAAGAGGAGAGGTCAGGCCGAAATATGAGTTGTCTCCCACTAAAGCGATATTAGCCGTACCCACGAGTCCTTTAGTAAGGGTGTAAAATTGATTAAACTGTATTTCGTCACCGGTCTCCAATTTATTTCGTTCTTCTCCAAAAAATCCTCCTCTGGCAAAATTTCCATTGCCAATAGGGATTGCTTGAGAATAAAACTTAGTCTCATCCCATCTGAAGCCTCTATGTCCGATGTCTGCACTACCCTCGAGACGCAGCGTAGTAGAGAATGGTAAATGAGCAAATACTGTAGCGCTCTTATCAAATATGCGAATGATATTCAGACGATCTACGATAGATGTGACAGATTGATTATTACCGATAGGTACCTCCTCGAGCGTGCTTTGACCGTAGGCGCCAAATCGTGTAGGCACATGTGATACTCCAAATCCCCAGGCTAACTGATTTGATCGATTGATGTAGTTTATACGAGCTCCAAAGTCGTAGATCTCACCATTCAAGGCTACCTGAGAGAAGATCTGATGATTTCCCAATACATCTCCAAAAAGTAAATCAATACCTCCTTGGAGACCTGTATAGTTGCCAAATGTAGAGTTAGTCACGCCGACGCCTGCACTACCACCGATATAGTCGAGCTTAAAGTTGGGTTTGTACTTGACGTCTTTAAATGTACTCGTAGATACATAGTCGATTTTGTCTATTCTGCCGAAGCGATCGTTGACAATATCAGTCTTGCCCATACCTACCATAGGTAATGTGCCTGCGGCGAAATCTACCATTGTTTTATCTACAGGTTCATTGAGCAGACGCTCCACATTACCAGACTTAATGGTATACTCGTTCCCATAGTAGTGCGTGAATAGTACCCTGTCTCGAGTACGAGCGGCAGTCAGTACTGGTGAAAATCTTGATATACCGCTCAGTCCTGTCAAGAAATCAGTCATCCGTAGCACCTCTCCTGTCTCAGGGATGTAGCGATACATATTTCTATACCCATCACCATCTGACATGAAGTAGATATTGTCCTCGTGATCGTAGCTCGGATTTATATTATTGGCTCCATGAAAAATATCCAAAATTTCAATCTCTCCCGACTCATAGTCCATGATTGCCAGATCATAAGTGTACATGCCGTTAGTCCGGCCTTCGGTGAAGCTGCGCTTATCATAGCTGAAGGCGATCTGATCACCAGTCGAGTTAAAGTGTGTTTGTACCTCAGAGTACACGTCGTCGGTCAGTTGCTTTACTTTTTTCGTCTTAATGTTGTAGACATAGAGGTCGATCTGTCCCTCGACATTACCCGTTACGACGATTTCGCTGGACTGTGGTCGCCAGTTAGGATTAGTGAATGCAGCGACTCCTGGTATCTCGTGTGTTTCGATGGTAGATCCGTTTTCAGTATTTTTTATGACCAGAGTATTTTTTCCTTTAGAGAACCCTACGAATGCGAATCGTTTATTGTCTGAAGCCCAAGTACCTGCAGACTCGAGAAAGTTAAAGTTGTCCAGATCTCTGTCCTTTACGAGGCTGGAGAGCTTACGCAATATTTCTCCATTGCGGGCATCTGCTAAGAATATATCTGTAGAAAAAAGGTCTTTCTCGGACATGTATACCACATACCGACCATTTGGACTGATCGCTGGAGATACATTGAGTTTGCCCGAGTTTTCTTTGGATAGTAATGTTTTACCAATTCTACTTTCTTTGCCTTCGCCGAGATAGTCTTCATAGTAGTGCTTGAGGGAGTTTTCCCAGAAAGAACTCAGTGTCTCAAGTGGGACTCCGAATACATCTTGAGAAGCATACTCCATGCCATACATAGCAGTCTTCATGAAGAATGGCTCGATGACATTGTCCCCATAGTATCCTGTGAAGAAAGACCAAGCTGCCTGGCCGTACCGATATGGAAAGTATTTGGGATTAGCCATTTTCTGCAGGCTCGGGACATCATCGTTGAGGATTGCATTTCTCATCCACATAGCAGTGAATGGATCTACTCGGCCGATGGACATATATTCTGCCATGCCCTCCACTGTCCATAGGGGTAGATTGGATAGAGACTGGATATTAGTCGAGTCACCGCCGAGTATCATGTTAAACTGAAATGCGTGGACTAACTCATGCCCTAATACCTGATGTGTCTGTTGATTAGAGAAGGTCAATGGCATGATCACCCTATTTTTGAGCGCCTCTGTGACTCCTCCTGTTCCTACACCGATGCCACCTGATATCGCATTCGTTTGCTGAAACTCCGCATGATTGTTATAGAGTATAAAGGGATTTTTAAAAGGGATATCATGAGACAGTACAGACCCATGAAAATCGTACCATTGCTCCATGTCTTGTGCAAACCAATCTACCATATCTTGATTCTTACTATAGTGGTGTAGATCAAAGTGTGGAGTCTGGTATACTTTGAAATTAAAATTGCGGTAGCGGGGCTTGTTTCTACCAAAATATTGGGCAGAAAGTTCGACACCGATTATCGTGAGCAGTAAGAAAATTATTGTTTTTTTCATCAGACTATACTATTTGGTCATTATATAGGATATCATAAAAAGACACATGGGGCGAAATCGTAACAGTATTAACTGACCTATGTTTGAGAATCTTTTTATGCACATTCTGTTTTGCTGTTAAATTACTTTTAAAATGTCTCTTAATTTTGATAAGAACGTTTTAATAGGCTCGATTGCTTATGATTTTGACGACAGAAGACTGCCAAAAGTATTGATGACGATCTGTATTTATAAGCTTATTTGACAAAGTGGCATTGCTTTTTCGGCGAAAGCTGCCAAATTGACTGAAATTAAATCCAAAAATTTGATTGGACTATAGTTTGATCAATGAATGTTGGGTATAAAAAATAAAACATGACTTACGACAACTTTACCATAAAATCACAGGAGCTCATACTTCGAGCTCAGCAGATAGCTGGAGGATTAGATCAGCAGTCTGTAGACACAGTGCATATGCTCAAAGCGCTCTTTGAAGTAGATGAGGATTTGGCAGATTTTCTCTTTGGGAAAATGCAAGTCAATATCATCCAGCTGAAGAAAGAGCTGAATAAGGCGATCGAGGCATTTCCTAAAGTAGAAGGCACAGAAAAGCAGTATCTCACTAATGATGCTAATCAATCACTGAGCAGAGCTAAGAAACTGATGAAAGAATATGGAGATGAATTCATCTCTATCGAGCTCATCATCGCTGGAATCCTCAAAGGGAAAGATAAGGCGGCCAAAATCCTCAAAGATTTGGGAGCCTCTGAAGATTCGCTCAAAGCGGCCATCGCAGAACTCCGAAAAGGCAGAAAGGTCACGGATCAACACACTGACAATGCCTACAACAGTCTGAAGAAATATGCGATCAATCTCAACGAGAGAGCAGAGTCCGGCAAGCTCGATCCGATCATCGGTAGAGATGAGGAGATACGTAGGATACTGCATATCCTCTCACGAAGAAAGAAAAATAACCCAATCCTGATCGGTGATGCAGGCGTGGGTAAGACAGCTATAGTAGAAGGTATCGCATGGCGTATCGTCAAGCAGGACGTACCAGAAAATCTCCTGTCAAAACAGATTTATTCACTGGATATGGCAGCGCTGATCGCTGGGGCGAAGTATAAAGGAGAATTTGAAGAGAGGCTGAAGGCAGTCATCAAAGAAGTGAATAGCTCTGATGGAGAAATCATCCTATTCGTCGATGAGATACACACCCTGATAGGCGCTGGTGGAGGTAATGGGGCCATGGATGCCGCTAATATCCTCAAACCGGCCTTGGCAAGAGGTGAGCTGCGCACCATAGGTGCCACGACATTTGATGAGTATCAGAAGTACTTTGAGAAAGATAAGGCCTTGGTCCGTAGATTTCAGACAGTATTCATCGATGAGCCGAGCGTAGAAGACACGATCAGTATCCTGAGAGGTATTCAGGACAAGTATGAGGTCTACCACAAAATAGATATTCTCGATGAGGCACTCATAGCAGCTGCCGAACTATCGCACCGATACATCAGCGAGCGAAAGCTACCTGATAAGGCCATCGATTTGATCGATGAGGCTGCAGCCAAACTAAGGCTCGAACTGGACTCTGTACCAGAAGAGATCGATGAGCTACAGCGAAAAGTCAGACAGCTCGAGATCGAGCGAGAAGCGATCAAGCGAGAGAAAAATGAGCGTAAAGAAAAGCGCATCTCTGAGCAAATAGCTAATGCTAAAGAAGAACTCGAGTCTCGTACAGCGGCATGGAAGAGTGAGAAGGAGATCGTCGATACCGTCCAAAATATCAAGAAACAAATCGAGCAGCTCGAGCACGAAGCGGATAAAGCTGAGAGAGATAGTGACTTTGAGAAAGTAGCGAAGATCCGATATGGAGATCTCAAGGAAAAAGAAGCTATGCTCAAAGCTGCAGAAGAAAAGCTTGAGGATTTGCCTGATGACAGCAGATTCACTAATGAGGAGGTGACAGCTAATGATATCGCTGATACCGTATCTAAGTGGACAGGGATCCCAGTCTCTAAAATGCTACAAAGTGAAAAAGAAAAGCTGCTGAATCTCGAGGATGAAATAGCCAAAAGGCTTATCGGCCAGAAAGAAGCAGTAGTAGCTGTCTCTGATGCCGTTAGACGAAGCCGGGCAGGCCTGCAAGATGAAAATCGACCAATAGGTTCCTTCATATTCCTCGGACCGACTGGTGTGGGTAAGACTGAGCTGGCTAAGAGTCTAGCCAAAGTCTTATTCGATGATAAGACGGCGATCACGAGGATCGATATGAGCGAGTTTCAGGAGAAACACTCGGTCTCACGACTCGTAGGTGCGCCTCCGGGATATGTAGGCTATGATGAGGGCGGACAGCTCACTGAGGCAGTACGTCGCAAGCCTTACTCTATCATCCTACTCGATGAGATTGAGAAAGCCCACCCAGATGTATTCAATGTATTGCTACAGGTACTCGATGATGGTCGACTGACTGATAACAAAGGTCGTGTAGCCAACTTTAAGAATACGATCATCATCATGACCTCTAATATGGGGGCGGAGACGATCCTTGAGAATTTTGAAGATCTGGCTGAGCTCGGAGATAAGCATAGAGCAGATATCATCGAGACGACTAAGGTCGAAGTCTTTGAGTTCTTAAAAGAGCACCTCCGACCAGAATTTTTGAATCGTATTGATGAGAAGATCATGTTCCTCCCGCTCACTAAAGCAGAGATCGAGCAGATCGCAGGCTTGCTCCTCAAGGGAGTGCGTGGCAATCTGGCAAAATCAAATATCTCTATTGAGCTCAGTGATGAGGCCATGGGTCTTCTGGCAGATCTGGGATATGACCCTCAGTTTGGCGCCAGACCGCTCAAGAGAGTCATCCAAAAGGAGATCGTCAATGAACTATCCAAGCTGATCCTCTCTGGTAAAGCAACTGATGGAGATCAAGTGAGCGTAGCCGTAGTCAATGGTACATTTGCCTTCTCCGTATTAGAAGGGGCGAATGTGGAAGAAGAATAACAGTAGAAAATAATAGAAGTGATAAGGCAGATCTGGATATCAGGTCTGCCTTTTTATTGAAAAATAACTTGAAGCGACTGGTGGGCCTTAGGTAATGTTGCCTTCAGCCTATCAAGATGCTCATGATATGCATAGATCAGCAGAGCGACTTTGCCGATATGATTGAGTCCTGTGACTTTCTTGATGCTATCGAGATCATAGTCCACGAGCTCGCATATGCTCTCAGGGGTGAGTTCTGAGACATCCGGATAGTCCATGCGAGGATGCTCGCTGAGCCAGCAGAGTATAGCGGCATAGAGGCCAATATTGAAAAACTCTAAGGCTGGATTAAATCCATTGACTAAATGCTCTTTAGATAGTATTACTACTCCTTCGTCTTCAGGATTGACTTCTACTGTGTGTAGATACTGATGGTCAGGGGAAGCAAATGGGTGATGATACAGCACAAAATGCTTGAACCCATCCATCAGAAACTCCTCACGATGGAGTGTCAGTCGAATGAATTCATGAGAAAGAAGTGCTTTTATATCTTCTTGTAGGTGAAAATCTTTTTTCTCCTTAAGAGTATATTCCTTGACATGCATGAATGTGGATAGCCGATCCTCAAATCGTTTTCTGAGATCTTGATCAAGATTCATATAGTAGGGAGAATATGCAGACAGCCAGGCTTTGATTTTCTTATCCAGTGTTGGAGGGTGATTTGTCCACCATGCCCTATCTATTGGCTCATGAAAAAAGTAAATCAGCACTAATCCTATGATCCCTGGGATCAGTGTGTAGAGATGCGAGTCAGGATGGTGATACATCCCATAAAAGCCGAAATAGGCCAACATGATGAAAAAGGGAATCGAGAGCGTCCTGGATAGAGAGGATATGCGCATAGTAGAGTATTGCTCTGCATAAAAATAAAAAAGCCAACTCAAACAGAGTCGGCTTAATTTTCAGAGTTCACACAGTCACCATGTAGTGATATGTGTAAGATTTTCTTGTGGTACCTCCAGTACCCGACCACAATACTGATAATCAATTAGTTACGCTCGATTGTCAGTATTGGGGTACGCTCAGGGGTACAAAATTTCACTGAAAATTGATTTCAGCAGCTAATATATACCAGTATCTCGATACTACAACCCATTCTAATTGAAATACATCTCTACTTATGGTCAGCTCGTGTATGATCCGGATGCTGATTGTCGAGGTAATCAGTGGATGCGCTCATGACGATTTTGACCGACAACGGATGCTGATTGTCGAGGTGAATCCGTGGATGCACTGATGTTGATGATGACCGACAACCGATGCTGCGGAGTAATATATCTTTCAAGTATTCGCCTTGCTGATATGTCATATATCGACTCTAAGAAGGTTTCTAATGTATTTGGTCTCATTGTGCTACGGATCTTTGTTGTGCTCTTAGAGTTGATGTTTAGTAATTTCTATTTTCAGAATTCATTGTTTAAACAACAAACTCTACTGATGGAGACATAAAAAAAGCGGCCTCCAGCACATAGAGACCGCTTAAAGAAAAGCTAATTAATATGAATAGTTCTTTTCCGAGATAGGAAGGGAATTATTGAATAATAACATGAAGATATAACAAATATCAATAACGCATACGGCAAATAGGGTGATTGTAAGAAATTGATAATCAATTATATATACGCATTGATGTTTAAACAATGAATTCTAACACTATGCCCTACTTAACCCCCCCTATCATAAATATAGAGCTTCGATATGTACGCTGTTAAGGCAGCGTTCTTCTGAGAGTCCATTACTCAGAATATCGCCCCCCCCTGCCTATGCAATAGTAAGAAGTCTGCTATATCATCTCCATTCTGTTCGGCTGTGGTCTCTCTCTCCAGTAGATCCGAGACACTGATAGATGACACTACCTTACTGATCTCATCGGCCTTGATACTCCAGCTATCATAGCTCCCAGCGTCTGGATATAGGATTACTCTCCTATCCTGCAGAGCATTCATTTTAGATATTGATAGATTGGATTTACCTCCAGTGGCCAGCCATAGTATGTGATTCAGCTCGATAGCGGCTATGAGTGCTGTTTTCTCTGACTCCACTACACCGACTACCTTATCTGGATAGTAGGGTAGTAGATGTTCACCATATAGACACTGGACCATATTAAAGCCTTTCGTCTTATGCAGAGCATGATACCAGTGTAGAGCCGCTTTGTCTTTGATCCGTTTGCCTGTAGCTGGATCATATCGCATTACTTTACCGGTACGGACCATGCCAGCCCTGTCTATCTGCCAGTAGATTGGGTTTATTTCTCCCCAAAGATTATATGATCCGAGTCTATATCTTTCAAGTATTCGCCTTGCTGATGTGCCATAGATGGACGCTATGAAGACCTCTAATGTATTTGGTCCTACTATGCTATTACTCTTTGTGACGGCCTCATAGTCGATATATGACGGCTCTTTGGGTTTTGGCTTAGTGATTCTTTTTGCGGCCTCCACTCGCATGGACATCTGATCGCTGGAGAGATGTATCTTATTGTCTTCATAGTATTGCTTTGGCGTGTAGTGATATCCACAACTATCAACCCTATCACAAAGCCCGACATTGCGGCCTATATACTCTCCAGTGACCACATCAATGTACCTTGTGAACTTTCTGAACTTACCACATGATGGACATGGATATCTCGATGATGGACCATTATACTTTTCTAATGCTACTGTAAATACTTCCTTACTCATAGTGGTGCACTTTCCGCACTATCCGCACTTTGTTATGTAATAGATTGATTATCAACTATTTATGACTATTCGGTTTGCTGCACTTTCGCTGCACTTTCCGCACTTTCGTACTCATTACCTCTACTTGCTCATAGTGCTGCACTTCGTGCCCTTTCCGCACTTTGTTATGTAACAGGATGATTATCAATGATTTACGACTATTCGCTTTGCTGCACTTTCGCTGCACTTTGTGCACTTTCGTTAATTGCTGCTTTCCTGTACTGGCCTTGCTTTACTCTGGAGAATAGGCTTCGATCTCTGAGGAATTCCTGTACCGCCCTTTTTTTCAATCCATTTTCTTCGCCTATGGCAATCGCCTCTTTAGTGCTGAACTCATCAGAGAGTTTATCATAGATTCGCCTTTTCTGCACTGATAGGCTTTCTATTGGTCCGATTGATTTATTGATCGTCTGGAGTACCCATAGAGCTGTAGATCTGAAATATTCGACTAATTTGATAGCCTTATGAATAGAGTCTACTGATATTGCTGTAGGAGTAAACCCTTCTGGAGCTTTGTCCAGAACTTCGATGATCAATGCAAACCTTGATATGTAGATTTCCAGCTTAGATAGTATTTGCGCTTTACTGTCGCTCTCACTTACATTGCATTCATCGGCATTATTGCGCTGCCAGCTATAGAGCACCTCTTTTGCCTCTGGAGAGTACTTTAGTATTTGACTCTGATAGTTTCCATCTTCATCAATATCATACGGTAGATCTAAGATATGTTGCATGATAGCCCTGTATTTAATTGTGACATTCTCATCGAGTTCGATATCTGACCAATATGGTTTTTTGATCATCGGATTAATCACAAATAAGATCCTATCAATGAATCCGTTTTGGTCACGGCCATCGGTTGCCAACTGACTAACTAAAGCCGTCTGGAGTGTACCAATGACCGGTATATGTGGACTCGCAATATATACGGGGCGGCCTCCTTTCCTATCCACATTGATAGCCTTTCCACTCCATATGGATAGCCAAAACTGTTGTTCTGACCCTTTAGAGTATCTATTGAAGTTATTAAACCAACTGGCCAGCTCATCGGCATGGATACCAATACCTCTTAGATTGCCCTCATGCACTTGGGTTAATGCTTCTGGAGTGAAGTCAGACAATAGGTACTTTCTCAATACTGGTTTTTCTGGTTCATCTATGCCAGCCTCCGACCGTTCTTTCTTGCTCATCTCTTTGGCTTGCTCATAGTACTTCAGCTTTTCGAGATATATCTTATGGCTTTTCTGATCCTGTCTTTTGATTGGATTGAGCGCCCATGATAGCGGAGCGCTCTTATTAGTACCAGCCCTGCCACTGATAGCGATATAGAGGACGGCTGATTCCGTCCAGCCTCGTTTTACTTCGACTTTATACGCATTACCGATTGATAGGCTGGCAGCGTAGAGTATGGATGATCCGATATAGTCAGTAGGAAAGTCTAAGCATTCGTTAAGACTTTGTATGATTGATTGCATTTCATTTGGAAAGATCTCGATAGGGAAGGGCTTGATTGGTCCTAAGTCTTCGTTAATATCAAGACTGTCCTTTTCTATTGTGCTTTTGTCAATAGACATACTATTCATTTTAATTTTAACTTTCTTAATCGTGTGCTATTCTACCTTATCTGGATTGCGACCTACCTTGATATATAAACTGAGCAATTCTTTTAGAACCTCACTAATTGGCTGCATCTTTCCTGACCGTGGGTATTGTTCTTCAGTCATAGCGCTACATTTTTTTGCGTCTTGATAGATGCCATGACTTCCGATTTTTTGAATAAGGTCTTAGAGCCTAACTTGTGCTTTTTCAGTAAGCCCTGTCTCACATAGCTGTGAATAGTCACCTTAGATACTTTGAGATAATCGGCCGTCTCTGAGATAGTCCAATTTTCTTTATCTTCTATGGTTTGCTCTCGCTTTTCCAGTAGCTGGACCATGCCAGCCAATACGGATTCTGTGATCTCGTTTACGAGACTCTCTTTAGTTTGTTCGGTAAGTATTATTCTATCCATGAAGTGGGAGGTGCTTTTCTTTAAATTGTTCGATTACAAAGTTCTGCACAAAAACAGGTCAAAATGATACTTTGGTAGCCGATCGGCCAAAATGGTAAACACTTAAAGTAAATACCAACATTAGTGGAACGCCCAGCAGTTGGGGGTTTGAGGTCTTTTTTAGATATGCCTAAAACGGCCAAAATGGTAAACACACCTTCTTAATTATTTAATCAAAAAGTCATGAATCCGTTGAGCTGCTCATGACGATGTTGTCCGATAACGGATGCTGATTGTTGAGGTGAATCAGTGGATGCGCTCATGACGATGTTGTCCGATAACGGATGCTGATTGTCGAGGTGAATCAGTGGATGCGCTCATGACGATGTTGTCCGATGACGGATGCTGATTGTCGAGGTGAATCAGTGGATGCGCTCATGACGATGTTGTCCGATAACGGATGCTGATTGTCGAGGTGAATCAGTGGATGCGCTCATGACGATGTTGTCCGATGACGGATGCTGATTGTCGAGGTGAATCCGTGGAGGTGCTCATGACGATAAACATGAAAAGGGAGGCCGTGTAGTGCCAGCCCACCCAATGAATGTGCACCGTGCATTTAAGTGATTTTGTACAGTGGTCCTATCTACAAGTTATAAGGCTTGATACTATATTCCTTATGGAGTCGCACCCCTGTTGGTTTGAAGCCCTTGTAATTCTCCTTACTCATCGAGTGCAATAGTAGAACTGGTATCTTTCCCTCCTTGCTGATCTCCTTAGTCGATAGATGTAGTACCAAATACAGCTCTTTGATTTCTTGGAAAAGGAGTTGAGCCGATTCCAAGTCTTCAGTATTCTTATCGGCATAGTGAAACGATCCGAAATAAAGCTGTTCCAAGTGGTCCATCATGCTTTTTACATCGTCTGTATCCCACTCACGGAGCATATGAGCCGTTGTAATTTCAATAGGACCATCACTACTAATTGATTTACTCATCACTTAAATATTTAGGTTAAAAAATTGATATACATGGTACAAAGTGCACAGAGTGCAGCGAAAGTGCACCGCTCCCAGCTCTCTAAAATGTCCAGTATGTGGGCGTATTAGATAGAAAGTGCGGAAAATGCACGAAGTGCATCACTTTTATAGTTATACTACTTTCAAGTTCTGGTTATCTCCTTTGAAATAGTCCATCTGAGCCATTTTATTGGCCGCTTCGTCTTTAGAGATTATCAAATACTTCTTAAAGCTCTTTTCGGTCCTGTGGCCTGTTATCTTCATTATATCATTGACGCTTACCCCTGCCAAGTACATGAGACATACGCCCGTCCGTCTGGCAGTATGGGAGCTGATCATCTGGTATTTGGGCTTCGTGCTGTTGACCTTTAGACCTCCTTTGATTTCTTCGACCTCGATAGGGCTATTGATTTTTGCGGCCTCTGCTATTTCTTTCATGTACTTGCTTACTTTTTGCTCATAGGTCTTAGGTAGCTTATAGTCATATTTCGATAAGATCTGGTTCAGCTCTGGTTTTATAGGTACTACTACTCTCTCTCCAGTCTTTTTAGTGATCATATCTATCACCTTTGTACCGTCTGGCCTTTCCTTGATGTTTTGCGGCTTGATCCTGCTATAGTCGCTGTACCTCATGGCTGTATATATCCCAACTAAGAAGACATCTAATGCCTTTTGATAGTGTGGCTTACTGGATAGGTCTTCTTTCCTTAGAGCCTCTATTTCTGCTGGAGTCAGATAGATAGCTGTGGTCTGTACCTGTGGGGCGTAAAAAATTTTATGGGTATGGACATTGTTACTATGGATACCATCATCATAGGCCCGTGTCATGATAGCTTTGAGAGCCTTGATATATCGGCCTGTAGTATTAGCACTGAGAGCCTTACCATGAAAGTATTGAAGCAATTGATTATATAGATCTCCAGTGATATCATCAAATCTAATCTTACGGCCTATCTGCTTTTCAAAGCTCAACCAGTGATTGTAGAGGTTACTGTAGTTTTTGATAGCGGCCTGACTATATCGCTGGCCTTTCTTCTTACCAGCGTTTATTACTATCTCTCCAGTCTTCATTTGCTCTTTGGTCCTGTTGAGATACTCCAGCACAAATATGCTTTGATCCTGTTGGTCACTGGTATCTATTACATTCTTGATCCCTTCATCTAATGCCTGCCTTAGCTCATTGACATCAAAAGCCCGATTGTCTTTTTTGGTACTCAGTATGTATTGGGCTATGATCCCTTCGGCCTGGACTATGGTCAACTCTATATTCTTTAGGTTGACATCAATATGTGGATCATACTTCCGAAATTTATTTACCTCTGATCTCTTAGTGATAGGTCTGTAGGTCTTTTTATCCCACAATTTTGGGAAAATAGATACTCCGAGACCGTATTTAAATGGCTTTCCATTGAAGGAAGTACGCAAAAATAGCCCTGTTGGACTGTTAGAGTTTGGCCTTTTGAGCAAAATAGGATAGCTCTTTATTCTTAGTGTATGATGCTGCATGAATCTAATTAAGCTGTATTGGTCCTGTCGAATATATAGCTTATTTAGATCTTGGGGTACGCTGTGGGGTACAAAATTACTTAATGGTATTTTTTCAATTAATACTATTTTTTATATGTATATAATTGAATATCAGGCACATGAGCAAAATAGAGGACATAAAAAAAGCCCTTGAAAAGGGCTTTTGTGGTACCTCCAGGAATCGAACCAGGGACACCAGGATTTTCAGTCCTGTGCTCTACCAACTGAGCTAAGGTACCTCCATTTCCTCTGATCTTTCGCCAACACAATGGCGCTTTTGACAAAGGGAGTGCAAATTTATTCTCTTTTTCGAAACGAGCAAATAGTTGCCCATGATTTTCAAATAGAAATCATCATTAATTCAGCAGTGCCGAGTCACATAGGACGAATACGGGTACTCTCACATCAAATATTTCATTGCTCACAGGTCTGATCATCTGATAGGATCCTGTCATTTTGCCGATCTCTGTAGCTAGTGGAGACCATGAGGAATACTCATGTGTTTCTCCAGGTTGCAGGATAGGCTGCTGACCGATGACTCCCTCTCCTCTTACTTCTCTGACATTGAGATCACTATCCATGATGATCCAGTGCCTCTTGAGTAGCTGCACGGTGTAGTCCGTATGATTAGTGATGGAGATCCTATAGCTATGTATGTACTTGTTAGATCGAGGGTCAGAGTGGTCCGCTTCATAGCGAGTTTGGACGCCGACCTCTATTCCATTAGTAGTACATGTGATCAAGTGATAAGTATTTGATTCGATCTCAAATATATACCATTCAGAGATCAAAATCAGAGCACATTAGCCAATTGCTCTTTTATTTGATCGAGCTCTACTTTCATCTGTACCACGATTTGTTGGATCGGAGAGTATTGAGCTTTTGCGCCAAGTGTATTGATCTCACGACCCATCTCTTGGGAGATGAAGTTTAGTTTTTTGCCGATCTCATATTCAGGAGATTTCAGCTCTTCAAGAAAGTAATCACAGTGCTGACGCAGACGTACTTTTTCTTCGTGTATATCGAGTTTTTCGAGATAGTAGATGATCTCTTGCTCGAGACGATTTTTGTCAGCAGTATCAGACTTAATATTGTCTTTTATGCTGTTATTTAGGCGCTCTACGAGAGCTTCTTTTCTTTTTTCCTCATGGGGAATGATCTCTTGCTGCAGATCTTTGATGCTATTGACTCTACCCTCCAGGTCATCCATCAGAGCTTGTCCTTCTTTAGACCGAAAAGCGTCCAGCTGCTCTACCGCTTGATCTACTGTCTGTAGGATAAACGACCATTCTTCATCAGTGATGTCCTCTTCCTTGGCCTCTACGACATTTGGGATACGGATGATGGTGTTGAGGTAGTCCTGAGGTGGTAACTGATGTTTTGCGGCAAATTGGGATAACTGCTCATAGTAGCTATTCAGGAGAGAGATATTAATCCCATATCCAAGATCCGCATCGGAGCTAATCACCTGCACAGTACACTCGATTTTGCCTCTTTTGATTTTATCGAGTAGATATTGACGGAGCTCTATTTCCTTAGATCTGAAGTGATTAGGGAGCTTCAGTCGGATGTCAGTGGTCTTACCATTGAGAGTACGCAGCTCAAAAGTATAAGATCTACCTTCATACTCACCAGTTGATTTACCATAGCCTGTCATCGAATAAAGCATATCTACTACGTTTTTTATAAAAGTTTATGAATCAAAAAGGCCGAAAGATAATATATAGTAATTCGCCGCATATGAGCACAGATTGAAAAAAAGGAGAAATTTTATGATAAATAAATAAAATTGCGAAATTTGTCAGGCTTAGAATGCTATATTCGGTGTTCATAAGTAATTAACAACCAATTATTTATATCATGCGTAAAGCCGACTTAGTAAATACTATCGCAGAGAAAACTGGTGTGCCAAAAGTAGATGTCTTAGTAGCCTTGGAGACATTCTTCACAGAAGTGAAGGATACGCTCGCAGATGGTGAAAATGTATATATCAGAGGATTTGGATCTTTTGTCATTAAAAAACGTGCTAAGAAAATAGGACGACACATCAAGAAGAATGTAGCTCTCGAGATACCAGAGCACTACATCCCTTCGTTTAAGCCTGCTAAAGTCTTCATGGAGCAAGTCAAAGGAAATGTGAACGAGCTCCCAGCTGAAGAATAAACAGTACTAATATATCCATATGACGAAATCTCAGATAATTACTATTGCAGGATTCTCTGCATTGTTTCTTATCTTATTGTTTGGTTTTAGGACTAAGCCTAAAGAGCTATTGGAGCAAGAGCGCACCCGATCGCTCAATCTCAGTGCTACGGATATATCCATCATCAGAGATGAGGCGATGCAGGCTGTAGACGGTAGTACTCGATCGAATATCCAGATATTACAGTCTCAGCTGGAGAATAATCAAGACTCTATAGCCGAGATCGAGATACTGAAGAATCTATCGAGTACCTGGTATAATCAAGATCAATATGCCATGGCTGGCCACTATGCAGAGCAGATCGGTCAGGTCACTGAGTCTGCGCAGGCTTGGGGTATAGCAGGTACTACTTATGCTATCGGTATCAAGCGCTCTACAGAAGACAAGCAAAAGCTATATTGCAAAGAAAAAGCGCTCGAATCACTCGAGAATGCGATCTCGCTTGATCCCGATAATCTGGATTACCAGATCAATCGAGCGGTGATATTTGCAGAGCATCCAGATAGCGAAAATCCAATGCGGGGAATACAAATTTTGCTGAAGTTGAATAAAAACTTCCCCAAAAACGTGCCTGTAATAAATAATCTAGCGAAATTTGCACTCCAAACTAATCAGCTCGATAAAGCCTCAGAGCGCTTGCAATCAGCATTAGCACTGGAACCCAACAATAAAACGACTGTCTGTCTTATGGCAGAAGCAATGAGTCGTCAGGGACAAATGGCTCAGGCTGAGGAGTTTAGGATCAAATGTGAACAATTAAAATAATGTAAGTATGCCTTGCGGTAAAAAAAGAAAAAGACACAAAATAGCCACACACAAAAGAAAGAAAAGGCTAAGAAAGAACAGACATAAGAAAAAGAAGTAGGTCTTTGATCTACTTCTCTTTCTGTTTTACATAGGAATATAGCAGGATATATTCGACTACAGTCAGTTAGAAATATTATAGAAAACTCCAACTCTCACTGACCTACTCATCTCTCTCTCAATAATCTCTCTCTGAAATCGCAAGATTCCTGCTGGTAAGCCGATGCTTCAAATAAAAGAACATTGTGGAGAAAGAACTAATTATTAATTCTACAGAAGAGTCTGTAGAAATAGCCCTGTTAGAAGACAGGCGACTTGTTGAATTACATCAAGAGAAAAAGGGAAATAGCTTCAATGTTGGAGATATATTCTTAGGGACTATCAAAAAGACAATGCCTGGGCTTAATGCCGCATTCGTCGATATAGGTCATCCCCGTGATGCTTTTTTGCATTACACCGATTGTGGTCCCACGCTCTCATCTGTCATCAACTACACACAGGGCTCCATCAAGAACAAAATAAGAAGCCATAAACTCGACACCTTTGAGATACCTCCTGAGATAGATAAGCGAGGTAGTATCGATAAAGTGCTCAAGAAAGGAGACTTTTTGCTCGTACAGATACTCAAAGAGCCCATATCTACCAAAGGGCCTCGCCTCAGCTGTGAGATCACTATACCTGGTCGATATGTAGTCCTCAGCCCATTTAAAAATGTGGTCGCAGTATCTAAAAAACTCTCGTCTGACGAAGAGCGCACTCGCCTAAAAAAACTCACTGATAGCATCAAACCAAAAAACTTTGGCGTCATAGTACGTACTGCCGCTGAAGGGAAAAAAGTAGCGGATATCCACGAAGATATCCTTGATCTCATGGCGAAGTGGGAGCAAATCTATACTAAGATCAGAGGCGCTAAAAAGTATAAAAAAGTACTCAAAGAACTCGACAAGTCTGAGTCTATCATGCGTGATCTCATCAGCGAAGACTTCAATCGGGTCGTGACTAATGACAGCGAGTCCTATGCCAATATGAAGGACTTCTTAGGTGGCTTTAGTAAGGAGAGACAGAAGATCTTAGACCTATATAAGGGTAAGCGAGACATTTTTGATCACTACGGTATCAGTAAGCAGATTAAATCTTCTTTTGGTAAGACATACACCATGCGAAGTGGTGCATATCTGGTGATAGAGCACACTGAGGCCATGCACGTGATAGATGTCAATAGTGGTCCAAAGATGAAAAACACGGATCAAGAAACAGCGGCTATACAGGTCAATCTGGAGGCGGCTGAGGAGATCGCTCGACAGATGAAGCTCCGAGATCTGGGAGGAATCGTCATCATCGACTTCATCGATATGCGAAATCCAGAAAACAAAGCTAAGCTTGTCAAGGCTCTAAAACGGTTCATGGAGTCTGATAGAGCACAGCATACAGTGCTACCTCTGACGAAGTTTGGTCTGATGCAGATCACACGGCAGCGGACACGACCAGAAGTCAAGATCAGCACTGCCGAGATCTGTCCTACCTGTGAGGGTAGCGGCAAGATCACACCGAGCCTATTGATCACTGATGATGTAGAGCGTAGCTTGATTCATATATTCAATGCTCGACCTAAGTCAAAGATTCTGTTGGAGGCTCACCCGTTTGTCATCGCATATATCAAAGAGGGATGGCCGAGTCTAAGGATGAAATGGTATCGCAAGCATCAGAAATGGATCAAGCTAAAGGCTAATTCTAATTTTGGTCTTAATGAGTTTAAGTTTTTTGATCAGAATATGGACGAGATCCGTATCTCTTAGATAGATCAATAAAACCTCGGTGAACTCACTTGCATTTTTAGACCCAATAAAAAATAAGCGGATCGTCATAGCTCCGCTCAATTGGGGCTTGGGACATGCTACACGCAGTATGCCCATCATCGATCATCTCCGTCGAAAAAATGAAGTGATAGTCGCCTCTGATGGATTGGCCCTACGGTTATTGAGATCACGATATCCTGATCTACAGACTATCGAGCTACCGGCGTATGATATCGAGTATGGCGGACACTCTATGGTATGGGCGATGATGCGACAGCTACCTAAGATCACCAAAGCCGTAGCCATAGAGTCAGCACTCATAGAAGAGATAGTCGATCAATACCAAGTAGATATGATCATCAGTGATCATCGTCTGGGCTGCAGAGATGCTCGTATACCATCCTTCATCATAGCGCATCAGATCCGATTACGAGGTGGATCTACGCTGCTGTCATCCATGGCGAATAGAGTGCATCGACAGTTTATTAATCGATTCACCGAGTGCTGGATCCCCGACTATGAGCATCCCACCATGAAGCTATCTGGCGAGCTATCTGACAGTACCGGGATCAATACTAAAAGATATATAGGTCCACTTAGTCGACTTAGAAAACAAGCAAGCGTAAAGAAAATTGACTTGTCGATCATTCTTTCGGGCCCAGAGCCAGCACGTAGCGTGCTCGAGCAGCATCTGGATCGTCTTCTGCCATCATTAGGACTGTCATCGGTAGTATTGGTGAGAGGTACAGATAGAAGAGCTCAACTAAACTACAGCTACTCTGATGTCATAGATATGGCTGATAGTACGCAGCTGTCTACTATCATCAGCGGATCAAAGGTGGTCTTATCTCGATCAGGATATACCTCGATCATGGATCTATCACATATGCATCAAGCGGCCATATGGATACCTACTCCAGGCCAACCAGAGCAAGAATATCTGGCAGAGTATCTATCTGACCGGGAGCGATGGAGAGTGATCTCTGAGAATGATCTCAAGGCTGATACGCTTCTGGATGCTCTCCGTAATGTTTATTTATTATATTGACTCATCGTGTGGCTGAGGCCAATAGTACAATAGCTCAAGCTGGCACCAGCGCAGTGGGGTATCAGAGTCTTTAGGGTAGTGCGCTCTTCATCTGACCATTTACCCAATACAAAATCAACCTGCTGTCCCTTGTGATAATCATTGCCAATACCTACCCTCAAACGAGCATATTTTTGACCTATGACCTGATTGATATCTTTGAGACCATTGTGACCACCGTCGCTTCCTTTACCTCGGAGACGTACCTTGCCAAAATCAATATTCAGATCATCTACTATTACGATCACTCGATCATGAGGTATCTTTTCTTTTTGCATCCAGTAGTTGACAGCCTTACCGCTGCGATTCATGTAAGTCGATGGTTTGAGAAGTAGGATCGTTCGACCTTTGTGCTTGACAGTAGCGAGGTCTCCGAGTGTTTCATGTTTCCACTCAGCATTATTTTCTTTGGCGATGTGGTCAACTACATCAAAACCTATATTGTGGCGGGTGTCATCATATTCGGCACCCATATTTCCCAGTCCTACTATCAGATATTTCATCGTGTTCTCTTCTTTCTTATCTCTTCCAAACCAATTTTTAAACCACATAGTCGGGAGTGATTGTTCCGCAAAGGTATTTTAATCATTTTGTATGCAGATGCGATAGGACTTTTACTTTTGAGCTCATATGCCACCTATTGCAGACATATATCGTTTTTTGAGTAAGCTGACTGTAGTCAAAATATGGAATGCCGTGATGTTGGTATTGAGCTTCTATTGGATGCGGCTCACCGGCCAAATCAAGATATGGGGTCAGCCCATGACGCTATCTGTAGAGCCCACTACGGCGTGTAACCTGCGCTGTCCAGAGTGTCCAAGCGGACTAAGATCATTCACTCGGCCTACAGGCAATATCAAAGACAATCACTATCGTCATGTCATCTCACAGCTCAAGGATCGATTGATTTATTTGATATTCTATTTTCAGGGCGAGCCATTTATACATCCTGATTTTCTTTCAATGGTTTGCCATGCCCATGAGCAGGGATTGTACACCATTACCTCGACTAATGGGCACTTCCTCCATGATGATCTGGCTCGTCAGACAGTGGAGTCAGGACTGGATCGACTGATCATATCGGTAGATGGCACGACGCAGAAGGTCTATGAGCAATATCGAAAAAGTGGCAATCTCGAGCAAGTACTCGACGGAGCCCGCAATATCATCAAGTGGAAAAAGAAGCTAAAAAGCTCGAGTCCTCAGGTGATATTTCAGATGCTCGTCGTCCGACCCAATGAGCACCAGATCGATGAACTCAAAGTGCTTGCTAAACAGGTAGGTGTAGATCAAGTCAAACTAAAGACCGCTCAGATATATGACTATGAGCAGGGGCATGAGCTCATACCGACTATAGATCGCTACTCTCGCTATATTCAGAAGTCTGATGGCAGCTACAGGACTAAGCACTCCCTCGACAATGCCTGCTGGAAGATGTGGCACTCCTCTCTGGTCACATGGGATGGGCGGGTCGTCCCTTGTTGCTTTGACAAAGATGCTACCCATGAGCTGGGTAGTACTAAAGATCAATCCTTCGCTGATATCTGGCGAGGAGAAAAGTATCGAGCCTTCAGATCACAGATCCAGACAGGTCGAGATCAGATCGATATCTGTACTAACTGTAGCGAAGGGTGCAAGGTGTTTTATTGATTCAGACTTATCCCTTTTTCAACACTCTCCCAGCACCGCTGTTAAATTTAATATCTTTGCGCCCGTGGAAAATCTCACCCGTTTACTCAGCCGATATCAAGAAGACAAAAGGATAAAAAAAGCAGCAGCTGCTCTGTCTGATATAGATACACACTCTCGTGTCAAGATGGATCATCTCTTGGGTGCTCAGGAAGCATTCGCTCTGATGGGTCTCTATGATAGTGGTTTGGCAAATCATGTAGTCATAGCCATAGACAAGGAGGAAGCAGCCTATCTACAGAATACACTGGATAATATCAGTCCTGACAAGTCGATTTCTTTACTTCCCGATTCATTTAAGCGACCGCTCCACTTTGAGGAGCTCGATAGTCACAATGTACTACAGCGCACCGAGGCGATTAATAAAATGAGCTTAGGACTCGGCCGAGGCGAGATTATCGTGACCTATCCTGAGGCATTATTTGAGAAGGTCGTCGATCCCAATGTCATCAATAAACAGCGTATCGAGATTTCGAGGGAGGAGTCGCTGGATCTGGATACGATCTTGGAGTTATTGATCGAGTATGGATTTGAGCGAGTAGAGTTCGTCTATGAGCCGGGACAGTTTTCTATCAGAGGAGGGATCGTAGATATCTTTTCATTTGGAAATGAATGGCCCTATCGCATAGAGCTATTCGATGATGAGGTAGAGAGTATTAGGATGTTTAATCCTGGCAATCAGCTATCGATCCGTAGTATCAATAAGATCGCTATCATACCTAATGTCACGGGACAGTTTGAGCAAAAGGATAAGATATCACTTTTTGAAATTTTTCCTCGAGACACAGTCGTGTGGGTAAAGGATGGGGACCATCTGATCGATAAGCTGCAGCAGTGCTTTGAGAAAGCTGAAGAGTTTGCTCAAGATATGATGCTAGTAGAAGATGAAAAGCTAAAGGAAATATTCAAAGATCGAGCTTTCATCTATCCGGGGGATGTGGTCGACTATGTCACACGATTCAATGTGATACAATATGCCAATAGTCAGTTATTTCCTGGTGAGCCAGAGGTGACTATTGATTTTGGCGCTAAGCCACAGCCGAGTTTCAATCGTAGTTTTGAGCTATTGATAGAAAATCTCAAAGAACTTAATGAAGAGCAAATAGAGGTATTCCTATTCACAGATAGTACTAAGCAGATCGAGCGTTTTTACAGCATCTTTGAGGATCTCAATGCTAAGGTGACCTTTCATCCGATCGCAAAGTCAATACACAAAGGCTTCATTGATCCGACGATGAAAATCGCCTGCTATACAGATCATCAAATATTTGAGCGATTTCATCGGTATAAGCTGCGTCGGGGATTCACACAGGAGCAAGCGATTAATCTTAAGATGCTCCGAGAACTTAAGCGTGGAGACTATGTCGTGCACATAGATCATGGTGTGGGTAAGTTTTCTGGACTTGAGAAAATCGATATCAATGGGCATATACAGGAGTCGGTCCGATTATTTTATAAGAATAATGATGTCCTCTATGTCAGCATCAACAGTCTGCACAAGATCTCTCGATATGTAGGCAAAGATGGGACTGCGCCCAAGCTCGATAAGATCGGAAGTGACGCCTGGAAAACGCTCAAGCGAAAGACCAAGAAAAAGGTAAAGGACATCGCTAAAGAGCTAATCAAGCTCTATGCGCAGCGTAAAGCCTCAAAGGGATTTGCCTGTGCCCCAGATGGCTATCTGCAAAATGAGCTCGAGGCCTCCTTCATCTATGAAGATACCCCTGATCAGCTGCAGGCCACTATAGATGTCAAAGCTGATATGGAAAAAGAATATCCGATGGATCGACTGATCTGTGGAGATGTGGGATTTGGCAAGACGGAGGTAGCTATACGTGCAGCTTTTAAAGCCGTGGTCAATGGAAAGCAGGTGGCGGTACTCGTGCCTACGACGATATTAGCATTACAGCACGCTAAGACTTTCGCAGAGCGCCTCAAGGATTTCCCAGTGAAGGTAGATTATATCAATAGATTTAAATCTGCTGCAGAAAAAACAGCCACACTCAAAAGGCTCGCTGATGGCGATATTGACATACTCATTGGGACTCATGCCATCCTCAATAAAAAAGTAAAGTTTAAAGATCTTGGGCTCTTGGTTATCGACGAGGAGCAGAAGTTTGGTGTAGCGGCTAAGGAAAAATTGAGGGGTATGAAAGTCAATGTGGATACATTGACTCTGACGGCTACTCCAATCCCGAGGACCTTACAATTTTCGTTGATGTCCGCTCGAGATCTATCGATCATCAAGACCCCTCCGCCTAATCGTCAGCCGATACATACGGAGCGCAGAGTATTTAATGATGAAGTGATCCGAGAGTCTATCTACTATGAAGTACATCGAGGAGGACAGGTGTTCTTTGTCCACAATAGGGTCAAATCACTGGCAGATATGGCAGCATTGATCAAGCGCCTATGCCCTGATGTATCGATCGCTACTGCACATGGTCAGATGGATCCTAAGAAACTGGAGGAGACATTAGTCGCATTCATAGATCGTAAGTATGATGTGCTCGTATGTACTAATATCATAGAGACAGGTCTCGACATCTCTAATGCGAATACGATGATCATTAATAATGCTAATCAGTTTGGCCTGAGTGATCTACACCAGCTACGAGGTCGTGTAGGACGATCCAACAAAAAGGCCTTTTGCTATCTATTCGCTCCACCACTATCTGTTTTGACTCCAGAGGCACGTAAGCGGCTTAAGACCCTTGAGGAGTTTTCGGATTTGGGTAGTGGATTTCACATTGCTATGCGGGATATGGACATCCGTGGAGCGGGAAATCTCTTGGGAGCAGAGCAGAGTGGATTCATCGCTGATATCGGCTACGAGACCTATCAGCGAATACTCGAGGAAGCAGTCCACGAGCTCAAAGAGAATGAGTTTAAAGATGTATTTGAAGATCAGTTGGCTGAGGAAAAGCATAGCTATGTCCGAGATGTAGAGATCGATACGGATATCGAGATGATGATCCCCGATCACTATGTCAATAATATACAGGAGCGCTATAATCTATACAGTGAGCTCGATCTCATCGAAAATCAAGAAGACTTACTGCACTTCAGAGAGGCCATGAAAGATCGCTTTGGTCCTATACCAGAGACTGTAGAGGAGTTATTTCATGGATTGCGCTTGAGATGGCAAGCTAAGAAATTAGGATTTGAGCGAGTGATCCTCAAAGGGGGTAAGATGCGCTGTTATTTCTTGTCCAATCCTCAGTCAAGCTTTTTTGAGACGGAGCTCTTTCAACGATTCATGGGTTTCATCTCGACTAAGGGACCTATCATGGGATATCAGCTGAAGCAGACTAAGACTTATCTGATTTTATCAAAACCAGATGTCAAGTCATTGAAAGAAGCGAAGATTTTACTCGAGAGAATCATCGAGGATGTAGATGAGCCCGTATCTGTCTAAGAGAATATTTTGGCTATAGCCAAACCTAAAAAAATACAGCCAACACCGAGTATCACACTTCCCAGTGCATAGATCAGTGCCGTGCTCATATGGCCATCTTGGTAGAGGGTGACGATCTCTCCGCTGAATGTCGAAAAAGTACTAAAGCCACCACAAAATCCGGTCATCAATAGTAGCCGCTGTGGCGTGCTGAGTAGCTGCTCTATGCTCAGCCCCATCAGAATGCCGAGGATAGTACAGGCGATGATATTAGCGACGAGGGTCCCGTAAGGAAAGTGTGTAGATCTCAGTGCAATGCCCAAACTATATCTACATAGGCTACCGAGTCCTCCTCCGAGGAATACATAGAGTAGAGCACTCATCGTGTCGATCTTGATATCGCTCGAGTCCTGAGAAATAGGATGGTGTATAGGATAGTAGTCAGGCCAGTGGCTAATACTAACTGTCCAGTGATCAGCCAAAAGGCGCCAATCGTATCCCATTGTATTGCGATGATCACAAATGCAAGATTGACTAATAAGAGTAGGCTCGTGGCCTGCATATGTGATAGTCCCACTCTGAGTAGTAGGTGGTGGATATGATTGCGATCTGGAGTGAATGGTGATATTCCCTTGGCCATACGAAGTAAGAATACTCTGAGAGTATCAAAGACAGGAAGTATGACTATGCTCAGTGCAATACCTGGTGCTGCAGAAAAATAATAGGAGTGACTAATCAGGGATTCATTGTACTCGAGAAACTGGATCAGCAAAACGGTACATATAGCGCCTAAAAGCAGAGAGCCTGTATCTCCCATAAATATCTGCGCTGGGGTGATATTATACTTTAAGAATGCCAAAACTGCCCCACATACAGAGAAAGATAGCAGGCTGTAGCTATAGATCCCCGTGTGGTAAAACCATACGCCAAAAAAGGCAGTAGCTAATATGACTGTCGTCGAAGCTAAGCCGTTGATACCATCTATGAGATTATAAGAATTAATCAAAAATAAATAGACTAATACCGATAGGAATGTGCTCAGGCCATGGCTCAGTTCATGTATGTCGAAAAGGCCATAGAGTGATGTCAGTCGAATATCTGCGAAGGCTACAAAAAGGATGACTGCTGCCAGCTGACCCAGCAGCTTAGCGAAAGGGGCAAGGGGATCAAGATCATCTCGAGCACCCACTAAAAATATCACTGTCAGACCCAGTAAAAGAAATCTAAACTCATCAGATAATCCCAACGGATAACAAAGGGCAAAGGCGAAAATCATCCCGATAAAAATCGATATCCCACCGAGCGAAGGGATCGCTCCAATGTGTGATGCTCGGTCGTTCTCCTGATCCATCATGCCGTAGATACGAGACACTCGTATGACCATAGGCATGAGACCATATGTAAGGATGAAGGCTAATAGAAATGCAAAGAATATTTCGAGCATCTATGTATACTGAGTTCGTTTTCAGCTACTAAAGTATACTTTTAATCCGTGATATTATAAATTTCTATTATATATAACATTTTCATGTGTGCCTACTAAGTCTATTACTCTTCTTTCAGCCAGTTTTTTATTTCTTCAGAGATATCTTTCATTCCATCCATGAGGTCATCGAGCGCCTCCTCTATGTCTTGGCCTAACTCTTCTTTGATGAATTTTTCCAGTTCTTCTTTGCTTTCGATACTTATATCCTCAAGGTCCTCTGAGATATGTAGATCTGATAGGTCAATATCTATATCTCCATCCACTTTGCCTTTGTAGTATGCATATGTCAATGTGTTTTTCACAAAATCTACTTTCTCACCTATGGATAGTTCATCCTCGTATTTTTCATAGCATTGGTCCGCATACAGTTCAAATTCTTTGTCTATTGACTCCCAGTCATTGATGCTGATGTCACGATAGTGCTCTTTGACATCGCTGACGAAATCCTCAAAACTATTCAAGAAGGATTTCTTATTGGGACATTTGACTTGTGGAGTATTGCAGCTGACGCCGATGATGACCAGACTGAGTAGTAAGATTCTTTTCATGGAGTTTCGAATATTGAATAAAAATAATATGATAATAGAATTGACAGCAAATAGTCAAAAATCTTGATGTAGAAGCACTTTAATTAGACTGATCCAAGTAGAAATCGGGCGAATGCTACTTTAGAATTCTTATTTTTGTGGCCTTTTTCTAATGAAAGCATAATGTCACTACAGACGCAAATAGATATGACCAAGCTACCCCAGCACATCGCTATCATCATGGATGGCAATGGCAGATGGGCAAAGCAACACAATAAGCCGAGGGTATTTGGGCATCAAAATGGTGTCAAGGCTGTGCGTCAGGTGACAGAAGGTGCTGCCGAGCTGGGAGTAAAGCATCTCACGCTCTATGCGTTTTCACAAGAAAACTGGAAACGACCAAAATTTGAAGTGAATACGCTGATGAAGCTATTCGTCAAGACGGTCGAAAAGGAACTGGATACGCTCAATAATAACAGTATCAAGCTCAATGCCATAGGAGATCTGGAGAATCTACCAAAAGATACCTATAAGGCACTCCTCCGAGGCATGGAGTCTACTCAGGATAATAACCGGATGACTCTCCATCTGGCGCTCAACTACAGCTCAAGATGGGAGATCATGAATGCCACTAAGCGGATCGCAAGAGAATATAAAGAAGGACTACTGACTGAAGATCAGATCAATGATGAGCTAATGAGTCAGTATCTGACTACCAGCGGCATCCCTGATCCAGAGCTCATGATCCGATCCAGCGGGGAGCACCGCATCAGCAACTATCTACTCTGGCAGCTGTCGTATTCAGAGCTTTACTTCACAGATGTTTTATGGCCTGATTTTAGTAAAGAAGACCTGTATGCTGCCATTATTTCTTACCAAAATAGAGAGCGTCGATTTGGGATGACTGGAGACCAGTTAATTAAATCTTAATTCGAGGTTAAAAATTTAAACAAGCCACTGAGTGATAAATAAAGGACGTTTTTTTGAACCCATAGTTAACATGCCATTTATGAAGAAATATAGCCTTCTTCTATTTATTGCCATGGCTGCTGTCTCGCTCAATGCTCAGGTAGAGAACGATTTAGCTCCAGGTTTTATGGAGTTAGATTATAGCGATAAAAAGCAATATCACATAGCTAAAGTAAACGTCACTGGTGCCGAGCGCCGAGATGACAATGCTATAAAATCTATCACCGGACTCCGAGAAGGAAAAACCATCATGCTGCCGAGTGAAGATCTCTCAAGAGCGGTGAAAGAACTCTGGAGACTTCGCTTATTCTCTGATGTGACCATACTCATGGATAGCATCAAGATGGATAGCCTGTATCTGACAGTAGCGCTCAAGGAGCAACCTATCCTTGCTGGATATGACTTCGTCAATATCAAGAAAATAAAGCAAGAAAAAATTATAGAGGATTTGGAGGGTACGTTTCGCATAGGCGGGATAGTATCAGACAATGATCTCGCTGTGGGATCAGAGAAAGTGCGTCAGTACTATGTCGAAAAAGGGTACTATGACGCAGTAGCTCACCTCACTCCTGTAGAGGATACTACTAAAGAAAATGTGGTCCGAATCGTCGTAGATGTAGACAAAGGAGATCGCATCAAGATCGATGAGATCGACTTTGTGGGCAATAAAGATATCTCAGATAAAAAGCTGCGTAAGCAGATGAAGTCCACTAAGCAGAAAGGAACATTGCTTAAAAAGTCAAAATTTGTCCAAGCAGACTTCAAAGAAGATAAAAAGAAGGTCATCGAATTCTATATTAAAAATGGATATAGCGATGCGCAGATCATGAATGACTCTCTATGGAGAGACGAGGACGGATTGATCCATATGGATATCAATGTCTATGAAGGCCCTCAATATAAGTTTGGAGAGATATCGTGGAAAGGAAACTCAATATACACCGATGATCAGCTGGCTGCTGTGTTGGGTATCAACAAAGGAGATGTATTCAATCCTGAAGAGCTGAGTAAACGGCTCGAGTTCAGTCTGGATGGTAGAGATATCTCCTCCCTCTATATGGATAAGGGGTACTTATTCTTTAATGTAGATCCACAGCAGGTAGCTATCCGTCAGGATACTGTAGATATAGAGATGCGTATGTACGAAGGTCCTCAAGCGACTATCGATAGAGTAGTGATCAAAGGAAATGATCGTACTCATGAAAATGTCATCAGACGGGTACTCCGTACGAAGCCGGGCGAAAAATTCAGTAGATCAGATATCATCAGATCTCAAAGAGAGATCACTAATCTTGGGTATTTTGATCCAGAGGCAGTCGATATCAATACGCCAGTCAACTATGAGAGAGGTACCGTGGATATCGAGTATACTGTCGTAGAGCGTCCATCAGATCAGCTGGAGCTATCTGCGGGATATGGAGGTTTTGAGGGATTGATCGGGACACTGGGTGTTACCTTTAATAACTTCTCACTTCAAAATATAAGAAATAAAGCGTCGTGGTCGCCACTACCGACAGGGGATGGTCAGCGACTGTCGCTGCGTATTCAGTCTAATAGTAGATTCTTTAGATCGTACAACTTTAGTTTCACTGAGCCATGGCTCGGAGGTAAGCGTCCAAACTCATTCACAGTGGGTGGAGCAGCCTCTGCTTTTGACAATAGTTCTTTTGGATCTGGTAAGCTGAGTATCACGAGATTGTTTGCAGGACTGGGTACAGCATTGAAGTTTCCAGATGATTTCTTCACCTCATCGACTACGCTCAATATTGAGCAGATCAAACTGGATGACTATGTCAATCGCTTCTTAGTAAGTGATGGTACCTTCAATAACTTCAATATTAGTCAGACTTTCGCTCGTAGCTCGATAGCTAATCCAATGTTTCCGATGGGAGGATCGAGAGTTTCCTTGAATATTCAGTTCACTCCGCCATACTCTCTATTCAGGGGAGATGATTTCTGGGTGATGAGTGAGGAGGAGAGAGCTTCAGCTATCGAAAACGAGATCAAAACTCTCGGAGTTAGAGGTCTTGAGACATTTGATGAGGAGCGCTTTATTGGTGAATTAGAGGAAGCGGAGCGATTCCAATTCTTAGAGTATCATAAGTGGAGATTTGATGCTGAGTGGTACTACAACATAGTAGGAAAGCTCGTGATCATGACATCTGCTAAGATGGGATATCTCGGTAACTATAATGATAATGTAGGCGATGTGCCATTCGAGCGATTTCAGCTGGGTGGAGATGGTCTCTCCAATCAGAGTGCCGGTATCCAGGGTACGGATATAATAGCTCTCAGAGGATATGAAGAAGAGGATGTAGATCCTAATAATAATATCACTGGTGGAGGTACGATATTTAATAAGTTCACCACAGAATTGAGGTATCCACTATCAACTAATCCTAACTCTACGATATACACTACCCTTTACTTTCAAGCAGGTAATCAGTGGAATAGCTTTGATGATTACAATCCATTTGAGCTGAGGCGAACTGTAGGAGTCGGTATGCGTGTATTCTTGCCGATGTTTGGATTGTTAGGATTTGATTACGGATTTGGTCTGGATAAGACGGTCAGTGGAGAGACTAATCCAGGATTGGGCCAGCTGGGCAAATTCAGTATCGTACTCGGATTTGAGCCAGATTAGATCATTAAGGAATCGTTAAACGATCTCGATTATTGTGAATAACGCTATATACTTGCGTCAATAGAACGAAGCGAATAAACTTAAAACATGCAGCCTGCTGCTTTAAAAAACAAAAACAACATGAAAAAATACATTTTATCACTTGTGATCATAGCCGGAGCCGTTTTCTCATTGAGTGCTCAGAAGTTTGGCTATGTCAATTCTTCTCAGCTATTAGTAGGACTACCAGAGGTGAAGACAGCAGACTCTCAGCTCGAGCAGTATCAGAAAGACCTCATCACTAAAGGTGAGAATATGGTGAAGAAATTTGAGACTAACTACAATGCTTATTTGACGAAAGTCAACTCAGGAGAGCTATCACAGATCGCTATGCAGCAGCAGGAGGGCGCTCTCGCTCAAGAACAACAAGCGATCCAAGCATATGAAGTAGAAGTACAAAATAAAATCGCTGCTAAAAAGCAGGAGCTCTATCAGCCGATCCTCAATAAGGTACAGGATATGGTCAATAAAGTAGGCAAAGAGGAAGGGTACACTATGATCTTTGATGCGAGCATTGGAGGTATCTTATTTGCTGAAGAAGGTGATGACCTAATGCCACTCCTCAAGCAAAAGCTGGGAGTACAATAAGCGCAATACGTAAATTACGATAACGGAGGCTGTCTTCTCATTAGAGGACAGCCTCTTTTGGTTTATATCTTCTTTAGGAAATTAAGGAGTAATCGTCTGTCGATTACTCCTTTTATGTTTTGTGACTCGTCCACTATGGCAGCTATTGCCCACCCATATTCGTTCATAGCGCTGAATGCTGTCTTGAGATTCATCCCTTCGCTGAGGAAGCCATACCGCTGAGACATATGAGTCGATATGGGATCGTCCATATAGCCATTTTCTTTGGCATCCTTGATGAATAGGGCTGGTAAGGCTCCGACGATCTGACCGTCATCATCAAATACAAAAAAACCACCCTCTTTTTGATACTTCTCCGTAGTGCTAATGCTGTCATCTGGGTGTAGCCGATGATATCTTGTCAGTGCTATTTCGCCGACTTTAGTATCACTCATCCGCTGCTCATAGGCCACATGACGCCGCTCAGATCTGGCTGCCATGAATACGAATATACCGATGAACAACAAGACATAATGATCGTAATATGCTCCTATCAATAAGAATCCCACAGCCAAAACTTGACCTATATAACTGGCGATCTTAGTAGCCTTGTTATGATTTTTGTACATCATAGCCAGCAGTGATCTCAGTACTCGCCCACCATCCATCGGGAAAGCTGGTATCATATTAAAGAAAATCAAGGCCACATTAATCGAGAACAAATAAGCAAGAAAATCATTTGGGGCCTCTATCAGATTGATGCGCTCGGTCTGCGGTAGGTAGTAATATCCCAATGCCCACAGTAATACCCAGAAAGCTAATGCCAGTGCCACATTGACCATGGGACCTGCTATGGCGATCAGTAGCTCATGCTTAGCGATTTTAGGGATTGACTCCAGTCGTGCTACGCCTCCTATCGGTGATATGATGATATCTCTGGTATGCACCCCAAATCTTCGGGCCGTCAGCGCATGCCCATACTCGTGTAGTATCACGAAAAAGAACATGATAAGTATGACCGCAAAAAACCAAGGGATATCTGAGGTCGGTATATTATTGTCTACGACTACATAGGTGACAAATAGTATGAGAAGACCAAAGGTCCAATGTACCTTGACGGGGATGCCGAAATATTTTCCTATAGATAGTGATTGATTCACAGTATTAGATGCTTACTGAATATTATCACCTCTGAGACGACGAAAATTCTTGCGAGCATCGATCGAGTACGTACTATCTGTATACTCTAAGAATAGTTTCTCGTAGAGCCCTTTAGCTTTTTCTGGATCAGCCATGGGCTCTTCATATACTTGTGCCAGAGAGTATAGGGCATTGTCGGCCCTGATTTCTTCGGGGTAGTTGGTTATGATTTCTTCGTAGAGAGGGATAGCCAGTTCGTATTGACCATTATTGTTATAGTATTCAGCTTTCGCAAATAGGACATCGTCAGTCAGTGAATGCTCTGGATAAAGTTGAGAGATCGAGTCCAGCTTGTTCAGTGCTGCTTCTGATTTATTTTGAAATAGTAATAGCTCTGCCTCTGAGAATAAGGCTAAAGGAGCATAAGTCGTATCCAGATTGGCATTGTCCATGATGAAAACACTTAGATCTATGGCATCATTTGCGATAAGTCTCGTAGTAGCAGACTTAAGTATATCAAACTGCTCTTGAGCCCAGTCAAAATCACCAATAAAATAGCTGAGCTTTGCATTTTTAAATCTGGCCAGCTCCCCAAGATGATCTTCTCTGAATTCTTTGTCGACTTGACTATAGAGTAGTGTAGACTCCCAGACCTCCCCTTTCATGAGGTAGTAGTCAGCAAGATCAAGTTTTGCGTTTGCTTTTATATAGTTGTTGAGACCTGGTAGATTCACGAGTTCATCCAGTAGTACGACGGCACTGTCCAGATTGTTCAGATAGAGCGCTTCCAGCTCAGCGAGCTCCAGTATGATGAGAGAAGTACGACTACCTTTCCCGTTTTCTGTGATGAATTCTTTGTATTCTCCCTTGAGGGACAATAAATCATCAGAAGTATACTCTGATCGAGTTATTTTTTTGCGCTTAGTATCCAGCAGTTCTTTCTTAGCATCTATGTAGTAACTGCTATTTATTGGCTTTTCATCGATTATATACTGATAGGCGGCTATTGCTGTCTCATAGTCATTATCATTGGCGGCTATACGAGCTAAGTGAAATATTCTGCTTCCATTCTCCTCCAGTCTTAGATCTAAGGCTCTGGCTTGCCTGAGGGCTTTTTTATAATCTTTATTTTGGATGAACACCCATTGTATCATTTCTGGGTAAAAAATATTTTCTGGGTCGTCTTGGACATATTGATATAGTTGTCGACGTAGTAGCTCATATTCTTCTTTGCCGTCCAAATATTTAGTGAAATAGTTTTGTACGGAGCTGATCCTATTACTTGCCGCCATTGGACTCATTAAGAAGTATTTGATCATGTTTTCTTTCTCATTCTTCCGACGGTAGATCTCGGCGATATTATAGGCGTATCGACCTTCATTATTTTGGAGTTCTTCTCCTTTGAGATAGGTCTCGAGAGCAAGATCATATTTGGTGCGTCTCATGAATGAATTACCCAGATTAGATATGTACTTGGGGTTCTTATCCATTTTAGAGATGGCGATTCTGTACTGGTCATCAGCTGCTTCTGGCTGGGCGAGACGTTCTAGGAGATTGCCATAGGCTACGTGTATCTCGATATTTTGAGGGCGAGATTTGATGATATCTTTTATGGATGCTTCTGCTTGCTCATATTCTTCGATTGCCATGAGTGACTCGAGATACTGAGAGAAGTAGTACTCGTTATACCCGTTTTGATCAGATAATTTTTTGAATAGCTGTGCAGACTTCTCGTATTCTCCAAAGTCGTAGTAGTGTTTAGCGAGATTAGCATCTTGCTGTGCTGATAGCGATAGGATGGAGAATAATAAAAGAGTCGTGATATAAATGAGCGTCTTAGTCATGCGCAAAACAGCTTTGTATTGTGGATTCAAACGAAGATAAGTTCTTTAAAGTTTTAATACTGTTATTGATTATATAAGAAAAGCCATGCAGTCAGTCGGACTGCATGGCTTTTATTTTGGTTTTGACTATCTCTTTTTAGTAGAGTGTCAAGTTATTAACCTTCAAGTTTGAATGTCACCGGCAGAGTATATAGTACTCTCACGGATGATCCACGCTGCTTACCTGGACTCCACTTTTGTGGCAGGTTATTCATAGCTTCTACTACCTTCAGTGCGGCTTGACCACATCCAGCTCCGATATCTCTGACGATCTTAGTATCTGTCACAGATCCGTCTTTTTCGACGACGAACTGGATATATACTCTACCTTCTACACCGTTTTCACGAGCGATGGCAGGATATTTCAAGTTTTTATAAAGGTACTCCAACAACTTCTTGTCGGCACATTGCTTTTTCTCAGCAGCTGTTCCTCCAGAGTTTTCACATCCTGGGAACCTTGGCATTTCTTCCACGACCTTGAAGATCTCTTCTACCTCTGGTGCCGGTGGTGGTGGCGGAGGTGGTGGTGGCGGAGGTGGTGCCTCTTTCTTTGGCTCCGGGGGAGGTGGTTCGTCAAATACTGTTTCTTCTTCGACAGTTTGATCTTCAAATTCTGGCTGCTCCTCTTCTTCTATTTCTTCCTCAGGTACCTCTTCGATGACGGGAGGTGGTGGAGGTGGTGGTGGCGGCGGAGGCTCGGCAGTACGAGGTGGCTCGATCTCGATCTCCTCATCTATCTCCAAGCTATACTGAGAGACATCAATAGTCTCCTCGTAATTAGTCCAACTGAATCCGAGGACAGTCAGAGCTAATGCCGCAGCTAAACCAAAACGAAAAAAGGTACCGCTGTATTTGAAAACATTTACATCTGGATACTTAGCTCTCGCTTTGAGAGGAGATCCCCAAGTGGTATCTCTGTATTTTTCAGCTAAGTTTTCTTTGCTGCCAAACACATTTCTCAAAACAAAAATTAAGGCCAGAACAATCAGGACCAAAGCGGCGAAGCCCACTAAGACACCTGATGCAGGTAATGCGATATCCATAAACCTTAGTTTAATGTTCGGTTAAAAAATAAGTACGCCATAGTAGCGCCCATAATATTAGCAATAATATCAAATATCTCAAAAGATCGAAATCCTAAAACTAACTGTAAGAACTCGGTAAAAATAGCATAGATAATAACGCATACCAATACTACCGCTTTTGAGGTATTATATATTCGTTCGTCCACTGCCTTTGCAGCGAGCAGGTATAATGATCCAAATAAAAAGATATGAACTACCTTATCTATATAGGGGATCTCATATCTACTTACTGTATCAAAATTGTCTGGGGGCAACAATAATAACACCGTCACTACTATCAACCAAATGATGGTGAGTAGAGTGAAGATATTTTTACTGATGATCTCCACTGATATAGATGCTATGTCTGAGAAAAGTGGTGTGTGACTATGAAATTAAATTTTCATAATCTTCTGCAGATAAGAGTTCTGCGATCTCATCTTCGTTGCTGATTTCTACTTTGATGATCCAACCTTCGCCATATGGATCTTCATTGATGAGTCCTGGATTGTCTCCTTCTGACTCATCCAGATCAGGGTTGAATTCTAAGACTTTGCCCGATAGAGGCATGAATAGATCAGAAGTAGTTTTGACCGCTTCGACAGTACCAAATACTTCGTCTTTTTCGATCTCTTCTCCCACAGTCTCGATCTCGACATATACGATTTCGCCGAGCTCGCTCTGTGCGTGATCTGTGATACCTATAGTAGCTATGCCATCTGTGATAGATATCCACTCGTGTTCTTTAGTATATTTTAAGTTATCTGGTGTAGCCATTTACTTCTGATCTATATTAATATCTTGAGATTATCTTAATTCTTATGATTCTTTGACAAATTCTCTGACCCAGTCGAGTGTCACTGATTTAGGTCGCTCTAGAGGGAATCCTAAAGCTCTCGACCAACAGAGTGCTGAAAGTACACCAAGTGCTCTTGACACTCCGAATAGCACGGTGTAGTACGTATATTCATTCAGTCCGTAGTGTACTAAGAGTGCTCCTGAGTGAGCATCAACATTCGGCCATGGGTTTTTCACCTTGCCGAGTCCTTCGAGGATAGGTGGTACTACTTCAAAAAGATTCCATACTACGTTGACGATTTTGGAGTCACTAAGATTTCTTTCAGCAAATCCCTTCTGAGCCATGAATCGTGGATCCGGCTGGCGAAGGACAGCGTGTCCATATCCAGGTATTACTTTTCCTCCATCGAGTGTTTTCTGCACAAAGTCAGCGATCTGCTCTTTACTCGGATCATCCGTGCCGAGTTCCTCGAGCATCTCAAAAATGAATTTGATCACTTCCTGATTAGCTAATCCGTGTAATGGTCCAGCTAATGAGCACATACCACCTGATAGAGATAAATATGCACTACTAAGTGTCGATCCTACGAGGTGAGTAGTATGAGCTGATGCATTGCCTCCTTCATGATCAGCATGGATAGTGAGATATAGTCTCATGAGGCTCAAAAATCCTTCATCATCAAAACCTAATTGATGAGCAAAATTTCCAGCCCAGTCGAGAGACTTGTCAGCATCTACCTGTTCGTTATTGTGGAAGCTCTTACGATAAATGTACGCTGCTACTCGAGGTAGCTTAGCGATGAGATTCATAGCGTCTTCATAGGTGGCATCCCAATAGTCATGTTTACTCATGCCCTCTGCATAGCGCTGAGAGAACACACTCTCTGATTCCATCGACATGATAGCAGAGCTAAACTGTACCATAGGATGAGTGTCCGCAGGTAGAGCGTCGAGCATCGCATAGGTATGTGTTGGTACTTCTCCTCGTTTTTCCCACTCACTGCTTAGCCACTGCACATCTTCTGCTGTAGGTAGCTCTCCAGTGAGCATGAGCCAAAATAGTCCTTCTGGCAATGGCTCATTATCACCTTCTCTGGCGGGGAGTAGCTCTCTGAGCTGTGGGATATTATATCCTCTGAATCTGATACCCTCGATGGCATCGAGATTGGAGGTCTCCCAGATCATACTTTTCACGCCTCGCATTCCGCCGAAAATCTGCCGCAAGCTCACTTCATCGGCTTTCTTGTTGCCGTGTTCTTTGAGGAGAGCTCGTACTTCTTGTTTTACTTGTTCAGATTTATCTTTGAATAACTGCTTTAAACGATCCATGTATTGATGGGGATTTTATACTTAATGATATAATGTGGGCGAAAATAAATCTACTACCTGAAAAAATCTGGCAATACGTTATTTTTTTTCTTTATAAACCGCTGGCAAAGAATTTGTTTTTTACAAATGGTAAAAATTGAATATAAATGACACGATATCAGCCATATACGCCAATTTGTATAACATAGAGATAGAGGGGCATGCCTAAGGTGATATTGAAAGGGAATGTAACGGCCAAAGCCATGGGTAAGTAGAGGCTGGGATTAGCACCTGGAGCTGCCATCCTCATAGCTGCGGGTACCGCTATATATGAGGCACTTGCGGCTAATATGCTCAATAATAATCGATCTCCAGTACTCTCTATGAAGTATCCAGATATGACAGCTATCACGACTCCATTGAGTATGGGTATCAAGATAGCAAACAATACAGCAAACCAACCTTTTGACAGAAAGTCGCTAATCTTTCGACCGCTGGATATCCCCATGTCAAGTAGGAATACGGCTAAAAAGCCTTTGAAAATATCTGTAGTAAACGGGGCTATACCCTCTGCCTGCTTATCACTGGCGATGAATCCGATCAACAGACTACCTAGAATCAGCATAACACTACCATTAGTAAGAGCGTGCTTTATGACTTGACGCATTTCTTCGGCTGACTTTTGACCATTGGAATAAAGCCTAATGAATAACACCCCGACAATAATAGATGGAGCCTCCATAAGAGCCATGACAGCGACCATGTGTCCTCCAAAGCTAACTCCTTCCATCTCCAAAAAGCTGACTGCTGTGATGAAAGTGACCGCACTAACCGATCCATATGAGGCAGCGATGGCGCCAGCGTTTTCTACATTAAATCGGATCCTCAGTATATAAAAGGTATAGATAGGTACGATGATCGCCAAGAATATCCCAAAGAATACTGCCCAAAATATGCTCATGTCCATCTGACTATGAGCGAGCTCGTGTCCTCCTTTGAAACCTATCGCAAACAACAGATAAAGAGAGATGAATTTCGAAGAATTCTCTGGGATCTCCAGATCACTCTGTACCTGTGTTGCGAATAGGCCTAAAACGAAAAATAACAATGCAGGATTGGTCAGATTATCAACCAATAAATGTATATCCATACTACTGCGGGCTGATCTGTCTAATCAATTAACTCAATCTCCAAAGCGCCGTGAATTCGGATCTTTTTCTTTTGCGCTCTTGCCAGTTTGACGATCTCTTTGAAATCCTCTTTTGAGGCCTGTAGCTGGCTGACTCTGCTGTCATCATATGTGGTGTCACTATTTTCATCTCCTTCGCAGATAGATAGTCGATGTATTTTGTGAAAATTGATCTTTTCTCTGATGAGAGAATTGACTACATCTTGCGCTTCTGATGGGGTGAATGTTCCCTTGATGAGCTGTACTTGGCTTAATACTTCTGTTGTGATCATTTGTTGTTGTATTTATATTATTGTGAATAACCTTTGATAACACGAGCATGGAAATTAAAATCGAAGCACACAGATTAGCCTTTAGTAGTTGGGGGCAGTAGATATGACATGCTGCATGCTGTGCTATGATTATCAGTCCGATACATCCCTTAGCGATATTAGTCATTTGTTGTTTTTTGATAGTCGACTTATCGCTTGAGTAAATACTGACGATCATAGATTTTCTTTTGTTTTTTTAATCTCGGTGCAAATCTATGGGAGTGAATACATATATTGCCATTAATGATTTTAATAAAAAGCATAATGAATCATTATGAATTATACGCTTCATCAGTTACGAGTATTTTTAGCTGTAGTGGATCATACCAGTGTGACTAAGGCCGCTGATGCACTGCATCTCACCCAGCCAGCAGTGAGTATTCAGTTGAAGAAACTTCAAGATCAGTTTCCCCTCCCACTTATAGAAGTGATAGGAAGAAAGGTGCATGTGACTTCTTTTGGAAAAGAAATAGCCGAGGGAGCTCGTCATATCCTGGATGAGGTAGAAGCTATCGACTATCGTACTCAGCAGTACCAAGGAAAATTAGCAGGAAAGCTATCTATCTCTGTAGTATCTACTGGCAAGTATGTCATGCCTTATTACCTATCCGATTTTGTCAATGCGCATCCTGGTATCGACTTTAGCATGGATGTGACTAACAAGCTGACTGTGGTGAGTCATTTAGAGCAAAATTCTGTGGATTTTGCCTTAGTATCGGTTTTGCCAGAGCAGCTTTCATTAGAGAGATTGTCATTACTGCCCAATTCGCTACATCTGGTAGCGGGCACTGTCAGAGAGCGATCTCGTAAGGGTCCTGTAGAATTGATATTCAAAGAGCAGCCGCTATTATTCAGAGAGCAAGGCTCCGCTACTCGCAATGCCATGGAACAGTTTATCCTGCAGCATGATCTACCTATATACAAGCGGATAGAGCTCACTTCCAATGAAGCGCTGAAGCAAGCCATCATAGCGGGCTTGGGATATTCGATCATGCCGATGATAGGTATCAGAAATGCTGTAGAGCGGGGAGATATCGCCATCATTGATTATCCGCAGTTACCGATCATCACTGAGTGGAATCTTGTGTGGCTCAAGGCCAAAAAATTGACACCAGTCGCTACGGCCTTTATAGACTTCCTCAAAGCAGAGAAACAGAGGATTACTACAGCTCAATTTAGTTGGACTATGTAGCTTCTTTTTTTGATGTATACTTGCTTTTAGCATTTTAGCGAATCTTTAAAATGATGTGATTTTATGTTCTTGATCCAAGAAATATTAGTGAGTTCGGAGGTGTTTCAGCGACAGTTCATATGCAATCTGGATAAGTGCAAAGGCGCTTGCTGTTGGGAGGGCGATTTTGGAGCTCCACTTCAGGAGTCAGAAAAAGTTAAAATAGAACAAGTCATCCCGATAGTCGCAGAGAGACTACCAGAGGAAAGTCAAGAAATATTATCACAAAAAGGTGGCTATGAGTATAGTAAAAAATACGGAGGGTGGGTCACCACATTGAGAAAGAGCGGAGCCTGTGTATTCTTGACACAGGACGATAAAGGTATCGCTAAGTGTAGTATAGAGCAGGCCTATAAAGAAGGAAAGACTGAGTATTACAAGCCTATATCATGTCATCTCTATCCTATACGGGTGACTAAGAATGAAGATACGGGCTTTGAGTGTCTTAACTATGATGAGTGGGATATCTGCTCTGCCGCTTGTGCTCTCGGAGAGGAGCATGAGATGCCTGTATTTAGATTTCTCAGAGAGGCCATTGTGCGAGAGTATGGAGAGGACTTTTATGAAGAGATAGATGGAGTCTATGAGCAATTAGTGAAAGGGTAACTCTATCAAGCTGAGTATGATTTCGCTGACACATATTACCATAGATTCTCACGAGCCACTTGTCTTTGATCATATGCACATATCTGATGAGGATAAGCTGGCTATCATCGCTGATGATACTGCAGCTGCCAGCCGTCTATGTGAGGTCATAGCGGGCAAGCGATCGCCAAGATCTGGTGAGCGAGTAGCAAGTTCAGGACTCAGCATTAGTTTATTAGATCGATCCTTTCAGTCTGCAATTCAGCTTTCGGGTTTATTCTCTTATCATCAGCAGCGATACGAGTCGAGTTATCAGACATATGGGCCGACAGTCTTGGAGTATTTGAGAGATTATTATGTGCCCATTGGTACTATTGATCCACGCTCTATAGAGCATATAGAGATAGCAGATATTGGCTACAGCCAAATAGAAAAATATGCAAAACAGATATCTATAGATCATCTCCTACAGCGTAGAGTCATCTCTCTGAGCAGTGGAGAATCTCGAAAAGTCAATATCCTAAAATCACTGATCCAAGAACCAGATCTGATCATCATGGATCAGCCCTATGTAGGACTGGATGAGGACTCGAGGCATGATCTCAAAAACCTGCTAGATCAACTTATAGCTCAAGGCATGCAAATTGTCATATCAATAAGCCGAAAAGAGAATATCCCATCAGGAGTCAATCGCCTGATAATCTGTGAGAAAGGCGGGATAAGTGATGATTTGATACCTCCTTTTGATCATGCAAAAATTGAGGCATCAATAGTCAAAATAAATACTAAAAAGGCGACTAATATAAATGTCGAAAATATAGATAGGTCATCGGATAGAGAGGTGCTCATCTCTCTATCCGATGTCTCTATCCGCTACTCTGGATCGTCTGTACTTCAGGATATATCTTGGCAAGTGTGCAGAGGAGATCGCTGGCGCATCAAGGGTAATAATGGCTCTGGTAAGACTACACTACTCAGTATGGTGAGTGGAGATCATCCGCAGTCATTTTCTACTGCGGTCAGATTATTTGGCAAGCGTAGAGGGCCTGAGATGAGCCTATGGCAGATCAAAAAGCATATCGCTCACGTCTCTCCAGAGATACAGGCTTATACAGATAGTGCTCAGCGGGTAGCCCAATTATTGAGATCATCATTTATATCTGATCGGGGACCCATATCACGGATAGGCCAAATCCATGAAGACATCATAGCTAAATGGACCACCCAGTTTGGTATAGCTCACCTCATAGATCAACCGCTTTACAGCCTTTCTCTTCTTCAGTTGAAAAGAGTTTTGCTCACAAGAGCTATGCTCAATGATCCAGAGATCATCATCCTCGATGAGCTATGCCAAGGGCTCGAGTCTCAGGATAGGGTTGACTTATTACAGGATATTGAGGAGATATGTGATGATGTAGGTCTGACCGTATTATATGTCAGTCATTATGATGATGAGAGTATCTCGTCTTTGACACATGAGCTCACGCTTGATCATGGTCGTATAGTATCTATAAGACAGCTTTTAAGAGGGTAAAATTTAGATAGATTTAGGAGCTATTTTAGAGTAAGAAAATAGCATTTGAATAAACCTGCTAAAGGTGCTACCTTTGCCACGCTTTTTTCAGAAGCACAAGCTTTACAATATAATATAACTATGGCCTTAATAGGGAAAATAAGAAATAACATGTGGGCGGTGTTCGTGATCATCGCTTTGGCTACGCTTTCATTTATCTTGATGGATGCGATGGGCCCAGGAGGTGGAGGACCGACTGTTAATACAGCAGTGGGTGAAATCGCTGGTCAGAAGATATCAAACACAGAGTTTGAGTCAGCATACAGAACACTGTTCAACAACTCGAATGATCCTAATGCCAGCCGTGCTGCATTGTGGAATTACTTCGTAGAGGAGAAGGTAGTGAAGAAAGAGGCTGAGCAACTTGGCCTTAGTGTTGGCCAAGATGAGTATGTGGATTTACAGTTTGGGAGTAAGCTCAGTCCGATCGTATACCAAAACTTCATGAATCCAGCTACTGGTCAACTTGACGTAGCTCAGCTGCAGCAGATCAAGCAGCAGATAGAGTCTGGTGCTGAGATGGCTCCACAGTTTGAGCAGTTTTGGAAAGAGCAAGGAAAGCAAATCATCAAAGCTCAACTACAGACTAAACTCAGCAGTATAGCACAAAAGGCAGTATATACTCCTAACTGGATGGCAGAGACTCTCTATAGCGAGGAGAATGGATCTGCAGATATCGCTGTAGTGAAAGTACCTTTTGACAATATCCCTGCTGGTGATATCTCAGTGAGTGATGCAGATATTATGAACTTTGTGAAAGAAAACAGAGAGGATTTCGAAAGAACTGAAGAGAAAAGAGTGATCGAATATGTGAAAATGGATGTCTATCCTACGGCACTCGATAGTATCAATATCAGAAAAGAAGTAGACGGGCTCATCAGTGAGTTTGCCACTACAGAAAATGATTCAGTATTCGCCATCAATAACAATGGCTTCTACTCGGACTTCTATGTGAAGGCAGAGACAGTAGATGAGTCTTACCAAAATGATCTACCTAACTATGAAGTAGGTAAGGTTTATGGTCCTTATTTATTGAGAAACGTCTATCAAGCTGTGAAACTACTTGACAAGAGAGTAGTACCTGACTCAGTGAGAGCGAGCCACATCCTCAGGAGAGCTACTCCTGGCAGTGCTGCTCAGATGGAAGAGGCAGAGCGCCTCATCGATAGTCTCTTGATCGTAGCTCAGCGAGGACGTACTCCTTTTGATACTTTAGCCGCTAATTTTAGCGAGGACTTAGCAAATAGTCAAGACGGTGGAGATCTCGGATACTTTGCTCAAGGAGCGATGGTCGGACCGTTTAACAAGACAGCATTCATCGATGGTAAAGAAGGAGGATACTATAAGGTCAAAACACAGTTTGGTGTACACTTAGTACATATCGTGGATCAGAAGTATGAGACTCGTGAGCCGAAGTATCAGTTAGCATTCATTAATACGCCTATCGTGCCGAGTAAGGAGACTCAGAACGCAATGTATGAGAATATGGTAGATCTCGTAAGCTCTCACCCATATCTTGATGATCTCAAGGCGGCAGTGGATAAAATAGGAAATCTAAGTGTCCAGACCAGCAATGAAGTAGGTATCAATGACTACCAGATCAATGGACTACAGTCAGGATCAGTCACCCGAGATGTCATCAAGTGGGCTTTCGCCGAAGGCACAAGTACAAATGATGTATCAGCTGTAGTATATCAGTTTCAAGATCCTGTTCTGTATTATAATAATGCTTATGTAGTAGCAGGACTCGGATCTATATTGAAGCCAGGTATGCCAAGTGTATCAGAGGTGAGAAACCAAGTAGAATTTGCAGTGCTTAATAAGCTAAAAGGAGAGAAAGCGCTATCTGCTATCACTTCTACTGATCTTAATGCTGTAGCAAGCCAATACAATAGTGCAGTAGATACACTCAGAGGAGTAAATATGCTGAATAACTTTGTGGCAGGATTAGGAAATGAGCCTAAAGTGCTCGGCGCAGCATTCGGCCAAGAGGCTGGTAGTACATCCGCTCCTATCTTGGGCAATAGTGGTGTATTCGTCGTGAAGACGCTCAATAAGCAGCCTGCTGGAGAAGCAACTAATATTGCTTATATCAAGAAGACTACCGCTGACAAAACTAAGAGTCAAGCCGTATCTGGACTGATGGAGGCTCTCAAGCAAAATGTAGAGATCAAGGATAATAGAAGTGCCTTCTATTAATCGAGATCAAAAAATATAGATTATACAAACGATCGGCCATACGCCGGTCGTTTGTCATTTTATGAAGCTTCTTATGCGTTTTGTACTATTATTAATGGTGGGGATCAGTCTGACTCACTGTAAGCCTAAACTAAGAAAAGTAGTGGATCAACCTGAAGGCTCAGATACCCGTACCGAATACCAAGTCGACGAATATGAACTGAGACAGGGTGAGTCTGTCACCTATATCGATGATGTCCTATATGAGCGTTCCATGTATAAGGATGGTGAGCTACATGGAGATCGATACATATATTTCCCTGATGGTCAAACAGAAATACACGAACGGTATGATAGCGGTCTACTGAACGATACATTGCGCATATACTATCCCTCAGGTCAGATCAAATTGAAACTATACTATGAGTACGGAGATCTCACTGGTCAGAGTCAGAAGTACTATGAGGATGGAGTCCTTGCAGAGACAGCGACCTTTAAGGACAATGAGGAGAATGGTCCATTCGTGGAGTATCATCCAAATGGAAATATCAAATGGCAAGGCAATTATCTAAATGGTGACAATGAGTTTGGCGAATTATTGAACTACGATGAGTCAGGTGCGCTGATAAAGAAGATGATATGTGATAGCTTGGCTATCTGTCGGACGGTATGGACCAAAGAAAATGGCGATATTGAGCCCCAATGAGCCGATCATTATTACTTATAGTATCTTTTTTTACGCTGGAGCTAAGTGCACAGATAGGAGGCTTTCAGGGGTATGAATTTCTCAATCTGTCACCATCAGCAAGGAGCACTGCGATGGGTGGCTATATGAGTGCTATCAGAGATGCTGATATTAATCTTCTACAGGCTAATCCTGCACTATTGAGTAGCCAAACTCATCATCAGGTCGCTATAAATCACAGTTTTCATTTTGCCGATATCTCTTACGGTTCTGTCGCTTATGGATTTGGGTTAGACAGCGTTGGTCTGCAGATCGGGCTTGGTGTACAGTATATAGACTATGGTAGCTTCACTCGTCGAGATGAGCGAGATTTAGATCTGGGAGATTTCAGTGGAGGTGAGCAGGCCATTCATCTGTCAGTGGCTCGGCAGTGGGAGGACCGTATTGCTTTAGGAGCTACACTGAAGTGGATACACTCAAATCTCGATATCTATCAACGTCACGCTATAGCTATGGATATCGGAGCTAACTATATCAATCCTGAGAAAAGAAGCTCTGTCAGCTTTGTAATCAAAAATATCGGGACAGAGCTATCAAGTGGCGGGCTACAGCATTCATCGTTGCCTTTGGATGTTCAGCTGTCCTATGCTAAGCGATTAGAGCATTTACCCTTCAGATGGACGCTGACTGCTCACCACTTGCATATTGGAGATCTGCAAAATAATAGTGAAGAGAATAATGATCCCATTTTCATCAATCAAACACCCTCAGAACCATCTCGTTTTTCAGATTTTATTGATAATACTTTCAGACACCTTTCTTTTGGTGGCGAGCTACTACTGGGGGCCAATGAGGCGGTCGCCATTCGATTAGGATATAATCATCTGCGAAATCGACAACTGTCTACTTCTGCTTTTCGCAGTTTTAGCGGCTTTAGTTTTGGTTTTGGGATTAAAGTCAAAAAGATCCGAATAGATTATGCATTGGCCAATTATCACCTGACCGGCGGTGTCAATCATTTGAGTCTGTTGGTAGATTTGGATGAGTTGATGTCAAGATTTTAGATGATTGTTTCTTTCCATTCTCCCCTGCGGAAGATCACGATGGCCATCACCGCTAATATACTGGAAGCTATCGCTATTGCAATGTAGACACCCTTAGCTCCTGGCTCAAAATATTGAGACAAGTAATAAGCCAAAGGAATCTGAATGATCCAAAAGGCAATAAAATTGAGCACGGTCGGGGTGACAGTATCGCCAGCGCCATTAAAGGATTGGCCGATAACCATCTCGTAGGCATAAAAGATGTATCCTGCGGTGATGATACGCAAGGCCAAAACTCCATTATTGACCACATTTGGGCTATCGCTGAATATTCTCACTATGGGCTCTGCAGTGAACAAAAAAGCCACTGAAAGCATAGCTAAAAATAGCATATTGGCTATAGCCGCCCTCCATACTGAGGCCTCTGCTCTATCAGGCTGACCTGCTCCCAGATTTTGACCTACGAGCGTAGCTGCAGCCATCGCCAGTCCCCAAGAAGGTAGAAGAGTAAACATGATAACTCGCCAAGCTATCGTATATCCTGCCAGCGCCTCACTACCAAACTGAGCTACGATCCGTATCAAAAAGATAAAGCTGGCAGAGGCTAATAGATGTTGTCCTGCCCCGCCTGCTGATACTCGAAGAAGCTTGATAATCGTATCCCAAATGATTTTAAGATTCTTTTTTCCGATCGTGATTATTGACTTATCATTGAATAAGTGATACAGCTGATACAGCACTCCTATGCCACGACCAGTACAGGTGGCAATAGCAGCTCCAGTAAGTCCTAACTCCGGGAAAGGGCCGAGTCCAAAAATCAAACACGGATCCAAGACAATATTCAGTCCATTAGCTATCCAGAGGGTACGCATGGCGATAGAGGCATCTCCCGCTCCTCTGAATATAGCATTGATGGCAAATAGTAGCATCAAGATGATATTGAGGCTGAGGATGATTCGAGTATAGTTGGTTCCTTCTGCTAAGAGTTTATCATCTCCTCCCATCAGTCGAAGTAGGTCATCTGCATACAGATAGCCTGCTATTCCCATCAGTAGCGAGAAAAATATAGCGATGATCAAGGCCTGTACAGCGGCGTCTGCTGCTTCGTCGGGCCGCTGCTCGCCGATACGTCTGGCCACCATCGCCGACCCGGCCATACTCACTCCGAGTGCGATAGATACGACGATGAACATGAATGATTCTGTCAGACCAATGGCTGCCAATGCCTCATCACTGCCTATCTGTGCTACAAAGAAGGCATCCACTACAGCAAAAAGTGACTCCATAGCCATCTCTAATATCATTGGGATAGCCAAAAGAACTAATGCTCTATTAATCCCTATAGAGACAAAATCTTTTTCCTCGCCTTTGACTGCGACCAAGAAGAATTTGATCCATTTTTTGAGTTTCATGCTGCACAAGGATACGAATAAGCCAAGTGAGCGGAAATTTAAGTTGTTAATATTTATTTAGATTGCCATTTTGGAAAACCATTTCAATTAATAGTATTGTTGTATTACTAATCAAGAAACAGATCATGAAACGACTTTTTATTGTACTCTTCGTAGGGATAATAGCACTTCCTTTATTTGCTCAGGATGAAGCTACACCCAATGCTAATCTGTGGAAGACTTTAGCTAAAATCACTTATAAGAAGGAGTATGATGAGTTTTTAGGATTTAAGATTGATAAGCCCGTATTCGGTGAGGAAGTACAGGCGCTTTCTGAACAAGAGGTAGAGGTCAAAGGCTATATCATACCCGTAGAAGGCTACAAAGGTCATACAGAGTTTATCTTCTCGGCATATCCATACAACATGTGTTTTTTCTGCGGAGGCGCAGGTCCAGAGACCGTGATGGAAGTAGAGAGTGCAGAGCCTGTAGAGTATACTGCTGAGCCTATCATACTCAGAGGAAAACTGCTCCTGAATGCAGATGACATCAATCGACTGATGTATCTCTTAGTTGATGCTCGATTAGTTGATGAGGGTTGATCTTGCCCAGTTTTCAATAAATTAAGCTTGTTCTCTTCAATTTTTTAGTGTTGATCTATTGGTCTGGCATTATAAATGTTTGATATTTACTATATCGATGATTTTTAGCCACGTCTAAAAATTGAAAACAAATAAATCTAAAATGAGCGTAGTTGAGTTAAAAGTACCTGTCATAGGCGAATCCATCACAGAAGTTACATTATCCAGTTGGCTAAAAGCCGATGGAGATTTCGTAGCATTAGATGAAGCTATTTGTGAATTTGAAAGTGACAAAGCCACTTTAGAATTTCCAGCAGAGGTGGCGGGTAAACTCATATATGTAGCAGCAGAAGGCGATGATCTTGAGATAGGAGCCGTCGTAGCGAAAATAGACACATCAGTCACAGGAGGAAGTGCTGTGGAGCCTAAGACTACAGTACCTGAGGCCAGTGCACCATCTGCTCCAGCAGCGAGTGGCACATTTGAAGGAACAGGAGAGACGATCGAGATGAAAGTGCCAGTAATCGGAGAGTCTATCACGGAGGTGACACTATCAGCATGGCTTAAGGCCGATGGCGACTATGTAGAGCTCGATGAAGCTATTTGTGAATTTGAAAGTGATAAAGCCACCTTGGAGTTTCCTGCAGAGGCAGCTGGACGATTAATACATGTCGCTGCAGAGGGAGATGACCTTGAGATCGGTGCTATCGTAGCTAGGATCGAGAAAGGAAGTAAAGAAGCTGCTCCAGCTGCACCAACGAGTGCTGATGCCAGCACTCCAGCTGCACCAGCGGCCGCTACAGGATCAACGAGCTATGCTACTGGACATCCGTCACCTGCAGCGGCTAAAATCTTAGCGGAAAAGGGAATCGATCCTAAAGATGTAAAAGGAACAGGTGTAGACGGGCGTATCACAAAAGAAGATGCTATGAAAGCTGAAAAATCTGCTCCAGCACCAGATATACCAAAAGCAACAGAAGCTGCGGCTCCAACTGTATCTTTGGCTCAGGCGTTCAGCAGAAATAGTCGTAGAGAGAAGATGACTCGTATGAGACGTACGATAGCAACTCGTCTCGTAGCTGCTAAGAATGACTCTGCGATGCTCACTACCTTCAATGAGGTAGACCTAACGAATATCATCGCTCTCAGAAAGAAATATCAAGAACACTTCGTCAATAAGTATGGCATTAAGTTAGGCTTTATGTCCTTATTCGCTAAGGCTTGTGCACAGGTACTCATGGAGATGCCAGATGTCAACGCCATCATCGACGGAGATCACCTGATCTACCATGACTATGCCGATATCTCTATAGCGATTTCTACACCGACTGGTCTGGTAGTACCTCCAGTGCACAACTGTGAGTCTCTCGACTTCCATGAGATAGAGAAGAAAATCAAAGAATTAGCAGGTAAAGCTAGAGAAGGCAAGCTCACACTCGATGAGATGAAGGGAGGTACTTTCTCCATCACTAACGGCGGGATCTTTGGGTCGATGATGTCTACACCGATACTCAACAAGCCACAGTCGGCCATCCTCGGCATGCACGCTATAAAAGAGCGTCCGATAGTCGTAGATGGTGAGATCCAGATCAGACCGATGATGTATTTAGCACTATCGTATGACCACCGAGTCATTGATGGTAGCTCGAGTGTGACATTCTTAGTCAAAGTGATTGAACTACTTGAGGATCCTATGCGGTTGATGATGAATATATAATTCATATATTCAGCTCATGACATTACAAGATTTTTTTGATGCCTGCTCGGTACATCCAGAGATTATAGGTTTCTACTTTGTAGCCTTGCCTCTTACTGCCTTTTTAGCGAGTGTATTTGGCAAGGGCGAGGGGCACCTATCACCATGGAAGTACCTATATACGACTCTCGTCTATCTGGCGATGATCCCTGGGATCTTTGCAATATTGCTCAATGTGTATTTGTTCTTATTTGAGCGACAGCCTGTGATGGAGACTAATATTTACACACAGCTACTCCCGATTCTTGTGATGTTTTTGACGCTCTGGTTGATCAAGCGAAATGTGCCATTCGAGTATATTCCTGGATTTGATAAGCTCTCAGGACTGGTCTTTATCATCTTTGCCATATTAGCAGTGATGTGGTTATTAGACCGTATGCATATTATTGCCTTTACCTACTTGCCATTCCAGTATATCATCATACTACTGATAGGCTTATTTATTTTGGCGAGGATTGGGCTAAAACGAATCATGGCGGATTGACGAAAGTCAAAAATTCAGTATTATTAGGACGATAGTAAAAATACACACTGATAATCCTAATATATGCGTCTTTATACCCTTTTGTCCTTGGTCTTATGTAGTCTGATCATCTATGCCCAGCCTGTCCCAGAGGCTCCAATTATATCTGAGGGAGATGGTCCCTACACACAGCTGATCATCCGAGGAGCGACACTCATCAATAGTACTGGAGCGCCTCCTATAGGGCCTGTTGACATAGTCATCGAGGATGATGAGATAGTAGATATCATGGTCGTAGGTTATCCAGGTGTAGAGATAGATTCATCTCGTAGGCCGACGCTTCGTGAGGGAGGTTACGAGATTGATGCGGAGGGTTCTTATGTGATGCCAGGATTCGTCGATATGCATGGACATATAGGTGGTAGATGGCAGGGAGCTGGAGGAGAATATGTCTTCAAGCTATGGATGGCGCACGGTATCACGACCATCCGAGATCCATCATGTGGTAATGGTCTCGACTGGGTCCTCAAACATAAAGAGCTCAGTGAGCAAAATAAGATCACAGCTCCACGCATACAGGCTTATACAGCATTTGGTATGGGATCAGAGGAGCCGATCAGTACGCCTGAGATGGCCCGAGACTGGGTGCGAGACAATGCTAAAAAAGGTGCTGACGGTATTAAGTTTTTTGGGCTTTCGCCAAAACTATTTGCTGCCGCACTCGACGAAAATAAGAAGCTCGGACTACGATCTGCCTGTCACCATGCACAGATGGAAGTAGGACGCTGGAATGTCCTACACTCTGCGAGAGCTGGGTTGACATCTATGGAGCACTGGTATGGGTTACCAGAGGCATTGTTTTCTGATCGTACCCTACAGGATTATCGACTTGACTACAACTATCAAAATGAGCAACATCGATTTGGCGAAGCTGGTAAGCTCTGGAAGCAAGCAGCTAAGCCATACTCAGAACATTGGGAATCGGTGATGGAGGAGCTATTAGAACTGGATTTTACTATTGATCCTACATTCAATATTTATGAAGCCAGCCGAGATCTACATAGAGCTCGCAGAGCTGAGTGGCATGAGGACTATACGCTACCGAGCCTGTGGCATTTTTATCAGCCGAGCAAGATCAGCCACGGGTCTTATTGGCACTATTGGGGCACAGAGGAGGAGGTGAGCTGGCGCCAAAACTACAATCTCTGGATGACCTTCATCAATGAATATAAAAACCGAGGGGGTAGAGTCACCGCTGGCTCAGATTCAGGATTTATCTTTCAGCTTTATGGCTTTGCCTATATCCGAGAGCTGGAGCTGCTGAGAGAAGCTGGCTTTCATCCATTGGAGGTGATACGATCGGCTACGCTCTATGGAGCTGAGGCGCTTGGGATGGATGATATGATCGGCTCAGTCGAGATCGGGAAGAAGGCTGACCTCATTATCATCGACGAAAATCCACTTCAGAATCTAAAAGTCCTTTACGGCACGGGAGCTATTAAGCTCACTGATGATAATGAAGTAGTCCGAGTCGGTGGAGTCAAGTATACGATCAAAGATGGAATCATCTACGATGCTAAGCAGCTCCTCGCTGATGTCAAAGACATGGTCGATAAAGAAAAAGAAGAATCGGGCTGGGAGCTTAAGCAGCCAGGAATGAAGTAGGGGATTAATAACGGATAATTCTAAGACCCGTATTCCCTCAAGGGGAGGGCTTTGTCATGGGGTTAATACATTTAAAAGGAGCCATATTTATCTTGCAGCTTTAGACGCCACGCAGAATCAGCCTTCTGTCTGATCTGTCAACCTGAAACCGACACCATGGATGTTCTCGATTTTGACAGACTGATCACCAGATAAATGCTTCCTCAGCCGACTGATGAATACGTCCATACTCCTACCGAGGAAGTAATCTTCTTTTCCCCAGACACGCTCGAGTAGGTCTTTCCGAGATACGATATCATTTTTATGAAGGAGTAGCTGCTGAAGGAGTTCTCCCTCACGCTGAGTGAGCTTTATCTTTTCTTCGTCATTGTGTAGATGGAGATTAGCAAAATCAAAGGTGTACTTGCCGATGACAAAGGATTCTATTTTATCCGTATTGACGAATCTTCTCCTTAAGAAGACATTGATCTTCAGTATCAGTTCCTCGATGCTAAATGGCTTGGTGATGTAGTCGTCGGCACCTATCTTGAGCCCTTTTATTTTATCTTCTTTGAGCGACTTAGCAGTGACGAATATGATCGGTACTTGAGAGTTGACTTCTCGTATTTTTTCAGCCAGAGTAAATCCATCCATCACGGGTAGCATGACGTCAATCACGCAGATGTCAAAACTTTCGGTATTGAATGCCTTCAGTGCTGATGCCCCATCTTCATGATGCTGTACATCATAGCCTTCTTGGCTCAGCGTATCGTTAGTGAGAAATGCTAAGGTGTCGTCGTCTTCGACGTATAGGACTTTATCAGCCATGGTTTAGTGGGATTTGGATGCTAAATTTTGAGCCTTTCTCATATTCGGATTCTACAGTGATATCCCAGCCATGAGCTTTGCAGATATTATATACATAGAATAATCCGAGACCGAAGCCTTTGACATCGTGCACGTTGCCCGTAGATACACGGTAAAACTTTTTGAAAAGCTTCTCAATTTCCTCTTTCTTGATACCAATACCATTATCGATGAATTCGAGTACTATATTTTCTCCTTTGCTATAAGAGCTCACGACGATCTGAGGGGCATTTTTACAATATTTAATTGCATTGTCGAGGATATTGCACACTACATTGGAGAAGTGCAATTTGTCAGCAGTGATCATGATAGACTCTAGATCGCTGTCGAGCTTGACCTGTCCAGGATCGATCTTAATATTTTCAGCACTGATGATCTCTTGGAGTACCGATATGACATCAAATGATTCTTTTGATAGCTTAAAGTTGTCCGATTCCAACCGAGCTAAGCTTAATACTTTTTCCACCTGATTATTGAGGCGTTCATTTTGATCAGATATGATCTCTGTATACTTTTTAAGGCGACTATTGCTCTGGAGATGTGGATCTTTTTTGAGATAGTCAGATGCTATTTTAATTGATGAGATAGGCGTTTTAAACTCGTGAGTCATGTTATTTATAAAGTCCTTCTGGAGCTCAGAGAGTTTTTTCTGCTGTAGGATCACCCACATCGAGTAGCTGAAGAATCCTAATGCAAATAATGTGATCAGACTGAATATGATATTCTGCCACATATTGCTGATGAGGAAAGCTGTCCTATGAGGAAATTTCACCACGAAATAATAAGTAAGATTGTCAAATTTGGACATGTCCTTACTTCCTTCTTTGGTATGGTCCAGATGATTGAGCTTGCAGAAACTACCGTAGACTAATTCCTCAGAGTGACAATCAAAAACGGCATATTCAAAATCGGCGCCGACTGCTTTCTCTTCAAACTCTCTAATGAGGAAATCTTCCAAGATATTAGAGTCTATGAAGTCATTGATATTGACCGCATAGTAGTTAGAACTCTTACGCTGGACGAGATTATGTTTGGGCAGCTCAGCGTTGTTCCATTCAGATATTTTCTGAGCGACATCATAGAGCGCCATAGTCACTGTCTGATTAAATTCAGCGTCCTTCAGGCTAAAAGCCCGATATAACCAGTAGGACTGGATACTCAATATCCCGAGGATAGAGATAGCTCCAAATAGGACTAAGCGACGTATGAGATAATTAGACATAACACAAAGATTTGAACATTTCTACCACTATTGATACCTGCATTTTTCACTTAACAGGGCGTTAACAGCCGAATATCGTCAAAAAAAGAGACTCAAAAGAAGCGAAGGACATCTTGATCTAATTACTTTTGGCTCTGATGCGACTGAGTTTTATAATACTATTATGGACTTTGAGCCTGACTCTGCTATCGAGTCAAAGCACCAATCCATTTGACCTTCATGGTAGAACTGCAAATGCAGAGGCAAACGCTATCAACCAGATAGAATCCGATACCACTTTCGCTCCACTTGATAGTATAGAGGTTGTTATGTCAGATGAAGATATCACTCCCTTGGTCTCATCTAATAATCCCTTTGATGTAGGTATAAGTAGTGTCAAGTCAAGTCATAATACAAATGTAATCTCAGCACCAGCACCGGCAAAAAAGCCTAAAGCAAAGGAATCCAGTAGTGGGTCAAATATTTTGTGGATAGCCTTGTCTATATTTTTTGCGCTGCTGCTCACTGCTGCTGGAGTGATATTGGATCGTCAGCGACTATCGGTCCACTTTAAGTCGACAATAGATACGACCAGTCTTAAGACTGCTTTTAGGGCTATCAAAAGCCCATTTAATTTACAGTTCGTATTACTTTATCTCGCTTTTTTTGTCAATGTCACACTGTTTTTGGTGATCGCCTCACAGCGGGACCTCATTCCTCTTGACCATAAATGGTACCTCTTGATGATGGGTTTATTAAGTATATATGGAGTGAGGCATCTGATCATGCTGATCATAGACTATGTATATCCTTTGGATCATATAGTGTCTGTGCAAAATTATAGCATAAGTATACATAATTTGATCATAGCGGTTATTCTGCTTCCTTTGATTTTAGGATTTCAGTTTGGTCCAGCTGCTATATCTTCGGTATTCTTCTATAGTGGTATATTCCTGATAGTTGGAGTTTACATCTTGCGCCAACTGAAAGGTTTACTTTTAGCGATGGGAATTAAGGGCTTTAACCTCATCTATTTTTTTATATATCTTTGCGCCGTCGAAATAGCACCCTTCCTTATGGCGTTAAAAGCCATGCATCTGGGTGTCTAACATAGACATTTTACACTAAAAGTATTGCATGTCGACGGAATCTAAAGTTAAGGCGGTGGAAAGTTATAAGAGGGTAAAGACGATTTTAATTTCTCAACCAGAGCCCTCGAGATCTCCCTATTTTGATTTGGCTAAAAAATGGAACCTCCAGATTGACTGGAGACCATTCATACATGTGGAGCCAGTCACTGAAAAAGAATTCAGAAGAAATAGGATACGTCCTGATGAGTTTTCTGCGATTATTTTCACCAGTAAGAATGCTGTAGATCACTTCTTCAGTATTTGTGATACCATCCGATGTAAGATGTCTCAGAGTACTAAGTATTTCTGTCTGACAAAAGCCATTGCTGATTATCTCCAAAAGTTCATCGTATATCGTAAGAGAAAGGTGTTCGTAGGAGAACGAAAAATAGAAGATCTTGAGACTGCGCTCATGAAGCACAAGGACAAAGAGAGATTCTTACTCCCTTGCTCTAATCTCGGTGCTAAGGAGGTAGTAAAATTTCTCTCTGAGAGAAATTTTGATTTCAAAGATGTCATGATGTACAAGACAGTGGCGAGTGATCTATCAGATCTGAGCGATGTGACTTATGATATCTTGGTATTCTTTAGTCCACTAGGGATTGATTCTCTTTATGAGAACTTTCCTGACTTCAAACAGAATGATACTCGATTAGCCATTTTTGGTAGCGCAACTAAAAAAGCAGTATTGGATAGAGGGTTGACGATTAATATCGAGCCTACCGCCGAATACCGATCTATGACCATGGCGATCGAAAACTACCTGAAAGTCTCTAATAAAGAGTAGAACTGATGCAGACCCACGATCAAGAAAAGCGGGTCAAAAGTAGGCTTCTGACTCAAAAACTCAAAGGACCTTTACCGGGCTTATCTGCCCAGCGCATCATGGCTCCTCGTAGCGCTGATGCAGCACAGTATTATCAAGTGAGTGACACAGCTCGACATGCTGCTGTGATGCTGCTACTCTATCAAAAAGGGTCAGAGTGGCATACTCTATTCATGAAGAGGTCCATCCGTCAAAATGACAAGCATAGTGGTCAACTCAGCTTCCCTGGAGGTAAAAAAGATTTGACAGATAAGTCGCTAAAAGAGACAGCGCTCCGAGAAACTAATGAAGAGGTAGGTATAAGCTCTGATGACATCGATATCATTGGAAGTTTATCTCCTTTGTACGTATATGCCAGTGATTTCGTAGTACAGCCATATGTGGGTATCACTCATCCTGAGGTAGAGATCATCAAAAATGATGATGAGGTAGATAAAGTGATCACTGCTCCTATGAAATATTTTGATCAGCGTGAGATTCTGAAGCATACTAATTTGGAGGTGCGAAACATGGTAATCAAGGATGTACCCTATTTTGACCTGTATGGAGAGGTCCTATGGGGAGCTACGGCGATGATGTTTAGTGAATTTCTATATCTATGGAGAGAATTATAGTGCTATCTCTATATCTTACCGATCCGGTATCCTTTTAAAATTGAATAAATGATTCAAAGAGTAGGTCTTCTGATTATTACAATGCTTTTAGTGATAGGATCTGCTCGTGCTCAAGGGGTATGGGAGCATAGGAAGAGCTCCGATGATATACACGCCTATACTCGTCAGGTAGAGAGCTCCAAATTTGATGAGTTCAAAGTCATCGCAGAGTTTGAGGGTACCATACCTGCCGTATTAGCGGTACTCAAAGATTTCGAGATCTATCCTATTTTATTCGATGGGACTAAGAAAGTTGTCAATCATGTTGATGAGTCTCATTTGTTTATTAATCATGTGTTTATTGATACGCCTTTCCCCGCTAAGGATAGAGATGCTGTATACAAAAACGAACTGACCTACCATCCAGATAAAAGGATGCTGAAGATTGAAGTAGAATGTATAGATGAATATTACGTGCCGAGGAAAAAGTATATCCAAATGAGTAGCTGCCAAGGGCAATGGCTTATCGAACAAATCAATGTAAATACAATAAGATTGACACATCAGTTTTTAATGGATCCTGGTGGTAATGTCCCGGCATTTATAGTCAATATGCAAACCGTAAAGAATCCTATAAAGACAGTCAAAGCCATTAAAAGTCTGGTGAATAATGAAAAATATAGACTGGCTGAATATGCGATTTTAAAACAGGGATAGCTTTTTTGTGTTAATGATAAAAGTCTAAATAACTACTATGCGAAATCTTCTTCTTCTACTATGTGCGGCATTTTATTGCTGCAATAACACGGCTGTCAATGCGCCAACAAAAACTGAAGACCCCGTCGAAGAAGGGGACAATACCTCTCTCCCACTGAATAAGATCAACTTGCCGGATGGATATGAGATAGCTATCTACGCTGATGATGTAGAAAATGCCCGCTCTATGGCTTTGTCACCCACAGGTACTCTATATGTAGGTACCAGATCTAAAGGAAGTGTATATGCGCTAAAGGACACAGATGGTGATCATAAGGTCGATAAGAAGTATGTCTTGCTCGAGGGCGGTAATATGCCAAATGGAGTAGCGCTCAAAAATGGTGATCTATATGTCGCCGAGGTGAATAGAATATTGAAATGGTCAGATATTGAATCAAAACTGGATAATCCTGGAGAACCAGAAATCATCTACGATGAATATCCAACCGAAAAACATCATGGCTGGAAATATATTGCTTTTGGTCCTGATGGAAAGCTATACGTACCAGTTGGTGCACCATGTAATATCTGCGAGTCAGAAGATCCGATATTTAATACCATCACACGCATTAATCCAGATGGTACAGATATGGAGATCGTTCAGTCTGGTATTAGAAATACAGTTGGATTTACATGGCATCCTGAGACGGAGGAGCTATGGTTTACCGACAATGGTCGGGACATGATGGGGGATGATATCCCTGGCTGTGAGCTAAATAGAGCTACAACGAAAGGCCAGCATTTTGGCTATCCTTACTGTCATCAGGGAGATACCCCTGATCCTGAACATGGTAGTAAGCGTGGATGTGCGGAGTTTACACCACCCGTACAGACATTGGGACCACATGTAGCTCCGTTGGGGGTAGAGTTTATTGGAGACTCCTTTGATGGAGAAGTAAAAGGAGCTGCCCTCATGGCAGAGCATGGCTCATGGAATCGAAGCAAGAAAATCGGATATCGTCTGACGATGGTAGGGCTTGACGCAGATCACAACTCTACAGGATATGAGGTATTCGCTGATGGATGGCTGGATGAGGAGTCTGATGAGGCATGGGGACGACCTGTAGATCTCGAGTGGATGCCTGACGGTTCTCTACTCGTGTCTGATGATTTTGCAGATGTCATCTACAGAATAGAATACAAAGGATAGAAATTAACTATAAAGAGTCTAAATAGTCTTGGCCATATTCGATAGATATACATACTCTGATAAAATGTGTAAAGCTTACTATCTTTGTGGCGATTTTTTCAATCATAGAAGAAAAATGCAGGCAAAACGCAGTTTTTTCCCACAGTTAATAAGTTTGGGGAGCATGATGCTCTTAAGTCAGTCAGTATTCGCTCAAGGAGCTGGAGATAATGGCAGTTTTTATCTCGTCGCTACTTTGGTGATCGTTGGAGCACTTATATTAGTCAGTGCAGTATTGACACTCAGTCAAAGTCTTATCTCGGCTGAGGCCACCAAAGTTGGTTTGGAAGAGCCGAAAACATTAGGATTTTCTCTTTCGTCACTGACAGGAGGATCAGCACCCTCTTACACTAAAGGGCAATCTTTTGTCAATCTCACTAAAGGACATGATATCCTGCTCAGTGGAGAGGCGACAAAAGAAATAGCAGATGCTAATATTACAAGATTCGCAGTAAGGCCTCCAAATTTCAGAGGTCTCGAGCCAATACCTAAGGTAGTCGTAGAAGTAGGAGATGAGGTGAAAGCTGGTGATGTCATATTTCACGGCAAGAAGGATGATACAGTAAAGTATGTCTCTCCTGTGAGTGGTGAAGTAGTAGAGGTACGAAGAGGCGATAAAAGAGCGATCACAGAGGTTATCATTCTCGCAGACAAGGAAATAAAGTATAAGCAGTTTGATCCACCAAGTATCACAGAGTCTTCCAGAGAAGATATCGTAGCATTTCTCACTGAGAGTGGTGGATGGACTATGCTCAATCAGAGACCTTACGATGTCTTGCCAGAGGTTGATGCCACTCCTAAGAATATTTTCATCAGCACATTCGATACAGCTCCATTAGCTCCAGATAATAATTTGGTGGTCGAAGGTAAAGGAGAGTTGTTTCAAAAAGGTCTGGATACATTGGCCCGATTGACTGAAGGCAAGGTGTATCTTGGATTGGATGGCAATGGTGAGTCAGCGCCAAGCAGTGTTTTCACTGAAGCTTCTGGTGTGGAGAAAGTTTATTTCGCTGGCAAACACCCAAGTGGAAATGTAGGAGTACAGATCCATCACATAGCGCCGATCAAGGCAGGTGATAAGGTGTGGACACTCGGAGTTCAAGAGGTAATCACACTCGGTGAACTCATGTACAAAGGCATATACAATGCCCAGCGAATCATAGCTGTGGCTGGGTCTCAAGTGGCTAAGCCACATTATGCGAAAACATATATCGGAGCTAATATTGGAGAATTGCTCAAAGATCAATTAGGTGAGGAAAAAGTCCGAATCATCGCAGGAGATGTGCTGAGTGGTCGTCAGACCGATCTTGATGGATTCATGGATGTGCATGCTGATCAGCTCACTGTGATCGAGGAGGGTGACTACTATGAGATGTTCGGATGGTTACTTCCGATCAAGCCTCGTCCAACGATTTCTAAGACTTTCCCTAATTTCTTATATCCTAAGTTGAAGTTTGACGGAGATACCAATATGCATGGTGAGAAGAGAGCATTTGTAGTGACTGGACAATATGAAAAAGTCCTGCCGATGAATCTTTATCCTCAGCACCTACTCAAAGCCGTGATGACTGGGGACTTTGAGCAAATGGAGGGTCTTGGTATTTATGAGCTATCAGAGGAGGACTTAGCATTGTGCGAGTTTGTATGTACCTCTAAGATGCCACTACAGAGTATCCTCAGAGATGGTCTCGATATGATGCGAGAGCAAGGATAGAAATCAGAATAATAAGAGAAACGCAAGTAATACAATCAGTAAAAACCGAATATGGGTTTAATCGATTATTTTAAGAAGATAGAGCCAGACAAGAAGAAAAGTCCATTCTTGCATACGGCTTATGATGCTTTCTTCACATTCTTAGCTACACCTAATACCGTCACTAAAGGCGGTGTACACATGCGTGATGGTATGGACCTCAAGCGTACGATGGTACATGTGGTTTTAGCTATGCAGCTTTGTTACATTTTTGGTACTTATAATATTGGTCATCAGCACTTCGCTGCTATGGGACAGTATTTGGGCATATTTGAGGGTTTTCACCTCAAGTTAGCTCATGGTATTATTAAGTTGTTACCACTCTTTATCGTGTCACACGTGGTGGGACTGGGTATCGAGTTTTGGTATGCTGCTAAAAAAGGACATGCCGTGGAAGAAGGATATTTGGTGACAGGAGCTTTGATTCCATTGATCATGCCGCCGGATCTTCCACTTTGGATTTTGGCACTGTCTATCATTTTTGCAGTCATATTAGTCAAAGAGGCATTTGGTGGTACAGGTATGAATATCTGGAACGTAGCATTGATGTCACGTTTATTCGTATTCTTCGCCTATCCGACGACTATATCAGGTGATGACGTGTGGGTATCGGGATTTGAGCATGTGCGAGAAGGATTTGAAGCGCAATATGGCTGGGGACACAGTTTATTCAATACGATTTTCGGATGGATGGGACTGGATGGTTTCACAGGCGGTCAGGTTGTTGATGGCTTTACCGGAGCTACACCATTAGCCTTGGCTTACCAAGGAGGATGGGAGGCTGTCACAGCAGTATACTCTACTTCTGATATGTGGTGGGGTACGATCCCTGGATCTATCGGAGAGTCTAACAAACTGTTTATCCTATTAGGAGCAGGTTTCTTATTGATTACAGGTATAGCGAGCTGGCGTATTATGCTCAGCATGTTTGTCGGAGCGGCGCTCATGGGTATGATCATGAATGCATGGGGAGCGACACCATTTATGGAGGTTCCTTGGTTCTACCAGTTCTACATGGGTAGTTTCTTCTTTGCTATGGCTTTCATGGCTACAGATCCAGTGACAGCTGCCTCTACTAATGCAGGAAAGATAGCCTATGGATTCTTGATCGGATTTATAGGAATGATAGTAAGAGTGATGAATCCAGCATATCCAGAAGGATGGATGTTGGCCATCATCTTCATGAATACTTTTGCACCATTACTTGATAGATTGGTACTTAATGCTCACATATCAAAAAGACTAAAAAGTGCGTAGTAACAAATATGTAATCACCTTCGTGACTGTCATGACGGTCGTTGTGGCCTTGGTCCTGTCGCTCATGGCGACTGGTCTTAAGCCTGTACACAAGAAGAACGAAGCAATATTTAATAAGAAGGCGATTTTGTCAGCGATAGAATCAAGACTCGGAGATGGAGTCAAAGCTGATAAAATGGCAGATGAAAAGGTGTTATCCATATTCAATGATAACATCACTCAGCTGGTAGTAGATATCAATGGTAATCCTGTCTCAGCAGAAGATGTAGAAGCAAGAGGATACAAAGGTGGCCAAGCTGAGAATGTCGATATGAAGAAAGAAAAGAAGAAACCTGCAGAAGATAGACTCTATCCAGTATTTATATATGAAAATAATGGGGAGAAATACTATATCGTATCTGTGAGAGGTAATGGTCTCTGGGATGAAATCTGGGGAAACATCGCACTCGAGGATGACTTTGAGACGATCGTAGGTGCTTCTTTTGATCACCAAGGAGAGACTCCAGGTCTCGGAGCTGAGATCAAAGACAATCCTGCTTTCAAAAAGCAGTTCGCTGGTAAGAAGATATACGATAAGATGGGTAACTATACATCAGTGGTAGTCCGTAAAGGTGGGGCCAGAAATGATCGCTACGAGGTAGACGGAATCTCTGGAGCTACAGTGACCGCTAATGGTGTATCTGATATGCTATACAGTGGCCTACAGAATTATCTATCATATTTTGAGACACAGTCTAAATCATAAGTTATGGCTGATACTAAAATAGAAAATAAGGAGCCTTTATTCGCATTCGGTAAGAAGGAGAGGGCTTTATTGACAGATCCACTAAATGACAACAATCCGATTACGGTACAGGTATTGGGTATATGTAGTGCATTAGCGGTGACCACCTTGTTATTCCCATCGATCATCATGGCTATCGCCGTGATCTTCGTATGTTCTTTTTCTAATTTGTTTACCTCATTATTAAGAAAGAGCATTCCGAAGCAAGTACGTATGATTGTACAGCTGGTGATCATTGCGACATTAGTGACAGTCGTAGAGCTATCGCTCAAGGCATTAGACTATCCTACCTATAAGCAGCTATCTGTATTTATTGGTTTGATCATCACTAACTGTATCGTGATGGGTCGTCTTGAGGCTTTTGCTATGGCAAATAGCCCTTGGAAATCGTTTCTTGATGGAGTAGGTAATGGTGTAGGATACGGGGTGATCTTGATCATTGTAGCATTCTTCAGAGAAGTACTTGGCAAAGGAACGTTCATGGCTGGTACACCTATCGAAATGAAGTTGATAGGACCATCTACAGAATATTTCATAAATACAATGGCAGACGGATCATGGTTTAGCTGGTATCAGAATAATAACTTAATGGTATTGCCTGCAGCTGCGATGTTCTTGATCGCTATCATGATATGGATACACAGAGCGTGGAATCCAAAATTAGTTGATATATCTTAAAAAAGTAAAGCAGTGGAATTAGTAAACGTATTTATCAAAGCAGCTTTCATAGAGAACCTCGTACTCTCTTACTTTTTGGGTATGTGTTCTTTCCTCGCTGTATCAAAGACACTTAAGACCGCTTTTGGTTTGGGTCTTGCTGTCATATTCGTATTGGGATTCACTATGCCGATTAATTGGTTGATCAGCACTTATCTTTTAGATGAGGGTGGTCTTTTAGGCATGGATCTCACTTTCCTACGATTTATACTCTTCATTGCTGTGATCGCATCTATGGTACAGCTCGTGGAGATGGTCATTGAGAAGTATTCTCCGTCGCTTTATAACTCTTTGGGTATATTCTTACCATTGATCACCGTGAACTGTGCGATTCTCGGAGGATCACTATTCATGGTGAGTAGAGAGTATTCATTCGGTGAGTCTGTTGCCTTTGGATTAGGTGGTGGATTTGGATGGTTCTTAGCGATTGTTGCCTTAGCGGCAATAAGGGAAAAGATTAAGTACAGCAATGTTCCAGCTCCATTGAGAGGTCTTGGCATGGCATTCCTATTGACTGGATTGATGGGTATGGCATTCTTAAGTCTGTTGGGTATTGATCCAGCGGCGTTTTAATTTGTTAATAGTTAAGAAATAGAGGGTGATATATTTCACCGTTGATTCATAAAGAACAATAAATTATGATTACTTCAGTAATAGCGGCGATCGTAATATTCACAGCCATTATTTTAGGACTTTCTGGTGTACTGATGTATGCTAATAAGAAGCTAGTCCCCCAAGGTGATGTGAGTATTGTCATAAATGGTGACACTGAGAATCCAATGAAAGTGAAACCAGGTGCGTCGCTTTTGTCAGCCCTATCTGATAAAAATATATTTCTTCCATCAGCTTGTGGTGGTGGTGGTACTTGTGCCATGTGCGAATGCCATGTAGATAAAGGAGGGGGAGATGTCCTTCCTACAGAGATGAACCACCTCACTCGTAAAGAGGCTGCTGAGCATAAGCGATTAGCTTGTCAGGTGAAAGTGAGAGAAGACATGGAGATCAGAGTACCTGAGGAGGTATTCGGTATCAAGAAGTGGGAGTGTGAAGTAGTATCCAATTACAATGTGGCATCTTTCATTAAGGAGTTCGTAGTGAAATTACCAGAAGGAGAGACCCTTGATTTCGAATCAGGGGGATACATTCAGATCGATGTACCAGAGATCACTGTAGACTATAAGAACATGGATATCACAGCTCACCCTGAGCACCATGATGATCCAGATAAGTTTAAGTCGGAGTGGGATAAATTCAAGTTATGGGATTTGAAAATGGTAAATGAGGATCCACAGTTCCGTGCATACTCGATGGCCAATCACCCGGCAGAGGGCAATATCGTAATGTTGAATATTCGTATCGCTACTCCACCATTTGATAGAGCTAAAGGTGGCTGGATGGATGTCAACCCTGGTGTATGTTCATCTTATGTCTTCAATCTAAAGCCTGGTGATAAGTGTACTGTATCTGGTCCTTATGGAGAGTTCTTCATCAAAGAGACGCAGAAAGAAATGGTTTATATCGGCGGTGGTGCAGGTATGGCACCATTAAGATCTCACCTATTCCACTTGTTCCACACATTGAAGACTACTAATAGAAAAGTATCTTATTGGTATGGTGGCCGAACTAAAAGAGAGCTCTTTTACATTGAGCAGTTTAGAGAGATAGAGAAGCAATTCCCTAATTTCAGATTTTACGTAGCACTTGACAATCCTCTCCCTGAAGACAATTGGCAGGTAAAAGAGGATATTGATTCTCCTGGAGATGGATTCAAAGGATATATCATGAATGTGTGCTATGAAGAGTATCTCAAGAATCATGCAGAGCCTGAAGAAATAGAGTATTATTTCTGTGGACCTCCTATGATGAATGCCTCAGTGATAAGTACTTTAGATAAGCTCGGAGTACCACAAGAAAACATTTCATTTGACGACTTCGGAGGATAGTCCTACCTAAAAAAGAGTCAATTAAATAATATAAAGCCAGACGCACGTGTGTCTGGCTTTTTCTATTTTAGGATTGATCAATCGAACAAAGAATTATGTCGTATGTAAGTGAGCCTTTAGACCTATTAAATGGAGATAAATCCATAGTACATAAATGGGATGCCGTGGTACCTCAAGCTATAGTGGTCATCGTCCATGGATATGCAGAGCATGGATATCGATATGGGCATTTTGCTGAGCGTTTAAATGACGCCCACATTAGCACCATAGCATATGATCAAAGAGGACATGGTAGAGCCAGCGGTCTTCAGGGATATATTGATGACTTTGATGGTCTATTGGATGATCTTGATAGTGTGATAAATAGGTATCATACTGATGATATCCCAATGTTTATTTTTGGACATAGTATGGGAGGACTCGTAGCTGCATCCTATTGTATTAATAGACAGCCAAAGAAAATCTCAGGCTTGATTACATCAGGAGCGGCGCTGAAACTCGACGCAGATCTATCACCTCTACTCCAGAAATTGGCACCACTTTTAGGTTCATTACTACCAAAGATGAAGACTCAACCTTTGGACAAGACCTATTTGACAAGATCCCCGGCAGTATTAGAAGCATACATGGCTGATCCATTAGTCTATACGGATGGTACTCGCTCAAAAACAGGTGCAGGCATGATCAAAGCAATAAAAGAATTATCGACGAAGTTTAGTCAACTAAAAATACCCTATCTCGGTCTTCATGGCACAGGTGAAAAAATGACTGACTATAGAGGTACAGAACGTCTGTATAATGAAGCCGCAGTGAGTGATAAAACGCTGAAACTTTATGACGGTCTTTATCATGAACTCATCAATGAACCAGAAGCAGAAGAAGTGATGAGTGATATAGTCGAGTGGATAAAGAATAGAATGTAATGTCAGAAGTAACAATCGAAATACCGGTACTCTGGAATGACATGGACGCTGCACAGCATGTCAATAATCTCATATATCTGAAGTGGTGTGAGTCAAGTCGTATCGCTTATTTTGAGAGTTTTGGCGTAGATACTGATTTCCAAGGAGGGATAGGGCCGATACTATCCTATCAGGACTGTAAGTATATATTTCCGATGACTTACCCTGATATGGCCTTGATTAGTTGCTCGCTACATGAGATGAAAAGTGACCGATTTATCCTAAAGTCAGTAGTGAATAGTCAAAAGCATGAGCGAATAGCGGCAATATCCTATCAGACCATAGTGCCATATGACTATAAGAATCTAAAGAAGGCAGATGTACCAAAGGCCTGGCTAAAGCGGATGACAGAGTAGAAGAGCTACTTGTATCTTGATAAGAAAGTTCGCCACATATGGCTGGGGAGTACTCCTGTCACCGGCTGGGGATTATCATTGAGGATGAAGCTTGGCACAGCGCTGATCCCCGCATATTTTGATTCATTGACATGAGCTATAATCTGTGCAGATCGTTCTGCATATATCTCGGACACATGATCAGGCTCTATCTCGTAGCGAGATAAGATATGGTCAATTTCGCTCAGCTCCCCTATATTAATTCCATTGACGAAATAAGCTTCAAACAAATCAGTATTAAGATCTATGACGCTATCGCTGTCTGCTATCTCTGTGATCACATGAGCCAAGAGCGTATTGGGCACATGTGAGGATTTCTTAAAATTGAATGCGATCCCTTCTTCTGTCGCCTCTTCCTTGAGTTTGCTCGGTATTTTTTTGAATTTATTATTCAGTTGAGACTTAGGAAGACCAACCTGTGGAATGTCGGGATAGAGTAGGTAGGGGCTGATAGTCACATGAGCTTCTACCTCCGTCTCTTTTAGTAGTCTGAGGAGTCTCATTTTACCCACATAGCACCATGGGCATAGATAGTCCGATACAATATTGATCCGTAGCACTATGATACTACGCTACAGGAGCGAATGCTTTGTGCTCTTCAAGGTTCATCCATTTGGCTATTCCAAATTCAAATAGTCCGACAAGGATAAAAGAATAAAACAGATTGCCCAAAAGAGTATTTCTGAAGAAAGGTATGCCTGCCTCATAAGAAGCTAAAAGACCGCTGAGATCCTTCGTATACATGCCTGATGTAATCCACACTCCTAAATTAGTGATGAGATAGAATGCCACAGCACCAGTCAGACCAGTGATGACTAAGCCAGTCCAAGAAGATTTCTTCATGATAAGATAAGCTACGGCAGCGATCGCCAAAAAGCCTAAATAGACAAAAGAGTCACCGAATAACTGAAAACCATCATAGTATTGAGAATAGAAGCCATTATTCAAAATCAAATCACTAAGCCATAAGATCAAAAAGGGTACAATAAAACGATATATCCCTCTGAAGTAAATGGCACCTACTATGGCTACCGCACCTACAGCACTAAAATTTGGCAAGACAGACGATCCGTCTATCAAGAATAAAAATCGAGTGGCCATCGCCAATATGATCAATGATGTAATAACTAAGAAAAATTTTGTGCTTTTTGACATAGGCTTTTACTATTTGGCCTACAAATATCGAATAAATAGATCGAATAAGATAGTTTGAACTCATCTCATCATATCAGATGGCAATATCTTCTGATTGTGGCTTGATACGCAGTAAGGGAGCTTTTGATAGCAGTGCCAGGCCAAAAGTCAAAACGCCCAATCGACCAATGAACATCAGCACGCATATGACTACTTTAGCCCATACAGAGAGGTCTCCAGTGATACCAGTAGATATCCCCACTGTGCTGAGCGCTGATGCTGCCTCGAATAGTAAAGGCGTCAATCCCAAAGTGCTCCCATCTATCATCAATAAAATCCAAGTCCCCACCAATAGTATGAAACCATAAAAAATGGCTGATGACATGGCTAAATATATATTGCTGGCAGGGATCTCTCTATTGAAAAAAGTGACGTGTCTTTTGCGCTTAAGTATGGATAGTAGTACTGCTATCAATGCAGATACCGTCGTTGTCTTGATACCTCCTCCTGTACCTGATGGCGACGCACCTATGACCATCAGTAGTATCATCACAAATTGGCCAGCTACACTGATCTGAGAAATGTCATGATTATTAAAACCCACTGTGGTATGAGCTGAGATACTCTGAAATATGGCCAACTGTACACCCTCCCATCCCATACCTCTTAGCGTCGTATCAGAGATAAATACCATGATCGCTGCTAATGAAGGAAATAACACGGTACAAAAAAGAATGATACGGCTGGTCAGAGTGATCCGCTTTCGCTTCCCGATGAGCTTAAACCAGAAGTCCAATAGAACAATAAAGCCTATCGAACCGAGTAATGATAGTCCGACGATAGTATTAGTGATCAGGGCATTATCCTGAAATCCTACCATCGAATCACTAAACAAACTAAAACCGGCAGTACAAAATGCCGAAATACTATGGAAAATCGCTTGCCATATAGGATCTGACACACCAGCTTGCTGAAATCCAATATAGAGTAAAACTGCTCCGATAATCTCGATGAGGACAGTGAATATGACAACGCTATAAATGAATGCCACCAAAGGGTATCGCTCAGGTAAGTTAAACTCTAACCTCAGAAGCCTGGCAGGGAGACTGGGTAGTCTCTTTGACTGCTTGAGTATAACGAATGAGCTAAGTGCCATATATCCGACTCCTCCCATCTGGATAAATATCAAGCTCATGATCTGTCCAAAAAGATTGTAAGTGCTCGAAAAATCTCCTGGTGCTAATCCTGTTGTACTGACTATAGATACAGCAAAGAATAAATGATCGATAAATGGAGTCACTTGGCTCTGAGAAAATGGTAAAACCAAGATAAAAAGACAAGCTAAAGTGAGTAAAAAGTAGCCTTGGATCATCAATAAGATAACGGCTTTGTCAGCAGTATTTCGAGATTCGAGCCAAGATCTGAGCTTACTCATATTGCAACGGTTTTGATCAAATACAGGAGTCTAAAATAGTCTAATAAAAAGCCTGATCCAGAGCGGATCAGGCTTTTTATGAAAATATGTAGATGGGTTTATTATAGCTTGGTCATCTTGGAGACTCTTACTTTGTCCTCATATATGATTTCATATATATAGACTCCGCTCTCTCCGAGATGGTGATATTCTATATTAAATTGATTGACTCCAGCCTCAAAGTGGCCATCATCGGTATAGACCTGACGCATCGATGCATCATAGATCTGTAGTGATACTTTAGCTGATCTTGGTATTGAGAATTCTATTGCCGTTGATTCTTGCCAAGGGTTTGGTACATTAGTATATACTTCGAAGTCCTCTGCCAGCTCTCGTGCTTTAGGCTCGACCTGTAGTCTCAGGATCTCATGGTCGCTATAGAGCTCTGATCTCATCTGATCTTCTGAGATATCGAGTTTGATAGGACTATCGATCATTTTTTCAAATACCATACGGATCATGACATCTCCTCGCTTGAGCGATAGAGGGAGCAGATCATTCCATGAGAATGAAATAAATCCATCCGTCAATTGTGATAGTGAGTAGTGTTCATCAGATAATGGTATAGAGCCATTACCCATTTTCATGAATCTAAGTCCCTCTGCATCATAGCTCAGGCGTGTCTGAAATCCATCCAACTCCATATCTGCAGGAGCAGTGATGTTGATCTCTACATAGCGTCCCATCTCTATAGCCTCATACTGGAGTGCGATTGATTGTCGACTTCTGGTTTCGGATTTGAAAATGCTATTATTTACATCCCCCATTTTTATGGCCATGAAGTCTACATGCTGACTTTCTGTCTCAGTCATGAGTGTTTTACCAAAGATCTCCCCATTAGCCCAGGGGTCAAAGTAATCTTCAAACTCTAAATCAGACGGTATAAAAGTGAAACTCTCTGTCTGGCTAAATGTGCTAATATCTCCTAAGATCATTCGACGCATCTCGAGGATATCTCCTGCATTGATACGCCCATTGGCATCGAGGTCTCCGGCGATGACTTTGTATGGACTATCCAGATCTGCCAGTCCTAATAAATGTCTCTGTAAGAGTATGGCATCGAGTGTAGTGATGCCCATCTCTGGGTCATTATTCTTTTCTGGCATGATGTATAGCATCTCGCCTGCAGTAGGGTCTTTTACTTCGTAGTAGCCCTCATCATCGGTAGTTGTATTGCGATTTTGATCGCCACTGATACGTACCATGGCATTGGCTACAGCCATACCATCCTCAAAGCTCACAAAGCCACTGACTAAAGGGCTCGTGGTCACCGTGTCTCGGTACGTACATTCTGCTAATACGCTATCCTTATTGACTGTGACGGCTATCATACACATATCTGTGAGTCCGGCCTCATCTGTGACCATGAGTGTGACCATCACCTCTGTGCTGTCTGCACAGCTGAAGTTGAGCTGATCACTCCATCCTATTTCTCCCATTTTTTGGGCTTGGATAGTGATATCTCCACAGGCGTCGTATGAGCTTACATTAAATTCTGTAGCATCTACATAATTAAAGTCAGGATCGGTCAAATTGACCTGCATAGTCGCCATACATATAGCGGTAGGTGGAGAGTTGTCTCGAGTGATGATAGTGATGGTGTCGTATGCCGTATTACCACACTTATCATATGCTTCGAATGGAATCACAATAGTATCAGGCGAGCTAAAAGTGAGTGTGTCGCCAACATCAAAATATCCGCTGTAAGGATCATGGCCCAGAGCATCAATGACATCCGAGCAATTATCCGTCATCAAAACAGGAAATATCTCACCTCCGAAGACAGTCACCTCACAATACAGGGGATCTGCATCAAAGTAGAAAGTATCCTGTGCAAATGTCATGGTAGGTGGGGTCTTATCCTCAAACTGGATAGTCTGTAAATGTGTATACTCGACCTCTTCATCGCAGTACCACTCATATACCGTCCAAAATCTCTGGAATACTTTTTTACACTTATACTCTGTCACAGGTAGGTCCTCGTAGTAGGCTCTGACTCCACAAGCTTTGAAATTGTTGCCAAAAATAGACACGCCACTTCCTGTAGGCACTCCAAAGACATACTGATCCATCAATGTGCCACTTCCTGTGGCCAAAAGTAATGATGGGGGTATCAGATTGCCATATGCATCAGTGACCTCTGAGAGTGTGTCACAGGTCAATGTAAGGTCATCAGGGAAAGAAATGTCTTCTCTCTCAAGACGAGTGATATTGATGACCTCAGTGCAGCTGGAGTCATTGTCACTATGGTCACGAGCTACAAAGCTGCGAATAACCTGTGCTGCTATACTATCGCCAGGGATATCACATACATTAGGATTAAAATCCATGAAAGTGGTCAGGACGGTGTCCAGATCACAATCCTCAACAATACCTCCATCATCCTGATAGAAGAAAAAATCAATACAAGACATCGTCACTGTATCCCGACATTCGATGCTTGGTGCTGTTTTGTCTTCTAAGGTAAAAGTAGACCAAGTAGGGAATCCTGCAGGATATGTCGTATCTGCTCCCATACCACCATCCTGACTAAAGATACATCCTGATCCAGTAAGTGCTACCATAAACTCTGAACCTATATCATCTGCAGAGAGTATTCTGTCTATAGGATTCATGTCATCATCCACTAATTGAACTTTATATTCAAGATTGGGAGAGTAATTTCCTAACAATAGATGAGCAACGCTACTATCTATATCTAATCTGCAATTTTGTGAAAGAGATAGATTAACAGTAACACCCACAAGTGCTGTATCACATGGATGAGCCATAATAGGTTCTGGAGGATATGTCTGCCCCATTAGGGAAATAGAGAAAAAAATGGACACTACTGTCCATAGATATGACATCGGTTTCATCGGGATAGCCTTATAAAGTCACAAAATCAGGTGAAGTTCACCTTATCTTTTAAGACTGCTTTTGGGGAGCGACTCGTGAGTCAAAGGCAAATATAAGAATAAAATGCAATATGTTAACATATTGCATTGCAAAATATGTTAAAGTACAATGGAGATAAATTGAGCTATCAAAAAAGCCCAAGCTGAAATCTCAACTTGGGCTTATACTTTTAGTATTTGTAGGCTTTTACTTGCCTGGTGATCTATGCAAGAATTCATTGTAGAGCAAGGTATGCCTACTTTCTATTGGTACATTCCATCCACTGATGAATAGTGTCTCAATCTGACTCTGCATCTCAAATGGGTCTCCTGTACTGACGAAAAGATTAGCGACTTTGCCTTCTTCTATACTGCCGTACATGTCATCCACACCGAATATCTCGGCAGGAATGATGGTGATTGCCTTGAGTGCTTCTTCGATACCCATACCATATGCCGCAGCGAATCCTGCCTCGAATGGTAGATTTCTTACATTTTCAGTCTGATTAGTTCGGATAGCTACTTTGACACCAGCCTCCATCATTTTTGATGGGTTAGTATAGTTAGCATCATAGCGGACATACGATCTACCAGGTAGAGCTGTCATAGGTCCTGTCACCACAGGCACTCCTGACTCAGCGATCTCCTCAGCTACTCGCCAGCCTTCTGCTACTCCTGTGAGGATGGCATCTACTCCTGTTTTCTCTACCCACTTGAGAGCATTGAGGATGTCTTTGTCTTTATTGACTTCGATCATCAGTTTGGCTTCTCCATTATAGACAGGTACGAGTGCTTCATACTCTGGCTGATACTCACGTAGTGTTTTATTGCCAGTGGCTTGATCAGCAGAGTCGATCTTAGCATAGAGTGCGAGATTATCCCAGATCTCATCCAGCGTTTTCATCGCTTTATCCTGCGCTTTTTTGATGTCTTCATCTGATCTACGATCCCAGCGATGACGACGACCTCCAGATGGGAAGTTCATCACTACTCCTTGAAATCCGGCATACATATCATCTGGTGTATATCCATGCAGATTGATCAGTGCCGCTGTACCCGGGAATAGTCCTCCCGAGGGCTTAGCTATCACAGTAGTGATCCCATTGACTCTTGTCACTGGGATAGCGACACCATTAGGATTGACTGCCGTCAAGGCCTGCATGTGAGGGATGAAGTCTCCTATCTCATTATAGTCTTCTGTCAGAGAGACCGATCCTACCTCACTGAGTCCCAGATGAGTCCCTCCATCGATGAATCCTGGATATACATGCTTACCACTACAGTCGATCACCTGCTCATCACCAGATAGAACGAGATCTTTTCCGATTGACTTGATCTTCCCCTCTGAGATGTAGATATCAGTATTACTGAGGATCCCATTAGTGATGGTATGTACGGTCGCTCCCTGTAGGACTAGGTCACCGTAAGTTGATTTTTTGACTTGCTGTGCCTGCATAGTGCTGACCAGAAGTCCTAATATGCTTAGTATTATTATTTTTTTCATGCTTCTCGGTATTAGTGTTTGTGACTGTGAGCGAAAAACTGAAATACATCCTGCATACAGCGATCCATCTCCTCATGCTCATGGATATGCTCTATATAGGTGTCTATTTTCTCTTCCGGATCGATGATCAGTCGCATGTCATCTGTATCATTATTGATGTCAAATCTCACGATACCATCTACGATCGTCTGCTGAGCTATTGCATAAATAGATAGCGGATGTGCGCTGAATATAGCAATGTCTCCATCTTTACCTTCTTCGATAGAGCCTACTCTATCATCTATACCGAGTTGGATAGCAGGATTAATTGTGATCAGGCGTAGCGCCTCCTCATCTGTGAGACCTCCATATCGCTGTGTCTTAGCTGCTTCGTGATATAGGTGACGGATGAGGCCTGCGTCATCAGAGTTGATCGATGTGATCACCCCATTCTTAGTGAGGATAGCTGCATTATAAGCAGTCGAGTAGTATACCTCAAACTTATATGCCCACCAATCTGCGAATACCGATGCCATAGCACCATATTCTGCAAGCTCTGGAGCTACTTTGAATCCTTCATTCACGTGCTGAAAGCAGATTTTGTCTACGCCAAAATCTCTTAATACGTTGACTAACATCAATATCTCATCAGCTCTATAGGAGTGACAGTGTACGATGATCTCTCCTCTGAGGATATCTGCCATGGTCTCCATTTTGAGATCATACTTTGGCGGTAGTTTTCCACTATTTGGATTACGATTGTACTCATCCCATTCTTGCATATATACCTGTGCTTTGCTGAATGCCTCTCTGAATATCTGTTCGACACCCATACGAGTTCTTGGGATGATACTGTTGCCCTCACCATGTACTCTCATAGGATTTTCTCCGAGGGCGAACTTGATCGTACGAGGAGCTCCTTTCATTTTCATAGCTTCAGGATCCATGACTCCCCATCTATGTTTGATGGTTTCACATTGACCTCCGATAGCATTAGCTGAGCCGTGCATCGCATGAGAGGTAGTAGTACCACCAGCCAGTGCTCGATAGATACTGATGGTGAATGGATTGACCGCATCTCCCGTGAAGACACTTGAGGTATTAGGATCAGTAGCTTCATTGACCACATCGATAGCGATATGACTGTGAGCATCTATGATGCCTGGCATCACATATTGTCCTGTAGCATCTATGGTTTTGATCCCAGATGCAGAGATGTTTTTACCAATTTTAGAAATTTTTCCATCCTTGATCAGTACATCTGTATTCTCTTTGATTCCATCGGTGATGGTGAGTACTGTACCATTTTTGATGAGGATGTCGCCCATCTCCTGAGCGCTGAGACTGACTATCATGAGCATAGCCAGTATGACGATGTTATATGTTTTATACTTCATAATAATCTATTTATTCTGGTGATGAAGTTTTACTGCCGGTGATCGGGAAGCTCCCAAAGTTAGCTACACTAACAGAGCCCTCGATGCTGTCTTCGCTAAACTGCAGATCATTGTCTATACTGACGGACATGCCCTGAGTATTCACGACAAAAGTAAAGGTCACACTACTACCGTCGACTTCGATATCTGTAGCCTCTATTTCTTCACCTGGATTTTGATCTGAGGTCACTGTGATGGCATAGCTTTCACCATCTTTTGTGATATTCATCGTACCAGTAGGTGACATGCCAGGTATTTCTATTTCATATTTCCACATGCCGGCTATATCCATAGCTTCTCCTGATCCTTCTGATTTTTTCTTCTTTTTGATATCGATCTCATGGACTTTTCCTTCTACTAAGACTGTTTTGATCTGCGTCTTTTCTTTGAATAGGGTGTCGGTGGTGATGATTATGTTTGCCATCTTACCTGGGTCGATAGTACCGGTGACCTTATCTATACCGAGTACTTTAGCCGGCGCTGTGGTGAGGGCATCCAGTGCAGCTTTTTCTGACAGTCCATTTTCGATGAGCTTGCTGATATTGGCTAATATATCTCCACTCTTGACACCGAGATATGAGAATGCCATCGGAATACCTGCCTTTTCATACATAGCCGCAGTCTCGAGAGTTTTTTGATAGGCCATTTTCTTACGCTCGAGGAGTGCTTTTTGGTCCTCATCGAGATCTTCTTCTTTTGATTTATCCTCTTTGGGTAAATCGAGAGAGATGAGTGCAGGTGTATTCATCTTCTTGAGGATATCTACAGATAGATATCCTTGCTCGATCTCCGACGGGATGAGTTTGAATCCTAAATCTTGCTGGAGTTGATAGGCTCTATGTATATCGAGATGCTCATTAGTCACGAAAAAGACTGGTATCTCTTTTTGTACTACAGCGAATAGTGCCTCAGAAGCATCCTCGATCTGTGGGCGCTTTTTGCTCACAGGATTCATATCATAAGCTTTCTGATATTTGAGATCGAGCTCTGCATTTTTATATAGCTCTCTCCACTTAGCCATGACACCGATAGTAGTGGCAGGATACATACGTGGAGCACCTCTGAACTGGGCAAAAAGACTCACATCATCTGCCACGCTCACTTCCGGATATTCTCCATCATTAGTGGTGATGATGGATCCCTTGCCAGGCATCATGCGACCTTTAGGAGCAGTGTGAATTACAGCGAAACCCGTTTTTCTGAGATCGCCTGCATCATTCTTTTTGAATAAATCCTGTACAGACTGCTCAGGTGTTATTCCTGCTACATCATTTGGAGGATATCCTGGACGTGGTACCCGAGGGCGTTCCTCTTCTTCGGCAGCCGTGATACCCGTATGAGATAGAGCAGCTACGAATGCTGGATAAACATACATCGAGTCTGCATCGATGATCTCCGCATCATAGGGAGCAGTGATATTTTCTCCTATTTGCTCGATGATACCATCATTGATCAAGATGGAGGTTTTCTTCATCATAGTGCCAGGAGCAGTAGTGACGTACCCATTTTTGATGAAGTACTTTTTAGTCACCTGAGGCGCATCCTGAGCCCATACAGAAGAAAAAAAGAGTATGGACAGCATGCCCATAAGTAGTTTTTTCATGTGGTTCGGTATTTATAAATAATTGACTTGGTTAACATACATTTAGAGTAAATATAACCTTTCTCTTTCATTAGACTGTAGCCGTAAAACTTTATGCAGAGGCAGAATGCTATGCTCAAATCCTTCAGAAAAGAGAGTTAAAATCAGCACAATATCATATTAAATATATTTTTAATACATAAATTCATGTTTTTTAGCTTTTAATATCATTTTGGTCGTGTTTTTGTGGTCTTATTGATAGGGATTAAAGAACTATACTAATAGTATCATAATACCTTGTTAAATCAATAGAGTCCTTTCAAAAAGCTTAACGGAAGTCGTTATATTTCTATGGATTAAATTGACTAAGTGAGGGCTCATGCATGACCAAATCTGTATTTTAACCAATGTAGTGTAGATGAAAATGAAGAAAGAGGTATTGATAAAAGCTGTATCGTCAGTGATCATCGCCATAGCTATGATCCCATCCGTGTCCGCACAGACTAAGACACAATGGGTAGACTCACTGATGAATAGAATGACAGTAGAAGAAAAAGTAGGTCAGCTGTTCATGATCAGAGCGTTTAGCAAGCAGGACCCTGCTCATATCAAAAATGTCAAAAATCAAATAGAGCGATATCATGTAGGTGGTGTCTGCTTTTTTCAAGGAGATCCTCTCAAGCAGACCAGCTTAGTCAATGACTATCAGCGGATGTCTGATATACCGCTACTGGTATCGATCGATGGTGAGTGGGGACTTGGTATGCGCTTTCCTGACAAAGCCATTAGCTTTCCTCGACAGATCACTATAGGTGCTATCAATGATAATCAGCTCATCTATCGTATGGGTAAAGAAATCGGCCGTCAGTGCCGACTACTGGGTATCAATGTCAATTTCGCTCCAGATGTAGATGTTAATAATAATCCTAAGAACCCGGTGATCAACATGCGATCATTCGGCGAAGACCGCCACAATGTAGCATCAAAGGCATATGCCTATATGAAAGGTATGCAGGATGCAGATGTCCATGCCTGTGCCAAGCATTTTCCTGGACATGGTGATACGGATGTCGATAGCCATCACGACTTGCCGGTGATCCCGCATAGTAGGGCCAGATTGGATAGTGTAGAGTTGTACCCATTTCAAAAGATGATAGATCAAGGTATCGCATCTGTGATGGTAGCCCATCTACAGGTACCTGTACTGGATGATAGACCCGATCGTCCTACTACCGTATCGCACAATACAGTGACCGGTCTGCTCCGAAATGAAATGGGATTTGATGGTATTATCTATACAGATGCCATGGAGATGAAGGGAGTCACTAAGCACTTTGATCCCGGCATGGCAGACCTCGAAGCATTCTTAGCGGGTAATGATATCATCCTGCTTCCATCGCAGATTGAGTTTGGCTATAACAGCATCCTCGAAGCGGTGAAAAGTGGTCGAATAACTCAAGAACGACTTAACCAAAGTGTACAGCGCATACTATCGGCTAAATACGACCTCAAATTGCATAATGAGACTCGATGGTCAAATCCAAATAATATCTATCAAGAACTAAATAGTGACGAGGCGATCTCTATCAAAACAGAGATCTATGAAAAAGCAGTGACTTTAGTCAAAAATGAAGATCGTATACTCCCGATTAAAAATCTAAAACAATACAAGTATGCGAGTATCGCACTGGGAGCAGACCGTATGACTCCATTTCAACAGCGGATCCTCTCCTACGTCGACTGCAATAATTACTGGCTGGGCAAGAAGGCGACCAATGAAGAATATCTGGCTAAAATAGGGCAACTCAAAGATCGTGATCTCGTGATCATCAGTCTCCATGATATGAGCTGGTATGCGAGTAAGGATTTTGGCCTGCTGCCGGAGCAGATACAGTTTGTCAATAAGCTATCACAGCACACTAAGGTATTACTCACGATGTTTGGTACACCTTATGCTTTGCCACGATTTGCTAATATCCCTAATATTATACTGGGGTATGAGGACAATGATATCACACAAGATGTGATGGCACAAGCGATATTTGGTGTGACGGATATCACTGGCAAAATACCGGTGACTGCATCTGCGGACTTCCCGGCAGGTACAGGTATCATCGTGCCGAGTATTAAGCGGATGGGCTATAGCATCCCAGAGCGAGTAGGAATCGAGTCTGACAGCCTCCAGCGTATCAGGACATTAGTCCAAAAAATGATCGATGAAAAAGCCGCTCCTGGCTGCCAAGTACTCATCGCTAAGGATAATCGTATCGTCTACCATGAGGCCTTTGGACATCATACATACAATAAGAAAAGAAAAGTCCAAAAGACAGATATCTACGACGTGGCCTCCGTCACTAAGATCATGGCCTCCACGATATCACTCATGAAGCTGGATGATACGGGCGCTTTTGATATAGGTGACACTGTAGGTCAGCATATCCCAGAAGAAGACACGACTAATAAGGCCAGCATACGATATGAAGATATGCTCGCTCATGTAGCGGGATTGAAGCCATGGATACCATTCTACAGGGAGACGCTGACGGATAGTAAATACCCAAAACCGGATAAAGAGTACTATCGCACTGAGCCCAGTGATTCTTTTCCCATAGCAGTATCAGAGGATCTTTATTTGAGATTTGACTATCCAGATACGATGTGGCGAAAGATTTTTTCGTCAGAGCTCAGGGAGCAGCGGGACTATCGATATAGCGACTTAGCATTTTACATCGCCAGCCGCACTGTCAGTAATCTCTCGGGTGAGCCACTTGACCAGTTTGCTAAAGAAAATTTCTATGATCCACTTGGACTACGATATACTGGGTATAATCCTCTAGAGCGATTTGATACGGATCAGATACCACCTACCGAACAGGATAATTACTTCAGGATGAGTCGAGTGCAGGGTATGGTACATGACATGGGAGCAGCTATGCTCGGTGGAGTCAGCGGGCATGCAGGACTATTCTCCAATGCTCAGGATCTCGCTACGATCATGCAGATGCTCCTTAATAAAGGCTACTATGGGGGCTATAATTATCTCAATCCAGAGACCGTCCAAAAATACACCAAACGTCACTGGGCTTCTTCTCGCAGAGGTATAGGATTTGATATGAAGGAGCTCAATCCTGATAAGTCCCTTAACATGTCTGAGGATGCCAGTCGTAATACTTTTGGCCATTTAGGATTCACAGGTACGGCGGTATTTGCCGATCCAGACCATGATATTGTCTATGTTTTCTTAGCTAATCGGACATTCCCAACGATGGAGAATAATAAGTTTGGCAAGAATAACTATCGCCCTGATGTACAGTCGATCATTTATAGTGCTCTTATTCCAGAGTATAACGACTTTACTGCTTTATCTTATTAATTTAAGGGCTCGATAGCCAAAGCAATATATGCCGATATCCTTACAGATAGCTTACCGATACTTATTTGGTAAGAAAAGTACGAATGCCATTAATCTGATCACTGGGATCTCGGTATTGGGTATTACTATTGGTACGGCGGCGTTGATCCTCATCCTATCCGTGTTCAATGGTTTTGAAGGTCTCATGACTGGCTATCTGGACAAGTTTAATCCAGATCTGAAAATAGAGCCCCTCGAGGGGAAATTCTTTTACACGGATGAAGAGTGGATCGCTGGCCTGTCAGAGATAGAGGGAGTCAGCTCGCATAGTATAGTCATAGAGGAGGTCGCACTACTCGAATATGGTGACAATCAGCAGATAGGTATCATCAAAGGGGTTGATGAGCGATATATTGAGGTGACTGATATAGAGGCAGCCACCAGAGTCGGCGAGGTGGATTTCACCGATTCAGAGTTTGGGACTAACTGTATCATAGGACGAGGGGTGAGCAATGTATTGGATGTATCTTTTCAAAATAAGTATACCCCTCTAAAAGTATATGTCCCTAATCGTCGAAAGAAGCTGGTCGACAAAGATTTCAAAATGCGCCCAATGCTGGTCAGTGGTGTATTCAGTATTCAAAATGAACGAGACAATCAGTACGTCATCTCCTCATACGAAAAGGTATCCTCACTCCTGGATCTCTATGATCAAGCTTCATCAGTCGAGATACGACTCGGCCCAGACCTTGATGCTGATCAAGTCAAAAAGAGTGTAGAGGAGCTCGTCGGAACCGACTATCAAGTGAAAAACCGCTATGAGCAAGATGAGTCCTTCTTGAAAATCATGAATATCGAAAAATGGTCTTCTTATTTGATATTTACATTCACCTTACTTCTCATCATATTTAATGTGATAGGCAGCTTATGGATGATCGTACTGGACAAAAAGAAGGATCTCAGTGTGCTACAATCATTAGGAGCTGATAAGTCGATGATCCGAAAAATATTCTACATCGAGGGTGGCCTGATTAGTTTCTTAGGCTTCTTTGTCGGATTCAGTGTCGCTATGATATTTTATCTTCTACAAAAGAATATAGGTCTGATCAATGTCCCTGAGGGATTCGCTATTGCGAATTATCCTATTGAGATGCATTGGGGGGATGTGACGATCGTATTTGTCACAGTGATGATACTCGGGATAGCGGCGTCGATACCTGCTGCATCGAGAGCTGCCAGAGTCAGTCCATATGTCCGTGTAGAATGACCCTATTTTTGCCTTATATTTGTGAGCTGATATGGAAGACTGGCAGTTAGACTTCGAATGGTTACGAGTGAGACATTTTGTCAAGGATAGATTCAATAGAAGTGATCTACCCTCGGTCAACTCCATGTTATATCTCATCGGCATACAAGAAGCTAATCTCAATCAACGAAAATATACCAAAGAAGAAAAGCAGGACCTCATGCATGTAGCGACCTGTCATCTACTGTCAATAGAAGGTTTCTTTGAGTATATAGGAAATGATGAAGATGGCTGGCCACACTTCAAACAGGTGCGAGTGCTGCCTGTAGAAGGGCTGGCGGCACAGGAGCAATTTTTAAAAGAGTGCATTATCAAGTATTTCAAAACATATATACAAGAAGATCAAGTAGTAGATCATGAAGCATAGCATATTTATTTCGGTAATAGTGGCGATGATGATCTCGTCATGTGGCAATGAAAAAACTCGTATGGCTGTTATCGAGACTGCCTATGGTGATATGACGGTAGAACTGTATAACTCTACACCGATACATAGAGATAATTTTGTCAAGCTCGTCAATGAGGGTTTTTATAAGGACTTATTGTTTCATCGGGTGATCAATGGATTCATGATACAGGGAGGAGATCCTCAGAGTAAAAATGCCGCTCCAGGTCAGCGTCTCGGTAGTGGTGGTCCCGGCTATACGATCCCTGCGGAGATCGGAGCGCCCCATTACAAAGGAACATTGGCTGCAGCCCGCACAGGTGGTCCGTCCAATCCTGAAAAGAGATCCAGTGGATCACAGTTTTACATAGTACATGGTACTGCTCAGACTGCCGCTGCTCTCAATCGTATGGCTCAGCAAAAAGGAATCGCCTATAATGAAGCGCAAATCGCTAAGTATACTGAAGTAGGCGGGACTCCAGCTCTCGACAATGACTATACGGTCTATGGAGAAGTAATCAAAGGACTCGAAGTGATCGACAAAATCGCAGCTGTACAAAAAGACGGCAGTGACAGACCCCTCGAGGATGTCAAGATGAACATCCGTATGATTAACTAATCCAAATAAACGAAAGAGATATGATACAAAAGATAAGTATAGCCGTACTGGCAGTGATATTCCTGAGCTCATGCTCTAAGCGGACATTGGAGTTCATGATCGATGCACCGGAGTCTCCTATGGCACCTACTGAGATTACCTTTACTGATCAGTCAGAGGGATTTGAAGAGGTTTGGTGGACATTTGGTGATGGAGCGGAGTCTACCGACAGCATAGCTACACATAAGTATTATCTCTCTGGTAGATATCCGGTGACACTCACAGGCCGTAAGGGTAAGAAGACAAAGTCACTATCTAAAGAAGTAGTCATCAGCGCTCCTGACAAGTGTCTCGTAGAGATCGAGACTAACTATGGGAATATGTTAGTGCAGCTATATGATGATACACCTCTTCATAGAGATAATTTCCTGAAGCTCGCCGAAGAGGGATTTTACGATAGCTTGTTATTCCATAGAGTGATCAATGGCTTCATGATACAGGGTGGTGATCCACAGAGTAAAGGAGCAGCACCAAATGTCTCTCTGGGCTCTGGAGGACCGGGCTATCAGATAGACGCTGAGTTTTTACCCAATCATGCACATATCAAAGGTGCGCTATCAGCGGCACGAATGGGTGATGCTGTCAACCCTCAGAAAAGATCTTCTGGATCACAGTTTTATATAGTCCATGGTAGGGCGGTCAGAGAGGGAGATCTGAAGAATATGGAGTATCAGCTGGAGATAGATTACCCTGAGGAAGTCGAAAAGAAGTATTTAGAATTTGGTGGGACGCCTTTTCTTGATCAAAATTACACAGTGTTCGGCCAAGTACTGGAGGGGCTCGAGGTCATAGACGCTATCGCAGCCGTCAAGACTAATCGATCCGATAGACCGATGGAGGATGTCTACATGATAGTCAGAGTGATCAAATAAACAAAAAGCCAGATGTCAGAATTATTAGGAATAGATGTAGGAGGTACAGGGATCAAGGCCGCTATGGTCGATAGCCTAAAGGGAGAATTCATCACGGAGAAGATAAAATATCCTACGCCCCAGCCTTCGACACCCGACAATGTAAGTGAAGTGCTAAATCAATTAGTCGATGATTTTGGCTATCGTGGCAAGAAAATCGGATGTGGGTTTCCGTCTATTATCAAAGACAATGTAGTCCACTCAGCGTCCAATATCGATGACTCATGGATCGGTGTAGATCTGGGAGCATACTTTCAGGAGAATGTAGGAAGCGAAGTAGTTGTTGTCAATGATGCAGATGCGGCAGGCGTAGCGGAGATGCAGTTTGGCAAAGGGCGTGGTCAGTCAGGGACAGTACTCATGCTCACGCTGGGTACAGGTATCGGCTCCGGCCTCTTCAGAGATGGTATCTTAGTGCCTAATACGGAACTCGGACATCTGACCTATAAAGACTCTATCTGGGAGCGATATGCGTCCAATGGGGCTCGAAAAAAGAAACATCTTAGCTGGAAAGCTTGGGGGAAAATGCTCAATAAGTACATCAATCATGTGCATTTCTTGTTCAGTCCTGACCTGATCATATTAGGTGGAGGTGTAAGCAAGAAGTATGAAATATTTGAAGAATATATTGATCTGACAGATATCGTCACACCTGCTGAGATGCAAAACAACGCAGGGATTATTGGTGCGGCTATGATGGCACTGTAGCAATATTGTTATAGTTTCGTGCTTAATTCAGACTGTCATCTCGACCGTCGGGAGAGATACTTTGACATACAGAGGCATGCGCCATAGACCTTTCAAGCCTACCCTGAGCTGAATCATTTATGTGTTGGCTTGAGTCTCCTACCTCCGACGTTTAAATATTTCTCACTGGCGTTCGAAATGACAAGAAAAATCAAGTGTAGTATCTCTTTTACTTTGCTGTCCTCTCGACCATCGGGAGAGATACTTTGACATACGGAGAGCATACGCCATGCAGCTGTGAAACCCCACATTGAGCTAAATCATCATTCATTGGCGCTATTTGCCTCCAACCTCCGAAGGGAGAGATTTCTCACTGGAGTTCAAAAATGACATAACTTACCATACTCTTATCAAAGAACCACAGTAGCGATAGAAATGATGATGGACTGTAGGCCATCATAACACAACTTTATCCAATCAAAAAAGGCTGTTTCGAATACTCGAAGACAGCCTCTCAGTTCTGGTTATTGAATTGAGTTTTATTTTAGTTTTTCGTTGGATCAAAGTATGATATGATAGAAAGGATCTGCTTGTTTTGACTGATCTGTGGACTCACTTCGTGTAGTACTGTATGCTCATCAAATGACTCCTCCAGTGCTTCCTCCAGTAGATTAAATCCTACTCGACTCTGTCCTGCTAATATATGCGCACATGCCTTGAGATACAGCAGCTTATAGCTGAAGGTATACTTGTCAGCCCGTTTAGCGACTTTGAGTGCTTTGTTATAGTCCTTGAGCTCTATCAAGAACATAATGTAGTCTTCCCAATAGGTGGAAATCTCAAATCCGTTCTCAGCTGCTTTTTTGAAGTAGTATTTCGCCTTAGCGGTATGGCTGAGGCGCTGATACGCTTGACCTAATGTGTGGAAGTATTCTTCTACGGCATCTTCGAGAGTGATGGCTTTACGGAGTACTTTGACGGCACTGTTATAGTCTTCGTCATACATGTAACACTTAGCCAATAGGTAATAGGCCTCGTCACTGTAAGAGTCTATCTCTATAGCTTCAAATAATGATCGCTTAGCTTTATCAATTTGATTGAGTGCAAATTCGCAATTAGCCATACTCATGAGAATGTCGAACTCTGGCCCAAAGTTGTCAATAGCTTCTCGATAGATATCAAGTGCTACATCATACTTTTTCAGTTCACAGCAGTACTCAGCACAATCCATATATCCAGGCTCAAAGCTTGGATCGATGATGAAACTATACTCGAGTGCGTCTATAGCTTTTTGGTATTCTCCTACGCATCCATAGGCGCTACCGAGATTATACCATGCTAAGTGATTGTATGGGTGATTATCGACTATGACCTTGTGCAGTAGTATGCTCTCTTCATAATGCTTGCTTTGATCTACGCTGGCATTCATCAGGAGTAGGGCTTCTTCATGATTAGGATTGATTATCAGGGCTTGTTTCAGACATTGAAACATCTGGTCAAACTCCTGAACACTCTCATAAAAGAATGCCTCGGTGACATATACATCTTGTAGGTCAGACTTATTACATTGTGATTTGACGTCTTGGATGAGGGCCAGTGCTTCGCTATATCTCTTTTGGAGGATATATACATTGGCTTTGAGTAGCTGTAGCTCTATCTCAAATGGTGAGATTAGCTCAGCTGCATCCAGCGTTTTCAGGGCGCTACGCAGCATACCTTTTTTGATCAGTATGCGTGCTTTGAGATTAAGAAAGTCAGATCTGTATTCGTATTGTCTTATAGCTTTTTCGATAGCATCGAGTGCTCTATCGAGCTCTTGTTCATTCTCATAAAACGAGATGATATCGTGGTACTCCTTATCGTCGAGATATATACTCTTACCTTGATCTAACTGTTGCTCATACTCACTTATTAGGCTCAATAATGTCGGAGACAATTTGATTCTACTATCCATGCTTCTCTATGTAAGGGATTATATCTGAGGCGAAGATAACTAAATCAAAGGCTTTCAAAATTATCTACCAATGTTTTTTTCCACATTTAGCGAAATACCCTTACGTATTAAAAAGTCTCATATATTCTTGATAAACAATAAAATATATATGATGGTAAATTTGTATTTGAATTATAATTTTGACTAAAGCCTTAAGGCTCACGACAAAATATATGACTTAAAATCCTGATAAGTGTGAACAAATAAATTGAATTCTATGTCTGTGTATTCCGCTCTTACGACTTCCTTTTGGATCGCATTTTGCGAAAAAGATCTTTTCTGAATTCATGGTCCAGTGACAATAGTCGGACTACCTTTTCTGCTCCCAGTATTTCTGACATTTGGGTCGTATATTCTTTGAGGAGATCAGCATCCTGTTGTTCGAGACTGACTAATTGATTTAAAAGCTCTTCGGCATTCGAGATCGTGCTTTGGCTGGCGATTTGTTCTTTTAATTTTCGCTCTGCATCACGAGCATCACGTACTTTTTTGTCAAACTCATTGAATACTGGCCAAAAGACCTGTGCCTCACTGGGAGTGATCTCGAGACGCTCTGTGATATAGGCGATCCGGAGGGCCTCGATACGTTCATGATCTTCACCTTGTTGTGCTGTGGCCAGCTGAGTAGATAAAATAAGGAAAGTGACTGCTGCTACTATCGTTTTCATGCTCATGATTAGTTTTCGTTGTTTATGTCGTTATAAAAGCTGCTGATATCCATTTCATTGATATTGTCAGATAGATATTCAGCGATGTCGTTTTCATCGATTTCATTCAGTATGCCATCTATATAGTCGTCAGAAAACTCTACCATTTCTTCGGTGGCGACTTCTTCCATATCGTAATACTCGAATGGATCAACATAAAGATCTGTACTGATACTTGGCTCTTGTCGCATCATCCAAATACTGGCGACGAGGATACAGAGACCTGCGGCTATCGCACTCATATAGCGAGTAGCCGAGAGTGTGATGATCCTGCCCTTTGGCTGAGCCACACTATCTACCGTCCGACTTAGTATGCTCGCCTCGAGACTGCTGAAGTAACCTTCTGGCAGCTCAGGCTGACGAGTGCTGGGGCGGAGATCTGCGAGTGGTGACTCGAGTTCTCTTAGTTCATTCAGTATGTCATTGTTGTATGGCTTCTGTTCCATGTTCTTGTATATACTGTTCTATTTTTTTGACAGCGTGATGATATGAGGCCTTCAGAGCTCCCTCTGAGGTCTCCAGCACTTCTGCCATTTTACTATATCTCATCTCCTGATAGTATCTCAGGTTAAATACGATTTTTTGTTTCTCAGGGAGCAGATTCACTGCTCGACTCAGTACTTCTTCTATGTGCTTAGCTCCCAGTCCCTCAGTTGACGTAGTCTGACTGTGATAAGACTGCGCCTCAGATAGATCAGAAGTCTTATACCTTTTACTCTTACGGATATGACCGAGCGTTTCATTGACCGCTATCCGGTATATCCAGGTATACAGAGAGGACTCTTTGTTGAATCCATCAATGTGTCTATACAGCTTGATGAATATCTCCTGCACTACATCATCTGCCTCACTGTGCTGATCGAGCATCCGACGTACAGTCCAGTAGATCCGCTCCTGATAGCTGCGTACCAGAAGCCTGAAGCCCTGCTCTCGAGTCGCCTTCTGCTCTAATAGACCGAATATTTCAGCGTCGTTGTTACTCTGCTCGTTCAAGTAGTATAGTTTACATTGATTAGATGCATGGTGAGAAAATAGGTTTAATGCTGTTTTTAGCTTTTATGTATTTTAATTTAGCGCTTTAATATTAATCACATCTATGTTTCGATGGATCTGCAAGACGATATTTCATCTCATCGGGTGGCGAGTAGAGGGGCACTATCCGAGCGATATCAAGAGGAAAGTACTGATAGTAGCACCTCATACCTCATCATGGGATGTGCCTTTAGGGCTTTTAGTCAAGGTATGGCTGGATATGGATCTTCAGTTTTATGTCAAAGAAGAAATGTTCAAAGGTATCCTTGGTCCGGTCCTCAGAGCATTCAGTGCAGTGCCGCTGGATCGTAGCGGTAATACTAATTTTGTCCAGAGCGTAGTACGAGATATCCGGCAGAGCGATAGCCGTACTATCCTCATCACCCCAGAGGGGACTCGAAGAAAGGTGGACAAATTCAGGACAGGATTTTATCATATAGCGGATGGAGCTGGAGTACCGATAGTACCGATATCATTTGATGCGGGTCGCAAGGTGGTGAAGTTTCATGAGCTGATCTATACACATGGAGATGCGGAGCGTGAGATTCCTCAGATCGAGCAGATATTCAGAGGTATCCAGGGGCTTAAGGCCGAATATAGTATGGACAAGAAAATAGCTGAAAATGTCTGAGACGAAAGCGAAAAAATATTTTGATCTGGCCAAAAAATGGTTGGCGAAAGCCGCTACATCCTCTGATGTCGAGCTACTCAAGGAGACGCTCAGATATCACGAATGGAAGTACTATGTAGAAAATGATCCTGTACTATCAGACTATGAGTATGATCAGCTGTATAATCAGCTCAAGACTATAGAGGAGGCCGATCCACAGCTTATCACGCCTGACTCACCGACTCAGCGAGTCGCCAGCGATTTTACTCAGGATCTGGATCCAGTGAAGCACTTAGTCCCAATGCTCTCTTTGGACAACTCGTATAATGATGAGGATCTGAAAAAATTTGATGAGCAGATCAAGAAGCTCACCGGAGAGACTGGTGATATCGAGTACTGTGTAGAGCCAAAATTTGACGGAGGAAGTATAGCCGTAGTTTACGAAGATGATCAGCTCGTAAGAGCCGCTACTCGAGGTAATGGTGCCCAAGGTGAAGAGATGACCCTCAATGCCAAAACACTCCCATCGCTACCGCTCAATGCGCCATTTAGCAGCTTGGGTATCAAGACTGCTGAGATCCGAGGAGAGGGCGTCATCCGAAAGGATATTTTCGCTAAGCTCAATGAGGCAAGGGCCCTGGAGGGTAAAACCCTATTTGCCAATCCTCGCAACTCTGCAACTGGAGGACTGAGGATGAAAGATCCAAATGAGACGAGGGCTCGGGGGATAGAGGTATTCGCTTTTCAGCTGGGGTATGCGGTCGCTGAGGATGGCACTGATATGCTACAGATGATCAATAGACACAGTCAGCAGATCGCTCTTTTGGGCGAACTCGGTTTTAAGATACCTTCTGACAAAGAGGTGGTCTGTAAAAATATAGATGAGGTCATCACGCTCATCAAGCAGTGGGAGGCTGATCGAGAAAACTATCCCTATGAGATAGATGGAGTCGTGGTCAAGGTGAATAGGAGAGCGCTCCAAGAGATCTGTGGATCTACGCAGCATCACCCGAGATGGGCGATAGCTTTTAAGTTTAAAGCAAAACAAGCAACTACTACACTCGTAGATGTAGAGTATCAGATCGGAAAGATCGGCTCCATCACGCCAGTAGCTAAGGTGCTGCCTGTACATTTGGCAGGGGTGACTGTATCGTCCATCTCCCTGCACAATGAAGAATTCATTACCTCTAAGGATCTGCGAATCGGGGATCAGGTAGTGATCGAGCGAGCAGGAGATGTGATCCCTTATATCGTTAAATCATTAGCAGATCTACGGACGGGAGATGAAGAGCCCATAGTATTCCCAAAGGAATGTCCATCCTGTAGTACGGAACTGGTCAAGGAAGACGAGATGCAGGCAGCCTGGAGATGTATCAATCCTGAATGCCCAGCCCAGATACTGCAGCGGATTATTTTTCATGTATCCAAAGCAGCTATGGATATCGATGGTTTTGGCCGAGCTAATGTAGAGCGCTTTGCAGAGTTGGGTTGGCTCAGAGATATCAGTGATGTCTATGATCTGGATTATGAGACGATAGCAGGCCTTGATGGCTTTGGCCAAAAATCAGCTGACAAACTGCAAAGCTCGATCGAAAAAGCTAAGCAAAATCCAATCAGCAAGCTCCTGCATAGTCTTAGCATCCATCATCTGGGTAAGAAAGCATCAAAACTGATAGCAGAGCATATAGATCATGTACTGGACTTAGCTAATTGGTCGGAGGAGGACTTTTTATCGATCAAAGATATCGGCCCCGTAGTAGCTCGCAATGTCAGCGCATACTTCGCTGAAGCTGCTAATGTCGAAATGCTCCAGCGCATGGAGTCGCTGGGTGTCAATCTTACCCAGACAGAGGAGGATCGACCGATTGCTGTAGCGGATAATGCTCCGCTCAGGGATAAGACTATTTTATTCACAGGGTCGCTCCAAAAGATGACTCGAGGAGAGGCTAAAAAGAAAGCAGAAGCAGCTGGGGCCAAGGCGATCAGTGCTGTGAGTGGCAATCTGAATATACTCGTAGTAGGTGAGAAGGCAGGATCCAAGCTCAAAAAAGCTGAAGCAATCGGGACAGTGGAGATATGGACAGAAGATCAGTTTCTGGAGATACTGGGAGAGTTATAACTACTAATGTTTTGTCAAAACAAGACATCGTGAGCGGCGTTACGATTAGGTCTGTTATTTTTGAGAATAGAATAAGATTGATACTCGTCCGTTCATGAAGCGGACACAAGCAAAATGATTAATGCAAGATAAGTATAAAAATGATGTAGAGGCGGTTGATGCATTGGCACAGGCGTACAGAGATCTCACCTCAGAGATCGGCAAAGTGATAGTAGGACAAAAAGAAGTCGTCAAGACAGTGATTATCTCACTTTTTGGCAATGGTCATAGTCTCTTGGTGGGAGTGCCAGGATTAGCTAAGACCTTGTTAGTGAGTACGATAGCGGAGGTGTTAGATTTGGATTTCAAACGGATTCAGTTTACTCCCGACTTGATGCCATCAGATATCACGGGCTCTGAGATCCTCAATGAGGATCGTCATTTTGAGTTTAATAAAGGTCCTCTTTTCGCCAATATCGTATTGGCCGATGAGATCAATAGAACTCCACCTAAGACTCAGGCAGCACTACTCGAGGCGATGCAGGAGCGATCCGTGACAGTCTCTGGTAAAAGATTTGAGCTGCCTAAGCCATTTTTCGTTTTAGCTACTCAAAATCCCATCGAACAAGAAGGTACTTATCCATTACCCGAGGCACAGTTGGATAGATTTATGTTCAATATTCCTTTGACATATCCTTCGTATGAAGAGGAGTTACAAGTAGTGAAAGACACTACATCTGTGACTCGACCAAAGCTTCAGAATGTCCTGACAGGGGAACAAATCTTATTCTTCCAAAATCTCGTCAGAAAGATACCTATCGCTGATAACGTGCTCGAGTATGCTGTATCGCTGGCCTCTAAGTCTCGACCAGGTACACCAAAGGCAGATGCATTAGTCAATGACTACATCTCTTGGGGAGCTGGACCAAGAGCCTCGCAGTATCTCGTGCTCGGTGCTAAGTGTCATGCTGCAGTCAATGGTAAATACTCTCCAGATATAGAAGATGTAAGAGCCATAGCAAATTATGTACTTCGTCATCGTATCGTGAGAAACTATAAAGCAGAAGCGGAAGGAATCACTGAGGAGGATATCATTAAGAAAATGTTATAAGTACAACTATTTGTAGCTTTAAGTCATCTTAGATGATAAGGGTGATCTGAGCACTCAGTCGACAGTGATGTCGATGCCGTGATCATCTGATATTGTTTTACACTATTATAAGTCTTATCATATAGCTATGACTGCTGTCTTAAAATATATATGTGCTGCGATAGCACTCTCTATACTCACGATATCATGTGGTGTCTCTGATCCCTCTCAACAGCTCACGACCAAGCCCACTGCGCTAGGCAAGATGAATGAGATCGTCGTAGTGACGGATAATGATATCTGGGAGAGTCATGTAGGAGATACGATCAAATATTTCTTTGGCTCTGTATATCCTATCACACCGAGTCCAGAACCTACCTTTGATCTGCGTCGATACGAGATGGCAGACCTTAATGCTGCCCCATTGATTAAGCAGCTACGTACGTATCTCATCGTTGCTAATCTTGAGGATGACGATTCACCAATGACAGAATTTGTCAAGAAGGATTTAGGTGAAGAGCGTTTTCAGAAGGCTCTGACTGATCCATCATTTCACACATCCATAGGTCGAAATAAGTGGGCTAATGGGCAAATATTGATTTACCTTTTTGCTAAAGGGCTGGATGATCTATCTGCAGCAGTAGAGTCAAGCTATGAGGGTATCGCTGCTAAGGTCAATGAACATGACCGAGAGCAGCTCTATCAGTCATCTTATAGTCGAGGAGAAGGGACAGGATTCATCAGTAAGATGACCGAGCGATATGGTGCAGAGGTCAAGATTCCTGCTGACTATAAGTTAGTCTTGGATGCCCCCGAAGACAATGGGATGATCTGGCTACGTCGTGACACTAAGGATGCGATTATCAATTTAGCAGTGCGTCAGTTTCCTTATACTGGCCCGGAGTCAGTAGCAAAAGAGAACATCAAGAAGAATTTTAACGACTTTGGCCGTAAGTATGTATCGTCTCCTGCTGAGGGATCATACGTCGTGATCAATGATGTAGACCTCCCGATGCTCGAGTGGAATCGTGAAATATCTGGACACTATGCTAAGGAGTATCGAGGTATCTGGGAGATGGAAAACGACTTCATGGGTGGTCCTTTTCAGAGCTATGTGATAGTCAATGAGAAAGCAAAGAAAATGATCCAGATAGATGGATTTATCATGGCACCTGGCAAGGATAAACGCAATATGATGCAGCAGATCGAGCTCATCGCCAGCCGTACTAAGTGGTAATCATTAAAACTCTGTGCCAAGCGAGATATACAGCTTAGGATCCGAAGTCAGTCCACTCTCTACACCCCATGCGTAGTCTGCTCTTATGAAGTAGCCCAAGAGCTTGATCCTCGCACCAGCTCCATATCCATAGACGAAGGTATTTTTGTCCAGATCGACTTGGACGACTACACCTGGTGCGGAGATAGTTGCGGTATTGATGATATCATTTTTTTCTGATGACGGTAGTAGCCCGTGCCAAGCAGAGCCCACGTCGACAAAACCAGTCAATTGGAAATTTCTCAAAAACTTAGATCGTAGTTCTCTCCTAGAGAAATACTTAAATAGTGGCAGTCTCAGCTCTGCACTACCCAGTAGAAAGTTGTGTCCATTGCGGACATTATGATTAAATCCTCGGAGATTAGGAGCTATGGTCTTGTAGGCAAAATTATCTCCCGCAGGGACAGGAGTTTGTTCATCATATTTTGGAGTGATCCACCCGTCCGTCCCTCCGATATAGTAGAGCATTTTTTCACTCCCAAATGATGAGGCTCCTGCTGCTCGCAGAGCAATGATACTATTGCGCAGAAATGGGATATAGTGTCGTGCATCAAAGCCTATGACAGAGGTGATCGCCCGACTGAAGTCAAAATCAAGTCCTCCATCCAGACTCAGGTCAAATCTATTAATCAGCTCTACATAGGCCTTGTATCGAGTGCCATGTCGGAGATTCAGATCAATGTCGAGGGTGTTATCATAGACATATTCGCCCTTCAGGCTGACTCTCTGTTCGTTGATCTTGCCAAACTCCACCGCTGCCGGATTCTCATTGAGCAAGAATGAATTGTCCAGTCTCAGATAGCCCGTACCTCTGATGCTGCGATAGGTGCTAAATGGATAGCTCATCCTATATAGGCCTATCAGTGATGTCTGTCGGAGATCATTTTGGCCAAAGCTTTGTGTACGCTGTCTGCGGTATAGGGCATAGCGCTTATCGATGCGATGACGCTTATCATCGACATAGGCAAAAAATTCTGAGCCTTTAAAATTAGTCGGGATACGTCCTCCCACTACTACTTCAAAGTCTTCAAAGATGTCCTTAGTGATTGCCTTGATTAAAAATCCGGGCTGCTGTGCCTCTATCTCTGTATCTACTACGTTGGATTCGAGCCCTTCGAATAGTACTTCGTTATCGACTTTAGTGACTACCTCTTCTATCTTAAATTTTCGACGTGAGGCGACCGCTCTTGCTGGTACAAATTCTATGACTTCTCGCTTAGTATCAGCGATCCACGGATCATTGTGATACTCATGCTTCACTTTCTTGAGTTCGACATTGTTTTCCAGTGGTTCAATATATTCTGGATCGTCAAATTCACTCTGGACTAACTGGCCAGGTGTTAGTTCTTTAGCGATAGGAGTATCTGGCTCTTCTTCTATTAAGATAGGAGTTGGACTTTGCTCTGGAGTTGAGGCATTAGTAGGAGCCTGGTATTCTTGTCTATTCGTCCAGTAAGGCGTAGAGATATAGGTCTCATAAGCCCCATCATTATAGACTTCATAGATGTACTTTCCATCGTTGGCTATAGCCTCGTGGAGGATGATATTGCGAGGTAGATTACTATTCATGTAGGCGCTACGACGACTGTTGAGATCGAGTACCCATCGATTTTTCATACCAGAGAAATCGTCGAGATAGGTCAGATATTGTTGATTGACCAGATTTGGCTGTCGTTCATCTTTATTTGGGGTATTGGTCAGCCTGAGGGCAAATTCGCTATTGTTGAGTGGTAAGAAAAAAATATCAAAATTACCTATTGGGAGCGTGGTATCCAGGCGCTCTGGCAGTAGCTGTGCCTGAGGTCGATTAGACGACCAAAGTACACCCCACTGACCTCCGAGCTGTACATAGCTGGCATCGATATCGTCATGATAGTCTTCGGTGATAGCTGTGACTCGACGATATCGAGCATGGTAGGTGTAGATATCAGAGTATCCATTTTCGACTCCAGTCATCACATACTCCTCATCCGAGACATAGTCGATCGAGTAGATGCGCTGGAGATTCTCAGGGATGGTCTGATTGACATACTCACCGGTATTGAGATTGACTTTTCTTAGGGTGATGATATCGTGATGCTCGTAGGCGATGGTGATTTCTGGTAGGTTCGGATGCCATGCTACGAGAGGATAGTTGTAGTCGGTCTGCTGGACGGCGTTTTTGCTGCCATATCGCATGAGCGTTCGTTTTTTGCGAGATTCGAGATCCATGAGCACGAGTTGATATTTGCCGATTTCATTGACAGCATATATTAGCTGAGTGCCATCAGGACTGAGTGATAGGAGGCTTTTAGGAAAGTATTTTTTATAGCCCAGATCTATTTCTTCATCTTCATTGAGCTCGCTAAAAGACTGCTCCTCATCAAAAGCAGATTGATAAAACTGAGTCCAGTCCTTTTTCATATTCTTAAACTTGAATCCGAAGACGAACTCGATATTATCATCAAAATCCTTGCGCAGTCTCATGAGATAGAGCAAGGTAGTGATCGAGGTACGACCATACTCCTGCTCGAGGTAGTGCCAGAGGGCATGACCTGCTACTCGTGGGTGATCACTGGCCAGACAGTCAAAATCTTGATACCGACCTCGGCGTACCGTCCAGAGGTCTCTGAGTTCATCACGGATATACGGGTCCCACTGACTCGCTGCATAACTGACGAAGCCTTTGAGATACCACTGGGGGATATCCAGATCTGGATTGCTCTCGATGACCTGCTGTAGGCCATTGGGCGCATACATAGAGTTGAGGTAGACGTGAGCGACTCCTTCTCTTATTTTTTGTTCGAGGTTTTTATGATTGCCATCAAAATAGACAAAGATGCGACTACCGATGACCTTAGTTTCGTCATGGCGAGTCTCAAAAGTCTCAGAATTACCAATATTACTCTGTAGGAGGTCAGACACATCAGTATATACGATGATCTCGATCTTATCATTGATTCTGTGCTCTACTATGTCTTGTATGTCCGCATGGATATACTCTGCGATCTGCACTGAGGATTGTGCGATATTTCTACCCTTGCCATACCAGTAGACGATGAAATTTTGTGTTTCATACTCCCACCATTTAGAGAAGTCATCATGGTATTGGATACGATTTTTGCCAAACTCCGTACGGATGCTTTGCCCATGGACAGAGATGCCCATAGCGCATGTGATAATCAGTAGTAGCCAGCTCGACGGTCTGTAGCTCATATAGATCGCTTAATCAAAGTCAGTGTGGGACTTAAGATAGCCCACTTAATAGAACTTCTACAAGTTATTTTGGTTTTTCCTGACAGTAGCTAATGCCTCAGACAATCGATAATGTTTTTCTGTTACATTAGTTTAAACCTGCTTGAGCCATTACTTTTACATCATGATTAAAGTTGAGACCTTTACCTACAATGCATTTCAGGAGAACACCTATGTAGTCATAGATGATGCGACTGATGAGTGCATCATTTTTGATCCTGGATGTAGCAATGCTAATGAAAACAGTCGATTTCTGAAGGCTATAGATGCACTGGGCGCCACGCCTAAGCGACTGATCAATACGCACTGCCATATAGACCATATTTTAGGAAATCATCTGATCAATGAAAAGTATCAGCTCCCACTCGAAGCCCATAAAGGAGAAGTTTCAGTATTAGCCTCAGGAGTACAGGTAGGTCAGATGTATGGCATACCATATACGCCATCTCCAGAGATCACCCTATTCATAGAGGAGGGTGATGTGGTCACTATCGGTGAGTCAAGAATGGAAGTATTATTCACGCCCGGACATTCACCAGCGAGTTTGTGTTTTGTCGATCATGAGTCTCGCCAGGTGATCGGAGGTGATGTACTCTTTCACGGGAGTATAGGTCGCACAGATCTACCAGGAGGAGACTACAAGACGCTGATCAATAGTATCCAGACAAAGCTGATGACACTTGATGATGACTATGTCGTCTATCCAGGTCACGGTCCATCCACGACTATTGGCTTTGAGCGAGCTAATAATCCTTTCTTAAATCAATAGACACCCCATACGGCTCTATTAGTATACTGATCGCCCGTATGGTCAGTATTTAGATGCTTAGCTTTTAGACAAGGTTAGTTTATCAACGATCATCTTACCGACCATCTCGCCTTGCTCTACACCATAGTCTATGGCTGGACGATAGTGGATACCACCGTACAGTCGGCTGATGGCTGCCTCCTCTGATGCATGATAAAATGACTTAAAGCTACGTACGGGTAGCCCATATTGGAGCTCGACAGTATCGTCAAATTCAAAATTATCACCAAATAGCGATGTCAATGCGACGGCGGCAGCTCGTGATATCACGCTATGTCCACTGGTATGCTCAGGGAAAGGCGGAGTCTGAAGTGCTGGTACCCAAGTTTCATCAATATACTCATTGATGACGGTCTCTGGTCGTACGAGATTGCTACGATACTTCTCATCCCAACAGCTGATGAATCCATCGGCCAATGCTAATGAAGTCAAGGTGTAAGCCTCTATGGATTCACCAAAGTCAGCTCCTGCTTTTTCACAAGCGAGCTCGGTGATGCCGATCCAGTGACCACCTGGAGTGATCTTCTTAGTAGCATGCATGACATGGCCCGTCACATTGAGCACATAGGGATTGCAGTCCCAGAAGCTGGCGATTTCTTTTCGCTCAGGATCAGTTCCGCTTCCTTTTTCATAGACTTCCATCGCCTCTTTATAAAACTGTGACCCTTCTGTCATATCAAAAGCTGTAGGCGGCTTTGGTACGAACTGTTGCGCTGAGTCAAGGACGAAAGGTCTGATCTCTCTCCAGTGCGGCTCGATCCCGTCCATGTAGCCCGGAGGCGTAGGACGCCATTTAGCTGGATCATCGGTGATTGAGTATTTTGGGAAGGTTCGAGTCTGTTTGTAGTTATCCGTGGAGCTATACTCTATTATATGTTTAGACATGGCTTGACCATATGCCACAGACCGATCAAAAACTTTCTGGGAGATACCGAGAGCTTTGATTTCTTCGTATAACTTGGCTTTGTAGTCTGTTATTTTTTCTTCAGAGAAGATGAAATTTTGAGCGGTAGCTAATAACGCCTCTATAGCCGCTAAACTCGGAGAAATCTCTTCTGTAGGTGGAGTAGGTCCAGCTGTGAATCTATTGAGCTGACCCGCTAAACTTTGATAGTTGTCATCAGTAGCACTGAGCACTTCATAAGCTGCTAACGCTGAGTAGGTATAGTTTCTACTCGCTACAGGTGGCGAAAAAATATCATACACGATCACATTAGAGAGTTGCTCCATGCTATTGTGGATGAATTTAGGGTCGCTGATAGCAGCTTCGTTAGTAGGTGTCTCCTTGCATGAGGAGATCAGTATGATCAATGCGATACTTAATGAAAGAAGAACTCTTTGCATACAGTTAGTTTGTGAAAATTCTATGCGAATCAATGATAAAAAGCATAATCATGCAAATATATGCGCTGATATTGATTCTCTGAGCTGAATTGAAGTAGCGTCAGATTATACTTTTGGCATACTTGATTCTCTGATTAGTAGTTTGGTTGAGAATGTTCGTTGAAAAACTGATTGTCGGTTTTTGATTTGCTCTATTAAAAAATTGAAGGAGGTCCTTCCCATTTCATGACCATTTTGTTCGACGGTTGATAGTTTGGGAGATAGGTGATCTGCTACTTCAGAGTTAGAGTACCCTACTACGCCCAGCTCTTTGGGTATATTGATCCCATGATCTTTAGCATATTCGTATACGCCAGAGGCGACATGGTCTGTCACTGTGAATATGGCATCCGGATTGGGATATTTACCATCAAATAAAATAGCGGTATTTCTATAACCATCTTCTTTGCGAGCATTCAGACAAGACTTTACCAAATGATGATCTATAGGTATACCATGATCGCTCAGAGCAGATATATATCCTTTGAATCTTTCGCTTGAAATATTGCAGGTCTCGTCACCCCGTATATGAGCTATCCGTTTATATCCCTGTGCGATGAGGTGACTCACGGCTGCATAAGCACCGCTATAGTCATCATGCTGCAGGAATGAGCCTGTGTAATCATCAAATTTTCTATCGATAAGTATGAAAGGAATATCCATACTCCTTAGTAGGGCTACATTTTTAGGGGAGTCTGGGTGTCTGGATGGAGAAAGAATGACTCCTGAGACCAAATGATCGCCAAAGTGCTGTAGTATTTTCCGCTCTTTATTAAAGTCTTGGTTGCTCTCACCCATCATGATCATATAGTCCGATAGGTGAGCGGCGGTCATGATCCCCTTTAATATAGTAGAGAAAAAATGGTGCTCCACAGCGGGTAGGATGACACCTACTATTTTGTTTGCTACATTCTTGCGGAGAGACACAGCCATGGCATTGGGCTTGTACTCGAGCATCCGAGCTACTTCGAGTACCGCCTCTTTCGTTTTGGGACTTATGTCATCTTTATCATTGAGCGCTCTACTGACAGTAGTGACAGATATATTAAGGGCATTTGCTATGTCTTTGAGTGTGGCACGACGTTTCATGATGGTCAAATTATAAATTATCCACAATATCGTTTGCGGAAAGGTTTTCAAATTTTTGTGGCCTCAGCAGGGTCTAATTTAACGAGTTCTCAACAGATAAAATTTATAAGTTTGTTAACACTCTACAATAGGTATACTGATTATCAATTAGTTAGCCATTTTGACAACTTTTTGTTATCTTATATTTTTGTAGGTGCGGTTGTAATGCTCAACCGTTTCAAGAATTCGGAAAGTACGGATGAGTAATCCGTAAGATTTATTAAACTACTAATTTAAAAGTCGTATGAAGAAACTGTTTACTCTGACCGTTATGGTCGTGACTATGGTTTTGTTTGCGTCTGCTCAGACAATGGCACAGCGTACTGTGTCAGGAACAGTCACTGACTCGAATGGAGAATCGCTCATCGGAGCCAACATCCTCGAGAAAGGAACCACAAATGGAACTATCACAGATTTTGATGGTTCTTATTCACTTTCAGTAGCCGATGGAGCTACTCTCGTTTTCTCATTTACAGGTTATACAGATCAGGAGATCGTAGTGGGCAATGCCTCTACTGTCAATGTGACTCTGGAGGAGGGCCAGCTACTCGACGAGATCGTCGTGACTGGATATGGTACTCAGAGCTCTAAGGAGGTCACTTCATCTGTAGTAAGTGTAGATGCTGAAGAATTTAACAAAGGACCGATCAACGATCCAGCAGAACTACTTCAAGGTAAAGTAGCGGGTCTACAGGTGTACAATAGAGGTGGAGATCCAAACTCTTCAAGTACTGTACGTCTAAGAGGTCTATCTACTATCGGTGCTAACTCAGAGCCACTTGTAGTAGTAGATGGTGTCATCGGTGCATCTCTTGACAACGTCGATCCTAACGATATCGCTGAGATCAACGTCCTCAAAGATGGATCAGCTGCTGCTATCTATGGATCACGAGGATCATCTGGTGTGATCTTAGTAACTACTAAGTCAGGTGGAGCTGGTGAGACTAAAGTGACTTACAATGGTCAATTTGGTACATCTCAGCCAGTAAATGGTATCCCAGTGATGACCGCTCAAGAGTTCATCAATACTGGTGGTACTGATCTTGGTAGTACTACTGATTGGTTAGATGAGATCACTCAGACAGGTACGAGCCACTTACACAATCTCGCTGTATCAGGTGGCGGAGGATCTACATCTTACCGTGTATCTGCTAACATCAGACAAGTAGATGGTATCCTACAGAACACAGGTTTTGATCAGTTCAACACAAGATTGAACCTCAGCACAAGAGCACTCAATGACAGATTGAAGATTGATTTCAATACTTCTTTCACTGAGAGAAACTCTGATTTCGGATTCCAAGAGGCACTTCGTTATGGATTGACATACAATCCTACAGCACCAGTTTTGGGTGACGATGCTCCTTTTGCTTTCAACTCTGACCAGTTTGGTGGTTATTTCCAGACATTGGGTCTATTCGATAGTTTCAATCCTGTTGCATTGATAAACCAGAATTCAAATACTGGTAAAAGAAATGAATTCAACTATGGTGCTACATTAAACTATAACTTCTCTGAAAACTTCAACTTAACAGGACGAGTGGCTCAGCAGAATATCACTATTGATAATCTGGAGTACTACCCGACTACGGATTTATTCAGAGGTAATGCAGTATCGCCTACCAGAAAAGGTTTAGCAAGATTTTATGATGAGGTAACATCATTTGATCTTTATGAGCTTTATGGTACTTATATCACAGGATTTGACAATGTTGATTTGACAGTGACTGGGGGATACTCTTACCAGCAGAATAACTTCAACAGTGAAACTTTCGGTATTGGTGATTTCCCTAATAGCTCTTTGGACTTCTCTAACTCTATCGAGACAGCTCAAGATTTATTAAATGCTGGTTTCATCGAGGCTTCAAGTGATGCATCTCCAGATGAGAAGATCATTGCATTCTTTGGTAGAGCTAACGTGACTATCGATAACGCTATCTTCTTGAATGCTTCATTGAGAAGAGAAGGATCTACTAAGCTTGGTGCTGATAACCAGTGGGGTTTATTCCCTGCATTTGGTGTAGGTGTTGACTTAAATAGATATACTGACATCGCAGGTGTTGATTTATTCAAAGTGAGATTAGGATATGGTGTGACAGGTGCACTACCGAGACTATCGGGATTGTCTCAAGAGGTGAGACAAGTAAACAACGATGCAACTGGTGGTGTGACTACTTCACTATTGAGAGCAGCTAATCCAGATCTTAAGTGGGAGGAGAAAGCAGAGACTAACTTAGGAGTTGAGTTTGCTTCAGGTAGATTCGGAGCCACTTTAGATTTATATAACAGAGATATCTCTGACTTCATCATCGAGAGAGATGTTGATCCAGCGGTATTCGGTGTGAACAGAAGATATGAGAATGCAGGTAGCCTCAATACCAAAGGTGCTGAGCTTGCATTAAACTATGATGTCCTTGATAATAGTGATCTCTCTTGGAATACAGGATTAGTACTATCTACCTATAAGACAGTACTCGATGAGTATGTGATCGAAAGAGATGTAATTGCTAACCTCGGTGCTCCAGGTCAGAATAATACAGCTGTAATCTTAGTAGAGCAAGGTAGCGAGATTGGTACTATCTGGGGTCCAGTATTCGAAGGTGTAGCAGATAATGGTACTAACATCTTTGCTGATATCAATGGTGATGGTCAGCTCATCACAGGACAGGATCAAGCACTTGCTGAAAATGGTGACTTCCAAGCATTAGGAAATGGTATTCCAGACCTTGAATTAGGATGGACTAACTCATTGACTATCGGAGACTGGACAGTGAATGCATTCTTCAGAGGTGCATTTGGACACAGCTTAGTAAATTCATTCAGAGCATTCTATGAGCCAGTGATCGCATCACAGTCTTCATATAACTATGTAAATACAAGCTTGAGAGAGCCTAACTTAACTGAAGCAAGATTTAGCTCACTCTATGTAGAGAAAGCTGACTTCTTCAAGTTAGATAACTTAACTATAGGCAGAACATTTGATATTTCTAACTCTGCATTCGAGTCTGTAGGACTTACTTTGAATGTTAGAAATGCATTTGTTATTACTTCTTACACAGGATCAGATCCAGAGCCAGCACTTACGGATGTAGGACCGACTGACAATGGTAATAGAGCAGAATTCCTCTCTAATCCTGATCCATTAGCTCCAGGTGTAGATCGTCGTAGAAACTACTTCGCATCAAGACAGTTCACTTTAGGAGTTAACTTGAACTTTTAATAATCTTATAAAAATTAAATAGAAAATGATGAATAGATTATCAATTCTACTCACGCTTGTTTTCGGTTTCTTACTCACCTTTTCTTGTACAGATCTCCAAGAAGATTTAGTAGGTGATGTAACAGAAGACATTTCTATCCCTGGTATCGTCAGTGGTGGCGGTGGAGGAGGAGGCGATGCCTTGTCTTCTGCTTTCGCAGAATTGAGAAATACCGGTACGGCATACCACAGTGGATACTACTCAGTACAAGAGCTCACATCTGATGAGATGGTGATCGGAGCTAAAGGTGGTGACTGGTTTGATGGTGGTATCTTGATACAGCTACACCAGCACACTTATGATGCGACTCACGGTTTCATCGGTGGTACTTGGAATTCTCACTATGCAGCGATTAATACTTGTAACGAACTATTGGAGTCAGGTCTTGACGCTAATGGTGAGGCGCAGATCAGAGCATTGAGAGCATACTTCTATTGGAGATTGATGGATCTCTATGGCAATGTAAAGATTGTTACCTCAACGGGATCTGATGCTCCTCAAGTAGGCCGATCTGATGTGTTCTCATTCGTAGAGAGCGAGCTATTAGCAGCTCTCGGAGTGAGCGAGATCTCAGCAGGTATGGACCTCAGCGGTAGTGCACTCGATGAGGGTACTAATGAGTATAGAATCAATAGATATGCAGCCCTCGGTATCTTAGCGAGAGTTTATCTTAATGCTGAAGTGTATATAGGTACACCTATGTATGACAAAGTAGATATTGCAACTTCATACATCATTGATAGCGGTATTTACCAGCTTTGTGGTGATGGTTGCTCTGTGCCAAACCTTGGTAAGCGCCCTGATGTGGCGAGTGATCCAGCTGAATTAGAAGGATACCGTGCGATATTCGCAGCTAATAACGAAGGAAACCCTGAAAATATCTTCACTGTAGAATATGATGAAGTGAATGCAGGAGGTATGAACTTCGCTATGATGAATCTTCACTATTCTTCACAGTTTACGTACAACTTTGATTCTCAGCCATGGAATGGATATGCGACATTAGAGGAGTTCTTTAACTCTTATGATGCTGCAGACAAACGTAGAGATGCAAGTTTCCTTTATGGTCCTCAGACTGACTTTGGTGGATCTGCCATCTTAGATTTCGCAGCTGATGATGATGATATCGTATTGAACTATACACCTCAGATCAATGAGCTTGCTCCTAACTATTTGAGAGAAGCAGGTGCAAGACCAGCTAAGTTCTCTTACAAGTTGTTCGGAAGATCAGAAATGGATAATGATTATCCTATCGTACGTCTGGGTGAGGTATACTTGATGAGAGCGGAGGCAAGAGCAAGAGCTGCTGGAGATTGGAATCAGGCTATTCCTGATGTGAATCTTATCAGAGCGAGAGCTGGAGTATCTCCTTATACTTCTCTTGATGCTGACGAATTCTTAGCAGAAAGAGGTCGTGAGATGTTTGCTGAGTCTATGAGACGTACAGATTTGATCAGATTTGGAGAGTACAATGGTACTTGGTGGGAAAAGCCAGCATCTGATCCACACGTGAATATATTCCCGATTCCATTTGATGCGATTCAGGCGAGTCAAACTGCCTCTTTCCCATTATCACAGAATCCTGGGTACTAAGATATATTGTACATAATACAAGAAAGGGTTGTCTATTAGTTAGACAGCCCTTTTTTTTGCCATTCAGAATGCATCTTAAGTTTTATATATCAACCATTTTACTTCTTTTGACCTTGTATGCCTGTCAAAAAGAAGGTGACGAGCAAAAGGACCTACTCTTCAAGGTGAAGAATGATAGTGGAATTGACTATAGGAATGATCTGAGCTACACCCAAGAACTCAATCCCTATACCTATCGAAACTACTACAACGGAGCGGGTATCGGTGTTGGTGATTTTGATAATGATGGGCTGGAGGATGTATACCTATCTGGAAATCAAGTCGACAATGCCCTTTATAGAAATCTTGGTGATTTGAAATTTGAAAAGGTCGATATCCCATTATTAAGCTCAACTGGAAGCTGGAGTACTGGAGTCAGTATAGTGGATATTAATGCTGATGGTCTAATGGATATCTATGTGTGCAAAGCGGGACCTCCAGAAGGCCCCAATCGTGCCAATGAGTTATTTATTAATCTGGGTGATTGGCAGTTTGAAGAGAGGGCCGCTGACTACGGATTAGACATCAAGGGCTTTTCGATACAGGCGAGCTTTTTTGATTTTGATAAGGACGGCGATTTAGACTGCTACTTGCTCAATAACTCACTTAGATCTGTGGGAGGTTATGATCTACGACCCAATCTCAGAAATATATCAACCAAAGAAGGAAATAAACTCCTGGTCAATGAAGGAGGTAAATATGTCAATCGCTCAGAGGAGCTTGGTATCCATACCAGTGAGATAGGGTTTGGTCTGGGAGTGATCACTGCAGACATCAGTGGAGATACATGGCCGGATATCTATGTATCCAATGATTTCTTTGAGAGAGACTACTACTATATTAATCAGGAGGGTAAAGGATTCAAGGAGGTAGGTGATGAATATTTCAGTTCGTACTCTCTGGGCTCGATGGGAGCAGATGCGGGAGATATTGATCAAGATGGAGATTTGGATGTATTTGTTGCTGAGATGGCACCTGCTACCATGACACGTCAGAAGACTAAGGCTATGTATGATAGCTGGGACAAGTATCAGCGAGCGCTCAAAAGTGGTTACGCCTCGCAGTACTCTCGTAATATGTTACACATTAATGAGGATGGCCATTTTCAAGATATCTCCAGAGCCAGCGGCATAGAAGCAACCGAATGGAGCTGGGCACCATTAATTTTTGATTTTGACAACGATGGACATAATGATCTATTCGTGAGCAATGGAGTGGGGAAAGATCTACTCGATCGTGACTATCTCGCCTATATGGCTAATGAGCAGAGCGTCGCAGCACTGATCGCTGGCAAGGATGATGAGTCTCTAAAGAAGCTCATAGATATCATGCCCGAGTCTAAAGTAGATAATGCATTTTTCATACAGCGTAGAAAGTATGAATTTGAAGATATAGTGAGCACTCACACGGACCTGAAACCTTCAGTCAGCAACGCCAGTGCTTTTGCAGACTTCGATCTCGATGGAGATCTCGATCTCATCATCTCGAATATTAATGACCCTGCATCCGTATTGGAGAATCGGTCATACGGTAAAAATTTTGTTCTACTTGACTTAATCGGAAATGCTGGAAATCCTAGTGCTATTGGAGCAAAAGTAGAATTGATCGTAAATGGTGCTGCAAGAGTCGCACAGCAGAATCCTTATCGGGGATTTCAGTCTACAGTGAGCAGTAGGATTCATTTTGGACTGGATAGTATCACTGCTGTAGAGGACTTAGTGGTGACTTGGACAGATGGGCAGATCGAGCGATATACTGATCTTACGATTAACGAAATCAATAAAATAAAAAAAGGAGAAGGAGAGCCATTTGTCGTTAAACCAATGTCAGAGAGTGATCTTATAATACAAGTGATAGACAGCATAGAATATGACTATCCCGTCAGACTGTTTAATGAGTTTAATAAAGAAAAGCTCTTAGTGAAAATGTCTGATAAGACAGGGCCAATGATGTATTTGAATAACTCCAGAAAGGAAATCATATCTGGAGGAGCTAAAGGTCATCACCTCAATATATCAAAAGCCGAAAATATTGCATCTACTTCGGCTATAGCTGAAACCATCATCAACCCTCATGTCACTGATATCGTAGAGTTTGATTTTGACGGGGATGGAGATATGGATCTGTACATAGCGCATGGAGGCAGAGTATTCTCTAAGTATTCCACGGAGCTAAATGACCAAATATTGATTAAGAAGGGAAATGACTATTCTTTGATTCCGGATGCTGTTACGTTTGATAGTCCTACAGTGACAGGAGCAGTAGCTGCTGGAGATCTTGACGGTGATGGATACGAAGATATAGTCATCGGTGAGCAGGTGGCTGAGGATATATATGGTGCGGAGACGTCTCTATATGTCTATATGAATGAAAAAGGCAAAAGGCTACAGGGAAAAATAAGTATCACTGATCTTGGCGCTATTCATGATGTGGCCATAGCAGATCTGGATAATGATGGTATCCTGGAGATCATAGTAGCCGGAGAGTGGATGTCCATTAAGATTTTTCATGTGAAGGGTGATGACTATCAAGATGTAACAGAGAATTTTGGCATGAGCCAGATGGAAGGAATGTGGAGATCTATCCAAATCGTGGATATCGATCAAGATGGAGATCTGGACATGATAGCCACTAATCAAGGGACTAACTCTATTTTCTCGAAAGAGCATAAGCTATATGTCAATGACTTTGATCAAAATGGTAGGAAAGAACAAATATTGACCCGATCAGTGGCTGGAATAGATTACCCTGAGCTTGACTTTGATGATATGGCCGCTCAAATGCCGAGCATCAAGCGAAAATATCAGTCATATGCAGCCTATGCCGAGGCATCGATCGATGAAATATTTGATATTGAAAGAATAAGTGAGGCAAGAGTGCTGAGCCTATCAGAGCTCCGATCAGCACTTTTCATCAATTATGATGGAGTGCTGCGTTTTCAAGCTTTACCCGCTGAGCTGCAGTATTCCTCTATGTATGCTTCAGCGGTCGCCGACGTTAATAATGATGGTATATTGGATATTTTGATCGGAGGAAATGAATATCGCTACAAACCTCAGTTTGGCCGAGATGATGCCTCTCGAGGACATGTATTATTGGGGTCTATGGAGAATGATGAGTATACTATCAGCTCCACAAAATCACTTGGAATAAAGGGTGAAATACGAAGTATCATTCCTGTAGGTGATGACGAATACCTCATCGGGGTGTATGGTGAAGACATAAAAAAATACAAAATCGAAGTCAATGAATAGAATACTACTAATGGTCGCTGCATTCGCATTGATGATGATATCGTGCAAATCGGAATACGACAAGCTGGTCCGTTCGGAGCTTAGTACAGGTGTGATTCATGAAGATCTATACTTTGGACTGAAGCTGGGGCAGACACAGAAGAAGTTTTATGAGATCTGCTGGGAGCTCAACAAGAATCAAAAAATAAGTCAAGGGCCGTATAACCAGATGGTCAAATACATCATGTCACCTGGAGAGATCCCAAATGACACTTCTAAGGTAGAGATGTTGTTTTACGGTGATTTTGATGAGGATAAGATCATGAGAGGTATGAATCATAAGTTTTCATATCTCAACTGGGCTCCTTGGAATGAAGACGCACATGCCGATCAATTGGCTCTGAAACTCCAAGACTACTATATGCAACAGTATGGAGGCAATGAATTCATCACAATCGATCTCGGCATCAGTGACGAGTATCAATCCTATGTCAAAGTAGATGGTAATCGACAAATACTCATCTATCCTCAAAACAAAAAAGATGTAGTCGTCAAGATCAGTGACAACAGATATCGAATAGGAAAAGACGCAGAAGAAAATGAATCATAAATTACTATATATCGTATCCATACTACTATGTCTTTGGAGCTGTACTTCCGATGAGCCTACTGGTAGTGATATTCAGCCATTGTTTAGAGTGGCCGATAATGAGGCTATCGGTATTGATTTTATCAATGAGTTGAGCTACGATCGAGACTTCAATGTATACAAGTATCGCAACTACTATAATGGAGGAGGAGTAGCATTGGGCGATGTTAATAATGATGGCTGGACAGATATATATTTCACTGGCAATCTAAAATCTAATAAGCTCTATCTCAGCAATGGGGAAGGTAGCTACAATGATATTACTGAGTCAGCTGGAGTAGGTGGGACTAAGTCATGGTCGACAGGTGTCACTATGGTCGATATCAATGCAGATGGATATCTGGATATCTATGTGTGCAACTCTGGAGACATAGCCGGAGATAATAAGGAGAATGAACTATTCATCAATAATGGCGATCTGACATTCACGGAGTCAGCTGCTGACTATGGTCTCAATGATGGAGGCTACTCGACTCATGCTTCCTTCTTTGACTATGATAAGGATGGTGATCTCGATGTATATCTACTCAATAACTCCTATCAAGCGATAGGTAGCTTCAACCTCAGGATCAATGAGCGTCCCAAAAGAGATGCACAGGGAGGAGATAAACTACTCCAAAACAACAATGGCGTATACACAGATGTGAGCGAGTCTGCTGGGATCTATGGTAGTGTGATAGGATTTGGGCTCGGTATCACTGTAGGAGATGTCAATAATGACAACTGGGAAGATATCTATGTGTCAAATGATTTCTTTGAGCGAGACTATCTCTATATCAATCAACAGGATGGTACGTTCAAAGAGGTACTCGTGGATCAAGTAGGATCGATCAGTGGAGCCAGTATGGGAGCAGATATGGCAGATGTGGACAATGATGGAAATGCAGATTTATTTGTCACGGAGATGCTACCATCTGACCCAGAGCGTCTGAAGTCAGTGACGACTTTTGAGGATTGGAATAAATATCAGTACAATCTCAAAAATGGGTATCACCATCAGTTCACCCGTAATACGCTGCAGTATAATAATGGGGATGGCACCTTCAGTGAGTTGGGTCGCTATGCTGGGGTCGAGGCCAGTGACTGGAGCTGGGGAGCACTATTCTTTGATATGAATAATGATGGTCTCAAAGACCTATTCGTGGCGAATGGTATCTACCAAGATCTGACTAATCAGGACTACCTGCAGTACATAGCGAATGAGCAAGTCATCAAATCAATCATCCAAGATGATGGTGTCAACTATAAGGAGCTCATCGATATCATCCCGTCAAATCCTGTACCTAATCACTTCTATCTGAATAAAGGACAGCTGAGCTTTGAGCGGGTACATGATAGCTCTACAGATGTGCCGACATTCTCAAATGGATCTGCCTATGGCGACCTGGACAACGATGGAGACCTCGATCTGGTCATCAATAATGTGAATATGCCGCCGCAGATCTATATCAACCAAACAGACCTACAAGATGATCAGCATTTTGTCACAGTATCACTCCGTGGAGATAGGGCGAATCTGAAAGCCATAGGAGCTCGTATCATAGTCACAGCTGGAGACTCACTACGCATCGAAAATCAAGTGCAACCTGCGAGAGGATTTCAGTCGAGTGTAGATTTCAAACAAGTCATTGGAGTGGGAAAAGCAGATAGAGTAGACGTCAAAGTGATCTGGCCTGATGAATCGACTACGATACTATCTGATCAGAGCGTCAATCAACACTTCAATATAGAAAAATCGAATAATGCGAGAGCATCAGGGCCTATCGGAGATGTGGTGACACAGGCTGTGTTTTCTCGGGTATCGGGTCTGGAGCATAGACATCAAGAGAATAATTTTAGTGACTTCAATCGTGAGCGACTCATCTATCACATGAAGAGCAATGATAGTCCAGCTATGGCTATGGGAGATTTGGATGGTGATGGCCGAGACGACCTCGTGATCACTGGTGCTAAGGGAGATAATACTAAGATCTACTATCAAAAATCAAATGGATGGAGTGCTCCCCAGACACTGAGAGATCGGGTGTCTGATCAGGAGCATACTGATGTAGCGATATTCGACGCTAATGGTGATGAGTATCTGGATATATATCTGGCGAGCGGAGGTGTGGATGTGAGTCCATTCTCTCAGGTGCTCTATGATGAGCTATGGCTGAGTGATGGGGCGGGATCCTATACCATGTCTGCTCAGCAGCTACCCAATGCTGAAAGTAATATCAGTAGCTCGGTAGTATTTGATTTTGACTATGATGGTGATGGAGATAGAGATTTATTCGTCGGAGAGCAGATCAAGATAGGTAAGTATGGAGCTCCATGCAGCGGATTTATATTAGAGAATGACGGTAGCGGTGCATATTCAGATGTCACAGCTACAGTCGCACCCGAGATGCAGGGTATCGGCATGATCAGCGATGCTACTCATGCGGATCTGGATGGTGATGGAGTAGCAGAGATCATCTTAGTGGGAGAGTTCATGGGTGTAGAGATATTCCGCTGGAGGGGAGATGAGTATGAGCGATATGAGATATCCGAATATACATCGCTCAAGGGCTGGTATAATACAGTAAAAGTCGTCGATCTGGATGGTGATAATCTGCCAGAGATATTATTAGGTAATCATGGAGTGAATAGCCGGTTTCAGGCAAGTGTCGAGCAGCCAATCAGCCTTTATTTTAATGATTTTGATAAGAATAGCTTTCCAGAAGGGATCCTAACACACCGTAGAGATGGGAAAGACTATCCCTATGCGCTCAGACATAATCTCATCGATCAGTTGAAGTTTTTGAAGAGGAGGTTTCCAGATTTTGAATCATACAAGAATGCTTCTATCACAGATATATTCACGCCGGAGGAGATGGAAGGGACAGAGACGCTGACAGCCACTCATCTGAGAACGAGCATCTTGAGAAACAAAGGTGGGCTAAACTTTGAATCAATTTCACTGCCAAAGGAGGTTCAGTTTTCCCCTGTCTATGCGATTGCTACAGCAGATTTTGATGGAGATGGAGATCTGGATATCTTGATGGGAGGTAATCAATATAATGCCCTGCCAGAAGCAGGTATATACGATGCATCCTATGGTGTCTATCTGGAGAATATGGGTGACACCGGCTATCGGTACGTACCAGCTCGTGAGAGTGGGATCCGTATCAAAGGCCAAGTGAGAGATATGATCGTATCCGGAGGTATAGTACTCGTAGCTATGAATAACGACCTGTTGCTTAGTTTTTCTTATTAATCAAAAATGCCTCGATCTGATGAAGCTTTCAGTCCATAGTGTTCTTTTTTATTTGACGATATGCATTCTTTTTAGCTGTGTCAGTGAGGTCAGCGAAGTGTACGAATGGAAGCAATTCAACAGACTAAGTCCTGAGGAAACAGGTATAGACTTCAAAAATCAGCTTTCAGAGACCGCCTATCTCAACATCATAGAGTACATGTACTACTACAACGGTGGAGGGGTAGCTGTCGGTGATATCAATAATGATGGGCTTGACGATATTTATTTTGGATCAAATCAGGGACAGGATAAACTCTACTTTAATAAGGGAGATATGAAGTTTGTTGATATCACCGAGCAAGCTGGTATTCTCTCAGACAGTACATGGACTACAGGCATCTCGATGGCTGATGTGGATAATGATGGTTGGCTGGATATATATGTCTCTCGAGTAGGCCTATTCGAGCCTGAGAGAAAGCACAATCTGCTTTATATCAACAATGGTGACGGGACATTCTCAGAGCGAGCAGAGGAGCTTGGAGTTGCTTTCTCTGGATTTTCTACACAGACGACTTTTTTAGACTATGACAGAGATGGCGATCTCGACATGTATCTGCTCAATCACAGCATACACACCGTACGTAGCTATGGCAAGATCGAAAAGCGCATGGTCAAAGATTCTCTTTCTGGAGATATATTCTATGAAAATAGGCTGAATGAATCAGAAGGGGCATTCGTAGATGTGACGGATCAGACTGGGATATATAGTAGCGCCTTGGGCTATGGACTGACCCTGACGAGTGCGGACTTCAATAATGATGGTTGGCAGGATATTTATGTGGGCAATGACTTTCATGAAAATGACTATCTCTATATCAACAATGGGGATAAGACATTCACAGAGAGTATTGCATCATACTTTACTCACACTACAAAATTCACCATGGGAGTAGATGTGGCTGATATAGATGGCGATGGTCTGCTTGATATCTACTCTAATGATATGATGCCCTATGATGCTGACGTGGCGCTGCGCTCAGGAGGCGAAGATCCTGATCAAGTTTTTCAGATTAAGCGGGATTTTGGATATGAGGATCAGCTGGCACGAAATCATATGCAGCTCCAACACCCTCAGGGGGGCTTTTATGATGTAGCCCTACAGACACAGACGCATGCCACAGACTGGAGCTGGTCAGTACTTTTGCAAGATTTTGATAATGACGGAGACCGTGATATATTCATCTCTAATGGGATCGTCCGCCGACCCAATGATCTGGACTACATCAACTATTTGAATAGCTATGACAAAGAAAATCAATCCCAAGATATCCGCAGACGGACAGAGGATCTGATCAATAATATGCCCAGTCAGCCACTTCCTAATGTATTGTTTACTCAAAAAGGCGAGTTGACATTTTCAGATGTCCAGTCTTCTGAGTTTGGAGAGCCCAGTTTTTCGACGGGAGCAGCATATAGTGATCTCGATCTCGATGGTGATCTTGACCTGATCACTAATAATATCAATCAGCCAGCTTATATACTTGAAAACATCACTGACGGAGGGCACTATTTATCCATTTCAATAGCTGGAGATGAACAGTATCCAGTGACTACTGGTGCTAAAGTCACTCTATATCAAGGGCAGCATGAGGCAGTAGTAGTGGCTCAGACTACCAGAGGGTTTCAATCAAATAGTACACAGCAGATCCACTTTGGGCTGCTATCGGGGTCTATGATAGACTCTGTGCGTATTGACTGGCCAGACGGAGCTGTCCAGATTGAGAAAGGCACCAACTCTGATCAACATATCACTATCGAGAGAAAAATCACTGGCTCAGCACAGAGGGCAGAAAGAGAGCAAAATAATGCGTCCATAGGATCACTTCAGTTATTCGCCTATCAGCATCAAGAAAATCCTTTCTTTGACTACAATCGTGAAAAGCTTATCCCAGAAAAACTCTCGCACGAAGGCCCTGCTATAGTGACAGCGGATTTCAATGGTGATGGACTGCAGGATCTCTACATCGGAGGTGCTCAGTACCAAGAGGGAAGACTGTATATGGCTATGGCCAATGGTGGATATCGCAGTATCGAAAATGAAAGTTTCAGACGAGATGCGGGCTATGAAGATGTGGATGCTACAGAGATAGATGTAGATGGCGATGGAGATCTCGATCTATACGTAGTCAGTGGAGGTGCACACCTCGAGGAGATGGATCAGGGACTTCAGGACAGAATATATATCAATAATGGAGGAGGCGATCTACGCCGGATAAAATACTCACTACCACATACTAATGGAGCCACTGTGACAGCTGCTGACTATGACGGTGATGGCTATGAGGATTTATTCATCGGTAGTCGGTCGATGCCTGGCGCATATGGCTTATCACCATACAGCTTTATCCTGCGGAATAATCGTGGTGCCGGTTTTACAATGGCAATGCGAGACCGTATGGGCATGATCACTGATAGCCAGTGGGCTGATATAGATGGTGATGGTGCTATGGATCTCGTGATCTGTGGTGACTGGATGAGTCCACGCATACTGATGAATGAAGGTGACACACTCATTGATCGAACCGATGATCTCGGTCTCGGAAGCTATCACGGTCTGTGGAATGCAGTAGAACTGGCTGATCTCAATAATGATGGTAAACTTGATATCATAGCGGCCAATGCAGGCCAAAATTTCAAGTGGCAGGCGAGTGACTCTACACCTGTGACCATGGATGTGATAGATATAGATGATAATGGGACTATTGAGCCTATCATATTTTATGATCTTTTTGGTCGCCGAGTACCCTTTGCCTCTTATAACCAGCTGGCCTCTCAGTGGCCGGGCTTGAGAAAGCAATATAAGAGCTATGCAGACTTTAGTGAGGTCGATGAGATTACTGACTTTGAGGCTTTTGACCCATCACGAGTAGCGGAGCATAGACAGCTCACAGAGCTGAGGTCTGTTATGTTTTTATCCTCCTCAAGTGGTTATGATATGGTCCCTCTCAATAAAGAACTGCAACTGAGTACAGTACAAGATTTTATCTTGGTAAATGACCGTCTGTACTATGTGTCGGGTCACAAAGAGTATCTTTCTGAGTTGGGTCCGAGTCTGGCGAATAGCGGAGGTTTTCTTTCAGAGTTTGATGCTGATTCAGGTACTTTTAGACAGCATGACTACATTTCATTTCCACGTCATCTTAGTCCACGAGAATTAACAAATTTGACTGAAAGTAGTCTATTCATCAGTGTGAACAACGGCAATCAATTCATTCTGACTTTAAAATAGGCAGTCAGCTATCAAATCTAATTTAAGCGTAAAAAACACACATTTCTTGTGACTCTATTCCAGTCGGTAATCATTAGCGGTATCGTTTTCGTGAAGTAGGCATGTAGTATGTGTGCATGTTCTAATCAATAGCCTTTTTTCCTTCCTTTGTTTGGTATCGCAGACCCTCGTCGGTATGTGATGCTGCATTTTTATGTTTTACAAAATCTAAATGTGCAAAGTCGAAATTATTGTTTAAGTAAATCTCCTCGGTAAGTCTGAGGAGCAAAATTTAAAGCTAAAATTTTAAGTATGAGAGACTATTCTACTAATTGGCTGGCTTTCTGCCAGCAAAAGAAACACCTCTTCTCGATGGTGTTTCTACTATTGAGTACTATGGTGTTTTCGCAGCGCACGGTGACCGGTACCGTCACCGACGAAGACGGATTAGGACTACCAGGTGTTAGTATTCTGGAGACAGGTACGACTAATGGTACAATCACAGATCTGGATGGTGCGTATTCCATCACGGTAGACGAAGGAGCTTCGATCACTCTTTCTTTTGTGGGGTACACCACACAAACTATCGAAGTAGGAAATCAAAACACTATCGATCTCGCTATGACTCCTGATGCGGAGATACTCGAGGAGATAGTAGTGACTGGATACTCTACACAGCGTGAGAGAGATATCACCGGTGCTGTAGCAGTCGTCAAGTCTGACGAACTCAACGAAATCACAGCTACCAGTGTATCCCAAAAGCTCGAAGGTAAAGTGACAGGTGTCACGGTGACTAACTCTGGTCAGCCTGGTGGTGGATCTGCAGTACGTATCCGTGGTATATCTTCATTTAATGGATCTGATCCACTATACGTGATCGATGGAGTACCGACTACTGACAATTTTCAAAATGGTATCAACCCGAATGACATTGAGTCTATTCAGGTACTGAAGGATGCATCTGCCGCCTCTATATATGGAGCTCGTGCTAACAATGGCGTCATCATCATCACTACTAAGAAAGGTAAAAAAGGAGAGACTAAGATCACATATGACGCTACTGTAGGGGTACAAAACCCGGTAGGGAAGTATGACCTGATCGTAGATCCGAGAGATTACTCTGAGGTGGTATGGAGATCATTCGAAAACTCTAATCAAGCAGGAATTCCTGCAGAGGTGCCTTACTCTTTTGGTAGAGGCCAGATCCCTGAGTACATCTACGCAGGTGACTACAGCGGATATCCTCAAGGAAATCCTGTGAATGAAGCCAACTATTCATATCCTAACAATCTCATCATGAAAGCCAATCAAGAAGGTACAGACTGGTGGGATGAGGTGTTTAGTCCTGCTCTAATTACAGAGCATACATTGGGCGTATCAGGAGGTGGAGATTATTCTACTTTTGCTATGTCTTTTGGATATCTCGATCAGCAGGGTACGATGTTACACACGGATTTTGATAGATTCTCTTTGAGAGCTAACTCTTCATTCAAAAAAGGAAGATGGTCTCTCGGTGAGAATTTCACATTCTCCCGTTCTACGAGCGTAGGATTTGGAGGTGATGGATTTAATGGTAATAATGGTGAAGGTAATGCCATCACTCAGATCTTGAAAATGCAATCTATCATACCAGTATATGATATCAACGGCAATTTCGCTGGTGGTAAAGCAAATGGTCTTAGTAATGGTAGTAATCCTGTAGCTCAACTCACCAGAAATAAAGACAACAGAGGCCAATTCTATAAAGCCTTAGGTAATGCATATTTAGAATTTGAGGTGTTAGAAGGACTTAGCTTGAGATCAAGCATAGGTATGGAATATGCTGACAACTTCACAAATGGATTTAGATTCCCTACTTGGGAAAATTCTGAGCCAACTGTGACAAATGGTTTCAGCGAAAGAAGAGAGAACTTTTTCAATTGGACATGGACTAACACTGCCAGTTACAATACAAATATTGATGGTGTTCATGACATCGGAGTGTTAGTGGGATACGAGGCGATCAAAAATAACTTCCGAGGACTCTTTGGTGGATTGGGTAACTACTTCACCACAGATATCAACGCTTGGTATGTGAATACAGCCTTAGGATTACCAGATTCGAGAGATGTATCTAGTTATGGAGGATTTAGCACCCTAGCTTCTGCTTTTGGTAAGGTAGACTATTCATATGATGATACCTATCTTGCCAGTGTTACAGTTAGACGAGATGGATCATCTAATTTCGGACCTGGTAATAGATATGGTGTTTTCCCAGCTGTTAGTTTAGGATGGAGACTTTCTAACAACTTCTTTAGAGATAGTGAAGTAATTGAAGACTTGAAATTGAGATTTGGATGGGGTGTCACAGGTAATCAGAATATCCCTGGTGGTAATACCGTTAACCGCTTTGGTGGTGGTCCTGGATCGTCTTTCTATGATATCAATGGTACGAATAACTCTATCGTGACTGGATATACGCTTACTAATCGTGGAAATGCCGACTCTAAATGGGAGGAGAATACTTCTCTTAACCTAGGGGTAGATGGATCACTCCTCAATGGTAAGATCGACTTCGTAGTAGATGTATATCAGCGTACTACCGACGGACTATTATTCAATCCGACACTTCCTGCTACAGCTGGCTCTGCAGCGCCACCATTTGTTAATATTGCAAAAATGGAAAACAAAGGGGTTGATTTCTCTATCAACTTCAGAGAAAAGAGCAATAGCAAGTTTGGATATAATGTAGGACTTAACTTGACGCACTATCGCAATGAGATCCTCGAGATCGATGGCTCTCGTACGGCGTTCTTCTCAAATAATGATAATAGTGGAAGAATCGGTCAGACAGCTTGGAATCAGATCGGTGGACCTATTAGTTCATTCTACGGATGGGAAACAGACGGTATATTTAGATCTCAGGCTGAGGTAGATGCTCATGCTGATCAAAATGGTAAAGCTGTTGGTCGTCTAAGACTCAAAGACATCAACAATGATGGAGTAGTCGATGACGCTGATTTAGGTACTATCGGAAACCCACATCCAGATTTCACTTTTGGTCTTAATGCTGGAGTCAACTTTGGCAACTTAGACATCTCTACTTTCTGGGTAGGATCGGTAGGAAATGAAATCTATAACTACAACAAACTATTTGAGGTCTTTAGATTCTTCAATACCAACGTAAGAAAAGATGTCCTCGAGAGAGCATTTGATCCAGTGAATAATCCTGATGGAGACTATCCTATGATCAGTGAGGACGATATTTATAGTGAAAACTCGACATCTTTTTATGTAGAAGATGGTTCATATTTAAGATTGAGAACATTGCAGATCGGATATACGATTCCAAATGATGTATTAGACAACATCGGTATGGAAAATGTAAGAGTATATCTTCAGGGACAGAACTTATTAACTGTCACTGGGTATAGCGGTATCGATCCTGCTTTATCAAGCTTTGAGACAGGAGATCAGAGACGTGGCTTTGACTACGGAAACTATCCGTCTTCTAAGATCATCCAGTTTGGTATCAATGCTTCATTCTAAACTTTAAAATCATTAGAAAATGAGAAATAAATTATTATTAAAATTATCACTGCTCCTTTTCTGTGGTATGGCTATTATAGCCTGCTCAGAGGATTTCCTTGATGCGCCAGCACAAGGGGCACTGGATGCAGGTACACTCGCTAACGAAGCTGGAGCAGATGCAGCAGTCATATCTGCCTACTCTATGCTCGATGGATGGGCGGACTCATGGGGAGTCGTATCTTCACCTTGGCCGGCTTCTGGAAGTAACTGGATTTTCGGTAGTGTCATGTCAGACGATGCTCACAAAGGATCTGAGGCAGGTGACCAAGGTCAGACAGAAGAGCTTGAGCTCTTCCAATGGGCTCCCGGCAACCAGTATTGGAATGACAAATTCGTCATTCTCTATGAAGGTATAGCAAGGTCTAATGCGGCTATCGCACTCGTGAAGTCTGTAGAAGATATTGAGGCTGGCAAAGCTGCACAGCTTGAGGCAGAGGCAAGATTCCTCAGAGGTCACTATCATTTTGAAGCTTGGAAATTCTGGAAGAACATTCCTTTCTACACGGAAGAAGATACAGACTTCCGTAAGCCAAATGATACAGATCCAATGCCACAGATATTAGCTGATTTTGAGTTTGCATCGTCTAATCTACCGGCTACGCAAAGTCAGATCGGAAGAGCTACTAAGGGAGCAGCTGATGCATACCTTGGTAGAATCTATATGTTCTTAAATGACTATAGCAATGCTAAGACGAGACTTGATGCTGTAGTCAATAGTGGACTATATGACTTGAGCCCTTGCTTCAAAGACATGTTCTCCACTACTGGAGAGAACGGTTCTGAGATGATATTCTCTATTCAGGCTTCAGTAAATGACGGATCTTCTGAGGGTCAAAATGGAAACTTCGGTGATCGACTTAACTTCCCACATGCGGGTAGTCCATTTGGTTGCTGTGGATTCCACCAGCCGACTCAAAACTTTGTGAATGCTCACAGAGTAGACGAAAATGGTTTGCCTTTGTTTGATTCGTTCAACGATACTGACGTAGACGAAAACTATACTGGACCTCTTGATCCAAGACTGGATCATACAGTAGGTCGTGATAATATTCCATATCTCAATCATGGTACACATGGTCCTTCATGGATTAGAGCGAGATCTTTCTCTGGACCGTATAGCCCTAAGAAGTTTGCATACTTCTCTGGCGAAAATCAGCAGTCAGGAGGTTGGTCAAGTACTCAGTTATCACCGGTCAATGTGCCTATCATTCGATATGCTGATGTGATCTTGATGTTAGCCGAGGTAGAAGTAGAGATCGGTAGTCTCGAGCGTGCTCGAGAGCTCACTAATATGGTCAGAGGACGTGCGGCTAACTGTTCTCAGGGAGCTGACGGTACGATCATCAGCGGGATCACTGAGGGAGCAGCCTATGCTAACTATAGTGTATCTACATACGATGATCCATGGACCGATCAGAGCGTAGCTCGTACTGCGGTCAGATATGAGCGTAGACTTGAGTTAGGTCTCGAGGGCCATAGATTCTTTGATCTCCGTAGATGGGGTATCGCAGAGCAAGTGATTAATGCATATGTAGCGGCTGAAAAGCCTAAGAGAGCATACTTAAATAACCACGCTGGATACCAGTCTCCTATAAATGATGTCTTCCCTTTACCTACTCAGCAGATAGAGCTAAGTAAGATAGACGGACAGGCTCAATTACAGCAAAATCCTGGCTACTAATAAAAAATAGCCAGTAGCAAATACTTAAAAATGGAGCGGCCTTCAGTAGAAGGTGGCTCCATTTTTATTTGATCTACTGTGTTAAGTAGCTTGGTAGTAATATTAGCTCAGACATTGTGCGAAAAAAATCCGATAATTGGATTTAATTCTAACTATCCGAACTGTATGAAGCGCTATCATCAGATACTCCTTTTTTTGGCACTTACACTACTCGTTTATTCTTGTCAGAGTGATGACTCAGACTCTGTGTCGGGGGATACACTTTTTCAGCGAGTAGCCAGTGATCACAGTGGCGTGACTTTCGTCAATGAAGTCAAGGATGGAAAGGATTTTAACGTTTTGACCTACCGAAATTTTTATAACGGCGGTGGAGTAGGTATTGGAGATATCAATAATGATGGCCTCGATGATCTCTTTTTCACCGCTAATGCGAATCCTAATCAGCTCTATCTGAATAAGGGGGATCTTAAGTTTGAAGATATCAGCAGCTCTGCGGGTATAGCTCGATCAGGTGGCTGGAGTACTGGAGTCACTATGGTAGACATCAATGCAGACGGCTATCTGGATATCTACGTGTCCAACTCCGGCGATATAGCAGGTGATGACAGAAAGAATGAACTATATATCAACAATGGTGACCTGACTTTCGCTGAGAGAGCAGCTGATTACGGATTGGACAATGATGGTTTTACTACCCATGCATCTTTTTTTGACTATGATTTAGATGGGGATCTTGATGCATACATTCTGAACAATAGCTTTAAAGATCCTTCTAAGCTGCCCTCATTTAGTAAGACTCGTGAGATGACTGACCAGTATGGTGGTGACCGCTTGATGCGAAATGATGGAGGAAAGTTCGTAGATGTGAGTGCCGAGGCAGGCATATACTCCAGCGCTATAGGATTTGGACTGGGAGTCTCTGTGAGTGATATCAATGGAGATTACTACCCAGATATTTATATCAGCAATGATTTTTGGGAGCGAGACTACATCTATATCAATAATGGTGATGGTACTTTCTCAGAAGAACTACCAGACAGGGTCAGTATCTGCTCCGTATCGAGCATGGGAGCTGATGTAGCAGATCTCAATAATGATGGTCACTTTGATATCTACACGACAGATATGCTGGCAGCTGACAATTTTCGGCTGAAGGCACATACAGTGTTTGATCCAGTATATCTCGAGGATCTCAAGTATCGATCAAGTTTTCATTATCAAATCTTACAAAATTGCTTACAGGTCAATAATGGGGATGGTACATTCAGGGAGATGGCGCATGTGAGCAATGCGGCAGCTACTGATTGGAGCTGGGGTGCCTTGATTTTTGACTTTGATAATGATGGGTGGAATGACATATTCGTAGCCAATGGTATCTACAAGGATATTATGGATTTGGACTTCATGAGTTTTATAGATGACCCTGAGAGTGTGAGCTCGATAGTGAAAGAGAGGGGAGAGTTTGATTTTAGAGATTTTGCGAGTCATCTCAGTTCTACTCCTCTGAGCAATTATGCTTTTGTAAATCAGAAAGGCAATCAATTTGAGGATAGAGCAAAAGAATTAGGTTTAGCAAATCCTGGCTTTAGCAATGGATCTGCCTACGCCGACCTCGATAATGATGGTGACCTGGACTTGGTGATTAATAATGTCAATACGGAAGCCGATATCTATGAGAATACAGCCAGCGATAAAGGAACTCATTACGTAAAGATTCGTCTAAAAGATGAAAATGGCGATAATCGAAATGCCTTAGGAGCGCATGTCAAGCTAAGTACAGCGGATGGCGATTTCTATCAGCAGCATTATACAGCACGAGGCTTTCAGAGCAATGTTGGAGGCGATATGATCTTTGGACTGGGTGATGATGTGACATCGGTGGAGTCGGTGGAGATAGTATGGCCAGATCTCACAGTGCAGCGATTGACTGATATCGCTATAGATCAGCTCACCACGATTACTAAGGAGTCTGACGAAAAACTGAGTCAAGTCTCAACTAAGATTGCTTTCAATCAAATGTTGACATCCTCCGACATTTTCGCTACTGCTCCTATTCATACAGAAAATCGTTTTAATGATTTTGATTATGAGCGTTTGCTGGTACGGATGTATTCGACAGAAGGACCTAAAATAGAAACAGGAGATCTCAATGGAGATGGACTGGAGGATGCTGTAATCTTAGGTGCGAAAGGTGATGTGGACAAGGTCTATATTCAGAATAAGTCTGGAAAATTAGAATATAGGGAGATGCCAGGATTTGCTTCTGATAGCGGTTTTGAGAGTACCTGTGCCGCCTTATTTGATGTAGACGGAGATGGAGATCTTGATTTGACTATAGGTTCTGGTGGCAATGATTTTGGTAATGGCATGGAGGATTTTTTGATCCGATTTTATGAAAATGATGGTAAAGGATATTTCCGACGCAATCTACCAAAGTCTCCTCCAGCAGGAGGGCAGTTTTCTGTGATAGCTCCGAGTGACTATGATTTTGATGGAGACATTGATTTATTTATCGGTGCGAGATCTATACCAGGCAATCATGGATTGACTCCAAGAAGCTTTTTGCTTCGAAAGGATGGAGATAAGTGGCAAGATGTCACTACTCAAGAAATAGGTACAGTAGGAATGGTCACGGATGCAGATTGGTCAGATATTGATCAAGATGGAGATATGGACCTGATTATGGTAGGGGAGTATATGCCGATCACGATATTCGTCAATGAAGCAGGACAACTACAGCGAAAGGTAGTCATACCTGATACTGAAGGCTGGTGGTTGGATATCAATAAAGTGGATATCGATCAAGATGGAGATGATGATTTTGTCGTGGGCAACTGGGGGCTCAATACAAAATTTAAAGCGTCAAAAGACAAGCCAATCTCACTCTATGTCAAGGATTTTGATGATAATGGAAAGAGCGAATTTGTGCTTAACTGGACACCTCAGGCAGAGGAAGAGAGCTACCCTTTTCATACTAAGATGGAGATCACAGAGCAGCTGCCAATGCTGAAAAAGAAGTACTTAAAATACAAAGACTACGCCGAGGCTGATTATCAGGATTTATTCGACGAAAGTCAAAAAGCGGGAGCAATCGAGCGTAAAGTCGTGACACTGGAGTCGGCCATACTCTATAATGAAGATGGACAACTGGTCCTGAAGAGACTACCTGTAGAAGCACAGATTTCTCCGATGTTTGCTTCTGTCATCGATGATTTTGATGGTGATGGGATCAATGATATCTGGATGAGTGGCAACTTCTACGGACTGAAGCCAGAAGTCGGTCGACATGATGACTCTAAGGGGGTACTACTGAAGGGCTCAGCCTCTGGAGAATTCACCTATATACATCGGGGGCATCCTGCTATAAGTGGAGAAGTACGAGATGCTGCCTTGATCAAATCAAATGATGGTAAAAAACACATCCTCATCGGAGTGAATAATGCTCCGGCACAAGCGCTGATGTATTAGTCAGTGGTCGCTTTAAATTTTAATAAAACTAACTGCATAGATCATAGCCTATGAAAAGCTATCACTTTACACTATTGATTTTATCATTGAGCTGCACACTGTTGTATCAATGCACACCGGATGATGAGCCGACACAGTTTGATGCTCTGGAGGCTTCCTATACTGGAGTCACATTTGATAATGCGATACAGGATTATGACTCACTCAGTATCCTCAGCTATGAGTATATCTACAATGGAGGAGGCGTAGCCATAGCAGATTTTAACGGAGATGATTTACAAGACATCTTTTTCACCGGGAATATGGTGGAAAATGCAATGTATCTGAACAAGGGCGATTTGAAATTTGATGATATATCAAGCTCAGCAGGCATCCAAGCTGCTGATCGCTGGAGCTCTGGAGTGGCAGTAGTAGATATCAATCTGGATGGCAAAATCGACCTCTATGTATCCTGTACAGGACCTAATGGGGTAGAGGATAAGAGAAATCAGCTCTTCATCAATATGGGAAATGATGATCAGGGTCGACCAGCATTTGAGGATCAGGCGGTACAGTACGGTATCGCAGACCCCTCTAATAGTACGCAGTCCGCATTCTTCGATTATGATAGGGATGGGGATCTGGATCTATTCATCATCGTGAATAAGATGGTCGAAGATCAACAACCCAGTAAGTACCATGATAAAATCACGGATGGATCTGCACCCACTCGAGATCGGCTATATCGCAATGATTGGGATGAGGGATTAGGTCATCAGGTATTCACCGAAGTCGGCAAGGAGGCTGGTATATTGATAGAAGGATTCAGCCTCGGTCTCAATATCTGTGATATCAATCAAGATGGCTGGAAAGATATCTATATCACTAATGACTACCTGACCAATGATCTCCTGTACGTGAATAATCAAGACGGGACATTTTCCGATAGATCTGCAGACTATTTTAAGCATACTTCATTTTCTGCGATGGGCAATGATGTCGCCGATCTGGACAATGATGGTGATGATGAGATAGTAGCACTCGATATGCTACCTGAGGACAATTATCGCAGAAAAACTATGCTGCCACCTAATAAGTATTCGGACTATCGTAATAATGAAAAATATGGTTATCAATACCAATACATGCGAAATACGCTACAGTCTAATCAAGGTATAGACGCAGATGGCAATCCCATATTTGAAGAGGTAGGACTCATGGCTGGCATAGCTGCCACCGACTGGAGCTGGACACCATTGGTAGCAGACTTTGACAATGATGGATATCGTGATATTATCGTGACTAATGGTTTTCCTAAGGATATCACGGATAGGGATTTTATAGATTACTATGCTGATGTGGGCTCCTATGCTGATGATGCATTTCTGAAAGATCGTATCCCTTCTGTCCAAATCGCTAACTACGCTTATCACAATCGAGGAGGACTCATATTTGATGATGTAACTGCTGATTGGGGATTGGATCAGCCGAGCTTCTCCAATGGTGCAGCATATGGAGATCTGGACAATGATGGAGATCTGGATGTCGTGATCAATAATATCAATCAGCCAGCCTCTGTATATGAGAATAATAATCTGTCAAATAAAAACTGGATCAGAGTCAAACTCGAAGGATCTCCGTCTAATCCACTGGGCATAGGTGCTCGACTACGAGTGTACACGGATAGTATGGGAGTCATCACTGCTGAGAACAGTATGTCTCGAGGATACCTCTCATCTCACGAACCCTTTATACATATAGGTCTATCCGGTCAAGATAAGGTAGATCAGATCGAGGTGATATGGGCAGACGGCAGTCAGCAAATACTACCTGAAATATCGGCTAATCAAGTCATCACGCTCAAACATACAGATGCAACTCCGATTAATAAAATTGATCAAACGACCCCTGTAGTATCAAGGCCATTCGTCAGTGTAGCTGATGAGCTGGGAATAGATTACATCCATGAGGAGGAAGACTATATCGACTACAATGTCCAGCCAATGCTCCTGCACAAACTATCTCAATACGGCCCAGCCTTGGCAGTAGGAGATGTGAATGGTGATGGGGCCGAGGATGTCTTTATCGGAGGATCCCACTTCCACAAGGGAGTATTTTTAGTCCAGAGAGAGGCTGGTTTTGAGCAGCAAGATTTGATTAATTATCAAGGAGCGGAAGACTATAAGTCGGAAGAGCTCGGGGCATTATTTTTTGATGCGGATGACGATGGCGATCAAGATCTATATGTCGTACATGGAGGCTACGAATACGAAGCCAGTAATGATCAGTACATCGATAGACTCTATGTCAATGAGAATGGGCGATATAGTCATGCTAAGAATGCCCTTCCGATACTACATCAGAGTGGCTTAGCGGTCAAAGCTGCGGACTACGATGGCGATGGTGATCTCGACTTGTTCATAGGTGGACGAGTAGTCCCAGATCAATATCCGCTACCTTCAGATAGCTATATCCTTCGCAATGATTCGCAGGATGGGACAGCAAAATTCACTAATGTAACTGCAGAAGTGGCACCAACTCTAATAGAAATAGGCATGGTGACAGACGCACTCTGGACTGACTATGATGATGATGGGCAGGTCGATCTACTGATCACTGGAGAATTTATGCCGCTTACTATTTTGCACAATAAGGACGGACAGTTCAAAGATGTGACTTCTTTAAGTGGGATCTCAGATCACATCGGTTGGTGGAATAGCATAGTAGGCGGTGATTTTGATAATGATGGAGATACGGATTATATCTTGGGTAATGTGGGAGATAATACTCTCGCTCCAATCTCTGATGAGCATCCTGTAAAAGTATATTACAAGGATTTTGATAATAATGGTACGGGAGACTTATTCCCAGCATGTTATTTTCCTGATGAGAATGGGCAGATGGAGGAGTTTCCTTATTTCGGACGTATGGAGATCGTCAAGCAGTATAACACTATCGCTAAGCGGTACAAATTTCACAAGGAGTTAGCGACTACTCCGATGAGCGAATTCTTTAAGCCTGAAGAAATGGAAGGCGCCTTAGTCCTCTCTGCGAATACCTTTAAAACCTCCTTGATACTCAATAATGGTGACGGGACTTTTGCCATCAAGGCAATGCCCAAAACCGTACAAAAGTCGCCGATCTATGGCATGGTCACAGAAGATATTAATCAAGACGGAGCTCTGGATGTAGTCATGGTAGGCAATGATTTTGGGATGGAGATCTCTACTGGCCGTATGGATGCCCACAATGGATTAGTGCTTTACGGTGATGGTGCAGGAGGTTTTGAGCCCAGTAGCTTAGTAGAGTCTGGATTTGAAGTGGCTGGAGATGGCAAGGCATTAGTCTCACTCAGTCATCAGGGTGAGATGATACTTTTGGCCTCACAAAATGGGGGTCCTGTGAAAAGCTATCAAGTAGATAAATCCTATCAAATCATAAATACCAGTCCAACTGAGACCCATGCTATTTTGACATTAGCCGATGGGCAAAAGCGGAAGAAAGAACTATATCACGGGCACTCCTATCTATCTCAGTCTACTCGAGATATCTATGTCGATCAGCGTATAAAATCGATTGAAGTATTCGAGCGTAGTGGTAAATCACGTAAGATTGAGATAGAATAAGTAGTTTTTCCTTTTTGAATGAGAATTCACTTATGAAAAACTATCAGAAATGCATCACCGTCAATCAAATATGAAGCCGATGATTCCCATATTGAGAACATTGATTTCATGTTTTGTTTTGTTTTATTCAGTGACCGATGCTGTCTCACAGACCAATAGTCTGACTATTGGTGATCCTGGAGTGACAGTAGCAGAGTTGACCTGGACAGGCAAAATCTATAATAATGACTCAAATGAGCCTGTCGGAAATGCAGTCATGCGATCTGATCAAGGTGTCAATGCAGTCAGCGATCTGGATGGACAGTTTGAGATCACGATGAGTCCCGGAACATATGAGTTTACCATATCGGCCTTAGGCTATGGTGAGCAGGCTATCTCGGTGACGGCCTATAGTTCGGCGAGGGCTGATATATCATTGGAGGTAGAGTCTATCTTAGTAGAGGAGGTGACGATAGGTGGCCAAGATGAACGTAGTGTGATCACAGAGATCACTCCAGGACTACAGCGACTGGATGCTGACGCTCTACAGGTACAGTCAAAATTTTTTGGAGAGATCGACGTACTCCGCAGTATCCAGTCGATCTCAGGAGTGACTAATACAGGAGAGGGCGCTTCTGGATTTAATGTCAGAGGGGGTAATACCGATCAAAATCTCATCCTGCAGGATGGACATCTTATATTCAATCCTTCTCACGCTTTGGGCTTTTTCTCACTATTTCACCCAGATCTCGTAGAGCACTTAGACCTCTACAAGGGCAGTACACCTGCTAAATATGGCGGACGCCTTTCATCTGTGCTGGCTGTAGAGACTAAAGATGGAGATCGTGAGCGTCTCAAGGTCAATGGTGGTATAGGGCTCATCTCCAGCAGACTATCTGTCGAAGGTCCTATCGTCAAAGACAAGGTGTCTTTTATAGTTGGTACACGCTATAGCTATGCTGATTGGATATTTGGCCTTGTGGACAATCCTGAAGTATCTGAGAGTAGTGCTTTTTTCAACGATGTGACGGCTAAGATCAGCGGGCGCATCACTCCGACGACCAGTATTGGTGGGAGTTTTCTCCGTAGCAAGGATGATTTTCAATTGGGCTCAGAAGCTCGTTTTGATTACTCTACGGTCTCGGGAGAGGCATTTCTTAAGCAGCTTATAGGAGATAAAGCTAATCTCACACTCAATGTCAATAAAGGAAGATATGAGAGCTCTCTTTATGACCTGAAGGGTAATGATCAATCAAAATTCACTAATGCTATCGACTACATCCGGTCAAAGGCTGATGTGTTAGTCTCAGCTACCGATCGAGTCAAGCTCAATGCTGGCGTGGATCTAAATATCTATGATGTCAGTCCTGGTGTCATAGAGCCTCAAAATATGTCTATCGTCATACCTGATGAGCTCGAGCGAGAGAAGGGTAGAGAGCTATCCGGATATGTGGAGTCACAGTTTACTTTTTCTGATCGACTGGAGATGTCGCTGGGAGGGAGATATACACAGTTTAGTAATATTGGTCCCGGCTCGTCCTATACTTATCCTGAAGGATCTATCAAGACAGAGTCTAATATCACTGGCGTAGTATCATATGCGGACGGCGAGACGATAGCGAGTTATTCGGGATTTGAGCCGAGGGCATCGCTTAAGTACGATATAGATGATAATACGACCGTCAAAGGAGGCTACTCTCGTGTCTATCAATATCTGGCCCAGATATCCAATACGGCCTCAGCTACTCCAATTGACATCTGGCAGCTTTCAAACGAGTTCATAGAGCCGGCTTGGTCTGATAATTTTTCGGTAGGATTATTTAAGATCCTTGATAAGAAGTATAGTGGCTCCATTGAGGCATTTTATCGTAAGTCTGATAATATACTCGACTATAGGGATTTTGCGATACTACTGCTCAACGATCACGTCGAGACAGAGCTGGTAGTGGGTAATGCGGTCTCTTATGGTTTTGAGCTCAATGCTCAAAAGTCTGTAGGTGATTTCACTTGGAATCTCAACTATACCTACTCAAGCTCGCAGCGTCAGATCACTCCATCAGAGACTCAGGTCGGAGTCAATCGTGGTGAGTGGTTTTCGTCAAACTATGACATCCCACATGTGTTTAATCTGAACATGGTCAAAAAATGGAACAAGTCTGATCTATCAGTAAACTTCACGTATAGAAGCGGAAGACCGACGACAGCACCTGTTAGTTCATTCACTACTGACAATGTGCTCAATATCCCGATCTACTCTGATCGAAACAAATTCAGAGTGCCAGCTTTTCATCGACTTGATATCGCCTATACTTTAGGCCCATACGAAGCTAAAAATGGTAGATTTGACCATAGTATCACCTTATCAGTGTACAATCTCTATAGCCGTAGGAATGCATATTCGGTCTACTTTAGACAAAATCCTTTTGAGAGTGTTAAGGCTATCAGAGTAGCTACATTAGGATCTATTTTCCCTGCTATTACCTTCAACTTCAACCTGAAATAGACATGTCAGACAAAATATATAAAGTAAAATATCTGCCTCTCGTCCTTTTAGCATGCGCTATTATTATCGGTCTATATTCATGCATAGATGAGATAGGCCTCAATGTAGACACAGAGCAGCGATCAGTCGTAGTAAATGGTTTTGTGACTGACAGTTTGGGAGACTATAGAGTACAGCTCTCGGAGAGCTCCGTCATCGGTATAGGCAATGATAATATCCTCACTCCGATCAATAATGCTACAGTCCAGATCATGGACACTGATGGAGGCAGTCGCTCCTATACTGCATCCGTGGATGAAGAGGGAGTGTATATACTCAGCGATTTTGAGGCAGTAGAGGGCAAAGCATATTTCATCGATATCATCTTAGCGGATGGTCGACACTATCGATCCCAGCCTCAGACACTACGTGGCAATAGTACCATTGAGTCTGTGGCATTTGATGTAGAGGAGAGCACATTTAGAAACAATGCCGGCGAGCTCGTCACAGAAAATAGAATCACTGCTAAGATCTCCTCAGATATAACCGGTACTGATGTGCCGCCATATCTCCGATGGAGAGTCGAGGGCGAGTATCAGATACAAGAGGCTTACCCGATGGCTCTTAATCCTAAGAAGTGTTATGTCAAGGTCAATCTGGATATTAATGATATCCGTATCCTCGATGCGACTGAGGTCAATGGTGATGTACTTTTTGAGCAAGAGATCGCAGAGACGGAGTATGATTTCCGATTTGGAGAGCAGTTTTGTTTTCACATTTATCAGTTTTCTATCAGTCAGGAGGAGTATGAGTATTGGCGCACGGTCAGAGAGTTGATCGATATTGATGGTAGCTTATTCGATCCTCCTCCTGGTACAGTGATAGGCAATCTTTATAATGTCGATGATCGAAATGATGTGCCGGTGGGATACTTTTCAGTGGCATCTGTATTTTTGCAGCGAGCCTTTATTAATACTAATGAGCTCGAGGTATCGGTACGAGATAAGTGCTCTGGCTTCAGATTCAATGTTCCTTTTGGATGTATGAATTGCCTGGATATCACGAATAGTACTACCGTACGACCATCTTACTGGGAGATATAAGCTTAAGTGAATAAAATACCATATCATCATCTGAAGACTAATAGGGCCAGTGTCGCCATACTCGTGATGATGTGTATAGTAATACTCAGTCGATGTGAGTCACCCCAAGATGCAGGAGATGTGCCCCATACCTATATCGGAGAATCAGCTGATATCGCACTCTCTCAACGGGCCTGTGGGTCCTGTCATCAGTATGTCGGACCCGAGATGCTCGATAGAGTGTCATGGCCCAGAGTCCTGAGTGTGATGAGAGATAAGATGGGCAAGGTCGGCATGACATTGACTACTGAAGAGTGGGCACGATTAAGAAATTTTTATACTCAAAATGCTGAGCCTGTCTTTTATTCGGTTCCAGCCCAATCAATCCCCCCTATACAGTGCTTATTTGAGCGGGAGATGGTCACTCATGTGGAGGTTTCCTTAGCATGTACTATGATAGAGTATGTGTCATCGATAGATCGCATCATAGTCGGGACATCTGCAGGTCGACTTTATGAGCTAGGCAGTGCAGCTCTTATTGAGATCTGTGATATACAGAATATTCCGATTGATATAGACACTATTAGCGGTGATAGCCTATATCTATTGACCATGGGTAGTCTACGACCGTCTAATGCACCTACTGGTCAGCTGCTGAGATGGAGCTATGACGACTGCGATGCAAGTGTCATTGTTGATAGTTTGATAAGGCCAATACATTTTTCCGTCACCGATATGGATCAGGTTTTGATTTCTTCATTTGGATCGACGGTAGATACTGTGGCGACTGGTGGTTTGCTAAGTATTGATATGCTGGCATCGGATGAGTCGGTCATAGATGAGCTGCCTGGTGCTATGCAGACAGAGCCGATAGAGATCGCAGTGGGTGAGCAGGGAGTGATAGGACTTTTTTCTCAAGGCAATGAGATGCTAAAACTCTATACATGGGATGATGAAAACATTGTACAGTCCAGAGTTTTACTAAGCTTTTCTCCAGTGTATGGGACTAATAGCTTTGATCTGGCTGACGTCAATGGTGATGGCCACCTCGATATCCTCGTGACACATGGGGACAATGATGACTACTCTAAAATCTATAAACCCTATCATGGTATACGTATCTATCAAAACGATGGGCAGTTTAATTTTACAGAAGTGCATCATACCCGGATCAATGGAGCCTCCAAAGTCAAAGCTGCTGATTTTGATCTGGATGGTGATATGGATTTTATATGTTTAGCAATGTATCCGGATCTTTTCAATCGTGCATGGGAGTCTCTCTTATATTTTGAAAATCTGGGTGATGCAAATTTTAGGATGTCAAGAATGACCGAAGAACCACAGGCCAACTGGATACTCATGGAGGTCGCAGATATAGATAGTGATGGAGATATGGATATTGTCACTGCGGCTAATCCCAATATTGGTTCAGCTAAACCAGCTACACTCCAGCAAAAATGGAGTGAGAGTCCTGTATCTCTGGGAGTATTCACGAATACTACTCTTCATTAATACTGATATCTGATATCAGGGGTCAAAAGATCTCTTGATATTCTATATCTTAGGATATCTCCACTGTTTCACCATTTGACGACATTTATTGATCGATGAGAATGCTATTGTTTATCTGCTGCCTTTTATGCGCTGAGCTGACTGCTCAGAGCGCTGGACTGCAGTGGATACAGGACATAGTAGCATATGTGGAGGAGGAGACCGACTGGTGTGATCGCTGCGAATGGGTCAACCCCTCGATCACAGAAGTCCATATCAATGATAGTAAATACATATTTCTCAGATATAGCTGCTCGATCAAGCAGGGATTCGCTCGGATGTATGACCTTGACGGAAATATCATCAGCGAATGTGTCAATACTGATGGTGAGACGGAATGTGTTTTTGCATTTAATGCTTTTAGCGTCTTTACATTAGCTGAGCAGATCATCCCGATTTGGGATTGTCGTAGAGGCTATGAATGTGATTTTGCGAAAGCATACGGATTAGAAAACCGAGTCTATCTCGATGTGGATGAATCTCAATGTGCTGATGGGATCAAGCGTCTCAGTGTCATAGACGAGTATACCTCCTATCGCTGGCTACGAGATGACGAGGAGATCATGACGGGCATGCCTGAGATATCTGTCGATATAGGTGGTCAATATGCTGTAGAACTCACTGACGATAATGGATGTATGCTGACAGCTGATATTGAGATCCCTGATATCAATGAACTCATCGTAGACATTAAAGGTCCCACTTTTGTCTGTCCGGAGGAAGAGTTTGTCCTGAGCACCGGAGTGTATGATAGCTATAGCTGGAGTACAGGGGATGATAGTCTTATGATCACGAGTCGAGAGACGGGAGATTTTGATCTCATGGTCCAGAGTGCCGATGGGTGTGCTGGCTTTGCATCATTTTCCGTGAGGACATATGATCTGCCAAGGGTAGATATGAATATATCACCTGCTCTCCCTGTGGAGGGAGACAGAGTGACTGTCGATATAGGAGAGTCCCCTGATATAGAGATGATACGGTGGATAGCTAATGCATCTATAGACTGCGACACCTGCACACTGATGAGCTATCAGCCAAGATCATCAGAAATACTGACTCTCAGACTCATAGACGTTAATGGATGTACATCTACCTATGAGACAGAGATCGTCCTCGAGGAGATCGCACTCGAGTCCTATGCGCCAAACGCTATAAGGTATGGAAGTCCTGAAAACGGACGATTCACCATATTCGGACAGCAAAATCTGGAGCTTATAGAGCGCTTATCTATCTACGACCGCTGGGGTGGAGAGGTATACGAGGCCACCGGTATACCTCCTAATCAAGTCGAGATAGGATGGGATGGTCAGCTCAATGGTCAGCTGCTCAATCCAGGGGTCTATGTATATCGAGCCGTACTCCTATATCGGAATGGAGAGAAAAAAACCATCTCGGGAGATGTCCTTCTCATTCATTAGCTGATATCTACAGATTCTTTAGCCGCCTTATAGCGCCCTTTGCCAAATTTAGTCCCGTTAAATTCAATTGTGCCTTTTAGCTCATCACGTTGTTCTTCAGGCAGCTTGTTGAAGTCTTCACACTTATTGGAGCAGCAGCCACTATATTCCTCGGTGCACTTCTCACACTGAATGAATAGGATATGGCATGCGTCGTTAGCACAGTTAGTATGCGTATCGCAGGGCTCACCACACTGGTGACACTTAGCTATGATGTCCTCTGAGATCCGCTCTCCGAGACGATCATCAAAAACGAAGTTCTTGCCGATGAATTTATTTTCGATACCATATTCTTTGGCTTTGCGAGCATACTCGATGATCCCACCATCTACCTGAAATAGATTATCAAAGCCTCTGTGTTTGAAATAGGCTGTAGCCTTCTCACATCGGATGCCGCCGGTGCAGTACATGATGACATCTTTATCTCGATTTTCTTCCAGGATCTCCTCTACGATAGGGAGTGACTCTCTGAATGTCTCTACATCTGGCTTGATGGCCCCTTTAAAGTGGCCTACCTCATGCTCATAGTGATTTCGCATATCGATCATGATAGTGTTGCCATTTTCGACCATTTCATTGAGCTCGAGTGCGTTGATATGTCTACCATTATCTGTGACATCAAAGTTTTCATCTTCGATACCATCAGCGACGATCTTCTTGCGGATTTTGATGGCTAACTTGAAGAATGATTTTCCATCATCTTCGATGGCGATATTGAGCCGACAGTTTTCTAAGAAGGTGATCTCATTAAGTTTTACCCTGAATGCATTGAGATGAGCAGAGGGTACAGAGATCTGACCATTGATCCCCTCATGAGCTACATATATCCGACCTAATACGTCGATGTCGGCAAGCATCAGATAGAGATGATCTCTGAATAATCGCACATTGCCGATACGAGCATACTTATAAAATGATATAGTCTTTCGTGGAATAGTAGATTCAGCGATCTGCTGTTTGAGTAGTCTACTGTCTACTCGATTATGGAGTCCTTTCATGTTGTTGTTTTTAGCTCAATTGCAGGTTGAGTAAAAATGAGAGTGCAAAATTACGCAAGATTTGAACAGATAGCAATCTATAGAATAATGTATGGAAGAACTTTTTATAGTAAAATTGCATTCTGATAAAACGGGGATCATTTATTAGTTAATTCGGACTATTGTAATAATGGGAGTAAAAGAAACTGAAAAGACAAGGTACAGCGATGCTGAGTTGGCAGAGTTTGAGACATTGATCGATGAAAAGTTAGATAAAGCGAGACAACAACTGAAGTTTTATCTGGATCAGATCAACGATGTAGGACAGAGTGCTGACTCTAAGCAGAAAGGGCTTGATGATGGTACGACTACCATGGAGACAGAAAAACTGCATACGCTCGCTGCTCGTCAGCGCAAGCTCATCCAGCATCTGGAGAACGCTAAGATGCGTATCCAAAATAAGGTATATGGAGTATGCCGTGAGACAGGCAAACTCATCTCTAAGGACAGACTCCGTGCCGTACCTCATGCTACGCTATCTATAGCGGCTAAAGAAGGTCGTAGGTAGTAAGATCTGGGGAGTTCATAGATTTACATGCTTTATCTATACAGATTAAGCCTATTTTAGCCGTTCACTTTTGTCAAAAGAGTTAATGAACTGGAAGAGATCGCACATACTGATCGGTGTAGTACTCCTCGTACTCCTCATCGATCAAGCTGTCAAAATATATATAAAGACTAATCTAAGTTACGCCACAGGATTCGAGATATTCGGATTAGACTGGGCTCGCATTCATTTTGTTGAGAATGAAGGTATGGCATTCGGTATCACCTTTGGAGATAAGTGTATCGGACCTACTCGGGCTGATGGTAGCTGTGCCGGACTGATGCTCACTCCAGCCACTGGTAAGTTAATCTTGAGTACCTTCAGGATAGTGATGGTGGGATTTTTGTTTTACCTCATCAGAGAGCTGTACAAGGCGAAAGAACCATTAGGTCTTTTGATCAGCTTTTGCTTGATTTTCGCAGGAGCTATTGGAAATATCTTAGACAGTGCATTTTATGGATTGTTATTTTCTGAGTCTTATCATCATGGGACTGTAGCGACATTTATGCCAGAAGGTGGTGGATATGCTCCATTTTTGCATGGCAAAGTTGTAGATATGTTTTACTTCCCGATGGTTGACACGATCTTGCCTGACTGGGTACCTTTCTATGGAGGTAAGCGCTTTGAGTTTTTCAGGCCTGTATTCAACGTGGCCGATGCCGCTATCTCTATCGGAGTAGCGATTATTCTTTTGTTCTATCGTAAATTCTTATTGAGCAAGTCTGACGACAAAACTCAAACTCAAAATGATAGTACGGTCAGTACGTCGGTGGCTGAATGAGTGTGAAGGCTAATCCAAAGTAGCATTAGCGAAAATAGTGAGTGAGGTTCAGGTATTATTATTGCTCAGGTCAGAAATAAAAGTAGGAACTTGGTCTTGGGGATGGCCTATTATGTAGAGGCTCTTGAGTGTAAATATTAGGTCAAATAGAATAGCCTTATTTTATTTTTCCTAAGAATCGCTGTACGGCGATATTTGCTTTTTCTACGATTGGATAGTTGATAGTATAAAATACCATCTTACCATCTCTTTCAGAACTCACGACATCTGCCATTCTCAATATTTTGAGGTGCTGAGAGGTGATCGATTGTTCGATATTCAACGTGTTGTATATACTATTTACGTTCGTTGTTCCGTGCTCGTCTATGTATTCTAATATCCTCAATCGTAATGGATGCGCAAGGGCACGCATGAGGTTACATGAATAGTTTAGCTTATCACTACTAAACTTTACCTTAGTCTGTTTCATCTTAGTTTCCTTATTTCTTATTTCTACCTGAGACAAATATGACTATTAATCCTAATATGACCAAAGAAATATTAGAAAAAAATGTAATCTGTTGAACTTTGCCCGCAGATTACATTTGTTTCTTGTAGGCTACCATGATGTATAAAGTGTAAAGTATTGTAAATCAATACGCTATAATACCCAAATTGAAGTAAGAGTTTATCCAGCTAAATCCTCTACTAACTTCTGGATCTGAGCCAGCCTCTCGGTGTTGAGAGAGTAGTAGATGAATTTTCCTTGACGCTCTGTCTGTACGACTCCCGCTCTTCTCAAGATCGCTAAGTGCTGCGATGCTACTGACTGCTCTAATCTTAACTTGATATAGATATCAGTCACTGTCATCGTCTCCCCTGTCTCAAGTAGATCGATTATCCGTTGTCTTAATTTGTGGTTTACAGCTCTTAGCACTAATACCGCTTTCCTAAGCTCTGTGTAATCCAAGTGGACCTCTCCGGATCCTTTCTTTAATGATACTGTTTCGTTTTTTTTATTCCTCATTTAACAGGTTTTAACAGTTTTGAGATTTATACTCATTGAAAAACCAAACACTATGCCGAAAAATGACATATGTGGATTAATCGAGAAAACAGTATTTGTAAATCATTGAAAATCAGTTTATTATTAAACGTACTTTTTTATCAAAAGTTCCCTACCTGATTTTATATACGTGCCTTAGGCTTAGTGATCTTGGGAGACTTGTAGTAGTGAGGGGCATGATAGGCTACATCTACGTGCTGTCGAGCATCATGATATATAGAGGCCAGTCTGCACATATGAGTAGCACTGCAGCCATACGGATGGATAGATATGGATGGGGGGATAGTGATCTCATCCTGCTCTTGTAGTTTTTGTGCTCCATCACCTATGATAGCGATTGATCGATCGGGATGTTGAGCGACTATTTTTGCTAAAGAATCGTCTGTGTAGATTAATGAGTGAGTAGACAGTAAACATGCATCGCTAATGTACTGAGCGGCATAAACCTCCATGCGACGTGCATCGATAGTAGGTATATATATATCAGCATCTATGTCAAGAGATGAGATAGCGTGGTCTGATATAGCTGCGAGTGTCGGTATAGCGATCAGCGGGATCGATAGTGCATAGCACATACCTTTAGCAGTACTCGCTCCGACTCGCAGGCCAGTATAGGATCCTGGTCCATCACTGATGGCGATAGCTGAGATATCAGACATCTGCATATTGGCTATAGCCAATACTCGCTTGATCAATGTCGTCAGTCCAGCACTATGCTTATTACCCAGCTCCAGCTGATCTACATGTATGCACTCACCATTTTGGCTGATAGCGACAGAGCAGACCTGTGTGGAGGTCTCTATACAGAGTATGTATGACATCTTACCGTAGGATAGACTGGTACTCAGATGGATTATTGAGTAGTGCTATTGCTTGGTCTACTTCTTCGTCGTTTTTGAGCATTTGTCTTGTTTTCCCTTCTTGTAGAAAGTATCGCTTAGCGAGTTCCGCCTCGATCTGATCGATGATGTCTCGCTGATACTGTGTGAGATCATCAGCTTTAGCGGCAGCTATAGTACTCTCTATATTATCTATAGATGCTGAGATGTCCAGTTCTGAGTCTTCGATAGATTCGTTTAGTTTATCGAGAGCCTTTTCTTCCTTAGTCTTATAGCTGAAGTTATTTTTCTTCAGATAGCTCAAGAACCCGTCGTAGTCGTCATAAGCAAACTCTTCGTAGGAAGCTGGAGCCTCATTTTTATCTACATATTCATTAGCATATTTGAATATCCAGTCTTCTTTTATCAATGTATTGACGATATCAGATTTCTCAGCAGGGTCGAGAGCTACATCAGGAGTGACACCACCACCATCGAGTACGGGGCGACGATTTCGTGTGTAGAATACTTCTCTCTCATCATCTGGGATATCTTTTGGCTCACCATTCTCATAGGCCACGCTCTGGATACATCTACCTGATGGGATGTAATATTTAGAGGTAGTGACTTTGATGCGAGAGTTGTAGCCTACTTCTTGGTGATTTTGGACGAGGCCCTTGCCATAGGTACGCTGTCCCATCACTACACCACGGTCCATATCTTGGATAGATCCGGATACGATCTCTGAGGCTGATGCCGAATTTTTATTGACTAATACCACCACTGGTAGCTCCAGATCTATAGGTAGTCTTCGAGTGCTGTAGTTTTGATCTCTATCACGGACCTTGCCACGTGTAGATACGACGGGTGTACCCTGCGGTAAAAAGAGTCCTAATATATCTATTGCCTCAGCTAAGAGTCCTCCTCCATTATTTCGTAGGTCGAGTATGATGCCGTTGAGTTCATTTTCATTCTTGAGCTCACGGATAGCTTTGCCTATGTTCTTGCCTGCATCACGAGTGAATGTCGTCAGATTGATATAGCCTACCTCGTCACTGACCATGCCATAGTAAGGCACATTTGGTATGGATACTTCTGATCGAGTGAGTACGACACTGTTTGACTCGCCAGAGGCAGGATCATAGGTCGAAAGATTTACTTTCGTGCCTGGCAGGCCTCTCATGAAGAGCATCACCTCTTCATAGGTCTTGCCTTCAGTGCTATTACCATTGATACTGGTGATATGCTGACCGACCTTGAGACCAGCTTCTTGGGCAGGGCCTTCATCGTAGATCTCTGTGATCACGATTTTGTTATCTATTTCTTTGCTTGCTGCGCCCAGTCCGTTGTATTTATTATCTGTACTGATGCGGTAGCTCTCTACCTGTGACTCGGAGTAGTATACCGTATATGGATCAAGGCTATTCATCATCGCATCGATACCTGTACGCATGAGCTGATTAGGCTCGAGATCATCTACATAGTGCGTATTGAGCTGCTTATAGACATTGGTGAATATCTCCATGTTCTTAGCGATCTCGAAGTACTTATCGTTATTCGCTACGAAGGCACTACCGAGTGCTACTACGGTTATCAGAGCCGTCGAAAGTTTGAGATATCGTTTGTTGAGTATTTTCATCTATATAGTGGTGTAAGATCTTAGTATATTTCTGGCTCTACTATGGAGTCAAATAATAAACGCAAAATAAGGCTCTCGCTATATCCTGTACTACTTAAGAAAATCCAAAAGAGCTGTTAATAGTTCCTCAGGGCGCTCCGCATGTATCCAGTGCCCTGCCGATATGTCGGCTATTGTCACCTGGGTATACAGGTTTCTGATCATCTTGATATCATCCTCGGTGATATAGTTTGACTTAGTTCCTCTGACGAAAAGAGTTGGAATATTATTAGCCATAGCTACTTCTACAGGGCCGATGATAGAGCTATATTGAGCGTAGAGGACAGGAAAATTAGCCCGCCAAGCGAATCCGTCGCTGCTGCGTGCCAGATTCTTAAGCAAGAACATCCTGATGCCTGGATCGCTTATCTTTTCGCTGAGCTGTTCATCGGCATCTTTGCGAGAACTCACTATCGACAGGTCCATCGAGAGGATCGCATCAAATATCTCCAGATGGCCGGGCTGATAAGCTCTCGGTGCGATATCGATAGCTGTGAGGCTCATGGTCAGCTCTGGATAGTCATAGGCGAACTGAATCGCTGTCTTACCGCCCATACTATGGCCCACGATATGAGCCTGCTCTATGCCCTGATCGCTTATGAAATCTGCCAAGTCCGAAGCAGTCAAAGAATAATCAAAGTCTTCACTATGAGGAGAGCGTCCATGATTTCGCTGATCCACGATATATACTTGATATCCATGAGGGGCCAGTTTTTTAGCAAATGTCTGCCAGTTATCCAGCATGCCAAATAGACCGTGAAGAATGATCACAGGATCTCCCTCTCCGAATGTCTTGAAGTTGAGCTTCATTTATGGTTTTGATTATTCTCGTGTAAAGTAACAGAATACATCGGAAGTAGTTGTCTCGGTATTTACCCTAATAGGTCCCTATTCAATCTCTAAAGGGATACCCAAGATTTGAGCTGAAATGCCCTACTGATCAAACTTTCAGCTGTTTTTGCACTGTTTTCTATATACACAAAGCGAAAAAAGAATAACCATGAATAGCTTACTAATCCTACTGACTACGCTCTCGATGAGCATCAGTACTATAAACAACCCTGCAGCCCCAATCACAGCAGAAGACATGTTGACCACTATTATACTAATTGATGGTGATGCGCACTTAGTAGATCTATCGGAGGGTGGTGAGCTATTGATCAGTTATGGAGTTGTGACTGAGTATTTTGCGTCAAGCAAAACTCATGAAGAAATCGTAGATGCATCGATGACAAAATATCGTGAAGAAGTAGAAGACGATCTTGATCGGATCAAGTTTTTGTCATTTGAAAGCTATAGTGCGGTGCTCAATCAGGTCGCTATCAATCATATCAGAGAGATGGCAGTGAGAGCAGAAGAGGATGCCAATAGTAACATTCTCATCACTGTCGGTACGACGGATCCGATGGTAAAAGAAGATCTCCGAGTGAATAAAGTCGTAGAGTTATTCACGAATTTTGGTGTGGATACTGACCGAATAGAGATCGTCGAGAAAAGATACATCGGGAGTATCCCGAATCATTTTATCAAGATAGAAATCAATCCAAGCTTATAGAGACCAGTTGTTTTTAAAATTCGTTCCCTTATTAGCGATTATTAATTAGAGCTCCGACGCCTGTCGGGGCTTTTTTATTTTTTGTCTTGCAGAAGTAGATTATGGCATAGGATTTGCACCATTTAGATTCTAAAATAAAAGAGTATGCAGATCCTATATTTTGTGATGTATTTCATGATCGCTGGAGCGGTGAATAACGCTCCTATCAATGGCAACATTGATGATAAGACAATAGTAGTAGAAGATGGAAAGGCATTTTTAGTAGATGTCGATAAGGAGGGACGTGTCACGAGACGATATATGGAGGTCCCAGAATACTTCGAATCTGGTAAAAAACATGCTGAGAAAGTCGAAGCAGCAAAGCGTAAATACGAAATGCTCAAAAAGCATCAAGTAGATCAGATCCGATTCATTGCTTTTGATGAAGGATTTAATCAGCTAGACGAGACGGCAGTCGCTCATCTCCATGACGTGGCTAATCATTACAAGCAGACCTATGCTAATCAAGTGACTATCACTGCTGCTAAAAGAAACAACAATGAAGAATTACTACAGAAAATGATAGACGACGTGACGTTCATCCTACAGACGCTTGAGGTGGCTAAGGATGATATTGAAGTAGTCTACAAGAATGATAAGGGAGACGAGACACTACAGTTTGTCAAAGTACAGTCTAACCTTCGCTAAGATCTAATAAACCAATCTTAGATTTGATAAAAATTCTAAGAGGCCTCAGGATTTATTTCTGGGGCTTTTTGTATTTATATACTTGGATAGTCGGTTGTTACCCCTGAAGTATCTATCCGTCAAAAGAACAGATGATCCATATTCTCCGTTGTTCTATAAGAGTAATGTAGATTCAGTCAATAAAGAATAAAAAGCCAAAAAACAAAACAAATGATCGGAACAATGCCCCTCTCAGAAGCCAAGAAAAATCTCGAAAAAAAGGGATATCTCGCAGTGGACGTAGATCCTACCATAGACTATGTAGCGGAGATCGAGCGGCTCAAGAAAGAAAAGAATGCTATCATCTTAGCGCACTACTATCAGGAGTCTGAGATCCAAGATGTCGCTGACTACATCGGAGATAGTTTAGGATTGGCGCAGACAGCGGCGGAGACGGATGCAGATATCATAGTATTCGCAGGGGTGCACTTCATGGCAGAGACGGCTAAAATGCTCAATCCGCAGAAGAAGGTATTGCTACCCGATCTCAAGGCAGGCTGCTCACTGGCAGATTCTTGCCCTCCAGCATTGTTCAGAAAATTCAAAGAGAAATATCCTGATCATGTGGTCGTGAGCTACATCAACTGTACGGCTGAGCTCAAGACACTCACGGATATCTGCTGTACGAGCTCTAATGCTGAGCATGTGATCAATAGTGTACCTGAGGATCAGGGAATCATATTTGCTCCAGATAAGAATCTCGGAGCCTATCTCAAGAAAAAAACAGGTAGAGATCTCGTCCTATGGAATGGTGCGTGTATGGTCCATGAGATATTCTCTCATGAGAAGATCACTAAACTAATGATGAGACATCCAGATGCTAAGTTCATCGCTCATCCCGAGTGTGAGGCACATATATTAGAAAAGGCGGATTTCATTGGCTCTACGAGTCAGCTACTCCGCTATACACATGAGACTGATGTGCAGGAGTTCATAGTAGCGACCGAGTCAGGGATCATCCATCAGATGGAGCTTAAGTCTCCCGACAAGACATTCCTACCTGCACCTCCTAATAATACCTGTGCGTGCAATGACTGCCCACACATGAAGCGTAATACTATGGAGAAGCTCTACCTCTGTATGGAGTATGAACTACCAGAGATCATACTTGAGGACTGGGTCATCGAGAAAGGAGTAGCCTGTATCGATCGCATGCTCGAGATCTCAGCTAAGGCGGGACTGTAAATGGCACTTGGCCTATTCGATAGGTAGCCACATAATAAAACCAAGGGGAAGTGTAACATGCACTTCCTCTTTTGCGTTACAGCTATATCCGTCACCACCTATCTACTATCTATGCATCTGATCTATACTGCTATATCCATATTTTTAGTCAGTCTATCTCTCAGTGCCCAGTGCTATCCAAAGCGGCACAGCACCGCTGCAGGAGACAGCTGGGTAGGCTGCTCTCGACAGTCCAGTCCCAATCCTGACCGTACTCGATCTCATTGGCTGCTCTATGAGCTGAACGTACCTCGATCAATAGAAGAGATAGCTATATGGAATGGTAATATCCATGGCGAAGAAGATATGAATGTCACGAGACTGGCTGTGGACTACAGTATGGATGGACAGTCTTGGTCATCAGCTGGAGAATACAGTCTGGCACTGAGTGACTCAGATCCCACCTATGAAGGAGAGACGCTCGATCAGGCGGAACCGTTCAGCGCAAAGTATATACTACTCACAGCTCTCGAAAATAATGGAGATCCTAACTGTGTGAATATTAGCGAGGTGAGATTTGGTCTCGCAGAGAGTACCACCAGTACATCAGAAGAAGAATTCACTATAGCTCCTCAGGTCTATCCTAATCCTATGTCTCAGTCTGCTCAGGTAGACCTGGGTGATCCTGAATATAACATCCAGCGATGGCAGCTCATTGATATATTAGGTAGAGTAGTCGCTCAGGGCGAAGAAAGAACACAGAACTTTGATCTCCGACTACCAAGGCTATCTGAGGGGTCATATATACTACAGTGTATCGATGATCAAAGTCAGGTGCGTAGTGCTACATTATCCATTGCTCATCCAGAATAATCAGACTATGAAGATCATCACTACACTTATCATAGGAGTCATATCGATACAGCTGGGTAGCGCACAGCTCGAGTACGTAGGAGCTGGGTCTACAGATGGCATCAGCGTGTCTGCCAGCCACAGCGCATCCGGTACTGCCGCAGAGCATACTATAGATGGTAGTGGCCTCGACGGTCGTCTGATGGATGCCTCGAGGTTTTTATACCAAGCGGGATTTGGAGCGGACTATGAGACCGTAGCTCAGCTAGCTGAAAGCCAAGATTATGAAGGCTGGATAGACTACCAAGCTTCACTCAGCCCAACGCTGGTGCTGCCGAAAATGACGGATATCAATGCACAGACATTTCAGCTATATATTAATCGGTCTGATGATGATCGTAATGGAGACGGGATCCCAGATCCCAATGATCCAGACGATTATTTTGGCCCATGGATGGTCCATTTCAGCTATGCCTGGTGGGATAATGTCAAAAAAGCTCCAGACCAGCTCCGATACAAAGTCGCTCATGCGCTGAGCCAAATATTGGTTATTTCATTTAATAGTGATCTAAGTGGTCACGGTGAGGCTGTCTCATCCTATTTTGATGTGCTACTACTCAATGGACTCAAAAACTATAAAGATATATTGACGGAAGTCTCCCTCCATCCAGCAATGGGCTACTATCTCAGTCATCTCAATAATCCAAGATCTAATCCGAGTAGGAATCAGCATCCCGACGAAAACTATGCTCGAGAGATCATGCAGCTATTCACTATCGGTCTCTATGAGCTCAATTTGGACGGCAGTCGAAAACTCGATGAAGAAGGAAATCCCATTCCGACCTATGATAACGATGATATCAAGGAGCTGGCTAAGGTATTCACAGGTCTCGGCGGGGGAGATCTCAATGCTAAGATCAAAAGAGAGTATCCTGGAGCGAGCATCTCATTTGGAGCAGGTCTGTACAATATCGATCGGACGATCCCCATGCGTATGTGGGAAGCCTATCACGAGCCTGGGCAAAAAACAATTGTGGGTGACTACGTGATCCCTGCTGGTCAGTCGGGATTAGAAGATATAGATGATGCGATCGAGCACTTATTTCAACATGACAATGTAGGGCCTTTCATCGGGCGACAGCTGATACAGCGACTGGTCAAGTCTAATCCGTCTCCCGACTATATACGTAGAGTAGCTCAGACATTTAATGATAATGGGAGTGGAGTCAGAGGAGATATGCTTGCCGTAATAAAGGCCATACTACTCGATCCAGAGGCTCGATCCTGTGAGGCCCTCGGAGCTGCTGATCATGGTAAGCTACGAGAGCCAATACTGCGACATACTCACATCATGCATGCTCTCGAGTCAGATAGCCCGACGGGAGACTATTGGAAGGATCCTCAGAGTACTATTGAGCTGATGAAGCAGGCTCCTTTTGCGAGTCCGACAGTGTTCAATTTTTATGAGCCGGACTATCAGCCGCAAGGGGATTTATTAGCTCAAGGGCTGGTCGCTCCAGAGTTTCAGATATTTGATAGCGAGACGGCTATCGGCTATGTCAATCAGACTTTTCTATATAGTGTATGGGAGCTTTTGATGTATGATTGGGAGCCAGAGACGCCCAATGTCAATGTTGTTTTGGACGAGCTATTTGCGCTGTCAGAAGACACAGAGGCATTACTACATCGACTGGATATATTATTCACACATGGACAGATGACTGAGTCGACACGCCAGGTCATACGAGATACACTCGACGAACTACCATATCCATCACTGCGTAGGGAGCGAGCACGGATAGCACTCTATCTGACATTGATATCACCTGATTATACCATTTTAAAATAGACATCATGGATCGAAGAAAATTTCTGAAATACGCAGGATGTGGGGCCATGAGCTCAGCGACTATGATGTCCTCTATCCTCAATCTGAGAGCCATGAATGCTGCCTCGATAGCACACTCTGCTGTCTATGGAGCCAATGACTATAAAGCGATCGTATGCCTCAGTCTCAATGGAGGTAATGACTCTTACAATATGCTAATCCCTACGGATACAGATGAGTACAATGACTATGCTGTGGTACGGAGTAATCTCGCTATAGAGCGACAAGAGATTTTACCCCTTTCGGGAAATACGGGTGGTCGGACTTTCGGACTACATCCATCATTGACTAATCTCAAAGCACTCTATGATCAGGGTGACGCTGCATTCATCGCTAATGTAGGTACGCTGGTAGAACCTGTGTCGGTAGATGAGTTTTGGCTCGAGCAAAAAAGAACTCCTCTGGGACTGCTATCTCACAATGATCAATTACAACAATGGCAGACAGGTATCACTCACGATAGAGCTGGTCTCGGCTGGGGAGGCCGCATGGCAGACCTCATCAATGATATACAGCCTCCATACAATCTCAGCGATAAAATATCAATGAATATATCTCTTGCTGGTACTAATGTCTGGCAGTCAGGAGTCAACAGTGGTCTATATTCTATCAGTCCCGAGGACGGTCCTGTGGGATTCATAGGATATGATGAGTACCCATTCTTACAGAGGGCAGTGGACAATCTCATAGATCAAAACTATGAGGATGTATTCAAAAAAACCTATATCCAAGGTCTGCGAAATTCTCGGGATGCATTTGTGCCTTTTACTGCAGCCTACAATAATGTAAGTGTCAATACGAGCTTCAATGAAAGCCAAGGTTTGTCCAGGAGTCTCTATCAAGTAGCTAAGAGTATAGGTGCTCGACATGAGTTAGGATTCAGACGTCAGTCATACTTTGTAGATATAGGAGGATTTGATACACACGATGAGTTATTAGGTAGTCATGCTACATTGTTTGATGAGATCGATAGTGCGATAGGGTCATTTATGGAGGCATTGGACGAGCTCGGAGAGAGAGAAAATGTAATAGTGTTTGCGATATCAGATTTTGCCAGAACACTGGGATCCAATGGTAATGGTACAGACCATGCTTGGGGTGGAAATATTTTCACGATCGGAGGTCCTGTGAATGGAGGACAAATATATGGGCAGTATCCACAGACCTTAGATTTTAATGAAAATCCTAATGATCTGGGTGGAGGGATCATACTACCTACTACCGCTGTTGATGAGTATTTTGCAGAGATAGCTATGTGGTTTGGGGTGCCAAAGCGTGATTTGAGCATCATTTTACCCAATATCTCCAACTTTTACGATGTTGGAAGTAGCAATGAGGTAAACCCTCTTGGCTTTTTAACATTATCTTAAGGTCATCATTAGGGTACAAGCTCTATTTTGATGTCTTATAATTACGAATAAGAATAGTTAGATAGTTTTTTCATACGGTTTTGGTAACGGAGGGCACGTCCCTCCGTTTTCATTTTGTGTAACTTTGATCATCAGATTTAATCATACCCTATGAAAGTTTTAATTCTCTCCTTTTTTCTTTTACAATTCGCATGTGGACCTTCTTCGACGCCTGAGACCTCTACTGCTCCTGATAAAGTGGCTACCGTCCAAAAACCAGTCATAAATAATGTAGATGTAGCAACTGCTAAAAAAATGATCGCTGATGACCCTGAGCTGATTGTCATAGATGTTCGTACTCCAAAAGAGTTTGCCGCAGGGACACTTCCTGAAGCGCTCAATATTGACGTCAAGTCCAGCTCTTTCAAAGATGAGATAGCTGGTCTGGACAAAGAAGCTAACTATCTCCTACACTGTCGTAGTGGCAAGCGTAGTATGAAAGCTGCACAGATCATGATAGACTCGGGATTTCTCAAGATCACTAATATGGACGGCGGATATCTACAGTGGCAGAAAGAAGCAGAAAAGTAGATTATCGATACTTGTCTAATGTATATCGGTAGAGAGCATGAGCTATGGCATGACCCTCACTACCTGATCTCCATCCTCCCATCCATAGGTAGCTGCGTAGATAGTGATATATAGCTTTTACATGTCTTACAGGAGCAGATTTAGTCCCTTTATAGAGTTCAGCATACCGAGCGTATTTTTCTTTGATATCGCTCAGGTCTCGATAGGCGTAGTGGAGTAGCTCTCCATGGAGGAGTCTTGACTCTGATGCTACAGGCTGTAGTGACTCATGGACGGGGGCATCATCCCATTCATATATGTTGCGATTATATAGTTTGGTTTTTCGTTCTGGTCGAAGATGTCCGTAGCGTATTGGCTTTGAGCCAATATGATTGACTCGCAGTATTCGATGGACGGTGTCTATATTCTCGGGACTCAACCTGTTGATGGAGGTCTGAAGATCATTAGACAGCCTTTCATCAGCATCTATAGATAGTATCCAGTCGTTTTGTGCTTTTTGAGCGCCATAGTTTCGTGCATAGCCGTACCCTTGCCAGGGCAATGTATGTACTTTTGCGCCAAGCAAATCAGCGATATCTCTCGTCCTATCTGTACTCTGGGCATCGATGACGATGATATCATCGCTGATCGGGAGGACACTGCATATGCACTGCTCGATATGTGACTCCTCCTGATGAGTGATGATGACTACCGAGCACTGCATATGCGCCAGAGCTTACTGCTGATCGGCAGCGGCTACGAAATATGGGTTCAGTAGATTCTCTTTATTGTACTTGAGGGGAGTGTCTTTGCCATACTCGGTGACAGACCCACCGGCCTCTGCGAGCACCATATGAGCTGCAGCAGTATCCCACTCCATCGTAGGACCGATACGTGGATAGATCTCCGCTCCACCATTTGCGATGATGAGGAATTTTAAGGAGCTCCCCTTTGATACAGTGTCTGGGCTGTCCAGCTTATCGATGAACGCCTTAGTCTCTTCATTGATATGGCTACGTGAGCAGACTACTCGGAGACCCTTATCAGCTAGGGTGTATTTATTAGCTTCGAGCTTTGTGACCGTATTTCCTTTTTGGTAGTAAGCGCCTTCGTCTTTGACTGCCCAGTACATTTCTTCGGTAGCGGGTACGTATACTACGCCCATGACTGGATTCTGCCCTTTGATCAGTGCGATATTTACAGTGAATTCTCCGTTGCGCTTTATGAATTCCTTGGTCCCATCGAGTGGGTCTACGAGCCAAAAAAGATCATAGTCTTTTCGGACACTATAGTCTACGAGTTTTGTCTCTTCAGAGATGATCGGATATTGTATTGTGAGCTTCTCGAGACCATCGACGATTACTGCATTAGACTTTTGATCAGCCTGAGTGAGCGGGGAGTCATCTGACTTGTATTCTACGCCAAACTTTGACTCATCTGCATAAATCTCCATGATGGCATCACCTGCGGCCTTCGCTATTACTTTTACCTCTTCTACTAATGACATATATATTTTTTTGTGCTCGTTTTATTCCCTTAAGTTTGAGCAAAAGTAATCATAAATCATCATGTCAAAGGTACTCGTCACAGGTGGCACAGGATACATCGGGAGCCACACCGCAGTAGATCTACTCAATCATGGATATGAAGTAGTCACAGTAGACAATCATATTAATTCATATGATGCTCCTCTACAGTATATCGAGGAGATCACCGGTAAGAAAGTCTCACATTATAACATAGATCTCTGTGATAAGGAGGCTACTGAGCAGCTCTTTGCAGAGCATCAAGATATCTCGGCGATCATCCATTTTGCAGCTCTCAAGGCTGTCGGCGAGTCGACTGAAAAGCCACTGCTCTATTTTGAGAATAATATGAAGTCTCTGGTCAACGTGCTGAGTCTCGCAGAAAAGTATGGAGTGAAGAATTTCATATTCTCCTCGTCATGTACTGTCTATGGACAGGCGACGGATCTGCCTGTCACTGAGGAGACCGAGATGAAAGAGGCCGAGTCTCCTTATGGACGTACTAAGCAGCTCGGCGAGTATATGCTTAAGGATCTGGCCCAGTTTAGCAATATCAATGTGATCTCGCTGCGCTACTTCAACCCTGCTGGAGCACACAGCTCGGGACTACTTGGCGAGGCGCCTAAGCAGGTCGCTCTCAATCTCGTCCCGGTGATCACAGAGACTGCTGCTGGCAAGCGAGCTGAGACGGTAGTATTTGGCGATGACTATGATACTCGTGATGGTAGCTGTATCCGTGACTATATCCATGTAGAGGATCTGGCAGCAGCACACACATGTGCGGTGACCTATCTCCTTGATGGAAAAAATGAAAGCAGCTATGAAGTGTACAATCTTGGTATAGGAGAGGGAGTGACAGTCCTCGAAGCGATTAATGCCTTTGAAAAAGTCAGTGGCAAAAAGCTCGACTATCGGATAGGACCAAGACGCCCTGGTGATGTAATCGCTATCTACTCTAACTATGAGAAGGCCAATGATCGTCTCGGCTGGGAGCCGAAATATGGTATCGATGATATCATGCGATCAGCATGGGACTGGGAGCAAAATCGTCCTTTCTAAATTCACAACTATGACAGATCGTATCTATCCTGCTAAGTTGATCTTGTTTGGGGAATATTCTCTGATGCTGGGATCACAGGTGCTCGGTGTACCTTTGATGGATAGATATGGGAGGTGGGCGGATGAGTCAGGACCAAACTCACTATTCAAGGAGGGCTTTTTTGACTATATTCGAGAGCACTGCTCATCATTTTTAGACCTCGATCGATTAGTACAACTGGAGCAAGGAGATCGATACTATAGGAGTAATATCAAAAGAGGATACGGTACGGGTAGCTCGGGAGCACTCAGCAGCGCCATCTACGACTGGTGTGGAGGTGAGCTACTCGAAGATTTGGCAGTACTGCAGTCACGACTGGCGATTATAGAGTCATTTTTTCATGGTAAGAGTTCTGGTTTTGATCCATTAATCAGCTATCTGCAGAAAGGGATCAAGCGTGATCAAGCTGGGGAGTATGGCGTCTTTGATATGTCGGAACTGGGTAGAGGCGCTGATCGTTTATATCTCGTTGACTCAGGGGGTAAGCGCTTAGTAAAGGGCTTGGTACCAAGATTCGTAGAGATGGCAGAGGGGTCACCTGAGATATATCAAGAGTTAGTACAGATCAATGATATCATCATAGATCGTCTTATCAAGCATCAAGATATCAAGGCAGAGATGGCTCGGCTATCAAGATTTCACTGGGAGCATATGCGTGCTATGATCCTGCCAGAACTATATGATATCTGGGAGGCTGGTTTGGAGACAGACGATTACTATATGAAGATCTGCGGTGCTGGCGGTGGAGGATACTATATGCTCTACGCTGTGACTGACTCAGTAGATATTAAACACTATCAATTGGACCCGATCGTGCGATCATAGTTCATGAAGTTCTTGAGATCTGGATACTCATTGATATAATAAGTGATGTCATCCGCTTTGAGACGTTTGCCATCGATATAAGGGATGACCTTAGCATCGACTACGCCTTCTCGCTCCAGTGATCGTTGTGTATTGATAGCCTCTGCATAGTTGTCATAGAGTCCTATGGTATAGGCATAAAGACCCGTCTCGTCCAGCACCTCGATAGCTGCATCATTAAATAGGCTTAGTGCTATCCCTCGATACATCTGATTGACAGTGGCGATCTCAATCTTGTAGCTGATAGTCTGGTCGATGAGAGTGCGATATAGCTCATAGGATAGATCTGTGTAGATCGGGTCTACATCTATCTCATTATCTACTACGATGTTTTCGTTGTTATGGATTTTGATATCGATTCTGGAGTTGTATGCTTGAGCCATGGACTCCATCTGTGACTTGACTAATGGATAGCTAGCGCCGAGTCCAGTGATACGTATCCGAGCGGCATCTATACCATTTTTAGTCAGCGTGTTTTTGACCTTTTCGGCGACCTTGAGGGATGCATAGAGATTGTATTCGGGGATGCCATCATCTGCAGTGTGGCTGATAAGCTCCACGACAGACTCTGGGTAGCTACTGAGAGCGGTAGCGATAGCAGCTATCTGGCTCATATTTTCTTCTGATAGGATGTCACGACTGTTGTCAAAGAATAAAGGCCGGAGTATGACTGGCTCGGCAGAGTCCAGCTCCGGACCATCAATTTGCTCTGCGGCTATATCGGATAGTGCTACGCTGTCTGCGGTTATGTCATCGACTGATAGATCATCTGCTATAGGATCCTCAGCTGGTGACGGGGTAGTCGGTGCTTCTTCTGCTATGGCGACTACTTCATCCATAGAATAAGACAAGAAAGGTAAAAGACCAGCGTAAAATTCTTGACCCTCTTCTTTTGACTTAAACTGTGCAAAGTAAATGTCCAATCCTCCGACACCATTCTTTCTATCAGAGCTAAAGTGAGCTGTCAGTCCATCATCATTGAGATGAAAATATAGATCATCGCCAGGGCTATTGATAGGTATGCCAAGATTAGAGGGAGCTGACCACTTCGCTGACTCAAATAAGTAGGTAGATCTGAAAATGTCATATCCTCCAACACTCTCTATTCGATTACTACTGAAGTAGAGGATACGCCCTTCATTAGAGATATAAGGTGATAGTTCGTCGTAAGGACTATTGATCTCTGGTCCCATATTTATGGGCGTTGTCCAGCCGCTCCCTTCTCGATAGCTGATATATAGGTCATATCCTCCATATCCATCAGGCTGATCAGCTGCATAGATAGCTATGTCATCACTATAAAACTGTATCATGCCATTCTCAACCTCAAATCGACTAGCTATATCTATACTTTTCTGTTTTCCTTTTTGGCTACCACGTCGATGTATGATGTGCTTAGCACTCTTCTCGTCTTTGCGATAGATGAGCAGCGCATCTCCTGACTGACTGATCCCTGATAGGATTTCTTCAGCTCGGCTATTGACTGGGTAGGTGAGTCGCTTAGTTTTACTCCATGTGCCTGACTCGTCAGCTATCTGATAGATCTCGTGATGTCCAGCAGCCATGCTGATCACCGTATTGGGCCGATTAGTAGTGAAGTAGTACTGATCTGGATCGTTTGGACTTTGGATCCATCCAAAATCATCATAGCGACTATTGATAGCCTGTCCGGGATTATTGATGATAGCTATCGGCTTGAGGTAGCTGAGCTCTATAGCGTAGCCACACTGTCTGATCAAATGGGTGGCCTCGGCTCGTCGAGCTGCTGTCTGATTAGCTGATCGGAGATAGCTTTTGTAGTATTCTGCTGCCTCTCTGAATTCTCCTTTATGATGCTTGATCCGACCGATGTAGTAGTCGATGTGCTCATCTTTATAGCCATATTCATAGGCTTTTCTGAAGTCCATGAAGGCTTGATCCAGCTGATTAGTCTCATAGAGACATACTGCTTTTTTGAACAGGAGTGGTCCACTGGACTCGAGCTTATCAATACGAGATAAATAGATCAGGGCCTCTTGATATTGACCCGTATTATACATTTCATTCGCTTTGCTGAGATCGTCTTTTTGAGCCGATATAGATGGGCTATAGCCAATACTCAATCCGAATACTAACAGTAATACTCTAAGATAGAGTGGGTCACACCTTAGTGTTCGGGTCGAAAGTTTCAATATAATCTGCTATTCGTTTTAAAAATGAACCACCTAAATATCCATCGATGATTCTATGATCGTAGGATAAAGATAAGTACATCATATGACGAATTGCAATAATATCTTCTGTATCTGTTTCTATTATGACAGGTTTCTTTTTGATCGTACCGATAGCGAGTATAGCCAGTTCTGGCTGATTGATGATTGGAGTCCCTATGATATTGCCAAAGGTGCCGATATTACTGATGGTGAACGTCCCTCCTCTGATCTCATCAGGCTTGAGCTTATTGTCACGAGCTCGAGCAGTGATATCATTGAGGCGGCGTGCCATACCTACGAGGCTGAGCTCATCACAGTTTGGTATTACAGGGACTATCAGATTACCATTGGATAGTGCTGTAGCGATACCAATGTTGATGTTTTTCTTGACGATGAGCTTATCATCTTCGAGAGAGGCATTTATCGTAGGATAGTCTTTGATCGCCTTTACTACTGCCTGGGTGAACAGCGGCGAAAATGTGATCTTCTCACCATATTTCTTTTGAAATTCCGCTTTATTCCTATTTCTCCACTGTACGATATTAGTCACGTCTGCTTCTACTACTGAGGTCACGTGAGGAGAGGTTTGTAGAGAGTTGACCATATGCTTAGCTATTACTTTTCGCATACGATCGAGCTCCACGATTTCTTCGTTAGGTCCTGCGACTCTTTCGGTAGTCGTAGGTATATCGGTGACAGAAGCAGTAGCTACTGGTGCTGGCGTAGGAGATGCAGGTGCTACAGGTACGGACTGGGCCGCAGCTTTAGGGTGCGCCATGTTTTGCTGACCTGCTTTCCTTCTTTCTTCGGTATATCTGAATAGATCTTCTTTCGTCACTCTGGCATGAGGTCCTGTGCCAGTGATCTGCTCCAGTTCTTCGAAGCTGATATTTTCTGTCTTGGCGATATTGCGCACCAGCGGCGAATAAAACCTATCAGATCTCTGTACTGATAGCTCCGTGGCCTGAGTAGCACTGACTGCTGGTGGGGTATAGCTCATCGTAGCAGCGGCTGGCTGTGGACTTGGTGCTGCTGGCTCTGGTTCAGATACGGGAGTGGATTCAGGTATTGATATAGTTTCCTCTTGTGCTATGGGCTCTGGTGGTGTCACCGTAGTAGCTGCTTGATCTGTCTCTATGAGCGCCAGTGGCTTGCCTACAGCTACGACATCATCTGGGCCATGTAGGATTTTGGTGATGATACCATTGACAGGAGAGGGCACGTCGGAGTCGACTTTATCTGTGGCTATCTCGAGTATAGTCTCGTCTTCAGAGACACTATCTCCTTCTTGTTTTAGCCAATTTATGATAGTAGCTTCAATAATACTTTCACCCATTTTGGGCATTATTAATTCTACTATTGCCATATCTTATTTTTCGTCCACAAATTTATTAAAAGTTCTCTTCTATAAATAATCTCATTTTATTCATAGCAAAGTTGATAGTATACGAAATATTTATCTGTCGATCCTTGACTAATTGAAGTTTGTGTGTCTCTACTTTCTCTTTTGAGCCCACTGCTATCCAGATTGTGCCGACTGGTTTTTCGGCAGTGCCACCACCTGGTCCAGCTATGCCGGATACGGCTACACCGACATCTGCAGGTACGCATCGCAGGAGCCCACTGATCATCTCTCTTACCGTCTCTTCGCTCACGGCACCGTGATTTTTTAGTGTTTCTTTTTTGACTTGTAGGACCTGATTTTTGACACTATTAGCATACGAAACGATCGTGCCGAGGAAGTAGGACGAGGATCCAGGGATAGCTATGATCTGATGTGCTATACCTCCTCCTGTGCAGCTCTCTGCGGTGGCGATGGTGACTTTCCTATCTTTACAGAGCTGTCCGAGTGCCTCAGGCAAGGTAGTAGCTCCGGTGCCAAATGTATACTGTGCCACTCGCTCATGTACGAGCCGTCCAAAATGCTCATACAGTTCAATAATTCGTGTCTCGCCTGATCCTTGGGCCGTTACACGTAGCTTGACATTCGCTAAGCTCGGTAGATAAGCTATTGATACCTCAGGTGGGAAATCCTCTACAATATCCTCGATCATAGCCGCTAATGATGTCTCCCCAATACCAGCTGTCTGGATAATATAGTGCTTGATATAGCTATCTTTTACCAGGGATTTAATTTTGGCCAGACCTCCTTCTGTCATGATGGATTTCATCTCATAGGGGACACCAGGCATAGATAGGATGATCACTTTATCATTACTCATCCACATGCCAGGAGCTGTGCCTCGAGCATTCGTCAGGAGCGTCGATCCGGAGGGCATATAGCACTGATCATGATGTGCCTGACGTATCGGTATACCCCTCGTCCCAAATAGGTCTACGATCCGATCATAGGTCTCCTGCGAAAAATCCATACCTACATTGAGATAGTCAGCGATCGCTTTTTTAGTTATATCGTCCTTAGTCGGTCCCAGACCACCTGTAGTGAGGATGATATCGACCTCGTCATCTACTTGATGTATGGCGCTGATGATCTCATCGTGCTCGTCCGCTACCGAATATTTAGTCTTGAGGCTGACGCCGATCTCATTGAGTCGCTGAGCGATCCAGGCAGAGTTAGTATCTATCGTTTGACCATTAAGGAGTTCGTCTCCGATGGTGATGATTGCTGCTTTCATTAGCTTGTTTAGTCCATTATCATTTTGATTTCTCCCATCGAAAAATGTTTTTTCTCATCGGAGAACTGTACGACCAGCTGACCATAAAGATCTATATCAACTATGGAGCCAGAGTATACGTGATCATCAATGAGGAATTGGCGATGAGTGTTCATGCCAAGTAAGTGATCTTTATACATACTTCGGAGTCGATCTGGTTCGTGACGTAGCATGTGATAGTACAGCTCGAGCTGAGTATAGAGTGTTTTTTTGACTACAGTCAAATCATAATACTGACCAGAGAGCTGCCTTATACTACTCGGGTGTGTCGGGAGCTCTGGAAATGATTCTTGATTAGTATTAATTCCTATACCCATGATGGTCTGTCCTATATTTTGGCCAGCGATGAAGTTTTTGATCAGGATGCCTGAGAGCTTATGATTTTGGTAGTAGACGTCATTAGGCCATTTGACCTCGATGGGTAGACGAGTATACTGAGCGATCGTATCTCTGACAGCCAGAGAGGCCATGATATTGAGTAGAAATTGATCGATAGCGACTATCTGAGGGTAGAGAATGACAGAAAGAGTGATGTTTTTGTCACGCTGTACATGCCATTTTCTGCCAAATTGTCCTTTGCCGGCACTTTGATAGCTGGTATTGACGACAGTGCCCTCAGTTGGTGTTGTTTTTGATAATAAGTAGGCAGCATAGTCATTAGTTGAGTCTATTTCTTCAAAGTGATATACTTTTGTACCAATGAATTGCTTTACTAATCGAGAATACATTAAGTTGTATTTTAAAATTTTAAAAAATAACTCCAAGTATTGACAAAAGACAGTGCGAAATTAAACGTATTACAGACTAAGGCTAATACCTCTTCTGATACTCCACTCCTTGATACCATCATAGATAGCATACAGGATATAAAAGGCAAAAATATAGTCAAAGTAGATCTGCGGTCCATAGATGACGCTGCTACTAATTATTTTGTCATATGCGAAGGAGAATCAACAACTCAGATCAAAGCAATTGCTAATAATATCAGTCGTCGGGTCAAGAGCGAACTCCAGCTCTCTCCCTCTCATACAGAGGGGACACAGGATTCTCGATGGATGTTAGTAGATTATTTTGATGTAGTTGTACATATATTTTATCCAGAGGCGAGAAGATACTACGATCTCGAGGACCTGTGGAGCGATGGTGTCATCACTGAGTATGAGGATGTCTGATCTAATGAACGAAATCACTGCTTAGGCAGTTGTTTACAGTAACTATAAACGAACATGGCAGATAAAGAAAACAACGATAAAAAACCGGAGAAGAAAAATTTGAGCTCCTATTGGTTTTATGCTTTTATCATCGTCTTTTTAGTCGGTATCAATGTGGTGATGTCATTTGTGGCAAAACCAGTTGAAATATCTCAAAATCAGTTTGACGAGATGGTCCGTGATGGCGATGTAGAGAAAGTCGAAGTCATCAATAAAAAGATGGTCCATATCTTCCTCAAGGAGGATGCGATGACAGAGCCAGAGCATGAGAAAGTCAATAAAAATAATAGACTGATGACATCTATAGAGTCGCCTCAATATATAGTAGAGATTGGCTCAGTGGACAAATTTGAAGATCGAGTGATGGCTCTCAGAGAAGAGGGTTTTGACTTAGATCCTATCTATGATACTCGAGAAAACTGGCTTTCTACTATACTTAGCTGGACACTTCCATTGCTTCTATTTGTCGGTCTGTGGCTATTCATCCTACGTAGAGTAGGAGGTGGTGCTGGCGGACCTGGAGCACAGATATTCAATATTGGTAAATCTCGTGCCACTCTTTTTGACAATAACACTAAGGTGAGTGTGACTTTTCAAGATGTAGCGGGCCTCGATGAAGCAAAAGAAGAAGTGATGGAGGTCGTAGACTTCCTCAAGAATCCAAAGAAATATACGAGCCTCGGTGGTAAGATTCCTAAAGGAGTATTGCTCGTAGGCCCTCCAGGTACAGGTAAGACCCTATTGGCGAAAGCCGTAGCAGGAGAAGCAGGTGTACCTTTCTTTTCTATCTCTGGATCAGATTTCGTGGAGATGTTCGTCGGAGTAGGAGCGTCGAGAGTGAGAGATCTCTTCAAGCAGGCTCGTGAGAAGGCTCCGTGTATCGTATTCATCGATGAGATCGATGCGATCGGTAGAGCGAGAGGTCGTGGAGCTATCCAAGGTGGTAATGATGAGCGTGAAAATACGCTCAATCAGCTACTCGTAGAGATGGATGGATTTAGCACAGATAAAGGTGTCATCATGATGGCAGCGACTAACCGTCCAGACATCCTCGATAGTGCCTTGATGCGTCCAGGACGATTTGACCGACAGATCGGTATCGATAGACCTGATCTCAAGGAGAGAGAGCAGATATTCAATGTACACTTGAAGAACATCAAAATAGCTGAAGACATCAAGCCAGCAGTGCTGGCAGAGATGACACCTGGATTTGCAGGTGCCGATATCGCTAATATCTGTAATGAAGCGGCGCTCGTAGCTGCGAGGAGAAATAAGAAAGCAGTAGAGATGGTAGACTTTAACTATGCACTCGATAGAGTCATAGGAGGTCTCGAGAAAAAGAATAAGCTCATAGCACCTAAAGAAAAGGAAATCATAGCCTATCACGAGGCAGGTCATGCTATCTGTGGATGGTTCTTGGAGCATGCATCACCCCTGATCAAAGTGACGATCGTACCAAGAGGTATCGGTACACTCGGATATGCACAGTATCTACCTAAAGAGGAATATATCACTCGTACTGAGCAGATGCTCGATAGGATTTGTATGACATTCGGAGGAAGGGCAGCAGAGAAAATCATCTTTAATAAAATCTCTACAGGTGCTCAAAATGACCTCGATCAAGTCACTAAGATGGCATATAGTATGATCGCTATCTACGGGATGAACGAAAAGGTAGGAAATGTATCTTTCTACGGAATGTCTCAAGATCAGATGAACAAGCCATACTCTGACGAGACCGCTACTCTCATCGATGACGAAGTGAGAAAGCTACTCGAGGCTGAGTATCAACGTGCACAGGATCTACTACAGGACAAAGAGAAAGAACTACATATACTGGCACAAGCACTCTTAGAAAAAGAAGTGCTCGTCAAGTCTGATGTAGCTGAGCTCATTGGTCAAAGACCTTGGTCTACAGAGGAGCCTTTTGGTCCTACTGGCGAAAAGCCGAGCACCTCAGTATCTGATCAAAGTGAAGAAGTCGCTTGGGCTGAGTAATTTCCAAAGCGAAAACAATATTAGAAAAGTGCTTGTTACCATGTAATGAGCACTTTTCTTTTATACGGTTTTTTGTTTGTTGTTTTATTGAATGTCTTTATGTTTTATTGGGCATATAGGCTACAGACCGACAAGCTGACGGACATAACTTATTCCGCAAGTTTCGCTGCATTATCCCTGTACAGTATTTTTATGGGAGATGCTTTGGCCTCGATGGGCAAGCTTATCATGGGCGCATTAGTCCTCATGTGGGCCTTGAGATTAGGGTATTATCTATTTGATAGAGTGTCCAAGATCGGTAAAGATGAACGCTTTGATGAGATCCGAGTCAATAAGAAGCGGTTCTTTCGATTTTTCTTACTACAGGGTGTGAGCTCTTGGGTGATATCGCTGCCTTTCATGATACGACTCAGTGCTGATCATGGGACTTTTAGCTTTACCAGAGTGGAAGACCTGGAGTGGGTAGGACTTGTAATAGCACTTGTGGGTCTCATCGTAGAGGGAGTAGCTGATGCACAAAAGTCAGCCTTCAAAGCTAAGCCTGGTAACTCAAATGAAATTTACACAGAGGGGCTCTACAGCAAGATTCGCTACCCTAACTATCTCGGAGAGATTGTCTTTTGGGTAGGCATATTTTTGGCAGCTATACCATTCTTGTCTGGATGGGGATGGGCATCTGTGATCAGTCCGATAGCGATCATTTTGCTCTTATTATTTGTCAGTGGTATCCCATTCCTCGAAAGAGGTAGAGCCAAAAAATATGGAGATGATCCTAAGTATCAAGCCTATCATGAACGCACTTACAAGATCATCCCTGGAGTGTATTAGATTACTTTTCGCAGTTTTAGCAGTTCTCGCTTAGCCCGAGATTTATATCCTGCACTGCCATGCTCGTAGTGCTCTTCTATAAGAGTGATGAGTTCTGATGCCAGACTCGGATACCGGAGAGCGATATTAGTACATACCGTCATAGCGAATACTCTGATAGCGATAGCCACCTGAGGACTACCTAAAAATGCGAAACAAATATCATAGACCGAGCCCTCATCATCTTCATGAAATTCCAGAGCTTGCCATGCTCTAACTACGTTTCTGGTGATACTATCTTCTTCAGTCTCGAGTGCTGCGATCATATCAGGCACGAGAGGTAGGAGTATCTCCGAGTGCTGCTCTGATAGTATAGTCAGTGGCCATCCCGCTCGCTGGCGGATCCGCTTATCATCGTCTAAGAATATGGCCCAAAGATCCTGAAGATTCGCTTCCCCTGCTACGATAGCATCTACTATGAGTTGAGCATTTGTCTTAGTATTATCTATCTGTAGCTGCTGGAGTAGATCCATACGCTTAGCTCAGGTACTTTCCTACGATAGGCATACGGCGTCCCATACCAAAAGCCTTGGAGCTCACTCTGAGCGCTGGAGCCGTCTGGTATCTTTTGAATTCATTGATATTGACCAGCCTCAAGATTCTGCGAACTAATGTCTCATCATAGCCCATAGCGATGATTTCTTTAGGTCCTTTGCGATGCTCGATATACTGCTCGAGTATCACATCGAGGATATCATAGTCTGGCAGGCTGTCAGAGTCTTTCTGATTAGGTCTTAGCTCGGCAGATGGCGGCTTAGTGATGATATGCTCAGGGATGACCTCACCATCTTTATTCATATATCTGGCGAGACGATAGACGTCTGTTTTGTACACATCACCGATGACTGAGAGGCCTCCACACATATCTCCATATAGTGTGCCGTATCCTACGGCAGCTTCGCTTTTGTTTGACGTATTGAGGACTATGTTTCCAAACTTGTTAGAGATGGCCATGAGTAGCATGCCTCGAGCTCGAGCTTGGAGATTTTCTTCCGCTATATTGAATGGTAGACCACTGAATAGTGGCTCCAGTTCGTGCATATAGGCCTTGTAGATATCTTCGATCTTGATGATGTCATATTGGATGCCCAGATTCTCAGCGAGCTTGATAGAGTCGCTTACAGAGTGATCCGATGAAAACTGTGATGGCATCAAGACGACTCGTACATTGTTGTGCCCGAGAGCTCGTTCAGCGATTACAGTGGTCACAGCAGAGTCGATACCTCCAGAGAGTCCGATCACACATCTACTGAATCCCAGCTTGCCAAAATAATCTTTCACACCTAATATCAGTGCATCATGGATCTCTAAGATCTTATCTTTCGGCTGTACGATCGACTGGCCTACAGCCATCACGTCATCGAGCTCATAGACTCTATAGTCCTCTATGAAGTATGGCATCTCCTCATAGATCGTCCCGTCAGGTGATACTACCAGTGATCCTCCATCAAAGATAATCTCGGTCTGTGCGCCCACATGGTTGACATAAAACATGGGAACTTTATACCGATCTACATTCGCTTTTGCCACCTCAATGCGAGCTTCTGCATGATCATAGTTGAATGGTGAGGCACTGAGATTGAGTATGAAGTCAGGTCCATCATCGATCACCTCATCGAGTGGACAGATGGTATAGAGTGGATTTTCATTGCCGATATTCCAGATATCCTCACATACTGTCAGGGCTATTTTTTTGCCTTTGTGCTCTACTAATGAAAACTCTGTCGCTGGCTCAAAGTAGCGATACTCATCGAAAATGTCATAGGTAGGTAGTAAGGCCTTATGCTGCACTGCTACGATCTCCTGATCATATATGAAGTATGCAGAGTTGTACAGGTCTTTTCCCTCTGGGACAGGATTATGAGTAGGAGCACCTACTACTACGGCTATGCCTTTTGACGCCATTCGAATCCGCTCGATCGACTCCTCACACTGCCGGATGAAGTCGCTAAACTCCAGAAAATCTCTGGGTGGATATCCACAGATGGCCAACTCACCAAAGCAGATGATATCAGCTCCATCGATTTTCGCTTTTGCGATGTGTCCGAGTATTTTGTTGAGATTGCCTTCGAAATTACCAATGTGGTAATTCAGCTGAGCCATGGCTATTTTCATGTCGAGGTTTTTAAGAATTCGCAATTTATGAGATGTCCCATAGATTCTCATTTTTTTTCTACAAATCTTGATGGAGCAAAAGAATTAACGTTTGGCTTAATCGATCAAGAACATATTGTGGTGCTTATTCTGTTCTTTTGTAGTGATTTTCAGATCATCATACAAAAAGGTAAAATCATGATACATCCAGGGACTCGAGGCTTGATATTTGACTTAGATGGGACATTAGCAGATACTATGGGCTTACATGTATCAGCTTGGGAGATCGCCGGTCGACATTTTGGAGTAGATATCGATGGGAGTGAGATATACAAGCTGGCAGGTATTCCGACCCAACCTATTGTAGAGATATTTAATGAGCGCTATGGGTGGTCACTCGACCCAGTGGCTTTTGAAGAGAAAAAAGATGAAGCTTATCTGCAGGTCAAAGAAGATGCTGGGCAAATCAAGCCAGTACAAAGAGTGCTCGACATCGCTCATGCGCATCGAGATGTGCTCCCTATGGCTGTGGGGACTGGTAGCATCAGAGAGGATGCAGAGATGGCGCTAAGTGACATGGGGATTACTTCATGGTTTAGAGGATTAGTCACGGCAGATGATGTCGAGCGACCTAAGCCTGATCCAGAGACTTTTGTCAGATGTGCTGAGATCATCGATATAGACCCTCAGTATTGCCAGGTATTTGAGGATGGTCCTAAAGGTATCGAGGCTGCTCTGTCTGCCGGCATGGTAGCGCTGAATATAGTGACATGGGAGATGCACCTACCGTAGTGATAGATCTTGGACCTCAGTCTGCCAAATATATCCTGCACCGCTATTTATCAGAGATATTTTGTGGAGTAACTGGTTTATGTTCGTGAGGTCGGGACATTGCTAAGATCCCATTTTAGCGAAAGCGACCATTAAAATAGCGATATCGACTAAAATGGGTTAAATTTGATGCTCATCCTTCTACTTATGATGCTATGAGTACCAGAGATAAAATCTTAGCTGTCAGTAAGAATCTATTCAATGAGTATGGATTTGGTGCAGTATCTCTACAAAGTATCGCTGATCAACTCCAGATTAGTCGAGGTAATCTTACTTATTATTTTAAAAATAAATGGCTGCTCTTGGGACAGCATGCACAGGCTATGTCACTGGATTATGTTGAGCGATTGCGTCCGTATATGTTTCCCACTTGGGAGAATACTTACAATGCCACCAAGGCTTTTCATGAGCTGCAGCGTGAGTATGCTTTTATTTTCTCAGACAAGCAGGTCTTACAGTATCCCACTGTCAAGTCGGAGATCAAGAAAATCTACGAGGATGACCTCAAGCGTCAGCTATCTATGATCACATTCTCCATAGAGATCGGTAATATGAAGCCAGAGACTATACCTGGTAGCTACCATAGCTTAGTGCAGGTGCTGTGGGCAAAGTCATTCTTCTGGAATATGTCAGAAGTCTACCAAGAGCATGATGCAGTAGATGAGTGGGAAAAGTTGGCCTGGAGTCTGATTCTTCCACATTTTACCGATCAGGGAATAGAAGCCTTTAAAAAACATTTTGGAGAATCCTACTATGACAGTTTAGGGCCATCATTTGAAAGTATGAAAAGTGATGTATCCACATTTTAAAAAAGAAAACACAAATGGAAAAAATAGCCGCATATCAGTCCAAGCATAAGATTCGTATCCTTACTGCTGGTTCATTGTTTGATGGTCATGATGCTGCGATCAATATCATGCGACGGATCATACAGCGCTCAGGGGCGGAGGTCATCCACCTCGGTCACAATCGCTCTGTGCAAGAGATCGTAGATGCTGCTATCCAAGAAGATGTACAAGGCATCGCCATCACCTCCTATCAGGGTGGGCACAATGAGTTTTTCAAATATGCGTACGATCTGCTCGCAGAGAAAGGAGCTGGCCATATCAAGATATTCGGTGGAGGAGGCGGTACGATTCTGCCTGCTGAGATAGCCGATCTACATGACTATGGGATCACTCGTATCTACTCTCCTGATGACGGACGTAGCATGGGGCTACAGGGCATGATCAATGATCTCCTCGAAAAATGTGATAGCCCTGTTCCTCCTCAACTTGATAATGAGCTGGAGCAGATCGAGCAGCAAAATCCTAAAGATCTGGCGAGGATGATCTCGGTAGCTGAGGAATATCCTGAGACGAGTCAAGAATGGCTCATCAAACTGAAAGAAAAGAGTGCAAAAGTCACTACACCTGTACTCGGTATCACAGGGACTGGAGGCGCAGGAAAATCAAGTCTGGTAGATGAACTGGTCCTGAGGTATCTCAAGCACTATCCTGATAAGACGATAGGTATCATATCGGTCGATCCATCTAAGCGCAAGACAGGTGGTGCTCTACTGGGAGATCGTATACGTATGAATGCTATCTCCAATGATCGAGTCTTCATGCGATCGATGGCTACCAGACAATATAATCTGGCTCTATCCAAGGATATAGATAGTGCGCTGACCATATTGAAGTGTGCTCAGTTTGATCTATTGATACTCGAGACATCGGGTATCGGACAGAGTGACTCAGAGATAGTCGATCATGCGGATCTGTCCGTGTATGTGATGACACCGGAGTTTGGCGCAGCTTCGCAGCTTGAGAAGATTGATATGCTGGATTTTGCTGATATGATCGTTCTCAACAAATTTGATAAACGAGGAGCATTGGATGCTATCAGGGATGTCCGCAAACAGTATCAGCGAAACCATGAACTCTGGGACAGGGATGTCAATACGATGCCTGTCTATGGCACGATAGCAGCACAGTTTAATGATCCAAGTGTCAATCTGTTATTCAATGATCTCATGACTCGGCTGCTGCCTGGAGAAGAAGTAGGGCTGACTACAGGGCTCAGTGAGAAACAATATATCATACCACCCTCGAGGACGAGATATCTCTCTGAGATCCATGAGAGCATACGGCAGTATGATCAGGAAGCCAGTTCACAAGCCGAGATAGCGAGAAAGCTCCAAGCCATAAAGAGGACGAAAGAAATAGTCGTAGATGAGCAGAGTCAAAAAGAACTAAGTAAATCCGAGCAATTACTCACACAGGCACTCACACCAGAAAATCTGGCTATCATAGAAGGGTGGCAAGCGAAAAAGGACAGTTATAGACAAGATCAATTCACCTATCAAGTCAGAGGTAGGGATATCGTAGTGGATAACTATACGGAGACCCTCTCTCACAATAAAATACCTAAGGTCGTACTACCGAGATATAGTGACTGGGGAGATATCTTGACATGGAGCAAGCAGGAGAATGTCCCTGGCGAGTTTCCTTTTACAGCTGGAGTATTCCCGTTTAAGCGAAAAGGAGAAGACCCGACAAGGATGTTTGCGGGGGAGGGTGGTCCTGAGCGGACTAATCGGAGATTTCACTATCTGTCACAGGGGATGCCCGCTAAGCGACTTTCTACGGCCTTTGACTCCGTTACACTTTACGGTAATGATCCCGATCACCGTCCAGATATCTATGGCAAAGTGGGCAACTCAGGAGTCAATATCTCCTCGCTCAATGATGCAAAGAAGCTTTACTCAGGATTTGACCTATGTGATCCTAAGACCTCAGTGTCGATGACTATCAATGGCCCTGCCGCTACGATCTGTGCATTCTTCATGAATGCTGCGATAGATCAGCAGTGTGAGCTATACATCAGGGAGCAGGGGCTCGAGCATCAGGTAGAGGCAGTATTCAAAAAACACTATGATGACAGAGGTATAGAGCGGCCTCAGTATGATGGTGATCTTCCTGAGGGGAATGATGGCCTCGGTCTGATGCTACTGGGTCTGACTGGTGATCAGGTATTAGGTCCAGAGATCTATGAGGAGCTAAAAGCAAAAGCGCTGAAAGCAGTGCGAGGTACTGTACAGGCCGATATCCTGAAAGAAGACCAAGCACAGAATACTTGCATCTTTTCTACAGAGTTTTCACTTCGATTGATGGGAGACCTGCAGCAATATTTCATCGATCATCAGGTTAGAAATTTCTACTCAGTATCCATATCAGGCTATCATATAGCGGAGGCTGGAGCCAATCCTATATCACAGCTTGCATTCACCCTGTCCAATGGATTTACCTTCGTCGAGTACTATCTGGCGAGAGGTATGCAAATCGATGATTTTGCGCCTAATCTTTCATTCTTTTTCTCCAATGGAGTGGATCCAGAATACGCTGTTATTGGCAGAGTGGCGAGACGTATTTGGTCCAAGGCTATGAAGTATAAATATGGAGCAAATGAAAGATCACAAAAGCTCAAGTATCATATCCAGACCTCAGGAAGATCGCTCCATGCTCAGGAGATAGACTTCAATGATATCAGGACTACGCTCCAGGCGCTGTACGCCATCTATGACAACTGTAACTCGCTACACACAAATGCCTATGACGAGGCGATCACTACACCTACGGAGGAGAGTGTCAGACGTGCTGTAGCGATACAAATGATCATCAATCATGAGTTGGGCTTAGCTAAAAATGAAAATCCACTGCAAGGGGCCTTCATCATAGAAGAGTTGACAGATCTCGTGGAGGAGGCTGTGCTTTCAGAGTTTGATCGGATATCTGATAGAGGAGGAGTGCTCGGCGCTATGGAGACGATGTATCAGCGTAGTAAGATACAGGAGGAAAGCCTATACTATGAGACTCTTAAGCATACTGGAGAATATCCTATCATAGGAGTTAATACGTTCTTATCTTCTAAAGGTTCTCCCACCATATTACCCAAAGAAGTCATCCGAGCTACTACTGACGAAAAAGAGAAGCAAATAACGAATCTGAAGATGATACACTGTCTACATGAGCAGGATACAGCGAAGGGCTTGATTTCTCTGCAATCGAAGGCACTGACGAATGCCAATCTATTTGACGCACTCATGGAAGTCACTAAGACAGCCACACTGGGTCAGGTGACAGATGCATTGTTTGACGTGGGAGGAAAATATAGGCGGAGTATGTGATCGGGCAAAAGAAAAAGGGGCTTCTAATGAAACCCCTTTTTTTATTTGCGCTCCCACAAGGACTTGAACCTTGGACCCTCTGATTAACAGTCAGATGCTCTAACCAGCTGAGCTATGGAAGCGTGCTATATAAAGCGAGCGCAAATTTATTTTATTTCCTCGACAGTATCCAAGTTTTCTCCAAAAAAAATCTCAAAAAAAGGCTCGAGATCTTCTGACCCCGAGCCTGCTGCTTTTTCTGTCGTTATCTTCACATTTTAACTGACGAACTCTAAGCTCTTTTTAATAAACTTAGAAAGCTCTTCTCCTTTGAGCATATTTTGATTGAGACGGGCAAGATCATACAGATAGCTGGCGAATTTCTCTTTCTTTTCATCGGAGCGCATCTTCACGAGTTTTTCTGCGACCATCGGATGATTGGTGTTGATGACTACGTTGAATATTTCTGGCATACCATTAGCTCCCATGCTCTGTAGCTGTTGCATCTCCATCATTCTGCGCATGAACTCTGGCTTAGTGATGATCACAGGATGATCAGTAGGAGAGAGTGGCTTCATCTCGAGATTGGGCCCACCCGACTCTGGTAATATCGCTTTGAATATGCTTTCTACTTTCTCTTGCTCTTTCTCAGAGAGGACTGACTCTTTCGTCTCATCCGTCTGTACGAGATTATCTACAGTATCACTGTCTACTCTGACGAATGTGCCATAGCTGAGTTTTTGCTCCAGCTGCTGCATGAAGTGATTGTCTATGATATTGTCCATTGATAAGACATCATATCCATAGGCCTCTGCAGACTCGATGTAGCTGTGATGCTCCTTGATATCAGTCGTGTAAAGATGGATGATCTTATCGTGCTTATCTTTTTGAGTAGCTTCGATTTTTTCCTTGTATTCATCGATCGTGAAGTAATCATCTTTGATATTCTTTAATAAGGCAAATTTTATAGCCTTATCGTAAAACTTATCCTCTGAGATCATACCATACTTGACGAATACACTGATCTCATCCCATTTTTCTTCAAACTGGCCACGATCTTCTTTGTAGAGGCTGGCGAGCTTGTCAGCGACTTTCTTAGTGATATAGGAGGTGATCTTTTTTACATTGCTATCTGACTGGAGGTAGCTACGAGATACATTGAGCGGGATATCTGGAGAGTCGATCACACCATGGAGTAAGGTGAGAAATTCTGGTACGATCTGGCTTACATCATCCGTCACATAGACCTGATTGCTGTAGAGCTGGATTTTGTTTTTCTGGATCTCGATAGAGTTATTAACCTTAGGGAAGTATAGGATACCTGTGAGGTTAAATGGATAGTCGATATTGAGGTGTATCCAGAATAATGGCGGCTGTGAGTATGGATATAGGTATGAGTAAAAGTCTCTGTAGTCATCATCCGTCAGGTCCGATGGGTTTTTCTTCCAGAGAGGATCCTTGCTATTGATAATATTGTCTACTTCGGTTTTGATCTCTTTGCGATCGTCACCCTCTCCTTCCCATGTAGACTCTGTCTTAGTGCCAAATCTGATAGGGAATGGTAAGAATTTGCAGTACTTATCTAATAAGCCTTGGATACGAGCCTCCTCGAGAAATTCTTTACTGTCGTCCGACACGTGCAGGATGATCTCTGTACCACGCTCTGTTTTGTCAGCTTCTTCTATTTCGTACTCCGGATTTCCAGTACAGCTCCATTTAGCTGCCGGAGCGTCTTTGTATGATTTAGTGATGACCTCGACTTTTTCAGCTACCATGAAGGCACTGTAAAAACCTAATCCGAAGTGTCCTATGATCGATGCTTCATCTTTATACTTTTCGAGGAACTCCTCGGCAGAAGAAAACGCCAGCTGGTTGAGATACTTATCTACCTCTTCAGCGGTCATACCGATCCCTCTATCTTGGATGATGAGTTTATTGTCATCGATTTTGATATCAATGGTCATATCACCCAGTTCGCCGTCATATTCGCCTTTGGAGGCTAATGTTTTGAGCTTACTGCTGGCATCTACAGCGTTGGATACGAGCTCTCTCAAAAATATTTCCTGATCTGAATAGAGAAATTTCTTGATGATTGGAAATATGTTTTCCGTTTGTACGGATATCTGTCCTTTAGCCATGATTATTTTTTCTGTTTTGATTTTGAATAAATGATCACGGTCGTAGTGGGTCAAAGGATGTGCCAAGGCTTAGAATGTGACAAATTGTCGGACTAAAAGCTATATCGGAGCGAGAAGCCGTCTCCGCTCATGCCAATATGTAAGTTTTGAAGAGTAGTATCAGTACGATCTGTCTGTTTTTCATCGGGCAATAGGATATAAGTCAGACGGGTGATGAGCATGCCCAGTCCAGCTCCCATCAGTACATCAGAGACCCAGTGCTCTCCACGAGTGACTCTGAATACTCCTACAGAGACAGCAGGTAGGTAGGACAGATAAGCGAGTAGTGGACGATCCTCTCGGTAGATCTGATACATGCACTCAGCGGTACTAAATGCGAAAGTCGTATGTCCAGATGGAAAGCTACGACCTCCTCCTCTTGGTCGAGTAGCTGAGATCACACTCTTCATAGCATAAGTCACTCCGATAGCCCCCATCGTCGAGAGCGTATACTGTCGCAGATGATATCGTCGATCTACTGACCGTGAGTCCAGATGATAGATGAGCTGCTGTATGCTGGGGATATACTGCAGGTAGTCATCTATAGTCAGCGAGGGTGTGCTGAGATGATCGGATATCTCAGTCTGTATATCTCGCTTGAGCTGATCCTCTATGTGTAGTACTGTGCCAGATATGGACAGCGCTATAGGGACGATTACACTGGTGGTGCTACTATCTTTCTGAGCACACGCCTGATCACATATTGACAGAAGTGGGAGTAGCACTATGAGTAGATACTTCATGATATGAATGTAGCGCTTGTGCCAAGCTTTTTACCCGCTTTTGATAGTCTTAGGGATATATTTTTAACATATATGTTTTTTCATTTACGTATCTCACTGATTCTATGTCGCTTTATGCATGGTATTATTTACTCATGTGTTTATTACCTGATCCGTCGATCGAGTGTGGCAAGAATTATGGTATTAAGGAAGTAAGTTCTTTAACTTTTGAAATACTTAAGGGATTAAGTATTGGAGATTTTCGGAGCGGCTACTGGGGGGTATGCCGCTCTTTTTTTTATCTACCAAAATCCATCTCCATCAAGCAAATCTCCGAGACCTCCGAGCATACTTCCCTCCCCTTTTCCTTTGCCAAAATAGCCACGACTATTGCGCATGATGCGATCTGAGAGTCGACTGATCGGGAGTGTCTGTATCCATACTTTGCCAGGACCTGTGAGACTCGCAAAGAATAAGCCCTCGCCCCCGAAGATAGTATTCTTCACTCCTCCTACATAGGTGATATCATAGTCGACATAGTGTGAGAATCCCACCAGACAGCCAGTATCTACACGCAGACGCTCTCCTGGCTGCAAATCACGCTCTACGATATATCCACCAGCATGTAGGAAGGCCATACCGTCTCCTTCGATCTTCTGCATGATGAATCCCTCACCACCAAAGAATCCTCGGCCGAGCTTCTTACTAAATTCTATACCTACTGAGGCACCCTGTGCGGCGCAGAGAAAAGAGTCTTTTTGGCAGATGACTTTGCCATCCATCTCTGATAGATCGATCGGGATGATCTTGCCTGGATAGGGAGATGCGAAAGACACACGCTGCTTGCCATCTCCGATATGAGTGTAGGCTGTCATGAATAGTTTTTCTCCGGTAAGGACACGCTTGCCAGCAGAAAATACTTTGCCCCAGACACCGCCAGTATCCTGATTAGATCCATCACCAAAGATGGTCTTCATCTCGATGTCATCATCCATCATCAAAAAGCTGCCGGGCTCCGCTATGACCGTCTCATAGGGATCCAGTTCGATCTGGACGAATTGCATTTCTTCGCCATAGATCTGATAGTCGATTTCGTGTGCGTTCATGATATTTTTTATTTCCTAAAATATCAGAATACTGCTAATCGACTAAATTTTTCAGATTAAGCTCTAGATAATATCTATCTATCGATAGTGCTTTGGATAGATTTTGGTCCTATTGGCCTCCTGTAGCGGTGTATTTGTTTTCATTCTCGAGGAATACCTGCAGATTGGGACAGGTCTTATACTCGTCTATGAGCTTGATACGAGTAGACTTGATCTTATTCTCGACCCAGTTATTGAAGTATTCATTCTTCTTGCTTTCCTTAGCAAATTCTTGGATCTTGGCATAGTCAGTCTCCAGACTTGCTTTGTGAGGTTTAGTCTTAGAGAGTAGCTTGATGATTTTGTAGATTTTCTCACCTCTCTCTTCAAACTCTAAGATCTCACTGACATCTCCTACCTCCAGCGACTCTATAGCAAAGTATATCTGATAAGGCAGATCTCCAGTCTCCCAAAACGTATCTCCTGACTTTGGATTGATCATACGGCCAGCATTGTTGTAGCTCTGTGCTTCTTTATCACTATACAGCTTGACGGCGAGCTCAAAGCTCACTGAGTCAGTCTGGAGCCCCTGTATGATGCTATCCATGTAGCTATAGGTATGGTCGATATCTTCTTGAGTTACTTCAGGCTTGACGAGGATATGTCTCACATTGATATTATTTCCTCGACGACCGAGTAGCTCGATGATATGATAGCCAAATTGGGTCTCTACGAGTTCAGAGACTTCACCTTCTTCCAGATTGTATGCTGTCGCCTCAAATTCTGGCACATAGCTACCTCTCTTAGCCCAGCCGAGATCTCCACCCTGACGAGCACTCCCGATATCATCTGAAAATATCGAAGCTAACTCTGCAAAACTCTCCCCATCATTGATGATTCTTGAGCGTATTTTTTCGAGCTTTTCTTTAGCGGCATCTTTATTTTCTTGGGAGATGATTGTCTTCATCGAGATCTCTCCGAGCTCCACCTCTGCATTGAGATAAGGGATACTATCTTCTGGTATATTTTCAAAGAATTCTACGACTTCCTTTGGCGTGATCGTTACATCACTGATGAGCGTACCCTGGATGCGCTGCTGTATCATGTCTTCTCGCAGAGGCTCTCTCATTATTTCTTTTTGCTCGAGAGGTGTCTTATTGTAGTAGGCATAAAATCGCTCCTCATCTCCACCCATCTGCTGGAGGATATAGTCTACTCTGCGCTCGAGCTCCACCTCGAGTTCTACGTTGCTGATTTCGATACTATCGAGCTTGGCTTGATCGAGTAGTAGCCCTTTGCTTATGAGCTGTGCTATGATATCACACTGCACTTCTTCGCCGTAGTCCGCATTTTGCGCTTTAGCATAGCTATAGAGCTCTTGTACTTCGGAGTATAGGATATATTCACTACCGACATGACCGACTATTTTATCCAGGATCATTGGTTGATCTTGGCTATAGAGGCTGATGACAGAGCAAAAAACTAAAGCAATGATGTATCTCATTGAGGTTTGATTTTGATGATATTGTGATCTATAGCTTTGTTATAGAGTTCACTTTTATAGTTTTCGATGATCTCCTGTTTTCGATGATGGAGGATCATCTGTTTTAATTGATCTTGGATGAAAAGTAAAGGGGAAATTTCTTTTTCGCCACGGTATTCCAGCACTTTAAGAAAACATTCAATGTCATCTTGGCGGATTCGCTGTGTACCTGGCTTTTGAGCTCTCCCTTCGTTGAATCCTTCACACCAACTCTCAATTTGGGGCCAAGTATACCATCTTTTTTCATCAAGTGCTTGTTGTACGGCGTTTTGCTCTATGTATTTGGCTACAGCCTCAGCCTCATCGCTCCGCCAGTCTCGATAGAAGTTGTCAATGTTTTTAGTCTTACGAGGGATCTGTACCATCTGTACTCTATAGACACCTTCCTTGAGTACGAATTGCTCCTTGTGCAAGTCATAAAACTTTGAAAATTGCTGGGAGGTCACTGTAGTGTCAAATCGATCCTCGATGATCTTCTGTTCAAAGTTGAACTTAATTAGTTTCTCTCGATAGTCGTCTACGAGCTTTTCTATCTCAAAGTCAGAGGCGAAATATCTACTCGCCTCTTTCATTAGGAGTTGATCTCTGACCCACTGATCTATATAGGCATTTGCTATAGCGGCACTATCTTTAGTGCTACTGGCCGGATGTATGACCTGCTCGAGTTCTTTTTGGTAGAGCTTTCTATTTTCTACGCTGGCGATGATTGGCTCGGGAGCTTCTACGGATTCTTGAGACTTACTACAGCTCAGCCAAAGCGAGCTCACACATAGTAGAAGGATGGCTTGCTGGGTCATCACTTGCCTCATCGACTATTTGGCGATTAGTTTTTTGAGTACTTTCTTATTGATATCTATATCATAGCGCTCTCTGAGTGACTCTATCCACTGTTTTTCGAGTTGATCTTGATAGTCAGAGATGACATAGCCACGAGACTCTTTGATCGTTTTTTTCGCTGCAGGGTAGGTAGCTTCTATCTTGTTGAATGTTGTCACCTGTAGACCTTTGTTGATTTGGGGAGTCGATACTGTCCCCTCGGTGAATGATAGTCCTCGTGCCAGCTCATTGCTGCGTTCTACCTTTTGCTCAGTATATAGGATGAGCTCTTTACCTCCTATATTGTACTTAGTAGTGAGCTCTGCTGGAGACATGGTCTGTGCGTCAGTAGTGATCTGATCGATGAGATCCTCTTTAGTCGCTCTGATAGAGTAGGACGTAATATCCGCTCTTGGTTCCCAGATATACTTCTCCCGATTTGCATTAAAGTAGTTTTTAAGACCAGTCGTATCTTGAGTGGCCTTATCCCAAACTTCATTTTTAGTAATCTCAAATAGGAGAATACCTTCTTGGTACTCTCGGAGTAGATTTTTAAAATCTACATATTTTTCTTCGAGCATGCCTTCGACATGTTCGATAGCTTTATCTTGTTTGAAGTTTTCGTAGAGTGTCTCTACGAGTTTATCTATATTCTTATCTCTCGGGCGTAGTCGGGTCTTGGTGCTGATCTTGCTGTAGTGAGCGAAGTCATTGATACTGTACTTATCTGATCCTATAGTCATTAACGACTGATCAGGATAGGTGACAGGTTTCCAGTTATACTCAAACAATGTATGATTCAACGAATCTTTAAAAGTCTGTAGGGCTTTCTCGTCGAGGCGATAGCCCGCTTCAGTTAAGATGCTTTCTACGACCTCCTTTTTCTGTAGGTCAAATCGTTCTCCAATATTTAACTTAGACTTGACCATTGATTTGATCTGATCTTTAGTCTCTGGCTTTTTCTTCGATTTACGTTTGATGATATGGTATCCCACAGATGTTTCGACCGGCTCACTGATATCACCATCATTCGCCAGTGCGAAAGCGGCATCTTCAAAGCTTTTCTCATATTCGCTGATGCCAAAAAAGCCTAAATAACCATTGTCCTTGGCTGTCTTTTTATCCTGCGATAAAGTCTTGGCCATTCCATCAAATTTTAATGGGTTCGCCTTGATCACAGCATACATGGTATCGATAGCTGCTTTGGCGTTTGGCACGACACGACCATTTTTTTTCTTACGTACTAATAGGTGCTGAGCCTCCATGCGTCCTCTGGCTGGGCGTTTATTAGCCACTTTGATGATATGATAGCCGAGATCAGTACGGATGATCTCTGAGATCTCACCTACCTCATTATCATATGCCGCATCTTCGAGCTCTACATAGCCGTCAGGCAGTGCGGCAGTGATATAGCCGATATTGCCACCATTATCCTTGGAGTTTTTATCATCGGAGTAGAGCTTCACTACTTCTTCAAAAGACTTACCAGACTGTAGCTCACTGGCCACTGCTTGTATACGATCATAGGCTGCTGTCTCATCTTGATCAGAGGCTTTGCGCTTGATACTCACGAGTACGTGCTGTACTTCTACATCTTGCTTTTTACGTTCATATATTTTGTCGACCATTTTATCGATGACCTCCCTGTCGATGACATAGGAGTCAGCGAGCTGCTTTCGATATCCTTCGAGCTCTGCTTTGTAGCTGTCAGACTCATGAAGTCCCAGCTCTCTTGCTCGCTCTACTTTTAGTTTGAAGTTGATATAGAGGTCGAGATATTCCTCGAGGCTCTCTTTAGTATAGGAGGCATTATCTCGATTATTCTTCTCATAGATATAGGAGAACTCTGACACACTTACTGGAGTCTCATTCACTGAGAATAGTACTGCTTCATCTGACTGTGCCGATACGCCTATGTAGAGTATAGATAGTATCAGTGCGATAGCCACTCTCGATAGTATATTCTTTCTTCTTATAGTCTCTCTCAAGGATTTTCCTAATTGATTATTACTGATGGTCAAAACGTAAGAAGTGGGGTTTATTATATCTATAGATCAAAACCGATATCTTTTCGGTAGTACTTATCTTCAAAATCGATCTTTTCTGCAGCTTTTTTAGACTTCTTTACGGCCTCTTTAATGCTTTCGCCAAATGATGTCAAGGCTAAGACACGGCCACCGTTAGTTTTGACTTTGTCATTCTTGCTCTTAGTACCAGCATGAAATACTATAGTATCCTCCACTTTTTTGATACCCTTGATGCGATGCCCTTTCTCATAGCTGCCAGGATATCCACCTGACACCATGACTACTGTAGTGGCATATCTTGGATCTTTTTCGATAGGTATCTCATAGAGGTTTTGTTCTACCATAGCTTCGAAAAGTTCGAGCATATCATTTTGTAGTCTTGGCAGTACTACTTCCGTCTCAGGATCACCCATACGACAGTTGTACTCGATGACGAATGGTTCATCGCCTACTTTGATCAGTCCAAAAAAGATAAAGCCATGATAATCTATCTGTCGATCCTGCAGACCACTGAGAGTCGGTAAGATGATCTTTTTGCGTACTTTTTGGAGTAGCTCTGGATCTACGAATGGTACTGGTGAGACAGCTCCCATTCCACCAGTATTTGGTCCTATATCGCCTTCGCCTATGCGCTTATAGTCTTTAGCTATCGGCAGTAAGGCGTAGTACTGTCCATCAGTCAATACGAATACTGAAAACTCGATCCCGTCCAAAAACTCCTCGATCACGACTTTGCGGCTGGCTTTGCCAAATTTACCGCCGATCATACTTTTTAATTCTTCCTGAGCTTCGATCGGATCGCTGATGATGAGTACACCTTTTCCTGCTGCGAGTCCATCCGCTTTTAGGACATAGGGGCCTGATGTAGTAGCGATATGATTGAGCCCTTCACTGAGATTGTCACTGGTGACCTCGAGGTATGCGGCAGTAGGGATATCATATTCCTTCATGAATTCCTTAGCGAATGACTTACTGCCTTCGAGCTGGGCACCTTTCTTGCTCGGTCCGATCACTTGCACCTGAGGATATCTCTCCTTGAAGTAGTCAGCGATACCCTCTACGAGTGGTGCCTCTGGCCCTACCAGTAGGATGTCTATCTCACGCTCTACGACTGCATCAGCTACTTCGTCAAAATCCATAATATCCAAAGAAAGATTTTCTCCGATCTCCTCAGTACCTGCATTGCCAGGAGCTATGAATATATTTTTGATGGAAGGACTTTGGCTGAGTTTCCAAGCGAAGGCGTGCTCTCTACCCCCGCTGCCCAGTATCAGTATGTTCATCTATGATAAGGAATGATTAATATGACGGCGAAGTTAAGTGTTTATTAGGATTCTTTAGTGGTTTGTTACTTTTGCATGATAATCCAAAATCATATGTACGCTTACATCAAAGGGAAGTATACGCTTAAGACTCCTACAGAGGTCTATCTTGAGGACAAGAGTGGAGTGGCCTATCTCATCAATATCAGCCTGAATACCTTCAGCAAAATCGAAGAAGAAGAGGAAGGGCTCCTGTATACCTATCTCAATGTCAAAGAAGATGATCTGAGCCTGTATGGATTTAAGGATCTGGAAGAAAAGCGACTGTTCGTACATCTTATATCTGTATCTGGTATCGGTCCTAACACGGCACGTATCATACTCTCCTCTATGCCTCCTATCGAGATACGCACGGCCATAGTCACTGAGAATGATATCGCATTCAAAAAAGTAAAAGGAGTAGGTCCCAAAACGGCTAAGCGACTCATACTGGATCTCAAGGATAAACTCCGTAAGGACGATGTTGAAATAGATCTGACTATGGGTACGACTACAGGTCTGAGAGAAGAGGCGCTAGATGCACTATTAGCATTGGGATTCCAAAAAATGAAAGTCAACAAACTACTCAACAAAATGAATATGTCCGAATACGACTCGGTCGAGGGTGTCATCAAGGCGGCATTGAGTCAATTGACGTAGACATTACTTTACCAAATTATTTAAAAAGATACCTTCGGCAATATTTTTGCGTTACAAAAGCGTTCTTAAAAATTTCGGAACGAAGAATCAGTTAGAATACTGTCCTAAATGTATTGCTATCAGAATCATAAAATTACTAAGAAAGCTAGCTATTAAGGTCTCCATAATGAAGATAAGTCGGAAGAGTGCCGTCCAAGCTGTGAGCTTATTTATGCTCCTTTTTGTGACGAAGACAGAGATATACGGAGGGGATGTGATGGGCCCTTTTGACCCAATCATCATAGCGGATGATGAGGCTGCAGCGGCAGATACTATACCTATCAGGGATCGATATGGTGACTTTATCACCGAAGAATATTACAATCCATTTGACATCACTCCAAGTATCGTCGAGCAGACGGTAGAGTATGATATGGAGACGGGTCAGTATGTAGTCATGGAAAAAATCGGTGACCAATACTATCGTACGCCGACCTACCTGACGATGGAGGAGTATCTCAACTGGCAGCAAGAGCAACAAGAAAAAGACCATATCCGTAAGCTTTCAGGAGCTAAATCCTTAGATTTTAGCAAGAGCTTTAAGGTAGATCCGATGTCTGAGATCGATATCGAGGCATTATTGACGGATCGACTATTCGGCGGGACGGAGATATCTATAGAGCCACGAGGCAATGTGGATATCACCATGGGTGTCGATATGCAGACGCTCGATGGACTCAATATCACTGAGCAAAACCGCCGTACGGGAGGATTCAATTTTGATATGGATATCAATATGGGTGTCGATGGTAAGATCGGGGAGAAAATGAACCTCGGATTTGACTACAACACTCAGGCGACCTTTGACTTTGATAATCAGCTCAATCTTGGATATCTATCTGATGCTTTTGATGAGGATGGTATCATCAAGACGATTGAGGCGGGTAATATCAGCTTTCCTCTTCGATCTCAGTTGATCCAAGGCAGTCAGGATCTTTTTGGTCTGAAGACCGAGCTACAGTTTGGAGATTTTAGCCTTACGGCAATAGCCTCACAGTCTCGATCCGAAGCAGAGACTATCTCTCTCGAAAATGGTAAGCTGATCCAAGAGTTTGAACTACGACCAGATGAGTACGACGAAAATCGTCACTTTTTCATCTCTCATTATAATAGAGAAAATTTCGAAAGTGCGCTGAGTACGATACCACAAGTGCGATCGCTCATGCGTATCACCAATATCGAAGTATGGGTCACCAGTGAGCCCAATGACGACCTGCAAAATGCGACTACAGTAGCAGCTATATCCTATCTCGGAGAGTCAGATCTGGACAATTTCTCCGATCCAGGGACGATGTGGCAGCCGACCACTACCGGCAATCCACTCTATCTCGACGTAGATGGTAATCAGCTACCAGATAATGACAACAGTGCGCTCTTTGGACAATTAGTAAATGATGAGGAGACACGTAAGATAATAAACACATCTACCTTCCTCCGTTCTCGCTATGGACTCAATCAGGTCCGAGATTTTGAGGTGCAGAGTATGCGCAAACTGCGTCCATCTGAGTTTACCTTTTATCCAGAGCTGGGATTCATCTCGCTTAATGTGCGACTACAGCCCAATCAAGTGCTCGGTGTGGCCTATGAATATACCTACTCGCTCAATGGTAGCGAAGTCTATAAAGTCGGTGAGCTCACTAATGAAAGTAATACAGGAGCACTCGATGATGAGGGCAATCCTGAACCAGAAGATGTGGTATACGTCAAAATGCTCAAAAGCTCCAATCAGCGTGTAGATCTCCCATCGTGGGATCTCATGATGAAAAACATATATTCGCTCAGTAGCTCTCAGCTATCAGAAGAGGATTTTCAGCTGGACATCTTCTTTGAGGACAATGCTACCGCTACCTTAAAAAGATTCATTCCGGAGGAAGGATTTAATCGTATTCCGCTTTTGGATTTATTCCAGTTAGATAGGTTGAACTCGAGGTTGGATCCTCAGCAGGATGGGATATTTGACTTTATACCTGGCATCACGGTCAATTCTCGTACAGGATCGATCATCTTCCCAGTACTGGAGCCATTTGGTAATTCACTTCGGGAGCTACTGAATAATGATCAGACGCTATATGATAAGTATGGATTTCCAGAGCTATATGATAATACGGTGATAGTAGCTCGTGAGCAATTGGAAAAAAATAGATTCCTCATCAAGGGACAGCTTAAGTCAAATTTCTCTTCCGAGATCAGCTTAGGAGCCTTTAATATCCCACAGGGATCAGTGACGGTGAGAGCTGGATCACAGATACTGAGAGAGGGTATCGACTATGACATCGACTACGGTATCGGCCGTATCAAGATACTGAATGAAGCCTATCTACAGCAAGGTGTACCGATCAAGGTATCATTCGAAGATCAAAATCTATTTGGCCTACAGCAGAAGACTATGTTTGGTCTGCGTGGGGAGTACGAGGTCAGTGACAATCTCATCATCGGAGGTACATACATGCGCTTATTTGAAAGACCATTTACCCAAAAAGTGAATATCGGTGATGATCCGATCAACAATAGGATGTTTGGGCTGGACATGAACTACACGGCTGAGGCGCCATTTTTGACACGATTAGTAGATAAGCTCCCATTCTATAGTACTAATGCTGAGTCGACTCTATCCTTATCAGCGGAGGTAGCTGCCATCAAGCCTGGAGCATCGGGAGCGATCAATGTACCAGGAGAAGACAAAGCAGTAGTGAGTTTAGATGACTTTGAGGGAGCGAGTAGTAGCATACCTCTCGGTACGAGTCCGACGAGATGGACGATCTCGAGTACTCCGAGTAGATTTAGAGAGTCACTACTGGCCAATGATCTGACCTATGGTGTCAATCGGGCCCTGACTAACTGGTATGTGGTCAATGATTTCAACGTGCGATCAGAAGCGGATCAAGCGGATTCATATACTCGTAGGATAGATCAGACGGAGCTTTTTGAGCGACAGCTTGACCTGAGTCAGATACCAGACCTCTTCACTTTTGATGTGAATTACTTTCCATCTGAGCGAGGTCCTTACAACTTTGATGTGCCAGGTGGTACTCCATTCTCAGCAGGTATATCAGTAGATCCAGCGACTAATAATGTCGTGCTCAATGATCCAGAATCCAGATGGGGTGGTATCATGCGCTACATCGATGGCAATAATGATTTTCAAGCAGCCAATATTGAGTATATCGAATTTTGGATGCTCAATCCATATATGGATCGTCGTGATGGAGATCATAGTGATGATGAGTCAGGTACGATCTTTTTTCATTTAGGAAATGTATCAGAGGATATCCTAAAGGATAATCTTCAGTTTTATGAAAACAGTATCCCTCTCCCAGAAGAAAATATTCCTACCCAAAATACAGTATGGGGAGAGATCCCTCTTTCGATTCCAAGTGTAGATGCATTCGATAGGACGAATAGTATGGCGCAGGATAGAGGATTTGATGGGATCGATGACACAGATGAGCGAGCACAATTCAGAGAGTATATAGACAATGTAAACGCATCTCTGGGCTTAGTGGATCTCAGCGACCCGAGTAATGACAACTTCGTATCCTACTTGGATGAGCGCTACAGCAATGAGGATAATCTATTGAATAGATTTAAGCGATTTAATAATCCACAGGGGAATGTGGCCACTACTAGTAATCGAATAGGACTGGGTAATCCCGAGCCAGATGCGGAGGATCTTAATGGTAACCGATCACTCGAGACCAGTGAAAGCTACTATCAGTATCGTATAGATATCACTAATGCGAATGGAGAACTCCGTAGATCGCCAGATGACTATATCACTGATGAGCGTGTCATTCGCAATCCATCAACCCAAGAAGATGAAAAATGGTATCGATTCAGAATACCACTGAATGAAGGAGTACCGATTAATGATATTCAAGGATTCAGATCCATCCAGTTCATCCGTATGGTGATGACCGACTTTGAAACGCCTAAGACCTTCAGAATGGCAGAGTTCGAGCTGGTGCGAAATCAGTGGAGACGTCTACCGCTGGATGAAGAATGTCTGGGCGACCTTTCTGCTAGCTCAGTGGACTTCGTGATCGACGAAGTGGGAATACAAGAGAATAGTCAAAAGACCCCATTTAACTATGTCTTGCCAGAAGGCATCAAGCAAGAACGATTCGTCAGTACTTTCTCCAATATCCTACAGGACGAAAACTCAATGAATGTACGGATCTGTGGACTCCCAGATAGCTGTGAGGCAATGGTATATAAGTTGACAGAGTTTGACATGCGACTCTATGAGCAGCTACAGTTATTCGTCCATGCGGAGGCCAGAGATGCCTTCCTTGAGGATGAGGAGCTGTCTGCATTCATTCGTATAGGTCGAGATTTTAAAAATAACTATTACGAGTACGAAATACCGCTGACGCTCTCCGATACGACTAATCTCATCGGAAATATGCGTAGCACAGTGGCAGAAAATCAAGCATACGCTGCAGAGGTCTGGAGAGAAGAAAACATGTTTGACTTCCCGCTGTCTCTTTTCACTGATGCTAAGATTCAGCGAAATCTCGAGGGCTTTGACAAGACTGCTGTATGGACAGCACCAGAGGGAGATCCGAATAATGAAAGAGCCAGGGTGCGAATCAAGGGTAACCCGACACTGGGATTAGTCAAAGGAATCGTTTTAGGACTACGAAGTAATAAAGGCCGGGAGGAGACGATATGTGCTGATGTATGGTTTAACGAGTTAAGGCTAAAAGGCTTAAATAATCGAGGCGGTACTGCTGGTATCGCACGTGTAGATATGCAGCTCGCTGATCTGGGGAATCTGACGATGAGTGGTAATTTTAGCACCATTGGCTTTGGTCAGATCGATCAGCAGATACAGGAGCGTCAGCTCGACCATGTCACAGAGTATGATGTAGCGACCAATCTTGAATTAGGGAAATTCTTCCCAGATAACTGGGGACTCAGTATACCTTTTTATTATCAATACGCTAAGTCTGTGAGACAGGCAGAGTTTGATCCCTATGAGCTCGACCTCCGAGTAGATACGCTCAAGACTATAGAGGGATATCCTGATATCGAAGACATAGATGAGCGCAGTAAAGAGCGGACAACGATACAGACGGTCAACTTTACGAATGTGCGTAAGGCAAAGACCAATGCGGAGAGTAAACCAAAGCCATGGGATATCTCTAATGTCAGTGTAAGCTATGCGCATACTAAGACCACCTATAGTGACGCCATCCTCAAAGAAGAGGTGACCACCGACCAGCGAGGAGATCTATCGTACAACTATAGTAATCGAGCTAAGCCGATACAACCATTCAAAGGTGTCAAGCCAAAGGCCCTACGCTTTGTCAAGGAGTTTAATTTCAACCCAATCCCGAATAGTGTATCATTCAATACACAGCTGCGGAGGTTGAATAATCGGAGATTCTATAGGCTCCCTGATCCACAGGAAGAAGGGATCGAATATGCATTTGATGATAAGCGATTTGACTGGACCAGAAACTATGGACTACAATGGGATTTGGCCAAGTCACTCAAGGTGAATTTTGATGCCAATGCCTCAGCCGTAGTGGATGAACTCAGGCAAATAGGTGTCGCTCCGACAATTCAAGAGCGAGACTGGGCCAACGAATATGGAGAGAATGTGACTGAGCAGGTCAATGCCAACCCAGATCTGGTCAACAGCTATCGAAACGAAAACCTACGAAATCTCGGACGACTTAAAAACTATAATCAAGGACTCTCTGTCAACTGGACAGTACCATTCAAGTATATCCCAGGTATGGACTGGATCACTGCTCGAGCCAGCTACAATGCCGAATACATATGGAATGCTGGATCACTCAGTCTGATCGATCTCATCGAGCCAGAATATGATGGCTTTGAGCCTTGGCATACTATCCAGAATAGTCAAAATCGAACGATCAATTCGACTTTCTCATTCGAGAAGCTCTATGATAAAGTGGGATATCTCAAAAAACTACAATCCACTAACTCTCGATCATCACGAAGAAGCAGTAGATCTCGTGGTGGAGATGAAGAAGATGGCAGTAGGAAGAAAGACAGAGAGATCACAGCGATAGAAAAAATATTAGTAAGACCTATACTCTCCATCAGAGAGCTGAAATTCACCTATCGAGAAAATCTTTCGACAGTCGTACCAGGATTCGCTAATACACCAGATCTACTGGGTATGTCGGGATCGTCTCCAGGGTGGGGCTTTGTATTTGGTATGCAGCCAGATCTAAATATTCAAAACAACAACAACTGGCTCACTAATGCTGCAAATCAAGGGTGGATCACTCCATCGAGATTTCAAAATCAGCAGGTCCTACAGAATAATACCCAGAACTATGAAGCACGACTAAAGGTCGAGCCGTGGAGAGACTTTGACATTGACTTTAAGTTCAACAAAACATACAGCCGAAACCATGCAGAGGACTTTGTCAATCGAGCTACTCCAGGTAGTGGGGAGATCGATCTACAGCAAGTAGCGCTGAGAGATTTAGGAAGCTATGAAGTGACCTATTTTGCTCTCGGGACATTATTTGACGATGATATTAATAGTTTGTTCAAGCGATTTGAAAGTCACAGAGCGATCATCTCAAATCGTCTGCCAAATGAAGCTGGCGCAGGTGGTCACCCGATCGATCAAGGATATGCGGAGGGATATGGACGTCAGCATGTCGATGTATTGATACCTGCATTCATCGCTGCTTATACTAATGAGGACCCTGAGACAGTCAGTCTCGATCTCACTGACCAGATCAGCGGCAGGGGATACATTCCTAAGCCTAATTGGTCCCTGAGATATAATGGTCTCAGTAAGCTTCCTTGGTTCAAGGATTTATTCTCTAATGTGACCATCACTCATGGTTATACTTCGACCTTAGCGGTGAATAGTTATCAGACTGATCTACAGTATGATCCTACCGATCAGTACTACATAGATCCTGACATATCTACTAAGAATTACTTTGCTCGATTTGAGATACCTGAGGTGATCTTGGAGGAGAGATTTCAGCCGATCATCGGTGTAGATTTCAAGACGGTGGGTAATCTCGCAGCGAATTTTGAATACTCCAGATCTCGTAGTCTACAGCTATCGACAGGTCTCGGTCAGATCAATGAGCGTCGTAGTACAGAGTATACCGCAGGCCTTGGATGGATACTGGACGATGTCAATATTGCATTCCTCACGGGACAGCGAAATAGCCGATCACGTAGATCTAATCGAAATGATGCTGAAGAAGATGCTAACAGCAGTCCACAAGAGACACCTAATAATCGTGGTGGAAATAATGAAACATTTCAGCGAAAGCTACAGATGAACTTTGATTTCTCCATCAGAGATGATGCTACTTATACGCACGAGTTTGATAGTGGTCGAGATGCTCAGGCTACGAGAGGTACGTATAGTCTTCAGATCAGTCCTTCTATCGATTATGACATCAATAAGTATTTCACCTTGAGGATGTTCGTAGACTACAATCAGACAAAACCAAAGACTCTCGGAGGCTATGATGTGACTAATATCAACGGTGGTTTGACAGCGAGATTTAATCTCCAATAAGTTATCTTGGCTCATCTTAGATCAAAAAATAGTACGACTATGATGAGGTATGCGATAGCATTGATATTGATGACAGTACAGCTGGGGCTCCATGCCCAGTATACGATGGGAGATACCCTCAGAGGCTCTATCACTTCTGAGCGCTCTTGGTGGGATCTCATCTACTACCATCTGGATATCGACGTCGATCCATCAGACAGTACGATTCATGGTCAGAATACCATACAGTACGAGGTGCTCAGCAGTCATAATGTCCTTCAGGTAGACCTACAGCCGCCACTCGAGATCACTCGAGTCTCTCAGGACGGGATGGCGCTCGAGGTCGAGAGTAAGGGAAATGCCCACTTCGTACAGCTCTTAAAGCCTCAAAAGAAAGGAGAAGTCAATGAAATAGTAGTGGAATACGGTGGCCGTCCTCATGTAGCTATCAGAGCGCCATGGGATGGTGGCATCAGCTGGAAGTATGATGACAATGGTAAGCCATTCGTCGCCAGCTCGTGTCAAGGGATAGGCGCCAGTATCTGGTGGCCCTGCAAGGATCACATGTATGACGAGGTCGATAGTATGCTCATGACAGTATCGGTACCAGAGGGACTCATGAATGTGAGCAACGGTCGCCTGCGAAGTCAGAAAACCGAAGATGGAAAGAATATCACCGAGTGGTACGTGGATAATCCTATCAATAACTACGGAGTCAATATCAACGTCGGAGATTATGTCCATTTTGGCGAGCAGTATGAGGGAGAGGCAGGCGCTCTTGATTTAAACTACTACGTACTGCGAGATAATCTGGAGAAAGCTAAAAAACAGTTTGAACAAGGAGCTATGACCATAGAGGGCTTGGAGTATTGGTTTGGTCCCTATCCATTTTATAAGGATGGCTATAAGCTCGTGGAGGCACCCTATCTCGGTATGGAACATCAGAGCTCAGTCACCTATGGCAATGGCTATCAAAATGGCTATCTCGGTCGAGATCTAAGTCGCACCGGTTGGGGTCTGAAATTTGACTTTATCATTATCCACGAGACAGGTCATGAGTGGTTTGCTAATAATATCACTTATCAAGACATAGCCGATATGTGGATCCATGAGAGCTTTACTGCTTACTCAGAGGCCCTATATGCGGAGTATTGGTTTGGTCCGGAGGCTGGTGCCGAATATGTGGTAGGTACCCGAGCCAATGTGCTAAATGATAAGCCGATCATAGGAGTCTATGGTGTCAATAGTCGAGGCTCAGGAGATATGTACTATAAGGGCAGTAACATGCTCCACACGATCCGTCAGGTAGTCAATGATGATATCAAATGGAGAAATGTCCTCAGGGGGCTCAATGAGGAGTTTTATCATCAAACGGTGACCACACAGCAGGTAGAGGACTATATGTCCACCCATCTGGAGGTAGATCTTAGTAGCATCTTTGATCAGTATCTTAGGGATGTACGCATCCCCAATATTGAACTTAAAAGAGATGGAGGAGATCTCAGCTATCGCTGGACAAATGTCATTGGAGGCTTTAACATGCCACTCGATATCAAGATCGGAGAGGATACGCAGCGTATCTATCCTAAGAGTTCTTGGCAGACATTAGAAATAGCTGCCGGTGTACCTGGCGAAGTGGATGAGAATTTCTTCGTGACGGTCAATCAATAAGTAATTATTTCATATTTCGTCGATTCTATGTTAGTACTCATCGAGTAGAGCACTGATATATCTGTACATAGTCTTATTTTGATATCAAATTAATATCATATTGCTATGAAAGAGAAAATCACAACTGCTATTTCTGGATGGATCGTATTACCTATTGTATTGGTGATTCTTGGAGCTGGACTATTTGGGGTGCTAAGTGAGATACTTCATCCCGGCCTCATGGTCATATTCATATTGATCTCTATTTTTATTATTAAGGGTTTCATCGTCATTTATCCTAATCAATCTAAGGTGCTGACCTTTTTTGGGAAGTATGTCGGCACATTGAAAGAAAATGGTTTTTCATGGGTTAATCCGCTTTACAGTAGATATAAGATAAGTCTCCGAGCTCGGAATTTTGATAGTGAGCGAGTCAAAGTCAATGATAAGAGAGGAAATCCAATCTTGATAAGCGTTATCTTAGTATGGAAAGTAGACGATACTTATAAGGCGGCTTTTGAGGTCAGTGACTATGAGAGCTTTGTGAGAGTACAGACAGACGCCGCTGTCCGGAAGCTCGCAGGGACGTATTCTTATGACAATTTTGATGATGATCAGGCTGAGATCACCCTTAGATCTGATACTGGGGAGGTGAGCTTAGCACTCGAGAAAGAGCTGGATGATAGATTGGCTATGGCGGGGATAGAGGTCATAGAGGCACGCATTGGATATCTTGCCTATGCTCCAGAGATCGCATCGGCGATGCTCAAGCGTCAACAGGCCGAAGCGATCGTAGCTGCTCGTCTCAAGATCGTAGAGGGTGCTGTAAGTATGGTAGAAAATGCACTCGATGCATTATCAGAAAAACAAATAATTCATCTCGATGAAGAAAAGAAGGCAACCATGGTGAGCAATCTCATGATCGTGCTGTGCTCTGACAAGGAAGCTACACCAGTAATCAATACAGGTACACTGCTACCATAAACCTACTGATGGCATGAGCAAAAAGAAATTCGTCCTACGAGTCGATGAGCATACGATGGAGCTGATAGAGAGGTGGGCGGTAGATGAATTTAGAAGTACGAATGGTCAGCTCGAATGGATCATAGTCAAAGCACTAAAAGATGCTAAGCGATGGAAAAATAAATCAAACAAGGAAGCCGAATAAGTCGGCTTCCTTAGGTCAAAAACTCAATCCAGAGTAACCTCTAAGACTTTTTTCTGTCCGTCTCTTTCTACAGTGATCAATACGGTATCTCCTATTTTTACTTGATTCATCAGCATGCTGAGCTCTCTGAATGATGTCAGTAGCTGATCATCAAATCGTATGATCTTATCTCCTGATCGGATACCTGCCTTGTCAGCGGCTGATTCTTTGATGATGTCCGATACGACGACAGCACCATCTTGATCATCTATGAATACACCGAGGGACGCCCGGTCCTTCGTTGATCTATAGTTGTCTTCGCCATAGTAGGATCTATTCATTCGGGGGGCAAAAAAATCTTTTGCTCCAAACTCCCTCAATAATGAGTCCATGTCTACTCGCTCAAATGATTTAAATAGTGAATCGAGATTAATCCCAAAATCCTCTCCTCCGAAATCAAAGTAGAGATTTTGACCTCTCATGCTCTCTGGCATGGCAAATGGTAGATTACTAAAGTTGTTAGATCTGAGGGCTACGATTTTTTCTATTTCTTCGCCATCACGATATATAGTTACTCTGACTTCCTCACCATCCTCTTTACCGTCTAATACATACTTCACATCATCAAAGCTGGCGATCGGAGATCCCTCGATAGCGATCAGTTCATCATTCGCTCTGATATCTGCATCGTATGCTCCAGATCCCATTACCACGTCTACTATGGTCGCTCTTCCATTTTCAAATGAGAGGCTTAGACCGATGCTCGGCCCTTCTGTAGCATTGCGTCCATCCCAGGGATTCCAGCCGTCGAATGCATCTGGACCAAAACCCAATGACTCAATATCCCACTGCCCAAATGGCGCTGACTGACTCTCTAATAAATCCTCAACCTCCTCATCGCTGAGGTCATCTCCATTTTTACGGATGATTTTTTTAGAGACTTCGTTTCCGTTGGCATCGATCGTTTTTTCTATGATGATGACTTCTTTGTCTGTTTGAGCATTGGCTGTAGCCAATGAAAAACTCAACAGTAGAAATGCGCTCCAGCAAAATGTAGCTATGCTTTTCATCAGTGTTGATTTTTGGTGTGTGAATTATAAAGAGTAAAGCTTTAAGTACCTTTGCTCTCAACATTTGACAAAAATATTTGTGACTGATTTATCATAGTCATAAGGTACAGTTAAAACTTAGTTAAACGAATTCAAACTTGTTGCTTAGCTGGGTATGTTTTAGTCTAATTGTAGCAGATATATGAGTAAACGAATCATTCAGTCCATCATCATCCTTATGAGTATCTCCTTGCTGGGGATCACGATCATCCAGTATGTGTGGCTCAAACGAGGTATTGAGGTCAATGCTGAAAACTTTGATGACAAGGTGATTTTTGCCTTGAATCGTGTCAAGCAACAGATCGAAGAAGACGCTAATGATGTTGAGACATTCAATAACTTATATAAGCAAAATAGAGGAAGCTCAATATTTAAGCTAGACATAGATCCCGCAGATCAGGCGATCAGCCCACTCGATAGATATCGTGCTGATAGACTCAAGAATCAAATAGGAAGTACAGCTTGGTTCATTGAACCATCAGTGGCTTTGTATTCTGTCGATATCTCTGATGTCGAAAAATATCTAAATACGGAGCTTCAAGATCAGGATATCGATCTTGACTATGATTATGGGATATATTCTAATAAGGATAGTGTATTCGTCATAGCAAATGGTAGCTATACAGTCAGCGTGGACAATGAAGAACAATTCAGCGAAGGAGGCGAGGCAGATGCACTGTATGAATCTGCATATCAGGTGAATCTGTTTAGCATCGGTGATACTGAGACGGCAGGCTCCCTCCGAATATTTTTCCCGAAGAGAGGGACCTTTTTATTCTCAGCTATTTTACCTTCTCTGATCAGCTCAATACTATTTACAGGGTTAATACTGTTTTGTTTTATTTATACGATTAATATCATCTTGACGCAAAAGAAAGTGTCACAGATGAAGACTGATTTTATCAATAATATGACTCATGAGTTTAAAACTCCGATAGCGACTATATCACTGGCTGCTGACTCGATTAATAATCCTATGATCATGAGTCGCCCCGAGCAGATCAAGAGATATGCAGGTATCATCAAAGAAGAGAATAGTCGAATGCTCAATCAAGTCGAGAAGGTATTGCAGATAGCAAAATTAGACAAGGAGGACTTTGAGCTGAAGGTCACCGATATAGATATCAATGAGCTCGCTAAGTCTGCTGTCGAGATGACAGCCCTCAAAGTCAATGATAGAGGTGGTACGATCAAAGCACTCATCCAGTCGACTCATCCAGTGGTCAAGGGAGATGAAAACCACGTGAGCAATGTCATACACAATCTCCTCGATAATGCGAACAAGTACTCACCTGACAAACCCAATATCACGCTGGAGACCAGGGATGTCAATAATGGAATCGAAATAATCGTAAGTGATGAGGGTATAGGGATGTCAAAAGAAGATTTAAAACGTATTTTTGAGAAGTTTTATCGTGTAAGTACCGGCAATATACACGATGTTAAGGGGTTCGGCTTAGGCTTAAGTTATGTTAAAGCTATCGTAGATGCTCACAAGGGTCGGGTATCTGTAAGGAGTGAATTGGGTAAGGGAAGTGTATTCACGGTATTTCTTCCTACCAATTTTGTGACCAAAGACTGATTTTAACATCTAAATAAGAAATAGAAAAAGACAACTGCTATGCCTCAGAACATATTATTAGTAGAAGATGACAGAAATTTTGGTGATGTGCTTAAGTCATACCTTGAGATGCATAGCTATGATGTGACATTGGCTACTGATGGAGAAGCAGGCTATGATACCTTTAAAAAAGGTAATTATGACCTTTGTATTTTGGATGTCATGATGCCTAAGAAAGATGGATTTACGCTTGGCAAAGAAATAAAAGCTGAAAGTGATACTCCACTTATTTTCTTGACGGCAAAGTCTCTAAAAGAGGACATCATAGATGGATTTAAGATAGGCGCAGATGACTATATCACTAAGCCATTCAACTCTGAGGAGCTACTCTACAGAGTGCAGGCAATACTAAAGAGGAGTGCGGCAGCTCCAAACCCAGAAGAAAATAAAAAGGAATTTGAGATAGGAAAATATCACTTTAACTACCCGCTACGTATCCTTACTTTTAAGGATGGAGATGCGGTAGAAAAGGATAAATTATCACCTAAGGAAGCCCATCTCTTAAGGTTATTCTGTATTCACAAAAATGAAGTGCTGCCAAGGTCATTGGCATTGACTCAGATCTGGGAGGAGGACAATTATTTCACCGCCAGAAGCATGGATGTATTCGTCACTAAGTTGAGAAAATACCTCAAAAAAGATGAGAACCTTGAGATAGTCAATATCCACGGTAATGGATTCAGACTCATAGATAAACAGGAAGTCGAAGACTAAACTCTACGACTACCAAGAATAAAAAAGGGGAAGCAATCAATTGATTTGCTTCCCCTTTTTCTATTTATCGTGTTCCCATTTCTTCGGTGGGATTGGTATTGGGCTCATTGAGACGGATGCGATCATCACGGTTGGCAAGGTTCCATATAGTATGAAATATGAGTTTGCCCCTTTGCTCCATGAGGTCAAAATCTATTTTGTCGACTGTATCCGATATACGGTGATAGTCATCGTGGACTCCGTTAAAAAAGAATATGGCCGGTATTCCATTCTTAGCAAAGTTGTAGTGATCAGATCTATAGTAAAACCTATTAGGGTCATTTTCGTCATTGTACTTATAGTCGAGTATCATTTGGCTGTACTTCTGATTCATCTCTTCATTGATATCGTGGAGATCTTGGCTCAGTCTATCAGAGCCGATGACATAGACGTAAGGTGTCTCAGAGCCTTCGTACTCCTCTCCCCATCTGCCGACCATATCTATATTGACATCGGCTACAGTCTGATCAGCTGGGTATAGTGGATCGGTCATATAGTATTCTGATCCGAGTAGCCCTTTTTCTTCTCCGGTCATCCATAGGCATAGTACACTTCTTCGAGGGCCCTTACCAATGCGTTTAGCTACAGTGAGAGCTTCAGCGATCTCCAGTACCGTAGTCGTCCCTGAGCCATTGTCATCAGCCCCATTAAATACATCTTTGCCTTTCATACCCACATGATCATAGTGAGCACTGACGATGACGAGTTCATCTTTTTTATCGGTTCCTTCGATGAGTCCGAGCACATTTTGACCATCGAGTACATCTTTTTTGATTTCTTGAGATATAGATAGCTCAGTCGGATAGCTTTTAGCGGTGATAGAGGTGCCTGCTGAGCGTAGTTGATCTCGCATAGATATTACTTCGTCTACATTCTCTCCGAGCATTTCTTGAGCCATAGTAGACGATATGATCAGCATATTAGTATGATCATCAGGGAGCTGAGATGTATTGCCGATCTCAGTGACTCTATTGACTAATATTCTACGATTAGCGTTGAGTATTTCTTTGAGATCATTTGATATGATCAGGATCAGGGCTGCTCCATTTTCTTGGGCCAGTGCTCTTTTCGATTCGAAGTCGGTACTCATGTTTTCGTAGGCAGATAATGTTGTGCCATTTTCGTCTTGAGGTGCTCCTTCATATACCAGTACGACTTTACCGTTTACATCTATATCGGAGTATGCATCTTGAGATAGTCCGTATCCAGCGAAAACCACTTCATCCGCTGTTAGCTCCATATTTTTATTAGACTGAGGAAATCCTAAGTAGTCCCATAGCTGACGATATTCTTTATTATTGACTTGGACTTCATTAGTCGTCCATGAGGAGAATGTAAAAGCTACATTTTGATAGTAGCCTTCTCTTTCTCCAACCTTAGGCAGATCGAGTGCTTCGAGTTGTTTTTTGAGATAAGCAGCAGCTATGTCATTTCCTGGTTCACCTGTCTCTCGGCCTTGGTATTCGTCAGAAGCTAAGATGCTCAGATGTTCTTTCATTTCCTTTGCAGTGATCGTAGATGCCAGTAGATAGCTATCATCTTTCATAGACTTGAGAGGGGCCTCGTCCTTGGTTGGAATCATTTTGCCTCCCTCATATTGGCTGAAGACTGATACCGCTATAGCCATAGAGGCTATTAGACTGATATATTTTCGCATAGATGTTATTTCTTTAAGAAGTCTAACAGTAATAAGAACTGTTTGGGTTCATTTTATTTACTCTTCGCTGATGTCTCCCCCCTTCAAAGGTCTCTTCGAGATATGCATTGACGAGATTTTTACCTTCATCTGCTGTGATAAATCTGGCAGGCATTGCTAAGATGTTAGCATTGTTATGTTGCTTTACTAGTTTAGCCACCTCTACATTCCAAGCTAATCCACATCGGATGTCTTCATATTTATTAGCGGTGATAGCGACACCATTGCCACTACCACAGATGAGGATCCCAAATGCCGCATGATTGTCAATGATATCCTTTGCTACGGGATGAACGAAGTCTGGATAATCTACAGAGTCAGGTCCATGAGTGCCATGATCTGTGACTTCATAGCCTTTGTCCAGGAGATGCTTCTTTATAGCATCCTTAAACTCATATCCTGCGTGGTCACAGCCTATTGCGATTCGAGTTTTACTCATCGTTAGTTCGGTACATTTTGAGTTAAGTAGGATCCTACCTTGTCAGTCATTTCTTGTTTGAATGCATCATCTCCCATAGCATTAGCTAAAGAAATGATAGACTGTGCTGCTCTCAATCGATAAGCATAGTCTGTAGAGAAGCTACTCTCCACAGTGGATGGATCGATACTATCATAAAAATTAAGATACTCTTGCGTCTCTTGAGCTAAGATGCGCATGTGTTGCTTTGCCTTGTCAAACTCCCGTGCGTTGACGTAAGTCTGTATCAATGGTGTGATCGTGGCATCATATGGGAAGTTCATGTTAGGGAATGCCTCAAAGTATTTATCTGTCAGTGCAACAGCCCTCGTACGATCTCCTTGCTGTATGAGATCCTGAGCAGTGCGGATGAAGACCATTTTGTGTGCTTGAATAGCTGCGCCATACGAGTTATCTACGAATAGATCCATTTTGTCAAAATTACCCCAAGCAAATTTATTCATGATGTTGTCATATACCTTGTCTACGGCCATGCGCCCACTACCATATATAGACATGGATCGATCACTTGGATTTTTCACTGGCACAAGTCGTAGTGCCAATCCTTCATACTGCATATAATCATTGAGCCCGAGGAGTTTTTCATTCTTACATGTCGTAGCGAAATATATAGGGCGCTCCCAAATATTACTGCCTATGACATCCAGTACTGCGAGGTCGTCCTTTGTGAGCCATGATTTGCTCTCCGCAAAATTGATCTGAATAGATGGAGCTATCTTGACTGAATCGTCAGGAGCGAACATATTTAGATTTCTCACCGCCTGCATATTAGTCGGGATGAACATCTGATGAGTCGGAATGTATGACTCAAACTGCATATTGCTACTTCCTACTTGATGCTTACTACCGATCCACTGGAGAGCAGACTGGAGATCCATTGGACGCTCTGGTTGACCACCATTGTAGAATGGCACCTGATTTCTCTTATTGCCTCTATAGGCTTCAGACGGTATCGTCAGCTTGATAGGAGGTGAGTCGTTTACCTTTCGTTTTAGTTTATTGATGTACCAGTCTACGGCTATGAGGCTCAGATTGACAATGCGTACATCTCGTCTGACATCTTCTACCTCCTGAGCATACCAAAGTGGATAGGTATCATTATCACCATAAGTGAATATGATAGCATTTTCTTCTACAGAGTTCAAGAAGTTTTTAGCATAGTCTCTTGATGCATAGTGGTGCATACGGCCATGATCATCATAGTTTTGAAAGCCCATAATGATCGGGGCAGATAGTACTAAAGCACCAAACGCCGCTGCTGCAGGTATACCACTAAAGTTAAATTTCTCCTTGACTAAACTGTAGAGAGCAGGCACAGCCATACCTATCCATATACAGAAGGTGAAAAAGCTACCTACGAGGACATAGTCCCTTTCTCTTGGTTCATTTGGTGGTTGATTAGTATATACTATGATCCCCAGACCTGTTATAATGAATAACATGAATAAGGATGCAAAGGACTTTCCTCTTTTAGCAGCATGGAAGAAAAGACCTATCATGCCAAATATGAAAGGCAGGAAGTAGTAGTGATTATTAGCTTCATGTGCTTTCATGGAGCTCGGCAGTTCGTCCATGTTATAGAGCTTAGCTTCATCTATGAGTTTGAGTCCTGACTCCCAATTACCAGAAGACTTATCCCATGCATAATATCCTTGATCACCATTTTGTCGCCCTATGAAGTTCCAAGCAAAATATCTCATATACATCCAGTTAATCTGGTATTTCATAAAGAATCCCAAATTGAACATAAAGCTTGGCTCTGCCTTTCCGTCAAACATAGAGTTATACCATTGGCGATATAGATTTGGCCTACCCATGTTGCTGTCTTGGACACGTGGGAATAGCATCTTGTCTTTAGCGGCATATTGCACCTTGAGTTTTTCATCGACTATCTCATAGTCATCGTTATTTACTTGGTCATTATGGTATGGAGGGAAGTCTACTCGCCCGTATCGCTCTGTACGATCATATTTGACAGGTGAGGCTTCATAGCTTGGGCCAAATAGCAATGCTCTCTCTCCATATTGCTCACGATTGAGATAAGGGAGCAAGCGAGTGGCATCACTTGGTACATTCATGTTGACTGGAGTGTCAGCATTAGCTCTTATTACTACCACTCCGATAGTAGAGTACCCAATCACGATCATAAGTGCGGACATAGTGATCAGCTCTAATAGATGTGATCTTTTTTTATAGGCATATTTGAAAGCAAAGTAAAATATGGCAGCTACGATAAGAAGAGTAGGAATGATGCCACTTTGATATGGCAGACCAATGCTATTGACCAAGAATAACTCTAATCCATGCCATAAGCCCGGGATTCCTGTGATGACTAATTTTTGGATCAACGGGATGGAAATAGCACCAACAGCCATTGAGCCTAATAGGCCTAAAATATTTGGTTTTTTAGCCTTTTTATAGTAGACGAATAGGGCTAAAGCAGGGAAGGTAAGTAAACTCAATAGGTGCACTCCGATCGATAGCCCAGAGCTATAGGCTGCCATGACCAGATATTTGTCATATTTGATCTCATCTGGAGATGCGTACCATTTGACCACGCACCATAAGGTCAATACGGTGAAAAAAGTAGACATCGCATAAACCTCGCCTTCTACTGCTGAGAAGTAAATAGAACTCGCAAATGCGGTAGCTAATCCTGCCGCTACTCCTCCAAGACTGATTGCTAAAGTAGATCCTACGCTTTGATCGTCAGTAGCAAAGAATTCACGTGACAATCTCATTGTAATATCAGCTACTAAGGTCGCTGCAGCAGAAGTGAATAGTGCCGACATCAGATTGACTGCGAAAGCGATATCTGACGGATTGCTCGAAAATATATCGCCTAAAAAGGCAAACAGACGCCCGATCAACAAAAATAACGGAGCTCCAGGCGGATGCACTACTTGAAGCTTATATGCTCCTAAGATAAACTCTCCACAGTCCCAAAGACTGCCAGTGCGCTCGACTGAAAAGAAAAATACGATAAATGTAATAGCGAATACGGATAAGGCAGCGATTCGCTCCCACTTTCGATTTTGTAGCATGTTAGTCCCTTTATAAAAAGCAATTATATCCTATATAGCGGCTTATTGTCCACTTATATGATAGTTTTACAAATGTATTTAAAACATCGAGCTTAATACTAACGCAAAGTCAAATTCCGTATTTGAATGAATAAGATAAAAATCGAGCGTTGTTTAGTTTGTGATCATACTGAACACGAAATAGTAAAAGTCATACCAGATTATCTCGTGAGCAAAGAGGATTTTACTCTTGTTTCTTGTTCTAACTGCTCATTTCATTGGGTCTTAGATCCGCCAGCTGAAAGCAATGCATATAAGTATTATGAGACTGATGAATACGTAGAACACTCAGATAATGCAGAGGGTATAGTCAATCGTTTGTATCATTTAGCCAGAAAATGGATGCTCGATCTAAAGTATAAGATCGTCAATAATAATGCTGCTACTAAGTCTATTTTGGATTATGGGACAGGTACTGGATATTTCTTAAATCATATGAAGTCTCAAGGCTACAAGACTAATGGGATAGAGATAAGCGAGAAGGCAAGAAAGTACGGTAACGATAAATTTGATTTGGGATTATTGCCTCCAGAGAAGGTGTATGAAGATAGCATGTATCAGGGGTATGGAGCAATTACTTTTTGGCATGTATTAGAGCATGTATACGATCCTAAGAAGACTATGAATAGGATCAAGGAACTCCTTGATGATCGAGGTACAGTCATAGTAGCCTTGCCTAACTATCATTGCCTCGAATCTAAGTGGTATAAAAAATATTGGAATGGTTATGATGTGCCAAGGCATATCTGGCATTTTGACGATGAGCGGTTTAGTCGTTTCGCCGAGGATCTTGGATTTAAAGTCGTCAAACGAGGTCTCTTGCCTTTAGATCCCTTTTATAATTGTCTGATAAGCGAATCCTATAGAAAATCAATATTGGGCTACTTGGCACTACCATTTATAAGTGTCACATCGTTTATTTTAGGATATTTGAATTTAGGTAGCGCCAGCTCCATTATTTACTATCTAAAAAAAGCAGAATGATCAAGTTCTTGACTTTAGGGATATTATTCTATTTGGCTTATCGCATTTTTCTGCCAAAGCAAATCTCTGGATCAAATACTAATGAAAGTCCTTCAGGCTCAAATGATATCATCGATGTAGAGTATGAAGAAATCGAATGAAGTAATAGCTAAGATCGGTGAGTATACTATAGTGTATAAGCCAGTAGGAATATTGTCACAGCCCGCTAAAAACGAAGAAGAATCTGTACTCTCTGCGCTTCAGGCTAAGAACAAAAGAGATTTTTTTCTTTGCAATAGAATAGATCGCCCGGTATCTGGCATGTTAGTTTTATCCGATTCTCCTAAAGGACAGCAGCGATTTGCCCAAGCGTCATCTCAAAAGATTTACTACGCAATTACGCATAAGTCTGTAAATGTGGAAGAAGTAGATACGATCAAGGTCTATTTAAGAAAGGATGGAAGAAAGAACAAAGCACTTGTAAAGCTACAAGCCGAGCATGGGTATAAAGCAGCTAAGTTAGATTATCGCTTAGTTCATGAGCTGGATAATTATTTTTTGATGAGGATAGAGATTGACAAAGGGCGCTTTCATCAGATAAGAGCGTTAATGGCGCATGTAGGGTGTCCTATCAAGGGTGATGTCAAGTATGGAGCGAGAAGAGCGAATAAAGATCGGTCTATACATCTGCATAACAATCAAATCATAATACCAGACTTGAATATTAATGAGACAGTTTTACCCGATGAGACAGATACTCTCTGGGCAAAGTGTACTAAGTACTTTTGACGACGAGTTTCTTTAGGTTCCTCAGGATAATTGGAGGTGTGATGTCGGTGACCACATTTACCATAGTGTTAAATCTTCTCATTTTAGCTTCTGAAGCATTTCCTTTTCTACTGACAAACTTTGTGTGCTCATCGGCTCCTCTGTCACTTAGCTCTTCTGCCGGACGACCGTTAGAGTAGTAGTATAAGGCCAGAGACTTTCGACTCATATCTTCAGGACACATGATCGGATCAGGTAGCCCATGATAGGAAAAATCTGTCGTAGAAAACATAGCTAATGTATTGAAATCAGGCCTGACTTTGGTGACGCATTCTGTCATGTCCTTATTCCAGAGCTCGAAATGTCCATTGTATTCGTCCTTCCATTCCTTATTCAGGTAGACTAATACATTGAGACGTCTATCCAAGCCAGTTCTACGATTTTTATTGAAGTCGGCATGTACTTTGAGCAGTCCTCCTCTTTTGCTCTCATGGCATCCCCCACCTTCAAAATAGGGATCAGGGATAAGAGACTCTTCTACATTAGTCAGCTCTTGTAAAAACTCTAAAAAAGGCTGTGAATTTAAAAAGTGCATAAACGCCTTTGTCTTAGGGCCAAACCGATTTTCACCTCTCGATCCCAGTTTTATTTCATTTGGATTTTGAAACTTGATTTTATCACCTTTGGATAGGTCAGGAAACTCCGATAAGATTTCGTCTAATTTTTCTGGATTGAAAAAATCATTGAAGTGAATACTTGGAAAAGGGGAGGCATTACAATATTGCTCATGATATTTCTGTGCTACAGCCTGAAGGTCTTGGTATTGGGTATTGAGATATTCGCTCATTCAGCTACATATTATATTGGGATTAAATATATAACTATTCCATGATCTACAGAATACCCTACTTTTGTATAAAATACAAAGCTGCGCTATGAGCGAAAAACGTACAGACGTCAATGAGTTAGGAGAGTTTGGTCTGATCGATCATATCACCCGAGGTAATAAGCAACATCAAAAATCAACCCTAAGGGGAATCGGGGATGATGCCGCAGTCGTAGGTCAGGGTGGGCAGTATGCGGTTATATCAACTGATATGCTGGTCGAGGGGATTCACTTTGATATGATGTATACACCGCTCAAACATCTCGGATATAAGGCCGTGGTGGTCAATCTCTCAGACATCTACGCCATGAATGTAGCGCCCACACAGGTCACAGTCAGCATTGCTATATCTAATCGCTACTCCGTCGAGGCACTCGAGGAGCTCTATGCGGGAGTCAAAAAAGCCTGTGACTTTTATAATGTAGATCTCATTGGTGGAGATACGACGTCAAGTCCAAAAGGGATGATCATCAGTGTGACAGCTATAGGTCTCACAGATAGTCTCGACAAAGTGGTATACCGCAGTGGTGCTAAGGTAGGGGACATAGTCTGTGTATCTGGAGATCTCGGAGCAGCATACGTGGGGCTTCAGCTGCTCGAGCGAGAGAAGCAGCTGTACCTCAATGACAATACTATCACCCCCGACTTTAGTAGCTATCAGTATGTGATCGAGCGACAACTCAAGCCAGAAGCAGCCAAGGCAGCCTATGATTACTTTAAGCGGTCGGATCTGGTCCCAAGCTCTATGATGGATATCTCAGATGGTCTGAGCTCTGATATGATGCATATCTGCAAAGCGTCAGGAGTCGGAGCCTATCTCGAAGAAGGAAAAATTCCATTACATCCGGAGTCTAAAGAGTTGGCCTTAGAGTTTAATATGGATCCAGTGACCTGTGCACTGAGTGGCGGGGAGGATTATGAGTTGTTATTCACTGTAGCTCCAGAGGATCTGGACAAAATCAGGTTTATGCCTGGGGCATATATCATAGGAGAGATAGTAGAACGTAAGGATGGACTGAAGCTCCATACTACGGGTGGCAACATCCATGAGCTAAAAGCCCAAGGATGGAACCACTTTTAAACCGTAAATAGTATGAAAAAACAGGTGCCTGAAAAGGCACTTGTACAAAATTAGCCGATCATTACTGAATAGATGAGTGCTATGCCCAATCCTACGATCGCAGCACCTCTTAAAAGGACCTCACCATAATTGTTTAAAAACTCTGTTTTGTTCGCTTCATTTAGCGGATTATGTACTCTATTACCAAACAATTCATGGTTGTCTGAATGGTCATTAAAATACAATCTGAACAGTCTATAAGCAATACTCGTTTTCATAATTAAATGCTTTTATGGTGTTAATTACAAAATTATATACTGCAAAGTTCAGCCATTTTTCACAAAAAGCAAATATTTTATGGTTCTGTTGTCGACTAAATGCTTGATTTCATAGTAAGTTTTGATGGATAAATCTGGATTAAAAAGCTCATCTCGATATATATCCTCGTTCTTGTATATGATCTTGAAATTTTTATCCTTTTCTACTGTTTCGACGGAATAATCATAAAAATCCAAATTGTCGTGCTTTAGGTGTATTTGACCATGATTATTTAACAGTTGATAATATTTAGATAAGAAATCAGGAGCGGTCATGCGACGATTTTCTTTCGCTGGAAATGGGTCTGGGAATGTAATCCAGATCTCATCTATCTCGCCAGGTGCGAAGTACAGTGCGAGTTGCTCGATGCGTATACGGAGAAAGGCTACATTAGTGAGACCTTCTTCTTTAGCGATTTTAGCTCCCTGCCATATGCGAGCACCTTTGATATCTACACCTATGTAGTTGGTATTAGGATTTTTTCTAGCGAGTGCTACAGCATACTCACCTCTACCACAGGCTAGCTCGAGACATATGGGGTGATCATTGCCAAAAGCTTCTTCTCTCCACTTACCTCGGAGATCCTTTGTCTCAAAGGCATTGAGCTTGACCTCGGGCCTACCTGGCTCTGACATCTCATAGACATGATCAAATGCTAATATTTCGGCAAACTTTTCCAGTTTTCTTCTTCTACTCATGGTGGACTTTTATCTATTGCTTTTCTTTGTGAAGAGTACATCTACATATGAGTCACAAAGATTATAAGATTATTGCAGCTGAGTGTCAGCCGATCATGCGAAAAGTCGGAGCGTTCATCAATAATGAACTTGGTAAGGTCAATAACAGCGATATAGAGGTCAAAGGACTCAACAGTCTCGTATCCTATGTGGACAAGCAGGCTGAGATCATGCTCGTCGAAGAACTCTCTAAACTTCTCCCTGAGGCCGGCTATATCACAGAAGAAGAGACGGTGGAACAAGGTGGCAAAGAGGTAGAATGGATCATCGACCCCCTTGATGGGACTAATAATTTTCTGCATGGGATACCTCATTTTGCAGTGAGTGTAGGGCTCAAGGTCGGTGATCAGCTCACGGTAGGACTGGTATTGTCAGTAGTTAGTGGAGAGCTTTTTTACGCATCTCTCGATGGTGGAGCGTTTCTGGATGATCGACCGATCAGAGTGAGCAGTACGCCCGATCTATCTCAATCATTAGTAGCGACAGGTTTTCCTTATCAGGTGGAGGATGTAGCACCATTGATCAGGACCTTAGGGCACTTTATGCGCTATGCCAGAGGCGTCCGTCGTATGGGAGCAGCGGCGCTGGATTTAGCCTATGTAGCTTGCGGGCGCTTTGATACTTTCTATGAGACTACGCTCAATGCTTGGGACGTGGCAGGAGGGGCAGTCATTTTAAGTGAGGCCGGAGGTGCTTTATCAGATTTTAGAGGTGGAGATGACTATTTATTTGGCCAGGAGCTCATTGCTTCTAATGGTCTGATCCATGATCAGGTCATGCAAGCTATAAAAGATAAATTCAGACTGTCTTATTGATCGATAGATTCGTATCGCTGGTCTACTCTCTGGTAGTATTGTGAGCTTTAGTTCTATCTTTATAAACTATAGTCAAAAAATCGGCATCACTCAGTGAATCTACAGGAAAACATAAGAATGGCATTGCGATCTCTCAAGTCTAATTTCTTGAGGACATCGCTGACGCTGCTGATCATAGCTGTTGGTATCACCTGTTTGGTAGGTATTTTGACAGCTATTGACTCTATCCTATTCTCGATGAGTGATAGCTTTAATCGGCTCGGGGCCAATTCTCTTGAGGTGAGGCCACTCCGAGAGAATATTCAAAGCAATCGTGGCGGTCGACAGACTAAAGTGGCGGAACCTATCATTTTTGAGCAGGCCCTAGCCTTCAAGGAGAGATTTGATTTTCCTGGAGCGACAGTCTCGGTCGACCTGCGCTGTACGGGCAATGCTGAAGTGTCCCATGGGGATAAAAAAACGAATCCTACAGTATCAATATATGGGATAGACGAGGCCTATCTGGATGTATCCAATTTTAAACTATCAGAAGGTCGAAATTTCACGAAAGTGGAAGTATGGGAAGGGGCTCAGAAAGCCATCATAGGCATGGATCTCGTCAAAGAACTCTTTGATGATCGTCCCGACAGAGCGATGAACCAGATCATACAGGTCAACTCCGCTCGATACAAAGTGGTAGGAGTCTTGGAGCCTAAGGGGAGCTCCTTTGGCAATAATGAAGATCGACGAGTATTCATTCCTATCATCCGGGCTAAGCAGCTCTATGGATACGCCGATAGGGGATACCTGCTCTATATAGCGCTCAATGATATCACTGATATCCAAACTGCCAAAACTGCCAGTATCGGGCCTATGCGAAACATTCGAAAACTTAAGGCTAACGAGGAAAATGACTTTGAGATACGTACTTCAGATAGTATCATGGGTACACTCAAGGATATGACTTTCAATCTCAGAGCTGGCACCATCGCTATCGCTTTGATGACACTACTGGGAGCGTCCATTGGACTAATGAATATCATGCTCGTGTCAGTCACGGAGCGTACTCGAGAGATCGGTGTATCTAAGGCACTCGGTGCGAAAAGTCGAAACATCCTGATCCAGTTTTTGACAGAGGCTATAGTGATCACTCAGATAGGTGGATTAGTTGGAGTATTCTTTGGTATCATCGTGGGGAATATTGTCAGCATGCTAATAGGTAGTAGTTTCATTATCCCATGGCCATGGATTGTATTGGCCTTTTTTGTTTGTCTATTTGTCGGGGTGATATCCGGTCTGTATCCTGCCATGAAAGCCGCTAAGCTTGATCCAATTGAGTCATTGCGATATGAGTGATCTTTCTACATTGTTTTCCTCAGAAGAGATTTTCCAAATCATGGGTATAGACTATGTCGAGGAAGATTATGTCTCGATAGACTGCTCCGTCCGAGTACCTGCCCTGCAGGGCGTGGTAGATTATGATCGATTAGACGATTATGTCAGATCAGTGAAAGGCCAAGCCGCTGCGAAGGTCGCTATCGGTGGATACCTTGAGCATCGAAATCTCTATGGATCGAGTGAGCATTTTCAGTCCGGTACCTCACGAGATAGACATCTGGGTATCGATCTCTGGGTAGATGCGGGTCATCCAGTGTATGCTCCAGTATCAGGTCATGTACATAGCTATGCCTACAATGATGCACATCTCGACTATGGCTATACGCTGATCATCGAGCACCGGGTCGGAGAGAAAAGATGCTACACGCTCTACGGCCACCTCAGTAGTGAGTATCATGATCGATGGCAGATAGGGCAGCCGATACATGTGGGGCAGCAGGTAGCTACTGTAGGAGATCAGTCTGAGAATGGTGGATGGGTGCCACATCTGCACTTTCAGCTCATCCGTGATATGGGAGATCAGGAGGGAGACTATCCTGGAGTATGTACTGCAGAAGATCTTGAGCAGTATAGTGCCAATTGTCCTGATCCAAGTTTCTTGATCAAGAAGTGCCAATAAGAGGGAATAATAGTATCATGTCTGTATGAAATACATAAAGAGAATAGCTATCGCTATCTTAGGTTTAGTTGTAATAGGTGTCGCAGGATTTTTTTTAGGGCCTCGTCCTCATTTTGATAGTGTAGATCCGACGCCATCGACTGAGAGATATGACATCACTCAGCTGGAGTCCATCATCGCTCAGCGGGAATCTACGGTGCAGTATCTCAAAGAAAATAATGAGTCTCGCATGATATGGGCGGATAGTACTAAGTCTCGGAGGCCATATAGTATTGTGTATTTACATGGATTTTCGGCGAGCCCGATGGAGGGAGATCCTGTACATCAGCTGATGGCCGAACAGATCGGAGCTAATCTCTATCTGCCAAGGTTGCCTGAACATGGTGTTGAGTACCCTGATGCGATGAAAGATCTGACTCCTGTAGATCTCATAGATGCAGCTAAGGATGCTATAGCCATTGGCAAAACACTCGGAGAAAAGGTCATCGTAATGGGCTGTTCGACGGGAGGTACTTTGGCTATCTATCTGGCTGCCCATGATGACGATATCGATGCAGTCATGCTACTCTCACCTAATATAGCTATACATGCCGAGCAGAGTAAGATGCTCACAGGGCCATGGGGTCGGCAGCTCGCATATCGTATGATAGGAGAGCGTAGGGATATGAGAGACAGTCAGGAGGTGCCACAGTACTGGTCTACACTCTATCATACTAATGGGCTGATCGCTCTACAGGCGCTACTCGATATGACGATGAAGGAAGAGTATTTTGAGGCATTGCAGATGCCGGTCTACTGTGGGTACTATGAAGGTGATCGAGTGGTTTCGACAGAGGCTATTAAGGAGTTTTTAGCTGAGGTGACAGAGGATAATGAGCAGGTCGAAATCGATGTATTCGCACAGGGAGATCATGTCCTTGGTTCCGATAAAAAGAATATTCACTGGGAGCAAGTAAGAGAAGAAATAGAAAGCTATGTGGAAGAGCATTTTCGTGAGTGAATAGAAAAAAGATATGGTAGAAATGGAAAAGGCCCAACCGAGCTATCTGGTATGGGCCTTTTTCATGAGCTGTAAGAGAAGGATTCGAACCTCCACGGAGAGCTTAGCATAGTGAAATGTTTGTCGCTTATTCTCCACCCTCGAGACAAGAGGGCACGTCTACCGATTTCATCATCTTACAGTGTAGTAAAAATGGCTGTGAGAGAAGGATTCGAACCTCCACGGAGCGCTTAGCCACAGGACAAAAGTCTCGGCCGAAGCCAAGTTTGTGGTCAACCCCTATCCTGAGTTTATCGCTTTCCCCCACCCCCGAGACAAGAGGGCATGTCTACCGATTTCATCACCTCACAGTGTATAATATGTCAAAGAAAATGAGCTGTAAGAGAAGGATTCGAACCTCCACGGAGAGCTTAGCATAGTGAAATGTTTGTCGCTTGTTCTCCACCCTCGAGACAAGAGGGCACGTCTACCGATTTCATCATCTTACAGTGTACTAAAAATGGCTGTGAGAGAAGGATTCGAACCTCCACGGAGGGCTTAGCATAGTGTTATGTTTATCGCTTGATTCTCCACCCCCGAGACAAGAGGGCACGTCTACCGATTTCATCACCTCACAGTATTGTTTCAATATTAATCGCTTACCATCGTAATGCTGATACAAATATATGGGTGATAAATTGTTCTTTACAAATTATCTAAAGAATAGATTTTATTTATCGATTTCATTTTAAATATGGCGATTGTTTCAAATGAAAACTACGAAATGAGCTTTCGAAAGCCTTTGCTTTGAAGATTTTTCAAAAGGCGATTATCTCATTTTAGGTCGACGTCTTTTGGATTTGCCTTGTGCCATCATGCTCATGCCTTGCTTACCCATTGATCGAGCAGCTTTGGCCTGTCCACTTTGCTTGAGCGCTACCTCAAATTGGTCCAATTGCCCCTTGATCATTCCTTCTGTGATGTTGAGTTTCTTCGCTTCACGGAAGTAGTTTTTGGCAGCCGTCCATTTCCCCTTTGCGCCATTGATATTAGCGAGCTGGAGGAGGATCATACCTCTCTCATTGTCACTCGGGAGGTCCATCTGGAGTGCTGTGTCAAAGTAGCTTTCTGCTGTCTTCATATCTTTGCGATGCATCGCTATAGAGCCCTTCATGATATAATAGAAGGCACGCTGAGTGATATATAGCCAGTCAGGCTTGAGAGTCAGATTTAGTTTTTTCTCCGCCTCATCAAATTCTTCATTCTGGATATGCTTAGCGGCAGAATTGACACTTCCAAAGAAGATGTATACTAATAAAAGGATAATGCCTATCAGCAAGACGGGAAATGAATACCAAAATCCTACGAATAAGGCGAGTAAAACACCTCCTAAAAGAAATAAAGCGGTGAGGCCAATGAGTACGTATATGTTGAGATTGATCATAGTCTATCGTTTTCTGATGAAGATATTGCTGTCTTATCGGTCGGCAAAAGTAAAACATGCTATCGCCTAATCCAACGCTTATCATTGATTAACATGTAGTTTCTATGGGCATAGATCATCTCAGCGTCTCGATATACCTCTCTGAATCGTTCTTCAAAGAAGCTCTCCGATATTTTTTTGTCCTCTTTAGTGAATGCTAAGGTATTATATATGACTATGCCCTCAGGAGTTAAGAGTTCTTTGATCTTTGATAAGAATGCGAGAGATTGAAATTTCAGTGGTGTCTTATCTCCAATGAATAGATCTATGCAGATGAGGTCATACTGCCTACTATCGATATCGACATATATGGCTGCATCTGTGGAGATGGTATTGATGTCAGATAGGATTTTAGGGTAGGCGTAGATAGTGGCGAGGTCGACTACCTCTTCATCTATCTCCACAGCGGTGATGCTCCATCTACCAGGATCTACAGTGTCGAGTATGATAGGTATACTACCGAGTCCCAGTCCGAGGATGAGCACTTCGTCACCTATCTGGGATAGATCGAGCCGATTGGTGAGTATCTCGCCAAAATTATCATACTTGTCCTCATGAGAGTAGATGGCATTAGCAGTAGAGAGCTGATATCGACCTTTGGATAACTCTATATATAGCTCGGGATTGTAGTCAGAGGATCGAGACTCGATATGTATAGGCCAGAGATAGCTGGCAGCGATTTTCCACCACGGCTCTGTCATTATCAGGAGACGCTATATTGTTTATAGAGATATCGGAGTATAGACTCATCCACTTCGCTGAAGGTGATTTTTCTTCGGTCATGGACGATTTTAGCGATTTCTATGGCTTTCTCAATATCATAGATATCATCACTGCCCCAGCTATAAGATGGTATATAGGTCTGGGGTGGTGGGCCATAGACATTAGCGAATATGCCGCATACTGTACCCGTATTAAATTGGGTATTGATCGCACACCTACTATGATCTCCCATCATAAGCCCACAAAACTGCTCAGCGGTACGTCGCTTTTGATCACTGGCGATGTGGTAGAGATTGATGAGGCCATAGGTGTTTTTCATGTTGGAGGTATTACTATCCGCACCAAAATTGCACCATTCGCCGATCACGCTATCACCGACATAGCCATCATGACCTTTATTACTGTTAGCTAAGAATACACTGCGTTTCACTTCGCCTCCGATTTTACAGCGAGGTCCTATAGTCGTGCCTTGATAGATCTTAGCGCCCATCTTGACTGCCGCCCCTGTGCCGACTGCTACAGGACCTCTCATCATCGTTCCGTCGAGGATGACTGCATCGGGTCCGATATAGATAGGGCCATCCGTGACATTCAGATAGCAGTGCTCTACTTTGGCACTTGGGCTGATAAGCAGATTTTTTGGATCACCGGTCAGTCTCACCGTATCAGGAATAGGAGCAGACTTGTTTTCTACAGTTATCTGACTGAAGTCACTCTGGATCTGATCCCCATTGATTAAAAATATATGCTCTGGATACTCTATCCGTATTATTTCTTGCTTTATTGCTTTTGGTTGATGTGCTATGGTAGAGATATCACCTGTGGCATCATACTGATCTGTGCGTAGGGCGATGAGTCTGTCTTGCTGATATAGACTTTCGCCTATATGTAATGAGGAGATGCTCTCCCATAGCCTATCATCTGGAATGGTCGCCCCATTGACTAAGAGTACATCGGACTGATCTGTCGTGGGATACTTTGGTCTGAGGTAGTCAGCGCAGTGATAGGCTATCTCTCGAGTGTGATAGTGGGCCCATTTCTCTCGTATAGTAAAGATACCGACACGCAGCTCGGCACAGGGGCGAGTCAGGGTCAGCGGAAATAAATCTGCCCACTCTGGGCCATCAAATAGTATCAGTGTAGCCATAAACTAAAAAACCCCACTAAGGTAGTGGGGTCATTATTATATCTTACCGTTGATAAAGAAATATTATTCTGCTGGCTCTTCTTTTTTACGAGCGAACTTTGCGAATTTCTTGTTGAACTTGTCAATTCGACCAGCTGTATCAACGAATTTCATCTTGCCTGTGAAGAAAGGGTGTGACATGTTAGAGATTTCTAACTTGATGAGAGGATACTCATTGCCATCTTCCCAAGTGATAGAATCCTTGGTAGGAGCACAAGATCTGCCCAGCCACGCTTCATCACATGAGAAATCTTTGAATACTACCTTTCTATAATCTGACGGATGTATGTCTTTTTTCATCACTTATAAATATTAGGGGCGCAAAGATAGGGCTTTCAATAGTAGTATGAAAGGCTAAGGGGTAAATAATTATCTATTCGAGCAATAATTTTTAAAATGGACGCCTAATAGTTGCTCCCAGCTTCCTTTTAGCTGCTGAAGTGTCTTGTCCGAGAGTCCATTCCCAACAGGATCTAAAGTGTACTTGACCTCTGTACCACTATCCACTGCTGAGAATGTATAGGTCTCGTAGGTCATAGCCGGTCCGCCAAACTCTCTGATCAAGAATCCTTGTATGATAAGAGAATGCAGGAAATCAGCCTTGATTACTTGGCCCCACTCCAGACCATCACCTTCCCCATAGTCTTCGTATACTTTGCCACCGACATAAGTTTCTATGACGAATTTCTTAGTCTTCGGAGAGGTGAAAAATTCTTGTGGCCACCATTTATTAATCTGATTGAAATAATATTCCCAAGCGTGACCGGTATTTTGAGGGACTATTGTGCTTACGATTACTTGATCCAATGTTTTTTATTCTTTGGCCACAAGGTAGTGATATCTATCTATCATAATGGATCATATACCTGGGAAAAAAGCGTCCTCGAAATGCTCGATCTTAGGCTCAAACTGTTGGCTGAATATCACAGTGATGATGTCAAACCTAAACTCCCACTCATGGGCCACCTGTCGCATATAAGCTGCTGCGCCCTCATATATCATTCTTTCTTTTTTCGGGCCAATTGATTCGGCGGGGTCTCCATAGTAGGTGTAGCTTTTTGCTTTTACCTCGACAAATACTAAAACCTCATCCTTTTTAGCGATTATATCGAGTTCTGATTTGCTCCATCGCCAGTTGCGTTCCAGGATTTCATATCCTTTTTCTGTGAGGTAAGATGAGGCGAGCTCTTCCCCGAGTTGTCCTATTTCTGATTGTATGGTCAAGTATAAACTTCTTTGTGCGAAAGCTAATTTAACAGAAAGGGCATAAGTGCAAATAAGAAAACTATACTCAGGGTTAAAAAAATATTCATAACTATTGACTGGTATGTCGTATCTCCCTTATTTTTAAGGAGTTAATATCACAATAGCATAAACTTATAGTTAAAAGATAAGATGGAAAAAACAGCTACAGTACAGAAAGGATCGCATTTTTTCATAGAAGATCTTAAAGGAGAGATCTTTGTGCCAGAAGATTTTACGGATGAGCAGCTCATGATCAGAGACACACTGAAGGAATTCATCAAGAATGACTACCAAGCAGTGGCAGATCGTATGGAGCATGGAGAGCACGATCTCAATAAGGATTTGATAGCTAAGCTCGGAGAGTTAGGTTTTCTCGGTACGCATATGCCTGAGCAGTATGGTGGTATGGAGATGGATCCTAATACTAATGCACTGGTAAAAGAATGTATCGGCGGTACTGGAGCTTTTGGTACGACATATGGTGCCCATACAGGTATTGGTATGTTACCGATCCTGTACTTCGGTACAGAAGAGCAAAAAGCTAAATACCTACCTGGTCTCATAGCTGGAGAGACTGTGGCGAGCTACTGTCTCACAGAGCCGGGATCTGGATCAGATGCCTTAGCGGCGAAAACACGTGCAGATCTATCAGAAGACGGTAAGCACTATATCATCAATGGTCAGAAAATGTGGATCACTAATGCAGGGTTCGCAGATGTATTTGTGGTATTCGCTAAGATAGATGGTGTTGACTTCACCGGATTCATACTCGAGAAAGGCATGGAAGGCCTTACACTCGGAGCAGAAGAGAAAAAGCTCGGTATCAAAGGGTCTTCTACTCGTCAGGTGTTCTTTGAAAATGTAAAAGTACCTGTAGAAAATCTATTAGGAGAAAGAGGTAAAGGTCACCTCATAGCATTCAATGTGCTTAATGCTGGTAGATATAAGATAGGACCTTTTGGTCTCGGTGGTGCTAAGAATATTTCAGATATGGCCATCAAATATGCCAATGAGCGCATCCAGTTTGGTAAAGCCATTTCATCATTTGGAGCTATCAAAAAGAAAATAGCAGATCAAGCTGTAGCTATATATGCCACAGAGGCGGCAGTATACCGTACCTCTGGTCTCATGACTGACTATACAGAGCAGCTCATGTCAGAAGGTAAGTCATATGCTGAGGCGGAGCTCCTCGCAGCAGAGGAGTATGCGCTCGAGAGCTCTATCCTCAAGATAGTAGCCTCCGAAGTAGTCAATGAAGTAGCTGACGAAACAGTGCAGGTGCATGGCGGTATGGGCTATAGCGAAGAAGGTCTCGCAGCCAGAGCTTATCGTGACGCTCGTATCTCTATGATCTACGAAGGGACTAATGAGATCAACCGTATGCTCATGCTCAATATCATATTCAGAGCAGCGATGAAGGGGGCATTAGATTTTGCTACTCCAGCGATGGCAGTACAGCAGGAGCTACTCACAGGCACTCCGACTACTGATGGTGATCTCACAGACGAAGAGAGAGCGGTCAAAGGATTCAGAAAAGTGGCACTCATGCTCATCGGCTCTGTAGGTCAGCTTGCTATGAAAGGAAAAATCAACATCAAAGAGGAGCAAGAAATACTCATGAATCTCGCTGATTTACTCATCGAGCTCTATCTCGCCGAGTCACTCGTAGCAAGAGAGAAGAAGAATGCTGCACAAGGCAATGCCGCACCAGCCGCAGTGAGAGAAGCGATCGTACAGGTATTCTTGAGAGAGTCTACTGAGCGTGTCAAGGCGACAGCTCTTGAGGCAGTAGGATCATTCGTCAGAGAAGAGAAGCAAGACTCATATGTGGCAGCTATCAATAAATTTTGTAACTACCCTCTGAAGAATCTAAAGGCACTCAAAAGAGTGATAGCAGATCATCAGATCGCTCAAAATGAGTATGCCCTGTAGGCTATAAGTAATAAATGTGAAAGACATGTCCAGATTCTCTGATAAGCTTGATATGATCAAGTGCCTTAGAGTGTTTGGATATGTTTTTTAGTGACATTGGTAAGAAAAGGAAGAACCTCTGAGAACGAATAAAAAAAGAATAAAGAATAGTTTTTTCATAAGTTCGGTTTGCTTGTTCTCAGAGGTTCGAACTTTATTAAAATTTCCCTTTATAGCTCATTAGAAGTCTGCTTGACTCCTCGAGTACGCCATTAAAACGTCCCCCCGTATTTATACGCTGCTTTCATCTTCACAAAAAATTAATATTTCTTTTTCTCCCCGCTCTTAGGTCCTCTCGCTTATCTTGGTCTCGAGCAATACAGAGACATGGCTATAGACACGATTATATTTGATTTTGGAGGTATTTTATTAGATCTCGATTATACTGCCACAGATGCAGCTTTGCGCAGATTGTTTCGTCTCGATTTTGATGGGAGGGCTTATCCTGAGCACTATCAGACCATATTAGATGAGTATGAGATGGGATTATTCAGTGAGGGGAGCTTCATGCATCGTCTACAGCGTACGGTAGATCATGTAGTCACCGAGCGAGAGATCCTCGATGCATGGAATGCCATGCTGCTCAGTATACCCAAAGCTCGTCTGGACTGGGTGCTGACTCTCCGAGAGCACTATCAGGTATATCTCCTCAGCAATACTAATCATACACATATCCAATATGTACATCGTGAGATGCTACCGAGTATCGGCGTAGCGGGATTTGAAGAAGTATACTTCGAGAAGGCCTACTACTCTCATGATGTCAAAATGCGAAAGCCTAACGTCAATATCTATGAGCATGTGATAGCTGATGCGGGTATCGATCCTCAGCGAGCCCTATTCATCGATGACAATCATGATAATATCGCTGGCGCTCGACAGGCAGGCCTCCATGCTGCATGGCATGATCCTCAGCTCGAGATCAGGGAGATGCTCGACAGTTATGTCTCTGCTGCTACCAAGGCAGAATAGACTATTAGCTATTTATTCAGTTTAGCAGCTATCTGCGCAGCGATCAGCTCTACCCACTGACTATACATCTGACCAGATGGATGCAGTCCATCTGTCGCTATGAGTGATGCATCCTCTGCAGCCACTCTTGAGATGGGTGTGATATCGTAGTAGGCCACTCCTTTTCGCTCTGCTATCTCAGCAGAGAGTTGATTGTACTGATCTATTTCTGTAGCGATCTTTGCCGGATTCTTGGACTGTGCGAATGGTGTCACTCCGTAGTCTGGTATCGAAACTACGAATACTCGATCGATCTGACCTCCAGCAAAGACTATAGCTTGATCCAATAATTCTTCAAACTCTTTCGTGAATTGATCTATGGGGTATCCTCGGTATTGATTATTGACCCCGATGAGTAGTGATACGAGGTCGTAGGTCTGGGTGATATTTTCAGCAGCAATGGCAGCTTGGAGTTCGTCTGTGGTCCAGCCGGTACGTGCGATGATACGAGGAGGAGCGACTGCGGTGCCCTGATCGCTCAGTGTCTGAGTCAGCTGTACGGGCCATCTGTCACTCTCTGCTACACTCTCACCGATCGTGTAGGAGTCGCCAAGAGCTAAATAACTCAGACTATCTGTAGATGTCGGCTCTGCATAGCTCATCATCATCAATATGGGAAGGAGGATACTCATCAGCATGGGATATCGATTTGTCAGCTCCAAAATTAATCATTGTTCAGCACTATAGATAAATGATGAATGGTAGGATAGACCCAGCTTTATCTTTTGCCCCAAAGTGCTCTATTTTAAAGGCTGCTTTTTAGCCGTATGACTATGAGCCGACCATCTACCTCAGGGTACAGAATCTCAGCCGCTGAATGATGATATATCGATATAGAAAGTATATCATCACTCGATAGACTCTTTAAGTCTGCGGCGGTGGACTCTTGATCATCTATGAGTATAGTGGTGAGGATTGATACGTTTTGGAGAGTTGATAGAGAAGTGGGAATACTCATTCGAGAAAGGACCCATCCCCACTGATCTGCTAAGTAATAGTGAGTAGATGTATAGCCCTCGTGCATCCTTGAGTCTTTGATGAATTCATATTCTGTAGTCTGGACATTTATGGCTCCATATTGACCTTTCTCGCCGTAGAGATCTATGGCTTGCCGAGCGTCTATTTCCTCTGTAGAGCTGATACACTCTGTGTTTAGCTCATCTATGACTGATTTATTGACTTCGATGCCATTCAGTAGGTATAGAGGTTCTTCTGAGCAACTATTTTGGCTATAGCCGAATGTGCAAATAACAGAGATTAGAAAATTGATGGTAGTTCTCATTGGGACTTGATTTATTGTTATTCCCTATTCTTTTTTCTCAGCCTCTTCCAGTTTTTTCCAGATTTCTTTATGCTTCTCTATATCGAAGCTGAAATTCCAGATTTTAGTATAGTCATTGATAGGGCCTAAACCGACAGAACTGCGAAGGCTATCAATTTTGTAAGGATGCTCGATAGGAAGTAGATAGCGCTCTCCGGAGTTCTCATCTCTTCCGACTTGGCTCCCGTATATCTGTTTTTTCCCTTGTCCGAGATTGACTCGATCTATGAGGAGTGCTATCGATCCCCACAGTACTTCTCCTGCGTCAGCAGCGGATTTAAACATCTCTACATACTTTTCTTGTACCTCCAGAGGCGCATGCTGTATCACTAAGAAGGCTGTAGATGCATGCTGATCGCCTACGACTGATCTGCCGGGATATCCACCTACTTCTACTATGACTTCCTCGATACGCTGAGTGTTGAGCGAGTCGTGATAGGATTGATGTGACCACAGTTCTTTCATCTGTGGTGAGTCCCAGCCATAAGCCTCAGAGGTGTCTCTCATGAGTCGTCTCCACTTCTGATCATATACTCTGATAGAGTCAAACTCTGCCATCAGCTCTAAATCTAATCCGCTTGCTTTGGCAGCTATATCGTATTTGGACAAGACCATGGAGTCAAAAGGGGTATCCCTGAATAAGTCAAACTCTTCGTAGCCTTCAAAAATTTGCTTGGTCCCTTGCCAACTGTTTTCCATTGCTTTGTCCATCCACTGCTGCGATAGTCCCATGTCATCGATGCTATAGGCACATGCGGCACCTCTCAGTAGGCTGAGGTAGCTGGTCTGCTTGATCTCAAATCCTTTGGTATAGTAATAGACACACGAGTCATATTCTGCCGCACCCAGTGCTTCTTCACCTTTGGTGACGTTTTCTATGTATGCAGGATCCTGTGAGCTAAAATTTTGGCTATAGCCAAAGACACTAATGATGGTCAGGAGGAGTGTAAGGGAAGTCTTCATATTTAATTGGTAACGTTTGATTTAATACTTGTCAATATAGAAAATTAGAAGCAAATCATATGAATCAATAATGGTCTAATAATGAAAAAGGCCATCAAAATCTACATAGATCTTGATGGCAATTAGTGATTATATCAAATTCATAATTTACTTGATAGGGACTGTCAGGATCAACTTGTGATAATCAGGGAAAGAAGTGCTCCCTGAATGAGACGCCATGCTGATGTTTCTCTTTACAATCTTTTCGATTACTTCTTTGGATTTTTTATCAAAATCAGCTCTGTTGCTATCCCCTACGCTATCTGATCCTAATGACCACATTATGCTGCCTTCAGGATTTATAGTACCATATAGTGAAACCGATCCTGAGATGATGGAGCCGAATGATGACTGTATCAGTTCGACGAGATATTCACGACTTTGCTCATTGCGCATTTCTGGTGCTGACTCATCAGAAGGGTGTATCAGCATCATCTCCGAAAAATTCTCGGGATCAAATATCACCACTGTATCCTGAGGTACGTCCTTAGCTATTTTGAATGTCACGGGGAGTGTGTACAGGACTTTGACTACTTGCCCGTCTTCTTTGCCTGGTGTCCATCTGTCTGGCATGTCATTCATCCTATTGACTACCTCGAGTGCTGCTTGGCCGCAGCCAGCTCCGATGTCCCTTACTATCTTGGCATTTTCGATTGAGCCATCTTTGTCTACGACGAATTGTATATACACTCTTCCTTCAACACCATTGTCCATTGCGATCTTAGGGTATTTCAGATTTTCGTAGAGGTATTGGAGTAATTTTTCGTCAGCACAAGTTTTTCTGACATGTGTATTAGCTTCTATCTCCTCACATCCAGGGAAGCGTGGCATTTCATCTACTACCTTATAGATTTTGTCATTTTGTTGCTCAAAGAGGTTAAACTTGATGATTCCATATTTTGCTGTTGCGTCATACTTATTGAGTTCATCAGGATCGGCAATGATTCCTATTGATTGTATCTCCTCATGCTTCAGGTTTTCTATTAGTGAAAAATTCACAACCTGACCGTTAATTAGGTATAGTGGCCTTTCTATTTGCTCTTCTCGATAAAAATCAATGATGATATCAATCAAGGGTTTGTCATGTATGGTATTAGATGTATGAAGGAGCTCTTTGATTTTGTCATTTTGAGCTGCTCCATCACCATCAATAAATCTAACTCTGACAGGTTTGGCTTGGTTTATATAATTCTTATTAATTACAGTAATAATGCCTTTGGCTTTGTCAATGGAGTAATCTTTATTGAGTTTTAGAATTTCTCCTTCTACTGAAACTTCTATGAGCTTTTCGTCGAGATAACTTCCAAAAGAAATCTGATTGTCAAATTGACTGATTGGGAAACTTGAATCTAACATGCGTCGAGAGAATATCTGAGATGGTTTCTCTTGCATGTCTTTATCCAGTCGAACTTCCTTATCCAGCCTTTCGTAGTCTGCCCCGCTGGCCTTATACGCCTTGATGATTTCATTATCAATGATCACGAGATTGATATCATGAGCATGGGCTCTGGTGGTGAATGGAGTTGTCCAGTCCGTGACAAGAGGATACTTTTCTCGGAGCTGATGATGGACCTCTTTGAGTTTGGTGACCCAGCTACTTTCATCTGTCTGTGATATCGTCTGAAAGAAGTTTTCGAGCTCAAAATTCATCATTTCCTTTTGCTTCATAGGATGAGAGCGAGGACGGTCATACCCCATCAATGCATAAAATCCTCGTTGTCCTCTATCTCCGAATATCTTCTGTGCTTTATCTGAAGGCAAAGAATAAACAGCCCCAATGGGTTGATCAGTATTAATGAAATCACTGATACTTAGACTTACAATCCACTCTTGCGACCAAATGATCGGCATATCGGGAGATTCCAGTTCCTTGTCAAGTTGGCTCATCAATGAGCTCGGCAGTTTTGTTCCACTTTTTATCTGTAGCTCGCTCATCTGTATAGGCATAGCTATATCGTGCTCATTAAAATAGCGCTCAAAATGTTGTGATAAAATATTAACCATATCTTCTCGATGGCGTATAGGATAGCTGAGTTTGATATAGTCCTCCAGGTAGCTTTCAAAAGACGGTTTCTCTCCTACTTTATACCTGGCACTCATGATCTGAGCTAGGTTTTCGTAGGAGGGGAGTACTGATTCAGCTTCTGTTATTGAATTTGTGAGATTGTTTCTATTAATCTTTTGAGTATAGACTTCAAATCGATCTATATCCTTTACCATTGATAGTTTCGATCGCTCTACGAGATCAGTTTCATAGCGTACCAATAAGCCATGATTCAATGGAGTCATTAAGATATGATCCAATATTTGATCATGATCACGAGGGTATTGTTTTAGCCACTTTTTGACCAAATTCGTTAATTCGACTTCGACATCCTTTTTCTTTTCATTATTGTTGAGGACAGCATTGATGGCTGCTTTCCATTTTTCTACATCAAAGCTGATAGATGATGATTCTTTATTCTGTCCGTCAGTATTGTGAGAGCTGTTTCGGTTGTACATGTACTTGGTCCCTAAGTTTTCACCATCTATTTGATTGACATAGTTTTCATAGAGTGAGATATCGTTGGACGGACGTTTTATTTTCATTACGCCTAAAGGGGCGCCATATTCTATTTCAGCGACCTTAGGACTTATTATTTCTAAGTATTCAGCTATCCAAGGTTGAGAAAAATCAATTGGTAGCTTTTCCTTTGATGTGATGCGCTGATCATCTATGTAAATGGTCAGATGTTTATTAGGATCGTATATGTAGTTAAGTTGTTTGAAAAATGAAGGCAATATGAAATGTGTATTCTTGAGCCCACTTTTGTATTGGCTTTCGATAGTATTGTCTAAGAAAATCACTGGGAATACCGAGCCTTTGTCAGAATCACAAAAGAAGTTTATCTCCTCTTTTAGTGAAGTACTACTATACATTTTGAAATTTAAATCTTGACCATTATGCCGAGCAAATACGACAGTCAAGAAGAAAAGGACCGGCAAGGCCAAAGCATACTTCAGCCAAGCCGATCTTCCGGATTGCTTTTGATAGATCATGTTTATACGTTTTTTTATGTGAGAATGAAAGAATCGATGCGTCAGAGCGATCTCCAATCCGGAAAGAGACTGCTTCAGAAGCATCGTACCATAAGTTTTTCTATTAGTGCTCTGCAGGACAGCGGCGTCAGCGAGATATTCGTGAGTCTGACGTATGGCAGTCTTGTAGAGATATATGAATGGATTAAACCAAAATAGTATCTGGATCAGCTCTATAAGGAGTACATCGATGGTATGATGACTGCGCACATGCTCTATCTCATGACGGAGTATATCGTCATACTCCTCTGATAGAGCGACCTGATCACTGATGAATATATAGTGCAAGAAAGAGAAGGGTAGATGTGGCTGATCAGTATGTAGCAGTGTGGCTTGATCAGCGACTTCTACTCTTGCCATAGATTTGAGCTGATAGATCTTATATAGTGATCTCAAGAGCCTGTAGGCGAAAAAGCTAAAGCCAATGAAATACACTCCTCCTAAAGTCCAGTAGATATACAGCTGCCAGTCTATTGTAGCTTCTTCTACAGAGATAGCCATCTGAGCGGGCATCTCTCCGACCATCATGACGAGGGGTAGTGCCTGAGATATTTCCTCCTGATGCAGGTCTATCTCGACATGCCTGAGCAGCGGTATGAATATGCCGAGCATGAGAGTCGAGAGTAGGTACCATCGATTGACCGAGAAGAAAGTGACCTGTCGCAAGAAGGCGAAAAATATCGCATAAAATACGGCCCAGCACAGGGTGACTTCGAGGAGGTATTGTAGCATGGAACAATCTTTTTATTTAACCTTCTAATTTGTAAATGACAGGTAAGGTGTATAGTACATCGACCTGCTGTCCAGCATCTACACCTGGCGTCCATCTGATGCCATCATCATTCATATTGTTGATCACAGCGAGTGCTGCCTCTCCACATCCACCACCGATATCTTTTACGAGGTGTGTCCGACCGATAGTACCGTCTTTTTGTATGACAAACTGTACGAGGGTTCTACCTTCGATGCCTGCTTTTCTGGCTTCTTTGGGATATATCAAATTGGTGTATAAGTAGTGATTCAATTTGTTATTAGCACACTCCTTTTGACTTAAGTAAGATTCACCCAATTCTTCACAGCCAGGGAATAATGGCACTCGCTGGATAGCCGTGCCTGTGTTAACTTCAGAAGTTACTTCCAACCACGTCGCATTATTTATGGGATCAAGCGTCGTAGGAGACATCTCGGTTTTAATTCTCGACCTGCCGAATGCTGTCAGAACGACTTCATCAAGAATTTGTCCCTTAATAAACGATGAGTCTATTATTTCCACTTCTTCGTTTTGCTGACAAGCGAATAAAAGCCCCATAGTAAATACGCCGATCAATGCGAATGAATAATTAATCCAAGCCGATCTTCCGGATTGCTTTTGATACATCATGTTTATACGTTTTTTTATGTGAGAATGAAAGAATCGATGCGTAAGAGCGATCTCCAATCCGGAAAGAGACTGCTTCAGCAGCATCGTACCATAAGTTTTTCTATTAGTGCTCTGCAGGACAGCGGCATCAGCGAGGTACTCGTGAGTCTGACGTATGGCAGTCTTGTAGAGATATATGAATGGGTTAAACCAAAATAATATCTGGATCAGCTCTATGAGGAGTACATTGATGGTATGATGACTGCGCACATGCTCTATCTCATGACGGAGTATATCGTCGTACTCCTCAGATAGTGCGACCTGATCACTGATGAATATATAGTGCAAGAAAGAGAAGGGAAGATGTGGCTGATCAGTATGTAGTAGTATGGCTTGATCAGCGATTTCTACTCTTGCCATAGATTTGAGCTGATAGATCTTATATAGTGATCTCAAGAGCCTGTAGGCGAAAAAACTAACACCAATAAAATACACTCCTCCTAAAGCCCAGTAAATATACTGCTGCCAGTCTATGGTGGCTTCTTCTACAGAGATCGCCATCTGAGCGGGCATCTCTCCGACCATCATGACGAGCGGAAGTGCCTGAGATATCTGCTCCTGATGGAGGTCTATCTCGACATGCCTGAGCAGCGGTATGAATATGCCGAGCAGCAACGTCGAGAGTAGGTACCATCGATTGACGGAGAAGAAAGTGACCTGTCTTAAGAAGGCGAAAAATATCGCATAAAAAACGGCCCAGCACAGGGTGACTTCGAGGAGGTATTGTAACGTTTGGCTCATGATGTTCCCTTTATTCGTTTTCTAATTTTTCGATGATTTCGGAGAGATCTTTTAGGCTGAGGTCATTCTCCTTGACGAGGAATGATACGAGGTCATTCATACTACCTTGGAAGTAATTGCCAGCCAACTTCCTAAGCGAAAATCGGGTGTAGTCTTTTTTATCCACCGTAGTGTAGTATGCATGCGTCCGACCATAGGTCTTGTGATCTACGAATCCTTTGCCCTCCAAGATCCTCACGATACTACTGATGGTGCTATGAGGAGGGTGAGGCTCGGGCATTTGCTCGATCAGCTGACTGACTGTAGTTGGCTCTTTGGCCCGCCACAGTAGCTGCATGATTTCCTCTTCTGCTTTGGTCAATTTTGGATACTTCATATCGATCTATTCGTTATTCAACGTAAATATACGTTATAAAACTAATTTTCCAAATTAATATTGTTCGCTTGTTTCCAGAGCAGTCCACATATTAGGTAGATATCATATTGCATAGCCAAATAATTGATGGCTCATTGATTATGAAATGTCCATTAATGGGGCATTTTATAAGATGGATAGCCGTATGATTGATATATCAATTTGTGTATTTAGGGGAGTATAGTCCGTTTTTAGAGTGTGTTTATAAGATTTGATAGTTACCAAATCGCTAAGTAGGGGTGCAGCTAATCACCTAAGACTGTTTTTCATCTCGACTATCAGGAGAGATCTATGTTGGTAATACCCGTTTTGTGAAGTTGGAAGAGCACGAGACAATAAAGATTTCTCCTTCCTGCGTCAGTCGAAATGAAAAAGGAGGATGTCATTGACGGATTTTGCAATTCGAAATAGAATCAAGCGAATGGAGTTTTGAGGCTTGTGATAAATTGAACTAACAAGACTATTTTTCATCTCGACCATGGGGAGAGATCTATGCTTGTAATCCCTGTTTTTTGAATAATTGGAAGAGCACGAGACAACAAAGATTTCTCCTTCCTGCGTCAGTCGAAATGAAAAAGGAAGATAGACCTTGATAGGATTTCTAAATTCAATATTTACTTCAAGAGAAGGCAAATTATGAGAGTTTAATACGTAGTTGTTGTTTTCATCTCGACCTTGGAGAGAGATCTATGTTTGTAATTGATTTTTGATAAATAGGAGCAGTAATGGACAACAAAGATTACTCCTTCCTTCGTCAGTCGAAATGAAAAAAACCAAAAAAGAGCGACCCATGATCTATCAGGAGTCGCTCTTTTGTTATCAGCTCAAGATGTTTATTACTTAGCCCTTTGTTTCTGGTGAGTATGTCCCCTTGAGGTAGAGCTCGTCATACTGCTCATCGGCGATCGGGCTCGGAGCATCGATCATCATATCACGTCCCTGATTATTCTTTGGGAATGCGATGAAGTCTCTAATCGAGTTGACACCATTCATCACTGCACAAAGTCTGTCAAAACCAAAGGCAATCCCTCCGTGAGGGGGAGCACCATACTCAAATGCGCCGAGTAAGAATCCAAATTGCTCTTCGGCTTCTTCTTTAGTAAATCCAAGGAGATCAAAGTTCTTAGACTGAAGGGCTCTGTCGTGGATACGGATAGAGCCACCGCCTATCTCGACACCATTGATCACGAGATCATAGGCATCTGCTCGGAGGGCTTTCATGGTCTCATGGTCTCCATTGAGCATGCGCTCTTGGTCCTCTTTCTTAGGACTCGTGAATGGATGGTGCATAGCGTGGAATCGCTCTGACTCCTCATCCCACTCGAGGAGAGGGAAGTCCACTACCCATAGTGGCTTGTATACAGCAGGATCCATCAGTCCCATGCGCTGACCCATCTCGAGGCGTAGCTCATTTAGTTGCTTACGAGTCTTTTCTGCTTCTCCCGATAGGATGAGCATCATATCTCCTTCTTTAGCACCCATTTTGTCTGCCCAAGTCTGTAGTGCGGCTTCTTCAAAGAATTTGCCTACAGAAGATTTGAAGGTGCCGCCAGCTTCTACTTTGACATAGACGAGTCCCTTCGCTCCGATCTGCGGCCGCTGCATCCACTCAGTGAGCTTTTTGATATCCTTATTGCTATATTTTTCTGCTTGACCGGTAGCATTGATACCGACTACGAGCTCAGCATTATCAAATACACTGAATCCCTTGCCCTGTGCGACATCATTGAGCTCTACGAAATGCATGTCAAATCGGGTATCAGGCTTGTCACTACCATAGAGGCGGATCGCATCATCATAGGACATCAGTGGGAAGTCCGGCAGATCTATATTCTTCAGCGTCTTGAATAAATACTTAGTCAATCCCTCAAAAGTCGCTAATACCTCATCTCGAGTCACAAAGCTCATCTCGCAGTCTATCTGTGTGAACTCCGGCTGACGATCCGCTCGTAGATCCTCATCTCTGAAGCACTTGACGATCTGAAAATAGCGATCCATACCAGCGACCATCAAGATCTGCTTAAATGTCTGTGGCGACTGTGGCAATGCATAAAACTGTCCCGGATTCATCCTACTCGGCACGACGAAGTCTCTCGCTCCCTCAGGAGTAGACTTGATCAAGACAGGCGTCTCCACCTCGATGAAATCTTGTCCATCCAGATACTTGCGTGTTTCGATAGCTAGCTTAGATCTGAATATCAGATTATTGCGTACAGGAGTACGACGGATATCGAGGTATCGATACTTCATACGGAGATCATCTCCACCATCGGTCTCATCCTCTATGGTGAATGGAGGCACCTTTGACTCATTAAGGATCGATAGATCCTGCACCTCGATCTCGATATCACCTGTGGGACGATTAGGATTTTTATTGCTACGTTCTCTGACGAGTCCTGTGATCTGGATGACATCTTCTCTACCTAGCTTTCGAGCACGAGCGCAGAGCTCCTCATTATCCTCCATATTGAATACGATCTGAGTGATGCCATAGCGATCTCTCATATCTATGAATGTCATACCGCCAAAATCTCTACTGGTCTGGAGCCATCCGCTGAGCGTGACTGTCTGTCCTACATCGCTCATCCTGAGCTGTCCACAGTTATGTGATCTATACATGTTTATTTTCCTTTAGTGCTATTGAGTCGCAAAATTAGGTTTTTATATATGGCTTATTACAACTTATCTAAGCTAAATCTGGATACCTATCGGGTTATTCATACTCCCGTTTTAGCTTTAAATTTATCGCACTTGACCGCTTGCAACTTTCTTACTTTGCACTCTTATTGACCAAGATCATCACCAAAGATGACATTAGCATGACAAAGCCATGAAGGTCGATCAATATATTTGTGAGCGAAGATGATAACAGATTTTAGTCTCATAACGATCACACATAAGCAGCTGAATGCTGAAGACCTCAAGCACTTCATCGTGTCATACGATGATGAGCAGAGCTACAGTGAGCGTCTGCATGAGATTAAAGATCGATTTGCACAGGAGGAGATGCTCTATCTCGCTACTTGCAATCGAGTAATCTTCTTCTTCTATGGTAAGACTGCTTTCAATGAGCACCATGCTGTGGACTTACTCCACTTTGTCAATCCCGAATTAGCAAAAACGCATCATCACCGCATAGATAAGCTCATAGAGTTTCATCAGGGGATGAATGCGATCAGTCATTTATATGAGGTAGCCTCATCGATAGACTCATTAGTGATCGGGGAGAGAGAGATATTCCGTCAGTTCAGACAGGCCTACGGTAAGTGCCGTCAGATGGGACTCTGTGGTGATGCCATGCGTATCGTCGAGAAGAGTGTTGTCAAAGCCGCTAAGGATGTATACACTAATACTGAGATCGGTGCTAAGCCTGTGTCAGTCGTATCACTCGCCATACAGGAGTTTTTGAAGCATAAGCTGCCAAAGAGTAGTCGTATCCTTCTCATCGGATCTGGAGAAACCAATACTACTGTAGGTCGATTTCTCAAGAAGTATAACTATGAAGATATCGTCATCTTCAATCGTACATTTGACAATGCGCTCAAGCTTTCTGAAGAAATCGGTGCCAAAGCTTTTCACCTAAAAGAGCTCGAGGACTATCGTGCTGGATTTGATGTAATATTCGCCTGTACCTCAGCTCAGGATCCGATCATCAATGCCCGGATGTACGATATGCTGGATGTCGATGGCGGGGACAAAGTCATCATCGATCTGGCGATCCCTCACAATGTCTCTACCGATGTAGCGCATGCTCAGCATGTGGAGTATATCAGTGTCGATACTGTCCGAAAGCTCGCAGAAGAGAATCTCAGACGTCGCAGTGGTAATATCGCAGCAGCTCGGATCATCCTTAATGGACATCTTGAAGAGTTTGAGCAGCTATGGGAAAGACGCAAGGTCGAGCGAGTATTTGGCGCACTACCCGGCGAGATCAAAAAAGTAAAAGAACGTGCTCTCGACTTAGTCTATAAAGAGGCTATAGCTAATCTACCTGCCGATGCCCAGGCGCTCATCCATGAGATAGCTGGCTACATGGAGAAGAAATGTGTTGCAGTGCCTATGAAGATTGCCAAGGCTGAGATGCCAGCGAAGTAATTCACTTCTATTTCTCGTATTTATTGGTATAAAGAACAATCTATTCATATATGGGGTTATCTTTCTTTATCAGAAGTATACCACACCATGAGAAATCTCTTAACCCTCACAGTTTTTGTTTTCCTTTTTAACACAGTTGTCTTTGCACAGGGGCGCTTTGATGATGTTGAGATCATCCCTCACCAGCTGACAGATCAGGTGTATATGCTCGAAGGTGCTGGTGGCAATATTGGATTAGTCATTGGCGAGGATGGAGCACTAATAATAGATAGCCAGTTTGGCGATCTCAGCGCTAAAATCAAAGAGACGATCATCACGCTCAATGATGGTCCGATCAACTATGTCATGAATACTCACTGGCATGGAGATCATACCGGAGGCAATGAAAACTTCGCTGCTGATGGCGCTATCATCGTGGCTCATCAGAATGTCAAGGAGCGCATGAGCAAGGAGTCAGTGCGAGGCGGTCAGACTAATCCTCCATCACCTTTGGCAGCACAGCCAGTGATTACTTTTGGAGAGGATCTGCAGCTCTATCATAATGGACTGAAGATGATGGCGATGCATGTCGACAATGCACATACAGACGGAGATGTCATGATATTTATCCCAGCAGCAAATGTCCTGCACATGGGAGATACTTTCTTTCATCAGCGATACCCGTATATTGATCTGAGCTCAGGTGGCTCAGTGGATGGTGTGATCGCTGCAGCCAAAGCCGCTCTACTCATAGTCGACGAAGAGACCCAGATCATACCAGGTCATGGTCCTATGGCGACTAAGGCCGACTTAGAAAACTATCTTTTATTCCTCAATACTATGAAGTCTCGAGTACAAGAATACACCACCGTGGGCCGAGGTCTTGAGTCTATAGACAAGGCCAAAGTCCTCGAAGGATATGAAGATTGGGCATGGTCATTCATCAACGAAGACCGCATCATAGAGATCTTTTATAATAGTTTGACTGCTCGATAGAGCAATGCTTATTCTGCCACCACTTTGAGTTGATATTGATTTTCGAGATGGTGCTGATAGTGTCGTACATGAAAGTCTACCATCTCCGCAGGACTGAGGACGCCCATCATAGGATTGTAATAATCTCTGTCTCCACGTGTCTCAGCATCAATAATAAGTCGATCTATCGCAGTATTGAGCTCTGATACGGCAGCTTCTAAAGATGGCATACGTAGGTCAGGCAGATCAGCAGCGGTTTTCTCACTGGGGAAATGCTTCATGGGCTTGCCAGATTTGACATATTTCATGAATTTTAGTTGCTTTTCATTTAGCTCTGCAGGAGCGGGTCCGAGATCTTTGATGGATGCCTTAGTCACCCAGATCAGGTGCTCTATCATGTGCTGTGGTGTCATCAGTCCAAAAGTCGGGGTAGCATCTGCCTGTAGCTGAGCTAAGAGTGATGGCACCTGCATGCGAAGATATTTGATGTTGTTTTCCATACTATTAAATATCATGGATCCTATCGTATTCATCTCGATCATGGGCATAATAATATTGGCGTAAGCTTATCTTTGCCCCTTTTCATAATTGATCATTAAGCGATACACGTCATGGCTGTAGTAGCACTCAGAGGAATGAAGTTTTATGCCTTTCATGGATATTATGATTTTGAGCGCCGCATCGGCAACAACTATGAAGTAGATGTGGAGGCTCACCTGAAGATAAGTGGTGATCCTAATGATCAGATAGAAAAAACAATCAACTACGAAGAAATCTATGCTATCACAGAGCGACTGATGAATAAGAAGTATCAGCTATTGGAAAGTCTCGCATATGATATAGCTACCGAGGTTAAAGAGTTTGATAATAAAGCGGAAAAAGTATCCGTGACACTATCCAAGATGAATCCTCCCGTCGGAGGTAAAGTCAATCGTGCAGAAGTCACGATCACGCTATAGTTTCTTTTAACTGAATAGTAACCAATCCACAATATCTTCGTCCGTTATAGAGTAAGAATATCAAATAAACTCATAACACATAAGATGAAATATTTACTTCCACTTTTATTCAGTTTGACCTTCATGGCCTGTCCAGCATCTATCGGTGATCTCATCGAGGCACCACTCTCCAATGCTGATATCGCAAGAGGGCTGAAAGAAGCACTCTCTCTGGGTACAGATGAGTCTGTGTCATTTCTATCGGCTAAGGATGGCTACTACAAAAGCGCCTATAAAATCCTCCTCCCAGAAGAAGCTCGCAAGGTGACTGATAGGCTCCAGGTGATCCCAGGATTCTCCAATGTGGAAGAAGTCATACTGGAGAAGATCAATAGAGCGGCAGAAGATGCGGCGACTAAGGCGGGACCGATCTTTCTCGATGCGATCAAAGGCATGACGATCAATGATGCGCTTGGTATCTTAATGGGTGAGCGGGACGCTGCTACAGACTATCTCCACCGGACTACATACGATGCGCTATATGGCGAGTTTCAGCCAGTACTCTATGAGTCGCTGGAGAAGTTTAACGCTGTCCAGTACTGGGCGGACGCTGTCAATGCCTACAATAAGATACCACTCCTCGGAGATGTCAATCCGAGACTGGATGACTATGTAGCACAGCAAGCATTAGTGGGCCTTTTCTCATTGGTCGAAAAGAAGGAAGAAGGTATCCGTAGTGACGTAAGCCAGCGAGTGACACCTCTTCTCCAAAAAGTATTTGCTAAGCAAGACAGTAACTCGTAAGAGACCAAAGAATTAGCGATTAATTAATTTCAAGGGAGTCAAGCCAAGTGTGGTTTGCTCCCTTTTTTTATTTTTTGAGCAGAAATTGTTATTTTCAAACTGCATCGAGTAAAAATTGAGATTTTTAACGCTTATATCGTCGTTCTTTTTTTTCTGGAATATTACCCTATTTGCCCAGATCGATAGTCTCACTAATCGCCTTTTGACCGTCGATGAAAATCAACAAAATGAGATAAAGATTAAGTTGGGAAGGGCTTATTTACTTAGTGATTTATCAGAGACAAAGAGGTTATCCCATGAGGTGATAAACTCTGTAAACAGTGACACTGAGTTAGCTGCTCAGGCTAATGATCTGTTAGGCCGATACTATTTCTATTCAAGTAAGTTAGATTCCGCAGCGTTGCATTTCGATCTGGCAAGATCGTATCACGCAGCTCACGGCAATAAGGACAAAGAGGCATCTATCGGAATATCTCTCGGGTCAGTCTACCTGAGAGCAGGTCAATATACAGATGCTTCTGAGACATTACTCAGTAGCGCCAGCTATTTTCAGTCTATAGATGACGAAATAAATCTATCAAAGTGCTACTCAAATCTGGCAGCTGCAATGGCTGAAATAGGAAATCTTAAAGAAGCTATAGAGTATAATGAGTCTGCTATCCAAATGATGAAGACTCACAATATGTCTAATGTGCTAATGATAGCATTACCCAATCTTGCTACACAATACTTTCAAAATGGTGATAGTGCGCTGGCTATCAAGACATATATAGATGCTGAAAGCCTGGCATCTGAAGCTGATAATAAAAGATCACTGGCCCTGATATATAATAATCTGGGCGAACTATATCAAGGCAGAGGAGAAATCAATACGGCTAAAGACTACATCAATAGGTCGATCTCTCTCAAAAAAGGAATGGGTCAGATAAAGGGACTTGAAGAGGCCTATTATAATCTCGGACTAATTGAACAAACTGCTGGTAATAGTAGTAAAGCTCTGCTGTACTATGATCAGGCGATGGAATCAATGGTAGGCATAGGCCAAATCAAAATAATGCGAGCGCTATCCCAAGTCCATGAAAACCTTGGAAATCTCAATGCATCACTATCTTATGAGCGTCGTGCATCGGCTTTAGATCAAGAGCTCAATTTGGCCAAGCTCAATGAAGAGCTCAACGATATGACTCAAAAGTATGAGAGTATCCAAAAGGATAATGAGATACTGCAACTAAGTAGTCAGAACAGGCAGCTCGAGATATCCAAAATCAAGAATCGATCGTGGGGTATTATAGCCACAGTAGGTTTGCTTGGTTCATTAGGGATACTGTACTTTCTCATACTCAGTAATCGACGAAAGCAGTATATACTTCAGCAAAAGCATATCGATCAGCTCAAACGGAAAGATGAAGAAATCATAGAGAAGATGATCATGAGTCAAGAAGCTGAGCGTAATCGAATAGCCAGTGATCTTCATGATAGCTTAGGTAGTAAGTTAGCCACATTAAAACGATTCATCGAAGGACTCATAGATCAACACAATCTCAAACCCAAAGCGATAAATCTGGCTGATGAATCCTATCAAGAACTGAGAAGTATATCCCATAGCATCAATAGTGGGGTGTTAACAGATAAGGGACTGATACCAGCAATAGAGAGAATGGCAGAGAATGTGACACATAGTCGAGCTATTAAGATAAAACTGTCTAATCAAAACATGAGTAAGCGTTTACCAGCGTTTAAAGAGATCCAAATCTTCAGAATATTACAGGAGATTATAACGAATGCTATTAAGCACTCCAATGGCGATGAATTGAAAATTAAGGTATCCGAAAATGGTAAACATCTCAATATAGAAGTACTGGACAATGGCAAAGGATTTGACCTGAAAAAGGCAAAAAGAGGTATAGGTCTGAGAAGTATAGAACAACGTCTGCAAAGTATCAATGCGGATAGTGATATCAAGAGTAATCCTAAAGGGACTATATATCAAATAAACGTACCGGTATGATAAGAATAGGAATAGTAGATGATCACCAGCTATTCATTGATGGACTTAAGTCGATCTTTGATCAAGTCGTGGGGATAGAGGTGACGATAGAGGCTAATGATGGATTCGCTTATCTGCGAAAAATGAAAAGCGAACCTGTAGATCTGACTATTACCGATATCCGTATGCCTGAGATGAGTGGATATGTACTGACTCGAGACTTAATCAAGGCACATGATGGGCACAAAGTATTAGTACTCAGTATGTGTGATCAGCCTGCAGATATAAGAGACATCATAAAGGCACGAGCTAAAGGGTATCTACCCAAGAATGTAGATAAAGATCAGCTGATCAGTGCAATCCATGAAATAATAGATGGTGGTACTGTGTATCCAGCTGAATATTCAGCCTACTATGCTGAAAGAACTAAATATAATGGTCAGCATATGCCAGCGCTCACTAAAAGAGAAGTCGATATATTAAAATTAGTAGCGCATGGACGTACCTCTCAAAACATAGCTGATGCACTCCAAGTAAGCAAACATACGGTCGATACGCACCGCAAGAATATACATCGAAAGCTGGATCTCGAAGGCTCCGCTGCCTTGATAAAATATGCGATAGAGCACTACAGATAGAGAATGTCACTATATGAATATACCTATGTATGGGTATGAGATGTGATTGATTGGTATAATAGCTTTAGCTGTGCAATCAACAAAAAATGAAGTCACTATTTTCACTAATAATTTTTATCGTCGGGGTAACGCATTTATTCCCTACGTATAGCCAGTCATTCAGGCCAATCGACATCTGTCCCAATACACTTATAATAGAAAAAGGTGACACTGATTGTACAAGTTCAACACAGATATTCCCTGCGAACAAAGTAGCTGGTAAAACTCTCCGACTACTCGAATCATCTCGAGTAGTAGAATTGGAAATGGGAGCGTCTCAGATCAATTCTTACATGTGCAATTGTGATTATGGAATCATACCAGAAGAACAGGAAGAAATAGTATGTAGCACAGGAGAACGATATGAATCTACAACTATAGATTATTTCTTTGATGTTGTAAATTTTAGATGGATTGAGCCGCCTTTAAATTCTTCTACTGCCTGTGAAGTTTTTAAAAACAGATATGGTTATTCAGAAGAGCCATTTTTCACTCAAACTGATTTTGATTTTTTCAGCGGAGTATTGAGAAATTCTTTTCAGGGAATTGCTTCAAGTGAGAAAGCTGTGGTAATGGGCTCTCCTTATATTGACGGGAGATATTTCACAAAAGATTTTTTATACGATCAGATTACTGCGTCATTTGAAGCATTAGAGAATAGAGCTGTTAGCTATGATAATTGTGAGTCAGATGTACAATCTTCTATCTCCCTATTTGACTTAAATCCTCAAACCTACAATGGGAATTTTTCTTCATTACCAGAAGTTTTAGGTGTAGAAAGTCCATTACAACTATCAAATGTCCTACAAAAGGTAGTAAATGGAACAACCTCTGACGGGGAATCAAAAATCTTATTATCCGTCAGTGGAACTGTAAATACAAGTGTATCAATTGAATTGGATCCTAAATATGGGTCAATTGAGTTCCCTTGGGGGAATGATATTTTCACTTTTGCTCAAGGAGCTAACTTTTACATAGCTGTATATACTCCGCCAAAAATATACCCTGAGGAATCTGAATCTCTTACCTTTCAGGGTGCTGAGTATACCAATATCGAGTTGGATTTTACCGTATATCAGGATGATGCGCCTACTGGAAATTTTAGTCATGTTCTACCTTTGATTAGGCCACCTGTCGTCCTGGTCCATGGCACCTATGACAATCCTGAAAATTGCTGGAAGACGGGCCTCACAGAATCGGCGAATGGTCTCTACCAAGAATTGTCGAGTCAGGGATTCAAAGTATTCACTTGTGACTATACTTCCTCTAATGGCACCAGTGATGGCAACTTTCAGACTCGATGTGGATCATCGGAAAATAGCTTTTTTACTGCTCGGGTGAATGATCTATGGTCCAGTTTTGAGTGTAATAAAAACATCGTCTATGAAAATCCAGGAGGTATCCGAGATGCTATCAGATATTATCGGGACTCGCTGAATGTAGCCTGCACCCAAGTAGATGCTATCGGGCATAGTATGGGTGGAGTTTTGCTGAGGGTATATGCATCGGATCGGGATGATCAGGCATTTTATAGCTATGACACGGATTACTATAGACCAGACAATTTTGAGCAGGGAGATATTAATCGATTGATCACTCTTGCGAGTACGCATCATGGTAGCGATGCCGCTTGGTTAGCTCGAGAAGTATATAACAATAGTATACGCTTCGGTCTCACTGACTGGCTGACTACGCTGATGCCCGTGACGCTTCCTACGCTATCTTGGCTTGCTGCCTGGTCCAAATATAATGGAGCCACCATCGATCAGGTGCCAGAGAGTGCAGCTTTGAGACGTATTGGTCCGACTCCGATTCCATCGCATGCCATGGTATTCTATGTCAATGAGATGGAGGACATTAAGCAAGCCTCGATAGGAGATTATGGGACAGCGGTGGTGACCACTATGGCTTTATACTTTCAAGAGAGTCTCACGGAGAATATCTGTAAGAAATTGGGTCTCGAATGGGACCGGCTACCGGATCATCTGAAGACACCATCAACCACCTATTATGACAGCTATACGAAAGAATATCTTGATACCATAATCACAGATTTAGATCGATTTGTCGAGCTATATCGTGCCCCTCTTGAGTCGAATTATGAAGCATTTTATTGTGTGCCCAAAGCCATAGTGAATAATGCTCTTCCGACATTCGAAAGCCAGAGCGTCGCTGTATTACAATATGAAACTGCGGAATCATCCATTAATGATTTTGATAATGACGAGCATCAAAATTTCATAGATCGGCGTGTAGATCTTTTTGAAGATGAGTATGTGCTCAATAGCTCTAAAGTTGACTTTGAAGAGTTTGACGAGTTAGTCAATAAGATACGATTCCTCATTTTTAAAAATGATCTCAATGATGGCACTGTCAGATACTTGAGTCAGGCTGGGGGGCTTGAGCACACTCCCTATATGAGTGAATTTCCTGAGTCGGTTCATTCTTATGCCCCTCGATACCCTGACGCAATAATCAAAATTTCGGCATTGCTCAAAAGTGGTATGGAGCAATTTGCTCCAGAAGGATTTCCAAATGCAGGTAGAAAACTCCCAATCTGGCTACCCGATATGAACACCGAAAGCGATATAATCACAGGCTGTGAAGCAGCCTGCTGGTCGGGTATGGTGCCTGACCACGCTTTAGCATGGGCCAAAGTGGCGGATGAAAAAGATGTCATCATACTCAATCGTCCCGTCAATCCAGATGCTACGCCACTCATCTATAATAATGCTTCTACGAAGGGTATGACCCTGAAAGGAAAAAGTTCTAACTGGGGACCACAGAAAGGGCTGATCACGGCGGATCAACGATTTAGCAAAATCTGGAAGCTGTACTCTGGCGCTGAAAGAGATGAGCAGGTCAAAGAATTTGATGAAAAAGTGGCGAAACTCATTAAAAGCAGCCCAGGAGTAGTCCAGAAAATACAACTGAAGAAAGAATTTGGACAAAAAGAATTTCTGACATGGATCGCTAAGGGTGAGGATGCTGAGCAAATCATCCGATTCAGCAATCTCAAGGGTGACTCTGTGTATACATGGCGTGCTGACCTCCCAAAGGAAAAGCCATTCGTCGAATGCGAGTCTGACTGTAATGTAAATGAGTTGGATACATTTTTTGTATTGGCTAACCCTAATGATTCATTAGCTGAATTGAATGGTGGCGACTACCCCGCATACACAGCCGACTATGACTTATTGGCCATTGGGTTTAGTGATAGAGCACTTTTTAATAATCCTAATCACCCTTATGATCCACCATTATTTCAACCGCCAGAAGACAACTTTGATTGTGAGATAGGTATCATGACCGGTGAGCAGAAAAAGCTTTTAAACCTATTAAATCAAAGTGTACACCATACAGGATACAAAGGAGGTAATGTGGCTCATCATGGTCCCGAAAACCAGTTTTCCAATATGTCTTTTACCCGTTTTCACTGCGATGGTAGCTTCAAACCAAAAGAAATCACTGCGAATCCATATTTTGACTATCCCATCACCGCTTTCGAACCCGATGATGATCATCGATCCACCAAGGGTGTAGTCAGGACGATCAGGATGGGTCCGCCAGGCTATAAGGACATTAACCTAAAGCGGTATATAGCCGAAAAGCGTCGGCAAGGTTTCAACATCTATGCTAATCCTAATTCTCCATCTTGGGAATGGGAGTATTGGCGACCTTATAGTTATCAAGAGGGATTTGATGATCGGGACTATCCTGAGCTACCATCATATCCTGAGGAGCTGCCTCGTCCTAATCTACAGGCTTGTCTCGATGCATATGGGTGTGGAGATATAGCTTCTAAAAGGACCAAATCAGAAAGACAAGTACTACAGCGGCCACCGATACGAGTGAAAGCTAATCAGACTGCCGTAGCATATCCTAATCCAGCGGGAGATGAACCTATTTGGCTGGTAGTGCGACGAGATACTGCAGAGCCTATCTCTATATCAGTGATAGATGAGATGGGGCGGACCTATCATACTTTATCTGCGAATGCTTCAGCCGGGATTAATAAATATTTACTCGATACTCAGTCTCTTGAATCAGGATTATACTTGATCAGGATCTCGGGAGCTTCAGAATTACAAACCTTAAAAGTGATCATCCAAAAATGAAATTAGTAGTAATTTGTATTGGGCTGCTCTTCAGCACGCTGATTATCGCACAGGCACCCTATGCATTTAATTATCAAGGAGTAGCAAAAGATAGTGATGGCTTCACACTATATGATCAGGCGATTACTCTTAGAATTAGTTTGATCGAAGACTTTGATCAAGGAGACATTGTTTTTATTGAGGAACATTATACCAGTACCAATGCAAGCGGTTTATTCGCCCTTCGGATTGGCCAAGGTGAACCAATTTTAGGCAACCTGAGAACGATTGAATGGGGTGATCATGACTACTATATCAGGACTGAGATAGATATTCAGGGAGGCACTTCTTTTGTAGATTTGGGTACCACCCAGCTTTTTTCAGTGCCCTACGCACTATATGCGGCACAGTCAGGCGGTAGTGATGAGGGTGGCACAGACGATCAATTGCTTCAGCTATCTGGTAATACACTTAGTATTGAAGACGGTAACGCCGTTGATCTCTCGGCTATAGCAGGTGATGATGCAGATGCTGATCCACAGAATGAACTTCAGACCCTGAGTATCTCTGGACAAACTCTTTCTATCACAGGAGGCAATTCGGTTACTCTTCCATCTTCGAGCAGTGGTGGAGCCGATGATCAAAATCTCAGTTTTACAGGTACGACACTTAGTATCGAGGGAGGTAATAGTGTGAATCTCAGTAGTCTGCAGGATGGATTTGTAGATGCGGATGCTGACCCCAGCAATGAACTACAGAGCTTGACATTGACGGGAAATACGCTGTCTCTCAGCGGAGCTAATAGTGTGACGCTGCCACAAGGTGGATCGGGGGATACATACTGGGAATCGGATGAAGATTTTTCCATTTTTTATGACGGGTGGGTAGGTGTTAACTTGGGTGATAAACGCCTTATCACGATGAGTGAAAATATTTCAAACTCAGGCGATGTGGAGATTTATGGAGAAAATGAAAGTTCTAACTTATGGTTCACGAGTTTAGATGAGTATCCTAATAATGGAGCAATAGGTATTGGAAATTCGGAGAGCGAATACAAGATTATAACCTACGTTAATTCTGATAATGCAGGTGAATTTTGGGCGGGCGGAGATAATGGAAATGCTAATGTTTTTATATCACATATATCGAGTTCAGCCAATTCGGGTTTCATTGGAGTTTATAATGAGGATGACAGAAGTGTAGCTATGAATGCAGAACTCAGTGGTCAAGGAAATTTGACAACATACGGAAGCAATGGCAATACCAATACAAGACTGTCTTGGCTAAATGGGCGTACAAACAATGGGTATATATCAGTCCATGATACAGGTGGCAATGAACAAGCGGGACTATATGTCAATTCTACTGGCCAGGGAGTAGTATTCGCCGATCTCAAAAACTTTAAGACGGATCATCCCAAGAACAATGAAAAGGAGATCGTATATGCATCATTAGAAGGACCAGAAGCAGCAGCGTATGTACGAGGAACGGCCACATTGGAACATGGTAGTGCCAGTATTGATTTTCCTGAGTATTTTTCTCTTATCATATCGGGGACAGCAGGGATGACTGTCCATATCACACCGCTATCAGCGGAGTCCAAAGGGATCGCAGTGGTTAAAAAAGGAAAATCCGGATTTAGGGTACAAGAACTGCTGGGAGGAAATGGCACCTACGAGTTTGATTGGGAAGTGAAGGCCGTCAGAGCGGGGTATGAAGATTATAAGGTCGTAAGAAATAAAAACCAAGATCGACCTGAACGCTCCTCCTCATCACATCCTGAACCTTCCATGAATACTACATCCTCTAATACTCTGAAAAATCGAGAATAATGAGAATCGGGATAGCCTTTGGACTACTTTTTCTCATCATATCGGAGACGATCTATGCTCAGGAAGTAGAGAGATCTATCATCGCCACAGCAGGGAGCACCCTCTCTATTGAAGAGCTGAGCATAGAGTGGACATTAGGTGAAGCATTTATCAGTGGATATGAAGGAAGTACTGCTCGTCTTGATGAAGGTTTTCATCAAGGTGATTTGGTATTTACTAATAAGATCGAGCTACCAGATCTATCAATTTCGGATTTCGAACTTGAATCGAATAGCTTAATTCCAGGCGAGCGGTTTATCCAATCTCAGTTACACTATACTATCGAAGATAATTCCCTTTTTGCTCATGGTAATTTAGTATACATTGACATTGTCCTCTCTCGTGATACGCTGATAGATGAGTCCGATCTTAGTATAGCTCATATCCCATTTCAGATGGACGGGATGTATGTAGAAGATAGTATTATCAGATATATTGATATCCCTGATGAGGTGGGATTAGGGGAGTGGTATTTTCTGATACAGATTGATTCAGAGCAAAGCATAGATGAAAGCGATGAATCAAACAACGTATTTTATTATACGATACATATAGTAGATCCTTCAGAGATATTTCCAGATCTGATTGTCGAAAATGTGGGATTAATTGAGGAGGCTCTTTATCCAGGGGGCCAATTGAAAATCTTGAACTTTACGATGAAAAATATTGGTGTAGATGCATCACTTGCTGTAGGGAGTAGTTTGTTTCTTTCTTATAATGACAGTTATGGAGATACTGACGACATAGAAATAGGATTTGGGTATTTTACAGGTACTCTTGATACAGATGATAGCGTACTTATCAATGTTTATTTTGAAACTCCTGACTCAATAGCACCTGGAAGGTATACAGCTTTTCTATGCATCAATCCCTATGGAATACAGGAGGAGTCAAACTATGAGAATAATTGTTATTCCTTTGATTTATTCATATCTGATCCATTCAATACGGCAGATTTAATAGTTGATTTTATAGATAGTCATTCATTTTACTATCAGAATGATTACGCCCTCATCGATATCACTATTGCAAATCAAGGCGGCACTGATGGATCTGATTTTATTGGAGAGTTATTTATTTCCGTAGATACAGTCTGGAGCGAAGACGATGTAGAGCTGGGATTGATCATAGGAGATACTGTCAAGAGTAATGAAAGTGTTATTCATACTACTTATGCTTTTTTTGATGAGTCAGCTATTTCGGCGGGAGATTACTATTTGATCATTCGACTGGATATCTATGATCAGATTTTTGAATATGACGAATCTAATAACACGAGATATAAGTCGGTCACCATACTGGATGTTGAAGAGGCTCCTGATTTGATAGTAGAAGATGTGGAAGTATCCTCTTCCATCAATGCTAATGATAGTCTTGCGTTAGTTGGGACTATTCAGAATATTGGTGCTGGCATAGCCCGAGAAAGCAGAATGACATTCTATTATTCTCTTCAAGACACTCTTTCCTCCGCTTCAACGTACTTAGGCTATACGGATATTGGTGAGTTGGATGCTTCAGCCATTGAGGAAGCCAGCTTTACGTTTTATCTCGGTGATACTTTGCTGTATGCTACAGATAGCTCCCACTATGTTCATGCAGTAGCAGATGGCTTTGGTCGTTTAGGAGAGCCAGATGAGACCAATAATGTAAAAGGTATAAAGCTTGATTTCAGTAATCAAATGACTACATCACTTTCAAATATGATAACATCTGATCTCTTCACACTTTATCCTATACCTGCTATGACTACCATTCATGTACAGAAAGAAGATCCGAGATTTAGTGATTACGAGATTTTAGATATACTTGGTCGTATCGCCAAGTCGGGAAAATTCACAGAGGTAATAGACATATCAGATTTACATCCTGGTCATTACTGGATGAGGATCAATGATAGTGGCGGAGGCTACGGGATCAGATCTTTTGTGAAAGAATGAGAAATCATTCTCATCTTGTGATTTACTACTTTTTTACTAAAAATATACTTCTTTTGGTGCCTCAGTTTACATTAGTGTGATCATTTGCTTTGACCTATCACTTGTCTCTTTGTAATGGATCTTTATCAGACTGAAGTCAAATGAGTTTTTTAGCTGATTTAGCCATTTACTTTTATGGCGTTCTTCTGTACTTGTCTATAGTTTGGATATAAGTCTTATCCCATTATATTAAGACATCTGAGGGTATGGTTTTGACAAGTAATCCTTATGTTTTCAACTTAAACTTTCTACAGCTGTTTCTATTTCTTTAGCGAGAAATTAACTCCCTTTACTATAGTTTCAACATGAAAAACACTACAAAACTTATCTTAATCTGCCTGATAAGCTTGATCGGTAGCGCACCTCTATACAGCCAGGGAAGCCCAGAAGAAGATCAACTTGGAGCCTGGTACATGTACTTCTTTAACAAGAAATTTAATAATAGCCAGTTTGGGGTTCAGGGTGATTACCAGTTTAGATATTGGGATTTTGGTGGAGATCTCGAGCAGGTTCTTCTACGGACGGGAGTGACCTATCGCCCAAAGAATGCAGATATTTTATTCACTTTAGGATATGGACATATCACTTCGGGAGCTTTTGGAGAGAGTAGCGCTACCAGTGTAGAAAGTAGAGTCTATCAGGAGGCATTATTTCCTCAGAAGATTGGGGCACGAGTGCTATTGACTCACAGATTGAGACTGGAGCAGCGATGGGTAGAGGGACAGGACTTTAGGACTCGGCATCGGTATAATCTCTTTGTCAATATCCCATTCAATGATACTAAACTGGGTAAAGGGGTAATACACGCTGCGCTATATAATGAAATATTCATCAATGGACAGACAGATATCGGCAATGATCGGACCGTCCAGCTCTTTGATCGAAACCGTAGCTATATAGGCGTGGGCTATGGCATCAGTAGTAAGATGAGAGTACAGCTGGGGTGGATGCGACAGACCACAGCAAACTGGGCAAAGAATCAAGCTCAGGTGAGTCTGCATCATAGCTGGTAGACCTCCACTACATATTCTGCGTGATACGCTTCACCACCTTAAACTCGCTCAAGAATACCTTAGCTACTACACGTAATACGGTGTATGACGGGATGGCGAGTATCATGCCTACCACTCCGCCGATCTTAGCACCCATGAGTACGACTATGAATATCTCTAAAGGATGTGCCTTGACGCTCTTGCCAAAAATGGTCGGCTGTATCAAGAAATTATCTATCATTTGCATGCTGGCGAATACTCCTAATACTTTTAAGATTTTAGGTAATAAGACATCATAAAAGGCCACATCGAGATTAGCTGAGACTACTATGATTACGCCGAACGCTGCTCCAAGTATTGGTCCGATGTATGGTACGACATTCATCAGAGCTGCAAAAAATCCTATCAATAAGGCATTCTGAACTCCCAAGAAACTTAAGACCGATGTGACATAAATAGTAATAACAATGATCTGTGTAGCTATTCCTATGAAATATCGGATCAGCAGATTAGCACTTTCATCGATAGCATGTACAGATTGATCTTCAAATTCATTAGGCACGAGCGCCTTCACCATTTTACTGAACAACCCCTGCTCTTTGAGAAAGAAAAAGGCTATGAAAAGTACAGACATAAAAGTGATCAGAAGATTGCCTAAAAAGCCTACTACCGATCCAAACAGTCCAGTGATCCGTGATGGATTGACAAATTCAATAATGCTTTTTTTCGCTCGCTCAAAAAAGTCATCATTCTTATTGACTTCGTAGATACTTTCCTCTTCTTCAAGGACAGGAGGCTGATTGACATTGAGCACGATAGTGATCCCTGTAGACATGGTGTCTCCATGATCGTGGATGAGTGAGTCTATCTCTACGAGTTGCATCTCTTTGTCACGTTTCAGTTTGGCAGCTCGCTTTATAGAGTCTTCTTTGCTGTGATCTTCTGGCAGGAGACCTTTATTGACGAGCCATTCGCTCCAGTCATCTAATGGCTCTTCAAAACTCAGAGCGAGCTGCTCGTAGTCGATATCTGCAAACTTGCGAGCCTGCTGTACGATAGGCGGGATAAACATCCATACTATCGCCAATAAGATGAGTGCAAATGAGATCAATGTACTGATAGCGGCCGCAGTTTTGCCGATGTATTTACTCAGAAGATTATTTAGGGGTGCGCCCAGCATCGATACTACCCAAGCCAGTATGACATAGGTGAATATATCGCTGAAGTAATAGATCATTAGTCCCACTAAGATCAAGGGGATAGCGGCGACGATATATTTTTGGTAGGTTTTGAATGCCATATGCGTGAACTAATGCTCAATATAGCAATCAAATATGATACCTATTCATTTTGGAGAAAGTCGATATTTCGCTTGAGACCTTTGTATTTGGTCCTCTTGACCGCAGATTTGCTGAATACCCGAGAGAACACTTCTTGGGTTAGCTCAGTCCACTCTCTTTGAGACATTTGCAAGAGTTTTTCTTTTGGCTCAAAAGCTGGCTCACTGTGTCGAGTAGCAAATCGATTCCAAGGACAGACCTCTTGGCATATGTCACAGCCAAACATCCAGCCTTCCATCTGATCTTTAAATTCGGATGGAATAGCTTCTTTCAGTTCGATGGTAAGATAAGAGATACAGCGAGAGCCATCCATGATGTATCCCGAGGGCGATATGGCATCAGTAGGGCAGGCGTCTATACAGCGAGTGCATTCGCCACAGTGGTCAGCGGTGGGCTGATCGTAGTCCAGCTCCAGATCACTGATGATCTCAGCTAAAAAGAAGTAGCTACCCACTTGCTTTGTCAAGAGTAGTGTGTGCTTACCGATCCATCCGAGACCACTACGACGTGCCCAGTCACGCTCCAGCACAGGTGCAGAGTCGACGAATACTCGACCCTCGATGGGTCGTATCTCCTCCTCAATATATTCGACTAATGCTCGTAGATGATCCTTGACCACATGATGATAGTCCTGACCGTAGGCGTATTGAGATATTTTGGGAGCATCGGGATCGGATTGTTTATCAGGGTTATGATAGTTGTAGCTGAGGCTGATGACTGACCGGGCACCTGGTACGAGCTGAGTAGGATCTACACGCTTATCAAAATGATTAGCCATATAATGCATCTCACCATGATGACCGGCATTGAGCCAAGACTCAAGCCTCCGTGCTTCGGGCTCCATATATTCTGCCTGTGATATACCTATGGATAAAAATCCCAGCTCCTTAGCCTTCTCCTTGATGAGTCGTGTATGGAGCGAGCTGCTCATTCTGACTTATTTATTTGAGGATCTGAAGTTTAGCATACTGTAGCATGATGCGTTTTTGGGGACTCTCTGGCACTTGATCAAAGTGAATAGTCGCCACTTGTCGTTCATCGATGCTGAGCACTTCTCCCTCACCAAATTTCATATGCATGACTTTCATTCCTTCTTTGATCTCGCTTGGATCATTTGCTACGAAGTCTTTGGCATTAATCTTAGGCATTGGCTGTTTCAGCGGCTTGAAGCTACCCAGTACTTTTGGCGTACCGAGTCCTCCGCCTTCTGATTTGCTTTTGATAGGGATCATCGAGTCCACATTTTCGGGTGGTATCTCCTCGATGAATCTGCTCGGATCGTTAAATCTCATCTGCCCATATTGATACCGACTGTTGGCATAGCTGAGGGTGAGATACTCTGCTGCTCTGGTGATGGCTACATAAAATAGGCGTCGCTCCTCATCCAGTTGGTTAGGATCGGATAGAGACATGTACGACGGGAATAGATTTTCCTCAAGCCCCACTACGAATACAGATTTGAATTCCAGTCCCTTAGCCGCATGGACACTCATCAGGGTCACTACATCGGTATTATCTTTGTCCTCATCCATATCAGTGATGAGAGCGATATTTTGTAGGTACTTAGCCAGTGATTTATCGGCTATCTCTTCTCCTGGTTCCAGTTCATCATCCTCCACAAACTCCTGCATACCATCCAGTAGGGCATTGATATTCTCGAGACGGGACATACCTTCCATACTACCATCTCCTTTGAGGAGCTCAGTGATGCCGGACTTCTTAGAGATATACATGGCCGTCTCGTAGGCATTTGCTTTTTCCGCTTTGGTGCGGAAGTTAGCGATGAGGCGCATGAAGTCTACTAGGACGGTTTTAGCCTTACCTCGCATCTCGACATGTGGGATACTCTCAAAAATGCTTATGTCATTATCCTCAGCGAATGTCACTAAGGTCTCCAGGCTCTTAGCGCCAAATCCTCGCTTAGGATAATTGATTACTCTTTTGAATGCCTCATCATCCTTAGGATTGACCGTGAGTCGCATATAGGCCATGAGGTCTTTGATTTCCTTGCGCTGATAGAATGAGAGGCCTCCATAGATCCGGTATGGGATATTAAATCTCCTCAGATACTCCTCAAATACTCTCGATTGAGCATTAGTACGATAGAGGATGGCGATCTCGGTATTTTCGATGGAGTGGCGATTCTTTTGCTCGATGATCATGTCCGCCACTCTTTTGCCTTCTTCGGTATCTGTGAGTGTTTTGATGACTTTGATCTTGTTTTGACCCATACGGTCAGTCCAGATTTTTTTCTTGATCTGGCGCTGATTGTAGGAGATGACCCCATTCGCTGCATCGACTATGTGCTGCGTGGACCTATAGTTTCGCTCTAGCTTAAAGGTCTGTACATCAGGGAAGTCTGTCTCAAATTGTAGGATATTTTCTATGGTCGCTCCTCTAAACGAGTAGATACTCTGGGCATCATCACCTACGATACAGATATTCCGTGGGCTATCCTCATAGTTGACAAATTGTCTCATGATTTCATACTGGAGGAAGTTTGTATCCTGAAACTCATCTACCAGCAGATATCTGAACTGGGCCTGATACTTTGCTTTTACATTATTGGGGTTCTGATAGAGTAGTCTGAACATCTGGAGCAACAGATCATCAAAATCCATAGCTCCGGCTCGCAGGCATTTCTTGACATACTTATCATATATCATGTGCATGAGCGGCATCCGATTCATGCGATCATAGGTCATGAGTTCTTCATTGACCGCATAGGCTTTAGGAGTGATGAGATTGCTCTTAGCGGAGGAGATACGAGATCTGACAGCTCCGGGACTATAGACTTTAGTATCGAGCTTCATCTGCTTGAGCACCTCTTTGATGACACTTTTAGTATCATCTGTGTCATATATGGTGAAGTCGTTCGGGTAGCCAAGGTGATGTGCCTCTACTCTGAGGATACGAGCAAATAGAGAGTGAAAAGTACCTGCCCATACTTTCTGAGCTTTAGGTCCTACTACTTTTTCGATCCGCTCCTTCATTTCTCGAGCTGCCTTATTAGTGAAGGTAAGGGCTAATATCTGCCAAGGGGCCGCACCGATATTGATCAGATGAGCGATGCGATAGGTCAGGACTCGAGTCTTTCCAGAGCCTGGTCCAGCGATCACCATGACGGGACCTTCTGTGGTCTCAACTGCAGCACGCTGGATCTCATTTAATTCTTCTAAATAGCTAAAAGTTACTTCGGCACCGTTCATCTCAGAGAGTTCTAATTCGACTTATTAATACAAGAGGACAAAGGTCGTGAACTTAGAGATATAATGCGAATTTTAATAATATATACCTATGAGATCATCGAGGTCAGTGATTGGTTTAGTTTGTTCATTTTCTTTTGATAAGACAGTACCTCTGTGATATTTGGATAAAAATAGTATCCCCATAAACCACTGCTGATCGCATAGGCTAATCCCAATGTGACGATCTCAGAGCCAAAAATGAATCCTGACATAATCTGGGCAAATGAGTAGGTGAGCAGTGCTGGAAAAAATAGCAAGTAGAAGCCAATACACCAGAATAGCCTATTAGACTTCAGCATTAGATTATCCCAAGTGTATTGGAGTTTCTTCTGAAGAAATTGATGATTTGTATTTTTTTCTGAGATGGGATTTGATCGTAGCCTTGAGAGCGCTTTATGCTTGAGTGTCATCTGTGCTGCTATAAAGTAGCACAGTATCAATATCAAGTATATAAATGACAAACCTATCCCATGACTGATACTATGTATGAAGAGGATAATGACTAAGGGAACTGTCAAAATAGCATAGTTGAGCTGAATCAGCCGCTGAGTATAGAGCGGTCTGATGATTGTTATGAGATAGTTGATTTCCTCTTGGAGGGAATGAGAGGGGATCTCTGAGGGCAGCGGACTTTTAGTAGATCCACTTTGGCGAATCAGTTCGTGATATCGAGATTTTCGATGTATTAGGTCCATGAGGCGATCCGATTTGACACTTTGGCTATTACCGAAAAATCTGAAACACCCTCAAAATAATGTCGAGTATATATAAAAATAAAGCCCTCATTTAGAGGGCTTTATGTATTGTCTTATAGTTCTTGTAGGCCTCTGACTAAGAGGGATACTTCATCATTGAATACTTCTACAAATCCTCTCTCTATAGAGTATGTAGAAGTGGATCCTTGAGCGTCTATGACTCTCACAGGACCCTCCGACAGAGAAGATACGATGGCGGCATGACCCTTGAGTATCTCAAATTGGCCATTCATGCCAGGTACTTTCACAGAGGTGATAGGACCGTTATATACTTCTTTTTCTGGAGTGAGAATTGTTAAATTCAAAACGTCTTATTTATTCGTGATGAAAATATCGTTAGGCATTAGCCTCAGCTAATAGCTTCTTACCTTTTGCAATAGCGTCATCGATAGATCCTACGAGGTTAAACGCTGACTCTGGATACTCATCCACCTCACCATTGAGGATCATGTTGAACCCTCTGATCGTCTCCTCGATAGGTACTAATACACCCTGAAGTCCAGTAAACTGCTCTGCCACGTGGAATGGCTGAGATAAGAATCTCTGTACTCTTCTCGCTCTGTGTACGACCTGCTTATCTTCTTCTGAGAGCTCCTCCATACCGAGGATAGCGATGATATCCTGTAGCTCTTTGTAGCGCTGTAGGATGTTGATCACTTTGAATGCTGTATTATAGTGCTCATCACCGATGATCGCTGGATCAAGGATTCTTGATGTACTATCGAGTGGATCCACCGCTGGGTAGATACCTTCTGCTGCCAGTTTACGACTTAATACTGTAGTAGCATCAAGGTGAGCAAATGTAGTCGCTGGAGCCGGGTCAGTAAGGTCATCCGCCGGTACATATACCGCCTGTACAGATGTGATAGATCCTCTCTTAGTCGAGGTGATACGCTCCTGCATCTTACCCATCTCAGTAGCTAGTGTCGGCTGGTATCCTACCGCTGATGGCATACGTCCCAGAAGTGCAGATACTTCAGATCCTGCCTGAGTGAATCGGAAGATATTGTCAATGAAGAAAAGGATATCCTTTCCTCCCTGTGGGTCAGAGAGATCACCATCTCTATAGTACTCTGCAATAGCCAGTCCAGATAGGGCTACTCTCGCTCTCGCACCTGGAGGCTCGTTCATCTGACCAAATACGAATGTCGCTTTTGATTCGACTAATTTTTTCTTATCTACTTTCGATAGATCCCATCCACCTTCTTCCATTGAGTGCATGAAGTCCTCACCATAGTTGATGATACCTGCCTCGAGCATCTCTCTGAGTAGATCGTTTCCTTCTCTCGTACGCTCACCTACACCGGCGAATACTGAGATACCGTCATATCCTTTCGCAATGTTGTTAATTAGCTCTTGGATCAGTACGGTCTTACCTACACCGGCACCTCCGAATAATCCGATCTTACCACCCTTAGCGTATGGCTCGATGAGGTCTATTACTTTGATACCTGTATAAAGTACTTCTGTCTCTGTAGATAGATCCTCATAGCGAGGTGGGTCTTGGTGTATGGCTCTTTCGTCGGCGCCTGTTACCTCACCGATACCATCAATTGCTTCACCTACTACGTTGAATAGACGACCTTTGATTACGTCACCGATTGGCATAGATATCGGCTTGCCGAGGTCAGTCACATTGATACCTCTGGTCAGACCTTCTGTCGAATCCATGGCGATAGCTCGTACACTATCTTCTCCTAAATGTTGTTGACACTCCAATACGATTTTATCACCGTTTGCCTTCTCAACTACCAAGGCGTTCATGATTTCTGGTAACGTAGCATCTGCTGCACTAAAGCTAACATCTACTACCGGTCCAATGATCTGCTTTATTTGTCCGACGTTTGCCATTTTCTATTGTATGCGTTTCAAAATTTGGCGCAAAGATAGGTTTATTATCTATTGTATAGAAACCAGCGCTCTTGATTTTATTGACCGGATTTATATTTGGCGCATTTTAGATACTGCCATCACAAAATTGGCAAACTACACTTTCACTTATATCTGTCCGTATTATTGGCTGGTCTAGTAGTATTATTCTTGTTCTGTGATGGGTGCCGGAGCTTCAGCTGGCACGATGACAAAGCTATTTATATTAATTCCAGCTCGTATACTGATCTCCTGAGCATTGATGAGCTCTAAAAGGGATAAGAAGGTGATGATGCAATGCAATCGGTCTCTCAGGCTTGTGAAAATATCTTCAAAAGATGATTGGCTCTTTGTTCTGATCCTGTCTATGATGTATTCCTTTTGCTCCTCAAGTGTATAATTGTAGCGATATACCAGATGGCGTGGTTTTTTGTTTCTGATTTCCATCTGTCGCATGACATTTTCAAAGCTCTTGAAAAGTTTGAATAGGGTTAGTGACTCCAGCTCCACATCTACCAGCGCTTTATTGGCTATTGTTTTTAGTTCTTTTTTATTGTTTCCTCGAGGAGAAAGGTGGGTCCTCGCCTCCTCCATGTCGGCCATATTGCTCAGGATATCTTTAAATCTTTTGTACTCTATGAGTTTTCGAGCGAGCTCTTCTCGAGGATCGACTTCTTCTCCTTCGTCATTCAGCTCTGGACGTGGGATTAGGAGCTTAGCCTTGATACGCATCAGGGAGGCTGCTACGAGGATGAACTCGCTGGCAACATCAATATTGAGAATCTCCAGTTGACGGATATACGCTAAGAAATCTTCAGTGATCTTGGATATTGGGATATCCATTATGTCCAATTCATCTCGCTCGATGAAAAAAAGTAACAGGTCGAATGGCCCTTCGAACTGTTTAATCTTAATCGTGTAGCTATCTTGGTCCTGAATCATCAGATCACAAAGATAATCTTATGTGATAAGTCTATCTGAAAATGTCATAATCTATAACATATATGCCATCACTATATCTAATACCACTGCCTATCGAGACTGAATCCATCGACCATATACCCCCTGTGACGAGAGAGCGTATCGCAGCCTTGGATCACTTCGTAGTAGAGCGAGCAAGGACGGCCAGACGATACATCAGAAAGCTGCATAGAGACTATGATCTCGATGCAGCAGAGTTCTTAGAGCTGGACAAAAAGGACGATAAACGGAATAGGGTAAATTTATCCTCTTGGCTTGAGGAGAGGGTGGATATAGGATTGATGAGTGAGTCGGGTGTGCCTTGTGTGGCGGACCCTGGTCATATGATCGTCGACCAAGCACGTCGCTCTGGCTACGATATCGTGCCATTGACAGGGCCTACGTCTATTATTTTGTCGTTGATGGCTTCAGGATTAGCTGGACAGCAGTTTACTTTTCATGGATATCTACCGATCAAGGAGCCCGCATTAAAACCGAAACTAATAGCAATGGAGAAGTCAGCAATGAACGAAAACTATACCCAGATATTCATCGAGACGCCCTATCGAAATAACCAAATGCTAAGTCATCTAAAAAAGCATCTATCCAAGAATACGAAAGTATGTGTGGCACGAAATGTCACCGGATCCTCAGAGGAAATAATAACTCTGACCGTGGCGGAGTGGTCCAAAAGAAATATCGATCTGCCCAAAGAACCTGTCATTTTCTTAATAGGCAAATAAATAAAGGGGTTATGAAACCACCCATAACCCCTTAGTAAACACCCTTTACAAAAAAATATTCTTACATATATCTTACCGCATCTGAGGTGAAAAGGGTTAATCAAGGGTCAAAACAAAAAAGTTATGACCCTTGTAAAAACCTCAGTGTGTGTATTTTTTATAGTCCTGTTGTGTCGTTACCTATTATCATGATCTTTGTTTTTTTATGATGTCATAAATGTACAATGATCATATGGTTAGATAATGAGACACTAAATCCAAATATTAGACATCCCAATGCAATCTAAAACTGATACGAGAATTCTTTAAACCTCTGTTATAGAAATAGTTATGTGCTTTATAAGTCTAATAATTTGGCTAACCACTATAGATTTTTTAATCTTTCATAAATTTAAACCTAAATACTTTTGAATTCCTTGACAGAAAGTACGCTATTTAGACATTGTTTGACAGCCTTTTATTGATGTGTAATTCACTAAACTATTGAAAATCAATTAGATGTATGTTATCTATGAAAGGGTAAGGGCTCTTGTTAAGTTTTTGAATGTTGATACAGTAATATCTCAAAATCAGTTTTCAAATAAGCAGGTCGAATTTATCAAGTATCTTAATGACAACACTGATGCTTCCTACATTGAGGCGCTTCATTTCTTTTATGGAGGTAATAAGAAGGAGTCCTTCAATCGTTTTTTGAATAGGATAGAATCTATAGTGATTAACGGAGGCTTGTTAGCTAATTCTATTGTGAGCCTTAAAGGAGAAGCGTTTTATAAATCAATTTCGACATATAAAAGTTACGCTTCTCTTCAAATTATTAGAGAGTCAGGAAACGAAAAACTCTATGTCCATTATGCGGAGAAAATATTAAGAAGGGCAATTACTAACCAAATGCTTGATTTGGTAATGATCCTTAGTAGCCAATTGGAGTTTCATTATTCATTTATAGAAATAGACACTGTAAAAGAGGAAAAATACAGGTTACTTAAAAACTCTACCACCTCTACATTAACAGTAATAAATGAGCTTTCATTGATTTATTATAAACTCGGGCAACTAATAGTTTCTGGAAAGTCAGTTCGGTTAATTGATGTAACAGAGGAATACATATGTAAATTACAGAAGGCCAAGAAACTGATTAATTATAATACTCCATTTACTGTAGCCCAGAGAATCTATGCGAGTTTATCATATTATTTTCTATTGACGCAAGAATACTCAAAGATGTATGTCGTCTCTAAAGAAAGTTATGAATACTTCAAGATAAATTTTCCTGATAGAGCTCTTCAGCACTTTCTATTCCGGTTACGTATGGCAGTTGCGAAGATTTTTATGTCTGATTATAATGGGGCTCGGAGGCTTATGAATGAAGTCCTCGAGATGAATCCATCGCCAGGATTATTACACTGGAACTCCGCATACTCATACGCTTTTGTTTTAGAGATGCTGACCAAAAACTATCAAGATGCCACAGACATTCTGATAGACATGGTCACAGAGCCAAAGTTGAATAACCTCGAAGATATCTGGATACAGCAGTGGCGTATACGCTCGGCCTATATCCATTTTTTAGCAAAGATCGGACTGGTGGATCTCGAGCGTATCGGTAAAAAACGAGTGCCTAATTTCAGATTGGGCAGATTTCTCAATGAGGTACCCACCTATTCTAAGGATAAGCGAGGACTTAATATTAGTATCATAATAGCACAGTTTCTCATATTGCTGGCTGATCGAAAATTTGGGCAGATATACGATCGGATCGATGCGCTGAGTAAGTATAGCTACCGTCACCTGAAAAATGATGATAAGCTGCGATCCAATTGTTTTATCAGGATGCTGCTCTCTTTGGCGAAAGCCGAATTTAACCCTGTACGTGCACAGCGATATGCGGAGAAGTATGTTGAAAAGCTCAAGACTACAGAGATGAATCTCAATGAATACAGCACCGAGATCGAGATCATCCCATACGAGGATCTCTGGGAGATTATCTTACAATTAGTTGATCAAAAAAAGAAGGTCAATTTAACATAGATACGGCATCTTTGTCATCTAAGAGATCATGGTTATGCTATCATGGATGAATGTATTGGTGCGATGGTATATCAAGCGATTTAATCGGGAGCTTGATCAGGTCCGATATGATAGTCCTGCATGCCAAGAGCAGGTGCGATCTGCCATAAGAGCAAATCCAATCTTGCAGTATCTCAATGATGACTATGATCTGGATCACGCTTGGCAAGATATCCCTGTCACAGACTATCAGCGATATGCCGATCGAGTACTGCGACTTAAAGATGATCCTACAGTGAAGGTGGAATACTTCGCTCAATCATCCGGCACTTCCACTGGCACAAAGAAGCTCATACCTACACCAGAGTATTTTGTCCGACAAAATCATCTACGAGGATCATGGTATATCCTCAATACGCTCTACAATCATCATCCTGATACGAATGTCTTCAAATTTAAGAACTTGCTCATCGGGGGGGCGATCTATGAGCGAAATAAGAAATACTGGATCGGAGACGTCTCAGGTATCATGCTCAACCGTATACCACAGTTCTTCAGACCATTTTATGTGCCGACTATAGCCATAGCTACCTCTCCAGAGTGGGAGGGCAAGCTGGAGAAAACGGCCAATGCTGCAGTCAATGAGGAGCAAATTTCTCTCTTGGCTGGTGTTCCAACTTGGGTATTGTCCCTTCTCCGCAAGGTGAAAGAAAAATCAGGAAAAGATAAAATATCTGATCTATGGCCAGGTCTGTTAGCCTATATCCATGGCGGAGTGAGTATAGAGCCCTATCGATCACAGTTTGATCAGTTGATAGATAAGGAGACATTCATGTATCTCGAGGTATACAATGCCACCGAGGGCTTCTTTGCATTTCAGGATGATCCTGAATCCGAGGGGATGCTGCTCATGACTAAGAGCGGGGTGTACTTTGAATTTATTGAGCGAGAAAAATACCTCAGTAGCTATGGGCTATCTGATATCCTGTCGCTATCAGAGGTGGTCGCAGAGAGAGAGTATGTGATCGTGATCTCTACGACTACTGGACTCATCAGATATCTGCAGGGTGATATAGTAAGATTCGTCAGCGTGAGCCCCTATAGGATCAAGGTGACTGGTCGAGTGACTGAGTATATCAATGCCTTTGGAGAGGATCTGATACTGGATCAGGCGGAGACGGCGCTCATGGAAGTCTGCCGATCTCATAAGGCTCGAATCGCTCGATATACCGTAGGGCCTAAGTATATCACTATAGATCAAAAGGGAGGCCATCAATGGTATGTGGAGTTTGAGGTAGAGCCAGCTGATCTCGAGAGATTTAGTCGGGATCTGGACGCTGCAGTGAGACAAGCGAATAGTAACTATGATCAAAAGAGAGCAGATGATTTAGCCTTAGAAACATTGGACTTGATCCAAGTACCTGCTGGGACTTTCAGGGAGTATATATTAGCTCATCAGCGTATAGGAGCGCAGAGCAAAGTACAAAAGCTGAGGAATGATCGTTTAATCATAGAACGAATGGATAAGCTCATCAAAAATGGCAGATAAAGAAACCCTCCAAGTATACGAACTCATACAGTCTGAGCTGGAGGTAGAGCCGATAGATCAGAATAGTGGAGAAGACCTCGAGGAGCTCAGACATGCTATACTTGGGCGTGTCGCCTATCTGCTGGATAGAGATCCAAATCTCTTATTTAGCTATCTCTATCGGCTGGATATCGATGAGCGTAAGCTCAATAAGGCCATCATCGGGGGTGGTACGCAGGCTGTCGAGCGGATTGCTGACTTGATCTTTCAGCGACAGCTGCAGCGTGTCCGGACTAAGCAGAAGTATAAACAAGACCCCATCGAAGGGTGGAACTGGTAGCCTATGATCGTCAAGCGTCAAGGTATCATATGTCGGAGTACTAAGTACGGCGAGTCGAGCCTGATAGTAGATATATTTTCGGGAGATGTGGGGATGCGCTCCTATATCATCGGAGGTGTCAGGTCCAAGAGAGGTAAGTCAAAATCCGCAGCTCTCCAGCTGATGACTTTAGTCGATTTTGTCTGCTATGATAAGAATGATGAGAAAAATAAACTACTGAGGATCAAAGAGTTGAAGTATGAATATGTCTATAGAAGTCTTCCCTTTGATGTGATCAAAAGCTCTTTAGGGCTGTTTTTACTGGAGGTCACTCGTAAGGCCATCCGTCAGGCAGATCAAAATGATGAGATCTATGCTTTTATCCGAGATCAGTTTGTCAGACTTGATCAGTCAGAGGGGAGTATTGCCCATTTTCATATTTATTATTTGATTGATCTGGCTTCTGTATTAGGCTTTGGTATAATGGCAGATTATACGACTGAGCGTCCCTATTTTGATTTGGTGGAGGGCCATTTCATCGAGCGATACAGAGATCATCGGTATACGATGGATGCGGATCAGAGTGAGTATATGTATCAATATCTCAGCGGAGATAGATCTATGATATCAGTACCAAAAGGTATGCGAAAGAATATCATGGAGCGCTTGATCGATTTTTATCGTTATCATATTGATGACTTTGGCGAGCTGCGATCGCTGGAGGTGATTCAGTCGCTGTATGGGTCATAGCTCAATTAAAAATGGAGCTACATTGAAGAATACATTTATTTTTGCGCCAAATTTTGCACTATGAGTTATAAAGATTTTGTTGCTGTGAGCGGACTGCCAGGACTATATAAATTGGTCACTACTCGCAATAATGGATTAGTCGTGGAGGATGTAGATACAGGAAAAACAAAATTCTTATCTGTCAGAAAATACCAGTTTACTCCACTCGAGACAGTGGCGATATATACAGATGATGATGCCGAGGAGATCTCTGAAGTCTTCAGTAAGATCGAGACTATGGAGCCTACACTCCCTATCCCAGAAAATGGTGCTAAGGCTCCAGAACTATTTGAATACTTTGAGCAAGTATTACCTGACTACGATCGAGAGAGAGTGATGATCAGTGATGTCAAGAAAGTGCTCAAGTGGTACAAATTCTTAAAAAGTAGAGAGCTGCTCCACGGGTCAGACGAAGAGGAATAATCTTGTATTGCTTTTTTTAGATAAAGAATAGAATCAAGAAGAGTAGTAGGGACAAGAATAGTCCTCCCATGAAAATATTATAGGCGTGCTTTAGCAGCCTATATTTTTTTGAGAGTACTCGTCCATGATCGTAGATGTCTTCGGACATGAGTTCGTAGACTTTTTCTTCTTCTGAGAGTAAGCCATTTATCTTTTGGATATATTCTCTTTTGCTGAGTTGGACGAAATTTTCAAAAAAGAAGATACTCATCTTTTCTGAATAGGATGAGAGATTAGGTATTGTGGGACGGGCGGCGAGGATAGCATAAAACATAGCAGCACCCGTACTCACGATCAGAATGATCAGAGGCATCAAAAATCTAAAATCAGCAGATACTTCCTGTGCCACGATGACTCCACCACCCACGAGTGTGATGATCACAGATAGCAGGATGGCATTGATGCCTATCAGCATGTTTGCCTTATTATCTGCTATAGCACTGAGATTGATCTGATTGCGATAGATGACTCGATACATGGTGTCTATGGCTCGACCGTACTTTTTGTCAGATTGTTTTTTAGATATTCCTTTACGTAGTTTACTTATCTTTTTTATGTTTTTAGTTCGGCGTTTACCATATGCTTGTTGAGCATAGTTGCTGAGGAAGTTATTATTTTTCAGGTACTTCGCTTGCTCCTTGAGCCATTGCTTTTCAGAGTACTTTTTGCCATAGTGCAGCGTCCATTCCTTTCGTAGATTTTCTCCTTGACGGATAAAGCTTTTTTTACCCATGCTGATTTTATCCGCATCATGTATGATCTGCTGAGCAGGTGTGCTGTGCTGATCGCAGGAGAGCTTAGTGCAGTCGATGAGGCTGAGTACGGTTTGAATTTTTTCTTTTGGGTAGTCATGGCTACTGAGATAGTCGAGGGCCATTTTTTTACTGGCTTCTTCATGTTCATTCTTGGAGAGCTGATATCCTACATCGTGCCACCATGCAGCGACGATTAGTGTCTCCAGTTCTTCCTGGCCGAGATTGACAGCTTGTCCTATCTCTTCACAGGTCTGTACGACCTCTACTGTGTGGGCCAGATTGTGATAGGGATACTGCAGCCATATATCTTGGGAGTAGATCTCTCTGACATGAGAGGCTACATCTGATAGTATAGTGCTGGTGGCACGGTCAGTACTCATAGGATCGCATCGTTATGATGACCAAGATATAAAAGTAAAGGCACGCATCAGAAGGCAAAGCCGAATTTGGTCATAAATAGTGATTCATTCTCTCGAGAGCCCAGATAATAAAAGGAGATAGGGAGTACATCAAAGGGGTTGATATAGATGCCGCCACCATAGGAGTGATGCCATATGTCACCGTTGATTTCATTATCATTCCACACTCGGCCTATATCATATGATCCGATGATACCGACAGTCAGAGGGAGTGCGATATTGTCTATGGTGAATAGCTTTACTCTAAGATCATTATTGATGCTGAAAGCAGAGCGACCTCCAAATCGATTTTGACGAAAGGACCGAAGGCCCTTATCTCTACCGAGATACTGAGCTTGAAAAAACGAAAAGTCACCAAAATTAATCCCCCCTGTGATTTTAGTAGCTAATACCAGCGGACGTGGTATCCACAGATAGTTATAGAGAGTCAGATCTCCAGAAAATCTCAAGAAATTGAGATCAGGATTTCCGATGTTGAAATTGTAAGATGGGCTGAAATTAAATTTCATCCCTATAGTCGGATCCAAGTCGCTATCTACTCTATGCAGAGAATATTCTCCTTCAATACCGATATATTTTGTGGATTCAAAATCCGCTGGACCCAGACCAGAAAATGCCGACTCTGTGATGAATCGACCCTGTTGATCCTCCAGATCAGTCAGCTGGAAGTAGGGACCGATGACAAATTTGTGAAGCTCATATTTATCCGTCCATTGGATACCCGGGCGTAGATACATCCTGTGCTGATTGTATCGGAAGTAGTTTCGATCATCTATTTCATTGACATTAAAGAAGGTTTGATTGCTCAGTCCGAAGAAATTATTCACGTCACTTGGTAGCTGTCCAGAGACAGATAGATTGAAGTCCGCATTGCCAAAAACGCTTTTAGATTGCCACTCATAGCCCAGATTCACCTCTTGAGATCCGAGTGCATACTCTATAGTATAGCTATGACTATTTTTGAATGGTGTCTTTCTGAATCCATAGGTTTTAATGGTCTGTGTGTAGGCTACCTTGACTCCATCATCAGGATTGAAGCCCAGATAGATAAAGCCCACTGGCTGGTTATAATAAAATTCCTTGCGATCATACTGATTGTCCGGATAGTGATCTGACCTTTTGTCCAGCATCTCCTTGGTGAATACGATATCATTGTCTTCGAGACTATCATAGATTACGCTACTTTTTCCTTTTTTGACAGTTGACTCATCACGGATATAGTCCTTGCCAGTCCCTCCGATGATTCGGATGAGAGGTCCTTTCTTTTGCTCTCCAGATATGATAAATTTATCCTTATCCTTCAGCCCAAAGAGTCGGATTTCTTTTGTCTCATCCCCATGAAATAATCGCTCATAGCTCAGCCGATCTTTATCTCCTTCTGCATATACTAATACTCGTACCGATCCGTCAGGATATCTCTCCACGTCAAAAGTCTCCTCGTCATGAGAGCCTACTACGTCGACATATTTGGCGATATATTGATAGTAGTCTTCTGCATATTTGGTGAGATCTGCTCTTCGTTTTTGCAGAGATTTGGTATAAAAGTCTTGCTGCAGCTCCTGTACAGGAGGAGGTAGCTGATCTATAGCGTGTTGGATCACGCTATCAGTCTGAGAGGTTGCGATCTCTTCGGCGATGTTGATCCAGTCCTGGCGCTCCATCTGATTGAGAAAACTACGATCAAAGTGACGGGCATTATACCCGAGGTATTTGACGTTTTTGATCTTCGGACCAAAACTCTGAAATTTTCTCAACTCAGGACTCACGACCTTGGTCAGCCATGGGATGAAGCCCTCATATCTAAAGAATACTTGATCTCGGTCTCTCGGTATTGGCTCGTAAAAGGTTAGCTTTTCACCATTGTGTTTTTCTTTGAAGCTTGCCCAGCGCCATTGATCATCATGGCGATCCCAGTCCCCCAGATAGATGTCAAATAGTCGAGACCGAAGCACTTGATCTTGATGGATATGATGTTCTGATTTCTCTTTGAGCTTTTCGAGTAGCTTACTATAGGATATTATCTTTTTGCTGTTGCCAAAACTCTCCTCATCCTCACGATCTCCTGCTGGCCGCTCCTCATACAGATATAGGGCTCCAGCATAGTAGGAGTCAAAGTCTCCCAGTCCCTCCTGATGTGGCAGGTATACGATCTCAGGATTAGTATGATAGACGCCTGCTGCATCAGCCAGTGGAGGTACTGCCAAGGCCGCATAAGGCTGCGAGCCTGCTATCTGGTCTTGAAAAATTTCTTGGACGAATGAATTTCTGAATGGGATCGGTACTACCTTGCTGACTCCTTTTTGCACAGAGCGCAGGACGTATTCATCTTCATTTTTATCCTCGAGCCGGAGGGAGTTGCTCGAGTATCCACCACCCGTTTTGATAGGACGTAGTCCGCCCTGCTCAGTAGATAGATTGAATGGTCTGAACTCATGTAGCGCTGCCCAGTCTCTACGATATATCTGCCCAAACATCAATCGATGAAACCTCCCTTTGTAGTAGGTCTTATTGGCGGCTCTTTTGACTGTGTCAACACGTAATTCATAGGGCTCAGAGAAATCAGGGATCCTCAGGGGGCCCTCTATGATGGGCTGATGATAGGTCTTGTGGGCTTCATCCTTTTTATCTATGGTGATATAGTCCAGTGAGACATTACCTCCATCCGTCACAGTCAGCTTAGCGAATCCCTTGTCTTCCGAACTGTATGCGGCTTCATTATTCTTTGGTAGGGGAGAGGTCTTAGATCCTGATCCACTTTTGATGAAGTGATTTCCATCTTTGTAGAAGTATTGCAGATTGTGCTCATGACCGGAGGCGAATATGATGTTGTCATAGTCAGCTACAGCCTCGAGTACCATGTCTTTTAAGTTTTGATAGAGGGGATGTGGCATATCCTGACGATCGCCAAAGGTGCTTCTGAAAAAAGGATACAGAGACCCTATTCCCGGCAAGGGTATATATGCTTTAGACGATAGTAATGTCAGTGGAAATAGGTGATCCTTGATCGTAAAATGGCCATTGTGTGAGCCGTCAGAGTAGAGTGGATGATGTAGCGCTATGATCACGATATCGTCGTCGTGTTTGTCCAGCTGCTCTTTTAGCTCTTGGATGATTTGATATGGATTTTTGTTTTTGCAGTCAGACTCGTGTGTATGACCCTCTGGATGAGGATGTAGCCACCACTGGCTATCCATGGCGAGTAGGACTATATGATCATTGAGCTTTTTCTTCTCAGGTCCTGGACAGCCATGATCAGGGATCAGTACGTCGCCACGATTGAGATAAAACTCTATGAACTCTTCCTGTGCGGTGATATAGTCGATGCCATCTGGAGAGGCGTCATTCCAGTCATGATTGCCAGGGATGAAGTATACTTCTCCAACATAGTCCTCGAGCGCATCGAGCTGTACCATCATTTTCTTTTCTGCCTCCTTACGATGTGCAGGATCAAGGCCTTTCGGCGGCATGCCGTGGTGATAGATATTGTCCCCGAGGAATATGACGGCGCTGTTTTCGTCCTCTTGGTCGATGCGCTCTTTGAGTGCTGCGAATACTGGATCGACTCTATCCACTACTGGCGCTCCTGAGTCGCCGATGAGATATATGGTATAGCTATCAGATTGGCTGTAGCCACATATAGCTACTATGCAGAGTATGAATAGCCCAATTATTTTCTTCATAGAAGGAGTAAATGAGCCATCAAAGTTAATTGTTTATCCGGCCCAGCCTTCTCTGTCGAGACTTCTATATTGTATCGCTTCTGCTAAATATTCGATTTTAATGTCATCGCTACCTGCGAGGTCTGCGCAGGTGCGAGCTACTTTGAGTATACGATCATAGGCTCGAGCAGAGAGTTGGAGTTTTTCCATAGCTGTTTTGAGGAGGGTGACGCCGGCCTTATTGAGCTGACATATTTCTTTGGTCATTCGGCTGGACATTTGAGCATTGCAGTAGATATCAGGATATTCTTTAAATCTTGCCTCTTGGATTTCTCGGGCTCGATTGACTCGGTCTCTGATCGTTTCGCTGGATTCGCTTGTGTAGTTGGTATTGCTGAGTTCGTCATAGGATACGGGTGTCACCTCGACATGCAGATCGATCCGATCGAGTAGAGGTCCCGATATTTTGTTGAGATATTTCTTGACCACACCTGGCCCACATACACAGTCTTTGTCAGGATGGTTGTAGTAGCCACAGGGGCAGGGATTCATCGATGCGATCAGCATGAAGCTGGAGGGGTAGTCGACGGTGACTCTGGCTCTGGAGATAGTCACTCGACGCTCTTCCATAGGCTGACGCATCACCTCGAGCACCGCTCTTTTAAACTCCGGCAGCTCATCTAAGAAAAGGACCCCATTGTGAGCCAGTGATATCTCTCCGGGATTAGGATTTGATCCACCACCTACGAGAGCTACGTCGCTGATGGTATGGTGCGGTGATCTGAACGGGCGCTTAGAGATCAGGGAGGCATTAGGTCCGAGCATACCGCAGACGGAGTGGATCTTAGTCACTTCGAGTGCTTCATGTAGAGATAGTGGAGGTAAGATGCCGGGGAGTCTTTTGGCCAGCATGGTCTTACCAGCTCCTGGAGGGCCGATCAGGATGACATTGTGGCCTCCTGCGGCAGCGATCTCGAGGGCACGCTTTATGTTTTCTTGTCCTTTGACATCAGAGAAGTCCACGCTGTGATGATGTAGCTCATCCATGAATACTTCTCGAGTATCGAGTTGTACAGGCTTCAAGTCTCGATCACCACTGAGGTATTCTACAGCTTCGGTGAGATTTTCTATACCATATACTTCGAGATCATTGACGATGGCTACTTCTCGAGCATTTTCTTTTGGGAGTATGATTCCTTTGTACTTGTTTTTTCTGGCTTCTATAGCTATGGGTAGGGCTCCTTTGATCGGGCGTAGCTGACCATCAAGTGCGAGCTCACCCATGATGATATACTCATCGAGCGTCTCAGCTGGGATTTGTTTAGTGGCTGCGAGTACGCCGATGGCGATAGGTAGGTCATAGGCGGAGCCTTCTTTTCTGATGTCAGCTGGTGCCATGTTGACTACCAGCTTTAGGCGTGGCATTTTATAGCCTATGTTTTTGATCGCAGCTTCTATTCTTTGAAAACCCTCTTTCACAGCATTGTCAGGTAGGCCGACTAAATAATAAAACTGCTTGCCTGCAGCTACATTGCCGCCTGCATTGACTTCTATAGTGATAGTCTGAGCATTCACTCCTTGTACCGCACTTGCATATGTTTTTACCAGCATATATACTCTTGTAGTGTCCTGTGGAGGACGTATTTATATTAGATGTTAGTTTTTGATCTATTCAAATAAAAAGAATTTGTTAAAACTATTGTTACAATAGAAAACATATTCTACTTTTAGCGCAAAATAAAGAAACATGATGTGTACTTGTTGTTGCTGCTGTTGTTTTAGGACGAATTAAGCTTCGACAGGATACTCATATACCATATAAAAAATAACCAAGCCTGATCGGAGAACTCTGATCAGGCTTTTTTTGTGAAATTAACTATGTCAAAATTCATCAATATATCATCTCTTTTCTCAGTGGCGACTATGGCGTGTTGTTGTTGCTGTTGTATCGATGGTATAGGTGTGTCTTGACAGTAAAAGAGCTAAGGAATAAATCATAAGGCCTTTCAAGACATCTTGAGAGGCCTTTTCTTTTTTTAAAAATGATCGGAAATGACAATTGCATTAGAAGGTAAAACAATAAGTACGGAGGATAAGGTAGACATCCTCGAGCTCAGTAATAAGATTGAGCGATTCAAAGCAGGACAGATCGATGAAGAGCGATTCAAGCTTTATCGTCTGACTCGAGGAGTATACGGCCAGCGACAGCTGGGAGTACAGATGTTTCGTATTAAGCTCCCTTTTGGGAGAGTGACAGCGGAGCAGCTGGTGAGGATAGCAGACGTCTCTGATAAGTACGCCACTGGCAATCTGCATATCACCACTCGTCAGGATATCCAGCTACACTATGTCAAGCTCGAGGACTCTCCAGCTGTATGGACTGAGCTCGCAGAAAAAAATGTCACCGCCAGAGAAGCCTGTGGTAATACCGTCAGAAATGTCACCGCCTCTGCAGAAGCGGGGATCGATCCGATAGAGCCATTTGATGTGACGCCTTATGCCAGTGCAGTAGCCTACTACTTCATGCGCAATCCGATCTGCCAAGAAATGGGTCGTAAGATCAAGCCGGCATTCTCTAGTAGTGATGCGGATACTGCTCTGACGTTCATGCATGATTTTGGATTTATCCCACGTATTGAGGAGGGGCAGCGAGGATTCAAAGTAGTCGTCGGAGGAGGACTCGGTGCTCAGGCGATGTTTGCGCAGACAGCTTATGAGTTTTTACCAGTAGATCAATTGATCCCATTCATGGAGGCAGCACTACGAGTGTTTGATAGATATGGAGAGCGAGAAAAGCGTCATAAGGCGAGGCTTAAGTTTTTGATTAAGTCATTAGGACTGGAGCATTTCTTAGCGTTAATCACTGAGGAGCGCAAAGCAGTGAAGCATCAGTCTTATCCGATCGAGACGGAGCTGGATTATGCAGTTCCGGTGGATTTCTTTGAGCCGAACGTCACAACAGCTAAGAGAAAAGAAAAATTTGATCTATGGCTCAAGACTAACACCTTCGAGCAAAAGCAGAAGGGATATCACGGTGTCTACATCAAAGTTTTTCTTGGTGATCTGAGCTCTGAGAAGGCTCGCTATTTAGCTAAGATTGTCAAAAAGTACGCTGCTGATGACATTCGCTTGACGATCAATCAAAATATCTTACTAAAGTATGTACATCAGGCGCATTTAGCGGAGTTATTCACGGTGCTGGATGGCTTTGGATTTGCAGAGCCGGGATATGACTCGATAGCTGATATCACAGCATGTCCAGGTACTGATACCTGCAATCTCGGTGTGACAAATAGTACAGGACTCGCAGGGATACTTGAGAGTATGCTCCGAGAGGAGTACCCTGAGCTCCTCGAAGAAAATCATATCAAGATCAAGATCAGTGGATGTATGAACGCCTGTGGACAGCACATGATAGGCAATATTGGTTTTCACGGAAGTAGTATCAAAAAAGATGGCAAAGTCTACCCTGCGATGCAAGTCGTGCTCGGTGGTGGAGTAGATCCTACGGGCAAGCCCTATATCGCTGACAAAGTAATCAAACTCCCAACTAAACGCATTCCTGATGCCGTGAGAGCGGTCTTAGACCATTTTGCTGAGTATAAGACGGAGGGAGAATACTATAATCACTATTATGAGAGAATGGGTGGTCGCAAGTATTTTTATGAGATCCTCAAACCACTGGCTGATGTCTCAGAAGGCAGCGAATCCCTACTCATGGACTGGGGCCAAGATCATCACTATCAGCAGGCGATCGGAGTCGGGGAGTGTGCAGGTGTGATCCTTGATATGATCGGCACTATCATCAATGATGCTAAAGAAAAACTGGATAAAGGAAGTCAAGCCTTGGCTAATGGCCGTTTTGCGGATAGCATTTATTATTCTTACTCTACATACGTCGTAGGAGCGAAAGCTATTTTGCTCAGTGAGGATATAGCGTGTAATACGCATCGCAAGATCATCACTGATTTTGAAGAGCAGATATTGAATCGAGGACTTATGTCTTTGGACTATTCATTTGAAGAAAAAGTACTCTCTATCAATAAGCGAGAAGCTTCAGAATCATTTGCTCAGGAGTTGATACAGGATGCTACGTCATTCCTCGAAGCAGTGATCCTATATCGCAATGCAGAGGGGGCTGACAAGGAGGTCATCGAGAGTTATTATAAAGCTTAGGCTATAGCCGATTAAAATACGACATCATGAAAAAGAAAGCCAAAGTAACATTAGTCGGGGCGGGTCCTGGAGATCCGGAGCTCATCACTGTAAAAGGACTGAGAGCAATAGAGTCCGCAGATGCTATACTCTACGATGCACTATCGAGTGATGAGCTACTCACCTACGCTAAGCCGGAGGCTGAGCTCATCTATGTAGGTAAAAGATGTGGTAGGCATAGCCTCCAGCAAGATGAGATCAATCTACTGATCGTTCAGACAGCCCTCCGACATGGGCATGTCGTACGACTCAAAGGAGGAGATCCATTCGTGTTTGGTAGAGGGCATGAGGAGCTGACTTATCTCAGAGCCTTTGATATAGAGACAGAGCTGGTCCCTGGTATCACCAGCGTCACGAGTCTGCCTCTGTTACAGTCAGTACCTCTGACTAAGAGAGGTATATCAGAGAGTTTCTGGGTACTCACAGGTACGACTAAGACTCATGATCTATCGCAAGATATCTATCAAGCAGTCAAGACGGATGCAACATTAGTAATACTCATGGGTACTCGTAAGCTGGCACAGATAGTAGATCTGCTCGTGACGGAAGGCAAATCAGAGATACCTGTAATGATCGTGCAAAATGGCTCACGAGATGACGAGAATCTAGTAATAGCTCCTGCACACGAGATAGTAGCTAAGGCTAAAGAACAAATGACAACTGGTCCGGGTATCATCATCATAGGCGATGTGGTGGCTCTACATCCAGAATATGTATACCAATATGCACAGAAGACATGGCTGTAGAGACTAATCCGCTATACCCTGTATTCTTTCGGCTCGACCGACTACAGATGCTGATCGTCGGTGCTGGTGAGGTCGGAATGGAAAAGCTGGGATTCATACTCAAAAGTAGTCCAAATGCACAGATCAAAGTGGTAGCCACTTGGGTGGGAGATGAAGTAGGAGAGCTACTCAAAGAATATCCAGATAATGTGACTGTAGTCCTCAAAGCATTCGAGCCAAGTGATGTCGATGGCAGTGACCTCGTAGTAGCAGCCACTAACTTCAAAGATGTAAATCTACAAGTATATGAAGCTGCTAAGGCACGAGGCAAAATCATAAATGTCGCTGATACTCCCTCACTTTGTGACTTCTATATGGGGTCTATAGTGACACGTGGAGATCTCAAGGTGGCAATCAGTACTAATGGAAAGTCACCTACTTTCTCTAAGAGATTTAGACAGCTCCTCGAGGAGATACTACCCAATGAAACCTCTGAGCTACTCGACAACCTTAAGTCATTCAGAGATCAGCTGAAAGGAAATTTTGAAAACAAAGTGAGAGAGCTTAATGATCTCACTAAAACACTCATAGAGCGATGACGAAAACATCCACAGAAGTAGACATCGATATCGAAGCCCTCAATGAAGAATACGCTTCTCTCAATCCCATCCAACGATTGGAGAAAGTATTTTCGGATTTTGATCACGAGGACATCCTGGTGACATCATCATTTGGGACTACCTCGGGGATACTCATGAGCATGGTGAGTAAAGCCGCTCCTGGACATCCGATACACTTCATCGACACGACTTTCTGCTTTAAGAAGACCATCGAGTATAAGCAGACACTCACTGAGATATTAGGACTAAATATCGTGCATATCCTGCCAGATATCGAGGACAATACGAAAGCTCGGGAGCAAAGTCTCTGGGAAACAGATACGGATGCCTGCTGTCATCTGAATAAGGTGAAGCCATTCGAGCCCTACAAAATGGATAAGAAAATCTGGGTATCGGGACTACTGATGAATCAGACACCATTCAGAGCCAATCTCAATATTTTTGAGCAGCGAGGAGAGATGATCAAGATGCATCCTAATATTGATACCTCTGCCCAGCAGTTTGACATGTATTTAGCGGACAATGGTATCCCAGCGCATCCTATGATCGCAGAGGGCTTTGATTCAGTGGGCTGTACGCACTGTACGCTCAAAGGGAAAGGGCGCAGCGGTAGATGGTCTGGTAAGTCAAAAACAGAGTGCGGTATACACCTGTAGTGGCATAGATCACAATAATTCAATATTTAATCGAAAACAACATCCAAAAGAAATAATTTTGTAATCATGATAAAGACTGATATTCTCATTATCGGAGCAGGACCAGTAGGTCTATTCACAGTGTTTGAAGCTGGATTACTCAAGTTAAAATGTCACTTAGTCGATGCGCTACCTATGCCAGGGGGGCAGCTATCGGAGATATATCCAAAGAAGCCTATCTACGATATCCCAGGCTATCCAAGTGTATTAGCTGGAGAGCTCGTGGACAATCTTATGAAGCAGATCGAACCATTTAATCCAGGATTCACTCTTGGTGAGCGTGCTGAAAAAATAGAGAAGGTAGGAGAGAAAATGTATGAGCTCACTACACATCGAGGTACTAAGATCCAAGCGCCAGTGATAGCTATCGCTGCAGGATTAGGCTGTTTTGAGCCTCGAAAGCCACCTATCAAAGGCTTAGAGCAGTTTGAAGATAAAGGTGTGGACTATATGGTCAAAGATCCAGAGAAATTTAGAGATAAGCGTCTACTCATCGCAGGTGGTGGAGATAGTGCTCTCGACTGGACGATTGAGCTGTCAAATATTGCTAAAGAGATCACACTGATCCACCGTCGTACTTCATTCAGAGGTGCACTCGACTCTGTGGACAAAGTGATGGAATTAGCGAAAGCTAAAAAAGTAAATCTAATCACAGAGGCGCAAGCTATCGGAGTAAATGGAAATGGTACGCTCAAAGAGGTACTCATCAAATCCAAGGCTGATGGTGAGTTCACTCAACAGGTGGATCATTTCATCCCATTATTTGGGCTTACGCCAAAACTCGGACCTATCGCAGATTGGGGGCTTAACATCACGAAAAATGCTATCGAGGTAGATACCTATGACTATAGTACTAATGTACCAGGCATCTATGCTATCGGAGATATTAATACATATCCAGGAAAGCTGAAGTTGATCCTGTGTGGTTTTCACGAAGGAACTCTCATGGTACAATCTGCATTCAAATACATATATCCGGATGCTAAATTGAGCTTCAAGTATACTACTGTCGCAGGTGTCAATGGGTTTGAAGAAACTCCAGCATAGGGTTAAGTATACATTTGTCAATAACAATAGAGAGTACCAATAGGTGGAAGATACAGTCAATATCACGGTGATCGACCGAGAGGGTGAGGAGCATAATATCGAAGCTCCTACAGATATGAATTTTAACTTGATGGAGATCTGCAAGGCATCAGAGCTGCCTGTAGAAGGAACATGCGGAGGTATGGCGCTGTGTGCGTCATGCCACGTCTATGTCCTGAGCGATCATGAGCTCCATGAAGCATCAGAAGATGAGGAGGACATGCTTGATCAAGCCTTTTTCGTCGAAGACAATAGTCGCCTCGGATGTCAGATCAAAATATCCCCGGAAATCGATGGGCTACGAGTAGAGTTGGCTCCAGTAGGTGATTGACCGCCAGTATTTTAAGTGATTTTTAAGGCTCTTCGTCCAATTATTTTAGGTTTTTTACGGTTTTACTGGTGTAGACTTCAGAAATGAATTAAATTTCTACGATCAGTAGTAAAGTAGATGAGAGCAATAGGTAATATCCTGATAGGAGTATTATTGACCCTGAACCTGTGGGGGCAATACGATGATGAGATAGTACTCAATAATCCTTCATTTGAAGAAATACCTCATAAGGGAGGTGGAGCTTCTGATCTCGGTATCAGAGGATGGTATGACTGTGGTGAGATACAGTTTCCTCGAGAGACAGCACCAGATATCCACCCGATTAATGCTTGGGATGTAGAGATGCCTTCATCAGACGGTAGGACTTATCTCGGTATGGTAGTCCGGGACAATGACTCCTGGGAGTCCGTATCTCAGCGTATGAAGCAGCCATTAGAAGAAGGAAAATGTTATCGCTTTTCGGTCGATCTGGCTAGGTCTATCTACTATGTCAGTGGCTCGAGAGTCACTCAGCAATTAGAAAATTATACAGAGCCAGCGGTTCTCAGGATATGGGGAGGGACTGGTGTATGTGGACGTCAAGAGTTACTTGGAGAGTCTACGGTAATTGACAATAATGCTTGGGAAACATTTGAGTTTGAGTTTGAGCCAGGGCGAAATGTGAACTACTTTACTCTTGAAGCATTTTATGAGGTGCCTGTACTGATCCCTTACAATGGTCATGTCCTCCTGGATAACGCTACTACGATAGAGCAGATACCATGTGACGATGATGAGATATTCGCTGTCGAAGAGATCAAAAAAGAAGAGTCCAAGAAAAATACTGAACGGGCAATAGACCGGCCAAAGAAAGTAGAAGAAGAGATAGCTGCAGCTCCTGTAGTGGAGTCGACTCCTGAACCCAGAAAGGCTAAGCTGCTCACAGCTCTCGATGGTGCTACAGTCAAAAAAGGACAAACTATCCGTATTGAAAATTTGTATTTCGCAGCGGACTCCTCTAAGATAGAATCCGAGTCATATGATGTCCTGGAGGAGGTATATGATTTTCTTCGGGACAATAGAAACATCGTGGTAGAAATAGGAGGGCATACGTCTACTGTACCATCCCATCAATACTGTAATCGTCTATCATCAGATCGAGCTAAAGAAGTAGCCTTCTACCTTGCACGAATGGGAATATCACCAAAGCGCCTTAAGTATAAAGGCTATGGTAAGAGACAGCCGATCGTCAAAAACGATAAATATGATATGGAGGCTCGCCAGATGAATCAGCGAGTGGAGATTAAGATATTAAGCTTAGACTACTCAGAGGCTACCGGCTTAATCTCAAATCCTAATGACTCTAAGTCCTCCCAGAAAGATGGATAAGACTTACTGACTACTTCGGGCTTCTCAATACGTATAGGTCCTAATAGTGCCAATGGAGCGAATGCCATGGCCATGCGATGATCCTTGTAAGTCTCAAAGACTGGTATATCACCTTCTACCATTTTCACCTTTGGTCCGATACGATAGTATTCTTCAGCATCTACAGTTTTGTGGAGAGTGAAGGTGCCACCTATTTTCCTGAGTTCATGATCTACAGCATAGATGCGATCAGTCTCTTTGATCCGTAGTGTCTTCAGTCCTGAGAACACTCCTTCTATTCCATTGGCGGCACAGATCACTGCGATAGTCTGAGCGAGATCTGGCTGATTGATGAAGTTGTATTCAAAAGTGATGGACTGTTGTGCTCCTTCTTTGCTGAGATGTAAATTGTTCTTATCCCAGTCACTCTGGATGCCGAGCATACGGCCGATGCCGACCATGGCTGAGTCTCCTTGAGTACTTTCTTCAAATAAGCCTTTCAGAGTGATATTGGCCTCCTTAGCGAGGGCGGTTATGCCGTAGTAGTAAGAGCTGGCAGACCAGTCTGCTTCTACAGTGTAGTCTTTGGCTTGATAGGCTTGCGGTTTGATTTTTATGACCCCGGTTGACTTTTTATACTCGATGCCAAATTCTTCGAGTATGGCCAGTGTCATATTAAGGTATGACTCGGATACCATGTCGCCTTCCAGATGTAGCTCGAGACCATTGGGTAGGCAGGGTGCTATGAGTAATAGTGCAGTCAGGTATTGACTACTGATCCCTGCATTGACGGTTACTTTTTTGGCTTTATCCAGATTTTTTGGTTTCCCTATTTTGAGAGGAGGGTATCCATCTTTTTCGAGATAGTCGATCTGGCATCCGAGCTGACGTAAAGCATCTACGAGTGGACCTATAGGTCGCTCTTTCATGCGAGATGATCCGGTTAGTATTTGCTTACCTTTCTGTATGGAGAGATAAGCCGTGAGAAACCTGAAAGAGGTCCCAGCATGTCCTACATCATATTCTTTGATATCATCGCTCTCGAGGAGAGACTTGAGTATCTGTGTGTCATCGCTAGTTGAGAGCTTCTTGATTTTGAAGTCTTTTTTGCATAGAGCCTGGATGATCAGTGCTCGGTTGCTGATACTCTTAGATCCATCCAGTTTTATCTTACCATTGATGATCCCAGTAGGGTGGCTTATCTCGATTACTTTAGTCATGATCTGTGATTTAGGCCCAGACGAATGTGATATTTTGATTGATATCTGGATGTAGGGAGAGCGCTACTGGACATGTCAGTGCTGCTTTTTCGAGCATTTTTTTATCCTTATCACTGTAGTCATTTGCTGGCATCGTGACCGTGATATGTACATCAGAGATCCTTCTGGGGCCTGAGGCCATGACCTTTGTGATCTCGGCAGTAGCACCATCTATATCGAGATTGCTCTGATTAGCTTTGATGCCCATGATGGTGATCAGACAGCTCGCCAGTGCGGTAGCGACGAGATCAGTCGGCGAAAAAGCTTCTCCCTTACCATTATTATCGGTCGGGGCATCAGTGATGATGCTTTCACCAGATTTAATATGTGTCGCTTTAGTCCGTAGCTGACCCTGATAGATTACTTGTGACGTCGCCATGCTTCTGATCATTTGGTTTAGCTGGCGAATGTACAGCATTTTCGATGTTTTTCTTTTGATCATAAGCCTTTATTATGGCTTTGACCAAGCGGTGACGTACTACATCATCAGCTGTGAGAAACAAGGTAGCTATACCATCAATATTGGATAAGATGTCGATCCCATCTATCAGACCTGATCGCTGACGTCTCGGTAGATCTATCTGTGAGAGATCTCCAGTGATGATACACTTAGCACTCGGACCCAGACGTGTGAGAAACATTTTCAGCTGCATATTCGTAGTATTCTGAGCTTCATCGAGTATGATGAATGCATTGTCCAGAGTCCTACCTCTCATGAAAGCCAGTGGCGCTACCTCGATAGTCCGATTAGCCATAAACTGTGCTAACTTATCAGTAGGTAGCATGTCTTCGAGTGCATCGTAGAGCGGTCGTAGGTAGGGATCTACTTTGTCTTTGAGATCTCCTGGGAGAAATCCCAAGCTTTCTCCTGCTTCTACAGCAGGTCGAGTCAGTATTATTTTTTTGACTAGTCGATTTTTGAGGGCTCTGACGGCCAATGCTACTGCTGTGTAGGTTTTCCCAGTTCCAGCTGGACCTAAGGCAAAAACTATATCATTAGTCTCTGATAGCTCTACCAGTCGTTTTTGATTGCGAGTACGAGCTTTTATTTTTTTACCGCCATTACCATATACGATGACATTTGCTGAGTCATTACTGCTGCTGACATGGTTATATGGATTGAAGTCTGACACGATGTCCATCACGGCATGTTTAGGTAGTTCATTGTTTTCTCTGATGATCTTGATCAGTGCTTCAAATTTGCTTTTCACCTTTTGAGCGAGTTTCTTTTCTCCGGTGATTTTGATCTGGCTACCTCTCGACAATATCGTTACTTCTGGAAAGGCATTTTTGATCAGATTGAGTTTTGCATTTTTAGCACCATATAGCTCTCGAGGATCGATACCGTCTAATGTGAGTACGATATCACTTTGGTACTTCTTTTCTTTAGTCTTTATGCTATTTTCTATGATGTTCGCTTTTAGTATATGACATGTGTACATCCTTTGGGGCGAGTTTTCTGAACTCAACCCTAAGACTTCTCCAATATTAGGCAAAATCCAAATTTGAACGAGCTTTCAAGTCTCCTTTTATCGTGACTTTTGTCATCCTTAACCTTTTGGACATATCCGCTATGCCTTAGATGAGCCATGAGCTGCACAGTACCAAGCAAAACGAGAATGAATGATAAATAGTTTCAAAACTGCCATAGCCTGATTATTTTCTTTTTCTTTGGCCTAAATTCTTGATCCTCTATGGGTTTAGTCACTTTGATATCAGATTTTGGAGATAAGGACTACTATGTAGCACTGCTCAAGGCAGCCATTTTGCGTCATGATAGTAGCTCAATGATGGTAGACGTGACACATAGTATCCATCGTCATGATATCATGGAGGCGAGCTTTTTTTGTCAGGGAGTATATTCTCGGTTTCCTTTGGGGACGATACATCTGGTAGCTGTTAATTCATTTTACTCAGTAGACAGCGAGCTTATATTTTTTGAGAGAGAAGGTCACTATTTCGTAGGGCCTAATAATGGTGTATTCCCTTTAGTGTTTCCTGATCTTGACTACAGTCAAGTATATAAACTCCAATCCAATCTCGATGTGGACAATCAATATGAGCTACTCGGCATGCTCGTGAGCCAACTGGCAGTGGGACAGCCATTTGATGAGATCGGGCTGCCTGTAGGGCATCTTGAGCAGAAGATATCCCTGCTCCCGGTCATCACCTCTCAGCAGATCAGAGCTACGATAGTGCACATAGATCAGTTTGGCAATGTGATAGTCAATCTTGATCATGATACTTTTCAGAAGATCAGACAGGGGCGAGACTATGCGATCTACTATAAGAGTAAGGATCCGATCACGTCGATCTCATATGGCTACAGTGATACTCCGATAGGAGATGTCTGTGCTTTTTTTAACACGATAGGTTTTCTTGAGATAGCGGTCAATATGGGTAATGCTCATGAACTGCTTAATCTCAATAAGAATGAAACCATCCAGATAAATTTTCTGTAAGCTATGATCACTCGGATAGTCAAGATGCAGTTTGCTCCAGAGCATGTGCCTACTTTTTTAGCCATGTTTGACGAGGTGAAAGAAAAGATAAGAGCGGTAGATGGGTGTGAGCACTTGACGCTATATCAGGACATCCATCATCCGGGTACGATATTCACCTATAGCTACTGGCAGAGAGAGGAGGATCTGGAGGCATATAGACATTCAGAGTTATTTCGCACGACATGGGCCCGGACTAAGCAGTGGTTTGATGGCAAACCAGTGGCCTGGAGTGTGAATGCCTTGCATACATTAAACTAAGATGATGAAGTATATACAGCTGACAGACTATCAGATCATGTATGGTGATATCGATCAGGCACTCGCAGAGTATCTGGAAGGGCGATCGTATACCTCGATATTCATCATCGTCGACGAAAACACCAAAGAGCACTGCCTGCCTCTGGTCAAAAGTGTGAAAGGCTATCACCTCATAGAGATCAAAAGTGGAGAGCTCCATAAAAATCTCAGTACCTGCCAAGAGATATGGTCGGCTATGGCCAAAGCTGGAGCGGACCGTCACAGTCTTGTGATAGATCTGGGCGGAGGTGTGATCGGAGATATGGGAGGATTCGCCGCATCTTGCTATATGCGAGGTGTAGATTTCGTACAGGTACCGACGACACTATTGTCTCAGGTAGATGCATCTGTGGGAGGAAAGTTGGCAGTAGATTTTCAGGGATTGAAAAATTTCATTGGCTTATTTAAGAATCCAAAGTCGGTCATCGTAGATCCACAGTGTATCCAGACGCTCATACCGGCTGAGCTCCGATCTGGCTATGCGGAGATGATCAAACATGCACTCATCCAAGATGCAAATATTTGGGATCGGATCACTGGTATAGCTAATTGGCGAGAGCTGGACTGGCAGGAGGAGATCTTTGCCTCTGTCCTGATCAAGAAGAAAGTCGTAGAAGAAGATCCTACAGAGAAGGGACTTCGTAAGATTCTCAATTTTGGCCACACCATCGGACATGCGGTGGAGTCACTGTCCTTTGAGACAGATCAACCTTTTCTCCATGGAGAGGCGATAGCCATCGGTATGATCTGCGAAGCTTATATCTCGACACAGCGATGTGGTCTGAGTCAAGCAGCATTAGGAGACATCCAAAACTATATCCTCAATGTTTATCCTGATCTCGACCTCGAGATACTAAATAGGAAAGAAGAGATCCTCGAAAAACTCAAGAGTGATAAGAAGAATAAAGGCGGACGATATCTTTTTGCACTACTGAGGGGTATAGGAGATGCTGTCTATGATATCGACGTGTCAGCGGAGGAGATTTTTGCATCACTGGATTATTTACTTGCTCAGTCATAATATTCTCACAGAATAGTAGTTGATTCATATGATATGGATCAAAAGTTATTCGGGAGATATTCTTTCAAATCGGTTTTCATTACGATGTGGGCGCTGGCATTAGCTGGAGTCCTGTTTGCAGCATTAGTATTCATCTATGTCGCTAAGACTAAGATGCCCAATACATCAGAGCTGGAGAATCCAAAATTTGAAGAGGCGACCATCGTATATTCTTCTGATGGAGTGGAGTTGGATCGATATTTTCGTAAGAATAGGGAGTGGGTACAGTTTGAAGAGTTAAATCCTTATCTCATAGACGCCCTGATCGCTACAGAGGATCACCGATATTTTGGTCATAGCGGTATAGATGGTCCTGGAGTGATGAGAGCGATTGCCTTTTTCGGCACGAGGGGAGGAGCGAGTACGATCACACAGCAGCTGGCGCTGCAGTTTTTCACACCCTTGAGATCTTCTAATGTATTTAAGCGGATCTGGCAAAAAGTCAAAGAGTGGGTCATCGCTGTAGAGTTTGAGCGCAGATATACTAAGGAGGAGATCATAGCTATGTATTTTAACAAATATGACTTCATCTATGGAGCGAATGGTGTAGGTGCAGCAGCTCGTGTATATTTTGGTAAGGATCAGCGACAGCTATCTATAAATGAATCAGCCATGCTCGTAGGTATGCTCAAGAATGCCTATTATTTTAATCCTCATAGATTTCCAGATAGAGCGTCTAATCGTCGTAAGACAGTGCTCTCGCAGATGCGTAAGAGAGGATATATTACTGCAGAAGAGTATGCCGAGCAGCGATCTCAAGAGCTGGACATGTCAAAATTCAGAAGAAAGGAAAATTATAATGGGATCGCACCATACTTCATGGCAGAGCTCAAAAAATATGTGCGTAATACACTGGCTGATAATGGCATTACGAAGCCAGGTGGAGAGGCATATGATCTGGATATGGATGGTCTGAGAATCTACACAACGATTGACTCTCGCTATCAGCGACATGCTGAGTCTGCTATGAAAAAGCACATGACTACTGTGCAGAATAACTTCTTTAAAGAGTGGGGTAGCCGTGATCCATGGACCTACACAGAAGAAGGTCAATCTACTACAGCTCGTACTGCCATATTAAATAATGCTGTCGAATCCTCCGAGCGCTACCAGAGCCTGAGAAATAGGTACCTATCAGCTATATCGAGTGAAATCTCTAAAAATATAGATGATGTCCGTCTATGGAATACTGATATCATCCGGATGCTCAGAGCGGAGAGTCGTCCGCAGTATCTCGACGAGCTCAATGAGCGCAACTCGATCAGTCGAGCTCAACAGAAAAAATATCTTGAGATCATAGATTCTAAATATTGGCCAAGGCTTAAGAAGGCTTGGTATGATCTCGAGCAAGCGGTGCGGGCCGACTTCAGCAGAAAGCGTCAGATGAAAGTCTACTCTCACAATGGTATGGTGACTAAGACAATGTCACCAATGGACTCTATCAAGTATATGCTCAATCATATGCAGATAGGATCTGTGGCCATGGATCCCCGGACCGGGCATGTCAAGTCTTGGATCGGAGGTATCGATTTTGATCACTGGAAATACGATCATGTCACGTCCAATCGACAGGCAGGAAGTACATTCAAACCATTCATATATACAGCAGCATTGATGAATGGAATATCCCCCTGCTGGAAAGTAGAGGATATCCAATATACCATCCCAGCTAACGATCCTAACTTCAAACTCTCTAAAAGCTGGTCTCCCAAAAATGCTCGTGGCACATTCTCTAATGAGGAAGTGACTCTCAAGGATGCACTAAAGAGCTCGCTCAATTCTGCTTCCGTCTGGCTGATCACCCAGTTGGGCTCCGTAGATGAGGTCATATCTCTCACTGAGTCTATGGGTATAGGAGCGGGCAAGGTGCCGAGATATCCATCCATTGTATTGGGCACACCCGAGGTATCAGTATTAGAGATGACTACTGCCTACAGCACCTTTGCTAATAGAGGTATCACTGTCAAGCCCGTCTTCATCGAGCATATTGAGGATAAAAATGGTATTACTATTTTTGAGAGTGAGGTGTCTGAGCATAGGTCTATCCCCGAGGACTACAGCTATGCGATGGTCGAGATGCTCAAGCATGCCGGGAGTAGTATCGCCTGGCAGATCAAGACGGACTATGGTGGCAAGACTGGTACCACCAATGATCACGTAGATGGATGGTTTATGGGGATCACGCCTGAGCTCGTGGTGGGTACATGGGTAGGAGGAGAGTACCCTTGGATTCGATTTACTAATTTTAATCTGGGTCAAGGTGGAGTCATGGCCCGCCCATTTTATGTAGAGTACATGAAGCGTATCGAGTCAGATCGTGATATTAATTTTAATACGGAGGCTCGATTTACCTATCCAGGAGACCTCGATATCACATTGGACTGTAGTCAGTATGAGCAGAAGAGCCCGAGCTCGGAGGAGTTTGATGAAGAGTTTGATGATCCGTTTTAGAAATTCTTGGTTATGCGTGACTCACTAATGTAATCTCACAAAGTCAGTTCGTTTTCTTGTTCAGTTGAACTGACTTTTGTTGCTTCCTTCTCCTTTTACAGAAAGAATCGATCGCTTAGATCACTGACACTTTTAAAATAGCGATATTCGCATATATTTTTGTGGAGCGACTATGAGTGTTACTGATAGAATCAAAAGTTTTTGGCAAAACCCTAAAGAAAGGACTTCGCTAAAGTGGATAGCTCGAGGGCTATGGGCGATGGCTATCGCTGGTGTCTTAGCTGCGATCTTAGTGTTTGTGGTAGTCGGGTCGGGTGATATGCCTGACTTCGAAGATCTCGAAAATCCAAAGTACGATCTGGCCAGTGTCATTTATGATACGAATGGTGAGCAGTTTGGTAAGTACTACATCGAAAATCGACAGTTTGTGGATTATAAGGATCTCTCACCGCATGTCCGTGGTGCCTTATTCAGTGTCGAGGATTCACGTTTTTTTAGTCATGCTGGGATCGACTTCAGAGCACTCGTGAGAGTAGCGGTCAAATCTGTACTCATGGGACAAAGTAGTTCTGGTGGTGGATCTACGATCACTCAGCAGCTGGCTAAGCTCTTATTCAGCAGAGATAGTCTTTCCAACAAAGGAAAGCTCGGTAGAGCGGTAGCTATCGCTAAAATAAAATTTAAGGAATGGATCACAGCCGTACGTCTCGAGCGCAGCTATACTAAGGAGGAGATTGTAGCCATGTATCTCAATAAGTTTGAGTTTATCAATGGAGCTCACGGTATCAAATCAGCTGCCGAAATCTATTTTGGTAAAGATCAGCGTGACCTGAATCAAAGTGAGGCGGCCACGCTCGTGGGTATGCTGAAAAACCCGGCTTATTTTAATCCTGTCCGATTTCCAGAGAGGACCGAGGAGCGGAGGGATATGGTCCTGAGCATGATGAGTGATAAGGGGCTCATCGAGCCGGCTCGACTGGACTCTATGCAGCAGGCTCCTATCAATATGGATAATTTTAAAAGAGCGTCTCAGAGCGAAGGGATAGCTCCTTACTTTAGAAGTGAGCTGACTAAGTGGATAAGGGCGCTACTGCTCAAGCCTGAATACCACAAGCCCGAAGGAGGCACCTATGATATCTATCGTGATGGACTGAAGATCTACACGACGCTCGATGTGCGCTACCAAAAACTCGCAGAAGAAGCCGTGACAGAACATCTCAAAGAACTCCAAGACAGATATTGGAAAGTATGGCGATATAAGAATCCACTGACATTTGAAGCAGATGAATTTCAGCAAGAGCTGATCAAAAAATCAATAGATCGGAGAGTCCGAGATACAGAGCTGTACAAGAGTCTTTTCAATAAATACTTCGCAGATATCAACCGACAGGCACAGAAGGAGTTTGGTCTTGAAATCAAAGAACCTACTATCAGAAGACTCATGGATGATGAAGGGTATCTCAGCGCTATCCCATCAGAAGCGAGGGATGCCTATAGTAAGATCAGTAGATCTGATGCGACTAAGACTCAGTGGAGAGCCTTCAACAAAGCAGTGGATGAGGGTATGCAGGAGGAGGTCACGGCTAAGGTCTTCGCCTATAATGAAGAAGGCTACGAGGTCAAAGAAATGACTCGGATGGATAGCCTCATGCATCATCTCAGGCATCTACAGGCGGGACTACTCAGCGTAGATCCTAAAAATGGACATATCAAGGCATGGGTAGGTGGTGCCGATCACCGATACTTCAAGTATGATCACGTGACCATGAGACGACAAGTAGGATCTACGATTAAGCCATTTGTCTATGCTACGGCTATCGCTGTACAGGGTATTCCTCCGTGTCAGGAGTTTCAGGATATCCAGTATACCATTGCCCCTGGAGATGATGGATTTTTAGTAGATGCGGAGTGGTCCCCGAGCAATGCCAACGGACTATTCACTGGGAATATGTACAACCTCTATCAGGGTCTATTGTACTCTAAGAATAGTATCACTATACGGATCGTAAAAGAAATGGGTACGATAGAGCCAGTCCGAGAGCTGCTACACAATGTGGGGATTGATAAGTACGAGCGACTGTACAATGATCGATTAGTACTACCAGATGTACCGTCGATCTCACTGGGATCAGTAGACTTGTCGCTGATGGAGATGGCTGGAGCGTATACGACCTTTGCTAATGACGGTATCTATACAGAGCCCATATTCGTCGAGCGCATCGAGGATAAGCATGGTAAGGTACTCTATCAAGCATCTTCGCTACAGCGTAGAGCGATCAATTCGTTATACAATAGCGTCATGGTCGATATGCTGCAAAATAATACAGGAGGAGGTTTTGGCCTCGGTCTCAAGACTCCTAATGGGGGTAAGACAGGTACCACAAATGACTATACAGATGGATGGTTCATGGGGATATCTCCGAATCTCGTGACTGGAGTATGGACAGGTGGTGATGAGAAATGGGTGCGCTTCTATACGCTTGATGATGGTCAGGGATTCGTCATGGCACGCCCGATCTATCAGAAGTATATGAAGAAAGTGGAAGCTTCTGAGGAAATCGGATTTGATGTCACAGCGACATTCAAAGAACCACCAGCGGGATTCAGCGACTTAGCGGACTGTACTCGATACAAACAGCGAGAACCAGAAGAAGAACAAAACTCACGACTCCAAGAGAAAATAGACTTAGAAGAGTTTGGCGATGATGAATTTGGTGAGTTCGGAGACGAATTTGAGGAGACTCCTGTAGATACTTCGGGTATCTTTTAGCTCGGTCTTGTGAGTACTCTCTTTTGATCATCTGCAATATTTATGGTCCTATTCTGTTTAGAATTCATATGTCATTTCGGCTCAAAGTTGGTGTAGTTCTTTTCCTATGTAGTTTCTTTTCAGCGGGTCTACTATCCGCTCAGAAGAGCTATGCCCTGAGACTCAAGCTCAGTCATCTCGATACGACACAGCGCATCGCCTGCTACGATCTACAGATAGCTAATAATGGTGACCAAGAGTGGTTTTTAGGAAATAGTAACATCTTCGTTTTCTATGACCATTCTGTAGCCAATTTTCGACCCGATACATCTTGTCTTCTCCTTGATGATTTGATCTATGATCTGAATGATCTAGATCGCAATTCTAATAATGTAGAAAACTCTGGATTTCCATTGCCCTACGAGGCAGATCTCGGCACTATCCGAGCTGGATTCAGCACTAATGTTGAGGGAGCTCTCATGGACACGCTGGGCACCTGGGTGTCCACTGTCAAGCTTTGTTTTGATCTGCTGATGGAAGATATCACTTCTGCAGAGACCTGTCTTCAGGCAGATTTTATCAATGATGAGATTGAAAGTCTTTTGCCTGTCAAAGATATCGTACAAGAGTACGATCCAAATGTATTCATATCTGATGTGCCCCGTGATACGGCGTTTAATCTCATACCAGATCGTACGCTCAATAGCTGCTTCATCCTCGAAGAAAATACAGCCGATCTCTGCAATGATGGGATTGACAATGATGAAGATGGATTATTGGACTGCGATGATCTGAGTGCCTGCGCTCCTGAGGTGCCCAATTTTAACATCAACAGTCCCGGTGGCTGCGATGGCTCTCCTGGCCTCATACGTATCAATGGGGTCACGGGCAATGCTATGTACAGTATAGATGATGGACAGACTTTTCAGTCGGATTCTGTTTTTACAGGATTAGCGGCAGGGCAATACGAAGTACTTATCATGAAAAATGGAGTCATGTCATGTGCTGCGGTATCACCTATAGTGCTCGAGCAAAAAGAATGCCTCGAAGATGATGATACACTATGTAGTGATGGCCAAGACAATGATGAAGATGGACTCACTGACTGTGATGATCCAGACTGTCACGCTACATCTCCACAGGTCAGTACGAGTGATCCTGCCGACTGCCCCGAGCTGGCCGATGGTGAGATATCAATCGATATAGATAGTAGTAGATATCAAGTATCAATAGATAGTGGTATGACATTTTTAGATCAGATCGTTTTTAGTGATTTACAGCCAGGCTCATACTATTTAGCTGTCCAAAATATAACTACGCTGTGCATAGACTATCATCCTGACAATCCCTTCATACTTGATGTCATAGAGTGTCCCGATGAGATGGGCATGTGTGGTGATGGCATTGATAATGATGAAGATGGACTCGTCGACTGTGCCGATGAGGACTGTATAGGAGATGATCTATGCGCTGACTTTTCAGCATTTTATATCCCGAATGCGCTTAATCCCCGATCCAGTCAAAACAATGTGTTTGGAGTTTTCGTCCCTGCGGCATCTCTCGTCCTGATCGAAGAGCTCAGTATCTATGATCGCTGGGGTGGACTGGTTTTCGCTCGATCGAATATTGGGGCCTCAGATCCCAGTCATTATTGGGACGGTCGAGTAGATGGAGAGTTCATTTCCAATGGAGTCTATGTCTACCGTATTAGGCTTGACCAAAATGGGCTCAAATCGGAAATGAGTGGTACAGTCACAGTTTTACAATAAAGTAAGACAAACTCTTATACCTCCTATGGAATAATGGGTTATTTTAATGCCCTCACAAAAAATCAAAGAAGATGACAAGAGGATTGATCGGTATGCTGATAGCTATGGTCATATGTACTGCTGCTATCGGGCAGCATCGTGGACTGACTGAGGGGCTCAGTGATATAGAGTCGATAGAGCAGATCAATCTTCCTCTTCAGGACAACTATAAACTGCTCGCAGAGACTCGGAGTCAGGCTGATGATGTCAGAAGACCGCTGAAATTTGCCAAAGCAATCAATACCTTTATCCAGACCCAACAAGATGGCGTATGGGAAGATATCCCTGGCGATATCAGCGTATGGCGTACTCGGATCCAGAGCGAGTCGGCCTATTCGATTAATTTGACATTTGAGGATTTTCAGCTGCCAGCTTCTGCCGAGATGTACATATATGATATCCATCAGCGTCATGTCATAGGACCTATCACTGCTGCTGACAATGACATACACCGTCAATGGTGGAGTCCGATCATACCCCACGATGAGGTGATCGTAGAGATATCTGTGCATACTAGTGAGGCAGCTGAACTCAAGACTAATATTACACAGGTCAATCATGACTTTTCTGGATTTGGAGCGGTGATGTCTGGCTCGTGCAATATTGATGTAATCTGTGGCGCAGAGGACGGACTTCCATTTGCTGATCAATATCGGGACCTCATCAAGAGTGTCGGGATGTATACGCTACAGGGCATCGAGGTGTGTAGCGGGAGCCTGATCAATACAACTCGCAATGACTGTACACCCTACTTTTTGACCGCTTTTCACTGTGAGATCACCGAGTCAAATGCTGCTTCTATAGTAGTCTACTGGAACTATGAAAATACCACGTGTAGACAGCCAAACTCTGCCGAAAGTGGTATGGCAGGAGATGGCCCTTTGACACAGTTTAATTCTGGATCTACTCTTATAGCTGGCTACGATGCGTCGGATGTCACACTCTTATTATTAGATGATGATGTCAATCCTGAGTTTGATCCATTTTTTGCTGGTTGGGAAGTACAAGAAGAGGTATTTGACACGGTATTCAGTATCCATCACCCTAATAGTGAAGAGAAAAGAATATCAGTGGACTATGATCAGACGACACCTTATGCAGACGAGTTTTTCATGAGGGTCGAAGGCTGGGAACTTGGTACTACAGAGGGAGGATCCTCAGGTGCTCCTTTATTCAACAAAGAAAAAAGAATTATAGGCCAGCTCACAGGAGGATTGGCTGCCTGTGGCAATACGGATTTTGATGATTTCGGTATGCTCAAGCTCTCTTGGGAGGGAGGTGGTACTCCCGGTACTCGTCTAAAGGACTGGCTCGATCCCGATAATACGGGTGTCACCCAATGGGATGGACGTGCCTGTCGTGATGTGGTGAGTATATCCCCACCGTCTATATCGATATGCAAGCTGACTCAGCCTCAAGATACGCTCAGTATCGTCATCGGATCTGGATATCTGGATGGTGCTACGCTCAGTATCGCTGATCTCCCAGAAGGCGTCAATGCCTCACTCTCGGATGATACCATCAGCGGTACAGCAGAAGTACTCTTGATCATAGATGGTAGTGATGTTGATACCGACATCGTTGACTTAATTGGTGTACAAGTATCGGATGCATTTACCACGACGACGACTAATGTACTGATGGCGATAGATGCAGATATTCCAGCCATACCTACCCTTATGGCGCCAGCAGATGGGCTTGAGGATATTAATTTTGACATCAATTTTGACTGGGCATCGACAGGAGACTTTTATCTCCATGAGATCGCTGAGGACGCAGCATTCACTAAAGTGATAAGATCTACCGCTCGGATCACTGACTCTGAGCTCAGAGTGACTGGACTTGAGCCAGCGACTACCTATTATTGGCGGACAAGATCGTTCAATGATTGTGGTCAGAGTGATTTCTCAGAGGTATTTGCATTTACGACTGGGGATATAGCGTGTCGCCAATATCTATCTACCGATGGACCGATAGAGATCATCGAGGAGCGAAATGTTATTACTTCTACGATCACAGTACCAGACGATCAGATAGTAGCGGATGTCAATCTGGTCAATATTCAGGGGACCCACACTTGGATTTCGGATTTGGAATTTAGGCTCATTGGGCCTAATGGCGCTGTAGCAGATCTGATCATTAATGGCTGTGAGGATGAGGATGACTTCAGAGTATCGTTTGATGATGAGAGCGAAAATATTAATCTTGATTGCCCATTTGTAGGAGATAAGGCCTATCGACCGCTTGAGCCATTACATGTTTTTGACAATATTTCATCTCAAGGTGACTGGACGCTGGAGGTCACCGATAATGTATTTTTAGATGGAGGATCTTTAGCTAACTGGACCTTAGAATTATGCTTAGTCAAGTCTAATGAACCTCAGCCAAAGACAATGTCAGTATCACCATCGATGATTACTATCTGTGAGAATACCTTTGAGGCGGAGACGATCACTATCAATCTCGGAGGATCCTATGAAGAAGAGGTCAATGTATCATTGTACAATGGGGTGAGCGGTGAGCAACTGGGAGAGACTTTTAGCGCTTCGAGTCTTGCTCCGATAGTAGTGGATTTGTTTGATGTAGAATCATTATTCTTTTATGAGACCCCATCGATTGTGGTCGCTGTAGGAGATTCGACAGGGTTCACTGAGCAGACGATACCTGTAGCTATAGAGGTGGATGACATTGAGGTAGATCTCTTGATGCCTATGGATGCTGATACGGGTGTCGTTCATAGACCTGTATTTAGTTGGGATACTGGGGCAGATGCTGTACTGACTAATTTTATGTTATTGGATCAGGATGGAGAGATATTATTAGATACGGCTGTTACTGGCGTAGATAGTCTCGAGCTGCCTTTTAGACTGGATCGACTGACGACATATCAGTGGCGACTCAATTCTATTGGACTATGCAGTCCGCTCGAGGTTTCGGATACTTATTCATTTACTACGAGTACTACTATCTCCATCGCAGAGCTACAGGCTGACGGGATTTCTATCTATCCTAATCCTGCCCAGGATCGATTATTCATATATGCTGAGGATGCTTGGGATGATAGAGCGGTATTCAGGCTTTATGATATCTCAGGTCGACGGCTGATCGAGCAGCCACTGGGCTCAGTGTCAGAGCGTATCAGCCTAATTGATGTGCGAGCAGGTATGTATTTATTTGAAATAGAAAATGGTCAAAAGAAATACGTCGATCGATTAGTAATCATGGACTAATCCCCGATCTGCAGCCAAAATGATCCTCCATGTTTTTCGCCATTGCGGAGCTGGGGGATCGCCCATATTGAGGAAAGCTTTTCTGATAGACCTTCATCGCTGTGGATGTGATAGCAAGGGAGTATCGGTCGATACCTTTTCGGATTGGCCATGATGGCTATAGCCAATGCATATTGCTCATTATAAAATCTATCGCACATAAACTGTGGATAGTCATAAGGCAAATAGATATCATGGATATGCACAATGACACCTGTCTGAAGCATAGGTAAAATTTCCATGAAGACGACCATCGCATCCGAATTTGGGAATACCCGATGCGAGTTATCTATGAATAGAATATCTCCTGCACTTAGGGATAATATTTGTTCGTGATCTACTGACTCAAAAGGGGCTCTGATGATCTGATCACTCAGAGAATCAATATCAGCTCGGGGTGCTGGATCCATCGACGTAAGTCGAGTGGATAGCTGATTATCTTTGATGGCACAGCGAGCTATTTTTGTGCTATTGCCTGATCCTACCTCTATGATCTGTTGAGGTTTGCTATCAGCGATGAGAGTATAATACGCCATCATGTCAAGAGCGGGAAAAAAACCATTATTCCAACTGGGAGAGTGGTCATCTACCGCATCTTGAGCATCCGACCATGCTTTAAATTTCTCTTTATGTGATAGTATCTTTTCTATCCACGTACTGTATACAGGATCCTCAGCAGCTATGATCTGATAGAGGAGCTCATGAGGTTGCTCTATATATCGAGGTTTAAGATCTATCGGGTATTCAGAGTGTAGGGTCTGAAATTTCGGATGCAAAAATCGATACCATCTTTTGACGAGATCTTTCACTATTCCTTATTTGCTAATTGTCCACAGGCGGCGTCTATATCTTTGCCTCTACTACGTCGGACAGTGACCATGATATCATGTTTGCGCAGCTGTGCCGCAAATGCATCAATAGTCAAGGCTTCAGACTTTTCATAGCTGACACCATCTATTGGATTGTACTCGATGATATTGACTAAGACAGGAAAGTGCTTGCAGAGCTTAGCCAATTTTTCGGCATCAGCCTTACTATCGTTGAATCCCTTAAAAGTGATATACTCAAAGCTCATCTTATTCTTAGTCTTCTGATAATAGTACTTGAGACTATCGATGAGTGTATCGAGATTATTTTGTTCGTTGATAGGCATGATCTCGTCACGCTTAGCATCGTCGGCCGCATGTAGAGACAGAGCCAGATTGACTTTAGAGTTATCATCGGCCAGTCGCTTGATCATTTTTGCTATACCTGCGGTGCTAAGGGTGATCCTACGAGCAGACATATGGAGTCCTTCTGGAGATGATATGAGGTCTATGCTTTTCATCACATTAGCATAGTTGAGCAGGGGTTCTCCCATGCCCATGTACACGATGTTAGTAAGAGGGTGTCCGTATTTCTCGAGACACTGCTCATTGACCTGATAGACCTGATCATAGATTTCTCCAGGAGATAGATTTCGCATGCGTTTCATCTGTCCTGTGGCACAAAACTTACAGCTCAAGCTACATCCTACCTGTGAGGATACACAGACGGTATATCGATTATCAGAGGGTACAGGGATAAGGACTGACTCGATGAGATTGCCATCATGAAGTTTAAATCGACTTTTGATAGTCCCATCGATACTATGCTGCACTAGATCCGTCGTGATGTGATTGATGACGAATATTTCTTTCAGCTTAGATCGAAGACCTTTTCCAAGATTGGTCATTTGATCAAAGTCATACGTACCCTTTTGCCAGAGCCATTCGTAGACTTGCTTGGCTCTATAGCTGGGCTCTCCGATATCTTTGAAGACTTTTTCCAGTTCTTCCTTATTCAGTAGTCTTATGTCGTGCTTAGTGATAGTGGATGTCATCGATACAAAAATGCAATATTCTCATCAACAAAATGAGTTGTGACATAATTCGTTCTATTTTGGCATTATTCAATTTCCTCAATGGATTTATATTCTAAGAAGTCGGGTTGGAAGGTTATTTTGATCGTGGTGGGCATGTTCATCTTAGCAGTGACCTTGTTTTATTCTAATTATCTCGCTAATCGTCTGAAGGAGAATGAAGAGAAGACTAAGAAGATTTATATCCAAGCAATAGATGACTTAGCCAATATTGAGGATTTAGAGGCAGATATTGCACTTCAGGATCTGATTACAGATTTTTTTACACTTCCGTCGATTATAGTTACTCCACCAAATCAATATGATGGATCTTATTGGGGCGAGAAAAAAGATGGTGATCCAGAGTTTCTGAAAAAGAAAGTAGATGAATTCTTAAGGTCAGGGCAAGAACCCGTGGATTATCCAGGAGGAGATGCCAAGATTTATATTTTCAATAGTCCATTGGTGAAGCTGATACAGTTTTATCCGATTCTTCAGGGATTGTTAGTAGGGCTCTTCATAGCACTGGGCTACTACTTATTCAACACAGCTCGACGTGCTGAGCAAAATAGGGTCTGGGCAGGTATGGCTAAAGAAACTGCGCATCAGCTGGGTACTCCGATCAGCGCTATCATGGCCTGGATTCAGTATCTCCAAGAGGCTAATGTTGACGATCCCGCAGAGCTCGAAGTCCTCGACGAACTCACGAAAGACGTGGATCGACTGGAGCTCATCGCTGATCGATTCTCTAAGATTGGCTCTGCTCCAGAGCTCGAGCTGACCAATATCTACGATCAGCTCAGCGAAATCAAAGACTATATGCAGCGGCGGGCCTCGAGACGTGTTACCTTTGATTTTCCTAATCAGTCAGAGGTCCTACAGGTAGCAGTCAATAGGCATCTATTCAGCTGGGTCCTCGAAAATCTCATCCGCAATAGTCTCGATGCTATGGGAGGAGAGGGGCAGATAACTGCTCAGGTCAGCGTAGATGGCCAGATGGTCAATGTGGATCTCAGCGACACCGGTAAGGGGATACCGCAGAACAAATTAAAAACTGTATTTCAGCCAGGATATACCACCAAAAAACGAGGTTGGGGTTTGGGATTATCTTTGGCCAAAAGAATAATCGAAAATTATCATAAAGGAAAGATATTCGTCAAAAGCTCTAAATTGGATGAAGGAACTACTTTCTCTATTAGACTACCGAAAGCTTAGTCTGTTACTTCTTTTCTTTCAGTGGATCACGCTCACTGCACAGACCGTCACTGTATCAGATGATACAGGAGAGACCTTAGTCGGTGTCGAGGTATGGCAGACTAATGGCGACTTTTCGGGACTGACAGATGTGTCAGGACACATTGATATTAGTACCTGGGATCGTATGGGACAGTTGCGCTTTCGATTTTTAGGATATGAAGAGCTCAGTATGAGCCATGATCAGCTCATGGAAATGGATCATCGGGTGACACTGCGTAGTAAGTCGCTATTGATCAATGAAGTAGTAATTTTTGGCCGAAATCAATATGATACTGATGAGCTGCCCATGCAGATTGAGACGATCACGCCAAAGGAGCTATCCAATACTGCCCCTCAGTCGGCGGCGGACGCACTATCACAGCACGCTGGAGTCTATGTGCAAAAAAGTCAAATGGGCGGAGGGAGTCCTATCATCAGAGGATTCGAGGCGAATAGAGTCCTTCTCGTAGTAGATGATGTCCGGATGAATAATGCCATCTATCGAAATGGCCATCTACAAAATGCTATCACTATCGATCCATCGATTCTATCAAGAGTAGATGTGATCTTTGGGCCTAACTCCTTACTGTATGGGAGTGATGCTCTCGGAGGTGTAGTGCACTTTCAGACTAAGGAAATGCCATTTTCGACGACTGATCAGACTCAGACCAATGGCGCCTACTATCTGAGGCATAGCACGGCGAATAATGAGTGGTCAGAGCATATAGATTTTTCGATAGCGACACCGAGATTCAGCTCCATGACATCAGTGACCTATCATGATTTTGATGACTTACGATCTGGAGGACAGAGGGATGACAGATTTCCGACTTTTGGGCTGAAACCTAAGTACCAAGCGACTATCGATGGAGAAGATGTCACTCTCCCTAATCCCGATCCCAATGTCCAGATAGGGACTGGATATAATCAGCTCGACATCTATCAAAAAGTAAATGTCAAGCTTAGTGATCGCACCACCCTCAAGACTAACATTCAATATAGTACTAGTACCGATATCCCACGATATGACAACCTCTCAGAGTATCGAGATGGGACGCTAAGATTTGCTGAATGGCACTATGGGCCACAAAATCGTTTTTTGGCTGCAGCCACTATACAGCACATAGGCGAGACATCCTGGTATGATGATATCAAGTGGGTCAATGCCTATCAGCGCCTCGATGAGGATCGTATATCTCGACCATTTGGTGATGTGATGCAGGAGATCCAGCAGGAAGATGTACATGTCTGGAGCAGCACATTGGACATGACTAAGCTATTCTCAGAGCAGCTCAGACTGGACTATGGAGTAGACGTACAGTATAACTCTGTTGGGTCATCAGCTTATGAAGAGGATTATCGAACAGGGGAATTAGGTGGTCCGATATTGAGTCGCTATGCCAGTCGTGCTAATCATCTCACCAATATGGGGACTTATGTATTTATTTCAGAGCATCGTGATGATTTTTATTGGAATGCAGGTCTGCGGTATGCTCGCTCTAACTTTTATCTCAGATACGATGAGACGGATCCTGTCCAGTGGACTCAAGAGCTCATAGATGGTGTCTCCTCGTCCAATGATGCATTGACGGGCTCTGTAGGTGCGCAATGGCGACCTACCGATCAGATCAGTATGAATACAGTTATCGCCACCGCTTTCAGATCTCCCAATATAGACGACCTGTCCAAAATTCGAGTCAATGGCGAAGAGATTACCTTCCCCAATTTCGATCTACAGCCAGAGTCTTCGTTTAATTATGAATTGGGTATTGATTGGACGCCTTCTGAAGATTTTGCTTTTCAGATCATCGGGTATCAGACACATCTGAGTAATGTGATAGTCAGAGAGGAGTTGGTAGGTATAGACTATGTTCCTACGTATATCAATAATGGAGATACTCTCCGAATCACTATCAATCAAAATCTTGATAAGGCAAGAATATTCGGCCTGACTACTCAGCTGAAAGCTCAGTTGACGGATCATATTAAATTAGATGCGTCCTATGTCTTTACTAAGGGGATTTCATTTGATCGGAGAGATGAAGAAGCGCCATTAGCTCACATACCACCTGGCTATGGCCAAGTCGGTCTGAGCTATACGGGTAGTCGTCTCGATATTCAGTATGTAGGTCGCTTCAATGCAATGAAGGATATCGTTGATTTTGGAGGCTCCGTGGACAATCCTGATTTAGCCACCCCTATTGGCTCTCTATCATGGTATACTCACAATATTTATACGCAGTTTGCACTCTTTGATCACTTAGATCTCAATGTAGGCATAGAGAATATTCTGGACATCCACTATAGACCATTTGCCTCTGGAGTCAGTGCTCCAGGGCGAAATATAATCGTCACTCTTCAGGGTCGGTTTTAGCTGTTTTTTTACTACCTCGATACATCTCGTATTTGTGGTATTTGCATTCGATAGATCCATTGTAGAGAGTATGCCGTTGTGAGGTGCGGAGTCCCAGCCTTTTGATAGCGTCCTTATTGCCACTGATGATCCAAGCATCCCAGTCACTATAGCTTTGCTTTAGCGTGTCACCTATCGATTTATAAAATCCTATTATATCATCTGACTCGATCCTCATATCATAGGGTGGATTAGTGATTATGACACCGCTATTGGCTGGAGCGCTTGACCCGATGAAGTCTTTATTAGATAGCTCTATTTCTGTGTAGCCCATCTCATTTAGCAGGCTCTGTGTCTCCATGACCTGTACAGTGTCGTAGTCACTCCCATATATTTTGCAGAGCAGTTCTGGTTTTTGAGCAGCTTTAGCAAGCTCAGTGAGCTCTTGCCAGAGTTTTTGATCATAGTCTGCCCAGTTCATGAATGCGAATGTATCCCGATTCAGTCCAGGGGCGATATTTTTTGCTATCGCATACGCTTCAGTGAGGATGGTTCCCGAGCCACACATAGGATCGTAAAGCGTCTCGCTACCATCCCATCCAGCCAGCATGATGAGCCCAGTGGCCAATATTTCATTGAGAGGAGCTCTCCGCTGATCCTGTCTATACCCTCTTCGATGGAGTGAGCGACCACTACTATCCAAGGATATGATGAATTTCTTGCCTACACAGTGCACATCGATGACGATATCTGGATTCTCTCTATCGATAGATGGGCGGACCCCATCATTTCGCTCTCTAAATTGATCGACGATGGCATCTTTCGTCTTGAGCGATAGATATTTACTATGCGTGAATATCTCAGATGACACCGAGCTATTCACTACGAATGTCTGATCCAGACTAAACAGGTCAGTCCAATGATACCTTCGCAGACGCTTATACAGCACTGTTTCGTTGTGTGCGGTGAATTCTATGATGGGCTTGATGACTCGCAGTGCTGTTCGAGACCATAGATTGACTTGGTAAAGAGTCCTGAGGTCCCCATCAAATGATACAGCACGAGTCAATTCGGTGACGTTTTGACCGCCGAGCTGTTCTATCTCTTGGGCCAAGATGGACTCAAGCCCAGAGATAGTTTTAGCTACATATTTCAATAGATTATTTTTTGTCTCGTAGTTCTCTTCTTAAGATTTTGCCCACTGTACTTTTAGGTAGTTCCTTCATGAATTCCACTTGTTTTGGCACTTTGTATCCGGTGAGATTTTCTCGACAGTATTGGATGAGTTCATCCTTAGTCAGTGTACTATCTTTTATCGTGACAAAGACCTTTACCACTTCACCAGATTTTTCATCAGGTATTCCTACAGCTGCGACTTCATCCACTTTAGGATGAGCAGCTATGACATCTTCGATTTCGTTGGGGAATACGTTGAAGCCTGATACCAAGATCATATCTTTCTTACGATCTACTATTTTGAAGTAGCCATCCTCTTCCATCACTGCGATATCGCCAGTGTTGAGCCAGCCATCAGCGGTGATTGTTTTGGCTGTTTCGTCAGGACGATTGTAGTATCCCTTCATTACTTGTGGTCCTTTGACCTGGAGTTCACCGCTCGTTCCAGTTGGGACGGGTTGACCTTGCTCGTCGACTATACGTACATCTGTTGATGGTACAGGGACTCCTATAGTACCTACTCTCACGCCTCCTTTAGGATTAGTAGTGACCACAGGAGAGGCTTCAGTCATCCCGTAGCCTTCTGCGATTTTGATGCCAGTGATCTGTTCCCATTCGTTAGCCACAGCATTTTGTAGAGCAGTACCTCCGGCGTTAGCGACTACCATTGAGCTGAAATCCAAAGACTTAAAGTCTGGGTGATTGTTCAATGCATTGAATAATGTATTGACCCCAGTCATTCCTGTTACCTTATATCGTTTAAATTCTTTGATTACTGAAGATAGATCTCTTGGATTTGGGATTAGGACACTCATGGCTCCTATGCTCATCATCGCCAGACAGTTACATGAAAATGCAAAAATGTGGTACAATGGTAGCGGACATAGTATCACAGAGTCAGAGCCATCTCCCTCTATATATGGATCGAGGAACGATTTGATCTGGATCATATTGGATACCAGATTTTTATTTGTGAGCATTGCCCCTTTGGAGACTCCAGTAGTACCTCCAGTATATTGATGGATGATCACTCGCTCAGGATCATTGCTGAATTCAGTTAGCTTAAATTTCTTTCCTTGGCTCAGCGCTTCGCTGAATTTTACTGCATTCGGTAGATTATATTTCGGAATAGCCCGCTTGACATGCTTGAGAGCCACATCGATCAGCCCACCTTTTATGGATCCTAATAGCTCACCTATACTTGTAGTGATTATGGTTTTGATTTGGGTATGCCCCAATATTTTTTCCAGATTAGCAGCAAAGTTTTCTGCTATCACTACCGCTTTTACTTGGCTATCGGTGAACTGATGCTCCATCTCTCTTGGAGTATACAGAGGGTTGGTGTTTACTATGGTCACACCAGCCTTTAGACATCCGAATAGTGCGATAGGGTATTGCAGAATATTGGGCATCATGAGGGCGACTCTATCGCCAGCTTCGAGCCCTCTCGAGAGGAGATATGCACCGAAGGCATCAGACATTTTATCTACTTCTCCATAGGTCAATTCTTTTCCCATACAGGAGAACGCTTTACGCTTCTTATATTTCTCACATGTTGATTTGATATAGTCTACGAGAGTGGGATATATATCAGCATCTATATTCGCAGGGACTCCAGAAGGGTAATGCTTTAGCCACGGCCTACTTTCCATTTATTATTTTTTTAGTCTCAAGGCCAAATATAATAAGGTATAGCATATATCTGAGCTTGGAATATTTCGCAATTGATAGTTTTTTATTTGCGAGTGGTTTTTTTCTTTTATTACCTGTATTTTTGCGCCCCCGTAATATTGCGGATAGTTCCTCCTGACAGCTTTGTCAGGATACAAACCTGATTCTTGTTATGTCTGACGAAAAGAATCTTGTAGATGAACAGCTGGAAGAAAACACAGAAAAAGCAGCTGAAGAAATCACAGAAAAAATAGAAGGTGTTAATATCATCACTGCCGAAGAGGATGAAGATGACACTACTGCTAATGAAGAAGCACCAGTAGTAGAAGAAGATGAAGATGAGGATGATGGACTTACTTCTTTATTAGAAGGGTCTAATCCTGCTCCATATGATACTCCTCATGATGAGTTCGACTGGACTCGAGGTGCTAAAAATCTTTCTTCTTACTCAGAAGATGAGATCGCTTCATATCTTAATGACTACGAGCAGTCTCTTACGACTCTTGATGAGAGCGTCATAGTGACTGGTAAGGTTACGTCATTTAGTGGTGGTGATGTTGTATTAGATATTAATTATAAGTCTGACGGACTTGTTTCTGCTTCTGAGTTCAGAGATATGCCAGATCTCAAAGTAGGTGATGAGGTATCTGTATATGTTGAGGCTACAGAAGATGAGAGAGGCCAGTTAGTACTCTCGAGAAGAAAAGCGAAGCTTCTCCAAGCATGGGAAAATATCGTAGATTCTTATAACAATGGTACCATCATCAAAGGTACTGTGGTAAGTAAGACTAAGGGTGGTCTCATAGCAGATTGTGGAGGATTGGAGACATTCTTACCGGGATCGCAGATCGATATCAAGCCTATCATCGATTATGATGCATATGTTGGTAAGACTATGGAGTTCAAAGTCGTGAAAATCAATGAGGCGATCAAAAATGCCGTGGTTTCTCACAAAGCTCTTATTGAGTCTGATCTTGCTGAGCAAAGAGATCATATCATTGCTGGTCTTGAGAAAGGTCAAGTACTTGAAGGTACTGTGAAAAACATTACAGACTTCGGTGCATTCATGGACCTTGGTGGTGTTGATGGTCTACTCTATATCACAGATATCTCTTGGGGTAGAATCAATCACCCTAATGAAGTACTCGAATTAAATCAGAAGATCAATGTCGTAGTGCTTGATTTCGATGAGAATAAGAAGAGGATTTCATTAGGACTTAAGCAGCTTCAGCCACATCCATGGGATGTATTAGATGCATCTATCACAGAAGGTTCAGTTGTGAAAGGTTCGATTGTGAATATCGAAGATTATGGAGCATTCCTTGAGATCATACCAGGGGTAGAAGGATTGATTCACGTATCTGAAGTTAATTGGAGCACTCAGCCAGTAAATGCTAGAGAATATTTCAATCTTGGAGTAGAGCATGAGGCAAAGATTGTTACACTTGATAGAGAGGAGCGTAAGATGTCCCTCAGTATCAAGCAGCTTTCTGAAGATCCATGGGATAAGATTACTGAGAAGTTCCCAGTTGGAAGTCAGCATAAAGGTGAGGTTAAAAATCTGACTCCTTATGGTGTATTCGTAGAGCTTGAAGAAGGTATCGGAGGTATGATTCACATTTCTGATCTATCATGGACTAAGCGATATAATCACCCAAGTGAATATACTAAGGTGGGCGAGATGATCGATATTTCAATTTTGGATATTGATCTTGATGATCGTAAGTTAGCTTTAGGGCATAAGCAGCTCGAAGAGAATCCATGGGATACTTTTGAGAATGTATTCCCAGTTGGCTCTTACCATGAGGCTACCATCCTTAGAAAAGATGACAGGGGTGCGATCGTACAGCTACCATATGGGCTCGAAGCTTACGCTCCAGTGAGACACTTGAGAAAAGAAGATGGTACATCTGCTGAAGCGGATGAGACATTGACTTTCAAGATCATAGAGTTCAATAGAGACGATAAGAGAATCGTAGTTTCTCACACAAGATATCATGATGATGTCAAGCGAAAAGCTGATGATGAAGTAAGAAGAGCAAGAGGTGAAGAAAGAACTCAAACTCGTAATACTATCAAGCAGAGAGCTTCTAAGATGGAGAAAACTACCTTAGGAGAGCTTGATGTGTTCTCACAATTGAAGGATCAACTCAAAGCTCAAGAAGAGAAGGCAGCAGCTGAAGCTTCTACGGCACCTGTGCCAGGGGCGATAGCTACTCCTGCTGAAAAACCAGCGGAGGAGACGCCTGCTCCAGCAGCGGATATTAAGCCAGATGATCTTAAGAAGATCGAAGGAGTAGGTCCTAAGATCTCCGAACTTCTTACTAATGCTGGCATGGGTACTTTCCAAGCAGTGGCAGACGCAGATCCAGCGGCTATTAAGGAGATCCTTGTAGCAGCAGGTAGCAGATATCAGATGCATGATCCTACGACTTGGCCTCAGCAAGCTAAATTAGCTGCAGAGGGTAAATGGGACGAGCTCAAAACTCTCCAAGATGAATTAGATGGTGGTAAGGCCTAATTAGCCGAATTACTTAGTCTTGATATAAAGCCCTAATCTGTTTTACAGGTTGGGGCTTTTTTTATGCTCTTATGTAGTCTATCAATTTGGATATTGTGACGATTTGGTTTCCAGTTAAGGAGATCTTCATTCACTCTGCTTTCGCTTTATAGATTCCTTTCTTTTTTATTCAAACTTTCGCTTTGAGTAATATATGATCCTTCTTGCCTCATTTATAAGAGTTTTTAGCCCGATTGAGGCGGTTTTGACTTGTTTAGTGGACAGAATAATAAATGGTTTCTAAATCAATTAATGGCTTATGAATGATTTATTATTTTGTTTTAGTGACTTAGTGTTTATTAATGTTTCGATTTTGTTGCTAATCTAATTACTGCAATCTCCAATAAGCCTTCATGCCACCTCTGTGTTTATCCATGAGAAAAAGCCTAATATGATTAATACTCAACTGATTGTCGAAGGATTTTATTGACAAAGCCCCAATTCGTTGAATAAATTGTAAAAGTGATTCTTTTTTTAAAAAAGAATTGCTGAGCGCTTGCGTATAACTTTGATATAGTAGTATATTTGCGCTCCCGTTTGATAGGAACGTAGAAATGCGGAATTGATGGTGGGGAAAAGATATTTGACATATTGAAGAAAGATAAGGAAGAATCGTACGTAAAGATTCGACGACAGTGTTGATTTTTTTGTGAGTCATATAGTATTGCGAGATACAATAGGAACAAGAATCTGCTTTAAGTAGATACAAGATATTTACTATGGAGAGTTTGATCCTGGCTCAGGATGAACGCTAGCGGGAGGCTTAATACATGCAAGTCGAGGGGTAGAGTTAATTTCGGTTGACTTGAGACCGGCGCACGGGTGAGTAACGCGTACACTACCTACCTTACACTGGGGGATAGATACTGGAAACGGTGAGTAATACCCCATGGTATCGAGAGATTAAAGCTACGGCGGTGTAAGATGGGTGTGCGTATCATTAGCTAGTTGGTGAGGTAACGGCTTACCAAGGCTACGATGATTAGGGGGCGTGAGAGCGTGATCCCCCACACGGGTACTGAGACACGGACCCG
>WUUP01000006.1:0-25271 GCA_009833045.1 Saprospirales bacterium GYS_P2D
TAAGGGGCTCATCATGAAAAAACATAGCAACACTTGAAAAGACTTTACTATAAGGGACGGCCCTCAGTTTGTCCAACTGAAATGTATGTGAGCAGAGCATCACATACATTCCTTTGAGTTGTGTGTAATAATCAAAACCAAAAATCATAAAAATGGATAATTCAAGAATAGAACAATTAGAATTAATTCTGAGTCACAATCAAGACCAAATATATTCTGCTCTTGGATACAATCTCGAAAAAGATACACTTGAGCTATCTCCAAAACCGATGTCAGAACTATTAAAAATTGGCAAGGAGTGGGTTAACTCTCAATGGGAAAATATTAAAATGAAAATTTGTTCAAACAAGCAAATTCAATCAAAATTTACTGATTTAGACAATGGCTTAACCGATGCGGTTACAGTAGGCTTACTAATTGGAGATATTTTTCTAACTCAATATGGGAAAATGCCTTCATTATATATTGCTGCTTTAGTAATAAAAATAGGGTTGAAAAATATTTGTCATGGATGATATATTGAATAACCTCATTAAACAACTTAATCCTAACTTCAATAATCTACTATTCCCATACTCTGAAGATATAAATCATTGGGAAATGAGGAAGATATTAACCCTTGAGGGATATACCTCTGATAGTTGGGGAATGCTAACATATAAATTAGCAGAGGTAAGTCATAGTTTTTCAAAAGACACTACTGAGTTTAGGCAAAACTATGAAAAGTCTGTAAAGTTCTATTATAACAATCTACTGTCAGTATATAAAACGGTATTACCTCCAAAAAACTATAGGAGAACGTCAATAAATTGTGATATTGTTCAGAATGACAGTAATAATTTAGGAGCATTTGTTAGAAAAGAAAATCCTGAGAAAGTACTCTTAAACACAGGAACTATACTTGCGATTGAAGATGCAGCGCAAACTTATAGTTGTATGGTTAATTTCCCTTGTGGCATTCATTTTAATACAATAGGATTAGACCACATGATTTCGTTACGTCTTGAAAAAGAATTGCATCAGGACTCATTTATAAAATATTTCAAAAAAAAGGAACTAAGCCCTGATTCAGAGCATCCTTTGAATTTCATAGTTCAAAACTTTCTAATAATATCAAAGATAAAATCAAGACAAATACTTGGAGACAAAATTTCGATTTTATCTCAACAATGGCTTATAGGGCATGAAGATGCACATATTTATAGTGGACATCTTCATCATTTTATCAAAATGAATATTGCAGAAGATGATGACATATTATTAAGTGAGTTAATCTCAACAATAGAAAATAAAGAATATTTGAAAAAGAGAAGAGCCGCTGAATTAGAAGCTGACACACGAGCAAGTTTTAGAATAGTTGACTATGCTTTCAGTAAAGAACTGTACGAAATATTTGCATTAGATTTTGAAGAGGGAAGCCTACATAAAATTAATGAAAAAACTTCTCAATCAATTAATCTCTCAAGTCTTCAAAGAAGATTATTAGTGAGGCTATTAATTTGCTCTGCCGCACTTCCTTTAATCGTTTTCCATGGAGCTTTCAATAATAACCCTTATAATAACCATCTTAACTACCCTTCATTGATAACAAGGTTGTTTAATATAGCATATTGTGTATTAAAAAGAGCAGTAGATGTTTCTTTCCAGAGACCGCAGTATAATATTGGCAGCTTTACGTTTAAAGAAATTTCTGAAATCTTTAAAAATTCTATTGAAGACTTAGTTACTCTTTATGAAACAATAAATTGGGGGCTATTAGGTGAAGTGCCAGAAAACCTAACTCAAATTAATGAGAAATCAGATAGCATTACAAATTCATTGTACATGCTTTTACTGACAAACAATGGCAGTTTTAATATGCTTAATCGAAACACAAAAATCGGAAAGAAAGATTTAGATGAATTAGGTTTAATTTGGAAATTACTGGTTTCTCGTAAACAAATGTTGGAATGCGAAATAATTGAATTTTATAAAAGTAAAATAGAGGCAAATGGTTCAAGAGTAAATAAAACCTGTGAAGATAGATTTTTTGCTGAAAGAGAGTTAGAAATCATGAATAATTATTTTTCATGGGAATAGAAATTAAATACTACACACAACAAAGGCTAAAATGTTCATAGCCGCTATGCGCCGCTACGCCATTTAGCCAGAGCGTTGAACAAACCGCACCCTAATAAACCCTTGACTGACAGCATGTTACACTATTTTTGATAAGGTGAAATAGACTTATCAAAATCAATAAAACATGGAATTCAGAGAGCCGATCAATACCCCAATCCCAGCCCCCCCCATGCTCAGGGAAATCAGACCTGAATCCATCATTATCTAGGTTTTTCATTTTCTGACTAATCAATCTCTATGCGACTATCCCAAAATCCTTATCTTGAGTAGCGATAAGGGGCTCGTCATTATGAAAAAACATAGCAACACTTGAAAAGACTTTACTACAAGGGACAGTCCTCAGTTTGTCCATCTGAAATGTATGTGAGCAGAGCATCACATACATTCCTTTGAGTTGGCGGTAATAAAAAAACAACATGAATCAAAAAGTAAATTGGTTCTTCGATAAGAACACTAAATGGCAAAAAGAATATAAGAAGCTGAGAGCTATTATAGTTGATTGCGGACTGACGGAAGAGTTGAAATGGGGATGTCCTTGTTACACTTTTAAAGGGAATAATATTGTTTTAATCCATGGATTTAAGGATTACTGTGCTCTCCTTTTTCATAAAGGAGTTTTACTTAATGACACAGACAAATTATTAATTCAACAAACAGAAAATGTGCAATCTGCGAGACAAATTCGATTTACCAATATGGATGAAATCAACGAATTAGAGCAGACAATCAGAACTTATGTTTTTGAAGCTGTTGAAGTCGAAAAAGCAGGTTTAGAAGTAAAAATGAAAAAGACTTCGGAATATGAAAAGCCCGAAGAACTTGAGCAAGCGTTCAATGTAGACCCCAATTTCAAAACTGCATTTGATAGTTTGACTCCAGGGAGACAAAGGGGGTATTTTCTCCACTTTTCAGAAGCTAAACAATCTAAAACAAGAACCTCAAGAATTGAAAAGGCAAAGCCGAAGATTTTTGATGGGAAAGGGTATAATGAAAGATAAAAATACTACCGCCAACAACACCTATACGCAATGCCCTCAGGACACTGCGCATAGCCAAACCGTTGAACAAACCGCACCCTGATAAAGGCTTGATAGACAGCATGTTACACTATTTTTGATAAAGTTAATAGACTTATCAAAATCAAAGAAAACATGGAATCCAGACAGCCGATCAATACCCCAATCACAGGCGAATATGAAGAGATCTATCAGCAATATGAGGACTACATGCTGCTGAGGAACTACTCCACTTGTATATCATTCTCAGCCTGGGCTCACTATGCCCGCAGCTCAGGGAAATCAGACCTAGATCCTCATTTTTAGGTTTTTCATTTTCTGATTAATCTATCTCTATGTGCCTATCCCAAAATCCTAATCTTAATTAGCGATAAGGGGGATTATCATTATGAAAATATATACCAAGGCTTGAAAAGACTTTACTATAAGGGACAGTCTTCAAGTTTGTACAACTGATATAGTGAAGTGTTCTTCGATGGCAGTCTAAAATTTTTCAAGCCGCTTGTGCCCAGCCTACTCACTCATGCAGCTTGATCCACTCTACACTATCAGCAGCGTTGATTTTGATGACTATTGATTTTTGATAGACAGTCCATAGACCGATAGAGCGCTCATCTACAGTATAGTAGTGATGACCATCCTGACTGCGATCAGGAGTGCCGAGCAGCTGGATCAGCTCAGACTCAATCAGAGTGCGTAGGGTATCAGAGTATAGGACAGACTCGTAGATATCCCTACGATATACATATCGGCCGTTATCCTGAGCACTCCATAGTTCTGGAGAAAATCCTTGCTGCGGACTTGGCTTTGGGGCATCCGCTGTGCAGCTCATCCAGAGGATGACCAAGATAATGCTATGCCACCTCACCTCGTCGCTCCAGTAGTTCTCTCTCGACTCGATCCATAGTCTCTCCATCGAGTTTGTACCAGATCATGAGTATGGCAGCTGCGAGGAAGAATAGGGCAGGTACGATATTCCAGGATATGTTTATTCCCGAAAGGGCTGTCTCTGTCTGATCCGCATCCTTGACGAATCCGTACATACTCAGGATATAGCCAGGTATAGCACTACCCACTGCCGAGCCAAACTTAAGCGCAAACATCGACGCTGAGACTGTGAGCCCAGCACTATTATGTCCAGACAGCCACTCCCCATACTCGGAGCAGTCAGTATACATCGAGAATAGGAGCGTGATGATCACCCCAAAAGCAAATATCCCCAGCGAATACACTATCAAAGTCAGCGTATAGCTCTCTACTGGGATGAAGTAGGTAGCGACTACTGATAGCGCCCAGAGCAGATTCATCACGATCATCATCCGCCGTTTGTCAAAAAAGCGCAAGAGAAATGGTGTAATGAGCGCTCCGATACCCTGACCTACGAATCCGCAAGTGATGATCAGAGAGGTATGATCCATCCACCAGAGTACTTTTTCGTCGCCATACATCATATTGTATTTTGAGTAGAATGCGGTGGATGATATCCTTGCCACGAGGCCGACTACGATGAGTATGCTACAGATAGCGAGGATGATCCAGGATCTGTTATTTTTCAGGACATTGAGGTCTTCGGCGATAGAGCTCTCATGCTTTGGTGGCTGTATGCGCTCTCGAGTCGAGGCGAATGTGTAGAAGAATAGCACTAACGACAGTACTGCAAAAAGTAGTATTGTCAGGCGAAATCCCAAAAGTTCATCACCGCCACCCAGATAGTCGACGAGAGGCTTAGCCGTGGCACCGACACTCAGCGTGCCCAGCGTAGCGAAGATAAATCGGTACTGTGTAGCAGATGTCCGCTCCTCTGACAGTGGTGATATGACAGCGAGGAGAGCGGAGTAGGGGACATTGATAGCTGTATAGGCCAGCATGATCAGCGAGTAGGATACATAGGCGAAGATGAGTTTGCCCGTCTCAGACAGATCAGGCCCTAAGAAGAGTAAATAGCCCAGTAGAGCGTAGGGTATAGCCATCCAGAGGATATAGGGCCGATATTTACCCCAACGAGTCTGTGTGCGATCTGCGATGATACCCATCGCTGGATCACTGACAGCGTCTATCACTTTAGTCACGAGAAACATAGTAGCTGCTCCAGCGGGTGAGATCCCCCAGACATCTACATAGTAATAGAGTAAGAAGATATTGAAGAATCCCATGTAAAAATTGGAGGCCATGTCACCGACGCCATAGCCTACCTTCTCAAATACCGAGAGCGGTGCTGTGTTAGTTTTGCTTGTCATAGGGTTAAATCTATGGATTATTCACTAAACTAATCTATCTGCCCTCGCTCTGAAAACCTTACCGTTGAGATTCTATCCTTGACATGCTTTATAAAACAAAAAGCCTACCACTGTGTGCGATAGGCTTTCATTTTGTTTCATTATAATATTCTGTGTTGTATCGACAGCTTATAGCTGTGCGATGAGTAGCTCTGCCGTTGCTTCTGAGGAGGCTGGATTTTGACCAGTGATGAGCGTCCCATCAATGACGGCATATGGATGCCAGTCAGCTGCGGATGAGTAGATACCGCCATTCTCCTTGAGCATATCCTCCACTAAGAATGGTACGACTGATGTCAGCTGTACTGCATCTTCTTCACCATTGGTGAATCCTGTCACTTTCTTGCCAGATACGAGTGGTGTCCCATCCTCGAGCTTGGTGTGTCTGAATATCGCAGGCGCATGACATACGGCAGCTACAGGCTTTTCTGCCTTGTAAAATGACTCTATCAGTGATATATTATCTCGATCCTCAGCAAGGTCCCAGAGCGGCCCATGTCCACCTGGGTAGAATACCGCATCAAAGTCATCGGCGCTGACTGTCGATAGTTTCACCGTATTGGCGATGAGCTGCTGAGTCTCTTGATCATCATTGTATCTCACTGTAGCTGGAGTCTGAAAGTCAGGCTCATTACTCTTAGGGTCGATCGGTGCCTGTCCGCCCTGAGGAGTAGCGACGGTGATCTCGTAGCCCTTATCCTTGAGAAGGTAGTACGGAGCAGCGAATTCTTCTATCCAAAATCCTGTCTTCTGTCCAGTGTCTCCCAGCTGATCATGACTGGTGAGGACGATAAGTATTTTCTTCATAGCTATTTTTTTATTTGTCTGTAGACAAAACTATGATACGCTATATCGGAAAAAATTGATCTATGATAAGAAAGAGTGATCAGTGATTGGAGAGCTCTCGCCTGATGCGGCTGAGGCTCTCAGTAGTGATGCCGAGATAAGAGGCAATATGGTAGTTTTTGACCAGTTGCTCGATGTCAGGATAGCTCGTGACGAATGATTGGTATCGCTCCTTGGCACTCTGAGAGAGATTTGCCAAAATACGCTTCTGAAATCTTGCAAAAGCTCGCTCCATCTTCATCCTATAAAATCGCTCCAGCGCTGGTATCTCAAGGTATAGTCGGTCCATATCCGCCTTAGAGATGCGATAGAGGACGGCGTCTGCGAGTACCTCTATATGCAGCAGAGCGGGCTCCTGAGAGAAAAAAGCGGTATAGTCACTGATCCACCAGTCTGTTATGGCAAACTGTATAGTATGCTCCCTTCCTGATCCGTCGAGATAGTACGTTCGCAGGCAGCCTGACTGTACATAGTATTGATACTCTACGGTATCTCCTTCATGGAGGATGGTATCACCTTTAGCATATCGTGCCACAGAGTATGCAGCTGCCAGCTGAGTGAGTTCATCACTCGTGAGACTCAGCTCGGCATATAGCTGAGAGATGAGCTCGTGTTTCTCTGGTGGATTAGGACGATCTGACATGAGATGGCCTTACTCGATGACCTTGCTCAGGCTCGATACTGCCGCTACATTAAAGAAGCCCTGTGCACGCTGACCATTTTGATCAAAGATATTGCTACGAGCATTGGCCAGTGGGAGAGCGAATATGCCATTGTCCCCATTGAGGATTTGATCTCTTGCTATTTCCATAAAGTTGAATGCTTCCTGCGAAATAGAGTGGATCTCTACGTAGCTCTCCTCGCCGACTTCCCATGGAGTATCGATGCCATCTTCGTCTTTCTCATTGATGAAAAATCGGATCGGAGTGATGAAGATGATCCCGTCAATACCAGATCCAGCATCAAATCCCGCATCATATGCGATATTGATATCGGACGCATCGCTGAGAAACTCACCATTTTTGAAAGCTTTGATCCAGTAGGCATCTCCCTGCCCCTCAAAGTCACGAGCAAACACCTCCAGATAGATCCCATCGTCGAGGAATACTTCATCATCTATGAATTCTTGAGAAATGGAGTCTATCTCCGGTACTCGATTGATCATAGTAGTGGAGCTATAGTCGCTGCCCTCATAGCTGATATCGAGTCTGAGCTGATCACCGACTGCTCCAAGAGCCTCAGTAGTGTCAGGTGTCCAGCTGAAGTACCCTGCTGATGTGCCTTCTGCAAAGTCATAGGTCTCGCCTCGAGTGATATTGGTGATACTTACTTCCGCTCCAGCGGCCCCTGTCGGTACCGTATTGTCAAAGAAGCCTTGAGAGAGCGTCAGGCGTATCTCTTGAGTCTGTGAGCGAGTATCTACCCATGCATCGATGACCAGGTCGCCAGCATTGTCTTTCGTGTCGATCTCGATGACATCCTCACAAGACATAGCTGCGAGTAGTAGGCTGAGTAGTATATATAGCTGTATTTGTTTCATGATATGTTTTTTTGGTGAGTTTGGGATTAGAAACTAAAGTTGTACGATACCGAAGGGATGAAGTTGCCGATCACTGAGAGTCTCACTGCTTCAGTAGTGCCACCATCGACCTGACGAGTATATATTGAGAATGGGTTTCGCTTAGCGTAGACATTGTATATCGAGAATACCCACTGTCCCTGCCATCTGCGCTGAGCATTTTTCTTGCCTTCGAGTGTAGCGGAGATATCGAGTCGGTGATATAGTGGGATACGAGTATTGTTGCGAGCATTATCCGTATTGATCGGGATGATATAGCCCTGCTGATAGACTCTACTCGTAGCGAATGTCGTCGGTGTCCCAGAGTTGAGCACGAAGTTAGCGCTGAATGTCCAGCGATTGTTCATCTCGTAAAATCCCGTCATGCTAAGATTGTGCGTCTGATCAAATCGAGATGGATACCACTCATCATTGTTGATACCTTCCACGAGTCGCTCTGTCTTAGCGAGCGTATAGCTCAGCCATCCGCTGAATTTCCCTTCATTCTTGCGAGCCATGAGCTCCAGGCCATAGGCACGGCCTTCACCAGCGAGGACATCGCCCTCGAGGAGCTCATTGAGCAGTAGGTCGGCACCGTCGATATAGTCGATGAGATTGTCCATTCTCTTATAGTAGAGCTCAGCGCTGAGCTCGTAGGCATTGTCTTTTAGATTTTGAAAGTATCCTACAGCCACTTGATCGGCGATCTGTGGCTTGATATTATTAGTCGTCGGTGTCCAGATGTCGACAGGCGTTGAGGCGGCCGTATTAGAGATCAGGTGGATGTACTGCGCCATACGATTATAACTGAGCTTGATTGATCGGTCAGTAGCCATCTGATACTTGAGAGAAAATCTCGGCTCGAGATTGAGATAGGTCTCGATAGACTCCCACTGATCAAAGCTCTCAATATCTGTCAGCGGCCTTCTGAATCCTATTTCTGAGGCTTCGCCAAAAGTGTACTTATTACCAGCGCCCATATAGTTGAAGTGTGAGAGCCGCAGCCCATAGTTGAGCGATAGCTGGTCGCTGACGGTCTGCTCGTTTTCTATATAGATAGCGCTCTCGAGTGCATATTTGTCAGAGACAGAGATATCAGTAGATTCACCTTCGCTCACACCTACCGCATTACCTGGTTCAAATTTGTACAGGATAGACTGCCCACCAAATCTCACATGATTTTGAGGATTGATAAACCAGGTGAACTCTGGCTCTATGCTATAGTTGAGGATGCGAGCATTCCAGTCAAATCGATTAGTCGCATCATCACCAAATGCGATGCGATAATCATAGTCACTGAAGTAAGACGTCAGATTAAAGAATAATTTATCACTGAATAAGTGATTCCATCGGAGGGTCATGGTTGAGTTTCCCCAGTTGAATCCTGCGGACTCTCCAAATCCAAAGTTGTCTCGTCCAAAGTAGCCGCTCAGGAAGAGGCGATTCTTTTCGTTGATATTGTAGTTAGTCTTGAGTGTGAGATCGTAGAAGTTGAGCACTGATCCTTCCAGATCATCATTGAGAAATGGCTGTGCCAATACGTCGATATAGGATCGACGTCCCGCTACGATGAATGAAGCCTTATCCTTGACGATGGGGGCCTCTACAGATAGTCTGCTGAATATGGCTCCGATACCTCCATTGAGGGCGAGCTGCTTGCTATTTCCTTCTTTCATCCGTACATCGAGGATAGATGATAGGCGACCGCCATATCGAGAGGGGATACCTCCTTTGTAGAGTTTTACATCTTTGACCGCATCTGGATTGAACACTGAGAAAAATCCAAAAAGGTGAGACGAATTATAAACGGGAGCTTCATCCAGGATCACCAGATTTTGGTCGATACTCCCACCTCTGACATTAAATCCTGAAGCCCCTTCACCGACGCTTGATACGCCCGGGAGGAGTTGTATGCTTCGTAGGACCTCTACCTCTCCCAGGAGGGTAGGCATTTTTTCTATCGTGCCTATGTCCAGTTTATTGACGCTCATCTCATTGCTCGAGATATTGCTATTGGGAGCTTCTGATGAGATGACTACCTCTGTGAGCTCAGTGGCATCGAGGCCCATCTCGATATCTACTTTTTGATTAGTGCTCAGATCTATGGTGCGGGATTGATTGTCAAATCCTATGTAGCTATACTGTACTGTATATTGGCCAGGAGGCATTGATATGGAGTAAAATCCATACTCATTAGTGGTGGTACCAGTGGCCGCCTCAAGGATGTAGACATTGGCCCCTATGAGGGTCTCCCCATTGGATCCGTCTCGTATGTATCCGCTGAGCGTATTGTTTTCCTTTTGTGCTGATAGTATGGTATTGGCTGTAGCCAATAGTAAAAATAGCAGTAGATATCTTTTCATGAATCTTAAGTGTCTTTGATGTAGCTATAGTAAAGTAGGAAAACGGGCGAATGGTTGAAATGTTAGTTAAGCCTACATTAAATTGACCAACGGCGGCATAGCTTCGATGAAGTTTAACAATTGAGCTATAGACAAGTGATAGGTATTGGTTGTATCTTCACGACAGAAAGCGATTTTGAATGAGCTAATGTGACCCACGATACCTTGTGGTTATGAGGAGTCTGAATGTTACATTATCCTTATCAGGACAATCCTGTATTCAAAAAAATCAACTCAACCTTTCTTAAGGATTTTCAAGCCCGGGTCACAGATCTGGGTTTTTGTTTTTTAGTGTCGAGGTAGTGCGATATTGATGGTAGTACCACCACCTGGACTGTCTGAAGCCCAGATATCACCATTGTGCTTGGCTATGATTTGCTTGCAAAGGGATAGTCCGATCCCAGTACTTTTATCGTCCACTTTATTGTCCAGTCTTTTGAAAAGTAAGAACACCTCTTCTTTCATATTGTCAGGGATGCCTATACCATTATCGGAGATCTTTAGGATATCATGATCATCTACGGTCGATATGCGGATATCGATTTTTAGATTTTCGCCTGCTCCGCTGTGATTGAGAGCATTTTCGATGATATTCTTCATCATTATATCGAGTAGCTTTTCATTGCTATATACAGTGGATCTATCCATATCCAGATGGATATACTTTTTATGATCAGCAAAGTGTTTTTTGATATGATCAGTTAAAAAAGGTTTTAGATCCAATTCCTCTATATGTGTTTCTTCTTTTGAGATTATGTAGTAGGAGAGCAGATCTTCGATCTGACGGCTCATATAGTCACACTGTTGCGTGATATGACCGAGGTATTCCTTCTCCTTTTCATTGAGCCTGTCACTTGCTCTTTCTTTGATCAGTCCAGCGAAACTGGAGATATTTCTGATAGGTGTCCGAAGTTCATGGGAGCTGAGATAGGCAAAGCTTTCTTTCTCCATTTTATGATTGATATATCGATTTAGACGTTTGTTTTTTGCAGTGGCATTTTTGCTTGTTTTGTAGAGTTTTTCTTGATACTCTTTGAGCTGATCCATGTAGGTCTGAGCGGTAAAATATATGCCCATCATCAGTCCTGTGATCACCAGCCCTCCACCGGTCTGTATGTATCCACTGACTTCTTTCGGTAGTCTTACTAAGAGCTGTATTGATACTAAAGTACAGCAGATGATCAGCCCGATGTAAAAAGTCTTAAGTCGCTTATCGTCAACTAAAAAAACGGTCATGATCGTCAAAAATGCATAACCAATCATCGTCACATAGTTATGAATGCCTAATAGCGGTACTGATGTGAATAAAGCTATACCACTGATGATGAAAATATGCTTTCCTATTGTGAGTTGATCATGTTTACTTAAGTAGTATATAGTCATTCCGATAAGGGCCAAAATACCAGAACTCAAAGCGGTGGTGGTAAAGCTCCCTCTCAGAAATACTAGTGTAGCAATGAGGCTAAGTCCCATTAATACCTGAGCGATCCGGGTAAGAAGAAATAGTTTTCGGTGTTTATCAGCGATGATCATAGTTGGGGTCTTAGGTGGTTACGCCTCTAAATTTACAAGCTAATTGTATTTATGTTTTTCATCTGAGTCAAAGTGCATGTATCTTCAAGATCATTTTTGATAAGGAATAAGCTGAGAGTGATTCATAACATGTTGATAGAGAGGAGGTTGTTTCAACTGGCGATTTTTGCAGTCGTATTGACGTGTATACCTTTTGTAGCGGGCTATAGTCAAGAAGTAGTGCGGGCTTTAAGCTTTCAGTTTGATGAAAATGACCAAGGAAGTATCCTGAGTATCATAAATAATAATCTGGACGATATGGGCTTCATGGGTATTCGTGATGGAGCCTTTGAGATCCGAGATATGGAGGGCAACCAATGCGTCGCCCCTTTCTCCCCGACTAATGGATTTAATGATAATCTGGCCTTACTTATGTCAGGTGTAGCGACACAGGCTTATTGTAATGTCTCTATTATACTGGATATGAGTTTGTCCAATGCGCCATTTGAGTCCTGTGCATCTCCTGGATCGATGAGTCCTGTGGGATGTTCTGATTTTCAAACTACAGGTCCGGGTGGAGATGGTATCAATGTGCAGATATCCATCAATGGCGGTACGACAGTCCTGAGTGGCGGCTACTGTGGTAGTACTCCCGAGGGCCGATTTGATGTTACAGGACTAACTTTAGATATTGGTGATTTTCTATTGATCAATATCATCGGTGGTACTCAGGCTCCTGATGAAGCTTATTTTATCGATGCGATCACGGTGGTCGGCACTCCTAAGCCGCCAGTAGATCCTATGATCGAGGCCTCTGAAACTCGATACTGTGAGGGAGAGCCGCTGATCTTGACCGAGATATCGGGAGGAGCCGGCTATCGCTGGTTTAAGGACAATCAGTTTATCCAAAATGGAGGTGCGTCTTACGTGATCCCACAGCTCTCAACTGCTGATGTCGGACAGTATAGCGTACAGGTGACCTATGCAGAGGGATGTACGGAGTTTGCTTTTTTTGACCTGATAGCAATAGAGGACTGTCCTCCCGAGGTGCCGGAGTTTAGTCTGCCAGATACACTATGTGCCAGCGATATACTGGAGCTACCTGAGACCTCAGAGAATGGTGTCAATGGCACTTGGAATATAAATAATCAATCACTGGAAGGATTCATGGATTATGTAGATCTCGTATTTACCCCTCAAGGGAATGCGACCATCTATGAGGACTCGATTTACGTCGCTCCGATCTTTGAGCTATTTCTGTTTGCTCCTCTTTGCCCTGAGGATAGCCTAGTGATTAATGGTACTACCTATGACTTTGATCGACAGTCAGGTACAGAGATCATGACTGCGGCTACTGGCTGTGATAGCATCATCTATGTGCAGATAGATCCATTGACATCTTACACGATGGAGGTAGTCGAGCAGTACTGTGAGGGGGACACAGTAGCGCTATATGATAGCCTCTATACAGAGGATGTGACTCACGATCTCATCTATCTGACAGCCGAGAACGGCTGCGATAGTATCATCGACTTGACCCTGACATTCGTCGAGGGCTATGAGCGGATCAGGAGAGATACGTTTTGTTTCGATGATAGGCCTGTGATAGATGGTCGGGAGTATAGTATTGATGAGCCATTTTACTCGGAGACCCTTTCTACAGTAACTGGCTGTGACAGTGTTGAGACTGTAGATTTACACTTTATCGTACCTGATACGATCTATCGGCAGGAGGTATTTTGCGCCGGTGAGGTGAGGATCATAGAGGGTGAGCTGATCGATAGTAGTCTTAGCGGGATTATATTTTTCAGAGGGCCAAATGGCTGTGATAGCTTGATACAGTATGAGTTCATCCATCTGGATGAGATAGTAGAGATCAGGGATGATACGCTCTGTATGGGTGGATCAGTAGAGATTAATGGTAGCATCTATGATGCAGATCGACCTACTGGTATGGAGGTATTGCTGAGTAGCGGAGGCTGCGATAGTATCATCGAGGTGAGCTTGAGCTTCATGGAGCCTGATACGGTACGGCTGATGCCAGAGATATGTGAAGGTGATAGTATCTTGATTAATGGAATTCGCTATGACCAGAGCCGCCCAAGCGGTATCGAGATTATCACTCTACCAAATGGCTGTGATAGTATCGTGAGTATTGATGTAGTGATCCTCGAGCCAGATACGACGACCTTAGATACGATCCTCTGCAATGGGGATTTCATCCTGGTCAATGGTACTATGTATGGTGAAAATAATCTCACGGGTACAGAGGTGATCTCTGGATCAGATGGCTGTGATAGTGTGATCATCATAGCACTGAGTATACTGCCAGAGGTGACTCGCTTTGTCAATGATGAGATCTGTCAGACTGATACAGTGGGCCTACTGATCAATGGATTCAGATATGGAGTGAATAATCCTCTGGGTATCGAGACGATACCCGGTCGAGGTGGTGATTGTGATACGATAGTGGAGGTAGATCTGCGGATCGTACAGACAGTCCGAGATACGATACAGGAGGATCGCTGTGCCGACGATGGATATAGTATTACCGTGGGTAGCGAGACTTTTGACGAAAGTCGCCCAGTGGGAGAAGTCACCATCTCCTCATCTAACGGCTGTGACAGTATTGTCACCATAGATTTGGATTTTATGGTTTGGACGACAGACACACTCAGCTATGAGGGCTGTCAGGGTGATGGCTATGAGATCGAAGTGAGAGGTGAGATTTTCGACGAAAGTCGCCCCTCTGGGATCGTGATGCTGGAGGGAGATCGCTGTGATGATATGCTCGTAGTTTTGTTGAGTTTTAGTCCAGTCTATCGAGATACTATAGACTATCTGGGTTGTCAAGGCGATGGCTATAGCGTCATGATAGAGGGGACTATCTACGACGAGTCGGAGCCGACTGGTGTCGAAATGCTAAGCTCAGACGATGGCTGTGATAGTCTGGTGGTGGTGAGCTTGGAGTTTTTAGAGACGGATACCAGCTATCTCAATACTCAGTATTGCCAAGGGAGTGGTAGTACCATCACTATCAATGGTATCATATACGATGAGGCGAATCCCGTAGGAGAGGAGCTACTACTCAATGCTGCGGGCTGCGATAGTCTGGTCATCATCGACCTGATATATGAGGAGGAACTGCTGACCATCTTCAATGATACGCTCTGTGCTGGAGAATCCATCTTTATAGATGGGGTCCGCTATGATATGACTAATCCTACAGGTACGGCAATGTATCAGACTGCTGGTGGCTGCGATAGTACAGTGATGATTGACCTGAGCTTTAGACCAGAGCTGGAGGTAGCGCTGAGTCAGGAGGCCATAGCTGATGGCTATCAGATACAGCTATCTGCCGATCGAGAGATCGTGATGGTCAGCTGGGAGGATGATGTGGCGCTCACCTGTATGGACTGTCTGGACCCTATGATCCTGAGCCAAGAGCCTGCGATCTATCGAGCCACAGTCACAGACATCCATGGCTGCAGTGCGGTGGTCTCTGTAGCGATCAATAATCCAGCAGTAGAATACCAAGTCTATATCCCAAATGCATTTAACCCACTCAGCTCAGTGGGTAATGATCGTCTACGACCCGTATTTGATACGGCTACTATAGGTACATATCGCATGCAGGTATACGATCGCTGGGGCAATAAAATCTATCAGGAGGATAGCAATATCAATGATGAGTCTACAGGATGGTCAGGGATGATCAGGGGACAGATCGCTCAGCCAGGAGTGTATATCTATACGCTGGAGATTCAGATCGCTGGGATACAAGATCCGATCATCGAGCATGGGTCTGTGACACTGCTATATTGATCAGCCTATGATCCGGCGGATAGTGCTCCGCACTGTCTGGTGAAAGATCGCTCTCCGATGTCCCGTCTGATCCAAAGTGGTCAGCTGAATGGCTGGACTGAGCTGACTGAGTACCTCTGATGACTGATAGGGGATGACTTCATCCTCAGTACCGTGAAATAGCTGTACTGGACAGCTGACCTTCGCCAGATACTTTTCATTATTGAGCGGATATTTGACTAAGAAGTCGGGGATGAGCCGAGTCCATTGATTCTTGAGATCGATGAAGCTCGTGTAAGGAGCGATGAGACAGAGGCGTGCAGGATCATTGTGCGCAGCGAGATAGCTGGCCATGCCGGTGCCCAGCGAGTAGCCGACGATAGTGATCTGAGACTCATCATATCGTGCTGACAGATAGTCATAAACTTGCTGTACATCGGAGAGTAGCTGTTTTTCGCTCTCGATATTTCCATCACTCTTGCCATAGCCACGATAGTCGGGCATGAAGAGATCATATCCCATGCCCATGAACATTTCCGCCTGTCGTAGGCAGCGTCGATTGCTTCCACGATTACCATGTAGATATAGGATGACACCTTTCGACGAGGGCTCACGTACATATACATTATTGAGGTAGATATTTGGGGCGACCTCGATTTCTACTTCTTCGCCCGCTCTGAATCGGTAGTCCTCTGGTAGCTTGTCAGGATTGAATATGATCTGATCCTGTGCTACATACAGTACCGCACAGGCTATCACATAGAGTGCCAAAATGCTGATCAATATTCTCCTGAGTATCCACATATTGATAGCTTAAACGGCAAAATCTGTAGATTAGTTTTTGTCAGCTACAGACTCAGATATTGAGTATGATAAAGCCGATCAGGCCCGATAAAAAGATGACACCAAATCCAATGCCGATATATCGCTTCAGCAAAGTAGAGCCAGCCGTTAGTGTGATGCCGATTTTTACTATGGTGTTAGATAGTGTGGCGACGAGTATGGCATTCTGAGCAGTGAGCATGTCTATGGATCGACCGGCGAGTTTTGACATAGAGATAGTGATAGCATCGATGTCTGTCAGCGCCGCTATCGCACTGGATATGTAGGTTCCTTCTTGACCAAAGCGCTCATGCGCAAAGCTCACTAAGAATAAAATGCCTGTGTAAAGGAGCCCAAAGAATATAGCTTCATCAATTTTGAGTGGCTTTCCGAGGGGGAGCTTAGTCTTTACATTATCTTGATGAAGCTGTTTTCTATAGAAGTAAAAGGCAATGCTCACTCCCGCTAAAAATATGATGAGCAATGGTAGCCAGAGATCTGAGAGTATGGCTCTATTGAATATATATGTCCAGATGAATACTCGCACTACCATGATCGTCGATGCTAAGATGATGGCGACAGCACACTGCAGCGATACAGCAGGTGTTTCTTTACTCTTTTTAGAAAATATCCAGGTGACAATCGTACTCGATACTAATCCTCCTATGATGCCAGTGATGAGTATCCCTTTCTGTGCAGAGAAAAACTTCATCAATAGATAACCTGCAAAGCCAATCCCTGATGTGAGTACGATTACCCAGCCGAGTTCTCGAGGATTAAACACATTGTACGGGCCTATAGTCGTATTGGGTAAAAATGGTAAGATCAATAGAGCCAATATGACAAACTCAATAAAAGCATAGAGCTCACCCTGAGTGATCTGTCCTATGATATCTTGGAGCTTGACCTTGAGACTCAAGAATACGACCATGACTACTGTCACTGCCAGGCTGATCTCTATATAGCCCATCAGCGTCATCGCTCCCAGCATATAGGAGAGGAATATAGCGAGCTCCGTCGTGCCTCCGATATCGCCTCGCTGTGCTGTGGTCCAGTAGGAGATCGTCGTGAGTACGATGACAGCGAGTAGGCCTGCGATCATGATCATCGGATGCAATACAAAGGACAAAAACGTACTCAAAAAACCTAAAAGTACAATGAATATGAACGTCCTAAGCCCGGCCATCGATCTCGTAGAATCTTGGAGCGAGGCGTGCTCCCGCTCAAATCCAATCACAAAACCAATCCCTGTACTCACCAGTGCCCTGATGAAAAATTCGTTTTGCGTCAAGCTCAACTTAGCGTCGTCTATGAGGAGTAGTTCTTCCACTATGGTGAATATATGGATCCGAGCTCAATTAATCAGCGTATCTCTCGCTCCAATGCCGACTCGAGGAAGCTGTGTAGTGTCACCATCTGATCATGTCCCAGCCGCTGACCAAAGAAAGATACCAAGTATAAAGAGCAAAATATTAAGACCAAGACAGGGAGAAGCCACAGTATTCGTGCTGACTGGCCGAGATTGAGATTGGTAAAACCGACGATCGAGATCACTAATACTCCAAAGCCTATCACTGAATAGATGAATACAAACAAGGTCCAGACAGATGGTCTCGGGCCATAGAGTCCTCTGAAGGTGGTCATCTCATCCGTCTCCTCTCGGTCCATGCTGATGGATAGCTGTGGTGACCAGTAGTGCTGATCTTCATGAGGAGGAAATAGCGTACCGTGATGTTCGTGTATGGAGCCCCGACAGGGAGCATCATCACGCAGTAGATGAGCTGCTATGCGTTCTTGGATTTCTGCAGGAGTGAGCTCCATTTGCATCAAAAATCTTGGCCGAACTCGATATGGCGGCAGGTGATCTTCTGCTGTAGTACTCATGTTGATAGTTTTGTTTCAAGTCAATTTATGAGTAGTCAGCGGTTCACATCACTATTTATTAGACTGTTAGTGTCATTAAGATAGTGATTATACATGATATAGTGTGTTTTGCTTTGCGCAAAATCCGACTTATACCAATGTCTGTAGCTCTGGAGTCGTGAGGTGTGGAGTCTCATTAAAGCTGACCAGGGATAGATTTCCCTTGCTATAGAGATACTCTGTGAATGAGCCATTCTTGACCTGCCAGCCGAGCTTGAGCGTCTGCTCGTCGTCCAGCTTGAGAGCATGGCCGACTGATGCACCGACGACTCCTCCAGATGTATATATCACCATAGTCGTACCAGACGGACAGTCTGCCATCACTTGCTCAAATGCCTCAGTGAAACGCTGACGGAAATCTGACCAAGGTTCTACGCCTGCAGTCTTCTCTGGATCAAGCTCTCCATTGACCCATGGGATAGCCAACTTAAAATAAGTACCGTAAAATTCCCTTCGATATTTATGAAATTCCTTTGGATCAATCTCCTTCTCCAGGTGAAATCGCTCGGGGTAGTAGCCTTTGACTATCCCTGGACCGAAGTGCTCATTAAATCCCGACATGACATTGACCTCCGAGTCGCTATCGCCCAATCCCTCCAAGCATCCCGCCGCAGTCTCTTGCTGACGTCTCAGTGAGCCACTATAGGCGAGGTCTATCTTCATGTCCTGCCCTTTCCAAAATCTACCCAAGGCTCGGGCCTGCTCATGTCCCAGCTCTGATAGTTGATCATAGTCCGTCTTCAGAAATGATGCCTGTCCATGTCGGACGAAAAATATTCTACTCATATATGTCTATGCTGCTGATCCAGCGCTGATTTGCACAGGTATCCCACTGATGACGGAGACGCCTGATAGTGTATCTACTATTTTGTTATCGATGAGATCATTCATGCTGACTCCAGCATGGGCTTTGGCTACACTCATCTGGATACCATCTCGATGATGTCCCCAGCCGTGCGGTATGCTCACGGTGCCCGGCATCATCTCGTCAGAGATCTCTACAGGTAGGGAGACTTGACCGACATCTGAGGATACCGTGATCGTCTCTCCATCTGAGAGGGCGAGTGTCTGCGCATCATCAGGATGCAGTAGAGCGGTACATCTCACTGGACCTTTGACCATTCTTTGGCTATTGTGTAGCCAGCTATTATTACTTCGTAGATGTCTACGCCCGATGAGGAGATAGGTATCTTGATCTTCTTCTATCTGTGTGAGCGACTGTAGCTGGTCTATGTAGATACTCGGCATGAGATCTATTTTGCCGCTGTTAGTCAGGATTTTTTCTTTTAGATTTGATCGCAGAGGGCCGAGATCTATACCGTGTGGGTTCGCTTTCAGCTGTGATAGATCAGCGCCTGTGTTTCCTGCAGATAGTCCCATGTTGAGCAGTAGCTCTGGATTCATCTGATAGTAGGTAGCTTTTTTCTCTATTTCTTCTTCGCTAAGGGTACGCTTTTCGATAGCTTGCTGTAGTCCGAGGAATATTTCGTAGTCATATCTTGCGCCTTCTGCTTTGGGCATAGTAGGCTCTGAGAAATTAGCCGTATTACGTACTGCCAGATTATGAAAGGCTACTGGATAGTGTGGTACTTCGAGCCCTGTTGCTGGAGGTAGGATGACATCCGCATGTCGGGTCGTCTCATTGAGATAGATGTCTATACTCACCATGAACTCCAGACTGTCAAATGCCTCATCGAGTTTATTACCATTAGGTACAGAGAGGACTGGATTGCCACATGAGGTGACCATCGCTCTGATTTGTCCTTCGCCTGGTGTTAGGATTTCTTCTACCATGACACCCGATGGTAGTTCGCCACCAGTCTCGGGTAGTCCCGACACTCGGCTTTGCCATCGGTTAAATTTTGGTGTTCGACTCTTGCGATTAGCTATGTCGACCGCTGGAGAGGTAAACATCGCACCTCCCTCTGTATCAAAGTGCCCTGTCAAGATATTCAGCGTATTGATCGCCCAGTGGCATAGGCCGCCATAGCGATTAGCTGAGACGCCGAGACGTCCATACCAGACAGCTCGCTTGGCACTGATATAGCCTGTGATGAGGGAGTCGATTGTTTCTTTAGGTATTCCTGTTTTGGCTACAGCCAAATCCACAGTATACGGATCTACGAGCTCTCGTATCTGCTCGATCTGGGCCGTATCTATGATGTCAGCGAGATGTCCGAGTCTGATCTCATCCCGAGCGATGATCTCCCGTATCACTGCGAGTAGGAGATATACATCACTACCTGGTCTGATGAATACGTGCTCATCTGCTCGCTCTGCTGTCTCAGTGCGTCGAGGATCGATGGTGATGACTTTGCCACCTCGTGTCTGGATCGCCTTGAGCCTACCGCTGACGTCAGGAGCAGTCATGAGACTGCCGTTTGATATGATAGGATTGCCACCCATGATCACCCAGAAGTCTGTCCTGTCTATATCAGGCACCGGTATCTTGTTCATATGGCCAAACATGAACTCTGCTGCGAGATGATGGCCAAGCTGATCCACTGAAGTCGCTGAAAAGCGATTAGTTGTCTTGAGCGATCTGACGAAATTGGGTGAGAATAGTGTGGTCCCCAGATTGTGTATACTTGGATTGCCTTGATAGATGCCGACCGCATTGTCTCCGTGCTGCTTCTGGATAGAGACGAGACGATCCGCTACGTACTCAAAAGCGTCTTCCCATTCCATACGTTCCCACTTTCCATCCACTTTGCGGAGTGGGTAGCGCAGACGGTCGGGATCTTCATAGAGATCTTTCAGCGCTACTGCCTTAGGGCAGATATGCCCCTTGCTGAATACATCTTCTTTATCTCCTCGGATTTTGGAGACGACTCCATCCTCCACAGTGATCTCGAGACCACAGATAGCCTCGCAGAGATTGCAGGTCCGATATTTTATTTCTTCTGCCATTGTGTTGTTAGTTAGAGTTTAGATTTTCATGCGACTGGGGTCGAATATCATCATACGACTGGTGCAGGTAGCGACCAGCGTATCATCTGTTTTGTAGGCTTTCCCCGATAGTATTAAGAATTGTTTAGATAGGCTCTCGACTATGGCCTCCACATATACATATTCATCCTTGATGCTGAGTGGCTTGAGATAGGTGATGTTCATATCCAGGCTCGTCGTAGCGGCCTGAGTGACTAAGCCCGAAAAGGGTCCGAAAGCCATGTCAAAAAACATCCCATACACACCACCAAAAGTGATGTGAAAGGGATTGTCATATTCTGGCTTGATAGGGAAGCGCATGAGCATGCGCTTCCCTTCTTCATATTCTAAAAACTCTCCGTCTAAGATGCTCGCTACAGGAGGCGGAAATGACACCCTGTCTGAAGGCGCTGTCTTTTTCAGCTCATTAAAGATGAACTCCGGATCGTTTACTACCATAGTTTAGTTTTGAGCGGCCATTTTCTTAGCCTTTCTTTTAGCTTTGAGCTCAGCGAAGTAATTGTTGAATAGCTTACGAGCTACCATCACCTTCATGATCTCATTAGTGCCGGCATAGATACGAGATACTCGACTATCAGCAAACATGCGACAGATCTGGTACTCCCACATGAAGCCATAGCCACCGTGTAGCTGTAAGCACTGGTCCAGTACCTCAAACTGCATATCCGTGGCCGTACATTTAGCTACAGATGCCTGCTCTGCCGTGAGCTTGTGCTCTTTGAGTAGCTCAGTACATTTGTCTACATAGCACTGATTGAGCTGTAGCTTCATCGCTGCCTCTGCTACCTTAAACTGTGTATTTTGAAATCCAGCAATAGGCTGTTTGAATGCTGTACGCTCAGAAGTATACTCGATCACTGACTCGATCGCTCCTTCTGCCGCTCCGACAGCCTGGATAGCCACAGTCAGACGCTCTCGAGGTAGCTCCGTCATCATCATGATGAATCCTGTACCCTCCTGACCTAATAATCGGTCTTTTGGTACTTTCACATCTTCAAAGAAAAGTTCGCATGTATCACTGGTCTTCAGACCGAGCTTCTTGAATGGCTTTCCTTTACTGAATCCATCGAGAGTCGCATCTACGATGAGCATGCTGACACCTTCTTGAGGAGTCCCTGGGCGAGTCTTGCACGCTACGAGGGAGAAGTCCGATGAGTATCCTATCGTGATGAATGTCTTTGATCCATTGAGTAGCCAGTAGTCACCTTTGTCTACGGCTGTAGTCTTGATCGCCTGGAGGTCACTACCAGTGCTGGGCTCGGTCATAGCGAGAGATCCGATGAGCTCACCAGTAGCCATTTTAGGTAGATAGTGATGTTTTTGCTCCTCAGAGCCGTACTGCTCGATATAGGGAGCGACGATGTCTGAGTGCATAGATATTGCCGGTGAGTCAGGCCCCATTTTAGACATTTCCTCTATGAGGAGTGCGCTAAATGAGAAATCCAGTCCGCCTCCGCCATATTTGTCAGAGATGCTGAGATTTAGGAGGCCGAGTTCGCCGGCCTTGAGCCATGCCTCTCGAGAGCAGCAAGACTCCTCTTCCCACTCTTCTCGATAGGGGAGGACGTGCTGCTTGACATACTCTCTGACCGTCTCTCTGAGCATCTCATGCTCTTCAGTATTGTATATATCCCGAGGGATCTGTAAGTCTGCGTACATTATTCAGCTATTTTAATTATTGATTTAGAATTGTCCTTTAGTTAAAATACTTCAAAAAGTCCAGCTGCACCAATACCGCCACCGACACACATCGTGACGACTACATACTTGGCATTGCGTCGTTTGCCCTCGAGTAGTGCGTGTCCTACCATACGAGAACCTGTCATCCCGTATGGGTGACCGATGGAGATTGCACCTCCATTGACATTGAGCAGATCATTGGGTATGCCGAGCTGATCTCTACAGTAGAGTACCTGCACGGCGAATGCTTCGTTGAGCTCCCATAGGCCGATGTCACTCATCTTGAGGCCAAATTTCTTAAGTAGCTTTGGCACTGCAAATACTGGTCCGATACCCATCTCATCTGGCTCACAGCCTGCGACCGCCATGCCACGATAGGCACCCAGTGGCTCGAGTCCCAGCTTTTCAGCTGACTTAGCTTCCATGAGTACATTAGCTGAGGCGCCATCTGATAGTTGGCTGGCATTTCCTGCTGTGATGGTGCCGCCTTCATTCACGAGTCGGAGTCCTTTTAGGGCTTCGAGAGTAGTCTCAGGGCGGTTTCCTTCGTCCTTGGCCAGAGTTACTTCTTGTTGAGAGATTTCTTTAGTGGCTTTGTCCATGACGAGTTTAGTGGTTGTCACGGGTATGATTTCGTTATCATAGATGCCTGCAGCCTGTGCAGCCGCCGTACGCTGTTGGCTTTGATAGCCATATTCGTCTTGAGCATCTCTCGAGATACCATATCTCTGAGCTACGATCTCCGCTGTCTGTAGCATTGGCATGTAGATGGCTTTGTGAGCAGCGACGAGATTTCGGTCGATCATCTTGTGGGTATTCATTTTGTCGTTTTGTACGAGGCTGATGGACTCGAGTCCACCACCGATGACCACATCTTGGTGATCCATGACGATCTGCTTAGCCGCTGTTGCTACTGCCATCAGCCCAGATGAGCACTGGCGATCTATACTCATGCCAGGTACTGTCACAGGTAGTCCTCCAGCCAGTGCTGCGAGTCTGCCTATATTCGGACTCTGAGTGCCTTGCTGCATAGCGCAGCCCATGATGCAATCTTCTACTGATGCGGGGTCGATTCTAGCTCGTTCGACCGCAGCTGATATGGCATATCCCGCCATGGTCGGTGCGTATGTATCATTGAATGCTCCTTTATATGCACGACCGATCGGTGTGCGGGCTGTAGAGACGATTACCGCTTCTCTCATAGTTCTATTTTTCTTTTAGTTGTGATTATCAAATATAGTGGACATTGTACAGCGCTTCATTTTAATAATTGGCTAATAGATTGTTACACCAAAGGTCATTTGATTATTTAGTACCTTGATGGAGGATTCTTAATAGTGAGTATCTTTTAGAAAAAATGTATACATGGATAAAATATTATTGTTTTTGGCGATTTGTGTGTCAATATGCGTAGCCTGTAAATCTGATAGTAAGGCTGAGCCAATAGAGCATTCTGAGGAGTCAGTAGCTGTAGATAGCTCGATATATGAGCTCCGTACGTATTATGCAGCAGAGGGTAGATTGGATGATTTAGTAAGTCGATTTAGGGATCATACCGTGGATCTTTTTAATAAGCATGGTATGGAAAATGTAGGATATTGGACGAATACCTCTGTCAATAATGAACTTATCTATTTGCTGAAGCATAAGAGCATTACGGCTAAGGATCAATCTTGGAGTGCTTTTGTCAATGATCCGGCATGGATCGAGGCGAGAGATGCATCTGAAGCAAATGGAAAATTGATTGATTCGATTCATTCTCAGTTACTGGTATTGACAGACTATAGTAATGAGTTAACATATCCCGTCCTGACAGAGAATGTATTTGAACTTCGGACTTATTATACGCATGAGGGCAAATTGGAGAAACTCCATGACAGATTTGCCAAGCATACTATGGGTATTTTTGATCGTCTTGATATGAAAAATGTAGGCTATTGGCATCTTCATCCATCAGAAGCAGGAGCTGATCATACGATGGTATACATCATACGACATAGCTCCGCTGATCAAGTTAAGGCTAATTGGGCCACATTTATCGAAGATCCTGAATGGAAAAAGGTCTATGCTGAGTATACCGCCGACGGCAAGCTCGTAGAAAGTATAGACTCAAAGGTGTTAGCACCGACCGATTTTTCAGCTATACAATGACTGTGTTAGTGTTCAGGTTTGCTGAGTTTTCTTGTTTAATTCGTTGAATAGTTTTGTTAGTTAACTGGGACTCAATAAATTCTGCTAACTGCTAACTGCTAACTGCTAACTGCTAACTGCTAACTGCTAACTGCTAACTGCTAACTGCTAACTGCTAACTGCTAACTGCTAACTGCTAACTGCTAACTGCTAACTGCTAACTGCTAACTTT
>WUUP01000006.1:25368-342773 GCA_009833045.1 Saprospirales bacterium GYS_P2D
ACTGCTAACTGCTAACTGCTAACTGCTAACTGCTAACTGCTAACTGCTAACTGCTAACTGCTAACTGCTAACTGCTAACTGCTAACTGCTAACTGCTAACTGCTAACTGCTAACTGCTAACTTTCCCAAACCACCTTGGACTCAACCTCATGCCATTCAGCTAACTTATGTCCGTAACGATCATTTATGGCGCCACGACGGATTTTGAGTGTTGGAGTCAGTAGATTATTTTGATCCGACCAAGCATCTTTTGCTACGATGATAGTAGATACTCTTTCATGATTTTCGAGCTGTTTATTGGCTTTGTCGAGTTCTTTTTCGAGGGATGATCGTACTTCTTGTTGATCCATCTTTTGGCCGATCTCAGATAGACAGACCAAAGCCACGGGCTGAGGGCAGGTCAGCCCTGCTACACAGATCTGCTCGATATAGTCATTCTCAGCGAAAAGATCCTCTATAGTGGTAGGCACTATGAATTTTCCCTTACTTGTCTTAAATGCATCTTTGACCCGACCTATGATACTGATGAATCCTTCGTCGTCCATTTTTCCTTTATCACCAGTATGCATCCAGCCGTCTATCACAGTATTGGCAGTGAGCTCTGGTTCTTTATAGTAGCCCGTCATGAGCCATGGCATTTTCATTAGGACTTCTCCAGTGTTCGGATCTATGCGGCCTTCGCTGTTAGTGAGAGGCTTGCCAACTGTATCTGGCTTATGGCGATCTTTAGGCATGAGGGTGAATCCTCCACCATTCTCAGTCATGCCGTATACTTCACGGAGATTGATTCCGAGGCGTCGGTACCACTGCTTGAGTGACTCTGGAGTGATGGACGCTCCAGTCAAAAAAACTTCGCACTCTGAGAGTCCGAGTCCTGCTCTTATTTTCTTTTTCACCATAGATGAGACTATCGGAATTTTCAGCAGTTTATCCATCTTTTTCTGCGGCATTTTGGACAATACTCCCAGCTGAAACTTGGTCCATATTCTTGGTACAGCAAACAAAAATGTCGGTTTAGTATCTTGAAGATTCTTGGCAAAAGTGTCTAAGCTTTCTGCAAAAGAAATAGAGCCTCCAAACATTAAAGCACCCATCTCAACAGCAGTTCGCTCCGCTATATGATTGAGTGGTAGGAATGAGAAAAACCTCGAGGCTGTGCCTTTTGTGATTCCAATATTTCCGTTTTGGAGTTCATTATTCATGATTAGCGCCGCATTTCGGTGAGTATGCATCACACCTTTTGGAGTGCCCGTGGTACCAGAAGTGAATAGTATGGTCCAGAGACCATCAAGATCTGGGCTTATTTTCTCGGTGATGGGTTCATGTTTGCTTAGTTCTGCCCACTCGATACCCATATCGACTTCAGCATTCCCATCATAATGTGGAAATTTGAATACCTTGATGTCGCTGCTAATGCCAGACTTTTTTGATTGCCACTCTTCGAGTTTTCCAGCGAACAAGGCTACGCTATCGCTCTTTTCAAGTACAGTTTTTAATTGGTCGCCGCCAAGACTGGGGTAGAGCGGTACTGATATACACTCAGCTATCATGATGGCTAAATCTGCTATAATCCAGTGGGCGCAGTTTTTACTGCTTATTGCTATATGGTCTCCTTTATTTATTCCATTGGCCAGCAGACCTGCGGCTACCTTTCGGGCTTCTTCGCCAGCTACTGCGTAGGTCCATGTTTTCCAGATGTCGCCTTTGGGTTGTCTTAAGAATATATTATCAGGGGTTGTGCTTTCCCAATATTGAAAGTGTTCAATAGTCGAACGGAGGTTTTCAAAAAGAGTGTTAGACATTTTAGTTTGTTTTTTCACGTGAAGTCTCAAAAATAACAGAATGTAAAAATTAAATATTGTCTTTATTGGCAGAATGCAAAATGACCTACTATGTCTCGATGTAGTGGCCAGCTTTTATTATGGTCCGGACATTAGTTTTTGATTTGGTATATGTCATGAATGATAATGGCCATCGAGAAGTTGACCCCATGAGTAGTATTATTTACAGTAGAGCTTTTATCTTGTTGATATGGATTTGATTTATGATCAGGTATTTACGAGAGAAAAAGATGATGAGTCTATTCAAATAACATTGGCTGAATATGACCGATGTCGCTTTGAAGGGGTCGACTTAGTAGGGCAAGATTTTGGTCGATTTAGATTTATAGAATGTGAGTTCGTAGACTGCGATCTTAGTCAGGTGGATCTGTCTGATACTGTGTTGCAAAATATTAGGATGGTAGACTGTAGAGCCCGTGGTGTGGTATTTGAGCGATGTGACACCTTGGGGCTACAGATTTTCTTTGAGCGTTGTCAGCTTGATTTTGCATCGTTTTACGGGATGAATCTCAAGCGATTTTCATTTGTCGACTGTGGTCTTACTGAGGTTGATTTTACTGAGGCGGATATGAATGGTGTAAATATGACAGGCAGTGATTTAGATAGGGCACAGTTTGAGCGGACTAATCTCTCAGAGGTAGATCTAAGGGGTGCAGTTCAATACACCATCGATCCAGAGCTCAATCAACTAAAAGGAGCAAAGTTTTCTGCGCCAGAAGTGTTGCGACTATTAGCTAAATATCAAATCAAGATTGAACCTATAGTTTAGTTCACTTCGACATTGACGAATAAGGTTTCGCTTTCTATGAGCTTGGGGATGAGCGCATTCCACGATATGATAGGAGCTACGGTAGTCTCATCTGTAGTGATTTTGATATTGAGACTGAGCCTCTCTGAGCTACAGTTCATGCGATAGTCTCTTGAGATATCAGCGAGGCCATTTGATAGTCCTATATTTCCTATGACCAGATCGTACATCATCCAGTCGATCTCAGCGCATTCTATATTTACTAAAGCGTCAAAATCCTCTTGACTACGGATGAGCTCAAATTCATTTTCAGTGGAGACACGCATATTGTACGGATTGGCGCTACAGCCTATGTCCTCCAATCCCATAGCGATCTGTGTGTCATTGCTACAGCTATCATCGCTACATCCATATGCAGCGATCATGATTATAAATATCCAAACAAATCTCCCCATCTGTAAATAATACCTTTGCGGTTAAAACGATTAATAATAGCAATCTGCGTGCTGCAGAATGGTAGATTATCAAGAATCTGAAAAAATGGATGCAAAAGTAATAGAAAAGTTGAGTCAGCGAGTAGGTGTGTCCTCCCGAATAGTGAAGAATGTCTTACAGCTATTAGATGATGGTGCTACAGTCCCATTCATCGCTCGATATCGCAAAGAGCAGACTGGCTCTCTGGATGAAGTCCAGATCAGCGATATCAAGTCTGAGTATAAGGCGCTACAGGATCTGATCAAGCGTAAAGAATACGTCCTCTCGGTGATCAAAGATCAAGATAAATTGACCCCGCAGTTGGAGTCTCAGATCAAGGAGACTTGGGATGCGACCCTTCTCGAGGATCTCTACCTGCCCTATAAACCAAAGCGTAAGACCAGAGCCATGAAAGCTAAAGAGCTTGGCCTTGAGCCATTGGCTAAGCAAATCATGGCACAGCGACAGCACGATGTGTATCGCATGGCGGATCGATATATCGGTGATGATGTAGCCACGGCAGATGCGGCTATAGCAGGGGCCCAAGATATCATAGCCGAGTGGATCAGCGAAAATCCGAAGACCAGAGAATCAGTCAGAAAAGCATACCAGCGAAAGGCAGTCCTCACAGCTAAGATCAATAAAGGTAAGGAGGCCGATGCGATGAAATATCGTGACTACTTCAACTATGAGGAGAAGCTCAGCAAGTGTCCATCTCATAGGCTCCTGGCGATACGTCGAGCCGAGGATGAGGGACTGCTGCGAGTCAGGATCACTATCGATGCCGATGAGACGATCGATTGGTTGAGTAGGTTTTATATCAAGGGTGAAGGCGAGGCCTCGGACATAGTAGCGGAGGCACTGCGTGATGCCTATAAGCGGCTGATCTCGCCATCTATAGAGACGGAGTTTAGACTTTCGTCAAAGATGGCTGCTGATCAAGAGGCGATCCAAGTATTTGCTAATAACCTTAAGCAATTGCTCTTAGCATCGCCTCTTGGAGAGAAAAGGGTGCTGGCACTCGATCCAGGCTATAGGACAGGATGTAAGCTCGTATGTCTGGATGAATCGGGCAAGCTACTGCACAACACTACTATCTACCCACACCCTCCTAAAAATGATAAAAATGATGCTCGCTATACTATCGAGCACTTGATGGATCAATATCAAGTCGAGGCTGTAGCGATAGGAAACGGTACTGCAGGCCGAGAAACCTATGATTTTGTTCGCTCTTTCGTAGCTGAGGATGTGGAGGTCTATTTGGTCAATGAAGCAGGAGCGTCGATATATAGTGCATCTGAGGTGGCTCGTGAGGAGTTTCCGGATCACGATATCACTGTCAGAGGTGCCGTGTCTATAGGGCGCCGGCTCATGGATCCATTAGCCGAACTGGTCAAAATCGATCCCAAGTCAATAGGAGTGGGTCAGTATCAGCATGACGTCAATCAAGTGATGCTACGTGATAGTCTGACAGAGACTGTGGAGCAGTGTGTCAATGCTGTAGGTATCAATGTCAATACGGCCAGTGCCAGTCTCTTGACCTTTGTGTCTGGTCTTGGACCTGGCTTGGCTCAAAATATTGTAAAATATAGAGATGAACATGGGCCATATACTCAGCGACGAGATCTGCTCGATGTCTCACGTATGGGTTCTAAGGCCTATGAGCAGAGTGTAGGATTCCTCCGTATCCGTGAGGGGGCTCATCCTCTGGATAATACAGGAGTGCATCCTGAGCGATATGAGCTCGTAGAGACTATGGCCCGTGATATGGGTGTGGATTTGGCGGCATTCATAGCGGATACTAAGCTGCAGCGTCAGGTCAAGCTCAGTCAATATGTAAGTGATGAAGTAGGGATGCCCACGCTCAAGGATATCATGAAAGAGCTCGCTCAGCCAGGTCTCGATCCCAGAGGCACTGCTCAGGAGGTCGCATTTGATAAAAACATTTCCTCCATAGATGATCTAGAGGTCGATATGGTGCTCAATGGTGTAGTGACTAATATGACTAATTTTGGTGCATTTGTAGATATCGGGATCAAAGGCGATGGCTTAGTCCATATATCTCAGATCACTAATCGTTTTATCAAAAATCCTGCAGAGGTGCTCCAACTCGGTCAAGAGGTCAAGGTCAAAGTCATAGATCTCGATCTTAAGCGCCAGCGTGTTAATCTAAGTATGAAGGGAGTGAAGTGATACGCTCCAATGACTCAGTATGAATTTTATTGAGGCGAGCCAGATTTTATGGCTCGCCTTTTTTGTCGGGTATAGTGAGCTTACATATATGTGACATGAGTATTCCACATTTTACCACCAGTATATTATTCAGATGATATATGGGCTGTAGCCAATGTGAGAAGATGTTATTATTCGGGCTTGAGAGTGAGACTTTCATTGTCATGTTGTTAATCTCCATTTTTGGCTCATTTTGACCTGTATTATATCAATCTATTGATCTACAGATTATAACACATTATATTTGTGTATAATATGTGTATTTTACTTACACTATTCTGTTAATTCCAACTATCAAGGCTGTTGTGCTTGACTTTTGCTTATATGGTGTAAGCGAAATGGTGTGAGATTCTGTCACTTTATAAAAAATCATATGTTTTTTATAAATAATGTGTCGATCTGTGGTAAAAAGTGGGAACGTGATTCTATATTTGACCTGTCGATGCATGACACCTTAATTATTAGATGTACAGATTTACCGGAGAATATGAATGTAAGGTCGACTCAAAAGGTCGAGTACGAATGCCCTCTGCATTGGTGCGCCAGATCCCAAAAATCGACTTGGGCTTTACATTGAATAGGGGTTTTGAGAAGCATCTAATATTGTATCCTAAAGAAGTTTGGGATAAGAAAACAATTGAAATAGATCGGTTAAACATTTACAATAAGAAACATCGTCAAGCGATACGATTTTTTTATCGTGGGGCGACGCAGATATCGATGGATAGTAATGATCGTCTCTTGATGCCTAAGTCGCTCATGGAGTATGCGGGTATTTCTGGAGAGGTGATTTTGTTTGCTTATCAGGAGCAGGTAGAGATCTGGGCAAAAGATCAATACGAAGCATTCTTGGGTGATGAGCCTGAAGATTTTTCAGCCATAGCAGATGATATTTTTGGAGGACTGTCAAATGGTGTTGATGAGCATTGATTATCACGTGCCGGTGCTCTTGCGATCGAGTGTTGATCAGCTCATAGTGGATCCTGACGGGGTCTATGTGGATGTGACATTTGGTGGCGGAGGTCATTCTCGAGAGATATTATCATGCCTCAGTGATCAGGGTCGATTGTTTGGTTTTGATCAGGATGTGGATGCAGAGTCAAATCTCATTGTTGATGACCGCTTCACTTTTGTGAGGTCTAATTTTGAGTATCTGTCCAATTTTGTTGACTACTATGGTCTTGATGGAGTGGATGGTATTCTGGCGGATCTTGGAGTGTCTTCATTTCATTTTGATGAGGCGAGTCGTGGTTTTTCGTATCGATTTGATGCGGAGCTGGATATGCGGATGAATGTATCTGCACAGCAGAGTGCTCGAGATGTCTTGATGAATTATGGCTCTGGTGAGTTGCAGCGGATTTTTTCTGAGTATGGAGAGATTAGGAATAGTCGATCGCTGGCTCAGGAGATAGTGCGACAGCGATCAGTCAGTGCGATTGCTACTGTCGGTGATTTGGATCAGATTATTGCTAAGATGTATCGTGGTGATCGGCAGAGGTATACTTCGCAGCTATATCAGGCTCTGAGGATCGAGGTGAATGATGAGCTTGGAGTATTGCGCAGGATGTTGGGGCAGGGTCGAGATATTTTGAGATCAGGAGGTAGTTTTGTGGTGATATCATACCATTCGCTGGAGGATAAGATTGTTAAGCGCTTCTTTAAGGATGGTGGATTTGATGGTCCTGAGGAGGATAGTTTTGGAAGGGTGATTGATCGATTCAAAGTGTTGACTAAGCGGCCTGCGGAGCCGACGGAAGATGAGATAAAAGAGAATAGTAGGGCGGCCAGTGCTAAGATGCGGGTAGCTCACAAAATATAAATAAGCTGATGGCTAAGGATTCTAAAGTTGGACGATTATACGACTGGTTGCCCTATGGTGCGCTGTTGTGCCTCTTGGTGCTCGTTTACATCGCCAATGTGCATAGAGTGCAAAAAAAGATCCGAGCGATCAATGAAGAATATAAGCAAATAGAGGAGCTTAAGCGTGAGTATTTCTCTATCAAGCAGAAGAGTCTGTACGATGGTACACTCAATCAGGTGGCGAAAAAGATTGAGGGATTTGATCTCGAGAGAGAAGTGCCGGTCCCTAAGAAAATCGAAAAAGTAAAGAAAGTAGATGCCTGAAAATGCTAAGAAAAATGAATTGCTCTACAGGGTTTATGTGGTCCTGTTTGTGTTCGTGGCCTTGGCAGCTGTGATAGCCTGGAAGATCATAGATATATCTGTGGTCGAAGGCGAATACTGGAAAAACAAAAGAGAGGAGCGTTACATGGAGTGGCGTCCTGTGCCGACTCTCCGAGGTAATATTTATGCTGATGATGCGCAGAGTCTTCTGGCTACTTCAGTGGAGTTCTTTGAAATACGAATGGATCCTGTCTCCCCGAGAGAGAGTGAGTTTTATGAGCAGGTGGATGGTCTGGCGAAAGCCTTGGCTCAATATCCTGGTCGTCGTTCTGCACGTGAGTGGAGAGACTTGTTAGTCTCGGCTCGCAAGGCGTGTATAAAAGGTCAAAAGGGCTGTAATCGCAACATTTTAATAGCTCGAGACGTCGATCAGTCGGGCTTGGAAAAGCTTTTATCATATCCTCTATTTAAACTCGAAAAAGTCGCTAAGTATCGTGGGGGATTCAAGAAGATCAAAAGTTTTAAGCGTAAGAAGCCATTCGAGTCACTGGCGGCACGTACAGTAGGCGAGTATCGAGATGCTAATATGGTAGGTCTTGAGAATAGTTATGATACGGTGCTAAAAGGTGAAGAGAAGGAAGCACTAATGCAGCGTTTTCCAGGCGGTCTATATGTTCCGGTATATGATCCTACAGATTTTGAGATCATTAAGGGACGAGATATCGTGACTACTATTAATGTTCCATTGCAGGATATAGTGCACAATGAGCTCTACAAGAGTGTCCAGGAGCATAATGCCGAAGGTGCGGTGGCAGTCTTAATGGAAGTTAAGACGGGTCGCATCAAAGCAATGTCAAATCTCTCGAGATCTAAGAACGGGTCGATTGGTGAATATCATAACTATGCATTTGCCGATCGTAGCGAGCCGGGTAGTACTATCAAGGCAGCCAGTGTGTTAGCCTTGCTCGAGGATGGTTTTGCAGATGAGAATACATTAGTTGATTTTAATTATGGTAAAAAGAAGTTTTGGGATCTCTGGATGAAAGATTCTGGATCTCATGGTCTCAAAACGGGTACGCTTCAGATGGCATTGGAGAAATCTTCTAATGTCGGTATCGCAAGTGTGATGCAAGAAAAATATGCCGCTAATCCCGAGATGTATTATGATCGCATGATGCAGTTTGGATTTGATGGTCCTACGGGCCTAGATCTTGAGGGAGAGGGTGCTCCTTATATCAAGCATCCGACTCGAGATAAAAAAATATGGTACGGTACCACTATACCGTGGATGGCTCATGGATATGAACTGTCGATGACTCCTCTTCAGGTGCTCAATTTTTATAATGCTGTAGCCAATGATGGAAAGCTCATGAAGCCGCAGCTGGTTCAAGCGATCATTTATAACGAAGAGGTAGAGCAAGAATTTAAACCCATAGTGAAGAGAAAAAGCATTGCCAGTCGTGATAATATCAATCGATTGCAGCGCATGCTGAAAGGTGTAGTTGATAATGGAACTGCTCGCTCATTGAGATCAGATCGATACGAATTTGCTGGTAAAACAGGAACCACAAAAGTAGGTTACAGTAAGGCAGATGAAGAGGCTAAGTATAATGCATCTTTCGCAGGGTACTGGCCTGCTGATAATCCTGAGTACTCGATGATTGTAGTAGTCTATGGTCTGAAAGGAGCTAAATACTATGGTAATGTGGTCGCAGGTCCTGTGTTTAAGCGAATCATGGATTGGACCTTTGCTATCGAAGGTGAAGAATTGATGCGTGATGAGCAGGTGATAGCGAGTGGAGATGTCAGAGGATATGATGGTGAGATCTATGGATTTGATCCTGATTTTGATCGTGTTTTTGATGATCTGGATGTAGGATATGTAGGCTCGGGCCGATGGGTGCGAGGCGGCAATGATCCTGAAGGTGATGTGAGAGCCGGCAAGGCCAAAATCACCGTAGATGCAGTACCTGATTTGTCAGGCATGGGGGCGAGAGACGCTATATATGTACTTGAAAACTTGGGAATGGACGTAAAATTAGAAGGAGTGGGCAAAGTTTCACGACAATCTATTAGTCCGGGAAAAAATATTGATAATCAAGTTATTACACTTTATTTAAATTAATATATATTTGTGGAGAAGAATCTCGACAGTGTAATAAAAGGTCTTGATCCAGTTGAAATAATCGGGAGCGTTGATAAGGTGATAAAAGGTATCACCTCAGACTCTCGAGCAGTGGTAAAGGATGGTGTTTTTGTTGCTATTAAAGGTGTGTCGGTGGATGGTCATCGATATATGCAGCAGGCAGTTGAGGCTGGTTGTTCGGTTCTGATAGTGCAAGAGGTGATAGAGTCGGTGCCCGATGATTTGACAGTGATTCGAGTAGTGGATACTCGAGAGGCATATGGTCGAGTGTCGCAAGCATGGTTTGAGGATCCATCCTGTAAAATGAAAGTAATAGGAGTGACAGGGACGAATGGAAAAACGTCAGTTACTTCGATATTATATCGCCTTTTCAAAGGATTAGGCTATAAGGTAGGTCTCGTATCTACTATTGAAATAATGATTCATGATCGTCGTCTGGATACTAATCTGACGACGCCTGATGCTTATCGATTGCAAGCCGTATTTGCAGAGATGGAGCGAGAAGGTTGTGATTATGTGTTTATGGAGGTGAGTTCGCATGCGATTCATCAGCGACGTATTGCTGGGGTGGATTTTGATATTGCGATTTTTACTAATATTACCCATGATCACCTTGATTATCACGGCACATTCAAAGAGTATATCGCCGCTAAAAAGCGATTTTTTGATGATCTCAAGCCTTCTGCTGTGGCTATCACTAATCTCGATGATAAAAACGGAGAGGTGATGCTACAAAATACGAAAGCCACAAAGCGGAAGTATAGTCTCAATCGTGTCGCTGACTATAAGGCTAAAGTTCTTTCATCAGATGCTCTTGGGATGCACATAGATATTGACGGTGTGGCCTTTATGACTCGGATGGTTGGTAGATTTAATGCTTACAATCTCGCAGCAGTCTTCGCAGTAGCTACGGAGCTCGATGTCGCAGATGGCTATCAGATTGCTGAGGTGCTAAGTCAGCTGGGCCCGGCGAAAGGGCGCATGGAGCTCGTAGCATTGGAGCCGAGAGTGGTCGTAGACTACGCTCATACCCCAGATGCACTTGAGAATGTACTGAGTACACTTAGTGAGATTGATAATCGTGGTAAAGTCATCACGATAGTAGGCTGTGGTGGAGATCGAGATAAGGCTAAAAGGCCCAAGATGGCTCGGATCTCAGTAACACATAGTGATCAGGTGATCTTGACCAGTGATAATCCTCGCTCAGAAGATCCCTCTACTATTATAGCAGATATGCGGGCAGGCTTGACTCAAGACGATATGTCCAAAGTGATCGAAATAATCGATCGAGAGATGGCGATTAAGACAGCATTGATGCTGGCAGGAGATCGAGATATCGTACTGATAGCGGGCAAAGGTCATGAAGAGTATCAAGAGGTCAATGGGGAGCGAAAGTTCTTCAGCGATCAAGAAGTAGTGAAAAACATTTTGTTTAAAGATATATAAGAGTAGGTTCTATTATCATTCTCAGGTTGGTTTTAACAGTTGCAGTGGTGCGCCGGAAAAAGTTTCGGACCCACTGCTTTTTTTTGACTTGAGAGCAGCGTAGAACGACTGATTTAAGTGTGTGATTTTTTAAGAAGCTTATGCTCTATTACTTATTCGAATTTCTGGAATCTAACTATGATTTGCCCGGTGCAGGTCTCTACCAGTATGTGAGCTTCAGAGCGGCCATGGCTATGCTGGTATCGCTGCTGATATCGATAGTATGGGGCAATAATATCATACAAAAACTTCGTAAACTCCAAGTAGGAGAAACAGTCAGAGAGCTCGGGCTCGCTGGCCAAAAACAAAAAGAGGGAACACCGACTATGGGAGGTGTGATCATTGTTTTATCCATTTTGCTTCCCTGTTTACTATTTACCCGATTAGAAAATATATACATACAGCTACTCCTCGTAGCGACACTCTGGATGGCTGCGGTCGGAGCTATCGATGATTATATCAAAATCTTTAAGAAAGATAAGGCCGGTCTCAAAAGCCGATTTAAAATATTGGGACAGGTTATATTGGGATTGTTTGTAGGTCTTGTGATGTGCTTTCACCAAGATATCGTGGTGCGAACCTCATATGACGATGCTGTGGCGCAGGGCTATGAGATCGTCAAACAGACAGAGGTCGAGGCAGAAGATGGGTCGGTCTATCGCTATGCACATGTCAAGACAGGCCTGACTAATGTCCCTTTTTTTAAGAATAATAACCTCAATTATAGATCGATCCTCTTCTTCTTGAAGGACAATGCAGATAGTCTGTACTGGATCATCTTTATCCCCTTTGTGATATTCGTGATCACCGCTGTGTCCAATGCAGCTAACCTTACCGATGGGTTAGACGGATTAGCAGCTGGTGTGTCAGCGATTATTGCAGTAGCATTAGCCATTTTCGCTTATGTCTCCAGTAATGTTGTTTTTGCAGATTATCTCGATGTCTTCTATATCCCAAAATCCGAAGAAATCGTGATTTTCTCATCTGCATTCATTGGAGCCTGTGTGGGTTTTCTTTGGTTCAACTCTTTTCCTGCCAAGGTATTTATGGGAGATACGGGTAGTCTGGCCTTAGGGAGTATTATTGCGACATTGGCTATCGTACTTCGCAAAGAGCTTTTTATCCCACTGCTTTGCGGAGTATTCTTTATCGAGGCCCTCTCGGTGACGCTCCAGGTGAGCTACTTCAAGTATACTAAGCGAAAGTATGGCGAAGGTCGTCGGATCTTCAGGATGTCACCCATACATCACCATTTTCAAAAACTGGGTATGCATGAGGCTAAGATTGTGACACGATTTTGGATAGTCGGCATACTACTCGCTATCATCACTATAGTAACCCTCAAAGTGAGATAGCGCATGAGAAGAGTAGGTGTCATAGGAGCAGGAGAAAGTGGAGTGGGTGCTGCTATGTTGGCCTTGACGGTAGGAGATGTGCCTTTTCTTAGTGAGTATGGACAGGTCGCCGAGCCTTATCGTCAAAAACTAATTGAAAACAAGATTCTCTTTGAAGAAGGAGGACATTCTTTTGACAGATTGAGCGAGTCTGACGTTATCGTCAAAAGTCCTGGAGTGCCAGATCACGTGCCTGTGGTGCGTCATATGCTGGAGCAGGGTATCGAGGTGATATCAGAGCTCGAGTATGCCTATAGGCATCGCCATCAGGAGGCTAAAATCATCGCTATTACTGGCTCTAATGGGAAAACAACCACAACTAATTTGGTCCACCACCTGCTCGATACAGCAGGATTATCTTCGACTAAGGGTGGCAACTTAGGGATCTGTTTTTCCAATTTATTATTAGGTCCAAAGAGTGAAGTGTATGTGCTGGAGGTGAGCAGTTTTCAGCTGGATGGGATCAAAGATTTTCGTCCTGATATCGCTGTGCTGCTCAATATCACACCTGATCATTTAGATCGCTATGATTATGATTTTCTGCTTTATGCCAAGAGTAAAATGCGCATAGCAGAAAATCTTAAATCTGGTGATCGATTCATCTACAATGGTGACGATGAGACGATCTCAGGACTCATGGATCGGCATGTGTCAGCAGCAGGTCTGATAGCTATCAAGCGAGATGAACTGCGTGTCGCTGACTTTCATTTGGATAATCTGGCATTACGTGGCGAGCACAATGCTATGAACGCTTCTTTTGCTATCGAGGTGGCTCGTCATCTGGGAGTAGCAGACGATAAGATTCAACTCGGGCTGAATGATTTTGCTAATGATGATCATCGGATGCAGGTCGTCGGAGTGATCAATGGCGTAGAGTGGATCAATGATAGCAAAGCCACAAATGTAGATGCCACATACTATGCGCTCAAGGCTATGACTAAGCCTGTAATCTGGATCGTAGGCGGTACCGATAAGGGTAATGACTACTCTCAGATCCTGCCAATCGTGGTCGACAAGGTGCGTCATATTGTAGCTCTTGGTGTAGATAATGGGCCAATTCATGAAGCCTTTGGGGGGAGAGATATACCTATCAGCAATGTGGGTAGTATGAAGGCAGCACTTCATGCTGCCGAGAGCTTGAGTCAGGAGGGTGATGCGGTATTGCTTTCGCCGGCTTGTGCCAGTTTTGACTTATTCAAAAATTATAAGGATCGAGGAGATCAGTTTGTCGCTGGTGTCTGGAGATTACTCAGAGATAAAGCGAGTGGATAGATGGACTATCAGCTCACATATTAATTCTTTAAAAGATGAAAGCGGAATTATGAATGCAGTACATAATATCTATGATCATCTGAAAGGTGATAAAGCGATATGGTTAATAGTCGGACTATTAGGCATTTTTTCTATTCTGGCAGTATACAGTGCTGCAGGTAGTATGGCCTTCAAAGAGCGTGATGGTAATACCGAGTTTTATCTCGTGCAGCAGATTGTCTTCATTACATTGGGTTTCGGGGTGATGTATTTGTGCTATAATTTTCACTATATGCAATACTCACGGTTGGCGCCGATCTTACTTTTTCTGACCATACCACTATTAGTTTATACGATAGCTTTTGGTACTGAGATCAATGAGGCTCGTCGCTGGATCAGTATCCCGTGGATTGATAAGACGATACAGACCTCTGACGTGGCTAAGCTCACGCTTATCATCTTTATTGCCAGATCTTTGTCTATCAGGCAAGAATATATTAAGGATTTTAAGAATGCGTTTTTGCCCATACTTATTCCTGTGACCATTGTTTGTATGCTGATTGTACCTGCGGATTTGTCTACAGCAGCATTGTTATTTGGTACTTGTCTCTTGATGATGTTTATCGGTCGGGTGAGTTTTAAGTATATCTTTTTACTCTTATTATTGGGAGTAGTTGGCATGGCCATTGTTTTTTTGGTGGGGCAGGTCTTTCCAGAGGTAGTACGTGTAGATACATGGATCTCGAGGATTAATGCCTTCCTCTATACTGATGGGGGCTATCAGATCGAGCAGTCTAAGATCGCTATAGCGAATGGTGGTTGGATTGGCTCTGGACCTGGTAATAGCTTTCAAAAGAATTATCTCCCGTATCCATATGCGGACTTCATATATTCGATCATCTGCGAGGAGTATGGTATAGTGGGTGGACTATTTGTGTTGGGGCTTTACCTCATGCTATTAGTCAGATGTATCGGTATCGTGACGAGATGTCCTAAGGCATTCGGAGCGATATTAGCGATGGGACTTTGTCTCAATTTGGTGATACAGGCTTTCGCCAACATCATGGTATCTGTACACCTCTTGCCTGTGACTGGATTAACCCTGCCCTTAGTATCTATGGGAGGGACCTCCATACTATTCACCTGTATGTCACTCGGTATCATCCTCAGTGTGAGTAAATATGTCGAAGAGGCACAGGAGAAACACTTAGACCTCATACAAATCGAAGATAGAGATGCGGATAGTCTTTAGTGGAGGCGGTACTGGGGGGCATATCTTTCCTGCAGTGGCGGTCGCTCAGGAAGTGCAGCGTCGTCATCCCGATGCGGAGATACTTTTCGTCGGGGCGAAAGGTAAGATGGAGATGCAGAAAGTACCCAAAGCTGGATTTGATATAGAGGGACTATGGATCAGTGGTTTTCAGCGACAGCTCACTACTCGAAATCTCCTTTTCCCAGTCAAGCTCGTCCATAGTCTATGGTCAGCGCATGGGATCTTGAGACGATTCAAGCCTGATGCGGTAGCAGGTTTTGGCGGCTATGCCAGTGGTGCTGCGCTGTATGCAGCCTCACAAAAAGGAATCCCAACCCTCATTCAAGAACAAAATTCCTACGCTGGAGTCACTAATAAATTATTGGCTAATCGGGTGGATCGTGTCTGTGTAGCTTATGAAGAAGCTAAGCGTTTTTTCCCAGCTGAAAAGACAACTCTCACAGGCAATCCCATTCGTCAAGATCTCACGACGATCAGAGATAAAGCAGCGGCTATGGCTCATTTTGGGCTCGACCCACAAAAAAAGACAGTACTCATCGCTGGTGGTAGCCTCGGCGCCCGTACGCTCAATCAAGCTATGCGAGATAATCTCGACAAGATAAAAGCGCATCCTAACACTCAGTATATCTGGCAGTGTGGTGCGCTATACATTGATAGCTATCAGTCTTGTGACACAGCTCAGCTGGATCATGTACACATCATGGCATTCATCGATGATATGGGAGCAGCCTATGCTGCTGCGGATATAGTGCTTTGTCGAGCAGGAGCACTGACAGTCTCTGAGATCTGTGTACAGGAGAAAGTCTCCATACTCGTACCATCGCCAAATGTAGCAGAAGATCATCAAACTAAAAATGCCATGGCGCTCGTCCGGCAAGATGCAGCACTCATGGTCAAGGATAAAGACGCTCAATCCTCTATGATCGATGAGCTAGAGCGAGTGCTCGCTGAAGAATCACTACAGCTGCGACTTAAGGAGAATATTGCTAAACTGGCAAAGCCCAAGGCACATATGGATATCACTGATCAACTTTTATTACTCATCAGATGACACCGAGTATCGACATATCAGCTATGAAGCATATTTATTTCATTGGGATAGGTGGGATAGGTATGAGTGCGCTGGCACGTTACTTCCTGCATGAGGGCGTACGGGTCAGCGGATATGATCGGGATGATAACACCCTCACTCGTCAGCTCATGGAGGAAGGTATGGATGTCCACTTTGAGGATCGAGGTGATGACCTACCAGAGGATTTAGATCTGGTAGTATACACGCCTGCGATACCTGATCACCATGGTGAGCTGTCTTATCTCCGCTCCACAGTTATCCCCGTGCTCAAGCGCTCTGAGGCACTCAAGGAACTGTTTTGGCAGAAAAGGGTCATTGGAGTAGCTGGTACACATGGCAAAACGAGTACCTCAGCCATCTTGGCCCATGTGCTGCATAGTCAGGGATTTGCGATGACTGCATTCATCGGTGGTATACTGAAGAATTATGACTCCAACTTCATCTATGGTGATAGCGACTGGGTAGTCGTGGAGGCTGATGAATATGATCGATCATTTTTGCGACTATATCCTGAGATCGCTGTAGTGCAGGCTATGGATGCTGATCATCTCGATATCTATGGAGAGAAGTCTGCTATGATTGATTCATTCAGAGCCTATACAGATCAGATCCGAGAGGGTGGAGTAGCGCTCATACGTCAGGGCATTGGGGAGTTTTGGTCTCAGTCAGAGTGGCAAAAGTCTCTATCGTCCAAAGGTATTGATGTAAAAGGCTTTGGTCAAGAAGCAGAAGCGGCGGTGCGATGGACAGACTATCATGTAGAGGACGGCTGGACCGTATTCACGATACATCATGCTGGAGAGCTACAGGAGTGTCGTATGCTCATGGCTGGCGCTCACAATATCAATAACGCTACCGCTGCAGCTGGAGTGGCATTGCATCTGGGACTATCTCTGGAGCAGGTCGCTGCTGGGTTAGAGTCCTTTAGAGGGATAGAAAGGCGATTTGAGGTGCTGAGGCATGATACTATCACTATCGTGGATGACTATGCTCATCATCCCGTAGAGATAGATGCGGCGATATCTGCAGCTCGTATGCAATATCCGAATAGACATCTGACTGTGGTATTTCAGCCACACTTATTTACTCGTACTCGTGATTTTCAGGAGGGATTTGCGGAGGCGCTGGATCAGGCAGACGATGTGGTCTTGCTACCGATCTATTCTGCAAGAGAGGAACCAATAGATGGAGTGACGACCGAGATCATACTGGATCGGATGCAGTCAGATAGTAAGCGACTGCTGTCAAAAGAGAAGATGATTGACTATCTGGATCGAGAAAAAATTGATGTTTTGCTCACTTTAGGTGCCGGTGATATCAACAAACTTCTGTCTAAAATTTTGCTAAAGCTGGAATAAATGGCTAATATTAAAGAAAAATTTAATATGTTAGCGCTCAGGAAGGTTTTGATCAACCTTGCGATGATCGGTCTCCTGGCGGTGTGGGTCATCTCGATACAGAAAACGAACAGTGAATCTGTCAAAAGTGTAGACATCAATATCGCCAGTGTCGAAGGCATAAAAGACCTGGTCGTCAAGAAAGATGTCTATCAGATGATGAAAGCGAGCTCACCTGTAGATATCCAAAACATACCACTGAGAAAGCTGGATATCGCTGATATCGAGGCAAGACTGAATAGCGATAATCGCATACATAATGCCGAAGTATATATCGATGCCCAGCAAAACCTAAGAGTAGATGTAGTCCAGCGCCGTCCGATACTACGAGTAAAGGATAAGCGAGGTCAGGATTTTTATCTCGATCAAGAAGGTAACTATGTCAACAAGAGCCAATACCGAGCGGTGAGAGTGCCTATAGTGACAGGCTATCTCGAAGAGTATGAGCCCGGATGGAAAAAGAAAGCCGATAATAGAATCAAAACAGCGTACCAGATAGGTCAGATCATCTATCAGGATGAATTTTTAAGTGCTCTCATCGAGCAGATTCATTTTGAGAGAGATGGTAGGATCGTATTCACTCCTAAAATAGGAGATGAAAAAATCGTAATGCGCTATACTGAAGAAGCAGAAAAGAAATTGACTTATAACCTTAAACAGTATTACAAAAGAATGGCGGAAGAGAATAGTTGGGGTGAATATGATGAGCTCGACATCTCTTACAAAAATCAAGTAATCGGAAAAAGATCTGTCAAACCCTAATAATGAAAATATGAGTGCAGAGTCCACATTCGACCAAAATGACGTGGTAGTAGCGATCGATATCGGTACTACCAAGGTGTGTGCTATTGCGGGTCGTAAAAACGAATATGATAAGATCGAGATCATCGGAGTAGGTACGGTAGTGTCTGAGGGTGTATCTCGTGGAGTAGTATCTAATATCGACAAGACCGTGAAAGCAATCCGTGAGGCGATCGAGATCGCTGAGCGCAATGCTGGGATGAAGTTTGACAATATCCATGTGGGTATCGCAGGTCAGCACATCAAGAGTCTACATCATCGAGGACTCCTCGTACGTAGCGATGTGAATACTGAGATCAGCGAAGATGACGTCGATAAGCTCATCAATGATATGTATCGATTAGTATTGCCTCCGGGCGATAAGATCTTACATGTGATACCGCAGGAGTTCACCGTAGATGATGAGCGAGATATCATCGATCCAGTAGGGATGAGTGGAGTACGCCTGGAGGCGAATTTTCATATTATCACAGGACAGATATCTGCGAGTAAGAATATCATGAGATGTGTAGAGAAAGTCGGTCTCAATGTAGTCGACATCACCCTCGAGCCTATAGCATCAGCATCAGCTGTCCTGTCTAATGAAGAAAAGGAAGCTGGTGTCGTATTAGTAGATATCGGAGGTGGTACTACAGATATTACCATATTCAAGGATGGCATCATACGTCATACTGCTGTGATTCCTTTTGGTGGCAATGTCATCACGAAGGATATTCAAGAAGGCTGTACAGTGATGCACGATCAGGCTGAGAAGCTGAAAGTAAAGTTTGGTTCTGCACTGGCAGAAGAGATATATGATAATCGTATTATCACAATACCGGGATTCAGAGGCAAGGAGCATAAGGAGATATCAGAGAAAAATCTGGCTCGCATCATACAGGCGAGAGTAGAGGAGATCTTTGACTATGTCTTCTGGGAGATCAGACGCTCTGGCTATGAGAAGAAGCTGATCGCTGGTATGGTGTTGACAGGTGGAGGATCTCTGCTTAAGCATATCAACCTATTAGCCGAGTATCACACTGGTATGGACTGTCGCAAAGGACAGCCAAACGAACACCTCGCACATGGCTATAGCAGTGCGCTGGCGAGTCCGATATATGCTACAGGCATAGGACTCCTCATCCATGCGATCAATAATGAAGATCTCAAGAAAGAGATCAAAGAGTCTATCCAATCGGAGGATCCAGATGCACCGATCGATATGGATGATATGGACATGGATGCCGAGCAAAAGAATAAATGGATTAAAAAGATATTCACCTATACCAAGGAGTTCTTTGAAGCAGCTCCGGATACTGAATTATAACTCATAACATTAATGATGAAGCTATGTCTTTAGAATTTGATTTTAAGAAAAGAAATGGATCGATCATAAAAGTAATCGGTGTAGGTGGCGGAGGAGGAAATGCCGTGGCCAACATGTTTAGAGAGGGCATCCAAGGTGTGGACTTCGCAGTCTGCAATACGGATATCCAAGCTCTGGACAACAGTCCTGTGGACATGAAAATACAGCTCGGGCCACACCTGACAGATGGTCGTGGTGCAGGATCTAAGCCCGAGGTAGGACGTCAGGCATGTTTAGAGTCTATCGATGATATCAAGCAGTTTCTGGATGATGGTACTAAGATGCTATTCGTCACTGCAGGTATGGGCGGTGGTACTGGTACAGGTGCCGCTCCGATAGTAGCTAAGGCGGCTAAAGAAATGGGCGTTCTCACCGTAGCGATCGTCACACTTCCGTTCAAATTTGAAGGAAATCGTCGTCAGTCATACGCTCTTGAGGGACTCGAAGAACTCAAGAATAACGTAGATGCATTCCTCGTCATCTCTAATGATCGACTGAGTAAGATCCATGGTAATCTGGCACTCTCAGCGGCATTCGGCGAGGCGGACAATATACTCACGACTGCAGCGAAAGGTATCGCCGAGATCATCACAGTCCCAGGATATATCAATGTGGACTTTGAGGATGTCAATACAGTCATGAGAGGATCAGGTATCGCTATCATGGGTAGTGCTCAGGCAGAAGGAGAGGAGCGTGCTCGCAAAGCTATCGATGCAGCTATGAACTCGCCATTACTCGAAGAAAATGACATACGAGGTGCTCAGCATATCTTACTCAATATCACATCGGGTCGCAAAGAAGTGACCATGGATGAGATCGTAGAGATCACTGACTATGTACAAGAAGAAGCAGGATATGGTACCAATATCATCTGGGGTAACTGTCATGATGAGACGCTCGGAGAAGAAATTAGTGTCACGCTGATCGCCACAGGATTCAGAGCTACTAATACTGTCAAAAAAGAACTTGCTACTGAAGATGTAAAAGTGCGTATACCTCTTGATGAGACTTCAGAACTCTCAGAAGAGAATGGTGTCGTGATGGGTATCGCTGAGGGCGATGACTCTCGTACTATTGACTTTGAGGAGGATGACGTGCGTAAGACTATTGAGTCGCTCAATAGTGATTTCTCATTCAAGGCTCCGGAACCAGTATCGTCTACACCCGTTGAGCCAGTGAAAGAATCTGGAGCATTCGCTGATGATAGATATCGCAAAATGGAAGAAGCTCGACGCAACTATATGCGTAATAGCATCGCTCCTAACTTTGATAATCCGAAGGCCATTAATGATATGGAAAACGAGCCGGCCTATAAGCGTCGAAATGTATCTCTCGAGAATGTAGATGAGTTGAGAAATAGTACTCGTCTCTCAAAATTTGAGATCGGACCAGATAGCGATAGACCATTAGGTCAGTCGCAGAATAGTTTTTTGCATGAAAATGTAGATTAAGCAAAAAAAATGAGGCGATATATATATTATAAAAAATAATATGTGTATCTTGCTCTCAGTTAGAGAAAGATGTATTCAATAAAGATTGAATATTTAAGATAAATAAACTTGGCAGTTTAGTAGAAATCGCTTAGGCGATTTAATTTAAGGACGAAGACGTACTCTTTTTATCTACTATCATATTAAGGAAAGGCTACTAAATCTGCTCTGGGTGTGACCTGATGGTTTTAAACTGTGCCTGATGGGAGCGCCTGAAGTTCATGGACTAATGATGGATTTCGTCTTTTTATTATAATCTTTTCCTTTTTATGAGATTGGTTTATTAAAAAGTTGCCCCGACTCCCAGTCGGGGTTTTTTTATGTCCAGCTGTCAAAGTCTGAATTAGGTATTCTTAGTTTCTTCTCAAATAGATATACTCTCTGGATCCATCAAATATGATATCGAATCTCCTCAGAATATCGCATCCTAATACACTCATTTTTTGCCTGCCGATGGCTCCCTCAAAAAAGCCTATTAATGGCTCATCGATAGATAGAGAGCCGATGATTAACTGATCTGTAGTTCCTTTTTTCGTGATGATTTCATTGCCATAGGAGTCTTTGAGCACTTGTTCTGAGCTGACGGTGATGACATTTGATAGATGATGATCTGCTACATACTGGTCATCCAGAAGAAGGCCTCCACCATAGCCTGAGTGTATCAGGTATTGATGTTGATAGCTATTTGCTCCAGCGATGATATCCAGGCTGATAAAATATAGACCTTCTTTATTTTCGATAGGGTGGCGCTGATATTGAGATATATCTTTGGGTAGATCATCACTGATGATCAGCATTTGATCGGTGTAATGGATGCTTACCACTTTGTTTTCAAATAGATTTAGTCCAAACTTTCCATCGGACTGATGACCAGAATATTGACTTGCCCATATTTTTAGACTGTCTTTTTTTATAGAGCTGATAGTCAGTGTGTTATGCGAGCTGGTCATGCTCTGAGTCTTGCCTCCCCAGCTTCTGACATCGGTACTGTCATCCCACATAATAGAGGGCATTTTGAGCGTCGTGCTATCATAGATGAGACTTACATCATTCACCGCAGTATGGAGCATCAGATCTACTGAGTCAGTATCATTGAGGATGCACGTGATGATGATATTGTGATCCATATTGAGGGCAAACGGAATGGTATCTGGCTGAGCGAGTAAACTGATACTGTGTAAACAATTGATAATCAAAAATATCAAGATAGGGTAGAAACGTGTCATACCTCTAAGATAACACTATACACGAGGTAGAATTTTGAAGAATGTAAAGCTGCTAAGAGCAATCAAATAAGAATGAATACTAAGCTCCTATGCTGAATGTAGTAGAATACTTTTTACCAGTATCATGATTGATGAGATGTACGAAGTAGAGTCCTTCTTTTACATTCCACATATTGATAGTATTAAAGTAATCTAAGCGCTCATTGATATCATACATTTTCTTTCCTGACTGGTCAAAAATGCGGAGCGAGTAGTTATGCGGCTTGATATTGCTGATATCGAGTTTGAATATACCTTCGTTTGGATTAGGTAGTACTTGAATCTGTGGATCAAAGTCCTCAGCAAGGTCTAAGCTGGTCTCAATAGTGCTCGTGCTTAGGTCCTGACAGTTAGGTGGATTGTTTTCGCAGTACATTCTGCTGGCGAGCGTACAGTCCGCTACGAATGGATTTGCTTTACCATCCTGATATACTGCTATAGCCTGCGTACGGCTGAGCTCCAGCTCATCTACTGGATCATTAGCCTGCCACTCACAGAGATCAGCTTTCATATCTTCAAAAAAGTCTGGATCTGCCTCTAATGCAGCCTCTCTGTACATGGTGTAGAAATAGAATACCGCTCTGGCGATATCACCTTTTACTTCTTCTCTTGGCTCGAAATAGCCAAAGTTGTTAGGGTAGACATCTACCTCGCTATACTTTTGGATTTCTTCATTTGATAGCTCATCAGGATTTGAGAGCTTGGTATCTTTATAAAACCATTGATCAGTATCTGTGTCTAATATTTCTGCGAAAGCAAAATTAGATCGAGCTTCATTGACCTCCCAGCGGCATGGTGCGAGATTGTGCATGTCGCTGAATGCATTTCCATTAGTTTCTCTGGCGCCTTTTGATCTTGGGTAGATATGCTCTGCGTTGATGCCATTTGGCTGAGCATTCATGGCTAAAAACTGAATAGGGTATTCTTCTGAAGGTGGGAGATAGAGCGTATGATCTGTGTAGATCGTGTGGACGCTGTCATCGATATTGTAGATCTCTGTGTAGAGGATCTCTCGGGCTCGAGAGTACATCTCTACGAAGTTTGGTTTGTAGTCTTCTACTACAGCCTGCTCCAGTCGGCTACCCATGAGATCGGGATGGATCATCTCTTGAGCCTCAGTCGTCATTACAGTCAAAACTATCAGTACAAACAGCCAAATACGCTTCATAGCCAAAGTGTAGCACAGCAGGATATAGCCCGCTTAGCTAATGTTTTAGAATTAGTAAGTGAAATTGAAAAACTGGATATGAAATACAGGGATGACGCTAAGATAGAAAATGATTTAATCTGCGAAAGAATTAATCAATAAATTTTGTGAGACGTAGAGTGTGAAAGTTTTACATATCTCTAATTGTTATATATTATCTACCAGATATTTCCTTTCTTTCGGGTCGATTCGTTTCCCTGTTTTGAGTTCTTCTATAGGATTGCCATTCATATTTTGAATAAAGTTCATGTATTGTTTACCCATCTTGGCTTATACTTGTAGCCTCGATATTTACTGCCAAGTACATCATTTATGCCCACTAATAAGCACGCTATAATTCGCTACCGTACCATCGATCAATGTCTCCGGACACCTGATCTGATCTGGAACTGGAAGAAACTGGCTACAGAATGTGCTCGAGCGATACATGAGTCGACAGGGCATGAAGTAGAGCTCTCAGAGCGTACGATCAAAGGAGATCTCGCAGCTATGCGTCACAATGAAGTGCTCAATTATAAGGCATCTATCATTTATGATCGTGGATCAAAGTCCTATCGATATTCTGATAGTTCTTACAGGCTAAAAGAAGCGGCCATAGATGAAAGGGAAACGGTATCACTTCATGATGCACTGAAGCTGCTCAAGCAGTTTTCGGGATTCTCCGAGATACTCGGTATCGAGTCGATCCTGACGAAGCTCCATCATACGATAGATCAAGAAGATAGCGAGAGAGGGAGTGTCATCCACTTTGATCATCCGCTCGATGCGCCTGGACAAGAGTGGCTCTACGAGGCCTACAGTGCGATCAATGATCAGCGGACGATCCAGCTGACCTATCAGAAGTTTGGCGAGGAGCCTCAAGGTGTCATCATGAGTCCCTACCTCCTAAAGGAATATCAAAAACGATGGTATCTCCTCGGCTATGAGCATAAGAAAAATGAGCTCAGGACTTACGCTCTCGATCGGATCAAGGACATTAAAGAAAGTCTTAAGGACTATCACGCCATGGAGGATTTTGATCCAGATCAGTATTTTAATGATGTGATCGGTATCATCGTCGATACCGAAAAGGGGACTGAGCCAATAGAGATCAAAGTATATGGAAAACAGATAGACTACTTCATGACTCGTCCTCTACATCGCTCTCAGCGACTCAAAAGTGAAGGAGAAGACAATGGGCGTAGATGTGCCCTCTTTCATTATGAACTCATGATAAACTATGAGCTGGTCAGTGAGCTGCTGTCCTATCGAGAAAATATCGAGGTCATAAGTCCTCTTTCTCTACGAGAAGAAATCAAACGGTCACTGCAGCAGAGTATAAAGAGGTATGAGGGGGAGTAATGAGTAGTGAGAAGTGAGTAGCGAGTATTGAGGCTTTAGGTCAGATGTCGATCCGAGTATCAAGTGAAAAGTGAGAAAGTCGAAAGTTCTTTTATTCTGTCATCGGATTCATCCTCCTGTCCTTCTATTGCGAAGAGAAGGATGAAACATTGTGTTTTCAATAGAGACGACTACCGTAATCATCTTAGGTAATCATAAGATCAGTCCTCCATGTTAAGGGAGGTGCCCGTAGGGCGGAGGGTTCCGAAAGCAGAAAGGAAGGAAAGATCATGGGGGGTAACGTTGGCCTACTTACTCAGGATGTCCAAGTAGGTAGTATAGCGTGGAGTCTGCGACACCCTTTCAGGCACTCCAAACTTCAAACTTTCCAACCTGATACTTTCAAACTCTCATATAAGAGTACAGATATGGGTGTTTACCCTTGTATAGGAAAGTGACTGCCTGAATATCTTAGAGCAGTGCTCATGGACATTTGATAAAAAACATATTAAATATTTTTATCATGCAAAATGGCTGCACGATAGCCTTCATATTTGTCACTGTAATTATTAACGATCAACAACCATTATTAAGAAAAATCATCCCAAATGAAAGCTAATCCAACACCAAGCACCTACGTACACAATCTCATCCTCATCGACGAGAGCGCATCCATGCAGCGACTGCATCATGCCGCTATAGATAGTGTGAATGATACGCTCCGAGCTATCGCCGACTGCCAAGAGCGACTCAGTCAGCAGCAGCAGGTGAGCATTTTCTCGTTCAATGGGAAAGGCACTCGTATGCACGCCTTTGACCAAAATGTATCTACCGTCTCCGCCCTACAGTACGACCAATACCGCCCTGACTCCACCACGCCACTCATGGACTGCATAGGACAGACCATCGGCATGCTCAAAGCTCGCCAGAGCCAAAAGCTCAATGATGAGCAGGTGATCGTCACCATACTCACCGATGGCAGCGAAAATGGCTCTAAGAAATATTGCCAGCTGTCTATCTCTCGACTGATCAGTGTGATGAGGAGTGCTGGCTGGATATTTAATTATGTCGGAGCCAATCACGATGTAGCCCGTACCTGTGAGCGACTCAATATCGCTAATCACTATGAGTTCAAACCGACGCCTCAGGACCTCCAGCAGCAGATGTTGCTGGAGCGCATGGCTCGGATGAATATGTATCGTACGATCGCCACGCAGCAGACTCAGTATGTCCACGCAGCATAAGGACTATGTAAACTGATGGCAGTACCTTATCTTAGGTCTTATTTCATTTATACGAATGTCTTATGCTAATGCGATTTAGTTTACTTTTCATTTTGCAGGGCCTCTATAGCTGTAGCTCTGCTCAGACGATGGTAAGTGAGCATATCATGAGTGTCGATAGCAGCTATGTGTATCCTACAGACATCACAGTAGACCAGCTTAACTGGATAGCAGGGTCATGGATAGGAGAGGGTCTCGGAGGCCAATGTGAGGAGATCTGGTCTCCACCAAAGAATGGTCATATGCTATGTCTATTCCGATTTGATCAGGAGGGAGAGCTGGTATTCAGCGAGCACTGCTCTATCTCAGAGCAGGAGGATGGTATCCATTATAGGGTTAGACATTTCAGCGCTGACTTCTCAGCTTGGGAAGATGAAGAGACCTATGTAGACTTCCCATTGATCCGTCTCGACGGACAGACAGCTTACTTTGAGGGAGCTACTATCAACCGCACCGAAGATACGCTCACCATATACGTCATGATCGACTCCAAAGACGGGGCTCACGAAGTGCCGTTTGTGTATGAATTGAGAGAGTAGAGGCTATCGATGCTCTGTAAGTTTTTTGGTCCTTAGCAAGGGGCTGAAGCCCCTTGGAAGATATCAGAGGACTAACAATCATTTTTTTAGAGTCTCAATTAAGTTCTGAATAGATTTGAATCGCTCAATAATTGCATTGTCCTTGATCAGTATGTATGTGGGATAGCTTAAGACATCTATTCCTATACCTCCTACATCGTCATCAAAGTCGAAATAAATATGTTGCCAATTGAGATTGAATTTTTCAGCTGTTTTCAAAGCAGGTTCTTTACTTCTGTCCTGGCATATTCCAATTAGTTCAATATCTGGATGTTGTTTTTCCAGTTCAACAAGTTTGGGAAAATTCTTGATGCATCCAGCACACCAAGATCCCCAAAAGTGTAATAGTTGAGTTCCGGTTGTATCCATTTTGATTATGTCATCAGAATAAAGAGATTCACCTTGGATTTGCAGTTTTTCGATTTCCTTGATTGGACCTATCAATATCTTATTATTTATTAAGTCAAGTGAATCGATTATATACTTTGAATCATTTTTTTTTAAGGTAAATGGAGTCTTGATGTCCACTCTTTTGTTAATAGAGTCAGTATTTATATTAAATGTTATAGCCGATATCCAAGGGAAGAAATCATAGCAAGTAAGTTTACAATCATGACCATCTATATCGGTTCTTAACTGTAGTTTTTGATTGAAGCAAATGCTGAACTTATTGTCATATTTGAGTTCTCCTGAAGCTTTATCCAAGTAGTGTTTTACTGTAATTCCTATATTCGATGTCTTGCTATGTATACTTCCATCCACTAATACTTCATAAGTCAATTCATGATTATAGTTGATATCTGAAGGGAAAAAATCAAACTGCTCGTATGGAATTGATTCGTCCTTTTCAAGCTGGGGTAAGAAAATTACTTTCTCATCTATCAATGACAAATCCATATCACTATCGATGATTAGTATCGGCTGGCCACTGATATTTCCACGTAATCCCACTAAATGACTCTTGATTGAGCCATTCATTTCATTATCTCCACCACTTAGATTAAAAGTTGATAAAACTGGATTTTCTATGTAATCGAATTTTTCAATTGTATTCTCAAAGTATGTGTTTTCCAATATTGTTGATGAATAGGGACACCAAGAACTCTCATTATCGACATAGGATTCCAGAGGATGCCATTTTAGAGCCTGGCCAATCAGATGTGCTGTACTTAGAATTAGTATTGAGAGAAGTCTTCCTTTCATTATATGTTCATTTATTCATAACCTGTAAATATCCTTTCATCCCTGTATGAGAATTGATGCAGTATCAAGATAGTGGAGAGATCTCAGTGTACAAAATATCGTTCTCTATTATTAAGACGGTCGCATGAATCCCTATCGTCTGTAAGGAATCTGATCAAACTGAGCGTGCCTCACCGTCAAGCCTTTGCATGGAGCCGGACACGAATGGGCGGTTGGGCAGTGGCCCAAAGTCCCATATTAGGAACGACTCTGCGTATCTCGGTGCTAAGACGTCGAGGCTACACTTCAATGTTAGAGTATTACTCCCGAATCAATACTTCGATCTAATGAACCGTCATATACCTGAGCGAGCGGTATCCGCAGGAGTAGATGTCTGGGAGACATCTAAGTGAGCGAACCGCAAAGCGGGTGGGTATGCCTGCCATGCTCGAGTTTTTGTTTTCGGTTCATTCATTGTGTGATACTGACGTTGTAGGATCTTTGTGTGAGAGGCGCACCGTGGGCTTTAATGCTCACGGCCGTCTACTCGATTGGGTGCTGCCTTCTTTTTTTATTATTCTAATGATTTGCTATTTAAATTTCAAACGCTACAAGCATTCATGAAAATTAATTCTGAAAAAATTAATCACCTTGTGAGGTATCATTAAACAATTTATAAATGCTTTCAAGCTCTTTTCTTGAAGAATTATATTCCTCTCCCAAAGAAGGGTAAATGGAACAAAGTTCAATCACTTCATCTATGATAATTAATATCTCCCCTGAAATATTAGATTCACCTAAAATTAACATCATTAATAATTTGGAATTCACTAAATTGACCCTATCTCTTGGCTCAGAAGTATGCTCAAAAATTTCTTGACGTAAATCTATCGCTTCACAAATATTATTATTTATGTCCTGATTTTCTTCCACTTGGAATTGCAAATATCCTACTGCTTCTAAGTTATTGGCTAGTTTTCGCAGTTGTTGCAATTCGTATGAGTTTTTGTCTTCCCTATTTTCGAAACCTCTTATACTCAGTGAGTCATTTAATATGGCAATTATTGAACGTCTAAGGGGTGTGCTTTGGCGAAATAAATTGAGTGCTTCAGCCAAGTTTCCCTGCTCATTCCTTATTTCGCCTAAATTTTCTAAATAATCAGCTAAGTAACTGTCTAAGCCAGGGATTTGGGTTTCTTCGAACTGCTGTTTTGAAAGGCTAATACTTTTTTCATATGTAAGTGCGGCATCTTCAAAACATCCATCTTGTCGAAACATTTCCCCTTTAAGTTGTAAAGCTTCTATCAATTGAAACCTATATATAATTACCATTGCATCTGCTGTCAATGCCTCAGCGGCTATAAAAAATTTGGTTGAATCAGTTGTTGATATTTCATAGGATGCGGCAATATTTCCATCATAAAATATTGAAATATATGTGTATTTTTCGTTTTCACGAGTTTTACTTGTGCGCTTCAGCCCAATTTCCATTAAATCATTATATGATTTCCTTTCTTCCAAAGCGTTGTAATACTTTTTATTTGTTTGATTCTCCAATATGTTTACAATGCCCGCCAAATTTGAAAGGTCGCCTCTGGCCAGTTGAACCTTGCCAAGCTGCATTAATGCAAATCTCTTATTCCAATCCGAGGGTGATTCTCTTTCTACAACTGAAACTGCATCTTTTGCTGCACTTAAAGCTAGTTCCATATCTCCAACTTCTAGTGCAAGTTCACTCAAAGTGACATGACCTTGATAATAGTCAGGGTTAAGACGTGAAGCCTCTTTATAAGCTAAAATTGCCTTTTCTATGTTTTGGGCTACTAAATATGCAGAACCAGCCTGTCTGTAATCTTCTGCGGCTTCAACACTAAGCGATTTAATTACTGATGCTCGTTTATTAGCTATCAGATGAAGTTCATTTGCTCCTTCAATCTCTAATTTTGGATTTCCTGAATTAATTTTTTCTTTTGCAGCTTTCTTTTTAATATCTTCTTCTTTAGCCAAAGAAGCAAGGTCCTTTAATGGTCCTTCTTCTCGGATAGCTGCATCCATGCCAATTAATTCTGCCATTCTTTCAACAGTGGATTCTGGCACTTGATTTATTTCTAATTCGTTTTCTCTTTGTAGTGTCTCTATTTGTTTTCTTCCCTTCCGTGATTCGCTAGCAAAATAAATGGCCAGTGAAATACTTATAAGTGACAATATGATACCTAATGGAATACTTCTTACCAATAAATGTCGCTTGTTTCTGGTTACTTTTTTTGAATTTGAAGTATTTTGATTTGGCTTGTTAATAGAAATTGAACCATCATTTTCTTCCTCAGTCTGAATATATGAACTTTCAAATAATGTATTACTAAACTCACAATTTGCTCCAGATGGATTTCCTTTTGGAGGATGAATGGGGATAGTTCCATTAGCCCTTAATTCCACTCTTCTATTGCATTTGGGGCATCCAACTCTAATGCGATTTTTTTTCATACGAGAAAATTAGAAGTGATTGTCTATCCAAATTAAACAAGCCTCGATATTTATAAGTTTATTTATTTTTTTGGTGGCACCCAACTTGTTTATACCTGATCAAATCCCTTGTTTTGATCTACTTTTCATACCTACATTTGTATTAGTACTCCTTAAAGATAGGCGGTTTGAGCTCAGTGTACAAAAAATACTGACTTCCCAAATCTGAATAACAGAAAGAGCTCCCTTTGGCTACAGCCATCCCCTCTCAATCTATAAAAGACAAAGGCATCTCAAAGTAGGGATCGAGCTCCTCCTCATCGTGCAGGATGATGTACTGTATGAGCGCACGGCCCTCTCGATAGATACAGAGGATACGTCCCTTAGGATAGGCGCTGAAGGCTTCTTTGGGCTTGAAGTCGGCGTACAAGGCCCAGTCGGCATTATAGTTTTCTACGACCCAGCGATGATTGATCTGGCTGACTCGTATGTCGGCCTCAGGATCATTAGTCGAGATATGAGCGATGGTGCGCATCACCTCGATATGTGGCGCTCTGCTGTAGGCTTTTTCATCAGGGATGAGTCGGATACGGATCTCGAGCTCGGCCTCATCGTGTAGCACGGCATCATACTCCATATACTCATCCTCCTGAGTATCAGCAATATGTAGCCATCGCTCGACGGGCTGATAGAAGTCGATACGATGCTGTCGCAGCTTATTAGTGAAGCTCCGAGTATAGATCATCGGATCATCGACCTGCCCATAGACAGCGCTCACCAGCGATAGAAGTGATATGATCAGTAGGCCCCTCATCGCATCAGTGTCAGCGCTTTATCGACCTCTTGGACCGGGAGTTTACAGACTTTATTTTGGCAGACGTAGATCATGTTTTGGCCATCGACATACTTGTACTCGAGGAGTGGGAGTGTGCTGATGGCATTGCCGCCGAGGTAGAAGCTATTCGCCTGATAGCTCTGCATCATCTCATGAGATAGGGCAGTAGCGTCTGGACCCATGACCACGACCTCGTAGGGCGCATAGACCTGATCGAGGAGTAGCTGTAGCCAGTTAGAGTAGAAGCTGGGCTGCTGGATCTGTGTGATGGTCGGCATCATATTAGCCAGCATCTGGTCAGCCATCTCGATATAGGGCTTCTCGTAGTAGATCTCGCCGAGACGAGCCAGATTGCGAGCCATCATACTATTAGACCCAGGGATGACATTGTCTCCGAGTACTTTTTTGCGAGCGATAAGCGGCGGATCGACATCGCTGGTGTAGTAGTACATCCGAGTCTCCTCGTCATAGAAGTGCGCTATGGCATAGTCGAGCAGGTCTCGAGACACATTGAGCCAGCTCTCATCAAAGGTCACCTCATAGAGCGCTGTGAGTGCCTGTATCAGCTGTGCATAGTCATCGAGGAATGCATTGATCGATGATTTCCCGTCTTTATAGTTTCGATTGAGCCGAGCGTCATCCTGCATCTGTGCTCCGATGATGAAGTGTGCTTGTAGGATTGCTTCTTCCAGATAGTCGGGATTGCCGAGTGCTTTATAGGCGTCGACATAGCCTTTGATCATGAGCGCATTCCATGAGGTCAGGATCTTATCATCGAGCCCTGGACGCTCCCGCTTAGCTCTTAGTTCGTGCAGTTTTTCATTGAGCGCAGAGATCTGAGAGATGAGCTCTTCTTCTGAGAGTTGATATTTTTTGGCTATAGCCAAAGGAGACTCTGTGATATGTAAGATGTTGTTACCATGCTCCCAGTTGCCCTCAACAGTGACACTATAGTAGTCTTTATAGAGTTGAGCTTGATCACCGAGTAGCTGATCGAGCTCGGCAGTTGTCCAGATATAGTATTTTCCTTCTTCCCCTTCGCTATCGGCATCGAGCGAAGAGTAGTAGCCGCCATCTGGCGAAGTCAGTTCTCGCTGTACGAAAGTCAAAGTCTCCTCGATGACTCGACGATATTGAGGATTTTTAGTCTTAGAGTAGGCCTGGGCATAGAGGGAGACGAGCTGTGCATTGTCGTAAAGCATCTTCTCAAAGTGAGGCACTTTCCACACGCCGTCTACCGAGTATCGAGCGAATCCGCCACCGACATGATCATAGATGCCTCCATTGGCCATTTTGTCCAGTGTCGTGGTGACAGCTTGGAGCGCTTCTGCATTATTCGCTCGATCGGCATATTTGAGGAGATATTCCCAGTTATTGGGCATGGGAAATTTTGGTGCTCCTCGGCGTCCACCCTCGACGATATCTACCTGATCTAAAAATCTCCCGCTGATATCATGGATCAGCTGCTCCTCATACTGCACTTCAGCTGTGACGAGTTCTACGGCATCGAGATTTCCGATACCGGAGGTGAGCTGCTCGGCAGAGCTGAGCAGTCGCTCATAGTCATTCTCTTTGAGCTCGACGAATCTCTCCAAAATCTTAATCCACTGATCCTGAGGGAAGTAGGTCCCAGCCCATACCGGGCGTCCATCAGGCAGCGCAAAAGCATTGAGCGGCCATCCTCCGCTCCCTGTCATGAGCTGAGCGGCAGACATATAGATATCATCGACGTCGGGTCGTTCCTCTCGGTCGACCTTGATCGGGATGAAATGCTCATTCATCATGGCAGCGACGGTACTGTCTTCAAAAGACTCGTGCTCCATCACATGACACCAGTGGCAGGCCGCATAGCCGATACTCACGATGAGTAGTTTATTTTCTTTCTCTGCTTTCTCCAGTGCCTCTGGCCCCCAAGGGTGCCAGTCTACGGGATTGTGCGCATGCTGTAAGAGGTAGGGACTGCTCTCATGGATGAGTGCATTGGTGTATTCGTGATGAGTATCAGACACTTGGCTTTGATTTTTGCAGCTGTAGAGTAGTGCTGCGGTCAGTACGATGAGGCTGAAGAGGTTTCGGGATATTGATCTGCTGATCTTTGACATATTCAGTTTTGGCTTACTACATCCGAAGGTAACAGGGACTAAGTAAGTAGGCAAGTAACAAGTCCACATTAAGTGTTAAGTTGAAAAGTAAAAAGTCGTAAAGTGACTGACAGATAGTCAATTGAAACGTAAATTACCATCCTTAATTTTTAAGAGAAGGACAGGAGGGAGAGTTCGAAATCAGATAGACGGCATTATGCTCAAAAGAGAAACTTACTCAATACTCACTTCTCGCTACACACTACTCGGATTGAACCCTCCGCCCTTCGGGCACCTCCCTCAAAATGGAGGACTGATTTTGTGCTTACCTAAGATGATTACGGCAATCGTCTCAGTTGAAAACATGCAGTACCATCCTTCTTTTTCAAGAGAAGGACAGGAGGATGAGTTCGATGACCGAAAGAACGCAATTCCCGCAAAACAGAATTTTGCGGAACACTACGACGTAGATGATTCTACGCCGAACGAAGGGAAAGAAACCTCGCTACTCACGACTCACCACTCAATACTCGCATCGAACCCTCCGCCCTTCGGGCATCTCCCTTAAAATGGAGGACTGATTTTATGCAGGCCTAAGATGATTACGGCAATCGTCTCAGTTGAAAACGTGTAGTACCATCCTTCTTTTTCAAGAGAAGGACAGGAGGAAGAGTTCGCTGACCGAAAGAACGCAATTCCCGCAAAACAGAATTTTGCGGAACACTACGACGTAGATTATTCTACGCCGAACGAAGGTGACTCGCTACTCACTTCTCGCTACAAACTACTCGGATCGAGCCCTCCGCCCTTCGGGTACCTCCCTTAAAATGAAGTATTAAGTTGGCAAGTTTTAAAGTTTTAAAGTGACTGATAGGCTCTCACTTGAAAACGTGTAGTACCATCCTTCTTTTTTAAAGAGAAGGACAGGAGGAAGAGTTCGCTGACCGAAATAATGCAATACACGCAAAACAGAATTTTGTGAATACTGCGACCGTAGATGATTCTACGCCGAACCAAAGGGAAAGACATCCTCGCTACTCATGACTCGCCACTCACTACTCAAATCCGTACACCTCTGTCCGAAATCGCACAATATATTATTTATTAAAATATGTAAGTAGCAGTAAATCAATAATATAATTCTTGGCACGGGCTTGGTCTTAATGATGACTGTCAATACATCCGAAACTAAAAGAACTATGGACCGACAGATATCATCCGACCAAATCAAAAGCCAAAATCGCTCCAAGTGGCTTAAGATCATTGCTGCTATCGCAGTGGTGGCCTTGGCGATCTGGGGCGCTCGTCACTTCCTGACACGCAAAGCCAGTAAATCCGAATTTCACATCGCCCGAGTAGAAAGGGGAGACCTGCAGAACACCCTCACTGCTTCTGGGCTGGTGGTCCCATCCTACGAGCGAGAGATCAATGCTCCAGTGACTACCGAGATCAAAAAAGTACATCGCCGGAGCGGAGATGTCGTCGAGCAAGGAAATATCATATTAGATCTTGACGCAGAGTTCACTCAGCTATCTTATGATCAGCTATATGATGAGCTGCAGCTCAAGAGGAATAATGTAGATAAGCTCAAATTAGAATATGATAAAAATCTCACAGATCTGGGCTATCAAGATCAGATCAAAGGGCTACAGCTCGATGAGCTGAGAGCAGAGGTCACTGATCAAAAGCGTCTCAACGAAGTTGGCGGTGCTACGGCAGAAGAAGTAGAACAAGCCATACTCAATCTCAAAATCGCTGAACTCGAAAAGAAGATGCTCGAAAACGAACTGCAATACCGCAAGAGCGTCAATGCTAATGAAAAGCAAGGACTCGAACTCGAATATGCTATCCAGCAGAAAAAGCTCAAAGAATTCAGCCGAAAGCTCAGAGAGACCCAAGTCAAGGCACCTCAGTCGGGCGTGATCACTTGGGTCAATGAAGATATCGGACGTAAAGTATCAGAAGGGGAGCCTCTCGTCCGAATTGCTAATCTCAATAGCTTCACTATCGAGTCAACGACCTCTGATCGCAATGCTGGTAAGCTCAATATCGGTCAAGCTGTGAATGTCCGTATCAATCGTCAAGATTTCCCTGGCCGTATCACGGCCATACTTCCTGAGGTGGTCAATAATACCATCAAGTTTTTAGTAGAGCTGGATGAGCAGGACAATGAGCTACTCCGACCTAATCTACGAGCAGAAGTCTACATCATCACTGACAATAAAGAGAATGTGCTCCGCATCAAGAATGGATCGGCATTCAGAGGAGCGCAGAGCCAAGACATATTCGTCGTAGAGGGGGGCAAAGCTGTCAAGCGTCGCATCACTAAAGGTATCTCCAATAGCGACTATGTAGAGATCGTGAATAATCTCGCAGAAGGGGAGCAAGTCATTATCTCTGCTACCGAGGATTTCGATCACTTAGACGAATTCATAATCCAAGAATAATGAAGCAGATAGGAACACTCATAGCATTTTTCCTTTGGCAGCTCATGATCGCTGATGCGCAGAGCAGCTATAGCCTCCGTGATATACTGGATATAGCCGAGACGCAGAGCATCTTTCATCATCAGGCTGTAGCGGACAATGCACGAGCTCAGGCACAGTGGGGACTTCATCAAGCTAATCTTAAGCCTTCAGCTCGACTGAATGTATTAGCGCCCAATTTTAGTAAAACCTCTCGAGAGATCGTACAGCCGGATGGATCGATCAGATTTCAGTCTGTGAGTCAGAATAATTCATCGATAGGACTGACACTGCAGCAGCCTTTATTAGCTACGGGAGCTACACTATTTGCTCAGTCAGACTTGCAGCGTTTTGACGACTTCTCTGCGGATAGCAAATTTTATAATGGAGTACCATTCAGAGTGGGGATTTTTCAGCCGATCGGCGGGATGAATACGCTCAAGTGGGATAATCAGATACGACCGCTGGAGCTGAAAATTGCTAATAAGCAGTACATCATCGATATGGAGCGTATCCATCTCTTGGCAGCGGAGCGCTATTTTGATCTGCTACTCGCTCAGGTCAATCATCAGACAGCCTCGGCTAATACGGAGGTTAATCAGCAACTGGTCAATATTGCCGAGGAGCGCTATGAGTTGGGTAAGATCTCTCGGAGTGAACTCCTTCAGCTACAGCTGGAGCTAAAAAGCGCCGCTCGATCTAAGTCCGCTGCACAATACCAGGTGGATTTTGCGGAGGGCGCACTATGGACTTTCTTGGCTCAGACGCCTGAGGATTCGATAGCCTTGGTTTTCCCAGAGCCTATGGAGGAGATCATCGAGATCGATGCGATGCAGGCACTACGCTATGCTCAGGACAATCGCCCAGAGATAATAGATTTTGAGCGACAGCTCCTCGAGTCTAATCGGGCTATCAAGCAGGCTCAAGTTGACTATGGCATACAGGCAGATCTATTTGCGAGTTTTGGATATGCTCGTGGGAGTGATCAGCTGTCTGATATATATGGAGACCCGATATCGGAGCAGCAGGTACAGCTCAGTGTATCAATACCCATCCTCGACTGGGGTCGAAAGAAAAATGCTGTAGCCATCGCTCAGGCGCAAAAGGAATTCACCGTACAGCAGATAGCTCAGGATAGACTCACATTTGAGAATGACATCCTACAGATGGTCAATAGCTTTATGCAGTTACAGCAAGAGGTCAGACTCCAAAAAGACATTCGTGATGTGGCAATCGAGCGATTCAGCATCGCACGTGAGCGCTATGTGCTGGGTGATATCAGTATCACTGATCTCACTATCGCTCAGCGAGAGAAAGATGGAGCACTCACAGACTATATCGCATCACTCCGTAGCTACTGGGTGAGCTACTATCAGCTCAGAGTCCTGACAGGCTATGACTTTATCAATAATCAGACGATCAGCTATCAATAAATCATATCTATCCAAACACATATACCTAAACACTAAAAATCTAAATCATGATACATCTCTCTAATATCGAAAAGGTCTATCGTACCAAGACTATCGAGACCACTGCGCTCCACCATGTTAATTTAACAGTTCCTAAGGGGGAGTTTCTCTCTATCATGGGCCCCTCAGGCTGCGGCAAGAGTACGCTGCTCAATATCATGGGCCTCATCGATGAGCCATCATCAGGAGTCGTCACCATAGATGGACAGTCGATCACTAAGTATAATACTAAGTCTATTGCAAAATTCAGAAATGAGAAACTGGGATTCATTTTTCAGAGCTTTCATCTCATCCCTGATCTCTCAGTGATCGATAATGTGGAGCTCCCCTTACTTTATCGCAGAATCGGAGGTAAAGAAAGACGCCGTCTTGCCGCCGAAGCACTCGAGTCGGTAGGACTGAAAAATCGGATGAAGCACTTCCCATCGCAGCTGTCAGGAGGACAAAAACAACGTGTCGCTATAGCCCGTGCTATAGTGGGGAATCCTGAAATCATATTGGCCGATGAGCCCACTGGAAATCTCGACAGTGTCATGGGAAATGAAGTCATGGATATACTACATGATCTCAATAAGAATCGCAATACCACGATCGTCATGGTGACTCACGATGAGACGATGGCACAGCGTACAGACCGATTAGTCAGACTATATGACGGTAGCCAAGTGCTCTAAGCATCATTCTCTAATCTAAATCCAAATATTATGATTTCTAATTATATAAAAATGGCGCTGAGGGTGATGGGACGTAAGAAGTTCTTCACTGCCATTACACTTTTTGGGATCAGTTTTACGCTGGCGATACTGATGATCTTAGTCTCCTTTCTCGAGACGGAGGTCGGACAGACTAAGCCGCTCACGGACAAGGAGAGCATCGTAGTACTCCCTACACTGGAGCTGAGACAGATGTACTATGATACGATTTATACCTATGACACCTCCTATGTGAATGGCGAGATGGTACTCGACTCGAGTTATACAGTGGATGAGGCCGGTCAGAGCAACTCTAATAGTGAGCTTGCTATGACCTATCTCCAGCGACACTTTGATGATCTCCCAAATGTGCGACTGAAGACCTTTTTTAGTGATGCTAATGTATTCAATGCATATGTCAACAATAGTAAAGTAGTCATGAGTACGGTGTATGCTGATGCCGGATTTTGGGATGTTTTTGATTTTGAGTTTACTGAGGGATTTGGCTTTAGCCAATCTGCTATCGATCAGGCGGAGCCCGTAGCTGTCATCACTACAGAGCTGGCTGACCAGTACTTTGGTAAAGAAGAAAACGTATTGGGAGAATTCGTAGAGTTGGACGGTCAAGATCTTAAAGTGATCGGAGTAGTCGAGCCTGCGGGAGTCTCCTTATTGAGTTTTGGTATAGTCGTACCTCATACCCTCGAGACTACCGTCAATCGACAGGAAGAAGTAGGATTTGGAAGCTATATTGCTGTTTTTAAAGGGGATGGAGCTGCTGGGGCAGCACGGATAAAGGACGATATCAAATTTGTGAACTCTACACTGGAGGTACATCCCTCTTATCAAGAGTATTTTAATGAAGTGATTCTTCGACCTTCTACCTATCATGAGATCTATGCAGATGCACTCCTCGATATGGACTATAATGATGGAGCCGGCACGAGCCTGGGTGTGATGAAGTGGATCTTACTCGGATTGATCAGTTTTTTCATACTTCTGCCTACGCTCAATCTCATCAATCTCAATGTGTCTCGTATCCTCGAGCGGAGTAGCGAGATCGGCGTGAGAAAGTCATTTGGTGCTACACAGGGTACGATCTTATCCCAATTTATCATAGAGAATGTCATCCAGACTATCCTCGGTGGAGTCATCGGTATCGCTCTGGCGATGCTCGGGATCAAGCTCATCAACGATGCTAAAATGCTCGGAGATGTAGTGCTCAAGCTAAATATGAGATTCTTTCTTTTCAGTCTTCTCATCTGTCTATTATTTGGTCTTTTGTCAGGTCTATTGCCTGCTTATCGTATGTCCAAAGTCCATATTGTCAATGCTCTCAAAAAGAATAAGATATGATCAAGCATATATTAAAACTCAACTGGAATAAAAAAGGCGCCAATAGCTTAGTGATCTTAGAGATCTTCTTAGCCTTTTTGGTACTATTTGCTGTGCTCAGCTTTGTATTTTACAATACCGACCGACTTAATAATCCTTTGGGATTTGAGGTGGAAAATCGAAAGTATGTCCGATTTGGAGAGCTCGAAGGGCGTGACTCCACTGAGCGAGCCGAGATCTATCGTCAGCTCAAGCTACAGTTGGGCGAGCTCGATCTCGTCGAAAAGGTAGGGCTCTCTCATGATGTAAGCCCTTTCGCAGGGAGTAACTGGTGTCATGGCAATGACGATAATGGTGTCCATATCCAGGCTTGCTATTCTGTAGTGGATCATGACTTCATCGAGGCTAATGGTATGAATGTCATCGAGGGCCGAGGATTTATAGAGGATGATTTCAATGCGCCCTATCCACCCATCATGCCCAATAAGCACTTTATGGATGAGTTTTTTCCTGGACAGAGTATGGTAGATAGTCTGATCATATTTCAGGGTGAGCAGAGTCGTATAGTCGGAGTAGTAGAGGCATTTAAGTACAATGGGGAGTTTGAAGAATCTGATAATAGAATGCTTCTTATGTATCATCCTAAAAATATGAATCGACTTACCAATGCCTATCTTAAGATGGATCCATCAGCAGATGTCGCTTATGAAGAGAAAATCAGCGATATCGTCGAGGGCATCCTCAAGTCCAGCAATTTTGTGATCCAGGATGCAGAGGCACTCAGTCGCAGAGCTAATCTCGAGACTTGGATACCGATGATAGCGCTACTCAGTATTTGTGGATTCTTATGTGTTAATGTGGCATTAGGACTATTCGGAGTACTATCTTATGCGATCAGTAAGCGTCGAGCGGAGGTAGGACTACGCAGAGCGATAGGTGCTTCGCAGGGCAGTATTAGCTCACAGTTTACTATGGAGATTGTAAGTTTGGCCGCATTTGCGGTATTGCTCGGTACATTCTTTGCCATCCAAGTGCCATTACTCAAAGTATTAGATGTCAATCAAAGTATCTTTTATCGAGGGATCATCTATTCAGCTTTGATTATTTTGGCGATCGTGACGATCTGTGCGTTATATCCGAGTTGGCAGGCGAGTCGTATCCAGCCGGCCATAGCCTTACATGAAGACTAAGTCACGGCGGAATAGATGGAGAAAAAAATATTAGTCATAGATGATGATCGTACGGTCTGTGCGAGTCTGAAGTTGCTGCTGAAGCGCTCTGGCTACTCCGTCCGTACGATCCACCATCCGACAGAAGCTATGGATATGACGGCCGAGTTTCGCCCACATGTGGTTTTGCTGGATATGAATTTTACTATCGACACCAGTGGTAAGCATGGGCTCAAGATGCTGGATCGACTTATGGCTCAGTATCCGCAGGTTTCTGTCATACTGATCACTGGTTGGGCCACATTACAGCTCGCTGTCGAGGGGATGAAAAGGGGCGCCAAGGACTTTCTCGCTAAGCCTTGGGATAATAAGCAACTCCTAAGCTCTATTAGCACCATCTTTCAGCTCTACCATACTAAGATGACGTCGGATGATCCTGGATCAGAGGAGACAGTTATAGTAGGTGACAGTTTGGCTCTCAGCCGTGTCATGGATATAGTCGATCGGGTAGCACCTACAGATGCCAGTGTACTCGTCACAGGAGAGAGCGGTACGGGTAAGGAGCTCATAGCTGAGGCAATACACCAGCGTAGTAAACGTGCCGATGGCCCTTTCGTCAGAGTTAATCTTGGAGGGATATCTACTACACTTTTTGAGAGTGAGCTATTTGGTCATGTCAAGGGGGCTTTCACTGGAGCGCACAGTGATAGAGAGGGGAGATTTACCTTGGCGCAGGGTGGCACACTATTTCTCGATGAGATCGGTGAGCTCAGTCTCGAGAGTCAGGTCAAGCTGCTCCGAGTCCTCCAAGAGAAGACCTATGAAGTGCTCGGATCGAGTCGTTCCAGGCGCCTCGATGCTCGTATAGTCTGTGCAACTAATCGATCACTACCAGAGATGGTCGCTGAGGGTACATTCAGAGAGGATCTTTACTACAGGATAAATCTTATCGAGATGAGGCTCCCATCACTGAGTGAGCGCAGAGATGATATACCACTGCTGGTCAAGCACTTCCTCAAGAAAGTACAGTCACTCTATGATATCGAAGTGCCCTATGTGCCAGACGAAACCTATCAGTGGCTCTCGCAGCAGAGCTACAGTGGCAATATCCGACAGCTTAAAAATCTCGTAGAGCGTACCGCCTTACTTAACTATCATGAGAAAGAACTCACTTACAAGTCATTTCAGTCTATCATGAGCGTCGAGCCCAGTGCTACTGCTCGCATCAAACTGCCGCAGGTAGGTAGTGTCACACTCGAGGAGATGGAGCGGCAGATGATCATCAAGACCCTGCAGTATCACAATCAGTCTATCAGTAAAACCTCTCGATCCCTCGGTCTGACCCGCAGTAGCCTTTATCGCCGTATCGAGAAGTATGGGATAGAAGTCGAAAGTTAGAAGGTTGAAAGTTAGAAAGTATTAAGTTAAAAATTCCTTTTTCAATCGACAGCCTCTTTATCGAAGGGGGACAAAAAAGGATGTCTTCCCTGGCAGGGGAGCGGAGGGTTGAATTTGATATATTTATCCATTTTTAAGCTTTGAGAAATAAAAAAGCAGTGTCTTGATGAAATGACACAACATATATGACACTAAAGGTCAAATACATACTATTCATCGGGCTGATCCATTTGATCTTCACGGGATTGCTGTATATGCTTTTGAAGGATAATATCTATTGGTTCATCGCATCAGAGCTATTGATACTGCTGTCGCTATATATCAGCGTACGACTGTATATGGCACTGATTCGACCGCTGGCCTTGATGAAATCCGGTATCGATGCTATCAAGGATGAAGATTTCAATGTGACCTTCCTCAAGACGGGGAGTAGAGATATGGATGAGCTCATAGATGTGTTCAATACTATGCTGACTAAACTACGAGAGGAAAGTGTTAGGACAGAGGAGCAGGCTTATTTTTTAGAAAATTTGATTAAGATTTTGCCAATAGGCATCATTATACTCGATTACGATGACGAGATCGATCAGATCAATCCTAAAGCTCGAAAATATCTTGGACTCAGCGAAATGACTGAGTCAATCGAAAGAATAGAGCATCCACTTGCTGATGGGTTACGAGATCTGGAGGATGGGCAGACAGAAGTAATCAGCGTTCATGGGATTGAGAAGTTTAGATGTCATCTATCCAAAGTGTTTCACAAGGGTTTTTATCGAAAGTTCATTATGATCGAGGAGCTCACAGACGAACTGCTGAAATCCGAGAAAGCTGCATTTGGCAAGGTAATACGCATCATGGCGCACGAGGTCAATAACTCTATAGGGGCGGTCAATTCTATCCTCGATACGGTCATAGAGTTTGGATTTAGCAATGATGACGATCAGGCTGATCTTAAGGAGAGTTTGGTGGTCGCTCATGAGCGTAATAAATCGCTGAGCGACTTCGTGAGTAGCTATGCTGACTTGATCAAGCTGCCGTCACCACAACGAACCCAGATAGATCTCGTCGCTCTGATCGATAGATGCATAGGCCTCGATATCTATGATCGAGAAAAAAGAAATATTGACTGCCATGTCAAGTCCACCGATAAATCTATCCTCATATCTGCCGATCAAGTCCTCCTCGAGCAGGTCTTTGTCAATATCCTCAAAAATGCCAAGGAGTCGATCGGTCAAAATGGAAATATCCGAATCACGCTACAGGAAGCCTCACCGCAAATCGTCATAGCTGATGATGGTCCTGGTATTGATCCTGAGGTCGCTGATCAGCTCTTTAGCCCCTTCTTTTCGACTAAGCACAATGGTCAGGGGATAGGCCTCATGCTCATCCGTGAGATTCTCAATGGGCACGATGCGAGCTACTCGCTCCTCACAGATGAGGATGGCTGGACACGGTTTAGGATTGGATTTTAGTGATTTTTGGCCAATGAATATTGGATAAGAAGGTGGTTTTGCCCAATATTAACATGAAATATGCGCTTTGGTAATGATTTATTTACCTATAGTTGATATATGAGAGAATCATAATAGGTAGCTTAGTGTCATGGCCGTGTAGCACGACGTAAGAGGAAAAAGCGCCACTTTATTAAGCTGAATAATCCTTACGTATCATGCATATTATAGACAAGAAATGGAGGCGTCTCGATGGTCGTCGCATAGAGCTACCTATCAAAGAGGCGGTAGAGCAAGCTCTCATCAGAGAAAAAGCAGCAGGCCATCGACTCAAAGTCTGTATTGGCTCCGACTCACAGGTCAAAGGGAAGACCACAGAGTTTGCATCAGTGATCGTATTCCTCAGAGAGCATAAGGGCGGCTTTATGTATATCCATAATGAAAAAACGAAGCAAAAGATGTCACTAAAAGAGCGTATGCTGCTCGAGGTGTCTATGTCTGTCAATGTAGCCTATGCGCTATGCGATCTATTGGATCAGCATAATGTAGAGCTGGAGGTGCACGCTGATATCAACACAGATCCGGCATTTAAGTCAAATACTGCACTGAGAGATGCGATGGGCTATATATTAGGGATGGGCTTCGTTTTCAAAGCCAAACCAAATGCATTTGCCAGTAGCTCCTGTGCGGACAAGGTGATCTGATAGATTCCGATTATTTTTTTCGCACTCTGTAAGGCCTTTAGTCGCATTCGACTATTTTTAGAGCTCCATGAGCGCACGTCGAGAAAAATACTATGTCGATCCTGCGGACCATCTGCGAGATGTGTCTGTGGATGTAGTGATCGTAGGCTATGAGGAAGGGCACCTTAAGTGTCTATTGCTCAGGGTCAGAGATCGATGGATGTTGCAAGGGGGATTCGTTGGGATAAGTGAGTCTACCGATGCTGCAGCACAGCGAGTATTGGTAGAGCGGACAGGACTGATAGAGCCATATCTCAAGTTCTTGACCGTCTTTGGTAAAGAAGATCGAAATTTTGACAAGGACTGGCATAAATTGATAGAGGCTAATTATACAGACACTGAGTTTATCTCTTGGATGAAATTGCGTCGGGTGACATTGGGCTACTATTCATTAGTCAATATTGTAGAGACCCACCCCCAATTGACCTCTATTGATGATGAGATTGCCTGGTTTAGCTTTGATGAGCTGCCAGTGATGTGGATGGATCATCGAGAGATCGCCATGGCTGCACGTACCCATCTCAAGAATTCTATTCGCCAGAATCTTGAGACTTATAATCTCTTGACAAGTCCATTCACCATGCCAGAGTTGCACAGACTGCATCAGGTCATATTAGGCGAGGAGATCGATCGCAGCAGGTTTCAGAAGAAAATGCTGAGTACAGGCCTATTCAAGCGACTACCTAAGCGGCAAAAAGAATCTCCTGGCCGTAATCCCTATCAGTATGAGGTGATAGATCCAATCTGTACCAGCTGCGACGAAAATAGCGTAGATAAGACGTGTGAGTAGTACGCTTATAGAGCAGTTGCTTTGTCCTCTATTTCGTATCTTTCCATCACTTGATGTGTCTTTCGCATCCTATCAACCATGCTTTTTTTAAATCCTCTTAGATGAATAGCAGTGTCAAGATCGGTCGTATTGTAGCTCCTTACTTCTTAGTGACAGGGATAGGATTCGCAGTGTCGAGAGATTTCTATGCAGATATGATAGCACATACAGGTACTGATCCAGTATTGATTAATTTATCAGGCATGGTTCACTTTTTTATTGGGATTTGTATTCTGGTATTTCACTGGCGTTGGCGAGGTGTCTTGGCACTTTTAGTATCACTTATTGGGGTCATGTTTTTGTTGAAAGGGATATTTCTGATCGCTTTGCCTGAGCTCACTCTCCAGACTAATGATAATCCCGCTCAGCTGCCTTGGGCTATGTCCATCGGCTTTATATCCATGGGCATAGTGGTGGGATATTTAGCTTATTTCAGATCATCTACTACCCAGATTTCATCTTAAGACCTATGCGCATCTATTGGATTTGTATTGGTTTCATCTTTTTGACAGGATGTGTCGCTCATCGGGATATTGAGGTATCGGTGCCTGAGTCAACTATAGGATTTGCTTGGGCGCAAAATTCTATCAATGCGGTGATATTCAGAAAAAATGCGGTAGTGAGTCATGGTGATCATCAGTATGTAGCTTACTATGATGCAGATGGATCGGTCATTCTCGCCAAGAGAAACCTAAAAGACAATGTATGGCAAACTCATAAAACTCAATATCGTGGAGATGTGGCAGACGCTCATCGGTCGATCAGCATCATGATAGACGGAGCTGGCTATCTACACATGTCGTGGGATCATCATGATACTCGATTGCGCTATGTAAGATCCATCGGGCCTGGCGGCCTGGAGCTGAGTGAAGAACAGCAGATGGTCGGTGATCGAGAGGAGCATGTCAGCTATCCTGAGTTTTATAAATTGCCTGATGGAGATTTATTCTTTTTGTACAGGGACGGAGGATCGGGCCGTGGAGACCTCATCATCAATCGCTATGACACTGAGAGTCAGCAGTGGACTCGGGTCCAAAATAAACTCATAGACGGAGAAGAAGAAAGGAGTGCCTACTGGCAGGCCGCAGTAGATGACGATGGTCATCTCCATCTATCATGGGTATGGCGGGAGACCTGGGATGTCTCGACTAATCATGATATGTGCTACGCTGTATCTCGTGACGGAGGAGTCAGCTGGGTGCGATCAGATGGCACTGCCTACTCACTCCCGATCACGGTGGAGTCTGCCGAGGTGATCATGATTATCCCTCAGCAGAGTGAACTGATCAATCAAACCTCGATGTATGTCTCAGAGGGTAAGCCCTACATAGCTACTTACTATCGCAAGTCGGGTGACATCAGTCCGCAGTACTATCTGATCCATCAGGACGAAAGAGGCTGGAGCGAATATAGAATGACATATCGACAGACACCATTCTCACTCAGTGGTGGAGGGACTAAGCGGATACCCATCTCTCGACCTCAGATCGTAGTAGACCGCACAGGGCAGATCACTATGATATCTCGTGATGCCGAGTATAATGATCAGATAGTAATCACCAAAAACATAGACAAGTCCTATCATAAATGGGAGTCAAATGCTCTCTCAGTAGGACGAGTAGATAGCTGGGAGCCCTGCTACGATACTGAGCTCTGGCGTGATCGTGAGAGTCTACATATCTACGTACAGCGAGTAGGGCAAGGCGATGGGGAGACACTCGAGCAGATGCCTCCACAGCCCGTCCGCATTATAGAAGTCAAAAACCAAAAAGAATAAAGAAATCTATCACTATGAAATACATAAACAATATCTATCTGACCACTTTATTGGCATTGGCTATCCTTATTCCGATGAGCATGGATGCGCAGCGTGGGGAGGATTTCGAGACCTTAGTCGATGACGGCACATGGTGCTGGTTTAGCGATCCGAGAGCGGTATATCACGATGGACATCGCACCCAGACCTATACCGGATATATCAGTTCTACAGGGGATGTACAGGTGACTGCCATGGATCATAAGACTGGCCATACTGAGACTGCTATGCTTTATGAAAATTTTGAAGTAGATGACCATGACAATCCATCTTTGCTCGTTCTACCAGATGGTCGATTGATGGTGTTTTTTACTAAGCACGGAGGTCAGATCTACTACAGTACCACCAGTACGGCAGAGGATATCAGTAGCTTCGCTCCGGTGGATTCCATGGATCTCGGCCGTCGCTTATGCTATACTAATCCTGTCCTGCTATCCGCCGAGGACGACCGTATTTACTTGTTTTTCAGAGGTGGCGAAAATTGGAAACCATCCTATATCACCTCTGATGATCTCGGAAAGACATGGTCCGCACCCAAAGTAATAGTCAGTCGTACCGGAAGTAACAATATGAATCGCCCTTACACCAAAGTGGTAAGTGATGGTGAGTCGAAGATACATTTTGCGTTTACGGATGGGCATCCACGATTAGAAAATCATAACTCAATCTACTATTTGCGCTATGAGGATGGAGCGTTTTACGATGCAGCTGGAGCTAAAATGGGTGGAGTGATTGATCTACCATTAGCCCAAGAATCACTCCCTAAAGCCTTTGACGGCGTCGCAGAAAATAAACGAGCATGGATCTGGGATATAGCCGTCGATGGAGATAGACCAGTGATCGCATATACCACACTCCCAGAAGAGACCAGCCATTACTATCACTATGGATACTGGGACGGATCTGTCTGGCAGCATGTACGACTCACAGATGGAGGGAGCGCATTTCCACGGATCAAGAGAAACAAATCACAGAGAGATCCAGAACCTCACTACTCGGGCGGTATAGCCATAGATCATGATGATCCGACTCAGGTATATCTATCACGACCACATGGAGATCGATATGAGATAGAGCATTGGGATCTGTCGGATGTGGGTGCGCCAGTGGGTCAACCATTGACCCAGGCTTCTCTGCATGATAATATTCGACCATTCGTAGTGAGAGGGGCACCGGATACACAGATTGATAGAGTCCAGTGGCTGAGTGTAGATGAGTATGTCCACTATACTGACTACCATACAGCTATCAAGACAAGTAGACCAGCAGAACGATATACTTCTGAGCTCGATGTCGCTGGTATCACCACTGTCATGGGGGCAGTGGCTGACTGGCAGATTGATCATTTTCATGAAGTCAAGCATCATCTCCTCGATTGGACTAATGGAGCCTTGTATACGGGTATGATGGCTTGGGCCAAAATCGCAGGAAAAGATAAATATCTCAAGTGGCTCCAAGATATTGGCTGGAAATATAAATGGCAGCCTTACTATCGCATGTACCATGCTGATGATATCGTCGTGAGTCAGATGTATCTGGATATGTATGAGTACCTACAGGATGAAGACTACAGCTATCGCATTTTGGGTCCGACTAAGGCTCGCACTGACTATGTAGTGAGTCATCCCTCTGAGGGTACACTATATCTGGACTATGGAGATGCACAGACATTGGAGAGGTGGTCATGGTGTGATGCCCTATTCATGGCGCCGCCTGTGTATGTCAAAATGTATAATATCACTGGCGATGAGAAGTATCTCGACTTCATGCATGAGGAGTTTTTGGCTACATATGAGTTTCTATATGATGAGATCGAGCATCTGTTCTATAGAGACTATCGGTTCTTTCCATCCGCTAAGCGAGAAGCCAATGGAGAAAAGATATTCTGGGGACGTGGCAATGGCTGGGTGATGGGTGGATTAGTTTCTATCTTGAGGGACCTACCTGAGGATGCAGAGATTAGACCATTTTATGAGCAGCTATTCATAGAGATGGCTGAGAAGGTAGCGGACTGCCAAGATGATAGTGGCTACTGGCATGCGAGCATGTTGGATCATGGTAGTTTTCCTAATCCTGAGACGAGCTCTACGGGCTTTTTCTGCTATGCATTAGCCTATGGAGTGAATGCTGGCTTGCTCGATAGAGATACCTATGGACCTCGAGCGATCAAGGCCTGGGAAGGTCTCGTGCAGGCTGTCTATGCAGATGGTAAGCTCGGATGGGTACAGCCTATAGGCGAAGATCCTAAGGACGTCACAGCTCAGATGACCGAGGTCTATGGGGTGGGTGCATTTTTATTAGCAGGTAGCGAGATATTGCAGTTGGTAGGAGAGTGATATGCTCTCCTTATGACATATTAGTCAGCTTTCATCACTTCAGCACGGTGATCGAGCCCCCACTGGACCATCGAGTCTAACACTTTCAGAATGTTGTGCCCTGAGGGCGTGAGCTCATACTCTATCAATATGGGTGTGCTATCATATACCCTTCGAGCTACGACACCATTCAGCTCGAGCTCTTTTAGTTCTTTAGATAGCATCCTCGGTGTGATTTTTTCTATGTTTTGCTGTAACTCTTTGAATCTACACTTCCCAAATAGTAGTGTTCCGATGATAGGTAGCTTCCATTTGCCACTGATGACATTGAGGGCATCATTTACGGCGAGTACGTACTGTCGTGGGCACTTCTTGATGTCTTGGAGAGCTGCTAATTCTGTCATGAATTATAAATGTTTAGTAAATCAAGGTATACAAAAGTATACTAATATAATTTAAGTATCTACTATACTTTGTATATTAAATGAGCGAGTATTGTACTGTATTAATTAACCATCAATAAAAACAATTTGATACTTATCACAGGAGCTACTGGCGAATATGGACGCAGAGTCTTAGACGCTTTGATCGAAGAGGGAACCGATACCAGAGAGATCACAGCATTGGTCAGAGATGCGGAAAAGGCAGAATCTATACTACCAAAAGGAATAGGCCTGAGAATAGCTGACTATGGAAATCCTCAAAGTCTCGAGAAAGCATTTGAGAAAGTCGATGAATTATTGTTCGTCTCAGGGAGCGATATCGCTCAGCGAGAAGCCCAGCATCAGTATATCGTCCATGCGGCCCAGTCGGCTGGAGTAGGGCACATACTCTATACCTCTTTTCTCAGATCGGTACCGGCTGATGATTCTGCCATAGGATTCTTACAAAAGACTCATGAGCAAACCGAAAAGTGGATCCAAGAGAGTGGTATACCGTACACTATTTTGAGACATGCATTGTATCTGGATCTACTTCCTTTGTTCATCGGAGAGGCAGTAGCAGAGACAGGTCAGATCGTTTTACCCGCTCAGGATGGTCGATCGAGTGCAGTGACACGAGATGATTTAGCATTAGCTGCAGCTAAAATACTCCGATCAAAAGGACATGAAAACAAGATCTATGACCTGGCGAGTGTTGAATCATATAACATGAAGGAAGTCGCTACCCAAGTATCCAAATCACTGGGTCAAGAAATAGGCTACGTATCCCCAGATCCAAAGCAATATCAGACTCAGTTAAGATCATTTGGTGTGCCTGAAGAATATATTGGGATGCTCAATGGATTTGGCGTAGCTCAGGCTAAAGGAGAGCTATACAGCGAAGATGATACGCTCGAGAAGATGATTGGTCGAAAACCATTATCTATGTCTGACTTTATCTCTCAAGTATACGGCTCACATGAATCGTAAATTATTCTTAAAAAATCTTGGCATCGCCACAATTTCTATTCCTATGGTAGCTACTTTGGATCGACTATCTCATATGTCTGATCAGCTTGCTCAGACTGACACTATGCCCGTATTCTTCTTAGGTCATGGCTCCCCGATGAATGGAATAGAAGAAAATGAATTTGTCAAAGGATTCAGAGATCAGGCGACAGAGCTACCTCGGCCTAATGCTATCCTGGTCATCTCTGCGCACTGGGAAACTCGAGGTACCTATGTCACCGCTATGGATCAGCCACGGACGATTCATGATTTTGGTGGATTTCCTGAGACGCTCTATGAGGTGCAGTATCCCGCACCTGGGAGTCCTCAGCTCGCTCAGCAGGTAGTAGACTTAGTAGAGCCTGCGGGTACTGTCGGGCTGGATGATCAGTGGGGGCTGGATCATGGATCGTGGACAGTCATCAAGCATTTTTATCCTGAGGCCGATGTGCCGGTCATCCAGATGAGCATCGACTATACTCGGCCACCAGCCTATCACTATCAGCTGGCTCAGCAGCTACAATCACTACGACAAAGAGGAGTGCTCATCGTAGGCAGTGGCAACATGGTCCACAATCTCCGCAAAGTAGCGTGGCATAAGCTCAATGAAAACTATGCTTATGACTGGGCTATAGAGGCGGATGAAAAATTGAAATCTTGGATACGATCACAAGATCATGAGAAACTCATCAACTACCAGTCACAGGGTACAGCCTTTCAGCTCGCTATACCTACTCCCGAGCACTATCTGCCACTCATCTACAGCCTTGCGCTCCAGCGAAAAAATGAGGAGATTCAGCTATTCAATGATAAAGCACTGGGAGGCTCACTGACTATGACTTCTGTTAAGATAGGATAGGGCGAGGTTTATCTTGTTTTTTCGTGCATATTCACTCTGAACCAATCAAAATCAACATAGCCTCCGAGCTCCTCAGTGGCATAGTTGAATAAACAGAATTTGTTTCCGGTGAAGACTGTGAGTTTAAACTCCATTTGCACCACTTCACCGAGCGTATGATATTGCTGATCATCGGTACTGTAGGAAAAGCTGACTGTGCCAGAGTCCTCCACTGGTGCTCCGTCATAGTAGATGGCAGCACCAGATCCATGATAGGGATCAGCTCGGAGATAGATGATATCTGTATTAATCTCAACAGTCTCAACGACTCTGCCATTGTTGACCATAATGATGTTAGTACGATTGTCATCTTTTTTGACAGCGATATAGCTGTAGGGGTCTTGGTAGATAGCGAGCCCTGCGACATCACCATTTTTCATATAGCTGACGTCGATTTTTGTAGTTCCCACTGTCACTATTTGGTCGTCGTAGCTACCGAATATCCGCTGGGTCAAGGTATTGCGAGCTGCGGGTAGACTGTCTACCACCTTGGCTGTCTCGAGTCTGAGATACCCAGGTCGATCTGTTAGGGACCATCGTTGGTCATCGGCATTATGGTTCCAGCCCCATTGGGGAGCCAGTTCTGGATGGTCAAATTCGTCTGAGCTTGGCAGAATCGTCACTGGATGAGGATCGTTGGTCTTAGGCTTAGTGTATCGTTCTATGGCCTTGCCATCCACACCGGCTATTGGCCATCCATCCTCCCATCGGATAGGCTGGAGCGAAGGAAACCTCCCCAAAGGTCCGCTGTCTACCATGAGTACCGTCCACCATTCGTCAGCAGGAGTATGTAGCAAAGCGCCTTGATGAATCCCATAGTTGGGCCCATGCGTCGTATCTCTGATGACTATCCGTTGTTCATAGGGGCCATAGATATCTCGAGATCGGAGAGCCACCTGAAATCCATCTAATCCGCCATAGGTACAGTAGAGATAGTAGTAGTCATTTATCTTATAGACATGTGCACCCTCCAATCCAGGTCGTATGTCTCCTGAGTAGACCAGCGAGTCAGAACCGATCGGAGCGAAGGAAGCATCTACCTCAGTAATGTAGATATCATTATATCCATGTGCTACATAACGTCTCCCATCATTATCAAAAAACATCCCAGCATCATAGTAGGATTTGGGCAGTTTAGTCACTGTCCATGGACCTTCGGCTCTATCAGCTGTGCAGAGAAAACCTCCTTCATCCAGTGTGACAAACATCAGATAAAAGCGACCCTCATGATAGCGCAAGGAGCTGGCCCACTGTCCATGCCTATAGCGTGTACAGCCCTCCATATCGTAGCAAGGGCTAAAGGGAAATGAATTAACTGCATTCGTACAGTATTCCCAATTGACTAAGTCTTTTGATTTTAGGATGGTCACACCTGGGAATACAAACATCGTAGTCGATACGAAATAATACGTATCATCGACTAAGATCACATCAGGATCAGGATAGTCAGCAGGTATGACTGGATTGGTATAAGTGCCGTCCAGATTATCACTATAGGTTTTTTGCGCTAAGCAAAGTGATACTGGCATGAGAAAAATAATGCAGAGCAATAATCTCGTCAGGTATGTTTTACTTAGGTATCTCATAGTGTGGTGCTTGATTTTCTGGATATATGGCGATCTGGTCGATGACGATACCCGTTTGATTTACGGATAGCTTGAGTTCGTGGTGGTCTACTTCTTTGATCTTTACTTTGTGTATGGCTTTGACATGATTTTGAAGAATGTTTTGTTTCCAATCCTCGCTGCGACCTTTGGTGTTGAGAGAGATAGGGGCTGATGCTTCTTGATTCATACTGATAGATAGCTGGTGGCTATAGTCATCGGCATGTGTGGGGAGACACCTTACCTCTATGATGTATGAACCCGTGTCAGGGATCGATACTTCATATGTGAGTGATGGCCATGTCTCAAATTTTTTCTGAGTGAAGGGGTAAAGGCTCACGCTTTCATTACTATAGCCTAAACCTGGGATATGTTTCCATTCATATTGCTCACTGGCATCGGTAGTTTGATATTTACTGGCATTGATGTAGATGCTTCTGTCTTCACGTACACCGTGATCCGCAGTGCTGGCTGTCGTGTTCAGATGGTAGGTAGGCATCTGATAAGCGGGTAGATTGCGTGGTGCCATTGACATCATTTTGTTCCATTTGCCATCGGCGATATCTTCATTGTATTGCTCTGTGATTGATTTGATCTGATCATATGCTTCTACAGCTCTATCATGATATTCTTGACGCTCTTCAGTAGATTCAGCGATAGATGATAGATGCGCATAGAGAAATTTATGATTCATCAGCGCCGCTCCGATGACTGGGTAGGCGACCAGCTGATAGTAGGCATCTTGCTTGATATCAAGCAGGTCTTGAGCGACTTTTTCGACTCGATTCATGAGTTCGGTATAGCTATCGATGCGGCGCTGGATCTCGTTACCATTTGACTTGGTAAAAGCCGTCTGACGAGTCTCCGTATTGGGCTCGGTCTGACTCCAGCCCATGTACTCCGGTTTGCGTAGCACTGCCAGTCGATAGTACTCATCCATGATCGCACTGATCTCGGTTGATACCATTGGTCCAAACTCTCGCTCCGCCCATACTTCCAGATGCTCACGTATATTATCAGCAGATATACTATTGACATCCCATGCCAAGTCTAAGAAAAACTCCATATCATACTCCGCTGGTTTTATATCACCGACATTGGCGATCCATATTTTTTGGGCACCATTTTGGTAGGCTCTGGTCATCTCGTACCAGATCAGCCCAGGCTGCATAGTCGATAGCCACAGATAGTCATGTGGACGTCCCCAGTAGCTCAGATGATAGTAGATGCCACTACCTCCGATTCGTTTTTGTTCTTCTGGATTGCTGAGACGTCGGATGTAGCCATAGTTATCATCGGTCCACATCAGGGTGATATCTTCTGGCACTTCGAGACCTTCATCGTAGAGGTAGAGTACTTCTTTGTAGGGTATGAATACCTGATGGATCTGATCCGCTGGGAGTTCGTATACTTCTTCAAGCATCTGTCGCTGATCAGCGAGGATCTGAGCCAACATATCCACCTGTTCTTGTACAGATTCGGCTCCTTCCATCTTGGAGTCGTGTACGCCTCTCATGCCTGTGGTGATGAGTACATTTCCCGCTTTAGCCTCATGGATACGGTCTCGCCAGTATTTTTTTATGGTTTCACTATTAGTGAAATAATTGTAGGCGCCCATAGTTTCTTTATCCCACTCACCGACATTATTGCGGAGCATGGGCTCTGCATGTGAGGTGCCAATATAGATACTGTATTTTTCAGCCATTTCTTTATTGCCAGGTATGCTGTAAAATGCTTTCGTCGAAGGGTGCATGGCTGGCCAAATGATATTTGCCTTTAGGCGCAGTAGCAGTTGAAATATCTTCTCGTACGTTTTAGGTCCTATGTCACCTGTCTCAGGCTCAAAGGTCTGCGCCGCCCATGGCTGTAGTCCCCAGTCTTCATCATTTAAAAATATGCCTCTGAACTGCACCGATGGACTCTCCAGTATGCCCTCTTTGGGTAGGTCGATTCGGATTTTTCCCTTACGAGTAGGGGCTACATCAGCCCACCAGATCCATGGTGATATACCCATGCGCTCTGCCAGATCAAATATGCCATATACTGTACCTCTGAGATCAGATCCGGTGATGGATAAGGTGTTTTGATCAATTGATAGGGAGTACTGTTCCCAGGCCTCGGTGGGCTTATGAGTGATGCGTATGATTTTATCTGCGATTTCTGCTGATTGATGCCCTTCTTCCACAGAGATCTTTTTTCCTAATATCAATGACATGCCATCGGCGAGCTCTCCTGCAGCCCATAATATGAGTGAATCCGTCTCAGGGGCTACTACTATGGCAATATTTTCGTCGCTTGATATCAGGATAGAGGATTCTGTCTTATGATCCGCCGTACAAGACATCATCGTAGATAAAGAAATGAAGAATAGGGCGCTGATGAGCAGAGCTTTCATGTGCGTCTATGTTTTGCATGGCTAAAGTAGCCAAGCAAAAAGACTCTATCGCTTTAATCGCTGGCATTCATTTATACGCTTTTTGCACATCCTCGCACATCTGGACCCAATAAAATATCATCATTCACAGTACTCCTCTTATTATTCTTTCCCGATTTTTCTTGCTTTATTTATGGGCTGAAAAACTATCTATATGGCAATTTTTACATTTTTAGCCTTCACGCTGGCAGTAGCTGTGATCGCATACATGTCTACTCGCTCTACTGACGAGAATACTTCTGAGGGATATTTCTTAGGAGGGAGGAGTCTCACCGCTGGTGTCATCGCAGGCTCACTACTATTAACTAATCTATCTACTGAGCAAATCGTCGGGCTCAATGGCTCAGCTTACTCTGAGGGAATCCTTGTGATGGCCTGGGAGACCTTGGCTGCGATAGCGATGGTCGTGACAGCGATATTCTTACTCCCCAAATACCTTAAGGGAGGGCTGACTACAGTACCACAGTTCCTCGAGGATCGCTACGATACTAAGACTAAGACCATCACCTCAGCTCTATTTCTGTCGGGCTATGCGATTGTATTTTTGCCAGTGGTGCTATATACGGGATCATTGGCGATAGCTACGATGTTTGGCATTCCTGAGGCCACTGGGATGACGCTCACTCAGTCTATTTGGGCCTGTGTATGGGGCATCGGGATCATCGGTTCGATCTATGCGATTTTCGGTGGTCTGAAGGCAGTAGCCGTCTCCGATACGGTCAATGCGGTAGGACTCTTAATAGGTGGACTGTTGATACCTTACTTTGGTCTACGATATATCGGTGATGGTAGTGTCATGTCTGGTATCTCGACACTCTATGAGACCCATCCTGACAAGTTTGAGTCATTAGGATCGAAGTCTGCGTCTGTACCATTTTCTACGATTTTCACAGGGATGATGCTCGTGCAGTTATTCTATTGGGGGACTAATCAGGCGATTATTCAGAGAGCCTTAGCGGCAAAAAATCTACAAGAAGGGCAAAAAGGCTTACTCTTAGCAGCATTTTTAAAGATATTAGGTCCACTCATCGTAGTGCTACCGGGTATCATCGCCTATTACATCTTTGAGGGCAATCTCGAGAAAGCAGATCAAGCTTACCCCAAGCTGGTGAGCCAAGTGCTTCCAGTAGGCTTAGTAGGATTCTTCGCAGCAGTGTTATTTGGAGCGATCTTGAGTTCATTCAATAGTGCGCTCAATAGCTCCGTGACGCTCTTTGGCCTTGACATTTATAAAGAACATATCAATCCCGATGCTGACGAAAAAACAGTCGTTAAGTATGGTAAAGGATTTGGTATCATACTGGCGATAGCAGCGATGCTCATAGCTCCATTCCTCGAGAAGGCTGAGAGTATATTCTCCTACCTACAGGAAATTAATGGCTGCTACAGTATTCCGATATTGACGATCATCGTAGTCGGCTACCTCACTAAGAGAGTACCAGCTATAGCCGCTAAGATCGGGCTCCTCTCAGGTGTGATCCTATACACGATCAGTCAGTTTATATTGAAGCCATATGTCTTTGGCGATGACAATTATCCTCACTTCTTGCATGTGATGGCGATCCTCTTTGTGCTCAATGTAGTCATCATGCTCATCATCGGACGTATGTATCCGAGGGACACTGATTTCACCTTAGAGTATAGTAGAGATGTGGATATCACGCCATATCGATATGTCAAAGAAGTAGGAGCTATATTGACCTTAGTAGTGGTAGGAATTTATATCTATTTTGCGTAATGGACTCATATGATCAACTCAAGAAATATGCAGTTGAACTAATAGAAAATGGGGAAACTACTGTAAGAATAAGGGAGCTCTTACAAGCAGAAGGTATGTCAGAAATAGAAAGTAAAAGCCTTCTGAGACAGGTCGAGCGAGAGCGTATTGCAGATCAAAAGAATTCAATCTTAAGTTCGAATGGTCAAGAGGCTCTATGGATTGGGATCATACTATCGGTGCTGGGATTGGTGATCACTATTGGTACTAATCTGATGGGGACGGGCCAGTATGTATTTGCTTATGGGTTGATTTTTGGAGGCATTGGATTAGCGCTCTATGGTCATAATATGAAAAATGGATCAACGTAGATCCGAATCATAATAAAGGGTGAGATCGCAGTAATCTCACCCTTTCTTTAATGGATTTATACGGAGTATTATGCCATGACGGGCATAGTACGTAGTGTCTTTTTGACTGCCTCTCCGACTTTAGTGGCGGAGGCTGGATTTTGACCGGTGATCAGACGTCCATCTGCTACGACGAATGCTTCCCACTTATCAGCTTTCTCATAGGTGGCTCCACGTTCTTTGAGTTCGTCCTCGAGAAGGAATGGTACTACATCCTGTAGGTCTTGAGCTCGTTCTTCTTCATTAGTGAATCCAGCGACCCTTTTGCCATCTATCAGATTTTTTCCATTACTGAGTTTGATATTGAGTAGGCCTGCTGGACCGTGACATACAGCACTCACCACGCCACCATTTTCATAGATATTGCTGGCTATATTAGCGAGTTGTTTGTTTTCTGGAAAGTCCCACATGGTCCCGTGACCACCGACATAGTGTATGGCGGTATAGTCATTTGGATTGACCTCATCTGGGGTCATTGTATTCTCTATTTTAGCTTTGTACTTATCATTATTCCAAAACTCATTATTCACCTCATCTGAGAGATCATAGCCATCTACTGGCGGCTTACCACCCTGAGGACTGACGAAGTCTATCTCGTACCCTTCTTCATGGAGTATTTTCCATGGATGGGCAGCCTCACTCAGATACCATCCAGTTTCTTTGCCGGTATCACCGAGCTCTTTGTGACTGGATAGGACGAATAAGATTTTTTCTGCTTTCTGCTTGTTCATGATATGATTTGAGGGTTTAGTCGCTCTGTGCAGGGTGAGGCTCTGATGACGCATGCATAGAGCTTATGTTTGACTATTCTTTGAGCCTCTTAGTGTAGGTGAGACGAGTCCAAAGCTCGAGTTTGTTCGATGGTGCTTTGTTTACTGGCCTTTGGTGCCTAGCTTTTTGACTTTGTCGAGCCATTTGTTTCGCCATTCATCCTTTGATAGTCGGACGGGCCCGATGCTTGTGACTTTGACAGGGCTCACACCGACGAATTTCATAGTTAGATCTCGGATGGCTCGAGTACTCGGATGACCATAGTATAAGCGATAGTACCACGCTGGCTGATCCATAGTGCAGATGATACGACCCGATTTTCCTTTGCAGTACTTATGCCACATGAGCGAGCCTTCTTTCTTCTGAAATGCAAATCCCGGCAAAAGTACACGATCGAGAAACCCTTTCATCAGAGCGGGTACCTGCCCCCACCATACAGGATAGACGAATACCCAGTGGTCGGCCCACTTGAGGGTCTCTTGGGCGGTGATGAGGTCAGGCTCGAGCTCAGTCCGCTTTCGATAGCCATATTGGAGATTGGGAATGAACTCCAGCTCAGCGACATTGATCTGGCGGATCTCATGACCTGCTGATTTAGCGCCATCAGCGTAGGCTTTCGCCAATGCTGCATTATAGCTGTCTGGATTTGGATGTCCGAGGAGTAGGAGTATTTTCATGATCTCTATGGATGTGTGAGTAGATCTGATTTATTTATGAGGTGACCGTTGAGGAGTATTTTATCTATGCTTTTGAGATGATATATTGACTGCAATGGATCTTCGTCCAATATGAGTATGTCTGCCAGTTTGCCTCTGCTGATCGTACCCATGTGGTCCTGAGTATTGAGGGCCACAGCAGCATTGATAGTAGCTGTGCGGAGGGTCTCCATTGGCGAAAGCCCGCCCTCCTCATAGGAGAGTAGCTCTGTATAGAGTCCAAATCCGTAAGGCAATATCGGCGAGTCCGTACCTGCTATGATATGAGCGCCGTTTTCGTTTAGTCGTTTCACCATACTGAGCTCTCTATTGAATATTTCGACGGCTACCTCATTATCAATGGCTTGATCCATCATGGACTTAGCATAGGCGATGCTCCAGTCGGCTTCTTGTGCGAGGAGTGTCTCGTCTGAGAGGAGCTCTGGATGCCGAGATAGCGTGACGCCATAGCTGCCATAGATATTGACTGTCGGGGTGAAATGCATCCCCGTCTCACTGATGATATCGATCACGTCAGCATATGTCTGATAGGTCTGAGACATCTTGGGCGTATAGCCTCTACGGCTGGTCCCCATGATATGCTCTACTCCATCTACTCCGTATGCAGCGGCAGGGTAGAGCTCATGAGAACTGACAGGTACGCCGAGCTCGTGAGCATAGTCTACTACCATCTGCTGGACGCTATCAGGTAGGCGCACATAGGTCTTGATCATATCATAGTCGAGCGCTTTTGCCCGTTGTAGCTCACGATTGACCTGATCGATAGAATGCTGAGCATAGGTGCCATTATAGTAGACCCGGTTGCCATCGATGGGGCTACCTGTGTAAAATATCCTCGGATGGAGTAAGTCGCCTGCCTGTTGAGCTTCTTTGCGGTTTTGGGCGTCATAGGGATAGGTCGCAGGATCTCGAGTGCTGGTGACACCCCAGGCGAGCCATTTTCGGCCGAGTACCTCACCAAGATCACTTCCTTGGTGGGCATGCATGTCGATGAGACCGGGCATGACGTATTGCTCAGAAGCATCGATGAAAATGGTCGACGGACGGTCTTCCTGATGTGACTCGATCGCATGAATCCTGTGCCCAATAATAACAATATCTTGATCTATGAGGGGCTCATCCGACTCCATCGTGATCACGGTGCCAGCATGTATGACGACCGTATCTGTAGGTAGCTCGGGACGATAGCTGAGTCCCAGCGATATCGCTTTGCTTTCACGAGACTCTATATCTAAAATATGGAGCTGATCTGTCGCCATATAAAGCAGCTGTCCCTTTCTTGTCCATGAGGGTACGTCCGAGAGATGATCGGTGAGCTGGATCGCTTGGCCTATAGGCTGTAGGCCCTGATCAATCTGAGTATACCAGAGCAATCCCTGAGAAATGTAGGCCATGTGCTGTCCATCATACGAGATCACGGGGCCGTCATTGGCTCGACCACCAAAACTCTGATGTCGAGGCTGTGCTTGATTTTTGACAGCTCCAGAGGAGATGTTTACGGATATTATGCGATTGATCCCCTCTCGATACAGCGTAGAGTAGGGCTGCAGGATCGACAGTAGTAGGTGCTCATCATCACCACTCCAAGAGGGACTACTGATGCTGAATGGAAAGTCTCGACTTATCTGCGTTATCTCTTGTTTAGCCAGATCGACGGTGAGTAGGCGACCTCGTCTCGGCCCAAGTGCAAAGCTCAGTGCCACCTGTGTACCTGCCTTGTTGACAGCGATGCCACTCGGCATACCGCTGATCTCAGTGATGGAAGTGAGCAGAGATGATGATAGTTCATAGCTCCAGAGGGCAGTGTGACCTCCGTGATCCGAGGCAAAGTAAACCGTCTCACTATTTGGCGACCAATTAGGCATGAGCTGTATAGCCAGGTCATGCGTGATGCGCTGATTCTCTCCAGTCTGCAGATCATGTATCCAGAGATCTCCCAGAGCGATATAGCTGATGTGCCTACCATTAGGAGAGATTTTCGGACAGTGTATCCCTTTCGCTGGTTGAGCGTTATCGTTATCGAAGTCATACTCTTTTCGCACATAGTCGTCTCGCAGTATCTCGATAGTCGCCTGCCAAGGGATATAGCTATACTGCCCACTCTGGATATCTCGATGTCGTATCTGTCCATCTGCTGTATATGCGATAATGTCCTCATCGATCATCTGTGCCCTGAATGGGAATACATCTTCTGTCATAGCACTGAGGGTAGTGATGGAGGCGTCAGATGTGCTAATCAGCAAGAGTGAGCTACTGAGGTCTTCGATCTCAACTGTACTGAGGGTGGAGTCGGAGAGTAATGTTGGGCCATAAAGTGGGGCTGAGCTTTGATAGATGCTCTTCTTTTGGCCGGTAGTGAGATCATGCAGCATAAGATCATAGCGATCTGGAGAGTCTGAGACATAGCATAGCTGCTGATTCAGTACATGAGGTGCGTATTCATTGCCTATGTCATCCGTGATTGCCGCAATACGGCCTGTATATCGGTCCATCATCCATATGTCGTAGGTGCCAGCTCGATCGGAGGAGTAGTAGATTTGCTGACCGTCAGATGACCAGCAGGGCTCTCGATGATCATATCGACCTGTAGTCAGCTGAGTGCTGGACTGAGTCGCTCGATCCCAGAGATAGATATGCCAGTTAAAATCTCGATATGCTTGATACACGATCTGCTGACCATCTGGGCTCCACTGTGGCTGTCGTGCGTCCCACTTAGGATCGGTGATAGCAGTCGCTATCTCATCATGAGCAGGTCTGATCCATAGTGTGCCTTGTAGGTCAAATACTACATCTCCATTGGCAGATTGGTGGGCAGCGATATTAGTACCCTCGGTGATATCGATCCGCAGCGTAGTCGACTCATCTACAGTCGGAGTCGCACACTGACTGAAGACAAAAACTGATAATAAGCTGAAAATGTATAAGCGCATATCAGAAAGATAAGGAAATCACTATGCACTTTTAAAGGGACCCTGTTGAATTGCCTATTAATTATACTGGGTAAACATTAGGCGGGGTTTAACTGTGTGATATAAAAATGATAGCCTATCCGTGATAGCCCCTATCCACGAGTAAAAACAGCAACCAGTCAGAATAAACTCTCCCTACTCAAAAACCTGGATGGTATGTAGATTCATACTCTTGAAGGTGCCTTCTTTGTAGGAGGCATACCATTCGGCACCATTTGGGATGTTGGCCATATTGGCTTCCGCCATTTTAGCGGCCTCTTTTGATACCCAATAGACGATGTCAGTATATCGGCCATCCTCTGTTTTTAGGATTTCCCATTTCATGAATCCTACCTGCTTAATCATCCAGCTATCTACGACCTCTTTCGCTACTTTGAATAAGTGCTCCTCAGTGACGCCTGCTGCCAGCTCATAGGTGATTATGTCTTTGTACATATTTCGGTTTTTAGTGCCGCTAAGGTAATGATTCAAAGTATTCAGTGACGGTTTCTATGCCGTCTATCTGTAGGATGTATTGTACCTCTGAGAAGTCAGAGAAATCCATGCCGCCCTGATCCATCGCTTCATTGAGATAGCGACCGTCGACACCATTGTAGGCCTTGCTGAGGCGATTGGCAGTATTCCAGAGGAGGATTTTCTTTGGCTGTGTGACATAGCGATGCCAGTCGGCGAAGTCCGGATCTCTGTATCCTGGCGTGCCATTAGCTTCGGCATTGCCATCAGGGATCTTATGATAGTCGGTCTCGGCCTGTACATAGGCGAGAGCAGCGGGATCAGTGCTTTCTTCATTCCAGTTACTATGTTGTACGATATGGATGCGATCGGTGGGTTTGATTTTGCTTGACGCTGCCTTTATAGCTTTCACTAATGCTGCTGAAAAATCGGACTGCCCTGCCTCTGCTATCCAGACATCTCCACCAGTAGAGAGTGTCTCCATAGCTATCAATTTTACATTGGCTACAGCCTGGTCAAAATCTGCATGAGCATCTGACCATCTATCTCCAAATGCCAATGGCATGAGCTCCTCTGGAGGCACATAGAGTCCGCCCTGTATACCGTAGGTGCCGGCTACAGCATGATACTGGAGGCCCTGTAGATCAGGACGATCTATGACACTCGCAAAAGCTGCAATAGAGTGCAGATCATCGACATCAGTCTTGCAGTCATAGTGTAGCAACAGGAGGTCTTGGGATATATCAAATCGATTCGAAGCATCAGAAGACTGTATAGCTCGCTGACAGGATATGAGGCTACAGCTGAGGAGGAGTAATAGCTGATAGACGAAGGAGCTTTTCATAGGCAGTGTTTGATAGGGTAATCCAAAGACTAATGATACTGATAATCTATCTCAGTGATGTTTTTAGGACCCGACTTATTATGCTTGATGTGGTTTTGCCGAGTTAGAGATTGACAGGCTTCATTTTTTTGTTGAGGCCCAGGGCTTTGATCATCCATCGAGGCAGATCCTTTTTAGGATTTCGCTTCTTCATATTGAGATACCAGCCGAGCTTTTTGAGTATCGGCACTTTGTGTGTCTCGACGAACTCGATCAGTGTGCCATCAGGATCTTCGATATAGGCAAAATGTCCTGCTGCCTCTCCCATGTCAAAATCTCCACTGTCTACAGTGAAGGGCGCTCCGATCTGAGCACATCGCTCTCTGAGCGCTGACATGCCTGATATGTCAAAACATAAATGGATATAGCCAAGATCTCCCCACATCCGATCGGCGAATATCTGCTGAGGAGATCTGTCCAGCGCCTGCACCAACTCGATCTGTGATGTCCCGAACAGTCGGCTAAAGGCTCCTGATCTGGGCGTACTATGAGTGAGTATGACTCTACGATATCGCTCAGTACCTCCAGCCAGCTGTGCCCAGTCTGAGTGCAGATCTGTGCTATCAGCGAGCACCTGATCATAACCGAGTAGCTCTCTGTAGAAGGCGATAGATCTATCCATGTCCGAAACTCCGATGGTGACGCCGTATACACCTCCGCAGTGATGACCTTTAGGCTGAAACCAGTTCTGTGATTCTACGATCTCTATGATATTATCAAATGGATCGCTGAGATAGAAGTGGCGCTGTCCTGCTGGATCGGCCGTGATCTCTGAGGATAGGATTTTTTGACCTTTTAGGGCTTGCCAAGAGGCTTCGATGTTTGGCGATTTATACTTCGCCACAGCGATACCCAGATCGCCTATCATGATAGGATGGGAGGGTGGCTCCGGCTGTCGTTCGGTGTATTGCCAGATCTCGGCGCCAGCGCCGCCCATCATATTGAGCGCTAATACGGCATGGCGACTGCGTGGCACTCCGCCTGTGTAAGGTAGCATGAGTGCCGCCTCCGCTGCCTCGTCAAATACTGGGACATTAAATCCCAAATGCACACGATACCACTCCCAGGTGTCATAGACGGATGCATTGCCTATGCCGATCTGCTGTATGCCGCTGATGAGAGGGAGTGAGCTCATGAGTATCTGTATTTTATTGGTAGGCCAATTCTTTTAGCTTAATGGATACTGCTTTGAATGCTGTGATAGTCTCCTCGATATCCTGAGCGGTATGCATCGCTGTCGGGATGAGTCGGAGTAGGATCATGCCCTTAGGGATGACCGGATAGACTACGATCGAGCAGAATATGCGGTGGTTTTCCCGGAGGTCATAGACGAGCTTCATGGCTTCTTCTACGGAGCCCTTCATGTAGACAGGTGTCACACAGCTATTCGTATAGCCGATATCAAATCCTGCCGCCTTGAGCCCTGACTGAAGCATATTGACATTGTCCCAGAGTTTTTGCTTGAGCTCTGGCATCGATCGGAGCATACGCAGCCGTAGTAGACTACCCTCGACATATGGCATTGGCAGCGACTTAGCGAATATCTGTGAGCGCATATTGTACTTGAGATACTGGATGATCTGCTTATCACCGGCCAAGAAGGCGCCGATACTACCCATAGACTTTGCGAAAGTAGCGAAGTAGACGTCAATATCGTTCTGTACGCCTTGCTCCTCGCCAGCGCCCATACCTGTCTCACCGAGTGTGCCAAATCCATGTGCATCATCTACGAGCAGGCGGAAGTTATATTTCTCCTTGAGAGCTACGATCTCTTTGAGTCGGCCCTGATCTCCTCGCATTCCAAATACGCCTTCTGAGATGACGAGTATACCTCCAGATGTATCATCAGTGAGTTTTTTAGCTGACTCCAGATGCTTCTCGAGGCTCTCTATGTCATTGTGCTGATAGGCAAATCGCTTGCCCGAGTGCATGCGGACGCCATCGACGATACAGGCGTGACAGCCCGAGTCATAAACTACTACATCGTGACGTGTGAGTAGGCAGTCGATCGCAGACATGATCCCTTGATAGCCAAAATTGACTAATACGGCTGCCTCTTTTTGTTCAAACTCAGCGAGCTCTCGCTCGAGTACATCGTGCATCTCCGTATTGCCAGACATCATGCGAGATCCCATCGGATAGGCGAGTCCCCAATCTGCGGTAGAGGCAGCATCTTTGGCTCGGACATCAGGATGATTGCCGAGTCCGAGATAGTTATTGATCGACCAGACGATCACCTCTTTACCATTAAATTTCATACGGTTGCTGAGCTGACCTTCGAGCTTGGGAAATATGTAGTAGCCTTCTGCTACGGATGCATACTTGCCCAGTGGTCCCATGTCTCTCTCGATCCTATCAAATAAATCTGCCATGCTGTTACTATTCTATTTCGGTTTTTCCTAAAGCCGTACAAATAAAATCAATTAGACTAAGAAGAATGAAAAGTTTGAAAACTAATTATTCGGACGCTGTGATCATATCCGTCGAGTGATGAAATAAGCTACGATGAGATTTGGTACCCATGCGAGCCATGCTACGATCTGATAAGCTGTGATGAAATCACCTGTAACTCCAATCAAAATAGGTAGCCATATCCTGAGCGTCACAGCGCCAAAGCAACCAGCATAGCTATAGATCATTAGTTTTTCGTGCATACGAATATTGCCCTGTCGGACAAAATAGAAAGCGCCTCCAGTAGTCAGTAGCCACACTACTCCCAGTGATATGAATCCTAATGCCGTGATCATACCTCCTGTGGAGAAATGTGCGATGTATAGACTGCAAAGCCCACTGATCAGTACTGATATCATATAGATCATGCCGATCTGACGATGTCGCTTCAGATGACGCTGTCGCCAAGATGTATGAAACTGGATCCAGCCTACCATCAGGGCAAGACCGCCTAATACTATATGGCCGTAGAAGCCAATATTGTAAGCAGTATTCGCCAATAGTGTGTCGGATTTATGGATTAATAATCCAAAAGTGCGATCGACAAAGAAATAGATGAGTGGGTATAATCCTATAGCTACAGCAAAGAAGCCGAATAGGAACCAAGAAATTTTGCGCACCATGCTGATTACTGAAATGGTTTTAAAGACTTTAAGATAGTAAAACTAAAAGATGTACCCTTGCCGAGTTCCGATGCTACTTCCATCTTGCCACCATGCATTTCCACTGCTTTTTGGCAGGTGGCTAATCCTATACCATTGCCAGTATAGTCTTTCTTAGAAGATAACTTGGTAAACATTTCGAATATAGAGGAGTGGAAATTTTCATCTATCCCAATGCCATTATCCTTTACCTGAAATTTCCAATACTTAGCTTGTTCTTCTAAGGTGATTAATATTTTAGGAGCGACCGTCGGATTCTTAAATTTTATAGCATTGCTCAGTAGATTGGTGAATACCTGTTTAATCTTAGTACGATCGGCATGGATGACTAATCCTGGACCTTCATAGGAAATCTCTGCGCCGGATACAGATATACTTTCATATAGATCTCTCTTGATATCTCTGATCAGTTCTTCTGTACATATGGAGACGATATTCATAGGCGAATTAGCCAATCGAGAATAACTGAGTAGATCATCTACGAGTGATGACATATCTTCTGTAGAGTCTATGACGAAATCTAAATTCTCGTTGGCACCTTCTACGTCGTTATTCTCCATCTTTCTCTTAGCAAGTTGGCTGAAGCTGGATATGGATCTTAGCGGAGACTTAAGGTCATGAGACGCTACATAGGCGAAGTTTTCCAGTTCTTTATTCTTTTTATCCAATGTGTCATTCAGTGATAAGAGATCGCCATTCTGTTTTTTGATTTTATCGAGCATCTGTTTTTTCTCCCTGTTTTGACGGATCGAGGTGACTATCCATCCCCCGAGTAGACACATACCCAATAATGCAGCTCCTAAGAACCAATGCTGTCGATTTAGGTGTTTTTCCTGTAGTCGTTTTGCCTGAGATAGCTCAGCATATTCTTCGATTTGTTCGTCGAGGATTTTATTTGTCTCGAGGAGGCGATCTATATTGGTTTGATTATTTTCTCTTATTTCTTCGGCTTTCTCGAGTATCTCATCTATGAGGGAGCTCAGTGCGGTTACATCACGATCTGATACATAGTGATCTTTGAGGTGGCTGGCAGTCTCCTTGAGGTCATATGGGGCCAGTCCTTTATACTTATCCAGTACCATTTCATATTGTGCCAGCATCTCTTCTTGGCGACCGAGAGCTTTGTAGATCTTCCCTATATTCATATCGATATGGATATCAACTACGGCTATATTATTCTCTTGACCGATTGCTTTTGCTTTTAGTTGAGCGGTCAGAGCGTCTTGATACTTTTCTTGTGTTCTGAGGAGTACTCCTTTATGAAAATAGGCAAAGTAGAGTCCTTTTTGGTGATCTATTGACTCCCAAAAATCTAAAGCTCGACTATTAAATTGTTCTGCCAGTTCATATTGTTCTCGATCTCTGTAGATTTTAGAGAGGTTATCCAGAGCATATCCATAGGCCTCAAGCTCTGGATGTTCTTTCATTTTTTCGATGATCTGGAGGTATACATTCTCTGCTTTATCTTCCTCTCCGATCTGCTGATATATGAGCGCCTCATTGAGCGAGGCATTGAGGAGAGCTATATCCAAGCCGAGTTCTATAGCAGTTTTTTTTGCCCTTTTAATTTGGAAAATTGCCATATCATAGTCCTCATTCAGAATATTGGTGAGGGCTAAAAATATCTGATTGTCCATGTAGGTTAGATCAAATTGTTTGCGCTCGAGCAGTATGTTTTCTGATTCGGTGAGCCATTTTTTTGCATCTAATAGATTGATCAGAGAATACTCTTTGAATCCTATTAAGTTGAGCGCTTTGGGTAGACAGGGACATGTATTTTCTCTGGATAGCTCTACGATTTCTAATGCCCTTTCCATAGTAGGGTAGAGCTCCAGTTCATTTCTTTCAAAAATGATATTCAGCTCCTGCTCGAGATCAGCGCATGGCGTCTGACTATCATACCCTAAAAGCATTGTATAGTTGGAGACTATCAATAAGGCTATCCACTTGATTTTGGTCATATAGGTGTCTTAGTTCTAAAATATCTCATTTCTGAATGACGGCAGTAGGGCACATGACAGTATCTCTAAGGTAGTCAAATGGAATGGGCATTGAGCATAAATAGGATAGATGAATGCTGAAATACTACGCAATTATTACTTCAGCTATGCCCATTAAAAAAGGTCAATCGATTGCTCAATTGACCTATGTTCCAACATTAGTCTTGATCAAAATCCAAAGGTGGTGGCCCTGGTGGGATCATAGCTTTGTATTCATAGTCTCCTTTTCGTTCTTTATATTCTTCTTTTATAGCTTCTACGAGTGATGGATCTTCGTATAGATCGACCATAGTCATAGCGAGAGCTTTGGAGGCATAGAGCAGTCCTTTATGTCCTATGGACATGCCTCCGCAGGCGACCACGGCCCAAGAGTGCCATGGAGTACCTTTCGGCGCAGTAGTGACTCCGAGTCGGATAGTCGGCACCACAAAACTCACATCTCCCACATCAGTAGAGCCGCCCATAGGATGCTCTTGAGTCTCTTCTAATGGATTAATCTCCATCTCGATACCAACTACTTCGCTATCAGTAGCTTCTTGGATTTTTTTGGCGAAAGCCTGCTCCTCATCCGTGTAGTCTATAGTGCCCAGCATCTCGAGATTTTCTTGCAGCTTAGCTCCTCCCGTCCTATTGACCAGCACCTCATGTATCCCAGATATGAGTGAGATCTCATAGTCTACATCGGCCATGATAGCGGCCCCTTTTGCGATTTCTTCGACTCGCTTCCATACTTTTTCCATCCCTTCTCGCTTAGTATCTCGGACACGGGTCCAGATCTTACTATAGTCAGGGACTACATTGACTACTTTACCAGCGTCTTGGATATGATAGTGGATACGTACAGTGGGTTTGATATGCTCTCGATAGTAATTGATCCCAGTGGTGTACAGCTCGAGGGCATCAGAGGCGCTACGCCCATTCCACGGATCCCCAGAGGCATGCGCAGCTTGACCAGTGAACTCAACTAAGAAGTCTACCAATGCCAGGCTACTTTGTACATTGGCTTTAGTCTCAGCACTCGGATGCCAGTCCATCACTACATCTACATCGTCAAAAAGTCCCGCTCGGATCATCCATAGTTTGCCAAAGAACTTCTCCTCAGCAGGTGTCCCATAAAATCGAACTGTGCCCTGTAGTCGACCACTCTCTATGAGTTCTTTGATCACAGTGGCTGCGCCGAGTGATGCTACGCCAAAAAGATTGTGCCCACAGCCGTGACCTGGTGCACCATGATTGAGCGGCGCTTTGTACGGGACTGTCTGCTGTGAGAGACCTGGTAGAGCGTCAAACTCTCCTAATATCCCAATGACTGGCTGGCCAGAACCAAACTCGGCAGTGAAAGCCGTCGGTATCTCGCCGACACCTCGCTTCACCGTGAAGCCTTGATTCTCCGCATAGGTGGCGAGTGCATCAGCACTTTTATGCTCTTTGAATGCTATCTCTTCATATGACCAGATCTTATCACTCAGATCTATGAGCTCCTCAGATTTTTGATCGATGGCCTTGACGATGGCTTTTTTCTTAGGATGGGTGATATCCACCTGAGCACTCAGTAGTAGTGCAGCGCAGGCGCATATCATCGTGATTAGTATTTTATTCATATTTCGGTTCATTGATTTCGCTTTACTTAAAATCCAAATCCACCAGGCTTCATGCCCATCTGCTTCATTTCTTCTACGCTCATTTCTTTGTAGTCACCCGATGGAGCTTCAAAAACGGATGCATCTGGATGCTGATCAAAGTCTACTGCCTCAAAGGTCATCTTCATCTGACCCATGTCCATGATCCATAGCAAGGGAGTCCCCTCCATGGTGAGATCTGGCAGCTGCTGTATGTGAAACTGGTCCATCTTGATCTCGTCCGTCACGTACATCACCATTTTCATATTTTCCATCATAGCTTTTGCTTCTGCAGGGAGGTCTTCTTGTTCTCCCATTATTTTTGACATGTCGTAGTCGAAAGTGGCTTTATGACATTTATATCCGAGCACTTCTCTCGTGTCAGACTTGTCATAGCTCACACTATACATGTTTTTGAGTGTCTCAGCATCCATGCCGAATTCTTCGAGTCCAGCTTCGCCCATTGGGACTTCCATTTTAATTTTTTGGCCCATCATATCCATATACTGTGTCATGACACCATTATTATAGTGCTGATTCATGTTGATCATTCCCATCATATTGATATCAGTGACCTGCTTGCCAGGCTTGAAGTGGATAGTCATCTCCATGCTTTTCATCATGGACTCCATTCCTGCCATCATATCAGTCCCTTCTGATTCCATTTGAGGCATTTTGAAGTCTGTGATTGCCATCTTTATACTCCCTTTAGTGATCTGAGCAGATATTGCCGAAAGGCTCAAGAAAAAGCACAATAAGGCAACAAGTGAATTCTTTATCATTTTTGATTTGGTTTAATTGACTTCCTAATGTAAGTTTTTTTCAACGTAGGCTAAACACTTGGCCGTATTTAACCGATTTATAATTGAGATTAATCGAAAATGGCCAAAGACTCTGCCGAGTATCTGCTATTTTGCCGACTTATTTTATTTTGAATCAAATCGTATAAAGAAATGAAGAAAATTTTCTTTGTTGTGTTACTACTAATGGGTATGATCACAACCTACGCACAGCTCAATGAGATCGACTATGTCGAGTACGATCTCGACAATGGGCTCCACGTGATCCTCCATCAAGACAATGCGACTCCGATAGTCGTGGTGTCTGTGATGTATCATGTAGGATCTAAAAATGAAAAGCCTGATCGTACAGGATTCGCTCACTTCTTTGAGCATTTATTATTTGAGGGATCGGAGAATATCGATCGAGGGCAGTTTGACAAGTATATCACCAATGCTGGTGGTGCTAACAATGCCTATACCTCACAAGACAAAACCTACTACTATGAGCTACTCCCGTCTAATCAACTGGAGCTCGGACTCTGGCTCGAGTCGGAGCGTATGCTACATGCAAAGGTAGACATCACTGGTGTCGAGACACAGCGAGAAGTAGTGAAAGAAGAACGTCGTCAACGCTATGAGAATCAACCATACGGATCGCTCATACTTGAGACCCTATCCAGATCTTATAAAGAGCACCCCTATCAGTGGGCTCCGATAGGATCTATGGATCACCTCAATGCTGCAACAGAGGACGACTATAAGCAGTTTTATAAGGACTTCTATACTCCGAATAATGCTGTACTCTCTATCGCCGGAGATATCGATATCGAGGAGACTAAAGCGATGATCGATAAGTACTTCAGCACGATACCTGTCAAGACGCCAGAGATCTATCGTCCAGAGATCGTAGAGCCGCCACTCACTGGAGCAGTAGTAGATACGATCTATGACAATATCCAGCTGCCAGCAGTGATCTATGCATACCGTATTCCAGCATTGGGTACTGATGATTTTTATGCTGTGAGTATGCTCAATACGCTCCTGTCAGGAGGGCAGAGCTCGAGACTTAATAGGGCTATAGTCGATGAGCAGCAGCTGGCTGTAGCTACAGGCAGTTTTCCATTTGACCTCGAGGATCCGGGTATAGCATTAGCCTATGGTATCGCTAATATGGGTGTAGATCCTATGCAGCTACAGAGCGCTATGGATGCGGTCATCAAACAGACTCAGGAGGAGCTCATCTCTGAGGAAGAGTTTAATAAACTCAGAAATCAGCAAGAGGCGAGCTTTGTCACAGCGAATGCTCGTATTGCAGGTATCGCCGAGTCACTGGCTAATTATTATACATTCTACGGAGATACTAATCTCATCAATACTGAGCTCGACAAGTACCTCGCAGTGACTCGAGAAGACATCCAGCGAGTAGCTCAAAAGTATTTTAACGAGGACAACCGAGTAATCCTACATTACCTCGCTAAACCTGTGAATCCATAAACAGAAGAAAGAAATGAAAAGAATAAGCATATTAATTTTTGTAGCTGCACTATTCGCACAGTGTAGTAAGAAGACCACAGATGCCGCCACTACAGCTGTCGATACAGGCAAGGAAATGATGGAGGCTAAGGAGAGCTTTAGGTCGATGGCTCCAGAGCCGGCTGCTGCTCCTCAGATCAATATCGGTCAGGCCGAAAGTTTTGTATTGGACAATGGCCTCCAAGTCATCGTCGTAGAAAATCATAAGCTACCTCAAGTGTCATTTCAGATCGCTCTCAAAAATGACCCGATCAAAGAATATGATAAGGTGGGCTATGTATCTATGGCTGGAGATCTGATGGGTCGTGGTACCGCCACCATGACTAAAGCGGAGATCGATGAAAAGATCGACTTCATAGGAGCGAGCATGAATACCTACAGTACAGGTATGTTTGCCAGTTCCCTGACTAAGCATACACCTGCTTTATTAGAGGTGATGACGGATGTATTGTATAATCCTTCATTCCCCGAAGAGGAGCTCGATAAGATCAAAAAGCAGACACTGTCTGGACTCGAGGCTAATAAGACGGACCCTGGTGCTATCATGGGTAATATGAAAAGCAAGCTGCTCTATGGCGCTGATCATGTATATGGTGAGGTCCAAAAGCCTGAGCACGTAGAGAATATCACCATCGAGGATAACAAGCAGTACTATGAGAAGTTTTTCATCCCTAATAATGCTTATCTCGTGATCGTCGGAGATGTATCTCTTGATGAGGCAAAGGATATGTCCGAAAAGTACTTCGGCTCATGGGAAAAGAAAGCCTTCAAGCCAGTGAAGCATAAGGCTGTAGAGATGCCAACATCTCGAAACGTAGCTTTCGCTAATAAGGACGGAGCGGTACAAAGCGTGATCCATGTGAGCTATCCTTTGGAGCTCAAGCCGGGCACGCCAGATGTGATCCCTGCCAGTGTGATGAATACTATCCTCGGTGGAGGATTTTCATCTCGATTGATGCAAAATCTAAGAGAGGATAAAGCATATACCTACGGATCGAGATCGTCTCTTTCTTCTGATAGGTTAGTGGGCTCATTCACCGCATCTGCTAATGTCAGAAATGAAGTGACGGATAGCTCAGTGACAGAATTTATCTATGAGCTCGAACGCATCAAGAATAATCCGGTAGAAGCTGATGAGCTTCAAAGTATCAAAAACTATATGACGGGTAGTTTTGCGAGATCTCTTGAGTCACCTCAGACCATAGCGAGATTTGCGCTGAATAAGTTCAGATATAATCTCCCAGACGATTATTACGAGACTTATCTGCAGAAGCTCAATGCTGTGACAGTAGCGGATATTCAAGCTATGGCTCAGAAGTACATCAAGCCAGAGTCGGCTCATATACTCGTAGTGGGTAATAAAGATGAAGTGGCAGAAAGCCTTGCACAGTTTGACATGGATGGTGAGATTGACTTTTATGATGCTTATGGAGAGGAGATCCAACCCATTGCTACCGAGGTGCCTTCTGATGTAGATGCATCTACAGTGATCGCTGACTATATCAATGCTATCGGCGGTATGGCTAAAGTCAAAGGTATCAAAAGCGCTAAGACGGTCATGAGTGCATCGGTCATGGGACAAGACATGCAGATCACTACTCAAAATGACAATGGTAAGTTTGCTATGTCTATGGGTAATGCACAGATGACATTCCAGGAGCAAGTATTTGATGGAGAGAAAGGAATGGTATCGGCTATGGGCCAAAAGCAGATCATGACTGAAGGGCCTCAGCTCGACGATATGAAAGCTCAAGCTAAGATCATCCCGCAGCTCGACTATGCTACCGATGGTACAGAGATAGAGCTCAAAGGTCTCGAAGATGTGGATGGTACTTTGGCCTACAAGGTCTTGGTGACTTCTCCAGCTGGTAAGAAGACTACCGAGTACTATGCGCAGAATAGTGGATTTCTCGTGAGATCAGTATCAGTGCAGCCTGGACCGCAGGGAGATATGACACTGACTACTGACTTCATGGATTACAAGGCATTTGACGGGATCTACTTCCCATCAGTGACTAAGATCTCTGGCATGATGCCCATACCGATGGAACTTAAGACAGAGTCTGTAGAAATCAATCCTACGATTGATCCAGCTACATTCTCGATATCCGAGTGATAGGCAGGGTTTTACCCTTATTTTGATAGAATAAAGGAGAGGACTTCAATACTTATTGGAGTCCTCTTTTTATATTCACGCCTACCCTAAAAACTGTAAAGCTGAAAAATGAAAAGACTTATACTAATTATCTTCATATCACTGCCTATTTTCTTAATCGCTGGGCCTAAAAAGCCAGCAGGATGTCATCCATATCACTGCGATGACTATCACTGGGATCACGAGTTGAAGCGATTTGATCCACACACGATCAAGTGGCCACTGCACTATACAGGAGAGCTGAAGAAAGATCGTATTGATGGTGGCCGAGAGCACATCGATGTCATATTCCAAGGGCATTATGATAAAGAACTGAGACTGAGCTTACGAGAGTTTAGATATCATGTAGAGTGTCCGTCTCCGGAGTTTTTGTCAGTGGGTATAGAGATGGATCCGGTATTCGTATGTAGGGAGTATGCGAGCTCTGAGCCAGAGTGGGAGAGAGCAGGATGTAGTCTCGTTGGCTCCAGTGTAGAAGATCGTACGCTCGAAGTAGACGGTGACGGATGTGCTAAAAAACTGCGCACATGGACAGTCCTCGACTGGTGTACCTATCAACCAAACAAAGGAGCTGAAAATAGCCAAGATAAATATGTCCTCGTCAAAGATCTCATCGATCACGAAGCTTACTACGCCTATGATGATAGCTATGGAGCGGTGGAGAGAGATGGCTATTATAGCTTCACTCAGGTCATTAAGATCACAGATGAGACGGCTCCTTATTTAGTTGACTGTGAGCCTATTGAGGTAGACCTATCTGGAGACTGTGAGGGCAGAGTCACATTAGCGAATAAAGTAGTCGACGAAGGTGAATGTGGTGGAAAGCGAATGGACGTCGATGTCAAAATCTATGATATAGACGGAAAATTGGTAGCTGATGAGTGGTTTTATGCTTATCATGATGTGGACTTTGAAAAGAAACTGAGAGCCACTCTCTCAGTCGGACTTTATACGATCAAGTGGTCAGTCAAAGATGGATGTGGTAACTACTATCACTGCGAGCAGCAGCTATCAGTCGTAGATGATCGAGCGCCTGCTATCACCTGTATACATAATCTCAGTACATCTATCTCAGATGAGTATGGCATGACTATATGGGCTAAGGATTTTGTGCTATACGCTGACGATCAGTGTGGAGCGGAGGTACAGATATCATTCTCTCCAGATAGCTTAGTGATGGATCAGTCATTCTATTGTGAGGATGGATTCGGATTCAAAGAATTAATGGTTTATGCTATTGATGAATATGGTAATACATCAGCCTGTCCGGTGGAGCTATTCATCGAAGATCGCTATGCATGTAGTGATACTACCATGGGAGCTGGCGGTGTGATCGAGACCCGCTATGGTGAGCCTGTGGAGGCGGTAGCGCTATCAGTAGGCGGTGTCACGAAGTCCAATCGGACAACCCTCAGTAATGAAATGGGGCAATATTATTTTGAAGATATACCCGTATCTACTGATGAGATCGAGCTGCATCTCACAGCTGGTGATTTATCTAATGAAGGCTTAGATGCGAATGATCTATTCTTGCTATCTCAGCACTTATTCGGCGGTCAGCGATTTGATGATGTATTAGATTATGCTGCTGCCGATATCAATAATGATGCACAAATCACCATGGATGATTATTGGGCCTTGGTGAGTTTAGTATATGGACTGCCACTGCAGGCCGATGGATATCGACCATGGAAGTATATCGATCAAAAGAAATATAGATCAGGGATCAATAGGGCCAGCCTACTTACTACTCCTATCATGCTATCTCCAGCTCGTCACAGATATGATATTCTGGCACTGAAAAGCGGAGATATTGATTTTTCTTGGAGTAGCTACCAGTCTAAGACCAGGTCTCATACATTAGTGGATGTTGAGCTTGCTATTTTTTCAGATCATAGCTCTTTAGACCTGTCAGATTGGGATCAGGGCTTGTTATTATTGAATGATGTGTCCGAAGAAGAATTTAGAGCACTCAATCCATATTTGACGGATGATAAGGTAGTTTTGACTACAGTCAAAAATGGAATCTTAGTCAATCTAATAGATGTCCAAGGACTGACTGAGAATATTCGATTGAGATCTGTAGATCAGCTTGATTTATCGGAGTCGGTAGTAAAAGATGGAAACACTGGAGAGTTACGTAAAATCAGAGTGAATAGTCAGACAGTCAGAGACTTAGATATATCAATATATCCTAATCCGATGACAGATAGATCCGTCATAGAACTCGATGCACCTGCTGCTGTGGATGGTAGCTTAGTGCTCTTCGATGCCTTAGGAAGACGTATGATTTCTACTATTTGGCCAAAGGGAGTACAGTCACAGACTATTGATCTTTCTGCGACAGATACGCATGGGCTTCTTATCGCAAAAATCCAATTCGGCAAGGACCATAAGCAAATATCGCTCATTCGGGTGAAGTAGTTATCAACTTTTGCTGTCAGAGATGTCTCTCACATAGAGATAATTCATATATTTGTTACTGTTAATATGAAGTAAGCACCCTTTACATCGTGTTGACAGTTAGAACCAATGAAGAACCTGAGAATGTACTGGGTGAGCCCATGCGTTCATGCATGCTCACTGCGGGCTACAGTAGTGTATCTACTTAGCATAGCTGTATTGTGCATTCTCTCTTCATCACTTGTCGCTCAGTCTTGCGACCTTCTTTTTTCTGACAGCTTTGAGAATAATTATGGCAATTGGATCGACGGTGGCTCCGACTGTAGTCGAGTGAATAATGCCAATCGAGCATCAGATGGGACTTATTCTGTCCGGATCCGTGATAATAGTAGTACAGCTCACGTGACGAGTCAGTCGATTGATGCATCCACTGCCAGCGAAATACGTGTCTCGTTTGCATTCGAGGGCGAAAACATGAATAATGGTCATGACTTTTGGCTACAGCTATCCACTGATGGAGGAGCCTCTTATACGACCATAGAGACATGGGTAGCAGGAGTTGATTTTAATAATAATGTGAGCTATTTAGAGCAGGTCTTGATCCCAGGTCCTTTCACGAGCAATACCCGGCTGAGATTCAGATGCGATGCAGCTACTAATGACGACCGTATATATCTTGATGAGATAGATGTTGAGTTGTGCAGTGATGTATTCATACCTGTAGTGATATCCAGTGATCAATCTGTCTGCAGTGGAGGATTGGTAGAAGCATTAAAAGTCACTGAAGGAAACGAAAATATAGCGGCTTATCAATGGCAAATGAGTACCACTTCTTGTACTTCAGGGTTTGCAGATATACCTGGTGCCACAGATAGTACTTATACTCCAACTAACGTTTTGGTGGAGACTTATTTTCGTGTAGTAGTAGATAGACCTGCTGCTTTATGTGCCACGGGCTCATGTAGTGATGTGTCTAATTGTATTACGATATCTATCAGGTCTGCACTTTCAGCGGGGCTTTTAGATCAATCCGTTTGCAAAAATTCTTCATTGAGTATTAATGCCCCTGCAGAACCTAATAATCACAGTTGGGCCGTTTTAGCCTCTTCTACGGCTTCTGGATATTCTATCAGTGGTGAAAATACTGCTCAGCTTTCAATCGATGCAGATGGAGCGTCTCTCGGATTTCTTGATATTAGATATGAGGGATTATCAACTGAAGGTTGCAATTACCTTGATACCTTTTCTGTGTTCATTTTACCTATCGAGCCCTGTGATATTGTGACAGAGCGAGATACGATCTGTAGTGCCACTGAGGTGATGCTGGATGCTACGGTGCGCTACGATGTCTATCCAGAGTCTGGAGCTGTACTGGACAATCAAGGTGATGGTGTGACAGTACAACATGAGATAATCGGGGTGCAAGATCCCACTGCAGTGACCGTGACGATCACCTTGCCTACCTGGGATGATCATTTTGATCAGGTATTATTGAATGGACAGCAAATACTTCCAAAAGTGTTGGAGACAGCATCCTATAATGCCGGTGGTATGAACTGTCAAACACCCTGGATAGAAAATCAGAATGGTTTGCCAAGATCAATAATCATCATCGAAGGAGACGAGGTTAGATATTTTAGTTCACTCACTACTACGGCTACCACGATGACAGAGGTCTTTCCGACTAATTGGATCACTACTCCACAGCCTTTTCAATTTGGGGCTAACACATTGCAGTTCGGTATTCGAAATACAGCAGGACCTACGAGTGGCAATTGGTTTATTGAGGCCACTGGGGTGTCTGGCTATTCGTATCTTTGGAGTACTGGCGATACCACTCCTCAGATCACTATACTGCCTACAGAGTCAGCTACCTATTCAGTGCAGGTGACGAGTCCTAATGGGTGCATTTCTACCTGTGATAAGACTATTGCTGTGATCAATCCAGTCGTGGAAATTCCAGATACCAATGTATGTCTCAATTCATTCATTGATATTACACCAATAGCTGCAAACGAGTTTTATCCTGTAGACAGTCATCAGTGGACTATACTGACAGTTGGACAAAATGATCTTACAATAATTAATGAAAATACGGCCACTACTTCAATTGCCACATTGCCCAATGCTGATGGTGGGGTCGTGGATATTGAGTACGTGAGATATTATGCATATGGCTGTGAAGCACGAGATACTTTCACCATCACTGTGGATACAGGTAGGCCACTCAGCTGCCAGTATCGGATCGATCGAGGAGTGTGGCTCGATGGGCAATGTGATCTTAATATCTGTATTGGAGATTTAGTCGAGCTGACTGTAGATGGTAGTGCTGGTGCTGTCAGCTGGACAGGACCAAATGGATTTACGTCTACGAGCGATACGCTCCAGCTCATAGTGAAATCCGAAGCCCAATTAGGTCAATATGTCGCTACGGTAAATGGACAAAGTAGTGGGAACTGCGGATCGGGAGGTGAGCTGACCTTTAGTCTAAGCGCTAATCAAACTCAGGATCTCTTCTATGCAGATTTTGAATCTGGAGGTGGAGATAATAACTGGTCACTGATGCAGACAGCCTCTGAGGGCAATTGGACGCAGGGGAGCTCAAATGGATACACTGTCAATGGGTTTCTAATGGAGCGTCCCGCTCCTGTAGGTTCTGGAGCATTCTATACAGGGGTTGGATTTGGAGAGGATGTAGACAATGGACTGACCATGTCTCGATCAAGAGATATAGTCCTCACTGGGGACAGTATCGTCTTAGAGCTGGACTATTATTTTGCCTATTATTACTTCAGCTTCAATGAATATATGAGTATTGATCTGGTGAGAAGTGCTGACGACCAAGTATTGACTAATCTCGCTTATCGAGTAGGCCAGTTTGCCCCTGGAGAAGCGGAATGGCTCAATATCACAGAAGATATCAGTAGCTACTCGGGCGAGACAGTATATATCCGTACGGAGGTCTATGATGAGCCGACCTATGACCAGCAGGTAGAGGGTGCACTCGACGAAGTGCGCATCACCAGCTATGGATCATCATGCATATGTCCTGCTATCTGCGAAGAGCTGAGCTATGCAGGCTGTGAGGGAGATGGATATAGCATCACGATCAATGGGAATATCTATAATGAACAAAATCCTGACGGTATAGAGCTGCTCACTACTCCGGCAGGGTGTGATAGCATCGTCACGATCGCCTTGACTTTTGATAATGATGCCTACGAGCAAACCTATGACTATGTCGGATGTGCTGGTGATGGATATAGCATTACAGTGAATGGTACTACCTACAATGAAGCTAATCCTACTGGCGTAGAAGTAGTCGACAATCCTACTGGCTGTGACACTACCTACACAATTGATTTGGTATTCAATCCAGAAGTGGAAGTAGAGGCAGGTATGCTACCACATCCGATCTGTAGTAATCAACCTATCGATCTCACTGAAATAGGAGCCTACATACAAGGAGGTACTAATCGTGGTCTGTGGTCTACCATGGGAGACGGAAGTTTTAATAATGGGGGCGTATACAATATCTCAGGCTATGCTACGGAGTATGTTTTGGGTCCAGAGGATATCGAGAGTGGGACAGTCATACTCACCCTTACATCTGTAGATCCTCCAGGGCCCTGTGAGCCTGCGGCAGACCCGATATTGATCACGATCAGCGATCTAAGCTGTAGCGAGTTTCCATGGGTGGGAAATTGATTATATTAGGTTTTTTCATTATGTAAACTGTTAATAGTCAGAATAGTAGGGACTGTAAGGGTTGGATATTGGATTGGTTTGAGTACTTTAGTAAGAAGTTTAGTTCCTCTGAGGGAATTAGAGATTAATGACAATTTGAAGGGCATAATTAGAATATTATTTGGGCATCACTCTATTATACGAAAATTATATTTTCTGCTGATATTTTGCATGTTAGCAACCCAGCTTATTTATGGTCAGTGCGATGTTGGAATATCATTAGTGGAATCTCAAACCAATCAAAATTGTAATTCCAGAAATATAAAATTGGACCTAACTTTAGTTACCTCGACTAATTGTGTAGGCCCTTTTTCCATAAGAGTGGTTGGGAATACTTCAAGCAGCTATACAAATGTTAATATTGGTGATCTTGTAGCTTTAGATCAATTAAGGTCTGGTCCATATTATTTCGAAATATGCGATTCCAATAACTTTTGTGATATTCACACCATCAATATTGAATCAAATCGAGATCCTAATTGTCCAATTGATCCCACGATTCCATGCGATATATTATTTGAGTCTACCACATCTAATATCACAGCTTGCGGTGCTAATGATGGAACTATTCAAGCCACTATTATCTATGAAGTCAATACTGGTGGCTCAATTTTATTTTCATTAGATGGTGTCGGTAGTGCCAATAATAACACCACTGGTGCTTTTACGGGGCTCGCTCCAGGTTCATATACTGTTTACGTATGGGATAGCTCTGATCCAAGCTGTAGTAAGAATTATTCCTACTTTATAGAGGATTTTAGTGGATGCGGAGGATGCATGATCACAGGAGCCACGATCACTGCTGATCAAACCATATGTAGTGGAGATACTCCTTCTTCACTTTTTGGAGATGGCACGTCAGGGTCAACTTCTCCTACGGGAAGTGGTACTCTGAGTCATCAGTGGCAGAGTAGTGAGAGTTCTACGACCACGGGATATGCCAACATTTCTGGAGCAGTCAGTTTGATTTATTCTCCACCTACCTTGACACAGACTACCTACTATAGGTTGATATCAAATTCTGATCAGGGTTGTGCGGATACAAGTAATGTAGTCACTGTGACAGTAGAAGCCCCAGTTACTCCTACTTTTACCCAGTTGGGTCCGTACTGTGTTGGCGACAGTCCCGATGCTTTGCCAACGGTTTCGACGAATGGAGTTTCGGGTAGCTGGAGTCCGAGTACGATCAGTACAGCTGCGGCCGGCAGTACGACTTATAGTTTCACACCCTCATCTGGTGAGTGTGCAATAGGGACGATGATGGAAGTGGTAGTAGACGCCCCGATTACGGCGATGTTTAATCAGTTGGGCCCATACTGTGTTGGCGACAGTCCAGATGCTTTACCAACGGTTTCGACGAATGGAGTTACGGGTAGCTGGAGTCCGAGTACGATCAGTACAGCTACGGCAGGTAGTACGACTTATAGTTTCACACCCTCAGCTGGTGAGTGTGCCATAGGGACGATGATGGAAGTGGTTGTTGAGGCCCCAGTTACTCCTACATTTACCCAGTTGGGTCCGTATTGTGTGGGAGACACCCCCGATGCATTGCCTACGACCTCTGATAATGGAGTGAATGGTACATGGGATCCATCCACTATAAGTACGATGAGTGCTGGCGTAACGAATTTTACGTTCACTCCTGCAGATGGAGAATGTGCTGAGCCAGCGATGATGGAAGTGGATGTTGACGCCCCAGTTACTCCTACATTTACCCAGTTGGGTCCGTACTGTGTTGGCGACAGTCCAGATGCATTGCCTACGACCTCTGATAATGGAGTGAGCGGTACATGGGATCCATCCACTATAAGTACGATGAGTGCTGGCGTAACGAATTATACGTTCACCCCTGCAAATGGGGAATGTGCTGAGTCAGCGATGATGGAAGTGACAGTTGACGCCCCAGTTACTCCTACATTTACCCAGTTGGGTCCGTATTGTTTGGGAGACACCCCCGATGCATTGCCTACGACCTCTGATAATGGAGTGAGCGGTACATGGGATCCATCCACTATAAGTACAATGAGTTCGGGTACAGTGAGTTATACGTTCACCCCTGCGAATGGAGAATGTGCTGAGTCAGCGATTATGGAAGTGACAATAAACCCATTACCTGTGTGTGTATTGGAGCCAGGGGTTAATTTGTCAATATGTGAAGGCGAAGGAATATCAGTGATGGAAACGGGAGGCGACGCTACTATGTGGTCATGGACTGGCCCCAATGGTTTTAGTAGCTCTTCTTCATCGATTAGCATTCCCTCTGCTATAGTTGCTGATTCTGGCGAGTATAAGGTTATTATTACGGATGTCAATGGATGTGTGGATAGCTGTAGCATCGTCATAGATGTCAATCGTATGCCTCCTATGCCAATGGCAACAGCTTCTGGTGATACAAAATCATTCTGTGTGGGCGAATCTGATCCGAATAACCGAAAATTGCAAATATCGGTAGCCGGAGATGTGACCGATACTGACACTATTATTTGGATACCCATTAGTCTGCCGGCTGGCAGTATTGAGGGCGTTGATTACAATATTGTAAGTGATCAAGGACAACGGCTTTCTTTTATCAATTATCCCACTCCAGGATTGTACGATTTTGATGTATACATTGAGTCAGAGGATATGTGCACTTCTGATACTATTAATCTTTCGCTTACGGTTTTAGATACCAGTCAATTTGTAATAGATACACTCATATGCCCTGGTGCATCATTCACTTTTAATGATCAGGAAATTACAGCAGCGGGTACATATCTTGATACGCTCATTAATACTGTAGGTTGTGATAGCTTTTTGACTTTGGTCGTTAACGTGGGAGATACATCTAAACCTGAAATATTAGTCCCATCAGCTGATCTTTTGGTCAGCTGTGATGCGATTGCTTATCCAGATGACCCTGTTGTGTTTGATGATTGTGGGATTCAGGATATTATTAGGGATAGTAGTATCCTTGAGTCTTGTGGTTTAGCTAAGACTATAGAATATATTTTTGCTATTACGGATGTAGGGGGGAATGTTTGTAGAGATACATCAATACTAACTATCCAAGATATTACTCCACCCGTCTTCATTTTCGTGCCAAACGATAGTATAGTTGACTGCAGTGATATCAGCTATCCGATGACTCCGACGGCTATGGACAACTGTGGAGTCCCTACGATCACTCGAGATAGCATAATCACTCCAGGTAGCTGTCCGCAGAACTACACCATCAACTATACCTTTACAGGAATAGATAGCTGCGATAATCGGACGGCAGCATCTATGCTACTCACCGTACAAGACACGACGAAGCCAGTATTCACAACAGTGCCATCCGATGGATCGGTGAGCTGTGACAATATTAGTTACCCTGCTATGCCCACAGCTATGGATGACTGTGGCGTTCTACGTATCGATAGAGATAGTACGATCACTCCTACCTGTGGAGTAGGGCAGATGATAGAGTATATATTCACAGCGGTGGATAGCTGTATGAATATGACTATGGTCATGGTCAGCTGGGAGATAGAAGATACTCAGGCTCCGATATTCACAGTGATGCCAGCGGATACTACTGTGGGCTGTGATGCCATACCTCCAGTTGGCACAGTAGAGACCAGCGATAACTGTAATGCTGTGACAGTGACATTCAGCGAAAGCGCTGTGGCAGGTAGCTGTACAGGAGAGCAGACAATCATGAGGACATGGACGGCTACTGATGCATGTGGATTATTAACTGACTATACTCAGACTATCACTGTGGTGGATACGGTTGCTCCCAGCATAGCCTGCCCAGCGCCATTAGTCATAATGGGATGTAGTATGAGCGATGTGCCAGCTACCACTCATACAGCTGTCAGTGACAACTGTGATGGAGCACCCACCGTGACACAAAGAGATGAGGTCACTGGCACCAGCTGTGATACGATATTCTTATCCAGATACTTCATCGCAGAGGATGACTGTGGTAATAAGGATAGCTGTATCCAATTAATCAAAATCGTAGACGATATACCACCCGTGATAGGTGTGGCTCAAAGTAGCCTGGAGATATCTTGTGAGATGAGTATACCTCCATCAGGAGCTACTGTCATGGACAACTGTAGTGACGCTGCAGATATCACCATCATAGAGCGTCTCGATACACTCGAGACCATCTGTCCAGGTAGCATCAAGATAGAACGTACCATCACTGCAGCTGATACCTGTGACAATGTCGATAGTATCAAGCAGCAGATACTTCAGCTTGATAAATCGGAGCCATTCTTCGTAGTAGCACCAGCTGACACTACAGTAAGTTGTGACGGGGTACCACCTATTGAGGATGTGGTGGTAGGTGATGATTGCTCAGGGACTACTATAGATACGAGCTATGAGCGGATACTACCATCGATCGCCTGTAGTAATGAATATGAGATCGAGAGAGTATGGAGAGCTATCGATAGCTGTGGTAATGTGGATTCGGTGATCCAAGTGATCTCTGTGATCGATACCTTGGATCCAGTATTTGTCGATTTTCCCGCAGATACGACGGTTAACTGTGATGCCACAGCATATCTCACTACAGTGCCTACGCTCATGGGACAGGACCAATGTAATAATCTCATGACTACCGCAACTTTCCAGTCTGAGCAGCGCATCAATGGTATGTGTGAAGATAGCTACCAGCTCATACGCACTTGGTCCCTTACTGATGAATGCGGAAATAAAATCACTCAGGCTCAGGTGATCACAGTACAAGATACAGTAGCCCCTACATTTAGCGAAAGTATGGGCAGTCTGGATGTTATGGTCACCTGTGATGATAGTTATCCTGATCCGCTGCCAGCTCCGACTCCTCTGGACAATTGTGATAGTGATATCGCTCTCAGTATAGTGAGTGATGTGACCATCATGGGAGATGATCCAGTGGACGAGATTCGCACCTTGCGCTATGTAGCCGAGGACAATTGTACGAATGTCTCAGACACTTTTGATGTAGTCATCACCACTTATCACCAGCCTATAATCTTCGGTGACGATATCACCATCTGTATCGGTGAGACGGTCGACCTCGAGACATTGACTAATGGGGTGTTTTATGGAGCCGTAGAGTACGGTACTTCATTTGGTAGCTACCCAGACACGATCACCACTATTGTTAGTCCGACAGTCACTACGACCTATTTTGTCAGGGATAGCTTTGGGGTGAGTGGCTGTGTAGATACTGCTCAGATCACTGTGACTGTCAATCCTTTACCAGTATTGATGGCTGTAGAGGATACACTTTGCGTGAATGATAGGACGGTCGATCTAAGAGACTATGAGATGGAGATGAGTAGTGAGACAGATGTGAGTTATACATACTTCACAAATGGAGGTCTCGTGAGTGAATTATTTATATCAGAATACATAGAGGGAAGCAGTTTTAACAAGTGTATCGAGATATTTAATGGAACTGCTTCACCGATAGATCTTAGTCCTTACTCTTTGGCTTTTTATTCCAATGGTAATACATCACCAAGTACGATGATTACGCTATCAGGAGTAGTGATGAGTGGAGATGTCTATGTGGTCTGTGATGATGGATCTGACCCTGAGTTTTTGGCGGTAGCTGACTTAACTCCATCTAACTCTTTTTATAATGGGGATGATGCTATTGTCTTGTCAAAAGGCGCTGTTGTAATAGATGTCATCGGCCAGATAGGAAATGATCCTGGAAGTCAATGGGGTAGTGGGGATCAGTCTACTGAAAACAATACATTGGTACGAAATCCAGCGATTCTATCGGGTGATACTAATCCTAATGATGCATTTGATCCGTCTTTAGAATGGACTGGATTTGAGGAGGACTATAGTGATGACTTAGGTAGGCATAGTGCACACGTAAAGCTTCCTATTTTCGATCCATCAGCGATCACGGTAGAAGATTTAGACACGTTCTGCGTGGTAGTGACTAATGATATGACAGGCTGTGTTGATAGTACTACGCTTAGCTTCATGCTGAAGGATACATCACATACTGATCTATTCGAAGATATATGTCAAGGAGATAGCATCAGTTTTGGCGGAGATATGTTCGGAGATGCTGGAGTCTATCACGATACATTGATTAATGCAGTAGGCTGTGATAGCTTCGTCGTATTGACACTCAATGTGCTCGATACTTCTCGCTATGAATATACCGAGCAGATATGTGACAATGATAGTCTGTTATTCAATGGAGTCTATCTCACAGTCGCAGGCAACTACCGAGATACAATGTCTAATGCCTTAGGCTGTGATAGTTTCATCGTGTTGACGCTGGAGATACTACCGACCTATATGACGGAGATCTGTGATACCATATGTACGGGTGAGACCTATCTCTTCGTAGATCAGATGCTGACGACTGCAGGTATGTATATAGATACAGTGGCTGCAGCAAATGGCTGTGACAGCGTATTGATGCTGGAGCTCACAGTGGATCCATTACCGGTGGTAATGGATGCATATGATAGCTTTTGTGCCGAGGCCAGATTTGATCGAAATCTCACACTTTACGAACCTCAAATCACCAGCGAGCCAGCGACCTTTAGCTATGAGATACTCGATGGGATGAGCTATGTGCCAGTTCCTGACCCCAATGATCAAGACGTGGATCCTCGAAATGAATATAGAGTCACCGTGATATCTACTGTGACCGGTTGTATGGACACGGCGACATTGATTTTAGAAGTAGTCGATGACGAAAAGCCAGTATTCTCAAATGTGCCTGTAGACACTACTGTCAACTGTGATGATATCTCCTATCCGATCAATCCATCCGTCTCGGATAACTGTGAGATTATTGCTTACACCAGAGATAGTTCGATCGTTGAAATGTGTGGAGAAAGTAAAGAGATCACTTACGTTTTTACAGCTGAAGATAGCAACGGCAATATCTGCCGAGATACCACAGTACTGACTATCCAAGATACAGTAGCACCTATATTCACTTGGGTCGCTGCTGACAGTATTTTAGACTGTGATGCATTTGTTGAGCCAGCGAGGCCGGTAGTCATGGACAATTGCGGAGAGCTCATGACATTCACAGTTGATATAGATACCACGGACATGTGTGGTCAGACAGCAACCTATGTCTATACTTACACTGCGATAGATAGCTGCGGTCTCGTGACGGATACCTCGATCACATGGATATCCCAAGACACGACGAAACCCGTCTTTACTTTCGTGCCGAGTGATAGCATCGTGAACTGCGATGATATTAGTTATCCCTTGATGCCCGAGGCCATGGATAATTGTGGCTTGGTCGAGATCCAAAGGGACAGTACGATCACTCCGACCTGCGGAGTAGGACATAAGATCGAGTATACATTTACGGCTGTTGACAGCTGTGATAATATGACCGAAGTGATAGTCAATTGGGAAATACAAGATACTGTCGGTCCTATCTTTAAGATGATGCCAGCGGATACTACGGTAGACTGCGATGCTATCCCAGATGTCGGTAGCGTAGAGACTATGGACAATTGTAATACCGTAAGCGTAACATTTGACGAAAGTCGTACGGATGGAGCCTGCATCGGAGAAGCAGTCATCTTACGTACATGGACCGCCACCGACCTATGTGATAATGCGACCAGCTATACCCAAACAATCACTGTCCAAGACACTACCGCTCCTGAGATCGTCTGTGCTACAGACATCCTGCTCACTGGCTGTGATATATCCGATATCCCAGCTACCAGTCATACTGCCGTGAGTGATAACTGTGATTCAGCCCCTGTAGTCACACAGCGAGATGAGATAGTGGGCAATAGCTGTGATACGATCATCGTCTCGAGATACTTTATCGCTACTGATGCCTGTGGTAATCAGGATAGTTGCATACAGACCATCAAGATAGTCGATGATCAGAGTCCGACGATCAGTGTAGCACAGAGCAGTCTGGAGATCAGCTGTGATGAGATGATCCCTATGGCTATGCCTACCCTCATGGACAACTGTAGTGACATCGCCTCCATCACAGTGGTGGAGCGACTCGATACCCTTGAGACCATCTGTCCTAATAGTATCAAAATAGAGCGGACGCTGATCGCATCCGATACCTGTGGCAATATGGATAGCGTCAAGCAAGAGATCTTGCAGTTGGATAAAGATGTCCCATTCTTCCTGGTAGCTCCAGCAGATACGACGGTGAGCTGCGATGGGATACCGCCATTTGCTGATGTAATAGTCAATGACAACTGCGGCGATACCACCATCGTATCATCATCAGAGCGGATAGTGGCTGGTACTGAGTGCAACAATGAATATGAAATAATAAGAGTTTGGCGAGGGGAGGATGCTTGTGGCAATGTGGATTCTGTGACTCAGACATTGACGGTGATTGATACATTGGATCCGGTATTTATAGATTTTCCTGTAGATACATTGGTTGATTGTGATGCTATCCCTGCGGTGCCTACGCTCAGTGGTATGGACCAATGCAGCGATCTCATGGCTACAGCGGTATTCCAAGGACAGCAGCGCATCAATGGTATTTGTGCGGATAGCTATCAACTCATCCGTACTTGGGCCCTGACCGATGAATGTGGCAATCAGATCACACAGTCACAGGTCATCGCTGTACAAGATACTATTGCCCCTACTTTTGCTGAGTTGCCAGGATCATTGGACGCATTTATCAGTTGTGATGAGGTCTATCCTGATCCACTGCCAGCTCCGACTCCGATGGATGCTTGTGATGGCGAAATCTCACTTACTATAGTTAGCGATGTATCGCTTACGGGATTCGATCCGATCGATGAGATCCGTACCCTGCGCTATGTAGCCCAGGACAATTGTGCTAATGCATCAGATACTTTTGATATAGTGATCACTACCTATCATGAGCCGATGATCACAGCTGAGGATATCACCATCTGTATCGGTGAGACGGTAGATCTGGAGGCATTGACTAATGGGGTGTTTTATGGAGCATTAGAGTACGGTACTACTTTTGGTAATTACCCAGACACCATCACTACGATGGTGAGTCCGACAGTGACGACGACCTATTTCGTCAGGGATAGTTTTGGGGTCAGCGGTTGTGTGGATACCGCTCAGATCACGGTGACTGTCAATCCTTTACCAGTATTGATGGCTGTAGAGGATACACTTTGCGTGAATGATAGGACGGTGGATCTGAGAGACTATGAGATGGAGATCGGAGGCACTGCAGATGTATCATATTCTTATTTCGCTACAGCGAAAAGCCAAGATCTATACATTTCTGAGTATGTCGAGGGAAGTAGTAGTAACAAATGTGTCGAGATCTACAATGGTACAGGATCTACAGTTGATCTGACTGATTATACGATAGAGATTTACTCCAATGGGGGCGCTACACCTAATAGCAGCACAGCATTAATAGGTATGCTTGATGATGAAGATGTCTATGTCATCTGCAATGGTAGTACGACGATCTATACGGCCGATCAGACTACCGGATCAATTAATTTTAATGGTGATGATGCTGTAGTACTAAAAAATGGCGCTGCGATCATCGATGTCATAGGTCAGATAGGAGTAGATCCCGGATCGCAGTGGGGTAGTGGCGTCACATCTACTGAGAATAATACACTAATACGAAAGGCCAATATACACGCTGGCGATCCAGACGGTAGTGATGCCTTTGATCCATCTATCGAGTGGGATGGACTAGCCCAAGATATACACCAGCTGGGTAGTCATACAGTAGCTGTCACTAAAGAGCAAATAATCGATCCGTCAGCGATTTTAATAGAAGACTTAGATACATTCTGTGTGGTCGTGACGGACAATATCACAGGCTGTATTGATTCTACTACATTGAGTTTCATGCTCAGGGATACTTCGCATACAGACCTGTTTGAAGAGATTTGTCAGGGAGATAGCGTGAGCTTCGGAGGTGATATGTATGGCAATACTGGCGTCTATCATGACACATTGATTAATACCGTAGGTTGTGATAGCTTCGTCGTGCTGACGCTCAATGTGCTTGATACCTCTCGATACGAGTATACCGAGCAGATATGTGACAATGATAGTCTCCTATTCAATGGAGTGTATCTCACGGCTGCGGGTAGCTACCGAGATACTATGACTAATGCGGTGGGCTGTGATAGTTTCATCGTACTGACGCTGGAGATATTACCGACTTATCTCACAGAGATCAGCGAGACGATCTGTGCTAATGAGAGCTATACTTTTGTCGATCGAGTATTGACAGATGCGGGTATCTACAGAGATACTTTAGCTGCAGCTAATGGTTGTGATAGCGTATTGGTGCTCGAGCTCATGGTCGATCCACTTCCAGAGGCGAATGATGTATATGATAGCTTCTGCGCAGACATGCGTACAGGTAGAGATCTGACAGCGCTCGAGTCTCAGGTCAGTACGGATGCCGTGACCTTCAGTTATGAACTGAGAGTTGAGACTTGCCCGATGGATCTATTCATCTCAGAATATGTAGAAGGCAGCTCCAATAATAAATGTATAGAACTATTCAATGGTACGGGAGCCACGGTAGATCTCAGCGAGTATAGCATCCATATATATGCTAATGGGGGGGCGATAGCCACATCTACTATCAGTCTGCTGGGTATGCTCTCAGATCAAGATGTCTATGTAGTCTGCCAGACCAATGCCGATGCAGGCATCAATGCAGACTTCCGATCCAATGTGCTCAACTATAATGGTAATGATGCAGTAGCATTATTGCATGACAATGCGATCATCGATGTGATAGGTCAGATAGGTGCTGATCCTATCACAGAATGGGGCAGTGGAGTCATCTCTACAAGAGATAACACCCTCCGAAGAAAATCATCCATCCTCATGGGTGATCCCGATGGCAGCGATGCATTTGATCCAACTACCGAGTGGGACGGATTTGCAAATGATACTTTTGATGGGCTGGGCATGCATGCTGATCCATGTACTGTAAACTACGTAGCGGTGACGGATCCGACTGATCAAGATGTGGAGCTGAGAAATGAATATCAAGTCATCGTGACATCGACAGTGACAGGATGTATGGATACTGCGACTATCGTACTGGAGGTAGTCGATGACGAAAAGCCAATCTTCCTAAATACTCCGAATGACACGATCGTAGACTGCGATGCTATCAGCTATCCGATTACCCCAGATGCTATAGATAATTGTGCTATCGTCAGCATCACCCGAGATAGTAGCATCATCGAGGCATGTGGTGATACACGAGAGATCACTTATGTATTCACAGTAGAGGATAGTAATGGGAATGTGTGCAAGGACACTACCGTCCTGACTATTCAGGATACGGTAGCATCGGTATTCTCATGGGTAGCAGTGGATAGCACATTGGACTGTGACGACTTCATCGAGCCTGCTGCACCTATCGTATCAGACAACTGTGGTACGTTACTATCACTGGTAACGACGATCGATACTATGGATGCCTGTGGCCTGACAGCGAGCTATAGATATACTTACACAGCTACTGATAGCTGTCTCAATGTCACCGATACAAGTATCATATGGACGGTGCAAGACACGACAAAACCTGTCTTTACTTTCGTGCCAACTGATAGTATTGTCAACTGTGATGATATCAGCTATCCTCTGATGCCAGCGGCTATGGACAACTGTGGATTAGTAGAGATTCGCCGAGATAGTGCGATCACTCCGACCTGTGGAGTAGGGCAGACGATCGAGTATACATTTACGGCTGTAGATAGCTGTGATAATATGACAGTGATGACTGTCAATTGGGAGATCCAAGATACTGTTGGTCCTATCTTCACAATGATGCCAGCGGATGCTATCGTAGACTGCGATGCTATCCCAGCTGTAGGCACTGTAGAGACCATGGACAATTGTAATACAGTAAGCCTGACTTTCGACGAAAGTCGTACAATTGGAGCCTGCATCGGAGAAGCAGTCATCCTACGTATATGGACAGCTACTGATCTCTGTGATAATACGACCATCTACACCCAAACAATAACAGTCCAAGACACTACCGCTCCGGAGATCGTCTGTCCAGCCGACATCCTGCTCACTGGCTGCGATATATCCGATATACCAGCTACGAGTCATATTGCTGTAAGTGACAACTGTGATCCAGATCCAGTGGTCACACAGCGAGATGAGATCATGGGCAATAGCTGTGATACAATTGTAGTGTCGAGATATTTCATCGCTACCGATGCCTGTGGTAATCAGGATAGCTGTATCCAGACCATCAAGATAGTCGATGATACGGATCCATCTATATCAATAGCACCAGGAGCTGTCAATATATCATGCGCCGCAGAGCTGCCCTCTCCGATAGTGACAGTTGAGGACAACTGTACTGATGTAGCAGATATCACTGTGACATCAAGACTCGATACGGTCGAGACGATATGTGAGTTCAGCATCAAGATGATCCGTACTCTCATAGGTACCGACATCTGTGGTAACCAGGATAGTGTCAAGCAAGAAATCATACAGCTGGATGAAAGTGAACCATTCTTCTTGATAGCACCTGTCGATACTACAGTCAATTGTGATGGTGTGCCAGATTTTGACAATGTTGTAGTGGATGATGACTGTGGAGATGTTATCATTTCGACCAACGAGATCATCACCGCTACTGGCTGTACTAATGAATATGACATTCTCCGGATCTGGAGAGCTACTGATATATGTGGCAACGTGGATTCTGTCACACAGACGATCACAGTGATCGATACCTTGGACCCCGTATTCGTGGACTTCCCAAGAGATACGACGATCACCTGTGATGCAGATATGATGGTGCCATTATTGTCAGGGGTAGATCAATGTACTAATCTCAGCACCACAGCTGTCTACCAAGGGCAGCAACGTATCAATGGTATGTGTGCCGATAGCTATCAGCTCATCCGTATGTGGTCACTCACTGATGAATGTGGTAATGAAATACAGCAGTCTCAGGTTATCACCGTGATAGACACTGTAGCTCCGATATGGATCGAGTCAGCAGGCGAGTTGGATATTTTCGTCGCTTGTGATCAGCCATATCCTAATGATATCTCCGGACCTACAGCCATGGATGATTGTGATGATGATGTCACAATCACTGTAGTCGAAGATAATACTGTAGAGGGCGTAGACCCTGTAGATGCGATCCGCACGATCCAGTATATAGCTATGGACAATTGTGAAAACCTAAGTGATACCTTCTCGCTAACCATCACTACCTATCATCAGCCAGTAATATCAGGTACTGATATCACGATCTGCGTAGGTGAGAGTGTAGATCTTGAAGATCAGCTGAGCGAAGTATTCTATGGTGCAGTAAAGTATGGGACGACCTTAGGAGCTTATCCGGATACCATAACTACGCTCGTCAGCCCGATCACGACGACCACCTATTATGTGAGAGATAGCTTTGGGGTGAGTGGTTGTGTGGATACAGCCCAGATCACTGTGACCGTCGATCCGCTACCTATCCTCATAGATCTCGATATTGTGCTCTGTGCGGAGGATGCTACGGCGGTAGATCTGACGAGCTATGAGACGCAGATCACTACAGCTACAGGGTTATTTGAGTATGAATACTTCGCTGAGCGCTGTACAGAGAGCCTCATCATATCGGAGTATATAGAGGGTAGTGGCAACAATAAATGCATAGAAATCTATAACGGTACTGGAGAATCAATCGATCTGTCAAGCTATCAGATTGATGTATATAATAACGGCGCTACAAGCCCATCCAGGACTATCGCTCTGAGTAGTATCCTGGCTCATGGAGATGTCTACACCGTCTGTAATGCTGGTACGACTTATACTAATCCTGACTTAATATCAGGTAGTATCAATCATAATGGTGATGATGCCATAGCACTGGCGAAAGGAGCCACATTGATCGATGTATTCGGTCGGATAGGAGAGGATCCAGGCACTCAATGGTCTGAGAATGGAGTATCTTCTCAAAATATGACCCTAATCCGCATGCCATCTGTGAGCATGGGCGATAGTGATGGATCTGATACATTCGATCCATCAGCGCAGTGGATAGCGATGCCTATAGACTATATCAGTGATCTGGGGATGCATACCGCTGACTGTGATACGGAGACTTCGACAGTGCCTTTTGCTACTTCGGTAGATATCATAGATGGTGATCAGATCAGAGTGACATTCACTGATGCCATGACGGGATGTGTGAATACCTCACTGATGAATTTCACCGTGCTGCCGCATCCTGTAGTCGAGCCGCTGATGACAGCTAATGTCTGTCCAGATGAGTTTGTAGACCTCAGTCAAGTACCATTTTTTGATACTGAGATGTTGGATGGAGTACTTGATACGAGCTACTACACCACTGAGATGGATGCCATCGCAGGTACTGATCCTCTCAGCACTCCGATAGTCACGACCAGTGGGGAGTATTTCATGAGATATAGCGTAGATGGCTGTCCAGTGATCGTACCGATCACGGTGACTATCACTACCTGCGGTAGTATAGGATCTACGGTATGGATAGATAATAACAACAACGGGCTCATCGATGCCGACGAGATAGGCATCGCAGGTGTAGTAGTGACGCTGCTTGATGATATGGATGCAGTCATAGCTACTGATACCACCGATGCAGCGGGCAATTACTACTTCGATGGACTACCTCAAGGGACATATGAAGTCATCATCGATAGTGACGATCTACCAGAGCGGTATCCGCTCAGCAGTACCGTCACAGATCCTACAGAAGATCTCGACGGTAATGACAATGGAGCTCAGCTAGAGCATGGTGGCACTATCAGTAGCGGCTCAGTGATACTGACAGATGGTAATGAACCGACTGGGACAGATGAGACATTCTCCGCAGGTACGGCTAACGATACAGGCGGTATGCAAGATGATGCCAGAGATGCATATGGTGACATGACCGTTGATTTTGGTTTGGTGCCAGAGATGAGCCTTGGTTCTACCGTATTCGTAGATGTCAATGATAATGGACTCCAAGATCCGACTGATCCTGGAATTCCGGGTGTCACGGTGCAGCTCTTTGACAATAATGGAAATTTATTAACTACCACCATGACCGATGCCAATGGTGATTACCTCTTTGGATGGTTAGCTCCAGGGGAGTACGTGGTAGTGTTACCGACTACTCCGACAGACTTGCCAGTGAGCAGCACTCCGACTGATCCAGCTGATAATCAAGAAGATAATGACGACAACGGCATACAGGCTACCGTAGGAGGAAGTGTCAGCTCTCCAGTGATAGTACTTACAGGAGGTGCAGAGCCGACAGGTACTCAAGAGTCTGGACAAGGGGGAGATCAGGATGATGATTTAGATGGCTTGGGTGCTTTCGCTGATGCGAATGGCGATATGACTATCGACTTTGGATTCTTCGGGCCAGCGAGTCTGGGGGATACCGTTTGGGTCGATGTCAACTATAACGGACTCCAAGATCGAAATGAACCACCTATCGAGGGACTCGCTGTCATGCTGACGGACTCTCTGGGCAACCCAGTATTGGATATCTATGGAGATCCAGTAGAGACAGTATTTACTGATGCTGATGGATATTACATTTTTAAAGACTTACGACCTGGCGATTATAAGGTGACATTTGAAATCCCGACCGGACTCGAGGTCACCATTCAAAATGTCAATGGCGGAGGGCCTGGAGATAAGGCTGACGATAGCGATATCAATGAGTCAGGTATGACAGTGTCTATATGGCTGGATAGTGGTGAGCATGAGCCAGATATTGATGCTGGATTCTTTGATCCTGACAATATCATAGATCCAGAAGGATGTACTATCATAGCCACAGTCACCGATGTCATATGTCGTACAGATGGGACCTACGATCTAAAATATACTATCTCCGCAGACCGATTAGTCTCGAGTGAGTATCTCGTGGTGATCGATGGGCAGATATTTGACACGATGAGCTATACAGGATCTCCAGATCCGATCTGTATCTATCCGGATGTGCCAGGAGATGAGGAGGAGGTATCATTTGCGTTGATCGCTGCAGCCAGTGGAGGACTGGTGGTCACAGAGATTTTAGCAGATCCACCATCTGGAGATAGTGACGACGAGTTCATCGAGATCTATAATAACAGTGGCATTGCTATCTTCTTAGATGGCTATGAGCTCCATGATAATGTTGGCTTGAAGCATACATTTGGTGATGTGGTGCTCGGAGCTGGCGGGACTTTAGTCTTATTTGGAGACGGGCAGCATGGACCGTTTGGGCCGAGCGTGGTCATCGATACAGCGTCGACTGGAGGGCTCGGATTGAATAATACGGGCGATAATCTCACACTCTATGATGCCTCAGGTACGATCGTTTGGAGCTACAGCTATGGCACGGAGGCCAATGACGATCAGTCATTAGTTAATATTGGATGGGACACTTTCGTGAAAATATCAGAAACCAGAAGTACGGAGTCTATGACTCCGGGAGTAGTTGATCCATCTTACTTTGCTTTCGCAGAAGGATTCGGAGGATTCATATGTGGAGATACCATGAGCTATATGGAGCCGCTCTGTGAGGTGACAGATACATTTGATTTAGCTATCCAAAAGCTCATCGCTTCAGAAGGACCATTTAATCCTGGAGATACCGTAGACTTTGACCTCACCGTCTTCAATCAAGGAAACGTCACTGCTTACGATATAGAGGTCAGAGACTATGTACCTGCAGGTCTTATCTATGATCTATCGATCAATGATACCGACTGGGGCCCTGATAGTACCTATGTGGCTATCGATAGCATAGTGCCGGACGAGATGGCGACTGTCACGATCAGTCTCATTATCGATCCAGCTTTGACATCTTCAGACGGACTGGTCAACGGAGCAGAGGTCATCGCAGGATATGTAGCTAAAGGAGCCTTTGGAGAGGATATTGACGGTGATCTCACAGACCTCAGTGGTGGTCCTCAAGAAATAGATAACAATGAAACAGACAATGAGCTCAGCGATAGCCAGGATGACTTTGACTTCGCAGTGATTACATTCTGTGATGATATAGCGCTCGCAGGACCGACTATCGATGATATAGTCTACTGTTCTGCAGATGAGGTGATGGGGGCGACTACGCTCACTCCGGTTGCATATGAATTTGTACCAGACTTATTCATCTCTCAGTATGTAGAGGGTAGTCTCTCAGATAAATGTCTGGAAATCTATAATCATACAGGAGCTACAGTTGACTTGTCAGAGTACTTCTTGGATGTATATTTCAATGGTAATCTCACGGCATCGACTCTCCAATTATCAGGTAGTTTAGCTCACGGAGAGACATACGTGATATGCAATGAAGCCGCAAATGCAGAGCTCTTAGCGATATCGACAGCGACTAATAGTCGTGCCCTCGATTTCAATGGTAATGACGCCATCATCTTACGAAAAGAAACAAGAATCATAGATGCATTAGGACAAGTAGGCAATAGCTCTAACTATGCGATGGATATTGGCTTGATCCGCTCAGCTGATAGCTATATTGGAGATGCTAATCCATATGATGTTTTCGATGTCAGCGCCTCATGGATGAGCATAGATCCAGATGATTATGTAGATCTTGGTCAGCATACGATCAGTACAGCTGAGGTCGGCAGTTACAATTTCTATCTCGCAGATCCAGCATCTGGTGCCGCTCCTATTTGCACGAAAGTGCCTACCTGCGATATATCAGTGCTCGATCCGGGTGACTATCAGTATGTATGGATCACGACTGCTGTGGGTAGCTGTGAGACCGAGCCAGTGCGCATGAGTGTGACTGTACATCCTGGTACCGGTAGTCTGACCTGTCTCGGCGATGTCAATGTGACCTTAGGGCCGGACTGCTCGCTCGACTTGAGTCCAGATCTCTTCTATAGAGGGAATCTGCCTACATCGCTATTTGAGATAGCGATTTTGACGGAGTCAGGTGATACGGTCTCTGACTATAGCCAGCTGCAGATGACCGATGAGCCGATCATTTATCATTTCCGTGATCTATGTACTGATAATTATTGCTGGGGCTATGTACACCTTGAGGATAAGACCATACCAGAAGCCGTCGAATGCCCATGTGCTTTAACGGAGAATGGAGATTTCACTACTGCTGCGGATAGCTGTAAGATATTCTGTCTTGATTCGCTCATAGTCACTGCTCCGACCTTCATGGACAACTGTGTCGAGGGCACACCTGCAGAGCTCGGGATAGACTCGGTATGGAGCTATGACTATGCGTCTGACTGCGAGATCGGCAGACGTACACTTCACTGGATCTATACTGACGAAGCGTCAAAAGAAAAAGATACTCTCTGCTCTCAGAGATACTTTATAGAGCCGATCCCACTGGATAGTATTAGGATGGTGGACTCACTCCGTATCAGCTGTGATGAGGTCGATCTGTTGGCATCACCTGAAGCGCTTGATACTCTCGATGCGAGATTTGGATATCCATACTTCATCAACAATGTGGGTGACACGATCCGTATCTATCCATGGGGCAATGTCTGTGGTCTCTACCTCAAGACAGATGACGAGATCAGCTATCAAGGCTGCGCACAAAACAATCTAATACTCAGAGAGTGGCGGCTATTTGATCTTTGCGGCAAGCGAGATACGACCTACCGCCAAATGATCGAGATCTATGATGATCAGGCCCCTGAGTTTAATGTGATAGTGGTTGACTTTGATTCCTTGCTTTTGGATTCTATTCCGATAGACAGTATCAACATAGATAGCTTGATAGAGGTGACAGTTGATCTGGATAAGCTGCTACACCGTATAGATATCACAGATCCATGGCAATGTGCTACGGATTTTGAGCTGCCCATATTTGATAAGTTAGAAGATAATTGTACAGTATTCGAGGATATAAGATATGACTATATACTACCAGCAGGAGCCTATGTAGATCCCGATGATGATCGTCTCATCAGAGACTTGGCAGAAGGTGTGCATCGAGTGACGGTGATCGCTATCGATGAATGTGACAATGCTGATAGTCTCGATATCACAGTGATAGTGCTCGATAGAGCTCAGCCTATCGTCCACTGTCAGGAGGAGATCAATATGTCACTGATCTATGAGGATTTTGCACGTGACAGCAGCTTCAATAGGCTACCGGTCGAGATACTCGATGATGGCTCCTATGATCTCTGTGGGGATATCATCCTCCGACTGGCGAGGCGAATGGATAATAAGTTCCTCTGTGGAGATGATCCATTGAGATTCATCGGTACGGAGTACATTGAGTTTTGCTGTGAGGATGTCGGTCGGACGATCCCAGTAGAGCTGACAGTCTATGACGCCTTTGGCAATACAGCTGTCTGCTGGATCAATGTCCGTATAGATGATAAGAGTAGATCTGTCGCAGAATGTGCTGATGTCACAGTGGACTGTCATGATGACTTATCACCGGAGCATCTTGGACATCCAGAGCTGACTGGATATGCCTGTGATGGGGAGCCAGCCTGGAGCTATACTGACGTAGAGGAGCTCAGTTCATCCTGTCATACAGGAGTGATCTATCGTAGCTGGATAGATAGTTTATCAGGAGCCAGCTGTACCCAGACCATCACTGTCATCGAGGATGAGCGATTTGATCCTACATCGATTAGATGGCCATTACATTATACTGGACAGCGGTATGCTGATGAGGATATGTTTGGCTATCAGGTGCCTATCGATATAAAGACCGATGTGGTCGTGAGAAGTATAGATGAGCATGGCGATACGATCATGACCCCTATCGAGCTGAGTGATCATAGGATATCTCATCTGCAGGAGGGGATAGATATGCCAGATGCCATAGACTGTACTGATAGTGTCAGGGCAGAGGTCATCTACTCAGATCATGACTACTGTGGGCTCATCGCAGTATCACACGAAGATTTACGCTACACGGTAGGAGAGGGTGACTGTTCTAAAATATTAAGAGAATACACTGTCATAGACTGGTGTGTCTATGAGCCGAATGTCCAAAGAGATAAGGACAATGACGAAATCATATTAGTCAAGGATAAGGTAGAAGATGAGCTTTATTTTGCTTTTGCAGAAGGAGGATATGATCGTGATGGTATCTATCACTTCACTCAGACTATAAAGATCATAGATACGATAGCTCCGGAGATCGTATACTATAAGCCCATGACCCACTCGACTGGTGTAGACTGTAGAACAGAAATAGTTGCTTCATTCGCAGCAGTGGATACAGGTAGCTGTCGGTCTTCTACATTAGACTATACAGCAGTGCTGGTAGTAGATGGCGATCAGATCGAGCAGCTACATGGTCAAGTAGCTCAGGGAGATACGGTCACTGTCAGATTTGATGGCTCATGGCCAATGGGAGAGTATCACGTCCATTGGACAGTACAAGATGCCTGTGGTAATCAGGCCAGCTGTACGCAGCTTCATTTTGTCGAGGATCGCTTAGCTCCTGATGCTTACTGTATAAACTCAGTCAGTCTATCGTTTGATGAGGATGATCAGGCAGTGATATGGGCATCTGATTTTGCGCTTAGCACAGAGGATCGATGCAGCGGAGTGGATTACTATTTCTTAGTAGAGGGCGCTCCGAGTAGCTCATTAGCGGTGAGCTGTGACGACATGAGAGCCGATGGCTCGATAGTCACAACCGTTTATTTTGAAGATGATCAGGCCAATGTCAATAGCTGTGAGGTCATCATACAGATCTCAAACCCAACGACATGCGACGCTTTCTTTGCTCGCTATCCGGGGCAGGTGAGGACCGTCTCGGGAGAGGCTATGCCTGATGTGATCATCTCATCTACTACTGAGGGCCGTATCATCGAGGAGCTTTTGACAGATGAATCAGGTGCTTATTCAGCTACACAGTTAGCTGATGCTATATCTGCGAGTTACGATCGTGATCCGCTGAATGGTATTTCGACATTGGATCTGGTATTGCTGCAGGCACATATATTAGGCTTGACGCCAATAGAGGACCCATATGCTATCATAGCCGGTGATGCTAATGATAGTGGCCACTTATCAGCCAGCGACCTTATAGAGATACGCAGATTGATACTCGGTATCACGGAGAAGTATAATGCTAATGACTCTTGGAGATTCGTCGATAGCGAAGAAATAATGGATATGGAGTCGGTATTCCCATATGTTGAGCAGATCAGCACGACGCCAGCAAGAGAAACTTATAATTTCGTAGGTGTTAAGATAGGCGATATCAATCACAGCGCTACCATGCGTCCGGTCAAGTCGAATGCTATGCCAGAGATGACACTCAGCTATGACTATGATCCTAAGGCACTGACTCTGACATTCTATGCAGATGAGGCGGCAGCTATAGCGGGCTATCAGATCGAGCTGACAGGTCTATCCGAAGTGGTGAGTATGAGCAATGCCGCAGGGTCTTTGGCGAATCACTACCATCTGGACATTGATGGTGGCTGGCGAATCAGCTATCAGAATGTCGAGGAGGTCAGCGAGGCAGGTAGCGATGTGCCATTATTTGTGATAGAGCTGGCAAATGCTATCGATCCCCAAGATATCCAAGTATCTGATGCTGATATATCCCCCGAGCTATATGTACAGCGAGGTAATAGATATGAGGCTAAGGCAATAGAGCTCTCAGCTCGCACATCAAAATCTAAGACAATCAGCTATCTCGGCAATGGTCCGAACCCATTTGCAGAAAAAAATGTGTTAAAATTTGATGTCCCAGAGGCACAAGAAGTGCAGCTCCTGATACACGATGCGATAGGCCAGCTCGTATTTGAAAGTCTCTATACGTTAACTCCTGAGCATGAAGAAATTATCCTTAGTAAAGATCAATTTAACGGCTCTGGGATGTACTATATCCAACTCATTTGGGGAGATAAAACTGTTAATGATCAGATCCTTTTAATCAAGTAAAGTGTCATTCTAACACAAATATTTTCCAAAAACCTTGTAGACTACTTGTAAATATTCGTCACATGTATCTATATTTGTAATATCTCATTTCGTTATAAAAGGTGTTATTTAGGGTGGAAGCGATTCCGCCCTTTTTTTTGCCCACCATTGAGACTTTATCCTTTTAGTGTTTTTTCTTAATTATTTAAGATTTTGGATTCAACATTTAGTAGAGTGATAATCATAATGCTGATGAATAAATGTACATGTGCTGGTGACATATACCTATGTAGACGATCTGTATACTCATAGATGGACGTTAATGAGGTCAGTCTGCTGGGTGTATGTATGAACATATTTCAGCATAGATACCATTAATGTCAAAATTGACTGTGAGCTTCTTTAGTTCTTTAGCCAGTGTACCAATATTCCGGTAGTGACGGCTACATTGAGAGATTCTGCTATGCGATCAGCTGCTCCAGATATGGCGATCTGACTATCAGCGATCGCTTGGAGAGATGGTGAGGTACCGTTTCCTTCATTTCCCATGATGAGGATGGCACGTTGTGGTGGGATGGCCTCTTTTAGAGAGGAGCCGTCAAGCTGAGTACTTATGATTGTCAGTCCTGCAGATTTAGCATGATGGAGTTCATTCTTGTCTATAGCATAGAGTGGTACTTTAGCAAAGCTGCCCATGGTACTTTGGATTACTTTAGGACTATAGAAGTCAGCGCTATCCAATGATCTGATTATAGCGTCTACTCCATACCAGTCTGCGATACGTATGATGGTTCCGACATTACCAGGGTCTTGGACATCATCGAGGTAGATGGCGGTCTGGATAGCTGTCCATTCGATAGGAGTAGTCTTTGGTAGATGGCAGATTGCTATGACTGGTGGTGCCGTTTTCAGTTGGGATGCTTTTTTTAAAGAGGCGGAGTCAGTAGTCTGGATAGATATAGATGTGGGCAGAGCTGATTGTTCGGCAGCCCATTCGTCTGTGCAGTAGATGGTCTCGATGAGCTCTGGACGCCTCTCGATTAAGGAATTAACACTCTTTTGACCTTCGACTATGAATAAGTCATACTTTTGACGAAATTTTTTGAGTTTTAGACTCTGTAGTATTTTTAATCTGGCTTTAGAAATCATGTGAGTCCTGCTGTCGAGTGTTTATGAAGAAGTATAATGAAGTAGTGACAAAAGTAGCTTATCTCTTGGTATTGATCGTACTGCTCGGCTCATGTAGTAGCACTAAAAATCTTCTGCCAGAGGATCAAATATTGACGAAAGTCGACTATAAACTCATCACTGATGATAAGAATGTCAGCAAAGCCACAATAATCAGTGAGCTCACCACGCTGACCAAGCAAAAGCCAGTCAAAATCAGTTTTCTCAATCCTCGTACCTGGGGTAAGCCTTTGACCATCTTTGATAATCTGATGACCATAGAGTCTGCGGAGTCATTTGAGCAATATCTCAGAAATCGAAAAGGCTTCTATCAAGCTAAAGTGGACTATGATATCGTCGAGAAAGGACGCAAAATAGAGCTCGCTTATATCGTCGATCTCGGAAAGCGCTCTTACGTGACTGCTATCAAATATTCTTTTGAAGATAGCATCATGCAGCGTGTCTTAGTGGAGGACGATAGCGATAGTGAGATTCAGGTAGGAGATCCGCTCGAGGCTAAGCGATTTGATCGGGAAAAGGTCCGCATCGTCAATCTGATGAAAAATGAGGGCTATGCTAATTTTAATAACAACTTCATCGAATATAGAGGAGATAGTACTGCTCAAGGAGTCGATGTGACAGTATATGTCTATAATCCCATAGGTCAAGATGAGCACACAAAGTATAAGATAGGCGATATCAATGTGTACACGGAGCACTCTCTGACAGCACAGCCAAGGTATGTGCAAACAGATACAATTGATGGGAATGTCTACTACTCTAAGACCGATGAATTTTTAGTAAATCCGAAAAGTATACACGACGTGATCAGTCTCCATAGAGGAGATCTGTACAATCGTAATAGCGAGAACAAAACCAATCAAAACCTCACCGCTCTAAGTCCCTACCGATTTGCGGTAGTGGAGTCCTATACAGAGAATGACTCTTCTGATATATACAACTATAATATCTTCCTCAGTCCCTATCAAAACAAGTGGGTCATGGATGCAGGGGTTAATCTTTTTTATTCTTCTATCAGTAGTAGCGCAGGACAAAATCTCTTTGGTCTATCGGGAAATCTCGGCTTTCAAAACCGAAACTTCAAAAATCGGGCGATCCGACATTCTATTGGTCTCGAGGGGACTTTAGAGTTTAATATTCCTGACTTTCCTAAGCTGAGTGGTATCAATACTAATACCCTGAGTGTGCAGCTCAGTAATAAATTTGACATACCAAAGGTAGTTGATATATTCAAAGTGACTAATGTGCTCAACTGGCTGAATATCGTCAGTGATCGGTCAATAGAAAACCTCTCTGCGAATGGTACTACCACCTTTGATATTAGTGCAGGATATACGAGTATTAGACGATTTTATGATCTGACTAATGTCAATGTCAACTGGATATATAATTTTCAGCCCAATCCAAGACTGCGCTATACTATCAGTCAGATCGGAGTCAATGTGATCGATACTCGGATCAATCCCATATTTCAGCGAGAGATATTGGATGGCAATCCTTTTTTGCAGCGAAGCTTTGATACTAATTTGTTTACCGGATTCTTATTCAGAGAGCTGACCATGTATCGCCGTACCCGAGAGACTTTGGGCGGTTCTTATTTCTTGATGATTGGCAATTTTGAAGTCTCTGGCTTAGAAAATCTCTTAGTCAATCGGCTGGTGAATACGGTAAGTGGTTATAATGATACGTGGTCTATTGGTGGATTGGAGTTTTCGGAGTATATACGATTTGACGCTGATGTGAGATACTACAAGAAGGTGCTCGGGCGATCCAATTTTGCCGCTCGACTCAATGCCGCTATCGCCGTGCCTTATGCTAATGATCAGTCGGTGCCATACATCAAGCAGTATTTTGTGGGTGGCCCAAATAGTATCAGAGGCTGGCAACTCAGAGAGCTCGGTCCTGGTACGTATAGCGAAGAAAACATTCTCAATACAGCCTTTTATCAGACAGGAGACTTTAAGCTCGAAGCCAATGTCGAATATAGATTTGATCTCTTCTGGTATCTCGAGGGAGCATTATTCGTAGATGCGGGCAATGTCTGGCTACTCAAAGATGACCCTGATCGACCTGGAGCAAAGCTTGGTACTAATTTTCTGGATGAGATGGCTATAGCTGCAGGCTGGGGGATACGTCTTGATTTCGATTATTTCATTTTTAGGTTTGATTTTGGGTACAAGCTGCGCAATCCTTTCCCCGATCCTGAGACAGGTAGTCAGATAGTACTGACGAATGGTGACTACAATGGTATGCTGGGCAATATTAATTTCGCTATCAACTATCCTTTTTAGGTCTAAACAGCATCACAAGTATTTGAGATCATGTGACGTCTGGCTGACGCCTCTTTTAATTGTCTTATGTAGTATTTTCGTATATTATTAAATAAAAGACGAGTAGGGAGGTAGAGGGTAAATGCATGTCGTCTTAATGGTATAAGCTGAACTAAAAGGATTAATGCAAGAACAGGTAGTCAAATATGATAAGACTAAGGTAGTCTCTGTCATGTTCGGGGTGTTGATGATCTCGGGTGCCATGTTCACGATTTTAGACTTGATCGTGGGCGAAAATCCTTGGTATATTCCTTTATGCTTGGCAGCTATTTCTGGTGTAGGATTCTTACTTAATAGAAAAGGTACATGCCAGTATTGCCATTTTGTAGTTTATCTTTTATTTCTTTTCTGGATATCGATGCTCACCTTCAATCAGACCGATGAAGAAGGAGTAAGGGTATATTTTGTGATTGCATTTTCTATCCCACACATACTTTTTGACCGTCGATTGACTCGATGGGCGATGGGAGCATCTGCTTTCGGAGTTTTCATTTTATTGCTTTGGCTACAGCCCATGAGACCATTACCTACTTCGGGGATGGTAGCATTTTATGTAGCTATGCATTTTCTGTTATGTGGTTTTGGGATGTTTTTAGTGTTGGGATATTTCAGGAGACAGATCGATATTGCCTACAGTCGTCAGCGTAAAGCACTCAGTCACTCGGAGAAGCTCGTAGCAGAGCTGGGAGAGGTCAATGATGAATTAGTAGAAAAGCAGCACCAACTGATTGAACGCAATAACTCTCTACGGACATTCGCCTATGTAGCATCCCATGATCTCAAGTCACCGCTGCGCAGCATCATCAGCTTCCAGAAGCTCATACAGATGAAGCTAAAGGAGAGTCCCGATTATCCTCAGGTGCAAGAACATATCGACTATGTGATCGACAGTGCAGGTAGTCTTGCCAAGATATTAGATAGTTTATTGGAGTATACTCGAGCCGAAAATAAAATAGAAACAAATCTCCGACACTTCAGTCTCATAGATATGCTGGATCGTATCCATCGTGAGCAGTGCGAAGTCCATGATGGATCCATTGAGGTAAAAATGCAGATAGGTCAAGACCATATCAATAGTGACTATGAGTTGCTATACTGTATTCTCCAAAATCTTATCAGCAATGGTTTAAAATTTAATTATAGTAATACTCCCAAAGTATGGGTCAAAGCAACTTCAGATGAGGGGGTTCTGACCATTTCTGTCAGTGATAATGGCATCGGCATCGATCAAAAGTATTTGGACCAAATATTTGAGCCATTTAATAGGCTACATGGTAAGTCAGCATTTCAAGGCACAGGTCTCGGACTTGCTATTGTACAGCGGTTTGTCGAGGTGTTAGGCGGAGAGATCACCGTCAATTCTACATTGGGTGAGGGTACGACTTTTATTCTGCGGCTACCTGATCCTCAACTCCAGCCTGCTCCTGCTCGATCAGTAGCGCATGTATAGCAGCCACGACATCATGGCTGTGACAACATATTAGGCTACCATCTTGTCTTAATAGGCAGTAAAGCTCCTCATCTCTATGAAAATACTCCTCACTGGTGCTACCGGCTATATCGGCAAGCGTCTTCTCTCTGTCCTCCTTCAGCTGGGACATCACGTAGTATGCGCAGTGCGTGATCCGCTCAGATTCTCTCCTCCAGACTCGATGAAACACCAGATAGAGGTGATACAAGTCGATCTGCTGGATAGAGATACATTATCGGCTATACCTGAAGATATAGATGGGGCCTATTACTTGGTCCACAGTATGTCACAGTCAGAGGATTATGCGGATATGGAGAGGCGCTGTGCTGAGCACTTCAGGGATCGACTCAGTGAGACACAGGTGCAGCATGTCATTTACCTCGGTGGCATAGCTAATGAGGAAGACCTCTCAGAGCATCTGAGTTCACGTAAGCGAGTAGAGGATATACTCGCTGGAGGGCGCTATCATCTCACCACACTCCGAGCAGGTATCATCATAGGCTCGGGTAGTGCCTCTTTTGAGATCATCCGGGATCTCGTAGAGAAGCTGCCCGTCATGATCGCTCCTCGCTGGCTGAAGACTCGCTGCCAGCCGATCGGAGTGTCAGACGTGATGCTGTTTTTATCACGGAGCATATTTGATGAGAGGACCTATGATCAGACTTTTGATATAGCAGGTCCAGATATCCTCACCTATAGAGAGATGCTTTTGGCTTTCGCCAAAGAGCGTGGACTCAAGCGGTGGATCATCACTGTCCCCGTCATGACACCCAAGCTGTCTTCTTATTGGCTTTATTTCGTCACATCGACCTCTTACACGCTGGCTACCTCTTTGGTCGATAGTATGCGAGTAGAGGTAGTGGCCAGTGATGATCGATTAGCCCAGCTCCTGAGTATACAGCCTATCAGCTATCAGCAGGCTCTCCAGAAAGCATTTAACCGGATCAAAAGCAATGACATCTGGTCCAGCTGGAAGGATGCTTATGCCAGTAGCGGCTTTAGTGGAGATATATCGGACTTCATAGAGGTGCCGACTTTTGGTTGTTTTGTAGATCAGCGGAGTCAGCCATATGATGATCGGGAGTCAGCGATCGATCGTGTTTGGAGCATCGGAGGTGAGACGGGCTGGTACTATGGGGACTGGATGTGGAGGCTCAGAGGATATCTGGATAAGCTCGTTGGAGGAGTAGGTCTACGTAGAGGCAGGACTAATAAGGATATGATTAATGCTGGTGATGCCTTGGACTTTTGGCGAGTGCTTTATGCTGATCGCTCGGAGGGCAGGCTCTTGCTTTTTGCTGAGATGAAGGTCCCAGGAGAGGCATGGCTGGAGTTCAGGATCAAGGGAGATCAACTGATACAGACAGCGACCTTCAGGCCCAAAGGACTCTGGGGACGGGCGTACTGGTATGCTGTGCTGCCAGCACATGGATTTGTATTCAATGGTATGCTGACGGCACTGGCTCGAGGGAAGTGATTAGCCCAATTTCTTTTTCCAATATCTCAATAATCCTGTAGCACTCATATCACTCGGATTAGCAGCTTCATAGGCCATCGCATCACTCTCAGACATACCATTGTCAGTGAGATACTTTTTGACAAACTCCCTGAAGTCTGGAAGTACCTCTGCCACAGTAGCGCCCTGCTCATGATAAGGCAAGAAGAATTGGCTATAAGCCTCAAGGCTCTTACGAAGCTTAGCTATGTGCGCCTCACAGTCTGTGATAGCTCCAAAATGTGTCAAGAAATATCGATCCACTTCGTCAAGAGACTCTATGATCTGCAGTGAGTTTTCCCAGTCTTCGATATTGATATCTGGTGGAGGGCATGGCGGTATGACAGGTCCATGATTAATAGATACCCCTGCGACATCTCCAGTGAATAAATCGCTGCCTATCTGCCATGCGATATGATGCTTAGCATGTCCTGGACTATGCCAAGCGGTGATAGTGGTGCTACCTATCTGCACTGACTCACCATGATCTACCGTATGTAGCTGATCTGCGGGGATCGGCTTCAGCGTGCCCCAGAGTGCGTCCATAGCTTCTTTATAGATCATTTTAGCGGAAGCTAACAGCTTAGATGGATCGTGCATATGGGCATAGCCAAAAGGGTGGAGATAGATCTGAGCACCGTGCTCAGCAAAACACCATGCTGCGCCAGCGTGATCGAGATGGATATGAGTCAAAAACACATGCTGGATGTCACTGATCTGATAGCCATGGGTGGCGAGTCCTTTCTCGAGAGTAGGCAGAGTGCTATGTGGGCCTGCCTCGATGAGTATAGGCCCATCCGCTGACTCGACTAAGAAAGCAGCAATACCATTTGCTCCACCGAGGAAGTTTAGATCTATGACATGTACTTGGTGTGATTGATTCATACGTACTATTTTATTGACCAATATATGAGATTCTCCTTGCTTCAGTCTGCCTTTTATTGTCATCCGAGCTCTGTGGAGGATATGTCTTTTCTGATACAATATTCGCATTGATATCCCATTAGAGTAGATAGAAGGCGCTACTTTTGCCCTCCAAATAACGGAAAGTATAACTATGTCACACATTATTGCTCCTTCACTGTTAGCATCAGACTTTCTCCATATGGCAGATCAGATAGAGCTGATCAATCAGTCTCAGGCAGACTGGCTGCATGTAGATGTCATGGATGGAGTCTTTGTGCCCAATATCAGTTTTGGTCAGGTGCTTATGCCATTCATCAAGAAGGGATGCACTAAACCACTCGATGTGCATCTGATGATCGAGCAGCCAGAGCGATACGTAGAGGAGTTCGTAGCATTGGGAGCAGATATCGTGACAGTACACTATGAGGCGACACGTCACCTCCACCGTACGATCCAGCAGATCAAGCAGGCTGGAGCCAAAGCAGGAGTAGCGCTCAATCCTCATACCTCTATACAAAACATAGAAGATATCCTCGAGGATATAGATCTGATCCTCATCATGAGTGTCAATCCCGGGTTTGGTGGTCAAAAATTCATCTATCAGACACTACCTAAAGTCAGAAAGCTAAAGGCCATGCTCGAAGAGCGAAATCTAAATCCGCATATCGAGATAGATGGTGGAGTAGGTCTGGCGAATGCTGAATCTCTACTTCAGGCTGGTGCTGATGCATTAGTAGCAGGAAGTAGTGTGTTCAAGTCGGAGGATCCTGTCAAGACTATAGAGTCACTCAAATCTATCGAAAAGAATAAATCATACTAATATGTCCATCTCTCGCATCATCCTGCTCCTGTCACTACTGTGCGCTGGAGCGCAGGGATGGAGTCAAGTCATCATCACTGGTCAGGTCACTGATAGCCGTAGTGGCGATCCAGTAGAGCTCGTCACAGTCTTTGCTGTGGGGACAAATGAAAACACCGAGACCGATAGCGAGGGACGATATGAACTCCAGATAGCTGAGCTAAATGATAGACTGACCATCAGATACAGTAGACTGGGCTATGAAGATGTCGACTATACCCTGAGAGCAGGGACGCCAGGTAGCTATACTCAGGATGTGAGTCTACGTGCTGTAGAGTCTGACCTGGAAGTCACAGTCACTGACACCCGTGCAGAGCAGGCACAGATGGTGACAGAGCGTACCGATGCACTCAAGGTCATCCCATCCACTACGGGCAATCTCGAAAGTGTGCTCCCTCATATCGCTCTCGGAGCCAGATCGGGGACAGGTGGAGAGCTATCCTCTCAGTACAATGTCCGTGGGGGAAACTATGACGAGAATCTCGTCTATGTCAATGATTTTGAGATATTCAGACCACAGCTCATACGCAGTGGTCAGCAGGAGGGACTTTCATTTCCTAATATTGATTTGATCCGAGATTTATCATTTTCATCAGGAGGCTATCAGCCAAAGTATGGGGATAAGATGGCATCCGTATTAGATATTCGCTATAAGCGGCCAGAAGAATTCAAAGGATCCGTATCAGGCAGTTTTTTAGGAGGGTCGGTCCACATGGAGGGTAGTCATGCGATTGGGCAGAGTGACTATCAGAAGCTGCGCTATCTCGTCGGTGCTCGCTATAAGACGACACGATATATCCTCGGCTCACTCGATACACAGGGAGAGTATACCCCAGATTTTGCAGATGTGCAGGCTTATCTGACCTATGATCTCACAAGGGATCTGCAGATTGGAGTATTGAGTAATTATAATGAAAGTGACTTCTCATTCGTCCCTGAGACACGAGCGACTGCGCTGGGTCTGATCGATCAGGCGCTACAGCTGACGAGTGTATTTGAGGGGAGTGAGTCAGACTTGTTTCAGACAGGGATGGTGGGCACCTCGCTGACCTATCTGCCAGATCGAGAAGAAAATCCACTATTCCTCAAGCTGCTCGCATCGACCTATAGAGGAGTAGAAGAAGAAAATATAGACATCATCGGATACTATCGGCTGAGTCAGGTTGAGACTGATCTCAATAGTGATAATGCAGGAGAGGAGATCGCTGTACTCGGCGTAGGGACAGAGCATGACTATAGTCGAAATCGATTATTCTCCAAAATCTCTAATGTCCAGCTCCGAGGAGGTATAGAGCTGCAGTCAGAAAGTAATGATGTGAAGACACATTTCTTACAGTTTGGGCTGAAGTATCAGCATGAATACTTTGATGATCGACTGAATGAGTGGGAGCGTATCGACTCTGCGGGCTACTCGCTGCCATTCAGTGATACTCAGGTACTCCTGAGCTCCGTGCTTAAGAGCGAAAATCTTATCCAGTCAAATAAGATCACAGGATACTTTCAGGATACCTATACGCATCTGCGAGAGGGACGATCAGAGCTGAGTTTGACCTTGGGTACGAGACTGAGCTACTGGGATCTCTCGAGCGCATTCAATGTGAGCCCGAGATTTCAGTTACTCTATCGACCGATCAAGGAGGGCATCAATACTACCTACAAGCTGGCTGGGGGCATCTACTATCAGACTCCACTCTACAGAGAGCTACGTCGACCAGATGGCACGATCAATGAAGATCTCCAGCCTCAGCGATCGATACATATCGTAGGAGGTATCAATAGAGACTTCTATTGGGAGCGGCTCGGTGATAAACCGTTTAAGTTTATCGCAGAGCTATATTATAAATCCTTCTCAGATCTGATCAGCTATGATATAGATAATGTCCGTCTGCGCTACAGTGGAGAGAATGATGCCAGCGGCTATGCGGTAGGACTTGATATGCGGCTAAATGGAGAGTTTGTCCCGGGAGCAGAGTCATGGATTAACTTCTCTCTCCTACGTACACGAGAGAGCCTGGATGATGTGACACATCTCCGCTTTACAGAGTCCGGACCGACCGAGGTAGGTGATGTGCCGAGACCTACAGATCAATCATTTAATGTGTCCATTTATTTTCAGGATTATCTACCGATGAATGAGAATATGCGAGTGTTTCTCAATATGACTTTTGGTAGTGGATTGCCGTTTGGGTTGCCCGACGAAAATGAAGTATTCAGAAATATATTTCGATTCAGAGCCTATCGAAGGGTGGATATGGGTTTTGGGTTTCAGCTGTGGAAGAAGGATTGGATCGACGAAAAACCTAATCATTTATTCAGAGGATTGGACAATGCATGGATCAATCTGGAGGTCTTCAATCTCATGGGTATTGAAAACGTCAGCTCTAATACTTGGGTGCGTACAGTTTTTCAGCAACAATATGCTGTACCTAATAATCTAACTAATCGAAGAGTCAATTTACGCTTTCGTGTTGATTTTTAACGAGTTACTCTATTTGGCTCTTAAAGCTTTTGGTAGTGACTTATGTTTGGTTATAAATTAAATTGATAAAATATTTGATTGTGTATTGACTTTGTGACAGAATGATAATATATTAGAAGTGTTATTATTGTTTAACCCACGGAGGATAAAACAATTCAGTTCTTTGACATCCATTCTGCACTTCATTCTCTATCATTCACACACTGTGACCAGATCAATCAGCTTAATAAATCAACTATAAATCATCCCTGAGTAATGAGGTGCCCTGATTCTTAAGGCACAGACTTAATTGTAATTATTCCTCTAGTAAAAATTTCTATGAGTCCGCCTGACCAGGTAATGGCAAAGGTTGATTTTCCTTTGCCGAATACCCCAGAAGTAATCAGTAGACTTTCGCTCGTGTAAATCGTATATCGGTGCGTAACAGTGTGAGCTCCCCAGTGAGTGTCACGACCTGCACAACAAGAAATTGAAAAAATAAAAATATCGAGACTATTGTAGCGAAATCGGAAGTGAGAGACGACATTCCGAGATAGTATAAGGTCTACCGATTATCCAAAAAAAATCACGTAAGCCAAGTAGTTCCATTTGTGGTAGCTACTTGGCTTTTTTTATGCCTGTATTAGATCTTTCCAATATTGTTAAGCAGTGTTATCGATCCTTATTGTCCTGTTAAGTTGTCACTGATGTGAAAACTAAAGCAAAGTATTTGCTATTCATACTGCACAATCATAATTTTTAAAAACTACTGATGAACAGTTTCACATTTTTTGCATCAATTACTTTATACTTTTTGACGTCCGTCAATAGCTCCATACTTGCACAGGTGGTTCCTTCTAAGGAGGTCAATTGGGAGCAGCTCAATCCTGCTCGAGGTGATCAGAGTCCTCAGGCCGGCACACTTTGGGGCGACAGGAAAGCCGATGTAGCTACTGGTTTTTTGCTAAAGCCCGTAGATGGATTTGAGTCTCCAGCACATATACACAATGTATCCTATCGGGGTATCGTCATCAGCGGAGTCATACACAATGATGATCCCGCAGCTGAGCATATGTGGATGCCTACAGGATCCTTTTGGACGCAGCCCGCTGGCGAATCACACATCACAGCTGCAGAGGGTACTGAGACCTTAGCTTATATCGAGATAGACTCGGGTCCCTATCTGGTCATGCCGGCAGACGAGGCTTTTGACAATGGTGAAAGACCGATCAATGCCCACGAATCCAACATCGTATGGATGAATGCCACAGATATCAGCTGGGCAGCAGCCGCTCAGAATGCTACCGAAGTAGCACTGCTCTGGGGACAGCATGCGCCAGGTCAAGAGAGAGGCATATTAGTCAAGATTCCTAAAGGCTGGATGGGGCAGATACAGACCGATGGATCTCATCTGAAGTCAGTAGTCATATCTGGGGAATTATACTATCAAGACACCCCCAGCAAGAGCATCGCCCTCGATGCTGGCAGCTATTTTGCGGGTGACAGTGAGGAGGTACACCCTATCACCATCAGTGAGATGTCTACGCTATATCTACGCAGTGATGGTAGGATCAAGATTAAGAAAAATAAATAGCGATGGGAGGATTTATGCTTTTCCCTTGATGAGGAAGTAGAAATATGGATTTTTGATGATTCAGTAAGATTGTATTTTGTTACAAAGGCTTCTCGACGCTTCTGTTACATTTTCAAAAAGACGGTTGTTTTGAATGATTCAACGGCTTTTCCTATGATTTTCGTTATTATTTTCATTGGATTCTTGGAGCAAGCGATACATTTGATACTTCATAATATAGACTTATAAAAATACTAACCATGGCAGAGGTGGCATCTGGAGATATAGTGAATATCAAATCTCAGCTCAATAGACTCTATCAACATGAGACACTGGCTAAAGAGGAGTGTCGAGAGCTACTCACGTGGATCGGAGAAGGGAGAGTCGATCCCTATCAGACCACGGCACTACTGACCTGCTATCAGATGCGATCGATCACAGGTGGCGAGTTGTCTGGATTTAGAGAGGCGATGATTGATTTAGCTTTGCCGATAGACTTCTCTGATATGGAGACGATCGATCTATGTGGTACCGGGGGTGATGGCAAGGATACATTTAATATCTCTACAGTTTCCTCCCTCGTAGTAGCTGGAGCGGGCTATAAAGTGGCTAAACATGGTAATTATGGGGTGTCTTCTGGTTGCGGTAGCTCCAATGTATTGGAGTACTTAGGCTACAAATTTTCTAATGATCAGGAAAAGCTACGATCCGATCTGGAGAAGGCTAATTTTTGCTACATGCATGCTCCTCTCTTTCATCCAGCTATGCGACATGTCGGAGCGATACGTCGAGGGATGAAGACTAAGACCTTCTTTAATATGCTGGGGCCACTGCTCAATCCATCACGACCTCAGCGACAGATCACGGGAGTATTTAGTCCTACGTTATTGGATCTATACCAGACAGTATTTGATGATATGGGCATCGAGTATGCGGTGATCCATGCAGATGATGGCTATGACGAGATTTCTTTGACAGGGACTTTTCAGATACGTACTCGATCGGAGAATGCTACGCTATCACCTGAGGATGTGGGTCTGGCTATATTAGCACAGGAGGATCTTCATGGAGGGCACACTGTAGAGGCTGCAGCAGAGATATTCATGGCTATATTGAGTGGGCATGGTACCGCCGCCCAGCGAGCGGTGGTCAGTGCTAATGCGGGTTTCGCCATACAGAGATTTAAGCCAGATACCTCTATAGTAGACTGTATCGCAGAGGCACAGGCATCTATCGATAGTGGTAGGGGGCTGGAGCGACTGAAGGCTATCGTGGAGTAGAATAGCTTATTTAGGCCTTCTTATGATTAGAAGGTTGATCACTTAGGACTATCCGATGGATGACTTCGTCGAGCTCTTCGGCGGCATCGTCGAGGTAGCTTATCATTTCGATTTTGGCTTGATCATCATCTTCCATCTTGATCACTTCGACTATTGACATGATTTTACTCAGCGGTCCTCGGATATCGTGACTTTGGATTTGATTGATTTCCTTGATTTTTTCTTCTTGCTTTCGAGCTTTTGATTCGGCGATCTTTTTTTCGTGGATGTCTATACAGTTGAATGCTACTCCTATGATTTTACCTTGATCCTCATAGACTGGATAGTAAGTAGCACTCATCCATCTGATATCTCCATCTATTGTAGGCATTGGCCAGTCGGCATTACTGATTTTGCCCTGGATAGCACGAGCATAGGAGGTTTTAAAATGTTCCTCAGTGCCTGGTACGACCAGGTCCTTGAATGACTTGTGCAGATTTAGGTTTTGACCTCTGTATTCCATCATTCGGATCTCTGCTTCCCGATTGTATTCTATGATATTTAGGTCGAGGTCCATCACGATATTGATAGCTGTATTACTGTCGTATATACCTCTGAATAGATTTGCCTGCTCCGTGAGTTTTCTATTCATGTATTCCATCTCCTTAGCTGCAGGTCGATAGACAAAGAAATATTCTGCCAACAATACCATGATGGCTAAGGCAGCTAAGAGCAGCTCTATGATGACAATATATCTCAATTTTCGATTGGCGTCGATCTCGAGTAGTGCTACCGCTTTCTCCATTTTAGCTAAGAAGCTGTTTTGATTCTGCTCTATTTGATCAGTGCTTATTTGATTTATCTGTAGGAGATAGTTTTCCGCTGTATTTATATTTTGAGAGATGTCATAGAGGGCATCTATGGCTTCATTCGAGCGGATAGCTTCCACATTTATATCGGAGTCTCCATTTAGTAGGGCATTATGTCCTTTTTGCCATTCATAGAGTGTTTTCTGAGATCGAGACAGATAGGTCTCATCTGTTTTAGCCATGGTCATCTCATACGTGAGTTTTTGGCTTAGCATTCGCTGACGACCTGCTACATTGATCACTTTGGCATCCTGATGTTTTTGATATAGCTGGTACTGGATATAGGCCTGATTGACGATGATGACGATCAGAGCGAGCAGCGTACCTATGTAGTACTTTCGCTTCATGGCAGTGTAATATGATCTCGTCGAGTCTGCAGGACTCTCTGCTCATTATTTATAAAATCTAAAAACATCAGATAGTAGACAGTTAAATCTTCTGAATATACCTACTATCTCTCAGTATTTCTGCTATAGCAAGCTTTTAAATCTTGGACGCTTAGGCGTGATGTCTCCCAGTCGCTCTTTTTTTGCAGCTTCAAATGCGCTAAAGTTACCCTCAAAGAACTGTATTTGTCCTTCGTCTTCGTAGGAGAGTATATGTGTCGCCAGTCTATCGATGAACCATCTATCGTGCGATATCACTAAGACACATCCTGCGAAGTTTTCGATTGCTTCTTCCAGAGCTCGTAGTGTATTCACATCGATGTCATTAGTCGGCTCATCCAGCAGGAGCACATTGCCACCTTCTTTGAGCGTCATAGCGAGATGTAGACGATTTCGCTCTCCCCCTGAGAGTACACCTACCTTCTTTTGTTGATCTCCTCCTTGAAAGTTGAATTTGCTCAGATATGCTCTCGAGTGGATTTCGCTGTTGCCGATTTTGATGAAATCTTCGCCTTGGCTCACCACCTCGTAGATAGTCTTCTCTGGCAGGAGATCTTTATGAGATTGATCCACATATGCCAGCTCTACAGTGCTACCGATAGTGATCTCTCCGCTGTCGGGCTTCTCTTCGCCCATGATCATCCTGAAGAGGGTAGACTTACCCACACCATTAGGACCTATGATGCCTACGATGGCATTCTTAGGGATAGAGATACTCAGATCGTCTATGAGTACACGATTGTCAAATGCTTTAGTGACATGATCTATATCGATGACTACATCTCCCAGACGTGGGCCTGGCGGGATATACAGTTCGAGTTTAGCTTCTTTTTCTTTGACCTCTTGGTTGCTCAGATTGTCATAGGCATTGAGACGAGCTTTCCCTTTTGCTTGGCGTCCTTTTTGGCCCATGCGAGACCATTCGAGCTCTCGTTTGAGTATCTTTTGGCGTTTAGACTCTGCTTTTTCTTCTTGAGCGAGACGCTTTGATTTTTGATCCAGCCATGTCGAGTAGTTGCCTTCCCATGGGATACCTTCTCCACGATCGAGCTCAAGGATCCAGCCAGCGACATTGTCGAGGAAGTATCTATCGTGCGTGACAGCAATGACTGTACCTGGGAAGTTTTGGAGAAACTGCTCCAGCCAGTGTACACTTTCGGCATCGAGGTGGTTAGTCGGCTCATCCAGCAGTAGGATGTCAGGCTTGGATAAGAGGAGTCTACAGAGCGCTACTCTACGACGCTCACCCCCAGATAGTACCGCTACGCTCGCATCATCTGGCGGACATCGTAGTGCATCCATCGCTACCTCGAGCGTATGGTCCAGATCCCAGCCTCCGAGATGATCCATCTGCTCGAGTAGATCGCCCTGCTCCTCGATGAGCTTCATCATCGTGTCATCGTCCATTGGCTCAGCCAGCTTCATAGAGATGTCTTCATAGGCTTTGACGACATCGACGATATGCTGTACACCTTCTTGGACGATCTCCTTTACAGTTTTACTCTCATCGAGCTCCGGCTCCTGAGGGAGATAGCCGATCTTATATTCTTTGTCAAAAGTGACTTTACCTTCATAATTAGTATCGAGTCCGGCGATGATCTTGAGGAGACTCGACTTACCTGATCCATTGAGACCGAGCACACCGATCTTAGCACCATAGTAAAATGACAACCATATATTCTTGAGGACTTGCTTCTTAGGAGGGTAGGTCTTGCTGACTCCTTCCATAGCGAAAATCACTTTCTTATCTGACATGTTATTTTGTTTTTACTGAGACTGGTAAAGGTACTTACTCCTATCGATATTACTTTTCTTTTGGATCATGAGATATGAAAAAAGCGAATGAAGAGCCATTCTCCATTCGCTTTTTAATTTATAAGTCACTTATACACTTTCGTGAAAACTACATTATGATGGCTTCAGTCCTATGCCCACTATAGTGAATAGGTTTGCTGTAGCACTTTCATTTTCAAAAGTGAAGTATACCTTATGATTACCAGAAACTCCCTTGACGGGTATATCGTATGACGGAGGCATTGCACCAGGTATGAATGCCCCAGGCTTTATCATTGGTGACTCTCCGACTATAGGTCCATCCGGACTATCTATTCGTACGACTACTTTACCACCGACGAATCCCATTTGCTGAGGTGCCGATGCTGATACAGATATAGCGCCAACTCCTGTGAAGTCGATCTCGTCGTACCCCACATGACCACCATGGCTGGTGGCCATGATGAGATCCATGCCTTCGTAGGTCATTTTGTTCACATCTTCTTCTGCGATATTGCTATGCAAATCGAGGTATGGAGCATTGAGTATGATCACTTCTTGAGATTTGATCGATGGCATTCCATTAGCACCTTTATCTTCATAGGCAGCACGGATGATCACAGAGCCCTTGCCTGGGATCATATCTTTGCTACTCACCGTATAGCTACCTTGGAGCGGTACTTGTGGGCCGTCTTGCCCCTCGGCCAAGCTCATGATATAGCTGACCATTTTAGCAGCATCAGAGACACTGAGGTCAGGATGAGCGGCCATGGCGACCTCTCCCCAGACACCATTCCCACCATTGATGATTTTACTGATTAGGTAGTCGCCTGATTTTGGTACATCCTTATACTTCTGAGCGATATCGATATACATTGGTCCTACAGACTTGGTGTCCACTTTATGGCAGCTCGCACAGTCACTCTGGGCGATGAGATTTTTGCCAGCTGCGTAGGCTGATATTTCGTCAGCACTGACATGGCCTTGGGCAGCCTCGATTTGATCATAGCCCTCCTTTAGGAAGTCAAATGTCACCGCCACCTCGTCGTCAGGTATTTCACCATCTTCTCGGTCACTCACTTTGATGTCATAGTTGATCTGCCGATCTGGGAAGAAGAACATACTGTTAGTCTGTCCCATACCGATCTCCAGAGATGGAGGTTCGTTTCCTGCCATGATGGTGATTTTTTGAGAGGACTGTCCTCCTTTGCCATCTTTCAGCTCCAGCTGTGCTGTATATCGCCCTACCTTATCAAAGGTGTGCTCGATATCAGCGGTCTGATAGGTAGCGACAGTTTTATCATCTTCATCCGTGATTGTCCATACATACTGCAGATCGTCATGGTCATAGTCATAGGACTCAGCGGCGGTCAGCGAGGCAGTGAATGGTACTGCACCCTTAGTTTTCTCCGTTTTGAGGTCAATGACTGGCTGACGATTACCACCATTATATTCGATCTTGATCAGGCGAGCATTTTCATTTTGTTGAAACCATCCAGTACCATACTCCAGCATGTACAGGTCTCCACTCGGCCCAAACTCCATATCCATAGGATTACTAAACTTATAGCTCGGCATGAATTTTTCCAATTCTACGAGATCACCTTCAGCATCCATAGTCACAGCGATGATCCAGCCTCTCATCCAATCATAGATGAATAGCTTTCCATCATAATAATCGGGAAATGCTCTTTCCGCTCCAGAAAACATGTCCGAATAAAAAACTGGTCCGGCCATGGCATTACGACCTCCCGTCCCTACTATAGGAAATTCCTCCGATGGTCCATATGGATAGTAGATGAACGCAGGCTGAGCAGGGGGTAGCTCCTGCATCCCTGTATTATTGGGACTGTCATTGATAGGTCGAGCAGGGTCAAACTGTGTCGTGCCTGCCTCCTCCGTGAAGTCTCGATCAAAGTAAGCTTTATTATCCGCTACGAAGAGTGGCCAACCAAAGAATCCTGGCTCTCTGAGCTGATTGACTTCATCATGTCCAGCGGGACCCTGACCATCTTTGGGCTCTCCAGCATCGGGGCCCACATCTCCCCAGTATACATAGCCGGTCTTTTGATCTACCGAGATACGATAGGGATTTCGCATACCCATACCGAGTATCTCGGGTCGAGTGCCTGGCGTACCGGGAGCGAATAGATTGCCCTCTGGGATGGTGTAGCTGCCATCTGCCTGAGGCGTGATGCGGAGTATCTTACCACGTAGATCGTTAGGATTGGCCGAGCTCTTTTGTGCATCCCATGGATACCGACCTTCTCGCTCATCGATAGGTGCGTAGCGTGTGTCAAATGGATTCGTATTGTCACCTGTACTCAGATAGAGATTGCCCTGAGCGTCAAATGTGATAGATCCTCCAGTATGGCAGCATTCCTCACGCTGCACTTCTATTTCGAGCATGGTGACCATGCTCTCTTCGTTGAGCTGATCGCCATCGAGTACCCATCGAGTCAGCACGTTCACCGGACGATCACCAGCTAAAGAATGGTAGAAGTAGACCCAGCCGTTCTCTTCAAAATTGGGATCGATCGCTAAGCCAAGAAGACCGTCCTCGGCTTCATCTTCCTCTTTTTTGCGGTTGTTGTATTTATGACTTACGTCAAATCTGTAGATCTCCTCTGACATCTGGTCTTCGGGATAGTAGAGTCTGACTCCACCTCTCCGCTGAATATATAGTATACGCTCATCAGGTAAGACGGCGAGTTCTATAGGCTCGAAAAGATTGTCTTCTAAGACGACCTTAGTGAACCTGTTTTCATCGGGTGGGCGTTGTTTTGTCGCTTTGCTATAGTCGAGCTGAGTGAGTTGATCTCCACCGAGAGCCCAGTGGATTGCGCCTTTGATGTGATTGACGAATAGGGGATTTTCATACATCTCATCAGTATGACCGAGAGCTGTGTAAAATGCTCGCCCACCATCAAACTCGTGATACCATGACATCGGATGATTCCCGTTTTTTTCTCCGCCTTCATAGCTGGATTCGTCGATTTTGACTAAGGGCTTGATGAGATCCAATTGCAGTGATTTAAAATTGTAAAACTCATCCGTCGCGGTAAATCGATCTGGCATACTATCCATCGATGGATGATCATGATCTACGGCATCAAAATCCGCTGTGCGGACATTCGGATTATTAGGATGACTAAGGAAGTAGGCCCCTACCAGTTTGTTATACCAGGGCCAAGTATACTCGGTGTCTGTGGCTGAGTGTATGCCGACAAAGCCTCCACCTGCCTGAATGAATCGCTGAAAGTCAATCTGCTGATTAGCATCCAAAATATCTCCGGTAGTATTGAGGAATATCACAGTATGATATTGCGACAGGTTTTCTTCGGTGAATAATGAGGCATCTTCTGTGGAATCGACTATATAGCCCTTTTCAACTCCGATTTTTTGGATGGCAGCTATACCAGCTGGTATGCTCTCATGTCTGAATCCCTCCGTCTTGCTAAAGACCAATATATGCGGCTCTTGATCTGTACCACAAGAACCCAAGGATAGAAGAAGAGCAACTACGATGCAGTAGCTGATAGTAGATAAGATTTGTTTTTTCATAAGATTGATATATCTCGCCAAGATAGGCTATCAATCAATTGAGACAAAGTAACACAAATGAAATAATGGTCCAATTGGTCGTCACGTATACTCCATTATCAATAGTCTTAGTTTTTAGGGACAATCAAAGAGACGTTAATTCTCAATATGATCTATTCGACAATGGCATTTTTAATAACAGTCCAGTATCCGTCTGCGTAGGTGCCCTTTTCATAAAATCCTCGATCTCGGAGATAGCGATGCATCTTGGGGAGATGATAGGAGGGTACGGACATCATCATGTGATGCTCTGCGTGATAGTTGACATGATAAGGGGCGAATAGCATCTGCTCCAGCCAGTTAGCTCGTGTGGTACGAGTATTTTTATGTGGATCTGTGGAATCCTCGACCACACTGTGCTCTGCCATGGCCCGTACTCGTAGACAGAACTGAAAAGTGGTCAAATAGGCGCCCACCCAAAGTAAATAAAGCCATCCTGATGCAAAAAGCCAGAGCAGGCCAAATATCATGAGATTAGCGATGATTGGACCAGAGAGATTGGTAAAAGCCACCTTGAAAAACTCCGACCAGCTACGATCTCGCTGTGAGATACGAGTAACCTTATTCCCCAGATTGAACTCCAGATAGCCCATATGCATCATGATCAGTCCTACCCATGCCTTGATGCCTGTCTGACCTGTAAGATCTCTGGTAAATTTTCTGATCATACTCTTTCTTGAGGTAGGGTAGCCTCTGGTGAGTAGGAGGTCAGGATCCTCCTCGAGACCAGTGTGTAGATGATGACGGAGATGATAGCCCCGATACTTCTTGACATCTTGAAAAATCGGATATCCGCCAAACCAGTTTCCAAAATAATCATTCAGTCGCTTACTATCAAATACGGCGTAGTGTCCAGCATCATGCATGACAATAGCGCATGCCAGCTGCTTACCTCCGATGATCAGCAGTGCAACGATGACGGTCAGTACATGAGGGAAATAGTGGACTAATGCGAACGCAGCGACTATCCAAGCCCAGTGATAGGCGATGCCGAGTATACCTTTAAGGTTGTTCTTTTGAGTGAGCTCATTTCGCTCTGCGATAGAGAGGTAGGGGGCTGGGGAGAGTACTTGCATGAGTCGATAGTTCTTGACTTGATCTCTATAAAGTTAGCAGAGATATGCGGTTTCTTCAACTGTGATATTGGCAAAAGGAGGGAGAATGCCTCGATGCTCAGAGAGAATCGACTACCTTCGTCGCTGTTATGCGTATCCTGATGGTCACCCGACAGTATCCCTATCCCGTCATGGACGGCGAGTCGATCGCCATAGACTTCATGTCACGAGGACTCCATGAGGCTGGAGCGCAGCTGGATTTATTCGCTATGAATACGGCTAAGCATCATCATGTGGTAAGTCCTAAAGATCTACCAGTATACGATCAGGTAGTCACCGTCGATCTGGATAATCGTGTGACTGCGGTATCTGCTTTAGCTAATCTCTTCTCATCGGACCCTTATCATATTAGCCGATATCGAAGTGAGGCAGTAGCTATAAGACTGAGAGATCTGGTCAGGACTGAGGATTATGACATCATACAGATAGAAGGTCTGCAGGGCCTGATCTATCTGGATACCTTGAGGGAGGCATCCAATGCTCAGATCGTCTATCGGGCGCACAATGTTGAGCATCAGATATGGCGGCGTATAGCTCGTCAGAGCCATTGGCTAAAAGCCCAATACCTCTACAAGCAGGTGCAGAGACTCGAGCAATATGAGAAAGGTAGATGTAAGCAGGTAGATGCCATCATCCCTGTCTCGGCAGTTGATGCAGTCTTTTTCGAAAATATACATGATCAGGTCCACATAGCTCCGATCGGCGAAGAGGCTAAGTCTCTTACATATAGGGGCGATAGCTCACTACTCCGAGTGGGATTCATCGGATCAATGGATTGGCGGCCCAATCAAGAAGGACTTGAGTGGTATCTGGACGAAGTATTTGATGGCACTTATGATCTTGTTTTAGCCGGCCGTCACTTTGATAAGTGGAGCTGCGATATACCTCATGCAGATAGAGTTCAGGTACTTGGAGAGATCGAGGATGCGTCAGTTTTTTGGAAGCAGATAGATATACTGATCGTACCGCTATTCACTGGTAGTGGCACACGTGTCAAAATCATACAGGCGATGTCCATGTCGGTACCAGTATTGGCTACTACTATAGGAGCTGAGGGGATCGATGTGACTCATGATCAGACAGCCTTGATAGCGGATAGTATACAGGCATGGCGGTCCGCACTAAAGTGGGCAGTAGATCATCCTTTGCAACTCAGGGATATCGGACGAGCCGCTCATGAGCATGTCTTTCCATCTTACGATTATAAGGAGGTCGCAGCGAGACTTATCGATTTTTATGAGCAGAGAGTACTGCTGAGTTGACAACCGCTATATTCGTACTAATTTTTTTTGAGCAAGCTAAATATCTGATCTGTGAAGATTGCCTTTCTGACCTCTCGTTTTCCTCATCCGCTTGACAAAGGTGATAAACTCCGAGCTTTTTATCATCTGGTGGAGCTATCTCGTTACCATGAGATCCATCTGATCTCCCTCACTGAGAGCCCGATAGAGGATGATCAAAAAGAGTTGCTCTATAAGTACTGTCGTACGATCGAGTGCATCCCGCTATCCCCTCAGCGTAGTGTGACTCGCCTGCTGCCACATATGATGGGAGAGCTCCCGCTTCAGGTAGCTTATTTTTATCAAGAAGATATAAAGCGACACATCCATGAGTACATAGATCTGCTCGCTCCAGAGCACATCTATGTCCAGTTGATCAGGATGGCGCCATATGTGGTGGATCTACCACATCCAAAGTCGATCGACTATATGGACTCGATCCCGCTCAATATGCAGGCGCTGGGTATGCCACAGCTTTCAAAAGTACCATTTCTAAATGGTATAGAGCTAAAGCGGGTCAAGGCATATGAGTCAAAGATCTTCGATAAATTTTATCACCATTTTGTGATCTCAGAGCGGGACAAGAGGGAGTTTGATCCAGCAGTGAGAGATCAGCTGACTATAGTACCCAATGGTGTGAATACAGACTTTTTCGTGCCGAATATTGAGATAGCAAAAGAGTTTGAAATCGTATTTGTAGGTAATCTGGGCTATGTGCACAATGATAAAGCTGCTCACTACATCATCGATGAGATAGTGCCTCGACTGAGGTCTGATGTGCATGTATTAATCGCTGGGGCGAATCCTTCTAAGTGGCTGAATATAAAGCAACAGCACAATGTCAGAGTCAAAGGATGGACCGAAGATGTTAGAGATTACTATCAGCAGGGACAGATGCTGGTCGCTCCGATATTCACTGGATCGGGTCAGCAAAATAAAATACTCGAAGCTATGGCTCAGGGAGTGCCTTGTGTCACTACGTCATTCGTTAATGAATCTATCGGAGCGGAGCCTGGAGAGGACATTTTGATCGCTGATGATCCTAAGACATTCATCAATGCGATAGAGACGATCCTCGGAGATGAGTCACTTAGATTACAGCTGTCGCTCAGGGGGCGAAAATTTGTCATGGATCACTATAGCTGGTCAGAGACCACAGCGCCGATCATAGATGCTATCGAGAGAGGGTAGGGCCTGATGCCAGAGAGTTTAAAAGACTGGACAGAATCGATTGTCATTATCATGGTTGCCTATGAAGCTGATACTGAGCTCCAGCGTATTAGTCCTGAATGGATCGCTCGTCAGGCCTAAGAGATTAGCATCATAGCTGATACCTATCAGCAGACCGCCTTTACCAAATCCCGCAGATAGTATAAAGTCCGTCGGGGACCAAATGCTAAGCCCTTTAGAAGATCTGATCCAAGCTCCAAAATGGGTGGATATTTCATCAGAGTCCTCGATCTCATATCTTAGGTTAGTACCGAGGACTACGCTCTGAGAGGTGCCCTGTGACCAATAGATTGCTCGAGGCTCGATCGCAGCAAAATCTCCCATAGGGAAAGAACTGCCCAAATGAAGAGTGAGCTTAGAGCTCAAGGTGTAAGCTTCATACTCCTCAGTAGTGATCGGATCACGATCAAAGAAAGAAACATTAGGAGAGTTAAGATGCTGATAGGCGATGCCCAGATAGTAAGCATTATTTTTAGCTGGAGTGATCGAATAGTGTAAGCCAATACCGATATCTCCTGCTACTTGACTATTGCCAGGTAGGATTTCGTTAGTCGGACGATTATACTGATTGACCCCATCAAATTGATCTTCAAAAGTCAAGTTATTGTATGTGATGCCACGCTGAGCGATGCCGAGTTGGAGGCCGACACTGAGGTATTGATTTGTCGCTTTGTCGAGTACCTTATGATAGGCGGCATAAGTGCTGAGCTGAGTGGTATTATAGTTGATCAGACCTATGCGATCTGAGTAAAACTGGAGGCCTATTGCTACCTTGTCATTGCCCGCAGAGTAGCTACCTTTTGTGCGTAGGTCAAACTTGAGATCTCCACCTGCAGATATGGTGCTATAAGGTTTGTCCAGTGGTCCAGCCCATTGGTCTCGATAGTTGGCCATGACACGATAGGTGCCAGAGTGTGATCCCGTCAGTGCAGGGTTGAGATACATGGGATTAGCATAAAACTGGCTAAACTGACTATCCTGAGCACTCATGGTATGAAACCCTACGAATAGACAAAAGAAGAAAAAACTAAATCTGTAATGGCGCTTCAAATTCTTATCTCACATTTTCTATGAAAGCCTTTCTAACGAAAGAAACGAATACAAAGGTGTACGTCTCAGAGAGAAATGTGTAATTTGACGCCAAGAAAATGCATTAAAATCTCACGATTCTGGATCAGATAGCCGTCAGCAGACTCAGTATATGTCCCATCAGAGCTAAACCAAATGATGCAGCGGTGATGCTGTCACAGCTTTTATTTGGAGAGCGAGTCCGTATCCTCAGCACTAAGAAGAATGATTGGGTCCAGGTCGAAACGCTATATGATGGTGTCATCGGATGGATGGATCGACGTCAGCTATATGAGGTGCCGACGAGCTCCGTGAGCGACCAGCCAGCAGTCTGTATAGATATCGCAGAGGCTGTATTTTGTGATGGTGATAGTACATATGTGACTATCGGAGCTGAGTTTGATCATTATGATGGTATGATATTTAGGATAGCAGATCACGTCTATCGATACAGTGGGCAGGCAGCCATGGGAGATAGTATCAGTCCATCATATGCCCTCATCGAGAAGCTCGCTAAAAAACTGCTCAATGCTCCGAGCTTAGCTGGCGGCAGATCGCCATTTGGAGTTGATCCAGCGGGATTGGTACAGATCGTATTCAAATGTATAGGAGTGGCCTTGGAACGTACTGCTGCTGAGCAGGTGCATCATGGAGAGACAGTTGATTTTTGGGAGGCGGCGCAGCCTGGAGATTTGGCTTTCTTTTGCGAGGAGACAGATCAGATATCGCATGTCGGTATCGTACTGGAAAATCATAATGTGATCCATGCGGCGGGTAGAGTACGGATAGATAAGATGGATCACTATGGTATCTTCAATCTGGATATACAGCAGTATACTCACAGATTGAAGATAGTCAAGCGAATATTATAAGTCTTTGTCAGTTCGACTTTGCTGGAGGTTAAACATGAAAGTGGTACCCTCATCAAGTTTTGATTTTACATCGATTCTACCAGCATAGGCTTCCACTATTTTTTGGCAAGTGTATAGACCCAGCCCGGTACCTGCAGAATTGCTATTTTGAGATTTGTAGTGTTTCTCAAATACTTTAGCTTGTTCATCTTCTGCTATGCCGATACCATTATCCTTAATAGATATGATATACTCTCCTGCATGCTGAGTGAATGAACTGATATGTAGCTCAAGAGGTCGCTCAGGAGAAGAAAACTTCAAAGCGTTACAAACGAAGTTTTGGAATAATTGTAAGAATTCTGATTCTATACCATTGATCACTGGTAAGTCCCCGATGGTGATGGTTGCATTAGTTTCTCTGATTTTATCAGACAGCATCAGAGTGACATTTTCTACTACTTTGTTGAGGTCTATTGGCTTTAGCATGAGAGCCTCCTGGCTGACATTCATTTTGGCATTAGTCAGGATATCATCGATCAGCTTGCTCATTGTCTTAGCATTATTGCGCATGAGCTTGATGAACTCGAGACTGCGGTCATCGAGTGCATTGGCGTTTCGGGATTCGAGCAGCTGGCCAAAACTATTGATAGTACGGAGTGGACCTTTCAGATCGTGAGAGATGACATGCGCAAAAGAAGTTAATTTTTCATTTGACTTCTTCAGGTCTTTGTTTTGTCCCTCGAGTAGTTCCATTTGTTTTTTGAGTCGTTCATTTTCGAGGACTATTTCTGTAGTTGGTTGTACTTGGTCAGGCAGGTTACATAAGGTTTTGTATTGTGTCAAGCTCATGATAGTGTTCAGGTCTGAGTTAGGTAGTATTTCATTGATTATGTTAAGCTGATTTATGTCTGTGACATTCGACCCAAATAGGATCGCATCGTATCGAGGAAACTGCCATTCAGCTCCTTCTATATTGTCATCTACTATGACACGTACAGAGGGGATCTCATTTTGTAGTTGTGTGATGATTTTCCATTCTGCGTCGTTGACGTCATGTATTACTACGAGTACATTCTGCCAGTTCTGTTCTGTCTGATTCATTTGTCAAAGGTGTTCTTAAGTGTTGTCATAAATCCAATTGATGATACAATGATAGATGTATATGAAGTGTAATCGAGCTGTCATTAGATGAGTGGTACATATGTGCCGTTTTTTGGTCAGGTATTTCTGTTTTTGGTTGTAGGGCTTTTGTAGGAGCTCTGTCCAAGATCATGTGAGTGTATGATATATGTCAATGGTACGTAGATCGTCATGTAGTTACATTCGTATTATGAAATCACTACTGAGGAAGATGAAGAAATTGAGAAAAGGAATGATGGTCTTGATTGTCATTTCTTTTCTTAGTTCTTGTATGTCAGTGAGATATATATACGATTCTCCTGATGAGTCTATCATGGCTGAGTCCAGCTATAGGCTGGAGGAGCACTGTTTGGACTACAATATGGATGTGACTATGATCAATCAGCAGCGCATCGAAAATGCCATCCATCAGCAGCTCCAGCAGATGAACATGAGGAGAGACGATGAAGCTACACAGGTAATCAAGTACTTCGTCAAGAATGAAGTAAGATATTTTAGTGAAGGTTGTGACGATTATTATGATCAAATCAATGGAGGGCCCATGTGCGTCGAGCGGATCAGCTCATATGAAGAGGGCACGCTCGTGATAGATGTAATCGACGAAGCAAAAGATCAGGTACTATGGCATGGTGCTGCCATGGGCCCTACCTATGATGATCGCTTGAGCAATCCTGATAAACATATCAAAAAGATAGTAGGTGAGCTATTGAGTGACTTTCAGAAAAAGATAAATTCTTGACCAAAGTGTCAAGCAAAGTAGGCTTTAAAAAATGCTTTTTGTGATTATGGTTGAGGATCTCGATACTCTAGTATCGGATCCTCACTTTTTATGATGTTTCTTATTGATTGATGATCTGTCCTGTCAAAAATCTTAGTTGAATCTCAATCAGCTTAGCATCATACTCGGCATTGATGAGGCTATTACCTGCATTGAGTAGATTGAGTTGAGCCTGTCGTAGCTCGATACTTGTGATGTTACCGATTTTGAATAGCTCTTCGCTCCGCTCATAGTTAGTCTGAGTGGTCTGCACATTACTCTTCTCTCTCTCTATGATGTATAGTGCATTTTGATAGTTGTACCAGGCATTAGTGATGTCACGCTGTAGAGCGAGCCAGATGTTTTCCTTTTGTAGCTCTTGATTCTCGATGGTGAGTTTAGTGGTTTGCTCTTGTACTTTGCGTAGACCGCCGTCGTAGAGATTGTAGGAGAGGGTCAGTCCGAGGCCGAGACCATTACGAGTCGATGAGCTGAAAAATGCTCCCGGAGCACTCTTAGAGTAAGTAAAGCTATATGACGCACTACCTGCTAAGCTGGGCCGACGAGTAGCATCGATGAGCCGATAGTCCATCTCTGTGATATCCATATTCTTATCCATCATCAGGAGTTGGGTGTTATTTGCTTCCGCAGCAGCTATGAGACCTTCGAGAGATAGTGTATTATCAAAAGTGATGTCTTCATCGATATCATATTGCATGTCGATATTGATCCCCATCAGATTGTTAAGATTACGCTTTTCGTTTTCCATGAGCTGTATCAGATTGATCAGAGCGATGCTATCTCTGTCGATATCTACCTGCGCATTGAGCACATCTACTCGAGATCCTTGACCATATTCTTGATTGATAAGGGCTCTGTCGAGACGTTGCTGGGTCAGCCCTATAGTCTCATTTTGGAGCTCTATATTTTTTGCCTGTCTGGCAATATTGTAGTAGCTGCTCATGATATCAAACACGCTTTGCTCTATCGTGAATTTCTTTTGTAGATCAGTCAGGTTCAGCACTTCTGTGAGCTGCTCATAGGTGATGTCACGACTCGGGTCTATGATGTTGTACTGAGCACCCACACTGGCATTCGCTCCATAGGAGAATGCATATGCCGTAGATGCTGACTCTCCGGAGCTGAAGTTTTGGGTACTGGACCCCAGCTCTGAAGTCAGACCTGCCTGAGCATTTACAGTAGGATTATACCCGAGCGCCTCCTTAGAGGTATTATTTTCAGCGAGCTCGACATCCTTATTAGCTATTTTGATGGCATAGTTATTCTCCAGCGCAGTCTGCACAGCTTGCTCCACGGTCAGTATATCCTGACTGTAGAGGCTGAGAGCAATGAGAGAGAATACGGCCGATACTATATATTTCATAAGATGATGATCTTAATGTTTTTAGATGAAATGATTGATTAGTGATCTCCATTGATTTCGGCAGCAGCCGCCTTCTCATGATGGATCTCCATGACTGCTCTTTCGAGAGATGCACGGTCTACCCACTCTCCCGTACGTAGCCACTTCCACACCAGTTTGCGAGAATTGTTAAAGTATAGGTATAGTGGCAATACAAATAGCGTCAAGAAAGTAGCCATCACGATCCCATAGGCTATCGATATGGCCATAGGTATCAAAAACTGAGCGGTACGACTCGGCTCAAAGATGATCGGTGCCAATCCAACAGCGGTCGTGATCGATGTCAAGAATATAGCCCTGAATCTCGAGCGTCCCGCCTCTACTAATGCTTTTTTGAATGGCAGCCCAGTCTTCAGATAGGTGTTGAACTTGCCGACGAGGACCAGTCCATCATTTACTAATATCCCGATCAGGGCAATGATACCTAAAGTAGAAAGCATACTGATCGGACTATTGTGCACCCAGTGGCCCCAGCTCACACCTATCAGACTGAATGGGATCAGGCCAAATAGTAATAGTGGCTGTGAGTATGAACGGAAGGTGAAAGCGATGATCATATACATGACTAAGAAGATCACTGGTAGAGTAGCCTTCATACTGCCAAGTACCTTGCCGGCCTCTCTGTTCTGTCCTTCATAGAGCGGTGTTACAGATGGGTACTCAGCCAGAATACGAGGCATGATATTGTCCTGTATATCCGTCAGTATATCAGTAGCAGAGCCTTCTGGATCTTTGAGATCGGCACTCACGAGTATCTGACGGACACCATCGAGGTGATTGATGCCTACCTCGCCACGGCTGATCTCATACTCTGCGATCTCTGATAATGGTACTCGATTGCGATCCGCAGTTACGATCCACATATCATCGAGATTTTTGATGGAGACCCTATTGTCTCTATCATATCTCACCCAGACTCGTATTTCATCCCTGCCACGCTGAAAACGCTGTACACTCCGCCCAAAGAATCCACTTCTGACCTGAGACATCACATCATTGAGGGTGAGTCCGAGCAGGTATGCATTCTCTTTCAGCTGTAGTTTGATTTCTTTGATCCCCTGAGGATCGTTATCAGCGATATCCTTGAGCGTCCCCAGATTGCGCAGTGTTTGTTTAAACGATTCTTTAGCTCCTTTGAGTTCCGTGATATCTGATCCGATGAGTGCCACAGAGATAGGCATACCCCCAAAATTGGACCCTGATCCATAGATCAGACTTTCAGCTCCATAGACAGGTCCCATTTCTTCTTCCACCGCATTAGATATTTGCGGAGCTGAGGCATCACGACTTTCTCCGGGTAGGAGATTGAGTGTGAGGGTAGCATTGGATGTACCAGGACCGAGACGTCTGATGATAGACTCAATGACTGGTTTATTGCCCGTTTGTTTTTCTGTGAGGGTCTCATTAGCTCTCCATGCTGCATCCTCGATCTGTGTGATGATAGAGTCGGTGATGGTCTCGTTAGTTCCTTTGGGCATCTGCAGGGTGATATTGACTCGATCACTCGATATCCTCGGAAAGAATGTCACACCGATAATGCCCCCATTGATACTGCCTAATGTCAATAAGAATAGAGAAATGGGAATTGATATACCGAATATTGGATGATTGAGTCCAAATCGAAGTAGTGGAATGTAGAGTTTCTCTCTCATCCAGACCATGATTCTATCAGCCCATACATTGATGAGAAATCCTTTTTTGTCTTTCTTCATAGCTCGACTCTCTGCGATGTGCGCTGGGAGTATCACTAATGCCTCGATCAAAGATACTAGGAGAGTCACGACTACCACGATCGATACTTCTTTATAGAAATCTCCGATCCGAGCATCCAAGAAGAAGAAAGTGCAGAAAGCCACAACCGTCGTCAAGATGGCTGACATGATCGCAGGTAGTACCTCCATAGTCCCATCGATCGCTGCCCGCACAGGTGTTTTCCCCATCTCGTAGTGGTAAAAAATATTCTCTCCAATGACAATACCATCATCGACGAGGATACCTATCACTATCAACATACCAAATAAAGACATCACATTGATGGTGATGATATCCGGTACTATGATAAACATCCCCATAAATGATACTGGGATACCAATAGCTACCCAGAAGGCCAAGCTGGGCTTGAGAAAAATAGAAAGTAGGAGCATCACGAGTAGGATACCGTAGCCTCCGTTTTCTAATAGGATACGAGTACGCTCGAGTAGAGAGATCGATCTATCCTGAGTGATGTCGAGCTGCACACTTGTGTTTTCTGCGTTAAATTTTTCGATGTAGTTTTTGACATCCTCCACACGACCGAGAAAATCTTCACTATTAGTCGTGGATACGGCGATACTGATGGCTTCTTTGCCATCGAGATAGAGTCTGTCTGGATTTTCTGACCACTTATCACGCACATCGGCCACGTCTCGCAGGCGGATGACTTTACCATTATTGTCTGCTTTGACGACGATGTAGTCCATCTCATCTCCATAGTAATTTCGATTATTAGCTCGGATCAGATATTCTTCGACTTCCGTCTTGATGCTACCCCCAGTGGTGAGGATATTGGTAGCAGCCACTGCCTGCGCTACTTCATTAAAAGTCAGATTGTAGGCTCTCAGGTCTTTTTCTCGGACGGCGATCTCGATCTCTTCATCCGGAAATCCACTGACTGATATCTGAGAGGCCCCGAGGGCTCTTAGGTCATCTTCTATACCACGAGTGATATTCTTAAGCGTCTTCAGCGGGACATTGTCACCGCTGATGGTGAAGTCCACACATAGATTAAGTGGTTCCTGCTTAGCGATGACAGGTGGTTCCATATCTACGGGAAAGGATGGTACTCGATCTACCGCATTTTTGACGTCAGCCAATACGACATTGATATCTTGACCTTTCTCCACTTCGATATTGATCGTAGCGACATTCTCTGATGATGTCGAGGTGAATCTCTCGATACCGATGAGCCCTCTCAGGTTATCTTCGATCTTGAGGACGACTCCTTCTTCTATCTCAGCGGGGGAGGCACCTGGATAGGCTACCGATATGGTGATATTCTCGGAAGGGAGTAGCGGGAAATAACTACTATTCATCCTCATGAGACCCTGTATACCGCCCAAGATCATGGCGATCATGAGCACATTGACAGCGACTGGATACTTTATGAAATATTCAATAATCTTTCTCATGCTGAAGCTTAGTCGGTGATTTCTTTAACGAGCATGCCTTCGTATGCTCCCGGGATAGATTTAGATAGGACTTTAGTGCCATCTGCGAGACCTCTGATGAGTGCGGTCTTTTCTTTGAAATAGACTGTCTCGACAGGTACTAATTTGAGTACAGTATCCTGTACTTGATATACGCTATTATTGTTGATGAGGAGCTTTCGGTCGATCTCAAAGACATTAGATTCTTGCTTTGCTTCCAGATCGGCCTCGAGGTACATTCCTTCTTTGAGTCCATCTCCACGTACCTGAATGAATACTGGTATCGTCTGGGATCCGGGGTCCACAGTAGAGTTGATACGGATCACCTTGCCCGTGTAGGTTTTAGTACGATCTACATTGTACAGCTTTACTTCAGTGCCCGTCTTTAGGAGGTCTGAGTATGAAGTGTTGACGGCTACCTCGAGCTCATATGTATATGGACTGATGAAAGTCCCGAGCTGCTGCCCAGTACGTATGAGAGTGCCAGGATCTACGAGTGCTTCTGTCAGGATGCCATTGTATGGAGCGGTGATGACATATTTACTATATCGCTCTTCTTGATTTTTGATATTATAATATTGTGTATAGATGTTCTTGCTGACTACGTAGAGCTTTTCTTTTTCGTTGATAGGCTCTGGTAGTGGCTGGAGGGTTTGATTGACATCGAATGTCGATATGTATTTTTCCCAGTGGGGCAGTGACTCTTGATAGTCAAATCGGAGATCTGGGAGCATCAACACTAATTGATTGTACAGAGTACTACGCTGAGACTTTAGGCTGAGTGCTTGTTCTTCATTATTGATACGTAGGAGCGTCTCACCCTCAGCAAAGTAGATACCTGGCTTAAATGACTTATCGCTATGCTCAAAAACTCCACTTACCTCTGCAAAAAGCTGCATGCGATTGCGAGCCATGAGATTTCCGCTGGTTTTGACATTTATCGGCAAAGACTCATTTTTAATAGTCTGAGTGAAGACTTGAGTTACCTTTTGCTCGACAGTACCTCGAGGTGCTGTCTTTTGATTACTGAGTTTTTGATAGAAGTAAAAAGCTCCTATCAGTGCCGCTATGGCTAATACCGCAATGATACTTTTTCTAATCATCTGCTTGCTAATATTTTAAGTAGTTACGATTTAGTATTGTTGATATTTGATTGGATGACCATTGATATGGCTCGGAGTTGATCGAGCTGCTCTGGGTCGAGACCTTTCTGCATTTGGACCGCACTCTCATACATGATCGGCATACACCGATCTGCGAGTTTGTTTCCTTTGCTTGTCAGATAGACTTGTTTTACTCTTTTGTCTTTTTCATTTTGGATACGCTCTATGAGTCCGCTTTTCTCCATAGTGTCGAGAAGGCGAGCGATTGTAGTTTTGTTTCTTTCTGTACGATGAGCGATCTCATTTTGGCTTAGCCCATTTTCGATTCTTAGTTTGATGAGTACCAGTAGTTTTTCTCGACTGATGGTGATCTTGGCTTTTTTTAATTGATCCTTTAGATACATCCCGATCATATGCTGCGTCTTTCCAAAATAGGGCAGCACAGTCTCAAATAACTTATTTTCGGTCATGAAATGATTGTTTGATCACAGTGTGACATAGTTGTAATTTCTGAATTAGATGCAGATACAACTATTGGAGTTTAAAGATGTTTGTGATTTTTAGATATTAAATTCAATTTCGCTCAGATTAACATTTTATTACATGAGTAAAAAGGAGCTATATATCATCCGACACGGGCAGACCGACTACAATAAAAAACGAATCATACAGGGTAGTGGGGTAGACTCGGATCTCAATGATCGAGGTCGTCAGCAGGCTGCCATGTTTTATGATAAATATGGAGCAATGGATTTTGATCTGGTGATTAGCTCTCGACTCAAGCGATCATACCAGACGGTAGAGCCATTTTTGAAAAAGAATAAACTACCTTACCAGAGTACGCCGCTGATCAATGAGATCTGCTGGGGCGTCCACGAGGGTAAAGAGGGCAATCTCTTTCTGAAAAAGGCCTACGAGGAAATGATCAATGAATGGAGTGTGGGCAATTTTGATGTATCGCTGGAGGGAGCTGAGTCTGCACGTGAACTATCAGATCGGGTGACTCGTTTTGTCAGATACATCAGTAGTTTACCAGAGGAGAGGATTTTGATATGTACTCATGGTAGGACGCTCAGATGTCTAATGTGTGTGATGAAAGGACAGCATCTCCGAGAGATGGAGTCCTATAGTCATGATAATACTGGACTCTTCTTAGCAGAGCAGCTCAGTGATTTTCATTTCATCCTCGAGAATGACACCAGTCATATCATCCACTGATGATAGAATCGTGATAATCTCTCAGTAAAAATGTAATATTACCAGAGAGTCCGACCATGGGCTCTTATCTCATAAAAACGTATGTCACAAAGCTTTAGCGAATTCTGGGCCTATGTGCTACTCTATGTCGCCACGACACTGGAGGGTGAGGTAGCCTACATCACAGCAGTCATTGCTGCCAAGGTCGGAGAACTCCAAATCATCGGTGTAGCTATCGCTGGCTTATTGGGAGGTTTTACTCGAGATATGACTATTTTTTCGGTAGCCCGATATGGAGGTGAAAAATTTTTAGATAAACGTCCAAAGCTCAAAGAAAAAACTCGCAAGGTAAGTAGATGGGTCATCAGTCGTCCTCCGTATTTGTTGGTTTTTCATAGATTTATTTATGGGCTCAGTACGGCTACGGTCGTGTCATTAGCGCTATCGAGGATTACCCGATGGCAGTTTTTGATTCTCAATTTTTTTGCTTGCCTCACTTGGGTTGTTGGCTATGGTATATTAGGATATATAGCTGCTGATCAGGTCATGTATCACCTTGATTGGCTCAAAGAACATTTCTTGTACGTCATGGGTGGTCTACTGGTTTTAGGAGTGCTTTTGTTCAGATATACGACTCGAGAGAAGACCTCTTCATTGCCTGACTAATTGGCGTTTCTGAAGGTGTCAATTAATTACAGGGCTGTGCTAAACACTTTGTGCCTTCATTCATTATCATCACATCAAATACTAATTAAACAAAGAAATGAATAAACAGCTATTGCTATCCAAAAGGCCCGTCGGGCTCCCTGATGAAAATACCTGGACAATGACAGAGACTGAGATCCCAAGTATCTCTGATGGTCAGATCCTTGTCAAAAATCACTATATCTCACTCGATCCAGCGATGAGAGGATGGATGAATGACGCTAAGTCATACATACCACCTGTACAGATCGGTGAGGTCATGAGAGCAGGTAGTGTCGGAGAGGTCGTAGAGAGTAAGAATGATGCTTTCCAAGTAGGAGACTTTGTGACTGGATGGGGTGGCGTACAGCAGTACTCTGTTGATGATGGTAAGTCAATGTATAAGGTAGATCCATCACTTGCGCCATTACCTACATATATTGGTACACTCGGTATGCCTGGGATGACGGCCTACTTTGGTATCATCCGAGAGGGCCAGATCAAAGAAGGAGATACCGTACTCGTATCTGGTGGTGCTGGAGCTGTGGGCAGCGTAGTAGGGCAGATCGCTAAGATCAAAGGCTGCCGAGTGATCGGTATCGCCGGTGGTCCAGATAAGTGCAAGTATATGACAGAGACGCTGGGATTTGACGGAGCTATCGACTATAAAAATGAAAATGTACATGCTGGCATCAAGAGAGAATGTCCAAAAGGCATTGATGTGTATTTTGACAATGTAGGAGGGGATATCCTCGATGCAGCCTTAGCTCGCATCAATAGAGGAGCACGTATCGTCATATGTGGTGCGATCTCGCAGTACAATAATAAAGAGGCCGTTCAAGGTCCGAAAAACTATCTATCACTCCTCGTCAATAGAGCATCTATGAAAGGAATGGTGGTCATGGACTATGCTAAAGACTATGGCATGGCAGCTCACGAAATGGGCACCTGGATGGCCCAGGGAAAACTAAAAAGTAGAGAGGATATCTATGAAGGAATAGAAAATTTTAGAGAAACGTTTTTACGTCTTTTCTCAGGTGAGAAAATGGGTAAGCTCGTGCTCAAAGTAATCGAAGATTGATTTTATTTGATAAGATTTGTTTTTAAGTATAGAGGATTCAGCTGGCTGGATCCTCTTTTTTTATGCGAATTCGCCAATGTGCCAAAGCACTCCCGCCGGATCATGTAGAAAGAACTCTCTACCCCAAGACTCTACCTTGATATCTGATATTTTCACTCCAGTATAGTTTTTGGGTAGCTCGAGTGATAGCAGTCGAGCATGGTACTCATCGAGATTATCTACTTCGAGAAATAGCATTGTATTCTCGATCCACTCCTGCACATAGTAGTCCTGTAGATAAAATCCAAAGCGCTCATCCATCTTGAGATATACCATCTTGGGACCCAGATCCACCTCCTCAAATCCCAAGTCTTGATAGAAGATACGGGAGTCATTGTAGCTTTTACTCCCGATGAATGTGCGTATAGATTTTACCATGATTTTTTATATTATCTACAGCTAAAGTACTGTATGCCGTAGGACTGAATGATATCTGCGCCTGAAATATATTATTTTTCTTAATATATAGTCTTATATTTATCTTTGATTTACGTTACTGTGACGATAGCCTACCTGGATTGTAGTCTGACATTGAGTCGGAGCACATAGGATCTTCTCGATTCTGATATCAAGTTTTTTTGCAATAAATCTAACATCACTATAATCATACTCTACATGCAACAAGTAGCATCTCATCTCACATCGTCTATCCACCAGATAGTACTCATGCTCTGTATAGTATTCATGATCCAGCCTCTCTCGGCCAATGATCCTATACTCGGAGCACAGACCGCCACGGTTCACTTCTCTTTGGACAATTGTGAGTCAATCATACCCGGAGAGACACCGAGGGATTATTCAGAGTTTACAGCCGAGATAGATTCGGCAGCATTTGTGGATCTTGGCGTTGTTGGAGGACATCTCTATCGTACCGATAGTTATGTCAATATCCACTCATGTGCGCCAGGTGTCGATGGTACGCCAGCGATGTGTGTCTCTGCTCGTCGTACCTGTGACTACCAGCCACTGACTAATAAGTCGGTGAGATTTGATATCAGTGTCAATCCTCGTGAGGGAGATACCGTAGTAGTGAACAAGCTATCCTTTTGGGAGTTGGCCCCAGAGGAGTTTACCTTTTTAGATGGAGTATCAGGCCCCAATGCTTATCCTACACTATATGGTGTGCGAGTGCTCAGAGATGACGTCGAGGTATATCGACAGACAGCGATACCAACCTCACAGGAGTGGAGTTTGGAAGAGATAGATTTCACCGGAGTAGATGCGTTTATTGTGAGTGAGTCTGCAGTATTTAGCTTTCAGCTATTGGGATATTGCTCATTTCAAAATTTTGAAGATGTACAGATTTGGGACTTAGATGAGATATCTATCGAAGTATCCTCTTTCGTAGAGGTCGATGGAGGAGAGTTATTTGGAGGACCATTTGAGTTTTGTGTGGGAGATGGTTTTAAAGATTCTATCAGAGCTGACCAAATCACACTTCGTAATACTATAGGAGCTAATCAGCAGTGGGTGATCACAGATGCAGATAGTGTGATATTGGGATTGCCGGCAGATATCACAGAGGTCGATTTTGATGGTGCTGAGTTTGGCAATTGTCTCATCTGGAATGTCAGTTACGAAGGTGAGATGTCTGGACTCGAAGCGGGATTTCATATAGATGACATAGAGGGTTGTCTTGATTTTTCTAATCCTCTGAGCGTCATCCGAGTGACAGATGGGATGATATGTGATATCGCAGTGCCATTATCAGGAGGGAATCTTAGCATATCAGACAGCGATCGTACGACGATAGCGATCTGTGCAGGAGATGGATTCGCAGATCCGATATCACTCGAGGTGAATAATGAATCTGGAGTGTTCAGCAGGTTAGTGATCACAGATGCTGATGGAGAGATATTAGCATTACCCGATACTAATGTTGTTGATTTAGAAGGAGCTGGCGATGGTCAGTGTCTCATCTATAATATAGTGTACAATACGGATCGTGATGATCTCATCGTAGGAGCAGATATCAATGAACTCGGTGGAGTATATGCGCTGTCTAATGCTATCACTGTCAATAGAACAGGAGTAGTCGGTGGCAGCCTCACAGGAGGACCTTTTGATTTTTGCATTGATGGAGAAGCAGATTTTGTCAATGGTGTGGATGTCACAGGAGTTATGGGTATGGACATGCAGTGGGTCATCACAGACCAAGTGGGAATCATATTAGGATTGCCAGATAGTATAGAGGCTGTGGATTTTGATGCTGCAGGTACAGGTACCTGCTTGATTTGGTATTTGAGTTATTCTGGAGAGATCAGCGGATTAGCAGATAGCGCTAATGTCGCAGATTTGGCGGGCTGTTTTGCTTTTAGTGATTCTATAGTGGTCAATAGATCTGGGATTTCTGGAGGCACGCTTTCAGGCGGTCCCTATGATGTCTGTGTAGATGGTGAGCCAGATTTTATTACTGATATAGTCGTTCTTGGCGTAGAGGGATTCGAAACACAATGGATCGTGACTGATGAAGCTGGTAATATTTTGGGACTACCAGATAGCATTGAGCAGGTGGATTTTGACGCTGCAGGTACTGGCTCATGTCTGATATATTATTTGAGTTATATAGATGATATAGCAGGACTGAGCGATAGTACCTCACTTGATGATATAGTAGGATGTTTTGGCCTGTCCAATCCTTTGGCTGTGACTCGTACCAGCGCAGAGGGAGGCACGCTATCTGGAGGTCCTTATGACATATGTGTTGACGGACAGCCAGATTTCATCACAGATATAGTACTCACTGATGCCACAGGCGCTAATATGCAGTGGATTATCACCGATACTTTGGGTAATGTCATAGGTCTCCCTGATAGTATTCATCAAGTGGATTTTGATGCAGCTGGAGCTGGAATATGTTTGATCTATCACTTGAGTTATTCAGATGGGATAGAAGGCCTCAGTGACTCTACTAATGTCAATAAACTTAGTGGCTGCTATGATCTATCTAATCCAATAACAGTAAATAGAGAAGGCGTCGACGGAGGCGTCTTGACGGGTGGAGACTTTATTTTTTGCGTAGACAGTATTGCAGACTTTGCCATAGGAGTAGAGCTGAGTGATGCGCTCGGAGCCAATAGCCAATGGGTGATCACCGATACCTCTGGCAATATACTCGGCCTACCCGATAGCGTAGAGCAAGTAGACTTCAATGATGCAGGAGCTGGTATCTGTCAGATCTGGCACTTGAGCTATGCAGATGGTTTGACAGGCTTGACAGATAGTACTAATGTATCTGATTTGGCAGGCTGCTATGACTTCAGTAATGCACTGATAGTGACCCGAGTTGACAGCGGCGCTGTATGTGGAGATACCATGGTGGTGACACCATTAGTTGGTGGATCATTGACTATCGCTGGCGATACTATCGTGACAGTAGATATCTGTGCTGGCGATGGTGTAGCGGATAGTATAGATGTGGACTTAGTGGAAGCCTCAGGAGATAGTAGTGCATGGGTGATCACGGATACATCTGGTTTGATATTAGGCGTACCTCTGATGCCACCATTTGACTTGGAGGGAGCAGGAGCTGGTGTCTGTCAGATCTGGCACATCAGCTACAATGGTGCATTGACAGGACTCACAGTAGATAGCACAGTCAGCGGCATATCAGGCGACTTCGTCTTGTCCAATCCAATAACAGTAAATAGAGAAGGCGTCGACGGAGGCGTCTTGACGGGTGGAGACTTTACGTTCTGCGTAGACAGTATTGCAGACTTTGCCATAGGAGTAGAGCTGAGTGATGCGATCGGCGCAAATAGTCAATGGGTGATCACCGATACCTCTGGCAATATACTCGGCCTACCCGATAGCGTAGAGCAAGTAGACTTCAATGATGCAGGAGCTGGTATTTGTCAGATCTGGCACTTGAGCTATGCAGATGGTCTGACAGGCTTGACCGATAGTGCTAATGTATCTGACTTGGCCGGCTGCTATGATTTTAGCAATGCACTGATAGTGACCCGAGTTGACAGCGGAGCTGTATGTGGCGATACGATGATGGTGACCCCATTAGTAGGTGGATCATTGACGATTGCAGGCGATACTTTAGTGACAGTAGATATCTGTGCTGGCGATGGATCGGATGATTTGATTGATGTTGCTATCACTGGCAACTCTGGAGATTCTACGGCCTGGGTGATTACGGATACGTCTGGTTTGATTTTGGATGTACCGATGGCTCCTCCATTCAATTTAGAGGGAGCTGGTCCTGGCGTCTGTCAGATCTGGCACATCAGTTATAATGGTGCCTTGACAGGATTGACAGTAGATAGCACAGTCAGCGGCATATCAGGCGACTTCGTCTTGTCCAATCCAATAACCGTAAATAGAGAAGGCGTCGACGGAGGCGTCTTGACGGGTGGAGACTTTACGTTCTGCGTAGACAGTATAGCAGACTTTGCTTTAGGAGTAGAATTGAGTGATGCGCTTGGCGCCAATAGTCAATGGGTGATCACTGATACCTCTGGCAATATCCTTGGTCTACCCGATAGCGTAGAGGAGGTAGACTTCAATGATGCAGGAGCTGGCACTTGTCAGATCTGGCACTTGAGCTATGCAGATGGCTTGACAGGCTTGACGGATAGTACTAATGTCTCTGACTTGGCAGGCTGCTATGACTTCAGTAATGCACTGATAGTGACCCGAGTAAACAGCGGAGCTGTGTGTGGAGATACGATGGTGGTGACACCATTAGTTGGTGGATCATTGACTATCGCAGGCGATACCATCGTGACAGTAGATATCTGTGCTGGCGATGGAGTATCGGATAGTATAGATGTGGACTTAGTGGGAGCCTCTGGAGATAATAGCGGATGGGTGATCACGGATACATCAGGATTGATATTAGGTGTGCCTCAGATGCCACCATTTGACTTGGAGGGAGCAGGAGCTGGCGTCTGTCAGATCTGGCACATCAGCTACAATGGTGCCTTGACAGGACTGACAGTAGATAGCACGGTAAGTAGTATTACGGGCGACTTTGTTTTATCGAATCCAATAACAGTAAATAGAGAAGGCGTCGATGGAGGCGTTTTGACAGGCGGTGAATTTACATTCTGCATAGACAGTATAGCCGACTTTGCTTTAGGGGTAGAGCTGAGTGATGCGATTGGTGCCAATAGTCAATGGGTGATCACCGATACCTCAGGCAATATCCTCGGTCTCCCGGATAGCGTAGAGCAAGTAGATTTCAATGATGCAGGAGCTGGCATTTGTCAGATCTGGCACTTGAGCTATGCAGATGGTCTGACAGGCTTGACCGATAGTACTAATGTATCTGATTTAGCCGGCTGTTATGACTTTAGTAATGCACTGATAGTGACACGAGTAGATAGCGGTGCTGTATGTGGCGATACGATGGTGGTGACCCCATTAGTAGGTGGATCATTGAGGATTGCTGGGGATACATTAGAGATGGTAGATATCTGTGTAGGCGATGGTGTAGCGGATAGTATAGATGTGGACTTAGTGGGAGCCTCTGGAGATAGCAGTGCTTGGGTGATCACGGATACGTCAGGATTGATATTAGGCGTGCCAGCGATGCCACCATTTGATTTAGAGGGAGCAGGAGCTGGCGTTTGCCAGATCTGGCACATCAGCTACAATGGTGCCTTGACAGGACTGACAGTAGATAGCACGGTAAGAAGCATATCAGGCAACTTTGTCTTATCCAATCCAATAACCGTAAATAGAGAAGGCGTTGACGGCGGCGTCTTGACAGGTGGTGATTTCACATTCTGCGTAGACAGTATAGCAGACTTTGCTTTAGGAGTAGAATTGAGTGATGCGCTTGGCGCCAATAGCCAATGGGTGATCACCGATACCTCTGGCAATATACTCGGCCTACCCGATAGCGTAGAGCAAGTAGACTTCAATGATGCTGGAGCTGGTATCTGTCAGATCTGGCACTTGAGCTATGCAGATGGTTTGACAGGCCTGACGGATAGTACTAATGTCTCTGATTTAGCAGGCTGCTATGACTTCAGTAATGCCTTGATAGTGACCCGAGTAGATAGCGGAGCTATATGTGGTGATACAATGATGGTGACACCATTAGTTGGTGGATCATTGACGATCGCAGGCGATACTTTAGTAACAGTAGATATCTGTGCAGGCGATGGTGTAGCGGATAGTATAGATGTGGACTTAGTGGGAGCTTCTGGAGATAGCAGTGCTTGGGTGATCACGGATACATCAGGATTGATATTAGGCGTGCCTGTGATGCCACCATTTGACTTAGAAGGAGCGGGAGCTGGCATCTGTCAGATCTGGCATATCAGCTACAATGGTGCCTTGATAGGACTGACAACAGATAGCATAGTAAGCGGCATATCAGGCAACTTTGTCTTATCCAATCCAATAACCGTAAATAGAGAAGGCGTTGACGGCGGCGTCTTGACAGGCGGAGACTTCACATTCTGCGTAGACAGTATAGCAGACTTTGCTTTAGGCGTAGAGGTGAGTGATGCACTCGGCGCCAATAGCCAATGGGTGATCACCGATACCTCAGGCAATATCCTTGGTCTACCAGATAGCGTAGAGCAGGTAGACTTCAATGATGCTGGAGCAGGTATCTGTCAGATATGGCACTTGAGCTATGCAGATGGCTTGACAGGCTTAACAGATAGTACTAATGTCTCTGACTTGGCCGGCTGCTATGACTTTAGTAATGCGTTGATAGTGACCCGAGTAGACAGCGGATCTGTGTGTGGTGATACGATGGTGGTGACTCCATTAGTTGGTGGATCATTGACGATCGCAGGCGATACTTTAGTGACAGTAGATATCTGTGCTGGCGATGGAGCTGATGATTTGATTGATGTTGCTATCACTGGTAACTCTGGAGATACTACGGCCTGGGTGATCACGGATACATCTGGATTGATCTTGGATGTACCGATGGCTCCTCCATTCAATTTAGAAGGAGCTGGTCCTGGTATCTGTCAGATCTGGCACATTAGTTATAATGGTGCATTGATTGGTTTAATAGACTCTAACACTATAGATCAAGTTACGGGAGACTTTGTACTATCTAATCCAGTAACGGTCGTTCGTACTGGAGTTGATGGCGGAGTATTATCGGGAGGACCATTCATAGTCTGTTCTGATGGGGACTTTGACTTTATCTCAGAAGTACAGTTGTCAGATGCGGTAGGAGCTTTCTCTCAGTTTATTATAGCGGATGTTCAGGGACAGATTATCGCACTTCCAGAGAATCTATCTTCATTCGACTTTGATCCTTTACCTTCAGGAGCTTATTTCATTTGGCATCTGAGTTATGCTGACACGTCCACAGTAGTGAATCTCGGGATGAATATTTTGAATATAGGAGGATGTAGTGATAGATCTAATGCGGTGACAGTCAATGTGAATCAACCAAGAGGTGGTACACTGAGTGGTGGTCCTTATGGATTCTGCTTTGATGGAGTCGCCGATAGAGTATCTGGACTCACTATCTCTGATGCTGATGGGCAAAACATGAGTTGGGTCATCACTGATGAAAGTGATACGATAGTAGGACTTCCTATTGAGATTGACTCTTTTGACTTCGAAGATTTAGATCTTGGTACATACCGCATTTACAATGTCAGCTATATCACAGGATTAGATGGCCTAAACATTAATTCAGATCTCAATGATCTCGATGGATGCTATGCGCTGTCAGACTCTGTGGAGGTAGACCTTGGGATAGTCAATGTGGGAGTCATCACAGGAGGTAGTAGTTATACATTCTGTACAGATGGGGTGTCTGATTTTATTGATGATCTTAGAGTAGTTGGCAACACTGGGGCAAATCTCTCATGGTTTATCTCTAATAGTCAGGGTGCACAAATCATAGGGGTAGCTGATACACTCGAGACCTTTGACTTTGAGCAGTTGTCTACAGGTATTTACATTTTGAGAGCGATTGCTTATGCAGATGGTTTGACAGGATTAGAGGCTGGCGGATTAGCTAATCAGATATCAGGTTGTTTCGATATCAGTTCAGAATTTGTACAAGTACGAGTGGTAGATACTGGTGAAAACTGTGTAATGGGAGATCCTCTCTTAGTGCTCAATGAAGTCACAGGTACGGGGCTCGTCGAGATCAAAAATATAGGTACAGGATCTATCAATATAGGAGATCACTATCTCTGTCAGGCACCGACTTACGAGTTGATTGATTCGCTCGAGATAGAGTGTGGAGATCTGGATCTGGCACCTGGTGAGCTGGTGACACTGAGGCTTGATGATATAATGATCTCTGGTATGGATGGTGAGATGGCGCTTTATAGGAGCGACAGTTTCACAGATCCATCAGCGATCGTATCCTATGTAGAGTGGGGTAGTGCTGGTCATACGAGATCTTCAGTAGCTGTATCAGCAGGTCTTTGGATCGCTGATGATATAGCGGAGACCTTTGGTACGGACATGAGTCTGTCCTATGATGGTAGTGGCGTCGGAGCGGATAATTGGGATGAAATCCTACCAAGTCCGTGTGATGAAAATAATGTTGCAGGATCCGTATTTACTTGGTCTGCTATTGGTAATCCATTCTCGGAGTCATTTAAGCTGCAGATAGAGTCAGTCACAGACTACAATATAGCGACGATAGATATTCTCAGTGTGCAGGGACATCAGGTAGGTACACTACAGGTGGATCTGGCTAAGGGAACCAATGTCGTAGATGTGGATATGTCTGAGCATGATGACGGTCTCTACTTACTCAAACTACGAGTAAATAGCGATCTACGTGTACTTAAAATCGTCAAGCAGAACTAAAGAGAATAAAGACTAAAGGTAACTATATAGTGAGGGGAACTGATTTTTCAGTTCCCCTTCTGTTTATTGGTACCTAATTCGCATAGGCCGCTCTTTCTTTACGGATAGAGTATAGTCTATTACGTTGATCAGTAGTGAGATCTTTCGGGATACTGACATTGATCTTGACTATGGCATCTCCATACTGATTAGGCTTTTTATAGACTGGCATTCCTTTGCCTTTGAGGCGAAGTGATTGACCGGCTTGAGTGCCAGCCGGGATATTGATTTTTACGGGTTGGCTTTTTATATATACGGTAGCCTTACCGCCGAGCATCGCTGTGAATACATCAATCGTGGTTTCTATATACAGATTGTCCCCTTTTCGATTGACTCCTGCCGGCTCGAGTATTTCAAATGTGATGTACAGATCGCCCTTTTGTCCTGTCTGAGGATGATGCTGCCCTTGCCCCTTTATTCTTATTGTCTGTCCATCTTTGACACCAGCTGGTATAGAGATGCGCATCTTTTTGCCATTGACATTGATGACTTGTTTCTGAGTGCTGTAGACATCCTCGAGCCGTAGTCTTAGTGTAGCTCTGACATCGAGCTGAGTAGACTGTGACTGTTGGCGATATCCTGCGCCACTACCTCCGAATCCACCAAACATACTATTGAAAAAATCGGAGAAGTCTCCGCCTCCTGCGAATTCTTCAAAGCCTCCAAACTGGCTACCTCCATTGCTTGATCTACGATATTGAGGTCCTCCAGTGGAGCGGTATTGTTGTTGAGCTTTTTCGTATGCCTCGGCGTGCTCCCAGTCTTTGCCATATTTGTCATACTTCTTTCGCTTTTCAGGATCGCTGAGGACTTCATGTGCCTCATTGATCAGCTTAAATTTTTTCTCGGCTTCCGTATCTCCAGGGTTCTTATCTGGATGATATTTTCTTGCGAGTTTTCGATATGCTTTTTTGATAGCCTTCTCGTCAGCATTTCGACCGACCTCGAGTATTTGGTAGTAGTCTATGTATTTCATTCTGTTATGTGTGTTATGTTGATTACCAATGTCTTATAACAGCACTTACTTGCTTAAGATTCCCAATTGACGGCTGTTTTTAGGTGATGAGGATCACGAATTTTGATTTGAGCACGTGCTTGATTGTAGAAAATGTCAGAGATAGAGATAGGTATTTCTTGAGCTTTCGATTGTCTTCATATTATAAATTGATTAATATCAGCAATTGGTAATGGGAGCTTCTTTGTCCGGAGCTCCTTTTTATTTAGGGGTAGAGGAGCGCTATAAAAAAAGAGCAGCTTCAGCCCCAACTGAAACTACTCTCACTAAATGGGTTACAACCATTAAATCTTTGATGATCGATCACCCTGCAATACTGTAATGTCTATTGAGACAGCTCGCCTCCGATGAGTCACATTAATTAACATATGTCATATAATCCACACGTATTATGTGAAGTAGCGATTTGTAATATTCGCTACAGCGGTATGATATGATCTACCGAATAGATTGAGATGTATAAGGAGGTAGTAGAGCTGATATATCTCAGTGAGCTTAGTCTGATATGGTGGTGCTGGTATGATCTCGTGATATGCATTATAAAATGCTGGAGAAAATCCACCAAAAAGCTTCGTCATAGCGATATCTACATAGCTATGCCCGTAGCTGATAGCGGGATCGATGAGGTAGGTATCGCCATCGCTATGCGTGATATAATTGCCACTCCAGAGATCGCCATGTAGCAACGATGGATACATTTCTGGTGGGAGCCATTCATTAAGGCGATGAATCATTTTAGTCTCCGATGGAGCGGTAGGAAGTAATCCTTGATTGATGGCCAGGCGGTATTGTGGGAGCAGTCTATGTCGTACATAGAATTGACTCCAATCAAGAGTTTTTACATTTGATTGGCTCAAGCCTGCGATACAGTTGTCATAGTCTAATCCATATTCGGGATGAGTCGTTTGATGCATTTTTGCCAGTTTTCTGCCAAATCGTTCTTGAGATTGCTGATTCTTGGGGGCATCGTCGATATATTCCATGACTATGTATGGTATCCCTCCCATTGTTAGGTAGCCGTATAGTTTTGGGGCGAATCCGTATTGCGACAAGCTCTCAAGACCCTGATATTCAGTCCTGATGATTAGTTCTGCATCTATATGAGTACTATGTTTGATGATATACTTTTGATCTTGACAGCTGACGAGGTGGACCGTAGACCATAGTGACTGGCTCAGTAGTCGACCATGGGGACTTAGTTTGATTATTGTTTTGCAGAATTCTTCTTTGGTGGTCACTCTTTACTATTTACAGATGAAAATAGGTATTCTTGACCCATGTCAGTGTCTATCATATGCTACCTGTTAACCATATGGTAGTATATATTTGATATTGAGATGAATCATACACCCTCTATCACCGAAAGCAAACACTTGAGTTTGATCAATGAGTTTGCTAAAGAGCTGCTCAGGCAAGACACTCCAGAGGATGTCCTGTGGTGCATTGCTCATCAGGTGATTGAAAACTTAGGTTTTGAAGATTGCGTGATTTATCTATTCAATGAGGATCGTACTAAGCTCTTACAAAAGGCGGCTTTCGGCCCGAAGAATCCTGAGGGGAAGATTATCAAAGATGAGATCATCATACCATTGGGCCAAGGAATCGTAGGCACAGTCGCTCAGACTGGTGTGCCGGAGAATATCACAGATACTCGACTGGATCATCGCTATATCATAGATGACGAGGAGCGCCTTTCAGAGCTTGCAGTTCCAATACTACTGAAGGATGAGATCATCGGAGTGATCGATAGTGAGCATCATGCCGTTGGTTTTTATACAGTAGAAGATCAGCGTGTACTCGAGGCGATAGCGTCTATGTCGGCTGATCGCATACATCTGTCTATCCAAAAAGCGAAGCTAAAAGTTGAGAAACAAAAATTAGAAGAAACGGTACGAGAGCGCACTAAAGAGCTCTCCGAAACTGTAGAGTCTCTCCGTCGATCCAATGCTCTACTGGAGCAGTATGCGCATGTCGTCTCTCATGATCTTAGACAGCCGCTCCGTACGATTTCATCTTTCGTCGATCTATTCATGATGAAAGAGCAGGACCTATCTGCAGGAGGCAAAGAGTACATGAGCGTCATCAAAAGTGCATCCAAGCGTATGCACAGTATGCTGGAAGGGATGCTATCATACGCTAAGCTCGGCTCGCAGCCCGTAGATCTTATCTCGACTGATCTGTCAGAAGTGATCCAGATGGCTATAGCCAATGTTGACTATTTAGCTCGTGATCAAGATGCCACTATCGATGTAGGTGAGCTACATCAGGTTATGGGCAGTAAGACCCTATTAGTCCAGATGGCCCAAAATCTCATAGACAATGCTATCAAATATAGCCGAGAAGATCTACCTCCTAAGATCGCCATATGGAGTGAGATAGATGGAGATCTGGTGAGCCTGTATGTGCAAGATAATGGGATAGGAATAGCTCCTGACCATCAGCAGAGTATATTCGACATGTTTACACAAGTAGATCAAAAAGCTCATAGGGGTTTTGGGATCGGGCTGGGATTAGTCAGCCAAATCGTCGCTGCACACCATGGCGAGATTATGGTCCACTCAGAGGGATTGGGTCGAGGTAGTCTTTTTGAGATCACGCTGCCAGCTGGAGAGCCTACTCAGTCTGACTGACCTTGGTATATTTCAGTCCATTATTGATCAGAAAGTCATAAATCTCACTGGCCGAATCACCACAGATGATAGCATGATGTAGTAGCGTGAATCCGTGAGCTCCTTTACTAAATATCATACCAGGATGCTGGAGAAGGATCGGGATCACGAGGTTTGATTGACCCAATACGGTCATTGCAAATAGATTGATATGAGCTCCTTTGGCTAATAAATATCTTACGATGTCCTGTCGACCTTCATGTGCTGCAGCGTTCAGTGGGCTTTCATATTCTCCATTGTCGTATTGATGTACTTTATTGATGATATGGGGGTGCTCATCGAGTATTTTCTTGACCATATCGAGGTCATCATGAGCTGCTATGACGAGTTGTTTGACTACTTCATCTGGATGATAGCTATGAGATAGAGACCATGAACTAAGCAGAGGATAGCTGGTGATAGCCATCAGAGCTCGTCGTAAAAACTGAGATCTACGCATTTTAAATTCGCCTTTGTTTGTGTTTTGATTTATCTCAGTTCGCTACGAGAGGTATGCGTCGGCAATATATGTATTTTCAGTTTTTTAGCTGTTATTTTCAGCAGGTTGTATATTATCTTTTTGAAGTATATGTTGTTCTGGTCTATCGCTTTTAGTCAGGCAGGAATTGCGGAGAGTAGGCTTGATCAGCCCAGTTTATGACTTTTTTAGAGGGATCTCGTCAAATATGTAGACTATTAGTAGATCAGGGCTTTAGTATATCGTATTTTTTGGCTCAGTGAATAGGTTATAATGGTAATATATTTGTCCTATAATAAGAAGGGCGAGGCATAGCTATGTCTATGACAATTTAAAAATGATTAAATCAACGAAATGAAAGGAATAGTTTTTACAGAGTTTTTGGAGATGGTCGAGCAGGAGTTTGGCGATGAGGTAGTAGATCATATCATAGAGTCGTCAGACCTGGAGTCAGATGGAGCTTATACGGCTATCGGCACGTATCATCACAGTGAGATCGTCCAGCTACTCATGAATCTGTCAGATCATGTCAAGGCTGATCCACAAAAATTACTCAAGGCATTCGGTAGATATATATTCGATACATTCCTCAAGTCATATCCAGTGTTTTTTACGTCTGTCGACAATGCATTTGACCTCCTGGAGTCAATAGATAATCATATCCATGTAGAGGTGAAGAAACTTTATCCTGATGCGGATTTGCCAAAGTTTGAAACAGAATCATCTGATGGTAAAATGGTCATGACCTATACCAGTGAGCGTAAGATGAGCTCCCTTGCAGAAGGTCTCATTGAGAAGACTATGGAACACTATGAAGAAGGAGAATATCAAATGACTAAAGAAATCCTCTCAGAAGATGGTGCAGAGGTGAGATTCACTATAGTGAAAAATTAATGGACGAATTAATACGGCTCGAACGAAAAATTAAACGTGAGCGTCAGGCTCGAAAGTCAGCCGAGGCCATCATGGAGAAGAAGGCCCTGGAGCTCTATGAAGCCAATGAAAACCTAAGGCGTCTCAATGAAGACCTGGAACAGGAGGTAGAAAAGCGATCTCGTGAGCTGAAGGTCAGTGAGGAGAAGTATCGTATCCTCGTCGAAGAGGCAAACGATATATTCTATAACATTACGACCGAGGGTAAATTCACCTATATGAATGCCGCAGGCCTCATCCAGTCAGGCTATTCGTTGGACGAGATTTCGGGCACCATATTCACTGATCTGATCGAAAAGTCACATAGAGGGGCTGCGATACGACACTACCTCAAGGTGATAGGTGAGCGAGTAGAAAAGGATTACTACGAGTTTCCAGTGGTCAATAAGCATGGAAATGTAGCCTGGGTAGGGCAGAATATCTCCAAGATGCAAGAGTCAGATGGGACCATATACTACTCTGGTATCGCTCGTGATATCACTAAGCGAAAACACGCTGAGATAGAACTTAATAAAGTCAAAAAAGCGCTGGAGGCCAGTGAGATCAAGTATCGCTCTATCATTGAAAATATGGCACTCGGACTCCTCGAGCTCAATAGCCAGCGAGAAATCACCAAGGCTTATCCAGCATTCTGTAAGCTCGTAGGATATAGTGAAGCTGAACTGCTCGGAAGAATACCAGAAGAAATACTCAAAACCGAATCTACAGGCAAGAGGGGCGATCAGACTCAATCGGACGGAGTATACGAAGTCAAAATGCAAAAGAAATCTGGTGAGATCATATGGGTACTCATCAGTAGGGCTCCATTCTACGATATCAATGGGGAAGTAATAGGGTCGATAGCGATCCACTATGATATCACCAAAATGAAAAATCTGCAGCATGATCTCATCAAAGCGAGAGAGGTCGCAGAAAAAGCACAAACTGCTCAGAAGCAATTCTTAGCATCCATGAGTCATGAGATCCGCACTCCGATTAATGCGATCGTAGGGATGTCTCACTTATTAGGCGATACATCGCTTAATCCAGAACAAAACGAGCTCCTGAGTATCATCAAGAGCTCCACCAAAATACTCCAAGCTCTCATATCGGACATCCTCGATCTATCCAAGATAGAATCTGGCAATGTAGAGGTAGAGCCGGCATTGTTTAATCTACATGACCTGATCACATCAGTCACTAAAGTCTTTAAAGTAAAGTCAGAGACGAAAGGATTGAGTTTTGAATCGCAGGTGGGTGATAGTGTGCCTGCTATGATCGTCGGAGATGAGCTGATGATCAATCAAGTCTTGCTCAATCTCATCAATAATGCGGTGAAATTCACTAATCGGGGTTCTGTGACATTCTCCGTAGAGGAGCTGAGCCGAGATAAGAATATGACTGAGCTGGAGTTCAGAGTGAAGGATACAGGAATCGGTATGACTAAGCAAGAACTGGAGATAGTCTTCGATCAGTTCAAGCAGGCGAGCCGAAATATTCAAAAAGAATATGGAGGCACCGGGCTCGGTCTCTCGATCACTCGTCAGCTCATCCAGCTGATGGGAGGTGATATTAAAGTAGAAAGTATTCCCGCCAAGGGCTCAGAGTTTTACTTCACGCTGAAGCTCGAAATCGGAAAAAGTATCACCAAGGCGGCCCCTCAAAAGCCGCTACAAGGAATGAAACCACTAGAGCTCGATCTGCCGGTCCTTATCGTAGAGGATAATATAATGAATCAAAAATATGTCACTCGACTCCTCGATAAATGGGGCATCGAGTATGACGTAGCGAACAACGGTAAAGAAGGTGTCGATCTGGCTATGGAAAATGAATATTCTATGGTCCTAATGGACATCCTGATGCCTGTGATGGACGGATTTCAGGCGAGTCGATTGATCCGCCTGGACAATGAAAGTATCCCTATAGTGGCGCTATCAGCGTCTACCCACCTATCCAAAAAAGAAGAAGTCCGCCGATATGGTATTAATGACTTTCTCTCAAAACCATTTACACCTGATCAACTGAGTAAAAAATTATCCCAAGTATTAGAAATCATGGAAGAAACCAATAACATGAATGAAGAATGGTTCTCGTTTAATGAAAAGCTGGATACGGCTTACTTAGAGTCATTTTATGGAGAGGATCTCGACTATGCGTCTGAGATGTTTGAGATATTTCTTGAGAATATCCCAGAAGATGTAATCGCTCTCATAGATGTGACTAAAGAAAAGAACTACGAAGACATCTATCGTCTCGCTCATAAGATCAAACCTACATTTTCGATGGTCGGTCTGACTAAAGTCAATGAAGAGCTGGAGACACTCGAGTCTTTTGGGTCTAAAAAAGAGGACTTTGATGTAAAAGAGTGGCTCAGTATACTCAATAGGATCAAGGATGTAGATATCGAGCTCATCCGATCAGAGAAGAAACGTCTGGAGCAAAGTATGCTCAATCGCAAAATGTAAGCGATAAGATTAGTAAGGTGATACTACTATTTTGATAGTCTCGCTGATATTGCGCAGGGTATTGCTATATTAGTCACAGCAATGAGTAAAGAATAACACCGATGAAACTACGTACGATCTTAGTCGAGGATGAGCTGATGGCTCGTAAGTCACTGGAGAAGCTCTGTAAATCTACAGATATTATTGACTTAGTAGACAGTTTTGAGAGTCCAGAGAAGGCGCTCCCTGTGATCAATAAAGATAAGGTAGATCTCCTGTTTTTGGACATAGAGATGCCAGGACTGACAGGGCTCGAGCTACTTGATCATATCGACTACATGCCTCAGGTGGTATTCACTACCTCTAAGAAGGAATACGCCTATGATGCATTTGAGTACGATGTCACGGACTTCATCAAAAAGCCAGTTACATCAAGTCGATTTTCTCAGGCCGTCGAAAAGGTTAAAGAGCAGGCGCTACGTATGGATCAGTCTGGTTCATTCAGCTCCGAGCGAGAGATCTACCTCAAGCAGGACGGTCGTCTGATCAGAGTCCCTTATGAGGCGATTTATTATTTTGAAAATGTCGGTGACTATATCAAAGTCCATACTGAAATGGGTAACTTCATCATCTATGGAGCGCTCAAAAGTATAGATGCTAAACTGGACTATGCGGGATTTCTTAAGGTACATCGATCCTATATCATCAATCTCAGTCACATCAAAGACATAGAGGATAATACGCTGGTGATCCAAAAGGCAGTCATCCCGATCTCCCGTGCCCACAAGCCCCTTCTGCTCAAGACTATCAATATCCTATAGCTCGATTTATTCTGTCGGCTAATTGTCAAAAAGAGGCTAAACATTGCTGAAAATCTCGGTATCTGTGTCATACATATAACGAGTCAGTTATACACCCTTGATCGAGCTAATTTAGTATTCGAATCATCTGACAATTGGAAAAATCAATGAAAAATAAAGAATCACGTGACGGACTGTTGACCCTGGTATCTATCACTGGTGTCAATGCGCTCAACTATGGTCTCAACCTTGTCTTGGGCCGGTTTTTAGGTCCCGAGGGCTTTGCTCAGGCTAATATTTTAGCCACGATAGTATTGATTTTGTCCTTTATGGGAGTAGCAGTACAGATGACCTCTGCACAGCATATCGCTCAGAAGACTGATGATCACGCAGCCCAAGAGGGATTCAAGGCATGGTATAATCGATCTGTACTATGGCTGTCGCTCGCTGTCACGGCCATAGGAGTCCTATTGAGCTTTGTGCTGCCGGGCTATCTACATATGGAGCAGCTGCCACTTTTGATGATATTCATTGGTATTCCATTTTATTTTCATCTGTGTGCTCAGCGAGGCTATTTTCAGGGCGCTCAGCGGTTTTTGCCCTTTAGTATGACATTCATCACGGAGACTGTCGGACGGCTCGTAGTGACACTCGGAGGCCTTTATTTAGCGCATCTATATGCGCCGGAGTACAAGATCCTGGCTGTTGGTCTCGGATTCCTATTTTCTTTCTTGATTTCATTCGCCTATACTCGTTGGCAGGACAGCAGTGGTATCACGCTCATGGACATCGAGATCCCTAAAAAGACACTTTTTAGATTTGTCATAGCTATATCGCTATACGAGCTGAGCCAGATATTGATCAATAACTGTGATGTGATCCTCGTCAAGCATTTCTTTGATGAGCATCGAGCAGGTATGTATGCATCTATTGCTCTGATTGGTCGTATTGTATATTTTGGTACTTGGACGATCGTGACACTGCTCTTTCCTAAAGTCATAGAGAAGGAGATGAAAGGGGAGTCCCACACTGGCCTTTTTTATGGCTCATTGGCGATCGTATTGGGCTGTGGCGCTGTGATCACCTTTATGTGTTTTTGGCAGGGAGCCCTCATCATGCAGTTATTGTTTGGTGATGCTTATGCTGATGCAGCTCCACTGCTCTGGAGATACGCACTATCGACGACTGTTTTCGCTGGAGCGAATGTATTCGCTTACTACTATATGAGTCTCAAGAAATACTTACCAGTGGCGATTTCGCTTATAGCCGGTATACTACAGATCTCTGTGATCAACTATCTGCACTCCAGCATAGAGATGGTGATCAATGTACAGATCGTACTCATGAGCTCTTTACTACTCATCATGCTGGTCTATCATATGATTCACAATATGAGAGGTGCTACAGCTCCTAAGGCTGTAGTGGCTTAGGGTTGATGGTATCAGTTTTCTTCAAAGAAATCATTATCCATTTCCTTTATTTTATAAGTTGTCTTGACTTGTACTCCCACATTATATTGATGCATTAAGTCTACTAATTTGGCGCCGTCTATGAGAATAATAGTGTGATGAGCTTCTCGTGCTTTTTTGATCGCAGCAGTATCAAATGTAGAAGTAGTAATAAATACACCTTTATTAGTATCTCCACTCATGGCACCGATAAAGTTTCTAATGTCTTTTTCCCTTATTTTTTGGTCATTGTACCTTTTTGCTTGTGTGTAGATTTTTTCTAAACCTAATTTATCTTCATTGATGATTCCATCGATACCGCCATCACCAGACTTTGAAGTTTCTACGAAATCACCGTAACCCATGCTCTTCAGAAGTATTAGTATTACTTTTTCAAAATAGTAAGGATCGATTTCCTTTAATCTCTCTAAGAGCATTGTTTTGACTTCGGTTTCTATCGCATTTACACCTGAGTCAATTAGATCTTGCGGAGAGGCATTTTCTACATCGACAGATTCTAATTCTAAATCTTCGTTCCTATCATTTTGGACGGATTTTCTATGATTAATGAAATCTTCATCGTTTTTGAGAGTCTCAAGAGAAAGTTCTCCTGATTTTAAAGCATCTTGCCCTTTTGCGGTAATTTCTACCATTCCCCGCTTGGGATAGTTTACATACTTTGCCATCTTGAGGTAAGACTTACCCCAAGATATCCTATCCAAAAGTACGTTAGCTCCAGTGCTTGTTTTTTTACTAAGCAGAGACTGCGGTAATGTGCTATAAAATCTGTCTCGTACTTCTACCTGTAAGTCTCTACTTTTCATGGATTCTACCGTATTTAACACTTTCAGAATAGGGATAAATGTGTGGTGATACTTTGGTAGTTGAAGAGGTGTCTCATTCATACTTTAGATCTGGTTGATTTACCCTCTAACATAGTGAAATATATTATTTTCTGGATTCTCACCAAAACACAAAAAGGGCAGCCCTCCGACTGCCCCCTTCTACTCAATTATAGCAATTATGCTATACTCGAAAACAAACCTCTTCTCTGGAGTTTTAGGCGATAGCCATGGCTCCTTCTTTTGTTTCTTGACCTATTTGTGTTTTGAATAAGTCTACATATCTTTTTGCGATCTCGCTCATCGAGAGCATACTCGCTGCCTTAAAGTTTTGCTGCTCGATAGCCACTCTGAACTCGTCATCGACTAATATCTTTTCGATAGCCGCTGCCATGTCATCTACATCATCATACTTGAAGTAAGCTCCACCGTATCCTTCCTCCTCCGTGAGCTCCTTGAGATCTCCGAGAAGTGGGAGCACCGTTGCTTTGCCATAGCTGCCCGCTTGGTGGAGTACACCTGATGATCCAGTAGTACTGTTGTAAGGGAATACCACTGCAGTACTTTCTTTGAATATTCTCGGGACATCCTCCTCAGCGACATATCCTGTGAAAGTCATGTCTGGGACATGGCTATATTTCTTTGCTACATTATCGAGATAGCCAGGGACATTTGGATTGTCCGTACCGGCGATGACGATTTCTATTTTTTTATTGACTCGCTGACGGATCTTCTCGACCGCCTCGATCATCATTTCTACTTTCTTGTAGGTACCAAACTTTCCAAAGGTCATGACCTTCATGGTGTCCTGCGGTCCATGGCTATAAGCTGGCTCCTCGGGGATCTCAAAAGTACCATGCGGCATATGCACCACATTCTTAGCTTTATACTTAGCCTCGATGATATCTACATATTTCGGTATTGTGAGTGCTACTTTATTCGCATTGAGGATCAGCTTAGTAGTGATCGTCCCGGCAAACATGAAAAACTTCGTCAAAAGCTTATTACCAGTGATACCTGCTTTATCCAGATCCACCGTCTCTATGATATTGTGCAGTAGCACAGTGGATGGAGTACCCGTGATCTTAGACCAGTACGGAGAGAGTAGGCCGAGCGTCGCCGGTATCTTAGCATCTCCAAAAGATAGAAACTGAAGATTATATAGTACTACATCAGGCTTAGTCTCTTTGATAGCCTTAGCGATCCGACGTATGTTTGTCCATCCGTTGAATTTCCAGCAAACCTTAATCTTTACTTTTTGAAGAGAATCTTCGAGCTGGTAACTCTCACCTGCAGGTAGCTCATCGGTCATTAGTATGATCTCAGAGATGTCCTCATTTTGATCAAAATGCTTCACTAAGTGATAAGCGTACTCATTGAGTGTGGTTTTGCTCGGCGGATAAGGTGTTACTATTGCTAATTTCATTTTTGAGTAGTTGTTTGTTTTCGTTGTTCTATTAATTCTCTATGAGTATGAAACATTTAAACTAAAAGTCCCCTAACTGGAGGTGTTGACATATCGTCTACATGTGTATTCTCTCTATGCGAAAGTAAGTGTGATAGCCCTTGTATAGTGTCATATTCTATGATTGGCAAGTTTTGTCCGTTTTTTGGCAAAGGAGAAGCTGTCCACCGATTTTGGCTTCTTTTTTGATATACCAATGGCGATAACATATAATGAAAATCAATCATGTATTAACTAAACCCAAAAACCGATGAGCCTCCTACTGGAAGCTGATCGTAATAGATCATAGGGACTTTGGAGCAAAAAAGTAAAGCACGGCAACATCTTCAGATCGCCTTGATACTCGCTGTAGTATTTCATGGGAGCGTGCTATTCTTTACGTTTGAGAAGACCTATGATGCCAATGTGCATCTCTTTTTTGCGGATCACTATGTCCGAGATTGGTTTGATAATTGGGATTATCGCTGGTATACGGGATTCACCGTGACGAGCTATCCTCCGCTCGTGCATCACGTCATCGCTTTACTTTCCTTTATCGTAGGACTCAAGTTTGGCTTTCTGATATGGGCGATGATCGTCTGTATGATGTTTGTGAGGGGAGTATTTGAGTTTAGTAAGATATGGGTCGATGAGGTGACTGCCTCCTATGCAGCACTTGCCGCACCTTTTTGTTTTTCATTTGTGGAGGCGCTACATGTCTTTGGTCAGCTCCCAAGTATCACTGGATCGACCTTCTTGCTCAATGCTCTACCAGAGTTTTACTATTATTTCCGGGGTCACCGCAAGCGTTTTTTGATAAGAGGCCTCTCATTCTTAGCAATTACTACTACAGCTCATCATGTGACGACCATCTTTGGGATGGTATTCTTTATCGCTCCGGTTATTGGAGTAGCGGTTGTTGATAGAGCTATCGAGCGGGCAGGATCGCTCAAGGATCTCAAGCTTACACTTTTTATCAATGAAGCCTGGCGGACGATCATACGTGCAGGACTTTTTGGTGGGGTAGCGCTGACCATGATCATCGTATTGGTATTCCCATATTGGTACTGGTCCAAGACAGATCCTATAGCACAGGTGAGTATACCGCATGGTAGTCGTGATAACTTCATAGAGGTCACCTCCTCGGGCTTAGCGTTCTTTTTGATTCCCTGGGCGATGATGCTGTTCTTTTTGCCTTTCTTATTCAGTAAGGTATTCAAGAAACGAAACATATTCCTCGGGATATCCGTGTTCCTCCTCTTCTTATTTGGTACGGGAGGGACGACACCACTTCCTAAGATCATGCTTGGCGCAAATGCCTTTAATATACTCACCCTCGATAGATTCACCTATTGGGGGACTTTAGCTTCTATGCCATTCTGGGGGCTATTTATGCGGGAGATACTGGATGGTAGCTTCAAGACTTATCTGAAGGAAAATCTCGTCAAGGCCGTCTACTATGGCACCATCACGATATTCATGGTGGGCAATGTCCTATTTACGATATTCATCATCAACCTGGGATACTGGAGACCCCTACAGCCAAAGCAAGTAGACATCGTCCCTATAGTCAATTTCCTCAGCTCGGATATGCATTATCGCTGGCGCTACTTGACTTTGGGATTTGGAGATCAGGTGGCCTGGCTCGCAGCGAATACCACAGCCCTCAGTGTCGATGGCAATTATCATAGTGCTCGACGTCTCCCTGAGCTCACATCTCGGGCCGTTGAGCGACTGGAGAATGCCAAATATCTGGGTTTTCAGGGATTAGGTTCACTGCAGCAGTTTCTGACGGTCCCTGATAAGTATAGCCTGAAGTATATCTTCTCCAATGATAAGTTTTATGACCCGATGCTGCACTTCACAGGGTGGGTGAGGACCGGCCAGCTGGAGAACGGTATCATGGTCTGGGAGAGGCCCGATGTGCCCACCATACCATCTCTGCTACCAAGAAAAAATATACCGAAGTATCAACGGCTGATGTGGGGTAGTGTAGCAGTACTCGTACTGCTGAATGCACTTTTCGTATTCATCATCATGCCCAATCTTTTCAAGTTTAAGTCACTACCGAGACCCTTTAAGGTGGACTCGAGACTCATATTCGACGAAAGTCGCAAAAAGAAAGATCGCTGGTGGCTACATCTCATTTGGTTCTACTTCATGACTGGGGTATTCGCCTATGTGACCTGGAAGATCTACACCACTAATACTGCTCGATACTCACCTGAGAATCTCGTCCGCTCGTACTATGATGCGATTGACTTTAAGTTTTTTCAGAATGCTCATGATCTCTTTGATCCGCAGACTCGACCGAGTTTTGAGCAGTATATGCTGGAGTTATCTGTAGAGGATGGAGTACTGGCCTCCTATGCTAAGCTGGATGCTCTCGATGTAGAGATCCTTGATGGAGAGCGGCGAAATCAAAAGGTAGCTAAGGTCAAGGCACACTGGATCACGGCTCTGCAAGCCTATACTACCGAGCATGAGTATGATCTCATCAAGCGGTCAAACGGCTGGAATCTCCTCTATCAGGAGGCAGAGAAGAAAACACCGCCAGATCAGTTCATCAGGACGCCAGAGATCGTCTATCACAACCAGGGTAGGCGAGAGGCGAGCACTGAGCAGACCTATCATACCGATATCCTTGATCGTCCATTGATCAATATCCTCTCCGCTCGGCTCGTACAGCAGGGTGATAGCTACTACGTCGTCGGGGAGATCCAAAATGTGGACAATGATCCGGCATTCATCAATGTCAAGGCAGTACTCTATGATAAATATGACAAGGAGATCGTAGCCTACAATGCTAAGGATGCAATGAATCATATCCTTTATCCTAAGGAGACGACACCTTTTAGGGTGAGCTTTGAGAGTGTGGCATGGGACAGATCCTATGATAAGATCCCGTCGACTTACGATCCTGATCAGGTATCCCCATTTGAGTTTCTCGAGGAGCCTGTCAATTTTGTGGTCTTTGCCACCTCGTCAGTGGAGGACGGATTTGCCTATAAGCGGGTAGGTATACAGCATGTCGAGTTAGATGAAGATCAGGACAAGATCCGTGGAGAATTCTTTAACTATGGCTCTAAGCATGTAAGTATCCCTCAGCTACTGACCTCTTACTCAGATGAAGATAAGCGGGTCCTATGGGTGGATAAGTCGTACCTGAGTTATGGAGCGAGACAGCAGCGAAAGAAAGCATTTGAGATACCGATGACCGACATCTGTGAGCTACGAATAGTCCGAGAGGGAACCGTGGATAATCTCTATGTCAATGGTAGTTCGATTGAAAAATTCGCAGGTATAGAAGCGCTCAACTCTATCAAAACAGATGGATACGTTGATGCTGATGAGCAGGCTTGCTATGATCTGGTCAAAGTAATGATTAACGCATTCGTAGGGACACCGTGATGAGGTATTGGTGGATCGGCATATTATTTTTGGTATGGAGCGCCTGCGGAGGTGATGAGGAGGTAATGGATCTACCATTGCAGGTGGACTATATAGACATACAGATAGCTGATCATGAGGGGCGATATGATGCAGGAGATACGATATCGATCACTGCCGATGTCGATGGATATGTAGATCAGCGATTGCATGCATTAATCACTTATTCATTTGGTGAGTATATGATACCACTGAGCGTAGAAAGCGATCAGCTGGTCATAGCCTTACCAGAAGTTTTAGCTCAACTCAGGGGGGAGTATCGGATCAATATCTACTCTAATGGAGTGAAGAAAGCCAGTACTCAGTTTGGCATAGATCCGCTGGAGCCCTATGAGCATGTCAGCTCATATAGTGGTCCTGCTACCATCGAGAGCTCGGGGATCGACTGGCACCTGATCACAGCTATCCCAAAAGATAAATACAATAATCCTGTAGCTGACGGTACGGAGGTAGAGTTTAATCTGCGCTATCCTGATGGCCGAGAGCGTAGACAGATAGAAGAGATCGAGGGTATGCTCACAGGTATCCGCATAGATCCTATACGTCAAGCAGGCAAAATATATACTGGTATCACCAGCGGCAATGCACATGCCACTGAAAAGGAGGTCAGAGTCACACCGACCTGGCCTAGAGACTTCACTCTCGAAGTACTCGAATACATCCCATATGCCGAGCAGCGCCAGATAGTGCGTATCCGTAGCTCCGTGGTCAAGGATCGATATGACAATACGGTAGCTGATGGTACGGCAATGGTATTCGTTGTCGATGATGGTCGTGGAGGGATCACGAGGTACAACTCTTTCACTGTCAGCGGTCGAGGCGAGGTCGTCCTCGAGAATCCCCATGTCGAGTCTCGCTGGACTATTTATGCATATATCGATCAGTCAGCTCGGACTCCTGAGATCAGCTTATTCTTTGAGGGGGCGGTGATGGATATTCCTGTCGCCTATGAGCCTGACAGTCAGCAGATTAAGTTTGGTCCAGTGATCGGGGCCCTCGATCAATTCGTGCCCAATGGGGTGATGATGACCTATCAGGTGTCAGGAGAAGGTATCAATACCGCATACGAAGTGGAGCTATACGAAGGCTACTATATCTGGGATATCCCGCTGAAGACATATCCTACGGGAGACTATCATATCGAAGCACAGCTGGGAGATAGCCAGCAGTCCTTTGATTTTTCATTAGTCAATGATGAGACACATATCAACTCGGGTCTGATACCAGGCTATGAACTCACAGCTCTCGAGGCAGAGCGTCTCGCTGAGCAGCGCAGGATAGATAGCCTGGATTTGGTGCTCCACCATAGATATCTCTGGACCGGACTACTACCAGAACATCAGATGACATTGGCGGAAGCCGAAGCATATAGATCAGGTGCTAATCTGAAGAACTCCTCAAGTGAGCGTGACACAGCCATGGAAACACAAGATCCAGACGAAAGCCAAGTAAAAGTAACAACTGAGGTAGTTGAAGACACTGAAGTAGAAGATAGAGATGAGCCCGCAGGTATAGCTATCTCTGATGAGACGGCAGAGATAAGGAATGCGGAACCTATAATTAACGAATCTCCTCAAAGGAGAGACGATAGTCCAAGGACACAAGCAACTCCTCAGTATGATCATATCTATCAGGCTCGACGCTCTCTCGATATACTCGGAGCTCCATCGGGATCTTATATCAAGGTGGGGCAAAACTATCGCAATCGATCTACTGCGACAGCAGTATTGGAGCAGGTGAGATCGATACATCCTTATGTTCAGCTACTTTCTGGGCCTTTGGGCGTGGACTATTACTATGTGGTGATAGGTCCACTGACTAATCAAGACAAAAATCGTGTCCAACAACAACTGACTGGACGATCTATTAACGCACAATCATTAGAGCTGAATTAGTATGGATTATCATAAGGACACACTGACTAATCGGATACTGATGATCATCATCTTCGCTGGGTTCATCATCATAGTGACCTATGCGATCGGTAGAGTATTGACTTTTTATCAGACAGGTACGGAGCCAGGAGATGCGATGAATATGAATCCTAAGCTCATGCTCGAGCATACACCTGATGTGACATGGCTGCCGCAGCATCCACGAGTACAAGAAAATCTGGGGGTAAATAAATTTCTCCTCAAGGAGGTCGCCAGTAGCTATCTCAATAGCTGGTACCTCGCTAATATCAGTATCAAAAATGGAGAGCCGATAGCTCTCAAAGACTACTATAGCAAGGAGCCAAGGACTGTACTCGCAGGATTGGTATCAGATATGGCGCCTGAGTATCAGGTGTATCGGATCGATCTCAATCATACGATGCGGATGACCTGGATGGCGCCTGATCTCCAGATTTGTGCTTTTGAGGATAGGGGAGTGCCGATCATCAAGCGGATGATCGATCCGGAGACGCAGGATATCCTCAGCGAGGAGCACACCATCATGGATATCGATGTGGTCATGACCCTCGAGGATGGCAACTGGCGAATACGTCATATGGTGGCTCAGCGTATCGAAGAGCAAGACACCGCCTATCAGCCACCACTCAGAGAGACAGGACGCATCACAGCTATCGATCAGGTCAAAGGAATCAACTACTATCCAGCTGAGACCCCATGGCATGACTTCTGGTCCAATTTTAATGATACTACGCTCCATCGTGATTTTCATGTGATGGACAGCTTAGGCTTTAATACAGCGAGGATATTTATCCCTTTTGAGGAATTTGGCAAGGGGAATGTCAATCTCAAATTAGTAGATCGCCTGGTGGAGCTACTCGATATAGCAGAGGCACATGATGTAGATGTGATAGTGACGCTTTTTGACTTTTTGTACGACTTTAGTTTGAATAATTATTCGGCGATAGACCGGCATATAGATGTCATAGCTGAAGCTATTAAAGATCACCCTGCACTACTGGCTTGGGATATCAAAAATGAGCCTGATCTCGACTACTTCCACTACGGTCAAGATCGAGTGGAGAGATGGTTGAGATTTGTGCTACACAGGCTCGATGAATATGATCCAGATACTTACAAGACAATAGGCTGGCTTGATCCTACACAGTCTCCAGAGTTTCATGATTATGTGGATTTCGTGTCTTATCATTTTTATGAAGATCCGACCACGATATTTGATAAGATGGATCAGGTGCGATCGACTATCGATGGTCCTAAGAGTGTGATGATCGAGGAGTTTGGTCGTCCGACCTATAATCTCCTGATCAAGAAATCTACCGACGAAGATCAAGCGGAGTACTATCAGACGGTCATGTCTGCGATATCTCAGATGGAGGGCGTATCATTTGCTCTATGGACGCTCTATGATTTCACTAATGTGCCCAATCAAGTAGTAGGTGCACTACCATGGAAAAAAATCCCGCAGAAGGGCTACGGTATTATGAAAAACGATACTCTGGGAAAGCCTGCACTGGAGGTTATTAGACCTTATTTGCTATCACCAGAAGAATAGTCGTGCTTGGGTTGGGGCTCAGAGAGTTGTATCTTGTCCTATAGAGGTATGACCCAGAATTCCAATAATATAAAGCCCCTACGAGTGAGCAATAAAATCAAACAGCTAAATCATATACTGAAGGTAGTCCTGATACTATTAGCAGTCCATATAGCCGCTATGGGGCAGAGTCCTATGCAGCCCGGATTTACTATGCTGGAGAAGGGCGACTTCGCAGAAGCGAGAGTGTTTTTTGAAGAATACCTGAAGACTGAACCTGATAACAAAACGGCTCAACTGTGTCATGCGAGAGCCTTGGGGCTATCCGCATCTGCGGCAGATGCTTCAGATATATTCTCAGATATGCTGATCGAGTATCCCGGAGATCTGGAGATCTTGCTCAACTATGCTGAGTCCTATCTCTGGCAAAAAAACTATGATAGAGCTGAGAAAGAATACAAAGCGATACTGATAGATCACCCAGAGAGCTTTCCAGCGCTCCTCGGATATGCTAATACTAACTCAAATCTGAAGCGCTATGAGCGAGCCCTCGAGTATATCAACAAAGCACTCGTAGTATCTCCGGGTAATGCCAGTGCCGAAACATCTAAGAAGTTTATCTTATTAGGACTGGCCTCTCAACAAACTAAGAATGGCGAATATACAGAGGCTAAGGCCAGTTTGGATACAGTGCTGAGTCTCTTTCCAGATGATAAGGGAGCACTACTCAATAAAGCGATCAACTACATCCTCTGGGATCGGCACGCTCAGGCACGAGAGATCTATGAGCACGTACTCACAGCACCTATAGATACTATGGAGGGATACCTCGGACTATCCTATGTTAATCTATTGATGAATAAGCCTAAAGTGTCATATAACTATGCGCTCAGGGCGAATGAATATATAGATACTCATGGAGGTGTAGAACATCCTCTCTATCTCAAGACTAAGATAAATCTCATCAATAGCTACGGGGTCATCGGACAGTTTAGGAAATCTTTTGCCCTACTGGATGAGGTCGAGGCGACTCATGCTACGGAGCGAGATGTACGTCTCGCCAGAGCTCGCATGAATCTCTGGAGCCGGAATAAGTCAGCTGCTAAAGAGCTCTATGATGAGATACTTGCAGAATATCCTGATACCTATGATGTGATGATGGGCTATGTAGACGTGATGAGAGTATATCGGCAGGACTCTATGGCGCAGTACTATCTGGATCAGTCACTGGAGCAGATACCGGGACAGCCAGACGTAGTAAGGCTCAAGGCCAATGTCCATCGCAATAACACCGTCAGTGGTGATATCAATTACTTTCGTGGAGAAGATAATGGAGGTAACCTATCAGATAACCTTTCTGCACAGTTTAACTTCAACTCTTATAAAAAATTAGATCCTTATCTGAGCTTCAAAAATAGGATCTCATATACGGAGGCTAATCCAAATCAAAAGTTAAGTCTACCGAGACTACAAGCTGGAGCTAAATATGTCATCAATGCTGATACGGAGCTCGATGGGGCCATAGGTGTTGCTATCAATAATACCAGCGAAGGAGGCTCGAATAGTAACCTGAATACCATGCTGGCGCTCAAACGGACAGTAGCGAAACATCATAACTTTACTTTTAAGTACTTTACTGATTTTCAGGATTTTACAGCAGGATTAGTGGATGAGCAGCTGTCCTCTCACAATTTTGAGATGGACTACTTTGTGTCGAGCTTTACTGGTCCGGGATTCTACTCTCAGTTCATCTACACTACACAAAATGATGATAACACTCGCTTCTTAATGTTCCTATCACCTTATATGGATTTTCAGAAGGTACCTAACATTAAAGCAGGTATCAACTTCCTTTACATGACCTATGCGGTGTCAAGGCCTTTGGTATATTTTAGTCCAGATCGCTTTATCTCTTTGGAGGCCTTCGCTTCTACTGAAAATGCGGGTAATCGTAAGGCGAAATTGCTATACAGAGGATTTGCTGCGGTGGGTATGCAAAAAATCGAGGAACAAGGTACTCAGTCTACGCTCAGAGTTGAAGGAGAATTGGGATATCGCTTTTCGCATGATTTAGAGTTTAGGCTATTCGGTAGCTATAGCAATGCTGCTCAGAGTACGGCTACGGGCTTCAGCTATCAGACGCTTGGCGCTAAGCTCAAGTTTTATTTGAGATAGCTCAGTTTTTGAGACCGTAGGCTATTATTTTGTTTCCTTTAGGAGTTCCCAGTTTCTCTCCTCCACATGCTAAGACGATAAGTTGCTGTCCATTGATGGCATAAGTATTGGGCGTAGCGAATGATGCAGCGGGCAGTTTATCTTCCCAGAGTAGCTCCCCTGTATCCCTTTCGAATGCTCGAAAATATCCATCCTTAGTACCAGCTATGAATAGTAATCCATTGGCAGTAATAATGGGGCCACCATAGTTTTCACAGCCTGTCTCATGTTTACCTATTTCTCTGAGGGTTGGCGTTATTCCAAGAGGCCGAGACCAGATATAGTCTCCACTGTTTAGATCTATCGCATGGAGCGTACCCCAAGGTGGATCGATGATAGGCATACCATCATCAGTGACTAGCTTTTTGTAGCCCGCATGTTTATAGGGTAGGGTGTACAGGTCCTCAGCAGCAGATATCGCTTCGTGCTTATCAGCTGGATAGAGTAGATAGTTGGCGATCGCCTCCTTTTCTATAACACTGAGTTGAGGAAATCCGGTCATCATTCCTCTACCCGTGCTGATGATGTCTATCACTTCCGGATTGTCCATGGTCTTATGCAGATCGATCAGCGAAGGAAATCCTGAAGCTGGAATACCTTGTCTATTGGATTGATGACAGTTAGCGCAGTATTGAGAGTAGAGATCTGCTCCCGTGATGCTGGACTTTGAGGACTTCTTATTTTCATTCATCTTTAGTAGCCATGGCATTTCATTGCTATTGACATATAGGATGCCATTTTCTGGGTCAGCTCCAGCTCCTCCCCATTCTGCTCCTCCATCATATCCTGGAAGTAGGAAGATGCCCGATGTGTCAGGTGGAGCATACCATCGTCGGTCATATTGGCTTATTTTATGGATCAGCGTAGTACTGTCACTCGTGTATGGATTAAAATTTTGGGACGTGATATCATGCGCCTGACGAGCAAAAGGTAGAGGCTTCACAGGACGAGGTTGCGTCTTGGCAGTCATTTCTCCAACTAAAGAAGAAGCTGGGACCGGTATTTCTTCTATTTCATAGATTGGTTTTCCGGTCACTCGGTCAAAGACAAACACATAGCCTTGTTTAGTGACTTGGGCGACGACATCTATTTTTTGATTATCATAAGTGATAGTCAGTAGATTAGGTGGTGCAGGAGGATCTCTATCCCAAATATCATGATGAGTAAACTGGTAGTGCCAGAGATACTCGCCAGTAGATGCACGTAGTGCTACGAGACTATTTGCATAGAGATTATCTCCTTGACGTATGCCGCCATAAAAATCAGGCGCCGCTGAACCTATAGGGGCAAACAGGATATCTCTATCTGTATCGATCGCCATTCCAGCCCAATTATTAGCGCCACCGACTATCCCTTTTGGAGCGTCGGCAGGTATCCGCCAGGTATCGGCATTTTTTTCTTCTGCACTTGGTATAGTGCGAAAGGTCCAAACCACATCTCCCGAGTATACATCTATAGCCTGGATATAACCAGGTGCAGCGAATGCTCCTTCGGACAGTCGAACCGGCATGAAAACTAAATTCTTATAGATAGTACCTGGAGTATTACTACATAAAAACCAGTCTCTGGCATACGCAGGTAGGCCGCTGCGAAGATCTATCTTCCCATGATCACCAAAGGAAGTAATAGATTGGCCACTCACAGGATCAATAGCATACATATATGGTCCTGATGTAGTGAAGATCATAGCCTCATCTTTATCATACCAATAGGTAATTCCTCTGCTCGTGTTGAGATGTCGATCCCCACTGGGTGAGTAGGTCCATTTTTCTACTCCTGTCGCTGCGTCGAGAGCAAAAACCTCAAGGGATGGACTCACCCCATAAACCAGGCCATTTGCCATGATCGGATGCATCTGCATCTGACCGCTATCCTTGGTGCTATAGCTCCAGATTACTTCCAGATCATTGACATTCGCTTTAGTGATATGAGATAGTTCGGTATAGTGACTTCGGTCGGGACCTCCCAGATAGGACTTCCACTCTGTCATATCATGATGTGGCTCAGGGTCGATAGAGCAATGACAAAAGATGACCAAGGTAAATAAACCCAAAAAGAAGATAGATCGCTGCATACTTTTATCAATATACAGAGTACGATGATAATGGGCAGTATGAAATATGAAAATTTACAATGAGCTTATGATCGGAATCCTTAACTACCTGGCAGCTTTTCTCCTTTGCTGGATAGATTGACTAATTTTTGGATTCGGTTTTGGCGAGTTTTGTCGGTTTTAGCGAGCTTCAGCCATCTCAGCGCAAATCGTTTGCTTGATGGATTAATTTGGTCAAAAAACTCGAAAGCGCCAGGCCGTTTTTTTAGTGCGGCTTTGAGGTCATCAGGTATGATGAGCTGGTCTACATCATTCATGAAGTCCCATAGTCCATTCTCTTTTGACTGCTCGATAGATAAGAAGCCTGCCTTTTGCATTTTACCTTCTGCGATGAGTTTTGCGGCTCGATCTTTATATGATTTTGCCCAGTGCTGGACTTTGCGTGGAGATATGAGCTGCATAGTCCTGTCGGTATCGAGTTTTCGCCTGATACCATCGATCCATCCATAGCAGACCAACTCATCTAATACCTCTTCTCTTGAGACATATTTGGCCCCGATATGTTTTTTATAGGTGACGAGCCAGATACTTTCTGCTTGCTGATGATGAGTGTCCAGCCAGTCTCTTAGAATCTCCGACGAGCTGATTTCTACTTTTTCAAAATTCTCGGTCTTGACCATGTATGATCAACACCTATATAGGGAGGTAGTTCTTAATGTTATATTTTTTGGAGCTTTTCCACTTTAAGGTCGCTATCAGCATCTCCAGTGTTAAGCGTAGTAGCCGGCTCAAATAGCATCACAGATACCTCTTCTGGAGCATCTGGCCGATGTGGCGTACCTTTGGGTATTATGACGAACTCTCCTGGATGCAGCTCTAATGTCTGATCTTCCATTTCTATATAAAGTACTCCGCTGATCACTAAAAAGAGTTCGTCTTCCTGCTCATGATGATGCATGACGAATTCTCCTTTGAGTTTAGCGAGTTTGACCATCTGACCATTTAGCTCGCCAACGATCTTTGGTGACCAGTGATCGGCGAATAGAGATAGCTTTTCTGAGAGGTTTACTTTTTTAATGGGCATGGAAGAGTATTATGAGCTCAAAATAAGAATTACTGAAGTCGGATCTCAATAGATATTATTAACTTAGTATATATATATATCATCCAATGGGTTTTAACCCATTGCTCTGAATCTGGTTTGCTTCTAAATTTACAGTTCATGGATCCTCGATAGTAAAAGACTGGATCAATTCACTCAATTCCATGCTATTCGTAAGGCCGTGCTTAGTTCGATTAGACTTTATATAGCTGATTGCGTTTGCTAAATAGCTCCTTTTCTCTTCGAAACTATTAACTCGAAGAGAGCCAATTTGCCAATCATCAAGATTTGCCACGAAAAATTTCTGGGACCAGAAAGGTCCTGATCGTGATTTTGCTCTGTTGAATAAAAACGATGTTTTACCCTTTATTTTACGGACTACTTCATTCAGATGATTTTCATAGCAGTCTATGATAAGATGTACATGATCTTTGCAGATATTGTAAGCATAGCATTTCACGTCTTGATCCCTTAAAGTTTCTTTAAATAATTGTGTGAGTAGAATTTCATCTTCAATGGAGAGGTAAACAATATCTTGAGGTCGGATGGCGAATTTTCTCATCCTTTGTGAAGTTCGAGAGTTGTGGAGGGTCAGCACAATGTGAAATAGAAGTTTACTCTCGAGCATTAATTTAGAAGCTTTGGACTTAAAAGTAAAGAATAGAAGGAATGTCTGCAAGGGGCTGAAGCCCCTTGCCAAATAGCACTAATAGTTTTACTAATCCCTAAAACTCACTTTCCACAGTCCTCTTAGGTCACCTGCTACATAGCCAGTGGCTTGATCTTCGGGATATTTGCTTTGAATAGTCGTGAGCGTCTCTGAGCTGATGTCAGTATCCTGAGATCCGTGACACTGGAGACAGAGTCCATTGATGCGGATAGGAGCATAGTAGATGTGTTGATTGTCCTGATTGAGCACTTTTCCTTTGAGTTCTTCTGATGCGGCTATGGCTGCACGATATTGGGACATGATATTGATGTCGTCGCTATCTGCTTTGTTGAGTGGATTTCGAGCTCGATCGGTGACTCTCTGTACTGTGACTCCAAATGCAGTCGCTACACTATCAGTGATGGGTAGCGCATTGATTTGGCAGTAGTCGATCGCTCCAGATGGACCATCGGCATTGATCGCAGCCATGAGCTCTTTGCTGAGACGGGCGAATACCGCCTTGGTAATGACCTGACCTTCTGAAGCATAGTCAGTCATAGTCTCGGAAGTGGTGGATGCAGCGGGTGCAGTGGATTCTGGTTTACAACTCCAAAGTGTTATAAAGGCAAGGGCGATAAACAAGACTGGCTTTTTCATAGATGTATTAAGGGTTTGGCTATGAACCGAAAAGATAGTGTCTTTTCTTGATCTGGATTGTGATGATCCTTACACTTGGGATATGTCCCTTTTGCTAATCTATGCGAGGTGAAAAGTCCCGTCTATTTGTATCACTTCGATTATCATTCCGACTTGGGTGGAATTAAGATATTCTGCTGTAGCGGGTATCGTAAGTTGACTCTCTCCGATAGATACTGTCAGGAGGTGTGAGGTACTATCGATTTTGATGATTCGACCAGACAGTTTGGGCGGTGGTAAATAGTCCCTCAAGATCAGTGCGGGACTATCTTGGGCCATGATGCGTCCCTGATGCATATGAAGAGTGATATCTGATAGCCTCAAGATCTCATCGGGATCATGACTGATCATTATGGTCGTATGTCCATAGGTCTGGTGAACTTCACGTAGGTAACTTTGTAGTTTTTGACGCATATCAAGATCGAGTGCTGACAGTGGCTCATCCAGTAGTAGTAGCTGAGGTTGTTGCACCAGTGATCTGGCTAAAGCGACTCGCTGCTGTTGGCCACCTGAGAGAAGATGCGGTTTTTTATCTTTTAGCGCTCCCAGCGCTATGATGTCGAGTAGTTCATCAATGATACTAGATGGTTTACCTTTCTGCAGGGCATATTGTAGATTTTGCTCCACCGTCATATTGGGAAAGAGTGCGTAATCTTGAAAGACTAATCCAACGTTTCTATTTTTTGGCTGTAGCCGAATACCTCTCGTTGAGTCAGACCAAATATCATCACCGACCTGAATGAAGCACTGATCAGCGTCAGATAGTCCTGCTAAAATCCGCAGTAGGGTAGTCTTGCCTGCTCCAGATGGTCCGTAGAGCGTGACGAATGAGCCCTCGTCGATCTGAGTGTCAATATCTAACAGCATCTCGCCAAGAGGAGAGCGAAGTTTTTTCTTGATTCTAAGCTCTATCATATCCAGTAGCGTTTCAGATATCTACCATTGATCAAATAGACGGTGAGTAGGATGAAAAATGATAAGAGAAAGAGTATGAGAGAGTATTGATTTGCCACTCCATAATTCATGGACTCTACCTCATCGTATATGGCGATGGATGCGACTCTGGTCTTATCAGGGATATTGCCTCCTATCATGAGTACTACGCCAAACTCCCCAATCGTATGAGCAAAGGACAGGATCAATCCTGTAAGTATAGATGGTTTGATATTAGGTAGTAGTACATACCTGAATGTCTCCCAGCGAGTTTTGCCGAGTACGTAAGAGGCTTCTTTGAGAGAGTCGGGTAGGTGAGTCAGGCCTGCCTGGATAGGATGCACCATGAAGGGCAGACTGTAGATGATCGATCCTAATACCAAGCCGGCATATGAAAACACGAGTCTCAGTCCCAGATGCTCATCAAGCCATGCGCCCAAGCCCTCTGATGGACTGAATGCCACTAATAAGTAAAATCCGATCACTGTAGGTGGTAAGACTAAAGGCATACTCACCAAGGCCTCGATGATAGGTCGCCATCTGGAGCGAGACTGTGACAGCCAATATGCCAGCGGCAGTGATAGCACAAAGAGTATCACGGTAGTAGTAAAAGCCAGTCGAAATGTAAGTAATAGAGGACTCCAGTCCATAAATCTTCACTAAGCCTCAAAAATAGTAGAAAGTGAGAGGATGTGATTGATAAAAAGGATTGTTATGCTTTATGGGGCCAAGTGAAATGGTAAATCTCTGGACTGATGTATGATGCGGACTATTCTGATGCCATTGGGAATTATCCTATAAAATATGATATACTGACCCTTGATATAACTACGAAGCCCAAGAATCAATTCGCTACGATCTTTTCCTATTAATGGATGATTTTTAATGGTCAGAAAATCGTCATCAAAAGAAGAAATGAAAAGCAGAGCCTGATCAGCGCCGAACTTTTCATAAGTATAATCAAAAATTATTGATAAATCCTGTTCCGCCTCTTGGGATAGAATTACGGCAGAATTCACTTTTACTTTGATTTTATTTGGTCATATTTCGCTCGTGCTATTTCTGTGGCTGATAGGGTAGAGGACTCTCCGTCCCATCCCTTTATCATTTCTTTTCTTAAGTCATCCAGTACCTTTTGGCGATAGTATTTATGAAGCCTAAGAGCATCACGCACGACCTCACTTGCATTTCTAAAATCTCCTGAGGCTAATTGATCTGAAATATATTCCTCTTGCTGTTTAGTGAAACTGATATTCATACCTTGAAAATACATAAAATGTCTAAATATGGCAATATTGGACAAGTGAGCTACTCCCTCCCCAAAAACTCATCCGTGAAATGACCTCGATGCTTCTCTTGATCAAATTTCTTGGCATTATAGCTTCGTGATTCGCCTTTAGGGATACTGAGCGACTGCCACTCTTGATCTCTGATCATGCGAGCTATGTAGGTGATCTGGCCTATATGATATGCATAGTGGGCCAGCTGACGATTGATCGCTTCAGTGATGCTGTGACCTATATTTCGTATGTAGATGATATCTTCTATCTGACTATCATTGATGCTGTCGAGTGCTGTGAATAGGCAGATCCATCCCGCTTCCCATTTTTCAAGAAGCTCCTCTCGAGTCTTGATGATATCTTCAAACTCCGCATCACGATCTCTCCATTCTTTTTCACCGTCTGTAGTGAGAAAGTCAGTCCATCGAGAGAGCATATTGCCCCAGAGGTGATTGACGATGACAACTATTGAGTTTGACGAGTCATTATACTGCCAGAACAGTTCGGCTTCATCGAGCTGAGCGATGCTCTTATCTCCGAGCAGTTTGTAGTATTCAAATTGTTTTCTTATGCTGCTGAGGTAGGTTGACATAGTATGTGGATTACTGTGAGGTTAATATACGAACATTGCCAAGTGATTAAAATAGGAGAATATTGAGCAAAGAATTTTGTGAATATGTCTGATTCTAAGAGAAAAATTAAAGCTAATGGGATGGTGATTTGATGGAGTTAGTTATTGGTACTCAAGATGCTTACTTATATTGAGCCCACCAGTCGTCTGTACAGGATTCTTCAGTCGTGAATAGCTGGCCTATCTGAGGAATGCAATAGTCCAAATTATATTGTCGAGCATGTTTTTGAAAGTCCTCTACAGGATCATACCAAGTGTGCTGATAGCTTAAGTCGAATCCTCCCCAGTGCACCGGCATCGCTTTTTTTACTCCTGCATCTTTAGCGGCTTTGACACTATCCTCTGGGAATAAGTGAATCTCTGGCCAATCATCATTGTACTGACCACACTCCATCATCCCAAAATCAATTGGGCCAAAACGTTTTCCTATCTCCAGAAAATGATCGCCATATCCACCATCTCCGCTAAACCAGATTTTCTCCTGGCCATCGTCCAGTAGCCAGCCGCCCCATAGAACCTGCTGACGATCCGTCAGACCCCTACCAGAGAAGTGCTGCGTAGGAGTAAATGTCACGCTGATGTGATCGTGCTCCAGGGTATCATACCAGTCTACTTCTTGTATCAGTCGAGGATCGACACCCCATGATGTCAGGTGACGCTTGACACCCATGGAGACAATATATTTTTTGGTTTTAGCCTTGAGCTGATTGATACTGGCCATGTCGAGATGATCATAGTGGTCATGAGTGATCAGTATGAGATCTATCTGAGGGAAGTCCCTGATCAGGCTAAGCGAATCCTCCGAAAATCTCGCAGAGGTAGTAGGTGCGATAGGCGTGACATCTGGTCCCAGCATCGGGTCGATGAGTATAGTCTGTCCTGACATACGTAGCATGAGCGCACTATGACCATACCATATCATCTTAGTCCTTTCACTTGGCGCTAAGATGGCTTTCAGGTCAAATGGTATAATGGGGATGGGCGAACTGGGTCGCTTCTGATCTCTCGGTGCAAATTGTTTGTACAATATCCTTGGTAGCTTGGTGACGCTACCCGTCACATTGACGTGAGACAGGTTATGAAATTTGCTATCCCACCACTGTGTAGATCGCTCATAGGAGAGCGCATCTGCTTTGCTTATTTTTCCTCCGAATTGCTTAATGAAGCTCACTGTCGTTAGTTGTATGTATTGTATGCATTATTAGCCCTTAGGCCTTCTATCATACCATACTGTTTTGTTGGCTCTTTTGTTCGAGTTGATTTCATTTAGTTTACGGTTTGTGCTTTTCGGATCTGACTGAGAAGTGCTTTTTTAGGTACGATGGGTAGCATCTTCATCATGATCTTCTGAGGAAATGACAGACCGGCTAAGACATTGAGATCGCCATCGATCATGGCAGCGTATCCTGCCTGTGCGACTTCTCGAGCACTGCTTGTATTAGTGAATAGGTCGGTTTTGTCCATGCCAGATACTTGACCAAAGTCTGTCTCTGTAGCTCCGGGTAGCAGCGCTGTTACACTGATATTCTTGTCATAAAGTTCTTCTGCTATGGCATTGGAGAATGAGGTCACATAGGCCTTGGTAGCATAGTAGACGGCCTGCATGGGTCCTGGCAGGAGAGAGGCAGTTGATGAGACATTGAGGATCTTTCCTTGATTGCGGCTCACCATATCGGGTAAGAATAGTCTGGTCAGCGCAGTCAGAGCTATGATATTGAGCTGTATCATGCTAAGGTCCTTTGACCATTCTCGCTCATGAAACTTTCCTACCCCTCCAAAACCAGCGTTATTGATAAGATAGTCAATCGTGATGCCTGATTGATGGACCTCATCATATACTTCTTGAGCGGCAGTTTCATGTGTGAGATCCTTTTGGATGACTTTTACAGTAGTGCCATATTTTGCTTGTAGATCTGATTGGAGTGCATTGAGTTTGTCAATACTTCTCGCTACTACTACGAGATCTCCTCCTTTAGTGGCATGTATGTGTGCGAGTTCTTTTCCTATGCCTGATGATGCTCCTGTGATGAGTGCTACGTTGTTCATATTTATTTCAGTATTGAATACCTATTTGTTAATTGTGTCAATTTTTTCTGCCTAAAAATACTTTTCCTTAGGTGCTTGGATCATTTCTGCTTTCTTATTGATCCCATTTTGCAGGATGTTTCTTGCTATGCCTTTTATGTGCTGAGACAGAAGCTGTTCCCTGTCTCTATTGGAAGGTTTGTCTCTCTGATTTGTTCGAGTGCCCAGATCAATTCGTCCAATGGTGGTTTCAGCTTTTTTTGATTAATGTAGGCAGTGTCCCAGTTGAGTTTGAACTGTAGGTGCCAGTAATCATAGTTTTCTTTAGGTACGGATAGGAGATATTGATGGCTTTATCTATGACTTTATGCAGACATGTATCAAATATCACTGAGATGAATATTTCAGCTATTCGCTGTTGACTATTTTCCATGAGAGCATCGAGTAGCCCCATTTTGTTTTTAGCCTATTTCCGATATGCGTTATTTTTTATCTGTCATCGTATGGGAGTGCATACAGAGCAAATAGTACTCACTAATCAAACTCCCTTTTGGCTATAGCCCCAAAATGATCCATCATGAAGGCTCTATCATCCTCAGCCTTCTACGCAGTAGTACTGTGGCCATGAGGCCTATCATTGCAAAGATAGCTACTACTCCAAATACATGCTGATGGCCCAGCTCTCCAGGTGATCGATCCAAGAGGTAGCCCATCACTGGTCCCATGAATATATCGGGAGTGTATCCGATCACAGAGATCAGTCCGACAGCGGTACCCGTCACTGCAAGTGGGATCGAACTCTCCTCGAGAAGAGCAAAATACAGCCCTCTCAAGGCATAGATACCGATACTTGCCACACAGACGGTGGACAGCAGCATCCAATGTAATCCATAAGGAATAATGCTAAATATAATCCCCGAGCTACCTAGGATCAAGATCAAAAAACTGAAGATGATCATAAATGAACTCTTAGTGCGGTCTGCAATCAGGCCTCCCAGTATAGCTGCAGCAGGTCGAGTCCAAAATGAAAAACTCCCAATCTGAGCAGCCTGCACGTCATTGTACCCATGTACATCATATGCGTATAGCGAGAAGTTGTCTGTACCCTTGTAGGCTACATAGGCACATAGTACTATGATGGCCTGTAGCCAGACTCGAGGCATTTTTATGATTTTACAGACATCCTTACTTACTGTTTTCTTTGTCTTGGCTTTATTTCTTGATACATCCGATGGAGGGAGAAAAAACCATACACATATCGCAGCGAGCAGTACTATACCCATGAAAAACCAAATAATCAATGACAAGGCAGCCGACCGCTCCACCAATGTGGCAGTCTCTACTTCAACGCCCAGTCGCCACTCAAATACCCAAACCGAGACACTCGCCAATGCTGCAGCTAATAAACCTCGGCCTCCATCGAGCCATCCGAAAGAGGCTCCCTGACTATCAGAGCCACCGATGGATCGGGTCGATCGTATCAGTGCTGCCCAAAACACTAAAATAGTCGTCATTCCCCAATAGCCATAAATGATCATCAGCTCCAGCTTACTGGGCTCTCGAGCAAATATAAACCCTCCGATAGCAGTAGTGACCAGTGCTACGATCATCAGCCGCTGAGCAGCGAATCGATCCGCTAAGAGTCCACCAAAAAAATAAGACCCCATAGCTACGATACCATAGGCAGAGTAGGCCAGACCTAACTCCAGATTAGTCAGATCCAAGACCTCCAAGACTGTCGGTCTGAATATGCGAGCTAATACAAATGGTAAAAGAAAGATCGCCTCTCCTGCTAAGATCAGGCTGAAGAGTGACCAGCGAGAAGATACATTGGGGGATGATAAGTCTTTCAATATCAATGGGTTGAGGAGTGCTCTAAGATAGGATGTGCCAAAGGGATAGCCAAATGTATCTCAGATATATATATGCTATGGTAGGTCATATCCATATCGAGCGATGATCTCTCGGCCCTCTGCAGAGTAGATAAAATCGTATAACATTTTGGCTTTGAGCGCTCTCCGCTCATCGTCTTGGCTGATCAGCACGGCAGCCTGTGCGATAGGATCATATAGGGCGGTATCTATCAAGGCATAGCGCCCGATTCCTCTGGCAGCATCTGTGTTCATGGTGGACTGGGCTGTGATCCCCACATCTACAGCCTTAGTCACTACGAATTGATTGACTTGAGAAATGCTCTCCCCATATACGAGTTTATGTTCTATGCTTTTTTGCGTGCCATTATTAGTGAGGGCACTCATGGCTGCTTGGCCATAGGGAGCTATCTTCGGATTCGCTATAGCGATATGTTTGATGTCATCATTGCTCAGTTCATCTATCGATACATCAAGATCTGATCTGTGGCTCCACAAAGCAATCTTGCCATACGCATAGATCTGTGGGGGAGATGTCGCTTTGCCAGCACTATATATTTCTTGTGGATACCTCTCATCAGCTGAGATGAATACATCATAGGGAGCTCCTGCTAATATCTGTGCGGTGAGCTTACCACTGGAGCTAATCGTAAGATCTATATGCTGACCAGTCGAGGCTTCATAGCTTGTAGCGATCTCATGCATGACAAATTGCATATTAGCAGAGGTGGCGATGAGTAATGTATCACTTGATACTCCTCCACAGGATGTGAATAGGAGATATGTCATGAATACGGATCCGATATGCGACCTCAGCTGTCTTATCATAGGACTAAAGTAGTGATAGTCTACTGATCGACTTGAGATCAATCCGATCAATATCATGGTGTCCACTGATATTTGACTTAGGAAAACCCGCTGCTTCGTGCTAAGTTTATAGCATTAAGCTGTAGCAGTGTATATAGATGAGATCATCGGATAAGAAGTTTTTTATTAGTGTCATAGTGTTCTTGAGTACTATCGCTATAGGCTATATAGGTTATATGACGGCAGGCTGGGATAGTCTCGATGCGTTATATATGGTCATTATTACCATTTTTGGAGTGGGATATGGCGAAGTACAAGAGATGACTCCAGAGCTGAGGATATTCACGATAGTCTTTATTATCATAGGCTGTACGAGTTTGCTATATGCTGTGGGTGCATTTATTAATTGGCTGACAGAAGGTCAGATTCAACAATATCTTGGGGAAAGAAAAATGGAAAAAGAAATCAAAAATCTACGCAATCACATCATCATATGCGGATATGGTAGAGTAGGGCGAGTACTGGCAGAAAAGATCGAAGCTGCAGGTCGTCCGTTTGTCATCATTGAGCGTGATGCAGATCAGATAGATAGTATCAGAAGTGCGGGCTACCTATACGTGGAGGGAGATGCCACCGAAGAAGCTATCCTCAAGAAAGCTGGCGTCAAAGAAGCGAAATCTCTTGCTACAGTGCTGCCTGCTGATGCGGCTAATGTTTTCATCGTGTTGAGCTGTAGATTTTTAAATGATTCAATCCGGATCATATCTCGAGCTAATGAGAGTTCGACAGAGGCTAAGCTGATACAGGCAGGAGCGGATAAGGTCATCATGCCGGCAGTCATCGGTGGTGATAGAGCTGCCAATATGTTACTGCGTCCTACTGCTCAGGAAATATTAGAGAAAGATCTGACAGACAATATATTCGTAGAGGAATTGGGAGGTATCGGTTTAGTAATAGAAGAGGTCAAAGTCTCAGGGGATATAGCCAAACTGACATTGGCCGATCTGGAGACCAAAAGTAAAAGCACTTTTTTAGTAGTAGCGGTGAAAAAAAATAGTGGAAAAACCATTGTAAAACCCGACCTTAAGCTCGTGCTCGATGTAGGCGATATACTCGTGGTTATAAGCCAAAAAGATGTGCCTTTAGAATTCATCAAAGAAGAAGTCAGCCAGATGAGCACTACAGAAAAATAGTAATAAGATAGCTCAACAAAATACTTTGTTTATCTATTCTTGTTGTATTATTAAACAAAAGAGTAATAAATGAGCAAAGTCATCGTGATCGGTTCTGGATTTTCATCCCTTTCGGCAGCTTGCTATCTACAGCAGGCGGGGCATCAGGTGACTCTGCTTGAGAAAAACAACTACTTCGGAGGTCGAGCTCAGCAGCTTAAAAAAGACGGTTTTACATTCGATATGGGGCCTACTTTTTATTGGATGCCAGATGTTTTTGAGTCTTTTTTTAACGATTTTGGTAAAAACGTTTCAGATTATTATCAAATAGAAAAACTCAATCCTGCTTATGAAGTATACTTTGGGGAGCAGGACTCTATCTGCCTAGCTGACAATTTTGAGGCAATAGTCCAGACCTTTGAAGCGACCGAGCCCGGAGCGGGTGCTAAGCTCCGAAAATTCATCAAGAATGCTGAGGATAATTATGATCTGGCCATCAAAGACTTAGTCTATCAGCCAGGAGAAAATCCGCTCGAGATAGTGACAATGGACACCATGAAAAAGCTGCCACTCTTTTTTGGCACCATAGCTGGGATGGTCCGTAAGTCGATCAAGCATCCCAAACTGCAGAAGATATTAGAGTTTCCGGTGCTCTTCCTCGGTGCTAAGCCGACTACCACTCCGAGTTTTTACAATTTTATGAACTATGCAGACTTCTGTCTGGGGACATGGCATCCTAAGGGTGGCATGTATAGCGTAGCTCAAGGTATGGCGCAGCTGGCAAGAGAGCAGGGTGTGGAGATGCTCACCGATCAAGAGGTCACAGGATTTGAGTGGTCAGGCAGCCAAATCACTGCCGTGAATACTAAAGATGTTCAATACCAAGCGGACTTAGTGGTGAGTGGTGCCGACTATCATCACACGGAGAGTCTATTGCCAAAATCATATCGCAAGTACTCAGAGTCCTACTGGGATAAAAAGACATTTGCCCCATCGGCATTATTGTTTTACATCGGACTTGATAAGAAACTGGTCAATCTCAATCATCATACGCTGTTTTTTGACACAGATTTTGATGAGCATGCAGCGACGATCTATGATACTCCAGATTGGCCAGAGAAGCCCTTGTTTTATGCCAGCTTTCCATCTATGACAGATGATAGCGTGGCACCTGATGGCAAAGAAGCATGTATTTTTCTCATGCCTATCGCTCCCGGACTTAAGGATACAGAGGAGATGCGAGAGCGATATTTTGATATCATTATGGAGCGACTGGAGCGTCTCTCTGGACAGGAGGTGAGATCATCTATCGTATTTAAACAGAGCTATTGTGTAAACGATTTCGTAGAGGATTATCACTCATACAAGGGTAATGCCTATGGATTAGCGAATACTTTGCTCCAGACTCATTTTTTAAGACCAAAATTGAAGAGTAAGAAAGTGAAAAATCTGTATTTTACTGGACAACTAACAGTGCCTGGGCCTGGAGTACCTCCCTCACTGATCTCTGGCAAGATCGTGAGTGAACTCATCACCAAACACGAAACTCACTAACTATGAGACACATATTCGACCAATCTTCTATCAAGATCAGTAAGCTGGTCACAGAGGAGTACAGTACCTCTTTCAGCCTAGCCACTCGAATGCTCGGCGACTCTATCAGAGATGCTATTTATGCGATTTACGGTTTTGTCAGATATGCTGATGAGATAGTAGATACCTTTTTGGATAGTCCTCAGGAGGAGCTACTCACGGAGTTTGAGGCGCAGTACTATCAGGCATTAGATAGAGGTATCAGTATGAATCCCATCCTGCATGCTTTTCAGCAAGTAGTGAAAAGATATAACATCGATGATGCGCTCGTGCAGCAGTTTCTCAAGTCCATGAAAATGGATCTTTATAAGAACGACTATGAGACTTATGAAGAATACAAGGAGTACATATTTGGTTCAGCAGATGTAGTCGGCCTGATGTGCTTGAGAGTATTCGTAGATGGCGACGATGCTGAGTATGAGCGACTTAAGGAGAGTGCTATGCGTTTGGGTTCAGCATTCCAAAAAGTGAATTTCCTCAGAGATCTCAAGGATGACGCTGATCGACTGAATAGATCGTATTTCCCAAATGTCAATCTCCAGCAGCTCACACCCGCAGAGAAGCAATCTATAATAGATGAGATCGAAGAGGACTTTAGAGTAGCTTATGGAGGGATCATAGAGCTACCTACGGAGGCGAGATTTGGCGTATATACTGCGTATAAATACTACTATAAGCTGCTCATGAAACTTAAAAAAACACATGCCTCAGAGATCATGAATACCCGTATACGAGTATCTAATCCTATGAAAATGCTAATATTGGGTAAATCTTATTTGAGATTCCAGTTTAATATCCTCTAACTAAATTCAAATATACGTGCAGACAGTCTTTTATATATTGATCACACTGGGTGTATTTCTTACTATGGAAGGTATCACATGGCTGACACATCGCTATGTGATGCATGGTTTTCTCTGGTATCTGCATGAGGATCATCATCAGCCAAAATATCAAGGTCTCTTTGAGAAGAATGATGCCTTCTTTGTGATTTTTGCTATTCCGAGTATTGCCTTGTTTTATTATGGTACATTCCCTGAGCTTAACTATTTGTTTTTCATTGGGCTCGGCATTTTACTTTATGGGATGGCCTATTTCTTCGTACACGATATATTGATACATCAGCGTATTCCGATATTCAAACGTGCCAGTCACTGGTATGTCAGAGCTATCCGCAAAGGTCATAAGATGCATCATAAGCATCTTGGCAAAGAGGATGGCGAATGCTTCGGTATGCTCTTAGTCCCGATGAAATACTTCAAGGAGTTTTTTTAGATGGATCAATGGCTATATCTGGCTCTTGATCTGGGCTCCATTAGTGTCCCACTCTTGTTTAGCATCTTTGAGCGGCGTTTTCATTTCATACAGTACGCTCGAGAAGTATTCATTTCGATTTTGATAGTGGCGATTCCTTTTCTGATATGGGATGCCTTCTTCACTCATAATGGTGTTTGGGGATTTAATGAAAGCTATCATTTACCTCTTGAGATATTAGGTATGCCTTTGGAGGAGTGGATGTTTTTCTTTTGTATTCCTTTTGCCTGCATATTTACGCATGAGGTCTTGCGCTATTTTTTTCCTTGGTGGAGAGTGTCTGATCGGTTTGCCAGATATGCTGGGATCTTGCTCTCTATAGGAGCGACACTTTTAGCTATTTTCTATTGGGATCGGTGGTATACTGTAGTGAATTTTAGCAGTTTTGCTTTGTTGATGGTTTATACAGTCAGATATAGACTGCAGTCTTTGGCCGTATATCTTCCTAGTTTCTTAGTAGTATTGATCCCTTTTTTCATAGTGAATGGAGTCCTGACAGGCAGCTGGATCTCCGATCAAGTAGTCTGGTACAATGATGCAGAGAATCTGGGTGTACGGATGGGGACTATTCCCTTTGAGGATACTTTTTATGCTTTTACGATGCTATTTGGAGCGCAGTTGATATTTGATCATCTGGTGAGAGATAGGAGAGGGGAGAGTAGTTTGGCGGAGCTGTAGACCTGATTAGGGGTCATCATCTATATGTATTCCTATAGTGTTTTACACAGTTTTCATCAGTATTCATATATTTTCTGACTATAGCTCATTGAAGATCTTTGACAAAAAGATATTCAATGATGCGGTATTTCAAGTTGGCCCTAACTGTAGTTACTGGTCTGTGCTTTTTGTTCTTTTTAAGAGAGCAATATTCCGAAACGTTAGATAATCACAAATTACCGCTTGAGCAAAGAATACTGGGTAGGTGGGAGCATGAACGAGCTCGACTCTATGATCCTAATACAGGCACTGTGCCATCGGAGAGATTGTTGACTGCTCGGAAGCACATACTGAAAAAACTATCAAACAAGGATGCTATTCCAAATATTGGCTGGGAAGAGCGTGGACCCAAGAATGTCTCAGGTCGGACCCGAGCTATATTAGTAGATGCCCGTGATGCTACTGGAAATACGGTATTCGCAGGTGGTGTTAGTGGAGGCCTTTGGAAGAGTACTAATGGCGGTAATAGTTGGTCTGTGATAAATGACTTCTTTAATAACTTAGCTATCACATCAATAGTCCAAGATCCTAATAATCTAAACACTATATATTTTGGCACTGGAGAGTACTGGGCATATGGGTCCGGTTTGCGAGGGATGGGTATTTATAAGAGCACTAATGGAGGGTTGACGTTTAGTCCTGTAGCCTCGACTCAGAGTAATCGAGATTTTGACTATATCAATCGTTTAGCTGTACAAAGTTATAATGGATCGACAGTACTGTACGCTGCGACTGCCAGTACTGATAATACTCGAGGGGGACTAATGATCAGTCAAAATGGAGGAAATTCATGGTTGATCTGGAAGGGGAATAACGGCGGCATTAATGATTTCGCCTCTGATGTAAAAGTAACTGTACCTGATCCCACTAACCCCAACAATGGCAATAGCCGTGTACTGGCCTCTTTTGGAAATACTCAAGAGACGGATGGTATTTATTTTAGCTCCAATGGAGGTACAAGTTGGGCAGTCTATTGGGATCCACAGGATAATAATATTGGAAGAATAGATTTAGCTACATCTTCTGATCCCTATATCAATTACTGGTTTTGTGAAAGTAAAGCGAACAACCTTTTGCCATCTCTCTTTGGGTCATATTGGAATGGGTTTAGCTATTTGATAGCTCCAATAGTGCTTCCTAATAGCCCTGGATGGTTTGACAATAGATGTGATCAGACGAGCATTGATATTACTCGAGGTCAAGACTTTTACGATTTAGCCTTAGCTGTGTCGCCTTCTAATCCATATCGATTAATTATTGGGGGGATAGACTTGTGGTTATACGAGAGAAATCCCACCTTTCTTTTTGACTCATGGCAGCAGATTAGTAATTGGGCAGGATTATGCAATTTTCCTAAAGTTCATGCAGATCAGCATTATATTTTGTTCGAAAATAATAATGAGGTTTGGGTAGGAAATGATGGAGGTGTGTGGAAATCGAATAATGCAAATTCAAATTTTCCAACTTTTAGCTTCAAAGGGAATGATCTTAATATTACACAGTTTTATGCTTCGGATCTACATCCACAGGCGGGCAAGAATGAATATATAGCAGGCTCTCAAGATAATGGTACTCAGTTTTTTGAGACGCAAGGGATTAATGCTACGACGGAAGTATTCGGAGGTGATGGAGCATTTTGTCATATTGATCAATCCAATCCCAATATCCAAATAGCCGCATATGTACATCAAGCTTTCGCAGTTACCCTAAATGGCTGGAGCTCGCACTCTGAGCTAAGAATACCTGGCAGCAATGGTAGATTCATTAATCCGTCGGATTATGATGATGTGAATAAAAAACTCTATGCAGGGGATGCCCCTGGACGCTATCTACGATGGAATAATCCAAGTACAGGTGGCAACAATTATCAAATTGTTACTGTGTCCAACTTTCCTACTAATCTGGCTGACGGTCGTGCTTGGGTAGTCCAAAACTCGCCTAACGTAAATGGACGGACTTATTTCGGGTTTGATGGAGGAAGGGTGGTGCAAGTAGATAATGCAAATACAGGCACTACTAAATCGGGAAAAATAATATTTGATCTCAATATGGGAAATGGCCACGCCGTATCATGCGTCGAGATAGAAGATGACAATGAGAATCATATGCTGGTGACCTTGTCCAATTATGGGATTACAAGTATCTACGAATCATATAATGCTCAATCAGCTAATCCAAGCTGGACTGCTGTAGAAGGTAATCTACCTGATCTACCAGTGAGATGGGCGATGTTCAATCCTAACAATGCTGACCAAGCACTAATCGCTACAGAGCTGGGCGTATGGAGTACTGATAATCTAAATGGAGCGAATACGGACTGGGACCCTACTAATCTCGGATTGGCGAATACCAGGATCGATATGCTGAAGTATAGGAAGTCAGATCACCAAGTCATAGCGGCCACTCATGGCAGAGGGCTGTATACTACTGATGATTTTAATCTGGGCTGCAATCCTAATTTCTCTCTAAGTGGAGGCAATCTGAGTGGCTCATATCAAGCATCTGATCTGATATCTCTGTCTAATGTGACTCTCACTGGGAATACCTCACTAAATGCACCTGAAGTAATACTCAATCCCACCTTTGATATACACCAAGGCTTAGAATTGACTATTACTTCAGATGGATGCAATTGATACTAATTACCTGCGACCTCTTGCATGTGCTTTCTTGCGATTGCCGCCGCCACCGCCGCTGCTGCGACTTTTCTTGCGATTAGCAAAGAATTCTTGTTTTCTACGAGCCTTTTCTTTGTTCCATTCCTTTTTTTCTGCAGCTGTCATAGGTTTGTCAGTCTGTGGGTATGGATGGTCATTGATAGGATCGATTTTCTGATTGATCAGTTTTTGGATGTCCTTGACATAGTCTAATTCTTCTGGCTCACAAAGTGAGATAGCTACCCCTTCTTCGCCGGCACGTCCTGATCGCCCTATACGGTGCACGTAGGTCTCGGGTTCATTAGGTACATCATAGTTGATGACATAGCGGAGCTTATTGATATCTATACCTCTGGCAGCAATATCTGTAGCTACGAGTACTCGCAGATCACCATTTTTGAAGTCTTCTAATGCTCTTTGTCTTTGGTTTTGTGACTTATCACCATGGATAGCTGAGGACTTTATTCTTTTCTTATCCAGCTCTCTGGCGATGCGATTAGCACCATGCTTGGTCCGTGAGAAGAGCAGTACCTGATCGATTTCAGGATTGTCCAATATATGCAGCAATAAGTTTTTCTTGAGATCTCTATTGGTGTAATAGATATACTGCTGTATGGTCTCTGCAGTAGATGACACAGGAGTTACTTCTACTTTGACAGGATTATTGAGTATCGACTTAGAGAGCTGTACGATATTCTCCGGTAGTGTAGCTGAGAAGAAAAGGGATTGCCTCTTAGTTGGGAGGATTTTAAGTACTTTTTTGATGTCATTGATGAAGCCCATATCGAGCATTCTATCAGCTTCGTCCAGTACGAATATGCCCACATCATCTAAAGACAACAATCTCTGTCCGATAAGATCCAAAAGACGCCCCGGAGTCGCCACGAGTATATCTACACCTTTCTTGAGCTTCGCTACTTGCGGTCCTTGTCTTACTCCACCAAATATCACCGCCTGACGGATATTAGTGTATTTACTATAGGCGTCGATATTCTCTTCTATCTGTATAGCCAGCTCTCGAGTGGGAGTGAGTATCAGACATTGTATTCCTTTTGATCGTCTTTCCTTATTAGCTAATAGCTGAATAATAGGAATAGAAAAAGCGGCCGTCTTGCCCGTACCTGTCTGAGCACATCCCAGCATATCTTTGCCTTGGAGCACTATAGGTATTGATTTTTCTTGTATCGGGGTAGGTGTAGTGTATTTTTTGTCCGCTACTGCTTTGAGTATCGGATCGATTAAGTTTAATTCTGAAAATGTCATTGAAATAAATAAAATTAAAAATAAGCGCAGCCTACCATCTTGGTAGTTGGCTATAGTTTTGTCTATTTGAGACTGGTGTTTTAACTGATATTATTGATCCTTGCCATGAGATGAGCTCTCTTGAGACCAACTCCGAAAATGGTGAGAATAGATAAATATTGAGTACAAAGGTACTGCTATTTAATTTAAGCTGCCGATATGCTTTTCTGAGGATCTCAGATCATGTTGTCAGAACCCTCATAGAGAAAATTTTTTATCCATCAATATTGATTCGCAGGCATAGCCAACAAATAACGACGCTACGGACAACGTGATACAGACTTCAGATAGCGAGTGATTATTTTACCACCGCTTTTAAAACCAGGATGAATCATCTTTATTCATCTTTGTATATATATACTCATTTCCGTTTTTACACTTAATAATTACCTGCTCTGGATTCGGCTGTAGTGTTATCGTATCTCCGATTGTAAGAATCTTAGAAGGGGAAATATATTCCTCCCTTCTTGGAAAATTCAAGAAATAGCCTTCTCCAAAATATACGCTGTTATTTAATTTGTATAGCCCTCTTTCTATTTCTAAGGACTTGATGACCAATGTTTCTGGGCGGATTAATTCCTCATAAGTTGGGAGTTTTCCCATTGGTGGTTTAGCTTCACCCCCTAATTTCAGAAGCTCACCACATGAACTACAAATAAAAATTATGATCAATAAGTGATACTGGGTTGATCTCATTACGATTATTTTACAATATTCGAATGTCAACGACTTCGAACTAATATGATAGCTTTATCAGGCAGGTTGATATGTATCTAAAATTACAAACTTTCAGATAGCAATGTGACTATCTCACCACCCCGTAAACCACTCTGTTCCCGTATCATTATTTTCTATTTTTCTTTCTTTTATAAGTAATGTTCTTTTTTGATCCTCCCCAAAAACTGTCAATGAGTCACTTTGGTGTTGTCGGACCACCCTGAATGGTGTGGGTATCTCTTTCCAATTAAACTCATCAGTCGCTTCTGCGTCCGTAGATCTCATATATGCTACAATAATATAAAGTGAATCATTAAAAGACAAAACTCCTCCTCTCGCACTATAAGTATCTGTCACATTTAAATCAAATTCTTCTAATTCAAAAAGAGGTGATATATTTTTCCAATACTTTTCGCTCCAACATCCATCCATGTAAATGATGAAGAAAAATAATAGAATCATGAATGATATGGTATACTTATTCAGTGGCATATTGCATGAAGATAATCCAAAGATTTCACTCTCTCGAGCATATACTACTCATGTTTAGGCACTCAAGATTTCTCAAGCATTCTTTAGAGTCTGGATCATGTTTTTTACCTGACCACGTATTATCCCCTCACTATAATTAGGTATTTCGCTATGATACTTCCTTAAAAGGTGAGTGCCCCATGCTATTATCCCTATATTGTGGGATACCCTTATTAATTGATTGAGGACTCTCAGCGCAATAACACCCTTTATCATGAGTCCATCTTTTAGACATTTTGACCGCTTTTGGTTAAGTGTATTTGTGATAAGCTCAGTGATAAATTTTCAAAATTGATTAAAGTATTCACTGCGACCACATTGATACATAAAACCAAAAAATATGAATCCTGTAATTACTCAGATTCGACAATATGCTGTAATTGTCAGCATGATCATCCTATGTATTTTTCCTTCGGATATTTGGGGACAATGTGATCATCCCATTGATATAAATGGTGATTTGGTCTCCAGTTTTGGCGTCAGCCAGTCCAGTAGAGCAGATGGTGCTCCCGACGGGAGATATACTAATGATATTTCAGGATTTGATTATCTCAAGCTCAAGTATAGATCTGGGCTCGATGAGGAAGTGCCAGCGACATTGTGCCTGACTGTGGCATTTGATGATAAAGATAGCTATCTCAATATTCAGATAGAGGAGGACTACTTCCGTATAGATACGCTCATCAAAAATCCTACGGGTGATGTACGGCGCAGGGCCCAACAGATCTGTATCCCCGTAGTAGTGCAAGGTGACATAGAGATAATAGTCAAACATGAAATAGAAAGTGGTAATGCTGGTATGCGCATGGATGGCAGTATTCTGTCATATTGTCCCTGTGATCTCATGGATGCGAGCCAAGACTGTGATGGTGATGGTATCACCAATGGGGAGGATCTCGCTCCTGATGATCCTTGCACAGCAGATGGACAGATCGATGGTGATGAACCCGCAGGCTGGGTAGCTCTACCCTCTAATGACTGTGATCAAGATGGATATACGCAAGGAGGTAATGACGCAGATCAAGACGACTTTGATAGCTGTATCGATGAAAATGGCAATGTCAATACTCCCGCTTGCCAATGTGAGGGAGAATTCATAGACACTTCAGGAAGCTATGTGACTGCGAGTGGTATAGTCAATGCCAATAATGCTGATGGAGCTCCTGATGGCCGATTTACCAATACTATATCAAATCGGGATGAACTCATACTCCAAGTTGATTTAGGGGCGGATACGGTATCTGGGGAGTTTTGTGTGGTTGCGGCATTCAATAATTATTGGGGAGCTATCACATTCACTATAAATGGAGAATCTACTGAGCTGAGTAATCCATCAGGTAATTTTTTCAGAGACGCTCAGAATGTGTGTATTCCGATCAGCGGTAGTGGATTGATAGAAATAAAAATAAAAGAAACTGGTCTGGGCAACATAAGAATCGATGGGTCAACTCTTGAATATTGTATACCCGAGGAGTCAGAAGGCAGCATTATCCCTGACTATGATGCTCCTGTTGTAGGCAAGACGAATGACATTCTGTGGCCTGCATTGGAGACATTGGCAGAGAAAATCGATAGTGATACATCAGTAGTAGACGAGATTACTCAGTCGACTTTTGTCTATCAGTTTATGAATGGTATGGTCTTGATCGAGGTCATCGCTAAGGCTGGTCAATTTGAAGAAGCATCACGCATACTGGATAGCTTGGGTCTCACTGCTCGCATAGATAATGGTACTAACGATCTTATCATATCGGGATGTTTTCCATTGACTAATCTCTCTGCACTCAATCAGTTTGATGAATATTTACAGTTTGCTCGACCGATATATCGACCTATTTTGGACAAGGGTTTAGTGACTTCTCAGGGAGACGTACCACAAGGTAGTCGATTCGTCCGAGGCGGATATAGTCTTGATGGTGAAGGAGTACGGATAGGAGTGATCTCTGATAGCTATGATCGCAAGACGGAAGAAGGACAAGCACAGATCGATATCAGCAATGGCGATCTACCTGAAACTGGTGTGGGACTCCTCAATGATGAGAGTATCCGATCTGGACTCACTGATGAGGGGAGGGCGATGCTACAGATCGTCCATGATGTAGCGCCTGGAGCAGAGTTATATTTTGAGACAGGTTTTGAGAGTGCAGGAGCATTCGCTAAGTCGATCCGTGATCTTGACGTAGCAGGCTGTGATATCATAGTAGATGACATCACTTATATCACGGAGCCATTCTTTCAGGATGGTATGGTAGCTCAGGCTGTCGATGATGTAGTAGATAATGGGACTATCTATGTGTCCTCTGCGGGTAACTATGGTGAAAATTCATATGAGAGCACTTTTGCACCTCTACCATTTCAGACTATCCCTGATGGAGTCGATGGACTACCTCACGATTTTGGGGATGGAGATATCATGCAGAGTATCACCTTAGATCCAGGGAAGTATACTGTAGCGCTTCATTGGGATGATGTGTATTACTCTTTAGGTCAAGATGCGGAGGGTGCACGACATGATCTGGATATCTACCTGGTCGGAGATGATGGGCGAGTACTGTACAATACTAATAGAAATAATATCGGCGAAGATCCGATAGAGGTCATGGACTTTGAGGTCAATAAAACGATCTCTAACGTCAATATCATGATCACTAACGCCACGCCAGGTGATCTGGAGCCGATCCGATTTAAGTATATATTCTTCAGAGGTACCGGTGTAGATTTTAATGAATATCAGCAAGGGACTTCGACTATAGTCGGACATGCCAATGCTAAGGGGGCGATAGCTGTAGGCGCCGTGCTCTACTCTAATACACCGGCCTATGGTAAAGAAGCTACTGCTGCTTCATTTTCATCACGAGGTGGTACGATCATCGATGGTGAGGATCGTATGAAGCCAGAGATCTGTGCACCTAATGGGGTCAATACAACAGTCGATCTCGGAGGCGTAGGTGATTTTGATGGGGATGGTTTTCCTAATTTTTCAGGGACATCTGCCGCCGCTCCACATGTCGCAGGAGCACTGGCGCTCATCATCGAGGGCCGAAGAAAATATCTGGGAGAAGAAACACCTCCTGCACTGATGAAGGAGCTTATCCAGTCTACAGCTTTGGAGATGTATGATACCGGCTATGATCGTATATCAGGTGCCGGATTACTACAGACACAGGGAGTATTATTGGATATCGCTAATCCTGTACCCGAGTTGATGGCCTATGATTTGCCGATTGACTTTGATAGTGCTACGATAGGTACAGCGGAGTTCGAGTTAGTCATTAGCGGAGATTATTTGACGGATTCGACGATGGTGATGTTTGGTGAGCAGATGTTGGAGACCGAGATGATGGGAGACTCGATGGTGATGGCTATCATACCGACCTTTGATCCAGCTGACAGTACGATCGTATCACTCTTCAATCCTCCGATCACAGACGCCGCAGTAGATGGAGGTTCGTCCAATGGATTTGCATTTATCGATCCTGTGAAGACTATTCTGACGCTGTCGGTCAATAATGAAAAAAGAAAATATGGTGAGGCGAATCCTACATTCAGCCTATCGATCGATGGTCTGCCTGATGGAGTATCCCCAGAAGATGAGGGCCTTGATGCGATCGTGCCGACGATCTCTACCACTGCTGACATACTCAGCCTGCCAGGTCTATACAGTATCAGTCTTGATGCGATATCTGTACCAGCTACACTTTCCAGCCGCTATGATTTTCGACTGTCGGGAGGGGCATTGACAGTGGAGAAAATGCCACTGACCATACAGCCCGATTCAGTCCAGATAGTCTATGGAGATACGATTCCTGAGATTTCGTTTTTATACACTTTTGGTGGTATGCCTGCGGACGAAGTGGCGCTGAGATCAGCTCTGGATGCTACTTATCGATCTACCTTGGTCGATGGATTAGCCTTAGCTGATGGATTCACACTGTACAATGCGCTCAATCAGGCTATCGAGACAGTAGAGTATATCTCTTTCTTACAGGCGATCAGTTTGGTAGATAGTTTGGTATTAGTCGAAGATGCTTTATTAGTTTCTGCGCTTATAGATGCTGGGGCATTACCGACAGGAGCTACTTTAGCGGATGCTTTGTCATTAGTGAATGGCTTGAGCCTGGTCAATGGACTGAGCTTAGTGAATGGCTTGAGTTTAGTGAATAATCTCGGAGTCTCATTTGATACTGAGATCACTGTCGTGAATGGCCTTTCATTAGTCAATGGCCTATCTCTGGTCAATGCGTTGGAGCTCAAATTATCTGGAGCTCAGTTGACAGAGGCACTTTCTTTAGTGAATGGATTATCCTTAGTCAATAGTCTTTCTTTAGTGAACGGAGGTACTCTTTTCGATGCGCTTTCCTTAGTCAATAGTCTCTCATTGGTCAATTCGCTCGAGGTAGAGAGTTTAACAGAAGCCCTATCACTGGTAAATGGTCTTTCACTGGTGAATGGCTTGAGCTTAGTGAATAATGGCCAATTGGTCGATGGATTGAGTTTAGTCAATGGGTCGATCTCAGAGACCGACGCCCTTAGTCTGGTGAACGGCTTGAGCTTAGTGAATGGCTTGAGTTTAGTCAATGGACTTTCATTAGTCAATGATTTAGGAGTATTGGATGATGTTAAGTTAATCGATGCTTTGAGTCTGGTCAATGGACTTTCATTAGTCAATGATGAGCTATTAGTCAATGCCCTGAGCTTAGTGAATGCAGGGGTGGACAATCTCGCCGATGCGCTGAGTCTGGTCAACGGACTATCCTTAGTCAATGGACTCTCGCTGGTCAATACGGATGAATTAGTAGACGGACTTTCTCTGGTCAACACAATAGACAATCAACAACGGGCACTTAACACGGTCGAAGGAATAAGAATAGACGCAGTCGTAGATATTGAGACCGCTCTTGGTCTTAAGCTTAGCGGGACTGAACTGACCAATGCTCTCTCATTGGTCAATGGATTATCACTGGTGAATGGCTTGAGTTTGGTGAACGGGCTGTCTCTGGTCAATGATGAAATATTAGTCAATGCACTATCATTAGTCAATGGAGTAGAGATCACAGATGGATTATCCTTGGTCAACGGTCTGAGCTTAGTGAATGGCTTGTCATTAGTCAATAGTGAATCCTTAGCCAATGCTCTCGGAGCCTCCTTGACAGACGCTCTGTCTCTGGTGAATGCTATGCCGATCACTGATGGACTTTCATTAGTGAATGCCTTGAACTTAGTCAATGGACTCAGCTTAGTCAATGCTAATGCTATGATCAGTCTCGAAGCAGAGACGAATGGCCTGAGCTTAGTCAATGATGATGCTCGAGTCAATGGGCTTAGTTTAGTCAATGCATTGAGCTTAGTGAACGGAACATCGGTAGTTGATGGACTGTCATTAGTCAATGCTCTCAGCTTGGTCAATGGGCTATCTTTAGTCAACGGCCTTAGTTTGGTGAATGGCTTATCATTAGTCAATGGGGCCCCAATAGTGGATGATATAGGAGTGACAGATGGCCTATCATTAGTGAATGGCCTCTCCCTCGTCAATGGGGTAGAAGTAAAGTTGGCGGACGCTCTGAGCTTAGTGAATGGATTATCATTAGTCAATGCTGATGGCTCTACAGTGGCCTCTCCGATCGAGAGATCTGTAGTGATCGCAGCCGCTCAAGATAGTATCCGAGAGCTCAATCCTATTAATCTCCTCACAGGCTACGAAGTAGGTACCCATTGGATAGTGCCGGGTACCTTCGTCAGTGATCGATATGAGATATCGTATCTACCTGGTAGAGTCGATATCGACACTTCTGCATTAGTAATTACCGTTGATTCAGCTATCGTACAGTATGGCTATGATTTGCCAGCATTCTCTGCACAGGTATCTGGATTGATACCTGGCGATAGTGTAGAGATAGCCTTTGAGGTCATAGGATACGATGGCTCAATAGGGACATATGACCTCGTAGCCTCGGTAGATGAGGACAATTATTCAGTAATAATATCTAATAGTGTTTTGACAGTAGTCCCTGCACGCATTGGGATCACGACTCTGGATGAGACCATCAATTGTGGAGATGACTTACCTCTATTCTCATCAATCATAGTAGGTTCATCAGACACTGTTGAGTTGGACTATATTATCACAGATCAGTTTGGAGGTCCATATACTGGAGATGTGGGTGTATATGATGTATATGCCACGCCATTAGATACGGTGAATTATTCAGTGCTATTCTCATCCATCGCTACACTGACTGTGGAGGATCTGGAGCCACCTACGGTTTTAGCTCAGGACATCACCGTCTATCTCAATGAGACAGGTAGCGCCGCTATCTTAGCTTCAGATGTAGATGCTGGTAGTACTGATAATTGTGGTATTGATCAGATATACCTGGACAAGAATGTATTCTGCTGTATTGCTACCGATAGTGTGAGATTAACGGTAGTCGATTTTGCAGGCAATGAGGCATTTGAATATGCGCAGGTGACTATAGTGGATACCATAGCAGGTATTTTGGAGCTTCAGACAGATACATTGGTGCTGAATGAAGCTGGCACTGCTACTCTCAATACAGCACCTCAGATAGAGTTATTTTATGATGGTTTTGAGTCAGATTCCATATCTGATATTGCTACAGGTACTGATGTATTGACTAATTGGTTAGTCTTGGATAGTTCTTTTGTCGATGTTTTCGCTCCTAATCAATTTGGCTTGGGCTTTTGCTCGCAGTCAGTAGATTTAGCAGGTGCTGTTGCCAGCGCCATTATTGAGCTGAAAAACCCTATCAACATATTAAATGAAGGATATAGACTGTCATTTGATGCCATAGGTAATAATGGAGATGCTGCTGGACATGTAGAGATCTATTATAATACTCCTGGCGGTCCAATATTTCTGTTAGATACTATCTTGACAGAGTTTGTGGGATATCCTCAGTCCGAGTATTTTGCCTTTGATATCAGTCTTAATTCAGCGAATGCCTCTGAAGACATTTTTATACGATTTTCAGAGACGAGTATCGACTCGAGGCCCAATAGCGGGATGACTATTGATGATGTCAGATTCACCCAAAATGGATCTGGTATAATAAAATACTTATCAACTGTCTGCGATGCTAATAGTATATCTACAGATGCTCCTGCTTCATATGGCCTAAGCGATATAGGTGATCAGTTAGTCACTGTCACGATGGATGATGGTCAGGGGAATAGCATCGTCAAATCAACAGTCGTGACTATCACTGATGCAGCGTTTGAGCCATTAGTCTGTGAGGCGATCGTGGAGAGAACGGTCACGTGTAGCGATGGAACTGATGGTGCTGTCACGGTGATGGCTACTGGCGGTGCTCCTATAGTGGTGACTGGCCAGTTAGGCGAGGCTAAAACTATAGCCGGCGCCAGCTCTGATGATATGTTCGATAATTTTGGAGGGCCATTTACCCTTGACTTTAGTGATGGTACCTCTGGAGACGAATTTGAGATGGCCGGATGGACTTGGTCAGGTCTTTCGGCTACTGGTATCAGCTATCTCAATGGACAATATGCAGAGGGGCATAAGCGGGATTTGGTATTAATTATGAATGGAGCTTCATTTGGAGGTGGTGTCGCACCAAAACGCATCAGCCAAACGCTAAATGATAGTTTGACCTATGGTGTCAGCTATGAGCTCAGCATGGATATAGGCCAGCGAAATGACAATGTAGCGCCACCACCACCAATCTTAGAGCTTTATGTGGGTGATGAATTATTGATTCCAGATACCACATCACCTGTCAATTATGTGCGAGGCGAATATCGACCTTATACTAAGAGATATACAGTCAGTGATACATCATTAGCAGGATTATTGACCATACGATTGGGTATAGATAGTACCGTGACAGGCGGGCAGCAGATCAATATTGACAATGTAACACTGACAGCAGATGGACAGGCTATCGATATTATCAATGCAGACTTTGAGACTCTCTACAAGAAAGGTCGATACAACTATAGCTGGAATACCATACCTGAGCAGACCAGCCAGACTGCCGATAGTCTGGGTATAGGTACCTATGAAGTCACTGTCACAGATCAGAGAGGAAATAACACTACATGTCAGGTGGTTTTGACAGATCTCGATACCGTACCGCCAGGTGTCATTACTCAAGATGTTAGTATCTATTTAGATCAAAATGGAACTGCCAGTATTACGCCAGAGCTGATAGATGCGGGTAGTAGTGATAACTGTACTGTGGATTCTTTAGCTATAGACATATCCGATTTTGACTGTGATGATCTGGGGGCAAACGTTGTTTTACTCACGGCCTATGACCAGACGGATAATTTTGATTCAGAAGTAGCTACTGTGACCGTACTCGATACTTTGGCACCGTCGTTGGAGGTCGTGCAGAGTACATTATCTCAAGGATCAAGTAATCAACAGGATTTTGTTATAACGGAGACTGTCACCGTACTTCAAGATTTATATTTGGAGGTACTTGAGGTTAGTATTGGACGAAACTTTACGGGTTCGCCACCGAATGATGGCTTGCCATTTAAGGCAAGTATTTTGGATGTGAACAATGTCGAGCTGGGTTCGGTGACCGATAGTAGTTATTTCTCCTTTGAGGATTTTGATTTCACTTCTCAAGGTTTGTACCTGTCACCGGGTACTTATAGAATTCGATTAGATGGATTGGGTACGAGATTCGCTTGGCGTTATCAGGGCTCGACATTAGGTCCTCTACAGTATGCTTTAAATGGATCTACATGTCCATTTGATGTTACGCTAAATGCTGATCTTGGTGAATGTGGAGCTACCTACTCATTTAGTGTTCCTACGGCAGAAGATAATTGTAATGGATCTATCACTGGTACTCAGATAGCTGGACTTGCCAGTGGTTCAGAGTTTCCAGTTGGGATCACGACTAATACTTTCGAGTTTATCGATAGTAGCGGCAATGTGCAGACTTGTAGCTTTGATGTCATCGTGACTAATAGCAATGTGGCGACAGCTAATCCGAGCAATGATTGCGATACGACATACTATGTAGTAGCACCGACTGCAGCAGGTACGAATGTGTCATATCCTATTCCATCATGGTTTGACATTTGTGTCTCTGCTACTCCGATTTCAGGTACCTTAGTCAATGGCTTTGGCAATAATGTAACGGATACATTTCCACTTGGCCTGACGACCGTCATTTATGAATTTTATGCGAGCAATGGAGATACTCTGGAATGTATTTTTGATGTATTCGTCAGTGAGGCATGTGACGCTGTTGGTATGACTAACTGTGTAGAAAATCAAATGATTGATGGAGGTAGGATCAATGAAGTTTTTGGGACGTCAAATGGGAGTACATATCAATCTGATGGCGGATGGCAGTCCTATGTAGCCACAGATTATGAAATATTAAAGGGAATAGATGTTGAGCTTAGCAGATATGCTAATTATGTAGATTCGTCCATAATAGCTACGATCTACAGTGGTACAGGGACATCAGGTACTGTCCTTTTAAGAGATACGATAGCCAGCTACGATGGAGGATATATCGATTTTTCTAATAGCACTTTCGTGGAATTCTTCCCTGGTATGAGTTACACTTTGCAGATGTCGATACCGAGCGGCAATAATAATTATCGCTGGAGCTTGTCAGATGCCTTTATGGGAGCCCCTCCAAGCGCTTTGACTAATAATTTACTGAATATGACGGTCTATGTGAAAACTTGTACTACCGTCGATGAACTCACTCCACCTATTGTCACGGGCTATGGTCCAGAGGGGAGCAGTATCTATCTTGATCAAAACGCCCATATCAGTGCAGATCAGCCTGTGGTGCCTCAGAGTGGGTCTTATACCATCAGTGTATGGGCTAAGCAGCTCGAAGAACAAACTGGATATGTCGAGATATTGTCTCAAAGTAGGCAGCTATATATCGGACATGCATCCGACATTGACGCAGATGTAGCAGGTGAAATCAGATTAGGTGACAATTTTGGTCCAACTGGTGTTTTATTCCCGACAGATGGCGAGTGGCATAATTACACATTAGTGAGAGATGAATCAGCTAATGATACCTACTTCTATCTCGATGGAGTGCTCAGAAAGCGACTCGGAAGATTGATTGCGAGCCCTATTAGTGCTGGAGAGCCAGATGATTTCATTATTGGAGCACAGTTCGTAGGAGGTACTGAATTATTTGATGGATTAATAGATGAGATCAGAATTTGGAATATTCCATTGTCAGCCGAACAGGTTTGTGATAATCTCAATAGTGAGCTGAATGGGAGTGAAATGGGGCTGGTAGAATACTATGATTTTGAGACTACTGGATATAGCTTGCGAGCTGATCTTAATTACAATGTGAACATTAGTGGCCTAAATAATGCTTCTCAAAGCTTCATACAGACTGCAGCGAATGAACCACAATTTGTTGAATCTATCGATGTTATAGGAGAATGGCAGTTATTGAATTCAATGATAGTCACCGAATATGATCAGTTCACTGAGTATTTTTTAGACGAAGTGCCAAATAGCATTTCTTGGACAACTGATGATTTGGGCATTGGCCCTCTTTGTACGACTATTATTGATGTCGATGTGACAAGCTGTGAGATTTCTATAGCCCCAGACTCTAAGAGTACTGCCAATGTCAGAAGTCAAGCTCCAAAATCTCAGGATACCGAACTGACTCTCAGCCTCTCTCCTAATCCAGCGACTCAGTTTGTAGATCTCATCATAGATGGATTAGAGGAGGATGCGCAGCTACGAGTGATGGATGTGTCTGGGCGATTAGTGAGTCAGCAGGTGATACCGGCTCGAGCGAGAAAACTGACTATCGATGTAGGTGATGCAGCCTATGCTAATGGGATGTATCTGATACATCTTAGAACTCGAGATAGGACGATCATCCAGCGACTGATAGTGAATAAATAATAAGTAATAGCCACGAGGATAGCATGACGCTATCCTCATGCTTTTTAGTATATTGAGTGAATTATAAAAATGTAATCAATCAAAAAAGTGAAACCTATTCCGTTTCTCCAGCGTGTATCACTCCTCAGCTGTTTATTTTTGATGGTAGGCTCCATCTGCCTATACGGACAGCAGGATGAGCTTGATTCGCTAAAAGCTATATTGGCCTCCGAGCCAGATGACGAGACCACTCTCAGTACTCTGGTCTCCCTATCATCTAAGCTATATCGAGCCGATCCTGATGAGGGGATCCGCTACGCTACGCAGGCTGAAGAGCTCGCTATCCAGATGGATGATAAGAAGACATTAGCCTTAGCACTTAAAAATATTGGCTTAGGCTATTATTTTAAGTCAAACTTTAATGAAGCGGTCATCCACTGGAATGAATCCCTCGACTACTATAAAGAGATAGAAGATGTCACCGGTATCAGTAATCTACTGAGCAACCTCGGGGCTGTATATGAGAGTCAGGCGGACTATAGCACTGCGCTGGAGTATGGGGTAGAGGGACTACGATATGCACGGCAGGCGGGAGATCAGCTGAGGATAGCCACTTCTCTGATCAACATAGCTACGATATATGCAGAGGACGAAAAGACCAGACCGCAGGCCCGAGAGACATTAGAAGAGGCGATCAATATCAGTCAGGGACTCAATGCTCCAGATCTCACAGGTACCGCTGCTTTCAATCTCGGAGAACTCCTGCTCAATGAAGGTCAAGCCAAAGAGGCGTTGCCATATTTTGAAAAAGCTTTGAGCGACTTTTCTGCTATCGGAATAGGGCATACCTCTACTCCTCTCAACTATATGAGTAAGGCATATGTGGTCTTGGGTGACTATCAAAAAGCACTGGACTATGCGGATCAGTCATATGACGCCGCAGTAGAGGCTGACTCTAAGATTGAGATGGCGCAGGCGGCGCTGTCCACCGGGGATATCTATCAATTCCTAAATCTTCCAAACTACGCTATCAAGGCCTATAGTGGCGCAGAGGCAATATCTAAAGAACTCAATACTAATAAAGAATTAGCAGAGGCTTATGACGGATTAGCTGAGGTGTATGCTGGTATAGGTAGTTATCGCAGCGCTTTTGACTATCAAAATCAATACAAAGAAATCAGCGAGCAGATTCGATCTGCAGAGTACGATGAGATCGTGAATAAACTTAGATTTCAGCTCGATCTCGAGACCAAAGAGAAAGAAATCGAGATCCTAAGTCGTGATAATGCGCTGAAAGAAGCAGAAATCACACGAGCAGGTATGATCCAGCGATTTTTAATATCACTGGGAGTACTCTTGCTATTGATCATTGGTGGTGTGTCGTATTTCTATCGGATCATCAGAGAAGAGAGAAATCGCTTTGAAAAAATATTGCTCAATATCCTGCCTCAGGATACTGCTGATGAGCTACAAGCCAAAGGCTACGTTGAGGCTAAGAAATTTGACCAGACTACTGTGCTTTTTACTGATTTTAAAGGATTCACCTCTATGAGTGAGTCACTATCTCCAGAAGAGATAGTGAAGAGTATCGACTACTATTTTAGCAAGTTTGATGAGATCATCGGTCGATATAATCTTGAGAAAATAAAGACTATCGGGGATGCCTATATGTGCGCAGGTGGACTACCGGTCAAGAATCAGACGAATGCCAAAGATGCTGTATTAGCGGGATTAGAGATTTTGTCTTTTGTCAAAGAAGTGGCGGCTAATCCTCCATCAGGTATTCATCCATTGGAGGTGAGAATAGGTATCAATACAGGGAGTATAGTAGCTGGAGTCGTTGGTACTAAGAAGTTTCAGTACGATATATGGGGTAATACGGTCAATGTGGCATCACGTATGGAGTCAGCATGTGAGACGGGTAAAATTAATATCTCAGACCGCACTTATGAATTGATCAAAGATGAGTTCGCATGTACCTATAGAGGAGAGGTAGAGGTCAAAAATGGTCTCAAGCTAAAAATGTACTATGTCGACAATGAAGAGTACAAAGAGTTCAAACATAACTTTGACTTCACTAAGAAAAATATACTTAACTGATAAAGTCTTACGGTCTGAAGGTATAGGAGTACTTCACCCGTAGGCTACTGATATTAGTACGAGGGAGTTCAGGATTGAGTCGCAGGAGATCTGTATTGACATCGCCGTTGTACACGATGAATAGGTCATTTCCTTCTGCGGGGTTATATCTCAGTCTTAGGTTGCCTGAGAAATTTTTACTTTGATTATTGTATTGGATCAATGAGGCTACCGATAGCTGGGTAGTAAACATATATAGCGCCTTGATACGAGCCAAGTATATACTGACTTCTTGATCTCTGCTGTCAAATTTAATTTTATTGTATTGTAATAGCCCAGATAACTCGAGTGATGATGACAGGTTCATATTTGGCGCTAAGCCAAAGGTATAGATCTTACCATCATAAAAGTTGCCACCGGAGATTTCGATTTCGCTTTGTATAGCTCTGACAGAGCTTGTCGCAATATTGAGCGAATATCCTAAGCAATCATATCTCCCAACTGGAATGATAACCTCATCGGCCAGCTCAAAAGGCTCTACGAGCTGCTCTATACTGGGTCGTAGCCCTATCTGAAAGCCCCAAGTCTTCTTAGCAGATAGCTGATATCCGATATTCCATGAGGCAGACTGGATGTCTCCAGTATCATTGTCCCAATGTGCCGATCCTCGGCTATATGGCCCATGTCTGAATATGAAAGATTGGCTGCCCGGTTGCCAGCCGTATTCTACACGATTTCCTAAACGAGTATAGTTTTCTCGACGCTCAAATCCCATGCCGGGAGTAAAGTCTGCACCAGCTCTACTAAAACTCGTCCCATATCCGAATCCTCGCTGGCGACGAGTATAGAGCGCTATCCAAAATTTAGACTGATCCAAAGACATGAATCGATTGTTCTCTATGTCATTGTCCAGGGAGGTGGCATATTTGATATCCAGATATTCTCGCCCAAACAATCGAATAATAGCATCATAACCCACATTGGTATTATAGTCTCCTTTGAGATCTGACTTATGGGTGATCAAGAATCCGGCATCTGAGTTGTCATTTATGACTTGTTTTTTGACTCTCAGGACGGATAGATTCTCTCCCTGAAAGTCGTCATCAGACGCCGTTTGCATGGACAAGAATCCGACGTCCCAGAGTCCGGCTCTCCCGACTACTCGGGCCCCTCCATAGATTCGAGTGAGGTCGTTGTCTTCATTTAGCCCGATTCTTCTACTGTAGAATAGCCGTGTCCCTTGGCCATAGCTAAAATCAAATATACCAGCACGCTCTTGGAAAAAGAGCCGTTTCTCCGGAAAGAAAAGACTAAAGCGAGTCAGGTTGACTTGCTGATCATCAGCTTCTACCTGTGCGAAGTCTGTATTGACGCTGATGTCCATTGTCCAATTCTTGCTAATCCCATATTTGATATCGAGACCAGCTTCTGTAAGAGTGTTTCGCTCCTCTATATAAGCTGTTTCTTCTTCATTGAGCTCATTGCTCAGAGACCGACCTCCGAGTACGTATGGTGTGATATAAAATGGCTTTTGGCTTTTTATATTTCTGAAAGTGATATCATATGCCAGTGATGGCTTGAAGCTGCTCCAGTCGCCATAGTTTTGCTGTATCAGTGGAAACATGTTTTGTTCGTTTTTGCGAGCTATATATCTCCAGGTCGTCATCCCCATCGTGACTTCTTCGTCATCTTCAAATGCTAAGGTGGCGAAGGGTACTCTAAGCTCAGCCTGCCAGCCCTCATCATCTCTATGCACCTTTACATCCCAAAAGGCATTCCAATCAATATTCACAGGATTTTGACTCAATGCATCACCAAATACTGCGAGATCCCAGCGTATCCCTGTAGGAGTGGTGAAAAAGGCTAATCCATTTTCATTGTCATTATAAGTGTCGAGCACCATGCCAAACCACTGGGTCGCCCCTGTGAGTGCATCCCTTTTTTTGGTATTTGCCATTATTTTATCTGGCTCGCTGTCTCTCATGATACCTGAGAGGTATACATAGTTTTCGTCGTAGGCGATACGGATTTCAGTATCTTCAGTGGGTGTGCCATTTTCTACGGGTATGATCATTTGTAGTGAAAATGGATCTATTGACTGCCATATGGCCTCATCTACTTTGCCATCAAAATTGATATCATCCTCTATAAACGTGACATAGTACTTGTCCTCTTGGCTATGGAGTATTGTGATACAGACACATACTGTGAAGGTCATTATTAGGCTTCGCATCACTCTAAGGTAAGAAAGCTCTACCAATTGATAACGATATGATCTCTGTGAGAGAGTCCTTCTATTTTCGGGATGTGATGCTCAGATTATTTCATGATGCGCTCTTGATTGAGCCATCTGCGATAGGCGACAGCATTGCGCTCATGCTGTCTATTTGTTTTAGCGAAAGCATGCTCGCCCTGATAGCCGGGCTTAGCGCAAAAGAACAGATAGTCGTGCTGCTCAGCATTCAATACTGCATCGATAGATGACTTGGAGGGCATGCAGATAGGTCCTGGAGGTAGCCCCTCGTACATGTAGGTATTGTACGGCGAGTCATACTCCAAGTGCTTATTGAGTACTCTACGGATAGAGAAGTCGCCTACACCAAAGACTACAGTCGGGTCGGCCTGAAGCTTGATGCCACGCTGAAGACGATTGAGATATACACCTGCCATTCGAGGTCTTTCACTATTCAGATTCGTTTCTTTTTCTACTATGGATGCGAGCGTAGAGACCTCGGCACGGGTCATCTCTCGATCAGAGAGTTGCGATTGACGCTGCTTATCTGCCCAAAATTTATCATATTCTTTTTTCATCCGGCTGAAGAAGTCCTCAGCCGTAGTGTTCCAATACATCTCATAAGTGTCAGGGATCACCAGACTGATGATCGTCTCAGGCTCAAATCCTAAAGATGAGATATAGGCTGTATCTCTGAATAGACTCAATACCTCCAACGAGTCAGCCTCGATACGCTCTCCGACGACTCCGGCAACATCCTCTACAGTACGAGCAGTACTGATAGTCAGCTTGATAGGACTTTGGATGCCTGCTCGGAGTGTAGATATGATTTGTTTATTAGACCAGTCGGGCTGAATGATATATCTCCCAGAAGGCACTTCGTCCTTATCATATTTCATCAGCTTGGCCACCTGCTCAAAGGAGCTCATATTAGCTAAAACTGATTCGCTCTCGAGCTCATCCATGATATCTGCGAATGAGGTCTGATGCGGTATATACAGCTCATAGGGCTCTATGATAGCCGTATTAGGGGAGAATATCCATCGATACCCTACGAAGGCAGCTAAGCCTCCCAATACTATTAATGCCAGTAGTATCCCTAAGAGCTTTTTCATCGATTAGTACTGTTCTCTATCGTTAGGGAAGTCGTTTCGCTTGACGTCAGCCATATATTGCTGTGCGGCGTCACGGATGGTCGAGTAGAGATCGAGATATCTACGGAGGAATCTTGGTTTGAAGTCTTTAGTCAGGCCGATGAGATCGTGAGTCACGAGTACCTGGCCATCCGTGTGAGGTCCTGCTCCGATACCGATAGTCGGCACGTCGATAGACTCAGTGACTTCTTTGGCCAGTGCAGCAGGGATCTTCTCCAGTACGATACCAAAGCATCCTGTAGCATCCAGGAGCTTTGCGTCTTCTTTGAGTTTGGTCGCTTCGTCGACTTCTTTAGCTCGGACCGTATAGGTACCAAACTTATAAATGGATTGAGGAGTCAGACCAAGATGCCCCATCACTGGGATACCAGCAGAGAGTATTTTTTTGACAGCAGGCAGTATTTCCTCACCGCCTTCGAGCTTGACAGCATGAGCGCCAGACTCCTTCATGATGCGGATCGCAGAGTCGAGAGCTTTCATTTCATTACCTTGATAGGTACCAAATGGTAGATCTACTACTACGAACGAACGCTTGACCCCTCTGATCACAGACTGAGCATGATAGATCATCTGATCGAGAGTGATCGGGAGGGTAGTCTCATGTCCTGCCATGACATTGGAGGCGCTATCACCTACGAGGAGTACCTCAATACCTGCCTCGTCGAGGATACGAGCCATTGAAAAGTCATAGGCGGTGAGCATTGAGATTTTCTCCCCTTGCTCTTTCATATTACGTAGGACATGTGTGGTGATACGTTTTACTTCTTTCGTAGCTGCTGACATAGTTTTGTTTGCTTATTGTCAAATTATTGGATTGGCAAAGTAAATAGTTTTTGGCCACAATCTCAGCGGAGAAATAAGTAGGGGAGGTGGTTTCTGTTTTTGTATCAAGATACTATCAGCAATCTATGACATTGGCTTTATTCATTTATCAGGCCGATACTCGTATTCACTTGGTCTATAAAGTCATGGAGGTATCCAGGAATGTTTGCTTTGTCTTGATCAATGAGCCAAGCTTTCTCAGAATTTTCTGAATTAGCATACCTGATCAGAACACCACCTCCATCCGCACAGTCTGGGCAGCCAAACGTTTGGTTCTCAGTGCTGATGAGTTCTGAAGGTATAGCGTCGAGTAGATATACTACCTTATCATGAAGACTATCTGGGAGCTGAATAAAGTCATATTCTTCAGCAGCATATAAGTCTTTTGTGTCTTCGTAAAGTTTTTCTGAGTCGATTTTGAAAGTTTCAATGCAGCCTTCTCCATCACACTCTCCGTAGAAATGTCCAAATATTAGGTATGGAAGATTGTCTGGATCTTCATCAGATGTACATGCCATAATATGGACAAGACCAATGAGGAGCAATGGTAATAGTGATTTCATGCTAAGTATTTGTCTATTCTAATTCATAAAATGACAGAGGTGCTTACAGGATCCTCATTTTTGTCTGTGCTACTTTATAGTTAGATGATTCCTTCTCAGCCTGACATCCTGCCCGCTTCTGACAGTCTGACTGTCGATATGTCATATGCTTTTTAAGTTTAATGGGTAAAAAGGTGACATTTTGTTAGCTCGCTTCTGATTTTTTGGCTTGGCACAGACATTGACTGATAGAGAGTGTTAAGATTAGATAACACATACTGAAAATCAAGCTAAATGGGTAAAATAATAGGTATAGATTTAGGTACGACTAACTCCTGTGTCGCTGTAATGGAGGGCAAGGAGCCAGTAGTAATACCTAATGAAGAAGGAAAACGTACAACACCTTCTGTCGTAGCATTCTTAGATAGCGGTGAGAGAAAAGTAGGAGATCCTGCTAAGCGTCAGGCCATCACTAACCCTCAAAAGACGATCTCTTCGATCAAGAGATTTATGGGTAGAAGATTCAGTGAGCTGGGTACTGATGCAGATCGTACTGCATATAGCGTCGTCAAAGGTGAAAATGACACTGTACGTGTAGATATCGATGGTAAGAAATATAGCCCTCAGGAGCTAAGTGCCATGGTACTACAAAAAATGAAAAAGACAGCTGAGGACTTCCTCGGTCAAGAAGTGACAGAGGCTGTAGTGACAGTGCCTGCCTACTTCAATGACTCACAGCGCCAAGCTACTAAGGAGGCAGGTGAGATCGCAGGACTTGATGTCAAGCGTATCATCAATGAGCCGACCGCAGCAGCACTCGCTTATGGTCTGGATAAGAAAGATCAAGATGTCACTATCGCAGTATATGACCTCGGTGGTGGTACTTTTGATATCTCTATCCTCGAGTTAGGAGATGGAGTATTTGAGGTAAAATCTACTAATGGTGATACTCGCCTTGGTGGTGATGACTTTGATGAGGTGATCATTGATTTCTTAGCGGATACATTCCAAAATCAAGAAGGAATGGATCTACGTAAAGATCCAATGGCGCTACAGCGTCTGAAAGATGCAGCTGAGAAAGCTAAGATTGAGCTCTCTTCATCTACCGAGACTGAGATCAATCTACCCTATATCACAGCAGCAGACGGTGTGCCAAAGCACCTCGTAGTGAAGCTCTCAAGAGCTAAATTTGAGCAGCTCGCTGATGACTTAGTACAGCGTTCTCTCAAGCCATGTGCAGAAGCATTGAAAGATGCAGGATTGAGCAAAAGCGATATTGACGAGGTTATCCTCGTAGGGGGATCAACTCGTATCCCTAAGATCCAAGAGGCAGTAGAAGAGTTCTTTGGCAAAAAGCCAAATAAATCAGTGAATCCTGATGAAGTAGTAGCTATCGGAGCATCTATCCAAGGTGGTGTATTGAGTGGTGATGTACAGGATGTATTACTCCTCGATGTGACTCCACTATCTCTCGGTATCGAGACTATGGGGGGTGTATATGATGTGGTCATCGAGGCTAACTCTACCATCCCTACTAAGAAGTCTAAAGTATACTCTACAGCAGCTGACAACCAGCCATCAGTAGAGATACACATCTTACAGGGAGAGCGTCCTATGGCTGCTCAAAATAGATCAGTTGGTCGATTTATCCTTGACGGAATACCACCAGCACCAAGAGGTGTACCACAGGTAGAAGTATCATTTGATATCGATGCTAATGGTATCCTGAGCGTATCTGCTAAGGATAAAGGAACAGGCAAAGAGCAAAATATCCGAATCGAGGCATCGACAGGTCTCTCAGATGAGGAGATCGCTAAGATGAAGGCAGAGGCTGAAGCCAATGCTGATGCTGATAAAGCTGCTCGTGAAAAAGTTGATAAACTTAATGCAGCTGACTCTTTAGTATTCCAAACAGAGAAGCAGATCAAAGAGTATGGCGATAAGATCCCAGCTGACAAAAAAGCGACTATTGAGAAGGCAGTAGCTGATCTCAAAGAAGCTCATAAAGTACAGGATCTGGCGAAAGTAGACAGTGCCACAGAAGCGCTCAATACAGCATGGCAAGCAGCTAGCCAAGATATCTACAATGCTCAGCAAGCTGCAGGTGGAGCTGATGCTACAGCAGACGCTGGAGCAGGTGCCACAGGTGCAGAAGACAGCACTGAAGATGTCACAGATGTAGAATTTGAAGAGGTGGATGACGCTAAATAATTAGCCCATACATCGGATATAGTTTAAAAGAAGAGCCGGTCAGTTTTGATCGGCTTTTTTTGTGCTTATCAGAGATCGGTTTATCGGTCAGCGTGTTTTTAGGAGATGAATCGATGACTGATGAATACATCTACTAAGGAGGCGGCATAGTCATTGATGTTCAGCTAACTTTAGATTAGTATCGCTATTTATATCAAAAAGGAGTATCTCATCAGGGTGAGTATAGAAAGAGGGGATAAAAACGAAAGGTCTTAAAATAAGAAAAGCCCTTGATAGAGGGCCATTCTTAAGGATTTTCATCCAATTTTAGTCTAAATCATGTCGGAGTAACCAGCTCCTATATTTTCAAATCAATAAAATTTTCTTCGTTTTGATAGATCAAATATACAACACTTTGTCAATGTGCAATAAAACTTAGAAAAAAAATCATATTAAATTTTTAACTAATCTTCGAGCCCAATGTTTACGGTGTTTTCTCGAGGATTCTGCTTTATTTTACTTTTCTAAGATAAGACTTTTAACGCATTTTTTAAGTCTTTTATGAGGTCTTTTTGATGCTCGAGACCTACTGATATTCTGACTAATCCCACTTTGATCCCCATCGCTTTAAATTTTTCAGGCGGTAGCTCTTTGGCATAGCTAATGGAAGGCGAATAGATCAAACTCTCATGACCACCCCATGATACTCCGATATGAAATAACTGAAGAGTATTGACGAATTCTTTCACCTCTTCCATACGATCTGTATCCAGTTCGAATGAAAGTAAACCTGTATATCCTGACATTTGTTTTTTGCCCAGTTTGTACTGCTCAAAGCTTTCTAATCCTGGATATAATACTTCACGGATTTTCTTATGTCCTTCGAGGTATTGAGCTATCTTTTTCGCATTTGCTTGGTGCTGATGCATGCGAGCGGGTAACGTACGGAGACTGCGTAGGATGAGCCACGCCTCAAATGGAGCTATTTTACCACCGAGCAGGGCATATTCTTTGCGGATGATCGCATCGATAGTCTCTTGGTCTGATACGATGACTCCTGCTACTACATCACTGTGTCCACAGATATATTTGGACACAGAGTGTATCTCTATGTCGATACCCAGATCTAATGGATGCTGATAAAGTGGTGTAGCCCAGGTATTGTCGATGATGGTTTTGATGCCATGCTTTTTTGCCAGTTTAGCGATGGCCTTAAGATCTTGCATCTCGTAGGTCATGGACGCTGGGCTCTCCAGATAGATGAGTGTCGTATTGGGTCTGATAGCATCTGCAAATTCTTGAACAGAGGTCCCTCTTACATATGTCGTATCGATATTTGACTTGTCTTTGAGATATGAGCCCATGAAGCTATTGGCTGGGCCATAGACGCTATGTATAGTGATGATGTGATCATTGGCTTTGACTACATGTAGGATGGCTGCAGAGATGGCTGCCATGCCAGAGGCGGTCAGCTTAGCTTTCTCTCCATGACATAGAGCGGCGATTTTTTCTTCGGCCGCTATGGCCGTGGGATTATTGATCCGAGAGTAGATCATCGAGGTGGAGAATTCGTCAAAGGCCTTGTCTATACTGTCCCAATCCTTGAAAGCGAAAAGTGAGTTCTGATAGATAGGTGGCACTACAGCACCATATGGCTCGTTGCGCAGTGATTCGTCGATGCTGATGATGGATTCGATTCTTTTCTTACTCATGATTCTCTGTTTTTTTGAATATGGCAATACCTGTCAATGCATAAAGCATAGCAATGATAATATTCGCAAGGGACATGAACTGATAAGGAGCGTAATCTATAGCACTGACCCCAAGTGCTGACAGCATAAATATCCCTGAGGGAGTCCATGGTGCCAGATTTTCCATCATAGTGCCTGCGTCTTCGATAGATCGACTGAGTACCTTACGATGTATTTTGAGTTGATCATATTTCTTTTTGAATGCTTCTCCGATGATGAAGCTCGTGGCATACTGATTTGAGGTAGTGAGATTGACTAATAGGGTAGTGAGTAGAGTCGTCATGACTGTAGCTCGAGCAGATCGTAGACTATTCATGATGCTGGAGAGTGTACGCTGTATGGCATCTGTGACCTGCAGTGTACCAATGAAAGCGAATATCAGTAAGCAGATGACTACGCCTTCTATCAGATTATACAGGCCTCCTCGATTGAGTATAGCTATCACACCAGACTTGACTTGATACTCACCGATCATAGATTGATCAAAGCCTTTATTAAAAGCTTGAAATATTTGGTCTATCGAAAAGTCCTGAGATATAAACGCCAGCATCATTGCCGTCCAGGCCGAGAATAATAGTGTCAAGACTATAGATCTGCCAGATGCCGCTCCCCATAATACTATGACCAGAGGAAGGAGCAGGAGAATATGGAAGTGAAATATCGTAGACAGGTCGATCAATGAATCGGCAATACTATTAACTTGGATATCCTGTACGACGGTATTCCCAAAATGAATGGATAGTATCCCATATATGATGGCTGCTATGATAGCTGCTGGCAGGGTAGTGTAAAGCATACTCTTGATATGATCCATGAGCTCTACATCAGTAGCCAGTGAGGCTATATTAGTCGTGTCAGAGAGAGGAGACAGCTTGTCGCCAAAAAATGAACCACCTACGATCGCAGCGGCTGTGATGGTCGTGTCTGCCCCATAGACCTGAGCGATACCTATCATCACGACCCCGATAGTCCCGGCAGATCCCCAAGAGGTACCTGTCAATAAGCTAAAGAGTATGCAGATCACAAATGAAAATAAGTAGATCCAGTCTGCACTGATGACAGATATGCCATAGTAGATCAGCATAGGTATAGTGCCAGAGACTATCCAGCTGCCTATGAGCACGCCGATACATAGGAGGATCATTACTACAGGTATGGCTTCTTTTACCTTTTGGCTGACATGGCTTTCGATGACCTTCCAGGAATAGCCATGAGATAGTAGTGAGATGCTATTGAAGCTAAAGGCTAATAAGACCATGATCTCTACAGGGAGCATCCCGCCACCGACAAACTGTGGATGGATAAATAGACCATAAAGTATCAACATAAAAAAAACAGCAATCGGAGCGACTGCTGTTTTAAACGATAACTCTTCCTTTTTTTGGTCCATATTGCGATTTGATAAGAATCGAAATATAGGAAGAATAGGACCCTTTTAAATAAAAAACACGAACGATAAATCTTATTTGGCTAATACAATTTTCTCAGTCGTGATGTTGTTTTGCTCAGCATCGATCATCTCTACGATGTATGTTCCTGCATTCAGGTGAGCCAAGCTTACTCTTACTTCAGTCTCGTATGATACATCTTGAGTCATAAGTACTCTGCCATTCATGTCGATCACATACACTATAGAGTTAGCGTCGAATGCTGTGTTAGCAGTGATTTTGATAAAGTCAGCTGTTGGGTTAGGACCTACAGTTATGCTGATTGCTTCAGTAGATCTGGTGAAGCTGTATAAAGCATCAAGATCAGTGAAGTTTACATTTTCTAAAGTTACTACTTCGTTTGGCTGTACCCACTCAGAGACCATAGTGAATGCACTCGCATAGTCAGCAGTTACATTTTCTCTGGCCCATGTTGCCTTGTTGCTTTGTGTGTTATCTTTTACATCAAATGTAAGAGTCGCTACAGCTAACCATCCGTCAGCAGGTCTGATTGATACGCCACCATTCAGTAGATCTGCAAGCTCGATGTAAAGATTTACAAATCCAAGATTGTCATCGTAAGAAAGCGTACCTACTTGAGAAGCATTGTAGCCTTCTACAGCTTCGATCACCTGTACATTATAGTACTGATTTGTAGAAAGTAGCTCAGCGTTGTTAGCTTCTTTAAGACTCATAGTCTCAGAGTCGAAGTAAAATCTGTAGTACTGATCAGCAAGTGTCATTGCTTCAGTAGTCTTTATTTCTATAGAGATGCTCATCTCAGTAGCATCAACATTATATACAGCATCAGAAAATTTGTAAGAAACGCCGTTGTTTGCAGTAGCCGTGGTTAATAGGCATAGGTATGACAGGAGTACAAATGCGATTGTTCTCATTTCGTTGTGTTCTTAAAAGGGTTATAAAAGGTTATCTCGTGTTATCGTTGATACAAATGTATATCAATTGTAGGTTGCTACAAAGAGTCTACACTGAGTAAGTGATGTATTTGCAAGGTGGATGACATATGTTTTTGTAGTCTTTTTGTAGAATAGAGTATAACTAATTGATATACAGGTGTTTATACTTCAATTGATTTCGCACAAGTGCTCTGTCGGCTACTTTACACCGAGTTAAATTATGTCTTACAAAGGCGCCATGTAGATGGGAGTATGTAGTGATCTTGTAGATGATTTTCGTGTTTTGTAGGATGTTTTATGCCTCTACATGTAGTAGTTTGTATGTAGAGCTATTGTAAGATTCGCCCGTTTTTTGGTCACTTTAGTCCGAAGAATGGATGTAATAGCCTAATTCTCCGAATGAGGAATTCGTATATCAATGCTGTGATAATAAATGTTCCTGCGATAAGTAGTAGTGCCTCGAGTCCTAAATGCATATGATATGGTCGGAGATAATATATCAGGAGCATCATGACGGTCTGATGTAATATATAAAATGGATAAACCGCACGATTAGCATATGCGAGTGCTTTGCTTGGGCGATTTAGGTATTTACTTGCTAAGTGAAATAACAATAGTACCCATGACCACAGGTTAAAGACTTTAATAAATGCCTCTGTGAAATGTATCACGGTACTATCCTCATACTGCCTGATCATATAGTATGCAGTAAAACTGGTGATAGCTATGTATGGCAAGTATCTACCAATTTGGTTTAATCCCACCCAGAAGTCTGCTCTACGACTAATGAGTAGGTAGCCAGCGAAAAACATGATGCCATAATTAATAATAGTGAACCAGTCACCAATCAAAGCGTGAGTGACGGGAAAAAAGGGCTCTACTAAAGCTTCTGCAAAGTATAAAAGTGGTAAAAAGGAATACAAGCCCCAACCTGATCGAAATATTCGCCCCAGCGAAGTCATCCACGGTGCATCACGATGTGCTCTAATATATCCCAATATAGGAGCGAACACTAATGAGAACATGAATAGATAAGGTAAAAACCAGAGATGGTGCCAGCTGAGATTGCCCGCTGGATATGTCGGGCCAAAATAATGCTGTGTCCAGAATGTCCAATATGAGTAACTCTCTCCATCTACGGCTACACGCTCCACCCAGACCTGTGGAGGTACTATGACCGCCATACCAAATAAAAGCGGAATCAGTAATCTAATACTGCGCTCTCTCAAGAACTGGCCTACAGAGCGGTGTCCCAATGCAAATGCTGTGCCCATCCCTGAAATCACAAATAAGATGGGAAGTCTCCACTGATTGAGAAAGAGCATAGGCCATCTGAGCTCAGGGTAGGTAGGATCACTCTTGATATGAAATCCCCAAGGAACATAATACATGCCTACATGGTATAGTATTAATAGATAGAACACTATGACACGGAGCCAGTCAAGATCATATCTTCTTTCTTTAGTCTTTAGATCATCTGGGGCCATAGCATTAGTCTTTCCGGTGATTCACAGAATAATAGACAAGATCGAAAGATAAGGGTTGCACAGGCAAATATGATAGATGAGATGTAGAGTAGAAACGACTAAAATAGGGGGAAAGAAAAAGGCCACTTCTTCAAGTGGCCCAAGTCGTATGAAAAACAAAACTATCTAACTCTAGTTTGAAGTTGTGAGAGCAATTTTGATCGCTCGATCACAATTATGATGTAAATATGACACTATACGAAGGTTATTTCCAAATGGCCATTTGGGATCTTTGTGATGCCCAACAATTTTTTAGTACAGCCATGCTAAAAATAATATTTCGTATAGATCTTATATTTTGATCAAAACATAGGTAATTGTTTTGAAATTGGCAGCTGTGCAGAATTTAATTACGTTTAACTCGTAGTTAAATTTTTTGTCTTTGTCGGATGAAGCGTGATATTCTGCGAAGTTCAAAGCATTAAAAAAATTATCATTTAACACTAATTAAACATTAGAAAGGTGGAATTAACGCCGATTGAGCTTGTCTTCCTGCGGATTTGGTTTAGGATGATAAAATCTTTTTCCTTTTAACGAGGCAGGAAGATAGGTCGCCCCTGATGCATCTTGCTCATGTGGATAAAGGTAACCATCACCATATCCGAGTTCTTTCATGAGCTTCGTGGGAGCATTGCGTAGATGCATGGGTATAGGGAGAGATCCGGTTTGTCTTACAGTAGCTAATGCTTCGTTGATAGCCTTGTAGGCGCTATTGCTCTTAGGAGATAGAGCGAGATAGACGGTGCACTGTGCCATCGGAATACGACCTTCTGGGAGGCCAATCTTGTGTACGGCATCCATGCAGCTATTAGCCATGAGCATTGCATTGGGATTAGCAAGACCAATATCTTCAGTTGCTAATATGATCAACCTCCTACAGATGAACATCGGATCCTCTCCACCCTCAATCATGCGGGCCAGATAGTAGATGGCGGCATCAGGATCACTACCTCTGACAGACTTGATGAATGCTGATATAGTGTCATAATGAGCCTCTCCAGATTTGTCATATTGGAGTATCTCACGCTGCAGCGTCCTCTCGACTAATTCATTATTGATCGTCACCGTAGCTGATGGATCAAATTGTGACAGTAAGATTTCGAGGACATTGAGCAGGCGGCGGGCATCACCTGACGAATATTTGAGCATCGACTCATATTCTTCTATCTGGATAGTACGCTGGCGGAGCTCGACATCCAGAGAGATAGCTCTATCCACGATGGCCTGGAGTGCTGGTACATCGAGAGCCTTGAGTACATACACCTGACAACGAGATAAGAGGGCAGAGATCACTTCGAATGAGGGATTCTCAGTTGTGGCGCCAATCAGTGTGATGATACCTTTCTCCACTGCTGCGAGTAGAGAGTCTTGCTGAGACTTCGAAAATCGATGTATTTCATCAATAAAAAGTATTGGGCTACCTTGATTAAAAAAGCCACTATTTTCTGCTTTTTTGATGGTCTCACGGACATCTTTGACTCCACTATTGATAGCACTCAGGCTGAAGAATTTTCGATCCTGCTCATTAGCTAATAGATTGGCCAGTGTAGTTTTGCCTACTCCTGGAGGGCCCCATAGTATCATGGATGGTATCCGTCCTAAGTCTATCGCTCTGCGTAGAGGAGCATCTGGACCTACGAGATGAGATTGGCCGATATATTCATCCAGTGTTTTTGGCCGCATTCTTTCGGCGAGGGGAGCATTCATGAGGCGAAAATATGAACTTATTAGCTCACAATATTGTCTGGAAGGAGTGACTGATTAATACACTTCACATTTTGCTCCGCTGTAGCTAAACCATCACTAACTTACACGTATTAATAAGGTATTAAACCAGATACATGACTTGGACGCCGTTACGACGTTTTTGGAGCTTACTCAGCCAGTATAAACCTGAGCTACGACAGATATATGCATATGCGATCATTATTGGAGTGGTCAATTTGACCTTACCTTTAGGTATACAGGCTATTATTAACTATCTGCAAACTGGGGCGATGAGCTCTGCTTGGATGGTATTGGTCTGTTTTGTTTTGATAGGTATAGCCATTACTGGATTTTTACAAGTCTTGCAGCTACGGGTGGTGGAGAATATTCAGCAGGATCTATTCACTCGATCAGGATTTGAGTTCTCGTATAGATTGCCCAAGATCAAATTTTCGGAGCTGGATAGGATTCACACACCTGAATTGGTCAATCGATTTTTTGATACTCTCACTATACAAAAAGGGCTGCCCAAGGTTTTGATTGACTTTTCTTTAGCGGCATTTCAGATCACTTTTGGCTTGGTACTTTTGGCGATATATAGTCCGTATTTTATCATATTGGGATTTGCATTGGTCGTGATACTATATCTTATTATGCGGATCACAGGGCCACAAGGACTATCGACGAGTCTGAAAGAGAGTAAGTATAAATACAAATTAGTCCATTGGCTGGAGGAAGTAGCGAGGGTCAATCGCAGTCTGAAGATCAATCCGGCTGAAGACTTTCATATGAATAGGACGGATAGTATCGTCACTGGATACTTGGCTCATCGAGAGAAGCATTTCCAAGTATTGCTTTATCAGTTTCAGCTATTTATCGGGTTTAAGGTGATCGTAGCAGCGGGACTACTATTGCTCGGAGGATTCTTGGTATTCCAAGAGCAGATGAATATTGGTCAATTCGTAGCTGCAGAGATAGTCATTATCTTAATCATTAACTCTGTCGAGAAAATACTGCGCACTATTGAGACTATATATGATGTCCTCACTGCTTTGGAGAAAATCGGCTATGTCACAGATCTTGGTCTGGATGATAATACGGGTCGTGTGATGATCGATACACAGGGACCGCTCTCAGTGAGAGCTGATGAGATTGAATTTAGTTTTCCCGGTGAGCGTAGACCCGTGATCAGTGATCTGAGCTTCAGCATAGAGGCTGGGCAAAAAGTCCTACTCAAAGGCGTACAGGGAGCAGGTAAAACAATACTCCTTCAGCTCATCAGTAATATTCATCAATATCAGCATGGAGAGATATATGTCAATGACGTCCCTATTCGAAACTACAATAACAACTATTTCAACAATAGAATTGGTGTAGTCTTACCTGTCAATCAGCTATTTGATGGTACTATTTTAGAAAACATAGTACTGGGTAGAGCTATCTCAGATCGTCGAGTGAACGAACTACTGGAGATCCTCGGCCTACGTAAATATCTGGGTAACTTGTCTGATGGTATTCACACAGTATTGGACAGTGGTGGTCGTCGACAGCCAAGGTCCATTATACAAAAAATCACACTTGCTCGTACTCTGATAGGCAATCCAGGCTTACTATTAATGGAAGAACCTCTTCAATTCATCGATGCGGAAGAAAAAAAGCGAATAATCGATTATATAATGTCACCGGAGCGCTCCTGGACAGTGATAGTAGTATCAGATTTCTACTATTGGAATGAGAAATGTGATCAGATTCTTGAATTGAAAAAATAAAGTCGATGCTAAATATATCTCCAAACGGAATCTCAGAGTATGTCAATTCGTCGGCTTTTAAATCCTTTGGATTACTAAGAAAAAGTCGAGTCAAACGAATGCCAGTTTTTGTGGCTTTTGGTATTACCTTGATAGCTATACTCTGCCTCTTTTTGCCGTGGACACAAAATGTCAGAGCAAAAGGTTATGTCACTACCTTTTTGCCAAATCAACGTCCTCAGTCTATACCCAGTATCATAGCTGGACGAGTAGACAAATGGTATGTGATGGAAGGTGACTATGTACAAAAGGGTGATACTATAGTGGCACTATCAGAAGTCAAAAGTGAATATATGGACCCTAATCTGATAGATCGTACAGCTGAGCAGTTGACCGCTAAATCAGAAGGAGTGGCCACCTACCAAGCCAAGGTGAACGCACTAAAGAGTCAATATCGAGCACTCCAAAATAATATGGACCTTAAAATAGCTCAGACTGAGAATAAAATAGAGCAGGCCAGAAATAAGATACAAATTGACAGTATCGATTTAGATGCATTCAAGGCGAATGAGCAAATCGCTCTCAATCAATTAGAACGAGTACGAGAGCTACATGAGAAAGGGCTGAAGTCTCTCAGTGAGCTGCAAGAAAAAGAGCTAAAGGTACAGCAGCTCAACGCTAAAGTGAATAGCCAAAGGAATAAGCTCATCAACCAGCGTAATGAACTGCTCAATCTAAAAATGCAACTCGCATCAGTGGAGGCAGAGTACCAAGATAAGATGGCTAAATCTCTATCGGAGCAACAGTCAGCAATAGCGGCACGCTATGAGGGTGTATCGTCTGCCGCAAAACTTCAAAATCAGCTCAATACCTACACAGTGCGACAGCAGTACTATACCATCTTAGCCCCTCAAGATGGCTATGTCACTAAAGTGATGAAAAAAGGTATCGGAGAAATCATCAAAGAAGGTGCAGATATAGTCACCATCGTACCCGATATAGATGATCTGGCTGTAGAGGTATACGTCAAGCCTATGGATCTCCCATTGATCGATATAGGGGAGAGTGTACAGTTGAGATTTGATGGATGGCCGGCTATAGTGATCAGTGGATGGCCAGAAGGCTCCACAGGGGTATTCTCAGGAAAAGTATACGCTGTAGATAGGTACAATAGTGAAAATGGACTCTACCGAATCATGGTGAGAATGGGCGATACTGAGAAAAAATGGCCGGATATGCTCAGAGTAGGGACCGGAGTCAATGCATTTATACTACTACAGGATGTGCCTATCTGGTACGAGCTATGGCGAAATCTCAATGGATTTCCTCCAGATTACTATCAGGAGAATCTATCGCCACAGGACGAATTAAAACTCAAAGCACCACTAAAATCGGTCAAATAGTGAAGCAACTCATTTTTATCATTTTGATCACTACGCAGATCTGCAGGGTGCTATGTGCACAGACTCCTGTAGATACAGTAGAGATACTTTCTCTTGATGAGTTCGTACAGCTGATCCAAGAAAATCATCCTGCATCGAAGCGATCTGCTCTGCTCGTAGATGATGCTGATGCTCAGAGGCTTAGGGCTCGTGGGCTGATAGATCCTAAGTTTACCGCAGGACTTGATCAAAAATCATATAGTGACAAGCTATATTATCAGGATATCGGAGCAATGGTGAGAGTACCGACGATACTTGGGATTGATGTTGTCGGCGGCTATGAGTTCTCTCGAGGAGAATTTGTTAATCCTGAAGACGTGACAGGTCAATATGGACTATGGAACTTGGGTGCAGAGATCAATCTGCTCCAGGGCTTGCTCATCAACGAAAGAAGGATCGAAAGGGATAAGGCTGATGTGCAGCAAGATATAGCGCTTAGCCAGCAGTCGATATTGATGAATGATATACTCATGGAGTCCTCCACCTACTATTTGCTCTGGTGGAAGTATCATCAGATAATAGGTATATATCGAGAGGCGCTGGCTCTGTCTGAGGCCTATAGTGAGTTCACTCGTGAGACTTTTGCTCTTGGTGAAAAAACAGCTATGGACACACTCGAGGCAAGCGTAGCCGTGCAGGATGCTCAAAACAAGGTCATCAGCGCAGAAGGGTATCTTATCAAGTACAATGAGCTGTTAGAAAATTACTTATTCTCTGATAGGTGGATAGAGCTCAACGGTCGAGTCCCTCAGTCAGATCTATCGCTCAGCGACGATATGAATGCTATAGTCAACATAGAGCAAGTACTCGCAGATCATCCCATATTAGTAGAGAAAAGAAATCAAATCAATCAGTATGAACTGGATCAGCGATGGAAGCGTGAAAAGCTCAAGCCAAAGCTCAAGCTGAAATATAATCCGCTCTTAGCTCGAAATCAGAATAATGCTATCCCTCAATATGACATAGATGACTTTAAATGGGGCGTAGATTTTCAACTGCCAATAAGGAATAGATACCAGCGTGGAGAGGTAGAAATAGGAGAGATAAAAATAGATAATGCCGAGCTCGAACTACTCGAGAAAGAGAGAGCGATAGAAAATAAGATTCAAAATGCACTACAGCAAATAGAAGTCTTAGATGAACAAATAGCTGTCCAAGAAGTCAATAATGAGTCCTATCGACGACTGATGGAAGGAGAGATGGAAAAATTTAGATACGGAGAGAGCTCAGTTTTCTTGATCAATAAACGTCAGGAAAAGTATATCGATGGCCGTATCAAGTTGATAGAGCTCAAGGCTAAGCGAAATCAAGCTGTCATCGAAGCTCGATACTGGACAAATACCATGATCGAACAGTAGGAGAAGTAATAATAAGGCTTAAGGAGCTCGCATATATCTCGACTCAAAGATCAAGGTATAGTCAGATTTTGGACCTCTATAGATGAATTCTACATCGTCTTTAGTCCTCTTAGGGATGATAGGGAATAGGACATCCTGCACTGCGGACTGACCTGGTGGTATGGTGACTGTTTTCAGATTTTGCTCTTTTATGTATAATTTTTCGTCGTCTATACTGTTAATAGCTCTTTTCATGAATCGTTGTTCGTCGACGATGTAGGCGGTCGACTCAGCGCCATAGTAGATGACTTCAGCAGCAGCACCGCCTCCAGTAGACACGGCGAGGACATCTACTGCTACTGATAATGCCCCAAGAATTGCCAAGGTCTTTTTCTTTTTCTTTAGTTTCTTTTGCTCCTCCTCGAGTGTGTATATGAGCTCCTCATCAGTCCATGGGGAGATTAGTTTGTCTTTAGAGGGGATCAGGAGTTGGATATCTTCTCGCTCTATCGTTAGAGACTTGTCGGTATGATTTTCCACATATAGTTCAAAGATGTGATACTCAGGTACTGCACCTATATAAGTCACATCGATCGTGAGATCGTCGTCGGTGATAGCAGCATATATCTGCTCGTCAGTATCAGGATAGTAGCCTTTGGAGCAGCTCATGATACTGATCACGAGTAATAGGTAGATGGGTAGATGTCTGTTCATATTCTATATCAAAATATACGATCATAGCCCTGATTTTGTAACTCCCTTTCTTGGTTTTAACCAATGTCTAACAAAAGTTAATTGGATTTAATTTTATGCGTGCAAATATATTGCACGGTGCAACTCATATTTGTATCAGAGAATGACCAATACAACTTGATGAAGAGATAATAGAACCTAAATCTGAATCCATCATCAAAGTTTTAGATTTCTTACCTGGAGGATGCCGAGTGTATCCTCCTTATTTTGGAGTAGAACCTAAAAAAGCCCCAGACACATCATGTCTGGGGCTTTTTGTGTTTTAGTTGGCTATAGCCAATTTATAATACTACTCTACAAATGTCATCGGCACAGCGACTCGAGTCTGATCCCAAGCGATGATCATGTGGACTGAGCCGTCCTCTTGATCTTCGAATATGATAGAGAGATTTTCTACGACCTCACTATCCTGAGTCACATCAGCACTTATTTTTGCGACGTCTTTTTCGGTATCACGATCGTGAGCGCCCCATGTCGGATAGTCCTTGCTGAATATTACATCCCATTTATCCTGCTCTACATCTGCAAACAAGGCATAGCGCCCCTTTGCTATTTTAGTGTCACCGATCATGACATCTTGATAGAGAGCGATCTCTGTTGACTCATTAGCTCCGACTCTCCATGTCTCTCCGTACGGTACTAACTCTCCAAAAATGTTTCTACCTTTTTTAGCAGGACGACCATAAGTCACTTGGATCTTAGGAGTGATATTTTTTTCATCTCCTTTTAGATAGTTAGTGAATGCACTGTTTGAAGGGTAGTGCGCCATATCCAATTGACTCACGTCTACTTGACGAAACTCTACTGGGTTCATCTTGATCGGGAGACTGGCTCTGACATTATCCCATTCTACGACGAGATTGACAGTATATTCATCTACTTGCTGAAAGGCCATAGCTAAGGCTTCACGACTATCATCTACCGCTGTCACTGGTACCGTGTAGCTTGCCACTGTTTTATCTGCATTTCGGTTAGCATTGCCCCATATATTAGTCTCTGTACTGATATGAAAAGTCCATTCAGATTCGTTGACTTCCGCAAAAATAGAATATGCACCAGCAGTTAGTGTTTTGTGGCCGATGCCTATGGATTGGTATGCTGTGAGGATAGTAGCCTCATTGGCACCAAGTCTCCACTCCTGACCATATGGTACGAGCCCGCCAAAGATGTCTCTACCTTTTTTCATAGGTCGAGAATAGACGACTTTGAGCTTAGGTGTTTGAGTTCGTTCGTCTCCAGAGAGATAGTTTCTCCACGCCACGCTTGCTGGATAATAAGCCATGTCAAGTGGACTCGCATCTAATGCTGGCCACTCACTATCACCCTGAGCATACATGCTGAATGACAGGAATAGAAAGAAAATAGTCTTTGTTAGTGTATTCATAGGTTATTGATTTTCTTTTTTTAATGATCCAAAGCTTATGAACAATAATTGATGCAAATAGATCAATGAGATTTTTAGTTTTGATCGAGTACTTTATCGTAGGAGAAGCGTTGCTCAATGATTTTCCCGTTTTGCCATTTTTGATAAAACTGTTCGACCAGTCGCTTTTTCCCCAGCTCTCTACTCTCAAATCTGAAGTCCATCATACCAGTCACAATACCTTGATGTTCATCAACTCGATAGTCATAGACCCTGACATCAAGAGATATCATATTCTCACTGACGGCTTGTTCTTTGGTACGTAGTAGCGCCTTAGTTTCGAGAGGGGGATTTTGATTTTCATATTGGATGATATGATCATGATAGTACAGGTCTATCGCCTCGATCATCGCCCTCCGCTCTACTAAGTCTTTATAATGCTCGAATAAAATGCTCAGTCCATTCATATATCAATAGTATCTAAAGCAAAGGTAGAAGAAAAGAAGCAGATCTATTAATATGCTGTCTCGTGGGTATTTGAGTCAGGCTTCGTGTTTTTAGTATTGATCTACAATTTTACTTCATGAAGTAGCATAGCTTCTTATTATGTATGCCTTAGATTTAGCGATTATTACATTTGACGAGTATGTTAAGCAAAATTATATATGTCATTGGGGTCGCAGGTAGCGGAAAAACGACTGTCGGTAGAGCTATTGCAGAAGCATTAGGAGTGGACTATTTTGATGCTGATGATTTTCATCCTGTGGAGAATGTATCGAAGATGCAGCGCAGTATACCGCTCAATGATGAAGATCGAAAACCATGGCTCAACGCACTACATGATAAAGCGCTATCAATGCGAGAAAAAGGAGCTGTCATCACCTGCTCAGCACTCAAAGAGAGCTATCGTCAGCGTCTCATGCAGGATATGTCTCATGATGAGATTTCTTGGGTCGTATTGCAAGGCGATTTTGATACTATATACGAGCGTATGTCTGCGAGGCTGGGACATTTTATGCCTACTGGACTGTTGCAGAGTCAGTTTGAGACTTGGGAAAATCCAAGCTATGGTATTCATGTGGATATCTCTCAAAGTGTAGAAGAAATAATCAAAGAGGTAATAAATTTCGAAAAAGTATGAAGTCAGAGTTTGGCTTAGTAGGACTCGGAGTCATGGGGAAAAGTCTCAGCCGAAATCTTGCTAATAACGGAGTGAGTCTATCCCTGTATAACAGGCATGTAGATGATGTCGAAGTAGATGTGGCAAAGCGATTCATAGCAGAGCATGACGAGCTATCTCAGGCACAAGGATTTGATGATTTGGGAGATTTTGTTGCCTCCTTGGCTTCTCCTCGACGAGTCTTTTTAATGGTCAATGCAGGAGCAGCGGTCGACGCAGTTATCTCTGAACTCAAATCACTATTGGACAAAGGAGACGTGATCATCGATGGAGGAAATTCTCACTATAAAGAAACGGAACGCCGATCTCAAGAACTGGAGTCGGTGGGGATCGACTACATAGGGACAGGAGTGTCAGGTGGTGAAGAAGGGGCACTCAAGGGACCGTCGATCATGCCGGGAGGTACCCCGTCAGCCTATCCTAAAGTATCTCAATATCTGGAGAAAATCGCTGCACGTGATCGCTGGGGCGGTGGATGCTGCACATATATTGGAAAAGGTGGCGCAGGTCACTTCGTCAAGATGGTACATAATGGCATCGAGTATGCGGAGATGCAGCTTTTAGCAGAGGTGTATAGTATTCTAATTAGGAGAGGGCAGACCGCTGATGAGATTGCAGATATATTATCAGAGTGGACAGATACAGATATAAGTAGTTACTTATTAGAGATCACGGTAGATATCCTCCGGAAAAAAGAAGGGGATGTACCGCTGATTGATAAAATTTTAGATCAAGCGGGAAATAAAGGAACTGGTAGCTGGACTACTATTGCGGCAGCAGAATTAGGCGTGCCCATACCAACGATGACAGCTGCACTATTTGCTCGCTATATTTCGGCTTTCAAGACAGAAAGAGTCCAAGCGGCAACTCTGTATCCTAAGGGATCGAGTCAGGCGAAAAGTATGGACATAGAATCATTAAAGAAAGGCTATCAATTAGCCAGAATCATCAATCATCATCAGGGGATACATTTGATCGATGCGGCATCTGTCGCATATAACTGGGGACTCAATTTTTCAGAGCTGGCTCGTATATGGACTAATGGATGTATTATAAGATCAGAGCTAATGCATGAGCTCATAGATGTATTGAAGGATCAGAAAAGAATACTACTTCATCCAACTATGCTAAATAGAGTCATAGATATGCATGAGGCGCTGGGTGATGTGGTCGCCTCCGCTCACAAAACGCAAGTAGCTATTCCTTGTTTTTCTGCAGCCAGTGACTATCTCAATGCCTATATCACGGCAAACGGAAGTGCGAATATCATTCAAGCGCAGCGAGATTACTTTGGTGCTCACACCTATAAGCGTATAGACGATCCCACAGGAGCTTCACATCATACTGTTTGGGTATGATAGAGATTCCCTTGATTGTCGCTTTGTTCTTAGGAATAGCCTTGTTGCTATTACTCATTTTATACTTCCGTTTGCCAGCTTTTATCTCTTTATTGATAGCGAGTATAGTGATTGGGATTTTATCAGGATTATCACCTGAGGGAGTTGTAGATACGATACAGCGAGGGATGGGAGGTACATTAGGCTTTGTAGCTACGATAGTAGGTCTGGGAGCCATGTTTGGTGCCATTCTGGAGATGTCGGGAGGGGCTCAGTCTATTGCCCAGACTATGATCAACAAAATGGGGACGGAGAGAGCCCCTATAGCGATGATGCTGTCTGGTTTTTTTATTGCGATACCTGTTTTTTTTGATGTAGCATTTATTATTCTGGTCCCGGTTATTTATGCTTTACAGCGAAAAACAGGAAAGTCCTTACTGCTGTATGCTATTCCTTTATTAGCGGGTCTCGCTGCTACACATGCATTCATACCTCCGACTCCCGGGCCGGTAGCCGTAGCGGATATTATTGGTGTCGACTTAGGATGGGTGATAGCTATGGGATTTGTAGTTGGACTACCTGCCACTTTGATTAGTGGCTTATACTTTGGACGGTATATTGCAGCTCGCATTCATGTTAGTGCTCCGGCTGTAGTAGAGATGGATGACGGCGATCAGGAAATGATTGATCTCCCTTCATTTTCATCTATTGCTTCTATTATAGCATTACCTATAGTGCTCATTTTATTCAGCACGATGAAAAAAAGTGGATTGATAAACGTGGGAGAGGGGATGGGTAGTAGCTTGATCGATCTAATGGGTCATCCTTTTAGCGCCTTGATCTTGGCTAATTTGATTGCTTGGTATGTCTTAGGAATCAGACGAGGATTAAAGAAAGATGAGCTATTTGATATAAGTATGAAGTCAATGGCTCCTGCGGGTACGATTATACTATTGACTGGTGCCGGAGGTGTGCTAAAGCAGACATTAGTGGATACTAATATCGGAGCTACTATTGCAGAGGGCTTGGTGTCTTGGGGTTTACCGGTGACTGTTTTTGCTTTTGTAGCGGCTTGTTTGGTCAGAGTACTTCAGGGGAGTTCTACTGTAGCAATGATCACCGCTGCTGGATTAGTTTCTCCGTTGTTAGCTAGCAGTGATTTGGGAGCTATTGAGCTTGCATTATTGGTCATTGCTATTGCTTCAGGGAGCTCGATACTGTCCCATGTCAATGATAGTGGATATTGGCTCGTGAGTCAGTATCTGGGTATATCAGAGAAAGAGACATTTAGATCTTGGTCGATGATGACCACCATATTAGCCTTGACTGGCTTTATGATGGTCATGCTTATATCTCTATTTGTTTGATTTTATGACATTTTGGTGGTCACATTTGACCATTGCTTTACTGCGACCACACTGACTATCATGAGTAGCAATATAAGAGCGATGATACCCCATTCTCCAAGTGTTGGGATAGGTTCTACTGCTTGGTAACAGATAGAAGCTTGTCCTGCTGCATTGCCTACAGGCATAGGTCCGAATGGAGGTGCTCCACAGAAGAAATAGTAGTAACCAAGATCATTGAAGGTGAAGCTGAATTCTTCGGTATCAAATAGGAATTCTTCATCCGGAGCCACAGTGAATGTGGGATTTTCTTCAGTATAAAATGCGATTAAGATATCTAAGTCACATGATGGAATATTCATAGCTGGATTTCCACTACCATCAAAGTTGAATGTCGAACCTATATCAATTGTGGTACAGGGATTAGGTGCCGTGCCAGGCGTGACTAAGACCTGGCCTACAGATAATGTCGATATTAATAAAAATGCGCTCAGTATTAATGATTTCATAGCGTCGAGATATATTATTTATACCTCCTGAAATCCGAAAACCATGCCAAAAACGGTTTTTCGTTAACAACTGATTATACCGCTTGATTTAATTTACTGGATTACACGATGCTTAGATCACTGATGATGAGTTTAGCTACTTTCTCTCCATTTTCCATAGCCGCATTGAGACTTCCTGCACTCAGATAGTCTCCTGTACGATATGTTGATTCATTGATTTTCAAATTGTCAATAGTCGCAGAATAATTAGGTGACTGGATATCTGGTAGAGCTTGTGGCACTGCATATGATGCAAGATGATTTATGAATCGTATATCAAATAATGAATTAACATAACGCTTTACTATCTCATTATCAGTGCGTTGTGTGTCAGTGTTAGCATTTGTCGATATCGACAGGATTTGTTTTCCTGTTGGGTGCGGGATGAGATCCGTTACAAAATGTATGGAATTGATCCCGTCTATGTCGGGTGTCAATGTGATGAGCTGATTCACCTTGCGATCTATGTCTACTTCATAGTAATGATTGACCGTTCCTTTCCACTTTATCTTATCTTTTTGGTCTAAAGTGATACCAATGGTATCGATTATGATGTCAAAGTTTTTAGACTCGGAAGACTCAAAAAAAACTTGAGAATTTTTTACATTAACTACATCACTATTTAGTTGGATCTTGGATTTTAGAGTAGATGCGATCTGATTAGGTATCATTTGCATCCCATTTTTAGGTATGGCAGCATCTCCCGTGGCGAACATCTTGTAAATGAATTCGAACATTCTTGATGAAGTGTGCAACTCATTTTCTAAGAAAATACCGCCAAAAAATGGCTTAAAAAATTGATTGATATATTTCTGTGAAAACCCTTTCTCCTTCAAGTAGTCTAATGTGGATTGGGATTGGGCTGCGAAAATATCAGAAATGCTTTTTGATTTTAGTGCTCTGGCGAGCTGTAGCGTCTTGATCTTATCAGAAAAAGAAGCAATATTACTATCTAATGCGCTACTCCAAAAGCCACTATGTCTCAATGGGTCACCTATGGTGTGAGTCTTGCCACTTGAGATGATCTGTGCGCCAGGTAAAAAAGTACGCAGCTCCAAAGCATCATAATCCAAAATACGCTGAGCTGCAGGATAAGCAGTCAGTAAAACCTGAAAACCCACATCAAGAGGATAATCATCTATATACTCCGTATGTACTCTTCCTCCGATTCGATTGGATTTCTCGAAAATGGTTGTAGTATATCCTGCTTTTTCTAATGTCTGAGCAGCCACTAATCCGCTGACGCCAGCACCGATGATGGCTATATTTGTTTCGTTTTGTGTCATGATTTATTTGAAGAAGCGTTTATAGATTGGTTTTCTTAAAGAGAACATTCCGTAAAGAATAGGATAGATCATGATATCTAATGGCTTAGAGCCAGAACTAAAACTGATCTGGTCAATGATCTCAGCCGAGTTTTCAGTGAGCTGGCGTACGATATGCTTATGTCGCCACTGCTTTAGTGGCCAAGGTAGCTCAGTGCCTACGTCTATGAAGTAGGATTGATCTTTGTCTTGGTAGTCTTCCGTTATTTTGCTGACCCAATCGGCCTTAATCGGACTGAGAAACCTCAAGTGGACTTTATCTCCTGTTTTACTACCGGTGAACTCTACTATTTCCATTTTTCCTACAGGCGGCTCGAGTGCCTCGAATAGATCTCGGTCAAACTGCTCCATGATATCTTCATGGCGACCTTTTACTTTTGTGGATATGTATATCTGCATATTATATAAGTACTAACCATCCTATTTTTCTTAAGTTTATAGGTATTAGGCATTTACTATGATCAAGATAGACTGCATCCCGTACAGCCTGCGTACATCAGTTCCATTTGGTACCGCTCATGGTAGTCGGACACATACCGATATCATACTACTACGAGTGTCAGATGGAAAGTATATTGGATATGGTGAGGGAAGTATGCCACCATATTATGATGAAAATCAGCAATCCATGCTTGATTTTATTAAAAACGTTGATTTCCAGAGGCTTCTTGAGATGGATAGCATTTCAGCTATTCATAAGTATCTCGAGACACTGTCGGATACTAATACTGCTGCTAAAGCTGCCATCGACATCGCCTGTCATGATCTCATAGCTAAGCGGAATGGGTCGAGTGTCACAGCAATGTATAATTTACAACGACCTGATTTCATAAAAACCAGTCATACTATAGGATACGCATCGATAGAGGATATGGCTAAGGAAACTTCAGCAAAAGCTGATCTGCCGATACTCAAAGTCAAATTAGTAGGGGAGGGCGATATTGAGCGTCTACAGATGATCAGATCTATCTATGATGGTGAAATCTGGATAGATGCTAATCAAGGATGGAGCGTTGATATTCTCACTGATGAGTTCGTGTCAGCTTTAGAAAAGGCGAATGTAAAGCTTATAGAACAACCTTTTCGTAAAGGGGATCTGAAGTCAGTCAAACATTTATCAGCGTTCACTCAGATACCTATCATCGCTGACGAAGACTGCCAGCGGCTATCAGATATAGATCAGCTCGGCGGTGTCTATGATGGTATCAATATCAAGCTGATGAAGTGTACAGGGATCTACGAAGCGACCAAAATGATCTCGCATGCCAGAGAGCGGGGAATGTCTATCATGCTGGGCTGCATGACTGAGAGCTCGATCGCTATCAGCGCAGCGATGCAGATAGCTCCATTAGTAGACTACTGTGACCTCGATGGTAATCATCTGATCAATAATGATCCAGCGTCAGGCATGTGCAGTGATGATATGGGACATATATACTATAGTGATCAGCGGGGCATTGGTGCAGAGATTTCTCCTGACATATTTTGTTGAGTATAGATGTATAATACCTGAGTATTAATTGTTAAAATCTTCCTAAGGAAATCGTGACTTGTTAAAGCTTGTATCCGTCACAAGGGTACAATTAGAAAATCAACTTTAACAAACATGGATTATCTCAACAGTTTAACAGAAAATCTCACAGCTCGATTTGGCTCCCTATTACCTGGTGTATTAGGGGCTCTTTTAGTGCTCATTATCGGATTTATCATAGCGGGTATGGTCAAAAGGCTTGCTAAAAATCTACTCTCTCGTACATCTATAGATGATAAAATAGGTGCTAAGCTAGGTAGCAGTTATCGCATGGATAGCTTCATCGCTAAGCTACTCTACTATCTCGTAGTGCTTTACACGCTGATCATCGTACTGGACATGCTCGGAGTGAATAATGTGCTCGAGCCGCTACAAAACATGCTGAACGAGTTCATCGGCTATCTACCAAATGTCATAGCTGCAGGTATCATCGGATTCGCAGGCTATATCATCTCAAAATTGGGATCAGAAGCGACAGGATTTGTCTCAGAGCGTTTAAAGGCATTCGGAGGACGTATCGGCCTCGATAGCAGTAGTGTCAATATCACTAAGATTGTGAAGCAAGTAGTTTTCATTTTAATCTTTATCCCGATATTGATCGTCGCTCTCGATACATTGAATATGAAAGTGATATCTGAGCCAGCGACGGAGATGCTTGGACAGTTTCTTAATGCTGTCCCAAAGATCATTGCTGCGGGTATTCTTTTATCTGTATTCTACATAGCAGGAAAGTATATCGTATCCATCCTCGTAGATCTACTTAGAAACTTTGGTCTTGACAATTTTGCAAATAATCTCGGTCTTGGCTCTGTGTTAGGCGGATCTTCTTTATCAAAGATCATTGGTAATGTAGTTTTATTCTTTGTGATATTCACAGGCCTTATAGCAGCTGCTGATAAGCTTGAATTGGGTCAAGTACAGATTATTTTGAGGGATATATTTGACATCGCTGGCAAAGTATTCTTTGGTCTTGTGATCTTGATGGGAGGTATTTTCATCTCTAATATTGCAGTAAGTGCACTCTCAAAATCTGAGAGCAATGGATGGATGATTCCTATCACTCGATTTGCTATCCTCGGTATTTTCTTGGCATTTGCACTCCATACTATGGGTATCGCTGAGAGTATTGTGAATCTTGCTTTCGGTCTGACGCTCGGTGCTATTGCTGTGGCTTTCGCACTTTCATTTGGACTGGGTGGTCGTGAGGCCGCAGGCAAGCAGATGGATCATTTTCTATCTAAAATGAGAAAAGACAACTAATACCATTATCATATCATAATCCCAAGAAGAGGAAGGAGTGATGCTCCCTCTTCTTTACTCTCTTTATTATCTCTCTCTCAAAACACTCATCAATGGATCAATTTCATCCATTCAAAGATCTCCCTCAAAAAGAGCGCATTGATATATATATATCACTGATAGTTCTCTCTTTATTCGGTGGGTTTATCTATATGCTGATCAATCGGGCTACAGACTCGGCACCAGAGCTTGATACTGTATCTCTCCTCATAGGAGAGGTGGTCGAGGACGATTACGACTATATCAAAATAGAAGAAGACATATACCATCCGGTAGAAGATGAGGATCTCAAGTCTCTAAGCCCAGATAGAGTAGTTCCCATACCTACTATTCCCCTAAAAGGCGTTAAGTCAAAACATGAATCTATCGCTCGAGGCGAAAATAGAAACATCAAAGAAGATAGAGTGGCACCTGTCGCCGTCCATCTGGACACTGCTCAAGCTATCATAGCTGAAAGAGTAGATGAAGACACCATCGTAGTAAATACCTTTACTGACGAAGAGAAGAATGTCAATCGAGATGCTGATAGTCAAGCAGCTACAAATCCTGTGCTCACTGAGGCTGAAAAGACTGATGTGGAGGTTAATAAATGTGTCATCATATTAGGAGCCTTTGGACGACAGTCCAATGTAGATAAATTAATGAATAGGCTTAGAGCTGATGGGGTGGATGGCTTCACGGTGCCGTACAAGTCGCTCACTCGAGTAGGAGTGAGAGTGCCATGCTCAGAGTCTACTCGTATGCTCAGCAAAGTAAAATCTCTATATACTGCTGATGCCGTTTTGTTGAAAAACTGATTTTCATCAATACTTGATTAAACTTGATGAGGGTTTTATTAGTCCAACTAATGAAACACTACCTTCTCATGGTCCACATCGTCCGTTTTTTTAGTCTCCTCTTTGTTTTGTCATTAGCCTCTTGCACTGATGAGTCGGGAGACACGGATAATAAGAATGATAAAAACCTATATTTTCCTACCGATTTAGATTGGGAGACATTAGACCCAATGGATATTGGCTGGGAGACTGATCTCCTGCCTGACCTTTTTGAATCACTATCTGACAATGGTACACGAGCATTCATAGTGCTGAAAGATGGAAAAATAGTGATCGAAGAGTATTTCGGCAAGACTATACTGGGTACTGCTGATTTTGATAAGGATAGGATATGGTACTGGGCTTCAGCTGGTAAGACGCTCACCGCAACAATAGTAGGAATCGCTCAGCAGCAAGGCCTATTGGATATCAATAACTCAACGAGTGACTATCTGGGTACGGGCTGGACATCTATGTCTGCCGAACGAGAGCAAAATATCAAGATCAGGCATCAACTCACCATGGCTACGGGCCTTGATGAATCAGTAGATGATCCATTTGACTTCAGTTCATCTTCTCTCCAGTACCTCACCGATCCAGGATCTCGATGGTACTATCATAATGCTCCCTATACACTCCTGGATCAAGTCGTAGAAAATGCTGTAGGGCAGACGTTCGAAGATTATTTTGATCAGGTGATAGGAGAGCCCATTGGTATGTCCGGAGAATGGAAATGGACAGGAAATAACCATGTCTATTACAGTACAGCCAGAGATATGGCTCGATTTGGACTGCTCATGCTCAATGAGGGAAAATGGAAAGATCAAATTCTACTTACAGATAATAATTATTATCAAGACATGATCACACCATCCCAATCACTTAATCCCAGCTACGGGTATCTCTGGTGGCTCAATGGCCAATCTTCTTTGATTTTGCCTCAGAGTGATGTGAGCTTATCTGAAGAGTTAGCACCGTCAGCTCCGGCTGACATGTACTGCGGACTCGGGGCCAATGGACAATACCTATGCGTCATCCCGTCAGAGAATATAGTCATGGTACGTATGGGAGAAAATCCTGAAAACTCGCTGGTGCCTCTACTATATCTCAGAGATATCTGGTCTCAGTTGAATAGTATCATCCCATAGGATCAATGAGGAAACACTTCGCCGGCTAATAGCATGGCTTGGAGAAACTCGTCTTTGTCCAAATCAAGGATGCCCTGCTCCTCAAAGTAATCCATCATATTCTCCATAGGCATGTTGCCAGTGAGATCATCTTTGGCCATTGGGCATCCGCCATAGCCTTTGAGCGCTCCGTCAAATCTCCTACAGCCTGCTTGGTAGGCAGCATTGACCTTCTCCCGCCATGTGGTCGGAGTGGTGTGGAGATGAGCGCCGACTGTTACATCAGGGAGAGCAGGTATGAGATTGCTGAATAGGTAGCTGATACTCTCAGGGGTCGATACGCCTATGGTATCAGAGAGAGATAATATCCGTATCCCCATAGCACTTAGCTGATTAGCCCATTTTTCGACGATCTCTACATTCCATTCATCACCGTATGGATTTCCAAAGCCCATTGATATGTATACGACGAGCTTCTTTTTATTCTTGATGGCGATACTCTGTATGTCAGCTACTCGGTGTAGTGACTCCTCGATGGTAGAGTTAGTATTCCTGATCTGAAAGGTCTCTGATATCGAGAAAGGGAAACCTAAATAGTCTATCTCATCAAATTGAACGGCATCTCTGGCTCCTCGCTGATTAGCGACGATGGCCAAAAGCTTACTATCTGTCCGATCTAAATCCAGAAGAGAGAGCACATCGGCTGTATCCTTCATCTGAGGGATGGCTTTTGGCGACACGAACGAGCCAAAGTCAATAGTATCAAAGCCTACCTTGAGCAGTTGATTGATATATTGAGCTTTTAGATCGGTAGGTATCCAATCTTTGATACCCTGCATGGCATCACGAGGGCATTCTATCAGCTGTACAGTGTCTTGAGCCATAGTCTATGTCTGTATGACGCCTACATTAAATTTTTCTACCTCTGCATGATTAGCTGCCTCAATACCCATAGATATGACCTTGCGAGTCTCCATAGGATCGATGATCGCATCTACCCAGAGACGAGCAGCAGCGTAGTAGGGAGTCGTCTGCTCATCATACTTGGCTGAGATCTTATCGAAAATGGCTTTCTGCTCGGCTGCGGTAGGCTCTGCACCTTTACGCTTCATGGAGGCTACCTGTATCTGCATGAGTACTTTAGCAGCTTGAGCACCGCCCATGACAGCGATTTTAGCAGTTGGCCAGGCTACTATGAGTCGTGGATCGTAAGCTTTACCACACATAGCATAGTTGCCCGCTCCATAGGAGTTACCCAGCACAATGCTAAATTTTGGTACCGTACTATTAGATACCGCATTGACCATCTTAGCGCCATCCTTGATGATACCACCATGTTCTGATCGCTTGCCCACCATGAATCCTGTGACATCATGCATGAAGATAAGTGGTATCTTTTTCTGATTGCAGTTCATGATGAATCGACTCGCTTTGTCAGCAGCATCGGAGTAGATCACTCCGCCAAACTGCATCTCACCTGTAGCACTTTTAGTCACTTCTCGATTATTCGCCACGATACCTACCGACCAGCCATCTATCCGAGCATAGGCACAGATCATTGTCTTGCCGTAGTCTTTTTTGTATTCGGTATATTTCGAGTCATCGACGAGATACTTCAAAAGCTCTCGCATCTTATAAGGATTAGCTCTGTCGGCAGGGAAGTAGTGATAAAAGTCTTTTTTCTGTTCTTTCGGCTCGACCGACTCTATCCGATCAAATCCCGCTCGCTGCTCATGACCAAACTGACTGACCAAGTCTCGGATCGTCGCCAGACAGGTCTCATCATCTGGCATCTTGTAGTCTACGACCCCTGATATCTCTGTCTGTGTAGTAGCACCCCCAAGAGTTTCTTTATCTACATCTTCTCCTATGGCCGCTTTGACGAGGTAGGGTCCAGCCAGAAATATACTGCCAGTACCCTCGACAATGAGGGACTCATCAGACATGATAGGCAGGTAAGCGCCCCCAGCGACACATGAACCCATGATCGCTGCGATCTGTGGGATTCCCATGCTTGACATCTTAGCATTATTGCGAAAGATCCTGCCGAAATGCTCCTTGTCAGGAAAGATCTCGTCCTGCATAGGTAGGTATACACCTGCACTATCGACCAGATAGATGATAGGTAGCCTGTTTTCTATTGAGATCTCTTGAGCACGGAGGTTTTTCTTTCCGGTGATGGGAAACCATGCACCCGCCTTGACTGTAGCATCATTGGCGACTATCACGCAGAGACGGCCAGATACATATCCCAGCACTACGACGACTCCTCCAGCTGGACATCCGCCATGCTCCTCATACATCTCATAGCCAGCGAATGCTCCGATCTCTACCGTCTCAGTATTAGGATCGATGAGGAGATTTACTCGTTCTCGAGCAGTGAGTTTGCCTTTGCTGTGTAGTTTTTCGATACGTTTTTTGCCTCCACCTTCATGGATTTTGTCCAGTCTGCGCTTCATGCGAGAGACCATTAGCTTGAGCGTGTCCTCATTTTGATTAGCAGCTACGTCGATTTTAGCCATAGTGTTATTTAGATAGTTTGGGTTTGTATTCTTTTTTGTCGATCACCATTTTAGCGATGATCTCGCAGAGTATCTCCGAGGTGCCACCACCGATAGGACCGAGGCGACTATCTCTGAGTAGTCTCGCCATCGGATACTCCTCCATATATCCATATCCACCGAGCATCTGCAGACACTGATAGGCTACTTCGTCTGCTACTTTAGTGGCTTGGAGTTTGGACATGGTAGCTTCTTTGACCACATAGTCGCCTGCATTGAGTCGCTGTGTGATGTGATAGTTAAATGTCTTGATCACCTCGACCTCTGTAGACATCTGAGCGATGCGGTGTCTCAATACTTGAAACTGGTCGATGGTCTTGCCAAAAGCCTTGCGCTCAGACATATATTGGATAGCATACTCGATGGCAAATTCTGCTCGTGCATGTGCATTGACACCCATGATCAGTCGCTCCAGAGCGAAGTGCTGCATGATATACAAGAATCCCTGATCCTCCTCACCCATGAGCTGATCAGCAGGTATCCTGACATCATCAAAGGCAATCTCTCCAGTGTCTGACGCTCTCCATCCTAATTTGTCCAGCTTATTAGCTGATACGCCGGGGGTGTCTCTGTCGATGAGGAATATGGAGATACCTTTACCTTTCTTATCTGGAGAGGTCTTAGCAGCTACTACGAGATAGTCGGAGTAGACACCATTAGTGATGAAAGTCTTTGAGCCATTGATGACATATTCATTTCCATCTTTGACTGCAGTCGTACGCATGCCCGCCACATCTGATCCGCCAAAAGGCTCAGTGATACAGAGACAACCGATCATGTCTCCGCTGATAGACTGAGCGAGGTACTTTTCTTTGATGGCTTCGCTTCCTTCAGCCTTTAGATGAGTCATCGCCAGATAGGCATGTGCCCACATCGCTGCTGCGAATCCTCCAGAGTTAATGCGCTGCAGTTCTTCTAAAAAAATGACTGTGTAAAACAGATCGAGATCGAGCCCTCCATAGGCTTCAGGATAGTTAATCCCAAAGTATCCCATATCACCAAATTTCTTCCAGATGAATCTTTCGATGGTTCCGTCCTTTTCCCATTTGTCTATGTGGGGAACGACTTCTTTTTTTAGAAAATCTCGAAGACCCTGTCTGAACATATGGTGATCATCTGTAAAGTAAGATGCTGTCATTAAAGTCAAATTTATTTGTTAGTGGTTAAATAGTAGTCAAATTTGTATTTCAAAACGCTTTTCGCTCCTAAAATTCCAAAAATTGGCTCTCTTTTTAGCATGTTTATACAAATTAATCTCATGAAAATTGAGTAATCGCTCTATCTGGTGATTTTAGCCTCTACGACATGCATTACTACTACATCGAGCAGAGGTCTGGCATTTTTAGTAGTATGTCCGCTGAGATACCTTTGATCTTCCTTACATTTAAGAGTATACTAAAACTAAATGTTCACCATGTCACACAGTTTGTACTCTCGTCGTCGATTCATCAAGAATAGCTCTGCAGCAGCAGCTATGGTAGGCCTCACAGGAATAGCCTGCGCCAATCAATCATCTGGTCCTGATCACCGACTGGGAGTGGCCCTGCTGGGTCTTGGCGGATATGCTACTGGGCAGCTCGGGCCAGCACTACTACATACGAAGTACTGTCGTCTCGCAGGAATCATCACGGGCTCTCCAGATAAAGTGCCTGAGTGGCAAGAGAAATACGGACTCTCTGACAAATCAGTGTACAGCTATGACGATATGGATAGGATAGCGGATGACGATGATATCGATATCGTATATGTGGTCACGCCTAATGCCCTGCATCTACCATATGCAGAGCGAGCAGCAGCTGCGGGAAAACATGTGATATGTGAGAAACCTATGGAAATCTCCTCGGAGCGATGTCGTCAGATGATGGCTGCCTGTGAGCGAGCAGGTGTCAAGCTACAGATCGGCTATCGGCTGCAGTATGATCCCTATCATCATGAGATGATACGATTAGCACAAGAGGAAGTACACGGAAAGCTAAAGCAAATCCACTCTGCCTTTTCGTTCTTTGGAGTGCATGGGAGCAATTGGAGGTTTACCGATCGCAGCCTGGCAGGAGGTGGACCAATGATGGATCTCGGTGTCTATCCACTACAGGCTACTCGCTATATCAATCAGGCAGAGCCACTATCAGTGACCGCACAGCAGATTAACAGTTATCCAGATCGCATGGATGGGATGGAAGAGACGATCATGTGGCAGATGAGATTTCCTAATGATGTACTGACACACTCTATCGCCAGCTATGCTGCTCGAGACAATTATCTCACGGTCAATGCAGAGAAGGGGAGATATGGCCTCACTACAGCTTATACCTATGGCCCTTTAGCTGGATATGTTAATGGGGATGACTTATTTGCCTATGATCATCGACAGCAGACTGCTCAGATGGATGCCTTTGCGCTGAATATCCTAAAGGATACTCCTGTAAAAGCAGATGGGCAAGAGGGACTAAGAGATGTGATCTGTATCGAAGCTATATATGAGGCAGCTCGTACAGGACGTGAAGTCAAAATCGATATGGGGTAGGATTAGTTTGCTAAATAAGTTGAGGTGATAAGGCTTGAAATAAAAGGTACTATTACAACGACTCTGTCAAAAAAGTTGATTCCACGGTTATCTATTTTAGAGTAAGATGAATTTCATGCTATAACAGGCTCCATTTTATACGCTTTGATATATAGAAATCTGAGTAAAATATAGGATCCTACAAGTATAATAGGAGCAAACAGAAAAGCGGCACCATTGGAATTGCCATTCGATGATAAGTACAAAGGGAAATATTTAATACCCATGAATGTCAGCAAGATACTGATAAAAAAGTGAATCAAGAGCTTAAGGTTATTTCGAAGCCTATTGGTAGCTATACCGATATGAATAATCATCCAGTATGACATACCAATCATCATCAGCGTATCATTAGATAACTCTAAGTCTATTAAGCTCATCTATCAATACTTCCCCTTTTTATCATACCGCTTTAGCCCATCATTGATCTCGATCCAATAGCCGTCGGGATCTTGGATGTAGACCTGATAGACGCCATCGGGACGGGTCGATTTAGCGTATTTTTCTCCGGGCCAGTCAAAGTACTCGATATCAAGCTGATTGAGATGAGTGATGAAGTCGATCAGAGGGCCTCGAGTGGTGAGTGCCATATGGACGGTCTTAGGGATCTCGATCCCGTGATCTTCTATCTCTTTGATATGCAGCTCTTGATGCTGCCCGAGGCTAAACCATCTGATATTACTTTTCTCAGTGCCATTGTGGATTTCTTTGATCTCAAATACCTTTTGATAGAAGTCGACAGAATCATCCATATCATCCACCACGAGAGCATAGTGATCAAAGAAAAATTTATCACCCTTGTATTTCTTGCTGGCGCAAGATGATACAAGGATGATAGTAAGTAGTAATAGGATTTGATTTTTCATAGTTTATGGTGCAGGATTAGGTATGTCATCATGGACGGCATTAATCTCTTTGATACACTCTTTGGGGAGCTCGATATTTACACTACCTATGTTTTCCTTGAGCTGTTCCATAGTCGTAGCACCGATGATATTCGCTGTGACGAACGGCTGTTGATTAATAAATGCCAAAGCCATTTCCGCCGTCGTGATGTTATACTTCTTAGCGATCTCCATGTATCTGACGGTAGCATCTTGGCATTTCTGATTCTTGTAGCGGCTCATCCTATCAAAGAGGGTGATACGAGCTTGGGATACATCTCGGCCATCATGATACTTACCACTAAGTAGTCCAAATGCCATAGGCGAATAAGCTAATAATCCTGCCTGATCTCTGATGGACATCTCCGCCAGTCCGATTTCGTAGGTACGGTTGAGTAGATTATATGGATTTTGGACGCTCATACATCGTGGGAGATTATGTTTTTCTGCGAGCTGCATGTATCGTGAGAGCCCCCATGGAGTTTCATTGGAGATGCCGATGTGACGGATTTTTCCCGCCTTGACTTGTGCATCAAGACCCTGTAGGATCTCGAGGATATTATCCTCCCAGCCATCAAAGTGTCGATAGTCTCTGACACCAAAATAATTAGTCTTGCGAGCAGGCCAGTGGATCTGATAGAGATCGATATAGTCGGTTTGCAGTCGTTTGAGACTTCCATCCACGGCATCTACGATGGTCTGTGCGGAAAAGTCATTATCAGGACGGATGTACTTAGTGCCGGCTCCTGGTCCTACGATCTTAGTAGCGAGGATGATGTCTTCTCGCTTTCCAGTCTTCTTCAACCATGTGCCGATGTATTCTTCAGTGAGTCCTTGCGTCTCTTTAGACGGTGGTATCGGATAAAATTCTGCTGTGTCAAAGAAATTTACACCATGATCTACGGCATAGTCCATTTGCTCGTGTGCGTCCGCTTCCGTGTTTTGCACACCCCAGTTCATCGTACCCAGACAGATCAGACTTACGTCAATGTCTGTGTTTCCCAGTTTTCTATATTTCATTTATGTATTTGTTCTTACTGATTCTTTAAGCAATATAAAAGTTCAGAGTCATTCATTTGTTCGACTCCATAAGCTAATAGTTTGTTCACTCTTGGCTGAAAGAAGAGCCATCTTTTGCCATTTTGACGAGTAAAGGACGAGGAGCAAAGCGCTCACCATAGCTCGACTGTAGCGCATTCATCCGATCGACTACAGCACTGATCCCAATATGATCCATCAGGCTGAACGGGCCTCCAGTAAATGGTAAGAATCCAATACCAAAAACCGCAGCGATATCTCCATCCTTAGCAGAGCTGATGATGCCTTCCTCCAAACATTGCACGGCTTCATTCATCATAAGGTAGAGGCCTCGATCTTGTATCTCTTTGATATCGAGAGATTTGTCTCCACTTCCGTGGAAGTATTTGTAAGCGCTTTTATCGACGCCAGCTTTCTTGCCTTTTGCGTTATAGGTATAAAATCCTTGCTTGTTTTTCTTCCCTTTACGACCGTCAGCATGCATCCTGACTACAGCGTTGATGATTGTCACACCTGCTTTCGCCTCAGCGAAATCCCTCGAGCTCTCCGTGATATGGGCAGCGATATCAAGTCCGACTTCGTCAAGTAGTGCGATCGGCCCTACAGGAAAGCCTCGCTTGAGAAATGCTCTGTCAATGCTCTCTATGCTGATCCCCTCGTCGATCATGGTCAGGCACTCATTAGTATAGGGAGCAAGGATGCGATTGACATAAAATCCTGGGCCATCCTGTACCACGACGACTGTCTTGCCCTGCTGGATACCCAGATCATAGCAGCTCGCTATCACCCAGTCTGCTGTGTGCTCGGTCTTGACGATCTCGAGGAGCGGCATCTTAGGTACAGGCGAGAAGTAGTGCATCCCGATGACTAATTCTTTTCGTTGCGCATGCTCGGCCATCTCAGAGACTGAGAGCGAAGAGGTATTAGTGGCTATGATCGTATCAGGACGGCCATGGGCCTCGATGTCCTCTATGATTTGCTTCTTGAGGCTCATTTTCTCGAGGACCGCCTCGATGACGATGTCGGTCTGATCAAAATTATCATAGCTAAGTTGTCCGACTACATTGCCGATTTGTTGTTCAGCCTCTATTTTGTTGATAGATTTTCGTTTCCATTTTTTTTCGATGCTCTTCCAGATCTGGGAGTAGGCACTATCGATCATCTCCTGCTTGATGTCCTTGAGGATGACCTTGATACCTCGGGTCGCACTGACCTCAGCGATCCCGGCTCCCATGAATCCCGCTCCTATCATGCCCAGAGTATCTATTGGCTTAGCGCCTTCATATGGGTTTTTCTTATTGTCAGACATGGCGAAAAACAAGGATCGCAATGCCTTGCTTTCTGGAGTCAGCATTAGTTTTTCAAACCATTCGAGCTCTTTCTCATAACCCGCCTTAGCTCCTTTTTTGATGCCTGTCTCGACGCAGTCTATGATGGCTGGGATAGCTGGGTAGTTGCTCTGTGACTGCTTGAGCGCCATCTTTTTGGCTTGGCTGAACAGGATGCCTCGTCCCAGTGGGCCTTCGAGTAATTTTTCGGTCAACGATAGTTTTGACTTGCGTCTAATGGGCTCTTTGATGAGTTTTTTGGCTGTGATCATAGCAGCTTGTAGGAGCTTTCCTTCGGCTACGATTTCATCTACCAGGCCCCATTTTTTTGCCCGATAAGGGTCGATCTGTTTGCCCGTGAGCATCATGTCGAGAGCTTTTTGTATCCCTATGAGTCGAGGTAGTCGCTGTGTGCCGCCACCTCCAGGCAGTATGCCGAGCTGAACTTCTGGGAGGCCCATTTTGGTACGTGGATTAGTCGTGGCGATACGAGCATGACAGGCCAAGGATAGCTCAGTACCAAGCCCTACGCATGATCCATTGATCGCCGAGACGAATGGCTTTTTACTGTTTTCTATCTCGAGTAGTGATTCATGGCCTTTAGCTTGGTGTGGTTTGAAGTCTCCTTCTTTTTCGATAGCGAATGCCTTTATATCTGCTCCAGCCATGAAGTCGGGCTTGCCACTGATGAAGATCACGGCATGGATGTCAGGATTGGACTGGATGCGATTATTGAGCTCGTCAAATAGATTGATGACTTCTGGGGATACGACATTCATCTTCTCATGCTGATGATCGAGCCAGCAGATGCCGATATTGTCTTTTATTTCGAGCTGTATGAATTCTTCTAATTTCATGGTCTTCTTTCGTTTTTGGTGATTAGCTGGCTATATTCTTGATGAGCATAGCATGTCCATGAGCTCCAGCTGCACAGGCAGCGAGTAGTCCTATTTTGCCATTTTCATGGATCAGACGATTAGCGGTGGTGGTCATGAGGCGACCTCCCGTCGCTCCAAAAGGGTGACCAATAGATAGTGAGCCACCCCATAAATTAAATCGATCCATCGGTACTTCGCCTACCGCTTTTTCACGATTGAGATTTTCTTTAGCAAATTCGTCAGAAGCCAAGGCCTTGATATTGCTCAGTATCTGACCTGCGAATGCTTCGTGAAATTCTATCACATCGATATCATCAAAGCTCAAGTCGTTTCGCTGGAGTAGGCGAGCGCTTGCATAGGCTGGTCCGAGTAGTAGCTCATTCTCGAGGCTCTGCCCTGTGAAGGTGAAGTCGATGACCTCCGCTTTTGGCGTTAAGCCCAGCTCCTCTGCTCGCTCTGCAGACATTAGTAGCACTGCTGATGCTCCATCTGTCAAGAAGCTCGAGTTAGCCGCTGTCAATGTGCCAAACTTGCGATCAAAGGCCGGACGTAGTTTACTGACCTTCTCCATAGTGGAGTTGCCTCGGATGCCATTGTCCCTATCGATATTAGCGAACTTGGGAGGTAGATTGACCGGAGTAATTTCAGCAGGGAGATGACCTGCATCATGAGCCTGAGCCGCCAGTTGATGTGATCGTACTGCAAACTCATCCTGCTCCTCTCGACTCACTCCAAATCGGGCCGCCATAATATCACAGTCCTGACCCATCACTCGCTGAGTAGTGTATTCAGCGACTTTAGGAGACTGTGGCTTGAAGTCTGATAACCTGAGGGAGCTGATGAACTTAAGATTATCACCCATGGTTTTGAGCTTCTGCGCATAAAATAACTTGCGACGCATCTTGCGGGGAAACTGTATCGGAGTATCCGAGGTGAGATCGACACCGCCTGCGATCACCACATCACTCTGTCCAGTCATGATCTCAAGACAGCCATCAGAGATAGCTCGATTAGCCGAGATGCAGGCCTGTGATACCGTCCGACACGGAGTTTTATTAGGTATACCAGCCATGAGCGCAGATTCTCTGGCGACATTGGGTGTTTGGATATTGGAGATGACATTCCCCATGATGACACTATCGACTTGATCAGGATCGATGCCAGTTTTAGTGAGGACGCCATTGATCGCATAGCCTCCGAGCTGGTAGGACATGAGGTCCATATAGTCCGTACCTGATCGTAAGAAAGGTGTCCGAGCACCATCGATGATTACTACTTTTCGCATATGATTGGTTTATTCGCATGCGGAAAATACTAAAAATTATCAGCTCTGCTTATTAGGGATTTTAGTCATGGCGTACTCGGTGATCGCTGTGATACTGAGAGATGGATTGACACCAGGATTAGCGGAGATCATAGAGCCATCGCATACATACATATTCTCATAGCCGAATACCTTATTATCTCTATCGATGACCCCATCACTGACGTCCACTCCCATACGGCAGCCTCCGAGTATGTGAGCAGTAGTCGGTATGCCGAAGAGCGTCTCACTCACACTGACTCGAGCGACGCCATTTACGATTTTGCTAAATCGACGAGCGATATCCTGTGCTTCTGGGATATGGGCAGAGGGTTTAGGTCCATTCTCTCGGACGGTTTTGATAGGAGTGATCTTACCTCGCTTGATGCGGATCGTGCTATTGAGCGTCTGCATGAATAGGAGCACAGTTGATCGTCTGGAGAAAGTCGAAGAAGCTCGATCTTTGACAAATCGATATGGATTAGATATGATTTTGAATATTGATTTGATAATCCTTGTGAGCGGATTTGCACCTTCTGCAAAAGGCATCAATAGGACTTTGAAAAATCCAGAACCGTAGCCATTTCTGACAGGCTCGAAGTGTGAGTTTTCGTCAGTGTGTAGGATGGAGCCGATTGAGACTCCTTCTGTATAGTCGGTCGTTTCATCTTTACTCGTGACATAATAGAGTGCTTCGTTATTGGTGCTGACATTGCCTCCGACCCAGTCTGAGAGATGGGGGAGTGTGCTGTCTTTTAGCTTGAGTAGGAGAGGGACAGTACCCATCACACCGCCAGAAAAAATGATCCCTTTGGATGTGAATTCTTGATGCCCATTGGTGCCTTTCGTTTTGACTCTATATCCGTATTTTCCTGATTCGCCTATAGGCAATACATCTACGACTTCGGTCTCGGGGACGATCTCAGCACCTCGCTTTTGAGCGAGGTAGAGGTAGTTTTTGTCGAGTGTGTTTTTAGCTCCATGGCGACAGCCTGTCATGCAGGCTCCACAAAATATACAACCAGTGCGATCAGGTCCTTCGCCATCAAAATAAGGATCAGGGACGGTTTTGCCTGGCTCTCCAAAGTATACTGCCACTTTTGATGGGCCGAAGTGCTCCTCACGATTCATTTCTTTAGCCAGCTGCTGTACTGCTCGATCAGATGGTCCAAATCGTGGAGTCTCAGTACCTCCGAGCATCTTGAGAGCCAGATCATAATAGGGCTGTAGTTCATTTTGCCAGTTTCTGAGCTTAGCCCAGCTGCCTGATTTGAAAAATGCATCCTTCGGGATAGGCATTGTATTTGCCCAAGTGAGAGATCCTCCGCCCACCCCGACGCCAGTCAAAGCAGTGACATGATTGAGCCATGTTATTTTGAAGAATCCCTTGAGGCCTAACTTTGGCTCCCAGAGCCAGTTTTTTATATCCCAATTATTTTTAGGGAAGTCTTTTGCCTTCCACCATTTCCCTTTTTCTATGACTAATACCTTGTAGCCTTTTTGGCTGAGACGGAGCGCTGATACCGATCCACCAAAGCCGCTACCTACGATGATATAGTCATAGTCGTTTTTCATATGGATGATATTCGCTATTTTTATAGAGATATGTCAATATGAGACCACATTAATTATTGACATATTCTTGGCTTTTGGCCAAGATATTTATAAGTCGTATTAATCCATCTAATAGCTATCTATCATGATACGTATATTGTTTTTACTCTGTTTTTTCATCACAGCGGATGCACTCGACCTGAGTGCCCAGGAGCGCAGGAGATCCTATAAGACAGTCAGAGGAAAGGTCAAAGATCATAATGATCAGCCCGTCAAGAATGCCTTTATCTTCATCGATATGGTTAAGACAGATGTGAGGACTAATAAAAAAGGAGAATACAAAATCAGAATAGCTCCTGTAGAGAAGCTCATAAGCGTCTATCACGAGAAGCATGGCTATGTGAATTGGGAATATGGCGGTGAGAAGAAGATCAACTTTGTCTATCCTGAAGACTCAGATCCCGTGACTCAAGAGCAAATGGAGGATTTGGGTTTTGATTTTCAGGTGCCGGAGAAAAATTGGTATGCGGGCTTTGCTGATGTCACAGATATCCTCGATGCTAAGTTTACTAATGTACGAGTGATCAATGATCAAATCATCGTCGGACTATCAGGGACGAATGTGGTGACAGGCGATACACGTCCTCTCATCTTAGTGAATGACGTCCCGACTCAAGTGTCACAGCTCGATGTGATACCGACTACAGAGATACACAGTATAGAGGTCCTCGATAAGGCCTCACAGACATCAGCCTATGGATTCAGAGGAGTGAATGGGGTGATCATCATCCAGCTCAAGTCAGGTGAGACGGAGCTGGAGGAGTAGGGTATATTACCTATTAGAGCACGACTATCGTTGTTTTAAATGGATGCTGTCTATTTCTCATACAGTTGCATAATAAACATTAATGATTGCTGGCATTGACACGTAAGATTCCGATCTCGTAAGCTACTCTAATAACGCCTGCCACATTTTTGACGTTTAATTTGTGTAAAATGTTCTTCCTGTGTGTATGGACAGTTTCGTAGCTGACATAGATTTTTTTAGCTATTTCCTTACTGCTATATTCATGTGCTAATAGATAGACTATTTCAGTTTCTCTTGGAGTCAGTTTTGAGGGCTGCGATGATGAAGTGTGAGTATACATAGGCATGACTGGTTGAAAGTATTGTTTGTGACAATTTATGGGTATTCCAATCCAGGTATTAAAAAAGGTTTTTAAACGGTCATTTATAGCTAATGAACGGTCATATGATTTGATTTAGAAGCTCTTCGGGAAGTCCAAAGTGATTCTTATTTTGGCGTCTATGAAGATTTTAGTCGTAGAAGATGATGAGTTGATCGCTATGGAGATTGAGCGAGTGGTAGATATATTAGATTATGATCATAAAGATACTGTAGACAATAGTGATGATGCTATCAGTGCGTGTATCAGCTCGGAGATAGACCTGATCATCATGGATATACATATTCAAGGATCTCATGATGGTATAGAGCTGGCAGATATGATTAAGGCCGATCACGATATAGAGATCCTATTTGTCACCTCTATGCAGGATGATCTCACGTTTAATAGAGCAAATAGAACTAATCCTGTCGGATTTTTGCAAAAACCGTTCTCTGAATTACAATTGAAAAGATCTCTGGAGTTAGTGGCGAAAAAGATATCCGCTAAATCCTCTCTGGACGATAATACTGATGATGAAGTGTCCTATAAGCAGGATAGTTTTTTCATTCGAAAGCAGAAAAAAATTTCAAAAGTCGATGCCAGTGAGATATTCTACTTTGAAGCTGATGGTGGCTATACTAAAATCATCACAGACTCAGATCTATTTATGGTGCGCAGATCACTAAAGGAGATTTTTGCCAAACTGGATCAAGAACTGTTTATCCAATGTCATCGAAGATATATCATCAATATCGAAAAGGTGAAATCTGTCGATCTTGATGATGACTATGTCATTTTCTCTGAGCGAAAGGTACCTTTCAGCCGTAGAGAAAGGGATAATTTAATTAAAAAATTAAACCTCTTGTAGGTACAGATTGAGCTGCAGAAAACTCAATTGTGAAAATAGACCCTGCTCCCAGTGTACTTTTTGCACTCAGAATGCCCTGATTGATTTCTGCTAATTCCTTGCACAGCAATAGACCTAAGCCGGTTCCTTTTTCGCCTTTAGTGCCCTTCATACTTTTAGTCGTTAAAGTAAATAATTGCTGTAATTGATCAGTGCTCATGCCTATACCTGTATCTGCAATACTAATCGTAGTATTACTGTCAGTGCCATCCACCTTGATATCGATCTGATCTCCTTGATTGGTATACTTAATAGCATTGGAGAGCAGGTTTCTGATTATGGTATTGATGGCCGGTCGGTCAGCATATATCTCTGGATCACCATTTACGGATTGAGTTATGGTCACTCCCTTTACTGCGGCTTGTCCATTGAGTAATTCTATATTTTCATTGATTAATGCATTTAGATCTATTGACTCAGGGTTATATGGGACTCGTCCAGATTGAGAAAGGGCCCAGTTCAATAAGTTGTCTAAAAGTGAGCTCAGGTTCTGTGTCATCTTACCCATGAGGCCGCTGACTTTTTTGACCTTAGTCATATCTTCTTTGTCCACATAATGGTTGATCTGTCGCTCTACAGTTTCGAGCGATGCTATAGGACCTCGTAGATCATGTGCGATGATGCTAAAGAATTTGTCTTTAGTTTCATTAAGCGATTTAAGCTCTACATTGGATTGGGCTATCTGATTACGAGCTTTTCTTAGCCTATTGAAGAAATAGGCACCAATACCTACGATGATTAAGCTAAGCAGCGACACTATGGTCCATAATCTCGTTCGGGCATTCAGCAGTGCTTTCTCTGCGGAGAGCTGGTTGATTTGATTTTCTTTCTTTTCTGTTTCAAATTGAGTTTGAAATAAGGCGAGGGCATTAGATTGATTCAATGACTTTAAAGAATCTGCCGTGCTAATCTTCTCCTCGAGGTAGCTTATGGCTTTGCCAGGGTTATTTTTCTTTTTATACAGATCGGATAAGAAACCTGAGTAGAGTATGATATCCGATGGATCTCCAGAACCCTTAGCATCGTCGTATAGGGATTTAGCTATTCGTTCAGCTTCTGTCAGTTTACCTGTGTTAAGTAGATGTATAAATTCAGATTGTTGATAGATGAAGTGATACCACTGTTCCTCTATTTTTAGATCACTTGTCGCTTCATTCATCAACTTAAAATAACGCACAATAGAGTCTGCCTCATTTAGGTAGTAATGAGCCTCAATGATGCCATTATAATAGAATACAGGTATAACAGGGTCGAATTCAGCGATATCATCCTGAGATAAGGTATTGTACCATTTATACAAGCGTAGGGCTTTCTGATAATCACCCTGTAGTAAGAAATTACGGGCGATATTGACGTTTTCTATGGCCTCATTATAGAGAGATTGCTGATTGAGCTTATTCTTATCGGCAAATTCCTTTTCTGCTGCATCATAGAGTCCGATCTGACTATATAGTATGGCCATGGACACCATAGAGTTGACTAATGATTGGGTGTCTTGGGCTATCCTATCCAGTTCTTTAGCTCTGTCGATATGAATGAAGCCATTAGTATAGTCACCAATGGTTGACAGACTGAGACCCTTTGTATGTTGAGCCTTGCGATATCCGATAGAGTTATACAGTGATTCGCCTTCCTCCTCTACGATTTGGATTACTGTGTCTGCATAAGCTATGGCCTTCTCAAGATCTTGATCAAAGTAGGCATTATCAGACTTGATGAAATAAAGTATGGCTTGTACTCGAGATGATTGAAACTCTGGCGCATCGATGATATATTCTGTTATATATTCATCGAGTTTGCTCAAGATATTAACTTGATTGGCGAATCGGTAGGATAGGTCCAGTACTTCTTCTTTGAGCAATTCGTCGGATGATGAGCCTGTCAGAGCAATATAATAAGTATAAAGGGGGAAAGCTTCGGGATCCGCATCATCAAAGATGTCTGTACATACTTGGCCGATATGATTTAGCTGAGCAGCTCGATCCTCTGTATTCTCAATGTGATCAATGATACTATCCGTATTGATCTGTGCATAGATATTGATAGCTAAAAATAGAACAGATAGCACAAACAGTAGTCTCATGATTGAAGTGGTTGATACTCACAATATAGAGAAAAATGATGGCATCAAATGGCTTATGGATGAACAAGTAATTGGGTCGCTTTTGTATCGCTTATGCTTTGTGACAGTAGAATATTATTACGCTTTCATCAAAAGATTCAGTCTATATTTTTTCATTAAAGGGGTATATTTTTATCTCAATCTACTCTAAAACTAATGCCCGATAAACTGATATAATCTGATGTAGATTCTGTCTCAAGTCCTGCCCTTACTATTATGTCGCCATTCGGCTGTATGTCAATCCTTGGGGTTCCAACATTTTGATGGCCTTTAAAGATTAAAGAAGAATCAGGTCTATATCCTACAGGTAGAGTACCTATTATATTACCCTCTAATATGGGGCCATTGACTTTTCTTGCGAGTCCTTCTATATATACTCTCTTCTGATGCTTATAGAATCTGATGCCTTGAAACCCTGCACCATAGTTTTCCCAACCATTAGAATACGCTAATGGTTGAACTCCTTCTACCGCCGATTCCGAATCTACATAATTTTTGGTTGCAGCATGCTCTGGCAGTATCGGATCTGCCACCGAAAGTGTGCTGTCGATATATGTCTCTCCACTTTTTAGAATGGTTAACGCATTATTGCGATCAGAGTCGGAGCTTCCATTCCCAACGACGAATAAATGATCATCATCCTCCCACACACTTGGATTACTATGAATTAAAGTGTCGGCATATCTACCCAAGACAGTTTCATAAATACTCAGTGCATTATTAAATAAGCCCCAGACAGTCGTAGACTCACCACTTGCCTGGTTAAAAGCTCCCCAAGCTGTGGAATAAGTACCAGCGGCTGTATTACAACATCCCCAAACTGTTGAATTGGATCCACTTGCTGAATTGTTAAATCCCCAAGCTGTGGAGAATATGTTACTTGCGGTATTACCACTTCCCCAAGCTGTGGAAAATGCCTGAGTTGCGGTATTAACGTTTCCCCAAGCTGTGGAGTAAGAACCACTTGCTGTATTTCTTAAACCCCAAACTGTGGAATATGCACTACTTGCTGAATTGTCACTTCCCCAAGCTGTGGAAAATCCCTGACTTGCATCATTGTTAAATCCCCAAGTAGTAGAAAAATCACCAGATGATCTGTTTGCGGCACCCCAGGCCGTTGATTGTTGCGCAATGGCTCTATTGTTTACACCAAATGCTGCCGAGTTCAGCCCTATCGAATCTATATCCCAATATGACGCTCCATACGTCTGATCAGGTGGCAAAGCGTTATTGTAATTAAACACCGACAAATTCCCAGCCCTAAATGCGGCCTTCTCAGGAACCCACATCATCTTAATTCCAGCCCCAGAGAGACTCTCTCCGAATAGTACGTTATGATCCTGATGAACCTCCAGCCCTGTTATAGCTTGGCTATAGCTGTAATATGTAGTCGTACTCAGTATAGCTAAAAGGATGATTGATTTAAGATGCATAGCTTTATTGTTTTTCTTGCAACATAGATGATCAGTTCATGCTATAGATCTTTAAATGTACAAACGGTTATATAAAGTAAACGAACGGCTTCTCTTATTCTTCACAGGTTGCTATGTCGGCTATAAACTCTCCTCCGGCTAATACTTCAAATCCTCCATCTAAAGTCACCTCAGTCTCTGCCATATAGGAGGTAGTCCCAAAATTAGGAATCTGACCATTGGATACTATACTTAGGGCCCTATAGGTACTTACATTGATGGCATCTTGATTTTCATTATTATTCACTATTTCGAGATTGTCAATACATCCCAGTTCTTCAGGCGTATATCCTCCTACCAAAAAGACCCATCTGTAGGTATCAGCTGTGTTACCATTAAGATCTGTCACCCCTGAGAGTATTACTCTATATGCTGATGGAGGGCGATTGTTTAGTGATGTTCCAGATTCTACGATTTTTATCGTATTACCATTACAGCTGACGATTCCCGATATCTCATCACCCGATACTAAGTCTACTATTGTGGCAGTTGCTTGAGTTATTCCATTATTACATATAGGCTCGTTATAGCTGACAGATATCTCGTCATTGTCACTTTGATCGTAGATGTCGTCTATCGGTGATGGAATCCCAAAGACAACTGGTTTTTGTCGGTCAATAATTATTGGAACTATCGCCGACCCATTAGTAGTACCGCCGTCACAGATGGTGGTGAGACGGATGTCATATGCTCCATCATCAGGTATATCGGTCAACTGCCAATTTTTTGTATCTCCTGATGGCAAGTCAGAAAGCGCTATGGGTTCAAAATCAAATGAAGTAGATCTAACCCACTTACTACTCGCTGCTCCAGTAGGTCTATATTCTAAGAAAACTCGGGACATTTTGCTCTTATCATAATTCCTCATGCTAATCGGCAATGTCCCATTATCAGCAAGATTTACGATCCTCCCGGGCTGAGGTTCTACCATTTCTATATTACTGCAGTCACTCTGAAATGTCACATTGAAATCAATAGTCTGACTATAGTCTCTGTCTGGATTGAAATTACCATTGAATGAGCACTCAGGTTCTACTCTTATTCTTACTTGATGATTAGATACTTTTATAGCGGGGTCTTGACGTACGGTAATAGATACCTCAGCTTCCTCGCCAGGACCGATATCAAGCAAGGTCACTTGTCCTGATTGTCCTTGGATCAATATTAGGGCTCCAAAGGAGTTGAAGACAGCATCTTGATATACAATGAAATTAGTATTGTTTTCTAAGCTATTGTTTTTGATGATCAATCTAAATTCTTGCCCAATGTTGGGATTAACATTAGTTGCTTGAGTAGGAAATCCGGCTTTAGGCGATATGGTGAATTCATTAGTTCGTTCACCTGGATTGTTAGCATCCCAGAGTTCATAGGGACAACTGGTAGTTGAAGACTTTAAATCAAATAAAGGAGTTCCATATTGCTGATCTTCATAGATGTCTATTGAGAATCTGTCATTATCTTCTCCATCTGATAATACGTATCCTGTAGTAATGGAGTTGGTTTCTATGCTATCTGTAGCAGGATTGTCCTTGGGTGTAAACTCTTGTCGCATCCTGAAGTAGGCCCTCCCTTGCAGACCTGATCCTGCTATTTCAAATCCTGCACCTATTCCGATTTCTTGGTCCATCTCGATGAGGGTCTCAAAGCTTGCTATTGTGTCAGTGGTGATGGTTTTGGAGTAGGATTGAGTTACTCCACCATTGATAGATATATTTTGACCGCCACCTTTAGCGATAGTCTCTTCTTTATTTTTTCGATTTAGCTCGAGCATTTGTTGCCATGAGGATATCTGACTATCATAAAACAAAGGTGGATGTGTTGGATTGGGTAGGGCTTGGTCTATGTTTTTCAGATCTTGTAATATGGCGATTTGATTCTCCACTCCTGTCGTGGTATAACTGAATATAGTACTGATCGAATCGGGATTGAAGGTTGCGCTTTCACTCAAAATGACCTCACAACCCATCGAATCATATTCTATTTTATCAGTCTTAGAATAGGAATAGTTTATAGCTCCGCTTATGAATATGTCTCCAGCTTCTCCATTGATGGTATTTGATGTCTCATAACGTTCGTTAGTATTGATACCAAATACTGTCTCAGAGGAAGTAGTAGTAGTGGTGGTACCTGAGATGTCCCCATCTAACGTTCCCCAGAACGCCAGGTTATAGCCAGATTCTACCGCTACCCCGAATGCTACTTCGCCAGATACACCAAGTTTAATTTCTCCCCAGGCACCTACTTGATCTGAACGCTTTGCAAAGGTCTTTAATCCTACAGACCTTGTATTATCTTTTTCTAAGAAGCTATATCCTCCATCGGTAGGAGGGTCATGCAATATGTATAAAGGCACCTGAGGAGAAGTCGTGACGAATGTTTGTCCCTTAGGGTTTTCTCCTGTCACTATAAATTCTTGTACTTTAATATCTGTATTGTCTGTATCAAAGCTATGAGCCGTCACAGATAAGGTATGGGTATAGGGTGCTACTATATTTGGTTTGCCTCCTTGTAATTCGAATCCTTGGGCATATCCTTGAGATATAGGAAATGGATTAGGATATCCTGTCCCCCCAATGTTCACGCTTATATAGCCAGTGTCTAATGGACATGAGTTAGATGCTGGTCCTTCCCACACTTTAACTTTGAAATCTGGATATCTTTCAAATTGGGCTATAATTGGTATGTCATCACAGCTCAGGCTGTTTGGTATGCCTTCGAATTCTACTACAGGCGGAGCCTTGTAACGCTCATGTATAGCCCCATCATCAAAGTTTAGATCCAGATGATATGACGGTAATTTTGCAAATTGCGATTTGATATCATCAGCGCTAAATTTATTCGGTACATCTGTTAAAGTAGCTTGTAGGATTTGAATTTTATATTCTCGGGCCGGAATGATCAGACTAAACTCACCTGAAGCATCTGTTCTTATATCTTCAGAAAAGCTCATGACTGCGCCACTATCTTTTTCAAGATCCTCGATTCTGATGTCCAGCCTACCGAGATATTGATCACAACCTGCTAAAATACTACCACTTATTCTTGTGTTGGCGTTGTCTACAAATTCTACACTATCAATATTATCCAATATGATGGTGTCCAACATGGCGGGAATAAATTCATGAGCCATTTGATCTTCCATTGAATTCGTTCCAGTGAACGATGGCTTTACAATATATCTTCCAGGATTAGGGATGATAAACTCATAATTACCATTTTCATCAGTAAGAACTGGATCTGATTTAGGAATTCCTTGAGCATCTGTGAGTGTCATAGTGACGCCCATTTTGCCATATTTTTTTCCACTGAATGACTGATTTACGTTTCCCTTGAGGGTGTAAACTGTAAGATCCACAAAGTTCTTAGCTCCATGAGTCTTATTGCTCTGGGATAGGTTGATCAGGTAAGTACTATCATTCGGATTTGGATTATTAAGATCTTCTCGTATTCTGATGTCATGGTCTAATAGCGTAGCACTTAGTTCATATTCTATCTCGGTCAGTCCGAAGTACAGACTGTCTATAGTATAGTCTCCTGTAGCATTGGTGAGCGTACATTCAGTTTCTACTCCCCACAATGCATCTTTGGGAGTGGCACAGACTAAAACATCCTCGATACCCGTGCCTGCTCCAGCTGGGGGAGCGGTTACCTTCCCAGATATAGTACCATCAGCCTTGACAGCTCTCACTAATATGGTATTGGACTCAGCTTTCTTATTACATCCATTAATGGCTATTCTTCTGATATCTGTATCCTCGTATAGGGCTCCGAGTTCTTCTGTGGTCAGAGAGGATTGATCAGCATAGTTTTGTCCATTTATGATGGTATCCCAAGTGCTGGATGTATTTCCCTTGTAAATCCATCTATACCTCAGCGGTGCTGGTTCAGCTGAAGCAGCAACCTGATTGTTCACAGCGTTTTGCAAGCTCATTTCTCGTGCCTCGTAGCCTTCACGGGTATACTTATCGGTTTGGAAGTAGGAGATATCACCCGCTGTAATCGATGAAGACTGAAAGTGAAAGGTGATTGTATTACTATATGCCTCTATGCCACCACCAAAATCAGCTTTGCGTCTGAACGATACATCTTGATCATCCATTTCTTCACCTGATATTCGAGGCAGGCTCGATGATGTAGCTCCTTGTATTAGTACGAAATCGAGCCCTCCAACTTTTCTTTCCCATGAGTATGTAGGGTTCTCATTAAATCCTACGCTATATGCTGTACCAATAGATGCTTCGAGTCTATTTGGAACTTCAGGAAACTCTACCCCTTGGCATAGAGAGTCTGGGAGTATTTGAGATATTGATCCTCCATTGGGTTTTGGGTCCTCAATTGTAACGGATACATTCAATGCGCCTGTCACAGTTGTAGCTCCTTCTACCATGAATATATAGGTGCCTGCTTCTAAAGTCGCAGTTATAAATCCGGAGTAACCTGAGATGAATGTACCATCATCCCGGTAAAGTCGAGCCCTGCCACCTCCAAGTTGTATGGGGTTTATTGTAACTGCTTTATTTCCACTCAACGTAAAGGAATAAAAGATATCTGGCGAACTATTTCCAGTGGTAGAGGTGTATCCAAGGTCTGAATCCGCACCTGAAGGAGCTGGATTATTACTATTCGCATGAAATGTTGTGCCATTGGTTAGAGAACCTAATTCTAATGGGTCATTAATATTATCTCCGTGCTTATATCTCCAGATTGACCTGACAGTTGTGCCCCATTCATTTAAATCGAGAATCCAGTCGGTATATGCCCATTCATTTGGATTTTTTTGGGTTACATCATAAACAGATCGGTATGCTCCAAAATTATGGTCGTCAGGATACCCCCCATTGGCAGAAAAAAAACATGCATTTACTTGGTTTGTTCCTTTGTTATAAGCTATAACATGGACGTCTAATAAGGGATTACTGGTGCCTTTTTGAGTTTCTAAGTATCTGAATTGGTAATCACCTAATCCAGGATACCAACAGAATTCTGCTCCAGTCTGCATTTCATACTCAAAAGTCATTAAGTTGGTAGGAATTCCATCTGTATCAGGACTTGCTTTGAACTGAAATGTAGGCAGGTAACCATTAGGTGAAATATGGTGTGTAGCAAAATGATAATTAATATCATTATTTACGATAACATTCCGTTGCCCGAATGACCAGAATGATATAAGTAGTAGGAGTATTGATAGGATTGATTTTAGATGCATGATACGTTGATTTGACTTTCAAAGTATCAGATCTAATTAAGCCAAATGACTTAATCTAAATGAACGGTCGAATTTTGTAAACGAACGGTAAGGTTTAGACTTTTATACAAGATCATTAATGTCTAATGCTCTTCACATTTGCCCGATTTGTGCCATCTTCGTATAGAGCTTAATCAGATCTATAGAGGGTTTGTTGTTCGATTTATGATTTGGATGCTACAGCGGAATATTCCCATGTTTTTTCTTCGGTAGATCGACTTTCTTATTCTCGAGCATGGCGTAGGCTTTTATGAGCTTACGTCTCGTCTCACGAGGAAATATCACCTCATCGATAAAGCCTCGCTGAGCCGCTCGATATGGATTAGCAAATTTCTCAGCATACTCTGCTTCTTTCTCGCTGAGCACTCTTTCTGGTTCGTCTGAGGCTTGGATCTCCTTGCGGAAGATGATCTCTGAAGCTCCCTTAGCACCCATCACGGCGATCTCGGCAGTAGGCCAGGCGAAGTTCATATCTGCTCCAATGTGCTTACTGTTCATGACATCATAGGCACCACCGTAGGCTTTGCGAGTGATGACGGATACTCTTGGTACGGTCGCTTCGCTTAGCGCATAGAGCAGTTTAGCACCATTCACGATGATGCCGTTCCACTCCTGATCAGTACCCGGCAAGAAGCCCGGCACATCCACTAAGACCAATAGAGGGATGTTAAAACTATCGCAGAATCTCACAAATCGTGCAGCCTTACGTGAGCTATCTACATCGAGTACACCTGCCAGACTGTTGGGTTGATTAGCGACGATACCGATACTTCGGCCAGCTATTCGGGCATGACCCACTACGATATTATCTGCGTAGTCTTGATGCACCTCATAGAAACTATCGGTATCGATGATCCCGTGGACCACATCTCTGATGTCATATGGCTGAGTAGCACTTTCGGGGACTATTGATTCAAGTTCATCTCTATATTCTTCACCTATCTCATAGGGGAGTGATGGAGGCGTGTCTTCACAGTTTTGAGGGATATAGCTGAGTAGTTTGCGTACTTTGACAAGGCAGTCGAGATCATTAGTGGCTGTCATATGAGTGACACCAGACTTAGAGGCATGAGTTGATGCACCTCCGAGTTCCTCCGAGCTGACTTCTTCATTAGTGACCGTCTTGACGACATTCGGTCCTGTGACAAACATATAGCTGGTATTTTCTACCATAATGATGAAGTCTGTCATGGCTGGGGAGTAGACGGCTCCACCTGCACATGGGCCCATGATAGCAGAGATCTGTGGTACTACGCCTGAGGCTTGCACATTACGATAGAAGATATCGGCATAGCCGCCGAGTGATTTTACACCTTCTTGGATACGTGCTCCGCCGCTATCGTTGAGTCCGATGACAGGAGCTCCTACCTTCATAGCGAGGTCCATGATCTTACAGATTTTCTCGGCATGGGTCTCTGACAGTGCCCCTCCGAATACTGTGAAATCCTGAGCATACACATATACCAATCTACCATCGATCATGCCATATCCTGTCACTACGCCGTCTCCCAGATAGATCTGCTTATCCATCCCGAAGTCCTTAGTACGATGAGTTTTAAAAGCATCGATCTCCTCAAATGAGCCATCATCCAGTAAGTAGTGGATGCGTTGACGAGCGGTTAACTTGCCTTTTGCATGCTGCTTATCGATACGAGCTTGGCCGCCTCCGAGCTGGCTTTCTGCGATCTTCTTACGTAGTATATCTTGCTTATCACTCATTTTTCAAAGTAGTTTATCATAATTTCTAAAATGTCAATAGCTGCTCGAGCTATGACGGTGCCAGGGCCAAATACCCCAGCGACGCCCGCTTCAAATAAATAGTCGTAATCCTGTGGAGGTATCACTCCACCTGCGATGACGAGAATATCATCTCTTCCGAGCGCCTTGAGCTCAGCGATAGCCTGCGGGACTAATGTCTTATGCCCAGCCGCCAGAGAGGATATGCCCAGTATATGGACATCATTGATCGCAGCCTGTTTGGCTGCCTCCGCTGGTGTCTGAAATAAGGGTCCTATATCTACATCAAATCCTATATCGGCAAACGAAGTAGCTATGACCTTAGCGCCTCTATCATGACCATCTTGACCGAGCTTAGCGATCATGATACGTGGACGGCGACCTACCTTCTGTGCGAAGGCGTCAGCCATATCTTTTGCCTTTTGAAATTCTTTGTTCATGGCGATCTCTCTATGATATACCCCTGAGATAGTCTTAGTAGTCGGCGTATACCGGCCAAATGCTTCCTCCATAGCATCTGATATCTCTCCCAGTGTAGCTCTATGTCGAGCTGCGTCTACTGCCAGAGCAAGCAGGTTGCCATCGCCTGATTTGGCAGCCGCAGTTAGAGCTAATAATGACCGATCTACCGCTTCTTGGTCACGGGTAGCCTTGATATGAGTCAGACGCTCGATTTGTGAATGTCTTACTTTGGTATTATCAACTTCAAGTACGTCTATGTTGGCTTCTTCCGCTGTAGCGAATAAGTTGACACCGATGATTTTATCTTGACCACTATCAATACGAGCTTGTTTTTTGGCTGCAGCCTCCTCTATACGCATTTTCGGTAGTCCATTTTCTATAGCCTTAGTCATGCCGCCCATCTCTTCGACTTCGTCCATGAGCTCAGTGGCTCGCTTGATGATTTGGTTGGTGAGATATTCTATATAGTAGCTGCCTCCCCACGGGTCTACAGCTTTAGTTATGTTGGTCTCTTGCTGGATGTACAGCTGCGTATCACGAGCGATCTTAGCAGAGAAATCAGTCGGTAGGGCCAGGGCTTCGTCCAGCGAATTAGTATGCAGTGACTGGGTCCCTCCAAACACTGCCGCCAGTGCCTCGATACTTGTCCGAGTGATATTATTAAATGGATCCTGAGCGGTGAGACTCCAGCCAGATGTCTGACAGTGAGTCCTGAGCGCCATGGATTTTGGATTCTGCGGATTAAACTTTGATACGATATTTGCCCAGAGTACTCGGGCAGCTCGCATCTTAGCGATCTCCATGTAGAAGTTCATCCCGATACCCCAGAAAAAGCTCAGTCTTGGAGCAAAGTCATCAATCTTCAGCCCTGCCTTGATACCCGTACGGATATACTCCAGTCCATCTGCGAGAGTGTAGGCCAGCTCCAGGGCCGCCGGTGCCCCAGCCTCATGCATATGATAGCCGCTGATGCTGATACTGTTAAACTTGGGCATGTGCTGCGAAGTATACTCGAATATATCTGCTACGATCCGCATCGATGGAGTAGGAGGGTAGATATAGGTATTCCTCACCATGAACTCCTTAAGGATATCATTCTGGATGGTACCCTTCAGTGCTGATGGAGAGACTCCCTGCTCTTCAGCGGCTACGATATAAAAGGCCATGATGGGTATCACAGCACCATTCATAGTCATCGATACTGACATCTGATCGAGAGGGATACTATCAAAGAGGATCTTCATATCCTCAACAGAGTCGATCGCTACTCCCGCTTTGCCTACATCACCGACTACTCTCGGATGATCCGAGTCATAGCCTCTATGAGTGGCCAGATCAAAAGCTACAGAAAGGCCCTTCTGCCCTTGCTCCAGATTTCTCCTATAAAACGCATTGCTCTCCTCTGCTGTGCTAAATCCAGCATACTGTCGGATCGTCCATGGGCGACCAGCGTACATACTGCTGTAAGGGCCTCTGAGGTAGGGCGCTATACCAGATACACTACCTATCTGCTCGGCATCAGCGATATCAGCAGCCTCATAGTGAGACTTGATCTCGATACCGTCTGCCGATGCTCCGACCTGAGTAGGAGTGCCACTTTGGGGCTTTTTATCGAGCAGTGAGATGTTGGAGAAATCGGGCTTTTTCATAGTGGATTGTTTGGCTTAGGCAAAACTCGATGACACGACGAGCTCCTTAGTCCCATGCGAGTAGTCGTAAAATCCTTCTCCAGACTTCTTGCCAAGCTTGCCGGCGGTCACCATATTGACTAATAGTGGACTCGGAGCATATTTAGGATTCCCAAATCCTTCATATAGCACATTGCATATAGCCAGCACCACGTCCAGCCCTACGAAATCAGCTAACTGTAGTGGACCCATAGGATGCGCCATACCAAGCTTCATCACTCCATCTATTTCTCTTACTCCTGCCACACCTTCATTGAGCACGATGATGGCTTCATTGATCATCGGGATGAGTATCCTATTCGCAGCGAATCCTGGAAAATCTTTCACCTCGAGTGGTATCTTACCCAGATCCGATGATATCTCCATGATCCGATCAGTCACCTCCTGAGAGGTAGAGTAGCCACGGATGATCTCGATGAGCTTCATCACCGGTACAGGATTCATGAAGTGCATACCGATCACCTGCTCTGGACGACTGGTCACAGAGGCGATCTTAGTGATCGAGATCGAGGAGGTATTAGATGCCAGGATCGCTTTGGCAGGTGCTGCCTCGTCGATCTGCTTGAATATCTTGAGCTTGATATCCTCATTTTCTGTAGCCGCTTCTACGACTAAGTCTGCACTGCTGACTCCACTTGGTATATCCGTATAGGTCGTGATATTGCTGAGTGTCTTATTCTTTTTATTCTCATCGATGATCTCTTTTTTGATCATACGGTCGAGATTCTTGCCGATAGTAGCTATGGCTCTATCCAGGGCCTCTTGAGATATATCGATCAGCGATACTGTATAGTCGCTCATAGCGAATACATGGGCGATTCCATTGCCCATTGTGCCGGCTCCGATTACAGATATATTTTTCATGCTTATCTATTTTTCCAGTTTGATTGTGTTGATGTAGGGACTTTTAGTTTTTCTTCCGCTTGGGCGAAAATGAATTTTCCGAAAATAGCTGCTGCTTCTGCTTCTTGCTTTTCGGCCGCTGCGATTTGCTCTGGTTGATAGTGATTTTTGACAAAATGTGTATCAAAATCTCCAGAGATGAAGGCGTCATGATCACAGACATAGGTGCCAAAAGGTAGAGTAGTCCTGATGCCCTCTATTTTGTACTGATTGATTGCTTTTTTCATGAGGCTGATAGCCTCTTCACGATTAGTGCCATAGGTGATGAGCTTAGCGATCATCGGGTCATAGTAGATGGGGATCTCCATGCCTGCTTCGTAGCCATCATCAACACGGACTCCATCCAAAGTCGGAATTTCATATTGAGTGAGTTCTCCTACATTTGGCAAGAAATTGTCCATAGGATCCTCTGCATAAACTCTGAGCTCAAGTGCATGTCCTGTGATCTGAAGATGCTCTTGCAGTATCTGTAGATGTTCGCCTCGAGCGATACGTATCTGCTGCTCTACGAGATCGACACCAGTGATCATCTCTGTCACTGGATGCTCCACCTGCAGTCGAGTATTCATCTCCAGGAAATAAAATCTATGATCAGCATCGAGGAGGAACTCCACCGTCCCTGCTCCGACATAGTCGCACGCCTGAGCTACTCGTACGGCAGCAGCGCCCATCTCTGCTCTGAGCTGGGGAGTGAGGACACATGACGGGGCCTCCTCAACAACCTTCTGATGTCTGCGCTGTATGCTACACTCCCTCTCGAATAGATGTATTGTATGCCCATGCGTATCTGCTAATACCTGTATCTCAATATGTCTCGGTGAGGTGACATATTTCTCGATGAATACTGATCCATCTCCAAAGGCAGAGGTGGCTTCACTGATAGCACGATTCATTTGTTCTTCGAGTTCGCCTTCTGCATTGACGACACGCATCCCTTTACCACCGCCTCCAGCGGAGGCTTTGATGAGTATTGGGTAGCCTATTTCTGCGGCTATATCTTTAGCTTTTTGGACATCGGTGATGGCTTCTTCTATACCAGGTACCATTGGGATGTCATAGCTTTTGACAGCCTCTTTAGCGGCGAGTTTTGAGCCCATGATTTCGATCGCATGGGGGCGAGGACCTATGAATGTGATGCCAGCGTCTTCGACCTTCTGAGCGAATGTGGCATTCTCACTGAGAAATCCATATCCCGGATGGATGCCATCTACTTCGAGCTCATGACAGACTTCTATGACTTTATCCATTACGAGATAGGACTGAGCACTGGGCGGTGGCCCGAGGCAGACTGCTTCATCAGCAAATCTAACATGAGGCGCTTGACGGTCCGCCTCTGAGTATACAGCGACAGTCTTGATGCCCATTTTCTGAGCTGAGCGCATGACACGCAGTGCTATCTCTCCTCTATTTGCCACTAAGATTTTCTTCATGACTTGCTCTTTTTTGACCATTTTGATTGAAATAGTGCCCAGCTTTTCTCGCTGAGCTCCTGTGTCAATTTTTCTATATAATAGCTTCCTGCAGTAGGGTCGGATACTTGATCCATGTACGACTCCATTGACAGGATATTAGATATGTTTCTATTGATTCTCCTCGAGAATTCTTCTCCACTTTTATCAGTGGTGGGCCATTCTCGGTGGTCGATTTTCAGTCGATCAGTTCCTGCGATAATAGCAGAGGCAGCTATAGCACTTGCTTTTATGCGATTTGTATTATTGTCTGTAGTCCAGACTTGATGGGCTATACGTGCCTCGATAGGGATAGCGCTCACAGTAGCATCATAAGCATTGGCGATCGTGCCGGTGATCCATCGGAGGGCTCTTATCTTGGCGATATTGAGCAAGAAGGCATCATCCAGATGTAGAGAGATGTCGATGGCCTCAAGCACGGTAGTCGCATCGATATCAAATGCTTGATAGTGATCGATGATATCTACTATTATGCTGGCGATATCAGATAGCTCTGACACCACTTCAGTATGTCCTTCATAGTATTCATCGGTGTGTATGCCGAGTACTTTGATGTTAGGAAGTGCTTTATAGCTATTGATCAGTGAAGCCTTAGGATAGCTCCTATCGAGGACATCAGTCTGATCACAGATGACTCTGATATTGAGTGCTGAGACATCTATCTTTTGCTGTTTTAGATATTCAGCTATCTGGCTGATCGTCGCTGTATAGTGTCGCTGATCGCTGAGCTCTATACTCAGATGGATCATGTCGAGCTGTATGTCTTTCAGGAGTATCTCCCAGTCACTCGGCTCGAGGACATAGTCTGTATGTATAGTTATACCAGATGCTCCACCATATAGCGCTTGGAGGAGTATGGCATTGGCTTCAGCAGGTTCATATTTGTTGATGTTGACGGTCTCGACTATGGTCCAGTGGTTATGATCCTGTGGCGCAAGAGGAGTCTGTGAGATCATATCATCTGGATGACCGAATGGGCTGACACTCCAGTCAGTATTAATCTTCCAGTCAAGACTGTTAATATCTTTACCCTTTAGGTCTGCAGTTACTTTATCGAGCCATTGTTGTTTACTTGTCATGCATTATTCCATTTCGATCATGATGGCTTTCTTCTCGATGGAGTCGCCTTGATTGACATGTATAGCCTTGATGACGCCCTCACCAGGAGATTTGATTACATTTTCCATCTTCATGGCTTCGAGGATAAGGAGGGGAGTACCTTCTGATACGGTATCTCCGGCGCTCACCATGATATCCAGCACGAGTCCGGGCATAGGTGACTTAATATCTGTTATTTTTTGTGCAGTATTGAGCGATAGCCCCAGCTGCTGCACGAGTATATCGAAGTCATCTTGTACCTGTAGATGGTAGCTCTTATCATTCATAGAAAAAGCGATCGTCTTAGCCTGTAGGTCTACTGCTATGTCATCTACAGTATAGGATGCATGCTGCCAGATCATATGATATCGGCCGTCCGCAGACTGTATGATATCTGGCTGTCTATCGATCTGGCTGAGATCGATATCGTGTTTTTCATTGACTTGTATCTTCATATCAGTAGGCTTTTTTGTACTCGACGCCATCGATTGACATCTTTGCTATTATTTCTTTCATGATCTCAGAAGTGCCTCCGATGATGGGGGCGCAGCGAGCATCACGATACACTTGAGCTATTGGATATTCTTCCATATATCCATATCCGCCAAACATCTGTAGGCATTCATCTACAAATCGGGTGTGCAGCTCAGCGGATAGCAATTTACACATCGAGCATTCATTTACAGCAAAAACTCCATTGTCGATTTGCCAGGCAGTATGGTAGATTAATTGGCGTACAGACTCGAGCTCTGACTTGATCTGAGCCATGCGATGACGTAGCGCTTGCATCTTGGCCAATGGCTTGCCAAAGGCTTCTCGCTCTTGCATGTACTGCATAGTGATATCCCAGACGCCGTCCATCAGGCCTACACTATTCATAGCGAGGACGAGGCGCTCCATCTGGAGTGACTCTGACAGATAGTAAAATCCCTTGCCGGCCTCACCCAGTAGATTCTCTTTGGGTACTCTGACATCCTCAAAAAACACCTCAGCTGTATCGGATGACCACCATCCGATCTTCTCCAGCTTGTTGCGACTCACTCCAGGACTATCGAGATCTACTATGAGTAGAGATAGTCCCTCATCAGTCATGCAGCAGAGGGTCATGTAGTCGGCGTAGTATCCATTAGTGATGAATATCTTGGAGCCATTGACGACGTAGTGATCTCCATCGAGTTTGGCTGTAGTCTTGAGCCCCTTGACATTGGAGCCTACATGTGGCTCACTCATGCCGAGAGCTGCTATCTTTTTACCGGCTATAGCTGGAGCTAAATATTTTTCTTTTTGAGTAGGAGATCCCGCATGCGATATGTGATTAGTAGCCATATAGATGTGGACTGCCATCGCTATCGCAAATCCACTATTGAGTGAGCGACTTAACTCTTCATTGAATACCACATTGCTAAACATATCAGCCTGAAGTCCACCATATGCCTCCTCATGACAGATGCCGAGGTAGCCCATTTCTCCCATCTTTTCCCAGGCCCATCGAGGGATTTCTTTGTTCTTTTCCCATTCAGCGAAGTGTGGCTGGAGCTCTTTAGCTATGAACTCTCGGATAGTCTGACGAAATAAATGATGCTCTTCAGTTAGATAGGGTGATTTAATCATAATTTTATTCTGATTATCGGCCGCAAATTATAATTTTTAGGTGACCTTTCTCCATTTTAATGTTTAGAGCTTCAATATGTTTGCTCCAAATTTAATTTTTGAAGAAATCTTACTTTTGACGGATGAGTGATGCTAAAAAAGTAAAACGAAAAGCGGGCCGTCCAAAGGAAAAGCTAAGTCTCAATACAGATGATATACTGAGAGTAGCGCTCCGCAGTTTTGCTAAGAAAGGATATGGTGGTGTGACTCTTCATGCACTGGCTAAGGAGACTGGAGTGGCGGACTCATTGCTCCACTATCACTTTGGTAATAAGGAGGAACTTTGGAAACGATCACTCAAGCTTGTAGGTGATATCATTTACAAAGAATTAGATAATCTTTTTCGCCTCATTAATGATATGGAGGGGCTGGAAAAGCTCCGACTGTACAATAAGAAAATAGTCCAAGTATCGGCTGAGTATCCTGAGTTTCAACAGGTAGTGGTTCAGGAGGTATTTTCGGATTCTGGCAGGTCGGCATGGCTGATAGAGACCTTACTACAGCCTACTTTTCAGTTTATGGAGGACATATTGATCCAAGAGAAGCAAAAAGGCACTATTAAAGATGTGCCCGGAGCTACGCTAAATAGCTTTATCATAGGCTCCATCACGACTCTGTTTTCTCGGTCCTTTCAGATGAAGATCATGTATGGTATTGACTCTTTTGATCCGTCAGTGGTAGACAGCCATGCTGACATCATCAATGATCTCATTTTTCATGGCTTGATGAAGGATTAGACCTTGAGCAAGGATATTTTCTCACCCTCCATGACGACTTCATCAGTCTCTATCCGAGAGCTATAGTCTACGCTGACTCTGATAGCTCTGAGACCTACTACTCCTTGGAGGTTTTCGATCTGTACGATTTCCATGTCATTTTTGAGTAGTCCTGCATAGATCAGATAGTTAATATGAGTCTTATACTCCTCGAGATCACTCTGCTGGGTGAATACTATGACCATTTTTCCTGGCTGAGTGAGTCGCTCGTCGGTATTGATGATGTGAGCTTTATCTATACGTTTTTTGATGATCTCGTATCGAGCATTGTAGGCACCATCTACGTCAAACTGTTTTTCGTCCATACGATAGCGTATGGATAGCGGACTGCTATAGATCATGATGAGACTGGCTACATCGAGAGGTAGTGGCAGTGACTTTTTCAATGCATGATGCTCTCGCTCCATCTCACATAGGGCCTTGAGCTGCCACAGGTGCAGATTTCGCAGATATAGCTTGTTGAATGGCTTTTTAGGAGCGAGGCTTTGACCGATGAACATATTGTGCTCGACACCATCCGTCTTATATCTCTCAAAATAGTGTGGATAGATCTTCTGAGCCGCTTTTTGCTTACGATCTATAGAGCTGGCAAAATTTTGTCCAATGATCTCCAAAGTTTTATCGTAGTCCTGTCGGGCCTCATATATGATGCCGAGACGAGGATGAATTTTTTTCTTGTATTGCTCGACTGATTTTTCGATGTGCTCATCCATCTCGCTCAGCTCATTGAGTAGGGGCGTGATATCATTTTTGAGAAATGCTATGACCTCTTGTTCGATACCTGCGGCCAAGTCCGAATTAATCTGCTCGATCATCATGTGCGTCTGAAAGCTGAGACTTTCTATGAGTGGCATTTCTACTTTGGCTTGAGCCATTTCCAGAATCTCCATGACCATGGAGAGCTGAGTAGAGAGATCTTGAGCGATAGCGTCATTACGAGCTATAGATGAGCCAGAGATATCTATCTGGCCATATAGAGCATAAAGATTATCAAATTTGATCTCATCGAATGAAATCTCTTCGCCTCGCTCTGTCGTCTCGAGGAAATGCTCTGCCTCTTCGAAAAAACGCCACTCTACGGATGGGTGTATCGCAGTGCACTCAGTCTGTATGATAGCGGAGAGCTTATTGGAGTATCCGTCGAGATAGGCCTTCATCGCTGAGGTCGCTACAGGGATGATCGTCTCGAGTTGTTTCTCGAATATATTGTTGAACTGATAGGGCTTTTTAGAAGCGAACTCTAAAATCCCTATGGTCTTGTCACCATCGACAATAGGGGCGGCCATGTAGCTTTGATAGCCCAGGTTCAACAATCCCTTGATAATACCTAAGGTATCTTGTTGATCCTTAAGATCACTGACATTCGCTAATATGAGATTCTGCTTATGCTCAAATAAATGCTTGCGAGAATTATGGCAGAATAATTCATCAGAGTCGCACTCGTCTTGATTTGGCAGACCAATGCATGGTTGGCTTTCTTCCAGTTTGATGAGATGCTGTTTATTTTCATCATACAGTAGTAGATCAATCTCAAGATCAGGTATCAATAAAAAGGATCTGAGTACTTCGATGAGTTCGTCGTTATGTCGATCGTGATGTTTGTATTGATTTTTTACTATCAAAAGATCCTTGAATCGGCTGAGAGCTACTTCCTTGGTAGCATCGTATAGATTGATTATGCCAAAACCATTGATCAACCAAGATTGAGGTGGAAAGTAAGTCTTCCAAAGCTCAATATTGTTTCCTGAATGTAGTAGATTATGGATTTCTTTCTCATTGATCTCAGGTGGTGTACCTACAGGAGTGACCTCATAAAACTCTCCATTCATCAGGGCTCTATAGTGACGGAGGATACCATCATCGTCCCTCACATCGCAAAAATGTGACATACTCAGATTGATATCTACATCATAGTAGGTCTTGAGGATGAGTGCACAGGATACGATGTAGTAGAGCTCCTGCTCTTTATACTCTTTGACTGAACCGAAACTCACATTGCCCTCCGTGCCAAAAATACTTTTAAATCGATCTGATCGAAAAAGAATGTGATCATCAAAAGGAGATACAGCTATTTTGATTTCATTGTTGAGCAGAGAGGGAGGGAATAACTGATTCATCAGTAGCGATATATCCTCTTGATATTTATCGAGATCTTGCCCTTGCTCTAATCCATTGATCAGGTCTTCTTTGTGAGCTATATTTTTTAATACAAAAGCTGCTCCACGTGCTACGATATCATTCTCTGACTGCGACTGCAGAGCGATGCTGTCTATTAGTTTTTTGAAACCTAATTTTTGTATAAATGGTGAGTCCATAGACCTATGTATCTTGTAATAATAAGAAGTGTTGGATGATGCTTTTAGTTCACTGCCAATAATAGAAGGTGCCAAAATCCTGCCACTATAGAATATTGGTCACAGAAATAAATCGAATTTCAGAAGTATCGCTATCTTTTCCGACGAATTTCACAAACTAACTGACTTATGACTGCTCTTCTTGGCGAATTGATTGGCACTGCTATTCTCATGATTTTAGGCAATGGGGTCAATGCTAATGTCTCTCTTAATAAAGCATATGGTAAAGATAGTGGCTGGATAGTCATCACTTTTGGGTGGGCTATGGCTGTCTTCATAGCTGTATTCATCACCGCTGCTGCGAGCGGGGCACATCTGAATCCTGCCGTGACTATAGGTCTCGCCGTGACGGGCGACTTTAGCTGGGCGCAGGTGCCGGGATATCTTGGCATGCAGGTGCTGGGGGCTATGATAGGAGCTTTTTTGATCTATCTGACTTACTACGATCACTATGATGACACTTCGGCTACAGATCCCGATACGGTGAGAGGTACATTTTGTACAGGACCTGCTATACCACATACATTTAGAAATGTTTTGTCAGAGGTGGTGGGCACCTTCGTATTAGTCTATGCGGTGCTGCACATAGCAGGGGCCACTGTCGGATCACAGTCTGCTTCACTTGGTGCGCTGGATGCATTGCCAGTGGCATTTGTGGTTTTGGGTATAGGTATGTCGCTGGGAGGGACTACAGGATACGCTATTAATCCTGCTCGGGACTTTGGTCCTCGGCTGGTGCACAGTCTGGTGCCGCTCAAGAATAAGAAAACAGACTGGGGCTATGCTTGGATCCCGATCGTAGGACCAGTGATCGGAGCCGTAATAGCAGCCGGAGCTAAGCTGCTATTAGGCTGATCGTATCTCTATGCGGTCTGGCCACCATCGATAGGGAGGCTGAGACCTGTGACAAAGCTACTCTTCTCATCGGCGAGCCATAGGATGGCATTGCTGATATCAGAGACTTCACCATATCTACCTACTGGTATAGTCCGGAGTAGTGCTTCTTCGAGTTCGGCTTTCTGCTCAAACATCCCCTCTACCAATGGTGTACGGGTGAACACTGGACATACTGCATTCACTCGGATCTTAGTACGTGCATATTCGAGAGCTGCCGTCTTAGTCATGCCGATCACAGCATGCTTGCTGGCTACGTAGGCGAGCTGCCTAGGTAGGGCTCTCATGCCGGCGATAGAGGCGATATTGATGACCACACCTTTGCCTGATTTCTCCATATGAGCGAGCTCTTCTTTCATACAGTAGAATACTCCTGTCTGATTGATCCCGATCACATGATCCCAGTCGTCCAGCGTGTGCTGAGCCGTTTTGTAGGGGTGTTTCCCTCCAAGACCGGCGCTATTCACAGCGACGTCCAGCCCTCCGTAGTCTGCGATCACCTGCGCCACTACTGACTTGACGTTGTCATAAGATCGGACATCGAGAGGATAAAATTTTGCTTTGATCCCTTGAGCGATGAATGACTTCTCTACGGACTTGCCGTTTTCTTCATTCCAGTCAGCGATGGCTACATGAGCACCCAGCTGGCCAAACTCTCGAGCACAGTCTTTTCCTATGCCAGAGGCTCCGCCAGTGACAAATACAGTTTTGTTCTTAAAACTCATTTATACTTTTATCATTGATTATTCAAACATGAGTGAGATCATCTGCGCTATGCAGGCAGGCTTTTCTACACCTTTGATCTCGATGGCACAGTCCCAGGTTGCTTTGACTCCATTATCTCCATAGTCTTCAATATTAGCTATTTTAAAATTGCATCGGAGGAGACTCCCAACAGGCACCGGATGAGGAAATCTCGCTTTGTTGAGGCCATAGTTGACTCCCATTTTGGCACTTTCTACATGTACAGTATCCTCTATAAATTTTGGGATCAGAGATAGTGAGAAGAATCCATGGGCTATCGGAGCTTTGAAAGGTGACTCTCGCTTAGCTCGCTCTGGGTCAGTATGTATCCACTGAAAATCCTTTGTCGCATTGGCAAAGTCATTCACGAGGTCTTGCGTCACCTCAAACCACTCAGGAGAGGTAGCTTCTTTACCTATTGATTCTTTTAGTTCGGATAGATTTTTGAATTTCATGATTGCTGTTTGTTGTACAGCAATATACCCTATAGTCGAGTAGCACAGACAGATACTGGACTGATTAAATTGGCAAATCTGAAGAGCGCTTTGTTTTAGAGTTCGACTCGCTGAAGTTCTTGAGCATACTCATTTCGGATAAGAGGTAGCTCTACGAAAAAGTCAGTACCTCGACCATCTTCGGATTCAAAATAAATCGATCCACCCATGCTTTCGACCATATTAGCAGCGATCGCCAGACCGAGGCCTGAGCCACTCGATTTAGTGGTGAATTTTGGTTTGAAGATTTGATCTTTCATCTGATCGGGGATGCCAGCACCATTGTCACGGACACGGATGATGGCTTTCGTTTCTTCTTTCCAGAGCTTAAGCTCGATAACTCCTTTTCTATCTGAAGGTATCGCTTGGATAGAGTTTTTGACGAGGTTATTGAGGATACGGACGAGGTGATTTTTATCAGCATATACGCCTATGTCATCGATCGGCTCGATGAGGCGGATATCCATATCTTCTCTCTTGCGAAATAGATCGTGGATGGTCTCTGCAATGTTATTGAGGATTACCTTTTCGTTATTCGCTCTTGGTAGGCTGCCAAAGTTGGAAAACTCATCAGCGATCTGCTTTAAGTTTTCTACCTGGCTCATGAGAGTGCTACACATGCGGAGTGTGATCTGCTCGATATCATCTCGCTCCATAGAGATGCAGCGCTCGAGATGCTGTAGGCTGAGTTTCATCGGAGTGAGTGGATTTTTGATCTCGTGAGCTACCTGCTTAGACATCTCACGCCAAGCACTATCTCGCTCCGTCTGAGCGAGCAGTTGGGCATTGTCTTCGAGCTTTTCGATCATTTGGTTGTACTCATGGATGAGCTTGCCGATTTCATCTTGCCCTTCCCAGTTTATTTTTTTATTCGTTTTATTGAGTTTTACGGCTTTTAGAGTTTTGCCCAACTCCACCAACGGCGTACGGATATATTCTGATAAAGAAATCGAAATGACAAATCCGATCAAGAATAGAAATACATAGGTATTGAGTAGAGCCTGAGTAAATCGACTCTGAAAATCAGGAGCAAAGTCTCCTGGCGCAAGTAGCTTGATCTGATAGACTGACACGAAACCAATAGCAACGAAGCTGAATATCAGTGTAACCAAGATCGAAAACTGTATCCTATAGCGTAGTTGGGAGTGATTCTTAAAGCTGAAGTCCCATTCTACAGGTAGAATCTGCCATTTTTGATTGGCTATAGCCAAAGGCACATATAACAAGGCGCTCAAGATGAAGATCAATGAGAATAGGGAGAAAGCATTAATGAGAGGGATATGATCATTGAGTATAAATACACTCTCAGAGTGAAATATCAAGAGGGCTAAAAAAGAACCCAATACTATGGTCCATACGACCAGCCAGATGAGAGTCGGACGCTTCTGATCTAAGAATAAATCAAGTAATAAGAAGTAGACCGCACAGATGACAGAAGCAAAAATCGATATATCTACAGAGTGATAGGTGAAACTCACTAAGATCGCACTGACGATACTGTAGTAGATGAGTTTTTCATTATTGGAGCGGAGGTGTATAGCTTTCTGCGAGTGATAAAGTACGAGGTGTATCGCCCATATAGAAGTAATCAGCGCTAATACAGTAGCAAAGGATATCCAGCTAAAATCTGTGATAAGATTGACCGAAAACCAGCCTAAAGGCACGATATTTTTAATGCTGAGTGCTAATCCGCTGATTAGGATACCATTTGCCAGACCCATGAGGATATGACCATGGCGATGTGTGACGCTATTAGACCGCTCATCGGTGAATAGGCTGATCGGGAAAAGTGCGATGGTGAATACCAAAAAGGGTATAGGGCTCCAAGAGTGGAGCTGATGCCACACAAGGATGACGCTGGATAGAGCGATGAGTAGGGCATAGGGGACATGTCGTCGTGAGATGGATAGGGCAGTCCCTGCCAGGTATTTGTCAAACGTCGTTTTCACCAAAAGAGAATTTAAATATTAAAGATAATTATAATATGAATATTTTGGGCGATATCGAGTGTTGATTTGATAGATGGACTAATTTTGTCTCTGCATCTGACTCTGTCGCTGCTGATCAATGGATCAGGGGAGGAAAGTCCGGACAACGTAGAGCATCGTACCATCCGACAGATGGGGCGTCCCTCGGGACGTACAGATAGTGTCGCAGAAAGCTATACCGCCCTGAGCGATCAGGGTAAGGGTGAAAACGTGTGGTAAGAGCGCACGACTGTCGGTAGTAATATCGACAGTGGATAAACCTTGCGAGTTGCAATGTCACGTATATTTTGATCCAGCGATGGGTAGGCTTGCTCGGCCGAGTATGTCAAAAGGGGTAGACAGCGTAGATAAATGACAGAGCCCGTATATCGGGGACAGAATCCGGCTTATGAGGATGCACTTTTTATATGTAAAAGAGAAGAGGGCTTAACGATTGATCGCTAAGCCCTCTTTGCTGATATATTTCTGAATCTCTGTGATTAGAATCCATTAGCAGAGTCGAATGCTCCGAAGTCAAATGTGAATCCAAATCTAAGTGTATTGTCAAGCGGATTTCGCTGAGTGTTAGTCGGTGCTAAGTATGAGATGTCAAAGCCAAAGACATTGTACTTCAGACCTAATCCAATAGTGATGAACTGACGATCTCCCTTGAGCGCATGCTCATTAAAATAGCCTGCTCTCACTGCGAACTGATTATCATACCAGTACTCTACACCAAATGATGTAGATATTTCTCTTATTTCTTCCTTGAAACCACCTGGGGCATCAGAGAAAGAACTAAAAATATTACCAAATGCAGAACCTTCTCTGTAGTCAGCGATACCATTGTCATCAGCATCGTAGGTGCCCTGTGTGATGTCACCGGTATTATTAGTCAAGAATGGCTCAATATTACGGATAGGTGTAGGGACTAATAGTTTATTGAAATCTAAAACAAATGAAATAGAGTTGTACTCATCCATATTGATCTTATATCCGAGTCCTAATCCGAAGTTAGTAGGTATATATTCTTTGTTTTGCTGATTAGTATAGCTGACTTTTGATCCCAGATTGGAGATAGCCATAGCTGCTGTGAAGTTTGAACCAGCTCCAGATAGGTCTGGATTAGAATTATAGGTCATAGAGAGATCTGCGGCAAATCCGGAAGCAGCAGTAATAGCGACTCCATTGATTGATTGTCCATTGGCCAAATTAGAGTAAAAGAACTTACCACCAACACCTGCAGAGAAATTATTACTTAGCTTACGAGTATAGGCTACTCCTACGCTAAACTCTCTTGGCATACCAGTACCGGTACCATTTCCATTAATATCTGTGAAGCTGATTTGACCAAGGCTGAAGTAGCCCAAATTGAAGCCAAAAGCCTCTATATCACTGATCTTCTTATATCCTGAGAGGTAGGCTACATATACATCTGTCAATCCCAGATTTCTGAGCCATGGGGTATAGGTAGCTGTCATCTCCGCATCTTTTTCGGCGAAAGCCAGCTTAGAAGCATTGTAATAAATGGAGCTCGCATCAGCAGATGTAGCAATACCTGCATCTCCGAGTGCTCCACCACGAGCATCTGGTATGATACTCAGGAATGGAAGGGCTGTTAGTATGGGATTGGGGGTACAGTCGCCATTGATATCGAGCACGCATCCATCAGGCTCACTCCATTGTGCAGTAGCCATCGACGGCATGATCAATCCTACGACTGTGATAACTATAAGTAGTTTTAAATTCATCCTTGAGCAATTATTTTTAAGATATAGACATGAACTGTCTAAATGTTATAATTATTTTAAAATGATAATCTTTTTCAAATCACTGGAGATTGGCTCCTCGAGACCTGGCCCGTCTATTTTGGCGCCGTAAAGATAGACGCCATTAGGAATATTCAAGGCATCGCTGTGTAATCCTGACCACAAAGAGGCAGAAATACGTCCGTATTGGCTGGATATTTCATCGATATGTTGATGGATGAGCCGCCCTCGACTATCGTAGAGTGATATCTCCACATCATAAAGACCATCTGTAGCACTATGCTCGATGAGCAGCTGGCTGCCGAGGTCAAAACTTGGATTAGGACTCGCTATGAGATCGGTGATCCGAGGACGCTGCTCTCTGACTACGAGAAATGCGATTTGCGCCTCGCTCATATTATTAGCTATATCAAATGCTCTCAGGGTCAGCGTGTACTCGCCAGGCTCGAGATGCGGTAGCTGATAGTACAGCTCCCCACGTAAGGGATCATCCTCATCAATCACAAATGCATCATTGAGAATAAAGCTTTGCTGCACTGGGCCTGACAATATCGCCGTGATCTCGTGACCTATGCTGGAGCTACTAAGATTGATCCCATAGTCGTCACTGATGGTCGCATATAGTACTGGCGTGTCATCCGTCTCATCCCCATTGATAAATCCCACATCAAGAAGGCTCAGATCAATGATCGGAGGAGTGTCATCTACAAATCCATCATCCGCTGTACCCTGTATATACAGATCCGTGAAGCTCCCAAAGGCATCCCGACCATCAGTACTGGTCGCATAGTAGCTGACACGTCCTTGGCCACCTGTGTAGCTGATGTCTACAGGTACGATCAGGGTGTCTCGGATGATTCCGCCCGTGACTTTCACTCGACTACTATAGATGACATTGTTTTGTACTTCAAAGGAGGTCCGATAGCTAAAGGGATCATTTTCTAAGGTAGTGATATCAACGGGCTGATCATAGAGCTGGACGAGTACCTCTCCGGAAAATGTCTCATCTATCTCTCCAGTAGATGTAGTGATCGATGCGGAGACAGGCACTTGCTGGAGAGCTCCGATAGTATCTATGATGATACCTGTCTCTTCGATAGGAAGATTGTTAAATCTAATTGTTTGGACACGTTGAGCTGGTTGCTTGAGTGTCATGCTCGGATCTCCGATCAGGAGAAATTTTCGAGCATTGGTGTTATCTGTAGGGTTACTATTTTTAGCATGCTGGAGGATTTCTCCTAATGTCTGAGCTCGACCATTCACTTGGCTAAAAATGGTATCATATACTGACTGAGTTAGTCTGAAGTTCTTAGAGGCATAGACGGATCTCACTGTAGTGAAAAGGGCGATAGCTCCACCTACAGGATTGAGTAGTGCGGCCTCGCCAGCGGAGGTGATCGTCGGATCATCAAATCCAGTGAATGAACAGGTCGCCGTGATGATCAGTGGTAGCTTGTGATAGTTAGTCCAGCTATCGATGTCGGTAATATTGAGCACTCGCTCCTGTGACCAGCCGATGGGGCCACCATGACCGAGATAGTTCATCACGAGTAGTCCTTCGTCGATACTGCGGTTGAGCTTTTCATTCGCCGATGGATAGCGATTGCCTCCAGGAGTAGATTCCTGTACATAGGCATCCCAGTAGATCTTTTCTTGGTTAAATAATTCATATTTTTCAGCAGTACTCTTGGCTATTCGCTCTGCGTCATTCAGATGCAGATTGAAGTCTTCATCATCTGCTAAAAAAGCAATTTTTGAGCGCCAAGCTCCCAATGTCGCTGGATTCGTGTCATAGTTGATGATTTTTGATACGATGGCCTCTGCCTCAGCAGCATCTCTCACGGTCAGCCGCCCGACTGCGATATCGAGATCGCCTCTGAGATTGTCAGGTGATGACTCGTCGAGCAGAGCAAAGTAGTCATCAGAAGGAAATGACAGAATCGGATCAAGGCTCTCTTCTGTCTCATAGGTCGGGACAAAACTCTGAAATGCAGCCTGAGTAGATCGTCCTTGATAGTCATATGATCCATCTCCGAATAATAGCAGATACTTAAATCGGGGACTACGCTCCCAGAGATCCTTGGCGAAATATCTGATACCGGTAGGAGAGTGCTGCCCACTGCTAAACTCGTGATAGATATCAGCGATATCTACAGTCGCTACGCTGAGTCCACTATGGGCAGTGCGATGCTCAGCGAGGCGTTCTGCTTGCTCCTGCCATGCCTCATGATAAATGATGACCAGATCTACATCGCTGATGTTTCTTAGATTTTGATTTGAGATGCGTGTAGCCATAGGCGGCGTGAGATAGTCCTCGGAGTTGAGACGGAGGTAGGTCTGATCTTTAGGTAGTTTTATGTATTCTCCAAATGCCGTGGTGTAGTTGATCTGAGAGACCTCATGATCATTATGTATCTGATACAGCTGGCTGGGGAGATCAATAGTAAGGGAAGTAGAATCTCCTATAGTAGAGAAAGAACAATTGAGGCAACTTGGATTTTGAGTATAGCTGATTTCGACTCGATCGATCCATGCTTTGGCTTGCGAGGAGTTTTTATCAAAAAACAGTGTGACAGGATCAGATAGAAGAGCTGTACCATCTGCCAGTGATATCTGTGCCGTCCCGATGCGAGCATAGGTGTCTTCTACATCTCCGAGATCTACTCGAGCGAATGTGATGCTGCGCTCTTGGCCACCAGCTGAGAGGGTTATTTGTTCTGTAGATCCGCTACGTACTATTAGTGTAGCTCTTACGGTGGCAGGCCCACCAGTGATACCATTCAGATCTATATCATCAGCCAGATTGACCTGCTTGGTATTAGATATTTCACTACCTACCCATTTTTGACCAGAGCCACTATTGCTGGCAGCTTGGGCTAATAGGTTATAGTTTTCTTCTTGGTATACAGTGTTAGTGCTGATATATCCCTCAGACATAGTAGGGGCGGGAGAAGCCGAAATCTCCCTCATCCTGAGACCAGGCTCATCTCCGATTTTTAGATAATAATAATTGGTAGGGTCGAAGCTCTCTGTTGCTACACTGTTCCATTGATATTTTTCTCCTCGTCCTGCAAAGAGGATATGGTCATCCGGACCAAATGCTCCGTCTGTCGTCACCTGTAGTGGTACTTGTTGGAGCTGATCTTGGCCTGTCCATAGCTGTATGGACTCTCCCGAGATCTGAGATAGTGACCAGTCTGTATTGGCCCTGAGCCAGTCCCCATCTATACGGTATATGCCTGGATAGTCAATTGGTATCTGGTAGATATCTCCTGTCGCCAACGGTGAGGACTGTGCGCTGAGAGACATTTGATGAAAAAAACTTGATAAACAAAGGATACAAGCGGCAGTTATTATTCTTATGGATACTAAATATGCTTTATTTATCATTAGTAGTTGTACCTTTTGACCGTAATATATTTTCCTATCATAAGAAAAAAACGCTGTACGAAGGTCATCTATTTTGCTCTAACTTTCGTTATATCACATATGAATTGTACCGGACATTATACCCGTATTTTGATATTCATACTTGGAGCTATCCTCAGTATGACCAGTGTAGTCAGGTCTCAGGATGTGATATTTAGTCAGTTTTATAATGCTCCCATACAGCTCAATCCGGGATTGGTCGGGCTGAGTAATTCCCCTTATGTAGCGGTCAACTATCGAGATCAATGGATCGGCTGGGGTAGAGGCCAGGGTAATAATGGGGGCTACAGCACTTATTCTGCTTCTTATGATCAGTTTTTCGATTATATCAATAGTGGTTTGGGTGTTCAAATCTTGTCAGATAATGCAGGAGACGGAATACTGAATACCAATAAACTCAGTGGTGTCTATGCCTACAGACTTCGGATCAATAAGAAGTTTGAGGCTCGGGTAGGCTTGGAAGCAAGTGTGACTCAACAGCGATTAGACTGGGATCAATTGACATTTTTGGATCAGATCATAGTAGGTAGTGAGGATGTGCTTCCTTCGTCAGAAGTGCGGCCCAACGATCTCAATAATATGTACTTTGATATGTCCATGGGAGGAGTCCTATACAATGATAAATTCTACATAGGGATATCAGTCAAGCATCTTAATGCACCAGATAATCGCTTTCAGGCAGCCAGCGAAGGAATCTACGCAGGATTGCCATCCAGATTAGCCATTCATGGAGGATGGGAAATTGATTTGGATGGATACAATAATGAGGGATTTGGCTCGTTTTTTGCTCCGAGTGTTCTGTTTGTCAGACAGTCAGAACTCAGCCAGCTGAATGCAGGTGGATTGTATAATAAGGAGAACTTTTTTGCAGGAGCTTGGCTGCGATATGATTTTTCTAATATCGACGCCGCAATATTTTCCGCTGGATGGCGTACTAATTGGCTCAAGCTGAGTTATAGTTTTGACATGACACTATCCTCAGCAGGAGTAGCGAATACCGCAGGAAGCCATGAGGTAGGTATCATCATGAACTTTGGCGGGCTTCAGCAAGAGAGATCCCGATACGAGGATTGCTTTAGCATATTTAGATAATATATTACCCTAAAATGAATATTAGATTCTTAGTTGTTTTAGTTAGCATGAGCTTACTCACATCATCTTGCTTCCTCAAGAAGGGAGGAAAAGGTGATGACAGATCTTCAGCCACTGGGTGGAAATACAATGATACAGAGTGGGGAGGTTTTGAAAAATTGGACTACGAAGGCCAAGTTAATGCGCCTAACATGGTTTTGGTGCCAGGTGGTACATTTACCATGGGACTCACTGATCAAGATGTCACTTATGAGTGGGACAATATCCCTCGTCGTGTGACCGTAGGATCATTCTACATAGATGAGACCGAAGTGTCCAACATCAACTGGAGAGAGTATGTATACTGGCTCGAGACTCGCTATGAGTCATTCCCAGAGGTAGCACAGGCTGCTGTCCCTGATGAGAAAGTATGGTATGATGAGCTCTCGTACAACGATCCATTAGTAGAGACTTATTTTAAGCATCCAGCGTATGATGACTATCCAGTCGTCGGTGTCACTTGGGAGCAGGTACAGGGTTACTGTAAGTGGCGTACTGATAGGGTCAATGAGTATCTCCTCATCGAAAGAGGTATCCTCAATCCTACACCAGATCAGAAAGATGCAGATGTATTTGATACAGACTCTTATCTCGCAGGTCAGTATGAAGGTAATGTAAGAAAGAACCTACCAGATTTAAGAACTGGAGGAGAAAGATCTGTAAAGTTTGAGGATGGTATCCTAGTGCCTTCTTTCCGTCTTCCTACAGAGGCAGAGTGGGAGTATGCAGCATTAGCGCTCGTAGGTAACCTCTCAAATCCTAAAGACGAGCTAATCACTGATAGAAGATACTATCCATGGGATGGTAAGAGTGCCAGATACCAAAAAAGAAATAAAGACCAAGGTAGAATGCTCGCTAACTTCAAAAGAGGACGAGGTGACTATATGGGTGTAGCTGGTAATCTGAATGATAATGCAGCTACAGCAGCTCCAGTTAGATCATATCTGCCAAATGATTTTGGTCTCTACAATATGGCTGGTAACGTAGCTGAGTGGGTACAGGATGTATATCGTCCACTCACGAGTCAGACACTACGTGATGCAGAAAATCACGATCTCAATCCATTCAGAGGTAATGAGTATTCAGAACTGATCAAGGATGAATATGGTGAGTATTTAGAGAAGGATTCTCTCGGCCGAATGAGATATCGTACGATCTCTGATGAGGAGCTCGAGGATAGAGAAAACTATAGATCAGGTGATGCTCGTGACTATCGTGATGGCGATGACGAAAATGTCAACTACGAATATGGTAAATATACGCTCATCAATGATAACTCAAGAGTAGTAAAAGGAGGATCATGGGCAGATAGGCTATACTGGCTATCTCCAGGAGCGAGATCCTTTAAAGATCAGGACAAAGCTGATCGTACGATCGGATTCAGATGTGCGATGACTCGTGTTGGAGGCGCCGCTGGTAATGATGATAGTGGTGGAAACTACTTCAAGAAAAAGTAAAGAAACACAAAAGCAGACTGACTACAGTTGCTGAAAGTATAATCCCTATAGACCTTAGTTTATAGGGATTTTTTATTGATTTTTGTTGACATGGATATTAAAGAGCTTTACGATGTATTCAGGGGGAGTAGTGGCATATCTACAGATAGTCGCACAGTCGGCCGTGGAGAGCTTTTCTTCGCTTTGAAGGGTGATCGGTTCAATGGAAATACAAAAGCTAAAGAGGCGCTCCACAAAGGAGCAGTGAAAGCTGTCATAGATGAAGAGCAATATCAATCAGATGATACGATACTTGTAGATGATGTCTTGGCTACACTCCAAGAGCTGGCTCGATATCATCGTTCTCTGGTAGATATACCTGTGTTGGGTATCACAGGGAGCAATGGGAAGACGACTTCTAAAGAGCTTATCGTAGCAGTTTTATCTCAACGATATCGAGTCAGTGCCACTGCTGGTAACTATAATAATCATATAGGTGTACCGCTCACCCTGCTCAGAGCAGATCGGAGCGCAGATATATGGATTGTCGAGATGGGGACTAATGCGCCAGGAGAGATTGCTTTTTTGGCAGAGATGGCAGCGCCGACCCACGGTATCATCACTAACATAGGCAAGGCTCACCTCGAAAAACTAATCGATCTCGAGGGCGTCTATAGAGAAAAAACGGCTCTCTACGATGAAGTCTTGAATAATAATGGCTTGATATTCAAAAATTTATCAGATCCTTATCTGGCTAAATATGATGTACCTGACGATAAGGTGAAGAACTATCGTATGTCGAGCAATGAAGTTGGGAGGATAGAGCCCATAGATAATGGCGAACTATTTCTAATTGCTAAGCTGAACACAGAGGAGGGAAGCCATACGCTAAACACTCAGTTGGTCGGCGACTATAATCTTAACAATATCTCGGCTGCGCTAAGTATAGGTCATCATTTTGGCGTGAAAACTGATCAAATGGTACGTGCTATCAATGCATATACTCCTGATAATATGCGCTCTCAGTGCGTAAAAACTGAGAAAAATACGATCATCCTCGATGCGTATAATGCGAATCCCTCGAGCATGATGGCCAGTCTAAGGACTTTTTGCCAAGGGGTGTCAACTGAGCCGAAGGTCTTGATATTAGGAGACATGCTGGAGCTCGGATCAGAAGCAGAAAATGCACATCAAGAAATAGTGAAATTTGCTACGGCTCAGGATGGGGTAGAGCTCTATTTAGTTGGTCCCATTTTCAGGACCGTTCATTCGGGAGACATGACATTTGATACAGTAGATGACCTAATAGCTCAGGTGCAAAAACATCCAATAGAATCAAGTCAAGTGCTCATCAAAGGATCTCGAGGGGTCAAGCTCGAGAAAATCATTACTTATCTATAAGAAAGTATTCTTGGGTGCAGTCTATATGTAGGAATACAGCTTAGTGATAGTATCTGATATCTTATTGCAGCAAGCTTCTTCGTAGTCCTCTTTAGTGCAAGGTATCAGACGGCTTTCTCCTTCAAATTCATGCTCTATCCACCATCTTCCCGTTTGCTGATTTTCTCTGAAGGTCAGTACCATGTCAAATCCATCTGGAAGTACTGTATACGAATTGAAAGAAGCTTGTCCAGATACTATTTCTCGCTGAGTAATCGCATAACCCTCAGTGAGGTAGTATAGCATCAGGCTGATATTGCGAGCTATTATGTTGTCTTTGTCATCTTCGTTTTCGTGATAGCCTCCTATGACTACAGATTTTAGTTGAGTAGAGGCGCCGATATACTTACAGATTTGGCACATTTCTTCGATCGTCAGACCCGCTGGCCATGATCCTCTATGGCCCATATTGTCACTATATCTGATTGCATCAATGTGAATAAATGCAGTATCAATATTGCGTAACAGTGCTTCTGCTTTATTGTGATTGTAGCGCACCTCGGATAGTCTTATGACTTTATCACTATCTAATTGTTGATCATTTAATCCATGATGTAGCTGTACTCCCGCTATTATGGTATAAGGAGTAGTCAGATCGATGTATCTGTTGATAGAGCGGTCTACATATGCTGGTGTCCACATGTCGGATTTTAGTTGATTTAAGAGCTCCGAATATTGCTCGTTATTAGCTATGATGACAGGTGTAATATGCTCATATTCAGCCAGTTCTGAGACGCTATCGTAAAAGTCACTACGGGCATCAGGTGCCACATTTCCTAAATCTTTAATGTAGGTGTTAGATAGCGTATTGTCTAATGCCTGACTCTGAATACGGACTTTGTCTGCCGCTTGATTGGCTCCAATGAGACCGAGTTGAGCACTTGTTCTTTTGGTATTTTCTGAGGTAGCACTGAGGGCGTACGCTGACGTTTCTAATAAATGATCCATGAAGCAAATATATATGATGAAAATATTTAATGTGTTAAAAAATAATTCTTTTTTATAATATGTAAAGAGTTTGTACCTTAGTGGTTAAAATATATTAGAAATTTCTAATAAGACCTCCTGAGTTTACTTAAGTTAGTATTTCTACTGATAGTAGACCATCGTAGAAAATGAAGTAAATTCTTTTAAATGAGCTTGATGAATAAATCTTGGTTGAGTATCTGCATTTTAGCGCTGACAGTTACTCTTCATGCACAAGATGACAGCAATGATCTCTCTGTCCAAGGCACAGAGAGTACGACTATATCGATCACCGATGATACTTGGCTATCGCCAAATATCACTGATGATATGACCGTCGATCCCGAACAAAATAGACAATGGCGATTGGGCCAGTCTAAGTACTCTGCCCGCCCCAAGAATATGTGGGAAATAGGTCTTCATGCAGGACATTTTTTCATAGATGGTGATGTCGATAGAAAAATCCCAGGAGGATTTGGAGTAGGTGGACATCTACGTAAATCGCTTAACTATATCACCTCGATTAGATTTGACGCTTTTTATGGTCAAGCCAAAGGTCTGGAAACTCAGCCGTGGAGAAACAGATCCGTTGGTGGAGGATTGATTGAGAGAAATGAGCAATTTTCAGGCTGGGATGCATACAATCCAATGACTGGAGGAGAGGATGCTTGGTTTCCTGCGTACAAAACAACTTATATCTACGGAGCAGCGCAATTAGTATTCAACGTAGGGAATATTCTTTTTCATCAAGACCGAAATAAATGGAACACCTATGTAGCAGTAGGTGTAGGATTAGATCATCACTCCACTATGCTGGATCTCACAGATGCCAATGGAGATGCCTATGAGGCGCTAAGAGAGCGTACCGGATTCAATACTACTAATGACTTTAATACCAAGGCTGGTAGAGATGCGATCAAAGCAGCTCTCGATGAGATATACGATGGAGTATATGAGACGGAAGGGTTTAAAAAAGAAGGTATTTTCAGAATAGGAGATGATTTTAATATACATGCGGTATTCACTACCTCAGTCGGGGTGTCAAGAAAAATCTCGAAAAGATTCAACATCGGACTGGAGCATCAGATGATGCTCAGTGATAATGACTATCTCGATGGAGTGAAATTCAGAACGGCCCTTGATCAGACTAACAATGTAGATATTGGGCACTATACCAATCTTCGATTTGGCTTTAACATGGGCAACTTCGACAAGCGAACTGAGCCACTCTACTGGATGAATCCTATGGGTACTGTATTCAATGAGATAGCGGAGCTCAAAGCCCGTCCAAAATTAGAGCTTGATGATGAAGACGGTGATGGAGTATTAGATCTCTTGGATCAAGAGTTGGATACTCCTGATGGCTGTCTCACTGATACTCGAGGTGTCACTCTCGATAGTGATGGCGACGGTATCCCTGACTGCAAGGATAAAGAGCCTTTCTCATCTACAGGATACCCAGTAGACCAACAAGGAGTGGCTCAAATAGAGCCAGATAGTAGCATATTGACTATGGATGATGTCATCACGATCATCAAGAATAACTGTGATGCCTGTCAAAACGTAGGCTATGGTATGTCAGATCGGCCTACAGGAGTAGGATCTTATAGTGGCTCTCAAAATGCTGGTACTGTCACGACAGAAGATGGGACGATCAAGTCAGAATCAGGTGCTACAATAGGTACAGTCAATTCAGGTACGGGTACTACTACAACGACCACAACTACAACTACTACAGGTACTCCAAGTGGCACTACAAACAATAACTATCAGAATAATACTTACGGAACTATTGTCTATAATAGCTGTGGTAATTGGTTTTTACCGATGCTACACTTTGACTTAGATAAGTATGCTATACGCCCAGAGTCATACCCTAAGCTTCATCAGATCGCTACTGTCATGAAAAACTGTCCTACTATGTGTGTGACAGCACACGGACATACAGATGTACGTAGTAGCAATAACTATAATAGAGTGCTGAGCTACAAGCGTGCTAAGCGTGCCGTAGACTACCTCGTGGCTAACTATGGAATCGATCGCAGCAGATTCAAAGTGATGTATGGCGGCGAAGACAGTCCACTAATCCCAAATCTTAAGGATAACCACTTTACTAATGAAGAAGAAGAGCTCATGCAGTTCATAAATAGGAGAGTAGAATTCAGAATATGTGAACCTACCGACGTAGATATGACTCGTCCAGATGGACCAGATGCAGGAGTAAACACCTTAGGCTCTTCTCGTCCAGGATCAAAATATAAAGGCTACAAAAACGCAGGATATTAAGAAATAGAATGAATGGAGTCTTGCGACGGAAGTAGGGCTCCATTTTTCATTTGATCCGAAACAATTATTCCCCTGCTAACTCCCACATCGCTGCGGCCAAGAAATAAAAAAGCCACTTTCTTTTGGAGTGGCTTTTTTAGTATTTTATTATGTAAGAATCTCTCTTATCACACGAGCATATGCAGTGGATTTTCGAGATTTGCTTTTACAGTTTGTAAGAACTCTGCACCCTTAGCGCCATCGACTACTCTGTGATCACATGATAGAGTCACTTTCATAGTATGACCGACTACGATCTGACCATTCTTGACGACTGGTTTTTCTACGATCGTACCTACAGCGAGGATGCAAGAGTCAGGTGGATTGATGATAGCAGTGAATTCGTCAATGCCAAACATCCCAAGATTAGAAATGGTGAATGAGTTACCACTCATTTCTTCTGGCTTGAGGCGTTTTTCCTTAGCTCTACCAGCATATTCTCTTACTTCAGCTCCGATCACGCTCATTGGCTTTTGGTCAGCATGGCGTACCACAGGGACTAAGAGCCCCTCTTCTACTGCTACTGCTACTCCGATATTGACATCACCATTGACTATGATTTTATCACCTTGCCAGCTGGAGTTGATCATAGGATGCTTACGCAGTGCTATGGCACAGGCTTTTATCACGATATCGTTGAATGAGATCTTAGCTCCACCGAGATTATTGACCGCTTTACGAGCTTCCATGGCTCTCTCCATATCACACTCTATCGTGAGATAGAAGTGAGGTGCTCCAAACTTGCTTTCACTGAGACGCTTAGCTATGACTTTTCTCATCTGAGATACTTTGATCTCTTGAGATTCGCCAGATGCTATGTAAGTCTGAGTAGATACTGGAGCCGCACTCGGAGCGCTTGCTTCTGCTGATTCTACATCTCTCTTGATGATGCGTCCGCCTTCTCCAGTACCTGAGATACTATCGAGCGATATTCCTTTATCTGCAGCTATTTTTTTAGCTAATGGTGATGCTTTGATACGAGAGTCACTGGCCTCTGGAGCAGGAGTGGCAGTAGTCTCTGGAGCGGAGGCGCTTTCTGATTTAGCTTCTTCAGTAGGAGCGTCATCAGCGCTACCAGCACTATCACTTCCAGCTTGCTCAGCTTCGAGTTGAGCCTTGTAGTCTTCTCCCTCTGCACCGATCACAGCGATGACACCATCTACAGGTACAGTACCTTCTTCCACACCTATGTACAGTAGTACACCTTCGTGAAAACTCTCTAAATCCATGGTCGCCTTATCAGTTTCTACCTCTGCGAGAATATCGCCCGGAGATACTTTGTCACCGACATTTTTTAACCATGAAATGATATTCCCCTCTTCCATCGTATCACTAAGACGGGGCATTTTTATTATTTCTGCCATATGCAATACACTTTTTTCACAATGAGTCGCCAAAATACGTGAATTATAACAATTGGCGATAAGAATTGATTTAGATCATTGTGATTGTTGTAATATTGATATTCAAATAATTCTTAATGTCTTATTCATCTCGATTATTAGAGGAAGCAGTGGAGGCTTTCTCTCGATTGCCAGGTATCGGTAAGAAGTCAGCTCTTCGTATGGCTATGTACCTCATCAGAGAGGACAAATCTGAAATGAAAACCCTATTCGTAGAGCCAGTTGATCAGCTGATTTCGAATATTAAGTTTTGTGAAAAATGCAATAATATCTCAGACGATGACGTCTGCAATATCTGTCAGGATAGGGAGCACAAAGCCGAGACTATCTGTGTCGTACAGTCTATCAGGGATGTCATGGCGATCGAGGATACCGCTCAGTATAAAGGGATTTATCATGTCTTGGGTGGCGTGATCTCACCGCTGGATGGTGTGACAGCTGATGATCTAAATATAGATACGCTCATCGAGAGAGCGCAGTCAGATCAGGTGAAGGAAGTCATCTTAGCTATCAGTCCTACGATAGAAGGCGAAACCACTATATTTTATCTATCTAAAAAACTGAAGGAAGCTGGAGTCAAGATCACGCAGTTGGCTCGAGGCATATCATTTGGTGGAGAGCTGGAGTATGCCGACGAGATGACGCTTGGGCGATCACTCATGACACGTACGGAGTATAAGCTCTCAGAAATATAGCCATGAGCCAGTGATAGATCTCTCCATCATCATCGTATCCTACAATGTTGAGTCCTTCATTTCGCTGTGTCTGGATTCTATTTTTAGTAGTGATGTAGAGTGTGCCATGGAGGTGATCATCATAGATAATCACTCACAGGATAGAAGCGTAGTCCTCATCGCTGAAAGATATCCTGATGTCAGAATTGTCCAAAATAATGAGAATCGGGGATTCGCTGCAGCATGTAATCAAGGAGCAAAGGTAGCTCGAGGAAGATTGTTATATTTCTGCAATCCTGATACGATGATGGCCGAAAAAGCACTACAGTCCATGTATCAGAGCTATGAGCGAATGCTTCAGCAAGGTGAGAAAATCGCTGTCGGTGCTAAAATGTTGGACGGGACCCTTCAGTATTTACCAGAGAGTAGTCGATATCTACCATTTTGGAGGAGTGCGCTATCAAAACTATTTTCTTCTGCTGGATCTGGATATTATCGAGATCTCTCGGATGAGGCGCTTTCTGCTACTGAAGTCCTCACAGGAGCGTCATTGATGGTGGATAGGGATGAATATAATGCCGCTGGTGGATTCTCAGAGGAGTATTTCATGTATGGTGAGGATATCGAGCTCTCTAAAAGATTAGTGGAGAGAGGTGTATCGCTCTATGTAGATAGTGATGCAGAGTTGATTCATTTTAAAGGAGAAAGTGGTCTCCAAGGAAAAGGATATCACCGTCACTTTTATCGATCGCTCGGTTTATATGCTTATCGCAATTTTTTCAATCGAAGCCAAAATGTTTTTGTAAAGGGAGCTTTTACTGGAGTAGCTGAGCTATTTGGTTGGACTAAGTATGTGCTGTTATCAGCTTGGCGACCTGTATTGGATTATATGATGAGTCTATTGAGTTTTGTGCTGGTGGGCTATCTGTGGGGCCATTTTTTTCATGGCGATTCAGCGTATTTTGATTGGAGGGATAGAGTGCTGCCTCTGATCTCAGGCTTTTCGGTGCTTTTAGTATTGATTTATTTCTGTCAAGGCATTTATGTCAGGCAGAAGAAAAAAGTCGAGATCGGGACCTATCTCGTAGCGCCTTTTATTATACTGATTGTTTATTCTTTATTACCTGAGGAGTATCGATTTAGTAGAGTGGTTGTTTTGTTTGGACTGATCATACCTTTATTGGGGAGGTGGCTATGGAGTATTATGGGTAGCAGAGACGACGAGTTGATATTATATGCTGATTTTGATGCGGAGGACATGGTATCATTAGCGAAAGCTACGCTGACGGATGATATCAGCGTGGCAACTGGGATATTATATCACAATAGGACATCTCTATCAGCATTCATAGCAAAATATCGTGATCAAGGTCTGCCTGTTTATGTTTACGATGTCCGAGGTGACTATATATTCAACAGTGCTACGGGACGCACTATCGGTAGTCGCCTTGACGGAGTATCGCACTATCGATTGAGTGATCCTCGATTTAGGCATCAAAAGCAGTTGCTGGAGTCATTCATCTGTCTATTGATCGTACTTCTATTTCCTTTGTGGGGGCTCTTCCAAAAAAATAAAGCTGGAATACGAAATATTCATAAAGTGTGGAGCAAGGAGTATTCTCTCATGGGCTATGATAGTGATAGGGAGAAAGGCATAAAGCTTCCATATCTACCTCCGGCTATTTTACCTATATCCGATCTGAAAGGTACCGAAACAGGTGACATCGTCGACTATGCGATGCACTACAGCGTCTGGAGAGATATTAAGATAGGGAGTCGTAATTTTGGGACGCTTATTCATCAATTGACTAAGAAATCATGAAAGAGAGAATAAAAGAATTAGCCAGAGAAGTACACCATCGGGTACTGGATATCAGAAGGCATCTACATATGCATCCGGAGTTGTCATTTGAAGAATATGAGACCTCTCGGTATATACAGTCGATACTGGACGAATGGGGAGTAAGCTACGAGTCAGGTCTGGCCGGTGGCACAGGTATTATCGCTATGCTGGGCTCAGGAGATCCTGTGATAGCGCTCAGGGCAGATATCGATGCCCTCCCGATACAGGAAGCCAGTGAGGCACCATACCGCTCAAAGCACGAAGGAAAAATGCATGCCTGCGGACATGACGTACACAGCTCTTCACTATTGGGGACGCTATGGATACTGAAGCAGCTCGAAAATGAACTGCCGGGTAGGATCAAATTCTTATTTCAGCCTGGAGAGGAGCGACTGCCAGGAGGAGCCTCAATGATGATCGCAGATGGAGCGCTCGAGGGCCCTGATGTAGAGCATATTTTTGGACAGCATGTACATCCATCTATGAAGGTGGGCAAGGTAGGTGTCCGTCCAGAGAGCTTCATGGCGTCATGTGACGAGATATTCATAGATGTGATAGGGCAGGGTGGACATGGGGCTATGCCTCAGGATGTCATCGATCCTGTCTATATCTCAGCCGAGATCATCACAGCATTACAGACTGTCATCAGTCGAAACTGCCACCCGGGTATAGCGTCAGTCCTGAGTATAGGAAAGATCAATTCTGACGGTGGAGCGACTAATGTGATCCCTGATAAGGTCATGATGGAAGGGACGTTTAGGACTTTTGATGAAGGCTGGCGAGCTAAGGCACATCAACTCATCATAGATCGTGCGACTGCTATCGGGCAGGCGCATGGTGCCACCGTAGACGTGCGTATAGACAAAGGCTATCCTGCACTCTATAATAATCCTAAACTCACGAATCTTGCCATGTCTGATATGCAGGATTATATGGGCGCTGACAATGTCATCCTATTGCCAGCTCGGATGACAGCGGAGGATTTCTCTTATTATTCGCAGCAGGTCCCTGCTTGCTTTTACCGGTTAGGTACACAGTCTATGGATGGGTCTAATGCTTCTCCCGTACATACTAATACTTTCGACATAGATCCCGAGGCATTATTACACAGTACGGGTCTAATGGCCTATTTAGCCGTGACATCACTACGACATATTTCTTAGTGCAAAACTTGGGGGATTTTATCATATTATGATTTTCTTTAATATATTAGCGGCTGAAATCTTTTTGATTAAGCCTCTAATGAAGAAAACTGTAATATGCCTAAGATTTTAGTAGTAGATGATGATAAGGGTATCCGACGTACTTTACGTGATATCCTCGAGATGGAGAAGTATGAGGTCCAAGAAGCCGTAGATGGTCTGGACTGTATGGTCAAAATCAAGCAAGGAAAATATGATGTCGTCATCCTCGATGTCAAAATGCCAAAAATGGATGGTATGGAGGTGATGGATAAGATCCAGACTTCTCGACCAGATCTACCTGTGGTCATGATATCAGGTCATGGCAATATCGATACTGCGGTAGAGTCAGTGAAGAAAGGAGCTTTTGACTATATCCAAAAGCCACCTGATCTCAATCGACTACTGATCACTATCCGCAACGCTATGGATAAGTCCTCGCTTATCACTGAGAAGAAGGTGCTACAGCGAAAAATATCTAAAAAGAAGACTATCGACATCGTCGGTGAGTCAGAGGCTATCGGACAGATCACTAAGACCATAGACTTGGTAGCTCCTACTGATGCTCGAGTCCTCATACATGGAGAGAATGGTACAGGCAAAGAACTTGTAGCACGATGGATACATGAGAAGAGTGGTCGAAATGATAAGCCTCTCATAGAGGTCAACTGCGCTGCCATACCATCTGAACTGATCGAGAGTGAGCTATTCGGTCACGAGAAAGGATCATTCACCTCAGCGCATAAAAGTCGAGCGGGTAAGTTTGAACTTGCACATGAGGGGACATTATTCCTCGATGAGATCGGAGATATGAGTCTCTCAGCGCAAGCTAAAGTACTCAGAGCACTCCAAGAAAATAGAATCACCCGAGTAGGTGGAGATAAAGAGATATCTGTCAATGTGAGAGTCATCGCAGCGACTAACAAAGACCTACGTACAGAGATCGCCAAAGGTAATTTCAGAGAGGATCTCTATCACCGTCTCGCAGTGATCATCATCAATGTCCCAAGTCTCCGAGAACGAAAAACAGACATTCCTTTATTAGTGAATCACTTTGCTAAAATCATCTGCAAGGAGTACGGTATCGGCGTCAAAGCATTCACAGATAAGGCGGTCAAAGAACTACAAAAATCTAACTGGTCGGGTAACATCCGAGAGCTCCGAAATGTCATCGAGCGACTCATCATACTCTCCGGTAAAGAAGTAACTGATAAAGATGTCAAAGACTATGTTACTGGCAGCTCGCAGCAGAGCAATCAGCTGGAGAAGATGTTCATGAAGTTTGATAATCTGGAGCAGGTACAGCTCTATGTAAAAGATCAATATGAACAATACAAAGGCATAATTGTCTGATAGATAGCAGGTAATGAAATATAGAATGTGGCCCTAATGCTTGTTAGGGTCATTTCTTATTTATATTTGAACCGATGAAAAATAAACGTAATGACTAAGCAAGCTATGAAATCTTGGCATCAGCTAAATGCTGAAAATTCTTGGACTATGTTCAAGGTATTATCTGAATTTGTAGAGGGATTCGAGCGACTTAATAATATAGGTCCATGCATCTCGATATTCGGATCAGCACGTACTAAGCCGGGTACTAAGTACTATAAGATGGCTGTAGATATGGCAGCCTTAGTCGTGGAGGAAGGCTATGGAGTCATTACAGGTGGAGGCCCTGGTATCATGGAGGCTGGTAATAAAGGCGCCATGGAAGCAGGAGGCCCTTCTGTCGGTCTCAATATCGATCTTCCGTTTGAGCAGCATAATAACCCTTTCATCGATCCCGATAAGAGCATTGATCACAGATATTTCTTTATCAGAAAAGTCATGTTCGTCAAGTATGCTCAGGCATTCATAGCATTGCCAGGTGGATTTGGTACGATGGATGAGTTATTTGAGGTGTTGACCTTAGTCCAGACTCACAAGATCCAGAAAGTGCCAATCATTTTGATGGGTAAAGAGTTCTGGACAGGTCTCAAAGAGTGGATAGGTAATGTCATGCTCGAAAATCATCATAATATCAGTGCTGAGGACATGGATCTACTGCCTATCACCGACGATCCTAAAGAGGTCATGGATATCATCAAGAAGTTTTATGATGAGGATCATGTCCATGAATTAGAGCCTAATCTTACACTTTAACATATAGACGACATCGGATAGGAGGGGGCGGCATGATATATGTGTGTCCATAGGGTAAGCCCTAAAAATACAAATGACGCTTCCTGTACTCAACAATAATAGTTTTTCTTGGAGTCAGACGAAATGGTTCTCTGTCCTACTCCTATGCCTTTTGGGTATAGGAGCTTATAGTCAGAGCCTACAGCTATCTCAGTCCGTATCGGATGCTAATCCAGCAGAAGAACAGGCTTTTGAATATCTGATGAACATAGCCTGTAATAGTACTACGGGGGATTGTTGGGATACTCAGATCACTGGGACTCTACCTGATCATCTTGATTTTATTAGTTTTTCGACTCCTCTACCAGCTGGTGTGGGTAGTGCTACCTATGATCCTGCTACCCGACAGTATATTATTACTTTTAATCAAGGAGATGGGAATGATCTCGCTCAGGGCTCGACTATCCAGCTTAGTATGCAGGTCATTTTCCCTGAGAATACTTTGACAGGGGCTTCAGCCAATAATGTGGCGACAGCATCAGCAGCGAATGCAGCAAGTGTAAATGCCAGCGCAACCGCTACTGTAAGCAATGGACAGCGGCCGATAGATGATTTTCCCAATGATAAAAGTGGTACTTGGGCTGTGGTCCCGGGCGGCGAAATATATTGGACTGTTCAGGTAGGAAATATGGGCTATCAAAATATCACTAATTATGAGGTGGTAGATATGATCCCTAACGGAGTAACATTGACTGAGGTGCGTACTCCCATGTTTGAAGATCTTAACCACCTCGGCGACTTATATTATCAGCGATCAGATAGTCCAGGTACTTGGATATGGTGGGACAATTTCAATTTTAATAGTAAAAAATCAAAAAACGTTTCAGACTTAGGTTTGCCAGGGGGTGTCAATGTCATTGGGATTCGCCTTACCTTAGGTACAATACCAGGGGGAGGTCTATTCAACCCCTATCGGTATAATGATAGCTATGCTACCTCGATGAATATATATGCCCTCAGCAATGCGTCTGACCCTGATGGTACTACATATACTAACTGTGCATCATGGACAGGTACATTGAGTGGATCTAATATTTCAGCCACGGACTGTACTACGACTAATATTGATTCTTCTGTAGCCCTGCATCGGCCTTCGGGTAGTATGTTTTATACAGATCTGGATCGCAATCCTATAGAATTTGCCACTATTGGCGATACCATTTTAGTGGAGTTTCATTATTACAGTGACCCTGACATGGTAGACGATATCTATGGTGGTGTGATCATGTCTGTACTTCCTCCGGGATTAGATTTTGTGCCTGGATCTTGGGGCTATGCATGGGATTGTTCTGACAATTTGGATAATCAAGAACCTGTACTTCAATCGGGGACCTTACCAGATGGCCGTGATTATCTTAGGTTAGTTTATGACAATGATTTTGGAAATGTGTTCAACCTTGAGGCCAACGGATATTGGATGGGATGCGGTTACAATTATCAAGCCGTCGTCACTCCTGGTACGCCTCTGGGCTGGATAGATGGCAGTTATTATTACAATGCTACCGAGCCGCATTTTACGGACTGTGGGACAGCAGACACTGAGGGATACCTCAATGGCTATGCTCCCTCTTACTGCGCAGATCCTTATAATTCGATACAGATTATATTACCTCCATCATCAGCAGGGGTGGATTCTCGAAAGGAAGTCATCGGTACTTTAGACTCAGACTACTCGAGATATCCAGCGACAGGTACTACTGTACCAGGAGGTCTGTCCAATTATCGAATAACTTTAAAAAATCCAAATAGTACCCCTATAGATAATATTGTCATCATTGATGTATTACCAGATATAGGGGATACGGAGGTGCTGGACGGCGGTACAGCTCGTAGCTCTCAATGGAGGCCTAATCTCGCACAGCAGATCAGTGTGCCATCGGGAGTCGCCGTACAATATTCTACAGTCAGTAATCCCTGTAGAGATGAACTGGCAGGGAGTAATCCTACACCTTTCCCCAGTGGCTGTAATACGCCTAACTGGAATGCTGTAGCACCAGCTGATATCACAGATGTGACAGCATTGAGATTCGATCTTTTTGGTGTCACGCTCAATCAGAATGACTCAGTGGTCATAGAGTGGGATATGCGTGCTCCGGTCAATGCACCTATAGGCGGTGAGGTCTCATGGAATAGTTTTGCCTATATCGCTCAAAATGCAAGTACTAATGCGACGCTACTACCTGCAGAGCCTATCAAGGTAGGGATACAGACTCAGCCAGGTACCGTCCCTATAGCTGGAGATTTTGTGTGGGATGACTTAAATGGGAATGGCCTCCAAGACGCTGGTGAGCCAGGCATCGATGGTGTGAGGGTAGCTCTTATAGAAGACACTAATAATAATAACATAGCTGAGCCAGGCGGAGCAGACGTCGAGTATACTTGGACGATCTCTGCTAATGGTGGTCAGTATATTTTCTCAGATTTCCCGACAGGGAGGTATTTCTTAGAATTTACTAATCTGCCTACAGGCTATGTAGAGACGCATAGAGATGTGGGATCTGATGACGGGATAGACTCTGATGGATTGATCACCGATATTATCACCTTTACTGGTACGAGTGATTTTAGAGGGATCGATGTGGGATTATATAATGGAGTACTTCCTCCTTTGTGGTCATGTGCTACGACGCTTTTGAATAATAATGATTTTGCTTCTGGCTTTACTTCATGGGCAGACTGGGGCAATACCAGCCTGACTAATGATACTTACGTCGGAGCGAATGCCATGCTCATCAATGGTGGATCTGGAGGCCGAGGACAGCAGATCCCTGTCAATCCAGGTGAAACCTACACATTGAGCTTTTATGCTAAGCATAATGGTGCCGAAGAGTCATATGGAGGTATCAACTTTAAAGATGTAAACAATAATACCATCTATGAGCTCAATCGGAGGGTCTATGAAAATACCTATGAGTATCATAGCGTCACTGCTACTGCACCTCCGGGAGCAGTCCGTCTCGAGGTATATGGCTTTAAGCATGCAGGAGGAGGTGCATCCTACTACGATGCATTCTGTCTGGAGCAGGTCAATGATGTCTGTCCGGGAGGAAGCAAACCTGACGCTGATGCTGATGGCATCTGCCAAGAGTATGACATAGATGATGATAACGATGGTATCAAGGATGAGGATGAAGTCATCTGTATCGGTGACGTAGGGGCTATGGTGCAGTGGCATCACAATGATCCTGCTGATACAGGTATCCCTGATATTTATGCGCCAGGACTGATTACTTCTGCAGATAATGAGGTCTTTGGTACGGGTATTGGAGCATATTTCAATGCTACTTTAGTAAGATTGTCAGGAGTAGACCAGCCCGATCTGGCCAGTGCGATCGCTGATGGAGATTACTTAGAGTATTCATTTACGACTGCATCTGCGATTAATTCTTTACATCTGGAGTATTTCGCCCATACTAAGCATGGCGTATCCTCCGGAGCTCTTATGGACAATTATGGTTATGATTTCACAGTTTTGGTATCCGACGATGGCTTTGTCAGCTCGACACCTATTGTGGATATTGTCACGGTAGATAACAATATCAATCCAAGCTTTGAATCATTGAATACAGAAGCTGACGACAATTATTACTACCTCACTCCCAATACTGAATATACCTTCAGAGTATATTTCTACAATAAAACAACAGATCCAAATGTCGATGCCTTTTTTGATGATTTCATCCTATATGCAGAGTACTGTGATCTGCCTATCGATGTGGATGGTGATGGTGTGGCTAATGCTGATGACCTCGATAGTGATAATGATGGTCTCACAGATCTCACCGAGTCTGGACATGGTGCTACGGATACAGATCATGACGGTGTCATCGATGGAGCTAACACTGATAGCGGTGTCAATGGACTAGATGATGGAGTAGAGACTACAGCAGATCTGGGTGATATCAATTATGTCATCTCTGATAGTGAGTCTTTGGCCGACGGTATCTATGATCCATATGAACTGGACAGTGATGGCGATGGCTGTTATGATACATATGAGGGACTTATTCAGGACAGTGATGGTGATGGTGTCGCAGGTACAGGTTTACCTACTGTCGATGCCCGAGGGTTAGTTAGTACAGTTTTATACGATACTCCGCTGAATAATGACTGGCAGAATCCATCTATTAATGTTTGTAATCGTGAAATATGTAATAATGGTATAGATGATGATAGTGACGGTCTGGTAGACTGTGATGATGGCGACTGCGACGGTGTCGCTGGCTGTGATATTATCTGTACTGCACCTGCCATACCATGGCGAAATAACAACTGGATTTTTGGTAATTCGGCATGGTTGGATTTCAGTGATGGTGATCCGATATATAGATCCGGAGCTAATCTCAATACCATCGAAGGTACTACCGTAGCATCTGGACCTGATGGAGCATTATTGTTTTACTCTAATGGGGTAGAAGTGAGAAATGTCAATCATCAGGTAATGCCGAATGGTGCTGGATTATTAGGTGGGACGAGTACGACTAATGCAGCTGTAGCTTATCAAAATCCAGCAGATCCAGCGCAGTATTATTTATTCGCTGCAGATGATGGCGGTAGTCCGGATTCCGTATCGTACTCGATAATTGATATGCGTTTGGACGGTGGTCTCGGTGATGTGACTGCCATTAAAAATATCAAAATGGCTGGACGGAGTGAAGGACTCTGTATCATCCCTCATCCTAATGGAGAAGATGCGTGGATAGTAACTATGGACTACACCACACAGACAGTGTATGTCACACCACTGACTGCAGCAGGGGTGGGTGCTTCTACGGCATTTACTTACTCTTTTCCAATTAATTTTTCCAATTATGCAAATATTCAAGCCAGTAGTAATTATGATCGCATAGTCATCACACGCAATACCGTAAATGGAGGGCTTTACCTTTTCGATTTTGATCCAAATACAGGGACACTCAGTAATGATATCTATATAAGTACTGGCGACAAGACCTATGGAGCAGAATTTTCTCCATCTGGTGACTATCTATATATTACCGCTGGATCAGATAGAGAGATCTATCAGCTGACCCTCACAGGGAATAACACAGCAGCAGATATCTGGTCTTCTAAATATGTATATGAGTACTCGGGCCTTAGTATCTACGGACTGGAGATGGGGCCTAATGGTATCATCTATGTGTCCATATATGATAGGAGTATAGGGGGATTTCTTCATCCAGATGAGTATGGTCCCGCTGCACAATACCGAGATAATCTCATACCATCGGTTCCATCCAATCGTATAAGAGCGGGACTACCTACACTGGTCAATGGTGGTTGTGTATTGCTTCCAGAAGTATGCAATGATGGTATTGACAATGATGGAGATGGATTAGTGGACTGCGAAGATGGTGACTGCTATCTGGTGGCTAATACTGGTGGACTTGACTATGACGGAGATGGTATAGATGACTATTGTGATCTGGATGATGATAATGATGGGATCCCCGATCTCGATGAATGTAATAGTGAGGTATTATTGGATTTGGCTGGTGCGAGTTCAACGATTCTAAACGGGGTTAATATAAGTTCAAGGACTACTTTTAATGTCAATGATACAGTGTTTTTTACTCAGGTCGGTGTATTAAGTAATGGTAGAACTATCGATGCACGCATTATTCTTACTTCAGCTACTCCTGGTGCCTTTTACGATCCCGATATTTCGGCTATTGTTTTGGGCAATTCTGATGGTCCAGATGATGACCACTTGACTTTCATCCTTGAGATTATTGATGCTGTGACAGGTCAGATTTTACCGTTTAAAGGGCGTGTCATATTCCAGGATATTGATACTGGCAATCTCAGTGACTATACAGAGGTAGTGGGTATCCCTCCATATGAGACAGTTTCTTTAGGTGCTAATCTGATGCCCCTTGACTATCAAAACGGCGGCGGTAGCGGACCTGCATATACTACTTTTGGTATCAATCCTGCTGTCGCTGGTGATCCTACTGACTGGTATGATGAAACTGCTACCACTCCTGGCAACAGTGCGCACTGGGTTACTGCTCAGTTTAATCGTCCAGCGGGCTTAGATATCTCATTTGGGGTCACTGGAACAGATAACTTCATTTCTACCAGAAATCTTCATTTGGACAATGTCTACTTCAGTGACTGTGATCCTGATGGTGACGGCTATAGCAATGAGTATGATCTGGACAGTGACAATGATGGAATCTATGATGCTGTAGAAGCAGGTCATGGACAGACTCATAGTAACGGTACAATAGTAGCCTCAGTAGGAGTCAACGGATTAGTGGATAATGTTGAGACTTCTGCCGATAGTGATGTGATCAATTATGGTATATCTGATAGCGAAACTACACCTGATGGCACTTACGACCCATATGAATTAGACAGTGATGATGATGGTTGCTTCGATACCATAGAGTCTCAGGTGAGCAGTGCAAATGATTCAGATGGCTATGCGGGATCTGGTCCACCATCTGTTGATATCAATGGTCGAGTCCTGGGCCAATCCTACAGTACTCCTTCAAATAATTGGTGGCAAGATCCGCTCTATAACTTCTGTCAATCCTGCCGTACCGCTACGACTAATCCTCACATCATGTACTACCGTAGTAGGTAGCGCATTCTTTCTGCTATGAATGAGGGTGATTTCAGATTACTGTGTCTTTATTAGTGAGCGTTGACCACTTTATATAGACGACATGTTTATGTTGTGTGGAGTACCCGACACTCATCAACAACCAAAAAGTAGTGAAGTATAATCAAAAGAAGTGTCCATCAAGTATAGTAGAGGTTCCTAAAGCACCTGTGATACAAATCACATATGCCAAACTTGACTATAGTCTGACATGAGATGGATGAAATATACATCCTTTTGGCTCCTCACTGTCTTTATGCTGATTGGGGCAGTAGAGATTATTGCTCAGTGTGGTACTATCACCAATATTACTTTTTCTGATGGCACTCCTATCACTAATGGAGGTGTATATCTACTTGATGATCTCAATAACACGGAAGAAATTATTCTGGCGACCAGTGGTGATGTGTATCAGGTAAGTTTAGACCTTAATGGTCCCATAAATGAATCAACTGTTATCAATAATACTCCTTTTTCACTGGATAATATTGTATTTGAGGTAGGCTACTATACCTTGACTTTAGAGTATAGAGATGCCCCGGGACTTAGTGGTAGTTTTTGTGCTCAGATCCAGATTACGTTTAGGATAGCAGATGATACCACTTATAATTATGATGAAGTCGCCTCAGACTGGGGGATAAATCTGAATAGGTTCAAAGATGGAGGTCTCGGTTTTGGTGATTATGACAATGATGGAGATCTGGATTTATTAGTGAATACAGATAATAACCAAAGCCGCAGTCGTCTCTACCGTAATAATGGGGATCAGACATTCACAGATGTGACCTCATCACTCGCTCCCTACATGCTCACGCAGACTAGAGAGCGAGTAGTCATATGGGGTGATGTCAATAATGATGGCTGGCTTGACTTCATGCGCAATACCTCTTTTGACGGGATAGAGATCTATCTTCAGCCGACAGGTGGGGGTGTCTTTGGTGATGGCAGTGGAGGGAGTACGCCACTGATATTTAATGGAAGTAACATATCTGACGGGGTTAATACAGAAGGTGCTGGATTTGTAGACTTTGACGGCGATGGGGATCTGGATGTAATCTTTGATAATCATAATCATGGTATAGACATCCTACGAAATAACTATGTCAATCATAACAATGGAGCGGTAGTTAATCCTCCATCCAATTCATTATTTACACATGCTACACCAGGTACAGGCACAGTATTAGGCTTGAGCCAAAGTGCCACCGATGGAGACTATGGTTCATTCACGGATGTCAATGATGATGGCTGGGTAGATATTTTTATGCGAAAGCGTGATGAAAATGATTTCTTCCTCAATCAAGGAGGATTTTTTTCAAATGGAGCTGATCTGGCACAAGCTAACAATGGTAACAAAGGAGCGGTGAATCTCTACGACTATGATAACGATGGGGATTTTGATGCATTTTGGACGGAGAGCGGAGATAATCAAATATTCAGAAATGACAATGACAGCTGGATCCCTCTGGGAGCTGCTACTGGTATACCTACTACATTCACTGGAGGTAATGCTATAGATGAAGTAGTATCAGGAGATATTGATAATGATGGTGATATCGATATCCTATTAGTCGGAGATAGGCGATCTCAGCTATATCTTAATCAGCTGAATGATCCAATAAATGGAAGAAACACTGGGAGCCCTATGACTTTTCAGCTCCTTACGACATACACATTTCACGAGGGGCAAGATGGAGAAGGCGCATCGATGGTCGACATAGATAATGATGGAGATCTGGATATCTATATTAATGTGGGGAATAGTGATAATGCACTATACATCAATGATCTCTATGATAGCACCACACCAGAGCTGGCTAAAAACTATCTCTTTGTAGATGTTCTTGATGATAGGCCAGAGTATATGCGCTCAGGGGCAGAGCGCAGTGCGCTCGGTGCGACAGTAGTACTCGAGGACTGTGATGGTAATGTCATCTCAGGTATCCGAGAGCTCAATGGTGGCACTGGTCACGGTACTCAGGATCCACCGATAGTACATTTTGGACTGGCAGATGGACCTGACTTCAGCTATAGAGTAGTGGTCAAATATCCAAACTGGCGAAATCCTGCTACGGGCCAAATAGAAAGAAAAGAAGTGTCCAAATGGATACGACCGAGTGCGGTTGGCTCATATCCAGTTACTATACAGTTTAGACCCTCTGATGATGATATACTCTGTCCTGTAGAGATCTGTGACAATGGGATCGATGATGATTTTGACTTTTTGACGGACTGCGAAGACCCCGACTGTGAGGGAGTGATAGATACAGATCTTGATGGCCTCAGTGATGCCTGTGATCTCGATGATGACAATGATGGCATCCTCGATGTAGATGAGGGAGAATGCAATACCTATATCAACATGGTACGATGGACGCATAATCCTGGCGATCCTGCTCCTAACGATGGGCACCAAAGTCCTGCCTTTGATCCGATAGTGGTCGCTTCTGCAGCGAATGAAATCAGTGGGTCAGGTATCTCTGATATTAATGTAGGTCAGTCTCATATCGTCATCGATGGTACTAATGGATCATCCCTGTCAGCGGCGATAGGGCTCAATGACTATCTGGAGTATCGGGTGACGACCGTATCCGATTTTGGAGACCGAGCCTACCATTGGAATGCTACAGGTGTATACAATGCTATGGCCCCATATGGTACAGATGTTAAGTTTGCGATATTGATGTCTGATGACAATTTTAATAGCTATACAGTATGGCGGAGAGATGTGGCCTATTTAGCAGCTGATAGTTGGAGTTTTGAGTTTTCTACACTTGGAGCTCCTTACCGTAATCAGGTACAAGAAAATACTACCTATACTTTCCGGGTATACTTCTATGATTTAGAGGCAGGTACTCGCCATAGTTTTGATGATTTTACGCTATACCTGTGTGGAGCTGATGATACAGATGAGGATGGTATAGCTGATTATCATGATCTGGACAGTGATGATGATGGTTGCCAAGATGCGATAGAGGGAGGAGGTAGTTTCACTTCTGATGACCTGCTCAATGACCATCTTGATGGAGCACAAGATGCAAATGGAGTGCCAGTAGTGGCTAATGGTGGACAGGCTCGTGGAGCCAGTAATGATCCCAATGATATGAGCGCCTGTATTGAAGTTTGCCCGACGGCCCTGACTAATCCACATATTATGTACTTCCGCCGTCATTAGGGTACGGCATATTTTCATAACATATTGCGATTTATTTTAATATGTGGCATGATCCTTGTGATTGAGCAAGCTATTGATATAAGGATATTTCATAAAGTGTAGCATACCGCAAAAGTGGTGAAGTGATACCTTTTGTAAAATTCTTGTCATAATATAATAAAGGGAGTAGGGGGGAGGCATAGAATATATGTCTACTCTTGTAGAAGCGATAGAACTTTATGGTTTCTTTTCCCTTCTGATACCAATTGTTGGCCTTTTATTAATTATTGATATTCGGTTAACAGACTTGACTATACATGAGGAACCAATTATTACCACCTGGCTCGGTGTATGCGTACACTTTTGAGACGCCTGATCTATGTCCCCTTTCTGCGGACGTACTTTCTATTTTACAAGACTGGTATAAACATGACTCTGTATGTCACGTAGACGTGACCCTACACTGTATTGATCAACTTCAATCAACTTGGCTATGATTAACCTTTACACCCTTATCACAGTGAAAACAGTTTTTGATTCCATTTTAAACTTATTCAATATGTCCCTTAGAATTAAGAAATACGTTAGTGCCAAATTATTTGGTTTGATATGCGTGCTGATAGTTGTCTGTCCTAATTTTGGAAGCAGTCAGAATATTATCAAGGAGTCAATAGACGAAAAATATAGTCAATACTCGGCTTCATATGGGCATACTGATGTGATATTTAGAGAAGACAGAATTGAGTTGTTTTATCTAGATGAAAATAATCTTGAAAAGAGTGACTACATAGTATTTGCGAATGCTAGTACTCAATCAATAGAAAGTGGAAATGTGTTAGACACTTACTACTCTCCGTTGGAGAATGACGCTATGCGTAAGGTTCTTTCTGCTTCGAGCATGAAGAAAGAAGAATTAGGCTACATAGTCTATAGGGACCTTTATCCAGGTACTGACTTGATAGTATCAGTTGTAGATGAAGGATTGGAGTTTAATTATAAATCAAAGAGTTTAAAGGAGATTGATTCTACTGGACTTTTGTTTCAAGGTCCTAAAATAAAGATGCTAAAAAGTGGAAAAGAAATTCATATAGACAGATCAGGCATAAATAACACAATATATATAGAGTCAATGGCTGGCTTCAAGATGAAATCAAATTCCAATTCAGCATTTGATCTTGACTTGAATACTTCAAGCACATTTAGATTGATAATACAATAAGTAACACCCTAATTAAGACAAGAAAGATGAAAAATATTTACTTCAAATTCAGTCTGATTTTAATTCTCCTTTCATTCTTTGGTTTGAAAGGGTTTTCTCAATCAGGATATAATCAAACTGGTGGCGCTTCTCCAGTATTATCAATCGATGGTCAAAATTATCAAGGTTATTGTGTTGAGTATACTCAAGGTATAGCACCTTATGGGGAGTCATATCAATTTGACACTACCCCTGAAGATATTATTAATGATCAAGTGACTGCTTGTTTAAACGGGCAAAGCACCTATGGGGTATCGGCTACTCAGCATGCTATTTGGTATTTTTCGGACGGCATACATCCTAGTAGTACTTCGTCTGCCTGGCAAATAATAAATAGGGTGCAAAACGGAGAGTATCAAGCTGTTTGTGCATCTGAGTGGGTACCCTACAATTATCAGAGCTATCAGGATATCATGACTACAAATGATCCGTATGCTAATTGTAATAATACGACAACAGATTGTTTTGTGAATTTTTATAACAATGCCTGTCAGTCAGTCAAACTTTATTGGAATGATAATGGAACTCATAGGTATTACGCAGATATAGCTGTGGGCAGTACTTATAATCAGCATACATATAATGGACACCATTGGATAGTAAAATATCAAGATGGTAGCGTTGTTGGTAATTTTACAGCAGGTTGTGGACAGACTTTTACAATATCAGATGATTGTACATCTAACTGTAATAGTATTGAATTTCAGTTTACTTGGTGGAATTCGGACTGTGGAGCTAATAATGGAAGAATTGAGATACATAGTGTATCTGGAGCCGCCTCTGGATGTTACGAGTATAAAATAGATGGTGTTAGCAATTGGCAATCTTCTCCAAATTTTTACAACCTCTCACCAGGAGTATACAATGTTTACGTGACTGAGTGTTCATTTAGAAGTGATGCGTCTTGTACAGCAACAAGCTATAGTCCTGCTCAAATATTGGAAGAGAATTGTAACGTACCTGGTACTACAACGAGTAATCCGCCTAATTGGGATTACGATTGTAATGATGGTAAGAGTGTTGAAATAATAGGATATAATACTAGTAATGGGACTGTTACGGCTAGTATTCCAAATTCCTCAAATGTATTTCAAGTTGTTGCAGAGGTCGTATATAAAGGTACAGACCCAGGAAATTATGTAAATGTTGAAGTAGATGGTCAAACATATGCTCTTTATGAGCAAATGGTAAGTGGTACAAGCACTAATGTTCATGTATATCGAGGTTTGATTACTGGTTCGATATCCTCTGTGACACTTCCAGCAGATGACGCTCAGTCATTAGTAGTTTATGCGTATAGAAATGTTACGTCGAATACTACTTCGCAAGGTTTTTATACTAAACGAAGTGGATATAACGATCAAACTTTTATTGAATATACAATACCGACAGGTTCTGGTCCAAGAGATATAACATTAACAATTCCGTTCTCTGAAATGACCAATGATGGAAGATATTTAGAAGCATGGGCTACGGCGGGGGGAGTCTCTGACGGGACGATTATATATGGATCTGATGGTAATTTGCCAGGAGGTAATTGTTGTTTGAATATTGTAACTCTTACGCTGCCTAACGTGCCAGCATCTACTACTACACTTACATTAGAAATCGATACAAGACATGGCATGAACGGTCAATCTGTGAACGGCCAGTCTTGGGTTTTAGCCGCTGGAGTTCTCATAGAATCTGAATGTGTTGAGCTACCAGTATGCGAAAGTTGCTCCGTTACTAATACTTGTTCATTTAGTTCGTCTTGGTTTGGATGGGCGACTGGTCCTGGCGCTGGATGTGACTGGTCTACGTATACTTCATATTGGACCAATCAAGGTGCTACTATAGAGTATTGTAGTGATGGTACAGCTAGAGTGACCACCACTGTCACCAATGAATATAATACAAATGAGGTATGGGAGGTATGTATGTACCTGACCAATGCAAAAGATTGGAACACCTGGTCTGCAGGCGGAGGGATGTTCATGGAAGATCCTCACAATCTGCATCATACATGGACTTATTACATATTAGATAATTCAAAAAGCTTTTGGGTTGGTGTGGGCTCTTCGAATTCTGGAGAGGTAGCCTACATGGAGCATAAAAAAGAAGATCATACTATCGGTGTACAGGTAGGATATGGTGCGGGTAATAATACTGCAGCTGATGAATTTGCCATCAGAGCATGGTACGGTCTTAATGGTGCCATTAATACAGATTGTGGTGATTTCTTGCTAAGCGGAGGGACAGATTGTTCACCATCGTGTGATGGGCAGATCAATAATATAGCGATTTATGATCAAGTGACTGATCAGAGAGTCATCACCATCACTAATGGTATGACTATCAATGAAGACGATCTCCCTGATAACTACTATATCGTAGCTGAGACTAATAGTGCTACCGAGTCAGTAGAAATCATTATCAATGATGTACTACTCAACTGTGAAAGTCACCTGCCATTTACTTATCCAGGCGGAGCGCAAGATGGAAATAACTGGAACGGTGGAGTAGGTGACTATGTACTTCAAGCCAGAGCTTACAATGTAGATGGCTGTGCTGGTGAAATCTGTAGTGAGATCATTAATTTTAACTTTAGCATAGGAGCAGGTTGTTCTGATTTCTCAGTAGATGCGGGACAAGATCTATCGATCTGTGCTGGCGAGACAGTGACGCTCACAGCGGAGGTGACAGGCGAGACAGGCTGTGACTGCTGTATCAGAGAGATCAGCAATACTAACCCATGTGGAGGCGGTGGAGCTTACTCTCTATGGCTCGATGGTAATAGATACTACGGTAACAATGATCTCGTATGGGAAGAGTGTGGTGACGGTACAGCGAGACTGACCGGATCAGCGACGAATAGTACCTTAGGCCATACTTATCATATCGATATCACTTACTTCGGATATAGTACGACCACACCAGCAGGTAGTCCAAAAGAAAATGGATGTCAGACATATAGTACATCTGACTGGGTATATTATACAGATATGGCAGGTACTTTGACTCGAGGGTCTACAGTATTCCAGCTCAGCAGAAGAGGTCCTGCATTTCAGATCGGGAATGGTGCTAATGTCACTGCTACTGGATATGGTGGTTCTGGATGGTTTGACGCTGTCAATGGTAGCCATGTAGTGGTAGGAGATATCAATGTCATGATGTCTCAGTCTTGTAACACAAGTGCAGGCTGTACTCAAGAATCATTCAATGGATGGATGTATCTGGGATCATATGGTAATTCTCATTACTACAAGAAAACAAGCGGCGATGTTACATACAATGAAGCTCTGAATCTCGTAAATGCTCTCGGAGGTCAGCTTCCTAAAGTAGAGACAGCAGGAGAGAATCAATTCTTAGCATCAGTCAACGAAGGGTCCATCTGGCTCGGAGGATCGGATGCGGCTTCAGAAGGAAACTGGAAATGGAATGATGGCACATCGATCAGCTATACTAACTGGTCATCAGGTGAGCCAAATAACTATAATAATGAAGACTACATCCAGATGTACTCTAACGGTACATGGAATGATCTCCCAGCAGGATCGTATAACTGGGTGATCATGGAAAAAGAATGTAACTCTGGAGGATCAGGTACTATCGGTGACGATGTCACTTACCTATGGACTCCGGGCAACTTTACTACACAGACGATCACAGTAGCTCCGGGTAGTAGCACTACCTATACTGTACAGGTGACAGGCTGTGATGGATGTACAGCATCTGATCAAGTAAGAGTGAATGTGACTGGAGAATTTGACTGTCCACCAGATGTAACGATCAACTGTGATGACAGCTCTGATCCATCTGCTACAGGCGAGCCATCACTGACTTGTGATCCTAATGCCGTAGTGACTTACCATGACGAAGTATCAGGTTCTTGTCCAGTCGTGATCACACGAACATGGACTGGATCAGTGACCAGATATATTGATAATCCTTGTATCCCTCACGAGTTAGCGCATTGGAATTTTGCAAATGCCTATACTTTAGGCTGTAGCCAAAATAGAGAGCCTCTCGATGTAGGACTACCTGCTACGAGTGTAGATAATAGTCAGTGTAGCAATATCTCATTCACGAAAGTGAGAAATGGTGACGGTAGCTCATGTGTACAGGGAGCATTTGGATCATCTGAGGCTGCGATCTGTGTGAGTGCTTCACCAGAAAACTACTTTAAAGATAATGATGACGATGCCATCAAATTCTCTGTGAGCTTTGGAGCTCAAGATGAGGGAAGATTGACAGGTATCTCATTCTATGAGCGAGTAGTGAAGAATAATGAAAACTTCGGCTACGTAGACTATGCTCAAAAATATGGTATCAGAGTACTGAAAAATGGTGTGGAGATCGCTAAGGTAGTAGATCAACCAACTTCTTTTGGTACTTGGACTCACCACAATTATGACTTCAATGATGCTGCTTTCTCTTATCAAGGAGAGACTGTATTCACATTTGAGATCTTGGGCTATGATCCTACTTCTCGTGGATACAGTAAGCAAGTATGGGAGTTTGATGAATTAAAAGTATTCGGATGTTGTGGTACTGAGACGACTAATGAGACACAAGAGTTTACTTGTGTTCAGAAGATCACTATCCAAGATAATGATGCTCCAGTCATCAAAAATGTACCAGCAGATATCACAGTGACATGTGCTGACTTAGTGCCAGATGTATCTACAGATGTATATGTAGATGAGAGCTGTGCATATGAGACTGATTTTGAGGAGGTTATCGCTGGTGACCAACCATGTAACTATACCATCACTCGTACATGGACTGCTGTCGATGCATGTGGTAATACAGATACAAAATCTCAAGTGATCACGATCAGAGATGATGTGGCTCCTACAGCATGTGAGCCGGACGATGTGACATATGAGTGTACAGGCATCGCCGGTAATGAATCTGAAGCTGCAGCATGGAATCAAGCAAACCTCACTAAACTACAAGGATGCGCTACTGACAACTGTACAGATGTGACAGTGACCAGTGATTATGCATTTGGTAATTATGTAGCGGAGTGTGGTGAGACAGGTAGTCTGACAGTGACCTATACGATCACAGATGCATGTGGTAATAGTATTACGAAAGATGCAGTATTCACTGTGACAGATACTACTCAGCCGGATGTGACATGCAATCCTGATAATGCAACTCATGAGTGTACTGGAGCAGCTGATAATGAGGCTGTAGCCAATGCATGGAATGCAGCGAATATCTCAAAACTTGAAAACTGTTCTTCTGATGTATGTGGTACTATCACAGTGACGAGCAACTATGATTATTCAGCTCTCTCTGATGAGTGTGGTGCTACAGGCTTTATCGAGGTGACATATCGCATCGAGGATGAGTGTGGCAATAGAAGAACCAGAAAAGCAACATTCACAGTGATCGATGAGACTGCTCCGACAGTCACATGTGATCCTGATAGCGAACAAATAGAATGTGCTGGAGCTGTAGCTAATGAATCAACAGCAGATGCTTGGAATGCAGCGAATATCGCTAAGCTCCAAGGATGCTCGACTGATGCATGTGCAGCTACTATCTCAGTGACCAGCGATTATAATTATAATAACTTATCTGATGAGTGTGGTACTACAGGTCAGATCGTAGTCACATACACTATCACAGATGAGTGTAATAACTCTATCACTAAGACTGCTACATTCTCAGTCGTAGATACTACTGATCCAGTATTGTCTTGTGGTCCTGATGATGAGCAGATAGAGTGTGTGGGTGCTGCTGACAATGCAGTAGCCGCTGCAGCATGGAATGCTGCCAATATCACTAAACTCGAAGGATGTGCATCTGATGAGTGTGCAGGAGTAGAGGTTACTTCTGACTTTGACTATGCTAATCTCGTAGCAGGATGTGGTGAGACGGGCAGTCTGACAGTGACCTATACAGTCACTGATAGATGTGGCAATGACATCACTCGTACAGCTACATTCTCTATAGTAGACACTACTAACCCTACATCTTGTGATCCTGACAATATGACATTCGAATGTCAAGGAACTCAGGGAAATGAGCAAGAAGCTACAGCTTGGAACATGGCTAACATGGACAAGCTAAGAGGCTGTGCTTCAGATGTTTGTGGTGATGTGACAGTGACTTCAGACTTTGACTTCTCAAGATATACAGAGGAGTGTGGTCAGACAGGAGAGCTGGTAGTGACCTATACTATCACTGATGCATGTGACAACAGTATTACTAAGACGGCTACATTCTCAGTGAAGGATGAGACGGCTCCATCTATCATCACAGCTGCTGATACTGATAAAACAGTAGAGTGTGACGGTGCGGGCAATACTGCAGAATTCGAAGCATGGCTCGCTGACAATGGTGGGGCAGTAGCTGAAGATATCTGTGGTGATGTGTCATGGACCTATGAGATCACTGATGAAATAGAGCAGTGCTGTGGTACTAAGACTTATACAGTAGTATTTACAGCTACTGATGTATGTGGTAATGCAGAGACTACTACAGGTACATTTATCATCGAGGATACTACTGCTCCTACGGTAGTATGTAATGATATCACTATCCAACTTGACGAAAATGGTCAAGCATCAATCGTAGCGATCGATGTAGATGGTGGTAGCACAGATGTATGTTGTGCGGATGAGCTTTCATATGAAGTATCTCAGACTACATTCACGAGAGATGATGTAGGTACTGTGACAGTGACACTCACAGTGACTGATGCATGTGGCAACAGTGACCAGTGTCAAGCTACTGTGACAGTAGAAGAATTTGACCTTGCCCTCAGAAAAACAGTCGCTGATGAAATCGTGACTCCAGGAGGACAGGTGACTTTCGAAATATTCGTAGAAAATCAAGGAAGCCTTGACGCTTCTAATATTCAGATCACAGATTATATCCCTGCTGGATTAACTTTAGCAGATAGTGATTGGTCAGGTGCAGGTAGTACAGCGACTTACACTATAGCTTCATTGGCAGCGGGAGCATCTACTACTGTAGAGATCACATTTGATGTGGATTCTCCATTAGCAGATGGTGCAGTGATCATTAATAGAGCAGAAATTTCTTCAGCTGATGCTCCAGCTGGATTTAATAATACAGATGTTGATTCTTCCCCAGATGCAATTGTTGACAACGACGCAGGTGGCGAAGTAAATGGTAACACTGATGATACCATTAATAATGAGAACGGTGACGAAGATGATGCCGATCCAGAAGACGTAACTGTAGAAGTCAACTATGACTTGGCGCTTATCAAAGTGTTGAGTGATGGTCAGGCTGCTACTGTAGCTCCTGGAGCGAATGTATCATACGACATCATCGTCCGTAACCAAGGTGATGTAGCTTCTTATGACTATGTGGTGACTGATCAGATCCCAGCAGGTATGACTTATGTATCTGGAGGATCAGAGTCAGGTGGGGTAGTGACCTTCAATGGTACTAACCTTCTCCCAGGCGAAGAAGCTACATTCACTCTTGTATTGAATGTAGATGTCAATGAAGTAGAATTCAGAAATTACAGAAACTGGGCTGAAATCAGCGAAGACAGTGCTGATGATTATTCAGATTCTGATATTGACTCTACTCCAGATGATAATACAGGAAATGACAACGATCAAGGATTTGGCGTAGGCCCGAATGATGACGTAGTAAATAATAACAATTTCAATGATGATCCTAACGATGAGGATGACAATGATTATGAAGACATCGAAGTAGATGTTGATTATGATTTAGCATTGATCAAGACACTTTCTCCAGGACAGGCTGCTACAGTAGCTCCAGGAGCGACAGTGAGCTATACGATCACAGTGAAGAATCAAGGTAATGTACCATCAAATGACTTCGTGATCACTGACCAGATACCTACAGGTATGACATGGGTATCAGGAGGATCGCATGCAGGTGGTATCGTAACTTGGACGGTAGACGATCTTGCACCGGGTGCTACTCAAGATTTTGTACTTGAGCTTAGCGTAGATGTAGATCAAGTAGAATTCAGAAATTATAGAAACTGGGCTGAGATCAGCGAAGACAGTGCAGCTGACTATGGATTTGGCGAGACTGACGAAGACTCTACTCCAGATGCCAATACTGGAAATGATAATGACCAAGGATTTGGCGTAGACCCGAATGATCCATATACTAATCATAATGATATCGATCTTGATGAGCCAGCCGGCGACGAAGATGATAATGACTACGAAGACATCGAAGTCAATGTTGATTATGACTTAGCATTGATCAAGACGCTTTCTGATGGTCAGGCAGTAGAAGTAGAGCTTGGAGATGAAGTGAGCTATACGATCACAGTGAAGAATCAAGGTAATGTACCATCTAATGATTTCGTGATTACCGACCAAATACCAGCTGGTATGACTTGGGTATCAGGAGGATCACACGCAGGTGGTATCGTGACTTGGACAGTGGATAATCTTGCTCCGGATGCGATCCAAGATTTCACATTAGTATTAAGAGTGACTGATGCGACTCAGCGCAACTACAGAAATTGGGCTGAGATCAGCGAAGACAGTGCAGCTGATTATGGATTTGGCGAGACTGACGAAGATTCTACTCCAGATGCTAATACTGGTAATGACAATGATCAAGGATTTGGTGTAGATCCTAATGATGAGTACACTAATCATAATGATATCAATCTTGATGATCCAGCAGGTGATGAAGATGATAATGATTATGAAGACATAGAGCTGAATATTGACTATGATTTAGCATTAGTGAAAGTACTCGCTGATGGTCAAGCTGATGTAGTCGGATTAGGAGATAATGTGACTTACACAATAAGAATAAAGAATCAAGGAAATGTTCCTTCTTACGAGTTTACAATAGCAGATCAGATTCCTACAGGTATGTCTTTCGTAAGTGCTTCTAATGGAGGTACTCCGACAGGATCTGTGGTGAATTGGACATTAGCGTCTGCAGGCGAAGGATTAGCTCCAGGTGAGGTGATCGAGCTTGAATTGGTATTGAGAGTTGATAATGCAGTATCAAGATTCTACAGGAACTGGGCTGAGATTACTTCAGACGGATCTGATGTATACGGATTTGGCGAGACTGACGAGGATTCTACACCAGATGCTAATACTGGTAATGATGATGCACAGGGTGCAGGGCAAGATCCTAACGATCCATATACTAATCATAATGATATCGATCTCGATGAGCCAGCAGGTGACGAAGATGATAATGACTATGAAGACGTCAATGTAGACATCACTTATGACCTTGCTATCGAGAAGACACGTACGAGTGATGCAGTGGCTACGCCAGCGAATCCGGTAGTGACCTACGAGATCGTAGTGACAAATGAGGGAGATGTTGAGTCGTTTGACTTTGAAGTATCAGATGTGATTCCAGCCGGTATGGTATGGGTATCAGGCGGTACTGAGTCAGCAGGTGTAGTAACATGGAGTGTAGCAGAGAGCTTACAGCCAGGCGAGTCAACCACGTTGAACTTGAGTTTAGAGATTGTTGATTTCACATTGAGATCATATACTAACTTTACAGAGATCGCTGAGGATAGTGCTGAGGATTATGGCATTGATCCGACTACAGGAGCGACAGAAGTAGATACAGACAGTACACCAGACAATGATGACAGTAGCGATACTGCAGCAGGTCCTGGTACAGATAATACAGGAGACGAGGACGATGAAGATTCAGCGCCAGTTGATATCGACGTTAACTATGATCTTGCGATCACTAAGACTCGTACGAGCGATGCAGTAGCTACACCAGCCACACCAGTTGTGACTTACGAGATCGTAGTGACAAATGAAGGAGACGTTGAGTCGTTTGACTTTGTAGTGACAGACTTGATTCCAGCTGGGATGAGCTTCGTATCAGCTCCGGGCGGCACATTTGCTGATGGAGTAGTAACATGGGCAGTATCAGAGAGCTTAGAGCCAGGTACTTCTACTACCTTGAGTTTGACCTTAGAGATTGTTGATTTCACATTGAGATCATATACAAACTTCACAGAAATCGCTGAGGACAGTGCGGAGGATTACGGCATTGATCCGACTACAGGAGCGACAGAAGTAGATACAGATAGTACACCGGACAATGATGACAGTAGCGATGATGTAGCGGGACCTGGTACCGATAATACAGGAGATGAAGATGACGAAGATTCAGCGCCAGTTGATATCGACGTTAACTACGATTTAGCAATAGCTAAGACGCTGATCAGTGCTAATCCAGCTACACCGACTAACCCACAAGCGACCTACGAGATTGTAGTGACAAATGAGGGAGACGTTGAGTCGTTTGACTTTGTAGTATCAGATGTGATCCCAGCCGGCATGGTATGGGTATCAGGCGGCACATTTGCTGATGGAGTAGTGACATGGAGTGTGGCAGAGAGCTTACAGCCAGGTGAGTCTACTACGCTGACATTAGTGTTAGAGGTGACAGATTTCACATTGAGATCATATACTAACTTCACACAGATCGCAGAGGATAGCGCCGAGGATTATGGTAATGATCCTGACGGTAATGTTGAGACAGATAGTGATAGTACACCAAATAATGATGACAGCAGTGACGATGTAGCTGGACCTGGTACAGACAATACAGGAGACGAGGATGATGAAGATTCTGCACCACTTGATTTTGATATCAACTATGACCTTGCTATCGAGAAGATCCGTACAAGCGATGCAGTAGCTACACCAGCTACACCAGTCGTGACCTACGAGATCGTAGTGACTAATGAAGGAGACGTTGAGTCGTTTGACTTTGTAGTATCAGATGTGATTCCAGCTGGCATGATATGGGTATCAGGCGGCACATTTGCCGATGGAGTAGTAACATGGAGTGTAGCAGAGAGCTTACAGCCAGGTGAGTCAACTACGTTGAACTTGAGTTTAGAGATTGTTGATTTCACATTGAGATCATACACTAATTTTGCTCAGATCGCTGAGGACAGTGCTGAGGATTACGGCATCGATCCTACTACAGGTGCTCCAGAAACAGATGTAGATAGTACCCCAGACAATGATGACAGTAGTGATGATGTAGCGGGTCCTGGTACAGATAATACAGGAGACGAAGATGATGAAGATTCTGCGCCGGTAGATATCGATGTTAACTATGACCTTGCTATCGAGAAGATCCGTACGAGCGATGCAGTAGCTACACCAGCTACACCAGTCGTGACCTACGAGATCGTAGTGACAAATGAAGGAGACGTTGAGTCGTTTGACTTTGTAGTGACAGACTTGATACCAGCTGGGATGAACTTCGTATCAGCTCCAGGTGGCACATTTGCTGATGGAGTAGTGACATGGAATGTAGCGGAGAGTTTACAGCCAGGCGAGTCTACTACCTTAAACTTAACATTAGAGATTGTTGATTTCACATTGAGATCATACACCAACTTCACAGAGATTGCTGAGGACAGCGCTGAAGATTATGGTAATGATCCTGACGGTAATGTTGAGACAGATAGTGATAGTACACCGGACAATGATGACAGTAGCGATACTGTAGCGGGTCCTGGTACAGATAATACAGGAGATGAGGATGACGAAGATTCTGCGCCAGTAGATATCGATGTTGATTATGATTTAGCATTGATTAAGACTTTGGCTGATGGACAGCCTACGAGAGTATTGGTTGGTGATCAGGTTGACTTTGTCATTAAAGTGAGAAACGAAGGAGACGTTGAGTCATTCGACTTTGTGGTCACTGATCAGATACCAGCAGGTATGTCTTATGTTACTGATGATCAGTCAGGAGTGCCAGCAGGTGATATAGTTTCGTGGACATTTGATAACCTTGAGGTAAGTGGAGAGATTGTGATCAATCTTACTCTTCAGGTGAATGATCCTGAATTCAGAGACTACAGAAACTGGGCGGAGATCACCGAGGATAGTGCTGAAGATTATGGTAATGATCCTGATGGCAACCTCGAAACAGATAGCGACAGTACGCCAGATAGCAATACAGGTAACGATGATGCATTTGGTCTTGGATTAGATCCAAATGATAATGTTGTAAATGATAACACATTCGGTGACAACCCGAATGATGAAGATGATAATGATTACGAAGACATCGAGCTTCAAGTTGCTGATTTGAGCTTGATCAAGATAGTGAATGATGGTGAGCCGAATGTAGGAGACGTTATCACATTCACTATCCAAGTGACGAATGACGGACCTGACGCTGCTACAAATGTAGTGGTAGAGGATGTAGTACCAAATGGCTTAACGATTAGAG
>WUUP01000006.1:342869-347299 GCA_009833045.1 Saprospirales bacterium GYS_P2D
GGAGTAGAGTATGTGAATGTAGCGAGCATTGAGGCAGTAGATCAGTTTGATAATGACAGTACACCAGGTGATGAGCCAGATACAGATGGCGATGGCTTGATCGGTAGTGAGGATGACAATCCGAATGATACTGGAGTAGATCCAGATGATCAGGATGATGCCGATGACGAGCCAGTATTACCACAGGTAGTTGATCTTAGTCTTATCAAGACAGTAGATGTAGCAGAACCAAAAGTAGGTGATACAGTTACATTCTTCATCACAGTAGCTAATGCTGGACCGAGCGATGCGACAGGTGTGACTGTACGTGATAGCTTCCCTAATGGATATACTGAGATCTTAAATGTATCTGACGCAGGCACTGTAGCAGGTGATATTATCACTTGGACAGGAATTAGCGTTCCAACTGATGCGATCCCAGTATTGACATTCCAGGCTGTCGTAGCTGCACCTTTTGTAGGAGTAGAATATGACAACTTAGCAGAGATCACAGAGGCTGATCAATATGATGAGGATTCGACTCCAGGTAATGGATTTGATCCAGATGGTGATGGACTCGTAGGTACAGAGGATAATAATCCTAATGACCAGTCAGTCGAGCCATTCGATTTAGATAATGACGATGAGGATGATGCTGATAATGAGCCAGTAGTGCCAGATGTAAATTATGATTTAGCTATAGCTAAAGAATTAGCAACAGGTCAGTCAGAGACAGTATCTCCTGATAATGCGATAGTAGACTACATCGTGACGGTGACTAATGAAGGTGATGTGCCATCATTAGCATATAGCGTGTCAGATGTGATTCCTGCAGGTATGACCTTCGTGAGTGCTGACAATGGTGGGGTAGAGTCTACTCCTGGTCAGATCACATGGACGGATCTACCAAACTTGAATCCTGGTGAGTCACTCCAGATAGCCGTACAGCTTGAGGTAGTAGACTTCACTCAGAGAGCATATCGTAATCACGTAGAGATCTCAGATGACAGTGCTGATCAGTATGTACAAGCTGATGGTACTCCTGAGCAAGACGTAGATAGTACACCAGACAACTATGATGGTAATGACAACGGTCCTGATGTAGATACTCCGGGTATCAATGAGGACGATGACGACTTCGTAGATGTCAATATCGCTATCGAGTACGATTTAGCATTAGTGAAAGATCAAGTTGATCCTGCAGCAGATGTTAGATTATTCGAAGGTGACTTGGTGACTTATAGAATAACAGTAGAGAATCAAGGTGATGTGCCTTCTGGAGAGTACTCGATCATCGATCAGGCTCCTTTAGGTACCGTGATCATCAGTGGATCAGACGGAGCAGCAGTAGATGAGACTTTACTCACAGCTACTTGGACTGATCTTGCAAGTCTTGATCCAGGTGAGCAAAGAGAGTTATTCATTGTACTTCAGATCACAGATGCTTCGAGAGCAATATTCACTAACTATGCTGAGGTGCTCAGAGATGATGCAGGCCAGTATGGTATAGACCCAGCTACAGGATTGACTCAGGCGGATGATGATTCGACACCAGATGATGTTACAGGTTCTGACGGTGTAGGTGGCTTCATAGTGCCAAATGATGATGTGAATCCATTGTATACTCTCGCTCAAGATAATCTTGATGACGATGAGGATGATCACGATTTACAGTCTGTAGAGGTTGACATCTTTGACCTTGCTTTGAGAAAGACGCTTGCAGAAGGAGAGTCAGGTATTTACTTGCCAGGTGACGTAGTGACCTTTGAGATTACTGTGTTTAACCAAGGTACAGTACCTGCAGACAATGTGACTATCACCGATTATGTACCTACGGGTCTTACCCCAATAGGTCCTACATCGATAGTTATCCCGACTGTGATCCCTGCAGGAGATTCAGCTTCTGTAAATGTTTCATTCATAGTAGAAGAGGGAGCACCTCTTGGAGACATGGTGAATGTAGCTGAGATTGAGTTTGCTACCGATGATGCTGACAGAGTGTTTACTTCAGATGATGATTCAGTATTTGATACAGATCCTACTAATGATGCAGGTGGCCAAGTGGATTCTCCAGCAGATGACGCTATAGATGGTGACGGTACAGGTGTAGCAGGTGACGGAGTAGCATCTACAGATGAAGATGATTCAGATCCTGAGAACATCACGATATTTGACTATGCTTCAGTTGGAGACTTTGTCTTCAAAAACTGTAGCGAAGTAGGTGTCCAAGATGGTGGAGAAAGTGGATTAGAAGGAGTAGTAGTGACTATCACAGGTACAGATGTACGTGGTGACTTCTTCACTGATACTCAAGTGACGGGAGCTGACGGAGCTTACTTATTCGAAGACTTAGTCCCAGGTGACTACAGAATCGAGTTTACACTTCCAGCTACACCGACAGGTATCACATTTGCGCCTAAAGGCTTAGGAGGTGATCCAGAGCTCGATAGTGACGTGAATCCTGAAAGTGGTATTACAGACGTATTCACTTTGACAAGTGGACAAGATAGAAGAGATATTGACGCAGGTGTTTATGATATTGAGATCCCTCAGATCATAGAGTGTGCGCCAGACTTAGTTATAGATTGTGGTGATGAGATCCCTGCGCCAGTATTTACTGGTCAAGTATCTGACAACTGTGATACGGATCTTGATATCGTAGCAGTTGACGGACCACTTGAAGGAGATCTTTGTGGAGGTAGAATTGAAAGAACATGGATCATCACTGATGACTGTGGTAATCAGGATAGCTGTGTGCAAGTAATCACTATCAATCCTGCACCACTTCCAGTGATCGAATGTCCTGCGGAGCTTGATGCGCCAATTAGCTGTGTAGATGCTGAGACTTTCTCAGCTCCATTAGCAGCTTACACTAATGGCCTCACAGGTACTTGTGAGATCAGTGGTACAGTACCAGGAGTGATTGACCCGCAGTTTGATGCATGCGGAGGTATTATAGTTATCACTTACTCTGGATTAGACGATTGTGACAGACCTATGGAGGCAGTACAGTGTACTGTGACTGTAGATCCGGCACCGCTTCCAGTGATCGAGTGTGTAGTATCAGTATTAGATACGATCACATGTGCAGAGATAGCAGGATATACACCACCTAATGCTCCATATACTAATGGATTGACAGGTGGATGTGAGATCAGTGGCATGGCTACAGGTACAGTTATTCGTTCTCCTACAGATGAGTGTGGTGGCGAGATGATCATTGAGTACACAGCGATCGATGCTTGTGATAGAGCATTAGTGCCAGTACAGTGTACTATTATCGTTGCACCAGCGCCACTTCCGGTGATCGAGTGTCCAGCAGAGCTTCCAGCGAGCTTGACATGTACTGAGGCAGATGCATTTGATTTCGCTGATATTCCATCTGCTTTCTATTCTAATGGAGAGAGTGGAGTTTGCTTGATCGAAGGAACTGTAGAAGGTGACATGACTAAGAACTACGATTCTTGTGATGGTGGTGAAATAGTAATCACTTATAGATACAATAGCGCTTCTTGTGATAATCAAGGTGCTATCATGGAATGTAGAATAGCAGTAGACCCTGCACCACTTCCAGTGATTGAGTGTCCAGCTGATTTACCAGCATCACTCAGTTGTGCAGATGCATTGAACTTTGATATTCCGGATGCGCCATATAGCAATGAGTTAGCAGGTACATGCTTAGTAGAAGGTACAGTAAGCGGTACTATCATCAGCCGTCCTACAGACGAGTGTGGTGGTGAGCTGATCATTGAGTACACAGGCGTAGATGCATGTGGTAGAACTATGGAGGCAGTACAGTGTACGATCCCAGTAGATCCTGCAGCTCTTCCAGTGATCGAGTGTCCTGCAGCACTTCCAGCAACATTAAGCTGTGGAGCTGCGGATGACTATGTTGCACCATTAGCGAATTATACGAATGCTGAATCAGGCGTATGCTTGATCGAAGGCACGGTGACAGGCGATGTAATCCGCAACTACGATCAGTGTGGTGGTGAGATGATCATCGAGTACAGATACAATAGAGGATGTGACAACGAGTCAGTGACCCAGCGATGTACTATCGCAGTAGACCCTGCACCGCTTCCAGTGATTGAGTGCCCAGCAGATCTTGCTGCGAGCTTGACCTGTGAAGAGGCATTGAGCTATGTAGCGCCTAATGCTACCTATAGCAACGATGAAGATGGTAGCTGTCTATTGACAGGAGAAGTAAGCGGTACTATCATCAGCCGTCCTACAGACGAGTGTGGTGGTGAGCTGATCATTGAGTACACAGGCGTAGATGCATGTGGTAGAACTATGGAGGCAGTACAGTGTACGATCCCAGTAGATCCTGCAGCTCTTCCAGTGATCGAGTGTCCTGCAGCACTTCCAGCAACATTAAGCTGTGGAGCTGCGGATGACTTTGTTGCGCCAGTAGCGAATTATACGAATGCTAAGTCAGGCGTCTGCTT
>WUUP01000007.1:0-18283 GCA_009833045.1 Saprospirales bacterium GYS_P2D
GTGCCATCACGCCGATCGGGCCTCCCTCTACCACTGCTGTAGGGTCGGTCACCGTCACATTCGTCAGGCTTACATTGCCTGTGTTCGTAACTGTGAACGAATATCTCACCGTGTCACCAACGCCGATTACACCATCCATATTCGTATCACTCGCTCCTACTAAGCTCTTCACGATCTCTATACTTGGCATTGGGCTGATCAAGATCACTGTTGGATCATTCGTAGCGTCCATGTCATTATCATTCGGATCTAAGGCATCCGTCTCCGTCAACTCTGGATCCGTAACCACTACTGGGCTGTCTCCATCAGTCGTAGGCGCCGTACCCGCATCTGAGTCATCCGTCACTGCCGCATTCATGCTGCCATCTGGATTGTTCGGAGGGGTACCGCTGACCTCCGCTAAATTCGCAACGCCACCGGCATCTACATCGCCTTGCGTTAATACATAGTAAGCCGTGAATACATCACTGTTTACACTGTCCGGAGCCATCACACCGATCGGACCTCCTTCTACTACTGCCGTAGGATCGGTAACCATTACATTCGTCAGACTTACATTACCTGTATTCGTAACCGTAAACGCATAGCGCACCGTGTCACCTACGCCAATTACCCCGTCCATATTCGTATCACTCGCTCCCAGTAAATTCTTCTCAAGCTCAATGCTTGGTGCTGGACTGATCAATATCACTGTTGGATCATTGGTTAAATCGCCATCATTATCCGCAGGATCTAAAGCATCTGTCTCTGTCAACTCGGGATCCGTAACCACTACTGGGCTATTATCATCTGTCGTAGGTTCGGTGCCCGAATCTGAGTCATCCGTCACTGCCGCATTCATGCTGCCATCTGGATTGTTCGGAGGGGTACCGCTTACCTCCGCTACATTCTCTACTCCACCGGCATCTACATCGCCTTGTGTTAATACATAGTACGCAGTGAACACATCGCTGTTTACACTGTCCGGAGCCATCACACCGATCGGACCTCCTTCTACTACTGCCGTAGGATCGGTAACCGTCACATTCGTCAAGCTTACATTACCCGTATTCGTCACCGTAAACGCATAGCGCACCGTGTCACCTACACCGATCACACCGTCCATATTCGTATCACTCGCTCCTACTAAACTCTTCTCAAGCTCAATGCTCGGCATTGGGCTAATCAATAGGACCGTAGGGTCATTGGTTAAATCGCCATCATTATCCGCAGGATCTAAAGCATTTGTCTCTGTCAACTCGGGATCCGTAACTACTACTGGGCTATCACCATCGCTCGTAGGTTCGGTGCCCGAATCTGAGTCATCCGTCACTGCCGCATTCATGCTGCCATCTGGATTGTTCGGAGGGGTACCGCTGACCTCCGCTACATTCTCAACGCCACCGGCATCTACATCGCCTTGCGTTAATACATAGTACGCAGTGAATACATCACTGTTTACACTGTCTGGAGCCATTACCCCTATCGGGCCGCCTTCTACTACTGCCGTAGGATCGGTAACCATTACATTCGTCAGACTTACATTACCTGTATTCGTAACCGTAAACGAATAGCGCACCGTGTCACCTACGCCAATTACCCCGTCCATATTCGTATCACTCGCTCCCAGTAAATTCTTCTCAAGCTCAATGCTTGGTGCTGGACTGATCAATATCACTGTTGGATCATTGGTTAAATCGCCATCATTATCCGCAGGGTCTAAGGCATCTGTCTCTGTCAACTCGGGATCCATAACCACTACTGGGCTATTATCATCTGTCGTAGGCGCAGTGCCAGCATCCGATGCATCCGTCACTGGCGCATTCATGCTGCCATCTGGATTGTTCGGAGGGGTACCGCTGACCTCCGCTACATTCTCTACTCCACCGGCATCTACATCGCCTTGTGTTAATACATAGTATGCCGTAAACGTAGTGCTATTCACACTATCTGGGGCCATCGTCATGATCATACCGCCTTCCACTTCGGCTTTAGCATCTGTAACCGTCACATCCGTCAAGGTAACATTACCCGTATTCGTAACTGTGAACGAATATCTCACCGTGTCGCCGACGCCAATCACTCCGTCCATATTCGTGTCGCTCGCTCCCACTAAATTCTTCACAATCTCTACACTCGGATCTGGACTGATCAATAATACCGTCGGATCATTCGTAGCGTCCATGTCATTATCCGCAGGGTCTAAGGCATCCGTCTCCGTCATTTCTGGATCAGTAACCACCATTGGGCTATCGCCATCCGTCGTAGGCGCAGTGCCCGCATCGGAAGCATCCGTCACAGCAGTAGCTGGATCTCCATTCGGTAAAGCCGGTGGCGTGCCCGTCACAACAGCTACATTCTCAACTCCACCTGCATCAACATCATCCTGTGTCAATACATAGTATGCCGTCACCGTAGTGCTATTCACACTGTCAGGGGCCATCGTCATGATCATACCGCCTTCGACAACTCCTTTATTATCGGTCACCGTCACATCCGTCAAGGTAACATTACCCGTATTCGTAACTGTGAACGAATATCTCACCGTGTCGCCGACGCCAATCACTCCGTCCATATTCGTGTCGCTCGCTCCCACTAAATTCTTCACGATGTCTACACTCGGATCTGGACTGATCAATAATACCGTCGGATCATTCGTAGCATCCATGTCATTATCCGCAGGGTCTAAGGCATCCGTCTCCGTCATTTCCGGATCAGTAACCACCATTGGGCTATCGCCATCCGTCGTAGGCGCAGTGCCCGCATCCGAAGCATCCGTCACAACAGTAGCTGGATCTCCATTCGGTAAAGCCGGTGGCGTGCCCGTCACAACAGCTACATTCTCAACTCCACCTGCATCAACATCATCCTGTGTCAATACATAGTATGCCGTCACCGTAGTGCTATTCACACTATCTGGGGCCATCGTCATGATCATACCGCCTTCGACAACTCCTTTATTATCGGTCACCGTCACATCCGTCAAGGTAACATTACCCGTATTCGTAACTGTGAACGAATATCTCACCGTGTCGCCGACGCCAATCACTCCGTCCATATTCGTGTCGCTCGCTCCTACTAAGCTCTTCACGATGTCTACACTCGGATCTGGACTGATCAATAATACCGTCGGATCATTCTTAGCGTCCATGTCATTATCATTCGGATCTAAGGCATCCGTCTCCGTTAACTCTGGATCCGTAACCACCATCGGGCTGTCTCCATCCGTCGTAGGCGCAGTGCCCGCATCGGAAGCATCCGTCACAGCAGTAGCTGGATCTCCATTCGGTAAAGCCGGTGGCGTGCCCGTCACAACAGCTACATTCTCAACTCCACCTGCATCAACATCATCCTGTGTCAATACATAGTATGCCGTCACCGTAGTGCTATTCACACTGTCAGGGGCCATCGTCATGATCATACCGCCTTCGACAACTCCTTTATTATCGGTCACCGTCACATCCGTCAAGGTAACATTACCCGTATTCGTAACTGTGAACGAATATCTCACCGTGTCACCTACACCGATCACACCGTCCATATTCGTATCACTCGCTCCTACTAAACTCTTCTCAAGCTTAATACTTGGATTGGCTGGAATCCCTGTACCAGTAGGGTCATCTTCATCTGTCGAGCTCGGCCCTCCTGTCTCATTAGGGTCTGCAGGGTTAGCACTATCACTTATATCATCTATTGGGTTGTTCTGAGGATCCGTAGCGTCAACTACCGCTGAATTATCTACTTGTCCACTATCAATATCTTCTTGGCTCAATAAATAGAATGCTGTCCAAGTAGCACTTTCTCCAACTTTCAATGAATCACTTGGTGATCCCAAAGTGCTACTTTCAAATACTGGTGTCGGCAATGTATTTGTTCCTGAAAAACCAAGATTTGATTCAGTGACCGCAACATTATCTAATGTCACATCACCAGTATTAGTCACTGTATAAGTATAGTAAATCGTATCTCCTGGAGTAGCTTCTCCATCAACACCTAAGCTCAAATTACTTCCTTTGATAATAGCAATCTGTGGATCCTGTAAGATAGGAGTAGTAATCGTATCCGTCGTAGGGATAGTCTGGTCACTTACTGCCTGGCCAACATTCTCCAAGAAACCTCTATCGATATCTGCTTGAGTAATAATATACTCCCCTGTCAGGACGCAATCTCCTAAAGGAGCAATCGGACCCGGACAATTGATACTGTCAGGAATTAATAACGGATCCGTGACCATGAGATTGGTTAAGTTGGCCGTTCCTGTATTAGTCGCTGTCAATGTGTAGCTCAGCGTATCTCCCAAGGAGATGATTCCATTTATATCACTATCTCCTAAAACTGGATTACTCTTTAATAATGAAAGGGCTGGAGTAGGAATATTAATACTAAATGTATCCGCTCTGGTACCAGGTGGATCTTGTCTCACTTCTACCGATGCAATATTCTCTAACTCAGTACCTAAATCCACCTCTTGAACAACATAAAAACCTTCTAATATACATTGCGATGATCCTATACCACCGATGGTATCAATCTGTAAACAGAATGCGCTATCTGGTGTCAACATTGGATCTGAAACTCTCACACTGTCTAATGCGATATCACCAATATTGCTCACTGTAACACTATAAAAAATAGTATCTCCTGCTCCAATATCGCCACTACCATCTACATCATCATATCCAGTACTGAGCTTTGTAATATCAAGCTCTGGGGCCGGTATTTTTATAGATACTGTATCTGCTATGGTAGGTAATTGATCAGAACTCACCTCTGCGATATTCTGTATAGTCGCTCCGACATCACCAGCTGTGACCAAGTAGTATCCTGTCAACATACAACTCGCAGACGGAGCCAAAGTACCACAAGACTCAGTATCAGGTGTTAATATAGGATCAGTGATCACCACATTTGTCAGATCGACTTCTCCAGTATTAGTAGCAGTGATAGTATATATCAAGCTGTCACCGATGCTTATGATATTATCCATATCAGCATCGATATAGGTAGGGATTGACTTTACCAATGTAATATCAGCCACACCGATATATACTTCTGTACTATCCTCTATAGCTGGTGTCTGATCAGATATGGCAGAAGCAATATTTTTAAAGATAGTTCCTTCGTCTGCACTTTGGACTTCATACTTACCTGTGAGCACACAAGTAGCCATAGGAGCTAATGTGGAACAAGTAGCACTACTCGGCACTAATAATGGATCTGAAACGACAACATCTGTCAATGTGGCCGAACCTGTATTCGTCACGGTAATAGTATAAAATAGACTATCCCCAACGGAGATATCACCATTCATATCCAAATCGTCAGACAAAGAAGCTGCTGACTTCTGAATAGTCATAGCCGGTGTAAATATGCTGGTGGTAACTGAGTCTTTGACCGGAGTTAACACTTCATCTGAGTTGGCAGTTGCCGTATTCAGCACTTCTCCAGCATCAACGTCAGATTGAGTGACTACATATTCTACATTTAATGTACACGTAGCACCTGGCAACACAGAAGCACAGACATTTTCATCATCTGGGTTATTCAATGTATCAGTGACGGTCACATTTTGCTGTGTTATATTACCCGTATTAGTCACTACGATGCTGTAATTGAGGGTATCCCCAAGACTCACTTCACCATTGAGATCTACATCATCATATCCTGATAGCTGTTTGTCAATAGACAATGCCGGTGTAGCTGGGATAAGAGTACGAGTAGTATCCTCTAATGTACCCATATCATCACCAGGATTGATACTATCACTGGTATCTCTCACAGTCGTACCTTGAGCTGATGTAGCTACTACATCAGCAGAATTCAACACTAAACCTGCATCAACATCTGGTTGAGTCAGAAGATAAAAAGCTGTACAAGATGAACTATTGCCCACCTGCAAACTCATGCTATCACAAACTATACCTGTAGCCGTATCATCATTAAGAGTTATATTATTTAAAGTTATATTTCCTGTATTCTCTAAGACAAAATCATAAAAGATCGTATCACCTACTCCGATCAGGCCATCCATATTTCCATCTGCTAAACCACTTTCTTTAGTCAGAGTAATCTCAGGAGATTCTGGTATGATGGTCGTAGTAGAGTCCATAGTACCTGGGCCTCCATCCATAGGATTAGTGGTATCACTCGTATCCTGTACTGGATAGCCATTTATACCTGTACCAGAAGCTATGGCACTATTGAGCGTCTGACCATTGTCAATGTCAGATTGAGTGATTAAAGAAAAGGCGCTACACATGGTACTATTACCAGCTGCCAGACTCATACTATCACAAGCGACACCTGATACCATGGGATCTGTCAAAACAATATTGTCGATAGTCACAGATCCATCATTAGTAATCTTGAATGAATAGTAAATAGTATCTCCAGGAGTAGCTATCCCATCACTACCTAAGGACAGCATGCTCGACTTAGTCAGGTCAAGACTACAATCAGAAACCGTCACTACTATCTCTGCTCTTGCACTCTCACAGCTATTCGCATCTGTCTGAGTCACATAGTAGCTCGTCATACCGGCACTCGTCGTGCTCGGCGTCGGTGCGGTGCTACTACCCGTACCGCCTGTCGGAAGAGTATACCACAATAAATTACTACCCGTAGCTGTCAATGCAACCGCAGCATCGCCAACACAATAACTTATAGGACTCACTGTCGGGGCACTTGGTAAGGCATTTACCGTCACTACGATCTCTGCCCTTGGGCTCTCACAGCTATTGCCATCGGTCTGACTCACATAGTAGCTCGTCATACCAGCACTCGCTGTGCTCGGTGTCGGCGCTGTGCTACTACCCGTACCGCCTGTCGGAAGAGTATACCACAATAAATTACTACCCGTAGCTGTCAATGCAACCGCAGCATCGCCAACACAATAACTTATAGGACTCACTGTCGGGGCACTTGGTAAGGCATTTACCGTCACTACTAATTCCGCCCTTGCACTCTCACAACTATTAACATCGGTCTGACTCACATAGTAGCTCGTCATACCAGCACTCGCTGTGCTCGGGGTAGGTGCTGTACTGCTACCCGTACCGCCTGTCGGAAGAGTATACCACAATAAATTACTACCCGTAGCTGTCAATGCAACCGCAGCATCGCCAACACAATAACTTATAGGATTCACTGTCGGAGCACTTGGTATGGCATTAACCGTAACTACTAACTCCGCTCTCGGACTCTCACAACTATTACCATCTGTCTGACTCACATAGTAGCTCGTCATACCGGCACTCGTCGTGCTCGGAGTAGGTGCTGTACTGCTACCCGTACCGCCTGTCGGAAGAGTATACCACAACAAATTACTACCCGTAGCTGTCAATGCAACCGCAGCATCTCCAACACAATAACTAACAGGACTCACCGTCGGGGCACTTGGTAAGGCATTTACCGTCACTACTAATTCTGCTCTTGGGCTCTCACAACTATTACCATCTGTCTGACTCACATAGTAGCTCGTCATACCGGCACTCGTCGTGCTCGGAGTAGGTGCTGTACTGCTACCCGTACCGCCTGTCGGAAGAGTATACCACAATAAATTACTACCCGTAGCTGTCAATGCAACCGCAGCATCGCCAACACAATAACTTATAGGACTAACAACTGGCGCACTCGGTAAGGCATTAAATGTAAGATTCACTGTAACTGTACTATCACAACCTCCAGCATTGGTCAATGTGACCATGCCCGAAGAATTCCCTTCGTTAAAAACGAAAGCTCCTACCGTCACGCTATATCCATCACCTGAACATCCGGTATATGTTACCATCCCAGTAGTCTCAATACAACATGCAGTTGTATCTAAACTATCTGTCACTGCTGCAGTAGTAGCCTGACTCCCAGCATTCACAACTCCATCAGCATCTATCCCTATTGGTGACAATAATGTGGTGTCCAACATATCATTAATGTCGAGCTGTCCCACTACATAGCTTCCTGCTCCTTCTATAGCATCTGGACATCCATCATTGTCGCTGTCTGGGTCTAAGTAATTCGCAATGCCATCATTATCCGTATCGCACGCCTCAAGATGGTAAAATTCCACATCATCAAATCTCACACGTCCACTTGGATCCGAATTCTGTCTATCATATAGATAATATCTATAATAGAATGTAGTATTTTCTGCATATGAGTCATTATTAGTAAACGACGTATTGGTGTAGCTGAAACTCTGGCTTAAATCTCCAATTTGTAAATCACTAAATAGTAAATCAAATGTGGTAAAATTAGGATCAGTTGAACGCTCAAGTGCAACTTTAAAGAATCCAAGTGGTGCTTCTGGATCCGTGTTATTGTTTGTATAGAATCCTATTCTATGTCCTGTGAATAATAGATCTACTGCTGTGGTATAAGAAACTTGTACATAATCATTATTCGCCTTAGCGTCGAGATAGCTTGAGGTTTCTGCTCCTGTCAATAAATAGGTATAAGCATAATCATCAACCTCTGTTAGGCCTGGTCCAAATATGATATTACTCGCTCCGGTATAAGACGCCGTTGGAGTACTGTTCATGTCTCCGTCATATGTTGCAAAGTCTGACTGTCCACTATTTGCGTTATGCATCCATCCTATAGCTGTATTAGTACACTCATCTGTATCTAAAATACCATCATTGTCATCATCGAGATCGCAGATATCTGATATACCATCACCATCAGAATCAGGATTGCCGGATGATACAGGATCACAAGGATCGATCACCATGACATTGGAGGTATCTGTCACCGCCAGAGTAATATTGTCAGCATTAGTACTTGCTGTGTTCGTGACGGTATTTCCTGCATCTGATTCTACTACGACCTGATAGGTTACGGTCATCGTCTCTCCACTATTAAGGGTGATAGCATCGCCAGCTGTCACCAGAGTAGAAGGGGCACCAGCCGCATCTGTAGTACTATTTCTATATGTGTAATTAATAGTAAAGCTGGCATTATCAATACGATTATCATCGCCACCATCATTAAATGTCTCTGTCCACAAAAACTGATACTCTCCCTCAGCAGACCCTCCCGTCGCTATAGGTCCCTCATTGCGAGTATAGGCTCCAGGCCCATTTCCACCAAAACCAGACAGATTACTATAAACAGTAGTATTAGGTGTAGTTGCAGAAAGTCTGATATCGCTCAGCCAACTTCCATTTATCGCTTCACCACTAACGCTTAATTGGTAGTCCACGAGCTGTGCTCCGGCTGGGATGAATCCTGTAGTATTAAATGATTGGGTAAATGTACCAACTCCATCAACTGTAGATGGGCCCAAATTAGGAGAAGTATAGCTAGACGAGAGCTCAATAGGATAGGTCTTCATGGCAGATCCAGTCACATAGGTCACACCTGCTGGAAGCATATCTGTAAGAGTGACATTGCCTGAAGGAGTAGTACCTGTATTCTCCACAGTCACTGTATAGGTGATGACGTCTCCTACATTAGCCGTAGCCTGTGAGGCCACTTTTTCGATAGTTAATTCATCAAAACACGGAGTGAGTGCTATAACTGGTGTTTCTGTCACATTACCAAACCACCAAGTATTAATCGTATTTCCTTCTCCATATCCCTCTGTAGTGGATGTATTATTTCTATTCCATAAGTGAGCGGGCTGAGACTCGCCTGTAAGCTGCACAAAAGGAGGGTTAATACCAGTCCCTGGTGGGTTGGTTAGCGCATTATCATCTCCATCAATATTTGCATCATTATCTCCGCTGGCTTGAATCTGAGTATCATCCCAATAGTGGTCACCAGGAAAGGTAGCGCCAACTGGATGCTCGAGCATGACTGTAAATCCAGGATTGTTATACTCCACATCAGTCTGCATGAAGTGTGTTTCCCCTTGATAATATCTCACAAAAATGTCTGAAGCAGTAGTAAGATTTACAAGATTTCCTTGGCCATCTCTGGCATCCCAGGGGATACAGTTAGTCAATGGATCTGTATCTCCGACCCGCAGTGAAAGAATGCGATCTGCAGTCCCATCTGTGTAGACTCCATCGCCACCATCGTAATCCAATATAACCTCTATCAAACCTGGCTGCGTAACTGTCACCTCAAAACAAAAATCTGACTGATCCGTACAGTCTGGTGATTGGTTGACAATATTGACTTCTCCAATAGACCCTATGATAGGTGTATCATAGCAGGCAGGATCTGGATCATTGACGAATATTTTATAATCAGGGTTAGGCACTTGAGCACCATTAATAGACTGTCTATCGATCGCAGGATCACCCGTCAGACCAGGTCCAGATCCATTAAAAGCAAGAGTAAAACCTAATCCTCTAAACCCTGAACCAGCAAAGTCTACAGACTGCACATAATTATCATCTGTGAGTACATATACTTTTCCCTCGAAAGACTTTCCAAAAACATCTCCACTACAAGAAGAAGCAGCAGTACAGGGTGTCCTAAACGCCCAGTTTTCTGAATATAATCTACCATCTTGAATATTATTTGAAGCGTCAGCTATTGAGACATCAAAATACTTAATATAGCCTCCCGTATTTGGTGTAGTAGTTCCATCAAGTGTGTTTCGATCAAACTCTATACAGTAAGTGCCAGGAGTTGTTGGATTAAATACAAAATTACTATTGCTAACATCATATCCGAGTGTTACTCCTCCAATATTTGGACCATTAACTACCTCCGTGAAATTATTCCCATTAGCATTAGTACTTGTTACATTTCCAGTATGAACTACATTGCCTGAAGCATCATAGACCCTAAATGTATAAGCTTGTTGTGTAGCACCTATGAGATTACCATCTGATCCAGTCTCTCCACTGAATGCGAAATATACAGTCTCATTGGCGTCTTTTATTTCAAAACATAAGCCTTTACTGGTACCATTAGTCCCATTAAAGGCAAAATCAGAGGCATCTCCAAAGCCTGTTTCTATAGCCAGCATGGCTAAGTCGGTGCTCGTGGGAGATAATTGTTTGGTACCCTCCCCATTGACGCTTGTCACACATAGCAGTGGTATCAAAAGGAGAATGAGAAATCTAAACGGTCTGTTTTGTGAGTTTGAGTAGTTCATATTGGTAGTATTAATGGTAAAGTTCTTGGTCTATAGGGACATACCTATACACGTGATGACACACATCGATCAAAGAGATACCTACATCAGCAGCCTCCTTGTAGTCATTTTGTAGGATCAGAGAAAATCGTTGTAGGATATTTGTAGAGAAACTACAAATGGAATTGCTCATTGCGGTAGTCATCTATTTTTGTCTTTTTGGCATTATCATCTGTGTTGATGAGTGTTAATACCTATCATGTAATTCATCTGATAATAACGGACAGCTACGATAGCAAGCACGAGCCAGAGCATGATCAGGCTCCACTCTGATAGTGTGGGTACAGCCCTCATGTCTACATCGTCAATACCTCCCAATCCAAGATCAGAAGTTACCGTCAGACAGGTAGCTATGGTCTTAAATGAATCATCACAGAATATCACATACATCCCCTCAGTCGGTAGCTGGACTCGGTAGGGCGCCTCCAGTAGCACCTGCTCGCCCATGCCTGGTGATGTCGGATCAAATGGATCTGCCGTAGATCGCATAGCATCCATACTGATCAGTATCGGAGCACCACAGCCTGCGGGGATAAATGTGATCGTACTATCTGGATGCACCTGAGTACCATCACAGATCGCATAGATCTCCTCCATCTTATCTGCTGTGGATTGACTTTTAAACTGGTAAGGAGATAGCTTGATCTCCACGTCAGCATAGCCCAGTATCGGGCATAGCAATAGAGTGCAAAGTAAGAGTACCTTAAATTGTCGCATCATTGTCGTGTTTAGAACCTTAAAAAAACCAGTGTAAGCAAACCTCCCCAGGCGTACCTACTATTTCAGCTGATGGTGCAATGAAACATATTAAACAAATATATAATATATAAAATACCCCAAAGCTGCGGGAACAATATTTAACTTATAGAAAAATCACGATATGTCTCAACGTAAAAAAGCCCGCAAGATGAATTCCTGCGGGCATATATTACTGTTTTGAATGTATTTTGCTTATTCCCTATTACAGCCATCGGTAGTCACCTCCAGCTGTGCATCCGTAGCGACTTCAAATCCTGGGAGTAATGTAGTACCGCTCTCTGCACTATAGAGCAGTTGAGATCCAGTACCTACTTTATTAGACGCCTCGATAGTCGCACTGGTGCGGTACTCCAGTGACTCTCCAGCGAACGAATCATCCGTAGGTGAAGCCATCATCAAGATCTCATCGCTACAGTCATCGACAGACTCTATAGGATCTGGATCCACTGGACATCCAGTCACTGTATTGCTGATACGATAGCCTACGAGATTTGACTCTCCATAGGCACAGCATCCGAAGTTTCGACTACATCTCACGAAGTAAGTATTCTGAGTCAAGCCTGTCGGAGTATAAGTAGCATCTACCGCTCCTGTGATAATCTCCCAGATAGCTCCAGATCCTTCTGGACCCATATTTCGGCTATTCGGGATATATGGACTGCCATCAGCCTTTTCCAGTGTACTACGTAGCCACATATGCTCCACATATCCACATAATCCTGATGGTGCTCGCTCCTCACCTATAGTCGGTAGATAGCTACATACTTCTATAGATGGATCCAGCATCTCATAGACTGTACTGCCTCCTATCGATATTCGACCATAGTCGCTCAGCTGATTGCACTCAGTGAAGTGATATGTCACCAGCTGATCACACTCTGTGGTATTACCGCATTCATCGGAGAATGTGTAAGTCCTCACCACGTCTCTGCTATCAAAGAATCCTGAAGCATTAGTGCCATCACACTCTTCTGGTACGATCTGATCTACATAGCTGATGCCTATCTGTGTGACTGGAGTACATTCATCTGTCACCACAGCTCCTGTCTGAGCAGTCAGCTGAGCTACTGAGGTATAAGCAGGCAATATACAGCTGGCGCCACTCACGATATAATCTATATCGAAGTCTCCAGGACAAGTAGGTCCCTCTGTATCACCGAGAACAGTAAATGTCGCTGTACAACTCATCCCATCAAGCGGCCGATCCATCTGATCATAGAGCTGATAGATGATATCTACACTACCGCCACATGCTAATGGCGCCTCCGTCCTACTGATGAATCGTCCTGTGATCCCACAGCCTCCACCGCTAAACTCAGCCAGCCAAGTCATGAATGCAGCATCTACTGCGGCCTGATCTAAACAGCTACCCATCGTCATCGTGGCTGGACAGCTGATGTCCTCTGGCACACATACATCCTCTGCATCGGCATCATCTTCATCGCCATTTTCATTATTGACAGTATTATCTGTGGTAGTATTTACCTCTCCCCCACTGTCGTTACCATTGATACCGTCAGGAGTACTGTCCACATCAAGGCTCGCTATACTGACACTCAATACATTGAATACATCGACTATTTCTGCATTATTCGTCAGTCCCTCCATACTATAATCTTCTCCATTAGGAGTCATATAGACCATGGTAGTCGTACTCTCTCCCGGAGCTAAAATCACATCTACGAAAGTGGATATCGTCTGATCATCCACTACTTTCCATAATCGATTTCCTTCATGTTCTGGGAGGAAATCAAGGCCCGCAGGTATATAGTCATAGATCAAGATACCACTACTGGTGACATTTCCTTGATTGATGATAGTGATCACATATGGGATTTCCTCCCCGACAAAGAATGGCCCCTCCGAAGCAGTTTCTTTCTTGAGTGCAAAATCCACTATTTCTACTTTCACCGGATCGGCATTGTCCTCATCACCAGACTGATCGTCCTCACCTATCTCACCGCTACCATCTCCATCGACTGTATCATCACTCTCTCCATCGATGACCCCACCTGGATCATTAGTAGGGTCAGCATCTGCCATACTGTCCAGATCATCCATAGTACGATCTACACCTGCCGTATCACGTACAGTGAGTACCTCTGCGATATTGACGTAAGCATCTGGCACCCCCGGTGCAGGATTCAGTATGAGATAGATCGACACATTGTATGTCTGTAGCGGCTCGATGATATCTGTGATGGTATAGCGATAGGTATTCGCCCAGTATCCGCTTGGCGCAAAAGACCATCCATCATTTATACGAGAGTCAAAGGTGAATCCAGCAGGTAAATAATCACTAATCTCTACATCCTGCACTGGGATACTCCCCTGATTGATCACACTGATGATAAACTCTAAGGTATCACCATACTGATATGGCGCTTGGTCTATGACACGCTTGATCAAAGCCAGATCTACCACCTCGACTACTGCAGGATCATAGTCATCCTGATCATCAGGATTGTCAGCTATACCAGGCGTATCCGGTGCCTCATCATCGATATCATCATCAGTATCGAGCTCGCTATCGTCATCTACCGATCCCTGGACATCATTGAGATCTCCATCCTCGTCTGGTAGATCGAGTTCATTGTCAGCAGATATGATCTCTACATTATTGACTAATGCGCCACCCATGTAATCTTCACTGATCTGTAGAGTGACCTCCACAGTCACGCTGTCCCCAGCTGTTATTTCGTCAATGGTATACTGATTAGTCGCCCAGTCGCTATCTACTATAGTCATAGCAGATGGCACATACTCATGGAGTACTACATCTGTCGCCGTTATAGTACCTTGATTGTATACAGTGATATCAAATGTCACCATATCACCAGCCGCAAAGGACTGAATAGCTCCAGCTTTCACCTCTTTGCGCAGTGCTAAGTCAAAGGACTGATTGACCACAATGACTGCTGGGTCATAGTCATCATCTTGAGGATCTTGGACATCACTATCTCCATTGCCATCTACGAGGCTATCGTCATTAGCTATATCAGGAGGATCGTTAGCATTGTCTCCTGTCTGACTATCGATATCGTCTCCACCGTCGATCAGTATCTCAGCATTATTGACTAAGGTCGAACCCTCAAAATCGGCATTAATGCGAATATCCACATCTACGCTATCGACACCACCGCTCAGGATAGCTCTACTCAGCGTATGCCGAGGACCTATCCAATCAGGATCTACAATGGTCATACCCGCAGGCACATAATCCTGGATAATCACCGTATTAGCGGCGGCTGTCACTGTACCTTGGTTAAAAATATATATGCGATAGGTCACGATATCACCCGCTGCATATGGAGCAGGTGTCACCACTGATTTAGTCAGTGCTAAGTCATAATACTGAGGAGCTACGGGTTCATTATCCCCGTCATCCTCATCATCTGGATCTTCACTCTGGTCATTTGGATTATCATCTTCGGACCCGATGTCTCCATCACGATCCGTATCAGCACCATTGTCAGGAGTACTGTCTATATCCTCTTGATCAGCCGCCACTATCTCAGCTACATTGTCGTATGTGATGCCCATGTCTGGGAATAACACCTCTGCGGTATAAGAGATCGTCACTGAGTCGTACGGCGCTATAGACAGGCCCGCCCAAGACACAATCGAGCCATCAATAGTAGCGCCTCCAAATAGATCAGTCACAAACTCCAGACCATTTGGTAAATAATCCTCTACTGCTACTCCTGTAGCGTTGACCGGACTTGAATTTTTAATCTCGATAGAGAAAGTCACCAATTCTCCTACATAAGGATTAGGATTATCAACGGTTTTAATAAGACTGAGATCAATGATTTGTGGCACAACACCTGCATCCAGATGCGGATAATGCTCGCCAGCTATCAAAGTCACCATCTGAGTCCTGAATGTAGTGGGGTCGGCATCACTATCAAGTGTATCATCACCACTATCCTGAGGAGATGGCGCTATTGCCATACCAGCTACGCTATCTGGCCATGCGAATTCAACTGCATAATCACCAGGTAGGAGATCTCCAAACCGATAAAGCCCTCCACTGTCTGAAGTCGTACTGTCGATACGCTCTCCAGATGCATCCAGAAGGTATATTGTAATATTTGGTAGAACCGTTTCTCCTGCCTCTTGAAGACCATCACTATCCCAATCTAACCAAACAACATCTCCTAAGCTGGCTAATTCTGGAGTTAAGCCTGCATCCAAATCTGGATAATGCTCGCCAGCAGAAAGGGTTACTACTTGTGTCTCGCCTGTCAATGGATCTGCGTCACTGTCCAGCGTGTCATCGCCAACATTCTGCATACTCGGCACCACCGATACGCCATTCACACTGTCTGGATAAGCAAACTGTACCGCATAATCACCAGGCAGTAGATTATCAAAGCTATACAGACCATCAACATCCGTCAATGTGCTATCAAGCAAGCCGCCCATATCATCGAGGAGGTAGACGCTTACGCCCTCTACTCCTGACTCAGTCCCGTCTTGGATACCATCATTATTCTCATCAAACCAAACGTAATCACCAAGACTCGCTAATTCTGGACTTAAGCCTGCATCCAAATCTGGATAATGCTCGCCAGCAGAAAGGGTTACTACTTGTGTCTCGCCTGTCAATGGATCTGCGTCACTGTCCAGCGTGTCATCGCCAACATTCTGCATACTCGGCACCACCGATACGCCATTCACACTGTCTGGATAAGCAAACTGTACCGCATAATCACCAGGCAGTAGATTATTAAAGCTATACAGACCATCAACATCCGTCAGCGTGCTGTCAAGCAAGCCGCCCATATCATCGAGAAGGTAGACGCTTACGCCCTCTACTCCTGACTCAGTCCCGTCTTGGATACCGTCGTTATTCTCATCAAACCAAACGTAGTCACCAAGACTCGCTAATTCTGGACTTAAGCCTGCATCCAAATCTGGGTAGTTTTCGCCAGCAGAAAGGGTCACTACTTGCGTCTCTCCTGTCAATGGATCTGCATCACTGTCCAGCGTGTCATCACCTATATTCTGCATACTCGGCACCACCGATACGCCATTCACACTGTCTGGATAAGCAAACCTTACTGCGTAATCACCAGGCAGTAGATTATCAAAGCTATATAGACCATCAACATCCGTCATAGTACTGTCAAGCACTACTCCCATGTCATCGAGAAGGTAAACTGTTACGCCCTCTACTCCTGACTCAGTCCCGTCTTGGATACCGTCGTTATTTTCATCAAACCAAACGTAGTCACCTAAGTTGGCTAATTCTGGACTTAAGCCTGCATCTAAATCTGGATAATGCTCGCCAGCTTCCAATGTCACTACTTGTGTCTCTCCTGTCAATGGATCTGCGTCACTGTCCAGCGTGTCATCACCTATATTCTGCATACTCGGCACTACCGATACGCCATTCACACTGTCTGGGTAAGCAAACTGTACTGCATAATCACCAGGCAGTAGATTATTAAAGCTATACAGACCATCAACATCCGTCAGCGTGCTGTCAAGTAATCCGCCCATATCATCGAGAAGGTAGACGCTTACGCCCTCTACTCCTGACTCAGTCCCGTCTTGGATACCATCATTATTCTCATCAAACCAAACGTAGTCGCCTAAGCTGGCCAATTCTGGACTCAAGCCTGCATCCAAATCTGGGTAGTTTTCGCCAGCTTCCAATGTCACTACTTGCGTCTCTCCTGTCAATGGATCTGCGTCACTGTCCAGCGTGTCATCACCTATATTCTGCATACTCGGCACTACCGATACGCCATTCACACTGTCTGGGTAAGCAAACTGTACTGCATAATCACCAGGCAGTAGATTATTAAAGCTATATAGACCATCAACATCCGTCAGCGTGCTGTCAAGCACTACGCCCACGTCATCGAGGAGGTAAACAGTTACTCCCTCAACTCCAGCTTCGGTGCCATCTTGGATGCCGTCGTTATTCTCATCAAACCAGACATAGTCTCCAAGACTCGCTAATTCTGGACTTAAGCCTGCATCCAAATCTGGATAATGCTCGCCAGCAGAAAGGGTCACTACTTGTGTCTCTCCTGTCAATGGATCTGCGTCACTGTCCAGCGTGTCATCGCCAACATTCTGCATCGTAGGTACGGCCGATACGCCATTCACACTGTCTGGGTAAGCAAACTGTACCGCATAATCACCAGGCAGTAGATTATCAAAGCTATACAGACCATCAACATCCGTCAACGTGCTGTCAAGCAAGCCGCCCATATCATCGAGGAGATAGACGCTTACGCCCTCTACTCCTGACTCAGTCCCATCTTGGATACCGTCGTTATTCTCATCAAACCAAACATAGTCACCAAGACTCGCTAATTCTGGACTTAAGCCAGCATCAAGGTCTGTATTATTATCACCAGCTTCCAATGTTACTGTCTGTGTGATTCCTGTTGCCGGATCAGCATCACTGTCCATCGTGTCGTCACCAACATTTTGCAT
>WUUP01000007.1:18381-285040 GCA_009833045.1 Saprospirales bacterium GYS_P2D
CATAATCACCAGGTAGTAGATTATCGAAGCTATAGAGTCCGTCCATGTCAGTCTGCGTGCTGTCGAGTACTGCACCCATATCATCGAGGAGGTAAACGGTTACTCCCTCTACTCCTGACTCAGTCCCATCTTGGATACCGTCGTTATTTTCATCAAACCAAACGTAATCACCAAGACTCGCTAATTCTGGACTTAAGCCTGCATCTAAATCTGGGTAGTTTTCTCCAGCAGAAAGGTTCACTACTTGTGTCTCTCCTGTCAATGGATCTGCGTCACTGTCCAGCGTGTCATCGCCAATATTCTGTATCGTAGGTACGACCGATACGCCATTCACACTGTCTGGGTAAGCAAACCGCACTGCATAATCACCAGGCAGTAGATTATTAAAGCTATATAGACCATCAACATCCGTCAGCGTGCTGTCAAGCAAGCCGCCCATATCATCGAGGAGATAGACGCTTACGCCCTCTACTCCTGACTCTGTCCCATCTTGAATACCGTCATTATTCTCATCAAACCAAACGTAATCACCAAGACTCGCTAATTCTGGACTTAAGCCTGCATCTAAATCTGGATAATGCTCGCCAGCAGAAAGGGTCACTACTTGTGTCTCTCCTGTCAATGGATCTGCGTCACTGTCCAGCGTGTCATCGCCAACATTCTGCATCGTAGGTACGACCGATACGCCATTCACACTGTCTGGGTAAGCAAACTGTACCGCATAATCACCAGGCAGTAGATTATCAAAGCTATACAGACCATCAACATCCGTCAACGTGCTGTCAAGCAAGCCGCCCATATTATCGAGAAGGTAGACGCTTACGCCCTCTACTCCTGACTCAGTCCCTTCTTGGATACCGTCGTTATTCTCATCAAACCAAACGTAGTCGCCAAGACTCGCTAATTCTGGACTTAAGCCTGCATCCAAATCTGGGTAGTTTTCGCCAGCTTCCAATGTCACTACTTGCGTCTCGCCTGTCACTGGATCAGCATCACTGTCCAGCGTGTCGTCGCCAATATTCTGCATCGTAGGTACTACCGATACGCCAGCTACACTGTCTGGATAGGCAAACTGTACCGCATAGTCATCAGGTAGTAAATCTTCAAAGCTATATAGACCATCCATGTCAGTCATAGTGCTGTCAAGTACTACGCCCATGTCATCAAGTAAGTAGACGGTTACGCCCTCAACTCCTGACTCACTTCCGTCTTGGATGCCGTCGTTATTTTCATCAAACCAGACGTAGTCTCCAAGGCTTGCCAGCTCTGGACTTAATCCTGCATCTAAATCTGGGTAGTTCTCACCTGCTTCTAATGTTACGGTTTGGGTGGTTCCCGTCACTGGATCAGCGTCGCTGTCCAGCGTGTCGTCACCTGCATTTTGCATCGTCGCTACGACTGACACGCCAGCTACACTGTCTGGGTAAGCAAACTGTACCGCATAATCACCAGGCAATAAATTATCAAAACTATATAAGCCATCCATGTCAGTCTGCGTGCTGTCAAGCACTACGCCCATGTCATCAAGAAGGTAAACAGTTACACCTTCTACTCCAGTTTCGCTTCCGTCTAGGATGCCATCACTATTCTCATCAAACCAAACATAGTCGCCAAGACTCGCTAACTCTGGGCTTACCCCAGCATCAAGATCTGTATTGTTTTCACCTGCTTCAAGCGTTACTGTTTGCGTAGTACCTGTTACTGGATCTGCATCATTGTCCATCGTGTCATCTCCAATATTCTGCTTCGTAGGCACTACTGATACTCCATCCACACTGTCTGGATAAGCAAACTGTACTGCATAATCGCCAGGCAGTAAATCATCAAAGCTATAGAGTCCGTCCATATCCGTCAGCGTGCTGTCAAGCACTGCACCCATGTCATCGAGGAGGTAAACTGTTACGCCTTCTACTCCTGACTCACTTCCGTCTTGGATGCCATCGTTATTTTCATCAAACCAGACGTAGTCTCCAAGACTCGCCAGCTCTGGACTCAAGCCTGCATCTAAGTCTGGGTAGTGCTCGCCAGCTTCCAATGTTACTGTCTGAGTAATTCCTGTAATCGGATCAGCATCACTGTCCAGCGTGTCATCACCAACATTTTGTATTGTCGGTACGACTGTTACGCCATCTACACTGTCTGGATAAGCGAACTGTACCGCATAGTCGCCAGGCAGTAAATTATCAAAGCTATATAGTCCGTCCATATCCGTCAGCGTGCTATCAAGCACTGCACCCATATCATCGAGTAGGTAGACAGTAACTCCCTCTACTCCATCCTCGGTGCCATCTTGGATGCCGTCGTTATTTTCATCAAACCAGACGTAGTCACCTAAGCTGGCAACGCAAATAATAGATGAATCTATACTTAAATTAATTGTTGTAATGCTATCGCAACCGTTCGCTGCAGCACCGGCTAAAGTATCATAGTAAATACCGGCTGATTCGAGGCTGAGCGTATTCCACGTAAGTGGTAAATCAATCTCACAAACCATAGTATCTACGATCCCCTCGCCTCGTGGCAAAACAGTGAGGTCCACATGAACGATACTATCGCAACCATTGGATGCTGCACCAGAAATAATAGTCGTACCAGATGGATTAGATTCATCATATATATCACCTGCTACGGCGAAAGAAGTGCCATCTCCCACACATATCGTCTCGACAATCGTGCTATCGGGAACTGGAAGTTCCACAGCTGTGACATCTGCTCTCAACTCAGGACAAGTACCTGTACCGCCGACAGTGTAGGTATATATGCCAGGTCCATCAATAGTAGGACTCCAAGATCCTCCTGGATCTGGTGTGCCTTGAAGGGCGCTAAATAACTTTTGGGTAGTAATCGTATCACCTGTACATATAGAAAGAGTACCGTCATTACCTGGATCAAGACTTGATTCCTCTGTCACAGTGACTGTCGACATATCACCTGAGCACAGGCCATTGGCTGGCAAAGTATACGTGTAAATCCCAGCTCCTGCAGGTGTAGGAGTCCAAGATCCCAATGAATCTGGGCTTCCGCCTAATGCACTGAATAATATTTCTGGAGTAACCATATCACCTTCACAAAGAGTGATTTCAGCGTCTTCACCAGCGTCTACAGCCTCATCAACCGTCAAGACTAAAGTCGCTAAGCTATCGCAGCCATTCCCATTCGTCAAAGTAGCCGTCTGACTGCCTGCACCAGTGAAAGTCAAGCCATTCCAACTATACGGCAGGTCGTTCTCACAGATCGTCTCGGTGTTATTGCTTGAAGTATTCGGATTCACCGTCAAGACTAAGGTCGCTAAGCTATCGCAGCCATTCCCATTCGTTAAGGTAGCTGTCTGACTACCGGCAGTATTGAAGGTCAAACCATTCCAACTATATGGTAAATCGTTCTCGCAAATCGTCGCCGTGTTATTACTCGAGGTATTTGGATTGACTGTCAAGACCAAAGTCGCTAAACTGTCACAACCATTCCCATTCGTTAAGGTAGCTGTCTGACTGCCTGCAGCAATGAAAGTCAAACCATTCCAACTATATGGCAAATCGTTCTCACAGATCGTCGCCGTGTTATTGCTCGAGGTATTTGGATTCACCGTCAAGACTAAGGTCGCTAAGCTATCGCAACCATTCCCATTCGTTAAGGTAGCCGTCTGACTGCCAGCAGTATTGAAGGTCAAACCATTCCAACTATATGGAAGATCGTTCTCACAGATCGTCGCCGTGTTATTGCTTGAAGTATTCGGATTCACTGTCAAGACCAAAGTCGCTAAGCTATCGCAGCCATTCCCATTCGTCAAGGTAGCCGTCTGACTACCTGCAGTATTGAAGGTCAAACCATTCCAACTATACGGAAGATCGTTCTCGCAGATCGTCGCCGTGTTATTGCTTGAAGCATTTGGATTCACAGTCAAGACTAAGGTCGCTAAGCTGTCGCAACCATTCGCATTCGTTAAGGTAGCCGTCTGACTGCCCGCACCAGTGAAGGTCAAACCATTCCAACTATACGGAAGATCGTTCTCGCAGATCGTCGCCGTGTTATTGCTTGAAGTATTTGGATTCACAGTCAAGACTAAGGTCGCTAAGCTGTCGCAACCATTCGCATTCGTCAAGGTAGCCGTCTGACTACCTGCAGTACTGAAGGTCAAACCATTCCAACTATACGGAAGATCGTTCTCGCAGATCGTCGCCGTGTTATTGCTTGAAGTATTTGGATTCACAGTCAAGACTAAGGTCGCTAAGCTGTCGCAACCATTCGCATTCGTTAAGGTAGCCGTCTGACTACCGGCAGTATTGTAGGTCAAACCATTCCAACTATACGGAAGATCGTTCTCGCAGATCGTCGCCGTGTTATTGCTTGAAGTATTTGGATTCACAGTCAAGACTAAGGTCGCTAAGCTGTCGCAACCATTCGCATTCGTTAAGGTAGCCGTCTGACTACCGGCAGTACTGAAGGTCAAACCATTCCAACTGTACGGTAAATCGTTCTCACAGATCGTCTCTGTGTTATTGCTTGAAGTATTTGGATTGACTGTCAAGACCAAAGTGGCTAAGCTGTCGCAGCCATTCCCATTCGTTAAGGTAGCTGTCTGACTACCTGCAGCAGTGAAGGTCAAACCATTCCAACTATACGGAAGGTCGTTCTCACAGATCGTCTCTGTGTTATTGCTCGAAGTATTCGGATTCACCGTCAAGACTAAGGTCGCTAAGCTATCGCAACCATTCCCATTCGTTAAGGTCGCCGTCTGACTCCCTGCAGAAGTAAAGGTCAAACCATTCCAACTATACGGCAAGTCGTTCTCGCAAATCGTCTCGGTGTTATTGCTTGAAGTATTCGGATTCACCGTCAAAACTAAGGTTGCTAAGCTGTCGCAGCCATTCCCATTCGTTAAGGTAGCCGTCTGACTGCCTGCAGCAGTGAAGGTTAAACCATTCCAACTGTACGGTAAATCGTTCTCGCAAATCGTCGCCGTGTTATTACTCGAGGTATTCGGATTCACCGTCAAGACTAAGGTCGCTAAACTGTCACAACCATTCCCATTCGTTAAGGTGGCTGTCTGACTGCCTGCAGAAGTAAAGGTCAAACCATTCCAACTATACGGCAAGTCGTTCTCGCAAATCGTCTCGGTGTTATTGCTTGAAGTATTTGGATTCACCGTCAAGACTAAGGTCGCTAAGCTATCGCAACCATTCCCATTCGTTAAGGTCGCCGTCTGACTCCCTGCAGAAGTAAAGGTCAAACCATTCCAACTATACGGCAAGTCGTTCTCGCAAATCGTCTCGGTGTTATTGCTTGAAGTATTCGGATTCACCGTCAAGACTAAGGTTGCTAAGCTATCACAGCCATTCGCATTCGTCAAAGTAGCCGTCTGACTGCCTGCAGCAGTGAAAGTCAAACCATTATAACTATATGGTAAATCGTTCTCGCAAATCGTCGCCGTGTTATTGCTCGAGGTATTTGGATTGACTGTCAAGACTAAAGTCGCTAAGCTATCGCAGCCATTCGCATTCGTCAAAGTAGCCGTCTGACTGCCTGCACCAGTGAAGGTCAAACCATTCCAACTATATGGTAAATCATTCTCACAGATCGTCGCCGTGTTATTGCTTGAAGTATTCGGATTCACAGTCAAGACTAAGGTTGCTAAGCTATCGCAGCCATTCGCATTCGTTAAGGTCGCCGTCTGACTACCAGCAGCAGTAAAGGTCAAACCATTCCAACTATACGGCAGGTCGTTCTCACAGATCGTCGCCGTGTTATTGCTCGAAGTATTTGGATTGACTGTCAAGACTAAAGTGGCTAAGCTGTCGCAACCATTTGCATTCGTTAAGGTAGCTGTCTGACTACCGGCAGTATTGAAGGTCAAACCATTCCAACTATACGGAAGGTCGTTCCCACAGATCGTCGCAGTGTTATTGCTTGAAGTATTCGGATTCACAGTCAAGACTAAGGTTGCTAAGCTGTCGCAGCCATTCCCATTCGTTAAGGTAGCTGTCTGACTGCCTGCACCAGTGAAAGTCAAACCATTCCAACTATACGGCAAGTCGTTCTCACAGATCGTCGCCGTGTTGTTGCTCGAGGTATTTGGATTGACTGTCAAGACTAAAGTTGCTAAGCTATCGCAACCATTCGCATTCGTCAAGGTAGCCGTCTGACTACCTGCAGTATTGAAGGTCAAACCATTCCAACTATACGGTAAATCGTTCTCACAGATCGTCGCCGTGTTATTGCTTGAAGTATTCGGATTCACCGTCAAGACTAAGGTTGCTAAACTATCACAACCATTCGCATTCGTTAAGGTAGCTATCTGACTACCGGCACCAGTGAAGGTCAAACCATTCCAACTGTACGGAAGATCGTTCTCGCAAATCGTCGCCGTGTTATTGCTTGAAGTATTTGGATTCACCGTCAAGACCAAAGTCGCTAAACTGTCACAACCATTCCCATTTGTTAAGGTAGCCGTCTGACTACCTGCAGAAGTAAAGGTCAAGCCATTCCAACTATATGGTAAATCGTTCTCACAGATCGTCGCCGTGTTATTGCTTGACGTATTCGGATTCACAGTCAAGACTAAGGTTGCTAAACTATCACAACCATTCGCATTCGTTAAGGTAGCCGTCTGACTGCCCGCACCAGTGAAGGTCAAGCCATTCCAACTATATGGTAAATCGTTCTCACAAATCGTCTCTGTGTTATTGCTTGAAGTATTCGGATTCACTGTCAAGACTAAGGTTGCTAAGCTATCACAACCATTCGCATTCGTTAAGGTAGCCGTCTGACTACCGGCAGCAGTGAAGGTCAAGCCATTCCAACTATATGGAAGATCGTTCTCACAGATCGTCTCTGTTTTATTGCTTGAAGTATTCGGATTCACCGTCAAGACCAAAGTCGCTAAACTGTCACAACCATTCCCATTTGTTAAGGTAGCCGTCTGACTACCTGCAGAAGTAAAGGTCAAGCCATTCCAACTATATGGTAAATCGTTCTCACAGATCGTCGCCGTGTTATTGCTTGAAGTATTCGGATTCACAGTCAAGACTAAGGTTGCTAAGCTGTCGCAGCCATTCCCATTCGTTAAGGTAGCTGTCTGACTGCCTGCACCAGTGAAAGTCAAACCATTCCAACTATACGGCAAGTCGTTCTCACAGATCGTCGCCGTGTTGTTGCTCGAGGTATTTGGATTGACTGTCAAGACTAAAGTTGCTAAGCTATCACAACCATTCGCATTCGTCAAGGTAGCCGTCTGACTGCCTGCAGCAGTGAAAGTCAAACCATTCCAACTATACGGTAAATCGTTCTCACAGATCGTCTCTGTGTTATTACTCGAGGTATTTGGATTCACCGTCAAGACTAAGGTTGCTAAACTGTCACAACCATTCGCATTCGTCAAGGTAGCCGTCTGACTACCTGCAGTATTGAAGGTCAAACCATTCCAACTATACGGAAGGTCGTTCTCGCAGATCGTCTCGGTGTTATTGCTCGAGGTATTCGGATTGACTGTCAAGACTAAGGTTGCTAAACTGTCGCAACCATTCGCATTCGTCAAGGTAGCCGTCTGACTACCTGCAGCAGTGAAAGTTAAGCCATTCCAACTATATGGAAGGTCGTTCTCGCAAATCGTCTCGGTGTTATTGCTTGAAGTATTCGGATTAACCGTCAAGACTAAAGTCGCTAAACTATCGCAACCTTCGGCATTCGTTAAGGTCGCCGTCTGGCTGCCTGCAGTAGAGAAAGTCAAGCCATTCCAACTATATGGTAAATCGTTCTCACAAATAGTCTCCGTATTGTTACTTGAAGTATTCGGATTCACCGTTAATACCAAAGTCGCTAAGCTATCGCAACCTTCTGCATTTGTCAAAGTCGCCGTCTGGCTGCCTGCAGCAGTGAAGCTTAAGCCATTCCAACTATATGGAAGATCGTTTTCACAGATCGTCGCCGTGTTATTGCTTGAAGTATTTGGATTGACTGTCAAGACCAAAGTGGCTAAGCTGTCGCAGCCATTCCCATTCGTTAAGGTAGCCGTCTGACTACCGGCACCAGTGAAGGTCAAACCATTCCAACTATACGGCAGGTCGTTCTCGCAAATCGTCGCCGTGTTATTACTCGAGGTATTTGGATTCACCGTCAAGACCAAAGTGGCTAAGCTGTCGCAGCCATTCCCATTCGTTAAGGTAGCCGTCTGACTACCGGCAGAAGTAAAGGTCAAGCCATTCCAACTATACGGAAGGTCGTTCTCGCAGATCGTCGCCGTGTTATTGCTTGAAGTATTCGGATTGACTGTCAAGACCAAAGTCGCTAAGCTGTCGCAACCATTCCCATTCGTCAAGGTAGCCGTCTGACTGCCCGCACCAGTGAAAGTCAAGCCATTCCAACTATATGGTAAATCGTTCTCACAGATCGTCTCTGTGTTATTGCTCGATGTGTTCGGATTAACCGTCAAGACTAAAGTCGCTAAGCTGTCGCAACCATTCCCATTCGTCAAAGTAGCCGTCTGATTGCCCGCAGTAGTGAAGGTCAAACCATTCCAACTGTACGGAAGATCGTTCTCACAAATCGTCTCGGTGTTATTGCTCGATGTGTTCGGATTAACCGTCAAGACTAAAGTCGCTAAACTGTCACAACCATTCCCATTCGTCAAGGTCGCCGTCTGGCTGCCTGCAGTAGTGAAGGTCAAACCATTCCAACTATATGGAAGATCGTTCTCACAAATCGTCTCGGTAGTGTTGCTTGAGGTGTTGGACAATACGGTCAGATTTACCGTGACGATACTATCACAACCATTTGCAGCAGCTCCGGCCAAGGTCGTCGTACCTGATAGATTACTCTCATCATAGACATCGCTGCCTATCGTCACGCTATACCCACTTCCCTCACAAAAAGAATCCGTGAAAGTACCAGTCGCATGAGATAATTGAGTCACGACTACTTGTGCACTTACTGCCGGACAATATGTGGTAGCGGCATGTGTATAGGTATACGTACCAGCCCCAGATGGGCTTGGACTCCAGCTACCTCCACTATCTGGACTACCTCCCAAGGCATTAAATAATTGAGTCGCATTTACACTTTCACCTGGACAGATGGATAAAGAGCCATTTGATCCTGCTGACTGAATATTCTCAACAGTCAAGACTAAGGTAGCAGTACTATCACAGCCATTGCTATTCGTGAAATTTGCAGATTGGCTTCCTGCACTATTAAAGGTTAGACCATTCCATGAATAAGGAAGCTCAGTTGAGCAGATTGTTTCATTAGTGGTACTACTTGTTGGTTGATTAACAGTGACAGGGAGGCAATTACTAGTATCTCGACATGCTGATCCTGAGCAAGATTGATCCACCGAGGCGATGACTCTATAGTAAGTAGTCTGACTGAGCACTGGTGGATTATATCTTTGATTATTCGCTCCAGCTATATCTGTGAATCCCTCAGAGCAATTAGTAGTGCTCTGCTGCCACTGATAGCTAATGGCACTCGTCCCTGATGCTGCGGAGGCTATTTCAAATCGTACAGGATCGTCTCCTGCACATATAGTCTGATTTCCTGTGATAACTTGAGCAGTGACTTCACCAGCATGGATATTTACTGTATATGAGAATGCGCCACACTGGCTCCCTCCATTTCCATCTGAAGAAAACTCGAATGAGGCACAGGCTGTAGCACCTGTCAGAGTCAGTGTATAGCTACATGGGTCATAAGAAAATCCCGATGATGACAGCTGTGTCCACTCCCCTTCGCAGAAAGTACCTCCACCACAGTCTAATATTGACGTCAAGTCAATCTGATCATTGATAGAAAGACCACAGTAAGAGGTATCAATGGTAATATTTTGAGCAGTAGGACAGCACTCTCTCACTATGTATAACGCCTTAGCATATGTACCTGGGACGTGACCGATACCCAGCGGTGCCTGATAGACCATAGGCCCTGTAGCACCACCTGCATCGAGTACGGCTACACAGTCGTCATTTCTGGTACCTACGTAAATTTTTCCTGAATTTTCATCATACTCTATACCCCATGCACCTGCAAATCCCGAGGCATTCATTGATGCATCTGAGATAGTCTGTATGACATTGCCAGATGGATCGATTTTATAGATAGTCGTAGCACCAGTACTCCCTGAGCTGGTCGTAACCATGTAGATATTGTCATACTCATCTTGGACTATACCATGAGTGGTATATCCCCCAGGATTTGGCAGGGCTACAAAAGGTGTAAATGAAGTCAGATTTTGATCTACTATATAGATGTTATGAGTTTCATTTGTATTTCCGCCAAAAGATTGAGTGATGTAGAGGTCTCCGTTGTTGCCTTCCATGATATCCCAACCTGCTAAAGCATTAGGCAATGGAATGGAATCAACCGCTGACTGAGTACAGAGATCATGCATATATACGTAATATGGCCCACCATTTGGGTCACGCCCAATGGAGAATATGTTATTTCCAATACTCACCATGTTCAGCGTTCTTCGCCAGTTAGGTATATAGTCAGCATCTTTTATAGATCCATCACATCCAAGTTGGAATAACTGGGTCGTGGTCGTAGTTCCTGTTGACCCTTCGATTTGAGCGATGTACAGATTACCATTAAGGTCACTGACCACACCATGAGGGTCAACTATATTACCAGTGGGGACCCAAGGCGTACCAATTTCGTCACCGATGGATCCATCAGGATTAAGTGTAAATTTATGTACCAAATCTTCCGAAGGATCAGTAACATATAGATAGTCGGTACAGGCACAAGTTGCACTTTCAGGACAGATATCAACCACCTGTACTCCACAGGTACTGGATAATGCATATTCTGTATCTGTGACAGTCATGGTATAATACCCCGGCTGATCCACGATCGGGTTTGCTGTATTAGCTCCACTGACAATATTCCCATTATTTGTTGACCAGCTATAAGTAACCCCACTGGTATTACTGCCGCCCTCAAGACTGACCGATGTTGTTTCGCAATCCATTTCTTTACTGGGTCCTGCACTACACGTTGGCACAGGTAACTCGATGATTATATCGTCGACTGCAGCTTCTGCAAAAGAAGCAGTAGTACTACTTGCTTCAACTAAAATTCGGATGTTTTGTCCTGCGTATATCGAAATATCAAAATCCTGAACAGTATATGTAGGTGTAACATCTGTACTAGTCCCATTGGTAGTAAACAGTACTTGATTAAAAGTACCTACAATTGTGACACGTAAGAAATCTTGAGCACCAGATCGATTATCATTAGAAAAATATGAGCTCAGACTAAGCCCTATAACGGGACGATTAGGAATGGCTATTACAGGCGAAATAGCCGATGTCAAGCCACCGTCAATATCATGTGAGCCATCAGATGTATTGGCAGCACCAGTGACTAAGGCGTTAGATCCACTGGGTGTTATATTGTTTTGATAGTTCGTACCAGTTGGGTTGCCGACCTCAAACTGGCCAGTAGTAGGCAAAACAGCCGTATCTGTACCATCAGGATTAATCGTCCAATCAGTAGCGCCCTCAAAATCCTCAGAATATATGATAGCCTGGGCCGAGATATCAGAAATAAGCCATGAACTACACAATAGTGCCATCAAGCAGATCATAGCAGTACCACACTGCTGACAAGAGGACATAGTTGTCCCAAGAATTCGTTTCATCATTTTTCCAATGTCTTATTGTATCGGTAGGCGCAGCGAAAGTACCCGTCAGAAAAGACGGAGAATAGATAATAGGTCTAAAATCAATCTATCATAAGGGTGAAAATGACAGACCGATCCAATCACTTCTCAGTTGGCAAGGGTGATTTGGGCAAAAGTAACTACATATTACAATTTATTCTAATATGTATAGAATTGATTTATGTCAATTCTAATATTTAACACATTGGAAAAAGGGGGAAACGTATATGATATGTAGTTATCCGATCATCATATGTAGATGACTTGTAGGTCAGTGGGGGATGCTCGGTATTTTCAATTCTTAAGGTCGGTCCTTAGTATTGATGAATAGATAAATATCTAAGTGACAAAGCGAGCTAAAACCACAGATTAGCCTAATAGATTAGGCGGATTATGAGGAGAGCGATGAACTAAAAAAACCCAGGTGAAAGAAAAAAGTGCGGAGAGAGAGGGATTCGAACCCTCGGTACGCTTTTGACGTACACACGCTTTCCAAGCGTGCTCCTTAAGCCACTCGGACACCTCTCCGTGTAATTGAGCGATGCAAAAATAATACAATCTATCGATCCATAGAAAGTATTAGCGCTTTGTAGGTTTAAACTTCATTTTATATCCTACATCGACTTTTCCTTTACGTATATTATCGAGCTTTCTGGATACAAGCCTTTTTTTGAGCGGCTTGAGTCGCTCTGTGAATAGTATCCCTTCGAGATGATCATATTCATGCTGTATGACACGAGCATTCATACCATCATAGGTCTCAGTATGCTCATTCCAATTTTCGTCTTTGTATCGTATGGTTACTTTCTCCTGACGATCTACCTCACCTACTAGCTTGGGGATACTGAGGCAGCCTTCTTCATAGGCCCAGTATTCTCCTTCTTCAGTAATGATAGTCGGATTGATGAATGCTTTTTTAATACCTGCGCTTTCTTCTCCTTCTTTATCGAGCTGTATTGTGTCCACCAGAAAAATCCTAATACTCAACCCTACCTGAGGAGCAGCGAGTCCTACGCCATTCGCACCATACATCGTCTCCCACATATTCTCAAGGAGCACATTCAGTCCCTCATAGTTTTGCTCTATAGGCTCAGCTACTTTCTTTAGTACTGGATAGCCATAGGCGTATATCGGCATTATCATAAGATCTTATTTAGGTAGTCTCTTAATATTAATACAGCGCTCATCTGATCGATATTTTCTTTTTTCTCCCGTTTCTTCTTTTTGGTACCCATCTGTACCATCAGATTGCGAGCTCTATGTGAGGTAAATGACTCATCGATGGTGTCAAACTTAATAGAGTGATATTTAGCTTTCAGCTGGGCGATGATCTTGAGGACCTTCTCACCTACAGGAGTGAGATGACCATCGGCATGAGTCGGTAGTCCAAAGACTACAGTCTCTACTTCTCCACTATTCAGACAGTCTGTACAGCATGCATCAAAGTCTGTAGTCGCACAAGTCTCCAATGGAGTGATCGCTATCTGTAGCGGATCGGTCCAAGCCATCCCTGTCCGCTTCATACCATAGTCTATAGCGAGTACTCTCCCCAAAACAATGTATTTATATCAACAATGAACTTCATCACGCAAAAGTAACACTCCTAAGTGAGTAGAGAGTTCATTTCTGATTTTGACAAAATAAAAAAGACCCCTCTCCACCTCTGTGGAGAAGGGGCCTCATCCCAAAAACAGTAAACTCTTTTACCGCTTGGTAGCCTTAGTCGTAGTTTGTAGTTTCTTATTTTAAGACCACCATGCGTTTTGTATCTGTAAATCCGTCAGTCTCAAGCGTGTAGTAAAGTACACCTGTGCTTGATAGATCAGATTTGTTTAATTCTATTGTATTTAATCCTCCGTCGAAAGAGCCTTTGATTACCTTCAGTACTTTACCTGTCACATCGAATACTGACAGCGTAGCATCCGCTTTAGCAGGTAGTAAGAAAGAAATCACAGTTTGATCAGCGAATGGGTTAGGAGTGTTTTGCATCAACTCAAATCCACTTGCTAATACACCAGACTCTTTAGAGTATGTGAGGTTAATGTCCATTGTCTCCAAGTTAGCATTGTACACTTCTGCTTGTGCTACTTTAGAGTTAATAAAGAAGCTCTGAGCGATAGATCCCGCAGCGTAAGCTTTGAAATTCATCGTCACGATAGCCTCATCTGCACCCAGATCTACGGCCTCTACATCGTTCCAACTCATCGTCACGATACCATCAGCAGATCTGTTAGTAGCGATATTCTGAGGGAGTACGTTGAGACCATTAGCGTCTACACCTGCAAACTGAAGCGTCGCAGCGTCAAACTCTACAGTGAACTGTACACCGATCATATCGATACCTGACTTCACTCTCACTGGTACCTGTACGATATCACCAGCGCTGAATGATTGATCAGCTACGATCATGTCAAATCTGCTTCTGCTCTGAGCTAAGATGCTCGCCGCATCTACAGATCCATTGACATCTCCTACTTTCACACCGACGAAGTCGATATTCATATCTGTATCCAATCCTGCGATCGTATAGCTCTCAGAGAAGTTCTCTGCGAGAGGGTTTTGCTTGTCAGCGAAAGTGTAATTCGCATCAATGAATCTCCAAGAATCATTGTTAGTGAATTTATCACTTACACCTAAGATCACACTTCTCAAGTCTACGAGGTCAATCGCAGATACGTTGTTATCATTGTTGACATCGGCAGCGATGATTTTGTACTCAGACTCGAGATCTGAGATACCTAATACATATCGCTGGATCATCACGAGGTCAAGCGTAGTGACACCATTGAGGTAGTCAGTAGAGCTCACAGGATCGATCACATATGCTCCACCCATAGGCATAGCAGGGAATGCGTACTCTCCACGAGTATTAGTAGTAGTAGCATCGAGAGCAGATGCCCCTTGGTTGCCACCAAGTAATCCTACCTCTACATCTGGTACCTGTACAGAAGACTCTGTATTGATACGTCCTGTGATGAAGGCATTCTGTCCAGTACCTTCTGTAGATCCACCTTGGAAGCCATCACACGCCCCTTGGTTATCCTGTAGTGTCACTGTCACTGTAGCATAGTCTTCACTATTAGGTACTCCAGGTACATATGCCCAGAACTTAATGTCTACATCTGGTCCATCCACAAAGTCTTGACATGTGAACGTGATAGATGAAGCCGCCTGATCAAATGTCTCATTAATACGTGAGATAAGTACAGCTGCATCTTGATTACATGGGCCTGCACTCTTGTTGTCAAGATCAGAAGCCCAGATGGCTACCATACCACTACTCATCAATACTGTAGATACATCTACTGCGAAAGGAGTAGCAGGCTTGTTCAACTCTACAGAGAACACAGACTCGCATGTAGATAGATTACCACATCTATCTTCTACTACCCAGAATACTCTGTGCTGACCGATAGGGAATGATTTAGTCAATACTACTCCGTCATTAGTCGTGACGATATCATCAGCTAAATCCTCAAACTTATAGTCATAGTCGCCATCATTGTCTATATCCACTTTTACTTGCCAGAAGAGCTCATCTGTAGGAGTACACTCATCCGTAGCAGTAGCGAATAACTCAACAGTAGCACCTTCACAATCTGTAGTCACCACTGGATCAATATCATCACATACGATCACTGGAGCATCTGGATCATTTACTTTGATCACCTGCTTATGCGGCACGACATAGCTATTGCTATTGTGGTCGTCTTTGTTACACCAGTCGATTACATTCCATGTTCTGATGAGCTTGAAACAAGCGTCAGCATCTGGATTGTCTCTATTGTTAAATCTAAATACTTGATCTTCATAAGAAGTACCAAATAACATACAAGCATCATCCGCCGCCTCTGGTACACCAAACATAGTAGCAGTGATATCTTCTTCAGACATACATGTAGTAAGTTCAGCATCTTCTGGCCACTTGATGTTTTTGTAATCAAAATCAACTTCGCTTTCTATAGTGATAGTCTGTACACATACATTTGATCGGTTACCACTGTTATCCTCTGCATAGAAAGATCTTGTGATCTCACCAGTATTACACTGATTTGTATTGATATCTACTCTCACATAGATATTGATAGGCTTACAGTTGTCGTAGTATACACCGTCGAATAACTCATCTTCATTGTCACTTACTACATGTGAAGGATGAACTCCAAATGGCTCTTGGAAATGCTCAGCAGCAATCTTTCCAAATAATGCACTCAAAGGATCTTCATCTTGTAGGATGTATGTACCCAAAGTAGTCTCATCAAGAGATGGAAGAGGAAGCTCACAATCTACTGTTACATCTGCAGGACATGATATAGAAGGCTTCGTCTTATCTTGGATATCAACGAATACCATACACTCATTACTATTTCCTGATACGTCAGTGGCTCTAAAGATTACCATTACATCATCTTCATTTTCAGACGCATCGTCATCACAGCAGAACCAAATATTTGGCTGACATAAGTCTCCTCTATGTAATTGAAGAACTTTGTCTTTGCCTCTTTCTACTGCAAACTCTCCATACCAATCCGCTCGAGTACAAGCCAATGGCGCAGCGTAAAGGTCTGTCATATTGACCCAACCGTCACCATCTGTATCCAATGCATCAAATGTTTCTTGATCATCCATTCTGACTACACAAGTAGACTCAAGAGCACAGTCATCATATGATCCATTGTCAAATGCAGTCGCTGGTACTCTTACTGTACCATCCACAGAGATACCTACTACGAGGAACTCTTTACACACCGTCACAGGAGCAGACTTATCTACTACTGTCACGATAGATGTATCCTTAGTCACATTGTGACAGTCGTCATAGATATCATAGACTACATAGTTCACACCCAATTTGAATTCTACTTCGTCTCCATCATAAATATCTGGACCGATCACATTCCACTCAGAGTCATATGCTACAGCCTGATAGTGTACGCTTGTACAGTTATCTACAGCCTTCGGCATTTTGATAGGCTTGAACTTGGTACAAGAGTAAGAATTCACACTTACTTCTGCATCCGGTATAGCCTCTAAAAGTACCGGTGCAAGTGTATCAACAATCTCAATAGTTTGCTGATATACTACCTCTTTTTCACCTTCACAAGACCATTCTCCAATAGTCCATCTTCTCATGTACTTAGTCACACAGTCATATGTGCCTAATTTTATATCTTGGTAGCTTGCACCAATTTTACAATTGATCATAGCTTTTGCACGTCTCTCCTGTAAATCGCTACTATAGTGATCAAATGTCAATGCAGGTAATGGGAATGTATCAAACTTCCCTCCTCCTTGTGCCAAGACAAGTATAGGCATACCAGCTCCGTCAAATGTAGGGTCAGGAATACCATCACCATCAACATCAGTAAATCCGTCACAACTGAAAGGATTATTACCTTTTCCTCTATCTTCTGGCCAAATAAGTTCTATTTCCTCGATAAACGTCAACTCTGAACTGTCTGGCTCAACTATTCTAACAATATCTACGGTATCTGTACATTGATCAGATGCTCTACCCCATTCATCTTCGGCGAAATAAATTAATTCCACACGGCTCATTACAGAGCCTTCACATGCCTCTATATCTTTTCTTCTTACTATTGTCACATCAAAATCGCTACAATCATCTATAGCAGACTTTAATGACTCTGCCATATCATCTCCATCATACTCAATACAGAGAATTTCTGTACGCCCTGGATTATTACATGTTATTACTGGTGCAGCTTTGTCTTCAATCAGCACTGTACCCCAGCAATAGTTTCCACTCATTGCATCATGTACTTCTACAATTACTTCTTCTCCAAATGTGAAATGCCCTGGGAACAAACGAACTGCAACTCCTGATCCAGTTTGTGCATTTGGTGCATAACTACCAGGGGCTCCCATAAGCCCAGTTCCGATCAATTCATTAGTTCGTGGGTCTCGTACATTTATATACTCAGCAGAGTCATTTGCAGTACAAGGGTCACCTACTCCTAACATAATATCAGATAATTCTATAGTAACAGAGCAGTCAGTAGGATCTACAGAAGAAGACATATTTACTCGATCAATACAAGCTATTGACGCAGACTTATCAGATGCCTCTGGAATTACAACAGTAATCGATGCTGGCGCATTTAACGGACAAACACAATCCTGTGGAGCTGCATTTACAGCAAATGTTAATTCATACGTACCTGCCCCGCCTAAAAGAACAAGTTGATTGTTTTCAAATGACATTGATTTAGCTGGTGCCAAAGATGATGGAGGAGTAACTAACGAGACTTCTATACCCGCACCACAGTTTTTGCTTAAATCGACGTTTCCTAATGATAAAGTAACCTGACCATTAGATTCACCAGGGCAAGTTGGCTTAATCACGGAAGCTGTCACCTTCGGAGTTACTCCTTTAGGCTTTGCAGTGGGGCTGCTCGAAGTTTGTGTTGCTCTATCACTTGGCGTTTTACCCACTCCGTTAAAAGAGTATGTTCCGGCACCAGCGCCTTCACCCGCAACATTTAATACTCCGTATACAGGAAAATAGTAATGCTTAGAAGGATCTGTCTTATCAGCACACTTCTCTTTAATGTAAAATTCAAAATCTGTACCAGGGGTAAGATGTGTTGGAATGAAGTGCGAAATAGGTGCACTTTCTTGGTAAAATTCCGCAATGTCACCGACACTTGCTGTACCAAATACATAGTGACTTGACTCTTCAGCTTTGACAACTAAAGATCCGTCACAATCAATAATAAGTTGAATTTCAGCTAAGCTATCCAAAACTCCGCATGGATCAGCTTTAAGCCCGATGGACATCGTACAGAAAAATAGAAGTGGCACTATAGCCCTCCATTTTTCTTTAAATAATTTAGTAAAACTCGTTTTCATCATGAGATACTTTTAAAAGAGTTAATAAAACATATACTGCTTTGGGAGACACATACTTGTACGAGTCCCAAAGGGTTTTGAAATAAATTGTTACCAAATAGTATGTGAGAGGAGGAGAGGTGGGATCAGTTTTCATCATTGTCCATACATCTCTATCTCTCGATGTTCTATTATCGTATCTCGGTCTAAGTTCTTGATTTTACGTTTTCATCACCATCTAAGGTGAGATGACTTGCACCCATTAAGTACAAGTCACACACAAATGTAATATTTCTTTAATATGTAGTACTACCTTTTTTCAGGTATTTTAAAAAAATTACAATTTAATATACTTGATTGATCTATTTGCCTCTCCTTGACGGATCTTAATCCAGTAGGTTCCTGTAGCAATACTGCTCGTATTAAGATCTATTGAAGTGGTAGTCTTCATCGATTTTACATCCAGACGATTTTGAAGTACCAATTGACCTAACAGGTCAAACATTTCTATTTCTATATCAGCTTCCGCACCTTTAGTGGCACCATCCCACGTCAGAGTTACTGACCGATCTTTACTCCCTGGATTTGGATAGATATAAAATTGATTCAGCTGATGCATATCACGTGAGAGGGCTTTTCTGTAAATCTTAGGCGATAGCGAGTGATGCCCCTCGACGTCATACAGCATTGATGATTTTTCAGCACTACTATTTACTGTTATATCCGAAGCGATCCTTGATGGTATTACCTCTATTTCGATATCACCTAAATCACTACTTGTTTTATCAGCTATACTCAGTATTCTAAGGGTACCATCTTTATACGTCCACATACTCTCTTCGTAATCCATCGATACTTTTTCTACTCCTTCTAATTCTAATGTCACATCGAGTGCATTACCAATCAAAGATGGCATAGATAAAATCACGTGATCCGGATAGTCTACTCGTTCGATGAGGAGGTCCTGGTCAGACCTCACACCAGCATTCAATAAAACATCTCCGTCAATGTCTCCTCGTTTAGCGGTATAGACTGTGTTTATACCCTTTTTGACAGATATGCTGCCCTCATGTAGTATTTGATTCCTTTGTCCCGTTGTATAAAATTGCCACGGCGCAGAATCTTCTAAGTATTTATTCTCACCATTGAGCAATAATCTCTTGAGCTGAATAAAATCTAATCCACTGATAGAACCAGAGCCATCTACATCTCCTGCTACCTCATACATCATATCAGTAGGCACTATACCTTGTAATATCTTTTCTAATTCATATAAATCATTAACAGTAATACCAGCCATCCAGTCATCGTCTATAGAAAGGGTGACCTCCCCAGCTTGACTTAATTGAACTATTCCATCTTGATCAGTACTGAAGACTTCAGATCCCATAGCAATATTAACCTCAGACATCGGCATATATTCATATGCCAGAATTTGAACAGCTACATTATCACTGCATATACCTGCACTATCTATAACCTCTAAATCAACATTGCATAAAAATGTGTCTGCGTGGACTTCATTGATAAAAGCCATTTGAAGATTATAAGATCCAACATTATCACAGTTTAGAGCATTAGAGCCATCATCTACAACAATACTATTAAAAGATGTGAAAGATGCACCAAAAGCAAACCCACTACCTGTTGCCCCAAATATTGGAAGTCCTGATCCAGATAAGGCCACACCAGATCCAGTCAATGAACCAAAAGCAAGATTACCTCTATCTGCGAATACTGATAATGGATCAAACAGTATAGTCGTATCTGTCAAGAATACATCAAGGCTATCTAAACAGGTCGGATATATTCGATCTGGTATGGCTTCCTTATATTGGACATCAACCATCACCATACAAGTAGTCGGACTGAATAGTCCCTGTTCATTTTGAACTACTATTTCTACCATGACCCTATCCATTGTATCAGCTAAACAAAACTCTACAAATTCTGAATAGCTCGAATCTGGACTGCAATTACCACTTAGGCTTCTACCCAAAATGCTTATTGATTGACAACTAATGATATCACCTGGATTTATTAAAGAGGCAACTTTAATAATTCGATTTCGAAGACTATCATTTAAGGATATGGCTAATACTTTCGCAGGGGGACATTCAATTATGGGCAATTCAGATGATGTATATATCAAGGTATCTACATCTCCATTAATAGGCTCGTAGCAATCATCTCTACCAGTATATGATATGATCGCTGTATCTCCTTCATTCATATGGTAAGTATCCCCAATAGCCACAGTAATGCCATTAACAAAAGCATTAATATACTCCGGCACAAATGAAGAGCAGCCTGCACCAATAGTATCTGGAAAAGGAATAATAAATGAGCTCTCACAATTTTCTATATCACTTTCTATGACTATATCTGGTACATTAAGATACTTCGGTAAAGTATCTACCAATAGTATGAGCTGTGTATCGATCCACATACGATCCCTCTCCCAATCAGTAACTACCCATAATCGCTCATATTTTACTTTTGTATCACAGCCTTGATCTATACCCTGTGAAATCTGAGTAGAGCTCATTACGGAGCATAAGGCCTGTAGATCAAGACCTTGGTAAGATGGAGTCCCAGTGACCGATATATCTGTAGGATCATCTGGACAAAATACCATCGTATCATTAGGAAATATCACCTCATCTATATCAAAAGGACGTACCAGTATCTTACTTACTGCATTCACTATATCCTCACCATCTGAAAATCGCCAATGACGCTCATATAAACGTAAACTATCAGGATCTGTATCGTAGGAGCGAATTAAAACGTCAGTAATACTGACATCTACATCACTTTTTGTGATACAATTATCACTTACAGTAAATAACGACTGGATATCAATACTATCTAATAGGCTTAAACAAGAAATAGAAGTATCAAATACTTCTACCTTAAATACTGATTTATCCTCGACATTTAGTAAAGACATACATTGCGTAGTATCATTATAGACCCTTACCATTACTTCTTTTCCTACCATACTACAATCCACCATATTAGGTTGACTCAATGTACTTTCCATTACTTCGAGCTCATATCCAGAAGCATTGCCTCTGATGAACATAGATGGATAAATGATAGCTTGACCTGCATCATTAAGGGTGATATTGACTTCACTGATACATGCTGGAGATGATGCGTAAATTCTATTTGAGCAGAATGCTAAAATGAATAAGATGGAGTATGGAAGGCGCAATAAACGCCATCCATATTCCATTCTTGGGATTGGATTAAAATCGGTTCTCATGTAATAACAAGGTTCTATTATCCTTTCGGATAGATTTATAATGACGAAACCATCTCGTGGATGGTCATTATATCTTATTACTACTTTTGGGATGTTAACACATTGCGAATATAAATAATATGTTATTGAATAATGGATATCTCTATGCTTTAGTTCATATTTCGATTTAACATATTAATAAATAAAAAAAGCCCCCTTTCCACCTAAGTGGAAAAGAGGCCATCCCAAAAACCGATTTTATTCTAAGTCTATATAGAGTGGATTACTCTATTACAACCATCTTCTTAGTAGCAGTAAATGAACCGCTCTCTAATTGGTAGTAAAGTACTCCACTTGCATTAAGATCTGACTTATCTAAAGTGATAGTGTTGTAACCTTTGTTAAAGTCACCTTTCACTACTGATACAGTCTTACCTGTAACATCAAATACTGTTAATGTAGCAGCACCTGCTTGAGCCAATTCGAATGCTACAGTAGTAGTCTGATCGAATGGGTTAGGCTCATTCTGATATAAAGCGAACTCAGAAGCAGCAACTCCGTTGTAAGCAACGTTAATGTCAAGCTTCTCAGCATTTGCGTTGTACGCAGCAGCTTGAGTTACTCTTGAGCTTACAGCTAATGCCTCACTCAAGTTTACATCTGCAGTAGCAGTAAAGTTCATAGTGAATAATACATCACTTGTACTTACAGCCTCAGCGTTGAACCATGCAGTTGTCACTGTATTAACATCAAGAGCTGCAAAGTTATCTGCAGTTACATTGATAGCACCAGCTTCAACACCAGTGAACTCTAATCCAGCTACATCCATAGTGAACTGGTAAGCAGCAATCTCAGAGAAGTTAGCAGCAGTAACAGCAACACTTACAGTGTTTCCAGCAGCTACAGCAGCATCACTAATCTCAAGATTAAGTGTACCAGCGCTTCTTGTACCAGCAGCGATTAAGCTGTTAGCGATAGCGTTACCACTCACATCACCAATTTTAGCAGCAATGAAATCTTGATTTAATGCCTCAGCATCAAGATTTACAGTAAGTGCCTCAGTGAAAGGGAATGGATTAGCAACATCATCAAATGATTGTGCTGCATCTACAAATCTCCAAGAATCGTTTGATGGTAACTCAGTGTAAACACCTAAGATTAATTTTCTAAGGTCTACAAGGTCAGCACCACTGATTTTAGCATCACTGTTGATATCAGCAGAGATTACTTTGTATGGGCTATCAAGAGCTTCAATTCCTAATACATGCTTCTGTATCAATACTAAGTCAAGAGTAGTAACACCGTTGAGGTAGTCATCATCTTTCTTAGAAGTTACTTCATATGCATTGTACATTGGAGTGTTAGCGAAAGCATACTTACCTTCTACTGAAGTAATATCAGTATTAGCTTTGTTCAAGCTTACTTTTGCACTCTCTACCATATCACCTAGCTCAGTTCTCACTTCACCAGCGATAAGAGCAGCCGCACCACCATCTACATCGTCACAAATGTCAGCGTTGTCATCAATTCTTAGAGTAACGTAACAGAAATCTTCATTACCACTCTCATCAGCAACATAAAGTTGTAATTCTTGAGTAGCTGAGATGCCGTTAGCGATATCATCACATGAGAATGAAAGACTGCTTACAGCGTTTCCTTCCTCATCTTTGAAGTATACTTCTACGTCAGAACAGTTATCAAATGATCCGAGATCATAATCAGAAGCCCAGATAGCTACAGAACTACCATCTACATTCATAGTAGCAGTTGAGATATCTTGAAGACATACTGGAGTAGGATTCTTAGTATCCGCAAAAGTAACTACAGTGGTAGCACTTGAAATATTACCACAAGCATCAGTAGCTTGCCATCTAATGACATGAACATCACCAGGAGCTCCTTCTTGAGTGCTCATAGTAGCTTCCATTCCTTTGGCAGTTTTACTTGCCACGACTTTGTTGTCTTTAGATACTGTAATCCACCAAGTGATAGATGCAGGATCAATTTCAGAATCACCACATACATCAGTAGCTGTAGCAGTAAGTACATCACTACCTGCGCAGCCATCAAAATCATCTCCTTTAGCAGTTGCACCACCAGTAACCTCTACAACGAATTCATCGTCAGCAGAAACAACAGGAGCGTCATTATCAACAACCTTGATTACTTGAGTAAATGTATAATAACCATCTACGTCAACTTCTTTATAAGCGAAGTAGTAATTTGGAACATCTTCTGTAGCTACAGAATAATGATCACAATCATCACAAGCTTGACCAATTGTCCAGTCTTCTACTGCAACAAACCAATCGTCAGCATCTTCATCAACACCGTAATTCGGCTGATAAGTACACCAATCGATGATTGTGTGCTTTCTTAGAGTCTTCTTACATGCATCGCTTGCTTCTGCCTCAAGATCTTCATATGAATAAGCAATAAGCGCACACTTAGCATCACACCATACTGGCTCATCTACTACATCAGCAGTACACTCTAAAGCATAGTTCATAAATACTGAAGTCTCTTCAGAGTATACCTCATCAGCAACTCCGTCACCATCGGCATCATAACACTCGTAGTTAATTCCTTCTACTACATCCGCATCATTACCAATAATGAAAGACCCTGTTATTGTAGATCTTGTATAATGTAATGGCCACTTAATAGTATAAGGATCAAAAGCTGCATCTGTGTAAGCAAAGAAGTAAGAACAAGTCTTTTGACTTACTAACTCACCGTCAGCATCAAATGCTCCGTAAACTATAAATAATTCTCCATCACCACATGTCTCATCGTAATCTCTTGCGATTTCTTGTACGGTGAATCCATTATCACATACAAGACCGCCATAAGACGGAAGGCTATATGGTTGCCATACATCCACATTCTCACAAGTTAATGCAGGACCTGTAGGACAAGAGCTCCAAGTAGAACCAGCTTTATCTTCAACAGTTACTGTAGACCAAGAGTGATTAGTATTACCCGCAGCATCTTCTACTACTAATGCAACTAAGTTATCTCCTAAGTCTTCACAACAGAACTTCACATAATCTTTACATACATTGAAAGATACAGAACCTGTACGAGTAACAACACCAAACTTATCAACTGAATAAGTGTATACAGTAGCATCTGGTCCACCACACTGAAGCGGCTCATATCCTAATGGCAAGTAAGAACCAGACCAAGCTAAATCACCTGCTTTTGTAATGCTTCCGCTGTAAGAATAATAAGTATTAGCAATTCCAACTGGATTCTCTAATTCTTCTTTTAATAGTAAGCAAGTACTTACAGGTCCACAACCAGCATCATGAGATCCTGCGTCGATAGCCGTTGTAGTTACTTTAGCAATACCACCATCAGCAGACACATTTCCACCTTGAGTCAATGAAACAAGTACTTGATCTTCAGCAATTGCTACTGGAGCGATGTAATCATTAACATACACAACAAAAGTTGCTGTATTAGTCAAACCATTACATTCGTTATAAGCGGTAGCAGTTATAATGTGCGTTCCTGCCCAGAGATTCCAGACATATGCACTGTTTCCGTCAGCTCTAATTGAACCTTCTTCTAAGCTCCATTCCCAAGAAACATCACCACATAGTGAACCGAAAGGAACAGTCAAGTTAGTCTGGCCATAACATAACCATGGCTCAGTGCTCAAGTAAACCTCTCTTGAAGTTTGAGGTCCATCAATACTACTAAAGAAATCAATATATGGAGCAGTATTATCTACTACTTTAATCCATTGTACGCTATCGGCAACACTTGTCTTAGCATTACACCAATCAGTCACTGTCCACATACGCATGATCACAGGTAGACCACACTCTCCGTCAAGCACCATGTCTTGGCACTTTGTATTCAAATTACAAACTGTTTCGTTTGATTCACCATTAGTTTTCAATGGAATAACTACTGGAATAGTATCGATATAAGGAATTTCGATAACTCTTTCCTTATGCCAAATAACTGTTTGCTGAGTCCAGACCCACTCGTCATCAATTTTGAATGAATCCATAACTATACCAACAGAATCATATTTCACCGTCTCGTATCTGATACCATCTTCATAAAGAGTATCTTTTATGATATGAGGCCAAGCCATTGTATCTGGGTAGTATGACAATGCTTGTCTTCCTGGAGCACTACTTCTATCTCTGTAGAAATACTCGTATACTCCACTAGGAGATAGATCAGTATAATCATTACACTGAATTTCTACCTCTCCATAAGGGAAAATAACATCATTGAAATCTAAAGGAACTACGTAAATAGTGTCAGTAGCTAATAACACTTCTGTTTTAGCTCCGTTTTCACCATTATAGTTTCCAGTGATATCTCTTACATACTGTAGAGTATCACAAATTTGTCCAGAAGTCTTAGAAACTTTAGACTGAACATTGTAGATGTCAGCATAGCATCCTCCCGCTGTAATAGCAGATAAGCTGAATTTTGGCCAGTAGTCATCGACTTCTTGACCACAACAAATTGTCTGTACTGTAGGATCGATCTCTGGTACATCTTTGTACTCAAGATTCACATATCCCCAACACAGAGCACCTCCCGAGAGAGTAGGCTCATACTTAATTTGTCCTGCCAAACCATTCACAGGAAATGGTACACCAATTTGCACACCAGAACCAGCCGCAGGCAAACCAGGCGCATATAACGTAACGCCAGTTGCCGCATCAGGAAGAACCCCGCCATCGATGATAGCAGAGCAAGTAGCACCATCTACCGTCACATTGAGGTAAGTAGCACACGCCTGACCTGAAAGGTTAGTTGAGGCAAAACTCAGTAGAGCGAAAAGAAAAAGAAACGTAAAATTCGATCTTTTCATGAGATTGAGTTTAGTTATTAAAAGTTTTTGAGTTAAAAAAAAATCGGTTATTGATCCTCTGATCCATTTTTAATAATGATGATTTCGTCAGAATCTTCAGATCGTATTAAATGATTTTTAATACTGTGATGATCACTTTTGACCTTCACCGACCGCTTACCCACATTTGGATTACGACCATCTTTTTGATTCGCACAGGACTACATTTAGCCATATACACGAAAAGCACAAAACCACTTCTGGCTTTGAGTCAAAAGAAAGAATCCGTACTTTAACGGACTTTTGCCCGACGAGTCGAGCGAGGTTTAGACTAAAATGGATATATGAGAATCATAGCTGGGTGGGATAAGCTAAATTGTCACAAGGACGTGACACCCGATTTCGTCTTAGAAGTTAATAACTAAGCCTCCGTGCCCAAGAATGATTTCATCTTTTCCTTAATAATGAATGACACCTTTCGCATCATCAGCCACAAATATAGCATTTCACTCTTCGATTGTATCAACCCGATACGGGTATTTTAGATATTACAAATAGTTGTAATATGTTGTATTTCTGCTTTTTACACATCAGACTTTTATATATTATATTTTTCCACATGTATTGCATCGGGCATAAAAAAAGCCCTCCATTTGGAGAGCATTTAAACTATTTCTTACTTTATTCTTAGTTAGCACTATTACTATATGGTATCAATCTCAATCTAAGACTCAACTCATGTGATCCATTATTGTATTGTTGGAATTCATGAAATGACATATTATAGGAATAGTGAAATCCAAAATTGCTCACCTGAGTACCAATCAAGAATCCTAATCTCTCCTCTGCTCCATATGAGTAGGTCAATCCAGCAGTCAACTGCTCACTCAAAAAGTCTGCTTTTAGATTCACATCTACATGAAATGGAACCAACATTAACTTCTTAGCGTAAATCGTCGGCTCGAATACTAAATCCTTATCTGGCACTTCCAATCTATATCCTAATGTACCGATGAAGCTCAAATCAGATGAGGCAGCATCAGAATCTGGACCACTGACTCTCTGACTGATGATCGATGGGAAAGATACTCCGTAAATAATTTTATTATCATAGATACCATATACACCTATAGTCGCATCAAAGTATCCACTCGCATCCAGACGTGATGTCACCTCTGGATCCAATGTATTGATGAATGGATTATTGACGATCTCGTCACCATCCAGTTTGTGCTGTATATACTCTCCAGCTATACCTACCCCTACCTTGTTAGTAGGACTATCGATAGTATAGGATAGACTTAGTCCACCTTTGTTAGTGCTGAACGCCGCATAGCTATCAGATACACCGATGAGCCCTATACCTATTCTATTTCCTATTGGCCCTTCATATCCTACTGTCACCGTTTTTGGTGATCCGGGGAATGAGGTCCAAGCATTTCGATAATTAGCCAATACTTGGCTGTACTCCTTCTGACCCGTAGCTCCCGGATTGAGGAGATAAGGAGATAAGAAGTATTGTGTATAGACAGACCTCTCTCCTATCAATCTGGTCTGAGCATCAACTCCCCAAGCCAAACCGATTAAGACAATAAGTATGTATAAATTTTTCATAATCTCTTTGTTCGTTTATTAGGGGATGTGATTATCTAAGTATAGTTACTGTACCTCGATAGATTTCTCTCGCTGTTGGACCTCCTATAGTGAATACCCACATATAGCCGCCTTCATCGAGCTCATCATTATTCATATCAGTACCTGTCCAGTTATTCTGATAGTTGTCAGCTGCGAAGACTAATTCTCCCCATCTATTGTAGACTGCTAAGTCATTGATCGTACCCAGTACTGCAGGATCATTCAGACAGCCTATGACGAAAGCATCATTCATGCCATCACCATTGGGTGATATGACCGTACGAGCATCATTACACTCTGTCACAGGACCATTCGTATCTGGACATGCCATCATCGCATAGCTAAACATGTACTCACAGCCCTCTGCATCTTCTACCATGAATGTCACATCTCCAGCCTCAAGGCCCGTAATGCTCAATCCGCTGACAGATCCTTGACTTACCGAAGTGATGACATATCCACCATTACCACCAGTGAAAGTGATCACTATCTCTCCGTCTGCCTCACCAGGTGTGGCACAAGTCGTCACGTTAATACCAGAAGTATCCACTTGAGATGGATCAGTGAGTGTAAATGTCTCTACTGCCATCGTACCATTCTCATCAGTAGCGGTGATTGTATATGCACCTGCACCCTGTCCTACGAGGTTACAGTTATCAGTCACTTCGGTACCTGTAGAGTCAGCCCAGCTACATCCTACGGATCCTACGAGATTTTCAAATTCTACTAATATGGCTCCATCGAGATTACCAGGACAGCTCGGATTAGTAAGCGTGATCAGATTCACTTCAGGATCCACCGTCTGACATGCCTCTGCCGAGACAGTCGCAGTATTGATACTGACTGGTACCGTCTGATTATTATCATCAATAAATTCTAATGACACATTGCTATCACTTCCTACCGATATCTCTGTAGATGCTCCGCTGTCACATCCTGGGATAGCGACAAAGCATAATGAGAAGATCGTAGTACCATCAGCAACTGATGCTGCAGCACTCGGTGTGTGAAGTACTCTCACTGAGTTAGGATTGACAAAAGAGAAATTAGAGGCTCCGTCTGTTAATTCTGGAAGATTGATATTTCTTGGTCCTACATAATCTAATACTGACTCATCCCAAGAAGCAACAAAACTCATACCTGCTATATCAGTATAGCCTGCTACAGAGAAATCGACACAAACAGTATCTCCCATGTCAAACATTACGTCTGATAAATTCAACTGTAATGAATCCGCTGGGACAGGTGCATCCCCCACTGTGACTGAACCATCCTCTATGAAAAAGTCAGTAGCTGCGGAAGGAAACTCAATGGCTTCTATTGCAAAATTGGGCGGTATATTGATGAAGCCAATCTCTGATCGATCGCCATCCATACCAGTCACATCAAAGCAAAGCTCAAACAATGTCTCACCGTCTGCGATAGTCACAGGGTTTGCATTTTGGTCAGTCCAGAGCACTCTCAGCTCACCAGCATCTTTATTTTGATCCGCCACATTGACATTGCTGAGGCTGACATTATTAAATCCAGTATAACTTAATACATCTGTGTCAAAACTAATACCCGACATAAATGCCACGATACTATCAAAATTCATAGTAGTGATAGGCACACAAAAATTAGTAGCGCCTCCTGTATATAGATCATCAATAATGAATCCTACACCGGTCTGCTCTCCTCCATCTCCACTGCCTACTGTGAAAGTGGCATCATCTACAAAAAAGTCTAATACTGTATTATTACTATTGATCTCTATCTCAAATGGTGGCGATGCATTAGGAAAATCAACTATCTCTATCTGCGTGTTATCTCCAGTATCTCCGATGACATCAAAGCATACCTCAAACAAAGTCTCGTTGTCAGGCAGTGTCACTGCAGTACTTTCAAAGAACCACAACACCTGTAGCTCACCTGTCGCAGCTCGACTGGTATTAGCATTCACAGGTGATAGGCCTGCATTTTTGATACCCTCTTCTGTATCAAAAGCTAAAACAGTAGGATCCCATTTAATACCCATCTGCACACTCTCGATATTATTGAAGTCAGTAGTCGTTATCGGGACACATAGTTTTTCGCCCTCTGGAGCACTGAGATCATCTATGATAAGACCTACGCCGTCCATGCCCATCATATCACAGTTGCCATTGCCATCATCGATATTGATAGCCCCTCCATTGAGTGTTAAATCCAGTTCATCGAAATCATCATTGACTACTTCAATCACACGAGGAGTATTAGACAGTACGATGCTCGTCATATCACAATTGTCCCCTGCTGAGAAAAGTCTAAGGGTAAACAATCGGGTATCGTCTGGGATACTTGCTGACTGCGTACTACTCTGATTCCAAGAGACAGTCAGCTGACCATCGCTGAGGGCATCACCCGTTGCAGGAGTACCTATATTATTATCCAGTGTAAATTCTGGTAGTACATCAGTAGCATTAGCTACTGAGCTATAGTTGTACACAGTAGGATCCCAGTTAAGCGAAAACTGCATCGAAATGATATCAGTGAATCCACTGACCACTACATCTATATCCACTGTCTGACCACTCGCTGTAGCGGTAGCATCTGACACCTGCAGGGTCACCTGCGCATTCATCACACCGACCGACAGAAAGAAGATTAAAAAGGAGGCGTATAATTTATTCATGTTCTGGGTTTAAACCATTCGACAAAATTAACAATGTTTTTTCAATCATCAGTGATTTCTACCATGCTACGCAGGCAGAAGTGACGAGAGAATCGTATTCTGCCCGTTATTATAATGATATTCAAAAACGTAACGCTTAGAATTACATTGCGACAAAAATAGTTTAAGTCCTCCTGAATAGTACAGGAGGACTTAAACTTAACAAATATTAAAGTATCTTTTTGTCTCTTATCCTTTTAGAGTTACTGTCCACTTATATCACTATCATTTTTCGTACCAAATATCGTGACTGTGTTTTGATCTGATAGTAGTAGATACCCTTATTTAGTCCGAGCTCTGATCTATTGATATTGATTTCGTTCATTCCTTTATCATAGTGACGCTCTGACTGATAGATGCGAGCTCCATTCAGACCGTATACTTCAAAGTTTACAGATTCGGCATGACCTAAGTAAAACTGTATGCTCGTCATCTCAGTGAATGGATTCGGCTTATTCTGATAAAGCTCTACCTGATTAGTGACTCCATATACCGATGACATCGTCATAGCGAATGGTCGTACCGATAGTGATCCATCGTACCACTCATTGTAAGCAGAGACGAATACATGCTCCGGTAGATCTATCATAGTATTAGCTTTTAGCTTGACGCTAAATAATACTTCCCCTCGAGGGATATCTGTCACCTCCACATCTGCATAGCTGAGCTTGAGACCCTCATCATTGATGTGATAGTCGTCAGCCTCTATCTGAAGCCATCCATCCTCTACAGCTCCATCCAAGATATCAAGTGGGAATATCATCTGAAGACCACGTAGGTCCATAGCTGTCGCTGTCACGAAGTCAATATAATCTCCGTCGTTGTCCTGACGCAGCTTTACCTCTATATCATCCTCATGGTATGAACGGGTGCCTGCTACTAAGCTATTAGCTACTGCTGAGCCATTGATATCTCCGATCTTGATGCCTATGAAGTCTTGATCAGCACCATCAGCATCTGTATTGATATCAGCTTCCGTATTGTATGACCATGGATCATTCGCATTGAGGAATGGTTTCTCTTTATTTAAGAATACCCATGATGACTGATTAGGTAGCTCGTCAGTGATACCCAATATGAGCTGTCTGAGTTGTACCAAGTCGATTGATGAGATACTTTGATTATTATTAGCATCAGCGGCGATGAGCTTATAGGGATCTTCGATTGGATCGAGTCCAAGTATATGCATTTGTATGAGGATCAAGTCCAATGTCGAGATACCATTAGTATAGTCATCAGTCTTATCCGCCTTGAGCTGGTAGTTTTTATATTTTGGTACGCTCTCAAAAGCATATTCACCCTCTACATCCGTACTGTGATAGGACATGCTCCCCGCACCTCGATCTTCTAATGATAGTGTCGCACTCTCGACCGATACATCGTCTGGAGTATAGATATGTCCACCTACAAGCACACTTGCCGCAGCACCATTATTACTGTCTGGACAGTCGATCGTCGCCAGGACAAACTGTGGTAATGCATTTGATCCCGCAGTACCATTGAGCTGACCATTAAGTTGATTAGGCCCTTTGTCAATGAGGACGCCAGCTACCGCATTAAAGTCATAGTAAGCAGTCAGTCCCGACTCATCACCAAATAAGATCGTACCAACTGTCGAGCCAACCTCCTCTGCAGATCTACTATAATCCCATATGCGCACCTCCTCCATGCTGCCATGGAAATATCCATCACCATCATGGTACCCGATACCCATGCCTTCTCCGATGAATGAAGAGGTAGCAGCTCCGGTCTTGATCGCTACGCCATTGACATAGATGACAGACCTATTTTGGCTCGGACTGTAAGTGAATGCCAGATGAGTCCAAGTGTCCAAAGCGATCGCCTCGTCACCTATGATCTGGCCAAAGATAGTAGGCACTCCATTTTGTAATCCGATGAACGGATTGTCCTGACCAAACTCTATGAGCGTAGTATATGACTCACTGAAAGACTCAGGATTGATCAATAATTCTACTGTAAACTCTGAGGTAATATCAAGGTCTGGTACGCTGATATAGTCATCTGTACCATCAAAATGCATCGTATATCCACATGGGAGACTTCCGTCGAATACGCCTTGATTACACACACCTGTAGGGTCTGCTATAGTCACGGTCGTGATACAGTTGTCACTGACATTATTTTCATCAGTCACGACGAGCTCGATGGCTATCTCGCCGACCTCATCACATCCGAATAAGATATTCTGAGCTAAGATATCATCTGTCCCTGCCCTACGTATACCGATGCTCATATTAGCACTACAGGCATCCTGTGGCGAGTTATTGATATCTGATACTGAGAGTATTGCTTGCTCTGTATCTGGGTTTATATTTTTTGTCACATTAGGATTGCATATTGCCTCTGGGCCTCTATTGTCCACTACTGAGAACTCAACACTCTCTGAAGTCGCATTGCCACAGTGATCCGTCACTGTCCAGGTAGCGATATAGCTTCCATTATCAAAAGTATTTACTATGTCCTTGCCATCCGTCTCTGGGATGATCGTCAGCATAGACGCCCCGCTGATCAGCTGGACGGTATAGCTCCACTCGAGCTCTCCGTCAGATGTACAGTCGTCAGAGGCTAATGGATTCAATGTTACGAGAGCATTACATGCATCTGTATTGTAAGTGATATCGACATTAGCTACAGCTGGAGCGAAAGCAGGAGCCTCAGACTCATATACTATGATAGTCTGTACATGCTTCCAGATGGCACTTGGATTATCAGGATACTGACACCAGTCGACTACTGTCCAGGTACGCAGCACCTTGATACATGCGCCAGAGATATTGTCAAATATTTTATCCTGTGGCTCTGAGTAGATCACATTGCCACATGCTACAGTATTAGGTATGAGATTATCGATCTCGGCCTGAGTAGGCGCCAGATCATCACATGATGATACAGAGCGATTAGCCGGCCAAGTGATATCCTGCTCCTCGAATAAATCCAGATTTTGGAAGGTCAACAAGTTAGAACAGATCACTGTATCCGCTCCATTAAAACTGATGACCCAGTCTACTGACTTAAACCCATTGCCACACTCATCTAAACTCTCATTAGTAACGATCGGCTCAGGATTAAGATCTCCGATACAGTCATTTTCTGTAGTGATCACAGGTCGCTGTAGGATATTAGGATTAAAGTCCTCAAATCTGCGGCAGTCAAATACTGGCGGGTCAAGAGGACATGCCACTTGGATCAGTGGATTCTTATATTGTACTACGACCTCTGCCATACAGGTACTCATGAGACCATTTTCGTCGGTTATTTTCAGCTCTACCATGACTATCTTTCCAAGATCCTCGCAGCAAAACTTCACAAAGTCACCATATAGTAAGTCTGAACTACATCCCAGATCCATACGACGTACTTGATAGGTGATATCGCTACATCCATCAAAGCTGCCATCGTCAAAAGTGAGAGCAAAAACCTTAGCGGTGAACTCATCATTGAGCGTCACTACGGTACGAAGATCACATACAGCCATCGGCTCATCCAGATCCGATACCGTTACGGTGATGTCCTCACTATCCATGTTGTCACAGTCATCCGTGACAGTATATCTGACAGTAGACTCTCCTAATGGGAAAGTATACACCAAACCACTACCTACTAATCCTGAAGACACCTCGGTGAACTCCGTCTCTCCTGGCAGCTGTACGCTCACTGCCCACGTCCAGCCACTGCACTCAGTACCGGATACGGTAGGTCTGAGTAGACTCGTAGAAGCCTCACAGGTCGATGGATTTGCCTGAAGCTCGATATCATCAGGTACATCTGTGATGATAATTTCATTATCAACTACTTTTATGACTTGATAATAATATTCAGAATTTCCACTATCGCACCAGTCCGTGACTAACCATGTACGAACTATCTTATAGCTACCACCGCAGCTCGGAAACTCCTGATCATCATAAGATATCATGAAGTTGCATAGATTGTCTGTGATGAACTGCCCATCTATCAGATCTGCTATGGCATTACCATTGATATTAGGTACTGAGAGGTCGCCATCCAGTCCTAATAAATACTCTACGGTAGGATATGGACGACCTTCTACTAAAGGAAAATTATCCGTACACTCTAGCACCATATCTTCAGTATAATTTTTAGGCGCATCGATGTCACCAGCCGGCGTTTTTTGATAGTATATTTCAAATGCGCACGAGGTAGCATTGGCCTGATTGTCCAATGCATCAAACTCTATATATCTCACTGCTGTGAAAGTATCTACACAGCTGGTGCTTAGCTGATTGCGAGTGACATTGACCATGATTTCTTCATTATCACAGTTGTCTATCAGTGTAGACTCCAGTAGATTCTCCAGATAGGTCTCGAGAGAAGCATTATTAGCACCGTAGTCGGTAGCATCACAGCGGATAGTATCATTTTCAGGACATACGATCTCTGGTGGGAGTTTATCTTCTATTTTGACATAAGCCCAGCAGTTGGTTCTACTGCCGTTCAGAGTGACTTCTGCTGTCAAAAACTGACCTACTAAATCTCTGGTGATAAGCGTATACTGCCCAGTCTCAGAGAGTCTCCCCACTTGTCGGTTAGAGCTATTTTTAAGGACTATCGTGAAGTCATCACAGTCTCCTGCATCTTCTAAAATCATGTCAGCAGTCAGGGTCGCTTCACAGTTTCTATTGACCGAGACATTGATCGTATCATTACAGGCAAAGTGGCAACCAGCTTGTGATTGAGCATAGCTACTCTGAGCACTGATAAAGACCAATACCAGGCATGTGATAGTAATGCTGAGAATCCTTTTCGTACAATTAGATATTGTCATTGTGTATTCTGTTTTAGTTGATCTTCAACCGTTTGCAGAATACTCTCGGGATATCGGGGAGATGAGATATTTATACTGATCCAAGACTCAATATTGGGGGCTGAGTCAAGCATCAAGAGCTAATCTTCAATATTTATACCAATTGATGGTCTATTGCAAATTTTATAAGATTCACGGTATTTCTTACATTAAGCTTTCTCATAATGTTTTTACGATGTACACCGACAGTCTGATCACTGATATATAGCTGCTCAGCGATCTCTTTATTATTCATTGCCTTAGTGATGAGCTCGAGCACTTCTTGCTCTCTTCTGGTGAGCTTTTTCTTGAGCAAGAACCTATCTTCAAAAGCATCGGTATTCTTTTTCATGGAGCCATTTTTCTTTGGGGTAATATTTAGCCCAGAGGCTAAAAATGTATTGCCCAGCATGACCTCATTGACACATTCAGCGAGCTCATCAATAGTATTGAGCTTACTATAATATCCATCAGCACCACTTTGAAAAGCCTCTTTGACAAACTTGTGATCAGTATAGCCGCTTAGTATACATATTTTGAGATCTGGAAACTCCTTCCTAAGCTCTGGCAATAACTCCAAACCATCCTTATCTGCAAAATTAAGCTCCATAAATAAAAGGGACGGGCTTAGATTTTGGATAGTACTTACTATGTCTTCAGCAGAATGTGCTCTGGCTACTACGTCCACCTGCGGATAATCCAAGTCTTCTAATAATCTCTCAAATCCATCTAAAAACAAGTGGTGTATATCGGCTAAGACTGTTCTAATTGGTGTCATCTATCGGCTTTTGTAAAAAACGAATGCTTATAAAATATTATTTGTCATCTATAGAAAGACAAAATGAATGCCAAACTCATAAATCAAAGCAGTAGGCGACACATAATTTAAATCGCCATGTGTATGAGACTATTGCACAGCAAATTGATGCATAGTTCAAGCTATGCTCTGACAAATTAACGGAAATAGGTAAACTAATTAGTTGTGGAAAACTCTCAGCACTTTGTAGGTAAGTTGATCTCTCTGAATGACCACATTGTAGTAAGCTCCATGAGCAAAGTTCGACAGATTCATAGGTATGAAATTACTACCTTCTTCAAGTTTAGAAACCTGAGAGTGCACTTTAGCTCCATTGAGATCATATACATCTATCTGGGCATCAAAGGCTTGCTCAGCGTATATTTTCACTTCAAATGGCCCAGATGTAGGGTTAGGGAATGCCTCTGCAGAAAGCAAACTTACCTCAGCAATCTCTGGACCTCTCTCAAGAAGATCGATTGGCATTGCCTCGAATACATTTTCTTGCATAATGTCTATCCCTGTATTGCGCATGATAATGTCATGCATGGTGGTATTCTTGATTTCAGCAATCTCGTTAGCAGAAAACCCTCTGTCTCCTTCGAAATAAAATCTATCACCATCTCTGAGTACCTGAAACTGTCGCTCAATGATCTGCATTAGGGTACGCCCGATGATCGCATCAGGCATGTAGTCCTCGGATAGCATACCCACCCACGGATCAACATTGTCAACACCTCCGTACAGCTTTTGTAATAATGCAGCATCCTCTGGATGTTTAGTGATCTCATCGAAAGCTTTAATACGTGGCAATCCAAAGTCTGCTCTCACCGTATTATAATCAGGTAATCCCCGCTCACGCCCTCTATTGATATTGATAGCTGCGAGATCAAGTCCACCAGCAGATGGAAGACCAAAAAGGAAATTTCTGACGTCATCGATTACCTTATTATCCATTTTCTGCTGGACCTGAGTAGCCATGCCTTTGAGATATGGCTCTATACCTCCAGCTAAGTTGATTAGAGTAGGATTGAAATAAGAATCTTTCAATGAGACACTTCCTGCCGCTAACTCCTCTCCATCATTACCTAATCTAATCAAATTACTATTGATCAAAGTATGACCGACTCTGAAAGCAGCCGCCGAGAATACGTTAAATATCCTTGGATTAACTTCGGCTCTATATCCTTTGTATTCTGGCATTTTGATGCCCATGGCCGGGAGCCACTCATTATACAGTATACTCTGCAAAAATGCACCGTTCCACTTTCTGGCTTTCTGGTAGACTTCTTCATCTGATAGACTTGGATCTTCAGCCAATATTTCATCACAAAGTCTGTTATGCTCTCTGACGAATAATGTATGAAACGCTATCAAAAGTGGATTTTCATTGGCCCTTGCATCACCCGCTACATAGATTTTTGACGAGATGCCAGTTGCATTATCCATGTGAGGACTGTTTGGGTCGATCGGATCATTAAAATATCCAGTCACTGTATTCCATGGAAGGTTATTACCTTCAGATGTTTTTAGTTTACCGTCCTCAAAGGTACGGAGCCATGCAGCTCTACGATCATCAGAGCCGTACACCCCACTCGCATCTACGAAGGAGGTGATATCATTTACATATTCTCTGGGATTATCTGGAGATGTCCCAGTCCCTCGAGCAGCTATGGATCTGAACATAGGTATAGGCGGTCCGCCGGGTATAAAAACCTTATCATCAGAAGGAATAGAAATCAAAAGGGGCTCAGTCAAATCATCTAAGACGAAAGTGATGTCATGATCTATAAACTGCCCAAACACCCAAACAAAATCACTCAGACTTTTCACATCATTAGTGATGCCGTCCTGTGCAAATAAAACATTACTTATTTCTCTTGGATTGGGTCTGTCTGCGCCACCTGGTAGTGAGATACCGTCCGCAAAACCATTAGTCGTGACCCTCGCTAATCTATCATCTTGAGCACCCCATTCAGGATTGAAAACATTATTAAATGTGCCATCTATGGTTCTTATAGCTTGGCCAAATGCAGTACTAATCAGTACAGTGGATATGATTAACGAACAAACAATTCGGGTCATGGTCTTCTTATTATCACTCCTCCTCTGGGATTACGAGGGTCAAATATAGCACTTAAGACGGAATATCCGACATAACTATACAGAGGATTTGTGATGGATATTACAAATTAATACATCAAATAATAATCCAAAGTTTTATTAGGTCGTACTGTAGCTGAGAACGGCAAATATATTAAAATAAATAATAATTCATACAAAACTCATAATGAGTTATTTACTTAAATATTTAAGTAATTTTGTCGCAATGATATTTCTCCAAATAATAGTCTGCAATAAAGATCGAAATCCAAGAAAAATAAAGAAACTATACCATATGCCATTCGTAATGTCTCTGAAAAACACCATGTGAAAAACGATGAAAACAACCGCCGATATCACCATCGTATTACGCATCCAAATAGACTCAGTCAAACCAATATATATACCATCCCACACATAGCAGAGATACGCCACTATAGGCAATGCAGCAATGACGCATCGATATCTCATCGCAAATGAAATAACCTCTTCATCTGAGGTAAAAAGTGATATCAATGCTTCTGTAAAAGCGAAATACACCATCGCATAGACCACAGCCAACGCAGTACCCCATTTGATCACCTTATTCACCGCTTCTACGACCTTATCATATGACTTAGCGCCATAGTACTTACCTACTACGCTCTCGGCAGCAAATGCAAATCCATCTACTGTATAGGATAACCAATTGAGCAACTGAAGCAATACAACATTAGCCGCTAAGACGATCGCTCCCTCCTCGGAGGATAATCTATAGAACATCAAAAACGCACCCGTAAGGGCGACTGTTCTGATAAATAGATTAGCATTGACAGAGAAAAAATCATCTAATCCATCAAATAAATTCTTACTTCTCCAAGCAAGCCCATAGAGGTACGAGCGATAGCGATATAACATCAAAGAAATAGCAACAAGTACTCCAATATACTCTGCGATGACCGTCCCCCAAGCTACTCCAGCAATACCAAGATCTAATACTCTGACGAAATAATAGCTCAAGACAATATTGCTGACATTTATGATGACAGTAATTATCATTGGGAAAAGTGAGTTTTGTACTCCAAAATACCACCCGAGAAAAACATACATTATCATCGTGGCCGGTGCTGCCCAGATCCTCACCTGAAAATACTCCCTCACCAAGGGCCTATGTTCAGCACTTACTTGCAATAAAGAGGCCATTCCTCGCAAGAGAAATGGAGAAAATGCCATTAAAGCCGATGCGATCACCAGTGCCAAAAGTCCTCCCCTCACCAAGGACATAAAAACCGCCCGTCGATCATCGCCTCCATACTGCTGTGCCACAGTACCTGTCGTGCCCATGCGGAGAAAACCAAAATTCCAATAAATGAAATTAAAAATCATAGATCCCAAACCGACTGCGCCCAAGTGAATCGCCGACAGATGTCCCATCAACGCCGTATCTACTGCAGATAATAACGGCACTGAGATGTTGCTTATAATATTAGGTATGGCTAAACGGAGTATCTCCCTATTCAAAATAGATCAAAGCTGTAAAATGTCTTAAAAAAGCTATCAAGTGCCCCCCCCTCGCAGGAGAATCACACAATAATAAAATCAAATATGCATTTATAAATTATTTTTGTGGTCTATCTAAATAAAGCGGGCAGCTGGAAGATGGGCTAATTAACATTGATTAATGAAAAAGAAGGGAAAACCAAACGCCTTCCGACAAACCATAGACTTCTTGACTAACAAAAGATTCATACTCAACCTATTAGGTATATTGCTATTCTTGTTTTTAGTAATATTCGGAGTCATGCAGTGGCTCAAGATATACACTAATCATGGCCAAAAACTCGAACTACCAGACTATATAGGCAGTCATATATCTGATGCGAATCGTGATGCTGATCGCAAATCATTTGAGATAATCGTCAATGACTCAGTCCATATCGTAGGTCAGCCTGGAGGTATCATCCACCACCAAAATCCGCCAGGTGGCTCAAAGGTCAAAGAGGGTCGAAAGATATATACCACCATCACTAAATACAATGCTGACAAAGTGGATATTGCTTCGACATTTCCACTATATGGGCAAGACTACGAGGCCAAAAAGAATCAACTACAGCAAAAAGCAATCGCATCTGAGATCAAAGAATTCAAATATGATCCGCTGACTACAGGGACCATACTGGAGGTATGGCACAATGGACGCCCCATCATCACCAGAGATCGAGATCTCAAGAGCTACGAGATGGAGCGAGGAGATAAGTTAGCATTCGTCGTGAGTACACCGGAGGGGGGCTCTTTCGTAATACCAAATCTCGTGGGTCAGACTGTAAAACGTGCTCGATGGGCTGTCGAAAACTCAAAATTCAGAATAGGTAATATCACCTATGCCAATGATCTCGGCGTCGACGATCCAGAGAATGCAGTGATCGTCAGTCAGTCTCCTGCCTATGATGGTGTCACCCTGATGACATCTGGAGAGAGTATCGATATCGTCATCAAGGCTGGACAGTAGGTATTAGAATTTATTCTTCCACATCATCGACTCGACTGGTCTTGTCGTTCTATTGATGTACTTAGCATTTTTCTTTTTGTTATAATAATTGATAATATCGCCTTCAACGGTGAAATAGATTAATTGTCCAATTGGCATACCTGCATAGACTCTCACTGGCTGTACACAGCTGATCTCCAGCGTCCAAGTATTACAAAATCCGACATCTCCCTTGCCAGCTGTAGCATGTATATCGATCCCGAGCCTGCCGATACTGGACTTCCCCTCTAAGAATGGCACTGTGCTATGTGTCTCTGTATACTCTTCCGTCACTCCGAGGTAAAGGGTCCCTGGTTGTAGAACAAATCCCTCCACCGGGATCTCTAAATGTTTTATTTTATTATGCTTTTTAGCATCAAGGACCTCATCCTCATATATTGCGAGATTCTTACCAAGGTGGACGTCATAGGAGTTAGTACCGAGACACGATCGGTCGAATGGCTCTATGACTATATCCCCTGTTTCTATAGCTTCAAGTATTTTGGCATCGGTAAGTATCATAAAAGAGTAATTTGCACAAATAAACTGCGAAAATAGACAAAAGACTCATGCCGCTGGTCATAAATAAAACATCCCCGAATGGCTCTCAACTCATCCTCTGGAAAAATACCGAGCCTGAAGAATACTACCTTGAGCGCTGTGATATCAGAGAAGGTAGACTCATAGATATCGACACCTGGTCTGCATCAAGACGTCATGAATGGCTCGCTGGGAGATACCTGATCCAGCACTATGCACAATGCAGCTCGAGAGAGCTCATCATAGATCAATATGGCAAACCTCACACTACTACCCCTGGACAAGAAATCTCCCTCACTCATAGCCATGAGTATATCTGTCTGATGATAGATCATGTACCCTGTGGCGTAGACATACAAAAGCATGTATCCAAGATCAATAGGATCATCCACAAGTTTAGCACAGTAGCTGATTATCATGTCCTTTGCACGGTAGATTCTATAGATCATGCACACTATATCTGGTGTGCAAAAGAAGCCATATACAAAGCCTATGGAAAGAGATCTCTCGACTTCAGACAGCATATACTCCTCACCTCATGCACTATGATAGGGACAAATCGAGCGGTAATGCAGGGAAAAGTATCAAAAGGTGAAACAGTGATCCAATATGCTCTTAAATTATTGAAAGTCAACGACCTATATGTCGTGACAGCTATCGAACAGAGGCCTTAATATCGGAGTTTATCCAGCAGTTCAGACAGCTGTAGCACTTCCGCTTCGGTGAGTTTTTTGAATATTTCTTTAACCTTATGATTGGTATGCTCCATCTCTTCAAGCTTAGCTAATCCGGCATCTGTGATGATCACATCTACCAGTCTCCTATCATCACTACATATCTTTTTCTCGACCCATCCTTTTTTGATCATACGATCTATGAGCCGAGTAGTATCAGACATCTTATCTATCATCCTATTTCGGATCGTCGAGGTACTGATGGGTTCTTCTGCGCCTCGTAGGATGCGGAGTATATTGTACTGCTTATTAGTGATACCATAGGGCTTGAATATAGAGCGTAGGTGCTCCATAACCCATCCATTAGTATACATTATATTGACCAGTGCTTTCTCCTCTACGTGGCTAAATGGTCTACTCTGCTTAATATCTTCCTCTATACTTCCCATATCCCCAATATAACCCTAAACTAATTTCTATGTTTAAACGATAAAATAATAATTATTGAGGGATGGCATCCAACTGATCTATGGATAGGATCTTGATCAGTGTGCCATCAACCTCGATGAGACCATCAGATTTAAATTCTGAGAGCATTCTGATCAGTGTTTCTTTAGCCGTACCAGCTATGGCGGCGAGGTCATCTCGTACGACCTTGATCTCTACATTTTCACTCTGACCAGAGCATTGCTTGTCGGCCATGGTGATGAGTGCATTTGCTACTTTCTTTCGTACTGAGCTATAGGCCAGCTCGATGAGTTTTTGCTCTGCATTTTCGGCCCGATTAGCCAGCATTTTTATGAATTGGGCACCAAAATCACGATTATTAAACAATAGTAAAGAGAAATCTTCTTTAGGTATCAATCGTATCTCACAGTCTGATATCGCCTTAGCAAAATCAGAATAACGAGTCTCCTGTATTAATGGAAAATATCCAAAAAATTCGCCTTCAGAATATAAGTTAGTAATCAATTCCTTCCCAAATTCATTAATATGATAGCATTTGACCTGTCCTGTCACTAAAAAATATAGCCATCTTGCATTTTGGCCTTCTTCATATATGAAGTCCTTTGCCTGGTACTTTCGCACTTCTCGGTTTTCGCTAAGCTTTTGGAATTCTTCATGTGCCTTCGCTTCATTGATAAAGCGATGAAGCCCCTCATCACTCTGATCAAAAGCAGACTTGATCTTAGCACTCCGCTGTAGACGCATCTCTATGGCCTCGAGCAGCTCTGTATCGTCAAAAGGCTTAGTGATGTAGTCATCAGCACCAAGTCCCATACCTTTTCTGAAGTCTGTTTTTTCAGCTTTGGCAGTCAAAAATATAAACGGTATGCCATTGGTCTTTGGATTTTTATTGAGGATCTTGAGCACTCCAAATCCATCAAGCTCTGGCATCATCACGTCACAGATGATGAGATCAGGGTCGCCCGTCGTAGCTGCTTTGACACCCTCTACTCCATTAGGGGCAGAGATGATATCATAGCCACTGAGCTCCAGTATCTCGCAGAGATTTTCTCGGACCTCATAGTTGTCCTCTATGACCAGTATTTTCTTCATTTGTGATTATTTCTTTGGTATTATTATCTTAAATGTGCTACCTGCCCCTTCTTCACTTTCAAAATCGATCGAGCCTCCTAACAGCTCTATATATTCCTTGACAATATTGAGCCCGAGCCCCGTCCCTTGGATAGTCTCTACATTACTTGCCCTAAAGAATCTATTAAATAAGTGCTTTTGCTCAGCCTCTGGGATACCGATCCCTTCATCTTTGACATCTATTTTGATTGATTCTTCACTCACCTCCGATCGACAGGTGATGGTACTATTCTCCCCAGAATACTTGATGCCATTAGATACTAAGTTGAATAGGACATTTTTTAAAATTCGCTCATCACTATTGACTATTGGCTCACCCGTATGCTCATGGCATATAGTCTGTCCAGGCTTGAGTAGCCCTTGCACCTCATCATGGATGAGCTGACAGAGATCCGTCAGATTGATCGGACTGAGACCCACCTCTACCTTGCCCTCTTCGAGCTTGGACAGCGACAAGAAATCATTGAGTATACCAGTAAGATTAGCCACGGCAGATTTGATCCGGCCGATATGTTTTTCTCGTTTTGGGTGCTGTTCTTCGGTAGTGTATCGGCCGATCAGCTGTGCCGACGACAGGATAGTACTCAGCGGCGTCCGAAACTCATGAGAAGCCATCGAAACGAATCTCGATTTAAGCTCATTCAGCTCCTTCTCCTTGTCAAGCGATTCTTGCAGTTTTAGTTCGTTCTCCTTCAGCTGCTGATTCGTACTTAGTAGTCGATTGACCACTTCTTCGAGTTCATTAGTGCGCTCCTCGACGAGATTTTCGAGCTTTTCATTGACACGGATGAGCTCTTCTTCTGCTTGTTTGACTTCCGTCAAATCATGTATCACACCAGTGAATATCACTCGATCATTCAGTATGACCTCACTCACCGCCAGTCTAAATGGGAATATACTCCCATCTTTTCTTTTAGCTGTCACCTCTCGTCCTATACCAATGATCCGAGCCTCCTTAGTATCGTGATATCGCTGTAGATATCCATCATGCTCACTATGATAGGGCTCTGGCATGAGCACACTTACATTTTGGCCCATGACCTCGTCGATATGATAGCCAAACATCTCAAGAGCCGCAGGATTCATCATCTCGATATGCCCTCGAGCATCGATGCTGATGATACCATCTATTGCAGTCTCTATAATCGCCTGCAGGCGCTGCGTAAAGTCAGAATCAATAGCTCCCAATACACGGTGTTTTTTTAGTGACCAAAGGCCAAAATAATAGAAATGTGACAAAGCTCACTGAGCCACATGATATATATCAGCACAAAGCTGATTGATGTTTCTGAATTTAGTCTTTAAATAATCACAAATATGAACCTATTAGCACCTATAACAACGATCATGACCAAAGATGTCCTCACACTGGAGGCCACAGCAGGTCTGGACAAAGTAGAAAAGATCTTTCAAAACAATAACATACATCATCTCCCGATCACCGAAGGTGAAAAAATGGTGGGGATGATCAGTAAAACTGACTTTTTGCTCTTTAAAAGAGGATTCTTTGACTTTCAGGTAGAGGCGAAGTATGATCTATTTAGGCTCAAGACGCATAAGGCATCTGATATCATGACTCGTGGTATCGCCAAACTCGAACCCACTGATAAGATCAATGTCGCTCTGGAAGTATTCAAAAAAAATATCCTCCATGCACTGCCTGTAGTAGATGGCGACCAGCTCATAGGCATCGTCACTACTCATGATATAATCACACATCTGGCTGACGATAAATCAGCTATTAATCAATATCAGTAAGATGATAAAAGTAAAACTATATGGTCAGCCCACATCGACCTACGAATATGCCAAAAGCAAACTCGTAGAAGCTCTCAAAGACGCTGGTGTCGAAGTGGACCTCATCGAAATCAATGATGTCAATGCTTTCATCCAAGAAGGGATCAAGTCTGTACCATCAATCCGAGTGAATGGATCACTCGAGATGAATTATGACAAGAGTCAGGACATCAATGCATTCGTCGATGAGACTATCAAAAACATAATGAAAGAAATAAACTTCAGTCATATGGACCATATAGTCGTACCTACTGACTTTAGCGCCAGCTCTGAGAATGCCCTCCGATATGCTAAGCACTTAGCACATCACAAAGGGATGCTTCTGAGATTAGTACATGCTTATCATCCCGTGTCTGCAGACTTGGATGGAGTGAGTGTAGTCGACCCCCATCTCGAAAGTATCAAGAGAAAACAACTCAAAAAGCTCTGCCTATCTGTACAAAGTGTAGAAGATACAGAGATCACAGTCCCATTTATGGATGAGGAGTTCAGAGTAGGATTCGCTACAGAGGAGATCATCACGATCTCTAAAGAGCCCAATACTGAGCTCATCGTGATCGGTAGTACGGGCAGAGGCACGACGATGAAAAAATGGTTTGGCTCTGTGTCTCTGGAAGTGATGAAAAAAGCAAAAGCCCCAGTGCTGGTCGTTCCTCCAAAGGCGACGTTCGTCGCACCACAAAAAGTACTATATGCCTCTGACAATCCAATCCTCGATGCATTATCATTTGAGAAGCTGTCAGAGTTTTTAGCCCCATTTGATATATCTCTGCATATCGTACATGTGGGCGATCAAGACGAAGTCTATAAGACTGAAGTCATGAATCTGGCTAAATCATATTTCAGCGACAGCGAGATCAGCTACACTGAGATGCCAAAGGATGATATCTGTGCAGTCCTCGAGGCCTATGCCAAAACACACGAAATAGATCTCGTCGTCATGTCAAAGAAGAAAAAGAACTTCGTAGATGGGCTCATCCATCCGAGTGCGACTAAACAGATGGCGATACATACAGATGTGCCACTATTAGTCTATCACGAAGCGGATAAAATCTGCAAATGTGGTGGCGCCTGCAAGAAAATAAAGAAAGCTGACCATAAGTGTTAGATATTAGCTACCGCTAAAAAACAAAATCATGAAACGCTCTCTGATCTCCATGGACTTCTCTGAGGTATCTGTCAATGCTCTGAGATATATCCTAAGTATGCACCATACAGGCGATCAGATAGACATCCTACATGTAGACGGTACCGTACTGTCCATGACTGAGTCTCCAGTATTGGTCAATCTCGAAGAGCAGCAGCATCAAGTCGCTGCACGCCTCGAGGCCTACATCAGAGAACATCTCCCAATCGACACTCCTGATCACTATAATATCACGGTCAAAACTGGAGAAATCGTCAATACCATATGCCATCACGTAGCTCACCATAAGTATGACACGGTAGTACTAGGCACTCGTGACAAATGGAATCTCATCGATAAGATCATAGGAAATGTGGCGCTCGGGGTCGTCAAAAAATCATCCATCCCTGTACTCCTCATCCCTCATCAGTCCAGCTATAATCCGATCGCCAAAGCATTAGTAGCCATAGATGAAAAAATGAAGGTGGCCGAAAATCTGGATAAGATCAAAAACTGGAATCTCGATACTCGATCCGTACTCCATATGCTACACATAGCTGATGAAGACCAAACCGAAAAAGCATTTAATAAAACAAAGAGTGAGATCATTGCTTCTTTCTTCGAGCAAGAAGAAGTCCCTTTTTCATATCAGATAGATCGGATTATCTCGACTGATATAGCGACCAGTGTCCTAAGCTATGCTGATGAGATAGATGCAGAGCTCATCATCACTCTACCGAGCTACCAGGACTTCATCACGTCCCTATTCGTATCAAGTGTATCTAAGGAATTGATACTCAAGACTAAGCGACCTATCCTATTCATCAAGTAAGTGACTGCCTCATAGGCCTCTGATACTTGATCTGAATCATGAAAAAAATTGACAGCGATCAAGGCTATAAATGATTAAGTATTCGATCTTTAGTACAGATAGACAAATCATAAAAAGCACGACTCATATGGAACTGAACCTAAGTACTAACATCAAGGAAATCATGACGGAAAACTACACCTCGGTGACTCCTGGCACACTGATGAATGAGGTGGCGGCACTTTTTGCTAATCATGACTGGCACCATCTACCTGTCCTCGATATGAATCAGCGGGTAGTAGGTATGATCAGCTCAAAAGACTACTGCCAGCTCGAGCATCCACTGACTCGTCTCAATAAGGCTCGAGCCTCCAAACAAAACGAAAGACTCATGAGTAGTCTGACTGCAGAGGATATCATGACTGCTGATCCTGTGACTATACATCACGAAGCATCACTGGCCAGTGCTATCGCTGTGTTTTTAGAAAATCAATTTCACATATTGCCCGTTATTAAAAATGATAAGTGCATCGGACTCATATCTCCGATGGACATACTACAATACATCCAAATGAATAATCTAATACCATCAGAATGAGCAATATAGACCAAATCACAATCAGCGACTCCTACTCTCCAGCACACCAGACTACTGATCAGACTACTCTCGATGTGATCTACGATACTATGAAAAATCACCTGATCAATCATGTGCTCGTAGTAGATCAAGAAGGGAAGCTCACAGGTATCATCTCCAAAGAAGATATCCTGCTAAAGATGATGTATCTATCTCAACATAGCTCTGGAGCCAGCTACAATGAGAAAGTACTAAGTACTACTCCGGCCCAAGAGATCATGACCTCAGATGTCATCAGCATACATGTAGACTCTCCGATGAGCACGGCCGTCGAGACCATCTGCAAATATAACCTCCAAGCCCTGCCAGTAGTGGATGATGGCGAAAAAGCCCTCGGCATCCTCTATGGTAACGGAGTCCTCAAAAAAATGATCTAATGAGACTACTGATCGTCATACTCACGCTGCTGCTCAGTAGTAGTTCAAACTCTCAGGAGGGACTGCTAAGATCACTGCTACAGGCCAGAGAGGCTATCCTCATGGATCAGTGTCCATCTATCTGTCCAGCCATCTCCGATCTCCAAAAAAGCTGGAAAACCAACGGCAAATACTATGAGGAGGATCAAACCATGAAGTATGGGATCAATAATCATCTCCAAAAAGCCAGTAATCCAGAGACACCGAAGGCAGAAAAACTAAAATCGGTAGAGTCTATCATCACTACCCTACACGAGTATCGTAGAGCGACTAATAGTGAAGTGCCTTTTGATGAGCTGTGGGATGCCTATCTCGCCTATCAAGAGATCAAAGAAACAGTGAATGATCAGATGATGAACCTCAAAGAATGGTTTGAATTTGACGATCAGATAGATCGGTTCATGTGCGAATGGGACGACTATGACCTACTGGATCCAGCGCTCATGAGCCGCTATCATCCTGAGATAGACCGCTCCGATCGTAAAGAACTGGGTATCAAAATGCAAGAGTGTCTCAACACCTTCATGAAGAGTATAGAGAGTGGATTCAGACCGGATTTCGTACTACCATGCGATGAGATAGGACGTGTACTGGATGATAGCCTCAGTCTATTCGCTCAGGAGTCTAAAGTAGGATAAGTACCGACTTATACAGGCTATCTCTTCTGTTAGATCCGCTTAAAGATTCTTAGCAATGGTGAAAGAGAAAGTACTGCCCTGGCCGACTTCTGATGCTACTTCGATCTGGCCAAAATGCTGCTCTACGATCTTAGCACATATAGCGAGGCCCAATCCAGTACCTTCGTAGATATCTTTGCTATGTAGCTTCTCAAATATGCCAAAGATCTTCTCCAAATGTCGATCAGGTATTCCGATCCCATTATCCTTGATCTCAAATCTATGATGCCTGTCATTTTCTTTATGAGAAATGTGGACACAAGGTTGCTCTCCAGGCTTTACAAATTTTAGTGCATTTCTGATCAGATTTTCAAAGAGCTGGATCATTTTAGTCTTATCAGCACTCATCACCGAATCATCAAATCCCTCCCACGTGATCTGTCCTGAGCAGCCCTCTATAGTATCAGTCAGATCTATGTTTATAGTAGCCCTGAGATCGGCGAGCTTGATCTCATCCAGTTTTATCTTTTGGGTATTCACCCTCGAGAAAGTCAATAAATCCTCGATGAGCGACATCATGTTGGTCGAGCTATTGATCACGATATCCAAAAACTCTTTATCCTTATCATCTAATAATTCATAGGAAGACTGCTTGATCAGCTGCGAGAAAGATAATACGGTACGCAATGGTGCTTTTAGATCATGCGAGGCTATGTACGCAAAGTTTTCAAGCTGCAGGTTGGACTCAATATATTTTTCGAGTTGGACCTGACGTTCTTTGAGAGCTACCAGCTGATCAGATATGATCTTTTTACGCTTTGACTCTTCGGTGATATCATCTAATATTCGGACCAAGAAAGACTTGTCATCTACCTCTATATGCCTGAAGATCCCTCTGACCTTTATTTGATTGCCCCAGATGTCTTCTGAGTCAAACTCTAATAACTTGATTCCATTTTCGATAAACTCTTTGAACTGTGAGCCCCATGTACTTTTATCTTGACCTAATATTTTAGAAGCTTCTTTTGCTAAGTCTTCTGTTTTGTATTCTCGTATGGGACCAAAGACTTTCTCAGCACCACCATTCCTGAGGATGACATCCATTTTGACTACCCCGAGATGTGGTTCTATCTTGACCTCTGATATATCGATTCCTAAAAATGAATGATCTAATAGTGCCTCATATAGCGAGGTTCTTTCTTTGAGTATTTTTTCTTGTTTTACCTTTTCTCGAGCGTCAGAGATATAGGTGATATACTCGTATTTATCTGTTTCTTGATTTTTAAACTTGTTGACATGTATTTCTAAAGGAAAGTTGCTACCATCCTCTCTTTTTGCAGCGAGTAGAGCATGGTATGTTCCACCATCTTTCAGGTTATTTGCTTGCTCTATCATATAGCCTTTGCTGTCAAAGTCAAAAGCATCAAAAGCGTGAGTCCCCACATCTACCCATGTATCAGACCCAAATATTTCTTTGACCTGCGGTGATACATATAGATGCGTGCCTTCTTCATCCACATGGCTGACACCACCAGGTAGTGTCTCGAGTATATTTCTGAGTAGCTCTTTTTGCTCTGTGATCTCCCGCTCTTTCAGCCTCTCCTCTGTGACGTCTCGATACTGACGTGTCATGATGAGCTGCCCACTGATAGTACTCAGCTGAAGAGTAGTGACATAGTGTCTCTCGATATTATCCATGGTCACCCTCCTATCGGACTTATAGTAGCCTGAGGTCAGTAGTGCTTTTATCGCCTCATTAGTCAGTTTTCGAGACTCTTCTTCTGTAGAGTAGCTAAACCGAGCGCTCAGCTCTTCATGAGTCAAATAAAGCTTATCGTCGGGGAATAGCTCTCTGAGTGCCATATTCCTAAAGATCAATCGATGGTCAGGGTCGTACGGATCTGATGAGGCTAATGCCACTACATCAAATCCATCTACAGAATCATTCAGGAGATGCTGATATACCGAGTCTACTCTGTCTTTTACCTTATCTTGAAACTCATTTTCTTTGGCAACGACACGCACTATGACTCGCTGTAGTTTAGGATCATTGATATCATAGCCCTCCTCCTGGAGGATATCGGTCAATGTACTTTCGGTCTCATATAAAAGGTGCAAACTAAGTGGATTTTCGTTTTCTAAAGTCACGTCATATCCATGACTCTGTACAAAGTATGACTAAAGCCTATAGCAGACAAATATGCCTTACTACAAATAGACAACAAAGCCAATATCACATCCCTATCTATAGGGCATAAAAAAAGCCTCTCCTATGAGAGGCTCACTAACAAAATAAATAGTCTATTTGTGAAACTAACTAACTAACAAATGATAGTACTAATTTAAAAATCAGCACGCTCATCTATAGTGACCAGGATCACCCTATACCCTGATACTCATCATGGTATCAATGGCATCGTACTGGCTGCGCCAAGAGTGAATAAAAGTCTAACTCCTGGGGCATATCAACCACCCAGCCACGGTATATCAGATATACACCCAGACAGAGCTGCATCACTGGGAGCAGCCGCTGTAGTCGCAATGATCTGATCGAGAAAAGCTCTCTACCAAAAATCACCACCCCCAGCATCGCAGGTATGGTACCCATGCCAAAAGCGGTCATGAACAAAGCTCCATTCCAAACACCTCCGCTGGTCATCGCACCGAGTAGCGCCAGATAAACTAAGCCACAGGGCAAGAGTCCATTCACGGCGCCGAGTACTACTGTCGGTAGATGCTTCATGCGCCCGATGAATCTGCTAAACCATGATGTGTAGCTCCCTAAGCTCTGACGATACCAGCCAAATCGGCTCAATAATGTCTCAATATCAATAGTCATCAAAAAGAGTATGATCAAAAATACTCCTGAGACGATTGATAGTGACTTCTGCAGACCTGACAGCATGGCCGTCTGTCCGATCAGCCCAAAGACCACCCCCAGCAATCCATAGGTCACTACTCGACCCATATTGTAGGAGAGCATGTGTCCGATCATGGACCATCGACCTCCTGGATGAAGCCTACTGACTCCCATCGCCAAGGGACCACACATGCCGACGCAGTGTAGACTCCCAAAAAAGCCGATCGTCAATGCTAAATAAATCATGACTGTACCATATAGACATCGTCCTCGTAGTAATACTCTCTCGTGTCATCGTGCCACGTGATCTGTATACTCCACTTACCTTCTCGGAGCTGCTTGACAGGTATGGATAGACGACTCCCCTCTGTCAAGGAGAATGACTCCGATTGGTCTACGGACTTCTCCATAGCTCTATATAGCGTTATATCTCCAGATATATTCCCTTCCTTTTTGAAGTCTATTTCTACCGATTTTTGATTTTCATCAAAGTCGATCGACACGCCAGGATAGTGCTTCATCCGATTACGCTGCTGATCGTAGTGACTTTGATACTTGATATCCTGAGCATAGTAGTCCTCTGTGACGAGACTATGATCGACCGTACGACTTTTGAATACTACAAAAATCAGTGTCCCGATATAGCATACAAAAAAGAGTGCTATTGCTTTTCCCCAATGAAAATTCTTCATGATTATGGTTATTTTACTGGTCCTAAGAAATTAGTGTCGACATCATCGACTTTCTCACCTGTCTCTGTAGAGATCACCTCCACCTTGAGTTCTGTTTTTCGTCCATCCAGATCCTCTGCTTTTATCTTGATGAATACAGCGCCTTCTATGATATCATTCTCTGCAGTCACTGGTGGTGTACCTACCCACTGTACTACTGCATCGATATTAGTGACTCGGAGCTCTATTGGATATTTCTCCTTAGTCTTATTGATCAGTTGATAGTTGTACAGATTACTGATATATCCGTCCTCCTGCTCTTGGTAGAGCATACCTGGTGTACGGAGGAGGAGAGTCTCCACCTCAGATCGACTCCAAAACAGGAATGTCTCTAATCCTATCAGTACTGCCAGTACTCCACAGTATGCTAATGCTCGAGTGGTGAATATCGTACTCTTATTCTCCTTGATCCCTTCGTAGCTATCCAGACGGATGAGACCTGTCGGCTTATCGATCTTAGTCATCACCTCATCACAGGCGTCCATGCAGGCCGTACAGTTGACACACTCGAGCTGTATACCATTACGGATATCGATGCCTGTCGGACAAACATGGACACACAGCTTGCAGTCGATACAGTCACCTTTAGGCTGCTCATCAACAGGAGCATTCTTCTTCATACGACCTCTCGGCTCACCTCTGATCCAGTCATAATAGACAGCCAAAGACTGCTTATCCAATAGTACTCCCTGCAGACGACCATATGGACAAATGGTAGTACATACCTGCTCTCTCAGCGATGCGAATACGAAATAGAACACCAAGGAGAAAATGATCATCGCCATGAATCCCTGCCAGTGCTCATTAATAGGCTCAGAGATGATCTTGAGCACCTCGTCGATCCCTATGATATAGGCTAAGAATGTATTGGCGATAAGCACAGCTATCCCAAAGAAAATAGCCTGCTTAGATACTTTCTTGATGATCTTGTCACGAGTCCAGGGAGCTTTCGCTAATCTGCGCTGAGCACCTGCATCTCCCTCGATCCAGTACTCAATGCGCCGATAGACCATCTCCATGAATATCGTCTGCGGACATATCCATCCACAGAATAATCGCCCAAAAATCACGGTGAAGACAACGATGATCAACATCATGATCAGCATCCCGATCACAAACAGGTGAAAATCCTGCGGTGCAAAGTGAATACCGAATAATATAAATCGCCTCTCCAGCACATTGAGCAATACTAATGGCTCGCCTCCGACCTTAATCCATGGCAATCCAAAGAGCACTGCTAATAGCAAATAGGACAAGAGCTTCCTCTTGTTATAAAACTTACCTTTTGGCATTTTGGGGAAGATCCATATACGCTTCCCCGATGCATCTACAGTCGCTAAAGAATCACGATAGGCCGCTTCTTCTGCTCCTTCTTCAAATACATATTCAACCTGACTCATTTTTATAATATTCAGTATTCACAAACAGTATAATAGTTAGCGCTGTAGATATAGTTAGTTTATGACTCTTGGTCAGCGGACTCAGCCGCTGCCTCATCTTCTTCAGGTACCCAGATGGTACCTTCTGCTTTCTTCTGATTAGGAGGATCAGTACCTTCTAATGTGAGTATGTAGGACGCCACTTTTTGCATATCAAATGGCCCCATCTGTGCTTTCCAGGCGATCATACCTTTCTCCGGCACACCGTACTTGATCGTCTTGAATACATTTTTGATGCCTCCACCATGTATCCAGTATTCGTCAGTCATATTAGGACCGATGAGTCCCTCTCCTTGAAATCCATGACACGCAGCACAGTTAGCATTGAATATATCCTTACCAGCTGCGATATCGGCCTCTGCCATGAGAGCTTCTACGTTATTCTCATTGACTTTGTTAGCCATTTTTTCGAGATAGATGGACTGTGCCTCTTCTGCTACCTCCATCTCTGCTTCATACTCAGCGGCAGATGACCACTCTGAGCCTGACCAGTGATAATTGTAGAGATATATGAAGGCAAATATGATAGAGCCATACATGATGCCCAGCCACCAGGGTGGTAGGCGGTTGTCCAGCTCACGGATGCCATCATAGTCGTGTCCGAGATCTATGCTATCCTCTTTTCCTACAGGTATGAGTGCTACACTCCAGTCATAGACTTTCTTCCACATCGGAGTGGTCTCGATCAGCTCTGGATGCTCGATAGCCTCTATACCATGCTCTCGGAGGGCCTGTATTTTCTGAGACTCGAGGATCATCATATTGATCTTAAATAACGCAAATATCACTGCCAAAATGACTAAGATCCCAGAGACTAAGACAATGTTTTCTAATAGCCACACCATCGCTCCAGATCCCTCTGATCCGGCCGCATCCTGTCCATAGAGCATCGCCCCTATATGCGTGATTAGGAGGATTAGTATCGTTTTACTTTTGATCGTTTTCATAACGCTTATTTTGTGCTACCTGCCTCATCCTCCTCGAGTGGGAGGTGAGACATTTTAGTGATAAAATCATTGTTCTTCCTGAAGACGAGGATCGCACTGAGTATGAATACGGTCATGAACGTAATCAAAGCGAATAATGCCATCCAGTTGATGTTGCCCGCCTCGCTCAATATATATTTGTACATCTTCTTAGATTTTTATTGTTCTACCATTAGTTCTGGCTTGATATCCGTACCCAGACGCTGTAGGTAGGCGATCAATGCCACGATTTCTTTATTCTCCAGATTTTCCTGATTGATGCCATCTGCTCTTAGGCTTGCTGCTACTTCTGCTGCTTGCTTTTGGAGGTCATCGACTGCATCATCTTCATAACCTTCTGGATATGGTGTATTGAGCGTCTTGAGGACTTTGATCTTAGCCGCTGTATACTTAGTGCTGAGATCATCCTCGATCAGCCATGGATACGGAGGCATGATAGATCCTGGAGACATAGACTCTGGATCGAGCATATGATTGTAGTGCCAGCTATCCGGATACTTCTTGCCCAGTCTATGGAGATCTGGACCTGTACGCTTAGATCCCCAGAGGAATGGTCTATCATAGACGAACTCTCCAGACTTACTATACTCTCCATATCTCTCTGTCTCTGATCTGAATGGTCGGACCATCTGACTGTGACAACTGATACATCCCTCTCTGATGTAGATATCTCTACCTTCGAGTTCGAGTGGTGTATATGGCTGTACAGATTCTATCTTAGGTACATTATTATCGATGAGCATCATCGGGAATATCTCTACTAAGCCACCTATCAATATCACCACTGTAGATCCTATGAGCATCTGTACTGGTCTACGCTCGATCCATCTGTGCCAGTATTCACCTTTGTGAGCGACATACTTTTCACGAGCTGGAGCTTGAGTAGATTTATCCTCTACAGATCCAGACTTAGCAGTCTTATAGAGATTGACCGCCATCATGATAGCACCTCCTACGTATAGCGCACCACCGAGAGCTCTCATCGCATACATCGGGATGATCTGCGTGACTGTCTCGAGGAAGTTACCATAGCTCAAGAAGCCATCTGGCTCAAACTGCTTCCACATCATAGACTGCGTCCATCCTGCCCAATACAATGGGATACAGTAAAACATGATACCCAGCGTAGCGATCCAGAAGTGGACGTTAGCTTGCTTCACAGAGTGTAGCTTAGTATTGTACAGCTTAGGGAATAACCAGTAGAGCATACCGAAGGTCAACATACCATTCCATCCGAGTGTACCTACGTGTACGTGACCCACTGTCCAGTCAGTATAGTGACTGATCGCATTGATCGACTTGATGGATAGTAGCGGGCCCTCGAGAGTAGCCATGCCATATGCTGATACAGCTACTACCATAAATTTCAAAATAGGGTCATTTCTTACTCTATCCCATGCACCACGTAGTGTTAATAGACCATTGAGCATACCACCCCAAGATGGAGCGATCAGCATCAGTGAAAATACGGTACCCAGTGACTGCGCCCAGTCAGGGAGCGATGTATAGAGTAAGTGGTGAGGACCTGCCCAGATATAGATGAAGATCAGACCCCAGAAGTGGACGATCGACAGCTTGTAGGAGTATACCGGCCGCTTAGCAGCCTTTGGTAGGAAGTAGTACATCAAGCCCAGATACGGTGTGGTCAAGAAAAATGCTACCGCATTGTGCCCATACCACCACTGTACGAGTGCATCCTGTACCCCTGCAAATACGGGAATACTCTTCCACATACTCACTGGTATCTCCAGATTATTGAATACATGCAGCACGGTGACGGTCACCCAGGTAGCTATGTAAAACCATATCGCTACATAGAGATGCTGCTCACGACGCTTGAGGATCGTACCAAACATATTGATACCAAATACGATCCATACCAAGGCGATGGCGATATCTATAGGCCACTCGAGCTCTGCATACTCATGGCTACTGGTGATACCCAGTGGTAGCGTCAGCGCTGCGGCCAGTATGATCGCCTGCCAGCCCCAGAAGTGGACCTTGGATAGGACATCGCTAAACATGCGTGTCTTAAGTAATCGCTGTAGGGAGTAGTATACTCCGGTGAAAATACCATTGCCCACAAATGCGAAAATCGCTGCATTAGTATGCAGCGGTCTGATACGTCCGAATGTAGTCTCTGCCAGACCCAGATTAGCCGCTGGCCAGACCAGCTGAATCGCAGCTAATAAGCCGACAGTCATCCCGACGATACCCCATATCACAGTGACAACCGCAAAATTCCTTACGATCTTGTCATCATAATGGAAAGTCTCAATCTTACTCATATTAGAATTTATTTGCTTAGTGGATTTTCAGATCTGTCCACTTCTTCGTCATCAAAAAGGATACGCATAGAGGGCGTGTAGCTATCGTCGTATTGACCATTGCGCACTGCCCAAAAGAAGGCTATCAGGAAGCCTCCTGCCACGATTAAACTAATGATGATGAGAAATAAGATGATCTTCATGCCGAATCATAGAATTTGGAAGCAAGGTAGAGATGAGCTCTTGCTATTCTGATGACCTACATCACAGTGGCTATTGATATGAGTCATATTTAGATTGACTTTCGTCGAATGAAGTCCATATGGCTGCTTATCTTGACGACTCAAGAAAACAGCAAAATATCATGGCAGGACACTACTCACCCTATGTCGAGGCGAATGGATTCATCTTCACCTCAGGACAGCTACCGATCATCGATCCAGCGACTAAAGAAGTCCCAGAAGACATCCAAGAACAAACCCGAATCGTACTCCAAAAAGTCGAAAAACTACTCGAAGAAAAAGGACTCGACCGCACAGCGATCGTCAAAACCACCGCATTCATAACTGACATCGCCGACTGGCCTGCAGTCAACGAAATCTACATCGAATTCTTTGGCGATCATAAGCCGGCCCGTAGTATCATACCCACTCCGACGCTCAATTACGGCTGTAAAATAGAACTCGAGGCAATCGCAAAGTATTGATATTCTGCTATTTATGTATTAGTGAAAAATAAATTTTTCAATCTTGTAATAATCAGCTCCCTATCTGCTACTAATGATATCGAAGACAATGATCAAATAATCAAGTAGCGTAAATCAATATGTCAAAAGAAAAAGAGCAGCGATATCTCGAGATGATGGAGGCCCACAGCGGGCTCATCATCAAGGTCGCTCATCTCTATGCTGATCACTCTGAGGATCGACGTGATCTACAGCAGGAGATCATGATTCAGGCATGGCGCTCTTTTGATTCATTCAGTGGCAACTCAAAATTTTCTACCTGGCTATATCGGGTCAGTCTCAATACTGCCCTAAGCTATATCAAGGCAGAGAAACGAAGAAAAGAAACCATGAATGAAGTGAATATTGACGAAAGTCAGGATGTCAGCACAGAAAGAAGCGATATCCTCTATGCTGCAATAAAAAATCTACCAGAAGTGAGTAGAATGATCATCACGCTACATCTCGAAGGATATAAAAATCCTGAAATAGCGGCCATCACAGGCATGTCGGACAATCTGATCGGAGTCAAACTCCACAGGATAAAAACTCATCTCGTCACCCAACTAAAATCAGCATCATGACAGAGCTACAAGAAGCATGGGAGCAGATCCAAAATGAAAAATTTAATACACTAACCATACAAAAAGAAGATATCATGAAATCCATCTATGAAGACTCACACTCTACTATCTCTCTCCTCAAGTCTCGACTGACGGCGAAACGAAACTGGTGTACGTTTTTCCTCATCTTATTCATTGGCTGGTTCGTCTTTAGCCTGGATAGGCCCTACGTACTACCAGTGATCGGTGGCCTCATCGGGCTGTATGTCATAGGCTGGTTTATGCTGACCTACTTTGTCCGACGCATGACTGATCAACTGGACTATAGCGAGGCGACACTACCGCTGATGAAGCAAAACTATGCTGCCATCACTTCTGCCCTCAAATATGAAAATCTCTGGGGCATTGTAGCATTCCCATTAGTGATAGTGGGCGCTATCCTACTCCGACCGCTCTATGACGGCATACCAATGATGGAGGCCATAGAGCAGAGCTACTTCATCCGACGGAGTCTGCTCATCATCGTCATCGCTATGCCGATCATGTACTGGATAACTAATAAAATGAACAACTCCGCCTACGGAGCCCTCATCGAAAAACTCCAAAAGAATATCCATCAAATGGAAATGCTGGGGTAAGGAGATAAAGCAGCGAGGCAGGGCACATTCTGTCTCGCTTTTTCATTTTCATTGGGTATATTGTCAGAGTATTAATGCATAGGTATGAGCACTGATATCCAATTAGTCATCCAAGAAATAGAAAAAGAAAGGACCTACCTCAAAAGTGAAATGGACAAAGCTGTGGCTGAAGGCGAATACATAGAAGCATCTCTGTATGAGAAAGCTTGGAAAAATACGGGACAGCAACTATACATCCTCAGATGTCTCCAGGATAAAAACTACGTAGCGCTACATCACACAGAGCAGGTACTCAAGAATAGTAAAGAGATACTCAAGAGTCTCACTAAGAAGCAAGAAACCAGCTCTACCCAAAATGAAAGATTTCGCCACTTGGAAATCAATCAGCTTAGAAAAATGATGCAACGTGCTGAATCACGAAAGGAGAAATTCTATCTAAACCATACTCTACAGACCTGGATGGCGATAAAATACTACACTTACTCGATGAGCTCGACAACGGTCGAATCAAAAGCTTCGAACTAAGATCCACAGAAACTAAAAGTTCAATATTTCTGCACAAAGAAAACAAGCAGGTAACTGTCACATTAGCACCACAAAATGAGCATTTTTCGAAAGCATCATATGGCAAACTAATTAGAATAGGATATGTGCTCAGTGAAGACAATTGGACAAAATCCTATCTCAACCATCTGTCTCATCTGGCCACATTAGAGGACCTATCGGTTATATGTTTAGAGATTTTAGGATGGCGTGGAGCATCGCATGTACATGTAGTCACAGAGGAATAATGGAATCACCTCACCACTCGCCCCAATATCAGGGTCGGCACTACAGACACCAATAGGCCAATAGAAGCGGTAACGCCAGGATTAGAAAAGCTGAGCGCACTATCTGGAAACCATGCCTGACCATAAAAATACAAAAGGAAGTGTGTCACGATACCTATGACTGAGAGTATCCATACTCGCTGGGTGGCATGATTTTGATAGAGGACACCATTGATCAGCGGAGGGACTGCTGCCAGCACCAGTCCATAGACGCCCACCTGCCCAAATATCCCGAGCAGCTTGGGTGGATCGAGATTGACAAGAAATGTCAATACGGCTAATATGACTAAGACCACATGTGACCATCGAGTGGCCATTTTCATGTAGACATGATTAGATTGATTGGGATTTTTTCGTTTGACGATATTGAGGATGAGATCATTGCTGGTGATCGTGGACATGCCTACCAGTAGTCCATCCAGAGTCGACATAGCTGCTGCTAATAGCACCACACTCACTATCGAAAACACCCAGTCTGGAAACATCTCTCTGAGATAAGCTGTCATCACCAGATCCTGGCGAAAAGCCTCACTATCAGCATCCAATAAAGCCTCAGCAGGCACGACCGCATGCGCCCAAAATCCAACCAACAGTAAAGCTGTAAACAAGACATATACGACACTAAACACCCCAATATATCGACTCACATCACGATCTGTCTTGACGTAGAGGGCCTTAGTCAGTATATGAGGCTGACAGACCAGCGCTGCACCGATGAGAAATCCAGATATGTAGACTCCAAAGTGAGTATTAAAAAGCTTGCTATCCCGATTGACCACGTCCATCATGTGACTCGAATAGCTCGAGATACTGCCTACTACGTCATACTGATCACTCATCATGACATAGATGCCCGAGCCTATGATCAAGATCGATACGCCGATCATCAGATAGCCCTGTAGCATATTAGTATAGACATGTGCGTAAGTACCTCCATACATGACGTATGTCGTGACGAATATCAAGGTGATCAGTAGGGCCGTAACATTATTCACGCCGAGAAAGGACTGCATCACGATCGATATACCACCGACAATCAGGACGATAAAGGCAAAGCCCAAGAGATTGACCAAAGCGAAATACAAGGAAAAATTAGCCGAACCATAGCGCTTGCCGATCCAGTCAGGTATGGTCAGCGCACTCATCTGCTCGCCCTGCCTCCTAAATGAAAAAGACAATAGCAAAAGCATCGTCACAATGCCCAAAAAAACACTGATGCCCAGATGCAAAAAGGCAGATAAACCATCGACGTAAACGAAACCAGGATTGATGATAAAAGTAGCGGCAGAAGCTGTACTCGTCGCTAAGGTCACACCGACTACGAATGGCGATAGATCGCCCCGCCCAATGGCAAAACTGCTGAAATCATCGACTGTCTTCTTATACCCGAGCCAGCCCAGATATGAGGTCCCAATGAGATACACGATGAATAATGCCCAAGCTAAGATCATGTCAGTGAAGATATGAATCTATCGATAGCTACTACACTCTCTTGAGCTCCCTCTCCAAACATCATCGTCATATGATTGCCCGACACGGCGGCATAATACCCATCATATAGTAGATCTACGGTCTCCAGGGCCAGCTCCATGGGTAGCAGAGCCTTATCATCGACATAGGCGTCAGGACCATTGATGAGTAGCGTCGGACAGGTAGCGCCAGTGATGTACTCCAGCCATTGCTCCCCTATCCCAAGCGACTTAGTGACGGCCTCGATGATGTGATGCTTCTGACTGCGAGGAGTCACAGAGTAATCCTCCAAATCACGAATGTCTGCGTCGAAATAGCTCTCTAGTGCTGCATCCCATGCTCCACCGAGATAGACCGACTGTCGCATCTCCTCTATAAAGGCTGTTCGGTTCGGCCATATCTGGCCTAATCTTTCGATCGCAGGCCCGACCAAATCCCGTGCATCAGGATGTAGTCTCGCCGCTGCATCTATCAAGATCATAGCCCTAAATCGATCTGGATGATGATATGAGGTATAGATAGACAGCAACGCTCCAAATGAATGCCCCCCGATGATCGCTTGATCGAGCTCAAAATGATCTAAGACAGCTATCAAATCTCTCATATGAGCCTCCATGCTATAGTCCTCCGGCTGATCACTCAGACCTCGACCTCGCAGATCGATGAGCACCACACGATATCGCTCTGATAGTCCCGCCTCGATATAGCCAGCGAACGAATGAGCATTAGCAGTCAGGCCATGGCTGAGGACTACTGTCTCTGGACCATCTCCAGCCACGAGACAGTGGATTTTGACACCATGAGCATCTACATATTCACTCCTCATATCGCCTTGCTCTTATTTTCATAGGTAGATTGCAGTTTTCGCTTCAGTATTTTGCCAGCCACATTGCGAGGAAAAGACTCCATGATGATCACATCACTGACCTTCTGATAGCGGACATGCAGGTGATCATTGATCCATATTTTCAGTTCTTCTGATGAGATGGACGGATTTCTCAAGACCACGGCTGCTATTGGAGTCTCACCCCACTTATCATGTGTCACGCCAAATACCGCCGTCTCCAGCACCTCATGATGTCTCAGCACGATCGCTTCGATATCGGCTGGATATACATTCACTCCACCTGAGATGATGAGATCCTTCTTACGACCAGCGAGATAGAGGTATCCATCCGCATCGACATAGCCCAGATCTCCGGTATACAGCCATCCATCTTTGACCGCCTCAGCAGTACGCTGAGGATCTTGATAGTAGCCCTGCATCTGTAGCGGACAGCGTCCGATGATCTCTCCTACTTCGCCTTGCGGCAATGTCTGACCATTCTCATCCACTATCCTCATTTCAAAAAACTGGGGTGGCTTACCCACAGATCCCATTTTGGCGACAGCCTCTGTCTTATCAAGTATCGTCATGAAGCCCTCCGTCAGGCCATATAACTCATAGAATACATCAGGGATACGCTCTTGGAGTTTCTCTTTATAGACTTTATCAAGTGGAGCACCCACCGTCAGGATCATCTCGAGATGCGGTAGATTTTCCTTGCGGAAATCTGGATGCTCCAGCATCTGTATGATTTGCGAAGGGACCAAGATCGTATGTGTCACCTGCTCCGTCTGCATCAGCCGGAGGGTCGACTCGACATCAAATCCCGGCGCCAAAACAAACTTACAGCCTTGATACATCGCCGGCATAGTCGTCAAGAAAGATCCATTGAAAATGATAGAACCCGTATGCAGCACCACGCTCTCTGGCACTATCCGATAGGAGCAAGAATATAGCGTCATATATCGAGCTCTTACCTCATGAGATAGCATGATCCCTTTTGGCTGTCCTGTAGTGCCACTGGTGTATACTATATTGTACAGATCATCACCGCTGATCGTAATCGGTGGGATAGCCTCTGTAGAAATACCCTCTGTCATCCGCTGTAGACTTTCATAAGGGCCCACTTGATCATCGATGAGCCAAATTCTTTCCAGATTGAGCTGACTGAGCTCTTGTCGTACGGGATCTATGTGGTCCACCATGGCTTTCTTAGTCAGGAGGAGCTTAGTATCGGAGCCATTGAGGACATTGATGAGGCCCTGCTCTCGGAGTAGAGGGCTGAGCGGTACTACGACTGCTCCTATTTCGGCGCAAGCCCAATAACACATCCAAAGCTCTGGCGTATTGGGCAGGATAGTAGCCACTTTATCTCCCTTTGTGATGCCAAAATTCATAAACGCTCGAGCCATCTGAATCACCTCCCGATGTAGCTCGTTAAAGGTCCATCGCCTCCCCTCATATACGAATGCCTCGTGCCCAGATCGATACCGTGCATGTCCCGCTAATATCTGCGATATATTCATATGCTTTTGCTGTTCATCCGAGATCCCTACCCATAGATAGATACAGCCGAGGCTGATCTATCACAGGATATCTGGGTCTTTGTATGAAGATTAAACTATTCTAACAATCAATCGCTACAGACTCACTCTGAACTCAATGGTATAAAGTCCTTTAGTTGGTGCAGTAGCGGTGAATTCTCGGAGTGCTTGATTGAAAAGATTAGTCGCTGCAGCAGAGATCTGTAGCTGATCAGAGACTCTATATCCGAGCGTCGCATCCACCGTAAAGAATCCTCCAAGAGGTCCATAATTGAATGTATCAGCGCTACGAGCATTCTCTACGATCGGTACTCCTCTATAAGTCAGGCCTGGATGTGACTGCGATGCGATCTGAAAGCTCGAGAAGTAGTCATAGGACTGCACCCATCGACCAAATAAAGTCCCAAACCACTTAGTATCACTATAATTCAAGCCTACATTAAACTTATGATTCGGCGAATTGACTAATATATCGAGGAAGTTGACTACTCCATCATTATTAAAGTCATTGTCCATATTGTCTTCATCGACGCTATAGTCGAAGTATGAATAATTAAAAGATGAGCTCCACTTATCATTGATGTAGTAGGTAGTACCGATATCAAATCCATAGGTATTGACCTTGCCAAAATTGATATAAGTCGCCACTAATCCTCCGAATGCTCCAAAACCTGACTGCACCTCAGAGATCGGCGTATCGCCACGATGAGTGGTCACACCTACCACTGTCACTGGGCTGAGGAAGTCCTCTGAGATATTGTAGTACGCATTAGCATCTACATATAGCTTGGAGTCAGCCGTACGACCTCTCCATCCCAGCTCAAATGTCTGGATCTTCTCGACCGTCTGCTTCTCGACCATAGATCCATCGATGAGCGTGAAACCCTCAGCATTGCCCAAGATCAAGCCAGAGAACAAATTGCCATACATATTGAGGATCGTAGGTGCTGCGATACCCTGACCATAGGTGAATCTCCAAGTGCCCAGATCGCCGACCTTGAGGAGGCCCATTTTCGGGACGAAGTTGAAATCATAGATCTCATGATTGTCCGCTCTGGCAGCGGCGATCGCTCGCCAGCCTCCATTGAGTTCATAGGTGAGATGTGCATAGACACCTGTCTGACTCACGTCAATACCATCACCATCTACACCTCCATCGAGCAGGTAAGTGCCTTTACTATTGGCCATGTCTTTCTGATACTGCACGCCTGCTATGAGACCGAGCGCTCCAAAAGTATTATTGTACTGTAGCTCGGCATTCCATCGCTTACTATCATCGACGAACAATGCACCACTACCATACGACAATGGCCCACTGGCTTCTGCCTCTGAAAGTCCTGCATCGAGGAGACGATAGTACTGCTTAGTACGCTCATCAATCGCATAGGTACTATCCGTCTTGCTCGAAGTGAAGCCCACCTGAGCAAACCAATTTTTGGATGTCAGTTTCAATTGGTGGAAGTTTATTTTCCAGTCTTTGATTTGGTTGCGACCTACATTGGTCGGTGAAAGGAAGGTACTGTTGCTATAGCCTGTGTTGTATATGATATCGACATCATCCGTAGGTGAGAAGTATAGCGCTCCGCCCACTCGAGCAAACTCAACTGACTCGTCAAGATCATACTCTTCATAGCCCTCAGCGCCTCCTACTCCATCACGATTGATGAATACAGAATCTGCATAGTTAAATTCATTTGCTGATGTATACTCACCGAAAGCTTTGAAAGCAAACTTGTCACTGAGCACCTGTGCATGACGGATACGAGCACTATAGTAGGCCTCTCCATCACCACTCACTCCAGGATTGAACGCTAAGATCGTGCCCTCAGACGTACGAGGATCTTTAGTGATGGTATTCATGAGACCATTGTGAGCATTAGGTCCATAGAGCGTAGAGTTAGGCCCGAGGATCACTTCGACTCGCTCTATATCCTCTTTGATCACTGGATCGAGAGCACCAAGTGGCAAACCCGTAGCGATGAGCGACGCAAATCTCCCATCGGTGACCTGTAGATTTTTACTGTTGAAATTAGAATTGAAGCCTCGGATATTAAAAGCCGGACCAGCTATTCCTGCACGGAAGTAGTCAATACCTTTTTGTCGAGCGAGTAGCTCTGCAGGATTGCCTGCATACTCTTGGATCTGTCGAGCAAATATCGTCTGTATGGTGGCTGGGCTTTCCGTGATTTTCTCTGGTCGCTTACTCGCAGAGACCACGACCTCATCAAAATAAGTCCCAGATACCATCTCAATATCAAGAGTCATCGACTGTCCCGGCTGGAGGGTGATAGATCTCTTACTATCAGCGAATCCGATATAAGTGACCAGTAGATCATAAGTCCCTGCAGGAGCTGAAAGCTCATACGCTCCATCTATGTCCGTCACGGCGCCATAGTCTGTGTCATCAAGGACCACATTAGCTCCTATCATCGGCATACCAGTATCGTCTGTGACTGTACCTTTGATCATGGCATTTTGCGCTACGAGACTACTTATGGAAATCATAGAGAATAGTAGAAGTAAAACGTTTTTCATACGAAGTATAATTTTGGTTTTAGTATTTGATTTTAGTCAGATGGAGTTAGATAGACACCTGACTATGCTATATACATCCACAGTATTTTATTTTACATTTTTACGATACTGCAATGTTTTATTCACGATTGAAAATTATACTCTATACTTTGTTTTTACATCTCAATATTTAATTTTATTAAGGTTGACTTAATTGATAAATACAGCATAATAAAAATCTATATACCTGATTATCAATTTATTATAAAACCATATTTATACCTTGACTTTTACTTTTTAAGAAAGTCATTTATGGCTTTATTGACCTGAGCAGCACACTCCCACTGCATCATATGACCGCATCCCTCTATGATCTCAAGAGCAGATCCAGGTATAGCGGCATTAGCTTGGACGGCTATGGTCTCGGTAGTGAGGTCTTTGTGTAGGAGAGGATTAGGGATGAGACCATCCTCAGCGCCAAATAATATCAAAACAAGCTGATCTATCTGCCCCAGCTGATCATATACAGGTTCATCGAGCATACCTGCCACGCACTGAGGTATCATCTCCGTATATGCCTTGAAGTCTGGTGATACTTTCATAGCTATGCGCTCCTCGATCATAAATTCTGCAGAACTCGACATCTCGTGAAAGTTGGCTTTAAGGTTTTGGCGGATTTGCTCATCTGTAGCACTTTCCACGACAGTGGGAGTATAGACCATCTTCATCCAGCCTGCTTCCTGTGGAGTGAATGTCTCAATCCCCGCCGGTGCCACTAAGACCGCAGGAAAGTCCAAGGTGCCATCTACTAATCCTCTCAACACTATATGTCCACCCATGCTATGGCCTACGAGAGTCACTGACCTGAGCCGGAGTCGATCGATGAGCTCCGCCACTGTCTCACTGAAGAAAGTCATATCATAAGACCAATCACCATGAGCTGATGCACCATAGCCAGGCAGATCGATCGCTATACATCGATATCGCTGCTGTAGCTGATCTACATTCTCCAGCCAATGCTCCTTAGCACTACCGAGTCCATGTATGAATAGTAGCGTATGATCGCCATCACCGACATCTATATAGGCGACTTCTTTACCTTCGGATAGCTTGACCTTCGCCGTTTTATAACTTTTACCTTTGACTATGGTATCGGGGAGTCGCTGAGTCGCACAGCTGATATAGAGGAGCGACAGAGATAAGAGTAGATATTTCATTTTTCTGTGTTAATCTTTGAGTAAAATCGACACCTGAAGATAAAAAGTTGATACCCACACTCAGAAAGTCGACCTCTACTAAAATAAGCCACAGATAGCTATATTGAGATCATGAAGCAGAAGCTGGCCCAGTTTGAGCAGTTTGCTCAGCAGATATTTCCCCATGAGATCTCCTACCTCCTACGTGAGAATAATATCAACGACCCGGAGCGTCTCAATATCCTCTACCATATCGCTAAGCTGGCTAATGGTCGGGATGCAGTAGTATCATTCGACACATCGATAGACAAAAGAAAATACTCTCATCTGAAGAAGTGGATCCATGACAAACTGGAAAAAATCGATGTAGATGTATTTTATGACTGGATCAATGAGATCGACCAAAAAGTGATGCTCGACACCATCACACCTGAAGAAGAGCGCAGCCTGCTCAAGATCGTGAGAGAGTACGAGCACTGCCACTTTTACTTCATCAAGCTATATGAGATCCTCCAAAACTACAGCCACTTCCTCCTCGTACGCCTCCGGCTGAAGGATCTACAGCTTGTACAGGGCTTCCTTAATCAGTATGAGTATGCCTACAAATACAACAAGCTCAATGATGAAAATCTCAACAAGGCCAGTCGAGAGATCATCCAAAACTATGCGCAGGGCGACAAGTCCCCGATATCATGGCGATCATGGCTGAGCTCGGTGCTCTATGACGAGCAGACACAGGGCCACATGAGATACATGGCGCTGATTCGGCTGCATTTTTGTGCTCTATGCGATGGCGACTACAGCGGACTGAGAGAGCACTATGAGTATATGGATGGGATATTTGATAATGGCCAGTTTTACTCTAAGCGAATACTGGTCAACTACTACTTCAATCGGATGCTCCTCCACACTAAGTACGAAGAGTATCGAGATGCTAATCGATATGGCTATCTATCGATAAAGGTAAAAACACATGACTATCTCCTCTACTGCAATAATCTGAGTAGCGTACTACTCCGACAAAGACGACCCAAAGAAGCCCTCATCATCCTCCGAGGAGCGAATAGTGAATACAAAAACTCAAATAACTTCTATCATAAGACGGAGTATGTGGCGCTATTCATGCAAGGGCTACTGCAGCAGGGTGAGACGAAATCTGCGATAGACTACGGCCTCAGTTTTTACAAGGCCTACAAGAAAGAAATCTTTGATAGTCGCTGGCACATCTACTTCTCGACCCTGCTCAAAAGTCTACACAAAGGACGACGATATGAGCAGATCATCAAGATCGTCAGACAAAACAAGCTCCTCATCAAAGAAGAAGCACTATCAAATAATGCTCAATCACATAGTCAAATCGAGCATTTTTATAACTTGGCGATGGAGGAGCTGTGAGGCTCTGGATCCACATACACTGCTAAACAAAATAGAAAAACGGGATGAAGCAAAAAGGAATGCTCACAGTAGACGAGCTCAAGACACTCATAGACAAAGATAAAATCAGGACTGTGATCGTAGGATTCACAGATCACTATGGTCGCCTCATGGGCAAGCGCTATGATGCCGAGTTTTTCTATGAGTCAGCGCTCAATAGTGGAGCACATGCCTGCGACTATATGCTGACTACCGACATGGATATGGAGCCTCTGCCAGGATTCCAATTTGCTAACTGGGAGCTCGGCTATGGGGACTTTCATCTCGTACCTGACTTCTCTACCCTGCGCAAAGTATCCTGGCTCAAAAAGACAGCACTGATACTCTGTGACATTCATGACAATGAATCTCACGAGCCTATCAGCGTATCGCCTCGACAGATACTACAGGCTCAGACAGAGCGACTTGCCGACATGAGCTACACGGCTAAAGCCGCCTCAGAGCTCGAGTACTATCTTCTCGAAGAGAGCTATCGTACTGCTCACGATAAAAACTACCATGAGCTCACTCCTGCTGGATGGTATCTCGAGGACTACCACATCCTCCAGGGCTCTCGTACCGAAGAGTATACGGAGAAAGTCCGTCATCATCTCTCTCAGTCGGGTATCCCTGTAGAAACCTCCAAAGGTGAGTGGGGCCTTGGCCAGCATGAGATCAATATCCGATATGCCAGCGTCACAGACATGGCCGATCGCCATATCGTATACAAGCAATGCATGAAGGAGATCGCTGACAAAATGGAGCTTTCCGTGACATTCATGGCGAAATATCATACTGATAGAGCTGGCTCCAGCTGCCATATACACCTCAGCTTATGGAGCGATGGCCAGAATGTATTTGCTGGAGAGGAAGATTTTTGTGGAATCAAGTGCTCTCCACTATTTCGATGGTTTTTAGGGGGATGGATAGCGCATGTGGAGGATGTGATGCCATTTTATGCGCCGACGATCAATTCGTATAAGCGCTATACCGATGGCTCATGGGCACCAACACGATTGGCCTGGAGTAGAGACAATCGTACTGCGGGATTCAGAGTGGTCGGTAGCGGTCAGTCGCTACGTATCGAGTGTCGCATCCCTGGTGCCGACTGCAATCCCTATCTGGCCATGGCAGCGAGTATTGCCTCTGGACTGGACGGTATAGAGCAGCAGATCGAGCCGCCAGCAGCATTCGTCGGGGATATCTACGAGGCTAAGCATTTACCCCGAGTCGCCTATACGCTGGAGGAGGCTGTAGCCAAATTCAAACAAAGCGCATTTGCCCAAAAGGCCTTTGGCTCAGAGGTCGTGGAGCACTACAGCCACTTCTACGAAAAGGAAATCGAAGCTCATCGCCTGGCCGTATCTGACTGGGAACGGAGACGGTATTTTGAGAGGATATAGGGAAACAAGAAACTACCTCCTCCCCCATCGCCAGACCAAAGTACTCATAGCTAATCCATAAAACATAACTGTCAGACTACTGGCTGGCATCAATATAGCCGCCACCACAGGTGATAGCTGTCCCGTCACAGCGAAGTACATCCCGATCGTATTGTACAGAAAAGCAATGACCAAAGCCCCATACAGCACATACTTCAGGCGACTGATGAATCGGATGATATCACTGTACTGCTCAAACTCCTTACTATCTATGACTACGTCGCAGGCAGGATTGAAGTTATTAGTATCATCAGCGATGACGACTCCGACATGACTTTGCTTGAGGGCTCCAGCATCATTCAGGCCATCGCCGATCATCATGACCTTGTTATCTTTTGACTGTAGGGACTTGATATGGTTGAGTTTATCCTTAGGCTGCTGATCAAAATAAATACCCGCCTGAGCCGGCATCAGTGCTTTCATTCGCTCTTCGTCTCGGCTATTATCTCCTGATAGCATGCCGAGGTCATAGTTGGCACCGAGATCGGTGAGTACTTGCTCGACATTGTCACGTAGTTCATTAGTGAATTCATATCGACCGACATAACCACCATCGATCTCGATGTGTACGGTCTGCGCTCGCTGCTGCTCCTTAGCCCCGAATATATACTCCGCAGATCCAATCCTGAGATCATGTCCAGCGACTATAGCTCGGAGACCACGTCCAGGATACTCTTCATATGAGGTAGTAGCAGCCAGAGGATAGCTCCGCAGCTCTCGACCGATAGCTTTACTGAGCGGATGGGACGACTGCTCTACGGCAGATCGGATCCAGCTGGCCTGCTGATCAGTCAGTGGCGCACCGATATACTCGAGCTGTATCTTGCGCAGATCAGTAATCGTACCCGTCTTATCAAATATGATCGTATCGACATCTTGTATGACCTCGATCGTCTCTGTATTCTTGACATAGACACCATTTTTCGCCAATAGGCGTATCGCATTGCCATAGATGAATGGGATGCTCAGCGCCAGTGCACATGGACAGGCCACGATGAGCACTGCCGTGAATACCTGAAAGGCCTTAGATGCGTCATAATACCACCAAAATCCGAGCATACTCACGGCCAATACCAAGATGATCCAAGTGAAGTGCTTACTCACCCGATTGATAAATTGAGAAGTATTCGACTGTGTATTTTTCTGAAAAACATCCTCATTCCACAGCTGTGTCAGATAACTTTGATCGACCGCCTTTGACACCTCTATATCGATAGCAGCGCCCACCTGCTTACCACCAGCGAGGACCACTTCGCCCTCGTGTACGGTCTGCGGATCACTCTCTCCCGTCACAAAGCTATAGTCGATATGAGCTCGACCCGACAGCAGATGTCCATCACAGGGGATGATCTCTTCATTTTTGACACGTATGATATCTCCTTTTTTGAGTTGATCGATACTCCTACTGATCCATCCTTCAGCAGTCTTTAGATAGGCCGATATAGGGAAGTAAGATTTATAATTATGATCAAAAGAGATCGACTGATAAGAGTAATTTTGAAACCACTTACCTATCAACAAAAAGAATACAAAACCTGTAAAACTATCCAAATAGCCCTCGCCTGTACCCGACATAATCTCAAAGGCACTCCGCCCAAATAGCACAATCATGCCTAATGCAACTGGCACATCGATACCAGGATTTTTCATCCTGATGCTCTTATAGGCAGAGACTAAGTAGTCACGACCTGAGTAGATCAATACGGGCAATGCCAAAAGAATATTGAGATATCCGATGTAAAAGTGAATCGCAGCCTTCTCAAATCCCAGATATTCTGGAAAGCTGAGTAGCATGATATTTCCAAAAGAAAAACCCGCTAAACCAATCTTGTACAGTAGATCACGATCGATAAATCGGTCCTGCTGTCGATTGAGATCATTAAAACTGAGCTTGGGCTCATAGCCGATCTTAGTGAGCAGCTCTACGAGCTGTCGTAGTGATATCTCATCACTCCGATAGGTGATACTGGCGATCTTCTCGAGGAAGTTGACTCGACTATTCTTGATCGCAGGGTTGAGCTGATGGATATTTTCGAGGAGCCAGATACAGCTACTACAGTGGATCTGCGGCAGATGTAGTCGGATCTTAGCGATGCCCTCCTGGTCAAAGCTGACTATCTTAGCCACTACCTCTGGGTCATCGAGATAGTCAAAGGATCGATCCTTAGCTCCTCGCTGACTGATACCCGCATTATCTTCTATCTGATAGTAGTTGCCGAGCCCATTCGCCTGGAGCACATCATATATGATCTGACAGCCATTGCAGCAAAAATGCCGACCATGGCTCTCAGGATGTCCCGACTCACACTCCTCTCCACAGTGCGCACAGGAGATGATATCTGTCTCCATCTCTTTTTTAGTTGAGTATATTACCTCGCTCATATACCTACAGCTACGAGCATCAATGCCATCAAAAATAACAGCAATACAAATAGAATGAAGGCAACTACTCTGGAGAATCCTCGAAATGATATATCTCGGCTCATGACTTTTGATTTTGTGATCTGGAGATAAATTTCGTTATCCAGGCTTCTCATTCCCTTGACGGGAATCATTAAGACAATTGATACTCATCACAGCTACCAAGGCATATATCAACACATCTTAGCGCTATAATCACAATCCTAAGCACAAAAATCATGATCACTAACTTACTGATGAGTAGTCTGATAGAAAAGTATAATACTGCTGTACCACGCTATACGAGCTATCCCGCTGTACCACATTGGCAGAGAGAGGCACCGAGTCAAGAGGCTTGGCTGCGTACGCTCAATGCTAATATCTCTGAGCACAACGAGATCAGCGTATATATTCATCTCCCCTTCTGCGAAAATCTATGCACCTACTGTGGATGCAATAAACGCATCACTAAAAATCACGCTGTAGAGATGCCTTACATAGATGCCGTGATACAGGAGTGGGATATCTATCTGGACAGCTTTGAGACTACTCCTGTGATCAAGGAGCTACACCTCGGGGGAGGTACTCCGACCTTCTTTGACCCACTCGAGCTACGTAGACTGATCTCCTATATCACCTCAAGTGTGGAGGTGGCAGCGGATCATTCGTTCAGCTTTGAGGCACATCCTAACTCCACTACCGCTGAGCACCTCATGGAGCTATATGACTTAGGATTCAAGCGACTCAGCATAGGTGTACAAGACGTCTCTCCAAAGATCCTCAAAGCGATCAACCGCCATCAGACCGTCGAGCAAGTGAGAGTCACCACAGAGCTCGCTCGAGAGATCGGCTATGACTCGATCAACTATGATATCATCTATGGCCTACCATTTCAGACAGAGGAACATATCCATCAGACCATGGACCTCATCGATGAGATGCGACCTGATCGTATAGCATTCTACAGCTACGCACATGTCCCTTGGAAAAGTAAAGGACAGCGAGCCTATGATGAAAAGGATCTACCCATGGGTACGGCCAAGCAACATCTCAAGGATGTAGGCGAAGCTCGACTGATCGACATGGGATATCTCACTATCGGGATGGATCACTACGCACTACCGACTGATCAGCTTTACATCTCCTATCAAGCGGGTCAAATGCATCGCAACTTCATGGGCTATACTGACCAATACACTCGCTGCATGATCGGACTCGGTGCCTCATCCATCAGTGACTGCTGGGACATGTATATCCAAAATGAAAAGCATGTAGAAGACTATCAGCGCATCGTCTCTACGGGGCAGCTGCCTATTATCAAAGGTCATGGACTGACCAAGTGTGAAAGCGAAACGAGAGGCTATATCCTACAGCTCATCTGTCAAGGAGAAGTCACTATAGCTGCTATCGAATCCGTCTCACCTGATCGATATTTAGGTCTGATAAAAGATGGATTAGTCAGTATGAAGAATGATCAAATCAAAGTGACGGAGACTGGACAGAAGTTCATCAGAAATATCTGTGCCGCTATAGATCCTAAATACATAGCGCAAGCAGAACAACAAGTATTCAGCAAGGCGATATAGAGGCGAGCAAACTAATAATCAGTGGCATACACATAAAAATTACTGTAAATTGATACATCAATTTACAGTAATCATTGATGCCTCCTAAAATCTACAAGGTCCCAGAACACGGAGCATTTCTAATCAGTTGATGCATCAACAATTCATCATTCCGCCAATTGTGATCTCACAGCAAATAATATCAGTCATTAGCTATCTTTAGTACGTTATTCTTTTGATGATATGGAGTAGTGATATTCGGCATTCCTATTGTCTATACTAATAGAATAGCCACAATACGGATAACACCTTGAGACATCTATCTAAGATATTATGTTCATTGATCCTGTTTTGTATACTTCCCTATTGGGTAGTATCACAAAACTTTTTTGATGAATACAACCCTACCATCCTCACTCGACAAGAGGGGCTGTCCAGTGATATGATTTTTGACATACTCGAGGACAGTAATAATTTAATATGGATAGCTACTGCTAATGGACTCAACCGATATGATGGACATAACGTAAAAGTCTATCAGCACCAATCTGAAGCTAATAGCATCAACGCAAATCAAACTAAAGTACTCCTCGAAGACCACGAAGGCAATATCTGGGTAGGCACCAACGGAGGTGGAGTGAGTATGTATGATTATGACATCGAGAGATTCACTCACTATCAGCATGACCCCGATGATCCGAATACTATCTCAAATGACGAGATTCTCGCTATACTGGAAGACAAAAGCCACAATATATGGATAGGCACCGAAGACGGGCTCAACAGACTAAATGCAGATAGGACACAAATAGATAGATATAAAACAGGGACACAAGGCATGAGCGCCAGAGCAATACTCTCTCTCCATGAAGATAAGTATGGTCGAATATGGGCAGGGACTTGGGACGGTGGTATCAATATATTGACACCTACTGACGATCCTGATGAGCCGTATAATATATCAATTCTGTCTCACGATCCTGAAGACTCGAGGACCATCAGCAATCAAAATGTATGGGGTATCACCGAGGACCGCTCTGGTAGAATATGGATAGCCACTTTCGGTGGGGGGATCTGCTACGTAGATAATGATCGATGCCTCCAAGGCAAATGCGCTCCTCAAGAACTGACCTTTCACAGCTTAACCTCTGCTGACGGTCTTCCTATTGACAAGTTTTTTGGAATACAAATAGATAAGTATGATCGCTTATGGCTCGCCTCACCAGTGGGCCCAAGTTTTTTGGACTTATCAGATCCATCCGCTTTAGAAAATCCCGTATTCCAAGAATATGAAGACAATTCGATATCAGTAAAAAGTAACCTACTGAATATTGAATGTAGAGATGTCATGATCGACAGCCAAAATACACTCTGGATAGGCACCATGAAAGGCTTAGGTTTTGCCTCATTAGACTCTCCACCATTAGACAATGTATCTATTGAGGATCTTGGTTTTCATTTTCAAGTAGAAGATCTACTACTTGATACCATAAATAGACTCCGATATGTAGCGACATCAACCGGTCTACTAATTCATGATCAAGACAAGGATACTTACCAATTATATGAGCATCCAGAAAGATATAGTGGATATGATAGGATAGTATCTCTATTCAAAAAAAATGACCAGACCATCTGGCTCGGCACTCGCTCTGGATTATCCTCCTTTGACCTTCAGAGTAAAACATTCAAGCCGTATCAAGATACCTTTGGCCTAAGCAATCAATCAGGTGGAGATGAAATCTGGGAAATCACTCCTTACAAGGATGATAAATATTGGATGGTCAGTGAGAAAGGACTCTTTCTAACAGATCTACCTCCGAGAGATTTTGAAATATTTACAGATGACCCTAATAACCCCAAATCACTACCTCACAATACAGTTTCGGATATACTTAAAACCTCAAGTGGTGATTATTGGATAGCCATGCTCGGTGGTGGTATTGCTCGCATCATTAAGAAAGAAAATAGTTTCGAATTTGAGCCACTTGACAAATTAAACTTGCATAATGCACTCATTACTCAGATTGATTTTAATAAAGAGGAAGATATACTTTGGATAGGCTCTGAAAACGGTATTGGTCACTATGATTTCAATGAAAATAAATATTACCCCAATAGTCTTACGGAGCTCACGAGCCGGATTAATGGACTGATCATTGACAGGTTTGACCGAGTATGGTTTAATGGGCCAGATGGGATGTTTTGTTATAATCCACTGACTGAAAAACTCAGCTCTTTTGATCACACCGATGGAGTGATCACCTACAGCAATACTTATCTCAGCAATCGAATCATTGGTGAAAAGATTTTCTTAGGCGGCACCAATTCATATCAATTTTTCGACCCAGCACATGTCTCCACTACAGATTCGGTGACCTCTCCTATTTATATCACTGATCTCAAAGTAGCAGGGAGCTCCATACAACCATTGGCTAAAAATAAATATGGTTCAAAACCAATATTAACAGAAAATACAATAAGCTCATCATCTATACATCTGAATCACCAACACAGAGGTATCATGATCGAGTATGCGCTCTTAGACTATAAAAATGCGCATCGGACCAAATATGCCTATCGCCTCAAGGGATTGAGCGACGAGTGGATCGAGTCCAAAGAAAGACAGGCAATATTCACCAGTATACCTCCAGGCAAATACGTGTTTGAAGTTAAAGCGCAGAATAACCATCAATATTGGAGCAAAGCGAAGACCATATCAATCTCCGTTACGTGGCCCTTTTGGCAAAGATGGTGGTTTATCATTGGCGTTTTAGCCTTAGTAGGGATATCGATCCTGTCCTACCTCAAGTATAGGACGGCACGCATTACAAGAGACAAAGAAGAGCTCGAAAATCTAATCTTGGAAAGGACCAAGCAATTCGTAGAGAATGATGAATTTCTCCCATCAGACAAGCGCCAATACCTCACCGAACTTCTCAAAACAAATGAGGCTTATCTCACTACACTATTCAATGCAAGTCCGCTGGGCATCATGCTATTGGACAAAGATCTCAACATCGTAAGGTCCAATCATCGCTTGTTAGAATACTTACAGTACAAGGGATACCCTATCGAAGATCTCTCTCTGGAGCGAATAGCACCAAAACAGCTGAAAGTATTCAAAGAACTCGTAGAAAATAAACAGTTAGACGAGCGCCAAACATTCCGTATAGAAGAAACTATCCAAATCAACAATCAAGAGATCTGGCTACAGGTCGTATCTACTATCCTCAGAGATCCAGAAGGCGAAATCTCTAATATCATCATCATGATAGATGATATATCAAAGAGGAAAGAGCAGGAAAACACGATCAATAATCTAATCGACAACATAAAAAATAAAAACACCAACCTTCAGGCAGCTATCGATCTCAGGACTAAAGAGCTCACCAAAACTAACGAAGATCTCATGAGCAAGAATGAAGAGTTGGAGCGATTTGCATTTATCGCATCGCATGATATGAAAGAGCCAGTGAGAAATATCTCAACTTACCTGACACTCCTACAGAAACTGCGAGATGATCAAAAAGAGAAACAAAAAGAGTATATCGATCTGGCCAATCAAAATGCTAAACAGCTATACGCATTGATCACTGACGTATTAGAATATACCCGTATCTCAAAAGATGAAATCAAGATAAGCGACACTGATCTGCAGGCATTAGTCCAAAATGTGAATCAATCCCTGTCTAATCAACTTCAAGATAAGAATGCACAAATCATCTTCACCTCACTACCTACTATTAAAAGCAATGGCAGCTTCCTGTACTTAGTGATCAAAAATCTGGTGGAAAATGGCATCAAGTTTAACGAAAGTGAAAATCCTACGATCAATATATCGTATGCTCAAGAGAATGATAGACATATCATCGAGGTCAAGGATAATGGCATAGGCATCAGTGAAGAATACTCAAAAGAAATCTTCCAAATGTTCAACAGGCTACACACCAAAAATCAATATGCCGGTACTGGTCTCGGTCTCTCTATCTGTAAAAAGCTCATCGAAAAACTGGACGGCGATATCAGAGTAGTGAGCGATGGATATAACGGGAGCGCTTTTGTCATATCACTACCTGCCAAATGCCCTGTGGACCAGTAAATAATCCCCGCACCAAACTCAGAATAGCCCTACATTTGGTGATCTATGAAGGAAATGCAATGGACAGGGAAACTCTATCGATATGAGGCAATATCAGAGATAGCGGATGGATCACATCAGGAGCTCTGTCACGCCGCAGAAGTAGCTATGCAAGACGCATACGCCGTCTACTCTAACTATCAAGTAGGCTCAGCAGTCCTCATGTCAAATGGACAAATCATAAAAGGAGCCAATCAAGAAAATGCAGTATACCCTCTCGGACTCTGTGCGGAGCGAGTAGCCATCTTCAGCGCTAATACACAAGTACCTGCAGAACAAATAGTAGCCATAGCCATCTGCACTAAGAAAACGATAGAAGATAGCGAGATGCCAGCATTCCCCTGCGGTAGCTGCCGACAGGTCTTAGTAGAACAAGAGAAGAGATTTGGTCTGACCATACCAGTGTATGTGATGAATACTGATCACAAAGTGTTCATGGTAGACTCGATCCGAGAGATTCTGCCTTTTTCATTTGATGACACCTATTTATAATAGCACTCCATCATTAATAAAATGCTAATAACTCTTTAGCTTAAATCATAATCATCAATTCATGCGTTATATCGAGGTATTAATTAATACCTCATGAGAATAATTTTCACTACTGTATTCGGATTATTATTGAGTGCATCCCTACTAACAGGACAAGAACTCAAAGTCTATGATACATTTGATGAATTTGAAGAAGTCCTAAAGAAAGACGATGGCAAAATTCATGTAGTCAACTTTTGGGCGACATGGTGCGCTCCATGCGTTAAGGAGATTCCATTTTTTGAGGAGCTCGGGGCGAAATACGACAATGTAGAGGTGACACTGGTCAGCATAGACTTTAAAAACACCATAGACCGTAGAGTAAAGCCATTTTTAGCAAAAAAGAATTTTGCCTCCCAGGTCGTTCTATTAGGTGATCCTAAACCCAACGACTGGATAGATCGAGTCGATCCGAGCTGGTCAGGAGCGATACCAGCGACATACGTATACAGAGGCGACACAGCTCAGTTTTATGAACAAGAGTTTCATAGTCTGGCCGAATTAGAAGCAATCATTCATCCATTTATAAAATCTAAATAATCATAACAATGAAAAGCTTATTTACTGCTGTTTTCATGTGCTTGATGGGATTAGCTATAGCTAATAATCCAACATCAGGCGGCTACCAAGTAGGAGACGTGGCTACGGACTTCAGTCTCAAGAACATTGATGGCAAATTTGTCTCATTATCAGACTTTAAAGATGCTAAGGGATACATCGTAGTATTCACTTGTAATACCTGTCCATATGCGGTCATGTATGAAGATCGCATCAAAGCTCTGCATGACAAGTATGCTGATCAAGGCTACCCTGTCATAGCGATCAATCCTAATGATCCTGAAGTAAAAGAAGGAGACAGCTGGGATGCTATGAAGGTCAGAGCAAAAGAAAAAGGATTTGACTTTCCGTATCTATTTGATGCAGGACAGATGGTGTTCCCTCAGTATGGTGCCACTAAGACACCTCACGTGTATGTGCTTGACAGTGACAAAGTGGTGAAGTACATAGGCGCTATCGATGATAATCCCCAAGATGCTACAGCAGTCGGGGACAAGTACGTAGAGGCTGCAGTAGAATCACTCAAAATGGGTAAAAGTCCAGATCCAAGCCTCACTAAAGCAATAGGCTGCTCGATCAAAGTGAAAGCATAATCAAGGAAATAAAATAATCGACCATAAATCAGGGCCATCTCAGGATGGCCTTTTTTTATATCCTATGTTGAGCGCAGCGCTCTTCGAATATTTTGAGGGCGTGATCATAGATGATCTGGTCTGTGTGGGAGGCTTGGGATATTTGTTTCTTGTGATTTGTTGATAGCAGATTATTTTTCTTAGCGACGTTTCGCTTTCTGATATTCTTCAGCTTCCAGCCAAAGGTCATATTAAGTAGCTGCAGGCTTCTTTCAAATTGTTCAGAGATACCTATGCATTCCATTGCAGAGATATTATCAAGTGCCTCTTGTAGATTGTCTTTTTTCGGATGATAGCCCACGTGAACTGCTTGCGTCCAGCCTTCTCTACTCAGATGCTGATCGAGTATCTCTTCTACTGTCATCCCTGCATAATGCCTCCCCTTCTCTCTATGGTATCGGATCGATGAAATGATGCGAGCTGAAGGCTCTCTAAACATTGAAAATATCTTAGGTCGTAGTGGCAGCGTGTGTAAAGGTCCCACATTGTAATGGCCTATGATGAGCTTTTTCGTCTTCAACAATTCCTCTTGGATCTTTTGAAATTCTGGCCATCTCATGAAATTTCCCTTTTGCTCCACATAGTACTCATAAGCATTGGGATAGATCTGACTATTGTCAAAATAATCGTAAAACACATATCTCAATGTCGTCCCTCCAGTCTTGGGTATATGAGCAAAATAGTATAATTGATCCAGCTTGGCTCCTCCAGTAGGTAGCTTAGCTTTAGCTATATATTTTAGATCAATCAGGTCCATTACTTCTTAATTATTTCGCCAGAAGTAAGGAGTAAAAAGTACCAATACGGTAAAGATTTCTAATCGACCACATATCATCAAAAAGCTTAGTATGTATTTGACCCCATCTGGTAGGTGAGCAAAATTGTCAACCGGACCAACAGAACCTATGCCTGGTCCGACATTCCCTATAGATGTCGCTGCCGCCCCAATCGCTGTCTCAAAGTCCAATCCAAAAAGGGTAAGACTCAATGAGCCAGACACAAAGAGAAAAAGATATGCCAAAAGAAATACAAGGATATGCGTCATAATCTTTGGAGCAACCAATGCTTTATTGATCTTCAGTCGAATCAAAGCTCGTGGATGGAGTATCCGCTTAAACTCCAGAATACTATTCCTCATAAAGACTAAATGACGAATCAATTTAATCCCGCCAGATGTACTCCCTGCACAAGCACCTGTGAATAACAATACAAAAAACACCAAGGCATAGGCAGAGCCCCATGACAAATAGTCCTCGGTAACAAATCCCGTCGTCGTCACTAAAGAAATCACCTGAAACAAAATAGCTCTGAATGAATGCTCCAACGATAATCCTTGGTCAAAATGCAGTACAACTGTCAAAAATGAAACACTCAATAACAGTATGATCACGTACATTCTCCATTCCTCATTATTGTATACTTTCTTGAGTTTGCCCTTGAGGCCAAAGTAAATCACCGCATAATTAGTACCTGCGAGAAACATGAAGAATGCTAAAGTATACTGTATGAGTGGACTCGTATAATGCGCTATACTGGCATTTTTAGTACTAAACCCACCCGTAGCCATAGTCGTAAGAGCATGATTGAACGCATCAAAAAAGGTCATACCTTCAGCAAAGAGTATGAGAATCAAAAGACCAGTAAGTCCCAAATAAATGAACCAGAGAGTCCGAGCTGTATCCTTGATCCTTGGGTGGATTTTATCAGATGTCGGCCCTGGTGCCTCAGCCACGAAAAGCTCAATACCTGCAATCCCTAAAAGTGGAAATAATGCAACAGTCAAAACGATGATCCCCATGCCACCAATCCATTGCGTCATACTTCGCCAAAGCAATATCGATGGAGAAAGCGACTCAATATCAGTGAATATCGTAGCTCCAGTAGTCGTGAACCCAGATACTGTCTCAAAGAATGAATCAGTAAATGATATATCATGACCACTATATAAATAGGGTAAGGACCCGACTAAGCCAAGTGCCAACCAGCTGATAACTACTATCAGATATCCTTCTCGCTTATTGACATTGGCATTACTCTTAAACTTATAATACCAAGAACTACTGCCTAATGCTAAAGTGATCAAGCCTGACTTCAAAAATGGTAACATCATCGTATCGCCCATGATCCAGCTGATCGGAATACAAGCAAACATGATGATAGAGACGAAAACAAGTAACGCCCCTAAAACATTTGATATCGGCTGAATATTAATAAACATTCCTATCTGAATAGATTATCGACTCGTTCTATCGCTTCGTTTGACGCAAATACGATTACCTTATCATCCATTTCTAATTGAAAGTCTTTGTCCGGTATGATACTCTCATGCTGTCGTATAACCGCAGCAATCATAGAGTTTTCTGGAAAATGTAAATCCTTAAGTGGCTTCTTCGTGAGTTGATTCCTTTTTTGAACAACGTATTCGATCACCTCTGCATCTACTCCATGTAGACTTGTGATGGCCTCTATTTTTCCCTTACGGACAAATCTGAAAATATTATTAGCGGCTATCAGCTTCTTATTAATCAGTGTATCTACACCGATATGCTGTGATATATGAGTATAATCAGTATTGTCAACGAGCGCTATCGTCTTAAAAACACCCGCTTTTTCTGCCGTCAGGCAGGCGATTATATTGATCTCGGAGTTGTCTGTTAATGATATGACGGCATCCATTCGATCGAGTCCTTCTTCCTTGAGCAGTGCAATATTACTTGGATCACCCAATATGATAAGTGTATTGTTAAGACGTTCTGCAAGTTTCTTACCTACCTCCTTATCACTGACGACGAGACTTACATTATAGTTTTCTTCCAGTAGTTCGGCTGTACGCATAGTGATGGAGCTCCCCCCTAAGATCATAATATTCTTAACTCTCTTGAGCTCCTTCCCTAAGAATTTTAGCAAAGGATTCATGTGCGCATTCGGCGTCAAAAAGTAGACGTGATCCTTATCTTTTAAACGGGTAGAATAATGAGGAATTAATGTCTGATCTCCCCGAAGGATAGCAACAGGCTTAAATAAAAAATCTTGATTCTCTTTGCCGATTTCACTGATAGTCTTTCCGACCAAGGACGAAGAATCATCAAGAGTGATACCATTCAAGGTCAACTTACCTCCTTCAAATTCGAAATTGTCAGTGACCTCACAATATTTCACTAAGCGCACTATCTCATTCGCCGCTAATTCTGTAGGGCTGATCAACTGGTCGATGCCTAATTCAGCAAAATTTTCTCTCTGCTTTTTGCAGAGATATTCACTATTGCGCACTCGAGCGATCGTCTTCTTGACACCCATTTTTTTGGCTAAAATGCACGAGACGAGGTTATTCTTCTCTGAAGTGGTAACAGCTAAAAATAACTTTGCTTCATCGATATTGGCATTCTGTAGTACTTCAATAGATGAAGAATCGCCTTTAATAGTAATTACGTCGAGATGAGACTGAGCATATTCAAGCTCCTCTTCATTGACGTCTATGAGGGTAATTTCTTGTTTTTCGGAAGAGAGTAGCTTAGCTAAATGAAAGCCTACATCTCCAGCACCGGCTATTATAATCTTCATAAGATGACCTGCATAGGTCGATTATTTAGCCGCAAATGTACATGATTTAGCATTTAGCTGCGAAAAGCAATTCACACTTAGCTACCCGTTTTACGAAAGTACTTTTTTGAAGTACTCGTAGGTTCGTTTTAGTCCTTCTGCCCTATCGATTTTGGGCTCCCAGCCTAATATTTCTTTGGCCTTAGTGATATCGGGTTGTCTTATTTTTGGATCATCTTTGGGTAGATCCATATAGATTATTTTTGAATCAGAACCCGTAAGACTTACTATTTCTTCTGCAGCTTGCTTGATGCTTATTTCTACTGGATTCCCAATATTCACGGGTAGTGTGTAATCGCTCTGTAAGAGACGATAAATTCCTTCTATGAGATCATCTACATAACAAAAAGATCGAGTCTGGCTACCATCACCAAAAACCGTGATATCCCTCCCCTCGATAGCTTGGGAGAAGAAAGCAGGTAGAGCTCGCCCATCATTCGTCCTCATGCGAGGACCGTAGGTATTGAATATTCTGACTATTCTGATATCCACACCATGATAGGTATGATAAGCCATAGTCATCGCCTCCTGAAAGCGCTTAGCCTCGTCGTATACCCCTCTCGGGCCGATCGGATTGACATTGCCCCAGTATTCTTCAGGCTGTGGATGCACGAGCGGATCTCCATATACCTCTGAGGTCGATGCGATCATGAATTTAGCCCCTTTAGCTTTCGCTAATCCTAATAGATTATGAGTACCTAAGCTCCCGACCTTCAGGGTCTGTATAGGCATTTGCAAATAGTCAATGGGACTCGCAGGAGAGGCAAAGTGCAAGATTGCATCCAAGTCACCAGGCACATGGACAAATTTCGTCACGTCATGATGATAGAAAGTGAATTCCTTTAGGGGGAGCAAGTGATCAATGTTATTGATATTCCCCGTTATCAGATTATCCATACCGACAACTTGAGCACCTTCCTTAATCAATCGGTCTGATAGATGAGAACCTAAAAATCCAGCCGTGCCAGTGATCAGAGCTTTCATTCTGCAGGTCGCCCGATACTACTATACTTAAAGCCATATTCTATCATTTCAATAGGATCGTAAAGATTTCTGCCATCAAAAAGAAAACCATCCTTTATCTGAGTCTTAATGAAATCAAAATCTGGATTTCGAAACACTCCCCATTCTGTCATGATCAGCAAGCTATCAGCACCATCCAAGGTATCATATTGATTCTTCGCATAATAAAGCTTGTCTCCATATCGAGCAAATACATTTTCCATGGCCTCAGGGTCAAAGACTCTTATTTCTTTGACATTATCAATTAGTTGATCAATTAGGTATAAAGCAGGAGCCTCTCGGATGTCATCAGTGTTCGGCTTGAAGGCTAAGCCCCATATAGCCACTGTCTTATCCGCAAGATCGCCTTTATAAAAGTCAGATAAACGCTTAAAAGCAATATCTTTTTGGAGTCTATTGACATTCATCACTGACTTGAGAATCTTGAAGTCATAATCATTGTCATCTGCAGTTTTGGCCAAGGCCTGTACGTCTTTAGGAAAACATGATCCTCCATATCCTACACCTGGAAATAAAAACCTTTTTCCAATACGACTATCACTCCCCATACCTAAGCGGACCATATCCACATTAGCTCCGACGATATCACAGAGATTTGCAATCTCATTCATGAATGAGATTCTCGCTGCCAGATAAGAATTAGCCGCATATTTAGTCATCTCGGCTGAGCGTTCATCCATGAAATATATGGGGTTACCTTGACGCACAAAAGGTTTATAAAGTTTCTCCATTTGAGCTTTTGCTCTATCAGATGATGTCCCTATTACTATACGATCAGGCTTCAGGAAGTCATCGACAGCTACCCCTTCTCTTAAGAATTCAGGATTAGATACGACATCAAATAGACCTTCTGAAAGATTAGCTGCCAAAGCGGCATGGACCTTCTCCGCAGTCCCTACAGGTACGGTGCTTTTATCGACTATTACTTTGTACTCTGTGATGATTTTAGATAAATCATCCGCTACCCCGAGAATATACTTTAGATCAGCAGATCCATCAGCTCCTGGAGGTGTTGGAAGTGCCAAAAAGATTATATCGCTCTTATCGACTGCATCCTTAAGCTCGGTAGTGAAATGCAACCTCCCTGCTTTGACATTTCTCTCAAATATTACCTCGAGCCCAGGCTCGTATATTGTCAGTTCTCCATTTGATAGTTTCTTGACCTTAGCTTGATCTATATCTACGCAGATCACATTATTACCTGTCTCAGCAAAACAAGTCCCTGAAACTAATCCTACATACCCAGTCCCGACTACAGCTATGTTCATCTTTTGTATTGTTTTTAAAGAATTCGATAGAAATGCAAAAGTAATATTCTTTAGGGGTATATCGGTGTTATGCCTACTTTATGATTATCTATCTTTACCTTCAAAAAGATCAAAAAGAAGCTTGTCATATTAGCGGATCCGTTAGATAATCAGTCTGCTGGAGTACATGTCTACACTAAAGAATTATTACAAGCACTTCACGGGCTCCATGATTGCCTTCCTTTCGAAGTAATCATTATAAGGGAGAGAACAAAAAATGAATACCCCCGATTTAGCACCATAGTTTTACCTGTCAACAAGTTTGTAGGAGCCTCTACTATTAGGAAGTTTGTGACTATCCCGAGAACACTTCGGGATATAGGGGCAGACCTCGTATTGGAAACCACGAATTTCGGACCGTTTTTCGTACCCTCTTATGCGAAATCAATGACGGTCATCCATGATATCACCCCTGTACTTTTTCCTCAATGGCATACTTTTAATGGATGGTTTTGGCAAAAGCTATTATTAAAATCAATAGTAAAAAAAGCTGATCTGATATTTACTGTATCGCATCATACCAAGAATGATATTATCGATACCTACTCATCAGACTATGAAAAGATCGTCCCGATCCATTTAGGAGTAAATGAATCCTATGAAGCTATAATGGACGAACAGATTCTTGAAAAGTTCGAAATATCAAATCCATATTTGCTTACTGTCGGCACGATAGAACCTCGAAAAAACCACAAGTTAATTTTAGATGCATTTGCAGAAATAAGTGACACACAATTATTCTTAGTTATTGTGGGAGGTATTGGATGGAAAAGTGAAGCAATAATTTCAGCCATTGACACTCATCCAAAAAGGGATCAAATAATCTTAACTGGATATGTCTCTGAATACGAGAAGAAGGTACTATACTCTCAATGTGAAGCGATGATCTACGCCTCCCATTACGAAGGATTTGGGCTACCTGTCATCGAAGCAGGAGCATGTGGTGCTTATAGTTTTGTAGCTTACAATTCGTCACTAAAAGAGCTGGCTAACCCCTTAACCAAATACTTTGAGAATAAAGCTGAACTCATCGAGCTGATCGGGCAGCTACCTCGTTTAAAAAACGATGAATATCAAATAGAATCAGCGAAAGAAATAAAGGCCACATTCAACTGGCAGAAATATGGAGAATCATTTTCTAAAGTGATCCATGAGCGCTTAATTGAAACTGACTACTCTTTATTCGAAAATCAAAAATCTGCCGTAATAATTGTCAACTGGAATGGGCTATCTGATACGCAGGAGTGTATTGAGTCGGTACTACGAAGTAGCTTATACAAGACTGATATTTACATTATTGACAATGATTCTGATAATATGGAGGGACAGACGCTATCTCATTCATATGCTTCTAATCCTTTAATTACTATAATTCAAAATCACGATAATTTCGGTTTCACGGGGGGGCACAACTCAATTTGGCATACCCGACTGAAGTCAATGGAATATGATAATCTTATATTACTTAATAATGATACCACTGTAGATGAGGATTGGTTTACAGAGTTACTTCGGACAAGTGTAACCAGCGATCTCGACATCGTGGCTGCTAAAATGCTCCATTATCACAATCATAAGCAAATAGACAGTATAGGACACTTTGTATTAGCTAATGGTGAAATACTCCCTGCAGGTCATAATCAAAGATCTACTTCCCATAAAAGTGCTGAAAAGAATATCGGCGGGTCGGGTGGGGGCGTCTTATACAAAGCTTCAATGATTAATAACATTGGGTTCTTTGATCATTATTTTCATACTGGCTATGAAGATGCAGAATATGGACTAAGGGCATACCTTGCTGGATATGATAGTGGATTAGCTCCTGACTCACATATATATCACAAGGGTGGTGTATCTATCAAAAAAATATTCAACCAAGAATATGCGGTGCGGACCCAGATCAATATACTTTATACAATGTTTAAACTCTTCCCCCCAGTTATTTTGATCTTCGGTTCTATTATTAATATCCTGCGACTTCTCGTTATACTTATTGGAGGTATCATCTTAGGAAAAAAAGAGATTGTAAAAACACTTATTAAGGCATACTTCATATTTTTCAAGACTGAGCTACCTAAAGCTCTGAAGGCCCGAAAAGAATTCAAGCCATTGAGAAAAAGGAATTCGATACATCTCTTCTTGATCAGTAAATCATTTATCACTTTTGACATCAAGAGAGCGATTCGAATACTATTCAAGAAGACACCTTCTGCCGTTGACCAATACAGATAACTGATCATCGTGCAAAATCATAGAGCTCAAGATCTAACTCATGGTGGTCCAAAATAATCTGTTGTGTGGCTTGGGCTAAGTCATGAAATGCTGGATATTCGATAGTGCTGATATTCTTAGCTTCCATATGATGAGCATACTGTTGAAAATCCAATCCGGTAAAATGAATTTGAAGTATGTCTGCCTCTAATCGGTCTACAAACCCATAGCTCCCATATTCATTGGCAAGTATATTTTTGGCTGCCGATAAGGATTGTCTTGTCGCCTGCTTAGAGTTAGCAATACCAATATTTTCTCCACACAATACTCGGGTTTGAAGATTGGAAACCTTTTTACATATCTTGATTAAATCATCTTCTCTTAAATCATCAAGATGAACACCCATCAGCCCCCGATTTCCTTGTCTGAACATGAAATGATAATAATGCGATAAAAACCGCTGAACGGGATGTCTTAAAATGGTGAAATAATAGGGCGATCGGCTGTTTGGCATCAGCCTATGAATACCGTAGCCACAATGCATCCCTAAGATAGCATACCTTCTTTTGCTCCAGACGTATCGTTGAATACTGTTTAATTGATCATAGTTCCTGCGAGCTTTCCTACCGTTCATAGTAGGAATATATATTTCAGACTTCGAGTATCCGCTTTTTAGAGCAACATCATTGAGCAACTGGCGAAAACTGGAGCCGCCACATTTAGGTATATGAGTAAAAATGAATGAATCAAAATCACTCATAGCTTATTTTTTTGATTGTTTTATTTAATGCAGTTTGCTTACGTCTTATGATCTTATTTAAGGTATCGATAGAGCGCTCATGACGAGTATAAAATAATTGCTTATTTGTTTTTTGATATGATTTCATTGATGCATTGACATCCCTACCCGCTGTGCCGCCCTCTAAGTGTATGACCCTACTGTCTGGTGTGACTATGGTTGCCCAGCCTTGCTGCCAAGCTCGAAAGCAATAATCACTATCTTCATAATAACAGGGAGAATAGACCTTGTCAAAAAGACCGATTTCCTGTATAAGTGTTCGCTTGATATATACCGATGCTGCCGAAACGTACTGCACCGCCGTCGGTCGATCATAATTGTCTTGTTCATTCTTTCCAATATTACGTCCACCACCGTTTTTATAAAGCTCAGAGCCAAATTCTTGGAGCCTCCCATCTGGATAGAGCAGCTTGCTTCCGACTACCCCTACATCAGCACCCAGTAGACTGGCTCTGTATAATCCCCAGAGCCAATCCTTTGTCAAGATTGTATCATTATTTAGTAAGACAACATCGCTCTCCAGGCTGGTTACGATTTGATTATTCGGCTCAACAAAACCCAAATTTTTATCTGATCTATATATCTTAATAAAATCATACTGAGCAGATAACTCCTCTAAATACTCCCAGGTTCCATCAGTACATCCATTAGAGTGAATATGTACACTATGGTTGGGATATCTTGTGTTCCTGATCAGAGACTGTATGCATTGACTGAGCAAATCTATCTGATCCCAAGTCACGATACATATGTCTATGAGAGGCACCAGAGAATGTAACGCACTTTTCACTACCTTCTCCTGAGCGAAACGAGGCAAGACATGTTGAAGGGCATGATTCCTCATGTGCTCCACCTCTATTTCCTCTTCTATGACCTCTTTGATCGCAAGTATGAAGTCCTCATCTGTCTCAGCTAAAAGTCCGGACACTCCATGTTTCAATCCAATACCTTCATTACCTATAGCATTCGTGATCACCAGCGTATCAAATGCAATAGCCTCTAATATCTTTCCTTTGACGCCTGCACCAGTGAGCAGTGGCACTACTACGGCGGACACCTCGCTATAGATAGACCGTAATTCCTCCTCTGAGACTAATCCACGACAATCCACAAAGGGACATTCCCGAAGAAGGTGTATCATTTCTTCTCTCATGCCGCCTCCTACTATTATTAATTTTGTAGTCGGACAATCACGATAGATAACTGGCCAAATTGACTTGATCAGCCTCAATAGCGCTTCTTGATTGGGATGATGCAGAAAATTTCCAATGAATAAAAAATCCTTATTTGCACTCCTTTGTGATTTAGTCTCTTCAGGCTTATGAATATTGGATACTACAGCTGATTTAATCGTACTATCAGAGCTCCTCAATATTGTTCTCTCGGCCTCGGATACTACCCACACCATATCTACAGAGTCATAAGCCTTTATTTCTCTATCCTTGTTTTTCGAGACTACTTTATGATCAAAGCCATTTATTCCTTGATCAAGCGCTCTCTCTTCTCGTACCCAATGGAGATCTATACTATCGATCACTACTTTTGAGGCAGGATATAGTTTTAGCAAATACTGAAAGTCATAATAGCTGTAGTAGTGTGCATAAATAAGGGCATGAACATGAGTAGCCACTTTCTTGAGTTGCCTCGTGCTCCCTTGAAAATGACTTATGAGTTTGATAGCATTAGCACTTTGGATATCTTCCCTTACTTCATCTTTGCCGGTATAGTAGACTATGATATCAAAACACTCTGATAAGCCTTCAAGTAAAAGGACGGCACGATGTGCTCCACTTGAGACTCCTTTTGATGGCAACTCAGGAGTGATATAGACCAGCTGACTTTTGGGCACGGCTAAGCTTCTTGATTCTATTTGCTCAAATCGAGTCTTGAGTAAGGCACTTTGTTTGCCTTTATCGTCTATGATTTCTTGCTCCTTTTGCTGTGATAAGAGCTTGAGTAGATTTTTCAAAATAGTACGAGGAGATTCCCTCTTAATAGCTGACTTTAGTATCTGCCAATTCTTAGCATTTAGCTCCGACAAAAGAGATACAGGTCGCCTAACGATGGAAGATAAAAGGGATAGATACAAGCTCCTATTTGACCTATCTTCTCTTTTTAAAACGCTGATTTTATAGTCTACATATAATACAAGTTCGCAAGTGGGTCGCTCCAGCTCGATGAATAATTGAGGTGTGGTATGTTGAAAACTATAAAACCCCTTGGAGAGATAATCTGCGTTACTACTTAGTTTCATAGGTATCACACCTTTGTCATCTCTAAGTCCGATCGAGGATAATGTAATATGGATGGGTGCAACATCTAATAAAACTGATAGGCTCAGGATAGGGCTATCGCATTTTATAGGACATTCGATCTGTATCCTATCTTGATGGCTACCTATTTCGATTAATGTACTATTCTTCTCTTGATATCCAGTACCATGGTCATATAGGATCTTTACAAAATGTAGTCTCTGCTCCCAAATCTCAGGGGCTAGCTTGACTGACTTATGTTTTATCTCTATTAGTTCATTCTCATTTTTCGAGATGAGAGCGCTATGTATATCCCAGAGCGAATCGAAATCACTCTTAGTTTTTTCTTTGAACTCAACATTTATAAGATTGGTATCTATGAACGATTCCTCACCAGCTGCTACATCTAAGTCAGGACTAAATTGAGAGATAATCTGATGGATATAATGTCGCTCATCCTTAATAAAATCATCAAAATCGAGACTTATATACTTGCACCCTTTGACGGCTTTAGCTATCTGTAGCCAGTAGTGCTCACATAGGGCGATCGCCTTTTCTTTGGAGAAATAGTTGCGCCGCTCCAATGACGAGACTATACTTTCTGGATTTCTAAGTAGGACGATGTACTCTACACTGTAGCCTATTTGCTCTACGACTTTTTCCCAAAACTCATAGGTCAGTGCAAAGCGTGGATCTTTTAGAACGACAACATTATGATTTTTCCAAAAAGATAATAGGAGCGACTTGGCTCTTGGGATGAGTATATCCCAGTCTTCAGGATATCTTTCTCTCTCTTGAGGAGCATACCATCTCTCCCCTTTTAGCCTCAGTAGCTCTTCATTTATTTGGACGATATCTTCGTCCTCGTAGTAGCCTTTGGGATTATCATAAGCGGCAGACTTCAGTCGCCTTCCCAGATACATACCTGCATGACTGAGCGCACCTGCTAATCCAGATGATCCGCTACGATGCATGGAGAGTATGAATACTACTACTTTATCACTCATAAAACACCTATGGTCAAGAGCGAACTTACGATATACTCTAATTTATATTACCAGATTCTGTCAGTTAATCTGTGATCCTGTTTTAGATCCTTAATAATCTCAGGATTCTTAATAAGTGATAGATGATTGGGAGTTTGTTTTAAGGTGGGAGTTGAAATAGCCCTTATTTCAACTTTGAGGAACTCTAATAGATCCTTCATAGCCTTTGAATGAGGAGTGACTATATCCTCATACCAAACATTATGAACTCTATGCTCAGGGAGTCGCTGGGCGACTTGCTCATCTCTATTCATCACGTCTATAGCGTAGCTCGTAACTTGAGATTTATTGATTTTGAAAGGTCTATTACGCCACTTTGCTGTTAATGTATTAGCCCATGAATTTTTGCTATCCAACTCCAGCATTGGTGCACCACGACTTAGTATTCTTTGATGGGATATGTACTGGGCTAATATATTTTTCCTACGAAGGTGTATCACCGCTATAGATGTACCTGACTCTATTTGCTCTGTAAAACCAGCATATTTAGCATCAAAATATTCGTCTGTCTTATATTTTAATCCAATTGTCTCAAACTGTGAAGAGTTAAATAATTGATGAAAGAAATCAACTGGAGACTCCCTCTTCATTTCTTTGAGCTCGATTTTTGCTTCTTGATCAAGATTCCATTTCGACGAAAGTCCCTGCAGTCCATCACCCACCAATACCTCACCATGACATATGATATCAGGATGGCTATCCAGCAAATATCTGAGCATGGTACTACCGGATCGAGCTGCGCATATGATTACGAATTTCATACTTGCATGGTATTTACTTCAACCTTAGATTAGGCTGCTGCTGCATTAATCGTTGCTCTATATCCTGAATTTCGGAATTATCTCGATCGGTCTCAATTAAGAAATCTCTATAAGAAATTAAAACATTGGCATTGTATGGATTACGCAGCAGCGTAGCTTCAAATTCATTTTTTGCTAATGAAGTCTCATTCTCTTTCCAATAATACTGAGCCCTAATTAGGCCTATAGGTGTACTGAGGCTTTCATCCACACCAAACCACTCCTGAGACTTATTAAGGCTATTTAAATCAATTGATTTTTTCGCCTTCAAATTAGGTGATATTTTATTCGCCTGATATCTGCTCATACCAAATAGAACAAAATACACTGAAAGAATCGAGATAAAGACGGCACCAATGACATTCACATATTTACCCATCACCTTGTGCTCTAATAATGACGCTCCCAAGGCACCAAAAGAAAGAAAACCTATCAAGGCTATTGCACTAAAGAAGAATATCGAAAAATGAGATGTCGCATAAAACCCACACAAGGTTATGAATGCGAGCCACGCTCCAATTAATAAATTGGTCGATCTCCGCTTTTGATAAGAGCTCTTCAAATAAAAAATAAAAGGCAACATGAAAAATCCAAGCCATAGGACTCCGCCAATCCCTCCATATTCTGCCAAAACAAGTGTCTGCCAGGTATGTGGTCCAAGTCGTACCACATCCTTCTCTTGATTTAATAAATCTATATTACTTACACTTTTTTGATACGCATGAACCCACCAATTCCCAACTCCTACACCCAATAAGGGATGCGTTTTAAACTGAGAAAATGAAGATTCATTGAGATACTTCCGAGAAGGATACTCACTGTGATAATCCTGATATATTTTTGATGAAGCAGCAATTTTTTTAAACTCACTATTACCAAAAGATACAGCCCCAAATAGTCCAACAGAAGCCAAAAAATATAAAAACACTCGACGATTCCACAGCGTATAAATTTTAAACACTATCAATAAGGCCAGAGCCACTAAAGCTCCTCGGACACCCAGTATGATAATCACATTGAGCAGAAGAAAGCCCGAAGCCAATTTTAAAAAGCGAACAAATTGACTTTTGCTGTTATAAAAAAGTAAAAACGGATAAAGAATAGTAAGGTAGGATACGGTATAGTTCTTATTCTTAGCCAGTAGATGGTGCCAATCACGAGTGAAAGCCATATCTAAATGCAAGCCTACAAAGTGTAATCCCAATAACACTCCAAATATGATGATCAAACTGCGTTGTATCTTCAGCAATAGCGAGTTATCATGCCGTATACACTCTCCAGTTAGTATCGCCCAAGATGCTGCTAATAGCAAAATAAAACTATCAGGCACTACTCTGACAGGATCATAGGCCCATTTCATGGACAAAAAAGAGTATCCACAGAGTACTAATAATGAGACTCCAGAAAGACTTAGTCCTATAGCATTTTTGTAATTGAAAATTGCTAAAACACCAACACCTATAGCCAATACTACATACTTGAGTTCATCATATCCTACTGGTAGGGAGAATAACACAAGCATAGCAATCAAAACTGTCGCTATCCTATTCTGCCATAGATATGTGAAGACCCCGTACATACTGCAAAACTAAACTTTGATCGATACAAATAGATACGAAAGCAATAGATATTGTTATCTATCCACTTTATAGTCAAATGTGGTAGAAGCCTTAGAAATCAATACGTTCAGTCTGCACTCTGTAAATCAAGAAATAATTATTGAGAGGGAATGGAAGAAGGATGAGATTTGTCCAGTGATTGATACACAGAGTTATTACTCTTAAATTCTGGTACTATTTCCTTCATTTTTGCCACCAGATCCATGTGGCTTTGTGGGATGAGCTCTATGAGAGCTCCAATTTGCTGCTGAGCCAGCGAGTAAGGCACCTTCCTCACTCTTGCTCGAGTTATTTTATCGTGATGTGTAGCAAGTGAATTTTCTTTCGTTGATAGTAGTTCTTCATATAGCTTTTCTCCAGGGCGAAGGCCCGTTATTTCGACCTCTATATCTACATTCGGCTTAAAGCCGCTCAATCTGATCATCCGCTTAGCCAAGTCGACGATCTTGACAGGATCTCCCATATCAAATAAGAATATCTCACCACCATCACCCATAGCACCTGCCTCCAATACTAATAAGCTGGCCTCGGGTATGGTCATGAAATACCTTGTAATGTCCTCATGTGTCACAGTGACCGGCCCTCCTTTGGCGATTTGCTTTTTGAATCTCGGCACTACTGATCCATTAGAGCCAAGCACATTACCAAAGCGAGTAGTGATATACTGAGTATCGCTATGTTCATTGAGTGACTGTATGTAAATCTCAGCTATACGCTTGGTGGCTCCCATTACATTGGTGGGGTTCACTGCCTTATCTGTGGATACCATGATGAATTTCTCTATGCCAAACTCATTTGATAGATCAGCGAGGATTTTTGTACCGCCCACATTGACGCCTACTGCCTCTCGAGGATATTGCTCCATGATAGGTACATGCTTATAGGCGGCTGCATGAAATACTATCTCTGGGCGATAGCTATCAAATACCTCTCGGATCCGACCTGCATCCTGAACATCGGCCACTATACCACGTATATTATCAAATCCGTGTTCTTCTCTACACTCCAAAGTCATATTGACGGTCGGAGTCTCTGCCTGATCCAGCAGCAATATTTCTGCAGGTTGATATTTGACCAGCTGTCTGATGATTTCACTCCCTATAGAGCCTGCTCCACCTGTGATTAAGACCACCTTATTTTGATAAGAAGCATATAGCTGATCCTCCAGCAGACTGATTACAGGCCTATTGAGCAGATCTTCGATCTGTATCTCTCGGATTTGATTGGCTTGAAACTCTCCCTCTCTCCATTTTGACTGAAAAGGCACCTGAAGAACCTTTACCCCTTCTGCTATACACAGATCTACTATTTCATTTTTCCGTTTATTCGAGATATTCTCAATCGCAAAAATGGCTTTATCTACCCTCTCCTCCTGATTGAGCTCTACGAGTTGCTCTGGAGGTAAGACTGGGATACCATCTAAAAATTTATTTCGCACACTGGGATTATCATCTAAGATAGCTACGATCTCAAAGTCTGCATTTTTGTCCTGACGGATCACATTGCGAGTCATAGCACCGAGCTGACCTGCACCGATGATAATTGCATTTTCTTTGGGACGTTTAGTCTGAAATAATAGTTCATATGCAATAGGCATCAATATCCGAGAGGCAGATAGCAAGGTCAGCGTAAGAAAAAACTCGATAAATAGTATGCTAATAGACAAATTATATCCATAAAACCGACCCAAGACTGACAGACCTAATAAAAATAAACTACCAGCTAAAGTTGATAAAAAGACCTGTATCACATCAGCGGCACCAGCATAGCGGATGATCACTGCATAAGTCCTAAACCATCTGAATGTAATCAATCTAACCAAAAGAACAACTAATACCGGCCATGCAAAAAATGCATACGCTCCACCCCAATCAAAATCCATCCTTAACCATGCCGCTAAATGGATACTGACAAACACCACTAACATATCAAATGTCAGTATGAAGAGTCGAGTCGCAAAAGCTGGGGTATTGTATTTTAAAAGATTCAATTAAAATGAATTATAAAATTTGATTAGGTCAAGTCCAAAGTATCGTTCAATTCACTTCTGAGTATCCAAATTACTCTCATTTTATTCATTTGGGATATTCAAAAGCAAACTCAGATCTGCCAAATTTCTAAAATTTAGCAGATCTCGTCTCGTGAGTAAATTTCAGCTGAAAGAGTAAATAGACATTCAGAACAATATACTTAGTTTATAACTACCTGTACGCTTTGTGCTAAGCCCTCAAATCTTCAAATACTTCTGACACTTCAATTGAAATATCCCTCATGACGGTGGATCGGACAGTTTTCATCATTCAAGGTGCATAGGATTTTACACTTGTCTCTTCTTGCGGTCGTTATCCTTTCCTGTCTTAAGCCATTTCACTATAGCTCTTGCTTCTTCTAGAGTTGGAGCTTTCATGTTAGCTTTGACTACTTGTTGTTGAGCTGCTAAATCTGCAAAGAGTGGGTGCACTTTATGTTTCTTTTTCATCTTAGATATATAACCGTATCAATATAAAATAAAACACCTTCTCGGACTAAAACGTTCTCTTCATGTAAATCCTCGATGATCAAGCCCATTTCTTCGTGTATGTAATCATTCCTTCTTTTTATGACAAAACCTCTACTGAGCATAGCCTTTCTAACATTGTCTAATATCGTAAGTGCTGTGGGTTTGATATATGGCTGCTTAACCACCGCCAATAACACATTATTTATCGTGACAAATCCTACTAATTCATAAGCTGTCTCAGGGAAAAGTACATTATGTACCAATAAACTTTCCAGATATTGCGACCAATTAACATAGAAAATAGCATCATTAAGCTTTGTCACAAAAATGTCATCCTCATTATAGAAAACTTTTTGCTCTGCTCCTTCATCTATATATTGAGAAAATGGAATATTATCATATAACAAGTCTCTTTGGGCACAATACTTTTTAATAATCATCCCTTCCGTATCCTTGTCTAAATACTCTCCACGTGCTACTTTAAGATTTTTAACTCCTCTTTCAAGATGGCCGTATATATCACAGATCAAACTCTTTCTTATAGAAGTGTTTAACCGTAATTCTATATTCTTAATATTCGGGATCAACTTTACCCTATCTACAAATTAAGATAAAAGTCTCATAAGTGCACTTTCTATCCGGCTCCTCTCTTGTTCAGTCATATTAGATCCGCTCGGCAGACAGAGCCCTTTAGCAAACAAGTCTTCACTTACTCCATTGGTATAAGCTGGCGCATCTTGGAATATTGGCTGCATATGCATGGGTTTCCAAAGTGGGCGAGACTCAATATTGTCTTCCAGTAGATCGAGACGTATAGATTCTCTCGTTATACCCTTTTTATTTTGTTCTACCGTAATGGCTGTGAGCCAATAATTAGAATAGTAATTAGCATTGGGCTCGGTCTGAAACTTGATGAAATCAAAATCAGCTAACATCTCTCGATACCATTGATTAATCGCTCTACGCTGAGAGACTCTTTCATCCAATACTTGCATCTGACCACGACCTATACCTGCACAGATATTACTCATCCGATAGTTATACCCTATATGGCTATGCTGATAGTGGGGTGCGTCATCTCTCGCCTGTGTAGCTAGGAAGCGAGCTTTATTGATCCATTCTTCATTATTACTAACTAAAGCCCCACCTCCAGAGGTAGTGATAATTTTATTTCCATTAAAAGAATAGATGCCTAAGTCTCCAAATGTGCCCATTTTCTGACCATGATAGGATGCTCCTAAAGCTTCAGCAGCATCCTCAATGATTGGGATATCATACTCCCCGCATATGGAGCATATCTCATGCATCTTGGCAGGCATACCATAGAGGTGTACTACGATACATGCCTTGGGCTTCTTTCCTTTAGCAATGCGATCCATTATAGCTATTTCCAGTTGCTTCGGACACATATTCCAGGTTTCTCGTTCTGAGTCTACGAATACGGGAGTCGCCCCCTGATATCTTATGGGATTAGCACTCGCTGAAAAAGTAAAAGATGAACATAACACCTCATCGTCCCTCTCCACTCCTAAGAGTATCAGTGCCAAATGAATAGACGCAGTACCTGATGATAATGCAGCACAACGTGAGACCATATTGTATTTACAAATGTCCTTCTCAAAACCATTTACATTAGGCCCGAGTGGGGCTATCCAATTGGTATCGTAGGCCTCTTTCATGAAGGCAAACTCCTTGCCTCCCATATGGGGTGAGGACAGGTAGATTTTAGAATTCATGGGATAATTGTATGGATAATATATCGAAGATCCTTAAGCATATTTCTATCATGTACATACTGCTTGTTCAACTCAACCTTTTTGGGCCAAACTACTTCACGATTGTACTTCTCAGGATCGGATTCTTGTGCCAATTTTACTTCTTCGTCTCTAAAGTGCAGCTGTGCAGGTCCTGTAATCCCCGGCAGTAAGGATAAAATAATGCGATCTTCACCTTCTAATTGATCAGCGAATCCCGGCACATCTGGTCGAGGCCCAACAAAACTCATATCTCCCATCAATATATTTATCAATTGAGGAAGCTCATCTAATTTCCACTTACGAAGCTGGGCTCCTATTCTTGTGATTCTTGAATCATTCACAGTAGTGACAGTAGTGGCTTCCACCAGAGTATTCTTCATGGTTTGTAGCTTAATCACCCTAAAAAGTTTTCCATTTCTACCTACCCGATTTTGCATAAAAATCCCATTTGATTTTGTACTGATAGCCGCCATCAACCAAGAAACAAAAATAATTGGGCTTAATATTATCAAACCCAAAAAAGCTACCGTTATATCAAACATTGGCTTCATCAGAATCAATCAATAATTTTCAATTTAGGAAATAAGTCAATCATTAATTTGATTTGTTCTTAGTAAATTTGGATTAAGCCAGTGAATAGTGCCATTTGATAATGCATCAACTCTTTGCTTTGTTATGCCAATCATCTATTTTAGCTTGAGTAGAGTTTATGATCTCGATAGTCTTATTCTTTTGGTCTTTTGACAATTGACCTCTACCCTTTCCTACTGAACTTTCTGATATGTGTACCTCAAGAGCTTTAAGGTCAGCATTAGAAACTCCAATAAATTGACATATCCGATCCAACTCTTTGATCTTATTGTGGACTAACTCTTCATACTTCACCGATATTAATTGATTCTCAGGAATAGATTCAAAATCACTTAAACAATATTCGTTACAAACTTTCCATTGCAAACTAGCAATCTCAAAGATGTCGTATGATTGTTTTAAATGGACCATCTCAGGTATCAAGACTCCCCAAAATTTCAATTCTTTCTTTCCTAATAATTGCCTTAATCGCAATTTACCAAATTTCAAAATATAATAGGGCAAGTCCATGAGAGGTACATATTTCACTTTTTTCAATGTATACTTTAAATCGAAGGGGGCATTCCATCTTCTCACCGAAGAAGCCACAACATCTATTCCATCTCTATGTATAAAAATATACCTCGCCATAGGAAAAACTTCATTCAAGAATGGAATGCGCAGTGTGTTAGCGCAAGTTTTTTCGACTATACAATTATTACCATTTTTATATGATAGTTTTTTAAATTTATCTCTAATAAATTTTTTGACTTTAGGCGTCGCCATATTGGAACTAAATGCATCATTTGGATGACTTAAGTTTCCATGACGGAAAATAGGATTAATCTCATCGCAATCCCACGTAATATACCCATCCAGTGAACAAATTAAATCCCTTAGCATATTTGTCCCCGACCTGGCAGCACCAATGATAAAAATCGGTGATTGTTCCTCTTTCATAAGTTTAGTTTCAATGCATGATGGATCTTTACAATCCTATCATTGTACTGAGTTTCTATTAATGTTTTAAGTTTAGGACTGGTCCGACCGGCAAATGTTGACATGTGCTTCTTTGCAGACTCAAACTGATCTAACTCTATGTATATTTCTGCTAATAGAATATTAGCTTCAAAACTATTTCTATGACGACTATAAACCTTTTTAGCATAAAACAATGCTGCATTATAATCATACTTGTACAAATGCAAAAAATTCGCATATTGCAAGATTGTATAATCATGGTAAGGTGCATCTTCTAAAGCATTTAAATAATACTTTTCGGCCTTAACGCATTCTGATAAAAGCAAATATCCTTCAGCTATATGACCAGCTATAGGGTCTCCACTGGGATCAATTGTATAGAACATTTTACAATAATTCGCCTCTATCTGGTTTAGAACAGAATAAGATACGTCTAAATCTGAGTTATAAACCTTGTGCAGTTCAATATTTTTTTGACGATAATATATAAAAGCAAAAATACCAAATAAAAGAAAGCATATGATGGCTATCGCTCCCCCACTCACCTTCATGCTAAAATCCTTTATTCGGCATGTCAGAATACCTAGACATGAAAATGTCAATAAATGAAGCGAGCTAAAATGGTTAGGCCTTAAATAAATTGAATTATAAAACATAGCCTGAACTACAAAACATATTATTAGAAAAAGAGACGAACACTCTAAAGGTGACAAATACTGATACTTAGTGAAAGCATACTTGAGAGTGAAAAAAAAAGGAAGAACTATTAATGCTAGCCCCCCAAAGCCTAAATCAACTAAAAGCTCAAACATCAAATTATGAACTTTATAATTCATTGGAAGATTCGGACCATTCAAAGGCCAAAGATCACTAATGTCAATAGAGTGAAGCACAATATGCGAGTTTCCAAATCCCCATCCCAAAAGTGGACTCTCCTTAGATAGCTCCAAAGAATTGCTTATTGTATGAGCCCTTGTCATAAATCCTCGAAATTCAGGAGTACTAAAATCAAACCTATTAGATAAATAAAATATTAAAGATGTACCCAACACAATAGTGACCAAAAATACCATCCAAAATATATCTGACTTTATTGGCCTATTAACCAATAAAACATATACAACTATAATCACACCCAGACTGACTGTAGCACCTATTGCTTTTGTATAAAACAATACAAATAGAACAGATACAAAACTCAAAACCTTAATAAAAGCGACTAATCGTCCATGTGTAGGTACACAAAAAAAGAAAAAAGGAAAAAGGCCTACCAAAAGAGAAGAGGTATAATTTCGATTCTTACCAAAAAAAGCATTCCATGAAGTATTTATATTGATTTCAAACAAAATCGCCACTAAATGATGCAATAAAACTGTTAAAAACAAAACACTTAAAACATAACCAATTATTTCAGTAGTTACAGGAGTCTGATTTATCTTCTTGAACAAAAAATACCATGAGATCATGCCCAGCCAGCCAAATAAATAGAACCAAACTACTGAAATATTCGCAGCCCACAAAGTGGATAAACCCGAGTAAAGCACAAAACCTATCAACAAAATATCTGTTTTGTTACTAAGGATGGGTGCCCACCTAAAAAATAAAAATATAAATAAGAACAATGGGACAGCAAGAGCTAATATGAACTGAAAATTATTCAAAGGGACACAAATGGTAAAAACAAATAAAGAAAGAGAAATCAAAAACGAAAAAGAAAATCCACGACCTACTATCCAGTTATATTTATCCAAGTAGTTATAGATTAATCGAGTAAATAATTAAAAACTTCTATATATGCGTCCGCAATTTTATCAAATGTACGTCTTTCAAGTATCCATGTACGACCTCGAGCGCCTATCTCAACAAGTTCTTTAGATGGCATTTTACTGTAGTTTTCTATCGCCCTAACTAGTCCTTTCACGTCTTTAGAACGAACAAACGTACCGCAATTAGATTCATTTACTAAGCTTTGATACCCACTGAAAGCTGAGACTATAGGTTTCCCAGCTAACATATACTCAACCCATTTATTAAGTGCTGTTCCATTATGATATATGTCAAGATCATTTAGCCCGCTATAAAGTAGATCGCATCGACTTAAGAATGACTGGACAAAATATTTTGGCTGGGAAGGCACAAAAGATACATTGGCCTGACCTGAAGTAATTTCTATTAGCTCATTCTTAGCTGGACCATCTCCCATCAAAACAAAATGTATACCTTCATTAAAGACTAGCTCCTTTGAAGCATTAATAAAAGTTAGTAGGTTGTTAGAGTGGCTGATCAAACCGCTATATCCTACAATGAATTTTTTTTCATTGAAATGCATTTTAATTATACCTTCACTCAACTCCTTTTTATTCTCCGAAGAGAGTAAGTCTGGCTTAACACCTTTGGGAACACACTTAAATTTAAAATCACCTTTTATGGATTTTGACACATGGCGATCAAACTTCGGCCAAGCAGAAGTGATATAATCAGCATGTCGATAACCAAGCTTCTCAACACTACGCATCAAAATTATCAATGGGTTATACTTGGAGAAATATCCCATATCTGTCAAAAATTGTGGCCAGATATCTCTAACATCTATTATTAACTTAGCACCATACCTCCACTTCAAATAAATACCATTCAGAAAAACAGTTAGTGGCAATGAGGAGGCAATAACAATATCAGGCTTATTAATGTTATATCGGCTAATGAAAAACAGACGATACGAAAATAGTAGCCATTGCATTACTCTCTTTGATAAATCATTAGTGTCATATACTATACCTCTCAGCCACCAAACATTAATACCACTTATAACTTCAAAATTCACTTTCTTATCATTCGGTGGCCTCTTGTGAATTCTAGGTCTAAAATTTGATGCAATTATATTTACTTCATAGCCTTTCTTGACCAATTCTTCCGATATATCAAAATGTCTATTAAAATTACCATACTTAAGAGGTACAGTATTCTGATTAATCAACCAAATACACTTCTTCCTCATCTCAACTTTATCGGTTTCAACATGTCAAATTTGAACAAGAGCAAAAATAATAAGAAAACAAAATGAAAATATATATAGCTAGCATAAAACGTAATCAGTGCCAATGAAAAGCTAAATATCCACATATAATGTTTTTCACTTGGATACATCGTTGTATACTTCTTGATGCGATTTCTTAATCTCCATAAAAGAGCTCCAAATAAACCAATTCCCAGAATTCCAAACTCTGAAGCGATCTTCGAAAACATAGAAAACGGAGTAGCCATAACTTCTCCCCTTAAGGACAGAGCTATAGCCTTTTGATTTGCAAAAGAATAATGATTATGGATTAAGTCTGCATACTGATAAGAAAAACTTTCACCACCTAAACCTAACCCGAAATTCTGAATCATCATATGAAAACCCATAATTGGATGAATAATCCTTCGAAAAAAGCTTCCATCACGACTAGCATAGTTAAAAAGATTATCTAACGAAAAATTCTCAAGCAATCCAAAGATATTTGTAAGTCTATTTGTTGTATACACTGGCAAAAATTCCCAAGAACCTATGAGTACTATGCTGAAAATCCCTAATCCTATCAAGAGCAGCTTAAACTGACCCAAAGATGGGAATAGAATTAATTGAAAAAGAATAATTATCGGAATTGTCAAAAAGCCCAAACTCGAAGCAGCCAAAACAAAAAGGAGCAAAATGTTAATTAATAGAATATAACCTGTAATCCCCTTTCTAATAGGTAATAAAAGGAAAAAAGATAGCATCAATAGACGAACGGCCTTGGCGGGTTCGCCGCAGGTAAGTTGTACTCGAAAAAAATGATGCCGATAGCTAAACAGAGAAGTCACCTGCTCAAATGAAGAACTTGGGAGAGACCCTTGTAATGATAGAAACTGAATCCATCCAACCACAATAGGAACAAAAAGCATACTTAAGAGCAATGGCAATATTATACTCTCCATACTAATCTGCCACTTTCTTAGAGAAGTAAAAAAACAAATAGAACTGAAAATAAGTATAAATAATATACTTCCAGTAAATAAATATTTTATAAAGGAATCTAAGGACCTATGCCAAAATAAACCAGTTGCCAGTGTATAGAATATTGTTATTAAATAGAAATAAAAAGATTGTAATGCTAACTTTGGAATTCTTCCAAAACAAAAATAAATAATGCAGTATACGATTAAGGGGAATACTGATATAGGCCTATGACTGCTTTCCACTGGAAATAAAGGAAAACTGTCATATGGAATTAAAATAACACCCAGGAGATATAAAAAGTGAATTATTGAAAATCTATTGCTCAAATTAATCTTGTAGGTCTCGTTCAATTAATTTCGCATAGTATTCAAAATAATTGAGATCAAACTCAGGGACTATACCTTCTATAAATACATTAGAACTGGATAAAGTAACTGTAAACTCCTCTTTTGAAGCGCCTTTTAAAGGAGCACCTAATAAATTGATATATACTCCTATAGAGGAGGCGTCTTCCACTGGAAGAATCTTAGTTTCTGCTATTTCATCCAGATGATGACTAATTTCAATTATGGCATAATCCAGAAGAATTTTTCTTTCAAAGGTCCTATCAACATAGAGAAGTAATGTATCAACCTTATTTAAACATCCAATATCTAATCCAGACTTTGATAATGCATCTCCTAAGGTTAAGAACATAATCATTAAAAAAGCAAGTCTCCTCAAATCAAATTTTTAATGTTTATAAAAAGATGATACTCCAAAAAACATTGAGCTATCTTGATTTCAATTTATTCAACCATATTATACTTGAATAAAATCGACGTCCCATCAAATAAGCAAACAAATTTTTAATATAAAACTTGATCATCAACCAATATTTACCCATACTAGTCAGACCAAAGTAACTTCTTTTAACTCTAATTGATTCTGCTATTTGTTTATTCAGCTTACTCCATGGCTTAAAAGAATTAGACACTCCGCCAAGACCAAAAACGACAACGACGTCATCAATAAAGCAATATCTCCCCTCACAAAAATTGATAGCCCTCCTTATATAGTCTATATCTCCAGCTATTTGATAGGAGGTATCATATCTCTCATTTTTATAGAACTCTTTAGGGAATAATATGCTTTGATGATTGGGCGAATATTTAGACAACCATAAATCATTTATTCTAACACTTTTTCCAGGTAGAAAAAAGCTTCTATTGTTGGTGTTTTGAATTTCTGCACGACCGAAGATTAGAGTAGGCAAACTCAATTTGCCTCCTTGCACCAAAAGTTCTAACGAATTTTTATCTCTAAATGTGTCACCCGAATTCATAAATAAGCAAAACGCTCCTGTAGCATGATTAAGACCTTTGTTCATTGCATCATAAATTCCATTATCAGGTTCACATATGTAATCTGAGACTATCCCTATATTATCTTGAACAATTTCGTTAGAGTCATCCTTGCTACCACCATCGACGATGATATACTGAATATTAGAATAAGATTGATTCCTAACACTTAAAATTGTCCTTCTTAATCCTTCGTCATTATTGTAGTTTATAGTCACAATGGAAACCCTCATAACCTTATCTAAGCCCTAACAAACAATGCATCAATCTGTAGTAGTCGGCCGGAATGATGGTCTACTAATCCCGGATCTATATTATATAATATGAAGCCCAACTCATTCATATCCTTAACATGTTGATCAAATAAAACTTGACCATCATAGAGCTCCTCAAATGACATTTCTAAAATCACCGAATCAATATATTCGATTGATTTTACTGCACCTTTCATCACTTGGTCTTCGTAGCCCTGAGTATCAATTTTTAAAAGTATATTTTTGGGACTTACATTTAGTACATGATTATCCCATACATCATCGAGTCTCTTTATGATAATTTCTTCTTTTGCAACATAAACCGAATTTGGTGCATTTCTAACATGGTCAAAAGTCATATCAAGTATTGAGCTACTAGCATGATTTCGAGAAATATTTATCAATTCACTTGTGTTCTCATCACCCAATGCAAGATTATAACATTCCCATTTAGAGTCACTTTTACTTCGATTTTGCAAAAGGCTATAAGCGCTTTTAAGAGGCTCGTAAGACAAAATTTGTCCACTGTAACCGAATTGTCTGCACTCTTGCCCAAATTGGCCACGATTTGCGCCAACATCTATAATAAGATCAATATTAGTTGAAATTATAAAATTTGATAGTTGATACGAGAATGATCTACTCAATTTTCTTATATCAAGATTTAAGATTCTCGCTAATTGCTTAATAACTCCTTTTATCTTCATTTGTTCTTTTCGTTAGTCTATTAGTACTGAGTTACATTTTTTATTCGATCACCAAAGTCTTTCAATCTTAAATAATAAACATAGATCAAAGCCATAATTAATAATACTATCGCAACCACAAAACTGATTCTTGAATAGTCCTGAATATTTAATATGTATTTAATAGAGGTAATGGCCATAATCCAAAGACCTATCAAAATAATATCAATTCTATCCAAAACCTTAGCAAATAATTTATTAATTGGATAATTGCTCTTGGCAAGTAACAAATATGTACAGGCGAGAACGCCAGAAGAGGAATATGCAACAACAACACCGATTACACCAAATATTGGAAAAAGTAAAACACCGCCCGCAAAATTAAGGACAGCAAAAATGACATATGTTAAAAAGTTTACAAATAGTTCACCCGTCCCTAAATTCCTAAACCAAGCAGGGGTTGCCAATAAACTAACAGACAGATATATCGCTATAAGGATACCATAAAGTATAAAAGAGCTACTAAGCTCACCAATCCATAATATAGATATTACTGGTAGCATAACAATAACCATCGGAAACACACCCACACCAAGACATAATGAAATTTTTGTAAGTTCAATGAATAACCTATCTACCTCGCTCTTCTTCCTTTCTACTAATACAGCAAAAATCGGCACATAAATATTAAGAACTTGAGCCAAAATCCCTTTTATTTGCTCCATTAGCTTTGATATCATCTCAAATAACCCCACTGCCGTTAAATCAGCATAATTCTTTAGAAGAAGTTTTACCATAGGATCTATGCATAGGTTAGCCATAGTAGCCAATTGAAACTTGTATCCATATATCGCTATATCTTTAAATAAGCCCTTGTTAAACTTTCTTATCAAGAAACTGACTTCTGACAATTTATACATCACGGCCAAATATGATAAAACAAAAAGCACAATGTACTGAAGTAGATATGCGTAAGCCAAACCAACCATATTAAAACTTGAAACAAATAAAAAAGCAGAAACGAGATAAACGAAACGCGAAATAATCAGATTCACATTTTTTATATAGAACAATTGTAAACCATCAAGCGTTGCTTGAAAAACGTAAGCAAGGTTTGCAACTATGAATGATGATAGAACAAAAGGTAAAAGCGTCCTAATCATGTCGGCTTCCAGAGAAGAAAAAATTTGTTCACTTAAACAACTATATATTAAATAAATCGACGTGGTAAGAACAATCAATATGCCTAATATTGTCAAAAAACTTGTTTCAACGACATATGCAGACATCTGGCGCTGATTTAGTTCATTAAATTTTGCAATAAATTTTACAATGCTCCCAGCAAATCCAGAACTACCGATACCCGCCAATGAAGTCATTGCCACTACCAATGACCATATACCTAGCTTTTCCAAACCGATACTGCTCACTAAGAATTTGTAGAGTATAAGCATCGTTAAGGATGACACTGCAAAACCCAAAGCTGCTGAGATCCCATTTTTGGACACTTTGTTGAAGCGCTGAAATATCAACCTAAACTATTTTGCAATCCACTGTCCATGATCAAACTGCTCAAAACTATATCCAAATTGGGATAGAAATAGTAAGGTATCGAAAGTACTTACCCCAAATTTTAACGAATGTGGATCAAAAGACTCCATAATTATAATGGGTCTTTTTTCTTGAGAAAGAGATTTAATAGCACCTTCAAAACAAAACTTCTCTGCTCCCTCAATATCAATTTTGATAAAATCAATTTTACCGATCAAATTCTTTGACTCTATTAATGTATCTAATTTAATTGCATCTACTATACACTCATCTTCTTCAACCATCGAAATTGGATCAAAACTTATTCTATTATATGAATCAGAATTATTATCATCTACATTGCTTTTAGGATTTGTTAATATTAGCTTAGACTTCTCTTTAGAAAGGGCCAAATTATAAGCTGATACATTGTTTACTTGGTTCAAACGAAGGTTTCTTTCAAGAACCCCAAAGGTTTTTTTGTTGGGCTCAAAAGAAATCACTCTCCCCGTTTCACCAACCAATTGTGAAGAAAACAAGCTAAAAAGGCCTATATTGGCACCAATATCTAAAACTATATCGCCTTTCTTAATGTTTGATTCAAATTTCTCAAAAGTACGATACTCGAAAGACCGAGCATGCTTTTCTAAATGTTGAGAAGAAAAAAGAACCGAGACAATATGTCCAAAAGGAGTAAACTTATAGTGATAATCTTTATAAACCCTAAGTTTTACTGTTTTTTTTCTACTTGTCGCTATTTTCCATTGATACTTTTTAAACTGTTTATAAAGAAGACCAATTCCTATCCTCACGTTTCCCATATAATCGCTATTCTTTTGATAGTCAACTCCACTTAACACGTGGATAAATTTTATTAATAGAAATATTCTTTTTATGTCTTTGCACTATCTCCATCATATCAGCCAAAACTTCAGGTGTCATGAAATGTGGGCGTAAACCAAGATCTAACAACCCTGTATTCGAAGGATTGTAATAATGATCTTCTGGCTCTCTTCTCGGATTAGGGATAGACTTAACCTCTACATTAATACCTAATAGCTCACCTGCCTTCCGCACCTTTTCTGCTAATTGATTTACAGAAAAGGTCTCTGTGAGCTGGTTATATATTTTTAATTCTCTTTCTCCTGCAGGATTGTTTATTGCTAAATCGACACATTGGAGTGTATCTTTCAAATTCAGATATCCTCTCACTTGTCCTCCTTTCCCATAAACCGTAAGGGGCACTCCAGCAACGGCCTGCACCAAAAATCTATTCACTACAGTACCGAATATATCGTCGTAGTGAAAATTTGGAAGAAGTCTTTCATCTAAGTCTGATTCTGTAGTAGACAAGCCATATACAGGTCCTTGCATCAAGTCAGTAACTTTCAAGTCATACGTTCTCACATAAAACCATAATAAATCAGTGTCTAAAACTTTCGTGGTATGATATAGACTTCCTGCCGCCCGAGGAAATAAAAATTTGTCCTTTCTTCCTTTATGTTCTATCTCAAGCCAGCCCTCTTCAATATCTATATTTGGGCAACCATATTCTCCCATCGTTCCTAACTTTACGATGTGACACTCTGGTTTATTTTTAAGAATGGCCCAAATTAAATTATGCGTGACTTCTAAGTTGTTCTTTAATGTATAATGTGCCTCCTCGTATCCCTTCAAGGAATACGGTGCAGAAGGCTGCTCTGCATAGTGCACAACTGCATCAGGCTGAAATGTCTTAATATGATCTTCTATAAATCGGAAATCCTTTAGATCTCCGATTGAAATATTTATTGTTTCGCCAGTTTTTTCCTTAAATATTCTAGCACGCTCTTCCAAGTTGGGAGTTGGAATCAACGCCTCAGATGATGTCTGCATAGCAATAGTCCGTCGGGAGTAATTATCAACTGCTAAGACTTCGTGACCTTTCGATGCCAAATCCATTGAGGTTGGCCAACCCAGATATCCATCCCCACCTAAGATTAATATTTTCATTTACACTAGTTTTTTATCTTTTAAATACCTAATTAATTCATCTAAAGTCAATGACGTTTCTTTATCAGACCTATAGATCCGATTCACAGGTCTCTCTACAGAACCATAATCGTATTCCTCATCAATGTATACACCTTTAAAAGCGGGTAGTACTGTGAAGAAATCATCAATCTCAATAGTGCGCCTCACTTCCTCATCATTGATTAGCTCTTCATACATTTTTTCACCAGGTTTCGCTCCTATAACTTTAATTTGTGTGTTATGGTCTACTCCTCGTTCTTTCCAAATTTCTACCATGGCCTTTGCTAAATCTTCAATCCTTATGATAGGCATCTTAGTAACAAAGACTTCACCTCCTTGCGCTAATTCAACTGACTGTAACACTAAACTTGCCGCTTCATCGATAGTCATAACAAATCGACTCATCTCCGGATCTGTTAAGGTTATTGGTTCTGCTCTTTCAATTTGGCCCTTAAATATCGGAATAACAGAACCATTCGATCCTAAAACATTTCCAAAACGTGTTGACGCAAAAACAGGATACTTACCCCTTGTAGAGGCGTTAGCAGCCGTCATCAATCTTTCACCCATCAACTTAGAAGTTCCCATAACATTGGTAGGATTCACTGCCTTATCCGAAGAGGTAAAGATTACTTTTTGTACATTATTTGCCAGTGCTGCATCTATCACGTTTTGTGTTCCGACTATATTGGTATAAATTGCTTCTGTAGGAGAAATTTCATTCAGAATAACATGCTTCCTTGCAGCAGCATGCAAAACAATATCAACACCTTTCATTAGTCCCAGTAGTTGATCTCTGTTTTTTATATCACATAAGAAAAACCTTACATTAGTCTCATTTCTATAAAGCTGATCGATAAAAAACAAGTCACTTTCATTATTGTCGATCCCAATTATTTCCTTAGCGCCATATGAATGAAGTTGCCGAATAAGTTCTTTCCCGACCGTTCCACAGGCACCCGTTATAAATACGTTTTTATCTTTCCAAAACTGACTCATAGATTATATTTGAAATGTTCTTTAAAACTCAGAAGAAGACGAGTGAATTCTTCTCCCTCACTTTTATTTTTATCTATTTGGACTGCCACGCTTCTCATTGAGAGGTGTTGATCCAATCTAAATATACTCGTTGCAGGATAAAGAGCCTTAACTTCATCTACTAAATCATTAATAGATAAATTAAACTGTGCAAGATTTCGTACACCCGATCCGTCTTTCACAATTTCATAAATAATAAATTCTGCCAGTGATTGAATATAAATAAAAGCTCGTTTTTGATTCCCCGTACCGTGAACTTCTATTCTGCCCAAATAATTTGCGTCAAACATAAACCTATTAACCACAGAATCAAGTCTTATCGAAGGATTAAATCCAAACACGTTGGCACTTCTTAAGACAGAGACATTCAATCTGTTAGCTAATCTCATAATGTGCTTCTCCCCTTTTAACTTAGATTGCCCATATGCACTCTGAGGTGCAACTGCCGAGTCAACATTTAGCTCAATTCCATTTGAATTGCCATATACCGAAACGGAACTTAAATAAATAAGATGAGCTACGGACGGAGTTCTCTCCACTTCCGATGATAACACCGCAGTTCCCCAATTATTTACCTGGTCAAACTCATGTATGTTGGATTCACTAAAAGGGGTAGAAACCTTTGCGGCAAGATGAATTACTACATCATGTCCTCTTAATGATCTTCCTATCTTATATCCATCTAAAAGATCGCCTTTAATAAATCTTATGTTGGCCAAACCCTCATTGGGCTGTCCAAAAAAGAAATTGATAGACGGCCTACTTAAATTATCATAAATAGTAATCGAATCTACAAAATCGCACTGTGACAAGTTTTTTACAAGCGAATATCCCACGTATCCACATCCTCCGGTAATAAATATTTTCATTTCTTCACTAAATCAACATGCAAACCGCATTCATCTTTATTTTGACCAGACCACCTCCCTGACCTGTCATCAAAAGAGCTCATTGTACACGGCGAGCATCCTACACTTAAGTACCCAGCACTTTCTAATGGATGTGGGGGGAGGTTGTAGAGATCTCGATATTCCCAGATCATTTTACTATTCCAATTTAGCATGGGATGATATCTAAGTGTATTATGAACCCCAGGCATTATCCGCTTCATGGTTTTTCTATTAAAATTTTGATCCGACCTCACTCCTGTGATCCACACATCCTTCTCTTTTAAAATTGGTTCTAAGGGCAAAATCTTATTAATATGACAGCAGTACTCCGAATCAGAACAAAAATAAAATCTTCCATTGCTATCTTTCTGGTGCACCTTAGAAATAGGTGAAGTAAGGATCTCAAGATTCAATCTAAACAAATCGACTATTTCATCTCTGAAACTGAGGGTCTCAGAAAAGTGAAAACCGGTATCAATAAAATAGACTGGTATTGATGGATAAATACATTTCAATATATGCAGCAGTGGGATACTATGAGTTTGGAACGAAGAACTCACGAAAAGCTTCTTGCCTGTACTTCGGAACAATTCAAGATCAGATTTTATTACATTGATCTCTTTTTTAATCTGTGTATTACTCATATTCATTCGCCACCTCAAAACCTGCCTCTTTTAATAATTGGCTTTTCCTAAACTCTTCTATGTCGGACTGTACCATCTCTGATACTAATGCTTGAAGATCATACTTTGGCTTCCAATTCAGTTGAGTTTTGGCCTTAGTAGGATCACCTATTAATAGATCCACTTCTGTAGGTCTAAAATAGCGAGGATCCACTCGCAATACTTCTTGGCCGATTTCTAATGGCAACTCGTGATCCGCTTTTTCAATATAGGCTCTCTCATCTACGTCTTTTCCCTCAAATCTAAGTGACACTCCAATCTCGGCGAATGACATCTTAATAAAATCTCTTACAGTAGTGGTCACTCCTGTAGCGATGACATAGTCTTCTGGGGTATCCTGCTGTAGAATGCGCCACATCGCCTCGACATAGTCCTTGGCATGTCCCCAGTCTCGCTTTGCATCCAGATTACCTATATATAGTTTATCCTGCAGTCCTAAAGAAATTTTGGCCACAGCTCTGGTAATCTTTCGGGTCACGAAGGTTTCTCCTCTGAGAGGACTTTCATGGTTAAACAATATCCCATTGCAAGCGTACATGCCATACGCTTCTCGATAGTTGACTGTGATCCAGTAGGCGTACATTTTAGCCACTGCATATGGAGATCGTGGATAAAATGGCGTAATCTCACTCTGAGGTACTTCTTGGACTAAACCATATAGTTCTGATGTGGAGGCTTGGTAAATACGAGTTTTATCTGTCAATCCTAAAATTCGAATTGCCTCTAATAATCGCAAAGTCCCTACCCCATCAACATCCGCTACATACTCTGGGCTATCAAAGCTCACCTTGACGTGTGACATTGCCCCGAGATTATAAATTTCATCTGGTTGTACCTCTTGGATGATACGGATCAAATTAGAAGAATCTGTCAAGTCTCCGTAGTGGAGAATAAACTTCAACTCTGACTCATGAGGATCTTGATAGAGATGATCAATCCGTGCGGTATTAAATAATGATGCACGTCTCTTAATCCCATGCACTTCATAGCCTTTTGATAGAAGCAGCTCTGCTAAATAAGCTCCATCTTGGCCAGTTATTCCCGTAATCAAGGCTTTTTTCTTAGTCATTATATCTTTTAGCTATCATCTTATTAAATGAAAGTGGTGGTCATTCTTGAAGAATAACCTTCTTAAATTGCGTTATATCCTCTAAATTATGCTCAAGTATGGATACCACGATATCCATATTAAGACGCTGATAATCATGTATCACAATATTCCTAAATGCTACCATCGAGACCAAACGATCTGCATGAGCTGGATCTATAATATTGTGCTCAGCCAGTATCTGAAAGTTCTCCCCATAACTCTGGGGAATTCCCCACCTACTAATTCTGACATAGTGGGTCGCCATATCGATACAAGCCTGTATCACTCGCTGTAGGTTTAATATAACGATGTCTTGTTGATCGATATCATCCATTATAGCTGGTGTGCCAGTGTATACCTCAGAAATACGAGCTAAACATTTTTCAATCGTAATGGCTATTGAAGTGTTTTACGAATGCAATGCTAATTTATTTGCAAGTATTTGATTCCCAATTATTTCAGCTTTTTTGCGCCCCATAGCTTTGGCTATGAGGCGCAAAAAGAGCTTCATCTTGAAAACCAAATACTTACAACTAATTTTAACCTGCATTCCTAAATCACTTCATTTAAGAAGTACATCATTCATAGATAGCACCTCTTGATTTGATATCTTGATAAATTCCCTTATTCAATTCTCTCAGATCGATATATTTATAATACACTCGATTTTCAAAATCATCAATGTTGAAGGAGGGATCTAGATATAGTAAAGTACCCTTTGATACAATCTGCATAGACATGATGTCTGAACAAAATGAGAGGTCTACTAAATCTAATTGAACATTGAGAATCACCGATAATTGCTGCTGTAAATGCCATCGATCGACATTCGAGATCTTATGTCCCGATAGAAATGCTATATCAACATCGCTATTCTTGTTAAAAGTATCAGTAGCCATACTTCCGAATAAGTATAACACCTGTAGCTGCTCAATATTAGCTTGACAAGCTTCGATGAGATCATATATTAGTTTATCAGACAGTCCTATCCTTAATCAAAGGTCTCAAGTGAATCCGATACGGCTCCGCCTTCAATAAGTGCAGTCCACTTATAGCCAAATCTAAAGCCAGCTTGAAATAATACGTCACTTATACAGCTACCGTAAGTGGTAGCACCTGCGATGCGTCTACCGCTATCCGAAGGTGCATACCTATATTTTCTAATTCTACAATAAAACTCGAGCCATTAGACTGCTCGACTATCTGTCCACGCAAACCCGTAAGCTCACCAGCAATCAGCTGCACGGCTTGTCCTTTCACTAAATGTAATCCCTGTCTCAGTTCCACATTAAAACCAGAACCAACTATACGTCTCATGAGATCTATCTCCCCATCCGGGATAGCAGATATGACTCCTCCAATATTGACAAAACCAATCACATAGAGCGTTTGTAATACAGGGATGTACTCCTCTCGCTTGATGTATACGAATACATAATTGTGTATTAAGGGAATCTTGGTATGTCTCACTTTACCTCGGACGAGTCTCTGGCGATTGACGACAGGTACATATGCTTCTATACCATCAAGCTGGAGCTGATCAGCGACCAGCTTTTCGGCTTTGAACTTCACTCTAATGGCATACCAGCGTCGCTCTGCTACATCAAAAAAATCAGACCCTCTCATTTCGTCTTGCCATTTTGCCACAATAATAGGCGATCTGCGCCAATATCTGACCAAGTCACTGCGGAATTTTCTCGATATACGATATATCGGATGCGCCTACTAATAAGGGCCTCTACCTTATGCATCAATTGAGAAAGATACGACTGATCGACGTCTCCGATGAGCAATATATCTATGATCGAGCTATCCAATCCTCGTGCAAATGAGCCTGTCAAGTATACCGCCTCCAGCTGTCCTAATCTCTCTATGACATTGGACACGATCTGGTCAAGCCCTATATGCTTCCTGATGATATTATTAATGTCTGAATAGAGTGGATGATCAGTATTGGCAGTATAGTATTTTTTATTTCCCTCGAGACTTGCCTCTAATAAGCCCGCCTCTTCAAATCGATTGAGTTCGAGACGGATAGCATTAGATGAGTCTCCAAACTCCTGCTCCAAGCCCCGGAGATACCCAGAGGCTCGACTATTCAAGAAAAAGCGCAATAGCAGCTTTATTCTTGTTTTAGAAGTGATGAGAGAATCAATCATTGAGTAAATATACTACTCGATTTTTGCGATTTTATATTTTTCACCATTTTTTCTCAACGATATGAGGTCGGTCATTGTAGCAAGAGTATTTTTCCTAAAGACATCATAGATTTCTCCCTTCGCTCGAAATGAAAAAGTGGGCATTGGGCTTTGTTTTCTCCCTTCCAAGGGAGATGTCCGATGGACAGAGAAGGTTCCACCCCTCGCCTTTTCATCTCGATGGTACTGAGAGATCTTTGTTCTTTCGATCAGCTGCATCCAATACAGCATTCACGTTTTTTATAATTTTGCACTAAATTTTACCAGTTGATCTCTTCTCTTTTATTGTCATTGTCACTTTTTTGTCGAAAAAAGTAACCAAAAACTCGACGCCCTAAGGCTGTACACAAAAGCCGCTCCCTCAACCCACTTGAGTGCGTCAGGCTAACCCGCATTAATAATGAATATCTGGTTGAGCTCAAACACCTTTTTGATCTGATCGATAAATGACCAGTACTACACTAAATTCTATAAGGCCAAGTTATCTCAGATATTGATATACTTGTAAGATTGGATTCTCCATTCTAATAAAATCATAGATTTCTCCCTTCGCTCGAAATGAAAAAATTAGCTACTACTTTATCCCTTATTAATCACAAAACCTTAGCTAGTGCAACCCGAAACGAGCTTCAACTTGAACAGTAAGCCCTATTACTAAATCACCGCTTTTACAATCTCACTTTTGATGAACTCCCATGAGATATTTTCAAATAATTTGGGAGTTTTTTCACGATCTGCATCCTTGAAATAAACCAGACTTTTCTGGACTAAAAAAAGATTTCCATCGTCATATTTATCCGTATAGTATTGATACAGCTCATCTAATTCAAACTGCTTCAGGAGATAGTATATATCGATGAAATCTTTCTTACTGCCTCTTCCTGCAATGGCATTTAACTTCATGGCTGCAATATCCTTTGCAGATACTAACCTAATATCGTCCTGAATGATCAAATCATCAATCAATGGATATGCATAATTCACTAAATCAACTTTAATCCCATCTATAGCCAGAATGTTAACATTTTTTGACTGGCTTAAAATCTGAAATTCCCCCAGAGCCCTGAAGTCACTTACAAACTCTTCTAATTTGAAATCTATCTTACCAAATAAATCTATGTCAATTGAAACTCGATGTCCCAATTGAAGCGCCAAAGATGTCCCTCCAACCAAGTATAGAGACTCAAATCCATCAATCGCCAATAGTCCCTTTAGTATCCTGAGAAGTGTGGAGTTAACTGTCTTTGTCTGTAGCATCTAAATTCTTCAATAGCAGTTTTTGTGTAAATAGCGACGAAATTCATAGCCACTTCATCAAGACTTCTGGAATTGACTGCGGCCATTTTAATCTCATCTACAGAATAGAATTTTTGCACAAATCTCCAATCCTCCAATTGACCATATTCAAGCACACGTAAAATGATTAGATCTTTATCCTTGACCAGATCTAAATCGCTACTATCATACTCCCAAAATAAATGAGGAGAGAGCTGAGATATGTTGAAAGCACAAGAACTAAGGTTTAGAAATTTCATATAGCTTTATGAACGTAAGATTTATTGGCCTAAAAGACCTTCTAATCCCCCAGCCAGGGACATCACAAATAGGGTTCATCACATGTTTATTGTTAATATAATCAAATATGCTTGTCAAGTTACCAGATTTTCAGATTCCATGCTGCTCATGCTTTTTAAGAATAAATTCGCCCTTTTTGATCTCCTCGAAAAAAGACCAGTACCACACTAAATTCTATAAGGCCAGGTGTTGGAACCAATATCCATTGTAATTCGCTGATTTCTCTCCCTTCCAAGAGAGATGTCCGGAAGGACAGAGGGTTCCACCCCTCGCCTTTTCATCTCGATGGTACTGAGAGATCTTTGTTTTTGGATCAGCTGCATATATGTTTATACTGTTCTTTCCTTATCTTTTGTCTTGAAACAAAAGAAATAAAAATTCAATGTGCTATATAATTATCAACGCTCCGTACTCGCCCTTTTATCGGATCAAAAAGAAACTCGCTTTTTTTCGCCCAGACAAGTTCAAACGGCAGTGATTATGTCTCTTTTATCCAATCACCTGATTGAGCTCAAACACCGTTTTGATCTGATCGATAAAAGACCAGTACTACACTAAATTCTATAAGGCCACATTGTTTCTCAGAAATTGAAGTACTTATCACATTGGGTTCGCCATTCTAACAACATCATAGATTTCTCGCTTTCCTCGAAATGAAAAAGTGGAATTTTGATTTGGTTTCTCCCTTCCAAGGAGATGTCCGAAGGACAGAGGGTTCCATCCCTCACCTTTTCATCTCGATGGTACTGAGAGATCTATGTTTTTCGCTCAGCTGCATATATGTTTATACTGTTCTTTCCCTTTCTTTTGTCTTGAAACAAAAGAAACAAAAATTCAAGGCGCTATATAATTCTTAACGCTCCGTACTCGCCCTTTTATCGGATCAAAAAGCAACTCGCTTTTTTCGCCCAGACAAACTCAAGCGGCCATGATTATGACACTTTCTCTTTTATCCAATCAATTGGTTAAGCTCAAACACCTTTTTGATCTGATCGATAAATGACCAGCACTACACTAAATTCTATAAGGCCAAGTTATTTCAGATATTGGTGTTCATCTTGCTTTGGTTTCTCCCTTCCAAGGGAGATGTCTGAAGGACAGAGGGTTCCCATCCGATACTATTTTTATTGATGACATGAGAGATGATAGACTAAGCAAGAATATTTTTCCTAAAGACATCATAGATTTCTCCCTTTCCTCGAAATGAAAAAGTGGGATTTTGCTTTGGTTTCTCCCTTCCAAGGGAAATGTCCGAAGGACAGAGGGTTCCTATTCGGTAATTTTTCTTATTGAATCACAAGAGAGACGATAGACTAAGCATAGTGTACTCCTCCTAATAACATCATTGATTTCTCCTTTCGCTCGAAATGAAAACTGAGCTAAAAAGCTATCCAACAACTAATTATTAATCCATACCTAAACCTATTTCAGGGAAAGACAACCTTGCAACTTTCGACTTGACACTTTCAAACTTAATCTAAGCCATCGCATCTCGGATAATCTTCCTACCCAATATATACACCACTGCTAAAAAGCCAAAGAGAAATCCACCAATAATCAACTGCTTGAGCAAGGAACGCTCATCAGCCATGGGGATGAATGTCCTGTCTATTAGTAAGAAGTCAGGCGTCTGACGATTGAGCACAGCTTCTAATGCTTCTTTGGTCTTTAGTGCTTGTTGATACCGGCTGTCGATATCCTGCACTTTGCGAGACATGTCTGCGATATTGAGCCTAGCGCCACTACCTATGAGCCCCTGTGTACGGTCCTCAGCATAAGCCAATGATCGCTCTGCCTGGGTAAGCTGCGTGTACAATGAATCGACCAATATCGATGCCTCGAGATGAGCTGCAGATGGACGTCCCACTGTTTTTTCGATGTAAAAATCAGTTAGCTCCTCATATACTGCAGAGAGTAATACTGTAGAAAGGTCAGCATTGAGAGTCGCTGCTTTCAATAAAAAAACCTCTGTAGCGTCATCATAAGAGACTGTCAAGAAACCTTTTTTCTTTTTTAAGCTATTACCAACCGAAATGTCTTGGAGGATACTCAAAGCTCGGCGCTCTCGAGGGTTAAAATTTGGCCATCTACTTTCATTGAATCTAAAACCACCCAATGCCAGATAAGCATATTTGCCATCTACGGATTCTTTTACCCATTCATTATTCAACTCATAAATATCAATGAGATGATTACCCAAGTAATCATTAACTCCGTCGACTGTCACTTTCCTTACTAAGGCTTTTTGCATGATACGAGAGGATTTGACGAGTGCTGATATCTTATCAAGATTATAATCTACTACACCAATCCCCATAAGGTCAGGTGATACTGCCACTTGCTTATTGTCTGCCTCCTCACTGATCATGAATGAGAGCGTTGCGGTATATTTCGTCTCTTCCATGGACGACTTGAGATAAAATAATGCAGCCCCAATCGCTCCTGCGACTAGGATCCAAAGCAGATTCTTCTTTATCTCTCTCCAAAACTCTATAATCTTCAGGATAAGCTCCTTCAACGTGATCTCATCATCTTGATAATACGGTGGAGGATAATGTGGTTGCTGCGGGACTTGATTTTCTGGGCTACTCATTTTCTTCCACATTTACAGGTGTAGCTGTATCAGCCATATTGATGATGACCCCTTTCTTGAGTTTAGGATATTCGCTCTGTGATTCTACTGTCGGATTTTGTATTGATGCTAATACCTCGATAGTCGCCCCGGGACGCACCGTGGGATATTTATAGCCAAATAATTTTTTCTTAGCAGCTTGGGTTGCACCGTTTGCATATCTGACAGTCACATATGACCTATTGTCTTTATCCGTTAATCCTCCAGCATACTCCTCGATGTACCATATTGCACTTTCGAGTCCCGAGAATGGCACCTCTATCTGATCACTCTCAGCCTCTCCATATAGTGTATTCGACACCATAATAGTGACCGTATTTTTAATCCTTGGTACGACGATCTTATCACCCTCTTGTAACACTATGCTACTACTGATACTATTAACCACCACTTTATGAGATGACTTCTTTATTTCACCTTCATGCATCTTTTCCTTTTCACGTAGGATATACACACCATCTATGAATGCTTCATCCGTGAGTCCTCCTGCCTTAGCTATCAATCCTGATATCGACTCATTCGATTGAGTCAGAGCATACCGCCCCTGATACTTTACTTCACCTTCGATAGTGACTAATATCTGCTTGGCATACTCTTCTTTGACTCGGACAACTATCTCATCTGCAGGCTGCAGCGCTATACCTTCTCCTAAGACCTGATATTCAGCTCCCAGTTGTATTGTATGCTGCACTGTCTTGACTGGCTCTCCGTCAGCCTGCTCTATCCTGTAGATATCTATTGCTCCCGACGCAGATGATGACAGGCCTCCGCTCAGCTGTAGCACATCTGGTATGTTCAAGCGCTCTGCATATTGCAGCTTTTGTGGTTTATTGACGGCTCCTGACACCTGTATGTAGCTTAGCTCTGTGTAGTCTTCATTTTCTAAGATCACTACCTCGTCATTAGGCTGTAAGATTTGATTAGACGAACTATTGGGTTGGAGATATGCCTCCTTGACATTTACCTTGACGTATTCTATCTCTTCCTTATTATTCACTCCACGTCTGATCACATAGCCTTCATCTGCAGCATTGCTCTTTAGTCCACCACTGATTAGTATTGCTTGGCGCAAAGTCAATGTTGAATCTATCGAAAACGGATACTCGACCTCTCTCCGGACGGCTCCGGACACTTTGAATGTCGCTTTATCTAATGCATTTACTTGACTATTAATGACTAACTCATCTTTGGGCTGAAGCGTTATATCATTTTTACCACCATTGAGTACATCATTGAGATCTAATTCAACTATTTGAATAGTGCTATCCGCCCTCATCCTCAACAAAAAAGCGGCATCTAAATCCGCATTTCTCTTTACTCGTACCTTTCGCAGGAAGGTAGATAGCTTTTCATTTCCCACTAAGGCATAGTCTCCTGGCAACTCCACTGCCCCAGTGACGCTGATCATGTTATCAGATTGATCGACTATTTCACTCACGACTACTTCGTCACCATCTCGCAGGCTAAAGTCTCCACTACCACTCAATATTCGCTCTAAATCTACATCTACTAACTCCTGAGTAGCGCCTTGATATCTATATACCTGAGCAAAGTCCTTCACACTATTGGCGCTAAGCCCTCCAGAAAAATTAATCAACGCTCGCATTCCCTCATTTGCCTTGAGCTCATACTTCATTGATTTCTTGAATCCTGTAGCTTTCACCACCTGAGTAGCAACTGGCACCTGAATTACCATGCCCTCCTCTACCTGAAGATCAAAGATCGTAGAAGGATCAGTGATGAGCTGATAGATATCAAGATTCTTCTGAGTGACGCCATCTGACATGAGGATATTCCTGACGGACCCCGACTCCGCTACTCCTCCTGCCTGTGACAGCACCTGCAGCACAGAGTGAACTGCATTGACTCGATATGTGCCTGGATGGAGCACCTCTCCCAACACATGTACCGTGACATCCCGTGGACGAGTGACGGCTGCAGAAAACTGATCACTCCTGAATAGATAAAACTGCTTGAATCTACTTTTCATTAACTCCACCGCCTTGGCCCATTCTACTCCTTTTAAAAATATCTTTGGCATATTTGACGGTGAGATATATCCATCTGCGTTAATCACAAATCGAGAGTCAAACTGAGCCGCTCCAAATATGGATATAGTAATCTCGTCTCCAGCTCCCAGCACATATCTGGGCCCGACTGCTGCTCGCTGCTCCACATCATCCGTTGCGAATCGCTGATTTAACAAAAACTGATGTCCATAGATGGCAGATTTAGGATTGACTATCGAGTCCACCTTCACCAAAAAGTCACCAAGTATTCCTTCATCAACACTATCTGGCAAAGCGATCTGGACTATCTGATCTTTAGCCTGTAGCTCTATAGTGTCGGCAGTGATCTCTTGCCCCTGCAGCAATATCACTCCAAAAAAGAATACAATAAACTGAGAGAATATTAATTTTGAATTCATTTCTCCTTTGTACGAGATTAGTAAGGTGCAAATGTATGAATAACCAGATGCCACACAAAGGTATGATAAGCATTATCATCGTAAATCATAATGGAGAAAAATATCTTCCTAATCTCCTATTATCTCTTAAGGAGCAAACCATAAAGAATTTTGAAGTCATATTCTGGGATAATGCATCAACGGATGGATCTAAGGACTTGATACAAAAATATCCTGAGCTTAATATCCGACTAATTGAATCTGCTGTAAATCTCGGTTTTGCCAAAGCGAATAATCTGGCACTACAACACTGTACAGGTGAGTATATCATGCTGCTCAACAATGATACCGCATTACATCCTGATTGTTTGGAACACCTAATGACCGAAATGGGGTATAATGATATTGTTGCACCTATCATTTTGTTTTACCGCCCCCATTTGGCGATTACTGTTGGAAGCGTGAGAACAGAGGATATACAGAATATTTCAAGTAAGTTTCCTCATGTAATATTAAATAATCAACTGTATGTGAATCAAAAAATTAGACATGGCGATATCTTATATTTCCCTCATAGTGATGAGTATTTCACAACCCAAGATACTTCACACATAGATAACCCCTCCAAGATCATATCTGACCATCAAAAATTGTTCGATAGTTTATCTACTGACTCCTATAAGATCGTGGATATAATAAACTCAACTGGACTATCCATCAATTATCAGAATGGAAAGGCTATCGATAGGGATATATTCCAAACACAAGACCCGTCTCGAGAAATGCTTTCACCCGAGGCCTTCAGTGGATGCTGCTTCATGATTAGAAAATCAATTCTTGATCATCACGGACTCTTTGACGAAGATTTATTTATGTATTATGAAGATGTCGATTTCTTTTGGCGTATTTCAAAAATAAATCAATATAGACTCAAGCTCGTCGAAAAAGCCCTTATTAGGCATGATTTTAGATCATCTTCTAACTTAAAAAAGAAATATTATATTGATCGAAACAGACTACTAACACTCAAAAAAAATGGCCTCATATCAAACTATTACGTTGAGACATTAAAATACGGTATTCATGTCACTGCGAATATCCTGCAAAAGCCTTCAGCATTTAGGACCTCTTTTAAAGCCCTATTAGACTCTATAACAATGAAAACAGGTATATAATCATACGCTAATGTGGAATGATAAATTTTCAATATTTATTCAGTACTAAATCGAAAGTAAGCGGCACTTACTTATTCTTACATATCCCTAAAACTGGTGGCACCACTTTTAGGCATTTGCTCTATCAAGATTTTGCTAAAAATGAAATATACCCTACTCAAGCAGAGCTAAAAGAAAATGGAGGAAGCTACAAAAACCAGAATGAGATAAAAGAACATCTTCCAGAACTACAAAAAGATGTGATAATCTGTGGACATTATAATATCGGCCTCATAGCTCATATCCCGAATTGTAAAGTTATCAGCTTCGTCAGAGAACCTGTACGAAGGATTCAATCGCAGGTCCTACATTTTCAGCGTCACCACCACATACTGAAAGACCAATCGATCGATACAATACTCTCTAAAACCTTAAGCAATATCGCAAATCTACAATCGAAAGCTTTCGGATATCAAGCAAAAGATAACAACTTAGCAATAGCAATAAAAAATATGGAGTCCTTAGCAGCATTAGGTGTTGCTGAATACTTCGAAGAATCAGTCAAACTCATCAATAAAAGCCTAAAGTGGAATCTCAAATACAATCAGCATATTATTAAGAATGCTGCACCAAAAGAATATTTAAATGAATTCAGCAATGACCAGCTAGAACTTATTAGGCAGAGTTGTCAGATAGATCTCGAATTTTATGAGGCGGCCAAAACCTCTTTTCAAAAAAGAAGAGAAAAAAAGTAAGCTGATGAAATACGCTATTCAAATAAACAATGTCTCCAAGACCTATAAAACGAGCTCGAAATCGAATCTCACGCTAAAGCAAAGGCTTAGTGGTGTTTTCTCAAGTACACGGACAAAAGAAATCCAAGCATTAAAAAATATCAGCCTAAATATAAATAAGGGTGAGACATTTGGTATAATCGGTCGAAACGGTAGCGGAAAGTCCACTTTACTCAATATAATCATGGGAAGCATACCTCCCGATAAAGGAGGGATCGTCAAAACAAATGGTAAAATCATGAGACTTGCATTGGGGCTCGGTATCGATCCTAATCTATCTGCGAGAGATAACATATATGTCAATGGTACTGTTTTAGGCTTGAGCTTTAGACAAATCGGTGAAATTTTTGATCAAATATTGGAATTCTCAGGCCTATCAGAATTCGTTGATACACCTGTCAAGCACTTTTCGAGTGGCATGAAGCAGCGTTTGATGTTTTCTATAGCAATGCATGCCAAGGCTGATACCTTCTTGCTTGACGAATTTTTTGGAGGGACAGGAGATGATGACTTTAGAAAAAAATCTGACGCAGCATTTCAAAATAAAATCATAGAAGGAAATACTATAGTGATAGTCAGTCATAGTATGGCTATCATATCAAAATACTGTACGAGAGTAGCATGGATACATAAAGGTGAGCTTATGACTATAGATAGTCCCGAAAATTCTATCAAGAAATATCGAAACTTTTTCGCTCAGTAAATTCAGCCCATGGGTGTCATAAATCAATATCTACAACCTATCCTCCTCAGGATCCCTGAGAACAATAGAATGGAGCGAATTTGGAAATTAGCGCAGGTTGATTTCAAAAAACGATACTACAACGATCGATTGGGACTATTTTGGGCTCTTCTCAATCCCCTACTCAGAGTGGCGGTATACTATTTTGCTTTTACCTATTTACTGAATCGGACAGGTCAGGGAATGGACAATTTTGCTCTCTTCATATTCTCTGGTTTATTGTTTTGGATGGAATTTGTCCAAATCATGAGAAGGGGCATGAAAATCCTCCAGCAAAAAAGTTACTTAATAATGAATATACAGATTAATAAATTTGATCTGTATTACTCTTTAGCGATCAGTTCGATTCTCGGATTTATATTTAATCTTTTAGCTTACTTCATTTTTGCATTAGTGCTGGATATTGATTTTAGCGCTCAACTATTGTGGCTCCCAGTCATCATATTTACAGTCTATCTTTTTTCATTAGGAGTCAGTATGATACTATCTATCATATTCATTTATATCAGAGATATTGATCATATAGTAGATATCTTTATACTATTGGGGCTCTGGACATCTGGCATATTTTTCGATCCTAAGATCATCTTAGATGTCTTCCCGCCCGCATATTACATTAATCCATTTATGGGAATACTTCATAATGTGAGGGCCATCATGCTATTAGATAGTCATATAGATCTCTATATCCTCGTCTGGGATCTTATCCTAGCTTTATTCATTTTCGTCATCGGTAGTATCTGTATCCACAGGTACAGCCACCTTGCAATAGAACGGAAATAATATGGAAAAGGTCTTCACCATTGCCAATCTGAGATTGTTTCTGATAGCCTTGTATCATGAACCTTGGGACGAAGTATTCTACAATGTTTTTTATCGCATTATTGGCCGTAAACAACATAGTATATTTAAAATAAATGATGTCAAGGATCAATACATATCAGGACAGATCAATATCGGATATACCATCCTAAAGAAAGTCGTCTTCATCAAAGGTCAGATAACAGGTCATGAAAAGGATGTCAAAATAGACCTCATATATGGCGGTCAAAAAATAAATACAGTCACAATCTCAAAAAACCAACAAGAATTCAATATCGTAACAAGGATTCAACAAAAAAGAAGATCATGCCAAATCCAATTTTCTGACTATCAAAATAACCCGACAGTAAAAATCACGCTGCGTCGTCAAAAATACTATGACCAACTACCTTGGGATGACCAAGTAGACATATCTAAGCTATTATTGCCTCCATCGTCCAAGTACTACTATGATGAAAATGATAATCTACAAAAAGATGACGCAAAAGTGCCTGATCTAAAAGATCCTAACTATGATAATGATCAATCTGTAACTATCATCATACCGACAAAGGATCAGGTAGATCTCTTACAGAAGTGCGTCGAGAGTATTTTTGCGTATACCCATGTCCAGCCATTCACAATTCTCATCATCGATAACAACTCAGAAGAACCACCAACTAAAGCCTATCTAAACAGTATATCAGCTCATGAGCAGGTGACCGTACTCACATATCATCATCCGTATAATTATGCAGCCATGCACAACTGGGTGATGCAATATGTGAATACTGAATACATATGCTTCTTAAATAATGATATTGAAATAATCACAGCTAACTGGCTCAGCTCAATGGTCATTAACTTTCAGCTTTCTAATATCGGAGCCGTGGGATGTCTCCTTCTTTATCCAGATGGCAGGATACAGCACGATGGCATATATTTTGGGAGTAGAAGAGGCCACGACTTTGTAGATCATCTTAACAAAGGTCGATACCCTACTGATAGAGGGCTCTATATGCCTCATCAGCCAAAATACGTAATAGGAGTCACTGCAGCCTGCATGCTGACCAAAAAGTCTATCTTCACTGCTGTAAAGGGGTTTGATGCCGAAAACTTCCCCATTGCCTTTAATGATGTGGATTATTGTTTGAAACTGATAAATTATGGATTTCAAATTATTCAAGTGTCAGATATAGAATTGACGCATTACGAATCTATTTCAAGGCAACCAAATGTAGAGGAAGAAAAATTCGCATTTAAAAAAATAATTGACAAGCACACTGTGAACGTAACACCAATATAAATCGCTTTCATCCTAACATAATAATTATAGATTAAACTATTTTTTGAAAAACGTATACATCTTGATGCTTAGCCCATCCTTTTTCACTAAACTTAACCAATCTTGTATTACTACTCTTTGGCGCTTTCTTTAGAATCCAATCTAATGAATTTAACGATATGCCATAGTTATTGATTTGATTATACTTAGCAAAAGCATAATCATCTGAGTTGAACTTATCCACTAGATTAGAAATTTTCTCACTCGATAAATTATAAAAATGAGTTCTATTCACAAGCCGTTCATACACGTGCCTACCATGACAAGTAAAGATTAAGAGTCCATTTCTGTTTAATACTTTCAGTAATAATTTTAACAAAGTTTCAGCTTGAGATTCTGTTATATGGGTAAAAAGTGAACCACACCATATAATATCAAAAGTGTTTGTTATAATGTAATCACTAAAATTCTTGTGAGCTTGTAGAATGTTATAATTGAATTGAGATTCACAAAAATTTATAGCTTTTGGCAATAGATCAACACCATAGATATTTGATTCAGGAAAAACCGCTCTTATCCATCTGCCGACACGTCCGAACCCACATGGAAAGTCAAGAATATTCAATGGAACCTTATTGAATCTATATAATTCGTTGCAGGAGATTATCTCTTGAACGGCATTAAAACCACAATAAAAATAGTGCTCAACAGATTTATTTAATAATCCGTCATTCTTATGTACTTCTAATGACAAATTGTTAATTATATCTACGTCTACATGATACTTTTTTGAAAATTCCTGTAAATATTCAGTCTTATATGATTTTCGACTGAGATTGTTTATAAACTCTAAACGTACCATAATCTCACATCAGTTTAATGAATCAAAATAATCATTAATATCAAAAGGTATGTATTGATGAAGCAAAAGTAGACTCTCTTCAATTTCCCTCAAAAATTCTTTATTAATACTTAAAGATAGCTTCTCATTTGAAATACTTGATTTATTAAACACTTGAAATTCCCCGATTTTAGCATTTTGAAAACGACTTAAATTTAGAAAATCAAGAATCTTATTCAATTCTCCTAAAGGGTTTACTACTAAATCCTCAAATTTTACAATATGTAATTGACTGTTGTCGAATCGATTTAAATACCTCGACAACTGATAGTTATATAGAGTTGTCTTTAAGCAAAAAGAATCAGTTTCAATAAACCTATTTAATGTACAGTTCAATGAGATGTAGTCTCGCTCAAGTGCATGCTTATAGTTAGATACAATCCTATCAATTGGATTTCTTATGATATATAGAAGTTTTACTTTGTCGTTATAGTCCCAAATACGTTCAGGAATAGAATATTTCTCAGCATATGTACCAAGAGTATAAAAAGTTGATGACTCCCCAAAAATAGTTTCATTCGAAAATCCCTTAGTCATGTATTTTTCAAAAAGTTCTTCTCTATTGTCAAATTCAAAACCACTTTTATTTAGTAACTTTTTTGATATTTCAATTGGCAAAAAAAAACCAGGTTCCTTTAATGGGGTTGTCATAAAGATATCATTATGCCAACTCAGATATTTATGAATACTAGTTGTGCCAGATTTTTGTGCTCCCACAATCACGAAATTCACTCTAATCTCTTTGTTCATAGCTATGAAATAGATTAAACTGGATGATTTAAAATTATCAAAGGATATAAAGAGTAATGAACAACATTTGAATCAAATAATTTTTTTTCAACCAAATCAAAATTCTTTTTACCAAATTTTTTCAAAAGAATAGACATAGTATCGAAATCATTATAGTATTTAGGATTTGTCGTTAAGATCAAACTCCCCTTCGATACGATAACTCTTTCAAGTTGACCAATTGTTTTTAGAGTAAGGATTTGCTCATCACATTTACCAATAATTATAAAGTCAATAGAACTATCCCGCAAATTGCATAGTACCTCTTCCCCACTCTTCTGAAACTTGTACTTTGTAAACCGAAAAGCCTTTTTTAAAAAAGCCTCCTCTAAATAGCCGACATCTCCAATTAAAAGTAAATCTAAGCCTCTGAATGAGAGATCGCTTTCTGCAATTTGCCTAAACAAGGATCTTTCAATAGGATATGAATTACATTTCGGACATATTTTTTTCTTATCATATATACCACTCCATTCGCAAATATTACAAATATTTACCCGAGAGTGAGCAATTTTATCTAGAAGATCTAAGTCCTTAAGTGTTCCAGGATGCAGTAAAGAAACTTGCTCATTTATTCGAGAATAAATATTTGGACGTGATTTCTCATATAAAGATAATGTCGATTTATTATTGCACAACTTCCAATTTTCACTTTCAGCAAAATAACTGTATTCAACGTCTGTATAAGCATGTGGAGTTTTATGATTAAATCCTCCTATTGTTCTGAACATATCCCTATTAATCGCAAAGGCACCACCTTGAATATGGAAAAACTTTTTATCCATATTCATTTGTTGATATGACTTATTCCTAAAATGCTCGAATAATTTAATGCCACTGGGTAGATCTCTCCCAAATAGATAAGATGGAGAATAGGATTTTGTCCCAACTAATCCAACTTTTTCAGCATTCTCAAAAGAGCTTATTAAATCAATCTCCCAACCTTCTTTGAGAATAAATCCTTCGACAGCACATATATAAATTACATACCTCTTCGAGCTTTTCTGCAGAGCGATATTAGTCCCACCACCTACATATAAGTTAACTTTGCTATATATAACATCTATGTTATCAAACTGAGACTCAATCTTTTTTAAATAATTTATTGTTTCAATATCACTCCCATTGTCCACTATGATTAAATTAAAGCGAAATTGAGTAAACTTATAAATGCGTTGTACAACCTCACGAAGCTCACTTAAATTTGGATACGTCTCATTGATATAAGTTACCAAAATAATATCAATAGAGTATCCAGACCATATTTTCAATAAATTTCCTAAAAGTTTATTTTTCTGATAGGTTCGTTCCACCTGATTTCGTGCATTTAATGCGATTGAAGTTAACTGTCTATCATCCATATTGTAAACATCCAATATTGCATCTACAATTAATTGAGGATGATTCGATCCAATTAATATCCCATTTATTCCATCTTTTATAATATCAGTAATACTCGCAATTGGAGTAGTTATTACGGGTAAACCACTCGACATTGCTTCAATTAAAACCGTAGGAATGCCATCCATATCACCCGTAGCTGTAGCTTGAGACGGTTGTAAAAGTAAATCATACTGACTAAAGAGATCACTAAGCTCTTTTGCAGTTTTTACACGCCCTTTAAGCTCAAGATTAGATATACCACTTGAGTCTATTCTTGTTTTCAAGAACTGTTCCATCTCACCATAGCCATATAAATGGAAGGAAATATCATACCGAGCAAGAAGATTTGCAGCTTGGACTAAATTTTGAAAACCCTTCTTTTCAACAAATCTTCCGATCACTATTACCTTACTAAATCCACGACTTTTAATATTCAAATTGAATTTTTCAAAATTTATAAATTGTGGATTTATAAACACTTTTTCTCTCGGAACTCCTTGTTTTATCAAAAATTTCTTGTGGTATTGCCCTAATGTCAATACCCGTATACAATTGTCACTTCTTGATATATTCTTTATTCTATTAAGTTCAATATTTTCATATTTAAAAATATCCTGAGCATGCGTCATTACTGTAAATGGAAGACTTAACTCGTCACAAACTGGCCACACATAATTTGTTACAGTTGGATATACAAAGTGTGCATGCATAAAAGTTATATCATTTTCTAAAATCTTTATTTTCAGATCCAAAGGATCTGAAATCTTAATTACATCAATTGCTAAATTGAATTCAAAGTTTGGAAAAGGTGACTCTTTGCAAAAAACTTTAACCTCAATATTGTTATCAACAAGATATTTTAGCTCGTTTAAAACAAAAGTTTCAGATGGAACAGGAAAATGCCAAAGAAAATAACCCACTCTTAGGTTGTCATAATCCGGAATTGCTTTATCAGAACAACTATTATAAAAATTAGAGTCCCATTCTTCTACACCAAGCAATTCCGAATAAAACAGATTCAATTTTGATCTGAACACTTGTTTAGAAAAATGCTTTAAAGCTTTAATTCTTCCCGTCCTACCAAGAGCACTAATTGTATTTCTATCAATTCCGTTTAAAATTTTGACAATCTCGTGCCACTTTCCATACTCAACCAAATACCCGCTTTCACCATGATCAATTAATTCTGAGATTGCCCCCCAGTCATAGCCAATGACTAATTTCCCCCCAGCCATTCCTTCAGCAATTGTTCTTCCAAATGATTCTGCAAAAGAAGAAAGATTTAGAATTATATCACTTCTGCCTACTGCCTCAAGAGATTTTTCAATATATCCACAAACAGTAATCTTGTTTGTTTCGAAATTATATTTTTCATCAAGACTTTGTAAATATTCCGTAACTTCTCCAATCAGTTGAAAAGTAATATTGCTACGATTTTGAACGACGGAACAAGCAATCTTGACGAAATCTTCAATTCCCTTTTTCTTAATATTACTACTAATTAGAGAAACCTTGATATTATCATCCTTACTGAGAGTCAAATTAAATAAATCATCGTCAATGGTATTGTATAACAAAAGTGATTTTCTATCCACTAATCCAAATTCATCACAAGTACTGCGAGAATTGCAAACAAAATGATCGACTCTATTTTTTATAACTTCAATTGCCGTTTGACCATCACATTTTAAAACCCTTTGTAAATCCTCATCTTTGGTTATTAGCTCCCTCAGATGCATCAAGGCCGGTATTCCCTCTAATTTTCCGGCCACCAATGAATCTAAAACCATTATTGTATTAGAATGAATTAAATCTATTTTATAATTCCTAATTATAGTTCTAAAAACATTTGTCGTACCACTCTCACTAACTAAATCATGATTCCACCATGTGTAATCAAAATAAATTAGCTCTGTGCAATAATCAAAGACTCTTTTTTCGAAATTTTCACTTCTATTAGGAATAACTATGTACAAATTATAGTCATCTTTGGATATAGCCTCAATCAAGTCCCAAAAACTTCTTTCTCCTCCATAATCATATGCACCTATTCTATGAGCAACCAGCAAAACACTTTTTTTCTCACTTCTAAAATCTATTTTGCCAATAGCGTGATAGTAACCTGCCGAATTGTGATGAAATGCATCAGAGTCTATTAATAATTTGTCATCACTGTGCGAAACTTCTTCATGTCCAATTTTTATAGTCAAATAATGATATATAGATAGGTGATAATAATTACCTATCATACCATACTCTTCACATATTTTTCTGTTGTATTGAACCAGATCAAAAGAGGGACTTCCTCTTCGTCCTTCTTTAATACCATACAAGCACCAATGCTGTTTAGCTTTAGCAATATCACCTTCACAGTATGATCGGATGTCATCATATTTATTCAAATAATACAGAGGATCAAATACTCTTTCTGAAAACACATCAAAATGACTGAGTGCTCGTGCCGAATGACTACTGACAAATGAAGGATATAAATCAGGCCTCGGTAGACCTCTGAATAAATTAAACAAATAACGAAACAAATAAGTAAGCAAGAAGCCGAGTCGATAGCTAAAAGAATCATATAATAGATTTGCCTCCTGCTCCCGCATTAATTGATTACTCATAACATAATTGCTAAATGATTCCAAGAGATCATCTAACTTTTCGTACATATTCTTCATTCTATCTTTATATCAGTTATATAGTAATATCAGTAAGGTTTTTAAAGGAAGATGTTGTAAGCAAATCAAATTTCCAATTGTATGGATATTAAATTATTACAATTAGTTCATTACTTCTGTGAACCTCAACTTTTATCAACTAAAAAAGAGGCCTTCTCTTTTCGAAAAGGCCTCTTCTATTGAATAGTAAAAATAAAAATTTACTATCTCATTTTTACCATTTTTTTATTTGATATCATTTCTCCGTCTACTTCTAAGGAGTACGAATATGTCCCTGCAGGTAGTTCATCTGCTGACACAACAACTCTTCCCGAACCATTTGCTAAAGGTACTGTTTTAAGAAGTTGGCCGTTTAAGTTATAAAAGTTCATGACCGCCTTTTTACTTGACTTAGATATGGTATACTCTATAACGGTTTGTTCGGTGTAGGGATTTGGTTGGTTCTGTCCTAAATTGTTTGAGATGTGAGTACTTAAATCCACACCGACTTCTGTATCACTATTAGATCCTTTTATTACATTAGTCAATTCATGAACCTCCTCTACGAGGCCATCTATTATTTCTTGTTGTTCTTTAATGGCATTAATTAATAGATACTTAATCTCAGAATCATTAATTCTTAAATACTCCTCTGATTCAATAATATTACCCTCATCATCATGATTAGTATAATCAAATTTTTCAACTAAATATGGGGCAACTTTTTCTAACTCCTGTGCTACAACGCCTATAAAAGTGGTTGAATTATTTTTGGTGTTTGCTTTACCGTTATATTGAAAAGTTACAGGATTAATATTTAAAACTGTTTCCAAACCCGGTTCAAATGATTTCACATTCTTCTTTAATCTTTTATCTGAAGTAACCTTGACAACACCATTAATTGAAATATCGCCCGCAACATCCAACTTAGAAGATGGACCCGTCAAACCTACCCCAACATTTCCCGAATAACGGTTTAAATAGGTATCAGCATTCGCACTAAATCTAGATTGAACTGCGCTTGTTCCATCTGCTCTATGTACGTCAAATTTAACTAGTCCAGTTGAACTTGTATTTCTAAAAAATCTAAACGACGCATTCGAAGAGCCGTCAGTTACAATAGGATTAATATCAATAAGGGCTTGACCAGAAGTAACTGTTTTGCTTAGTATCATATTGTTTGTCGAATTAGTCAACTTACTATTATTTCCAGAAGCATGCAACAATTGCATATTCCCGTTCACTTCTACCGCTTCTGAAGGAACTATTCCAGCATTATCTCCAAGGACTATTTTTCCTGACGAATATACTTTCGCCTGCGCATTCACCATACCAGCGCAGATCATAAAACAAAAAAGTAAAATATAATTTTTCATTATTAAAAGATTTAAATAGTCGAAAGTAGGAGAAGAAGATGTGAGACTAATTTTCTCAAACAGAGACTCAAATCGCCTCCTGCTACTTCCTACTCTCAAATTGAGTTAATAATATAAGTTTCAAATTTTGATTGATCAAGTCACCCTCGTGATTGATCTTAAAAATAAGGTTAATAATAACATATTCAAATCCCTACTTTTGGGGATTTATTTATTCTTCATTGTACGCCCGCATAGCGGTTCAGTCGTTTCAAGCACTGTCGTACTCGACTCTACGAGTACACTCCTTCATCCACTTTTGGGGATTATTATTTTTTTCTTTCACCTGCCCTACTGCTTCGCAGTTCTTTCGCTTGAAGATCTATGGACGTGCAATAATGCGTAGTTTATTGACTCTTGTGCTCCAAGATATCAACAAACTTTCATAGAAACTACTTTCATTCGATAATCCGCAAATTCCTCAAGATTTTCGGTTGCTTAATCGAGCTTCTGCGTTCAGAACACTCCCCAAAGATAAGAGACACCATCTGCCCATAACATCCCTAATAGATGGGATTTTAAGTGGTCTACATTTACACTACATCAAAATACGGTCCAAATCACATTATAAATTTAAAGCCTCTATACTTTAACACTATGAGGGTAAGACCTAATAAAACAAGTTTGAAAGTTAGCAAGTATCAAGTAGACAAGTTGTCTTTCCCTTCTGCTCGGTTCGCCAACCATAATACCCAAATGCCAGAGGGGTCCAAAAGACTATTTTTTTCTCTAATCTTATCGATTACATTACCCGCTTATTAACTCTATCACCTTGGATAGCTCAAACACCTTTTTGATTTTTTCGATAGAATCCCAATACTCCACTAAATTCTATAAGGCTATAGATATCATGCTTTTATAAAGGACGAATCTCTATCATTAGGAATCGAAAACCTCTTTGACATCTATCACCAGCCCCGGCAATAAAGAAGTGTTCAAAATATCACCAATAACATATGGGCGACTGCCAAAATATACTCCTTCTTTATTCGGCGAATAGATAACTACATCTTGATGCTCCGGGTCTACGATCCAATATTCTAACACACCAGAAGCTTCATAAAGCTCAAACTTATCTTTCATCTCTCGGGATGAGTTACCTGGAGACAAAATTTCCACAACGATATCTGGAGCACCATTACAACCTTGCTCGTCCAATTTTCTCTCATCGCATATCACCACAATGTCAGGCTGTACTACTGTATCGCTTTTCCCTTCTTTCAACGAGACAGGTAAACGTACATCAAATGGCGCTGAGAAAGCATGACAATTTTTATTTCTTAAAAATGACCATATGAGCCCATGTAAATTAGATGAGATTTTTTGATGCTTGACATTCGGCGCAGGAGACATTTTGAAAATATAGCCTTTGATAAGTTCTACCCTCTCTTTAAACTGCCAAGTCAGGTAATCCTGATAGGTGTAGTATCCATTTAGATCCAACTGCGACAATGAAGTAATTTTAGGCATAGAATATTAGTCTTTGATAAAAATATAACATTACTTACTTTCAGACTATACGACTCTTCGAAAAGAAAGTCTTGATAGGGCGAGTTATCGACCTATAGAGTCTAATTATGTTCACATTTTTTCGACTCGATGAGACAAAAAGCTCTTCCTATCATTCTTTTGTCTTGATTCAAAAGAAACAAACCGTAAAGAATCAATCCTGAAAAGCATCTTCTATTGAAATGCTAAAACCATCAATCACATTGCTCGCTGCTACTTCCCCTTCTACATACGGCTTGCTGCCGATATACTTCCCTTCGTTGTTAAGATTATATATTATCACCGTATTCTCATTAGGTGATACCAACCAGTATTCCTTCACCCCATTTTCTTCATATAGTTCAAACTTCTCTTTCTTCTCTTTACGGGAATTGCCAGGTGATAGTATCTCAATAATCAGATCGGGTGCTCCAGTACATCCCTGTTCGGTAAGCTTACTCACGTCACATATGACACATATATCTGGCTGGACTACAGTATTATTACCTTCCTTGCTCAAAAGGACATCAAATGGCGCATCAAACAAAAAGCATGGTTTATTTTTCAAAAAAATAAATAATTCCCCAAACAAGTTTCTTGATATACTCTGATGTTTCCTATTTGGAGCAGGGCTCATTTTGAAAATTCGTCCTTTGATCAACTCTACTCTTTCTTTGAATTTCCAGGTCAAGTAATCTTGATAGGTATAGGATCCTGAAAGATCTAACTGAGAAAGTGAGGTTATTTCTGCCATAATATAAAGGTACCTCTTTCTTTAAGTAGGGTCAATAGTAGTGTCTACTTAGCCCATTGAGTCTTACTCCACGATCACCCCTTTACTCAGAGCCACCTCCATGAGCATTCCATTGCACATGGCTTTGATCTTGATGGGGTCTCCTTCGTTATAGGTTTCCCACTTGCTCAGTTGGCTACTCTCGAGCGTGACTAATGCCACTATATCCCCAGCTTCATTCATAAGGATGACGATAGGAGCATCATTCTCATCTTGATATTTCTCATCTATGAGTCCATCTATAGCTATGACCTTTCCTAGATACTTTTCATTGGCGGCAGCCTCGTCGGCCATGTAGTCTGCATAGATATCACCGGCACTGATGGTCACGTCGACACTTTTAGTTTTGACAGTAGCTTTGGGCATGTACAGTACTACTATATACCCAACGAGCACAGCTAATGAAATACCAATTAATATTTTAAGTATGGTTCTTCTCATGACTTACCGTGGTCTGTAATTAGCATTCAGATTCAGATGGATATCTCGTGAGATACCGAGCTTCTCTGTGTCGAGAGCGATGACCGAGGGGAGCTTTTGCTTCATCAATTTGTTGATGGTATTCATGCTGGCCTCTTCAATTTTTATTCTAAAGTTAGCCGTTGTTTTCATTTTGCCATCAGGCAAGATCTCGATGGTACCATTCGCTTTGGTACGGCGCTTATAGCTGCCGATATATAGAAAGCCATCCACGGTAGCTGGATATTTGCCTGCTTTGTCAAAATTGATTCCCTTGAAATTTTTAACACTTCCCTCAAAATTAAACTTAGCAAACTGACTAAGATCCACCCGAGAACTGTTAAATGCCTGATCAAGCGCTCCCATCTTAAATTCGAATGCTTTCATCAATCCAGTAAACTTCACATCTCCAGTATTTGGATTAAACTCGCTGTATACTTGATAATTGTCTGCTACGATATCAGTAAATCGATTAGAAGTTTCAATATGTATATGCCCCGTCCGGCAGGTATATTTTGATGGGATCAATGTAGCTGACAAGAACACAGCAGCTAAAAATCCGAGCTTAATCAGTTTGAACATTTTGTTGATTTTCTGAATATGACGGCAAGATTAAGGTGTATGGATCGGATCTCACACACCTTAACCCAAAATTAACCCTATTCATTCAAATCAACGCAGGATTCGGTGCTGAGTAGTACTTCGGCTCCTACATTTATTTCAAACTCTCCATTAATCTCTATTAACTCACCAGCCTGCCATATGACCACCGATTCATCCTCAATATTGACTTTGGCCTGACTGACGATTTTATTCTTGATTATCTTTTCTTCTGATTGATTGATGATTTGATCTTGATTTATCATTAGTTCCTCATCTTGACATGGTATACATTCTCCGCAGGAGCCACCACAGTCTACACTGGTCTCATCTCCATTAAGTATTCCATCATTGCAGGTCGGCTCAATGATCGTCTCTGCCTCTATCACCACAAAAGCATGTCCCGACTCATCTAAAAAGTCGCCACCACTGAATAAAACATCACCATCTGTATCTAAAAAGTGATATTCTCCATCCCCATAATTACAACATATCCCATCTCCGTAAGAATCATAAATAGTAAACAAATAATCGCCTCCTACCAGACAGATATCTACAGCAACACTGTCTATCCCGTCCTCATAGTCTCCTCCACTCAATATGACAGCACCAGAAGAATCCCGAATATCCCAACTGGTCTCAGCAGGATAGTTGTCCATATCTAAGACGAGCAAAAAAGTAGTATTCTCACAGATAAATGGGCAAGGTCCGCATAGATCACCTCCACAGTCCACACCTGTCTCGTCACCATTTTGTATACCATCATCACAGGTGCCGATACAGCTACCATCCTCGATAGTGGCCAACGGATCATAAGCATGATCATCTGGGTCAGTACAGCCTTCTACTGGATTACAAGAAATCAAACAGCCTACACTTTGATATTCATTTTGTAAGTGCTCAGACACCCATGGATGAAATCCATTTGATAGGGATATTCCTACTCCGGCACGAGCGTGACAGTAGCTCATGATCGTCCCCTCACCTTCTCCCGGATATCCAGGATTAGGGCAGTCTTTAGGTGTTGAACATCCGTCGATAGCTGTATCCACCCCAGGACCCCAAGCGCACTCATGTGTATGAGGAGAGCCCATATTATGCCCCATCTCATGGGCTAACACATTCACCGTCCAGCTATAGCTCGGTAGTGTCTCATAGGAAAATGAAGTCTGACTCACCGCATAAGGATTGGGACCACAGAGCGTAGTACCATTAAATACACCCGGCGTCGAGCCACTACTGACAAAACCTACGCCACTCCAACTACAACAATCGGTAGTAGCAGATACAAGGTGAAATAAATCCCCATTGAATTGATCTATATTTTGACTGAGGTAGCTCAGGGCAGAGCCTACATTTTCGTCAGCACCATAGGGATCGGGAGTATCCCATATCTTGATATCACTCAGCTGGATAGGGATATCTGCCATATCATACAGCATCGCTACTTCATGAAAAGCTCCTTCGACGAAAGCGACTATACTTTGCACATCCTCATCAAAATTGACGTAAGTCGTATAGTCTGTCTCTACATATATCTTGACACAGCCATTAGTGTTATTCTTCTGGATTGTTTTATTAGCCTTTATGTCTCCTGCAGGAAATTGATAAGTATCATTTTGACATTCAAATGGAAACTCTCCAAGATTTACATCATTGTAGAGCACATATTCATTAGATCCTACTCGAGGGCCAATATTATAGTTTCCATTTTGATCAGATATGAGCATTCTGAGATGTCCATCCGATATGCTGAGTGACACCTGTGACTGTGGATCATCCGATACCTGACCTCGATAAAACTGACTACGCTCGATAGCGGTATATTCTTGGTCACCGACATAGACCTTACTATCACCAATAACATCTCTACCCGGCTCTAAGAGGAGGTCAAAATACCCATCTGCTGAGACCGGCACTCTGAGCCGCAGTTTCTCTTTATCCTTGTATTTTTTGAGCGCTCGAGGCGAAAAATTAAGTGTCACTTCACCATAATCGCTCTTAGTATTCTTGCGATTATCAAAGGCAAAAGGCTCTACGAGCTGATACTCTTCGAGTTTAGATTTAGTCTTCTTATTGAGTTTTACTGCTGGCACTTTCATAGCCGATCTACTGCGCTCGATGAGGTCTTGCGCTGATAGATTTTGGTTAAAAAAGAGCAGTACAAAGAAGGCATAGAAGTATTTCTTCAATGTCATGTTCTGGTTATAAAATGATCAATTCACATCGTTTCTTTCGGTAGATCCTGAGTAGAGAATCTGCCTGCTCTCATATCGCTACTATGAATCAATCTATCTGAAGGGGGGAGTTGAAAATAGATGAGTCGAATAAGACAATTCCAATCTTATGCCAAAACGATGATCACATCTTGATTTGTCAGATACGTGACACAAAAGGCCCTAAAAAAGAAAAGGCCAACTCGAAGAGAGCTGACCTTGAAAATTTAAATCTTGTTATTTAACTATCTAATTAGCACATTCATCTGTGGCGAGGATTACTGATGCACCTGCTTTTACTTCAAATTCACCATTAATACTGATGTTGCGCCCAGCCTGCCAGAATAAATCAGCGTTACCATTCACCGTGATATTACCATTCGCATTGATATCATCACGTACGATACTCGTCTCATCGGTTCGTATTGTCATATTACTATTGATGGTATAGCTATTTCTATCACAGTCAAAACATGGCTGACAACTACTACCTCCACAGTCCACACCTGTCTCATCACCATTTTGGATGCCGTCGTCACAGGTCACTTGCTCTTGGGTGATGCGCACATAGTCTATGGCTATGTCACTTCTAAAATTATCTCCAGTGGTAGCCAGTATCTCTATGTAAAAATCAGAAGATTGATAGCCGTTCAAATTGTAAGAGAAGGCATTCCACTGATTACCTTGATCCCCACTGCGAGACCATATAGTCTGTCGCTGATCATTTCTAATGATATCTACCTGTAGTGTTCCCATATTACTACCATACATGTGATAGTCCATGCTCAGCATCGGTGCATTAAGGCCTGATACATTAATGCACGGAGATCTTAGTATTGCTGTTTTAGATGGATAGTTGGGCTGACTGGCCTCCACATAGATATATCTGGATCCCTGGATTGCTCCAGAGGGTCCTGTATTTGATGATCCTGTCCCTCCGCTATTGATGCTCCAGTCGATATCATCATCTCCATCTTGGCTCCAGCTCCCTATGTTTCCTTCAAAGGTAGTCGACCAATCATTATTAATAGGAGTCACCGTCTGACAGTAGTCCACTGGACAGTCAGGACACATAGCGCCTCCACAGTCTACTCCCGTCTCATCGCCGTTTTGAATGCCATCACTACAGGTGCCTTGGCAGGAGCCATCATCTACTGTCGCATTAGGATTATAGTTGTGATCATTAGGGTTCATACAGCCAGGTACATCTATAGGCTCCGATGAGCTACAGCCAGAAAGATACCTCGAGCTGGCATACACGTACTCATCATAAATATGGGTGCCGACTTCATTACCAAATCCCTGCGCAAACGAAATACCCACTCCCGTCAGATGACAGTAGCTCATGAGTGTACCTATAGTAGGATTACCCGGATTAGTACACCCATTGGGTGCGACACAGCCATCTATAGCTCTATTGTCATTAGGTCCCCAGACACAGGCATGTGTATGAGGTGCTCCCATAGTATGCCCCATCTCATGGGCGAGGACTGCGACCGTCCAGCTATAGTTAGGATATTGGCTATAGTTCATCGAGGTCTGACTCACAGCGAACGGCACATTAGTCCCAATGGTAGTAGCCTTACACGGACCCGATCCTCGACATGACAGATAGCCGATACCACTAAAGCTATTGGCGTTTCTTATTGATACGAGGTGAAATAAATCTCCATTAAAGCTATTCACATTAGCCGCCAGATAATTGAGTGCTCCTGATACATTAGATTCTGCTCCATAGGGGTCATCAGATGTCCAGACTTTGACTTGAGATACTTCTATAGGGACACCTATATTCTCATAAAGGATGGCTACTTCAGCGAAAGCGCCCAGAATAAAATCCTGTACAGTAGATGCACTCCTCCCCTTATTGATATAGCTCTGGTAGTCGGCCTCTACATATACCTTGACACACTCTCCAGCCTTATCATGCGAGACCTTGATTTGTTTTTCTTGAGCTGCGACTTCTACTGATTCTTCATCATTGAGACAGCTATATGGGATAGGTCCTGCCTCGATATCATTATAGAGTATATAGTGCTCTCCATTATCAGGCATACCCAGATTATAGTTGCCATGATCATCGGAGATCAGGATTCGGAGTGCATCATCTATGACGGTGACAGATGCCACGGAGGCCGGATCATCAGAGACGATACCCCTATAGCTGATAGGTGTCTGAGCCTCTATGATATCGCCACGCTCATCTGTCAGGATATAGCCTGGTGCCGTGATGTCAACAGGATATAGCTTGAGGCTAAACTGCTGCTCAGGACCTACGGGCACTATCATTTCGACTTCTTTCTTCTTCTGTAGCGCACCGATAGTCGCTATATCGAGTGAGAGCCGTATGATGTCCGAGTGAGAAGTCTTAGTAGATATATATTGAAACGGCGAGATCTGTGGCAGATCGTTCTTTTTGACCATTTGATCGGCCACTCTATTGATCTCGGTCACTTCTTTAGGAAGTCCCAGTTTCGATCTCTCGATCAAATCCTGAGCAGTGAGACACGCAGCCACCATGACCATCACTGCGATGTAATAGATTTTAGTCATCAATTGGGTTTTATATGCCACCTGATTGCCATCAGATAGTTAATAGTAATAAACGGAACTTTTTTCTAAAATGTCATGGGGTGAAATGCGGTGCTATTCTCTTCGATCAAAATAGCTCTGCAAGTATATATTGATATGATCAAATAAAACTTAGGGAATACCCCACAGCCAAAAAAAGTGTCATACGAGAGACACAATGATTACTGTCTACTACCCATTTTTCAAGACTACTTTTTTAGCATTCTTTTGCTCTTGTTCTGCTTTTCTTCGTTTTTCGATAGCTTCTGCACGAGTATCGTATTCTTGAGGTAGATTTTTGAGGTATCTATAGTAGGACACTACCAGATATTGGGCCATGTCATCAGGGTGGGCTACCCCTTTTTCTTTCAGATAGTGTGATAATCTTGAGCCTTCATAAAAATTCCAATTGACTATCATCCATTTCCCCAGTCCTCTCGTGAGACGTTCTGCTACGATATCCTCTGGAGCTTCTATCATCTTAGCACGTGCCGCAGCATCGGATAGCTTATCCAACTGTAAGAACGCATCATCGATATCTACTGGAATATATACTCCATTGATCTCAGTTTTTTGGATATTCTCCTCATATTTCTTTTGATACTCAGCAGCGTAGTCTGTCTGAGCGGTGATGCTCAATGTAGCTATCATGAGTGCGGCTATCGCCATCCTTATTCTGTTCACCATATTCTATTCTTTATCCTACTCAAGAAAACAACACTGAGATTTCAAATATTATTCCATCTTTATCAATACTTAACAGATCTATATGAGACTGGGAGTGGTCGAAATACTCTTAATCCAAATCATCATCTACGCAGGCATCTATCTATGGGATCCCTACATCGGTCTATTGATCACGGTGATCATGAGTGCGATCTGTTTCGCTATTTTGATTTTATCCATTGTCATGGAATGGATAGAGCGGTCTAATATCTCAAGATACTACTTCAAGATCATGATCGCATCGATCATAGCACCAGTCATAGTCTTGGCATTTTTCTCCATGATTGACCCCGAGGCTTTTGACTGGCTGGATCAATAAGGCCTCCTACGTCTTTCGCTTTTTCTTCTTCGCCGCAGGGAATAGTACATTATTCAAGATCAAGCGATAGCCTGGACTCTTGGGATGTAGATTGAGATCTGTCTCAGGATCATTGACATAGTGACGATAGTCCTCCGGATCATGTCCTCCAAAGAAAGTCCATGTCCCATATCCTCGAGTACCGTGTATATATCTGGCTTCGCCGAGTGCATTGTTGTCACCCATCACGAGTACATCTGATTTGATCTGCGCCTTATCGTAGGCAGTGGTCTGCCCCATGAATCCCTTGACCGTACGGGTATGGTTTTGCGTCAGCATGGTAGGTATAGGATCCCACTTAGCAGAGAAATCAAACAAGGTGAAGTAGTCACTCTCAGGTGCGATTTTTCGCTTATTTGGAGCCATATCGATGGTCGAATATTCGTATTCGAGCGGATTCTTCTTGAGCTTGAAATCTTTGAATGCGAATGTCTGACTATAGTCAAGCTTCTCCTGACAATCAGGATCCATAGAGTCACCATCATAGATCACATCACAAATATCAGTTTTGGCTGCAGCCAATGCTATGTCATAGCTATCTGTCGCACTACACATGGCAAACATGAATCCGCCTCCCTCGACATACTCTTGGATTTTTTGCACTACTGCGAGCTTGAGCTGTGACACCTTGGAGAAACCTAAACTCGTGGCAAGCTCCTCCATTTTACGCTGATTTTCTTGATACCAAGCCTGTGTATGATAGCTCCGATAAAACTTACCGTACTGTCCGGTGAAATCCTCATGATGTAAGTGTAACCAGTCATACTGGGCCAACTTATCCTCGAGGACTTCTCTATCGTAGATCACATCATAGGGTATCTCTGCATAGGTCAGCACCATAGTCACTGCATCATCCCAAGGCTGGATCTTTTCGCCTCTCTGATTGAAGTCGGGCGTATATACTGCTATTTTTGGTGCCTTTTCGAGTTTGATCACCTCTTGATTCACCTCAGGATCTGCGATCTCATTTCGGATAGCGGCAAATTTTGCATTGGGAATCACCCTATAGTCTACTCCACGGATCTTGCACTCGGCCTCCAGCGTTGGTGTATGCTGAAACGCAAACGAACCTCCTTCATAGTTTAACAACCAATAAGCCTCTACACCCTGCTCCAGCACCCAATAAGTGATGCCATAAGCCTTGAGATGCTCGCCCTGCTGCTCATCATCCATAGGCAGGATGAGATAGGAGGCAGACATGCTCAGTGATAGACATACGAATGCAAAAAGGACAAATATTTTCTTCATAAGTGTGTATTCTCGATACTCGATCTACATAGGAGAGATAAATATATCTCATGTATACAAAACATATTACTCATAGAGCGTTCATAATATTGTTATTAATCTCCTAAAATCTATGTTAAGACAAAGACAGATCTAATATCATTCATAATATAGACCTGAGATATAAAATAATACCTTTGTCGACCCTCTGATTTCAGTTATTCATTTCATTAAGTGAGTCAATAGTTACAGTGCAAAATTTTAGTTTTCAATATCCATCTTGGTTGCTGGCGATCATAATTATAGGGGCGATAGCATATGCCTTGTTATTATATTTCCGTACTGTAAGATACGCTGAGAAGCCAAGTACCTTCAGATGGATACTTGGAGTCATGCGATTTCTATCAATTGGGCTCATTGGACTATTACTCTTAGGTCCATTATTCAACTCAATACAGGAGACCTCTAAAAAGCCGTTAGTAGCCATAGCTCTGGACCAAAGTGAATCAATAGCTGCAGCCATGGATGAGACTGAACGATCTACCCTGATCGAAAGCATCTCATCACTCCAATCCACTCTCACTGAAAAGTATGACGTGGACCTGTATACATTCGGCGCTGAGATCCAAAGTGGCACACTCGACAGCATGGTCTGGGACGGTGGCACTACTGATATAGCGACTGCGGTCAAATATATCAGTGATGTATATGAAGGAGAGAATCTCGGAGCATTCGTGCTCGCTACAGATGGCATCTATAACGCTGGTAAAAACCCTATATACGAAAAATACAATCATACCAGTCCGATCATGTCCATAGCACTCGGCGACACAACTCGTAGAAATGATCTAATACTAAAAAATGTATTTCACAATGAAATCGCCTATCTCGATGATCAAATGAAGATCCAAGTGGATGTGCAGGCATATAACTCAAATGGGTCTCGCACTCGCCTGACCATCCAGAAGAAACAAGGAGAGCAGTATACGACCATAGCAACTCGGGATCTATACATAGATGACGCCGATTACTTCTCTACTCAGGAGTTTACCCTTGATATGAATACCGTAGGAGTCAGCCAATATAGACTGAGTCTCTCTCCTCTGCCCAATGAATCAAATCGTGTCAACAACAGCAAAAATATCTATATCGAGGTACTCGACGCCCGACAGCAGATACATATCATCGCTAATGCTCCACATCCAGACATAGCTACACTCCGCCAGGTCATCGAGCGAAATAAAAACTATGAAGTGGTCATCCATGATGAAATCCCTAATAGTGATGCGCTCCGTGAGTCAGATCTCGTCATCCTACATAATCTCCCATCTGAAAAAAACAAAATAGAAAGTGTACTCAGCTATATCAATCAGCGCAAACTACCTCGACTATATGTAGTCGGTAGTCAGACTGATCTCCGCCAGCTAAACGCTATCCAAGATGTGGTCAACATCAATGGTCAAAATGGTGTAATGAATGACGCCGAACCCGTGCTCAATGAAGAGTTTTCTTCATTTAACTATAGTCAAGAGCTAAAAGACAGACTGCGCCGCTACCCTCCACTCAAGTCACCATTTGGCGAGTATAGCCTTAATGGTCAGAGCGAAATATTGCTCTATCAGAAGATTGGCAATATTGATACAGACTTCCCCATGCTGGCCTATAGTGATCAAAATGGGCTAAAAAGCTCCTACCTGCTCGGAGAAAATATCTGGAAGTGGAAATACTATGATTATGTCGAAGATGCAGCTTTTGAGAAAGTCGCAGAGCTGATTGATCAGAGCATCGTCTATACCACTACTAAGGAGGATCGCAGAAAATTCAGAGTGTCCCATCGATCCAATGTCTATCAGACTAATGAAAACATAAACTTCTCTGCGGAGCTGTATAACTCTAACTATGAACTGATCAATGAGTCTGATGTAACCATCACTATCAGTGATCAAGATGGCAACGAGTTTGATTATACCTTCAGCCCTGAAGGTCGAGCCTATCGCCTCAATGCTGGACAGCTGCCAGCCGGCAGCTATAGATATACTGCGCAGACTACCTTCAATGCTGAAAACTATACGACCAATGGATCATTCACGATCCGTGAGGTGGAGTACGAACTCTATGACCTCGAGGCTAATCATAATGTGCTATACGCACTTTCTCAGCGTAATAATGGTCAAGTCTACTATCCCGCTCAGATCAATCAGGTCGCCGAAGATCTACTCAATGATGAGCGACTCAAGCCGATCATCTATCAGCGCACGCAGACGGATCCTGCTATTAATCTGAAATGGATCTTTGGACTCTTAGCTTTACTTTTTGCTGGGGAGTGGTTTTTGAGACGATATTATGGCAGTATATAGTCAGTGGACATCTCATAGAATAAGAGAAAATATCAATCAAGTAGGGACATAAAAAAAGCGGATCTTGATATCAGAAGATCCGCTTTTAGCAAATTATAATCCCATGAACATAAATCTTTGGCCCTGCTAAACCTCTTTTCAGGGCCCTCAATAATAACCGATATATAAACTCAATAACTTTTTCGCTTCTTTAGATTCGGATCGTTCAGTCTCCTCTTTATCTCTTCTTCCAGCTTATATGTTTGTTAATAGAAAGCTGCAATCTTATCTCGGCAACTCTCTATTAACAAATCATAATCCCATGAACATATCCGAATTAATGCTCGCCAATCTCTTTAGTCGGCCTTTGTATTAATTCATACTACAAGTATCGGCATTCATGTCACTTCTCACAAAGACAAAATTTAATAATTATTCTACATTGAGAAAAATCGAAAATAAAATAACAACTGATTATCAGTAAGTTACACCAACTTACCGCTTTCAATTATTCCAAAAATATAAAATTTGTGATATTTTTTTGAGAAGATTTTCTCAAAATTAGATAGGATCATGGGGAAAATAAAAGCGGGTCTTTGTTCTCAAAGACCCGCTTTTAGCAAATTATAATCCCATGAACATAAATCTTTGGCCCTGCTAAACCTCTTTTCAGGGCCCTCAATAATAACCGATATATAAACTCAATAACTTTTTCGCTTCTTTAGATTCGGATCGTTCAGTCTCCTCTTTATCTCTTCTTCCAGCTTATATGTTTGTTAATAGAAAGCTGCAATATCTCGGCAACTCTCTATTAACAAATCATAATCCCATGAACATATCCGAATTAATGCTCGCCAATCTCTTTAGTCGGTCTTTGTATTAATTCATACTACAAGTATCGGCATTCATGTCACTTCTCACAAAGACAAAATTTAATAATTATTCCAGTATCGAATCAATATAATTGATACTAAAATATTGATATACAACTACTTATAATGCACTAAGCGGCTATTATCATTCCGTAATAAAAATTATCTTCAAAAAATTATTGAGAAAAAATCTACTCAAATGGACTTTGATAGGCAGGATCAGTCATAAAATCAGGATCATCCAGTGTCCGAATAAAGGCTATCAGTGCACGTCTGTCGTCTTCAGATATATCGAGCGGCCTCATCACAGCCCCAATATTGTCCACGACATGGCCTCCTGAGATATAATGCTCTAAGACTTCGTCAAAAGTCTCAAATCGGCCATCATGCATATAGGGGGCAGAATGAAAAATATTGCGGAGTGTAGGCACTCTGAATGCTCCGTTTTCAAAAGTGATCCCTGTGATAGCACCTCGCCCCATATCTCCAAATGAATTGAGATCTGGTACATTTTGAATACCATTGTTAAAATATTCATTAGTGGTAAACAAAGGTGCATTATGGCAATGGCCACACTCTGCATGCTTAGTCACATCAGGATCTATATCAAAGAATATATTGTGCCCTCTGAGCTCATCATCGGAAAATACATCTCGACCTGCTATGACCCGATCATACTTTGACTCTCCACTACTAACTAATGATCTCTCAAACTGCGCAAGAGCCATAGTGACATGGTCTCTACTGATCTCAGACTTAGCACTGATACCAAATGCCTGACGAAACATAGCTGGATAGTCTTTATGCCGCTGGAGCTTACTTTCGACATTGGGCCATGTATCATGGAGCTCTATTGGATCTTCGATAGGTACGAGAGCCTGCTCTTCTAATGTCTCTATACGGCCATCCCAAAACAAGCCAGAATTGACAAATCCTATATTGAGCAAGGTCATAGCACTACGGCTTCCCGCTATGCCCTGTATCCCTTTGCTTACAGCAAGATTGTCAGTAAAATTGCCACTCGGTAGATGACAGCTACCGCAGCTCTGGGTACTGTCTCCCGATAGGATCGGATCATAAAACAGATGCCTGCCCAGCTCTACTCCAGCTACAGTCATAGGATTATCCTCAGGGATCACCATACCCGGAAAGTGATCCGGCAGGTCAAATACGTACTCCTGAGGATCATATGCGATATCAGTCAAGTCTCCCTCAGCAGGTACTGGCAGTGGATCATCTCCGCCGCATGACCAAATGAGCGAAATGCTCAAAATCAGTATTATTTGGAATGCCTTCATCAGTATATATTAACTATGAAGATCCGAAAATGTTATATACCCTTTTGTGACTCAGTTATTATTTCATTCATCGTACGTGACACTATCTTCTTGACCTGAGAACTAAAATCTTTCTCCATGATCCAGTGATAGTAGTTTCTATCTCTGCGCAGCACAGACTTGATTTCTTTATTCATGTATTTACCAAAATTGAAGACGATCTCTCCTTTATGGTTTTTCTTCAGTCGATTAGTGAAGTCTACTACCCTATCATCATGTGTAAACTCATAGAGCGCATCCATATCATTTTGGATCGGAGCCTTAGTGATGAATCCATCACCATCCTCATAGTCTACGCCTTCATACATCTTGATTTGCCCTTTGAGCACCTCTACAGTCGCCCTCACATCAGCTAATGCGTCATGAGCATCCGTCAGCGTCTGGCCACAGTAGTGACTATATGCAGCTCTGAGGGTCCGTGGCTCCATCTTGTAAAAGATCTTTTGCACATCGATAGTTCTGCGATTTTCGACATCAAGATCGATGCCACAGCGATGAAACTCCTCTGTCAACATCGGAATATCAAAGCGATCAGAATTGTACCCAGCCAGATCAGCATCACCTATAAACTCATACAGCTTTTGACTGAGCTGAGCAAAGGTCGGCTTATTCTTGACGTCATCCGGAGTGATGCCATGTATAGCCATGGACTCATCAGAGATAGGCACTCCAGGGTTGACGAGCTCCGTGAGCTCTACAGGAGGACGCCCATCTACAAAGTGCTTGATCAATGCGATCTGCACGATACGATCTTTCATCACATTGAGCCCAGTAGACTCTATATCAAAGAATACGATGTCTCGTGCCAAGTTAAATGTCAAATCGCTATCACTCTGCGACGTACTGAATAAATCCATTGCTATATATTTTTTCTATTGATCCATCCGCTTGTCCTACGAAAAAACAAGCAGATACATTATCCAAATTATTAATGAGCTCTTCTGCTCTGGGATAACCCATGACCATACACGCAGTAGCCAGTGCATCAGACTCCATACATGTCGGAGAGATCACCGACACCGCTAATAAGCTACTGATCTCAGGATATCCGGTCTTGGGATTGATCGTATGACCATACTTTTGCCCATCGACCTCATGATAGATCCGATAGTTGCCACTACTGGCCAGACCTACACCAGACAGCTGAAGATACTCTATCACATCAGTGATCGCTGCTTCCTCTGATGGTGTATTGATACCTATGATCCATTCCTTATCACGATCATTGACTCCTCTGAGCGCTACTTCTCCTCCGATTTCCACCATATGGTTTTTGGATTCATATTGGTTCGTGAGAAGGCTTGACAGTGCATCGACTGCATATCCTTTCGCTATAGCGCTAAAATCTAACTGCCCATCAAAAGGCTTCATCTCACAGTGACCGTCTGATATCTTATAGTCTAATGACTCAAATCCTACATACTGCATGATCGAGTCTATGTATAGAGAGTCAGTCTGCAGTACTGGTCGCTTAGGTGTATATCCAAAACCCCAATAATTGACCAAAGGCATGACCGTAGGATCAAAATAACCATCTGTCAACTCAAAATAATCAAGACTACTCTCCAGATTTTTAATAAAGTGCTCCTTATCCGATTCTACAGCATAGGAGCCCTCTGCTTGATTAAACATCGATATAGTCGATGTAGGGATATAGGTACTTACCTCATCATTGATATCGATCAATAGCTGATCCAATGCGGCCTTCACATCTGCTGCAGCGTGCTCTGTCGGTATCTCACAGGTCACATTGTAATAGGTCCCCATGGTTTCTCCAGAGATTTTGACATACTGCGTCTCTTCTTGGCAAGAACATAAAATGATAGCAGTAATGAGGAAATAGAAATATCTCATACTATACCTCTACTAATCCTTCTTGCATTGCCTCTTCTTTAGCATTATGCAGCTGTACGGGATTTGACTTTTTACGCAGTTTCATATTCAAAAACTCCACAGTAAGAGAGAATGCTATTGCAAAGTATAGATATCCTTTTGGCACAGCGCCTATCTCCGAATCCAACACCTTGAGGTGTGCTAAATGCCCTCCCTCTATGATCAGCATGAATCCGATCAAGATCAAAAATGCCAAACCTAACATCTGGAATGTCGGATGCTTATTAACAAAATTGCCTACAGGATTAGCAAATAGCATCATAATACCGACTGATAGCACGACCGAGATGATCATGATCATTAAGGCTCCGTAGAGCCCATTAGTCATGCCTACTGCTGTAAGTATACTATCAAACGAGAAGACAATATTGATCAAAGTGATCTGTATGATAGCATTCGTCATGGTAGTATGCTTTTTGTCTCCAGCGGCATGAGATATATCGTCCTCGAGCTTATGATGGATCTCTGACACACTCTTATAAAGTAAGAAGACTCCACCTGCGATGAGTATCAAACTCTGTCCAGAAAACCCTGCCTTCAGCCAGCCCCAGTCTACATCAAACCACGGATCCTGCATCGATATCAGCCAGGATATACCGAATAGCAAGGCTATACGCATGAACATGGCCAAAAAGAGCCCAATGTTGGTCGCTTTCTTACGCTGATTAGCCGGCAGCTTATTCGCTGCTAATGATATGAAGATAATATTGTCTACTCCCAGTACAATCTCTAAAAAGGTAAGTGTCAAAAGACTCAACCATACTGCCGAGCTACCCCAATTGGGCATATCAAATAGTAGAAAATGCATCATGATATTTCGTTAGTGTTTTTTTGTGTCTATTGCTAAATTAATCTTCGTCGTCTTCTTCATAATTATGAATACCAAAGCCTATCCGATTGACCTCTGATACACCTGGCTGATCATCATCATAGTTTTCCCATTCGATCAGTTCTTTGAAAAACTCATCAAAATTACTCAAGATCAAATCTTCATTAAATTCATGAGGAGCATATATACCTATCATCTTCGGTGGCTTAGGCTGCATGAGACCTTCTATCAGCGGATAGGTCATCCAGCACTGCACCTTCCCATTAAATAACTGACTATAGATAATCGCTCCCTTGTCTTTTATGATAGTACGCTTAGTGAAGTCATCTACCTTCTCACTGATTCCGCTGACTGACTTGCCCAGAGAGATAGTGATCGACTCCAGATTTTGAAATCTCTCCTCTACCTCAACATTAGCCGAAATACCTGTATGCTCGAGGACCTCCTTAGTCTGATCGAGGATGAAAGCCTTGAGGCTCGCTTCCCACTGATTTCTAAAATCTAATACCTGCTGCAAAATCGCAGTATACTTGGAGGCTCTTTCTTTTATCGCTGTATATTTCTCCATCTTCTTTTCTACTTTATACTTCTAATGCCAGATAATCTTCCAGCATATACTTTAAACCATTAAGCGTCAGATCCCTATCGATCTCTACGAATAAGCCCTCCAAGGGCGCCATCACAAATGATAGCCCCCCAGTGGCTACGGCTACATAGTGATCACCGACCTCCTGTCTGATCTGAGCGATGACCTGTCTCGCCATACCGACATAGCCCCACAGGATGCCTGCCTGCATAGCGTGAGTAGTATTTTGACCGAGTGCTGACTCTGGCAGCTCCAGTGGGATCTCTGGCAGCTGAGCAGTATTACTCGCCAGTGCTTTCATAGCTGTTTTGATGCCTGGCGCTATCGCTACACCTTGCACATATCCTTTTTCGCTGACTGTCGTGAATGTCAGCGCCGTACCAAAATCAACCACAATACAATCCTTACCAAACCGCTTATAAGCCGAATAAGCATTGGACACGAGATCAGTACCTATCTCATAGGGTCGTGGCACCTCAAAGGACAAGGCCTCATATAGCTCAGGCCCTACTAAGACCACCTCAGCTCTGAAAATATCAGCTAACACCTCTTTAAATATAGCCCTGAGACTGGGCACAACTGTACTCAATATTATATGATCAATCTGATCCACATCTACCTCGGATTCTAATAGTCGAGCCCTCAGATTGACATTATAAAAATAGGTAGACTCATTATCCTTGATCGTAGGCATACGCCAATTGTCGACCCATGACTCTCCATCATGAAAGCCTAAGACTACATTAGAATTACCAATATCAACAGCTATGATCATTTAGCAACTGTTTTTTTCAAACTTCTGAATGATTTGAGTCCTTCGATAGTAGAAGGATTAACATATCGCCCTCTATTTTCTTTGACGATGCGGTATAGGGTCCTCCAGTGAAAATGAGTCGATCGAATGATAGCTACCCAGCTCATCTGAGGATCATAGATATGTATCGGCTCAGCCTTGGCACCATTGACCTCGACTATCTTGAAGTCTCCACTACGGATGGCATCTATACTGTCTGCCTTTAGATCTAATCGTCCAAAGTTGAGCCCCGATATCTGCCTAAAAAAGTCATTCATAGCAGATACGAGCGCTTCATCTATTTGATCATTTAGGTTTACAAACTTTGATCCCCGAGCATAATTACCGACATGATCGATGAGTACTTTCTCACCTTCTGCCGGCACCTGTGCAGAGACACTTCTAAGTTTCTTTTTTACCCATTTTTTATTGAGGAAAGGATTGTCAAGTGCATCTACCAGCTGCTTTATAGAGGACTCCCCATCACCGACTACGTGCGGCAGATGCTTCTCCACGAATGATGATATGAGATAGCGCCCTTCTTCCTTGAGATAATAGCACATGATCGAAAACTCTCTGCCCATCGTGAGAAACTCCTGCAATAACATCTCACGACCATCAAAATCTTGCTTGAGTTCTTCCAGCTCGTTAATATTATCGATTTTTTTGACCATGAATCCTTTGAAGCCCACATCGGGTTTGATCATGACAGGAAAATCGATTTCTGAATCGTTCATGGCTTTTGCCATATCAGTATCAGCATTGACATGAATCGTAGTGGGTAGATACTGGGGCTCTACGATAGAGTACACCTGAGACTTCTTATCATCGAGCATACCACCGAGATGCATAGCAGGATTAGCAGAGCTAAAAAATGTGATCGACCGAAAGTATACAGAATAAGCTACCCAGTAACAGAGAGACTGATACTTGTACAATGTAGAAACCCAATATCCTCGGTCAGTGATCTTCAAATTTAAACAGATACGTTATCTGCAAGTAAAACTAAGTAAATATGTCTAAATGCTATCTGCGAAAGAGGTGAGATTGTCGTCGATGTGATAGGTATAAAAAAGAAGAGTCGGACATCTCCGACTCTTTAACACCCTTAAATCGACATTGAGAATGAAAGAAACGATTTAATAATTCTCAAATCATGACAAAGATATGTCGAGTCACCGTGCATTTCTACAAAATACACCCTACAGAAGCGCCCTCATGACCCTACAAATCATCTACCGATCACTTGACTTTATTGACTAATGTCAATTTATCGCCCAAATATCCCTCTAAAAGGTCTCCAGACTGGACCGGCCCTACACCCGCAGGAGTACCAGTATATATGAGATCTCCCTTTTGCAAAGTGAATCTATGTGACAAATAAGCAATCAGCTGTGGCACAGTGAATATCATGTGCTTAGTCAATCCATGCTGCACTACCTCCCCATTCAGCTCCAGCCTAAACTCTAAATCGCCTAAATCCTCTACAGGAATATAGTGCCACTCACCGATAGCGGCACTATAGTCAAAGGATTTAGCTATTTCCCAAGGATGACCATTCTCCTTGCACTGCCTTTGCAGATCTCGTGCTGTGAAGTCTATGCCCAGCGAAACGTCTCCTACATGATCCAGAGCATTTGACTCCGAGATACTCTTTCCTTGCTTACTGATCCTGACGACTAACTCGAGTTCATAATGTACATCATCCGAAAAGTCAGGAATAAAAAATGGCTTACCATAAGGCAATAATGCCGTCGAAGGCTTCATGAATATCATAGGAGTAGTCGGCACAGGGCTATTCATTTCTTTAGCGTGATCGGCATAATTGCGTCCGATGCAAAATATCTTCATAAGTCAATCATATTTAATTTGAAAATAACATTAGGAATAGAAAAAATCTGGTATGACATTGAATACAAGCCTAAATTTGCAGCTGATTTTATAAAGTTAGTATTATGTCCTTATCAAAAACGTTCATCAAATCTAAAAACAAGTACAAGGTTACCTTCACCTTGCCTGTGGAGGCAAGTCCAGAAGCTGGAGAAGTGAAAATCTTGGGCGAATTCAATGACTGGAGCTGGGATAATGCCCCAACATTGGAAAAACAAAAGAAAAATTACAAAGTTGCTCTCGAGCTCGAGCCTGGCAAGTCGTATGAGTATAGATATCTCGTGGATAACGCATACTGGGTAAACGATGCAATCGCAGACCACTATGTGCCTTCACCATTCATCGATGCAGAAAACTGTGTCGTGACTCTTGACGCTCCAGCGACTAATGGCACGGCTAAAGCAAAGAAAGCAGCTCCTAAAAAGGCTACTGCTAAAAAAGCAGCACCAAAGAAAACCGCTAAAGCTGAAAAATTTGATCTTACTAAGATCGAAGGTATCGGCCCTAAACTTGCCGGTATCTTAGTAGAGGCAGGATATGACAGCTACCAAAAAGTAGCCAGTGAGGAGTCAAGTAAAATCGCTGAGATATTAGTCGCCGCTAATAAGCGCTACAAGATGCATGACCCGACGACTTGGCCACTGCAGGCTGACCTATTAGCTGCTGGCAAAATGGAAGAGCTCAAGAAGCTACAAGACGAACTGAAAGGAGGTAGAAAAGCATAAGCTTTCCTAACCTGTATTAATATTTCACATTTAGGAGCCCGACAAGATCTTTCACTTCAGAGAGCGTTTGTTGGGCTCTTTTTCTGATACGCTCTGACGAGGTTTTGATCTGATACTTCACCGCTCTTTTATCAGATTGGAGCTCTTGTTTTTTCTCTTTGAATGCCGCCAACATGGTTACCAGGCTATCGCCTACTGCTCCTTTGAGATCTACATAGCGCAAAGTACCCGACATATGGTCAGCCATGAGCTGATCATAGGCCTGAGGATGGTCTCCGGATGCCTTCAGTAGTGTGAAAAGATTGGCCACACCAGCACTCATCTCGCCCTCGGGAGTATCACCAGTATCAGTCACTGCCGACTTGATCTGTTTTCTCACTTTCGCCTCATCAGCGAATACATTGATGTAGTGCTTCTCCCCGGCGCTCTTACTCATCTTTCGAGATGGATCTGCGGTCGACTGGATTTTAGGTGTCTCTGTATACAGTGATTCTGGCAATACGAAATACTCTTTGCCCACACTGTGATTAAATCGCTGAGCGATATCACGTGTCAGCTCGAGATGCTGCTCTTGATCTTTGCCTACAGGCACATAGTCTGCCTTATAGATGAGGATATCCGCTGCCTGTAGTACGGGATAGTCGAGTAGCCCTACAGAGATGAAGTTATCCTTACTCGCATCAGAGCTCGCCTGACTTTTATCTTTAAACTGAGTCATACGAGTCAGCTGCCCGTAAGAGCAAAAGCAATTAAATATCCAGCCCAACTCAGCGTGCTCTGGCACTAATGACTGGATGAATAGATGCTCAGGCTTAACACCTACAGCCATCAGATTGATGATCAGATCCCAGACATTATTCCGGAGCTTCTTAGTGTCATAGGGCATAGTCATGGCATGATAATCTGCCACACCGTAAAAGCAATCATAGTCTTTTTGAAGTTTTACCCAATTGCTCACTGCTCCAAAATAATTACCTAAGTGCATCTCCCCTGTCGGCTGAATGAGTGACAGGATGGTCTTTTTATCTGACATCAGTTTTTAGTATCCTTTAGTTTTTGAGATTGATTTGATCGAGTTTACTTGACAGCTATCGCTGAGATCTCGACGTTGACATATTTTGGCAGTGCTCCCACCTCTACGAGCTCACGTGCAGGCGCCGTATCCTCAGCGAAGTATTCAGCATAGACGGCATTGATACGCCCATAGTTTTGCATATTCTTGACGAATACTGAGCATTTGACCACATTATCCAGGGTCATATCCGCATTAGCGAGTATTGCTTTTAGATTTTCCATCACTTGGCGAGTCTCTGCCTCGATAGATGCATTGACGATCTCACCAGTCGGTGGATGTATAGCGATCTGACCTGATATATATAGCGTATTGCCAGCGAGGACTGCTTGATTGTATGGGCCTACTGGGTTGGGAGCTTGAGATGTATTTTTTATTTCTTTCATTGCCATTGTCTTTTATTCTTTCATTGATGGAGTAGCTGACTACTCATTGCACAAAGAAAAGTATAAAATCTATCACCTCCTCCAAAAATCAGCTATCAAGTAGCCTAAGATGATGAGATGACTATAGTACAAAGTAAAAAAGCTCCATAGGTCTACTGCCTGTGGAGCTCCATCCGCCGCAGCGGAAATATGATTAACATGGAATAATTATTCTACTTCCTCTACCGCTGGGATGACCACCTGGCCTTTGTAGTACATAGCCCCCTCGTGCCAGTACGCTCTGTGGTATAGGTGAGCCTCTCCCGTAGTCTTGCAGATCGCTACAGTAGGAGCAGTCGCTTTCTTGTGCGTTCTTCTTTTTCTTTTTCTCTGCTTAGAGATTCTACTCTTAGGATGTGCCATTGTCTCTTATTATTAGTCTATTTTACAATTCTATGTCTTTCAGACCTTCCCAAAGGGGATTAGTCGTATCGTCATCTCTATCATCATCTGACTCGTCCTCATCGACTCCCTCGAGTCGATCCAGCACCTCATGATCACAGTGTTCATAGTCCTCAGCCTCACAGTCTCTTAGTGACATCATTGGTAGATGCACATGGATCATCTCGTAGATGATCTCTGTCAGGTCTATATGTGTCTCCTTAGGATCTACATAGATCACAGTCTCATCATCTGCAGGAGCATCACTCTCGACGAACTTGATAATCAGCTGATCCTCACCACTCACTGGCACATCGATCGTAGCCATACATCTATCACATGGTGATACGTAGCTACCCGCTATGTCAAAATCAAGGGTGATCATGTTGTCTCGTTTATCCATATCCACTTTTACTTGGATATCTGCTTCTTTGATTTTTGACATTTCAAAATGTGCAAAGAAGGACGAATCTATGTCAAATGATAATTGATGACTTCCATTTCCCAAGCCTTTGTAGGCAAATCTATATTCCTTAAGAGAAACCATCTACCAATCTGCTTTTTAGAAATGGAGCGCAAAGGTATTATAAATATTATGTTTTTGCTAAAAAAAATTTCAGAATTCGGAATTGAATAGGAAATTCAGACATACCTGTTGAAAGTAAATCATATTCATAAAATTACTGATGATGGCTGAATCTTAAGGATATGAATATCTTCTTTGATTTTAGTAAATTAAGATTATTATGCACGTATTAAGAATTATTCTCTGTTCTCTTTTCTGCTTTATTAGTAGTCTTTGTGTTGCTCAAGAGGGAGAAGCCTCTTTTCACAGAGCATTTGGAAAATGCTCTTTAAAGCATTCACCAGCAATGGAGAAGGGTATCATATATGCTGAATACAAAATCGTTGATTCAACTGTTGTGTTATCAGTCATTAAAGGAAGTCACTCTTTGGCTCTTTATAAAAATGTCAGAGCGATACTCGAGTGCATGGACACCTCCTTGATACTAAATTCACCCAGAGAATTTATTTACGTAAGGTCCAACTGGGATCGAGAAAGGAAAGAAAACCTCGAGCAGAGGATTGAAAGCTTTCGAGATGAATACGATATCCCCGAAAACACACAACTTATAGTCTCCCAGTATAGTGATGTGCGTTATTAGGACTATTCCACTGATTTTTTATCTGATGTGGGTCAGTCTTGGAAAGCGTGTTAAAACTCAATAATAAAGGGGCATTCCAAAACTAATCTGGTATGCCCCTATTCTTTTACATCTGGAAAAGAACAGTATTACCCCAATCCTCCGATCATCTTCTCTGGACGTACCCACTCGTCAAACTCCTCGGCAGTGAGATAGCCGAGTGCCGTGGCAGCCGCCTTGAGCGTTGTATCTTCTTTGTATGCTTTCTTGGCGATCTCTGATGCTTTGTCATATCCGATCTTAGTATTGAGAGCGGTGACGAGCATGAGTGAGTTGTTGAGGTGCTCCGTGATGCGCTTACGATTTGGCTCAAGACCTGCTATACAGTTGTCATTGAAGCTCACACAGGCATCTCCGATCAGCTGCGCTGACATGAGGAAATTGAAGATCATCACTGGCTTAAAGACATTGAGCTCAAAATGGCCGGTCATACCACCTACATTGATAGCTACATCATTGCCCACTACCTGAGCCATCGCCATGGTGAGTGCCTCTGACTGAGTCGGATTGACTTTACCTGGCATGATCGATGAGCCTGGCTCATTAGCAGGGATGATGAGCTCTCCGATACCACTACGAGGACCCGATGCCAGCATACGGATATCATTACCAATCTTCATGAGTGATACGGCTACCGTCTTGAGCGCTCCATGTGCCTCGACAATCGCATCATGTGCCGCCAATCCTTCAAATTTATTTTCTCCAGTCACAAATGGTAGTCCCGCTAATTCTGCTATTTTCTCAGCTACCTTCACTGCATAGCCTTTCGGCGTATTGAGACCAGTACCTACTGCGGTCCCTCCGAGTGCCAGCTCCGATAGATGTGCCAAGCTATTCTTAATCGCTCGGATACCGTGATCCAGCTGTGAGGCATATCCCGATAGCTCCTGACCTACTGTCACTGGCGTGGCATCCATAAAGTGCGTACGACCGATCTTGACGACATCCATATATTCAGCTGACTTAGCTTCGATAGTAGCTTTTAGTTTTTCGATACCTGGGATGGTCACATCTATGAGCATTTTGTATGCTGCGATATGCATAGCCGTAGGGAATGTATCATTAGAACTCTGTGACTTATTCACATCATCATTAGGATGAAGTACCTTTTTCTCATCGAGGAGGTCACCTCCCTGTAGAACATGTCCACGATTAGCTACGACTTCATTGACATTCATATTGCTCTGCGTGCCCGAGCCCGTCTGCCATACCACGAGAGGAAACTGATCATCGAGTTCTCCAGCTAATATCTCATCACATACCTTTCCGATGAGATCGGCTTTATCAGGGGAAAGCACTCCGAGTTCATGATTAGTCTGCGCTGCTGCTTTTTTGAGGATAGCAAAAGCTCTGATTACTTCGATAGGCATTTTTTGACCTCCGATTTTGAAGTTCTCGGTTGATCTTTGAGTCTGTGCTGCCCAATATTTGTCAGCAGGTACATCTATATATCCGATGCTATCTTTTTCTCGTCGTGTGTTCATGATAGTTATGATTTATTCATTCTGTCAGCGCCGAGCATGATCTACGAGATAGCTCAGACAAACTGGTATTGAGTTATCGCCCACAAAAGTAAACTTCTTATCTTCGTCTTCGTTGTAGAAAGAAAAGATTTAATCATTTAAAACTATTATAAAATGGCATTTGAATTACCAGCTTTAGGATACGCCTATGACGCACTCGAGCCACATATCGACGCTCGCACTATGGAGATCCACCACACTAAGCATCACAATGGATATACCACAAAACTTAACGCAGCAATAGAAGGCACTGACTTAGCAGGTAAGTCTATCGAAGATATACTCACTGGCCTCGACATGACTAATGGCGCTGTACGTAATAATGGTGGCGGATACTACAATCACTGCCTGTACTGGGAAGTGCTTAATCCCGAGAACAAAGGAAGACTCTCTGGGAAACTACTTGAAGCGATCAATGCAGCTTTCGGAAGTAAAGAGGAGTTTGAAAAGCAATTTGCAGCAGCTGCAGGATCAAGATTTGGATCTGGATGGGCTTGGCTATGCGCTCACGAAGGTGGCAAGGTAGAGATCTGCTCTACTCCTAATCAAGACAACCCTCTCATGCCAGGCGTAGGCTGTGGTGGCACACCTATCCTCGGTATCGATGTATGGGAGCATGCATACTACCTCAACTACCAAAACAAGCGTCCAGACTATGTGAAGTCATTCATCGACATCATCAACTGGAATGCGGTAGAGAAAAAGTACGAGGCTACTCTCTAATCAGGGTATCCCCTTGATCATATAAAGAAAAATGTTAAAAGAGTCAGGCTGCGAGCAGTCTGGCTCTTTTTTTGCTTTGAATATAAGTGAAATCACCTGTTTGAATTGATATCTGTCGATTTAGCTTAATCCTTTTAGTTAATGGATTGTTAGGCTATTGACAGCGACACATATTTGCTTTAACTTATATTCAAATTTATTTCCCATGATACTATTCGCAATTGCATCGCTGATTGTATTATTATTTGGTGAGCAAATGATAAAAGAATCAAGAATCTAAAAATTAATCTTTAGTCGGAGGAAGTCACCAACCAACCACTTCCTCCTAAATTTTTCTCTCTTTCTTCTTGCATATCTTCATTATACATTAGTACATTTGCGGCTCGAATTTTAAAAATGCATAATCGCATACTATGTTGATCATAAATGTAAAAGACGAAGAATCAATTGAGAGAGCGCTAAAGCGTTACAAAAGAAAGCACAGAAATGTGGGTGTAATTAAGGAGCTCAGAAAGCGCCAACACTTCACTAAACCTTCTGTAGAACGCAGAAATCAAGTGCTAAACGCCGCTTACAGAACGAAAAAATTCGGCAATAACTAAGATATAACTTAGTCAGACAAGCCGATATAGATATATAGAGCCTAAGGATTCCCTTAGGCTTTTTTAGTTTATATCCTGATCAACTCGGTAAATGGCCTCCTAAAACTCAATACCTATGCTGAGTGCTGGCCTGATATAGGTCGCTGTATACTCAGTAGTGAATGGCAAATTAGAATCCCAAGTTTGCCCCATCAATACTCCACTCATCTGCTGATAGCCGATCGACAGTTCAAACAAAGGTCTGATTTGCTTTCTACCGGCTAATATCAACCCAAATCCCAAACGACCATAAAGTCCTCCGTCATAGTCATGTGTACCCTGCCAAAAGAAATTATCATTGGGCAGGGTGACGCTATAGCCAGCATGCCCTGAGATATATAGTCTACTCATATTGGTATAGACATTATACCTGCCATATGCATATAGGGGCATGAGATCTGATGTGAGGAAGTAGCTATTAATCACATCACTATAGGCTCGATAGGCCAATCCTGCACCTACATATACACGGCCATCCATCACACGTTTTCCTGCCTGGATACTTGCTATGCCATCCGAGTCACCATCGTCTCCAGCGAATACCGCTCCCAATTCGGCCATGACGAATATGCCTTCCTCCTTATGGTATTTAGGACTCTTTACTCTTAGTCTCCTCCCTTTGGGATCTTCCTCATATAGTGTAGAGGGCCGCTCGTTCACCGATGAGATATACTTATATCCCAGCGTAAGTGTATCGCCAAAGCTCATCACGATAGTCACGGCATAGTCAGTATCCTCTATGATGTCCCCTTTGATCTGACTACCGTCTTTGAGATACACGATATCAGTACCATCTTGAGCCATAAGGCCAGAGGCAGCAAAGAGCATGACCAGAAATAAGAAATGAGATCCAATATGCTTCATCAGAAACTAATACTACTGAGCGCAACCCAGTCAGCGCCATCCACTTGATACTGTCGCAGCCCCTCTGCAGATGCTATGAGTATCAGTCCGTCTATCGTAGGATGTGCGATCACATCATAGGCCGGTAGGCCATCGTGATAATCTACCATACGGATTGAACGAGGATCCGATATGTCAAATGTAGCTAAACCATATGCGCCCTCACCCACAAAGAGCTTATCTCCGATGATCGACATACCATATGGCTCCTGCATCTCCACTTGCTGGATCTGACCAATACTGAAAGGCTGACTTATATCTAATACTAATAGGGCATTTTCATCTCCAGGGCACTCATTGCCAGAGCGCAGAGTGAGATAGGCCACGTTAGCCTTAGTCGGTAGGACCGGGTCACATCCCGTAGCGTGCCAAAATGATCCCTGATGTATGATATCATTTGACTCGAGTCGATAGATATCCATACCATTTTGAGACCCCAGATAGATCTGATCATCGACTGTATAGATAGTTTCGAGATTCCACCCAATACTCATGGGAGTGTGATAGTCAGCATGTAGCGATACTCGATCTCCAGTGATATCATAGGTATGTATGTCTGATCGATCTACTAATAGCAAAACATTGTCTACAACGGCCATCCTATTAGCCGTGCCGATAGTACTACCATTAGATACGAATGAAGTAGGAATCGCCGACTCATCTAATAGGGCTCCTCTGAAGTCAAACCAAACTGTCTGCCCGTCATCATAGATGCTCTGATCGCACGATCCGACTAAAGTCTCTTCAGTCTTATCAAAACCTACTAAAGCCCGACCAGTGTTATCCCAATATTTGACTGGCATCGCCTCCTCCTGTCTATCAGCCAATCTGATAGCTTGAGGATCTGAGATATCGATCTTGAGGAGATCATAGTGGGCTGTACTGTAGATGTAGTCATCCTGTACATACATCTCATAGTGACCAGGTATCTCTAAAAAGGAAATTGGTATTGGATTATTAGGATCCTTATTATCAAATACATGAATCCCCTCTCCTGTCTCTCCGATTAGGATTAGCTCATCGTTGATGAATATCTTGCCTGGTGTCTCTACAGATACTCGTGGTGCGGATATGATATCATCTACTCGTAGAGTAGACAGATCGGCGTATATCGCCTCCGCTCTGATGTAGGTGGTGGTCTGCTCGCAGTCATCCACTGTGCAAGAGGTAACGCCCAGCAATAAAATAGAGAAAGCTAAAAGTGGTCGGAGATAGTTCATTATTTTAAGGTAGTGATTCCCTAATATAACGCTCTCGGACCGCTTTTAGCTTCCATAGACTGTAAAGATCTTATTGGTTGGAGCTCAAATTAGCTACCGATACCACCACCTTGGCCACCTTGACCTTGCTGATCGCCACCTTTTTGATCTGTATTCTTGATTTTACTTCTTCTTTCTTTGAAGTCCACTTTACCAAACTTATATCGCACATTGATACCCACTGAGCGGAATGGTAGAGTAAATCCTGACACTTGTGTAAAATTAGTCCCCTCTTGGGTAGTATCGAAAGACTTATCTGCGCTAAATGGCTCGATCACTCTCACACCTATACTGAGTGACTTTATATCTTTTCTGAGGCCTAAGCCGAATATTGAGAAACTCGGAGTACTCCCTTGGAGAGTCGGCTGATCTGATCTGAAGAATCCGAAGAAATCAGCTTTGAGTGTGCCCGTGATACTGTATTCGCCATTAGTGAATAACTGATAGTTGAGCGCAGAGTTGCTACGCATCTCACCATTCACCACACCAGTCGCATCATAGGTGAATATATCGCCTCCAAATCTCAGATTGAGATTATTGATCGACTTGTTAATGAACATGTTGATTCCGAAAGAATTATTCGTCCCTACGTTATCAAATGTATTCACTGATAGTTCGAGCTGCTCGCCACTCTGATCCGTGATCGTCGATAGCTGTAGGATCTGTTCGATGATATCTGTAGTACGCTTATAGTATCCTGATCCAAAGAGATTGAATCCAGCAAAGCGAGTATTATAAGATAGCTCGATCTGCTGAGTGACTTCAGGATTCAATGTAGGATTACCCACTTGTATATTGGTGATATTCGATGTATTGACGAATGGATTAATATTGAATAAGCTCGGACGCTGTATACGCTTACTATAGCTTAGCTTTAGATTTCTAAAGTTTTTCAGAGCCCTACTAACCGTGAAATTTGGTAGCCAGTTTTCATAGCTATTTTCAAAGTCAAAACTATTATCATCAAAGACACCTCCTATCTGCGTACGCTCATAGCGGACACCCGTGATAAACTGAAGCTTACCAATCACATAGCTGAGCTGCCCATATCCCGCATAGACATCCTGATCATAGTTGAATATATTCGATAGATTTTGATCGAGTACCTGCTCACCATTTACGATATCACTGATACGTGAGTCCGATGATATATCCCTGATGACAGTCTTAGCTCCTACTTCAAGTTTCATCGACTTTGGCAGTGGCTGAGTGTAGTCTATCTGGAGAGTGTTCTCCCAGTTGTCACCGTCATTAAAGATGTTTTGCTGACGGATAAACTCTTGTAGCGAGCCTGTACTCGTGATATCATTGTCAGTATCCTGATCACCTTTTGATAGCTGATAGGCGATGACCAGTTCTTGCTGATCATTTGCCTCAAATGTGCGAGTATAATCTGTATTCCAATCAAAACCGCTGAATAGATTTTCTCCGACGTTGGTATTATTAAAATTGTACAAAGAAGTACCTGTGCCATCTGTCAATGCACCTGTGAATACCCCATCCGTATCAAATCCAAATCCTCTGAGATTAAAAGAGCTATTGATAGCATTGTATGCATTAAAATCATAGAAAGCACTCGCCGATCCGTTAAATCCTAATCTGCTCGTATTAGAGATCCCCTCTTGTGTCAAGATAGTCGTCGCTCCTCCCTCAGTAGTCGTACGCTCAAGATTGAAGGTCCCGTCTACTGGATGCGAATAAAACATCGATCCATTGATAGTCGAGCCAAATCGACCCTTCCCAACATTGAGATTTGCAGAAGCATTACTCTGACGATTACCCAGAGAGCCATTGAATGTCCCTGCGACACCCTCTACATTGGCTTTTTTCGTCACGATATTGATGATACCACCACTACCCTCTCCGTCGTACTTAGCACCTGGAGACGTTATGACTTCTACTCGCTTAATCTGATCAGCTGGAAACATCTTGAGTGCATCTGCTACATTAGCAGAAAACATGCCTGACGGCTTACCATTAATCAGGATCCTTACGTTCTGAGAGCCTCGGATCGAGACATTACCATCGAGATCTACTGATAGATTCGGCACTTTACGGAGCACATCAGTCGCATCTCCACCAGCTACAGACGCATCATCCTCTGCATTGAATACGATTCGATCTACTTTATTTTCAAAGAGCGCTCGCTTTTCTGTGATCTGGACTTCATCCAGCAGGATGTCGGTAGAGGCCAGCAGTATAGTCTCCAGATTATAGTCTGGTTTCTTTTTAGTAGTCTCTATTCCTCGGATCATCTTAGTCTCATAGCCCAAGAATGATATCTCGATGTCATATTTTCCAGGAGTGATATCAGTGAATTCGAATTTTCCTGAATCATCGCTAAGTGTCCCGTTGATGATCTTATCACGGCCTTCTCGCTTGAGAGAGATAGTAGCGAATCCTACCTCAAGATTAGTCAATGAGTCTATGATTGTTCCGCTGATCTTTCCTTTGATTTTAGGACCTCCGCCCCCAAAACCTCCAAACTGTGCAGAGGCAAAGGAATACATCAACACCATTCCCAAGATGATTGATAGTTTTTTCATTATAAAGTTTATTTGTCTTGATTGTCACCCAAAGCTGAAACCTTTTGGCGATATACTTCGTCATTAATCGACTATAGCGGCTTTTTGTTCTACTAACTATTGATCCAATAGGTGAGCTTGGCCACTATGGCCCTGTTTTTTATGTCAAAAGAGAAACGATCAGCTGGATCTTGATTCGTCAGATAGTTGTCCGTATAAACTAAGAAAAAGTCCGAAACAGGAGCAAATCGCCACTGAAACCGAGTGTTGATATTGGTATTCTGCGACTGAGTATTGTACTGAATAAAAGTAGTCAAGAACATCTTGCGAGAAAAAGTATAATCCACTCTTGGTCCTATTAAAAAGGTGCTTTTCTTTTCCTCCAGATAGGGCATATCAAATCGATTATAATTATAACTAATACTCACTGATCCCTTGGGCTGATATCGATAGCTAAACTCCCCACTGAGGCCAAAACGATTGCCATTAAAATAATTACCTAAGTAAGTGCGAACACGATAGCTAAATGCCTCCGTATTATTACTTTGGAAACTACCATTAAAGTTGACATAATTATACTCGGTGTCTACCGGCAGCTCATCAGAATCTGTACCTGTAGGATCAAATGAGTCAAAGAGATAGACATAATCATGATTGAGCTCGAGATTAATACGAGCCGTATTAGAAAATTGAGCACTGAGTCCTGTAGAGAAATTATGATCCGTCTTGCCCAGTCCAGGCTGCCACCAGAGATTCGCTGAAGAGCGCCACTGCAGTTCATTGATCCAGCCATTCATCGGATAGCGACGTAGCTCAAGTGAGGGATTGACCCGTGAGTAGTCCGTACGGCGGATGAATCCCGTCTCAGCATTGTAGTCAGCTCCGACCATCTCATGAGACCATGTAGCTGTGATGAATCGAGTATTGTAAGTCAACTCAGCACCATGTGAGCCAGCGAAATCCTCCTGATCTGGTGAAAAAGAACTATGTAAAAAAGTCTTACCAAACCATGTATTAGCGGCATTGCTATAGTTAAAATCTATACCTGCAACCCGATTGAAATGAGCTAAGTCAAACTCTTCGCACTCCTCCTGCGGCAGCTGCTTATTGACAAATAGAAAACTAATATTGGACCTGGTCAGGACCTGCTGCTGGAGCGCCGCCACTGTATAATTAGACCCAATGATGCCGCTCGATCTATCGTCAGCAGTCTGCATATTGAGCAGTCCTATACGAGTATCATCACTGAGCTTGCCGCTGAGTCTGAGACCTCCATAGATTTTGTTTTGGATATTGTCTCCATCGAGATTTTCTGCCACGCCGATACGTCTGGAGAAGAAAGGATTGATATTACCAAAGCCAAACTGGCTAAAGAGATCGGCATTCTCTAAGAAAAACTGTCGTCGCTCAGGAAAGAAGATCTCAAATCTGGACAAATCAGTGATCTGACGATCCACCTCTACCTGCGAAAAGTCAGGATTAAGGGTCACATCGAGATTCAATCCTGAGGTCACTCCGATCTTAGCATCACCGCCAAGACTAAAATTCCAGTCATTAGGTTCTCCTGCTTCAAAATCTCGAGCTACCCCGGCTGCCACAAATGGAATTAAAGAGTAATTGCCTTTGGTGGCTTCAAGCGGTTCTTCCCAAATCATTTTACCATTGTAGGCGAGACACATGAGCGGTGCATTCTGTGGAATACCTGTCCATGTGGACCACTCATTGTGCTGCGTATCAAATCGATAGGCGCCAAAATTCCAGACTTGACTCCCCTTAGTATATCGAAGAGCACCAAATGGGATCTCGAGCTCAGCTGTATAGTATCCATCAAATTTTTTGGCTTCTCCGCGCCACTTGTTATCCCAAGATTCATCAAAGTCACTAAACTGATTACCTCCACCTGTGATGACCCCCTCTCTGATGACACCTTCTGGATTGATCCCAAAGAAGAATGCATTCGTTTCATCTTCAAAGGAGTCAAATACTAAGGTGATATTATCATTACCGCCAGCTCGATAGTCTCGTCTGAGTGAATTGACCACCCAGTCATCACCCAGACAGCGGATCGCTACGTAGAGGTTGTCACTATCAAAAGCCATGGAAATATAGGTCTGATTGCTCGCTGGGAGCGTATCAGTGGGGAAATACTGGATAAACCCAGATACCATCTCTATGTCCTGCCAGATCTGCTCATCGAGGACACCATCTATTTTGGGCTTTGAAGAGATCTTATGGACTTGGATGTTTTTAAAGTCGGATTGATGCTGTGCGAATAGCTGAATGCTAAATAGTACGGTAAAAACTAAAGCCAAGTATCGCATAACCTGCAAATATAATATGACGACAAGCCTATGAAGGAAAGATAGAATGATAATGACTTGTTAACACAGCGCCAGAATGAAATATGACCCTACTGAGACTAACAAATCACTCTAAGTGACTGTGGATGTACGACGAACTCAAATTCGCCTGCCTCGATAGGATAGCCCTCACCATCGATGTGCATGTAGGAGTCCTCATAGGCTGTGATCTTGAGCGTAGTAGTCTTCTCTGTGCTGGCAAAATGACTCTTATGAATACGCTTAGCAAAAAAGCGCCATGCATTGCCAAAGTAATCGATCTTATGCGCATCATGGATCATCAGCGCATTAACTAATCCATCTGCCTCATCTGCGTCTGGTGCTATGGTAAAGTTATATCCAAACATAGAGCCATTAGCCACATTGACGGAGAGAAACTTGCCTTCATACTCCTTGTCATCGATCTCTACCTTATACCGTTGATTCTTGTACTTGACGCTCTCCCATATGGCACCTTTGAAGTAGGTCGAGAATCCCCTTTTGGTACTGAGCTTAGTCTTGTAAGCTACTAAGCCATCCATTCCTACTCCCGCCATATTAACGAAAAACTTATCATTGACCTGCGCAGTATCGATTGTTTTGGTATTGTATTGAGCGATTTTGCGCAGGGCCTTCTTCTTACTGCGACCGATACCGAGATGCATGGATAGCCCATTGCCGCTACCTCCAGGGACGATACCCAGTGTGGTATCTGTATGGACTAAAGCGGAGGCTACTTCATTGAGCGTACCATCACCCCCTACCGCTACCACTGCGTCGACTCCTTCGGCGACAGCCTCCTGTGCGAGCTCGATAGCATGTCCTGCATACTGCGTCTCTCGGATCTCATAGTCAAATAGATCATCTGAGATATACTGATCTATCAAGGCAGGTACATTCTCCTTGGAGTGGTATCCAGCGAAAGGATTGACTATGAATATGAGCTTCTTACGGTCCGACATACTATCTGAATACAAAATAACGCTGCATCGGGAAATTATAGCATATTCCGACACAAACTGCGACAAGTACCTTAGAAATCCGCTCATCAATCCCGGCTAACTCTGTCACCAGATAAACTCCTCCAGTATTAATCAGTATACTCCCTACCACCACTAATAAAAAGCGCATACTCTGCTTAGTGATGACGACGTCCTTATTTTTGAATGTCCAGTTGCGCCCCAGCAAAAAGGCAATAATGGCTCCTGTAGTAGCCCCTATGAACGTAGCTATAGGGTAGTATAAATCAAGAATCTCTAAGCAAAATAAAAACATCCCATAGTCACATATACTTGCAGTATAAGCGCTGGCATTGTACCTCAAAAAAGAGGTCAATAATGGGACTCGTAGAGAACCTTGTGTTTTCATAGATACACTCATAGCAAAAATACCAGAATCAATCGAAGTGTGATATTAGCATAGACACCTGCTACGATATCATCGACTATCACTGCCCAGTGAGTATCGATATTGTCAAATCGACGTATGCCCAGCGGCTTCAATATATCAAAGAATCTAAACAGGATAAACGACAAAAGGATCGTCGTCCAGTCGATAGGAATCAAAATGAGCGTGATCCAGAGGCCTATCATCTCATCGACTACTATCCGCTGATCATCATGTATCCAGTCATCACGTAGCTCAAGGATAGCCCAATATCCGACTACCGTAAATATAATCGCCAGTACTATGATCCACCACATCATTTGATCCGCACCAGATTCATATAGCAGTATCGTAAATAAAGAAGCCACAGCCGTACCCCAAGTGCCCGGCCCAAATGGAATAAATCCGGAGCCGAAACCTGATGCTATGGCTGTGGCAAGCTTTTTCATACTACTTGGCCTCTTTTAGTCCAACTTCCCTTAAAAAATTGTCGAGGTGTGAGGCCAATACCTTTAATTAAAACTATAAACGAAGACCCTACACGTTAGCAGAGTATTCTAATATCTTCTTGTTGAGATTGACATGTTGTTTGAATATATCATGCTCTGGGTGCTTACCCGGCTCTGCTTGAGGTGACTTCAGATAGAATGATAGCCACTTCTGAATGCCGCTATCTCCAGCACGTTTAGCCAGATCTAAGAATAATGCTAAATCAAGCACCAATGGAGCTGCTAAGATCGAATCTCTACATAAGAAATCAATCTTGATCTGCATCGGATAGCCCATCCATCCTACAATATCAATATTGTCCCAGCCTTCTTTATTGTCACCACGTGGTGGATAGTAGTTGATACGTACTTTGTGATACATATCTCCATATAGGTCAGGATGTTTTTCTGGCTCGAGGATCTGCTCGAGTACACCGAGCTTAGATACTTCTTTCGTTTTGAAGTTAGCTGGATCATCAAGTACCTCACCGTCTCTATTACCGAGGATATTAGTAGAAAACCATCCTTCGATACCGAGGTATCTTGCCTTAAGACCTGGAGCCAAGATCGTCTTCATGAGCGTCTGACCAGTCTTATAGTCTTTTCCTGCGATCGGCGTTTGAGTCTGCTCGGCGAGCTCTACGATAGCCGGCACATCACAGCTGAGGTTTGGCGCACCATTAGCATATGGTACTCCACACTTGACAGCAGCATATGTGTAGATCATGCTTGGTGGGATATTCGGATCATCATTTCTGAGTCCTTCTTCGAGTTTAGCGAGGCTCGAGTGCACATCACCTTCCTCGATATACTTCTCAGTACTACCACACCATACCATGACTAATCGCTCACAGTTATTCTCCTTTTTGAAGTTTTCTATATCTGCGATTACTTGATTAGCGAGGTCCATCTTAGATGAGCCTATTTTGACGTTGGGTCCGGAGATATTCTTGATATAATCATTAGAAAATACCGCCTTCATAGGCTTAATAGCTTCTAATTCACCTTTGATTTGCTCGACCATATATCTGTCAAGAACTTTCGCATTGACAGTTGCTTCGTATACATTATCCTCATAGATATCCCATCCACCGAAACAAATGTCATCAAGGCTTTGGATAGGTACTAAGTCTTGGATAGATACCGATTTCGCATCATCACCTTCTCCTACTTTGATGTCACCCATTTGGCTGAGTGCACCTATTGGCTTAGACAATCCTTTTCTTATCGCTACACATCCTGCGATGAATGTAGTCGCTACAGCACCCATACCTGGTAGTAGGATACCGAGTTTGCCTGAAGCTGGTGAGATTTTTTGATCCTTCATATCAGCTGATCAATTTTATAATTAGTTAATTTTTAAAGTGGGGCGCAAAGTTAATTTAATGTTGCGAATATTAATATTAAGTTTATTCGCCGCATATACATCATACTTATCATCCTATATATCTGTTTGATTTTCACCTAATTAAGCAGTAGGATCTACATCACAATAGGTACAAATAAAATCCAGCGTTAGACTATCTGGCCTACTATATACCTACTAAATCTGTCATACCACGTCTGCGACCGCATCCATCTAAGCAAGCCATAGGAAAGTATAGCACAGAGCACTCCTAAGATCACATCTATCACATAGTGATGCTGACTATAGACTGCCGCAAACCAAGTCCCCAATGCCCACAGTCCAAACAAAGCCGTCTGCCAATGCACTTTGCGCTCCAGCGCTATCAAAAAGCAAACTACGGGATAGGCACAGTGAAGTGATGGTATAGCACAAAAGACATTAGCTCCCTTAGCATATATACCATTGAACACAGGAGCACCAACGATCCTATCAAAGTCCGCCAACATTCCTTCGCTGCCCGGTATCGTAAAGTCCGTACCCACCCCATGATTAATATAATACCATGGAGGTGCCGCCGGATATATATAGTAACCTATCATACCTATGATACACACTACGAGGAATAATGTGTTAAAATCAATCATAAGTCTATGATCTCTGAAATACAAAAATATAGCATAGGCTATCGGTAGTGGCATCCATAGGACATATGAGAACCCTGCTATCAGGGACAATACATCATGCAGTCTCGTAGCAAACCACTCACTCGGCACGACTCGCTGATCTCCATCCTGAATGCCGAACAGCTGCAGCTCCAAATTATACGGCTCTATGATGTGAACTTTATTCACTGTATAATTGGGCAGGGCAGGTAAAGCATCATAAATGATCAGAAAAAGTAAAAAGCCAAATAGGATAAAAGGTACTCTATAAGAATAGCGATGCAATAGTAATAGACCACTGACAAAGGAAACAATGATCGTATGATCTGCCCTCCAGCCGACCACCGTAAACACAAAAAGTCCATACACAATGGCAAATATGGCTGCTACTGTGGCTCTCTTTTTAAAATCCTTCATCTATTGACTGAGTATGTAGAGATGATGCTATAGTTAGATATTAGATTAAGGGCTAACTCCTTATTACGATGCTTTGTTCATCTGCTCCTCTGAGTGTAATACTCTACGTAGAGCAGTGATATTAGTCGATATAGCTAAAAACAAAAAGCCAAAGGTGAAGATATTCAGTCCTTTGATCCAGATGTCATGATCTATGAATGTAGGGTTGACTCTATAGATCACTCCGAAAATAATGAACCAAATACCAATAAATACAATACGCTCTGGACGCTGCATGAATCCAACGGAACAATCAATACCTAATGCCTCAGCTCTCGATCTGGCGTAACTCACCATGATAGACCCTATCAATGCTACGAAACTCAAAAAGAGCCCTGTAAGATTCTCAAATATCTGGAAGTAAAGGATGATGCCCAAAAACATCACAAACTCACTATATCGATCAATCACAGAATCAAAGAATGCTCCAAATGTAGACTTCATATCGTAGAGACGGGCCAAGCGACCATCCATGGTATCCATCAATCCCGCAAACCCTAATATCAAGCCAAAACCCAGAAGATTATCACCATAGGTAAAGCCCTCCCAATTAAAATAATTGAGTAGGTGAGCTACAGCAAGGATATTCAGCACAAATCCAATGACTGTGATATGATTAGGCTTGATGCCAATAGCTTTGACCAAATGTACCAGTGGATCAAATAGGAAGTATAATACTCGCTGACCTGTTTCTTTATAGTTCATATCGGGTGCGAAGATAGATATTAACCTCATGACATGACACGAAAATCTATCGATAAATAGCGCACATCAGTCCAAAAAAGGACGCCACCGAGTCAAAAAATTAGCTAAAACATTTCAGTAGAGTCAAATATTACTTGGCAAACCAAGTCTGAATACACTAATTTTAATGAGAAGTCGCTGCAATAAAATAATACTATGGAACTCTACGCTCAGGTACTCACCTACGCCATACCAGGATTCGTCCTGCTCATCATCATCGAGTATATCGCCTCGATCATCATGAAAAAAAATGTAGTCAGATCGATGGACACCGTAGCGAGCCTCAGCTCTGGCATGACTAATACGCTCAAGGATGTAGCAGGACTGGGTGTCGTCATACTATCATACGACTGGATGGTAGATCATATAGCCTTATTTGAGATATCCTCCCCTATCTGGCTCTATGTTTTAGCATTTGTATTGATAGATTTTGCCTCTTATTGGTCACATCGCTGGAATCATGAGATCAATGTATTTTGGAATCGTCATATCGTCCATCACAGTAGCGAAGAATTTAATCTCAGCTGTGCACTGCGTCAGAGTATCTCAGGTATCGTCGGTGTATATTTCTTTTTGTACATCCCAATGGCACTGATTGGGATCCCAGCTCAGATAGTAGCCATAGTCGCTCCGCTGCACCTGTTTGCACAGTTTTGGTATCATACTCGTCTGATTGACCGGATGGGACTTTTGGAGCATATCATCGTGACTCCCTCACATCATAGAGTACACCATGCCATCAATCCTGAATATATTGACAAGAATTATGCAGCTATATTCATTGTGTGGGATAAGTGGTTTGGCACTTTTCAGGAAGAGCAAGATGACATCCCTCCTGTTTACGGAGTAAAGAAACCGGTCAGTACTTGGAATCCCTTTTTCATCAACTGGCAGCATATGTGGGGCATCGCTAAAGATGCATGGCGCACAGAGCGACTCTGGGACAAGGTGCGTATATGGTTCATGCCTACTGGATGGAGGCCAGATGATGTATCCTCAAAATATCCGGTCCATATAGACAGTGATGTATATGATCAGGTCAAATATGAACCGGCCACCAATGCTTGGCTAAAAGCGTGGTCATGGTTTCAGCTCATATTCACGAATGTATTAATATTCTACATGCTCAAAAACATAGCAGATCTCAGCTATATCGATATCATGATGTATGTGGTATTCGTGGCCTTGACCATCTTCGCCTATACGAGTCTAATGGATCGTGACTTCATAGCACTGCCTGCAGAGTTGGCTAAGTTTGCTTTTGGTATATCCATATTGTATCGTATGGATGGATGGTTTGGAATGGAAGACATATTGGCTACAGCCACTACTATCATGGCTATATATATGATCATCTCACTATTGATGTCCATCTATTTCACCGTTTTTGACAAGCGGGTGTCTTCTAAATCAGTAAGAGCATAAGCATCAATAAATAAAGGCATCGATAGCCAGTCTATTTCTTAAGAAAGTATTAATTCCTTATGTCTCGCTGTGAGTGATTAAACCTATGTGCAGTCTACACATCCAATAGGTGTAAAAAGACAAAGCTGCAGAACTTGTCCCACATCTAATAACAAGACATAAGTAAGGTAATGAAAAGAATAATTAAAAAAGTATTCGTAGGAATACTCATGGTAGGCCTATGCGCCACCGTATACGCTCAGAGAAGTGAGCGAGGAGACAGAGATAGAGGTGAACGCCGAGGAGGGCACATGAAGGTACTATTGAGCCAGCTTGATCTCTCTGATGATCAAAAAGAGGCTATAAAAGATCTCCATAAAAAGAATAAGCCATCTGAAAAAGGAGATAAAAAAGCACGCAGAAATAGCGAAGAAATGCGTGCCGCTCTCGACGAAATACTCACTGATGAGCAAAGTAAAAAACTCGATACCCTCATCGCAGAGAAGAAGGCTAAGCGTGAAGCTCACAAAGCGGAAATACAGGCATATCGAGAGAAAAATGTAATCCCAGTGCTTACAGCAGAGCGAAAAAAATTTGACGCAAGTCTAAGTACTGCCGAAAAAGAAATCATCGCAAAAGCTCGTGCAGCAAGACCAGATAAAGAGGATAGAGAAAACGGTGAACACCCTGATCGTGAGCTCATGAAAGACATACGTGCGGAGATCAAGACCATCCTCGAAAATCACGAAGATGAGCTCGATGCTATCTGGGTAGCAACTGCCGCAGATCGTGAGCAATGGAAACAGGACCTGCGTGAGATCCACAAATCTCATATGCCAGAAAAAGCCGATAAATCGAAAAAGCAGGCAAAGAAAATGAAGAAAAATGAGCAGAGCGATACCGAAGGTAAGCAAGTTGAAAAACGTACAGGAAGTAAAAGAGACCGTAGCGATCGTGGACCAAAGGGTCGAAAAGGACGCCACGGAGAAAGTATAGACCGTGTACAGTTTTTACTCTTAGAGTATTAGACTGTACCATATTTAGTTCAGTAGTAGTGAGCCGGCACGGAGGTGCTGGCTCTTTTTGTTTCACTTCTGTTGCATTAATTGATCCCGCTCTTCAGGCGTATTAGCATTTTTCATGAAACTATGATCATCCACCTTGAGAAGCTGGATATCACTATTGATAAGGACTTTGCGAGGGCAGCTATAGCCCAAGGCTAAGAATGATAACAATCGTGGATACGCCCGAGGCTCCCAAAGAGTGATAAGCGGCTCTGGAAATCCCGTATCAGGATTGTGATAGCAGGTAGCGACTTTAGTCCTATCTCTCTGCTGGACTAATCGCTCCAAGTGCACCGTACTCAGTAATGGCTGATCACATGCAGTGACGAGCCAAGCTGCATCGGGATCACTTCTGAAAGCACTGAGGATCGCTCCATATGGCCCCAAGCCTGAGAAGGTATCACCTATCACCGTTAGATCATCTTTGACTGATTCTCTCTTTGAAAGAGAGACACTCTGACATAAGGGAGCGAGCTGCTCGAGCATGTACTGCTCCTGTGGCAATCCGTGATAATCTATCTGAGACTTATCAGTACCCATACGCTGACTCTGACCGCCAGCGAGGACGAGACCTCTGATCACTGGAGGTGGAGCAAGGGACGCAATGAGATCAACAATAGCATCTACATCATTGATCGATAAAATAGGCGTCTCTGGCCCGATATGCTCTGAGATGAATTCATATGGTGACTCTACATCATCTATGATAACAGCGACTATGCGATCGAGTCGATCCAGTTTTCGCTGAAGAGAATCTCTCTTAGCGCTATGGATGATAGGTATTTGCATTTTGGCATGAAAGTGATTTCCATTCACCAAAGCGAGATCATAACTCGACAGACGGATCTTATGATCAAAATCACTCCACGAAGAGCTATCGGTCCACTGATGATATCCGATCATATCAGTAAGCTGTGAGATCACAGGCTGTCCCTCTCCACTGCCGTGATCAGCGTCTATATAGATAGTGCGATATCGATCTGCGAGTCGCTGACCTACTTGATCTACGAGCTCAGCGATCATACCACATGGAGCTCCAAGTAGGCCTATCTCATGACGCACGTACTCTCCGAGCTGAGGTCGAGCGATCTTAGCATGCTTCTGATGTTTACCTTTCAAAATCACTTTTACCTCCTGTTTTTTTCATGAGCTTAGTCTCTACTATCTCGATGTCATGAGAAAATCCCTTACACATATCATATATCGTAAGTGCAGCTACAGATGCTCCAGTTAGTGCTTCCATTTCTACCCCTGTTTTACCCTCCACTTTAGCCATAGAGGTAATAATCACTTGATCGTTTTCGTCGATTGATATATCAATTTTTGACTTCGTGAGTGGTAATGGATGACATAGTGGGATGATGTCACTTGTCTTTTTGATTGCCATGATCCCTGCAAGGATCGCAGTTTGAAATACCGGCCCTTTTTTAGTCTGTATTTCATCATTATTCAAGTGATCAATGATTTCTTTAGGCAATTTTACGATTGACTGTGCCACAGCGACTCGCTGAGTCACGGCTTTCTCAGAGACATCAACCATTGTCGGATTCCCTTTTGGGTCGAGATGAGAGAACTTTCCACTCATATTGATTTATCAATTATATCTTTTTGTTATTTATATACTATTGAATCTACAGTAGATAGATACCCTTATCTCTATATATGTAGTTTGATCTCGTCACCTACCTTTATTTCGCCACCTGAGACGACTGTAGTAGTGATACCTCCGTGTCCTCGCATTGCATTGTAGCCTCCATCACCGAGGTTTTCTTCCATACGACTGCAGGGCACACAAAATCCGGTCCCCCTTAGTATCACATCATCCCCAAGTTTAATATCAGCATCTTGGAGAGCGAGCAGATTGATGCCACTGACCACTATATTGCGTCGTGTCATATCGGGAGTGACATCACGTCCCATGACTCGACTGACCATATCCAGGTGCTCTTGCTGTATCAGCGTGACCATACGCTTTCCTCCAGGATTGACATTGTGATCTCCTTCGAGACCTGCAGCGACCGTGATCTGTGCACTATCCACTGAACGTAGATCAGCTTTCTTTTTAGGACGTAGCCCTATCCATTCGATCTTGCCGACTTGAGGCATAGTTGCTTTGAGATCTTTGATACTTTTTTTCATCGCTTCGAGGTTTAAGGGATGAATATATGACTTGGTATGACATTAATCAAAAAAGCAACAATCGGTTCTCCTGTTTATTCAATGTATATCAATTGATCACTGATACCTGTATCAGATGAAATAGTAGCGATATAAAGACCTGGTGAAAAATCAGCTACAGAGAGCTTATGAGATTTGGAATCCTGAAAGGTCGAACTATAGACGACTTTACCAGCAATATCATGTAGTTCGATTTTTCCATTAGACCTCTCCTTATTTAGGCTCACATATAGGATATCAGCTACCGGATTAGGATATAAACTGAAATCCAAATCACTTGTAGCCCTGAACTGATTTAGTTTATATTCTGATTTATGTAAAGATAGATTCGGCTGCTCGCAGCTTATTTTTAATTCATCAACATATTGGAGCATTGGACTAATCTCATGTCTGGATTCTATGGTTATTTTAATATCATCAAACTTGACATTAGATGAAATATCAGATTCTAAGCTCATCGCAATATTGCCCGTCGCCACATCTTGAACAGTAAATCTGCTTTTTTGAGATACTTTATCTATTTCAAGTACCAACCAATACTTGACACCCAATTCTATCTGCCCTTCTGCTTCATTTAATAGATTGAAAAGTCCCTCATTATTGATCCCGAACTGTAAGCCACCGAAATCAATCTGAAAAGAACCTTGTCCAACAACTCGTTCATACAATATCGAAAACCATATCTGAGCGGTCTGACTTAAGTCGGCCCCAATCTGTCGAGATAAGGTGGAAGATTCACCTACCAGATTCACTATACCCAGCTGATTGCTGCTATTTGCTGAATTCATATCGGTAATTATTGCATAGCCATTTGAGCTGGTCTCATAGCTCCAAGGATTCAACCAAGCCACACCTCCATCAAGACCATTAATACCAGTGCCCGCATCGTAATCAAATGTGTCAAAAATATCTTGACAAAAATCTGCTTCATCTACGACCAGTAAAGTAATGTCCTCAATATCGCCCCATAGAGTGTCTTGACAAATATCATGCAATCGGCCTAAATAGAGCATTACTCTCATTCTGTAAGACCCTACTGCTAAATCATCAAAACTCATATAAGTATTGACATCAGAGAGCGCCTTTAGGTGTAATATTTCTTCTCCTTCATCTCCAAAATCTCCATCATAGTTCTTATCTATATACACATCGACAAATAAATCACATACCTCGTCAATAGATTCTGTTTTAATCTCGAGTGGATAGATTCCGGTTTGATCAATCGTAACAGGCTCATCATGATGAACATATCCATCCGATCGATCACTGCTGTACTCATGCTGGCCCAGATTGATAGATGTTATCCACTCCATACTATTGTTAGCACCAGGGATACAATATTCTATTCTCTCACAATAATCAGGAGTGCCATTAGCGTCTTCATCCACACTATCATCTCCACCTGGACATCGATCTAATAAATCACAGACTCCATCTCCATCACTATCGATGATATCACACCCACATTCATCTTTGGCAGAAATAGCCGGATTATCAGGGCACTCATCAATATCATCACAGATACCATCACCGTCACTATCGCTTAGTCCCCTGTCAGCACAGTCACATGGACCACAATGATCTTTGGGATTTATAAGTGATCCATCCTTCGGATCAAAGTAATTTTTCAGTTCAAAACATGTCCCTCTCACATTTCTTGCATTCGAAGAGTTAAGCGGTATTCTACAGAATGTAATTTTTCCATCACTATCAGGTGAACAGGATATACATTCTAAATCATCATCACATGCATCAGGCCGTCCGTCTTGATCAGCATCAATACTATCGTTTTGACCTGGACAAAGATCATCAGCGTCACAGACTCCATCCCCATCACTATCGATTAGGTCATACTGACAGTTACAATTGTTATCTAAATAGTCAGCAGTACAAGGATTATTATCATCGCAATCACCATTCCTCATGGTAGGACAACGATCCTTACAATCAGGTGTCCCATCACCATCACTGTCATAGAGATTTTCATCACAGCCACAAACCCCAGGTGAAGTAAGATTAGGATTGTCAGGACAGCCATCACATGCATCAAATGTCCCATCTCCATCACTGTCAACAGGAGAAGGATTATATACTGTGGGACATGGATCTATATCATCACATAGTCCATCCATATCGGCATCAGGACACTGCGCATAGACAGTAGTGATGCCTATTGATAGACAAAAGAATATCAATATTATATTTTTTGACCTTTTCATTTGTTGATAGTTAGAATGGATTAATTGTTGCAGTTTTTAATACTCGCCAGGAAGACTTGGCCTGCTTTCACTGAAAAGCCTTCATTTAATTCAATTTGTTCACCAGCTGAGAATTCATAGTACTTAGAAGGTAAATCTGCGTCACTGATAAGCTCTATTGCGGCCTGATAAACTTGAGAAGATGGTTGTGACTGTACCAGACCAGAAGTCACATTCGAGATCTCTGGACATTGAGAAGACTGGCATAAAAAATCAACCACATTAAATTCTATCATAAGAGAGTCCTCTATAGTACTGCAGTCAGAAGAGATACTACCCTTTAAATATCCTGAGCTCGCATCATTAGTAAAACTGACTAAACTATATCTGTCATCATTACTAATAGTCGCTCCAGCACCCCCATATGCCCAATCTACCATCATTCCTGTAGGTGCATTACTATTCAGCACAAAAGAAACATCCTTCAAGTCTTTGCAAAGCGTCTGAGGTCCGACAAGATCAATAGATTTCCCTTCTAATGGGTCTAATACAATAGTGAGGTCGACATCTTCAGTAGTAATGCAATCTGTTGCCGCATTTTTTGCCCAAAGAGTATATACACCCGTACTTAATCCGCTAAATTCGGTTTGACTTTGTGTTTCATTTCCTTCGTTTATCGAAAATTGGTCGGCATGCACTGCTGTAAATGAAAATGAACCATCTGACATTGAGGAACTACAATCTAATGGACTTGGCAAGGTCTTGACGATGTCAGAAAAGATAGGCGCTGCACAATCAGGATCAAGACAATCGACTAATCCATCTCCATCATTGTCTAACCCATCTGAACATTTACTTGATCCTTGTTCGGGTTCTCCTATAGCAAATATTATCTCCACTTCATCTGATTCACCTATACAACTATTTTGATCTGTGAGCGTCCAAACTAAAGTGTAGCTGGTACCCAGCACCCCAGAGAAATTTGATTTGGGATTCTGAGGACTCTCAATAACTCCTCCAGATCCCGCTATAATACTCCACCTTCCAGTACCTACGGCATCAAGGGTAGCTGTAGTCTGATCTACTAATCTTTGGTCATTCCCGCCATTTGAACTATTGGGTTGGCTATCATAATTGAGTATGACTGATCCCAATCGATCACCTCCAACAAATGAAATCGTATTTTCATAGGCTGTAAATACTTGATTTAAACTTGCATCATAGACTTTAAATATGATCGTTTCTCCATTCGTATTACCTCCTATGAAAACATAGGCTTGATTACCTACGTTAGCTTGTGCGACTCCTCGGACCTCTCCATTAAGATCAAATGCGGCAACTATATCATTGGGATCATTGGTCAATGTACATTCATCTGCTATAGAGAAGATCACTGACATATCTAAGGAATAATCTCCTGTGTACTCCCAATCTGGGACTTGAGCTGTGACTCCTGAAAGCGATAGAATTATCGTATAAAAGCAAATAAAATATCGACTTATACGGCTATTCATTTTCGTGAGACTTAGAGATTTGATTGATGTATGAGTTATTCTTTTTTTCATGATCAATCATTTTTCTCGTTACACTCCTCGATTAATATTTCAAGGCTGGCGCCTTTATTAGTCTCAAAGCCTTCTAATAATTCTATTCTATCTCCTGCTCTAAACTGTATAGATATTCCTTTAGGAATAATAGCATCTGATCCAATGCTATATCTGGCTTTCTGAACAATTTCAGATAACTCAGCATTGATATCTCGGCTCCTATACATACGATCATCTATACAATCTATGCGTGCACCACAAGTAAATGAATAGGGCTCTGACGGTGTCCCCTCGATAATATCTGCACCGAATGTCAATACTTGACCCAATGACAATTCATCACTACCATCTGCCTTGATCAGCCTAAAACTCAACTCGGCAGGTTGCTCCCCTGCTATACTTAAATAAAACAAATAGTCTTCGAGCCCATCTTCCCAAATAGGGGATGTCAATCCTCGTATCTCTTCTCCGATATGAGCTACTAAGATCCATTCTGATAAATCAATCTCTTCTCCAGATAACTCTGTCAAGAGACATTCTGAAATCGCTGCAGTCAACGACATATTGGCACTATATCCTGAGAGATCGGCAGAAGAAATACTTTTCAGTATATATTCCTCTTTTTGTGATTTCATGTGATACTGATACTCTTTTACTGGTGAAATGACAGGTGTAACCCCTCCAGCACCAGGATATATCAACTGCTGAGCGGTAGCACTTTTGAGCATATAGCCCTGTTGAGGACTTAAGAAGCTCAGATTCCCACTCCATCTTTTGAATGTAGTATCATAAATAGCAAACTGTTGCTGACCTTTAATGAGATCCCCTTGACTTGGATTAAGCGAAGAAAGCGCTGTGTTAGTAGGTAGGTTGACTTCGCTTTTCACCCCGATCCAGTTCCATCTCGCTTCAATATCTATAGGCTCAGAGGCCGGATCAATCAGTGTTCCTTCATAGCTGAAAGTGTCAGCTTCTGACAGGAATATTTTATATCCTTTCTCAGTGTCGAATCCTACAGCCCCCAATGAACCAGACCATTGTAGGGTGGACTTGTACGTATCAAACAAACCTTGGACAACCCCATTAAACCGTCCACTTGTACGTATCTCATCATTAACTGTAGGGCTCAACTCATTCAATGTACCATTCACATCAGATAAAACACTGTGCATTAGTGGAAATGAAATCCAGTTCCAGCCGGTCTTCATATGATATGTCAACTTAGTCAATACCTCGGCAGATATTGAAAGTGGCTGCCCTAAGGTGCCCATCAAGGTATTATCGTTGAAAACCAAATTATCAGGTTGAAGACCTACCAGTATTCTACCTGTACTCGCATCCCATGCTCTAAACTCTAATGGCTCTTGTAAAGACACATCATTGGCTATAGTCAAAAAAAGAAGGTGCTTGCCCGAGACAGGATCAAACTGTACATGTGCCATGCCATGCAGCTCATCTCCGATCCAGACTGACACCATGTCTTCTACATCAGTGCTGATCACATCATTGACCTTAAGCTCTCCGATGATATTCATAGAGTAGTCATATGGGGTAGGGTCAAAATCCCATATTGGTGGCTCAGCGGTCACCTTCAGGTCGAGTAATAGCCGCTCGTTAAATCCAAAGCTTTCTGTAGAGACATAAATATCTTGCTCGTATTCTCCGATATTGATGCCAGGCAAGACGCTGAAAGTCACCTCTATCGAGCTATTGGGTTCTAAGAGCCCACCTGAAGTACTCGCTGACAACCATGAAGGAATATTAGTAATCACGAATTGCTCTTGACTCCCTCCTGTATTTTTAATAGTCGCTGTGAAACTTAAAGACTCATCAATATCCTTTTCAAAATTAAAGTATTCAGTTTCCCAAAAAACTTGATTCTTATCAATATAGGCGATCCATGTTTCGGCTTCAGCCATCACATTTCCCGCTATGTCTTTGAGGTCGTCTACCACTATATCTATCGTCACATTTTCTATTCGAGATGGTGGCTCATCTATTTCTATGAATATTTGATCATTATTAATAGAATATGTGAAATTGACATTTTGTACTAGCCGTGGCAACTTGATCGAAGGAGCATTAATAGAAAAAGTATCCACTTGGTCATTACCAATCCTCAAGTGATAATCATTATCTGTAGCATCGAGCAAATCAGGTATACGACTACGAATATTGTTAATGGTCTCAATGCCATCAAATGGATAGTATGCAATCAGACCAATCTCATCTCCTTTTTGCTGATATACGTAGTCACGACTGACTTGCTCTGGTCGTCGAGCTACATTCCATAATCTGATATCATCTAATGAGCCCTCCCAAAACTGATCTCTATGCTCCATCAATGGCTGAGACTGAATCCATCCTCTACATCCAATCCAAAGTTTGGGTCCCACGAAGCTCTTAAAAGTGGTAGCATTATCAGTACGCACCAGCTTGCCATCCATGTACATGGATACGGCAAATGTTCTGTCAATCACAATTGATATATGATGCCAGTTATCATCATTATATCCTGATGGCGACTTAATTGAGTTTCCATCATTCTCTATCACCAATGCTCCAGTAGGATCAATGGACAAACTCCAGAAACTATTGATAGGTAGTGACCCATCACTCAGACCATTGCTCAATATTGTCTGTTTGGTACTTGACCCTGTCTTGAACCACGCCTCAATTGTCAGATCTGACTCCTCTCCAAAGCTGAGGTCCGCAGCATTTTCTGCAACTAAATAGTCATCTATACCATTAAAGACTACTGAATGATTTTGAGGAAGTATCATCCACGAAGCACCTGATACTTGCATATCTCTAGATCGTACCTTATCGATAGCTACTGTGCCGTATGATTCATTCATCAGCCAAGCTCCAATAAGACCAGGTTCTCTCCCACTCAGTGACCTGGATAAAAACTCTGAGATGAGCCCTTCTGTCCTCGGAACAGCCCATAGTCTCAGATCCCTGAGTGCTCCAGCATAGTAATCAGATCCATTAGTAGAATTCCTTGCTACACTGATCAATCCGTCTCCTTGATAGTCTGTAAAAAAGCTCGGCTCATTAGCGTCAGGAAGTCTAAAATCCCGAGTATCATGAGCGAGATATATACTGGCAGTATTCGCATCTCGATCATAAACGAATGCTGTGTGATACCAATCTGTGTCTGTTATAGCTGATTCGGAAAATATCTCTCTATCTCCCACCTGCATTCTTAGTCTCCCATCTGGCTCTACTGATATCGCCAACTGATCACTAGCAGACTGCCCCTGAGAAAGGATATATTCTCTTGTACCCGAGTGACCCTCTCGACGCATCCAAAATTCGATGGTAAAAGATCTCTGTTGTAGCTGGTATTCAGGTATAGTTCCATAGTCATTGGCACCATCAAATGACAAGCTATTTTCATTTGCCAATGTTGTACCATTGAGTAATCCAGATACACTAAAATTTCGAGCCAAGACACTTCCCAGATCTATTGGTTCATTCATCGATAGCAGTATATCATCATTTGGATCTAATATCCCGTCTGCAGGACTTGGCGAACCAAATGCATGAGGGTTGATCCTATCCATATATCCTCGATGTATGGAGGATATCTTACTTGCTTCTTTACATACTGATATGGCTCGCAGATCGTATGAACCATCGACTTCATCATTGACAGGCCAATCCCATTGAATCTGCGGTGCATCTCTGGGTATGACTATAGAGTCAGGATCTGGAATTCCATCACTATTTACGTAGAATGACTGTAGGTCATTCCATAATGGTGATTCGGTTGACTTGAATTGTAGTTTGATTTCTTGAAACTCGGAGTAGTTAATATCATAATCACCTATTACCATTGTCATGGTATCCTTATAGCTATTGTTCAATATCCATTGATCCGTTGGATTAAGGATTGATACATCTGTACATTCTGGTAAAAAGTGAACTGAAACATAGGCAGAGTCTACGATATCAAGATTGTCACTGGTCCCGGCTTCATACTGACAGGGTGCATACATTACTATCAGTATACTATCATACACGAGTCTTGCTCCAGGTCCTTTATTGATCGTAATGGTCTTAGTCACACTATTATCACCCGGTATAGCTACTGTCGCTCCTCCCGGACTGCCGTCGTACCGAATGATCGCCCCATATGGATTGCTAGAGGATACGGTCTGTATACGATACTCCCTCGCTGCGGCCGCCTCAGAATCATTGAATAATGTCAACTCGAATGATGCCGCACTATTAGCAGGTACATTAGTGATTGGTACTGTCGGTGATGCTTCGATACGTGGCTTATCAATCTGTAGTGTTTTACCGCTCAGTCTGACTGGCTGATTAGTCATCGTATCTCTATAGAACAGGGAGTATTCTTCATCTTCATACGGGCAGCTCGTTTGCCCTCCATCTTTTTTCTTGAATATTGGGCCCCAACCTAACATAGATGGGTAAATATCCACTGAGAAAAAGTCGGGCTGATCATCGTCGCTAATCGTAAAACTGACAGACTCAGATGAATTCTCTTCTTGACCCCAGTCACGTGAGTAATCAAAGGATGTCTTAAATCCTTTTTCAAAAGCGAATCCAGTACCATTTACTTTGGCAACTATGTCAAATTTTTGTTCTGCAGCTATCGTATACTCTATACTACCACCAGAGCTAATGGCCGTGGAAGTAGACATCTCTTCAGAATAACTATTACCCGAACTAATAGATCGATTAGTTGGTGAATTAGCTGCTCCTCTGATGGCTTCAAACTTTTGATCTAATCGTTTTTCTTTTAATAGAAACTCTTCAAACCGACTGGCGGTTTCTGCATTAGCAATACCCGCAGCCGTCGTAATACCAAATGTAATCGTCCCTGCTGTAGCTGTACCTGGTACAGGTGCTACAATGATACCGTAGGTTATTGCTCCAAGTGCACCAATCGAAACTGCTCCGGTGACAGCTTGGGCTGCTATAGCTCCAGCATATTCATCGAGTAGCTTTTGATGCTCTTCATTATAAAGACTATCTATCACACCTATATCCCCAATGACTGCTTTTTCCCATTCATTTAGCGCTATAGCCTCTTCCCACATTTGGATCTGTTGATTGATATAACGCACAGAATCTCCTGTCAACGAATCTTGCTCTGTGGCAGCATAAAAGGTGTAACTCGGCCCAGATAATGTAGCAAAACAAGGAGTCTGATTACCACAATCAACTGGATTATTCAATCTCTCGTCATCATTATTCACTCCATAGAGCTCATGGTCGATTGGCAGATGACTCCTATATCTGGATGGATTACCTTGCAACAATCCATCCCGAGCCACCTTCAAAAGTGGCATCAAGTAATTGACAATATATCCTTGACTATATGCGAAGTATGTATTGTAGCCTTCAGGAGCTAAGGCTATTCCTGCCGTCCTGGCAAATCTAAAACCATTATAATCAGGCCCCAGGCATTGTATGTTGGCGCACTCCGAAATTGGCACAAGTGATAAGTCCTCTGTCGCCCCAAATTCTATATTTTGAGATTTACCAATGTAAACATCGCTACCTGACCCTACTAAATCTGTGGTACTACTTGTCGAATATGTTTGGCTGGTTGATACTGACTCATTAATGCTTCCATTACGACCTCCTGACAACTCTGCAGAAAATCCAAGATTAATATCATTTTTAATAGTCGTCTGCAGAGAGATACCAAATCCTGCCGTAAAATCTACACCAGCAGCAAGCTTGTCAGTAGTGCTGGCTTCTTGTCCTAAATTCCAGCTCCACGAGCGATTATAAGAAGTGGTAGACCCCACATTTCTCGAGGCGCTACTATTACTTCCTGGTGGGTCTCTCAATACAAACTCTGGTCGCTGAGGACCTTCTGTAAAGTAGCGAGTTCCTAAAGTCCGACGCCCTAGTACATACCCCCTAAATGCCTTATCACTATCTGCAGGATCAATACTGCTCAAATAGCCAGGCTCCCAAAATATAGTCGGGCCCGAATTTGGTATATAGGCGATCTCAAATCGCTTGGTATAACTATACTTAGCTATGTTATTCTCTGAAAAATTAGGATCTCCAACGTCAAACTCGATAACCAGAGATTTCAAGGTATCTAATGTATTGATGTCGCTCATTTTGATCGGATGACTCAATGAGTCAGCTATCCGATTAGTCACTCTCACTATACCATCAGTGGTAGGAACACTATCTCTCAACAAAGCGCTAGCATTGTCAAAATTGGTATAGGGCTCATAGACCTTGACCATTGCTTTATACTTTTTGCCTATGACTGTACCATCATTGGGTGTAAAAACTGGCCATGGCAGCGGATTCGTCCTTAAGTCTCGCTCGATAGCAGGTCCCATCGGCGGCTGGTATACTAAAGAAGTATCACCAATGAAGTCGCTCACCCCATCCTTATCAGTCACTACGACAATTGGCTTAGCCCGATGGATGAAATCCAATTGATAATTGTACACAATACTATCTATAGTCTCCGAAGCATCTGGATTGATAGTGGTATCTCTTACTATTCGGGGAATAGGAGTATCATCGTAATCAAGTAATGGCCTATCGAAAGTAATACCTAGATTACTAGCGATGCTGGCACTACCTGTATACTTTAGCGGAGGCAGATCGATCTCATACTCTCCAGAAGTATCCACAGTAGTAGCTGTCTCAATGAGACATCCATTTCTGGATTCAAACATCACTACCGCCTGTCCTATATTGTTTTTAGACTTTCCAAATCCTGGCGACTTACTAGCCTCTCTGAGTCCTCCCACAACTCTACCAATCACCTTGACAGTAGTGCTATCTATGAACTCCACACCAGTTTCAGGCTTCTGAAATGAATAAGTCCCAGTTGGTGGAAATCTCCCTTGCGAGAAAACATGATTGGCCTTCTCCACAGATATCACGTGATCACCTATTGGGACTAATATATCAAACTCGCCTTTGGAATCGGTAAAGACTGGCTTTCCATCAATATTTCTAAGGATTTCCCCGTCAACCTTAACGAATGCTTCTTCTACCGGGCAAACTGTATTTTTGTAATTAACAAATCCTGTAACTCGAAAGCTCGACTCATCAATGAAATCCTCACCATTTATCACTGAGGCTCCATCTCCAACAAAAAGTAGCTTAGAAGATGGTGAAAAGCGATGTGTCTGATAGATAGGAGTCAAGCGATAATTACTCCCCGCACTACCGTATGGCAATGTGATGACGTAATCTCCATTTTCGTCAGTATATCCAGCGAACGATAATTGATCTACCGTAGGGAGTCCATCGGCGGCAATAATCCAAGAGTGAGATCCATTAATTTTTGCGTGATTTAAATTGAATGTATTCTGATTAATACGAGATCTATCATAGGCAAAGTCGCCTGCACCTTCGGTCATAGGAAGGAATAAAAACAAATTATTTTCTGTACCGACTAATGCCCTACCATGGTCCCTGAATACTTCTTTTAATGATTTGGCACGACTCCAGGCTCTGACCTCTGTGATGCCTCCTCTATATCCATCAAAAATCCTAATACCTGTAGACCCTGCACAGTCAAACATAAATCCAGTAGCCATTGCTCTTTTCTTTGCAATATCTCCGTTGACATAGATAAACAATGAATCATTAGCCACTTGGGCTGCTAAATGATTCCATTGTCCAATAGGCAATGAATCTTTAGATATTTCTATTGAATACGTCGTCCCTCCATCATGTGCTGAAGCTTGATAAACTCCCGTATTGTGTACATACTTCAGAGAAAAGCATCCTTGATCATATACTGTAAAATCTGCTGCATACGCCTCAGGTTTCATCCAAGATTCTAATATAGCAGCATTGCTAATAGATTGATTACCAGTCATAGGCACTACCAAAGCTCCACCATTCATATGTAGGCCACCTCCTTTTTCTCCAGTAGTGCTTTCAGCCTTTATTTTGACATCAGATACTGCTATACTACTTTGTCCTTGGTAAGTGACTTTGCCACTTACTTGACCTGACTTTAGTCTAAATCCTACAGCGCTGACAGTGTTTGATAGGACATTATTCCCATCACAATCTGCTATGGCCTCAATCCTATACTCGAATAGTGTACCAGCATCTCCAGTAAAGTCATTATAAATCGAAGAGTTGCTGGGCAAAGTAGCGATATTAGTAAAGGCGGCTGAAGAGCCTAATATCTTACGGTATATTCTAATATCAGAAATTAATGCACTGTTATTATTCACCCATTCTAACTGCACCCTATCAGGGTAGATACCCTTAGAGGCACTTAGTGATCCAGGTGCGAAGGTCGTCGATAGATCAGGACTGATCGTGGCGCTAATACTTGAGGTACCAATGGCATCATCTCCATCAAAGCACTCAGATTTTGCCTTTACCACATACGTATATCGAGTACACTCTTGTACTTCAACATCTTCAAATGATCTTGCGGTTATATCATTAATAGTCCGTGTTAACGGTGATGGCCCACCCTGTCTGATCACAATAAACCCGTCATCTACGGGTGTAGCGGTATAATCCCACTCAATAGTAATTTTTTTGTTAGCACCAGCAATAGTAGACACATTAGAGATCTGAGGTGCATTAGGCGCACCAGGACCTACACCAAAAGCATAAGGTGCCGGAGATGGATCCGAAATATCTCCTGGGACACAGGTGTTAATCGAAGAAACTCGATACTCATATTCCACATTTGGTATAACAGGAGAGTCGTCATCTATAACATCTTGATATGAGCGATCTCCTGGTAATAGATCATCGGCAATTGTTTCCCAGTTTCCAGCAGGATTCTTCACACGTCTTTCAATCTTCCAACCACCTAAGTACGTATCTGAATTAGTCCATGACCAACCCACCTCTATATATTTTTGACAGCCTCCCTTTGATGCAGTAATGCTGGTAGGAGGCTGTAATTTTCCTAATCGAAGGCCAGGGGAAGTAGAGGCGGTCTCTGTCCAATTAGAATATATCACCCTATCAGAAGAAGGAGCAAACTTATGTCTAATCCGATACTTTGTGGGCACCCCTTTCTGGGCATTAATATCGGCATAAGAAGTGGTAGAAATAGAACGACTTATTGGTGTAGAGGGCTCCCAATTATCAGTCCCTTGTACTGCCTTTTGAATTTCGATAGATCTGTTATTACAGCTAGGCAATCCAGTGATAGCCGACCAAGTTAAAGTGACATTATCACAGTTGTCAGATGTCGCATTAAGTGTAGAATAAGACGAATTAGCACCACTATTTGGAATATTTGTTGAGAAACGGCCATTTAGTTGATCAGGACCAAAGTTTTCTCCTCCGGCACCATAATAGTCCCAGTGACCCGTTAATTGTATATCCAAAATTTGATTATCTATATTCCCTGGCAGCCCCTTCCATTTAAAAGATGCATCTCCTCCTCTACCACTAGGAAAAGTGAACGAAGCTCCAAAAGGCATTAGAATAGTATACTCACCGCAGTGACCAGAAGGATCAGCTTCCACAATCTGGAAGCCATTGGGGTAAGCATTCAAAAATTGACCAAGTGCATTAATATATTTAAAAACATCTTGATTTTTGTCGTAAAAGTATAGAAATGGAACATCATTGCCGCCACTGGGATAGGTAGCCATCATATATCCAAGTCTATCTACATCAAAACAAGCTAAACCTCCGTTTCCTTGCTCTACCTCGAAGTTAATTTCCATCTCACCGCAAACATCGAATGCGACCGAGACCTTATTATCAATATACTGTCCCAATAGCCCAAAAGAAGTAAATAACAGGACTATCAGAAAAAAAGAATTTTTCATATTGGCTATTTAATTGAAGAAAAAGGTAAAACGCCCAACTCAAATCCTCTTCTGACAAGACCCGCAGTATTTTTTACACCTAGCTTTTGCATCAAGTTTTTTCGGTGGGTAATAGCGGTATGGTTACTAATGTACAGTTGGGTCGGTATTTCAAGAGATGTGTGTTCATGGGCAATGAGATGTAAAACTTCTTTCTCTCTTGTTGTGATAGGCTTCTCAAGTATTTCTTTTTGGCTCGTATGCATTACTATTTGATTTGGTAGATTTCTATAGGAGCCGATCGATATTGATTGTATCTGACGGCTTCGTCAAAATAAATCACCTACATTGAAGCCCTTGTATCGTATTGGTAAACGACAGATATTCTTGGTAAACGGTATGTTTTTATTGGTAAGCTATTCCAATCCGTTGGAGCACCTTTTTTAATTGATAGAATGAAAAAGGCTTATAAAGAACCTCGTATTGATCTGGATGATTGGACTTATTCCTTTTCTCACATTCCCTAACCCCAGTAATGAATACAATGTGCTCACTCAGCTGACTTAATTTTTTGATAAGCAGTTGATTTATCCAGCCGTCTGACAGCTTATGATTACAGAGAATTAAATGATATCTACCTTCACACTCACTCTTGATTTGATCACCATTATCAATGGCCTCCACATCATGATAACCACATTTATAGAGCTGAGCGATTATATCTGATGATATAATAGGTTCATCCTCTATGATCAGTATTTTTTGATTCATAGATTTGACAATCTTGCTTCTATTATAAAAGAAAGGTCATAAGTAAATAAAAGCTGTCACAGTGAGGGGTCAAATTTGTGAATGCACTCTTTTAGCACGTGGGAATAGCTAAAATTTTGGTAAGTGATAGCTTTCTACTGCCAGCCATCTTATCATATACCCATAGTATCGCACTCTTTAAGTATCAGACCAATTGATACCTCTTGAAAGAAATAGCCGTCTGATAGCCATTAATTTGTGATACTTGGATGGTTCCTTTCAATTTTTTACTCAGAATTTTAATCAGCCGAGTCCCAAAACTCGTCGAATTCTGCTGCTCATCAACCGATACTGATTTAGATCCATTATCTGATACTCGCAGCATGAGCATTTCATCCTTAGTTTCAAAGAGCTTCAGTTCGATTAGGCCATCCTGTGTATCATCAAAGGCATATTTCATGGAGTTAGTGATGAGCTCATTAATGATCAAACCTAAGGGTATGGCTGTCTCTACATCAGCCAATCCAATTTCTACTTGTCGATCGATTTGGACTTTTCTATCATCACTGTTATATGAGTCTTCTAATTTGTCACAAAGCTCTTCGATATATTCCCTCATATTTATAGAGCTCAGATGATCTTTACTATATAGTTTTTGATGTATGAGGCCCATTGATTCTACTCGACTTTTACTTTCTCTCAATGCCCCAGCGATCAATTCATCTTCTGCTGAGTCTGATTGTAAACTCAATAAGCTCGATAGGATTTGAAGATTGTTTTTTACTCTATGATGGATTTCTTTGAGCAGTATTTCATTCTCTTCATTTTTCAATGCTAATGATCGAGATACCTGCTTCGTTTTATTCAATAAATAATATAAACCTGACAAGAGGCCTAATAAGACTAGCAAAGCAATAGTAGATAACTGCTGCATCTTAGTTTTTTGAGCAAGCTGATTCTGTTGATTTGAGAGAGCTTCATCCTTTTTACCAGATTCATATTTAGCTATGACTTCGGACTCCAGATTAGCTATGGTTTCTTCATTCATTCTATTCTTGATATCAGCATAGGACCTTTCAAATTTCAACGAATTTTGATAATCACCTAATTTCTCATAGCATTCTGCTATGGATTGATACAGTGTATAGATTCTGTCTTCGCCACTTTCTTCTAATTGTTGGATGCAGGGTAGATAGTGCTCAAGAGCCTCTTCATATTGACCCTGGAGTCTGAGGATATCTCCGATAGTTGACCTCCAGCCCTGGGCTCTCTCTTCTCCAACCTGTGATTTTACGATTTCCCATGCTTCGAAAGCATCCTTTAGAGCCTCTTCATATCTTTCTTCAGCTATATACACATCTGCTCGATAAGCATGTGCCCTGGCTAAGACGAATACCTGATTGGGTATTAGATCGTGGACGATTCGTATGCTCTCGCTTGCTGCTTCATATGCCCTTGGGTAATCTCCAACCGCTGTATACAGCTCAATAAGGGTAAGAAGGGTGTATGAAGTTAAGTCATGATCTTCCACTGATCGATAATAATCTAACGCCATATTACTGTAGCGGATTCCTTCTTCAGGCTTTTCTAATAAATCTAACAACGCACCAAGACTGCGGTGAGCCTGTGCTATACCAGCTTCATCATTTACTTTTTCGCATAGATCTATACTCTGAAAAATGATGTCTTGAGCCTCCATGAACTGTCCATCATTAATCAGGTCTATCGAAAGAGATCCATACATGTCGATTATCGCAGAAGTATCACTGAGCATCTGATAATACTTTATCGCTGCATAATCATGATGGAGGATTGAATCATTAGCAAACAAACCATGATAACCATGCCAGTTAGCCATAGCTCTATGAAGGTCAGCTTTTAGACGTATGTCTTTCCCTTGAGCCGCTCGTTCAATCGCCTCCAGACCTATATCATGAAATCCATTAGAATCCAGAGAATAATTTTGTTCCATCCATGATAAAACTGAATCCAATGACTGTGTTGAGATCTCTGAAGATTGAGCAAATAAAAAACAGGTATTTAGTACAAATAATAGCTGAAGCAATTGTTTTTTCATAGGATATAAGCTCCTATGAATGTATGAAGAATAAAATAATTCAATCCTAAAGGTGGAGATTACTTCTAAACAAAAGAGCCCCTTGCATTATCTACAAGAGGCTCTGATTAAGATTTTACTATATCTATTTCTTACATAGCAGCCTTGCCAGCCGTCAAGTTGATCGCCAGACCGATCTCATCATTGATGAATTTGTCTCCGAGATTGTCAAATACTGACTTGGAGCCATAGTTTACGCCCCAGTCAGTTCTGTTGATAGTGAACTGTGGAGTTGTCACTACTACTCTATTGCCATTGACATCGATATTCGCTTTGAATCCTACTTCCTTCGTTTGATCCTTGAGGGTAAGATTACCGTATACCATACTATTAGCTGCCTCGTCACCAGAAAGCGCTGTGATCTTAGTGATTTCAAATTTTCCTGTCGGATACTTCGCCACGTCAAAGAAGTGATCTTCTTTACCTTCAGAATATCCTTTCAGGTGATTTTCGAGACCTACTTTCATATCACCTTCAAGATCTGTGTCTGTGATCGTATTCATATCTATGACGAATGATCCGCCAGTCACCTTGCCATCTGCTATGGCTACTGATCCTTCAGATAAGTTAATCGTCCCTACATGAGTTCCTGTCGGCTTAGATCCTTCCCAGTTGATGACACTGTTATCCGTATCGACAGCTACCGTAGTACCAGTCGTCTCTGCTACTTCAGCAGCTTCGCTGACTTCTGCTGCTTCTCCTGTAGACTGCTTACACGCAAATAGGCTCATAAAGAGCGCTGCTGCTAAGATGAAAATTGACTTTTGCATTTTGATTTTAAGATTTTGATTAAACTAAAGACTATAAACTATAAAATTGAAAGTTTGTTGTTTGAACACTATTTTTTAAGCGTCAGCAAAGTTATCTCTGGGTACATACCCACACGTCCGGGAAAACCCAAAATTCCAAATCCCCGATTGACGTAAAGTCGGCGTCCATTTTCTTCATACAGTCCCATCCACTGTCGGTATCTATACTGTATCGGGCTCCATCGCCACCAGCGAGTATTGATCCCAAACTGCATACCATGTGTGTGCCCACTCAGAGTCAGATGAATACGTGATGTAGCCTTCTTGACATGCACATCCCAGTGAGAGGGATCATGAGACATCAGTATCTTAAATCCTCCCTCATCCACTCCGTAAAGCGTTTTGTCGAGATCTCCCCTTTTCGGGAAATATCTACCCGATCCCCAGTTTTCTACACCCAGCAAATAGAGCTGGCCATTATCCTTTGACAGCGTAGTAGCTTCATTCAGCAATAGCTGAAATCCCATCTGATCATACTTCTGCTGAAATCTACTCCAATAAGCCGATTGTCTCGAGACATCTCTGGGTACTCCGTAGTAGTCATGGTTGCCCAGTACAGCATACTTCCCCATAGGAGCACTCAGCCCAGCAAATAGGTGCATATATGGGGCTATCTCTTCTTGATCACTATTGACCAGATCACCCGTGAATAATATCAAGTCAGGCCGTAGGGCATTGATCTTATCTATACCCTTAGCCACTTGATCTACGTCATCCCAAGTGCCCGCATGCACGTCAGAAATCTGTACGATCCGTAGTCCGTCAAACTCCTCCGGCAGCTCTGCATATCGTAGCTCTATGGGCTCCACTGTATATCGATACTTGCCTCGGATCACACCATACATCATGTATATCAGCAGCACCACTCCTATGATCAAAATACTCACTGTGATCCCATATTGCGCTCCGACGCTCAGCGGATGATCTAATAGGAATAGTAACCCAGCTATCCCTCGATAGATTAAGAATAAAAGGAATAAGAAGAGCTTAGTCACTATCACAGAAAAAGAAAAACCACTCAAAAAATTAGTCCAAGGAGATCGGGGATAGACTCGCTGCTGGGTGCTCATCAGTCCAAGATAGGCTGCTATATATCCTCCCATAGCAATCAGACCATATACCACATAGATCACCATATCACCTGGGTCGCCATAGATCGTTCCTGACTTCAGTATGAATATATCTAAGAGGAGTAATAATAGAAGTGGAATAAATAAACCGAATAACTGTCTGAGCATTAGTCTACGTAATATGTGCTCTGTATAAGTACGCTAAGCATATTTATGTTTACTTTTTCACGCAAATTTTAACTCAAGCTCATGTCTACGATATCTAAATCCTCGCTTTTATTTTTAAAAGACTTAGCTGCTAATAATAATCGTCCTTGGTTTGCAGAGCAAAAGGATAGATATGAGGAGGTAAAAAAAGAATCCAAAGCATTCTTATCAGAGCTTGAAGCGGAGATGAGCAAAGTCGATAAGATAGAAAAGACCAAACTATTCAGGATATACAGGGACGTGAGGTTTAGCAAAGATAAGACACCATACAATGCTCATATCTCCATGTCAATGAGTCGAGAAAAGCCCTATCTGAGAGGTGGCTACTATCTACGTATCAAGCCAGGAGAGACAATATTAGCTGTTGGATTTTGGAATCCCAACTCATCAGACCTCAAACTCATTCGTGGTAATATCGATCTGGATCCTCAGTCATTCAGAGAGGCCATCAGTGCCCCGTCTATACTGGAGCACTATGGTCATATGCAGGGAGATACTGTCAAATCTGCTCCCAAAGGATACAGCAAAGAGCATCCAGCGATAGACCTTCTGCGGCACAAGCAGTTTCTTTTTTCTAAAGAGTATAGCGATGCAGCTGTCACACAAAATAACTTCCTCCCAAAGGTGGTCGCTGACTATCAGGCAGTACGTCCATTTTTTGATTATATGAGCGATATCCTATCTCACAATCTAAATGGCGAACCTTTGTATTAATAAAGTGTACCCCTTAGCGTTATCTTAATGACATAAAAGTTTTATAATTTTAAGCGCATCGCTGTCATCAAATAATATATCCAACCTATGTCGATAGATGCTACTGAAGTAATCCCAGCCATCAGGCGCAAAGAAAAAGATGCCCTCGGCTCTCTGTATGACGAATACTCTGATATCGTATATACCATTCTCCTTCACTCACTGAAAAATGAAAATTTAGCTAAGGAGGGACTTTTGAAAACCTTTCAAAAAGCATGGTCTACAGCACTGCAATACGATCTGAAGACTGATGATCTATTCACCTGGCTGATGACACATACGAGGGCTACAGCCAAAGAAATATATCTCCAGCACGATGGCACGATACCTCAAGATACATCGCATGATCTGACTCGGGTCAAACTGCCATCGTCTACGATAGATAGTAATTTTCAAGAAGCGCTGGACAGTGTCCTTATCTCAGGTGAGAGTGTCGATGATACAGCTAAGCGATTTAATCTACCTCTAGGTACTCTAAAGACTCGCATCCGCTTTGGCGTGAATAATCTCAGAAAAAACCTGAATCCTGAATCCGGGAGCTTCTCTGGGATCAGTGCTATCGCATTACTGATAATCTGCCTATCATGAATCTACAGGAAATAAGAGTCTCTGGACTACTCGAGCTCTATGTCATGGGTGCTCTGGACAAGGCCGATGAAAAGATAGTGAAAGAGTCAATAGCTGAGCATCCTCAGCTCGCACAGGATCTGGCATTTATATCTGAGAGCCTACAGGCTTATACTCGACTGAGTACTATCGCCGTACCCCCGCAGGCCAAATCTCAGCTACTCGACACTCTCGAGGAGGTACAAATAGCTCCAGCTACTAAGCGAACACCACGGCCGTCTGCCCCATCTAAAAAAGCTAAATCAAATGCTCCTATCAATATCCCAATATGGCCGATCATATCAGGTCTATTACTACTGGGCTTGATAGGACTATGGTACTTGATGAGTCAGCGATCAAATGCGGGAATAGCAGAGCAACAATCAATCATCAGCGAAAAAGATGAGCGAATCACCGCTCTGGAAAAAGAGTTAGCGTCCAAAGAAGCGCCAATAGCTATGTTGAATCGTCTTACTGGCGAAGACAACAGAATCATGAAACTGCGCCCAAACCGGGCCTTTTCAGAGATGGAAGTCTATCTACACAGCAATATCAAAGCTGATGAGTACTTCCTGCATATACATCATCTGAAAGCACTCGAGGAGGGACAGTATTATGCTATCTGGATAGATAATGGAGATCGGACATTTTCATTCGCCGAAAGGCTCAATCCCGATCAAGTAGAAACATTCAAACAGATCACTATATCAGATAGCGATCGCTACCTCGTGACAATAGAAGAAGATACGATATCAAAACCGACACTGAGAAATGTAATCGGATATATAGAGTAGTGAGCCCCGTCACGCATAAAGACGAGACTCACCTACTACTGCTAAATAACTAATTAACGTATTTATCCTTGGAGGTCCTTGATGATGCCAAGAGCTTCTTTGCATTTACTGGTGATAGCCGCATAGTCTCCACTTTTGAGGAGATCTTTGCTGATGAGCTTAGAGCCCATGCCTACACAGGTCACCCCTGCGCCAAACCATCCACTGAGATTATCTTCAGTCGGAGCTACACCTCCCGTAGGCATGATATTAGTCCATGGCTGTGGGCCTTTGATAGCTTTCACCATACCTGGACCATACACATCACCTGGAAATAACTTGACTACTTCGCAGCCGAGCTCCTCGGCTCGACCGATCTCAGTGAGCGATCCACAGCCTGGAGACCACATGACTTTTCGCCGATTGCAAGCTATAGCGATGTCCTCTCTGAGCGATGGCGTCACTATAAAATTAGCACCAAGCGCCATATACAGTGAGGCGCTCGCAGCATCTGTCACAGAGCCTACTCCCAGTATCATCTCTGGCAGCTCCGCCGCACAGTAAAGTGATAGTTCTCTGAATATCTCATGAGCAAAATCACCTCTACTCGTAAACTCTAATAATCGAGCACCGCCATCATAGCAGGCTTTCGTCACGGCTTTTGCCACCTCGATATCATCGTGATAAAACAATGGGACCATGCCCGTGTCTTTCATCGTCTGAAAGACTTCTATTCTTGTAAATCTTGCCATATCTTCTATCTTGCTACTCTACCAGATGCGTCACCAGACATTAGTTTCTCGACCTCTTCTTTAGTAGCGAGATTAGCATCTCCATAGATGGTGTGCTTCAGACATGATGCCGCTACGGCGAAGTTGAGTGCTTTTTGATCATCATCTGGATAGTTCATCAATCCACAGATGAGACCTCCCATGAAGCTATCTCCTCCTCCTACTCGATCTACGATATGAGTGATCTGATAGGTCGGCGCTTCATACAGCTTCTTGCCATCCCAGAGCACCCCTGACCAAGTATTGTGAGAGGCACTGATACTCCCTCTGAGCGTGGTGATGGCCTTTTTACATCTTGGAAACATTTCCATCAACTGCTGCAATACAGATAGATAGGCCTCACCCTCTACTGAGCCTCCATGAGTGACATCTACGCCCTCAGGATGTAGTCCAAAGTGCTTTTCTGCGTCTTCTTCGTTACCCAAGATGATATCACATCCAGCTACGAGCTCTGGCATTACTTCACCTGGCTCTTTGCCATATTTCCACAGTTTCTTACGGTAATTGAGATCGGTAGATACAGTGACCCCCATTTTATTAGCCATCTGGATCGCCTCGAGACATGCATCCGCTGCTCCCTGAGAGATCGCAGGTGTGATACCCGTCCAGTGAAACCATCCAGCATCCTTAAATACTTCTGCCCAGTCGATCATACCTGCCTCTATAGACGCCATCGCAGAGTGAGCCCGATCATATACGACCTTTGAGCCCCGACTCACAGCACCTATCTCCAGGAAATAGATACCCAGTCGCTCTCCTCCTCTTACTATATGTTCTGTACCTACATTGCGCTTACGCAGTTCCATCAGAGCGCATTCTCCTATATCATTTTGAGGAAGGCGTGTCACAAAGTCCACCGGTATACCATAGTTAGCCAGTGATACAGCTACATTGCTCTCTCCTCCTCCATAGATCACATCAAAAGATGATGCCTGTGAAAAACGCTTCCATCCTGGAGGCGTCAGTCGTAGCATGATCTCACCGAAGGTTACTACTTTTTTCATGATTTCTTATTCTACTATTTTGATTATGAGAATGCCAATCCTCCATTGATGTCAAAATTGACACCTGTCACGAAAGTGCTTTTGTCAGAGGCCAAATAAACTACGAGATCTGCTACCTCTTCTGCTTTCCCCTCTCTTCTGACCGGTGTTTTACCAGCTACCATAGATCGGACTTCATCCTTAGTAAAGTCATCGTGAAACTTGGTAGCGATCAGTCCCGGACAGATCGCATTGACTCGGATCCCTTTAGGTCCTAATTCTTTAGCCATAGCTCTGGTGAATGTGGTCACAGCCCCTTTAGATGAAGCATAAAGTGACGAGCCTCCGCCACCACCATCTCTCGCTGCGAGTGATGATAGATTGATGATAGATGAGCCCTCTCCCATCATCGGCTCAAATGCCTGCATGACGAATACCGTCGACTTAAAGTTGACATCCATGACTAAGTCATAAAAGTCCTCTGTCAGCTCTCCCAATGTCTTGCGAGCAAAAAGCCCTCCTGCGTTATTCACCAAAATATCTATGGTATCACCGTAGGCCTCTATAGTCTTCGCCTTGAGCTCATTGATCTCTTGGAGATTAGATAAATCTGCTTTGACAGCGATAGCTTCTCCACCTATAGCTTTGATCTCAGCTACGGTCTGATTAGCGGCATCCTCTGAGCTATAATAGTTCACGACCACCTTAGCGCCTTCTTTGGCGAGCTGCATGGAGATTGCCTTGCCGATGTCTCTGGCGCCACCTGTGACTACTGCTATCTTTCCTTCGAATTGGCTCATTTTCTATTTTTTTCAGTTAGTTCAGTAATTAGTAGTTCCGTATTAAATGCCCAGTGCCTGACCACCTCCGATCTGGATAGTCTCAGCTGTCAAGAAGGAAGCATCCGTACTGACCAAGAATGATACGACGCCTGCCACATCTTCTGGCTGACCCAGTCTTTTGAGCATGATGTTATTAGCCCATGATTTGAATACCTCTGGCTTAGTTGATTTGATCTGCTTATGAAAATCTGTATCAATCGTCCCTGGAGAGACCGCATTGACTCGGATGCCATACTCTGCGAGATCCTTAGCCAGTGCTCTGGTGATCGTATGTACCGCAGCCTTGGATGTGCCGTAGATACCTGCACCTGGCCCTCCAGCATTCCAGCCAGCATTTGAGGTATAGTTTATGATAGTCGGGTTTTCTCCTTTCTTCAGATATGGGATCGCCGCTCTCGATGCGAAGAATACTGAATCCAAATTGAGCGCCATGACAAAGCGATAAAACTCAGTAGTCATCTCCTCAAATCTCGATCTACCACCCAGACCTCCAGCATTATTGATGAGGGCATCGATTTTTCCGTATTTCTCACCTATTTTTTTGATATTCTCTGTCACGGCTTCCTCCTGAGTGACATCAAATCCATAATACTCTGCGTCGATACCTTCTGCCTTTAATTCATCTACTCTTTTGGCACCCTCTTCATGATTGATTCCGTTGATACACACTGTGTATCCATCTTGGCCCAGTCTTTTAGCCACTGCCAATCCTATACCTCCAGTAGCTCCTGTCACGATTGCTACTTTCCCTTTATTCGTACTCATATTATCTTAGTTGTTTTACTCGATTTTGGAGACCTTTTGATCTCCTTAGATTTGTTTTTATTTTGATTTAGAATGTTCTCTTAACTTATTTAGGCTTGAGTGCTTCTATCCTCGGACAGAGCAGCCATACTGCAGTCAAAGCAATGAACGCCAAAGCACCTCCGATTAAAAATGCTGGTAGATAGTTTCCTCCTTTGGTGATGAATGGTACTAAGAAAGTCAAGCCTGCTCCTGCCAGTTTAGCCGCAGTACCTGCGAATCCTGATAGTGTACCTACCACCTTGCCACTGAATAAGTCACTCGGTATGGTCTGCACATTCCCTATGGCAGTCTGAAAGCCAAATAGCAAAACTGCCATGATCAAAACCGCATTCATAGCAGTACCTGGAGCTCGGAGCAATACAAAGCAAGGGATCATGATCACACAGCCTAAGGTGATGACCACCTTTCTGGTTTTATCGATGGACCAACCTGCTCCGAGCCTATTTTGCGCTAATAATCCCCCAAACCATGCACCAATCATGGCACCTACATATGGTAGCCAAGCTGTGAAGGCAATCTCCTTAACATTCATACCATATACATCGCCGAGATAGATCGGTATCCATGATATGAATAGCCACCAGATCGGATCGAGAGCAGCAGAGGCAATGATGACGCCCCAAGTCTCTTTATGTGATAGGAGTTTACCAGTATTCGGATTATATCCTTCATCATAGGTGCCATCATCATTGAGGTCTTGATTCTCCTGTCCGCTGAGGATATAGTTTCGTTCACTCTCTGAGAGCCATGGGTGATTCTTAGGATCAGATTTGACCAAATAAAACCATGGAATCAACCATAGAAATCCTAATACACTCACCGTAATGAATATAGACTGCCAGCCTAAGTAAGCGGATAATACACCGATGATAGGATAGGCTACTATGCCTCCAATCGCCGCACCAGAATTAAAAATCCCTTGTGCGAAAGCTCGCTCTTTAGTCGGAAACCACTCAGCATTTGCTTTTGCGGCTCCTGGCCAGTTGCCCGCCTCAGCTACACCGAGTATAGCTCTGATGATCGAAAAACTCAACATCCCCTGTGCAAAGGCATGCAAGAAGGTAGCGATCGACCAAAATCCAATCGAAAGGGCAAAGCCAATCCGAGTCCCAATCCAGTCAAAGATCTTACCAAATAGCGTCTGACCAGCTGCATATGAGAGTATGAATACTGTCATGATGGATCCATAGATCACATTAGTCTGATCCGAGTCCATATCGGGGAATAGATCAGCTGCTATGTCCTGCCATAAGGCACCAAAAGCCTGTCGATCAATATAATTGATGACCGCTGCTAATGCTACGAGCCCTACGACCCACCATCTTAATCCGTTGACCTTTTTCATATTTCTTGGTCTGGCTCTGATTGGCGGAGCTCCATACCGAGAAAGTCTTCTCTCGATGGGCTGAAGACATCCACCAAGATCCCGGGCTTAGTGCATACACATCCATGCCATAGCCAAGGCAATACATAGAACGAGTCGCCCTGTCTCAGTATCCTCGTCTCACCATCTATCGTCATCTCAAACTCTCCACTCTCCACATATGTCACCTGACTGTGATAATGTCTATGCGTCTGTCCTACTGCTCCGGTATCAAATTTTGCTTTGACCAGCATGATCTGCCCGTCATAGCCCATCACCTGTCGGGTGAGTCCCGGTGCTACCTCTTCCCATTCTTCTTCCGCTCCTATGAAAAAGCCTTTCGTTGGTTTAATATTTAAATCTTTCATTAGTTATTTATTATCAGTTATAGTAGTCTGTCCTGTCTGCCTATCAATCGTCACCGCTATACTACCGCCACGCTGCAGAGTGATGACTATCTCCAATGATGACTCATCGTAGCCTCTCAACGATACACTCTCGATCGCTGTATAAGGATGTATAGGCACCTCTGTCCGAGCAGAGTATATCCCATGGGACTCGATGGCTGCTAAAAATGCAGTGCTCTTTGTCTTTTTTCGCTGATGTATGAGCATTTCATCTTTGCGTAGATTGAAGTCTGGATCATTCGCTCCTAAGCGGGCTATGATAGCCGCATCTCCTACCTGACTCGCACCAGTGATCGTGTAAAACTGCTTGTCCTTCATCCAGTTGAACTGATATCCATCATCAGCTAAATCACCGATCGCCTCCTGATACAAGTGTTGATAGCCGTGATCCTCTCCCATCACATCATGTGTGCGCTCATACTCCCAGCTCGTAGTCATCACATGCTCTGCATATTGATAGGCCATCTCATAGTCATGAGCATCATCACTCACCACTTCATAAAAATCAATCAAGAGTGGCCTCACGAATGCTTCATGTCTAAGAAGTAATAATGTACGATCCATCGTCACCCCAGCATATGCAGAGGTATCCATAGCACGTGCACACTGAGCATCTGGATTAGACACATTGAAATATACAGGTATAGCATGTTCATTCTTAGCCTGATCATACTTGCCGCCAAACTGTGAAGTACGATCCATGATCAATCCATTATGAGCAATGGTTTGCTTGGCCCAGCTAAAGTTTTCTGGGAGGTATCTCCCTCCTGCTTTTTGATCAATATTGACCCATCTGGCGGCACCATAGTCCTGTAGCACCTCAGTATCCCCATCATATATCGCATAGGACAGTCGATCATAGTGACCATGTCCGAGACCCTGAGCTGCATATTTGAATATGACATTGTATTCATTTTCTCCCTCTCCTTGGCGGAGAATACCAATAGCTCCTTGATCTCCATTTTGTCCATCCGTGAGTTGTATCGCAGGCTTAGCGAATGGTCGCTCAGGCAGCCTCTCCATTGCACGAGCTACGGCGAGTCCACTATCGGATAGATCTACTCTGCCCTGCAGTCGTGCAGCATCTATGAATACTGGATCCATTGATACTTGATAAGCAATATTGAGCGCAGAGATGACACTACCTGCTTTGATAGACATACCTTTTTGGGCATCGTTTATTGGAAAAAATTCACCTTTAGCGTCTGTCTGGTATAGTAGCGCTTGGACCGCCTTGATCAGTAGGCCTTCACGATATTCAAATACTTTTAAATCGGGACGGTGCTGCTCCAGCGCTCGAGCAAACTCCATGAACGGTAGCATAGCATAGCGTTGATAGTAGGGCCCCTCAGTGTAGTAGCCATCAGGCGAGAAGGCATGATCTAACTGCGCAAAAAATCCTGCTTCGGACTTTCCATTTTCATAGATGTAGCCTCCGTCATTATCCTTAGCGAGATCATTGACATCGCTGAGCTGCAGACCATAGAGTGATCGCTGTATAAGCTCCTCATCCTCCATCACGAGCCCTATCATACCTACGGCAGCATTGCCCCATGTACTATGATTGTGCACTCGATTAAAGAATTGCGGATTTTCGACAGAAATAAAATCTGCGAAGGGTCTAAAGAGTCTCTTTTCTAAGTCTTCTTCTTCCTCCTCTGAGAGGTATGGCAGGATGTCCTCATAGCCTTGAGCAGTTGCTACGAGCCAGTTAGCATCATTGAGGCACTGCCAGAAAACTCGACCCGTAGAATAAGATCGATCGGTAGGATGTATCGGCCATGTGGTATATCTATCTGCGTAGATCATCAGCATGTCACGGACATACTGAGCATATCGCTCATCGTCTGTGAGACTATAGAGTGCTCCTGCGAGCTTCATGTATTTGTAGTTAGCCTTGTGGACTTCATGGGTATAGCCACCTGCCATGTCTTTGGGTGTCGGCACGTCTATACCTGCCTCGATAGCGGCATCGACTTGATGTTTTGCACTACTTATGGCTTTCTCAAAAAGAGGTGGATATACTCGACCCTCAACTATAGGCTCAGATGTAGAGTCGATTAAAGGTTGAGCCTTCTGTGCACAGCTCATGAATGCCATCACTAACATCAACGTTATGTAGCTGTATAATCTCACTTATCTGAGTGTTTTTACGTTTTCTCGTGTGTAGTTAGGATCATTAGAGCTGATACCTTCACTCTTTGAGAAGTTAGTATTACGTACGTTGATGACAGGCTCTCCTACTATGAGGTGTAGATTGAGCTTCTTAGACGCCTCGAATGAAAGCTGATCCAATTCAGCGAGCTGTACTCCGTGAAGGTATACTGACGACTGATGACGATTTCGCTTATCATGACCTACATTATCTAATGTCGAATCAGTCATATCGATGATAGGACCAAATGTACTCTCATCACGACCTCCTCTATAGAGCGTCACTGCCGTACCTCCTATATCTTTGAACTCACAGCCATCGATCAACACATTTTCTACATTGTAAATACCTATGTCATCGGTCTCCTTGTCCATATTGAGCACGTGACCTGTGATATTGCTGAATGTACAATTCACTAGTCCTATACTATCGGCGAAAGTATTCTTGTAGACTCTGAGCACATTGAAGCTATGATTGACATCTAAGTCCATGAAATCACAATCCTCAGCAAAAAACTTATAGTTATTGATCATGCTATAGCGAGAGGTACGGACCACACTATTGCCCGCATAGTCATCGCACTCCGCTCCTGATACTAAGATGCCTTGCATCTTGAGAGAGCCTCCATTTTCTATATTGAATAGTGATGATCGCTCAAACGTAATATTTGCTTTATCATCAGCAGCGCCTCTCACCGTTAGGGTATGAGTCAGGTCTACCGACTTACTCTGATGATACTTACCACCTGGTACCAGCTGCAGGATATCACCTACCTGCGACTTTTTGACAGCCTCAGAGATAGTGTTTTCTCCTTCAGGTACATTGATTACTTTACCCGTATTAAATTTTATACGGTAGTCCTTCTTAGGATACCAGCTCACGCCAGTATTCTGAGCATTCGGTCTATCTATACTTGTGTCGGGTCCGATATCTTTGCCTACAGGCAGTTTCAGACCATCTTTCTCTGTCCATTCGAGCTCTTTATGAGCGAAGCCTCGCTTGATCTCTTTCCCCTTGTAGCTCGGGTAAGCCAAATTGGGACTCAAAATATTATCCTGAAAATCAATGCCACTCACATCATCGTATACGGTGAATACCTCATCTTTTTCAGTATTGTAGATGATATTATTACTCATCTCCGTCGTGATAGGAGCAGCGCTTCGCTCTGCATCAGCTCCAGCACATAGCTGAATATAGTCGCTGTCTATGATGAGATTGTCAGTAGCTCGACTATCCTGCACTTGAAAGTATCTATTGATCGGAGAGTTAGGGACGCCATTCATGATGACGAGAGCGCCTCTGAATCTGTAGCCTGTGAGACCTTCGCAGTAGTTATTCTTGACGGTCTGACTTTCATTGATGATACGGATACCGCCAGTGTTTGCTTTTTTATTTCCAAAGAAATAGTTGTTTTCCACGAGTGTCTCATTACCATGACGCATCGTGAGCGTGCCCTGACATTCTAAGAAAGTATTGTTTCTGAATGTATTCTGACAGGACTTATTAGAGATGATCTCATGCTCTCCATTGCATCTCTCGAAGTAGTTGTCTTCGACGAGCGTTTTAGAGTTTTTGAGTGAATAGTGGCTCGTACCTATCCGTAGTGTCTCACCACCATTAGATCCGAGGATCGGATGGTAGCCAAAGTAGTTATGATCGATGTGGTGATCATTTTCTTGACTCGCTTCATTATTGAGCCTTACGGCCAATGTCACACCACGATTTCGCTTTCCGACGAGATAGTTGTGATCAAAGCGATTATTCTTACCATAGATGCCTACCCAGTAGTCAGCGTCAAAGCGCTCTGATGGATTATAATCCTCTATGACACATTCTGTCACCCTACAGTTATTGCAGAGTAGTTCTTTATTCTTTTTGAATGAGATCACCTCACCAGTAGGAGTATGACCATTGCGGAAAACCAGGCCCTCGACGTGTATGAATTCTCCAGCAATGCGGAGATTGGACTGACCTTCGAGAAATACTTTTCCTTTTTCTTGGACAGTGAGCGTGATAGGATTTTCAGCTGTGCCTTGGCCAACCAGTTCGAGCTCTGTATCTGTCCATGTTCCATTGGCCAAAACTATTTTATCTCCAGGCTCAAGATCTTTGACAGCTTCGTTAAACTCTTCTATTGATTGGACCATGGTACCATCTGAAATAGTAGTGAATTCACAGGCGACCGCTAGCAGTAGACTCCAGAGTAGTAGGCTTATTACAGTGATTCTCAATGTTGTTCTTTTTGGATGAGAAAAAGGTGCTCGCTCTATTACGAGCACCTCTTCTGCGTATGAAAAACTATATCTAAAAAAACGTATAAGTTATATGATGACTCAGTAATCAATATTCAGACTGACGCATCATCTTTTTATCTGTCTATCAGATAGCTATTCTTAATAGCCATCATTTTGCGTGATCACACCAAAACTGGCTAAGACTTCTGAAACAGGAATCGGAAACAAATAGTACCGGCTATCGATTGATTCTCCCATCTCTGCATTCACTGTTCCCGTTCTTACTAAATCAAACCAACGTTGGCCTTCAAAAGCCAGCTCAAGTCGTCTCTCATTGGCTATGGCTTGTCTTAATTCTGATTGTGACGAGGCAGTCGTTTCAGCCAATCCTGCTCTAACCCGAATCTTGTTTAACTCTACAACTGCATTTGCTGATTTTCCATTTTCATTTAGAGCTTCAGCATACAGCAATATCACATCTCCTAATCTGAGCTCAATCCAGTCATGATCGGGGCCTCCTGTCTGAGGAAATTTAGGAGATGCCATTCTTTCTGCATCTATATTAACATCTCTCCTTAGATCTCCTGGACTATTATCAAAAGCTGCTACTAAATCGGTATCAAGTGGATTCAATGATTTAGTATCAAGCCCACCATACCAAGACCAAAATTCAGAGAATCCATATTCGTCTGAAATAGAACTGGACACTTGAGTTGCAAAAATGATTTCGGAATTCAAATCATTATCCACTCCAAATATATCTGCATAGTTAGATTGTAAACTAATACCAGCTGCAGCAGCTCCAGTAACAACAGCCGACAGATGGGTCTCAGCATTCGTAAAATCACCCAACTGCATAAAAACCTTACCAAGCAATCCTTGAGCAGCTAATTTTGATGCCCTGCCATTGACATTAGTAGATGTCAGTGCTGCAATAGCATCTGTCAAATCAGGGATTATAACACCGTTGTAAATGTCTGATGCTGGCTGTCTCACAAGGATTGACTCGTCTGTCGTACTCGGAGTTCCCGACAAATTGACTGGAACCGCTCCAAAGACTCTTACCAATTTGAAATAAGACAGCGCTCGTAAAAATTTAGCCTCACCTACTTCTATAGAGTTGGTTGAATTTTCAATTACATTATTAGCACTTAATATAGACTTATATAACGCTGTATAAAAAGGTCCAAAAAATTGATCTTCCATGGAGGTCAGATTCGGACTAAAAATGTCAAACTCCGTATATGGAGGTTCCAACATCAATGCATTATCTGCTCGAAAATCTCCCATCACAGCCATAGGAGTGACAGATCCGAGTTGATAATAGTAAGCCGCATTTAATACTCCTTCGTAATCAGACAAAGAATCTGAACTGGCAATATTTGGTGGAAATTGATCTAAGTCACTGTCACATGCAGTGATTAATAGCATTGACAAGATGATTATATATATTCCTTTCATTATTCCTTATTTAAAAGTTAACATTAAGCCCGAAGGTGAAACTTCGAACAATTGGACTTGCTCCGACTTGAACTCCATAGGTAGTTGGTCCGAGATAACCTCCATTGGTAGTTTCTACTCCTTCTGGATTGAATGAGGTATAATTATCTCCCATGAGATATAATAGATTAGTCGATGCCAAATAAACCCTTAGAGAACCTATTCCGATGTCATTAGACCATTTAGGATCTACTGTATAACCTATCGTTAAGTTTCGCAGAGCTAAATAAGAAGCATCTTGTACCTGGGCATCCAGTTGATTTCTGGACTGAGTGTAGTGCATCCCATTATGATCAGCTATACCATCATTATCCCCATCGAAGCTGGACTTTAACCTACCTCCAAACTCTGATCTCCAATAAATCTCATCAATATTGAACACCTCACCCCCTTGTGCTCCTTGAAACTGAAGTGATACATCTAAATTCTTAAAGTTTAACTGACTATTTAATCCCCAATAAAAATCAGGGGTATTCTGTCCGATTTTCACGAGATCTCCACCTTCTTCTACGGTCCTCGTGCGATCTATGACACCATCACCATTTTGGTCTATGACATAGTACTCGGAGCTATTGATGCCAATAGCTCGTGATGGGTCACTCATGAATTGAGTTTCTACCATTCCCGCTGTTTCTAATCCCCACATTTCACCTATTTCTCCTCCAACGTAATTTCTAAATACTGGGCCCCTACCAGACTGCCCATAGATCACCTGTGGCAGTTCGCTCAGACCTCCTAAATCTGTTATTTCAGAATTGACAGTAGAGAGGTTGGCACTAACATTCCAACGTAGTCCACCCTTATTGATCAAGGCCGCTCCTAGCTCTAATTCAACTCCCGAGCTTTTGACATCCCCAGAATTAAGAGCTATGGACGTGGTGCCTAATACTTCAGATACACTTTGATTGATGAGAATGTCTTCTATGTTAGAAGTATAATAATCGACCCCAATCGTAAATCGATTACCCAAGAATCCTAAATTGACTCCATAATTTGTCTCGGTATTAGTTTGCCAAGTCAAGTCGGGATTCGCCACATCAGAAGGAATCAGGAATCCAGTACCAAATATCGTAGCCTGTGGATTGAGCAGGCTGAGAGAATTATACGCTCCTAAGAAAGATGTTGTCCCTAAAGATCCTCGACTAAAACGAAGCTTGATGTCGGTAAGTAATTCAGAATTGTAGAATGATTCATTGTGAACATTCCAACCTAAAGAGAATGCTGGAAAAGTCTCATATCTGTTGTTTTCTCCGAATCTCGAATCTCCATCTCTTCTGACAGAAACAGATGCTAAATATCGGTTGTCATATGCATAGTTGATACGACCAAAGTAGCTCCTCCTTGATATGGTCTCATCTCTCTCAGATACAGATATATCTGCTGGATCAAGCAATGCATAGTTTATAGGAAGACCAAATGGCACATTGGTTCCATCAAGTGATACTCCATTGATATAAAAATTTTGAAACTCGATACCTGCTATAGCAGAGATATCATGCTCGTTGATCACTTTACCATAGTTCAAAGTAGTCTCACTCAGTACCGATGATCTTTTGATATTAGACCGATCTAATGCTGTCTGATTAGTACGACCTCTGGAGTCAAATTCTAAACCTCTCCAGAAGTAATCTTCTGTGTCTCGAGTATCTCCACCTAAGACAGTTTTCAAGTTGAGACCATCCACTAACTCATACTGTAGATATGTACTTACATTGCCAAAGAGTGTCTTCTGCCACCTATCAGTATTGTCCAACTTAGTCGCTGGACCTGCATCACCAGATCCTCCAATACCATTACCACTTCTACCATAGTGCCAATCCTGAGCTGTCATCCCTGGCTCCAGAGTATATATACTACTATTGAATGGAGAACTTCCTCCTCGATAACCAGAATCAAATGAAGCTAAGCCAAGTGCCTGGGCCTGCTGATCTAATTGCTGAACAAAAGCTATGGAGGCTTCAGTGTGATATATAGGATGTACGCTATACGCACGTAATAAATCTCTCATGTCATGCCCAACAATATCCCGATCACCCATGAAACCATTGATATTAATCCCAGTTTTAAACTTCTCGCCTAACTTGGCATCGAGGTTTAATCGAGCATTATATCGCTCAAATCCCTGAGTGATGGCGATACCGTCAGTAGTAAGATATCCTATGGATGCAAAATAATTGACGTCATCTGTACCTCCGCTAATGCTCAAATCATGGTTAGTACTGGATCCTGAACGGAAAAACCAATCCTCTACACCTACCACATCCGGAGAATTTCTATATGCATTTAATCGGTATGACAAAAGTGCTTCATCAACTTCGGAGACATCATATGTGCCATCCGCTATGCCAGCTTCTAATATATCAGCCCACTCTCCTGAGGTTTTTAATTGTTCGGCATCACTGACATACTTTTCAGATGTACTGACATAAGCATTATAGCTTATACTTACTTTGCCTGCTCTCCCCTTCTTAGTGGTGATCAGTATGACACCATTCGCTCCTCGAGATCCATATATTGCTGCGGAGGCAGCATCTTTCAATACTTCTATGCTTTCGATATCATTGGGATTAACTGTTGCCAGACTTCCAGAGATAGGATATCCATCTACTACTATGAGCGGATTAGAATCCCCAGAGATCGAAGAAGCTGCACGAATTTGAATTTTGGGATCAGCACCTGGCGCTCCATCTTGGTTTTGGATCAATACACCAGACATTTTACCTGCTAAGGCATCATCGACACGATTTGCCTGTATAGCAGCTACTTCTGTTCCTTTTAATTGTGCAATAGCCCCAGTATTGTGGGACTTTTTTCGTGTCCCATATCCTGTGATGACTACTTCTTCTATTAGTTCACTACTGGTAGCCATCACTACATCCAGTTGACTACTGTTACCTACAGTCACAGACTGTTGATCATACCCGATGAAGCTGAATAGGAGTACATCTCCTGCACTGGCTGCGATCTCATAGTTACCGTCGAGATCCGAGATCGTACCTGTGGATGTACCTTCTTTAGTGATATTTACTCCGATGAGTACTTCTCCATTGGAGGCGGTCACTGTACCTGTGACCATCTGTGCCATGATCATGGCACTCGAGCATATGAGTACTAATCCTGTCAATAGGACCCTCGACATATGCGTCACGAGAGAATGGTGGACATAGCGTCCACATTGATAGTTTTTAATTTCCATACTTACCTTATTCTTAAGGTGATTTAAAAAAAGTTTTTCAAGCGACTTCCTAAGACAATTCTCAAAATGTTGGCGCACTCAGATTTTTCATCTTAGTCATCTTATTCCGAATCTCCTGAGATCACTCTCAGTTATACACCAATTATTGGTTAACCAATAATTGGTCGACCAAATATACAATCTGTTTTTACAATTCCAATTGGTTGACCAATTTTTATTGGTAAAAAAATGTTTTACGTCAGAATAATATTAGGATATAGCTCAAAAGGCCTATAAAACAAGGGGATTGGTACATCAAATGAGAATAATATAAATACTTCTATTCAGATTTTGGATATACGACATAGTCCTTTCTTTCCCATCCAGATGTCCATAGCAACACTTAATGCATGGTAAGTTTCACTGAGGTATCTCACTAAAAACAAAGAGAGGTACTCATCAGCACCCCTCTACGTATGAAAAAACTTTGTCTATACTATTACCAATATCTCTTTTCACTGATCAGTATCAGTGACTCACTTCTAATGAATAGTACTTGACCTCTCCATAAGAGTCAGGGTCTGTAGACTGCAGATAGTTGCCGGCCTTGAAGTAGTTTTCGAATACTCCCCATCTCTCCACATGTTCATCATCAAATCTGAGCTCTTCATCACCCATCTTGACTGTCAGATGGTCTGCCGCAGCTATCACCTCTATAGTGAATCGATCAAAACCAACCTCCTGATCAAAATAATGAGCTTCATCCTTCCAAGCACTCGTCTTAAGTTCCTCCACTTCGTCTGTGTCGAGGTCTTTCAGTACTTTTCTTCTTACGTCGACCTTGCCGTCATCCCAATATATCTTGAGGACAGGAGGAGCATTATTATCATCTTCTCCGATGAGGTCTCGCTGAGCATCAGTCAGTCTTCCATGGATCTGCATGACTATGATCCTATCGAGCTTTCCCTCTTCCCCACTCACACGACTCACTCTGAGCGTACCCTTCATACGACCACCCTGAGCAAATGTCCAGTTTACTTTATTAGAGCCTGGCTCCATCTGCTCCCGGAGCTCAGTACGTGAGTACTTCGAGTTAGCGGTGGTACTTCCTGGAGCTGTATAAAACACCAGACTACTATCTGTCTGATCATCATACATGTATGGCTGTAGGGCCTCTATAGACGCATAGTCTAATATCTCTGGAGGCTCCACCTCTGATGGACTGCCTACAGGCAGCGTGACCTTCCAGTGATTGAGATCTATATCGTGTAGCACGACTGGCTCATCAGGCTCCTCTACAGGTGCCGGCTCTACTGGCTCCATATCTACCCCACCAGGTATCACACTCGGGGAGCTGCAGGACATCACTATCCCTACAGCTACTATCCCGATCATCACATATCTGAAAAATTGCATCATTGATTAAAGTTCATATTTTCTCATAGGAGCTCGCCTACTCTATTATTCTACTGGATATACTTTTACATTGTCCACGTAGGCATCTACATCTGTCACCCCATAGATGAGGATCGCTATCTCACCCGACTCATTCGCTGTAAATTTTTCCTTTACTAATGTGAAATTCCCTTTGCCAAGATCTTCTGCCCCGACATGCTGGACTAAGACGGGCACTGATGCCTCTCCGCCTCCGACCACAGTAGCTCCGTCATCATAGTGACCACCGATGATCGACCCTACGATACGATTGCCCACACCGGGAGCTTGAGTACCGTCATTTTTGATCGCATATTCATACTCAAACCAATAGTCCGTCTCTGCTGATACTACGATCGCCTGATAAGCATATCTCGAGCTCGAGCTGGCATAGTCTTCTGCAGAAGTAGACTTTGTCCATTTAGCTCCTGGTGTCTTAGACGATCCACTATCGGAGCCATCATAGGCCAGAGCAGATCCGTCACTGCTCGAGTTAAATGGACTCGTAGTACCTCCTGAAAAGGAGCTAAACTTCCAATTGTCCTGCCCTCCTTCAAAATCACCATTGAGTATAGTCGGTACGATCGCATCTGGCTCCTCTGGCTCGATGACTGTCACCTGCTGAGTGACTTCATCGAATACTCCATTAGCATCATTGACCGTCAGCGTCACTGTATAGGCTCCCTCTCCATCTACGTAGGTGTACTGAGGATTAATATCCGTGGAGCTATCTCCCGTACCAAAGTCCCACAGATACTCAGTAGCACTGTTAGACTCATTAGTAAAGGTCACGACTCTGAAGTCCTCTGGATCTGTCTGCGATGTGCTGAATCCTGCAGTAGGCGGAGTCGCATCGGCTATAGAGCCCGCTTCAGGCAGTTCAAATTCGAAGTCACAAGAAACGAATCCCAAACTGAGCAAGAAAAAGAACATAAGGCCCGCAGGACTTTTATATGTTTTAGATTTCATGATTTTCTATTTGATAGTTATTGATAAAAATACATGGACTTAGTAGCCCGGGTTTTGAGACAACATCCCATCACTCAGGCCTATCTCACGCTGTGGTATCGGTAGTAGCAGATCAGTCCCGCTAAATCCATATCCATTAGCTTGTGAGAAAGTCGTCAGTACATCGATGGCTGCACCCATTCGGATGAGATCAAAGAGTCTGTGATTTTCGAATGCCAGCTCTACTCGACGCTCATCGAGGAGCATCTGCTTTGTCACTTCAAATATCTGATCCGTAATACCAGCACGCTGGCGCACCTGCTGAAATGATGCTATCGCTGCAGCATCTGTAGTATTGGGCCCACCAGCCATGATCGCTTCTGTATGCATGAGGAGCACATCGGCATAGCGGAGCACGATCCAGTCATTACCTGCCAGGGTGGGATCGCTCGATACCGCCGGGATACCCAGTGCATCATCGCCATTAGGGAGATACTTGACTACTTGGCGCTGCTCTACTTGGATAGGATCGATCCGGTATGAGTACTGTGCTCTATTGCCACCCATAGCATCGAGAGCCGCTACTGCATCTGCCGTCACATAGTTGACTCCAGCGGTACGCCCGACCGCATTGAGCCATTCTGCAGAGAAGTTTTGACTATCATTAGTGTCATCTGAGACGAACCCTATAGAGAATATCACTTCACTGTTTCCTTCATTGTAAAATACATCTCTGAAATCTGACTCTAAGGAGTATCCAGCTCCCATCACTGACTCACAGAGTGATCGAGCCTCTGCATAGTTGCCCGAAGTGAGGTAGACCTTTGCTAAGAGTGCTTCGGCAGCTGCCTTTGATGCTCTACTTCTTGAGCCGTTTTCAAGATTAGCTACAGCCGTAGAAAGATCACTGATGATGAGGTCATAGATCTGATCTGTACTCACTCTCGTGAACTGTACATCTGTCTCCAGCGGATCGATCAATCGATCTACTAATGGCACATCCCCAAAAAGTCTGACTAACTGGAAATATGCATACGCTCTGACAAATCTCGCCTCTCCCTCAAACTGATCTCTCTTGACATCTGCTACATCAAGATTAGCGATGACCGTATTGGCCCTAAATATCACATCGTACATACTGCGATAGTAGTCTGTCACGATACCATTAGTCGACTCGATGGTATAGCTCTCAAATTGTGCCGCCTCCCCTTCACTATTCTTGGTTCGTGTATTGTCACTACGCATCTCGGTGAGATAAAACTCGACCTGTACTGAGTGATTATCATTAGTGCTCGTGGAGTTGACTCCCTGTAGACCGTCATACATATTGATGACGCCTGTCTCGAGCTGGGATTCATTCTCATAGTATCCAGTAGCACTGATACTGGCTGTAGGAGCAGGATTGAGAAAATCCTCGCTGCAGCTGGTCAAGACCATCGCCAGCGCCGCTATTAGGATGATATATGTTTGTTTCATTTTTTCTTTTTTAAAAATCTTCATGATCCGATGCGCTGATTAAAATTCAAGACTGAGCCCTACAGTCACCGTCTGCTGTATCGGTGATCCTGCCAGCTGATATCCATAGGTAGTCGGGCTCGTCGTATTGATCGACTCTGGATTGAATCCAGTGTAGTCATCCGCTGTCGAATACCACAGATTTTGGCCAGCTACATAGATCCTCGCACTTGATATCGCATTAGTACGATCGAGTAGCCCTCTGCTAAATCGGTATCCTAATGTGATATTTCTCAATGAGACATAAGATGCATCCTGTACGATATCATCCGTAAAAATCTTTTGCTTGATAAACTCTTGATCCGGTGTAATGGCAGGATTGAAGTCCTGACGACTATTGAAATGATTGAAGAGATATTGATCTCCCATATTTCGCACCTCAGCACCATGCGTACCTTGGAATAATATACTCAGGTCAAATCCTTTGTAGCTTACATTATTGCCAAATGACCATACTAAGTCCGGATATGGATTGCCCAGTATCGTCTTATCATCATCATCTATGAGTCCATCACCATTGAGATCTTTGACATATACATCTTGCGCCTCAGCGCCCACAGGATGGTATGGATTATTGAGATACTCGAGTGGGATATCTCTATCCACTACCCAGCCATAAAATGACGATATCGGGTGTCCCTCGAGATTGATCCATTCGGCTGCACGCTTACTATCTACATTTTGGATCTGACCATTAGAAGCCGCAAAATCCAAAAGTGTATTCTCATTACGTGAAGCAATGATGCTCGATGTCCATCTGAAGTCTCCTGAAGAAATATTATTAGTACGCAGCTCTATCTCAAATCCCTTATTTTCGACCTTACCCAGATTGACCAATGCATCACCAAATCCAGTAGTATAGGATACTGGGTTTTCTAATAAGAGCTGATCACTCGTACGATTATAATAATCAACAGAACCAGATAAGAAACCATCAAACAATGAGAAATCAATACCTGGATTAATCTCTCTCGAGCTCTCCCAGCCGAGGTCACGGTTAGCAATATTGAGAGCAGCGATACCAGAAGCAATAGATCCGTCTATCACCGCAGTCGATGGTCCCAAAAGGGCAAGTGAAGGATAGTATGAATCCACTGAATTATTCCCCGTAAGTCCGTAGCTCGCTCTCAGCTTTAGGAAGTCTATGATACCATTGTCCGCCATGAAGTCCTCCTCACTGAGCACCCATCCTACTGATACTGCAGGGAATACTCCGTACTTAGAGTCTGGGCCAAATCTCGAACTACCATCTCTCCTAAAGCTCACCGAGGCTAAATACTTATAGTCATAAGCGTAGCCTACCCTACCAAATATCGAGGCAAAACGATCTTGGTATTCATCAGAGCTGGCATTAGCTATGGTCGTACCACCAGAGATCGTCTTAATCAGATCATTCTCATAGCCAGTCGCTGTGATCGCATCCTCCTTATAGTCCCAGCGCTCCGCTGACATACCCAGTACAGCATTGAGCTCATGAGCGCCAAACTCCCGATCATAGGTGAAGTAATTTTCACTGACCAGGTGAATACCGTTAAAATTGGACACATCAAGCTGTGCATTTGAGGCGCCATTTCTATGGGCCAATACTCCTTGCCATCTGGATCGATCTGTATCCTGATAATCTCCTGATAGTGAAGTCTTGAATTTTAGCCCATCTGCTATCTTAAACTGTAGATAGGTACTACCGAATGTCTTAAACTTATACTCAAATCGCTCACGCTCAATCACTTTAGCCGCTGGATTAGTATTAGAAGTATTACTGATATCGACCTCTGATCCATTTAGGTCATAATTATCAAAATGACGCTGTAGCGCATAGTCTCCCACCTGCACGTCTGGATAGACATTGCGATCTACAAACTGGATCGTATGATCATCATGATAGACTGGTAGCCATAGAGTCTGTCTCAATATATCATGAGTAGAGCCATCAAAGCGGCGACGATTAGTATATGAAGGCGCTATACTCGCTCCGAACGAGAGACGATCTGAGATCTTCGTTTTTATCTTAAAGTTGAAGTTATACCGCTTAAAATCGTCTGTCAGGAGTACTCCTTCATCATGCAGGTAACCGAAAGTCGCACTAAAATTAGTCGTCTGATTGCCCCCTCTGGCGCTAAAGGAGTGACTATTGATCGTACCTCCATCAAATATCACATCCTGCCAATCTCTGTCGATACCGATCATCTGCTTATACTGAGTCTGCGCAGAGATCTCCCCAGTAGCGGCCATCTCCGCTGCCGCCGTCTCCGCTATGCTGAAGTGGTAGGCATCACTTTGGAGTGCATCCTTAGTACCCGTATATCCATTGTAGGTGAATTTTGTTTTACCCTCAGCACCATCTTTAGTAGTAATGAGGATGACACCATTGCCCCCTCTCGAGCCATAAATAGCAGAGGATGCGGCATCTTTCAATATCTCAAATGAAGCCACATCATTCATATCGAGTGATCCGAGGAAGTCATTGTCCACAATCAAGCCATCCACGACGATGAGCGGGGCCGAACTCGCAGAGACTGACCCCGTACCCCTGATACGTATCGTAGGAGCAGAGCCCGCTTCGCCCTCCGTAGCGGCGATATTGACACCTGACACCTGACCTACTAAAGCGTCATCCACCCGTGAGACAGGGATCTTGTCGAGATCCTTATTATCCACTTTTGAGATAGCACCTGTGAGGTGAGACTTCTTAGACGTACCGTAGCCGATCACGACTACCTCATCGAGTACCTGACTGCTCGTCGCCATCGTGACGTTGATCGTAGGACTATTGCCCACTGTGATACGCTGCTCATCATAGCCGATGAATGAGAATACTAATACATCTCCAGCCTCAGCTGCTATCTCATAGCGACCGTCCAAGTCTGATATCGTACCGATTGTAGATTTTTCTTTAGTGATATTCACTCCGAATAGCAGCTCTCCATCTGCTGCTGTGACAGATCCTGTCACAGTCTGTGCTATCATAGTAGCACTGCCTATCATCAATAAGAAAAATAGAGAGAATAGCTCCCGATGAGGCAATAGAACCTTGGCATGAACCAAGGGCTCATGTAGATAGTTATTATATTTCATACTTTACCTTATATTTAAGGTGATTTAAAAAAAGGACTTTTAAGATCTTCTAAGACAGACTTGTAGATGTTGGCGCACTCAGATTTGTCGACTTAGATGTCTTTTTCGAAAATTTTAAAGGAGGTGATTTTTCATCTCCTTTTTTAGTTTGGTAATGCTTCTTTGTTTTTTAGTTGATCATATTATTCGGATTTCATTGATTTACTGAATTCTAATACATCCCTGAGATGTAGCTCCATCGCCATCGCCGCCTTGACAGGGTCTTGGTTGACGATATGGTCGAGTATAGCTTGATGCTCTTTGAGCGACTTATTTACATTGGAGTCATTACAGACTTTGTACTTATTAAAATTGACCACGATATCAGGTGTGATGATCATCATGAGCGATTTCAGCACATTATTTTTGCCGACCTCTGCTATCTTGATATGAAACAATAGATCCTCCTCCACGGCAGGCTCACCACGCTTAGTCTTGTCCTCATAGGCTCGGAGTGCATTAGTCAGGTGTACTATATCATCATCGGTACGACGCTGAGCGGCCAAAGATGCCGTCTGCTTCTCCAAGAGAATCCGTGTCTCGACTAATGATCTAAAGTCGTGCTCCTCGATCTGCAGCACATCTGTGATCAGGCCCTCGAGAGCTACGATACCTATCCCCGATACGACAGAGCCACTCTGCGGGTGGGTCTTGAGGATACCATAAAACTCTAATTTTTTGATCGCATCTCGGACTTGAGATCGACCTACTCCAAATTTCTCCGCCAGTCTCCGCTCTGGAGGTAGCTTGTCACCAGGCTTGAGCTCACCAGAGGATATCAGACTCCTGATCTGCCTGATGATCATATCACTGGGGCTCTCCACTTTCACTTCTGAGAACTTATCAATCATAGTTCTGTTTTGGTTAACCAATAATTGGTCGACCAAATATACCAACGTTTTTTGTTTACACAACCAATTCAGCAAACTTTTATTGGTAGCGTGATGATTTTAATCAGAATTTAATTGGGAGTACGGGATACTACGCAGAGGTGTTCCTTATTTCTTCATCTATTGAGATAGAGGTGTAGTTTTTTGTTAAATGATTCTGGAGCCTTTCGACTATTTGGAGGAGCATTTTTGCTATTCGCTTTGTTTGCGAGGAGTATATTTACCTATGGGAAGCGGAAGTGGGTGTGATGATATGGAGGAACATCTAAAAACAAGAAACGCATCCCGAAGGATGCGTCGGCCCAAGGATACTATCCCTAGGGATGTTCTTTGTATATACAAATATGCAAATGTTAATCGACATAATAAAGTTCAATGTCAAATAAAGAAAGAATGAGCGTTTATATTGATGGATTCAATCTATACTTTGGGTTGAGATCTAAATATCCCAAGCTAAAATGGCTGGATGTACATCGTTTAGCTCTCAATCTACTTAAGCCAGATCAAGTTCTTTCTACTTGTAATTATTTCACAGCGAGGGTCAGAAAGAATCCAAACAAGCAAAGAAGACAAACTACATATTTGGATGCGATAGCGACTACCCAGACAAGCCTCATATATGGTAAGTACTATTCTAAACCTGTGAAATGTAAGAGGTGTAGCAATACTTGGCCAGGCAATGAAGAAAAAATGACAGATGTCAATATTGCCGTGAAAATGCTAACAGATGCTCTGCAAGATACTTTTGATACTGCGATGGTGATCTCAGGTGATAGTGATCTGACTCCGCCTATCAGAGCTATCAAAGAGTTTTACCCAAGTAAAAGAGTGATCGTTGCATTTCCTCCTGATCGTAGTTCAATTGAGCTTAAAAAGATCGCAGATGTTTCATTTACAATTGGAAGAGCTAAGCTGTCCTCTTCACAATTGCCTCAGGACGTGATAACATCCAATGGATATAAATTGACCAAGCCAATTGAGTGGGGTTAATACTCATCAACTCCACTATCTACCCTTATTTTACCCACCTTTCCGTATTTTGAGCAGCCGATGATAGGCTTAATACCTATCATGATGAATGAGACGTATTACTCACTATTACTCAACCTTAAGTAAAAATAATCAATGCCACTCAGCTGGAATGGAATCAAATCTCGAGCTCTCGCTTTCTCCAAAGAATGGCAGGGATATTCTCAGTTCTCCACTCCCCTACTCGCTGCAGATAGCCAGAAGAAGAAAAAAGGGAAGTAAATAATCCGTGAAACAAAAAGAGCTCTTTGCCGATGACGACAAAGAGCTCTTTTTCATTTTAGTCGGGGCGGCAGGATTCGAACCTGCGACCCCCTGGTCCCAAATTAGGTGATTACGATATAATATGTAGCAATATGGGCTTAATTGAAGGATATTTTGCAATTTATCACCCTATTAGGGCATATTATTACACATCTGATTACAAAATGTTTTACCTATGTTGTACCTAAACTTAACAGGCATGGCATCAGTAAGAGCAATTCTCAGAGATAAGACAAATAAGGAAGGACTTCATCCAGTAGCATTAAGGATAGTCGCTCAGCGGTCTTCTGCTTATATATTCACAGATTTCTACCTTAAAAAGGATCAATGGAACACTAAAGAAAGAGAGGTTAAAAAGAGCCATGCCAACTCTAAACGGATCAATGCTTATTTGCTCCATAAAAGAAGAGAGATTGAGAGTTTCATTATAGATCATAAGCTTGATGAAAAGAAAACAAAGGCTAAGACTATCAAAGACCTCTTTTTGGATAAAAAAGACTTAGAGGCTAAAGAGGATACCATACAATCAAATAAGTTCTTTCCATTTGCGGAAGAACGTTTGAAAGAACTAAAGAGAATAGGCAAATTCAATCACTATGGAACGCTGAGATCACAACTTCGCATAATAAAAGAGTATGCAGGTGACGGTTTACTCTTTTCAGATATTGATAAAGTCTTTTTAGACAATTTGAGCGCATGGTTGAGAAGAGATGGCAATGGTAAGACGAGAAGTAAAAGAACTATTGCTGATTATTTGATCACTATCAAATCATTGTATAATCGAGCTATAGATCATAAAATTATTACTAAGGATAATTACCCATTCGGAAGAGGAAAGGTTAGAATTAAACTAACTCAATCTCTTAAGATGCCCTTGAGCAAAGAGGATATTAAAAAACTTGAAGAGGTGACTCCTGAAACAACATCAGATGGCAGATGGCATGCCAGATGTATTTTTCTGTTTAGTTATTATAACGCTGGCATGAGATTTAGAGATGTTATTTGCCTCAAGAAAAATGCTATCATTGATGGGGCTCTACCCTATCGAATGAGCAAGAATGATAAAACCCACTATTTAGAGTTACACGAAAAGGCTTTAGAGATAGCTGAGTACTACAAGACTAACTTTAGGGAAGGTGATCACCTCTTCCCTCATATGGACGGACGAGTGATAGAAGATGATTTTGATAAAGAAAGAAGAATAAAGAGTATTAATAGGACTATAAACAATAGGCTGACTGGATTAGCAAAATCTCTTGGAATTGAGAAAAAGATATCAATGCATGTTGCTCGACATACATTTGCTAACCATTCAGGAAATAAAATTCCTATTCAATTATTGCAGGTTTTGTATCGTCATTCGTCTATAAATACGACGATTGATTATCAGCGACAGTTCATACAAGAGGAGTTGAAACACGCCTTGAATAAGGTTTTGGATTGAATTATAGTCGATCAGTAAATTATAGGGGATTAATATATGCAATCATCATTAAATATTATCTGTCTTGAATCCGAAGCCTTCTATCAGTTACTTGATGAGGTGCTAAAGAAGGCAATAGCACAAAGTGATACTGAACGCTGGATAGATGATGAAGAGGCTATGAGTTTATTGAAGATTAAATCGAAGACGACTCTTCAGAAATTCAGAGATGAAGGTAAAATCCGATTCTCACAAATAGCACGTAAATTGATTTTGTATGATAGGGAGTCGATACTTGAGTTTATTGAGTCAAAAGCTAAAGACATATTCTAATGGGAGAGAATTTGGAAGAAATATTAGGAAAGGAAGCAAAAGAAAAGATGAAAAAGGCTTTTAACAAGGGATTCCAATTTTATTTGGTCAACCCTGAGTTAGCTATTAGCGTTGCAAAAGCTATCCCCCAGCCGTATGATGAGTATGGCATGGGATTTACCAGTGGGGTGATTCAGTCAGTTAAAGAGAAAGGGATAGAAATTGATCGAGAAAAGGAGAGCGAGGGGCCAGAGATTACATTATAGAAAAGAGAATTGAAAGAATCATACAAAGAGCGTCAGCCACTTCAAAATCAATTTCATAAAGATGTTGAAGAGATTATTTCAACCGAAATAATTCTAAGGGTTTGTATTTTTCATATACTCAAAAATAAGTATGGCATCCCGATGACTTTCAAACCGGAAACAATACTTAAAGAAAATATTGAACAGCGAAAAATCGAAAATGTATTAACTGTAATAAATGATGAACAAATTAATGCTGCAGGATTCTCAAGCAGAAATGAATTTGCAACGGCATTTTCTTCAGATCTCGATAAAGTACTAAATCAAAATAAAGAAATAGAGGAGTTAATATTAAAGCTTTATAATGAACTAATACCACTATATACTTCAAGGGGTTCTTCTCAAATATTTGATAAAACCAAAAACCAACGAAAGAAAATCTTAAAACGAGCGAAAAGGGATAAATTCTCATTTCATAAAGATCAAAAACTTGTTTGGGGGGAGGCATTAGACAAGCTTGAATTACTTATCGATTTTATCAGAGAATCATTTGACTACTATTATCCAGTCATACAAGAGAAAATTCGAAAAGAAGAAGATCTTGTCCTTTTTGTTCTTTCGAGACTTATGGCTAAGGCTTGTCGAATTTCTCAAGAGATACTTGAATTATTAAGAAATGGATGGCCAGATGAAGCATTTGCTCGATGGAGAGCATTGCATGAAACTGTTGTGATTTTAATCTTTCTATCTGATAATAATACTGAAACTTCTGAGAGATATGTTGATCATGAAGTAGTACAAGTTTACAAATTAGAAAGTACACAGAGAAGAATCTTTTTGTCAAATGATGAGGAAGTCAATGACGATTTCAGACTTCTTGAAAATGATTATAAAAAGATCATAGAAAAATATGAAAAAGGTTTTAGCTCGGACTATGGATGGGCAAATAAAGCTTTAGGACTCAAAAGGGCAACTTTTTCTGACATTGAAAAATCCATAAAATTTAATCACTTCAGACACTTATATCGTGAATCCAGCAGTTTTGTGCATTCAAATGCAAATAGTCTTTTTTATTCATTAGGAGTGCCTGATAGCTGGGGAGATTTTATTTCTGGTCCAAGTTGTATGGGAGCTGGAAGACCTGGGCATTCAACCGCACAATCGCTTTGTCAGATTTTCACAATTTTTATTTTATATGATTCCCCAATTCTCGATAGGATAGTCTCGGCAGACATTGTCTGGAAATTAAAAGAAGAAACTATTACTTCTTTTCAAAAATGTCATGATAGAATTATTTGGAAAGATGAAGAAGAGTAAGAGAAGCTAATTGTGCGATATGCGGTGAGTTTAAACAGATGACTTTTGAGCATTATCCACCTCAATGTGCTTTCAATGATATACCAGTCTTTAGGCAAGGGTTTGAGCAATTAACATCTTTGGGAGGACATCAATTCGGTGTTAAACAGAAAAGTCATAAAGGGTTTGGTGGTCACACTTTATGTAAAAGCTGTAATAACAATATAGGAGGCTGGTATTCTAAATCATACTGTTCTTTTGTTGAACAAGCGATGTACATATTATTTGGTTATGGTCCTGAAGATCAGGTCCCGGTAGTGTAACCGTTAGTATTTGAATACTCAAAGACGAGTATTATTCGGATAGTTATTGATCGAAAGCATTTTTTAACCAAACAGCGATACAAGCGGTAAAAATAGTAACAAGAAGCCCAATAAATATTCTTAGATACATTCTACGGTCTGCTTGTTGGAGCTTAGCCAGAATTTTGTGTGTGGGTTTTAGAAAGGCGTTCAACATTCATAGGAACTACTGGATACGGTTTTCAAAATAAATATATAGTTGGTTAAGAATTTGTGCCCAATTGAATCTTCTTTTCTTCCACTTATCCGTGATATTCATTCTTAGACAAGTTGGACATATAATGAGAAATTAGCTCTATTCACCCTTCCCTAAATGTATTTGAATTTTCTTCAGATATTTTTGTTTAATTTCTGTCATGATATCATCTATTTTCTTCCTCATGTCTAATTTAAGAACAAGTATTTGAGTAGATTCTATACAGTCAAAGTAATCCACACTATTATCTAAAAAGAAAATCGCCTTCCGAATATTATTATTGAAATCTGCCAAAACCCAGCTCGCCTCGATTAACGCATGTGAAGGAACATTATATGGCATGACTAAGATGTGATATTTAGATAATGTGAAGTTTCTATATATAATATCATGGACTCCTATTGTGCTCTTCTGACTAATTGCCTCTTCATCAGTAATCAATGCTGATGTTGCTATATTATATTTTGATCTAAAAGTAATCGGTGAGTAAAATGATTTAATCAATTCCTCCTCACGAAGCCAACTTAAGATTTCCTCAACAATACTTTGCGTAATATAAAAGCGTTGAACATTATCCTTTAATAATTCCGACATCGGAGCACTCACATAAGCATCATAACGAAAAGGACGATTTATTCTGTTTTTCAAGTAGAGTAACTGCTTTAATTCATTCTTAGAGTATAAGGCCCCTGTGTATGTTCTATTTCTATTTAAGACAACATTTCTAAAGTATTCTTTAATATCCTCGCTCACCTTGTCATATTCATCCGTATATAACTCAATTGACCTCGCTTTGAAGTTCATTCGATCAGACATCTTAGTTAGCAATACTGAATTATTATACAAGATCATTCTATCTGTCGGAGAAATCATAAAACCTTCAATATACTCGGTATCATTATGTGGCTTATTCAAAATAATATAACGTCCATTTTTTTCATTGGACAATTCAATTTGAATGTATTTATCCGATAACCTTGGATACCAAGGTCCATCGTATGTCGCACTATGTCCAGTCAGATATGCTTTATCTATGGAAAATTCCAATTGATAATGAGCTAAAGCCAAAACTTCGACACCATCTTTTCTACTTTCCTTTATGAAATATAAATTCCAACAAGAATTACTAAAATTGTCTTTAGCCAAGAATACACTTTGATATTCCTTAAAAGTAGTTGGTAACATGAGATCCTCTTCAGCAGTCTCCTGTTTTCTCCTTTTAATTTCAACATGCACCGTAGCGATAATATCCAAATAGTATCTTCTAAACCGTACCTTCTCTTTCCATTCGAGCGCAGAACAACTGCTACAGGCACTAATTATATTTTTGAGCACACTTGTTGTGACTGTTATTTCTTGAGCCTCGAGATTTTCTTTCAGAAATTGATTGATCACTATAGCACACTTAGTCGTCTCTTTGGCAGTCTTATGCGTACTAAAGTTTTCATCGTGATACTCTACTATAGACTCAATAGCTACAAGCAACAATCCTTTGTTTATATCTCTCCCATAAGTCTTTATATAAGTCCCCTTTGATTGTGAGTTATCAAATTCCCATTTATTTTTAATTCTGCCACCCATTGTATTACTCCTAAATAATCTTACCTTTGCGCCTCTTTTCTAAGATAAATGGATTCATTCTCTCTCAGAATGAAAATAAATCCTAACGCCTATCTCTTAACAATTTCTTAATTTTCTAATTAATTCACTTATTTTTTTAGAGATTTCTTCGGATCTCAGAAGAAATAGTCTTTAATCACCTTTATCCGCTTCTTTCCTCCTTAAGTTTTTCTGGTGATTTTTTCCAAGGTCGTAAATATTTTAATGATCTCTAATATGAGCAATCGTCGCAGGTATTCATAGAGTTGAATGTAAATATGTTTCATACCCATATTAGTAGTCGACTTCTGAAAGCAGAGGTTAGAAAGAAAGAAATAAAAAAAGGCCTTCTAAAAATTTAGAAGACCTCAATTTTGCTCTTTCTTAGGGTTATCCCCTTCCCAAGTCTGGTTGTGAATACGTGATCTCACAAATCCAAATCACTCCCGACTCTTTGACATTGTGCAAGACTCCCTAAGTGAGAAGCTGCTGTCCTTGGTTTGCACACCAAAGACAACCTAAGAGCACAAATGTAATGCATTTGTGCTCTTTCCTGCCCCACTTTTAGTGAGTTATACACAAATATCAAGGGAATGTGGATATCTCCTGTCCAGTCTTTTTTTAAAATTAAATTTTAATAAAATGATTAATTCATTTTCTCGACTCCTAAGTCGAGCTGGGACCTTTATGTCCACACCTATTAATGATTTCAGAATTGTTATTCTGATTATGGTATTTCTTGGAGTTCTTTTGAGCTTCATTCCACAGGCAAAAGGATCAACTTCTTTGACCTGTCACACTACTACTGTACCTTGTTTGAAGACATCTTTTGAGTACTCTGATGTTGAATCTTGTAAATCTTATTTGATCACCCCTCGCCCCGTTGTCATTAGTCTATTTATAGATCAATCCATGTCTATTACCAACGGACTTGTTGATAAGGTCACGCTCTCTCAAGTGCTTCAGCTTGTTGATCTGATAGATGCTGCACCTTATGGTAGTCGTTTGACGGTATCTGTTATTGGCGAGAGTACCAAGGAGGTTCTCGTATCCTACTTCAATTACAATCTCGACATGCTAACTCCACCTCCGAGAGTACGAGGACAATCGGCAGACGATCGGAGAGCTGCCATCGAACGCTTTCGAATGATGAAATCCAAAGCTGGTACACATCAAGTCGATCCCGATCAAGCCCGTTTCTCATTCATTCAACGTGTCAAGCCATTATTGGCATATGATCGTATGCATTACCAAAGTCAAGTCTGTGAGATACATTCTCTGTCTTCTAAGGTCTTTTCTGAGTCAGAACCAAATGCCAGACGAATCATTCTTGCCGTCACAGATGGTTTAGCCAGTTCAGGTAGCGAGCGCTGTCCATTCACATTAGATTCTGGTGTGGAGCTTTTTGTAATCAATCGGGCGAAACACAATGGTCACCTAAGTTGGTATAGATCTACAGACTTCACTTCTATGGGTGCTTTGTTACATCATCTCAATACATCACTATGAAGTGGATTGATTTGTTTAAGTATTTCTATATACGAAAGCTTACAAAAAAAGCTAATGCGCTTATTTCTTATGGTCAGGAGTACAAGGTGCTCCTGCGCCATAAGGATAAAGCCACTACTCAGCATAAGGAATATTTAGACCATAATCCTGAGCATGCTGATTACTTATCAGAAAGTGCTAAAATTAAACAGCGGATTTTTCTTTATTTCTTTATAGGCACTGCGCTGTTTGATGCTATATTCTGTACGCACTCATTGACTTCTTTGACAGAACAAGTTCATGCACCTAAAGTGATACGCATCCTTTGCTCCACCTTCTTGATTATTTTTTTAGAGTTAGCATTGGGAGTTTTTAAGATGCGCAGTGAGAAAGAGCTGCAAGTGATCAATCAAGGTCCTTTGTGGTCGACAGTAGAAGGTAGAAAATACCTTTTCATGCTTATTGCGGCCTTTCTATTCGTATTTGGTCTTCCTGCAATAAGCACTATCGAAATGTTGAAGGAAATTAACATGATCAATAGTGATATTGCCGATGGATACATCACTCAAGAAGTAGGTGATCATGATATCGCTACTGTTAAATTGAAGTACAGTGTGCTGGGTGTATTGTCAGTCATTTTGCATGGCATTTTTATGGTAGCTCCTGAAAAGATCCTTTCTGGATTAACTTATAGCAAAGCCAATAAAACCATCAAAGAACAGCTCCAGCTCATTGAGGATATCATAGACCAACAACTTGAAGCAGATGGTAAACTGAACATACTCCTCTCTGCGTACCTGATTGAAGAGTATTCTTTTATCAGAAGATTTGGGAAACAAGCATTGCCTATGTATCATTTCCCTGCCCCTATTGGAGACATTCTGAATTCTCTGCGCTCGAAAATATATGCCTAACAATATGTATCAGTTGCTTAGAGACATATGGCGATTTATTACAGAGACATATCATTCGCTTCAGGATGATATGTCTCTCTTTTTATCACACATATGTGATGCTCATCTTAGTTCATGGCTTACATCTCACGCTTGTTCACGTTTATCATCATTAATTAGTCATCTTGTACTTTCCATGCTTTTTTTCATAGCCATCGCATGGATGACGAAAGGCATGGCTAATGGTATTAGATGGATATTGGACCTGCTGTTCAACAAATCATTTGAAGGATTAGCATGGCTCGTGAAGACGATTGTTCGTCGTATTTTCTCATCAATTGCTTTCCTCATTAGCTCATTCTTCCGATCCATTAAAAAATTTCTTTTCAATTAATAATAATGAGTACAACCTTGGTCATTATTGCTGGTATAATTCTTTTGGGACTTTTCTTAATTAGTTTTTTCGTGCCACATGAAGATCGAAAGTCCAAAGCCTTTGGTAGTGCAAAATTTGGTACAGGATTACTAAAAAAAAATCTACATGGTTTTGCACCTGATGGTAAACGAAGAATAAGCCTGCAAGATAGTTTTAGACACGTCCTCCTCATTGCTGGATCTGGAGGCGGTGGTGGATCAATCGGAGGTAAGACTACTACTTTCATCATTCCTTCTTTGATTTACTTTGCATTAGAAAAAAAGAGAAAATTTCAAAGCTCATTGATTATTACAGATATCAAAGGAGAGCTACACCCTTTACTCTCTGGATTTCTGGCCTCTAAAGGATATTCGATTTTTGTTCTCGATTTTATATCCATAAACGAATCTGATCAATACAATCCATTTCTGCACATTTCATCAGATCAAGAGTATAAGGATATGGCCTTATCACTCTACGATCTAAGTAATAGTGATAAACCCAGTGAAGGCATATGGCGACAAGGAGCAAGTAGCATTATTTACTGGATCATTTCACTCTTAGCCGCTATCGATGACGTTTATCTCAATTTTGCTAATCTCCTTCATCTTATTCATCTGATAGAAAATGAAAACTTGATGATTTCACTTATGGATAAATACTTACCCAATAGTCCAATCAGAAAACAATATATCTCATTCACTCAGTTGGACGTCAAAATACGATCAAGTCAATTAGCTTCAGCTATTACTGCTTTATCTCCATTTGACACATCAGATGTCAAAATACTAACGGCTCAAAACACGATCAATTTTGAAAATCTAAGAAAGAGGAAATCTGCACTCTTTCTAAAAATACCACCAGGCAACTCATCGTCTTATTCCGTTCTCACCTTGTTTTACTCTCAGCTGTTTACTTATTGTCTGAAGACACCAATTGAAAAAACCGATTACCCCTTAATGATTTTAGGTGATGAATTTGGCAATCTAAGCCGTATCGGTAATGATAATTTTTACTCTCAAGTTTTAACACTCATACGCTCTCAAAAAGTCGGAATATCCATGATTATTCAGAGTATTAGTCAAATAATTACCACTTATGGCTCCCAACAAGCGAAGACTATACTATCAGGTGCGGCTACTGTTATAGCGTACCCAGGTATTCGTGGAGCAGATAACATAAATTTTATTCAAGGACTATTGGGAAAAAGTACTTACAGTTACTTTGACGATTCCACGGAAAAAGAACAAATAGTCGCTCGATCTCTCATGACCGTTTCTGAGATCCGTGAGATGAAAACAGGTGTGGTGATCCCATCATCCGCCAAGCCAAATAAAATCAAACTACATCCAATATATAAGAACAAACGCCTATTGCGAAAGGCTAAAATATATAGCAAAGACGGTAAGCTGCATCCTAAAATACTACCTCACATACCGACTAACAAGATCAGTGATAGATTAATACCATTTGTTACTGAGTATTTAGAAAACAATTACGATCTCCAAAACCAAGACACTGAGCGCATGGAGAGCTTTATGGATCGATTAGAAAAACTACTGCCAAAGAAATAAATATCATGAAAGGCTTCCCTTCGCAACGAGATTTTTTGGCTCAGTTTGATTTGCGATCACTTTCTCATGAAGAAATTTCTGCTTTGAAAAAACAGTACCGTGATGCGTACCATAAGGCCTACAACAAACAAAGAAAGAAGAAGCGCTCCATCATGTTGCGCCTGAGTCGATCAGAATATGACAAAATACAATCTGCAAAGTCAACATATGGTCATTCATCCGCTAATGCCTTTGTCAAAGAAATTGTCTTCTCGTACTTGAATAAAGAAATCATGGTCCCTCATCGATCAAGTATCCAAGACACCGTAAATGCAATAAACAAGATTGGTAATAATATCAATCAAACTGTTCGGCGACTAAACAGAGTATTTCTCCAATCACGAAAGACTCAGCATCCAGATAGTTACGAGCATCTATATCGATTGCTCCAAGGATATGAAGAATTAGTATCGCAGATTACCTATCTCCAGCGTGAAGTACTTCATAGACAACGAGTAGATTATGATATAATAGGACTCTCGTGGTCTGAGATAATGTATAATCAACAAGGAAAACTCGACCAGCTTATCACCTATTTGACAGTTCATAAAGCATCACTCGATGCCGATTCTTAAATCGTTGAGTCGGAAAACTCCAGATTTCAGGCAGGCTTTGAAATACGTCTTAGATAAAGAGTCAACAGTAACATCTTGGATAGCATGTCATAATATTCATTGCACTTCTTATAGCATTGATCAATTAGTACAGGCATTTACACACAATGACAACTATCGAAAAAGGCGTAAAAATGGCAATGCTTTGTACCATACGATTTTAGCATTCTCACAAGCTGACCAAAACACACTGAAAAATAATCCATGGATATTGGAAAATATAGCATACGAATTCTTTTCAAAAAGAACCAACGGTTTAGGCGTGGGCGTCCCTCATTGGGATACAGACTCTCCTCATATTCATTTCATCCTATCAGCCAATGAGTATCAATCATCTAAATCCACTCGTATTTCAAAGGCTGAATTTTCCAAATTAAAAAAGCATCTTGAACAGTACATCCAGAAAGAATATCCTCAAATCCAGCATAGCAGGATATCGCATTCTGATACTTCTCCCTCTAATGAACGTTTCTTTGAATTATGAACTATATCACTCCCTTCCTTGTAGCTTTGACCCCAAGCTGAAAGCTATTTTTAGCATCCAGTTTTCTTAACAGATTTTTCTTATGACTATGAACCGTATGATGAGATATGTACAACTCTCGGGCGACTTCTTGCATAGTCATTCCTTGTGATAAATAATGGAGTACTTCCTTTTCTCGGATAGTAATCTTCTCTTTATTTACTTCATTCATTGAGATACACTATCTTAACTGATTCTCTGCAATATATATGTAGTTACCTCTTAAGTATACAACATCCAAATCCCCATCTCGATCCATATCTACAATCTGATTCCTATTTTGAAGCCTGTCAATAGAAATAGCCTGTACATTGGTTGTAAATGCTCCACTTCCATTATTTATCAATAAATCTATTGTGCTTTCTTTTTGTACAAAGAAGTCAATATTATTATCCAAGTCAATATCAAAATTTAGAAATCGATAAGTCGAATCCTCAATTGTATACAAGTTGCTGAAATCATATTTGAAATCTTCTGGACCATATTTTATCCCAGTAAAATCATTGGATAGAACTGGGAGGTCTAATATCCCGTCATTATTAAAATCATAGAGATTTGGATAGATTGTATAAAGATTGGAATTGTCTGAAGTATGATAAAGGCTAAATTGACCACTGCCATTATTCAAATATGTTCTTATTTCTCTGGGGCCACCATAACTTGGGCTACCAGCTCCATAGATTAAATCTAAATCACCATCTCCATCTATATCACCAGGCGCCAAAAATCTCCCAAAACCTGATGTATTAGTAGTTTCCTGAGAAGAAAACAGACCGTCTCCATTATTTCGAAGAAGACTAATGGTATTCTGGGAGATAGAGGCATTCCCCGACAGTCCAATAAGATCTAAGTCGCCATCCCCATCCATATCAGCAACTTCTACGCCATTCGAAAAATTTGTTAAAGTATAAGTATCTACAGATTGAAGCCCACCATTTCCATCATTTAAATAGATCCGAGCACTTGATGGATAGTTACAAGTAATAACTATATCATTGAATCCATCATTATTTAGATCTGCAAAATCTCTCAAGGAGGAATGAGAATAAGATCCTGTATAACTCAGCGGCGCATTAAATGTACCATCTCCATTTCCTAAGTATACTAATATTTGCGTATTTGAGCCATAAGATGGATGATATCTGAAGACAATATCCATATGCCCGTCATTATTCATTTCGACTGGCATAATGTGATAACTATAGCCTATCATTGTATTGGTTAAATAGATACCAGTCGGCTTCTCATTAAAGCTTATTTCTTGATCACAAACATCAATAATTGCCTCAAACTTGGTGCCTGGCTCAACTTCTGTTCCTGGTTCTATTTGAATAGATTCACCAGCTTTCAAGATAGTTGATTGGTTAGCTACTTCATCAGATACTTGTATTTGCTTTCTTACTTGAATATGTAAATTATCTTCCGCCGTGTAGTCTAAAATATGATAGTCCTGCTCACAATCGCATGGAGTACATTCTCCACCACAATCTACACCTGTCTCTAAACCATTCTGAATTCCATCATTACAGAGACTCTTGGTCTTAAAATTTCGTGAAGAACTCCATGTGGAGTTCTCATTTCCACAAACTGTCCTAATCTGCCATTCATATTCTACACCTTGCTCAAGTGAGCCAATATATTCATAACAACAATCATCCAGACCCTCTAAAATCCAATTTGAATCACCTACTTTTCGAAATCTAACTTCGTACAAATACACACTTTCTAATTCCCCCCAAAAAACCTCAGCGGTAGTATAATTAGCATACTCATACCTGCCACTTGGAGGTACACATGGCACTTCACATGCTGTAGAAAAATAGTTAGACCGAGACCACTCCGAATCGGCACCATCACAAATTCCTTGTACCTGTTGTTCATAACTCGTACACGGATCAAGCCCATTTAATTTATCTCCATTTCTAAAATCCTGAACTACTGTCCATGTAGTTGTACCATTGATTCTAAAACGTACATTAGTCGTATTTACATTTAGATTCTCTTCCCAAGATAGATTAACCGAGGTAGTCATTTCATTTTCATCATATATAGGGAATATATCATCACAGAAAGGTGTGATTGTAATCTGTAGAAAATCATGATTGTCACCTTCATTGGTTTCATCGTATTGGTCGACGTGATCGATATAAGCTAAAATATAGTAGTCTCCTGGCTCTACGTCATATGGTATTCTAAATGAACCACTGGAATTATCGGTCCAAACTTTATCACATATACTTGTTGAACTCGGACACCTAAAATCGACAGGCTCAATACCAAGAAACTTATTCCACCCGCTACTTAAATTTGATGATCTAAGACGCTTTAAAAACACACCTACATCTACCTCTAACTCTTTGTTAGTGAAAGGTGATAAGTTACCATCGAACTCAGTCTCAAAATCAAGACGAAATGAGCTGCCTTGTGCCACGATTAATTCAGTATTAACTTCATCCTCGGAAGAAACATTTACTAATTCCAGATCACCAAATGTATTTGTTATTGGAGGTGTAGATACTGTGAAACTTTTATTACCCAGTAAAGTTTCTCCTGTCGAGGTCTTTCGGTAGAATTCAACTACATATGAACCTGAAAGTGATGGTACATAAGAACTATGAGCATTCAAAGTTCCAGTTGACTTACTTGAAGACTCTTGTTCATAAACAGTTTGTCCACTTCGCTTCCATTTCATTAATACGGACATTTCCTCTTGCAAATCCGTTAAACTACATGAAGCATAAATCAATTCATTGGTATTAAATGTACTTCTATTTGTGCTGCATATATTATCACTATTTAAATCACTATCATAGCAAGATCGAGGATCATTGAATGTGTAGACAGTCGCCGAATCGTCTATATCAAAATAATTTGACGAAGACCAATTACTGGCATCACCATTTACATTTAGGGATCTGGCTCTCCAATAGTACCTACGCTCAGTGGTTAAAGGCAATGGCCCGATCGATCCGCTTGTCGCTATATACGACGTGGTAGCCGAAGAATTAGGGAATGTTGAAGATGTCGAAAACTGCAACTCATACTCTCTAAATTGACATGAATTGGTGATTACAGACTTTTCAAAATTTAAATACAAGTCATAACCAGGTTTAAAAGCAGATTGGTTAGCTGGAGACAGTAAAGTAACACTTGGAGGTTCGCATTCCCCTCTATTGCAATCATCGTCAATCTCAAAGTAACTACCAGAATCACAAATTAACTCATCATTCGTATCTTCAACTTTCACGAAAAACTCTCCATCAAAAGAGGGAATTGTCCAGCTAAATGATCCTGTATTATTAATATTATATGCTAAGGTGCTGCATTCTCCATCTACCCGACATCGATATATATTCACCCGATCTATATTAGCACTTGACCATGAGATAGTCACATTCTCCCCTGCAGTCAAACATTGACCAGATAATCCTGGCCAAGACATAGCGAGTTGCTTGTTATCAGATCCACAAGAAGGTATATTGACGACCTCTTCATAAAAACAATCATCAGGATTATCAACATGCTCTACTCTAAACACTATTTGCTTTCCACATGGAATATTCGTCAGTTTTATATTAGATGGACCTGACGTACTTGATACTGCTCTAATGTTTCCTTGAGTAGTACCTACTAATCCGTCTGCATCTACTGCATAAACATTATAATATTGATCCTCATCAAAACCAATTAGGTGAGTCTCTATATTATAGGTATCACCTGTGCCAAATGGGGAATAGACATTCAGGTTTCTTACGTCAATGGCTGGGCAATTTGAACATGAGTTGGATTTAAGAGAATTATTAAAAGTTCTGCATACTTTTATTTCAGGAGCCCAGATAAATCGGATAGAATAATCTAAACAAGATGCATTTTGACTTTTATCTTGGAGCAATAAATAATAAGTCCCCTTTTTAACACAGCCGATTTCTGCATTTTGAATGAGGCTACCATCATTATCTCCAGAAACAATCTTGGTATCACTATAATAAAAGTCAAAATCTACGCTTCCTTGATCAGAATCAATAATAAAAGCTGCAGTTCCTTCTACCTCGGTTGTAAAACTATATCGGTCCTTGTCATTCTGAGTATTTAAATTACCTCTAATAATACCTCCAGAAGCTCCTAAAATTCCAAGTGGTTTTAAAGAAAGAGGAACAGCCAATGATATTCCAGTATTTGGTTCTTGATCAATATTTTCATCACAGTCGATATACTGAACTTGTTGATGACCATAAGCATTTAATTCGTATAGGAGTTCAGATGTTTTAGGTATGACGAATTGAATATCAAAATACTCTTGTTGTGTTGATGGTGTATTAACATTTGCTTGTAGACTGACGTCAAAATAAAACCTACCTAAAACGTCTTGATTAGCAATAATTGAGTTCGTTGTTCGATGGATGACTAATCCATCACGAGGGTCTGTTATTTCTAAATCTTGAATATTGATTGAACCAATAATTTCCTCGTTCTCTCGTAAATGGCCTGGAATTTCAAAGTAGATTCTTGTAAGGTCAGTTGAGTTAGGTGCCTTAATAACTTCACCGAAGTGAGGAATTATTGAGTTTTCAAGAATGGATATATCGATAGATTTAAGTGTATCTTCGTCTAACTCATACCAAGTGAAATGTAGATGATTATTTGTAGTACCTTCTTTACCAATATTTCCTAACAGTGTACCTGCTCTGATGAGCGTATCTTTTACTACATCATTCGTTGTAAATGACAAATCAGTCATATGCATATAAGAAGAATATCTTATGGTGCCATCTGGAAATTCATGCTTAAGGATTACTTCACCGAAATCATCATCTACTTTAACTACTGTGCCGCCTAAAATCGAATATACTGGCATATTGGCATCTAAATCTGAAGTGGCAATTAGATTTGCATCCCAAGAATAATTATCTATTGCTCGTACTCCGTTAAATCTTAATCCAAACCCAGTTCCATTAGTGTGTACACAATGTGTCTTTGGACTTGAATTTTGATTGCAGCCACTATGCCCCCATTGCCAAAAGCACCAATGGGTTTCTGAGACTGTTCCATTACAATTCCCTATACTACTTTGATCAACGGAAAGAGTACCAATAATGGGAGAGCCTATTTTATTCTGCCCAGATATATTAGATACAATGATAAGACAAGGCAAGGTTAATAAAACAAGTAGCCTATTTCCTTGAACTGATGTTGTTCCAAACATTTTGAATTATTTTATCCTCAAATTTGTTCTCTATTAATGTTTCGTACTTTCTCTGGGTTTCGGTTCCTTCTCATAAATAGAGAATCATTCTAACTCCCACTGAAATCCCATAATCTGACAAAACATTTACTGACGTGTTCACTGCTGAGTAATCATAGTATCAATCCTTGACATACTCTGTAAACGAATATTTAGTAATGTTTCATTCCTTGCTCTTTTGCGAAGAATTTCTGTTTTCATGTCATACCTTCGAAAATAATTTTGAAATATGATTATTTTGTAAATCTACTTTTCTTATAGGTTCGCACTGGTAAATGATACCATAGCGTTCAATTCATTGAACAGATAGTCTAAATAAAACATTAAAATATTCATCATTAAAAAGTTCAGGGACTATGTGCTCTTCGTATTCTATATTTCAAGAATCTAAAATTGACTTCAAGGACTCATAACACCATCTCAGTCTCTTATATATATCCTGCTCTTGTATAGTCCTTAACTCATTCAAATCATCAACAAGCATTGTTATTGGTAATGTTCGTTCTTGATGCATATGAAGAATCTCTCATGTTCAAGAGAATGCCACATTAATCATATTCTGACTTTCAACTATCTTGCTACTCTCTTCTTCCCCCTCCTCAACCTCTACATATCAAGTCTCCGTTAGAATCACCTCGGTATCTTCTGAGTCTTTTGCTACCTCATTAATTTCAGATGTTTCTTTCTTCTCACCTTCATTCATATCTCAAATTTTCACTACATCATCGTTTGAATGACTTTTATCCTTATCAATAAACAACTCAAATCTCACTCCCAAAAACAATATAATCAGTCACAATACCACTCCTACGTACTTCATGTATGCGCATGTCAAAAAATATAAAACATAATCACGTTTGATCTATGTGTTTAGTACTTATATGATCATCATATACAAGCACATTCTTCCACCAAAGTACAAGACAACACATATCCTACATAATAAATTATTCCTCATTTTCCTCTCTCTGAATTTACACGAATAACCCATATACATCTGAATATCAATCTATTAAGTCATGCATCATTATAATTTTTCCTTTTTTTTGATTCTTACATATACCCTACATTTTCTCTAATCTTTATCATCTTAGTGTAAAAAGGGAGATAATCGACATGGGACACCGTCCAAAACTATATCAGATATTTGATACACTTTCAGAAGAAGAATTGTCGTCTTGTCATCATTATCTCCGTCAAAAATGGAATAAAGGATCACAGATATATAATCTATCAGAGTACATATTTAGAAAAAACAGACCATTCCCTCAACTCGATGAAATAAAGCACAAGCTCTTCTCCACACTCTCTAACAAACAAATATCCAATAAACTACTGATCATAAAGAAGGCCGTAGAAGAATGGCTTATTACTAAACAACAAAGCAATAATCTCATTCTTCAGCAATATGACCTCTATCTATCCTATCACGATCGAGGGCTCTTCAATGATGCAGCTAAGCAGTGGGAGAAGGTCAAACACTACTGCGAAAAGCACAAGGATTATGATATCCAGTGCTACTGGTATCTCCATCGTCTTTATCATTCTCTTTACTATTCTCATTCACCAGAAAAGAATAAAGACCCAAAAACACTTATAGAAAAATCCAATAACTACCAAGAAACACATCGGCTGCTAACGCATAAACAGTATGCGCTGGAAGAAATAATCATCAACACTTACTATTCTTATGATGACTTAGTCTTTGATCATTCTATCAATGCACCATCGGATAATACCATCAGTACTATCATCGATATACTGTACCAATTAATTAAAACACAAGAGATATCATCAATAGAATACGATCACATGATGTCGTATCTCAGATATGGCAGGACGATGAACATTGGAGAGATATACGTCATAATACTCATACACTTCATCCAGCAGAAACTCATCCTTCTTAAGAAAAATGGGTTATACACTGACGATGATTTAATAGAGCTATATGATCTGGGACTTACTACGAAAAGTTTTATGTACAGAGGGTATATTTCGGCACGCCGTTTTGGGAATATTGTAAATGCAGCATGTGCCATGCAGAAAACCACTTGGTTAAGAAATATGGTATCCAGATATAGTACGCACCTTCATCCTGATGATGCTCTGGAGGTACTCCAAATGTCCAAGGCTCAAATAGCGGTTGCTGAAGAAAAATACAGTGAAGCCGTAGAAATTATAAATGGCTTTCAGTGGACCATGAGTGATCATAAACTTAGGTACAGATCATTACTATGTATTTGTTACTTAGAAGAGAAAGAATTCACCCTATTAGAAACATTCATTAATAGTTTTCGTGCATATCTCTCTAACAACTCTGATAATTTAACAAAAATCGCAATTGAAGGAGCTAAAGGCTATCTCACCATCATACGTATGTTTTGCAATGCAAAGCCAATCAATGAAATAGCACGTACCTATAGTTCACTCACCTATGTATCTAATCGGGTATGGATAGAAAGAAAACTGAAAAGCTAACCCCCTTATATGAGGATTAGCTTATCTTCTCAGACCTCAGAGACATCATCTATGACGATAGATAAATGCATGAGTAAAGACCAACAATAGTCCATAACTTTTCACTTGTATCGGGTGAAAAATCTGGCTCTCTATAGCAAGACAGTATAGTCATCATAGAGATTTTACTGTAGGGTCATGACTCCTCCAGTGCCAATGTCAAATGGACATAAGCTTATGTTCGGATAGAAAAGCCTTCTTTCCTATCTTCGGACCGATCTATAATAATTGTGAAACGAAAGTAGTCGCTACCAATACTGAAAACAAGGAATACCAATGAGTCACAACCAAAACGTGAGATTTAAAGGGGAAAACGTGAAATTCAGATGTTTAAATTTAATTAACCCTGGGGTATGATATTGATGATTCTGATATTATCCTGGTTTCAGACTATAGAAGCTAAGGATTCCCTTCAAAACAAAGACCTCTCAGAGTTATATCAGATGGCTCGAAAATATATGAATGAGGACTTGGATAGCTGTCAAATCATTTTAGATAGTATTATTTCTAAATCTCAAGAAACAAATAACCTTGAATGGGAATATAAAGCAAGATTAATACAAAGCGTTGTATACAGAAGATCTGAAAATTCTGAAAAACAAGATTCTATACTCCAAATTCTATCATCACTCTCTCCTTTTGTTTCAAAAGAGTTGCATGTCTTTTATCTCTTTGGATTAGGTAGCTCTCAATATAACAAAAGAAAGTACTCAGATGCCTATGAGACATATCATCATGCATATCAACTATTAGATTCCACATGGAATGATTATAAGGCACTTAAAATGACTGCATTGAGCAATTTAGCTTTAATGAGTCATAATTTAATGCATTATTCGAATGCTATAGATTACAATCTTTTGTCCTACGAAATAGACAAAGATCAGTACTCTGTGCTTAACCAGTTGGGTATCTTGTTTAAGGAAATAGGTGACTATTCTAACTCAGAATTATACTTTAATCTGTGTGTTTCCAATAAAAAATTATCGGCAAAACAACGTAACAGCTGCTTATATGGGCTGTATTCTAATCTAAGACTTCAAAACAAAATTGATACAGCTAATATAATATTAGAACAACTATTGAATTCTGAAGATAGTTGTTATTCATCAACATACTTTCACATAATTGAATCTAATTTCAATCGCTATATTTCTGAAGGAAACATTGAAAGAGCTCGGTTACCGTTAAAAGAAATGGAAATACGATCTTTTAATAGTCAATTAAAAAAATGGCAAGTACTTGAATCAAAAGCATATCTACATGAAAAAACTGGCAAGTACTCTGAAGCTGCCCAAAACTATTTGAAGCTTTATGAATCCGACTATTATAAAACTGGTGATCGGCAGGAAAAAAGAAGAATTCTGAAAGGAATACTCAATACTCAATTACAGGGTACCAAACTAATTAATCAATGGCAATCCTTCAATGCTCTTCAGGATTCTATCAAAGACCAAGATGTAATTAAGGTTTTAGCTCTAAAAGAGAGAAACTATAATCTCGAAATTGAGAAACGAAAACAGCTACTACTAAAATCAGAAAATGAGACGAAAACTGCGACTATCAGCTCTCAGAGGTACATGATAGGTTTTGTCAGTTTCGGATTGTTGCTTTTTGCATCATTGGCATATGGGTACTGGCTCCGTAAGAGAGCTGCAGAAAAGAGGGCAAACATAGAGGAACAGATGCGCATGCTCAAAGAACGTGAGTCAGAACTACTCGAAGAAGAAAATCAACGCCTACTTTTGTCCAATGAAGGCCTATCACATCGAATAGAAAAATATGAACAAGATATCAATAGCATACTCAATGAAAGCTGGACGATAAATCCCAATGGACGTCGATCTCAACAGACCAAGTTAGGTGACATATTGGCTATTAGTACTTCAGTTGATAAGGCTAATTGTCTTGATTATTTATTGAAAGATACGGACCATATACCAAGAGAACGACGAAGTATGAAAAATTTAGAGAATGATCCCAATTTCCCTATGGACGTGTTTATTAGAGTCCACCAATCACATTTCGTCAATCTATACAACATTGCAAATATCGATACAACGACTAAAGCCATATTCATGAAGTATACATCCGAAGTAATCTATGCTTCAGACACCTATTTTGACACTCTCATGACACGATATAATGAAGTAAGATCTACTGAATACACTCAAAATAATTCAACTGAGAATCCAGGGTTCCAAGGGACATAGTCCCTTGGCAAGAGCAATTGTGTGTAACACAATTGCAATCTTGCCCATGATTTGGGAACTCTTAATCTCTATTTATAGTTGTATTACTTTGACATTTATGCCTATCTTTTAATTTGACAAATTGTCATGTTTTAATACAATGTGCATTGTATAGTAAAGAAATTCCTGTCGATTTTGACAAAATATAGATTTGGAACAGCCTTTGACTCACTTTATGAATTATTATCAGGTGTATGTCAACCGAGAAAAAATATTTCAACATTCTATCAATTGACGGTGGCGGCATAAAAGGATTATACGCTGCAAGAGTAATTGAGCAAATTGAAAACAAGTTCGGAAATAAGATTTCGGAACACTTCGATATGATTTGCGGCACTTCAACTGGAGGGTTGATTGCGTTGGGACTTGCTCTTGAACACCCTGCTCAAAAGATAGCAGAATTTTACACATCGAGAGGTAAGACTATTTTTCCTCACGAAACTTGGTATCAAAGGATCTTTCCGTTACTAAAACAGTTTGCATTAGCAAATAAGTACAAGCCCGACAGTCTAAAGAAAGAATTAGTGGGATTTTTTGGTGATGACAAAAAATTAAGAGATTGTCAAACGTTGCTCTGTATTCCAGCCTATAACATATCTCTTGGTAGACCGATAGTTTTCAAATACAGTCATAATGAAGGTAATTTTTATAGAGATGGAGAATTAAATGTAATTGATGTGGCCTTAGCCACAAGTGCAGCCCCCACATACTTTCCTGTTCATAGGATAAATGAACCCAATCTTCCTAATACCATTTGTGCAGATGGTGGTATTTGGAGCAATAATCCTGCTCTTATCGGGCTACTCGAAGCATGGGACTACTTTGTGGGAAAGGATAAAGAATTTGATACGATTCGTATCCTTTCAATTTCCACAATCTCAAAACCCAAAGGAGAAGAATTTAATAAAGGAAGTTTTTTGGGATGGAATGCAAAATTAATTGAGTCTGCTATGGAAGGACAATCCTTCTTCACTGACTTCTTTCTCAATAAACTTTCCAAAAACAAAAATTTCCAACTTGATTATAAGAGAGTTACACCTGAGAATATTTCTCCAAATCAATATAAGAAAATAGAAATGGACTTAGCATCCAAAGAATCCATAGAACTATTAAATAATATAGGATGCAATAGTGGGGTCGAATTTGTCACAAAGGAAAATGCATGGCTTTCTCAAATCTTCTCTACGACCAAACAATATTTAATTACTAAATCTTAACCTAATGGCTGATTGCCACAATTTATTCTTAGACTTTAACTCCAACTTAAACGTTACAAAAACTAAAAAAAATAGTCTAATAACTTCTAAAGATGCTTTGAGAGAAAAAATAATAAAGCATTTCAAAGAGCATCACCCCGAATACAAACCTGAGTTTTTCATACAAGGGTCGTACAAAATGAATACCATTATACGTACCAAAGATGATACTTGTGATTTAGATGATGGAGTTCACTTTAAAAATAAACCTGAAGTATCACCAACTACTTTACAAGGATGGGTTTATGATGCAGTCGAAGGACACACAGATGGCGGACAACAACATAAAAATAAATGTATTAGAGTTATTTACAAAAACGACTATCATATTGACTTACCTGTTTACAAGCAAACCGAAGACGATGATTATCCTTTTCTCGCTGTAAAGGATAAAGATTGGGACGAAGAAGAAAGTGACCCCAAAGGCTTCGTGAATTGGTATAATGAAAGAAAAACGGAACAGATGGTTCGCTTGACCAAATACTTAAAGGCTTGGGGAGATAAAGATTCAAAGAAAATGCCGAGCGGATTAGCCATGACCCTTTTTTCTGAAAAATACATTCAAAAGAATGATAGAGATGATATTGCCATGAAGGATACTTTGATTGAAATTAGAGATAGGCTCAATGAAAATTGGGAGGCAATTATGCCCACAAAGCCCTGTGACGATGTGCTTTCCAAATACAACGAGACTTTTAAAAATAATTTCTTTTCTTCACTCGATTCATTTATTGAAGATGCCGAAAAAGCTATTGGACAAGATTCTCAATTAAAAGCAAGCAAACTATGGAGAAAGCATTTAGGAAGCCGTTTTCCTCTTGGTGAGGATGAAGGATCAGATAATAAAAGGGCAATAATTGGAATTGCAAGTTCTGGAAGTCACAAGCCTTACTTTCATTAACATATGATGACATGTCATGGTTACTCAATGATGTTCAAGAGGCTCTAAAAATTTACGATAAACTCACGGTTAATAGGGAGAAAGGTACTGTTTCAGGAGGGTTTGATATAATAAACCCCTATACAAATGAAGTATTAGATACGTTCACTTTGCTGATTACCTTTCCTAAAGAATATCCCAACCAATGTTTGCCAATAGTTAAAGAAGTTTCGCATAAAATTCCACGAACACCAGATAGACACGTCTATTCTGACGGAAGGCTATGTATTACAACACCAATTAAAGAATTTTTAATCTGTAAAGCTGGAATAACCTTGATCCAATTTTTAGAAGACATTCTTCGCCCATTCTTGGCTACTCAAATGGCTATATCTATTGGATGGTTAAATTCTTTTCCCCAAGGAGAATATAGTCACGGTTTTGAGGGAATTTACCAATCCTACTCTGAATTTTTCAACCTAAAAGATGTTGATAAAATAGTGGTGGGTTTACAAATGGCACTGAATAGAAATCAAAGGAATAAGCACTGTTTTTGTGGAAGCGGAAAAAAGTTGAAAAAATGCCATATTAATCAAATTTCAACCTTACACGGAATGTCTAAATCTCAAATAGAAAGCGATTTGAAACATTTCATTTTAAAGGCAAACATAGACAAGCCTGAGATTCAAAAAATACTTAAAGCCGAAATTTAGTCTGTTTTCACCTTCCCCGTCACTTCAAATTTAACCTCATCGTCTTTAAACCCAGTAGACAGGTCTGTGAAATAGGAGGGAAAAGTGAGGTTACTTATCTTTATAGATATACTATAATAAAAGGAGAAAGAATATTCATCCATCAAAACACCAATTTTTATGACTGAAAAAGATGAGGCTAATCCTCATCTTCTGTATAATTTAGGTCATATCGTTCTTGAATCTCTTCGTATAGGAAACTGTAAATGTTGTCTGAGATAAGATCCAAAGGAGTTTGGCTGGTCAGATCTGATGCTGATGTAGCGAGTCGTAGATTACTTATGGCGATCCTCAGGATGTCTGCTGTATAGATAGGCAGATTAGAATTAATGATCTCATGTACCGCATCCAAGTTTTGATCGTAGGTTTTTCAGTGGCCTTCAGTCTCCATCCAGTCAGTAATTTCAGATTTTACGTCTTCTGTAAGTTGGTATCGTGTAGTCATGTCTCTTATGATAAGAAAATAAATAGTTGTGTTGCTGCTGTACATCTACGCAGTCAAAGTGCTGAAAGGAATTTTTCTGAAGCTTCGGATCTGTATCCTGCTGCAAGAAAAACACCTTGACTGAATAGTGGATGGATAGCTATGAGGATCTGATTTATTTTCATCAGTGAGAGACATGTATGATACCTCTGAGATGTATTATATGAATGATTGGATACTTAAGACTGACTACTGAAAAAGCCCACAGCATACTGCGAGCTTTAGGAGATCATCAGAGCCTACCTTCATCAGCATAAGAATAATAGCGATGTCGACTCACTATCAGATGATCCAGCACCTTCATTGAGAATAGCTCTGCTAACGTCCTGATACGCTCTGTGAGATCATCATCTTGTGATGATGGAGACATCTCTCCTGACGGATGATTATGCGCCAAGATGATAGAGCTACAGTTACATTGGACCGCTATCGCAAAGAGTAATGGGATATTGACTATCGTACTGGATACTGTTCCTGCATTAATCATCCGACTTCCGATAAGTCTGTTCTTCCTATCCAGATATAGACAGTAAAACTCCTCATAGAGGTCCATGATATCTCTATCCCAGATAGACAGACAGTACTGATATACTTTGAGACTGTTATCCAGATTGATGCTACTCCCTATATCTCGGTGATAGCTCACCTTGATGAAAGGCATGTCTACTTTTGTTTCCATAGTATTTGTATTTAGTTTTTGTTATTCGAATAATTGTACATTTCATCATGTGCAGTTCTGCCATGTTTCACTTTTACCTTTTTCTCATAGTTGATCCAGTGTGCTAAATAAGAAGCACACGTGCATATGATCGAAGTAAGATGTAGCTGCTATATGCTCTTGTATCTTTTGCTTGGTACTCTCATGTTCTGCCACAAGCAGAATCACTGGATTCACACCTATGTCATACATCTCACTGATAGCTCCAGAAGCTATCATTGGTACATAGGCTCTGAGCTGTTTAATTGCTCTACTGACTCTATGTCATCTGTGCATTTCTACACAGATCAGTTTCTTAGCTGTCCCATCTGAGAGCTTGAGGGTCAGATCAGGTTTGATGATCATCTCACCCTGAACAATTTTGGTTGCCGTACTATACCTATTGGTTGGTGGCCTCTTCTTTCTTTCGAAATAATAGTCTGAGGATACGATATGTAGTTGTCTCTGTGATAATGTCTGTTTGATCAATATGTGACACCGTATCGTCTGCTTTCTATGCTGGTAGTCTTGATAAAAGAGATGCTTTCCACACTTTCGTCATGATGTATTTGTTTCATCCTTTGCCATGCAATAGCCAACACCTTTTTTACTCAAGCTATGGATGTCTTCCACTCTGCCGTACTTAGGATCATATCTATATTGCTGTGTGTTGATGAGCTTTCTCTCCCTTAGACTGGACAGCGTGTGATACAATGTCTTCATACTCCATGACCATCACAAATATTGCAGCTGACTCACCGATAAAAAGCGATAGGTCAAAAGCTGATATAAGATTCGTTGTCATTTGTCCATCAGTATAGTTTAGCTTGTAAATTTTGGCTTAGGAGAATGCCTTTCCAAGATTTCGTCTCTCATATCCCGTGGATAATCATTGATCCATGCATCAGGTGGATCATGATTTGGTACGATGGGCTTATAATGACCTGATGCTTTTGCAATCCAATGAATCTGACTTTGGACTTCTCCTGTATTCATTTGAAGAGCGTTCCTCTTACAAAATACATCCACGAGAGGTATGTACTTCTTGTTCTTCGCCCCACAACTCACCCAAAATTGATAAAAATCAAGACTCGATAAGTATTCATAAGGCACTCCTGTCTCCTGACCAAATACCTTCAATGCCGTCATACTATTAGCTCAGGCAATCTTCACATGAGCATTAGAAAGCAGACTCCCGGATATCTTGCCTCATCCATGACCGATGCGCTGTGACATATAGCACAATGAAAGTCCAAATTTCCTTGCCTCCATCAATATCTCAGGTAGGCTATCTCCTCCAATAAACGTATCTGCCTCATCCAAGATCAAATAGATCTGCTTTCTATGTGGTCAGTGACTGGTACCTCTTGAGAAGGCAAGCGTCTTGATCCTTGCTATCAGAAACTTACCTATAGCCTTGCTCACTTCCTTTCCAATTCTTCCCTTTCAGAGATTGATTAAGATCACAGATCCTTTTCTCACTTCACGATCCAGGTCAACTGTACTCAGTCCAGTTGTCATCTGTAAAAAAAGCTGACTGTTTAATAAACTCTGCAATTTTGTATAGATTGATTGTTTCGTCCTGTCATAGAGATAATGATCAAAATGATTCTTAAAGAACTCTCTATACTCCTTTATCTCACAGGACTGTGCTTGCTCCATTAAGTCCTTTCTATGTCAAAGCAATAAGCCTTGTAAGTCTTTTAGGCTACTGGTTTTCAGTCATAAGAGCACATATATACAGGGTTTAAGAAGAGCTTTCATATGTGTTGTCAAACTACTTTCATCCAACATTTCCTCAAAAGCATCTACTAAATGATTTGCGTACAGCTCCTTTTCTCTTATGTCTGTCGACCAAAACTCTAAGGGATTGATAGTAGCGACAAAGCCTTTGAGCAAAATAGGATCTATATAAACCAGCCTTGTTTGATCTCCCTTATACAGCTTCATCTTTTTCAATCATTCCACCATACTGCCATGAGGATCAATGACGATTAAAGCTATATCTTTTTGCCTCTGACTCCTCCATCGCTGATAGTATACTCGCTGCATCATGAGGCTGCTTTTCCCACATCATGTAGCGCCTGTGATCATAAGATGATTTTGTACTTCTCCTCTTGGTATTATCCTACCGATCTTCCAGATTTGCCAATAGCACATCCAAGAAAGCTTAGCACCAATTTGCTGCCGCATCAAGCTGGTGATATATTTCCTTATTCGTCTTGGGTGTAGGTATTTCATCGGTGTATTTATGAGCTATTAAACTTCCTTCAAGTCTTCCGTTAACTCTTCCATTAACCCTTCTTCCCTTTAGGAAAAGAAAACACTTAGCTTGACTAATGTTTTCCAACTTTTTCTTCTCCAGCTTAGTGAGTTTCGCTCCCTTCTTGTATTGATTGATGATGGTCCGTGAGGGTTTGGTACAGTACCTCATACATATTAGCCATCATCAGACTCATGGGTGTCATGTCTTCTTGGGCTACTCACATCTCAGGCATCGTCAATGCTAATGAGATGGATGATTGCACTACAGATAAGACTTCATGATAATACACAGGTACTATACTATCAACTATCCTATGCATCCACTCTTCAATATCGTCCTCTACTTCTCAGATTTCTTCGTCATGGCACTCCTTGACCATCTTCTCCAATTCATACATTGTTGTCATCGGTACACTCTTATCTGATAAAAACCTAAAGTTTTCACTTACGCATATCTTCTATGATTCTTTTCACTTGATCGACACTCTCAAATGGCTGTTTATATGGGAATTGCTTTTGTCTGAGCTTCATTAGACATAAGAGTTTTTCCCTCAATCCCTTTGACTGCTGCATGATAAATTCTTCTACGTCATCAGTCATTCTTTTCTGTGTGATACGCTTATAGTACTTGAGATTCAAGAGCTCACTATCTATCTCAATGGCGTACTCACCTTGAGACAAGCGCTCTTTGATCACCTCATATACCTCCGCTGAGATATGTTTTTCATAGCCATCGTTAAATACGATGGTATAGAGCTGCTTTTTACCTATTGCTTTCATTATCGAGAATGGATAGATAAAATGGTACTACTTTTTTTCACCTGACTCTGTGAAGCATTGAATACTTCAGCATAGTTTTCATAGATCATTTTTGGCCCACTACATACTCCTTTTCGAAAACTAATTTTTTGACTCACTTTCATGACTTCTACGGCAAGTTGGTCATTTCTAAGCCCCAAGTTTTGAGCTAATTGCGTAAAGTGTTCACACTCAAATAATAACTTCTCATACCTCTTTTCTGCACGAGGATCATAGGCTACTCAAAGCTGATAAGCCGTTTGTTTTAATTTTTGCTGAAGGTCATACTTCTTCAATCATTCTTCTCATTCTTTATCATTATTGTTTGTTTCGATTTGGTTTCTATCTGATTTCTTTTTGCTTTCGATTTGGTTTCCGTTACCCTGATAGTATGCTCGCATAGGCAAGGTAAGAACAGTGTTTTTATTAGTACGTTTGGTTTCGATGATACCTTCATGCTCCAATACATTGAGCCATCTATGGATAGTTGATATGCTTACATGAAAATACCTGCTCAGTTGCTTTTGAGATATGATGGCTTGTCATGCCTTTAGAGTGAGCTTTTCACATCACAGATAGAATGTTTTTTCTTTGTGATTCACCTTGAGCAAGAGATAACAAAAGAAGCCTAATAATCTCCCATTGTGAGCAATGGGGTTATTCAGTAGCTTTCTATGGAGCTTGACGTATCATTTCATAGGTAGAGGTTACTCTAAAATCAGTTTATATTCACCACGATCATCTCTCTCTGGCACGATAGCGAATAGCTCTATCTCATCACCATAGTCACACTTAATGTACACAGTTATGTCTCATCCAAAGACTTCATCGATTTTCTTCAACTGATGTATCAATTCAAATAGCTGCATGTCACGTTATTAGTGGTTAAAACAATTAGAAAAACTATAAGCTACTTAGGGATCAGAGTAGCGCATTATATATGATCCGTCTTCCTGCTTCTCCGCCACACCATGATATTCAAAATGAACCCGAAGTGTGTTGATTTCACGTTTAAGACTTAGTATGATATCCTCTCGCTGTTTTCTAATTTCCGCCTCAAACGTTCTATTATTTTTCCCCGCTGGGCATATCGGGGTATTTTGCTCCTTAAATTCGCTGAAAATGTCGTACAGAGTTCACTTTTGACGGGTTCTAAGTCACTGATTTTTGAAATAAAGCAATTCTTCTCAAAATCGAACCTTTATAAGTAATTCCCTCATAGTATTGTTACCAGTACGCCATAAATCGACAGGATTTTCAAAAAGTCATTTCGTCCTATTCAATAATACAGAGATTTGGGTCAGTCAATCTATCTGACTATTCAAGTCTTCTTGCAATACTTCTAACTCAGAGTTAGTCACCGCCCATTCTTGTTCTAACCTCTCATACAACTTCACATTATTCGTCTGAATCAACTTGTCTTCTAAACTGACAAGTTTTTCTTTTAGCTTCTTTATATCTTTTTCTTTTCTTGAACTTAATTCTTTCAGTAGTACCTCTGGATTAATTGCCACTTTATTGAATAAGATTTCTACTAACTTTCCTACTTGTGAAGGCAATTTCATGCTCTGAAGCAAAGCTTCAAACTCCTCCTCCAATTTGTCTTTTGGAATATACACTTTATGATCACAGCTATTGTTAGCACATCCATAATATGGATATACCTTATATGACCTATTTTCCCCTTTCCCTCTATATCTTTTCGTATTCCAGCTGGTAAAGCGACGCTCACAATACGGGCATCTGACGATTCATCTTAATGGATGCTCACTATTAATTTTTGGACTTTTCATATACCTATCCTGCGTCATCCTGTGAGTGTATTGTAGCTTATCAACGATTTTGAATACAGTGTTTAGATTGATTAATCATTCATGCTGACCATTAATGGGTTCGGTCACTCACCAATCTGGATACAAGACAAATCATCAATAGTAAAACAATCTATGAAGCTGCAATGCCTTTTCAGGAAAGGTTCTCCAGAGTTTTTTTCCCTTTTTGGCATTAGTACGAAGTCATTCATTCACCCGAAATTGCCATAAATCTGCCTGGGTGATAAGAAGATTATCTGCATATAGCTCCAATCCTCTTTTTATCAATGGTCATTTTTCAGGATCAATTTTATCGATATACTCTTTTGCCGAAATTCTATCCCTAAGATACCCCACTGGTGGTGCGGCAAAAGGCCAATAACCATTTTTTAACCTACTTACTCTTCCATTAGAAGCTCTCTGCACAATCTTCTTTCTCTCGTATCATGCAATTGCATACTGAATAGTTTTGAACAGATGTCATTCATCGGTAGTCTCATCCATTCCACAACCATCTACCTTCACGATTTTCACTCATGAAGACATTATCTCTCCTTCTATTTTGAATGCCTCTCAAATATCATCAGGTCTACTCAAACGACTTGCCTCTGTCACGACTAAATGAGTGATTTTTACTTGCTTACTATTCATTTGTCTTAGGTAAGTTATGCATTCATTTAGTGCTTTACGATCTGTAGTCGCACCTGACACTCAAGGCTCAATAAACACTCTATCCACTGAGATTTGAGGTGATTGTCTCTCACATCGATCTCTACAAATTCTTTCTTGACCTTCTAATCAATGTCACTCAGTTATCTGCTGTACATCAGATACTCTACAGTATATTACTGCTGTAGCAGATGTAGGTAGTTTTTGAGTACATTTAGAGTCTTGAAAACTACCAGTAGCTGTATCAAAGGCCATTACTTTTGCCTTTCTTTTAGTTTTAATTTTTCATCACATAGAACGATAAATTAGTACTAAAAACACAGTTATAAGCTATTTCAAAATATTGAGATAGTTCTAAGCTAATTATTTTACTTTCAATTGCAAGCAGAAAAACAGGAAGCTCTATTCTTCCTTTTCCGAGTCCATTTCAACTCTTTTATACTCAGTAAGACAAACGTACTTACTCACCGCTTTGATTAATCTGATCAGTTCAGAAAGTGTTTCATCAGATACATGGTCAAATTCTTCTCACAAGATTTTTCTTGCTTCTTCTGTAGTCATTTATCATCTATGCTATGCCTTGATTCTATTTCGAATCTCCATAAGACACTTGCCTCTCAATGAGATTGATAAATTCTCCAGACTTAGGAGTTATTCTCTTATAGTGATAGAATGATTAATTTCAAGAGACAAGATTTTCTATTGAAGATGCTTGTATTTTAAGGATTTTTCTCACTTCAGAAACTTTGCTCCTTTCGATCATTTTACTGGCACTACAAATCAGTAGTCTCCAGTATATTCCTTGAGCCTATCAAAAGCCTTTGTTTCTCTATAGCTAAATCTTATTTCTCAAAAGGTAGGCTGTTTCTTTTGTACCTGAATAAACACTGTGTAATTATTCAAGTGTTTAAATGCTCTTTCCAAATCAATAATGACAAAAGTCCGCTTCTTAGAATCTTGAAAAGAGATGGAAGGATTATAGGCAGTCATGGTAGTTAGTTGCATTGCTAAAATTCTTAGAACCTAATGTCCTAAGTCCGCCCTGCAAGGTGACTCATATATACTTTTGAAAAGCTCTCTGTCAAGTTAGATGTACAGTCCTGTGATTACTGTTGGTTATCATACGATATATTAATTTGCTCTTCTTTCGCAAACTTCTCATAGCCCGTAAAGTAGAACTGAATTGTCACGCCAAATCCGACTGTTGTTTCTTCTCCAATCTCTACTGAAGCCCTCCCATAAATTGAGTAGATCTTTATCAAAAGGTGGGAGAGTATTTTGATTACTATAATTGTCACAGACAGCTTTGCTTTATAGAGTATGAAGCGCTCCAAGATCTATATCAAATGGCAGCCTAATAGACAGTTATCAGCATTTTTTGTGAATTCTAAAAGAAAGAAAACCTTATAATGATGATAATGACATTTATAAACTTAACTCTAAATTAATTCTACCCTACATATGGGGTAAACTCAAGTCTATAGAATATAATGAGTATATACGATAGTCACGCTCAATGATACGATAGAAGGTAAACTCAAGTCTATAGAATATAATGAGCAATGAGTGTTTTAAATTTTTTAAATAGACATCATTAATTTTATTTAGCCTAAATGTTAAAGAATTTCAAAACGCACAAGTAATTCCATATCAGTGGAAAAAATAATGAAACCCTTATTTGTGTGGGTTTCATTATTTTAAAGTTTAACCTTAATTATTATCTGGGAACAACTGAGAAAAAACTATTATTACCTAAGAATAGACCTTTATCCTGTACGTTGACGTCACCACTGAGGTCAAGATCTCTCAGGAAGTAGCTACTGTTCAATCCGTCGTCAATGATCCACTCTCTGAGATCATTAGCGTTGATATCGATATCAGCTGATCCAGTAGACTGCTGATCACCGTTACCGGCATACATAGCATATACTCCTGGGGCCACTTCTTTCTGACCTACGCCCATGAATCCTTTGTAAGAATTGTGACGTCTGAAGTCGTAACTGATTGATCCGTTGATCACTGGCAGCTTGATGTGAGACATAGCCAATAGGTGGTTTCTGTGCTCTATCACGATGTAGTAATCTAATGTCGGATCAATATCACAACACTCGTATCCTTCGACGAACTCGATCGAACCATCGCTGTGGAGTAACGCCGCTCGAGTACATACGGTAGACTCTGCAGTCACATCTGATCTCAAGCTGACTAATACCCAATCAGTCACAGTACGTGGATAGTTGCCATTCATTCCAACTACTTGGCCATTCTGTACGAATCCGTTGCCCTCAGTTCCATTGTAGAACCATGGAGCCTGATTGTACGGCTGTCCTGTAGCCATCGGCGTACCGAAGAATGTCATCGGACGCTGACCCGGTAGATAACCATGCTTATTAAGCGTAGTAGTCATTATACCTGCATCATAATCGTATGGGCCTTCGAGGAAGACAGCTGTATTGATTTCTACACACTGACCACCGTTGAAGAATAACTGAACCTCTTCGAAGTCTTCGTCATCCTCACTTTGATCACCATCATCATTGCCTGGAGCAGAATCTGGGTCAAATGTGAAGCTCTCTACGATCTGAGCTACGTTGCGATAGTCACAGTCCTCAGTCAAGAAGTGTACTACTCTCGCATCGAATGTGAATGTCACTGACTCATCTACGCCGAGCTCATCCACGAACCAGAAGATTCTGTTCTTAGTCAGCGCACCTTCGTGGCTGATGTTAGCTATATCAGCGTATCCATCAGGTAAGATATCCTCTACTCCGATACCGAATGCAGGATCTGGACCGTAGTTAATCACTGTGATACTGAACTCTACCTCATCATTAGGAGATACCTGTACTTTATTCACTTCTTTGATCAACTCAAGATCCGAAGTCTTACCTACAGTAAATGTAGCTGCGCTCTCGTCATCCTCAGATGGCGTACCATCCATGTTGTCAGGAGTAGAATCTGAATCTGTCTGATCCATAGCTGTCACCTCTGCGAGGTTAGTCACAGCCTGTCCATCCGCCTTAGCAGATACTCCTGCTTCGAATGTCAAGTCGATGCTCTCTCCTGGTGCAAGATTAATATCTGTCCAGATGATTCTGTCTCCGAGGAATATTCCGTTGCCAGAAATATTCTTGAAGTCTACACAGAAGTCAACTGGTAAGTAATCAGTCACCTCTACGTGAGTCGCATCGTTGTCACCTTCATTAGTCACTGTGATCGTGTAGGTCACTACATCTCTGATCTCAGGATTAGTATCGCTCACTGTCTTAGTGATAGATACATCCGTAGTCTCAGGCTGAGCGATCGCATAGTCTTCGTCATCCTCACTTTGATCTCCGTCATCATTGTTTGGCGTAGAGTCGATATCATCCTGATCAGCAGCTGTGATCTGAGCGATATTCTTATAAGTCACTCCTTCAGCAGGTTCTTGTACGATAGCTTTGAATGATACTCTGAAGAGAGATAGAGGATCGATCGTGATACCAGTCCATCTGACTGTACTACCATCTATCATACTACCATCGTTATCCATAGAGTTAGGTACTGCTACAAATCCATCAGGTAGATAATCTTCTATTGCAACTCCAGTAGCTTGTGCATAACTATTGTTAAACACTGTCAACTGGAATAATACAGTATCACCAGGTTTTGGTGTAGCATTGTTAACTCTCTTGATCAATTCAAGATCTATCTTATCATCTCCACAATCTACTGGAGCTCCCACTGTTAGTGTGAGTGTATCAGTACAGTTTTGCGTGTCAGAAGCTATGACTGTATACGTACCTGGAGCTAATCCAGCTTGAGTATTTCCTGATCCACCATTGCTCCAAGTATATGTGTATGGTGCATCTCCACCAGAAGCAAGTGCTTCGGCGAAGCCATCATTTCCAATACAAGTCGCATTGATGATCTGGATCATAGACAATTCTACGTTACATCCTGTCTGACATCTAGGCTCCTTAGTGATAGTCACATCAAGTGAAGCTTGACATCCATTAGCGTCGAATACATCTACTGTGTATACTCCTGCTGCAAGCCCTGATACCTCAGAGGTAGTGTCACCATTAGACCAGAAGAACTGATATGGAGCTGTTCCATCAAATGCACGTACCATAGCAGTACCATCATTTTCGTTACAACTCTCTTCAGTCTGATCCATAAGGACTAATTCTATATCTGCTATAGCATCCTTCACATCAATATCTATTGACTCGAAGCATCCATTGACATCAGTCACTTTGAGTGTATAAGTACCACCCTTTAGGTTAGTAATAGTAGGTCCTTCACCACCATTGCTCCAATCGTAAGTATATGGCTCAGCACCTCCAGTCACGACCACTGTAATCTCACCAGTAGCCGAAGTACCACAAGCGATATCTGTAACAGAAGTCATTATATCAAGATCTGTAAAGCTTCTAGCAATTGTCAGACCAGTCGATACTTCGCAGTCATCTGCATCTGTAATAGTCACTTTATACTGACCCGCAGATACTCCGCTGATAGTCTGTGTCGTAGCACCATTGCTCCATAAGTATGTGTATGGCCCTACACCACCAGAAACATTCACTGTAGCAGATCCATTTTCTCCCTCGCATATTTCGTTGACGATCGTTGTGCTGACAGACACATCACATCTCGTGATAGTCACGAATGCATTATCTTCGTCATCTTCACTTTGATCACCATCATCATTGTCAGGAGTAGAATCTACATCCATTTGATCAGCGTCAGTTACTTGAGCAACATTTAAGTAATCAGCGTTTTCGCCAGCTACTACTCGTACATCAAAGTAAAATGTCTTAGTCTCACCCACCTTCAGACTGATATCGCTCCATCTGATGATGTTGCCTAATAACTGTCCAGCAGGAGTTATATTAGAGATATTAGTATATCCGCTTGGTATCGGATCTGTTATCTCGACTCCTGTAGCATGAGCTGTCCCTTCGTTAGTCAGTGTGATCGTGAATCTCACTATCTCTCCTGCAGTTACTACTGACATATTCACTTCTTTCTCTAAGGCAATATCAATCTTGCCTTTGAATCCAGCGTCAATATCATTATTGATCTCTCCACTTGACATTGAGAAAATAGCCGTAGTAGCACTTGCCATGTCGATGTCACTATCATTCGTGCCATCACCTTGATTCTGAAGTGTCACAGTATATCCAGTCGGTGGAGTGAATCTCACTCTGTAATCTCCAGGGAAGATATTGTTGAACTGGTAAGAACCATCATCCTCTGTAGTCGTAGACGCTAATGTCACTCCCTCAGGGTTTAATAATTCTACATAGACATCTCCTAATCCAGGCTCATCGCTATCGAATATACCGTCACAATCGTAGTCTAACCATACTTGGTCTCCGATCGATGTATTCTGATAGTATCCTGCATCTATCGTCTTGTCGCTTTCGTTGACATCGAGTGTGATGAGGTGAGACTCTTCAGTCACCATATTCACATCACTATCTTTGTCATCATCTGTTCTATTTGGTAATGTAATAGAGTAACCAGAAGGTGTCACGAATCTCACATAGTACTGTCCAGCACTTAGGTTGTTGAACATGTACATACCGTTTTCGTCAGTTTGTACTCTTCTGATTTCGTTCTTATTAGCATCGAGCAAGATAACAGTCACGTTAGGTATTCCTACTTCACCTGCATCCTGCATACCATTTCTATTAGCATCTATCCATACTTGATCTCCAAGAGCTGCTGTACAGTCTTCTTCCTCTTCGATGACTACATCGAGAGTAGTGAAGCATCCGTTAGCATCAGTCACAAGTACTTGGTAAGTACCTGCAGCTAATCCTACAGCCATTCTTGCAGTCTGCATGTTAGCATCATTCCACTCATATGTATATGGTGCAGCACCTCCAGTCGCAGATACAATAGCCATACCTACAGCACCTTCGTTACATGTTGCATTAGATTTCTCTTCTAATGTCACCAATACATCAGCTGTCTGATCGATCACTTGGACAGTCGCTCTGTTTTCACAGCCATTCTGTCCTCTTACTACTACAGTATAAGATCCAGCGATTGATACTTCAGGATTGCTCATACTGCTCGAGAATCCATTCGTACCTACCCAGCTCACTACAGTACCGTTGGTGTTCACTGTGAGTGACACTCTCTCATTAGTACATGTGATGAATGCATCTTGAGCCTCAATAAATGGAAGCTCTGTGTCATCCACTACTATCACGGACTGGCTCGCTGTACATCCCGCAGCAGTAGTCACTGTCGCAGTATATGTACCTCCTTGGCTCACCTCTGGAGACTGAGCTGATGATGTGAATCCATTAGGTCCAGTCCAGCTAAATGTCACTCCAGCAGTAGTCGAACTCGCTGTAAGTGTCACTGATGGTTCGAGACACGTGATAGATCCGCCCGTCGCACTCACGTCAGGAATATCTGCATCGATACCTACGACTACTGACTCAGTAGCTGTACATCCCGCAGCATTAGATACTGACACTGTATATGTACCTGGCACTGTCACAGAAGGCTGTGCTTGAGCACTGGTATATCCTTCTGGGCCTGTCCAACTAATGTTAGTAGCATTAGTAGACAATCCTAATGTCACAGAAGGTTGAGTACATGTGATCGTACCTCCTGTAGCTGTCAGCGTGATAGCATTTCCACCATCAACTGTCGCACTACATGTAGTAGTACATCCATTCTCATCTGTAAGAGTCACTGTGTATGTACCTGGCAACAAGTTAGTCGCAGTAGCACCAGTCTGTCCGTCAGACCACTGATAAGTGATCGTACCTGAACCATTGATGGCCTGTACTGTGATAGCTCCATTCGCCTCTCCACATGTAGATGGAGTGACATTAGTGATATTGCAGCTGAGTGCATTGCTATCTTCTAATGTCGCACTACATGTAGTAGTACATCCATTCTCATCTGTGATAGTAACGGTGTATGTACCTGCAGCAAGATTATTCGCTGTAGCTGTCGTCTGTCCATCAGACCATAAGTACGAGATCGTACCTGATCCATTAGAAGCTTGTACTGTGATCTGACCATTAGCGCTACCGCATGTAGGCTGAATTACATTATTAATGGTACATGTGAGGTCACTTCTGCTTGGTACAGTCACTTCGCATGTGGTCGTACATCCGTCACCGTCTGTAGCCGTCACCGTGTGTACTCCTGCAGTTAAGTTATTCGCAGTAGCATTCGTTTCGCCATTATCCCATAGGTATGTGATAGTTCCAGTACCTCCATTTACTTGTACTGTTGCTACACCATTCGCAGCTTCACAGTCAGCAGGACTGTTGACATTGATAGTACAGCTAAGCTCTTTCACGATAAGTACGAGTACCTCATCCGATACACATCCGTCATTAGTGACTGTATATGTACCTGCCTGAGTATAGTCAGTACCATTCCACGTGAATACTTCACCTGCACAGATAGTCTCCTCTGTTCTGATATCCGCTGGCTTCTGAGTAACTGTCACCACTAACTGGTTATCAGCTACACAGCCCGCAACAGCATCTGTATATGTACCAGCAGCATTCACTGTGATACCGTTCCATGTGAACGGTAAGTCCTCTTCACATACTGTACGGTTCTCTACAATCGGTGCCGGCTTCTCTGTCACTGTCACCACTAACTGGTTATCAGCTACACAGCCCGCTTGTGCGTCTGTGAAAGTGCCTGCTCCGTTCACCGTGATTCCGTTCCATGTGAACGGTAAGTCCTCTTCACATACTGTACGGTTCTCTACAATAGGCGCTGGCTTCTCTGTTACTGTCACCACTAACTGGTTATCAGCTACACAGCCCGCTTGTGCGTCTGTGAAAGTGCCTGCTCCGTTCACCGTGATTCCGTTCCATGTGAACGGTAAGTCCTCTTCACATACTGTACGGTTCTCTACAATCGGTGCTGGCTTCTCTGTCACTGTCACCACTAATATTTGGTTTGCAAGACATTCGTCATTAGTAGCTGTATAAGTACCTGCTATAGAGATAGTCTGACCATTCCAAGAGAATGGAAGATCCACTTCACATACCGTACGGTTCTCTGTAACATCTGCTGGCTTAGGTGTCACTGTCAAGTTCAATACTTGATCTGCTGTACAGCCCGCTCCTTCTATTCTATCTGTAGTACTTGCATTGTACTGACGACCATTCCATACGTATGGTAGCTCATCACTACATACCGTAGCATTCGTTACTTCATCCGCAGGCTTGTCGTAATCTTCACCGACAAACGCTGTCGCCTCTCCTATACAGCCATTAGCTCCTAATACTTGTACAGTATATGTCTGAGCTACTGCTACGGTTGGATTAGCTGTTGAATTTGTAAAGCCATTAGGCGCAGTCCATCCGATCACAGTCGCTCCAGCTGGAAGGCCAGATACTCCGATTGTCACACTATTAGTTTCACAAGTCAATGTACCACCAAATGCTGTAAACTGTGGAGCCTCCGTATCCTCTGTCACGATGATGGTAGCATCCGCTGTACATCCGTTAGCCGCTATCACAGTAACTGTGTAGTTACCTCCTTCTGTCACTACAGGATTAGGATCATTGGATACGAATCCGTTAGGTCCTGCCCACTGCTGGAATGTGCCATTCGTCGTGAATGTCAACTCTACCTGCATGTCACCAGTACAGTCGATTACTTTATTATCAGCTTGTACTGATGGAGGAGTGAAGTCACCCTCGATCTCAGCTGTCAACGTAATCTCACATCCTGATGCATCGGTAACCACTACTGTGTGAGTACCTGAAGTCAATGCCGTCGCAGTAGCAGTAGTCTCTCCATTATCCCACTCATATGTGTATGGAGCCTGACCTTGAGTTACTGTCACTGTCGCTGCACCACTGTTAGGGTTAGCACAGTTGACCCCGTTATCATCATCGACAGTAGCCTCTACTGGACACTCTACTGTGATAGTCTGAACGTGCTCTATTGAATTATCACATGCATCCGTAGCTGTCCATGTTCTAGTGATGAACCATCCACATTCGAAGATTTGTTCTATTTCTGCGAATCCTACAGTCACAGCGTTACAATCATCCGCTTCTACAGTCGGTGCTGCTGGGATATTGTCACAAGACACAGTCACGTCAGCTGGTAGTGTAGATGTGAATGTAGGTATATCAGAGTCAGGGAGTAATGTCACTCTCTGGAACGCTGTATCTACATTGCCACACTCATCTGATGCTGTCCACATTCTGATGATAGTACCACCTGTACATGGATCAAGAACACCACTATCTACTGGTGGATTAAGTCCAAGATCCGTATCACAATTATCACTTACTGTAGGATTACTAAACTGGTAATCATCACCACACTCTATCGTGATATCACCACCGACACCTAAGATCTCAGGGTCAGTAGAATCAATGATCGTCAATACTGCCGTACGCTCTGACTGATTATCACACTCATCAATCGCTGTGAATGTCACAGTAGTCTGACCGTTACAGTTAATATCAAATCCGATAAAGTCTGTATCGTATTCTACGGTAGTACAAGCATCTGTAGCCTGTCCTACTCCACCATTGCTATTTAACCAGTTAGTCACTTTAGTAGATAGCTGAGGATCAGAACACTCGAGTGTCAGATCTTCTGGATCTATCGTCCAAACTGGATCGTCATTATCTGTCTTAATGATCATCGCAGTACAAGTAGTCATATTGCCACACTCATCGGTAGCAGTGAATGTTACTTCCTTAGTCTCAAGACCAGGAGCACAGTTAGCTTGTCTGAAGTAATCGATCTGATCGTAGTTATTTGTCACAGTTACACTTGCTCCACAAAACTCTGTAGCTATAGCACTTTCTAACCATGCTGCTACAAGCACATCATTATTGTCATCACCACAAGCTAATGTCAATGTCGCAGGACAAGTAATCACTGGATCATCTCGATCTACAATTCTGATTACTGCACTACATTGATCGGTATTGCCACAGTCATCGGTTGCTGTGAATGTCACTGTTAAACCAGCTCCATTCGTGTTACATACTACACTTGGTAAGCTACCTGCAGTATAGTTATTGCTGATGGTTACATTAGCATCACAGGCATCACTCGCACTAACACTATTCAACCAGGCAGCAATCTCACTTGTGTAATCTCCGTCACACTCTAAGATTAAGTCATTCACACAGCTGATCACTGGATCAACTCGATCTACAATTCTGATTACTGCACTACATTGATCAGTATTGCCACAGTCATCGGTTGCTGTGAATGTCACTGTTAAACCAGCTCCATTCGTGTTACATACTACACTTGGTAAGCTACCTGCAGTATAGTTATTGCTGATGGTTACATTAGCATCACAGGCATCACTCGCACTCACACTATTCAACCAGGCAGCAATCTCACTTGTGTAATCTCCGTCACACTCTAAGATTAAGTCATTCACACAGCTTATCACTGGATCAACTCGATCTACAATTCTGATTACTGCACTGCACTGATCTGTGTTACCACAGTCATCTATAGCCGTGAACGTCACTGTCAAACCAGATCCATTAGTATTACATACTACACTTGGTAAGCTACCTGCAGTATAGTTATTACTGATGGTCACATTAGCATCACATACATCACTCGCACTAACACTATTCAACCAAGCATTGATCTCACTCGTGTAATCGCCGTCACACTCTAGAATCAAGTCATTCACACAGCTAATCACCGGATCAACTCGATCTACAATTCTGATTACTGCACTACATTGATCGGTATTGCCACAGTCATCAGTTGCTGTAAAGGTTACTGTCAAGCCAGCTCCATTCGTAGAACATACTACACTTGGTAAGCTACCTGCAGTATAGTTATTACTGATGGTTACATTGCCATTATTTTTACTATTGCATATTGAAATAATCCTACTTTGTGAGATATCAAAACACTCGCCGTCTATATTAGATATATTCTGGCCTGTAGATAAAGATGTAACAGGTTTCTGTGAATCAAAATTGACCGCATGAATAATGTAACTACCTGCTGCTCGACCGCTAAATTCAGGTGAATTATTATTGAGCTGGAGTATTGTTCCGTTTTGGTCGGTTAATACATATATTGTTGATGTCCCTGCTGGATTTCCACCTTGTATAGATGCAATAATATTTTCAGACACCCCAAAATCACATCCCGCACATTCATCTGTGGCACTAACACTATTCAACCACGCATTGATCTCGCTCGTGTAATCTCCGTCACACTCTAAGATTAAGTCATTTACACAGCTAATCACTGGATCAACTCGATCTACAATTCTGATTACTGCACTACACTGATCTGTATTCCCACAGTCGTCCGTTGCCGTAAACGTAACAGTCAAGCCAGACCCGTTCGTGTTACATACTACACTTGGTAAGCTACCTGCAGTATAGTTATTACTGATGGTCACGTTAGCATCACAGGCATCACTTGCACTCACACTGTTTAACCATGCACTAATCTCACTTGTGTAATCACCGTCACACTCTAAGATTAAGTCATTCACACAGCTAATCACTGGATCAACTCGATCTACAATTCTGATTACTGCACTACATTGATCAGTATTGCCACAGTCATCGGTTGCTGTGAATGTCACTGTTAAACCAGCTCCATTCGTGTTACATACTACACTTGGTAAGCTACCTGCAGTATAGTTATTACTGATGGTCACGTTAGCATCACAGGCATCTGTGGCACTTATGCTATTCAACCACGCATTAATCTCGCTCGTGTAATCTCCGTCACACTCTAAGATTAAGTCATTTACACAGCTGATCACTGGATCATCTCGATCTACAATTCTGATTACTGCACTACATTGATCGGTATTGCCACAGTCATCGGTTGCTGTAAATGTAACAGTCAAACCAGCTCCATTTGTATTACATACCACACTTGGTAAGCTACCTGCAGTATAGTTATTACTGATGGTCACATTAGCATCACAGGCATCACTCGCACTCACACTATTCAACCATGCACTAATCTCACTTGTGTAGTCACCGTCACACTCTAAGATCAAGTCATTCACACAGCTGATCACTGGAGCTACTCGATCTACAATTCTGATTACTGCACTACATTGATCGGTATTGCCACAGTCATCTGTAGCTGTAAATGTAACAGTCAAGCCTGCCCCATTCGGATTACATACTACACTTGGTAAGCTACCTGCAGTATAGTTATTACTGATGGTCACGTTAGCATCACAGGCATCTGTGGCACTCACACTGTTTAACCATGCACTAATCTCACTTGTGTAGTCA
>WUUP01000008.1 GCA_009833045.1 Saprospirales bacterium GYS_P2D
GTGGTTATAGCGAAGGGGAACCACCTCTTACCATTCCGAACAGAGAAGTTAAGCCCTTCAGCGCCGATGGTACTGCTACGGTGGGAGAGTAGGTCGCTGCCAGCTAATTTTATAAAGCCGAGTCTAAACAGATTCGGCTTTTTTTGTTTATAATGCTCACAATGTTAATTCTGGAGTTTCAAGCGAAGGTATCACGATTTGATAGTAGTAATGTTTATCAGCATTATCTGAGTGTTCCTATAAGAATAGCAGATCAAGCCAAAGACCTTGGAATTAATCGATTTGTAGCTTTAATAAATGATTTTGTTTCCCTGAGATGTGCAATTCTATCAGCAGGTGAAGGAAATGGATATTACATACTACTGAACAAGGATTTGATTAAAAGCCTTAAGCTTCAAATAGGTGATGAGGTCAAAATGAAACTTACTGAAGATAAAAGTAAATATGGAGCAGACTTGCCTGAAGAAATAGAAGAGCTTTTCTACCAAGAGCCTGAATTTGACAGGTACTTTCACGAGTTATCGCCAGGTAAACAGCGTGGTCTACTACATCTCGTCAATAAAATAAAGACTCCTTCGAAAAGAGTAGAGAAGGCTATTATAATATCGAGATACCTAATTGAATCTCGAGGAGAGCTGGACTATAAGGAGTTGAATGCAGCTTTTAGACGAGGTATATAAGTTACTATTTAATAGTATCACTGATTTTATTCCAATCTAAGGAATTGCTTAAATCTTCTAAATCTGAAGCTATATCCTTTAGATTTTGCGGAGCTACAGCTTTATGTATATCAATTCTATAATCATTATACGTCAAAACGATCGAAGGAAGGTCTACTATGAATTCTCTTTTGTAAGATTTATTAAGAGATAAAAAGGAGGCATCTTCAAATTTGTTGATGATGTTGTCATATTCTTCTTTTGAGAGTGATCCTGTAAAGGTCCCAATTTTATCTGTAAAGCGTATGCCTTTATAAACAGTGCTATAGTCATCAAAAACTTGGAAGACAAAAACTGGGCATTCTCCATAGCAAGGAGTCTTTTTGAGTTGGATTATCATTTTCTTTTCTTCCGAGAGTGTGTCAGTAACAAGCTCCTCTTGACTTTTGCATGATATAATGCTGAAGACTAATATAATGCCCCACAATATTTTCATTATGTATAACTATTTATGTCTTTTATAGATGAAAAAAGGGAGTGAATTGCATCACTCCCTTAAGAAAATCAGTATTAATTATTCAGTATTAGTGGTAATCCTTCGCCGCCACCACCAACGATGACTACTTTACTGTTGGGCGATTGAGCTAATTCGAGAGTAGCTTCAATACCTTTATCTTTTAAGATTTTGTCTGAAAGTGAAGCATTCAATATTCTGTTAGCATCAGCTTTGGCCTGGGCCTCGATGATCTTTCTTTCTGCTTCTTTACGCTCTCTTTCCAATTTAAAGTCAAACTGAAAGGCTAACTGCTCTTCTTCGAGCTTTTGTTCGATGGCGGCTTTCAATTTATCCGGTAGTTGAACAGATCTGATCAGAATTGCATCAAGCGTAATATACTTGCTTTGGATAGCTTTTTGGGTCTGTGTAAATATTTCATCTTGAATGGCTTCTCTCTTGGTAGAATACAGTTCTTCTGGTAGATACTTACCGATGACTTCACGGGTGGCAGATCTAATTTCTGGAGTGATAATCCTATCAGAGTATTTAGGTCCAATTTCATCATGAAGATATCCTATTTTATCAGGTTGTGGCATATAGCGATATGACAACTCAACAGCGATAGAAAGTCCATTTTTAGATAATACATCCATCGTGCCTGTAGACTCATTAGTACGGACATCGTATACTATCATGTCATCCCAAGGCATTACAACATGAAATCCTTGATCATATATTTTTTCTTTGTTGATCCCACCTGCAAAACGTTTAAACTTAACTCCTTTTGAACCAGGAGGTATAGTAATAAAGGTGGTGTTAGTAAGCAAAGAGAAGAGGAGTATTGCTAAAAATGCGTATATGATATACTTAGTAATGTTAGTCCCTTGGAAGGGATTTTTGTTTTGATTAATATTAATTGTAGCCATTTATCAATTTAATTTAATGTTATCTATTTTATCAACAGGGATGAATCACTGAAAGTTCTTGTCAATGAGTTCATTAAGTGCTGAAGTAATCATTGGGACGGTTATATCATTGAGACATTTCATATGTCTTTTTGGACAGGTGGAAACACCATATTTAGAACAAGGTCGACATTTTAGTTCTGAATGTTCTATATGTATACTCTTATCCTCCTGCAAATGGCCGTAGTATGGACTAAAGCCAAATTCCTGATTGGTGCTACCCCAGACAGCAATGATTGGTTTTTGGAAAGCAGCGGCAATATGCATGACCGCTGTATCTCCTGTAATGACGATATCCGAAGATTGCACGGTGGAAAGTAACTCAGGGATAGTCAGCTTGTTAATTAGATTTATGGTATTGTGATATTTATGATTTATAGATCCAGTAACATCAGCTCCTCCTGTTAGAGTAAAACGTATATTTTGAGAAAAGGATGAGGTAATAATACCCTCGGCTAAGCTGAAAGGGATTCTTTTAGTGATCGTACTTCCACCAAGATTAATCAGGATTTTGAATTCAGAATTGTTAATAGTAGGAGAGGAGTTGGAGTATAGATCCATGCCATGCCCATCATCTGTGATGCCGAGATGGGAGATTGAGTCAAAATGTCGGTCAATCACATGATGAGCATTCAGCTTATTAATACCTGCTAATAGATATAGCCATTTACCAATTGGTTTTTTGTCGGTTTTAATAACTCGAACCTTGAAAAATTTGGTAATCCCTCTACTCTTTCGACCATTGTGTAAGTCAATTATTATATCAAAATGATACTTTTTAAGCATTTCAATAGTAGTGCTGGTGTAGCAATGCAGCTGATCAATGTGAGGATTGTCAACTAATATTTCGGCATATTGAGTCGTGGTCAAATAGTGTAATTCAACTTGAGGGAGTTGCTGTTTAAGACAACGAATAATAGGTGTTGTCATTATGACGTCACCCATAGAGCTCAGCCTGATAATGAGTATTTTTTTCACTTACATCACAGGGTTCTTAGGTTTACTCAGCCGGTTTAGGTTTTGATGTAGGATACGTAGACGACTATCTGGTCGAGAATTTGATCCTCCCCAAGTCCATGCGAGAGTGTCGCTATCTTCTGATTCATATCTCACAAAATAGCTCATATTACCTGGTTCGTCCAGAGGTTGGTACTCTCTCCGCATGTCTTCTAAAATGCTGAACATCTGAGCAGAGACCTCTCTATCAATAGGTGATAGTTTTTGGTACTCAGCATTGATTCCGTCTTTTCTATATAATTCGCCATCAGGCAATAGAACATACTCTGTATATAATCCAGCAAATCCACCATAGCTGCCATAACAGATCTTGTTACTATTATCTGGAGTGAGAAGAGCTGTAGGCTTGCATGCGACCATGAGTAATAGACTAATCAGAATAAGAGTGATGATACCGTATAGATAATTCATGTCATATTGAAATAAGCTATGGTAAACTTAAGTGAATTTTTCTAATATCTGTGGTTTGATCTATTTTGCAGACTTATACTAAAAGTGTGAAAATCAAATGGTCGAATCTGGGAAATCCATCAAAGAGAGGGCGGCAGACTACTACCGTGGTGAGCGTATCAGCAATGTGCTGCTTTTTTCGGTGGGTGGAGCTGCTATCGTATGGACCCTTTTATTGTTTTTGTGGAGACAGGGCAATCTAAGTGCAGGATTATTTTATAGTGCATTTCCGTTGGGAGCATTTTTTGTTTTGACAGGCGGCTATCGCTTTTGGCGTTCTTTTAAGCGTTTTGATGCTATCAAGAATGAGCAAACCGGTGAGGATTTTTTGAAAGGAGAGGAATATAGTCACTTGCTGGGTAGGGCTGATAGGTTTAGGAGGAAGCGCAAGGTAGACTTTATTGGTCTTTTGGTGGGTTTTGTCATGGTGGGTGTATGTATTGCTTTTAGCTTCAATCACGTCTTGCTGAGTACGGCCATCAGCATTACAGGTTTTTCAGCTATTTTATTAGTGTATGATCTATTTGGCCAGTTTAGGACGGAGGAGGTCATACATCACATAGAGAAACAAAAAAAAGAGCAGGATACATGATCCCGCTCCATCTCAACTACTAAAACCTATATAAAACTGTGAAAACTCTCGCTCACTGATCGCTCAGTGTGGTCGAGTATCACCTATAAGTTGTCATTTTAAAGTATGCTCATACTTATTTTTCACGACGATAGGATAAAAGTAAGTGAGAGAGGATCTTACAAAAAGAGGGGAAACCCGACATTATAGAAATAAATAACAGATAATGAGTTTATCCACTGATCTAAGGACACTGGTAGCACAATCTATATCGTCTCTCAGTAAAATGAATGAAGCTGAAGTCATTAAAAAAAGATCTCCTGACAGCTGGTTAAAAAAAGAAATACTTGGTCATCTGATAGATTCGGCTATCAATAATATCAGAAGAGTGGTGGTCGCAGGATCACAGGATCATTTGATTTTTGACGGATATGATCAGGATCTGTGGGTGAGAGCTAATAATTATCAAGAAAGAGAATGGACGGACATCATTGATACTTGGACGAGATATAATCATCATTTTTCTCAAATAATCTGCGAAATCGATGAGGAGCTACTGAGCCGTAAGAGTCTCTTACATAATTATCATTTGATAGGGTTTGGTAAAGTGGAGTCTGATGAAGAGGTCTCACTATCTCAGCTGATCGAAGACTATATTGCCCATATGAGGCATCATCTGAATCAAATACTGGATAGCAATGAGTAAAAAAATAGAAAAATGGGAAGTGATCGGCTCAAAATATCTAATAGATCGGAAACCATGGCTGACTATCCGTGAAGACAAACTGCGCATGCCGAATGGCAGTATCATGGAGTCGTACTATGTCTATGAATATCCTGACTGGGTCAATACTATAGCTATCACTAAAGATGGAGAGTATCTCATGGTACAACAATATCGTCATGCTATAGGTGAGATCAACTACGAGCTCTGTGCTGGTGTCTGTGATGATGAAGATGACAGCCCAATGATAAGTGCGCAGCGTGAGTTGCTCGAAGAGACAGGCTATGCTGGTGGAGAGTGGAGTCACTGGATGACAAACACTGCTAATCCAGGAACTCATCAAAACAAAACTCACTGCTATCTCGCAGTAGGAGTAGAAAAAGTGGCTGATCAATCACTGGATAAGACTGAGGATATCGCAGTGCATTTGATGAGTCGAGCCGACATAGTAGCATTATTAGAGTCAGATGCGATCCGTCAGAGCTTGCATGCAGCGGCTCTATGGAAGTATATTGCTAAGACAAATGAAAAATGATAATGATAGAAATACTATATACGAGTACAGCTGTCACTGAAGATATAGATCGAGATCTCAAGGAAATATTAGAAATATCACTCTCTAATAATAAGCACGATGAGGTCACAGGAATCTTAGTACATAATGAATCAAGCTATATGCAGCTATTAGAAGGACCTGAAGAGAAGGTAGAAGCTTTATTTCAACGGATACAAAATGATTCTCGGCACACACTGGTGAGGGTGATCTGGAGACATGAGATCTCAGAGCGATCATTTGACTCATGGTCTATGGGATATGTGAATATGGCTAAAGTAGAATCTAAAATGCTCGAGGGATATGAGCAATATGGAGGAACGAATCTCAACGAAATAAAAAAGAGTGAGGTAGAATCTACTGGAAAAAGTCTCCTAAATATATTGGGCAAGATGCTGGCAATGCAAGAAAAAGAGGAATCCAGCTAAAGCTGGACTCCTCCACAAATACATAACTAACTATAGACTTGGAATAATAACTCTCTCTAATACATGGATTACACCATTAGTCGCCTGTACATCGGTCAATACTAATGTTGATGCTTGTCCAGTTTGATCTATTATTTTTGGCTCACCGTCGAGATCTACCGTGAAATCCTGTCCGCTGACTGTCGTTACAGACATACCATCAGTCAGATCTGAAGATGTCACATTAGCACCTCCCACTACATGATAAGTTAATACTGTAGCCAACTGAGCTGTAGATAGTGAGGCAACTACCTCAGAGATCGCTGAGAATGCAGAATTAACTGGTGCGAATACTGTGAAAGGCCCATCACCAGATAAAACACTCACTAAGTCGCCATCGGCAGATCCTAATGCCCCTACTAATGTGCTGAAATTACTATTAGCCACAGCATGACCTACGATGTCGAGTGGCATGATTACTTTATCTACTATGTGTATGACACCATTGTCTGCGTCTATGTCTGCAGTAGTGACATTCACATCTGCGTTAAGGGTTACACTGTTTCCATTTTTCTCTACTAATAAGGATAATGCTGCATCATTAGGTCCAGAAGTAGATGCAGTGCTGACATATGATTGACCAGCGTTGATATCGCCAGACATGACCTCTGCCCCGAGAACGTGATAGAGTAGTATGTCTGTCAGCGCTTCATCAGAGATCGTGTTAAGATCTACACCGAGTGCAGCGAATGCAGCGTCTGTGGGCGCAAATACGGTAAAATTACCATTGCCTTGTAATGTGGCAGTCAGACCTGTACGATTTAAGGCACTGACCAAAGTTGAAAAATCAGGATTGGCAGCGGCGATGTCTACTATGGTGTTAGTCTCTACTACCACATCATCGTCATCATCACTGCATGAGTAAAAGCCTGTTAAGCCGGCAAAAGCAAGTAATAAGAAAATTGATTTGAATTGCATGATATTAATTGATTTAGTATACCATGTAAATTCAATTGTGAATCTTTTTGTTTAAGCAAAACCAATAAAAAGATAAACAATAGTGGTTTTTACGGATAAGGGTTTTTCTGATTATATGTGTCTTTAATGATGAAAGAAGCTAAAAGCGACCGATCATAATTCTTTTTTAAAGTGTTAAGAAAAGTAAGAATCAGAATATTGGTATCGTTTTAGAAGCAAACCCCATGATGATGAAGAAGAGAGAAAATATAGTTTTGTTGATTTTGTCGGTTATGGCATTTTTCGCTATCCTCAGCGTACTCAAAGAAGTAGAAGCTGCAGAGCAAGCAGAATCAAATAAGGTTGACTATGCAATAGTATCACAAAGCGATACTATTGATTGGTCTCTTTTGAATATTGCATGATTAAAAGTGTTATATATTGAAAATGATTCCGAAAGCGAATCATTTGTCTGTAGTGTGAATAAATAGCCATTTATAGTTAATGTCAAATATGTGTGGTTTTGTACTTTTAGAGTATAAACTAACACATACTTCAAATGAAAAACTATCTACTACTATTAAGTATTTTACTACTTGTATTCTCTTGCCAAGACTACGAAGCGGAGCCAACTCCGATTCCTCAATCTGCTTCACTCGAAGCCACGGATATTGACCAATTCATCAATAAGCATCTTAGCAAAGGAGAGATTTTTGATTGGAATGTAGCTCCCACAGAGATGATTCATAGTGCATTATTGCTATCGGATGAGATTCTTGCAGTGGGATATACTATAGGTGATCGGCAAGATCTATCCTCGGTGATTGGCGTAGGAGACAAGCTATCCTCGGACTGGCTGAAGAAAAGAGATGAAATTGTCTCAATAGCCCTCGAAAATGAACAAAAAGTAAGAGGTAATAAAGAGCTGTCAGCAGAAGAGATATTACCCTTCGGTCTTGATGATGAGATCCCCACTTTAGCACTGCATGTCACAGCGGTTGAGACGGTAGAATTATTAAAAAATATGGATGACATCAGATATGTCGAACCTATGGGCTATGAGATGAAGCAGGAACTCCAAAAAAGCTCATCAGGATGCAGTGGCTCTCCGGACTATAATATCAATCCAAATGACTACAGTATCACACCGAGCTATAATGCCAAAATACCTTGGAATTTTGATCTACATAGCATTCCCCAAGCATGGTCGTATTCTACTGGTGACAACATAGGTATATGTATCATCGACTCGGGTGTCAGTGATAGCCAAAATAATATGGGATCACAATTTGCCTCAGGAAACTCTCCTTCTCGATCTATCAGAAAGTACAGTACGCATTATAGCGGATCGTGGTGGTGGAAGTCTCTCGATAGTCCTCATGATCAGTGTGGACACGGTACTTCTATGGCAGGGCTCGCTGGGGCGCCTTGGAGCAATGATGGGAATGCACTCGGCGTAGCGTATCGGTCTAATCTGGTGACGGTGCGTGCGGTAGAGGATGTGATCATCAGTAGCAGTAACGAGAAGAATGGTGTCAAAGACGCCCTCAAGCTCGCAGGTAATCGCTCTGATGTAAAAGTCGTCAGCATGTCTATAGGGAATGTCATCTCATCTGGCACTGTCAAAGATGGTATCTATTATGCCTACAATAGAGGCAAACTACTGCTGGCTGCTGCTGGTACGAGTACTTCATTTACTAATTGGGCAGGAGTGATTTTCCCTGCCAGTATGAGTGAGTGCGTAGCTGTGACTGGGGTGAAAGCACAAAGCTCGTATCAACGATGTAATACATGTCATAGTGGTAGTAAGGTGGACTTTACGATCCAGATGCAGCGCAGTGGAGACAGTGATCGCAACTCTCTCGGACTGGCTACATCATCCGATCAGCCTAAATATATCAGCGGATCCTCTTGTGCGACAGCCACTACGGCAGGTATAGCAGCATTAGTATGGGCGACTAATCCTAATATGGCCCGTTCGCAAGTAGTCGATCGCATGAAGCAGGCCTCAGATCTCTATCCTAATCGAAGCAGTAGCTACGGATGGGGCAATATCAATGCATTAGCGGCAGTACAGGGGACTTCTTATTAAAACAAGCAACACCGTCTCAAAAATCGAAAAGGGCGAATACTTCGAGTATTCGCCCTTTTTCTTTAACAACTTAGAATTCTGAAAGTGAAATCAGGTCAGCACCAATTAGAACTGACCAGAAAACTATTGAACATATCTCTTATTGATCCTTAGCTGGATGGTAGTTTTTTGCCTTAGGTCCGGTTTGTTTTGGCTTATTGGACACTACTACTTTTTGTGTGGCTTCATCTGTCTTTTCCCATGCTTTCTGATTTTTAGCTGCAGGGCCTGTTACTCTTGTATATTCCTGAGTAGTGACAGAGACAGCTGCTTTTTCTGTTTTCCAAGCCTTCTTATTTTTAGCTTTTGGACCCGTCTCAGTCTGTGTATATGCTGAGAGAGAAAAAGCTAATACGGCTACGATTATCATTATATTTTTCATGATCTATTTACTTTGGTGAATATTCAAAGTAATAGCATCCCACACTCAGTATAAATCTGAGAATATTGGTATTCAGTCATCCGTATTTTTACGGATGCCGTGTTATACTAATCCTGATTTAGCTGCTACTTTGATCAGCTCTGCGGTGTTTTTCACGTTTAGTTTTTTGATGATAGTAGCTCTATGAGTCTCTACTGTACGGGTGCTGATGTATAGCTGAGCAGCTATTTCTTTTGTGGTGTACCCTTCAGCAATGAGCTTCAGTACTTCTCGTTGCTTTTCAGATAGTGACTGGGGAGTGATTTGATCTTCAGCCATACTATTTACCATCTTTTCTGTGATGGCAGGGCTAAAATATTTTTTCCCTTCGCTGACTGTATAGATCGTATGTATGAGCTCTTCTTCGTCAGCATTTTTGAGTAGGTAAGAGTAGGCCCCTTTCTGAGCGCATGCCGAGATGTAGTGCCCTGCATCATGCATAGAGAGGATGATACATTTGATAAAAGGATACTGTTTAGATACGATATCCAGGACCTCGAGCCCACCTACATGGGGCATAGTCAGATCGAGTAGTATGATGTCAGGGGCGTCTTGTTCCTGTAGATGGGATAGCAGAGCCTGGCCGTCTGTCACGGTGTGATCGATCTCTATGAGGGGATCTTTTTTTAGTAGCTCTACTAATCCGCTCAAGAATAATTCATGATCATCAGCTATGACGATATGTATGCTATTCATACGACAAAGGTATCTCGATTTCGAATAGCGTCTGTCCCTTCTTTGATTCTATTTGGATAGTCCCATTAAAGATGTCTACTCGTTCTCTGATATTAGTAAGACCAGCTCCGGTGCGAGTCGCTACGATATCAAATCCCCTACCATCGTCTATGTAATATAAGGATACAAAGTCATCAAGCTCTGAGAGGGTACAATGTATGGACGTAGCCTGAGCATATTTGAGTGTATTATTGATCAGCTCCTGGACGATGCGGTATATGTTGACAGCGAGAGTGATGTCGATCTGGCTATTACTTTTATGTGTCAGATCCTCGAAGTGTACCTCAATGTCAGATGTCCTATTGATGCCGTCAATGTAGCTACTTAGGGTAGCACCTATACCAAAATCCTGAATAGAAGGAGGAAGTAGGGCATAGCTCATCCTACGTATCTCGGAGATGGTCTCATCGAGCCGTGATCGCATCTCTGATTGATGTACTGGATCCTTTATATGATTTTGTACATATAGCTTAAGGCTGGTGAGCAGTGGGCCTACACCATCGTGTAGCTCACGAGATAGTCGACGACGCTCCTGCTCCAGCCGATCTATCAGTAGTCGCTTAGTCGACTGTGCTCTGAGCTGATCGAGTCGCTGATACTCAGCCAACTGGTCTCTCATGTTGATTAGGCTTTCGCCCAAAAGATCAAAACTACTATTAGGAGTATACTCTTCATCGAGATGCATATCTCCTATAGCCGTAGAAAATCTAACTGCCCCAGAGAGGGCCGTCTGTAGCTCGATGAGAGCGATATACATCTCATGTATCTCAAGTGGATGAGCTACCGGTCGTATTGACCTATCATACTGGCCAATAGACATGGACTGCAGATGCTCTCTGATATCTGTCAGAGGCTGTGTCAATACTGATGTCAGATAGTGAGCGATGAGGGCGGCGATGAGTAGTATGACCAGTGCGATCGAGATCAGTCGATAGCGCAGGTCGATCAGTGGGCGATGAGCCTCACTCACATCTATCTCTGAGAGTATGAGAAGCCGTAGTGACTCGAGTTCTATGGGTTCGTATACGGTGTATACTTCTACCTCTCGATAGTCCAGACCGATGCCTTGGCCTGACTCTCCAGACAGCCCCCGTCTGACTCTCGGCTTATCAAATCCGATAGAAAAAGGACTCTGATCTGGAAAAAATCTTGATCTCGATCTCAGCCGCAGATCATCACCTACGAGATAGGTCTCTCCAGTCTCACCCATGCCTGTACGCTCGAGTAGTATGTGCTGGATCTGCTGGTCATCGATGAGCTTGACTTGCTTTTGATCGCCGTCATATTTGACCATGCCGATGAGTAATTTGCCTGTCGGCGAATATTCACTAAGATCATAAGCTCCTGTAGCGGGCAATGCGCTGAGTGGTATATAATCTGGGATTGAGTCTATACTCTGTGCAGATTCGGCCTTTAGTGTCAGCCATTCCTCTTCCAGGTATTCTCGGATTTGGATACCCTTGAGTTGTTTGATAGAGTTGAGCTGTAGGAGAATACGATCCTGTATCGTTTCAGCTGTCTGATGATAAAACACGACGGTGAGCACTACGATCACCATCAGCACGAGGCTGTTGATAGCGATATTTATCCAGGTACGTATGCTCATAATAGGATGGGGCTTAGTTGGCTACTTTACTGTAGACGATTATTGAGGATCATCTGCCGATAAAACCTTATCCCATCCTCAAACTCTGCTACACCGACTCGCTCATCGATACCATGAAAGCAGGTATAATTGTGCGGAGTGATATGAAACGGTGCAAATCTATATATATGATCACTGATCCCAGTGAAGTGTCTCGAGTCAGTACCTCCGACTACTAAGCTCGGTCCGATTAACACATCTGGATAAATCTCTTTGATAGAGCGATAGACTGTCCTGTAGGCATCACTGTCGATCGGTGATACAGGAGATGGATTGGACCCAGCGCTGGCATAGTAGAGCTGTACTCGTTCATCGTTGATAGCGGTTTTGACATGCTCCATCACCGATTCTTTAGTCTCGCCAGGGATGATTCTGAAGTTGACCGACGCTCTCGCTGTAGTCGGGACCACATTATCCTTAATCCCTGCTTCAAATATCGTTGGTGCGATGGTAGTGCGAATAGAGGCATTACCTGCAGCACTGGCTGATTCGTAAGTGGAGAGGATGAGCCCCTCGAGGATATCTGCATTGGCGAAAGCCAAACGACTCTTAAATCCCATAGAAGGTCCTATGGATCGCATGAATCCTCTCATCGCAGGTGTCATCTTTGCTTCAAATGGCTGTGCTTTGAGACGGCCGATCGCAGCAGCTAATACATCAATGCTGCTCTCAGCGGCAGGAGTAGAGCTATGTCCACCTGCCATGTCGACTTGTAGTTCGATGGTGATGTAGCCTTTCTCAGCGATGCCTATGAGCGCTATCTCGCTCCCTACGCCTGGGATCAGATCTTTAGTGATGGCTTGGCCCTCGTCGAGTACCAGTGCTGCTCTGACATCTTGAGACTTCAGATGCCCTGCGACTGCTATGGCGCCACTGCCGAGGACTTCTTCATTGTGCCCAAAGGAAAGATAAATCGTCCGTTCTGGCTGATATCCCTCACTGAGCAGCTGCTCGACGGCCTCGAGGATGCCGATCACACCAAACTTGTCATCTATAGTGCCTCGGCCATAGATAGTATCGTTTTTTATGCCTTCTCGGAAAGGGTGCACTGACCACTTGCGTATAGATGCGATCGGTACGACGTCATGATGTGACATCAGGATCATAGGATCGAGGGAGCTATCTGATCCCTCCCATCGATAGAGATGAGTATACTCCTCAAAATTCTGATGTCCTAATCTCTCATGCACCAGTGGATATGTCTGCTTCAAAAAAGCATTGAAAGCATCAAATTGAGTCGAATCAAAGTCAGCCGGATCTGCATAGGATATAGTAGGGATAGAGACGGCCTCCGCAAAATGATATCGAGCGGAGTCACTCACAGCGACTCTCTTAGCTGCTGGGTAGTCTACCTGATCTGAGCTGAAAGTGAATGTCCTAAATAGAATAAAAGCTATAAAACCAAATATCAGCAAGAAGAGAATGAGGAGTGTTTTTTTCATGGGAGTAACATATGAGTTTAGAGAAAATTATGGGAATATTTCTACATAATCATTCTCGGTTTGAAGGAAGAAAAAGGATTGAAGTATGAATAGTCCGAAAAATGTAGTCAACTGACAATAAATGAATCGCAGTTCACCCGTTTCATCTTCGCAAGTGATTTTAAATCTGTAGTCCCGCTCTACACTATAGCCAAGAGACCAAGTAATGAAAGATATTCCTTTCGGAAGTTTAGCTACTTTTTCAATCTCTTTTACCAGATAAATCCTTGACAGTTTGGATCTTATTTTTGCTTCGGATTTTAAAATGTTCACTGTATCAATATCGGATTATGATTATTTTTCACCGAGCAAATGCTCCAAGAAATAGTTGAACATCAGCTGCTGCTTATGCCTGACGGTATTCGACCCTTCGTAGGCGCCATGTGAGCGATTGGGATATGGCATGAAGTCAAACTGCTTATTGTGCTTGATGAGTTCATTGATCAGTCGTTCACTGTTTTGATAGTGGACATTGTCATCGCCCGTACCATGGATGAGGAGTAGTTTTCCTTGGAGATTAGCTGCATGAGTGATGGGAGAGCCAGCGATGAAGTCTTCGAGATTTTCTTGAGGCAGCCCCATATATCGCTCTTGATAGATGTTGTCATAGTAGAGCTGGTACGCAACGGGTGCGCCAGATATCCCAACATGATAGACCTCGGGGAACTGAAAGAGCAAATTTAATGTCATGGATCCTCCACCACTCCAGCCATATACACCGACTCTTGATTCGTCCAGATAGGGCAGCTTTAAAATCTCTTGAGCCGCTTTGCCTTGATCTTGTGCATTGATGCGTCCGATGTTTCTATAGATACTTTTGCGCCAAGCAGATCCCTTTAGAGTGGGTGTGCCCCGATTATCAATACTGATGATCACAAAACCCTGCTGAGACAGTAGGATATGCCATAGCCCGATGAATTGATCATTGGCTACAGCCCCCCAAGGCTCGCCATATACATGAAAGATCACCGGATACTGCTGACTCTCATCAAAGCCATAGGGCTTGATCATCCGTGCATCCATAGTGATGCCCTCATCCGTGGTGATTTGGTGATACTCGACAGTGGGCATTTTGAGTTGTTGGAGCTTTTCAGCGAATGCATTATTGCTGACTACTGTGCTGATGACATCGTGAGTAGGTAGCTCGACTAATCTCACAGTGAGAGGCGTCAGAGCGTCAGAATGGCTATGCCATGCATAGTCTCCATTAGGAGAGATGTTGTAACGATTGACTCCTGTATATGGTAGAGGGGTCAGTCGAGTGGTATCGCCTCGCCCCGCCAAATCTACTTGATAGAGATAGCGCTGAGTAGGATTGTGAGGAGATGCCATGAAGTAAAGCATATCCTCGGTCGTCACTGACCATGAGGCGACGTCATAGTCTCCAGGCGTGATGAGTGTTTTATCGCCAGTACTGATATTGATTTTGTACACATGTCTGTAGGCATCATTTTCTGTCATACGAAGAAATGCACTGCCATCGTCTATGATGACTAAGTCATTCTCTCCCCAATTACTGGCAGTAGCATCAGGGTAGCTCAGATCGACCCAGGTGTCCTCTGTCTCCTCATAGACGACCTCGAGTTTGTCAGATGGGATGTCATAGTGCCAGACCTTCAGGTGATTTTGTTTCCTATTTAGCTGCTGGATGAGTAGCTGATGATCATTGATCCACTGCATAGCAGGGATGTAGTGCTGATAGGGATCGCCAGGTATGTCGATATTTTTGATCTTCTGAGTATTGATGTCTACATACTTTACTTGACATGAGGATGGACTCTCTCCGACCTTGGGATATTGTAGCGGGATGAGCTGAGCATAGATTGAGTCAGTATTATTGATCATGTAGAATGTCTTAATATCAGATGCATCCAGCTGCCAATAGGCGATGAGATCACCTGCGGGATTCCATCGGAAGCCATCTCGACAGCCAAATTCCTCTTCGTAGACCCAGTCAAAGGTGCCATTGATGATGTCTCCAGTGCCATCTTGCGTCAGCTGCGTGATCTCGCCAGTGGCATATTCTTCGATATAGATATTAAAGTCGTGGACATATGCGACGTATTGATTGTCCGCAGAAAACTTAGCAAACATCAATGACGAAGACGGAAATGATACACCCAGCTGAGTCAATCTCTGAGTGTTAAAATCATATACCCAATAATCACCCTTAGTATTAGTCCGCCATACTCTACTGGTATTAGTGAATATCAGCGCCTTAGTCCCATCATCAGATAGGCTGAATGAACTGACTCGCAGGGCCTCATCCCTGTCATCAGGTGTGAGCTGAGAGACAGATAGGTAGGTTGATTTTTCTTGAGAGGCCGTTTGATATTTGATGAGTTCATTTTGATCATCGGAGTACTCTATTATGACGTACGACTCCCCCTCATCGGTCCACTGTATAGGCCTCATACGATCCTGTCTGAACTCTGTCGAGGCATAGATCCGATCTATGGTCAGCATCGATGAGTCATTAATGGTCTGACCGAATATAGTGGAGCAAAAAAGAATGCTGACTAAGGTGAATAGGGTTGTGCGGTATTGCATCATGTTGTACTGCATTTTATGCTTTGATTTTTGCTGTCTAAAATAAGATTAAATTGATTGAGAGGAATAGCTGTACAAAGCTCCTACTACTAACGCTGAAAATTTCCATTGTTTCTATATGGATTCATATAGATGAAATGGATGAATCCATAGATTTCATTAGCCATAGATAGCTCAGAACTTTAAGGCTTAATAAAAGCCCTACATCATGACGAAATACTTATTAATGATTTGGTGGATACTCGTGTTATTGCCTTCTATGGTTAGTGCACAGTGTGTGGTGACTAATATCACAGATTTTTATCTCGGGTCATTAACCGATGCCGGTACTCCTTTGATTGATGGTGACGAGATAGTCTTTAGGGGTTTCGAGGGCATCTTTAGTAGCTCCGGTCTATATCACTATAAAAATGACACTGTTACCTTAGTGCCTGGGGATAGACTCAGGTATACAGTTGATTTTCATAATGGTGAAATTTCATATTTAACCATAGGGACTAATCTACATTTTGAAGTTTATACTTACGCAAATGAAACACTATCCACAATTACTCAACAAGCTTTATTATCGGGTACTTTAGATCCTATTAAGATTCATAATGGTGATATAGTTTGGTCCGGTGATGTAGTCATAGAAGCTGGCCCACCTTATGCATCGAATATTTTTTTATATGAGAATGGACAGACCAGACAGCTTACCTTCGTCACCAACTCAAGAGAGAGTCAAGTTGAACCTGTTATAAGTGATGACTATGTAGTATGGGCAGGAGGTAATGACGCAACGAGTTCTCAAATTCATGCCTTAGATCGAAATACAGGAAACATAAGAATCATTTCGCAAGAGTTTGGAAATGTTACAAGTCTGAATGGTAATCCGCAAGTTTCCAATGACATAATAACTTGGACCTCATTGAATGATTTTGTTTGGTACATACATCGCTATACAGGTGATACATCAGAAGTAATAGCCCAATTGGGACTCCTTACTGGTGATCCTCAAATAGATAACGGTGAGATAGTTTATTCTGCTCTTGCTAATAATGGCCGCTCTGAGATATTTCATTACAAGAATGGAATTACGACAAATTTATCGTTTGAATTACCTGGGATAGGTCATCGCTGGCCAAAGATCAGTGAAGGGCGAGTGGTATGGTTATCGGCTGACGAGGATGATAATCTCAAACTATATTATTGGGCGGGGGATGCTGCTGATGCCATTGAGATATCTCAGCTCGCTCCTAACAGTAGTATCGGGACCTTTGGCATGGACGATAAACCTACGCTCTATGATATCTCTCGTAATCAGATTGTATGGGAAGCCAAATCTACAATTAATGGATCGCCACAAATCTATAGAGCGATTTGCGATTCGGAATGCCCACAGGAACTCAATCTGACTGGCACGATAGATAATGTGGGAGTAAATACACCATATGCAGCCCGTGAATTAATAAACACTAATCAAGTAATCCTAAATGGAGAATTAAGTCTGAGTGCTCCTGATGTACAATTAAATGAAGGTTTTACCATCACAAGTAATGGACTTTTAGAAATCGATAATATTGGTTGTAATACCAACGAATGATTGGATTGCCCCTATGATATTTAATCTCATTTGGAGAGAATGAACCCTTCTATTTAATGCTCCTGCATTGGGTTGGGAGAGCTTAGCCAGAATTATGTGTATTGGTTTGAGAAAAACGTTCAACTTTCATAGGAAGTACTGGATATGGCTTTTAAAATAAATATGTAGTTGGTTAAGAATTTGTGGCCAATTGAATCTTCTCTTCTTCCATTTATCCGTAATTCTGGCAAATTCCAGTAATCAATTTACTGTTATTTACAGACTCTATTATGTAATGTAGCTCTATATGAGTCTGATTTTTAAATATTCTACCAGATACTTCAAATCTTTTAAATTTCGGATTTGGATCAAGGGGAATGATAAATTTTTCTTTAGTAGAATTGTCATTTCTGATAATGTAGAGAATTGAATTTATGATGATATACTGCTCCAAGGGAGTTGAGTCGGATAGGGCAATCCATGGATTTGAATCGATATGCCAATATCCTGTTCCTGTATCAAAATTCCGCATTTGGATTTCTGCTGTATTTCCGTTTCTTTTTATGACAACTGATCCAATTTCCTCATATGAAGATGTATCTTTTAGCGATATGATTGATTCTACTATAGTTTGTTGATTAAGCTCATAGCTATAAACTTTATGTTGATTACAGCTTGTATATAGAAATAGGCTCGAAAGTAAAATGAGGAGTCTGTTCGAGAATGGACCTTGGAAATTATACTCCATTCTGAATTTATCTAATTTGTGCATTTCCTAAATCTTATTTCTGGCAGTTCGTCAATGTTGATTTGCCAATTCTGTAATGCGCTATAGATAACTTCCTTTTGTGAATTGCAGAATTCATGGTTTTTAAATCCTTCTCTAAATGATGTAAATAATGAGCTACCTTCTAAAGTCCCGTTTTGTATTTCTCTCGTTAAAACCTTAATGGTTTCATCCTCAAAGAATAATTGTGGTTCGATTTGTCCAATATGGAAGCAGGTTATGAAAACAGCCCAATTTCGGCAAGAATCAATCCCTGAAGCATCTAACCTTCCCATTTCCGGAAACCTGTTTGTTTTCGCATAGTCGATTAAATCTTTGAAATTCTCCTTTATTAACTCTTTTCTTTTATTTCGATCAGATGCTACTTTTATCGCATCAGAAGTGTTAGTGTTGACATGTGATTGATCAAGCTCCAACATTTTGCAGTAGTCAAGCTCTTTACTCTGACATCCAAATAAGGTAAGAAGCACTATTATTGATATTCCCACTTTCCCCTTCATATTGGTAGCAATACTTATTAAGTCTTTATTGTTTGGACCATTCTTCTAATGTAAATCATTCCATCCATAATTCGAGTTTCGGATAGTTATTTGAATAATATTTTTTATCCAAACGGTCAGTACAAATATTATGATATAAGACTATAAGGCGACATATGCGAATATATCTGATTATAACCGTAAGTAAACGGATATAAACCGAATCTCATTTGGATATGCCCTCACCTTTGTCTCAGCGACATTGTTCATCGCTACTATATCAAAATTTTTGTTTTACCCGTCACGCTAATATCGTGATACAAATCTTTCTAAAAATGAATACTTTAAGAAATCAAGTACAGCTCATCGGACACCTCGGACAGACTCCTGAGCTCAAGTCTTTTGATAATGGTGTAGCACTCATGAAGGCGCCTCTCGCCACTAATGACTACTACAAGAATAATAAAGGTGAGAAAATGCAGGATACTCAATGGCACAATATCATCGCCTGGGGCAAGACAGCCGAATACTTCAAGCAAGCCATGGATAAAGGAGATGAGGTCGCAGTGAAAGGCAAACTCGTACATCGCAAATATGAAGATGCTCAGGGGAATACCAGATACGTCTCAGAAGTAGTAGTGAGCGAGTTTATGAAGCTCGGTTCTAAGTAGATGGCTTCTTCTTCGAGTGGAGATATTGGCAGCGTGAGTTATAGGATCGGATCCTATAACTCATTTTACGGTGATTTATGAGTTATAGAAATGTTTTCTATAACTCATAGAGTGTTTTAAATAGCCTCTACATCATCTTCAGACTCATCCCCCGACGTAGCGTCTGATCCATGATATAGATCATCGGCAGTGCGATGAGAGACAGGACGATCATCAATATGCCATACTCAGAGGTCGGTAGTGAGATAGCATCTGCCCAGCGCACATACGGGGCTATCTGATCAAAGTATCCTTCGCCTTGAGCGTCCTGGCTGAGAAAGTAAGTAGCCACAGTCATTACAGCTAAGAAGGCTCCAAATATGACCAAAGGACGGTAGCTCATCTCAGGTACGGTGATCTTAGATTGAGTAGTCCTGGCACGGTTCATCGTAAGGCTGATTAGGTCATCAGGGGCCTTGACGACGGCTTGATCAGTAAGTAGGGCATGAGTTTTTTGGGCAGCGGTGAGCTCAGCGGCGAATGCCGGTGTAGCTCTCCATTCTCGGACTTGAGATAGCTCTCCAGGTGTGCAGTCTCCGTCGAGGTATTTCCAGATGATTACTTCTTGTTCTTGACTGATCATGATTGGATGTATTCTATTAGTTGGTCAGAGGATTGTGTCATCATATTCTTCAGGGCCTTTCGGCTTCTGTGGAGTTTTACTTTTAGGTTGCTCACAGAGAGCGTAGTGATTTCAGCGATCTCTTGTATGTTCAGTTCTTTGAGATAGTACATTTTGATGATGGCCGCATCTTCGGGCTTGAGCTGTAGGAGATATCGGTGTAGTTGCTGAGATAGCTCTTTTTGTTCGACAGACCGGCTGCTTGAGATATCGCTCTGTGGAGTGTGAGCAGCGCTGATATCATCGAGGTTAGCATTGTCTTTTCGCTTTCGGATATAGTCCAGACCTGTACGGTAGGCGATGGTATATAGCCATGTACTCAGCATAGACTCACGCTGATACTGTCCGATCGATCTGAAAGCCTTGAGAAACGTATCCTGAGCCGCCTCCGGCGCCTCCTGAGGTCGTAGCATGCCATGCAGTATACTATAGACATAGTCTTGGTACTGACTCATGAATGCAGCGAGAGCTATCGTATCACCTCGCTCCATCCTTTTTATCATGGCATCTTCTGTCATCTATCTGCGCATTCGTGGGCTGTGACGAGATCTATTAGTCGATGGTTACAGAATCTGATAAGGAAATAATTTTTTACATTTTTTGTAACCGACAAAAAAGTGAGCTCGTCAGAGCTGCGTATAATCATTTATCACTTAGTTTTTCTAAAATATTCAATTCTATGGAAGGTACAGAAGTAATGGCGATGTTATGCTTTTTTGGATTTTTGGGCTTCGCTATATATATGTTTTTCAGCACTCGACATCGTGAACGTATGGCATTGATAGAGTCAGGCCAAGATGCTGGTATATTCAATCGGACCAGCAAATCTCTTTCTTCTCTTAAGTGGGGATTAGTGATGGTGGCTATAGGACTTGGTCTGGGTATTGGTATCACTACAGATATCAGTATGGACAATGATGGACCTGTGATCACCTTTCCTGCAGTCTTTATTTGTGCAGGTATGGCATTGCTCATCTTTTACTATCTTACTCGAGATACTAAAGAGGATGACACGGTTTAGAGGATTTTCGTCAATTCTTGTATCCTCATTTTGATGGTTTTGTGAGTGAGTATGCTTTTATTGCATAGATAGATATCTACTATCACTATGCACACTATTGAGACCATCGGCGGATCAGGCCCCGACTTATTGTTTCTTCATGCCAATGCCTATCCGCCAGGCTGTTATGGGCAGTTTTTGCTCCAGTTACGGCAGCATTTCACGATACATATATTTAGGCAGCGGCCGATTTGGGAGGGTAGTGATCCCAGTCGATTTAGCTCGTGGCAGGTCTTAGCTGATGATTTGATAGAGGCATTAGAGAGCTCTGGGCTTTCGCCGAAAGTAGTAGCAGGACATAGTATGGGAGCAGTCGCAGCGTGGATGTCATCTATCAAAAGGCCTGATCTTTTCAGCCAGTTGGTATTGATAGATCCGGTTTTTTTACCTGCTAAGATGACTCGATGGAATCCATGGATACCGCACTGGCTCAAGAAAAAGATGATCCCTCTGATCAAGATTGCCTCTCGACGTCGTGATCGCTGGCCCGATAGAGATTCAGCTCGAGAGCATTTGGGTAGTAAGAAAGTCTTTAAGCGATTTGATACAGCGGCCTTTGATGATTTTATCGCTCATGGTCTACGGATGCATGGCGATGAGCTGACGCTGAGCTATCCTCGAGCTTGGGAGGCACGGATCTACGCTACAGCGCCCAATGTCTGGCCGCTTATGTCCAGATCTACCATACCTGCATATCTGATCAAGGCACAATACTCTGACGTGATATTTGGCGATACTTGGCCTCGGCTACAGGAGCGTCTTCCCCATGCGACCTTTTATGAGATGCCCAAAGTCGGACACCTCATGCCGATGGAGGCACCAGAGAGATTAGCTCGACATATCGTGGAGGCTTTAGTAGATTAGCTTTTATCTGCATTCGGATCGATCTTTTTGATCTTGGCTTTACCTTTTTTCTTGGTCTTATTTCGAGTTTTTTTCGAGGTGATAGTCGGCAGTTTATCGCCGAGTATTTTACGTAGTTTTTTGAAGTCGATAGACTCTTTGACTTCGACCTCTTTAGTGATTTCGACGGGTATTTCTTTGATGATTTGGATCGGCTCTTTTGATTTTTGGAGCTTTTTTACTTCATCCAGTTGTTTATTATAGCTGAGGACGAGTTTGTTATACTTACTACGTAGCTTTTGGTATTTGGATTTACGTTTTTTGACCTCTTCTTTGAGGATTTCGTTTTTGTTTTCGAGTTTTTGTATAAGTGTTTCGTATTCGCTGATCTCCATGTCCACCACATCGGCGATGATATAGCTTGGAGTGATTTCTTCGTCGAGCGGATCTACTGTGGATTCATTTTCTTCGACGTCTTCTACATCGCTCGAGGCGAATGCTAAGGTGCCAGAATCTGTGTTATCGATTTCTTGGGTGGTTGAGATGATCTCGGTATCTATATCATCGACTTCAGACTCCATACTATCTGCTGCAGAGTGCGTGTTCATTATCTCAGTAGAAGGATCAGGCGCACCAGCATCTACCTGTGCGATGCCGATTTGATGAGTCGTTCGTTCTTTCTCTTTGAGTTCATTTTGGAGCTGTTCGATTTGGAGTTTTTGGTCGTAGCTGCTCACTCGGAGATTTTGGTTTTCGTCACGCAGCAGTGTTAGCTGAGATTTATAGTCTTGATCTGCCTTGTCAAGTTTTTCTGACAGCATGAGATACTGATGATTTTTATCCTTTATCAGAATATCCTTTTCTTCTATTTTCTCTCTCATGAAGTAATCCTTGAGAAACCATCCTATGATTCCCGAAAGGAGAGCGAATAAAAACGGCAGCCAAAAACACATACTCATATCGATTAATTTTTTCTTGTCTCGAGAAATGCACTTTGAGATCATGAGTGCTCTGACAATATAATGAGATATCCGATAGGTGTCCACATGAATATCAAAAATGGCGCAACAGTGATAGCTCGCTGACGGTTGTTCAATTAAAAAAAGGGAGAAACCTCAAATACCAATTATTTTCGGAGCATGGCAGAAACAAGTTTTTGGACAGGATCAGAGAGTTATCTCTGCGATAGAGAGTTAGCACAGGCATTTCACATGGCGAGAGTACTGGGGATGCCGCTATTGATAGAAGGGGAGCCAGGTACTGGTAAGACTGAACTACCGCTCCAATATGCTAAGAATAAAGATCTCGAGCTACATGTATACCCAGTGGGGTCTAAGAGTACGGTGGATCAATTCGTAGCAAAATTTGACCACGTCAAGTATCTCCGTGATAGTCAGATCGAAGTGCTCAATGCGCAGCGTGAGGAGAAAGGACTCGGTACTAAGCTCAGTTCAGGAGGTCGTAGTACCGAAGTGCTGGATGACTACGTGCTCCTCGGCCCTGCGGCTAAAGCGTATAGCTCACCTAACTCGGTACTACTGATCGATGAGATAGATAAGGCGCCGAGAGAATTTCCCAATGATTTGCTCTATGCATTGAGCCATAGAAAGTTCGTCATGCCTGAGTCTGGCAAGATCATCTCGGTATCAGAAGAAGATATGCCAGCGATCGTTATCACCAGTAATCGAGAGCAGGAGTTACCGACAGCATTCAAAGGGAGATGTATCTATCACTATATCTCATTTCCAGGTCCTGAGATCATGCGTGAGATCGTGGCAAAGCATTATAATGATGTAGATGATGAGATCGTAGGCAAAGCGATAGAGATGTTTTATCAGCTACGTCAGCTGGGGCTTGAGCGATCACCATCTACTCGAGAATTGCTTAATTGGCTGAAGTACCTCAAGACCTTCGCTAAAGAAGATACGATCAAAAAAATACAAGAACTCGATGGACTCGGAGCACTCGTCAAGACGCAGGATGATGTCAAGCGAGTCAAGCGAAACATGGATCTCCCGGGAGGAGGATTCTCTGAGTCTAAGCGTTTTTATCAATAAAAGAATAAGAGTCTATGTTTGAGAGCTTTCCAGAAGTATGCCGCAGTTTTGGTGTGCCTGCCGATGTCAGGTCGCTACTCTTATTGCGCAAAGCAATGGAAAGAGATCTCATACATACTGTGGGGGATATCTACTCGCTGATGAAAGGAGCATTGGTAAAAGATCCAACTCATATTGGTCCATTTACTCAGGCTTTTTATTCCTATTTCGTCGGCGTAGATGTCAATCCTGGTGAGCGACTCAGCGATGCGATAGAGCGGTCTCAGACTTTTCAGGACTGGCTGGATGACTTCATCAAGGTAGATGAGGAGCGAGTCAATATGAATATGGACGAGCTCATCGAGCGTTTTCTCGATGAGGTGCATACCACGAGCTATGATATAAAGCGGGTCCTCGATGGCGAGGATATCCTCGAAAATGATAATCCTGATCTAAAGGATCGAGCTGGAGACGGTGATGACGCAGCGAATGCTGAGCGACTGTTGGACCGAGCTGCGGACTACCGATTTGTAGATCTGGAGGAGCTCCGACGTAGGATGGAGCGAGTCATGGAGCAGCAGAAGGGCAAGCACAGTGGAGGCTCACACTGGATCGGTACAGGTGGTGTATCTCCCTATGGACATGGTGGTGCTGCTATGGGCGGTATCCGTGTCGGAGGATCTGGAGGTGGCAAGATGGCACGCCAGGTATTCGATGATCCACAGTATTATCCAGTCGATATAGATGCTCACATCAGTGATGACAATATCGATGCGACGCTGGCATCTCTCAAGGGGGTACTCGAAGAAACCAATGAAATGCTTCTCGATATCCCATTGACCGTCAAGACGGGTGTCAAAGAAGGAGGCCTATTCCTACCGATAGAGCTCGAGAAGACTAATGATAAACTACAGGTGATCCTCCTCATCGACAATGGGGGCTACTCCATGGACTACTATATCCGTCCTGTACAGGCCCTCTTCAAGAAGATGAAGACTCGTTATGCCCACGATCTGGAGACCTACTATTTTCATAATACGATCTATAAGTATGTCTATGAGGATGAGCGTCGTACTCGGCCGATACCTATCGAGCGAGTACTGAGCAAAGATCCTAACTATCGAGTATTCGTGATCGGAGATGCGGCGATGGCTCCATATGAGCTGCATGAGGGTAGTGTGATCGCTTGGGGGCGCTTCTCTGAGAAATTTAAGAAGATCGCTTGGCTCAATCCTGTATCGGAGAAGCACTGGAGTATCACCTTCACGACGACTATCCTGAAGCGGATCATACCGATGTACTCTATGACTCCTCGAGGTATCGAGAAGGCGATACAGGAGATGAACAAGAAGAAAAATGCTGGCGGCTAAGCCACTTGACTGCTACCTACTTTCGCTACAGCGATAACCCTGATACTCGCTAATCCTACTATCAATAGGACTAATCCTAATAGAATCAATGCCCACTCTGAGAGAACGGGTATCGGCTCCACAGGGATAGGGATAAAGTCATGAGCCTGCTATCCAAAATCCTGAAACATTCCCACAACAGCTCCGATATCATGTATAGCCTCTCCTGCTCCGATGAAGGGAGTCATGAGCGCATGTGGAGAGCTCGCATCATAGGTGTCCTCGTCCAGATGACTGTAGCTCGATCCGAGGAGGTAGGGATTAGGTGCATAGAGTCTGGCACGATCTCCCAGCAAGGCAGTCATAGAGGGCGAATCAAAATACAGCTCTCCACCCGTGAATAAATCATATAAATCTGTCCAGCAGAAAAATGGGTCATAAGTGGTAATAGGCGTCCCATCAGGAAACTCAACAAACTTGTCAAAGATGATAGGGTAGTAATCACCACCGTCCTCTACACCATAGCAGCCATAAAATCCCTGATCTGGGGGAAATGGATAATAAAATGCATCTGATGATCCAAATACACCTAAGCCATGAGCTATCTCATGTAGTACCACAGTGACAAAGTCATACTGCCCGAGAGGAGGACAGGCGTCCAGCCCAAAATACCAATCCGAAAATGTACTACTAAAAGTGGCACTCACATCGGCACCAAGCTGATCGGTACCGACATATTGGTCAGAGACAGCGATAGGATAGTAAGTGCCTGACATAGGCGCACCTGCAAAGTCTCGGTCGATGTATGTCGGTCCTGCTGCACCCAATATACCAGCTCCAAGTGGCGAAAAATCGGCATCTATCTCAATAGGAATTGTCGTAGTGATAAGCCGTGACCAGATATCTACAGCATGCTGAAAGGCCGCCTCCGCTTCTGGCGAAAATCCTGTATAATTCACTATGAAGGTACCAGTCTGCTCCTGCTGAGCAAGCATCTGAGGAGTGTAGGCATAGTTGCCACAGTCATTGATAGGAGCGTTTTTATGCGACTTTGTTTTTTGATCTTTCGCTAGTATGAACATGCGCTCATCAGGGTAGATCTCCCGCAGGCGTTCACGTCCTATGGATGACGTATTATCGGCGGTCGTCTTACGCTCTATACGCTGAGCGGAGATATGCATGCCTACGAGACATGCTATCAATATAAGAATCCACTGTCGATACATGATAACAAAATACAACTATTGGCTTCGCATCAAAGAGTGAAGGTTGCGTTAAGTCAATAATTAAATATTGCATTGAGTTTGATTTTAGGTGTATTCTTGCATCCATGACATACTTACGGTCGTTTTTATTCATCGTCGGGCTCTTGCTATCGAGCCCTGTATCTGGGCAGTGGGAGCAATATTTTGCCCAGTGGGAGGGCAGACCCGGCTCGATGCTCGTCGACATGGGAGTCCGAGCGACGGCGCCGCTGGATGACTATCCATATCTCGTATCAGTGGGTGTGGCCTATGAGCAGTGCAATGATCAGGGATTTCCTGATACCACGACCTATCAGGAGCTGACCGATATTAGTGATAAGCTTTTTGGATATATGGATATCCAGACGACCTGTCGATTAGTAGGTACATTCACTCATGACTGTCGACGGCTGGACTACTACTACCTCAAGGATACGGTAGCTGTTAGAGACTTTTTGATTAAATTTTTCTCTACTAATGGAGAAGAGTATGAGGCGTTGGTCAATATAAAGTATGATCCTGAGTGGAATCACTACTTGAACTTCATCTATCCCGATCTATACATCCGAGAGTATCTCATGAATGCTGACGTGATCAATCAGCTCGTCGCTCAAGGTGATGACATCAATAAGCCACGGCGCATAGAGCACTGGGCTTATTTTGAGACGGAGGCGGATCGAGATCGGTATCGACTGATAGTACTGGAGCGAGGATTCAAGGAGGAGACGCAAGGCAGAGAAGGCGATCAATACTATTATCACTTCTCTCGTAGAGATCATATCGAGCCGGAGTATATCACTGAGCTGACGGTACATCTTCAGACTGAGGCACAGCAGCTCAATGGTACTTATGATGGCTGGGAGAGCGTAGTCAAAAAAGAGAAGCCTTAGCTTAGCCTTTCGCCATTTTGATGGCCTCAGCGATTGTTTTAGTCATTTCGCCTTTCGGTAAATCGACATCTACGATGATATCTGCTTTCTCGTAGTCTACTCGACGGGTAGCGAGTTTAGTAGAGATGAGCTCTCGGAGCTGCTCATCATTGAGATCCTTGATGAGTGGTCGTTTTTCTTTTTTTTCTTTGAGATTTTCAAAAAGATAATCCTCTGATCTACAGAGATATACGCTCAGAGTCTTCTCTATTTGTTTCCAGTTTTTTTCTTGACAGGGAGTACCTCCGCCGAGAGCGATGATCGCTTTCTTGTTATTCTTGATGAGCTTTTTGAGATACTTGTATTCTAATTCACGAAAGTGAGCCTCACCCTCTTTGGCGAATATCTCATTGATCGTCATGCCTTCTTTATCGACGATATGGTCATCGAGATCGTATAGCTTGATATTCAGCTGCTTGGAGAGGCGTCTACCGATGCTTGATTTGCCACTTCCCATAAAACCCATCAATGTGATAATCATAATCCAAATGTAATCATAACGAATAGTATTCAGCGCTATCCATTTTATCTAAAATAGTTACATTTAGGATTGACCGAAATATTATCCAAAATGAATAAAATTTACTTTTCTATCCTGCTTGTTGTAGGATTTTGCTTGACGCTAAATGCGCAAAATAGATCTCTCCCTGTAGAGACCGATACTACCACTAAGCATAGCACGACTATCAAAGGCCAGCGCATCAATTATACTGCCAAAACAGGGACGATGCCTGTCTGGGACGACAAAGGTAAAGCTGTGGCTTCACTGTTTTACACTTACTATACTCGAGACGGAATCAGTGATCGTTCTAAGCGGCCATTAGTCATCTCGTTTAACGGTGGTCCAGGATCGGCATCAGTCTGGATGCATATCGCCTACACAGGTCCTCAAGTACTCAAAATCGATGATGAAGGATATCCTGTACAGCCCTATGGCATCAAAGAAAATCCGCACTCCATCCTTGATGTTGCGGACATCGTATTTGTCAATCCTGTCAATACAGGCTACTCACGGATCGTCGATGAGGAGATGGATAAGGAGAAGGCTAAGAAAATGTTTTTTGGAGTCAATGCTGATATCAAATACCTAGCAGAGTGGATTAACACTTTCGTGACAAGAGAAAATAGATGGCTGTCGCCGAAATATCTCATCGGAGAGAGCTACGGTACTACTCGAGTATCAGGCCTCGCTCTCGCTCTCCAAAATCAACAATGGATGTATCTCAATGGAGTGATCCTCGTATCTCCGACAGATCTCGGGATAGAGCGTGATGGGCCTATCGATGCAGCTAATAGACTTCCATATTTCACAGCAGCGGCCTGGTATCAGAAGGCATTACCCGCTGACCTACAGGCTAAAGATCTGGATGAAGTGCTCGCTGAGTCTGAAGAGTATACGATCAATGAACTCATCCCAATCATGGCGATGGGAGGATTTGTCTCTGATGAAAAAAGAGAAGCTGCTGCCGAAAAAATGGCCTATTACTCTGGACTCTCAAAGGATATTATCCTCAAAAGCAATCTGGATGTATCTACTCGTTTCTTTTGGAAAGAGCTTCTCCGGGACAAGGGCTTTACTATTGGGAGATTAGACTCGAGATATTTAGGGATAGATAAAATGGATGCGGGGAGCAGTCCAGATTATAATAGTGAGCTGACATCGTGGCTCCACTCATTCACTCCAGCGATCAACTACTATCTCAGAGAGCATTTAGGATTTAAGACGGATATCAAATACAACATGTTTGGCCCAGTCCGCCCGTGGGATCGCACCAACGATAACACCGGTGAAAATCTCCGTCAGGCGATGGCTCAAAATCCATATCTCAAAGTCATGGTACAGTCGGGCTATTATGATGGCGCTACTACCTACTTTGATGCTAAGTACACCATGTGGCACCTGGACCTAAGTGGCAAGATGAAAGATCGTATGAGCTTCAAAGGCTATCGCAGCGGACATATGATGTATCTCAGAGCTGAAGATCTACAGAAAGCGAATGACGATATCCGTGCATTCCTCGAGGATAGCATGGTCGGCGAGAATGTACCAGCGAAGTATTAAGTCATGAGTAAAACCTACGACCTCATCATCTACGGAGCCAGTGGATTCACTGGACGATTAGTAGCGGAGTATATCAGCCAAAACTATAATCAGGAAGAGCTCAAATGGGCTATTGCTGGGCGGAATCAATCAAAGCTGAAAGCTGTCGCTGAAGAACATGGTTTTGACGATATCCCGATCGTGGTGGCTGATAGTCAGGATCGGGAGGCACTCAGCGAGCTGGTCCAGAGTACTAAGGTGGTGTGCACTACCGTAGGTCCATATGCTATGTATGGCTCCCTGCTGGTCGAGCTCTGTGTCGAGCATGGTACACACTACTGTGATCTCACAGGAGAGGTGCAGTGGATGAGGCGTATGATAGATGCTCATCATGATCAGGCCATGGCTAATCAAGTCAAGATTGTCCACACCTGTGGTTTTGACTCGATCCCGTCGGATATGGGTGTCTACTTCTTTCAGCAGGCTGCTAAGAAGAAATTGGGCAAGTATCTATCCGATATCAAGTTTCGGCTCAAAGCCGCAAAAGGAGGTATGAGTGGCGGTACGATCGCCAGCCTCAATAATGTATTGGCGGAAGCCCAAGAAGATAAATCTATATACAAGATCCTCAATAATCCCTATGGACTCAATCCTGAAGGCGAAATGTCTGGCCCAGACCATCCTGATCTCAGTAGGGTAGTGCATGACGAAGCGACGGGAGCCTATATCGGCCCATTTATCATGGCGAGCATCAACACGAAGGTGGTGCGACGCAGCAATGCGCTGGCAGGCTATCCATATACGAAAGACTTCAGATACGAGGAGGCAATGATGACAGGCAAAGGCTTTAGCGGAAAGATGAAAGGATATGGTCTCCTGGCTATGCTGGGCCTCATGATGGCCGGTAAACCTGGCTCGCTAATGAGTAAGGCGGTCAACAAGTTTCTCCCAGATCCAGGAGAGGGGCCAAGCAAGGAAGAGCGGGAGTCTGGCTTCTTTAACATCTTATTAATCGGGACAACCGCAGATGGAAAAATCCTGAAAGCTAAGGTCAAAGGAGATCGTGATCCAGGCTATGGATCTACGTCCAAAATGCTGGCAGAGTCGGCTATTTGCTTAGCGCTGGATAGTGATGAGCTACCTGCCAGCTATGGTGTACTGACGCCATCTGTAGCAATGGGCGATCATCTGCTGCACCGGCTCGAACAAAACGCTGGATTAAGTTTTGAGTTGATATAGGTATCTTGTCGAATACCGAATATTTATAACCATAAATCAACAAAATCTATAGCTATGCGTATAGCATTCCTACTGTTATTATTATCTACACTACTTCTTGCTCAGGATGATACCGAGGTCTTGAGATATCCTGCTATCAGCCCTGATGGCAGTCAGATCAGCTTCTCATATCAGGGAGATATTTGGGTGGCTGCAGCTGACGGGAGTAGTGCACAGCGACTCACTATACATGAGGCCTATGAGCATTCTCCAGCATGGAGTCCAGATGGAGAGACATTAGTATTCAGCTCTAATCGTTATGGCAATGATGACCTATTCACCATTGGGGCGAATGGTAAGAATCTCAATCGCCTGACCTATCACTCTGCGTCAGACTATGGGGCTCGCTGGAAGAGCACTGACGAGATCACTTTTCACACTCGTAGAAGCTTTGCTCAGATTGAGCGAGAGAGTGAAGTGTATACCATCGCTGCTACAGGAGGTACTCCCTATAGATCTTTTGATGCGTTGGGTCTATCTGCAGATTATAATGAGTCAGGCAGCCTCTTAGCCTTTGTGAGAGGGACCTGCCGCACGAGCCGTGAGCAGTATGTCGGTCCGGCTAATCGTGATATCTGGGTATATCATGAGGCATCCGATAGCTATATCGAGATCACAGATCATCAGGGACAAGATACTGATCCGGTATGGGCAGGAGATGATCAGTTGTTTTATCTCTCTGCGGAGAATGGACGATATAACATTCACAAAGTCCAGATCCGTCCTGATGGTACTAAAAATGGGGCTCCTGAAGCTTTGACAAGCTTCACGGATGAGGGTATCGAAGCGTACGACGTAGCGGCTGATGGCAGTGCTATACTATTCAGCTATCAGAGTAAATTATATACATTGGATCTGACCAGTGGGGACTATACAGAGATCAGTTTAGATCTTCCTGAGGATTATCGTTTTGATCCAGATGAGTATTTAGATCTCAGTCGTGGAGCGACGGATTTTGCACTATCTCCGAGCGAAGATTACATCGCTTTTTCCGTAAGGGGAGAAGTATTCGTTAAAGAAAATGATGAAGACAAAAAGCTCTCCGTGAGACCGGCTCCCAATAGTAGAAATGATCATGAAGTTGCTTGGCTCAATGATTCGACCTTACTCTTTTTGAGCGATAGATCGGGGGACTATGATCTCTATCAGGTCCGAGCTAAAGAGGCAGGAGATATCTACGAATCATTTGAATGGACTGTAGAGCTGGTACTCGATACAGATGTCGAAGAAGACTACATCGAGATCTCACCTGATAGATCGCAGATCGCTCTCGTAGCTGTGACTGGAGAGATGAAGGTGCTACCTGTAGATACTTTAGGCCAATATGGCTCTGCGAAGACACTCATGACAGGATGGTCAGCACCGGACGACTTGACTTGGTCTCCTGATAGTAAGTGGATCGCCTATAGTCAGTCAGATTTAGATTTTAATAGTGAAATATTCATATGGGAGGTCGACGGAGGCGGTGAGCCGATTAATGTCAGTATGCACCCAAGATCAGATCGTAGTCCAGTATGGAGTCCCGATGGTAGCAAATTGGGATTTCTGTCTATACGAAACAATGGAGATGCTGACGTATGGTTTGCATGGCTCCATGAGGAGGACTGGCAGCGCACTCAGTCCGACTGGGATGAGCTATCTGACGATGATGGAGAAGACGAGGAAGCAGATTTTTACATCGATACGGAGGATATCTATATGCGATTGACGCAAGTCACGAGCCTGCCTGGCAATGAAGGAGATCTATTGATTGGGCCTGATGGCGAATATTTTTTCTTCACCACAAATGGCGGTAGCCGCCAAGGATCAGAAGGTAAGTCTAAGTACATGAAGATCAAGTGGAACGGTGAGGATAGCGAAGAAATGCTGGCTGATGGGAGCATCTACGGTACTCATCTGGACAAATCAGGTAAAAATATCTACTATATCAAGAGTGGTGGCACACTATCTAAAATACCAACTTCTGGCAAGAAGCCTACATCGCTGCCATATAGCGCTAAGATGAAGGTCGACTATAGAGCAGAGCGTGCACAGGTATTTGACGAAGCATGGAGGACATTGAGGGATCGATTTTATGATCCTCAGTATCATGGCTATGACTGGGATGCGCTGAGAGATCGATATGAAGATAGAGCGCTCGCTGCCAGTACTCGACAGGACTTCACCTATGTAGTCAATCAAATGCTCGGACAGCTTAACTCGAGCCATATGGGGCTGCGAGGATCTGGAGATGAGGAGACTCAGCGTGTCTCGACAGGGCTGCTCGGAGTAGAATTAAAACCACACACTCAGGGTGTCGAGATCACACGAGTCGTGCCAGACTCACCCGCAGATCGAGAGCAGAGTAAGCTCGCAGTAGGCGAGGTCATCACTGCCGTGAATGGTATGCCGCTGAATGGTCAAAATTTCTTCTCAATGGTCAATGAGACTGTCGATGAGCGCATCAAGCTCAAGCTGATCAGTACGACTGGAGAGCGTCGAGATGTAGTGATCCGACCGACTAACTCGATACGCACTGCTCTCTATGAAGAGTGGGTAGCTGACTGCAAGGCTCGAGTAGAAGAATATAGCGGAGGACGTCTGGGATACATCCATATCAGAGGGATGAACTGGTCGAGTTTTGAGCGGTTTGAGCGAGAGCTCATGGCCAGTGGCTATGGTAAGGATGGAGTCCTCATCGATGTCAGATATAATGGCGGCGGCTGGACGACCGACATGGTCATGGCTGTGCTCAATGTGCGGCAGCATGCCTACACTGTACCTCGTGGAGCTACGGATGACCTCGATAGAGATCACCTACAGTATAAGTCGCACTATCCATATGGAGAGCGCCTGCCACTATCGGCATGGACGAAGCCTGCTATCGCCCTGTGCAATGAAAATAGCTATAGCAATGCCGAAATCTTCTCTCATGCATTCAAGACATTAGGCCATGGTAGTTTAGTGGGTCAGCCGACCTTTGGGGCGGTGATATCTACAGGAGGTAAGCGACTGATGGATGGCTTTTTCGTCAGAGTGCCATTTCGAGCATGGTATGTCAAGGCCACTGAAGAGAATATGGAGCATGGACCGGCAGTGCCTGACTATATTGTGGACTATGCACCTGATAGCAGAGCTAAGGAGGAAGATGCTCAGCTACAGAAAGCGGTTGAGGTATTACTTGGGCAGATAGATGGGGAGTAGCAGCATTTAATCATTTTGTATATTTTAATTGACATTATGTAAAGTATGGTTTACATTTAGTGAAATAAAATTTACTTTCCATGTCAAATAATTACTTTCAGTATCCGTATGGATTCAGATATTTCGGTTTTGGTCTGATGATACTTTCTATTGTCATACTTGCTTATCGGTATTTCCAGTTTGAGATATTAGATCTGACATCATTCTGTACGCCCTTTGCATTTGCACTGATGTTTGTCTTTTTCGCAAAAGAGGAAATCAATGACGAAAGAATCGTTCAGTTAAAATTCAAAGCACTAAGCCAAGGTATCCCTATCGCCGCATTGATCTTTTCTGGATTAGACTACTTGGTCAACTTTCATGGATACAGCATAGAGACAGACAGTTGGTTTACTCATTCGGCTTTCGAATACTTGAGTGTAGCTTTCTTGTTGAGTTTATCGATTTTTGAGTTTTTGAAATGGAGAGAATAAATGAAAAACACGATAAAAGTGGAGCGAGCAAAGGCAGATATTACTCAAGGAGGATTGGCAGATCGAGTTTCGGTGTCTCGCCAGACTATTAATTCGATAGAAAAAGGAAAATTCGTGCCATCTACTGTATTAGCGCTCAAAATTGCTCAAGTTTTTCAAGTGTCAGTAGAGGATATTTTTACTTTAGAAGAAAGTGATTAATATCTTCTTGGTTTATAGGTAATTGTTATTTCATTCATGATAGATTTGGCAAAGATTAATCGATGGTTTTCACAGCCATATCCTGGCACAGACAGTGTCCGTGAGGAGATTATCACGGCGGCTGTATTGGGCCTCTTTGTTAGCAGTTTTTTATTCTTACTGAGACCATTTGGACTGCATCATTTAGAGATGATGGATGCGCTACGCCATACGATAGTCTTTGGACTCTTGACCTTTGTGGTGACGCTGGGGTATGAGTTATTTAGTCGTTATGTCCTGCAGGTGGAGTATGATAAGCCCAGCTATACATTTGGCAGATGGTTGGTACATACAAGTATCTTGATTTTCCTGATCGGTATAGTCAATTTTCTCTTTCTGGTGTTTTATTTGAAGTTTACCCCATTTAGTTGGTTTTCATTCATGATGGTGGTCTTGAATACATTCTTAGTTGGTGTATTTCCTACAGTATTCATCGGTGCGCTCAATCTCCGACACCTGATACAGCGCAATACTAAGACTGCTCAGTCTATAGAGATTCACCATCAAGATCTGCAGCATGTAGAGTCTGCGGAGTTGATAGAGCTCGCTTCTGGACAAGAGGTGATAGAAGTCAATCCTGCACAGATCATCTATGTGGAGGCTATGCAAAACTATGTGGCACTTCATAGTCAATCGACCGATCGACCGATAATTATCCGGAGCACTATGAAAAATATAGCAGACCAACTCAGTGGCTATGAGATCATCAAAGTGCATCGATCCTACTTAGTCAATACCGCTCAGATAAGTGCGGTAAGTGGCAATGCTCAAGGGCTGAAGCTCACCCTCTCTGACAGTAATATAGTGATACCTGTATCTCGTAGCTATATCCCAGTAGTCAGAGAGATGCAGCTGTAGAGTGTAGTGATAGTACTATGACACTATTTTATTTAGCATTTTGATCTGCTCAGGTGAGGGCAATCGGCCAAATCCAGCCTGTACATTGTCTTTCATATGTTTAGCCTTTGAGGTGCCAGGGATGACACAGTTGACAGCAGGATGCGCCAAGATGAACTTCAGAAAAATCTGCCCCCAAGATGTAGCGTTAAATTCGCCGGCCCAGTCAGGTACTGATTTGCCTTTCACTGCTCTGAACAGAGAGCCCCCTTCATAGGGGCGATTGATGATGACAGCGATACCACGATCCTGAGCGAGAGGCAAGATGCGATCTGCAGCTCCCTGTACATTGAGATTATAGTTGATCTGGATGAAGTCGATAGGTTCTGACTTCATGATGCGCTCCATCTCTGCATAGCCACCACTGTGATAGTGTGTGATGCCAATATACCTGATCTTGCCTTCGGCTTTCCAGTTTTTGAGCGTCTTGATATGTGTCTGCCAGTCGAGGAGATTATGGATCTGCATGAGGTCCATCGTGGAGGCTTTCATGAGTGCCATAGATTTCTCCATCTGGCTGATGCCAGCATCACGTCCGGAGGTCCAGACTTTGGTTGCTTCGTATATTTTTGGTTTTAGCCCCAGCTCAGTAGTGAGATCTCCTACTACCGCCTCGGATCGGCCATACATCGGAGATGAGTCGATCAGTGAGCCTCCAGCATCTACTAATATCTGTAACACTTCTCGCAACGGTGCTCGCTCAGACTCACTGCTACCGACATCAAAGCTTTGCCATGTGCCTAATCCTACTATAGGTAGCATTTCTCCGGTGGACGGTATCGCTCTTTTGTTCATAGTTTTTTGCATTGAAGGATGTGGTAGCAGGAGAGACGCAGTAGCTGTAGCAATAAGCTTGCTGGCTGCTCTGCGGTCCATTTTTGACATCATGCCTTGAATTTTATGGATGTATTAATCCTTCTTAAGAAACGATAAATAGATAAGAGGTGCAAGGAGGAATAATTGATGTCTATCTGAATAGACTATTTTTCCAGCCTGTCAGAGTAGCGAGCAGTAGCATGAATACTACGAATAAGAAGCCCAAAGACAGACTCCACTCCTCGGAGATAAATCCGATGATCGTCGGCCCTGCCATGAATCCCATGAGCCCGCCAGTCGTCACCATAGCAAACCCTTGTACAGGAGTCACATCTTTGATCCTGCTCGCAGCACTGAATAGTACGGGCACCACACATGAGCATCCCAGACCGATCATGGTAAAACCTAATATCGCCACTGTAGCTACCGGTACCAAGCTCACGAGTAGAAAGCCCGTAGCTGCCAAGAGCGTAGAAAAGATGACAATCCGCTTTTCGCCAAGCTTGGGAATGATCTGATCACCATTAAATCGACCTATGGTCATCGCTACTGCAAAGCCTCCATAACCCAAACTGATTAGATAAAGAGGTACTTGGAGATTTCGCTGCAGATAGATCGAGCTCCAGTCTACGATACATCCTTCCGACATGAACATCACGAAGCATATAAAGGAAAGTCCGATCACATGGCCCTTAGGTAGGATGAATGACTTCTTGGAGGGCATCGTGACATCGTGCTCCATATAGTAGCTGTGGAGGTAAATGATCGTGCCGACGATGATGCCTCCCATGATGAGGCCTTGATAGATGCTCTCGATGCCGACACCGTAGAGTAGTGCGGCAAATCCTGCACTGATACCACCTCCAATGCTGTACATGCCATGACAGGTGGCCATGAATCGCTTGTCATATTTCTGCTCCAGAAAGCCAACTACCGTATTGACCGCTACACCATTAGTGAATCCGGTCACCCCTCTAAAGAATAGAGCAATGGCAAAAATCCACTGTGTCGGAGCGAATATCTCTATGCACATGAGGATGCAGTAAAATGCATTTCCCTTGCCGAGCCAATGAGCAAAACTGACTTTAGAAAAAAGCTTAGCTGAAAAGAGGACTCCAGTCATCGCTCCCAGTGGTCCAAAAAGCAAGATCAAGCCCAACTCCTGATCACTCAGTCCAAGTTGCTCCTTGATGAATGGCAGCGCTGCCGCCCAGATCCCCAGCATAAGGCTGCTGGAAGAAAACAAGAAACCTAATGCAGCCGCTTCTTTGTTTTTGAAAAACTCTCGAGTATTCTGAAAAAGCATAAATCTACCTCAGATGATGACCAAACCGCAAAGATGTGCCAAATGCCAGTAATACTTCCCGATCGGTGATGATTAAATTATGATTAACAAGAGCCCTTAGTCTTGGGATTTATCCCATTTTTGCTTTGTCATTCGTCCCAAATGGTTGATAATTAGCCCTTTAGCTTGTCTTTTATCCCTCATGTTTACGGATCGTCACTCATTCATGTATGTACTCTATGTAGGACATATCTTGCGATCAAAACAAGCTCTATTATGGAATTATTATACAAAATCACACTACCTATTCATGTCGCTGCAGGCTTTATTGGATTAGTACTTTTTTGGTTGCCGATCTTCGTCAAGAAAGGAGCAAAGCTGCATGTCAAGATTGGCTGGGGCTATGTCTTCGCTATGTGGACGGTGATCGTCACTGCTGCCGTGATGAGTATGATCAGTCTGATCGATGGACATTATTTCATAGCATTGTTTTTAGGGTTTTTGACTTTGATCACGATCGAGCCGCTTTGGTATGGTATCAGCATCCTCAAATTCAAGAAAGGAGTGAATAAGGCCATGTATAATAAGCGTCGGACGCTCCAGGCTGTCATCATCGTCTACAGCTTGATCAATATTGTATTCGCTCTGCAGGGAGGAGTACATGATGGAGATGTACTACTATTGATATTTGCTGGACTTGGACTGACTAATATCAAATCAGTGCGACTTAGCTTTGAAGAGTATCGTCAGCAGGTCAATCCTATCAAAGATCATATCTTAGGAATGCTCACTACTGGTATCGCATCATATACAGCCTTCTTTGCTTTTGGTGGTAGGACTTGGCTCGGAGAGTTATTGTCAGGACAGCTGATGATCATTCCTTGGGTAGCGCCTACTGTGATCGGCCTCATCGGTATCAAGTGGTACACCCAGCGATACACCCAGCAGAAGAGGAAAGTGGCTGTGGGGTAGGGAATGGTCGAGTAGTATAGGCCTGCTTGATTAGTGATTTGATTTTCCCTGGGCATTGGTCTAATATTCATTAAGCCAATATTCGCAAAAAAGATTTTTGCCAAACAGCACATCATAGGCACTGCCTATTCTGAACGGGGTCATTTTCTAATTGGGCTCTTTTGTGTTTTGAACTTTGATTGAGGTATGCATCTGTGATAGTTGAGTATTCAGTTTATCTATCTCTCTTTGTTGATTCTCGATCATTTGTTGTTGCTCCTTTACGGCATTTACGAGAGTAGCTATGATCGGCCTATCATTGAGAGTAAGAAAACCATCTACATCTTTTCCTACCGCTTCTGGTATGGCTTGTTGGACATTTTGTGCTGAAAAACCTGCGTATTCCTGCGACATTTCGAGTCCGCTACTTTTGTTCCAATAATACTTGATCGGTTCTATTTTCAAAATATCAGATACCCCTTTTGAAAATTCACCTGATATGTTTTTTAGACGTTCGTCAGAAGAGACTGATATATTGCCTGATGCATCAGTCTGTAAAGTACCTGCGCCAAAATGTGAAAACCGAACTGTACCAGTGGTATGAAGTTGCGCTGACGGGTCTGTAGTCCCAATGCCGAAATCACCACCAGTGTGGATCCAACTATCGAAACCATTTAGATTAAAATTTACCACTGGAGTAGCACCAGTGCTATTTGATACATCCTTATAAATGCTAAATTTTGCATTTGTCTGATCATTATCTGCATCGATTAATAAGTGCATGAAATCTCGATCGTATCGTATAAAGTCAAAATGATGTCTGATGGCTGTTTGTCCGCTGTCCACTAATATTGCGTCGGTATTGTCGACACCGCTGATATCAACATTTGCATTGGGAGTATTTGTGCCGAATCCAACTTTACCGTCTTTGCGCACGACCATTGCATTGGTAAGGTGGTTAGGATCATCACCATTTCCTATGATGAAAAGAGGACTGGTGACCGTCACATTTGTACCAGTAGCCACTATAGTGTCATTATATACACCAAGTACAGTACAACTATTTCCTGTCGCTTCCGTATTGCTACCCAAAGCAGTAGCTCCATCATCTCCTGATGCTCTCGTTCTATTTCCCAAGGCGGTAGCTCCATCATCTCCTGATGCTCTCGTTCTATTTCCCAAGGCGGTAGCACCCCATTTCCCGGAGGCGGATGTTCTATTTCCCAAGGCAGTTGCCCCTCGATCTCCGGATGCCGTTGTCTCAAGACCCAACGCTGTTGCTCCGAATTCTCCTGATGCTCCCGTGTAGGATCCCAAAGCGGTTGCTCCGTAATCTCCTGATGTCATTGTCTCATAACCCATAGCGGTTGCTCCGAATTCTCCTCTTGCTTCCGTGTTTGATCCTAATGCGGTTGCTCCATAAATTCCTGATGCCGTTGTCCCAATACCCAATGCGGTTGCTCCGTCATTTCCTGATGCCGTTGTCCTAAAGCCCAACGCCGTTGCTCCATCATCTCCTGATGCTACTACATTATATCCATATCCAAAAGAATAAAACCCTAAAGAATCGGGAGCCCAGTTTGGGGATTGAATTAAAATACCACCTCTAAATGCCCCATTACTTGCATCAAAAAACACCAGCGTATCAGTGACGGTCTCACCATTGGCTGGGAGCTGGTCTCTTCCGACAAGGATGTGGTCTGGTTCCATGGTAACTTGGCAAAAAATATCACTGTAGATAGTGGTAAGAAACATCATGAGTATGGAATAGGTAAGTTGATATTTCATTTTTCTTTGGATTTAATTATACAGTTAAAAAATGCTAACATAAAATGACCTATATCAATTTTTCCCATACTTTAGGATGGAAAACTATAGCAATTGTAAATCTTTCATTTTGAAGAAGTTTGATTCGTAACGTTGGGCGTCACCCCTGTTGGGAGTAGGCTGATCTGCATGCTTTACTAAGCCAGCTCGCACTGTACTTACTTCTTAAATCTCTGTATCCCTGACGGGGCAAAATATCGACCCTGTCTACTCCTTGAAATATCAAGTTGTATAGACCTGATTGATTAGTGATTTGATTTTCCCGTCGACATAGATCTGTTATTGATTCTTCTAATTTAAGCAAAACAGATTTTTGCCAAACACCAGATCATAGGCACTGCCTATTCTGAACGGGGGAGACTCTTACTCGCATTGAGAAATCTCATTTACAATAGATATTAGCTCCTCTGGTATCATAATGTTGTATTTCGCATATTGACTCTTAAATAAAAGTATTTCTGCATTTGAGTGATCATCCTTTTGATAGACCACAGGAAAGCTATAATTCTGTAATTCAGTCAAACGCAATTTCACTTTCTTTTGACAGTCATTTGAAGGTGAAATCAATGGATTCCATTTGTTATTTAATGATCCATAAGTAAATTGAATTCCTCCTCCTGTTTTACCCCCGGCGGTAACCTTGATGATTTTACCTTTATCAATTCTAAAATCTTTCATTAATCGGGATTTACGTACATATCCGTTGACAACAAAAAGACCAATTATCACAATCAGAATAATCCAATATGATTCTTTAATGACTTTCATTTTCTACCATTTCATTTGTAACTGATTTTGAGCTATTCGAAAATATCTTTCCGATATAATTTATTACTCCTTTGAATGCATTATTTACATTTTTAACCAAATTTCTAATAACTCCAGATACCACTATTCTTTGTTGGGCTGCGGCTGGGTCTGCGTCCGAGTACCCGCTAAAACTCCGTTTTGTGTAGCTGTAGTACTCATGGCTTCATCTAACAGAAATTTGCCAGACGCCGCCGCCCAGGCACAGCATATACTGAACGGGGAATTTATGCCACCACTATGTGCGCTTTCTCTTCTATTTCCACGGACATTTTTACTTTGGCGCCGAGAGCTTCCAATGCTCTGATAATAGTGCCAATCCTTAAGTCTTTGGTATTATTTTCAAGCTTTGATATTTGAGCTTTCTGTACTCCCAGAAGTTCTCCCAATTCGGTTCGAGTCATATTTCTTTTTTTGCGGGCATCTTTGATCATGGCACCAATTATGTCCATGCGAAGATCATATTCAAAAATATCTCTTTCGGGAGTACCTTTTTTACCGACGATCTCATCTGTTAGTTGGTCTATTGGAGTGAGTTTCATTTTTTATTGTTTAGATCCGCTTGATTATTGATTTGATAGCTAATTAGCATCGATCTGTTAATGATTATCTCAATATACACAAAACAGAATCAAACCGATATTAAACTCATTACCGCTATCTCACCAAACAATCACACCCTCTCATCTCGTCATATACTTGATAATCAATTGTTTAACCACATAAATCTAATTTAATATGAGTGACCTTAGATCGTCACATAGCCCTTTTTCACCGAGAGTGAAACCCAGAAAATTTCTCCGAGAGAGAAAAGAAATACTTGAAAGAGTCCAAATAATCGGAGCAGAAAACGAGAAAGAAAATAATGAACCCAAAGAAAATGAGAAAGACGAATAGTCTGTTGATGATCATTGAGTGATCGGGAGGTAGTCGTCAGGATTACCTCCCTTTTTTATGTCTATACGATACGCATATCTTTAGGATCCCAGTTGATCACCCGACGCTCGTAGTAGCTGTTATTAGTCGCCAGAGCGGGGCCTGCTGCACGGAGTCCAAAGGTGCCATCTTCTACGATCTCGGTTCCATCTCTGATGGCCTTAGCAAAATTAGTCCAGTGATCTACGTGGTCACTATAGCCCTCTGGGTATTTATAGCTCATTTCTTTTGGTCCGTTCATCTCGGGACGAGGATCTCCGTAGTGTGCTTTGTGCCACTTGGCATAATCTTTCTGCTGCTGTGCAGAGAATGTCGCATAGGAATCCCAGCCACCGTAGGTAGGTACAGTACTTACTTTAGATTTTTGGATATGGATGCCATCCCAGGCCAGCGTCATGACTCCTTCGCTGCCGATGAGTCGAGCGTGAGATCCACCACCTGATCCATCTACGAAGTTGACCCGCATCTGCACATTGAATGCTGGATGTGCTGCCCTCTCAGGGTAGTCATATAGCCCGAGTGTGATATCAGGTACATCTCTACCATCCTTCCAAAATCTTAATCCTCCAGAGGCATAGATCCTCTCTGGGCCTATCGAGCTCGTCACCACATGCAGAGAGCTGAATAGATGTACGAATAGATCTCCAGCTACGCCTGTACCATAGTCCTTATAGTTTCTCCATCTGAAGAATCGTTTAGCATCATAGTCCCGCTGTGGAGCATCGCCGAGATAGCTATCCCAGTCCACGGTATCTGGGCCTTGGTCGGTAGGTATGCTGTATTGCCAGGCACCATTGCTGCTGGCTCGATCATAGCGGATATCTGCGAGATTGAGCTCTCCGATGATGCCACTTTCATAGAGTTCTTTTGCTTTTTCGACTCCGATCGAGCTGACTCGCTGACTACCGATGATGAGTGGCTTTCCTGATTTCTTTTGTGCCTTGATGACCGCATGGCCCTCGTCCAGTTGATGTACCATAGGTTTCTCGCAGTAGACCGCCTTGCCAGCATTGAGCGCAGCGATGGTCATATGGTCGTGCCAGTGGTCTGTAGTCGAGATACATACCGCATCGACATCATCTCGCTCCAATATCTCCCGATAGTCTCTGGTAGTGTAGAGATCATCACCATAGACTTCTTTCATACGGGTCAGTCGACCTTCGTATAGGTCACAGGCTGCCACTATCTGAAATCCTGGTACCTGTAGCGCCGCTCGAGCATTAGAAAATCCCTGAATACCACAGCCGATCATTGCCAGGTTGATCTGATCATTAGCACTATAGATGGGCTTAGGAGCCAATGTCAGAGTATCTCTGTGGAGCATCTCTGATCGCCCCCAGAGCGATCGACGTGAGCTGCCGATGATGATGCCTCCAAGAGATGCCTTACGGAGGAAGTCCCTTCTTTTGTTGGGTCTTGACATTTTTCTTTTTAAGGTAGGTATATTTTGTCTCGTCGAGAGTATCTGGAGCTTGATACTGTGTGGTGAAGTAGTTTGGAAATATTATTTTGAGGCTTAGTATTATCGAGCTCTCTATTTTACCACATTATTATCTAAATCAAAAAGTATAGTAGATGCGAAAAATAGCCATGTTAGGTTCTGGATTCATAGCAGAGTTTTATTGCTCTGCCATCCATGGACAGCGTAGTAAGGATCAGGTGATTATTGCTGCTTCTCGCAATGAAGAAAATGTAAAAGCATTCGCTACCAAAAATAATATCCCTGAGTGGACGACCTCTATGGATGAAGCTATCAATCATCCCGAAGTTGAGATCGTTTGTATTGGACTTCCTAATTTTCTCCATCATGAGGCAGTCCTCAAGGCCGCTAAAGCTGGGAAAGGTGTCATCTGTACTAAGCCGCTGGGGCGCAATGCACAGGAGGCGCTGGAGATGCTACAGGCAGTGGAGGAGGCTGGAGTTTTTCATGGCTACATGGAGGATCTGGTATATACGCCTAAGACACTCAGGACTATCGAAAGCATCCAGCAGGGTGCTGTGGGAAAGGTACTCTGGGCTCGCTCTCGGGAGACTCATCCCGGCCCTCATAGTGAGTGGTTTTGGGATCAAGATCAGGCAGGTGGTGGTGCGATACTCGATCTGGCCTGTCACTGTATAGAGATCGCTCGGAGTTTCATTGGCAAGGAGCAAAAGCCTATCGAAGTCATGTGCTGGGCCGCCACTCAGGTCAAGCCGATCGAGGCAGAAGACCATGCCATCGGCTTAGTCAAATATGCGAATGGTGCTATTGGTCAATTTGAGGTAAGCTGGGCATTCAGAGGTGGACTCGATCTACGAGATGAGGTGATGGGTACTCACGGTACCGTCTGGCTCAATCATTTCTTGAGGACGGGATTTGAGATGTTCACCGCTCCAGGACAGTCGGGTTATGTAGCAGAGAAGGCCGAGTCTGATTCCGGATGGATTTTCCCCGTAGGAGATGAAAATCAAGATCTCGGGTATAATCATATGTTCAATGATATGTTTGACGCTTACGAGACAGGTCGAGAGCCGCAGGAGACATTTTATGATGGCTATATAGTCAATGCGATCATGGATGCAGCCTATGCCTCGGTCAAGTCTAAGAAGTGGGAGCCTGTGATGCTGGATGTCTGGAGAGGTAGCACAGAGGTAGAGAGTACCGCTATCCTGGAGTCTTACGATGAGCAGTACTATCTTATCAAAGAAGAAATCCTACCCGGCGGCGGTAAGAAAATCATACTAAAAGATAAGACCTCTGGCAAGATCATAGAGCGAAAAGAAGACTGATGAATACCGCTGTCAAAATCAAGCTCTCTGTCATGATGTTCCTCCAGTTTTTTGTCTGGGGAGCATGGTATGGTCAGATGAGTAAGTATATGTTTACTCAGCTCGGAGCCTCGGGCGATCAAGTGGGTAATGCTTACACTGCTTTTTCTATAGCGATGGTGATTTCCCCGTTTTTTATGGGTTTTATAGCGGATCGATACTTTGCGGCGCAGCGAGTGCTCGGCGTGCTCAATCTGCTGGGAGCTGCCATCTTATTTTTCTTGATCCGGGTCGATGATCCAGGTGTATTCTTCTGGTATATTTTGGCCTATTGTTTGACCTTCGGACCGACGATAGCGCTGACGAGTTCTATTGCTATGAGGCAGATGGATAGTGCGGAGGCGGACTTTCCGATCATCCGAGTGATGGGTACGATCGCCTGGATCGTCGTCACTAATATTGTCGGATTCATGGCAGTCGGGGATCAGGTGACGATATTTCAGATTGCTATGTGGAGTGCAGTAGGGATTGGGATTTTCAGTTTTTTTCTGCCTGATACTCCACCAAACCCTAAAAAAGATATCAGCTTCAGAGATATCATAGGATATGATGCGTTTAGCTTATTTAAGGACCGATCATTTACTATCTTTTTCATAGGGTCGATATTGATTTGTATTCCGCTTTCTTTTTATTACGCTATGGCAAATCCATCCCTGACAGATGCGGGCATGACTAATGTTGAAAATAAGATGTCACTGGGTCAGGTGTCGGAGGTAGTCTTTATGCTATTGATTCCTTTCTTTTTCAGGAAGTATGGTGTCAAGTGGATACTCTCTGTCGGTATTATTGCTTGGATATTGAGGTTTGTTTTCTTTGGATATGGAGATGCGGATACGAGTGTGTGGATGCTATATCTGGCGATCATCCTCCATGGAGTGTGCTATGATTTCTTTTTTGTCTCTGGACAGATTTACACAGACAATAAAGCAGGAGCTGAGATCAAGTCTCAAGCTCAAGGCTTGATTACATTAGCCACCTATGGTATCGGGATGGGTATCGGGTCCAAGCTGTCTGGTATCGTCACGGACATCTACACTGTTGATGGGGTCAAAGATTGGACGGCTATCTGGCTGGTCCCTGCAGCCATAGCAGTAGTAGTGTTGATACTATTTCTTTTATTCTTTAGAGAGCAGAGAATTGTAAAAGTCTGATGTTTTAATAATTGGACATAAATCAGAATATTATATTGATAAATTGGTTAAAAGATTCTTAATATTCTGAAAAATGGAATCAGGGCAGATCTGCTGTCGTTTTAGTAAGTGTAGTCAATAATGAATATAAACTTATAAAACGATATACGATGAAAAAGAAATTATTATCACTAAGTGCCCTGATACTGATGACGGTGAGCATGGTGTCCGCACAGATATTATGCGAGACACCGTCTAATAGAGACCGAGTAAATAGAGCCTACAGAGTGAACACGAGTGCCATGGCCGACCTGAGCCTGATGTCTTTTAATTTCTCTAATATCCTCAGCGATGGCTGGAGACAGGGGACCCTGACACAGCATGAGATATTCGTCTTGGAGAATGACTTCAGACGACTCGAGAGAGAGGTGAGATGGGCTACGATGGATGGACGTATCGACTGGATGGAGCGCAATCAGATACAGCTTCAGTCAGATCGACTCAATAGGTCTCTCCGTCGTGAGTGGAATGATAACGATGTACGAGAAGGAAAAAATAGTTGATTCTGATAGTTGAGAAATGGGTTGATTAGGCGGGCCAATTTGGTCCGCCTTTTCTTATTTAGTCTAATGCTCCAAGCGAATGAGCTACCGATTAGTTCGAAATTGGGCTGACACTGATTTGTACACCTATTGTATTTAATACTTTAATGATGGTAGAAAATTGTGGTTTGGACCCATCCGACAGAGCCTTATAAAGACTTGGACGGCTCATACCAGATTGCTCAGCTATTTTGGTCATACCTATTGCTTTTGCCACATGCCCTATCGCTACGATGAGGTCTGAAATATCGCCATCTTCAAGGGTAGCATTTAGGTATTCTGCGATCATAGCTTCATTATCCAGGTAGTCTGAAATGTCAAATTTTGAACTTGTCATTTTATTCATTATTAATCTTGTGCCATAGCTTTTTGGCTTTTTGTATATCCTTTTGTTGACTGGACTTATCGCCACCAATGAGTAGTATAATTACTACTTTATCTTTTTCCTTAAAGTATACTCTGTATCCTTTTGCGTAGTTAATGCGCATTTCTTTGATGCCATCACCAACAGATTTACAGTCGCCAAAATATTCATCAACTTCTAACTTCTGAATTCGGAACAGTATTTTGGCTTTAGCTCTGTAGTCTTTTAATCTCCTTAGCCATTTATCAAATTCATCTGTTTTCTCAATGAGAAACATTCACAATGTGTATCCAGTTAGATACGAAAATAATCAAAACCTAACTGTGATGTTCATTTTTTAACTTGCTAATTGCTCTTGATTGCAGAAATGAAATCATTATTCATTTAGACTAAATGATCAAATACTCTCCAGTATCAGTACCCAATCATTCCCTTCTGAGGGATCGCCTGGTGGGTCAAAGGTATGAGTGCCATTATTAGCAAAGTCTCCGATGAGTGTGTATTCGCCATTTCGTGGATTGTACCATGATCCTTTAACTTTAGAGCCTTTGATTTTTCCCATACGGATACGCATGTCTCTCCCTGTGTAGCTATAGATCAGTGCGTATTTTTCGCCTCGAGTGGCTACCTGATATTCAAACCTGTCGCCCTCTCCACTGGCTATAAGTGTCTGATCTGGTATGCGCTCATAGTAGGGGAGTGATAACATCAGATTTTTGAGGTATATCATCTGTGCAGCTCCAGGTGCTGCGAGTGCCTCGTCCCAATATTCTCTCACTCCATAGGCGGGACTGTGATCCTCAGGTCGATGCATCTGCATAACTGCACTGTGTCCATAGGTGAATCCTGCCGCTCCGCTGAATACAGACCAGTATGCATAGCGTCTGAGATCCTCAGCCTCCCAATAAGGCTGTGATGGATCATGGAGCCCCTCTGGTATGCCTTCATAGCTGGGCTCTCCGTCGATAGTAGGGCGTATAGGATGGAGTCCATAGTCTGTCTGGACATATCTCCAGTTGTCAGGGCCATAGCCGAGCTCAGTGTCATCCTGGTCATAGCGTCGATGGCCAGACTGAAACATATTGAAATCTAACCACTCCTCCTCATGAAACCACCATGAAGACTGCGTCCGTCCAAAGGGATGAAAAGTCATGAGCTGATCAGGAGATACTGACTTGATAGTCGTAGCGATAGCTTGCCACACATCGGTGTGCTGATCGCCGTGGGTGTCTCCACCATTGAGCCAGACGATATTTTGTCGAGATTTATGCCGTTCTGCCAGCCATCGAGCATATGCCTTCGCTTGATCGACACTTACTCCTCCAGCTTTGACATTTGATCCCCAGATGGGCACGAGTGCCACATATAGTCCCTGCTCTGTAGCGAGATCTATGATATAGTCCATATGATCCCAGTAGTCATAAGCGTATTCGTCATCTGGGGAGGATCCAGGAGTGACATATGGTAAGGCGACATTCTCATCATGTAGTGCCTGATCTCCGTAGATATTGGTCACGGTTAGTTCGTGGAGCACCATTACTTGGATGACATTATATCCCTTCGTAGCTCGATCGTTGATATATTGGGCGGCTTCTTGGCGATTGAGTTTAGAAAATAATAGCCACGCAGTATCACCGAGCCAAAAGAAAGGCTTACCATCGGCAGTGGCCAGGTAGTGAGGATTATTAGCTATTATTAGAGGAGGTGGCTGCACATTTACTGATGTCTCCAGCTCACATGAGAGGAGTAGCAATATAACACTGAATAGGTAAGCCCTGAGGATCATGCGATGTGTATTGGATTATGAGTACACCAATGTACCTCGATCAAGCGGGGAGATCTATCCATTATTTCACATTTACAGGAGGAATGCCCTTTCTCTACTACTTCATTTCTATCATCGGGAGAATCAGCTGAAAGGTAGTATACTCATTGACCACAGAGTCTATCTTAATGGATCCTTTATACTTTTCGACTAATTTTTTGACTATGCCAAGACCTAAGCCAGTGCCCTGATACTGATCTTCAGTGTGCAGTCGGGCAAAAAAGTCAAATACTTTATCCTGAAATTCTGGGGCGATACCAATACCATTGTCAGTGAATCTCAGGATTAAACTATCCTTTGTTTTTTCAGATGTTATTTTGATAGTAGGTTGATCCGAGTTATTGTATTTGATGCCGTTTTGTACGAGATTTTGGAATAGGATGACCATGTCGGACTCATTAGCATAGTAGTCGGGTAGCTCCTCTGCTTCTATCAATGCCTGCCGCTCCGTGATGTCGCTTTGCAGATTGATCAAGACAGTAGCCACGATGGCATTGAGATCGATATAGCTATCAGGATTCTTTGGTCGATTAGAGATGGAGGAGACCTCGAGGACTCCCTCTATCAGTCGATGCATTTGCTTTGCACTATTTTTTACAAAACTGAAATAGCCCTCCAGCTTATCATACTTCTTCTTCTCGAGGTCTCGCTCGATCAATGATAAGAAACTTGTGATACTCCGCAGGGGAGATTTGAGATCGTGAGATGCGATGTGGTTAAATCTTTCGAGCTCAACAGTTTTTTGTTCGAGGTCGAGATTTTTATGATGCAATGACTCAAGTGCTACCTGGACCCTGTTTTCATAGGTTTTTATGAAAAGAAAAATCCATGTCAAGCTCAAGAAAAACACCAGTATCTCTTCGTATTTTACCTCTTGGATACCAAAGATGGGCTCGTATATATTTACATATACTCTGGGTATGACAAACAATAAAACATTGTATATCACAATGGCGAGCTGTACCCTTGACTGATTAAAGAAAATGAAAACATTCACTAAGGTCACACAGGCTACCATGGCTTGACTAAAGTTGCCACCGATCAATACTGTCCCGACAGCAGGCCATATCGGACAAGCTAAAAGGAAATGCAATTTAGCTAACTTATAATAGCCCAGTTTATTAAAGACTATGATGAATAAGTAAAGGGAAGTGGTGAATAATGAAATATATCCATGGATGTATTCACCTGTCATGAAGAAGTCATAAAGTGAAAAAAGGAAAGATCCACTAGCTGTCACGAGCGACAGATAGTTCATCAATGAGGCTAACTCTACATCTTCTGTTGAGTTGAGTATATTGTTATTTCTTAAAGTAGTGCTGTGGGAGGGTGTCACAGAGTATTCCTTCTTTTTTATGAATATTGTTTTGTGAAAATAATCATTCTACTGTGTAAGACAGTCAGCGAACACCTGAGCCCTATTTGCATTCCTTTCTTTTGATTTTTCTGGAGTATTATTATTGATGGGGCCTTAGTGTTAATATGCTCGGTCATCAATTAGTTTGTCATCATCAGTATAGGGTAGTTTAGAAGAGAGTATCAATGGAATACCGAGAAAATGCGACATTTGTAACCTAAAGCTTAAAGTGCTGGATTTGGATTTTAAAGGTTACTTAAATCATATATCGATTGACTGTGTGGTTTTTGGATTTCATGACAATGATCTCCGAGTTCTATTAGTCAAGATGAAGAATACAGGCATGTATGCCTTGCCAGGGGGATTTGTGAGTGCAGATATGGATATAGATGAGGCAGCTGTACAGGTACTGCAGCGGCGCACTGGGCTCAGAGATATCTACTTACATCAGTTTAAGACCTTTGGTAGAGCGGGACGTACGGACTCGGTATATCATGACAAGCTGATCACTGCAGGCGTCATATCGGAGGAGGCAAGAGATTTTTTTGAGCAGCGATTCATCAGTATTGGCTACTACGCTTTAGTAGAATATGCGGAGGTAGATACCCCTCGATTAGATGATATCTCAGATATGATCAATTGGTACCCTGTCCTGGATCTACCGGAGCTCATGATTGATCATGAAGAGATACTCATCAGTGCATATCAAGGACTCAAGCGAGATATCCAGCATCTCCCGATAGGTATTAATCTTCTCCCAGAAGAGTTTACCATGCCAGAGCTTCAGGCACTCTATGAGACGATTTTGGGTCACAAACTTGACCGACGAAATTTTCGAAGAAAGATGCTCGGGTATAATATTCTCATAGATACAGGGCGCAAGCGTACAGGAGGACCTCACAAAGCCCCAATCATTTATACATTTAATAAAGTGAATTACTATCAATACCTCAAGGACGGATTCAAGGTAGGGTGGTCGTAGGGAAGTGATTAGAGGTATATCTGTTATTTATTAATCTTTTAAGCTATTTCGGTATTGGGTGTGAAATGCTACTGGTAAAGCATGAGTAAATAGTCTAAGGAGGCTTACAATTTTTGGAAATGACAAAATTCGAGATTGATCCTTTGGACTAAACTTGAAAATGAACGTACTTTTGCATTTTCTCATTATAATGGTATTCATGGCAGCCGTAGATACAGACGACATCGTAGAAGAAAAGATTGGCAAAGAATTATACGACTACCAGCAGGAAGATCTGAATCAGATTTTCGATCATTTTGAGAATAGTTCGAGCAATTATAAGCTCCTCTATCAGCTCCCGACAGGAGGAGGCAAAACAGTGATCTTCTCAGAGATCACTCGCCGATATATCACCCAGCGCAAAAAGAAAGTACTCATACTCACTCACCGTATAGAGCTCTGTAAGCAGACCAGCAATATGCTCAATACATTTGGGGTGAATAATAAAGTCATCAATAGCCAGGTCAAAGAACTGGATGATGCAGATGAGTTTATGGCATTCGTAGCGATGGTGGAGACTCTCAATAATCGTCTCAATGAGAAGAAGATCGACATGAGTGATATCGGTCTGGTCATAGTCGATGAAGCGCATCACAATTCATTTCGTAAGCTATTTAGGTTTTTTGAGCATGCATTCATGCTCGGTGTCACAGCTACACCACTGAGTTCTAATATAAAGCTTCCGATGAAGGATACTTATGATGAACTCATCGTAGGTAGTAGTATCGAGGCGCTGATCGATAAAGGATTTTTGGCAAAAGCCACGATATATAGCTATGATGTCGGCCTCGGTACGCTGAAGGTCGGTATCAACGGAGACTATACCGTGTCCTCATCAGAAGAACTCTACACGAGTGATGTGATGCGAAGTAAGCTCCTCTATGCCTATGAGCAGCGAGCTAAAGGCAAGAAGACCCTGATATTCAATAATGGTATCAATACCTCGAGATATGTCTATGAGACCTTCAGAGTGAAGGGGTATCCCGTCAGACATCTTGATAATAAGCATAGCAAGAAGGAGCGTAAGGATATCCTTAAATGGTTTAAAGAGACGCCTAATGCCATCTTGAGCTCAGTGAGTATCCTGACTACAGGATTTGATGAGCCCACGATCGAGACTATCATCATCAATCGGGCTACGAGATCTCTGACACTATACTTTCAGATGATCGGTAGAGGATCCCGTGTTTTACCAGACAAGTCGACCTTTGATGTGATCGATCTGGGTAATAACGCAGCGAGATTTGGCATGTGGGACTCTCCGCTGGACTGGCAGAAGATATTTAGATCGCCACAGTACTTCCTCGAAAATCTTATTTCTGACGATGATATCGAAAGAGCGTTCAAGTATAAGATGCCCGACGAGCTCAGGGCTAAATTTGCGAATAGTGATCAAGTGGAATTTGATATCGACGAAGCTTACGATCAGGTCGTGAAAAATCGGGAGAAATCATCTACGGTAGTGGACATGGCCATCGAGCAGCATACTAAGATCATCGTGGAAAATAGTGAAGACCTCCTCGAAGCGCTCGGACTCATCCGACTGCTCAGAGATGATATAGAGGATCGTATCCGCAGATACTGCTATCGCATCTGCAATAGTACACGCAACTATAAGGAGTGGGCCATAGATGATTATACCTCGAGGCTAAAAAAAGCTGTATCGAGAGAATATTAATACCGCACTTATCGATTTATTAAAGCGTTAATTATTTCTGAAGGCTGTATCCTTTTTAATAAGAGGTACGTTTTTTAGACATATTACTATACTTTATTAAATCAATAGAAAATCCTTTTACCTATGAAAAAGCTAATTCTTTTATCGGCATTCATATCGATGAGTGTCGCTACGCTATCTGCTCAGCTCATGATCCGTGGTGGAGTCAATTATTCTGATATCGCTATCGATGCTCAGACGGATGATGTAGTCTTTGATAGTAAGCCAGGATTTCATGCAGGCCTCAATGGCAATATCCCATTAGGACCCGTATTCAGCTTGAGACCTGCGGCCTTGTATCAATTTAAAGGCGCAGAAGGCATGAGTGGTGGGACTATGACCGATGTGGATCTGCACTATCTTGAGGTCCCGCTCAATCTCGGATTGACCTTAGGACCGATCGTTTTAGAGGGTGGGCCGTATCTCGGGTATCTACTCAATAGTGACACAGGTATATTCAATGATGATAGCTTTGAGAAGACAGATTGGGGGGCGAATTTTGGTGCCGTAGTCGAGATATCCAATGTCGGTATAGGACTCAACTATAGTAACAGTCTCAGCAATATCGCTAAGGAAGATCGCCTCGGTGCTGCGACAGAATTAAAAAATGGTAATCTCGCTGCATTCCTCTATATCAAGCTATAATGGGCTGATAATAAGAAAGATACATATATGTAACAAGCGATAAGTACAGAGTGCTTATCGCTTTTTTGATTTACCCACATACTTTTTAGCTGATCACAGGTGCTGTGGGTAGCGCCCAAAATAAAGACACCCCGATGGAGAATCGAGGTGTCGCAAAGCAAACTTGCAGTTATGCTTTGAGCGCAATAATACTTGAAACAATACTATTTAGGATTGATTAGAATCTTTCTAGTAATCTGAATGGTACACCATTATATTCTCCGACCCACTCGAGAGTACTGGCACCATTGAGATCAGCGATATCAGTGGTCAGGACTGCTGTCCCATCAGCTCCAGTAGTGAGCTGCTGTACGAGCTCATCACTATTGACATAGACGGCGACACTAAGACCTGAGAGTAGGGTAGAGTCTATTCCGACGGTATGATCGAGGATCCCACTCTTGTTCAATTCATAAAAAGTGCCTGTCATAGAGAGCATGTCATTTGAGATGCTGGCATCTCCAAAAATCGCCAATACCGGAGACTCTATGACATCAAAAGCCAGATCCTCCTCCAGGCAGGAGGCCATTAATATGCTGCAGAAGAGCAGCGCTATTGGGAATGTTCTAAAGGATGCCCAACTTCCATTATTTATCGTTTTATTGAGTTTCATATTTGTTCTTTTATCTGATTATTTAGAAAATGATGTGATAGGTGCTATTCCGCCCACCATAGTGGAGTGAGCTTATCATCAGCACCACCATTGAGGCTGATACCTGACGCTACATTACCTCCATTGAGCGAGTATTCGGACTCAGGGTAGCGGAGTCGAGTAGGTACTTGACCATTATTTTCAAATACGGTCTCCGTGCTCGGTGATGGGAGTATCGGATATCCTGTACGTCGATACTCTGTCCAAGCCTCGATTCCCTGGCTAAACATTGCTTTCCACTTTTCTGTCATGATGGTAGCGTGATCAGCTACCATGCCATCGAGATAGTCTGCAGGCATAGTCAGATCGTACTGATCAAAGGATGCACTCACAGCCATACTCATATACTCCTCAGCGCTCAGTCCACCTGTGTAGAGACCCGACTCTGCAGCTTCTGCTAATATGAACAACAGTTCGCTATAGGTCATCAAAAAGACAGGGGCTGTCTCTCTGGTAAACCATGAGCCCGGACGAGATGCTGTATTGATGTAGACAGAAGCAAGAGCCTCTGGCAGACCGTTTTCGGCACCATCATATAGGCCGCTCATAGGGCCTGTGAGTACAGGCTCGGCATATACAGTGATACGAGGGTCTGTAGGATTGCCTGCGCCGTCGGTCATAGCTGCGATGAGGGTGTTGCTGATAGACCAGTCCTCACGTCCATCTACGACCATGATTTCATTCCAGGCATTGTTGTTATTGTCATTGAGTCTACCCTCATGATAGAGTAGCGCAAAGTCATCATTGCTCGAGAATACTGGATAGCTAGTCGGTGAGCCCATTATCTCTGCAAATATGGCTGCAGATTCACCCGGTTTTTTTCCAGCCTGTCTATTAGCCAATCGAAGGCGGAGTGAGTTAGCAAACTTTTGCCATCTGGTGATATCGCCGCTGAATAGGATGTCGCCAGTGATAGCTGCACCGCCTGGATCGAGCATGTCAGCTGCTGTCTTGAGATTAGACAGCATACTGGTATAGATGTCTTCCTGTGAGTCGTAGCTTGGAGCGAGATTGCCTCCTGATCCATCCAACGCACTGGTGTATGGGATCGCTCCCCATGTGTCTGTGATGATCGAAAACATGTACTCCCTCATGATGATAGCAGCCGCCTGATAGTTTTCATTGTAGAATTGATTTTCAGGATCACCTGTAGCTTCTATGACCTTTTGAAAATTGATCAGTGACTCATTGAAGAATCCTTCCCAATTGGCATTTCGCATAGAGGCATCCGGATTATAGGTGTCACCCTCATTGGTGTATTGATTTCGGGCGAAGTACTGTACCCAGAGCATGCCTCCATCGAGACCCAAGCGCTCGAGACGAGTACGATGGCCATGGATCCGGTCGATACCTTCTCTCACACCATATGGAAAGATGACATTAGGCGGTACGGCTGTAGGTTCATTGGGATTGAGATTGATGTCCTCAAAGTCTTCTGTACATGCAGTCAATAGGAAGAAGATCGCTAAGACTATAGATATATTAAATTTCATTTTATCAGTTTCTGATGAATTAATGAATGCTCACTTTCTGATTAGAATGTGAGATTGAGATTGACACCTATCGATCGAGTCGTAGGTAGTGAGACATAGTAGAGAGCCCCTTGGAGATTTCCTCCATAGAGATTGAGCTCTGGATCGATCTGTGAGTGATTGCTATAGAGCATTGCTACATTGCGACCGACCACCGAGAGTCTCGCCCCTGAGACGAATCCAGACTTCTCTACGAATGATGCTGGTAGGGCATAGGAGAGACTGAGCTCTCGGAGCTTGATGTAGCTGCCGTCATATACGGCTCCTTCATTCACGCTACGAACGGATAGCATACGGGTGACGGACTTAGTGTCAGCGACTACATCGTTTGGTACATATACAGGGTCATCTGGAGTACCTATGTTTTTGACACCTTGGCCGATGACACCCTCTTCACGACCGAGTGCTGTGATCGGGTAGATGCCTGTCTGCATGCCTGTCGAGCTACTCTCATCGGTGATATCACCACCCATCTTAAAGTCGACTAAGGCACTGAGCGTGATAGACTTATAAGAGAATGAATTAGAGACACCTCCTGTCCAGTCAGGAGTAACATTACCGATGATCTGGAGATCGGATTCTTTCTGAGGGATACCATCTTCGAATATGATCTGCCCTGCATACTCGCCCTCGGCTACTCGCTGATAGGCGCTACCGACGAGGGTACCGTATGGCTGTCCTACTCGAGCCTCGAGGCTGAGACCTCTACGTGAGGTGAGTACTATCGTCTCGAGTTCATTACCATTTGCATCGGTGAATAGCTCTTCTACAGTATTGTTGTTCTTGGCATAATTGAGCCCCACATTCCATTGAAAAGGATTAGTCTTTGGCATCATGTCAAAGTATACTGCTGCCTCGACACCTTTATTGACGATCTTACCAGCATTGATGACCTTGCTATCATAGCCTGTAGCCTTAGATACTGAGATATTGATGATCTGATCTGTGGTCGTCTGATTGTAGTAGGATAGATCCATACCCAGTCTCCCATCAAAAAATCTCAAGTCTGCCCCAAACTCAATGCCTGTAGTTCTTTCTGGCTGTAGGCCATTATTAGCGATCACAGAGTTTTCAGAGAAAGTCGGTGTAGAAGGATTCCATGGATCCTGCGGAGTGAATACCTGAGTCAGCCGGTATGGGTCAGTATCATTACCTACTTGCGCCCAGCTGGCTCTCAGCTTAGCAAAGCTGAGTGGTGACTCCGTCAGATCCAGTAGCTCTGAGAGTACGATACTGGTAGATAGTGATGGGTAGAAGTAGGAGTTATTTTCTACAGGCAGTGTGCTTGACCAGTCATTTCGACCAGTGACGTCGAGGTATAGGAAGTTTTTATACCCAAAGCTCGCAGCCGCATAGAGGCTGTTGACTTCTTTCTCTTCGATACGAGATCGATTAGTATTAGTCGTGGCATTATTAGCTACATTGTATAGTCCGTTGATAGTGACATCATTGACACCTATGTAGTTTCGCTTATAGTAGTTAGTCCGATGAGCGCCTCCAGCCTGTACATTGACGGAGATATCATCAGTGAGATACTTGTTGTAGGTGAGTAGGAAGTCAGAGTTGCTCTCTTGGCGGCGCAGTACATCCTCATAGAATGCCTGAGTACGCTCATTGAAGCTTTTGATACGCTCATTTCGAGTGACGGATATACGTGTGTCAGTCCATAGATCGGTCCCTGTACGTAGCATGAGGTCGAGACCGTCCATAATATTGTATGTCAGAGCAATATTGCCTACTATACGATCTTTCTCATTAGAGTTAGTCAGGTAGGTCTGCTCATAAAACCTATTGGATGCAAACGAGTGCTGCCAATTAGCATATGGATATTCGTCGCCTGGGCGAGTGATATGTGCATCCATGTAGTCTTCGTAGTCCTTGAGTAGTCCCCAGTCGTCATGTCTGTGATGCCAGGTCTGCAGTTCCCAGAGTACGGGCTGCTGTCTATTGTCAGATCCGGACTTGATATACTCGGAGCTCACTTTGACCTTGAGTCGATCGGTCAGCTCATGATTGATATTAAATCTGACGTTATTCTTACCATAGTCATTATTGTACATGAGTCCTGTCTGATCGGTCATGCCGAATGCAAATCGGAAGGTGCCTCCATCATAATTGCTGGATACAGCTACGTTATGATTGATGCTGCTACCCGTCTCCCAGAAGTTTGACCAGCTGTCAGGTACGGGTACTAATGGTGCTACCTCCTCGCCAGACCACCAGTGACGGACTAATCGGCCATCCATAGGTGCTCCCCAGCTCTCATCGACACCGGCAGTACCATTGAGCGGAGCGTCAGGATATACCTCTCTGAATTGGTCTATGGCCAGATCGCCTGATACGGCCCCATTTCGTCCATCCGCATACCATGTCACATAGCCATTGCCACCACCATAGATATTTTGAAACTGCGGTGTGACAAAGGGCTTGTCAATTGTTGCATTGACATTGTACTCTACAGTCATACCTTCCTTATTGCCACTACCATCTTTAGTCGTCACGAGGATGACACCATTGGAGGCACGAGAGCCATAGAGTGCTGCGGCATTGGCACCTTTTAGTACTGTGATAGATTCGATATTGTCAGGGCTGATCTCTGAGATGCCACCACCATATACATTATTGTCGCTGGCGCCATCGATAGGTGCGGCAAAATCTCCCTCCATCGGGACGCCATCGATCACATATAGCGGCTGATTATTGCCGAGGATAGATCCATTACCACGGATGGTCACTTGGGATCCCCCACCAGGTACTGCGGCGCTGGATACCTGGATACCTGCTACTCGGCCAGATAGACCGTTGACGACATTAGATGATCGGGCTTCTTTGAGGGACTCGGCGTCGATGTCTTGCACAGCATATCCGAGCGCTTTTTTCTCTCGCTTGATACCCAGAGAGGTAATGACGAGTTCGTCGAGTAGCACAGCACTACTGGACATGTCTGCTTCAAAGTAGCTTTGATTGCCGATTTCCATTTCGAGCTCCTCAAATCCCGTGAATGAAAAAACTAATGTCTCACCTCCTTCTGGTACCGTCAGAGTAAATGATCCATCGATATCAGACACTGTCCCAGTGGTCGTCCCAGCCACCATCACTGTCGCTCCGATGAGGGGCTCCCCATCGCCTTTGATGATACCAGAGATCTCTTGACCGTAGACCATGCTGCTTAGGAGGCAGCTCATGAAAAATAAGAGTATTCTTGACCTCATAATACAAAATGTTAGTAGTAAAAAAATGGTTTTGATAGCTGCCATCAGAGCATCAGCTCCTGAGGCAGATTATACTTTCCTAATGATTACATTGGCTATGCTATGGTCTGGCAGTGAATGGTAGTGAGATAGGATTGGTAAGAGATGTACGACTATGCTATAATAAGGAGCTGTTAATGTTTTCTTAACATGTCTTTTGTGATATTTTGTGATTATCACGGATGTCGCTGAATTGGTAAAATGTATAAATATTGTATTGAATTAGGGTTATAAAGCGCTAAAATGTTTTATAGTATAAGAAAAAATCAAACAATATGCGAATTGAAAAAATGAGCGACAAATGTCGTTTGTTACGTCCAGCGATATAATTTTGAGTGCCTCAACAGGCCTTTTTTATAGTGCGAATAGTGTGCTTTGATCAGGTGCTTTTCTGGATGCAATAGTGATCTATTAGGGGCATAAAAAAAGCAGGAATCGATCCCGATTCCTGCTTTGAGTATTGACAGCTTAGTGCCACATTATTAGTCTCTTAATATCATTTCCTTTATTTGATTTAGGCACTTTCTTGAGCGATAGCACCACGGCCATTTTGCTTCAGGGCAGCGGCCAGCTTAGGGATCACTGTGATGGCGATCATGACGATCCCAATAGTAAGTATATAGAGTGAGTGAGCTATCGGCTCGCCTATATAAAAGATCGCTACTATCACACAGGTCGAGAATGGGAGTGAACAAGCCAACATATTGATCGCTACGTCTTGATCAAATGTTGGTTTCTCTTGGCTATCTTTCTCTTCCATATTGGCAACGGTACACATGTGTGCGTAGGGCCAGAAGCTACAAGAGCTCTGAGGAAATACAATGAGGAGCAAAGCCATAGGCAATGCTAAATCTGGGATCACCATCAGTGCTATGCCTGATATCAAAAATGCCATGCCTGAGCGCCAAGTCAAGAGCTGTATCACTTTGCCAAACTCCGAAAGCCCGATTCTTACAGATAGGCCTATGAATAGGAGAATCATTGGTACCATCATGGCACTGAGCTTGCCTGCTATGTTTTGAGCGACGAGCGGTAGATCTGTTAGTTTAAATCCTCCAATCAGCAAGCCTAAGGCTACGAATATTACGATATTGATAGGCTCACTACCGAGTGATTTGAATAGGTCTTTGATCTTATTTATCTGTGAGCTTTGCGTTTTGACTACCGATCGTTTTCTATACCAATAAGTCGCAATGATGAAAAGCAAGATCAGACCAAAAAACTTATTACCTACATCCGCTAAGGCTGCTAAAGCCAGCTGATCATCACCCAGATAGGCTACGATGAAGGGGAAACAGGATAATCCTGGAGCTAATGATGGCAATAATAGGCTCTGAGTCCTATTTGCTGCTTCATCTTTAGCGGGGAATAGGTAGGGCAACAAAAAGTAGGCAGCGCCAAACATCATAAGATTGAAGGCTAACGCCATGATCGGTAAAAAAAGCAGTGATGACTGAAGATTGATCTTCAGCAGGGCTAAGAATATGGTAGCAGGGAGCGCTATACTGAGGATCAATACTTTGATCCCTTTGAGGCTTTCCCGATTGGGTAGTTTTTTTTGTAGTAAAAAGCCGATGGCTATGATCAGTAGGAGCTCTACTGTCTTTTGTAAGGCAATATTCATATAATACAGCTTGGTTTTAGTCGATATTAGATGGATTGAGCTTGGCCATGAGCCAAGGCTGGATTAGACCAGCACTTTGCTCAGAGCATCGGTGAATAGCTTCATCTCATCCATCGTCCCCATGCTGACACGACACCAGGTCTTGTCCATGAACTGGAATGAGCGAACACCCACCTTTAGATCATACATTTCTTTTAAGAAAGCCTTGCCCTCCATCTCGATCGGGAATATCATGAAGCTGGTATAAGAAGGTACTGGTTCATGTCCCATTTCTTTGAGCGTCGCATAGGTATAGTCTCTCGAGGCGGTATTGAGCTTTCGAGATTTAGCTAAGAATGCTCTATCATCCATACTCGCCATAGCAGCGAATACAGAAGGATAGCTGATACCCATACCTCCACGAGTCACGGACTGAAACTTCTCTATCGTCTCCTCAGTAGCGATGCCATATCCTACACGGAGACCGGCCATACCATGTATTTTGGAGAATGTACGAGCGATGATCACATCTTTGCCTTCTGCTACGAGATCTACCATACTCGACGCCATCGGATCATCCAGAAAGTCCAAATAGGCCTCATCGACAAAAACTGTGACTTTTTCAGATACTCGACTACAGAAGTCCCTTAACTTTTTAGCGTCGGTGATGGTCCCAGTTGGGTTATTCGGATTGCAGATATATACGAGCTTAGTATCAGTATCTATAGCGGCCTCCATCGCATCGAGGTCGTGAGACCAGTCACTTTTGAGTGGGATAGCTTTCCACTCTGCGCCCATCGCTTGAGCCACTTTGACGAGAGACATATAAGCTGGATCGGCAGACACTACATTTCCACCATCTTCAAAATAGAGCATCGCAGTCTTCTCTAAGATATCTGAGGAGCCCGGCCCCATGAGTACATTTTTTTGTGTCACTCCTTCGTACGTAGCGATCTTTTCCATGAGATCAAACAGTTCTCTCCATGCATATCGGTTACCCTTATAGGCATTAGATCTGAGGGCCTCGAGGGCCAATGGTGATGGTCCATGCGGATTTTCATTGGCATTGAGCTTAGCGGCTAATACGTCTGTATCAATCCAGTTATTGGGGATGTACTCTTTATAAAAAGGGCTGTAGGCAAAATTACCATCAGCATCGATCTTAATAGAACGGACGCTGGACTCACTGATACCTATATGGGGAGCTATGAATGCGGCTCCAAGGCCAAGAGCACTATTGCGTAAATATTTTCTTCTACTTAGAGATTTGGTGTCCATTTGAAGCCTATTTTATTGATTTGAATGAGAAATGATTTTTGTCTTATCCCTAAGATAGGCAATACCCCTACTTTTACCAGCATGCATCTGTGCTCTGATTGTGATGCTAATTCATGAGTTGGCTGTTCGTAAATTTCAGTAAATCAATGATTTGTGAAATTTAATTCTTCTGATAAATGTTCTGTTCAGTTGGTGTTTTGTGATTGTGAATAAAGCTTAAATAAGCGATTTATGATCGTCTTGATTATCGATTTTGTGGAGCATCAGAGCGGCTATTTGTTTTGCCTTTAGTATAGCTTGATTTGCCATGGGGCCATTATAGAATCGATCTATAGTCTCTTGCCATAGCATTAGCCATCTATCAAAATGGGCTTGAGTCATCTGATGCTTCTCGCTGAGACGTATATGAGCGAGCATAGGATTGCCCTGATAGACCGCCGTATGCATGAGTATGGACTCCCAGAAGTCACAGATCTTAGGCAGATGATGATCGAGATCCAGCTGTACGACCTCTGAGAAAAAGAAGCCAATCTCAGGATCTACCATCGCTACTCTGTAAAATTCGGCGACAAGCCTATCAATATCCTGTCTCGAGCGGATGTCTGTGAGCGGGCTCATTTTTTACGAGCCTTACCATCAAGCATAGATATATAGCTGCAGGGATAGCCTGCCGCTCGTCTCCAGGATAGGATCTGGCCGATATGTGTCAGGCTATCCGACAAAGGACCATTGATGAAATACCAAATAGGATAGTAGGTGTCATTGCGTCGGAGATGGAGTACGGATCTGCTCACCTCCTCATCGCTCATCTGGACGAGCTGTGACTGCAGCTGATAGCATAGCTCGTCGGTCGCTGTCCGATAGGCAGACAGAGAGTTGATAGATTTGTCATATTTGGCCCTGAGCCCGACACTCCGAGAGATCCACCATAGGAGCTCGTAGATATGTCGATATACCTCTATCATGCTCATCACGTCCGGAGCTATCTGATAGTCGGCGAGATGATCAGGCAGCTCTGCAGTAGCATGCGCATATCTGAATCCGATACCCTCCAGCATTCTGATCATGACATTTTTAGCATCCCAGTGGGTAGGAGGAGCGGGTACATTCTCATAGTGCATATGCATGGAGCCTTTTGATCAATAGACTAAAAGTCTAAAGATCCATTAACATTTGAGTCATTAGCTATTAATTTTTTGTCAATTACTGAGATGCATTCGTCCATCTTATTTCGTCAGATTACTTTCATTACACAATTTTGCATCATGAGGTCAATACTATTACTATGTGTGCTGATATTCAGCAGTCTCTCTTTATGCGCTCAGCTCAGCGGTAAGGTCACCGATCGAGCGGGAGAGCCACTACCATATGTCAGTATCTATATCGCAGGTGCCTCTCAGGGTACCACGACTAATGCTGAGGGACGGTACGAATTGCGGCTTCCTCCAGGAGACTATGAGGTGGTATACCAATTCATAGGCTATGAGACGCACCGGTACAGCTACGATGGAGGTGTAGCGGTTTATGATGTGGTTTTGGATGCACAGGCATTAGTCTTGGATGAAGTAGTAGTGGCCGCAGATGCCGAAGATCCAGCCTATAGGGTCATCCGAGCTGCCATCGCACAGCGGGAGTATCATCGATCGCAGATAGCTGCCTATAGCTGTGATGTATATGTCAAGGGATTCAACAAGATGCTCGACGCTCCCGAAAAAATAATGGGTGTAGAAGTCGGCGATCTCGAGGGCGCCCTCGACTCTAATCGACAGGGCATCGTCTATCTATCGGAGTCCGTCTCGCAGCTCCACTATAGGGCGCCAGATGAGTATAAAGAAGTCGTCATATCCTCCAAACTCAGTGGAGATGATCAAGGATACAGCTTTAACAGTGCCAGCGATATGCACTTCAATATCTATGATGAGACAATGGATCTGAGTCGTCAGATACTATCTCCCATCGCTGATAATGCGCTGCGGTACTACCGATATCAGCTCGAGGGCACCTACTATGAGGAGGGGCGTCTCATCAATAAAATAAAGGTCATCCCCAAGCGAGATAGCGATCCAGTATTCTCAGGGATGATATACATCATCGAGGATCAGTGGAATGTGCACTCATTTGACCTCCTCGTGACTAAGCAGGCCTCGCAGCTCTATTTCTTGGATACTTTAGTGTTCAATCAGGTCTTCGTGCCGGTAGATGAAGAGCGATGGGCTTTGTTTAACAATACTATTTCTTTCAAGTTTGGAGCTTTGGGGTTTATCGTCGGTGGCAATTTCACAGCGGTGTATAGCAACTATGACTTGGAGCCAAGCTTTGAGAAAGGCTTCTTCAATAGTCAGACACATATCGTCACTGCCGAGTCAAACGAAAAAGATTCCAGCTATTGGGAGAGTATACGTCCTGTACCTCTCACCTCAGAGGAGCGTATCGACTATGTCAAAAAAGACAGCATCTATGAGGTGCGTAATAGTCCAGCCTTTAAAGACTCTGTCGATCGTGAGAATAATCGCTTTGAGATCGGGGATATCGTCGGTGGCTATGACTATCAAAATAGCTCTACGCATAGCTACTGGGAGATATCATCTCTGCTCAATAGCGTAAGCTATAACACGGTCCAAGGGTTGGCTGCCGAAGTGGACTTCAACTGGAGAAAATACTTCGATGAAGAGGAGACTCGTCGCTTACTCTGGTATAGTCGAGTCGGTTATGGATTCGCTGAGAAAAAATGGAGAGCAAGTGGAGAGCTACTTTATCGGCCAGATAGATTGACCTCGAGTCAATATGGTATCTATGGAGGGAGTGCTATACATCAGTACAATCGGGAAGAGCCTATATCTACGACGATGAATATGGTTTATACGCTATTAGCAGAGAAAAATTTTGCGAAGTACTACGATCGCTCATATGCAGGAGCGAGCTGGCGTACGGATCTGGCACCCGGTGTCGTCCTGAAGAGTAATGTGACCTGGGAGCAGCGAAATCCATTAGTCAATAACACAGACTGGACGATCATCAAGTATGATGATAGAGAATTTAGCTCCAATGATCCTCAGTTTCCTGATCAGTTTGATGATCCATTTGATGTACATCAGGCATTTTTAGTGGATCTCAATGCCAGCTTTAGGATTGGCCAGACGTATACCATGTTTCCCGATCGCAGATATAGTAATGGCTACGATGGGCCCTTGATCCAGCTGTCCTATCGAGGTGCTTTCAGGACTTTGGGAGGCGACGTCAGCTATCAGAAGATCGCTGGATCCATCAGCCAGGGACTGACACTTGGGGTCTTCGGAGACTTTGAGTATTATGTCAATGGTGGCGTGTTTTTAGATCGAGGGAGGATGGAGTTCATGGATTATAGACATTTCTTAGGCACAGAGATACTATATACCGACGCATCTGAGTATGGACGGAGATTTTTGTTCTTACCCTATTACTCACATAGTGCTGATGAGCACTATCTACAGGCACATGTACAGCATGATTTTAATGGCTGGATCATGGATAAGATTCCGCTGATGCGAAAGCTGGGTTTCTCGCTGGTCACTGGAGCGAAGTATCTCAAGTCGGATGATCGTCCGAGCTATGCGGAGTTTCATGTTGGATTGGACAATATTGGCTGGGATTTCTTCAGACTCTTCAGAGTAGATGCTGTCATGTCACTCTCAGAGGGTCGTACGGACTGGGGAGCAAGGATAGCTATAGGCTTAAGTGATTAGTAATCAGTAGCTTAGGGTAAATACGCATTTTTTTCATAATACATTAAATACCCATAAGCACTTGCTTGGTTTGGAGCATTAATTTCTAACTTGAGGTCGTGAATGAAGAATTCACTGCCCATATCCCAGAACACCACCAAAAAGAACCTAAATGCTACACTTTACCAAGACCCTCTTGAGTATAGCTTTATTGCTATCACCATTATTCGTATCAGCTTATGACTGCTCCTATGCGACTGAGATCAGTTGCGGAGACAATCTCTGGTATGGACCTACATCGACGAGCCATTTTGGGACGTCGGATTATGACTTTAGCGACTGCGGGACTAATCTCTCTTGGTCCTACAATGGAGGTGACCGCCTTTTTTACTTTGATGCAGGCGCATACCCTAAGACAGTGACCCTCACGCTTAATGGTCTCGATGGAGATCTGGACTTATTAGTGTTTCAAGAATGTCGAAATGGCTATGGATCACCCGGCCTATCAGACTGTGTGGCTACCAGCCTCAAAGGTGGTACGGCTGAAGAGAAAGTGACAATCTCCAATGCAGTAGGTGTATACTATGTGGTCGTAGATGCTTACTCTTCGTCGATTCGCAGTGGATTTGATCTGATCATGAGCTGTAGCAATACTACTACGCCGAGCTATGGCTGCAGTAGCGCTCGACCTCTCAGATGTGGAGATAATCTCTGGGTCAATGCTCCGACCGTCAATCATTTTGACGGCAATGACTATGATTTCTCTGGCTGCTTCTCTAATTCGTACTCTTTTTCCGGCAAGGATCATCTATATCGGATCGATCTGGGCACTACGCCTCAGAACGTGACTATAGAGATGAGCGGACTGAGTGCTGATTTGGATATGTTCCTCTTTCGCCGATGCAATAGTGGCTATGGAGCGACTTTCTCTCAGTGTGTCGATCATAGCTATCGCTCATCTACCAGTAATGAAATAATAACACTCAACAACGCCAGCGGCACGTACTATCTGGTAGTGGACAATAATGATCCATGGTACAATAGTGGATACGAGCTTTCGATGTCTTGTAGCTCAGCGCAGACCTCATACGACTGCAGTCATGCTGTGCCACTGAGATGCGGTGATAATAAGTGGGTCAATGCTCCAAGTACCAATCATTTTGGAGCTGGTGATTATGATTTTAGCAATTGCTTTAATCAGAACTATTCGTTTGAGGGCAAGGACCATCTTTATAAAATAGAGGCTGGATCGACTCCTGTTGATTTGAATATTAATTTGACTGGTCTCAGCGCTGATCTGGATATGTTTTTATTTAAAACATGTGCCAATCACTATGGAGAATATGTTTTAGAGTCTTGCCAAGCTTTCAGTTATAATAGCGGTTCTCGCAGTGAGTCAATCACTTTGCCAAATGCTACTGGGACTTATTATCTGGCCATTGATGGAAACTATCCTCAATACAATAGCGGCTACGAGATCTCACTATCTTGTGTATATCCGACTCCATCTTACGACTGTAGCGATGCTCGACCTCTATACTGTGGTGGTACTAAATGGGTGCCAGCTCCAACATCTAATCATCTCAGCGGTAGTGACTATGACTTCAGTGGATGTGGAGGATATTCGTATACCTACAATGGGAAAGATCACCTCTACAAAATCAGTGTGGGCAATCGCACAAAAGACATCGAGATCATACTCAACGGACTCAGTGCTGATATGGATATGTTTTTATTCAGTAGCTGTGAGAGTCACTACGGTCAGAGCGTGCTCGGATCCTGTGTAGCTATAGCCAATAAGAGTGGCTCCTCCGCTGAGAAAATAGTACTGAACAATGCATCAGGAGATTACTATTTAGCCATAGACTCCTATAGTGCATCTGTATCGAGTGACTATGACATAGAGCTCAAATGCTCAGACCCTACGCCTACCTATGGATGTAGCTATGCCATAGATCTATCATGTGGTAGCAGCAAGTGGATGTCAGCGCCAAGCTACAATCACTATGAAGGTAGCGACTACGATATGTCAGACTGTGGAGGTAGCTCATGGGGAGGCTACAAAGGAAAAGATCAACTATTCAAAATAAATGTGGGCAGTTCTCCACGAGATTTAAAAATTAAACTTTCAGGCCTCAGCGCTGATATGGACATGTTCTTATTCAGATCATGTGAAAATCACTATGGCAATCAAACTCTCGAAAACTGTGTAGGATACAGTATCAAATCGGGCAATAAGAGCGAACTCATAGAAGTATCCAATGCATCAGGCATCTATTATCTCAGTGTAGATGGCTACAGCAGCTATGCGACGAGTGGATACGAGATAGAGGTAGAGTGTGATACCTATACTCCGCCGAGCTATGATTGCTACAATGTTGAGACTCTCACCTGCGGTGAGACTAAGTGGGCGCCTGCACCATCTACTAATAGCTTCAGCGGTAACGACTATGACTTCAGTGGATGCGGTAGTTCAGGGCACAGCTATACAGGCAAGGATGATATCTACAAAGTAAGAGTCGGTAGCTCTGCCCGTGATCTGACGATCATCATGAATGGACTCAGTGATGATATGGATATCCTACTATTCAGAGCATGTACTGATCACTATGGTAATGAGGTGCTCGAGCAGTGCGTCGGGCGCAGTACTCGATCAGGTACGGCACAAGAAGAGATACATGTGGCCAATGCATCTGGAGACTACTATCTCGTAGTAGACGGTAAGACAGCTTGGGATGCGAGCGCCTATGACATCATCGTCAGATGTGAGAATACACCTCCGCCAAGCACCGACTGCTCAGGTACTCCGATCAGCTGTGGTGACGTAGTCACAGCCAGTAATAGTGCTACCGATAGCCGTAGCTCAGATCGACTCAATCGTCATGACGAGTGTACATACGGTAGCGGATATGGTGGCCGTGAAGTGATATTCACCATGAATGGAGGCGCTACAGGTATCCATCATGTAACTATCGACCTACACCGATTGTCTTATACGACAGACTTGGATTTATTCGTCTACAGAGACTGTACTGCCGACTATAATCAGTATAACAATGACTGGGACTACTCTATGAATAATAATGTAGTCTGCAGCCAAAATCAAAATAGTAAAACAGAGAGTATATTTATCAATTTCATCGCTCCAGGCGAAGATATATTCATCGTAGTGGATGCTCGTAGCACTAATAATGGGAATGCCATTAGCCAGTTTGAGCTGGCCGTATCATGTGGATCTGTCTGTGACAAGAGTAGTACGACTATCGACTGTGGCGAGACGATCTCATCGACCACAGTAGGAGCTGGAAATCGTACCAGCTACTTCTCTTGTGATAGCGAAGCGAATAACTGGGGCCCAGAGAAAGTATATAAACTCGTCATCGAAGAGACTACAGATATCGAGATCAATCTCGATGTCAAAAGCAATGCTGATCTCAATCTTTACCTCAATTCATCATGTGCTCCTACTGGATGTAAGGCTTATAGTAAATCTGGCGGTGCTGGTCAAGATGAGTCCATCACTCAGCGTCTATACAGAGGCACCTACTATATCACAGTAGAGGGCTATCAGGGAGATGCGGGTGCATTTGATCTGTCAGTATTAGGCTGTGGATGTGATATCGATGGGACATTAGCTTGCGATGAGTCGATCTCAGGGACTACAGTCAATGCGAGCAATACGATCAAAGAATTAAAAGGCTCATGCTTTGAGACGGCTTCTTATCCATTAGATTTGGATGGTGGTGATAGAGTGTATGAGTTTACAGCAACAGAGACTGCAGACTATACATTTGGACTTACTGGTCTTAGTGACAATCTTGATTTATTCGCAGTATCAGATTGTGATGATACAGATGCTTGTCTGGGATTCTCCACTAAGACTGGAGATGAAGATGAGTCGCTCACTATATCTATAGAGGCTGGAGAGACAGTGTTGATAGTAGTAGATAGTCATAGGGAGAGCTGGGAGTCAGCATTCACCCTGAGTGTGAGCTGTACCCCTCCGATGGCCTGTATCGATGTCGAGCAGCGAGGAGATCAGTCAGTAGTGATCACGCTACCTACTGTAGATACCAGCTGTGGAGCGGCTACAGTAGTAGTTTACGAGAAGGATGGAGATATAAGGATTGATACACTTTCTGATGCATTGAGTGTGATGACAGATAGTAGCTACCTATTCATCCCTGAGACGAGTGCTGCAGAGCATGTCTATGAGATCTGCTATGAGATAGTGTGTGATACGGAGCCATTCGTATGCTGTGAGACGGTGACTACCGATCCTGTACTGAGCTGTGGAGAGACATTCAGCGGTACGACAGAAGGGAAGACCAGTCAATTTGATGCGGATGATTTTGACCTTTGCTATAGCTCATCATCGAGCTTTGATGGTCCAGACGACCTCATCAGATTTACTAAGGAAGATAGTAGTAGTATTCTGGAGATCACCATGTCTCACGATCGATCTAATCTTTCACTTTTCATATTCGATGAAAATCTCATGCCAGCTAATATGAGCTGTAAAGGCCTTAATTTTAATGGCTCTAAGATCATTTCTAATACGGCAACCAAAGGAGAAGTATGGACAGATGCTGATGATCTATTGCCAGCGGGCACATATTATGCTTTGATAGAGGGATTTGAGACCAGTATCTCGGCAGACTATACATTGAGTATATCTTGTAGAGCCTGTCCAGCAGTGACAGATACCTTAGTCTGTGGTGATGATATCTTTGGTGAGATCTTGGCAGCAGGATCTGAGATTTCCAGATATACTTATAGTGGTAGTGGTACAGTGGTAGCCTATTCGGCAGGTGAGGATGTATATGCATTAGATTTTGCTCAGGACGCAGCCGTGACTATTTCCTTGACGGGAATGTCATCAGATCTGGATTTATTCTTAGTTCAGGATCTCTGTGATAGCATGTCTACCGTGGCGATGAGCATCACTGAGGGGGATGAGCAGATCGTAGCGGTCGTAGATAGCGGCGACTACTATCTCGTAGTAGATGGATGGAATGGTGCTCATGGTAGCTATCAGCTGTCAATCACGGGCTGCGATGATCCAGGAGCTATCGCTCCACCACAGGCAGTAATCAGATCTGCTGAGTCTGCACTTAGTACTCGTATGGAGGTGACCGTTTCGCCTAATCCATTTGCTGATAGAGCGGTCATATCCATCCAGAGCATTACGGCCCAGCAAGCGCAGTTGCAGCTATTCACCGCAGATGGAGCTCTGCTACATGGACGACAGCTACAGCTGAATAAAGGAAGGAACAATGTCCAGATCAGTGGTACAGATATCAATCAGCATAGCGGACTCATCCTATATCGAGTAACCACAGGTGATGAGGCTATCCAAGGTCGTATGATCCGGGTGAATTAAGGAAAACATCTATTAATAAAGTTTATACACTGGCTGGTCATCTTAGTATGGTCAGCCAGTTTTGTTTTTTATATGTCGATATCCTTAGCTCATATCTCATACTTTTGCAGCTGCATATGAGCGAATCAAAGAAAAGGTACGATCAGCTGCTCGATGCCATAGAGGCCGAACGATCAGCTGAAGAAAAATACTTTCAGGAGCTGTCCAGCTCCAAAAGTGTAAAAGAAAGAATAGCAGCGGGAGTGCTTTGGTATCCTGTAGAGATTACCAAGAAGCACTATACCATCGGAGAGCATGTCGAACTGGAGCTGACTCCGATGACACCTGCGGCATCTAAAGGTCGCAATAGCTTCAAGGTAGGAGCCAGTGCTATATTCTATGTCAATAGGGATGAAAGAATAGAATACAAAGGAGCCATCTCCTATGCCTCTCGTAAGAAGGTGCGGATCATCATCACAGCCGATGTCATATCTAAGGATCATATGCTAAATGGTACCTGCGGTATCGAACTCATCTATGATGACCGACCTTATCGGGTGATGAAGGATACCGTCCGACAGCTCATGAAGGCTAAAGAACCCACCCTGCAGGTGCTCCGTGATGGAATATCCCAACAAAAAATCCAACATAATAAGCGATACACGGAAGAGCAGTGGTCCATACCAGACTATCTCAATCCCTCACAACAAGAAGCCATCAATCAGTGCCATCAAGTCGAGCGTCTTGGCATCATACATGGCCCTCCTGGGACAGGAAAGACCACCACCTTAGTAGGGTTGATCAGCGGTTTAGCTCACTACGAAAAAAAGATACTGGTCACTGCTCCGAGCAATGGAGCTGTAGATTTATTAGCTCGAAGGCTGCATGATGCAGGACTGTCAGTGCTGCGCATAGGCAATGTCACTCGTATCGGTGACTCTATTGCTCATCTATGTCTCGACGAGCAGCTCCGCAGTCACAAGGACTGGCAGCATATCAAGCAGGTCAAGATCGAAGCTGAAAATGCTCGTAATGAAGCAAGTAAATACAAGCGAAAGTTTGGTAGTCAAGAGCGACAAAATCGAGGTCTCCTGTACAAGGAGGCTCGCCAACTAAGTAACTGGGCTCGAGATCTGGAGGATCGACTCACGGACATTATCATGGATGGAGCTAAGGTCATCTGTACTACTCTGATAGGATGTGCACATCCGTCGATCGCTCATCTGCGCTTTGATACGGTGATCATCGATGAGGCGTCACAGGCGCTGGAGGCAGAGAGCTGGACAGCGATGGTGCGAGGTGATCGTACGATCATGGCTGGAGATCATAGACAGCTACCTCCCACGGTCAAATCAAAAAAAGCAGAGGATCTCGGGCTCGCTGAGACCATACTGGATCGGATGATGGATCATCTGGGGGAGTCATATATGCTGGATACGCAGTATCGTATGCATCCTGCGATATTGGGTTACAGTAATGAGCATTTTTATGAAGGGAAGCTACAAACGGCTGATCAGGTGATGGAGCGCCAGCATCCGCTGGAGGGTGAGCCAGTAGTATTCATTGACACGGCAGGATGTGGGTTTGATGAGCAGCAAAATCAAGAAACTCGCAGCCGATCCAATAAGGAAGAGTACTTCATCATAAGAGAGCACATCCTATCCATGGGTGACCAGCTGGAGGGCATATCTATTGGTGTCATCAGTCCCTATCGTGATCAGGTCAGTGTGATTCGTCGGGAGATCGAGCAGGATGAGCAGATCAGGGCGCTTGATATCGATGTCAATAGTATCGATGGATTTCAAGGTCAGGAGAAAGATGTCATTTACATATCGCTGGTCAGATCCAATGATCAGGGAGAGATAGGCTTCTTAAAAGACTATCGTCGTTTGAATGTCGCCCTGACTCGAGCAAAATATAAACTCATTATCGTCGGAGATATGGCTACTCTCGGAGGTGATGAAAAGTACACACAGCTGGCCGAATATGTAGAGCAGGCGGGTACCTATCGCTCCGCCTGGGAGTTCATGACTTATTGATACTGTAGATAAAAAGAGGCTGCCAATGTCTCAGCAGCCTCCTTATTATTTGTTTGCCTTTGATTGTAGCAACCTACCGCTACCACTTTACAGATAGTGATGCGGTGATATTTCTACCTCTATCGTATATAGGTTCAGCACTACCTCTTACAGATCTATTCAGGTGCTCGTAGTAGTGAGTGTCGAGTACATTTTCTACTGCTACTTTGATCTGATACCATGAGGCTGGAACCAATGTGATTCCAAGGTCTATTAGAGAGAATGGACTACTGAGTGTCTCGCCATACACAGTACTGACTCGCTCCTGAGCGATGACATGTCTGATATCGAGTGATGGGCGAATACGTCCCTCCGCATATATACCACGTAGACTATATCGCATGTCTAATGGCGCTATCTCAGGTAGAGGAGCATCTATATCAAGATCTTGACCATAGGTATAGGCCATAGATACTCGCTGTGATAGTTTTGGGTGTAGGGATAGCTGCCAGTCTATTTCTGCACCATATCTCAGTGCCGCATCTATATTTGTGTATCGTCGGACTCCTGGGCTATTATGTAGGGTAGGTGATAGATTTGGGTCGATGAGCGATGAGATATAGTCCTGCACATAGCTGGTGAATAGATCTAAAGTGACTTCATTTTTCTCATTTTTACCCCACGAGAGATTGATATCAATTTCGTTGTTTATCTCAGGTGATAGCTCAGGATTCCCCATGAGCTCATGTGGATCCAGCCCCACAGCGAATGAGTTGATATAGCGCTCTGTCAATCCCGCACTACTCTGTGCTCTGGCGACATAGATGCCTACACTCCATTTTTCAGATAGCTCTGTATTCATACCGAGACTGATGCTGGGATTGATCTGTGTTACCTCGGTATCCGGATAGATGGAGACGAACTCCGCAGAGGGATCTTGGATGCTCCCACTATTGTGCTCGAGTCGAGCTGACAGACTATACTGAGTGGATGGTCGAATGATCTGATAGCTGGCGAATGCTGCTGATCTATTGATTTGTCCATCCTGCCAAGCATTATCATAGAGTGTTTTGCCAGCGTTGGGTCCCATGAGAAATGCTCTTGACCGGATGCCTTCTGTACCTTCTACACGATAGTCTATGCCATAGTAGAGCTCATTGTCACCGACATGTTGAGTAGCCTCCGATCGCAGTCCATAGTTGTGACTTTTAGCCTCTGTCGCTGCATTTAGCATTCTGGGATTGAGATTCTTTAGGAGGTTGTCCATCAGGTGATTGACATAGGAGCCATAGACTTGCGTCTTGACTGAACTGATGGTAGAGCTTTGGGGATACCAGCGGTGCTCCGCATTGAGCATATAGGTGTCGTCTTTGCGCAGATCCATGGCGAGTGCTGGATAGTCGATGTCTCGAGCTCTGTTGTAGACAGATGAGATACTCAGTTCTTGGGCATCAGATAGCTTCAGGTGAAGGCGAGTTCCATAGCTTTGACGGCTGAAGTCTGCAGCGACCGATTGGCCATCTCCGGCCATATAATCATCACCTGTGCTGATGGCTGTATACAGCTTCCAGTCTAATGAGGAGGTAGATAGACCCGCCTGTGCCTGAGTTCGGAGTACATTTCCATTGGATTGATATTCTGATGACACTTGGCCGTATGGCGTGAGCTGGTCTGAGTATTTGACCTGCCCTCCGACGAAATTTACCGTCCCTCCGATACTGCTGCCATATCTGAGAGCGTGAGGACCTTTATAGATTTCGATCTTGTCGAGGAGATAGGGTGCTATCTGACTGGTCGGTGGATCCATACGATTAGGACAGGCCGCAGTAGCGCTTTGCGCACCATTGTATACGATGCTGATCTGATCATATTTGAATCCTCTGAGCACAGGGTCATATCCATAACTTCCACTTTTGCGGACACCACTGATGACTGGAGTAGCTCTTAATAGTTCTGCGCCATCGTGCTCCAGATGATCGTCAGCCTGCACAGTGATAGACTCTATGTCTGAGCGATCAGTACCGAGCGATACTATGGTGACAGGGTATAGTTGATGACTTTTGGGAGATATGCTCAGTATGCCAGATACTACGGCTTTTTGTAGCTCCGAGTAGCTGTATCTCAGATCTCTATAGTTGATGTGCGAGATCTGGAGAGATAGATCTTCCTTTAGAGTGATCTGTATTGTGCCTGTTTCGTCAGAGATACCTTGGGTGGCGCCATATTGATAGATGGCACCTATGATGGGTTCTTGGTTATTTTTATCGATTAGTTTTATGTTGCTTAGTTGAGCAGAGATGGATTGACTTACTGACCATATGAGTATGATGGCCAGTAGTTTATACGGTTTGTACATGTTACTGTTATTAAGATGGTATGAATGGGACTACTACTCATCAATCATAAGTGATGAGCTAAAATGAGTCCGATAAAAAAAAATTCAGTGGGGATGTCATACCATCAGCTCAGGTGGCTGAAATATGGAGTAGAAAAAATCTGATGGGAGCATGTCCGAAGTCTCGATATGAGACATCTGTACTTCTGAAGGGGAGAGCTGTCGTATATCAAGTAATGCGGTGCTCGGAGGGTATAGGCTGAATGGAGTACTCACTGTGAGCACTGAGTGTGATTCTTGCTCCTGGCCATCGAGCTCTTGTAGCTGATCATTTAGGTAGCATTTTCCGCTACACATCATCATGGGCTTGTTGATATTGACACAGTGATCCTGCGTGATCTGATCTTGGTGGATGAGGAAGTCAAGCGCTACATAGACCTTAGCCCCAAAGGGAAGTGTCAATACCAAAAGCCATATGTAGCAGATAGATCTCTTCAACTATAAGATTTGCTCGCAAAGGAACAAATCTTATAAGAAAGAGAATGTATATCAGATCACTTAGTAGATTGATTTAGATCATCGGCCTTAGGAAATTTTGCATAATAACTTCTCGCTGCTTCGTAGATGCTATCTGCATTTGAGATTTCATCTTGTAGTCTTTCGCTCATTGGGTCCGCTTTGAGATTTTCGATTTGCTCTGATAGTCGCTTTTCGTGAGCTTCGAGGTCATCCCACATTTCATCTTTGAGCGCCTCGGCTACTCTGAATCCTCTACCTCTATTATATACCATATTTCTTATGTCGACGATGAGGTCTTCGTAGCTCTGTATTCTGTCTGTTGTTTGCATGATTGTTTTATATATGAGACCTGATAGGCGAGAGAGTTTGTTCGGTATTGCTTATCTCAGGGTATTCTGATTTGATGATTTTGGCTACAGCCAAATAGACTTAAACTCCTGCATTTTTACTTAAAGCTTTGCGATTTAAAAGAGCTTTTTCGTTGAATTTAGCCATTTATAAGGGTATACACTTAGACTAAATGCGAGCAAACCCATAGCACATCTGCGCCCTTCATGCTGTTAAATTAGTGTTAGACATTGATGATCTATTGAGATTCAATGATTTTTTGAAACCAAAATCAACTACCATGAACAATTACAAAATGTTATTATTCGGATGTGCTGCTTCATTATCATATGTAGCCTGTGACTCAAATGCCAATGCAGAATACGATACGGCCGAGGCCTCTACCTCTACTATGGTCATCGAAAAAGAAACTCCAGATCGTGATGGCGTTAAAACTGAAAATGAAATCAAAGAAAAAAATCTAAAGCCAGTCGGGGAGACTACATCAACGAAAGAGGTCTACACACTCAGTGAAGTAGATGTAGCACCATTCTTTGGCCAGATGTGTGATAAGACGGCTGAACTCGCTAAATGCAACCAGAAAAACATCGTCTCTTTTGTGAAGGATAATATCACCCTGCCAGAAGAGGCAGAATCCAATCCGTTCTACGGGCTCGAGCATGTCAAAGTGACGATAAATGCGGATGGTACCATGGCAGATGTCAAGTATGTGAGTACCAAGAAAGAAGACTGCTCATGGTGTCAGAAGACTGCAGTAGACGTAGTCGGCAAAATGACTACCTGGAAGCCTGCCATGAAAAATGGCCAACCCGTACCTGTTGAGATCACCATCCCGATCAAGTTTTTGTCGTAAGACTAAAAACCAAACGAACATAACCCTGAGTATAGACCGTCCTTTTCTTGTAATCCCTCAATAGCAAATCATAATACCATGAACACTTTAATGATTTTTTTAACGACTATCCAGATGAGTATGACTCCACTGCCATCATCTGATGCACCCTGCGAGGTGAAAAACGGCACAGTGGCCACAGAGCTTATCCTGCTCGATCAAGAGGCCTACTTGACCAAAACTATCAATGGAGAAATCACAGGCATCATGCACCCTATGACACATTACAATGTCAAAGATGTCGTAACGAGTGATCCTGCGATCAATCCGGATGTCTATCGCAATGATGACATAGATGGACTCAAGGAACTCCGCTACCTCCAGTACGAAGGCTGCGAAGATGATATCGATCGTAAGATGGAGAAAGATATCACGCAAATCATGCGTACCTACAAAGTCAATAGGATGTCGAAAGTAGTACTCACTGCATCTAATGTAGGGGTGTCCACAGATCGTATCGTATCACTCATGGGGACTCTCACAGACATGGGTGTGAGAGAGCAAGATATAGAAATACGCCTGAGACAGGCAGTCGGAGAGGATTCTGATAATATACTCAAACTCCATGTCGAAGACAATATATAAACGCCTCATAACAAGCTAATAGAACCTAATCCATGATCCCGTAGTGCAGCCTGTGCTACGGGATTTTTTTGTGCGGAATGTTTCTGCTTAAATCTACTCATCAGCTGTGATCACAATATATAGTTACTAAAATATTTAGTAGGATATTTAAAGGCTATGAGAGTCAAAGACTCTCGTGATCTATAGGTAGACTATCTCAGGTAGGACTACTCTTCCTCATCCCCAAAGATGATGGTGCCCTTAAACTCATCGAGCTCCCTACGCTCTCGCTTGGTAGGGCGACCCGTACCTTTCTCTCGTACTTCGGGCTTGGCCTTGCCGACGAACCAATCATCATATTTGCTGAGTTCGTCAGCCGGGGTCAGATCGGTGTAGCACTCGGCAGCTATGGGAGCTCCGACTCGCTTACCTATGAGCTTGTCTACTTGGTAGACGAGATTATAGCCATTCTTGTGCACCTGCACCTCTTTACCTACGGTGAGGAGATAGGAGGGCTTTACGGCTTTGTCATTGATTTTGACGTTTGATTTTTTGCAGGCAGTGGTGGCCAGTGTCCGAGTCTTGTATATTCTGACACTCCATAGCCACTTGTCTATGCGCACCTTACTGATTGCCATGTGATGGACCTATTTGTCAGCGAATGTGGGCGCCTGAGGATCCATCTCACGGAGTGTCTCCAGGACCTTCTGAGCGACAAAATAATTGCGATACCAGCGCTGATCTACAGGAGCTATGATCCACGGTACTGCGTTGCAGCGATTGATCGCATCTTCATAGCATTCCATGTATTTTGGCCATAGCTTACGCTCCTCCCAGTCACCATCATTGTGCTTCCACTGTTTAGTAGGATCATCGATACGTTCTTGGAGCTTCTCCTTCTGACGTTCCTCAGAGATATTCATAAAAAACTTCAGGATGGTCGTGTTATTATCTTCTACCAGTAGTCGCTCAAAGGCATTGATGGCATTGATCCTGTCGGTCACTCGATCCTCGTCGATCCAGCCATGCACTCGCTGGATGAGGATATCCTCATAGTGCGATCGATTGAATATCACGATCTGACCTTTCTGTGGTACTATCTTATGGACTCTCCAGAGAAAGTCATGTGCAAACTCCTCATCCGTAGGTTTTTTGAATGAGAATGCTCTGATCCCCGAGGGGCTACAGTATTTGAATACTTTGCGAGTAGCGCCATCCTTACCACTGGCGTCCATCCCTTGGAATATCACGAGCAGCGCTCGCTTACTCTCTTTGTAGAGGCTGTATTGTAGCTCAGCGATTTCTTTGGCCATGACCTCCATCGCTTTTACGGTAGGTTTTTTAGTATATCCTTCAGGTGCTCGTGTAGGCTGTTCGCTTATTATGATTCCCATATTACTTACTCAGTTTTGATCGTTTGACGAGATAGTTGCGCAGGATAGGGTTGAATCCCTGTCGGATATCCGCTGGCACATAGTCTATCTTATATTGTAGACATTTTTGTACGATCTCTTCTTTACGATGCTTTATTTTTTCTTGGTATTCTTTTTTGATCTCATTAGACTGAAGTTTGATCTGCTCGCCTGACTCCATATCGACGAATAAGTACGGACGATTTTCAAATTCAAATTCCAGTTCGAGCGGCTGATCCATCACGTGGAATACTACAACCTCATGCTTATTATAGTTGAGATGTTGCAGCGCTGAGAATAGCTCTTCCTGATCCGCTCCTTTATCAAAGAAGTCGGAGAATATGATGATCAGGGATCGCTTATGCACTCGCTCAGCGATCTGATGTAGGATCTCTGCTGTGTTACTTTTTTTATTTAGTTGATTATCTTTTATGACATTCTCCAGATAGCTCAGGAGCAGCCGATAGTGAGTCGTGCTCGATCTGTTAGTAGTATGGATTTTTAGACTTTCGTCGAATAGGCTGAGCCCAAATGCATCTCGCTGACGCTTGAGCAGATTCATCAGTGAGGCTGCTGCCAATGCTGAAAACTGTAGCTTATTCAGCTCGAGGTTTTTGATCTTTTGATCCTTAGGGAAGTACATCGAGGAGCTCGTATCGAGGACTATCTGACAGCGGAGATTAGTCTCTTCTTCATATCTCTTAACGAATAATTTCTCCGTTCGAGCGAATACTTTCCAATCCAGATTCTTAGTACTCTCTCCTTGATTGTACAGTCTGTGCTCTGCAAACTCCACTGAGAACCCATGAAACGGACTCTTGTGGAGACCGATGATGAAGCCCTCTACTACTTTCTTCGCCAGCAGATCCAGATTTTCGATCTGCTTCAGATCATACACATCAAAATAACTCATAAGGATAAAGGTATCAAATCGCTCGATAATATGTTTGGCTTTGTGCTCCAGCTAATATCTGAAAGCCGTCAGAAGTCTGCAGTTCAGCTACCATAGCTTCAAACACAAAAAAGCCCTCGACCATATATGGACGAAGGCTTTTAACTTTTTATTAGTCGAGACTAATTTTTTTCTGTCTTACTTATGATAAGATAGCATCCAGCTTAGAAGCTAATGTAGCTTTAGTCGCAGTACCTACGTGCTTATCTACTACTTCACCATTCTTGATGAATAGGATCGTAGGGATACTTCTCACGCCGTATTTCATTGATACTTCTGGATTGTGATCGACATTTACTTTGCCGACTAATGCTTTACCGTCATAATCTTTAGCTAAGTCCTCGATGACGGGACCTACTAAGCGACATGGTCCACACCACTCTGCCCAGAAATCTACAACAGATACTTTTTCGTCTGCCAATGCTGTCTCAGCAAAGTTAGTGTCAGTGAATTCAAATGCCATTTCGTATTTTTTTTAATTCAATTGTTTCAACAGCGAATTTAAAGAAAAAGTTGCCCATTTATGTTTTCCTTAAGAAGAAAGTCGTTAAGACTACACTTCTCACTATATATTGACCCCAGATGAAGATATTGGCATGGATCAGACTGGCAATATGGCCGCTCATAGCACTCATCGTGTTAGCTATATATCAGTGGCTGCCCTATGACTCGGCAGGCGTCGAGCGGTACTATACTCGTGGGATATTCGCTCTCTATCGGAGTGTATATGATACGCTCTTAGGATGGCTGCCTATCCCGATGATCTATATAGTCTTAGGAGCTATAGTCGTATGGCTGATCTATCGTGTCCGACGGATCTGGAGACAGAAGCGATCTCTATGGCGGCAGTGGGCTCGATTGGGCCTAAGTCTGATTAATTTACTGAGCGTTTTGCTGGTCGTATTCTATGTCTGCTGGGGATTTAACTATAAGCGAGCTGACCCCTTTGTCTTATTTGATAAGGAGGAGATAGTGATGACTGAGGATGAGCTGTACGAGGAGTATGAGCGTATCACTCGACATCTGGTATATCTGAGGTCACAGCTGGGCTCCGACGGTATCGACTGGCATAGCGAGATAGATAGAGTACGTCCACAGCTGCAGGGGCAGCTGGAGCAGGTCATTGCTGATCATGGCGGTACTCATGCAGGTGCAGTACATGCTCGTCTGCTATATCCTCGTGGTAGTCTGCTCCACTGGAGTACGGCGGGAGTCTATCTGCCATGGGCTGGAGAGGGCCATGTCGATCCGGGACTACATCCGATCACTTGGCCTTTCACGATGACGCATGAGATGTCTCATGGCTACGGATATACAGGAGAGGATCAGTGCAATTTTTGGGCACTACTCGCCTGTGCCTCGAATGATGAGCTGATAGTACAGTATAGTGGCTACTTTGGCTACTGGCGCTACCTCCGATCCAATGCCTATCTGGCTAACAAAGAGCGATATGCTGCCTGCCAAAACATCGTATCAGAGCAGCTCATACAAGATCTAAAAGAAGTGTATGAATACAGTGACCGCTATAAAGAGCTACTACCTGCGCTGAGAGACCTGGTCTATGATAGCTATCTCAAGTCTCACGGCATCTCAGATGGACTGAAAAACTATAGTCGTATGATCGTATTGGCACATCGATATCAAGTGGAGAATGGTAGGCTTTTTTAGCGAAATTGATTGGCTTGTTGCAATTTTAAAATTCTATAGGTATAATTATTTCAAAGTGTATAAGTCATAAGTAAGTTAACTTAATCGATAGACGAACAAGTGATGACAAGAGTAAAAGAATTTGTGAAAAAGGCTCATAGAAGCTTATCTGAGATAGTTGAGTCATATCTCAATCGAGTAACTATCGGTGAAGAGAAATCAGAAGATGATGAGTTAGTTCTGATATATGGTATGATGAAACTGAATCCTGATTTTGATGAGAAAAAGGCAATTCGTGAAATATTGAATAATAGGTATTCAGGATAAGTCATTGTTTCCTAATTTTAACAAATAACCATGACCAAACAAGAACTCTCTTTATTATCAGATGATGAACTTTTACTCAAAAAGAAAGAACTACAAAAGTCCAAAATCGTACATGCTATTTTGATTGGATTTTTGGCGGGAGTAATTGCATTTGGATTAGGCGGGTGGCTGATGTCGGAGGAGCGCAATATTGGTTTTTTCATCCCCATGCTTTTTCCCATATATTTCATCTATCGGCTACTGAAAGGGAATGATGAGCATAAAGTGTTAGAAGAGGTACTGTCGGAGCGAGGAATGCATTGAGCCAGAACCTTTGATAAATTTAAATAGAAATTAAAACGTAGAAATGAGGCTATTCTTGATCATATTGTTGACTGTCGCCACTGTCTTTTCATCCATGGGCCAATCCTGTAAGAAGATGTACAAGGATATGCTCGAACCCGACGCTAAGCTAAAGGACTGTGGACCAAACTATACTATCGAAAAAACGAAGTCAGGAGCATACGTAGTCAAGAGATACTATCCAGAGAACAAGCATATAACACACTTAGCTACCTATAAATCTGACAAGTACAAAGAACTGCATGGTCGCTACGAAAGATCATGGGATGATGGCACATTGGTTATCTCAGGCATGTATAAGGATAATGTGAAAGTAGGGCTGTGGCAAGAAGAAAGAGGCCAGATAGGCTATTACAAAAATGGGGAGAAGGAAGGAGAATGGAAAAGCTATAATAAGGATAGCTCACTGATCGGGCTCAATCATTATGTCCATGGAGAACTACATGGAGAACAGTTCCGATATGATAGCCTCGGCCAGATCACCCTGACTGAACAATATGATAATGGAGAATTAATCTATACTTCTGCTGATACCTCTGAGCAGGTAGTCGAAGAGCTACCTCGATTTCCCGGATGTGAGGACATGGGATTAGAAGGGGAAGAGTTGAAAGCTTGCTCTGATCGAGAGCTCTTGCAATATGTATATGGAAAGCTAAAGTATCCTAAGAGGTCGAGAGAGCTGAATATTCAGGGTAATGCACTCGTCGAATTCGTCGTCGAAAAGGATGGAAGCATCGCTGATATCAAAGTACTCAATGGTGTATCTAAGGATATCAAAAAAGTAGTCGTCTCTCTGGTCCATGACATGCCGACATGGCGACCTGGTATGCAAAGAGGAGAGCCGGTGAGAGTCTTGTATACCTTACCTGTCAGCTTTAGATTAGAATGATTCATTATTTTGGCAGGAGCTATTATCCATCTTATGCCAAAGAAACTCATACTACTATTGGGGCCGCTGCTGTGCCTACTGATACAGATCGGACCTTGGGATATTATTAATCCTACAGTGGATCGGGTGGTCGGAGTAGCACTATGGATGATCCTATGGTGGATCACTGAGGTCGTATCGATCTCAGTGACGGCCTTGATTCCTTTGACATTTTTTCCACTGATGGGGATTATGGATATCAAGACAGTCTCGGCATTTTATGGACATCCGATTATCTTCTTGTTTTTTGGAGGCTTCATTTTAGCCTTGGCACTGGAGAAGGTCAATCTGCACCGTCGACTGGCACTTAATATCATCAAGCTCACAGGCACTCGGCCCGATCGGGTGATATTAGGTTTTTTGATAGCTACCGCATTCCTAAGTATGTGGATCAGTAATACGGCTACGACCGTAGTCATGCTACCGATCGCATATTCTGTGATCCAGCTATTGACAGATGATGAGGATGGATTCACCGCTCGGGATCGAGGATTCGCAGTGAGTATTTTACTGGGCATCGCCTACTCGGCCAATGTCGGAGGCATAGCTACGATCATAGGTACTCCGCCCAATATTGTCTTAGCAGGATTTATGGAGAGTGAGTACGGCTAAAGTATATCCTTCTTGCGCTGGATGCTGATCGGAGTGCCCTTCATGCTGATCATGCTACTGGGCATTTATCTACTGCTGACACGATCGATCAGAGCGGAGGGGATCGCATCTATGGATCGTGCGGAGGAGCTGATCGATAGAGAACTGGATCAGTTAGGTCCGGTATCGACGGCCGAGCGGTGGATCATGGGCGTATTCGCTATAGCGATCACCCTATGGATCACTAAAAATCTCATCAACCAATGGCTCCCTGATCTGGGTCTGACGGACACCACGATCAGCTTGGTGGCGGCATTTTCGTGTTTCTGCATCGTCCATCAGCGACAGTTCATTTTCACTTGGGCCGATACTAAGGAGTTGCCCTGGGGGATCATCATCCTATTCGGAGGAGGCTTAGCATTGGCGAATGGTCTCTCACAGGCAGGGCTCATCGATATGATTGGCGAGCAGGTATCGTCCTATGCTACTCTGCCTACGCTGATCATCGCTGCGATATTGATATCGTTGATGCTATTCATGACAGAGCTGATGAGTAATGTTGCTCTGGTGGCTATCATCGCACCTATGGCAGCTGGCGTCGCTGTAGGGATGGATATCGAGGTGCTGCATCTCCTGATCCCACTGGCGATGGCTTCGAGCTGCGCCTTCATGCTACCGATGGCCACGCCGCCCAATGCGATCGTATTTGCCAGTGGCCATATACAGGTCCGAGAGATGGTCCGAGTCGGTATATTTCTCAATCTCCTTTCCATCTTATTGTTGGTTTTGTTTTTTGAGCTATTGATACCGCTGGTGATGTGAGTCGAGCTCAAATGAATATGTCATCTTATGTAGCTTGGTGTGATGCAGATAGCTCCCTCAGGACCTGTATAGCTCGCTTTCCTTCCTCATATGCGACGAAAATATGATCGTGGTGATATCCCGCTACTACATTGCAGCTGAGCTTTGCTGCTGATAGAGCATTGGCGAAGGCGGCTGTGAGACCTACTGCCTCCAGTGCCGAGTGCACCTCGAGCGTGATCCAAGCGCAGATGTACTCGTATTTCAGACCATACTGATCAGCGACAGTCTGCGACAGGATCAGTGTGGTCCCCTCTGGCTCTCGGATACTGGCGATGATCAGCTCATGAGGGATCGTCGGTGGACTATCCACACAGCAGTATACATAGCGTCCGTCATGTAGCTTTGGCTGGAGGGTAGTGAGCAGAGCGTTGAGATTCTTGATAGGAGTCATAGGCCTCTATTTTTTCGGAGGTAGCGGATGAGCGCAGCGAGAGATACAGCGGTCCAGACTCCCTCGAGTAGGACAAAAGGATAGTAGCTCATCATGATCGATGCAATGCAAGCTAAAGTCGCTCCGATGAGATTCATAAGGATATAGCTGAGCTGCTCAGGCTGGAGACGGCCATTGAGATTGAGGAAGTAGGCCAGCAGTATCAGTGATACGCCGATGAATCCGATGATATCTACGAAAGTCATGCTGTAAGTATAAATGATTCTGTGAAATGTGCTGTAGAAAATATAGTACACGACTACGATCCATATATCTTGCGGCTTCATATGAGCGAGCAGCAACAAAATATCTGGAAGGCCCTACAGTATATGTTATTCAGCGTATCTGCCTTCACGGTGCTCAATGCATGCGTCAAGTATTTGGATTCTATTTCTCCCTATCAGATCGTTTTCTTCAGAGCGGCAGGTACATTGATACTTTGTCTGGTGTTGCTACGAGTACGAGGTATTTCGCTGAGAGGCACTCATCAGGGACTATTGATAGCCAGAGGTGTGGTAGGCACGATATCTATGGCTTTTTTCTTTTTTGCGGTGAAGGAGCTACCATTTGGTTCGGCTGTATCACTTCGCTATCTATCACCGATATTCGCTGCGCTCTTAGCGATGCTTTGGCTCAAGGAGCGGATCACAGTAGTACAGTGGTTTTGTTTTTTGATGGCTTTCGCAGGAGTCTTGGTGCTCAAGGGATTTGATCCGAGGGTATCGATCTTGGGCCTGAGTTATATCTTACTTTCTGCCTTTTTCAGTGGGATGGTCTATGTCCTGATACGACGTATCGGACTGCGTGAGCATCCGATCGTGATCGTCACCTACTTCATGATCTGTGCGACACTAATTGGAGGAGTACTGTCGATAGGAGACTGGCGAGTCCCTGTTCAGAGTGATTATTGGGCGATTGGCGCACTTGGGCTATTTGGCTTTTTCGGGCAGTTTTTCATGACTAAGGCTTATCAGATCGCCTCCGTCGGGGTGGTCGCTCCCATGAAGTATCTCGAGTCTATTTTCGCCCTATTGATTGGTTGGATTTGGTTTGGCGAAGGCTATGAGATATCAGCTCTACTGGGTATCGTCCTGATCGTAGGAGGTATGCTGCTGAATATTTTTGTGAAGCGGAGGGCGTAGGAGGTTGGGGACCAGTTCATTTAAAGTAAATTACCTAATATTTATTTTACCAACAGGACAATCGCCTGGACGCAATTTATTCCAAATTGCAATTAGTTTATGCTTTTTTATTCTATGATAGTAGGCAATTTTTTTACGTGCATTTTTTGGTAAATCCCCTTTAATAATTTCTCCTGTTTGAATATTGACTGAAACATTGAATTGGGGACAACGAACATGAAAATGCGGTGGTGGGTGCTCATTTGGATATATTTCTATTTTTAGATTTTGAACCCGATCGACAAGCTCTCTTTTTTCTACAACCGTACCGTCAGGTAATACAGAGGTGGAAATAAAAATGAAATTTAGGAATTGTTCGAGTCTGTCAATTTCTTCCATATGCACGTTTCCATTAACTAATGATTAGATTTTCCGATACTTTTTATTTATTGCCTGATATTTTCATCTTTTCATTAATCCTTTAGTTTTAATAGTGTCAAAAGTCTTGTTCTAAGGTAGAATTACTAACTCGCTAAGTTTCTTTAATTTAGAATTAAACCTAAATTCAATATGTATCTCTTTTAAAATAGGTCTCAGACCATACTTGAAGTAAGGAATCTATGTCTCTATGTCTTTTAGTGCTAATCGACTGAGTTTATACGGTAAACTCATTGATCAAGATGGTTTCGATTTTAGCATTTCTAAGTGAATATTTGGATCAAAATCTTCAATATACCCACTATTTTCTCCAGCTTCTATTGCCTTTCGCAGAGCGATTATTTTTTGCTCTTTTTCATCAATCATTCTCAAACCGGCTCTTATTACCTCGCTGACGGATGCATATCTGCCACACTCAATACTCCGTTCGATTATTTTTTCAAAATGATCGCCTAATGTTACTGATGTATTCTTTGGCATATGTATAGTATATATTCAAATATACCATTTATTGGTATTTGCATCAAAGTGTAATACCTGAAAGGTAAATAGCCATTTTATCCCATCCAAATATGGGGTTTTGGTGAAATCATAGTTATGAGATCACTCACCACCCATACGACACTCCCAATGCTCCACTACCGCCCAGCTGGCTATGATGGCTGATAGCGGCACTGATGGATAGCTGATCCAGCACACGATATGAGATACCTACCGATGGACCTGCCGAGAGGGTATTGATACCGAGATTGATCTGGAGATCCTCATGAGCGGAGTAGGATAGGCCTATACTGAGCTGATCATCTCTTAGGGCATCTGGCGAGTGCTGGTACTCTACATATAGATCCGTCTTAGAAGTGGTATGGATACGAGAACCAGCGATGAGTGTCAGAGGAGCCGATAGCTCATCTCCAGCAATGGATTGAGCCATCAGACTGAGATGGATGGCGTCAGTAGGCTGTATGCCGAGTCCCAGATCAATGTTGAACTGCCCTTGACTGCCGTACTCTCTGAGATCGATACGCTGGTAGCTGACTGTGGTGCCGATAGATAGATGGTCGGTCAGTAGGCGCCCGTAAGATAGCTGAGCATGATTCTCTCGCCAGCCGGTGATACCATAGTCTGAGAGACTGATGCGCCAGCCCTGCAGCGTGTGGATAGAGCTATAGCCCATGGTGACTCGCTGTATAGCGCTGAAGTAGCGATTTTCGCCATGTGCAGTGAGGTACTTTTGGCCATCTTGGCCATGAAGTAGTGCAGGATTAGTATGTAGTAGATGTGGGCTCGAGGAGTAGGACTGTATCCCGCCCAAGGCTCTCTGGTCAGGTGATATGAGCTGCTCCTGAGCGCTGAGATTCGCCGACAGGCAGATACTCATGCCACATATCCATAATGCATAATGAATTAGATATGAATTCATTTTATATTTTCGCTACTCCAAATGTGTCACTCCGGTGCACATACTATACACCTACAGGACCTATGGCAAATATAAGACGGAATCATCAGCGAGAGAAAAACCCATTCGTAGGGATGACTCTGCGGGTATTTTTGATGATGGCAGTATTGGCTATGCTGTTTTATGTAGCCTACGACAAGCTGGGTATCGGAGGGCAGAGCGAAGAGTCATATGATCAGGTGACGGATACTTTCTTTGATGAGGAGTATGATCGCAGTCATCTACTGCCAGAGATAGGTAGTGAGGATGTGATTCATCATAAATACTATTCGCTGGGCTATGATGAGCGGCATGAGCAGGCACGATGGGTCGCTTATGTCCTCAATAAGAAGGAGCTCCAAATCCCCAATGTGCCGAGGGCCGACAGATTTGAGAAGGATCCACTGGTCTCCACTGGCTCGGCGCACTACTATGACTATCGAGGTAGTGGCTATAGTCGAGGACATATGGCGCCGGCAGGAGATATGGCATTTAGCCAAGAGGCCATGGAGGAGTCTTTTTACATGAGCAATATGAGTCCACAGCGGATCCCATTCAATGGTGGGATCTGGAGAGAGCTCGAAGAGTGTGTCCGTGACTGGGCCTATCGAGAGGAGCACCTCTATGTGGTGACAGGACCTATACTCGATCAGACTGATGGACGGATCGGTGATAATAAAGTCAGTGTACCTCGTTATTTTTACAAGGCGGTGATGGACATCGATGGTCGAGATCAGAAAGGGATAGCCTTCATCATGCCCAATGAGAAAAGTGAGAAACCAATAATGGATTTTGCCGTCACAATAGACGAACTCGAAGAGCGACTGGGCTTTGATCTCTACCCTCATCTGCTGAATGATGATCGGCAGGAAGAAGCCATCGAGTCGCAAATCGATAAATCACTCTGGTCAGTAAATGAAAAACGCTACCAGAAACGTATAAAACAATGGAACAATCAGTAAAATATTGATATGAGCAAATTAGAATCATTCGTACAGGACATCACTGATGGATATACTTTTGAGGGAGATAGTATCTGGCTCGGCGCTGCTATGCTCGATGGTGAAGTGCAGACGGAGAAGTTGGTCCGGCTACCTCTCGGTACGCTCAATCGTCATGGCCTCATAGCGGGTGCTACCGGTACTGGTAAGACGAAGACGCTCCAGATACTCGCAGAGCAGCTGTCAGCTAATGGTGTCCCATCCCTCGTCATGGATATCAAGGGAGATCTCAGTGGTATCGCTGTAGCGAGTGATGGACATCCCAAGATCGATGAGCGTCATGCTAAGATAGGTATCCCCTTCAGCGCAGGGAGTAGCCCTGTGGAGTTTCTCACACTGTCTGGGGAGAAAGGAGCTCGACTCAGAGCCACAGTGTCGGAGTTTGGCCCCGTACTACTCTCTAAGATCTTAGATCTCACGGATACACAGTCAGGTATTTTAGCAGTAGTATTTAAGTATTGTGATGATATGGAGCTGCCGCTGCTCGATCTCGATGATCTCAAAAAAGTGCTCAATTTTGTCATCAATGAAGGCAAAGCTGAGATAGCAGAAGAATATGGTAAGATGTCGACTACCTCTGTCGGTACGATAGTGCGAAAGATCGTAGCCCTCGAGCAGCAGGGAGGAGATATTTTCTTTGGAGAGCGCTCATTTGATCCTGAGGACCTCATCCGCATGGACGAGCAGGGGAGAGGGATGATCTCTATCTTGCGACTGACGGATATACAGGATAAACCTGCATTATTTTCGACTTTCATGCTGCAGCTATTGGCAGAGATATATGCTACATTCCCAGAGCAGGGAGATGCTGATCGGCCTAAGTTGGCTTTATTCATCGATGAGGCACATTTAGTTTTTAATGAAGCATCAGATGCACTTCTTGACCAGATAGAGACGATCGTGAAGCTTATTCGTTCTAAAGGAGTGGGCATTTTCTTCATTACACAAAATCCTGCGGATATTCCAGAGGCGGTCTTAGGACAGCTGGGGCTGAAAATACAGCATGCTCTAAGAGCCTTTACCGCTAAGGATCGTAAGGCGATCAAACTGGCTGCACAAAACTACCCGCTCTCTGACTACTATGACGTAGAGCAGCTACTGACAGAGCTGGGCATTGGTGAGGCTTTCCTCACTGGACTCAATGAAAAAGGGATCCCGACACCACTCGTGCATACTTATCTCAGAGCGCCACAGTCACGGATGGATGTGCTCACAGATCGTGAGATCGAGGAAATCCTCGAGCAGTCTAAGATCCTCGAAAAATACACAGAAGAAATAGATCGAGAGAGTGCCTATGAGATCTTATCTGCTAAGATCGAAGATGCTCAAGCAGAAGAGCACAAGGAAAAAATGACTACTGCTCGCAAGTCAACTCGTAGAAGTGAGAAAAGCACTTTTGAAAAGGTCATAAGCAATACTACTACTCGCCAGATCGGTAGGACAGTAGCTCGAGAGCTGACCAGAGGACTACTTGGAGTATTAGGAGTGAAGACTACTACTCGCAGAAGAAGTCGCAAGACTACTTCATGGTTTTAGTAGCTGGCCAGTCTAATTGTACATAGACACAGGCCCTATATAAATAAGGGCTTTTAGGATTGAAAAAGGGTGACTAAGTGATTAGTTACCCTTTACTAATTTGGTATGATTCATATTTTTCATTTCGAGCGATTGAGGCTTTAGCTCACGCTGATAGTTTCGCTGATAGACGACCCACGGTGTAGTCTTGTGATGGTCCTCAGCAAAGTAAGTCATGATGCGCTCGAGATTTTCAGGAGATTGAAATCCTGGTATAGCTTGTATGACATTTGCATTTTCATCGAGGAATACGATCGTCGGATAGCGGAGCTGACTGTTTGTGATTTTCGCCGCTAAGGCATGATATCCTCTACGTCCTCCTTTAGTGAATACGTATTCTTCATTTTTAAAAGTGATCGGCTCACGCTGCTCAGCGTTGAATTTGATCGCGACATAATGCTCACTGATATAATCTGTGATGAATGAATCCTGAAAAGTCGTCTTATCCATTTTTTTGCACCAGCCACACCAGTCAGTATATAGATCTACGATGTACTTCTTTTTTTGCTGCTGTCCTTTGTTGATACCACTGGTCCAATCTTGCCACTCGATTTTATCCTGTCCCATCATCGTGGCAGTAGATCCGAGTAGTAAAATTACAGCGTACAAAATTCCTTTCTTCATATTCATCTCTAAGTCGCTAACAAAATAACAATAACGATAAGATTATTACAAAGACAGCGACCTGATTGATGTGGTTTTAAAATAACTTTAACCAATGTCTTAAGAGATGTGATTATGGGTCTAATCTGTTGATTATGAGTGCATTGTTGTCTGTGAGTTGATATTCTTCCTGTATTTGTCCAGTTATGACTGGAGCCTTGATTCCTTTATTGAGATTATTATCAGAGCGGATCAGTCTGGCCTCGTCCCAATATCCTTGCTCGATCATACTCGTCAATAGGGCCTTGCCACCTTCAATCATAAGTCTACCGACACTCCGCTGATAGAGATCTCGGAGTATATAGTCCAGTTGTGCTTCTGGATTTTCTGGAATACGTATTACTACTTTTTCTTGTGATAAGGTAGTGTAGGCGGCTTGAGTAGTATAGACGATCGTCGGATGCTCGTCTGATAGGAGCTGATGGGATGTCGGTATGCGTCCTTGGCGATCAATCACCACTCGCAGTGGAGTCCGGCCCGGCCACAGTCGAGTAGTCAGCTTTGGGTCATCGGTCACGGCGGTCTGCGTACCTACCATGATAGCATCGATCTCAGTCCGCCATTTGTGGACCTGTGCCTTGCTGTATTCATTGCTGATCCAGACGGATTTATCTTTTTGTCCCATGTAGCCATCTTTGCTCATGGCATATTTGAGGATGACGTAGGGTCGTCGATATTTTTGCTGAGTAAGAAATGCTCTATTGAGCTCACGACCCGCTGCTTCCATTACTCCAGTGATGACTTCGACTCCATGATCCCTGAGTAGGGTGACACTGCGGCCACTCATTTTGGGATTAGGATCGGTCTGGCAGATCACGACTCTGGGGATACCTGACTCGAGGATGATATCAGTGCAGGGCGGAGTTTTGCCGTGGTGATTACAGGGCTCAAGGGTGACATATATTGTCGATTTAGGGAGTAGTTTCCGATCGTACTCGGAGACATTGAGGATGGCGTTTCGCTCGGCATGTAGACCGCCGTAGGCTTCGTGATAGCCCTCGCTGATGATGCGGCCATCATAGACGATGACAGATCCCACCATGGGATTAGTCTTGACATGACCCAGGCCTCGAGCAGCCAGCGTGAGGGCTCTGCTCATATATAGATCATGTGCTGATCGGTCAGTCATGATCAGTCTATGAGGTCTTTGAGTTTAGAGATGACATAGTCGATCTCGTCAGTAGTATTTTGTGAGGAGAAAGAGAATCGGATGTTCTTTCGATCCGGATCTGACTGTATCGCCTCATGCACGTGGCTATCTCGCTCTGCACCAGAGCTACAGGCACTACCTGCGGAGGCACAGATACCACTGATATCCAGATTAAACATGATTAGATCTGTCTTGATGGTCTTAGGGAGCGATATATTGAGGATATGCGGTAGATATCGCTCATCTTGATTACCATTGTATTGGACGACTGGGATATGTTTCGCAGCTTCTGTTTTAAAGTATTGGCGCAGCGCTTCTGTTTTTTGATTGTGCACTTCTCGCTCATGATAGAGTAGTTCCAGTGCCTTGGCAAAACCTACTATACCATATAGATTCTCGGTGCCTGATCGGAGATCCCGCTCTTGGCCTCCACCCCGGATCATCGATTTGATCATGTTATCATTGTTGATATAGATGATCCCGATTCCTTTGGGACCATAGATTTTATGTCCAGATCCAGATAGGAAGCTTAGTTTAGTTTGACTGAGGTCAATGTCCAATTTACCAATCGTCTGTACAGTATCACTATGCAGCAGGGCGTCATGAGTAGCGCAGATATCGGATGCTTGCTGCAGATCCAGAACAGTACCTATTTCGTTATTGCCATGCATCAGAGACACAAGTGTTTTCTGACCGGAGCTCAGTAGACTATCGAGTTGACTATAGTCAATATTGCCATATCCATCTACATCGAGATATGTGATTTCGACGGCAGGGTACTCTTCCTTAATCTCCGCTAATGTATTCAGTACGCAGGGGTGCTCAGTTTTACTGGATATGATGCGCTGTACGCCCAGATCAATGACACTTCGCTTTAGCGCCATATTATTAGACTCGGTAGCACACGAAGTGAAAAATATCTCGCCAGTGGATGCTTTGAGGATCTCTGCTACGCTCTTTCGAGCATCTTCGATGAGCGTCCGAGCTTTGCGACCATGAGCATGTATAGAGGATGGATTACCATAGTCCTTGGTCATGACTTGGTGCATGACTTCGATCACTGCTGGATGCAGAGGAGTCGTCGCTGCATTGTCGAGATATACCTGCATAGTGTATTAGCTTAGAGTTTGATTGACTATTGTCCTTATTTTATTTGATAGACTTCTTGCGATTTCTTCCGTTTGTCCTTCGGCATATAGCCGGATGATTGGCTCAGTATTCGATTTTCTGAGATGTACCCATCCCTCCGAGAAATATATTTTTACTCCATCCTGTGTATCTACCTCATGATCACTAAAGCCTTTTTCTACTTGACTGAGGAGATGATCAACGTCTATTTCAGGAGTGAGTTTGATTTTGTCTTTAGTGATGACATAGTCGGTGAACTGGCTACGATATTTGCTGAGTGTCATTCCTTTTGCCTCGAGAGCGGTAAGCAGCAGCGCTACGCCGACGAGAGCATCTCTGCCACTGTGTAGGGCAGGGTAGATGATACCTCCATTTCCTTCACCACCTATCACAGCGTTGACCTCTTTCATCTTGGTGACTACATTCACTTCCCCTACAGCGGCAGCTGCGTAGCTTTGACCAGCGGCCTCTGTGATCTGACGGAGTACTATGGTAGAGGATAGATTGGATACAGTATTGCCAGGAGTATTATCGAGGATCCACTGAGCTACCATGACAAGTGTATACTCTTCTCCACAGTATTTTCCGTTTTCATCCACGAATGCTAAGCGATCTACATCAGGATCTACGGCTATCCCGAGGTCAGCTCCTACCTCTCTTACTTTTTCTGATAGTTCAGTGAGATTTGCTTCCAGGGGCTCAGGATTATGAGCGAAGTCTCCAGTGATCTCCTTATTGAGCAGCACATATTCGCATCCGAGAGTAGTGAGTAGTTCTGGTAGCGCCAGAGCGCCAGTAGAGTTAATACAGTCTACTACGACTTTATATTTATTTTCTCTGACCTTCGATGCTTGGACTAATGGTAAGTCCAATATGGCTTTGATATGGTCGATGATCGCATTATCAATAGATATAATATCACCGAGCTGATTTACCTCGCTAAAACTGTAGTCTTTCGCCTTGGCAATATCCAAGAGTGCTTTACCCATTTCGTGTGATATGAATTCTCCCTTTTCATTGAGAAACTTAAGGGCATTCCATTCTTTGGGATTGTGACTGGCTGTGATTATGATACCTCCACCAGCGCCATGCTGCGTGACAGCCATCTCTACGGTCGGAGTGGTCGAATATCCGAGATCAAATACGGTGAATCCCATCATGGTCAATGAATGCATAGCGAGCTGTTGCACCGATTCGCCGCTGATGCGGCCGTCTCGGCCTATGACGATCGTGCGTTTATCTGTTTTGGATTTAATGAGCTCGGCATATGCACAGCAAAACTCCACGATGTCGATAGCAGTCAGATTATCTCCTGCTTTACCGCCGATCGTGCCTCTCATTCCAGATATTGACTTTATTAGTGTCATTATAGATGTATATTTCTTTTTATTAGCACGATTTTGAGTAAAAATAAATAATTATATAAACTGATCGTCATGCTATCATGTATTTAATAATGGTCCTCTTCAAAGGTGGGGGCAAATTTAAACTGCATGTGGGAATAATGGCAGTATTGAGCAGATTAGCTATTCTAATATATAGTCTGACCATAGCTCAGCTGCGGCTATTTTACAGTTGCGGCTTGGACTGTCGCTTCTGGCGAGTATCTTTATTCTTATGGATTTTTTATTGAGTTGGGATCATGAGTTGTTTCGTTTGATCAATCAGGTGTGGACATCTCCATTAGCTGATAGCATACTGCCGTTGGTGCGCAATAAGTATATCTGGTTTCCTCTCTATGTTTTCATCTTATGCTACATCTTTATAAGACATCAATTTCCTAAATCTGGGATTATAGCTTTAGGCCTATTGAGTTGTGTGATCTCTACAGATATCGCCAGTTCTCAGCTCATCAAGAAGCAGGTGCGACGTACTCGACCATGCAATGAGTGGGTCATCGCACATCAAGTAGATGAGCGGGTACGATGTGGCTACGGATTTAGCTTCCCCTCTTCTCATGCAGCTAATCATACTGCTATGGCTACGTTTTTGATCTTAGTATTGGCGATGCCGTTTTATATGGAGCTCCTGTTGGTGATTTGGGTGATGATCATATGCTATGCACAGATGTATGTGGGAGTTCATTATCCACTTGATATTATAGCCGGATCGTTGTTTGGCTATCTTATAGCCCGACTGTGGTCAATGTTAGTCAATCTACAATTGAGTATGAACCCATGATCGAAGCGCAGACTTTGGGGACTCAATATTAAAGGAGTTAGACTAATTTTCTCAATCGGGTTGTGCTGTAAAAAAAGAGGCTTCCGATCGAAAGATCAAAAGCCTCGCTTTATTATTTGATGGAGTTTGATTTACTCTTCTCCAGTACATTGATAGTCTCCTAATTTTATTGCTTTCAGATCTACTGATCGTGCTTCTACTTCTTCAGCTTCGAGAGATATACATCCCTCTCTTCTTATGCTGAGAGCAGGCACATCACTGTTAGTAAAGATGTAAGTGATCTGATCGGGTAGAGTCGTATCAATCGCTAAGATAACACGCTGCATTACTGCTAAATCAGCTCCTGAGATATTGCCAGTGAAATTGACATCTCCAGCCAGTTGGTCATCTTCGCAGGCGAGCTCTAATCCTAATACGTGACGCTGCCCTTTGACTAAGTCTAATACACTGAGATCAGCCGCAGGATCTGCATCTACAGTCATACAGAGCTGGTCACCCTCGATCATCGTCTGCTCTGTAGTGAATGAGTAAGAGCCTGGACCGATGCGCTCGATAGCTGCATTGATCTTAGAGCCATTTGATCGCTGTATAGCGATACTGTCTACGTCAAATCTCGCATCACTACGATCAAACACATGGATGAAGAATGCGGTGGTATCTATAAATGGTACGCTAAAGTCAAACGTGTCAAAACAATTGTTTTCATTAGTCAAGACGACTGAATAATCTCCGTTTTTAAGACTATCGATAAATGTATCAGTGGAGCCCGTAGACCACTCGAATAATAAGCTATCACTGCAAGAATAAAGGACTGGATTAATAATACCCAACGAGTCACCTACATCTCCAGTAATACCTTCGTCGGCGATCTTAGCGACTGGTATATCCATGAGTGTGATAGACTGACCGAGCGTGATCGTACTATCGAGACATGCATCAGAGAATGTGATCTGTCGTGTCATCGCTACAAAATCACAAGTCATACTATCAATATCGATCACGATCGTATCCATAGTCACCCCGCATGCGAGATCAAATGAATCGATACTCCCGTCGAGTAATTCTTCTACACATATGCCACTCAATACTAATGATGACTCAAGTGACAGCTTGGATAAGCCATCTCTCTCCACTGTGATGGTCTGAGTACAAGTATCGCTCATAGAGCTATCCTGAGCGATCCACTGTCGAGTGATAATAAGATCCATCGGGCAAGAATCCTGCATAGAATCTACGAAGAATAAAGTATCAAACCCAGAGATCTGTGCCATCCCTGTGACACTTGGATCGAAGTCGCTATCACAGCTGATAGTAGTATCTGCTGGACAGATGAGGGAGAACATAATCGAGTCCATCATCATAGTATCGATGACCATAGTATCGAGATCGGCTACGGTGAATAAGAAAGAATCCAAGACACCTGCTGTATCAGATACTGTGAGTGTATAGTCACCTGCTGCGAGCATAGATAGCGTAGTATCGGTGCTACCATTAGACCACAGGAATGAGATAGAGTCTGGTGCACAAATAATGTCATAAGTGATAGCCCCAGTAGTGTCACCTGGGTCACCTGTCGTGACGATATTGTCTATTTTAAGAGACTGGATATCTGTGACTAATATGGTCTGAGCGATAGATATAGTCGAATCAAGACAGTCATTAGACAGATACCAAGTGCGAGTATAGTTAGCGAAGTCAGTGCCTGATGTATCAGCTAGTAAAGTAGTCGAGTCGAGTACGGTACCACAGCTAAGTGTTGGTACATTGCTTGCGAGTAGACCATCGAGTTCTTCACTACATATGGCAGTGAAGCTGAGCGTATCTGGCGCATCAATAGGTCCAAAGGTGCCTCTCCCCACTGTGATGGTCTGCGTACAAGTATCGCTCATAGAGCTATCCTGAGCGATCCACTGTCGAGTGATAATTAGATCCATCGGGCAAGAATCCTGCATAGAATCTACGAAGAATAAAGTATCAAACCCAGAGATCTGTGCCATCCCTGTGACACTTGGATCGAAGTCGCTGTCACAGCTGATAGTGGTATCTGCTGGACAGATGAGGGAGAACATGGTCGAGTCCATCATCATAGTATCGATGATCATAGTATCGAGATCCGCTACGGTGAATAAGAAAGAATCCAAGACACCTGCTGAATCAGATACTGTGAGTGTATAGTCACCTGCTGGGAGCATAGATAGAGTAGTGTCGGTGCTACCATTAGACCACAGGAATGAGATAGAGTCAGGTGCACAAATGATATCATAAGTGATGGCTCCAGTAGAGTCACCTGGATCACCGGTGGTGACGATATTGTCTATTTTGAGTGCTTGGATATCAGTTAGTAAAACAGTCTGTGCGATGGTGATAGTTGAGTCGAGACAGTCATTAGACAGATACCAAGTGCGAGTATAGTTAGCGAAGTCATTCCCTGATGTGTCAGCTACTAACGTAGTCGAGTCGAGTACAGTGCCGCAGCTGAGTGTTGGTACATTGCTTGCGAGTAGACCATCGAGTTCTTCACTACATATGGCAGTGAAGCTCAGCGTATCTGGCGCATCAATAGGACCAAAGGTGCCTCTCTCCACTGTGATCGTCTGCGTACAAGTATCGCTCATAGAGCTATCCTGAGCGATCCACTGTCGAGTGATAATTAGATCCATTGGGCAAGAATCCTGCATAGTATCTACGAAGAATAAAGTATCAAACCCAGAGATCTGTGCCATCCCTGTGACACTTGGATCGAAGTCGCTGTCACAGCTGATAGTGGTATCTGCCGGACAGATAAGGGAGAACATGGTCGAGTCCATCATCATAGTATCGATGACCATCGTATCGAGATCCGCTACGGTGAATAAGAAAGAATCTAAGACACCTGCTGAATCAGATACTGTGAGTGTATAGTCACCTGCTGCGAGCATAGATAGAGTAGTATCGGTGCTACCATTAGACCACAGGAATGAGATAGAGTCAGGTGCACAAATGATATCATAAGTGATGGCTCCAGTAGTGTCACCTGGATCACCTGTCGTGACGATATTGTCTATTTTAAGTGCTTGTATATCAGTTAATAAAACAGTCTGAGCGACGGTGATAGTCGAGTCGAGACAGTCATTAGATAGATACCACGTGCGAGTATAGTTAGCGAAGTCAGTGCCTGATGTGTCAGCTACTAAAGTAGTCGAGTCGAGTACAGTGCCGCAGCTGAGTGTTGGTACATTGCTTGCGAGTAGCCCATCGAGTTCTTCAGCACATATGGCAGTGAAGCTGAGCGTATCTGGCGCATCAATAGGTCCAAAGGTGCCTCTCTCCACAGTGATGGTCTGCGTACAAGTATCACTCATAGAGCTATCCTGAGCGATCCACTGTCGAGTGATAATTAGATCCATTGGACAAGAATCCTGCATAGTATCTACGAAGAATAAAGTATCAAACCCAGAGATCTGTGCCATCCCTGTGACACTTGGATCGAAGTCGCTGTCACAGCTGATAGTGGTATCTGCCGGACAGATGAGGGAGAACATGGTCGAGTCCATCATCATAGTATCGATGACCATCGTATCGAGTCCAGCTATCACAAATTCAAATGAGTCAATACAGCCTAAACTATTAGTCACAACTAAAGAATACGTGCCTGGAGCTACGCCAGCCAAAGCGCTACTATCAGATCCATCTGACCATACATACGATAATGAATCACGAGAGCAAGCAATAGATAAATCAATAGAGCCAAGGCCAGTGATCGTATCTAAAGAAATCATAGGTGTGTCAAACTCCACGACAATAGGATGTGTAATAATGATGGTCTGTGATCCACTCAATACGCTATCCAAGCATCCTTCCGAGAAGGCCCAATCTGCTATCAACTCAATCGTATCACAACCAGATCGAGTGAGCTCAAAATCGATTGAATCAACATCAAGATTACAAGGTAGCTCGAGTCCTGCTCTGATATGATCAGCTAAGTCATCCAGACATATACCATCTAAGATCATCGTGTCTCGTATCGAATAGTCCAAGATAGAATCCACCGCATAAGTGATCATTTGGACACACGTATCCGAGTTAGTACTGTCGATAACTCCGATCCAGTAACGTTCGAGGATGATGTCCATCGGACAGTCTTGTATTCTGATATCATCAAAGTATATGCTATCATATCCAGTACCTATGGCCTGACCAGTGAATTCTGGAGTAATCAATAACTCACAAGAGATGACTGTATCCTGCGGGCAGATGAGCTCTGGTACTACTGCCATCATCTCTGATACCGAGAAGCTAAAGCTATCCACGCACATACCTGCACTCACCACTAAGCTGTAGTCTCCAGCGGCTAATCCTACGATTGAGTCCGTAGTAGCTCCATTTGACCAGCTAAAACTCAATGAATCCATCCCGCAAGCCGTATAGTTCAATGATATAGATCCAGTCGAATCGGCAGATGCAGTCTCTGTGATAGTCGTATCGCTGATCGTAATGAGTGGGATATCAGTCGCTACTATATTTTGGGTCAATGTCATGGTGTCATCAGCACACTCATCGATGATAGTCCAGATACGTGTCATCTGCGCATATCCACAGCTCGTACTATCAGTGCTCAAAGTGATGGTATCTACTACAGCACCACAGTTTAGTGCAATACTGTCAGATAGTCCACTTATTATTTCATCGAGGCACATCCCTGAGAATGCTAAACTATCACTGATCAATGTTGTATTCGTTATGGTATCTTTCACCTGTGTGATCATTTGGACGCAGGTGTCACTCTCAGTATCGGTACTCGCTACCCAGCTACGCATGATGATGAGATCATCAGGGCAGTCCGTCATAATACTATCCGAGTAGCTGATAGCCGCATCGATATTGGCTGTGGCCAAACCTGTCACAGTCGTATCGGTGCTCATATCACAAGCTAATACTGTATCCGCAGGACAAGTGATCACTAATGGATCTGCTACGATACTCCCCATTAATATTGCATAATTGACTGTGGCATTGGATGCACCAGTACCTTCGATCTGATAGGTGATGTGGGGAGTGCCAGTGGCGTCTACTGCCAAAGCGGCTTGGCGACCTATGGTCTGGCCATTGCTCAGGCTGCCGTTGATGGTAGAGTTACTCCATGTGCTTCCATTATAAAAGGCATATCTCACCGCTGACGGATCAGCATATGCAAGATGTATATTGCCTTCTGCATCTACCTCGATATCGAGTGGCTCTTGGGTGCCAGTACTCATACCGATCGTGAGTCCACTGACACTACCTATGAGGTCATCACTCACTATATTATCACCTGCGATAGTCATGACTCGGACCTCAGACTCCGCAGCTACATAGGCCACATATATGGTACTATCAGCTCCTATGGCGATGTCTGGATTCGTACCCTCTTTTGTGAGGACTTGATTGGTCCAGTTTGTTCCGTTATTGGTGAGAAGGTTGAGTGTAGAGTCTACCACATTGACATAACTGACGATGATTTGTCCGTCGTTATTAGCTGCGATGTCTGTACCATATCTATTCGTGATGCCGACTGCAGAAAAAATACTGTCAACACTAATGGACGTCAGTCCTACGAGTGCCAACTCGAGTTGAGTAGCAGTAGCATCAACACTGACATAATAGGCCTGATCATTCAGGATAGTCAGCGATCCATCCCATCCATCTGCATTTGGACTCGTGATGGGGATATTCATCCAGCCGGATGGGCCATCTATTGATATTTCCCCATTGCCCTCTGCGCTCTCGATGTTAGTGTAGCTGATGTATGGGGTGTTGTCAGAGAGTAGCTCGAGGTCTACTGGGCCAAATGGGTATGCATTTTGGACATTCTCTATATTCAGAGTGGTATCAGTACCATTCCATAGTAGGTAAGATACATCTCCACCAGATTGCTCATTTATGTAGGCGATATGAATTTGGCCGTCAGAGCCAATCTCAATATCTGATTTGGTGGCGTTGGCGATTTCTACATTGCGCCAAGCTTGAGAATATGTCAGAAAACTTAAAAAAAGGAAATACAGTGTAACGATGAAAGGTTTCTTCATTGGTTCAAATATTATCATGCGAAAGGTAAATATACTATTCCCAATATAGATAGAAGAAACCCTCGATTATAATCTAAGCAAAATTAGTACACCGTAAAATTGCAGCAAGAATGGATTTTAAATAAGTCATTGATTATCAAAATATTAATCAATATCCTAATGTAAGCGTTTACCCTAAGTGGGTAAAGTGTTAAAAATGAAATGAGTACTATGAAATCATAGATTGAGTTAAAGAATATATCCTTTTATATTTGCGCAAAATTTGCTCAATTATGTTTGAAAGCTTAAGTGACCGGTTAGAAGGAGCGTTTAAGAACCTCAAAGGAGATGGTAAGCTAACAGAATTAAATATTGCACAGTCTGTCAAGGAGATCCGTAGAGCTCTCGTGGCAGCCGATGTCAACTATAAGATCGCTAAAGAATTCACCGATGAGGTGAAGGATGAAGCGCTCGGTACTAAGAACGTGCTGAAGGCCGTAAAACCTGGTGAGCTCATGGTCAAGATCGTCATGGATAAGATGACGGATCTCATGGGTGGCGAGGCAGTAGGTATCGATTTGTCTGGCAAACCAACGGTGATCCTCATCGCTGGCTTGCAGGGTAGTGGTAAAACTACTTTCTCAGGTAAACTGAGCAAATTTCTCAAAGAAAAGAAAAAGAAAAAACCGCTCCTCGTAGCCTGTGATGTATACCGTCCAGCGGCGATCGATCAGATCAGTGTGCTCGGTGAGCAGGTAGGAGTACCTGTCTACAAGGAGGTAGAAAATAAGAACCCTGTTGAGATCGCCCAGAATGCGATCGCTCACGCTATCGAAAATAAGCTCGACGTAGTCATCGTCGATACAGCGGGTCGTCTGGCGGTCGATGAAAAGATGATGCAGGAGATCGCTGCTGTCAAGGCGGGTATCGAGCCCAATGAAACCTTATTCGTCGTGGACTCGATGACTGGTCAGGATGCAGTCAATACGGCCAAAGCCTTTAATGATCGCATCAACTACGATGGTGTGGTCCTCACCAAGCTCGACGGTGATACTCGTGGTGGAGCGGCTCTATCCGTCAAGTATACAGTAGGTAAGCCGATCAAATTCATCAGTACAGGTGAGAAGATGGAGCAGCTGGATATGTTTTATCCAGATCGGATGGCACAGCGTATCCTTGGGATGGGTGATATCGTATCATTCGTGGAGAGAGCCCAAGACCAGTTTGACGAAGAAGAGGCTAAGAAGCTCGAGAAGAAGATCAAAAAGAACAAATTTGACTTCAATGACTTCCTCAAGCAGGTCGATCAGATCCGGAAGATGGGTGATCTAAAATCCCTAATGGGGATGATCCCAGGTATGGGTAAAGCGCTCAAGAATATCGATATTGATAATAATGCATTCAATAAGGTAGAGTCGATCATATTCTCCATGACTCCTGACGAAAGAGCTAATCCGGAGCTGCTCAATATGTCTCGTAAAAAACGTATTGCCAAGGGATGTGGGCATAGCATCCACGAGATAAATATGTTCATCAAGCAGTTTGATCAGATGCGTAAAATGATGCACATGATGTCGAAAGGTAAAAACATGCAAAACTTCATGTCTCAAATGCAAAAGATGGGCGGTCCAGGAATGGGCAGGTAAAAAGTGATCATTAAAAGATTAAGAGATAAAAAAGGCCCAAGTCTCCATGGATAGAGATTTGGGCTTTTTAGTTTCTATTTGTTTCGTCTTCGATATTATCCTTACAGCAGCTTTACTACCCCTGCACCTTCTTCACCAGCTCATTCAGCTTCATCATACATTCGATCGGTGTTAGTGCATTTATATCCATTTTTTTCAGGTCACTCTCGATGGCCAGGAGACGTGGATCTGAGCCAAACATACTGAGCTGTTGATTTGGCTGATGGTTTTCGAGTTGATCGAGCTTTTCTTTTTTATGGGCATCTTGCTCTATCGCTTTTTCTTGTAGTGAGCTCAGGATATGCCCCGCTCGGAGGATGATCTCTTTTGGGAGTCCTGACATGAGTGCTACCTGTATACCGAATGATTGATTCGTGCTTCCTTTCTGTAGCTTGCGCAGAAAGATGATCTTTTCTCCCACCTCTTTAGTGGCTACATTATAGTTTTCTATTCGATCGTATTTCTCAGCGAGCTGACTTAGCTCGTGGTAGTGCGTAGCGAATAGAGTTTTTGGATGAGTGTCATGCTCATGTAGGTACTCTACCATCGACCAAGCTATCGAGATGCCGTCATAGGTGCTCGTGCCACGACCGATCTCATCGAGCAGTATGAGCGATCGAGAGGAGAGGTTATTCATGATAGTAGCGGTCTCGATCATCTCCACCATGAATGTGGATTCGCCACTGGAGATATTATCAGATGCACCTACACGGGTGAAGATCCTGTCTACGATGCCTATCTCCGCAGTCGTAGCAGGTACATAGCAGCCGATCTGTGCCATGAGAGCTATGAGTGCTGTCTGTCGGAGGATGGCTGATTTACCTGACATGTTTGGTCCTGTGATGAGCAGTATTTGTTCACCTTCATTGTCTATAGTGACATCATTTGGAATATAGGCTTCACCGAGAGGCAGATGTGCTTCGATCACTGGATGACGTCCAGCTTCGATATGAAGAGCGGTTCCCTCATTGACCTTAGGTTTGCAGTATTGATTTCTGAGCGCCAGTTTAGCGAAGCTATTGAGACAGTCTATTTGGGCCAGTATCTGAGCATTCTCTTGAATCGATTGTATGTAGGCACTCATCCAGTGGACGACCTCTGAGTATAGGCGCTCTTCGAGGACTAATATTTTATCTTCTGCTCCGAGTATTTTGCTCTCGAGGACTTTTAGCTCTTCGCTGATATAGCGCTCCGAGTTAGTCAGAGTCTGCTTGCGAGTCCAGCTCTCTGGTATGAGATCTTGGCCTTTGTATTTATTAGTCACCTCAAAGTAATAGCCAAAGACATTATTAAAGCCTATTTTGAGATTAGTGATCCCTGTGGCTTCGATTTCTTTCTCCAGGATGGCTTGGAGATGACTTTTGCTGTCTCTGATGAGACTGCGGAGTTCATCGAGGTCATCATTGTACCCATCTGCCATGACGCCTCCTTTAGATAGATTGACAGGTGGATCAGGATGGATGGATTCTGTGATCTTGTGAGTCACTTCTGGTAGGGCAGAGAGCCTGCTCAGTAGTGAGTAGAGCGCCGGACTGGTCTCTTCTTCAAAGATCAACTTGATGTCCGGGATTTTATACAGTGAGCTTTTGAGATTATAGATTTCACGAGGATTGACTTTGCCAAGCGCCACTTTGCCCACTATCCGCTCCAGATCACTGATGACTCGGAGCTGATCATCCAGCTCTGCTGATAGCTGAGGGACCTCCTTGAGTATTTCCACGATATCGAGACGAGTCTGGATCTTGTTGATATCAGTCAGTGGCAGTAGGATCCATTTTTTGAGAAGCCGAGCACCCATCGGTGTGACAGTCTGATCCAGGATCTGAGAGAGTGGCACGCCAGAGGGATGATTGGAGTAGACGAGCTCGAGATTTCTTATAGTGAATTGGTCCAGCCATACATATTGATCCAGATGGATACGAGCTATCTTGTTGATATGACTGAGCTTGCGATTTTCAGTCGTCTCGAGATAGTGCAGGATCGCACCGGCTGCCGTCTGAGCAGCTTGGTATTGCTCTATACCGTATCCTTTTAGGTTTTGTACTTTGAATAGGGTAGTGAGCTTCTCTCTACAGTAGTCATATTGCCAGCTCCAGTCGTCAGTAGCATAGCAATAAAACGATTCGTCGGCGACCTCATGGATCTGTTGTTCCGCTCCTTTGCTGTAGAGGACCTCTTTTGGTAGATAGGTCCCTATCAGTTTTTGGATGGCCACTTTGGAGCCTTCATACACGATGAATTCGCCCGTCGAGAGATCTAAAAAAGCGACACCGATTAGGTCATTTTTGTCAAAATGTACTGCTGCGAGATAGTTATTCTCTTTTTGCTCGAGGAGATTATCGCTGGTGCCGATGCCTGGAGTGACGACATCCGTGACTCCTCGTTTGACGATTTTTTTTTCTTTTGAAGGCTTTTCGAGTTGCTCGCATATGGCTACTCGATAGCCTGCCTTTACGAGGCGAGGTAGATACACATCGAGTGAGTGATAGGGAAATCCTGCCAACTCGATATTGGATCCACCATTATTTCTGGCAGTCAACACTATACCTAATACCTGTGAGGCTTTAATGGCGTCCTCGCCGAAGGTTTCGTAAAAATCACCCACCCTGAATAGCAGCAAAGCATCATGGTGCTTTGCTTTCATTTCAAAGTATTGTTTCATCAGAGGCGTGACCTTCTTGCTCTTACTATTTGCCAAAGTATAAGGTTGGGTTATTAGACAGGCCGCAAATCTACATATTTAAAAAAATCTATACGTCGGATGAAGTAAATGAGTTGCAGTAGTTCATGTTTTTGAGGTTCAGCTTTCTTGCGGATTCTGATGAGATGATGGTAGCTTAGATAGAGTTATTTAGTCATATGGTGTTTGTCGGTTTTTTTAGTTTGATATTTTTCAGTTGATTTCAGTTAAAATACAACTAATATGTTGATTTTCAATATCTTGAAAATGCGTAAAAAAATATGTGTTGCAAAGGGCTATGAGAGCGCAAAAAAAAGCTTGTGTATTAAATTATTTGATCTTTATTTGTCTCATCAAAAATCATAAATAGGCGACTCGCTCATCTTTATTTACTGTAAATGAAAAATACCTACTTCGATCTTATTGATCAGAGTTACTATTTTCCTCAAGAAGGCTTTGATATTAGGGATGGATACCTGACTTTTCACGGTGTCTCCATTAAGTATTTGATTGAGAAATATGGGACTCCATTCAAGCTTATCTACCTGCCTCGTATAGGGGAGCAGATTCGCCGAGCCCGAAATCTCTTTAATAGGTCTATAAAAAAGCATCGATATAAGGGACAATATTACTATTGCTACTGCACAAAGTGCTGTCACTTTAGTCATGTGGTCAAGGCTGCGCTGAAAGAAGGAGTGCATCTCGAGACATCGAGCGCCTTTGATATTGACCTTATCAGAAAGCTGTACAAAGAAAAAGAACTGAGTAAGTCACAAGTATTCGTACACAATGGATACAAGACTGAAGATTATCTAAATAAGATCTTAGCGCTGAAGAAGGATGGCTTTAAAAACTCCATTCTGGTACTCGATAGCAAAAGCGAGATCGATCGGATCAATAAAAAAGTCAGACGTGGAAGTCTAAAGGTCGGTGTACGCATGGCAATAGATGAAGAGCCCCAGTCTGCATATTATACCTCAAGACTGGGCATCCCTCAGGCCGAGGTGATAGAATTTTGTAAGAAAGAGATCATCGACAATCCTAAAGTCGATCTGCATATGTTACACTTCTTTGTAGATAGTGGTATCAAAGATACGATGTACTACTGGGGAGAGTTTCAGAAGGGCATACAGACCTATATAGAGTTGAAAAAAATCTGCCCTACTCTCAAGGCTATCAATCTGGGAGGAGGATTCCCTATCCGCAACAATCTGGGCTCCGAGTATGACTATGAGTACATGATCGAAGAGATAGTCAAAAATATACAAGACGCCTGCCGTGATGCACAGGTAGAGGAGCCCGATATCTTTACGGAGTTTGGCAAGTATACAGTAGGAGAAAGTGGCGCTATCATCTTTCAAGTATTAGAGCAAAAACAACAAAACAACGCAGAGCTTTGGTACATCGTGGATAATAGTCTCATGAATACTATCCCAGATGCTTGGTCCATCTTCGAAAAATTCATACTACTCCCGGTGAACAAATGGGACAACGAATATAGTCGAGTGAGTATCGGTGGGATCAGCTGTGATCACTCTGATTACTACAACTCTGAAGATATGAATCAGCAGGTACACCTGCCTAAATACGAGGATAGTGATAGAGAGCCTCTGTATATAGGATTCTTTCACACGGGGGCCTATCAGGACTCGATCAGTGGCTATGGTGGGATCAAGCATTGTCTGATCCCTGCACCTAAGCATATCATCATAGACCGAGACAGTACTGGCAATTTTACGGATACTGTATACCGAAATGAGCAGTCCGTAGAAGACATGCTCAGCATATTAGGATACGACATATGACAGATTTAGAAATGCAAACATTTGGAGGAATCCCGATGGATTTAGCAACGGCAGAGCGAGCAGAGATCTACCTCCAGTCAATCCCCTATGATGGCACCAGCACCTGGGGCAAGGGAGCTGATTATGGATTTGGAGCTTTTCTCGAAGCGGCATCTAATATGGAGCTGTATGATATAGAAACTGACTCCGAGGTCTATCTACGAGGTATTCATATGCCCATTCCTTGGTCTGGATATGACAGTCCAGAGGCCATGTATCAGGCTACATTAGAATCTACAAGAGCACTTTTGGAGCAGGATAAATTTCTCACCTTCTTTGGAGGGGAGCACTCGGTGAGTATCGGTGTCATCCAGGCTCACTATGAACGCTACCGTGATCTGACTGTGCTACAGATAGACGCACATGCGGATCTCAGACCGGCCTATGAGGGCACAGCGTACAATCATGCTTGTGCATTATTCGACGCCAGTCAAAAAACTAATTTAATCCAGGTAGGGATCCGTAGTATGGATGTCACCGAAAAGGAACATATGAACTATGAGCAGACATACTTCGCTCATGATATTTTGGGTAAGACAGAATGGATAGATCGAGCTATTGGTCAGATGACAGATGATGTCTATATTACCTTTGATTTAGATGCTTTTGACAGTAGCATCATGCCAGCTACAGGGACTCCTGAGCCGGGTGGACTGGACTGGCATCTGGTGATGACTTTTTTGCGTAGAGTATTCGTAGAGAGGCGAGTGGTAGGTTTTGATATAGTAGAGCTCGCCCCGATAGAGGGGATGCATGCTCCACAATATTTGGCCGCCAAATTATATTATAAAATGCTCTCATATAAGTATAGTAAATAATGACCAATAAAGGACCCATATCCAATTTTATACTTGACCATTATCGTCACTTTAATGCAGCATCTCTCGTAGATGCAGCTCAGGCCTATGAGGATCAGCTCGATGCAGGGCACAAGATGATGATCACTATGGCAGGAGCTATGAGTACGGCAGAGCTCGGACGATCACTGGCGGAGATGATACGACAGGACAAAGTGCACATCATCAGCTGTACTGGTGCAAATCTCGAGGAAGATATATTTAATCTCGTAGCGCATAGCCATTATAAGCGAGTGCCCAACTATCGAGATCTCTCGCCTGAAGAAGAGCAAGAACTCCTCGATCAACACTATAATCGTGTGACAGATACCTGTATCCCAGAGATGGAGGCGATGCGACGGATCGAGGATGAATTGCTCGAAGTATGGACAGCTGCAGAAATCGCTGATGAGCGCTATTTTCCTCATGAGTTTTTCTATCAGCTATTGCTCAGTGGCAGACTCGAACAGCACTATGAGATAGATCCAAAGAACTCATGGCTACTGGCTGCGGCAGAAAAAAACCTGCCTATCATTGTGCCTGGTTGGGAAGATAGTACTTGTGGTAATTTTTTCGCTGCACACTGCATCCAAGGGCATACACTGCCGGAAACAGTGAAAGGAGGCATTGAATATATGATCTACCTGTCCGAATGGTATGAAGAGAATGCTGGCGAAATCGGTGTCGGATTTTTTCAAATTGGAGGTGGGATAGCAGGAGATTTTCCGATATGTGTAGTACCAATGCTACATCAAGATCTGGAGCAGGAGAGTGTGCCCGTCTGGAGTTATTTCTGCCAGATCAGTGACTCTACTACCAGTTATGGGTCATACTCAGGTGCAGTGCCCAATGAGAAAATAACATGGGGGAAATTAGCAATAGATACTCCTAAGTTTATCATTGAGTCAGATGCTACTATTGTAGCACCTTTAATATTTGCATATTTGCTGGGATGGTAACAATTTTAACCTATTGATATCATAATTTTTAAGTAATGAAAAAGCTTAGAAAATTTAAAGATTACGAAGATTTAGAAACTACAAAAAGAGAGGTCAACAGCAAGAAGAAAAAAGTACGGTTGACACCTAACAAAAAATCAAAGAAATTTAACTTGTATGATGATGAAGAATCACATGACTATGACTATCATCGTATAAACAAGACATAATCCTACTAATTCAAACAATCAAATACAGTATGTCTAAACCTCGAGTACTCAAAGCATTCGGAAAACTAGAGCCTGAGATACAGGAGCAGATCAAATTAGCCTATCCCAGAGGCTTTGAGAAACATTTGATCAGGTTTAAAGGTATCGATGGAAAATTCATAAGTGCGCTACCCTATGAGACTGAAGATCGATACTATATGGTCAAAATGTCTATGCAAGAAGCTCAACGCATCATCCTCAATGATGAGGATTATAATGATATGGGAGTGCTCAAAGATAAAGCTCGAGCTCGCTATGAAGAAAAGTTTGCGGATGACCTCGACGATGACGACGATGAGGACTTTGATGATGATCTCGATATCGACGAAATAGAAGTAGAAGAGACCGATGACGATGACGATTAATGAATGATATGACTCTCAATTTGGAGTGTATCATTTCCTACAATAGTTTTAAATATCATAGTTGAAAAATAACTTTACACTGGTGAAGCCTGGCAGCTTTGAACCTGCTAATCACTGGTACCCTAAAGCTTTGAATGCGACCATTCATCCTATGGTCTCATTTTTTCTCAATCTGTCTACTGACAGGATAGTGAGTAGATACACTCATCTCAATCCAATGGTGGATGCCCATGCGCTGCATGATATCCTGACCTCACAAAATAGCTACTTCAGATGGGCAGGCGCCGATTTGATCAATGTGACTACGGAGAAAGGAAACAAACGAATGGTAGTCATAGAGAACAACTCCTGTCCATCAGGTCAAAAATCTATGCCTCTCATAGATGATTTTCAGGAGTATGGTTCCTATCGCAGGTTGATAGAGGAGACCTTCATTCCTTTACTCAAAAATAAGCGTAAATCAATCGAAGGATCTCTCGCCGTGCTATATGATAAGAATCCTATGGAGGCATCAGGCTATGCAGCGACTATCGCTGATATGATGAATGAGCCTGTCTACTATATCTACATGCCTGATAGCGATGAGCTGGAGAGTTATATTAGATTTGACGACGGGGTATTACTGTTTTATGATGGCACAGAATGGATCACCATCAGAGCGGCGTTCAGATATGTCACTCAGAAGCCATGGAATCGTATACCACTACAGTCCAAGACTCAGATCCTCAATCCAATCATCGCCTGCCTAGCTGGAGGGCGCAATAAAATGGTAGCTGCTAAGGCCTATGATCTGTATAATACGGAGCTGCGGCCATATGGACTGAATATCTATACGCCTGAGACCATCTGGGATGTCAGTAAAAACGAGATACCACTCTGGGTGACTAAGATGGGAGGACATGCAGTGATCAAGATACCTTATAGCAATGCCGGACAGGGAGTATTTACGATCACCTCACAGGAGGAGCTCGATGCATTCATGGAGCGAGATTATGATTATGATCAGTTTATTGTACAGAGTCTCATCGGCAATTATGAGTGGAGTAGTGTCAGCCGTCATGGCAAGTACTATCATGTCGGCACCATCCCATCTACTAAGGGGCATACCTATGTCTGTGATATCCGGATGATGGTAGCCTCTACATCAGCTGGTATGCGCCCACTATGTGTCTATAGCCGTAGAGCAGAAGCACCATTGCTCAATGATGTCAAAGGACCATACTCCTCTTGGGATATGCTCGGGACTAACCTCTCGATCAAACTGGAAAACAATAACTGGGGCAGCGATACGAATCGTCTGATGCTCATGGATAGACGAGATTTCAATAAACTCGGTCTGGGACTGGACGATCTACTCGAAGCATATATACAGTCCATCCTCTCTATGAAAGCGATAGATAATATGGCTAAGCAACTCACGAACTCTAAAGGGCAGTTCAGAAGCAAGCTATTCAAATCGCTCAATGATGATAACCGACTCATACAAGAAATCAAAGTCAAGTAATGAAAGTCTTATTCTTGACTGACCATGCTACACATAGTGTGGCTAATTCGCTGTATACACTGGCGAATGCTGCATATGATCACGATATCGTCGATGAGGTAGCCATCATCAGTAGATCGTATGTTCAAAATGAAATTTTTTTTGATGCTGACTTTTCTCAGCATCCACTCGGCTGGAGGATGTCAGGTCCTATCAACTATGAGATGTTTAGATCCCTACATGGAGATGATTTGGAGGCAATGCGGGTGGCTGAGTATGATATGATCGTCCTGCGTATACCAAGACCTATTTCGGATGACTTTTTAATATCGCTACAGCAGTATAGCTCTGCAGTGATAGTGAATAATCCATTAGGAATCATCAAGACCAGTAGTAAAGAGTATTTACTGAGTTTTAAAAACTTTACACCTCCTTTACGACTATGCCAGAGTGAGGCGGACATTTTAGAGGAGCTTGATCGCTACGATATAGTCCTCAAGCCACTCCGTGAGTATGGCGGTAAAGGTATCCTTCGTATCAAAGATGGACGAGCTAGTTCGTCAGATATTGATACGACAATAGAGGAATGGCTACAGCTATATCGTGCTGATCCTCAGGTCTATCTGTCTATGAAGTATCTCAAAAATGTGAAAGAAGGAGATAAGCGAATTGTCGTTTCAGGAGGTCGTATCTTAGGGGTGTCCTTACGCCTGCCCGCTGAAGGACAGTGGCTCTGCAATGTAGCACAAGGAGGTACAGGCGTACAGTCGGCACCTACTGCTAGAGAGCATGAGATAGTAGCTCATATCGCTCCAATATTGAGACAAGAAGGGATCGTGTTATTCGGTCTTGACACTTTAGTCGATGATGATGGTCAGCGAGTCATATCTGAGATCAATACGCTGAGTATAGGAGGTATCGCTCCACTGGAGGAGATGACTGATCAGCCTCTCTCTACTACCATTTTTAATGATTTCTTAGATTACTATTATTTGCACTCATGAAAGCATATCCGCATTTTTCGCACCTTGTTTTGACTGATTTTGAAAGGGGGCAGGTTCATCGCCTTTGGTTAGATCTGATAGAAGATGCATTTGGTACGCCCATGTCGATACCTGTTTTCATCGTCAGAGGAGTAGAGGCTGGGCCTGTGCTCGGACTTACCGCTGCTGTACATGGTGACGAGCTCAATGGGATACCTGTGATACAGCGATTTGTCAATGAACTCAATCCTAAAAAACTCAAAGGAACTGTCATTGGAATACCGGTAATGAATCTTCCATCCTTTTTCAGACATCAGCGGCGATTTATTGATGGAGTAGATCTCAATCATATCATGCCCGGGGTCGCAGATGGATCAGCGAGTCAAGTATATGCCAATCGTTTTGTGCAGCGAGTATTGAGTCAGTTTGACTATCTCATAGATCTCCATACAGCCAGTCATGGCCGGATTAATTCATATTACGTCCGTGCTGATCTCAGTAATCCCATATCAGCTGAGCTGGCCCGACTACAAAATCCACAGATCATCGTGAATAATCCTCCTTCTGATGGTACTCTCAGAGGTGAGGCAAGTGAGCGAAATATCCCTGCTATCACCGTAGAAGTGGGCAATCCTCGGACGTTTCAGCGAGGATTGATACGTACTGGCATCACGGGATTGCACAATGCTTCTATCATGCTCGGTATGGTCGATGATGAGATCGAGATCAATGATGATGGACTGACGATGTGCCCATCTTCTTTTTGGATATATACGGATGTCGGAGGGCTCCTGCGAGTCATCCCTGAGATCAATCAGCGAGTGTCTAAAGGAGAGCTCATCGCTACCGTGACTAATATTTTTGGTGATAAAATCGCAGAATATCATGCCCCTGAAGATGGAGTCGTAATAGGCAAGAGTGTGAATCCAGTGAATCATACCGGTGGTAGAGTCTTGCATTTAGGTAGACTTGAGTAATGGTTCAGGCAAGTCATATTTTACATCATTATCCCAATGAAAAGTAAATATTGATTAACAGTTTATTTGAATATAGGCTGAATGACTATTTTGGTAGGGCCATTAATTAATAACCAAAATAGTTCGATGAAATCATTTTCACTTCTTAGTCTCTTCTTGATGATGGGCTGGCTGCTCAGCGCTCAGCCTGATACTACCATCATGAAGTCTGGCACGTATAGTGCTTTAAAATTCAGGAATATAGGTCCTGCATTGACATCTGGGAGGATTGCTGACATAGCTATCCATCCTATTAACCAAAATATAATGTATGTCGCAGTCGGCTCTGGCGGAGTCTGGAAAACTACCAATGCTGGCACGACTTGGTCGCCGATTTTTGATGGGCAGACGAGCTACTCGATCGGCTGTGTCACTATCGATCCGTCTAATCACAATATCATCTGGGTCGGCACTGGCGAGAATGTAGGAGGCCGTCACGTAGGATTTGGAGATGGAGTATACCGAAGTCTTGACGCAGGAGCCACCTGGCAGAATATGGGGCTGAAAGAATCGGAGCACATCAGCAAAATCGTAGTGCATCCTGAAGACTCAGATGTGATATTAGTGGCTGCTCAGGGGCCATTATGGAGCAAAGGGGGTGAGCGAGGCCTGTACAAATCTACTGATGGAGGATCGACATGGACTAAGACTCTCGGCGATGATGAATGGACTGGTGTCACAGATGTAGTGATGGATCCTACTGATCCTGATGTGCTCTATGCAGCTACATGGCAGCGCCATCGTACGGTAGCCGCCTATATGGGAGGTGGCCCAGAGTCAGGTATTCACAAGTCTACTGATGGTGGAGATACATGGACTAAGAGTAGCGCAGGTCTCCCAATGTCCAATCTTGGGAAAACAGGATTGGCTATTTCTCCATTTGATCACAATGTGGTCTACGCTGCAATCGAGACAGATCGTAAGACGGGTGGGCTTTATATGTCTTCAGATCAAGGAGCTTCTTGGACGAGACAGTCTGATATGACTTCGGGTGGGACAGGACCACACTACTATCAGGAGCTTTATGCTGACCCTCATCAGGAGGGTAGACTATACCTGATGAATAACTACGTACTCATCTCAGACGATCATGGGAAGACCTACCGCCAGATGAATGAGGATAAAAAACACGTCGATACACACGCTATCGCTTGGCGATCGAGTGATCCTGACTATGTGATCATGGGGACTGATGGAGGCCTCTATGAGTCTTTTGATAAAACCAAAACCTGGAGATATATCAGCAATCTGCCAGTGACGCAATACTATAAGTTGGCTGTGGACGACGCTGAGCCTTTTTACAATATCTACGGAGGTACTCAGGACAATGGCTCCCATGGTGGGCCATCACGTACGATGCGTAGTAGTGGTATACACAATCGGGACTGGCGAATAGTCCTCGGGGCTGATGGCCACCAGTCAGCGACCGAGCCGGGCAATCCGAATATCACCTATGGAGAGTTTCAAGAGGGATGGCTATGGCGTATCGATCATAAGACTAAAGAGTCTGTCTTCATCCAGCCACAGCCCGCTGAGGGCGAGCCATATGAGCGGTTCAACTGGGATGCTCCGATTTTAGTAAGCCCGCATGATCCAGCACGACTGTACTTCGCCTCTCAGCGAGTATGGAGATCTGACAATAGGGGAGATGAGTGGACACCAATATCATCTGATCTCACGAAGAATGAAGTGCGGCTGTCACTCCCTATCATGGGTAAGCAACAAAGTTGGGACAATCCATGGGATGTTGATGCTATGTCAAACTACAATACTATCACCTCACTGGCTGAGTCTCCGATCCAAGAGGGATTACTCTATGCAGGTACCGACGACGGTATCATACAGGTATCTGAAGATGGTGGAGAAAACTGGCGTAAGATCGAACTGAAAAATGTACGAGGTGTACCTGCGACGGCATTCGTCAATGATATAAGAGCGGATCTCCACGATGCGCATACTGTATATGCCGCCCTCGATAATCATAAGTATGGAGACTTCCAGCCATACTTCATCAAAAGTACTGATAGTGGTAAAACTTGGAAAAGTGCTACTGGCGATCTACCGGAGCGTCTATTAGTCTGGAGAATGGTACAAGATCATATTGATCCAGACTTGATGTTTTTAGCGACAGAGTTTGGTATCTACTTTACTAATGATGGAGGAGAAAAGTGGATCCAGCTCAAAGGAGGTTTGCCGACTATTTCATTCAGAGATATCACTATACAGCGTAGAGAGGGAGATCTCGTAGCAGCCTCATTTGGTAGAGGATTCTATGTGTTGGATGATTATACAGCGCTACGCTCTATCGATGCGGATGCATTATCAGCGGCAGAGGCTACAGTATTTGAGCCAAGAGATGGCTACTGGTATACAGAGGAAGACGAGATCTATGGACAGGGCAATAATGAATATGCTGCAGAAAATCCACCTTATGGCGTGACATTCACTTATTTCTTGAGAGATAAATATGAGTCTGCCAAGAGTAAAAGGAAAGAAAAGGAAAAAGAACTGACTAAATCCAAATCTAATATTCCTTTCCCCGGATGGGAAGAACTCGATACTGAAAAGAACGAAGAAGAAGTGACGCTTATGTTTGAGATCACCGACGCTGCTGGCAAGGCTATTAAGAATTTTGATGCTCCTGCCTCAAAAGGGATGAATCGAGCGACCTGGGATCTATCATTAGCGAGCAAGAGTCCACTGACCATGGAGGCTCCACGTGGTAGTGGTAATTGGTTTGGTGGGGGAGGATTCAAAGCTACTCCTGGTAGTTACACTGCGACACTCTATAAGCTCCAAAACGGTATAAAGACTCAGCTGGGAGAGCCCGTATCATTCGATGTCAATCGTATGATAGAGCCGACTCTCAGAGGGGCCTCATATGATGAGATCGCAGCCTTCAGAGGTCAGTATGAGGATTATCAGCAGCTGCTCACTGAGACTAATCGTAAAGTCACACTGGCTAATCGTCGTCTCGATGTGATCAAGAAGGCGGTAGCTCGAGCTGATGAGATCCCAAGTGATCTGGTCCAGCGTATGTACGATGCTAAGCGTGATATGATCGCTCTCGACATAGCGCTCAATGGTAATCAGAGTAAGAAGGAGGTAGGCGAGAAGCAAAATCCACTGCCCACTGATGGTGAGATATATGGATGGGTAGGTCTCAGTGGTACTTATGGTCCTACAGCTAATCACAAGAAAGGTCTCAATAGAGCCTCTTCGCAGCTACAAGAGATACAGCCAGTGGTAGAAGCCGCTATAGCGAAAGTAAAAGCACTGCAGGATGATCTATCTGCTATCGGAGCACCGATCATCATAGAGTAGGTGATATCCGATATGCTGTGACACAAAATAGGGGATCCCGATCGAGATCCCCTATTATTATTTTGAGCCCGTAGCCCATCAGCTTTTTGACACCCTTATATCGACTTACCTTTTATTCGAATGAATAGGCCCCTTGTCAGTCTGGCCATTGAAGTAATTCAATATGTGTCAACATATTTAGTCCACTCAAAGAAACCTATTCTTTACTTTATTTCTCTTGACATTTATCAATATCGATCAGGTACTACCATTTGATCGGACCCTACTCAGTGTCTCTGGTGATATACCGAGGAAAGTAGCAATATGCTTCAGATTGACTCGCTCCAGCAGCAGAGGATCTCGCTCTGTGAGTAGCTGGTAGCGCTCCATAGCACTATGCAGCTGTATACTCTCTGCTCGCTCTACGAGATCGATATAGGCCTGCATCATGATTATTCTGGTGAATCGCTCAAAGCTCGGATGATCCTCATACATACTCTCTAATTCGTCAAAGGTGATAGAGTAAGTCGTTGTGTCTTCGAGAGTCTCTATGTTATATTTACTTGGCTTTTGCTGTATAAAGCTGTCAATAGCGGTGACCATTTCGCCTTCTTGAGTAAAATACACAGAGATGTCCTTCTCATCCTTGTAGTAATAAGTACGTATGATCCCTTTCGTGATATAGTGGAGTACATTACACACTTTGCCTGCCCTGTGCAATTGTTCGCCTTTGCTGTATTTATTTTTCTTCATCTTAGAGATGAATACTTCCATGACTTCATTTTCCTCCGGCGATAGAGAGCTTCTGAAATCATCAATTAATCCCGATACATTCATTACCTTATTCTTGTTTTTATTGATCTACACCTTTGAGATCCTACTAATTCAGTTCATTAATACTATTTTTTAAAAGGACGATATTTAATAGATGTAGCAGTGCCTGCAAATTTAGTTATTTGATAATATTCACCATAGATCTTAACTATTGAGCTTTGTTTCAGCTATTTTTTAGGCCAAAATACAATTACATCATGGATACGTCACTTTTTTCATGAGTGGTTTATCAATCGATTGCATCTGCTTTCTTTCTGGTTATTATTCTTACCTTTTGACTTCTAATATTGATTTTTCTAAAAGCGCATATGAAAAGACGTAAAGCAATAAAATTAACGACAGGAGGAGTCCTGTCATCACTTCTCATGTCTGGCTTGATGTCGGGCTGTGGTCCTGAGGTCGTAGGAGATGGATACGAGCAGTTATTCTTGAGTTCTGACGACTATGGTTTTTTTAAGGCCATCGGAAATGTTTTGATCCCAGAAACGGATACACCCGGAGCTAATTCTTTAGGATTAGCTGAGACGATAGATACGATAGTCGCTAAATGCTATGACGACAATGCTCAAAAGTCTGTACAAAGTGCTATCACGGAGCTCAGAAATGCTATAGGTGCTGATTTTGAGTCAAAAGATCAAGATACTGCTATAGCGCTGTTAGAGCAGATCGATAGCAGCGATAGTCCTGCCAAGGGAGCTTTAGAGCGCATCAAGTCGCTTTATGGTACCGCCTACCAAAATACAGAGTACGTAGGTACTAATCTACTCGTCTATATCCCCGTACCAGGAGAGTATGAGGCATGTATAGATATTTCAGAAACAGAAGGAAGAGCATATACATATGGTTAATATAAATGCAGGAGGAAAAAATGAAGTGAGCTATGACGCCATCGTCATAGGCTCAGGCATCAGTGGGGGATTTGCCGCTATGGAGCTCTGTCGAAAGGGCTATAAGACACTCGTCCTCGAGAAGGGGCGAGATGTCAAACATGGTGAATATCCTACCGCAGCACTCGATACGTGGGAGCTGCCTAATAACAATATGGTCACGCAAGAGGAGCGAGCTGCGCACTATTTTAGGCAGCAGCGACTCGGATGGTGGGTCAATGAAGATAACAAACACTGGATTGCTAAGGATGATGTATTTCCCTATGACGAAGATCAGCGATTTGACTGGATCAGAGGGCATCATCTGGGAGGACGATCGATCATGTGGGGGCGTCATTGCTACCGCTGGAGTGACATTGACTTTGAGGCGAATGCTCGGGATGGTATCGCTATAGACTGGCCTATCCGATATCGAGATATTGCCCCTTGGTATGACTATGTGGAGACTTTCGTCGGAATCACTGGGATGAAAGAAGGGCTAAAGCAGGTACCTGATGGCAAATTTTTAAAACCCTTTGGGCTCAACTGTGTCGAGACGCATCTACGTGAGTCGATCGGTAAGGCATTTTCTCAAAGAGTCGTGACTCAGGGTAGAGTAGCGAATCTATCAGAATATAATCCTAAAGTTCATCTCGGGACTCGAGGCCAATGTCAGACACGAGATAGATGCTGGAGAGGGTGTCCATATGGAGCCTATTTCTGTAGTCTGTCCTCGACGCTGGCGGTAGCTGCTGAGACAGGTAATCTTACTATTCGTCCGATGAGTACGGTCTCTGAGATCGTCTACGATCATGAGACACAGACAGCGACTGGTGTGAGGATCGTAGATACCGAGACAAAAGAAACTCATGAGTTTTTTGCAGATATCATATTCTGCAATGCCAGTACGGTAGGCAGTACAGCGATCATGCTCAATAGTAAATCGGATAGATTTCCAAATGGCCTGGGTAATGACTGTGGTGAACTGGGACATAATATGATGGATCATCATTATGGCATGGGAGTGTCAGGAGAGATAGATGGATTTGAGGATAAATATTACAAGGGTCGCCGCCCAGGAGGTTTCTATATTCCAAGATTTAGAAACATTGATAAGTCTACAGAGCGAAAGGACTACATCCGAGGATTTGGCTATCAAGGTAGTGCCTCAAGAACAAAAGGAGATCGTACTGGTGGCATAGCAGGATTCAAAGATAGTCTGCACATGGCTGGACCATATCAAGTGCGGATTACATGCTTTGGTGAGTTACTACCGTATCATGAGAATCGTATGTATCTCAATCATGATAAGCTGGATCCATTTGGTCTGCCGACTGTGACTTTTGACGCCAGTCTCAAAGAAAATGAGCGAAAACTCCGTGAAGATGGTGTCAACTGTGGCCTCGAGATGCTCGATGCTGCTGGCTGCAAAAATATCAGCTCGTACAATGCCGAGACGGCTCCAGGAGCCTGTATCCATGAGATGGGTACCGCTCGTATGGGACGTGACCCTAAGACCAGCGTACTCAATAAATGGAATCAAATCCATAGCGTGAAAAATGTATTCGTCACGGATGGAGCATGTATGACGAGCTCAGGCACACAAAATCCAAGTATCACCTACATGGCACTCACCGCCAGAGCTGTAGACTATGCACATAAGATGAAGAATAGAGGAGACCTGTAACACTTAGATTACAGTGATTTAATAATGTTATTGAGCCCGAAGCGATCGCTTCGGGCTTTATTTTTTAGCAATGGCCGAAAGAGCTGATCTGAGTGTTGATAGTTGTTCCGGATTGGTTAGAGGCTTGGAGGTAGCGCCGTGATCTATCCACATGATCTCTTGATTTTCAGTAGTATATGCGGGCCAGATCGGCAGATTTTGTCCATTGGGATTGCCAGTTTTTATGAAGTTGACCCAGTAGCTGGACATGATTTTGGCCAGCTCATCTTCTGCTGCGCCGCAGTCTCTACTTACATACCGGTCTACATTGTCAAACATGAATGGCAGCTCTCCACTATGGTAAGCCTCGTACTGCGCATACTCGCCGGATGCTGGTGTGATATGGGCAAATCGATAGACAAATACGGGCTCTTCTTGAGTCGCAGCGTGGCGCTCTGCCCAGTCGTATATCTGCACGCCGAATATCTGATCTCTGCTAAGTTCTTTTTGTGATTGGGCAGCCACAGCATCATTCGTAGCAGGATAATGTTTTAGCAACTTTTGACTTTGATCTCCATAATGAGCCTTGATATTCTTTTGATAGATTTCGGCTGATACTACTGGGGCAAACATCATGTATTCATGCTCATTCCATCCTGTCAGTAGCTTGACTTTTTGTTGCTCTTGGCGATCATAAATCTCTGCAGTAGAGTAGGGTAGTAGATGGCCCTCTATGATAGGCCTATTGACTCGCTCAGTATATGGCAGTAATGCCTCAGCTGGCAATGCTCTGAGGTCATGAAGATTCTCAGCGCCGAGCTCATGCATCACAGTGAGGCCCAATTGCTCCGCCTCACTCAGGTGCATCATTGGATGAGTGAAGTTGGCTCCGCTCTGCGGGATCGCCTGCTGAAATAGTCCTGCAGTCAATGGAGTACTGACCATGGCATGTACGCTCATAGACCCTGCTGACTGTCCCGCTATGGTGATGCGATCAGTATCACCTCCGAATGCACTGATATTTTCATTAATCCATCGTAGGGCAGCGACTTGATCGAGTAGTCCATAGTTGCCTGATTGGCCAGCCTCTGCAGTGAGCTCAGGATGAGCTAAGAATCCCAATACGCCCACTCGATAGTTAATGCTCACTACTATGATATCTTGCTGTGCCAATGCACTGCCATCATATAATGGGACTGCTGATCCACCACTGGTGAATCCACCTCCATATATCCAGACCATTACTGGTAGTGGCTCTATTGTTTCTTTTGGTCGCCAAATATTAAGGCTGAGGCAGTCCTCATCGATAGGGGCTGATGGTATGAGATACTCAGATGACCATGGACCAAAAGGCGCCGGAGGACGCTGGATAGCACTGGGCCCAAATGCGTCGCATAGTATAGTGTCAGTACTGCGATCTATAGGCTGTGGAGCCTTCCAACGGAGCTCTTCCACTGGTGGCTGAGCATAGCGTATACCCTTATATGATATAGTGCCTGATGTCTCATCTACGATACCTCGGTATATCCCAGCAGGGGCAGACACGATATCATTATCATCTCTTATGTTTTCATATGTGCTCTTACAGGCACATAGTGATATGCCGAGGGATATGATCAAAATAGATAGTAGTGTCGGCTGCATAGTTATTGGACTTTCGTCCTAAGATAGTGTGATATCAGCACACTAATAGCAGCCGGACTACTTCATCTATACGGTCTCTCGCTCATGGGCGTCAGGGTCTATGCCTGCTCTGATTTTCTCGAGTCTTTCCTCGTGATCATACTGCATTTGCTGGGCTTTGACGACGAAGTGTCCTACGATAGCTGCGATCGGTATCAAAAGCGCCAAAGTGGCTGGGTTGAATAGCATTCTTAACATATTTAATCTTTTTATTCGAGTATACTCGCTTCTTTTGAAAGAATGAAATGTGCTCGACGACCTGCTTGGATATTTCGATGAATACCAGGAGGACAAGAGAAGTAATCCAATATGATCTTAGTGGATTAATTTATATAGCTCACATGAGCGTATGCTAATAAAGAAAGCCCTACTAAAACTAATTCAGTGGGGCTTTTTATATCATTTAAGCGGGAGCTGTATTTACTTTTTTGCCATACAGTTGCGATCTACCTGAGCGAATGTGCTCTCGGCGATCTCTGGCCACTCTGAGCGCAAGATGCTATAGTATACGGTGTCACGACGATGGCCGTCAGTCATGAGTGTATGGTTGCGCAGTTTTCCTTCATATTGACCACCTATGGCTTCTATGGCAGTGCGTGATTGTTCATTGCGAGCATCAGTTTTGAGCTCTACTCGCTCACATTCCCATGCATTAAATGCGTAATCTATCATGAGGAATTTCATATTGCGATTGAGCCCAGTGCGCTGATGCCGAGGACTGATCCATGTCGAGCCGATTTCCAGTCGATCATTAGGAGTAGAGATATTCATGTAGCTGGTGCTGCCAGCATAGGTGTCGCTCTGTTTATCATAGATAGCGAAAGGCATACGCTGATTAAGCTCTCGTTCTGTGATAGCTTTTTCAAAATATCCAGTGAGGGATTCTTCATCTCCAAATTCGGAAGGAGAATAGCGCAGCAGATTTGTGAATTCAATAGCTATCGGGAGCAACTGATAAAAATGCTCCCACTGGAGGGGCTCCAGCCTGACTCGATTATTTTCTAATACGAGTGTCGGTGAAAGAATAATCATAGGGCGTTTCTGTTTACTGTAAAGGTGATATCTCTAAGATACATCATAAAGCTTACAGCTCGAAGCTGCATCCCTCAAAATAGCCATAAATGGCTATAAGAAAATCATGCCTGAAGTGGCGGCGTGAGATGCTCCATTACCTCCGCAGTGCTGAGCACAGTGGCAAATTCTCCATTAAGGCAGCTCAGTTCCGTCTGATGTACTACCTCTGCCGGGATAATGTCACCGTAGATATCAACCTTATCATAGGCCGCCGTAGCATCATGGGCTAAGAAGGTTTCGAATCCCAGATTACCGGCCATGCGAGTACTCGTAGAGACACAGTGCTCAGTGGTGAGTCCGCATATGACTATAGTGAGATGCCCGTTTTTCTTGAGTTTCATCTCGAGCTCTGTACCGATGAAAGCGCTATTTACGGTCTTAGTCAAGACCGGCTCGTGGGGTAGTGGCTTGACTTTTTCTTGGATGGCATTGGTAGTTTTTTCAGGATAGAGAGGAGAGTTGGGGTTGATCGAGTTGTGCTGTATATGATACACTGGCCAGCTCATCTCTCTCCAAAAATGTAGCAATTCACTTGCTCGGTCCTCTGCATCTGGATTATTACGATGTCCCCAGTCATTATTGACTTCGATGAGGCCATCTTGGATATCGATGAGGATGAGAGCTGGTCTCTTGGATAGTGTCATAAGCTTTTATTAATACCATTTTTCGAGCGCACAAATTAGTTAGTTTTGCCGACTATGAATCAGCGAATCAGTGAATATCAAGAGCTAATCAAAAAGTATACAGATCTGGCTACGAGCGAAGGCAAACGAAGCTTCAATCTCTCACTACTCCGTCTGGCCGTCCTGATTGCTACCATCGCCATGGTGATTGTCAGTCTTGATAGACCTTTGTTTCTATTGATAGGTATTGTCGGATTTGGAGCGATCCTTTTTGTTTATATCGTGATGCAGCAGCAGCGTGCAGATCGGGCAAAGCGTCAGGCAGAAATGGCAGTAAAAATCAATGAAAATGAGATCAACTGTCTTGAGCATTTTGAAAATCAATACTCTGACGGTAGCGAGTATGATCTGCCCAAGCACTACTACACGGGTGATCTTGATGTCTTTGGGCAGCCATCACTATTCGGACTGATCAATCGCTGTCGGACCTATGATGGACATCAGTATCTCAGTCAGTGGCTATCCCAGATCGAGGATCGGAAGACTATCGTCGAGCGACAAACTGCTGTCCAAGAGCTCGAGCCTATGGTCAAATGGCGCCAGCGACTGGCGAATCATCTATATACATTACAAGATCATAGCGCTAATCCAGCGGATTTGCTTGAGTCACTTCTACAACAAGATGTAGCATGGGCGGATAAGATATGGATACGTATCTGGTCGATCTTGACGCCATTGCTATGGATCGGGATAGGAGTACTATATTATTTTGACGGGGATATCGGATATGTGACCGCCAGTGCTTTGGCTATAGCCAATATAGGTATCATGCTCTACTATGGCGGCCGGGTCTCTGATGTGCAGGGACATCTCTCGGCAGCGGTCGTACAGCTCAGTGAATACTCCGATAGTCTGCAGCATATCATGCGCCAAGACTATCAGTCAGACTATATCAATCAGGACCTCCAGCCACTTAAAAATACAAGTGAAGACGGACATCCAGTCTCACAGCTGAAAGAGCTGAAAGGGATCATAGATCGGATGGACTATCGACTGAATATGATCGTAGGATTCTTGCTCAATGTCTTTTTGCTCTGGGATCTGAGGATCATCAAGCAGCTTGGACAGTGGCAATCATCGAATCAGGATATCCTGCATCAAGTATTCGGACTCATCGGCAAAATGGAAGCCCTCAGTAGCCTCGCCACCTGGTCGTACAATCATCCAGAGTATCAATATGCCGAGTTGAGCGAAGCCTCATTTGAGCTATCAGGTACAGAAATGGGACATCCGCTGCTGGATAGAGGACATCATGTTAAAAATAGCTTTACCAAGACAGCTCAGGACCCGATCACCATCATCACCGGCTCTAATATGTCTGGTAAAAGTACTTTCCTCAGGACGGTCGGGGTGAATATGATCTTAGCCTATGCGGGGACGAGAGTCTGTGCAAGCTCGCTTCGGACCTCAGTAGTGCAGCTCATCAGCTACATGCGTATCAAGGATGCGCTCGAGGAGAGTGTCAGCACTTTCAAAGCTGAGCTCAATCGAGTAGAGATGATCCTGAGCCAGATCCGTACAGGAGCGCCGAGTCTCATACTCATCGATGAGATGCTCCGAGGGACTAACTCTAAAGACAAACTCAAAGGCTCCATAGGTATCACCAAAAAGCTCATGGAGAGCGGAGCATACGCTATGATAGCTACTCACGATATTCAGCTCGCAGAGCTTGGTAGAGACTACCCAGATCATATTAAAAACTATTATTTCGATATTGATTTTGAAGATGGAGATCTCCGCTTTGACTATGAGCTCAAAGAGGGCATCTGCGAAAACTTTAATGCCAGCTATCTCATCAGTCAGCTCGGCATAGAGATGGAATGATACTGTAAAAAAAACTACCAATGTCATGACACAACTTATACCTCGGTCTGCTGATTTTGACATTCAGCTACAGCTGATGGAGGATATCTATGATCGGAGTGATGGTGGGGTAGATGTAGCTCATCGGCATGACTATTATACCTTGCTATTCGTACAGCGAGCTGAGGGGTATCACACGATTGACTACGAGCAGTTTATGTTTGGGGAGCGACAGGTACATTTTGTGAGTCCAGGGCAGGTACATCAGGTGGCGCTATCAGATCGACCACGTGGATTAGTACTGACCTTCAGTAGAGATTTTTTGATCAGATATGGAATCCCTCAGCGCTTTATCAGCGATATCAATCTTTTTCAAGAGATAGGTCACTGTCCTCCATTGTCCCTCGATGAGGACAGCTATCAGCGCCTGTGTCGTATCGTCTCTGATATGCAAGAGTGCCAAGCTCATCAGCTCCAATATGGACAGAGAGCGATGGCTGCATTACTCCAGTTGTTTTTGATCTACTGCAATAATAGTCTGGGTATGAATGTGGCACAAACGGATAGTGAACATAAGGGAGTCTGTATCCTTAGGGACTTCAAAGATCTCGTCGAGCAGCGATATGCAGACTGGCATATGGTCAAGCAGTATGCCTCCGAAATTCATATAACTCCGAAGCATCTCAGTCAGACTGTCAAAGATCTCACTGGCCGAGTAGCCAAAGCCCATATACAAGATAGAATCATCTTAGAGGCTAAGCGACTACTGCTACATACCGATCTGTCTATCAAGGAGATAGCTTTATTAGTTGGGTTTGAAGAGCCATTGCATTTTAGTTCTTTTTTTAAAAAAGGAGTGGGTGTCTCTCCGAGTCAGTTTAGAGCGTAGTTCACCTTGTTTCCGACATTTTTATATATGTCGCCGTCATAATGCTATGGTCTGGTGTTAGTTGATATCTCATATTTGTAGTGTATCTACTTAATCAAAGCTGTAAGTCATGGACAGAAAAAACTTCATCAAAAAATCACTTTTAGGAGGTCTCAGCGTAGCCGCTGGAGCGAATACGCTGAAGGCGAAAAATGTCAAACTAAAGAAGTCGACATATGACGAAATGATACAGCAAGTAGGATTCAATCATTTACCCACTCAAGAAATAAAAACTATGAAATCAGTATTGCACAAAGCAGACACACGTGGACATGCCAATCATGGATGGCTGGACTCTCATCACACATTTAGTTTTGCGAATTATTACAATCCTGAGCGAATGAATTTTGGAGTACTAAGAGTGCTCAATGATGATATTGTAGCAGGCGGTCGAGGCTTTAGTACGCATCCTCATGACAATATGGAGATCATATCTATCCCGCTCAGTGGGGATCTCGAGCACAAAGACAGCATGGGTAATGTCGCAACCATCAAAGCTGGGGATGTGCAAGTAATGAGCGCGGGTACAGGCGTCTACCATAGTGAGTACAACAAGAATAAAGAAGATGAAGTCAGATTTTTACAGATATGGGTATTCCCCAATAAGAAAGATGTGACTCCAAGATATGATCAGATTACTCTTGATAACAATGAGGCTTTATCTGGCTTTCAGCAGATATTATCTCCAGATCAAGATGATGCTGGTGTATGGATACATCAGGACGCATGGTTTCATATAGGAGATCTGGCTCCTGACTACAGCGGCAGCTACAGTGTTAAAAAAGATGGAAATGGTATTTATACGTTCGTTCTTGAGGGAGAGGTCAGTATTAATGGTCAAATACTCAAGAAAAGAGATGGATATGGTGTATGGGATGTAGACGATATAGATATCAAATCTAATAGCGAAGGCCGTGTCCTACTCATGGATGTCCCAATGCAGCTCAGCTAAAATTACAGTCACTTTTTAGTTAAAATTAGGGTCAAAACAGCAATACCTATTTCTTCTGATTTGGATAGGATTTATCTTCGATGGACTAATATAGACCGTCAGAAAGGCTCCGGTCATCAGTATCTGAACGCACCACATCATAGGTGGATCTGCGACTCTCGCTCAGGGAGTCGGACTGATACAGGAGCTATTCTTTTAGCTTTTATGATGTTGTGATTCAGTGTTTTATATGTTAGTGTTTTTATTTATGTAAATCACTTTTTCATTTATATATCATGATACATCCATATACAGAGTTGAAGTTTATCAGCCGAGAGATCGGCTATGGCGTGGTCGCTACAGCATTCATACCAGCGGGTACTATCACATGGGCATTAGATGCATTGGATAGAGAGTTTACGCCGGGAGATTTTCAAAAGATGACTCCGCTTTACCAAGATATTTTGGACACCTATACCTTTAGAAATAATAAAGGGAATCTCGTCCTCTGTTGGGACAATGGTCGCTATGTCAATCACAGTTTTAACTCTAACTGTCTGACGACAGCCTATGATTTTGAGATAGCTATCAGAGACATACATCCAGGCGAGCAGCTCACGGATGACTATGGATATCTGAATATTGCTCATCCATTCAGAGCCTCTGACGAAGGGACCCGGAGGAAAGTGGTCTATCCAGACGACCTTTTGAAGTATTATAAAGTCTGGGATAAAAAGATCCAGAAAGTATTTCATAAGATCGTTAAGCTGGACCAACCCTTGAGAGAAGTATTGTCTGAAGAGATCTGGGAGCAGGTCATACAGGTGATAGAAAATAAAGAACCACTCCAATCAATACTTAATAATTATTATGACAAGCAAGGGGTGGTCAACTGATACGCTCGTCATACCATAGAGCAGCAAGACTAATGATCAATAGTGAGATCCACCACAGCGGTGAGATCTCTGTGTAGTAGGTAGAGAGATGAGTAGAGCTCTCGGATGTTTCGTTTCGACTGAGGAGTCTGAGAGCTTGACCATTTTGATACGCTCGGAGAGCCGCCCAGCTATCTGCTGGATGGACGTAGTATTCTATGGATTCTTGATCATTGATAGTCAGTGTATTGTATCCTGATTTGGGATTTACCTCGATAGTAGCAGCGCCATCGATCAGCGGACTATTAGACCAATACATTTCGGTAGAGTCAATCCGTGGTGACCAGTCTGTAGATTCGCTTATCACCAATAGTTTATTATTCTCTTCCGCCCATATCCACTCCGGGCTGATGATAGCAGAGCGTTCGTCATAGGCGGCGTATACACTGGAGAATATCTGCGCCCAGAGTGATTGGTACAGATCTGCTTGATCCTCAAGTAGGAGTGGATAGCTCTGATCGATAGCGATGATAGCTATGTGACCTAATCCATATCTACGCTCATAGGCCGTGGTCACCTTGTTGGTTTTGATAGTTCGCCAAGAAGATGAAGACAGTAGATTATATTGATTGAGCTTTATATCCTTAGGAGTGTCGGTGAGGAGAGTTGAGGATAGCTTAGAGATTCGACTATTTTGTATGCCTTCTGCTTCTTGATTTGCTGCTGTCGGTCGGATGATCAGTCCTTTGCCCTGATCAGAGACAGCGTTGAGTATTGTACGACGCTCTGAGGCATTGAGGTGATTCCATACGGGTATATCGATGAGTAGGAAGTTATACGGATCTATTGCTTTTCTATTGATATGATCCAGCGATGCTTCTGCGATATTGCTATAGCTATATTGATATTTCCCTGTGGTAATCTCGCTGCGCTGAGCAAATCCATTCCCATCTGCTATCCAATGATTCTTGAGATAGTTAGACTCATAGTTGGGATAGGCTGATAGCTGTAGGAGATTCCATTTTGATTTAGGATAGACATTGATGGGTAGTTGCTCAGTGATCGTGTCTTGATCGACGATAGCGCTGATATCGATGAGATATCGACCTGCTGGGAGACTTGGTCCATTGACGGCATATTGTTGGTCTGACACGACTGATTGTTCGCTATACTCTGTGGGACCCGAGAGAATTATAGTCGATACTTTGTCGGTCGTTTTTCCATAGATTGTCCAAGAGTCATCAGCTGATATGTAGGGGACATTCACCTCGAAGATGCCCTGAGGTAGGCTATCTATGTGTAGTTCGATCGGATATGTATTCAAGAGTTTGGCATCTGCTGATTTAATATTGATGTCAGTGATGTGTACTCTATCTATCTGCTGTGATACGGGGTCATTTATGAGCTGATGCACATTAACAAACCTTTGATCGTTTAATTCTGCGCCATTGGCCGAGATGGTGGCAGTGGACCGCTCGATTTGTTTTTCTTGCTCTATGGCAGGGCGCAATATCAGCAAAATCAGAGCTATCAGAGCGATCAGCATCCACGCTGCCCTACGTAGCAGTACAGACCTACTGATATGGCTACTCATCCAGAGTAGTGATAGGAGATAGACTACAAATAATATTGCTCCTAAAGCCCATATAGACATATCCTGATTCATCCAGATCATGGGGCTACTTTTTTAGCGATCTGGAGGCTGATGTCATGGACGGTGCGTCTTGACTGTTTAACTTCTTCAGCTTCAGCTGGAAGGATATCGATCAGCAAGGATCTCAGAGATGAGATGAGTGCAGCATCATAGTCTCGGTATCTCGTCCTCAGATCCGATAGTAGAGGCAGGATTTCTGGCCTATCGATAGCTATCGGGAGCATCGCTTGCTCCAGCTGACTGAGGGTATTACCATAGTCAGCGGCTCCGATATCTTGGAGCTCTGCTATTGCATTTTTGATAGCTTCATATGGATCACTCATGCTGATCTCACGAGATGTCGCAGGGGAAATGATCTCATCGAGATCTCCAGATAGGCGCTTTTCTGCCTCTTTGATGACTGGCGGGTCAAATCCTATGCGATGAACATATATACGAGCGTGATTTTTGATCTCTTGGAGTAGCTCGAGGCTCGCATACTGATAGGGCAGTGAGGTCGCTGGATCATAGAGGCGCAGATGCAGCTCCGCATCCCACATCTCACTCATGGCGGCTCTCAGCTTGGATTTGACTGATTCATTGTGCAGAGTGTTGGCTTCTTCATTATCATGATTGTGAGATAGCTCTGCCACCCAGGATGGTCGTGCCGCATCCTCATCTTTATCATCCATCATGGCGCTTTCATCAGCGTGATCATGATTGTGTGCCGATGCAGGCGCCTTAGCTGGGCCATGCTCATGGTTTTCATTGTCATGATCGTGCATATAGGCTAATAAGAATGCCTTTTTATCAATCGGATGCGGTTCATCGGGATCGTGATCATGGCCGGCATGATCGTCTTCCACTTTGACTTCATTTTGGATGGCTATGCCGCTTTCATTTTCTTCGCCCATGAACTGGCCATACTTCAGTCTCAGCATTTTCTGATCATAGCCCAATGCATTGCTGGCTTTCTTGAATGAATCCTGAGAGATTAGAGGTCGATCGACTAATAGTTGCTCACTATCGATGATGATCTGCCGCTGAGAGCGAAAGAAATCAGGCATTAAGTCTACCTGCATACCCCCGTCGTCCACATACTCGTAGATAGTGGTATCTTGGATCATGACAAAATGCGTCACTGACTTAGTCCAATGCTGCTCAAAAGAACAGTTGTCATAAGCTTTCACATAGAAATAAAGCTCGTCTCCAGGCTCCATATCGAGTTCGGCTGTGCTAAAGGTATAGCTCCCCTGATAGCGACGCTCTCCTTTACTAAATCCCTTTAGCGGAAATGTCTTTTCTCTGAATTTTACAGACTCTCCCTGCCCTTTAGCGACGGTCCCTGAGATGAAGGCGCTGTCCAGCCCATAGTCATCCGAGACAATGATGGAGAAGGGTATATCATGATTCTCCGCCCATGGAAGGCGTAAATATTCAGGCTGGCCTGAGATAGCTATTTGAGGAGCTTGGTCTTCGATGACTTTGATAGGGTAGTAATCAGAAGTCCATTCGTGATCATCATGCATCAGACCATACTGGTAGAAGTCTGCCGTCCTCAGTACTCGACTATAGCCATAGGGTGGCTGCAGCCGGATAGTATCACCAGCAGAGAGCAGTAAGTAGACTTGATCGGGATATCCGACGACTTTCATATTCCAAGTGATCTGGCTGCCCTCTGCCACTTCTATAGGACCTGCTGCGGAGCTGCTGGGAGCGATCGCAGTATAGCTCGGAGGATCGATGCTGAGACTGGCTACGCTGATATATGCGGTGTCTTTTTCGGGTATAGGAGTCTGATTTACTTCTGACTTTTCTATGCTGATGATTGGTACCTCTGTAGTAGATGGCATACTGTCAGAGATGGTCAAGAGACTCACCAATAGAGCGCTCAAAGATCCACCGAGCAGTGTATAGATAGTAGCTGATGGTATAGGAGCGTTGATGTCACTTTTGGCGAAGGCCTCTTTCGTCTGATCCTGCTGCCACTGCTGTAGCATATTGAGTTCTGCTCGATCCTGTAGTAGTAGCTCGGTACTATGCTCCAGTGCTGGCGATTGCTCATTGGCCTGTCGGGTGACCTGCTCGATCGTAGGCCGTCTCCTGCTGTACACATATGCGCTGATCATCAGGGTCAGTATCATCATAGCCCCATAGAGCAAGTATGACTCTACTCCAAAGGATCGCAAGCACCAAATACTAATCAGCGCCACAGAGATCGCCGTGAGGCTGAGCAGTAGATAGTCTCTGCGCCTCCACTGTGTCAGTATGCTATGTGGATGTGGCCCTCTCATGACTCTGTAGATTTATAGCTGAGCCAGCGCTCGATGAACCACAACGGGAGTAATATGAGCCACCAGAGTGGATGTGCTGCTTGTTTGATTGGGGTATTTTGATCGATCTGCTTAGTTACTTCCTTTTTTGGGGGATTATAGCTGCGTAGATCGTAGCTATCCATATCGAGCATGTGGCGATCCCAGAGATCGAGTAGCTGTATAGGGAGATTGGAGCTCAGGATATGATCTCGTGTGATCTCTCCCGATAGTTCGTAGTGCTGATCGCCTATTTGAGTCAGTCTGAGTGGACCTGATTGGTCTGCCCAACGTATTTGATTAGTGCTTGATTCAGTATACTCATCAGTGATCATCCAGGCGGTATTTGATTCGGATATGTTGATCTCGTAGGCGGAGAGTTTGCCGAGCTCTATTATCAGTTTTTCGATGTCTTTTTTAGCGTTTTCATCTTTGATATTCAGTGCTATATGTAGGGTGTCAATATCCTCTTGACGGTTTGGGTCTACAGTTTTCGAGATGGTCTGTAGTGCTTTGCCTTTATTGATTATTTCTATGTCGGTCTGCTTATCTTTTTTGGCCATAGCCAAATCAAACTCCTCCTCCTGATACGGGATGATGTGCCAGTCTACATGAGCAGCGAGCTCGATCTCTGACCCTCTGAAGTATCGGCGATCGCTATGGCTACAGACGACAGAGCTGTCACGATCTGCATTGAGCCGATCGATGAGTGTATAGTAGGAAGGTAGACTGAGTGTGTCGTGATCATGACCGAAAAGTCCGATCTTGAAATAGTGAATATCGGCCCCGTCAGATAGTGAAAGTGTTGAGATCGTGGGTATCACATCCGTAGCTATCCAATACGCCGTAGTCGCAGGGATCGTCCGAGTAAGCGGTCTCGCTGCGAGTAGTATCACACTGCTCAAAAGCACCAGTCTGCTCAAGAGCAGTGGCCACTCTGAAAATCGTATGGATCTTGTGCTTTTCGCCTCGAGCGGCTCGAGAAATCTCGTAGTGCCAAATAGGACTTCTTTCTTCTTTCGCTTGCTCAAGAAGTGGATGATAATCGGTATGGTCAGTCCTGCCAATCCCCAGAGTGCTATGCCTGTTCCCCAACTCATGCCATGGAAATTTGGTGATAGCTGCTCACGATAGAGCGGATCATCTCGGGAGATGGATCGGTCATCGATACTCGATGATAGTGCACACTATGACTCAAGAGTAGTTCAGACATGCGCTGTAGATGCTGCTGGAGTCGCTCTCGATAGGTGTCTCGATAGCGAGGCGCATCCACCTGCATCCGATCGCCAGTCTCCAGATCTATGAAGGTGGTCTCTGCATCAAAGTCCAGCTCAGCCTCTCGATCGCCCATGATATGGACGACCATGAGCTCTGTACCTGGCCCCTGCAGTGATCTGATCAGTGCGTCTACAGCCTCTGCGGTGTCATAGAGATCGGTGATCCAGATGAGCATACGATCGCTCTGCTGAGCGTAGCTGTAGGGATCAGTAGTCGTGCTCATATGAGATAGGCGGTCTGTGATCCTATGCCATTGAGGCATGCCATTGCGCAGATGGATGTGCTGATCTCGTGTCGTGAGTGCAGCGCTGTCTCCTTGGCGAAGAATAGCATAGCTCAACGTCGCAGCTATGATCTTAGCGATGTCCAGCTTAGTATGAGTTCCCTCTTGATAGTCCATGGATGGACTGTTGTCGATGAGCAGCTCCATACTATGATTTGCCTCGATGGTCGACTGTCGGATGAAGTACTTGCCAGACTTGGCATACATCTTCCAGTCGAGCTGTCGGAGATCGTCGCCCTGCACATAGGGTCTATACTGCTCAAACTCCATGCCCTGGCCCAGTGTTCGAGAGCTATGTTTCCCTAAGAGTATACCTTTGGCTAAGGCCTTAGCGATCCACTCCAGTTTGCTGGCAGTGTCGATCAGAGAGGGTAGTATGAATGGAGCAGTAGGCATCTTAGAGCTGTACTGATTTTGCCAGTTCGTCGAGGACATCATCAGGAGTCACTCCCTGACCTTCTGCTCTGAATGATAGGATCACTCTATGCCTCATCGCCGGATATAGCATGGCTTTGATATCTGCTGGAGTCACAGCATATCGGCCATTCATCAGAGCATGAGCTTTAGCAGCTAAGATGAGTGACTGACCAGCACGAGGTCCTGCTCCCCAGTCGACATATTCTTTGACGAGCCCAGTAGAGCTTTGATCTTTTCGAGTGAGTCGCACAAGCTGAGCAACCTTGCTGACGAGCTCTGACTCGATATGTACCTGACGACAGAGCGTCTGTAGTTTTATGATTTCTTCTGCGGTATATACACCTTTGATAGATGATGATTGAGTGCCAGTAGTAGCGCTGAGTATTTGTTCTTCTTCTGCAGCAGTAGGATAGCCGACCTTGACGAATAGTAAAAATCGATCCACCTGTGCCTCAGGCAGTGGAAAAGTCCCTGACTGCTCGATCGGATTTTGAGTCGCTAACAAGAAAAAGGGATGAGGTAGCTCATATCTCTGTCCAGCGTAGGTCATGCCGTATTCCTGCATGAGCTCGAGTAGTGCTGACTGTGTCTTAGGTGGTGTCCTATTGATCTCATCGGCGAGTAGGATATTAGTGAATACAGGACCCGGAGCGAACTTGAAATATTTCTCCTTAGTCGCAGGATCTTCCTGTAGGATCTCTGTGCCCAGTATATCAGAGGGCATCAAATCCGGAGTAAACTGTATTCGCTTAAAATCCAGATCAAGAGCCTCGGAGAGGGTACGTATCATGAGCGTCTTAGCGAGTCCTGGGACCCCCTCGAGGAGCACATGTCCTCGTGCTACGAGGCTGACGATGAGTTGATCAATGACAGCTTCTTGGCCGATGATTTTTTTATGTATTTCTGCCTTGAGAGCAGGTATCTTTTGTATGAGTAGGTCGACAGATGATTTATCCATGTAGTATTAAGTCTTAGCTTTTGAGATAGGTTGATGGATTATTGAGTGAGTGAGTGCATGACGATATTGACGCCAAATCGGGTATTGTCATTCTTGTACCATCGCTTATTGCGAAAATCATAGTCCCACTCACAGCCGTAGTCTTTATTAGAGTAGAGGACTCCTATACGACCATTGATCAGGATCGCCTTGAGATAGTCATGCACCAGATCATCTCCCCAGCCATTGAGCTCTTGAGAGGTGGTCGGTGGTCCGTCAAACTCGAAGAAGGAACTATAGATAGCATGATCATTTGGTATTTTGACTAATGACTCTGGCCCAAAGAGCTCCTCCATTTGCGTCTCAAATGATTTGGCGAAAAGCCCATCGATGTCATGATTGCAATCATCAGCGAATACGAATCCACCTCGCTCTACATAGTTTTTAAAATGTTCGGCTTCCAAGCTGGTGAACTGTACTAATCGATGACCGGATATATAACTGAATGGAGCTCTATAGATATCATCACTACTGAGTGCCACGATTTGTTCTTCGGTATTGACCGGTAGTGTAGTGTACTCTACGAGAGAGTGCAGCAGATTACTCGGCATACGCTGATCGACATCCCAGTCTCCTGACTCGTACATCAATCGGGTGAAGAAAAATCGATTATAGTTCATCTCCGAATAGTAGTGAAAAAAGTAAGCTGGGTCAAGACGACCCAGCTTATTAATGTTATTTCTAAAAAATATGTTTGATAATGAATCTATACGGCATCAGAGAGACTCGTGAATGTAAAGTCTCTGACTTTCATATATGGGATCAAGTTGCCATCTACTCTTACCTGCTTTCCTAATGTCTCCAGATTGTTGAGCATGATGATCGGACTTTCATTAAATCTGAAGTTCTTGATTGGATGCTTTAGACGACCATTCTCTATATAGAACGTACCATCTCTGGTCAGACCAGTATAGAGTAATGTCTGTGGATCTACGGTCCGGATATACCACATACGAGTCACGAGTATCCCTCTCTTGGTGTCTTTGATGAGATCTTCGAGAGATGCATCTCCGCCATCCATGATGGCATTAGACGGGAATGGTAGTGGAGCTACTCCTTTTTGATCAGCCCAGTACCTGCCATATGCGAGATTTTTGACTACTCCATTTTCGAGCCATACGGTTTTCTTTCGAGGTAGCCCTTCGCCCGTCCATGTTGACGCTGGTGCGAGTTCATTCAGTGGATCTGAGTAGACATTGATACGCTCATCGACGATCTTTTCTCCGATTTTGTTACCGCCACCTTCTTTACTCATGAAGCTACGACCCTCATCTGCACTACGAGCGTTGAATGAGCCAAACATGTTTCTCAACAGTCCTACCGAAGCCGCTGGCTCGAGGATCACGGTATACTTACCGGGCTCGATAGCCTTTGCTTCTCTGGACTCGAGAGCCTTATCGATAGCAATCTGTGAGGCCATGGCTGGATCAAAATATCCTACATCATTGTAGTCTCTGGTCACCCATCCTGATCCTGAACCGTCGTTGCTACGCATCGTCACGGTGAAGTCCATTCCTGTAGACTGCTCATAGGCGAATAGCCCATTAGAGTTCATCATGGTCGAGAAGTCTGCATAGTCCTCAAAGAATCCGGCTGCGGTCACATCTTTAGCTTTCGCTGGCTCGATGCTGGCCTTCGCTACAGAGGCCCGGTAGTCAGGATCGATAGCTGCTGTTTTTTCGCTATACATTTTTGACTCGTCGTACTCTTGAGGTCCGAGCGGAGGCATGAATTCTTCTGACTCTGGAGATAGCTGTGCCAGCTCCTCAGATCTACGCACTACTTTCTCGAGTGACTTTTCGTCAAATTCTTCTATTGTAGCAGTACCTACTTTTTTACCAAAATTGGACTGGACTACGAGCTGTTGATTAGATCGAGCTCCTGCTGTTGATACGGTATTCCGAGCGTAGCGGATATTGCCACTATCACTACCTGATAGATTGATCTCGCATCCGTCAGCCTTGGAGTAGGAGAGCGCTCTTTTCATGATTTCTTGCGCCTCCGATTTACTATATATTGCCATTGTTTTTTGCTTTTAGGAGTTGATGATTAAATGTTTCTACCAGTATTGATCACATTGATCCCGTCAAATCGGGTCGTCGAGCATCCATGAGATACCGCACTGACCTGACTTGGCTGTCCTTTGCCATCAAAGAATGAACCGAACATACGGTAATCATTCTCATCACAGATTTTGCTACAGCTATTCCAAAACTGCTGTGTATTGGACTGATAGGCAGCATCATTGATCATCCCTTTTATTTCTCCATTTTCGATCTCATAGGTGAGCGTGCCACCAAACTGGAAGTTATACCGCTGCTGATCAATAGAGTAGGATCCACGCCCTACGAGATAGATACCTTTCTCCACATCTTTGACCATATCATTGATAGAGTATGGCTCCTTACCTGGCTCGAGAGAGACATTTGGCATTCGCTGAAACTGGACATCATTCCAGCTCTGTGAGTAGCAGCATCCATGAGACTCCGACTGGTCTATCATATGGACTTGGTCTCTGATCGCTTGATAGTTCACCAGAATTCCGTCACGTACGAGATCCCATTTTTTGCAGGCTACACCTTCGTCATCATATCCGACGGCACCGAGGGAGTATTTTTGAGTCTTGTCGGCTACGAGATTGACGAGCTCATTACCATAGTTGAATTCTTTAGTTTTCCACTTATCCAGAGTAGCGAAAGAGGTGCCTGCATAATTAGCCTCATATCCGAGTACTCGATCGAGTTCGAGTGGGTGACCCACTGACTCATGGATAGTCAGTCCGAGATGATTTGGCTCGAGTACGAGATCATACTTGCCAGGCTCTACCGATGGAGCGGTGAGCATTTCTCTCGCTTGTTTAGCACCAGCTACAGCATCTGCGATGAGATTATACCTATTGCGATATAGAGTGACACCTCCGGCACCTTGCACTTCTTCTGAGGCATCTGGGATCATATACTCATATCCCATGCCCATTGGAGCGCCGAGACCTTGGCGATTTTTGAATTTGCCAGTAGACTTATCCACGGCAGTTATACTCATGAATGGCCAGATACGGTGCACGTCCTGATCGATGTATGAGCCCTCCGTCGATGCGAAATATTTTTGCTCATTGACTGAGAATAGCACATTGGTGATATAGTCAGCCCCATTTTCCATAGCCTGTGAGTTAGCTTCGAGGAGCATATCTACTTTCTCAGAGACAGGTACTGCCATTGAGTTTTTCTCGATGGGAGTTTTCCAGCTCACTTCGCCATGACCAGATGTCGGTGCGAGGACGACATCCTCAGTTTGGATTTTTGAGTTAGCTTTTGCGACGGCTACTGCGAGTTCAGTAGCTTTTTTGATGCCGTCAGGAGTTACATCATTGGTAGATGAGAACCCCCAAGTACCATTAGCGATCACTCGAATGCCTATACCAAAGGATTCAGTATTGACGGTGTTTTGGACCTTGTTTTCTCTGGTGAATACATATTGATTGAGATAGCGGCCGATACGGGCATCTGCATAGCTGGCTCCGAGGCCTTTAGCAGTATTAAGCGCTACGTCAGCCAGTACTTTCTTTTCGGCGACAGCCATGCCAGGGTTGAGCAGTTCTTCTGTGTATATCGACTTGCCGAGGATCGGAATGGGAGTCGCCAATAGGCCCGCTCCAGCTCCCGCCATGTAGATAAAATCTCTTCTTTTCACTAATTAATCGATTTTAGTTTTGAATGCAGGATCTGCACCGCTTTCGGTTGATCCCGTTTAGACCTCAGTAAAGTAGTGCTTTCTATCTATATGCCGATATATGCTTCTGACTTTTAGAGGAAATTTAAGATTTTATCGATGAATGAAACCCTTTTTTGAATATTGTTGGATGCGGATGGAGTCAAAATGACTTGTCTATGGACAATTTTTATGAACGATACATTATTATTTTACAAATATTAGTCCGCTCTGACGGTATCATCTACAGTGCGATTTGGCTTGTCTGGTTTGATGTACTGATTACTTTGGATGCAGCCAAATAATATTCTGCGCTATCAATTCTGCACATTCTCTGACTTGATTCCTTTTCTTTATTCTTACTACCTTTGCAATAGAAATAGTAAGCTCACACAGAGCGAATATTCTAAAATACAAACCATATTATGTTTTCCATTTCGGGAAAAATTGATTCCCAGCGTTCTACAAAAATAACCTCAAGACAAGAGTCTTTTTTACTCTATTCTTTACCCTTTCTCCCCATTGGGGTATCCATTACAGATTAGTCTGATATAACATATTTCAGCCTTCGAGCTGTTTATTTGGTCATGATGGTCTACTGTCATACTCTATCCTGTGTCACAGATATCTGTGCTGTCTGTGGAGTCTGATAGAGGGTCATTTGATTAATACACCAACAATAAAAATCCATAACAGAACAAAATATACATCATGAAAGTATTAATGATAGGAGCCGGCAACATGGGATTGACCTTTGCAGAAGGAATGGTCGCATCTCCGCATATCAAAAAGCGGCACCTACTCGTCTATGACAAAAGTGACGATCTGAGAGCTCGACTTAGCGAGGATGATCGCTTTTTAGTATTTGATGATCTGGGTGCTGCAGTGACAGCTGCACACGTCATATTCGTCGCTGTTAAACCTCATCATAGTGAGGAGCTATTCGCTGATATCAAGCCATATCTCAGTCCTGATCAGATCATAGTCTCGCTCATGGCAGGTGTCACGCTGGACTACATAGCTGAGTCTACAGGACTCACCAAGATCATCCGTGCTATGCCCAATCTGCCTGCAAAAGTGGGCAAAGGCGTCACTGCATTCACCGAAACGGAGGCTGTCTCAAAAATCGAACAAATGGCAGTCAGAAATCTCCTCGATAGTACAGGCGTAGCTATCCATGTAGAAAATGAAAACTACATCAACAAGTCAACGGGTATCTCTGGTAGTGGTCCTGCGTATGTATTTTACTTTATGCAGTCGATGCTCGAGGCAGCTCTCAAGATGGGCTTTTCTGCTAATGACTCTAAGATCTTAGTGAGCAATACTTTTGAGGGAGCGGTACAGCTATTCAAAGAGTCAGACCTCGCTCCCGAAGGATGGATAAAACGAGTAGCCTCTAAAGGAGGTACTACCGAAGCAGCTATAGACAGTATGAAAGATAATGATGTCAGCGCACAGATCAAAGATGCAGCATATGCAGCTTTTGAGAGAGCAGTAGAGTTAGGCCAAGAAACCAAATAAATAGATCAGCTATGAGAACATTCAAAAAAAGGGTAGTCGTCAAAGTAGGATCTAATGTCCTGACCAATAGTAATAATCGTATCGTGGAGCCGATCCTTCGCAATGTAGTACGACAGATCGCCTATCTCTATGAGCATGATATCATCACGATATTGGTGACATCTGGAGCAGCGATAGCGGGTAAAGAAATCTTAGGTGAAATCAGCCAACAAAATAAAAGTGTGCGCCGGCAGGTATATTCATCAGTAGGTCAGCCTCGCTTGATGCGTCATTACTACAGTATGTTTCATCAGTACGGTCTGTGCTGTGCCCAGGTGCTCGCTACCAAGAATGACTTTAGCGAAGGCCTGCATCGTGATAATATGATCAACTGCTATGAAGGACTCCTCCAAGAAGGTATCATCCCAATAGCCAATGAAGATGACGCTGTCTCGCTATCCATGTCTATGTTTACAGATAATGATGAATTGGCCAGTCTGGTTTCATCGTTAGTCAATGCTGATATGATGATACTGCTGACGGATATTGATGGCCTATATACGGGAAATCCCAATGATGACAATTCAGAACTACTCGAAGAGGTGGCCATACATGAAAATGTAGAGCAGTATATCCAGGCATCTAATAAAAAAGAAGGTGAAGGTCGTGGAGGTATGCAGTCCAAAGTGCGTATTGCCAAACAGACAGCTTTGCTAAATATTCCTACGATTATAGCAAATGGCAAAAATGAAAATACGATAATTGATATTGTGGTTAATAAGGAAGGTATCGGGACACAATTCGTCGCCTAAAAAAGTCAAATCATCATGCAAATCCTATCAACAGAAGTTAAAAATAAAGTCCTGAATTCTATGGTCAGGATCATGAAAGTCAATAAAGCGCAACTTATCGCTGAAAACCAAAAGGACCTGAAGGCATTTGATCGAGATGATCAGGCGCTCTACGATCGACTCATAGTCGATGCTAAGAAGGTCGATAGCATGTGCCTCTCCGTAGAGCAGGTACGAGATCAAGAAGATCCAATCGGTCAGGTCATCAGTAGCCGGACGCTGGATTCAGGCCTTCATATAGAGAATCGTACGACACCCTTTGGTACGATCATGATCATCTATGAGTCTCGGCCAGATGTCACGATCGAGGCAGCGGTGATAGCTTTTAAATCCAATAATAAAATTCTTCTCAAAGGAGGGAAAGAGGCCTATCACTCAAATAAGGAATTAGTCAAGTATTGGCATCAGGCACTTGCAGAAAATGGACTCAGCGAAGACTGGATCACTATGCTCGAGCTCAATCGTCAGGAGACGCAAGAGTATCTCAAGACAGCTGCAGATCGTATCGATCTCATTGTGCCAAGAGGAGGAGAGCGGCTGATTGAGTTCGTAAAGGCGCATGCTAAGTGTCCCGTACTCGTAAGTGGACGTGGGAATAATTTCCTCTACGTGGCTCCATCTGCTGACTGGGAAAAGACTAAGAAGGTCATCCTTAATGCCAAGACGGATAAAATCTCAGCCTGTAATGCGCTGGATAAGGTGCTATTAGATGAACAGCTGCCATCGCTCGAGGCGAAAGCTATCGATCTACTGAATCTCATGACAGAGCATGAGGTTACTGTATTGGGGGATAAGCGTATAGCAGGATTAGCCGATGATATCACTGAGATGGAGAGTGCAGCGGTATGGCAAGAAGAGTTCTTAAGTAGGAAGATCTTGATAGCTACAGTCTCTGGTCTCGATCAGTCGATCTCCATGATCAATGAATACTCAGGGCATCACTCCTCGGTCATCATGACAGAGGATCGATCGGAGGCGAGACAGTTCATGGAGCAGGTAGACAGTGCGGCGGTATATCACAATGCCTCATCCAGATTTACTGATGGAGGAGCGATGGGAGTAGGAGCCGAGCTCGCCATCAGTACAGACAAGCTACATCATCGTGGTCCACTCGGTCTCCGACAGCTCGTATCTAATAAATATTATGTCACAGGTGATGGACATGTGAGAGGATAGGGTACTCATTAAGATTTGGTTTAAAAGTGACCTTTAATTAGAACGATTTAATATGATTGGCTATGCTACTTTGGCTATTATGTTCGATACCTTTATTGGTATCATTTCGCCAATTCGTATTCACCTATCAGGATCTCTGCAGGAATTCCTAACAGAGCATTTATTTGTCGAATCATTTTAAGAGTCAATCTTCTCTTTTTATTCAGAATTTCAGATGCTTTGCTTTTACTTCCAACTATTTCTGCCAGATCCTTACTCTTCATGTTATTTTGCTCCATTTTGAATTTTATCACTTCTATTGGATCTGGATCAGGAAAGGTAGGTTCGATTTCGAGCTCATATTTCTCTATAAGCATTACCAGCAATTCGGCCTCTTTAAAGGTAGGGTCGTTAGGTGTCGAATCAAATATAACTTCTAACCTTTCAAGTGCATTTTGATATTCTTGTTCTGTCGAAATTATCGTCCAATTCATATTTCTAAAGCGTTTATTTTGTCATAATCACTATGTGTTCCAATGAACCTTATCCATATGGTTTTTAAGTGAAAATTTGCTTTAACCACCATTCGATACTTATTACCTTTTATATTAAAGATATATCTATTATTCCCAATAGACCTGCAATTTGAAAATGCAGTTAAAAGTTCGTCAGATGTTTGATAATGCGAAAGTTTCACCTGTTTATACCAACCTAAGAGTTGATTTTCACAATCCTGGTGTTTTAGCCAGAAATGACGCAAAGTGCTTTTCGACAATACTCTCACAACACAAATATAGACGTTTTAGTTCTGATTTAGGGAACTTTATAATTGTAATTTATTAGGTGGCAAGAGTGTTTTTAGTTGGGAGGATACAAGTATACTACACCCTAAAATAACTCGCTCCATTCACATCAAAGATACCGCCTGTCATCCATGCATTGGACTGGGCCATGAGGATGACGGCTTGTGCGACCTCGGCCGGCTGAGCGACTCGATTCATGGGGCTTTGTGATTTGATCTGAGCACCTACTTCGCCCTCGAGGCGTGGTCTGGACATATCCGTCTCGACGAATCCCCTGGCGCCACTCCTCCGACAAAAATCCCATGAGGGGCCAGCGCATAGGCTAATGACTGCGTCATAGAGTTGAGTCCAGCTTTGCTCGCTCCATACGCCGCCATAAGAGGCTCCCCTCTGAATGCTCCTCGACTCGAGACATTGATGATGTGACCTCGACCTTGGCGGATCATTGCTTGACTCACTTGGTGACACATATTAGATGGGCCGATGAGATTGATATTCATGATATTTTGCCAGGAGGACTGCCATTCGGCGTAGTCGACTTGGTCGATCGGGTGATGATAGGCGATTCCTGCATTATTCACGAGTATATCGATCGCTCCATAGCGCTGTATGACACTATCCACGAGCGATGATACTTGGTCAGGAGCAGAGAGGTCTGCTTTTAGTACGCTGTGGTTTTCTCCAGATAGTTTTTTGAGCTGTGCCTGAGCACTATGATCGTCTGATCTATAGATCATGACTACAGTGGCTCCACTATCAGCGAGCTGCTCCGAGATGGCCGCTCCTATGCCTCGAGTGCCACCTGTCACCACAGCGATCTGCCCATCAAATATCTTATCCTGCTGCATCGTATGCCATTTTGAGCCAGTCGATTACCTCAGGACGGATATCATCCGTAGAGCTCAGTCGTACTCGATGAGAGACCATCGTATTCCATTTGCCCGCAGACTCCAGAGTTCCCTTGGGCTCCACGTCTTGGAGTTTGATGCCGAGATCTACTCGAGTCTTAGTGGATGGCTGTATGAGAGCGAACTGCTTTTTCCTTCGTAGACTCACATATGCTTTTTTTGGAGCGATCTCGAGATCATCTCCAAAAGCTTTGATCTCCATCATGAGCTGATCAAAGATCGGCTTGAGACTTTCTTTTCCTGAGTACTGAGAGGTGATGAGATCGTCATCTTCGGATGCACCTGCATGCGACTGCTTAGCATAGTGCACGATGAGATTAGCATAGCCATGAGTCAGTGCGTGCTCTGTCTTGAGATACTTGATGATCGCCATATGCTTCGTTTCTCCGGAGGCTTTTGCTATAGCGATCCATTCGGCGATAGATTTCCCCGTTTTCTCTTCGAGGTTTTTGACCATTTTTTCTTCCATAGTGCTTATTGAGCAGAGAGTAGATAGTCCACAGCGAGGTAGCTCATCGCCTTGACACCGGTGATCAGACCACTATCATCTATGTAGAAATCTGGTGTATGATGCGGATATATTTCATCGGCAGTGGCGTCGAGTGATTGGCCTCCTGTGAAGAAATAAAGTGATGGCACCTTTTCTGCAAAGAAGGAAAAATCCTCAGCCCCTGTCACAGCAGGTACTACTCGTACATTTTCTTCGCCTGCAGCGGCGAATAATGATGGTATCATCTTACGAGTCAGCGCTGGATCATTATATGTCACAGGTGCATATTTATCGATAGTTACTTCAGCAGTCGCTCCTGAGCTTTCGGCGATGAGCGTTGCTGTTTTATGGATTTTTTCATGGATGATATCTTGCATCTCGACATCGAGTGTACGGATGGTGCCGATGAGTTCTACTTCCTCTGGGATGATATTATTTCTGGTGCCACCAGTGATTTTTCCGACACTGATGACAGCCGCTTCTTTAGTGAGATTTGTCTGACGAGAGACGATGTTGTTCAGACCTTGGATGATCTGTGCCGCCGCTGTCACAGGATCTACACCCGCCCATGGCTGTGAGCCATGTGTCTGTTTTCCTTTGACCTTGATGACGAATCGATCTGCCGCAGCCATAATACCACCGAGCTTATATTTGATCTGTCCGACTGGAGTCATAGAGTTGATATGCTGGCCAAACATCACCTCGATACCATACTTTTCGATGATTCCTTCTTTGACCATGAGTTTTGCTCCTCCTTCTTCTCCTGGAGGCGCTCCTTCTTCTGCAGGTTGAAATACGAATACGACCTTGCCCACTAACTCTTCCTTCATGTCGACCAAGATCTGCGCCGTACCCAGTAGCATGGCAATATGGGTATCGTGACCACAGGCATGCATGACGCCGATATCTTGGCCCAGATAGGTAGATGTCTCTTTCGAGGCGAATGGGATGTCAGCTCGCTCCGTGACAGGGAGTCCATCGATATCGGCTCTCAGGCCGATAGTCGGGCCAGGTTTGCCCGTATCAAGTATGGCTACGACTCCAGTGATTGCCATACCAGTGTCTACAGGGAGACCCATTTTGCGGAGTTGCTCGGCGATCCTCTCTGCCGTTTTAAATTCTCGATTAGAAAGTTCGGGATATTGGTGATAGTGTCGTCGCCATGAGATGACATCGCTGTCGATGGCTTTTGCTTTAGTATCGATGATGCTGTGTAAGGAGGATTGGCTGTGAGCTAATGTCAGGCAAAATGCACTGATCAAGATAGTGACGATATATTTCATCTTCGGGTCGGTTTATTTAATTAGAAATTCGGCCCTAATCTACTGATTTTATGATGGATTTAAAATCCGAATCATGGCTTCTACTACACCCGCTGCTTGAGGATGAGCACTGGACTGGATGAGATCTATAGCTTGGCTACCTCCATATATATTGCTTGACATCTCAGGATCAGCACCTGCATCCAGTAGTATCTGGAGCATCTCTGGCGCAGCATATGGAGTGATCTGACGAGTAGTCTCAAGACCATTAGCGGTGAGATAGTGAATGAGTCCGGCTCGATGGCCAAGAGGGGAGTGCATGGTCGCCAGTTCTGGTCGGATCTTCACCTTTCGGCGAAAGCCATTTACATCGCCACTGAGCATCAGATCGATCGTCCGCTCATACTCAATATCCATGTCAGTCATCCGCTCGATCACATCTGTCCAGTCAATATATCCAAACATGCGAGCAACTGCCAGCTGTACATCCACTTGAGATAACTCCATGGCGAATACTTCTTCTTTTGGCTGTCCGATACACTGAGGATGCCAGTTTTGGAGTTCTATAGCCGATGCTGGAAATCCGATAGCATACTGTCGATAGAGACTTATGCTATAGGCATTGACGAGGCTGAAAGTGTCGGGATGGTCATACCAATCAAATATTATCAGCTCATGAAGTAACCGAATGCGATATACTTCGTCAGAAATGTAGTAGCCTGATGGTTTTTCCAATGGTGAAAGAGTTGAAATATTAGAAAATGCCTTAATTTAAAGCACAGAAAGAGATTATTAATTAATAAATATAAAATTTCGTAATGAGCAAGTTTGATGAATGCATAGCTACCTACCATGAAGAAATGGACAAATTGGGTATTTCATATGATGCAGACCTACTAAGAAAAGTAGCGAAAGGCCTCGGCCCATCTATCTACAATACGGATTCTTCTAAAGTGTCATCATCTGACAAATCAGAGTTGGATCGTGTGAAGACTAACTTCTTGATCAAAAAATTGGGCCTCGCTGATGGACCAGCTTTGGATGATGCTATCGCAGGCGTCGTAGAGCAGTTAGGTGCCTCTAATAGAAACAAGTACAGAGCGATTTTTTACTATCTCTTAGTGAAGAAACTCGGCAAAGAAGCGGTTTACGCTTAAGAATAAACTTTCAGAAGGCTTCGTGATTATCACGGAGCCTTTTTATCTTTCCTACATGTTTTATAAAATCCTCTCTATATCCTTAGTCCTTTTGGGAGCCTTTCATGTAGGACACGCTTTTTATTCTGCCGACACGATTAATGAGATCGTCATGTGGGAAGTCTCAGAAGGAGTCACTACCGTCCTCATCGGTGTGCTCAACTATGTATATCTCTACGAGAATAGTAAGACACACATCCCAGAGTATATCCTCTTAGCCTGCAATGCTCTATTCATCGGCTATCTGATCCTCATGATCACCTCCCATGTCAACGTCATCCCATCATGGATCGCCATGGTCCTTATCCTCTGTAGCTCGGTATTGGTGCTGAATAAGAAGGTGTAATAATCGTCCATGTAGTAAGGCTTATTGATCTTACTTCATATTGGATTATTTGACTTTTCGAATCTTTGATGTTGATACGTGTTATATTTGTACTGAAATTTAACATGAGTTAACATGAAAATGGAATTGCCTCCATCCGTTGATTACTTAGATTACGAATCTTATATCGGACGATTATCTGGTGAGGCGATATCTGATTTCATTGAAGAGTCCGATCGGAGATACTTCTATTGGAAGGAATTAAAGTATAGGCCCAATATGCCTTTTGCAAATGCTGTAGAAGGGTGGCAATTTGTAAAAACTCACAGAAGACTTAATTCAAAATTAATCAAGTTTGGGAAGTATGATTTTACATACTTTTTAACAGCGTATCTCCAAGAAGAATTGCATCGCTTTGATCTGGAGCTCATGGGCGGGCTATATGAAAGTATTACCCCTCAAGCTGATGAAAACGGCCCAATAAAAGGCGTCTTAATGGAGGAGGCTATTGCTTCTTCTCAAATAGAAGGTGCCGCCACTACGACTAAGGAGGCGCTACACATGATAGCATCAGGTCGTGAGCCCCATAATGAGTCTGAGCAAATGATATTGAATAATTTTAGGGCCATTAAAGAGATAGAGCAAAGACTCGATGAAGATCTATCGATCGAACTGATTATTGATATTCATCAGATCATGACGAGCAACACTTCTGCGGCTATCTATGCTGGTGCATTCAGAGATCATCCTATTTATATCAAAGATCATGTAATCGGAGACATTGCCTTCACTGCTCCTAATTTTCAAGAGGTAGATCAGTTAGTGATGGAGTTGGTAGGTTTTGTAAATGATGAGGCTACTTTTTACCATCCGATTATCAAAGCTTCGATTTTACACTTTATGGTGGGGTTTATTCATCCATTTGGTGATGGAAATGGTCGCACAGCTCGAGCCTTGTTTTATTGGTATCTGATGAAAAAGCGCTATTCGCTACTCAAGCATATATCCATTTCTAAGGCTATCCTGATATCAAGAACCAGCTACGATAAGGCATTTTTGAAAACGGAATATGATCAAAATGATTTGAATTACTTTTTGATGTATTCTGTAAAAAGCCTGAGAGTTGCTTTTGAAAAATTGCTCAATGATCTTGATACAAAACAGGCTCAGAATACTAAGATAAAAGAGCTACGACTCGATCTTATGAATTTGGGATTGAGCAAAAGACAAGCTGAGATTTTAGCCCTACTATACGTTCAGCCGGATTCAGAAATAACGATTAATGCATATGCCGAAAAATATAGAATCGTGCGACAAACAGCCAGTAAAGATCTCACTGAACTGCAGCAGAAAGGCCTGCTAAGAAAGTACAAGGATGGGAAGAACTTTGTTTTTAGTTTGGTGGATAAGAATAAAGTAGATTCCTTTTTAGCAGCTGAATAGTCTCGTGTAGTAGTGTACAAATAGCCCAGAAATCACAAATACGTACAAGCCCAGCTCCTTGCTCATCCGTATTTTGTGAGCATGAAAATCTATCCATTTCATGGAGTACGTCCAGGACGATCGATCGCTGGGCATTTGATCACTCGACCTTATGCGGAGTACAGTCAGCGGGAGCTCGAGGCGGCTCTGGATTATAATCCATATTCTTTTCTCCAAATACTCAATCCTGGCTACAGATTTCATCAGAATGTCAGAGGAGAGTCGAGATTTCAGCTGGTGCGAAATCGCTTCGTAGAGTTTAAGGAAAATGAATATCTACGTCGAGATGATGAGAGCTGCTACTATGTCTACAGGAAGACTATTGATGGCAAGCAGTTCACTGGAGTCATAGCGAATGTCTCAGTCGATGACTATCACACTGATCGAATCAAAAAGCATGAAAATACTATCCAGCATCGTGTTGAGCTATTCAAAGACTATCTACATACCGTAGGCTACAATGCAGAGCCAGTCCTCATGACCTATGAGGATACAGATGATATAGATCAACTGATGGAGTCGATCTCTTCGGAGCCCGCCCATATAGAAGCATATACCTCTGATCAGGTACTGCATGAGATATGGTGTATCACAGGGGCTCAGCAGGCACTGCTATCGGAGAGTATGGAATCGATAGGTCATATCTACATTGCTGATGGGCATCATCGGTCAGCCTCCTGTGTGCTACTCGCTGATGAATATGGTGCTGAGCGAGACAGCTACGGCTACTTCATGAGCTATCTACTCCCTGAGTCACAGATGCAGATAGAGAGCTTTAATCGACTGATCCGTGGCCTCAATGGCTACTCTCCTAAGCAATTATTACTCGAGCTGGACTATCACTTTCAGATAGAGCCATTAGGTCTCCACTATCAGGATCCCACTGGTCCGCATGAGATGACCATGTATTTGAGTGGGGCTTTTTACACTTTGACTCTCCGAGAGTCGAGATATGATAGCTCGGATCCTCTGTCCAATCTCAATACTCAGATACTATATGACACCATCCTCCGTCCAATTCTTGGTATAAAAGATCTTCGCTCTGATCAGCGTCTCCACTATCAGTATGGTACAGGTCAGCAGATACTGATGAAAGAGCTCATCGATCAGGGGAAGTATGATATTGGATTTGGACTATCGCCACTCGATATATCTGATATCAAGGCGGTAGCAGATGCCGGATTGACCATGCCTCCTAAGAGTACATACATCCGACCGAAACTCTACAGCGGATTAGTAATATACGAGTATTAGACGCTGATCTATAAAGTCAGGCTATAGTGATAGCTGGAGTCTTTGACCCAGCCTTCTTTCTCATATAGAGCCTGCGCTCGGGTATTGTCATGGCCCGTCTCGAGGTGGAGGCGGATGGCGCCCTTAGATCGGCCAAAGTCTGCTGCTGCAGCCATCAGTCGAGAGGCGACTCCTTTCTGGCGATGATCGGGATGTACGTAAAGATCATTGAGCACATAGATGCGAGCCATGCTGACCGAAGAAAAACTCGGATACAGCAGTGTAAATCCCATCCCGGCGCCTGTCTCATCAGTGGCTATGAAGACAAAAGCCTCCTCTCGACTCAGTCGATCTACTAAAAATCGACGATGCCGCTCAGGGTCTGATGGCTGCTCATAAAAGACCATATATCCATCAAAAAGAGGTGTCAATAGCTCGAGATCATCGAGGGAGGCTCTTGTTATTTTCATAGTGTTTTTTTGATCATTGAGATATTAAAAAGAAGGGATAAGCATCACGGCATTTTGCATCATACGTGAGGGGCCTCTCCAAAACATTCTGTATTGGGTATTATCGACGAGATGGACGATCTGCCCGCTGCCGACTCGCTCTACAGCAGCAGGTGATTTGCCAGCGAGCAGTTCGAGATTTTCTTCATTGGAGTAGCCCGAGGCTAACAACTGCTGAGGATCCTTGGCATAGTGTACGACTGACTCCAGTCCAGCTGCGGGCTCGAGTACAGCTCCTTTGAAGGATAGCGAGTATAGCGACTCCTCGACTCCAAAAGCCAAAGGATGAGTCACATCTACCTCTGCATGTAGCGCTGATCCAGGTATGCGCTTTTTACCAAAATAGTCAGTCCGTTCTGCATAGTTGAGATATTTGACTTGTTCACTACTGTCTTTTGGTGTTTTGATGGTTTTCGCTTTAGCGAATGGCACCTTTCCATCTGTGAAAAAGCTCGATGCGCTCTCGGTCGCTACTAGTGTACCACCTTCTCTCAGCCATTGTTCGAGTGCTTTTAGTTGTTCCTCGCCGAATAGCTTAGATAGATGGCGTCCTCCACCTGGGAGGATGAGTACATCATAGTCTTTGAGGTCGGCATATCCATATCGGCTGCCGAGCTTAGGGATGGCGGTCTGCTCGAGCATCGAGGTACGTACTCGATCTACCGGCAGCTGTGTCTCCTGATCAAATAGATAATATATCTGTCCACAGGTATAAGTAGAGAAAGGCTGCTCCACCAGCATAGCGGCCTTCACGGGCTTGAGCGGATGACTTTTGCGAGATGCGAGATCATTGCCAGCGTCCATGCGCCCAGTTTCAAGTCCCACTATCGTGACTGCTGTGGCATCTGCGATCTCAGCCATGTCCTCATGCCAGGTCTTTTGATGCTCCCAGTTACGACCGAGTAGTACTATCAGACTGCCAGGACTAAATCGCTGTCCACTCAGTGAGAATGCCTCCTCTGCAGCACGTACTCTGTACCCTTTTTCCCAGAGCTTAACGAGAGCACGAGGAGCGTAGCGCTGCTTCCAATCGATGATATAGGCATATTGAGCACCTGAGTTGACTACCTGACCTGATAGAGAGATTGGTTCGGTCACAGGCTCTGTATCGATAGATAGGGAGCTTTCGGTGCTATATGCGGAGAGATTGTAGGCGATAGGGGCTGACCATGTCGCCATATCATACATGACGGAGTCCTCGATAGTCATCTGCTTGCTCAGGACACTATTGATGAATAGATGCTTGGGCTGATCCGTACTGATGATGTAGTCTCCGGATTTCGCCGAAAGGCTCATACGCTGGCCAGATCTATAGTCTGTTGCTCCACTTATAGCTTTACTATTTTTTACTTTTTGTACTTCTATTCCTTGACGTAGAAGGATATTAATCACCTCAGATAGGTAGATATTGCCATCGTCTGGTAGGATGTATGCTTTAGTCTTGCTTTTAGAGTTTTTCGGATTACTCGCTTCGTAGTAGTAGCGATTGAATAGTTCTTTTTGCTCTGCGGCCTTCTCTATGGTCGCTACTGAGGTGGTGTAGTGGTCAAAAATCCTTTGACGTAAAGTCAAATCTTGACCATCATCAGTCTGGATAATACGGCCGCCACTGATGCCACCTTGCTCTGTGAGCATGCCGATCGCATTCATCACGCTCGGATAGCTCGATCCATATCCTGGATAAAAGAAGTCAAAAGCCTCTCGAGTAAAGTAATTCACTCGATGCTGGTCAAAGGCAGCTATGTTAGCCTTGCCGATGGTGTCGGCCAGCTGCTCATAGGCATCTGGTAGTAGCAGATTACGAGGAGTCGTACCTGGCACGGTGAAATAGTTAGCATTATAGCCTTGCTCGTGGTAGTCGGTGTGTACTTGTGGCATCCACTTGATATACTCTCCGGTGTGTCCTCTGGACTCTGGATGGACACCCCAGATCCAGTCCCTATTGAGGTCAAACCAATAGTGATTAGTCCGTCCATTAGGCCATGGAGCGTAATGATCCAGATCTCGTGGCGAGCTGGCAGGCATTGCTCGCTTCATACCTTCGTACCAGTAGACATATCGATCTCGACCATCAGGATTAATACATATGTAAAATATCATGACTGCATCTCGGAGTACATCAAGTGTCGCAGCATCTTGAGCGGCAGCATATCGATAGCTGACCTGTAGTGCCGCCTCAGTACCGGATGCTTCATTGCCATGTATGTTGTAGCTGTATGAGACGAATACTGGTTTAGTATCTATGATCTCCTGTGCATCTGAGGTGCTGATATTTCGGGGATCGCCGAGGCGGAGATTAGCGGCTTTGAGGTCTTCGATCTTTGCGAGATTGTCTGGATGTGAGATGACCAGATTGTAGAGTTTTCGACCTTCGTAGGTCTCGCCGTACTCATTGATCATGACTCGATCTGACTGCTCAGCGAGATATTGAAAGTAGCTCACCGCATTAGCATATAGGGTGAATGACTCACCGAGTTCATATCCTAAGTACTCTGCTGGTGAGTGAATATCAGAAGCATAGGACAGCTCTGGTTCAAATACGAATCGCTCAGGGAGTAGATCTACTTGGGCTATAGCCAAAGAGGAAAATAGGAATGTAGCGATGATAGCAGACAGGGCTTTATACATTTCGGTTGTTTTTTGATAAGGAATAATGAAGAACAAAAAGAATAGTTAGACAGCGACTTTCTTGTTGTGATATTCCAAATATAACATTCGTATCAATAATGCGAGAATGATCATCGATCCGCCTATCAATGCAAATATCGAGGGCTGCTCTCCATAGCCGATCAGTACCCATATAGGATTGAGTATGGGCTCGAGTAGAGCGATGAGTGATGACTCGAGCGCTGAGAGTATCTTCTGCCCGTAGGTGAATAGCATATAGCCGACTCCGATCTGGATAAATCCTAAGAAGGCCATCAATCCATGCTCATAGGCCGTACCTCCGAGCTGATCATAGACGAATGGACTGACTGCCAGTATGACCCAGAGATTGCCCAGTAGGATGCTATTCTCTTGGTAGTCAGGAGAGTTGAGCCGCTGGCAGAGCACAAAGCCTGCCAGAGCGATCCCCGATATAGAGGCGATGCCGATCCCCAGCCAATTGTCCGTAGCGAACTGATCCACAAAGAATAATGACATACCCAGCATAGAAGCTATCACCGTGAAAATGTTGATCGGTCTGATGGGCACTTTCAGGAGCTTTGGCTCTATGAGTAGTACGAATGCGATGGCTGTATACTGTAAGAATATAGCATTCGCCGCTGTGGTCAGCTTAGTAGCTGAGACAAAGGCGATCAGCAGTACGCAATAAAAAGCACTGGCGGCTAATGACAGCTTATTTACTCGAAGTGCCCGGCGTCTGAATACTGCCAAGAAAAGCAGCCCTGCATACAGGCTCCGATAAAACAAGATTGTGAAAGCGGACTGTGGGAGAAGCTTGATCAGGAGACCTCCCGTGCTCCAGATGATAGCGGCGAGGACGGTGGCGATGAGCGCATATTTTCTACTATTCTCCATAGCAGTTGACTTTTATTCCCAGCTGATAGTGACCTTGCCTATAGACTGTCTTGACTCGAGATAGTCATGAGCAGCGGCGATGTCTACTGCAGCGAATGTCTTACTGAGCTCTGGTCTCAGGATACCCTCTTTAGCGAGTTTGACCGTCTGGTCCATTACATGCTTGAATACTTGAGGTCTGTGATCAGCGACCTTGAGCATATTGACAGTGATGACACTGCGAGACTCCATCAGTAGAGCGATCGGTGTGAATAAACCAAATCCAAATACCACACCTGCAGCTTTCAGTTTATTTGTCTTATCACCATTGATCTGGGAGGCAGCACCAAATGATACCATGCGTCCTACGGGATTGAGTAGCTTCATCCCTTTGCCAAAGGATCGGCCTCCGATACTGTCAAATACCACATCAATACCTCCTTGGCCCTGCGCCTCGATATATTTTTTGAAGTCTTGCTTGGTATAGTCGATGGGATGGTCCACACCATTTTGACGGAGATAGTCCTGCTTACTCGAGGAAGCAGTGCCATAGACGGTACATCCACGATGCTTAGCGATCTGAGTCAGGAGACTGCCTACGCCACCAGCTGCCGCTTGGACTAAGACTCTATCTCCAGGATGTAGCGACACACACTCCTCGGCGCAGTAGTAGGCCGTACAGCCCTGAGTCGCCAGTGCTGTAGCACGATGATAGTCATATCCATCTGGGAGGCGACTCACGCCCTCTGCCATAGCGATAGCATACTCCGCATATCCGCCAAATCTGGTCAGCGCTACCACTGGATCGCCCACACTGTAGCCATCAACTCCAGCTCCTATGGCATGGACGGTGCCCGCTACATCATAGCCTATGATGGCCGGATTCTTAGGCGCCTCTGGATAGAGCCCTCGACGAGCGACTACATCTGCAAAATTGAGCCCCGAGGATATCGCCTTGATACAGATCTCGCCTGGTCTGGGAGTCGGTATTTCCGTCTTTCTCATCTCAAATGCCTTATTACTGTCTCCGTATCTGGTGATGTAGATCGCTTTCATTTATGTATTGTCTTAAAAAAGGGAGCAAGCTAAAGAAAGTAGGATATAAGTAATATGCATTTGACTTGAAAACTCAGTGATAGTAGGGAATAGTGCTCAAAATCTTTATTTAGATACTTCGTCCGTCGAGCCTTTGAGTTGCGATACTTAGTGGTATGAGAGTGCCTCGCTCATCTCTACCTGTCGAGTGTGATGCTCGATGTGCAGATAGTTGAAGTATAAGAACTCTCTCAGGCTGAGCATCTGAAATACTGGATGCGGTAGCTGCTGCGTGGATAGCTCCTCTGCTGTCCAGCTATCAGTAGCTGCTCTTAGATCGTCCATAGTGGCCCGTAGCTGCTGTAGGCGATCTGATTTTTGGTCTGCGGGTTTGAGTTGAGGTATATATGCCGGTTGGGCTTGAAATCCCTTAGTCATGCCTCGGAGGACAAAGGCATGAAAAGTCTCATCGTCATACTCAGGGCGACCCAATGCGCCAAACTTAGCTGCGAGTATTTCTTTAGGAGCTCGGAGGGCATTCGTGATGGCATTATTAGTCAAAATGAGGTGCTCGACCTGCTCTGATGTGCTCCATTTTCCGGCTCTGATAGGCGTCTCATAGAGAGCATCATCTTGCTGCTGGATATAGTCGATCAGTTTTTCTGTGGCAGTTTGATTTCTTTGGAGAAGTGTAGAGATATCCATAGTTAGTTATTATGTGATATTTAGTTATTTTTAGTAACTAATGTAAGGTCATTAATAGTTGTACGCAACAACTAATCAAACTGTAACTAAGTAACATGGAGGTAACTAATGTTGATAATCAAGGAGATGCATTCAAAAAAGAAATTAAAGAATTTTTCGTTTTGTCTCGAGTCTTTCTGAAAGAAGGCTTTTGCCCGGTCAAAGACCTAATGGCAGAGAGCATGGATAAGTGGAGTCTGTTTGTGCTGTATCACTTGGGATATTATGGTCACTTGAGATTTAATGAATTGAAAAAAAGAATCGACGGTATCTCATCTCGTATGCTCTCGGTGACACTCAAGAAGATGGAAAGTAATGGTATCATCGATCGAAAAGTATATGCAGAATCACCACCAAGGGTAGAGTATAGCTTGACTTCATTCGGTAGAGAGTTCGGTGAGAAAGTCATCGATCTTAGCAATTGGTTTGTACATCATCATCATAAGAGCGCTCCCATTGCCGAAAGGCATAATAACTCCTCCAAAACTGACTAACCGACCACGCCAAATGAAGACTTAATCCCTGTCAACATCCTCTGCACACCATAGCTGGCTAAGATGAGCCCCATGACCTTAGAGATGACAGTGATACTATCACCTGTGTTATCCTTTTGGACTAAAGCCGGGCACGGAGCCTATAGGATCGAGGACTGCGATGAGAAAGAAGATCTTAGTGACGATCGCAGCAATCATGTGTGGTCGTGTAGTGTGATAATGAAGTGTAATAAGTAGATCAAATCTAATTATGAAACAAGCTACGACTAAGCATGTTTTACATTAACCAAAAACAAAAAAGCAAAATACCTTGAATCGAATAGAAAATATAGAAAGGGCTGTAGATGATCTCAGATCCTCACTCGCTGAGCATAGGCTGTATCAGCTACTGAGAGATATCGATGATATCCAGACATTCATGGAGTATCATGTCTATGCAGTCTGGGACTTCATGTCTCTGCTCAAAGCACTCCAGCAGCAGCTCACCTGTACGGCTGTGCCCTGGCGCCCTCGAGCGAATAGTCACACCGTGAGATTCATCAATGAAATCGTCTGGGGTGAGGAGTCAGATGTAAATGCTGATGGAGTACCAGCCAGCCACTACGAGATGTATCTCGATGCGATGAGAGAGGTGGGCGCTGATACTGCTGGGATAGAGACTTTAGTCGATGCAGCTGCTGATGTGTCGTCACTGCTGAGTCATATCGAGTCGAGTGATCTGCCGGCGGCAGTCCAGCGATTTTTGTCATTTACTTTTCGCCTGATCACAGAGGGAGGTACACATCGGATCGCATCTGCATTCACTTTTGGTAGGGAGGATTTGATCCCAGATATGTTTCTCGGGATACTGAGAGAGCAGGAGGCTGATGGGCTACTGTATCCACAGCTGCGCTACTATCTGGAGCGACATATCGAGGTGGATGGTGATGAGCATGGTCCTTTATCTCTACAGATGGTCAGCGAGGTATGTGGAGAGGATGAGCGGCTGTGGGCCGAGGCTCAGGAGACAGCCTATGAGGCCCTCGCAGTACGCCTACAGCTCTGGGATGCAATAGCCGAGCAGATCGCTATGCAGCAGGCTGAGCGAGAGGTGCTGGTGATGGCATGATGCGCACTCAGTCTTAGAGATCATCCATCAGAATGACTTTGATCTGTGGATATTGCTCTGATAGCTCTTGCTGGATGCCAATCACATGCGCACCACCAATGACTAATAGATGTTTAGATCGATCACTTTTGAGGATTTGCTCAGCGAGATTTTTAGCGATGCGATGATTTCGCTGATCCCAGTAGTCTATAGCGAGGTCGCAGCTCTCATGAGCGCCAGTGCTATATCTCATGGCACTTAGTGAGTCGAGTAGGATGAGGTTTTTAGTCTTATTACCATTGATTCCATATCGGCCAAATATTGATGGCCCGATAGCTCGCCAGGTCAGTTTACGATTGATCTTTTTAGCTTTTTTATCGGTCGATGTATTAGCGGTAGTTTTTACACATTCGGCGTAAGCCTCATGAAACTCAGCATTAGTCCTCTGATCGTCAGTGGCATATATCTCTCGATGACCTAAGTGTATGGCCAGCCTATGACTGAGATCATTGTCCTCATTGCGCAGAGACTTGTCATAGTCGAGTCCATATTTTTGAACGTATTTGTATAGTTTGAAGTTTGCCGCATCTCGTAGGTAGAGATAGTCTCTTAGTAGAGTGCGAATGTCCTCAGTCTGTAGCGAAGAATAGCGTAGTGCAAATAGTTCCTGATGTCTCTCAGCATCAAAATCATAAGCTTGTCGCATAGAGTCTGACACAGAGTAAAAATCCCGTAAAAAATTAGAATATCCATCTTTGAGATATGCCCAGCTCTCGTCGTCATCAGGCATAGCTGTCTCCACATAGATCGCATCAGGCTCATAGGATAGTGCGGCCTTGTAGAGCGGACGATATGAGTTTTTGAGCGTCTTAGGGACTTGGTGCATTGTGCCTATGATGAGGACTTCTTTCTGCTGATCTTGAGCGGCCAGGTGCTGAGCACTGATCACATACAGTAGACATATCAGATATATACGGTACATACTCTCGAGTGACGGATTGATACTATATGTAAAATTAATCCCTGCTCCGACAAATGCCAGTAAATGCGTGATGTCAATTTTAGCACTCTGATGGAAAGTGTTTAAATTGGCTACGGATGAATAAGCTGAAAGACTTCTTGGCGGATGTGCTACAGGTCGCTCCCGATCTGATCCCTCAGGTGATGAGCTACTATCGAGAAGAGACCATCGATAAGAATGTATATCTCGCTGAGAAGGATTGCGGCTGCAGTAAGCTATATCATATCGAAGAAGGATATGTCCGATTTTTCAATTATACCGAAGAGAAAGTTATCACCCATTGGATTTTTGGCCCAGGTCAGTTGGTCACTGATGTGGCTGGATTTTTCTTGCAAGAGCCTGCTAAGTGGCATATCCAGACATTGACCCCAGTCAAAGCCTCTGTGCTCAGCTATGAAGACTATCAGCGTCTGCGATCGGATATAGCCCCATGGGATCTGCAGGAGAAAAAACTAATCATCAAGCTCATGGCGGCCCTCGAAAATCGAGTGTATGCCTTGCTCTCCATGAACGCCGAAGAGCGATATCAGTATCTCTATCGATCTGATAGTGAGATGTTTAATCAGCTACCGCTGCAGTATCTGGCATCGATGCTCGGCATGTCTCCGGAGACCCTCAGTCGTATCCGGAGGAGGGATGTGAAGTGAGTGAATGGGGCGGTAGTTAGGCAAGGGGCTAAAGCCCCTTGGACCAGATGATTTAATAAGAACTTACTTTTTCCAAGGGGCTTCAGCCCCTTGCATTATAGTCCTACCTTTGAATACTTCGCTCCATGAAATCATTGATGTTACGACTTTGGCTCCTTGCATGACCATGCCTTACTCACAGCTCCCGAGCCACATCCCATAGGTTAAAATCACAGCTGTAATGCTCGAGGGACTTCCCTCAGTGTACGATGACTGCATCTTTATGAGGGATAGGCATTCGAGTAGAGATTCGCTATATCTTATTTTAATGGGTTACCCTTGTTGATCTTTTGAGCTCTCTCACAGCATAGTCACCGATGGAGTCTACGAGATAGGAGCGGAGATTTCCACCTTTTTCATCCGGACGCATAGTATTGAAGTGGAGATGTGGATCTGATGCTTGACCAGTCTGACCACTGAGCGCTATTGCCTGACCCGCACGTACATAGTCGCCGTTTTTGACTAATGCGCCTTCATGCTTCAGATGCCCATAAAGAGTATAGAGTCGAGTATCTGGATGATATATAAGTATTTGATTTCCGTAGTTTTTCCATTTATCAGATACTCCCCAGCCATCATAGCCATCTATGACGCCTACCACATAGCCATCATGTGCACATGCCACCGTATCTCCTTCTGACATAGTGAAGTCTAATGCATATCTCGACAGCCGAGTATTGTGAGTAGGGTAGGAGTTGATCCCTTGCAATATCTTGTATTTATCACCTTTGCGGAAAGGGAGACTCTGGAGGGGAGCTGCTATGATCTCAGCATCAGGGTCTCCATACTTCATATTGATAGCGATCTGGCCGCTCAGGTCGCCTTGGTCTTGGATGTATAGGGTTGTATCCGATCGAGGCGAGAGTATTATTGGATTAGGAGGCAGATTCGCCTGGCTCAGATCTATTCCTTTGCCAGTGATATATAGGCGCATGGGGCAGTGTTGAGTATTCTTGACATTTATGAAAAATCGACCATCGTCATATCCCTCCTCATAGTCAATCTTAAATGAATAGTATCGCTGATCTGGCAATGAATGAAAAGAGCATTTATTGAGTATGATGATGACGCCGACGGCCAATGCTATCAGTTGGATGATTCTCTTTTTAGGAGGGATCTTCATGAGGATGGATATTCTCTATCTGACAAACTTGCACATTTATCCTTTGCTATTGGGTATATATGATTTGTTTTATTTGGCTGTGGCCAAAATGTGAATAGGCTCAAGGAGGTACATGAGGCCTTGGAGTGATCGAAATTTTTATTCTCTGCTGGTCCAAGGGGTTTCAGCCCCTTGCTCATTATTGAGAATGATAAGGAGATGAGGTCTGAATAATAATCCCATCCTATCGTATCAAGGGGCTAAAGCCACCTTGGACGGATCGAGATTTTTGTACTGTACTGGTCTAAGGGGTTTCAACCCCTTGCTCAGACTTTGATTACTCCTATAGAGCCATATCAAAATCTCCGAATGAAGTGCCCATCATCATACTGATATACTCCACCATTCATCATTCCAAAGAGTAAATGCCCCTCCTGATCTTCGTAGATGTCCCAAATCATCTGAGAGGAGAGATCATGATTTATGGTGAAATTTTTAACCGACTGTCCATCGTAGCGCCATGCTCCTGTGTCTCGATCGCCAAACCAAATGTCACCCTTGCTATCTTCGCTGATGACGAAGACATGCTCCATCGTACCTGGGGGCGAGGGTGCTCCACTAAGATTACTACTGAAGTGGATCAGCCCCATCTCTTCTGAGAAGTTTCGGATAGAGTCTCCTTCTTTGAGCAATACGCCGATACCATTATTCCCTATCCATAGCCTGCCTTTGGAGTCTTCGAGGATGCTCCTCACATGCAGATATCCATCTGGACCACTTTTCCCGAGAGAGTGATCATCGATGATGGAGAATTGACCGTCTATATATCCAAATACACCTGCATAAGTAGATATCCATACTTGACCATTTTGCCCAATAGATATATCTGTAGTCAAATGACTATTGCCTAAGGTGACATGCTCAGGAATATGAAATTCTAAAAACTCTAAAGCCTTCCCGTCATAGCGGTAGACGCCTTCACGATTACCTCCACTAAACCATAGATCTCCTTCTGTTTTGCTCCATTCCTGTGGTGTATAGATGTTGTCAGACTTGTTGTGATCTATCCATGCACCGTCCTGATAGCTGCTGACACCATGTCCTGTCTCCAGCCAGATTACTCCATTTTGGTCCTCTGAGATAGATCTCACCTGATGGTCGGAGAGTCCGTCAGCCATAGTGAAATATTCAAACGAATGTCCGTCATATCTACTCACTCCTTCGCTATGACTACCAAACCAATAATGCCCACGACTATCTTGGAAAATAGCTCGGACACCTGAGCTGAATCTTAGCGTATCCTCAAGAGAGCTATTCAATTGTATTGAATCTTGAGAGATCATATGAGATGACTTCTTCTCCTCACATGAAGAGAGAGAATACATCATACTAATTGCAAAGAGCCAAACTAATAATATGCTGGATGATCGAAGTGAATAACTTGATGATGTCATAACTTTTTGAATATCAATGCTATACTGGCGGGGTCTATAGCATTCATATCTATGAGCTTGAGGTTTTTTACCATATCAGATGTGCTTTTTTTAAAGTAAGAAATGAGGAGTCTGAAGGTGAGCGGTGTATGCAGCGCTATCTTGGTAGATTTCTACGATTCTGATCTGATGCGACGCATTACCGATTTGCATTGGGAAAATGGCGATTACCCCTGGTTCGATTTTGACCGAAGCTGCAGCCTCTTCTTTCAATATGTTGAGGTACTCATTTATTTTGTCGGGCTCTATTTCGAGTTCGGCAATTCTGATCATCATGTTATCCGTATTGATATTGGCTGAGTCAAGTGTAGGAGACGTACATGAACTGATGAGATATGATAGCGTGAAGATACTAAAGAGTAAAAGGCGATTATAGTGAAGCATACGACAGAATTAGAGATCCATAGTCAGGAAGTAAATAGAAAGCTGAATATACGGAAGCTCAATAAGAAAAGAGTGAGCTATTGGTCTTGAGTCTCAGTCAATTCTTTATTGCTTTAATTTAATGATGGACTAAAATCGTAGCGATCGATTTTGATTTTTAATCCTCAAGTCCAGGAGTGCGGCGAATCCCACTGCCAGACAAGCGATTAGTAATACTGCTATTTTGATTGGGTATTCAATTTTTTCTTGGAGAGAAAATGTGAGCGTAAAAGGCAGTGAAAAAATAAAGGTCCAATAGGTATAGTGATTGCTCGGGACAAACTTAAGTTTTGATCTGAGGAAGCTTTTGAAATTTTTGAACTTCTCTTTGTAAAGTTCCTGGCTATAAGGAGGAACTTTATCCAGCTCCAAATATTGGATGTAGCTCTTGATAGCATCCATTTGTGAAGGGCTCATATCCTTCTCCTGTATATTTTCTAATACACTGATGAAATCCTCTAATACACTGATCTCTGACTTCTGTTCAGTACGTGATAGTCTGTCGCTGAGTAAGGATATGGTGCCATCAATATCAGTACTTTGTAAAGAGGGGCGATGATCTATGAGTTCTCCAATATCAGCTCCAAGAGCATAGGATAGTCGCTTTAGGGTTTCTCCAGTCGGTTTGGATTCATTGTTTTCTATTCGCTGTATAGTCCGTAGGCCGAGGGATGCGCTATCGGCCAGTGACTCTTGAGACATACCCTTTAGCATTCTTAGTTCTTTTATGTTCTTCGCTAAGTTATTCGTATCCATATTATTTCTCTTTCGATGCAGTAAAGGTATTAGGGAATTTCAAGTATTACCACGTCATGCTGCCGCCATCTTGGTGTCATGGTCTGGTATTTCTATTACAGATGAAAGGTAGATATTCTCTATCCATCAATCATATCAAGGGGCTAAAGCCGCCTTGGAGTGATCGAAAATTTTAACTCTTTGCTCAACTGAAATAATGAAGGATGGAGCAACGTCCCCTATGGGTGGAGACGGATGTCTGCGGAGCACCCGTCTCCATGAAGTGATTGAGTGTGGGCTCTTACTTTCGAGAGTGTAGGCCGATGACATTGCCATCCAAATCCGAAAACAAGGAGATAAATCCAAACTCTCCGATAGGCATTTTGGGCTTAATTACTTTTCCGCCAGCAGCTTCTACTCTTGACTGCTCGGTCGTACAGTCTTCTGACTCAAAGTAAATGACCGTATTATTACCGCTCGTACTGATATTATCTGATTCGACTAAGGCTCCTGTGGCATTCGTACCTCCATTTTCAAATGGAAAGGTAGCTTGTTTACCCCATTCTGGAGGTAGATCCGTGAGCTGAGTAGCTAATACTGTCTCGTAAAACTTCTTAGCAGATTCGAGATTAGATACATGGATGTCAAACCAACAAACGGGATTCAAGTTTTTCATTTTTTTACATTTTAAGCTTTTCGCAAAATCGCAATTCAAAGATGCGCTGAGCCTAAAATCTATAATTGTAAAAATGGGACAGCCTCAGGATTTTCTGTCAAAAATCATCGACATCCGTAGATCATCACCATAAAATTCTTTCGGTGAGATGCCGGTGAACTCCTTAAAGTCTTTGATGAAGTGCGACTGGTCATAGTACTCATTGTCATAGGCGACATCAGTGAGTTTGGTGTTTTCTTGATTCAGCAGTGATTTGAGGGTGGATTGGATCCGTATAGTTTTAGAGAGCTGTTTTGGGCTGAGTCCAATGATTTTTGAGAACTTTCGTACTAACTGTCTGCGGTGTATATCATTTTGTTCTGATAGTTCGCCAACAGATATCTGTCCTCGAGTAGCTAATATCGTGTCCACCGTAGACTTGATGATGCCATCTATGGTCTTGATGTTAGTAAGTCGGTCTATTAGAAAACCTTCGATGATCTCTATACGCTGAGTGGTGGAGTCAGCAGATAGGATCTGGGCTGCGAGTTCTTCTCCTTCTGTCCCGTACAGAGTATTTATAGCGATTGGTTGATTCTCCATCTCTCGGATAGGGATAGTCGAGAAAGGCAAAAAGCCATTTGGGTGAAAGCGTACTACAAATGTGCCCGTATCCCCATCGGGCTCTACGACATAAGGGCGAGTGAGCTGCCCTATCAGAAAACAACGAGGCTGTAAGAATCGCTCGCCCTCTACTGGATGATGCCAGTATAGATCGCCATAGTGAAAGATCAACTTCATGGTGCCATCCGGTATGATCGTATTGATCTGAGGAGTCTCCTCTCTGGGGAAATCTAAAGTCCAATAACACATCACAAATTCTCGCAGGTCTTCCCTGGGCTCGTATATCTTTCCATCCATGTGTATTGCTATTTCATGATTGTTGGGTTGTTTTGGATGATGGAGGTAAGCTATATACTTCTAAGATAGATGGATTTCATTTAGTTGTTGAGTTTCACCTCTTTTACAATTGCCCCTTCTTTGTTGAGGTAATATTTGTATCCTGCCCAATCTCTTACAATGACCAATTCATCTTCGATCCAAAAGTCTTTGTAGTGATCTGGTGTGATAAGAATATCTCTTGCTCCGAATTGCCATTGAATTTTTCCATCATAGCTCAATTTTGTCAATTGAAGTTCGCCATGTGTTATCAGCCCATCTCCAAAATGATGAATGGAAAAGCAAGTTATTTCGTCTGCTTTTATTTTCCACTTGAGATCAAAAGAGTTAATGTCTAAAGAGTATACCATATCGCAAACACAGAGAATTAACTGCTCATCAATGATCAAAAATGATTGATCACTTAGCACTGTGGCTCCACCAGATTCACAAATAATGGCAGATTCTATGATTTGATCATTATTGCTTTCGTTACGCTTGAGCAACCCAATTCTTGAGACAATCTGAAATCTCTCTTGCTGTATGTCATCTCCGATATAGATTTTATTATATGTGAAATTATTATCCGTAGAGAATGGAGAGAAATCATGATCGTCGATCAATTCGAGGGTGCTAATACCATGGTTGAGAATCATATTTTATGTACTAAATATCCCCATTCGTTTATGTATTTTCATTGACAGCCGCTTCTAATTCCCTTTTAATTTTTTTGCATTGGAAATCGTGATATATGCCTATTAGAATCACCATGGCGATGGCCAACATAAAAGCACCTGTCCTGATATGAAAAGTGCCGGGATATATCAAGTATGTAGAAGAGATGATCAATACTGGGATCACAGCAAGTATAATACTCAGTACCCTATACTTATTGAAGAGTAGTCCTGAAGTGACAAGTATAGCACAAAACACAATCCTCTCTATGAAAAATTGAATGTCTAAATATTCATGAAACAGATAGTTGGTCAATACTGGATAGAAGACTATGAGTGACATGGCAAATATCAGAATACGTGTTCTGATTAATCCGTCAATGTTCCTTGAGTATTTGTAAGCTTTTCCTGCAAGTATCCCTTTGAATTTCTTTTTTTCAAATTCAATTTCTTCCTTTCTTAGTAGCCATTGGAATTCCTCAATCATAGCCTGTTTTATTTGTTAGTAACGATAATTTGATCTGTAGTGAAAGCAGGTATAAGCTTGTATCTTTCGCTACAGAAACACGCATGCTCAGCGTCTCAACGGAAAAATAATGAATTCTTGTGATCTTATGCGTCGTGATAGGATCTTAATAGTATAAACGAATAGGACAAGGGGCTGAAGCCCCTTGTAATAAAAAACTCTACCCAATCTGAGTAATATCACTTCAAAAATCGACTCAGTTGGACACGTTTGTTTTTTGGGATAGCTCTACTTTCTATAGCGATCTTGAGGTGGTCTTGATTCTTTTCTTTACCAAAGAGTAATTGAAATAAGTCATATGATGTGATTTTGTCTTTGGGGATTTCTTGCAGGATGAATTCATTTCCCTTGCTGACATGTCCCTCCTCGAGCACACTCAGATAGGTGCCTACTCGACCATGACGGATGAAGTCCCCAATCATCAGTACTGAGCCAAATTTGTGCCCAAGCTTAAAGCATGGCTCTCGATTTTGTGATACCTGTACGACGGCCTCTCCGATCTGATAGATAGCTCCTACATAGATCTCTCGTTCGTCGAGGCCTGAGACAGTGAGATTCTCGCCAAACATGCCCCAGCCCCAGTCGAGATCGGGATATCGCTCCTCCCAGTGAGGATACTGCTCCTCAGCGAATATGTAGCAGGCTTTATAAAATCCCCCATGATTGTGCCGATCAGAGATAGTATCTGTGGCTACATCATCACGAGTCAGGTATATGGGCTGCTCGATCGGTTTTTTGTAAATCCCCGTTGCGACTTCTTTGTCATTCCAGATGATCGTCTTAGGCTCTGCGATATTGGTGGAGGTAATTTTCATACTTCTTTGATTGCTTCTTTTTGTGACCGCTGATGGCATAGTAAGCCTAAAGCTCAATTCATCATAAAGTTCATGTCTGTCCTATGTGATGTATGAATAATTGGTGAAAATTGGAGGCACTATTCTGGTAGAACCAAATTCTCCCAGTGATTGAGGGCATCGAGGATACCACCCATGACTATTAAAGTGATAAGCCAAAAAAGGATGTTGATAAGGGTAGTTTTCCAATTGGCTCTATTCAAAAGGGCATTGGTCACCGTGATCGGTATGATGATAGTCACGGTGACAAAGGCTCCATGCCATGCTCCATGAGCAAAATTGTCAAAATCTCCTTCTTGATTGATACCGCCATTATTAAATTCTAATAAGAAGAAAGATAAGAGTACGCTAAAGATCACTGACAGCGACCAAAGTCCCAAAATACGCAGCTTATCCTCTTGAGCATTTGGATAGAATGAGGATGACTTACCAAAGACTTTGGGATGATAAAATATAGAGGCGATGACCAAAGGGGTGATGGATGCGAGTATGATAGAGTACCAATTCATATCTCAAAGAAGGTCAAAGTATGGTCGATTTTACTCTTTTATCCTGCTACTTATTACTTTTTTAACAATAGAATTCCCGTAGCAGAAGACCTTGCCGCTTTATAAGTGGTTTCAATATTTTCACGAAAGTGATAGGAAGATGACCCTAAATCAGCGTCAAAACGTAGCCCAGTATAGCACCACCAAGTACTATGAAGGCACTGTTCATCTTCTGTAGACCGAATACCGCTGCCATGCTCAGGAGAGCTATCAGGATAGTCCTCCAGTCAGTCAGTGTCTCTCGTCCCATCTCTATACATACGGCGATGATCACTGCCACTGCAGCTATATTCACGGCATCGAGAAAGGCTGAAATGATGGCTGATTTTCGCATTTTTGGTACGAGAGGATTCAGTATGGATACGAATACGAAGGAGGGTAAGAATATCCCGATAGTTGCGGCTATTGAGCCCCAAAATCCTCCCAGTTGCCATCCTATGAATGTCGCTGTCGAGAGGACAGGGCCCGGAGTGAACTGACCGACTGCCACGGCATCGATGAGCTCTTGTCGAGTGAGTAAACCTGTATTGACCAGCTCGGCATCCAGATAGGCGAATAGGACATATCCGCTCCCATAGAGCAAAGCTCCGACCTTCAGAAATGTCCAAAGTATCTTCAGTGTGGTCGCTGATGTAGCTACCTGAAGGATGAGTAGGGGAGTGATACTGTGTAGTCGATCCTGAGGACGCCGAACGAAGTACCAAAGGAGGCCCAGCAACCCACATGCAAATAATGCAATGATCTCATGTACTCCATACAGACAGGCGATCAGTGTCAACACGCCGAGTAGGCCCAGCTCTACAGATTTGAGCGCTTTTTTGCCCAGGCGATGTACGGCTCCGAGTATGATAGCGATCACAGCAGGCTTGATCCCATAGATGAATGGCTCTACCGCTGGTAGCTGTCCGTACTGCTGATATAGCCATGCGAATATCATCGTGATCACGACCGCTGGGAATACAAAACAAGCACCTGCAACGATCAGACCCTGCCAGCCGGCACGCTCATGGCCGCAGTGCATGGTCATCTCGGTGGAGTTAGGTCCAGGTATGAGATTAGTCGCTCCGACGAGATCCAAGAAGTGCTGGTGCGTCATCCACTTTCGCTTTTTGACTACCTCGTCTTCCATCATAGCGATATGCGCAGCAGGCCCTCCAAAAGCAATGCTGCCCAGCTTGAAAAATAACTGTGCGACTTCTTTGAGATTACTATTCATTCAGAGATGGTTTGATACTTATTTCGCTGCTAAAGATATCACTCAATACTTCTACGCTCAATTTTAGTTTCATTCTTTACGAATTCTTGATATGGATCAAGTGATGCTGTTTTTGTATGGTATAGATTTGCTAAAGGCAAGTATAAACGCACATCGCATAGCCTTTTAAAAATTAACAACGCATGAAATACACACAAATCGAAGTGACTCATCAAGATGGGATCGCCATTATCAAGTTTAACCGACCAGAAGTCATGAATTGTGTCGGGCCTGTCACCCATGAAGAGTTAGTACATGCTTGGGGCGAGTTCAAAAATAATGATGAATTGAAAGTGGCAATCATCACTGGAGCGGGAGATCGGGCTTTTTGTGCAGGAGGAGACCTAAAGGCCGGCCTACAAGGCGAACTAATCAACTATTCAGAAGAAGAAAAGCAGGCGCATCGAAAGGGAAAAGCAGACGGTATCCTCGGGCCCACTCGATGGACCGATATCTACAAGCCTATCATCGCTGCTGTCAATGGAGTGGCCTACGCAGGAGGCCTGGAGTGGGCTTGCTATGCGGATATGCGGATCGCAGAGGAGCATGCTTCATTTGGGGTGACCTGCCGCCGGTGGAATATCGGACTGGCAGATGGTGGCACACAGCGCCTACCTCGGATCGTAGGGATGGGGCGAGCCATGGAGCTCATCCTCACTGGCAAGGTCATAGATGCTCAAGAAGCCTACCGTATCGGCCTGGCCAATGAAGTAGTACCTTCAGGGCAGTCACTCGAGAGAGCTATGGAAATTGCCAAATACCTCTGCACACTTCCTCAGCCTGCCATGAGATCTGATAAAGAAGCAGCAGTCAGAGGATTTGGCGAAAGCCTCGATGAAGGACTACGTATAGAGGCTGGACTTTTTCTCGACTCCATCTACGAGCCAGAGACCATGGAGGGACTTCGCCAGTTTAATCATCGACTGCATCCGGATCGTCAGTATGACTCTGCGACTAAGACTCCAGGTATAGTCAGAAAAGGGAAGTAATATAGAGTGAATATATAGATTCCATTTTGGGCTGATCTGATAGATGATATCAAGTGGTGTTGGACAGTAGTAGAGGGCTTGACTCGATGTCAAATTTTCTTAAAAAGGCCCGTTGAATTGAGTTTAAATTCCTTATTGAATAGGGATGTAAGTATATTGTAGTGTCCGATAGGTATAGAGAAAAATGTCAATTTAGTTACATTTATTTTCAGATTGAAATGTAGTGGTCTTATGTGTATGACCATGATTTTTACTGCAACTAAGTTTTATCAGATACCAAAAAACAATTGATGAGAAATCCAAAAAAACTTTACCTGATTCGGCTTTTTGTATTTGCTTTCGTAGTGATGCTTTATTCATGTGCAGAAGAGATGGGGATGAGTCCTATGGAGCCTATGCCTGTAGACAATATTTTGGATATAGCATTGACGGATGCCATAGAGGGCGCTCCAAACTCTACAGGAATATCTTCCTACATTTTGCCGGATAGTGAGGACTATGGGGCGATCCCACAAGACCCGAGAAACCCGATCACATCCGCTAAAGTAGAATTGGGTAAGTTCTTATTTCACGAGACGGCGTTTGGGACGAAAGCAGAAATGAAAGAACTGATAGGCTCATACTCATGTGCGTCATGTCATCATGCTGCTGCAGGGTTTCAGGCAGGGACAGCTCAAGGTATCGGCGAAGGAGGTATGGGATTTGGTATCAGAGGGGAGTCTCGTATGGTCAATCCTCACATCGATGAATCAAAGATAGATGTACAACCACTCAGGAGTCCGAGTGCTATGAATGTAGCCTATCAGACTAATATGCTTTGGAATGGACAGTTTGGTGCTACTGCTCTCAATGATGGTACAGATCATCTGTGGCCAGAGGGCACTCCGATAGCTGTCAATGTGCTCGGATATGAAGGTGTCGAGATACAAGCTATAGCAGGATATGGTGTGCACCGCCATGCCTTTGATAAGCAGACTGTCATTGCTAATAGATATCAAGCATTATTTGATCAGGCATTCAGCGATATACCTGAGGATGAGCGGTATACTGTAGAATATGCAGGACTGGCTGTCGCTGCCTATGAGCGGACGCTATTAGCTAATAAGTCCCCATTTCAGCAGTGGCTCAGAGGTAATACCAGTGCCATGACTAATATTCAAAAAGAAGGGGCAGTACTCTTTTTGGGAAAGGGACAATGTGCTTCATGTCATGGAGGACCAAGTCTGGCCAATATGGAATTTCATGCTATCGGTATGAGAGATTTTCATCCTGATGAAGTATCCAATTACGTAGTAGGTGACGCATCATCAAAAGGTCGTAGTAGTTTTAGCCATGACAGTTCTGATGACTATAAGTTCAAAGTACCTCAGCTTTATAATCTAAAAGATTCACCCTTTTATGGGCATGGGGCATCTATGAGATCTGTCCGAGCAGTCATCGAATACAAAAATGACGCAATACCTGAGAATCCAGAAGTTCCTCAAAATCAACTATCGGCGCACTTTCAGCCTTTGGGATTGACAGACTCGGAGATAGATGCATTAGTAGCCTTTGTAGAGGACGGACTTTATGATCCAGATTTACAGCGGTACGTGCCCACTCATATCAAGTCTGGTCAGTGTTTTCCCAATAACGATCGGCAGTCTCGCATAGATCTTGGCTGCGAGTGAGCTTAGCTTTGCGTCTTTGGGTGAGATACAAAATACATTTGTAGGCTACCTTTACCTTTTACTTCTTGGGGTGCTCGGGCTTCGCAGACATACTGTGAGGAGATCTGCTGATAGGTCGACTCTGAGATATTGACTCGACCTGGGATCGAATGACTCTCGATTCTTGATGCGGTGTTGACAGTATCACCCCATATGTCATAGGCAAATTTCTTAAGTCCTACCACTCCTGCTACTACTGGTCCAGAATGTATGCCTATCCTGATATCAAGGGCGAGTTCTTCGTTCATGTTTTGAGTCTTATGATGTACATACTCGATCATCTCCAGAGCGGTCCCCACTACCGATACAGCATGGTCAGTGGATTCGACCGGTAGTCCACTGGCGCACATATATCCATCTCCCAGCGTTTTTATCTTTTCGAGACCATTTTTAGTGATGATTTTGTCAAAAGCGGTAAAGTATTCATCTATTGTCTGGACTACATCCTCAGGCGAGAGATGCTGAGAATAAGATGTGAATCCTACAAAGTCAGCAAATAGTACCGAGACTGAGTCATATTTTCTGGCTTTTACTTTTCCTTTTCTTTTTAGTTCTTCAGCTACAGCATGAGGGAGAATATTGAGCAATAGCTCCTCCGATCTTTCTTTCTCTTGGGCTATTATTTGATTAGATCTTTTGATGATACGATTACTCCGGTAGAGCACTATGGCTAATAGACTGAGTAGGCCCAATCCAACAAAAGCCGCTGTGCTATAGGCTTTTTGAGTTTTGCGTTGCTGCTCTACGAGATCGAGTTCTGCTTGCTTTTGCGATACTTCAAATTCTGTTCGCTCATTAGCCAATGCTTCGACCGTCTCTATATTATTGACGCTATCCCGTATAGTGATGTGCTGCCTGTAGTGATAGAATGCTTTGCTTTCATCATCGCTGGCCTCATATATCTCTGATAGTTTTAGATGAGCCTGACTGATTTCGGACTTGAGTCCATGCTCCTGTGCTAAGTCAAGACTTCGAAGTGTGACCTTGATAGCTTGAGGAGTGTCCCCATTATGCAGATAGATATCAGCTATATAGGTCAAGAAGACGGAAATAGGATAAAAACTTTGACGGCGTTCGAATATTTCAATGGCTCGATTGAGATGGTCCTCCGCTTGTAGGTGTTTACCCTGCTCGGCGTAGACCATGCCCAGATTGCCCAGATTGAAGGCGGTCCCTTCTTCATTATTGAGTGTCTCAAAAAGGGTCAAGGATTGGGTGAAGTAGTCTCCGGCCTCGCTGATATCGCCATTGCTAAAATGTGCATCACCCAGATTGATCAGTAGGGTAGCAATGGATATGGTATCCTTTACTTTTTCGAGATTAGCGATAGCTCTTTTGTAGTAGGTGAATCCATTGTCAAAATTGCCACTGTTGACATAGGTATCAGCGATCGAACTCTGTAGCTGACCTGCTTCTCGAGACATGTCATTGGCTATAGCCAATTCTAAACCTGGGAAAAATGAACGGAGAGCTTCTTCAAAATTGGACTGAACCAGATGAGCCTGACCCTGAGACATGGCCCCTAATACTTGATATCGCACATTTTGCTGATGCTGAGCGATGCGCACGATCTGCTCGGCGTAGTCGATCACACGGGCGGGATCAGACTCGTAGTAAGATAGGTCGTATAGGACGGGCAGATAGGACGCATCAGAGCTGTCTAATGACTGCCAAACTGAAAACAAACTATCTGCCTTTGACTGATCTTGTGAGTATATCGGCTGTGCGGAGAGCCATACTGCCAAGATCAAGAATCCTATTTTTTTCGTCATAGGTCGCCTTAAGTAGTGCTTCCTTTCATCTTCATCTTCGGATCATCGATATACTGCTGCGGTGCACCATCCAGTTGAAATCCAATATTATAGTTTTCCATATCGCCTCCGTGAAAACCACTTTTGATAGTACCCGTAGCGGAGCCATCGCTATTGCAGGTCACGGTATTCAGGAAGTCCACGCTTCCGCTCTTAGGAGCGATGGAGGTGATCTTGCTGACACGACTGCCCGGCTTAATTACCCAGTTGATAGTATCTCCAGAAGTTACTTCTGTAGTGATGTCGTCTTGATTATTGCCGCCAGTAGCTCCGTCATGCTGTTCAGAGTCCCAGACGTGTAGTTTGTGCTGATTGTCGCCATTTGGATTGTAGTCGACTGTGATTGTGATAGTAGCCATTTTTTGTTGATTTAAGCTGTTTAGAAATAGGATGTTTTTTTGACTCACTTAAGATAGGTATTCTGATCGACTGAACAGTCGAACTTGTCATTACTTCTTCAGCATATTGGTATATGCGGATTTGATAGTTGCTCGATAAGGTCAGCTGTGACCTAACCCGCTATGGATATCTCATAAATTTCGAGTCTTTTTTGATCATAAGCTCCTACTAAGAGATAGTAGCGATTTTTATGCTTTTTGATTGTCATACCATTGTATACTGCATATCCCAGATCGATAGAGCTGATAGGCCGTAGTATGCCAGCCGGATCCAGTCTGCAGATCTGGATACCCTGATCATCACGAGTGGCTATGAATACGTATTGCTCAGTATCGCTGAGTGAGAGTAGTTCTATTCGGGTGATGCCTTTGAACCGTAGCTGCTCGTCATCAGTCACAGTACTGTGAGGATTGATGCGTCCGTCGCTGTGGATTTTGAATACATTGATGCCATCTCCGTGATAGTCTTTTTCGGCTCCATCTGTACCATAGTGTACGTTGTGGCGATGACCAACGATTAAGTAGCTCGAGCTATCTATGGTCGTAGCAGTGAGGGAGAAAGTACCATTGAGATAGAGCTCGTCGTCATCGGAGATATGAGAGATATACTCCAGTCGGCCATCCTGAGCAACTCGATAGCTGGTCACACCTCCATCAAAAAATGATCCGGTGAAAGCATAGAGCCGCCCAGATCGCTCGAGAGTAGTCATACCTATCATCCCGTGTACATAGTGCAGGCTATCATGTGCTATCGACTGGACATGTTGTAACTTGCCCTTAGGAAGAAGCTCATATACTGACATGCCTCGATCGAGCCCTCCAGCATATATGTATGAATGACCATCTATAGTGAGATGATCTATAGTGACTACCTCCCCGATATAGCTACTATCTGTATCATAGGTACTATTGATCAGTAGAAGTGTGCCATTAGCTTGCTGTCGATATACTTCGATAGCGTCGTTTGCTTTATTGCCCATGATGATATACTCGCTGTCATCTGCAGATACCGATGTCAAGGCTCTGGCACCTCCACGACGATCTGTATGTTTGATCTCTTGAATCAGCGATAGATGATCCGATGCACTTACCTCGTATACTTGTAGCGTCTGCTGCTCTCCGGCAGCATAGGCATAGAGCTGTCCTTCGTACTCATCAAGGAGCACTGATACCAGACGTCCAGATAGATCAGTAGTATCCAGACGGATGAGTGAGATATCTCTGGCCGGGATCGTGGTAGACTGACTCTCGCAGCTTAATAGGAAGATTGTGAGGATCACCAATGAGAATAAGTAATGGTACATTTTGAGCATGGGAATATGATTGATGCGAAATGAGATAATGGATTAGTACACTAAATTATCAATTAGAATCAGAAGCTTATTTATGTAGATACACATTATGATTATGGATTCAGAGGATCACATTTTTGTCAGATTCAGTATTTTGGCCGGTCGATGAGTATGACAAAACGCCTATTCTACATTTTTGTGAAAAATCTGTCTCGTTACGGATTGCCTATCTTCTTTAAGCGTCTGCGGATAGAGGGGCTCGATCGACTCCCAAAGGATAGAGCTTACATCTTAGCTCCTAATCATCAGAATGCCTTTATAGATGCTATGCTCTTAGGATCTTTTGCAGATAGGCCGGTGCATTATCTCACAAGATCTGATGTCTTCGGAGATGGGTTTTTTCGTTGGGTACTCAATGCGCTGAATATGTGGCCCGTATATCGCATGCGAGATGGTATCGATCAGCTGGCTAAAAATGATGAGACCTTTGCTAAGTGCGAGCGACTCCTTCAGAATAAGGGAGCATTATTGATCTTTCCCGAGGCTAATACTCAGAAGCATCACTATCTCCGCTCACTCTCTAAAGGTACGGCTCGACTGGCTATGCAGACTCAGCTCAAAATGGATGAGGAGCTATATGTGGTGCCTGTAGGGATTAATTACTTTGATCATGATCGACCTCGACATCCACTATATCTATCGATAGGGGAGCCTATCGATATCAGTACTTATAGAGCGCAGCATGATGAGCATCCTGCCAGAGCTATAAATCAACTCCGCAAGGATATGACTCAGGGCCTTCATGCTGAATTACTCCTCCCTGATAATGGTGAATACTATCCACAGCAAAAAAGTACGATCTCTACACTCAGATCAGACTGGACATCTGCAGATATAGCGGCCATCCGATCTGGAGATCGAGTAGCAGACTATCCTGCTCCTCGTCGTGATCTATGGTCGATGCTACTTAGCCTACCTAACCTACCATTACTCTGGTTGATCCGTTATGTCATTAGGACTAAGGTCAAAGATGATCAGTTCGTCCTCTCGCTCAAGTTTGGATTTGGAATATTCTTATTTCCTATTTATTGGTTGTTGATCGCTGGTTTGTTGGCTTACTTATTCAGTTGGCAGATAGGAGGCGGAGCTCTTTTAGTGATGATCTCGACATTATTTCTCTACGAGGATTATCGATATCGTAAGTAGTTGAGAGTTAGGATTCTTGCTGTTTCCTTTATCTTCCTGTCATCTCGACCATCGGGAGAGATACTTTGATACCAAAGGTAGGTCTCAAGCTACTGATTATCATTCGTATTAGAGTATCTGGGAGCTTGTGTTATCAGCCCTGAAGCCCATAGCCTTCTTCTTCCAAAGTCACAGTATTTCTCCTTCCTGTGTCAGTCGAAAAGACAGTTGTTTTAGACTATTCTGTTTTCTTTCCTTGTTATCTCGACGATAGGAGAGATACTTTGACGTCGGGGGTAGGTGTCAAGCTATAGATCACCAAAATTGCAGAGCATCCACCAGCTCATGTTATCAGCCCAAAAGCCCATAGCCTTCTTCTTCCAAAATCAGAATGCTTCTCCTTCCTGCGTAAGTCAAAAAGACAAGTAGTATTTTATTCCACACCAATATCACTGATCTCAGCGTCAGGGGCGCTCGGTGCTGATGGACCGGCTAAATCCTCAGACCTAACCGATGATAGCTCAAAAGTCGCTCTCCATCCGATGTGGTCAGATACAGAGTGGGCCCCCTTGAGTACGGTCTGTTGGGTTGTGCAGCTGAGAGTGGTGGATGTGGGCATACGGTGCATGCAGTAATCGAGTTTTTGGCGACCATTGTTGGTGCCGCAGTAGTGATTAGCTGAGATGTCGACGGTATAATAGTCGTCCTGCATGTGCTGCACTGGATCAGTAAAACCCATGGTCTCTGTGATAAAACTGTAAACCGTAGATATTGGCTTATCAGTAGCTTTTGATACTTCTGGGTGACGGACATTGAGATCACCAAGTAGGAATACGGACTCATAGCTGAGCTGAGGGATGGACTGTAGTATGCTATCCATATGCTGTATCTGTATCATGCGATGACGCTCATCAGCCTCCTCGAGACCGGCATAGAGATGAGTATTGACGATATGCATAGTGCCTTCTGGTCCGTCTACAGTAGTCAGTAAGAATCCCTTCTCGCCGATGCGCTCTTCTATGCGCATCTCAGAGTAGATAGGGTATGGATAGAATGTCTCCTCAAGGATAGGGTATTTGCTGAAGGTCACGAGTCCGCCATGACAGTCTTTGACTACTGGTCCGACGATGCTACTATTGCAGTAGTAGTCACTCGCAGAGTAGTAGTGCTCGGATAGTGCAGGCATGAGTCGCTTTCTGAATTTTTTGGCGAAAGCCTCTTGAATACATAGTATATCTGCATCCTGAGCGATCAGCTCTGCGGGTATCCGCTTATAGCGATTGATCTGATCCGTCTTAGGTAGCCATACGGGCAGGGCCCATGCGTTGAAGCTCAACATGTGGATGCCATCTATGTTAGGCTCTGGTGCTGTGTGAGAGGGCTCTCGATCAGATGCTTGAAATGATACCACTGTATGTAACAAAATCGTAATCAAAATACTCTTAGTGACGATCGATAAGTTCATGCTCGTTTTGCGTTTTTCTTTGAGCACAAGAAAGAGCAGCAGTATTAAGCTGTAATGAGTAAAGGATTAAGAGATGCTTAAAGAAAGAGCACTATTATTAAGCGTAAATGAGTGTTTAGGTGTAAAGCGTAATTTCTTATTAATCAAAAGTTTAGATAATGATAACATGTTAAGGAATTCTCAAAATGGATTGTATGAACTTGTTAACATTGTCTTCATTCGTTTAAAAAATACTTAATGTTTATTTGACAATAGCATAGCGCTAATAACTATGCATATGCTTAATGAAAAGGGCATATTTGCAAAATTGAAAACCGCTGTAATGGAGAAGATAAGAGTCGCATTTTTCGCTGAGGTCTTGATCAGAGAGTATGATGGATCTACACGTACTAATTTCGAAATCATAGATCGCATTGATACTGAGCGATTTGAGTTTTTATTCTTTTGCGGTGTGCCACCAGAGCACTCGATTGGACATGAGGTATTTCATGTGCCAGCCCTGACGATTCCATTCAATAAGGATTACAAGATGGCTTCGATGTATCGGATGGGACCGAGGATCGTGAGTCGCTTAGAGCGTTTTGATCCTCATCTGATACATGTAGCTACGCCGTCACCTTTGGGTTATTTTGCGCTGAAGTATGGGCTTAAGCGAGATCTGCCAGTGACGACTATATATCATACGCATTTCATCTCCTACGTCAAGTACTACACTAAGAATGCGCCGATCGTGACCTCTGCGCTCGAGACAGCAGTGATCGAGCACAATAAGTCATTCTATAATAGATGTAGTCGAGTATATGTCCCTACCGATGCGATGGCGGAGGACCTCGAGGATGTAGGATTTGATCGTAGTCTCATGGCGCTATGGCCGAGAGGTATTAAGCTGGATGTATTTTCACCTGATAAGCGGGATGAGGCCTATATTCAGTCCCTTACGGGAAATAAGAAGAAAAATATACTATTTGCCAGTAGGCTCGTATGGGAAAAAAATCTTGATACATTAGCTGATATATATAAGCAGATAGAAGATCAAAATCTCCCGTACAATCTGGTCATAGCAGGAAGTGGTGTCGCTGAAGAAGAGCTTCGACGAATCATGCCTAAAGCAGTTTTTACAGGTCATGTCAATCATCAGCAGCTATCAGTGCTCTATGCATCAGCAGATTATTTTCTTTTCACTTCAGTGACCGAGACCTTTGGTAATGTCATCACCGAAGCGATGGCGAGTGGAGTCCCTACCATCATAGCTGACGGAGGTGGCTCTCGTAGCCTCGTGAAAGAAGGCATCAATGGCTACCTCTGCAAACCCAATGAAGCAAGTGACTACCTGCACAAGATTCAGCTACTCGAGGATCATCCAGAGTTCAGAGAGCTCATGATCAAGCAGGCCCTCACAGATGTCCGAAAGCTCTCATGGGATAGCTTAGTACATGGATTATTTGCTGACTACGAGGAGCTATCAACTGTCACAAGCACTGCCCGGGTGCATTCTTAATTATTGTATTTTTGCTATCATTTTTGCCCTTAGACGCATTAGCCCAGTAGGATATTGAGATATAGTCAACCGCATACTAGAGTCATCATCAAATGGATCATCGTAGCAGTGATCTTGGTAGGATTAGTAGCTTTTTTGCGGCAGACGGATCTCGATCAGGTAGGCTACTATCTGAAGGCCATGGGCTGGAATTACCTTTACATCATCTTGATCACTTTCGTGGCGATGCTCATGGGGACGATCGCATGGCGATATACATTTGAGGAGGAGACGATTCACGGTGTATCATTTTTACGTCTATTTACGATCCGATTAGTCGGAGAAAATATTGGACTGATCAATCCCTCTAATGTCATCGGCGGTGATACCTTCAAAGGATATCTGCTGTCCAAAGAAGGCATAGCTGTGCATCAGAGTGTCTCTTCTTTAGTATTGGCTCGAGTAATGATGATGGTTACGCAGATCATGACTTTCATCATAGCAGGGGTGATCTTTGCCTTTTTTGTGCGAGGGTCGGTGGAACTGCAGTGGGTATTAGGTGCATCTATTAGCCTGCTGGTAGTCATCGCTATTATAGTATTTGTAGCGATGCGATTTGGCTTAGTCAATGTGGGAGTTCACAAGCGACTACAGCGTTGGGGGATGTCGGGACTTCAGTATCAGCTGAAGAAGATCTACGTGCAGCTCCGATCATTTTATAGAGATCACCGCAGGAGATTTTATATAGCTGGATTGTTCAATATGCTCAATTGGGTCATCGGATCATTAGAGTTCTGGTTGATATTTTACTTTTTATCCTCGCAGATTACGATGCTCGATGCGCTATTAGTTGATCAGGGAGTTTTAGTGTTGAAGAGCTTCGGAGCATTCATTCCTGGACAGCTGGGCGTCGAAGAATTTGCTAACAAGATCATGCTATCTATAGTCGGAGTAAAAACGGCTGGGCTGTGGGTCGCAGCGTCGATCTTGAGGCGATCACGACAGGTGTTTTGGATATTAGTCAGTGGAGCGCTCTATGCGATGGAGATGCAATGGGGCAAAGGGAGATCAGTGGTGACAGCCACATCATAAGGACAGTAGCATATTATGGAAGTATTATTCATCAGTCATAAATATCCTCCGAGCATAGGAGGCATGCAAAAACAATCCTACGAGCTCATACGTGGATACGAGGAGCATGGTATAGCTCACAAAATCACTATAGCTCCAGATGAAAATAAAGTGGCTTTTTTTGCCAAGCTACGCCGACGGGTCAATCAGCTTTTGCGACTGCATCCCACTATTGACCTCATCCATTGTAATGACGGAGTGTGTGGTTTTTTTGGTCAGCGTTTGTTGGGAGATTTGGGGATACCCATGTTTGTGACCTATCATGGTCTGGATCTACTATGGCCCAATAGCTACTACCAGAAGTGGCTCGCAGAAGGTGGCCTGAAGAAATTCGCTGGTATCATCTGCGTCAGTGACTACACCGCCGACGAAGCGATTAGGCGAGGAGCCCATCCGTCGACAGTCAGAGCCGTGCTAAATGGTGTCGACGAACCCATCTGGGATAAAACCAAAGTCCGCCCTGCTCTCATAGATAAAATATCATCGCTCCGATCCAATAAAAAGCGTCTTCTCATGTCTATTGGACGACCTGTCAAGCGAAAGGGCTTTACATGGTTTGTCAAAGAAGTGCTACCAATGCTACCGGACGATATCTACTATCTGATCGTAGGACCTCGGGCAGAGAGGTCTGCATTATCGAAAGCTTTCAGAAGGCTGGCTCCAAAATCATTTTTGAAGCAAGTAGACTTGTTCTTGGGATCAAATTCTGATCAAAATCATTTAGAATACATGACTGATGAGGAGGTCGGTCGACGATTTGAGTGGCTATCGGATCTCAACTATCATGAGCTACAGTATGTACTATCTCAGATAGATCTGTCTATCATGCCCAATATCGATGTGGATGGTGACGCTGAGGGATTTGGATTAGTATCGCTCGAGGCGAATATGCATGAGAAATACGTCATCGCAGCCGATATACATGGTGTGCCGAGTGCCGTACATGATACTGAAAATGGGATACTGATAGAGTCTGAGAATAAAAATGAATGGCGAGAAGAGATCATGAAATTCTTAATGAAATCTACTGAAGAGCAGTGTGAAATAGGTAAAAAAGCTAAGCTCTATGTCAATGAGACTTTCTCATGGGAGCGTATGGCTGCCGAATATCACGAGGCATTCATAGAGATGCTGGACTACGCCTCGATTAATCGAACTGTCTGAGTTCTAATGGCATCCAGATCATCTTGATCGAGCGATTCAGATTTGATTAGCTTTTTTAACTCTTCTGGAGTATCTGCGGCAAATGCCATTCCCCAATTGTCAAAAAGTCTAAAGCGTGTAGATTCGGATATCAGATCTACACCCTCATGCCGATGGTCGTCTTTTATTTTGTTGAATAGTGATTTTACTTTTTTCTCGGTACCCTCGAGGATCTGAAAGAAGCACCTGTCACAGATTAGCAGACATCCTGTGATACCACTGGCAGCATTATTGAGTATGCTTTTAGTCATCAGGTCAGAGATCGCATCACGATCCATGTCCTCCGAGATATGAGAGCGGTATATTATTTCATAGACTGTATCAGACATCATTTGTTAGTTTGATAGGGTTGTTAGTTCAGCTTTACGTTACGTCAAAACATTCCGTTTTCATTTTCCATATACTTGGGTACGGCCTGTCCAAAATCCCAGAGTTCTACGATCTTATCTCCTTCAAATCTAAAGATGTGAATCACGGCTGCACCACGGTCTTCTTGATTTTGACGTATCCATGAGTGAATGGCCACACTTTGATCTTGGGAAATTGTCTGCTGGATGTCAATAATTTTATCTGGTGCCTCGACTGCAGACAGTCTCATGGCATTGAGTAGGGTCTGAGCATCTCCAGCGAAGTAGGCATTGTGATGCTTAAATCGATCCATGTCGACATATCGCTCAAAAGCGATATGTACATCTTTAGTCGCTGCTAATAGCAAAAAGTCTATAGCTATTTCTGTATAGGTCATCAGTGATTATTGAGGTATATGAATCTCGCCTGTGAGATAGGGTACAGCTCGTCCTGATATTAGCACTCGATCATCTCGGAGGCTTACTTGTAAGGCTCCTCCTCGATCAGACAGCTGGAGAGCCGTCATGTCAGTTTTGTTAAGTCGTGGGGACCAGAGTGCTGCTAAGCTTGTATGTGCAGAACCCGTGACAGGATCCTCGACGATACCGCATTTCGGGGCAAAAAATCTACTGACAAAATCCACCTCGTCTCCAAGAGCTGTCACAATGATGCCTCGCTGGTCTATCTGGTGGAGTAGTGTGATATCTGGATCTATAGATCTGATAGTCTGCTCATCTGGATAGACTAATATCAGATCATCCCTCCCGATATAGGCCGATGTGGGAGACTGACCGATAGCATCGCTGTAGATATCCAGTATGGCCGTTTCACTGAGCTTATCTACTGGAAAGTCTAAAGTCAAAAGATCCTCTTCCTTATTCACGCTAAGTGGTCCACTGAGACTATCAAAGTGGATTCTATCTCCCTCATAGCTATCATAGTGATAGATCACATAGGCAGTAGCCAATGTAGCATGACCACACAGCCGCACCTCTGTCTCAGGAGTGAACCAGCGGATATGGTAGCTGCCATCTTCATTTTGACGATAGTAGGCCGTCTCCGAGAGGTTATTCTCCATGGCTATGGACTGTAGGAGCGTATCTGATGGCCATGATCCTACGATCGGACATACCGCAGCCGGATTCCCTTTAAAGACGGCTTCGGCAAAAGCATCTACCTGATAGATCTTCAGTTTCATGTGTGTTTTTTAGTGTAGATCTTTGCAGTATCACAATATGCATAAGAATGCTTATTTCATCAAACTTTCAAATAGGCTAAATCGTATATGTTAAATTTAATATGGAGTTGATCTGCTTAACAAGAAGTTCATATAGCTGAAATATGGGCCTAATATTGGAGCACTACATTAGTAGGACTAATAAGTAAGACACTATTATGCCTCATCAAAATGCTCCGATCTCCACTGCTCCTTCGCACTTGGATATAGTGCCGTCTCATAAGAAGGTCATCCTCTCCTATCAATGTGCTAAGCCCTATGCCCAATATATGGCCAGCAATGTTCTCCCAAAATTAGAGAATACTGTCATGATAGTATTAGGAGAAGTAGCGCCCTCTACGATGTGGTCTTTATTTGACTGGATGAAGGGAGGCCAATATATTGGTGATCAGAGTTATGATCGATATGTCCGACATAGTCGTCATGTGAGGCAGAGGGATCTCGCTCAGTGGATCGATCGAGCAGATATAGTCTGCCTGACCAATAGTCAGAATCGGTTGACATACGCCCCACTGGCGCATGCTATAGCTGAGGCTGATGATACTCAGGTAGTATATGCAGATGATATGGGGGAGACTATACGTGACCAGGTCAAGGCCTGGGCTCAATTACTGGGCGTGAGATATCAGATGGATCAGTCAGAGACTATCACTACTAAAACTGTGAGACCATCACTTATCATGGGGGCATGAAGCGGCGAGTAGTGTTCATCGTGCAGGGAGAGGGCCGAGGTCACCTGACACAGGCTATAGCCATGGCGGAGCTACTCAGAGAGTCATCTTATGAGGTGGTGGCCTGCATGATAGGACGTGCACATGATATGGATATCCCCGCAGTGATCGATGGAGAGATAGACTGTCCGCTGATCCCATTTAGGAGTCCTAATCTAATCTACTCTAAGCGTACGGGAGCACTCAATATCAAAAGAACAGTGACCAATGCCATCATGCATTTTGGTCGTTACTTCAATAATATCAATCGCATCCAAGATATCGTAATAGCCTATCGGGCAGACGTCATCATCAATTTTTACGATGTCTTGGGTGGATTGTATAATCTTTTCATTAATCAAAATCGAATCCCCTTTGTCGCTGTGGCGCATCAGTATTACATGATGCATCGAGATTTTGTACATCCATCTGGTCAACCGATATCTCGATGGCTCCTACAGCTTAATAGTCGTATCACTTCCGCCAAAGCAATACGCCGATTGGGTTTGTCTTTTTCTCCAGAGTCCAGTGATGGGAGACGACGGATCACGGTGGTCCCTCCTCTCCTTCGGAGATCTGCGATCGCTTCAGACCAGCCCTCGGTAGATGAGGGATTCATATTAGCCTACTGTACGCAGGAGAGTATGGAGCGAGAGCTCGTCCGACTGGGGCAGGAGCTCCAGAGGCCTATACATTGCTATTCTAATCGTATAGCGACCAGAGAGCAGGAGTATGTTGCCGATGGGATTCATTTTCATCAGGTGAATGGCCAGCGATTTTTAGATCATATGAGGCGCTGTAGTATGATCGTCTCCACGGCAGGGTTTGAGTCAGTATGCGAAGCTTTTTATCGAGGTAAGCCGGCACTCCTGATGCCACTGCCTAATCACTATGAGCAGCTTTGCAATGCTATCGATGCTGAGCGAGTAGGGGCAGGGCAGCGGCTGGCGATATATGGTAGCACGATGCAGGATGTCCAGTATGATGAATCCAGTGTGGCATTCAAGTCATGGATAGCTGAGGCTCGTGAGCACTTTTTAATAGCTCTCGATAGTGCCATCGACCGACCACCAAAACGAGTCATCTATCGCTCTACAGATGTACTCTTGAAATATTCGGTTTGGCCGCTCAGGAGAGGTTTAGACTTGATTTACTGATTATTGTTCTTTCGGTAGTTTTCTGATGTTCAGCACATTCACCATGCAGCTGCGCATGTCACCTGCAGTGAGTACGAAGTTTTGTGCTACGGTCTCTCCATCAGCATATTGAGCCGCTTTCCATTTAGGCATATTGCAGACGGCCTCGATCAGGATGGCGTCTGTAGCTTCGTCGTCTGTAGTGTTTTGAACCTTTACGTCAGTGATATGGCCCGATTCATCTACAGTGAAAGCCATCGCCGAAAGTCCATGCTCCCTGAATATATCAGTTGGTATATCCATCACACCTTGCTCTGATAGATAGGCTTTGAGTTCTTCTGGGGTGCCAGGATATTGAGCATCTATCATGGGATCGATAGTGATGTCATATTCCATGAGTTGAGCGGTATTATTCTTCAGATTATTCTCTGGTATATAGCTGATTTTGATATTGATATCAGAGGCATTGTCGGCGGCCAGTATCGCATCGAGTTGAGCTTGATTTAGCAGCTCACTATTTCCATGTAGGAGTTTATCTTGACCATTGATCTGGACAGTGACGGTTACATCGAGGACCTCTCTGATCCATTCTGATTTGTGCTGCGGATGGAGATCGCTGATAGTTTTGACTGTAGTCAATGCGCCTTGATTGATAGTCATTTTGGGATTGACCCGGTGGAGCTCATAGGAGACAAAATCATTGGTCACCTTAGAGCTCAGTAGGTCCACATCAGCCTGAGCATAGAGAAAGAAGAAATAGACAAGAGCGAGATATTTCATGATAGTGATTTCAATAGGTAGTAAGATATGGATTTTAAACTATTTTGAAGCTCCATTTCTTATAAAACGTATTTGTATTTACAGCTCATTAACGATTTTCTATCCCTTAGAGGCATTATCAGAGTATACTCACTGAGGTAAAGTGATCGTTTCTCCTGTATGAATTCACATCGAGCATTTTTATTATTCCTGATTCTTTCATTCTTCACACTGATCTTGTCATGCACTGATGATGAGATGATGGATGATCCAGGGCTGGATCCTATGGTAGCGTATATAGAGACGGAGATTGCTTATGGCAATGATCCTCTACAGACCTATGATCTATACCTCCCCGCTGGTCGCTCTGAGAGCGATACCGATGTCATCGTACTAATACATGGGGGTGGCTGGACAGGAGGTGACAAGGTGGATGTGGCGGGCATCGTAGATTTACTCCAAGAGACCATGCCTGACCATGCCGTCATCAATATGAACTATCGACTGGATATCGATCCTACGGACTTATTTGGAGATCATCTGGCTGATGTCGAGAGTGTAGTGCGTCAGGTCGCTGATCAAAATGAGGACTGGCAGGTCAGTGAGGAGATGATCATGGCTGGTGTCAGTGCCGGTGGTCATATGACTCTACAGTACGCCTATGATAATAATGTGAATGACTACGTCAAGGTGGCCTGCAACATAGTAGGACCGACTTACTTTTTAGATCCAGCCTATACGATGACTACTGTACCGACTCATGCTGCGACTTTAGTGGCCATAGTTGCTTTCACACAGGTAGCCCTGTCTAATGCAGAATACTACGATGCGGTGAGTCCACTCAAGGTAGCGACAGCTAATGCTGTGCCGACTATACAGTTTCACGGAGATATGGATCCACTCATCCCTGTATCTCAGGGCCAGCTGTTAGCCGATCGCCTCAATGAGCTAAATGTACCCAACGAACTCATCATCTACGAAGGTGAGGGGCATGGTTGGTCCGATCTCGCTAATTGGACAGTTACTGCCGTAAAGTTTAAAGCCTTCGTAGAAGCGAATATGGATTGATTTGAGTGTTCTGGTTTGGTGAGTTTTCTTGTTTAATTGGTTGATTTAAGTGTTCTGGTTTGATATGTGTTTTTGTTTAATTGGTTGAATTGTTTTGATAGTTCAGTTGTAGATTTTTGTTTTGCTAACTGACTACTGACTACTGACTACTGACTACTGACTACTGACTACTGACTACTGACTACTGACTACTGACTACTGACTACTGACTACTGACTACTGACTACTGACTACTGACTACTGACTACCTCCCCTGATTCGCCTTCACGAGATGTGGTCCTATTTCTTTAGTAAATCTCTCTTTCGACATTTTACCGATGAGAGCGACTATGACAGACTCTTGATCGGCACCGAGAGACAGTACGATTTCATGGATATTGTCATCATCCTCTCGAGTATATAGATCGATATTAGTTTCGTCATCACGGAGATAGAGGTAGCTCAGGTATCCATGAGTCTCCGCATGAGACCGAAAGTCTTGATATATCTGATCATCTTGTTCTTCATTGTAGAGGACTTTGATACGTCTCATACCTTCTGACATAGATTTGACGACTTTTCGATCTTCTTTATCAATGAATGGCATGGCGGCCCACTTTGGGAAGCTCAGAGCGAAGTCTACATCTTGAGAATGTGCATTATAAAAGCTCTGATAATTGCCTCGCTGAGAGCTACAGGACGATAGTAGCAGGATCACTGTGATAGCGTATAGGATAGATTTCATTTCGGCAGATTGTAAGAGATAGACGGAGCTATTTTTTGTTTTGTTACAGTTAAAAATAGGAGAATAATCAGGAGCGAGCTATTTTACCTTCATCTGTTCACTAATAAATCCTTTCGTATTGAGCCTACCATTTACTAATGATGCAATAGTCTTGGGGATATTGATGGCTGTATTAGCCTTTGTTTTCCATACCTCTCGATTAGACAGCTTTTCTCGGTTTTACAAGTTTGTACCGACCTTGGTGCTGTGTTATTTTATCCCAGCATTGCTCAATTGGCCTTTGGGTATCATCGATGTAGAAAGCTCGAATTTATACTTCGTAGCCTCTCGATACCTCTTGCCTGCATGTCTTATTTTATTGTGTCTGAGCATTGATTTTCAGGGTATATTAAACTTGGGATCCAAGGCGCTGATTGCATTTTTTGCAGCTACTCTGGGCATTATATTAGGTGGGCCTATAGCGGTCATGTTTGTCTCTTGGGTTTTGCCTGATGCGATATCTGTCAATGCCGATCAGCTCTGGCGAGGACTGAGTACTATCGCAGGTAGCTGGATAGGAGGAGGTGCTAATCAGACAGCCATGAAAGAAATCTTTGAGGTTAGTGATGATCTATTTGGTAGTATGCTGGTCGTCGATATCGTCATGGCTAATGTTTGGCTGGCTTTCTTATTTTATGGAGCGGAGAATACCAAGAAGATAGATAAATGGCTGGGGGCTGATGTCACTGCGATAGAAGAACTCAAGCAAAAAGTAGCTGACTATAAAGCAAAAGTGAACCGCATCCCAACTACTACGGATCTATTCATTTTGATGGCGGTTGCATTTGGCGGAGTGGCTATATCGCATCTCTTTGCTGATATCGTGACTCCCTGGATGAATCAGTATGAGGAGACACTGACAGACCTGCGGCTCAACTCTCTTATGTCTGGCTTCTTTTGGCTGATCGTGGTAGCTACTACCATAGGTTTAGCGCTGTCATTTACTAAGGCTCGCTCGCTCGAGGGAGTAGGAGCCTCCAGTTGGGGTAGCATCTTCATCTATGTATTAGTAGCCACGATAGGTATGAAGATGGATCTGAAAGAAGTCTTTAATAATCTGGACTTATTCGCTATAGGTGTCGTCTGGATGATCATACATGTCCTCATACTGCTCATAGTAGCTAAACTAATTAAGGCACCATTCTTCTTCGTCGCAGTCGGGAGTCAGGCTAATGTGGGAGGAGCTGCCTCTGCGCCTATCGTAGCTTCTGCATTTAGTCCAGCATTAGCTCCTGTCGGTGCTCTCATGGCAGTATTGGGATATGCTGTCGGTACCTATGGGGCGATCATCTGTGCCTATCTCATGCAGTGGGTCAGTGGAGGATAGGATTTTTAAATTTTTACAAATTGACTTAATTATCTTAGGAGCTAAAATCACGATATAATAATTTTTGAAAAAACAAAATTGTCCATGAAAAGCTATCTCTCTCTACTCATCATTGGCATCAGTCTGATCCTCTCCTCCTGCAGCTCTACTAATCAAATGAAGTGGGGTAAATGGCAGACTCTTTTCAACGGTAAAGATTTCACAGGATGGGATATTAAGACAAATAAGCATCCGCTCAATGATAACTATGGCAACATCTGGAGAGTAGAAGATGGTATCATCAAGGTCGATTATTCGGAGATGGATACTTTTCAGAATGAATTTAGCCATCTCTACTATGAAAAGCCCTACTCGCACTATCATCTGAAGCTACAGTATCGCATCGTCGGTGAGGCACTACCTGGTACTCCGTCCTATGCTGTGGCGAATAGTGGTGTGATGCTTCATAGCCAGTCTGCAGCTGATCAGCAGCTCAATCAGGGATTCCCCGCTTCTATCGAGATGCAGTTTCTTGGAGCGGTAGATGGCGAAAATAGAACTATCGGAAATCTCGCTTCTCCGGGTACGCACGTGACCTACATGGGTGCTCAGTATGAAGCGCACATGCTGTACTCTGATACACCTGCGCCACCAGTAGGTGAGCAGTGGGTCGATGCAGAGGCGATCGTGCTGGGCGACTCGATCGTCCATCATATCATCAATGGAGATACCGTCTTGAGCTATACTAATCCGATCATCGGAGGCTGGGAACAGCCAGATCAGACATTTTGGGTAGAGGATAAGACTTGGGTCAATGCTAATGCATATAAGCCACTCCAAAGTGGATACATAGCGCTCCAAGCAGAAGGACATCCTATACACTTCAGAAATATCAAGATCCGAGAGCTGAAGTAGGTCAATAAACGTAGCTTTGAGCCATATCTCTCATATTATCGTAAAACTCAATTTTATATGAAGACAAGGATATGGATCAGTATAGCGCTACTACTGAGCTGTGCTGCTATGCTCTCTGCTCAGTCGGCGAATGACTCAATGATCGCCTATGTCTCCTACTGGGAGGTCGGTGATACGCTACACTTTGAGGTGACTAAAGTCAAAAAACAATGGCGAAATGGCGAGCTCCAAGAGCAAGACTCGTCTTCTTACTTAGCGACATTTAGCGTGATAGATTCTACTGCTGATAGCTATACGATCAGCTGGGACTATGGAAAGTCGCTCACTGAGGAGCTGGGTGTACATCAGGACCTGATCCGTATGGCTGGCCTGGAACCCATATCGCAGATCATATATACGACCTCCGAGCTGGGCGAATTTCAAGGAATCGAAAACTGGGAAGAAATATCTCAATGGACGACTATGATGCTCGATCAGCTGATGGAGTCACAGGCGGCTCAGGATAGTATTGATCTGGAGGCATTCGGACAGTACATGCAGCCTTTCATAGATATCTTTTCGACTCGGGAGGGTGTGGAGTCACTATTGGCGGCGGAGCTTCAGTTCTTTCATTTCCCTTTTGGCTATGAGTTTAATGTATACGACACGCTGAGCTATCAGGATGAGCTACCCAATATGCTCGGTGGAGCACCATTCACTGGTGAGGCCCAGATTTATTTTGATGATGTGCAGATGGATCAGGACTATAGTGTGATGATCAAGACCCTATCTCTGGAGCCCGAGCAGATGATCAGATTCATGAAGGATCTTTTCAGCTCCATGGGGATGTCTGATGCTGAGATGGAGCTACAGATGAGTCAAGCCAGATTGGACATCAGTGACTACAATATATTTGAATATCTCTACTATCCGGGCATCCCGATCAATGTGATAGCCACTCGATCTTCCTACTTTGAGATGGCTGGTGAGGATATGCAAAAGATTGATCAGACCTTCATCAGGTGGATTGATTAAATTAGCACATCGTTTCTTCGAACATACAATGTGATAAAGTCGTTTTTAAAATCATCAATAATAGGATAAAACTATGCAAGTAAACGATACTTACAGCCATGAGCTGTATCAAGCATCATCGACTCGCTATGACTCGATGAAATATAGAAAATGCGGAAATTCTGGACTCTTTCTGCCTGCTATCTCCATCGGCCTATGGCACAACTTTGGCCATGCCAATGATGTAGAGATCGGCAGATCGATCCTCAGGACCGCATTTGATCATGGAGTGACACACTTTGATCTGGCTAATAACTACGGACCTCCCTATGGCTCTGCTGAAGAAAATTTTGGACATATTTTTCGTCGTGACTTTCGACCCTATCGAGACGAGTTGATCCTATCTACTAAGGCAGGATATGACATGTGGCCGGGCCCTTACGGGAATGGTAGCTCTCGAAAATACCTCATCTCAAGTCTCAATCAGAGTCTCAAGCGTATGGGAGTAGATTATGTGGATATATTCTACTCACACCGGAGAGATCCTGAGACACCGATCGAGGAGACGATGATGGCGCTCGATCAAATCGTACGTCAGGGCAAAGCGCTCTATGTAGGTATCTCATCGTACAATGCTGCAGATACTGCCACTGCCTATGAGATACTTCGTGATCTTGGTACACCACTATTCATCCATCAGCCACGCTACAATATGATGGACAGATGGGTCGAGGATGGTCTCATGGACGTACTCGGTGACAAGCAGGTGGGATGTATACCATTCTCACCACTCGAGCAGGGCGTCCTCACCAGTAAGTACCTCAAGGGTATCCCAGAAGACTCCCGTGCTGCTAAAGACGGCCGCTACCTCAAAGAGAATCAAATCACCGAAGAAGTCATAGAGAAAGTGCGTAAGCTCAATGAGATCGCTCAAAATAGAGGCCAATCAATGGCGCAGATGGCTATCGCATGGCTACTCAAGGATGAGCGAGTAACCTCCGTACTCGTAGGTGCCAGCAGTCCTAAGCAGATGAAAGATAATGTCGCTGCAGTAGATAATCTGGACTGGACTTCTGACGAGCTCGAGCGCATCGAGCAGATTTTGAAAGGGTAGTAGTAGAATAGATTTCAGAAAGAATATATAGGGCGTGATCACTGGAGGTCATGCCCTTTTTTAGTTAAAAGTTGACAAGCAGCAAGTTTACAAATTGGCTTTATGTCTTTCCCTGAAATAGGTTCCTACTTCAAGGTAAAACACTCTCGCTACTCGCCACTCACTAATACCTCTCATGTCGACCATCGTGGAGAAATCTTCAGCTATCGGAGCCAGAGAACTGAAGATCTTTCGACTTCGCTCAACATGAAAAACTACTTTTGGTGCAAAATCTCTATCACTTGAAAACGTAGAGTATCATCCTTCTTTTTCAAGAGAAGGACAGGAGGATGAGTTCAGTGATCGAACAAAAGAACTTTAGACTTTCAAACTTTTCACTTGATACTCTAATCGACAGGAGGAGGAGTTCTGATGGCTGATCTTATGTCCTCAATACTCGCTACTCCCCACTCAATACTCCCTCTCACATCTTCACAAGATTTTCTATCCAGAGCTGAGCATACGTACGATCTTGGATGCGGATGAAGTAGACGCCACTGGGTAGGCTTGATATGTCAAAAGTACTTTCTGTACCAGTATTGTCGAGAGTATGATGTACCTGTCCGAGACTGTCGATGATCTGGAGGTGAAATCTCGATAACTCTCCCTCAATGACTAAAAGCTGATCACAGGGATTAGGATGAAAGGTGATGCCTGAGGCATCGACAGTGAGATCTGCTGTGGATGTAGTCACCGGCTCATCGCAAAATACTCTGCTGGTCCCATCTGCATAGTCAAAGTCCCGCAGCTCCTGCCAGATGAGATCTCTGAGGGCGTTATAGTTATTAGCTATGATGGGATGGATGAACGTCTGATCTGAAGTGAAGTTAGCGGGCGTTTGTTCTTCGTAAAGTGCCATATAGGTGATCATACCGGCTAAGAAGTAGAGATTAGGATGTCCATGGGGATCTGGATCTTCATAGATGTCTTCCAAAGGAATCTGATCATATGGCGTAGATAATAGGATATCACTGATTATTGGGCCGACAGGTATCATTGAGATACATGAGTTTGGATATGACGCAGTCAGTGAGTCATGATATGCGATGAACCAGTCGTGATAGCCACCCTGTAGGTAGTTGTTGTAATTGTTCCATTCTGTAGTAGAGGGAGGGATGCCTCCTGGGGCATAGCTGCTCATCTCGGGCCAGTGCTCATAGATATAAAGCTTGATATCTGATTTTTGCTGGATACACCAATCAAATACTGTCTCAGTAGCACTGATTGGGCTGTATTGAAAGCCTCCCTCATAGTTTAAATGAGGTGCTTGATACTGTTCAAAATTACTCGGCATGATGATGATGCCCTCAAACCCAACATCTGAAAAACTCTGGGTGTCACCATCCCAAGCGCCTTCTACATCGGTGATTCCCCAGTTGGGTTGTACATTCAGATCTCTATGTTGGTGAAGCTGGCCCCATTGACCACTCATTTGATAGGTGTTGCCAGCAGCTTCAGCAAATTGGCTGAGCCAGTATGGGGTCGTAGTCAGATGGGGAGGATTAATTGAACTAACATGATTGATTAAGCTATGTCCAAATATATGTGTCTTCACTTCCTCTTGCCCATGTCCGATTACATAGCAGAGCATTGCTATCGCTATCAGTAGCCTCTTCATTGTTTTGTGTTTTTTGAGAATGCTAAAATAACGCCATATAGTGGCTCAATCATCTGCTGATAGCTCAAATATTTCATTGACAGTCACCCCGAATAGGCGAGAGAGCTTGAGCGCTAAGACAGTAGACGGAGTATAGCGATTCTTCTCGATGGAGCTGATGGTTTGTCGGGATACTCCGATAGCCTGAGCGAGATCCGCTTGTGTCATATCGTGGATGGCTCGATGTACTTTGATTTTATTTGTCATCAGCCGAGTCGCTTAAATAAAGAGTAGTATCCCATCTGTATCATCAGCATGAATCCCAAAATGGAGGCTACGCCTATCTCCTTGAATCCTGGATCATTAAAAAATACAGTATCAACCGCTACCTCGACAAATGGCATGAGGATGGCATAGCAGATGGTCATCAGAAAAGCTACCTGATAGCTGCGCATGCGCAGTGCTACACTCCGCTCGTCCTCGTGCTGCTCCTGTGCTAATGATGCCAAAAATAAGAATACAATCAAGGCGTATTTTAGAATGATGCGGATGCTTCTCTCTTCGGGAAATTGATATTTAGCTATGATCATTAAGACTAAACTGCAAAAGGCCAAGATTAATCCATATCGTTGAAACTGAGTAGGCAGCCTCCAAGCGGTGAGCCAATTCGCAAATTGCATATCCTTATTAGTAGTCATTTTTATCTGTTTTTATATCACAATAGTAAAGCAAACTATCATAAATGTAAAGAATGTTTTACATAATGGTCTGAATACACGACATACGAGTCCATTTTTGCGATAAGCAGAAAAACAAAAAAGCCCTGATACAATCTGCATCAGGGCTATCTTGATTAGTCATGTGATCCGGAAGATCGATGATCTATTTCGGTTTAGAAGATATATCTCAATCCTGTCTGAAGTCTCCATCTACTTGCGATGCTGAAGTCATTTTGGAAAGTCTGAGTCAAGGCTGAGTCAAACGAGTAAGTAGGTACTGCATCTGCATCTACTGATACTCCGATCACCTGAGCGAGTGATGTCGTGGTAGCGTACTGTCTCACACCCCAGCTGGAGTTGATGAGATTGCCCACATTGAGGATATCAAAGCTCAACTGAAATTTGTTGTCACTATTTGGGATGCCGATGTCTTGTAGGATTCTCATATCCCAAGTGTTATACCAAGGGGAGAGTGATCCGTACTTCTCAGCATAATCTCCTCTGCGTGATGAGAGGTACTCGTCCTGCTCGATGAATGCATTAAACGCTTCTGCCTGTCCTGCAGCAGCAAAGTTCATTTGGCTTACTTCTGCCTCAGTCGGGATGTAGATCAGGTCATTGAGTCCTGATCCATCATTATTGACGTCTCCTGCGTATGTGTAGCTATATCTGCCTCCCTCAGCATACTCCATGAAGATACTCACTGTAGTAGAGAGATTTGGATTAGCCCACTGAAACTTCTTAGACGCTACACCTACGATCCGGTGTCTATTACCATAGAGTGACGGCGATACGAGAGGGTCATTAGTATGAGCGATGTTCGCAGGATTTCTATCATAGGCATCACCTGAGATCTCAGCGTCGATAGACATCACATCAGTAGCTTTCAGATAGTTATATCCGAGTTTGACGTATGTGTTATTCCAGTTGCGCTCTATGTTGAATGAAGCATTAAATGAATAGCCTCCTGATACATTCGTAAAGACATAAGCATTAGTAGGTGCTCCGAATACTAAGACTCTGTCCTCTGTGCGATATACAGGACGATTATCCACTCCGCCGAGCGTGCCATTTGGTAGTCTGAGGCCATAGTTATTCACCACCTGAGCCTGTAGATCCTTAGTGTAGAGGAGGTCGACTGTACCTACCCAGCCATCACCAAACTGCTTGTCATAGCCCAATGATGTACGCCATACCTGAGGAAACTTAAAGTCAGGGTCTGTCATGTTGTAAAAGAAGAAGTTAGGATTAGCTACTTGATTGCCCACCCATACGAATGGGAATCTACCAGAGAATAATCCTGTACCACCTCGGAGCTGCTCTGAGCGGTCACCCTTGATATCATAGTTGAAGCCAAATCGAGGATTGATCAATGGTGTGCTCGATGGGAGATCTGTATGATCAAATGTCACATCATTTCCTTCTTCATCAGAGTACACTATGTCTGGATTGTAGCAGCAGTTTCGATCGATGTTTTCTTGGATCTTATCTGCCGTGTTGAAGTATAGTGGCATGTCAATTCTCAATCCAAATGTCAAAGAGAGTTGATCATTGACCTGTAGCTCATCCTGTGCGTATAGAGAAAACTGTCCAAGATTAGTCTCGGCAAGTGCCCACGAGTCAGCAGCATTATTTGATTCGAATATTTCTCCCGCACTATTCACTGCATCATCGAGTCCACCAGAGGTGATGTACTCCTCTATATTATTGATATCGATCTCCTGATCAAAGAATGCACCCGAATAGAGACCAAGGTTAAATGAATTGTCAAAATCAAAACGCTCAAAAGCGGCACCAAATGTCAAAGTGTGCTTGTCAGCGAATATGGTCAATTCATCCTTGATCTGAAGCACTTTCTGATCAAGAGTATTATTCACAGAGAATGGCTCATGTCCTGCCACGATGTAGCGTATACCATCTTTGGTCACATTGAGTGATGGGAATGGTGTACTCTTCGGCTCTCTGAAGTCATCAAAGTGAGTATATCCGGCAGTGAACTTGTTAGAGTATTTATTACCAAAGAAAGACTTCAGCTCAGCTCTAAACTGCTGGATCTGATTATTGATTCTATAGCCACTATTCTCAAACTGTAAGGTCTGGAAATCGGGCCCTCTACGACCTAATGCTGATGGGTGTGCATTTTGGTCATCGTAGGCATCGAGGAAATTGTAAGTAGCGCTCAGTTTATGATTGTCACTTAGGTTGAAGTCCAGCTTGAATAGACCCTTGATATTGTCCGCTTCGTGGATGTATCCAGATCCGAGACCTGTATCATATCCATATCTATCGCTCAGGAGATTAGACACGAGATTCATGTCTGCAGCTGATACACGAGAGATGTTTCCTTCGCTGGTACCTGATCCACTTGGCGTCCAGAGCGAGCCGAGGTCAGATCTATCTTCTTTTTCAAAGTTGGCAAAGAAAAATACTTTGTTTTTAACGATTGGTCCACCTACAGAAAATCCAAACTGAGTTTGCTTTGGATCACCTTTGAAGATCTCATCGCCGTCTACTTTGCCGCCAGTCATAGCGGCATTTCTGAAGAATCCGAATACCGTACCAGTGAATTCGTTAGTACCCGACTTAGATACACTATTGATCGATGCACCGGTGAATCCCGACTGCGTCACATCAAAAGGCGCTATCGATACGCTGATCTGCTCGATCGCATCGAGAGATACTGGCTGCGCATTAGTCTGTCCACCAGGTGTCGCCGCATCCAGACCGAAAGGGTTGTTGAATATCGCTCCGTCCAGCGAGTAATTGTTAAACTGATCATTGCGTCCAGCGAATGATCCGCCTTCTGCCGCCATCGTATTCAGACGAGTGTAGTCCTCGGCTGATCTACTGATCGTCGGGAGATTGTCCAGTTGCTCCCGGCTCACAGATGTCGCAGGTCCCGTACGGTCACTATTGAGGATGGGATCTGCAGTAGCTGAGATGACCACCTCTTGGCCGACGATACCTTCCTCCTCCATAGAGAAGTTTTGGATGAATCGCTGACCGAGTGTCAGATAAACATTTTCTTCGGTAGCTGTGGCATAGCCGAGGTAGCTCACCTCTACAGTGTAGGGGCCTCCGACACGCATATTGGGTATGACAAAGCGGCCAGTCTCAGAGGTGACTACGCCATACACAGTCCCAGATGGTGTATGAGTGGCCTGTACAGCCGCACCGATGAGAGACTCACCAGTCTGATCAGTCACAGTACCTGACATAGTCGAAGTCGTGACCTGGGCACTCGCTACCTGCACTCCGATGATCAATGCAGTAATGAAAAGTGTAAACAGTTTTTTCATAGTTTCTAATTATCAGAGGTTTAGATATAGAAGTTTTTAGTATTAATTTTTCGCAAATGTAATGTGAAGAAAAAGTTTCCAGTGTTAATTTTCCCTCTCTATCGTAACCTCCAGCTCATAGACTACGTCAAACGTTCAATCCAGATATGTAGAGGATTTTTCTATTTGTAAAATAACATTCGTGGATTTCTTGTCTTTAGTAGATTTATTTTGGGTGTTGATAGATTTTTAAAAAATCTATTTATTGCCCCATTTACCTTGATGTTACTTTAAATGTGATAGCTATGACACGTTTCTTTTTGATATTTTTTATTGCCGCTACTATGATATCTGTAGGAGGCGCCCAATCTCTCGATACTGATAAGCTGGATCAGTACTTTGATACTTTAGATAAATATGACAAATGGATGGGCTCAGTAGGAATCTCTCGTGACGGGGAGATCATCTATCGTCGGGCTATTGGCATGGCGGATATAGAGGGCGAGGTGTCAGCTACACCGGCTTCGATATATCGGATAGGCTCCATCTCTAAGACCTTCACGACTGTGCTCGTGATGATGGCAGTAGATGAAGGCGCCTTGTCACTGGATCAGCCACTGTCGGAATACTACCCTGATATTGAGCATGCGGATCAGATCCAGATCAGTGACCTCCTGTACCATCGCAGTGGCATACACAATATCACCAGTGATGCCGACTATCAAGAGTACTACACTGAGCCGAAGAGTAGGGATGAGCTTCTGGCTTTGATAGTGGAGAAAGGTAGTGATTTTACTCCTGGAGAAAAGGCAGAATATAGCAATTCAAATTTCCTTTTGTTGACATTCATTTTAGAAGAGGTCTTTCAGCTGTCATATGATCAGTTAGTCGAGCGGATGATTACTGCTCAGATAGGTCTCAAGGATACCTATGTAGGTGGGCCGATCGATGTGACTGCAGGAGAAGTCAAGTCTTATAAAAGACTGGGAGACTGGACGCTGGAGGCAGAGACTGATATGTCCATACCATTAGGAGCAGGAGCGGTGGTGTCTACACCATCTGATTTAGTGAGATTTGCAGATGCTTTATTTGGTGCGGAGCTGATCGACCAGCCCTATGTAGATATGATGAAGGAGCTCAAGGATGATTACGGTATGGGCTTATTTAAGTTTCCATTCCACGATAAGTGGGCCTATGGTCACAATGGAGGTATCGATGGATTCCGGTCCAACTTTGCACACTTTGAAGATGAGGGTGTGAGCTTTGCTATGATTTCTAATGGGTCAAACTATAATGACAATGATATTGCCTTGGCGGTACTAAGTGCCATATTTGATCAGCCATATGAGATACCCGTGTTTTCAGATTATAAGGTAGAGGCGAGTGCGCTGCATCAATATGTGGGGTACTACACCTCTGAGCAGATGCCACTGGACATCGAGATCACGAGAGAGGGTAATGTACTGATAGCTCAGGCCACTGGTCAGGGCCCGCTATCTCTGGAGGCGGCCTCAGAGCATGTCTTTACTTTTGCCCCGGCTGGAGTAGAGTTGACCTTCGATCCGACTATAGGTCAGATGATTCTCAAGCAAAATGGCGCTACCTTTTATTTTGATAAACAGGAAAAATAATGGCATACGACGAGTACCAACAAGATCGGATCAATCAAATCCTAAGTGACAAAAAGCTGGAGTATCATAGCAAGAAAATGATGGGCGGACTCTGCTATATGCTCGATGACAAGATGCTATGTGGTCTGGTAAGTGATCAGCTCATGGCACGCATTGGGCCAGATAGATATGAGGAGGTGCTCGGGGAAGATGGCGTCCATGAGATGACCTTCACAGGGCGCAAGATGAAAGGCTATGTATTCATAGATCTCGAAGCAGTAGACACCGATGAGTTACTGGAGCGCTGGCTGCAGTACTGCATAGACTTCAATCCTCTGGCCAAGAGTAGTAAAAAACGAAAGAAGAAAGCTTAGAATGATCGCTCTATCAGAATCACCATTTTAGCATCAGAGTGACATACGATTTCATGCTTTTCCATGCTTTCAAAATGTATCAAGTCTCCAGCTGTAAGTGTGGTACGTGATACAGTCTCGGTGATGCTACCCTCTATGCACATGATGGTCTCAGGCTGCAGGTGATAGTGTAGGTCAAATATGGAGTCTTTCTGGGACCGATTTAGGATCACCAGATGCTTAGTGTAGTCGACGCCTCTGAGAGCGGGCTCAAATATCCTCTCCCAGTCTTCTTTGTAGTCATTTTCATCAGTCATAGTCCTATCGTAGAGACCAGGTTTGATCTCTATGTATTCATCCGATGGGATGTCTATGAGATTCCAGTTGATGAGTTTTCCTTTATTGTTGAGAGAGGTGTATGAGATGTTTTGTATTGGGTGTGCTTGCGGAGCTATGCTATTTTGAGTTTCGTGGGCTTTGAGCTGAGACTTGAGCAGTGCGATCTGTTCATTTTTGCTATCTATCAGGTCTTTTTTGAGATTTATGATCTTTTTGAGTGATTCGATTTGTTCCTTCAGATGCTGGATAAGCGCCGACTGTTGATTATCAGAGGGTTCATCCGTTTTTTCGTAAGATTCGATTTCCTCAAAGTGTTCCTTTAGATTGAGCAGCTGCTCATAGGATAGTCTCTCCTTATAGTTTTCGATGCGGCTGAGTCGGCTGCGGCTCACTTCGAGGATATCACTGAGATCCTGCTGTGACAGGTTGTTGTCTTTTCTCAGCCTTTTGAGATCGTATTCTTGATAGTTTATGGGCATTGCTGATACTCAGCCCCTTTAAAGGGCATTCTTTTAGAAAGTGAAGAATTTGTTAAGGTGCGTCTTTATTCGCCAAATTTAATAAAATGTAATATTCATTCAAATCATTCTAAATGTAATGAATATGTGAGCAAAGCATGATTTGTCGATTCTTTGGTATCCGTATTACTACGGATGTTTTGTTGGTTTGAGATCAGATTTTGCTTTTCGTTATGCTTTGTGTAGGAGTATTCTATGATCTTGGTTTGGCACGGGATACTTTGATGGGATGAGATGTTATATTTCGGTTGGTATGTTTAGTTGATGAAATCGATTGTGTTTTAATTTCCTGATTGAGGATTATTACTCATGCTTGAGGAATAGTGACTTTTGTCAAAATCCACCTTTTATCATTGTGATCTACCGAAGGGCGTAATTGCGCTCATTTAATGATATCTTGTTTATAGTTGATATTCAACCTGATATGCATTATAGAAATCTTCAATGTAAATAAGCGATAATAAAAATAGCCCATATGGATCATTGCATGGGCTATTCTCTCCTAATAATTTAGCCATAGAAATTTTGTCAAAACCATTTAGCTCAAATTGCCTGAGAATTCATTAGTCGAAAATTATTCATAGATGAAACATGACTTACTAATGTGTATAGCTATAGATACAAAATAGTATGTATGCGGCTCCCCCAGTGCGTATCGCTCCTCGAGAACAAGAAGTACTAACTTAAGTATCTAATGGATTTGCCGATCACGAGATCATAGATAGATTATACATGAGTCAACATACCGTCACGAGTCACCGTAAAAACCTACTCGAAAAACAAAGGCAAAGAATACCGCAATTCTCATACGGATCGACATGATCAGAGGATCGATCACATATAGATCAGTGAATCAGTATATAGTAAGCCCAAGGCTCAACCCTTGACATTCCTTCGGAGCTCTCGTTTGAGAGTTCCTTTTCATTTTGACAGTAAATGTGATAAAAAAGAAATAACAATGTACAGTTGAAATTTTATCGATAAGTTATAGAATCCAATTTATAAAACCTTTAAGTGGTTGTATATATAAGTAGATAGATACATTTGGGGCTGTTAACAAATTATTTGTGATAAAAATGTGTAATAAATTGTGCGATGTTAGATCGATGTTATATACTTGTATCGGAATTAACTACGATGTTATTTATCAGTAGATTTAATAATGTCAATGATGCTTCCTTTCATGACCATGCCATTGACCACACTGTTGACCATACGCCTTTATGTTTCTAATGAGGAAATGATGTTTTTTACGACTTTATATCAATAGATATTTATTAGAAAGTTTCTCAGAAAAGTTTTTCGAATTTCAGGAGTCCATCGATGGCTCCTTTTTTTATTTTGGACCTATGATATTGCAATCTGAGCGGCTGACTATTGAATCATTAGACTATGATGATGCTGACTTCATCATAGCATTGATGAACACTCCTGGCTGGCTTAGATATATTGGTGACCGAAATATGCACGATCATCCAGCGGCGAGAGCCTATATCGATGATCAGCGCCAATACAACGAAAAAGCTCCGATGGGCATGTACGCTATACGGCTCAATAATACTGGAGACGTCATAGGTATATGCGGCATACTACAGAGAGACTATCTGCAGGTGCCAGATATAGGCTTTGCACTGCTGCCTGAGTATCATCGGAGAGGATATGCCAGAGAGGCGTGCCATATGCTTATGGACTTTTACTGGAGTCAGGGGCGGGGCCAGCTGCTCGGGATCACTTCTCCTGACAATATTGCATCTCAGCAGTTATTACTTACCTTAGGATTTGAAAGGTCTACTGAAGTGGTATCGAGTAGGGATCTTGCGATTTTTGAAATACATAAAAGATACAAAGGATGAAAAAGATGACATGTAGAGAGCTGGGCGGCGCCTGTGATCGAATATTTATGGGAAGCACTTTTGAGGAGATAGAGCAGCAAAGCAAGGCACATGCAAAAGAAATGATGCAGATCAGAGATGCCGATCATCTCCAAGCGATGAAAGCTATGATGGAGCTCATGCAAGATCCTCAGGCTATGAAGTCATGGATGGATGATCGTCGTCGGGCATTTCAGAATGCTCCTGAGGTGTAGTGAGTATAGTGTCTATGACTTCTGATTGATATGTCAATAGCTTTTTCTCTCTGAGTTGTTCTTCTTCTGTAATTATTTGACCAAAAGCATTGATTGATAAAAGCATCCTTTGGACGGCATCTGTCCTTATTTGAGTATCGAAGTACTGCCATGTTCTTGAAACGTATTTTTCCAAGTCTGCTCGAATTGACGGCATGATTTGATCATTATACTCATTGTTTTTGAGCATTTCCTTGATTTCTTCTTTGAGAAATACTTCCAGGTTGGATAGTTCTTGGAATTTCTCCTGAACTTCATCAATTATACCGCCTTCAAATAAGAATTGTGTGGCGGTGGTTAGGTCTTTATACAGCTTTTGCTGTGCTTGAGTCTCAGTCTTATAGCTAATGTAAGAATGGTAAAGTGCTCTCAGCCCTGTGCTATTGATAGATTGTTCATAGCTCGTTAGTTTGTCGTAGATATCTTGATCATTCATCCAGAGCTCCTTTTCTTTTGATCGGAGCTCATCTGTTAGTTGTTTTTTTAGCTCCGGGATGTCGCTTCTATACTTCTTGATACCGTCGTAGTCAAATGTTTTAATGTCACTATTTACTGATTCAAGTTGCTCCAGTATCTGGATATCCTGGGTTAATCCAGCTACTTGCAGGGTGGTTTTTACACATTTATCACTATAGTGTGTGCAGATGTGATCTTCTGTAGAGTATGATTTGGTTACTGGTTGTGAGATATCGATTGGAGATACTTTATGATTGTCATAGTATCCATTATATACTTTAGGTGAGCTGTTTTTCTCAAAGTCCGCTTGCCATTCTTTAGTGAACTCATTGTTTGTTTGGATATGAGGTGAATGTATCTCTGGTGCATCACGATACCAAAGCTCAGTCATTTTCTTTTCGATTGATTCTTTATTCTCTAATATGTTAACAGCGAGTTGATGCATACTTTCTTTAGTAGCTATGTTTAATTCTGTAAGCTTGTTATATCGCTGTTCTATAGTAGGGTGTGAGGCCCATTGATCCTCTATGGTGATTTTTGATATTTTGTATTTGTCGAGATCAGACAGTTTGATATTAGGGAGATTATGAATTTTTGGGAGTTTTTCCTTGGTGGATAATACTTCTATTGCTATTCTGTGTTTCTCATATATATTGTCTGAAATAGTATTGAAGTCAGATTTGTACTGATAAAATTGCTGAACGTTGACTAAGGCATTATTAATAAAATCTAATCTAAGCAGAGACTCTTGCAATGGTGCATGTCCAGTCACCTGGGCGGCTATCTCATCTGCGTGAAACTCCATCTCACGAGATAGAGCCATGTAGTTGTTATTTAATATTGCATATACTTCTTTGAGTATATATTGTACTTGTCGAATTGCGAAAATTGAAGCAGCTATAGCCAGAGCGAAATAAGCGTTGCTCTCTCCCCATCTAACCAATTTTCTATCAAAGTCATCATTTTCATAAAGGAGGTTGTGTATAATATGATTCACATTATAAACGTAGCTTCCCACTTTCATCTCTTTTTGTGAAAAATGACCAAACTCATGAGCTAATATTGATTTTAATTCTGTCTGTGTTACTCCATTCATCAGACCAAGCCCGATTTCAAGATTCTTTTTTATAGGAAATAGCATGCTCAATATGTTTGAATCGTAAAATACACGAGCATTTACTTCTTCACTGAGGTACACTCTTTTGGGGGATTTGGTGCCAACTTTTACGACGATATCGTCAATAATTTCGAATAATTGGGGTTGGTCTCCACGAGTGATTTCTATAAGTCGTGATCGATCAATTTTGTTCGATTTGAATAAGAACTTCACCATGAAAAACATGATGAATCCAGCGAAGCTCAGCAGGGCTAAACTTATGAATATTGTGGCTATGCTTGGATGTGACAGTATTAGTTTGTAAGCGATCCATCCTGTGAGTATGAGCAGCTGGATTGAAATGATAAATAAAATCAAATATGAGAAGACAAACAGAATAATAGACCAGATTGACCGAGAAGTATATTTTTTGAACTGAGGAGAGAGGTTTACCGAATTCATACCTATTATTTTTTTTACTGGATACCTTGTATGCATTAAAATAGGCAAAATTTGAGCCAAGAATAAATGGTAGCAAATTATTTTACTATAGAAGGTGATTTGTTAGCTCTACGCATTTTCCCTCATATGGATTAACATATAATTACATACATACCCTATGTCAATCGGCAGGGCTGGGAGAGTTATATAGAGACATATTTAAAACAGTAATATCAAATACAAATCACATGCTATAGACTTACTCCACCAAACACTTATTATTATGAATACTGCAAATGATCAATTCAACCCAGACACTGCTACGCTCAATGGACTCATAAGTCTATATCGTCGACATCAGCGACTACTCGCCAATCTCAATGAGCAGATCGACCAAAGTCATCCAGCCGATGACAATGTATGGAGCCTCAAGACCAGCAAGCTCTATCACTCCAAGATGGCTTCAGAGCTAAAACTACTCATCCAGAAGAAGTATAGTGACACCCAGATCTACACTGTGCAGAGCGGAGATAATGTCATTGATATCTATCAAGTAGATGAGCTATCCTATAGAAAATTTGCCAGACAAATCATGGATAAAATGAAGCTGATACTGACCACTCAAGTAGTGCCCCTATATGTGAGAAATCTCCTGATCAAGCATCGTATATCACTGTACAATCTGTACTTCAGAAACTCTATGTTGACTACGGGAGGTGCTCGTATCAAGCGACTACCCGTACATCCGCAGGCCAGCTAAGAGCATCAGTCTGTCGTAGCTAATAAGTAATAAGCCAAGACCATAGCCTCTTTTTGATAGGCTTTGACGAGAGAGGTGTCTATGATGGCGTCTTTAGTTTTGGACTTGATACTATTAGCATGGACGATGGCTACGGGATAGTCACTGGTCTGTAGTAGGCCTTCGATCTTGAAGGTGATGGCTCCTCCAGCGAATCTCCCTTTGCTCATGCGCTCTCGGATGCCGATAGCATGAAAGTCTTCGTATCCAAAAAACTCGAGGAGCTCCTCTCTGAATCTGCGGACGGTCTCTTGGTCCTTAGAGTCCTTGAGGGGATAGCTATCGTAGGGAGTAGGGACGACTTGATAGTCATTGGTGGTTCCTTCGAGGACGACTGAGATGAGTTTATTCGCCTTGAGTGTGATGCCGCATACTTTTTTCATGCTGCCAAAAGTACAACATGATAGTGGATGCCAAAATCAGGGGGAAATCAGCAGGAGCGGTAACGCCAATAACACTTCACGAAAACGTTACCGAATAATTACTTGGCTGTTTTAAATTTGTACCATTATAAAAAATGAGATCAATGAAAATCAATAAAGTATCAGACAAAGTTGTTCAAAGAGTAATCGTGGTGACTCGAGATGATGATAGTCTCGAGAAGCTGGCGGAGTATGGCGATTAGTCTATCGCTAACACTAAACCTTTGAGATATTTGCCCTCTGGGTGAAAAATACTGACCGGGTGATCGGCCCCTTGAGACAGATGGTGCAGCACTCTGCACGGACGACCCGCCTCGATAGCTGCTGCAGTGATAGCTCCATAAAATAGCTGCATGTCTATGACCTGCGAGCAAGAAAAAGTGAAAATGAAACCCTTCGTTTTCACTTTTTCTATTGCGGCTCGATTCACTCGCTGATAAGCCTGTAGGGCATTGTGCTTTTTGCGGATACTTTTGGCGAAAGCCGGAGGATCTACCACGATGATGTCATACTGATCGCTCGGGATCGACTTTAGATATCGATTGACATCTTCAGTGAGACTGGTATGATGAGGATAGTCTCCATTCAGTTTTACATTTTCTTCGAGAGTAGCTATGGCGGTCTTCGAGGAGTCGATACTGCACACTTCGGTGGCTCCCTGATTGAGCGCATAGATGGAGAATCCTCCTGTGTAGCAATATAGATTGAGCACGGAGCGACCTTGGGCCATCTCGCCCAGTAGTTGCCGATTGTCCCGCTGATCTAGGAAAAATCCCGTTTTCTGACTATTGACGAGGTCGATTTTAAATGTATGACCATTCTCTCGCACCTGTACTACATCGGTATCCCCGACGAGTAGCTGATCACCTGCGTATTCCTGAGCGTAGTCTCGAGGTAGGGTAGCATAGCTCTTATCGTATATCGTCTCTATATCCGACCCGTATACTTGCACGATAGCCGTCTGGATCATAGATAGCATGCGATGCATACCAATAGAGTGGCACTGTATGACTGCCGCCGTACCATAGATATCGATGATGAGGCCGGGTAGGCCATCTCCCTCGCCATGGATCAGTCTATAGGCGTCAGTATCGGCGCTCGGCAGTCCGATTCGATTGCGAAGTGAGTGAGCATTTTCTATTTTTTCATTCCAAAATGCCTGATCAATTTCTCTCTGCTCAAAGGAGATGATCCTCACCATGATGCTGCCATCTCGATAGTAGCCAGTGGCGAGATAGTCTCCTTTTTTAGACTGGACCTCGACGATATCTCCATCGGAGCAGCCCTCTGCACTGATCACTCCTCGAGAAAATATCCATGGGTGGCGACGCTCTATACTGGCTATCCGATCGTTTTTGATGACTACTACTGGGTACATATGGATCTATCTATTTTCTGAAGAGGTAAAAGTACAGTTACTCCCAGTATTTAGATGAATTTTGTGGGTATCGACTAAGATTTAGTCTAAAAAGGAATGAATAGTTACTACAGGTTGTCAATAGTTTATATATTAGATTATTATTTAATATGTAATAGGACCTATGGTAGAATATCGCTTTCTACATCCAGCCATATTAATAGCCTCTGGATTTGAATGTTTGAGCTCTGCAGACGTGAGATTTCTCAATGCCTGCAAGAAGCATTTTAATCCGACTCAAGACAACTTTGCTCAAGTAAGACTCATCTCACCTCAGGATTTTGAACTTGGTGGTATATTCAATCCTGATGATCACATGATCGATCCATTCACGGCCTATCGGCAGATGTCGGAGCGTATCCCTGACTTCCCATACCTCAATAAGTATCAGATCATCCGCTATGTCTATGATGAAAAACTGGAGGTGACCTTTCAGCGAGTGATACAGGAGCTCCTCCATACTATCAAGCGCACACTGGGCGTGAATGATATGAATATCGCCAGACTATTCGATGGATCTGCCACGAGCGCCCGAGCTATCAAGCTCATCCAAAAAACAGATATATATCGTCAGGTCAATGCGCTACATAAGTGTGGAGTAGGAGACCGTCTATCAGATGCCTTTGCATGGGTATTTCATAAGTATCGTCTGTATCATATGGATTAGAGGTGTTTATCGTCTGGACGCTCTCTTTTTGGTCGGTGCTTGAGGTTTTATGCTCGTGGGAGCTCCTGAGAAGTCTTCATCGTCACATGCGTGACCCCAGATTCCGTTGTTTTCGATATTTTTGTTTACCACAAAACTGAATGGACTTTGGATCTTCTCACCATTGAGATTGAGGATGTGGATGAGTAACGTTCCTGATACACTGCTCGTGCTGATCAAGATGGGATTATCCCCTATAGGTGTCGCAAATCACTGTTTCTGGGTAGGCTTTTGACTTGGCAGGATAGCTGTACCAAAATAGGTGTTGGTTGAGTTATTATTGCTTAGTTTTTTTCTTATTTAGGTTAGGCTGTCTTGTCGTTTTTATTTTTCAATTAAAATGACTCGATTTCACTTATTTTCACGGCATGAAGACACGTCAACTATCCGATCATTTTAAGGCATATTTCACCGTAGGTGATGGCTATCGTGGAGGCAGCTCTGGAGATCCCACACAGCATCAGACCATTCATAAGCTTTCCTCTAATGAAAATCCCTACGGCGCATCGCCGAAAGTCATAGAAGCCCTGAGCTCAGCGGCCAGGGATCTACATATCTATCCAGATCATACGGATACTGCTGTCAGAGAGCAGCTGACATTGGTGCATGAGGGAGTAGCCAGTGATCAGTTCATCGTAGCTAATAGTGGCTCAGAGGTCCTGCAGATGATCATTAAAGGATTTGTCAAAGTAGGAGACAATGTGATAGTGTCATCTCCTTACTTCGTGCCGTATCGATCTTTTTCGCTGTGGGAGGGAGCCGAGGTGGTAGATGTGCCTCTCATCCAGCCAGACTATCGGCTCGATGTAGCAGGTATCCTATCGGCAGTGGATGAGCGTACACGTATAGTCTTCCTCACCAGTCCTAATAATCCTACAGGATCTTACATCAGTAGAAAGGAGCTTGACGAGCTGATGCACGGACTGCCGTCAGATGTACTCGTGGTCTATGATGAGGTCTACTGGCACTACATTGATCAGCCAGACTATCCAAGAGCTGTGGATTATCTGGATCGCTATGACAATATTGTAGGGCTCAATAGCTTCTCAAAGGCTTATGGCTTAGCTTCGATGCGGATCGGATATGGATATTTTAGCTCTTCAGTAGCCCACTATTTACGCCAGATCTGCCGACCTTTCTTGTTACCAAAATTCAGTATAGTGGCCGCCATAGCGGCACTATCTGATCAAGAGTGGATACAGAGCTGTGTCAAGCACAATGCTATAGAGCGAGACTATCTCTACAGTGCTATCGAGGACCTGGATATCCCTGTATGGAGCTCCAATGCTAACTTCTTGATGATCAAGCCTGCCGGAGACCATATCGCATTAGTCGATTATCTCGCTGATCAAGGGATCTATGTGAGACCTCTGGACAACTATATGGCACCTGGTGCTGTCCGCATCACCGTTGGCACAAGAGCTAACTCTGAGGCATTACTCAAAGCCTTGAGAGGGTATCCAGGAATTCGACAAGTAGACTAAGTTTTAGATCTCACATGCTCAAAGTATATATGCGACCTCATCGGGTCCACCAATAATACGTGGTTATGCTGAATAATATAGCCATGACCATCCATGGAGCCTGAAGACAATGGATGGATAAGCTCTCTACCTCTACATTAGCCTGAAATAATCCAGCAGGAATCGCTTGACCGATCTGCTCTGTCCGTAAGTCAAATATGCTGATCGTTGCAAAATTAGCTCCTGTGTGGACTCCCAATGAAGCACCTAATCTACCAGTCTTAAAGTAAATGATACTGAAGAATATCGTATGAAGAGCAGGGATCAGGATACTGTACAAGAGTAGCGCTCCTTCAGCTCCCGGAGAGTAGCTCTTTAAGCTCACAAACAAGACCATGACTGCGATCGCTATTTTGGCGCCAAAGCTCTCTTTTAACTTAGTGAGTGGGTAGCCTCGAGTGAATAGCTCCGTGCCCAAGTCTGCTATGAAAATAAAGAAGAGTCCATATGCGAGATTAAACAAGGCCAGAGAAGGTCTCAGCTCCCAAGAGAATCCGGCGAAGTAAGCTTGGCTAAGCGATACGATGCTCCATAGTGCAGCTCCGATAAGCAGGCCGATCAAAAAGTCTTTCCTGTTCTTTTGATCCCAAGATATGCCCAAATCGCTGAGTTGCTTTTGCTCTGCTCTGATATACCATCCTGATATATACCAAGCACAAATAGCAAATACAGTAAAGAGTAAGAGAATATTGAGATTAGCCGGGAGGCGGAATGGGAGAAAATGACCAACAAGTCCTTTTCGAAAGAATAAATCCAGAATCGTAAGAATTCCTAAGAAAATAAAAGCTTTTACATAAGGCTTCATTCCGGAAATCTATTTATTCTTTTGAATTTGCGAATTACCGTTGTGTCAGAGTTGAGAAGTTCTAAGATGATCTCATTGTCTGTAAACTGAATCGTCCAAAAATCTCTTTTGAGAGGCTCTCCATATGGTATGAGCTCAACTTCAGGTTTGTGTCCATGGACATTGTAGACGCCATTTATCCTACCTTGGTCAGACTGTATTATGAATCTTTTGTCCCATCGGAAAAAAACATAATCCTTTAGTTCTCGATTTTTCGATTCGCTGAAATAGCGACCATTGGTCGTGGCTTCTTCTAATTGCCAAAGGCCCAGTATTCTATCACCGTATGTTTCTGGCAGTTGAGATATACGTTCTAAGATGACTTTGACAGCTTGTCCTTCTTCCTGCCTTTGCCAGATCATTTCATCATCATTTATCGATATTTCAAAGGGCTCATTTGAATCAATTAGACCGTTAGAATTGTCAATCTTCAGTTGATTAGTTTTTTCATTAAGCGTCCATGTCCCGTACGAATGTTGAAATCTTCCATTTCCTGATTCTTGCGTTAAGTCAGCATTAAATCGGGTCCATCTTGCATTAGGAGTCATTTCTTCTTCACCGACCTGTACTGATTTGACCATCCATAATCCTTCTATGGTGATGTCATCCTTGCAGCTGAAGAATGTACAAAGTATCACAAGACTTAGTGCTGTGCTTGGTTTCATTAGCTTTCGATTGATATCTGATATAGAGAGCATGACTGCATACACCCTAAGTTAGCATATTAATTTCATGATCTGTAGGAGTCTCATTTGCTCGATAGTTGAGATTTTGATTTATGCTTTGACTCACGCCAGGCTTTTACATCTTCTTCATTGTAGTAGCTCCAGACTAATATGCGTGCTTTTTTATTGCCAGTAAAAAGATCGATCACTCGAGTCTGAGCAGGATTGTATTGTGCAAGGTGCTTTTGAAGGGGCTCGAGGTTTGATTCTTTTGACACGAGACAGCTATACCAGAAGCAGGAACCTGAATACTGATCGCTCTCGGAGATGAGTGTGGAGATGAATTGTAGTTCGCCTCCCTCCGTGATGAGCTCAGGGTGTATGCCAGAAAAATTTAGAGTAGGCTTCTTTTGTGTTTTTCCAGAGAGGTTTTTGAGCTTTCTGCGAGTCCCTTTTTCTGCCTCCTCCACAGAGCTATGAAAAGGAGGATTACACACGAGTATATCAAAGTTATCATTCTCCCGGATGATTCCTTCGAGTATGTGCGTGCTGTTCTTTTGTCTGCGTAGACGGATGTTTTTTCGGAGTTTGGGATTCATATTGGCGACAGCCTCAGCGACCTTTAGAGAGGGTAGATGTATATCAGTTCCTATGCACTGCCAGCCATATTCTGCGACAGCTATGATAGGATAGATCATAGTCGCTCCAGTCCCGATATCCAGACATCTATAGTTGCGACCTTGAGGGAGCGCGCCGTCGAGTGACTCACTGAGGAGATCAGCCACATAGTGGATGTAGTCAGCTCGGCCAGGTATAGGTGGTGTGAGATGCTCATCGGGGTAGTCCCAGTACTCTATACCATAGTAATGGTGTAGGAGTGCACGATTGAGCATTTTGACAGCTCGGGGATCACTAAAGTTGATACTGTCCTCCCCATTTTTATTGCTTTGGATATATTCCGCTATAGCGGGCATAGTCTGCTGCATAGCTGCGAGATCATAGCGATCCTGATTGCGATTTCGAGGATGGAGAGGAGAGTCTTGTGTAGGCATTTGCGATATTATAGCGCTAATAACGATATTCCTAAGATCAATAGCACGATTACTTTGCCCCATTTAGTCACTGACCAAAATCGGGGGCTATTCAGATAGGAGCTGAGCTGTCCTGCCAGTAGTGCGATCCCTGAGAATATCAAGAGCGCCTGCAGCATGAAGATCACACCCAGTACTATCATCTGTAGGGTGATCGAGAGTGAGGCGTCTGTGGATACAAACTGTGGTAGAAAAGCGATAAAAAATAGCGAAACTTTAGGGTTGAGCACATTCATGAAAAAACCCTGTCGAATGAGTGATACTGTCGGCTTTTGCTCCTCATCGCTGAGAGTACCCATAGACACCTCCATCGGTTGCTCCTGAGTAGCACCATAGGCCAGATAGAGTAGATAGGTGGCTCCTGCGTACATCAGGATAGAGTAGGCCATCTCTGACTGCTGGACGATCAGGGATAGACCAGTCGCTGCTGCGAGTGTATGTATCAGCACTCCTGTACAGAGTCCTACGGATATAGCGATACCTGTCCGAGCGCCTCGAGTGATACTCTCTGTCAGGACATAGATATTGTCAGGGCCAGGCATCAGAGATAGCAGTACCGATGCCAGCAAAAATGATAGTGTCAGTGTGATCGACATAGCCTTATTCAGAAAATTTAACTATCGACTGTCGCTCTCGATTGACATGTAGCTGTGTGACGCTCGGTCGGGAGTAGTGACCAGATGGATCAAAATTTTGGCGCTCCATACGGACCTGTAGATGGTCTATCGTAGCGGTGTATAGTCCCTCCTCACCGACCTGTGGTGGGATGACCCATGATCCATCAGGGGCTGCGATACAGGAGCCGCCATCTGACAGGAGCTCAGGAGCTTGCGCTACGATCTTGTCAAAGTGGGGCGTATCTGTCGGGATATCTGATCGGCGCATGAGGCCACTCACAGATATGCTGTAGGAGCGAGATTCTTTAGCGATGTGTCGGGTGAGGTCCTGGGTGTTGCGGAGGGCGCCGGGCCACACAGCGACATGTAGATCTTCGCCCTGAGCATAGAGGGATGAGCGCACGAGTGGCATCCAGTTTTCCCAGCAGTTCAGCCCTCCGATGGTGAATCTCCCCAGCTCATGAACTCTCAGGCCATGACCATCCCCCATCGACCAGACCAGTCGCTCCTCATAGGTGGGCTGTAGCTTGCGATGTATGGACTGGATCTGTCCTGCCTGATCGATGTAGACGAGTGTGCAGTACAGGCTATGACCAGCTCGATCCATCGGCCGCTCGATGGTGCCGAGATATATCGCCAACTCATACTCCACTGCGAGTCGGCAGATAGGGTCGAGATCGCCAGCTTCTATCTGTATGGTATTAGCCGAGTAGTGAGCGAATATCTCTTTTTGGTCCTGCTGATCCCAGGCAGAGCCATCAGTGATAGATAGCCAATAGGGGTAGCCCGGTAGTAGCGCCTCGCCAAATACCACCAGATCGCAGTCTTCTCGGCCTGCCTGATGGATGTAGTCCATGATTTTATCAGTAGTCTTGGCTTTGTTGAGCCATATAGGAGCCATCTGGGCTAAGCCTATTTTGAGGGTCTCTTGCATCCTGTATCTTGATATATCAGAGGCAAAAGATAGGAGGACTTCTTTAAATTGTCGCTTTCGAGATCGGAGTATTTTCTTATCTCATTCTGGAGCTTTTTGGCAAAATAGCACTTAGTGCATCTAAGTCTATTGGCTTGTCGCAGATAGTGATGTCTCCTTGGTCACCATGAGGGAGCTCTATTGGGCTCGAGTCTTGAGCATCTCTCAGTAGGATGAGTTTAGGATGAGCCTGAGGATCGATTTGTAGTTTGCCGAATTTTTCCATGCAGGCCCAGTCATTCTTTTTAGCAGCGCTGTATGTGCATATGATGAGGTGAGGGACGAGACCATTCGTCATGGATTGTATCGCATGATCACTCCGAGTAAAGCAGCTGAGCTTGATCCCTGAGAAATTGTTGGATATGATCAGCTTCTGCTCATTTAGGTCAGAGACATTCGCATCCACGAGGATGATTCTATAGTTTTCGGTCATGACGTTATGGTGTTTGTTTTCGTGCTGTCTTGAAGGTTGATCAAGCACAGCAGAGTAAAATTAGTAGCAAAACTATCTTAGTCGCCAACTCGTATACATTTAAGTATTTTGAAAATATCTGACGCAATCGATACCGATTCGCTTTAAGCTTTATGAGTATTTACCTGCGTAGGAAATTCGTCCAATCAGTCTTTCCCTTTCTATTAGTATTCCTTCTGTATTTTTAGATTATGTCTTCTTTTGGAGGATTTGCTCTGTCGCTGCGATTAGCTTATCGATGAGGCTGCTGTCATAGGCATCGCTGTGAGCCTGATTGTATCTGCCACTATCATTGTCATAGTACTCGCCTGAGTGGATTGAGATGCTTTTTAGCTGTAGCCAAATCCACCAGTATCGAAGATCCTTTATCAGCAGAAGACCAGTGTCTACCGTAGGCCTCTTGTACCATTTTAGTGTTGAGTAGGGAGCCGGGATTGACGGCTATGGTGGTGATGTCGGGGTGCTCCTGCGCATATCTAAAACTCCACATGAGTAGGGCAAGCTTACTCTGCGCATAGGCCTCACTGGCAGAGGTGGATGACTCACCTCGGAGCAGTGATAGTGACACTGACGCCTGAGCAGCGGAGCTGAGATTGATCACTCTGGGTTCGAAGGAGGTAGTCAGTAGGGATGTGAGTCTTTGGGTGAGTAGATAGGGGGCGAGATAGTTGACTACCATGCGGATGTCTATACCGTCTTTATTTGTCTGAGTGGGACTTTTGAAGATGCCTGCATTATTGATCAATACATCGATGTGGTCAAAATCTGCATTTACTTGATCTGCCATTTGAGCTACTGCTAATAGATCTGAAAGGTCAGCTACGTATCCAGAGATTTGATCAGGGTTAGCGATGCTTTTCGCTTCAGGAATGACTTTATTGAGTTTGCTTTCATTGCGTCCATGTAGGATAATTTGATGACCAGCTTTAGCGAGCTCGAGTGCTGTGAGGCGACCTACACCATCGGTGCTGCCAGTGATTAGGATTGTTTTGCTCATGAGATGGCGTTTTCTGTTTTGATATTGAAATGTGGTAAAATCTTCTCCGCTATCCGCTCGATGGCTTTATCGATTGGGCTACTACTAAATCTCAGATTGAGTCCGATATGATTGACTCCGAGGCTGCGCAGCTGCTCAAAATACTCAATAGCGTGATGTGCTCCCATCCTGAATCCCAGATGTATCGGCTGTGGGATGAAGTCATCATCAGCCATCAGATCGAGATATAAGGGCTGCATGAAGGGCTTATCATAGTCGCCTGTAGCCTGTGCTTTCTGTTTGAATTCTTGAATGTTGTACTGTTGCATGTAGAGATTGCGAGGATAGTACATCCAGCCATCTCCATGCTCAGCGATCCAGTCTATCGTCTGCCGGCTGTGACCAGTGATGAGTATAGGGAGTTTATGCCCAGTAGGCTTAGGCAGTACATCTATCTGGCCATTCATATGGCCGTATAGCTCAGACTGGTGATGAGGAAATGACCCCGCAGCTGCTCTGATATACTCAAAAGCCTCTCTGAAGGCCTGATCTCTCTGCTCGAAGTTCATCTGCATCGCTGGATACTCCTCTGGTCGATCGCCAGAAGCGACGCCGAGTATGAGTCGTCCGCCCGATAGCTGATCTATGGTGGCGGCACTCTTAGCTACGTGTACGGGATAGTGTAGTGGGAGCGCTATACTGCCAGTCGCCAGTGCGATGTGCTCAGTGTGCGCTGCGAGATAGCCGAGATAGGTGAATGGATCAAAGGTCTGTCCAGCATCACCAAAGCTCGGTACATTAAATGGGACATCACGGACCCATATGGCGGCGAATCCTGCGGCCTCGGCCAGCTTGACACGCTCCAGATGGCGCTCCAGGCTCGGTACGGGACTCTGAGTGTATCGCTCGATAGGTGATACGATCCCGATGTTGAGCTCTCCAGGTCTGAATACTGTATTGTAGGCTTTATTAATGGGTTCAAATTGACTCATCGCTTTCTTTTTATTATTTGCTGGCTTTCAGATAGTCTGGAAGCTCATCACTAAGCCAATCTTGGCGGACTGGCACGTGCACGTCCAGGTCTACCGTCCGCTCTATAGCCCAAAATTCATGAGGCACATTCTCTGGGAAGATAATGACTTCGCCAGCACTGACGGTTTTATAGACTTCTTTTCCATCTTCTATGGTTTTGATCTTTACTTTCCCCTCGAGGATATAGGTGATCTGCTCATTAGGATGGCTATGCCATGGGATGTGCGCCCCCGGCTCCAGATAAAAGTAGGCCATCTGTCCCATCTCTCCATGAAACCATCTACGTGTGATACCCTCTGATATCGTGTCCAGTGGTAGCTCGTCAAATGTAAAATGATCCACCTTGGTGTCAAACACCTGTGGCAGAAGTGGGATGGAAGTCTTCTCATGGGCCCTGTAGGCGCCATATAGCGCAGATGCTAAGATGATCAGCGTAAGGAGGAGATTTGTTCTTTTTTGTGGCATGATGTAGTGTTTTATCTGTTGATGAGGATATAGATCAAGACCTACGAGTAGGCCTTGATCTTGTGATTATGATTTGTCTTAGATGATAGTCATAGTCTCTGACTGAGGCAGTCGAGACTTAGGGGTATGAGCATTGAAGTCCGTAGCCGTACGAAAGCCCAGCGATACAGCCACGACTGCTGTAGAGCCCTGCTCTCTGAGGCCAAACTCTTCATCCAATGCCTTGAGGTCGATACCCTCCATAGGGAGTGCGTCGATGCCAAGCGCTGCAGCTCCGAGGAGGAGTCCGCCGACATTGAGGTACACTTGCTTCTCCAGCCAGTGAGGAAAGTCCTTTAGGTCATATCTATGGATATCTGCGAATGTCTTTCGTCCGCCATGCATGCCCTGCTTGATCTCCTCATTAGGATATCTGCCATCCTTGTCTTCTTGCTCCAAGAGATGCTGCATGTAGCTCTCATCGATGTCTGTCTTAGCACAGAATAGGACTACATGAGAAGCATTGAGGACTTTAGCCTCGTTAAACTGAAAAAAGCCTTGAGTACCTTTTGCGATTCTCTTTTTGCCTTCTTCGGTGTGTGCGATGACGAAATGCCAAGGCTGTATATTAGTACTGGATGCACTCATCTGGAGTAGGGCTCTGATCTGATCAAAGTCTTCCTCTGATATTTTCTTTGCTGGATCAAACTCTTTAGTTGAGTATCTCCAGTTGACGATTTCCTTGATATCTATTTTTTCTGCTACTGCTTGCATTATGATTTAGTTTTTTATGTGATGATTTTAATCTGGTGTTTGTTAGTTTGACACAAAAATGATGGTATTTTGTTAGGTTTTGATTGTATAAAAAGAGGTTAAATTTGTATTTTAAGGGGTATTTTTTGTCTTTTGTTGGATATTTAGGAGTGGTTAATCATATATTTATCCTCTAAAATGTATAAAAATGGAAGTCAGGCAGGTTTTTAAGCCTTTTGATATACAAGAAGTGAGTCTATCAGTATGGGAAGATCGTCCTGTGAAGAATAATTTCTTTGAGTTAGTACTGATCAAAGAGGGGCGAGGTACACAGTGTATCAATTATAATCTCTATGAATACAGCAGGGGCAGTTTGTTTTTGTTGCCTCCGCTAAAGTGTCATTCTTTTCAGATAGTGGAGCCGACTCGATTTGTGTTTTTGAAGTTCACTTCTGACTTTTTTCAGGATCGAGAGCTACATGATCAGCAGGAGTGGTTTCGAGAGGCGGCCTACATCCTGTCCAACTATAATCAGCTCCCTGGCGATATCATCTCTGAGCCTCTGGATCGTCAGCATCTTCATACACTGATCGACATGATCCTGCAGGAGAATAAAAATTTCCGTCAAGGATCCATCTCTCTCATCCGTAGTCTGATGACCAGTATACTCGAGATCCTGATGCGAAATATTAAAGCCAGTAGCTACTATACGCCCGACCAGCAGGAAGATCCAGATGAGCGTATCACGCAGATCGTCAGCTATATCAATCAGCATATCTCAGAGCCGCATCTGCTCAAGGTAGATCAGCTCGCTCAGACCTTCTTGCTCGCACCTACTTATTTCTCCGAGTATTTTCGCAAGAAGATGAATGTCTCACTGAGAGACTATATCATCAAGTCTCGACTGAAGCAGGTGGAGATCCGACTGCTCAATTCGGACTTCACACTGACCGAGATCGCCGAGGAGTTAGGCTTCACCGATGTGAGTCATTTATCACGTACATTCAAGAAATATACGGGCATGACGATGCGGCAGTTCAGAAAAGAAGGGGAGTATCAACTCCTGAAGCGAAATGTCTGTGTCGCATAGCCGTTTGGTCAACTTTTATCGTTTTGAGGGTTTATTGATCTTAGCATAACTGACTATTACTATGAATAAAATATTGATCCTATTTGCTCATCCCAAGTACGAGCGCTCCACGACTAATAGTGTCATGGTCGATCAGGTCAAGGACTTGGCTGGGGTGACGTTCGTAGATCTCTATGAGTGCTATCCAGACTTTGATATAGATGTGCCACGAGAGCAGCGGCTACTGCTGGAGCATGATATAGTGATCTGGCATCATCCGCTCTATTGGTATAGCTGCCCACCACTCATGAAGCAGTGGATCGATATGGTCTTGGAGTTTGACTGGGCTTATGGCCCAAAGGGACATGCGCTGGCAGGTAAAAAAGTCCTACAAGTCATCACTACTGGTGCCTCTCGAGAAGTCTACTGTAGCGAGGGGCGTAATCTCTATTCCATCAATGAGTTCTTGCGCCCCTTTGAGCAGACGGCTCGACTCTGTCATATGCAGTATATGGCCCCGTATGCAGTTATGGGCACGCATCGGCTCAATCGTGATCAGGTGACGCTCTATGCTGATCAGTATCGTCAGATCATCGAGTGTCTACACAGCGGTGCGGATATCGAGCAGGTCAAAGGCTGTGTCTTCGAGCGGGATCTCCCTTTATCTCAAGTAAGCGACTAAGGCATGACAGGTAGTATTTTATTCGAGGCGATTGTATTTCTGGCTGGTGCGGTGGTAGCCGTACCGATAGCTAAGCGTTTTGGGCTCAGCGCTGTGCTGGGCTATCTGATTGCAGGTATATTGATAGGTCCCTACGTCTTGGGATTCGTTGGTGAGGAGGGAGATGATATTTTGCACTTTGCGGAGTTTGGCGTGGTGATGATGCTCTTTTTGATAGGCCTTGAGATTGAGCCAAAGAACTTCTGGCGCATGCGAAAAGCCATCATCGGTATGGGAGGTGCTCAGGTAGCACTCACGATGGCAGCGGCTTATGGTGGCTTCATGCTGCTCGGCTATGAGTGGAGAGTGGCTCTGACTATAGCCATGGCAATAGCGCTGTCCTCCACGGCGATCACCCTGCAGTCGATTAAAGAGAATGGACTATGGAATACCACCTATGGTGCCTCTTCATTTGCCATATTACTCTTTCAGGATATCATCGTGATCTTCATGATCGGTGCGCTACCACTCCTGTCTACGGGTCCTGTTGCCGTAGATGATGGACATGGCGGAGGTGAGGGCCTCTTGTCAGGATTTCCGACTTGGGTGCAGACGATAGCGATCCCAGTATCAGTAGCGATCGTAGTAGTAGCTGGACGATATCTCATCGTGCCGATGCTGAGGCGTGTAGCTACTGCTCGAGTACGAGAGCTGCTTACAGCATCCGCATTATTGATCGTGTTGAGTATTTCTTTTCTCATGGAGCAGGTGGGACTCAGCCCTGCCTTAGGCGCATTTTTAGGTGGAGTCGTCCTGGCTAATAGTGAATTTAAACATGAGCTCGAGAGCACGCTGGAGCCTTTTAAAGATCTCCTGCTGGGCCTTTTCTTCATGGCGGTAGGTGCCTCTATTAATTTCATTGTGATACAGGATAATCCCCTGATGATCAGTGGATTATTGCTCGGTACTGTCTTTCTTAAGGCAGTAGTACTCTATGTGGTAGGCTTACTCTTTAATATGAAGACAGATCAGCGGATATTGTTGACGGTTGGCTTAGCGCAAATAGGAGAATTTGCTTTTGTCCTGTTGTCATTTGCCTTTGGGCTGCACATCATCGATAAAGAGGTGATGGACATGATGCTCGTGGTCACTGCGCTGACTATGACTGTCACTCCGATCCTGAGTATCGTGACCGATCGACTCATCCTGCCTCGAGTAGGTACGCTCCAAGAGGAGAAACATGCCGTAGATCATATCGCTAAGACCCACAAAGTGATATTGGCGGGATTCGGGCATTTTGGAAGCTCTGTTGGGCGATTTCTCAGAGCCTCGGGGATCGAGGCGACGATCCTGGACAATGACTCAAATCGGGTAGACCTGCTGCGCAAAATGGGATTTGAAGTATACTACGGAGATGCGACTCGCCTTGCCCTATTGGAGTCTGCGGGCATAGCTGATGCTAAGCTATTCATCAGTGCACTGGATGAGCCCGATGCGGTATCTGAGCTGGTCGAGCTACTACAGCACAAGTATCCACAGGTCAAGCTGATGGTCCGAGCTAAGGATCGCTATCATGCCTATGACCTGATCAATATGGGCGTCGAGCATATCTATCGAGAGTCACTGGATACCTCTGTCCGTATGGCTGCAGACGCACTGCATGAGCTGGGGCATCGGAAGTATACAGCCTATCGGCAGGCTCAAAAATTCATCAAATCAGATGACGAAGCTATCCGTCGATTGGCCAAGGAAAAGAGAAATAGCGAGGAGTATATATTCTTAGCCCGTGAGGAGATCTCGCTACAAGAAAAAATCCTCGAGGAAGATATAAAGCGAGGACTCATCGAGGATGACCATCACTGGGATAGTGAGCAGATGAAGATATTAGCCAAAGAATCTCTGCCCAAAGATAGTCGCCAATCACAGTCCTCAAGTTAAAGCAGGCCTTAGTACGTCTCTTATACCACAATGATTTTTGAGGTGTCAGGTTTGAGGTTTTAAGACTGAGGGTTGATATTTTCATGATTATGAAAAATTCACTGCTTTTTGCTTTTCTGCTCTTATGTTATTCGTGCTCCACCTCTGAGTCGCAGGAGCATGATCAGCCAAATATCATTATAGTTTTCACTGATGATCAGGGCTATCAAGACTTGGGATGCTATGGCTCTCCTGATATCAAGACACCTCATATTGATGCTATGGCTCGAGAGGGTATGCGATTCACCGACTATTATGTGGCTTCTTCAGTATGCAGTCCCTCAAGGGCGGCGCTGCTGACAGGTATGCTACCTCAAAATAATGGAGTTGGTAGGGTTTATTTTCAAGATGAGCCCGGGATGTCTCCCGAGCAAGTCACTATCGCTGAGCTGCTGAGGGATGATGGCTATCGCACCGCTTGCTTTGGTAAGTGGCATCTGGGTGATCTCACTGGATACCTGCCTACAGATCAGGGTTTTGATACATATTTCGGGGTGCCTTATAGCAATGATATGAGTATCGGTAGTACGCATGAGTTTGAGGAGGAGGTGACCTTTCACGATGGCTATGATTTGGCTACAGCCAAAGCAGATCAAGATAGCGTACGAGCAGATCAAGATCGAGAAAATAAACCATGGGAGCAAGGCAAACGAAACATGGTTCCACTATTTGAAGGGGAGAAAATCGTCGAGTACCCTGCTGACCAAGCCAGCTTGACTCAGCGGTATTTTGATAGAGCTATAGATTATATTGATCGGGCTCAGGATGATCCCTTTTTCATCTATGTGACGCCCGCTATGCCACATGTGCCGTTATACGCTTCTGAGGACTTCAGCGGACGCAGTGAGAGAGGTCTCTATGGAGATGTGATAGAGGAGATCGATCATCATATGGGGCGGCTGCTCGACCATCTACGGACATCGGGATTGGATGATCATACTTTGGTGATATTTGCCTCAGATAATGGGCCTTGGACAGATAAGGGTGATCATGCTGGATCAGCTGGGTCGTTACGTGGAGGTAAGTTTAGCAACTACGAAGGCGGAGTGCGAGTGCCTGGGATCTTCTGGGGCCCTGGCCTACTGGCACAGACAGGAGTCTCTGAATATGTCTGTTCGACTATGGATATCCTGCCGACTGTCGCTGAGCTGGCCGGTGTAAATATCTCTCATCTGGATATTGACGGTCATGTCCTGCCGATCATCAAGGAGGTACAGATGCCTGACGAGTCGCCGGTACATATCTATAGTCAAAACGAACACATCTGGGGCATCCGGCAGGGAGACTGGAAGTATCTCCCACATAATGGGAAAGCATGGGCATCAAGGCAAGATAGCGCTGAACTATATCACCTCGGCGGGGATGTCGGTGAGCAAAATAATTTGATATCACAGCACCCCGACAAAGTCAAAGAGCTGCAGGCTATACTCGATGAGTATGAAACCCAATAGTCACTTCTGATATGCGACTTCAGTGGTCTCCAATAGTGGCTCCTGCGGTGACCTCGATCCGATTTTGGTCAGGATCGAGTGTCTCAAACTCATAATAGCCATCTCCCGTGACCCTCGGGCCGCTGAGTATGGGGTGTCCTGCTGCTTTGAGTTCGGCCGCTTTGGCGTCGACAGCCTCTCGACTACCGACGCTGATCGCCATATGGATCAGGCCTAAGTGCTGATGTGTCACCGTATCATTAGCATTGGTGGGTATATCGGCTCGAGACATGATCTCCAGCCTTGCTCCTGTATCAAAGCTCAAAAAGTAACTCTCAAAGCCCTTTTTGGGGTTAGTGTATTTCTCATTAGACTTTGCACGAAAGTGCTCCATGTAGTAGGCTCTCAGTCTCGCTATGTCTCTGGTCCAAATAGCTATATGCTCGATTATCATTGATCTGTATATTTTGCTTTGTGCAAATCTCATACATCGAGAGAGCTCAAAATTGTAAAAAACATTCAATTATTCTTAGTACTGCAAATAATTTGTAATAGTTACTATTTGTAATTAGATTGTAAATACAAAATTAAACAATGGAGGCGAAAGTGATCCAAATCGGCAACTCTAAAGGAATAAGGCTGAGTAAGACTATACTTAAGCAATATGAGATCCATGAAAAAGTCGAAATCATCCTCGAAAAGGATCATATAGTCATACGACCAATCGATAAGCCGAGAGCAGGATGGGCAGAACAATTCGCCCAGATGGCAAAGGATGGAGAAGATGAATTATTGATGCCAGATGTATTCAGCGAAGAGGAGATCGAAGAGTGGAGCTAACACAATATCAGATAGTCATAGTCAATCTGGATCCTACTAAAGATAGTGAAATAAAAAAGACCAGACCCTGCCTCGTCATATCACCGGATGAGATGAATAAGTACCTCAAGACGGTGGTCGTCGCTCCCTTGACCAGTTCGGTCAAAAATCATCCTACACGAGTGCCCGTAACCTATCAAGGGCGTCATGGGAGCATCGCTATCGATCAGATACGGACTATTGATAAGTCTCGAGTCGTACATGCTACTGATCATATATCATCAGCTGAGATCCTACAGGTCAAGAAAGTGATCGAGATGACCTATGTGAAAATGTGTATTGAAAAAATCCTTGGTGAAACTGCTCACTACGCAGGAGATAGCTCACAAAACTGCCGAGCTTATGCTCTTTTCGCATGCATGCGTCTATGAAAATACACTCAGATAATGTGGAATACTCAGAGTATTCGCTACCTTAAGATCTAATACTAAACATGTAGTAGATCATGGATAAGCGTCATTTTATTAAGAGCTTGGCTGGGCTATCATTTGCGGCTACTCCGTTTTTCAGAGAGTTAGAAGCATTTGTGCGAAATTATGATGATATCACTCCACAGGATATAGCTAAAGATGAGCTCTTCTGGGAGAGGATCAGGGGAGACTATCGCCTCAAAAAGGACTATATCAATCTCGAAAATGGATACTATTGCTTCATACCGCAGCCGACCTTAGAGCACTATCTCGATCATATCAAAGAGGTGAATACCCAAGGCTCTTACTATATGCGCACTGTACAGTGGGAAAATAAAGCGAAAAGTGCGGCTGCATTGGCTGAGATCGCAGGATGTGATGAGGATGAGATCATCATCACGAGGAATACTACAGAGTCACTCGATACGGTCATCAGTGGATATGACTGGCAGGAAGGTGATGAGGCGGTGATGGCTCAGCAAGACTATGGAGCTATGATCAATCAGTTTAAACTCATGTCTCGGCGCTATGGCATGGTCAATAAGACCATCTCCATACCTAATCATCCCAAGTCGGATGCCAAGATCGTAGAGCTATACGAGAGAGCTATCACAGATCGGACTAAGCTACTGATGGTCTGTCATATGATCAATATCACTGGCCACATCCTGCCGATAAAGAAAATCTGTGACATGGCACATGCTCGTGGAGTGGATGTGATGGTGGATGGGGCTCATGCTTTTGCGCATATTGATTTCTCTCTGCATGATTTAGGTTGTGATTATTATGGGACGAGTCTGCATAAGTGGATGAGCGTCCCACTGGGAGCAGGATTTCTGTATGTCAAGCGAGGAAAGGTAGAGGGGCTCTGGCCAATGTTCGCTGAGTGGAATGTCGAAGACGGTGATATCAAAAAGCTCAATCATACGGGGACTCATCCTGTAGCGACAGATCTCGCTGTGCTCAATGCTATCCAGTACTATGAGCTAATCGGCGCTCAGCGAAAAGAGGCAAGGCTCCGATACTTGCAAAACTATTGGACAGATCAGGTCCGTGATGTGCCGGGTATCACTGTCAATACACCTGTCGAGAGACATCGATCATGCGGTATCGCTAATGTGGGTATCGATCGATTAAAACCGAAGGAAATGTCCTCGATGCTCATGGACAAGTATAATATCTGGACAGTCGCTATCGATGGGGCAGGAGTCCATGGCTGCAGGATCACGCCTAATATCTATACCAGTCTGACAGAGTTAGATCATTTCGTCACTGCGCTCCGAGAGATGGCGTGATGATTACGATTTAGTTTTGACTATGGAGCGCATAGATCGCAAAGCTGCCGAGCCAGTGACCGCCCTCATAGTCATCACCGACTACTTCGCCTATGGAGTGATGGATATGCTCATCAGCTATCGTCCTGAGGTGTCCATAGGTAGGTAGTGTATGGGCTATCCCGTACAGGCACCAGGCCCGGCTAAAATTGAGCCCATCCAAATGCACGAGATGACCATCTGTACGATCGGATACGATCCCCGGCGCTAAGGTGAACGCAGGGTCTGATAGCGTTGGCATGAATTCGCTGAGCCACGACCTGAAATCTTCTGGCTCCAGCACTCTCCTCATGATATCGATCTCCTCCAGACAGGGCGACAAGAAGTCATGCCCACTAGGCTCCCAGCCGATCGGACAGTCTCGGTCTGCTTGATAAAATTCTTTTGCTCTTTCTGAGATTAGCTTCTTCAGGGATTCAAGGCCTACAGTCTCCGCATAGTCATAGGCGAAGCTGAGTCCAAAGGCCGTATTAGTATGAGTGCCGACTCGGATAGGGTAGTTGAGCTTGGGTAGATAGCCGAGGTAGCCATTGATGATTTTGTCGACGAGTGGTTGTAGATTTTCATGTAGTTCCTGAGCGATCGGATCATCCCAAGTATAGAGCTCCTCTGAGAGCTTGAGTAGCCATGCCCATCCATAGGTGCGCTCATAGCTACTATTGTGCTTAGCGTCGAAGTAAGCCGCCTCCTGCAGAATTTTTTCTGCTGACATGCGGTCTTGTAGCTGCTGCAAGATCTGGTCTCGATCAGCTATCTCAGGAAAGTGCTTCAGCAGATATACGATCGACCAGTGCCCGTGCACCGCCGAGTGCCAGTCAAAGCAACCATAAAAAGTAGGATGCAGCTCGCCGGGAGAGCCCAGATCAGTAGCTGCGGACAGAGTCTGGCCGAGTTTATTAGGATATTCTACACCGATACAGTTGAGCGGCATGGTGATCAGATTTTCGGCCTGATCCAGATCGAGGGTTATTTTGCTTTCTTTTACTGATGCAGTAACTTCATCTGATACAGGACCTTCAGCAGTGGGCGCATCACAGCCTATGGCCAATATAATGCACGCCAATACGAAATAGTTATGGAGCTTCATGTTAAGTTCTTTGGGTAGTAAAAGTAAGTCAATAGCTAAAAATTAAACTATGTAGTCAAATATGTGCATTTTTCACTACTCACTACTCACTACTCACTACTCACTACTCACTACTCACTACTCACTACTCACTAAAGCCTCTTAGCCGCCCCAAACTCCATCGCCTCGCCCTTGCCAAAGCCATAGCTAAATCCTAAAGTGACAAATCGTCCTCGCTGTCTGAATGAGTATAGCTGAAACGCTGGCTGAAAAGTATACGACTCATTGATCCGTGATGCGAATAGATCTCGTACGCTCAGGCTGAATACTCCTTTGCCGTTCATGATTTTCTTTCGCACTCCCAGATCAGTGAATAAAATGTCTTCAGTCTCTCCCTGTATGGTCTCTGTGGCAGACTGGTACTGGATAGTGGCCTCTGCCTCAAAGTTAGCAGGTAGCTTGATCTTGTTGGTGTACTTAGCCGTCCAGACATTATTGTCGAATCCGATGTCATTACCTTCGAAGACTCCCTCCCGATTGAAGAAATTGAAATTGACATCTCCATTCATCGACCATTTATTGGATGGGCTATACTTGAAGTTGTACTCGATCCCTGTGGCTTTATTCGTTCCAATGTTAAATGGTCGGACGGTACTCACGCCCTCTGAGAAGGTAGATATCCGCTCGATGACATCCGTGGTATATCGATAGTAGACGCCAAGATTCATAGACACTTGACCTACGATATAGATACTCGTGATCTCGTAGGAGGAAGTATACTCCGGGAGTAGATCAGGATTTCCAGTTCGGATGCTAAAGTTGTTTCTGATATTGAAAAACGGATTGAGGTCCCATAGTCTCGGTCTGAAGATCCGCTTAGAGTAGCCAGCCTGCAGGGATAGTGCAGGAGATATCTTATAGGAGGTGTGCAGCGTGGGGAAAAAATTAGAAAAGGTCTGATTGTTTCCTTCATCCGTATTGACGAGTAGAGTGCTTAGATCAGTATGCTCCATACGTAGTCCGGCCTTCACTCCCCAGACATCATCTTCATACGCAGCAGTAGTGTATACGCCTAATACGTTTTGCTGATATTCAAAGTCATTGGTGAGGTTTGGATCTTCTACGTAGCTGCCGTTGACGAGATTGCTCACGCCATAGTCATTCGCTACGTCATTGAGCACATATTGAGATCCCACCTCGAGTGTATACTTCTCTGCGAGTGGCTTAGTATAGTCTAACTTGAAGGTGTGTCTGGTCTCCCCAAAATCAGTTCGTGTGATCTGATCATTGTCTCGGTCGGAGCCTGATATCGTCCGATCAAAAAACTCAGAGCTCTGATCTTTAGTAAAGAGATTGCCAATGGCACTGATCAATAAGGAGTGGTCCTCATCATCCTCAAAAGTGCTCTTGTACTGTAGCTCGTATTGATATTTGGGATTAGTCGCTGAGGTCTCCTCAGTACGGACCCATTGATCAGTGATACCTCCCGCCCGCTGAAAAGTAAATGCCGTCTCAGATGGCTGATCTTCGATCTCATAGGCAAAACTTCCCGAAAGGGTGATGATATTGTTCTCATTGATATAGTAGTCGGTGCCCAATATGAGATTATAAAATTGCTCATTTCTGAACTCCTCACCATCACTATCCAGTCGAGTCGCATCGGTGAGATTGACATTGGAGGTGCGACTATCCGTAGGTAGCTCTCGGTATCCTACACCGAGCTGACTGAATAGATTAAATTTTTCGGTCCTTTGATTGAGGCTGAGGCCAATACTGTGATTGTGCGGTGCGCCGACATTGAGCGTGACAGAGCCATTGATACCTTGACGCTCGTCTTTTTTGAGGACGATATTGATGATGCCCGAGGTGCCTTCGGCCTCATATTTGGCTGAGGGATTAGTGATGACTTCGATTTTTTCGATCATGTCGGCGGTGATAGTGCCGAGGGCATTTCCTTGCTCGCTGGCGATGACGGAGGGCTTACCATTGATGAGTATCTGTACGCCCGAGCTACCTCTGAGGCTGACTTTACCTTCGATATTGACATTGACAGATGGGACATTATTGAGGACCTCGAGAGCGCCTGCACCAGTGCTACTGAGATCTTGACCGACATTGAATACTCTTTTGTCCAGTTTGAACTCTGTGCTTGATTTTTCCGCTCGGACGACTATTTCGTCCAGTGTCTCACTATCTGCTCCGAGGGTGATTTCGCCCAGATCGGCTTTGCCTTTCACGACAGTGATATCATCTATCCGCTGTGTCTCATATCCTATGAACCTGATCTCTACATAATAGTCCGTGGCAGTCGTGCTCACCTCAAATACTCCGTCCAAATCTGTCGTCGTCCCCGTGATAGCGGTGCCTGTACTCTGATCGGAGATCATCACTGTGGCAAACTCTATAGGCGCTCCACTGCCTTGGTCGATGATTTTTCCAGTGATGAGTGTGCTTTTGCTTTGCGCAAAGACTATCAGCTGTGCGAATAAAACTGCAAATAGAGTCAGGGGTAGATGCTTTTTCATTTTTGATTTCATATGGATAAAGGACAAAACTGGGAAAATAGCTTAGACGCCAGAGAGCTAACAAGGTTTAATCGCAAATTGTTAACACCATAGAGGAAGTAGTATTGAAGGCTGCGATATTAAGTGATCTATATCGCTCTGCAACTCTGATAAGTAAAACTTATGTGTTGCCGGTGCTGTTCTACTATTGAATGTTTTATTCACTTTGATAAAAAAAGATAGAGCTATGAGATTTCACACGAGAAAATGGATAAAGCCAGAAGACCTCAATCCAAATAAGTCCTTATTCGGAGGACGACTCCTGGCCTGGATCGACGAGGAGGCAGCACTATACGCCATCATACAGCTCGAGAATAACTACGTCGTGACGAAGTACATCTCTACGATCAACTTCATCTCCTCCGCTAAGCAAAACGATATCATCGAGATCGGCATCACTCCTGTCAAATATGGTAAGACCTCTCTCACTCTACGAGCAGAAGTCCGCAATAAGATGACTCGAGAGCCTATACTCACGATCGACGAGATCATCATGGTCAATCTCAACGAGCAGGGAGAGCCCACTCCACACGGCAAGACCGAGATAGAGTATGTCAAGGATAGGCTGTGATTGATATGATTTTGTTGTTTGGATGGTTTGGATTGATTATAAGAGCGCTCGTTTTGTATGTGTTCAGGTTTAATTGGTTGATTTTATTGTTTGGATTGTTCTGATGGTTGAATTGGTTATACGTGATCTGGTTTGATTGGTTGATTTTTGTTGTTTTGATGGTTTTGATTGTTGAATTGGTTTGCAGTACGCTCGTTTTATATGTGCCCTTGTTTAGTTGGTTTGTTTTGAATGTTTGAATAGTTCCTGTGGTTGGGATAGTTGAATTGGCGAGCCGTACGCTCGTTTTATTTGTGTTGTTGTTTTATTCGTTCTGATTGTTCTGATTGTTCTGAGATGTGCGCACGATTATAAGTGTTCTGGTTTGATTGGTTGATTTTATTGTTTGGATAGTTCTGATAGTTTGAATAGTTGAATTGGTTATACGTGCTTTTGTTTTGTATGTGTTCTGGTTTAATTGGTTTTGATTGTTGATTTGTATTGCCGTCAAGGCTCGACTACTGACAAAAGGCTATCGACTATGGACTAACAACTAAAGTCTGATATCTATGGACTACCGACTTCGGTCTAAAAACTAAGCACTAAAATCTAAAAACTAAGGACTAAACTCACTATATTAGACCGTGCAATGAATGAGGCAAGGTCACATAGGATCGAAATCGAAAAGGTAGAACATCGAGGAGAAACTCGGATAGCACTCCGATGTGGCTATGATACCGAGCTGATAGCTCAGATCAAACGCATCTCAGGAAGGAAGTATAGCCGCACCATGCGCTGCTGGCATATACCCTACACACAGATCGCCTATCATGAGCTGCGACAGATGCCATATGAGATCATCATAAGAGATCCCTCTACTCTCGGGACCGGGCCGGCTGATCTATCGCCCGATACTACCGACATATCTGCCAACGGTGAATCCAGGGCAGAGACCCACTCAGTACGTGAAAACGACAGCAAAAATCACAAGGCTGACATAAATGGGGGCAAAAGCCCATTGAACTCGATCTCCTATAATGCTCAAAAGTTCATACTCGCTATCGACTATCATCCAGAGACTGTAGCATGGATCAAGTCGCTACCAGGTGCCTACTGGCACAAGGATGAAAAAAAATGGCTCTGCAATGCATCTCTGGAGACACTCGATCTGCTCCAGAGTCGCTGGTCATGCTGGAGTACTACAGACTATGACCGGATCAAAGGACTGATCTCGCAGTCAGCATCTGTGCCTACTATCTATCTAAGCATGACACCTGATGATACGGATCGTGTGCGTATCCAGAGCAATGGTATCTCACAGCTACCTCAAGCGGTCAAATCACTGTCTGATAGAAAGTATGACAAAGAGGCAAAAGCATGGGTGATACCCTATCACTATCAGGTGATCAGGAGACTCATCGTACAGCTCAAGACGGATGGATATCGGGTCTATGATCACACGGCTAATCCCTCTAAGATCGCTCAACAAAGCCGTGACTGGAGTAAGCGGAAGCAATACATACTCGATAAAGCGCCCGCAAGTCATCAGCCTCAGCTATCCGCCTATCTCGACGCTCTCATGGCTGAGCGGTATAGCTGGCGCACGATCCAAAACTATACAGGATCGCTCATCAGATATCTGCGTGCTACAGTAGAGCAGGGACGTCCCTATGACTCGCATGACACTGTCAAGGGGTATATATATGAGGTCGCTGTGAGTGACGTGAGCTTTCAGACGATCAATAGGGTACAGAGCGCCCTGAGAGCCTATTTTGATAAAGTAGAGCCGGATAAAAAGATTCAATTTGATAAGATACCTGGGCCTCGACGTCCTAAGACCCTACCCAAAGTCATGAGCAAGGGCGAAATCGTAAGACTACTCGCTCAAGTCAAAAACAAGAAGCATATAATGATGCTCTATCTCGCATACGGTAGCGGCCTGAGGAGTGGAGAGATCCTATCCCTCAAGGTGCATGATATCGACTACGAAAATCAGCAAATATGGATCCGATCAGGTAAGGGTAACAAGGATCGAGTAGTGCCGATGCCGCACTCGATCATCATATTGCTCCGAGACTATGTGCTCACGTACCAGCCAAAGTATTGGCTATTTGAAGGACAAAAGAAAAACACGCCATACAGTAGTACCAGTCTGGGGCTGATATTCAGGAGGGCTCGAGCTAAGGCAGGACTGCCAAAACACTATACGCTCCATTCTATGAGACATAGCTACGCCACTCATCTGCTCGATAGCGGTACCGACGTCCGTCTCATCAAGGAGCTACTCGGGCATAAAGACATCAAGACCACCCTGATCTACACGCATATCACTGATCAATCACTGAACAAGGTAAAGAGTCCTTTGGACGAATTATTAGGAAAAACAGATCAAAAACATGGGAATTGATCAGATATAAACAAGTTGGCTGTAATAAGAAAAAATAAACGAAAGTATAAATCAAGTATATGGATTGGATAAATAATAACTCAGATGCTATTTTGGCGGGAATTATTTCATCTGGAATTGTAGTCTTACTTCAAGTATTTATAAATACTTTCTCACAAGTAATAAGTTACCTGATAACAAATCGATTAAGGCTTCATAGAGTCTTAAGAATGAAAAATGGAGAGACAATCTATGTAACATCTGGTATTATACCTAATTTGCAAACTACAACAGCAGGAGGAGCGACACAGCCAATTGATAGAGCTGCAACAATTAAAGGACCCGATAGTAAAGCTGCGAATCTTATAATCCATACACTTCAAGACATTTATGAAGAATCTGTTGTGCGTCATATTTATACAGGACAAAATGACAAAGTGCAAACAAGTCATGAAAATATATTTACAATTGGTGGACCTAAGTATAATGCGACAACAAAACTTTTCATGTCCCATTTGCCTGATGAAGTTAAATTCGAACAATCAGGAAAACTAAAAGTATATGATAAAGAATATACAAAAGATACGACCAATAATGTGGATTACGGCTTAATTGCAAAAATTAAAAATCCATATATGGATGGAAAGTATATTTATATCGTAGGGGGATGCGGAACTTATGGTGTATTGGCTGCTTCTTATGCTATCTCAAATCAAAAATACTTTCCTAAATTAAAAAAACAACTACTAAATAAAATGGGCTGGTTTTGGTTTTCAAGAAGAAAAGAATTTGTTGCGGTAATAAAATGTGAAACGAATAATAATGAAGTTGGTAACCCTAAAATAGAATTATTAAAAAAATTTTAGTTTATGATAATCACGAACGATGGTCACAATGTGACTTATATTGAAAAAAGAGTTGACTCAAGTTCACCTTTAATTATATTTTCTCATGGAATAACTGTAAATAAATCAGAGAATGGTTTATTTGAGGAATTTGAAAAATATTTCAATAAAGAAGGTCTAAATACGATAAGATATGATTTTCGAGGGCATGGTGAATCTCCAATAAAAGACCAAGATTGTACTATAATGGGTATGATTCAAGATTTCATTTCAATATATAAATACTCAGAATTGCACTATGATAAGGTGTTTTTAATTAGTACAAGTTTTGGTTGTAGTATAAACCTTCTTGCACTAAATGAATTAGCTACACCAAAACTTAAAAAGATTATTTTTATTAATCCTGTTGTAGATTACAAAAAAACTTTTACTAAAACTAAACTGCCTTGGGCAAAATCTTTTTTTCCGCAAACAGGAATGCAAGATGCAATTGCCAATTCTCCACTAATTGTTGGCAGTAGAAAATTTAAATTAGGCTCAAAAATGGCTATGGAAATGTATTATTTAGAGCCAGAAATGGTGACATTGAGTTCAAAGATTTCAATGGATTATCACCATGGCACATTAGATACTATGGTGCCTTATGAATCAACCGTTGAGCTTTACAACAAATCAAAGTGCAATTCTAAGTTATATACTTATGAAGCATCTCATGGTATAAAAGAAGAACGTGAGACTTTAATTTTAAATGTCAAAAGAAGCATTAAAGAAGCATTATGACGTATGTTCATCCAACATCTACCATAGGACAAAACGTAATTCTTGGCAAGAATATATATATAGGACCACATTGCATAATTGGATTTCCAACGTACAATGAACCTATTGAATATTTACAGAATCAAGAATTCAAGAAAACAATTATCGGTGACGGAACAAGAATACTTGGTCACTCTGTAGTTTGCGAGAATTCATCATTAGGAAAAAACTGCAATTTAGACTACTTCACTTATGTTGGAAGCGATACAAAGATTGGAACAAATGTTAACTTAAAATATGGTGCAAAAATTTATTCACGTGTCTTAATTGGGAATTATAATTCAATTTCTGGATTTATTGCGAACGATTGCATTATCGGAAATAATTCAGTTATTCAAGGTAACTTAATCCATATATTTAAAGATGTTAATTATGGGACTCCAGAACCAGCACCTAAAATTGAGGACAATGTTTTTATTGGAATGAATGCAATGATAATTGGAGGTATAATTATAAAAGAAAGGTGCTATATCGGTTCTTGTGCCGTAGTAACAAAAACTACAGAAAAAGGAAAATTGTATGTTGGAAATCCAGCAATTGAAAAAGGAGATGCACCAAATCCTTATAAAATATCACCCTGGAAAAAGAATACTACAGCCAACAAAGGCTAAAACGGCAAGTGGGGCTATGCGCCCCACCTGCGTTTAGCCAGACCGTTGTCGGTCATTAGAAAAAAGAAAAAATGAAACTATATGGAATAAGTGGACTTGGAGCAGATAAAAGAGTTTTTAAATATCTAACTCTTGACTGCACACTTATTCCAATAGAATGGATTGAACCTTTAAAAAACGAGACAATAGAAAATTATTCGATTAGGTTTTCAAAATCAATTAATAGAAAAGAAGATTTTGGAGTTATGGGAGTGAGTTTCGGTGGATTAATTGCAGTTGAAATCAGTAAAAGACTTAATCCCAAATTAACGATTCTGATTTCTTCAGCAGAAACCAAAAAGGAATTAAGGACAATTTATCGAATAATCGGGAAGACAAAATTGCTCAAAATTATACCACAGTTTCTTTTTGACCCGCCACGAATTATCGCAAATTGGATTTTTGGAGCAAAAAAGAAGAAATTGTTGAATCAGATTTTAGATGATACAGATTTGAAATTTGCAAAATGGGCAGTTAATGAATTGACAAATTGGAAGAACAATGAAAAGTTATTAAATCCGATACTGAAAATTGGAGGAGTTAACGACAAATTGATTCCTCCGAAAAAAGATGAGAATCAAAAGCTAATTGATGAAGGAGAACATTTTATGATTGTAGATAAAGCGGATGAAATTAGTCGAATAATAAATAATGAAATAAAAAAACGAACCGACAACAATGTGTAAAATGTTCATAGTGGCTAAACGCCACTACGCCATTTACACTAAACGTTAGTCTCAATTTGAATGAAGAAAAACAAAGTCATAGCAATATTGATTGGAATATCCCTAATAGCATACTTGGCAATTCATGCACTTGAATTCAAAATAAAGATAAACTCACCTTATTGGACAGTATTTGCCAAATTAGGATTAGCATTATTGATAACAATTGCTCCTCTTACATTAAAGGTGAAATGGACAAACAGGATTGGACTGTCAACCTTGATGGCACTAATTTTAGTGTTTCTTATCCCCAAATTAGGAATCTGGAATATTTCATTAAATCAATATGTGAACAATGAGTCTGACAAATACGAGAAATATATAGTTCTACACAATAATGAATTAGATCAACGAGTCAAATATTTGTCATGTAGAGACGGTGAACTTTTTACCAAACCAAAATTAGACGAAGAATCCTCAAATGCATCTGTATGTGAATCATTTGAAAAGTTAGATGTTAATGAAGTGTTCATCAATCAAACTAATTCAAAATATCTGTTTGCAATGCATCGATTCATTGACAATGGCTATGGCCTTCTATATACAAAAGAGAGTTTTGTTCGCGAAGAATTTTATAAAGAAAGAGTAAACGGACTTCAACTAACTTCAATAAAGAAAGTAAGAGAAAATTGGTATTACGTTACCTTTACATAGAATGAAAACTGAGACTAACATGTGATATGAGATCAAACTTGCTATCGCTGCGTCCGCTCCATATCACAGAACCGTTATGTATGATTAAAAAATGAAAATCGAAATACTATATAAAGACAGATTTGAAAATAGTGGTCAACTATTAATAGATAAGTTGACCAAACAGGAAAAATACGAATTAATTGATTTTAGTGATGTACTTAGAAGGCATATAAATAGTGAATCTGAATTAGGACTGAAACTTCAATCCTATCTAAATAAAGGACAATTAATACCCGCAGAATTGACAAATGAAATTATGACAACCGAGATCAATCAAATTCAAACAGATAAAGTTCTTCTAAAGAATTACCCTAAATCCAAAGAGCAAATTGAACTATTCATAGAATTCTGCAAAGAAAAAAAGATAGAACTAAAAAGAGCTTGGCATATGGTGAGTTTAAACGTACTTGCGAATCTTGAAAAAATACCGAAGCATTCGAAAATGGCAGCTAAATACAAATCACATGAATATATAGAAATGAACCATGAAAGGAGTAATAAAGCCAATAGTGAATCAATTCAGGAAATTGCAAACTATTGTGAAACGATAACTTTTGAAAGTGAATCGTATGGTGTAAATATTGAAAACGATAAGATTCGAATAAGTAACCATACATAACAATGTACATGACGATCATGTCGGCTAAACGCCGCCACGCCGCATGTACTAGACGTTGAACAAACCGCACCCTGATAAAGGCTTGACTGACAGTATGTTACACTATTTTTGATAAGATAAAATAGACTTATCAAAATCAATAAAACATGGAATCCAGACAGCCGATCAATACCC
>WUUP01000009.1:0-204261 GCA_009833045.1 Saprospirales bacterium GYS_P2D
CCCTCAAGATATGGGACGGGTCTTGCTAAATATCATCACCAATGCATTTCATGCTGTACATGAAAATAGTTTGAAAGTGAAAAGTGAAAAGTCACAAGTGGATTACTCACCCACCGTTAGTGTCTACACACAATTGTCCCCCTCTGGAGAGGGTATCGGGGGAGGAACAGTCCTTATCTCTATCTCTGACAATGGCTCAGGCATCCCCGATGATATAAAAGACAAAATCTTTCAACCATTTTTTACTACTAAACCAACTGGGCAAGGGACTGGGCTCGGGCTGAGTATGGCTTATGATATTGTGAAGGCACATGGTGGGGAAATAAGTGTAAATAGCATACAAGGAGAAGGGACTGAATTTATTATTCAACTACCTTCAATGATATGAGATTTACCGCTGTCAATATATTCTTACCAACTAGTAAAATTCTACATACAATTGTTGTGATTGTCTGGGTTGTCTTGAGTGGCTTCGGACAAGAACAAATTGTGGATCAAGCATCACTAAAATCTCTATTCACAGAATTAAACGAAACCAAGGATCCTACTAAAAAAATGGAAATAAGCCTTGAAATCGCTATAAAGCACATTTCTTATAATCCAGATACTGTAATAAAATATGCTGAAGACGCATTGCTGTTGGCTCAACAAACTGGAGACGTGCGGACTCAGGTATCAGCCATGGGTTTTATAGGAGAAGCAAACATATATAAAGGAAATCTACCAAAAACACTTCAGTTGGGTTTAGAAGCAATTGATCTGCACAAGAGCCTTAAACTTACCAGAGACAATGCTGGCCCTACCATTGGCCCAACTTATTTTAATTTGATAGAACTATACATTCAACTGAAAGACTATAACAAAGCTTTTGAATATTCGAAGAAAAAAATAGCGCTTGGAAAATTTGAAGATGGTGACGGAGAGGCAAAAACAACCTCTGCTTTTGCCTACTATTTGACGGCAAAAACATTTGAACAAAATAACCAGTTAGACTCAGCCGCTCTTTACATTCAAAAGGCATTTGAAGCATTTGACAATGTCAAGGAATTACTTTTTGGTGATGTTTATGAGGCTTATCCAAAGTGTTATAATGTGGAAGCAGCTATTTTATTTAAGCAAAATCAAGCTCAAAAAGCTCTCGAGAGCCTAAGAAAAGGGCTCGCAATCAGTGAAGCATCTGGTGAAAGTTTACACTCCTCAGAGTTTAACAATGACCTATCAAAATATTATCTGTCAGAAGGCAAAACTGATTCTGCAATATACTATGCCAACAGGGGGTTAGAAGAGGCCAAAAAAATCAGATATGCCCAAGCAATGCTAATCTCGAATAACATCCTGGCAGAGATATATGACAGTATTGATGCCGCCAAAGCACTTGAGTACTACAAAAGAGCAAATAATGCAAAAAATGAATTATACGGCTCGGGTAATATAGAAGTAATGAAAGATATGATTGCTGAATATGAAAAACGTAGCCTTGCAATAGAACAAGCTGAGAGAAACTATCGCAATAAATCTTATTTACTAATGCTTTTGGCTGCTCTTAGCATATTGGCTCTGATACTTTATTTTCAATATCAAGGCAACAAAAAATCCAAAGAAGCTAATATCATTCTGTCGAACACGCTTAACGAACTCAAAGCCACCCAAGCCCAACTTATCCAATCCGAAAAAATGGCATCTCTTGGAGAGCTGACTGCTGGCATCGCCCATGAGATACAGAATCCTCTCAACTTCGTCAATAACTTCGCTGAGGTCAGTACGGAGTTAATCGACGAAATCAATGAAGAGCTCGAAAATGGAGATATCGCTGAGGTCAAAGAAATACTCTCTGACTTAAAAGGCAATCTGTCTAAAATCAACCACCATGGCAAACGTGCCGATGGCATCGTCAAAGGTATGCTCCAGCATAGTCGCAAGAGCACTGGTCAGAAAGAACCGACTGATATCAATGCACTATGCGATGAATATCTCAGATTATCCTATCACGGACTGAGGGCCAAAGACAAATCATTTAATGCAACTCTGGAGACTGATTTTGATAAATCTATTGGCCTGGTCAAGGTAATCCCTCAAGATATGGGACGGGTCTTGCTAAATATCATCACCAATGCATTTCACACCGTACAAGAAAAGAAAACAAAACTATCTGGACAGATAGAAGAATATAATCCAACGGTCTCTGTCAAAACCATGAAGCATCAGGAAGAGGTAATCATCAGGATATCGGATAATGGTGATGGCATCCCAAAAGAGATCAAAGACAAAATATTTCAACCCTTTTTCACTACTAAACCTACTGGAAAAGGCACCGGATTGGGCCTAAGTTTAGCTTACGATATCGTATCATCACACAATGGAGAGCTAAAAGTAGAATCAGAAGAAGGAGAAGGAACTACATTTGAAATACACTTTCCTATAAACCATATAACTGCCTCATGAAAATACTTGTAGTAGATGACGAACAAGATGTCAAAGCATTATTCGAACAGCGATTTCGAAGAGAAATAAGAAATGAAGAAATGCAATTCATTTTTGCATTTTCTGGAGAGGAGGCTCTTGAGCGATTAAAAGAGATACGTCATGAGGCGGTACTGATCCTCTCTGATATCAATATGCCAGGTATGACTGGATTAGAATTATTAGAGACAATCAAGAGCACCTATCACGAGCCTCCACCTATGGTCATGATGATCACAGCTTATGGAGATGAAGACAATTATAACTCGGCGAAAGAATTAGGAGCCGAAGACTTTTTAACAAAACCAGTTGATTTCAAATTATTGAAAGAAAAACTAAAAACGATCATTTGATGGCAAAAATATTAGTAGTTGATGATGAGACAGACTTGGAAGTCCTCATCCGTCAGAAGTTCAGAAAGAAAATAAAAAACAAAGAATATGACTTTGTATTTGCCATAAATGGTAGTGATGCTCTTGAAAAATTAGGAGAGCATCAAGATATTGATATGGTACTTAGCGATATCAATATGCCCCAAATGGATGGCCTGACCTTGTTAGGAAAACTAAATGTTCAAAAGCCACTATTGAAGTCAGTCATTGTATCGGCGTATGGGGATATGAAAAATATCCGAACTGCCATGAATAGAGGGGCGTATGATTTCATCACCAAGCCGATCGATTTTGAAGATCTTACCATCACGATGGAAAAAACCTTGGTGCATGTCAATCAAATAAAAGAAACAGTCAAGGCCCTACAAGAAAATAACATCCTAAAGATGTATGTGGATGAAAATGTCATCAACTTCATGTCCAGTCGTGATTTTGAGAAAACAATTATGGATAGCGAGAATATAGAGGCCACCGTTGTATTCATTGATATCTGTAAGTTCACTGCCATCAGTGAAAACTATAATCCCTCAGAAGTTGTCAAGATTCTCAATACATACTTTGATGTCATGGTCAAAGATATTATAGCGCATAAAGGAGAAGTAGATAAATTCATTGGTGATGCTGTCATGGCCGTCTTTAAAGGGGAAAAACACCTCACTAATGCCGTCAAAGCAGCTAAATCGATTAGAAAGAATATTGAGGAGTTACCCTCATTAGAACATGGGATCAAATACAAACCAAAGGTATCCATAGGCATTAATACCGGTGATATGGTATCTGGCAATATCGGCTCTGCCACTCTGAAAAGACTGGACTATACGGTCATAGGAGATATAGTCAATACGGCGCAGCGTTTACAAAATGCAGCGAAAGAAAATCAAATCATTGTTAACGAAGATACTTTGTCGAAATTAGAGGGCCAATTTGAGTACTCGGACGAAGGAGAAGTCACACTAAAAAATAAAGCAAAAGCCACTAAATTATTTGATATCAAATAGTGTAGCTCACACTGTCTATCCGTCCGGTGATATCGGCATATCGGCACAGCAGTTAAGAGCATATCTTCTAAAGCGCACTACTTGCCACCTATTGATCGTTCGCTGCAAGAAGTAATAAAATACAAGAGTCCGCCATCTGCTTTTGCACACCACCCAATGGTATTGACCTCGACTCCCGCCCTACTATATACTGTAGCAAACTGTGCCCTAAAAACTCTAAGATCCAGAATTATAAATTGACTACCTTTCGGTAGTAGTGCCCTTGATGGGCGTACATCAAGTATAAGCTTGCCAGAGAGAGGGCTTTTTGCAGACTCGGTCAATTATGCTTGATATGGTAGCTATAACAATTGACGAAAGATGAAAATATTCGCATTACTACTTTTACTCCATCTCAGTGTATTAGGAGTTAGCCAAGAGACCATGGTATGGCAGGAGGAATTAGATCTTGATCAATTCGAACCAAATACTAAAAACAAAATTTGGCTAAAAATGATCGACGACGGGATGTCCCATCCTGTCACAATACCCGTTATTGTAGTCAGAGGAAAACAAGCCAAACCCATATTAGGTCTCATAGCTGCCATACATGGCAATGAGCTAAATGGCATCAAGGTAATCCAGGAAATAGTAAATAAAATAGATGAAACTAACTTCACAGGAACCTTAGTGGCTATTCCTGGCATCAATGGTATCAGCATCCCTCAACACAGTCGGCGGTATATCGATGAGGAAGATTTGAACAGAAATTTCCCTGGAAAGGAAAAAGGAAATAGATCACAACAGTATGTCTGGCAGATCAACAACAAGATTTTAACTAAGCTTGATTATTTGGTGGATATGCACACCGCAAGCTTTGGGCGAGAAAATTCACTGTATGTTAGAGCCGCTTTACAAAATGACACGATCCGCAGAATGGCAGAACTGCAGGATGCGGATATCATCCTTAATAGCAATGGGCTACCAAGTGCTAACGAACAAATCTCTGCTACACGAACAATGAGAGCAGAAGCGATGATGAAAGGAATACCGTGTATAACAGTAGAATATGGGAACCCACAGGTATATCAAGCCGATATGATAAGTAGAGGTATTAGAGGGGTTAAGAATATTCTGAGTTGGCTAAAAATGATAGATGTAGAAATCATAAACCCAAGCAAGCCTGTGATGTGTAAAAAATCGTACTGGATCTATGTACAAGAGGGTGGCTATTTGGAGCTTAAAGTAGAACTAAAGCAAAAACTAAAAAAAGGAGAATTAATTGCAATAATGAGAAATCCATTTGGCGATATACTGAATGAGTATTATAGTCCGGAGGATGGAATCGTCATAGGGAGAAGTAGCAATCCGATCAATATGAATGGAGGCAGGATAATACATTTAGGGTTATACATGGAATAATTCAATATTTACAATTTGGATTTGGATATGGCACTTTCTTGGGAATGATAACCATCTATTTGTTAAAAGCATCTATATAGCCAAAATGCTATACCCCATCGATTAGCCAGTCCTGAGCGGTAATGTCCACACTGACCTATGATGGTAAGAACCTCATCCCATAAGGAGAAAAGTATTCTGAATTCACATTGAATGGCCAGACTTTTCAATCCATCTTTCTATCATTGCTCTTATGAAACGAAAGTGGGACAGCTCAGATGAGCGATATTTTGGTATCGGCATCTATCGACCAAAAACTGTGGAGAATGTAGGTTCTCTATGGCGGACTGCCTATGTTTTGGGAGCGAGCTTCGTATTCCTGATCGATGCAAAATACAAGAAGAAAAGCAGCGATGTGCTCAAGGTGTGGGCAAGAATTCCACTTTTTCAATTTGAGACTATCGAAGCCTTCATTCAGACAGTGCCCTACAGCTGTCAGCTCATAGGTGTTGAGATGGATGATAGCGCTACACCGATTCAAGACTTTTTTCATCCTGATCGAGCGATCTATCTGCTCGGCTCAGAGAATAATGGTCTACCTAAATCTCTCAAATCTAAATGCCAAGAGCTCGTGATCCTACCAGGAGAACCCTCTCTCAATGTGGCTGCTGCCGGCAGCATAGTCGTCTATGACCGCATCCTAAAAAAGGTCAATAGAAGTCTGTTGATCCAATAATTTGCAAGTTTATACCCTTTACCCTTCAGTACTCATCCACCATCATTACTACATTATAGCTCTATACTGAGTGATAAGATTCAATGTCATCATAATCAGACATAATTGGATTATCTTAACTAAGCCTGACATCATATCGGGATAAAAAAAGTCGAATTATGAAAAATTGGAGATTATATCTATTACTTATTCTATCCATTTCAGCTTGTAAAACACAAGAAATAAATCTTACTTCTTTTGCTGTAGATCAGAAATGGGAGAAAAAAATATACCGATTAGCACCGAGTAGTACAGTCGCACCTATCACTAAAAAACATAAGGTACTACTCTTCTCATTGCACACAGGATTCGAGCACTGGGTCATACCTCATGCCGATGTAGTGATCCAAACATTGGCCCATAAAACAGGCGCTTACAGCGTAAGCCACATCCAAGGATATAAAAATGTTTCAAGCAGATGAACTTTCAAACTTCGATGCAGTGATTTTAAATAATAATTGCTCTATCGGTCCAAAAAGAGATTTATTTTATGATGTGATCAAAGCTGATTCCACTTTGAGTGAAGATGAGGTGATTAAGAAAGCTGCTAAACTCGAATTAAATTTATTGGAATTCATAAAAAATGGCGGTGGTTTAGCAGTAGTCCATGGTGCTATCGTCATGCAAAACAACTCCGAAGAAGTCAGCAACATGATAGGTGGAAGCTTTGACTATCATCCACGACAACAATCTATAGAAGTCAAAGTCGTGGATGAAACTCACCCCATTTCTTCTGCTTTCAAGCATGGTATATTCAAACATTATGATGAACCCTATTTCTTCAAAAATGCATATGCTAATAAAAACTTCAGACCACTACTGTACATGTCCAGTGAGAAAATCATGGAAAAACGTCATCAACCAAAAGATGACAAAAGTTACATCTCATGGATCAAGAAATATGGGAAAGGTCGAGTCTTCTATGTCTCTCCTTCTCATAATGCTCAGAGCTATGAAAATAAAGAATTGTTGCAATTCTATTTAAATGGAATCCAATACGTACTCGGTGATTTAGTCTGTGATGATAGCCCGCTGTCATCAAGCTAAATACTGTCTGAAAATGGTATATCAGCTCCACTGTCCCGAACATTATGCCTATCAATATGCTCTCATAAATACTAAGAAAATACAGAAATACACCCCATGAAAGTAATCATCACAGGATCCACAGGTATGGTAGGCAAAGGAGTCCTCCTCGAATGTATGGATGACTCCCGAGTGTCAGAGATACTCCTCATCAACCGTCATCCTATAGACCTATCTCACCCAAAGATCAAAGAAGTCATACATCAGGACTTTACCTCATTCAGCACTATCGCTCAGGAGCTAAAGGGCTACGACGCCTGCTATCACTGCATGGGTATCTCATCTATAGGCGTCAGTGACGAAAAATACAAGAAAGTGACCTACGATATGTCTAAAGCACTTGCTGATACGCTCTATGAACTCAATCCTGACATGGTCATGACCTATGTCTCTGGGACGGGCACCGACTCGTCAGAGAGTAGCTCTACGATGTGGAAGCGTGTCAAAGGGAAGACCGAAAACATGATATTCGATATAGGCTTTAAAGATGCCTATGCCTTCAGGCCAGGTGCTATCATCCCTGAGCGAGGTATCAAGTCCAGCACTGGCTGGTACAATGCAATCTATGTAATCTCTCGACCCATATTCCCACTACTGAAAAAAGTAAACTCTATCACCACTACGACTAAGCTCGGCAAGGCGATGATCAACTGTGTGACTCATCCTCAGGAGCTCAAAGTATTAGAAGGAAGCGATATCAACGAGCTATCCATGAGGCACTTGAATTAAGCAATTATTTCTTTCGCTCCAAGCCTATGAGATCGAGATAGCCATCCACTTTATCATTGGGCACGGCGATGCTCAGATGATAGTGCTGTATACGCCAGCCGTCCTGTGTAGCGATCATCACTCCGGAAGATCTACAAGTCCCCATCCAGGTATCCAGTAGCTCATCAAACCATGCTAAATCTTTGTCATCATTGAATACTACATTGCGCTCCAGCGGTGTGAAATCCCAGGCCGTCTCTCGCTGAAAATACGGTAGCATTAGCTCCAACATCTCATCTCGAGTCCAACGCTCTGTAGCATCCGTGCCGATATAGATCCCATCCTCTGCCATCAGACCAAAGAAAACATCCTCATCGGCCTCCGCAGCCGCTCTGTGCCAACTGTTCAGCAGATTGTGGATATCGTACTCAGGATTGGACTGGCAGCCCGTCTTACGACGAGTATCGACCACAGAGGAGATACGCCAGCCTTCAGATGTCTTGATCAATTCAAACATATTGACCCCACAGTGGAGCATCTGTATACCGAGATAAAAGGTGTACTCTGTCCATGCGTATGCCATAGGACCATCTATCTGGATATCATAGGACCAAATCTGCTCATCATATGTCGACTCGTGAGGTGTCCCCATCGCAGTGACAAATCGCCCATAGGGATTAGTCCGCTTGACCGTCTCGCCAGACTGATCTACCATGATCGTAGACATCTGCGCCTCAGGGATGAATAAATCATGCACACCAGTACTGTCATTAGCCCTCATAGCATCAAATAACTCATCTATGACAGTACGTATCTGCAATGTATCACTCGACTGTGCCTGCAGATCTACTAAAAGAAATGGCATGAATATTGACACTATCAAAGTATAAGGATATAGAATAGTATTTCGTATCACTGAGCATCCAAAATTTAAACTGTTAATCAATAAAACGTCACAAGGGCATGAAAGCAAAACTGCTGACCTGCACACTGATCATGCTATGTCATATGGGCATGCTGATCGCTCAAGATCTCCCTACTCTCTCAGATGTACCCGATAGCCTACTACAAGGTGCTCATGCGGTCATCCTCGATGATGAGACCATCGTCTCCCATACTGGCAATAAGTATCGCTGTCAATATCGAAAAACTGTAGCAATACTCAATAAAAAAGCGGAGTCTTACCAACACTTAATTTTTGGCTACAAGGAAAATAGCGAAAAACTCATTGATATCTCTGCTATCATCACCACTGCAGATGGGGAACTCATCAAAAAGGTCAAGAAAAAAGAATTCAGTGATGTGAGCATGGGTGATGGCTACTCCATCATCTCTGACTATAGAGCTAAGCACTATGACTATACCAGTGACGACTATCCACTCATCGTCCACTATGACTATACCATAGAGTCTGAGAATACGCTGATGCTACCCTCCTGGATACCTATCGATGGACATAAAATATCGGTACTCCAAAGTAGCTACGAGCTATACACCGACCAAGATATCAGAGTCAAAGAGCTCAACATAGAGTCATATCCCATCACGAGGCAGAAAAAACATCACTATACACTCGCTCATCAGCCAGCAGTACGCTCAGAATCATATAGTCCATCGATCTATGAGATATTTCCCATGGTCTATCTGAGCCCTACCTCATTCAGCTATGAGGGATACGAGGGGCAGGTCGAGACATGGGATGACTATGCTAAGTGGATCGATACCCATTTTCTGCAAAAGAAAATGAATGAAATGCAGATCGATGAAAGCGCAGTCAGTGATCTTGTCAAATCTGCTAATAGTGACATCGAAAAGGCACAAATACTCTATCGCTATCTCCAAGATAATACTCGCTATATCAGCATCTCCACGGCTGAGGGCGGACTCAATCCTATGCCTCCAGCTAAAGTCGATGAAGTGAAATATGGAGACTGCAAGGCGCTATCTTTTTACTATATGGCTATGCTGAGATCGCAAGACATCGACGCACACTATGTAGAGGTGCATGCCTCCTCCAGTGATCAGCGGGGTCTCTACCCTAACTACCCCGCCCCTGTGCCTGGCAATCATATCATAGTATGTATCCCTCAGGAGACCGATAGTATATGGGTCGACTGCACCTCTGACTATAATGCTTTTGACTATCTCGGACCATTCACCGATGACCGAGATGTACTCTTGATATCGGCAGACGGGGGCGATCTCGTACGGACACCTCACTATGATGAGCACCACAGATCTACAGATACTATCTCTATTAGCTGGACAGAGGATGACAGCTATCAGCTCAGTGCACAGTCCTCTCACAGCGGTCAGTACAGAGGATCTCATCTCCACCTACTACGGTCCACTCCCTCTGATCATGAGAAATATATACGAGAAGACTGGGCTAAAGGACTCAGAATCAAAAATATATCACAGCATAGCATAACAGATGCCGACACTCATGATATCCTAAGTACTACCTATGATATGGAGATTGATGACCCCTACGAGCACGCAGGAGACTATTTATTTTTGCCGATGAAAGAGAGGTATCAGATGGACATCCCTCTTTTACCCAAAGATGGAAATCGTGAGAATGACATCGTATTCAATAGGACTCATCAGCAGGAACTCTATATCATACTATCGCTGCCTGAGCCATACGAACTCGTCGCAGAAATCGATGAAACACATGAGTCACCATATGGCCAATACAGTATCAAAAGCACCCGTATATCGCCACGAGAGATCATGTTAGAAAAACTACTCAAGGTCAACAAAGGTCGATATACCCCCACAGAATACCACGAGATCAAAAGCTTCTTTGACAAGGCAAAGAAGACGGACATAACTACTATTACTTTAACCCAAACAACAAACTAATGATTAAAAAAACGTTACTGATCATCTCCATGCTCTGCAGTGGACTGTATCTCTATGCCGCTAAAGCCGGCAAGATCGACGAGCAACTGATCCGAAAAACACACAGTGATATAGATAGCATGGCACAGGCAGAATATCTATTCTCCAAGGGGGATGTCAAATATGACTTCACCGGCAATGGGCTTAAGCTCCGTATGGACTATCACTATGCTATAAAAATCTATGGATCGGAAGGCGAGAAATACGGTGAGATTTCCATACCAGAATATGCCAATGATAGAGATAAGGAGCGTGTCTCAGGTATCAAAGCCTATAGCTATAATATAGTGAATGGTAAAGTCGTACGAGAGGAGCTTAGCAAGAAAGATATCTTTGAAGAAAAGACCTCTGAATATCTCACGAGACATAAATTTGCCATACCCAACGTCAAGCCTGGTACAGTGATCGAGGTCAAATACACTAAAACCTCACCATTCGTATACACTATACCAAAGTGGTATTTTCAGCACGACATACCTACTATCAGCTCAGAGTTTTCTATAGGGGTACCAGAGTTTTTTACTTTGACACCAGTACCATCGGGATTCGTACCTGTGAGTAAGGATCAAAGCAAACGAGCAGATAGAGGATACTCTATCACTACCTACACCCTCGAGGCAGCACAAGTACCGAGCATGGGCGATGATGATTACGTGCTCAATATAGATGACTATCGTGGAGGTATCAAATATGAAATCTATAGTGTTAAATGGCCTAATCAACCCATCGAATACTTCTCTAAAAGCTGGCAAGATATCGTAACTAATCTATACGAGAATAGCGAATTCAGAAAAGCAATAGAGAAAGAAATCAAAGAACTACAGCCGCAGATTGCCGCCACTGATGATATGTCTGATGACGAAAAGATCAAATACCTGTACGACTATGTCAAAGACAGCTATGAATGGGATGGCTACTATGGCATATACCCAAATGAAAATTCTAAGAAATTCGTCGAAAGTAAGTCCGGAAATATCGGCAACATCAACTTACTACTCGTCAATCTTCTACAGAAAGCGGGCATCAATGCACAGCCTCTCCTTCTCAAATCGAGATATGATGGACTACTCAATACTAACTATCCATCACTATCAGAGCTCGACTATGTCGTAGCCCATATAGCTGCGGATGGCGAATCGATGATACTCGACGCCACCGAAGATCAGATACCAGTAGGACAGCTACCATCCAGAGCGGTCAATCTGTATGGCATACTCGCTCACCCTACTCAGGCTCAAGTAGTCAATCTCTCTAACCCAAATAAGTACAGAGTGGTCACTGTGAGTGATTATCAATATGATGTAGAAAACAATAAAATCCATGGCCAAAGTAAACGTGTGAGAATGGACTATGCAGCGAGCAAATTCAGACTGGATTTGGAGAAAGAAGAGGATGACTCTCAGGAAGAATATGCTGATAATCAAGAAGCGGACATCACAGACTTCAATATCGAAAATACCTACAATATCACCTCGACAGAGGGGATCGATGATCCATATGATAAAGTAGTCCTTGAGTATGACGAGGAGCTCTATACCTGCTCCCAATCCATCGGAGATAAGATCTTCATAGATGCATTGTTGGATTTTGGCATTAAGGAAAATCCGTTTACGGATGTGTCCCGAGAGTTCCCCATATTTTATAACTATAAAATCAATACGCAGTCCACTATCCTACTCCAGATCCCAGATGGATACACGGTAGAGAGTATACCCGAAGAGGTGATCGCCAGCCTCCCTGATAAGAAAGGACAGCTCTTCTATCAGCCGACTATACAGGACGATAAGATCATTATCACTTACAGATTTAAAATTAATGATGATATACATTTTGCAAATGAGTACGCAGGTCTCAAGATGCTATATGATATGGCTGTCAATAAGACGAAAGAAAAAATAGTACTAACAAAAGCCTAAGAAGTAACCACCCTAACATACTGCACATACCATTCAATAATCTATTCAGACAGTTCAGCCAGATTGGCTGGACTGTCTTTGTTTTTGGTGGGCATATTTGAGAGCATATCAATCAATCTATTACTCATTCAAATATCATCATCATGAAAAAGAGCACTTTATTTTCAAAAAGCCTATTGGGTCTGGGATTATTCCTCGGGACGAGCATGACCATCCATGCGCAGAGCGAGCTGGCGGCAGTGAGCTCCAATGAACTCAGAACTAATCGCAGCAACACCACTCGTAGCGCTGCATATGACCAGCATAATCAACTGGCTTTTAATCAAATACGCAATCACATCATCACTCAGGTACTGTATCCTGATCGGGCTACTAACTATGATGTCGAAGGTCAGCTCGTCATAGAGGTCAATCTCGATCGCTCAGGAAAAATCAAAAACACCTACGTAGTGCAGAGCCTCTCCCCTTTATTTGATCAGGCAGTAGTCGACGCTGTGGAGGAGATCGGACAGGTCCAGCTCAATAGTAGCAACTACTTAGGTGAGCGCACCCTGCAGATACCTGTGAGATTTACTAATGGATACTAAGAGTATCCGCATGGATAGCATTAATTTAGTCGAGCTGACTGGGCATGCGCTCGGTCAGCTATTTCTATGATTTCGGATATAGAGTAGCGTATAGATATCAGTATGAAAAAAACCTGTAGCCACTGTGAGCGATATTTAGGATTTGATGATCGATGGCTGATGATCATTGGGATTCCTATCCTGTCTCTCATGATGCCTATATTGCTCAATCTTAAGTCAGATGCACAAAATGCCTACTGGACGCATATGGTGCCTGAGTCATTCATCTACGTCTTAGGGTTTTGGCTGACCTACAGATATGTACTGATCGGACTCTACAGACGCTATCCGAGATTTGACCAGACTAAGAAGAGAGTGATGACCGAAGTAGCTGTCATACTCCTCACAGCCCCGATAGTCAAATACCTACTCGAGGGCATTACACATGCTCTCATGACCTACTGCCATATAGTAGATCATATCATGCCAGATACGCTGACGACCTTATTGGTTATTTACCTACCATCTGGATTGATAGTAGCGATTTATGATGCATTTTATTTTTTCAATAAATATCGAGAATCAATCATCGAGAAAGAGAAACTCGAGAAGATGCATATTCAGTCCCAACTGGATAATCTGCGTAATCAAATCAATCCTCACTTTTTATTCAATAGTCTGAATACACTGATGAATCTCATCCCGACCGATCCAGACAAAGCAATGACCTATCTATCCAAGCTGTCAAAATTTTATCGATATACGGTAAATGTCAAAGAAGAGAAGCTCGTGTGCCTCACTAAGGAGCTCAAGTGTGCAGAGCTATATGGGGATTTGCTGAGTGAGAGATTTCACACAGGTATAAACATTAAGTATCCGAGTACCTATAGTGAGCAATATCTCGTGCCTCCAATGAGTCTGCAGCTGCTCATAGAAAATGCGGTGAAGCATAATATCGTATCTCGTCATCAGCCGCTACAGATAGACATATCAGTAGATACCGAGACTGCCTATATCATCGTCCAGAATAATCTGCAGAATAAAATGGAGGCCGTCAGCTCCACAGGCATGGGACTCAAGAATATTAAAGAGCGCTACTCGTATTTTACTAATCGGGAGATGATCTGTGAGAAAACAGACCACACATTCGTCGTAAGACTCCCACTCCTCAACATAAAAGACTATGAAGGTACTCATCATAGAGGATGAATGGAACGCCTATGAATACCTCAGCTCTATCCTACTGAAGATAGATAGCTCTATCGAGATCATGGACAATATCGATAGCGTGCAAGCTGCAGTGACCTATCTCAGTGAGCGACCGAATCTGGATCTCATATTCCTTGATATACAGCTGTCTGATGGGCAGAGTTTTGAGATATTCAATCACGTGAGCATCGATACACCGATCATATTCACCACAGCCTATGATCAGTATGCTCTTGATGCCTTCCGAGTACACAGCATAGACTATCTACTCAAGCCTATACATATCGATGAGCTCGAGCGATCACTGGACAAGTATCGAAAGCACTACTCTACCGGCTCCACGAGCACAGAGGAGCTTTCTAATATCCTCAGCAGTATATCTCGTCCAAAGAAAAAAAGATGTCTCGTCAAAAGAGGTGGACACTATGAATATGTGGATGTCGAGCAGATCAGCTATGTATACTCAGAAGATAGCATGACTTTCTTATCCACGGCAGATCAGCGACGACATATCTATTCTAAGTCGGTAGAAAATCTATTCAAAGAACTCGATGAAGCCCAGTTCTTTCAGATCAATCGCAGTCAGATCGTCAATATCAATGCCATCAAGGAGGTACATCCCTACTTTAATCAGCGCCTGAAGATCCTGCTCACAGGGGCGAATGACACCGAAGAATTCGTCGTGAGTCGTAATCGCATGAGCAGCTTCAAACAGTGGCTCGATCAGTAGGGAGTAAGTGTATTTGACAACTTTTATCCGATCAGAAATGTCCTATATGGACAGATACATACCACGATGCTCACACCCATTAAAAATAGATTTTATGTCATCTACCGCCGACTGATATCCAGTATCGCCTTCTATCCGAGCATCATCTCTTTATGCTTTGTAGTATTCGCTATACTGATACTATCTTTGGACAATCATGACGTGATCCAGCTATTAAAAGAGCATGCTGCTCCACTCATGATCAATAATGCAGATACGGCTCGTACCATACTGGCGACTCTCGTAGGAGGTATCATATCATTGACAGTATTTAGCTTTTCGATGGTGATGATCCTGCTCAATCAGGCATCGAGCAACTTCTCTCCCAGACTACTACCTGGCCTCATATCAGATAGAGGAAATCAAACGGTGCTGGGAGTATACATCGGTACGATCCTATATAATATCATCGTCATGATAAGCATTCGTCCGTCAGATGGATCACAGATGAAAAGTCTATCGATCCTATTTGGGATCATTTTTGGCGTAATCTGTTTAGGGATGTTTGTGATGTTCATCCATGGGATCAGTACGGGGATCCAGATCAACAACATCCTCGATAAAATCTATCATAAGACTAAAGAAAGAATACAAAAGCTCATCTCAGAGGAACGAGAAGAGGTAGATGATCAGAGTAGCTTTGAACCTACTACTGTCATCAATAGCGGACGATCAGGCTACTACGAAGGTGTCAATCTCGAAGGCCTCAAGGCATATGCTAAAGAGCATAAGATCAGGATAAAAGTATGTGCCCACAAGGGCAAATACCTACTACCAGATATGCCTATCATGACATCTGATACAGAGCTCGATACAGAGCAGCAAGATCTCCTCAGAGGCTATATCATATACGGTAATAATCAGGAGATCGCTGATAATTTTGTATTAGGGGTAAAAGAAATCACCGAAGTAGGTGTCAAGGCGATGTCACCCGGTATCAATGATCCGGGTACAGCACTGATCACCATTGACTATCTCACAGATATATTCTCCATGCGTATGGAGATAGATGATACTGAGGTACATCACGACGAGGAGCACGACTGGTCAGTAGAGCTGGAGGTAGTGGATTTCTCCACATTGATCTATCAGACATTAGCGGCTTATCGCCAATATTGTAAACACGACATCATCGTCATGGAAAAACTAATACTCATGCTACAATACCTCAAAGGCAAATCAAAATCCTACGAGCAATACAGAAACACCATCGAAGAACAACTCCAAATACTAAGAGAAGACTACAAGGCTAACATACAAAACGCAGCAGATGTCAAACGACTGGAACGGCTCTATGATAGAGATGTAAGTCGAGAATAATCTCCAAATGATCTGAAAAACCTTACGAAATAATAGAAAATACTTAGTTTGGGCCGACAGAAGAGCAGCGGATGAAGATCAATCAATACGTCATAGAAAGTAAAGGTGTCATCACCAAACGATATAAAATCTATAAGGAGAAAAGCTTACTCCTAAAGGTAAATGGAGGCTTCTTTCTCAAAGAAATGAAGATCAATGACACAGATGGCAATGAGGTGATGCGTATCCGCAGACCCTTCTCTCCATTTAAAATGAAATTTGAAATCATCGTCAATGACGAAGTCAGAGGAACCATCATCGCTGATAAAAATCCACTCTCTAATGATTTGACAGTTGATACATTGGTTGGACTATTTTTCGTGGAGGGCAACTTTTGGGCAAATGAATTTACCATAGAAGATGCCCATAAGCAGATAGCAAAAATCTCTCGAAAGCGATTTTCGTCAAAGCGGTATGGAGTCGCTATCCTACAGGGACAGGACGAGCTGTTTATCATGGGTATCGTCATGGCCATCGAGATGATGATCCAGGTCAACCGACGACGAAAAAGCTAATATGGCAGATCTCCGACATATCAGACTCCTGGGAGATCCCCTACTTTATGAGACTGCTCTCCCCGTCACTGAAGATGAGCTGCCGCATCTACTACCTCAGATCAATCTGCTCCACGACTTAGTCAAGGCATTCAGAGCTCGATATGGTAAAGGTCGTGCAATCGCTGCGCCACAGATCGGCCTACTCCGTCGTATCATCTGCTATCATGTTGGAGATGATCGCCGCACACTGATCAATCCTGTACTGACCGATCTCAGCGATGAGATGATCACTCTCTGGGATGACTGCATGTCCTTCCCTGATCTACTGGTGAGAGTTCAGCGACATCGCCAATGCACTATCGAGTATCTCGACCTCGACTGGCAGCCTCAGCGCTGGGAGCTTAGCGATGATCTCTCAGAGCTCATGCAGCATGAGTACGACCACCTGGATGGCATACTGGCTACCATGCGAGCCATCGATAGTCAGTCATTCAAGATGATTAATTCTTAGGATTCTTTTTCTTGAGGGTGATCTCTATGACACCATTGGGAGCTTCATATTTTTGCATTGCCTTCTCGCCTTTGAGTACATTGATACTCTCGATATCATCAGGAATGATCTCCTCGAGACGATCCCGAGATGACTCTACCCCGTCTATTACGATCAGAGGATATACATCTTCCTTTGTTTTACTTTTCAATTGCGCCTTAGCATCCTTGACGACACTCTTTTCTTTGCTCTTCAGGACAGGCTTAGGATCCTTAGTCGTTACTATTATTACTCCATGTGGAGCATTGTATTTTTGTAAGGATTTTTCATCCTTTAGCACCTCTACAGACTCTATGAGCTTGGGATCGATGAGTCCCACTATATAGCTATCATATTTGCGACCATCTACGTATACATCCGGTTCTTGCCCTTCATTGACAGATAGATTTATCTCTTTATCGGGAGTTTTCTCATTGATTTCTACCTGAGCCATTACTGCCATACTGAGGAGCATGATTATCAGCGTACTTAGTATTTTCATATTTATTGTATTTATTGATTTATATGTGATTCTATGTTATCCTTCTTCATTTCGCTGCAGCGAAATAGTGATTAACTCATCTCTATAAAGCACATCAGCTGATTCTTCGTCGCTATCTGTCATCTCGAGAGCGATCTGTAGTAGACGCTCTTTCTCGGCAAGGCTTTGCCCAGAGCTATTCTCTCTTAAGCTATGCCACCCTATCAGCAACAATACTAATCCAGCTGCCACTGAAGATATGTATGCCCAGAGAGGACGATTTCGGATTTGACTGAGCTCAGACTCTGCCCACAGCCTATCGGCCAGTCCCTCTGGAGCAGACACTCTCGCATCACGGACATAGGCCAGCCATGGATCCTGCCCCTCTGAGTCTTGCTGCTTTATGAGTTCGCTCTCCTCTTTAAGATCAGATGAGCCGCTATAATATTTCTCCGATAGCTTTTGGTAGTCTTTATCCTTCATAGCTATAGTTTTTCTTTAGATGTCGCTGGACATATACTCGCTGTCGAGATACTATGACTCGTAGATGCTCAACAGTCAGATCCGTGACAGCTGCTATCTCCGCATAGCTCATCCCATCGAGATCACGCATGAGCAGGACCTCTTTGTGCTCCAGCTTACTGCTCTCGAGTATGCGCTCTATGAGCTCTGACAGCTCTCTTAGCACCAGACGCTCATGTCCAGTATCCCCAGAGGCGATGTCATGTGCACTATCCAGATCGACCAGTCTCACTGGTCGTTTTTTGAGTAGATCCAGACAGTGATTTCTCGCAGCGACGAATACCAAACCCGTAACATTGGGATGCGCAGATAGTATTTTTCGTTTTTGCCACAGCTTGATCATTATCTCTTGGATAGCATCCTCCGCATCTCGCTCACTACCCAGCATCCTGACCATCATCGGATAGATGCGCTCTGAGAGTGAGAAGATTTGTGATCTGAATGCTTTTTTGTCCATCGTATATCATAAGTACGATATCGGAAGCTCATTCATAACAGTCGGATTAAAATTTCTCCTCAAAAAAAGAGGATCTACCAAATGGCAGATCCTCCGAGCTAAGTCTTGTATATCAGACCAGCAGTCTGAGATCGATTTTCGGGATGACCTCAGATTTTCTTTTCTTGACTATTTATTAGTCATTGATGATGACCTCGAGGATTTTATCTCCTGCTCTGATATCATCGATCACATCGAGACCTTCCGTCACTTTGCCAAAGCATGTGTGATTTCTATCCAGATGAGATGTATTATTACGACTGTGACAGATGAAAAATTGTGACCCACCTGTATTTCGTCCAGCATGTGCCATAGAGAGTACTCCTCTCTCGTGATACTGATTATCTCCTTCGAGCTCACAGTCTATAGTATAGCCTGGGCCACCTGCTCCTGTACCATTTGGGCATCCACCTTGAATAACGAAATCCGGGATCACTCTGTGAAAATTCAAACCGTTGTAAAAGCCTTTCTTAGCAAGATCAGTGAAGTTTTTCACCGTATTAGGAGCATCTGCAGTGTAGAATTCCACTTTCATTACTCCTTTCTCTGTATGTATTTCTCCTGTCATGATATCATTTTTGATTTTGGATCTGCGAAGTAACAATAAATCTGGTGATATGTGCAACTTTGGATAGTAGGCAATGATCAATAGGCCTTACCATGCCGATGCGCTCGAGTTTTATTGTACTCGAGCTTAGCTCGGATATACCACTCCAGATCGATATTATATGCGGCAGATAGATCCATGATGCGTATCATCGTATCGGCCAACTCATCTGGAAAGGTATTCTTGACATTCTCTCTGAACCATGGTGAATAGTCAGGAGTACCCTTCTTATTTTGATATTCAGCCTTCACTTCTTCAGCTATATTGAGACTACCTCCTGATCGATGAGCCTCGAGCGCCTCCGACAGCTCCGATACACACAGCATCAATAGCTCTCCTATATTGCGCTCCTCTTTTTGCTCCCAAAATCCTTTGTCTACATTCACCTGATGTATTTCTTTAGCTATCTCATTGATATTCATATCTGCTGCTTTATGACAGCATATATAGGCTTTTCTGGGACATATTTCTAAATCTTAAATGGGAATTAGTGCATTAACTTTATCTTACAGTAGGCCAAAAAAATTAATCAACTATGAAATCCAGCTTCCCTTTCTTCGTCCTTAGTCTCTCTTTACTTTTTTCTCCATTTTTCGGCATCAGCCAAGATCGTCTCAAAAACATCGAAAAAGATATAGAACGAATCCTCGAGGCTACTAAGGCGCCAGGCGTCGCTGTAGCAGTCGTAAATAGAGATCAGACTATATATGCTCAAGGCTTTGGCCTCAGAGATGTAGAAAACAATGTACCTATGGACGAAAACACACTCTTAGCAATCGGATCAAGCACCAAAGCGTTTACCTGTGCAGTGTTAGGGCAGCTCAGGGATGAGGGAGAGCTGAGCTTTGATGATAGTCCTCGAGACTACGTCCTTGATCTCAGTTTTTATAATGATGAGCTCAATAACAATATCATCATCCAAGATCTGATGAGTCATCGCACAGGTATCCCAAGGCATGACTACTCGTGGTATTTATTCCCCACCGATGATCGGGATAGCCTCCTCCATCGCATCGAGCATCATGAGCCATTCACAGGGCTTCGCCAGCAGTGGTACTACAATAACTTCATGTATCTCACTCAGGGCGTCATAACAGAACGGATCACTGGCAAATCGTGGGAGGATAATATACGAGAGCGATTTTTCGCACCGCTCGATATGACCAGATCAAATCTCTCTATCGATGAGCTCGAAAAAGAGTCTAACAAAGCTATCGGATACGAACTCCATCAGGATAGTATCGTCAGAGCGATGGACTACTACCATATAGCTGCCATGGCGCCAGCCGGTAGTATCAATAGCAGCGTATCCGAGATGGCTAACTGGCTAAAGGTATGGATCAATGGTGGCAAGCTAAGGGAAAAACAAATCCTGCCAGAATCATACATCACAGAAGCGATGAGCTCGCATGCCGTCATCACGGGAGCACTACCTGACATGACACATCCCGACATGTATCTGTCCAACTATGGATATGGATGGATGATCAATTCCTATCGAGGGCACTATCGAGTAGAGCATGGTGGCAATATAGATGGATTTTCAGCAAGTGTGGCTTTCTACCCTACTGATAGTATCGGCATCGTAGTCCTGACTAATCAAAACGGCTCTGCGGTCCCTTCGCTGGTGCGAAATGCTATAGCAGATAAAATACTGGAAGAAGAATATATAGACTGGGCAGCATACTACCTTGATCAACAAGGTGAAGATGAGGAGGAGAACAGTGCTGATGAAGATGAGGACGACTCTACAGAGGAGGAAAACGCAGCTACACCACTGCTCATCACTACGCCGTCACATCCTATCGCTGACTATACAGGTAGCTATCATCACCCTGGATATGGTAGATTCACCATCAGTGCTCATGAAGACTCTTTATTTGCCCGTTTTAAACTCATGAAGTTCTACCTCAAGCATGAGCATTATGACATATTTGAGCCGCTACAGGTATCCGAAGACTACGGCATTGACACTACAGACAGTAGTCCACTCAGATTCAACTTTACGACTAATGATGCTGGAGAAATAGCCTCTGTCAAACTAAGAATCGAGCCAGCACTCGATCATCCCATCGAGTTCAAACATGAACCCGAAGTCGTAGAACTCGAACTGTCAGAAATCCAGATCTATGAGGGCGAATATGAAATAGCAGGTGCTACTATCAAGGTATACACTAAAGCAGATGGTGAGCTCTATCTATTCGTGCCAGGACAGCCCGAGTATCAGCTATTAGCGTCAGGAGATGACCTGTTCATTTTCAAAGACTTAGATGGATTCAAAGCATCTTTTAATAAGTCAGCGGAGGGTACTGTCACAGAGTTAGTCCTTCATCAGCCTAATGGAACTTTTACGGCGAAAAGGAAGGGGTAGAATAAATGCAGATTGTATATGTGGGAATGATCTGATGTAAACGAGTTATTACTAGGCAAAATGAAAGAAGTAACTAAAATAAAAATTGGGAATTCAACAGCAATCATTTCCTTTTTAATAGGCACTGCAATATTCCTTAGTTATGTGATTAGTGAAAACGATTCACTATTTCTCATAGGATATATCTATTTAATAGCTGCAATTTTAGTAAACATCTATGTACTATGTTGGCTACTTCTTCAATCCTCGGATGACAATGCCATCAAGAAAGGACTCAATAGAAGCAAAATTTTCATAGTTGCAAATATCCCAATTGCAATAGGCTATTTTTTTACCATAGTGTACTTGCTAAGTTATCTACGAATAACATTTGTGAATAGCACAGGTGAAACAATCACAAACGTTCGAATTATTGGCTGTGATAATAAAAATATCAGCCAATTAAGAACTGATCAAAAAGAAACCAAATGGATAGGTATTAATGGTGACTGTTCTGTTGACATCAAATACTTCATAAATGGCGAAGAGAACCAAGAAACTGTAGTTGGATATGCTTCAGGTCCAATGGGACAACGACTCATATATGAAATAGGCAGTAATGTTGAGGCAATACAATAAGGAGAGAATCCATAGTAGAATACCATCATTAAGTAGTTACTACTTTAGGATAAAGCTATCACCACTCCATATCGAATTTGAGAACAGATACCGTTCGGCCCTTCATAAAAGATATGTCGTTCATGCTGCTAAACGCCAGCACGACGCAAAGACAAACCATTCGTCTACCCCACTCTACCCCATCCTCACAGGCTCCTTCAGTTCCTCCAGGGTCATGGCAGGGACTTTATTGGCTCGTAGATCGTCTTGATAGTTAGAGATGAGCTGTAGGACGATGTCAGCGATGATGAACTCGTATCCTACTCATACGAGCTGAAATAGAGACTATGCGTCAGGAGCTCACGAAGCGCAAAAATGAGGTGCTATATAAAGCTAAATGGGATGGTACGAGAGTGAGGGAGCTGTCAGTGAATGAGTAAATCTACTTGTTTTTACTTTATCCTTTTTGATACCGTCTTTATACTACCTATCTTTCGTGTGAATCAATCCCATGAAGGGTGTGAAAAGTAGATCAAGAACACCGGTTTTGATCTGATATATACGAGTTGTGTGAAATAAAATAAAAAATCATGAATGAAATAATAATGAAAGTATTAGTAGAGTCATTTATAAAGGCTGTATTTGATGAAATAAAATCATTACTATCTGATATTTCAGATGTAAGCAGTGATGAATTAAAACAATACTTCAATGGATACCTAAAAAATTATTTAAAGAAGAAAAAAGATAATTACTCAAAGATTAAAACACTATTAAGAGGAAATACTCCAACCGATTTTTATGAAGTTTATTATCCTCTCAAAATTTCATTTGACAAGGAAGAGCATTTTACATGTGAAATCGAAAAAATATTTAAAGATTACAATTCCATTACTTTAATAGGTGGCGCAGGAAGTGGTAAAAGTACAATTGTAAAGCATTTATTCTTATCTGCACTAGAAAGAAAAAAAGAAATTCCTATTCTTATTGAATTACGACAGCTAAATATCGAAAAAAAACCTTTTGAAATTTTAGTTAAAAACACTTTAAAGTTCAATAATTTAACCGTTAATGAAAGAATTTTAGAAAGACTTCTTAGGAAAGGTAAATTTATTTTTTTCTTAGATGGTTATGATGAATTAAGTTCTGATTTAATTGAGGAAGTTACAATAGGAATCTCAAAGTTTCAAAACGAATATTCAGCAAATAAATTCTTATTAACTTCTAGACCATATTCAAGCGCAGAAGGACTCCCAGGATTCTACAATTGTACTTTAAACAATTTATCTTTTGATAATGGAGACGTAGAAGGATTTATACAAAAGCAGTTAGGCATAAACACTGAAATATCTCGGCGAATCATCGAATCAGTGACTGAGAATAAAGAAGGGTATTTATCATCTTTCATGAAAAACCCATTATTGCTTTCTCTCTATATGCTCACATTTCAATATAATGCCGACATACCAAAGCAAAAGCATTTGTTTTATCGAAGAGTAATTGATGTACTTTTTTCTGAACATGACAGCAAAAGTAAAATGGGGTATGTTCGAGAAAAAAAATCAGGTTTATCTCAATTTGACTTTGAAGAAATTATGCAAATATTTTCATATTTAACTTATTTCAACGAAGTGATTTCTTTTACAAAAGATAAAGCCATTCAAATATTCAAAACTATAAAAGAAAAGACAAAGACAATTGAATTTAATCCTTCCTATTTAATTTCAGATTTAAAGCTAGCTGTATCTTTATGGATTGAGGATGACGGTTTAATGTCATTTTCCCATAGATCTATTCAAGAGTATTATGCTGCTCTTTTTATTTCAAATTTGGATTCTGAAAATAAGCCTATGCTCTACAAAAAGTTAGTTGAAAAAATAACAGACTTTGGAGAATTAAATTCTATTTACAACTTCATGACACTTCTTGAAGAAATGGATACTTTATATTTTTATAAGCATTATAAAATCATACTCATAAATGAGGCTATTGAAAAATTAGACAAAGAAGATGATCTATACACAGGAGTTATAAAATATATTTGTAGTGGTGTGTCTTATCCCTCTAATTTCGGTGGTGAAAAATTTTATGATAATAAATTACTACCAAACATGAATAATGATTTATATCATAGGCTATACCTTTATCCTGACTTAATGCCAAGCTTAATTCAACATATCATGTGCGATAACAGAGTCAAGAAATTGAAAATAAACGAAATAAACAAAAAATACATTACTAGTCCAGGTAAATATAAGTTTGGCTATGCTGAAGATAGAGAAGGAATTGATATTTCTTTTGTAGACAATATACCTCAAAACGTTAAAGAACTAATCCTTACGAAGGATTTCAAATCTGAGTGTAAAAAATTTAGAAGACACTTAAAAGATATTAAATTAAAAACAGAAAAATACATATCTGATAAACATGACAATGATCTCACTTTACTTGAAATGATATAATTCACACAATCGAATTTCTACGTTAAACCAAGTAATAAATAGGAAAAATCATAATACATAAGCTTATTGTAAAACGACATAAGGGGACTGCCTTTTCACCACTGCGAAGACCCTCTGGATGAGTTTATTTTTAATGTTGTTCATTATGAGGCCCTTTGCTTTACCTTCTGTTAATTTTGACTGTCTATACCGTCCAAGCTGGGGGTCATATTTCACTGCCATAGGGTGATTAATCAGGAAAAGAACAGAGGACTAATTCGATTAATAAGCATTCAAACTTAGAGTAGACGATAGTTCACCTCTGATCCGTATATTATTAACATCTTTCTATGATCAGAACAAAAGATAAATACCAAATAGAAAATACATATGATACTCATCTCTATGTATGTGATTTCTCTCTATTACAAAACTATAGGAGTAGACGGCCGTGAGCATTAAAGCCCACGGTACGCCTCTCCCTCCACCGTACGTACGGGAGCTACGCACTTCTCTTCGACACAAAGACCGTTCTGGGGTCTTTGTTCTCGTTCACCTATTCGGCGGTTCATCAGATCAAAGTTTTGATTTGGGAGTAATACTCTAACATCGAGGTAAAGCCTCTACGTCTTAGCACCAAGATACGCAGAGTCGTTCCTAATATGGGGCTTTGGGCTACTGCCCATCCGCCCATCCGTGTCCGGCTCCATGCATAGGCTTGACGGTGTGGTACGCCCAGTTTGATCAGATTCCTTCTCTTTCGGTCAGGCTTCTTCCAGTCGTGCCAAATAGTGCCAAGCATTCTTAGGATCACAACAATTTCACATAGCCTTGTCATCTGATAGACATCAGATATCTACAGAGCAGCCTATATTGTGGCGATGTTGCTCAGAGTCCAATATTTGATTTGTTTTTTCATTTTCGCTATAGCGAGTAGAACAGCTGCTCAGTCAATAGCGCTGACTATCCTGGATCAGGAGACACGACTACCGATCAGTGACGTCCATGTATTCTTGTCCAATAGTACTACTGGCAGCTATACTGATGAAAACGGTGAAATATCGCTGCTCATCGAGACTAGTGCTCATCAAGATATTATAGCCAGCCACATACAGTACGAGCTCATGAGGATAGCTGTATCTGAGCTCACCGATACGCTATATCTCACACCCTCGCAGATCGTACTCGATGATGTCGAGATCAGTGCCAAAAGAGATAAGTCTTGGAAGAAAAACTATAAGCGATTTGAGAGGGCTTTTCTTGGAGAAGGCAAAGAGGCTAAAAAGTGTGAAATCCTGAACCCAGAGGTCATACGATTTGAGCAGCGACAAGGATTCTTGATTACTACTGCTATTGATGTCCTACACCTGAAGAATGAGTACCTGGGCTACGAGATTGACTTTTGGCTCGACTACCTCATCCTCAGTGACCATGATGCCGCACACTACGTAGGCTATGGCCAATATAGCGAACTCACTGACACTCCAGAAGACTATAAAAAAATCAGAGAAGAAGTCTATGCTACAAGCCCTCGACACTTCTACCAGAGCCTCATCGATGATCAGCTCCAGGAGGACAAGTACGATCTCATGATCCAAAACTATGCGAATGGAATCTTCTCTGATATCTATAAACCCGAAAGAGTAGAACTCATAAAAGAAGATAGCACAGGTCAATATATACTCAGCTTTCCCAGCTATCTCGAGGTGACCGACCGACGACGTAAGATACTCCAGTCACAGCAGTCACAGCTCAGTGTGACGGGGCTCGAGAGTAGTAGATTCAGCAATGGACAGCATCAGACTACAGATAGGACGACTTTCGTCAAGTCCGTACTACACAAGACCTCCGAGCATATTCGCCTCGATCGATATGGCCGAGTGCTCAATCCCGATGGTGTCCAAGAAATAGGTATGTGGGCTACCCTACGTATGGCACATACGCTCCCCTGGGATTATATGCCCGATGACAGGTATAGCTCCCAACTGCCCGTAGAAGATCTCGCAATATTCAAAAGCCTACTCTATGATCAAGGTGAAAAGCAACAACAAGCTTTAGACTATATCCGAGATCATTGGAAGGATAGCTATACAGCTCCACTCATGGATATCCTGAGGCTATCGGCCGATGAGTCACTCAAAGCAGCAATCAAAGCCATCCTCCATGAACAGATTGGCAAAGACAAAATCCCGAACTTCTACGATGGCATGGAGTATCTATGGTCTCAGGAGCCCAGCTACACAGACTGGTATTGGGACTTTAAGGGTGAGATCTACAGCCACGTAGATGAGAAGTTTAAAAGATACTTCTCAGATCGAGAGACGCTCTCGACTATCCGACTCGATGAAGTGCTCTGGGGCGGTGTAGAACAAGATGGTATCCCTCCACTCCGCTATCCAGAGATGATAGCAGCAGCTGAGGCCGACTATCTCGATGATGATGATATCGTATTTGGCATGTATATCAATGGAGTCGCTAAAGCCTACCCTCAACGCATATTGGCCTGGCATGAGTTTGTGGTGGATAGTTTTGGCGATATGGACGTCGCTGGGGTCTACTGTACCCTATGTGGGACAGTGATCGCCTATGACATGGAGCACGGAGGACAGCGACACGATCTGGGCACCAGTGGATTTCTCTATCGCTCTAATAAGCTCATGTATGACCGTGAGACACAGTCACTCTGGAGCACTATCGAGGGACAGCCAGTCATTGGGCCATTAGTCGGCCAAGATATTCAGCTGACTCAGTATCCAGTGACCACCACCAGCTGGAGAGCCTGGAAAGAGATGCATTCAGACACTGAGGTCCTCTCTCTGCGCACTGGCCATCGACGTGACTATACGGCGGGTGCTGCCTATCGGGAGTACTATAGCCATGACAGGCTCATGTTTCCCGTACCGACCATCGACACAAGACTGAAGAATAAAGAAGAGGTGCTCGTCATCAGAGCGGTTGGCTATCAGGATGATCCTGTAGCATTGTCTATTTCTTATTTGAAGAGACATCCTCTCACTGCCATCAATATAGATGGGCAATCCTATATCGTCATCGCAGGGCCCGATGGCAGCTCCATGACCTTTGAGGCCAATGATCTATCCTTCGATAAGAAGATAGATAACAAACTAATAGATGACCAAGGTGAAGAATGGGTGATCACTCCCGAGTCCTTAGTACATAGCTCTGGTCGCCATCTGAGTCGAGTCCCCACACATCGAATATTCTGGTTTGCTTGGTATAGTGTCTATCCTGATACTCGACTGATCGACTGATCGACTGATAGCATTTCGCTCACTATACCATTCAGTTGGAATAATATACCATCCAGCTATAATACTTAGTCCGCAAGATCTAAGAAACATAGCTTTAGCATAACATTATGACAAAATATAAACATTGTTTATTAAACAATCATAGTTTACATTTACAGCTATGGCAATATCACAAAGAAGACAACGAGAGATCGAAGACATGAAGAGTCGCATACTCGATGCAGCCAGTGAGCTATTCGTCAGTGAAGGCTATGAGCAAACTACCCTGCGCAAAATCGCTAAAAAGATAGAGTACAATCCAGCGACGATCTATAACTATTTTAAGAGTAAAGAAGAGATCTTTTTTGCCCTTCAGCATAGGGCATTTACTAAGTTTTATGCGGAGTTAGAAAGTATCAACTCACCTGAACTATCAGCTATCACTCGACTGAAGCTATTGGGGCAAAAGTACATCGAGTTCGGGCTCAAGTATCCAGAGTATTATAAGCTCATGTTCATCCTAAAAAAGCCTATGGAGGCAGCTGAGCGCCTCGATCCAGAATGGAAAATAGGAGAAAAATCATTTGAACTACTCAAAGATATCATCCGTGAGTGCATGAAGGATGGCAGCATCCGTCTCACAGAAGTAAAGTCTGGAGCCTATCTCATATGGTCGACTGTACATGGTCTCGTATCGCTCGTACTCATGGATCGCTGTCAGATGATACAAGATACTAATCTCGATTTTTTAGTCAGGGAGGCGTTCACTTCATTCGAAAAAATCTACAAAATATAAACGATGTTTACATCAACACATATAAGACTTATTCATACAACAATTCTCGTTTTGCTGGTCTTGCCGATGTGTACTACCCTGCTCGCTCAAAGGAGTGACATCTTGGATGGATATGTCGAGCAAGCACTGGCAAACAATCTGCAGCTCAAGACCCATGACCTACAATATCAAAAACAAGAGAACCGAATAGAACAAGCTCGCCAACTGTGGAATCCTCAACTTGATCTAAATGCCAGCTATCTCCTCGCAGAAGGAGGTCGTAACATCGTATTCCCTGTCGCAGATCTATTCAATCCAACATATACTACACTCAATCAGCTGACTGGGACAAATCAGTTTCCCACCAATCTCGAAAATGAAAATATCCAACTTACGCCAAACAACTTCATCGATGCCCAACTGAGCCTCACTAAACCACTGATCAATAGCACCATCAAGTACAATCAACTAATACAATCGGAACTACTGAAAATCAATGAGATAGATAGACAGATCACAGAGCAAGACGTGATCTACCAGACAAAGAGCAGTTATTACAACATCCTCAAGTCTTCAGAAGGCATGAAAATATTAGATGAAAATCTAAAGCTACTGGAGAGCCTATATGCATTCAATGAAAAACTGGTCAAATATGATAAAGCGACTAATGAAATCCTCTCCGATGTCAGCTATCAGATCGAAAACCTAAAATCTCAAAGAGTACAGATAGAAGAGCAACATGAGCTATCCAAAGCTCTATTCAATCTGATGCTCAATCAATCTCTACAAAACCCAGTCGCCATCGATGAATATCTGATCAATCTCATCAATATCGAGGTGCCAGATCTCACGACTACTACCACTACTGCGCTGAACCAACGTAGAGAATTTGATAAAATCACCGTAGCCCAATCTGTCAACGAACTCAATAGCGAACGGATCAATAAAGAGAAACTACCTACAGTAGGCCTAAATGCAGGCGTCGGTATACAGACGGAAGATTTCAACTTTGATCAGGGAGGGCCACTATACACTCTCGGCATAGGCATGAGTCTCAACATCCTCGATGGAGGTATGCGAAAAAAGAAAATGCAAGAGATCACCATCGATCAAGAAATACTGACTAATCAAGAAGCTCAGCTCAAACAACAAGTAGAAATCGAAGTCATGCAAAACTATCTGGCTCTCCGCTCTACTGCGAGCAACTATCAATCTGCCCTGTCAGCTGTAAAAAGTGCAGAGCGCAGCTATGACCTTACTAAGACCCGCTACGAGAATGATAAAGCCATACTTATCGAACTACTGGAAGCCCAAAACCGGCTGACTACCAGCGAGCTATCTGCAGCACTAATAAAATATGACTACCTGATACTATTAGCCCAATTAGACAAAGCAACTCACCATCATGAATAAACTATACCTACTACTCTCACTTATCATCATAGGAGCTCTATCCTCTTGCAAACAAGAGATAGAAGCACTCAATGAAATCTCTACCGTACAGGACTACACATGGGTAGAGACAGCACCTATCGAGCGGTATACCTCTCCGATTCCTATTCATGCTATAGGTCGTATCGGTTCAGACAAAGAGGTCAAGCTGTCATTCAAAATAGGAGGTGTGATCTCTCAGCTCAGTGCTGATGAAGGAGACTATGTCAGAGCAGGCCAATCCCTCGCCAGTATCCGTACCAATGAGATCGACGCACAAGTGCTAAAAGCTCGTCAAGGAGTCGAAAAAGCGCAGCGTGACCTGGACCGTATACAGCTCATGTATCAAGACAGTGCTGCCACTCTCGAAAACGTCCAAGATCTCAGCACCATGGTTGAGCTGCGTCAAGCAGATTTGGATATAGCTCTATTCAATCAACAATATGCTAAAATCATAAGCCCTGTGAATGGCCGCATACTCAGCCGAATAGCTGAGCCAAATGAACTCGTGAGTCCCGGCCAGCCAATTTATATCATCTCCTCGAGCAGCAATGGTAGCTATGTCATGACGGCATCACTATCTGATAGAGATATCAGTCTCATTTCAACAGGCGATAAGGCCCTAGTGAGTTTTGACGCCTATCCAGGAGACACCTTTGCCGGATCAGTGATCGGAGTCGACGAGTCGGCCGATCCGAGGACTGGCACATTTGGAGTGGATATAGCTATCAAGACGAATGGCAGGCGAATGCGAAATGGTCTCATCGGTCGCATAGAAATATTGCCGAAAGGCCAAAATGACTATATACAGATACCTCTCGACGCCGTCGTAGAAGCCGATCATGGAGATGTCATACTATTCACTCCTACGCAGTCAGATACCATCGCTCGAGAGTGGCGGGTCCAGCCTATACGGATCTCACACACTCACATACTCGTAGAGCCTAGTAGCGTCTCTGGAGATCGTGTCATCACGGCGGGGGCTCCCTACCTACTCGATGGAGACCGGATCAAAGTAAAGTCATAATTCACTCTCTCAAGCTATCATCATGAATCTGACCCGACTGGCTGTCCGCAATGCATTATTCGTAGTCATCGTACTATTAGTGGCGATACTGCTCGGAGTGCGTTCCTATATCGCTATGCCTCGAGCTGAAGATCCGCAGGTGGATTTTCCGATATTCATCATCACAGCGATCTATCCGGGTACGAGCCCTGAGGATATGGAGTCGCTGGTAGTAGACCCGCTGGAGGAGGCGATCAATCAAGTAGAATCCGTCACCTCCATCGATAGCAAGCTCCGAGAAGGTGCGGTAGTCATCTCCGTCGAAGCAGAATATGGAGAAGACTCCCAAAAGCAATACGACGATCTACTCCGAGAGATCAGTTCTGTCCGTGAAGATCTACCCGCTGGAGTCATCTATTTTGATGTACAGCAGATCAAGCCAGAAGACCGGGTCAACTTTAAGCTGCTGGCACTCACATCGGATGTGGTGCCTTACGGCGAAATGCATGATGTAGCAGAGGACATCAAAGACGAACTCGAAGATGTAGACGGGGTCAACTCTGTCTCTATAGACGCCTCTCCAGCAGACCAGATCACCGTATCTGTAGACTATGAGCGCATGGCCTCGCTCAATGTCAATCTGCGACAAGTAGTCACCGTACTACAAAGCAATAATGTCAATGTGCCAGGAGGAGATATCTCATCCGGTATAAAAAACTTCACCATAGAGAGCTCTGGCTCTATTGATAATCTGGCGGATATCGAAAAAGCTATAGTCACAGCTACTCCCGATCAGATTATACGTATCAGAGACGTAGCTACCGTCAAAAAAGGTCATGAAGACCTACTCTGGAAAGCTCAATACAATCAACAAAAATGTATCTACATCGCCAGCAAAGTATCTAGAGGATACAACATACTGACTGTAGATCAAGAGGTCAATAAGATCATACAGCGCTATCAATCTGAACTACCACCCAATCTAAAACTTAATGTAGCCTTTGAGCAGGCACCGGCGGTAGAGGCTCGGATCAATGACTTCTTGATGAATCTCATACAAGGGATTCTGCTGGTCGGGGCGATCATACTATTAGTCTTGGGCTGGAGAGCTGCAATCATCATCGTGACTATCATCCCTATCTGTGTGATCATTGCATTAGCGATCTTGAGTGCATCGGGATTTGGGCTGCAGCAGATATCTATCGCATCGCTGGTTCTGGCGCTCGGCCTACTCGTGGACAATGGAATCGTCGTGATAGAAAACATCACCCGATTCATCAAAGAAGGACTGCCAAAAAAAGAGGCGGCAATCAAAGGTGCATCAGAGGTGAGTCTGGCGATAGCATCATCTACCGTGACTACTCTATTGTCGTTTTTCCCGCTGACCCAGCTGGGTGAGGGTCCTGGACTTTTCCTAAAGTCGCTACCGCTGACGGTCATCTATACACTCGTGATATCGCTGATCATTGCCTTGACCTTCTCTCCTATCATGTCAAACTGGGTACTCTCTAATAAAGTAGGTCGCAAGGGACTGGCAGATCGATTCTTTGATTGGTTTACGGATCGGATCTACCAGCCCACACTCAGAGTAGCGCTGAGATTTGGATGGTTAGCTGTACTATTTGCTATTGCATTGACAGCGTTTAGTGTGAGCTTATTTCCTCGGATCGGAGTCAGCTTCTTCCCTACTGCTGATAAGCCCGTCCTACTCGTGGATATCGATACTCCACTGGGCTCCAGTCTCGAGGAGACGGAGCGAGGAGTCGACTATGTAGAGTCTCTCATCGATACCGTGGACATCGTCATAGACTACACATCCAATGTGGGCAACAGTAACCCTCAGATCTATTATAATCGAATACCAAGGCAGTTTCAAAAGAACCACGGGCAAGTATTAGTCAATCTCAAAGAATGGGAACAGCAATCATTTTATACTACGATAGCTCATCTGAGGAGACATTTTGCGGACTACGCTGGAGCGAAAATAACTGTAGAAGAACTCAAAAATGGAGCGCCTGTCCCCGCTCCAATTGAGATCCGACTTTATAGCGAAGATCTCAATCGTCTCAAGCAGTACGCACAGGAAGTAGAAGATCGGCTCTCCGCTACTCCCGATGTGATCAATATCGTCAACCCCATGCGGAGAAATCAAGTCAAGCTCAAAGTAGAACTGGATAAAGAGAAGGCGGGATTATTAGGCATCGATGAGCTCAGCTTTGATCAGACGGTGAGAGCCAGTCTCAATGGGCTACAGATAGATCAGATCACACTGGAGGATCAGGATGACTATGCGCTGGTGGTGCGGATGCCTTTCGACGAAAGTCCGCAGATCGATGACCTCAGCAAGCTCTATATCGCTAATGCATATGGTGGCCAGGTCCCTCTGAGCCATGTAGCTAAGATCAGTTTTCAGGGAGGTCCTGCAGCGTTTAATCATATGGACCTCGATCGATATGTCGCCGTCAATGCCTCAGTGGTAAACCTCGATGAGACGATCCCAAAGACCCTGGAAGTCATGGAAAAGCTCAAGGCAATGGACTGGCCCGATGACATCAAATATGAGTTTGGTGGAGAGTACGAAGAGCAGCAGAGCACCTTTGGCAGTCTTGGGATTATCTTGATCTTGGCGCAGATTGCCATTTTTGCCGTGCTTGTACTACAGTTTCGCTCGATACTACAGCCGATTATTGTATTCGCAGCGATACCACTGGCGATATCAGGCTCATTTTTAGCCTTGTATCTGACGGGTTGGAGATTTTCATTCTTCGCCTTTGTCGGGCTCATCAGTCTGATCGGCATCGTAGTGAATAACTCAATCATCATGGTTGACTATATCAATCAGCTCATAGAAGAAGGTACCGCTAAGATGGATGCGATCATACAGGGATCTATACGGAGATTTAAGCCAATCATACTGACTACGATGACTACGATACTGGGACTCGTACCGCTCACGATGGCCGGGACTAATCAGTGGTCGCCACTCTGCTGGACGATCATAGGAGGCATGATCTCGAGTACCCTACTCACCCTAATCATCGTGCCTATCCTCTATAAATGGCTTACTCTCACTAATAATCCAATGAAAAAATAAGCGACTAAAACTGCCAGCCTATACTCACTCCTCCCCAGCCGACAGCACTGCCTCTGTCCATCAGAATCGGTGTCCACCCTGCTCTCAGGAGGAAGCCCGATGGGCCGTGATAGCGATAGGCTATGACACCTGTCGGTTGAGGGCCTTCAGCGACATTACCACTCTGACTCACCTGATCGATGAATAAAGTAGCCCCTGCACCTATCTCCAGTTTATGCTTTTCTGATCCTATGATATAATTAGCTAATATCGGCGCTGCCAGACTCCCCCCAAGATCAAACCCAATCCGTATCCCAGGACCTTCTGCAGGATCCATCAGCCTGAGCTCATAGTTAATACTGGCTGCGAGATAGGCATTGCCCAGTCCCTCGAGATAGACACTATGTCTCTTTTGGCTGTAAGCCTCAGCGCTGAATAAAACAATTATGCTAATAATAAAATACAGACATTTTCCGCATCGGAAATTTGACGATTTGACCATGCTCTTTACATTTTAAATGGACTAAAAAACCTCTTTCTCATATTATCACTCATCTTCAACTTAAAGTTTGAGGGGAGTGCAGCTATATCGGTCAAAGTATAAAAGGAACACACTCTTATTTTCCAATTAGGGTGATTCAGATTACTCCTTATACTTGCAACTATCTCTGGATACTTGTCCTGATCTATTTTGTCTAACCAATCACATAATAACCATATCGCTTTGTAACGCAGGACATCATTTTCCGAAGAAAGGTAGTTTCCAAGAAATTGAATTATTTCTTGACGTTCTCTGATCTCCCATTTGTTCACAAAAGAAAGCTCTTCAAGGCTCTCAAGTATCTCGAAGGGATGAGACGAAATCGTAGCATTTTTAAAACCTCGCTTGATTTCAGACAAAAAGAAGAATCCCCAGTCCTTTGGGTACTTACTTAGAGCCTCATAAATTACTCCTATTCCAGAAAGACTTTTTTGCTCAAAATTCTCCCTTACGTATTTTATAAATTCATCCTTATCGGCCTTCTCAGAAACATCTCTAATAGCATCTATGATTACTGATTTTTCTTTCTCGGTATCTAATGAGTAAAAGTCTTTAATACTCTCTCTGATTTCATCCAGTTCCCTCATTACAATTCATATTTTGAAAAGTAAATTTAGTTTAGTTCTTCATGGGATCAACACTTAGGCCTATTAATCTCGACATCATCTCACTTTGCTAAGTACCATAATGTACCTATTAAATTAATCAATTTTCATATTACCTATTCCCACTCAGATGACTAACTCTATATTTACCTCTATGAAAAAAATCATCTTGGCTACTCTACTAACTCTGATCCCATTATTTGGCTACAGCCAAACAGAAATCGGTATCGAAACTCAGGTATATCCTACTGGCATCATACCAGGTGTTCGCATCGATCAATTCGTCGGTGATAAAACAAGTCTAAGCCTTCGGTTTGGCTATCAGATCATCGATCATCGGGATCTCGGAGTCCATGATGACGAGACAGGCAGTGGCTATGGGCTCAGTCTGGGCGCCCACTTCTATCAAGACACCTCGACGATCGGATGGCATATTGGGCCACGTGTTGATCTATGGCGCAATAGTATCGACTGGAGTGATGGCAGTGCCGCCACTATGATAACAGGAGAGACAGATGTAACAGTATTGCAGCCCACTGTAGTAGGAGGCTATAGATTCGCTATGGGCTTGAATGGCTATATATCACCGACCATTGGGTTTGGCTATGAATGGAATGTCAAAACTGAAGGAGAACCCACAGGCGAAGGAGCAATACTTCTACTGGGTGTCCAGCTTGCATTTAGGATCTAATTTATTATCTTGTTCATCATGACTCGGCGACCTCTCTATACTGCTCTGACTAATACTGTCCGTGATAGCATCTGTACTATTGGCAACTTTCAGGGACTCTACGACTTCATCCAAGAAAATAAGATCTATCGAGGAGTATCTAAATATACTTGGCTCAGCAAAGCATTAGCTGTGGTGGCTATCATTGGAGGCATTGGCTTTATCAAGTTTATATTCTCCTATTGGCAGCGAGAAGAAGTCGCCAGTCAAATGTCTTTGGCGTCATTTGGTAGCGCATTCACGGGCTTCGTGAGTGAGGGCTATGATTTATTTGTCATAGGTGGTCTCAAGTATGTGATCCTTGTTCTAATGGAGGTGGTGATATTTCACTTCACACGTCGGACGCTTGAGATCAAGACGGGACAGGAGTTTGATACCAGTCTCAAGGCATTTATCAATGCTCAGGTCCGTATGCTCAAGGTAGTATTTTTCTCCTATGGTATGGAGATCTTTGTGACGATCGTAGCAGGAGTCCCTCTTGGGATGCTTGGCTTAGAATTTCTTAAGCCTGCTACCGCCTTTATCATACAGTGCTTCTTCTTGGGTTTTGCAGTCATAGATAATTATAATGAGGCCTATCATATGACCATCAAACAAAGCTTCAGATATACACAGCGATATGCAGCGGTCTCACTCTTAGTAGGATTAGTCGTGTATGTGCTCATGCTCGCACCACTCGTTGGTACTGTACTCGGCCCATTGATAGGTGCTGTCGTAGCTGCTATCACGATGTATGAACTACATGAGATCGATCAAGATATGCAGTGGGTCTTTCAGGAGACCGCTGAGCGAAAGCAACGAAAAGCTGCCAAAAAGGCGGCTAAACGAGCAAAATCCGCTTAAGCGAATACCCCTTTTAAGATTTCGACGGTGATAGCGTATGTAGGCTTTACTCCATCGAGACCAAGACTCCCTGAGGCTAAAGTAGAGCCAGTCTCCAGCGGATTATCAGAAGCATAATATGCATATCGCACCTTGACATCACGACTGATACTATTGCGGACATGGCTATGCGCCTGTATCGCTTTCTGATAGTGTGCTCCCTCCATCTCGAGACCTATCGCTCCCCATGAAGAAAGCAAGAAGTATCTGAGGATATCTTCATTTTGAAGAGAGGTCCCGAGGACAGTTATCATATTGCCCTCATAGACATCCAGCCCACAGTCTGCAAAATCCTCTACCGAGAGCTCATTATTAAATGGATAGTTGTCAGCATTGCCCTCCATGATATGGGATTGAGGTATCATAATATCTCCTTTTCCACCTTTGAGTATACCTGCCTTGCCCATAATATTGACAGAGGCTACATGCATCGGGTATTTCTTCCCGTTGCGATCAAGAGGCTTGAGCAGCTCATCCATCGTCTCAAATGCCTGCTCACCAAATGCATAATCCATTACGATGATCACCTGATCTTGATTGACTTCTTTGGGCAATGCTTTACTGATTTCTTCAGGCATAGTGGACAGATTCAGCTGTGAGCAGTCTATGACTTGCACAGTGATATTTGTCCCAGAGTGATCATCTACTTCGTAGAGACCATTTTTCTTAGCGTAGGTACGCACCTTATCTCGTAGCTTCTTATTAGATGACTTACTGAGTTCATTAGCGATGTATTCAAGAGATTTTCCTTTGTACTCTTTGGCTAATGCTACTGGGGCATACAGACTATTGAGCACGCTGTGCATATTGGAGCTGATGATATGTACTGGACGATCATAAAGTCCTTGCTGTACGAGGAAGTTCTTAATATTAGTCGCCCACTGCTCGCCATATACATGATGTCCCAGCTTATCTACTAATGAACTGGAAAAAGATATCTCACGATCATTCTTATGTAGCGACTCATCCTGACTGAGCCTCCCCATGTGAAAGACTATACTGAAGAGATCATTGACCTTATCCGCATTGGTGAATTTCTCATAGGCTGTGGCTGTCTCCTCATAGGTGCGGCCGAGTAGAGTACTTAGGTAGGTCAAGCCGACTTGCTCATCATACTCCTCTCCATTGCGGATACTCTTGACAATCTTTTTGACCATCTGCCATGCTCTATTAGTCTCAGAGCGATTATTGAGACTATGTTTACCGATCTTTTCGGCTTCATTATAGAGGAATGTCAAGTGAGTCAAGACATCATAAACATCACTACGACCTCGAGTCATCTCGATATACATCTGCTCATCATCGATTCGATAGCAGTTGCGTCGACGCTTACTCGGTATCAGAGGGGTGAATCCTGACTCCTCCAATCCCTCACGGCTGATCAACTTGATATATCTACACTCCTCTATTCCCTGTGGTAGACGCTGAAAAATGTATAGTAGACCATCCAGCTCAACCTTATCAGGATCTGTGATTGTCCCATATATCTCGGGGTGAAGTGTGTGTAGTGATTTGATCATATTTTCGCCAGAGCGGCCCATGGGCTTGTAGCGGCCACGTACTAATAGGTGACGCATCTCTATGTATAATCGCTCAATGGCTGCCCGTGAGATATGGGCTCTGGTAGGAGTAGTATTCATAGCGTTTCGATTATGCTTTTTATTCAATGTGTATGGATGCAAAAATGCTTCCAAATGTAGAGATCACTACTTGATCTCACATATTAGCTATGGCAAACGGGGATAAATATGAAAGAGTTCAATAGGGAAGATTATTTTTATGAAAAAAGTCATTGGATCAATTTTCATCTTATCGGAAAGCCCCAATTCAAAAGTATGTCAACTCTTAACGAAAAAGGTCCGAGATATAGCCTTCTATTCGAATCTGAGAAATTCGCCTCAGCGATGGGTCGAATGACTCTCGAGACCGGCAGGCTCGAGATGACTCTCAAGTCTTTTCTCCTAAATAGTGGAATCAAAGTCGACTTGTCTAAAGATAGCTTGGGATTGCTAATTGCTAAAGCAGGAAGTCGGGGTCTATTGAATACTCATGAGCTCACCATGTTCAATACAATCAGGAAAAAGCGAAACTATCTGACTCATAACATCTACTCGACCATCACAGAGCACATAGCTGACTCAAAAGCGATGCATCCGAATCTGATAGCGACCGACGTAGACAGCTACACCCATCAAGTGATGGAACTAAGAAAAAACATCTCTGAGCTGATAAATTTAATCTTATGTAAAGAAGCTGAATAGAAAAGCAGATATTCCTAAAGCTTCACAAACCGAACCCACTCATCGGCATTCTCACCCTCCAATCTGAGATGATAAAGCCCTCGATGAAGCGCTGATACGTCCAGTAGAGATTTAAATTCTGCCGGATCTACTATATGAGTGGACATTTCTTGGCCCTGAGTATTAAATATCTTGATCTGGGATGATCCTGCTGGGTGCTTGATCGTGAGTTTATTGATAGTAGGATTGGGAAATACCATTATTTGATCATTAGGCTCCAGCGGAGAGAAAAACTGAACTGAAGAAGTGCCTAATTCAAAAATCTCTACCGCATCGATGTATATGTGATCTGTTTTAGAATTAGCAGTCGTGGCTATTTTCAGATACATTACTGAATCAGCCAGCGCAGAAAATTCAATATTAAAAGAATTAAAACTATAGTTATCAAAATCCTCATAGGATCTTAGCTGAGCAATCTCTTCCCACAACTCTCCATCAGAACTCTGATATACGCTGAATCCATCACGGAGCTCCATACTCCAAGCATGATAATCAAAGGACAATCTGTAGTCGCCACCTCCATGTACTGAGATCGGTGGTGAAATCATATCAGAGTATTGTCGGAGTAGTATTGCGCTTTGACCTTCTGCAGCCTTCTCGCCAGTGTAGTGCTCAGCATATCCGAGAGTGGTAGTCCATTCATCCCAGCCTTCTTCAAAGTAAAATCCAGCAAATAGCTCATCTGTATAGTCATTTGCTTCCGTGACGATGGTCAATGTATCACTGTATGATAGCGATCCTAATCGCCCAATACACTCCAGCCAAATCGCATACTCACTATCCGCAGACAGATGCGCTATATGAAAGTCGTAATCCTCCGTATAGCCCATCCATTGACCATCTACGATGACGCTGAATAAGCTATACTCACCCTGCGGATCCTCCCAACTGATCCATGCATCTGTCATTGATACACTGTCCAAGCTCAGTACCACAGATGCATGCTCTACCGGAGCAGCAGTCACTACCTGGATCACATCACTACTATATAGCTGCTCCCCATCTTTAGCCCTTATAACTACCTGCACTTCATACGCTGTGCCAGGTACTAAGTCTTTGATCTCTATCTGTAAATCACGAGTAGATGCATAGAGAAAGCCATTGATATATACCTCATAGTGAGCATCGACACGCTGATTAGCATCCGTCCAATGCAGGGTAAATCCATCTATCAAAATGTCTTGAACTGATAGCTCGAAGTTAATTTCCATTTCGGCAGCAGCCACCTCCTGATAGGGCTCTCCTACACCTACAGCATACCAAGCATTAGTAGTGGAGATCTCTTGTATACTACCCGCACCAAACAAGTCAATGGCCGACTGTATCGCTCCCTGACGTGCGTCATGATAGGAGGATCGTGCATGAAGATAGGTGGTTAGGTTTCTATAGGCGATGGACGCTGCAGCATTGCGATTGATGCCTATCACATCATAGCTATCACCATTGTCATTTTCACCGCTTTCGCCTACTGAGAGTATGTAAAACCATTTATTTTGCACACCACTATTGGTATGTACTCCACACTGATCATTGGACCGAAGTGGCCGGACACAGTCTGTATCTATCCAGTAGTCACCGAGATAGGTATCAGGATCACCCTGACGCTTTGGATCACTCATGGTTCTAAAGGTCATATTATTCATCAGTCCGACCTCAGAGCCCATCTGCCAGTCATTTAACCCTGTAGCGAAGTACTCCACCATCTCTCCAAATATATCAGCGAAAGACTCATTGAGCGCTCCTGACTCACGGCTATAGAGCAGATCCGCACTATGATCTATCACGGCATGTGATATCTCATGACCACTGATATCCAGAGCCACTATAGGCCCATACATACGTCCATCACCTGCCCCGTAGCTCATACGACGTCCGTCCCAAAAAGCATTGCTATACGAGGAGCCATAGTTGATATATGATTCCACGGTCGCTCCTTTATCGTCAAAAGAATTTCGACCGTGACGATATTGATAATAATTTAATGTCTGCTCTGCTCCATAGTGGGCTTGCACTGCAGTATTGAGCTGTGACATAGATCGATCTCCGATTATCTCTCGAGCGTCTGTGTAACTCTCGCTCCCGTCCATATCGTAGGTCTGGATATTCAGTTCATCAGCTGACAGGCTATAGGCATTAGAATCTATCTCGGCAGTCGTGATGAATACATTACCATTATGAAGAGAGCGAGCCACTTTAGGCGTCAAGCCATCAAAATAAGTGCATATATGCTGATGCTCAGCTAATAGCTCACCTGTATCGGCATCTACATATACTTCAGCAACATAGTGTGGCGCATCAGAGTGCAATAAAAATTGATAAGCTAATCGTGCCTCCGAGCTGCGGTCATCCACATAGATCATGAGCTGTTCAGATTCGTAGATTAATGTCTCATGACCTTCATCTATATCTAGCTCTGATGACGCTGCAGCGAATGCCTCATAAGCAAAGAGTTCCGGTGACACATCTGCGATATCTAAATCATAGATATATCCGGAATAGATGTTAGAGGAAGAAACATATTTTAGCGAAGTATGTGCGACTGGTATTCCTTTATAATATTGCAGATAGGTGTCATCATCATGACCGATAGCTCTCAGCTCATGATGGTCTGAGAGATCAAAGTTCTGTATCAGTTCACTATTCGATTTTTGCGAGCTTTTACTTTCCTGAAATATAGGCAAAGCTTTAGCCTGCTGAGCGTATACACTCGTAGCGTATAGCTGCAGTATATAGATACATAGCAGCATAGGACCGATCCGACGGATCACATTCACTCTATTACAATTCAGACTTATAGGATTTGACTGGGTAAAATTCTTGGTTGATTTTAACTCAGGCTAACTAAACAAAAGTAACAAAAACTAATGCAACTACGGTATGTATCATATAGTAATTGTAACACATCTGTCACATACCTACATATTGGGATGTCAAAGTAGAAAACACATTACACCGAATGCTCATATTTGTTAACATCGCACAAAAACGATTTATCAACATGTTAACCTTAGATACCATACTTTCGCATTCGTTTTTAATAGGATTATCATATGATTTGGGCTCTTTTTATCTTGATGGTTATAGTTTTCTTGGCCATTGATCTGGGTATACTCAATCGAGAGAGCCACATCATCAGCGTCAAAGAAGCTACGATCTGGACATCCGTTTGGGTGAGCTTCGCCTTGGCATTTTCTGGTGTGATATACTACCTATACTCTCATAGTCTCATCGACAATCCCGACATCCTCACACCTACAGATGCAACACTAAAGTATGTCACTGGCTATCTGATAGAGCTATCCCTTAGTATTGATAATATTTTTGTCATCGCAGTGATATTTAGCTCATTTAAGATCCCCCAGCTTTATCAGCACAGAGTCTTATTCTGGGGCATTATCGGAGCAATCGTATTTCGAGCTTTGATGATCGTATTTGGAGTCGCTTTGATCAATCGCTTTAGCTGGATGATATATGTTTTTGGGGTATTTCTACTCTTCACTGCCTACAGGATGCTGACATCAAAGGATGATGATAAGAAATTTAACCCACGAGATTCATTTGCCTTCAGACAGATCAGAAAGATCATACCAATCACCCAGAATATAGAGGGCGAAAAATTCTTTGTTCGTAAAAAGCACATCTTAGCAGCTACTCCCTTATTCGTAGCGCTCATGGTGATCGAGGTGACTGATGTACTTTTCGCACTGGACAGTATCCCTGCGATATTAGCCATCACTTCTGACCCTTTCTTAGTTTTCAGCTCTAACATCTTAGCCATATTGGGGCTAAGATCGATGTACTTTTTCTTATCCAATATGCTGGAGAAATTCCACCTATTAGAATATAGCTTAGTCGCTATCTTGACCTTCGTCGGGCTCAAGATGCTCGCCTCACACTATATCCACCTGCCTGAGTGGGCCTCATTAGGGTTCATTGTGACGGCCTTATCCTTGGGCATTATTTTCTCACTGAGGAGTAATAGCGAATCACACTAAAACGCCTCTGCTCGCACCCCTTCTATCTCATCGGCTGACATAGGCATCTCTATACCGAGCATACTGGCACCATCGGCCTCTATGACGTAATCGTCCTCGAGACGGATACCTCCTACACCTTTCCATGCCTCCAGCGCATCATAGTCAATAAAGTCAGCATAAATTCCTTCTTCTCGTCGCTTATCTATCAACTCAGGGATCATGTAAATACCCGGCTCGATAGTAATGACAAAGCCCTCTTTGAGTTCCTTGCCAAGACGTAGAGACTTCCATCCGAATGCTTTACTCTTCTCCATACCGCTACCATAGCCGACATACTCTTCCCCAAGATTTTCCATATCATGTACATCAAGCCCAATCATATGGCCTAATCCATGAGGGAAAAATAAAGTATGGACATCCAATGCGAATGCCTCATCGACATTTCCTTTCACTAAGCCTAAATCTGCAAAACCTTCTACTAAAATCTGAGCGGCCCGAGCATGTACATCTCGATATGACACACCAGGACGACACATCGCTACAGACTCTGTATACATACGATGTACGATATCGTAAAGCTGTCGCTGCTGATCCGTAAATCGAGGACCGACGGGAAAGGATCTCGTAATATCGCCAGCGTAGTGAGATGGAGACTCTCCTCCACCATCAAAGAGTATTACTCGACCTTCTTCTAAGGTATTTTCATGCCCATGATTATGCAGTGTCTGACCATTGATAGTCATGATAGGAGGATAGGCAAAACCTACATTGTGATCGTATAATACCTTGCTGGCTATACCTACCAATTCATATTCCTTCATCCCTGGACGAGCCGCCTTCATGACTTCGAGGTGCATTTTATGGGAGATCTCAGAAGCGATCTGCATTTCTCTTATCTCCTCAGGGGATTTGATCTCACGCTGAGCAATGACGGCTTTGATGAGCTTTTTAGAGGCTCGCTTTTCTACTTTTCTGACTTTCTTGCCTATCAGTTTCCCTATTGTGATGGTCTGCTCTCCACGGTAGGGTGGCAGAAAATGTATATCTGCATTAATATGATTGATGATAGCTGCTTTGGATTTGACTATAGTCACACCTATCTGATCAGCCAGATCTGTTAATTTAGGTAATGGACCTGTCCAGATGATGTCGTCTATACTGAGCTCCTCTCCAAAGAGGATATCCTCATCACGATCAATATCAATGAGCCCAATCAAGCCCGGTTTATCCAGTCCAAAGTAGTATAAAAAAGTACTGTCCTGACGAAATGGATAATGATTGTCAGCATAGTTCATACTTGCTTCTTCATTACCTAATAACAAGATGCGCCCGGTCCCGATTTCCTCTTTTAGGATACGACGTCTCTCAATATATACCTCTCGTTTAAATGTGATATTCATAGTCAAAAACAGTATTAAAATATGATCTGGCTAATATAGAAAAAGCTCCAAAACGGAGCCTCTTCTAAATTTCAAATATGTATTATTATAGACCTCGTCTATAGTATCTCCTTAGTTTCCGTTGAGCATGTTTTCTTTGAGTTGTAATAACTCTTGCTCTGAGAAGTAGAGTACTTCTCTTGGTTTGCTACCATTTGCTTCGCCGACGATACCGAGGGCCTCGAGTTGATCCATGATACGTCCTGCACGGTTATATCCGAGCTGCAGCTTTCGCTGAATGCTACTGGTAGATCCATGCTGATTGGACACTACGAGATGGGCTGCATCCCAGAAGTTTTCGTCCAGATCACTGAGTGACAGTGACTTATTGCCCGCAGCTGACTCTTCTGTCACATACTCTGGCAGATAAAATGGCTCTGCAAATCCTTGCTGATCTCCAATATGCTTCACAATGTCTTCTACTTCTGGAGTATCGACGAATGCACACTGTAGACGTACCACGTTACCTCCAATGGATAATAACATATCTCCCCTACCGATCAACTGATCAGCTCCTCCTCCATCGAGGATCGTACGAGAGTCTATTTTTGATGTCACTTTGAATGCTAATCTCGCTGGGAAATTGGCCTTGATGACTCCAGTGATGATATTCACTGATGGACGCTGAGTAGCGATGATGAGGTGGATACCTACAGCTCTCGCCAGCTGAGCAATACGTGCTATTGGCAGCTCTACCTCCTTGCCTGCAGTCATGATGAGATCCGCAAACTCGTCAATGACTAACACGATGAACGGCATAAACTTATGTCCATTGAGCGGATTCAACTTACGAGCGGTGAATTTGTCATTGTACTCACGGATATTACGAGCTCTGGCCTTCTTAAGTAAATCGTATCTCGTATCCATCTCTATACAGAGCGAGTTGAGCGTGTAGATCACCTTAGACGTCTCCGTCACGATCGGCTCATCCTCATTTGGTAAATAGGCTAAGAAGTGTTTATTGATCAATCCATAAGGGAATAATTCCACTTTCTTAGGATCTATGAGTACGAGTTTCACTTGACTCGGATGCTTCTTGTATAGTAGCGAGGATATGATCGTATTGATACCGACTGACTTACCCTGTCCGGTAGCACCCGCTATGAGGAGGTGAGGCATCTTAGCAAGATCAGCGACGAATACCTCATTGGAGATGGTCTTACCAAGTGCCAATGGAAGATCCATCTTAGCCTTCTGAAACTTATCAGACTGTACCACTTCTCTGAATGATACGATCTGCTTTTTCTTATTTGGCACCTCAATACCTATTGTTCCTTTGCCAGGTATAGGTGCGATGATACGGATACCGAGAGCTGCTAAACTCAGGGCTATATCATCTTCGAGATTTTTAATCTTACTGATCTTGACGCCTGGAGCAGGTACGATCTCATAGAGTGTGACCGTCGGACCGATCGTAGCTCGGATTTTAGTGATCTCTATCTTATAATTGAGTAACGTACGGATGATCTGATCCTTATTCGCCTCAAGCTCATCCCTATCGATCTCTACCTTTTGATCACTATAGTCCAGTAGTAAGTCCAGAGTTGGAGGTTGATAGTTAGAGAGTTCAAGAGTTGGGTCAAATGGGTCAAGATGATCCTTATTTTCTTCCGTGATCTGGAGATTTGGCACAGCGCTCGCAGCTGACTCCGGTGCTGTAGTCTCCAGTTCTATATCATCGAGACTTACTCTTTTTCTTGGGGTAGGTTGAGGAGCACTGATTTCTTCAAATTGATCAGTCTCCGGGCCTACTTTTTCAAATGGTTGGGCTACTGCAGGTGATGGTTCGCCGACCATAGTATCAGGAAGCTCCAGCTTTAATTCGCCGGATAGCTCCTGAGTACTATTAAAACTTGGGTTGTCGGTCGTAGGTTCGGTTTTAGGGATGACCACTTCATCACTGAAGTCGGGCTCATCTCTACTATTATCGGTTCTCGGTTTGAGCGCCTCTTCACGCTCAGGCTTCGCAGTTACAGCGGAAGCTTTTCTTCTTGTGAACTTTAAAAAAGTCGGTATCTTAATCATCCCCTGCGGGGTCGCTAAAGTCAAAGTCTCGAGTGCTGGATTAAACTTCCAGATCACAAAGCTTAATGCAGCAAATAGTAACATGATCACCAATCCTAACTGTCCTACAAAATTGGACAACCAGTAAGTCACAGCGTTTCCAAAATTACCACCCCAAGGGAAAGATGAATTTTGAAATATAAAAGCCGCAGTGACAGAAGTGAATGTCATAGCAAAGAATGCTTTTTGAAAAAGTATATATATGGTACTGAGCGGCATACGCTTAATCAGGTATCGCCCAAACTCAAAAATCACTGGCACTAAAAACAAGGCAGCTATCCCAAATCCCCAATAGATGAAGAGATTGGACAGGACAGCTCCTAATCGGCCGAGCCAATTAGTCACTACGACCTCGCCATCGACGAGTATCCCCCATGATAGTCGGAGCACAGCATCCTGATCTGCCCTCCACGTAAAGAAATACGAGATAAAGGCAATCATAAAGTAGAGTGATAACAATATGAGTAAAACTCCTGTTATTTTTATCAGCCTATTATCGCTCTTATTCTTCTGGACCTTCTTCGCTTTATTCTTCTTAGATGGCATATTCAACATATTAACACGAATGCGAATATATTAACATGAAATGCTATTCAAAGAATAAAATCACAGATTAATTACAGAAAATCAATCTTTTACACTTTATAAAAAAACGTAATATGTATGAACGACTAAACATCAGCGGCTTACACATCAGGATTTTTATAATTGTTAAAAACCTAATGTAAAATGGACTTCAGTACCGCTGAGCTCACCCGATATAGTCGACATTTTAATCTGCCCAACTTCTCCCGAGCGGCACAGCTGAAGCTGAAGCAGGCAAAAGTCCTACTCATAGGTACTGGTGGACTGGGTAGCCCCATGGCTCTCTATCTCACGGCTGCAGGTGTCGGTCATATAGGTCTCATAGATGCAGATGTAGTAGACCTCTCCAATCTGCAGCGTCAAGTACTCTATACTACTAAAGATATAGGACAGTCAAAAGTCGAGATAGCTGCTCAGCGTCTATCTGCTCTCAATCCACATGTTTCGTTTACCACCTATAATGAGTATCTATCGGTAGATAATGCGATCGATATCATCAGCCAATATGACATCATTGCAGATGGCACTGACAATTTTCCAACAAGATATCTGGTCAATGATGCCTGCGTACTTACTGGACGTGTCAATGTATATGCCTCTATATTCAGATATGAAGGGCAGGTGGCTGTATTCAATCAAGTATTACAAGATGGAACCCGCAGTGCGAACTATAGAGACCTCTACCCTACTCCACCTCCTGCTGGATCCGTACCAGACTGTGCAGCTGGTGGTATACTTGGAGTGATGGCTGGCGTCTTAGGCAATCTCCAAGCCCTCGAGGTCATCAAAGCAATCACAGGTATCGGAGATGGATTGATTAATCAGATTTTGCTCGTAGATACGCTCAGTATGTCGTTTAGGAAACTGAAATACTCTAAAAAAGCCGACACAAACATCACGGAATTAGTGAACTATGACGAATTTTGTGGTGTTCAGTCATCTGAAATAACTACTATGGCAATAAAAGAAATAACAGTACAAGACCTCAAAGAGTGGAGAGATAGCGGCAAAGCTCACCAACTCGTAGACGTAAGAGAGGCTAATGAATATGAATTCGCAAATATTGATGGAGACTTAATACCACTAGGTAGTATCATGTCGGCACAAGACAAAATAAAAGATGATGTGGATGTAGTCCTGATGTGTCGCAGTGGTCAGCGTAGCGCTGCCGCAGTAGATGCTCTTCAGAAAGCAGGATTTGACAATCTCTACAATCTCAAAGGAGGTATCCTCGCTTGGTCACGAGAGATTGATAATACGATCCCTCAGTACTAAAAATCTAAATACAGATCACTTCATTGATCATAGAGATGATGAACCGTCTCCTAAGGAATAGCTAAGCCTCAGAATAACTCTGGGGCTTTTTTAATTTGATCTAATTACTTCTTCTCATTTATCTCCTTTATTTTGGGGGAAATGTATCAAATGAATCAGAGCGAATCTTTAGCCGTAAGAATGGACGAAGTCTTGCTCAATGGTAGCTGGATAGCCAATACCAATATCAAAGAGCAGCTCCAAAAAATCTCTTGGCAACAAGCGAAGCGAAAAATCGGAGATCATAACTCTATAGCACAGCTGATATACCATATCAACTACTATATAGGCGGGATACTCAATGTCCTCCAAGGCGGAGACCTCGAAATCAGGGATAAGTATAGTTTTGATATGGCACCTATCGAATCTGCAGAAGACTGGCAGCGACTAAAGGAGGACTATCTCAAAAATGCTACGATGATCGTCAATGCTATCAAAACACAGCCCTTTGATATCTGGGGCCAGCCATTCGTCAAAGAAGCCTATGGCAGCTATGAAAGAAACCTCGAAGGCCTGATCGAGCACAGCTACTATCATTTTGGGCAGATATCCCTACTGATAAAATTAGTATGAGATCAATATAAAAAGACCATATCATCACGTCTCCGACACATTTAGTATATGGACTAAATAGGTATATGCAAGAAATCAAACGTCAGATACTATGAAGCCAGTAGGTCACCTACATCAATCTACCTAATGTGATAAAACAACTCTACAGAAACGGTCTCAATGATGAGGACAATCCTATCACAGTCATGCGGACTGTACTTGTCAATATCATAGTGCTCATCACTGTGCCTTTTCTATTAGTGCTCATAGTCATGCTATTAGCCTCAGGAGTATATACATCGAGCCTTATGACATCGATCGGTACAGCTTTATTGCTTTTCGTGTTTTGGCTCAATAAGCAAAGAAGATTCAAGATCGCAAGCAGGATCGTCATACTCATGCTGACTATATTAACAGGAGTGACGATAACCCTCTATGGCAGGCAAAGTGAGGTCCAGGTACTATTGATATCTATGATGATCTTTGTTTTTGTCCTATTTGATTCATGGAGCGACTGGATAATGATTGGAGGAACTGTACTCTTGGCATGGTTTGTCCCTTATCTATCTCTTGAGCTATATGGCCCACTGGATGAGACTCATGATGTCCCTTATTTACACTTTGTGGTGATGGCTTTTGCATTTTTTTCGATTAGCATATTAGCTTTTGTTGTGATGGAAAACCTGAAACTGTACCTCCATCAAAAGGATGAGGCACTCGCCACCGCATCTTCACAAAATCAAGAACTCGTAGAGAAAAACAAACATATCCAACAGCAAAAGGACGAATTGGAAATATTCACCTCGGTAGCAGCACATGATCTAAAGACACCTATTCGTACCATCAGTAGTTTTCTGGGACTTCTGGAGAGGACTCAAAATCCAGACGATAGAAAGTCTAAAGAATATATCAATCACATCAAATCTGGAGCGGAGCAGTTGCATTCATTAGTCAATGGTATCAGAGACTATCGCCAGATCGAGGACAATCCGACTTACCTATCCTACTCTACCACAGTCGATATTCTGGATCAAATAAGAGCAGATTTGAAAAACCAATATACTGACCGAGTCATCCTAAACTATGAAGTGCCTAATAATCTCAAGATAGATAAAAGTCATCTGACTCAGATATTTGACCATCTGATAGATAATGCTATCAGATACAATAACAAGCAAGTCAAAGAAATAAAAATCACCAGTATCCTATCTACTGATAATGTCTTAATCAGGGTAAAAGACAATGGTATAGGTATCGACCCAGAGTATCTCTCCTACATTTTTGAGCCATTCAAAAAGCTACACAGCTCTCATATCTATGAAGGCTCGGGACTCGGACTATCCATAGCTAAAAAGATCATCAATAAATATGGAGGAACAATAGAGGCGCAGTCTTCGCCATCGGGCAGCACCTTCATCATCACATTCCCAAGAGCGATAGTCGTATAGAAGTAATTCTTTCAAAAATTATCCAACTTGGCTAAGCGTTATCTTTTCGTGCAGTATTATACTGACAAAGAACGCAAGAATAGCCAAACAATGACAACGATCAAATCTCTCATACTGCTGCTCGGATTAAGCTTGCTCTACTCAGCCTGCTACGAAGACTTATTAGAAACGAACACTTTAGACTCTTCAATCGCAGAACCTGAGCAGCTCTATGTCAATCAGATCTCGGGAGTCGTAACCGACACTGCCGGCTTCGCTATTGAAAATGTAGAAATCTCCATTGTTGGCGCCACTACCTTAACTGATGCAGAAGGAAAGTTTGAACTCAAAGACGTAACTCTCGGACAATATGGCTCCTATCTCTCAGCAGAGCGAAATGGCTACTACGAGACAGGCATAAGGCTATATGGTGCGGAGTCTCTCTCACTATATACGACCCTCACCTTAGTACCCAAAAAGGGTGACTATGTCTTTGAGAATAGTCAAGGTGCTGAAGTGCAAGATCCTTCTGGACTCAAGGCAAACTTCCCAGCAGGCACCTTTCAAAAAGATGGAACTCCGTATGACGGATCGGTATACGTCAATATATTTTGGGTGGCCCCAAATAATATCAACACCTACGATCATAAAGTGCAGGTCTATGAGTCTATCACTGCCGATCAGCAATACCCCTATCATAAGCCAGCGCTCAGCAGTATTGCTTATATCAGTGTGACTGATGCCTCTGGTCGACCACTTGATGTAGACCCTGAGCAGCCTGTAGAAGTGATATTCCCGGCTGAGCATCAGACCAGTAATGACGCATTAGTAGAAGAAGTAACTCTCTTATCACTAAATGAAAATATTGGTCTCTGGGTAGAAGAAGGTACGGCCATCAATACTGGAGCTGGATATCGTGCGCTGCTACCCCATTTCAGCTGGTGGTGTATCGCTACTATACGCTCGAGTGCCGATTTATGTATTTCATTCTCTGATCTTACGGCAGAATCAACCAGTCGTGAGAGAGGAGATTTATTCTTAATCTCCGAGACTGATGGTGCGATCGTGCACGCCGGAGTGATAGACTACGAGCATGAGGTATGTATCCCTATCCCTCAAGAGACACAGCTGGAGATCAGAGCCTATAATAATTGCTTCTCAGAGATCGGTGCATGGCGATATGCAGGTACCGCCGAAAGCACTGACCAGCTCAGTATCGAGATCGAAGCACGTCCTACGATGATCAACCTATCTGGACTCATCGATCCCTGTACCGACGAGACGGGGCACTATGTAGATATATACTATAGTACCGAGCTGAGTCAGGATTATTGGGGCCGCACTGATCTGAGATTTGATATTGCACTCGACGCATGCTACACCTCAGAGATACTCTATATCACTGCGGTAGACAGCTTCAGCAATATCACGAGATCGGTGACAGTGGACCTCAATGAGCTCAGCTCTCTGGATAATATAGTCATCGATCTGTGCTCGCTGAGCACTGGCTCTGGATATATCGAGTACAATGGCCGATCTTACGAAAACGTGATCGCCAGAGCCCAGCCAGAAGAGACCCTCATCATACATAATGAGCAGACAGGTAATGGACTACTCCTCGGATTTGATGGACATACGACTGGGACTTTTGAGGGGAGGCTCTTCGGCCAATCTGGAGAAATCTGCGAAGGCCAAGTAACCATCACTAAATACGGTGACATCGGAGATACTATCGAAGGAACATATGAGATGCCTGCTAATGAACTGGGCTGCGAAGGCGCTACAGGATCATTCGTGGCATTACGAGAAAAATAAATCAATCAAAAACTAACAGATTATCCAGCGGGTGACGGATAAGACTATAATAGAAGGGTGCAAAAAGCACCAAGCAAAATATCAGAAAATGCTTTTAGAAAAGTACTCCCCTGTACTCATGGCTACCGCTATGCGCTATCTCAAGGATAGTGCCAGCGCCCAAGATGCACTGCAAGAGACCTGGATAAAAGTATTCAAAAATATAAATCGATATCAAGAAGAAGGAAAGCTCGGAGGATGGCTCAAGCGAATACTAATCAACACAGTACTGCGAGCTAAAATCAAGCCAACTAAAGATGTCGAACTCAATGCTACCGCAGACTATATCACGACCGTCAGGCCAGATATAGAAAGCACACTGAATGTCAATGACCTAATGAAAGTAATAGAGACCATACCTGTACCTGCCAAACATGTATTCATGATGAATATCATAGATGGCATGAGTCACAGAGAGATCGCTGAAGTGCTCAATATCAAAGAAAGCACCTCGAGAGTACACCTGACTAATGCCAGAAAATACCTGAAAAACATCCTATCACAATCTAAAGAGATGAGTATATGAAGTGGGAAGATATAGAACGAAAACTGGCACAAGAAATGGGCTCTCAAGAGCATCCGGTAGATACAGATGCACTCTGGGCCGCTGTCAAAGATCATATCCCACAAGAAGAGAAAAAAGATCGAGGCATCATCTTTTGGCTCTGGGGCATTGGGCTATTATTTACCCTATCGAGTGTGAGCTATGGTGCCTATCGATGGTATCAGTCAGAAGACCAAGATATAGATCTGGTCGAGACCAGCACGCTATCATCTGCTATCAAGGCTACTGCTATATTGACGGATGAAGCAATAAATCAGGCTCCAGCCAAACTCGTCAACACATCACTAAGTGAGTCATCTATTGATAACATTCGCTCAACGGAACGGTCTATAGCGAGCTCACAAGCTAACGAAGGATCGAAGCCGAGCAAACAATCAAGTAAAAGTCTAATAGCTAATAACAATACCCTAAATAACTACACCTATAACGACAATACTCCAACAAAACCCATCGACTTGGCCATCGGGCAATCTAAAAATTCAGTAGCTCCGTTCATTGAGTATGATGCTGAATTACGTAACCGAACTTCAGCAAGTGTCGCTAATAGCATGAAAACCAAAAAATTTTGGATCAGTGAAAGTATCACAGCTCTGACCATCGATCCGCTCCTATGGGAAACAGAGGATTATAATGCTCCCCAAAATAGTATCCTACCAACTCCTAAATACAAAGGACACTGGAGTATTGAGGGAGGCCTCGGACTACTGGCAGGCCATGATCATCTATCATTGAGAAATCAGGAATGGGCAGATCATTATACCCGACGTGAGCTGGCAGAAGAAGCGCTGCCATCGTACAATCTTCATCTGATGGGCACCTATCACTTCGCTCCAGCATGGTCGGTCAGAGCAGGTCTGCGCTATCAGCATCGCTACAAGCGCTCCAATGGATCGATCCAATACCTCGAAGATATAGAGCTCCAGGACGCACTACTGAAGCAAGTATACTCCATGGATGGAGTACAAAATATCACAGGGAGTGCTACAGTACAGCAAGTAATCTCAGAGAATAATCAGCGAATCAATCAATATCGCCGTCTCGAGATCCCAGCAGAACTTCAGTATGCACTGCACAGTGGCAAATGGAGCTGGGAGACGAGTGTAGGTGGTGCTATCGGCATCTACAGTGATATCTCAGGATTTACGCATCCATTTGCCGATAGAGAGTATGATCTATCAACAGATACAGAGGGCTGGTACTTGGCTCGCATACCTACTCTATCGATAGGAGTATCCTCAGGTGCCGCCTATCAGCTCGAAAGCATAGACATCTATAGCCGAATCCGCTACCAATATGATGTTAACTCGATCACAAATAAAGAATACGGAGTCGCAGAGCGACTCTCAGGATGGAATATAGAAATAGGACTACGCAAGCATTTTTAATATCAAATCCATGAACATGAACAAATCATTACTACTACTATTTTCCTTGATGCTGGGTAGTCTGACTGCACAGACCGTGTATCTCTATACGGACGACTATGATACTAATATAGGCGACCAACTCTGCATACCCATTCGTACAGATAATTTTGAAAACATGGCGGGCTTTCAGTTTGGTCTATCATGGAATCATGAAGTACTGGAGTATGCAGGATATAACCACACAGAGCCACTGACAGATATCAGCCTCAGTGATGCGCTCGTAGGCGAAGGACAGCTGCGTCTACTATGGCTCGACTCTCAGAATAGTCCCGCCACCTTAGCTGCTGGTGACACGATCATTGAGATCTGCTTCACTGTAGTATCAGATTGGGAGAACCCTACCGAGCTCAACATCACGGGATTCGATGGGTTTCATATAGAATTCACCCGTAATGACCTCGTCATCCCAGCAGTAGAAGTCAGTAATGGGCAGATCGACATCACTAATCTTTTAGACTGTTTCTTAGTTCCGATTTGCGAGGATTTTCAATGGCAATTCGAACCAGGTAAGACGATCAGCCTAAACGATCTGATACCTGATATCGACTACTTCCTCGACTGTCACGGATACGACATACGAGACATCTATCTACTCCATCTATCTCAGCCAGATGCTCAGCTCAATAAAGAGATCACCTTCAACTGTGACAACATATATGGTCCTACGAATATCGGCATCGTATATAAAGAGACACGCTCCGCAGCACCAATCGACGTCTATCAGCTCCTCTGTCATAGTAGCATCACATGGGATATACCGGATATCTATGAAGACTGTATCCAGACCGATAGATCCTGTCTCGATCCAGAGCGCTGTCAGCACATCGAGCTCATCATAGATAGCACTGTGACTGAGGTCAAATACTCAGATATCATCAATATAGATCAAGACTGTGTGGTAGAATACGGCACTCAATACACCTCTATCGATCATGATGGGGACAATCTCTATGACAGATTCCAATTATACTGCGCTGACTATCAGCAGCATCTCGATATCAATGTTCATATATCTCACTATTTTGAAGATGGCGCTCAGCTCATTGGATTTGATTGGTGCAGGGCGTCGATCGACATGTCTGACTACGAGACGATCTGCGAAGACGGCAACTATAAGCCTGACGAGATGCCAATCCGTATCATTAATGAGCAGCAAGTCAGCCTCGAGCTGAATGATGAGCCGCTCAGTAATAGAGGAGCCTATCTGCACATCGCTACGAGAGAAGAGGTATTAGATATTTTTAACACGCTGACTATTGGAGACAATCACGGGACGCTGCAAAACATCACAACATTAGATCTGGTATACTTATTCAGATCACTCACAGGGGACGACATGAGCCCTCCGGCTGCCATTGCTGCCGATATCGATCTAAGTGGTAGCGTCAGTACACGTGATTTGATCAATCTGAGAAGACATATCCTTGGAGTCGTGCCTCATGACACCTATGGTCAGCTATTCATGATTGAGACCTCTACTGATTTCAGTGGCTTTGACCAATATGAGTTCACGAATGACTATGTGAATTATCGATTTGATGGCCCTACAGTAGATTTTAGTGAAGGACTGAATTTTGAGATATTCAGATATGGTGATATCACCGGCTCGGCATCCAGCTTTCATAAGACAGATCCCCCACTCTATCTATCTGATGCTCATATCGACGTCGTGGATCGCATCGTAAGCGCTGGTGAAGAGGCTATGATCAGCCTATCCTATCCAGATGCACTGCTCGGGCTGACCGCATACCTCAAGCTCAGTGATGTAGAGATCATCGATATCGTACATAGCTATACAGGAGACATTCTGCAATATCACGAGACAGAAGAAAGGCTGAACCTGTCATTTCTTAGCCCGAAAAAAGCACAAAAATTCAAACTCACCATAAAAGTGAAAGCTATAAAGGCTGGACGCCTTTCAGAAATGCTCCAGATAGATCAGTCCCTCTACTCTGAAGTAGTCCACTATCAAGATGCACATGGCCCCTTGAGTCTATCATGGTCTGAGAGCCATATCGATGATCCTCAGGTATGCATCTATCCTAACCCGGCTAATCACATGATCCATATAGACATTCCAAGTGAATTAGTATCAGGACAGCTGCGCATATCCAATGTCGTCGGTCAAGTCATGTATCAACAGACCATCTCTGAGCAATACATGCAGATACCAGTATCTGATATAGCAGCAAAAGGTATCATGATCATCCAGCTAAAAAATGGAAATACAAAACACATATCAAGAATACATATCGAGTAGTCTTACATCTAATTTCATTTTTTTAATTACAAATTAGATCACCACCCAGAGAGGCTCTCACCCGGAGCCTCTTTTTTATTTTGGCTTTCGCTGAATGAACAAGTATGCTAAAATATTATTTCGATAGATTAGCACTATTATTAGTCAATCAGAATAATATTTTGAACAACGAGAGTAAATTAGGGGGCGCCGTCTTGGCTTTTGGAGGGGCCATACTCTTCTCGACTAAAGCTGTCTTAGTCAAGGTCGCCTATCGATATGAGATAGATACAGCCTCTCTATTGATGCTCAGAATGTTATTTGCTCTACCCCTCTTTTTGGCAATAGGCATATACTATGGTCAGAAACACAAATCAGATGTTGGCATTCTCCGAGCCCGTAAATGGCCACTACTAATTTATGGACTTATGGGATACTATATCGCCAGCTTCTTAGATATGGAGGGGCTACAGTATATCGATGCCAGTCTTGAGCGGATCATCATCTTCATATATCCGACGATCGTAGTGATTCTATCCTATCTGTGGCTAAAAGAGCGGATCAATATATCCCAAACGATCTCCATAGTCGTCTGCTATACCGGAATCATCATCGCCTATCGAGGCAATGTACAGATCGGTGATCCGCAGCAGATACTTACTGGCTCACTCTACGTACTCGGATCAGCTTTCACCTACTCTGTCTATCTCGTAGGTAGTCAGCAGATGGTAGCTAAAGTCAATAGCCGTCTCTACAACTCTGTGGCTATGTGTATAGCGGCTACCGCTATCATCATACATAATGCCCTGACTAATGGATTCAACCTATTTGACTTTCCTACTGAGATATACTGGATAGCTCTGGTGATCTCTACCCTCAGTACTGTCATTCCCTCATTCATGATCGTAGAGGGCATACGTATCCTCGGAGCTAATAGTAGCTCAATTATTGGTACTATCGGACCTATCTCCACTATTATCTTAGCATCGATATTCTTAGGAGAGCAAATCAATTCTACGCAGTGGATAGGCACCTTCATAGTCATTGGAGGCGTACTCTACCTTATGATGGCCAAAACCAAGACTAAATCAGTCGAAACGACATCAGTGGATATAAAAAAAGCCTGACCTCTTACGGTCAGACCTTCCAAACTTTGTAAACATGAAGTTATTAATCTGAGAGATAGCGTCTATCTCACTACGAGTACTTTCTTTTTCATAGAGAATCCTCCATTCTCGATATTCACTATATAGTATCCTGGAGTATAGCCAGCTGTCGAGATAGTAGTCTGCGTACCGCTGATGGTCTCTTTATGGACTTGAGATCCGTTAGCATCGATCAACGATAGCTGCCCGCCATCCATAGAACTTGGGATATCTACCGTCAGCTCTGCAGAGGCGGTGATCGGATTAGGATAGGCTCGCATCTCAGAGACTTCGGCGATACCGGCATCCTTGAGCGGAGCGAACTTGTCAGAATCTATCTTACTGATCATCTCACCGATCTTATCCAGCTCTACCTCACAGAGCAGAGAGAATATCACAAAGTCACGATCCTCTGCCACGACACCTACTAATTCGTATACGATGCCATCCTCCTCATCTATGCGGATAGAGGCTCGAGTCGTCCCATCCTTGACATTGATAAGCTCGTCGTAGTCATCACCGATGAGTGCGAGTGCATTTCGGTATTCCGCTTTAGGATCATCGATAGAGACCTTCACTAAGTCAAACGACTCGACCGACTCTATGAACTCCTTCATTTCTCGCTCTTCCTCAGTGTTTTCTGGTACAAAATTAGCGGCATACTGAAATGTCAAAGAAGATACACTGATGACGGTGGACTCATCCATCTCTACATAATGTTCATAGTGCTTATCTATGATATTTTGAGCAGAGAGGACACCTACAGATAGGCAGATACAGATGAATGCATATAGCTTTTTCATTGATTTAGTTTTTGTTAAGTATTAAGTATGAGTAATAGTAATCTTGATCCGCTTGAGCACCTCCTGATCAGTTGAGATGACCTATTCGGTATGTATCAAGACGACGCTGCTGCTTCTGATTATGTTACAGGATTTTCACAGTTTCTTAAGATTTCGGGATCAATGATAGTGGGCTATCGACGAAGGTGTGCAGTGATGGGATGAAAAGGTGAGATGCGGATTAAAACTTAGATTTATCATTACAATTTTAAGACCTTTTGATTTTTTCGGGATTTAATCTAGTATCAAAAACATCGAGGATTTCTATCCTCTCTTTTAGATTATTGATCAGGTATATGATTTTATAATTTTGACACACCAAAAACCTAAACTGCCCTGGACGATCCATCAGTAGCTCTTCTACTCTACCAAATTCTGGATGATCTATCAGGACATCAACATGACTTAGGAGCTGCTGTAAAATACCTAAAGCTAAAGTAGCTCCAACCTCGGTGTCATAATAGACATATATTTTTTTGAGCTCCGACTTAGCAAAATCGGTCCAATAGATAGTCAACCCCAACTTTTTATCTCTTCTTTCAGCTCTACCTGAGAGGTTAATCTGTTCTGCATTGAGTCATTAAGCGACTGGTCAATTCTGGTATTAAGCTCATCAATTGTCATAGGATCAGACTTTTGATTTAGCTCGGCATACAATAGGTTTTCAAACTTTGAAATAGTAGCTTCTTCTTCTAAATCAAGAAATGCCTTTATAAATTCGATTTTTCTAAGCTGTAAATCCATACCCTAATTTAAACATAACTAAAATCCTTTGCACTCTAAGTCGGCTATTTATCTGATTATTGTCTGTAGTGTTGTTGCCTGGCATTGCTCTCAGAGTAAAGTTAGGATCCAATAATAACTCCCGACATAGCTCTCCTCATCGAAGATATCTACGCAATTTATTCTCACGTGTACACTTGGGAAAACAAAGATCTTTCCCTCTGGTCAAGATGAAAAACAATGGTGTGTATATCCTTTCATTCGATTTTCGAACCCTCCGCCTCCGGCACCTCCAGATGAGTAGAAAGTTTAAAAGTAGAAAGTCTGAAAGTGAATACAATAGATTCATTAAATCAATTTACACTTGAAACTTTCAGACTTGAAACTTCATACTTTACTTATCTACCCCATCCACTCTTTAGCATTCACAAATGCCTGCGCCCATGGGCTGACTTTATCCTCTCGGCCTGCGGGATAGAGTGCCCAGTTCCATGCATAGAAAGATCGCTCTATATGTGGCATCGTAACGAGGTGGCGACCATCAGGGCTGGCCATCATCGCTACATTGTAGTCGCTTCCATTAGGATTAGCGGGATAGCCTTCATAGCCATACTTGCCGACTATGTGATAGGCATCTTCTGGCATTGGTAGATTAAACTTCCCTTCACCATGACTGATCCATACACCGAGCTTTGCTCCAGCTAAGGAGGATAGCATCACCGACTTATTGTCCAGGATTTCTACAGAGGTAAAGCTACTCTCATGCTTCATAGATTGATTATGATGCATCTTAGCGAGCAGCTCATGGTCAGGATTGATCAGATCAAGCTCGAGGAATAGCTGACAGCCATTGCATATACCAATGGACAATGTATCCTCACGGTCAAAGAATTGATCCAATGCCGCTTTTGCCCGCTCGTTATATTTGAATGCTCCGGCCCATCCTTTCGCTGAGCCCAGCACGTCACTATTACTAAATCCTCCTACAGCTCCGAGAAACTTCACATCCTTAAGATCCTCTCGGCCCTGTACTAAGTCAGTCATGTGTACATCTCTTACTGCGAATCCAGCTCTATATAGAGCATTGGCCATTTCTCGCTCAGAGTTACTTCCCTTTTCTCGGATGATGGCGGCCTGCGGCTTAGCTCCCGTGATGATCGCTGGCGCTTTGCCAGTGAACTGATCTGGGAACACATACTGAAGTGGCTGCTTCTTATAGTTGTCATAGCGCTCTTTTGCCAGACCATTGGCAGTCTGCTTAGCATCGAGGAGATAGGAGGTCTCATACCATACATCTCTCATGGCCGCTATGTCGAGGTCGATAGTATATTCTGCATTCTCGATACTTAGAGTCGCTTCATTTTTCATAGCGCCTATGACCTGATGAGCTATACCTGACTCAGTGAGATATTGTACTAATCGATTGTCCGCAGCTTGTAAGATCAACCCAGGATTCTCAGCGAATAGTAGCTTTACTACATCCGACTCTCCTATTGACGTCAAGTCTATATCTGCTCCTGTAGCTACATCGCTATAGCATATCTCAAGTAACGTCGTGATCATCCCTCCTGCCGAGATATCATGACCAGCAGCGACCATATCATCTTTGATCGCCTCTTGGATTGTATTGAAAACTTTAGCCAGATCTGTAGCGCTCAATGGACATGGAGCGACTGCTCCGATCTTATTTTGAGTCTGAGCGAATGAAGAGCCACCGAGAGCATAGCCACCCTGAGAGAGATCGATATAGATGATATCTCCTTTATCCTGCTGGAGTAGCGGCTCTACCACTTTAGTGAATTCATCACAATGTCCAGCTGCCGTCACTATCACCGTCCCTGGCGCTAATACTGCTCCATCGCCATATTTCTGCGCCATCGATAGCGAATCCTTGCCTGTAGGCACATTGATGCCGAGCGCTATGGCATACTCAGAGAGCGCCTCTACAGCCTCATAGAGTCGAGCATCTTCACCTTCATTTCGACATGGCCACATCCAGTTAGCCGATAGCGAGATCGACTTGAGTCCCTCAGAGAGTGGCGCCCAGATTATATTAGTGAGTGACTCTACTACAGAGAGCTGGGCACCATTCGCTGCATCGATGAGACTCGTCACGGGAGCGTGTCCGATCGCAGTAGCTATACCATGCTCACTATCATAGTCGAGTGCCATCACAGCACAGTTATTGAGCGGGAGCTGTAGTGGGCCTACACATTGCTGAGTCGCCACTTTCCCTCCTACACAGCGATCGACTTTATTAGTCAGCCAGTCTTTGCAGGCCACTGCCTCGAGACGCTGTACGGCCTCTATATATTCTTTGAGCTGAGCGACATCATAGGCTGGATCAGCATAGCTGCGCTCTACTCTTGTATCATTCATGATCGTCTTAGGGCTGCTGCCAAACATATCGCTAAGCGCCAAATCCATAGGCTTAGCACCCGTCTTAGATGACTCAAAAGTAAATCGATGATCACCTGTCACCTCTCCGACCTGATACATAGGCGAGCGCTCACGATCAGCGATTCGCTTTAGTCCTGCTATGTCTTTCTCACCGATCACGAGCCCCATTCTCTCTTGTGATTCGTTGCCAATGATTTCCTTCGCAGATAGCGTGGGATCTCCTATCGGCAGCTTGTCCAGATCTATCTTACCACCTGTCTCTTCGACAAGCTCTGAGAGACAGTTGAGATGTCCTCCTGCGCCATGATCATGGATCGATACGATAGGATTGACATCATTCTCCACCATCGCTCGGATCGTATTGGCTGCCCGTTTTTGCATTTCAGGATTGGACCGCTGCACGGCATTGAGCTCCAGCCCAGAAGCAAACTCTCCAGTATCAGCAGACGACACCGCTGCGCCACCCATACCGATACGATAGTTGTCCCCTCCGAGGATGACGATCTGATCTCCCTCTGACGGAGTATTCTTTTGAGCCATTTCTTTCTTGCCATAGCCGATACCTCCAGCCAGCATAATGACCTTATCAAAACCCAGTCGACGAGCATGCTCCTCGTGCTCAAAAGTCAACAACGAACCATTAATCAGCGGCTGTCCAAACTTATTACCAAAGTCAGAGGCTCCATTAGATGCTTTGATCAGGATGTCCATCGGAGTCTGATAGAGCCAATCTCTCTCGGCCATAGCGTCCTCCCACGGGCGATTTTCTGCGAGTCGGCTATAGCTCGTCATATAGACAGCTGAGCCAGCTAGCGGTATAGAGCCCGTCCCTCCTGCTAATCGGTCACGGATCTCCCCACCAGATCCCGTCGCTGCACCATTAAATGGTTCGACCGTCGTCGGAAAGTTGTGCGTCTCCGCCTTGATCGAGAGGATCGAGTCAAACTCTCGGACCTCATAGTCACTCGGCTCATCGCCACGCTGCGGAGCAAACTGCTCCACTCTCGGCCCATCAATGAATGCTACGTTATCCTTGTAGGCAGACACGATGGAGTTAGGATTTTCTTGAGAGGTTTTTTTGATCATCTTGAATAGGGACGACTTTTGCTCTACCCCATCAATCACAAAGACCCCGTTAAATATTTTATGTCGGCAGTGCTCACTATTGACTTGAGAAAATCCGAATACCTCAGAGTCTGTCAGTTTACGCCCAATACGCTCAGACATCTCCTCGAGATAGCTGACCTCTTCCTCACTTAGAGCGAGCCCTTCTGCCTTATTGTACGCTGCTATATCGTCGATCTCTTGGATCTCTTCTGGCTGGACCTGGATCGTGAAAACATCTTGCGTCAGCCCCTCATATCGCTGAGAGAGCATAGGGTCATATTTCCCGTCTGTAGCTACTGCTGGCAGGTACTCTTCTATCCGCTCTACCCCTTCGATAGCCATGTTTTGCGTGATCTCCACAGCATTAGTGCTCCATGGGGTGATCATCGTGGCTCGGGGGCCAATATACTCACCCTCCACTGTTGTCTCTTCCAAGAGCTCTGCCCCTCCAAATAGCCATATGAGCTTATCTAAGGTCTGCGGATTAATAGGCTGAGTAGACTTAAGACCGAAGATCTTCTGCGAGGAATGGCGAAAGAAAAGTATCATGTGCGAAAGCGCTTTTAGAGTTCTGACGATATGAAAGCGCAAAGGTAGAATATCCTCCTACGATAATGGACGATTAGAATGGCTATTTTTACTAAAATGGCACGAGCGGCAATCCAGCCATACTTATGACAGCTTCAACTAATGTCTTATTCACATTTCTTGATTATTAGTAGTTATTTCGGCTTCATTGCTTTAGCAGCAAAATGTATATTTACTCTCAGGAGAAAAAGGAAGTTTACAGGGGGAATAGAAGATAAGAAAAGGGAATTTGAATAGAGTTAGTATAACTAAAAACAACAACGATGAATTGGAAAGACAAACTAATCGATAGATTCTATAGGGCATTCTGGTCCATATACGGAAAAAGTCCTTACTATTTAGGATTTCATAATGACCTTCCGAATAAATCAACATTTAATAGTTACGATAAAATTAAAGAATACTACCAATGCCAAATCGAGCCAAACTCTTATCAATTAATCGAATCTCAATACGATATAAAATATCCAAGCCTATTTAAAGAATGGCATAGTTTTCAACACTTCCATGAAGGTGACTTGAGTTTTGTTAGACTACCAGAAAATCCAATTGGGAATACAGTTCAATCCATAGCAAAATCTTTAGGCTGGAGCTTTTCAAAAGAACTCACCCAAGAGGGCATTGTTCCATTTGCTGAAGAAGGAAATAACACAGGCCCTTATGTCTTTGATCAAAGAAATGCTACTAATGTAGAAGACAGCCCTATAAGAGTTTACGATTATACATACGGAGGCGAATTAAATGGGTTAAGTGAAGTAATATTCTCAAACTTTAAAATGCTTCTCGAATGTGCAATCCATTACTTGGAAAATCTAGGCCGAATTTCAAATTCAAAACTTATGATTGATTTCTTACACATAGATCCAAATGGTGCTGGCTATACTGGCATTGAATATTGGAAATCATGGTCTGAAAGTTACAAATACATCGAAAATAATAAACATAGTTAGTAGAGTAGCCTCTGTTATTTATTGTATTTTTTAAGGTCCAATCCATCTACATTACTTATTCTTTAATCAATTCCCATCATAATAATTATACATCTCAATATCAAAATAGGCTCATCTGCTTGATAAAACCTCTAAATATACCAATCCAACCTCTCGATGTACTTATGATCCTACAGTTCAGCAGTTCATCTTTCAGTTTAAATAGTAAATAAGGATCAACTAAAAGATCTTCATACTCTCCCGGGCAGGAGGATAAGTTAGACGCCCGATCTAAAGCCTCGATACTCACTACTCCCCATCCTCTTCTCACTTATTTCCTTCTCACTGGCTTATCATCGATCGGGAGCATCTTGATCTGCATTCCATTGTTGATGCCGAAGTCATGATTGCCCACGAGAGCCATAGCATCTCCGTTATTATTTGCAGTCCAAGACTTTGGCTCCATATCTTCATTATTATCGAGCATCAATAGGGCAAAATCGTCTAATCGGAAGTGATATCTACCACCACCTTGCGTCTTGTCATAGTAGCCATACTCATAGGTAAAGTCCTCTTTGAAGTCGATCCAGAATCCTACATATTCTGCTTCTTTGGACATTTTACCAGCATTGAATACGAATTCTGGCTCCCAGTAGCCATAGGTGATCATAGATAGTGGCTCACCGATGGTCTCTACACGATGATCTATTAGACCTCGTGCCTGCGTACGGATCTCTTGGACAGATTTATACTCTCCTCCCTTGTGTATATTAGTTGGGAAAACTAAATCCTCTCCGCTCTCAGATTTAGGTTTAGACTTAGCTCCTCCAGTGCTATCACATGCAGTCAAAAACATCATGGCTACTCCAAAAATCAATACTAATGCTCTCATATTATTTATCTTACTTTTGGCTATTTAAATCTGTACCAGAAACGATACTTCTCATGAGCTTATCTCAAGAGGTGGCCAAATTTATTGAAAAAGAGCATCTTTTTCTGCAATCTGATCGCTTATTGCTCGCAGTGAGTGGTGGGGTCGATAGTATGGTTATGCTACACCTCCTTCATAGTCAAGGATTTAGCGTCGGTGTTGCCCATGTTAACTATAGGTTAAGAGCGGAGGCGGCGGATCTGGATGAGCAGCTCGTACGGGACTACTGTGAGGCTCATGATATCCCTTATCATCCCTATAGAGTCAGCGACACTGAGCAGTCTGATATGAAGCAGGCAAATCTCCAAGAAAAAGCTCGAGATATTCGTCGCAGTTGGTTTAAAGAGATCCAGGCTGCGCATGACTACGCCTACATCTGTACAGCACACCATGAGGAGGATCTCGTAGAGACGATGCTACTACAGCTGATCCGAGGCACCGGTCTGACAGGCCTGGTCAACCTGAGAGCTTCATCAGATATCTATCGTAGACCTTTTTTAGCTACAGCTAAAAGAAAAATACTGCAATACGCTGAGACTTATAAGGTCCCATATCGTGATGACGAGTCGAATAATGGCACGGATTATTCTCGTAACTTCTTGCGTAACAGTATCCTCCCACAGATCGCCGAGCGGTTTCCTCAGGGTATCGATGGCTTGAAGCGATCAGCCGCTAATCTCCAGCAGGACACTGTTCTCACTCAACAGCTTATATCTAAACATCAGCAGCGCTATGTCACTATGAGTGATTCGATCATAGCTATAGGGCCTGTATCAGATCTTAGATCTCAAGCACATGGAGCTATATTACTCTATCATTGGCTCCGGCCCTACGGATATAATAGGTCTCAGGCGGAGCAGATATTAGAGACGGCCAGTGATGGAGCGATGTTTTATACAGAGGGATACGAGATGACTCTCCGAGCAGATCAGATATGGATCAGTCCAAAAGATAAAACTGCCCCAATCCATCAGGAGGTATTTCTTGGCCGATATGATCTACCACATGGTCAGCTGGAGATCAGCATCACAGAGACGGCTGAGCAAAGCTCTGATCCACATGTGGAATATATCCCTGAGTCAGGAGTAGAGCTACCATTCATAGTGAGGACTTGGCAGAAGGGTGAGAAGTTTCGACCTATCGGCATGGGTGGCCGCTCCAAAAACATAAGCGATTATTATACTCACCTAAAATTCAGCCAATTTGACAAGGATCGACAGCTGTTACTTATCGACAGTCGAATGGATCAGATCATCTGGGTGATCAGCCGCAGACTAGATCATAGATACAGGATCAGCTCATCTGATATAGGGCCTTTTTATAGACTCTCATGGAGTCCCGATCAGAGATGATCGGCCACGATGCGCTTTATGTTTTCTCGGAGAAGTTTATGCCCGCCTACATAGGGTACGAGCTTCACTTCCAGTTGATTAGTCTCGATCACGGATTTGACTTTATTGAGTTGTTCATCGTTGAGCAGTTCATCCTGATCACCATAGTATAGAAACTGTCGTAGCCCAGATAGATAGTCTGATAGATGCCCGTAAGCGATATCCTCGGGGATCCACCCTGCATAGTTGATGACGAGATCCACCTGAGGCTGTCGAGCATGTAGCCATCGATACATCGTCGCACTCCCTTGGGAGAATCCCATTACGACTACTTTGACCTGTGCTTGATTGACATGGCTCACGTACTGTGCATAGAGCTGATCAAGATAGCTACAGTAGTCATTGATCTCATGATAACGATCCTCCTTAGTCATCCAGCAGGCTACAGGCTGATTATTAGAGTGCCAGTAAAAGCGATTGAGCCCCTCAGGTGCTATCACAAAATGATCATCGGGATCCAACACATCAAACTTCCTGATCATGTATTTAGCTAATTGGCCATAGCCATGCATCACTATCCAGATGTATTTAGTCTTTTTAGTCAGCGTACCGTATGTGGAGTAGTGAGCCGTCTTAGCGACCGTCAGATGCTGATGCTGCAGATGGGAGCTCATAGTCTTTAGGATTTATTAAAAAGAATAGTGCGATATCTAAAAACAACAAGTTAACTAAGCCTGTTGATACCCTACTCTGCAGCGCCACCTATTATTGGCAAAAAGCAACACATGTCAACTGAGCGAGCATTTCTTATTCATCCATTGTACATCCTGATCACCTTGGTATTGGGAGCTATTACGGCTCTGTTTATTGGGTTCAGTTTTGCCTATGTGTACTCGAGGGTACAGAATGGTCAAGCTCCTGTAGAGATCCCTCTGCTCTTCTATTTTAATACTATCCTACTATTAGCCAGTAGCTATGCACTTGTACAGACTAAGCGTGCCTATGAGACCGATCAGACAGGACGCTACAAGCTGTTACTCTGGGTGACCTTAGGCCTCAGTATTGCCTTTTTAGTCGCTCAGATCTTAGCCTGGCAGCAGCTACTCGCTATGAATATCCAGCTGACCAGTTCCAATATGTCTTCTTATTTATATGTCATCAGCGCTATGCACTTCATCCATGTGATTGGAGGCATCCCGTTTTTGATGTATTTCATCAGAGATGCGAGAAAACGACTGGTGGAGCCTGCCAGTGTATTAGTCTATTTATCAGATCCTGACAAAAAACGTAGACTCACAGTACTCAGCATTTATTGGCACTTTCTCGATGGTCTATGGATATACTTGATTCTATTTTTCTTGATCAATCGGATGATCTGATCAGGCCTCTACGAAGATCTCTGAGAGGTCGATGTATTTATCAGCGGCGTCTTCTATGCTTATCGCAAAAAATCGCTCCACTTCATTAGTGAATGGATTGAAGCACACCTCCACCAGATAACCGTTGTAATAGTACAGTGAGATCAGGCGATCACCAGAACTATTCACATCAAAGAATTCGCCTTTTTCAAAGGTTTCTTCTCTTTGAAGCTTGTACGGGGCTCTATTAAATACTCCAAGGCTCAACATAATGAGTGTGAAAATACAGCCCAAATATGGATCAAAAAAGGGTAATTATCTTATGAAGGATTAGCATAATGAATACTCTAAATCAATGAGTTAGCTAATAAATTGTTATAATCACTCATATATATTGAGCATTCGTAGAAAATGCCAGATATTGCGAAGTCTTTAGAGTTATAGAATTGTATCGTTGTAGGATAACAAAAATTCTATATTTCGTTTTAATAAGACACTATATCTCAACAATAATCAACAAAGCATAAAATAGCTATCATGAGAGCTTTATTATACCTCGTCATTCTATCTACATTCTTAGCCGTATCCTGTGAAGAGAAAGGATATCACATCAAAGGACAAGTAGATAACGCCGAAAATCTCACTGTATACTTTGACAAAGTCGATCTTATCAATAATGCCAATAGTATCGTAGCTAAAGGAGACACGGACGGCAGTGGCAAATTTGACATCCTGATGGAGACACCTCCCGATGCAGGCCCCTATCGTATCCGCATAGGAGCTAAGTCCGCATACCTACTCCTTGATGGACAAGAAACAGGTATCTCACTAAATGGTGATATTAATACCCTCAGCAAATACGACTATTCGGTCACAGGCTCTGAGACCTCGGCTAATTATGTCAACATGATGGGCTCATTCCTCAGAGGTGAGAAAAAAGCAGCCGATATGCAGCAGTACTTAGTAAATGAGGCAGAACCAATGACCGCATTTATGATGGCGCTACAGCTATTCGGAGGATCTCCAGAGATGGCTGACCTGCACCTCAAGGTAGCTGAGCGTCTCAAACAAAACCATGGAGATGAAGAATTCACCACACAATATGCAGGATTCGCTGATGCTATGAATAAAGAATATCTCCGTAAGATGTCTATGGAGAAAGTCAAAATCGGAGAGAAAGCGCCAGACATAGTCCTCCCCAATCCGCAAGGAAAAAACATGAAGCTCTCTGACTTAAAAGGTAAAATCGTCCTTCTTGACTTCTGGGCGAGCTGGTGTGGACCATGCCGCCGAGAAAATCCTAATGTAGTCCGAGTATATGACAAGTATAAGGAGCAAGGATTCACGGTATTCAGCGTATCGCTTGATGGACTGGATGAGCGCACTAAGAGAAGATTTCAAGAAAATATGCTCGCTGATCAGATGAAGTCTCAGAAAAAGAGATGGCTCGATGCTATCGCAAAAGACAATCTCAAGTGGGATACTCACGTGAGTGACCTCAAAAAATGGGATAGTGCCGCTGCAGCGACATATGGCGTGCGCAGTATACCTCGTACATTCTTGCTGGATAGAGATGGCAATATAGCCTACATCAATCCTCGTAGAAATCTCGAGCAAGCAGTACAAGCACTACTCTAAGCTCTTACATAGTTGAAATTAATAGGACTCATCTCAGACACGCATAGCTATCTCGGCAGTGACGTGATCAAACATCTCGCAGACTGCGATGAGATCTGGCATGCCGGGGATATTGGAGATTTCGCTACTGCCGATGCCATAGAAGATCTCGGACGACCTGTACGAATGGTATGGGGCAATATAGACGAAGGTGGGCTTCGCACTACATATCGTAAGGATGAGATCTTCATTATAGAAGGACTCAAAGTATACATGACCCATATTGGTGGTTACCCTGGTCGATATTATAAGGGACCAGCCGCTACAATCAGAGAAGAGCAACCTGGCTTATTCATTTGTGGACACTCTCACATACTCAAAGTGATGCCAGATCGCAAGCATGGACTCCTCCATATGAATCCCGGTGCCTGTGGCATCAAGGGCTTTCATAAGTTCAGAACAATGTTAAAATTTGAAGTAGCAGAAGGCAAAGTACGAAACCTCAGAGCCATCGAACTCGGCAAACGAGGCGTGATCCCAGAAGAGGAATAATCTCAAAAGCTCCTCACCAGATGATATCTATCCTCATCCCCGTGTACAATCGTGATATAACCCAACTGGTGACAGAGCTCCATAGGCAATGTGTCAAACTCGGAGAGCCCTTTGAGCTACTCATCTATGATGATGCCTCCACTCAGCGATACAAAGACAAAAATCGAGCAATAGAAGGTCTACTCGGTATCAACTACGTAGAACTCTCTGATAATATCGGTAGAAGTAGGATCAGAAATCGTTTGGCAAAGTATGCTCGCTATGATAATCTCATATTCTTAGACTGTGATAGCAAGGTGCACTATAAGACTTTCGTCAAAAGATACATTAATGCCTTAGATAGTGCTGATGTCATATACGGGGGCACTTACTACTCACCTCGCCCACCCAAGAACGAGAAAAAGTATCTCCACTGGAAATATGGATTAAATCGAGAGTCACCTGCACCTGCTCGACGCATGAAGCGACCCTATGAGCTACTACATAGTAATAATTTCATGATCTCCAGGGATGTTATGCGGGGGTACCCGTTTGACGAGTCTATCGAGGGATATGGCTATGAAGATCTGGAGTGGGCTCAGCGATTAGCTCAGAATAATATCACGGTGTCTCATATCGATAATCCGGTAGTACATCTGGGCCTCAAAAACACCAAAGACTTCATAAAGGATATAGATCAGTCTATCGATAATCTGATAGCACTCCACCGAGAAAAAAAAATTGAACAATCTCGCCTAATCCGCAGCTATGAAAAGCTACAGAAATGGGGAATAATGACACTGTGTCAAAAATTGTTAAATCAAAGAAAAGACCAAATCTATAATAGGTTATTTCGTGTTAACACAAAATTAATCTACCTCGATTTATATAAATTACATTATTTTGCAGAAGCAATGACCAATGAAAGAAAATAGCGCACAAAGGTTTAATTGCAAATTAAATTAGCTCACAAGAGAAAATATATAATTAAATTTTTTTGTGATTTAGCTGAAAAGTGCTCTTCTTTGTGTCATAGTTGATTACTTACGGTAAGTGAGAAGTGATGAGCTCACATATCGGAAATTATACCTTTTTCATGATGACGACTGCCCGATTCCTACTGGAGTTGGGCATTTTTTATTTGATATAGTCGTCATAGCATATCACACGCTCTCTGATCGCTCCAGAATGTATTGATTCATGTAGCTCTGCCGCCATCTGACTACTCTGATTAGAGATAGACATCCAGTACTTTATGCGCTCCTCCTGCCGCTCTCCAAACTCATAAAAGTCCTTCATATCAGAGATCTGCCCTTTTGGTAGTGAGGCTACATACTCGGGCGTAGGACAGATGAGTAGCATATCCTGCACATGATCCGCAGGAGCATGGCGTATCCATGGCAGCTTCTTATCAAACCAACCTGCTAATACGTATGGACTAAAATGAGGAAGCAATACAACACTACGCTCTGGCATCATCAATGGCATCCCGATATGATAGTCAGTCAGACCTCCGTCCCAATAGTAACCTGAATCTACACCTGGTATATCCCTTATACCAGGCATGAGCATGGGTATCGCTCCAGAAGCTCTCAAAACTGGTATTAATGTATCCTCATTGAGCTGATATGATATAGTTGACAGTGGATCTCTCGCTTGGTCTATAGGTATCTCTACCCCATTATGAAAGACTGTGCGCTGCATATACCTATCAAATGCTGAGCGTCTAATACTGTGAGATATCGCCGCAGCGGCAAATGAAACTCCTAATACAAACTTATTCTCATGACTGAGCCATCCTCTACCTCTGGAGGTGATCACATGTAGATGACGCTGAGGATGCTCCAAGATGTGTGATCGATCATCACCTATCATATGAAGCAAGAAGTCTCTACAAGCCTCAGAGATCTCCACCCCATCAGGATCATCACTGTAGATATGCCCAGCATATCCCTCTCGGAGACGATCCAGAGCTGCTCCTGGATCTGACGCACAGGCTGCCGTCATCTGCCATGAGCCCACGGAGGCACCTATCAGATGTACATTATGATCGACCTGACCCAATAGATCAGAGATGATATATCGTACTAAACCGTATGTAGTAAACCATTTAGGCCCTCCTGCAGCAGCTGCTACAGCTTTGATCATCGAAGGATGTAGGCCTTCTGACTTGATGAGCTCATAGGCACGTCTGCCAGCTATCAGTTGGATGGATGATGACATCAATATTGATTGTTGATTTCACCAAAAGTATAGACTAAAATGAAAAGAAAAGAACCTTAAAATGGCACTGTACTGAATCGACCTAAATTATTGTAAATCAACTCTTGATCTTTGATAGATACATCTCCACTGAGATCAAGATCCATCTGAAAGTAGCTACTGTTCATGCCATTAGCCCCTTCCCATGACTTGATATCTTCTTCATCAATGAATTTGTGATCAGCAATAGAATCAGCCTTTTTAGCATTTCCAGCTATCATCGCATAGGTATTCTTGGCGATTTCCTCTTGGCCATCTTCATAGGATGTCGCATAGCGAAAATCATAGGAGAGTTTTCCATTTCTTATAGCTACTGGTTCATTTGACATGACTGCGAGATGATTGCGATGCTCGATCACGATATAGTATTTCTTATTGATATCGACTTCGCAGTTAGGCGCCCCATTGCTCAGCTGCACTAAGCCTTTCTTGTTTATGAATGCCGATTGCTGACATATGTTTTCGGTGATATTGTCTTCTGATCTGAGAGATACTAAGACCCAGTCTACTACATCTGCTGGATATTGAAAAGGATTAGATCCTTTAGTCAGTCCTTCTTTGCCCGCATAGTTCCATGGCGCTTTACTGTATGGATGGCCAGACTGTGTCGCTGTAGCGAAAAATGCTTTTGGCTTTTGACCGGGGAGATACCCGAGATCATTCAGTTTGGTACGCATCACCCCTTCTTCAGGGATGTAGGCTCCCTGCAAAAAAGCTGCTGTAGATATCTCTACCTCTTGCATCTCTATGTCATCATCACTGCAACAAGACTCCACTATCTCCTCGATAGCAGTACTCTCACTCACTGATAAGAACAATAAGTAGATTAGGATTATGGGGTTTATCATTCTATGCCGATTAAAAACAGTATTGCATATAAAGTGACACCATATACCGATCCACTACCTATCGACTACAATAAATATCGGCCAATCTGTAAAGTGGCTGACAATATCCTCTAATGAGAGACATCTGAGAAAGAACCGTAGTTTCTCATGATATACTGACGATCTTTGACATTGACATCTCCATTAAAATCAACGTCTCCCAACAAGTATGAACTGTGGCGCCCATTTTCTCTGTGGTAGCTATTGATATCACCATGACTGATATCTATGCGGCTCTCTCCATCTTGATAGATATTGCCACCATGCATAGCATATACGTCGTCCTCGATTTCTACTTGACCAAAGCCAATCAAGCCTCGATATGACTCCTTGTCAGAAAAATCATAAGAGATAACTCCGTCAATAACAGGGACCTGATACTGACTCATCACAGTCAGGTGATTACGATGCTCTACAGTAATATAGTAGTACGTCGATAGATCCAGGCGTACTCCCTGAGATTCTGGAGCATATCTGATAGATCCATCCTCCATCAAGAGTACGGCTATACGAGCCACTTCAGACTCCTTAGTCGTATTCTCTCTGAAGCCTATTAATATCCAGTCTACGGTCTCCATCGGATAAGTCATCGGCCCTGCCTCAGACATGGATCCTTCGTCACCGAGATAATTCCACGGCGCTGCGCTATACGGCTGTCCTGCTGGAGTAGCTGTGCTGAATATCGTATTAGGATCCATACCTGGCAAATAACCGTTGTCACGGAGATAGGTAGTCATGAGTCCTGAAGTCTCATCATATGCTCCTTCTAATATCACTCTGATATCTATATCAACTAATAGAGCGTCGTTACATGCTGCACCTACCCCTTTGAGTTCTATTTCTTCTGTCTTCGTACAGCCATATTGGTCAGAGATCGTCACTGTATAAACACCTGCAGCGATATCATTATTGAGGGGTCCAGTAGTTCCATTCGACCATTCAATAGTATAGTCACGATTGAGGCCAGTACCATCGACTAAGATAAAGCCGTCTGCACTATTGCAAGTAGGACGTCTCAGCTCCACGATATCGATCTCCCAATCACATACGGCAGAGTGATAAAGTCCAATCTCGATATCATTGATCTCAGATCCACTATTGACTGATACATTAGTGATTGCGCAAGTAGCATTTTCTAATTCCAATTTATCCCATTGCTCATCAAAAGCACTCTTGTAGCATATCTTCTCTAAAAACTTGTTAGTCATACGTATCTCGTAAGTACTCGGACGTACTCTGGCGAAAGCGAATCTACCTTGAGCATCCGTGTAAGTAGTATAAGCCACTACACCTATAGCATTTACTAACTCTACTTTGAGAGCTACTTCATACTCTTCTACGGGTGTCTTATCACAGTTATTCACTTCATCATTCCATACATATCCACTGATCTCACTTACTCTGTAGAGCCCTAAGTCAATATTAGATAAATCTTGGCCTGCTGAAAGGGTAATAATATTAGTACGTCTGAATACTACATCAAAATCACTATTGCGCTGAGATTCACGCACATTGACCCTGGTCGGCAGGTACTCTGGATGAGCGATCATCTCGATATAATAATCCCCGCTGGGCACCTCTTCAAAAGAATATGAACCATCAGGCTGACTGAATGTGGTCAATATCAGATTTCTGGATCTGTCGTATAGGGCTAAATATATATCACCGACGCCTGGCTCTGTTTCATCCTGAAGTCCATTACCATTGAGATCTTCCCAAACAAAATCACCAATACTTCCCAATCCATCCTTTTCATCAGATAGAGGAATAAGTCCTAAGTCAATATCATTTTCGATTTCACCTTCTGAAAGAGTGACCAAATTCGAGCGCTTGAATACCAAATCAAAATCACTGTTAACCTCTTTATTACTATAATACTGACGAGTAGTTTTATATAAGGTGTCAGGAGTGTACTCTACATAGTAATCACCAGCAGCGAGTCCCACAAATGAATAGTGTCCCTCAGCATCAGTATTCGTCTGAGCGACTTGTATACGAGCATTCGTGTAAAGAGTCATCTCGATACCTTCGACCCCATGCTCATCTTCATCTTGAAAACCATTTTCATTGGCATCCAGCCATACATAATTTCCTATGGTAGCTGACTGCGACATACCCAGTACAGTCATGCATATAATCATACTCATCATCCCAAGACGGATCCATTGATAGTCTTTCATCTTCATTTCGTTACTCTTATGCGATCAAGTGGTGAGCCTGATCAGATTATCATTCTCAAGAGTCAGACGAAATGTAGTGTTATAAAAAGGTAGATATATGGTGTTATCCGTCTACAGACTCTTGGTATTTCAAAAAATCAGCTTTCGATAAATTGCATAAAATGCGGGGAAAACTGTAGTCACAATGGGTATCTCTGCAATTAAGACATTACAAAGATCCCACTACCACATAAAAGTCTGTAGACATAAGAGCTACGGGTATTTACAAAGACTCTACACGAGTGATCCAGCCGTATGGATCAGCGACAGATCCTGTCCGCATGCCGTCAATTGTAGCCTTGAGCATAGGGGCTATTTTATAAGTAGACGGATCTATATTGATGATAGTATCACCTGCAGCGATTTTATTCACTGTCGATATGACAGCAGCAGTCCCTGTACCAAATACCTCTTGGAGAGTACCTGACTCATAGGCATCGACCACAAAATCTAATGACAGTTTTTCTGCAATCACTTTATAACCCTTATCCTCTAAGAGTTGTATCATACTTTTTCGTGTGATACCATGTAGGATGGCACCATTGAGACCTGGGGTATAAACCTTGCCATCGATCACAAAGAAAATGTTCATGGTGCCTACCTCCTGGATATATTTAAACTCATACGGATCCATCCACATCACCTGATCATATCCCGCTTCTTTAGCTTTCATCGCTGGATATAGTGAGGCCGCATAGTTACCACAGGTTTTAGCTTCGCCGACACCTCCTGGAGTGGCTCGTACATATTTATCTTCCGCTCTGAGGCTGACAGGCTTTGAGTAGTAAGGGCCTACCGGACAGGTAAAAATGACAAACTTATACTCTTCTGAAGGTCTCACACCGACGAACTCCTCAGTAGCGAACATGAATGGACGAATATACAGAGCGCTACCCTCTTGAGGTGGTATCCATGCACTCTCCAGTCCTACGATAGCGGAGATCGCCTCGACAAACATGTCTACCGGTATCGTCGGCATACACATACGCTCCGCAGATGCATTGATCCGGTGAGCATGCTCCTCTACTCTGAATAGTAAAGGCGTACCGTCGTGATGCTTTGATGCCTTCATCCCTTCAAATATGGACTGGCCATAGTGCAAGGCCAGATTGGCAGGGTGAATACTAAAGTTTTGTAGCGGCATTATTTCTCCTTCTTCCCATTTTCCATTACGGTAGTCAGCTACATACATATGATCTGTGCATATCTGACCAAATGGGAGATTATTGAAGTCAATAGTGCTGACTCTTGAGGTTTCGACGGTAGTTATTTTCATAGGACAAGATTTGTATAAAATGCTACTGCAAAAGTAGCTAAATATTGATCTCAAATATCATAAGGAAAAGCTGTAAAATCAAATAATTGAGCAGAAATTCAATTTTATTGGTCACTTTCTCAATTAATAAAATTACAGATCAACTTTGCCCTTATTCAGAAGTCCATATCTTGGCTCTATGATTGCAGATGGATTTTACGATTTTCGGCGTTATGATCTTATTGAGGATCAGTGTGATCGCAGCTTTTATCCTGATCTAAGAGAGCAGTCAGTATTAGTCCTCTGCAAGTCAGATGACCTCTCGGGCCCTAACAAAGAGCTACTCACTAAAATCCTCGCTGCTATCGGCCAAAACTTTGACAATACACAGATCGTCGGTGTCAGGCCCGATCAAAAAATCAATGTCACAGAGATACTCAATATCGTCAAACCCAGTACCCTTCTGAGCTTTCATATCAATCTCAATACACATGGTCTCAAGCTGGAGCAAAAGCTCTATCGTATAATTGGGCTGATGGATACATCTATCATCATATCAGAGGCGCTTACCATCTTGCAAGACAAGATCGAATCCAAGAAAAGGCTGTGGAATGAACTACAGACACAGTTTAACATAAATAAGAAATAGTGAAATTCATATTTGCTACCCAAAACCAGAACAAAGTAAAAGAGGTCTCCAAAATCTTAGACAATAAGGAAGCGATCTTAATCTCCTTAGCGGAAATAGGCTATACAGATGATATTGCAGAGACAGGGACCACCCTCAATGAAAATGCTTGGATCAAGGCGGATACTATACATACTACCCTTGGCGGGAATGTAATCGCAGAAGATACAGGACTGGAGGTCACGGCTATCGATATGGCGCCTGGAGTATATAGCGCTCGCTATGCAGGCCCACAAAAAAATGATCAAGACAACATCAATAAGCTACTCGATACCCTGAAAGACAAGGAGGATAGATCTGCCAGATTCAGGACAGTAGTCGCTGTATGGCTTGATGGTGAGCGACATACATTTGAGGGTATAGTGAATGGAACGATCGCACATGAGCGCATGGGCACCGGTGGCTTTGGATATGATCCAGTATTTATCCCAGAAGGACATGATCAGTCTTTTGGCATCCTGAGCGCTAAGATAAAGAATAGTATCAGTCACAGAGGCAGAGCATTCACTGCCGTAAAAGAATTCTTAGCTAAAATCAGCGAATCGTAAATCTCGCTCCTGCATATACTTGAGCAGTAGGTCCCGCTTCGTAAAACCTACTACCAAAGGCATTGATCCGGATGTTACTGTAGTAGTCCGTACCGAGCAGATTATTGACCCCGATGACAGGATGTATGTCTATGCGCTTAGTCTCGATGGTATAGCTCGCACTTAGATTGATGAGATGCACCGGCTCTATCTCTACGGCATTGCGATCATTTGCGTATATACGCCCCGTATAGAGACTCTGGATTGAGATCATAGCATCATCCACGGGACTGACTTTCAGCGAGTTAGTTAATCTGTGAATTGGTATTCCTGGAAGCTTATTACCCGCCAAATCCGTACCACTTAATACATAGTCATCGTAGCTAAAATCAGAAAAACTATAGCTACTTGCCCAAGTCACGTAATTTCCTACAGTCATATCATTATCTATCTCAACACCCCAGCGCTCTGTGGAGCCTGCATTGCGAAAGAAATCACGACCAGGAAAAGCTTCTAATTCATAGGGAATAATCTCGTCTTCTGTCTTTATCCTAAATGCCGCAATAGACACCGCTCCAAATCCATATGACTGACGGAAACCCAACTCCAATGATAGAGCCTTTTGTGGGGCCAACTCCTCATTAAAGCCCTCAGTACCGCTTGGGTCTGCAGATAGCTCACTTAAAGTAGGGGTTTCAAAGCTCGTAGCTAACTGAAAATAGATTGAAGACTTATCACTCAGCTGCCTTAGCACACCGATATTGGGATTTAGTTGGTGATATTCGAGTTGATCACTACCATCACCATTGGTCAGTATGTGATCCTCCGCTTCGAGTCTATTATCATCATATCGTAGTCCAATATCCAACGACCATTTTTGCCAATCTATATGATCATAGAGATAGACACCCACCGCATTAAATCTCTCTTGCTGATCAAAGACTAATCCTCCGATACTCCCTTGTAGATTATCATATCGCTCTCGATCGTCATATTGCCATCCGATATCATAGCCGATTTGGAGATTATTGACCGCTTGGCCATATATTTTTTGATAGGACAGGTTGATACCCGCTCCTCCGTAGGATCTATAGAGGTCGATGTATCCACTATTTTCAAATGGCAAATAGCCCTTGAAATCTCTAATACTGAAAAACCCATAAGAGCTGAGTGTCCAGTCGTTAAATAGTTTTTTAGTATATCTCCCTGATATTTTGAACTGCTCAATAGACTCACCTGCATCGTAAAAGAGATTAGCATCTCTCGCAGTAGTCGGCATTGTGGTAGCTTGTTCGAGATTAACACCTCCAGGATCATTTGCCTCCGGACTATTGGTATAGTTGACTAATATATCAAACTCTCCATCCTCCACATAGCGTAGCCATCGTGCGGACCAATTAGTCTGCTTTGCCTCAGAGTGCTCTCTATATCCTTCAAAAGTTTGATGATTAGCTCTGAGGAGGATACGATTTTGACCTTCTTTGAGTCCCGCCGAAACATCCACTTTATTCATGCCAAATGAACCCATCTGAAAGTTAGCAGTTGCGAAAGTCTCATCGAAATCTTTCATCGTATTGATCGCTAAAACTCCACCTGAAGCATTGCCATATAGACTGGACGCTGCCCCTCGCAAGGACTCCACTCGAGTGATAGCCGATATATCGATATTGTCTACTTGACCTTGACCATCCGGTGTAGTCTCGGGTATCCCATCCACTATGAGCTTGACACCTCTGATACCAAAAGCAGATCTGGCACCAAAGCCTCTAATGCTCAATCGCATATCCTGGGCATAGTTGTACCCATTAGTCGCAAAGACTCCGGGTATTTCTTCGAGATATTGATTGATATTGACAGGATTCAGATCATTCGTCAAAGGATCATAGCTATCTACGTGCACAGATCTCGGCGTACGTGATAGTTCTTGACCTATCCGTGTGGACTTGATGAGCACTTTGGAGAGCGTATCCCGAGTGACTTCTGATATCTGTGTATGAGCCGTATAGCCCAAAAAAAAGCAGAACCCTAAGAGCCCTGCTTTTATAAGTTTTTTACTTTCTAAGTTCATCGAGATACTCTGCGACCGATTGTATTTGGTCTTCACTTAATATGTCTTTGTATGGTGTCATGAGACCTTTACCATTAGTGATTTGATTGATACGCTCTTCGAGTGTGATGGTGGAGGCAGAGAGGTCCTTAGCGCCACTCACTCCGAGCTTACCATCTGCTCCATGACAGATTACACAATACTGCTTATAGATGAGTCTACCCTTACGATTAGACTTAGCAGCCGTCTCAGTAGCTTCCTTTTTTACTTCTTCTTTAGCTGGTGTATTACTACTTGCAGAAGGCTCTGCAGGCTTCTCACCTCCACATGCGATCAACGTCATGAGGCCCAGCGCACTAATTATAATGACAAATTTTTTCATACTATATACTTTATTCATGTAAAAACGAATCAGCAAAGTAATAATCTCAAATCATATTCTCCCCTCCGCCGATACGTCTTTTTCTGATTTTATATGATTCCTTGCTCTACGAGATAGCGCTCGGCATCGAGTGCGGCCATACAGCCTGTACCAGCAGCAGTGACTGCCTGTCGATATACATTATCTGCGGCGTCACCAGAGGCGAATACTCCTGGACGATTAGTGTAGCTCGTACCAGCCTTGACTGTCAGATATCCTGTCTGATCCATATCTATCCACCCTTTAAAGATGTCAGTATTGGGCTTATGTCCAATCGCTACGAAAAAACCAGATACATCGATATCTTTAATCTCTGAGGTGATTCTATTTTTCACTTTCACTCCCGTGACCTCTGTATCACCTAATACTTCTACTGTCTCCGTATTCCAATGTATCTGAATATTTGGAGTATCAATCACACGCTGCTGCATAATCTTCGAAGCACGCATCTCATCACGACGTACGAGCATATGCACAGTTGGGCAGAGTTTTGACAGATAGGTCGCCTCTTCTGCAGCAGTATCACCGCCTCCGACTAATGCTACATCTTTACCTCTGAAGAAAAAGCCATCACATACTGCACAAGCTGAGACACCCTGATTCATGAGACGTTGCTCTGACTCGAGACCCAGCCACTTTGCACTTGCCCCTGTAGAGATGATGACAGTATGAGCTTTCACCTCTTCGCCTGACTCCGTCCATATCCTATGCACAGGACCAGTAAAATCGACTTTACCTATCATCTCATACTTGACCTCAGTACCAAATCTCTCTGCCTGCTTTCTGAACTCATCCATCATCTGAGGACCTCCTATGCCATCTGGATATCCAGGATAGTTTTCGACATCTGTGGTGATCATGAGCTGACCTCCCGGCTCTGGTCCGGTATACACTACTGGCTTCATTCCCGCACGAGCTGCATATATAGCTGCTGTATATCCCGCAGGTCCAGATCCGATTATTACGCAGTTTAATACTTCTGCCATATTATTCTTTTGATCTATGATTAGTTATTTTCAATATTATATGTCTATAACACGTATGATTAAACGAGGTTGCAAAAGTAATTTTTTAATACCGCTTCACCTACCCAAACTGTCCGTATCACGGCAGTTTTATACATAGAGAATAAAATAATATAAATTTTTATGGAATTGATATTTGTCAATTTCATGTATTGCCCTATATTTGTACTCAGACGGCGCCCTGCCGTCTCTCATTCATACCCTTGTAACGTTTGGCCCATCGAAGGATGGGCTTTTTTTATGCCCATACTTTCCAGCCCCAGTAAATACCCTTATAGGTAGTCCAACAGACCTTATTATATTGGCTATTCAAGTCCAGTTGTCATATTTGATGCTTTTGGGTAACTTTATAAGCATGAAAAATTCTGTCACCATCCTTATGCTATTCCTAACCATAGGAATATGCGACATACACCTTGCCTTTGGGCAGTCATGGACGCATATGGACGTGGCCCCAGGCATCAAGCCTACCTTAGCACTCGACACAGCAGATCAAGTACACATAGCATTTGTCAACGAAGCTAACTCTGGATGGCTCAAGCATGCTACTCGAGCTGACTCTTCTTGGGACATCTCGACGCCCGCCGAAGGATACTTCTATGGTCCTATAGATATAGCTATCAACCAAAACAATCATCTATATATCGCCTATCACGATCATAATACTATGGGTGGCAATGAGGCTATCGTCAGCTACATTGATGGCGCATGGACTAATACCGTCATTGATGACAATGGGCACGATGGCTGGGACAATAGTATTGCATTTGATAGCCAAGGCGTACCGCATACAGCAAGTATCGATCCAAATGGTGGAGGCACTGAATATGCTACGATCATAGATGGCAACTGGGTCAAGCAAAGCCTTGGCACACCGAGCACCTTTTATCAATACGCTACAGATATCGTCATAGGTTCTGATGATCAACCACACATTTGCTTTTATTATGATGACGACAATACACTATTCTATATGAAGAGAGACTCCATTGGCTGGCAAAGTGGAAAAGTGGATGAAGCTGGTGGTTTATTTCCATCTATGATCCTCGACGATCAAGACTTACCTCACATCGCCTACTTCACAGAAGGCGATGAAGAGGATACTGGAGAAGTAAAATATGCTTTTTTTAACGGATCAGAATGGAACATCTCTACTGTAGCCAATCTCTCTAATGCCCCACTGGGTCGTACAGGGAGTCGCCGTATTACTTCGCTTCAGCGAGATCATCAGGGACAGTTGCATATGACTTATTGCGATAGAGATGTCTTAGTATTTGCTACGCTGACCGGAGATGGCTCATGGCTACAGGATACTATCTTAGATGCCAAGAGTAATGCTATGACACTCGGAGCACAGAGTTCTTTGGAGTTTGATAGAGAGGGTACCCCACATGTCACTTACTATCAGGTCACTTCTACCTCTCCCTTGTCGGGAATGATCAGATATACCTATCGCTCAGAACTGGATGACAAGGACAATGATGGATATAATGAGGCTGTAGACTGCAATGATCTGGACGCCAGTATCAATCCTGGAGCAGAAGAAATACCCAACAACGGAATCGATGAAAACTGTGATGGTGAGGTTTTATTTATTGATGCAGATATGGATGGCTTTCATGAAGGCATAGATTGTGATGATTCCGACCCTGACATCAATCCAATGGCTGAAGAAATAGCGAATAATGATATAGATGAAAACTGCGATGGAGATACACTCTACATAGATCTCGACATGGATGGATATCATGGTGGCATCGACTGCGATGATAATAATCCAAATATCAATCCTGGTGCAGAAGAAATAGAAGGCAATAGCATCGATGAAAACTGTGATGGCGACATCATAGGCGATCCGGCTATCATAGTATCAGGTACTATTACAAATAGAGGAGGATTTCCTATCTCAGGTGTGACCGTCCTATTAAGCCAAGACAGTAGTGTCTCTATGATCACTGATAGTACAGGTACATTCAGTTTTGGTCCGCTCGATGTGGATGATGATGCGGTACTGACCTTATTCAAAAATACAAATGCTGCCAATGGTGTATCATCAATAGATCTCATAGCAGTCACCAATCATATCCTCGCTAAAGTGCCCATCACTGATGACATACTCCTCCAAGCAGCAGACGTCACTGGGGACAATCGTATCTCATCCATCGATCTGGTCGAAATGACTAATGTCATACTCGAAAAATGGGATGGATTCAACAATAAAGACTCGTGGGAATTTATCCCGAACGCTATAAATCTAAACAGTACCGAAAACCAAACTCTCAGCATCACTGCCTACAAAGTGGGAGACCTCAATGGCAATGCTGACCCAAATCGATAAATCATGAGTACTCAAAAAATAGTCTGGGGGGCCATCATAGCTGCCATCATCCTCCTGTCATTCAGCAGTGCACCTCCTATCGGACGGACAGGCGCCCCAGATCAAGGCTCATGCGCAGATAGCGGGTGTCACGAGATGAGTGATACTGATATCAATGGAGAGATAACCCTGCTCGGACTACCAGAGAGCTATCAGACAGATAGTATTTATAGCTTGATTCTCCAGCTTAGCGCTACTGCAGGTTCTCCTCGTAGTGCGGGATTTCAGATGACAGCACTTCGACCTAACAATAACGGCATCGGCACATTCAGAAATGCTGGTGAGCAGGTCACGATCGTATCGACCAGCAGAGAGCGAGCATTTGCTCAGCATAGTCCTGTAAAAGATTTTGATGGAGAGAGCTCGCTAAGCTACGAAGTAGAATGGGTAGCTCCCGATAGTAGTGAGATAGACTCGGTGATCTTTTATATAGCGACTAATTTTGTCAATGGGGATGGTGGCCGAAACGGAGACAAGGTCATCCTACATCAAGTAGTAACCATACCTGATACGAGCAGCACTGCTGTAGACATGGACAATGATGGCTACGATAGCACGGTAGACTGTGATGATACAGATCCTACTATTAATCCTGATGCCACCGAAATCGCAAACAACAACATCGATGAAAACTGCGACGGCATAGCCGAAATGATAGATATGGACAATGATGGCTGGAACTCTGATCTCGACTGTGACGATACAGATCCCACAATCAATCCCAATGCAATGGAAATATTGGACAATGATATCGACGAAAACTGTGATGGTCGGATCGAGCAGTCTCCTGACTCTACCCTATCTATCGCTGGGCTCATAGCCAATGCTGGCGGTGTAGGCATTCAAAATGTTGACATCATTTTACTACCTTCAGGTGATACTATAAAATCTGACGCCTTTGGACTCTTTGACATCACTGACATAGATACTGAAGTCACAGAGATACAATTCAGCAAAAGAAACAATCCAGGTAACGGAGTATCAAGTCTCGATCTCATCAATATGACCAATCATATACTTGGGAGAAATATCATCGATGATCAAGATGTACTGCTGGCGGCTGATGTCAATCAAGATAGTCGCATATCGTCTCAAGATATCGTGATCAGTACTAATGTCATTTTGGGTCGTAATGAAGATTTCGCAGGTATACCTTCTTGGATATTTGCCCCAGAGAGCATCTCTCTGAGTGATACTACCCTCAATCTGCAAAACATCCGCATCAAAGGTTTAAAAATCGGAGATCTCACAGGAGATGCTGACCCTAAGCAGTAGGTGAAAGCAAATCCAATCACCTAATAGCAAAGCGAATAAGATCTTACGCCAGATTATGGAAGACTTTCTGTACGTCTTCTTCTTCTTCCATCTTAGCGATGAGCTTGAGCACCTCTTCTTCTGCCTCGCCAGTGACCTCTACCATATTCATGGGTATCCACTCGAGTTCTGATGATTTCACTTCGAGTCCTTTCTCCTCGAGAGCGCTCTGCATCGTACCAAACTCTGAGAATGGCACTCGGATGACTATTCGTTCATTGCCATCGTCATCGGTACCTTCTCCCATCTCTTCCAGACCATAGTCGATCAGCTCCAGCTCCATCTCTTCAGGGTCGAGACCTTCAGGATCCAATTTGAATACTCCCATTTTATTAAATTGGAAAGAGACACTATTCTGAGTGCCGAGACTCCCATTGCATTTATTGAATACGGCTCTGACTTTCGCAACGGTCCTAACAGGATTGTCCGTAGCCGTCTCAACGAGTATCGCCACTCCATGAGGAGCGTAGCCTTCATATAGAATCTCCTCATAGTCCGAGGTATCCTTTCCCATAGCACGCTTGATCGCTGCTTCGACTTTATCCTTAGGCATGTTGACACCTTTGGCATTCTGCATAGCACGACGGAGCGCAGGATTATTATCTGGATCAGGGCCACCAGCTTTGACAGCGATATTTATGTCCTTACCGATTCTCGAAAACTGTTTCGCCATTCTGTCATAGCGAGCGAACATGCTGGCCTTTCTTACCTCAAATATTCTTCCCATGGATATTTAGATTTGGCTGCAAAAATAATCGACTTTAGGCTTTTTAGAAATCTGGAGATTATTCTTCTTTATCTAAGGGCGTCACATAGACTACTGACTCATCTGAGAAAGGGTCCGTCTCGATGAGTCTGAGGTATACTCGAGCTGTAGCTATCAGATCATACTCACAGTATGCCACGATCTCTGGGAGGCGTCCTTCCCAGTAAGCTTGATTAACATCTTTACCACTCATTTCCATCTTTGGACTGGGCACCCCGAGGACATGGCAGAGCATATTCAGTGAGCTGTAGTGCTTATAGTCACCAAACTTCCACATATCCATAGTATCGAGTAGATGATGGACCTGCCATGGCTTAGTCCCTGCGATATTGAGCAGATTAGGTAGCTTGATCTTATTGATCACGTAGCGGCGAGCCAAGAATGGAATGTCAAACTCCTTAATATTGTGTCCACACAAAAAATGATAATAGCTATCATAATAATGGTCATACAGCAATGCAGAAAAACGAGTCAACACATCGACCTCATCGTCACCTGCTATCGACATCACTCTGAACTGACCCTCTGGCCCATCTTTATCCAGGTACCCTACTGATATACAGATCACCTTAGCATACTCTGCATAGATCGCAGACTTATCTTGATAGTATTGAGCGACTTTTTCATCATCCATTTCTACTGATCGTTGCTCAAAATATCGTCGTGCACGAGTGTCCCAAAGCCTCTGAAATTCAACAGACATCTCCTCATAGCTCGACACCTGACTGGCGGTCTCAATATCTAAAAAGAGGATTCTTCTGAGTTTTTCTTTAGGAAATGTCATACCATTACAACAAATTAAGGTAATACCCTAATGAATCACGGACGAGTCAGGGTACATCTTTATCTCAAATTATAAACTTACACCTTTACCTAATTAAAACAAAGCAAATGTCATCTCGTGTAATTTCAGGAATAGCAATCGCATTACTTCTCCTACTTTCAGGTTACTTGTGGTACCAAAATACCGAACTCAAAAAAGGAATGAATACTCAGAAAACTGAGTTATTAGAATTAGAAAAAGTACAGGCGGAATTGGACGCTGACTACCAAGCTGCTCTCGAGAGCATCGAAGGTCTCAGATCTGATAATATGGAGCTCAATAGCCTCATCGACAATCAAAAAGAGGAGCTCAAAGCTCAAAAAACTAAGATCGACGGACTCATCTGGACTCGTAGAGAGCTGGACAAAGCAAGAGAAGAGATAGCCCAGTTTGAGACACTCACAGCTACCTATCTCGCTCAGATCAGCGAACTCAAGAGTCAGACTGAGCAGCTCACAGCTGCTAATGCTACACTCACTACACAAAACGCTACGCTAAATCAAAACCTAACGGTTGAGAAAGAAGCCAACTCAAAACTTCAAGAAGTAAGAGCTGTCCTCGTGAGCGAAAAAGACGAACTCATCACTAACAATAAAGCTCTCGCTGATAAGGTAGAGATCGGATCTGCTATCAAAATCAACTGGATGAGCTTTGACGGAGGTGAAGTAAAAGATGATGGCGAATGGAAGTCACGTAAGAGAAATAAGAAAATGGAAACGCTCCGTACTTGCTTCCGCACAGAGACTAACGTAGTAGTACCTGCTGGAGAGGAGACTTTCTACCTACGTATCATCACGCCTAATGGAGAGACGCTCGCATCTGACGATATGGGCTCAGGGGAGATCACTGACAAAATCTCTGGAAAATCTATGAGATATACGATCTCAGGCACACTCACATATAACAATGAGGATACTGAAGCATGCATGGACTGGAAGCCGGCTACGGAGCCAATCGATGGAGAGTATTCAGTAGAAATCTATAACAAAGGATATAAAGTCGGCCAAGGAGTATTTGAGCTATAATAGGCTCACCTTTTAGAGGAAATCAACTTATCCCTAAAACCGATTTAAGAAAAACCTTGTTGAGTCTATCAGCAAGGTTTTTTCTTTTACCCTTTAAATCATAATCACATTGCCTAAATCTGAAAAAGTCTTAGTCCTCGGAGCATCTCCAAATCCCGATCGATACTCTCATATCGCCAGTAATATGCTCGCCAAGTACGGGCATCAAGTGGTCGCTGTAGGACGTCGCAGAGGGCAAATTGGAGATATAGACATCCTTCCTGAAATGTCTACTGCCGAAGACATCGACACGCTGACGCTCTATCTCAATCCTAAAGTCCAAGAATCGTATATAGACGATATAATAGAGCTAAAACCCAAACGGGTAATCTTCAATCCTGGTACAGAAAACCAAGAATCAGTATACAGGCTGCAAGAAGCGGGTATAGATACCATAGATGCCTGCACATTGGTGATGCTCAGGACAGGGCAGTTTTAGCAGATACCTCTGCGATCCATTTCGGACTGAATCAGACGCAGCTCTCTACTCGCTTCACCTGTCACCGAGGTATTTTCTTCTGCTCTTCGTATGAGATACTCTGTCACTTCATGGACGGGTCCATAGACGATATATTTAGCTACGTTAAATCCTTTTTTGGCCAGATTAAATGTCAGGTAGTCACTCATGCCCTGTAGCTGAGAAAAATTGAGATGTGGATGATCCATCGGCAGTCCACGACTGATGATCTCTTGCGCCATCATCGCAGTACTTTTGACATTGTGAGTAGCACAGATGAGCGAGATCTGCTCATAGTGCTCTAAACAAAAACTGATGGCCGCATCAAAATCTCGATCAGTATCCTCCTTAGTGTCTTGTATAGGTGACGGGTAGCCCATCTCTTTAGCTCGCTCTCGCTCTTTGTCCATATAGGCTCCTCGGACACACTTGGCGCCCAGCATATAGCCTGCTTCTTGAGCTATAGCAAAATCAGATTTCAACTTCGCTAATCTATCCTTGCGATATAGCTGATAGGTATTATATACGGTGACTCTTTCTTTGTTGTAGAGGCTCATCATCTCAGCTGCTGCCTCATCCATAGGGTCTTGCATCCAGCTCTCCTCTGCATCGAGCAGGATCCCTACCTCACGCTCGCAGGCTCGCTGACAGGCTGTATCGAGCCTCTCCCTGAATCTCGCATAGGCCTCCTCCTCTTCAGCAGTGAATGTTTCTGCTCGCTGTTTTTTCGCTAATAAACCATTGGGCACGAGAGCGGTAAGCTTACATACAGCAGCTGGCACACTATGATTAGATGCTGCGAAGTCGATCGCATTGATCAGTTCGTCCAAGGCATTTTCGAGATCTACTTCCTCAGTTTTCGCTTCTACTCCGTAGTCGAGTAGAGAGAGCACATTGTACTTATAGAGCTCATCGATTACCTCTTGACAGTCCAAGAGATTAAGTCCTCCGCAAAACTGTTTAAAGATCGTCTGTTTGATAATTGTCTTGACAAAAGGGAGTCTCAGTCTTAAGGCTGTCTTAGCTAAAGACTCTCCCACTTTGACTACTGCGGGATTATTCATCACTTGAAAAAGTCGGGCAGTTTGTCTCAATTCTGCATCTGACTTATTCTGAAAAGCAATCTCAGTATTCGTAAAATCTGGGATGCTTAAAGGCTCAGTTTCTATTGCCATTCGCTATTCACGATTCGATTGTGTTGCACCATATTTCCCAAGCTCTTTCAGCTTGGAGGATAAGCATATCATGTCCATTTTTGACAGTGGATCCTTTCTCCTGACCACGAGTCAAAAATAGTGTTTTTTCAGGATTATAAACCAAGTCATAAAGTATATGATCTGGCGTCAAATAATCATAAGGTAAGTGAGGACAGGTATCTACTTTGGGATACATCCCGAGAGGAGTCGTATTGACTATGAGATGATGCTCAGCGATGACCTCCGGTGTAATTTCATCATAGGTCAGATCGCCTTTTGTCCTTGAGACCATTTGATAGGAGATCCCCAGTCTATTGAGCACGTATTTGACAGCTTTTGATGCGCCTCCTGTACCCAGTATTAGGGCCCTTTCTGGCAACACATCTCCAAAGCAGGGTTTCAAAGAATTTTCAAAACCATCAACATCAGTATTGTAGCCTGTAGTATGTCCACCTACTATAGTAATCGTATTGACTGCTCCGATCTGCTCTGCCTCATCACTTAGTTCATCAAGATACGGGATTACCTGTTCCTTATACGGGATCGTGACATTGAGTCCTGTCATATCCCCGTCCAATAGCTCTCTCACCATCTCAATCCGCTCTATAGGATAGGCTTGATAGTCAGCATCTGTCAGCCCCAAGGTGCAAAACTTATCAGCAAAATATCCTGGACTGAATGAATGAGAAAGTGGATAGCCTATCAGGCCCAGTTTGATGCGTGTTTCTTTTGTCATCTTCCTTCTCCTTTTATGAGTACACTTAGTGTGAAAAGCATGATTTTAAAATCTAAAAATAGAGATCGATTCTGCAGGTAAAGTATATCAAAACGTAATCTTTTGATCATCTGAGCTACATCCGATGCATAGCCATACTTGACCTGCCCCCAAGAAGTAATACCTGGACGTACTAAAAAGATGCGATTATAGTGCATAATTTCTAATCTGAGTCGCTCCGTGTAGTATGGGCGCTCAGGCCTTGGTCCGACTATCGACATATCCCCTCTTAGGACATTCCAAAACTGTGGCAACTCATCCAGTCGGTACCTCCGCATCCATCTTCCCACCTCAGTCACTCGATCATCTCCAATATAAGAGAGCTCAGGACCATCCCGCTCAGCCTCATTTATCATTGTCCTAAATTTCAAAATATGAAAAGACTCTGCTCTCCTGCCCAATCTGACTTGACGATAAATCACCGGACCTGACGAGCCCTTCTTGACCAAGAAAGCTAATACTACATATAGTGGTGAGAGTAGGACCAGCGCTACGATCGATATCAGGACATCAATGACACGCTTACTATGCTGCTGCCAATACGGCATCCTATCAATGATCATTAAAAGTCGATCTCCCATGACATTGTAGCTGACGCTATCGCTCCCTATCAGTGTAGAAATATCATCTCCTCTGAGCTCAACGATCACTTCGGGAGCGCATCTATAGAGATGCTCATAAAGCTGTTTGACATTATGATCGGTGGCGTCATCGAGCACGACCTCTTCGATCTGAGAGAGATCCGTGATATCATAGAGCTGATCGATGCTCGACAGGTGATAAAGTTGATTCTGATAAGGACGCTGTACAGAACGGTCTCCGATAAGAATGGTATTTAGCGTCAAGCGACCACTCTCCCTCATAGCATGAATGATAGATAAATAGACAAATCGAAATGCAACAAAGCAGACCAAACTATAACTCAGCACTCTCACAAAACTCCAGACATAACTCGTATAGCCCAAAGTGTCGTCATCAGCCACTACTAAAAGCAAAACCACTATAGCTCCAATCACCATAGCTACGACCGTCTCATACAGCATGCTCAGTCGTCCGGCCTGAATGACCGATCGATAGCTTCCCACGAATGCCATGATAGCTACCCACATCATCGAGATCACTATCAATCCAATAGCATACCGATCATCTGCGAAAACATCCGTCCAGCTCGTATCAGGTATGACCACTTGTTTTCTCCATCTGAAAAACAAGGACCATGAAAGCATCGCAGCGATGACATCTGTCAAAACATAGCAAATCGTAACTATGGGGTGACGATGCATCTATCTTATCTAAACTTCATCAATAAATAGCCTAAGGCCAAGATCAAGAGCACCAATACACTCGCCAACTGCACAGATCGCTTAATCAACGAGACAAATCTACGAATCTGCTCTTCATGCTGCGGATACCGACTGATCACCTCCGCCTCCATCCGTGTCTCGTTTAGAAATTGAGATACACTGAACTCAACTTTATTTTGGACTAAATACTTGTATACTTTGAATATTTTGACTCTGAAAAAGAGATTCACAAATAACATTGCCACGAAAATCGCTATGATCAAGATGTAAAATAATTGAAACATATCTGTTAAGTTCTCAGAACAAATGTGAATATTTAAACAGGTAAATCATAACAATAATCGTAAACAATAAATCGCAGGACAAGAAATACACGAGCATGCACAGAATAATACTCCTCCTCTTACTACTCACTACTATCCATCTCAGCGCCCAAGAATACGGTATAGACTACTATCTACCAGCTGATATCAGCTATGACCCAACTATCACTACCCCAGCAGAATTCCTCGGACACGAGATCGGCGAATGGCACGCTACTCACGATAAACTATACTACTATATGAGGCAGCTGGCCATGGAGTCGGAACGCATTATTCTGCGAGAACATGCCCGATCACATGAGGATCGTCCCCTGATCCATCTCATCGTGACCTCCACTGAAAATCACAAAAATCTCGAAGAAATCCGCATCGAGCATAAAAAGCTTACAGATCCCGAAGTCAGCCCCGAAGTGAATATCGACGAGCTGCCAGTAGTCATCTATCAAGGCAGCACTATACATGGCAATGAAGCCAGCGGCGCCAATGGAGCGATAGCGACTGCCTACTATCTTGCTGCTGCGCAGGGACCAGAGATAGATCGCCTACTTGACGAAGCGATCATATTATTTGATCCTGTCTTTAATCCTGATGGTATGCAGCGTTTTTCTACTTGGGTCAATACGCATAAAGGGGATAACCTCATCACCGACCCTGACAGCCGAGAGTATAATGAAGTATGGCCTCGAGGACGTACTAATCACTATTGGTTTGACCTCAATCGTGACTGGCTCCTCCTCACTCATCCCGAGAGCCAGGGCCGGATCAAGACTTTTCATGAGTGGAAGCCTGATATACTAACTGATCATCACGAGATGGGTAGTAATAGTACCTTCTTTTTTCAGCCGGGTATCCCGAGCCGCACTAACCCCAATACACCTGCGCTCAATCAAGAACTCACTGCGGCTATCGGCAGATATCACGCAGCGGCACTCGATGAGATCGGTAGTCTCTACTACACCAAAGAAAGCTATGACGACTACTACTATGGGAAGGGATCTACCTATCCAGACATACAGGGATGCATAGGTATCTTATTTGAGCAGGCCAGTAGTAGAGGTCATCTACAGGAGACAGATCACGGACTCTTGAGTTTCCCATTCACCATCAGGAATCAAGTACGCACCATGCTCTCTACTCAAAAAGCAGGAGTAGAGCTCCGAAAAGAGCTACTCGAGTACAAACGTAGGAGCTTTCTCGAGGCAGAGGAACTCGCTAAAAAGAACAATACTAAGGCCTACGTATTCGGTGAGCCAAGTGATCCTGCTCGAGTCAATCGATTCATCGATATCATGAGACAACATCAGATCGAGATCTATGAATTAGCTAAGGATCATGGCCAATTCAAAAAAGGAGAAGCCTATGTGGTACCGATGCAGGCAGCTCAATATCGGTTGATCAAGACCATATTTGAGCCTGTGAGAGAATATCAAGACAGCTTATTTTATGATGTATCAGCATGGACGATGCCATTTGCATTTGACATACCATATACTACAGTGTCTGGTAGTATAGGTAGCCTACAAGGCGATATACTAAGTGGTACACCGAGCTATGAAGCTGCGATCAAGGGAGATACAAAGGCCTATGCATATCTCATACCTTGGCAACAGTATTATGCGCCCAATCTCCTATCCGACCTACTTGAAGAGGACGTAATCGTCAAATTAGCCAATGAGCCCTTTGATGCCTATGTATCAGGTGAGTTGATGTCTTTTAGTAGAGGCACCATCATCGTGCCCGTGGGCAATAACCAAGGACTCGAGGCAGAGGCTCTCAGAGACAAATTAGCGAAAGCGGGCAAAGCGTATGCCGTAGATATCTATGCCACACAGACAGGAGAAGTAGGCAATGGTGTCAATCTCGGTAGTCGATCATCAGATCGGCTCTACGATCCGCAGGTCGCTATGATCATCGGCAGTGGTATCAACTCATACGATGCTGGCGAAATCTGGCACCACTTTGATCAGGTCATGGATATGGCTGTACCAATGCTCGATATCACTGATATGCGTGGTATTGATCTCAACAAATACAAAACACTCATATTCCCAGATGGCAACTATAACGCCCTCAATAGCAGAGTAAATGATCTAAAAGACTGGTGTAGAGCCGGAGGTACGATTATCGCTATGAAAGGCTCAATCAATTGGCTCAAGCAACAAGGCTTATTAAGCACTAACTACAAAGAAATTGACAGCAAAAAAGATGGTGAGCGCCTACCTTATCATCGTCAAAACGAAGATCAAGGAGCTAAGCGCACAGGAGGCATGATCGCTAACGTCCATATCGACACCTCTCACCCACTCTACTATGGCTATGAGAGAGATCAAAGCTATGTGTTCAAGCGAGGCAATGACTACTTTGAGTATAGCAAGGATGCTTATGATACGCCAGCTGCCTATACAGGCTCCCCTGTCGCCAGTGGCTACATGCATCCTGACAATGTCGAGCTCCTCAGCAATAGTGCTGCAGTGTGGACTGAGAATGTAGGTAAAGGTCGAGTAATCGCCATCACTCACAATCCTGTCTTCAGAGGATATTGGTGGGGAGGTAGTAAGTTTTTCGCAAATGCCGTGTTCTTTGGTCAAATAATCAACTAATATTTAACAATCAACACTTAACATATTACGATTTGGTATAATGTTTGTAGATTTGAAGTAGTAGAATAAATAAAGAAATCAACTACCTTAATACCTCAAATCTAAATAGAACCAAAGTAATCATGAAGAACTTCTTAACTTCCACAGCGATAGCCCTCTGTTTAGGGACATTTTCATTCACCTGTCTGAAAGATCCAGCTATGGTAAACAATGAAGCTATGGTACATACCGTGTACTTTTGGCTACAAGAAGACATATCCGAAGAGGATAAATTAGCTTTTGAAGAAGCAATACAAAAGCTTGGTACAGTGCCTACTATCAAGCATTATTATTGGGGACCTCCTGCACCGACAGAAGCACGTGGTGTCGTCGATAATAGCTACGACTATGCCCTCAATGTTTTCTTTGAAAAATTAGAAGATCACGATGTGTATCAGACACATCCGATACATCTCGACTTCATAGAAAAAAACCAAGATAAGTGGACTACTGTCAAAGTCTATGATAACAATATCAAATGAAAACAATAACTGTCACAAGCAGTTAAGAAATTAGGAGCCGCTTTTTGCGGCTTTTTTTATATCAAATAATGAAGTGATTTAAGAGTGCTGGTTAAAATTAGTAAATGCTTGGTTTTCAAGATGAAGGTCTTGTTTAAGCTCCAAAGCCCAAGCGGGACGCAAAAAAGCTGAAATTATTGAAAATCAATGGCTTGCAAATAAATTATCATTGTATTCTTAAATCACTTCAATAACTAACTATTCGTGATCGACCTTCTCAGCAAAAATCCAGTTTTACTGCTATTCTTAGTAGCGGCGGCGGGTTATCTCATCGGCACTATCAAGATCGGGAGCAATAGACTCGGAGTAGCGGCCATTCTTTTTGTAGGTTTAGCCGTAGGCGCATTTGACTCACGGCTCATCATCCCAGAGATCGTATTTCTCATGGGACTGACGATATATGTCTACTCTATCGGACTGAGCTCTGGGCCCGTATTCTTTAAGTCCTATAAGCAGAACGGATTTCGTGATATTGGTTTTATCATATCTATGCTCATGCTATCGGGTGTCGTAGCTGTGGGAGTAGCGTATTTATTCCATTTCACAGCTGGCACTATCACTGGTATATACACTGGCAGCACGACCAATACACCCGCCATGGCTGGCGTCATAGACTACATTAATGGTCATGACAGTTCAGCTGGCCTGACTAATATCGAAGATCTCGTAGTGGGCTATTCATTCTCTTATCCTATGGGTGTACTCGGAGGCATGATCGCCATAGCCCTCTGTGAGAAATGGCTCAAAATCGACTATCGCAAAGAACAAGAAAAACTCAAGCAAGACTACCCAGTAGGCGATGATCTCACCAGTAAAACGATCATAATCAGGTCTTCCAAAGTCGAAAACAGGACACTAAGAGACTTATTCAAAGACTATAATTGGAACGTAGTTTTTGGTAGATTAGAAAAGCAAGGGAAGATAACACTGGTCAATTGGGATACCTCATTTAATCAAGGTGACCGGGTCATGATAGCGGGTAGCGAGGCAGATATCCTCAGCGCATCAAGAGTACTCGGTGATATAGATGATGATAAGCTCTCTCACGACCGATCAGAGTATGATGTGCGTCGCATATTTGTGTCAAATCCTATGGTGGCAGGGCATACCCTCTCATCACTTAATCTACATGAAAAATATAACTGCATCATTTCTCGTATCCGTCGAGGAGACATGGAGATGCTGGCCAAAGGCGATACCATACTCGAGCTGGGTGATAGGATTCGTTTTGTAGCGAGGAGAGAGGATCTCAGAGAGCTTTCAAAGTTCTTTGGCGATAGCTATCGTGAGAGTGCTCGTGTCAATCTGTTTTCCTTTGGACTTGGGATTGGCTTAGGACTATTATTGGGCAATATTGAACTATCCCTGCCTGGTGCAATCTCATTTAAGCTGGGATATGCCGGCGGACCCCTGATCATTGGACTGATATTAGGATCGCTCCGTCGGACTGGTGCGATCGTATGGTCACTCCCCTACAGTGCCAATGTCACCCTACAGCAGTTGGGATTAATCTTAGTATTAGCGACCATCGGAGTACGATCGGGACAGTCATTCATACAGTCAGTATCACTCGAGGGTATGTGGATATTTTTGGCGAGTGCGATCATCAGTCTGACTACGGCCTTTGCGACATTGATCATAGGCTATAAGATCATTAAGATACCATTCAGCTTACTGATGGGTATGGTGTCTAATCAGCCAGCTATTTTAGACTTTGCGTTATCTAAGACCGGCAATCGGCTTCCAACATTCGGGTACACGATGATGTTTCCTATTGGGCTTATCGCCAAAATAGTCATCGCTCAAATCTTGTACTTGGTACTTAGTTAAGCATTTGTTCACAAAACTTATCGATATCCCATCCGTTCAGACCTTATATTTGGATTATCATGAATAAAGAATTTATCGATCAATTAGTCTCAGAGCATTCCATCTGCGAAACCTGTCCCTCACCTAAAGAAGTGGCTGATTTCTTCATCGAAGTATTGGGCACACTCTATTTAGACTTTGCAACAGAGGAGCTAAAGACATCTGATGCGATCAGAGACAAGATAGAGCGACTCAAGGTCAATCTCGAAGATCTACTGAGTAGGAATCCGATGAATGCCATCCTCGGCACCAAGCAGATATGCACCGATTTTTTCGCAGAGCTGCCTAAGATCTATGAGATGCTCAATAAAGACATCATGGCCATCTATGAAGGTGACCCCGCATGTAATAGTCGCCGAGAGGTTATCAGGAGTTACCCTGGATTTTACGCTATAGCAGCCTATCGAGTGGCTAATGTACTCGAGCGACTCAAGGTCGAAGATTTACCTCGTATCATCACTGAGCATGCTCATAGCCTGACAGGAGTAGATATACATCCTGGGGCCACGATCGGCCATTCATTTTGTATAGATCACGGTACAGGTATCGTGATCGGTGAGACGACACATATACATGATCATGTCAAGATCTATCAGGGAGTGACTCTCGGAGCACTGAGCGTTCAAAAATCTGATGCTGATAATAAGCGTCATCCTACTATCGAGAGTAATGTGGTCCTCTATGCTGGTAGTACCATACTCGGAGGTGAAACGGTCATAGGACACGATAGTGTGATAGGTGGTAATGTCTGGATCACTCGTAGCGTACCTCCTCACTCTAAGATCTATTATCAAGCCAAGATGAACATCAATGACAAAGACGATCATGATGTCATGGTATTCAAAGAATACGCTAAATAATCATCCCAAATACTGACGACTATAGTGAAAAGCATAACTGAACTGATCGGCAATACGCCACTATTCAAAGTAGAAAATATATATCGCAAAGAAGGTATACAGCTCTATGGCAAGCTCGAAGGAAACAATCCTGGTGGCAGTGTCAAGGATAGAGCTGCCTATGGCATGATCACTGGAGCGCTCGAAAGAGGTGAGATCAAGATCGGCGACAAATTAGTCGAGGCGACCAGTGGCAATACAGGTATTGCTCTGGCTATGATCGCTCAGCTCAAAGGACTCAACATGACCCTGCTTATGCCAGAGAGCGCTACAAGAGAGCGAGTATTAGCGATGAAGGCATATGGAGCCGAGGTCATACTCACCCCTGCCGAGAAGACGATCGAGTACTCCCGTGAGCTCGCAGAACAAATGGCTCGAGAGGATGGATATGTAATGCTCAATCAATTTGCTAATCCTGACAACTACGGTATGCACTATCGCAGTACGGGCCCTGAGATCTGGAGAGATACAAAAGGACAGGTCACGCACTTCGTCTCTGCCATGGGCACGACAGGCACTATCATGGGCGTCTCGAGGTATCTCAAAGAACAAAATCCTGATGTCCAAATAGTCGGTACACAGCCATCAGATGGATCTCGCATACCTGGCATCAGGAGATGGTCCCCAGAGTTTTTGCCAAAGATATTTGAGCCAGAGCGTGTAGATCAAGTGATCGACGTATCCGAGGACGAAGCCCGTGAGATGGCTCGTAGACTCGCTAAAGAAGAAGGTGTACTCAGCGGCATGAGTAGTGGAGGTGCTCTCACCGCAGCTATTAAGCTCGCAAAGACACTGACTCAACCTGCGCTGATCGTATTCATCGTATGTGATCGAGGAGATCGCTATCTTAGCACCGACCTATTCGAATAAGACTATGAAAAATTTTCTGCTACTCTTTCTTCTTTCAGTCACACTGTATAGCTGTCAATCGACTAAAAATCTATATCAAGAAGAGACCACACTATATCTCGTCAGGCACGCTGAGAAAGTCGGTGATGGCACTCGAGATCCTGATCTGACTGATGAAGGAAGGGCAAGAGCTGAGCGATTAGCTGATCTCTTGGAGGAGGCAGATGTAGACTACATATTTTCTTCAGACTATCGAAGGACTCGCTTTACAGCGGCACCGTTAGCTGAGCGTCTTGAGCAAAAAATACTCATCTACAATCCTAAAAGCTATGAAGAACTCACAGCTCATATCGATAGTCATCCCGGTAGTACCTATCTCGTGATAGGCCACTCTAATAGCACTCCTGCTCTCGCTAATAAACTCCTGAAAAAGGAGAAGTACTCTCAATATGATGAGAAAGACTATAGCAACATCATCATGGTGACACTTAGCGAGGATAGTGGACGATCTCGCATGCTGCACTTCTAACGCAAGAAGACATATTATTTGGCGATAAGGGCATATTGGAATTTATCATTTTAGTATATTCGTACTAATCGAAACAAGTCTAAAATGATCTATCTCACTCAGAGTATTCATCGCAATGCACAGATATATGCTAATCAAACAGCTACCGTTTGCAATGGTCGCACTCACACTTGGTCACAGTTCAGAGATAGAATTAGCCGAGCTGCTGGCGGTCTACAATCACTCGGAGTCAAAGAAGGTGATCGCTGCGCTATACTTTCTCTCAACTCAGATTACTACTTAGAATACTACTATCTCATACCTTGGTCTGGTGCTTGTCTGGTACCACTCAACATCCGATGGACGGCCAAAGAAAATGCTTATTCGCTCACAGACGCTGGCACTAAAGTCTTATTCGTAGATGATACATTCGCTCCTATGGTAGCTGCTTTAAAGGCAGAAGGTGTCGAGCTCAATCATATCATTTATATCGGAGAGAAAACTTGTCCAGAAGATATGATATCCTATGAAAGTCTCATCGCAGATCATGAACCTGTGGAGGATAGTTATAGGCACAATGATGATTTGGCAGGTATTTTTTACACAGGAGGAACTACTGGTTTTCCAAAAGGAGTAATGCTCACCCACACCAGCCTATGGACGAGTGCAGTGAGCCTTATCGCCTCTATGTCCATAGGAGCGAGTACTAAGTATCTACACGCTGCTCCTATGTTCCATCTGGCAGATAATGCTATGACCCAGGCATCAGTCATAGCCGGCGCATCTCACTACTTCATTCCTGCATTCACCCCTGAGGGAGTAATAAAGGCTATCAGCATTCATGATATCACACATACACTATTGGTACCTGTGATGATACAGATGGTCGTCGACACGCTCGATAAGAACCCTGCGGATATGTCAAGCCTACAACGTCTGCTGTACGGAGCTTCTCCGATTTCAGAGTCTGTTTTAGTAAGAGCTATGGCAGCCCTTCCTAATACTAAATTTTCGCAAGGATATGGTCAGACCGAACTATCCCCTCTGGCGACAATGCTCGGAGAAGAATATCACACTACTAATGGCCCTTATGCTGGAAAACTAAAATCAGCAGGCCGTGCTATAGCCTGTGTAGAAATAAAAATAGTTGATGAAAATAACAACCGTCTTGGCGTCAATGAAATAGGAGAAGTAGCGGTCAAAGGACCCAATGCAATGGTAGCCTACTGGAATAAACCAGAAGAAACCGCTAAAACACTTAAAGATGGGTGGGTCCATACTGGTGATGCTGGGTATTTGGACGAAGACGGCTTTTTATTCTTAGTAGACAGAGTAAAGGATATGATCGTATCTGGAGGTGAAAATGTATACTCTACAGAGGTCGAAAATGCCCTCATGAAGCACCCTGACATCGCTCAAGCAGTGGTCATAGGCATCCCTCATGATAAATGGGGTGAGCAGGTACATGCAGAAATCATCTTAAAAGAAGGATCTGTCGCTACAGAAAGTGAAATAAAAATCCACTGTCAAGAATATATCGCTAACTATAAATGTCCACGAAGTATTACATTCAGATCTAAGCCTTTTCCAATATCTGGCGCTGGAAAATTGCTAAAACGAGAAGTCCGAAAGCCCTATTGGGAAGGTACTGAAAGAGGAATTAGTTAAACTACTGATACTACTCTATCAAGATACTATCGCAAATATAGTCTGGTGAGATACCCGTCGCTTCTATAGCGACATTCACATTTTGCTCTCGAGTATTGCCAGATAAGACGAGTGCTGTATTAATACCAAATTTCACGCCCCCGAGTATATCCGTATGTAGCGTATCACCTACCATTAGGATGTTTTGCTTCTGCAGACTCGGATCATCACGCAGGAGGTCATCATAGGCATACATGAACATCTGGACATCCGGCTTACCAAAATGAATGAAATTTCGCCCAAGTACACTCTCTACTAACTGCGCAATTGCTCCAGTCGCTATACTCACATCATTCTTTGATACAGGATAGATCATATCGCTATTGGCTACGACGACAGGGACCGTACGCTTTCTTAGAAAATTTAGCACCTTATTGATATCGATGCTCCAGTCATAGCCCTCGTCATCGAGAAAGACTACACAGCCGATCTCATCTATCATATTCTCATGATAGTCACAGATCGATACACTTTCCTTGTTCGCTTTGAGTATATAGTCCGAGGAGTTAGCGGTCCCGAGGTAGAGTACTTTGCCGTCTATTTTCTTAGTCTCGAGAAAATTGCGAGCCATCATACCTGAGGTGATGATACGATGTGGTCGTATGGTGAGTCCACCTCGAGCAAACTTCTCCGAAAGGATCTCCTGACTCGACGAAGCGTCATTTGTCAATACTCTATATCGTGTCTTTTTCTTCTTGAGGATCTTCAGTGTGTCCTGAGCCCCATCGATGATACCTTGATAGTTTTTGAGCACTCCAAAGGAATCAAAAAGAATCACATCATACTTCTCAGCTAACATTTCAAACTTTACCTTTTCCATCTATCGTCACTTATTCTATAGGTTTAATGCTAATTTAATCTTATCGGTACTAAAGCTATCTATCGACCCCAAGTGTGTCTCGTAGGCTTCTTGTTTCAGCTTATTGGCATATACCTCATGGAAGAAGTATCGGCCAAATTTCACCACATAATTTAATAAAAAGAAGCGATACATCTCCGGAAGCATATCTATCTCCAGTGCCGTGAGTGGATAATGCTTATGATATTCTTGAAGGAATAGGATGAATCTATCTTCTCCCAGCACATCGATATTATAAGTAAAAACAGTCCTATCTCCCACATCAGATACGATACGACTCAAGAAATAAAAGTCCATCATACGAGTACTCATCCTGAACCAGTCATAGTCCCAGCGAGAGAATAGCTTTCCACTTTTAGTGATGGAGAAGTTCCCAATATTCCAATCCATAAATACCGGAATCACAGGGAGATCATGGCCTCGAGTCTCATCATAAAAACTCAAGAATCTCTGACAGTGCTCCTCCAGCTGATCTCTGACGACTCCATATTCATAGTATCCTTCAGGACTCTTGAGCTCTGCTAAAAGTGCCTGTATGTCAGTCTTTGTATTCTTAGATGAAGTGGGCAATGTACCTCTCACAGAAGTGCATGCCTTATGAAAAAGGGCAAACTGATGCGCCAACTTTTGGATATGGGTTTCATCAAGTCTCCGAGGTAATTTTGTTTTAATGGATATGGGTCTATAGAACACGACCCAAGCATCGAGTAAATCATTTTGAAATCTATGAACATAGAGCTTATTCCCTTTGAAAAGGGAGCGAGCTAAGAAATTTTCGAAAGGTGCTGGGAGATTATTGCTCAGGGCATTGATGATGGTATGATCTTCCACGAAATGTTCAAACTTGCCAAAATAACTGATCTTAGCTATGATAAAACTCTTATCGATAAAGGTGATACGGTATACATGATTAGTAGATACCATGGCACTGATGTCGACGATCTTCTTGATCTCTCTGCTACTATCATACGATAGCCATGCATAGCGCACGATCGTATGAAAATCTATTACACTCGTCATTAATATTTTTGTTTTTCTTACTGACACACAAGATAAGTCGATTCTTTATTCAGAGACATCAATTCATGTGTATTCGAGTAATTCTACATGTCAATTTTCATACAGAAAACACCATTGTGTTATATTCACGCATAGAAAGTCAAGCCTATGAAAAAATATATCATAACTATCTCAGCTTTGCTATTCATAGTGGCATGTAAAGTACAGATCAATCAAGACGCCCCAGATGTAGGCACCAGCCCTCTCTGGACTCAGGTCAACAAAGGATCGCATACAGAAATCAACAACCCCAACGGAAAGACTATCGGATACAGCTCCGAGTCCGGTGTACGTATTTTGACGGTAGATGGATTAGCATTCAAAGATCTAAATAGGAATGGCCAACTCGACACCTATGAAGACTGGAGAGCGGACTATAGCACGAGAGCACAGGATCTGGCCTCTCAGCTAACGATCGCTGAGATAGCGGGCCTAATGCTATACTCCTCACATCAGTCTATACCTGCTCGATCCAGAGGTTATTTCGCTGGCACATATGATGGACAGCCCTATGAAGAAGGAGTCACTGACCCAAGCCTACTGACGGACCAACAAAAGAAATTTCTCGCAGAGGATCACCTGCGACATGTCCTACTCACATCTGTGAAAAGTCCCGCTATCGCAGCCCAATGGACGAATCGAGTACAAGCTTTTTGTGAAGGTGTCGGCAAAGGTATCCCCGCAAACAATAGCTCTGATCCACGACATGGCACGAGAGCTAAAGCAGAATTTGATGCAGCAGCGGGAGGAGAGATCTCAATGTGGCCGAATTCGCTGGGCATGGCGGCTACATTTGACCCGGAGATAGTCCGCCAGTTTGGAGAGATCGCCTCTATAGAATACAGAAATCTCGGAATAGCCACCGCCCTATCACCTCAGGTAGATATCGCAACGGACCCCAGATGGAGTCGATTTAGCGGGACATTCGGCGAAAGCCCAACGCTCTCAGCAGCTATGGCTAAAGCTTACTGCGATGGATTTCAGACGAGTGGCAGCAGTGGCTGGGGAGCACATAGTGTGAATGCAATGGTGAAACATTGGCCAGGAGGAGGATCTGGAGAGGCCGGTCGAGATGCACACTATGGTTTTGGCAAATATGCCGTTTACCCAGGCAATAACTTTGACGAGCATTTGACACCCTTTACTGAGGGAGCATTTGTGCTGGATGGAGGTACAGAGATGGCCTCTGCTATCATGCCCTACTACACCATATCGTGGGAGCAAGATCCTAAATACGGTGAGAATGTAGGCAACGCCTATAGCAAGTATATGATCACGGATCTACTAAGAGAAAATTATGGCTACGATGGAGTGGTATGTACTGACTGGGGAGTCACAGCTGATCATAATGTGATTGATCGATTCGTCGATGGACATAGCTGGGGAGCTGAGCTCATGACGGAGGCAGAGCGCCACTATAAGCTGATCAAAGCGGGTGTTGATCAGTTTGGTGGCAACAATGCTGCTCAACCTATCCTCGATGCCTATGATATGGGAGTAGCGGAAATGGGAGAATCGGTCATGAGAGTCAGAATGGAAAAGTCCGCAGTTAGACTTTTGAAAAATATATTCAGGACTGGACTATTCGAAAATCCATATCTGGACGTAGAGAACACTGAGCAAACTGTCGGTAAACCAGAATATATGACCGCTGGCTACCAGGCTCAACTGAAATCAGTCGTCATGCTAAAAAATGTCAACAACTCCCTACCACTGAAAGCAAAAACTAAGGTCTACGTACCACAGCGATATGTCCCTGCGAGCGTTAATTTCCTCGGGATGGAGACACCTGCATCTACTGACTATCCTGTCAATATAGATCTGGTCAAAAAATACTATGATGTAGTAGATAGTCCAGAGCAAGCTGATGTGGCATTAGTATTCTTCGAGGGACCTACTGAGGGTACTGGATATGATCATAAGCTTACAGAGTCAGGAGACAATGGCTATCTACCCATCAGCCTGCAGTATGAAGACTATACAGCATCTGAAGCACGTGCTGAGAGTATAGCGGGTGGTGATCCATTAGAAGATTTCACTAATCGGACCTACAGAGACAAAACCGTCAAAACTCCCAACATCACGGACGCCGAGCTCGTCAGAGAGACGAAAAAATTAATGGGAGCCAAGCCTGTGATCGTATCCATCAATACGGGTAATCCAATGGTATTCAGCGAGATAGAACCATCAGCAGATGCGATTTTAGTCAATTTCAATATCCAAGATCAAGCGATCCTCGACGTCACGGCAGGACGCCACGAGCCATCAGGTCTACTACCGATGCAGATGCCATCAAATATGGCGACTGTCGAGCAGCAAGCAGAGGATGTCCCATTTGACATGGAAGTACATAAGGATAGCGAAGGACATGCATATGACTTCGGATATGGGTTAAATTGGGCTGGTGTCATCATGGATGCTCGAGTCAAAAAATACAAACCAAAAATGTAAATGTCCTAACTAACACTAAGTCGTAAAACCTAAATACATGAAAAACTATCTATTAATACTAAGCTGTCTGTGCTGCTGGGCCCTGGGCTCTGCGCAGCTCGTCACAGGTACAGATGTCGCTGTAGCGAATACTACCACTGGGCAAGTGAGAGGCTATATCAACAATGCTATCTATACATATAAAGGGATCCCCTATGCGAAGGCTCAAAGATTCAAAGCTCCAGAACCTGCAGACTCATGGGAAGGAGTGCGTAGCTCGATGACCTATGGACCAGTAGCTCCTCTGATTACTCCTACTACCTCTGTCAATGATGAGTCGGAGTTTGTATTTGATCATGACTGGGGCTATCCAAATGAAGACTGCCTTGTGCTCAATATCTGGACGCCCAGCATAGATGATGGTAAGAAGCGTCCAGTCATGTTTTGGATACATGGTGGTGGCTATACAGCAGGATCTTCACAGGAGCTACCATCCTATCATGGCGAAAATCTGGCAAAAAAGGGTGACGTAGTAGTCGTATCTATCAATCATCGACTGAACATCTTAGGATTCTTAGATCTATCAGCCTACGGAGATGAATACAAGACCTCTGCTAATAATAGTCTCCTCGATATGCAGGCAGCTCTACAATGGGTACAAGACAACATCAGCAACTTTGGCGGGGATCCTGACAATGTCATGATATTTGGCCAGTCTGGTGGCGGTGCCAAAGTCAATAATCTCATGGCCATGCCCTCTGCCAAAGGTTTATTTCACAAAGCGGTCAATCAATCAGGCTCTTTCAGGACGGCAGTATTAGAAAAAGAAACTACACAAGAGATCACAGCTGAGCTCATCAAAGAACTGGATATAGCCGATGATCCTATCGGGCATCTCACAGAGATGCCTTTTGAGCAGTTAGCAGAGGCGGGGACCAAAGCGCTCAAAACAGTAGAAGAAAGAATGCAAGAGCGTGGAGAAGAGGTCCCTGGATTTGGTCTTGGCTGGGGCCCAAGTGTAGATGGAGAGGTCTTACCCTATCAGATGTTTTCGGACGACGCATTCGCACTTTCAAAAGACATCCCACTAATGATAGGCACTACTAAAAATGAATTCATGGGAAGTATCTTCTCAGGCATGAGCATAGAGACAGAGGAGACCGCTAAGATGGTACTACAATATCAGCATGGAGACAAAACAGATCAAATCATAGATGCTATCAGAAATGCCTATCCTGCTGATACACACCCTTCTGATTTAGTAGATGTAGATCTGATATTCAGACCAGGCGCAGTTATCCAAGCTGACAAAAAAAGTATGCTCTCCGATGGAGCTCCTGTCTATATGTATCTATTTACCTGGCAGTCACCTGTTTTGGACGGCAAGTACAAAGCATTTCATTGCATGGAGTTGCCATTCGTATTTGACAATATCGAAAGATGTAAGAGAATGACTGGTGGTGGTAGAGAGGCTCACATCCTCGCTGATAAAATGAGTCAAGCATGGATAAATTTTGCTCGATATGGCGATCCGAATCATGCTGGTCTTCCTACGTGGGAGCCTTATACTGCTGAGGGTGGAACTACCCTATTTTTTGATAATCATATTCATATACAACATCACCATGACAAGGAGCTTATGGCGATTATGAATGAAGATTAAGATCCATTGATGATAAGACTTATATTCTATCAAATTGGGATATTAGTCTTATCTTTCTTTTCATGAAAAGCATCTATCTATACTGTATCTGCATTCTACTCTATAGCTGTGCATCCAGCGAAAATAGCGGCCTCTCCACTCAGAATGACATATCCCATCCCGAGCTACCTGACCGACCCAACATACTGTGGATCGTAGCAGAAGATTTAGGTCCGTATATACCGTCATTTGGTGACTCTACGATCGAGACACCTCACCTGAGCTGGCTGGCTTCAGAGGGAGTCTGCTATGATCATTTTTATACACCCTCTCCAGTCTGCGCCCCTGCAAGATCAGCAATAGCCACTGGCATGTATCCTACTGCTATCGGGACTAATCATATGCGTACAGGTCCATGGTATGCTGCTCAGCTACCACCAGCCTATCAAGCTGTCATCGATCAACAGATTGCTGATGGTGCTAAATTTTATGAAGCCATACCTCCTAAAGAAGTGAAGATGTTCAGCGAATACTTGCGTAAAGCCGGCTACTACTGCACTAATAATGCTAAGGAGGATTATCAATTTAAGCGTCCAGTGACTGCTTGGGATGAATGCGGTAGGACAGCACACTGGCAAAACGCTCCAGTTGGTCAGCCGTTTTTCTCCATGATGACTCTGGAAGTGACCCATGAATCTCGCATCTGGCAAAAGGCTGAAGACTCTCTCTGGGTAGATACCAATCTCGAAGTCCCTGTGCCTCCCTATCTACCAAATACAGAAGTCGCTAAAAACGACATCAGAAGGATGTACTCCAATATCAAAGAAATGGATCATCAGGTGGGAGAAATCATCCAAGAGCTCAAAGATGCTGGAGAGTTAGAAAATACAATCATATTCTGGTATACTGATCATGGAGGACCACTACCCCGACAAAAGCGACTACTCTACGACTCAGGTCTCAAAGTCCCTATGATCGTCCGATATCCCAAGGCTCAATATGCTGGTCAGCGAGATGAGCGCCTCATCAGCTTCATCGATCTGGCGCCTACTGCCATGTCCATCGCTGGTCTGAATATACCGAGCTACATGAACGGTCAGAGCTTTATAGGTGATGGTCAAAAAGCAGCCAGAGACTATATATACGCAGCAGCTGATAGATTTGACGAGACGACGGATACAGATCGTGCAGTGAGAGATCATCGATATAAGTATATCAAGCATTACAAACCAGAGTTGCCGATGTTTCTACATGTAGCCTATAGAGATCAGATGCCTATCATGAGAGAACTATATCGCCTCAGAGATGCTGGGGAGCTCACCACTGAGCAGGCGTTATGGTTTGCCGAGACTAAGCCTGAGGAAGAGCTCTATGACACTCAGACTGACCCACATGAAGTCAATAATATCGCAGATGATCCAAACTATCAAGATAAACTGATCGAGCTGAGGGAGGCTTGCGCCGAATGGATCGAGTCGACCAACGATCGAAATATCATCCCCGAAGAAGAGCTGCTTCAGCAAATATTGCCTGATGGCATTCAGCCAGTCACTGCTGACCCGACCTACTCTATCTCTGATGGACAGGTCACTCTCACATCAAATACCGCCGGAGCATCTATCGGGTATAAATACGTCGAAACAGACAGTCTACCTGGTATGAACAATTGGAGTGTTTATGATGGGCCATTTACGATCTCATCCGACAAAGAACTCGTCACCATCGCTCATAGAATCGGATACAAACCAAGTGAAATAGTGAGCGTAGAACGCTAATAAAATTGTATTATTCACCGTGTTATTCAGTCGAATAATACGGTGACTCGACATGCTCTTGCTCTGCATACTCTGAGATTTCTTGGACGATATCCGGATGTTGTGAAGCAATATTATTTTGTTCAGTAGGATCCTGAGTCAAGTCGTAAAGCTCCCATTCTTTGGCATTTACACCGAGCATAGCTTTCCATAGGCCAATTCTGACAGCCTGCTGATATCCTCCTTCGTAAAACTCCCAATAAAATCTCCTATCATCAGAAAGCTCTGGATTATCATTAAAAAATATCTCCGAGATATCTATACCATCGACATCTGGACTCTCAGCCCCACCAACGGAAGCCAGAGTAGGCAGAAAGTCAGCAAAACTCAGCGGGTAGTCGCTCATGCGATCTGAGGAAATCTGTAGTGGATAGGATATGATCAAGGGCACTCTCAACCCTCCTTCATAGAGGTCTCTTTTTCTTCCTCTCAATGAGCCAGAGCTGTTAAATCTACCTTCCCATCTGCGTGCAGCACCATTGTCAGAGGTGAAAATGATCATCGTATTATCGAAAATACCGTGCTCTTTGAGAGCTGTGCTAATCAAGCCTACGCTCACGTCAAGTCGCTCGACCATAGCAGCATAGACTCGCTCTTCATAAGTCCAATCTATACTATCTACATACTTACCGAGATCATCTATTTCGTAGTCATCATGAGGCAAGGTATAGGGCAGATAAAGAAAGAAAGGCTCATCATCCATCTGCTCGATGAAGCTGATAGTTTCTTCCATGAATAGATCATGGATATATTGACCATGTCTCTCTTCATGATTCGCAGGAAGATCAACTTTTTCTTTGTTTCGCCAGATGTATTCTGGATAGTAGGTGTGAGCACGTCGTTGATTTAAAAATCCATAGAAGTAATCAAATCCTTGATCATTGGGCAGTCCTGTGGTCCCAGGCTCTCCCAGTCCCCATTTACCAATCATTGCAGTCTGATAACCCTCCTCCGATAATAACTCTGCGATGGTTATATCTTCTTTGGCTAATGGGATGCGGCCCTCTCCACCTCCAAGACCTGTGACTCCGCCTTTCCCAAAATTTCCACGGACAGTGGTATGCCCCGTATGCAGACCTGTCATCAGGACAGATCGTGAGGGAGCACAAACTGGAGATCCTGCATAGCACTGAGAAAACTGAATCCCAGACTTCGCCAGCGCATCAATATGAGGCGTCTGGATGACTTTCTGACCATAGCATCCCACATCTGCATACCCGAGATCATCTGCCATGATAAAAATGATATTCGGTTTGATAGCCGGCTCCTCTTTAGCTATAGCTACCCGACCCTGACAGCTCCAAAAAGAGATACAGAGAAACAGCGCAAATAGCGGAAGATATGCTTTGAGTAATTGTATCACTTAGACTGTAGCTGCCGGCTGAGCAATAAGAATAGCACTCCACAGCTCAGCCATGCCGGCAATGTCAAGAAAGATAAAAAGATCCCCTGACTGACTGATAGCAGGTAAAATCCACCCGAACTAATCAGCCAAGCCAAGAGTACAGCCATATTGAAATTAACTCCTCGCTGCTCAGCATAGTCCTTGATCACACCCCACCGTTCAGCAAAGAAATGCTGAAAGACGATCACAGCTCCCATAGGTGCCAAGATGAATCCATATAAAGCTACGAAGTCGAGTAGTTTCATCGCAAAGGCGGGAAACATCCCTGCTATCGTAGCAACTGTACCGGCTAAGATCGTTACCCAAAAAGTATTAGCTTTTGGTATGATCGCCTGAAAGGCTAATCCCGCCCTATATATCGTAGGGTTAGCAGTGGTCCAGCCAGCGATGATCACTGCGATGATACCAAATACGCCGATAGCATTGTACGCTAATGGTCCCGGCGCCACAGATGGTGCCGTACCTCCTGCGAGCAATTGCTGTGCCTCGGGTGACTGCAAATACACAGCATAAAGCAGAGCTGCAGCGATCCAAGCCATATAGTGCCCGATGTACAGGCCTGCTGCGGTAGTCCAACCCACAGAGGGCTTATCAGCATAGCGGAGTACGCTGAGGTCGGACATCCCGATATGCATAGCTGCATTGCAAAACCAAGACCATATCATGACATGCCAAAAAGTATATTTTATCTGTCCTGGAAAGGGCTCACTACCCTCGCCCCATATATTCCAAAAATCACTCACACTACCTACTCCGAGCTGTCCCATCGCTACTATCCCAGCTATCAAAAAAGCAAGCACTATGAATGGAGACATTACATTAGCAGCTTTCGCTACAGTATCATAGCCTCGAGCAGCGATGATAGAGATGACGGCGCCAATAGCTATTACGATGATCACAAATAATCCACTATTGGGCATCGTATCCGTCAGCTTAGGCATCTCCATATCAAATGGAATCCCCACCGCTGTGGCTGACACTGTGATCATCGCTCCTGCCAAAAAGCAGAACAAGATCCCATTTGCCAGATTGTAAAATGTCACTAAGCGCTTACCACAGATTTTTTCAAGCTGATAGTAGAGCGTGAGTCTATATTTCACCGCTATCTCCGCTGTCAAAAATCGCCAACTCAACACGGCCAAAAGATTACCCAAGAGAAGGCCGACAATGAGGTCAAAGGCACTCACTCCTGTCGTCAAAAATAAGGGCCCGATCACAAACTCGGTACCTGCGGCATGCTCTCCGGCATACATCCCAAGGAAGCTTTTCCAGTCTTTCAGCTTACTGGTTGGGACAGGTTGGCGCTCATATTCTTCATTTTGTGAGCTTTGGTTTTCTATAGTGTAGTCAGACATAGCGATAGATAGTTTTATTGTTCAGTTATTTAAATGAGGTGCTTGGGGAGGTCAGTCACTCGCTCACAGCAGAGCTGTTCCATGACTTGTTGAAACTGCCTCTTCAGTACAGATATAGTATGATCACCTCCTGAGCTACCGAGTGCAGATACTCCATACATGAATGATCTACCTAAGAAGGTAAACTCTGCCCCTGATGCTATAGATGCGGCTATATCGGGTCCATTTCTGATTCCACTATCCATCATGATTTTGATCTGCCCTTTGTACTTTTCAGCTATACGAGATACAGGCTTGATGGTTGACTCGCCATAGTCGAGCTGACGGCCACCATGATTGGACACGATGATGCCGTCGAGTCCCAGTTTGATACACTTCTCAGCATCTTCTTCGGTGGCCACGCCTTTCATCACGAGGTTCCCTTTCCATTTATCACGGAGGATTTTTACTTTTTCTTCACTGAGTCGCCCTGAGAAAGTCATATTCATGAATAATCCCAAATGTCTCAGGCTCAATCCTTTAGGAATGTAGGGCTTCACTGTCTTAAACTCTGGCTGTCCAGCTATCAGCGTACTCAGCGCCCAGTATGGATGTGTAGCGATCTGAAAGATATTACTCAGTGTCATCTTGGGCGGGATCGACAGCCCATTCTTGATTTCTTTGGCTCTATAACCAAATGATGGCACATCTGATAGGATGACTAAAGTCTCATATCCAGCCTCCTCAAGACGTCTCAAGATATCATCTCGGAGCTCATCCTCGACAGGATGATATAGCTGAAACCAAGCCCGACCATGTGTGATATCGGCGATCGTCTCCAGACTCGCAGTACCTACTGTACTGAGTATATATGGGATATTATGATCATAGGCGGCTTTCGCCAAAATCTCAGAGGCTCGAGGCCACATCAGTCCCTGCAGACCGATCGGAGAGACCCCAAATGGAGCGTCGTAAGTATGACCAAATAACTCCGCCTGAGTACTGATCTCATCATAGTCACGGAGATAATATGGCCGAAGCTGTACCTCTCGTATCTCTGCTGTATTTCGCTTAAGATTGACTCCTTCATTGCAGCCTCCATCGAGGTACTCAAAAGCGAATTTTGGTATACGCTGCATTGCTCGCTCTCGGAGGAAGCTGATATCTGGATATTTGGGATTTATATTGATTTCTGCCATTTCTTTCTTGTTATTAGACTTGATCTCGGGAGTTTACTGTTGTCTTGTTTTCTACAGGCATATTCACCACCATAGCAGCCCCGAGTGCGGACCCTATCGGAGACTGAGAGACATAAATCTTAGCTGTTGGATATCGCATTTTCATCATCTCTACGAAAACCTCATTATCCGCAAATCCCCCATCGATGAAAATGATCGGTGGTACTTCCCCAGCTATTGCTAAAGAGATGCTCTTTTCTTGCTCTGCCATGAGATCCCATATCAGCTGATGATATGCGTAGATATAATCAGGAAAAATACTCAAGTCAGCTCCATATTCTTCTGTCTCGTGATGGACAAAATACTTAAACTTAAAATGGTGAACTCCTCGCTTCTGTAGCTGATTATAGATCCCTTTATCAAATGCGATGGACCTGTGATGATCTCTTCCCAGCTGATAGTGAAGATTGAGTTTTTCTACTTGAATCTTATACTCTTCCCCTAAAAATAGTCGAGAGGCACGTACGGCATCACCATTGATGCTCATATAGTTAAGACAGTCCTGCTGGATTTCTTCATCAGACAGCAGGTCTTGATTATTAGGATCGAGCACTATGCTCCAGGTACCTGTAGATATCAAGATGAACTCTCCTGAAGCTCTGTCAAAATATGGTAGCAATGCAGCGGAACTATCATGTATCCCTACACCTATCTGCACATTACGTCCAGCGATCTGAGTCGCTACGCTGTGAGTAGATGGCACTATAGGCGCTAATAGCTGATCTATACCTTCTTCATGAACCCATGAATGATACTGTCCACTATCAAAGTCCCAAAGCATGGTGTGGCAGCCTATGCTGGTATAGTCGGAATATTGCTCTACAGTCAATAGGTAGCTCAGGTACTGCGGTAGATGTAGCGCATGTGTGACACGAGCGTATAGCTCTGGACGCATATGCTTGAGCCAATAGATCTGCAGACCACTATTGAGCATATCAAGCGCAGGAGATGCGGTCTCTCTCGAGAGCTGTCCTACCGCTCCATATCTCTGATAAAACTGCTGCCGCAACTCATCAGGCATAGGCTTCAGATAGTTATACAAAGGTCCGACCCGCTGACCATCAGCGTCAATATAGACAAAGCTCGCTCCATAGGTGGAAAAATTGATATGTGTGATATCACGGTCTGGATCTGAGCAATACTTATGACTGGTCGATATGATCCACTCACTCAGTGCATCTATATCATCACATGGCACTCCATCTTCATCAGTGATCTCGTCAAAAGCAACATACTCCTGATCGATGACCTGATAGTCATGACTGAAGACAAAGACCTTTTTATTAGTCTTACCAATATCAAATATGAGCGACTCTGACATCTGTATCTGATATTATAATCCTGTAGCTGTCACATGCAGACCTCGTGTATCAATGAGCTGATCACGCAGTCGCATAGATCTATAGGCTGCGACCGGATCTATAGCAGCACCAGCCCGTAGTCTTGACTCAGCTACTATCGCCCTCACATCAGTACGATAGGCCTGCTGCAAGATATCTTGACAGGCAGCCACATTGCTCGCCTCTTGAGCCTGCTCCAGCGCTACACGATCTATCAGTAGCGCCTGCGCATAGGCGACTAATATCGCATCAAGACTCTGCATCAAGTCCTCTAATGGGTCTTTGAGATTGTGACTGGCATCTATCATCCAAGCCAATGGAGGATTGTCAGCGACATTATTCTCCATACCATAGACTAATTCATTGAATATCAAGAAAAGCTGGTAGGGCTTGATACTACCTACTGTCAGATCGTCGTCACCATATTTACTGTCATTAAAATGAAACCCACCTAATCTACCCTTGGTCATCAGGATGGCTACGATCTGCTCAATATTAGTATTAGGCAGGTGATGCCCGAGGTCTACCAGCGTATGCGCTCGAGGTCCACACTCCTGAGCAAATGCTAATGAAGTACCCCAATCAGGGATGACCATAGAGTAAAAGTTGGGCTCATAAGGTTTATACTCTATATAGAGCTTCCAGTCATCTGGCATGGCATTATAAATCTCTTTGAGCGAAGACTGCGTATGCTGATGTGCCTTACGGAAGTTATGTTGACCCGGAAAAGAGGTCCCATCTGCCAACCATACTGTGAGTGACTTGGAGCCCAATGCTTCGCCGTACTCCACCACCTGTATGTTGTGATCGATGGCTTGACGTCGCACCTTCGCATCTACATGGCAGAGAGAGCCATACTTATAGCTGTATTCTTGATCAGATTGATCTTGAAAAGTATTTGAATTGACCGCATCAAATACAAGACCTCGATCTGCTGCACGCTCTCTGATAGCTGCTGCATCTGATGGTATATCCCAAGGGATGTGTAGAGAGATCGCTCCAGCTGTATGTGTCAAGGCATGTATCAATCCGACATCATCGATTTTCTCCTCGAGAGTAGAAGGCTCCCCACCAAAAGAAAAACGTCCAAACCTTGTCCCTCCAGCACCTAAAGCCCAGCTCGGCACCGCTACCTGAAAATCCGATAGCGTCTGTACTATAGCATCTACATCTATCGATCGATCACTCAGCTCTGACGAGATGAAATCAAATCGATTTTTATGCTTGATGATATGCTTTTGATTGAATTCTTGTATGTTTTGTTGTGCTATTTTCATTGACTATTTTTCTACAGTGATTTGATACTGCCCAGACTGGATATTCATGATTTCTACTTCACCAGACCTGCCGATATAGCTTACCCCTTTGGCTTTTTTTACTTTTTTCCCATTGATTCGGATATCCTTGCTCTCAGTGGCGATCAGCTGGAGCGTAGCAGTGGTATTTGCTGGTACGGTGATCTCATATCGATCTACAACTGTACGAGTGTCCCAGCTACTCGATATTCGCCCGTACATGGAGTCATAGTATCCTGTGGCGTAGCTCATCTTACCAGTGGGATCTGGTACTGGAGCCAGTACAAATTGCTTAAATCCAGGATGCTCCTCATCTCTTTGGATACCCAATGAATAATTGTACATCCAAGAAGCGACAGCACCGAAGGCATAATGGTTAAAAGAATTCATGCTGTTATTGCCCCCAAAACCATTTTCAATGGTATATGAATTAAGTCGCTCCCAGATAGAGGTAGCGCCATTCTTGACAGGATAAAGCCATGATGGATAGGTCTCCTGCTGTAGCAGTCGATAGGCTGTCTCATGAGCGCCATGCTCAGAGAGTGCATCTCCTATGCTCGCTGTACCGATGAATCCTGTCATCAGCGAATATGCTGGACGCTTGATTCCCTGATCGTCCTTTTTTTCATTTTGGATGCTATTGACAAGATGCTGCGTGATTACTCCTTCTTGTGATTCACTGATCGCACCGAGCGCTAAGGGGACAGCATAAGACGCCTGAGTCCCTATCACATCTCCTCGACTTGGGCCCTGCGATGCAGGTGGGCCAAATATCGGTAGTGCTACACCTGAGTGAATACTCTCTCCTGTCTGCTCATCAAAGTAGTATTCATTGAAGTCTGCTTTATGTTTTTCATACAGTCTCAAATACTTTTCATGATCATCTTGATTGCCCAAATAAAGAGCGGATTTGCACAAAATCTCAAGATCATAGATCAGGTATGCCTTCCAAAGTTGAGAGTTGTCATTCTGTGCATTTTCCGAGCTGAGCCAATCTCCCAATGGCCCCTCCTTCAGAATACCGTTCTTATCAATTTTAGAGATTAAGAAGTCCACATATTTTCGCATAGCAGGATAGTGCTCCCTCAGTAGATTGATATCTCCATACTGCTGATAAGCCTGCCATGGTACTGTCAGGCCTGCACTGCCCCATAGTGTCCCTCCAAAACCATTGCCTACAGGCGCTACATCAGAAAATCGTCCTGCCTCACTCTGCATATCTCGCATAGCTATAGTATGCCTGTACAAGAATGGATTCATATTAGCCAACCAAGTCGAAGCCTTAGCGAAGACGCTGATATCGCCATTCCATCCCATACGCTCATTGCGCTGTGGGCAGTCGGTCGGTATGGATAGAAAATTCCCCTTCAGCGACCATGTTATGTTTTCCCATAGTTTATTCACTAATTCATTAGAGCACTCATAGCTCGAGGCTAAGCCCTTCACCGAACTAATAACTAATCCTCTGACATCTTCAATGGGTAGCGCCGCATCTATGCCAGTGATCTCCAGATACCGATATCCATGAAAAGTAAAGCTCGGTGAGATTAGATCATTGGCGCCTTTAGCTATATATAGATCTTGGGCCAATGCAGCCCTAATATTCTCTAACATGATCATACCCACATTTGCCCCATATTCTGGCAAGTCAGGATACAATACCTCAGCATATCGGAGTCGTATCTGATCCCCCTCATCTACATCCATGAGCGGTATCGATGGTACTCCGACCATATTTTGACCCATATCATAGACAAAGACTCTAGGTCTCACCTCGCTGACACTGATGGCTGTCAGCGTGTCTACTACCTGTACATTGCCTCCTATCTGTCCTATCAAGCTGAAATCATCATAATCCAATGACATCGGAAGGCCTAAAAAATTAGTATAAAAATCAGTGATCGAAGTACCCTCCAGACCCACGGAGACAGCAGTAGACCAACTTGAGTCATCATATGACGATGTAGACCAGCCATCTATACTCTCTTCAGCGCCAGCATCATAGACCTCGCCCTGAAAGAAACTGCCGACTTTGATCGGGCCATCATTATAGAATTTCCAACTTTCTGGCTGAGTACTGACGATGTCCTGTGTACCGTCCTCATAGTCAATGACCAACTGAGCTAATAGCGACTGTCGATCTCCAAAAAAATTCCAATGTTCTCCTTTGAAAGTAGCATTTCCACTCCACCAACCTTCGCCGAGCATCGCTCCCCAAGCATTTTTACCTTTTTTGATCAGATCAGTCACGTCATAGGTCTGATACATGTGGGTCTTGTTATATTGAGTCAGTCCTGGATTGAAGTAATCCACTCCTACTCTGTAACCGTTCAGATAGAGCTCATAGATACCTCGAGCTGTCGCATAGATACGAGCCTTTTTTATTTCTTTGTTTTGACTGACGTCGAATGTATTCCTGAGCATAGGCACCCCATTCTTAGAGGGATCTCTGGTGATTATTTTGCCCGAGCTACCACCTGAGACTATATATGCACCATCTACGATCTCCACATCATCAGAAAAGATACTTTCCTCCTCTGGATGCTTCTCAGAGAAGATGACATTACCAGGTTTACGATAGTTTTTCACCTCGAGTGCTGAAAAAGCAGCAGTCTGCCCTGCACCCATCATATATCCTATCTCTGACAGCATAGGATAACTGATAAAATCACCACCACGACCACTTGGATTGAGATTAGTTCCTTTAGCACCAAAACCTGCTCCGTCATCCAGTGTAGTGACTTTATGTTTTGACTCATGCCCCCCGACATATATTTCGGTTGATCCAAATACACTTTCTATGACGATTTGATGCGCAGCGTGAGCATTTTCACTATCGATGATAGACTGAGCAATATCGTAAGATCTATATGGCATATCTGCCTGATCAGTCGGAGTATATCCCACTCTATATACATGTATCTGGGCTACACCTCCTCTATCTAATCCCCTGATATCCAGCTCTATAGCTACATAGGATTCATCCTGAGCATTAGCCACATTGAGAATATTGAGATTGGGGTCCATGAGGCGATCATCATTAGCTCCATAGACTATCGCCGCCCGATCACTCCCCTCAGCTATACTCAGCTCATATGACAGTGCGAATACTGATAGATAATCTGAATACAATACCATATCATCATCTGATCCTCCGATCCACTGCGCCCCATGCCAGGGGGTATAACTACTATCCATCAGCCCGGTCTCAAACCAAGACTCATTCTGTAGTTTTTTACCCTCATTAGTCTCAATAGTCACTCGCCAGTGATATTTCATAGTCGGCTGTAGAGCCTCTCCTCTGTATGGTATAGCAAGTGATCTATCCGAGTCGACCCATCCAGAAGACCAGACTACTTGGCCCAGCTCGGAGGTCACTTCGATCTGATATCGCTCTTGATATAGTCCTATGTTATGATCGGGGTCCTCAATTCTCCAGCTAAATAATATCTCCTCTGCATCAGTGCCGAGTAGCTCTGTCTGATAGTTAGCTTGTAGATCGACTATACGCTGCTGAGCATATAGGCTCACTACGCAGCCCCACAAAAGGCTGATTATCAAGCATTTTAAAGAATAGATAGATAGTCCCATACTTCAATATCTCTAAGTCTGAGACCCGATCACAGGCCACAGACTTACATTACTTATCTTACGAAGGCGTTAGCCATACCTCCATCGACATTGATGATATTGCCAGTACTCTTGTCGAGTATAGCCGTCAGTGCATATACGGCATTGGCAATATCCTCAGGCCTTATGATTTCGTTTAGCAGATTTCGTTTAGCGTAAAATGCTGGCAGCTCCTCGACAGTGATACCATATGCCTTAGCTCGGCCTTCTGCCCAGGCCCCTTCCCAGATTTTACTACCCACGATTACTCCATCTGGGTTCACAGTATTCACTCTTATTTTCTCAGGGCCGAGCTCAGCGGCAAGCAGTCGAGTCATATGTTGCTGTGCAGCTTTAGCAGTGCCATAGCCCACATTGTTAGGACCCGCTACGAGACCATTCTTACTGGCGATATTGATGATATCACCACCGAGTCCTTGTTTTCTGAATATTTCTGTACCGATTTTCGATAGAGAGAATTGTCCTTTGACTAATACATCTTGAAGCAGATCCCAATCTTTGATCGAAGTATCAGCGATCGGCTTAGAAATCGCTAAACCTGCCGAGTGTATCACTATATCCACTCCTCCAAACTCCAAACAAGCCTTATCAAAAGCTGACCGAATAGAATCAGTACTGGATACATCACAGACGGCATAGCTAGAGACATCACGCTTATAGGTCTCATGGGCGGACTTTGCTCGAGTCTCATCGAGGTCGGTCACTACGATATTCGCACCTTCTTCAGCGAGTTTATCAGCTATGGCTTTGCCTATACCTCCCCCCGCTCCGCTGATCAGAGCGACTTTTCTGGATAGTGGTTTTTCTTTTGGCATACGCTGCAGTTTGGCTTCTTCCAGTAGCCAATATTCGATATCGAACGCCTCTTGCCGTGGCAGTGCTGTATACTCCGAGATAGCCTCCGCTCCTCTCATGACATTGATCGCATTAATATAAAATTCTGAAGCTACTCTCGCTGTCTGTTTATTCTTAGCAAATGAGAACATCCCCACTCCAGGGTACAAGATCACTACTGGATTAGTATCCCTGATCGCTGGGCTATTTGAATGCTTACATGACTCGTAGTACTCTGTATACTCCTTACGATATTGCTCAAAAGATGGAAGCAATTTAGCCTTGACAGCCTCGGCATCACTGAGATCCTCATCAGCCCTAAGCTCCAACACCAATGGCTGTATCTTAGTCCTCAAGAAATGATCTGGACAAGAGGTGCCAAGTGGGGCTAAACGGCCCAAGTCTTCACTATTAATAAACTGAAGTACTCGCTCATCATCAGTGAAGTGGCCGATCATACGCTGGTAGGAGGAGCAAAGTCCTCTCAAGATAGGCGCTATAGTACTTGCTTGACTTTTTCTTTGTTCTGCTGGTAGGCTTTCCATCCGAGCACCCCCAAAAACTGGTCGATCCTTACCCTCTCGCTCAGCGATATACTCAGATGCCTGCTCGATGACCTCGAGACTATTGATATAGCACTCATAGGATGTGTCGCCCCAAGTGAATAGGCCATGCCCTCCGAGGACGATCCCTTTGATAGTTGGATTATCATTGAGGCATTTTTCAAGCTGGAGTCCGAGATCAAAACCTGGACGCTGCCATGGCACCCAGCCCATTTTATCACCCCATATTTCTTTTGTGATCGCTTGACTATCTTTCGCTGCAGCGATAGAGATCAATGCGTCTGGATGGAGGTGATCGATATGCTTAAATGGTAATAAACCATGCAAAGCTGTATCAATAGATGGGGCACGGCTATCCAGATCATAGAGGCAATGATAATAGAGCGGTACTATCTCGTCTTCATGCTCTATACCACGATACACATTTTTGAGATCCCGTAGACGCTTAGTGTATAGACCAGCTATACCTTGACGAGTCAGCGTCCCTATATCTCCTCCTGAGCCTTTGACCCACATGACTTCTACTTCTTCGCCAGTGAGGGGATCTATCTCTATTGTTTTGCAGGAGGTATTCCCCCCGCCATAATTAGTGATACGGAGATCGGCTCCGAGTATATTAGATCTATATAAAAAAAGGCTGACCTCATCCCCTGATAGCTCTGCAGCTTTAGCTTCGTCCCATAGATAGTTTACGTGCTGGTATACGACAGTTTGCATGGTTTATTTTTTAGCAATATTCGTTTTCTAATACTCCAAATCTAAAGCCCACTAATTTCACTTCCGTTCTGTACCATTCTGTAATGATCGGGTGACAGGATAGCGATATATTTTATATCATTATGGCCGGATGTACTTGAGATAAGTAAGATAAGTCCCTCACTCAGAAATAGTATATCTGAGACTAAAAGGAAGAAAAATGAAGTAAACATGAGTCTGATCAAAATCATAGAACACTCCAAGACACCTAAGTACAAACAAATCATCAACTCTATCATCTCTGCTGTAGAAAATGGTGTCATCGAGGACGGCGCTCAGCTCCCATCCGTCAATAAACTACTCAACAAATACGACATATCCAGAGACACCATAGTCAAGGCCTATCAACGACTGAAAGAACTAGAAATAATCGACTCCGTACCGGGTAAAGGATATTATGTCAAGCGCACCAATTTCAAGCAAAAGGCCAAAGTGTTCTTACTTTTCAACAAGTTAAGTCAGCACAAAAAAATAATATATGATGCCTTCTCTCAGCGACTCGGGGATGATGCGACTATAGACTTCTTCATATACAATAATGACTTTCAATTTTTCAAACAACTGATCACTACTAATAAGAATGAAAACTATACGCACTTTGTCATCATTCCGCATTTTTTGGAGGGAGGTTTTGGCGCTGCTGACTTTATCAATCAGATACCTAAATCCAAACTAATCATACTGGACAAACTGATCTACGGCATCACAGAAGACTATGCTGCTGTCTATCAAGACTTCAAAAATGACATATACGAAGTCCTGATAAAAGCACTTCCTCTTTTGCAAAAATATTCTAAGCTCAAAATCATTTTTCCACCTTACAGCTATCATCCACATGAGATATTAGCAGGTTTTAGGTTATTCTGTGCGGAATATGCTTTTGAGCATAGTATCGTCCATGACATCAATACGGAAGGGATATCACCTGATGAGGTCTATATCAATCTCATGGAAGACGATCTGGTCACACTGATCAAAAGAATAAAAAGTCTGGATCTCGAGGTCGGCAAAGACGTGGGAATCATCTCTTACAACGAGACTCCGCTAAAGGAGGTCCTACTCGATGGGATCACGATAATATCTACGGATTTTGAGCAGCTCGGACAGACTGCTGCCGAGTTAGTCCTACACCCGAGTACAGAGCACATCAAGAACCCATTCAAACTGGTCGTAAGAAACTCTCTCTAAGAATAACTATCTAAACAACAAATCTATCTACAATGACTTTCAGCAAACTACAAGCATCAATTCTTTTTTTCTTTCTGCTTACTGCTATTTTGGCTCATGGCCAAAAAACTAACTCATCCGAAAATGGACAAACCATATCGATATATCCAGAAGGTGCTATACCAAATGCAAAACCAAACTCAATAGATGAAATAGTATATAATCCACCTCCACAAAATCGATTTATCATAAAAACCTCTAAGCCTGAACTGAGTATCTGGCTGCCACCCAAGGATATAAACACGGGTATAGCTGTGCTCATCTGTCCAGGTGGTGGATACACAGGTACAGCCATAGATCATGAAGGTCATCACATCGCCCAAAAACTAAATGAACATGGTATAGCTGGATTCGTGCTAAAATATCGGACACCACACACTGACCTGGTAGAAAATAAAAAAATAGTCCCTCTCCAAGATGCTCAGCGAGCGCTACAGATAATCAAAGAAAATGCAACAAAAAGGGTCTATTTCAACAGAAAAAATCGGTGTGCTGGGTAGCTCTGCTGGCGGTCATTTGGCTTCTACACTGGGTACACATTATGAAGACATTGTCATAGAAAATCCCCACAATATGAGTCTACGTCCAGACTTTATGATACTCAATTATCCCGTGATCAGTTTCGCTGATAGCCTCACACATTATGGATCTCGCTTCAATCTCATAGGGACCCTACCTAATGATAAGCTCCATGAGGCTAACTCAGATCAGCTCCCAGTGGATCGAGACTTGATCAGCTATTACTCTAATGAGCTGCATGTCAATGATAGAACACCACCAACATTCATCACGCATGCCTATGACGATGATGGCGTGAAAGTGCAGAACTCCATCTTGTTTATCGCTGCTCTGCAGCAGCATGGAGTACCTGTGACATCATTCTTTTATGCTAATGGTGGACATGGCTATGGCATGGATAATCCTACAAGTGATATAGAATGGATAGACTCCTGTATCAAATGGATCAAATCACTCTAGGTACTTATCTTCCTATCTCCGAATGCTCACCTAACTAATGAATGCAAAACTCAACTCTCCTTTGTTTGGCCACACTATCAGTTTTTATCATCCATCTGTGCCCATTCCTCACGTTGAAGCAGATATATCAGTGGACTATTAATTGATACCTGGTGAGTGGTAAATACAAATAGATCTACAAGAAAAGCTCAGTGATACTTTCATCTGGTATGGTATAAAATATTATATCCATACAGGAAAAAACAAGCTAAATCCCCCATACACTGATTAATCATAATCCCTAAAAAAGTAGAAAGCCCGTACACTAATCGATGATTATCAGAATAGTACAGAATAGATGTGCTTATAGCAAAAGTTACATTTGAATATCTCGACCTCAGGTCGAGTAGCCTGATGGGGCATGTCCTATTCAGCAAATGAAAAACAAACTCTATGAGACTTACTACTCTATGCTTACTACTCTCAATCATAGTAAGCCACTCAGTCACCGCACAAGAAAAGGTAGATGCTGGCACTAAGCTATACCTCAGTCAAGCTGACTACAAAACTCCCTATGGTCCAACGACTCCTGATGCTGTCAAAGAGGTCATAGATCGAGTTTACACATTCATAGATCAGTCGACTCCTATGGGAGTGATCGATACTAAAACACAAGATCCAATCACCGATTACTCTCAAATCGATAAAAACTCAGGTCTGGAGAAAGGCATATTCTCATTAACTAATTATACCTGGGGAGTCACCTATAGTGCCATGCTACAGGCATACGAGATTACGGGCGATGAGAGATATAAAGCTTACGTCTCCGATCGATTTCAGTTCTTAACGGAGGTATCACCCTATTTTGAGGCACATCTGCCAGAGTCAGATGAGGAGGCCGATCCACAGCTGAGACAGCTGCTGCGCCCAAAAGCGCTGGATGACGCTGGCGCTATTTATACCTCCATGATCAAGGCCCAATTAGCCGATGTTCCCTTTGACGGGAAAGCAATAATGGATAGATATTGGGACTTCATTTACTACAAAGAGCATCGTTTAGCAGATGGCACTTTTGCGAGAAATCGCCCACAAAGAAATACCCTATGGCTCGACGATATGTTTATGGGTATACCATCTTTAGCCTATCATGGTCGCCTGACTGGAGATCACTCCTACTATGACGAAGCTATACAGCAGGTGATGCAGTTTGCTGAACGAATGTTTTTACCAGAGAAAGGGCTCTATCGTCATGGATGGGTCGAGGAGATGAATCCACATCCCAACTTTCACTGGGGACGTGCTAACGGATGGGCACTCATGACTAAGGTGGAAGTACTTGATGCGATACCAGAGGGCTACCCAGGTCGTGAGAAAGTCCTCGACCTACTCAAAGCACATATCGCTGGTCTTACAGCTCTCCAGAGTGGTGACGGATTTTGGCATCAGCTACTCGATCGCAATGACTCTTACTATGAAACCTCCTGCACCGCCATATACGCATACTGCATGGCACATGCGATCAATGAAGGATGGATAGATCCACTGGCCTATGGCTCACAGACGATGCTGGCGTGGCATGCTGTGACTACTCAAGTCAATAATGCTGGCGAGGTAGAAGGCACCTGTGTCGGTACTGGCATGGGATACGATCCTGCATTCTACTACTACCGTCCCATCAATAAGTATGCAGGTCATGGATATGGCCCTGTCATATTAGCTGGAGCTGAAATATACCGACTACTCAAAAATGAGAATGTCAAAATGAATGATAGTGCCTTACTCTTCTATCGAGAGGCCGTCGATACAGACGAGCCTATATTTTATCTGGAGTCAAAGGATGAATAAGCCTACTCAATATATCACTCTATCGACTATTATACTGTCTATCTCTTGGATAGCATCGCTTAGTCTATTTTGCTCATGTACTACCACAAAGCAAAAGTCAAATCAAACTAATCAAAGCATAGAGAAGCTCGATTGGCGATTAGTATTCGAAGATGATATGACCGAGGACTATGAGCAGTACTATCATATGGATGGTACTCGATCTACGATAGAGCAATCACCAAATGGACTGACACTCACCGCTGGACCAGAAGCTCACAATGATACCTGTCACACTGTGCTCTGGACTAAAGAACGTTATAGCTCTCCGGTCCAGATCGAGTATGATTACACTCGACTCGACAGCTCACAGGTGGGCGTGAATATATTGTATCTGCTGGCCTCTGGCATGGGCGACCCGCAGCATCCCATCAATCTCATGGATTGGAACGAAGGGCGACAAATCCCAGCGATGAGGACTTACTTTAATCATGTGGACACCTATCATTTCAGCTATGCGACCTTTGGAAATGGGAGTCTTGAACCCTCATATATCAGAGCAAGAAGATATCTACCCGATGCTGGTCAAGGACTCGATGGCACAGCCCTCACTCCTGACTACTGGGAGGATGATCTTTTCGCTGTTGGAGTAAAGCACCATATCAAGGTGACTGTCCTTAATGCTGATATCATCATGGAGGTCACAAATGATGACACTCACAATGTCTATCACTTTGACAGCTCCACCCATCCTACTATAGATGAAGGCCACATAGGCTTCCGGCACATGTGGACCAGATCTGCTCGCTACAGCAATCTCAAAATCTACCAACTATGAGACGACTGATCCCCCTTCTGATACTTTATTCGATTTGTGCTAAGAGCCAAAAGCTTTCTGTACCATTGAGATTATTAGAAAGCTATGATCAGCCGCATTCGTCAGGAGTAAGTTGGGGAGTGCCATTTGACGAAGGATTGATTATCACGGACACGGACTTTGCTCTGGTAGCTGAGACTTCAGATGATACTCTTGCTTTACAGTCATGGCCATTAGCCTTTTGGCCAGATGGCTCAGTCAAATGGATGGGACTTGCTACCACACTACCTGATGTATCTATCGATCAATACCATCTTATCTCTCAGCCAAATCATAGACTTACTAAATCACCTACAGTCACAGAAGCCAAGAATCACTACCAGATCCTATCTGGCGATATCTCTATGACCATACCAAAATTTGGCTCCAGCCTAATCAGCAAAATCATATACAAAGAAAAAGTAATAGCCACTGACTGTCATCTCAAGGTCTTGCACAATGACCCAGGCAGTCAGTATCAAGATCCGACTGAACTCATTAGCACTATCGACCAAGTGACCATAGAGCAGACCGGCCCTATCAAGACTACCGTCAAAATCGAAGGAAAGCATCAATCTGATGGCGCCAGTATCAGTATGATACCTTTTATCATTAGGCTATATGTGTATCGAGACTCCCCTACTATCAGACTCACACATACTATCCTCTATGATGGTGACGGAGAAAATGAGATCATATCAGGTATCGGCGTAGCTATCAGACTTCCTCTCGACGAAGAAATGCATAATCGACATGTCAGAATAGCAGGCGATGAGTCTACTATCTGGAGCGAACCTATCCAGCCTGCATATGGGCGTAGATCGCTCACTGAAGATCGACATCTGTACCGATACCAGTATGAAGGTCGACGAATACCGAATAGGACTGAACTCGATGAGCGACAGCAAGACCTGCTCAACAATTGGGCTGTGTGGGATGACTTTCGGCTGACTCAGCTCAGCAGCCACGGCTATGAGATCAAAAAACGCACTAACGAGCAGAGCGCCTGGATCAAAGCACATGCAGGCATGCGATCAGAGGGTATGCTCCTGGCAGGAGATGTATCGGGATCTATAGCACTCACAGTCAGGGACTTCTGGCAGTCATATCCATCTCAGATAGAGGTCACAGGTATGCGGTCTGACACTGCCACTATCAGTGCTTGGCTATGGGCTCCTGAGGCTGAGCACATGGATATGCGCCACTACGACACCCTTAGCTGGGGTCATGATCTAAACGCCAGCTACGAGGATGTTCAGCCAGGGCTTAGTACGCCTACAGGTGTGGGCAGGACCAGCGAAGTGACGCTGTATCTATCAGATCACATTCCACAAATCGATACCCTCAGGGCGATAGTAGAGCTCACCCAATTACCTCCACTACTTTGCTCTCCACCGAGCTATATGCATGCACGTGAAGTATTCGGCCAGTGGAGTCTCCCTGACACGAGCTCTATAGGCAAGGCATGGATAGAAAAAAATCTCAATAATGCCTTCGCCTTTTATCACCAAGAGGTAGACCAGCGGGACTGGTATGGCTACTGGGACTACGGAGATATCATGCACTCCTATGACCCTATACGACATCAGTGGATGTATGATGTCGGAGGATTCGCTTGGGCAAATACTGAGCTCATGCCAAATCTATGGCTCTGGTATGCATATCTCAGATCGGGGCGATCAGAGATATATCGGATGGCAGAAGCCATGACACGACATACGTCGGAGGTCGATGTGTATCATATTGGACCTCTTGCAGGACTTGGCTCTCGACACAATGTACGTCACTGGGGCTGCGGATCTAAAGAAGTACGGATATCACAGGCCGGCCTGCATCGCATCTATTACTACCTATCTACCGATGAGCGCATCGGAGATATCATGACTGAAGTGACCTCCGCCGCTAATCAAGCTATCGGGGATCTCGACCCTTTGAGACTGATCCTCGATCCCTCGGAGCATCTTACGCATGCACGTATGGGCCCAGACTGGCTCGCACTGGTATCTAATTGGATGACCGCATGGGAACGAACTGGCGATGTCCAATATAGGGAGCGAATCATGACGGGATTTAGATCATTAGCAAAGATGCCATATAGGCTCTACTCCGGCGTCGGTGCTGCTATGGGCTACGATCCTGACACCTATCAGCTGTATAGTCTGGACAGTATGGATATAGGCAGCAGCCACCTCTCCGTACTCATGGGAGGACCAGAGATGATGTATGAGTTACTACCACTATTAGATGAGCCAATGGTAGACTCACTTTGGTTGGAGTTTTGCCAGCTCTATGGAGCATCAGAGCGCCTTTCAGAGCATACTCTCGGACGAGCTATAACACTCGGAGACCGTGAAAAATGGAGTGCACGACTACCTGCTTACTATGCCTACAAGATGAAGGATGACGACTACGCTGATACAGCATGGCAAAACTTCTTGAGCCTCAGCAGATGGGAGGATGTATACTTGACCTTTGATATGATCAGCACGGAGCATCACAGCTACCCCCATAAACTAATAGAAGTACCTGGAGTATCGACAAACAGTACCGCTCAGTGGTGCCTCAATGCCATGCAGCTCATGGCAATGATCGGAGATGAAATCCCGGATGAGCATCCATTATTCTCCGAATAAATCTAATCAGTAAAGCTTTTTGCCAGAATTAAATCAATATACAAACGTAACAGTACAGAATAGTTTCTGACTTTTAGCAGAATAGTACAGAATGGTTTCTCAGCTACCCACTCATAAATTTGAATCGTCAGAAACGATCTAATGTCGAATCAAAAAATCGGCCTTATATATTTCTAACTATCTATCAATCGTATAAAATCAATAGCGTATGAAAAACTTATCGAGCATATCGATGGGCTGGAATAGTAGAGCGTTTTTTCTGCTATTATTTGCCATAAGCTCACTCGCAGCTACTGCTCAAAAGACCATCACTGGTGTCATCACTGATGCTGACAACGGAGAGCCACTCATCGGAGCCTCCATCTTAGAAAAAGGAACTACAAACGGTACTATCACAGACTTTGACGGACAATATAGTCTCAGAGTCGCAGGTCCAGAATCTGTACTGACCATCTCCTATACTGGATATCAGCAGATCGAGGTTTCGGTGGGGAGTCAGTCAGAGATCAGCACCTCGCTGAATGAAGGCACCTTCCTCGAGCAAGTAGTCGTCGTCGGATATGGTACTCAAAAGCGTGCTGAGGTCACTACAGCGATCGCCCGTATGGATGCTGAGAGTCTGGACGAGCGTCCATTATCTCGTGTAGATCAGGCTTTGGTAGGACAATTAGCAGGTGTGAGAGTACAGCAGACCAGCGGACTACCGGGAGCTGGATTTAATATCCAAGTAAGAGGTACTGGCTCTATCAATGCTAACAATCAGCCACTGTATGTAGTAGATGGATTCCCTCTGGAAGTCTCTGCTCAAAACTCTGGTGGAGGATTCAGTTCTGGCAATCCGCTCGACAATATCAATCCTAATGATATCGAATCAATAGAAGTACTAAAAGATGCCGCTGCGGCTGCTATCTATGGATCAAGAGCTTCTAACGGTGTCGTAATCATCACTACAAAGAGTGGAAAAAGCGGACAAGCAAAAATTACATTCAACGCCAGCTATGGTGTATCTGAGACAGCTAAAAAGCTCGATGTACTCAATACTGAAGAATGGATCGAAAGAGCCTCTGAAGTCATCGATAGAAACTGGGTAAACTCTGGTGAAGGACGAACAGCTGACCAGTCTGCAGCAGAAAGAGAAGCAATTCTCGGATCATTCAATAGAAATCTAATCCCAGATGAAAGATGGTCGCAACCTGGCTATCCAGGACTCGTCGCTATAGACTGGCAGGATGAGATGTTTAGGACGGGAGTGGTCCAAAACTATCAACTCTCAGCCTCTGGGGGTAATGACTTCGTCAATTACTACATCTCTGGAGATCTCAAGGATCAAGAAGGAGTAGCCATCGGTGTAGGGTTTAAACAATATTCGGCAAGAGCCAATATCAACGTAAAAGCAAATGATAAACTCAGCTTTGGTGTCAACATAGCTCCTTCCTACTCTATCGCCGCTAATCCCGGTGTCGAAGGTAAAGATCAACAAATGCACATCGCAGTCGGTAAAGAACCGATCGGTGAAGCAAATGTCGGTCTCGATGTCAATACTGGCGACTTCACCCCGTATACTTGGGGCACCTCTCGATCGAGTCCAGTCAGAGTCGTCGAAAATACAATCGGCGATAATAAAATATTCAGAACCCTCAGTACCATATTCGCAGAGTATGACATCATCGATGGTCTGAAATTCAGAACAAGTTTCAACCTTGACAATACAGATAATAATCGCAAGAACTATACCCCAGCATTCGTCACTCGAAATCGTACGGCATCTGGGCGATTCAGAGGATATCGTAAGCAGACTTTCGTCAATGAGAATACGCTATCCTACAGCACTACATTCAATGATCGTCATGATCTCTTAGCTATAGCTGGATACTCGTACAATACATCAAAATTTGACACATGGGACATACAGGTCTCCGGAGGATTTAACTCTGATGTGATCACCACGCTCAATGCAGCTAACATCCGTGCAGATCGTACGAATACAGCAGAAAGCAAAAACACACTGATATCATATTTCGGTAGAGTACAGTATGGTTTGGACAGCAAGTACCTACTGACTGGCTCTATCAGAAGAGATGGATCTTCACGCTTTGGGCCACGTACCAAATGGGGTATATTTCCATCGCTCTCAGCCGGCTGGAGAATCTCAGAAGAACCATTCATGCAGGAGATCGATCAGATCAGCAGCCTTAAACTAAGAGCGAGCTGGGGCCTCTCAGGTAACAATGGTATCGGAGACTACTCTCACGTATCCGTTTTAGGATTTGATAATTATGCTTTCGGAGGACAGTTGGCACCGGGACAGGTACCGGGCAACTTCGCTAACGAAAATCTCGGATGGGAAGAGTCAGAGACTATTGATGTGGGATTAGACCTTGGATTATTCGAAAATCGCATCGTCACATCATTTGATATCTATACTAAGCGTAATACTGATCTCCTGCTCAATATCCCAGTGCCTACGGCGATAGGATTCTCCAGTGCGCTCACTAATATCGGAGAAGTCCTCAATAAAGGATGGGAGCTTGAAGTCACTACCCGTAATACTACTGGTGCGCTCAAGTGGACGACTAATATCAACTTCTCACACAACTCTAATGAAGTGGTACAGCTCGGCCCAGAAAACACGCCAATATTAGGTGGAGCATTTGACATACAGCATAATATCCTCACTGTAGGAGAGCCGATGTATAGCCTCTATGTAGTACAGCAAGATGGTATATTATCACAGGCTGATATAGAAGGAGGAGCAGCTCTATATGGCAATCAAGTCGCTGGTGATCCTAAGTACGTAGATGCTAATAATGACGGAGTCATATCTCCTGCTGACAGAGTACTCTCAGGACATCCAAATCCTGACTATATATGGGGTATCAACAATAGCTTCTCATACAAAGGATTTGACTTGAGCTTCTTGCTCCAAGGCCAGTGGGGAGGTAAGATCTACTCTACATTTGGTCGAGCTATGGATCGTACAGGTATGGGAGTATTTGAGAATACGCTGGGTCTACATAGAGATAGATGGAGATCTCCAGAGGATCCCGGAGCTGGTGAAAGAGGTCGTGCAGCATCAGGATTTGGTCGTATCAAAAACACAGACTGGCTCTATAGCAATGATTATTGGAGAGTGAGAAATATCACCTTGGGATATAATCTCGGAGATGCTGTCGATGCAAGTTGGCTCAGCGATGCCCGTATCTATATCACTGCTGAGAACTACTTCGGAGGTGATAAATATGACGGAGGATTTAATCCAGAGGCCGTCAATACATCAGGAGATGACTATGGTGCCTTCCCACTGGCGAAGTCACTCATCATGGGACTCAACTTCACATTCTAAACTGATAAAAGAAACAGATAATGAAAAGATATATATACATACTCATGATCTCGCTTGCATTAGTATCATGTGAGGATGATCTCAACCTATCACCGATCTCTCAGGCAGGTAGTATAGGATTTTACAATAATTTCGATGACTTTCAGCAGGCCGTCAATGGTATTTATGCGGCTTTTGGCGTGAGCTCCAATATTGACTATCCGAGCCTCTATGTAGTGCTCAATGAATGTCGCTCTGATAATATCTATTCACCTGGTCAGTCGGGAGTAAGAGATTGGAATGCAATAAACAATTTTGAAAATTCCATAGCTACGCTCGGCACCATCAATCATGTATGGAATCGATCATTCAACGCTATCATGAGAGCTAATACGGTCCTCGACAGACTCGCAGAAAAGGGAGATGTGCTGTCAGCAGCACAGCGCACTCAGTTTGAGGCTGAGGCCAGATTCCTCAGAGCCTTTTTATACTTTGATTTGGTGAAGTGGTTTGGCCCATTGCCTAAGATAGAGACTTTCCTCACCCCTACAGAAGCACTCGAAGTTGAGCGTAGCTCTGTCAGTGAGATTTATGATCTGATCATTTCGGATCTGACTTTCGCTGCTGACCAGCTTCCTGATAGCTACAGCGCAGGCAGCGTAGGTAGAGCTACTTCACACATAGCTAAAGGTGTATTGGCGAGAGTATACATCACACGATCAGGACCTCAGCTACACCCAGATGGACCATGTCTCAATTCTGGAGAATATGCTCAGGCTATATCGCTTCTTGATGAGATCATCAATTCTAACTCATTCAGCATGGTCGACGACTACGCTTCGATTTTTGCGTATGACAATGAAAATAACCCGGAGATAGTATGGGCATTCTCTTTCATCACAGGTGGTGTAGGAGCAGGAGGATACTTCCCTACTGAATACTATGACGAAGGTTGGGCTCGAGTGAATCTCCCATTCGCAGGAGGAAATCCTGGTGATGGATCTAAGAAGGTCTCTGACGAACTCATCGACTCATACGAAGACGGTGACTTACGAATAGAGCCGACTATCCAGTTTGAATACGTCAGTGATCAAGGAGATACACTATTAGGTCGATTTTATGACAAATTCATGGATCTGGCTAAAGCAGGTGGTGACAGATTTGACTGGTCTATTGACTATCCAGTCCTGAGATATACAGATGTGATGATGCTCAAGGCAGAATGTCTACTACAAACTGGCGGAGACCAAAACTTCGTAGATCAAGTGGTGAATGCTGTCAGAAGCAGAGCAGGCCTCGATCCGATATCCGGAGTAACACTTGATCAGTTATTGGAAGAGAGACGACGAGAGTTCGCTGGCGAAAATCTCAGATGGGATGATCTCGTACGTACTGGTAGAGTCGTAGATGTCATGAATGCATGGAGAGCTGTAGAAGAAGCGGATCAAATGGATCCGAAAATCCAACAGATCACTTCGGATTATATCATCTACCCTATCCCGTCTAATCAGCTGGATATAAAAGCTGGTCTGTACTCTCAAAATCAAGGATACAATTAGAATAGTTTTTTAATACTTCATACTTTTTTTAGATGAGTTGATCTTAGTTTTTTAAGTAATTATCCATTTCATGGTAGATCAATAAGTCAAAACAATTTCGATGAGTGAGTCATGAATTCTTTTCATGACTCACTATTTTAACAAGCTTACACCATGCCATCATCATCCATATATCGACTTTTTAACTATTTGACTCTTTTGTCCTTAGTCTCATTGGCCCATATCTCATGTACACCCACGGCAGACTCTACCAAAAGCGAATTAGTACAGCGATTAGAAGGTATATTTTATGATGATTTTATTGATATCCCATCAGGTAGCTTTTCAGCGAATGACTATGGAGCGATCGGCGATAGCACGACGCTCAATACGGTAGCTATTCAAAAGGCAATCGACGCTGCTCATGAGGCTGGTGGTGGTCAGGTGACATTAAAGCCTGGCATTTATCTCTCAGGAGCACTATTCGTCAAGTCTAATGTCAATCTACATCTCGATGAAGGAGTCACCATCCGTGCGATACAAGATGACAGTGCCTATCCAGAGCGCCCTACTCGTATAGCGGGATTTGAGATGACATGGCCTGCAGCGCTGATCAATGTCTACGAACAAAAAAACGTCAAAATATCAGGTCCTGGTACCATTGATGGAAATGGTAAATTTTGGTGGGACAAGTTCTGGGGAGATCCTCCACGCAGTGGTGGCATGTGGGTCGACTATGAGCGCCGAAATGTCCGCTGGGCAGTGGACTATGACTGTAAGCGTTTACGGCCAGTAGTGGTCTATGAGTCTCAAGATGTAGCTTTAGAAGATTTCACAGTATTGAGAGCAGGATTTTGGACCGTATCACTGACCTATAGTGAGCGAGTCTATGTTAATGGTCTTACGATACGAAATAATATAGGAGGTTTTGGCCCCAGCTCAGATGGCATCAATACAGACTCTTCTACAGATGTGCTCGTAGAAAACTGTGATATCGACTGCAACGATGATAACCTCTGTATCAAATCAGGACGGGATGCCGATGGCCTCCGAGTCAATCGCCCTGCCAAAAACATAGTATATCGAAACTGTATCACCAGAGCAGGTCACGGCCTATTCACCATAGGTAGCGAGACATCTGGCGGCATGCAAAATATAGAAGTCTATGGCCTCACAGCAAAAGGAACTAATACCGGTATAAGATTCAAATCAGCCCAAGTGAGAGGTGGAGTGATACAGGATATCTATTTCCATGATATCACGATGAATGATGTCAAAAGTCCATTCCACTTTGAGCTCAACTGGTATCCAGAGTATAGCTACCCTAAGATACCTGACGAAATCCCAGATGCCGAAATCCCTGACAGATGGCGACTGATGACGATACCGGTAGTACCTGCAGCTAAAGGCATCCCAGAATTTAAGAATATGCGCATCGAAAATATAAAAGTAGAGGGCGCTCGAACCGCTATCTATGCTAATGCATATCCTCAAAAACCAATGGACAATATCAGCTGGAATAATGTAAGTATTGAGGCGAAAGAAGCGGGCAAAATCAACTATGCGAGCAATTGGTCTATGGATAATGTAGATATAACCGTACCAGAGGATTCAAAATTCGTCCTCATGGGTAGTCCCAATATCGAGCTCCCGTCAGAAAAAGTCACCATCCAAACCATCCAAGACGATGCATCTCTCCAGAAAAGAATAACCAAAAAGGCCGCTCAATATCATGAAGCAAGCGGTGCCAGCATCATCCCCATCAATATGACTAATCAGCAGTTGCTTTCAGAAGGAGACACGACCACATTTTCTAAAGACATAGCCATCTATGTATATCCCGTTGGACCCGCAGCGATAGAGTACATCGAGCCATTAGGCGATGGATACTATATGACTGAGGTCAATATCCAACATCAAGCAGGTACCGTATCTATCGCTGGTGAAAAAGAACACAACTGGCGAATACACTATCCAAAAGATAACCAACCCAAGTCTGTCCAAGGGGCGCAAACATGGAATTATGAAAATGGATATGTAATCATCGAACGAACCTGTAGTCGCTGCACGATCAGTATCCAATAAAAGAGGCCTATGAAAAAAAGAAATGCATTCACGATGAAGATTTTGCCGGGACAGGCAGAAGAATACAAAAGGCGACATGATGAGATATGGCCCGAGCTTCAGTCACTTTTATCAGATCATGGTGTCAGCGATTACTCTATTTTTTTGGATGAGGCTACACTTACTCTTTTTGCCTATCAGATAGTCGATACAGACCACGATCAGGATCAAATCCCTCATCAGGAAATCGTAAAAAAATGGTGGAGCTATATGGCTGACATAATGGAAACCAACGAGGACAACTCACCAAAGACTTGGCCATTGAGAGAGGTTTTCCACATGGACTGAAAAAGAGAACAGAGATCTTGAGATACAAAAATTATCATATCGCCATTCTTCTGACACTATCTTTATTAGTGTCATCAGTGTGTAATGCACAGCTATCACTCCCTGATGTGATCAGCTCTCATATGGTGCTCCAGCGCAATGAGCCTGTACTCATCTGGGGCAAGACCAATCCGAATAGCACTGTTCAGCTTATTTTTCAAAATCAAAAACTAAAAACAGAAAGTGATAAAGAGGGTCACTGGCAGATACGGCTGTCACCAATGCCCTACTCCGCCACTCCATCGACTATGACTATCACATCTGATGATACCAAAATCGTCCTCCACGATATCCTCATCGGAGAAGTCTGGCTATGCGCTGGCCAATCTAATATGCAGTGGGAGGTCCAACAATCAACTGGGGGACAAGCTGCTATCGACCAAGCAAACAATAAGAACATACGCTTATTCAATGTCAGCAGAGATGTGGCCTTTGGGGAGAAAGATCCACCGCTTGCCACATGGCAATTTAGTAATCCAAAGAGTGTCGCTACGTTTTCTGGAGTTGGCTATTTTTTCGCTTTGGAGATATACGAGTCACTCGGTATACCCGTGGGTATGATCAATGCGTCCTATGGTGGCTCTCAGGCTGAGGCCTGGACACCTCGGAGATATCTCTCAGATGATCCTGATCTACGTCCCTGCATCGATCGAGAGCAGATCTGGGCAGCAGAGCGTAACGAGGTACAGGCTCGCTATGATCAAGACATCAAAGAATGGAAAAGTGCTGTGAAAGTATACGAAAATACAGATACAACACCACCCAGAAAACCTCGTGTACCCGATGCACTCCGCCCCTATCGGATAGCTGGCTCTATCTATCAGGGCATGATCGAGCCACTTATACCCTATCGAGTGAAAGGGATCATGTGGTATCAGGGAGAATCAAACGAAGAAAGAGCGGAGCAATACGAACTACTGCTGAGCACCATGATAGACGCATGGAGAGATCTCTGGATGGATGAGTCTTTACCTTTTGGCATAGTTCAATTACCCAATTTTAGAGATGTGTCGAGCGTACCGACTGATGAAGCCTGGACGCACCTGCGAGAGTCACAGCGACAGGTCACACTCAGTAAAGCAAATGTCGAGCTAATCAATACTATCGATCTCGGAGAAGCACATGATATTCACCCCACTGACAAAAAATCGGTAGCTGATCGCCTACACCTTTGGGCTCTCGACAAAGTCTATGACAGGCAAATCTTGAGTACAGGCCCAACGGTCAAAAAAATCAAATTCAAGAAGAAGAAAGTAGTGGTGATATTTGATGAGGTCGGAAAAGGTCTAAAAACCAAAGATGGAGCCCCACCTGCAGAATTCGTCATCGCTACGGAGCCGAATGATTGGCAATGGGCTGACGCCAAAATAGTCGGCAAAAAAAAAGTTATCCTCAGATATCCAGACATCTCACATCCTCGAGCTGTGAGATATGCCTTCAATAATAATCCGGCTAACCCAAATCTGACCAATGATACTGGTATACCAGCTATCTCATTCAGGTCAGACGATTGGCCTGGTCCCACATCGGGAAAACGATAAACTAAAGAATGCAAATGAAGAAATCATATATAATCATATACTCACTGATTCTACTGTCGATTTTGGCCATCGCATGTACGGCTGCTAGGGCCGACAAAGAGACATCAAAAACGGTGGTGAGTGCACCAACAATTACACAGACACTTCTTGCGAGCTCTACCACAAAGCCTTGGACTCGATGGTGGTGGCACGGTAGCAGCGTCACTCGCTCTGGTATCACTCGAGAGCTCGAGTATCTCCATGCTTCGGGTATAGGAGGAGTCGAGATCACTCCCATCTATGGCCAGCAGGGCGATGAAAAAAACTTTGTCTCCTACCTATCTCCTGAGTGGGTTGATCTATTGGTCTTTACTCTCAACGAAGCGGATCGCCTTGGGATGGGAGTAGATATGGCGACGGGCACTGGTTGGCCTTTCGGAGGCCCATGGGTAGGCCCAGAGGATGCTTGTAAAAATCTACGACATCAAAAATATATCCTTAATACAGGAGAGCACATCACAGAAAAACTAAGCTATACGCAGGAGCCACTGCTCCGCACAGTCCGGCCGATCGAGCAGACCATAGCAGATATAAAATATCCCATCTCAGATAATGACGATCTACAAGCATTGGCATTAGATCAGGTGCGATTTGAGCGAGAGCTACCGCTCATCGCACTGATGGCGTATGGTGATGATGGGCAGGTCATAGACCTCATGAGCTCGCTGACTGAGGATCAGCTACTCGACTGGACTGCGCCTGCCGGATCATGGGAGATATATGCGCTCTATCAGGGCTGGCATGGCAAGATGGTCGAGCGAGCCGCTCCTGGTGGCGAAGGCAATGTGCCCGATCATTTTAGTAAAGCGGCAATACAGCGCTATTTAGATACATTTGGTCAGGCTATAGCAGAGGCTGACATTAGCTCACTCCGAGCCTTTTTTAATGATAGCTACGAAGTCGATGATGCTTCGGGACAGGGAGACTGGACACCAGATTTATTCGCTGAGTTTGAGGAGCGTAGAGGCTATGATCTAAAAGCCTATCTACCGGCTCTCCTCTCGGAAGAAGATAGTGAAATCAGCCAACGAGTACGTACAGACTATCGAGCTACTATCAATGATCTGCTTTTGGAGCATTTCACGCAAGTGTGGTCTGACTGGGCCCATGACCAAGATGCTATCATCAGAAATCAAGCACACGGATCACCTGCTAACATCCTGGATCTCTACGCCGCATCCGATATACCAGAGACAGAAGGCACTGATCTCATCAAAGCAAAAATGGCCAGCTCTGCAGCTCATGTCACAGGAAAAAAATTAGTCTCAGCGGAGGCAGCCACTTGGCTGGATGAGCACTTCCTGAGTGATCTCGGCGACCTTAAGCAAAATATAGATCGCTACTTCGCCGCAGGGATCAATCATATCGTATATCACGGTACTTGCTACACTCCGGCTGATATGGAGTGGCCAGGCAGACTATTTTATGCAGCTATACATGCCAACGATCGCAATCCTCTATGGCAGGACTACCCGGCATTCAATCAATACGTCACTAATGTGCAGCAATATCTGCAGTTATATGCACCTGACAATGACATTCTACTATATCTGCCCGCCTATGACCGCTATGCACGTGAGAGTCATGGACTACTGGAGCATTTTGATGGATGGGCGACGCCAAAATCTGGAAAAGACTCCTCTGCTGTCAGAAAAATCGCTGAACAGCTACTCGATCAAGGACATAGTTTTGACTTCATCTCTGATCTGCAGGTGACACAGCTATTGGCTTCCGACGGTCAGCCAATCACTCATGGTCGAAAGTATAAATGCATCGTCATCCCTCGGACTGAATATATGCCTCTCGAGACACTACAACAGCTACATCGACTTTCTGCTCAGGATGTCACTGTCATCTATGAGCAGTGGCCAGAAAGTGTACCAGGACTATACGAACTACCATCTCGTCAGAGACGATTTGATGAGACTTTGCGTCAAATAATATCCAACTCCCTCCAAAATGAAAACATCGATACAGCGCTGCAGCAAATTAATGTGAAGAATGAAGCTCTTCACTCATCGGGACTCTGGCACTATCGAATGAAAACCTCAGATGGACATGCCTACTTCATCGCTAACTGGAGCGGAGCTGACATAGATGAGTATATAGCATTAGCTCATACTGGTGAGCATATCTCGATCATGGAGCCGATGCAAGATATCTCGGGATACGCTCAATCTAATAGCGCTGGGGAGATCAGAATTCAGCTCAAAGCGGGTCAATCAATCATCGTCCATAGCTCAGCTGTAGTAAAAGAATCAAGGCCGTACCCATATGTCGATCAGGCTCCGAAAATGGAAGTTAAAGGTCCTTGGAAATTATCATTCTCCGATGGTGGGCCAAGCCTGCCAGAATCTAAGACATTACCATCTCTGCAGTACTGGACCTCCCTCTCAGGGGCACCTTATCAAGAGTTTTCAGGGATAGGAAGTTATAGTACGACCTTTGATCTCCCGAAAGGAAATAGTGACACTTACCTACTCGATCTGGGCGAGCTATCAGAGAGCGCTACCATCCTGATCAATGGCCAAAAAATCGGCAGTGCAATCGGGCCAAGCTATCAGCTCATGATTTCTGCCGACGTGCTCCAGTCAGAGGATAACACCATCGAAATCCGAGTAGCCAACTCTATGGCCAATCGCATCAGGTCTATCGAAAAAGACGGAGATCGCTGGCAGCAGTTTTATAATATCAACATCTCTGCCCGTAAAAGAGAGAACTTAGGTGAGGATCGAGTCTTCACGACGAAACATTGGTCACCACTACCCTCTGGATTAGCGGGACCAGTGACCCTCACTCCTGTATCATCGACTAAATAACACAAAATGAGTTTTACACTGCGATTCTCCTTCTTCAGTTTTATCATCATTTGGACCTTAGCCAGCTGTGGCGACACACAGACTACTACTGAGGATGGCCCTATTGATCGTCAGGCACTGGTCAGTCGTCACAATGTCCATTTCACTACCTTTGATACGCTTGATGCGCTCTCTGTGGGCAATGGGGAATTTGCCATCACAGTCGACCCGACCGGATTTCAGAGCTTCCCTGCATTATATGAGCACGGCATGAATCTCGGTACACAGACACAATGGGCCTGGCACTCGATACCCAATCCTGCAGACTATCGCTATGAGGAAGTCCTAAAAGACTACGAATCCTGCAATGACAAAATCGTGAACTATGCCACCCAACACAAGAGTGGCAGAGCTAAGGAGGTCACTGACTGGTATAGAGCTAATCCACATCGTCTACATCTCGGTCTCATCGGACTCGATATGACAGATAGCAGTGGAAAGAGCGTATCCATCGAGGACATATCCGATATCGACCAGACCATCAATCTCTGGACAGGCATCATCTCGAGCACTTTCAAAATCGATGGGACTGAAGTCAAGGTCAAGACAGCTGCTCACCCAAATAATGACGAAGTAGGATTTGAAATAGAATCAAAACTATTAGCCACTGGGCAAATCAAAGTGAAGTTTGACTTTCCATATGGTAAAGAGTGTCATGTCTGTCCCGGCTATGATTTTCAGTCAGACGATCGCCATCTGTCGGATATCATAGAGCAAGATGCTGATCATGTCTTAATCCATAGAAAACTCGATGATGATGGCTATCAAGTCCGTGTAGCATGGACCGGAGGTGCTAAATGGCAAGAAATCGCTCAGCATGAATATCATCTCGTCCCTCAGTCTGGGAGTAATACACTCTCACTGAGCGTAGCTTACAGCCCCACAGATCTATCTATCAATAATCACAGCACTAAAGAAATAATCGCTGCCAATGAAATACAATGGCCTACATTTTGGCAAAAAGGTGCGGCTATCGATCTATCTGGCAGCACAGATCCTCGGGCACATGAGCTCGAGCGGAGGATCATCCTGTCACAATACCTTACTAAGATACAGTGCAGCGGTAGCCTACCTCCTCAGGAGACCGGATTGACCTTCAATAGTTGGTATGGCAAGTTTCATCTTGAGATGCACTGGTGGCATGGCGTACACTTCGCTCTCTGGGATCGCATCGATCTACTCGAGCACAGTATGCAGTGGTACGATGACATACTACCGGCCGCCAGAGCTATCGCTCAGAGACAGGGCTATGAAGGTGTCAGATGGCCTAAGATGACCGATCCAAAAGGCATCTCGAGTCCATCCAGCGTAGGCGAATTCCTTATTTGGCAGCAGCCACATCCTATCTATTTTGCAGAGTTATTCTATCGGCAAGATAGCTCTCGTGAGACACTGGAGCGATATCAAGATATTGTCATTGAGACCGCTGATTTCATGGCATCTTTTGCCCAGTGGAATGAGGAGGAGCTGCGCTATCACCTGTGTCATCCTATCATACCTGCTCAGGAGATTTTTCATGCTACAGAGACGGATGATCCACCATTTGAAGTGGCTTACTGGCACTATGGTCTGAGCGTAGCGCAGCGATGGAGAGAGCGGCTGGGCATGGACATGGATCCAGACTGGCAGCATGTCATAGATCATCTCGCAGCCCTACCTCAATATGAGGATCGATATCTACCAGCAGCACGAGCTACCGCTGCCTATACAGATGATGACAATCGTCGAGACCATCCCATCGTGACAGGTGCCTATGGCATGCTACCGGGCACGCCTGCCACAGATCCTGAGATCATGAGTGCTACTCTGGAGGATATCATGGAAAAGTGGAACTGGCAAACAACCTGGGGCTGGGACTACCCAATGCTGGCTATGTGTGCCGCCAGACTTGGCAAACCAGATATGGCTGTAGATGCCCTGCTCATGGATGTCCAAAAGAACACCTATCTACCTAATGGTCACAACTATCAAGACCAACGTCTAAGGATATATCTGCCTGGCAATGGAGGTCTTTTGACCGCTGTGGCTATGATGGCTGCGGGCTGGGATGGCAATGATAAAACTCACCCAGGATTTCCCAATGATGGAAGCTGGAGTATAAAAACGGAAGGCTTCAAAATCATGCCTTGATAAACTATAAATCGGAACTCAAACAGAACAAGCAAACTAAAATATATGCGTACTGCCCTATTCTCATTTTCTCTTCTTATAACGATTGGAGCCCTATTATCATCTTGCAAAAGCTCCTTCTATCAATACCAAAAAGACGATAAAGAAAAAATCTTAGAGCAACTCACTTTGGCTAATGACTACTTCATGAATAAATGGCCTGATGTGACTAAAGAAATCGTCAATGATAAGGTCCGCCCCAGCAATATCTGGACTCGAGCGGTCTACTACGAGGGACTCATGGAGCTCTACAAAATAGATCCTCAAGATCGCTACCTCCAGTATGCAACAGATTGGGGGGAATATCATAAATGGAGATTCAGAGGAGATCAGACATATACTCGATATGCCGATCACCATTGCGCTGCACAGACCTATCTCGATCTCTACCAGATAGCTCCTCAGCCTGAGCGCATAGCTCCCACTATAGCGGCTATCGATAGCATGATGCGGACTGATCGACTCGACGACTGGAGCTGGATCGATGCGATACAGATGGCCTTGCCTGTGTTTCTGAAGTTGGGTAAAATCCAAAATAATCCCGCCTACTACCAGCGAGGTCTGGACATGTATCTCTATAGTAAAAACAAACAAGGTGACAATGGCCTGTACAATCCTGAAGACCAACTATGGTGGAGGGATGCTGACTTTGACCCACCCTATACCTCGCCAAATGGCGAAGACTGCTACTGGTCTCGAGGCAATGGCTGGGTGATCATGGCCTTAGCGAGAGCGCATGAAATCCTACCCAATGGACACCCTCACCGTGAGATATATGCTGCTGATCTACAGGCTATGGCAAAGGCGCTGATCAAAGTGCAGCGAGCAGATGGATTTTGGAATGTAAGTCTCCATGACCCCAACGAATATGGAGGCAAAGAGACATCTGGCACGGCGATGTTTGTCTATGGCATGGCCTATGGTATCCGAGCTGGACTACTGGATGAATCGACCTTTCTCACACCTGTCATCAGAGGATGGGAGGCTATGGCCAATGAAGCATTGCATGACAATGGGTTCTTAGGATATGCACAGAGTACGGGCAAAGAACCGAAAGATGGACAACCATTGAGTTATGACAAAGTGCCCAATTTTGAAGATTATACATTAGGTGCTTTTCTTTGTGCTGGTACGGAGTTGTATCGACTTAAATCAACATTATGAGACTAATAATGCCAATACTCATGCTCGCCCTACTTTCCTGTCAATCCGAAAAAAAGGTCTACCTTTTTAGCTATTTCACTGACAATGGACAGGATGGACTTCACTTTGCCTATAGCCATGATGGCTATGAGTGGATGAAGGTCAGGGATGCTTCTTTTCTCACTCCAGAGTTGGCAGAAGAAAAGCTCATGAGGGATCCCTGTATCATCGAGCAGGACGGCACTTATCATATGGTATGGACGGTAGGCTGGACCGCTAAAGGTATCGGTCACGCCAGCTCTACGGACTTGATCCACTGGTCAGAGCAGCAATACATCCCTGTCATGGAGCATGAAGCGAATGCTCGCAATTGCTGGGCGCCAGAGCTCATCTATGATGCTGACGAGAAGCTGTACTATATCTATTGGGCCACTACGATCCCTGGCCAGTTCATGGAGACAGACAGTACTGCCGAGAGCGGGTACAATCATCGGATGTACTACACTACCACTCGAGACTGGGAGACATTCAGTGAGACCAAGCTATTCTATGATGCAGGATATAACGTAATCGATGCTACTATACTACCCTACGAGAGTAGCTACCTCATGTGGGTGAAGGACGAAACAAAGTTTCCTACTCCCGAGAAAAACATTAGACTCACTCAGGGAGAGCATATCACGGGACCATATGACCCTATCTCAGCACCTATCACTGGTGACTATTGGGCAGAAGGACCCACTCCTATCAAAATAGGGCAACACTGGATCGTCTACTTTGATAAATATCGAAAGCACAACATAGGAGCTGTTCGCTCCTCAGATTTGGACAATTGGGAAGATATATCTGACCAAGTCAGCTTTCCAGATGGTGTCCGACACGGCACAGTTTTTCAAGTCCCTGAAAGCATTCTTCATCAACTACAATCAACAAAATGATCAATCGTATCACTGCATCACCGATATATGGCAGCTTGCTGTTACTATTACTTTTTGGAGATATTGGCTATAGCCAATTTGATCCTTATCAATTAGGTAGAGGTATCCATGCCATGAGCACTGATGAGGGCATATTTTTATCTTGGAGAAGCTATCCTCAAGATGCTCACAACGAAATCAGCTTCCAACTACTCCGCAATGAAAAAGAGCTACTGCCAAGCGGTCAACAACTAACAAATCATCTTGATCCAAATGGAAAAATCTCAGACAGCTACCAGCTTCTGACATATGCCAATGGTGACCTAATATCTACCTCATCTAAGCTACAACCATGGGCTGAAGAATATCAAAAAATAGATCTCCAGACGCCAAAGGGCTATCATATAAATGATGGTAGTATCGGTGATCTCGATGGAGATGGACAGCTGGAGCTACTCATCAAGATGGAAAATCGCTCTCATGACAACTCTCATAAAGGATATACCGATCCTGTATTGCTACATGCTTATGAGATGGATGGAGAGCTCATGTGGAGCATCGATCTGGGCATCAATATCCGTGCTGGAGCGCACTACACTCAGATGATGGTGGCAGATCTGGATGGTGATCATATCGCTGAGATCATTTGCAAGACTGCTCCTGGCACTAAAGATGGACTGAGCAACTATCTATCTCGAGGCCCTGCAGCTGCTGATGACGACACGGCTGACTATCGCAATGAACATGGGTATATCATCAGTGGCCCAGAGTATTTGACAGTATTTGATGGACGGACAGGACGAGAGCTTAGCACGACTCGATATCTACCACCCCGACATCCTGACACAGAGTATCCGAGCTCCGCTCAGCTCAAAGAACTCTGGGGAGACGGTTATGGAAATCGAGTTGATCGATTTCTCGCAGGAGTGGCTTACTTTGACCAGCTACCAAGTGTTGTCATGTGCCGAGGGTATTACACTCGGACTACACTGGCAGCTTGGGACTATCGAGATGGAGAGCTGACACAGCGCTGGTTTTTTGATACTCAGGATCATGAGGATCTCAGGTCCTATAGCGGCCAAGGAGCACATAGCCTCTCTGTAGGGGACGTAGATGGAGACGGACTCGATGAGATCATGTATGGAGCTATGGCCATCGATCATGACGGTCAGCCACTCTACTCCACTCACTACGATCATGGAGATGCGACACATCTAGCAGACATCATACCTGAGCGAGAGGGATTGGAGTTTTTCATGCCGCATGAGTCTGCAGGACGGGTCCACGATGGCATCACTAATCCTGCTCTCTCCGTCAGAGATGCTCGGACCGGTCAGGTACTATGGACTAAGCACCAGATTGGTGATATAGGTAGAGGACTCAGCGCTGATATCACTGATGAATATCCCGGTATGGAAGTTTGGGCATCTGCAGGACTCGGAGTGTATAGCAGCTTGGGTGAGAAAATCAGCGATCTGATCCCTTCTATCAATTTTGCTATCTGGTGGGATGGTGATCTACAGCGAGAGCTATTGGACAAGAATCAAATCACAAAGTGGCATCCTACACATCTGGATACGCTCCTACTCGCTCCCGATGCGCAGAGCAATAATGGGACTAAATCTACTCCGGTACTGAGTGGAGACATCATGGGTGATTGGCGAGAGGAGGTGATCTGGCGCAGTCTCGATGATCAGAGTCTATATATCTATAGTACTCCTATCCCGACCGACTATAGTGTACCTTCTCTTCTCTTTGATAGAAACTATCGGCTGGCTCTCATCTGGCAAAATGTGGCTTACAATCAACCACCCCATCCGAGCTATGACATTCAGTCAAAAGCTATCAAGTATTAATTGCTACTTTTCAGATTTTAATGAAGTAAAAGGACTCTTACTCCATAGGGTTGATTTGAATAATTAAGATTCAATTTTCAATAACTCGATAGCTAATTGGCCCAATTTTTCGCATTATTGAATGAATTAGCGAGAATAGATGTCAAAAAAGAGCAAAAACGAAGAATCTAAAGTAATTGCTTGCTCACCAGAAAAGGATTACTACTTTGAAAATGGTCTCATGGTAATGACCGAGGCCTATCACCTCAAGCGAGGCTACTGCTGTGGCAGTGCCTGTCGACACTGCCCCTATGATCATGAGAATGTCAAAAAACACTCCTGATGATCAGCAGCATAGATCAGCTGGGGCAAACACATAGATTTGAAGAACGACCAAGACGCATTATATCGCTCGTACCTTCAATCACAGAGTTGCTTTGTGATTTAGGCCTACGGGATCAGATAGTCGGATGTACTAAGTTTTGTATCCATCCTATTTATATCCGCAGCTCCGCCACCGTAGTAGGCGGCACCAAGTCCCTTCATATCGATCGTGTCTTTCGGCTACAGCCAGACCTCATCATCGCCAATAAAGAAGAAAACACTATCGAGATAGTCGATGAACTACGCAATCTCTGTCCTGTATGGGTCTCCGATATACCGACTGTAGCTGCCTCCTATGAGATGATCGACAGACTAAGTCTTATCACAGATACCCGGCTCAGAAGATCATACAAGACCTGAAAATGTAACTTTCAGCTTATAGCTCCGATCTTCCAGAAACGGTAATCTACCTCATCTGGAAAAAACCATATATGACCATAGGCCACTATACATACATCTCTGATATGCTCCGTATCGCTGGCTATGACAATAGCTGTAGTCACTTAACTCGGTACCCTGAGATCTCTGTAGAAGATATCAAAAGACTGCGGCCCGATCACATCTTTTTGTCCTCGGAGCCCTATCCATTCAAAGCAGAGGATATCGCCGAAATCAAAAAAGAAACAGGAATAGAATCAGTCCATCTCGTAGATGGAGAATACTTCTCATGGTATGGGACCCGAGCACTAAAGAAATCTGATTACCTAAAAGATCTCCAGCAGCATCTAAAAGATAAATAGCATAACTGACCATGCAAGTGTACATCGACCTAAAATAGATCGGACCTTTCACAGCAGATTGCTTTGTAGAATAGCTATATTTCTAAAAAAAACTAACTGACTATGAAGCGGCTGCCTCTCTACTCTCTCCTACTCGTAGCTATCTGGGCCACGATATCCTGCAGACCGGAAAGCTCTACAACAGCTAAGAAATCAGAAGAAGAGTCTCCGGCGTTCACTCCAGATCCTCGGTACGTCCCAGAGCAAGAGGTCCAGACATTATCACTTGGCAGTACAGCTCCTGACTTCAGACTACCCGGGATAGATGGAGCCTATCATAGTCTCAGTGACTATGATGATGCCGATATACTGATGATCATATTCACCTGCAATCACTGCCCCACTGCGCAAGCCTATGAGCAGCGCATGATCGACATCACCGCCGACTATGCGGATCGGGGTGTACAGACAGTTGCCATCTCACCTAATAGTCCTCTCGGCGTCATGTACGAAGAACTCGGATACTCTGACCTCAATGATGACTACGAGGCGATGATCACCAGAGCGGATGATATGAAGTATAACTTTCCATATCTCTATGATGGTGACGATCATGCGGCATCTCTACTATATGGACCTGCGGCGACTCCACATGTATTCATTTTTGATAGAGAGCGAACACTCCAGTATGTAGGCCGACTGGATAGTAAGGAGCATCCAGATGAGGGCGCTCGAGGCGAAGATGTGCGAAATGCTCTCGATGCACTATTAGCTGGAGAGAAGCCATCTCTCGCAGAGACTAAGACTTTTGGCTGCTCTACTAAGTGGGCATGGAAATATAAGCTCAAAGAAAAAGTGGATAAAGAATGGACAGAAAAACAAGTCACCCTCAAAGATATCGATGAAGCAGGTATTGTTGAGCTATTAGCTAATGACTCGGATAAACTCCGACTGATCAATGTCTGGGCAACATGGTGTGGGCCATGCGTACAGGAGTATGAGGAGTTCGTCCATATGCATCGCATGTTTGGTGGACGAGATTTTGAGTTTGTATCTATCTCATCCGACAAAACTAAACGTCGAGATAAAGCGCTCGAAATACTGGAGCAAAAGCACTCCGCATTGGACAATTACATATTCACTAATGAGGATAAATATGCACTCATAGAAGCCATCGATCCAGATTGGAATGGAGCACTACCATACACCATGCTCATCGAGCCTGGCGGAGATATAGCTTGGCGCTATCAGGGAGATGTCGACTTCCATCAGCTGCGCAAAACCATAGTCGAGCATCCGATGATAGGTAGATACTTTTAGAGCTGTCAATGAACGTGATAGTGATGTGATATCATAGATGTACAGACAAAATCATATATTGAGTAGCACATAAAAGCAACTCGAATATGAACTTCCGTTTCTCGGTTATCCTACTATCTCTATGCGCTATCAGTGCATGTACTGTGTCCTATCTCGTAGGCGAAGATGATGTCAACTCTGATCATCCGATCACTATTAGCTATGCTGCTGAGCACTATAGTGAGCCTGTAGATGGTAGATTGATAATACTCATCAGCGATCATATCGACACGGAGCCCAGATATCAGCTGCGAGATGATAGTAAGACCTGTCAGGGATTTGGCATGGATGTCAATGAATGGAAGCCTGACACCCCGATGCCTTTTGCGCTCAATGCCTTTGGCTATCCGATCAGAGACATGGCTGATCTACCTGCAGGTGACTACTATGTCCAGGCAGTTTTTCATAAGTATGAGACTTTTAATAGAGCAGATGGTCATGTCGTGAAGCTCCCTATGGATCAGGGAGAAGGGCAACAATGGAACCGCTCTCCAGGCAATCTATACTCTACTCCTCAAAAGATCAGCATCACAGAAGGCGAGCAAGCATCATTCGCTATCAAGCTCGATCAAAAAATACCACCGATCAAAGAACCAGAAGATACCGAATACGTCAAGCATATCAAGATCAAGAGTGAGCTCCTCAGTGAGTTTTGGGGCAGGGATATGTATCTCGGGGCTCATGTACTACTGCCTGAGGGCTGGGAGACACACCCAGATGTCAAGTATCCCTTAGCGATCATGCATGGCCACTTCCCGAGTGACTTCAGTGGATGGAGGACCACTCCTCCTGATCCAGATCTCGAGCCAGACTACAGTGAGCGATTTGACGTACATGGATACAATAAGATCGTGCAGCAGGAAGCCTATGACTTTTACAAGATGTGGACAGGACCGGATTTCCCAAGAGTAATCACCATACTAATACAGCATCCGACACCCTACTACGATGATAGCTATGCTGTGAATAGTGAAGCTCAAGGTCCCTATGGTGATGCTATCACCTATGAACTGATCCCATATATCGAGGAGCAGTATAGAGGTATTGGTGAAGGATGGGCGAGATTCACCTATGGCGGCAGTACTGGTGGCTGGGAGGCTTTGGCCGTACAGGTCAAGTACCCGACTGAATATGGTATGTGCTTCGCTGCATGTCCTGACCCGATAGACTTCAGAGCCTACTGCCTGGTGAATATCTATGAAGATGATAATGCCTACTATGAAGAAGGCACTTTCAAAAAAGAACTGGTAGCAGGACATCGGGACTATCTCGGCAATGTCGATGCCTCACTCCGAGACATGAACTATCGAGAGCTCGTACTCGGCACTCGAGGGCGCTCCGGCCAGCAGTGGGATATCTGGGAAGCGACCTACTCCCCTATCGATGAGGACGGATACCCTCGTCGCATCTGGGACCGCATCACTGGTGAGATCAATCCAGAGGTAGCCGCCTACTGGAAAGAAAACTACGATCTCGCCTATATCCTAAAACGAGACTGGGCAAAACATGGTAAAGACTGGGAACATAAAATTCATCTCTACTGTGGTGATATGGATAATTACTATCTGAATAATGCCGTATACCTCGCTGAAGAGATGCTCGAAGAAACTACCGCCCCCTACTACAAGGGCGAAGTCGACTACGGCGATCGTGCTGAGCACTGCTGGAATGGAGATCATGATAATGGAAATCATATCAGCCGTCTGAGATATCACCAGATGTTCATACCAAAATATGTGGAGCGAGTGAAAAATGTAGCACCAGAAGGGGCAGACCTGACGAGCTGGAGGTATTAGCATATTGATAATAGGCATTATTCCTGAATAATCAACATCCTCTGGATCGCTAAGTAATCAACTACGTATAAATGGGGATATCAAATGACCGTATCAATAAAAGCACAGATTCTTAAATTCTAATATTCATGAAATAATCCTCTTAAGGCACCACCACATACCCTACACCTGGCTTCAGCGATTGGGTGTGCTGCTCACCATTAGTCCAGCGGATGGTCATGGTGTGAGATCGATCGCAGTATCCTACGCCAAAGCTCAAGAAGCGATCGGCACTCTGAGAGTACGTCACTGAGCTGCTCCCTACTCTACGTGTCTGCTTGATACCGCAGCCCTCCACAGTCACGAGTGCATGCAGAGCGGTAGCGCCATGATCTGGGCTGGGACCTATCTGTACGGAGAGATATTGAGCGGGATCATTCATTTGGTTTTGATAGAGATGCCACTGCCCTCGCTCATGGCCAGTGATGATATCGATATCACCATCGTGATCATAGTCTGTAGCCGCTATGGCCATACCGAGTGCTCCGAGTTCTGCAGAGTGGATGCCATGATCCTGTAGCAGCTCGTAGCGCTGTCCTCCGATATTGCGATAGACCATAGCTGTGAGCGGGTCGATCAGATCACCTCGAGGGATGATGATGAGATCCTGCCATCCATCTCCGTCGAGATCAGCAGAAGTAGCCACATTAGTATGTACAGGAGCATCGAGTCCCAGCTGAGCCGTGACATCGTGGTAGCGCCCACCATCATTGCGCAGGAGCACATCTATAAGGCCGGGCTGATGCTCACTCTCTGTCCAGCTCTGGACATCGTGTGTCACTCCAGTGAGCGAGGAGCGAGTACGTCCTGCTATACGCCATTCTTGATTGCCTATATAGCCGATATGGATGCCCATATCCTTCATCCTATCTGGAAATCCCAGCGCATTACTATTGACGAGTCGTAGATCTTTACCGGAGTGGAGCTCGCCCTCATGCTCGTAATCATAGCCAGTCTCCCCGATATATAGTTCATTGATATGTGGCCACTGGGTGTGATAGTTAGTGATCTGGAGGATATCTCCGGTCAGGATATGACTGAAGTCAAAAGCTCCTCTACTCGTGTGGAAACCCATCAGCCTCCTATCCGCATCATAAAAGGTCTCTCCGATCTCAAAGTGCCTACCTCGGGTCATGTATAGGTCAAAGTCCCCATCATTGTCATAGTCTACTTCGTGTATCGTAGTGACATCTGATATTTTATCGGGTAGTACCGAGTCTGTCATATCTTTATAGCTCAGATCTCCATTACCTCGATAGCACTTGACATGACCATGACCATACACGAGCAGATCGATGATACCGTCACCGTCATAGTCAGTAGGGAGTGTCTTCTGCCCATCGCCACGTATAGCCGGGAGTGTATCTTGGAGGATGAGCGTAGAGCCGGTATTGCGATAGATGTAGTTTTCACTTTTCCCTTTCTTTTCCCTTGACGGGAATGCAAAATTGATCAAATCCGCATCTCCATCATTGTCCCCATCATAGTAGATGACCGTCCGTCCTCGCATAGTCGCCAGCGGCTCTTCAAAATCTGGCAATGCCTCAATAGTCCTATCAGTATCCACCTCATAGAGTTTAGTATTTCGAGCATTGCCTCCTGAGCCACCACCTCGTGACAGGAGCAGATCCAGTCTACCATCATCATCGATATCTGCGACTGCTACCCCATGTACGTCACCCATGAGTAGGTCGTAGGGCTTTGCATATCGCCCCTTATTATTCCAGCAGATCTGGACGCCGAGTCCATGATCATTGAGTATGAGATCTTGATAGCCATCCTGATCGAGATCTACGACTACGGGACTATCCCATTTGCGTAGATTCTTTCGAGGCATAGATAGGTGGGCTCGCTTTTCGATCAGTTTGATCGCTGCTGAGCTCATAGCAGACACATCTGATGTCACTGGCTGCTGAGCAATACAGGATGACACTATCATCAGGCTGAGCAATATTGGTAAATACAGTATTATTCTATTCATTTCTTATCTGACTTGAGTATATCAAATGCACCAGGGAAAGTCCCCATGTCGTAGTCCGTCCAGTCTTGCTCCAGCTCTGGAGGATTGTACCAGAGGGGCTCAGTATGTGTCTCACTCCATTGCTCCACTGATCGGACCATCTCTCTGAGCTCATCAGGATACTGCTCACTGATATCAGTGGTCTCACCTGGATCTGTCATGACATTGTACAGCCTCCATGTATCTTTGCTGAGTTTGAGCGCTTTGAGCTCATCTCTCCGCACACCTATATCTGAGTAGCCAGGTCGATGTCTCATCGCATAGATCACTTCTCCCTCTCGAGCAGAAGTACCATTGATGAATGACGGCCAGATATTTTTACCATCTACTTTCTTGCCTGTGGGTATTTTGGCTCCAGCCAAACTCGCAAATGTCGGATAAAAATCAAGGGCCGACACAGGATACTCATAGCGCCTGCCAGCGGGTACTACTCCTGGCCAATGCATCATCATCGGAACCCGATATCCACCTTCACAGGTACTACCTTTTCCCTCTCGGAGCGGCGTGTTATTAGCGCCCAGCTTTAGCTTACCACCATTATCACTGAAGAATACGATCAGCGTATTATCGAGTTGGCCAGTACTCTCCAGAGCATCTACGATCTGACCTACGCCTCTATCCACGGCATATACCATAGCCGCATAGGTACGTCGTTTTTTGTCTTTGATATGAGCGAATAGCTGGAGGTCTTCCTCTTTCGCCTCGAGCGGACTGTGTGGAGCATTATAGGCTAAGTATAAGAAAAATGGATCCTCTCCTCGCTGCTCTTCATCAGAGATGAATCGTACGGCTTCTCTCGAAAGCGCATCCGTGATATATTCCGTCTCTCGGACCGGCTGCCCATTGTGCTCCAGCGGCTTGAGATAATCATCGATGACTTTGCGCCCTTCTGCTTTCTGTCGCTCATAGATCGGTCGGTACTGCTCAGGAAAATAACGATGACCTCCTCCTAAAAAACCATAGAAATCATCAAATCCTCGAACATTGGGATGATACTGATCCACTCCACCAAGATGCCATTTACCGACTATACCAGTATGATAGCCTGCTCCCTGTAGCACCTTGCTGATGAAGGTCTCATTGAGCGTGATCCCCTCGCCTCCGAGGTCATCACTATTGACTGGTAGATTAAACTGAGATCCAAACTCATGAGGATACCTCCCCGTCAAAAGCCCTGCTCTACTTGGCCCACAAAATGGATGCGCTACATAACCAGAAGCACAGACAGTCCCAGTTGCTGCGAGACTATCCAGATGTGGTGTCGGGATATCGGTAGATCCATTAAATCCCACATCGGCATAGCCCAAATCATCACAGAGAATCATCAGGATATTAGGTCTTGGAGCTGTGTTAGTCTCGCTATCAATGGGATCTGCAGATGGAGTCTTAGCACCACAGCTCATGAGTATGAGTATGAGTATGAGGCTGAGCGCAGATAGTTGTTTGATGATACGTTTCATTTCAGTGTATTATAGTTTTGCTTGATTGCCCTGCCATCCTTGGTCAAATTGGGCCAAAAGCTGTTCAGTCAATTGAGGTTTTTCTTTAGCAATATTCTTAGTCTCATGAGGGTCTATAGCATGATCATAGAGCTCGACGTCTATTGGCTCTGCATTAGGATCGGTGCGATCCTTCCACACGATGAGGCGATATTGATTGGTACGCATCGCATAGCCCATGAGTCGATTTTCGAATAGATCTCTATCCCAGAGATCACCATACTGCTGCTGGATACGGGACTCTACATCCTCTATCAGCGGACCAAAGTAGGTCTCTCTCATCTCTGGGGATAGCGGATTAGCGGCCCACTCTCGGAGTGCAGGATTAGGATAGAGGGAGAATGCGGCGGTCTTCCACTCACGATCTGGATCTGCTATGAGTGGCTCAAAGCTCTGCCCCTCCAAGTGCTCCGGCTGAGGTAATCCTGCCAGATCACATAGTGTAGGATACATATCGATCAGCTCGACTAATGCATCAGAGCTCACTCCTCTCATCCCATCGGTCATATCGGGAGTCTTGATGAGTAACGGCACTCGAGTAGCGAGTTCATAGTTAGTGGCTTTGCACCAGATGCCCATATCACCGAGATGAAATCCATGGTCACTCCATAGCACTATGATGGTGTTATCTTCGATACCTGCATTTTTGACCGCCTGTAGCACTCTCCCGACTAATGCATCCACATAGGACACGCTGGCCAGGTAGGCATGTCGCAGTGTGCGAGACAGCTCTGGATCGATATCTCCATACTTAGGTATCCCCTGTCGTGCTCGGAGCTCAAATGATGGATGCAGTCCCATCGCTGCTCCGTCTGCAGGGGCGGTCGTGATCGCTGGCATCGGGATCGCATCACGGTCGTATAGATCCCAGTATCGAGCAGGTGCTCGCCAGTCAAGATGTGGCAGTTTAAATCCTACTCCGAGGAAGAAAGGCCGAGTATCATCAGCGACTAACTCCTGTAGCGTAGCGATAGCATGCTCAGCAGCATATCCATCCTCATAGCTTTGGTCAGAGACTTCTGCTCTTTCATAGGCGGGACCTTTGCCCAGACCATATCGAGAGACATCTCCATACTTCTCGAGCATCTCGGCTCTATTCTTTTTGAATAAGTCCACATTCTCAGGGAGCGCATATCCTCCTGGATTTTTAGGCTTTGGATAAGGGACCTGATCGGCTGGTACCGGCTCCCTACTCCATGATAGCTCCATGTCAGCAAAAGCTGGCTTGTGAAAGATCTTGCCCACATGTACCGTCTCGTAGCCATGCGCTCTGAAGTGCTGAGGAAGAGTGACGATATCGGGATTTGCCTCTCTGAAGTAGGTGAAATTTTCTATAATGCCGATAGTCTCCGACCTCGCTCCTGTCATCAGACTCGCTCTGGATGGACTGCATATCGCCTGCTGGCAGTATGCCCTATCAAATCGAAGGCCTTCGCTGGCCAGCTGATCTATGTGAGGGGTCACCGCTATCTCAGAGCCGTAGCATCCCAGCTCAGGGCGTAGGTCATCGATAGCTATGAATAAGACGTTTGGCTTTTGATCTGAGGCAGTCTCAGCTACTGTAGGCTGACATGCCGCAATGCTCAAGCAGAAAAATAAAGGGATCAATAATCTGATCATAGTTGACAATGTTAGTATAACCTATATAATTCAATGAATATCAACAACTTATAAATAGACATGCAGGATTCCCTCTGATTATTTAAGGGCCACATTAGCTACAGCTAAATAGGAAACTCTACGGAAGGAATGAATCCCGGCCACCTATTAAATAAAGGAAAGACCCAGCTCAATCCTCTTTGAAAATCTTAAGCCTACATGGTCGTATAGTATCGTATCTGAGCTATCAGTCTCGAGTGATTTTCGCTTGTATTTCTTCTATGGAGAGTCCTTTAGTCTCCGGCAGATATCTCCAGAGGATAAGTAGCCCTACGAACACTGTGGCCGCATAAAACAAGAAGATCCAAGTACTCCCCATCGAGGCTAATTGTGCCGGAAAGAATTTCTGCACAGCCCAGCTGACCACACTCGTCACCAGAGCAAAAACAGGGATACCGACTCCTCTCATCGAGTGTGGAAATATCTCCGAGAATAAGACCCACATGATAGGCCCGACCGAAAAGTGAAACGCTGCGATAAAACTCAGAATGCCTAAGAATATCAACATCCCATTCATCGAGGCAGACTTCTGTATCAACAAGGCTGAATGAGTCCGCCCATCTTCTTCGCCTATGGCATTATTGATCGCTTCTTTAAACTCGATATCGCTCTGATACTCCACATCGATCATACTACTCAGTCGGCTCGCCTCGGGGATCTCTGTCATCTCCGCTATGGCAGCCTCTGTGACCGTGTAGCGAGCATTGTGAAAACCATATGAGCAAATACCCAAACTGGCTACTATCCAGATCATTCCCCAGAGGATCATAGGGCGGCGACCGATCTTATCGATGAGCATCAGCGACAAGACCGTGAATACAACACTCACTAAGCCAAACCATATGGCCTGCATAAATGCCGCATCTGTACCCAGTCCAATCTGCTCGATCACTGTAGGCGCATAAAACATAATCGCATTAATCCCTGTCGACTGCTGAGCGATAGCGATCGTCAGTGCCACGATGAATATAGTACGATACTTAGCGCTAAAGACCTCCCTCAGCTGCGTCATGATCGAGCGATCTGCATCTGTTTTAGCCAGATCATTTTTGATCTCCATGATCTCGTGCTCTATGTCACTGGCCGGATAGATCTTGCTGAGTGTAGCTCGAGCATCATCTTCTCTCTGCTGAACCATCAGCCAGGATGGACTCTTTGGCACAAAAAATAACAGGACAAACCAAAGCAAGGCAAATAGGATCTCTGATCCTAACATCCATCTCCAGGTATGCTCCTTGATCCCCCACTCAGCGACCCAAGCGGCATCCGACCCTGTCCCGCCCTGTATGAGATAATTGATAAAATAAGCCGCAGAGAGACCTATCACGATATTGATCTGCGTCATGGATACCAGCTTGCCTCTGAGCTGTGGCGGAGCGATCTCACCGATATACATCGCAGATAACGTGATCGAGCTAAAGGCTAATCCTCCCAAAAATCGAGCTGCCACGAGCATTTCATAAGAAGTAGCAAAAGCAGAACCAATCGCAGATATCAGATAGAGCGCAGCGATGATGATCAGTGTATTCTTACGTCCCAGCGCATTGGCGGCGTAGCCAGCTATCGGTAGGGCTATCAAGACGCCCAAGCCCGGAGCACTCACCGCTGTACCCAGCTGCCAGTCATTGAGCCCAAACTCAGCTATCAGATAGCTGATCGTCCCTGATATCAATGCTGCATCCAGCCCAAACACAAAGCCCCCCATGGCCACTATCGTAGCATATGTAAAGGCATTTCGCTTAAATGAATTCATGGCTATGTGTTTTGTGCTATGACTGCAGGTGTAGTAAAAGTACTCCATTCGTACGGAGCGTCATCTCATCGCCGAGCTCTTGCTGCGTGAGCAGATCTGTTGCTTTCACTTTTTCGCCATTTTTCATGCGGATCTTTAGCTCAGATGGCTCCTTACCTATATTGAGGATATTGACGAGATAGCCTCCTTTGTATGGGACTATGCGCCAGGTGCAGGTCTTAGCGTTTTGCTCATTACTCTCGATGATCTCGACAGGTAGCGTCTCAGTGCTCATATAGCTCATCGCCATAGCTCTGATCTGAGCGAGGTCATCCGCAGATTTTATCATTTTTAGCCCTTTCCCCTCAAGGGGAAAATCTCTCTCCTCTCCATACTGATCTCTCAGCAGTGACAGCTCATCTACCAGCACTACTCCACCCTCGTCGAGATAATCCTGTAGCGCTGCGACCTCTGTATCAGTAGCATACTCTGTGCGATATACGATCACAGCATCCCAGTCGTCAGCAGACTGCTTTTTCAATATTTTCTCAGTAGCATATCCTACTGGTATCCCTTCAAAGTAAAAGGCCTCGTATAGCGGCGCCTGCTCTGACATATGTTTGGCCTTATTGATCGCAGATGTCTCTGAGTGAAACAGTCGAATCGGTCTGCGCTGAGCTCTCAGAGCCATGATCTCTTCAGAGACAGCATTCATATCCATGGTGACCTGAGCGACCTCATTAGCACTTTGCGGCTGCATATTGACCGAGCCAGCATATGAGCCTGCCAGTGCCCCATCAAAGAAATCCAGCTCTCCCTCGAGACGGTCTTCTGGTGAGCCATCGGGGTCTCTCGCCCAAAACCAAGAAATCCCTACATCCATGCCGTGCAGCGTCGCCAGCCAATAGACACTCCGTATGTAGTCTGGGGTCGTCTCCATATCTCTCCAGGCACTACTCGAGATGAAGTGCGTCTCAGAGTTGACATGTATCTTGTCAGGTGATACTGACTCCATGAAGTCATAGGTAGAGGCCAGCTCTGCCCATCTGTATGCATATTTGTCCTCCCAGCTTTCAGGCTTTTTGGCCGTTAGCTTTCGACCTCCAGAGGCCTTAGCATCGTCACCGATCATCGTGGTGAGCTCCGTGAGCGCCTCCAGATCAATACCATGAGAGCGAGTATCCTCGGTGAACATCCGAGACATGATCTTGATGTGTGTATCAGCATCAGGATTGACCTCATGCAGCTCGTCCTGGATAAACTGAAACCACTCAGTCCCTCGATCCATATTGTATCGACACCAGTCATACCATTTAGGAGTGCCTTGTAACGCTGTTTTGTCCAGTGGCATTTCGATATCTACCTCTTCAAAAGCAGTGTAGCTGGCACCCCAGTTAGCATTGAGCGCAGCGATATCTCCCTGATAAGTCTTGCTGAGCCATGCCCGAAACTTGTCTAAAGTATAAGTAGAGATCTCGAGCATCTCTCCATATCGTGCCGTCCAGTGATCTTTCTCAGAGTACCAGTGCGGCTCATTGTTGAGGATGTATCCGAGCTGTGTGACCTTCTTGCCTTGAGTGAGCTCGCCGGTATGTCTTACTATCTTGCCCCAGACATCACGTACGAGCGGATTGTCCACATCATATCCAGTGAATAGTGATCGTCCTTTTCTGACCTGTGGTTCTTTCTTTTCGACCCATTCTGGGATACCAAGATTCCAGTATAGCAGGAAGCCCGTATTTGTATTAGGGATCATGGTGACCTCCTTGACGAGCTCCTCATCCCATGTGCCATCTTCATTGAGCAAAAACGAATTAATCGCTCTATCGTGATCTACGGGATAGAGGTTTTCGCCACCATGATAGATCGCTCCGAGGTGATCATTATACACATCGGTATTAGTCAGTGGGATGCCCACAGACTTAGAGAAATAGTCAAAAAGGAATACAGGTCGACCATTGCTCAAGAGAGCATCTTTGGCCACTTCGATATTGTCCCATTCGATAGGATTGACGGGAGGTCTCACGATCTCACCATCTATGACCTGCTGTAGCGTGGCCATCCCATCATCAAGTATATCTATGACTTTCTGCCGCTCAAACTCTGGGAGCTCAGCAGCATACTTTGCTTTTTGATCTTCGTATGGCGCATAGTAGCCAAAGAGACGCTCGATCTCAGGCTGGTGTGCTTCATCCCAATCTGCAAACTTGATAAACTCCTCAGCAAACCAAAGGAGGGTCTCTTCTCTTTTGACATCGAGCGACAGAGCTCGTGCCTCATCCATCATCGCAGATAGCTGCTCGATCTTAGCTAATGCCGTGTCTTTTTTATTGACAGACATTACATCTTTTGATGCACAGCTACTGAGTATCAGCCATAGGCCGATAGTGATAGATAGGTAGTTAGTTAGTGTTGTAGTATTCATCCGACTGTAGGTATGATTCTTATGATTGTAATAAATTGATGCAAATCCAATGATGTAGCTACCATCAAGCCGGCACAGCCGACCAAATGACAGGTAAGAATACCGTCATCTCAGCAGTCCCTCTATTAGACCAAGCATAGTATGGGACCATCTGCACCTCATGCATGTCCCACTGAGGTCGAGACACCCTACTGTACATCTGCTCCTGATCACCTGATCGTAGCGCTATCTGTCCAGATATCGTCATCACTCCGCCGAGCAGATCTGATTGATATTTCGCCTCGAGCGCCTGATCGCCGACCAGATATACATCGAGCACTCGAGCATCTGTAGGTAGATCAGGAGTCTCTATGCAGTATACTATCGGACCACGTTTGACGGCTACTTGATTTCGTACTTCTTCGATACGAGGATGTCCTTCTATGAGCTGCGTCTCCATCGGCAGACTGATGCTGATAGTATCCCCAGCGCTCCATATCCTCTCGAAACGCACATATCGTCCAGCTATCACTGGCTCGGAGACCGCCTCACCATTCAGCTGCAGCTTTGCGTCTGTAGCCCAGTCTGGGATCCGGATGAGCATCTCAAATGGAGTAGTCTGACAGTCCTCTACGATGATAGCGACATCTCCCTGCCACGGGTAGTCAGTCTCCTGTCGGAGCTTGATGGTAGAGCCATTGCGCAGTGTAGTCTCGAGTACATTAGCGCCGTACATATTGACAGCGAGTCCCTCAGGCGTGAGGCAGTATGCCCACTGCGATACTCTGGCTACGGTCCGCACGAGATTGGGCGGGCAGCAAAAACACTCTAAGTATGGCTCACGATCTGGAGTCTCCGTATCATTCTCATGGACGCCATACTCACGAGCGCCCTGTATCATACGGAGCGGATTAGCATAGAAGTAGTCCTTCCCCTCCAAACTGATGCCCGAGAGACCACTATTGTACATCACGAGCTCTATGATATCGGCATACTTAGATTCTCCTTTGATATTCATCATCCGCTGTGAGAAAAAAGCATTGCACAGATTAGCGCAGGTCTCATTGTATGCCGTCATATTAGGCATCATATAGTCATCGATGAATCCCTCTTCGATCTTATCTCTATTAGACGAGGCTCCATAGTGTGTCTGCCCTACGGCTCCTGTGACATACATCTTGCGCTGAGTCACGCTCTCCCAGAGTCTCTCCAGCGCATCGATCAGCGCCTGCTCGCCAGTATGTGCATATACATCTGCCGCTCCAGCATAGTAGTATAGAGCGAGCACCGCATGACCTGCCGCCTCCTCTGCATCTCTGAGAGCGATACGCTCCTGCACCATATCCCCTATCGGGTAGCCCTCTGTCGAGCTATCATGCTCCACGGCATATCGGCCTCGACGATTGATAAAGCGCTCCGCCAGCTGCAGGTATTTTTCGTCTTCGGTGACTCTATAGAGCTCCACCAAGCCCATGATCTGTGTCTGATTAAATCCAAATCGGCCGTATCGCTTAGTCTCAGGGAAGAAGATCGTGTATAGTAGATCTGCGTGCTTGATAGCGATCTGTAGGAAGTTATCTTGTCCTGTGATACGATGATGGGCGCAAGCAGTGATGAGGAGATGTCCTGTATTGTACATCTCATGATACTTACGATTCTCATAGCGATCGACATCAGGCCTCAGCTGTATCTGTGTCTGTAGATATCCATCAGGCAACTGCGCCTGAGCGATGATGCTGATATGCTCATCGAGTCGATCAAGTATAGCCTGATCACGAGTATGGGCGTATACATAGACAGCTGCCTCCATCCACTTATAGAAGTCTCCATCATGCCAAAACATGCCTTTATGCTCGCCCTCTTTGAGTCCAGCGGCTATCTTAAAATTATTGAGCGCATGACCGATATCACCGCAGAGTAGCTCGCCCATATATGGGAGCATCGTGTCTACGCAGGTCTTAAATTTCTCTGCCCAAAATCCTGTCGTCCATGTGCAGTCTCCGACTGGTATATCGTAGAACGCAGTGTGTTCTATCTTATCAGTTTTATTCATCTTCATATCGACTTTAAGAAATAGAGGTATACGCACCTCTTGTACTGTAAATCAACTCTAAAAATCTCAACTATAGTCACTATAGCTTAACAATGGATAGCACTATTTTACCCACATACACTGACTTACCCTTGGCGGGAATAAAATCCGCAGCTATATCATCTTAACATAATGACAGTGAACATAGGGATTGTCAAAAAGGAGAATAGAACCAAAAGATAATATCTAATGCCTCTCGTGGATAAAGAATTTTGACTGATCTCGATATGCATCCATGCGATCTATATCTACATTTTCAAACTTACGTTTGAGGAGCCATCTTGGTCGCTCGAGTGTACTCTCCCACTCGAATAGCTTTTTATAGAGCGTCTTAACGAGTGCTGGATGCTCAGAAGCAACATTGTGCAGCTCTCTCGGATCATTGGCGATATTATATAGTTCGGCGGGGCGATCTGGGAAGCGCATCATCTTCCAATCTCCATCTCTGATCGTACCTCGAGCTTGTTTTTTCCAGTATAGCACATCATGAGGACGATCGGTCTTTTCGCCATTGATATATGGAATGAGATTGACACCATCGACATCTGCGAGCTGCTCCGTATCCCCACCTCCGAGTGCGAAAAATGTAGGTAAAAGATCCATCGTGCTGACTGGATAATCATAAGTCCCTGGCTCGATATGTCCTTGCCATGATATCATGTATGGCACTCTGATACCCCCTTCGAGGTGATTAGACTTAGTACCGCTGAATGGATAGTTGCTCGATGCATTCTTATCAGTAGGCCCGCCATTATCATTGGTGAAAATGATGACCGTATTGTCCATGAGTCCCTGCGCCTCGAGCTCATCGATCACATATCCCACCGCACGATCCATTGCTCGAGTCATAGCAGCTACTATTTTACGATTGCCTTCGAGCTCTGGATAGTGAGCTAAGTCCTCGGGCGTAGCGTCCATCGGTGTATGTACGGCATTAAAAGCTAAGAAAGCCAAAAATGGCTCGTCCTTATGCTGCTTAATAAAGTCCGCAGTCTCACGTCCTAATTGGTCTGTGAGGTACTCTCTCGGCTCCTCATATTGACCAAATCCTCGCTCCATGAGATCCATCTTGAGCGCTGGTGGGCGCTCATACTCAAAGTAGCTGCGAGCGCCACCTCTGAATCCATAAAACTCATCAAAACCTCTCCGTATCGGATGATAGCGATCTGCCCCGCCGAGGTGCCATTTTCCAAAGTATCCTGTGACATAGCCTAAAGACTGCATATAGTCACCCATTGTGACCTCCTCTACTGGCAGCCCCATATCGTCTCCATCCTGTGCTGTGACTTCACTCATGTATCCCGGGACATTATTCTCCTCATAGCCAAAGCGCTGCTGATAGCGTCCCGTGATGAGTCCAGCTCTCGATGGACCACAGGTAGGATCACTCACATAGCCCTGAGTACACTGGACACTCCGCTCAGCGAGTGCATCGAGACGTGGCGTATGCATCGTCTTACTCCCCTGAAATCCAAAATCAGCATATCCAGCATCATCTGAAAAAATCAGTACAATGTTAGGCCGATCCTGAGCGCTCATAGCTGCAGCTATCAAGACCAATAAAAATATACGTATGGTATTCATAATCATAAGGTATAAAAAAGGAGCATCCCTTCGGACACTCCTTTAGTTTTAATAAGCGTATGAAAAAACTATCTATCTAAAAAGTCGCTCAAAAACAATCTCTTGTTAATATCCAGCATTCTGCTCTATAGCAGGTGCTTTCTCTATTTCCTGTCTTGGTATCGGGAGATAATAATGCTTCTCAAAGTATGGACGTGTCACCACAGTCACTTCTTCAAAAGCCATCTCGCCGTCTGTCTGCTTAGTCCACTTGAGTCCCTTGATATCAAATCCAAGGTGCTCCTCAATCATCCATCTGCGCTCATCAAAGAAATTGTGCCCTTCGAAAGCTAACTCAACTCTACGCTCTCTACGTATTGCCTCTAAAAGATCATCGCCAGAAGCAGTGATCGCTGGCTGAAGAGCTCTTGCAGATACCTTATTGAGGAATGTAAGTGCCTCCGACTCATTACCCGCATGGTAGCTCGCCTCAGCATAGTTAAGATAGATCTCAGCGAGACGATATAGGATGAATGGACGATTAGACGAGATACCGCCAGATACCTCTACGCTCTCATCCTGAAACTTACGGATGTTATATCCTGTCTTAGAGGAGTGTAGCGCATTTCCTAATCCTTCTGGAGAATCTACTCCATGAGGGAACACATTGACATCTTCTGATAGATAATACTCTACCTCACGACCTCTGAAGTCGGCACCATTGAATAAAAGATCAGCATAGTATCTCATCTCTCTTCCTTCATTAGGATTAGATGGATCGAAAGTACCCTGTGAAGTAGTCGTACCGTCAGCCATGTTAAACTCTAATGCAAAATTGTGCGTAGGTGATGAGAGCGCCCATCCGTCATATCCATTTGGAGATTGGGTCTTATCCCACAGTGTATTAGGATCTGTACCAAACTCATAAAACTCTGATCCGTATGGACGTGCAAATAGTATATCATCATTAGGAGACAAGAATAATTCTTGGTAATCCTGAGCATCAGATACTGCGATCAGATCACGAGCACCTACTATGTCGATGACTTCTTTAGCAGCAGCTGCTGCATCTTGCCATTTATTAGGATTAGTATAGTCATAGAGTGGACCACTCGGCTGAGTGCTCGGGTCATGTAGCGCACTCGCTGCATATAGTAGCGTACGAGATTTCACTGCTAATGCAGCTAACTTAGTCGCTCTGCCAAACTCACTATCAGGACGAGTCTCAGGCAATACTGCAGCTGCAGCATCCAGCTCACTTACGATGAAATTCACACAGTCTTCATATGAATCTCTTGGAATATTGAACTCATCATCAAGTCCTAAAGCTCTATCGATGATAGGTACTCCACCATAAAATCTGATGAGCTTAGCGTATAGATTAGCTCTGAGAAAACGCATCTCAGCTTTCAGTTCTCCTACTTTATCTGGATTAGCAGCCATTGCATTGCTCTCATCTACTCTATCCAAAAACTCATTGATCTGTCTGATGTAGTCCCAGTAATTTGACCATTTCTGAGCTAAGACACCGACATTGCTATCATTCCATCCTGCTCTTACTCTAAATAAGTCAAGATCTCTAAAGTTGAACTTGGCTTCATATGATGCTGCCTCGAGATTGAATCGACGACTCCACCATTGAAATCTATTGACACCCCAGCTCTCTGTACTATTGTAAGAGGTGAAGACTAATCGCTCCAGCTGATCTGGATCATCATAGATGAATGACTCCGTGAAGGCATCTCGAGCTCGTGTATCGAGAATGTCATCACCACAGCTCGATGCTAAAAAGAGTCCGGTAATAATGAATATATATGTGAAATATTTATTTTTCATAACTATTTGATTTTTAATCATTAATGTGAATTATAGTGTAAGATTCACACCAAATGAATAAGACTTAAGAGATGGGTATGTACTGTTACGGAAGTTATTGTATCCAGCCGCCTCAGGATCTAATCCTAAGTCATACACTTCCGAGAACATTGTCGAGAGATTTAGTCCTCTGAAGAAGATTCTTGCTTTCCCAAATTTGGTTTGCTCTTGCGAGAAAGTATACCCTAACTCAAGCTCTTTCAATCGTAAAAAAGAGGCATCATGAAGGTAGAAATCTGCTCCTTGAAAATTGTCAACATCATTTTGGCTTCCGCTATACTTATCATTAAGCCCAAATGCTCTTGGATATCTACCACCAGTGTTTTCTGGTGTCCATCTCTGATCAAACACATACTGAGGTAAAGCTCCATTCTGATCAAAGAATACTAACATCTCAGCATTGGCCTGACCTTGGAATAAGAAGTTCATATCAAAAGATCCGACGCTCAATCCTCCTAAGAATCCATACTGTATCTCAGGTACATTAGATGAGTAGACACGTGTTCTGTCACCGGCATTGATCTGCCCGTCACCATTAGTATCGATGTAGTATGGCTCACCAGGGACTGTGCCCTCGATGACTGCAGGAGCTGCATCGATCTCTGCCTGTGTCTGAAATATCCCATTAGTAGGATATACTATGTATGAATCTATTGGGAATCCCTCTCTTCTGAGGTTTTCTGAGACATTAGCTGCCTCATCCATGAATACGATTTCGTTTTTTGCCTGTGTAAAGTTGAATCCTAAGTTATAGTTCACTTTACCCACTTTATCATTGTATCCGAGTGCTATTTCGTAGCCAAAGTTGTCCACCTTACCTAAGTTTTCTTGAGGTAGTGTGATACCCGCTACATCAGGGATCGATGCATTACGTGTGATAAGGATATCCTCTCTCTTTTGGTAGAAGTAGTTGACATCTGCAGTAAACTTATAGTCTAATAATGCGAAGTTCAATCCAACATTCATCATTTTCGCCTTTTCCCAAGTGATGTCTGGGTTAGGCACATTTGCACTGGCGTATCCATTGTATCGAGTACCATTAGTACCAAATATGTATGAGTTTGGTTGAGTGTTAGCTCCTCCGCCATAGTTATACCTTGTCAAGAACTGGAAAGGTGCGATACGATCGTTACCCATGAGCGCCCATGAGGTACGTAGCTTGAGTGCACTGAGCCAGTCTCCTGTAGACTCCATGAATGGCTCATCGGCGATCGACCACGCTAATGCTACACCAGGGAACGTACCAAAGCGATTGCCTGGACCAAAATTACTCGATCCATCATGGCGCAATGTCAAGTCAATGAAGTACTTCTTATCAAAATCATAGCTGAGTGATCCAAAGTAATTAAGTCTCGCTGACTCCGAAGATCCACCATTAGAGATCTGTCCTTCGTCCGCACCTGCGAATAGCTCAGGCACATCATTACTCGGAAAGTCACGACGCTCTGCCCAGAAATTTCGCTGGCTCGATGTAAATCGCTCCGTACCTACGAAACCTCTGATCGTGTGCTGACCAAATGTCTGATCGTAGTGAATAGTACTATTGAGCATCAGCTCATCAAACTTCCAGAAGTTTTCTCTCAGAATATTAGTCGCTCCCTGCTGAGAGAATCCAGCAGACTCTACATACTCTCCTGTCCCTTCTTGGAATGTATAAACTGTCCATGGCGTATACCATGACTTAGTATCTGTAGTCCATCGACGGATACCCGCATATGATCTGAAGCTCAGCCCCTCAGCGATCCAGTCGAGATCTACATCAAGAGCCAATCTTGATCTTAGGTTATTATCAATCCTATTGACAAATCCTCCTTCAGGACCAGACATGATCACAGGGTTAGCGCCATTTTCTCCACCCCACGCCATAAGACCATTATCATAGATCGCTGGTTCTGTAGGCTCATTAGTATAGATATGTTTATAAATGAATGACTGATCTACGCCTGGCTCATTTCTATCACCAAACCGTCCAGAGACATCCACACCAAGTTTAACTTTATCATGTACTTTGATATCGATATTAGATCGTAGCTGGTACTGCTCAAAATTGACACCACCTGATCTAAAGAGACCTTCCTGATCGATATAGTCACCACTCACGAAGTAATTCACTCTATCTGCTCCACCTGAGACACTGAGGGTATGTCTCCACTCTGGCGCAGAATCTGCGATAGTCGCATCATACCAGTCAGTGCTGGGTAGTGCTCCAGATGCATACTGCTGTATATCTGCATCTGAGAATGGCAACTCTAAGCCATATCTCTCAGCTGCCTCGTTACGATAGATAGCATATTGCTCCGCATCCATCAGGTCTGGTCTGCGAGATAGCGATGAGCTGGAGTAAGTACTTCCTACATTGATGACAGGCTTTCCATCACGACCTCTTTTAGTAGTGATGAGGATTACCCCATTTGCCGCACGAGCACCATAGATAGCAGCTGCACCGTCTTTGAGTACAGATAGTGACTCGATATCTGTCGGAGCTAAGTGAGAGAATGACTCCGTAGGGATACCATCTATGAGTACTAATGGAGCATTATTACCCAATGTCGACTTACCTCTGATGAGTAGCGTGATATCACTATCAGATCCAGGATATCCACCTCTATCTGACACGATGAGCCCCGGCACTTTACCAGCTAATGACTTAGCCACATCCTTATTAGTCGTACGTTCAATGATCTCATTGTCCAACGTAGCTACAGATCCTGTGAGCTCTCCTTTCTTACGAGTAGTATAGCCGACTACGACTACCTCATTGAGGGCCGTGGCTTCTTCTGCCATGTTAACATTGATCGTAGACTGTCCATCTACGGCTATACTCTGTGTGCTGAATCCAGTGAATGAAAACTCCAGTACAGCATCTGAGCTGACTGTGAGCATATAGTTACCATCGAGGTCAGTGATAGTACCATTGGCGGTACCTTGCTCGATGATATTGACGCCGATCAGAGGATCTCCTCCTGCGGCATCCAGCACCTGTCCAGTGACAGTCTGCTGAGCCCATGATATATGTACCATGAGCATCAAGGACATAATTATCCCTGTGGTTAGTTTGGATAGTTTATTTTTCATTTACGATAGTTAAAAAAACAAATAACAAACACCTGGATGAATAAAGACCAGATGGATAACAAAAGCTAAATAATAGCATATTTGACTTTACCCATTAGTTGATTTTATCCGATACATACACTTTTTTACCATTACTTAATCCTTTGGGTAAATATCTGCACATAGAGCCTAAATATGAATATAGTCGCCTATCCCCTCGAGCCTACTGAGGCTATGACATCTCCTCAGGATGCATTAAGTGTAGCCGATCCAAAAAGACTAAAATGAAAAGTAAAAAAAGGAAAACTATGACTGAGCTGCCGCTCTAACCTTCTCAAAATGTGACAATAAGCTGTCAACATCAATAGGATCGAGGAGATCCTTTGGAAATAATGAACCTCCCATACCTGCTCCTACAGCTCCAACAGCTAAAAACTCAGGGAGATTTTCAATATTCACACCGCCTGTCGGGAGTAGTTTGATCTGATCAAGTGGAGCGAGTACATCCTTTACATATTTTACCCCGAGTTGAGAAGCGGGAAAAACTTTGACCATATCTGCTCCTGCTGACCAGGCCTGATAGATCTCAGTAGGACTATACGCTCCAGCGAACACTACTAATCCTGCAGCCTTCGCCTGACGGATCACTTCGACGTCCACGATCGGTGTGACTATATACTGGGCAGCTGTCGTGAGGACTTGATCGAGATCAGCCATGGAGCACACAGTACCGACACCTACATTTAGCGTAGGATACGATGCTGATATAGCATTGACTATAGTCAATACATCAGGCGTATTCATCGTGATCTCTATATTGCTCATACCTGCACGATGATAGACATCCATCACTGTCATTACTTTGTCGATGGCCATACCTCTCATGATACCGACTACGGGTACCTCTCTGAACGCTTCCCAGTTAAATGACTTTTTCATAATGCTGATATAATTTTGATCTGCCCTGACACAAATATCTGTGCTAATGAATCTTCTCGTATAAAAGTAGTACGTCCTGACAGGCCCAAAGTAGCAATAGCCTCTCTGTATAGATCATAGAGCACACCACCAGTACTGACATAGATCACATCATCTGAATCGACTAAGTAGCTGAGCTCCGCCCCTATCAATAGTCCACTGAGATAGTAGGCGCCTTCTGCCCTATTCATCTTACCAGATAGCTCGTGCGCTCGTAGTGTCAGTAGCTCTCCAGACAGCCCATGTACAGACTGATGGATCCGCTGTACACCTTGGCGAAAAGCCTCACTATACTCTCTTTTCCAAGAAGATTTTTCGACAGCAGTCGTCAAAATAGAGTGCTCGCTGAGCAAGGCATGCAGCTCTCCGGTCATGAAATTGCCCATGGATCTGTACGCCCCATCGCTATACAGTACGTGCTTACTATGCGTACCGGGCAGTATAAGCATCAAGCTCTCCACCTCTCCTACATGATCGAGGGCTCCAATCGCCTGGGTCTCCTCACCTCTCATGAATCCCATACCATCACTGACCCCAGAGATCATGTAGATCTCGTGACTATTCCAATCAGGTAACTGAACAACCGCTAAACCACTACCATCTCCTGACATAGGCAGCTGGGCATAGGGCAACTCTCTGATGCCAATAGATGAGCTGGCCATACCAGATAAAATGACCTGAGCATCTGTAGATACCTTGAGGTCCGATATCACTTGCTTAAGATATTCTTCTTGAGCGAGATGAGGATCTCGCTCTCCGACGAAGGACCTCACTCCTTTATCTGACTCATAGGTCGATACAATTGAGGTAGAAGCTGTATCTACTACATACGCCCTAAAATTTGACGTCCCCCAATCTATACTTACTATTTGCCCTGTGAGCTGCATCAGAATATTTTGCTTTTAACCGATGGCTAAAGTAACTCGTTTCTTGATCAAATAATCATCCAGCGCATACTCAGAGCAGTCGACACCTATACCACTATTTTTGATCCCTCCATGTGGTAGATAGATATCATATTTCACCCCATTGAGCTGTACCTCACCAAACTCTAATCGCTGTGCGAAATACTCCAATGTATCCGAGTCTGCAGAGAATACATAAGAGGCTAAACCCGCATCAGTATCATTGGCTAATTCGATAACCTCCTCCTTAGTATCAAAGGCTGTCACGAATACGATAGGTCCAAAGACTTCTTCATCAAATACCTTAGGATTAATCTCCTCAAACTGTAAGATCGTCGGCTCAAAGTAATAACCTGGCATGTCTGGCATCTCACCTCCTGATATCAGGGTAGCACCCTGATCTAACGCCATCGCTGTGAGTTCTTGGCATCTGATGACAGAGGCCTTGTTCGCCAGTGGCCCCATATTTGGCTCCGCTGCTTTATACCCCATATTCTTACTGAGAAATTCTTTTTTGACACGAGCTACGAACTCATCGATGATATCTCTGTGGATGTAGTAGCGATTAGGAGCTACACATATTTGGCCTGCATTGACTGTCTTGAGAGCAGATCCTATAGCCACCGCCTTGTCCAGATCAGCATCAGGCATCACGATGAAAGGCGCATTGCCTCCACACTCCATGCTATATCGCTTGATAGATGAACGACAGCTCTGAGCGATGAGTCGCTGTGCGGTCTGCGTAGATCCGATCATAGTCACCAGTCTTGGCACCTTGCTCGATGATAGCAGCACGGCTACTTCCTGCACATCCCCGCAGAGGATATTGACCACTCCAGCGGGTAGGCCTATCTCGTGACACAGCTCTCCGATCCAGTATGCCGATAGCGGAGAGTACTCAGACGGCTTGATGATGATCGAGCAGCCCGATGCCAGTGCCGGTCCGAGCTTAAACCCAAGATTGAGCATTGGAAAATTGTACGCTATGAATGCCACCACTACGCCGACTGGCTGATGTACTAATCTGTGAGTATGATCGCCTACTCGGTCGGGGATATCTATATCTGTGATCTCTTGGATCGTCTCAGCATAGTACTGCAGACTGTTAGTGATACTCACGAAGTCTTCTTCTGTATCGGCATAGGTCTTGCCCATCTCCATAGATATCAGGCCTCGCAGCTCATCCTCTCGATCCACTATCGCCTGTCGGAGTCGTAGCATATAGTCACATCGCTCGGCTACAGGGGTAGCAGACCAGATCTGAAATCCCTGCTGAGCAGCCTCGATAGCGAGAGACACATCCTGACTATTAGCCCAGGCGATCTCTGCCACTTTAGCCTCGTCACCAGGACAGATAATATTATACCGATTATTGTCAGAGGCATCTCTTAGCTCTCCTCCTATATATAGTTTTTTGTAGTCCATTCTTGGATTTAAATGTAGTTCTATTTATGAAATGATAGTAGCCGAAGACACCTCGATACGATGTCTCTCGACACAGTCGGCATCTACGGATATCCCCAGTCCCGGGGCATCGGTGATGTATAAACGACCATCTTCAAATCTGGCATCACTCTGCGTCAGTTGATCTCTCAGTTTATTCTCAGTACGGTCATACTCCATGAGATGATCAGCCGCCACCAGTCGACCTGGTACAGGATCAAGATTGAGCACAAAATGTGAGGCCGCCGCTATAGCTATACCGGTACCCCAAGTGTGGGGCACTATCTCTACTCCTCTGGCAGAGGTCAATGTCGAAATACGCTTAGCCTCTGTGAGTCCGCCTGTAGCACATATATCTGGCTGAGCGATATCGATAGACTGCGCCTGTAGCAATCGCTGAAAGCCAAAGCGAAGGTACTCACATTCGCCACCAGCTATAGGTATCGTGGTAGACTCTCGGAGCTCTCTATACTGATCATAATACTCAGGTGATATAGGCTCTTCAAACCATGATATATTATACTGCTCTACTTCCCTTGCCAGTTGCTTGGCCTCTCTCAGACTATATGCATGATTAGCATCGATCATGAGGGCCACATCATCGCCGATCGCAGCTCTCACTTGCTTTACATTTTCGATATCCCTTTTCACTCCGATGCCGACTTTCATCTTGATCGCTCGATAACCCTGATCGACATACATAGCTGCCTCATCTGCTAAGGCTCTACCCATGTCTACCATATCATCAGAGAAATATAGCCCTGTAGCATAGGGTGTGATATACTCTCGCTTTGGCCCGCCGAGCAATTGATAAACCGGCATATCCAGTATCTTACCCTTCAGATCCCAAAGTGCCACATCGATAGCACTGATCGCCGACATGAGCACGCCACTCCTGCTAAAATCCATCGTACGACGATAGAGTGTCTCCCAGATGGTCTCTGTCTCGAGTGGATTTTGACCGATCACATATTGAGATAGATGCTGAATCCCAGCATGTATGATAGAGGCAGGACCATATCCCTCTCCCCATCCTATATGGCCTGTATCACTGACGATCTTGACTATGCAGATAGTGCGGCTGGAGTAGTGCCACTGTGAGAAATAAAAACTATTGTCCAGTGTATCAGACAGGACATATGGTTCGATAGCTACTATTTTCATATTTCTTGATCTAAGGATGCATCATTAATAATAATGCGAGATTCATACGACTCGATCTCACAGGGACACATCATACAGTCACAAATAAAAACATGTAGCGAGCTCATCAATGGATAGATATTATCCACTTTCGGCACTATCTTACCTATCAACTCTGGACAAAATCACGACAAAACAGTATCAGAAGTAAGCTGATATTGTTTAGTGAATTCTGACGGAGTCATTCCTTTCAGACTTTTAAACTGGCGATTAAAATTAGTGATCGTATTGAAGCCCGACTGATAGCAGACCTCGGAGATAGAGTACTCTCCCTTGATCAGCATCTGACAGGCATTTCGGATACGGATCTCAGTGAGATACTCACTAAATGACTTCTGCGTACGCTTTTTAAAGAAGCGGCAAAAAGAATTGGGAGTCATATGAGCGATATCAGCCACCTCCTTCAGCTTAATAGTTTTATCAAAGTTGTCCGTCAAAAACTTAATGATACTGCTCATGCGATCCTTCTCGTCCTTATTGTATACATCTATGATCCGATCATGACATAGGATCTCACTTTCTTGGCTCTGCGCCAATATGTCCAAGACTCTCAGCAGGTCTATGACCCTCGGCAGGCCCGTAGCCCCGACTAATCCGCCTAAGATATTGTGAACTAAGTACACATCACGCTCAGAAAACTTCAGACCTCGATTAGCATTCTGTAGCATATGCCTGACGCCCTTGTACTCATACAGCCCATCAAATCCCTCACCCAAAAAATCAGGCAAGAACTTAATGATGATGAGATCTACCATTCGATCACTATTCTCATCGAGGTAGTAGTCACGGTCATTTCTGAATAGATGAGGCAATCCACTCCCTATGAGATAGAGCTCCCCTTCTTCAAAATTGCCTATACTATTTCCTACGTATCGAGTACCTGAGCTTTTACGAAAGTATATTAACTCTACTTCAGGGTGATAATGCCAGTTTTGCTCGATACATGGCATCCGGTCTTGACGTACGGTAAAAGCCTGATCTACAGCTTTCTGCGAAGGGTTATAGTTAAGTTTCATAGCAAGATAGTTTTGACTACGAGATGAATATACATCAATATCCGAGACAGAATCTACACTATTTTACCCCTCACCCTCCAGTATCTCCTAAAGATCTCTTAGCTGAGCTGCTGCCATCTCTGCAGTAATGTCTCGCTGTGCATTAGCAAACATCTCATAGCCGACCATAAACTTGCGCACTGTAGCCGACCTCAGCAATGGTGGATAAAACGTCATATGCCAATGCCAGTAATCATAGTCTGCACCATCTGTAGGCGCCTGATGGATCCCCGCACTATATGGAAATGAGGTATCAAATAAGCGATCAAACTTGACTGTCAGCACTTTAAGTGCATCGCTATAGCCTACCACCTCCACATCGGTCATCTCACTGATATCCCGCATGTGTCGACGAGGTATGATCATCGCCTCATATGGCCAGGTGGCCCAGTACGGCACCAGTACTGCGCATTCTTCATTAGCGTATATGATCCGCTCTTGAGCGTCGATCTCTTGCTGTAGATAGGCTGACAGTAGACTCTCTCCTTTGTCCTCCCAATATTCTTTTTGATGATGGGATTTTTTTAAGACCTCGTTAGGGATAGAGCTCTGGGACCATATCTGGCCATGGGGATGAGGATTGCTACAGCCCATCATCGCCCCTTTATTTTCAAATATCTGGACATGATTAATATCCTCCTGAGTGCCCAGTTCCTTGTATTCTTTTTGCCATAGTCTGATCACATTGGCTATAGCCTCCCTGCTCATATCAGCGAGTGTCAGCGAGTGATCTGGAGAAAAGCAAATGACCTTGCAGATGCCTCGCTCCCCTTTAGCTCGGAGCAGACCATCGACGATCTCATCTGTCGGACTATCAGGCAGCAGCGCCGAGTAGTCATTGATAAAAGCATAGGTATCTGTATACTCCGGTGTCACCGCACCACTTGCTCGGGTATTGCCAGGACAGAGATAGCACTTAGGATCGTAGCTCTCTTTCTTTTTATCTTGCTTCTCCTCGACCTTGCCTTGCCATGGGCGTTTGTTGCGATGTGGAGAGACCAGTATCCACTCTCCAGTCAAGATATTATACCGACGATGCGGATCTTCATTAAAATCTATAGACATGTATCTGCGTATGTAGTAGATGATATAATCTGTGCGCCATCACCGATCTTCAGCTGATATGATGTCAGCTCTATGCCATGGGCAGTATGATACTCTCTGGTCATCCGATCTATGACGCTATCAACATACAGCTCTTGGACCAGGTTGATAGTACATCCACCAAATCCCCCACCCATCATACGGCTCCCCAGTATCCGCTCATCAGATCGGGTCAGCTCTACTAATGTATCCAGCTCTGGACAACTGACCTCATAGTCTTGACTCAGACTCTCATGAGATCTGTACATGAACGCACCCAGCATCGCTATATCTCCCGCTGACAGGGCCTCAGAAGCTCGAAGTACCCGATTGGTCTCAGAGACTACATGACGAGCTCGAGCCATCTCAAACTCTGTAAGATCAACACTCACTGTATTCAGCAGGTGTTGATCTACATCTCTATAGGATTGGATTCCTTTATGTTTTGATTTGATTTTTTCCAGCGCTGATTCGCACTGAGCTCGGCGATCATTGTAGGCGGAGGTGGCCAGCTCGTGAGACACATGCGAGTTGAGCAACACTATCCGATATTCACCCAGGTCACAGGGTAGATACTCATAGCTCAGATCTCTACAGTCCAGTCGCAACACCTGCCCAGCTCGCCCCATCACACTGGCAAACTGATCCATAATGCCACATTTGATCCCGACGTATCTATGCTCAGCCATCTGGCACGCCTTGATCAGCTGCCAGTCATCGAGCTGTAGATCCCAGAGCTCTATGAGTCCACGAGCAAAACTACACTCCAAGGATGCCGAAGAACTGAGCCCACTGCCGATCGGCACATCTCCGCTAAATGTAGCTGAAAATCCACCTATCTCAGCACCATAGCCGATCAGTTCCATCAGTACCCCATAGAGATACTTTGCCCATGTCGGTAGCCCATGAGCCTCCCCTATTTTAAATCTGACCCGGTCGTCTATGTTCTGAGCATGAAGCTCGACCTCACTATCTGTACCATTAGCCATGATCTCAAATCGAGTACCTCGATCTATCGCTGCTGGCATGACGTAGCCGTCATTGTAGTCTATATGCTCTCCGATGATGTTGATACGCCCTGGCGCCCAACTGATTACCTTTTTATTTTTCATGATACGACTGCCTACTTTTTACTTAGTTCGCTTGACGCAAATAAGCTTTATGATGGCAAGATAAAAAGAAATAGAAATATATGCGTAATATTTACACTTATATGGATAAATTAGGTAATTTGGAGTATGACACTGCTAAATAAGTGTAGATTCTAAAAGTAAAACAGAATATTCTCAATAGCCTTAAGTGACTTTCATCAGTCTTTCACGTCATTAATTATAACACCCCCAACTCATACATTCAAACAGCAGTCTATGGGCAGGTATGTCAAATACAAGGATAGCAAGGGTCTCTATCGATTTCGATTAGAATGTGACGAAGGCAAAGAACTATTTGTGAGCAAAGGATTCAGCACAAAAGATATACTGAATAAGTCTCTTAAGAGCTCAAGACTATGCTGGCGAAGGACAAACAGTTTCGTCAAAAAAACATCACCAGACAAAAGATTTTTCTTTGCTCTGAGATGTCAAAATGGTATCACAATTGGCGCCAGTCCATTATATGATACTCGAGAAGAAATGATGAAAACTCTTGAACTGACCTTAAAGCATAGTTCAAGTCTTTACGAAATCATACCACATTTAGAAAGAGAAAACTTTAAAGCGCTCTAAGATTCCCCTATATACATTGGTATGTAAAAAAAGCGCTGCTGATAAATATCAAATCTGTATTTGAAAAAGAAAATGTGGAGGATACAGGAATCGAACCTGCGACCTTTTGACTGCCAGTCAAACGCTCTAGCCAACTGAGCTAATCCCCCATCAATAAAGAGCGAGGCGAAAATAATCAAATCCATCAAGTATACAAATCTAAAGTGCTGACGTATTTTTTACGCATAAAAATGTGCATTCGTTCTCGTATTTTGAGCATTCATCATACACAGACTACATCAATGATCCACTTATCTCCTATCTTTCGTTTCATTTGCCTGGGCATATTAGTACTTCTCATAGCTTGTGATGCTAAGCAAAGTCCTCATTATCCGATAATCAATAAAACTCTCAGTGCAGATATAGCTAATACACTTAGTGATCAAATTAGAAACGAAGTCAACGTTACATTAGACCCCGATCTCGAACTCAATCTATGGGCATCTGACTCACTGGTGACAGATCCTATTGCTATAAGCGTCGCTCCGGATGGTAGGATCTACTATACCAGTGCAGGTCGCCAGTCAAATTCAGAGTTTGACATCCGAGGGCACCATGACTGGATGGTGGCGTCTATTTCATTTCAGACGATCGAGGACCGGCAGGCATTCTTGAGAGAGACTTTTTCAGCAGACAGTGAGCAGTCTACCACGCATCTTAAGGATCTCAATGAGGATGGCGTCAGGGACTGGCGAGATCTGACCGTAGAGAAAGAACAAGTCTGGGTCGTAGGTGACAGCGACAAGGACGGAGTAGCCGAACAAGCTAATCTTTTTATTGAGGATTTTCATGAAGAAATCACCGATGTAGCTAATGGTGTAGAGTATCATGATGGAAAAGTATATATATCCGTAGGTCCAGATCTGTGGAGCACTGTAGACCTTGACGGAGATGACATCGCTGATCAGACGACTTCCTTAGCCAGAGGATTTGCTGTGCACATAGGATTTGGCGGTCACGGAATGTCAGGAGTGACAGTGGGCCCTGATGGCCGGCTCTACTGGGGTATTGGAGATATTGGTATGAACCTCGTCGATCAAGATGGTAAAAACTGGAAATATCCTAATCGTGGCGTCATCGTACGGTCTGAGATGGATGGTAGCGGATTCGAGGTTTTCTGTATGGGAGTCCGTAATACGCATGAATTCACCTTTGACAAATATGGCAATCTCATCACAGAGGATAATGATGGAGATCATAGTGGCGAAAGCGAACGACTGACCTATCTCATAGACGGCAGCGATACAGGATGGCGGATCAACTGGCAGTTTGGCAAATACACCGACCCAAAAAACAATGACTACAAGGTCTGGATGGATGAAAAACTATATGTGCCTCATTGGGACGGACAGGCTGCCTACATACTCCCTCCGATCCAAAACTATGTGAATGGCCCTACAGGATTCGTTTATAATCCTGGGACTGCACTGAGTCCAGAGTGGTACGAGCATTTTTTCGTTGCAGAGTTCAGAGGCACCCCTTCTAATAGTCCTATCCATGCCTTCACCCTGAAGCCTGACGGAGCAGGCTTTGCTCTTGATGAGACTAAAGAAATAGTGAGCGGGCTATTACCTACAGGTATTGATTTTGGACCTGATGGAGCCTTATACTTTGGAGACTGGATACATGGCTGGGCGCCAAAGTCTGAAGGCCGTATCTGGAAAGTAGATGTAAAGGAAGGAACAAATAGTGCAATCCGCCAAGAAACTAAAAAACTTATCGAAACAGATTTCAGCAAGCTCGATATAGCTGATCTCACCACACATCTAGCTCATCAAGACATGAGAGTCAGACAGAAAGCACAGTTTGAGCTGGCTGATAGAACCAAAGAGGGATATGATGCACTACTAAAGACGGCACGATCATCCTCCGACCAGCTGGCTCGTATACACGGCCTTTGGGGCATGAGTCAGCATATGCGAGTAGGACTTGGCGACAAGGCGCACTTAGCAGAATTTCTAAATGATAGTGATGAGGAGATCATAGCTCAAGCTCTCAAGCTCATCGGAGATGTGCACTATGAAGGGCACGCCGATGAAATCACGGGGCTCGTCCTACATACTAATCCTCGCATCGCTATGTATGCGACCCAGGCCTTAGGTCGTAATCAACATGCCTCAGCAGTGCCGAATATCTTGAAGCTTGTAGACCAGACCAAAAATCAAGATATGTGGCTACGTATGGCTGCGATGGTAGCGCTGGGACGCATAGCCGATGAGCAGCAGCTCGTAGCTCAGGCTTCTGCTACGGAGGCCGTACAACTCGCAGCGGTGGTAGGCTTACGCCGAATGGAATCAGCTGGTGTAGCATTATTTCTCAAATCTAAATATGAATCGGTGGCTACAGAAGCAGCGAGAGCTATCAATGATGACTTCTCAATAGAAGGAGCCATGGGAGCATTAGCTGCCATACTGACTACTACCTCATATACTAATGAAGCCTTGATCCGTAGAAGCATCAATGCTAACCTGCGGGTCGGAGAAAAGAAAAACATAGAGCAGCTCATCACGTATGCTGCAAACACTTCTGCACCAAGCGCCATGCGTGCTGAGGCCATCGCTACCCTCTCACACTGGCGTTCCCCATCGGTCTTTGACCGAGTAGACGGTAGATACAGAGGTGAGCGCACACTGGATGATGCCCCTCTCAGAGAGCTCTATCCAGAGACCGCATTAGCACTCATCAAAGAAAATAATGACGAGGTGCAGATAGCTGCAGCTAAATCCATAGGACTTATCGGTCTTGAGACATTGGGAGATGATTTATTTGCAGTCATGCGTACTGACGCCTCTGCTGATGTGAGAGTGACCGCTCTGCAGTCACTCTATGAAATCGGATATCCAAAACTGACTGAAGTCATGCAAATAGCCCAAAAAGATAAAAGCAATACCGTAAGATCTAAAGTGCTGGAGCTACTACCTCAGTCTGGACTACCAGAGTCGGAAATACTTGAGCTATTAGAAAAAATCTATGCGGAGGGAAGCACCGCTGAAAAGCAGGCTGCCTTGAGTTCTTATGCCAGCTACGAGACACCTGAGAGTGTGGCATTCTTGGCTAAGCTTATGGACCAGCTCGAAAGTGGCAATCTGAATAAATCTGTCCAGCTCGACGTGATGGAGGCTATCAAATCCCAAAACAACACTGAGCTCGTGGACCGTCTGACAGCATATGAATCCGCCAAAGATCAAAATGATCCACTGTCACTCTATAGCGAACTATTATACGGTGGTGATACTGATAAAGGTAGACGATTGTTTTATCGAAACTCGGCTGCTCAATGCATCAGATGTCATGCGGTGTTTGAGTATGGCGGCAATGCAGGTCCTGTCCTCGAAGGTGTCGGCGGTCGACTCAGTAGAGAGTCGCTATTGCTGGCTATGGTCGCTCCGAGCGCTGAGTTCTCTATGGGCTATGAGGTCGCTACTATCACTATGAAAGATGAGTCCTCTCATACTGGTATCATCACCGCTCGTGATCCATCGGAGATAGCCCTCAAAGTAGGCCAAGAGGATCTCATGACGCTATCAACTGCTGATATCGCAGATATCGAAAGTATACCGTCCAGTATGCCGGACATGACTAAGGTATTAGAGAAAGAGCAAATCAGAGATTTAGTAGCTTTCCTCCATTCCCTGCAGGATGAGGAGGGATAGGTGTATTTTTAATAAGGATCAACATCAATATCGACACGTACTCTTTTATGCTCCTTGTGTAGGCTCATTTTATTTTTGATATCTGTGATGAGTGCTTTGATCTTTGACGCAGCTTGGCCCGTTTTTTCTACTTTGATATGGACCACTTGCTGATAGTACCCTCTCACTCTGATGATGATCGGGTCGACAGGAGCAGACACTCGTTTTCCTACTTGAGGTCGGAGAGATTTATAGAAAAAATCAGCAGCCGCCTTGGCTGTACGCAAATCTTTATGCTTAAACCAAATCGAGATCATGTGAAAAAAGGGCGGATAGACGTACTGCTCACGCTCATGTAGCTCCCGAGCATAAAAGCGATCGTAGTCAGCAGCCACTACTTCAGATAGCACAGGATGAGCTGTCTGAAATGCTTGGATCAGCACCTTGCCCTGCTTAGATCGTCGTCCTGCACGACCACCTACCTGCATCAACAGCTGAAAGCTCCGCTCTGCCGCTCTATAATCTGGGAAAGACAATAGACTATCTGCATAAAGCACTCCGACCAATGCAATATTTTCGAAATCAAAGCCCTTAGTGATCATCTGGGTGCCCACGAGGATATCGATGCGTCCCATCTTATAGTCATCGAGTAGCTGTCGGGCATTCTTCTTAGAGCGAGTCGTATCATAGTCAAATCTCGCTACCCGAGCTTTCGGGATCAGCTGCTTCACCACATCTTCGATCTTCTCAGTACCTGCCCCGATGAGCTGTAGCTCATGACTCCCACAGCCTGGGCAGTTATCAGGTTTCTTAGTACGATGACCACAATAGTGGCATTTTAGCTCATTGAAGTGCTGATGATAGGTCAACGACACATCACAGTTAGTACATTCGGCGGCCCAGCCACAGATGCGACACTTGAGTATGGGCGCATAGCCCCTCCTATTTTGAAATAATATGACCTGCTCACCTCTGGCGACAGTCTCGGTAATCTCCTCGATCAGCTCTGCTGAAAAACCTTCTGTCACAAGCCCCTTCTTATAGGCCTCTTTCAGATTGACTATCCGTATGTCTGGCAATACAGACATCCCATATCGCTCCATCATGGCTATATAGCGGTACTTCCCTTTACGAGTATTGAGCACCGACTCGAGAGATGGCGTAGCACTACCGAGGATCACATTAGCATCATAATAGGTGGCTAACTTGACGGCACAGTCCCTTCCTTGATACTTCGGATTTGGATGTTCTTGTTTGTAAGAGTGATCGTGCTCTTCGTCTACAATGATGAGCTTCAGGTCATAAAAGGGTAAAAACAGTGACGACCTCGCCCCGATGAAGAGCTTATTCTTCATCATTGCAGCATTGTAGATTTCCACTCGCTGCGCATCATTAATCTGACTATGATATACATATAGCTGATCACCGATCTGACTACGCAGCCTCTCCACGATCTGAGTAGTAAGAGCGATCTCTGGGAGCATGTATAGCACCTGACCACCCTGTCTGAGGACCTCATTGATGAGCTCTATATACACTCGAGTCTTACCACTCCCAGTGACACCGTGGAGTAGTACGACCTTCCCTTCTTCAAAAGTCTCTTTTATCTCCTGATGCACCTCAGCCTGTCTCGGTGAGAGAGGATCCAGCGGATACTCGGTGTCATCCCCATCGAGATCTATACGACTGACGCTCCGATCATAGAGGGACCATATCCCTTTTTTTGCTACTGCATTAATCGTCCCAGAGTCCACATCCGCCATATCTTGTACGGCTTTCTTGGGTACATGTTTTACTTTTCTTGAGAGTGAAAAATATGACAATACAGCCCTCGCCTGCTTATCACTACGAGCAGTGAGCGCCATAGCCGCCTCTACCCCATTCGCATACTCTCCAGCGATTTTGACGAACTTCTCAGTCTTCTCTTTATACTTTACTTGAAGCTCCTCTTGAATATTGATGACTCGTTTTTTCAGGAGGCTTTTGATGATCGGATATACCGTCTTCTTATTGAGGATATCTTGGATCTCAAGGATACTGAGCTCATGCTGTATCGTGAGTGCTTCAGATATCAGATATTCATCATCAGACAGCTCTATTTCATCGAGAGCTACATCTGCATTCAGCATGAGTTTGGACTCAGAGCTAAGCTTTAGACCACTGGGCAGAGCGACATTCATGACAGCCCCTGGATGCGCACAGTAGTAATCGCTCATCCACTTCCAAAAGTCCAGTTGTATCGACGTTACTATAGGACTTTCGTCCAATAAGGCTATGATATGTCGAGTCTTGACCACGGGCACTTCTCGATGCACTCGAGTCACTATAGCGCTGTAGAGCTTATTGCGCAGAGGCACCTCAACTCGGATTCCTACTTTGACCTGATCATGGTATTCAATGGGCACGCTGTAGGTATAGGCTTTTGGTATCGCCAGCGGCAATAGCACATCGACATATACAGACTCTGATCCATTAGTAAAACTCATAAGAAGAATACAAAGAAGAGGTAATTTTTTTACTTATGATTGATTGACTCAGGCATAAATCTCATGAGCTACCCTGAAAGTATTAGCATGTGCCTCTACTATATCAGCTATCCTATGCGAATATCCTCCGCCCATGCTCACAGCGACTGGGATCTGTCGCTGATGACATGCGCTGAGTACCATCTCATCCCTCTGTCTACAGCCCGCTCTGCTCAAAGCGAGTCTACCCAACTTATCAGTGGCCAGGACATCCACTCCGGACAAATAGAAAACAATATCAGGCGTCACCTGATCAATCAAGAGCTCTAAATGATCCGATAATTTCGAAAGATATATCAGATCATCAGTTTGATCCGGCAGGCCAATATCCAGGTCAGACTGCATTTTGCGCAGAGGGTAATTTCGCTCTCCGTGCATAGAGAAGGTATATACCCTCAGATCATTCTCAAATATCTTAGCGGTGCCATTGCCTTGATGGACATCCAGATCGATGATTAAGATTTGCTTTGCCAGTTTTTGAGACAGTAGATAGTTAGCCGCTATGGCGAAATCATTAAACACGCAAAAGCCCTCTCCTCGATCTGCAAAGGAATGATGAGTGCCCCCAGCTACATTGAGCGCTACTCCATGCTCGATGGCGTAAAGTGCACAATCGATAGTCCCCTGAGCAATACACTTCCCTCTGTCTATCAATGCTTTAGACACTGGAAAGCCTATATCTCTGACCTCCCTACGGGTCAGATCGAGCCTATGCAGCTTAGCTAAATACTCGGGTGTATGCGTCAGCAGGAGCGTCTCATCACTCACTGATTGAGGATGAAAAAAGCTCGCCTCGGAGACAGTCCCCTCATGAAGTAACTGCTCAGCGATCAGTTCATATTTCACCATCGGAAACCGGTGCCCTGGCGGCAAACTATAAATGTATATCGGAGAAAAGGCGACTCGAATCATCAGAGAAAAACAACTTCATAAAATGAAATTAGTTTACAGGACAGGTCGCCGCCTACCACAAAAAAAGGCCAGCATTGCTGCCGACCTTTGCTCATTCACTCTTTGTATTCTATCATTATCTGATGACAGTAACGTCACCTTTTATTGTCTTCTTTCCACCAAACTCATTGTATACAGTGACACAGTATACATATACTCCGGTAGCCGATGTCCTATTGTTAAACATGCCTGACCATCCATGAAGCTTACTATTGAGAGGTACATCTACCTCTTCAAATACTTTATTACCCCATCTATCAAAGATCTGCATGTCGTAAGTACCATTTTGAGAAGTATTTCCTTGTGGGTAGAATTTACCATTTCCATTAAGGCTGCTTAGATCTATGATATTCGGCATGTAAATATTTCCGATACCATTCGCTGATAAAGCGATACCTGTAGAGGCGACACATCCATTAGCATCATATACTGTCACATTGAATGTGGCATCATCCTCAATAGTCACCATCGGATTGATACAGTCATAGCATGAGAGTCCCTCTGTATCCTCCCAGATCACTCTATCGATCTCACCATCATACTCGAGGCTGAGGTCATACTCACCTAAAGGATTGATCGTGATGGCATCAATAGCTACATCCAGCTCTCTATCTTCTTCGATCGTCACTTGCACCTCATCCGTACAGCCATTATCATTCACTGCGATGAACGTGTAAAGTCCCGTCGCCAAGTCTTCTACTGTATACGGGAGAGATGTAATCTCTACCACCTGCCCATTAGCTGAAAAGCTAAAAGGTGGTGTGGCCCCTGTCACATTCGTAATAGTGAATGTGCCATTAGCCACACCTTCGCATGATCCAATAACTTCTCCTATCTCTATGCTGAATTCTTCAAATTCAACTTCTATCTCTTCTGATGCAGTACAGCCATTAGCACCTACGACAGTCGCCGTATATACTCCAGGCTCGTACACTATGGGAGAAGCATCCGTCTCTGAAAATCCTGCAGGCCCAGTCCATTCTACGAGCTGACCTGCTGTCTGTATATTTAATGTAGCACCAGCACTCTGACAAGAGACTCCTCCCGTCTGAGACAGCGTAATCGCTGGCGCATCTATATTTTCTGTTATTTCTACTTGCTGAGTAGCGATACATCCATTAGCACCCACTACCTCAACCTCATAGGTACCCGCTGTGGACACCATAGGCTGCATATCAGTCGAGCTGAATCCTGCGGGTCCTGTCCATTCTACAACTGTACCATTAGTACTGATACCAAGCTGTAGCTCATCGGTTGTACAGCTCAATGCTCCGCCGGTGAGTACCACATCTGGCGTAGTGATATCTTCTACTACCTCTATACTACTGTATCCGAGACATCCGTCCGCATTTCGCAGGGTCACCGTATATGAGCCTGGGATACCAACTGTGGGTGTCGCTGATGCTATTACGCTACCATCAGGCGCCGTCCACTCTACTATCTCATCGACTGTAGTGGCACTGATCGTCGCAGATGTCACATCACATGTGAGCACATTGCTCACGGATAGATCCGCAGATGGCAGATCCGATCCACCTGAGACCATAGACGTAGCTGTACCGATACAGCCATTAGCACCTACGACTTCGATGGTATATTCTCCAGGCACTTGGACCTGTGGATTTTGATCTGTAGACTCGTATCCTTCTGGCCCGAGCCATCTGAGGAATGTAGCTCCTGAACTAAATGATAATGAAGCCTGTGCATTATTGTCACACTCCAGCTGGGCATCCGTAGTAGTCACTGTCGGCAGTGCAAAGTCTTCATCGACCATCACTTGAGCAGTGGCCGTACAGCCATTAGCTCCAGTCACAGTGACCTCGTACATGCCGCCTGCGCTCACAGTAGGAGCCTCATCCTGAGAAGTAAATCCAGCTGGACCCGTCCATGTATATGATACGCCATCAGTAGTGATAGTGAGAGTAACATCAGGATTATTACAGTCTATTAATTTATCTTCTGAGATGATGATCGGCAATGTACTATTCATAGTGATATCAATCGTCTCTGTATTTTCACATCCATTGTCACTTCGTACGGTGACAGTATAAGCACCATCGACAGTAGCCTGAGCTACGGCATCTGATGAAGTATAACCTCCAGGGCCAGTCCAACCTACCACTGTAGCACTCGTCTGAGCTGATAGAGATAGCGATGTCACTCCACACGACAGCTCAGTGCCATTAGCGCTTAAGTCGATAGATGGTAATTCTGTATTAGCAGTCACTGTCAAAGTAGCTGTAGCTTCACATCCATTAGCTCCCATCACAGTCACCATATATTCTCCTGGCTCACTGATCTCTGGTGACACCTCTGTCGTAGAGTAATCGTCAGGTCCGCTCCAGCCGACGATAGTCGCTGAGGTCGTAGCAGATAATAATGCCGAAGGTGTACTACAGTCAAGATCTATATTATTAGTTGTAACTGTCGGCAATTCATTATCCTGAGTAATCGTGAGCGACGCTGTCGCAGTACAGCCATTGACACCCTGGACAGTAGCTGTATAGTCTCCGGGGATAGAAATCATCGGAGACTCGTCAAAAGAAGTGAAACCATCGGGGCCTTGCCACATGACGACTGCATCATCTGTCTGCGCTGTGAGTAATATCTGATTATTATTAGCACAGTTCAGCTCAGCATCTTCTACATTGACTACAGGCTCAGCGACATTTTCTACCACCATCGCATCTGCTGTCGATGTACATCCATTAGCATAGGATGCAGTCACTGTATATGTACCAGCTTCTGATACTTCAGGATTGATCTCAGTCGAGCTGAATCCATTAGGGCCTGTCCAACTGACTGAAGTTGCATTAGTCGTCGTACTAAGCGTGAGGCGCATATCATTGTTACAGTTGAGCTCACCACCCACAGTAGATACAGTCGGAGTATCGAAATCCTCCGTGATAGTAAGCGTAGCTGTAGCTGTACAGCCGTTAGCTCCCATTACCTCTACCATATACTCACCTGCTGCACTCACCATCGGTGCTGCATCAGAACTGCTATATCCATCAGGCCCCGTCCATCCGACTACTGTACCTGCCGTAGTAGCAGATAGTGCCACCTCAGCAGCACTACAGCTGATCAAAAGGTCTTGAGTAGTGATAACAGGTTCTTCTGTATCCATTATTACTTCTACTGTACCTCTTGAGGTACATCCTTTATCATTTTGCACAGTGACTTCGTAAGTACCTACAGTCCCTACTACTGGTGTTGCCTCGGTACTGCTGAATCCATCAGGACCTGTCCATCCGACTATCGATCCGTTAGTGGTAGCACTCAGTGCACCGCTTGACACTTCACAGTTAAGCATCAGAGGTTCAGTGCTTAGCTCTGGAGCTGTTATATCTTCTGTGATTTCTATTGACTCGCTGTGAGTACAGCCATTAGTCCCCATCACAGTCAGTGTATACATACCACTCTCGCTGACGCTCGGAGAATCTTCTGTGCTGCTAAAGCTATTCGGCCCAGTCCATTCCACTACTGTACCATTAGTCACACTGCTCAGCTGAATCTCTGTCACCTCACATGTCAATTCTCCTCCTGTCAGTGTGGCAGTAGGTATAGTTAAATCTTCTACTACTTCTATCTCAATAGTATTCGGACATCCATTAGCTCCAAGGAGCTCAGCCCGATACATTCCTGGCTCATCTATAGATGGCGTTTCTTCGGATGAAACGAAGCCATTCGGTCCTGTCCACTCCACAAAATGAGTAAGATCATCCAAACTCAACTGAACAGAAGCATTATTACAGTCCAGTGTACCTCCAGAAGCAATAGCCGTCGGTGCATCAAAATCTTCTGCAACTGTCAAAGTCGCCGTACCAATACATCCGTTAGCTCCTTCTACTTCTACCGTATAGTCCCCAGCTACATTTATCACCGGATTGTCCTCTGTAGAAAGGAAATTATTAGGCCCTCTCCATAGAGTTATATCTCCGTTCGTAACCGCATTCAGTGTGAGTTGTATTTGATTACAGTTGATACCTCCATCTTGGACGGTGATAGAAGGTGGATCTATGCTCATAGTCACCTCTACTGTAGCCGTATTAGTACATCCATTGTCTCCTTCTACAGTGACCTCGTATTGTCCTGCCTCTGATACAGTCGGAGACGCATCCGTACTGCTAAATCCATTCGGTCCTGTCCACGATAAGACTGTAGCATCAGTAGTCACAGATATAGCTCCACTCACGGTATTACAGTCTAAGCTCAAATCATTTGGAGTCACCTCAGGCAATCCAAGATTATCCGTCACAACTACTGTAGCTGTGGCAGTACATCCATTAGTACCCATCACTGTGACCTCATAGTCACCAGGTACAGTGACCTCTGGATTCATGTCTGTCGTAGCAAAACCATCTGGCCCTGTCCATGACACTATTGTGCCTGTAGTCATCGCATCGATGAATAAGGATGGTACATCACAAGATAGTTCACCGCCTACTGGGATGATGTCTGGCTCTCCGATATCTAAAGTGACTTCCGCATCAATAGAAGTTTCACATCCATTAGCAGCTCGGAGTGTAACAGTATATGTACCCTCTTCTGTGACTGTTGGAGTGATATCTGTAGATGTATATCCATTAGGTCCTGTCCATCCTACGAATTGATCGTTAGTAGTGAGACCAAGAGTAACTTCCTGATTATTGTTACAATCTAAGACACCTCCAGTAGCTGTACCGGTCGGTTCTGAGATATCAGCTTCTACTTCAAAGTCTCTGCTAAATGTACACCCATTCGCACCTACTAATTCAATAGTATAGGTACCTGGCTCTGTAGCCGTAGCGATATTATCTGTACTGAAATAGCCATTAGGACCTCTCCAAGCGACTAAATCTCCTGTAGAGGAATAGCTTATCTGTGTCTCTAATCCACTACTACAAGTAATAAGATCTACAGCTACTGTAGCTGTCGGTGAGATGATATCTTGAGATACATTATGCGTAAAGTCTGTCTGACAGCCATTAGGCCCCTCTATCGTGAGCGTATAGAGGCCAGGATCAGTCACTATAGGTGATTGATCAGTGCTGCTAAATCCATTTGGACCTGTCCATTCTATAACTGTACCATTTTGCGTAGTATTCAGCTTCACTTCTGTCAGATCGCATGTCAGCTGCTCCGATGTGATCTCAGCATCTATCATAGTCACATTGACTACGAGGATACTATCACATCCCAAGCCCGACTGGCGACTAAGTAATATTTCTTCATTTATGGTCTCTGTAGTAAATACCTGTCCTCCAGCATTCACTGCCTGACCTACACATATAGTCTCATCGATATAGTGATACACAGGCTCTATAAATGTGAGATCTACTACCTTGCTTTTGCTACATCCATTATCTCCTACTTCCCAGTAAAACACATCGCTGCTATAATCTTTGTCAAATCTGATCATCTGACCGAGATGATTTTCGATCATAGTATCTTGATCCGCACAGAAGGTTGAGATGACTGAGTCTACCTCAACAGGTAGCAAATTAGCATCTATGATGATAGCGCTATCACACCCTACAGGAATCTCTAAATAAATCCCATCTTGAGGTATCCTATAGTCACGCATGAATGCATTGATAACCGTATCTTTATTAGCACAGATATCAAATTCTATACGATGTGTTTTACTTTCTAACAATTCTCTTTTAGTAAATCTTACATTGACAATACTATCACACCCATTAGAAGCCGGTAATGGTAATACGTATTGACCATTATACGAATTCCCCCAAACTGTATCTATAGCCAACTCGTATTCTGGTATAAAAACATCTTGAAATCCTACCCAACTGCCATCTGTATCAACAGTATCATATACATACAGAAAATCTAATGCACACCCTGAAAAAACTATCGGCTGTCTTCTTTCTTTTGCCGGAATCGAGGTGATCCGAAAATCAAATCCTCCGCCACATCCACCGCTCTCGACGAATGTATCCTCTGTGATGCGCTCTCCGAGAAACTCTATATAGTCCCCAGCACATAAAGCTGTATCTATGGTCACTATCTCCGCACCAGGTGCAACGATAAATTTGTACTGTCGTTGAGATACTTCTCCACAAGAGCTAATAGCCTCTATGAAGAAATTTTTCTCTCCAGGTGTAATGTTTTCAAAGCTTACACTTCTCATGGCAGCCTCCTCATCATTGATCGTCTCACCAATATCAATGAAATAGAAAATATCCTCTTCACCATTGATAGAAAGGAAAAGACTCATGTCCATCTGAAACAGTTCAATCAAATCAAACCTCTCTGATGAATTATTACAAAAGACGGGTACTGGATTTGGCTGAATTGCAAAATTATCCAATCGTGAAACATCATCGACTTCGATAGTAAACTCAAATGTCTGAACACCAGGATCATCTGGAGTAAAGGTAAAGTCTAAAGTCTGCCCCGCAAATGCCGATAAATCGCTACCTGGAGACCAAGAGCCAGTTACACCATTATCTGAAGTCGTTGGTAGTGTCTCATAAGAACACATAATGCCAAAAAGACTGAACTCTGGAAAAGAAGTACACTCGGAAGTGGCACTACCTCGGACCTCGACTTCAATTGAAGCCTCACTTAGACATCCATTAGCGTCTATCACCTGCACATTATACGTGCCAGACAGGTCTGGTGTCAAAGTCCCAGTAGCGAACTCAGCTCTTACATTCTCAGAAACAAAATTATTAGGGCCTGTCCAATAAAACGTATAATCAGGATCTGCATTAGTCTGTAGGATCAATGGGAGTGATGAATTCTGACAGATATATCCACCATCATGATTGATAGCAAATACGCTCAAAGAATTAATCGACTTCTCCACACCTTCTACGGTGATGGTGCTGATATCATAGTATTCGTCTGCTTCTTGGGTACCTCCACTGATAGTCAATTGGATTTGTAGAACATTTTCGAATGTTTCTTCCTGTAGCCCTACTCCTTCTTCTCCACATACTCTTCTGGTGATCACATCCATACCTCCACCCTCATAGAAGACGTTATACTTCAATATCATATAATCCGAACCAGCCCATTCTGCCTGAGGCTCCATACATCCTCCTTCAATGATTTCTGCGGCTTGCTTATCATTCGCTGTACCACATTCGAGTGTACCTGATGAAGTGATGGTGTATGACAACCTTACTTGACAATATGGATTGAGCAAACTATTTGGGATAGTTAGGTCTATGGTAGAATTATTCTGTCCACAGACTCCCGGATCTCCGGGTCCACAGTCACAGCCACAGGTACCTTCCCAGTCTTGTATCCTAAATGAATTGCCCTGAACACCAAAATAGCCAGCACCGTCACAGTCCTTAGCTTCTTGATTTCGAGCATCCCAAGAGATGCCTTGAGACGTAGTTCCTTGGTATTGTCCAGCGTAAACGGCCCAGTCGAGGGCGTCAATGGTCTGAAAAGTTTGGCCCTCAGCTATACTACAGTACAGACATAGGAGTGCCAGGGTAAAAAGGGTTAACTTCTTCATTGTTTTATTGAGATCGTGCGTTACATAAATGACACCTGTTTTACACTATCCCCCTATTTTTCCACCCTTATTCAGTTTATAATTCACTATACAGAATAAACCATCATAGCTATAGTCTGTAAATATTACAGTAATTTTGCGGCTCAATTTTGAATTATAGCTTATGCACCTCAGCGAACAGGAAATAATAAGAAGAGAAAATCTTCAGAAAATCAAGGATCTGGGTATCAACCCTTTTCCCAGTGAAGAATATCCGATCACTCATTATTCGATAGATATTAAGTCTGAATACAAAGAAGAAGATAAAGAGCAGTGGACTGAAATATCTGTAGCTGGTAGACTCATGATGAAAAGAATCATGGGAAAAGCGTCATTCGCTGAACTACAAGATAGCCAAGGGAGAATCCAAATCTATGTCAACAGAGACGAAATCTGCCCTGGCGATGATAAAGCACTATATAATACCGTATTCAAAAAACTACTCGATATCGGTGACTTTGTAGGGGTAAAAGGCTTCATGTTCACCACAAAAACTGGGGAACTCACACTACATGTGAAGGAACTAACCCTCCTAAGCAAATCACTTAAGCCTCTCCCAATCGTCAAAACTGACGCTGATGGTAAAGTGCATGATGCAGTGACCGATCCAGAGTTCAGATATCGGCAGCGATATGCAGATCTCGTCGTCAATCCTGATGTCAAAGAAGCATTCATCAAGCGTACCAAAATGTATAATAGCATTAGAGAATTTCTGAATGAAAAGGGTTATCTCGAGGTCGAAACGCCGATACTTCAGCCGCTCTACGGAGGTGCAGCGGCTCGCCCTTTTAAGACGCATCACAATACTCTCGATATGACGCTATATATGCGTATAGCGAATGAACTATACCTAAAGCGACTGATCGTTGGAGGTTTTGATGGAGTATATGAATTCTCAAAGGACTTCAGAAATGAAGGAATGAGTAGGTTTCACAATCCAGAATTCACCCAAATCGAGCTATATGTAGCCTACAAAGACTACGAATGGATGATGAATCTGGTAGAGGAGATGATCGAGAAAGTGGCTATAGACGTCACTGGATCTACTGAGGTACAGGTGGGCGACAATGTCATCAATTTTCAGCGACCATGGAAGCGCTATACTATGTATGGCGCTATCAAAGAATTCACTGGTGTAGACATCTCGGAGATGGATGAGGAACAGCTCCGTGCTGCGGCTAAAGAACTCCAGGTACCGCTCGATAAAACTATGGGTCGAGGAAAGATCATTGATGAGATCTTTGGTGAGAAGTGTGAGCCCTACTTGATACAGCCTACCTTCATCACTAACTATCCTGTTGAGATGTCACCCCTGGCTAAAAAGCACAGAAAAGAGGAAGGTCTTGTTGAAAGATTTGAAGCCATCTGCAATGGTAAAGAAATCAGCAATGCTTTCTCAGAGCTGAATGACCCGATCGATCAACGTGAGCGATTTGAGGCGCAGCTCGAGCTGGGCAAGCGAGGTGACGATGAAGCAATGATGCTTGATGAGGACTTTCTCAGAGCACTCGAGTATGGGATGCCACCTACAGCTGGTGTCGGTATAGGGATGGATCGTCTTGCGATGATCATGACTAATTCTAATTCGATACAGGATGTATTATTCTTCCCTCAGATGAAACCTGAAGTCAAAAAATAGATCGATCATAACAAAACTAAATATCTGCAATCATGGCAAATAACTTATTAAAAGGAAAACGAGGTATAATATTCGGAGCGCTGGATGAAAAATCCATCGCTTGGGCTGTGGCAGAAAGATGCCATGAAGAAGGGGCTCAAATAGTACTGACTAATGCTCCAGTAGCATTACGATTTGGAAAAATAAATGAACTCGCAGAAAAACTAAATACGAAGGTAATTCCTGCTGATGCCACCAAAATCGAGGATATTGAAAATCTATTCACAGAATCAATGGAGCTTCTGGGTGGTAAAATAGATTTCGTCCTCCACTCTATAGGCATGTCACTTAATGTGAGAAAGAAGAAAGAGTATACTAATCTCAACCATGACTGGATGCTTAAGACTTTTGATATATCTGCGGTGTCTTTTCATAAGGTGATGCAGGTAGCGTATAATATGGATGCTATGAATGACGGTGGTTCAATATTAGCATTGACGTATATGGCTGCTCAGCGTACCTTCCCAGAGTATAATGAAATGGCAGAATCCAAAGCTCTACTTGAGTCTTATGCACGTAGCTTTGGCTATCACTTTGGCGTAAAAAACAAAGTCAGAGTCAATACCATCTCTCAATCCCCTACTATGACCACTGCCGGTAGTGGAGTGAAAGGATTTGGTACGTTCTTCGATTTTGCGGATAAGATGTCACCATTGGGCAACGCTGATGCAGCTTCCTGTGCCGACTATTGTGTAGTGATGTTTTCTGACTTGACTCGCATGGTCACGATGCAAAATCTCTTCCATGATGGAGGATTCATCAATATGGGTATCAACTCTGTCGCCTTAGCTGGTGACGAAGATGCAGAAGCTTAATCTAATAGAGTCCAGTTAACTCCAAAAGCGACTCTAAAATCATATACATTATATCCATTCAGATAGCTTAAGTCGGTTCCTGTGAGTCGGCTTAAGCTATTATTGGTTTTTAGATAGAAGTGAAACTTGTCGATGTCTAAAGTAAAATAGGGATTGAGGATTACAATATTACCTGACTTTGCTCCGGAATAATCATTGTAAAAAGCCCCCAAAAGCGGCTGATAGCTGGGGACGTCATAAGATGGCAGCACATAATAATCCATGCCTATGGCAGAGGCCAGTTGCCGTTTAAACAGTTTAAAGTCAATCTCCAATGAGCCCGCTATCTGGATGGCCGGTCTAAGTATTCTATCAGTAGTAATATGCTGTATCTGTAGTCCCGTCTCACCTTCTATCCATCGCCATGACCAAGGCATAGTAAAGTCAGCTGTGATGTAACTATAAGGAGACTCCTCTTGATAAGGTAACCCTTGCTGATCAAACAATACTGCATCCCACACATGCCCAACTTTCAAATTCGCATCCCATGGACTACCATATCTAGATATATGAGCACTGAGGTTGACAGCATAGAGAGCAGAAAAGTCATTGTCGTACAGCCTTTGTTCACTTACTTGAAGTACCCTTTGATGGAGTGTAGGCTGTAGCCTTTGCAACACGAGCTCCGCATCTAAGTGATATCGCCCAAATCGCCTGCTCAGACGATTGATCCACTCTATATCACCTCCCCCATCAATCAAGGCAAGCTCAATAAAAGAACTGGCCATACCCTCATCTGAAAACTTCAAGTCAACTCCTCCAAATAAATCAATCTGTGTGAATGACATGGTATCAATTGCTTGGGAGAATGCATAACCATTCACAGTAAGACCTGCTGACCACATCCTATCCCCACCTTCTATGTTTATTTGATTTTCGATATAGCGTCGATTGAGATCATAGGCCAACTCAACAGTAGTCAAGTCTGAAAAACTATAAAATACACTCTCATTGGTACTGACAGAAGCGTCCGAAAAGGAGAAATTATGCTTCTTCATTCCGATTTCCGTCTTTAGCCATATGGTTTTATCATTCCATATGCTATCTCGTAGCACCATTTTATTCCCAATGACGAATTTGGTATTAGACAAGTTAGACACTCCATTTTCATCTTTTGTCAAAGTCCTGCTGTTCGCCTCGTCAATCCCGATATTGCTGTAATGCACATAGCTCTTACGTCTACCCTCTCCGAGATCTTGATAAAGCTTGATATCCATCGCTCCTATTTCATTTGATTGGTTGTCGAGCCAGCTATCGTCACTATATTTTTGATAGTCAAAATTGAGTAAAATATTACGGGCAAAACGACGGTAAAATCCTACATTCAAGTTGGAGCTATTGATATTGTATCCTTTTAGGTATTGGAGATTCCATAGACTTCGATTTACTTCTATTGCTCTATCCTTTGCTATATGCTGCAGCAAATGATCATACTGATAGTAGCCTATGTCCAATCCTACTGGATTAATAACGCCTTGATAAGGACTGATCCCCGCAGAATTCTCTGATCCATGATTGGGAGTGAGAAAGTAATTTTTATAATAGGGTTCGATACGATGTCCCTTTACCACATTGGTATCAATATCAGCTATATCTCCATTCAGCTCAAGACTGATTGATCTAACGCTCAGTTTTGGACGATCAATGGTATCTTGAGTATTAGGATTTCCTTGTCGCTGCTGATTTTGAGTATAGTTACCCGAACTAAAATCAGACGGAGTATTACCCACTTGGCCGAAACATACCAAATAGACAAAGCTAAAGACGAACATGAATGCAAATCGCAACATAGGCGATCAAAGGTAGGTGAATACACACAAAAAAGGACCCATAAAATGGGTCCTCATTACAGCATAATTCTAATCAAAAACTAATTAGTTCTTTGGCACATCTGTGAATATTCCAATATTCTTCAGATAGAGTCCTTTATCTTGTACGTTCGCATCACCATTGAGGTCAAAATCCATCAGATAATAGCTACTGTGTTGTCCGTTTTCATCGAGCCACTCTTTGAGGTCGTTTACATTAATATCGACTGGTGATTCTCCACTGAGATACTGGTCACCATTAGCTGCATACATAGCATAAAGACCAGGAACCACTTCTTTCTGACCATACCCAAATAGTCGAGTGTAAGACTGATTGACACGGAAATCATATGATATCTCTCCATCCACCACTGGCTGTGGCTCTTGCGACATGACTATGAGATGATTTCTATGCTCGATTACTATATAGTATTCCTTAGTAGGATTGACATAGCAGCAGTCATCTTCCATAAATCGGATAGATCCATCCTCCATAAGCAGACCTGCTCGGGTACATGTAGCATACTCTACGTCCACTCGCTCACGCAGTGATACAAGGACCCAGTCTACAGACTCGATAGGATAATCTTCATTGTTCTCATCTCTATTTTTAGAGGTATATCCTTTCCCTTCTTCTCCATAATAATGCCAAGGCTCATGACCGTACGGCTGTCCAGCATCTGTATACTTACCAAAGAAAGTGGTAGGAATCTGTCCTGGGAGATATCCCAAATTATTCAGACGCTTATACATCAAACCATTTTCTTCATCAAATGTCCCTTCTAAGAAAACAGCAGTTTCTAATCTACCACAGATAGGCTCACAGTCTCCTTCAAACTCCAACTCGACCGTGAAAGCACGAGGACAATTTTCAGCATCTGTCACTATGATCTCGTAGATACCTGGAGCGAGGCCAAATTGATTATTAGTAGTAGCACCATTGCTCCATTGATATACATATGGGCCAGTCTCTCCTTCGATATTGATGGTGATCTCTCCATCGTCAATACCGCAGGTAGGCTGCTTGACATCTATCGTAGCTGCATAATCACAAGGAGCAGAAAGTCCTGCATCAATATTCATTATTTGTTGTCCGCTCAACAATTCGAATGTTACAGTCTTACCGGTAATCGGATCGGCATCACTATCCATCGTCTGATCGAGTACACTGTGTACTGGACTAAACTCATATCCCGCAGGCGGTACAAAGCGTATCTGGTAAATACCTGGAGGAATATTAGTGAATAAGTAATCACCATCTTCATCTGTAATCGTCGATGCAATGATCTCACCAGATACATCTATTAATTCAATAAAAATATCGGCTAATGCTCCTTCGTCCTCTTCTTGCATACCGTCACCATCATCCAGCCATACCTTATTCCCTATAGATCCATTACGATAGAATCCACCATCTATACCAAAGTTGATTTCATTCGCTTCCATTTTTATGATCGGAGAAAAATCCGTGAAGGTGACATCGCTATTGATAGCTGCATCTCCTTTACCAGGAAGGGTAACTTGATAAGTAGCTGGCCTACTGAATTTGACATAATAATCACCTGGTATCACCTCATCAAAGAAATATCTACCAAACTGATCCGATAGTGTAGAAGACACATACTCTTTATTTTCATCATAGAGCTCTACTAAGATGCCTTCTAATGCAGGCTCATTAGCCTCCTGTAGTCCATTACGATTCATATCCTCCCAGACAAAATCTCCTATCATCGCTAATCCTACTGCTCCGAAAGTATACACCTCATATTCATCAGGCACCACCTCCACAGTTGAGCTAATAGATCCTTGTACCAGATTTGACACACCTCCATTGAAGCTGGGCGCACTTTGATCTGGCCGCATGTAGATGATATCAACTTTGGATGGTACTTTGACCCATTCTTGGCCATTCCATCCTACGATGCATAGTTTATTTATATCATTAGCAGTGAGTCGAGATAGCTCACTGTCAAAATTCCACGTAAGTGTGATCTCTGTAGGCTTAGTACCATTGATATCCCAATACTCTATATCGCTGACAGCATTGAGCAGGGGTTCTTTATTTGATCTACTGAAAGGAGCGTTGCCAGGCAAAGGTGAAAGATCACCTCCAAATACACTGGTCGTCACTGCATTGTTAGGATCAGTACGATAGTATGCTACTCTCACCTCAGCAGCGCCTCCCGATATTGCTACTGGTCTAAAATATCCATTATCCCCTACTGGAAAGGTAAATGGATCTGTCCCATAATATTTAACATATCCATCTACATAATTTTGATTATTTGCCCCTGTCCATCCTGAAGATAGATTAGAAAAACCTAAAAATCCTTTATCATTTTCTCTCTCGGTTGCTACGATACCTGGCAGCACTCCATATCCTCCTGTCTGAAAATTGTGATGACCGAATATAACTGACTCTCCGTGCTCATGGATATAAGTATTACCAAATGAGCTGGACTGCCCTGATAAAGCAATGGTCATCAAGCTTAATAAAAATGTCGATATAAAAGGGTAAAGCTGCTTCATGACTAATAGGAGTTATATCTGATGTGCGGATTAGTATATGCCGTTCTACACATTATACAAAAATTATATACATCGCTCAGCCAATAAGTAGTCGCTGGGCTGACATAAGTGATTCCATTTACTTGTCCTTGTCCGTTTACCGTGGGAGCACCGCTGCCTGCGAGTCCGTCCTCATCGGGATCATTCACCTGAGCTTCAAATGTATCAAGGCAGCCATCACCATCAGCATCGAGATCATTATGATTGGCTATACCATCATCATCCGTATCACAATACTCTTGAAAGGCAATAATATCGTCTATGGCCAAATCATTGCCCGAACCACCAGGAGCATTATTAATCATCACTATCGTGATAGGATCACCTGTAGGTGGTAAAAAGCTAAACTCTTTAAACTCCCATGCGTCTTGATCACCACGAGCATATTGGGCTATATCGCCCGTATCATAAGAAGCTACTACCGAGCCGTTTTGCTCGAAATTCACAGTGACATTGGGTCGTACACGACCGTTGCCACTACCTATGATATCCAAATTCATGATCCAAAAACTAATCCCGACTCGGCCATTGGGATCTACTGCCCCAATAGGTCTACGATAAAACTCCAATCCTGCCGTATTATTAGAGTTGAATAGGGCCATCCTACCACTACCAGATGTATGATCACCTATGTTTTGCCATACCGTGCTCGCCCATTGGGCAGAAGACTGTATGTCATCTAATACCGCATATTCTCCATCATTGACACTTGTATTATTATCAGTCATTGGTCCAGGTTCATATCCATAGTTAGTATAGATCATCGGGGTACGGGCTCCCGTCCCAAAGTCCTCATTAAATAAATCTGACCTGAGCAGTGGATCAGTAGCTTGGCAGTTATTTAGTTCGTCTGTATCGAGTATCCCATCATTGTCATCATCGAGATCCTCAAAATCACAAATCAAATCACCATCAAAATCAGACTCGCATGCCCATGTAATGTCACTCAATCCTAATCGCTGACTTGATGGATTAGGTCTCCGACCACCGAGATCATCCGTACATCTATATCTTATTCTGATACTGGATACAGCAAGGTTATTTGAGCGTATGGTCACATTTCCGTCAGTGCTATTATTTGGCACAGGCGGTACATTGTTAAAAGCTTCAAAACCATCGAATTGTACTTCATTATCGACCGCTACATAGGATGCATTAGCTATAGTGTACATAGCTGGGTCAGAAACAGGATTAACGCTACCATTAAATAATACATCTACACCATCATCCCAATTGCCAAAATCAATATCCATTAAGGTAAACTCTACATTCGTGACAGGGATGCTGAAATATATATTTAGCTCGATATAATCGTCTGGATCATCTGAACTATTATCAAATCCTAAGGCAAGATTTCCAAATAGAGTTCCTAATTCATTAGCATCATAAATGACAAAGTCTGCATGTGCCTCATGAGGCACAAATGACCCTCCGTCTGTCACTGTCGTCCAATCAACAGTAACAACCTGAGGTCCGGCAGAAGTAACGACTGTCCTCGGCAGTGCAGCCCCACTGGCATAACCTAAGGACTCCCACTGGATACCTTGGGCATGAATCTGTGATAGCATGCCAAGAAAAATCAAGCTAAATAGGTATCTCTTCGTCATCTCGTATCAAAAAAGTGTTTATATCCTTAGCGCACCATGAACACTACATTAATAAATGTACAGTTGCCCGGTGGTACTGATATCACGTCATATGTCATGACACCTGTTTCTGATATTGAGACGTTGTCAAATACAGAAGTATCATAGTCCGTCACGTAATAATAGAGCTCTGACTCACTATAAGTCGGCAGTGCTGCTGGAGCAGTACCATTGCGAGCCATAGGTGAGCCAAATCTGTCAACATATTCTTGGTGAAGATCGAGTGTTTGATTGTTGCCAGTAGCACTCACATCAATGACTACTGCAGGTGGATAAAATATCTTAGACGATATCATAGTGTTCGTTTCGATGATATCTCCTGCTGCGGTAGTGGCCAATTGGTATGTACCATTCGTCGCTAAAAAATCTCCATCGCCGTATTCATTGAGTCTGAGCTGACCATCATCTTGCAGGCGCATATATTCAATAGTATTCACTGATGTCCCTGCAGTAACATTACTGGCTAATTCGAACCCTAAATAAGCCGTATTACCATCAACTGGCGCTACTATACGAGCTGATGATCCAGATCCATCTGGCACTCCCCTTACATGATTAAATGTAAGATTAGCATTACCCTGACCATCATTGATAGTCAAGCCAACTGTTCCATCACCTTCATCTCCAGCAACAATATTTCCGTCTACTTGTAGCCTTTCCGTTGGGCCGTTCGTACCTATACCCACATTATTAGCACTACCATCTATGAAGAGTGTATTAGCGTCAAAATTTAGATCAAAGCTACCTTGAGTTACCGTTCTATTTCCAGTGAGCGTTTGGTTTTGAGTGCCCAAATGATTGTCGGTAAAGGTACCTCCACCATTTGATAAGGTCACAACATCACCTGATTGAGAAAAAGTCTGCAACTCATTTGAGCTATCATTGTCATTATCTGCTATGCTAAAGGTTGTATTATTCCCTCCAGTGATAGTGATCGTACGATTTGTACCTGAGGCTGTGTTTCCTAAATCTTGATTGTCTGTGTTATCTAAGTACGGAGTAAGATTAACTGTCGACGCATCATTTGTCAAACTAAGTGTATTCCCTGAAAGACTTAAGTCTTGGATTTCATTTGAAGCATCTGCATCCGCATCATTGACATTTAGTGTAATAGTATTCCCTCCTTCTATACTTATATTACCTGCATTACCATTAGTACTTAGGTTTTGGTCATCACTTCCAATGGATGTTGGGTCCACCTCTATCACATCTCCATCTGCCTCAACAGCCAGAAGTGTCGACATAATACCTGTCTGAGCACTTCCTCCATAATCTGATAATCTTAAGGTACCATTATCTACATCTAACTTAGCAGCTGGTACATCTGTACCGACACCTACGTTACCATCATTACTGAGTACTAATTGATTAGTATTGATCGTCTCTGCATCATCAGAAGCTGTCTCTAAATATAGCTTAGCTCCATCCGCATGAAAGTTACTCTGAGTCACCGCTCTGATCTGAGACATGGTAGTCGGAGTCGAAGTATTTGGATTGAATGAAAAATCGAAGAATATTTCGTTGTTTGCTGCAGTACCCTTGTCATAAAGGGACAATGCTGTATTCGCTCTGACATTTCCTCCGCCTTCTATTACTGCCCATGGTCCCGGAGAAGAAGGATCTCCACTGTCAACATGGAGTGCATATTGAGGATTGTTTCTATTAATTCCTACATTTCCGAAAGTGTAGATATTATCCAAAATATCATCTGCTCGAGTACCACCTACTTCAAACCAATCACTGTCTTGAAGTCCAGACAAATTTACAGAAGTTGAATTTCCATTTTCTATATCAATCGTAAGTGTCGAGCCTGCCAATGTAGCACCTGTTAAATCTTGATTGTCTGTATTATCCAAGTATGGACTCAAGTCAACATCCGTATTGGGATCATTTGAAATGGATAATGTATTACCACTAAGACTCAAATCCTGAGCATCGGTATTATCAAGATATGGCGCTAAGTTGATATTAGTTGCTGATCCATTATTAGTCACAGTGAGCGTATTCCCACTAAGATTAAGATCCTGAATCTCATTAGTACTATCATTATCATTGTCCGCTACATCGATGGTCACTCCACTTCCGCCACTTATATTGACCGGAATCTGTGTACCTGTCTGAGTTCCGAGACTCAAATCTTGCTCATCTGTATTATCGAGATATGGAGTTAAGTTGATATTAGTCGCTGATCCATTATTAGTCACAGTGAGCGTATTCCCACTGAGATTAAGATCCTGAATCTCATTAGTACTATCATTATCATTGTCTGCCACATCGATGGTCACTCCATTTCCACCACTTATATTGACCGGAATTAGTGTGCCTGTCTGAGTCCCAAGGCTCAAATCTTGCTCATCTGTATTATCGAGATATGGAGTTAGGCTTACCGATTTTGGCAATTCGCCATCTGACTCAATAGAGATAAATAACTCATCACCTGTAATATCGAAGCGATCTATGACCTGATCATCCGTATTGTTGATCGGCACTAATTTACCAGTCATGAGTCCGATGTAGAGTATATCATTGGTAGTGTCATGATATAGATCTCCACCTGCCGCTGATGACGTGGCGTCGATATTGGCTATTTCAGTCGGCGTATATTGCCGCTGAGCGCTCAAACTAAGGCTCGCAAAAAGGGCAAATACAAAAATTAAGTATCTCATTTTTAGATTTCTTATGCTGTAAAATCTCATCGCTAATCTTATTTAAGGCGTTCGATCAATAAAGAAGAACCATTAGCCACTGTCTCTATGACACCAAAATTGCTATACCTCCTCCCCTCGACTCGTATAATATCTCCTGAAGAAAGATTTAAAACTTTCGTAACAGTGACTGTATTCCTGTCAACATCTCGGTTTCTCTGATAAGATGATGAGTATGTACCAGGTGCCGCTGTACCATTCAGAGTAAGGTTAAACTCAGCTCCAGATCGTGTATTATTAGTCACTGATGTAGTCACTCGGTAGGTCACTCGATATCTACCATCGGTGTTAATGCTGATAGAATTAGCTCCAGCTGTATAATCCGCATCTACGATGCCTGGTGTAGCGAAGTTAATATCACTAAATGTGGCTCCAAATACTTGACCTCCTGCTACGTCATATATCTCAGATATGCTATTGCTACTATAGAGATTGATCACTGTAGGGGAAGCAGATGGATCCTCAGACGTATATGTGTATGTCCCATCACTATTGTCTGTGAGAGTGGTGATTGTCTCATTCACATCTACAGGAACTCCATCCTCGTTATTGTAAGTTGCGATTCTATTACCGGCAATAGTATTGGTAACTGTAGTCGTTGTCTCCAAGTCTGCGATATCTACTGTCACCGTACCGCCATCTTCATCTGTATAGGTGAACTCTTGGCCACTCACATTGATGCTCGTCACAGTCTCATGTACTTTCACCAAGTCCGCCACATTTAATACTGTGTCATTGCCATCTTCATCTATATAGGTAATAGTTCCTGCTGTACTATCGATACTGATGCTTGTCAAGGTCTCTAAACCTGTCAAGTCAATCGTAAAGTCTGTTCCATTCTCATCTGTATATACTATTGTCTGACCGACTGTATCGATGCTCGTCACGGTCTCTCGGATCACCGAGTCATCGCCATCTTC
>WUUP01000009.1:204359-206850 GCA_009833045.1 Saprospirales bacterium GYS_P2D
CTCGTCACGGTCTCTCGGATCACCGAGTCATCGCCATCTTCATTTGTATACGTACCGATTACCTTACCCGTAGCCTGTACGCCTGTCAAGGTAGTAGTAGTCTCCAACTGCGTGATGTCTACGGTGAAGGTGTTACCATCTTCATCTAAGTATGTAATCGTCTGACCTACTGTATCCATAACTGTCAAGGTCTCCAGATCTGTCAGGTCGATAGTCGTGCTATTGCCATTCTCATCAACATACACAATCGTCTGGCCAGCTGTATCTAACGTAGTCACTGTCTCGAAGCTATCTACTTCATTCGCTAAGTTGTATGTCGTAACGTTTCCATCTTCATCAGTATATGTTACATCTCCTGATGTCTCATCGTAAGTCATCGGCGTGGTCGTCTCCAACTGCGTGATGTCTACTGTGAAGGTATTGCCATCTTCATCTAAATAAGTGATCGTCTGACCTACTGTATCCATTACAGTTAATGTCTCCAGATCTGTCAGGTCGATAGTCGTGCTATTACCATTCTCATCAACATACACTATCGTCTGACCAGCGGTATCCAACGTAGTCACTGTCTCGAAGCTGTCTACTTCGTTCGCTAAGTTGTATGTCGTAACGTTTCCATCTTCATCGGTGTATGTCACATCGCCTGATGTCTCATCGTAAGTCATCGGCGTAGTCGTCTCCAACTGCGTGATGTCTACTGTGAAGGTATTGCCATCTTCATCTAAATAAGTTATCGTCTGACCTACTGTGTCCATCACCGTCAATGTCTCCAGATCTGTCAAGTCTATAGTTGTGCTATTGCCATCCTCGTCTACATACACAATCGTCTGACCAGCTGTATCTAAAGTGGTGACCGTCTCGAAGCTATCTACTTCGTTCGCTAAGTTGTATGTCGTAACGTTTCCATCTTCATCGGTGTATGTTACATCTCCTGATGTCTCATCGTAAGTCATCGGCGTAGTCGTCTCCAACTGCGTGATGTCTACTGTGAAGGTATTGCCATCTTCATCTAAATAAGTGATCGTCTGACCTACTGTGTCCATCACCGTCAATGTCTCCAGATCTGTCAAGTCTATAGTTGTGCTATTGCCATCCTCATCAACATACACAATCGTCTGACCAGCTGTATCTAAAGTGGTGACCGTCTCGAAGCTATCTACTTCGTTCGCCAAGTTGTATGTCGTAACGTTTCCATCTTCATCAGTATATGTCACATCTCCTGATGTCTCATCGTAAGTCATCGGCGTAGTCGTCTCCAACTGCGTGATGTCTACTGTGAAGGTGTTGCCATCTTCATCTAAATAAGTGATCGTCTGACCTACTGTATCCATCACCGTCAAGGTCTCTAAGTCTGTTAGGTCTATAGTTGTGCTATTGCCATTCTCATCAACATACACAATCGTCTGACCAGCTGTATCTAACGTAGTCACTGTCTCGAAGCTATCAACTTCGTTCGCTAAGTTGTATGTCGTAATGTTGCCATCCTCATCGGTGTATGTTACATCGCCTGATGTCTCATCGTAAGTCATCGGTGTAGTAGTCTCCAACTGCGTGATGTCTACTGTGAAGGTGTTGCCATCTTCATCTAAGTATGTGATCGTCTGACCTACTGTATCCATAACAGTTAATGTCTCCAGATCTGTCAAGTCGATAGTTGTGCTATTGCCATTCTCATCAACATACACAATCGTCTGGCCAGCTGTATCCAAAGTGGTGACTGTCTCGAAGCTATCAACTTCGTTCGCCAAGTTGTATGTCGTAACGTTTCCATCTTCATCAGTATATGTTACATCTCCTGATGTCTCATCGTAAGTCATCGGCGTAGTCGTCTCCAACTGCGTGATGTCTACTGTGAAGGTGTTGCCATCTTCATCTAAGTATGTGATCGTCTGACCTACTGTATCCATCACCGTCAATGTCTCTAAGTCTGTTAGGTCTATAGTTGTGCTATTGCCATCCTCGTCTACATACACAATCGTCTGACCAGCTGTATCTAACGTAGTCACTGTCTCGAAGCTATCAACTTCGTTCGCTAAGTTGTATGTCGTAACGTTTCCATCTTCATCGGTGTATGTTACATCGCCTGATGTCTCATCGTAAGTCATCGGCGTAGTCGTCTCCAACTGCGTGATGTCTACTGTGAAGGTGTTACCATCTTCATCTAAATAAGTGATCGTCTGACCTACTGTATCCATCACCGTCAATGTCTCTAAGTCTGTCAGGTCGATAGTTGTGCTATTGCCATTCTCATCAACATACACAATCGTCTGACCAGCTGTATCCAAAGTAGTCACCGTCTCGAAGCTATCTACTTCGTTCGCCAAGTTGTATGTCGTAATGTTTCCATCCTCATCGGTGTATGTCACATCGCCTGATGTCTCATCGTAAGTCATCGGCGTAGTCGTCTCCAACTGCGTGATGTCTACGGTGAAGGTATTGCCATCTTCATCTAAATAAGTGATCGTCTGACCTACTGTATCCATAACTGTCA